>NZ_JBBJLZ010000005.1:0-685500 GCF_037719805.1 Pedobacter sp. | reverse complement strand
ATCAAAATACCCTTCAGATTTCTCTGAAGGGTATTCTTGTTTATAAGCAGTTTTCGTCCCGCAATTAGTGCTTTTGAATTTATAAGGTATTAATCACAATTTTAAAACCTCCGTCATGCTGCGATTCTAGTTTTCTAAAAAACTCAAAGAGGTGGTAATGACAACGTTCATTATCACATAGCTTATACTGATTTAAGATAGCTATTTTAACGCCCTATGCAGTTCCAGAGCAATATTGTGTAGGTTTTTCTTTTTGTTGGAGTAATATCGCCTCATACTTAGCTACTCCTTCTTGCACAAATGCTCTACCTTTCACTATCAGTCTCCAGGAAGCCTGATATTCATCTCAATTAGTGCCTTCTATATGTGATTAACATGCATTGCTGCACTGCGGATATGATGCTCTCGCTGGCGTTGATAGCTTCTTAATTGTTCATCATTCTCTCGGCTACAAAACAACGGCTTAATAACCCATAGCTATGAAGCTGTTGGATCCATTGGCAATCTTTCACGTCTGTTTTCCGTCCAGGAACCTGACGGGTCTGACGGCCCTCAACCAGCCAGAGATCAAAGCCATCGTCAATTTAGAATATCATACAAAACAATCCCATAAGGTCCAATGGACTCCATAACGACACTGGTCATCCCATTATGCTATACATATTGTCATTGGTGAATTAATTCAGCACCTCGGCATAAAGATGCCATCAGTCGAGGTGCCGGCATCCGCCGACAAGACTTGCTTGTCAGATATTTACGCTGCCGTATCACTTGTTGCATGCTTAACGATTACCTTCCCACTTCCTTTTTTACCAGCATTTAGGAACGGCCGCTCAAAGAATATGAAAAAGATATAAGATATGACTAATGAAGAAATTATACCTATGGCCGCCAATATACACGCTGATGTAAAACGATCAGTATGAAGTGGTATTACTATAAATTTGGATACCACCTGCAATACTACTGGATGTATTAGATACAAACTGTATGAAAATTTACCAATGAATGCTAGCGGTTTCCAGTTGAGTGTTGCTAGAAGAGCTGATTCTTTCTTTTCTTCGGTCGCCGAAAGAGTCACTACAAATAGGAATAGCGAACAAAGAATCCCTATTCCTATGTCTTTAAGATGTGAATAGACAACACCATACTCCAACCATCCCGGACTTTCTAATTTTGATAAAAAACCTCCGGATCCAAGCATTACTCCGGATAAAATCACGCATGGTACTAGTATAGCTAAAGGCTTATTCTTATAAAGTGACCTAAAACTCCCCTGGCTTTTACCAGCTTTAACAGACAAGTCTGCGGCCAGCATCCCCAAACTGAATAATATAATATAAGGACTTATTCCAGCTTGTCCGGTATTGATGTCTTGGGACCAAAATGCTTTGAGAATACCTAGCACCAAAAGTCCTATGATAGAAATTAATATAGAGAAAGAAATAGCAGTTAACGCGCCTTTCTTAAACCATAGTGATAATATAATTGGAAAAAACAAATAAATACGAAATTCGACACAGATTGACCAAAATACATGACTGATACTATACGCGGTCGATAGAAAGAAATCGCTGACAAGTAACAGATGTGTTATTATATCAAAAGTGTCAACTGGAATACTTATATCCCAATGCGTTTGTGTTTTATCCCCAATCAAGGTTGAGATCAATAGCATAGACAATAAAATTGCTGCGTAGTAAGTGGGTATAATTCTAATAATCCTACGTTTAAAAAATACCATAGCCCCACCTTTTAGCTTATAGTCAGTTTTTAAAACTGATAACATCAAGCTAAAACCAGACAGCACAATGAATAGGTCAACAGCAAAATGCCCACGTCTAAAGAATTCGAAAGCGACAAGTTTTAAGCCCTCAAAACGAAACTCAGCTTGACCTGCCGGGTCTTTAGGAACATATTCATAATAGTTAATTGCCGCGTGATGTATGACAACGAATAGCGCTGCTAGAGCTCTCAAGCTGTCTAGAAATCGTAAGCGGTGGAAAGCATTAGTTGTAACTAGAGGCATTGATTAGAAGTTGTATATTAATAGCTAAAGTAGCTTTTTTTCATTATAATCGTTAGAACAGACAATTATTATCTGTTTTAATATTATTAAGATAAAATTAATTCTGATCGCATTCATGAAGGGTTAATCTTTGGTACTAATTAAAGGTATGTTCGCCAGTTTGATATCAGGTGTGCAAAAAAATGGTTGTTTTGCATTTTAAGAATTAAATCGTATGTCAGTTTTACTCGCCCTAATAGGAGGCTATTGGATATTGATATCTCAATAACAACTAGCAGTTTTAAAATGAAATATCTTACTCTACAAAATTGGATACAAGCGCTCGGATTAATTACTTATTGCTAATGTTTTTATATTTTTGAGACGAATGCATGTAGAGCGATTTTTTCACTAACAAGCAGCGGGGGCTGGGTTGTCAATCCAGTAGTAGTCCTAATTGTTACAACGTGCTAGTGATCATTATTGGATTGTTGATGTTGGATCTGTCCTCTATTGAAGGAATTCTACTTGTGAATATCTTTATTGGTGGATCAGTAATTATCCTGCTTACTGTCTTTTTTGTTTAGAAATTAATTAAATTGAGCAATGAATTATAGTAATATGAGGTCGGCTATATGTACCCTTTTCGAGGGAAGTTACCATTTGGGTGTAGCTACATTAATTAATTCAGTGTCAAAGCGAGGCTTTCAGGGGAGCGTATTCGTGGGATATAAGGGCCAGTTACCATTATGGGCCAACCCCGCCACAAATGATTCGTCTTTAAGCTGGGAAGGTGCCAAAACACTTATTTTAAACCCCGGGTTAAAGATCCATTTTTTGCCGGTGACTGTAACTTATCAACTGGCTAACTATAAGCCCGATTTCATGCTTCAGTTATTTGAAATTTCTCCTGATATTGAAAGAATTGCTTACTTCGACCCCGATATTGTTGTTAAATGCGGCTGGGACTTTTTTGAGACCTGGATGTCTCATGGCGTAGCAATGGTTCATGAAATCATCAGTAGTGATATGCCTGCGAATCATCCAGTCAGAAGAGAATGGGAGAAAGTGATTGAACTGTGTGGTAGAACAGTTACACATGACATTCGTTCCTATATAAATTCCGGTTTTTTTGGCGTATCAAGGGAATACATGGATTTTTTAAAATTATTCAGGGATATCATAAATGTGGCAAGGTCTAATTATCATTTTGATGATTCGACATTCCAACATACCCTGGATAGGTCAGATATTTTTTATGCCAAGGATCAGGACGCCATGAATATCGCAGCAATGTGTTGCGTCTGTCCGATTAGCGAGATGGGCCCTGAGGCCATGGACTTCACCTATGGCGGCTTTACTATGTCACATGCAGTTGGAAGCCCTAAGCCCTGGTCCAAGAAATATATCTCTTCAGCATTAAAAGGAGTTCCACCGACTATGGCAGAGAAAGTGTTTTGGGAAAACGTTTCTGGTCCAATCTCTATTTATACTGCCTGGAAGATAAAGATGACATCGGTTTCATTGAAATTTGCGGGGTTTATCGGACGTTTTTACAAACGAAATTAAATATGCTATGAATCCATTCAGAGTTAAGGATATACATCTGTAACGAGTAGATCACCACTTTTCCTAGCCACGCTGTTCGTAATTGTTATTATAGTAGTATTATGAATTTCAATCTAGGGGAGGATAGCTGTCCATGCACTGCTTCTTTGACCGTGTCAAGAATTTTTTAAATGGCAAGAACACAGTTTTGAATGCGAACTTCAGATTGGACAATAGAGGGATGATTGTGATCGGGGAGAATCTATCTATTTCTCAAGAGGTTCTTATTTTACTGCTGATCATTAGGTAGATGCAGTCGAGTTCGCTGGTGGGAGTCTTCTGTATATATTGAAGACTATGTTTGGATAAGAACCACAGCAGTATTCTTCCTGGTATTACCATTGGAATGGGAGCTCTAATCGCAGCGGGTGCTGTGTTAACAGAAGACGTTATCTCCTTTTCAATTGTCGCCGGTGTACCTGTCCGGGTGATAAAAATGAGGAGAATGTTATGCTTTTGCTTAGTGACAGACAACCGGTGGGTTCTTGGTACAAAAGAATTGTTAATGGGTATTGATAATCTCGATTACAACTAGTAGTTTTAAGATTAAACATCTTACTCTACAAAATCACGTACAACCGTTCAGATTAATTAGTTATTGCAGAATGTTTTTATATTTTTGAGACGCATCTAGATTACTTTGCATTACAGAGGTAAAAGGATAGGGCTAACTAATTAGACGTCAGATCAATTTTAATGTTTTCATTCTCAAAAAAAAAACAAATTTGTGATAAAAATGGAGTTGATCTCCATAGCTATTCCTTTAATAAAATCCAACTTGCCTAAATGATTCGCTCTGTTCAAAGACTTCAAAATAATCCTAAATACGCGAAACTATATGAATGGGGTAAACTTATTTCCTTAACTGGTTCTGCTCAAATATTCATCCAGGCCATTGGCATGATCACCGGTATTTTGATCATTAGAATGTTAACTACCCAGGAATATGCATATTATACAATTGCAAACACCATGTTAGGAACAATGACAATCTTAGCAGATGGTGGCGTCAGTATTGGCGTCATGAATCAAGGTGGCAAGGTTTGGAACGACAAGCGTGAATTGGGTACTGTATTGTCTACCGGGATGGCGCTCCGAAAAATGTTTGGAGTTTATAGTTTGTTGATTTCAATACCAATTCTATCTTATCTCTTATGGCATCAGGGAGCTGGCCCATGGACGATTGTTTTAATTGTGCTGACCTTAATTCCTGCCTTCTTCGCGGCGATGTCAGATTCCTTGTTGGAAATTTTTCCGAAACTAAACCAGGATATCAAATCTTTGCAAGTTAATCAAATTACAGTCAGCATAGTTAGGCTCGTGCTGTCTTGTGTATCTGTTTTCTTTCTTCCCTTTACATTCATTGCAATCTTAGCCAGTGGTATCCCAAGGTTATATGGAAATTATAAATTAAAAGCAATCGCTCATAAATTTGCAGAAAGTGGGCATGCTCCAGATGAGCAGCGAAAGAAGGAAATGCTCAAAATTGTAAGGGCGACTCTTCCCGGTGCGATCTATTATTGCCTATCAGGCCAAATCACTATCTGGCTGATCACTCTTTTTGGAACCGCGTCCTCAATTGCCCAAGTCGGGGCCCTAGGAAGATTTTCAATGCTCTTGTCGATCTTCTCTGTGATGTTCTCTACACTAATTACTCCGAGATTTGCTCGATTTCCAAATAATATTGGGTTGCTTGCGTCACGCTTTTTACAATTTCTTATTCTGATCCTTGTCATTTCCCTTATAATTACCGGACTAACCTATCTGTTTCCTTCCCAGATTTTATGGGTTTTAGGAAAAGAATACTCTGGCCTATATGATGCCCTAATCTTAAGTATTATTGGTGGATGTATTGGTTTAGGATGTGGGGCTATTTATTCACTGACAAGCAGCCGGGGATGGGTAGTCAATCCTGTAATCCTCATCGTTTATAACGTACTAGTGATCATTATTGGTTTGTTGATATTGGACGTGTCAACCATTGAAGGAATATTACTTTTAAATATCTTTATTGGTTGTTCACAAATTGTAATGCTTATCATCCTTTTTGTTTACAAATTATTTAAAATGAAAAATGGCGCTTAACAGGACGACATCGGCTATATGCACCCTTTTTGAGGGGAGTTATCATGTTGGTGTGGCAACATTAATTAATTCTGTCTCAAAGCATGGCTTCAAAGGCAGCGTGTTCGTTGGATATAAAGGATCCTTGCCAGAGTGGTGCAGCGTGGCAACCAGTGATGCCTCGTTAGGATGGGTGGGTGCTAAAACACTTATTTTAAACGCAAATCTAAGTGTTCATTTTTTGCCAGTGACAGTGAGTTATCAATTAACTAACTATAAGCCTGTATTCATGCTTGAACTATTTGCAGGGCCTTGTTTGGATGTTGACCAAATCGCATACTTTGACCCAGATATCGTAGTTAAATCTCGCTGGGATTTTTTTAAGACCTGGATGACGCATGGGGTGGCATTAGTTCATGAAATCGTTAATAACGATATGCCTCCCACACATCCGATTAGGATGGAATGGGCTAAAGTCGCAAGCTTGTGTAACAGAACCGTGGAGCGTGACTTATCTTCTTATATTAATGCCGGATTCTTTGGTGTATCTAAAAACTGTATCGATTTTCTAGAATTATTTAGAGATATCATTGAGGTAGCAAAGAAGAATTATCATTTCGAGGATTCCGTTTTCCAAATGAATACTGATCGGTCAGACATTTTTTACGCTCATGATCAAGATGCCTTAAATATCGCAGCGATGTGTTGTCGCTGTCCGATTAGTGAGATGGGACCTGAAGCCATGGATTTTACAAATGGCGGCTTTACTATGGCTCATGCAGTTGGAAGTCCGAAACCATGGGCTAAAAAGTTTATCTCATCCGCATTAAAAGGTATTCCGCCAACTATGGCGGAGAAAGTGTTCTGGGAAAACGTGTCTGGTCCGATCACAATTTACACTGCTTCAAGAATTAGGATAACCTCAATTTCTATAAAAATTGCTGGATTTATTGGACGTTTTTACAAGAGAAATTAGAGTATGTTTAATTTAATTCTTTCCGAGTTAAGAATCTATATTTGTAATGAATGGATTGCAGGTTTCCCTAGCCATCTCATCAGAAATTTCTATTATCGAAAAATTATGAACTTTAACATTGGCGAGCATTGCTCGGTTCATATGCACTGTTCTTTTGATTGTGCAAAAAATCTGTCAATAGGTAAGAATTCAGTCGTCAATGCAAAATGCAGACTTGACAATAGAGGGAGGATTGTGATTGGGGAGAATGTTTCTATCTCTCAGGAAGTCCTTATTTTAACTGCTGATCATGATGTGGATGCCGCTGATTTCGCAGGGCGTAGCCTTACTGTCCATATTGAAGATTATGTTTGGATAGGAACCAGGGCGATTATTCTACCAGGTATTACGATTGGGAAAGGTGCTCTTATTGCAGCAGGAGCTGTAGTGACAAAAGATGTGATTCCGTATGCTATTGTTGCAGGAGTTCCGGCCCGGGTAATCAAAATGCGAAGAACAGACCTTAAATATGAAACGAAATATAGAAGGTTGTTCCAATAATAACTATTTAATCAAATGACTGGAATGTTTCAGCAAGCTTTTTTTTTATTGAAAATGAAATATATACCAATGTGTATTTCTGCATTTAGGATATTGTGGTATGGTCTTCAAGGAATGAAAGTTGGTAAAGGCACGTCTTTACCTTCGTTAAGAGCTAGCTGGCCGCATCAAGTGACAATAGGCCAGAATTGCCAGATAGAACGTGATGTGAGTTTCAAATTTGATGGAATTTGGGCTCCAGGCCCGTCGATAGTTATTGAAGACAATGTGTTTATAGGTGCAGGATGTGAATTTAATATCAATCTCGGTATTCACATCAGTAGAAACTCAAATATTGCTTCTGGTTGCAAGTTCATTGACCATGACCATGGAATCGTACTTGGCGAACGAATTGGTGCACAACCCTCAGTTTCTGCTGCTATTCTGATCGAGGAAGACGTGTGGCTTGGAGTGAATGTGATTGTGCTAAGGGGCGTTACCATAGGCACAGGAGCAGTTATTGCTGCCGGGGCAGTAGTTAATAAGAATATTCCTAAAAACCAGATATGGGGAGGGGTACCTGCAAGGTTTTTAAAAGTTAGAACTTAATTATTTAATATGCTAATCTCTGTTTGCATTCCTACCTACTCCAGACTTAATTATTTACAAATAGCTATTGAGTCAATTTTAAGACAGACTTATCAGGACTATGAGATCTGTGTTTCTCTGGATCCAAAGATGACTGGTCCCGACCCTGCTATCCATGTCTGGTGTACTCAGCTTGCTTTGGTAAACCCAAGAGTAAGGTATCATGTCAATGAACAAAATGTTGGATTAGCTGGGAATTGGAATGTACTGGCGCAGATAGCGAAAGGAGATTATGCCATTATAATTGGCGATGATGATACGCTTGAAATAGATTATCTAGAACGTGTGGTTGCAAATCTTGCCAATTCGAATGCGGACGTAGTCTTTACTGACCAGAACTTTATAGGTCCGGATGGGGAAATTTTGCCTGAATTGTCAACACAGATGAGCATAGAATACTATCGTTCGCAATTGCCAATAGGAATACTAGCGGATCCAATAGAATCGGTTCTAAAGAATTCTATTCCAATGTCTTCTTCGATAATCCGGCGGACTTTATTATTAAAACACCCTTTTGATCCAATATTAAACACTCCTGAGCTTGAAGTATTCCTAAAGATTGCTGTAAGTGGAGGAGTTTTTGAGTACATTGATTCAAGATGTGCAAATTATAGAGTTCATCCGGGTTCAGAGACATCTGGAGGCCTTAAATTGCATTATATGCTTAACAATATTATTCCAGTCCAAGTTCCTGAAAAATATGAAGCATTAAAGTTTGACTTAATTGCTCATAAAATAATACCAGCGATAAATAATTGTTTAAGAGAAGGAAATACTGAGTTGGCACAAAGTCTGCTTAACAGTCCATACTATCCGTCTAAAAAAGGACATATAAAAGTGATACAGAATTTGCTTCTTTATTTTCCAACCCGCCTAGTTAAAAGTTTGATATAGCAGCCTTTATGAAAAAAGTAATGTTTCTCTGTGGTTCGCTTGAGATCGGGAAAGATGGAGTTGGGGATTATACCCGGAAACTTGGCCTGGAGCTGGTTAATCAGGGACATGAAGTGAAAATCGTGGCGCTAAATGATCACATCACTGCCGAGCGCTTAGAATCTATAATTATAAATGCTAATCAGGAAATAGAAGTGGTACGCTTTCCTTCTACGTTAACTTGGGAGAATCGCATAGCGAAATTAGATAGACTCTTAAATATTTTCAATCCGGACTGGGTTAGTCTTCAATATGTAGCTTATTCATTTCAGCCTAAAGGAATTCCTTATCAATTTGCCAAAAGCTTAAAGCAGATCAGTAAGCGCTGGCGTTGGCACATTATGTTCCATGAAACCTGGTTGGGAATAAGCGGTCTTTCTCCTCTAAAACATAAGATAGTAGGGTTTTTTCAACGAAAGGTTATTCAACTGGTGTTTCAATCTGTGAACCCTGAAAAGGTCTCCACGTCTAATAGACTATACCAAATGGTATTGGCAAAGGCAGATATCCCAACTTCCGTTATACCCCTTTTTAGCAATATCCCAATAATCACTACCTGCCCGAACTTTGAGCAGGAATTATTTGATAAACTGTCTATTACTGCTCTCAACCGGAACGATTATACTATTTTGGGGATATTTGGAAGGCTACATAAAGGATTTGATTTCGAAAGTGTAATAAATGAAGAGCTTATTAAAGCCAAGTCGTTTAACAAGACGCTGATTTTCTTATCTTTTGGAAAGATAGAGGACGTAGGTGAGTTTAATAAGTTAAAATCTCTTTTCGAGTCGAAAATTGAGTTTCATTTACTGGGAGAGCTTCCTGAGGAGAAGATATCTTCTACCCTTCAACTTTTAGATACAGGAATTTCCTGCACTCCCCTGGAACATATTGGAAAAAGCGGAGTATATGCGGCAATGCGACTTCATAACGTAAAGGTGTTGTTGCCATTTTCTGATGAGATCCCGGAGTTCGAAAGTGAAATTATATCCTATAATAATTACCTGCATTCGCGGCCGCTGCATAAATGGGGAGTTGATTATATCGCCTTAAAATTTGTAAAGTTTTTAAAGACCAATTAGTGATGATAGACGTAAATAACATTCTCAGCCTTCAGAAGTCGGAAATTGCTGACTGGCACCTGGAATTAACAAACAAAGAAGAAAGCCTTCCATGGAAATTTATTGAAGAGAACAATCAATACAATTTCAAATTGTGGCATGAGGAAGATATTGCCAGGATACAGGATATTGAACCTATGCGGATCGTCCAGGCTAAAAGAAGCATTGACCAATACAACCAGGCTAGAAATAATGCAATGGAGAAAATCGATGAGTGGATCTTAAATTATCTGGAGTTAGCAGGTGTTCAAACTGCTAATACTTTGCATTCTGAAACTCCTGGTATGATGATCGACCGCTTGTCTATTATGCAGCTTAAAAGGTACCATATGGAGGAGGAGACTTTACGAGACGGCGCAAGTGCTGAACATAAATCAAAGTGCCTTTCCAGGGTAAATGTCTTGAATGAACAAATTACTGATTTATCAAATTGCCTGACAAATATTTTAAAGCAATTAGTCTCCGGAAAGTTAAAATTTAAGGTTTATCGTCAGTTTAAAATGTATAATGACCCGAGTCTTAATCCACAGCTGTACAAGAAAAGCAATAGCTAAGAATTAGTAACTATGATAACGATAGATTCAACAAAGGGTGGTAATGGTGATGTTTGGATGCGTCTGGTGAGCTTCTATGCATTTGCTAAATTATTACCCGGGCTAAAGTTCAGAATCTGTGTTCCGGCATTTTTACGCGACTTAGCAGAATTTACCTTTGGCGACCGGTTGACCATAGTAAGTGATTTTCAGGGGAAAGTTGATTTGACTTACACACATTTAGGCATTAAAGATCTCTTGAAGCCAATTTTAGGTGGACAACGTTTCATTTCCCCTTATCAAAGATCGGTCATCAAAGACAAAAAAAAGAAGGAACTAAAGGACAGGATTAACACCATTATATTTGATATTGCGGATTTCTTTGGTTTTGTACAGTTGCCAGATTCAAAGTACATTACTTTTTATCAGGGTTATCTGGATGTAATAGGGATAAAAAAACTTAGGTCAGTTAACTACGAGCGATACCTGGAACAACTGTTAGCAGATTACCCATTACTCGTTCAAAAGCAAATGGGTAATCTTCCTGTTTCAGAAGAGTTGACTATTCCTGACAATCTACCTCAAAGCATATTGGTGTATCCAACGGGTACAAGCAGACAATTTGTGCCTATGTGGTGGGCTGTTAAATATATGCCTGATGCCTATTATGCCTTTTTCTTCAAAGATCCGGATTTGTTGGAATTTGCAAACGCAGGCTTAAAGGTGATCGCTTTTTACAAAGAACCAGGAGACATCATTCGCTTGTCACAAGTGGCAAGATGGACAATGAGTACAGATAGTTTCCCCTCACATTTGTTGCAATACGCCACTGCCAATTGTACATTGGTACTTACGGAAGTTCTAAAATCCCGGATAGTCTCCCCAGTGTTTAAAGGAAAGGTTGTGAATTCACTAGCTCCTTGTCATCCCTGTTTACATATGGCCAGGAACCTTCATCCGCTTTGCGCTGCAGGATTCAAAGAGTGTTTAAACTGGAGAAACCCAGTATATACACATGATATTGTTAACTCCGTGAATACATTACAGCACAATGGATAAGGCCAGGTCGTTTTATATTGAAATCCTGCGCATTATTGCGGCTTCCTATGTATTCATCTATCATTTTGGATCAGAGACCTCAGGATATACACTGAGTTTTTCAACTACTGTTTTCAATGAAACCCTAGGCTTACATTATAATTCAGCACACTATTTCGTTATTGTTTTTTTTGTATTATCAGGGTTTTTAATAACGATGTCTGCCTCAAGGAAAAATCTGACCATGAAAGATTTTTTGATCATTAGACTTGGCCGGTTGTATTCGGTCCTGATTCCATCGTTAATATTTTCTTATTTGGTCATGTTTATTCTTTTAAATTATTGTCATGTGCCACCTCAAAATATTGCCAATACCACCAATTTACCTGCCCGATTTATATTAAATATCTTATTCCTCGCTCAATCCTGGACACTTTCGAGTACACCTCCCTTAAATGCGCCTTTTTGGTCTATTGACTACGAATTTATTTACTATCTGTTATTAGGAGGTGCATTGTTACTAAAAGCCAAACAGCGCATTATTGTTCTATTAATAGTTCTATTGGTCGCAGGACCAAAAGTGTTGTTGTTGTTTCCAGCCTGGCTGATCGGAAGTCTTTTATATTATATCTCAGCTAAGTACTTGCTTCCCTATAGAATTTCATTGACTATTTTTTTAGTCACTCTGGTCATTATTTGTTTGGCCATAGTAGACCCTTTTATCATTCCTTTCACTAAACTAAGTAGCGAAAAGTATGCTTTTGGCTACAATTTGTTCTATTCCTGGAATTACTTTGCAGATTATTGTTTTGCTTTGATCATTGGATTAAACCTGTATAGTGCGTTCGGAATTTCTGGTAGAATTTCGGCAGTGTTTGAGTGGCGTCTCGCTAAAAAAGCATACACCTTCACCAGGAAACTAGGCAATTGTACATTTACGCTGTATTTGTTCCATCTTCCGTTATTGTTCCTTTATTCATCAATTTTTCCGTACGATAAGGCGAGTGTCAACAATCAGTTATTTTTAATTGCTGGGGTTGCTTTAAGCGTATTTATGATTGCAAGATACACGGAATGGAAAGTGGAATTTTGGCGGTCATTGGTGTCGCATCAGTTCGACAGTGGCTCAGCATTAAAGAATTTTTTAATTAACAAATTGAAATAACTAATGGCAACCGTATCGGTCTGTATCCCTACATATAACCAATGTTCCTACGTGGAAGATTCCATTCGTAGTGCGTTTAATCAAACACTTAAACCGATGGAAATTATTGTTTGCGATGACTGTAGTACCGATGACACGAGGCTGGTTTTAGAAAAATTAAAGGCTGAGATCCCTATTCTTAAGGTAGTCTATCAACCGATAAATATGGGCATTTCTAAAAATGTCGACACCTGCTTGAGAATGGGCACTGGCGAGTTAATACTTCGACTCGATTCTGATGATAAAATTTTCCCTCAGTTTATCGAAAAGGTTTCAGCATTGCTAACGGAGTATCCGGAGGCCGGTTATGGGCACGTCGCCATTCAGGAGATAGATCAGTATGATAAAACAATGAGCGTAAGGCGGCTCTTTCGGAACTCAGTATATGTTGATTCGGTTGAAGCTTTGAAAGCTGCAACAAGAGGATATAGGGTAGCTGCAAATATCGTCATGTTCCGAAGATTGGCATTGGAGGAATTGGGTTATATGACTACCACGATTAATTTTGCTGAAGATTATTATTTGTCTGTAAAAATCGCCGACGCAAACTATGGAAATGTATATTTAGACGAAGTACTGGCATCCTACCGGGTTTGGACAGATGTTGGTAAAGTGAGACAGCGCAGGAAATTAGATGAGATCAAAGGAATTTACGGAGTTTTTAAAGATGCATTGGAACCTGCCTTTAAGGATAGAGGATGGAATACTGCTGAATTAGAAGAAAGAAAATCGGACAAGGCCTGTGCTCATGCTGATTGTTTAGGTTGGGATGTATATAGTGCAGCAGAAAAGAAAGAACTTGCAGACTTGTTGTTACAGCTTTCTTCATCAAATAGGGTTAAAGCCATGATTTGGTTATATGGTAACGGCTTTGGACAAGTGATTCAGTTTGTTTCGAAGCTAACTGGCATACCAAGGTCACTAGCTAAGAAATTGGCCATTGGATTCAATAGAACAATTAAAGTACGTAACAAATGAACATTGTAGTTCTCCATCCAACCGGCAACAAAAACGTCCGTGCAGTCCTTACTGGTTTGAGTAAGGCAGGAATGTTATCGGAGTTTAATACCACTTTGGCGGTTAGCCCTAAAAGCACCTGGCTAAGATATTTACCTGGAAATATTAGACAGGAATTGCTTCGCCGTACCTATCCTTCTATAGATAAGAGTCTAATTATTAGTCATCCTTTACGTGAATTAAGCCGCCTTCTGTTTACAAAATTAGGTTGGCATCGGTTAGTCAAGCCCGAAAGTGGGTGGTTGAGTATTGATGCTGTTTATCAAAGCCTTGACCGGGAAGTTTCAAAGCGTTTATCCTATAAAGGTAAAACCAGTGTTGATGGAATTTATGGTTATGAGGATGGAGCGCTCGAGTGTTTTACCGCTGCAAAAAAGTTAGGCATTAAATGTATCTATGAACTGCCGATTGCTTTTTGGGAGACTGGTCGTGATCTTATGCAAGGGGAAGCTTTACGGAAACCAGAATGGGAAGTTACCTTAGGGGGAGGGACAAGGGATTCAATTGCAAAACTGGAACGGAAAACAAAAGAGTTGCAATTGGCTGATGTAGTGATTGTAGCCAGTTCCTTTGTAAAAGATTCCCTACCCGAATGGGCGAAAAGTAAAACTATCATTATGTCACCGTTTGGTTCTCCTGCTTCAGCAGAATCCGCCGACCATACAGGATTAAGATCTTCCGGAAGTTCCAATCGCAAACTGCGGATACTTTTTGCGGGTTCAATGGGACAACGGAAAGGACTATGCGATTTGTTTGAAGCTGTTGATCTACTGAAACGAGACGATCTAGAGCTTGTTGTGATGGGTTCATTATTAGCGCCGATGGACTTTTACAGGTCAAAGTTGGCTAATTTTACCTATGAACCAGGACGTTCAAATGAACAAGTGCTTGAATTGATGCGGAGCTGCGATGTCTTTTGTCTTCCCTCTATAGTTGAAGGTAGGGCTTTAGTTATGCAGGAGGCAATGAGTCAGGGTCTACCAATAATCATTACACCTAATACAGGTGGTAGTGATTTGGTTATTGAGGGTAAAACAGGATTTTTAATCCCTATTAGGTCTCCTGAAAAGATCGCCGAAAGAATCGAGTGGTTTCTAAATAACCGGGAGAAAATACCGGAAATGGGAATGCATGCTCAAACGCATGCAGCGACCTATACCTGGGAAAATTATTCGTTAAATGTAGTTGAGGGAATTAGAAATATATGAGTGTGAGACCGAATCGAGTAGTTAGTACAATTGAAGACGGGGATGTAATTAATTCTCCTCGTTATATAACACCGGAGGTATCTTCTGACTCTAAAAGGCGTCTTAGAAACCTTAAGTTTGGGATATGGGCTTATTTCTTGCTGCTCATTTTTGAAGGTGCTTTAAGGAAATGGACATTCTCAGCGCTTGCTACACCACTGTTGATCGTAAGGGATCCTATAGCAATCTGGATATTATTTCAATCCATTCGGTATGGAATTTTTAAACCTGGGATTTATGTCTATGCATTATGGGTTTTAACTTCGATTGCTTTTGTAACTACCCTATTTTTTGGGCACGGTGACGCTGCAGTCGCCCTATTCGGAGCGAGAATCTTTGCTTTTCACTTTCCGCTCATTTTTGTTATTCCCCTTATTTTCGATCGTCAGGACGTAATAACTGTCGGTAAATGGCTGCTTTGGATCAGTATAGGAATGACTTTTTTGGTAGCTATACAGTTCTTTAGTCCTCAATCGGCCTGGGTAAACCGTGGAATTGCAGGAGATGTAACAGGTTCAGGATTTAGTGGTTCCAATGGATTTTATAGAGTGCCCGGGACTTTCTCTTTTACCAATGGACTTTCTCTTTTTTATGGGTTCACCGCGGCCTTCATCTTTTATTTTTGGATCGATAATAAAGATAGGAAGATACCTCCCTACTTATTGCTGATATCGACTATTAGTCTGCTCGCTGCCATTCCCTTAAGTATTAGCCGTACTATACTATTTGAAGTTGCGTTATCTGTATTTTTTCTTATTATTGTAGCGATCCGAAATCCTAAGTTTCTGGGCAGCTTAGTTGCAATCTTTGCGGTCACTACCCTGTTATTATTAGGTTTAAGTAACCTAAGCTTTTTTCAAACTGCCACTGAGGCTTTTACGGAGCGCTTCACCTCTGCCAATGAGATGGAGGGCGGCTTAGAAGGTGTATTTATAGACCGCTTTTTAGGTGGTATGGTAGGGGCACTATCTACAGACCAAGGTCTGCCTTTTTGGGGGTCAGGCTTAGGTATGGGTACTAATGCCGGGGCCAAGTTGCTTACAGGAAATACCGGCTACTTAATTACGGAAGGTGAGTGGGGTCGGCTGATTGGCGAAATGGGCTTGATATTAGGTCTCAGCTTTATTTTTTTAAGGCTCCTGCTCCTTTTTCAATTGTTAACTAAATCAGTTACTGAAATCAGTAAGAGAAACCCTCTGCCTTGGTTATTAATGAGTTTTGCAATATTTATGATCGCTCAATCCCAACTCGGTCAACCGACTTCATTAGGATTTACTGTATTGGTTAGTGGCTTTGTCCTTGCTTCATTCAAAACATCAAAGGGCTTATGAGAATTGTATTAGTAAGTCACCCCTTGTCTTTAGGATCGCAAAGTATGCCAAGATTCTCTGGAATGCTGGAAGCGGGGATGAGTGCTCGTGGTCATTCCGTAAAAGTATGGTTTCCAAAGCCATACTTGTTCCGGCTACCTTTCGGCCGGTTCAAAAAGTGGCTGGGTTATATCGACCAATACATCATATTTTCATTAGTTGCAAAATATAAGATCAGAAATTCACCTTCAGACACGCTATTTGTAGTCACAGACCATGCGTTGGGACCTTATGTTCCATTGATCGCTGCCAGACCGCATGTTATTCATTGCCATGACTTTCTTGCACAACGCTCCGCCTTAGGTGAAATAAATGAAAACCCAACATCATTCACTGGACGTAAATACCAATTATTTATCAGGAATGGATATTCGAAAGGAAAAAACTTCATATCTGTTTCTGAAAAAACGAGAACAGATCTGGAAGAATTCTTAGGTCGTAAACCTGAATTGTCAGAGATGGTTTATAATGGCATAAATGAGGCCTTTTTACCAATTTCGGTTTCTGAGTCTAGAGCTGCTTTTGGAAAGCTATGCAACCTGGACCTGAGTGCTGGATACCTCTTACACGTTGGAGGAAACCAGTGGTATAAAAACCGAGTTGGAATAATTACGCTTTATGACAAATGGAGGGATTTGTATGGTTCTTCCTTACCCTTATTACTGGTTGGCGAAGCGCCGTCGACAGAGATGCTGAATAAATCCAAGTTCTCTCCGTATCAGGATGATATCCATTGTTTAACCAATATCGGAGACAAAAGCATCTGTATGGCCTATGCGGGGGCTTCTACGTTTTTATTCCCCTCGTTGGCGGAAGGGTTTGGTTGGCCTATTGCAGAAGCGATGGCATCTGGCACATTGGTGTTGACTACGAATGAAGCTCCTATGACCGAGGTGGCCGGGGATGCCGCTTTTCTCATTGACCGGATGCCTATAGATAAAAACTCACAAGTGAAATGGGCGGTTAATGCAGCCGCTGTTCTTCAGCAGAGTCTAACGTTAAACCCAGAAGAACGACAAGAGTTCGTTGATAAAGGGCTCAGGAACGTTTCCAGATTTAATTTAGAAAGGTCACTTAATGAGATTGAGGATATATATAAAAGTATTATAATAAATAAATCATGATCAATTCATCGTTACTTCAGGTTTTAGTGCTGACTAAAAATGAGGAGCCTAACATCAAAAGGGTGCTCGAAAAGCTGACCTGGCTGGAAAAGGTACTTGTCCTCGATAGTTATAGTACAGATGCTACGCTTGAGATCGTCAGAGAGTTTGAAAATACAGTGATTGTTCAGCGTCCTTTTGACTCTTTTGCTTCGCAGTGTAATTATGGTCTTTCCTTAATGGACAGCAAATGGATTCTTAGTATTGATGCTGACTACGTCCTTACAGATGAATTTATAGAAGAAACGAAGCAGTATATTCTCAAAACAGATAAAGTTGCCTACCTGACAAGTTTCAAGTTTCTGGTTTTCGGCAAGCCTTTATCGAAAGACAATACGACCCCGAGACCTGTGTTATTCTTGAAAGAGTTCGGTTCCTATTATAATGATGGTCATGCACATCGCCTGGCAATTCAAGGAGAAAAGGGCAATTATAAATCAGTCATTTTACATGATGACCGCAAGTCTCTCGACATCTGGTTTAGCAATCAGGCAGGATATTCCATTAAAGAGACAAAAAAAATGATCACTACTCCTAATGAACTATTGCCATTCAGCGGTAAGATTCGGAAAAATATGATTATCGCCCCCTTTATCGTTTTCTTTTATTCCCTGTTTGTTCAGGGCTTGATTCTCAATGGCTGGAAGGGGTGGCACTATACTTTGCAGCGTACTATGGTTGAGATTATGATGGCAATTAGGTTAATCGAAGAGAAGAAACTTAAAAAAGATATGACTGATTAACCATGGCGAAACGTACCCTATCAAAAGTAAAACTTGCGGAGTTTAATTCGAGTATTGGATTAAACAGAGGCGTTAATAAACCTAAAGAAGTTCTTTGGTATTTTACCAAAATGATTTTCTTTCTGTCCAGTTTTCCGTTTCCAAACGCAATGAAAATGTTCTTGCTAAAGCGATTTGGAGCAAAGGTAGGTGTTGGGGTAGTCATTAAACCACGTGTAAATATCCACATGCCATGGAAGATTAGCATTGGAGACCATGTTTGGATTGGCGAAGAAGTCTTTATCTTGAACTTTGAGCCGGTTGCCATCGGGAATAATGTATGTATTTCGCAAAGGGCTTTCCTTTGTGGAGGCAATCATAATTATCTGGATCCTACGATGCCTTACAGAAACGGGCCCATTATTTTGGAAGATGGCTGTTGGGTTGGTGCCAATAGTTTTATAGCGCCTAACGTAACAATCGGGGTAGATACAATTGTGTCTGCAGGCTCGATAGTTACGAAAAGTCTGGCAGAAAACGGTATATATAGTGGAAATCCTTTAGCGTACATAAAAGCACGATGGCTTTAAAGTTTGAATTAATGAATTATCTAAAAAACTTGTCTAAATGAATATAGCATTTTGTATCAATCGTTTGGCACTTGCCGGGCTTGGAGTTACTGTCGTGTCGTTAATTAGAAATTGCTCAGACTCTAGTCAATTAACAATTCATTTTTTATGTTCAGGCTTGCTTGATGATGATAAAGACAAGATCTCCAGACTTCTAAAACTGGAAAATTATACAGGAGGCTGGGAATTTATTGATTTTGATTCCAGAAAGGAGTTCGGTGCATTTCGAAATCTTCATGGTGACTGGACCACGTATGGCAGATTGTTATTGCCTGAGCTTGTTAAAGCAGATCAGATTCTATATTTAGATGCCGATCTGGTGGTGGAGTTAGACGTCTTGTATGTCAAAGATTTTGATTTGAAGGGTCAGGCTTTAGGGGTAGTACACAGCGGTGCTGTAATTACGGCTCTTGATCATCGGTTTCTTATAGATCGCGCGGGGCTTGAGCCAGAGGCGCCTGCTTTTAATGCGGGAATTTTGTTAATGGACTTACACAAGTGGCGAAAAGATAATCTGAAGGGAAGGTGCCTTACCTTAGCCAGGAAATATCCGACGGAATTGGTGTCACATGACCAGACATTACTCAACTCTTTATTTTCTCACTATTCCGCCAGTCTGCCTGGATGTATGAATTGTGCATGGTATCCAGAAGGGCCAAGACCGATTGACGCTGAAAAGATGATTCTACATTACGTTGGCTCCCCAAAGCCATGGGATATTGGGGGGCGTTTCATTCATGATGGTTATAAAGTCTGGAAAAGCTATTTGAATCCCATGTGGGCTAAGGAATATGTTAGCACCACAGTTGGTGACATGCAGAGGGCCTGGAAAATCCGGCGATCGTATTTCCGGGTTATGAAAAATATCATCAACAGGCGCAGTGAATAATTAAAAATCTTAGTACTAATAAAAAACTAAACAGACAAACTATAAAAAACCGAGCATATGCGCAAACAAATACTAATACGAACCCTACTAGGATCTGGCAATCTTGATTTCTCTATTGAGTGCCTCAGCAGTTTTTTAACAAATTCATACGATGACCTGAGATTGGAAATATTTGAAGACGGCTCACTAAAAACTGAAGAAATTTTGCGATTAGAATCCAGTCTTAAAAAAACCACTGTAATTACTAGAAAAAGTAGGGAAGAGCGGGTACTTCAGGCTTTAAGCGGCTATCCAAAATGCCTTGAATTCAGAGCTTCGAACGTTATGACCTTTAAGTTATTTGATACTATGCTTCAGGATAAGGAGAAATTCATCTATTTAGATACCGATGTTTTCTTTCTACAAAAATTTATACTTCCCGATCTGGCTTCCTTCCCCATCTTTATGCAGGACAATCAGGTTGCTTTCAGCTTTAATCCAATAGATTTTCTGAAAGTAAAAATTAATGTTATGGCGAAGTTTAATGCGGGTTTTTATTACTTTCCTTTAGAACAATTTGACCTCCATTTCATTGAATCCACACTTAATGCAGTTTATCCAAAGCAGATGTTGTCTCATGTTTGGGCAGAGCAAACTATGTGGGCATTTTTAGCGGCAAGAACTACATCTAAAACCCATTACTTACATCCAAAACAGGTAGTGATATCGTCCCACGACCTTGTGCCGAATAAAGACCTTATCGCAGTTCATTTAGTTAGTGCTGCAAGACATCAATTCGTTAACGTAAAGAGTTACGCGAAGGATCTCGAAGGAAACGAAACCTTTACTCCTATCTTATTAACGGAGGGTACTTATCTTTCCAAAACGGGATTTATCCAAAACCGACTCGTGACCAAGTTCAAATCAGGATTACGACGGTTAAAGCAGTAGGTAGATTAAAGTAGGTCATTTAAATTGATACCATAGGTTTCCTTGAATGACTTGCTGTAATGTTTTCTTTCCCATCCTTCATGATTAAACTTCCGGTTTGATGTGCTTTGCTCGCGTTGCCATCAAGTTGGTGCGGCCATGTGCCATGGAAGTGTTCAGCTCTCTCTAAAAATTAACACTTTTTTAGGCGTTCAAAGCCTTCCTGAGGACGGATGAATTTTTGTTCTGTACCCATAAGGTTGACATCACACCAAGACCTACTGCTCCGGTAACAACAACATGCTGATTATTTGGGGGTAAGTATCGTCGCTGTGGTACCTTTCACGCGCAATATTTGCTGATTCAACATGAAGTCAGCACACTCATCAAATTATTTTATATTCCTTGTTGGAATAGTTTTAATGATTTATATTCGTAGAGGCAATGCCAATCTGAAAACTATTTTAATAATTGAAATGAATTTTATCTCAAAGATGTTATTCTGTCTAATTCTAATTCCACTTACTTTAAGCATGTTGCTCTCCGGATTAGTTGTAGCTGCATACATGCTTATTCATTCAGAAAGGCTGTCCAAGTCGATAGCCAAAGATAATGACTTGTTTTTAGAGGGTTAAGGTAGGTTATACCCACAACATTATCAGTAAGCCGCCCGCACGTAACGATTTTAACAAGGAAGATTTAAGGCTGATTCCAGCAATAATCCACTTTGGGATTTGCTTATCTCATTTACAACCATTAGTTTTACGTTGTTACAGTCTACTACCTAAAAAAAGGAATAGCCAGATTAATTTATTATTATCTATGAATAAACGCTTCCTATCAGTGGTGGTGATGCTGTGCAGCATTTCCTGGGCTCAGGCTCAAAATATTCCTGTGGATTCTACGCAAAAAAATGCGTTGAGAACGTTTTTGGGCGAGAATGCAAGCATCCAGCTTCATGGAGGTACGCAGGGTTTCGGGTTAGCAACACGTTATAGCTTCCTGCCGAAAGTTGCCGCGAGATTAGGTGGTTCTTATGGCTCAGTCCACATCAATGAAGGCTTCTCCTTTGATAACCTCGCTACGGATAATAAGATCGAAGGAACATTCAGTAACCTGCATCTCTTTGGAGAATACAGCGCACTGTCCTGGTTGCGCATTGTTGCCGGTGCCGCCTATCTGTTCAAAGCAGATGCGAATGTAGTGATGACTCCCAGTGAACCCATTACCCAAGACGGGATGACCTTGGAGCCTGAAGAAATCGGAGTATTGACTACAGAGATCACTTATAAAAAATTTGCTCCTTATTTAGGACTGGGTCTCGGCCGTGGTTTGCCTCAACACCGGTTCAACGTCAATCTAGACCTTGGATTTTATTATTTATCGGCTCCTACGGTTACTATGACTGGTACAGAATATCTTTCAGATAACGAACAAAACGGGCCGATTCTCACAGAAAACATGAAAAACTATCGGTTTCTACCTGTAGTACAACTGAACTTCAACTTCAAACTCTCAAAATAGCGGATATGAAACGTATAGACATCGCATTAACAATTGCCTCGATTCTACTTTTGATAACAGTATTGAATTCCTGTAAAAATCCCGGTGAAGGAGTTACCATTAACATTAATACAAACGTACTAAAATCGCCTACTGCCGTTCGGTTCGTGAATGCGGTAAAGAATGCGAGCAATCAGCCGGCAAGCTTTCCAATAACCATTGGCGGAAAGGATGCTGCTTTAATTGTAACTATAACAAACAAAACTACATTTGCAGCAACGGAAGGAAGGATCTTTCTTGCACTAAAGAAAGGAATTGTTCCTTCTGAAAGCAATCCCATAGTTTTTACGGTAGCTGCTGAGGTACCCGGATTTACTCCTGCAACCCATACTTTCAGAATTACCCAGGATCAACCACTTTCAGTAGTGGTTCCTATGATAGAATATGCTAACCCAGTTGTTGGAACGGCAGCAAAGGTACAAGAGAACCCACTGGTAGCTGGTGCTACGGCTACTGCAATATCTATTCAGACGCCGGCTAACCGAGGGATGGATGAACAAGCTACAATTGGCATCGCGGCAGGTACCCAGTTTTTGGATGCAGGAGGCAATGTAATTACTGCAACGAAATTAGAGACCAGGGTCGTTAATTATGGTACAGAAACACAAGAAGCCCTTGCTGCTTTTCCCGGAGGCTTTAATGCGACTAACGTAATAGGGGAGAACGGACAGTCGGTAGCTGGTGGTGTTGCTTTTACTACGGCCGGTTTCATCGCGATAGACATGTATGCTGGTGGAACGGAAGTAAAGCGTTTTTCTAAGCCACTGGATGTGAAAATGGGAATTAGTAAGCAACTACTTAACCCTGTTACTGGTACCAAGGTCAAAGCTGGCGATGTTATACCGATCTGGAGTTTGGATGATAAATCCGGACAATGGGCTTTCGAATCAAATGCAACTCTAGTTTCTAATGCTGCGGGCGATCTAACTGCAAGCTTTTCTGCAAGCCACCTGAGCTATTGGAACTTAGACTGGTACCAGGCATTTTGCCCGAATCAGTTGACGCTAGTGTTTAACGCTCCAAATTATACCAATGATAGCTATTCGGTGGTCTTTATGAATGATAAAGGTTACAGCTCTTCTGCAATGGTATCGATCGCAGACAAATTAAGCACGAGTGTTAGGGTTCCGACTGGACGAATCAAAGTCGTAGTAAAAGATCTGAATGGGAACATTGTTGCGGAAACCCAATATGTGGATGCATGCGCAGCAGGTACAATCACTGTAAATATGCCACAAGCTGCAGAAGTTGACGTGGTAAATGTAAACATGGTGTTGAAAGGAAGCTGTCCGAATAAGCCTGTTAATGCAAATGTAAGCACCTGGGTGAGGTTATATGAGCAAAGCAAAGGACTACAGAACTCCTATATCGTTTACATGGAAAATGGCAAGCTAGACATTAAGGTAAAAAATAACACTAAATACGTTGTAGAGGCTTACTACGGCGACCAATGGAAAAAAACGGAGATAGTGTTTACTAAGACAAACTTTACGTTCCCGGGCTTTATTACAGGAACTGCAGTGTTTATTGAAAGCACTAAAACTTTAAATGTAGATGCCCAGTTCCCATTACCAGATTGTAATTAGGTATCCTTTAATTGGAGTGTCGCTTGAATGATTATTGGTGGTAGCGGTAATCAACAACTAAGAGCCTTACGTACGAATCAGCCAGTTGTTACGTAAGGCTCAATTGAGTCAAAGTTTGCTCTGACTATTTAGGATTTGAACAAAATTATCTTGGACTCTTATTCCTCAGGTATATCTTTGCCTGGCAGTTATTGCATTTGTACCTTCTCACATCTAACCAGAAAAAGAGATACTTTACAATGAAACCTCTTGAGATTCGGGTGTCTAGATGACCAGAGGGACATCTTGGACACTTTTGGTAGGTGACTGTCTTGTCTATCCAGTTATTGTTTGGATCATTCGCCATAATAATTTAATAAGTTTTAGTTTTTTATCTTAATCCCTATTTAGGAGGTTGACGCTCATACTAATAGTTAAATTCGGCGATGTAAAAATGCAAAATAATTATGAACAGCAAGCAATATTATTTTGTAAAAAACATCTTACTTAGTGTATATTGTACACAATATTAATTTCGTGTTAATTTTGAGAAAATTTGTGCTAGAACTGTGATATAATGTGCAATTAAATTAGATATGCTATTTAATTTTTCTATTTTTGTGATGAAAGATAGAAGGCTTTATTTAACCGCAAGGTAGTCTAAGATCATATTTGAAACAAACCCTGATACTTGCCAATGTTTTCTATTTTTAAAAAGAAAAATCTAGTAACAGACATCGAGTGGCTCGGTGTAGATGTCCATTCTCACCTCTTGCCTGGGATTGACGATGGTTCACCTAACGTAGATCAATCTGTAAAGTTAATTAAGGGCTTAAATGACCTTGGGTTTTCAAAATTTATTTGTACACCACATATATTTAATGAACTCTACCCTAACACTGAACAAACTATTTTACCTGCGTTACAACTAACTAAGGAGGCATTAACGAGACTTGGTGTCGATGTGGATATTTCTGCTGCGGCAGAATACATGGTTGATGAAACTTTTGAAATTGGAGAAGGACTAATGTGTCTGCCAAAAGATCATATTTTAATCGAGATGTCTTACTTAAATGAAAGCCCTAATATAGAGCAAGTAATTTTCGACCTTCAATTGGAAGGCTATAAGGTGATAGTTGCACATCCAGAACGTTACGTGTTTTATCATAACGCGCGTCAGCGGTTCCATCGGCTGAAAGATATGGGCGTATTGTTTCAGATGAACCTTCTTTCTATTGTGGGCTATTATGGAAAAGAAGTTAAACAGGCTACGGAATACTTGATTTCAAAAGATTGCTACGATTTAGCAGGTTCAGATCTACACCATGATAAGCATCTACAAAGCTTGACCAAATTTGTGCGTGAAGGCGAAATGTATAAAAAAATTGGAACATATGCTTTCAAAAATCGTGAACTTTTTCACTCGAGATTGCCTGGGGACGTCGTGCGACTATGATGAAATGCGGCTTGATTCTAATAACGAACTATTAATTCTAGACATAAAATAAGTATGAATGTTGAAACCAGGCACAGGAGGAAGAGGAGGAAATCTACTGGCGTCGAAAGTAAAGCAAAAAAATATAGGACCACCGTGTTGGGACTGTTCCTTCTATTAGTTGGCTTTGGAAGTATTTTAATGACGTTAGACTTCAAGTTTGACACTGGGTCTGCCTTTAAGTTATCAAACTACAAAGATTTAGTCAGTATGTGGCCACTAATATTGACTGGGCTAGGGTTTCTTTTTGTTATATACGATTATATTAAAAATTCATCCAAACCGAAATATAAATAGTAACCTATGTTAAAATATATGCGCTACGCACATTTACTCATAATCCTTTACGGCTTGATTTGTTTAAGTTCATGTGGTGGGATTAAAAATTACAAATACTTTAAAGATATTTCTGATTCTTCCGCAGTGACCGATTTGACTACGGCAATTTATGTTGAGCCTAGAATACAGCCTGATGATATAATGTATATCGCTATTCAGACAATTGAGCCCTCCGCAGGATCAACTATTAATGCTTTGAATGCGCAAAGCGGAAGCTCAGCTCTACTGACAGGCGGCGGTACATCTTCTAGTGGACCAAGCCAAGGGACAACTTATGGCTTTCTTGTCGATAAACAGGGAGAAGTAGCGGTTCCTATCCTAGGAAGTGTTAAACTATCTGGACTGACTACACAAGAGGCAAGGATAGTTTTGACTGAAAAGGCTTCTAAATACTACAAAGATGCCACCATAATAGTTCGATTTGCGAACTTTAAGATTACTGTACTAGGAGAAGTAATGCGGCCTGGTTCATATTCGGTTCCCAATGAGCGTGTGAGTTTACTAGATGCTCTAGGATATGCTGGTGATCTCACTATTTTTGGCAAACGAGATAACATACTTTTACTGCGTAGAAATGCGAATGGGAAGACTCAAGCTGCCAGATTAGATCTTACTAAATCAAATATTTTTCAATCTCCCTACTTTTACTTGCAACAGAACGACCAAATTTATATAGAACCGAACAAATCGAAAGTGACCAGTAGCGATGGGACTTTAATTAGAAATATTTCAATTGGCTCTGCGGTCCTGGGTTTCCTTGTTGTAATTATTAGCCGTTTTTAGATATGTCAGCAAACTATACATCAAAACAAGTAGACTCGTTTTTAGAAGAAGAGGAAAAGGATAATGGTCAAACCCTTAAGTTTTATATCGATAAAGTTATCGCCAATTGGTTCTTGTTCTTGATTGGTATATCGCTTTGTTTATTTATATCAGTGATATATGCTAAAACAGCCGATATTTCTTATCTCATTGATGGCAAAATCTTAGTCAAAGACGAAAAGTCTGGAAACTCCGGAGCTAAAGGATTGATGGGAGATATGGACTTAAGTTCTCTGCTTGGAAGCTCGACCAGTGCTGAGAATGAAATTGAGATTTTGAAATCAAGGAGTCTTATGAATAAAGTCGTAAGTAACTTAAATCTGAATGTCATTCATGGGATTAAGTTAAAATTAAAGTCATTAGAGCTAGAAGATGACGAGGTTCCCTATTTGGTAAAGATAACTAGTAAGTCAGATAACTATCTTTCTGGAGGTTTTGAAGTAAGTGATATCACAGAACAAACTTTTCATATATCAAGTGAGGGACTTAACCTCGATAAGGTCCTAAAATATGGACAGACACTACCTTTGTCAGGATATACTATGGTGTTTGAAAGAAGAGCCGATGTCGGTATACCACCCGCTAATTCTGTATTCACACTGAGTATACAATCTGTGGAATCGAGGGCAAGACAACTTTCCAGGGCCTTCGGGGCTGAGATGACAAGTAAGCAAAGTACAGCTATAGGTCTTTCTTTAACCTATTCTGTTCCTAATAAAGGAGAACAGATTCTTCAGCAGTTAATGGATGTATATCTTCAGGATAACCTAGAGGATAAAAAAAGAATAGCGGATAGTACTTTACACTTTATTGACAGCCAACTGGCTGGAGTATCTGCTGACCTAAAAGGTATTGAAGGGCAGATTGAAAGCTTTAAAGAAGATAATAATTTAGCTGATATTACAACGCAATCCCAGGCCTTGGTTACTAGCGCATCAGACTATTATGAAAAGGTGAACGAGGCAGAACTGCAATTGACTGTGCTTAAAAGTATTTCTAGCTATGTCAACAATTCTACGAATAAACGTATAATTCCCAGTTCGTTGAATGTTCAAGACCCAGTATTCGCTACTTATATTGGTGCCTATAACACCTTGCTGATGCAACGCGATCGTGAGATGCTTGCTTATACAGACGATAACCCTCTGATCAAGAATTTGGATGAACAAATCGAAAATGCGAGACAGAACCTAGTAAAAAGTTTCAATGCTTATGAAAATAACATAAAAAATGTAAGAAATCAACTTGTTAAAGACAACAGCGGGATAACATCAGAAATAAGAAAAGTTCCAAAAAAAGAAAGAGTATTTCTTGATTATACTCGTCAACAAAATTTAAGACAGCAATTGTACATTTTCCTCTTGGAGAAAAGGGAAGAAACGGCAATAAGTAGAACTTCTACTTTTAGCAGTTCGCAAATTATTGATCGAGCGAAGAGTGCCCCTGCGCCTTTTGCTCCAAAAAAAGGAACTTTCTATCTAGTAGGACTATTGGCGGGTTTACTTCTCCCTATCGGCTACATCAGCTTAAAGGAATTACTTAACACGCGCCTTCAGACGAAAAATGATATCACTTCAGTTACCAATATCCCAATTGTTGGCGAAATTGGTCATACTGAAGACAGCGCCAGCTTAGTTATTGATAGTCAATCTCGGTCTGTCATTTCTGAACAATTTAGAGGCTTGCGTACAAATCTTCAGTTTTTATTACAAGGGGAAGAATCAAAGGTAATCATGATTACTTCAAGTATGAGCGGAGAAGGCAAATCTTTCATATCACTTAATCTGGCTAATGCCTTAGCTATAGGTAACAAGACTGTTGTTCTTATGGAGCTAGATTTAAGAAAGCCGAAGTTAACAAGTAATATCGGCATGGAAAATAGGAATGGTTTCTCAAATTACGTGGCTACCGAAAAACTGACTATTGATGATATTATTACTCAGACCACCATTCACAAGAATGTTTCGTTAATATCTGCCGGTCCGGTTCCCCCGAACCCTGCTGAATTATTGTTGAACCCGAAATTAGGGTTGCTAATATCAACGCTCAGAGAAAGATTTGACTTCGTTATTATTGACAGTGCTCCTGTTGGGTTAGTGTCCGACGCGCTTTTAATCGAAAAATATCTTGACTTGACACTTTATGTGACTAGGCAGGGAGTAACATTTAAGTCGCAGCTAAACATCATTACAGACCTCTTAGCAGCGAATAAAATCAAGAATGTTTCACTAGTGGTTAATGACATTAGCAGTGGTGGTAGTAATTATTATGGTTACGGATATGGTTACGGATATGGGTATGGTTACGGCTACGGTAGCTATGGACAGGAGGACACTCATTTGAAAAGATGGTGGTGGCCGTTTAAAAGGTCTGTTTAATTAAGCTAAAAATTGCTAAATGATGGAGGTATGGATCAGTTTCTGCAATGAGTTCAGCTAATAGAATAGTTAAAAATACCGGTATATTGTATGCCAAGATGGGCTTGACCGTCTTTATTTCACTTTATACGACCCGATTGATATTGGTGTCTTTAGGAGTAAATGATTTTGGGATTTTTAATTTGGTGGGAGGAGCTATTGCAATGCTTACCTTCTTGAATTCTGCCATGGCCGCAGCTACTCAACGTTTTATGTCTTTTAGCCAGGGTGCGCAAGACTTTGATAAGCAGAGAAGTATTTTCAACGTGTCAATAATTTTACATCTATCAATTGCGTTGATCATTGTGATAATTTTGGAAGTGGTTGGATATTTTCTTTTCCATGGAGTATTTAAAATTCCTCCTGATAGAATTGATAGTGCCAAATTGGTATTTCAGTTTATGGTTTTCAGCACTGCGTTTACTATCATTTCGGTTCCTTATGATGCTGTAATAAATGCCCATGAAAACATGCTGCTTTACTCAGTTTTAGGAGTTTTAGAGACTCTAATGAAAATGGGTATTGCAGTTTATTTATTGAGTAGTCCATTTGATAAATTAGTTACGTATGGTTTCTTGGTTGCGTTACTATCAGTGGTGTTACTTATCATACGACGTATCTACTGCCATAGAAAATATGAGGAGTGCAAAATCGATATTAGAAAATATTTTAGTAGGACTATATTTACAGAACTTACCGGTTTTGCGTCATGGTCATTACTAGGCGCCTCTACCAGTATGATAGCTAATTATGGGCAGGGTATCATGATGAACTTCTTTTTTGGGCCTATCGTTAACACAGCTCAAGGAATAGCTGGCCAAGTGAGCGGTCAACTGGGTGTTTTTGCGGTAACAATGCAAAAAGCACTCAATCCTGTAATCGATAAAAGTGAAGGTGCTGGAGACCGATCGGGTATGTTGCGTGCATCATTAATGGGTAGTAAAGTTTCTTTTTTTCTTTTGATGCTGTTTTATATACCGGTGCTTATTGAGATGCCATTTATATTTAACTTATGGTTAAAACAGGTTCCGGAATATACTATAGTATTTTGTCGGCTTTTGCTTATAAGAAATCTTGTAGAGCAGTTATTCATTAATTTAGGGGCAGCAATTGCTGCAGTTGGTAATATTAGGCGGTTTCAGATTTATAATTCGGTTTTAAATTTTGCCCCTCTAGTACTGAGCTTTATATTTTTTAAAATGGGCTTCCCACCATCTACACTATACTTAGTCTTTATTGTGTATTCAATCTGTTCTTCAATTATGCTTACATATTTTGCAAAGGTAAATTGTGGCTTATCTGTTAAGGATTACTTGACTAATGTTGTGTTGAGATCTCTTGGTGTATTACTTATTAGCCTAATACTTTCTTTTTGTCCGATTTTATTCTTTGGCCCCGGCGCATTACGCCTCTTTATTGTAATTGCGATTAGTGGTTTAGCTTTCTTGATACTGATTTGGACAATTGGATTTTCATCATCTGAAAAAATAGGGATAATAAACGTTTTTCATTCATTAACAAGCAAACTACTTTCAAAAAAATCGAATTGATAGTGGTTTCGGATTTTAGTGTAACAATTTAGGAATTGAAATAATATAAAAAAAGTGGTACATAAAAGAAGCAAGTACAGTTTAATTTCTTTTGATCGACTAGATTTTTACTTGGCTTTTCAGGCTATACTATTTATCTATTTTGAAATCTACAAAATACTAGTTGACACGCTGGTGAGAAATGTTAAGCCGCAGCAGTATCTTTTAAAATTCAGTGATGTTTAATATGGATGTATTTAAATTGGCATTAAAGATTAGAGCTCGAGCATGGAATGAGATAGTTAAGTTAACTAGTAATATTGCTTTTTACCCAGCGCTATACCGTTCATACTGGCATATGAGAATAAATAATAGTGAGAAACACATCGTAGATAATCACACCAATTTTTATACTGGTATCCCTAACCCTGGGGCCGGCATAGGTCACCAACTTTCCAATTGGATTTCTGGGTACTGGTGGGCAATGCAGTTCAATTTGAAGTATGCACATACAACATTTTCTACTGAAAAATGGGAAACTTTTTTTGGGTTTGGTGAGAATGAAACTTTAGCTTCTGACTTAATTTCTCATAACGGATATAGGAGGGTTTTGCTTCCATTATTTGATGAAAATAAGCAGGCTGCTATTAATTTGAACAAAAAGATTATTTCGTCATATGCTGGACAAAAAGTGGTTTTCGTAGCTGAACAGGATCAGTCTTATCAGAGTCTTTGCGGTGTAATTGAAGATTTACGCTTGAAATTCTTTTCTGCAGCAGCAAGAAAATGTGAAACACTGATTTTTTCAGAAAGTCATTTCAATATAGCCATACAAATCAGACGTGGAGATATTACCATCGGTCAGACGAATCAAGACCCTAATTTACAGATGCGTTGGCAAGATAATTTGTATTTCAAAAAGTTATTAACCGAGGTCATAGAAAACATTAAGCCTGGTAAGCCCCTTGCTATATATCTCTTTTCTCAAGGAACTCCTAGTGATTTTATAGAGTTCATTGATTTAGAGAATATAAATTTTTGTCTAGACATGGATGCTCAGCAATCTTTTTTGCATATGGTGTTCGCTGATTTATTAATAACTAGTAAAAGTTCCTTTTCCTATAAGCCAGCGCTCTTAAACAAAGGTATCAAAGTCTGCCCAAGAAACTTTTGGCATAATTATCCAAATTCTAATGATTGGGTATTGGTGGATGATGATGGAAATTTTGATGTTAAACAACTGTCGATTACCTTATGAGATATTTCTTTTTTCTTCTCAAAGCATTACGTAAGCTCTACTTAAAGCAGCATTTGGAGCATAAGATACTACTCGTAAGTGAGCAGAACCCAGAAAGTGTTTCTAAGCTTATATTTGAGACATTAATGGAAGATACGCCATGTATGATTGCACGATTTGGCGCAAATGAGCTGTCTGCTGTGGTCAACTTTGTAGGTATAAACAGTGGAGTTCCCAATTTGCTGTTGTACATAAAAGGGCTGCGCCCTGATTGGGTGTGGAATGATTCGATAATAAAAAACATGGCCAACAATGCGGGTTTTTTTCCCCCGACTTTTGATAAAGTTTCTCAATTTTGTGAGCTTATGCTTCGAGATATAAGCAAAGTCGATGTCTTAGGATCTTGGCTACAGAATGAATTGTATGTTGAAAAACAACTGGAGCATTCTAAGTTAATCAGACTTATGTACCTTGACCCATTTTGGGCAAAAAATCCTTGGACCAGAGCATTGAAAGGCAAAAGAATTCTAGTAGTTCATCCATTTGCTAATTCAATATCGAGCCAATATCGGAAACGGATACATTTGTTTGCGAACACAGATATTTTACCTGAGTTCAAATCGTTGGAAGTTATACAGGCAGTTCAAAGTTTGGGCAATGGAGATGATCGATTTAGTGATTGGTTTGAAGCTTTGGCTTACATGAAGAAGGAAATTGAAAAGCATGAATTTGATATTTGTCTAATAGGTTGCGGTGCGTACGGCTTTCCCCTAGCTGCGCACGTGAAACGAATCGGAAAGAAGGCAGTACATATGGGTGGTTCGCTCCAGCTTTTATTTGGTATTAGGGGTAAACGATGGGAAGATGATGAACCACATTATGTTATGCCCGAGAATGTCTTCGTTCATTATAGTGGTTTGCCTAATGAGCATTGGGTTCGTCCATCTGTTGATGAAAGGCCTAATAATCATTTAAGTGTTGAAAACTCTTGTTATTGGTAAGTTATATTATGAAAATTAAAAATTCACTTCTTAAAGTTAGAAGGCAACTTAATCGTGTAAGAGCAGGGGGAATAAGTTTAATTTTAAACCCTTCTCTCCTTCGCATAGTCTTAAAAAATCCGGATTCTAACTTTAGCGTAAATTGTGTTTTAAAGATACAAAAAGGAAGAAAATTTCTTATAGGTAGCAATTCGACGATTGGAGACTTCACGAAAGTGTGTGTAGATGACGAAGATGTTACGCGGCAATCAGTGTTAAAAATTGGTAGGTTTTCCTACATCGGTGACCACAACAACATTAGAGCATCGGGAGGAGATATAACAATAGGGGATTATTGCCTAATCTCTCAGCAAATCACAATAATTGCCTCGAATCATAGTTTTGCGAAGAGTTCATACATTTACTCCCAAGCATGGGATACCAATCGAACAGGTGTAGTAATTGAAGATGACGTATGGATTGGTGCTAATAGTGTAATACTTCCAGGTGTTACAATTTACAAGGGGGCTGTAGTAGCTTCGGGATCTGTAGTCACGAAGGATGTTCCATCCTATGCAATCGTAGCAGGTGTCCCGGCTAAGGTAATGAAGTATCGTGTTTAATCTCTCAATGTAACTGTTAAATGCATATAATAATTAAACACTTGGTAGATTATATTAAGTTTTGTCGAATAATCAGTCGATACGAGCCTTTTTTCAATAAAGTGTATAAATATAATTTTTAGGATTTAAAAGCCACGCGCAAAATGCCTTTCTCACCATACAAATATGAATATACTATTTATTTCATTCGACGCTGATCCCCCTTATATGGGTGGGACAGCCACTGTCGCAAATATATTAGCAAAATCCTTTCAGTCATTTGGTCATTTTTGCGCGTTGGCATATCCGGAAAGCTCCGAACATCCTTCAACATTTTTTGCTGATAAATTGGAGCTTAATCAGAAAAACAGAGTGGCAGCCGAACTTTTTTTTAAAAAGCACCAATTTGATATCATTCTTAATCAGCTTCCTACAAACATTGACTTTAAATTTCTTTTAAGCCTACCGTTAGGTAACTGCAAAATTATATCTGCTTATCATAACAGGCCAATGCTGCGACCCTTAACGATAGACAATTTAAAACTACTTTACTCGAAAAGCACAAATTTACTACACGGAATTTACACTTTAATTAAATTTCCTTTGTTGCCTCTTCTTAATATTAAGAATCGACGACAACAACTTCAAGCATTCGACGATGTATGCAATTATAGTGACAGAATACTTTTATTGTCTGAAAAGTTTTATCCACTTTGGAAAACACTAGCCCCTAATACTGACGTATCAAAGTTAGTGGCAATAGGAAACCCATTGGTTTTTGAAGAATCATTGCCTATTGAAGAGGTAAAAGTAAAAGAGAAGTTAGTTATAACGGTTTGCGCTATCACAGCTCAAAAAAGAGCTCATTTACTTTTAGAAATATGGAGATTAATTGAAAACGATCAGTCTTTTGACGAATGGAAGTTTGTTTTTGTAGGTGGTGGTGTTAGCCTTAGTGATTTAAAATTACAATCAAAAGAGATGGGTCTGAAACGTCTAGACTTTGTTGGATATCAAAGTCCATATTCGTATTATAAAAGGGCCGCTATAAGTTTAATGACATCTAAATATGAAGGGTGGCCAATGGTACTCATGGAAGGTCAGCAGATGGGCGTTGTACCGATATCATACGATAGCTTTGAGTCAATAACCGATATTATTGATAATGAGAAGAATGGCCTCATAATTCCAAATAATGACTTAGAGGGCTTTGTTGAAAAACTTAAAAAGCTAATGCGAGATAAGGTCTATAGGGAGGAAATGGCAACAAGTGCAATTTATTCCAGTGACCGGTTTTCCATAGATAAAGTTACATTTGAATACTTAAGATTATTTTATGATCTATTTGGAGACGATAAAAAAAAATGAATTTAAGATTTTGAATGGTTTTCAGCCATTTGACTCAACCGTTTTTATCGGTTAAGTCAAATGTATAATTGAACAGCGATTCCGTATGCAGCTGGTTTGTAACATTAGAGAGCTATAATAATAGGCTATTTAAATGTAAATAGAAGCTTTACGAATATTAAAGGCACGTTAATATAATAGTGAAGATGTTAAATATAGGGACTACTTTAATGCTAATTTCAAATAGAGGGGATATTTACCTAAGAGATCCAGGTCAATTAGAAGGCTTTTTGATTATTCCTGGTAGGTTTATTGATTATGAAGAAGTAACTTTCCCGAAATTCAGTCGGTGGATAAGATCCTTAAATTTTATTAACGAGATTGAGAGCTTTAATACTAAGATAGCCCAAAAAATATTAGTATTAAGTCTAGCACCGCATGCAGTATATGTAATATGATAGAGTTCGTAAAAAGATATAGTTTGGCTTCTTGGGCATTATTTTCTGTTATGGCGGGATTTATGGTTTATCAAATGCTCAAGCTACCTGAGCCTTTTATATGGGGCTTGAGGATAATAGTTCTGGTTGTTGTACTACGAAATACGAACAGAAAATTTGTTGATAAGACGGGCTTGAAGCTAACTTATTTATTTATAGCCTGGCTTTTTTTTGAAATCATACGTTCGTTATTTTTTGCGGAGGGTTATTGGATGTATAAGAACATTATAAACCAACTCTTACTCGTTTTTTTCTACTTTGTCATAGTTTTGAGTGCTAATATGAGGCTTGTTCAAGATTATTTGGCATTATATTGGAAGTTCTTCATTCCTATGGTGTTACTCTCACTAATAGTATATAGGACACCAGCCGGCTATGACTATGTGCCTTTTATGGTTTTGGCAATTTTCTATGGTCAAATACCAAAAAAACAGTCATTATTTCTGTTTTTGATTCTAACGCTTTTCTTCTTTAGTTTGACTCAAAGGAATGACCTGATCAAATTAACATTTTCATCCTTATTAGGACTTTCTTTAGCTTATCTATATATTCCTAAATGGATTTTTAAGTTTGGACAAGCAACATTCTTGCTGTTACCAGCGATTCTACTTTATCTGGCTTCTACAGGCACTTTCAATGTGTTTAAAATGGATGAATACATAAAAGGAGATTATTCCCAAGAAGTTAATACAGACGAAGGAATTGAACATGATGACTTAAAAGCAGATACAAGAACTTTTATTTACCAAAATGTCTTTTATACAATGACAAAGTATGATGCTTGGGTATTAGGACGGACTCCGGCATTTGGCGATGAAGGTGTTCAAGGTTTTTGGGGTAAGGATGTGGAAACAGGTTTAATCGGAAGGTACGGAAACGAGGTTGGCGTTATGGACATTTTACTTTGGTACGGCTTGATCGCTGTAGTGATGTATTTTATGTTGTATGCATGGGCTAGTTATTTAGCTATTTATAAGAGTAAAAGCAAATACGCAAGGGGAGTTGGTGTATACGTAGCGTTTCTTTGGATGTGGGCATTTATATGGGAGAAACCAATGGTCGAAACATTTTTTATGGTTGATTTAATACTTATTGGATTATGTTTCTCTAAGCAATTTCGTCAAATGAATGACATAGAGATCAGATTATGGATAAGAGGGATTTTTGCAGTTAGAAGAAAAAAAAAGAAACTAATTATTATATAGCATGAAAGTTTTATGGATATCAAATGTCCTTTTTCCCGACGTCTGCAACAGTTTGGGCATCGCTATTCCAGCTGTTGGAGGTTGGATGTATGCAAGTGCCTTGGGCTTAATGCAGACTAACCCAGAGATTAGATTAACTGTTGTAGCACTTTATGGGGGTAAAACAGTTGTTCAGATTACAGATTATGATATTAGCTATTATCTGGTTCCAAATAATGGAGAGAATCAGCACTACAATCCAATGCTTGAGGACTATTTCATTAACATCTATAATAGTGTTAAACCTGATATAGTTCATATCCATGGCTCTGAGTACCCGCATTCACTTGCATGGGTAAAGGCTTGTGGAAACCTAAATGTCGTCGTTTCTATACAAGGTTTAGTCAGTGTATATGCTGAATTTTTTCTAGGTGGTATTCCTGAAAAGATTATAAAGAAGCACATTACAATTCGCGATATTCTACGAAGTGATTCTCTCTTTCAACAACAAACCAGAATGAGAGAGCGAGGCCTTTATGAAAGACAACTTATCAAATCAAGTGGCTACATTATAGGTAGAACTTCATGGGACAAGTCTCATTCATTAGCTATAAATCCGAATATTTCGTACCATTTCTGTAATGAAACTTTACGCCCAATGTTCTACAAAAAAAAGTGGGATTTTGATGAATGCCTAGAATTCAGTATATTTCTGAGTCAAGCCCATTATCCTATCAAGGGAATACAACAGATTATTAAAGCTTTACCCATTATTTTGCGCCGATTCCCTAAGACAAAAATGTTTGTTGCCGGTGATGATTTTATGAAAAAACCTTCGTTCAAGAAAAACGGTTTTGCCAACTATATATCGTCCTTGATTCTAGCAAATGGTCTAACAAACAAAATTGAATTTGTAGGAATGTTAAACGAAGAGGAGATGGTTAAAATGTATTTAAGGTCACATATTTTTGTCTGCCCTTCATCCATAGAGAATAGTCCAAATTCAGTCGGTGAGGCACAATTACTTGGCATTCCAACCTTAGCCTCATATGTAGGAGGAACGATGGATATGATTGAGGAGGGCAATAGCGGATATTTATTTCGCTTTGAGGAAATCCAGCTAATGGCGATGAGGATTTGTGAAATATTTTCAAACCGCGACTTAGCCGAAAGATTAAGCAAGAATGCAATGAATGTAGCCTCAATACGCCATGATGCTAAAGCAAATGCTGAACAGTTGAACAATATTTATCAAAAGATCTCCAATGAAACTATTCTTAATTTACAAAATAACTAAAAGACTTTTAGCAGGGTTGCAAAATTCTTTTGACAGGGCAAGTTGCAAGCTTATGTTTTGGGGCAATAATGTTCATTATAGTACATTTCGCTCGACTGGAGTTCCTTTCATCTCTGTAGCCCGGGGTGCCGAATGCATTGTAGGATCGAATTTAAGTATGAACAATGGGGCTTCCGGAAATCCTGTAGGATCCTTTGACAAGTGCACCTTCTTTGTTGACACAGGCGGCTCACTAAAGGTTGGTGACAATTTTGGGATTTCACAGGCAGCTATCGTATGCCATATCAAGATTCAGATTGGTAACAATGTTAAGCTTGGGGGTGGTGCATGCATTTATGATACAGACTTTCATTCTCTAGACCCAGCTACTAGGGCAAACCCGGCCGCTGACCTTTTAAGTAAAATGAAAATGCCCGTAATACTTGGGAATAATGTATTTGTTGGTGCCAGAGCGATGATCCTTAAAGGAGTTAACATAGGGGATGGATCAATAATTGGCGCGGGCTCGATTGTTACCAAATCTATTCCCGCAGGACAAATTTGGGCAGGCAATCCGGCGAAGTTTATCAGAAATGTTAGTTAAATTTTTTATTAGGCTTAAGTTAATTTTTTTATTCACATAGTTTACTTATGAAAACAATTGCTGCTCTTTTAACCTGTCACAACCGGAAAGTTAAGACTTTGCGCTCTTTATCTGCCCTATTTAGTCAAACTGGGATTGATTCCGAGTTTAGTCTTGAAGTATTTTTAGTTGATGATGCTTCTAGTGATGGAACAGCTGAGGCTGTAAGAAGGCAGTTTCCTAGGGTGAAGATTATTGCAGGTAATGGCAACTTATTTTGGAATCGTGGCATGCATCTCGCATGGGATACAGCCGCCTCAACAGCTAAGTTTGACTATTATTTGTGGTTAAATGATGATACGACATTGACTGATCTTGCCATCAACGAAATGTTAGAATGTTCATTCTCTAGTGGAGACATGACTTTAATATGCGGTTCAACTTGTGGTGAACAGAGCGGTAAAGTTACCTATGGTGGTAAAAACAAATTAGGACAATATTTAATACCTAATAATGAGATTCAAGAATGTTCAATTATTAACGGAAATTCTGTTTTAGTGCCTAACAAGGTATTCCAAATGATAGGAAACCTAGATGTCATGTTTCCCCATGCGATTGGAGATCAGGACTACGGTTTAAGGCTTTTGCAAAAAGGCGGTAGGTGCGTAACTACTAAAAATTTTATAGGTTTCTGCGAGAGCAATCCTAAATTGCCAAATTGGTGTTATCAAGAAACACCAATTTTACAAAGGCTAAAATCGTTATACTCTCCCTTGGGATATAGTCATCCAAAGTATTTTTTCTTATACGAAAAACGGCATTTTGGGCTTTTTACGGCCATTAAGCATTTTTGTTCAATTCATCTACGCGTTTTTATTCCTTCCTTATGGAGATAAGTTACCCCTTTGTATTTCAAGTTGATTCAGACTTGGTAAGCGAACACTATGAAAATAGTCCAAATTATTTGATTGAGTATAATGATTTAGTAAAGAACGATTACTGCATTCTCTACTTTAGTAGTAATGATCTTTATTACCCCAATAACGAAGCTGCATTTCAAGAGAGCATACTAAATAAAAATAGATTCGAGTGGTATGGAAACAGGGTAAACTATGGTCATAAGCATATCTTTATGAGAGATATAAAAAAGCAATGGTATCTAACAGGGATCAATGGCCACTTAAATACGCCGGAAAAAGTACTGGAATTTTTAAAGGAGGAAACAGTCGGCTATAAGATAATAACTGTAGGAAGTTCAGCTGGCGGATTTAACGCTATTATAACTGGACAATTTTTAAACGCTGAAAAAATATTTTCTTTCAATGGCCAATTTGAAATCTTATCCCTATTAAGTAAATCTAGTGCAAATGTCGACCCTATTGTGTTTAGAAACCAAAAGAATAATAGGCTACTACCATATTATGATACTTTGAAATTCATCACTAACCCAAAATCGATTTATTATTTTCATTCCAATGGTAGTCAATGGGATATAGAGCAGTTCGATCATGCTAAAAACCAGGGAGTTCATAAAATAAGCTTTAAAACTAGCAACCATGGTGTTCCTTTCCTGAAGACAAACTTGTCTTATGTTATAAATATGACTTCTGCACAGCTAAAAGAATTATCAGGCAACACTTACCAGCCATTAATATTTTCCATTAAAACTGTCGGATTATCTAAAACAATAAAAGGACTCAATTCGATTGTAAAATTTGCTCTTAACAAAATTTACATTAGCACTCTACAAAGATGGAAATAGTGTATAGATAATATGAAAAACAAAATACTTCTTTCTGCATTTATGTGTGATCCTACCAAAGGATCAGAGCCAGGGTATGGCTGGAACTGGGCAATAGGTTTGGCCAAGTTAGATTATGAAGTACATTGTTTGACTAGAATAGTCAATAAGGAAATAATCGAACAAAGTTTAAAGCCTTCAAACTTATCTTTTCATTATGTTCGTCTGCCTCTTGGATTGGAACGGCTATATGCCAGTTCAACTATAGCTATGTATATATACTATGTTCTATGGCAATGGTTTGCGTATAGGTATGCTCGTAAAATAAATAAATTGATAAGGTTTGACGTAGCTCATCACGTGACTTGGGGAAGCATTCAATTGGGGTCCTTTATTTATAAATTGAATGTTCCCTTCGTCTTCGGCCCAGCTGGTGGGGGTCAAGCTGCTCCCTCAGCATTTAAGCATTACTTTTTAGATCATTGGCGTAATGAGGAACGACGGGAGTCAATTTCGAAGCTAATGTTAAGGTATAATCCTGCTTGTAGACACATGATAAAAAAGGCTGCGGTTATTCTGGTATCCAATGACGACACTTTTAAGATGGTTAAAGCAGCAGGTGCCAACAAAATAATCTTCCATTTAGACACCGCTCTGCCTGATGATTTCTATCCCAGTAGTCCTGTTATCAGAACGCCAGAGTCCGGCAATTTAAAATTACTTTGGGTAGGGCGGTTTTTACCTAGAAAGGGACTGCTGTTGCTTTTAGACATGATGAATTCTTTGAGAGAGTATGAAGGAATCACATTAACTGTTGTCGGAGATGGGGAGATGCGAGATGCATTTTTACAAACAATAGACGATCTAAAACTTCATGGAAGAGTCAATTGGATGGGGCTCGTAGAGTATAAACAAGTCAAAGAATTTTACATGTCTCATGATGTTTTCGTATTTACATCACTACGGGATTCTGTAGGATTACAGATGGTAGAGGCCATGGCATTTGGAATGCCGGTAATAACGATTAATTTACACGGACAAGCACTTGTGGTTAACGACGATAGAGGCTTTGTAGTTGAGTGTGATACGCCCGAAATAGCGGTTAAGTCTCTTAAAGAGGCAGTACTTAAGTTCTTGAATAATCCAGAGTTGATAAATATTAAAGGCAAAGCGGCTTATGATTTTGCGAAACAGAAGACCTGGAATAATACTATAAAAGATATATCAAAAAATCACTATCCATTAAAAAATTAGTGTAAATTTGAGTCTTAAATCTATGTCCCTGCATTGTTTTATACTATATTAAGAAAAGTTATTTACCAGCGTCAGAGACATTTTAGAGATAGAAGATCGTAGTTTAGATAATTAAAAAACAATGTTTTATATAAATCTATTCTTTGAACCAATGAAAGCCTAACGCCTCAAACTTCAGTAGTGGAACGTAAACGGAGACTGTTAATATTCCATCAGGCACTCGCTCCGTATAGAGTAGACCTATGGAATAGTTTAAATGAAAAGTATGATTTGAAATTATATTTCATATATGATAATCACTTAGACCAAAAGTTTGATCAAAATAAGCTAAAGAGCTTACTAAATTTTACACCTGGCTATCTAGATAAAGGGTTCAGCTTGGGAACCCGCGCCTTGAGGTGGGGATTTCGGTCACTGATTGAACAATTCAATCCCGATGTGGTTTTCAGCTATGAATATAGCCAGACAACTACCTCATTGTCTTTAATTAAAAAGATTTTTGGTTATAATTATCTTTTGTATTCAATATGTGACGACAGCCTTCATATCGCACAAAATTGCTCCGGCTTACGCAAACGTTTTCGAAATCTGCTCGTACCTCAATTGGATGGTTTAGTTCTGGTAAATAAAGAGGTCGCTGAGTGGTATTCTACTTACTTTACAAAGAAAATTTCGATAATCATTTTTCCAATTATTGCTAAAGAGAAAGAATTTAGGCGAGATCTGGAACTAGCAATTCCTATGTCTACTAAATTCCTTAAGGACTACGATTTAGTGCAGAAGAAATGTATTGTCTTTATAGGAAGACTCGTGCCAGTCAAAGGTATTGATCGTTTAATCACTGCATTTAAAGAAGTAGCAAATCATTTAGATGATGTTAGCTTGATAATCGTGGGTGAAGGCGAACAGAAGGACTCGTTAGTCAAATTGGTCTCGGATTACGATTTAAAACAACAAGTGATTTTTCCTGGTCGCTTCGAAGGAGAGGGTTTGAAGGCTTGGTATAATCTAGCACAAATCTTTGTTCTTCCAAGCCATTATGAACCATTTGGTGCTGTCGTTAATGAGGCATTGATGGCTGGGGCTTATGTTTTCTGTTCAAGTCTCGCTGGAGCTTCGACGCTTATCTCGCCTAATATAAACGGAAATGTTTTTATTCCATTTGATACTAAACATTTAACAGACCTACTCTTTGCTCAACTTCAACTTACTATTCCAATAACCGAGGTAACTAAAATTAGGCCTTCTAATATGCCGATATCCTACGAAGAGTTTTTTGCAAATTTTTCTAATGTTTTGGACCTGGAGTGCGCTAATGACTAACATAAATCTGCATTACGTTTACCAATCTTCTTAACCATTTTTTGCTATTACAACCCGTGGCCGAATTTATTTCAGGATGGCCAACATAAATTAGCTGCTCGTATTAACAACCTCTGCTACTATTTATTGGCTTTTTTGCTATATTTGTGTAAGTCATATCGAAAGCTGTGGTTTAACATGATGCTGCACTGAGCTTTTCGAATTAATTCACTCGCGAAATTAATTACATGTATTATTCCCCCATTTTACTGTTCACCTACAAGCGCCTATCAACCTTAAAAAAAACAGTGTCATCCCTTCAAGAAAATGAACATGCTCCGGAAAGCGAACTTTGGATCTTCTCCGATGGGGCCAAGTGCGAGGAAGACAAAAAAATAATTGATGACGTTAGGGCATATCTCAAAACAATAATAGGATTTAAGGTCATAAAGATTTTCATTGAAGAGTCCAATAAAGGATTAGCTAATTCTATAATTGATGGTGTTTCTTTAGCTTTTAAGTCTTTTGATAAAGTGATAGTTATGGAAGACGACATCGGTACAACACCGAATTTTCTTTCCTTTATGAACGCTTGCTTAGACAAATATAAAGACAAGAAGTCAGTTTATTCGGTATCAGGTTATTCCTTTGACCTTGGGTCTTGTGATAATGAAGATGCTTATTTCGTAACGAGAGGTTGGTCATGGGGCTGGGCCACGTGGAAAGACAGATGGTGCTCGATAGATTGGCAGGTGGAAGATTATGAAGCCTTCAAACAGGACTTAACTAAACGAAGGAGTTTTGCGAAAGGTGGCTCGGACCTTAATAAAATGCTTTACGATCAAATGAATGGGAAAATTGATTCTTGGGCAATCCGATGGTTCTATGATCAATACAAAGTAGGCGGTTTAACTATCTATCCTGTCTATTCAAAGGTATTTAATAATGGCTTTGACCAATTTGCGACTCATACAGCCGGCAGTTCTAGAAGGTATCTTCCAAGCTTGGATACTAGTAATAAGTCCGAATTTTGCCTTCCTGAAGAAATAGCAATTAATTTAACGTACCAGAAGAGGTTTCAACATAAAATGTCAATATATTCGAGGGTAATATCCAAACTCGAAAGTATCATGCAAAAAGTTTTGTTAAGATGATCGTCTCCTTGCTGAAGAAATATCGCGCCTTATTCTTAGTTCACGTAATTTGGAGGAAGTACGATATTGGTTCCGGGTTCCATTCAGGTACACGTGTTAGAATTTGGGGAAAGAATACAATTAAAATTGGACGCGCTTTTTATATTGGAAGAGATTCTTTCATTGAAACCGACTGTATTATTGGTAACCACGTTATTTTTGGCAATAAAGTAGGAATAGTAGGCAAATATGATCATCATTTTCAGCAAACTGGAGTACCGATTCGCCTTGCTTCTGCAATTAGGGACCGTGACTATGATTGGAAGGGCAAGGATTTAATAACGGAAATTGGTAATGATGTGTGGATTGGTTATGGTGCTATAGTTATGCAAGGTGTCAAGATAGGTGATGGCGCTATTATTGCTGCGGGATCAGTGGTAACTAAAGATGTAGAATCTTATGCAATTTACGGAGGAAATCCCGCAAAAAAATTAAGAGAAAGGTTTGAGACGCCTGAGGAGGAGTACCAGCATATTTCTCAATTAAAAGCATGTTATCCTTAGCTTTCTATTCCTATTAAAAGGTAATAAATTACAGAATTTCTTTTTTCAGCTTCAATATTACTCCGAAAGAATTTGGTAGTAAGTCTCCTACATCGGCACCTAGAGCAATTCCAAAGGATGTATTATTTTTCCACTGCTTTTCAGTTTCTAATTTTAGGGAGAACTGCTTCACGTTTTTAAATAAATTTTCGTTTTGAGTAACATACGTGTCCCCTGCTAGTTTGTAATAAGGGCTTGTATTAAAGGTCCCGTAATTATCGGAATAGGTTGCTCTAAACGCCACTGCCAGATCTTTAATTTTTCCGTCTGCACCAACGTGGTATGCAATTACTCTGTTGTTAATGAAATTAGCGTATGATCGGGATTCTTGTCCAGGTTTCGCGTATTTCCTTGAAGTAATCAGAGGATTTCCAAGGCCTTCTCCCTTATATGACCATCCTTCTTTATAGAAGTAGTTATTATAATAATCTTCTGGGCCTGATCTTGTATATGGTGATCCAGCTACTCCACCCTGATTGAAGCTATAGAAAAACTCAAATAGTAGTGTTTTCCAATTTATCCCATTTATTGCGTCTTCATTAAACTTCTTATTCTTGAAAGTTATACCGTTAAGACCATCACTGACATTAGCAAGTTTGGATAGACCACCAATATCGTAGAAAAATTGTCTGTATATTTTGATGTTTAGGTTAGTGAAGTCGTACTCTCCAGCCACATCTATTGATCCTAGTTGATTTCCCATCTTAGACCCCGCGATTCCAGGTGCAGTATACACTTTGCCTTGAGCCACGTAGAGGAAAGTTTGAAACTTTGAGAGGGTGTAGAGATTTCCGTAATATTTCTTTTCGTCCCCCCAGGTTGCTTGATGACTGAATCCCCCATAAAGTTTTAATTTCCAGTTTTCTCGACCGAGACGGCCGTAGAAAGATTTTTGATGTAAATATGAATCTAGCACGTCAAGTTTTGGATCAATCACTCCTTTCGTGTCTTCAACTGGGAAATTAGGTGTTAAATTTGCCATCCAACCATGGCTAAACGTTCCTTTAATTGCAAACAAGCCGTTAAAAAATGGTAGGCTCCAGTAATCAGGTATAGAAATTTCAATTTTAGGAATGCCAAGAGCATTACCGGATTGGGCAAAGCTTCCTGAACTCAAGGTCGTATCACCAACGAACCCCATTACATCTTTTGACCTGCCGACTTTCAACTGAAATATTTTCCATCTTGTCTTAATGTTAGCTTCAATTACTTGCAGATTCGAAGAATTACCCACATTTGCCCGCACTTCAAGCCCATATCCCCATTCTAAGATTCGTTTGCGATAGTCTTGGCTGTTGCTTTGTTTTATTGCATATTCTTTTCTGATTGCCGCCAAAAAACTAGCGGACTGACCTGGTAAAGGAATGGAACCATATCTGTTCGATCTCATCCAAAATGGAACGGCGTCCTTAGTAGTTGCAACGCCTTGGGCCTCAAAACTAGCGGTTGTATTCTGAGGTAATTGTGCACAGACCTTTGAGTACAAAACCGTTCCAATAAAAACTAACATTAGGCTGATTTTCTTCATAATACATTGGTATAGTGGCAAAAATAGGAAAGTTTATTCATGAACAATTCTTTTAATTTAATATTCCAAATTTGGGTATTAAACTGCCCTATTATCCAAAAAAAGGTGGGCGAAATCAGGTAAAATGTCTACCTTAGACATAAAAAGGTATCATGCAAGTTAAGGAACGAATAGTATACATAGATCAATTGAAAGGAGTCGCTATCTTTCTAGTTGTATTAGGTCACTTTCTTCAATACAATACAGTTGAATCTAAGAGCGGTAAACTATTCGAGATTATCTATTCTTTCCACATGCCATTGTTTATGTTCATCAGCGGATACGTAGCCTTTAAAACAATTAGACAAATGGATTTAGATAACTACTTTCTTTTTTTGAAGAAGAAGGCAATTGGAATTTTGATCCCTTTCTTTTCTTGGCCTCTACTTGTTAATCCATTGTTTTTTAATAATGACATTACTTATAACCCTAAAAGTGTTTTGTTAGGTATAATCACGAATCCAGCAGGTGGGTTGTGGTTTTTGTGGTATTTGTTTCTCTTTTATTTAATTTATACACTCTTCTTAAGGGCTTCAAATAAATTTAATAGGCAAAAAAAATTCTTCATAGACATCGTATTTTTACTAATCCTGACCTTACCACTATTGATGTTGAGACAATTCCAGGTTGTAAATTATGCTGATTCCCTACTCTTACACTACATATTCTTCTTTAGTGGTATATTTCTTTCGAAATATGATTTTATACAGGTTGTCGTGTTGAAGAACATTACCTTCTCGATAAGCATATTCATTTTTTCTACTTTATGCAGCTATTACGATTTTCTGAGTAGTTCCATAATTAATTTGTTATTGAAAATGGTTTTATCAACTGCGGCTATTATTTGCATATATTACATAGTAAGGAGCATTAAGTGGACTCTGTGGGCTGACAAGTATATACAAGCACTTGGAAAAAATTCCCTCGTAATATATGTTACTCAATTCTCGATCATCTACGTTCTGCCATCTACGCTTCTCTTAGATAAAATGAACTTTCTTTTGCTAATTTCAATTAGCATAGTTTTCTCAGTACTAATAATTGTAGTTTGTTTAATGATTATGAGGATCGCACAGTTAAGCAGGGTGTTGAATTTCACACTTTATGGAAGATTGAAGCCGGTTTAAATAGATGAACTTGATTTAATATAAAAATAGCCTTTATCGACGGTGCTCATCTGTTAGCTCTTCCTTATTAACTCCATTTTAAGTTTCTAACCTCTTCATAAACTTTTGTAATACCTTGTTCTAAAGAAATTTTGGCTTTCCAACCTTTAGCTGTAAGTTTCGTTACATCCATTAATTTCCTTGGGGTCCCATCAGGCTTTGTAGTATCAGTGACAATATAGCCATCAAAACCTACTATTTTGACTACCAATTCAGCTAATTCAAGAATAGAAACATCATTTCCTACACCAACATTCACTAAACCTGGTTCATCGTAGGTTTCCATCAAATAAAAACAAGCATCAGCCAAGTCATCTACATATAAGAATTCTCTCTTTGGTGTTCCTGTACCCCAGATGGTGACAGTCTTATCTCCATTGTTTTTCGCTGTGATTACTTTTCTAATCAATGCTGGTAGAACATGAGAGTTGTTCAAGTCATAATTGTCATTAGGGCCATACAGGTTTGTAGGCATTACCGAAATATAGTTGCACCCGTATTGAGCACGGTAAGCATCGCATAGTTTGATACCTGCAATCTTTGCAATAGCATAGGGCTCATTGGTTTGTTCGAGCTCACCAGTTAAAAGGTATTCTTCTTTCAAAGGCTGTGGAGCAAGCTTTGGGTAAATACAAGAAGAACCTAAAAACATCAATTTCTTAACTTTGTTGAGATATGCTGAATGTATCACATTGTTCTGAATCATCAGGTTCTCAAAAAGGAAGTCTGCACGATACATATTGTTTGCTAAGATCCCCCCAACTTTAGCTGCTGCAAGAAATACGTAATCGGGTTTTTCAGACGAAAAAAAGTCAGTTACCGCTTGCTGGTTGCGCAGATCCAATTCTTTAGAGGACCGGGTAATAATATTATCAAAACTTTCTGATCTCAATTTTCTGACGATAGCAGAACCAACCATACCGTTGTGACCTGCTACATATATCTTTGCTGTTTTTTCCATTAATAATTTCTAATTTATTCTGAGCTTTTCTTTTGCCATGAGGTACATAAACATGGTGTTTGTTTTAAAGTACCTTTTAAATAATCTGGAAGGTTCCTGCGCCAACCTATATAACCACTCCAGGCTATTTTTTTGCATCCATTCTGGAGCCCGTTTCTGCTGTCCTACCAGTACTGGCAATGCACCACCAATGCCCAGCATTATTGCTGGAATCTTTCCTTTCATACTTGCCATCCACATTTCCTGTTTTGGACAGCCCAAAACAACAAACACAATGTTAGCACCTGAGGCTGTAATTTTCTCCACAGTTTCTTGTTCTTCCGCAAACGTAAGTTTACGGAAGGGCGGAGAATACATTCCTGCTACTTGTAAATTTGGATAATTTTCTGCTAAATGCGTTGAAGTTAAATCGAGTGTTTCTTGTGAAGAACCGTAGAAATAAACTGACAGATTATTTTCTTCGCTTTCAGCAAGTAAGACAGGAAGCAGACTCATGCCATCTACTCTTTCCTGTTCTTCGTTATAAAGTGATTTGATAGCCTGTGTGAGCGGCATGCCGTCTGGAGTAACCAAATCTGCACCATTTACAATGTCTGCAAATTCAGGGTGTTCATAGGCCTCAATTACCATATGTACGTTTGCCAGGCAAACATAAGATGAAGTTTTGGCTTTTGCATAATTCAAAATGGCACCTACAAAGTCTTTGTAAGTGCCTCTTGAGATATCTATAGCTATTAGTCTTTTCTTTTCAAGCATGAAATGCTTATTCGAATTGGTTTTTAACGGTATAACCTGCAGCTTTTAACATTTTTTCTTTCTTGAAATATTCAACGTCAGAATTCATCATATCGTTTACTAATCCACCAAGATCATATTTTGGTGCCCAGTTCAATTTCTCTTTACATTTTGTTGGATCTCCGATCAATAATTCCACTTCTGTTGGCCGGAAGTATTTCTTATCAACAGCTACCACTTCTTTACCAATTTCTACCTGGAATTCAGGATTGCTGCAAGAAACAACTTTAGCCCTTTCTTCAGCGCCTTCTCCGTAAAACTCTAATGCGATTCCTACTTCTAAGAATGCCATTTTGATGAAATCCCGAACGGTTGTAGTAACTCCTGTAGCGATAACAAAATCTTCAGGCTTATCTTGTTGCAAGATTAGCCACATTGCCTCCACGTAATCTTTAGCATGACCCCAGTCTCTTCTTGCATCTAAATTACCAAGATACAATTTGTCTTGTAAGCCTAAAGCAATCTTAGCAGTACCACGGGTTATCTTTCTGGTTACAAACGTTTCTCCACGTAATGGGCTTTCGTGATTAAATAGAATACCATTACAAGCGAACATGCCATAAGCTTCGCGATAGTTTACGGTAATCCAGTAGGCATACATTTTTGCTACTGCATATGGTGAGCGTGGGTAGAAAGGAGTGGTTTCTGATTGTGGAACTGCCTGTACCAATCCATAAAGTTCGGAGGTAGAAGCCTGATACACTTTTGTTTTTTCAATTAAACCTAATATACGAATTGCTTCCAGGATTCTTAATGTTCCGATACCATCTGCATTAGCAGTATATTCAGGCGTTTCAAAACTAACTTGTACATGGCTCATTGCACCCAGATTGTAAATCTCATCTGGTTGTACAAGTTGTATGATTCTAATCAAGTTTGTAGAGTCACTCAAATCACCATAATGCAAAACGAATTTCACATTGCTTTCATGAGGATCCTGGTAAAGATGATCAATACGGTCTGTATTGAATAAGGAGCTACGGCGTTTGATGCCATGAACTTCATAACCCTTTTTTAACAATAGATCTGCAAGATAGGCTCCGTCTTGACCAGTAATGCCTGTAATAAGCGCTTTTTTCATTGATTTATAGGAATTTTAGGTGGTTTTATGGTTTACACTCTCTATTTATGAATTTTTGATATACTTTTATCTTTAAAAAGATTGCTGTATCACAAAGGTATTCATTTATAGTTAAATAACTTATATTTGTGTACTTTTTACACTAAGGTTTTTTGTATTGGTGTCTAGTAGCATTAGTTGTAAAAAAAAGCCTAATTTGCTTTTAGCTGTTTAATTATTATCGCATATAAATTTGAAAACTCTTAAATGAAAAACATCACTAGTATTTGCTGCATCGGTGCAGGGTATGTAGGAGGACCAACTATGGCTGTGGTAGCCAAACAATGTCCCCATATTAAAGTAACAATAGTCGATTTGAATGAAGCCAGAATTGCTGCATGGAATGACGAGGATGTAAACAATATTCCGGTTTATGAACCGGGACTAAGTGATGTGGTTGCAGAAGCAAGGGGAAGGAACTTATTCTTCTCAACTGACGTAGATAAGGCTATAGAAGAGGCTGAAATGATTTTTATTTCCGTAAACACGCCAACCAAAACTTATGGTGCTGGTAAAGGGATGGGAGCAGACCTAAAGTGGATAGAATTGTGTGCCCGTCAGATTGCGAGGGTTTCCAAAACGGATAAAATTATTGTAGAGAAATCCACCTTACCAGTAAGAACGGCAGAGGCAGTTCGTGATATCTTGCATAATACTGGAAGTGGAGTGAAATTCGAAGTGCTTTCAAATCCGGAGTTTTTAGCAGAAGGTACTGCTGTTGAGGATCTTTTAGCACCAGACCGTGTATTGATCGGTGGCGATTCCACACCTGAAGGTCAGGAAGCTGTTCAGGCCTTGGTTGACGTTTATGCAAACTGGATTCCTGCTGAGCGAATCTTGACTACAAATGTTTGGTCATCAGAACTCTCTAAATTAGTAGCTAATGCTTATTTAGCTCAAAGAATATCTTCAATCAACTCTATTTCTGAATTGTGTGAGAAAACTGAAGCGAATATTAATGAAGTTGCAAGGGCAATTGGAACCGATAGTCGTATCGGCCCTAAGTTCTTGAAAGCTTCGGTAGGATTTGGTGGTTCTTGTTTTCAGAAAGATATATTAAACCTTGTGTACATATCACGCTCTTTCGGTTTACAGGAAGTAGCAGATTATTGGGAACAAGTGATTATCATGAATGATCATCAGAAGAAACGTTTCGCTTTAAATATAGTTCGTAATCTATACAATACGGTTTCAGGTAAAAAAATAACCTTCCTGGGATGGGCATTTAAAAAAGACACTAATGATACTCGTGAGTCTGCCGCAATTTATGTTGCAGATGAGTTGTTAAATGAGCAGGCTAAAATTAGGGTCTATGATCCAAAGGTAAATGCAACACAGGTATATGGAGATTTGGATTATTTAGCTACAAGAAAGCCGGAAGAGAATGCAGACTATGTTAAGGTATTTGATGATCCATATCGTGCCTGTGAAAACTCGCATGCCATCGCAATTTTAACAGAGTGGGATGAGTTCAAAGGATATGATTGGCAGAGAATTTATGACAGTATGTTGAAGCCAGCCAAAATATTTGATGGACGTAATATTTTAGATGCCGATAAATTAAGAGCAATTGGATTTAAAGTGACTTCAATAGGCGTAAGGTAATTATGAAGAAAAAGGTTCTAATTACTGGTGGCGCCGGATTCATTGGTTCGCATGTAGTTCGCAGGTTTGTTACTAATTATCCTGATTACGATATTGTAAACTTAGACAAGCTTACCTATGCTGGTAACTTGGCAAATCTTACAGATATTGAAAATCAGCCTAATTACTCATTTGTTAAAGCTGACATCACTGATGCAGAGGAAATCAATCAACTTTTTAAAAAGGAGAACTTTGATGCAGTCGTTCATCTAGCTGCAGAGTCTCATGTAGACCGTTCCATTACTGACCCTACCGCATTTGTAATGACGAATGTAATTGGAACTGTAAACCTGCTTAATGCTGTCCGTGAGTATTGGAAAGGTGACTATGATAAAAAGCGTTTCTATCATGTGTCAACTGACGAAGTATACGGTGCTTTAGGCGAAACAGGTATGTTTACGGAATCAACAGCTTATGATCCACACAGTCCTTACTCTGCATCAAAAGCAAGCTCTGATCACTTTGTTCGTGCTTATCATGATACTTATGGTATCGATATCGTAATCTCTAATTGTTCGAACAATTATGGCTCACATCATTTTCCTGAGAAGTTGATTCCTCTTGCAATTAATAATATAAAAAATAATAAGCCCGTACCTGTTTATGGTAAAGGCGAGAATGTGCGTGACTGGTTATGGGTAGAAGACCACGCCCGCGCTATTGATGTTATATTTCATCAGGCTAAAGCCGGTGAAACCTACAACATCGGTGGTCATAATGAGTGGAAAAACATTGATTTGATCATGTTGCTTTGTGGTATCATGGACGAAAAACTGGCTCGTGAAGCTGGATCTTCCACAAAGCTGATTACCTATGTTACCGATCGTGCTGGTCATGATTTGCGCTATGCCATTGACTCCACCAAACTTCAGGAGAAGTTAGACTGGGTGCCAAGCTTACAGTTTGAAGAAGGTTTAGCTAAAACGGTTGATTGGTATTTAACTAACGAAGAATGGTTAAATAATGTAACTTCTGGAAACTATCAATCTTATTACGAGAATCAATACGCAGAAAGATAATTTTTGAAGACGACCATTCCTAAAAGGATTGGTCGTCTTCTACTATAATGGCTTTCTTGGCTTCGAAGTACAACCAGATCCAGAATGCAGTGTAAAAGGCGGCGAAAGTAAAAAGAAGGATTTCCATGTTTAGAGATGATTTGGTTAGTGATAATTCCGAGGATTCTAATGTAGAATTAATATTTAATTAAAACCAATAGTTGTTTAAAAAAATATTAGAATTTTATCTTTGCCAGGTTTAGGAATTTTATCCTTTAGAATTGAAGATCCAAACGGTCTTATACGCTTGGAAAATGAATAATTAAATTAAAAATACCTGCTAGGTTAATGAAAGTAACAGAAACTAAATTGAAAGGATGTTTTATAATTGAACCCACTGTCTTCAAAGATAGTAGAGGCTACTTCTTTGAAACATTCAATCAACCAAAATTTGAAGAGTTAACCGGTCAGTCCGGCCACTTTGTTCAAGACAATCAAAGTGCATCTACTTACGGCGTAATAAGAGGGTTACACTTTCAAAAAGGGGAATATGCTCAGGCGAAGCTGGTAAGAGTCATTGACGGTGCAGTGCTTGATGTAGCAGTAGACATCCGTGAAGGTTCTGAAACTTATGGTCAGTGGGTATCCCTGGAGCTTACAGCTGAAAATAACTTGCAGTTCTACATCCCACGAGGCTTTGCACATGGTTTCTCTGTTATTTCTGAGACAGCTGTGTTTGCTTACAAATGCGACAATAACTATAATAAGGCTTCTGAAGGTGGGATCGTTTATAATGATCCAAAGCTAGGAATTGATTGGGGAATACCAGCTGACAGGATGAGTTTGAGTGAAAAGGATGTGGCGCTACCGCAGTTGGAGGTTTAGACTAGGTTTGAGGTACCGGCCTGCGCCGGCATGACGGGGTGGGCTTCGCATGACGGGATTGACATCCGTCATCCTGAATTTATTTCAGGACCTCGCTACATAAATGAGAACATAACAATTACATAGATAAAGATTTGAAAACACTTGTACTTGGTGCATCGGGACAGTTAGGGCAGTGCCTGAAAGCTGTTGCCGCTAAAAGAAATATTGACTTCTTGGAGTTTCCTGACGAAAATGAGGGAAACATCCTTGATGTTCCTGGTTTGAAGAGTCTCTTTGAGAGGGTTGAACCGAAATACGTAATTAACTGTGCTGCTTACACTGCAGTAGATAAGGCAGAAGATGAGGTTGATTTGTGTAGAGCGGTTAACAAAACTGGTGCTTTAAACATCGCTTTGCTGTGTAAGGAGTTCAACGTTGTGTTAGTCCATGTATCTACCGACTTTGTTTTCGAAGGAGACATTGTTGAATTGCTAAATGAAGATGATCTTGCTGAGCCAATCAGTATATATGGTTTGACTAAACTTGAAGGTGAGGAAGACATCGTTGCCAACTTAACAGCACATTACATTTTACGTACCAGCTGGTTGTACTCCGAGTTTGCGAATAATTTCGTGAAAACAATGTTGAGGCTGGGGGCGGAGCGGGATGAGCTGGGTATAATCGCAGATCAGATTGGTACGCCCACTTATGCCATTGATTTAGCGGGAGCAATTCTTGATATTATTGACTCTGGTAAAACGGAGTACGGAATATATCACTATAGCAACGAGGGTGCTATATCCTGGTATGATTTCGCAAAAGCAATATTTGAAATTAGTGGAACCGAGGTTCAGGTCAATGCGATTCCAACATCGGCCTATCCAACGAAAGCGATAAGGCCTAAGTTTTCTGTAATGGATAAAAGCAAAATTAAAGGGGTGTTTGGAATAGAAGTTCCCTATTGGAGAGATAGTTTAGTAAAGTGTATAAAGGCGTTAAGCTAATACTGCCGTCATCATGATGACGGGTAACTTTTTTTACTATCGTCTTGCCGGCGGAGGCCGGTACCTCGGACTGGGCGGCATCGCTCTTTCGAGGTCCTGAAATAAATTCAGGATGACGGGTTAGAATAATGATGACAGATTAAAATATTTAAAAATATGAAAGGAATAATCTTAGCTGGTGGTAGTGGAACACGTTTGCACCCACTTACTTTGGTAATGAGTAAACAAATGATGCCGGTTTATGATAAGCCGATGATCTACTATCCACTATCTACTCTGATGCTTGCTGGTATCAATGAGATATTGATTATCTCTACTCCTCATGACTTGCCAAACTTTGAAAAGTTGTTAGGTGATGGTAGTAAGTTGGGTTGTAAGTTTTCTTATGCAGTACAAGCGGAGCCAAACGGACTAGCTCAGGCCTTCGTAATTGGTGCTGATTTCATCGGTGATGATAAGGTAGCTCTGGTTTTAGGAGACAATATCTTCCATGGTGACGGTATGTCCAAGCTGCTACAGGAAAGTTCTGATCCAGAAGGTGGCGTTGTATTCGCTTACCAGGTTTCTGATCCTGAACGCTATGGTGTGGTCGAATTTGATGAGCACAAGAATGCGATCTCTATCGAAGAAAAACCTATTGAGCCGAAATCTGACTACGCGGTTCCTGGATTGTATTTCTATGATAATACTGTAGTTGAGATCGCTAAAAATATTAAGGCATCTCCACGTGGAGAATACGAAATTACAGATGTAAATAAAGTTTACCTGGAACAAGGCAAACTGAAGGTGGGTGTGTTAAGCCGTGGAACTGCCTGGTTAGATACAGGTACGTTTAACTCCTTGATGCAAGCCGGACAATTTGTTCAGGTAATTGAAGAGCGTCAGGGCTTGAAAATCGGCTCAATTGAGGAAGTAGCTTACCGTATGGGTTTCATTGACGCAGAAGGTCTAAGAGCTGTGGCTACGCCTCTTATTAAGAGCGGGTATGGTCAATACCTTTTGAAGCTGATAAAATAATACACTTCCTCCTTAATTTAATTCAGGATCTCGCTCTAGTAGGGCCGGGGTCCTGAAATAAATTACCAATGACAGTTTACCCTATCCCCGTCCTTGCGGCGTAGGCCGCAACCTCGAACTGGGTGGCATCGCTATGCCGAGGTCCTGATACCGGCCTTCGCCGGCATGACGAATTCAGGAAGGACGGGCGTATAACCTGTCATTGCAGCTTCAATGGGTTTGCCAAATACTAAAATCTCAGGAGAACGTTTTGATTATAGGAGAATATTTTGATGATAGGGCTAAGGTTTTGCCAGGAATGTTTAATTTTTAGGACGCTTTTGAAGACAAAATTTATACCGAACTGACAAAAGCCTTAAAAATAGAGCTATAAGTTGTGTGATATAGCTTTTAGTTGTATTCCATTAAGCTATATTTGGTCATATAAAAATCACCATACCATGACCAAACAAACTACTCTTTACGCAATTGCCTTAGTGCTAATGTTTTCAACTGCTTGTAAAAAGTTTGAACAGGATGCGCCGTTACCAGATGAGGACGCAATGATCAGAAGTTATTTAAGTAGTAATAGTATAGACGCTACTAAAGATCAATCTGGAGTCTATTACCAGATTATAGAAGCAGGAGGGGGAGATCCGGTTGTATATACTTCAACGGTAACAGTGAACTATAAAGGATCGTTATTGAACGGTCAGCAGTTTGATAACGTAGCTAACAGGGAGATTTTGTTTATAAACGCAATGCAGGGATGGCAAGTTGGGATAAACAAGATTAGACCAGGAGGCCGCGTGAAGCTTTATGTACCTTCATCGCTTGGGTATGGTAAATATGTACCAAAACCAGAAGTACCAGCCAATTCAATTTTGATCTTTGATCTTGAATTGGTAAGCCAGAAGAAGGCTGTTAAATAGACTTCATAGCCCCGTATTGATGCTATTGCCTTGAATATGGGGTTACCGTATTGCCACCTTTGTAGGCGGTCTTTTTATTTTCCAACTTAGTCACAGTGGACAATGCCGGGAACAGCCATATAAATATCAGTAGAATAAGCAATGCACCGAACACGATATCAAATACTCGTTTCTTTAAGCCGTAGACCGGTTTTTCCAAGGCTGCATTTGATAAGGTAATCACCGGAAATTGATTGCCAATATAACTCATCGTATAGGGAGCCATTAAGGTATTACTGAGATCTGGTATGAACTTTAGACGTATGCAATTCCGGTCAGCTTCTTGAATAAGAGTGGTAACTTCTGAAATCCTGCTCATTGCCACAGCCACATAAATATCTGTTACGCCGAACTTCAAAGCCTCAGAGAAAATTTGGTTTAAATCAGTTGACAGCAAGCCGTCTTTATTTAAGTGCATACTTTCATCGTTGCCCAAAAATCCATAGAAGTCTAAGTTTCGCTGGTGCAAGAGATAGGAGGAGAATTTTACAGCTGTATCGTTTGAACCTAAAATCGCAACCTTTTTGGAGGCCTTATCTTTATCTAGGAAGATATGATGCAATTCGCTACCCAATAGGCGGCTCGTAAGAAATACGAAGGTAAAAGCAGCGTAAAATATTAAGATGAGCGTTATTGAAAAGTGGTTGACTCGCGAGAAAACGAGATAAATACAAAACATAACCGCATGAAGTAGTATACTTTTAAGCGTGAGGATGTAAAGCTGCTTCGATTTTTCAGCTCCGTTAACCGTATACAGTCTAACCATGGCTGAACTCAATAGCCAGATCAGGTTGCAAATGATTAAATAGTTCTTCCCTACTTCAGCAGGGAGACCGCCCATAAAACCAGTTAGATGGTAAAAGGTGATCAGATATAGCGTGAGTATGATCACATCAGTGACTGGTAAGATGTAGCCAATGATATAAACGTAACGTGTTTGAATTGCCATTTTGGTATTTTTAAGCGGTTTGCCAGTGGTTTATATTTTTCAGAAAATCTTGGTAAGATAGCTTGATGCCTTCGCTGATATGTGTTTTGTGTTTCCAGCCAATAGTATTTATCTTGCTTACGTCCAGTAGTTTTCTAGGTGTTCCGTCTGGTTTGGACGTGTCATATACGATATTTCCCTTAAAGCCGACTTCGGCTGCGATCAATTTTGCAAGATTACTTATGCTCAGGTCATGACCGGTGCCAATATTCAGTACGCCTTGCTCATTGTAGTTCTTCATAAGGAACACACAGGCTTCTGCAAGATCGTCTACATAAAGAAATTCACGTTGCGGGCTACCGGTTCCCCAGATAACCACGTTTTCTTCCCGGTTTACCAGAGCCTCATGAAATTTACGGATCATCGCAGGCAGAACATGGCTTTTCTCCAGGTCATAGTTATCATTAGGCCCATACAGGTTTGTAGGCATCACATTTATAAAGTTGCAGCCGTATTGGTTCCGGTAGGCTTCACACATTTTTATGCCCGCAATTTTAGCAATTGCATACGGTTCATTAGTGTACTCAAGCGAGCCTGTTAGTAGATATTCTTCTTTAATTGGCTGAGGCGCCTGCTTCGGGTAAATGCAGGAGGAAGCTAGGAAAAGCAATTTTCTAACCTTGTGAACTCTTGCGCACTCAATGACATTGATTTGGATCGTCAGGTTTTGAAAGATAAATTCGCCCCTGTATTTGTTGTTGGCCATGATGCCGCCAACTTTTGCAGCTGCCACAAACACATATTCCGGCTTCTCTTTCCGAAAGAATTCTTTCACAGCCTGCGGATCGCAAAGGTCAAGCTCTTTCGAGGAACGTAAAATCAAATTAGTGTATCCTAGCTTTTTAAGTTCCCTTGTAATTGCGGAACCGACCATTCCATTGTGACCCGCCACGTAAATACGGACGTTCAAGTCTTCCATTAAGTTTAGGTAGCGGTTCATAAGGTTTAGCTTGCCAAGGATGTTTGTTTCTGATGTTTAACAACCCCTTTAATATCTACCACTTTTATGGGATCTTCCTTAGAACTAAAGTCGCCAAGGTCAGCCATGAATTGTTTAAGGATGTTCGCTCTGCTTAGGTGTGTGAGCGCATAAGCTCTCGCATTTGTGGTCTCTGTACTGAAGTCTTCCTTACAGCAGCGGACAATTGCTTGCTTTAACAATTCTTCATTTTCACAGTCGATCACTACTGCCATTTTATGTTCGCTAATAGCGGTGTGAAGCGTTGTACCTTGTTGGGCAGTTACCAAGGCAAGACCGCCGGCTGACCAAATCGTGGTCAGCTTCGAGGGCATCATCAGGTCGCATGCACTTTTCTTTTGCAAGACCAAGTGCACATCGATCATATTTAAAAAGACATTAAAGGTTTCCAATGGCTGCAGATCCATAAAGTGCATATTAACAAGACCCTGCTCTGCCGCCATCTCCATTAGTCTCTGTCGGTAAGGACCGTTTCCGCAAATCACATACTTAATGTGTGCTTCGTTTTCGGTCTGTTTGGCAATCCGAATCAGGCTTTCCAATCCCTGCTTTTCACCAATGCTGCCTGAATAGCATACCACCTTATCATTAGGACTGAAGCCCCAGGTCTGTTTTAGGTGATCACGGTCTGGTAGCGGACTGAACAACTCCGTATCTACCCAGTTAGGGAAAAGAATGATATCCCTGTATATCTTGGCCTTTACTTTTTGAACCATTCCCACTGAGATGGTACTTAAATGGTCAGTATGATTTAAAATAAAGCGCTCCAGCTTGAACAGGAACCCGAAAATGTGTTTCGATTTGATAATCTCGAAATCTCGGGCTGCCTCAATTTGCATGTCATGAATATGATATACCAGTTCTCCTCCTTTGAAGAAACGATAGAAGAGGCCCAGAAAACCAATATGGAAAGGAGGAGCCATACAAATTATATAATCATGGCGTTTTTTGAACAAAAGCATGAAGATCACCAGGAAAGACGAAAGGAAAAAACTTGCATCGTGAAGGATCCGCCTAGCTCCGCTTGGGTTCGCAGGGACATAGATAGGGCACCTGAACACGTCAACGTTCCCACCTTTTGATCGCTCACGTTTATAAAACTTTCCACTATAGGGCTGCTGAACACTCCAGGTCGGGTAGTATGGAAATGTGGTTACTACCGTACACTCATTTCCGTTATCTGCCATCCAGTTGATCATCTCACCTGAGTACTTACCGATGCCAGTAAGCTCTGGTGAGAAATTGATCCCCACAAGTAAGATACGTTTTTTTGTTGTTTTGCTTTCCATGGTTAATAAGATATATTTGGTTAGTTTTTTAAAGCTTTTAAGTTGGCTGAAGGAGATAAGTTCTGATACTGATTTTTAATTACATGCTCGTGCCATGGCGCAGTGCCACTTTGCCAAAGCTTTTCAAGCACATTTTTGTCATTTAGTGTATCCATAGGCTTCCAGAAGCCCGTATGACGATAGGCAGAAAGTTGGCCCTCACCGGAAAGACCTTCAAGAGTTTCTTTTTCCCAAACATTTTCTTCGTCTTCGATGTAATCCAAGATCTCCGGCTCTAAAACGAAATAACCACCATTGGTCCATAGCAATTCTGAGCCGTTAAGTTTTTCTCGCATAGAATTGACTTTCGTTTCTTGCTCCTTTAGGTGGAACATACCTGAACGTCCGGTATGCTGAACAGCAATCAATGTAGCCATAAGGCCGGCTGAACGGTGGAAGCTAATCAAATCACGGATATTAACATCGCTTAAGGCATTCCCATAGGTCATGCAAAACGTTTGATCTCCTATATGATTTTTTATTTTTTTCAACTGGCCTCCGGTTGTACTATCTTGGCTTGTGTTTACCAAGGTCACATTCCATGGTTCTGTGAGGTTACTGTGCAGTTCCATAGTGTTGTCCCTTAGCCTAAAGGTGACGTCAGAATTATTGAGGTGATAATTTGCAAAGTACTCCCGGATCACATTACTCTTGTAGCCGCAGCAAATAATAAAATCGTTAATGCCGTAGCAGGAATAGGATTTCATGATGTGCCACAGCATAGGTTTTTCACCTATCTTGACCATAATTTTCGGAATAAGGGCACCGTCTTCACTGAAGGTGGTACCGGAGCCTTTGGCTATTATCACTGCTTTCATAGATTGTTGAGCGCATCAAGAATTTTAACTGACGTAGATTTCATAGAGAAATTGTGTTTATAAGCGTAAAGCGCATTTCTACCTATGGCTTGCTTTTGTTTATAGGATGCACGGATCCAGAAGTCAAGTAATTTTTCGGTTCCAGATAAAGTATCTGCAGACACATAGCATCCCCCAACTTCATTGATCTCCCGCCAGATATTTACCTGGTCTGAGATCAGTACCGGTTTTCCACAGGCTAAGGCCTCTACGACTGCAATACCGAAGTTTTCCTGGTGGCTGGGAAGGATGAAGGCATCACAGCCATAAAATGCACCCCATTTTGCCTCTCCGGCTAGCATGCCAGGAAATATGATCATTTGATGTAACTCTCTGTTGGCCTGTACAATTGCCTGCATTTGTTTGCCAAATGGAGTGTCCAGGCCAGGGCCGGCGATGACTAGTTTAGGGAGCAAACCTGCAAGAGGGATGTTCTCCACATTTTCTTCTGTTCGTTTAAGCACATTTAAATAGGCATTAATGAGTAGATCAACTCCCTTTTTCTCATCAATTCTGCTTATAAAAAGCAGGTAAGGTGCGTTATTTACCCCCGGACAGGCATTGTTAAATGCATCTTTCATGCTATCCAGAAATAATGGGGGAGGTTCTACTACCATTCCGACTACAGCTGCATTTCGAGGGTGATAAGGTTTAAACCCAGTGGTTGCTAAGGATAACTCCTCCTGACTAGTAAACAACAAAGCATCACTTTCGTTAACAAGACGCGATTCGATTAATTTCCAATAGACCTGGTTGCGGATTGCTTTCAATTTGCGCCCTGAAGCACGCTGAAAATAGGGGTCAAGCATACCATGTGGCATTACAAACAGCTTAGGTAAGCTGATTGCTGAAGATCCGGAAGCTAATGACGTAAGCGCCTGCCTTACCGCATAACCCGGGTATTGCCATAGACCGTGCATAATAACAACATCGAAATAGCTGAGGTTGGCTAGCAACCAATTACTAAGTCGGCTGTTGTAACGCCAGGGTCCAAGGCCATCGTTAAGGGCATGTATAACAATTTCTGAATCAACAAAGTGCGGAGCGTCATGACGGTCTAAACATACAATTTCGTTGTGAACACCAAAAGCGGCGATGCTGGTGATGATTGATTTTATAGCCTGGGAAACTCCTCCATATTTGGGATTCATTGATGAAACTACATGCAGGACTTTCATCGGTAAGTATTTTTTCATATTTCTGTATGCGGCAATTCTTGGAAGGTGATTTCGATATAAATACTTTCGATTTGATTAAGGGCGTTGTTCATGTCGAAACGGGTAGCATTTTTAAGGAAGTTTTAAGGTAATCTAAAACCTTTTGAAGAAGTTTTGCACACGGGTCTTCGCATCTGGAGTAGCCGGTCCTGAGTAATAGCTATAGTCATAGTTGTAACCATAACCGTATCGGTCATTTTCAAGTCCGTTAAAAATTAGTCTTAGATTTGGAAGGGCATTTTCATCTTCTAATTGCTTTATAAATTCTAATTCTTCTTTGCCTGTGTATCCCTGTCTAATCAGATACATAGTCATGTCACTCAAAGGAGCTAGGATCATTGCGTCTGTAACCAGTCGTAGCGGCGGGGAGTCAATAAGAATGTTGTCGTACTCGTCACGCAACGCCTCTATTAAATCAGCCATTCGCTGACTTTCTAGAAGCTCCGAGGGATTGTCAACTGCTCCGCCGGCGCGCATTGCAAAAAGATTGGGATGTTGGGAGGTCTGTTGAATCACTTGCTCCTTAGCAACTGTACCATTAAGCAGGTCTCCAAGTCCTGGTCCTGTGGTATCCAAATTAAATATTTGAGTGAGCTTCGGTTTTCTCAAGTCAAGTTCTAGTATGATGGTTTTTCTTCCTGACAAGGCAAGTGAAACGGCGATGTTACTGGAGACAAAACTCTTGCCTTCGCCAGAGATGCTTGAAGTGAAAAGAATAACTTTACCCCTTTCTTTATTATAAGTTATTTGGGATAAATTGGTACGTAAAGCCCTGAACTGTTCACCAATCGGAGAGGAGTTTCTAGAGTTGGCAATTACTATTGGTAACTGCCCTTGCTTATTTACGATCTCGCTAATGACCTGTACTCTAGTCGCTTTTTCAATCTCTTTGGTCGTTAAAACCTTATTTCTAAATGTTTCTCTTGCGAAGATAAACCCTGCTGGCAAGATTAGCCCAGCTATAATAGCAAAGCTGTAGATCATTGACTTTTTAGAAGGAAGCGGTCGAGAAAAAGCGGATTCCACAGTATGTACATCGGTTAGCGTCGAAGCATAGCTCATTGCCACTTCTTCCCTTTTTTGTAATAAAAAAAGATACAAGGTTTCTTTTGTGCCTTGCTGTCTTTTGATGCTGACATACTGTCTTTCCTGACCAGGAATGCTTCTGATCGATCCCTCAAGTTTATTGTTGACCCTGCTCAGCTGGCGGCGGGAGCTTAGTAAAGTTGATTTTATACTCTGAATGTTATTCTTTAGCGCCTGTTTGGTGCTTTTGATCTGTTCATCCAATGTGTTAAATATCGGGTTTCCTTGAGGAGTTATCGCTAACAACCTATCTTTTTGAAGCTGAAGTTTACTCAACTGACTAACCAAACTTACTAGTCCGGGATCAGTCATGCCAATGGTGGCAGGTACACTTTCGGAATTCTTTGAGTTCGCGTATTTTTCAATCTCACCGATGGCATTGATTTGCATGTCAATCTCCCCTAGACGCGTATCGTTCTCCTGTACATTTGACAGATAGTAAGAAGACTTTGAGGAGATATCAGTTAAGCCAATGCTACTTTTATATCCTTCAACATTTTTTTCTGCAGTGGTCAGTTCGCCGCTTAACAAAGCAAGACGTTGGTCGATAAAACGCAATGTGCTTTCTGTTTCCTTATTCTTTTCATTGATATTGAACTTCTTATAATCCTCTATCATTCGATTTAGTACCAGTTCACCGCGTTGAGGCACTTCATCTACTAGCCTAAGATCGATAATTGGTGCAGATTTATTGACTGCCGTACTAATTGCCGACTGATATCTAGTGATGACATCCTCCGGATTACTTAGGCGAAGCTTTAGTTCCTTGCCTATCCATTGTTTCTGGTTTGGTTGAAGGTCTAACTTCCAGCTACCAACGGCGGTATTAACTGTAGTGCCAAAATTTGCAGTGAAATTTCTACCCTCTCCTTCCCTGAAAGAGAAACGTTGAGGACTCAGAATAGTGACGGCATATTCTGTATAATGTCTGGAACTTGCAGGTTTTAAAAGTTTGAACTTTACTGGTGATGCATTGAACAGATCAACTTCTTTGAAGCGGCCGGGTTCAATATAGGACACCCAAAGATCTAGGTCATTCACGAGCTTGCCGATCATTGGTCTCGAGCGAAGAATTTCGATCTCACTTTCAATTAATTTCGGCTGTGAAGAGATGTTAAGTTGCTGTAGTGCAGCATCTTTTTCTGATGCCTGGCTTTTTTCATCTTTAATCGTGATTTTCGCAGTTACCTGATTTACAGTTTTTAAAGATTGACTGTAAAAATAGGCAACTCCCAGCGTAAGGCCAAGGCAGATCAAAAACACAGGCCAATGGTATAAATACCGCGCTATGATAGATCGGACGTTTTTTTCCTCCGCTTCCTCCGTAGGAGAATAGGGCAAATACATAGGTTTTTCAGATTTCATAGGGTTGAAATATTAAAGTAAAGTTGTAATTAGGACAACAATCACAGAGAGACTGGAGAGCACGAGACTGAAAGTACGGGTACCCCCGTCTAATCCGGCGTATTTTATTTTATCAGGCTGGACGTATATCATATCGTGATGCTTCAGGTAGAAATATGGTGAATTGAACAACTTAACCGAAGTAAGGTCTAGAGGTATAAATTCTCTTTGACCATTGGTTTCTCTTACCAATAAGATATTTTTACTCTGTGCGGTAATGTTAAGGTCACCCGCCATACTAAGCGCCTCAGTAACGGTTATGCGATCGCTTGTTACATTGTATACGTTAGGGCTTGCAACATCGCCCATCACTGATATTTTAAAGTTGTTCATATGAACAATTACCTCCGGGTTTTTAAGAAATGGTTTCAACTGACCTTGAATTTGCTCCTCAGCCGCTGCTGTAGTTTGGCCGCCAACTTTAACTTTACCCAGGAGTGGGAGCTTAATATTGCCATCTATGTCAACTGAGTAGCCGACTACTCTACCAAGAGAGTCATTGTAAGCCAGTGGATTAAGACTGGTTACGCTAATACTTAAAATATCTGATGGCTGAATGGTTATCGGCTGATAGTTGGTAATAGGTTCCGGTTTCCCATTAGAGTACTTAAGGTCTTGAAAATACTGGATCTTCTTGTAAGAGGTGCAGGATGTTAAGGTTAATACAAATAGGAGTACACATAACATTAAGCAATTGATGAATTTCATAGGTTTTTTTGTTTGAATGATAGAGCTTCGCCACTCCACTTACAGGTGGCTTATATAAAAATAAATGAGTTCAATTATCTATCTGAGACTAACTGTGATAGCTAATTATTCTGTAAAAGTAGGGGCGGAATTTTAAATGAAAGAACGTTTAAATCGTATGGGAAGTAGAACGTATAGTGGTGAGAATTCCTTGGGAAAGTGTGCAATTGTGTGAAAAACTGGGCATAAAAGTGCTTTAAAGGCACTTCTATCTGTGTGCACAGTCTTCATTTTTCGTATTCACAAAGGTGTTAGCTCTGTTATTAGCTAAACTTTACAAAATTTCACAAAGTGTTATACAACCATTTTAAACGTAACTATCGAACAATCAATTATTTCTACTTTCGTATCATAATTAAAGGCATCTATGAATAACATCTCTTTAACAAACCAAACTTCGTCTAAAAAATGGCGGGTTATCTATACCAGATCGAACTGGGAAAAGAAAGCAGATGAACTATTGAAACGTTCAGGATTCAATAGCTTTTGTCCGGTTGTGAAAACAAAGAAACAATGGGCCGATCGTAAGAAGATAGTGGAAGTGCCGTTGTTCAGTTCTTATCTATTTGTACAAGTCGACGGTGTCGAAGAGCAAAGGATCCTACAGATTGACGGAGTTATCGGTTATGTCCGCGACTTTGGAAGAGTAGCTGAAGTTTCGCCAGCTGAGATACTATTGATTAGAAATTCAGTTAGTCTTTACGAAGATATTGAATGTGTCAATATGAAGGGATTGAATAAAGGTGATAACGTTTGTTTTAACGATGGTGTATTGTTCAACCTTAAGGGAGAAGTTGTTGAGGTTAGGGGCAAACAGGTTGTGTTTGTAATGAAAGGATTAGACTGTGGTTTAATTGCGAAAGTAAAGGTGACGCCGAAGTCACTTAGTTTAACAGAAAGCGTATTTAATTAATTTTTAACTCTCTCCGATATCGGGGAATTATAAAGTGTTCATATGGAACTTCATCACGGTCAAACGATCGAAAGAATAATTAGAAGAAATGGTTTTAGTATTACGGAATTGGCGCGTCTAACAAACGTCAACCGTAGATCTGTGTACAACTGGTTTAACCAACGACACTTGAAACCTGAAATCATTTACAGGATAGGTGCGGTCATCAATCATGATCTATCTACAGTTTTTCCCAGTCTGTACCAGTACGATGAATTTATACAACAAGACTTCACGCCTAACCAGGAAGAGGCAGTTGCTCAGGAACCTTCCATTGAAGGTAATATCTGGAAAGATAAATATATTGAACTGCTGGAACGTCACAACCAACTGTTGTTGGCTCACTTCGAACGTAATGCTCCTACCAATGCCGATACGGTTAGCCCGCAGGGCTAACCAGTACTTTAAGAAGAAAGCCAAGTTCTCTCAAAAACTTTAACTGTGGACGAAGTTCCGCAACTTTAGTATTGTCTTTCGCAGAATCAATCAGTTGATCTGAGATAATTTGAGTCATAACGAGCATACTATCCCCGTCAGTGTCCATAAAGCGCTCACATTCTTTCCTAAAACTTTCATACTCCTTTAAATTAACTACGTAAGGTATTCCGTCAAGATTCAATACGGGTAGAAGAGTATCGACTGTTTCAATCATCATTTAGTTTATTTTATTTGTAAGTACCTACCTCACAGGGACAAATCTACATATCTGGACTTAGAAAAACAAGTTGTTTATCTTATTTCTGTTACATTCTAAACTTCCCTTAGGGTAGCCTCCCTGCGCTTGCTACCCTCATCACCTATTTTCTGGTTTCAAAATTGCAACTATTACTGTATTAGGGCTCTATAATACCAACGCGGAGCTTTAATGCCATTCTAATGTAGAGATTTTACCCGACATTTCTACATATTGTGAAAAAAGGGTGTGTTAATAATTAATATGACATAATTAATTTCATTGAACCACTGAATTTTAAGCTATGAATAATAAACATCACGGCCAATTAATAGAAAAGATTGTTAGACGTAACGGCCACTCGATCACTGACATTGCAAGGTTAACTCATGTTAACAGGCGCTCCGTATACAACTGGTTTAACCAGGCAAGGCTTAAACCACGTACGATCAGTTGTATAGGCGAAGCTATACAGTTCGATTTTACAGCGATGTTTCCTGAATTCAAGGAGGAAATGAGTAATAAGAAGCCGAAGCAAATTGAGCATGCCGCTGACCGTATTATGGACAGTGAAAGCTACCATTGGAAAGACAAGTATATAGAATTGCTGGAAAGACATGCAAAACTTCTTACTCAGGTAAGCGATAGGTAAATGATAGGTATTGGGCGGGTCAGTAAATCTGACCGCCCACTAGTTTAGTACAGATTACTTCCCCCATTCAGGGAAGATACAGAAGCAGTGTACTCTGGGAAACGATCTTCCAGATGCTGAAGCATGATCACGAACATCCCGTCAGCCAGTTCAGGAGGCGTGTTCAGTTCATAGCAATACTTAGCCTTAAGCTTCTCCGGATTACGAACGTCAACACGTGATTTTGCATCGGAGATGGTATTGCCCGCTCCATACGCAATGGCATAAAGCTCAGCTAACGTAAAGTTGTAAGCAATTAGTCTTTTCCAGTTTCCAAAAGTAGAAGGGGTGAGCTTGCTGACCGAAGGGTAACCCGCTTTGTAAGGAGCGAAGCCATACCTGCATTTTGTTGTTAATTCCGGACCACATTTAGGCTTTTTCTTTTGAGCAGTTACGTTGGAGGTAGGTGATAGTAGTACAAACAGGCCGAAGGCTCCCATAGCCATCAAGGTTTTTAGATTAGTCATTACAATTAAATAAGTGGTTTAATTTGTTGGTTTAAAAATTCTGGTTATGGGATGACCGTAATTAATGGATTCGAAAATACTTAGCTTAACTGGAATTATATTGTACAATTTTGTACATTTAGCACCTAGCCAATATTAATGCACTCAAATGCGATCTCCTATCTGGAAGAGCTTTCCTTTCTTGAACACCAACTTCAGCTTAAATTTGGAAAGCGCATCATTACTTACAACGATTGTCACACACTTTCTCAGGATGTTTTTAAGAAAACTGGTAGCCTGATTAGTAGTCAGACCTTTCGACGCTTCTTCAAATTGATCAAATCCACGGGTTGCATTTCACGCTCCACAGCCGACATACTCAGTATTTATTGCGGATACTCAAATTTTGGTCAGCTTGTAAATCAACAGCTGGACTTAACTCAGCCAAGCACCGGTTATCAGGAAGCCGAAATCTATAAGGCCTTTTTTGAAGTGGAGGTTCCGGCAATTGCCAAAGGAGAGTTCAACGCAGTTTATTCAAATGCCATTAGTGGAATTCTTAAACGTGTGTTTAGCGATAAGTATTTGTATGACATGTTGATCCCCATGATTTCCGAAAACCCTACAGCGCATAACTATTTCTTTGAGCATTTCCCATATATCAGCGGGTTGGGGAAAGGATTTGGGCAAGGATATACGCTGTACTTAAAGTATAAGAAGGATCCGGAAGCGCAGGTATTTGGCAATGCGATGTTATTTCTATCTGCTTTACTTCAACGCGACTATCCAACCGCAAAGATGTATCACAATGTGATCTGTACAATAGACCTGGCTTTAATTAAGCATCCATTTGTAATTGCCCGTTATCTTGGAACTAAAATTCTAAATCAACATATCAACGGCGAGGCAGATGCTAAACAACAGTGTATTGAATTGGTGATCGCCAGACTTAAGGCTGCAGAAAGCGTCAACCAGCATGGCTTTCATTCTTTCGACATTGAATTCGAGCTGGCAATAGCAGAGTACCTGAGTTTAGCTGGATGCTTTGATCTGGTTATTGACATTCTTCTTCCGGTTTATGAGAAGAAACATTTAATCACCGATGGGATGGATAAAGGCTTTTGGCTGATGCCAATGAAAATTATGCTGATTCGGGCATTTGCTTATACAAACAGGTTTACAGAAGCGAACGAACTTATCCCATTGGTTGGAGAAATAAATTGGCTGGTTGAAGACTATTTCAATATTCAGTTATTGGATGCAAAGATAAGGATGGTGACCGATGCTACAGAGCAAGCGGCCATTGGTAGCGACCTCACTAGACCTCTGTTTAAAACAGGATTTAGCTATTTCGAACCTATAGCAGGAGAATGAAGTATATAGTCGTGTTGATCTACGTTTTCAGTTTTGGTGTAGCAGACTGTCTCTGGGTAAATGTGAATAAGAAAAATCATGAACTGGTTTCTATGTTAGGAAGAAGTCTGGTTACAACTTCGCTTTTCGTTGGCCTTTTGTTGTTCTTATATGGCTTTGGACTTGGAGACGCCAGTACTTTTACGATCAGTGATTTTAGTTTAGCGGTCGGCCTGAGCATTGTTTGTTATGGCGGACAATACTTTTATGTGAAGTCGCTCAAACACTGTCCTGTTTCCGTTTCTATTACATTGGTAAGTATTTTTACCTTCCTGATTTCCGTGATGGTTTCTATAGTCGTTTATCATGAGGTTCCGCAAATTAATGCGATTGCCTTGATGCTGCTGACTTTAGCAGGTGTAGCATTGATAGTTGAGAAGTCTAACTGGAGGGCCTTTCGAACTTTTAAGATAGGAATGCTTTATATTTTGCTGGCTTCGATTTGCTGGGGTTTGGGTTACAGTTTCCTGAAGTTTCCGATAGGCGCATTTGGGGTGGTTAATTTTTCACTGTTGCTGGAAAGCACCATTTTGTTCATGAATTTCTTGTTGTTTGTTGTAGCCGGGTTGAAGATTCAATTCATCGGCGCTGCTTTCCAGCACAGCGGAAAGTATTTGATCGCTTTGGGAACTTTGATCTTTCTAGGAACAGTATTTAACTCTTTGTCTTACCGCTATTTTGGCGTAGCAACACTTAACATTGTAGGAAAAGTAGGGATAGTTGTACCAATAGCATACGCGCTGCTGTTTTTAAATGAATCAATTAGTAAGAAACAAGGGCTGGGTATTTTTCTAGTGCTATCGGGCGCAGCGGCAGTTTCTTATTACTCCAATTTCTAATGTTACTTTTTGACAAGTTCTACCCTTCTGTTTTTGGCCATGTTGGCTTCACTATCATTCGCTACTAGAGGGCGCTCAGCACCGTAGCCTGCGGCTGTAAGCCTGCCTGCGGTAACACCTCTGCTGGTTAATGATTTTAAAATGGTGCTTGCACGTTCGGTTGATAGTTTTTTATTGGCAACAGCTGAACCTGCATTATCCGTATGACCTTCGATTGCGATCTTTAGATCGGCATTGTTCTGCATTAATGTTAGGATTTCATCTACTACTTTCTGCCCCTCCGGTTTCAAATTTGACTTGTCCGTATCGAAGTTAATGTTTAGTATGGCTTTACCATTGGCATCAATATCTTTTTTCATTTGTGCTGCTGTGGGTGCTTTGATTGTCTGCTCGAATGCTGCTAACTCTACAACTGCAATTTCACCACTAGCCGAATTTGAAAAGATCTGAAACATAATCCTGGCGTTTGCGTGATTCAGCGCATAAAATCTGACTGGCTCATTGTAAGGATCGCCGACAATGTGATTATAGATGGCCATATCGTCATCCTTGTTAAGGAATTCCTTTTGCGCATTATTGATTTGAAGCTTGCCTAATAATTTCGCACCGATACTGCTGAGGTATTTATCTACACTGCTGTCAAATTTATACTGGTTCCAATCAGCGTCTTCTACCCTCATTCTAAACTTCAATTTAGCCACTTTCCCTTCGGCATTATAAAATGAGCTTCCGTTGTAAATAATAAGCTTATTGAAGTCTTTAATTTCAGAGTAGCCTGTTTTGGATTCATTCCATCCCCCCTTATCCGAAATGAAATACCCTTCAGGCGCAGTAATATATGGGAATTCACCAACTTGAGAAGATGATTGTGGAACTGCATTCCAATCAAATTCTTTAAATTCTTCTTTTGAAGTAGTTGTAGCCTGTTCTTCTGTAGGTGGAGCAACTGTTACCAATGAATCTGAGTCGCTAGCCTCTTTTTTATCAGAAGAAGATCCGCAGCCGGTAATTGCTGCTGTCAACGTTATTGCAATTAACAGTTTTTGAAAAGGAGTATTCGTCATCATTGAGAAATTATGTTTCTTAAAGTAACAAAATCTAAACGATTAGCGCAAGGGGCTAAATTAGTAACAATCATTGCGGCGTATGCCGTTACCAATTATACTTCCGTCACTGGGCGGAGGACGCTACCAATTTTACTTCCGTCATTGCGGCGTAGGCCGCAACCCCTGGACTAGTCATAAAAATCTTTCTACACCGAGGTACCGGCTTTCGCCGGCATGACGGGGGAGGCCGTTTTTGGCTTAAACGTCCTGCTCGAAGACACCAAAAAGCCTGTAGTCAAAATTATTGCAATCGCGAAGCCACACGCTGCGGATGTCTGGTATTTGCCTGTAGTGCTTAATGCGAACAGAAATACATTACTCAAAACCAGGTAAACGATTGTGTTCTCTCCAATCAAGTTTAAATACCTGGATAAGAAGTTATCTTTAATCGTTTTAGACACCAACAAGTAAACGTAAATAAAGAAGAAGGAGCCCACTATCCAAAATGGACTGGGCGGAAATCTTGATGGCATTTCATGAAACAAAATTCTGTAAGCCGCCAATAGAAACAGCCCCACCATGGTAATTCCAAGCATTATCCAGGAGAACCTAATGCCGCTTTTTTTGAACCAGAGGCCCATTAGGAAGAAAATAAGGTAATGTAGAATCGGAAAATAGCTGCTGCGTGGCGACCCAAGTAACAGTCCAATATAATAATCTGCAAAGACCTTTTTTCCACCGATTTCGATAGTCGGGTAGTAATTGCCGTAGTGGATAGAAGAGAGTAACAGTAATATGATACAAGTGATTATAACGTTCGTGCCTGTCAAAGTTAGCTTTGTGAGTACCGGTCGTAGACCAAAATATAAGCCTGTCATAATGAAAAATGCAAGCAGGAATTCCGAGTAGGGAGAAGGATTGATCAACAGTGCAATTGATAACATCCGATAAACTGTAGCATCATGATCTATTAAAACGGCCCAGGATGCTGCACTGATAAAGTAGGCAAATAAGGTAGTTTTCATCTTGCTTACTGCAAACATAATTGAAACCTCTTTAGTACTGTAAGCTGCCTGGTAGATGTAACCAAATGAAAACATAAAGCCTGAGAACGTAATCAGATTTATATACACAGAGAAGTATTTTCCCAAGCCACCCACATTGGTTAAAAGCTGTATAGCATGTGCAAAGATCATCCCGATGACCAGGAAGGCTTTAAAGTAGTTTTGGCTGAGGTCTCTATCTTTATTTTTTTGAGCAATAGCGTCCATGTACCAGATGAATATTTGTGTGAAGGCAGTTTAGCAATTATAGGCGTTTGTGCAGACAACAATAAAAAGGCTTAAGTGTTGCTTAAGTTGTAATGTAGAAGTGTTTCATGAAGTCAAGCAGCATATTATTGTGTACGCTGCCGTCATCAGCCAATGCTTCAGGATCCATTTCAAAGTATGCCTGCATTTCATGGTTTGTGTTCAGATTAATTCTTTCTAAGCCCATTTCCCAGGATGCAAAGTGCCGGTTCGTAATAGCTCCTTGCTTGATTACAGTAACGTACATGTGACGTTGATCTTGTCGGATGCGGTTGAAAATACCTAGAACCTCCTCTTCAGGTCCTTCCAGCACCTGAATAAAACGGCACAAATTCATTCCTTTAAGCTCACCCTCTACGTAGGCTAAACAGCCGGTTAGATGATGCGGCTTATTCCAGTTTGTCGATTCTAATAAAATTTCATCAAGTTGTTCGGGAGACATAGCTTCTGAAGCTATGCTCATATACATTAAGAGGTATAACATTGACTAAATAAAGCTATCACCAAACTTTTTGCTCATTTGTTTCACCACTTCTTTGATCTCTTGTTCGTCGCTTTTCGGATAGATCAACAAGGCATTGCCTTCATCCACAACAATAAAATTATCAAGTCCACGGATCACGGCCAACTTGTCTTTGCTGATATGAACAATGCTGTTGGTGGTGCCGGTTATATTGATCTGCTCTGCAGCAATAACGTTGTTGTTTTCATCTTTTGGCGCTGCTTCATACAATGATGCCCAGGTTCCAAGATCAGACCATCCAAATTCCGCCGGAATGGTATAGACGTTATCTGCCTGTTCCATAATTGCATAATCAATTGAAATGTTCGGGGAGTTTGGGTAGTGTTCGTCAATAAAAGCTCTTTCTTCCAGTGTGTTATAAACGCTTTCGTTTTTGGAGAATAACGTATAAATTTCTTCAGAATGTGTTTGTAATGCTTTAATGATGGAGCCAACTTTCCAGATGAAGATCCCTGCATTCCACACATAATTGCCTTCTGCTAAAAACTCTTTAGCTTTTTCTAGTGAAGGCTTTTCTTTAAACTGAGCTACTTTATGAACACCTGCTTCTTCTGCACTTTCGTATTGAATGTAGCCATATCCGGTATCGGGTCGGGTAGGAGCGATACCTAAGGTCACCAATGCTTCATATTTTTCTGTATAAGCAAGTGCCTGGTTAATTTTTGTCAGGAATACATCTTCGTATAAGATGAAGTGATCTGAAGGCGCAACAACGATATTAGCTTCAGGATTCAATCCTTTTAATTTAAATGAAGCGTATGCGATACAAGGTGCGGTGTTGTTTCTGCTAGGCTCACAGATTAACTGTGCATTGCTGATGCCATCCAGCTGGTTAAGGATGATGTCTTCGTATTGGCTATTGGTTACGATAAAGATGTTCTCTGCCGGGCATAACTTTAAGAATCTTTCGTAGGTAAGTTGAAGCAATGATTTGCCGATGCCTAGAATGTCGAGAAATTGTTTTGGGAAATGATTGCGGCTTTTTGGCCAGAAGCGGCTGCCAACGCCGCCTGCCATTATGAGTACATAGTTATTGTTATTCATCCAATTGGGTATAAAGTAATTGTTTAAACACAAACATATTAATTTAGCTTGTAAAACCTAGAAAATGTTTGTGTTAATCATTGGTAAGGGTTTAGTGCGCGTGTCATTGAGCGGTGGGGGGAGCAAGGACCGCTGCGCCCGTCCGTCATTGCGGCGTAGGCCGCAACCTCGGCCTGCAAAGTTTAACGTTCTCTTCCGAGGTACTGAAACAAGTTCAGGATGACGGCGGAGTGGATAGGGTGGCATTGCCATGCCGAGGTCCTGAAATAAATTCAGGATGACGGGTGCGATCAAGACTGGAGGTTAACCCCAGTCCTGGTCTTTTACATCTGCTACTACCTTTGCAATGCCTTCTTCAAGGGAAACCTTCGCTTTCCATCCTTGTGCGGTCAGTTTGCTTACGTCCATTAGCTTTCTTGGCGTTCCATCTGGTTTGCTGGTATCAGTCAGGATTTCACCTTCATAACCTACGGTTTTTGCAACCATTTGTGCGAGTTCCAGAATAGAAACATCAGTTCCTACACCTACGTTAACCAGTCCTGCTTCATCATAAGTTTCCATCAAATAGAAACAAGCATCAGCAAGGTCGTCAACATAAAGGAACTCCCTCTTTGGTGTTCCGGTTCCCCAAATGGTTACATTTGACGCACCTTTTTTCTTTGCTGTAATGACCTTCCTGATCAAAGCAGGGAGCACATGCGAATTATTTAAATCGTAGTTGTCGTTCGGACCATACAGGTTTGTAGGCATCACTGAAATAAAGTTGCATCCAAACTGAGCACGGTAAGCATCACAAAGTTTGATTCCCGCGATTTTAGCAATCGCATAAGGCTCATTTGTAGGCTCCAGTTCACCAGTTAACAGGTAATCTTCTTTCAGTGGCTGGGGAGCCAGCTTTGGGTAAATGCAAGATGAACCCAGGAACATCAGCTTTGTAACCTCGTTCTGATAGGCAGAATGGATAACATTGTTCTGAATCATCAGGTTTTCATAAAGGAAATCTCCTCTATAGATGTTATTCGCTAAAATACCACCGACCTTCGCAGCCGCCAGAAATACATAATCTGGTTTTTCTGTCTGAAAGAACTCTGCAACTGCTGCTTGATTGCGCAGGTCGACTTCTTTAGAGGAACGGGTAATGATATTTGTATAACCTTCGTTTTTTAGTTTTCTTACGATAGCAGAGCCAACCATTCCGTTGTGCCCTGCTACGTATATCTTTGCTTTCTTATCCATTAATTATTCAAACTGGTTCTTCACGGCGTAACCCGCAGCCTTTAACATCTTTTCCTTCTTGAAGTATTCTACGTCCGAATTCATCATATCATTTACTAAACCGGCTAAGTCATATTTAGGTTTCCAGTTTAGTTTTTCTTTACATTTTGTTGGATCACCGATCAAAAGTTCTACTTCTGTTGGACGGAAGTACTTTTTATCTACAGCTACAACTTCTTTGCCAATTTCTACCTGGAATTCTGGATTGCTGCAAGAAACAACCTTAGCCCTTTCTTCAGCACCTTCTCCGTAAAACTCTAATGCGATACCTACTTCTAAGAACGCCATTTTGATGAAATCACGAACGGTAGTAGTTACACCTGTTGCGATAACAAAATCTTCAGGTTTGTCTTGTTGAAGGATCAACCACATCGCCTCTACATAATCTTTCGCATGTCCCCAGTCTCTTCTTGCATCCAGGTTACCCAAATACAATTTTTCCTGTAATCCTAAAGCGATCTTTGCTGTTCCCCTGGTGATCTTTCTTGTCACGAATGTTTCTCCACGTAATGGACTTTCATGATTGAAAAGGATACCATTACAAGCGAACATGCCATAAGCTTCACGGTAGTTTACCGTGATCCAGTAGGCATACATTTTAGCTACTGCATAAGGTGAGCGAGGGTAGAAAGGGGTGGTTTCTGATTGTGGAACTGCTTGTACCAAACCATAAAGTTCAGAAGTGGAAGCCTGATAGACTTTTGTTTTTTCAATTAAACCTAAAATACGAATTGCTTCTAAAATTCTTAATGTTCCGATACCATCTGCGTTAGCGGTATATTCAGGAGTTTCAAAACTTACCTGCACATGGCTCATCGCACCAAGGTTGTAAATCTCATCTGGTTGAACCAGTTGAATAATTCTGATCAGGTTGGTAGAGTCACTTAAATCGCCATAATGCAAAACGAATTTTACATTACTTTCATGAGGATCCTGATAAAGATGGTCGATTCTATCTGTGTTAAATAAAGAGCTACGGCGCTTAATGCCGTGCACCTCGTAACCTTTTTTTAATAGTAAATCTGCAAGATAGGCTCCGTCTTGACCAGTAATACCTGTAATAAGCGCTTTTTTCATCAATAGATATATTTAAATGTACGGCTGCAAAGATATTTATTTCTACTTAGAAAACCACTTTACACAGTAATACGCTTTTAGTGACAATATTTACTCACTTTATCTCATAAAAGCTTAAATCTGCCAAGAAAACTGCCTAAGTAGCTGCATCGGCCTGACATCACTTATACAATATTTTTTTTTGGAAATATTCCTTAATAGATTAATACTATATTTGACATAGACATATGCAAACGCGCTATTTATACCTACTGAAATACATACTTCCTATAACGGATCTCCTGATGTTGAACCTGGTTTACTGGGCCTCCTATCACATGACTGGTTATATGGGAAAGTGGGTATCTTATCCCATGTTCCAGCAATATGCCGTTGTTTGTAATTTGCTCTGGTTGTTTAATGCCTTGTTCTTCGGACTCTATTCAGAGTTTAGCGCCCGAAAGCTCGAACGTATCTACAGGGGCACCTGGCGAAGCATTCTCGCGCATTTTATATTGTTTTCTCTTTACCTTCTATATGAGCGTGATGCGGACTTCTCCCGAACCTTCATCCTGATCTTCTATTTTATCCTGACTTTTGCCTTCGCCATTAACCGGTTCTTAGGTACTGTCCTGCAATTTTTAGTTTTAAATAAACTAAATGCCAGTACAAAAGTGGCCGTGATGGGTATGAATCCTACCGGACGGAAGTTAGCAGAGTATTTTAAAAAGCAAAGAAACATCAGCTTTTATGGCTTTATCGGAAATAACGATAACGGTTATAATTACCAGACCGGTTTACTTTCTGAAGTTGCAGTTGCGGAAATGGAAGCAGCGGCTACTTACGGCGTCAAGGAAATGTATGTTTCTGTACCACCTGAACGGATGGGCAAAATTCACATCCTGGTTCGTGAAGCGGATAAGTACTGTTTACGTATAAAATTGGTTCCTGATATTGCCGGTTCCCTGGCTGTACCTTATACCATCGACTATCTGGGTAAAGAATTCCCCGTAATTAAATTACGTCACGAGCCGCTTGAAATCATCGCTAATCGCTTTAAGAAGCGCGCATTCGATGTGATTTTTAGTCTGCTGGTAATTGTCTTTCTCTTAAGCTGGCTGTTTCCGATCATTGCCTTGATCATTAAATTCCAAAGTAAAGGTCCGGTTCTGTTCAAACAGCAACGTAGCGGTCGTAATGATGAGCCTTTTTGGTGTTATAAGTTCAGAAGTATGCGCATCAACGGTGCCAGTGATAAGGTCCAGGCTACAAAAGGAGACAGTCGCATCTTTCCGTTCGGCCAATTTATGCGTAAGACCAGTATTGATGAGCTGCCTCAGTTTTTTAATGTGCTGTTTGGTGAAATGAGTGTTGTTGGTCCGAGGCCACATATGCTTAGCCATACAGAAGAGTATAAAGCGCTGATCAATCAGTTTATGGTGCGACACTTTACAAAGCCTGGCATTACCGGTTGGGCACAGGTTAATGGCTTCCGTGGCGAAACCAAGGAGGAAGGCGCTATGGAAGGACGTGTTCGTTTGGACATCTGGTATCTCGAAAACTGGAGCGGCAACCTGGATGTGAAGATCGTGTTCATGACAGTGATCAACGTGATGCGCGGCGAGCGCAATGCGTATTAATTAAATTCCTATGCTTTTCCAGCCTAATACGTTATATTTTGTTCTTTGCTGATTGTCTTCGCCGCCATAAATAAGTGTTTTTCGAACCTTGGATTCAGCCGCCAGCAATTCAAACTTATCCAATTGCTTGAAAAGTGATGCGCTAATCGTTTGTGTGGCTTTTATCTCGAAAATGTCAAATCCTGCCGCTGTGTTTGTTATCAGGTCCACCTCATTCTGATTGCTATCCTGCCAAAAATAATAGTTGTTGTGTAGGTACTTGTGGTGGTTCTGCTTTATGTATTCGGCAATGATCATGTTTTCAAAAATATGCCCCTTTAGTCGGTTGGCCTCCATCTCTTCTACGCTTCTGATGCCAAGCAAGTAGTTAAGCAATCCTGTGTCGTAAAAATAAATCTTCGGCCTTTTAACCAATCGTTTATTGAAATTTTCATGATAAGGCTGGAGCTGAAATATCAGGTAGCTGGTCTCGAGAATACTTAGCCAGGACTTTGCTGTGGGCTGTGAAATGTCACTTTCGTTGGCCAGAGCATTCAGATTTAGCAACTGTCCCGCCCTGCCAGCACATCCGCTTAAAAATTTACGAAACTGATTTAAATCTCTTACGTTAAGCAAGGAGGTCACATCTTTCTCTACATAGGTCTGGATATAGTTTGTATAGAATATAAAGGGATCAATTGCTCTATTTTGAAATTGCATAGATTCTATTTTGAATTACATAGATTCTATTTTGAAATTGCATAGGTTCTATTTTGAAGTTGCATGGTTTTTATCACTTTTTACTGAGCAAAATACAACTATTAGGAATACTGTTTTTCCCTTATTGGGGATTAAATTCCCTATTTTAGACCTTATATCTGTCTCACTATGACAAAACGTCTACCTCTATTAACATTACTGTTATTATTTTTTGCTATGCCACTAACTTATGGTCAGGGCTTGAGTATAACAGCTGTTGATCCAGGACCCTATACTCCCGGCTCCTCCATCGCCGCAATATTTTCTATTCCCGCCGCTACTAACACGCGTCCGGATAATCAATTTCGACTTTTCCTGTCAGATGCATCTGGGAATTTTACGGCTACGCAACCTATAGGAACATTCACCGGTTTATACAGCACTTTCGTCAATGGAACTATTCCCGCAGGAACGCCTGCCGGCACTGGATATAAACTAAGGATTGTCGCAACTAACCCAACAGTAACGAGTACTGAATCTGCTGCATTTGAAATCAAAGCCGGTGCTGCCGTTGTTGCTAAACTTTACAATAAAAACCTAATAAGTCCTTCAGCTCCCGAGCTTTTTGGCTTTTGCTCTGGCAGGGCAAACTTCAATTTCAACCTTGAAAACCAATCTACAGCAGGAGCTATAGTTTCCGCAACAGTTAAAAATGAACTTACCGGAGCAACTACAGTCTTGAATTATAACGTACCTGCAAAAACTTTCCAGGCTCAGCAAGCGCATTATACAGTCATTGCTAAAGCGGTAAATGGAGGTACAGTTGGGACTAAAGCTTATATGATTGTCAATAACCGCCCGCTGACCGCCTTCGGTACCTCAGGTAAAACAGACGTTTGCCTGGGCGATGAAGCGCTTTCTTTTAATGTTATAGTCAACGGAAATGAAGGCATTGGCACCAATTATCCGGGTACCATGTATAAAGTAGATTGGGGCGACAATACCGACTACCTATATACGCTGAAAGATATTATAGCTGATAATAACGAAGTTAGACATAGTTATACAAGAGATGCCTGCGGAAACAGGATCAGTCTTGGAAGTTCAACGATATATAATGCATTCGGAATCAGCATCTCCGCTCAGAATCTATACTGCGGTGAAGTAGGCACGCCAATCTCCACTTATGCAAGGGTAAGTTTAAGGCCAACCAACAGGTTTAATGTTCCAAAAATACTTTGCAGCAATACGCCCTCAAATTTCGTGAACAGCTCCACGCTAGGTACCAATCCGGATTCAGATGGTCCAGAATGCCAGCCGAACAAAGCAACTTACACCTGGTATGTTGACGGTGAAGTAGTGCCAGATGCTATCGATAAGCCACTTTCCTATAATCTGAATTACCAGTTTACCCCTGGTACCCACACGGTCACACTGGAATCTACCAGCAGCGCCGCTTGTCCGCCAGCCCCTGTTACCACTACCGTCTGTATCCAGGCACCTGCGAAACCTTCATTCACGGTACAAGGTGTGAGTACTCCCCTTACCATTTGCAACACGACCACAGTCACTCCTGTAAATACTTCGGTAGTTGATGAGAATGCCAGTTGCGGAATCAATACTTATACCTGGTCTATCTTACCTGCCACTTATAGCTTGCTAGCCGGCTCAGGCTTAAACTCTGCAACACCTCCTCAGATCAGGTTTAATGCAGCGGGTGTCTATAAAATTAAGCTGACCATTAACGCAGAGAAGTGCGGTGCAGCCTCGACTCCTGAACAGACGGTAATGGTTACTACTCAGCCTATGGCGGTCTTATCAGCTGATGTGGTACTTTGCAGTTACGGAACCTACGATTTCAATGGTACTAATGGAATCACGAAGACTTCCCTTACAGGTACGCCTGATGCTGTTATGGTCGCAGATACCTATACCTGGGAAGTTACTGGAGGAGCTTTCGATTTCTTGAATGGCACCAACCTGCACAGCAAATTCCCCAGGATTCAATTTAAAGAGTTTAAAGTTTACACGATCATAGTAACCCATAAGAATAGTTGCGGTACTGTTACGGATTCGCAGGTTATGGACTTCCGGACCGCCCCGGTTGTGGAAGCTGGCACCTATGCAAACATATGTTATGACGCCAACGTGCAATTGGCGGCCTCCTCTGTAGGCGGCTATACACCACGATGGGAGGGAGGTGGTGGGAGATTTATCCCCGACCGCAAGACTGCCAACGCCGTATATGAGCCTACACTTGCCGAGCGCAATTCGGGTCATGTGGATCTGAGATGGCAGATTACGACTACACTTGCTCCTCCCTGCAATGAGGTTTTTGATGTTGCTTCGATAAATATAAGCCCTCGAAACCTAATGACCAGCCCAGCTACCCGTGTAGTTTGTTCGGGAGATGCGGTTAGTTATACAAACATAAGTAGCATAGCGGGAAGTACCTTCAGCTGGACGGCGACACAATCTGGCGGCATTAACGGGGTTAACGCCACAGGATCCGGAGTTACTATTAACGATGTGTTGGTTAATACCAATCCTATCGCCAATGGTACCGTAACCTATCGCATTACGCCATCATCAGCCGGATGTATTGGAGAGCCTTTTGACCTGGTCGTTACTTTAACACCTAAGCCGGTGATTACCGCGAACGCCGCGAAGCTTTCCATCTGTTCCGGTGAATCTACAGCTATTACTATAAGTTCAAACCTGCCTGCTTCTTACAACGTTAAATATGTGTATACCGCGACTGCATCTGTCGGCTCAATCTCTGGTTACAGTTCCAATCCAGGTACGCCAGCAACCCTTTCCGAAATTAACGATGTACTAGAAAACAGTGGCCCGATAGCCGGGACGGTTACTTATAGCATCACTCCAATTTCTGCGACCGGTTGTCCGGGTAATGCAGCAACCTTGGTGATCACTGTAAATCCACTTGGTACCATTGCTAGTGCGGGAGCTGATGAGGCGATTTGCAGCAACATTGCCTATCCGCTGGAAGCGAACATTCCTGAAGGTACATCCACAGGAAAATGGACTTTGGTTAGCGGACCGGCAGTCGTTTTTACGGACGACACTAAATACAATACTACTGTTTCCGGCTTGGAAGGCGGTCAGAATTATACTTTCCGTTGGACGATAAGTACGCCTGCAGGATGTGCAACGTTTGATGATGTAATTATCACTAACCTACCACAGCTTGGGGACATTAATATAGCTGCTTCAACGGCTCCGGTTTGCATGGGTCAGGAAGTCACCATTACCGGAGAAACGCCCACAGGTGGCGATGGCAAGTATTCTTATACCTGGGAAAGCAGCCTGGATGATGGCAAGACCTGGACGCTGATGCCCGGGGAGATTGGTAAGAACTTGGTCGTAAACGTGAACGCGACTACCCTTTATCATAGGATTACAAGGGGTGGAATTTGTGTGCTGGTCAGTAACCCTGTTAAAATTGTGGTGCTCGATCCTTTGGGAAACAACATCATCAATAGCAATCAAAGTATTTGTCTGGAAGCGACTGTCGAAACATTAGCAGGTAGCACACCGACAGGTGGTGATGGTGTTTATCAGTACCGCTGGCAAATGAGTTTAGATGGAAAATCCTGGTCGGACCTGGCAGGTGCTGTTGCTGAAACGTACACACCACCTCCCTTAACGGTTACCACGTTATACCGTCGTGTAGTCACAACTAGTGTTTGCACCGGTTACGCTGAACTTTTGAGCAATGAGATCACTATTACTGTGAAACCTTTTGCTAAAGCAGAATATGTATTCCAGCTGGCGAGAGCTTGTGCACCGTTTGCTATAGATGCCTTCAATATTAAAGCAGTTTCATACCCGGATAGAAATGGCACTTATACCTGGTACGTTCAATCCGGTACCGATGCAGAGGTAATGCTTGGAACGGGAATCAATTTCCCCGGATATATTATCGGTACTGACAATACCACTGTTCGGATCAGATTGGTAGTGACCAGCAGCCTCGGTTGTACTTTGGATGAAACTGTACATACCTTCAGCACCGCTTCAAATGTAAGGGCAGCATTTACACAAGATAAGACTACTGGCTGCGGACCTGTAGCGGTGAGTTTCCAAAATACTTCCAATATCCGCGATGGCGTCACCTTTAAATGGAATTTCGGAAATGGACAAACCTCTGATGCCGCTGACCCTGGTCTGGTTAACTTTCTGCAGGATCCAAGAGGTGGAGAGAAGATCTATAACGTCAGCCTGGATGCAACGAACGAATGTGGGGTGAGTGTGACTTATAAATCCACTGTAACGGTGCGGACCACGCCTGTTTCTATTTTTTCACCTGGGAGTACGGTTGGCTGTTCTCCCTTACCGGTCACTTTTGTCAATACTTCCCCTGCTTCGGCAACGAACATTTATACTTATGACTTCGGAGATGGCAGCGCTCCTCAATCTTTCAATGATAAGCAGGATGTGATACACACTTATAGTGCGGTTGGCGTTACCAAATCTTTTACGGTAAGGATGACGGTGAAAAATGAGTGTGGAACGCATACGAGCGAACATATCATCAGTATTGCGCCTAATAATATATTTGCTGAGCTTGTTGTAGCTGCTAAAGACAAGCAAGGCTGTGCTCCGCTGGTTGTGCCATTTGAAAATAACAGCGCCGAAGCGATATCCTACGTTTATGATTGGGGAGATGGCAGCTCTCAAACTTCCACAACGGCGCCGGAACAGGTATCACATACCTTTACAAAACCGGGAACCTATGTAGTGAAGTTGACTGCAATGAACAATTGTGCAAGTGTTACTACGACCGAAACCATTACGGTGTTTGAGCAACCCACTACTCAATTTACAGTAGATCAGCCGAAGGCTTATCCTGGCTTAACCTTAAAATATACCAATCAGACCCTTGGTGCCATCAGGTACTTATGGGACTTTGCAGATGGGACGACGTCAACAGAAGAGAATCCCGTCCATGCGTTTAGTACACTGGGAATTTTCAAAGTGAAATTGACGGCATTCAATGTAGGCGGTTGTTCGACTAGCTATGTGATTGATCAAATCATTGAGGGAGAACCCGGTTCATTGTTTGTCCCTAATGCATTCATCCCGGGAAGCGATAATCTGGAATTCAGGGAGTTCAAAGCGAAAGGAACTGGCATTCAAAGCTGGAGGATGAGCGTTTTCGACAAATGGGGTGCGGTACTTTGGGAGACGACAATGTTAGATGATGGTAAACCTGTAGAAGGTTGGGATGGTACTTATCGCGGTCAGCGAATGCCGCAAGGGGTATATGTTTGGAAAATTGACCTCCAGCTAAGGAATGGAACAGAGTGGAAGGGCATTAGCCTGAAGTCTGGGGCGCCAAAGCGGACGGGAACTATAAATTTGATTAGGTGATGGTGAAAGCGCGGTGTTTAATTTTGTTATTAAGTTTTTTGTGGATAAGCGGGAAAGCTCAGGATCATGTTTACTCCCAGTTTTACAATGCCCCCTTGTATCTTAACCCCGCGTTGACGGGCCAGTTCGAGGGCGACATTCGAATGAACATGATCTATCGAAATCAATGGTCGGGCTTAGGCGGTGATTTCTCCTATTTGAGTGCTTCTGTGGATTTGAACATTCCGCATTTCGGCGGAGGTGTTGGTCTGCAGTTTACGCGCAGCAGTGAAGGCATTTCTTATTTAAGAAAGAACAATATTGCAGGGACGTATTCTTACAGCGTAGGTGACGATGATTTCGTGACTTCTTTCGGGATACATGCTGGATTTACTAACAGGCAGATTGATTTAGACAAGTTGGTGTTTTCGGATCAGATTGATGCAAGCACTGGGTTTATACCTGGAAGCAGCACTTCTGCGCAGCTACCTGATATATCTAATCGCTTCTACTTTGATGCGGGAACGGGTATCAACATGGTATTCCGGAACTTTATGGCAGGGGCTTCTGTTTATCATATTAATAAGCCTGATGAAAGTTTTACAGAGGTACAGGCTAAATTGCCTATGCGATTTGTTGGCTATGCGAGTATGAAAATTGCGTTACTTTCACAGTACAGCTACTACGAAGATGATGGCATGTACATGATCCCGTCTGTAGTGTATCAGCAACAGGGTGCCTCGCAGGCAGTTAGTCTGGGAGCCCAGTTTAAGTACAGAAGCGTAAATATGGGGTTGTGGTATCGAACCAGTGCTCAGAATATTCCCAATGCTTTGGTCGTGTCGTTCATCTTTGATATTTTCAATAATAACAAGAACGGAGAAAAGCTCAGGTTGGGTATCAGTCATGACGCCACCACTTCAAAGATCAACTATACCAATACAAGCGGGAGCACAGAGGCGAGTGTTGGCTATGAGAAGTATTTTCCGGGTAGCTCAGGATACAACAAATTCAATGGCTTGAGGTGTTATGATTTTTATTAAGCCTTCTTTTTGCATTTTGAGTTACATATTGCTATGTTTATAGTGTATTTAGTACACTATTGAACCAAATGTAATGATTTACCCAAAACTGTTTATCTATATAATCACGGCGGCTGCAGCGTCTGCATTAAGTTTTCAGGAGGCTCCAAAGCCCATTGATAAACTGCCAGTTTGGGCCTTGGGACCATTTGTTCGTCCTGCGAATGTAAATCCGGTCATCTCACCGGTGTCGACCACAAGTTTCTATGATCCAATGCAAAAGAAAAGCCTGGGTTGGGAGAGTAATGATACGTTTAATCCGGCAGCAACTGTAAAAGACGGAAAAATCTATGTGTTGTATCGTGCAGAAGACAAATCCGGCGTAGCCATTGGCCATCGTACCTCCCGTATTGGATTAGCGGAAAGTACAAATGGTACGGTAATGAAAAGGCGTAAAATTCCTGTATTGTACCCGGGTGATGATGATCAACAGGAATTCGAGTGGACTGGTGGCTGTGAAGATCCTCGCGTGGCCGTTACTGAAGACGGCACCTACTTAGTTCTATATACACAATGGAATAAGAAAACGCCGAGACTAGGTTCTGCAACATCGAAAGATCTGATTACCTGGAAGAAACATGGCCCTATATTTCAGGATGCTTACACTGGTAAATTTCATAACATCGCCTCCAAATCTGCATCCGTACTAACGGTTTTGAAAAATGGTAAATTGGTCATCACCAAGCACAAAGGCAAATACTGGCTGTACTGGGGAGAGAGACATGTTTACGCCGCAACATCGGATAATTTGGTGGATTGGGCTCCAGTTGTTAATGCGGATAGCAGTTTGAAAGAGCTCGCTTCACCTAGAAAGGGTTTTTTCGATAGTGACCTCACAGAGTGTGGTCCGCCGGCTGTGTTAACTTCTAAAGGAATTGTACTGCTTTACAACGGCAAGAACCTTGCATCAACTGGCAGAGATTTAAATTACACGGCCAACTCTTACTGCGCAGGACAAATGCTTTTCAGCGCTGAAGATCCTGCGAAATACATTACGAGGCTGGACAAACCGTTTATGGTGCCGACTGAAAGCTTTGAGAAAAGTGGGCAGTATCCAGCTGGAACAGTTTTTATTGAAGGGCTCGTTTATTTCAAGAAGAAATACATGCTTTATTATGGGTGCGCAGACTCAAGAGTCGCTGTTGCGTTTTATGATCCTTTAAAAAGGACAACGAAATAAAATAGCTGGAAAAACGTGTATATTCAATATCTTACCTCCCTCAATCAGCTATGTTAGGTCTAATCAAAAATTAAAAATTAACACAACATTATGAAATCCGTTAAATTAAGAACTATTACTAAATTAAGCGTTGTACTGCTGGTTGCGCTGGGATTTGCTGCTTGTAAAAGCATGAATTCAGGTACTAAAAGCAGTTCGGCAAAACATCCTGAAACTAAGCTGGGATGGAAATTAGGCTCACAGGCCTACACTTTTAACCGCTTTACATTTTTTGATGCCATTAGAAAAATAGACAGCTGTGATCTGCGTTATGTAGAAGCTTTCCCTGGTCAGACGATTGGTGGTGGAATAGCTGGCAAAATGGGACCTGATATGGATGCAGCAACCAGGAAAGCTGTTTTAGATAAACTGAAAACGATGAATGTGAAGATGGTTGCTTTCGGTGTAACCGGAGCAGGGTCTGAAGCAGACTGGGTCAAGTTATTTGAATTCGCAAAAGAAATGGGGATTGAAACCATCACTTCAGAGCCGGAGGAGAAGTTCATTCCTTTCATTTCTACCTTATGTGATAAATACCAGATCAACCTTGCTTTACACAATCACCCAAATCCATCGCATTACTGGAGCCCTGAAGTTGTCTTAAATGCAATTAAAGGACAGAGTAAACGTATTGGCGCATGTGCTGATATTGGTCACTGGGTACGTTCAGGTTTGGATCCTATTGCCTGTTTGAAATCATTAGATGGCCATGTATTGCATTCGCACATGAAGGATTTACATGAAAAAGGAAAAGGTGGTCATGATGTACATTGGGGAGAAGGTGTTTCTGATATTCCTGGTGTCATTGCTGAACTGAAAAGACAAAACTTTAAAGGAGCGATCTCCGCAGAATACGAGTACAATTGGGACAATAACAAAGGCGATGTAGCTGCCAGCGTTGTGAACTTCAGAAGTATCATTGAAAAACAAAATTAAGAATATGAGCAAGTGGAATTCTTTGAAACTATGGCCTGCTGCCTGCATGCTTTTGGTTTCAGGAAGTGCAGCGGTTGCGCAGACGACTGCAAAGCCTGATGAAAACAGGTTTACAAAAGTCGTTTTGCAGCAGAAATTAGAGGAGCCGATCCAGTTCCAGATTTTAGCGGGAGGTAAGGTCTTATATGCAGAGCGCAAGGGTAAGATGAAGGTATATGATCCTGCAACCAGCAAGCTGGAAGTCATTGCAGAATTCTCTGTGAGCAGGGAATATGTAAGCAAGACCGGTCAGCGTGATGAAGGTGAGGATGGTTTGCAGGGGATGATCCTTGATCCGGATTTTGCTAAGAATCATTTCATGTATGTATACTATTCTCCGAAGGATGTGTCGGTGAACAGGTTATCCCGTTTCGTTTGGAACGGTGGAAAGCTGGACATGAAGACGGAAAAAAAAGTGATGGATGTCGTTGTTCAGCGTGAAGAGTGCTGCCACGTAGGTGGCGGAATGTTGTTTGATAAGGATAAGAACCTGTTGTTAAGCACGGGTGACAATACCTTTTCGCGGTCCTCTGACGGCTTTACACCGATTGATGAGCGTCCGGGAGAAGGTCCAAGAGATGCACAAAAGTCTTCTGGTAATACCAACGATTTAAGGGGTAAGATCTTAAGGATCCACCCTGAAGCGGATGGTAGTTATACAATTCCTGAAGGAAACCTGTTTCCTAAAGGCACGCCTAAGACCAGACCGGAGATATATACGATGGGTAATAGGAATCCATGGAGACTTACCATCGACAGCAAAACCAACTGGTTGTTCTGGGGTGAAGTTGGTCCGGATGGTTCCAACTCTTCTGAGCTTCGCGGTCCGCGTTCATATGACGAATTCAACATTGCTAAAAGGGCAGGTAATTATGGCTGGCCATACTTTAACGGTAAGGAAGCGTACCGCTATTATAATTTTGCGACTAAAGAGTCGGGTGCATGGTGGGACCCTTTAAAGCCGGTTAACAATTCACCTAATAATACCGGATTAAATACTTTGCCGCCTACTGTAGATCCTTTTATCTGGTATCCATATGCGGTTAGTGAGGAGTTTCCTGAACTAGGCAGCGGTGGTAGAAGTGCTGTTGGCGGACCGATCTTCCATCAAAGCGATTTCCAAGGAGTTAAAGGAGCGTTTCCAACCTACTATGAGGGCAAATGGCTGATCACAGACTGGGTACGTGGCTGGATTATGTCAGTAACCTTTGACCAGGACGGTAAATATGTTTCCATGGAGCGTTTTCTTCCAAACCTGACCTTGCACGGCGCAATTGATATGAAGTTCGGACCAGACGGTAGTTTATATGTGCTGGAATATGGTAATGGTTATTTTAAGGATCTGCCAGAGGCGGAGTTGATTAAGATCGAGTACAATGGCGGAAATCGCAAGCCCTCTGTTCAGGTATCGGCGAATAAGGTTGCGGGTGCGTTACCGATGACTGTTCAACTTTCTTCAAAAGGTACTAATGATGCGGACGGGGATGTATTGAAGTATGATTGGAAGATCACTAAAGCTGGTGTTTTGAAACAAAGCAGCAACAAAGTGAGTCCGCTGATTACTTTGGCCGCTGCGGGTGTATATAAAGCTACGCTTACGGTGACCGACCCGTCGGGAGCTAAGAACAGTAAATCTGTGGAAATTATTGCAGGTAATGCGGTACCGGAAGTGAAGTTTGCTTTTACAAAGGGCAACTCTAGTTTTTATTTCCCTGGAAGTACTATCGCCTATGCGGTGAGTGTTGCGGATAAGGAAGATGGCAGCCTGGCGAATAAAAAGATACTGCCTGCTGCGGTTTCTGTGTCGATCAATTACTTATCTGAAGGTTATGATATGACGGTTGTAGCTCAAAAGCAGAATAGCTTTGATGCTTCTGCACAATATGAGGTTGCAAAAGGAATGATAAAGAAAAGTGATTGTAATGCTTGTCACATGCTGGAAGGCAAATCTTTAGGTCCATCGTTTACTGCGGTAGCTGCAAAATATAAAGGCAATGCTAAGGCTCAGGACTGGCTGGTTAAGAAGATCGCCAATGGTGGATCAGGCGTATGGGGCGATGCGATGATGCCTGCGCATACAAGTATGCCGGCTGCTGAGCTGAACACCATTGTTAAGTACATCTTAAGCTTGAGCGATAAAAAGCAAGTTCAAAAAAGTTTACCGGTGAACGGAACCTACACGACAAACGTACAACCGGGATCCCCAAACAAAGGAAGCTTTATCTTCAGAGCGGCTTATCAGGATAAGGGCTCCGGTCTTGTCCCACGCCAAACCGGAGAACAGGTGTTGGTATTGCGTAACCCGACGGTGTTGGTCAACAATACGGACCGGAACAGTGGGATTGAATTTAATGGAGACAGGACAATCGCTACTGCTAAGACAGACGGCTCTTATTTGATGCTGAATAACATTGATCTTACTGGTATCAAGAAGATACAGTTGTCTTCTGATAAAGGCGAAAAGGGAACCGCAGAAGTTCGACTGGGTTCTGTTGACGGACAAGTCATTGGAAAGGCAACCGTTGGCGATAATGCGGATGGTGTTGCTGACTTAACCGCAACAACTGGTCGGAAGGACGTGTATATCGTGTTCCGGAAGCCCGGTATTAAAGTCAGGGACCTGACTGTATTAAACAATTAGAATTTCAAAGGGTGCTCAAAAGGCACCCTTTTTGCTAAATCATGGTGCTGGCTTTTTCGTTTGAGTTTAAAAAGCTACATTTGGTCACGTTCTAATAACAAGATTTGCCATGCAAACCCGATACTTATACCTGCTCAGATATATCCTTCCGGTTACAGATGTGCTGATGCTCAATTTCATTTACTTTCTCTCCTATTACGTTACAAATTATCTCGGAAAGTTCGTCTCTTATGAATTGTTACAGCACTATGTGGTGGTTTGTAACCTGATTTGGCTTTTTAATGCGCTACTTTTTGGACTTTACACAGAATATGGTGCCAGAAAAGTAGAAAGAATTTACCGGGGAACACTGCGAAGCATTTTTGTTCATTTTATTCTCTTCTCGTTATATCTTCTTTTTCTACGTGACAACGAGTTCTCCCGTACATTTCTTGTCGTGTTTTACGGCTTATTGAGTGTGTCCTTCGTTTTGAACAGATTTATAGGAACAGTTGTACAATTCCTTCTGGTTAACAAATTCCATGTTACCAAGAAGATTGCCGTAATGGGCAACAATTCAACGGGCAGGCGAATAGCGGAGTATCTTAAAACACAGCCGAACGTTGATTTTTATGGCTTTATAGCTGACCATCCTGGTGTATATAGTCTAGATAACACGATAGAAACAGATCTTGCGGTTGCTGAGATGGAGTTGGCTGTTCAAAATGGCGTAGAAGATATGTATGTTTCCGTAGCACCGGAAAAGATGTCCTCTATTCATGAACTGGTACATGAGGCTGACAAGTATCTTTTAAGATTAAAATTTATCCCTGATATCGCCGGCACTTTGGCGGCGCCATATACCATCAATTATATGGGAGGAGAATTCCCTATTATTACTTTGAGAAATGAGCCTCTGGAGATAATGGGAAACCGCTTTAAGAAGCGGGCGTTCGATATTGCATTCAGTGTACTTGTTATTGTCTTTATATTAAGTTGGTTGTATCCAATCATTGCGATTCTGATTAAACTGCAAAGTAAGGGGCCAGTGCTCTTTAAACAACAGCGAAGTGGTAGAAATGATGAGCCCTTTTGGTGCTACAAATTCCGGAGCATGCGTTTAAACAATGCAAGTAATAACAAGCAGGCGACTAAGGACGATGATCGAATCACACCGATTGGCCGATTCCTTCGAAAAACCAGCATGGATGAGCTTCCTCAATTCTTTAATGTGTTATGGGGCAGCATGAGTGTTGTTGGTCCGCGACCACACATGTTGAGTCATACGGAAGAGTATAAGGCAATCATAAGTCAGTTTATGGTGCGTCACTTTATGAAGCCTGGTATTACCGGCTGGGCTCAGGTCAATGGTTTTCGCGGCGAGACCAAGGAGGATGGCGCTATGGAGAAGCGCGTAGAGCACGATATCTACTACCTGGAGAACTGGACAGGCATGCTTGATGTCAAGATTATCTTTATGACGATCATCAATGTTTTCCGCGGAGAAGATAACGCCTATTAATTATTAGCAGCTCCGTTCTGGAGATTCGGCGAAACTTTAGTAGTGATTGGAATAATTATTGCTAATGATTGCGGCAGACGCTTAGCGTTTGAAAACTTGCTATATCCCTATTTTTTAATTCCATGTTAAATTTCTTTAAAACCAAGTTATTGCGCAACACAACGGCTGTTAACCTAATATGTTGTTCAAGCTTATTAAATTATTGATATTTCTTTAGGATAATATTCCTATAATGTTTAGCTTAGCGCTCAAATTCAGCCAGTTAGATTAAATCGAATTCTAATGAGTTGTATTAATTATAAATAACCTCTCTAATCCATCATTTATGAAAAAAACAACTACAATTTTAAGTCTTTGTCTCCTTTTAGCATTCTTTACACAGGTAAAAGGACAAAGCGCTGCTACAACTTACGGTACTATCCCTAGCAAAGTTACTTTAAGCGCAACTATCGCTACTCAAGGCGTTGGTTTAGATGTAAAATTTTCGCCTACTCCTCAATTTGGCGTTCGCGTTGGGGCAAGTATACTACCAATAAGCGGCGGAGGTGTATATAAAGTACGCTCTGAACCTACTGATGTTGACTTTGATGTAAACTTCGCAAATGCTCACTTGATGTTTGACTGGCATCCCTTTCTTAAAGAATCTGGACTTTCCCGTAAAGTAGTTGTAACTGCAGGTGCTGGTTACTTCTGGGAAGCGAAAGGTGATGTGGTAGTTAGCTACCGTGGCACTTACAAGTATGGTGATATTTTAATTCCGAGCACAGATCTTGGTCAGCTATACGGATCAGTGGAATGGAAAAAAGTTGCTCCTTATCTTGGATTTGGTTTTGAGAATGCATTCCCGGCAAAGAAGTTTAATGTTGGATTTGCTTTGGGTGCTTATTACCTGGGTGAGCCTGATGCTACTTTAACTGGAACCAATTACTTATCACAAAACACAAGCAATTCACAACAACTACAGAAAAACATGTCTTACTACCGTTTCATGCCGGTATTACAGGTTAATCTGAATTTTGGACTTTAATCTACTTAACAAATTTTTATGAAAAACTTTACTAAATTATCAAGCTTCCTGTTGGTTGTGGCATTCCTTTTAAACGGTTGCCGTAACCCTGCGTATGAAGTGAACGTGTTGTTCGATGCGCAAGTGATTACTTACAAAGCTGGCTTACAGCTTACTGACGCCAATGGCGCTGCGCTACCTGGTAACATTGACGTAACTGTAACTGGTGCTGATGCAGGTAGTATCTATGACTTTTCTGGAACTAAAAAGATCTACGCACCAAACGGAGTAGTTACTTTGGGTGTTCATCCAAAAGAAATTCCAACTGCTTCAAAAACACTTACATTTAACGTGATTGTGAAGATCCCTGGATACGAAGAGAAAAACATCCCAATGACCATTGCGGTTGGCCAGTTCACTCAGGATATCAAAGGAATTACAATGGTTAAAACTACTGTTCCTACGCCTTATACTTCGGTAGTGGTGAAAGACTTTCCTTTAGGTGCTGGTGGAGCAACAACGACTACAAGCACGTTTTCTACACCTTCAACAACTGCTGTTCCTCAAACAACTGCAATTAGCATTCCAGCAGGTACAACTTTTAAAGATGCCAGTGGTAATGTTTTGACTGGTGGTGCGCTTACTGCTCAGGCAATCAATTTTGACGCAAGTGATCCTGCTCTGGTTTCGTTATTCCCAGGTGGTGACTTAAGTGCTCCAAATGTGGTCGATAAAGATGGAACAGTTGGTGAGGCTTTCTTCTCACCTGCAGGTTTTACTGACATTACCATGTATGTTGGCGGTGTTGAAGTTAAACAATTCAGTACTCCAATTAACGTATCTATTCAAGTAGATCCTACTTTCAAATTAGACGGATCTGCTACAGCGATTAAAGCTGGTGATATGCTATCGGTATATAGTTATCAGGTATCAACTGGTCAGTTCAAATATGAAACTGATGTTGCTGTAGTTGTTGACGGAAGTGGCAAATTGGCCGTTCCTTTTACAACTAATCACTTGACTAAGTTTATTGTGGGTCAGGTTTTCTCTAAAAGAAAGTGTAAAGCTCCTCAAATTACTTTCATTGCACCTTGGTTGGGAACAAACAGTACTGTAGTAAGTATTGAAGTTCTCACTTTAGATGGATCGAGACGCGTGGCTATCAACGAATCTCAGCAAATATTCAATGGCACAATCATATCACTTGATAAACTTCCTCCTTTTGCAGTGAGCTATATTATTAAGCAAGGAACTACTGTTATTGCTGCCGGTAATATGACTGATCCATGTGCAGGTGCGGCATTATCGGTAACGCTTCCGAGCCCAGCTACACCTGTTGATTTGGTAACGCTGTTATTAAACGTGAAATGTCCTCAGGCCCAGATCACTGTTCCAAACTTTGATCTTTATTACAAAGCTGTTGGTGCTCCGGATTCTCAGTATGTTTTACTAGGAACTGTAGTTAAAGGATCCATTAAAACTACTTTATTGAAAGTTGGAACCAGCTATGACTTCAGAGCTTATTGGGGAAATACAGTTAAAACCGTTGGTAACAGACCTATCACAACAGCTGATATGTCCATTACTGTTGGTGAAAATGATTTCTTAGGTACTAAGAGCCCACAATACAACAAGTCTCTATTGATCGAAGCTTGTAAAGGCATCTAATTTTTAGCTTAATATATACCAAGTCCCGTTGAGTTCGCTCAGCGGGACTTTTTGATTTGTGGCTTCCTTCCAAGTTCTGTAAGAAAAACAATAAATTGCACAAGCTGATTTTTTAAGTTCTCAGCTTTATCTCCTATGACCAAATGTAAGCTGCCTTCTCAATCCAGGCATTGTACTGTTCTCCTAATAACTTTGATGCTGGCTTTTACAGCGAGCAGTCAGCCGAAGATTTCTCCTTTAAAAGTGCTTTCCCGAATTTCTGGTAAGCAAAGCCTGTTTGGAATTCACAACAGAGAGCCTAACCGGAAGCCTGCTGCCTGGACCGAGGAAGTTTTTAAACAAACCGGGAAGTATCCCGCGTTATGGAGTGGTGACTTTCTTTTCCAGCAGGATAACATCGCCAACAGGCAAAGCATGATTGATGAGGCTATAAGGCAAGCTGGTAAAGGTGCGATCATCAACATCATGTGGCATGCTTGCAATCCTACATTGGTCCAGCCTTGTGGCTGGGATAAGAACGGAGTGCTTAGTAAGTTGACTGATGCGCAATGGGCGGAGCTGATAAAAGACGGTACAGTCATAAACAGCCGCTGGAAGGGAATGATGGACGAGGTTGCTGCTTATCTTCAACAACTAAAAGATAGAAAGATAATGGTGCTATTTCGACCACTTCATGAGATGAATCAACCTGTTTTCTGGTGGGGTGGTAGACCTGGTGCTTTAGGTACGCGGAAACTGTACCAGCTTACTCATGATTATTTTGTAAAAAAGCGTGGGTTAACGAACCTCATCTGGGTTTGGGACATTCAAGATTTTCCGACGCTGGCAGAAGATGCCATAGCTTATAATCCAGGAAATAAGTACTGGGACGTCGCCGCCCTGGATATCTACGACGATAAAACAGGTTTCAGTAGGGAGAAATATGATGTCATGGTCAAGGCAGGAGCCGGAAAGCCCATTGCGATAGGGGAGTGTCAAAAGCTTCCATCTTCAGAATTGTTAAAGGCCCAACCTAAATGGACGTTTTTCATGGGCTGGTCGGAGCTAACTTTTAAATTCAATACCAGAGAAGAGATTACCACGCTAATCAAGGCAGATAATGTAATTAGCCTTGACGAAATGACTAGATAGTCACCTAAACAAACAGTCTTTTCTCCTTGTAATTTTCCCTGAATTCTTTAGGTGTACAGCCGTTCTTGCTTTTAAAAGTACGGTTGAAATTTGCTAGATTGTTGAAGCCGCATTTAGAGGCGATGTCTGAAATAGGTTCCTGCGTATCTATCAGCATTCTGGTAACATGGCGCAGTCTGATCTCATTAAGGCTATCAATGAACGTGTAGCCGGTGCGAGTCTTAATAAAACGGCTGAATGATGCATCGGGCATGCCAGCAAGCTTGGCTACTTCATTGAGTGAAACTTCCACGCTGTAATGGGCATTCATGTAATCAATTACTTTCTCAATTCGTCTGCTATAACTATTAGAATCCTCTTTAACCATAGGGTTTGATAAGATTTTGTAGCCGGAGGAGATCGAAAGGTCATGCAGAATAGACAAGAATTCCAGAAGAGCCGCAAAGCCATCTTGATCACTCAGCTTCAATAGTCTTGGTGAGATCCGCTCAATCGTCTCCTTGGGGAAAAGTATGCCCTTTTTTGACTGCTCAAGTAGATTTCCTATGGACAAAAGCTGGTTGCGTTTCAAGAGCTTCTCCTCGAACAGGTCCTTATGAAATTGCAGGGTAACTTCTCTGATGTCAGTGCTTTTGCATTTGTGGTTAGACCAGCCATGGGCCAGGTTTGATCCCAGAAGGACCAGTTCCAGGTTCTCTATGTCGCCCGTATGGTCGCCGATCGTTCGTTTTGCTCCGCCACCATTTATGATCAGATTAAGCTCCAGACTTTCATGATGATGAAGCGGGACTTCTACTTTTTTGCTTACCCTTGGAAATATAGTAAAGCAGTCGTGTTCGGTAAGTGGAGTGATTTCACGTATCAGGTTCATTGTTCAAAAAAGCTTATTGACCATTTCAATGGTGCCAACAGCACATTGTAAATACTTGCTATTGCTTTAGAAGCTGCAATCTAAGGAAAATAAGAGAGCTTCCTCTTCTTGAAGCTTGTTGTTAAAAAACAAGAGAACGTTCCTGTTGTTTATCTTTTAAGTGCTATCATATGTCCACAAAACCACATATATTTAGCGTGTTAACCTAAATCTCATAAAAATGGCAGGAATAAAGCCCTCATTAGTAATTTTAGCAGCCGGTATGGCTAGTCGTTATGGTGGAAACAAACAAACGGAATCGTTTGGCCCATCCGGAGAGACTATAATGGAATATTCAATTTATGATGCCATTAAAGCTGGTTTCGGTAAAGTGATTTTCATCATCAGAGAAGAATTCGCAGAATCTTTCAAAGCAGCCATTGAGCCTAAGCTCCAAGGTAAAATTACGTTGGACTACGTTTACCAGAGTCTTGATAAGTTTAGTGGAGGCAGAGAAATTCCTGCTGACAGAGCTAAACCCTTCGGTACCCAACATGCGCTTTTGTGTACAAAAGAAGCTTTAGACGGACCATTTGCAGTGATCAACGCTGATGATTTTTATGGTTATGAAGCATTTCAATTAGCTTATGACTTTTTATCCAATAACGCGGAAGACGGGAAATATGCCAGCCTTGGCTATGAGCTCAGGAATACTTTAAGCGACAATGGTTCTGTCACCAGAGGCGAAATCAGTGTGAACGCAGAAGGTAACATCACCGGAATTATTGAGCGTAAAGAGATCTTTAAACAAGATGGTAAAGCGATCACCAAGCAAGGCGAAGAAGAGAAAGAATTGCCACTTGACACGAAAGTGAGTATGAACTTTTTCTGTTTCACCCCTGCGTTTGTGAACTGGAGTGAAGCTGAATATTACAAGTTCCTCGATACCAATTTAAATACAGATCTAAAAGCAGAGTTTCTTATTCCTGAGGTAGTTGATACGTTGATCAACTCTGGTACTGGAGTTGTGAAGATGATTCCAACTAAAGCAAAATGGTTTGGGGTAACTTTTAAAGAAGATGCTCCAGTAGTTAAAGATGCATTACAAAAACTTACGCACGAAGGTACTTATCCGGGCAATCTTTGGGCATAAACAGAATATTGATTGCGCAGGGATAGTCGAAAGATTATCCCTGTTTTTTTATGATGCCAAAATCTTCGTTGTTCTGCTAACCGCTGTTTTGCGTACAGTATTGATAATTGCATTCGTGTCATAGTTGCACAAGGCCCAAAGTTCTGCCTGCTCACCATGTTCTATAAAATCGTCAGGGATACCCAATCTGATCACTTGAACCTTGTAGTTATGGTCTGCCATAAACTCTAATACAGCGCTCCCCATTCCGCCCTGCAGGCAACCATCTTCTACCGTGACAACAGTTTTATAGCGTTTGCATACATCGTGCAATAAAGCTTCATCTAATGGCTTAACAAAGCGTAAGTCGTAATGTGCTGGGTGAATGCCCTCACTGTTCAGTTCCTTGCAGGCTTGAACAGCAAAATTACCTACATTACCAATGGTTAAAATAGCTACGTCTTCTCCATCACAGATCTTGCGTCCTTTTCCAACTTCAATTGTTTTGAAAGAACGTTTCCAATCGGTCATCATCCCGTGGCCTCTTGGGTAGCGAATAACAAAGGGGCCCATGTTGTCTTGCTGTGCAGTGTACATTAGATTGCGCAGCTCTTCTTCATTCATAGGCGCAGAGACGATCATGTTAGGTATGCAACGCATATAGGCAAGATCATAGGCACCGTGGTGCGTTGCACCGTCAGCGCCGGCCAATCCAGCACGATCCAGACAAAAGACTACATTCAAGTTTTGAATGGCAACATCATGGATCACCTGATCATAAGCCCTTTGCATAAAGCTGGAGTAGATGTTACAGAAAGGCACAAGCCCCTGTGTTGCTAGTCCTGCAGAAAATGTAACTGCATGTTGTTCAGCTATTCCTACGTCAAATGAACGTGAAGGCATGGCTTTCATCATGATGTTCATAGAAGAGCCTGAAGGCATAGCAGGAGTAATCCCTACAATCTTCTGATTCTCTTCGGCAAGCTCAACCAAGGTATGTCCAAATACATCCTGGTATCTTGGAGGCTTAGGCTTGTCGCTTAGCGATTTCTTAATTTCTCCGGTAATTTTATCGAACAAACCTGGCGCATGCCATTTCGTTTGATCTTTTTCTGCCAGTGCAAATCCTTTTCCTTTTACAGTTACGCAATGCAAGAGTTTAGGTCCAGGTATATCCTTCAATTCTTTAATGATTTGGGCCAGTCTGACCACATCGTGTCCATCAACCGGGCCGAAATATCTAAAGTTTAAGGCTTCAAAAAGGTTGCTTTGTTTTAGTAAAGTACCCTTTATGCTTTTTTCAATCTTCTTAACGAATTTATGTGCATTCGGACCAAGTTCTGAAAGTTTAATCAGTACGCTTGAAATGTCGTCCCTAAAACGGTTGTATGATTTAGAGATCGTAATGCTGGTCAAATACTCCTTCAAAGCACCAACATTTGGGTCGATCGACATACAGTTGTCATTCAAGATCACCAGAAGGTTGGAGTCCTCAATGCCCGAGTGATTTAGTCCTTCGAAAGCAAGTCCGGCTGTCATCGCTCCATCACCGATCACAGCCACATGCTGACGGTCTACTTCTCCTTTGATATGAGAGGCAACTGCCATTCCTAGTGCCGCAGATATGGAAGTGGAAGAGTGGCCAACACCAAAAGTGTCGTATTCACTTTCACTGATTTTTGGGAAACCACTAATACCGTTAAGGATTCTGTTGGTATGAAAAACCGACTTGCGGCCGGTAAGTATTTTGTGTCCATAAGCCTGATGGCCAACGTCCCAAACTAACCTGTCGTACGGTGTATTTAAGGCATAATGCAACGCTACCGTTAGCTCAACTACCCCAAGGCTGGCCCCGAAATGACCTCCATTTACACTTACCACATCAATGATATACTGGCGCAATTCCTGGCTTATCTGCTCCAGGTCTTCTTCTTTGTACTGCTTAAGATCAGCAGGGAAATTGATGTTAGGTAAAAATGGACCGGTAAGTTCTTCCATGTAGGCTTTTTGTCGAGTAGAACCACAAAGTAAGCTATTTTGTTATTAAATTAAGAAGGAAAATCATTAATTTTACAAAAATATACTTCACTAAATGACTAGAGATACTTTAATTTTTGATTTGATTGACAGGGAATTGGACCGTCAGGAAAACGGTCTGGAACTCATCGCTTCAGAAAACTTTGTAAGTAAGCAGGTAATGGAAGCTGCGGGTTCTTGCTTGACCAATAAATATGCTGAAGGGCTTCCAGGTAAAAGATATTATGGCGGTTGTCAGATAGTCGATGAAGTAGAAACTATCGCAATTGAACGTGCAAAAAAGTTATTTAATGCGGCCTGGGTAAATGTGCAGCCACACTCTGGCGCGCAGGCAAATGCAGCAGTGATGCTAGCTGTTATCCAGCCTGGTGATAAGATCCTGGGCTTTGACCTTTCTCATGGCGGTCACCTAACGCATGGTTCACCCGTTAACTTTTCTGGAAAATTATATCATCCGTTATTCTACGGAGTTAAAAAAGAAGATGGCCTCATCGACTACGCGAAATTAGAGGAGCTTGCGCTTGCGGAAAAACCTAAACTAATCATTTGTGGTGCCTCTGCTTATTCCAGAGAATGGGATTACGCCTTTATCAGAAGTGTTGCTGATAAGATCGGCGCACTAGTATTAGCAGATATTTCACATCCTGCTGGTATGATTGCCCGCGGTTTGTTAGCTGATCCGCTTCCACATTGTCATATTGTAACTACAACAACACATAAAACACTAAGAGGTCCCCGTGGTGGTATGATCATGATGGGTCAGGACTTTGAGAACCCATTCGGACTAAAGACCCCAAAAGGGGAAGTTAGAATGATGTCATCTGTATTGGATATGGCTGTCTTCCCGGGAACACAGGGTGGTCCTTTAGAGCACATCATTGCAGCAAAAGCGATCGCTTTTGGCGAAGCTTTAAGTGATGAATACCTGACCTATATCACTCAGGTTAAGGCCAATGCACAGGCAATGGCCAAAGCTTTTATGGCTAAGGGTTATGGAATCATCTCTGGAGGAACAGATAACCATTTGATGCTGATAGACTTACGTAATAAAAATATAACTGGCAAAGTCGCTGAACAAGCGCTGGAAAAAGCCGATATTACTGTCAACAAAAACATGGTTCCTTTTGATGATAAGAGCCCATTTGTTACATCAGGTATTCGTGTAGGTACCGCTGCGATTACAACCAGAGGTTTCAAAGAAGCACAAATGCAAGAGATTGTAGATCTGATTGACCAGGTGATTACAAATCCTGAAGATGAGGGTAACTTAAAGCAAGTTAAGGAACAGGTCATTGCATTGGTTAGCAAATTTCCATTATACAAGTAGGCATAAGCGCCCATAAAGCAGTTAATGTTATCTAAAAGCAGGAATAATTCATCAGCCAACGAAGAAGATCGCGTTGAAGCACTACGTCAGTATGATATATTAGATACTCCTGAAGAAGCCGCATTTAATAATATCGCTAAGCTGGCTGCCTTGGTTTGTAATGTGCCCAACGCAATGATCTCTATGGTTGATGAAGACCGGCTCTTTATCAAATCCATTGTCGGTGGGGTTAGTCATACGCATCCACGAGATGTTTCTTTCAGCCACTTTACCATCCAGTCCGACGAGATAATGGAGGTGAAAGATGCCCTGCTTGACGAGCGGTTCGCAAACTATTCAAGCGTTTTGGCTGCGCCTTTTGTGCGTTTTTATGCCGGTGCACCGCTTATTGATGAGCATGGTTTCAAGCTGGGTGTCATCGGAGTTTATGATAGTAAGCCGGGATCTTTAACCGCTGAGCAGAAAGAAGGGCTGAAAATACTTGGCAGAGAAATTATAACTCACCTTACGCTTCGTAAAAAAAGTATTGACCTTGCAGCAAAAACTACTCGTTTTGAAGATTTGCTCAACCTCTCTACGGTTTCTCCTGAGATACATTGTATCCTGGATAGCACGGGAAAAATCCTTTTTGTTAATGATGCCGTGACAACTATCCTCGAGTACTCGGCAGAGGAGGCTACAGGTTTAAGTATGTGGAGTTTTTGCTACGGCGAAGATCAATCCAGATTGCTCTCTGTAATTGAAAAGGGCCTCAGGAATAATCTTAAAGAGTTTACGGTTGACTTCAGAATTGTTAGCAAAACTGGTGTGATCAGGTGGCTGAGCTGGAATATGGTCGCCAAGAATTGTCGCTGGTATACCTATGGCCGCGACATTACAGAAAGTAAAAGGGTGGAAAGTGAGTTGATGAAACTGTCTTTTGTCGCTAGTAAGGTAGACAACGCAGTGGTGATCAGTGATGCGAATAACCACGTCACCTGGGTAAATGCTGCTTTTGAAAAAATTACTGGTTATACGGTCGACGACCTTAAAGGGAAACGCCTCGGTGACTTAATTATTGGTCCCCAAACAGACCTCGACGTTCTTGCAAAAGCAAGGGAAAGGATCCGTCTGCACCAGTCATTTACTGTCGACCTACTTTCCTACCGTAAAGACAAAACTCCAATCTGGTTATCTATCTACAATACAGTGGTGTTGAACGATGAAGGGGAGGTTGATATGGAGGTAGAAATCATCATCGATATCACGAAGAAGAAGAGGGCCGAAGAGGAGGTGCAACTGCTATCCCTCGTGGCAAGTAAAACGGATACCGGCGTTAACATGTCCGATCGGGAAGGTAACACAACCTGGGTAAATCAGAGTTTGGAGAAGCTGATCGGCTATACGCTTGCTGAAATTCAAGGGAAAAGACTTGGAGATATTATCGCGAATGAAGAAAGTCAGTTGGACTTGATTGCAGAATCAAGGAACAAGGCTCAAAACAATGAATCTTATAGTATTGAGGTTAAGGCCTATACCAAAGGTGGCAAGTCAATTTGGCTATCTGTAGCCAATACGCCTGTTGTCGACGAGAAGGGGCAGGTGATCAGGCAGATCGATTTAATCACCGACATCACTCAGCGCAAGCAAGTGGAGCGGGAATTGGTAGAATCAAAGGAGAAGGCTCTGCAATTGAGCGAAGCCAAGGAAATGTTCCTATCTGTGATGAGTCATGAGATCAGAACGCCCCTGAACGCGGTGATCGGAATGACCCATCTGTTGCTGGATAACGACCCCAAGGTATCTCAGATTGATGACCTGAACATTTTGAAATTCTCTGCAGAGAATCTTTTGAACATCATAAACGACATTCTTGATTTCACGAAAATAGAAACTGGTCACCTGCTGCTGGAATCTGTGCCTATGGACATTAAATCCCTGGCTACAGACATCATTAGCTCCATGCAGGTGACGGCTTCCAAGAGGGGCAACCAACTGAAGCTTCATAGCCGCGGCGTTCCCGAATTAATCTTGGGAGACAAAACCAGACTATATCAGATACTGATGAACCTTTTGGGTAATGCCCTCAAGTTTACCAGTCAGGGTGACGTCAGTCTACATATCGAACTGGCTCAGGAGAATGATGCTACTGCGCAAATACTTTTTAAAGTAAGCGATACTGGGATAGGAATTCCCGAAGACAAACTTTCCTACATCTTTGAAACCTTTACACAAGCGAAGACCGACATTGCCCGGAAATACGGAGGCACCGGCTTGGGTCTGGCGATTACCAAGAAGCTTCTGAAGCTTTATAAATCAGACATTACGGTTGAGAGTGTAGAAGGAAAAGGAACTACTTTCTCTTTCATTATTGCATTTGACAAGTTGTCTGCAGATTTCAATGCGGTACAGGCTGGTCGGTCGACTTCTTCGTTTGCAGGTAAGTCCATACTGGTGGTAGACGACAATGAGATCAATATCCTCATTGCAAACAGGATCTTAAGTAAGATGGGCTTTGTACTGGAGTTTGCAAGCAGTGGCCATGAGGCAATTGAAAAGGTGATGAAAACGCAATTTGACCTGATCTTTATGGATGTCAAGATGCCCGGGATCGACGGCTATGAAACTACCAGCATCATCAGAGAGTTGGATGGCGACTATTTCAAAAAGGTTCCTATTATTGCCTTAACGGCCTCGACACTTCAAGACGATCATGAGAAATTTGAAGCCTCGGGGATGAACGGACATGTGCTAAAACCCTTTAAGCCTGATGAAATTAAAGAGGTAATCTATCAGCAACTCTCGAAATAACCGTGATTTTAGTGCAATAAAAAAGGGCCAATAAATCATTTGCATGAAATTATCGACCCCTAAATTAACGCTCTCGGAATCAAAGGAACGAAATTAATCTCAATATTCAAACAATTAAAAGTTTTTTATCTGTAAAAGCAAAGGGCCGATACCTCAATGAAGAAATATCGACCCTTACCATCTAAATTAACGCTCTCATCAATATAAACGACATTACTTCACATATGTTGCAGGAGATATTTCTTTTTCGATCTATTACTCGTAACAACCTGGTGTTGAAGGTAATGTTCTGTAGACATTTAGCATATCGTTCTTCAGATAGGAGGTAAAGAAGGGGTCTGAACTTAAATTTGCCCCCTTTTTTATAGCAGGGCTTCCCGGCTGTAGTCGGAAATTACCAGTAATGGGATCTACAAACTTAGGATCAGTACCGAGGAAATTCAGATTACTATAGGTCTGTAAGCTTGTTTTGATAAGATTATGGGTAATATTGGTGGTCACTAACGCCGATGTTTTCTTTTCTATTTGAAGTTCCTCCGGCAGAACTCCCCAAATAATATTGTTCACCAGTTCAATAGTAAGATCTGAGTAGGACAGATGGGAATAGTCACTGAAATATATCGCTGGAGTTCGTCTGGAAAACTCGTTGTTGTAGCCCGCGAACGTGTTATGCTTCAAGTTATATTGACCCCCACCAACGCCATATATTAGAAACTGCCCGCTGTTGTAAAACAGGTTGTTGAAACCGCTCAAACTAGTTCCATAGCCAACAAAGCTTGCTACAGTCATGTTTTTGATCACGCTGTTCACCAGTAATAGTTTTGTGCTTCCATCGGATGCTAATGAATCTGCGGTAACACCGATCACGGCGTTCTTGATGGTAGCGTGTTCGATTTTATTGTTCACGCTACTCGCAAAGAACCGGATTCCCAACCATTGTCCCGCCTCGTTTTCATAGTAGTTCTCCAGGCGGTCGCTGGAGAACGTAGCCGGATCGTACTCAGTCCCATTAACGCGAAGCGTACCTTTTACGTTCATTACTGAACCCCCGTGAAAGTAGACTTTTGTGCCTCCTGAGATGTTTAAAGTTGTGCCCGCAGCTACAGTGACTGATTTGTTTACAATGTAAGGTAGGCTGCCTTCCCAAGTCGTATTTGAGGTGATCGTTTCTTCATTGATAAATATCGCGTTCTGCCCATAAGCGATCAGAGCGATTGATTGGGCGTTGCCATTGGTATTGAACATTACCGAATCTTCCACTATAAAAGGCTGGTTTACATTGCTTGGATTGATAGTCGCCTTTACATAAATACTTATAGAATCTTTCCCGCCAATCTCAATATTACTCTTTTCGTTAGCAGGAACCCCGTTAATGATCAGACTGAAAAAGGAATTTTTACCGCCACCTAATCTGATATTGCTGATGTTAACCGCTTTTTGATGCGCATTAAAAACTTTAATGCGCCTGTTCACAGAGCCTATTGCCGTAAAGACGGTGTCGAATAAAACGGTGTCGCTGGAAAAAGACAGTCTGACATCTCTGGATGTTGTGATTTCATCATTCTTGCGGCAGGCCGAAAATGCTAAAATGCAAACCGCTAGAAACGAAACCATTAATCTCATAAACAAACTTAGAGTACTTAGTCGGCAAAAGCAACTGCCGCAATGCTTAAATTTCCGATTCCTGCATTCCACAATTCAATGCCGCAAGCTTCGATTGTTGCGCCGGTAGTGATCACATCGTCGACCAGTAAAATATGCTTCCCTGTCAGCTCATGAGCTGCAATAACTGTAAATACCTTGCTCATATTTTCATTTCTTGAAAGCCTGCCTTTATGCGTTTGAGTAGCCGTTTCTTTCACCTTCACTAATGCGTTCTGGTTAACGGGACAGCCCAATACCTGAGCAATGCCTTCAGCGATGCATAAGGTTTGGTTGTAGCCTCTCTGGCGGAGTTTTCTCTTATGCATAGGCACCGGGATGATCAGGTCGATTTCCTTGTACTGCTCAGATAACAGCAGTTTGTCAGCGATCATTATTCCGAGAAGCTGACCTAATTCTTTCTTTCCTTTATATTTCAACTGATGAAGCATACTTTGTACACTGGAGCCTTTTTTGAAATGTAGCAGCGACATTGCGGCGTCAAACTGAATTCTTGCCCAAAACTGCTTGGCCACCCGGTTCTCCGGATTCAAATGATCATCTGTATAAGGGATTTCAAACAGGCAGGAAGTGCAGATACTGGATTCTCCGTAGTAAATCGGCCTTAAACAGCCGCCACAAAGATTGGGGTATAGTAAACCAACAAAGTCTTGAAACAGGCGATTCAACGGATGCATCCGTCAAGCTCTACTTAAAAATAATAGGAGTGTTAGTTTTGCTCCTTCACAGCGAGCTGACCACAAGCGGCATCAATGTCTTTGCCTCGACTTCTCCGGATGTTTGTATTCACACCCTGTCCTTTCAAATAGGCAGAGAAGGCATCGATTTTATCGCCTTCTGCATTGATGAAGTCAGCAAACTGGATGGGATTATACTCGATCAGGTTAACCTTGCAAGGGATGTGCTTGCAAAATTTAGCAAGATCTATTGCATCTTCGATCTCATCGTTGAAATTGTTAAATACAATGTATTCGTAGGTAACCGGATTCTTAGTTTTAGAGTAGTAGTATTTCAATGCTTCCTCCAGAGATTTTAAAGAATTTGCCTCGTTAATCGGCATGATCTCGTTTCTCTTCTTATCGTTGGCAGCATGTAAAGAAAGTGCGAGGTTAAACTTAGCGCCATCATCACCCAACTTCTTGATCATTTTAGCAATCCCTGCAGTTGATACCGTAATTCTTTTGTAAGACATGTTTAAGCCATCCGGTGCGGTGATCCGCTCGATGGACTTCATCACATTGGCATAGTTCAACAGCGGTTCACCCATTCCCATGTACACAATATTGGTGAGGGGCACTTTGTAATTAAGCTTTGCCTGCTGATCGATCAATACCACCTGATCATAGATTTCATCTGCATTAAGATTCCTCTTGCGATCCATATAGCCCGTTGCACAGAACTTACAAGTAAGACTACAACCTACCTGAGAGCTCACACAAGCCGTCATACGGTCTTCCAAAGGGATTAAAACACCCTCTACAATGTTGCCGTCATATAAGCGAAAAGCATTCTTAATCGTATGGTCGTTGCTGAATTGAGATTTGTTGACTTCCACAACATTGATGGCATATTGCTCATCTAGTTTAGCTCTTAAGTCTTTTGATAAATTACTCATTTCTTCAAATGAGCGGGCAGATTTTTCCCAGAGCCATTGGTACACTTGTTTAGCCCGGTAAGAAGGTTCCTTCATCCCAACGAAGTGTTGTTGCAGCTGCGGTAAATCTAGCGCACGTATATCAATTTTCTTTGTAGCAAGCATTTAAACGCAAAGATACCAAAAAAAGTTCTAACGTTTAGGACTTCTTGTTTTTGCTCCCGGTGCACCAGATCTTCCATTGCCGGGTTTAACCGGTCTTTTACTAGGGCCGCCCGTCTTGTTCCAATCTGAGGTTCCCGTTGCTGATTTTGAGCTACCCGATGATGCGGATCTTGCACCGGCAGCAGGTTTAGGACCAGCTTTACCTTTTCCACCAACTGGTCTGTCTGCTCTGCTTACAGATGCTGATGACCTTCCCGAAGATGCACCTCTACTAGATCCAGCAGCGCTTTTAAAGCCGGGAGTCCTGCTTGAAGCCCGTTTAGGCGTAATGTTTTCCATCAGATCCTCTTCAAACTTAGAGGGCTTCACTTTCTTAACCACTCTTTTAGGAGCTGCAGATGCACCCTCTAATGAGCTGGACTTAGCCACCATGTTATAAATATCGGTTTGCTCTTCAGGAGTAAGCTCTCTCCATTCGCCAACAGGAATCCCTTTCACACTTACGTTCATAATCCGGACACGTTCCAGCTTGGTCACCTCAAAGCCGAAATGCTCACACATCCTTCTTATTTGTCGGTTTAAGCCCTGAATTAATGTGATTTTGAAGCTGAAATTGCCTTCTTTAACCACTTTGCATTTCTTAGTCATCACACCAAGCACAGGAACACCTTTAGCCATACCGGCAACAAAAGCATCTGTGAGTGGCTTGCTAACAGTCACCACGTACTCTTTTTCATGGTTATTTCCCGCACGGAGTATCTTGTTAACCAAATCGCCATTATTAGTCAGAAAGATCAGTCCCTGAGAATCTTTATCTAAACGACCGATGGGAAATACTCTTTCGCTATGGTTGACATGGTCTACTATGTTGCTTTTTACACCCGCTTCAGTAGTACTGGTGATCCCAACTGGTTTATTGTAAGCAATAAGTACAGTGTTTTCTGCAGCTTGTGGTTCGATAGTCTGACCATTCACTGTCACTATATCCCCGAAAATTACTTTGTCGCCAACTTTTGCCTTCTTCCCATTAATGTATACGTTCCCCTGCTCTATGTATCTGTCTGCCGCTCTTCGCGAACACAGACCGCTCTCACTAATGTATTTATTTAATCGGATGTCAGACTCAGCCATGGTATGGGGTATAATTGAAATATTTTACAAAGAAACCAATTATACCCCAATAAATTATCAAAATGTTTTAAGGGGATGTAGTTAGAAGGTCGGCTCGTCGGCACTTGGTCCATAACTTCCCGGTATCGGAATATTTAGCAACCTGAGATATACTCCTAATTGTGCCCTGTGATGAATCGTTTGGCTAATGCTCATTCGGATGACTTCTGCCTTGGACCTTGTACTGTAGATCTGGTCTGCATTTCTCATCGTCCAGGGCTCATTAAGTACAATCTCGTTTTTATCGACAAGTACAGTTCGGGCATCTCTTAGGTTGTTTTCAAAATACACAAGTAGTTCCTCAACTTTGAAGATTTCTGTGGGCTGATAGCTATTGTCTGCAAAATCCAGTTCGTCCGTATCAATTGCCATTGCTATCCATGATGGTAGTTCCGCTACATGTGTGGCTAGTCTCTTAAGCGTCATGCTCTTTGGATGTGGCTGCCAGTCGAATTTTTCAACGGGTACGCGTTCCAACATTTTACGGGTAGTAAGCGCTTCTTCTTCTGCTTCAGTTAAAAAGATCTGGATTCTGTTCATATTTTTTAAATTATAGCACAAAGAAAATGGTAGCGACTGACAACCCTATGGCAGCGTGATTTATTATTTCCAGATATTCTTCATGAGCATGACTTGGGATGGGTTCGAGAACTGGTTTGGGTGACGCCGCCGTGATTATAACATGATTACACGGTGAGGCCGCCTTTTCTCTAGCAAAAGGCGGCCTCACCGTGGCTTCACTGTGGCCTCATGGCGGCCTCACTTAAAGCAGAACCCGAGCCAAAGTACTAATAGTTCACTGGTAAGAACTTCATGTAATCACTAAGTTTCATATGGTCGGCCTTTCGAAAGGGCGTCTCTAAGCATCTGATCGTTTCTATTCTGGAAACACGGAAATCCCGGTATTCAAAGCGCAGGTGGCACCACGCGATCAGGTGCCAGTTGAATGCATAAAATATCAATCCGATAGGTTCAACTTCACGCTTACTATTCTCTGCGCTCTGTGCGATATAGATGATTTCTATAATGCTTTGAGACGATATAGACGTTTGTAAAATTGACAGATGCTCAAACTCATTCTTCATCGAATCGTGAAGTTGCACCTTAATGTTATCATTTAATAGCTCCAATACCTCTTTTTGAGATGTCTTCAATACCGATTTTACTTTGTTTAAAGCAGTTGTATAATGCTTTTGGATGGACTTATCCGTAAAACCTGAGACAACCCGCTCCATGATCAGCAAGGCGTTTGCTTCTTCGGTATTGAAAGAAACCGGTGGTAAAAAATAGCCTTGTACAATAAAATAGCCTTTCGGCTGCTCAAAACTTATAGGGATCCCTTGCTCTGATAAAGCTTTAATATCCCGGTACACTGTCCTGGTGCTAATCTCAAATTGTTCAGATATTTTTTCTGCAGTAATATACTTCCTGGTTTGCAGTAAGACTAAGATTCCAAAAAGGCGGTCGATGCGGTTCATTATAGAAAAAAATGTCTTTGAGAAATTACGCTCAGGTTTCAGTGTTGCTTTACAAATGTATTTATTTACACGGGAATAGGTCACTCAACAAACGTTGTTTTTTTTGGATGAAATACCTTTTCTTTGTATATGGTTTCATACATATCCGCCACCTTAGTTTATACTATCATTGGTCCGCCAATAGAAAATGGTGTTCTTGGTCTGGATGCTGATGGGACAATTATCGAGATCTTAACCGCCGTTGAAGCCAGCTTAAGGCCTGATATCGACATCAAGTATTACGAGGGGGCTATCGTTCCAGGTTTTATAAATACACATTGCCATCTTGAGCTATCAAACCTGAAAGGCCTGATTACAAAGCATAAGGGGCTGCCTGCTTTTGTGCAGGAAGTTATAAAACTTAGGGTCGCAGATGAATACGCGCTAGACAGCGCTATGTTGCGGGCAGACAGGGAAATGTTTGACTGCGGAGTAGTGGCTGTCGCGGATATTTCGAACCAGATTGCCTCGCAAACCACAAAGCTGGATAGTCTGATTTACTACCATACATTTGTGGAAACGATTGGATTTAACCCGGAAACGGCTAGTGCTATTATGGAACGGGCAGTGTCCTTACAGAATGATTTTAAACCTTTACCAGCTACATTGACCCCACATGCGCCTTACTCGGTTTCGGCTCCACTGTTTAACGCCTTGAAAGAAACTGCAGAAGAGGAGGATGCCATCGTTAGTATACACAATCAAGAATCCTTGGATGAGAATGCGTTCTTTATAGAAAAGAAAGGTGGGTTTTTGGACCTATATGCTATGCTTGGCTTAGATATAGAATTCTTCAAGCCATCGGGTAAGACTTCCATTCAAACCTACCTGCCCTTACTTTCGAACGCGCAACGTACACTTTTAGTGCACAGCACATATACTTCTAAAGCGGATGTTACATTTGCTAAGGGCATACACAAGCAGCTTTACTGGTGCCTATGCCCTAAGGCGAATCTCTATATTGAAAACAAGTTGCCTGACGTCTCTATGTTAATGGAAGCTGGAGCCAAGATTACCCTGGGCACAGACAGCCTGGCAAGTAACGATACCTTGAGTGTCTTTGAAGAAATGTTGACACTTCAGAAGAACTTTGAGATTGATGCGGCTGAACTGTTGAAGTGGGGAACATGGAATGGTGCTGAATATATGGGCATTCAAGATCGTTTCGGGAGCCTGGAAGTTGGTAAAAGACCTGGGATCAATCTATTAAGTTATAAAGAAAAAGATGGAAAGATTAGCTTAGTGGATTTCATCAGAAGATTGTTTTAAAATGAATGACATCACCAGACTTTTCGGCATTCAATATCCCATTATTCAAGCTGGCATGGTTTGGTGTAGCGGCTGGAAGTTAGCAGCTGCGGTTTCTAATGCCGGAGGGTTGGGCATTATTGGCGCAGGATCAATGTCGCCGGATATTTTGCGGCACCATATTCAGAAGTGTAAGGCGGCGACATCATTGCCCTTCGCTGTAAATCTTCCTTTACTTTATTCGAAGGTCGAAGAAGTTATTGGCATCATTGAGGAGGAAAAAGTCGGCATTGTTTTTACCTCTGCAGGCAATCCGGCGCTATGGACGAGCAGACTCAAATCTCAGGGGATTGTCGTTGTTCACGTAGTAGCGAATACTAAGTTCGCACTTAAGGCTGCGGAAAGTGGTGTAGACGCCATAGTAGCAGAAGGATTTGAAGCCGGCGGCCACAATGGAAGGGAGGAAACCACCACCATGTGTCTGATACCAATGATCAGGGATGTAGTGAATATCCCAGTTATTGCAGCGGGTGGAATTGGCGGTGGAAGAGCCATGCTAGCAGCAATGGCATTGGGCGCTGATGCGGTACAAATTGGCTCTGCTTTCGCGGTTGCGGAAGAATCGTCTGCACATCGGTATTTCAAAGAAAGCATTTTAACAGCAGCAGAAGGCGATACCAAGCTGAGGTTGAAAAAACTGGTTCCGGTAAGGTTATTAAAGAATAACTTTTCTGATGCTGTTGCGCAGGCTGAAGCGAATGGATCTTCGACTGAAGAGTTAATGAAACTTTTGGGAAGGTCAAGAGCAAAATTAGGTATGTTTGAAGGAGATCTCGAAGAAGGAGAATTAGAAATTGGACAGGTTTCAGCAATGCTGACCGCAATCAAGCCTGCCGCTCAGATCTTAAATGCGATTTGGGAGGAGTTTTTGATGGAAAAAGATCGTTTAGGACGTATGACCTGGTAAGCAGGAAATAATTATATGATGAACAAAAAGCATTTTAACATAAAAATAACCGGTAAGGTACAAGGAGTAACATTTAGGGAGACGACCAAATATGTTGCTGATCAGTCAGGCATAAAGGGTTTAGTTAGAAATGAAAAAGATGGGTCAGTTTACATCGAAGCTGAGGGCGAAGATTGGATCCTGGATTCTTTTTTAGAATGGTGCAATGAAGGGCCAGATCGGGCGAAAATAGAAAGTTGTACAGCAGAGGAAGGCGCACTCAGGAACTTTCAGGATTTTGTAGTTATGAAAAAGTAAGGATGTCTGTATTAAAAAAATTCGTTGGTCAGACAGCTATATATGGAATAAGCACAGTTCTTTCCCGCTTGCTTGGTTTTATTTTAACGCCATTCTATACGAATGCCTATACCAAGGTGACTTATGGTGTACTCACTAAGATGTTCGCTTATGCTTCCCTAATTAATGCTGTTTTGGCTTTCGGTATGGAGAGCACGTTCTTTAGGTATTTGAACAAGCACGAGGATAAAAAGCAGGAAGTGTACAACAACTCATTTATTTCCATTGCTTTTGTAGCTACGCTATTTCTATTAACGGGTTTTGTTTTTACAGATGCCATAGCCAAATATCTGGCCGCCGACCCGGCGCAATTTGCAGATTACCGTTTATACGTGCGGTACTTTCTTGGTATCCTATATGTTGATGCCATATGTGTAATTCCTTTTGCTAAGCTTAGAGCAGAGGAAAAAACCTTCAAGTACAGCCTCCTTAAATTTTTAAATATAGGCACCTTTGTTGCACTAAACTTAACCTTTATATTGCTTATACCTGCCATTCTTAAGCATGACTGGCCCTTGGCTGGATGGTTCGAAAGCTGGTATAAAGTAAAATGGGTAGGGTATGTATTCGTGTCCAATTTGGCAGCCAGCACATTAACTTTAATCTTGCTGCTTCCAGAGTTTTCCCAGGTTCAATTAAAGTTTGACAAAGTATTATTTGCCAAAATGTTTTCTTATTCCTGGCCGGTACTGGTGGCTAATCTTTCCTTTATTGTGAATGAGAACCTTGATAAGATTGCTTTAAGTGAGTTACTTCCTAAATCCATTGCAGATGGAGAAGTTGGTATTTATGGAGCGGTGTGTAAAATTGCAGTGTTTATGAGTATTTTTATAACTGCCTTCAGAATAGGTGCTGAACCGTTCTTTTTTAGTTATGCAAAAAATGCAAATGCGAAGAAAACCTATGCTACCATTCTCTACTATTTTGTCATTGCGCTCGCGTTACTGTTTGTAGCACTGGTAGCTAATATCGAGATCCTAAAATGGTTTATCAGCAGGGATAAAACGCATGTGGCAGAATATTGGGCTGGCTTGCCAGCGGTACCTTATCTTTTATTCGGATATGTTTGCCTTGGAATTTATATGAACCTATCGATATGGTATCGGTTGTCTGATCAAACCAGATATGGGCTTTACATCTCTCTTGCTGGTGCGCTGATTACTATTTCACTCAATTTTTTATTGATCCCAAGATATAGTTACATGGGATCTGCATGGGTATCGATGCTAGCTTATTTTGTGATGATGGTTATTTCTTATGTGCTTGGTCAGAAACATTATCCGATCCCCTATGACTTGAAGCGAATTGTTATTTATCTGATCGTTTCTGTCGTGTTGGTCATCCTTTCTTTTTGGGTATTCCAAAGGAATATTTATATTGGGAATGCCTTGTTAATTGCTTTTATAGCTGGCGTCTTCTTCTTTGAAAAGAATCAGCTGAGGGCATTGTTGTTAAAAAAATAGTGTTGAGTTTAAGTTATGAATGTTAAAATAATAAATAAGTCTACGCATGCTTTGCCGCAGTATGAGACTGCTCATGCAGCAGGAATGGATATGCGTGCTTTTCTGGAAACTGAGATTACAATTAAACCTTTGCAACGTGTTTTAGTTCCAACTGGTTTACACATAGAGTTGCCTGTTGGTTTTGAAGCTCAGATTCGCCCCAGAAGTGGTTTGGCTTATAAGCATGGGATTAGTATTGTTAACTCTCCGGGGACGATTGATGCGGATTACCGGGGGGAAATTAAGGTCTTGCTGGTCAATTTATCTGACGTAGATTTTATAGTGAACGACGGAGACCGGATTGCGCAGATGGTGATTGCTAAGCATGAGACCATTGGTTGGGAAGAAGTCGATAGTTTAAGTGATACCGCACGTGGAGCCGGAGGATACGGTCACACGGGTAAGTAAGCGTTTAGCAGCATGGTATTTGTTTGATAGAAATGATGAAAAGGGGTTTGTTACTATTTTTAGGATGTTGCTTTGCTGTGCCTGCGTTTGCTCAAGTTAATGTGCTGCTCCAAACTAAGCTGAACGCAAGGCTGGATACTGCGATTGTAAAATCCCTTTTCTTTGCAGGCATACAAGATAAGCTGAGTGAGAATTATGTAAAGGCTGCGGAGAGTTTCAATAAGATTTTAGTCATCGACCCGAATAATGCTGCCGTTTACTTTGAGTTGGCGACAGTGAACTACCGTCAGAACAAAATGCAGGAGGCGGAGCTCGCAATCAAGCGGGCCACGGAATTAGAAAGCAACAATGTTTGGTACTGGAAGTTTTTGGTGGAAATGTATAAGCGTAAGGGCGATATGAATGCACTGATCACGGTGTTCAATGAACTGATCCGACTGGATCCTGGTAATGATTCGTATTTCTATGACAGGTCCAATGCCTGGTTGCTTGCTGATAAACCGGAAGAAGCGGCTAAAGGATATGATGAACTGGAGAAGAAGTTCGGGTCTTCGGAAGAACTTACGGCAGCGAGGCAGCGGATGACTGGCAAAACAAATGGCGAAGGTAAGCGATTGTCTAAAGGTGATGCCCTGGACGAATTAAAGAAAGCAAAAGCATTAGAGCCGGACAATTTTGAGGTAGATCTGGCACTCGCTGATGCTTATAAGTCACAGAAAAATAGTGTGGAGGCTAATGCTGCTTTGCAAAAAGCTTTTGCAAATCCGGCGATGCCTGCTGAAGAGAAAATTAAGATCATTATGATGCTGTTTACGGGGACTAAGAACGTTCAACGCATGAATGATGCGAGAGGCCTGGCGGAGATTGCGGTTAAGACCCATCCAGATGTAGCTGCGGTAAAAGGAGTTTACGCAGAGGTTTTATATCAGCAGGGAGATTTGCAAGGTGCTTTAAAAGAATTTCAGGGAGTACTGCAGCTCACTGAGCAATTGTATAAAGTATGGGAGCAAACTTTAAATATTCAGATTAAGCTCAATGCATTTAAAGATGCGATCCAGACGGCGGATCAAGCTTTGGCATTGTATCCGAACCAGGGCATTCTATATTATTACCGGGCACTTGCTTACAAGGGCAACGGACAACGAGCAGAGGCCTTGGTGCAAATTAAGGCGGCTTTGCAATTAGATACAGAAAACGCCGTTTATAAGGAACTATACGAGGGATTGAAATAGTAAGAATTTTATGAGGATGATGGGTAAGAGTAAGTGGATAGTAGTGTTGGCTGTTATGGGTTTAAGCGCCTGTAAGTCAAAGAAGGCGGTAGTTGCTCCTGCAGGGACTCCTGCTCCAGTGGTGGAAGTGACCAGCAACAAAGCTGAGAATATAAAGCTTTTGAAAGCGAAAGATATTACGTTCAATACGCTGGCGATAAAAGCCAAAGCGAACCTGGACTTCGCAGGGAATAAGAACGGCGTTACGATGAACATCAGAATGGAGCGCGATAAGCAGATTTGGGTGAGTATCACAGCCGTTATTGGTATTGAGGTAGCAAGGGCCGTGATTACGCCAGATAGCATTAAGGTAAGAAACAATTTGCAAAGCACTTATTTGAAGAAGCCTTTTAATTATGCGTACAAGTACACCAGCAAGAACGTGAATTTCAAGATGCTGCAGGCTATTTTCGCTGGTAACACGATACCTAGTTTTACTACTGAGCTTTCAGATATCAGACAGCAGAACGGAGCATGGACCATTAGTGGGGAAGAAGGAACGTTGGCTTTTAGGGTATTGTTTAATGAGATCATGAAGGTTAGTGAAAATAACCTGAATGATTTAAAGAGTGGCCAGGCTTTAAAGGTGGCTTATGGGGCTTACCAACAGGCAAATGATGGTTTGTTCCCTTCCAGCTTAACTATTAATTCAATGGCAGGAACAAAAAGGGTTAATTTGCAGCTGGACTATACTAAAGTAGACCGGAATATTCCCCTGGATTTTCCTTTTAGTGTACCTAAGAACTATGAACTTGTAAACTGATTATATACTTTTACAATTGATGAAGCTATCTAAATTACTGTTACTTCTTTTTATCATCTTCTTTGCCACTGGTGCAATGGCACAAAGCAGCGCAGAGTTGAAAAGGAAAAAAGAAGCATTACAACGTGAGATTGATCTGTTGCAGAAGAATGCCAATATCGCTGCAAGCAGTAAAAAGCTTACCCTAGGTCAAATCAATTCTCTTAATGCCAAGATCCGGTTGATGCAGAGTAAGATCGGCGTGATTAACTCGGAGATGAAGAATCTTGACAATCAGATTCACGAGAACACGAACACGGTGCATACGTTGAAAGAGCAACTGGAACAGCTGCGAAAAGAATACGCAAGCATGATCAGGTTTGCCCAGCGCAACAGGAATGCCTATGATAAGATGATGTTTATTTTTGCAGCCAGTGATTTCAATCAGGCATACAAGCGCATCACTTATCTGCAACAATTTAGCAACTATAGAAGGAAGCAGTCTGACTACATTACAGGCAAAGAGAAGGATCTAAGTTATAAGATCGTGATTTTGGACAAGAATTTAAGACAGAAAAGCAGCTTGTTACAGGAGCAAGAGAACGAAAGAACTAAGCTTGGCAGAAGTAAAACTGAACAGGCGAAAGTTTTGAATAGGTTTAGCAGGGAAGAGCGTCAGTATAAGAAAGACATTGCTGCCAGAAGAAAGGTGCAGGTTCAATTAGATCGGAGTATTCGCTCTGCAATTGCACGGGAAATTGAGATTGAGCGTAAGAAGGCGGAAGCTGAGGAGCGCCTGGCAGCTGCAAATGCAAATGCAACGCCCGGAAGCAAGCCTGTTGCGGCAGCAAAATCAAGAACCAACGCTGGTTATTTGAATGCTACACCAGAGGCCGCTAAGTTATCCAATGCATTTGAAAGCAATCGTGGATCGCTGCCATGGCCAGTTGCTGCGGGCTCTATTACGGAACGGTTTGGTAACCATATGGAGGGCCAGGCTTCGTACACTAACGATGGTGTCAACATTGAAACCGCTGAAGGTGCTACCGTTCGTGCGGTATTTAATGGTAAAGTTACTACGATAAGAAACCAGTTCGGTAAATATTTCGTATTGATTAAACATGGGGAGTACTTTACAGTATACCAGAACTTAAAATCGGTGAGTGTTTCTCAAGGTGACGAGGTGACCACCAAACAGAATATAGGAACGGTCGCAGATAATGAGGGGACACCTCAGTTGCAGTTTCAGGTGAGACGGGGAATGAACGCGCAGAATCCTGAAGGCTGGATTGCCAAGTAAAATAGTTAGTATTTAATAGTTATATTTGCAGTAGTAATTTAAAGAACAAGCGATGTATAGTGGAACATTAGTTGAATTCCTGAACATGGGCGGAGGTGAGATCATGCTCATCTTGGTAGCGGTACTCTTGTTATTCGGGGGTAAAAAGCTGCCGGAACTTGCAAGAGGACTGGGTAAAGGAATACGGGATTTTAAGGATGCCTCTGAGGGTGTAAAAAGAGAAATTCACAGGAATATAAACTCGTCTGGCATCGTTGATGAAGTGGATTCTATCATGAATGATAACAATACCTCCAGCAGATACCATCCGACTGAGCCAACAATAAGTGAGACCGCTGCACCTGCAAAGGGAGGCATCAGTTTCGAAAAAAGCGAAGCAATTGCTCAGAATGCTCCAACAGAGAACAGTAGAATTGAAACTGATAAAACTAACCTTTAACTAAAATATCATGTTAAACACAACAATATTAGCCATGTTAGGTGGCATGGAAATCGCGGTTATTCTTGTAATTGTGCTTTTGCTTTTCGGTGGTAGAAAAATCCCTGAATTGATGAAAGGCCTTGGTAAAGGCATCAAAGAATTTAAAGATGGTAAAGATGGTATCGATGAAAATGACCCATTAGAACGCAAGCGTACTGATGCAAACAAACCGCTGTAGGTTTTCATGATTACATTTTAAACTATTGTATCCTTGAATTTGAAGAAGTATAACTCCCTTAGAGAGATACAAACGCTTATCGGGCAGAAAACTCTTACGCTGCCTGACTTATTAGACTACTATTTTAAGCAAATAGAAGAACATGAACACCTCAATGCTTTCAATGAGGTGTTTTTTCTTTCTGCGACGGAGCAGGCAAAGGAAGTCCAGGTTAAGATCGATAATGGTACGGCTGGTAAGCTGGCAGGTATGGTCATTGGCTTAAAAGACAATATTTGTTATAAGGATCATCAGGTCACTGCTTCCTCCAAAATGCTGGAGGGTTTTATATCTCCTTACTCAGCGACAGTTACCGAGAGACTTATAAAGGAAGATGCCGTTATTATCGGGCGACTTAATTGTGACGAGTTTGCAATGGGCGGATCTAATGAGACTTCATACTATGGTCCGGTAAAGAATGCCGCTGATCAAACTAAAGTTTCCGGGGGTTCATCAGGAGGTTCTGCAGTAGCAGTGCAGGCTGATTTATGTCTTTCTGCTTTAGGAACCGATACTGGGGGCTCTGTAAGGCAACCGGCTGCTTTTTGCGGCTGTATAGGATTAAAGCCTACTTATGGAAGAATTTCCAGATATGGGGTTATTGCTTATGCCTCTTCCTTTGATCAGGTGGGAACCATCACTTCTTCGGTAAGTGATGCAGCTTTACTGATGGAAGTATTGGCCGGAGCTGACGAGTACGACAGTACGGTATCCAGGAGGACTGTTCCCCAGTATTCTGCTGGCTTAAAAGAGACTTCGAAGAAAAGGATAGCTGTGTTGAAGGAGACGCTGGAAAGCGATGCATTAGATCCGGAAGTTAAGTCGTCGGTCTTAGAAGCCATTGAGTCTTTTAAAAAAGATGGACATAGTGTAGATTTCGTTTCTTTTGATTTGCTGGACTATCTGGTGCCTGCGTATTATGTACTTACTACAGCTGAAGCTTCCTCCAATTTGTCACGTTATGACGGCGTGCATTACGGTCACCGTAATACAGACGCTACCAATCTGAATGAATTGTATAAGAAGTCACGTGCTGAGGGTTTTGGTGAGGAAGTTAAGAAAAGGATTCTCTTGGGCACCTTTGTGTTAAGCGCAGGGTATTACGACGCTTACTATGCCAAAGCGCAGCAGGTGAGGCGTCTCATCAGAGAAAGAATTGAAGCGATGCTGTCTGACTATGATGTAATCATTACGCCAGTTGCACCTACGCCGGCTTTTACGATCGGAGAGAATATGTCTGATCCGCTAGTGATGTATCTCGCGGACATTTATACGGTGTTGGCCTCTCTAACAGGAATCCCAGCGATAGCTATACCTCTAGGCAATAATGATAACGGTTTGCCGTTAAGTATGCAATTGATGGCCAAGCACTTCGGTGAGGAAGAACTTTTTTCACTGTCCTATGCCTTTTTAAAAGAATTTTAAATGCCTATGAAAATAAAAGTACATTTCTTATCGTATTGCATTTTAGCTTTCAGTGCCTTTCCTGTAGCTGCACAACAATTCCCATTAGTGATTACTGATACCACCGCACTGCCTCTGATTTCTGAAGTTCCGCAGTTTGTTAATTATAACTTCAGTTATAAAACGAGGCTGGACTCGATTCAGAAGACAGTACCTCTCGCTTATAACGAGTTTGTACAAAAGTACATTGACGTTTATAGCGTTAGAAAAGACATGATGGGCAAGATGCTCGGCCTATCGGAATACTATTTTCCAATCTTTGAAAAGGCCCTGCAGAGCTATAATATTCCAAATGAAATCAAATACCTTCCAATTATAGAGTCTTCCATGAACCCCCATGCGGTTTCACGTGTTGGTGCTACTGGCTTGTGGCAATTTATGTTTGGCACTGCAAAAGGATATGGATTGCATATTGATAATTATGTTGATGAGCGTAAAGATCCTATTCAAGCCAGCTATGCCGCGGCTGCATACTTTAGGGATGCATATGAAGAACTTGGCGACTGGGTATTGGCTATTGCCGCGTATAACTGCGGAATGGGTAGTGTAAAGCGGGCTATGGCAAAGGCTGATTCAAGAGATTTTTGGGAGATCAGACGTTTTCTGCCGACAGAAACAAGAAACTATGTTCCAGCTTTTATAGCTGCGATTTATGTAATGAGTTGCCCTGATAAACATCAGATCACTTCACAAAGATCTGCTTTTCTTAAAAACACAGATACCATTCAGGTCAACCGCGTAATTTCTCTTGCAACGGTTGCCATTGCGATGAACTTAGACGAGAATGAATTATTTGGGCTAAATCCCTCCTATAAAAAGAAGATCGTTAACGGTTCCGTAGCGCTTCCTAAAAGGATCATTCTGCCTAAAGTCAGCCTTGCAGATTTTGCTTCGTTATACGATGTGCTGAATAAAGAAGGTCAGGCCCCTGAAATGGAAGTCGTCCTGGCTGCTAATGATAGTTTCAAGACTTCAAAAGCTAAAGCCAAGGCCAAAAGCCTGTTTTTTTACCATAAAGTTTCATCTGGGCAGAGCCTTGGTGTAATCGCTAACAAGTATCATGTAGAGGTTCAGGATCTTAAGGTTTGGAATAAGCTAAAAGGCTCAGGTATTGTGCCTGGTCAAAAACTGAAGGTCTATAATTCGTCTGACGAAAAGGGTGCTTCGAGGCCATTACGTGGCTAATCATCTTGGTCAGTATCGAGTTCTGTAGTTTATAATGCTGTAGCCAGGTTCTCTTTTTTTATTTTAAGCGTCGATAAAAGAATTGTAACTTTGGCCTTACAATTGACCACTTTATGAGTAAAATTAACAGAAAGCAAGACGCGTTAGACTACCACTCTCAAGGCCGCCCGGGAAAGATTCAGGTTATCCCAACGAAACCAACGAACTCGCAGAGAGATCTTGCTCTAGCCTATTCACCAGGTGTAGCTGAACCTTGTTTAAGGATAGCTGAAAACAAAGAAGATGTTTATAAATATACTGCAAAAGGCAATCTTGTAGCTGTTATTAGTAACGGAAGTGCAGTATTGGGCCTTGGAGACATAGGTCCTGAAGCAGGGAAGCCTGTGATGGAAGGTAAAGGTCTGTTGTTTAAGATATTTGCTGATATTGATGTGTTTGATTTGGAATTGGACACAAAGAATGTAGATGACTTTGTTAAGATCGTTAAGGCGTTAGAGCCGACTTTCGGCGGAGTGAATTTGGAAGATATCAAGGCGCCGGAATGTTTTGAGATTGAGCGTCGCTTAAAGGAAGAGATGAACATTCCAGTGATGCACGATGACCAGCATGGAACGGCTATTATTTCTGCAGCAGCTTTGTTAAATGCCTGTGAATTACAAAAGAAGAAACTTGATAAGATTAAGATAGTAGTGAATGGCGCAGGTGCGGCGGCAATCTCGTGTACGAGGTTGTACGTTTTCTTAGGTGCTAAAAAAGAAAATATTGTGATGTGCGACAGATCAGGAGTGATCAGAGCTACACGTCCGAACCTGGACGACATCAAAGCTGAGTTTGCTACTTCAAGAGAACTGAATACCTTGGAAGAGGCGATGGTAGACTCAGACGTATTTATTGGGTTGTCATCAGCAGATTGTGTTACTCAGGATATGTTGAAGTCTATGGCTAAGAATCCTATCGTATTTGCTATGGCGAATCCTAATCCGGAGATCGCATACGAGTTGGCAATCAGTGCCCGTAAAGATATCATTATGGCTACCGGTCGTTCTGATTATCCAAACCAGGTGAACAACGTTCTTGGTTTTCCTTATATTTTCAGGGGAGCATTAGATGTAAGAGCGACAGCAATCAACGAAGAGATGAAAGTTGCCGCTGTAAAGGCTATTGCTGAATTGGCTAAAAAATCTGTTCCTGAAGCTGTGAACATGGCTTACAATGAGAAGAACATTAAGTTTGGCAGGGAATATATTATTCCAAAGCCAATGGATATTCGTTTAATGACAAATGTATCTACTGCTGTCGCGAAGGCAGCAATTGATTCAGGTGTTGCGCGGAAGATCATTACTGATTGGGACGCTTATGAAGAAGAATTAAAAGGAAGATTAGGTGGTGATGATGCGATTATGCGCGCGATTACCAACAAGGCTAAATCAGATCCTAAATGTGTAGTTTTTGCCGAGGCAGACAATTACAAGATACTAAAAGCTGCTCAGATCGTTAAAGACGAGAATATCGCGATTCCTATCTTATTGGGCAATAAAGCAGTAATCAAACGCATCATTGAAGATAACGCTCTTGAACTTGATGGTGTAGAAATCATTGATCCTTTTGAAGAGTTAGAACGGACAAGCAGATATGCCAAGTCGCTATTCAAGAAAAGGCAACGAAGAGGCATCACTTCATTGGAGGCGACAAAATTATTGCGTGATAGAAACTACTTTGGTGCTTCAATGGTAGAATTTGGTGAAGCAGACGCAATGATCTCCGGTTTGACTAAAGATTATGCGACCACCATTAAACCGGCGCTACAAGTTATAGGAACCGAAGAAGGCGTAAATCGTGTGGCAGGTATGTACATGATGATGACTAAGAAAGGTCCTGTATTCTTTGGAGACACCACTGTGAATGTGGATCCAACAGCGGAGGAATTGGTAGATCTGACTTTATTGCTGGAGCGTGCGGTAAGTAAATTCAACATCAATCCCCGTATAGCGTTGCTTTCCTATTCTAATTTTGGCTCTAACGTGGGCATTATTCCTGAAAAGGTAAGAAAAGCGGTAAAGATCCTTCATGAGAAGCATCCTGATATTGTGGTTGATGGAGAAATGCAAGGAAACTTTGCGATTAACGCGGATCTATTAAAGGATAATTTTCCGTTTAGTCGTCTGGTTGGTGCTCCAGCAAATACATTAATTTTCCCTAATTTAGAATCGGGAAATATCGCTTATAAGCTTTTACAAGAGCTGGGAGAAGCTGAAGCTGTAGGACCTATTTTATTGGGCTTGAAAAAACCTGTTCACATTGTGCAGTTGGGAAGTTCTGTCAGAGAGATTGTAAATATGGTAACCATTGCGGTGCTGGACGTACAGGGCAAGGAACAGGAAGCGCTTTTAAAAGGGAGCGGACCATTAAAGAAAATAGTTAAGAAATAAACAAAAATGTACGAATATATTGATGGTAAGCTAACGTTCAAATGCCCTGCTTACATCGTTGTTGAAGCTGGTGGAGTGGGCTATCACCTTAACATATCATTAAATACGTACAGTATACTTGCCGATGCTGAAAGGTGTAAGATCTACACCTGGCTGCATGTTAAAGAAGATGGACATACCTTATATGGGTTTGCAGATGAAGGAGAGAGGAGGCTTTTCCTTCATCTGATCTCCGTATCAGGGATTGGAGCAAATACCGCCAGAATGATGTTGTCTTCTATCACACCTAATGAGATACAAACAGCCATTGTTAATGCCGATTTGACCCTCATACAACGCATAAAAGGTATTGGCGCTAAGTCTGCACAAAGGCTTGTACTGGAATTACAAGATAAGTTGAAGAAAGAAGGATCTGGATCACTGATGTCAGCTCCACTGAATAATACGGTCAAGGAAGAGGCACTATCTGCTTTAATGATGCTTGGCTTTGCTAAGCCAGCTTCCGAGAAAGCGCTTGATAACGCTGTCAAAACTGGTGGTACGGAATTGTCTGTTGAGCAAATGATAAAATTAGCCTTGAAGAACTTATAAACTGATAGACTTTGAAGAAACTTCTAACGCTTATTCTTCTCTTAATCGTCTGCTTCCAGGTACAAAATGCTTTTTCACAAGTTACAGCTCCGGGTAAGACCACTGATACAACCACCAATAACTTCAGTTTAAGAGAAAAACAGCGTTTAGGGATCAAGCCTTTAACAAATTCGTTTAGTCCGCTACCATCCAATGTTACGCGAGAAATTGAGTTTGATGCGGTCAACAAGAGATATGTGATTCGTCAGCTGGTTGGCGGCAGACAAATTGCGTTTCCGCAGTACCTCAGTATTGAGGAGTATCAACGATTGGTTAATAGTGAAATCAAAAGGGAGAACTGGCGAACACTTTCTAATCAGGAAGTAGAGGAGGTTAGAAGAACCGGGATCATACCAAGTTTAAGGGTTAACAGTAAAGCATTCGAGCGTCTTTTTGGTGGAACAACTATTGACATTCAGCCCAGGGGAGAAGCAGAGCTTACCTTTCTAGGACGAGTTAACAAGAATGAGAACCCGCTGTTTAATGAGCGTCAGCGTGTTCAGGGTAACTTTGACTTCAATCAAAGAATCCAGATGGACGTTATTGGTAACATTGGTACCAAGCTTAAGATCAATATGAACTATAATACCGAGGCTCAATTCGATTTTGAGAACCAGGTAAAGCTTGATTATACCGGGGGTGAAGATGACATCATTAAAAAGATAGAAGCTGGTAACGTTAGTCTGCCTTTAAATACTACCCTGATCACTGGAACACAAGCTTTGTTTGGGATTAAAACCCAGCTTCAGTTTGGAAAGCTTAATGTGAATACTGTTTTTACGCAACAGAAGTCGCAGTCGCGGGAGATTCAAATAAATAATGGTGCACAGCAAAACGAGTTCCGAATAGGTGCTGATAATTATGAGGCCAATAAGCATTATTTTTTGGCTCAATACTTCAGGAATAACTACAACCGGGCTTTATCAAACCCTCCTACGATTACATCAGGCATCATAATTACTAAAATAGAAGTTTGGATCACCAACAAAGCAGGTAATACACAAGACTCGAGGGATGTCTTAGGGTTTATCGATTTAGGAGAGAATAATCCATACAACACCGCACAACTTAGTGGGGCTGGTTATTCGGGCTTACCCTCCGGCTTCACCAGCCCGTTGTTTCCGCGAGCGTCCAACAACCTATTAGAGAGAATACCCGCTGGAGCAAGGCAGACAAATTCTAACGACGTCATTTCTTTTTTTCAAGCGAGCGGTGGTACAGACAACTTTGCGAAACTTACCTACGCAAGGAAGCTCTCTGACCGGGAGTATACATTCCATCCCAAGCTCGGATACATCTCATTAAACAATGCCTTAAATACTGATGAAGTATTGACGGTTGCCTATCGCTACACCTACAATGGGGTCGAATATCAAGTAGGGGAGTTCTCCACGGATATCCCCTTTGACCAGGCCGCTCCAAGAGTGCTTTTTACTAAGCTATTAAAGAACGAGACGACTAAGACCAATCTTCCTACCTGGGATCTAATGATGAAAAACATCTATAACATTGGAGGTTATCAAATTAGTCCGCAGAACTTTAAACTGGATATTTTTAGGATAGACGAAAGTTCTGGCATCGATCGGCCAGTGATCACCGAAGGAGCTAAACTGGATCAGTTTAACAAGCCTTTGAAGGATAAGCTTTGGTTACAAGTCGTGGGCCTGGATCGCTTAAATCAACAGGACGAACTCAAACCCGATGGAATCTTTGATTTTGAGACGGATAACGATCCCTTCAGTGCGAATAACAACAGGAACGGGGCGGCCTCATTTTCAAATAATGGCGGACAAACTAATACCAGCAATTCGACTGCTGTGGTGTTAACCAATACAAAAAACGGATACATTACTATTGATCCTGCCACGGGTAGGGTAATATTTCCCTTACTTGAGCCTTTCGGAGCTGATCTGGCTTCACAGTTTCTCCCCTCGGAGCAGCCATTTATAGATAAATATACTTATCCTGCGCTCTACGATTCCACAAAGGTAATTGCACAACAGTTATTTACCAGACAAAACAGATATGTGATCAAAGGTAATTACCAGTCTGATATTTCATCCGAGTTTAGTTTGAACTCGATTAATGTACCTGAGGGTTCTGTGAAGGTGTTTTCAGGAACAATACCGTTACAGGAAGGTGTAGATTATACCGTCGATTATCAGGGCGGTCGGGTTAGAATATTAAATTCAGGTCTGTTGATTTCTGGTCAGCCGATCCGGATATCTACAGAAAGCAATGAACTTTTTGGGTTACAACAGCGGTCGCTTTTCGGAACACGCCTGGACTACAAGGTTAATAATAAACTTAATCTGGGAGGAACTTTCATGAGTCTTTCAGAGAAGCCTCTGACCCCGAAAGTCAACCTGGGCGAAGAACCAATCTCTAACACCATTTGGGGGATGGATTTGAACTACAGCTCCGCGTCGAGGTTCTTAACCAAGTGGGTAGACAAGTTGCCTTTTCTATCGACCAAAGCTCCGTCTACGATCACCTTTTCTAGCGAGTTTGCGAAGTTGGTGCCTGGTCACCCTAAAGCGCTTGATATTGGTGGCTCGACAGGTGGTGTGAGTTATCTGGACGATTTCGAAGCATCGCGTTCTATTATTGATTTAAAAAGTGCAATCGCCTGGCAACTTTCTGGAACACCTCAAATGTTTCCGGAGTCTCAACTCATTAACGATCTGGCCTACGGTTATAACAGAGCACAAATTGCATTCTATAACATCGATCCTACATTTTACAATAGATCTGCAAGCAACCTGCCTGCAAGTTTGAGGGGGAATAGAAGCGAGTTGTCGAACCATTATGTAAGAGAGATCATTGAACAAGAGGTCTTCCCTTTTAAAGAAACGAGCACCGGACAAGCGGTTACTTTGCCAACTTTGGATCTTGCCTTTTATCCTACACTAAGAGGACCATATAACTTTACGCCCAATGGCTTTAGTCAGAATGGTATGCTCGCGAACCCACGATCGAGATGGGGTGGATTGTTCAGGAGGATGGAGACGAACGACTTTGAAGCGAATAACATTGAGTTTATCGAACTATGGGTAATGGACCCATATATTTACAAGCCAAATTCTGCAGGTGGGGACCTGTATTTTAATTTAGGAAACATTTCTGAAGATATATTAAGAGACGGTCGTAAATCCCTTGAAAACGGGTTGCCGGCAAACGGAGATCCTACGAAATTTGATGAAACGACCTGGGGCCGGGTGCCAAAGTTGCAACCGGTGGTTCAGGCTTTTGATAATGATCCTGCCGCCAGAAGAGTACAAGATGTAGGTCTGGACGGTTTATCGAACGCAGATGAGAAAACTAAGTTTGCGGCTTTGATCAATCAGATTAAGTCTCAGCTCAATCCTGATGCGGCTGCAGCACTGGAAAATGACCCGTCTTCTGACGACTACTCTTACTACCGAAGCACTGCATTGGATCGGTCAAACTCCGGTATTTTAAAGAGATACCAGCGGTATAACGGTCCGGAAGGTAATTCTAAAACGCCACAGCAATCGCAGGAAGATTTTGGTGTTGAGAATTCGGCCTCTACTTCCTTGCCTGACGGAGAAGACATCAACAGGGACAACAACATGACTCAAAGTGATGAGTATTATCAGTACAAAGTTTCTATGCGGCCTGCAGATCTGATGATCGGTCAAAATTTTGTGACGGACAAAATCACCTCGCAAGTCAAATTGGCTAATGGAACGACTCAGCCAGTAACCTGGTATCAACTGAGAATACCTTTGGCGCAGTACCAGCAAAAAGTAGGTAATATTCAGGATTTTAAATCGATCCGCTTTATCAGAATGTTCATGACTAATTTTGCTGATACTTCTATTCTTCGATTTGGAAAGATACAGCTGGTAAGGGGGGAATGGCGACAATATAATGTTAACAATGACCCTGCTCAAGTGATTGTTGACCAATCTTTATTGCCTGTTGGGACTGACAATTCAAGCATAGAAATTGCCACAGTGAATATTGAAGAGAACGGCAGACGTACACCTATACCCTATGTAGTGCCTCCAGGCATTGAGAGGGAGCGGGATTTCAGCAATTATCGCGGAGACACGAGACAGAACGAGCAGTCGCTATCAGTCAACATTCGTTCCCTTAGAGATGGTTATGGAAGGGCTGCTTTCAAGACAGCGGTAAATGACTTTAGATCCTATAAACGGCTGGAGATGTACATCCACCTGGAGGCGTTGGGCAATACACCTATTAACGATAATGATGTAAGCGCATTTTTCCGGATTGGTACTGATAACCAGGATAATTACTACGAGTACACCTTGCCTTTGAAAGTTACTAATCCTGGCACCAGTGACCCCTATGCAATCTGGCCTGATCAGAATAAGATGGATATTAAACTGGAGCTGTTTCAAAATGCCAAACTCGCCCGTAACAAAGCGATGCTTAACGGACAGCCCTGGCCAGTCAATATCCCCTTCAATTACGTTGAGAATGGTAATTCTGTTGTTATAAAAGGTCAGCCCGATATGAGTAAGGTGCGGGTTTATATGCTGGGGATAAAAAATCCCTTGAGAAACGCTGCCAGCCCTGGTCGTGATGATGGTGCTGATAAAAATGCACAGGTATGGTTTAATGAACTCAGACTTACTGAATTTGACGAACGTGGAGGCTGGGCAGCTACTGCGAGGATGAATGCGCAATTGGCAGACTTTGCTGATGTGAATGTCTCGGCCAGTAAGTCTACAATTGGATTTGGATCCCTGGAGAAGCGTGTTAGTGAGAGAAATCGTGCTGATAATGTTTTCTTTGATGCTTCGTCGAGCATGGAGCTGGGCAAGTTTCTTCCTAAGAAGTCTGGCATCAGGGTCCCGATGTTTGTCAGCTATTCCAGTCAGATCAGCACGCCACAGTACGATCCGCGCACGCCAGATATCGAGCTGAAGAATGCACTTAATGCAGCTAACCAGGCAGAAAAGAAAGAGATCTTAAACTATGCACAGGACTATACAACGAGAAACAGCATCAGTTTTACCAACGTAAGAAAAGAAAGGATAAATACGGAGAAGCCGGCCAGGGTTTGGGATATAGAGAATTTGAATGCAAGCTATGCTTACACGAAGTTTGCCCATCGGGATTTTATTAATCAAAATAACATTCAACAGACCTACAGGGCTTCCCTAGCGTATAATTACGCCGGACAAAGTAAAAACTACCAGCCTTTAAATAAGATCATCAAATCAAACAAGTTAGCGTTATTAAAGGATTTCAATTTCAGTTTATTGCCTAGTGCTATAAACTTCAGGGTAGATCTTGACCGTTACTACTCAGAGAACAGCCTTCGCAATAATGATCCAAACAATTATATACCAATCAATACTACTTACAATAAGAACTTTCTGGTAACCAGGGTTTACGGTATTTCCTGGAATTTGAGTCGCTCTATGACCCTGGATTTTGACGCCACTAACTACTCAATTATTGATGAGCCAGAAGGAAGAATCGAGGGGATGAAAAGAGATACGCTATGGCAGAACCTTAAACGCCTGGGCAGGAATACAGACTATTCTCATAATATTAACCTGACTTATAATCTACCTTTTAATAAGATCCCAGGTTTCGATTGGATGAACGTGACTACGCGGTATGGCACAAACTTTAACTGGCAAACCGAACCATTGTCTACTTTGAAAGATCCTTTGATCAATTTGGGCAATACGATTCAGAATTCCAGAGTGATCCAGGTGAATCCAAGTCTGAACCTGACTGGGCTGTATAACAAATTCGGCTTGGTTAGAAAGGCAGCAGGCGCTGCTGCGGAAAAGCAAACTGGAACAGGGTTTTTGGTTGGTCTGCTAACGAGCGTTAAAAACATTGCCGGGGCCTACACAGAAACAAAAGGGATCTTCTTACCTGGGTATTTACCTCAGACAAGTTACCTTGGTCTGGATGACGTGGCTGGTGCTCCCGGACTGGGATTTGTTTTGGGGAGTCAGCGTGACATTAGAAGTCTAGCACTAAACAACGGCTGGATTACGAATGACACTTTGCAATCTCAGTTGTATATTAATACACTGCGCGAAGATCTAAGCTTAACCAGTTTGCTCGAGCCGATAAGAGATTTGAGCATTACGCTGACCGCAAACAAGAACCGGACATTGAACTATTCCACCAACTTTAGATATGATAGTTTCTCGCGTGATTTTGAAAATTTAAGTCCATATACCACCGGAGACTATAGCGTATCGTTTATCAGTCTACGCACTTCATTCTCTGATCACAATGGAACTACATTGTCGAATGTTTATAGTCAGTTCATGGCGAACAGACAGATTATCTCAAGACGGCTAGGAGCTGGAAATCCGAATTCAAGGGGGCTTGTTGATGGTTTCGCAGACGGGTATGATAAAAATGCGCAGGATGTGTTGGTTTCCGCATTTCTGGCTGCATACACGAGCAAAGATGCGGGTACTTCCAGCCTGAGCACATTACCGAGAATCCCATTGCCCAACTGGAGGTTAAATTATAGAGGCCTTACAAGGATTCCATTCTTATCGGCAAGATTTAGTTCGATAGATATCAGACATTCCTATCGTTCGGTATATAGTGTAAATGGTTTCAACTCGTTGATCAGGTATCAGGAGACGAACGGGGCATCCAGTGTAAGGGATCCGAGTAACAATTTCCTCCCCAACTATCAGTATAGCCAGGTCACTATTGCAGAACAGTTCTCTCCTCTGATTGGAATAGATACCCGATTAAAGAGCAACCTGACGGCTAATTTCGAAGTGGGAAGATCAAGACTCCTGGGCCTGAGCCTCGCGAACAGCCAGTTGGCGCAGCTCTCTGAGAACAATATGGTATTTGGAGTGGGCTATCGGACCACAAAGTTCAGATTCCCATTTGGCTGGTTTAGTCAGCTGAAGATGGACAACAACATGGACTTTAAGCTGGACGTAGCTGTAAGGGACAACAAAACTGTTATTTACCGGGCCGATATCACGGAAGCGGAAGTATCATCTGGCGCGAAGAACATTACTTTAAGGCCAAGTGTGGATTACATATTAAATCAACGCTTCAATGTCAGGCTGTTTTACGACTCCAACGTTACCAAACCGTATACTTCGCAAACTTTTAACACTTCATTTAGTAATTTCGGATTCAGTTTAAGGATTACGCTGAATTAGGATTGCTAGAAAGCTTCAGATTAATTACCTTTGGCTAAACAAAAGCTAAGAAATGAATTTTCCATCAGAACTAAAATATACTAAGGACCACGAGTGGGTAAAGGTTGAAGGCAATGAAGCCGTTATCGGTATTACGGATTTTGCTCAGCGGGAGTTAGGAGATATTGTTTATATTGACATTAATACAGTTGGTGAAGAGATATCAAAGGATGATGTTTTTGGTACTGTTGAAGCCGTTAAAACTGTTTCTGACCTTTTTATGCCGGTAACTGCAACGGTTTTATCTGTGAATGACGCGTTAAACAATGCACCTGAACTTGTGAATTCTGATCCATATGGAGAAGGCTGGATGGTTAAGGTTTCTATCACAGATCTTTCTTCTGTTGATGATCTTTTAGACGCTGATGCTTATAAAGCACTTGTTGGCGCTTAATTAGATGAAATTAATTAGAAGACTAAAGTATCAAGGTTGGGCCATTGCCTGGTCTGTTGTTATTTTGATATTTTGTTGTATGAAAATGCCTGCTTCTTCCGGACCAGGCTTTTTTTTTGAGGGCTTCGATAAGCTTGTACATTTAGGTTTTTTCTTTGTGCTGACCGTACTCCTGTTCTTTGGGAGAATCTTAGACAAAGGGAGGTACGACTTCAGGTTTATGAGCGTTTTCAATATTGTATTGATAACGGCTACAATAGGTGTTGGAATTGAAGTGATCCAATGGAAATTCTTTCCTTATCGATCCGCAGAAGCTTGGGATTTCGTATGTGATATGCTGGGTGTAATGATGGCAGTGTGTAGCTATGTTTTATTGCATAAATCTGATTATCATGAAAAGAAAGCTTAGTTTGATATTGGTTCTGCTATCTGTGACCGCTATGAGTGGCTGCGGCATCTTTAACTCCGGTTGCAAGTGCCCAAAGGTATTCTACGAGGCCTATTCTACAAAGAAATAACACCTTCCTCCGTTGTCCCTATTTGGATTTATTATAAATTAAGGGTAAATTGCGCGCTAACTAACACGCGGGTATAAATGAAACTTTCTCAATTAAATCCTGGAGAATCGGGAACCATTGTAGCTTTTACAGATTTAGAAATGTCTGTTAAATTGATGGAAATGGGCTGCCTTCCAGGAGAAGTTGTAGAAGTAGAACGGTTTGCTCCTTTAGGAGATCCTATTGCAATTCGTGTTGCAGGCTATCAACTTTGCTTGCGTAAAAGTGAGGCTTCAATTATCATAATTCAATAACAATTGGCAAGAGATATCAAGATTGCACTTGTTGGTAATCCAAACACAGGTAAATCTACCCTTTTTAACCTTTTAACCGGCTTAAATCAAAAAATCGGTAATTTCCCTGGTATTACCGTTGATAAGAAAGTTGGTTACTGTAAGCTTGCAAATGATACTCAAGCGGAAATCATTGACCTTCCAGGTACGTATAGCTTGTACCCTAAAAGCAAGGATGAGAGCATTGTTTTTCAAGTTTTAGCTGATCCTACTGACCCTAGTCATCCTGATCTGATTGTTCTGGTAGTAGATGCGACTAATCTTCGCCGGAACCTGCTGTTATATACGCAGGTCGCCGATCTTGGGATTCCTTTGGTACTGGCCATGAACATGACCGACATGGCTAAGAACGAAGGTATCGACATAGATATTGACAAACTAGCGTTAAGACTCGGTGTACAAGTAGTTTCCATATCAGCAAGAAAGAATTTTGGTGTTAGGGAACTTAAGGAAGCCCTAAATAATACAGGTAAGATTGCCACTCAGACTGAAGGTGCGGACATGCACGTTTTGGCATCAGAGGCGATTGATCAGGCAAAAGAGGAGTTAGGCTTAACCAACAACTATTTTGCCTTACAGATTCTTCACCAACATGAACACCTTAACCTGTACACAGAAGCGCAGCATCTTGCTTTTGAACGAATAAAAAAGGACTGCGAATTCGAATCTTCGAAGCAACAGGCAGCAGAGACCATTTCAAGGTATCGGTATTTGAGCACTGTTTTAACTGGAGTCGTCACTGATACGGGAGCGAAGAAGAAGTTTGCGTTTAGTGATAAGCTGGATTCTGTTTTAACCAACAAGTTCTGGGGCTTTATCATCTTTATTGGGATATTGTTTTTCATATTTAACTCCATCTTTTCATGGTCTTCGTACCCAATGGATATGATTGAGTACGCTTTTGTCTGGCTTGCAGAAACCGGGCATCGATATTTGCCGGAGGGTTTACTAACGGATTTGCTGTTGGATGGCATTGTTGCCGGCTTAGGTGGAATCTTCATATTTATCCCTCAGATCGCAATTTTGTTTGCCTTTATATCGGTTTTGGAAGATACAGGTTATATGGCCCGGGTGACCTTTATGATGGATAAAGTGATGAGGAAATTTGGGCTGAGTGGTAAGTCTGTCGTGCCCATGATTGGTAGTCTGGCATGTGCCGTTCCATCAATCATGAGCGCTAGAAATATTGAAAGCTGGAAGGATAGAATCATCACCATTATGGTTGCACCGCTGGTGAGTTGCTCCGCACGTTTACCTGTTTATACGCTTTTAATCTCCCTTGTCGTGCCTGAAAGAATGATCTGGGGCTTTATCAATCTGCAGGGACTGACACTAATGGGGATGTACCTCATCAGTATTGTGGCGGCTGTTGTTGTCGCATTTGTAATGAAGTTTTTAATCAAGGCCAGGGAGCGTTCGTATTTTATTATGGAGTTGCCGGTTTATCGTATGCCACGCTGGACTAATGTACTGTATACTGTTTATGAGAAGGCCAGAACGTTTGTATTTGAGGCTGGTAAGGTGATTATAGCTATTTCTATAATTCTTTGGGTGTTGGCAACCTTTGGCCCCCCCAAGAGATTTGACGCTATAGATAAGAAGTATGCTGCCATTGAGGCCCGGAAGGATAGTCTTCAAATTCAAACTCTTGAAAGAGATAAGTCGGCCGAGAAGCTTGAAAACTCTTATGCCGGGATATTGGGACACGTTATTGAACCGGCCATCAGGCCTTTAGGTTTCGACTGGAAGATAGGGATTGCCTTAATAACTTCGTTTGCAGCGAGGGAGGCCTTTGTAGGTACAATGGCGACCATCTACAGCGTAGACAATGATGGGGAAGTGGCCACCATTCGTAATAAGATGAGGGGAGCTGTTAATCCTGATACCGGATTACCGGTCTTTACCGTTGCTACCGCGTTCTCGCTAATGTTGTTTTATGCTTTTGCGATGCAATGTATGAGTACAGTGGCCGTTGTATACCGCGAAACGAAGTCCTGGAAATGGCCGATGATACAGCTGTGCTACATGACCGTGATGGCTTACATCGCTAGTCTGATTGCTTACCAACTCTTAAAGTAAATCGTTAACTTGTGTTAGTGGAAAAGGCAAATCTTTTAAGTCAGTATATGCCTGTAGAGGCGGCTCCAATCATTGCACGCTGGATAGACTATTTTCAGTGTGAATTCAAGATCTCGAAATCAAGGGCAACCAAATTAGGTGATTACAGGCATCCATTTAGAGGTGTGGGCCATAAAATTTCTGTGAATAACAATTTAAACAGCTATGCTTTTCTGGTCACGACTGTTCACGAATTTGCGCATCTATTGACCTGGAATGACCATAAAAATAAGGTTAAGCCACACGGCGATGAATGGAAAAAGAACTTTAAAAAGATGATGGTTCCCTTTATTGAGAAGCAGATTTTCCCTGAAGATATTCAGCATGCGATAGTAAGCTATCTGACTAATCCATCAGCTGCAAGCTGCACTGACCTAAAGTTATCCCGTGCGTTAAAGAAGTATGACGCGGCTGTAGATTCTTCCAGGCTGGAGGAATTGCCAATCAATTCAACGTTTGTGATCAAAGATGGCCGCAAATTTACTAAAGGCGAGCGGCTAAGAAAACGTTATCGATGCGTGAGTCTGGATAATGGAAATACTTATCTGTTTAATCCATTGGCTGAGGTAACTTTGACTGGCACAGGAATATAAAGCGCTTCGTTGTTGCGCAAATCCCATTTGAAGCTAAGTTTAGTGTCTTTAAATACAGAAGGGTCCGTTTCTACACTGTCAATGAAAGGATCGCGTTCCACTACTTTCACATTAGCTGTATATCCTGCCGGGAGTTTACTTTTTAATATCAGATAGCTTCCAGCTTCCGACGCTATATATTGATCAAACACCATTTCGAAGTTATTAGTGCCAGCAAGAGCATCATTTAAAACTATCAGAGAATCAGAATAATTGGTTGAGGGCAATTGCGTATCCCGGTACTCCTGAAAGGGTAGTTTGGCTAGTTCTTTCTGGCTTGTGGCGAACCTAAAGTCTTCTTTAAAAGGAACATTGTTACGTATAAAGATCCTCCTGTTTCGAACGGCATCATTAGAGCTTTTGCTTCGTGAGGCCACTTGTCTGATCATGACTAAACTATCATTTTTAAAGTAATACTTCTCTGTGGAGGTACTTATGCCTTCATTGTGGCTTTGCTTAATGATGATCATTGGTTTGCCGTTGATACTGTATTTCTCTACATGAAAGGCGTTCTCTCCAGAGTTATAGATCAAGCTAACGTCTTTATCCAGAACAGCCAGGCCACTTTCTATGGAATCAGCATATAGCACAATCTCCTGCGGAGTCATTGTAGCTGGAGATTGCAGACTTAGAAGATCTGCTTGTGGATGCTTTGGGCCTTGCTGACAACTCGAAATTGCTAAGGAAAGAAGAAAAACTAGACTCAGATTTCTCATATAGTGGTTTTGAAACCGATCATGTTCTATTATCGTGCCAAGGGGCCTTAAAAATCTGCTTCTAAAGGGAACTCATCGTTCTCTTGTTTTTGAGCCGGAGCTGTTACTCCCTCGGAGTGCCTTTTTTACGTTCTTCCCAAAGTTTAGAGAATGACTTTGGAGCAATTACTGGCATCGAACGGTACTTGCCCCAGATCTTAGCAAAAAGACTCTTTAGGAAGAAGTTTTTAATCTTACCGCCAAGCATATCCATTCGTGATCGTTTGAGCATACCTATCTTCCAAATTTTCCAGCCAATCTCTTCAACTTTAGTGTTGTCGTGATTTGCTGCGGCATCTCTTCTGTTCAACAAAAGCATTTTGTGGATGTCAATTTTAACCGGACAAACTTCTGAGCACTTTCCGCACAGGCTGGAAGCATAGCTCAAGTGTTTAAACTCGTTCATCCCTTTTAAATGAGGGGTGATGATTGATCCAATAGGACCACTATAAGTAGTATTATAAGTATGTCCACCTATGTTTTTGTACACCGGACAAGCATTAAGACAAGCGCCACATCGTATGCAATAAAGTCCTTGTCGCTGATCTTTTTGTGCAAGAAGATTAGTGCGGCCGTTATCTAGCAATATGACGTACATCTCTTCAGGACCATCGGTTTCTAATCCACGTTTAGGGCCACTTAGCAATGTGTTATATACTGTCAGGTTCTGTCCTGTACCATGACTTGCGAGTAAAGGCCAAAACAGGTCAAGGTCTGCCATTGATGGAATGATTTTTTCGATCCCAACTATCGCAATGTGTATCTTTGGAAAAGTAGTACACAGCCTTGCATTTCCTTCATTTTCTGTCAAGGCAACGCTGCCGGTATCGGCAATCAGGAAATTACCACCACTGATTCCAATGTCAGCATTCAGGTATTTATCTCTTAAAAGCTCACGGGCTTTTTGGGTGAGTTGTTGAGGTGTATAATCTAAGGGAGTGCCGAACTTTTCGTGAAACAGCTTGGCGATCTCTTCCTTACTCAGGTGCATTGCTGGCGTCACAATATGGTAAGGTGGTTGTCCAAGCAACTGAACAATGTATTCTCCAAGATCGCTTTCCAGAGACTCAATATTGTTTTGCTCTAAGAAATCGTTGAGGTGAATCTCTTCGGTAGTCATCGACTTTGACTTGATTACTGTTTTGCCACCTGCTTTGGTGATGATATTCAGAATTTCTTTTTGAGCTTCCTCAGCGTCATTAGCCCAGATAACTTTGCCACCTCTTTTCTGAAAGTTTGCTTCGAATTCCGGAAGAAATTTATCTAAATTCTCCATCACTCTCCACTTAATCACATGGGCTTTTTTCTTAGAATTTTCCAGATTCTCAAACTTCGATAATCCACGTTCTACAGCTGTATCGTACTTGCCAATATTGTGGTTTATCGTTTTACGATGTCCTAAATCGAATGCTTTCTCATCTGCCTTTACCAAAAATTCTTCCGCAATCTTAGTCATCTTCAAACTTAGAGAAATTTGCGCTTATATTCAATAAGGGCGAAGCTTTTAGAAATTTGTGATTTTGGTTAAACAAAAAAACCTGCCTTGAGCGGGCAGGTTCAAATATTTGTAAGGGTATTTACTTCTTAGGAGTACCGTCTTCGTTTTTATCAACCGCTGGGCGCTTAAGTCCATTTGCTAGTTCCCATGCAGTAAAATATACCAACTGCGCGCGTTTCGCTAGCATTGGAAAATCAATTTTACCAATCTCATCGCCTGGCATATGGTATTCCGGGTGAACACCATTGAAATAAAAGATAACCGGGATGCCGTGCTTAGCGAAGTTGTAATGGTCTGATCGGTAGTAGAAACGATTTGGATCAGTTCTGTTGTTATAACGCTCATCAAGGTTGATATTTACATAATCTTTATTTGCCTTTTTACCAATCTTGTCTAAGTCAGAGCTCAACATGTCAGAGCCGATGATGTAGACAAAATTGTTATCACTTGCATGGTCTTTATCGCCACGGCCAATCATGTCGATATTTAGATCTGTAATGGTATTTTCAAGTGGGAACACAGGATGCTCAGAATACCATTCAGAACCTAACAGGCCTTTTTCTTCACCAACTACAGTCATGAACAATATACTTCTCTTAGGTCCGTTTCCAGCTTTCTTAGCCTTTGCAAATGCTTCAGCCAGCATAAGAACGCCAGTCGTTCCTGAGCCATCATCATCAGCACCGTTGTTTACTTTATCTTCGCCACTTTCAGTCAGGCCAATATGGTCATAGTGGCCCGTTACTACGAGTACTTCTTTTTTCAAATTAGCATCCGACCCTTCCAGGAAACCCAGCACGTTTTCTGCTCTTACCGGTTTTTCCAGTTTCTGTGCACTAGCGCTTATACTGATTTTTATTTCCTGAGATGCCGGTTTCCCGCTATCCGCAATTTTCTTCTTAATACCCTCAATACTAGTGCCTGCTGCTGCAAGGATCTTTCCTGCAACTGCAGACCCGATGTTAATGGTAACCATACCCTGAGGAGCCTTCATCTTATCGATGTTTTCCTGAGTTTTCATCATCAACGGCGATGCTTGCAGGTATGCTTTAAGCCTTGAGGGCATAGTGTCAATCGTCAAGTCAGCTACTATGACTGCGAGTGCCTTGTTCTCTGACAAATACTTTAGTTTTCCATTCAATGCTATTGCTTCCGCACGTGGGGTTACCGGAGTTCCAGCCGGTGTGTTGGTAGGTTGACCAGACTTAAATAGCATAACAACTTTACCCGCCACATTTTGGCCTTCAAAATCATTGTACCCTTCTTTGTTAAGACCGTATCCAACAAAAAGAACAGAGTTTGCATTAAAGGCAAAGCCATCTTTTGCTACCGCCTGACTTGGAATGTAAAAATCTTTAATTGCCTCAGCAGCCTGTCCATCTACAGTCAATACTTGCTGAAAGTCAAGGGTTACCATATCAATCTTCTGGAAGTAGTCGCCGTCTACTGGTCCCTTCAATCCTAAAGACTTGAAATGATTTTTGATGTAGTCTGCAGCCATCCAGGCACCTTTCTTTCCTGTCTCACGGCCTTCATAGGCATCTGACGCGAGAATTGAAAGATGTTTGTAAGCATTTTCTTTGGTGATGGTCTTGCTGTACTTAATGGCATTTTTATTTTGAGCAGCAGCGGTGCAGCTTAAAAAGGCCGCCAGGCCAACGTATAGGATGTGTTTTTTCATGGAAATAGGTATAATTTAACAGGCGATCTTATCTACTCTGTTATAGTGTCTGCCACCCTCAAAGTCTGTTGTTAAAAAAGTAGTTGCCATTTGCCTGGCAAGTTCTTCTGAAACAAACCTTGCGGGTACGCATAAGATGTTCGCATTATTGTGTTTTCTAGCAAGATTGGCTAATTCATCCAACCAGCAAATGGCTGCCCGGATATGCTGATGCTTATTTGCGGTAATAGCCACACCGTTTGCGCTCCCGCATACCAGAATACCAAAGTTATATTCTTCAGATTCTACTGCCGAAGCAACAGGATGTGCAAAGTCAGGGTAATCTACCGAGTCTAATGAATGTGTTCCGAAATCCTTAACCTCGTATGTTGTTCCTAAAAATGATTTAAGGAGTTCTTTATACTCAAATCCTGCATGATCTGCACCGATGGCAATTTTAATCTTTATCTCAACAGACATAATTCAAAAATATGTAGAAATATTATAAACTTGTGTAAAGCTTTAGTTAGCTAAATAGCGAATTTACGAGGCCAGCTCTTTTAGTCTCTTTCGCTCAATGTTAGCTGAAATATAAATACTCATCTCATACAGCAAGAACAGTGGAAGTGCAACAATCATCATTGTGAAAGGATCTGCTGTAGGCGTAACTACTGCAGCAACAATTAAAATAATCACTGCAGAATATCTTCTGCTTGCACGCATAAAGGCAGGTGTCATGACTCCCACTTTGGACAGTATGTAAATAATGACTGGCAACTGAAAAATAAGTCCTGATCCTAAGGTCAAGGTCATTATAGACGACAGATAAGAATCGATTGTAAATGTGTTCTCAATCTCTGGACTTACCTGAAAGTTGATGAGGAAATTAACTGATAATGGACAGATAATGTAATACCCGAACAAAATCCCAGTGAAAAATAGAAGGGATGCAAAAGCTACAAAGCCACTGGCCGATTTACGCTCATTATCATGCAATGCAGGTTTAATAAACAACCAGACCTCGAACAAGAGGTAAGGTATGCCTAATATTAGTCCTGTCATTACGCAAGCATTAAGCTGTAGTGTAAATTGCCCGGACATCTCAGTATTAATGATCTTGGCATCGAGTGTTCTAATACAGAAATCTTCACCTATCGAAGGGAACCTTTCATATAGCCTGCACATCATCCTGTAGGTCCAGAAACTTGGGTTTTTAGGACCCATGATGATGGTATTGAATATGAAATCTGAATAGTAAAAAGCCCCTACAGTAAATACCAGCACAACAGCTAACGCCCGCAGCAAATGTTTTCTTAATACGTCTATGTGATCGAAGAACGACATTTCTGCTTCCAGTGTTCTGCCTTTCTCTTTGATTGCACCTATAAGGTCCTTCGTTTTATTGTCACTCATGCGGGTTATTTGGAAGCAAAAATACCATTCTATTTAATTTAGAATGGTATTTACGTTTTAAATCTTATAAAAAGTTTTTATTACTCAGAAAATTCAAAAGTTTCCATGAATTTAGTGGTGAAATTGCCTGCCCTGAAGTTAGGATCTTTCATCAGTTTCAAGTGAAAAGGTATGGTGGTTTTTATTCCTTCAATTACAAATTCACTCAATGCGCGCTCCATGGTACTTATGGCTTCTTCACGTGTCTGAGCCACGCAAATCAATTTTGCTATCATGGAATCATAGTTTGAAGGGATCTGATAACCGGCATAAACGTGCGTATCAACCCGAACACCATGACCACCCGGAGAGTGGAAGTTGGTGATTTTACCCGGACAAGGTCTAAAGTTATTAAAAGGATCTTCTGCGTTTATTCTACATTCTATGGCATGCATATGAGGTAAATAATTTTTACCAGAAATGGGTACTCCAGAAGCTACTTTTATTTGTTCTTTAATCAAGTCATAGTTAATTACCTCTTCGGTAACCGGGTGTTCTACCTGGATCCTCGTGTTCATCTCCATGAAGTAGAAATTGCGGTGTTTATCAACCAAAAACTCAATCGTTCCCGCACCTTCGTATTGAACCGCGATAGCACCTTTAATTGCCGCTTCACCCATTTTCTCTCTTAACTCTGGAGTCATGAAAGGAGATGGAGCTTCTTCAACTAATTTCTGATGACGGCGTTGAATAGAGCAGTCTCTCTCTGATAAATGGCAGGCTTTTCCATATTGATCACCGATAATCTGAATCTCAATGTGTCTGGGATCCTCAATGTATTTCTCTAGATACAGACCGTCGTTACCAAACGCAGCACTAGACTCTTGTCGGCAACTGTCCCAGGCATTTTCAAAATCTTCATCTTTCCAAACCACACGCATACCACGACCACCGCCACCGGCAGTTGCTTTTAATATAACGGGATAACCCATACCATTAGCTAGTCTAATGCCTTCTTTAAAACTTTCAAGTAAGCCTTCAGAACCGGGAATAGTTGGTACTCCTGCTATCTTCATGGTTTCTTTGGCAGATGCCTTATCACCCATTGAGTTGATCTGTTCAGGTGTAGCACCAATAAATTTAATACCATAATCACGGCACACTGAAGAAAATTTTGCATTCTCAGACAAAAAGCCGTAACCTGGATGTATAGCGTCTGCGTTTGTTAACTCAGCTGCAGAGATAATATTTGGGATGCTTAAGTAAGAGTCCTTACTTGGCGGTGGACCGATACAAACGGCCTCATCAGCAAAACGTACATGCAAGCTTTCTCTGTCTGCTGTTGAATAAACGGCTACAGTTTTGATGCCCATTTCTTTACAGGTACGAATAATACGTAAGGCAATTTCGCCCCTGTTGGCAATTAATATTTTCTTAAACATATGATTTTCCTTTTCACTCGTATTTTCTACACACTGCATCTTCGAGAGTCCTTCGAACCGGCCTTGGCCGGGATGAAGACCTCCTTTTTCTCTCCAGATATCCTGAAATAATTCAGGAAGACGGATAGTGGTAGCATGAATGTCACTGCATTAAAAGAGGTAAATATTTACATTGGTTCTACTAAAAATAATGGCTGATCGTATTCTACAGGTGATGCATTATCAACAAGTACTTTTACAACCCTACCCGCAACTTCACTTTCAATCTCATTGAATAGTTTCATTGCCTCAATGATACACGCTACTTTACCAACAGAAACTTCATCTCCTACATTTAAGAACGATGGTTTATCAGGGCTTGAAGAACGGTAGAACGTACCGATCATTGGAGATTTTATAGTGATATATTTTGAAGCGTCTTCTGCGGCAGTGGCTTCAGCGCTTTTAGATTCAGTAACCGATACAGGTAGTGGAGCTGCTGCTGCAAGAACTGGAGTGACAGGGGCAGAAGCTGGAACAGAAGCCTGAACTATTGTAGGCGCTTGATTCGTTTTAATAGTGATTTTGAAGTTTTCTTGCTCAATGGCCACTTCGTTTACTCCCGAACGAGAAACAAATTTAATAAGTTCCTGAATTTGTTTAATATCCATTTTATGGTGTTATTTATGAAAACTATGTGTTTTTAGTATTAACTAAGTTATGATTATTTATTATATAATATTTAATATGCCCATTTTAAGTATACTGATCCCCAGGTAAAACCGCCGCCAAAAGCCGCTAAAATGATATTATCTCCCTTTTTCAGTTTGCTTTCCCATTCCCATAGGCACAATGGAATTGTTCCATTTGTTGTATTGCCGTAACGCTCAATATTTATCATCACCTTTTCATTCCCAAGACCCATTCTTGAAGCCGTGGCATCGATGATGCGTTTATTAGCTTGATGAGGCACCAGCCAGGTCACGTCCTCAGATGTCAGGTGGTTTCTTTCCATGATTTCTGCAGCTACGTTTGCCATATTTGTTACCGCAAATTTAAATACAGTCTGGCCCTCCTGGTAAACGAAGTGTTCGTTATTGTCAATGGTTTCATGTGATGCTGGACGCACAGAGCCACCCGCTTTTTGATGAAGATACTGCCTGCCCGAACCATCACTTTTTAATATCGAATCTATTACGCCATTGCCTTCATCATTGGGCTCTAATAAGACGGCACCGCATCCATCGCCGAAAATAATGCAGGTGGTGCGGTCTTTATAATCGATAATAGACGACATTTTATCTCCGCCTACAACTAAAATCTTTTTGTGTTTGCCAGACTCAATAAATTGAGAGGCTGTTGATATGCCGTAGATAAAGCCGGAGCACGCTGCCTGTAAGTCAAATCCCCAGGCATTCTTTGCTCCAATCTTATCCGCAAGGATGTTCGCTGTTGCAGGGAAGGGTAGATCTGGAGTGGTCGTGCAAAATATGATCAATTCAATCTCTTCTGCTCGAATGCCACGCTTTTCAAGAAGCCCATTAACCGCATGAACGGCCATGTCAGAGGTTCCAAGGCCTTCTCCTTTCAATATTCTTCGCTCTTTGATTCCGGTTCTGGAGGTGATCCATTCGTCAGTAGTATCTACGATAGACTCCAGTTCTTTATTAGTTAGAATGTAGTCAGGTACGTAGCCATTAACAGCCGTAATCGCAGCGTGAATTTTACTCATTTCTTATCAGTTATTAAAAGCCGCCTGTATCTTTCCTACTAGGCCAGTAATGATCATATCACGGGACTGAAGAATCATATTCTTTACAGCTGTGGGGCTTGAGATTCCATGACCTACTATTACCGGTGCATTTACACCAAGTACCGGACTACCCCCATAATTTTCGTAATTAAAGCGATCAAAGAACTCATCTTGCAGGCCTCTTTTTTTAGTGAGAATATAGAATGATTCAGCCAGCTTAAGCATCACATTTCCTGTAAATCCATCGCAAACAATAACATCTGCTTTTTCGTTAAACAGGTCTCTTCCTTCCACATTGCCCACGAAATTAAAAAGCTTTGTATCTTTCATCAAAGGGAACGTGGCAAGACTTAACATATTACCTTTCTCGTCTTCTTCTCCAATATTGATCAAGGCAACCTTCGGGTTTGTGATGCCCATTACGTTTTCAGCATACAGGCTACCTACTATACCAAATTGAAGTAGTACATCAGGTTTGCAATCAGCATTTGCGCCAACGTCTACCATTAGTCCAACACCACCGCTAAGTTTAGGTAAAAAAGTGCAGAGGCAGGGGCGAATGATGCCTGAAATGGCTTTAACGCTAAACAATGCACCAACAAGCATAGCACCAGAGTTTCCGGCACTAGCAAATGAGTCTAGCTTACCTTCTTTTAAGAGTTGATAGCCAACAGAAATACTTGAGTTAGGCTTTTGAACAATAGCCTTAGTGGCATGCTCGTCCATACCAATAACTTCTTCGGTATGTACATATTCAAAGTGATCCGGATTAAATCCGCTTTCGACGAGCAAAGGCTTAATTTGTGCCGTATCGCCAATAAGCACAAGGTGCTCGTCAGCAGACAACAGTGGATGGGCCGCTATTGCTCCTAAAACATTTGCTTTAGGAGCATAGTCTCCACCCATTATATCGAGACCTATTTTCATAGTAAAAATCAGTTTGTGTATGAGGCAATAAGTGCCGTTATTTTGGTCCCTAAGGTAAAGCTTAGCAGACTGAAAACACAAACTATTTTTAGAAATTAAGCTATCGCGGAGTTTTCAATAACCAATTTACCGTTGTAGTATAAACTACCATCAACGTTGTATGCGCGGTGAGGAGTGTGTATTGCACCTGTTGTTTGACAAGTAGCTAAAGAAGGAGTTTCTGCTTTATAGTGAGTTCTTCTTTTATCTCTTCTACTTTTAGAAATCTTGCGTTTTGGATGTGCCATTGCTGATTTATTTAATTATTATTTTAATTTCTTTAATGCTGACCAACGTGGGTCCTCATCTTGTGTTTCTTCGTCTTCATTGTGTGATCCGACCGCTAAGCTTTCCAGTTTCGCAATCATCTCCTGGTCGCATTTCTGGCCATCGCCATTCTGCTCGCAGATTTTAATATAAGGCACCCCTACAGTGATGAACTCATAAATCAAGTCAGCTACATTCAGCTCACTTTCTTTTTTATTAAGCATGATGATCTCTAAATCATCACTCTGTAAGTCATCTTCAGCAAACTTAACAATCTGCCTTTCACGGATACTTATTGGTGAGTTAAATTCTGCCAAACATTTATCGCAATCTAAAACTATTGTCCCATTTATCTGGAACAGTAGGATTAGCATCGTCTCCTGCTTGTCTACTTCAACTTCTGCTTTTAAACTTCCCTTTTTTACTAAAGAGTACTCATATGCATCAAAAAAGGTGTTATCAATCTCAAAATCAAACTGATGTTTGCCAATTTTTAAGCCAGAAAAGGGGATTGAAAATTGTTTTAATTGTTTCACTGGTAACAAAATTTTAGCCCGCAAATGTAAGAATTAATTTCATTTGTTGCAAATAGTTTCTGTTATCTAATTTGCATCGTCTTTTAAGTCAAACGCTGTTTCAACAAGTTTGCCTCCACTGCGCAATTGATTCTTCAATAGTTCTTCCTGCTCTCTCCTGTGTTTCACAATATGTATTGCAGAAAATATTGCTTCTATAAATGAAGATGGATCTGCTTCATTCTTACCAGCGATATCATACGCAGTTCCATGATCAGGAGAGGTGCGAACGAACTTTAGCCCAGCCGTATAATTCACTCCTGTACTAAAAGCAAGTGTCTTGAATGGTATCAAGCCTTGGTCATGATACATCGCCAGCACCGCATCAAACTGTTTAAAGCTTCCTTTGCCAAAGAAACCGTCTGCCGGATAGGGTCCAAAACATATAATGCCTTTATCAAAAGCTTCCTGTATTGCAGGTATGATCACTAGTTCTTCCTCCGAGCCCAATAGCCCGTTATCGCCCGCATGTGGGTTCAATCCCAAAACTGCAATCTTAGGTTTCTCGATCCAGAAATCTTTCTTCAAGCTTTCGTTCATCAACACCAACTTCTTTACGATCTTTTCCTTTGTAATGCTCTGCGCAACACTCGTCAGTGGAATGTGGCCTGTTACCACTCCAACGCGGATATCCTCACTTAACAAAAACATCAGAACATCCTTACTTCCGCTACGCTCCTGAAGATATTCAGTATGGCCTGGAAAGTTGAAGGTGTCAGATTGTATATTGTGTTTGTTAATTGGTGCAGTTACCAAAGCATCAATCGCTCCACTAACAAGGTCATCAGTAGCTTTCTCTAAAGAGATCAGCGCATATTTACCCCCAGTTTCATTGGAAACGCCAAGGTCTATTTTCACATCTTCCTCCCAACAATTGATCATGTTAACCTTTTTGGGGTTAGCATTTTCCGCACTGCTGATCACATTGAAAGCAAAATCACTCATGCCCATCGCCTTCCTATGAAAAGAGGCAACTTTGGAATGCCCATAAACTATCGGGGTACAATAATCAAGAATTTGCAACTCAGCTAACGACTTAATGATCACTTCTAATCCGATGCCGTTTACATCGCCAATGCTGATTCCGATTTTAATTTTATCACTCATGTCCATTAGAAATATGGCGCAAATTACAGAATTTCAATCTATAGTTAGGTCGATACTGGTAAAACTTTAGTTATTTTGCAGCTTTTAACACATCTGGATATGAGTTTGGTAAAGGCGAAGAAACATCTTGGGCAACATTTTTTAACTGATAAAAAGATTGCCGCAAAAATCGTCAACGGCCTTGTTCATACGGATCAGTATACCCAGGTTCTAGAGGTCGGACCAGGGATGGGCATTTTGTCAGACATCTTACTGGAACGAACAGACCTTGAAACATACCTTATTGATATCGATGTTGAATCCTATCACTTCCTGCAGAGTAAATACCCCGAACTGGGCTCGCGATTGATCAACGGAGATTTTTTGAAGCTTAATCTTTCTGAGATCTTTCCAGGTAAATACGCGATAATTGGTAATTTTCCCTATAACATATCCTCTCAAATTCTTTTTAAAATATTGGAAAACAGAGATCGTGTCGTAGAAATGGTAGGGATGTTTCAAAAGGAGGTTGCAGAACGATGCGCTTCTAAAGAAGGAACAAAAGATTACGGAATCTTAAGTGTACTCATCCAGGCTTACTACAACATTGAATATCTTTTTTCTGTAAAGCCAGGGACCTTTAATCCGCCACCTAAAGTAAATTCTGGGGTGATCAGGCTAAGTAGAAATGATGTAGAAACGCTGCCCTGCGACGAGAAATTATTCTGGAGAACCGTTAAAGCAGGGTTTAATCAAAGGCGGAAAACGTTGCGTAACGCCCTTTCTGGTGTAGTTTCAAAAGAGAAGATGGATGATCATATATACTTTGACAAGCGTGCGGAGCAGCTCAGTGTGGCGGATTTCATTACGCTAACTCAGCACCTTGAGGCGCTGATGCAAAACTAACCAACCATGATAAAAAAGATTTTAATCGTTGATGACCTTCATCCTGTATTTAAGGAACAAGCAGAACTTTTAGGCTTTGAAGTGGATGATAGACCTCTGATCACCAGAGAGGAAACGCTTGAAGTAGTAAAAAACTATGTCGGTATTGCGGTTCGTACGAAGTTTAGAATCGATAAAACACTTTTTGATGCAGCACCAAATCTAAAATTTGTTGCAAGAGCGGGTGCTGGTTTAGATAACATAGAGGAGTCGATAGCTAAAGAAAGAAATATACAACTGCTCAATGCCCCTGAAGGAAACATGGATGCTGTTGGCGAACATGCTACGGGTTTGCTGCTCTCCCTAATGAATAATTTTCGCAACGCCGATCGGCAAATTAGAAACGGTCAGTGGGATAGGGAAGGCAACCGGGGTTACGAGCTGAAAGGCAAAACGGTCGGGATCATTGGTTATGGTTTTATGGGTCAGTCATTCGCAAAGAAATTGAAAGGTTTCGAAGTCAACGTGATCGCATACGATAAATATAAAACAGGTTTTTCTAATGAGTTTGCAAAAGAAGTTAGCATGGAAGAAATTGTTAGGCAAAGCGATGTCCTAAGCTTACACATTCCTTTAACTCCAGAAACCAGACAAATGGTAGATGAAGAGTACCTGTTCCATTTTCGGAAGCCAATTTTCTTTATCAACACCGCTCGCGGAGAAATCGTCAACACAAAAGTTATTTTAAACGCTTTGCAACAAGGAAAAATCCTTGGAGCAGGATTAGATGTCCTGGAAACTGAAAAGTTTCCTTTGCTTGCAGAACAAGACTGGTACTCAGATCTTATTAAATCTAATAATGTGATTCTCACGCCTCATGTCGCAGGCTGGACCTTTGACTCCTACCGAAAGATATCTGAGGTTCTTGCGGCTAAGTTAGCTGCATTATACTAAGAAATTGCAGGTGGGAAGGGGGACAAGTGCAGGCCAGTCCACAATTTTTTGCTTTAATTTGCTTTTGTGATAAAGCCCTATTATCTTCGTTACAATTGAAACAAGACTATGTAGGTGAATTGGCCGATGTAGTCTTGTTTGTTTTTATAGTAATTACTAATAACAAAAATAGCTATGACAGAGGTAACATATTATACCCAAGATGGTTTAGATAGACTAAGAGCAGAGATCCATCAAATGAAGGGTACTGGCAGGCAGCAAATATCTAAAGCGATAGCAGAAGCCAGAGATAAAGGTGATCTTTCTGAGAACGCCGAGTATGATGCAGCGAAAGAAGCTCAAGGTCTACATGAAGCTAAAATATCCAAATTAGAGAATACGCTTTCAACGGCCAGGTTAATAGACGAATCAAAATTAGATGCTTCGAAAGTGCTCGCACTATCGATTGTAAAGATCAAAAATATTAAGAACGGCGCAACCATGTCTTATCAGTTGGTAGCAGAGTCAGAAGCCGATCTTAAAACAGGTAAGATCTCGGTTAAATCGCCCATAGCGCAAGGTTTACTAGGTAAATCGGTAGGTGATAAAACGGAGATACAAGTGCCTGCAGGTAAAATAGAATTCGAAATTTTAGAGATCACCAGATAATCTTAATCAATATGTCTACCATTTTTTCAAAGATCGTTAACGGAGAAATTTCTGCTCATGTTGTAGCAGAAACAACTGAATTTCTTGCCTTCCTGGATGTTAATCCTCTGGTGATGGGGCATGTATTGGTGATTCCTAAGAAAGAAATAGATTATATCTTCGACATGGACGAAGAGAGTTATTTTGGGCTTACCCTATTCGCAAAGATTGTTGCAAAGGGGCTTAAAGATTCTTTTCCTTGTAAAAAGGTTGGCATCGCCGTGATCGGTCTGGAGGTCCCCCATGTACATATTCACCTGATTCCTATGAATAACGTGAATGATATGAATTTCAGCAGACCAAAGCTTTCTCCAACTTCAGAGGAACTTGCAGACGCTGCTTCAAAAATAAAGGCAGCGCTTTAGGCTGCTCAGCACTTATTTTAGTTTAGGATTGTTTTTGTGTCGATCTGCATCCCGGATGTTTTTCTTTTCCAGATTTTTCTCCAAAGCACTGGTCAGGTCTATGCCTGTCTGATTGGCCAGGCAGATCAATACAAATAAGACATCCGCCATTTCATCACCAAGATCTACGGCTTCATCGCTTTTCTTAAATGACTGCTCGCCGTACGTTCTGGACATGATCCTGGCTACTTCACCAACTTCTTCCATCAAAATTGCTGTGTTTGTTAGCTCGTTAAAATAACGAACACCTGTAGTATTGATCCATTGGTCTACAGTTTCCTGAGCTTCTTTAATAGTCATGATGATTATTCTTTATTTTTTGTATCAATGATGATAGTGACAGGTCCATCGTTTAACAATGACACCTTCATATCAGCACCGAAGATCCCAGTCTGTACCTTCTTTCCCAACAGAGAAGACAGTCGTTCAATCATTGATTCGTACAGTGGTATCGCCTGCTCCGGCCTTGCGGCTCTGGTAAAACCGGGCCTGTTGCCTTTCTTTGTAGCAGCATACAGGGTAAATTGGCTGATCAATAAAATCTCACCATCTATATCTGCTAGTGCTTTGTTCATCAGGTCATTCTCATCAGAAAAAATGCGGATGCCATGTATTTTGCCTGCAAGCCATTCCAGATCTTCTAAATTATCTGCGTCTTCAATACCGAGAAGTACCAGTAAACCCAGGCCGATAATTCCGGTAACTTCGCCTTCAACAACGCAACTTGCTTGTGTAACTCTTTGTATAACTGCGCGCATCTATATCCTTTAATAATTACGCCCTTGTTTCGTTACCATGGAAAATGCTCAGATAGCTTTCATAGCGGCTAATGTCAATATCTCCATCTTCCACAGCTTTTATAACCGCACAACCTGGCTCATTAACATGCCTGCAGTTGTTAAACCTGCATTCGTTCATCAATGCACGCATTTCTCTAAAATAATGCCCTAGTTCTTCAGGTCTGATGTCAAACACTCCAAGCTCACGAATGCCTGGCGTATCTATCAGATAACCTCCAAAAGGAAGGGTATGCATCTCCGCAAAGGTTGTGGTATGCTGTCCTTTATCAGTGGCCTCAGAAACGTCGCCTGTTTTGATGCTCCTACCGGGAAGTAAAGCGTTTATCAAGCTAGACTTACCAACGCCGGAGTGCCCTGAAAACAAGGTAGTTTTATCTTTCAAAAGCGATTCAATCAACGGGATGTTCGTTCCTTCTATTGCAGAAACCGAATAGCAGGGGTAGGCCAGTTGCTCATAGATGGCTTTATATTCATCTAAAATAGTGAGTCCTTCTTTATGGAAAAGATCCAATTTATTGAAAATCAGAACGGCGGGAATGCTATAGGCTTCAGCAGTCGCTAAAAAACGGTCAATAAAACCTAAGGAAGTTCTTGGTGAAGCCAGGGTAACAACTAGAAAAGCCTGATCCATATTGGCCGCAATGATCTGCGCCTGCTTAGACAAATTGATTGACTTCCTGATAATGTAATTTTTCCTTTCATGAAGTTTGAAGATCACTCCGTTTTCAGAATTGGGCTCCATTTCAAATTCTACCAAGTCGCCAACCGCAATCGGATTTGTAGTCTGGATGCCCTGAATCCTGAACTTCCCTTTAATCCTGCAATCATAATTGTTGCCATCTGTACCCTGTACATTATACCAGCTTCCGGTCGATTTAATAACTAATCCTTGCATATAATAGGTAAAGGTAAGAATTCAGCCACTGAATTAAATATTTAAATAATCATTTGCTTATTAGAGAAATATAACTTTACTTTACGTCACAACACAGTTAGTGTAATAAATACAATGTATAACAACAGCTCAATTATTACCATTATTAGCACCACCGGGATTACTTGGAGGAAGGCAAACTAATGGGGTAACTGAATAAGATAAATAACCATAAGAAACGCCTTCCTCTAAACAGGGAAGGCGTTTTTTTATAACTCAATATTATGAACATATTAAAATTTGGAGGTACATCAGTTGGTTCACCAGAAAGCATAAGCGCTTTGATCAGCCTGTTAAAACCAAATGCTCAATCAGAAAATCCAGTAGTCGTATTGTCTGCAATGAGTGGTGTCACCAATGCGCTTCTAGAAATGGCCGAAAACGCTAGAAACCTGCAAGAATACAGCGCCGCTCTTAAGGAAGTAGAAGAAAAACACTTCAAAGTTATCCGGACGTTGCTGCCGGCAAATGCACAAAACCCTGTGCTAACCAAGCTTAAGATTTTTTTTAACGAACTGGAAGATATTCTTCAATCGGTCCATAATCTTCGAGAATTAAGTCCTCAAACTAAAGACCTGATTTTGAGTTACGGCGAGCGTTGCTCTACCGCAATGATAAGTCATATCGCGAAGCAACAGTTCCCGGAATCACTATATGTAGATGGGTCAGAGCTGATAAAAACAGATAACAACTTTGGACAAGCGAAGGTTAACACCAATCTCTCAGAGATGCTGATTCAGGACTTCTATACTACTAACGCTGGTAAATTGTTATTCGTAACTGGCTTTATTTCCAGCAATGATGAAGGACGCGTCACAACTTTAGGTCGTGGCGGAAGCGATTATACTGCTGCCATTTGGGGTGCTGCTTTAAATGCAGAGGAGATACAAATATGGACAGACGTTGACGGCATGCTTACTGCGGATCCAAGAATTGTTAATAAGGCATTTTCACTTCCAGAACTTAGTTATACCGAGGCTATGGAGTTGTCATATTTCGGTGCAAAAGTCATCTATCCGCCAACAATGATCCCGGCCTTTTTGAAAAGGATCCCGATAGTGATCAAAAACACATTCAATATCGACTTTCCAGGTACGTATATCAAACATGGCGTCAGCCCGTCGAGCCTGCCAATAAAAGGGATCTCTTCCATTGATGAGATCAGCGTTTTAAACCTGTCGGGAAGTGGTATGGTAGGTAAAGCTGGATTCAGTGGCCGCTTATTCTCCCTTCTTTCCAGAGAGCAGATCAATGTCGTATTGATTACACAATCGTCTTCAGAGCATAGCATTACCTTCGCAGTTAAGCCCGCAGATTCCCTGAAAGCGCTTAGCCTGATCAATAAAGAGTTTGAACTGGAACTGCAAGCTAAAAAGCTGGAGTATCCTGAAGTAGAGAACGGACTTTCCGTGCTGGCGATTGTAGGTGAGAATATGAAACGGACGCCCGGCATGGCTGGCAAGCTGTTCAACGCTTTAGGACGTAATGGAGTCAATGTGCGTGCTATTGCGCAGGGATCTTCCGAGTATAACATCTCCGTAATTATATCCAAAGCAGACCTGTCGAAAGCCGTCAATGCAGTTCATGATGCCTTCTATGCTGATCTCAAAAAAACCTTGCATGTCTTTTGCCTGGGAACAGGAAACATCGGTAAAACGTTGTTCAAGCAGCTGGAAAACCAAATGCCTTTCCTTGCCGATAATAACGATCTGCAGGTAAAAGTTATGGGTATCAGTAACACGAGAAAGATGCTCCTTAAGCCAGGTGGAATCGATCTTAATAATTGGGAGCAAGAGCTAAATGAGCAGGATACAGTAGCTAGTTTACCGGAATTTATTAAAAAAATGCGGGCGATGAACTTGCCCAATTGTGTATTCGTGGACAATACCGCAAGTCAGAATCCAGTCGATTTCTACCTGGATATCCTGCAGTCGAGCATTTCAGTCGTTACCTGCAATAAGATCGGTAATTCTGCGGAGTATGAACAATACGCAGCCTTTAAACAAGCTGCCAGAACATATGGCGTTGACTTCTTCTATGAAACAAACGTTGGAGCCGGACTCCCAATTATACGTACACTTAGAGATTTGATGCTGAGTGGTGACAAGATTTCAAGAATCGAGGCCATCTTGTCGGGAACTATATCTTATATCTTCAATAATTATAAGGAAGGGGTGCTTTTTCACGAGATCGTAAAAGAAGCACAAGATAAAGGATACACGGAGCCGGATCCAAGGGACGACTTAAACGGGAAAGATTTTATGCGCAAAATGCTGATACTTGCCCGTGATGCAGGCTATCCACTCGAAGAAAAAGACATTGAACTGCAAAATATGTTGCCGCCTTCCTGCATGTCTGCTGATACTGTTGCAGACTTTTATAAAGAACTTGAGAACAATACAGATTACTTCGAGAACTTAAAGAATACCGCAGCGGCAGACAATAAAGTATTGCGCTACATAGGTAAAATGGAAGATGGCAAAGTATCCATCACACTTCAGATGGTAGACGAGAACCATCCGTTCTTTACGCTTTCCGGAAGTGATAATATTATTTCATTCACAACAAACAGATATAAAGACAGACCGTTAGTGGTAAAAGGGCCAGGTGCAGGAGCGGAAGTGACTGCGGCAGGTGTGTTTGCCGACATCATTAACGTAGGAAAAAGATAATATGAAAGACTCAATTAAAGTTTTTGCTCCTGCAACCGTTGCTAATGTGGTGTGTGGATATGATGTTTTAGGTTTTGCTGTTAATGCCCCAGGGGATGAAGTGGTGATGCGCATTACAGATGGCAAAGGCATCAATATCTCGAAAATCACTGGCGATGAGGGGAAACTCCCTTTAAACCCTGAAAAGAATACCGTTAGTGCAAGCGTTCAACATTATCTTAACCATATTGGTAGACCTGATTTTGGGCTTGACATTGAGCTTCACAAGAAGATGCCGATTGGGAGTGGATTAGGTTCCAGCTCTGCAAGTACTGTTGCTGGTTTGTTCGCTGTTAACTCCTTGTTCGATAACCTCCTAACGAACAAAGAACTCGTTCCTTTTGCAATGAAAGGCGAGGAGCTTGCCTGCGGGTATGGACATGCCGATAATGTAGCCCCCGCGTTAATGGGAGGATTCGTTTTAATCCGAAGCTATGAGCCTCTCGATATTATCAGTCTTCCCTTTCCAGAAGATATGCATGCTGCAATTGTTTATCCAGAGGTGGATGTACCTACAAAAGACGCCCGACAAATGATCCGTTCAAAGGTGTTACTTAAAGATGCGGTTACCCAATGGGGAAATGTAGCAGGTTTGGTAAGTGGGCTATTCATGAAAGATTATGACCTGATTGGACGTAGTATGACGGACGTGCTGGTTGAACCTACTCGCGCCATTCTTATTCCTGATTTTTATGTATTGAGACAACTGGCACTTAGCGCAGGAGCGGTTGGATTCGGTATTTCCGGTTCCGGCCCCTCCGTATTTGCATTAACAAAAGATGCAGAGACAGCTAACAGAATAACAGAAAAACTACAGCATCATCTGAAAGGTTTAGCAATTAATAGCCTCTCCTTTGTTTCTGAAGTAAACAAAAAAGGACCCGTAATATTGGATTAATAAGACCATACACCATGAAATTATACAGCACCAACAACCATGATCTTGAGGTAGACTTTGCTACGGCAGTTTTCCATAGCATGCCCCAGGACAAAGGTTTATACATGCCTTCTTATATCCCCCAGTTGGATACCGAGTTTATTGCTAATATCGATAAGTTCAGCCTCTCCCAAATCGCGTTTAAAGTTGCTTCTGTACTGTTGAAAGAATCAATCCCGGCAGAAGACTTACAAAGTATTATAGATGATGCCATAAATTTTGATGCCCCCGTAGTGGAATTAGATGAGCAAACCTATGTTTTAGAATTGTTTCACGGACCATCCTTGGCTTTTAAAGACTTTGGAGCGCGTTTCATGAGTAGGGTCATGGCTTATTTCTTAAAGGAAAATGAGAAGATGCTCGACGTGCTCGTTGCTACCTCCGGTGATACCGGCGGTGCTGTGGCATTAGGATTCCTTGGCGTCCCGAATACACGCGTTACGATCTTATATCCAAAAGGAAAAGTGAGTGAGATACAAGAGCTGCAATTGTGTAGTAATGGAGAAAATATTAATGCCATAGAGATTGATGGAACGTTCGATGATTGTCAGGCCCTGGTTAAGCAGGCATTTGCAGACGTAGATCTAAATGAAAGGCTTAGGTTAACTTCTGCTAACTCTATCAATATATCCAGATTAATCCCTCAGACCTTCTATTATTTTCATGCGTATGCACAGCTAAAAAGACAAGGTAAAGACCGGGTGATCTTCGCCGTCCCATCGGGGAACTTTGGTAACATTGCGGCGGGTTTGCTTGCTTATAAGATGGGTTTGCCTGTTGAGCAATTCATTGCGGCAACAAACATAAATGATACCGTTCCAAGATTTCTGGAAACAGGGTTTTATGAAACCAGGCCTTCTATACAAACCCATGCCAATGCTATGGATGTAGGTGCCCCAAGCAATTGGGTTCGGATTATGGACCTTTTTGAAAATGATGCTACAGCGCTTAAGCGGTTGGTTACCAGTTATCGCTTCACAGACGAAGAGACTTTGAAAGGGATGACTGAGCTCTATGAAAAATACAGCTATATCGCTTGCCCGCATACTGCGATAGCCTATTTGGCCTTGAAACAATATGGAGCTGATCAGGAATATGGTAAGGCAGGAGTATTTCTATCGACGGCTCATTCTTGCAAATTCCCTGATGTTTTTCCGCCTGAGTTGAAAGCGCAGATAGTTAACCCGGATCAAGTAGCGGCCCTATATTCCAGAGAAAAGAAAGCTACAAAGATGGCTGTCAGTTACGAAGACTTTAAGGCATTTCTGCATTCTTTTTAATGAAACGCATAATAACGATATCACCCATCATAAAATAAAGGGTGGTATCGTTGCTAACAGAATAAGTATTTACTTTCTGTAGAACCTGTATAAAAGTTGCTTCCCCTTCACCTGGGCATGCCATCTTAGTCATAGTAAGCGGCTCATTGAAACTGATGGTACTGTCATCTGCAACCAGCGTCCCAGAAAAGGAATTACAACTGGTATTGCCACTGAATTTCTTTTCCCGGGTGTTGAATTCAATAATAGGTTTTTTAGCAGGGTATAACCCATTAAGTGCGATCCTCGGACCTGAGATGTGATTCATTTCCCAAACGCCTGTTAATTGTGATAATCCCTCGCTACCTATAGTGCCTGACTTCATCGTTGTACAAGCAGCTACTGAGGCGGTAATTAGGGCTGTAAGAATTAATATTCGTTTCATAGCTCAACTATTCTGGGGAAGTGTAAGATACAAAGAGTATTCCAAAAAATGCTAGAATACCCCTTGGACTATCTTTTTTGTAGGCTCAGGATTACCCATAGTATAGAAATGTAATACTGGGGCACCCATCGCTTTTAGTTCTTTACATTGATGGATCATCCAGTCAATACCAACGGCTTTCACGTCTTTTTCATTGCTGCAAGCCTGTACCGCTTCACTCAATGCCAGGGGAATATCCAGGTGGAACACTTTTGGCAAACTTACCAGTTGTTTACTGTTAGTAATTGGCTTAAGCCCTGGAATAATGGGAACATTAATTCCATTAGCGCGACATTTTTCTACAAATTCCCTGTATTTGGTGTTGTCAAAAAACATCTGGGTAACAATGAATTCAGCACCCATATCTACCTTCATTTTTAAGTATCTGAAGTCTGTATCTAAATTCGGGGACTCAAAGTGTTTTTCGGGATACCCAGCTACGCCGATGCAGAAATCTGTTCTTTCTGAGGTGCCCATATCGTCATGCAGGTATCTGCCTTTGTTCATGTCCACTACCTGACCCAATAAGTCAGACGCAAAGGCATGTCCATCTGGCGTAGGAATAAAAGCGCTGTCACTTTTTCTGGCGTCGCCTCTTAAAACCAATACATTGTCAATACCGAGGAACTGCATATCAATCAATGCATTCTCTGTTTCATCCTTGGTAAAGCCGCCGCAAATAAGGTGTGGAACCGCATCTACCTTATATTTATTCATGATAGCGGCGCAGGTAGCCACCGTACTTGGACGCTTACGGTAAGCTACTTTCTCCAACAAACCATTGGCATGTTGCTTATAGATATAATCTTCCCGCAGGTAAGTAACATCAAGAAATGGAGGGTTGAACTCCATCAATGGATCTATCGCATCAAAAATCCCCTTGATGCTTTGTCCTTTGATTGGTGGAAGTAATTCAAAAGAGAATAGTGTTTTACCGTTTGCGTTATTTATATGATCAATGATCTTCATTGCTGGCGTGTTATAAAGCTTATTTAAATCTGGTTATCGGCGATGTTGGTGTTTAGTAAGCAAGATTTGGACTTAACCATCTTTCTACCTCGTCAATTGATAGGTCCTTTCTCAGGGCGTAATCTTCAATCTGGTCCTTGGTTATTTTGCCCAGACCAAAGTACCTTGACTCAGGATGCGAGAAATAAAATCCACTTACCGCTGCGGTAGGATGCATTGCATAGCTTTCTGTAAGGTGCAATCTGATCTTTTGTTCCGCATCCAGCAAGTTGAATAAGGTGCCTTTTTCAGTGTGCTCCGGACAAGCTGGATATCCTGGTGCTGGTCGTATACCTGCGTACTCTTCCTTAATTAAATCTTCATTGCTTAAATGCTCGTCTTTTGCATAGCCCCAGTATTCTGTACGCACCAACTCGTGCATTCTTTCTGCAAATGCTTCTGCAAGTCTATCTGCAAGCGCTTTTGCCATGATGCTGTTGTAATCGTCATAATTCGCCTCGAATTCTGCGACCAGCTCATCACATCCTATGCCAGTGGTTAAAGCAAAGCCGCCAAAATAGTCAGGCACTCCGCTCGCTTTATCAGCGATGAAATCAGACAGGGCGTAGTATGGATTACCATCTGTTTTTTCTGCCTGCTGACGTAAAGTATGGATCACTACCTCTTTACCCTCCACATCCAATACAATGTCATCACCAACTGCTTGCGCCGGCCAAAAGCCTATCACTGCCTTAGCCGTCAATAATTTTTCGTCAACGATGCGATTTAACAATTGCTTAGCATCTTCAAAAAGCTTGCGCGCTTCATCACCTACCACTTTGTCCTCTAAAATGCGAGGGTAGCTTCCACGAAGTTCCCAGGTTTGAAAGAACGGTGTCCAGTCTATATAAGGGACCAGTTCATCCAATGGATAATTTTCGAATACCTTTGTGCCGGTAAAAGTAGGAGCAGGCACAACGAGGTTTGTATCTATCTTGAAGCGGTTTTCTCTTGCTTCCTGAATCGTTTTATATCGTTTGTCGGACCGTTTGTTCAAATGCGCTTCACGCGCCTTATCATATTCGGCTCTGATACCTGAGATGTAGTCGTCACGGGTTTCTTTATTCATAAGCGTACTACAAACCGTTACACTTCTTGAAGCGTCCAGCACATGTATAGCCGGACCAGAATAGTTCGGTGCAACCTTTACAGCCGCATGGATCCTTGATGTTGTGGCGCCGCCAATGATCAGGGGAATAGTAAAGCCTTCACGTTCCATTTCCTTGGCGAAATGCACCATCTCATCTAAGGAAGGAGTGATCAGGCCACTTAGGCCGATAATATCAGCTTTGACCTCTTTAGCTTTCTTAATGATATCCTGTGCAGGTACCATTACACCCATATCTATGATTTCGAAGTTGTTACAAGCCAGTACAACGCCTACAATGTTCTTTCCGATATCGTGAACATCTCCTTTTACAGTAGCCATTAATACTCTTCCTGCGGATGAATTCTGATCCTGATCTGGATTATCCAGCTTTTCCTGTTCAATGAAAGGGAGCAGGTATGCTACCGCCTTTTTCATTACCCGCGCAGATTTTACAACCTGCGGAAGGAACATTTTCCCGGCACCAAACAGATCACCTACGATGTTCATGCCATCCATCAGTGGACCTTCAATTACATGAATCGGTCTTGGGTATTGCTGTCTGGCTTCTTCCACATCAGCATCAAGATATTCAATGATTCCTTTAACCAGCGCATGAGACAGTCTGGATTCTACCGGTTCTTTACGCCATTCTTCATTTCTAACTATCTCTTTACCTTTCGACTTAATCGTGTCGGCAAACTCAACCAGCCTTTCGGTGGCATCATCCCTGCGGTTAAGTAAAACATCTTCCACCAGTACTAATAGTTCAGGTGGGATCTCCTGATAAACTTCGAGCATACCGGCATTTACAATTCCCATGTCTAGACCTGCCTTGATGGCATGGTATAAAAATGCGGAATGCATGGCTTCTCGTACCGTATTGTTCCCTCTAAAGGAGAAGGAGATGTTGGATACTCCTCCACTTACTTTTGCATGGGGTAAATTTTCTTTGATCCAGCGCGTAGAATTAATAAAATCTACAGCATAGTTGTTATGCTCTTCAAGTCCTGTTGCAACTGTTAAAATGTTAGGATCAAAAATAATGTCCTGTGCAGGAAAGCCAACTTCGTTAACCAATATATCGTAAGATCTTTTACAGATCTCTTTTCTTCTTTCAAAACTATCTGCTTGTCCGCGTTCATCAAAAGCCATTACCACTACGGCTGCTCCGTAGGTCATGATCTTAGCGGCGCTTTCTATAAACTTCTCTTCACCTTCTTTAAGGGAGATGGAGTTCACAATCCCTTTGCCTTGTAAACATTTCAAACCCGCTTCGATGACCGTCCATTTAGAGGAATCGACCATAATGGGTAATTTAGAAATATCGGGTTCGGAGGCGATCAGGTTCAGAAACTTCGTCATTGCGGCTTCTGAATCGATCATGCCTTCATCCATATTCACGTCGATCACCTGGGCACCGCCTTCAACTTGCTGCCTTGCTACAGTTAACGCCGCTTCAAAATCACCACTTAAGATCAACTTTGAGAACTTAGGTGAACCTGTGATGTTGGTACGCTCGCCAATATTAACGAAGATACTTTCAGGCGTTAGTGCTACTGGCTCCAATCCACTTAAACGTAGGAAACTTGGGATCTCAGGGATCTTTCTAGGTTCCACACCTTTGGCTTTCTCGGCAATACAACCAATATGATCCGGCGTGGTACCACAGCATCCACCAACAATATTAACAAAGCCATGCTGAATAAAATCTTCTACCAGATGGGCTGTTTCATGAGGCATTTCGTCATAAGCGCCAAACTCGTTGGGAAGACCAGCATTGGGGTATGCAGAGACATAACATCCTGCTTTTGCAGAAAGCTCCTCAATGTGAGGCCTCATGTCTTTTGCACCTAAAGCACAGTTAAAACCGATGCTTAATGGTTTTGCGTGGATGACTGAATTTAGAAAGGCTTCTACAGTTTGCCCGGATAATGTCCTTCCGGAAGCATCGGTAATGGTGCCAGAAATCATGATCTCTATTTTGCGACCAATAACCTCTTCATATTTTTTTATTGCATAAATCGCTGCTTTAGCGTTTAGCGTATCGAAAATTGTTTCAATCAGAAGAACATCAGATCCACCGTCGATCAAGCCTCTGATCTGCTCATAATAGGCGTCAACAAGTCCGTCAAACGTCAACGCTCTAAAGCCTGGATCGTTTACATCGGGTGAAATTGATAATGTTCTATTAGTCGGACCAACAGCCCCGGCAACAAAGCACTTGCGGTCCGGGTTGATTGCCATGAATTCATTCACCGCTTCTTTCGCAATCTTTGCACCTTCGAAACTCATTTCGTAGTCGAGCTCTTCCATCTGGTAATCTGCCAGGGAAATTCGCTGCGTGCTAAACGTGTTGGTCTCGATAATATCTGTGCCGGCCTTTAAATATTCGGTATGAATAGCTTTAATAATATCGGGCCTGGTAATATTAAGCAAGTCATTATTTCCTTTCACATCACATGGATGATCTTTGAACCGCTCGCCTCTGAAATCTTCTTCTGTTAGAATATAACGTTGGATCATCGTGCCCATGGCACCATCTATGATCAGGATACGTTTTTCTAATTCTTCTCTAATGTCCATTTAAATAGTACTATATGAGCAGACAGTAAGCTAAAATTGATAGAGGCGGGTAGCCTAAACAAGTGCCGAACTTATTGCTTGCAAAGCTTTAGGGAAAGTTATGGAGTCCAGCTATTTACAGGAGCTGTATGCTTTTAACTAACTTATCTTTCAGGGCGAAACTGCCGCCCCAGTAGAATTTAGCACCTTGTAAGCACAGGTTGCTAAGACTTCGTTGGGTCTAATCCCTCCGTCTTTCTCTATAAGCATTGCAAAAATGCAATAAAGAAAAGTTAATTCCAAAAAATCAGTAATTATCATTAAAAGTTCTGCATAGCAGGCAATACATGCCTGGCTTTATGGTGCATAAAAAAGCCCGCGGATGAACGCAGGCTTTAGCTATAAATTCATCTGTATTATCTCCTGCCGCCAAATATTCTAAGCAAGAATAAGAAGATGTTTAAGAAGTCAAGGTACAATGATAAAGCACCCATGATCGCCAATTTCTTCGTATCGGCATCTTCGATCTGCGCCCCACCTTCCTCGATTCCTTCACCAATTCTTTTCAGTTTTTGAACATCATATGCGGTTAAAGCTGTAAAAATAGCAATACCAATAAAAGCCATAATTAAACTGAAGTTTTCACTTTGGATAAACATGTTCGCTATACTAGCGATAAATAAACCAGCCACTCCAACCATCAAAATAGGTCCGAACTTAGTTAAATCTACATTCGTAGTATAACCAAGGAATGCCATTATTCCAAAAATCCCTGCAGCTCCAGCAAAACAGCTGATTACTGAACCCGAAGTATAAGCCAATAGAATAAAGCTTAAACTAAGTCCCGTTAATACGGAATAGGCAGTAAATGTTACCAATAAGGCTCCATAAGATAACCTGCTTAAACCTGCGCTCATCAATAGTACTAAGCCTATTGGCGCAAACATAGCAACATACCCCAGTACTGTTGGTTTTAGTGTTTCAGGATTTCTTAGAATCGAAAACAATTCCTCATTACTCGCCATAACATAAGCGGAGATTGTAGAAAGGCCTAACGCGATAAACATCCATAAAAAGACGTTTGCAAAGAATTTTTTGGCAACTACTCCTGTTTGGTCCTTAACATAAGCAGTCTTGTGTGCCCACTCGTAATTATTGTCGTTATTCATTGTCTTAAAATTTAAGTTAAAGATACTGATACTTCTCTCTTACAAATCTTATGCCCCTAGTCTTTTTGTCAGGATTTCTTCAACTTTCTTATACAGTTGAAGTGGTTTTAATGTTCTCCATGCCAAATCGTCAAGCTGGCCGCCAAAATTGATGTAATAGTCAATATTGCTGTTTCTAAACTCATTGATCACGTGTTCCTGAAAATTTATTCCGGTGATCCAGCCATCATCCACGTCTTGAAACCACTCCTCGTAGTAGCTGTCCTCCGATGCGTGGAAGTTTAACACATTCTCTCCAATCAGAATGAACTTGTTGATTCCTTCATCAATCATCAATTCGATGATTTCCCGCTTTAAAAGCATAATATCGTTATTAATGGCATCATTCCATTCGCCGATGAACTCTATGATGGCGTAATTCTCGATGTAATCCGTATACAAAACTTTGATGTACATCGTAGTGGATCCGAAATCGTCCCATTGGGGATGGATCAGGAAATTGTATAACTGCTTATCAAAGTAAAATTCCGAATACTGTGTCTCGAAGAACGGTGATCGTTCATCTTCTGCCGCAATGTAATCATCGCGCCAGAGGTAAAAAGGTTCAATCTCATGCATAAAACTACATCGGTTTTTGACTCGCTTCAACAGCCTTGCGAACACTTCCAAAACGGAGTAAAAGTTCCTGAGCATGTTGATGGTCAATCTTCAATTCTTCCATAACCATTTGTGCACCCCGGTCTACTAATTTGTGATTGGTTAACTGCATATCAACCATTTTATTTCCCTTAACCTTGCCTAATTTAATCATCACAGCAGTGCTAAGCATATTTAAAGCAAGCTTTTGTGCAGTCCCTGATTTCATACGGGTTGAGCCGGTTAGAAATTCTGGTCCGACAACAATCTCAATAGGGAAATCGCTTGCTTCTGCAATTGGCCCACCTGCATTACATACAATGCATCCAGTTAGGACGCCATGTTTACGGGCGGTATTCAAGCCCCCAACCACATACGGGGTCGTTCCGGAAGCAGCAAGGCCAACCAGGCAGTCTTTTTCATTAATCTGGTATTCCTGAAGGTCAAGCCAAGCCTGATTTGCATTGTCTTCTGCGTTTTCGACTGCTTTCCTAATTGCAGTATCTCCTCCGGCAATAATACCGACCACCATATCGAAGGGCACTCCAAATGTTGGAGGGCATTCTGACGCATCAACAACGCCAAGGCGGCCACTGGTACCTGCGCCAATGTAAAACAACCTACCACCGTTTGCCATTCGCTCCGTTACTGCTGCGGCAAGCTTCTCTATCTGAGGAATTGCTTTCTCAACAGCCAGCGGCACGGTTTTATCCTCATCATTGATTCCTTTAAGGACTTCCATTATAGACATTTTGTCGATGTCATTGTATTTAGATTCCTGTTCGGTTACTCTTATCATTATGCTTATTCCTAATTGTATTTGTGTAACGGCTGGTGTATAATCTGTGTATGCTTTGCTCCGCTTAAGAAGCTTTACAGCCCAATAGTTTTATAAAACTCGTGTTTTTCTTTTTAAACCGAAAATAATAGTCGGAATCAATTGAAATGATGTTGTAAAATTACTTAAACAAATGAAAATGGTGCGGGTTAAATATAGTAATGACCTGCAATTTCATTAGCTTTGTATGTGTCATCGCACCATGAAGAAGAGTACCAATTCCAACCTTATTATCGCCTTAACCTACGCTGTCACTTTGATCGGTGGAATGTTTATGGGTTATAAGTTTTTGAAGGATCAGGGCTATTCTTTCAGCCGAACCACCCATCTTGCGGATAATAATTCAGATAAAGTAGATGAAATCATTCACATTATTAACAGGAAATATGTGGATGAGATCGATGCCGATTCCCTTAATCATTTGCCGATAGATAGTTTGCTTCACAAACTTGATCCGCACAGTGCTTACCTGCCTCCGCAAGAGGCGTTCGATTTGGCCGAAACACTTGGAGGGAACTTTGCTGGGGTGGGAGTAGAATATTATATTTTAAAAGATACCTTACTTGTTACAAATGTAATTAAAGACAGCCCTGCTTACATAGCTGGGCTGAAACAGGGTGACAAAATCTTGAAAATTGATACATTTTTTGTTAGCGGAAAGTCCTTACCAAGAGCGCAGATGATGGGTAAGATCAAGGGCCCTAAAGGTACATCTGTGACACTTACCATTTTGCACCCAGGAAGTCTGCAGCCCTCAGCGCTTACTATGAAGCGCGATCGCGTTAAGGTGAGTACAATTGATGCATCTTATCTTCTAAATGCGGATATTGGCTTTATACGGATTAGTAAGTTCGGTGCAGATACCGACAAAGATTTTATAGATGCGATCAAGGGCTTAAAATCTCGCGGGATGAAGAAGCTTGTTCTTGATCTTCGGGATAACGGTGGAGGATATCTTACTGCTGCTACCGGATTGGCCAATCAAATTTTAGAGGAGAATAAGTTAATTGTTTATACGGAAGGTAAGCACGAACCACGTACAGATTATATTGCTACAGGTGGCGGTGAGTTCCAGGATGGAAAACTTGTGGTGCTAATTAATGAAAACTCTGCGTCGGCAAGTGAGATCCTGGCTGGGGCGGTACAGGATCTGAACAGGGGAATTATTATCGGTCGCCGCTCTTTTGGTAAAGGGCTCGTGCAGGAGCAGTTTCCCTTTGGTGATGGCTCGGCGTTGAATTTGACGATTGCCCGTTATTACACGCCTTCCGGTCGAAGCATTCAGAAATCTTACAAAAAAGGGTATACCGCCTACCAGAATGAGATTGGCGAACGGTACGTCGATGGCGAGCTAACCGCAGGTCGAAAGCTTTCAAAAGATACGGTGAAGCGGGTTTTGACAGAGGGAGGCATCCAGCCCGACATATATGTTAAAATGGATACTGTCGGTTTCAACAAGTTGTATGCAAGTCTAGGTGCAAAAAAAGTGTTACTTGACTTTGTTTACGATGTGCTTGCCAACAGATATACGCCTTCTTTTATTGAACAGAATCTGAACGTATTCAATATAAACGAAACAGACTACAAGGACTTGTTAAAGTACATTCAGGCAAGAAATATTCCAATTGACATGAAGCAGATGATGGAGGCCAAGCCACTGATCGTGAATGATTTAAAAGTCTTGCTTTGTAAATATCACTTGGGTGCCGCTGGCTATTACAAGGCGCTAAACCTGAGCGACGCTGCCGTTAAGCAAGCGATCACTAGTTTGCAGTAAAGGTACTGCTTACCTGGTTCTCAGGTATTTTAAATGACAAATTTCAGCTTTTTTCAAACTTATTTATTTCAGTATAGGACAATCGTCATTCGGCTAAGGTTGATACCGCCTTGGTACCGCGTTGGTACCGGGTTGGTACCGCCTTGATACCGCTCAAGCAGAATCAAGGGGGTATCAATGCCCTGTCAACAGCGGCGTAACAAATACCGTATGACGAACAAATGCCAGCCATTTATGCTTTCATCGTCCCAATGAAAACCAAGATTGGGCATATAGCCAGCCATTGCCGATCCTTGTGTTTGTCAAAACACAAAGATCCCGCTAAAAAAGAAGTAATTGAAAAAGAAGCCCTACTTCTGTCTGAAGTATATTTGAATCGGCACTCCTGTGAAGTCGAAATGTTCCCTTATTTTATTCTCCACAAATCGCTTATAAGGCTCTTTGATGTATTGTGGAAGGTTACAGAAGAACGCAAACATCGGTGAAGTTGCATTGATTTGCGTGATGTATTTGATTTTAATGAACTTTCCTTTCAAAGCTGGTGGTGGATACTTCTCAATGATTGGTAACATCACATCGTTCAATTTCGAGGTAGGAACTTTTTTGGCTCTATTTTTAAAGACCTCTAAGGCAGTTTCAATGGCTTGAAAAATACGTTGCTTGTTTATCACAGATGTAAAAACAATAGGTACATCAGTGAAAGGTTGAAGCTTGGTGCGGATCTGATCCTCAAAGATCTTCGTCGTCTTGCTATCTTTCTCCACCAAATCCCATTTATTTACCAGGATAACAATCCCTTTTTTGTTTTTCTCCGCAAGGTGAAATATGTTGACGTCCTGCGACTCTAAGCCTTCCATGGCGTCTACCATTAGAATTACTACGTCGGCCTCTTCTAAGGCCTTTATGGTTCGCATAACGGAGTAGAATTCGATATTCTCTTTTACCTTGGTTTTCTTTCTAAGACCAGCAGTGTCAATGAACATAAATTCATGACCGAACTGATTATAGTGGATGTGTATGGAATCTCTGGTTGTACCTGCGATAGGGGTAACAATGTTTCTCTCTTTTCCGATAAGGGCATTAATCAATGAAGATTTGCCAACGTTAGGGCGGCCAACGATCGTGATCTTAGGCAATGCATTCTCCTCTTCGGGAATATCTTGAAAATGAGTGATCACTTCGTCGAGTAAATCTCCTGTTCCTGATCCCGTCATGGAAGATATCGGATAGATTTCACCTAAACCAAAGCCATAAAATATGGAAGCTGCGTTTTGCAGTTGCGTATTGTCGACTTTATTGACGACAGTGAATACAGGTTTTTTACTTCTTCTTAGTAATTGAGCAATCTCGTCATCAAGGTCTGTGATTCCTGTGGTTACATCTACCATAAACAGAAGCACGGTGGCTTCTTCAATAGCAATGATCACTTGTTCACGAATGGCTGCTTCAAAAACGTCTTCTGAATTTGCTACGTAACCACCGGTATCAATAACGGTAAATTGTTTATCAGTCCACTCGGCAGAGCCGTAGTGACGATCACGTGTAACGCCGCTGAAATCATCAACAATAGCTTTGCGACTTTCTGTTAAGCGGTTAAAAAGGGTAGATTTGCCTACGTTTGGTCTTCCGACAATTGCGATAATGTTACTCATGTATGTTGTTGAATTGTATTAGTTCTTAAGGGGTTGCAAAGGTAAGCTTAATTTTCGTACCCGAAACCTTTTAAATAGTTCTTTTTACTACGCCAATCTGGAATCACTTTTACGAATGTTTCGAGAAACACTTTTTGGTCTAAGAACTTCTCAATATCCTTGCGAGCTTCAGTACCTACTTTCTTAAGCATTGCGCCTCCTTTACCGATAAGAATGTTTTTCTGTGAATCACGCTCTACGATTATTTCGGCACTGATCCTTGTTATGTTTTCCTCTTCTTTAAACTCCTTAATCACGACTTCTGTGCTGTATGGAATTTCCTTTTGGTAGTTATTGAAGATTTTTTCTCTTATGATCTCAGAAACAAAGAAGCGTTGTGTACGATCGGTAAGATCTTCTTTGTCATAAAAAGGGGCATGCTCAGGAATATGATCCAATATCATTGTTAGGATGCCATCAAGATTATACTTGTGCAAGGCGGAGATGGCGAAGATATGTTTAGGATTAAGTTTCTCTTGCCAGAATGCCATTTTCTCTTCCACTTGTTCTTGAGTAGCATTATCAATCTTATTGATCAGCACGACCATTGGTATTGTGGTATTGATAATCTTCTCAAGTACATCATTTTCATCGTATTGCTCATTGATGTCCGTAACAAAAAGCAATAAGTCTGCATCGGTTAATGCGCCTTTCACAGAACTCATCATTGAATCTTGCAGTCCGTATCGTGGTTTTATGATGCCTGGAGTGTCCGAAAAAACAATTTGATAGTCTTCTTCATTAACAATTCCAAGAATACGATGACGGGTTGTTTGAGCTTTCGGAGTGATGATAGAAAGCTTTTCGCCCACCAGGGCATTCATGAGGGTTGATTTGCCAACATTAGGCTTACCGATGATACTTATAAATCCTGCTTTATGCGCCATGAAAATATTTTTTAAAATAAATTTGCACCGCAAAGAAACGAATTATATCTTTGCATTCCAATTCGGAACAAGCGTTACTAATAACAACCGGTTTTCAAATTGTATAAAGTGCGGGGTGGAGCAGTTGGTAGCTCGTCGGGCTCATAACCCGAAGGTCATCAGTTCGAGTCTGGTCCCCGCTACCTAACAAGGTTCGTAGTTTCAATTGAAACTAAGGCAATCTTAAATGGCCCGTTCGTCTAGGGGTGAGGACGCCAGATTTTCATTCTGGAAACAGGGGTTCGATTCCCCTACGGGCTACTTTTAGTAGTGTCAAAACTTAAAAAACCCTGCAACCTAATGTTTGCAGGGTTTTTTATTTTACAACAACATCAAAATCAGCAAAAATACCCAAAGAAAAGTGCGTAATTCGATGCGTCACTGACCACAGAAAAATGATGCGCTGGAGGTAGTTTAACTAATTGAAATATAGCTAGTTAGATATAAAGCCTTGAACTTATACCTAGAAGCCATTGAACGAAGATTTGATCTATTCACAATGAATTCGTACATCCTGGTGACCAATTAACCGCCGAAGCGATGGTTAACAAATATTTAGGTATTGCTTTCCAGTCCGATACTCGCCATTGGATGAAATCCCCTTAACGTCGAATAGAATGTTATTTATTGGACCAAACAAGCAGATTGAGGTCAAGGGAAGGTTAAGTAGCTAAGTTTATTATGGCATAGATTTAGTAGCTTATTTCAAAAAAAGATTATGAAGAATTTACAAATCATTGTTCTATTTTCAGTAATAATGATAGCCAGCTCGTGTTACACTGTCAGAACTGCTGGAAACAGCGGAAAAGTGTCCCCTGGACAAGCTAAGAAAGCAAGCGGTTCAAAATCTGCGAAACCGTACGCTCCTGGTCAACAGAAAAAGAATTAGAAAGCTGCTATATGAATTGTTAAAATGCGATAAGGCCTCCGAAAGAGGCCTTATCGCATTGAACCCTTAATGCTTCTCCCGACTTCTATCTTCCTTTACCTTTAGATTTTCCGTTGCCATTTCCTTTTGCTTTCATGTGTACTTTCGATTTGGCAGAAGAGTTCTTGATCACATTTTTCTTAACAGTAGCTTTGGGATGACCCTTTATCACAAAGTATTTAGGGTCATTACTCCTTGAAATCACCAATTGTGAACGGTTAGACTTATACTTTGCATATTTAACCTTCTGCTCATCGAACCGTAAATAAGGCTTAGGCGAATTGATAACTACTTTATACCCATTGTACAAGTTATAGTTGCTATACGCGGCAGGTTTTGCAGAGCTGAAAACCCACTTTCCGTTATTTGAATAGATAAATTCCCTAGTGGGAACGTAGTAATAACTTTCTATGTCCGGTATATAGTAATAATCAACGTGCTCGTAGCCAGTTGGTCCCCACAGTGGCTGTGAACCGATATTTATGTTAATCTGAGCAGATGAGCTCATCGGTATAACGCCCCCCAGGAACAGGATTAGAGAAACAATGATCTTTTTCATAATATTTATTTTAAGTGTATTGATTTAAATGGATAGTTTATTATTTGAGGACGATAGTGCCCAATGCTTTATTTTGACCAAGAGTAACTGAAACATTCGTTATCGTACTATCTCTGTAGCCGGCAATAGGAACAAATTTCACAGAATAAGAACCTCCCGCAAGTCCACCCACTGTGAATTTACCTGTTAAAGGATCAGCAAGTGTACCAACTGTGTCTGTTCCTGCAATAACCAGTACTTCGGGGTGACTCAATAACGGCAGCACAGTCCCTGAGATTAGGCCAGATGTAGCCGCTGTAATTCCCCTAACTACAGGTTTAAGTAAGTATCTCCCATTTCCAGCACTTACTATGGATTTCGCAGCATCAAAATCGAGCAACAACGAGTAGGTTACTCCTGCTTCCAACGAAGGATTTGCAGTTAATTTGACTTTAAAGCCAGATGACTGTCCACTTGGAGTAGTAAGGGCAGATTCTACACCGCCTACCACAATGGTATTACCAGAGTCATTCAATACTAGCCTGATTTCCGTAATGTCACCACTTGGCATTTCACCAGAGGCAACTAAAATATCTGGATTGCTACTGCCAATTCTAAAGTCCAAAATATTGAACTTGGCTGTAGTCGATGCAAACACATAAGGCTTTCCCGCCGAAACCAAGACTATTTCTTTTACACTCAGGTTAATCTTTTCAAAGTTCCCAGGCGCATCGGTCATTCTAATCTGAACTTTAGTGGTTCCAGAAGCACTGCTGTCATTCTCTTTCTTACATCCAGTAAAGGTGCCGATTCCACCAAGTACGGCGGCGATAGCCAGGTAAACAAATTTCTTTTTCATAGTTTTAGATTTAAGTATTGGTTTTATTTATTATTCAAAATTGCAGGGCGAACATGAAGCGTACATGAAATTGTAGATTTATTTAGGCCCGGAATTTCATCTGAATTTCATGTTGAGGGCTGAGATTTGTTTATATATTTATCCCATGCGCAGATCATTCATTTTTAGAACATGTTTATTTTTCCTGTTGTTCTCAGCGGTTTGCTTACCTCTATCGGCGAATTTGCTTCGCTTCGCTCCTAGTAACGTTCCAGTGTACCAACAAGACGATCAAAAGCAAGAGGATAAAAAGCAGGACCGCAAAAAGAAAGAGCAGAAAAAGCCTGAAAGCAAGAAATCAGACTTAAAAGACGTCGCCGAAAAACCGAATACTGATAAGTCAAACGTAGAAAATCTGGATAAACCAGACATTAAAGAAGTACCTAAATCAAGGAAACAATCCAGGCCAGCGGTAGTCTCCAAGCCAAATGTGAAAATAAAACCAATCAAAATCATGCGGCCTAAGATAAAAAAGCCTTAAATTATAACCATTAGCAGTTTGCTAATACACCTAACCATTATAAATGAGATCTAAATTGCTTTTCCTTTGTATGTGCCTCAGTACAACCAGGATCATGGCACAGGAAGAAGTTACTGAAAAAAAGACTACTATAACCGCTGCCGTACTATACAGCAGCAACATCAACTACTATGGCCAGTCAACAAATGAAAAGTTGCCTTATCTCCTTGCAAACGCGACATTGCGAATTCCCATAGGGATCTCTTTTTCTGCCGGCTCCTATAAACTGCTCAATTATGGTTCAGGATTGTCGGAAACCGACCTCGGACTGGGCTACGATTACGATCTCAATGAACACCTTTCCCTGGGGGCATCATACACGCATTCCTTTTTTCCAAGCAATTCGCCGCTTCTGCAGGCGTCAAATACCAATAATGTAAATTTGTACGCCAGCTATTCAATGCCAATCTTCAAAAGCGTATTCAATGCCGATTATGCATTCGGACAGCAGAACGACGTTTTTCTCAGCCTGACTAATTCAAAGGAAATCACTTTAGGCAATTTTTTTAGCGATAAGAATATTTTTTACATCGAGCCAGCAATAGAACTGGTAGCAGGTACAAGGCGTTTTTATGAAAGCTACGCAGTCAGCAAAGGAAAGCGTGATAAAACAAATGGTAAAGCGCCTCAGTTACCCGGTAATTCAGGGTCCGCCGCCACCAGCACAACTATCGTCGAGTCCAGCGGCTTCAATATATTATCCTATAATTTCAAGTTTCCCTTAAGCTTCAGCAGGGCAAATTATGTTGCTGAGCTGAACTATCAATTTTCTATATTGGGACCTAAGGCCGAAGAGGAGCTTGAAAAACAGCAGTCCTATTTTGGTATAGCATTTTACTACCAGTTCTAAATCCTATGAAAGTATTAATTGTTGAAGATGAGAAAACTTTGGCTTACGAGTTGGAAGCTTTTCTGAAAAAAAGCTTTTATGTGTGCGACCTAGCTCATTCTTTCAAATCAGGACTGGAGCAGCTGGAAATGAACAAATACGATTTCATCCTTATTGATTTAGGCCTGCCGGATGGCGATGGTTTAGATATTCTAAAGCATGCAAAAAAGACCAATCCAGATGCCGCCTATCTAATTCTCACTGCGAGGACAAACCTGAAAGACCGAATAAGCGGACTGGACCTGGGCGCTGATGATTACCTCGCAAAGCCTTTTTATTTAATGGAACTACAGTCGCGTATGCAAGCTATAGCCCGCCGGAAGTTCCACATCACCGAAGAATTGATTGCCGTTGGCGAATTTCATATTGACCTGCAAAAACGTCAGGTCATTTGTGCCGGGCAGTCCATTGAATTTTCGCGAAAGGAATTCGATCTCTTAAGCTATCTGCTCCTGCACAAGAACAGGGTGCTAACACGTGTACAGCTTAGTGAGCATATATGGGGTACGTTTGTAAATGACGATTACGATTCCAATTATATCGATGCCCACATCAAGAACATCCGTAAAAAACTCAATGCCTGTGCCAGTACCGAGTGGCTGGAGACTGTTAGAGGGGTAGGTTACAGGATTAAAAAATAACATGAAGCTTTCTACTAAACTCACTCTTTTCCTCACCGGCTCAAAGTTGGTCATAGTGCTGCTTTTTGTAGCAGCCTTACCAATCCTTGTAAAAGAAATCGCTTCCAGCTATACCAACTACACTCTGAAGCAGCAGCGCCAAAAGGTCTTATCCATTGTGAAGAAAAACGGACTCGACCATTATTTGCAGGGCGATGAAAATTATGGTAGCTATACCCTACTTAAAGAAGAGTTCATTGCATTTTCGCCTGTGGACCTGGGTATCAAATTAGATACCATTAAAAATGAACAGCGGGTTATAGAAGGTGACACCCTTAACTACCGTGAGCTGCTGTATACCTTTAAAGATAAGAACAAGAACTATCTGCTCGAAATCGCGAAAACGACTACGAGTATCAATCAATACAACAGACTTCTGCAGCGATTTGCCTTATATGTTCTGGTGTCACTTGTTGTTTTAACCGTGCTAATCGACCTTACCTTCATACGGGTTATCGTCAGACCCCTGGCCAGTATCATCAAGACCAGACTGATCAATAGGCAGTTTCCCTTCCGGGTTGAGGGCAAGCCCGTTCGGACCAGTACTACCGACTTTAAATATCTGGATGAATCGCTGGTACTTTTAATGGGCCAAATCAATGAAGCCTTTTACAAAGAGCGGGAATTTACGTCTAATGCGTCACATGAGCTGATGACACCGATCAGCATTTTACAAAACAAGATGGAGAACTTTCTGGCAGAAGAAGGGCTCAAAGAAGAACATGCCGTCGCGGTTGTAGAAATGATGAAAACCGTAGACAGACTAAAAAAGATCACCGGTTCTTTATTGCTGATATCCAGGATCGAAAATGAGCAGTATATAAGGAAAGAACAGGTGAAGGTACTTGACCTTCTTGAAGAAATCGCCGATGAGATCAGGCATCGGCTGGAAGAGAAAAATATCACTATATCCTTAAAAATCCGTGAAGGTTTCGTACTTGAAAATGTCAATAGGGACCTCATGTTTCAGCTATTCTTTAACCTGATTCATAACGCAATCAAATTTAACCGACAGGACGGAACTATTTCAGTAGTAGCGGACAGGGCTGAGAACGGCCACTACCAAATGCAAGTAAGCGATACAGGAATCGGTATCCCCGAAGCTGACCTCCCATTTATCTTTAACCGTTTCATGAAAACAAATTTGAATTCACAGGTGGGTTATGGACTAGGCTTGTCCATAGTCAAAAGCATAGCAGTTTACCACCGGGTTCAAATTTCAGTAACATCGGTACCAGGAGAGGGAACAACTTTTAAGTTGGTCTTTCCGAACTCTTAGCCCTCTCTGGTTACTTCCGTCTAAGTAGTAAGTATAGCTAAGCGGATGGTTAATCGATTAATTAGCTAAATAGACCCTCAGCGGTATGGTAATGCTGGACAGTATAGGTATTCCAAGATCATTGGGAAATCAAGTGACTAGCTTTTACGATTTATTTACAACATTTACATTTTTATTTACAATCTAAATCCCTCCATCCGGAAAGTATCAACCTAGATTCGCTGAACTAATTTGAAAGGATATGAAACAAATGAAAAAAGCCATCTATGTGCTGATTTTACCAATGATCGCGGTGAGCGGGCTAGTATTTGCTTATGGTGCAATTAAAAACGAAACTAAGGTTTCACTACGGCCATTGTCTATGGCTGATAAAAAAGCTCGTTTGGAAGGAAGGAAAAAATGGGAGGCCTCACCGGACGGTATAGCGTTCAAAAAATGGGAGGTTTCTCCTAAAGGTAAAACGGTGCATGCCAGTCATAATAAAATAAAGAGCTACATAAAGGCTTTCAAGAATATGGAAGCCACGGTTACCTCTGTCTCTTTTCAGCGCTCAAATGCGAAAATTTCAGGACCAAAATGGCTTATAGTTAGAATTAATGGCGAAGAATACATGATGCAATTCAATCTTGAAGAATTTCAACAGTTAAGTAGCCTGAAAGTTAATGACAAAATAATTGTAAGAAGCCACAGCGCAGGGTACTCGCCTAATCATCCATATTTGATTGTATCGGGCGACTATATTGAGCGAAACAATGAAGTGCTGTTTAAACGTGACTTTAGCAAAAATAACGGTTGCTGAGGGTAAGTGGATGGAGATTTGTGCATGCTTATTCATCTTGACTCAATCTATGCGAAGTCACTATGATATAAGTTGGGATTGCTATCTTTGCAAAGATGAAAGTAATCGCCATTTTCATGACTATACTATTATTCCTTTCAGGATTTGATCTCTGCAAGGATGATTTTGTTATGAATGTTGATTCCAAAGAAAAGACAGGACTTGGACAGACAGATGCAGATGGCAAGGGTAAACATGAGGTTTGCAGCCCTTTTTGCCAATGTGCCCATTGTCCTTTTTCGATTCTGGCTCCTCAAAAGCAGTTTGTTACTTTAGCTTATAGGGCGTTAAAGTTAAGCTTTCCGCACAGCATTTCAGGCAATCCAACCGGAATTAGTCATTCGGTGTGGCAACCACCAAAGGTTGCCTAGCATTTTTACTGACATTACTATCCGATTTCTTTGTCCATGCTTTTAAAGCAGGAATAACCTTAATTTATTTTCAATGAAAAGATACCTTTTTCTTTTTGTTGCAATGGCATTGTCGATGACTGCCATTGCGCAAAATAACATCACAATAATTCTAAAAGATGCTAAATCCAAGGACGCCCTTATAGGTGCAACTGTAACGATGATCGATATAAAAAAGGCATCATCAACAGATGCCAATGGTAAGGTGACATTTTCCGATATCCCTGACGGTCTTCATTTCATTGAATATCGATTTGTAGGCTATACTTCGAAAGTAGATAGCCTTAAATTCCCTTTAGCCAACAATAATCCTATTGTGATCTTATTACAAGCAGCAGATGGTGAAGACCTTGACGAGGTTGTCGTTTCCTCTACACGGAGCAGCCGCACAATTGCTAATATTCCTACCCGTGTTGAGGTAATAGCAGGTGAAGAGCTCGACGAAAAGGCAAACATGAAACCAGGCGACATCCGCATGGTGCTCAGTGAAAGTACAGGTATCCAAACCCAGCAAACTTCTGCAACAAGTGCCAATGCTTCTATACGCATTCAAGGACTTGATGGGCGTTATACTCAAATCCTTAAAGATGGCTTTCCCTTATTCTCGGGCGCAGCAAGCGGACTCGGGTTACTGCAAACTCCTCCTCTTGACTTAAAACAGGTAGAGGTAATTAAAGGATCATCGTCTACACTATATGGGGGCGGTGCTATTGCAGGTTTAGTGAACCTCATTAGTAAAACGCCGGGTGAAGAGAGGGAACTAAACATACACCTTAATGGTACTTCGGCAGGAGGGTTAGATCTTAACGGTTTTTACGGGCAAAGATTTGGAAAAGCAGGTCTAACCGTATTTGCTTCAAGAAATAGCAACGAAGCCTATGCCCCGGGGAAAGTAGACTTCACAGCGATTCCTGAGTTTACACGCTACACTTTCAATCCCAAGCTCTTTCTGTATTTCAATGATAAGACCACACTAAATTTCGGCATCAATAGCAGTTTTGAAAATCGAACCGGTGGTGCTCGGCTTTACTTTGAAGACGACGGGGATGCGGACAATAGTTTTTTTGAACAGAATAAGTCAGACAGGGTGTCAAGCCAGTTCTCTCTAAATCATAAAATAGGGGAAAACTCAGAGATAAACATTCGCAACAGCCTGAGTTATTTCAATCGGGAAATAGTCATTCCTGGTTATCTCTTTGATGGAAGTCAGTATGGAACCTTCTCCGAAGTCAACTTTTTGACCGGTAATGATAAGACAGAATGGGTTGCAGGATTAAACTTGTGGACTGACCAGTTCAAGGAAAATGAGCAGACAGCAGTACCATTAAGGAATTATAATCAAACTACTTTTGGTGCTTTTATTCAAAATAATCTTCATGTTGCCAAGTGGCTTGAACTGGAAGCAGGATTAAGAGGGGATTATATTGTGGATTATGGCTTTGCCGTGCTTCCCAGGGTTTCGGCTTTGTTTAAAATAAGCGAAAAAGTAAATTCACGGATTGGTGGAGGACTGGGATATAAAACGCCTACCATATTTACTGAAGAGAGTGAGCGAATCCAGTATCAACTTGTCCTTCCCATTTCCAGCACGGGAAACAAGTTAGAAAGAAGCTATGGGACGAATTGGGACATCACTTATCGGACAACCTTATTTGATGATCAGATTGGCTTTAGCATCAATCACCTGTTTTTCTATACTTTCCTTAATAACCCTTTAACGATGATGCAGGAGCCTTCAAATGAATATCGGTTTGTAAATTCACCCGGTCACATGGATAGTAAGGGCATGGAGACGAATGTCAAGTTAACGTACGAGGATTTTAAGCTTTTTATCGGATATAGCCTTACAGATGCAAAGTTCCATGTAGGAGATATCCTTTGGCAAAATCCCTTAACAGCTAAACACCGCTTGAATAACGTACTTATGTATGAAGTTGAGGATAAGTGGAAACTTGGCGCCGAAGCCTATTATTACAGCAAGCAAACGCTTAATGATAGTGCAACAGGTAAACCCTACTGGATTTTTGGATTTATGGCTGAAAAACTATGGGAGCGATTTTCTGTATATATCAACTTTGAAAACTTTACTGATACCAGGCAGACCCGTTTTGATAACATCTACACAGGAAGTATTTCAAATCCAGTATTCCGGGATATTTATGCACCCCTGGATGGTTTCGTTATTAATGGAGGCTTAAAAATAAGGCTTTAAAAATTATTAAAGGGCAACTTGTGTAAAGGATAAAACAACTATTGATTTCTTATTGATAAAACAACATGGTAGCACGACTGTTAATTAACTGTCAGTACATACCTAGTATATTATCACTATATGATCAATTTTAAGGGCAAACAAAGAGTTGTAATCAGTCATGTATCTCCCGAAATTGACAACGGTCAGTTTCCCGGGAAAACGGCAGTAAATGAGACCATCATTATTTCAGCCGATATTTATAGCGATGGCCACGATGAACTGTCGGCCAGCGTTTATATCAGAAAAGTAAGTCAGAAAAAGTGGACGGAGATCCCTCTGAAATTCATCAGCAATGACCATTGGACCATCAATCTAATACCTGATCAGGTTGGCATTTATGAATTTAGGATAGAAGCCTGGATTGATCATTATAAGACCTGGAAGCACGGATTAGTTAAGAAAAAGGGAGCAGGGCAGGATATTACGGTTGAATTGCAGATTGGAGCGCAGTTGATAAAAGATGCCGAGGTCAATTTGAAGCTACCGAAACTAGCACAATGGCATGCCAGCTTATTAGACTCAACTAAACAGGAGCAGGCTTATGACCTCGCGATCAGTGATGAAGTTGCAGAAATCATGTACAAGTACCGCATTTCTGAGCAAATCACCGTTTATCCGCGGACATTAAAGATAGAAGTAGAAAGAAAAAGAGCCGCATATAGTACTTGGTACGAATTGTTTCCACGCTCAACTGCACTTGAAGGCCGGGATCATGGTACGTTTAATGATGTTATACCAATATTGCCAAGGATAGCCAAACTGGGCTTTGATGTGTTGTATTTTCCACCTATACATCCTATTGGTGAAAAAAACCGCAAGGGAAAGAACAACAGTTTAACTGCTTTAGAGACCGATCCCGGTTCACCCTGGGCTATAGGAAACCGACTGGGCGGCCACAAAGCAATTCATCCCGCCTTGGGGACTTTAAAGGACTTTAAAAAGCTATTACAAGAAGCAAACAGGCATGGCATCGAAATAGCGATGGATATAGCCTATCAATGTGCCCCAGATCATCCATATGTGAAGGAGCATCCACAATGGTTTAAATGGCGTCCGGACGGTACAGTGCAGTACGCTGAAAATCCGCCTAAAAGATATGAAGATATATTGCCGTTTAACTTCGAGACGGATGACTGGGAAAACCTGTGGAAAGAACTTAAAAGTGTTATTGACTATTGGGTCGATGCCGGCGTTACCATCTTCAGGATAGATAACCCGCATACCAAAGCCTTCCGTTTCTGGGAATGGATGATCGCTGAAGTGAGAAAAGCCCACCCTGAAGTGTTGTTTTTGGCGGAAGCGTTTACTCGTCCGCGCATTATGGAAAGATTAGGGAAAGCCGGCTTTAACCAATCTTACACCTACTTTACCTGGCGCAACACCAAGAAGGAGTTGGAGGAATACATGACTCAGCTTACCAAAACTGATCAGCGCTACTATTTCCGACCTAACTTCTGGCCAAACACACCTGATATATTACCACCGGAACTTACTTTAGGTGGCGAAAATGCGCACATTATGCGCGTAATACTGGCGGCAACCCTTTCTTCTAATTATGGCATCTATGGTCCGGTTTATGAATTTGGTATCAATCAGCCTCATGGAGCTAAAGAAGAATATGTTGACAACGAGAAATACGAAATAAAACACTGGGACTGGGAAGCTACCACCCGGATCGGCGAAATCATCACACGCGTTAACCGCATACGTAAAGAGAATGCAGCGCTGCAAAGCACCTGGAACATCGAACTTGCCGAAAGCGATAACGACCAGATCATCTGCTACGCCAAGAAAGATCAGCAAACCAGTAATCTGCTGGTCATCGTTGTAAACCTGGATGTTTTCAATTCCCAAAGCGGACATGTCAGAATTCCTTTGGAACGCTTAAACCTGCCTTCGTTAACCAATTTCAAAGTGACTGATTTGCTCAGTGGCGAAACCTACGAATGGAATAGTGACTGGAACTATGTGCAATTAGATCCTCATCGCATGCCCGCTCACATTTTTAAAGTTGAACACTTATAAACTACTCCTAAACATATGCCCGAAAAAAAAGTAATTCTAGACGATAAGTTACACTGGTATAAAGATGCCATCATATACGAAGTTCACATTAAAGCTTTTAACGACAGCAATAGCGATGGTATTGGTGATTTTGAAGGCTTAATGCAAAAGCTGGACTATTTGCAGGACCTCGGCATCACGGCCATCTGGTTGCTGCCATTCTACCCTTCGCCACTCCGAGATGATGGTTATGATATCGCTGACTATTACAATATTAACCCGTCCTACGGGACAATTGCCCAGTTTCGTAAATTTTTAAAAGAGGCCCACCTACGTGGCTTGAAAGTAATTACAGAATTAGTAATCAACCATACTTCTGATCAGCATCCTTGGTTTCAACGTGCACGTAAAGCGCCTAAGGGCTCAGACATGCGGAACTATTATGTCTGGACTGATGATCCAGATGATTTTAAGGACGCCCGTATCATCTTTCAAGATTATGAAACCTCTAACTGGACTTGGGATCCAATAGCACAACAATATTACTGGCACCGCTTTTTTCATCACCAGCCAGATCTGAATTATGACAGTCCTTTAGTACAAGAGGAAGTATTTAAAATCATGGATTACTGGTGTAAAATGGGTGTTGATGGTTTCAGACTGGATGCTGTGCCTTATCTGTTTGAACGGAATGGTACCAACTGCGAGAACTTACCAGAAACGCACGACTATTTAAAAAAACTGCGGAAATATATTGATGACCGTTATCCTGGTACTTTGTTATTAGCTGAGGCCAATATGTGGCCAGAGGATTCGGCAGCATATTTTGGTGATGGCGATGAGTGCCAGATGAACTATCACTTCCCTGTAATGCCACGTATGTTTATGGCGTTGCAGATGGAGGACCGGTATCCTTTAACCGATATTTTCGACCAGACGCCTGAAATTCCAGAAACTTGTCAATGGGCCATTTTCTTACGTAACCATGATGAGTTGACGCTTGAAATGGTAACTGACGAAGAGCGCGATTATATGTATAAGGCATATGTGAAAGATCCTAAGGCACGTATCAACCTTGGTATCAGACACAGGCTAGCTCCGTTGTTGGAGAACAACCGTAAGAAAATAGAGTTACTAAACACGCTATTGTTTAGCCTTCCTGGTACTCCTGTATTATATTACGGGGACGAAATCGGCATGGGTGATAATTTTTATTTAGGTGATAGGGATGGTGTGCGTACGCCGATGCAATGGAGCTCTGACCGTAACGGTGGCTTCTCGCAGGCTAATCCGCAGCAGTTGTATCTGCCACTTATACTAGATCCACAATTCCATTTTGAATCTGTTAACGTAGAGCTGCAGTCGCGTAATACTTCATCCTTACTCTGGTGGATGAAACGAATGATTAGCACCCGCAAGAAGTATAAAGCTTTTGGTCGTGGCGATATGAAATTTATCCAGTCAGAAAATTCTAAAGTATTGTCGTTTACCCGTACCTACGAAGATGAGGTGATGTTGATCGTAGCTAATCTCTCCCGGTACACACAGGCTGCAGAGATCGATCTGGAAGCTTTTAAAGGGTATGTTCCGGTAGAATTAATAAGCCGCAACCGTTTCCCTGCTGTCAAAGAAGAAGTCCCTTATTTTTTCACGCTTGATGCTTATTCTTGTCAAACGTTTCTGTTAGAAAAAGTGGTTGCCGAAGTAGAGAGTGATCAGGTATTACAGACCGTCAACCTTAAAAAATGGGACGATATTGTGGCTCGGCCAAAATTAGAAATACTTGAAAATAAAGTACTTGCTAATTACATCATGCGTCTGCGTTGGTTTGGTGGCAAGGGTCGTGGTATGGAGAATATTCGTGTCGTAAGTCATGCAGTTATTCCTCTGGAAGAAAATAGCATTATCATTTTATTACTGGAGGTGTCTTACCGTGATGGCTTGCCTGATATGTATCAACTTCCTGTTGCTTATGCCAAAGGTGAAGTTGGAGCTAAGTTGAAGGAAAGCTGTGCACAATCGGTAATATCTTTGTTAGATGTTGATGGCGAAGAGGGTATATTATATGATGCCATCTATGGATTAGATTATCAACAGGCGATTATTGAGCATATGGCCAACAATCATCATGTAGAATTGCCGCATGGCGAACTGGTATTTACTGGGAACGAGGATCTAAAACAACATGTTGCCGAGCAGGAAAAGATCCGTCCAAAAGTACTAGCTGCAGAACAAAGCAATACTTCTATTACTTATGATAATGCTTTTTTCCTTAAAATTTATCGGAAGGTTGATCAAGCTATCAATCCGGACGTCGAGATTAACCAGTTTTTAACGCAGGATGGAAGATTTAAAAATATCCCTGCTTATATTGGTAATATTGAATGGCGCTTGCCTAACCGCGAACCAATGGTGTTGGGTATGATGCAAGAGATGGCAAAAAGCACCAGTGACGGATGGACTTATGTATTGGATCGTCTGGATAATTACAACGAGAAAGCTTTGTCGCACATACACTCTAGTTCGCTTGATACGGCCACAACCGGTGATTTAACCACGCCAATGGCTTATGAGGAGGTGCCAGATGAGATAAAAGGTCTGCTTGAAGGGACTGATGCGGAGTTAATACGCTTACTGGGTGTTCGCACGGGTGAACTGCACATAGCGCTTTCATCAGATAAGGATTCGGCCGCATTTAAGTCGGAAGATTATACCTTGCATTACCAGCGATCTCTATTTTCTTCATTGCAATCATTAGTGCGTGTAGCGTTTCAGAGCCTGACACGTAATATGAAGAACCTACCTGATAAGGTTAAAGCTGAAGCTCAGGAAGTGTTAGATATGAAAGATGAGATATTGCAAGTATTGAAGCAGATTTATGATCACAAAATTGAGGTGACGAAGATTCGGATCCATGGTGATTACCATTTGGGTCAGGTATTGTTTACAGGTAAAGACTTTTTAATCCTTGATTTTGAAGGAGAACCTGCACGCAGCTATAGTGAACGGAGATTGAAATATTCTGCATTGCGCGATGTTGCAGGAATGATCCGGTCATTTCATTATGCCGCTTATGGCAGCTTGTTTCTCGATAACCAGATTCGCGAAGAAGATGTTGATAAGCTGATCCCATATGTAGAACAGTGGTATCATTATATGAGTGGATTCTTTATGAAAGCATATTTAGATACCGTTGATGGTTTACCTTTTGTTCCTAAGGAAAGCGCAGATTTACAATTGATGATGCAGACCTTTCTTCTACAAAAAGCAGTTTATGAATTAAATTATGAATTGAACAACCGACCAGCTTGGGTAACTGTGCCATTGAGAGGGATTAAGTCAATTATAGAAGCAAGCAGACAAAACAAGGTACAATAACACTTATGGCAAAGAAAGAACAAACTTTAGCGGTTGTTACTGAAGAAGTTTCTCCCTGGTTCACTTTATTCACTGAGTTTGATATCGCGTTATTTAAAGCTGGTAAACACTATCAGTTATACAACAAATTAGGGTCCCACGTAGTTGAGCATTTGGGTACTCGCGGTGTGTACTTTGCCGTTTGGGCTCCTAACGCACAGAACGTTTCTGTGGTAGGAAATTTTAACGGTTGGAATGAACAGGCGAGCCCCATGCATGTGCGCTGGGACGAATCTGGTATTTGGGAACTATTTATTCCTGACATTGGGGCAGGGGAGTGTTACAAATATGCCATCGAATCGCAGTCTGGCTACCGGGTACAGAAAGGCGATCCCTATGCGTATCGATGGGAGACTCCGCCCAACACAGCAAGCATTACCTGGGAACTGGATCATACCTGGACAGACACCGATTGGCTGACCCAACGCAGCGCAAACAAACCGCTTAGTCGGCCGATCTCTATCTACGAGATGCATATTGGTTCATGGAAAAGAGTAGAAGAAGAGACGGAAAGCCGCTTTGTGACTTACCGGGAACTGGCTGCCGAACTACCTGCCTATTGTTCTGAGATGGGGTTTACCCATGTAGAAATGATGCCTGTGATGGAACATCCTTTTTATGGCTCCTGGGGCTACCAAATAACAGGATATTTTGCACCATCAGGAAGATTTGGTACGCCACAGGATTTTATGCACCTGGTGAACGAGCTGCATCTGGCAGGTATTGGTGTGATATTGGATTGGGTACCTTCGCACTTCCCTACTGATGAACATGGACTTGGCTATTTCGACGGGACCAATCTATACGAATACGCGGATCCAAGAAAAGGATTTCATCCGGATTGGAAAAGTTTTATATTCAACATGGACCGCAATGAAGTGAGGGCATTTCTTATCTCAAACGCCTTATACTGGCTTGATCTGTATCATATTGACGCTTTGCGAGTGGACGGCGTAGCCTCCATACTTTACCTGGACTACTCGCGTAACGCAGGGGAATGGATTCCAAATGAGTTTGGCGGACGTGAGAATTTAGAGGCAGTTTCTTTCTTAAAGGAATTTAATGACGCTGTACATAGCCACCATCCGGAAGTATTTACAGTGGCTGAAGAATCTACTTCCTGGCCCGGTGTAACGCATCCCACCAGCGAGAACGGCTTAGGGTTTGACCTGAAGTGGATGATGGGCTGGATGCATGATACATTAGATTACTTTCAACAGGATTCAGTATACCGGAAGCATCACCAGGGACTGCTAACCTTTGGATTGGTATATGCTTTCAGTGAAAAGTTTGTATTGCCATTATCGCATGATGAAGTCGTCTATGGTAAATATTCTCTCATCAACAAGATGCCGGGAGATGAATGGCAAAAATTTGCTAATCTACGATTGCTATATGCTTATATGTATGGGCACCCCGGTGCCAAGCTGGTATTTATGGGTGGCGAATTTGGCCAGCAACATGAATGGCAGCATGATTTCAGTTTAGATTGGCATGAAAACAATCATTTTAATACTGGTATTCAAAAAGTATTAGCTGATTTGAACAGAATTTATTTAATAGAACCTGCATTTAAAGGTTATGATTTTGATCCGAATGGATTTCAGTGGGTTTCCCTTGACGATGCTGAGAATTCAGTGATTAGTTGGTTACGTAAGGGTGCAGAGCCCGGCGATTCTTTGTTGTTTGTGGCCAACTTTACACCCTTGGTGCGTCAGAACTACCGGGTTGGTGTTCCGCAAGCAGGTTTTTATACAGAGATATTCAACAGCGACAATTTAAAATATAATGGTAGCAATGTGTTAAATCAAGAATTGCTTGACGCCTATCCAATCCCAATGCATGGCGGATCGCATTCGTTATGCTTAACGTTACCTCCTCTAGGGCTTTCCATATTGAAATTCGCAAAAGAGAGTCCACATAAAATCGGTAATTGATATGGAACACTATGATGTCATCATCATTGGCGCTGGGCAGGCTGGGATACCACTTGCTAAGAAACTTGCGTTAGCAGGAAAAAGAACAGCAGTAATTGAAAAAAGAATTGTTGGCGGTACGTGTATTAACGACGGTTGTACACCGACAAAGGCAATGATCGCTTCTGCTCAAGCTCTATACAGGGCCAAGAATGCAGGTGATCTTGGTGTTAACATTGGAAACATCGAAGTCGATTTCAAAAGGATCAAAGCCCGTAAAGATGAGATTGTTAAGTCATTCCAGCAATCCGCTCAAAAAGGTCTTGAGTCAACAGACGGCGTAGATCTTATTATGGGAGAAGCGACATTCTCTGGGGAAAAACAACTGACTGTCACAAACTTCCATGGAGAAGAACAAATAGTTACTGCAGATTTGATTTTTATTAATACTGGTACAAAGGCCAAGATTCCAGATATTAAAGGCCTGGAGACTATAGAATACCTGACCTCAACAACCATTCTTGATTTACAAGAAGTACCTGAACATCTTGTAATTGTTGGAGGAAATTACATCGGACTGGAGTTTGGGCAAATGTTTCAGCGCTTTGGTAGTCAGGTGACGATTTTGGAGAAGTCAGCCTCAATCATGGGAAGGGAAGACGATGATGTCTCTGAGGAGATCAATAAGATTCTAGAAGAAGAAGGACTAACTATCTTAACCGACACAAATGTTGAAAGTGTTGAAAAAAAGGATGGTTTGATTAGTCTTAATTTGTTGGTGGATGGTAATACCAGGACACTAACGGCAACTCATGTTTTAGTAGCAATTGGCAGAGCACCTCAGACAGCGGCACTCAACTTACAAGTTTCCGGCGTCAATACTGATGACAAAGGGAATATTATTGTAGATGATAAACTGCAAACGAATGTCAAAGATATTTATGCTTTAGGTGACGTAAAAGGTGGGCCTGCGTTTACCCACATCGCTTACAATGATTACACCATTGTATATAGGAATCTAATTGAACAAACTCAATTGTCAACCAACGGACGACCAGTTCCATACTGCATGTTTACTGATCCTCAACTAGGACGGATTGGGATTTCCGAAAAGGAGGCAAAGGAAAAAGGCTTGGATTATTTAGTTGCAAAAATTCCGATGGAGCAAGTTGCACGTGGAATCGAGACCGGTGAAACCCGTGGTTTCATGAAAGCGATAGTAGATAGAAAATCAAAAGAGATATTAGGCGCCTGTATCCTTGCGGCTGAAGGCGGAGAGATTGTGTCTGTTTTGCAAATGGCTATGCAGGGTGGGATCACTTATGAACAGATCCGATATGGCATTTTTGCTCATCCAACGTATTCAGAATCTTTAAATAATCTTTTCATGAAGTTGGAAGATTAGATGATTACTGTATCCGGAGTAAGTAAGAGTTATGGGAATACCAAAGCGGTGAGTGATATAACATTCACCGTCCTTGAAGGAGAGAATCTCGTGCTGCTTGGAACGAGTGGGTGCGGAAAAACCACTACATTGAAAATGATCAATCGCCTGATCGAGCCTGACTCTGGAAGCATAATACTTGATGGAGTTGATATTAGCAAGGGAAAACCTGAAGAATTGCGCCGGAAAATTGGTTATGTAATGCAGAATGTTGGATTATTTCCGCATTTTACTATTGCGGAGAATATTGCGGTAGTTCCAAGGTTATTACATTGGGCAGCCAAAAAGACCACACAACGAACAGTGGAATTAATAGCGAAGTTCCAATTGCCGGAAAGCTCTCTTCACCAGTTTCCGCATGAACTTAGTGGAGGCCAGCAGCAGCGGGTAGGACTGATTAGAGCGCTAATCACAGACCCGGCAATCTTATTAATGGACGAGCCGTTTGGAGCTTTAGATAATGTGACCAGATCTGGCATTCAGTCAGAATTTAAAGCGTTAGAAGAATTTAAAAGAAAGACCATCGTAATGGTCACTCATGATGTCCAGGAAGCCTTTGAATTGGCGGATCGTATTTGTTTGATGGATCAGGGGAAAATCGTTCAAATCGGTAGACCCAAGGAATTGTTATTTAGGCCGGCAAATGATTTTGTCACTAAGTTCTTGGAAAATCAGCGATTGGTGCTTGAATTTAAAACAATAACCGTTAAAGATCTCTGGGCCTTACTACCCGACTCCTCCATACAATCAAGTCCGGGCCATTTTAGTAATGCCTTTAGTATCTGGTCGGCAATGGAGCTGTTTAGTTCCGATAAGACGGTTGAAGCGCATACGTTCATCGATTTGAATACCCAGGTTTCAAAAAGGATTGCCTTATCTGAGCTGACTTCCGCATTCGGTAGCTATCAAAACCTGGAAATACATGACTGATCAACCGCAAACCGTATGGAGTTTCATGTATGAGCAGTCAGATAAGCTGCTCTCCCAAACGGCTCAGCACTTAGGTCTAACATTTATCTCATTGTTGCTAGCTATTGGTATCGGCCTTCCAATTGGTATTTTAATTGCCCGTAAAAGAGGTTTTGCTGGGACTGTACTCGGCCTAGCAGGTGTGCTTCAAACTATACCAAGTATTGCACTTTTAGGGTTTATGATCCCTTTATTAGGGATAGGACCAAAACCTGCAATAGTTGCGCTATTGATTTATGCTCTGCTTCCAATTATTCGAAATACTTACACAGGGATTATAGGCATCGATAAGCATGTTATAGAGGCAGCAAAAGCGCTGGGAATGAATACGCAACAAATCTTATTGCGTGTAGAACTTCCACTGGCTATGCCTGTATTATTAGCGGGCATCCGAACAGCTACCGTAATTAATGTGGGCGTTGCTACGCTTGCGTCCTATATTGCAGCGGGCGGTTTAGGTGAATTTATCTTCGGAGGTATTTCTTTGAACAACACCAATATGATCCTTGCGGGAGCTATTCCCGCGGCACTGCTTGCAGTCCTTTTAGACTTTCTATTGTCAAGACTTCAAAAATTTGATGTAAAGAGAATGGTGAAGGTTCTATACCTCATTCCGATTGTAATTCTGCTTTTAGGCGGTTTTTACGTCTTGCCTAAAAGTTATGGAACAAAGCTTAGTGCCGGTTTTACCCCTGAGTTCATGGGTAGGCAAGACGGTGACTTGGGACTTAAGTCAATTTATGGATTAAAAATTTATACCACTGTTATCAGTGATGCTGTGATGTATAAGGCAGCTTATGAAGGGGAGATAGACGTAATTAGCGGCTATTCAACAGATGGCAGGTTAAAAGCATTTAATCTCACCATTTTGAGAGATGACAAAGGCATCTTCCCGCCCTATTATGCAGCTCCCATTGTGCGCGAGTCGTCCTTGCAGAAATTCCCTGGTCTGGAGGAAGCTCTAAACCTGCTTGCAGGGAAGATCACCGATTCGGTGATGACTGACCTTAACTATCGGACTGATCAATTAAAACAAACTCCCGAGCGTGTGGCAAAAGACTTCTTAACTAGCAGTAATCTATTTAAAGAGCCAAGAGGTGGCAAAGCAGGTTCCGTTAGAATAGGCTCCAAAATCTTCGGTGAGCAGTATCTCCTGGCCGAAATGTATCGCATGCTAATTCAAGGAAACACTGAATACAGCGTAGATACCAAAACCGGCCTTGGAGGCACAAAGATCTGTTTCGATGCGCTGATGAACGATCAGATAGATTTTTACCCGGAATATACAGGCACCGGGCTATTAGTGTTGTTGCAGCCTGACTCTAAGATTGTAGACTTAGTTTCGCGCGACAAGCAGAAGACTTATGATTATGTTAAAGCAGCTTTTCACAAAGAGTATCAAATTAAATGGCTTAAGCCGATTGGCTTCAATAATTCGTATGCTTTAATGATGCGTAAAAAACAATCGCAATCGCTAAATGTTACTAGCATTACAGAACTTAAGAACTATATAGATCGAAATTGATGACGCTGTCACAACAATATACGCAGATTAGGAGCCATACTGAACTCATCTGCAAACCACTTCAAACGGAAGATTATGTTGTACAACCTGTCATCGATGTTAGTCCGCCCAAATGGCATCTAGGCCACAGCACCTGGTTCTTCGAAACCTTCATTTTACAGCCATTTTTTACTAATTATCAGGTTTTTAATGACACTTTCAATTACGTGTTCAACAGTTATTATGAAACAGTTGGCGCACGCGTGATCAGAACCGATAGAGGTAATCTTAGTCGTCCCAGCGTAAAGGAAGTGTATCAATATCGTACCTATGTTGATGAGGCCATGCTTACTTTTTTACACAATCCCTTGACTCCTGAAGTTGAAGAATTACTCATCCTTGGTTTTAATCATGAGCAACAGCATCAGGAGCTCCTGTTGACTGATATCAAATATATCCTTGGAAATAACCCACTTTTTCCAGCGTACAACAATGGTCCTACAAAATCGACGAATGAACCAAGTAGTCCAAAGCATATGATGGGCTTCAAAGAAGGTGTTTATGAGATCGGGCATATTGGGTCGTCGTTTTGTTTTGATAATGAGCTTAGCAGGCACAAGGTGTATGTACAAGATTTTTCTATCAGTTCTCTTTTAGTGAGCAATAGAGAATATCTAGCGTTTATTAATGATGGCGGGTATCGAGATTTCCGCCATTGGCATGCCGAGGGTTGGGATTGGGTAAACACTCATAAAATCACGGCTCCGTTGTATTGGCATCTGATAGAAGGAGCGTGGCATACGTACACTCTTGAGGGTTTACAACCATTAGATTTGAATGCCCCTCTAAGTCATGTCAGCTATTACGAAGCCTACGCATTTGCTGGGTGGTCAGGCTTGCGCCTCCCAACAGAGTTTGAGTGGGAAGTTGCGGCCACATTGTTCAACTGGGGGGAGCGATGGGAGTGGACTGAAAGTGCCTACCTTCCTTACCCTGGATTTAATAAGGCGCCTGGTGCAATAGGTGAATACAATGGAAAGTTTATGGTCAATCAGAAGGTGCTCCGTGGTGCATCTGAAGCAACCCCAAACGGACATAGCCGAATCACCTATAGGAATTTTTTCCATCCGCATTTACGCTGGCAGTTCACTGGTATCAGACTAGCTCAATAACCTTCCAATGAATACTCTTGAAACTATCCAAAAGCAGCCGGTAGTAGCTGTGCAATTTTTAACAGATACCCTGAAAGGGTTGAAGTCAACACCCAAATATTTGCATTCCAAGTATTTCTACGATGAACAGGGAGATCATATCTTCCAGCAGATAATGGAAATGGACGAGTATTACCTGACTAATTCGGAGATGGATATTCTCAGCAATCAGTCTGGAGAGTTGGCTCAGATTATTTCTGCAAAGCAAACTCCATTTGACCTGGTTGAGCTAGGTGCAGGTGATGCCACTAAATCAGTACATCTCTTAAAAAGTTTGTTAGACCTACAGTTAGATTTCAGTTATCTCCCTATTGATATTTCAGCACATGTAATTCACGATTTGGAGTTGAAACTTCCTGTGCAGTTTCCTTCGCTCCATGTTGAGGGACTAAATGGTGACTATCTCGATATGCTTAGAGAAGCAAACATGATGTCGGATCGTAGAAAGGTTGTATTGTTTATGGGCGCGAACATTGGAAACATGGATGCGGAAGAAGCGGCACAGTTTTGTGTTGATTTGAGAACGCTGCTTTCTAAAGATGATATTTTAATTATCGGATTTGACTTGAAAAAAAATCCTCGAAAGATACTAGCTGCGTATAATGACCCGGCGGGAGTAACAAGTGCTTTTAACCTTAATTTATTGACGCGCATCAACAGAGAGTTGGCAGCAAATTTTGATTTGGACAGTTTTGAGCATTATGCTAATTATAATCCGGAATCCGGGATGTGTAAGAGCTATCTGATAAGTTTGACAGATCAGCAGGTTCGTATCGGGGATGGGGAAACAATTAATTTTTCGAAAGATGAATACATCTTTATGGAGATCTCAAAGAAATATGCATTGCAGGAAATTGAGTCTCTAGCAGCCGAATCTGGATTTAAATTCAAAGAACATTTCTTTGATCAGCAAAAATACTTTGTAGACTCTGTTTGGCTCGTAGAATAATAAAGAAGGCCGGTTATTAAACCGGCCTTCTTTATTATAAGCGCTTTTCAGGCTAAGAATGACACCCCATCTCGCTTTATTCCATAAACTTCTTGTCAACTGTACTAAAAATTGTCCTTTACGCGGACTGTTTCAGCGCTTTCTTTGGATAGAAATTATTTACCGGCTTCTGTGAAGACTTTTTTTGCTAAATGACTATATTGGCATTAACAAAACCGAAATCAACTCAACTAAACCCGGAAATTATGAGAATAATCTTTACTCTACTTTTTCTTCCATTTCTTTTACTGACTAATTTTTCGTTACAAGCTCAAGTAAAAACGATCACTGGAAAAGTAACTGCCGCAGAGGATGGAATTCCTTTGCCTGGTGTTACGATCAAACTTAAGGGCTCCAGTGTCGGAACCTCGACCAACTCTAACGGTACTTTTACGGTAGGTATCTCTGGCTCAGATCCAGTTTTAGTATTCAGCTATATGGGATATGTTTCTAAAGAAGTTACCGTTGGAACTCAATCCAGTCTTTCTGTTACTTTAGAGACCGATGCGACACAATTACAAGAGGTTCAAGTTTCTACGGGATTAGGTATTACAAGGCAAAGGAGGTCGCTCGGGTATGCGGCTCAGGGAGTAACTTCAGAAGACCTGAATTTCAATCACCAGCCAAACATGCTCAATGCTTTACAAGGCAAGGTTGCCGGAGCGACTATTTCAAGTATGGGCGGTGGTCCAGGCCAGGGAGCTAACATCCGCATCAGAGGTGTAAATTCTGTGAATCCAAACATCTCCGGAGATCCGCTTTATGTGATCGATGGTGTACAAATTGATAATTCCACCTCAACATTAGGAGCCAATGCTGAAGGGAATGCCTATAGTGCAAGAGGAGTAAGTAATAGAGCCTCGGATATAAATCCCGATGATATCGAGACCATCAACATTTTAAAAGGTGGTGCTGCTACTGCGCTTTACGGATTGCGTGGTGCTAACGGTGTAGTTGTGATCACTACTAAAAGAGGGAAGCAAAATGGATTCAATGTGAGCTTCAACAGCACTTACGGATTCGATGAAGTTTTAAAAAGCCCTGATGTTCAAAAACAATACACCATGGGCGTGTTGGGTGTTTACACTAATCCACCCGGTGGGATTGGACCCGCATGGGGGCCAACTATTGAGGAGGCAAAGCTTATTGACCCGACCCACCCCGATGAACTGTTTGACAATTACGACCGTGCATTTAGAACTGGTCAGCAGGTTCGTAATTCTGTATCTGTAAATGGGGGAACAGAAGCCATAAAGTTCTTCTCATCCATCTCTCAGTTTTATCAGAAAGGGATGATGCCTAATACGGATTACAAAAATTATTCTGCACGACTAAATACAGACTTTACGATCAGCCCAAAGTTTAAGGCTGGTGTGAATATGAATTTTAGTAATGCTGGAGGTTACACATATAGTGCTGACAGATTTGGCGAAGCTTTAGCTTATTGGTCGCCACGCTTTGATGTTCGGGATGTATTTAATCCGAATGGTACTCAAAAATATCTAGGAACGAACAATCCAATATATGGTACTGAAACAAACAGATTAAAAGGAGATGTTAACCGTTTTATTGCAGGTGCAAACCTTGGGTATGATGTGACTTCGTGGTTAAATTTGTCTTACCGTTTTGGAGTAGACCAATACACTGATAACAGGTTTAGAACTGCCCCCGGACTTCTAGGCTTGACGGGAGAGCAAGTTTATGACAACGCAGAAGGTTTTGTCGGAGAGTATAATACACGTTTTAGAACACTCAATAGTACATTCATCGCTACATTAAGCCATAAATTAACAGAAGACATCACTGGGACATTAAGATTGGGGCAAGAACTTTATAACAGGAGTTCGAAGGATGTTGGTGTTTTAGGAAGTCAGTTGAGCATCTATAATTTCTTTACCCTTGGTAATGCTAAAGTTCTTACCCCTACACAGGACATTAGAAAAAAACGTTTAGTAGGATATTTCGGTGAGGCGACTTTTGATTACAAGAACTATTTGTTTTTAACTGTAACAGGTAGAAATGATATTACCTCCACCCTTGCGGCAGAAAACAGGTCATTCTTTTATCCGTCAGCAAGTTTAAGTTATGTCATTTCAGATCAATTTAAGTTGCCAGAATTCATCAGCCAGACTAGACTAAGATTGTCTTACGCTAAAATTGGTAAGGACGCTTTCGAATACGCCACCTCTTCTGGCTTTAGTCCCTACACTGGCCTGCCAACTGGTATCACTGGTTTAACCCTAGCAGGTAATCTTGGCAACAAAGATCTTCGTCCTGAATTTACGAATACTTACGAGGCTGGACTTGAAATGTCTTTCCTTAACAACAGACTTGGATTCGATGCAACTTATTATTATTCATTAAGTAAAGACCAGATCGTTGCTGCGCAGATCCCTTCTGCAACAGGCTATGTTTCTACATCCATTAATGCGGGTGATATCCGTAATAGAGGTATAGAGTTGGTTTTAAATGGTAAGCCGATTTTAACGGAGTCATTCAAATGGGATATAAATCTGAATTTTTCGGCAAATAGAAATAAGATCGTGCGCCTTCCTACAACTGTGATTTACGGATCAGCAAGAGGATATGGTAATGCTGGAGTCACTATGAAACTAGTGGAAGGAGAGTCTTTCGGTAATATTTACGGAAGTTATTTCAACAGATATTATGGAGGGCAAACAGAAACGGACTTCCTTGATCCGTCAACACCATTATTAATTAGTGCAGATGGTTTTCCTAGTATATCTGGCGGAAAACAAAAAATTCTTGGTAATTCACAGCCAGACTGGATTGCAGGTATTACTAACACTTTTACGTATAAAGGCTTTAGTTTAACCACGCTCTTTGACGCCAGAGTAGGTTTTGAAAAGTACAATTGGCTTGAGGATTTCTACTCAGCTTTCGGACTTCCTGACTACTCTGTTGACAGACGGTCATTTAGAACCTTTGAGGGCGTATTAGCAGACGGAAGTCCGAATACTAAACCCGTTTGGTTAGGACAACGTTTAGGTCCAGATGGTGTTGATTATGGAGAAGGCTATTACCGTCGTTTTTATAGAAATGTTTCAGAGCCATTTGTTACGGACGCTTCATGGGTCAGGTTAAGGTCTGCTAGTTTAGCGTATTCTATTCCTACAAAATGGCTTCCTAAGAAAGCCATCAGAAATGCTTCGGTGTCAGTTACCGGTAACAATCTCTGGCTTTGGACGAAATATTACGGTGTGGATCCTGAGTCCAGTTCTTATGATAGTGCTAGTAATAATGATGGTTCTGCAGGATTTACATACCCTACGGCACGTACGATTCTGTTTACTCTTAATTTAAGTTTTTAAAAGAAATTACGATGAAAAAATTAGGTAAATACATTATAATGTTTGCTTTAGCTACCTCAGTTGGGTTGCAAGGTTGCAGTGACAAATATTTTGACGATCTTGCTAACAATCCAAACCAGGTGAGTACGCCAACTTTGGCATCGCTGTTAGCAACCTCCACTTATAAAGCCGGGTTAAACAGCTACAATGCTGGAAGCGTTATTGTACCTTATGTACAATATACGGCTAATCCAGCTGCGGCTGGTGCGGCAGATACTTACCAGTCCATAGACTTTACTTCAACCTGGGATGCCCTTTATTTTGCGATGGCAGATGCCAACGAGATGAAAAAGTTGGCTGTAGCTACCGGATCAAGTGAGTATGTTGGGGTAGCTGATTTGTTGATTGCACATCACCTGATCATGGTTAATGACCTTTGGGGCAATGCGCCTTTCTCTGAGGCATTTAACCCCCAAAACGTTACGCCAAAATATGATAGTGCCGAAGACATTTACAAAGCGAGTATGGCATTAGTTGATGAAGCTATAACAGAATTGTCTAAAACCACTGCAACCATAAAATTAGCGCCAGCGAGTGATTTGATTTATGGTTCAACAGGGGCCGCGAATCAACGCATAAACTGGCTTAAATTCGCTTACGCATTAAAGGCAAGGTTATTAGTAAAGGTTAGCAAGACAACAGTTTATGATCCTAGGGCGGTTTTAGCCGCAATAGACAATTCTTTTACGGCAAATGCGCAAGATGCTGGAATGGCAACCTTTACTCTTCGTAATTTTTGGGCAGGAGTAGCTCTAAGCAATTCAACCCAATCGTTGGGAGGTTGGCTATCAGAACAATTTATTGACCATTTGAACGGTACAACGTATGGACTTGTTGATCCAAGGATCGCTAAGATCACGGATAAGACCGTCAATGGAACCTACATTGGAACTGTGAATGGTGCTGGAAACAGGTTGCCAGGAGCAAATACCACTAAAGATGAGAATTACATTTCTAGCAGTTCTCCATGGACAAGTAATACCTCTCCAATATTGATCGTTACCTATGCCGAGCTTAAGTTCATTGAGGCCGAGGCTGCGTTTACAACGGATAAGACCAGATCATATAACGCATACTTAGCCGGTATATCTGCAAACATGGATAAGCTCCAGGTGCCTGCTGCTGAAAAGGCGACATATCTTGCCAGTCCGATAGTTGCTGTCGGCGCCGCTGGGTTAACAAAGGCACTTATTTTCAAAGAAAAATATGTAGCTACTTACTTAAATCCTGAGGCTTGGAATGATGCACGTCGTTTTGACTACCAGTACAAAGATTTCACATTACCCGTAAATGCCACGTTAGACAAATATATTCGTCGGAACGATTATCCTCAGGGAGAGCGGAATAAGAATGGTGGCAGTGTGCCAGCCGAAGTGCCTCGTACGACCAGGTTATGGTGGGATTTGTAACCGATGTTAATGTTTAGAAGGACAACTTTTTTATTTCTATTGCTTTTAGCTGGCTTTGATGGTTTGGGCCAAAGTTTTTCATTGAAGGGTGTATTGAGTTACCCCTTTCCATCAGAGCTTACTGCCGCGGCAGCGGAAGATAAAATCGTGTGGGCAGTTAACGAACAAGGCCGGCGGAATATCTATGCTGCCACCGGGCCATTGTATAAGGCCAATAAGGTCACCAGTTATGATGCTGATGATGCGCAGGAACTCACCAGCTTGTCAATCTCGAAAGATGGGCAGTGGATAGTTTTCGTTCGTGGAGGAGACCATGGATCACGGGACGGAACAATTCCTGTCAACGCAGCTTCCTTGCCGGTAATACAGAAAGTTCAGGTCTGTAGTGTGCCTTTTGCCGGTGGAAAAGTAAATGAGCTCTCAGAGGGTGATAATCCTGTTATCAACCCTAACAGTGCTTCAGTGGTATTTATAAAGGCTGGTCAGGTAATGACCGCAAGTATAAACGGAGGTTCTGCTGCGAGCCAGATGTTTTATGCCAAAGGTGTCAGTAGCGGACTAATATGGTCGCCCGATGGTTCGAAACTAGCCTTTGTTTCTAGTAGAGGCGATCATTCTTTTATAGGAGTTTATACTACTCAAACGCTCCCGATTCAATGGATACTGCCCGGGTTCTCAAAGGATAGCTCCCCAAGATGGTCTCCAAATGGAGAAGAGCTTGTATTCATAAGAACTCCTGGAACAGGGTTGGGTGTAGATTCGATACTTTCGAGAAAGCAATTGCCCTGGGAGATTTGGAAAGCTAAGGCCAATGGCATAGGAGGCGCAAAACTGTGGACTGCGCCCAAAACCTTGAGGGGATCATTTCCTTCCATGGATGGAGCTGCGAATCTATTATGGGCAGATGGCAAGATAGTCTTCAGTTCATACGAAAGTGGTTGGCCGTTACTTTATGCCATGAATCCGGATGGCTCCCAGCGAATTATGCTCACGCCAGGAAATTTTGCAGTGGAGCATGTGAAGCTTAGCAGTAATAAGAAATGGCTCGTATTTGCTGCAAACACAGGAGGTACAAAGGAAGACATGGACAGACGGCACATCTATAAGGTTTCTATAGACAAAGCAGATATGGTTCCTCTAAGCTCAGGTGCCGGTCTAGAGACCTATCCTGTTATCACTAGTCTTTCATCTGAAATTATTGCGTTAACAGCCACTTCGAAGCGACCAATGTTGCCTGCATTGATCAAAAAAGATAAGAGTCTTAAGGTCTTAGCTAGCGAGTTGGTTCCCGGCGATTTTCCTGAAAGGTACCTGGTAACTCCTCAGCAGGTTACGTTTAAAGCTGCGGATGGCAATCTTGTATATGGTCAGCTTTTTAAGCCTGACGCATCCAATAAGAAGTCAGACGGGGTAACGAACAAGCCAGCAATCGTATATGTTCATGGCGGTCCACAAAGGCAGATGCTTTTAGGGTGGCATTATATGGATTACTATTCCATCGACTATGCGCTTAACCAGTATCTGGTTAGTTTGGGATTTACTGTGCTTTCGGTTAACTATAGACTGGGCACCGGTTATGGATATGAATTTCATAAACCCGCCGGCGCCGGATCTCAGGGTGCCTCAGAGTACCAGGATATCAAAGCGGCCGGTTTATGGCTTGCAAAGCAGGAAGGGGTTGACCCTAAAAGAATCGGTATCTATGGAGGCTCATATGGTGGATATCTTGTTGCCCTTGCCCTAGGTAAAGACTCAGAAATCTTTGCAGCGGGGGTTGATATTCACGGAGTAAACAACCGTTTCGGTAGTGCATCTACGGATGTAAAGGCTGAAGCCCCGGACGCCGCAGAGGCAGAGCGTTTGGCGGTTTTTTCATCGCCAATTACATATTTGGATTCCTGGAAATCACCTGTATTATTGATCCATGCAGATGACGATAGAAACGTAAACTTTAGTCAGACTGTCGATTTGGTAAAACGATTCCAGGAGAAAGGATTTTCATTTGAGTCACTTGCAATCCCAGACGATACTCATCATTGGATGAAGTTTGAGAACGCTTTAAAGGTAAGTGAGGCAACAGCGGAATTTTTAAAGAGGAAACTGATGCCATAGGCTCATTTAGTCGCTTGATTCGAGTTGACTGTAAAGATTTAGCGACTAAAATGATATATTATTATTTTGAACTACCTTAGTCTTCCTAAACACATGCACATGAAAAAGACCTTAACTACTGTTGTAGCGCTTGCCTTGATTTGTACTTCAGCTTTTGCTCAACAACCCAACACGCTATCTAAGAAAGAGAAAAAAGAAGGCTGGAAGCTTTTATTCGATGGTAAAACAACTAAAGGATGGCATACTTATTTGAAAGACACTGTAGGTTCGAAATGGCAAGTCGTAGATGGAGCGATCGTATTCGACGAAACCAAGCCTAGAAGCGGTGGCGGAGACATAGTTACAGATGAGGCGTACGAGAATTACGAGCTTAATCTGGAATGGAAAGTTAGAAAAGGAAGCAATAGTGGTATCATATTCGATATTCAGGAGGAGCCTAAATATACAGCCACTTATGCGACAGGTCCGGAAATGCAGGTGCTCGATAATATAGACGCGGAAGATAATAAAAAACCAAATCACTTGGCTGGTTGCCTGTATGACATGGCTGGAGACGCAACTGTTTCAAAACCAGTTCCCGTAGGAGAGTGGAACAAGGTTAGATTGATTCAGAACCAAGGGCACCTCACTTTCTATCTAAACGGAACAAAGACGTTTGAAGGCCAAATTGGTAGCGATGAATGGAATAAACTGATAGAAAATAGTAAGTTCAAAGATAAGTACTTCGCTAATTTTGCTAAAGTGGCAAAGGGAAAGATCGCATTACAGGAACATCCTGGATCTACTCAATGGAGAAACATTAAAATCAAGACGTTATAATAATCGTATCATATCTCTCCCTGTAAACTTTTCAATGCGGTTTACAGGGCTTTTTCGTTAATTTAAATGCCGGTGTCTTTAATCATTTTGGATAGTCATAACTACGTAAAACGGTGTAATTATACATCTCGTTCTGTAACATTTTCGTATCTTTGTTATAGTTAGAAACAACAAATCATAAACAAAACCCTTCTATTTGGCGCAAACTTACCTATTAAGTATAGATTACACAGAGTTACTAAATTAGATTCTATGAGAAAATACATTTTAGGCGGAGCAGGCTTTCTTTTAATTGCTTTTTCGCTTTTTACCTTAAGTTGGAAGTCTCCTGTTGAGTCTGGAGTAATTGTACGTACAGCTTCAGAAGATTCACTTTATCATAAATACGTTGACGATCTTTATGATACTACGCACCTTGCATTAGCAGGTATGAACAAAGCGGTCTTTGAAAAAGCTATCACTGGCTTCTATAATTTAAAAATGTCTGGCAAGCTATCTAATGTGAAATCCATCATTAGTATCGCTGATATGGAGCAGAACAGCACTGCGAAACGCTTATGGATCATTGATTTAGATAAGAAGGAATTGCTACTGAATACCTGGGTTGCTCACGGTAATGGAAGTGGTTCAGACAAGGCTACGAGGTTTTCAAACGTAAATGATTCGTTTCAAAGTAGCTTAGGCTTTTATGTCACAGGAGAGGTATATGCAGGAAAACATGGTAAATCATTAAGGCTTGATGGAATGGATGCTGGCTATAATGATAATGCCCGCAAACGTTCAATTGTCGTTCACGGGGCATCGTATGTTAGTCAGGGGACAATTAACGCTTTAGGTCGCCTTGGAAGGAGTCAGGGATGTCCTGCTGTTGCTCCCGAGCTTGCTAACTTGGTTATTGATACTATCGAAGGGCGTACGGTCTTGTTTATTAATGGCAACGACCAAAAATACACTTCAAAGTTTCTAAATCAGCATATGGCAGCCGATCTGGCCGTTCTTAAAAATGAGCCGGCTGGTTCAATGGACACCTCTGCAATTATGGTGAATAACTAAATTATTTTCCTGCACTTAATCTTTGCAGGTAACTATCAAGCACGATATCCAAGCCATAAACATCCTTTCTAAACTGCATTTTTCCAGCAGCATCAGACCAAACAGTATAGTAAGCTAAGTAAACAGGAACCTGCGGTTTAAGAACAATGTCTTTAGCTTCAGGTTCTTCGCTTTTCATCTGTGTGTCAATTGTATTAAATTTATCACCTTCTCCAAACAGCGCTTTTGCTAACTCAGCAGGCTTTTCAACGCGAACACAACCGTGACTTACCGCACGCATGGGAAGATTAAAAGCTGCTTTAGCAGGGGTATCATGTAGGTATACAGCCACATCATTCTTGAAAAGAAACTTGATCTTTCCCAAAGAGTTGTCATCTCCCGGACGTTGTTTAAATGCGTACTTTGAGCCAGCATCTGGAGCAGAGAAGTCAATCGTTTCCGGATCTTCTACCAGTTTGCCGTTTTGATAAACATCAATGTTTTTATTCGACAAGTAATACCTATCCTTCGCTGCATATTTAGAAATTTCGTTCGTGGCAATGCTTTCTGGAATGTTCCAAACAGGGTTAACCTGAACGCTATGAATCATACTATTCAATTGAGGCGTTTCTCTAGAAAACGGCCTGTCTTTACTTAAGCCTGCTTCATCGTATTCCTTCAACTCTGCTGTAAAGTCTTTATTACGTCCTTCGCCAACGCAAACCTTCATGTTAAGAATGGATTTACCATTCTCTATCACATCCAATTTAAAATCTGCAATGTTGACCAGAACATATTTATCCTGTGTGGGCTTATTTTTCCATCTTAAACGTTCCAGGTTGACATTAAGGATACGTTTAAATTCAGATTCGTTCATACCTGTACCAACTGTTCCTGATCGAAGTGCGGCTTGGAGGGCTTTGTATTGAGCATCTTTAGGCTGGATGCTATCTAAAAAAGATTTTATGTCCTTTACAGCAAAGACCCGAAGCATGGTGGAGCTATCAGGTCTTTTAGTTGTTGTATAGTAATTAGCATAAATCTTTCTAGGACTTAGTATGCCAAATTGCATTGCATTGTTGTAATTAATCAAAGAATTAGCCAATGCCATTTCTAGCTTTGCCAATTCAGAATAAGCTTCTTTCTGGTTAGCAATACCCTTCCGGTCATAGAATTTAGCGACCAACTCCTTTAACAGGTCCGCGTTGAATATCTTAGGATCTAGTCCATGCTCTGCTGAACGGCTTAGATACTCCGGTACTGCTTTAAGCTCACCTTTTGGTAAATGTTGTAACACAAGTACCGGCTCATAGTCTTTCGACTCATAGTAAGAGCTGATCAGCTTTGGGTTTGTCAATCCACCTTTCTGTTCAGTAAGCAACTGCTGAAAGACGAGCGCAAAAGTATCGGCATCCAGGTTCTTAAAAGCTTTGTTTTTAGTTTCGCTATATAAAACTTTTGAGATGTCAGAGCGCACTTTCTTTTTACAGGAAGGTAGTAATACGGAGAAACCTGCAAGGACAATCAATAAACAAAATATAATATTTCGCTTAGCTGAGGTGTTGTTTATCATGCAAAGCGATTACGAAAAATTATGCCAATTATTTCGCGGCCACTCTCCAGACTGTACTACTAACATCATCTGCGACTAACAGTGCTCCGTCTGGGGTAAATGCAACGCCAACTGGTCGGCCATATACCTCTCCTTTCTCTGAATCAGCGATAAACCCTGTAAGGAAATTCTGAAGCTTACCAGATGCTTTGCCGTTGCTTACAGGAACAAAGGCGACCTTATAACCCGAAAGCTCAGATCTGTTCCACGATCCATGTTGTCCGATAAATGCTCCACTATTGTAGGGCGCTGGGAACTTTTTACCTGTAGAAAATGCTAATCCAAGAGAGGCAGTATGTGCTCCGGTTGATACGTCTGGTACTATTGCCTTGGCAACAAGCTCAGGCTTCAATCCTTTTAACCGGGGATCTTCATTTTGTCCGTAGTAAGAGTAAGGCCATCCATAAAAGCCACCTGGTTTAACGCTTGTTATATAATCGGGTACTAAGTTGTCGCCCAAGCCATCACGTTCGTTCACTGCAACCCAAAGCGTTGATGTTCCCGGAGCCCATGCCATTCCTACTGGATTCCTTAAACCGCTGGCATATATTCTTTCGCCAGTACCATCGGGATTTATTTCCAGAATATTTGCTCTGCGAACTTCATTCTCCATTCCGTTCTCCCCGGCATTACTTCCAGATCCAACAGATATAAATACTTTGGAGTTATCTGCATTAGAAATTAGGTTACGGGTCCAATGGTTATTGTAACCACCTGCAGGTAACGACATAATTTGTTTCCCTGCAGCAGTAATTTTGGTATCTCCTGTTTTGTATGGATATCTGATTAAACCGTCGGTATTGGCTACATATACTGAGTTACCGATAATTAGAACACCATAAGGTTGGTCTAAGCCGGTAATAAAGTTAGACTTAAGTTCTGGAACTCCATCTTTATTTGCGTCGCGCAAGAGCACTACAGTATTCGCACTTTCACCTGCTACTTCTGATTTGGATTTGCCAGTTATTGCACCTACGACCTTATCCTTCGTTGAACGCTCTGAATTCGACAGCACTACCAGGATATCGCCGTTCGGCGCAACATAAATGTTTCTTGGACTTTTAAGTCCTGCTGCGAATTTAGAAACAGTAAATCCTGCAGGGGCTACAGGGGTTTTGCCTTCTGGCCATCCAATCACTTTGCTAAACTTTGTTTTCGCTGCATTGGTGTCAGGAGCGGGTAGGTCTAACTTCTGTGTGCTGTCAACGGTAGCCAAGCTATCTGCAGGCGAATTAGCGGTATTGCTATTAGAATTACAGGCTACTGCAAGCGGGGCGAGGACTACTAAATAAAAAAGCTTTTTCATAGGTAATAAAGGTTTTATTCGAGCTTATAACAAAACCTTTTACCAGATGTTTGATTAAAGAGGAAGGCAGGTCAAAGCAGTGGCTGCAATTTCTGCCAGACGTTTTTAGCCAGGATTTTCTGTCCTTGTGCTGTTGGATGGATGCCATCCTGTTGATTCAGTTTTGGAATGCCTGCAACGCCCTCTAAAAGGAAAGGGAGGAAGGTCATTTTGTTATTACTGGCAAGTGACTTAAACATATTTCTAAAATCAGATGCATATTTATCACCCATGTTTGGCGGAACTTCCATACCAGTGAGCATTAGCTTCGCTTCCGGATACTTTGCTCTTACTTTTTCAATGATCGCCTGAAGATTAGCCGTAGTCTCTTTTACAGGAATTCCCCTTAAACCATCATTAGCACCTAGTTCCAACACAAAAACAGACAACGGTTGCTTAAGTAACCAATCAATACGTGCCTTACCTGCAGCTGAGGTCTCTCCGCTCAGTCCGCCATTTATTGCCTTGTATGGAAGTTTTAAGGAGTCCAGCTGCTGCTGAATCAGTTCTGGGTATGCTTCCCCAGGATCGAGTCCATATCCAGCAGTCAAAGATGTGCCGAAAAATAAAATGTTCTTTGCAGGCCCGGTGTTTTGAATGCTGCTGGCTGAAGTATCGATGCCCGCATTGTCTTCGGTCTTCTTCTCTTTATTGTTACATGAAAACAAACCAATGCTAAGGGCTATTAATAAAATGTAGTGAAATCTGAACGACATAGGAGTGTAATATATTTCTAAAATTAGACTTTAAATTCAGTGTCTGCTATATTTAACAAACCATTGTGTATTAAGTTTATTAAGAATCCATGTCTCAAGAATCAATTTTAAGCGTTCAAAGCGTTAGTAAAACATACAAAAGTGGCGGTAAACCCCTTACCGTGCTTGAGGACATCACTTTTAATGTAGAGAAGGGATCGACGGTTTCCATTACCGGACCTTCCGGAAGCGGAAAGACCACCTTACTTGGACTTTGTGCTGGTCTGGATAATGCTACAGCTGGCTCTGTGGTTTTAAATGGAATCCAGTTGGATCATCTATCTGAAGATCAACGGGCCGCTGTCAGGAACCAAAACATCGGATTTATTTTCCAGAACTTTCAACTGATGCCTACACTTACTGCCTTGGAAAACGTAATGGTACCTATGGAATTGAGGGGCGACAAAAATGTTAAGGATATAGCGCTTGATCTACTGGAGAAAGTCGGTCTTGCCGATAGGTCACATCATTATCCCGTTCAGCTTTCGGGTGGCGAACAGCAAAGGGTTTCACTGGCCAGGGCCTTTTCAAGTAGGCCTGCAATTCTTTTTGCGGATGAGCCAACTGGAAATCTGGATGCGGAGACCAGCGAGAAAATAGAGAATTTAATGTTTGACTTGAATAGAGACGCTGGTACCACTTTAATTATTGTTACACACGATATGGACCTAGCATTGCGGACAGGAAGAACTATAAAGATTAAAGGAGGTAAAATTGTCTCCGATAGTACTAATGCGGTAGTGGTATGATGATGAATAAGAAAGGACCAGGTTTCTACTGGCTACTGACTATGGCCTGGCGCGACGCCCGTAACAACAAATCAAGGCTTTTCTTATTTGTATCTTCTATTATTCTTGGAATTGCGGCTTTAGTTGCAGTTTATTCCTTCAGAGATAACCTGCAAAAAGATATTGATGAGCAGGCTAAGCTGCTGACTGGTGCAGACTTAATCATTGAATCTAGAAGGCCGGTTAAGGCAAAAGCACAGCAAATGCTGGATACGCTTGGTGCAGAAAGAGCGTCCGAGAGGAGCTTCGCGTCTATGCTGTATTTCTTAAAGAATTCTGAGAGCAGGTTGGTTCAAGTTAAAGCACTGTCTGGAAATTACCCCTTTTATGGGGCTCTTGAAACCAGTCCAAAGACGGCAGCTGGCGTTTTCCAAAAAGATAGGGGAGCCCTGGTAGACAGAACCGTAATGCTTCAATACAATGCTAAGCCAGGAGACTCCATTAAAATCGGCGCCCTTACTTTCAAAATTGAAGGATCACTTGATAAAGCTCCGGGTCAATCTGGACTTTCTTCAACTGTTGCACCGATTGTTTACATCCCTTTACAATATCTGGAAGAGACTGGACTTACCAAGATAGGAAGCAGGATCCAGTACAAATATTTCTATAAGTTTGCTCCCACCGCTGATGTGAATTTAACGGTGAAGCAGTTACAGCCGGTTCTTGATAGGGAAGATCTGGATACTGAGACCGTTGAATCCAGAAAGGAGAGTACAGGAAGGTCATTTAAAGATGTCAATAGGTTTCTTGCCTTATCCGGCTTCATCTCTTTATTACTTGGCTGTATAGGGGTTGGAAGCTCTGTTCAGGTGTATATCAAAGAAAAGCTTGGCGCAATCGCAACCTTGAGATGTCTAGGAATGAAAGCAAGAGACACCTTTCTGATCTACCTTATTCAAATCGTGGTTATGGGATTGGTGGGTGCAGTAATTGGTGCTTTTCTTGGAACCTTACTTCAATTTGCACTGCCTATGGTATTGAAAGACTTCCTGCCCGTAGAACTTTCAATGGGAATTTCCTGGTCGGCAGTTGCACAAGGAATCCTTTTGGGAATGATCATCTCTATACTATTTGCATTACCATCATTATTGTCGGTAAGAAAGATATCACCATTAAACGCAATCAGGCAGTCCGTCCAAAACGGGGATAGTAAACCGGATCCATTAATTCTCATTACCTATGCATTAATGGCGGCATTTGTGCTAGTCTTTACGCGTTTGCAAATGAACAACTGGTTAGAGGCAGGAGCTTTTACGCTGAGTATAGCCACGGCTTTTCTAGCATTATTTGCCTTGTCGAATCTACTGGTTTGGCTTGTTAAAAGAACAATGCCAATCTCCCTGAGTTATTTATACAGGCAAGGTTTTGCTAATTTACACCGACCGAATAATCAGACCTTGATGCTTACCGTATCTATTGGACTTTCCACTGCTTTCATCTGTATCTTGTTTTTTGTTCAGGGAATGCTTGTCAAACGGGTAACGTTGGCATCGGGCAAGAATCAGGCTAATATGGTGTTATTTGATATCCAAAGCGCACAGAAAACAGCGGTAGCTAACTTAGCACGTGCTTTTAGATTGCCGGTGTTAAGCGAGGTACCGGTGATCACTGTACGGATTGAAAAGATCAATGGTGTATCCGCTTCAGATGTTGTGAAAGCAGATAGCTCTCTAAACCAAAAGGAAAGTAGCCGTTCATCAGATCGTGCATTTCGCGGTGAACTGAGAGTAACGTTTCAAGATTCGCTGACCTCTGCCGAGAAAGTCTCAAAGGGCGTATGGGTTGGAAATGTTGGTCAAGGGAAGGTTATACCGGTATCATTAGAAGAAGGGTATGCACGACGGATTAACGTAGACATAGGGGATACGATCGTATTTAATGTTCAGGGTTTATTGGTTCCGACGATTGTTGGAAGTTTTAGAGAAGTGAATTGGACCAGCATGCAAACGAACTTCCGAATCGTGTTTCCAAAAGGGATACTGGAAGATGCACCTCAATTTCATGTGCTGATGACCCGTGTTCCGGATAATAATATATCGGCTAAATTTCAAGGGTCTGTGGTAAGGAATTTCCCAAATGTTTCTGTCATTGACCTTGATTTGATCTTGAAGGTGTTGGAAGACTTGTTGTCTAAAATCAGTTTTGTGATCCAGTTTATGGCTGCGTTCAGCATGGGAACTGGATGGGTTGTCTTGATTTCAGCCATCAGAACAAGCAGAGGCCAGCGCTTAAAAGAAAACGTGCTGTTAAGGACACTGGGAGCAAGCAGAAGCCAAATCATAAAGATCACCGCGATAGAATATGCTTTTTTAGGTTCTCTAGCCGCTGGAGCAGGTATTGCTTTGGCCATGACTGGAAGCTGGGCTCTGGGAGCCTTCGTATTTGACACCTCGTTTATACCTCCTGTTAAGGCAATACTATTACTGTTTTTTTCAATAGTTCTAATTATTACTATTACCGGAGTGCTAAATAGCCGCAAAGCATTCGATGCACCGCCGCTGGCAGTATTAAAGAATTAAAATGAAGGCATAATAATATCCCTTAGATAGTTATTGCCTGTTGTGCTTGGAATGGAGCTGTGTCGATTTAGCCGATTTACTGTCAACTGTTGATGTACTGCCCCAGGAATGATCTATTCTAAAGTCATCATCCGGATGAAAATAGTGGGACAATTTTTTAAAGGAAGAACTTGAAGAGGGATAATTTGAAGATGTTTTTTGTTCGTTTTTTGAAGTTTTCATAACGATCAGTATTAGTTTAAACTTATCTTCTTTGTCTTAAATTAATAAGACTCAATGGTTTATAAACGCTAAAAAGCAACAATTGTTTTAAACGATTAGCACAGAATGTTTTCTGTAAGAAGCATTAGATACTAACCAGGCTTTTAGCAGAAGAATACGATATAAATCGTCTGATGGTACTAAACCCTGCAGTACTGACCAAAAGCACTTTAAAACACAATCGACATTAGTACGTTATTAATATAAATACCTGTAATGCCTCAGAAAGATCGATTAGTAAAAGCAACAAAAAGCAAAGTCATTCTCGCCTTGTTTTTGGCATGTTTTGCATTGTTTATTGCCTGGAGCATTAGTAAGATGGTTTTTCAAGAGATGCTCACAACTGTGAACGATGTGTCAGCACCTAGTCAGCGTCTAAAATTAGTGAACACGATCTCAAGGAAGATTAGCGGGCTTGACCAGCAACAGAAGAAGCAAGCAATTCAAAATGGGGGGAACTACGACAAACTCTTCAGTGAGTCGCTGCAACTCAGAAAGCTGCTTGATTCCCTTGCTCATCTTTACCCGGATGACTCTGTCCAGATGACCAGATTAAAAACGCTTAAAAAACTATTAATAGAGCGAGACAAGCAGTTTTTGGACTATCTAAAGGTTCGTGCAAGCCTTGTTAATAATCAGTTATTCTCTGACCAGGTTATGGAGTTGAATGCGTTCGTTTCTAAAGCTTCTACGGACGACAGCACTGTCTTAGCCACGGAGGAACGTATATCTACAACCACTTTTTCTCCACAAGAAACTAAGCCCCGGAGTTTTTTCGGAAAGTTATTTGGACGTAAAAAGGAGGTGCAGGATAAATCTTTCACCGTCGTTAGTGAAAATAAAGTAAAGCGCGATACCATCGCATTATCTCCAAAAGCCGGAATTTCAAAAAGCGTAGAAGCATCATTGAAGAACATTGAAAGGGAGCAGCGAAAGCGGAATAACATCTTCATCAATCGGGAGGCAAGGTTAGCAAATGCGAATGGTGTTCTTATTTTCCAAATGTTAGAAGTTCTCACTAAAGTCGAAAATGAGGTGGTAAATCAGATTGAGTCCAATGCCCTTCGAGCTAAACAGGTAGTGAATTCTGGAATCTCAAGAATAACAATGGTGATGGTCGTTTTCTTTGTTATTACTGTGATCTTACTCTGGTTAATACTCACAGATATCGCGAGAAGTAATCGATATAGACACGAGCTGGAGGTGGCTAAAGATGAAGCAGAATATCATGGTAAAGCTAAACAGCGCTTTTTAGCCAACATGAGCCATGAAATTCGTACTCCATTGCAGTCTATCATTGGGTATAGTGAATTGCTTGTGAAGGATCACGAATATGATGAACACCATGTGCGGGCGATTAGTCAGTCTTCCGAGCACTTGTTACAAATTGTAAATGAGGTACTTGACTACAATAGGATAATCTCTGGTAAGTTTACATTCGATGCCACGCCGTTTAATATGCATGAGTTGCTAATTGAAGTTATTTCAGCAATAAAGCCACAGGTTGCGGCAAAATCATTGGAGCTTGTTACTAGTTTTGATGTTAACAGGTCTGAACTCGTAGAGGGGGATAAATTCCGGCTTAAGCAAATCTTATTTAATTTGCTGGGAAACGCCGTTAAGTTTACGGAATCTGGGAAAATTGTTTTTTCAGCAGCCTATAAGGCAAGGGACAATCAAGCTTATTTCACATTTATTGTCAAGGACACAGGCGTTGGAATGTCGGAGGCTGATACCAGTGTTGTCTTTAATGAATTCGAACAATCTAAGCGTACGGATGAAACTGGTATCAATGATGGGGCCGGTCTGGGTTTGACGATTGTTAAGGCTCTTGTTGAAAATCAAAATGGTAGGATTTATCTAAAAAGCAAACTTGGCAAAGGAACTACATTCTCTGTGTTTCTGGATTTCAAGGTGCTTCGGAATATTGATGAGCTTCAAGACGAGATTATCCGGGTAAGGCGTCCTGCAGGTAGCGTTTGGATCATTGACGATGACCCATTGATTCTCAATTTATGTGAGATCATTTTGAACAGTCATAGCATTACCCACAAAACCTTCAGTTCTCCATTAAGTGTTCTTTTGGAACCTATCCCTAGTGACTTATCTCATATTTTGATGGATATGAGAATGCCTGAAATGGATGGCACCGAGCTCTGCAAACTTTTAAGAAACAAGATATCTACCCCTATAGAGATTATTGCGATGACCGCTCAGGTTCTGCCCTCAGAACAAGGCGAGCTATTAAAAGAAGGATTTGATTCCTTACTAATGAAGCCCTTCAAAGCGGAACATATATTGGAAGCTGTGACGGACCTGCTTGAAATCAATTTGGCGCAATTAAAGAAGATGACCTTAAACGATCCTCTGCTATTGGAAAATATTATTCATGGATTCTGTCAGGATTGTTCTGATGATGAAAAGACCATTTTGGAAGCGCTTCATCTGAAAGATTATAGCATGTTAACTTTGATCATTCATCGGCTGGCGGGGCGAACAGGTCAGATGGGAATTACGGAATTAGCTGCGGCTTTTAGAAAGACCGAATTAAAGTTACGTAGCAAAGATAGTGTGGATGAGCAGATGTCTAAGGAAATCTTAACTCTTTTAAGAGATTTAGCAATTGTTATTAAAAGATTCCAAGTGGAATGGCCAATCTCTTATTCAATTTCATAACGTTCTATCTTACTATAAAGCGTTTTTCTATCGATATTTAGTGCTTTTGCAGCTTTTGTTTTGTTGTATTTAACTTTGACCAAAGTCTCCTGAATAAGTGATTTCTCGTTCATCTCGTTAATCGCTTTCAGATCAGAACCACTTGGTTTTGGACCTCTACCTATTGAAAGTATCATTTCTTCGGGCAGTGATTGTTCTACTGCTATTTCATCAGCCGTGAGCAAAACCATTCTTTTAATCACATTTTTTAACTCTCTCAGGTTTCCCGGCCAATCATACTTTAAAAGAATCGATTTAGCCTCGGTAGAGATGCTGGTTACATGCCTTTCAAGTTCTTCGTTTGATTGTTTAATAAAGTGCTTGATGAATATTTCCAGGTCCTTGCCACGCTCTCTCAAAGGTGGAAGTTGAATCTTGAACTCGTTAAGTCGATGGTAAAGATCCTCCCTGAAACTCCCATTGCTAACGCTGTGTCGCAACTCGTCATTAGTAGCTGAAATGATTCTAACATCAACTTTTATGCTTTTAGTAGTTCCCAACGGTTGAATCACTTTTTCCTGCAGTGCTCGTAGCAGTTTTATTTGAACTTCATAGCTTAGATTTCCTACTTCATCTAGAAAAAGCGTGCCGCCTTGTGCTGCTTCGAATTGACCTTTCTTTTCATTTACCGCACCAGTAAAGGCCCCTTTTGCGTGCCCAAAGAGCTCACTTGCTGCCAGATCTTTGGATAGGGCACCGCAGTCTATCGCTACAAATGGCTTATCTTTTCGTTTGCTTTGCATATGCAGGGTGCGGGCAGCATATTCTTTACCGGTACCGCTTTCCCCTTGAATGATGACAGACATATCTGTTGGCGCCACTAACGCAATGTGTTCATATAGCTTATCTGCAGTCGCACTTTTGCCCTTAATTGCATCTGCATGCTCAATTGAATTAACCGCGGACAACTCAGGTTTTTTAAGGACATTGTTAAGCAGCATCAAAAGCTCATCAGGATTCACCGGCTTTGTGATGTAATCTGTAGCGCCCAATTGAATGGATTTAACAGCAGTCTTAACATCGTTGAAACTTGTCATGATGATAACTGGTGTTAGGATATTTCTTTCTCTAAGGTACGTAAGGACTTCAAATCCAATACCATCGGGCAGCCGGTAGTCAACTAAAAGGAGGTCGAAACTATGCGTTTCCAGTACTTGCAAGCTTTTAACAACACCATAGGTAAGGTATGGATCATGATGGTGTTTCTTTAAAAAGCCCTCCAATATTTGGGAAAATGTACGGTCGTCTTCGATAATCAGTATTCTTGCCATGCGGGGATTCTGTATCTAGAACGACAAAAATACCTAAATCTTTTCTTAGCTTTGTTATATATGCTATCTAAGAAAACGAAATATGCGATTAAAGCACTTGTAGCTCTTGGTAAAAATCTTGGCAATCCACCTATGCAAATTGTTAAGCTGGCAGAAATGGAGATGATTCCAAGGAAGTTCCTTGAGCAGATTCTACTTGACATGCGTAATGCCGGATACCTTTATAGTAAAAAGGGAGCGGGTGGTGGTTACAGCTTGAATAAAGATCCTAAAGACATTTTTCTCGCTGATATATTAAGAATTACCGATGGCCCAATTGCCATGGTTCCATGTGCAAGCTTAAAGTTTTACAGAAAGTGCGACGAGTGCCATGATGAGGTAACCTGTGGTATTCGGAAGACTTTTATTGACGTTAGAGATGCGACTTTAAATGTCCTCGCCCAGACTTCTATTGCCGACGTAATTGCTCGCGAACAAGACAAACTTCCCGCTTTTTAATCTTTACCCTACTATTTCTATAGAATTTCATATATTAGCGTTTCAAATATATTTATTTATAGAATCTAAGAGTAGAATATGATTTTAAGCAAGATAGATAACAAGTTAAAAACTCCTAAAATAACGTTAGTTGGCGCTGGTCCTGGCGATCCTGAATTGATCAGTCTTAAAGGACTAAAAGCAATTAATAATGCTGATGTCATTCTGTATGACGCCCAGGTGAATGAAGCACTTCTGAATCATGCACCAGCGCATGCCATCAAGATTTATGTTGGTAAGAAATCCAATGATGAGTCTTTCTCGCAGGATGCTGTGAATAAATTAATGATTGACTATGCGATTAATTTCGGTCATGTAGTGCGACTAAAAAGCGGCGATCCATTTGTTTTTGCGAGAGGTTTTGAGGAGGTAGACTTTGCAGAATCATATAGCATTGAAACAGAGATCATTCCAGGTATATCCAGTGCAATCGGAGTTCCGGGATTACACAAAATACCAATGACCTATAAGGATTTAAGCGAAAGCTTTTGGGTGATCACCGGAACCAACTCTTTCGGTGATATATCACCTGATCTATACGTTGCCGCCAAATCTAATGCAACGGTAGTAGTTTTAATGGGCGTAGAGCGGATCACAGAAATTGCTTCCATTTTTGAGGCTGAAGGTAAGCAGCGTCTTCCTGTTGCAGTTATTGAAAATGGATCTTCTGAACATGAGAATATTAAAATAGGCATTGTTGAGACTATCGCAGAGTTAGTGGTCGATCACGGTATATCATCACCAGCTATTCTAATATTTGGAGATGTGGTATCGCTACATCCATCTTTCGATCGGATTCGTGACTTTTATCATGTTTTAAGTGAACAATAGTGTTAACTTCAACATCTGATTGAAAGGATTAGATTTTAATCAGTTTTAACGTGGTTACTATAACCTTTGTCTTGTCGTTAATTAGCTGCAGCAAATAGAATCCTTTTGGGAAGGCTTGTGTATCTATTGGTACAAGGGTGGCGCCAATCTCAATGTGTCCTTTATTCACTACCTTACCAAGCATGTCAGTCATCACAATCTCAAGACCCTCTTTTAGGTCCTCTGCAATTTGTATGCTGATGTTATTGTTAAACGGATTTGGGTAAACTTTAATACCTGCTGACAGTAGGGTTGTCTTACTAATCTGTTCAATCAAAACCTTGAACCGAAGAGCCCCCATGCTTCCTGTGGCGGTTTTATCCATAGAAAAGGGGTAAGTATTGTCCGTAGCTTTGATTTGTTTTTCAGTTTGTAAGTACGTATCAACAAGCTTGATTTCATATTGCTTGCTAAGTGAAGTTTCAAAAAGAAGCGTATACGGTCCGGTTTCAGTTCCAGTAACATTTAGGTTGATTACTTGAGGCTCCTTTAACGGTTGCCTGTTGTCGATAGATAACTGTTCCTTATCTACCAAAGAGGAGATGCTGACGTGACCTTCACCTATTTTCAAAGCATCCATATCATTAATTCCATCATAACCCGATTCAGATAGCTTCAAGACATACGCTTGTCGGAAGTCACTTTTACTGAGGATTATTTTCAGACTACCAGTACTTTCTGTTATAGGATTGTTACTGCTTTTTAAAGATTGTAACACCGGCAGCGATGGAACTGGTGAAGTAAATTTAGAACTTTCAGAAAACGTTAGCTTTCCCGATTTCTCGCCCGCCGCAAGTCGTACAAAGAATCCCGTTCCCGATGGTATCACGACATTAGGAGAGTCATCTACGACGTAAGCAGCATTTAAGGGGTCGAATTGCCATATGAACCTTGTCGTTTTTTCAGTACCAATATCTCCCCATCTCAGACTCGAGGCATATGGATTACCTATAAGATTAAACCCATCGCCAATGCTTCCCATGTCTTTACTTGCCAGAGGAATACTCATTTCTCCTATAAAAAGTTTACCCACGTGTTTAATGGTATAGGCCTGTGGGTTTATAAACGGTTGCGTTTGGATCTGACTGATAAAGGCATTCGCAACATGTCGGCTTCCTCTTGAAAAGATATATACCCCTTTCCCAAATTCAATATGCTGTCCTATGCTTTTTATTCCAACATACTTCTGAGACAATGTACCCGGTAACGACTGATCATGTGTATAAATGGTAGCCCCGTTTGCGGGTGATATATCGAAGCCGTTTGTTACACCACCGTTTCCTGTTATAAATAATGCGTCCTTAAAGGAACGACTATCATAACTCTTCGTTCCAGATATGTCAGATGTATAGATCGGTGAACTGAGTAGCCGCCAGCCCCTTGCGGTAGCCGGAACAGGATAGGCACCTGAAATGTACTGCTCAACAATAACATCGCCTACAGCACTCGCTAACAAGGGGTCGATTGGCAATAAAGCAGCAGTCGCTGTTTGAGAGGCGGATTTCATGATCAACGTTTTATCCGACTGAAGAATGCCCTTTTTCAGGTTAATTAGACCGCTAACTTCCATAGGGGCGCTTAACAATAAGGTGTTCGAAGTGTTGAGCTGGTTGTTTTCTAGCACACTGATGTTTGCCAAACCAGTTCCATCATATTCTTGCCTGGCCACCAGGCCTTCAAAAATTACTTTTGCCGTTGTGCCTGACGAAATTATTTGTCCATTGTTTCTAATATCGCCTCCGAGTCTTAGTAAGGCTCCGTCAGTCACCTTGACTGTTCCGCCGCTGGCAATGTCTACCATACATGTAAACTTCAAGTCGCTACTTACTTCCAAAGTGCCACCTGACTGCACGATAAGACTCTTATAGTTGTTGGCGCTGCTAGATACGACTTTTTTTCCTTCGGGAATAAGGATGTTAGCGTTGGCTTGAGGAATGACGTTTCCATTCCAGTTACCTGCCACGTTCCATTGGGTATTCGTCCCTGTAAAACGGGAGAAGCCACCGGGGCTGTATTCCTCAGCGCCAATGGTATAAAAACCGCTTGGATCATTTTGATTTTCATAGCAGGTTGCCATCCATTCCTTAGTAACCATCGCCTTTAGAATCCTGACTTCATCGATTTCCCCGTTAAAGTACTGAGTATTTTGCTTGCTTGAACCAATGTTTATTGTGCCTCCTGGCCCTATACGTATTGCAGGGTTGGCACTTGAGGTGGTAGGAGCATTGTCAATATAAAGTTTAATGTCGCCGGTAGTTAGGGTACCCCACACATGATACCATCTTCCGGTTTCCCGTATCGTTATTATGCTTCCCGTTACTGTTACTGGTGGGCTCAAACTATTGAAAGTTTGTGCAACCAACCTGCCTGCGGCGTTAATCTTCAATTGAAAGCCACCCATACCTGAGCTGTCATTCGTTACTATCATCTGGTCCGTCCCCAAAGAATTCAGCTTAATCCAGGCAGAAACCGTGAAAGCATTATTGACCTCGTTGCCACCAGTATAATATTTAGATACGCCGTCAAAAGCAGCACTTTTCGCTATCTTCCCTTCAGTAAAAGTCGATCCGCTATTAGAAAGCGGCAAGTTCATCTGATGGATACCAGACTGAGTTGATACAGCATTCATGTGCCATACCTTAGTGTAATTACTGTTCCAGGTTTGCAAAGCGGTTGTTGATCTTGGGTTGTGTAGTACCGTGCCCCCGTAGTAAAAATAGATTTCTGTAGCAGCAGTGAGCGTTTTATCAGCTGATAAACTGCTTATCCTAACCCAGCAAGCTAATCTTCCTGTTACCGGATCGTATTCGTCAAGCTGAAAATTTAGTGGAACAGTTGGCGCAGTCGCCAGCGCAAAAGAAATGTCCCTCCCTTCGGCGTCCTGAAGTCTGTTTCCACAAGCTCCATTTTTAGAAATTAAATCCTTATCGATCACTACTATCAGTACTGGAACATCAATTTGATTACTATATATTGGAGGATTGGGAAAGGAAGCAGTGACCACAGGACTAACCTTACTTTTGTTAATAGTCATTTTTTTCCGATAGTTGAAACCAGTCAGCCAGGCTTGAGCCTTCACGGTTGTCGGGAGCAATAGCAAAAAGAAAAGTGCGAGTAGCTGATTTTTCAAAAGCATTCTAGGAGCGATAGTCCCAGCGAAGCTGCGCTAGATTTTAGTATAAAACCAACATCGCGACTAAATAATTTAATGACTTGTATTTTCCAGAATTAATGTGGGAGCTTGTCCTCATGAAAAAAGCAAGGTATTTTGTGGCGATGTTGTTGATCTTAAGCATAAGTAAGGCTCGAGCGGATGATCCCGGACTTCCAGGCGGTGATCCAGATGTACCTATTGATGGTGGCATAGTGCTCTTAATCCTGGCGGGAGCCTATTACGGCGTCAAGAGAATAAGAGGCACAAAGTCAGATCTTTCTGATTAACTAAGCAGTTAGAATACCTTCTTTTTTCAAAATGTAATTATAGATCCCTTCAATTGGCTTCTGAAAGATCTTACCAACTTTTACCTGATTTCTTTTGCAGACCTCTCTAAGTACGTCCTGATAATAATAGGCAATAGAACCGACGAAATGGCAATCCAGCTCCTTGTAATTAGGATAGTCTTTTACATTTGTATCAATGAATTCCTGAAAACCATCATTAAGTATACCCAGGATGAACGGATGAGCGGTGCGATCAGCCATAAAGCGGCTAATGGAAGCTAAAAATATGTTCGGTGCAGAATTCTGGTAAACGTTAGTTATCACTGTTTCCTTGTCTATCCCGAACATTTCTTTGAATTCAGCAGTTAAGTCTGCTGGCATCGTATGGTATAGATAACTTGTGATCAGCTTTCTCCCAAAATGTGTTCCTGAGCCTTCATCACCCAAAATATACCCGAGGCCATGTGCACCATTATGAACTTCTTTTCCATCATAGTAGGAGATATTTGATCCCGTACCCAAAATACATGTTAACCCTGGCTCATCGCCACAAGTAGCATAAGCAGAACCAATCAGATCATGTTCAACGGACACATATGCTTTTGTGAAATAAGAGGAAATGCCGTTAGATATCACTTCAATTTTATCGGGAGAAGAGCAGCCGGCACCAAAAAAGTAAATCTCTTTAACACGATCAGCCAAGGCAACAAGTTCTTTTTTCTTCGAAAAGATCTTGAAAATGTCATTGGCATTAAGAAAATATGGATTAATCCCCTGCGTGCTAAAAGTGATGTTTCCCTCTGGGCTGTAGCCCATCCAATCGGTCTTGGAAGAACCACTGTCTGCTACTAAAATCATTCGCTAAATTTAGCAATCTTATTGAACATTTAAAGTTCCACTGATCTCTTTTAAACTTATTTCTGTAAGCTTAGCCTGATATTGTGCTTCAAGATACCTGGCTACGGCATCGATGTAATTCCTTTGCGCTTCCCTAAGCTCCAACGGCGCAATACTCCCAAGTCTGTATTTTTCCAGCGTTATATCCAGACTTTGCTTTGCCACATCCACATTGTTTTTCTCAACTTTCAACAGATCGAGATTAGTGGTATAATTTTGATAAGCTCTCAAAAGCTCAGCACCGATATCTTGCCTGGTACGGTCCAGAGTCAGTTCGGATGAATTAATTAAAATCTTTGCATTGCGCTCATTCTGACGCTGCAAGAATCCATTAAAGATATTCAGATTAGCAGTAAGACCATAAGTTAAGCCATTGGCCCGTTGCTGCGTATTAAATCCTGTCGGACTTGAGCTCCTTTGAAATTCATAACCGCTATTAACTGCGATTACCGGATACCGTTGCCCCTTTACCAACTTTAAAGCTAATTCCGCTAATCTCGTACTTATGAAAGCACTCTGCAGATCAGGGTTCAGCTGTTCCATTTGGCCGGTAAGGGTAGGATAGTCCAGCGAGCTATCTATATTAAAAACAGTGTCCACAGTAAAAGTAATATTCAAATCTCTGGCAATCACCTGATTCAGAGTCACCTTTGAGTTTCTTAGCAGGTTTTGTTCCTGTAAGTATGCCGAGGTATCCGTGTTATAATCTACTGATGCCGTCAAGACGTCAAGTTTCGACCCCCTGCCAATCTCAAGTTTATTATTTGCAATCCGTAACCGGAGTTTAGAAACATCAAGTGCACTGTCCCTGGCAACAACAAGCTGTTGCTCTCTGGAAACATTGTAGTAGGCATTGACCACTGTGCTAATTGTGCTCAAAACTGTGGCCTTGGCATTTACTGCGCCTTGCTTTTCCAGCTCCTTCAGCCGATCTAAATTGGTGAACATTTGCAAGCCATCAAAAATAGTCCAGCCAAGGGCTACACCATAGCCCATATTCGTGTTGCGAACCCCGGTTAAAGTCTGCTCATTGCCATTGCTTTGTGTCCTGGTTGTATTTTGTAAACCTCCACCTTCACTAAATGTTCCATCGAGTCTGGGCAGCATTCCGGCGTTTCCAATGTTCGCGTTATTTTTCGCAATTTGAACATCATTGCTCACCAACTTTATATCGTAATTATTTTGCAGCGCAATCGTGATTGCTTCTTGCAAAGTAAGCTTTTCCTGTGCTTTTGCAGAGCCTATAACACCAATAAGTACGAACAGTAAAGGGAATACAATTCTCTTTTTAAAGTTAAACCTCATGTTCAATTCTTTTAGCATTTTCACGTGTGTCATTTTCAAAATTTGAATTCAGTGATTCTTCAAGATCCTTATTTACCTTATGTTCTTTTGACCAATAAGAATAGATTGCTGGGATGACAAACAAAGTCAACACAAGTGAAAACGTCGTTCCCCCAACAATTACCACTCCCATACCTATTCTACTTTTTGCTGCGGCTCCAAGTGCCATCGCAATAGGAAGTGCGCCAATGGCAATTGCCAAACTGGTCATCAGGATTGGTCTCAGCCTCGAAACAGCAGCTTCCCGAATAGCTTCTGGAATTGCCATCCCTTGCTCTTTCAACTGGTTCGCAAACTCCACGATCAGAATTCCATTTTTTGTTACCAATCCAATGAGCATAATCGTCCCGATCTGGCTAAAAATATTCCAGCTTTGTCCAAATAACCAAAGCGATAAGAACGCACCTGCAACTGCCATCGGTACAGTAATGATGATAATGATCGGATCTATAAAACTTTCAAACTGGGCGCTCAAGATCAGGTAGACTAGTAATAAAGCAAGTCCAAACGCAAATAAGGTGTTCGAGGAACTTTCCTGAAAATCCCGGGACTCCCCGCCAAGATCAGTGGAGAAAGTCTCGTCTAACACTTTTGCCGATATTCTATCCATCGCATCAATCCCCTCACCAATGCTTTTTCCAGGCGCTAAGCCAGCAGAAACAGTTGCCGCGGTAAACCGATTGTTTCTGTAAAGCTGAGGCGGACTGCTTTCTTCCTTCGCAGTAACCACATTATCAAGTTGTATCAATGCTCCTTTGTCATTCCTAACGTAAATAGAACTCAGATCAAGCGGGTCTTTTCTATCACCAACTTCAAATTGCCCGATAACCTGGTACTGCTTTCCATTCATGAAGAAATAAGAGAAGCGTTGACCGCTTAGGCCAAGCTGTAGTGCAGATCCAATATCAGCAGCAGATACACCTAGATTTTTCGCTTTATCCCGTTCAATGGTGAGATTGATCTCGGGTTTATTGAACTTAAGGTTTACATCTGAAGTTGTAAATGTGGGGTCCTTTGAAACCTCATCCATAAATAGAGGCACCTTTTCCCGAAGCTTTTCAAAATTTTGAGCCTGTATGATATAATTAACCGGCAGTCCACCCCTGCGACCAACTGAAATGGTTGGCTGTTGGGTTACAGTTACCTTTCCTTCTGAAAACTTTTTGGTCATGGAAGTAAGCTTAGCCGCAATTTCTGCCTGTGACTGTTCACGATCCCCCGGGTCTGATAAACCCATTCTCACGAAGCCGCTATTCGTTGATCCCGCGCCGCCAAAGCCTGGTGAAGTAATGGTAATGTTAACTTTCTTTTCAGGTATCGAATCCTGGATCATTTGATTGATCCGCATAATAAAACGGTCGGTATATGCAAAAGACGATCCCTCTGGCGTGCTTACATTCATGTTGATTGCACTCCTATCATCGTAAGGGGCGGTTTCTTTAGGAATGATGGTCCAGAATAAAGCAATCAAACCCAGACAGATAACTATGATTGGGAAAGCCAACCATTTCCTGGCTAAAAACTTGTTTAAGTTTTCAGCATAGCCTTCATTAAGTTTCACAAAATAAGGCTCTGTCATTTCATAGAACTTTGACTTTTTGTGACCTGTCTTTTTCATCAGGTATGCATTCAACATCGGTGTCAACGTCAGTGATACAAACGCAGAGATTAATACCGCAGCCCCAATGACGATCCCGAACTCTCGAAAGAGTCGCCCGACAAAACCTTCTAAAAATATAACTGGTAAAAACACTGCAGCCAGCGTGATCGAGATTGATATTACTGCGAAAAATATCTCATTTGAGCCCCTAATTGCGGCTTCAAACGGGGAATATCCTTCCTCCACCTTCTTGAAGATGTTTTCAGTAACCACGATCCCGTCATCCACAACTAAACCTGTCGCCAGTACGATAGCCAGTAGAGAAAGTACGTTTATCGAGAACCCGAATATGTACATGATAAAGAAAGTAAATATCAGTGATACTGGAATATCTATTAATGGCCTGATTGCAATTGCCCAGTCTCTAAAAAATAAATAGATAATCAGAATAACCAGTATCAACGACAAAATAATTGTTTCTGCCACCTCTGTTACCGAAGACTTGATGAATTTAGTCGTATCCAGAGAAATGTTTAGCTTAATGTCTTTCGGAATGTCCTTTTGAAGTTCTTCAAAACGTTTGTCGAACTCTTTGGAAATATCCAGATAATTCGCTCCTGGCTGTGGTATAAGGCCCACTGCTACCATTGGTTTGCCAGATTCCCTTAATACTGTTTCTTCGTTTTCAGAGCCAAGTTCAACAAAGCCAACGTCTCTCATTCGAACCAGGTTATTCGAATCCGTTTTTAAGATCAGGTTGTTAAATTCCTCTGCGTTGGTCAACTTTCCAAGCGTTTTAACAATAAGTTCGGTATTTGCTCCCGTGATCTTTCCAGAAGGAAGCTCCACGTTTTCACGGTCTAATGCAGCTACAATATCCTGAGAAGTCAGGCCATAGGCAGCCAACTTGTTTGGGTCAATTCGCACACGCATGGCATATTTTCGCTGTCCCTGGATTTGAACGCTACTTACTCCAGATATCGTTTGTAAGCGTTCAGCAATTACATTTTCAGCGTAATCGCTCAGCTGCATTACGTTCCGTTTATCACTTTGAACGGTCATCGTAATTACTGCGTCTGAGTTGGCATCAGCCTTGCTGACTACCGGATTCCCATCGATGTCTTTCGGTAGGCTCCTCGCAGCTTGAGAAACTTTATCCCGAACATCGTTGGCCGCATCATCAATGTTCTTGTCAAGATTAAACTCTATTGTGATATTGCTCGTTCCCTGATTACTTGATGAGGAAATATTCCTGATCCCGTCAATTCCATTAATGGATTTCTCTAGCGGCTCCGTTATCTGAGATTCAATGATATCTGAGTTAGCTCCAGGGTAGGAGGTGCGCACCGAAACAACTGTCGGGTCAATATTAGGAAACTCGCGAACACCAAGGAAATTGTAACCGATTACTCCAAACAGGAGAATCGCTAAATTCATCACAATTGCCAATACTGGCCGCTTTATGCTGGTGGTTGATATACTCATGGGGCTAATTTTTTACCACAGTGACTTTAACTGCCGCGTCAGGTTTAACAGACATGGCACCGGTAGTTAAGACGGTGTCACCAACTTTCAAACCGGATGTAATTACTATACTTTCTGCTGTTCTGGTACCGGCCACTACGGGAACTTGCTGTGCTTTCCCATTCTTACTGATGTAAACTGTTTTTCCCTTTAATACAGGTATTATAGCTTCGTTAGGAATCAGTATAGCATTTTTAGCTGTGCTTAAGGCAAGTTTTATTTTAGCGAATGAACCAGGTAAAAGCTCGTTGCTTTTATTTGGAACAAGTGCTTTAATTTGTAGCGTCCTGGTCTGGGTGTTTATCCCCGGCTCAAGAGCAAATACCTTTCCTGTAAAGGTTTTGGAATATCCGTCAGTCACGAACTTGACATCAGAACCTAATTTGATCTGTCCGACATACCTTTCAGGAACGGAAAAGCTTATTTTCAATGGATTCACGCTAGACAAATTGGCGATCATTGTAGCAGGGGTAAGGTACTCACCAACGGAGATGGAACGCAGTCCTATTCTACCACTAAAAGGAGCGTAAATAGAAGTCTTTGCGAGTTGAGCACGAATTAAAGACGTTTGTGATCTTAACGATTGTAGGTCAGCCAAAGAGGTATCGTATTCTTCCTGACTAATTGCGCCCTTTTCAAGCAGCTGCTTGGACCTGTTTTCGTTTGTGCCTGACAGTCTCTGTCTGGTTAGCGCTTCCTGCAATTGAGCCTGGATGTCGCGGTCATTTATTTTCACAAGTAAAGCCCCTTTACTCACTGTTGTTCCTTCTGTAAAATTAATACGGGTTACTAAGCCTGAAACTTCGCTGCGTAAGGAAACAGACTCATTTGCTTCAATTGTACCTGTAACCTCAAGATCGTTTGTGAAATCGCTTGCAGTTACTACAATTCCATCTACCTGAAGCCCTCTACCACCAGCGCTTCCTGGTCCTCCGGAAGCTCCACCTTTGCCTGCGCTCTCTATTTTTTTGTTTGAAGTAATTCTATGGTATATTAGCCAGGCAAGGCCGAGTGCGAGCAATATGTAGATGATATATCTTATTTTCATACAGGTGTTAAATCAATATTTGATTACAAAAATATTCAAATATGGTGCCCGAACGGGGTTGTATTAAGTATGTTACAGCTTTGAAAATGTTATTGCCAGGCAACGCTCATCTCAGCCTATTTCTTAATTTTGGAATTGTTGATTATAACGGAAATAGATGAAAAGATCATTAGCAACATTAATTGTGGTAGTATTATTAAGTATGACAGGTAAATCTCAGGTCAAAGTTAATTTTGAAATAAGCTTTATTGAGCCTCAGGCCCATTATGCTGAAGTAGAAATGAATATCTCCGGATTAATTAAAGACTATGTTGATGTCAAAATGCCTGTTTGGGCCCCAGGCTCATACCTCGTGCGTGAATTTGCTAAAAGTGTCGAAGGTTTTTCTGCAACCGCGGGGGGGAAGACAGTGAGATTTGAGAAAGTTAGGAAAAACGCCTGGAGAGTCTATTCGGGAAAGGCTTCAGCTATTAAGATAAAATACAGGGTCTATGCTTTTGAAACTTCGGTCCGTACGGCGTTTATAGACGAGTCACATGCATTTCTATCCAGCACCGGCATTTTTATGTATCCCGATGGATTGCTGAAAATCCCGAGCACGGTAACTGTAAAACCTTTCACAACGTGGAGCAAGGTGTCTACGGGACTTGAGCCGGTTGCCGGAAAGCCATTCACCTATACCGCAGCAAACTTTGATATTTTGTTTGATAGTCCAATCGAGGTAGGTAATCAGGATGTCTTTGAATTCACTGCTGCCGGCGTTAAGCACGAGGTTGCTATGTATGGTGAAGGTAATTACGATAAAGAAAGGCTTAAAGTTGATATGGCGAAGGTGGTTGAGCAAGCAACAGCTATTTACGGCGAGAATCCTAACAAACACTACACGTTCATCGTTCACAATTTTACTGCAGGTGGTGGTGGTCTGGAGCATTTGAATTCTACCGTACTAGGGGCCAGCAAAAATGCGTACAATACCGAAAAAGGGTATAAGGGTTTCCTGGAGCTTGTTGCCCATGAATACCATCACCTATGGAATGTCAAGAGGTTAAGACCTATTGCTTTAGGTCCATTTGATTATGATAATGAAAATTATACCACTAATCTTTGGGTAGCAGAGGGATTCACTTCTTACTTCGAAAATAAGTTTATGCTGCGTGCAGGCTTTAAGACGCCTTTAGAAACAGCGCAGGCACTGCTAACAAACATCGCTACAGTGAGCAATACTCCTGGATCAAAGGTCCAGTCGGCAGCGGAAGCCAGTTATGATGCCTGGATAAAGAACTACAGACCGAATGAGAATTCTGGCAATACCTCTATTTCGTACTACAGCAAAGGTGAAGTTATTGGTACTTTGATGGACCTGGAGATCGCTAATGCGACGAAAGGAACAAAGTCTTTAGACAACGTTATGCATGATATGTATGAAGCTTATTATAAGAAACTAGGCAGGGGATATACAGATGCAGAATTCAAAGCAATGGTTGAGAAGGTTAGCGGCATTAGTTTCACAGGCTTCTGGAAGAAATACGTTAATGGAACAGAGCCAGTAGAATACCAGAAGTACTTTGCTTATGCAGGAGTGGATGTGAAAGATGAGAACGCTGGTACGAACATTCCGTATCTTGGAATCGCATCAAAGAAAGTTGAAGGAAGAATGATGGTTAGTTCAGTATCCAGAAACTCTGCCGCCTGGGATGGCGGACTAAATTTCAATGATGTTTTGGTAAGTGTAGATGGACAAACGATTGATTCGCCCTTGGAAAGAATGCCAGTAGTAGAAAGTCATAAAATAGGCGATATCATTACGGTTACGGTACTTCGCGATGGTGTCAGCAAAGATTTAAAAATCACTTTGAAAGCCAGTCCGAATATTAAGCTCCTCGCAGAAATGAGTGAAAGCGCTACAGAAGCCCAGCTTCGGGTTAGAAAAGCAGTGTTTAATTAAGTGATGGTAAACACGTAATTATACCGTCATCCTGAATTCATTTCAGGACCTCGGCATAGCGATGCCACCCAATCCGAGGACGAGTGTAACCAACCATCTATAAATTTTCTTTTCTAAAGAAACTGGCATCTGCCAAATACTGCTCTATAGACTCAGGGTCTTTATCCTTTACATTGTTCAATGAAAACTCCTGCACATGACCCAGCTTTAACAGTGAACCACAACCGGCTTCCTGAAATAATTCACTCATCTTTTCATTTTTCTCAAAATGATACGCATTAAAGGTAGAGAGCTTGTCTATCATTAAGTATTCTTTGTCAGCTCGTTCAATAGCCGCAAGCTTATGTAGTTTTCTGCCTTCCGGAGTTCCGTCATTCGTCAGGAATAGAAAGGTGCGAATAACAAGTTTAGCGTCGTTCATCGTCACTACAAAGTAGCCCACCTTTTCATCAGACACCCGGTATTCAACCAGCGATTTGCCATTGGCGAAATGGTGCGGGATTGTATCCTGAACAAATATGAGAAATGCAATAGAGTGCATAATGCCTGGCGAGATATCAATCCGCTCTTGAAGCTTATTAATTGCGTGAGATTGTATGTAAATATCGAGTGGCATCTCCAATGAGCCTGCAGGGAAGCCAAGAACAGATGGCTTAACTTTGGGCCAAATCCACTCCAAATCGGAAGTAATCCAGCCAAGGCGGGTGGTGCTGTGATAATTTCCCTCAATCATAATACTTACATGCTGGGGCTTGAACTCATGGATGAAAATATCATTCTTCTTGGTTGATAGTTCAAAACAGGCGGTGTTCATACTGTCTGCCTTATATATGCTCCCGTTGAAGTCACTCAGTAAAACACAGGTGTCGGTCATCAATTCATCCATCACATTCTCTATCACAAGCTGACTTTCACTTTCCGGGAAGAAATCAACAAAGCCTTCCTTTAGCTTCTCGTTGCCAGTCGGATAATGTTCAACGAAAATATAGATAAAATTGATAAGTATTAATCCTTCGGCGAGATACAAGCTTAATGGCACTTTGTTGCCATTATCGATGGGCAAAAAATGTTCTTCCATCAACGTGTTCATCAATTTATTAAATTGAATAACCTTGGACTTTTTGATATCACTGCCAGGTGCAGCCTTGGCTTTTAACACAGGATATCGATTTATATACATCGATTCCATCGCGCCCGGTGGCAGTAATTTGAAATATTCTGGACCTGCAAGCAGGGTACAGAGTTCTTCTATACGTTCTTTAAATCGCTTGTGATGCCGGATTGATTGTAGTTTCGCATCGGCAGCACTACAATTGCCACTTTTCTTTTTACTCTTTGCCATGCAGTCGCCTGTACTTGCTAAGCTAATACATTTTTGCGAATCAAGTACTGCTATGCAAACATCTGGCTGTTTTTAAGACTGATCTATCTTGTCCATGGTCAAATTCCTAATCACAAGGAAAATAACAAATAGAAACAAGAATATCAATGCGACTTCTGCGAGACCAATCCGGACACCATTGATCATAAAGTTTAAATTTGTCATAAAATAATGGTCTTAATATAGTTGCGACGCCCAATAACGGTGCCAAGTCTGAAGGGCACTTTAAGTGATTGAATTGGGTTCTGGTATTAGAATAAAAGGCTTAATTCTCCTTCGATCAATAACCAGTATTTTTAGGTAAATTGATCGTGAAGGTAGTGCCAACTCCTTCCTCACTAGCACAAGTTATGGTTGCGTCATGCCAATCAATAACTTCCTTAACAATGGATAGTCCGAGCCCAGTTGTTGGTTCCCCATTTAAGCCTATTCGTTTGGATTCCGTAAAGCGATCGAAGATAGTGGGAAGCGACTGAGCTGGAATGCCAATCCCATTATCAGAAAATGTCACTTGTACATCGTCTTTCCGGTCATCAATCGATATAGCTATTGTGCTTTTGGGAGGAGTAAACTTTAACGCATTTGACAGCAAGTTATTTATGACCTGCATGAACTTTGCTTCGTCTACTTCTATGGGGATGACCCTGTCAGAAGCGGTGAGGCTAAAAGACCTTTCTGAAATAGAAGTAGATTTTTTGCATTCTTCTACATATTCAGTAAGTTTCTTTACAAGATCTATCCTTCTTTTAACTAGTGCGGCACCAGTGGTTTCTAGAAATTCCCGGTTGATTAGGTCAGCAATCAAATCGATTGCCTCTTGAATGATAGCAGAGATCGTTTTTGTTTTCTCGAGATTTTTTGGCTGATCCATGTCCTTTCCCAATACCGCTACTAACGCATTTGCCATTCCCAGTGGTCCCCTTAAATCGTGCGCAAGCATGTGAAGCACGGAGTTCTTCTTGTTAGCATATTTCGTAACGCTGTTTATAAGTTCGATTTCTCCTGTAATATCTATTATCTTTCCAAATATAGCCGGGTCCTCAGCGTCTAGTTCCAGAAACGGGGCTACACCTAGCCAGACTGCTTTTGACCCAACAAGGACGCGGAATTTAATAGTATCAATTGTCTCTCCATTTAAGAGCTTCTCATAAGCCATTCGAACAACTTCCAAATCTTCCTCATGAATCATCTCTTGCAGATCTGCTATATCCATTGCATTGGCAGGTGCTATCAACGACGTTACCTTGTCATCTAAATAAACAAAAGTCTTAGCATTCAGATTGAAAACAAAGTTAACGTTGCTAGCAAAGGGCAATCCACTTGTTAAATTAATCAGCTGTGACATAAAGTTTTTTAAATCAAATATTTAATGAAAGAGAATAGGAGCGGAATTGTTTTCCGCTAGTTGATTTTTAGAATTTCAGCTACCATTTCCGGAACGCCAATAGTGGCTTTTTTTTCAATCACTATGAGGCCCGAGTCCTGATAACTGACTTTTGGATCCACTACATATTTCGGAGTGTGGCTGGGCACATATTGTGTTAAGCTGGCAGCAGGGTAAACTTGCAAGCTGGTTCCAATTACAGCAAAAATATCTGCTACGGCGCAAAGAGAGGCAGCTTGATCCATATTTGGAACCTGTTCTCCAAACCAAACTACATGTGCTCGTAAAGGTTTGCCATGTTCACAAAGGTCTGTTTCTTTAATTTCCCAACCTTCAATCGGATAGGTTAAGTTTGAATCTACATCAGATTGAGACCTGGTAATTATTCCATGCAAATGAAGGACGTTGGTAGATCCAGCCCGTTCATGCAGATCGTCAATATTTTGAGTGATAATGTAGACATTATATTTTTGTTCCAATTCCACTAAAGCATAATGCGCTGCATTCGGACTAGACTCTAAAACTATCTTCCTACGCTCGTTATAAAATTGTTGTACAAGGTGCGGATCTTTCTTCCAGGCCGTGGGAGTTGCGACGTCTTCGACATTGTAGCCTTCCCAAAGGCCATCTGAATCCCTGAATGTTTTCAATCCGCTTTCGGCACTGATGCCAGCTCCAGTTAAAATGACGATATTTTGCATAACTCTTTTTTCAATATTGCACCAAATGAGGTGCCGGAAATCTTATACATCGATCTGAATAGATGCTTTAGGTTTTAGTTACTGTTACGGTTTTGTCTTGGTTTGGGTGATGCTGCATTGAAGGCGTAGCACTCGCACGGTATTTCCGCCTTTTCTCTAGGCAAAAGGCGGTCCCAACGCGGGAGCATGGCGGGTGCAAGGCGGGAGCAGTCAAAGCCAGACCAAAGCAAAACTAAGACTATCCTTAGGAAAAGCGAAGCAGTATTTCATGACAACGCTGACTTATCACCCCAGACACTTCGGTAAAAAAGATCGGAAGAAACAGTTAGGCGGCGCTACCGATTAAACGATTTATGTTAGCCAATAGAAAATCCAGATCAAAAGGTTTTGGGATGAAGATGTCTGCATGCGATTTTTCATACACAGTTGATGGGCTTTCGCCAGCAGACATCAGTATTACCGGTACTTCCGGATTATTTCCTTTCTTCAATTGGTTACATATGGTGATCCCATCGCCATCCGGTAACATGATGTCAAATAGGCAAAGGTCTGGCAACGTTGTGTTTAGTGCGAGTTGACAATCGTCGACACAAGAGAAAAGTTGGACATTAAACCCTTCCTCTGTGAGGAATATTGCAGAATAAGACCTATATCTGGATCGTCTTCAAGAATGTAGATGCGTCGGTTCATAAGTGTGGGGGTTTCAAATTGATAACGTTCTTCGTGTGATAAGGTTTTAAAGAAGTCAAAGTTTAGAATCTTTTAGGAATGTACGGAGGGTGTGCCTATTTCAGTTTTGCAAAGTGATATCATTTTGTATATTTATGGCTTTAGTGATTTTTATGAGAAAAATAGTTTTACCAATAGTTCTTCTTGCCGGCATAGTTTTTTCAAGCAGTTTAGCCGTTAAATCGGAGCTTAAGCTTTCTGTACCCGCTGATACTTCGAAACTCGAAGTTACGTCTCAGGTTTTGTATGATGGATTGACTAACCCCTGGGGAATAGTTTGGCTCTTTGATGGCAGGATGTTAATTACAGAGCGCTCTGGTGAGATTTTAGTCTTTAGGAATGATAAATTTACTGGTGAAAAACTTAGCGGCGTACCAACAGTAGTGGCTAAAGGTCAGGGCGGTTTAATGGAAATCAAACTGCATCCGGATTATAAAACTAATGGATGGATCTACATCACCTTTTCAAAACCGGTTGGAGAGCTTGCTTCAACAGCAGTCGTGAGATTCAAATTGAAAGGTAATCAGGTTGTTGAAAAGGAAGATATTTTTGAGGCTAAGCCGGCGTTAAACGCAGATTTCCACTTTGGGAGCAGAATCGTTTTTGATAAAGATAAATACCTATTCATCAGCGTTGGTGAACGTGGTACTCAACCTAAAGTTCAACTTTTGGATAATGATCATGGGAAAATACATCGGTTGTTTGCCGATGGTAAGATCCCGAAGGATAATCCGTTTGTGGGTCAGGAAGGCGCACATGGTTCCATCTGGACTTATGGTCACCGCAACCCGCAGGGTATGGTTTACGATGCCGCTACGAATCGCATCTGGGAAAATGAACATGGGCCTAAAGGTGGAGACGAGTTAAATCTGATCGAAAAGGGTAAAAATTACGGCTGGCCAAAAGCCTCTTATGGGATTAACTATGATGGTACAATACTGACTCCTGATAAGCAACTTTCAGGAGTTGAAGATCCCAAGCATTATTGGTTACCGTCTATTGGCCCATGTGGTATGACGATTGTCACGAGTTCGAAATATCCGGGTTGGAAGGGAAATCTGTTGATTGGTGCATTAGCCTTCAGGCATTTAAACCGTGTTACTCTCGATGGGACCAGCTATAAATCGGAGGATAGGCTGCTTCAGGATAAAGGTAGATTCAGATATGTAGCAGAGAGTCCAGATGGATTTATTTATGCAGTAACTGAAGGGCCAGGAACGCTTTTAAAGCTCATCCCGAAAAAGTAAGTCATACGCTACCTGTCATTGGTAATCGCTTTCGCGGTCCTTGCTTGGTTTACCTTGAATATTGGATATTGCATTTCCCCGAGAATTTCCAAAGGAATAATTGTTAGATTTAACAGCAACAACCAAATTCTTAATATAAACAGACAGGTATGGCCGTAAAGATTACACGAGTATTCGATTTATTGGAATACAACTTAGAAAATTTCCCTAAAAATGAATTTGTAAGTGGTAAGATTGCTGGCCAATGGAGACACTATAGTACAAAGGAATTTTGCGACTGTGTACATGCCTTGAGTCGGGGCTTGGTTGATATAGGTATTGAGAAAGGGTCCCGGGTGGCAGTGATGTCGCCGAACCGACCAGAATGGAACATTTCCGATTTTGCAATCATGCAACTAGGAGCTTATCAGGTTCCCTTGTACCCGACATTAGCGGAACATGATATCCAATACATTCTGGAAGATGCAGAAATTACGGTAGTGTTTGTTGCTGATGAAACGTTATATAGAAAACTGAAGCCTGTTTGCGAGGCATCAAAGAGAGAAATCCAGATTTATACTTTCGACAAAATAGCAGGCGCCGCCCATTGGGGAATGCTTACTTCAAAAGGAAAAAGCCTCGACAAGATTGACCTGGATCACTACCGTAAACAAGTTACTGCAGAGGACATACTGACGTTGATATATACATCTGGGACCACAGGAACTCCCAAGGGAGTAATGTTGACCCATAACAATCTGGTTAAGAATTTTGAGAACTCTTCTGTTTTATTGCCAAAAGGAATACAAAAAGGCCTAAGTTTTTTACCATTGTCGCACATTTTTGAGCGCATGGTGGTTTACCTGTATATGAATTGCGGTACTTCCGTGTATTATGCAGAAAGCATGGAGACCATTGTAGCAGACATCCAATTTATAAAGCCTAACGTATTCTCTACTGTTCCACGGCTGCTCGAAAAGGTGTATGAAAAGATCATGGAAAAAGGTAAGGCATTAACCGGAGCTAAAAAGGCGCTTTTCTATTGGTCAGTTGGTCTTGGAGAGGTTTATGACTTTGGAAAGGATTGGTGGTATAAAGCTAAGCTGGGTGTTGCCCGTAAGCTCATTTTTAAAAAATGGCAGGAGGCACTTGGTGGTAACATCGTGGTGATTATTTCAGGTGGTGCCGCACTAAACCCGAGGTTAGCGAGGATCTTTTGGGCTGCAGACATGCCTGTATTTGAAGGTTATGGATTAACAGAAACATCGCCTGTTATTACGGTGAATCATTTTGGAAATACGAAGTTTGGGACGGTTGGGCCAGTGATAGAAGGTATGGAGATCAAGATAGCTGAAGACGGTGAAGTCCTGGCGCGTGGTCATGCGATCATGAAAGGTTACTATCTTCGGGATGACCTCACAGCAGAGACCATTGATGCGGACGGCTGGTTTCACACTGGTGACATTGGCCAGTTAATCGATGGTAAGTTCCTGAAGATCACTGATCGTAAAAAAGAGATCTTTAAGACTGCGGGGGGTAAATATGTCGCTCCTCAGATGATAGAAAATAAGTTTAAGGAAACTATACTTGTGGAACAAGTAATGGTGTTGGGCGAAAACAGAAAATTCCCGTCGGCACTGATTGTACCTAATTTTGTCGCCTTAAGATCATGGGCTGAAAAGAAATCAATCTCCTATACCAACGATGCTGAAATGATTAAAGATGCTCAGGTCCTGGAGAAATTCCAGCAAATTGTTGAAGATACGTGCAAGGGATTTGGTAAGTGGGAGCAGGTCAAACGGTTCGCATTGCTTTCTGTGCAATGGAGCATTGATGGTGGGGAGCTTACGCCGAAGTTAAGTTTAAAAAGAAAAGTTGTTCTCGAGAAAAACTTTAGGGTCATCGAAAAGATATACGTGGATGCTGAAAGTTACAAAGGATAATTTTTTGTCTAGAATTAAGCACAGTAATTTTCTAAAAAGGTTGTTTAAGCGTCATTATATTAATGGCCTGAGTATTGAATAATCCAGGGTAATTAAAACCTCTTGTAAATTATTCAAACTCAATTATGAAACAAAAATTATTTAAATCCCTTGCTTTAGGCGCAGTTCTTCTTGGTGCTGGAAGTGTTCAGGCACAGGAAATGACTACGATGAGTAGTGGTACTGCTGCTCCATTGACGACCTGGTCAATAGGTGTTAACGGTGGCGTTCTAACTCCCATCTCGCCACTAGGGGGAAAAAACGATTTCTCAAACTGGAAATCGAACTTCGGATACGGTTTATATGTTAAAAAGCAATTTACGCCTTACTTTTCTCTTCGTCTAGACGGAGTAAGAGGAAAGTTGAGTGGAGACAATTCTGAGCCATTTGAAAGTGGAATAACCCCTTCAAGTGCGGTGAACGCTTTCGAAACAGACTTAACGTATTCGGGTAGTCTTAATGCGGTGTTGAATATGTTCAGTATTGACATGTTCAATAAGGAAAACAGTGTACAGCTTTATGTCTCAGCAGGTGCTGGATTAGCAGGATATCAGGTTAAGACATCTCCTACTGCAGGTGGTACTTTAGTTGATTATGCAGGTGATAAAACTATCAGTGAGTTGATTATTCCTGTAGGCCTTGGTGCAAAGTTCAAAGTTTCTGAGAAAATCAACCTTGATCTTGGATGGACAGTTAACTATGTAGATGGTGATAACCTGGATGGGGTATATCGCGAGGATCAAGACAAATATTCCTACGGATATGCTGGACTAGAATTTGCCTTGGGAACTGGCAAGCAAAAAGCCTGGCATAATCCTGTTGCTTTGACTTATGATGAAGCCTTGGCAGCTAAACAAACAGCTAATGCATTAAAAGGCGATTTGGACGCAGCTAAAGCAGACAATGCACGCTTAAGGTCTGAAATGAATGATCTGTTGAAGGATACAGACGGAGATGGTGTTGCTGATAAATTGGATAAATGTCCAGGCACACCAGCTGGAACGGTAGTAGATGGTGCAGGCTGTCCTCTAAAAGCTCCGGCTCCAGTTGTTCAGGAAAAGATCATTATCACAGAGGCTGATCGTAAAGTAGTAGCGGACGCAATCAAAAACCTTGAATTTGACTTAGGAAAAGCTACGATCAGAGCTAAATCTTATAGCACATTAAATAGAGTTGCTGCTTTATTGATTCAGAAAAACTTTAGTTTAAAACTTGCAGGACATACTGATAACACAGGTTCTGATGCTTTAAACATGGGTCTCTCTAAAGATAGGGCAGAAGCCATAAGGTCATACCTGGTATCGCAAGGTGCCAATGCTTCCAGAATCGAAGCGACTGGTTATGGTGAAGAACAACCAATTGCGAGTAACAAAACAGCATCTGGTCGCCAGAAAAATAGAAGGGTAGAATTTACTTTATTCTAGTCAGCGACCTTTCATACATTATTCAGCCACCCTCCAACAGGGTGGCTTTTTTTTGCTTGAAAATTTACGATGAATAGTTTGCATAAGAAATTTTTATTAGATAGCTTTGTTATGCAAGCATAGTAATAATGAAACAACAGGAGACTATTGATTACTTTTTAAAGGTTGTTTGGCAGAACATGGCCAATAGTTATAACCAGACTGCAGCTGGTTTCGGAATTACACAGGCCATTGGTTATGTGCTAATTAATATTGAGAAAGAAGGCACAGCAGTTTCCAAGTTAGCAGGTCTGCTGGGAGTTAAGGCAACCAGCCTATCCAGAATGTTGAATAACATGGAAGATCTGGATTTAATTTACCGTGAAACTGCCTCAGGTGATAAAAGATCTGTCAAGGTATTTCTAACAAACTTTGGGATTGAAAAACGACAACTTGCTAAGGGAGTAGTGATATCATTTAACGAATATCTGAATGAAAACCTTAGCACTCAGGAGAAAAGCAATCTCATAAGCACACTTCAAAAGTTAAATAAACTCACATTAGCGTATACAAATACAGTACATGATGAACAAAAAAATAAGTAAGGTTGCAGTTCTTGGTTCTGGTATTATGGGCTCACGTATTGCCTGTCATTTTGCAAATATCGGTGTTGAGGTATTATTATTAGATATAGTTGCTAAAGAGGGAACAAGGAATAGCATTGTAGATACGGCATTACAAACGGCTGTAAAAACGAATCCTTCCCCAATTTATTCAAAGAAGGTTTTAGGTAAGATCAGTACTGGGAACTTTGAAGATGATATGCCTAAGATATCGGCAGTAGACTGGATCATTGAAGTGGTGGTTGAGAATCTTGACATTAAGAAAAAGGTATTTGACCTGGTGGAACAGTTTCGTAAACCGGGAACTTTAGTCAGCTCTAATACCTCTGGTATACCAATTCATAAAATGGCAGAAGGTAGGACCGAAGATTTCCAGGCTAACTTTTGTGGTACTCACTTCTTTAATCCCCCACGATATTTAAGGTTGTTGGAGATCATTCCTACACCGCATACTAAACAGGAGCTGGTTGACTTTTTGATGCAGTATGGTGATCAGTTTTTGGGTAAAACTACCGTGCTGTGCAAAGACACCCCTGCGTTTATCGCAAACAGGGTCGGGGTCTATTCTATTCAGGCACTATTGCATTTGGTAGAAAAGATGGATCTGACAGTAGAGGAGGTTGATAAATTTACCGGGCCTGCTTTGGGAAGACCTAAGTCGGCCACCTTCCGTACTACCGATGTTGTAGGTCTGGACACGATGATCAAAGTTGCAAAAGGACTTTATGACAATTGTCCTGATGATAAATCTCATGACTTATTTAAACTCCCAGGATATGTGGAGAAGATGGAAGCCAGCAATTGGCTTGGTGACAAGACCGGGCAAGGCTTCTACAAAAAGACCAAAACGCCGGATGGAAAGACAGAAATCCTTGCGCTAGATCTGAAGACACTAGAATACAGGCCTCAGCAGAAAGTGAAATCTGCGACTCTTGACATGACGAAGCCAATTGAGAATGTAAAGGATAGGATGAAGGTCTTTGTAGCAGGTAAAGATAAAGCTGCAGAGCTATTCCGGGCATCATTCTTTGGTTTGTTTGAATATGTTTCAGATAGGATTCCAGAAATAGCAGACGAACTTTACAGGATCGACGACGCCATGCGTTCGGGATTTGGTTGGGACCTTGGTCCTTTTGAAGTTTGGGATGCGGTAGGTATAACTGATGCCATTGCGGGCATGAAGGGTTACGGACATGAGGCTGCGGGTTGGGTTCACGAAATGATTGCTGCCGGATTCACTTCTTTCTATAAAGTTGAGGACGGCGTTAAAAAATATTATGACATTCCTTCCAAAGCCTATAAGGCGGTACCTGGAACTGATGCCTTCCTAATTCTCGACAATTTAAGAGCGAATAAAGTAGTGTGGAAAAATTCCGGTGCCTCCATTATTGATCTTGGGGACGGAATTTTAAATGTGGAGTTTCATTCCAAAATGAATACGATTGGAGGTGACACACTGCAGGCCATCAATAAAGCCATTGATCTGGCAGAAAAAGAGTATAGAGGAGTTGTGATTGGCAATGATGGTGCTAACTTTTCTGCTGGGGCGAATGTGGGGATGATCTTCATGATGGCTGTAGAGCAGGAGTGGGAAGAGTTGAATCTTGCGATCCGAATGTTTCAGAATACTTCTATGAGAATCAGATATTCGTCTATTCCAGTAGTGGTGGCACCTCATAATTTAACCTTAGGGGGTGGATGCGAATTCAGCCTGCATGCGGATCACGTCCAGCTTAATGCAGAAACGTACATGGGATTGGTAGAATTCGGCGTAGGAGTGATTCCTGGAGGCGGAGGAACTAAAGAATTTGCATTGCGGGCGTCTGATGAATATAAGGAAGATCAGATTGTTCAGAACGCATTAAAAGACCGGTTCCTGACCATCGGAATGGCTAAAGTGTCCACTTCGGCAGTAGAGGCATTTGAATTGGGGTATTTGCAGAAAGATAAATACTCCATTAGTATGAACAGGAGCAGGCTGATAGCAGATGCAAAGGCGAAGGCAATTGAGTTAGCTGAGGCAGGATATACGAAACCGGTACCACGAAAAGACATAAAAGTTCTGGGTAAACAAGGTTTAGGGATTGTGTATGCTGGTGCCAACACGATGTATTCCGGGCACTATATATCAGAACATGATAAAAAGATCTCTGAGAAATTAGGGTATGTGATGTGCGGGGGAGACCTTTCTTCACCGACTGAAGTTACTGAGCAGTATTTGCTCGATCTGGAAAGAGAAGCGTTTTTGTCACTTTGTGGAGAGCGGAAGACTTTAGAGCGTATTCAAAGTATTGTAACTAAGGGTAAACCTTTAAGAAATTAAAATGCAGGAAGCATATATAATCGCAGGATATAGAACCGCCGTGGGCAAGGCTCCACGAGGCGTTTTTCGTTTCACAAGGGCTGATGATTTGGCAGCAGAAGTGATCAGACAACTGGTTGCCGCTGTTCCTAACCTAACCAAGGAAGAAATTGATGATGTTATTGTGGGGAATGCAACGCCCGAGGCGGAGCAGGGATTAAATATTGGTCGTATGATCTCATTAATGGGATTAGATACTGATAAAGTGCCCGGCGTTACCATAAATAGATATTGCGCTTCCGGTTTGGAAACTATTGCTACGGCGGTCGCCAAGATTAAAAGCGGCATGGCGGATTGCATTATTGCCGGTGGAGTGGAGGTGATGTCTGGGATGCCTTTTGGTGGTTGGAAGCTGGTTCCGAACGCGGATGTGGCTAAGAACAATCCAGATTGGTATTGGGGAATGGGCTTGACCGCAGAAGCGGTTGCAAAAGAGTATAATGTTAGTCGCGAAGATCAGGATCAATTTGCTTACCAATCCCATCAAAAAGCAATTGTGGCGATACAGAATGGTCACCTTAAGGCCGGTGTGCTACCAATTACCGTTAATGAGACTTATTTAGACGAAAATTTGAAGAAGAAGACCAGAAGTTATGTAGTCGATACCGACGAAGGTCCCCGCGCAGACACTTCAGTTGATAAGCTTGCAAAGCTAAAACCTGTGTTTGCCGTAGATGGTTGTGTGACGGCAGGCAACTCTTCTCAGACCTCTGATGGAGCGGCGTTCGTACTCGTTGTTTCGGAGAAAAAAATGAAAGAATTGGGAGTTGAACCTATTGCTAGGTTGGTGAGTTATAGCGTAGCCGGAGTGCCGCCACGAATTATGGGAATAGGTCCAATCTATGCAATTCCGAAAGCCTTAGCTCAGGCAGGTATGACATTGGATCAGATGGATCTCATCGAAATGAATGAGGCTTTTGCTTCTCAATCTCTAGCCATTATACGTGAGCTGGGCGTAAACACTGAACTGTTAAATGTCAACGGTGGTGCCATTGCGTTAGGACATCCCCTGGGATGTACCGGGGCTAAGCTTTCTGTGCAGTTGTTCAATGAGCTTAAACGGAGAGACCAGAAATATGGTATGGTAACGATGTGCGTGGGCACAGGGCAGGGTGCTGCAGGTATATTTGAAGTATTTTAAGATTTTTTCAGAATAGATATGGAAACTACAGACAAACAATCAATTAAAGGCGGAGCGTTTTTAATCACTGAAACCAGTTACCAGGATGTATTTATTCCTGAAGAATTTGATGAAGAACAGCAAATGATCGCTCAAACCTGCAGGGACTTTCTTTCAACGGAAATCTTCCCTCAGCTGGACAAGATTGATACACAAGAAGAAGGCCTGATGCCGTCGTTAATGAATAAAGCAGGAGAGCTTGGCATTTTAGGCGTATCAATCCCTGAAGTGTATGGCGGTTTCGGAAAAAATTTTAATACGTCAATGCTGGTTGCAGATGTTATCGGCGCCGGTCATTCTTTTGCGGTTGCGCTGTCTGCACATACTGGAATTGGCACATTGCCCATTTTATATTACGGTAATCAGGAACAAAAAGATAAATATATTCCGAAGCTCGGAACAGGGGAGTGGAAAGCGGCTTATTGTCTCACTGAACCAAACTCTGGATCCGATGCGAATTTTGGAAAAACGAAAGCTAAGCTAAGCGAAGACGGAAAGAATTATGTGATCAACGGTCAGAAAATGTGGATTACAAACGGAGGCTTTGCTGATGTATTCATTGTGTTTGCGAAGATTGATGATGATGCAAATTTGACAGCATTCATTGTAGAGCGTAATTTTGGAGGAATTACGATGAACCCGGAAGAGCATAAGATGGGGATCAAAGGTTCGTCAACGAGACAAGTGTTTTTTAACGATTGCCATGTGCCCGTTGAAAACATGCTTTCGGACCGCCAGAATGGTTTTAAGATTGCGGTGAACATTCTAAACATCGGACGAATCAAACTTGCCGCAGCTGCGATAGGGGCTTCGAAATCTGTCATCAGCACTGCTGTTAACTATGCTAATGAAAGAATTCAATTCGACAGACCTATTTCTAAGTACGGTGCGATACGTTTCAAGATCGCAGAGATGAGTGCGAAAGTGTATGCGGTGGAGTCGGCAAATTACCGTGCCGGGCAGAATATAGATGATGCCTATGACCAACTTGTCGCCGGTGGAATGGATGAAGGAAAGGCGAAGCTTAAATCTACCGAACAGTTTGCGGTGGAATGCGCAATTTTGAAAGTATGGGGTTCAGAAGTCCTGGACTACGTAGTAGATGAGGGCGTTCAGATCTATGGGGGCATGGGATTTTCTGCTGAGGCGCCTATGGATCGGGCATATCGCGATGCACGGATTAACCGGATATTTGAGGGGACGAATGAGATCAACAGGTTGTTAACCGTTGATATGATGTTAAAGAGAGCGATGAAAGGGGAACTTGATCTGATGACTCCTGCAACAGCTGTTGCTGCTGAGTTGATGTCTATTCCGGACTTTGGTGAGGAAGATGATACCCTTTTCGCTGCGGAGAAGAAGACTATAGCTAATCTCAAAAAAGCGACTTTAATGGTAGCCGGTGCGGCGGTTCAAAAACTAATGATGAGCTTGTCGAAAGAGCAGGAGATATTGATGAATATCGCAGACATGGCCAGCTACGTTTATGTGGCAGAATCAGCTATGCTTAGAACGGAGAAGTTGGTGAGTCTGAGAGGCGAAGTTGCTTGTGAAGGGCAGGTTAACCTGATGAAGATTTATTTTATGGAGGCGGTTGAAGGTGTCAATAAAGCTGGGAAAGAAGCTTTGTGGGCATTTGCCGAAGGGGATGAGCTTCGAATGATGATGGTAGGTCTGAGGCGGTTCACTAAACTTGAACCATTCAATGTGAAAGACATCAGGCAGAAAGTGGCGCAGCAAGTCATTGCTGCAAATAAATATTGCTATTAGATACAATTCATAATTAAACTGAGGCGCCCTTGAAATCCGAGGGCGTTTTTTTGTTAGAAAGCTCTCTGTTTGTATGTTAAAAATGGTTAAATATTGTGCTATCATTAATAAAAGAGTATTTTTGTGGAATATGTCAAAAAATGGGCTGTTATGGGTAGGGGTTTTGCTAGCGGGGGTTATTCTCTCCTGCGAAAAACCTGAACCTTATGATGAAGAAGCTCAATATTTGAAAGATGAGGCAATAATAAAACATTGGGCGGATACTTCAAAAGTAGCGCTTACCAAAGATCCGAGCGGCTTGTATTACACGATTATTAATCCGGGAACGGGTCTGAAATCACCAACTCAAACCGACACACTTTCAGTTTTATATTCGGGTAAACTCTTGACAGATACGGTAAGGGTCAGTAGCACAAGTGATGAAGTTACTTATAACTTCGTGCTGGCTAACAGCATTGAAGCCTGGAAGATAGGTCTGCCATTAATAAAAGAGGGTGGCATCATAAGGTTAGTAGTTCCTTCTAAAATGGCCTACAGAAATTTCGACGTTGTTGCGGGTGTCCCGAAAAATTCAGTCTTAGACTTCCAAATTACTTTAAAGAAAATAGCAAGTAAAAAATAAATAATATGTTAAAAAGAATATCATCGTATGCCTTTGTTTTAATGGGCTTGGTTCTCTTCAATTCTTGTAAGAAAGAGTATGAGTCAATACAGAGTATAGATGACCGCAAGCTTGAAGAATATTTTACTAAGAATAACATCACTGCCATTAAAGATCCGAAAGGGACAGGGTTCTATTATCAGATTACGAATCCAGGAACCGGTGATTTCTTTTTAAATACCGATTCTGTATTATATACTGTAGCATTGAAGTCGCTTTTCAATGGAACAACCTATTACACTACACCGGCCGCTGGAAACCTTGGAAACAAAGTTGGGTACACGAGCCAGTTACAAGTTGTGGCCCCTAGCATAAACAACCCTCAGGGTGTAAATGCAAGTTTATCACCGATTTCTACGGCGATAAGAGCTTTGAAGCCGGGAGGATCAGCCAGAGTATTTTTGCCATCTTATTTGGCCTTTGGCAAAAATGGCGAAGCAGGTATCGGTGTTCCATCGAACGACGTTATTGAGATTAATATCACTACACTTCCAGAGAAAAGTCAGGCTGCGTTAGACGAAAAGAGAATTCGTGAGTTTATGGCAAGCAAAGGAATTACAAATGCAGTGAGAGACGTTTCCGGCGTTTATTACGTGGTTTCTCAGGTAGGAACCGGAACGGAACCAATTGACTTAGCAAGCGTTCTTACCATCAATTTTACTGGAAGGCTATTGAACGGAACCGTATTTGATAGTACTACTGATGGAACTTTTGTTACAAATTTAATTAACGAAGTCACACCTACAGGGCAGAGGGGTGTAATAACTGGTTGGCAAGTACTGACCAAATTTAAAAAGGGCACTAAAGTAAGGTTAATTATACCCTCGACCAAGGCTTATGGGAACAATGTAACTAATAGTACTATCTGGGAGAACACTCCATTAGACTTTGATATTGAAATCGTTGAAGTAGTTAATAATTAATTACTCGCTTAACGCTTCCTTAAATACTCTTAAAACTCGTTCTCTTGCAAAAGCATGTTCAACTATAGGTTTGACATGATTTTGTTGTTTAAACTCTGGCAGCCATTTGTTGATGTACGTGAGTTTTGGGTCAAACCTTTTAGTCTGCAGCTCTGGGTTAAATACCCTAAAATAGGGTGCGGCATCGTTTCCGCAACCACAGGCCCATTGCCAGCCTCCGATGTTGCTGGCCATATCATAATCCAGCAGCTTTTCTGCAAAATAGACTTCACCCCATCGCCAGTCGATAAGAAGGTGTTTCGTTAGAAAACTAGCTGTCACCATTCGTACTCTGTTGTGCATGAAGCCAATTTCATTCATTTGACGCATACCTGCATCGACTAAAGGGTAGCCGGTTTCTCCCTTGCACCAAGCCGCAAATTCGTTTTCATCATTTCTCCATCTGATCTTATCATATGCTGGTTTGAAAGAAGATTTGCTCGTATGTGGGAAGTGCCAAAGTATCATCATATAAAACTCTCTCCAGACCAGTTCAGAGAGCCATTTGTTTGCTTTTTGAACCTTCGCTTCTGTAACCGCTTTACGAATGCTCACCGTACCAAATCGCAGATGCAATCCAATCCGGCTTGTTGCTTCCTCGCCTGGAAAGTCTCTTTTTAGCTCATACCCATCCAGCGCAGTCTCGAAGTTCATTGTTGGGAAAGTTTGTGTAGATTCAACGAAGCCCATCTGTGCTAAGGAGGGACTTGTTAAATGTTCAGTCTGCAACAGGTTTTTTGTGTACTTCTCTACCGGGTATGCTCTTATAAAAAAGTCATTAAGCATCTTTTCCCATTGTCTGAAATATGGTGTAAATACCGTGTAAGGTTTACCGTCTGACTTAACAATCTCCTCCTTTTCGAATATTACCTGATCTTTGAAGGTGCTAAAAGGAATACTTTCGGAAGCCAGGAATTCAGCGAGTGAACCATCCCTTTCCCGGGCATAGGGCTCATAATCATGGTTAGCAAAAACGTGTTTTACGTTATAATTTGCCAGTACTTCTTGCCATGCTTGTTCGGGAGTTCCATACGTTACCAGTATTGAAGATCCGTATTTCGAGAGTTCCTGATTTAAGTTTGTGATGGTTTGGTAAATGAATGTTACCCTCGCGTCGTCCTCCGCGCTTAGTTTATCCAGTATGGTCTTGTCGAAGATGAACAAAAGGAGCACTGGATCCGAACCTTTTAGCGCATGATATAACGCTGCATTGTCTGACAGTCTAAGGTCTCTTCTTAACCAGCAAATACTTATTTCTTGTTTCATTAGTTGTAAATGGCGTCTAATGCGTCTTCCAGCTGTACATACGTAAACTTGAATCCTTTGTCAAGTGTCTTTTGGGCAGATAAATTGGTGCTTGTTGTAACTACGACGCTCATTTTGCCAAGTATCATTTCCAGAACTTTTTCAGGAACGTTAATTGGCCATACCGGACGCTTAAGTTTTTTAGCAACCGCTTTTGTTAGCATTTCATTACTAACAGGGTACGGTGCACAGCCATTGTATGCGCCCTCATAGGAGTCATCTACAATAGCATCTCCGTACATCGCTACAATGTCGTCAATATGGATCCAGGGAACCCATTGCTTGCCCGTTCCAAGAGCAGCGCCTGCAAATAGGCTTATGGGTCTTGCTAAAGCTGTAAGGCCTCCACCTTTTTTACCTAATACAAAGCCTGTTCTGAACTTAACGATTCTTAATCCGAGGGCTTTGCCCTTATCAACCGCTTCTTCCCATAAGATGCAGCATTCTGCAAGAAAACCATCACCAGGAGCACTGCTCTCTAACAAAATCTCATCACTTCTATCGCCATAATACCCAGAGGCGGAAGAGGAAATGAAATTTTTAACAGGAGCGTTCATCTCTTGGATCGTTTTATAGATCAAAGCGGTGCTTTCGACACGACTATCTATGATTTGTTTCTTACGTTCTTTAGTCCACTTCTGATCGGCAATACCCGCCCCTGCAAGATGAACGATGGTATCCACTCCCTCCAGGCATGTTTTGTCAATTTCTCCGTTTTCTACATTCCAAAGAAATACCTGCACATCTTTTATCTTTATGGGTTTCCTGGTTAGGATGGAGACTTGGTGCCCCTGCAGCAAGAGCCGGGCGATCAGCTTTCTGCCAATCATCCCAGTGGCCCCTGTAATAAGAATGTGCTGTTTCATATTTCAATAACGACCTTTTGGTCCTTTAGTTTAAAAAAAATGACTGGAACAGAATTTTAATTGTTTTGTTATATAAATATTGCTTTGGGTTTACCCTTAAACCTAAATAATCGTATATTTTTGTAATCCACGTAAATTAAGTTGAGACAAGTTAATGAAGTTAAAGAAGATTTTGGTTTGGTTCAGAAATGACCTGCGCTTGCATGACAATGAAATGCTGGTGGAGGCAATCGCCAAGTCTGATTTTATTTTACCTGTCTATTTCATTGACCCAAGGCACTTCATGCCTACACCTTTCGGTACTTTAAAAACAGGCTTTAACCGGTCCAGGTTCTTGTTAGAAAGCATCTTAGCGCTTCGCACCACGTTCCAGAACCTTGGAGGCGATTTATTAATAGTAACAGGAAAACCAGAGGAGCAGATCTCTGAACTTGTCACCAGATTTGAAATTTCAGAAGTTTATCACCATAGAGAGGTTGGTCCTGAAGAGACGGGGATCTCGGCAATGGTTGAAGATGTGTTGTGGAAACAGAAGATAAATCTTAAACATTTTATTGGGCATACCCTCTATAATAAGGAAGATCTCCCTTTTCCTATTAAAGATATTCCAGATGTATTTGCGCAGTTTAAGAAAAAGACCGAGCGCGATGCGGTCGTAAAAGCTTGTTTTGAATCTCCGGCTACTGTATCCTTTGTTGAAAACGAAGATTGGGGATCGTTGCCTGGAATGCCGGACCTGGGATTTGATGTAAGCCAGGAACTACATCCAGAAGTCAAATGGGTAGGCGGAGAGGATTCCGGATTGCAACATATGGCTGATCTGTTAGCTGCAGATTCAGAAATTTACAGAAAGAGCAGTAGTAAAAACTCGGCCGATAAGTTTAATGCTAAACTTTCTCCATGGCTTGCGCTGGGTTGTTTATCTCCGAGGCAGGTATATTGGATGATCAAGGATGCTGAGCTGCGGTTTGGCAATAATCAGAACTTTAGTCAGATTCTTTTAGGCTTACTAATGCGTGATTATTATCGCTTCATGTTTAAAAAACATGGTATTAAGTTTTTCCAGGAACCAAATTTTGAAACGCTGATCCAGGCACCGGAGAAAGTTGACAGCTACTCAATGGAGCAATGGAAAAACGGAGAGACGGGCCATCTAATGGTGGATCGGTATATGAAAGAACTGGTAACCTCTGGTTATATAAATCATGCGGGAAGACTGCTGGCTGCGACCTATCTTGTTTATGTGTTGAAGATACACTGGACCAACGGCGCTGCCTATTTTGAAGAAAAGCTTATTGACAATTCGGTTGCTAGCAACTGGGGAAACTGGGCAAACGTTGCAGGAGCTGGTCTAGATTTGAAGACTAAAACAATGTTTGATCTTGATAAACAGATTAAAGCACTTGAAGTTGATCTGCCCGGAGTCTCTGTTTGACTAGCAATGAGAGGTAGCGTTTCACTATTACCGCTGTCGTAATGCCAGTGGATGCCGGTACCTCGGTGGTATTGCTATTCCGAGGTCCTGAAATAACTTCAGGAAGACGGGGCGTGTGACGGTGCATATAATTGTAATTACCAATAAAGTCATCACTACCGATTTTTAAACATATTTGTTAAACATTTGTTGTAATTTCTAATGTGAAGAACTTTTCAATAAGCGATATAGAATCTCTGGTAGGCGTAAAAGCCCATACCATTCGTGCCTGGGAAACGAGGTATAACCTGGTGCCCCCAAAAAGAACAGTCACAAATATTCGGTATTACGGAGAAGATGAACTCAAAATGCTGCTTAATGTTGTTGCCCTTAATGAAAATGGATATAAGATTAGCAAGATCGCTAAAATGAGCCATAGCCAGATCAATAATCTGGTTGCACAACTAAAAACCGATTGGAAAAACGATTCCGTACAAATGCTCCATTTGTCGAACGCTACGCTCGACTACGATGAGAAGCAATTCTCTGATACCTTGATTGGATGCATTGCAGAAATGGGCCTAATCCAGACCATGGATCTTGTTTTGTATCCTTTCATGAAGAAGGTAGGAATGCTTTGGCAGACTGGTACTATTGACCCTTCACATGAACACTTCGCTTCGAACCTGATCAGGGAGCGTCTAATTGTCGAGATCGACAAGTTAGACATCCCGGTAAAACGTGATGCTAAAAGATTTATTCTTTTTCTTCCCGAGGCGGAAATGCATGAAACAGGGTTACTCTTCACCAGGTTTTTACTCAAAAAATGTGGTCATGAAATGCTGTATTTGGGATCGGAGATTCCCTACCCTGACCTTAAAAAGGTGGTAGAATCATATAAGCCCGACTATGCCTTTATCACTCTCACCTCACTCAATCTGGGTAAGGATGTCAATAAAATCATAGGCAAGGTTATGGATAATCTGGATGTGCCCTTGTTAGTGGCAGGAAGTTTGATATCTGAATTTGATATTCTCGTAAAAGACCACTTGACCCCCCTCAAAAATGTTTGTGATATGGTGGATTTTCTTGAAGATTTATAGAGAAGTTTACCTGTTTATTACGGTAAAAAATCTAATTTTGCAGCACTTACAGCAATTTGAATATAATGGATAATTTATCTTATCTCAGTGGCGAGAACGCAGAATACATTGAATCACTATACCAATCTTATAAAGGCGATCCAAATTCAGTAGAGTTTGGCTGGCAGAAATTCTTCGAGGGCTTTGACTTTGGAAGAGGCTCTGCAACCGGGGCCGCTAGCGATGAAACGCCGGACCATTTTCTAAAAGAAATTAATGTTTTAAACCTGATCAATGGCTTTCGTCAGCGTGGTCACCTTTTTACTCAAACCAATCCGGTTAGAGAGAGAAGGCTACACCTGCCTACGCTTGTTATTGAGAACTTTGGTTTAACAGAAGCCGATTTAGATACTGTTTTCAATTCGGGTATTGAAATTGGAATTGGTGCTGCAAAATTGAGCGACATTGTTGCTTTTTTAAAGCAAACGTATTGCAAATCTATTGGAGCAGAGTATAAATATGTTCGTACTCCAGAGGTGCTAAACTGGATTGAAGGGAAAATGGAAAGTGTGAGAAACACGCCTAATTTCTCCATCGACGAAAAGAGAAGGATTCTTAAAAAGCTTAACGAAGCGGTTAGTTTCGAAAATTTCCTGGGTACCAAATTCCTTGGACAGAAGAGGTTTTCACTGGAAGGTGCTGAAGCACTGATACCAGCTTTAGATTCTGTAATTGAAAAAGGTTCAGAATTAGGTATTGAAGAATTTGTAATCGGCATGGCGCACCGGGGACGTTTGAACGTCCTGGCAAACATCATGCAGAAGACTTATAAAGATATTTTTGCAGAATTTGAAGGCAAAGGCTATAGTGCAGAGTCACCTTTTGGCGGCGATGTAAAATATCACCTGGGCTATTCAACCGATGTCACTACCAATAATGGTAAAAATGTTCACTTAAGCCTTTGCCCTAATCCATCCCACCTTGAAACCGTAAATGGTGTGGTGGAGGGAATGACCAGATCAAAAATTGATTTCAAATATGGCGGTGATAATGCGCGCATTGCACCGATTTTAATTCATGGAGATGCGTCAGTAGCGGGTCAGGGAATTGTTTATGAGGTGATTCAAATGGCGGGCCTAGATGGTTATAAAACTGGGGGAACGATTCACCTGGTCATAAATAATCAGATTGGTTTTACGACAAACTATAAAGACGGACGTACCAGTACCTATTGCACAGACATTGCTAAAGTGACGCTTTCCCCTGTATTTCACGTTAATGGAGATGACGTTGAAGCATTAGTTTATGCGATCAACCTGGCGATGGAATACCGTCAAAAATATAAAAATGATGTTTTCATAGACATCCTTTGCTATAGAAGGTTTGGGCATAACGAGGCCGATGAGCCTAAATTTACCCAGCCACTATTGTATAAAAGTATTGAGAAACATGCTAACCCACGCGACATCTATATTCAACAACTGATTGGTGAAGGTAAGATGGAAGCCAGTCTTGCTAAAGAGCTGGAAAAAGAATTCCGGGGTATCCTACAAGAACGTCTGAACGAAGCTAAAGAAATTAAGTCGACTTATCAGGATGTGAAGTTTGGTGGTGCCTGGTCGGACATGCGTATTGCGACTCCGAAAGATTTTGAAGTTTCTCCTAACACTTCAGTTAAAGAATCGAGTCTTTTAGAAATTGCAAAAAGAATAAGTACACTGCCATCGGATAAGAAGTTCTTTAAAAAAATAGAGAAATTATTTGAGGAGCGCAGCAGAATGGCGAACACTACCCATGTTTTTGATTGGGCAATGGGAGAGCAGCTTGCGTATGGAACTATATTAGCCGAAGGCAAGAGGGTTAGGTTAAGCGGACAGGACGTAGAGCGCGGAACGTTCTCTCACCGTCATGCAGTGTTGACATTGGAAGACTCGGAGGAAGAGTATATTCCATTAGCTAACATTTCCGATCAGCAGGCTCCATTTGATATTTATAATTCACACCTATCTGAATATGGCGTTCTTGGCTTTGAGTATGGATATGCGATGGCAAATCCCAATGCGCTTACTATATGGGAAGCTCAGTTTGGAGATTTCTTTAACGGTGCCCAGATCATAATTGATCAATATATCGCTAGTGCGGAGACAAAATGGCAAAGAGAGAATGGTTTAGTGATGCTTCTGCCTCACGGCTATGAAGGACAAGGACCGGAACACTCTTCTGCAAGGATTGAGCGTTTTATGGAACTGTGTGCGGATTACAATATGCAAGTGGTTAACTGTACAACGCCAGCTAACTTTTTTCATGCCTTGAGAAGACAGTTTAAACGTGATTTTAGAAAGCCATTGGTTGTCTTTACACCAAAAAGCCTTCTTCGTCACCCTATGTGTGTTTCGCCGTTAGCGGAGTTCACGGAAGGTAAATTCCAGGAAGTTATTGCGGATCCGAATCTGAAAGCTGAGTCGGTCACAAGGGTTGTGTATTGTAGCGGTAAGATCTATTACGAGTTGTTAGAAAAACAGCAAAAGGATCAGATTCAAAATGTGGCTATTGTTCGTGTGGAGCAGCTTTATCCAACTCCGCTTGTACAGATGGAGGAGGTTTTTCATACCTACACAAAGGCGACTGAGGCTGTTTGGGTTCAGGAAGAACCTGAAAATATGGGCGCATGGCCGTACCTTTTGCGTAAAGTTAGAAAGACTTTCTTCAAAGATATCGAAGTGATTTCAAGAAAAGAAAGCAGTAGTACTGCAACCGGTTTTGCCAAACAACATGCTGAACAACAAGCTTTCATATTGGCACGAGCGTTCGAAATGCCGGTAACGGAGGAAGAGGTAGATATCGCTAAGAAGTCTGTGAGTAAAGTATATAACGTAGATTAAAAATAATACACCTGTTATGAGTATAGAAATAAAAGTTCCACCTGTAGGTGAATCGATAACCGAAGTTGTTTTATCCCGTTGGGTGAAAAACGATGGTGATGCAGTAGAAATGGACGAAGTTATTGCGGAGTTAGAATCTGACAAAGCAACTTTTGAGTTAACTGCAGAACAGGCCGGAACTTTAAAAGTAGTAGCTGCTGAAGGAGATACCTTAGCGATTGGTGCTGTTGTTTGTACGATTGAGGAGGGCGGTGCTGCACCGGCCAAACCGAATCAAGATGCGCCTGCTGCTTCTGAAGAGAAAGCTGCTGTTGTCGAAGACAAATCTGCTGCTCCAGTTGCTGAAAGCACCGGAGACAGTTATGCTACTGGAACACCTTCACCATCGGCGGGTAAGATACTCGCGGAAAAGGGCGTTGATACAGGTGCTGTTAAAGGTACAGGTGTTGATGGAAGAATTACTAAAGAAGATGCTTTAAAGGCAGAGAAGTCTCAGCCTAAAGCTGCTCCGGCCCCTGCGAAAGCAGCACCGGCGCCTGCCACTCCTCCTGTTGCAGCCGTTGCTGGTTCAAGAAATGAGCGCAGACAAAAAATGTCTCCACTTAGAAAAACTGTTGCTAAGCGTTTAGTAGCTGTAAAAAATGAGACTGCGATGTTAACCACATTTAATGAGGTCAACATGAAACCAATTATGGATTTACGCAGTAAATACAAAGATCAGTTTAAAGAAAAACATGGTGTAGGTCTTGGCTTTATGAGCTTCTTTACTAAAGCAGTTTGTGAAGCATTAAAAGAATTTCCATCGGTTAACGCACGTATTGATGGTGAAGAAGTTGTTTTTAATGACTTTGCAGATATATCTATCGCGGTTTCGGCACCTAAAGGGTTGGTTGTTCCAATCATTAGAAATGCGGAAAGTATGAGCCTGGCTCAAATTGAAAAATCAGTAGTTGAATTGGCGACTAAGGCGCGCGATAGCAAATTGACTTTGGAAGAAATGACAGGTGGTACTTTTACCATCACCAATGGCGGTGTTTTTGGGTCAATGATGTCAACTCCGATTATTAATGCTCCACAATCTGCAATTCTTGGCATGCATAACATTATTGAGCGTCCAATTGCTGAAAAAGGGGAAGTGGTAGTTCGTCCAATGATGTATGTTGCTTTATCATACGACCATAGAATTATTGATGGAAGAGAATCGGTAGGTTTCCTTGTTAGAGTTAAACAATTGCTGGAAGATCCGGCAAGATTACTCTTAGGAATTTAAGATAAGATTTCAAGACAAAGGCCTCAGTGTTCAAAACGCTGAGGCCTTTGTTATATCTAGTACTTTTTAATGTTCACATAGAAGTTGGGCGCTACCGCAAACGTTTCGTTAGTTATTTTAGGGTCAACGTCTATTGTTTTCCATTGCTCACTGGCATAGATGCGCTGATAGCTACCTGGCTTAAGTGTTACTTCAACGGGCATATCAAAACGGGCAACGTCAGTTTTCCATCTGTAACTTAGTTTTCCAGGACTTTCAATTTTAAACTCCAACACCGGTATTGCCGTTTTTCTTAGATACTGATCAAAAAAGCCGGTTAGCTTTAAACCGGTCGCTTTTCTTACATACTGTTCGATCTCGTTCGTTGTCACTGTCTGATGGTAAAAGTCTCTATTCAAGCCTCTGAGCATGAGACGAAATTTTTCATCGTCATTGATCAGCGCCCGGATGGTATGAATAATATTGGCCCCTTTGTAATACATGTCTCCGGAACCTTCTCTATTGACCCCGTAAGACCCAATGATTGGGCTGTCGTTTTGAATGATTTTTCTACTACTGATTACATATTCCGACCCTGCCTGCTTTCCATAATAAGTAGTTAAAAACAAGGTTTCAGAATAGCTTGTGAAAGCTTCATGGATCCACATATCAGCAATGTCTTTCGATGTGATGTTGTTCCCAAACCATTCGTGACCACTTTCATGAACGGTCAGGTAATCGAACTTCAGTCCCCAGTTAGCGGCTGACCTCGAGTAATCTCTTCCCAGATACCCTTGCATAAATTTATTCCCATAAGCAACAGCACTTTGGTGCTCCATTCCTAAATGCGGAGCCTGGACCAGCTTATAGCCATCTTCATAGAAGGGGTAAGGCCCGAACCAGTGCTCAAAAGACTTCAACATACGTTTCACATCTGCGTCCCAGTGGGGCCTTGCTTTGGCACTATCTTCTTCGAGCGACCAGTAATCCAAAGAGAGTTTACCTTTCTCGCCTGCGTAGGTATCTTTCCAGTTGGCATACTTGCCAATGTAAAATGTCACATTGTAGTTGTTGATGGGATTGTTAACGAACCAGTTGAACTGATTGTAACCGTCTTTTTGATCGATAACACTGCGGAGGCGTCCATTAGAGATTTCATTCAATCCCTTTGGTATACTGACGCTGATCAACATGCTATCTACCTCATCACTTTGATGATCTTTTGTTGGCCACCATGAGCTGGCTCCAAAACCCTGGCAAGCAACAGACACCCAAGGGTTACCAGATTTATCCTTTTGAAATATAAAGCCTCCATCCCATGGCGGGTTCTTTGCTATAACAGGTTTTCCAGAATAAAATACGGTAAAGCTTTTGTGCTCGCCTTTACGGATATCGGTAGGAAAAGTAACGAATACCGCATTAAATTCTCTGTTAAAATGAAGTTCTGAGCCTTGGAAAACTACTTTGCTTACCTCAAGATTAGCGAACAGATCAAACTGTAGCGTCTTGAACGTTTTCGTTGCAGTGAATCGAAACTCGTTGCTGCCGGCTATAGATTTATCTTGGATGTTTATTTTAACATCGAGATGGTAGTAGTTCAGATCATAGCAATTGCGAAGAGCGGTAAATTGGCCCCTAAGGCTATCTGCTCTTTGATAAGGAGATTTTTCAGCCAATAGCTGAGCATCAACCGGGAGCCAACCCAGCAATGTCAGGATCAGGAATGTAAGTGACTTTGCTTTCATTTATCGCAAAACGTTGATAGTAATGGAAGAAGCATTGTTTACATCATGAAAAATACGATGGGTGGCTTTTTGAAAATCTGAAGGCTCTGCCTTATAAATGTCCATAAATTTCTGAGGGTTCCTGTCACCCAGAGGAAACCAGGAGTTCTGCACCTGAATCATGATCTTGTGTCCTTTTTTAAAGGTATGCGCTACATCCGGCAGGGCGTAGTTGACTTTGGTCACCATACCTGGAACCATCGCTTCTGGTTTCTCGAAACTGTTGCGGTATTTACCTCGCATAATTTCACCTCTTACTAGCATTTGGTAACCTCCCATTAGGATGTTTTTAGGATTAGGCACAGGTGACGCCGCGTCTTCAGGATAAACATCAATCAGTTTAACAACGTAATCAGCATCTGTTCCAGTAGTTGACACCGCTAGATTTGCGAGCACCGGACCAGTCAACGTAATGTCTTCGGTTAAGGCATCGGTTTGATACACTTTAACGTCTGGTCTACGCGCAGCAAAACGCTGATCATCGATCATGTATTCTCTGGTTCGCCTCGCTTGCACACCCTCCTGATAGGGAACAGGACTATTAGGATCACTCACATACTCATCCCAACTATCAGTTCTTTGAATCTTATCGAAGCCCAGCTTTCCATTAGGTTGCAAGTAAAGTGTTCTTTGTTCTGTGTCTTTCGGAGGCCAGTTTTTGAATTCTTTCCACTCGTTGCTACCTGTCACAAAGATATTGGCTTCCGCAGGTTGGAAATCACCAAGCCCTTTGAGATAATGTTTGAAGAATGGGAGTTCAAATCTTTCCTGATATTGAATGCTTGTAGGCTGACCGAACTCAATGTCGCCAAAGCTGGATCCAGTACTGCGAACCCATCCGCCATGATACCATGGGCCCATTACCAATATGTTATTAGATGAGGGGTTCTGTTTTTCAATGCTCTTTTAAGTAGCGAAACTCCCATAAGCATCCTCCGCATCAAAGAAACCTCCTACAACCATTACAGCGGGTTTGATATTCTTTAGATGCGGCTGTATGTTCCTTGCTGTCCAAAATGTATCAAGATCAGGATGTGCAAAAAGATTGTTCCAGAAGCGTATGCTGTCTGCTAAATATTTATCCTTTAAATTCTTAACTGAACCTGCTTCCAGATAGAACCTGTAATTGTCCAGAATCGGAAACTTTAAGGCTTTTGGGCCTAGATCTGGTGTGATCGGTTTTGGCCGTGGCACTCCAAAGGTGGTCATGAAGCTAAAAGCATCCATTAGAAAAAGAACACCATTGTGGTGGAAATCGTCTCCAATAAACCAATCTGTAACGGGTGCCTGAGGGGAAACGGCTTTCAAAGCAGGATGGGCTCCCGGTAGGGAAGCTGTGGAGTAAAAACCAGGATAGGATATTCCATAGATCCCTGCCTTGCCATTGTTGTTTTTAATATTTTTAACTAGCCAGTCGATTGTGTCGTAAGTATCTGAACTTTCGTCGATGTCTTTCTTTCCTTTCTTGTTGGCCATGTGCGGCCTGATGTCATCAAAGGTTCCTTCACTCATCCAACGGCCCCTCACATCCTGATAAACAAAAATAAAGCCTTCTCTCATCATTGCAGGGAAATTGCCTAAGCTTGTCTTAAACTTATCTGATCCATAAGGCGCCACCGTATATGGGGTCCTGTTAATTAAAAAAGGGTATTTAGAAGTTTGATCTTTAGGTAGATAAATGGCTGTGAAAAGCTTTACTCCGTCTCTCATTGGAATATTCCGCTCGATCTTCGTATAGTTCTCACGAACATAGACGGAATCGATATTTTGAGCGAATGTGTTCATTCCATACAAGAAAAGTATAGTTAACACAAGTAGTTTTAAACGCAGCATAGTTGTTTGGATTTATGTTTTAAACCTACAAAAAAATCAAAAGCTTTAGTTCTTATGTCTTTAAAAGTTTACAAGCCGCCCGTAAAAACTGTTTTTTAGTTACTTTTGTGACTGAACCTACTGCACCATCTTCAGATGTTAGATTTAGACGATCATAGTTCTCTTAAACGTATCAAAATACTTCATTTATTTATTGCGCTAGCCGTTCTTGTGAACTTCAGTGGTTTGTTTGTTACGATTATCGGTCCGGATGGTGCACTTTACGCATCCATAGCGAAAACAATGGTGGTAAAAGACAACTTTGCGGAACTGTTTGTTGATGGTCGGGACTGGCTTGATAAGCCGCATTTTCCTTTTTGGATGGCTGCTATATCATTTAAATTTTTTGGCTTCCAAACCTGGGCCTATAAACTTCCTGCCATACTCTTCAGTATGATGGCTGCTTTATATACCTATAAGCTAGCCAAAGTATTTCATTCCAAAGAAACCGGCCTTTGGGCGGCACTGATTTTACTTACTGCCCAGCATCTCATCATCTCTGATATGGATGTGAGAGCGGAGCCATACCTTACCGGTCTGATCATCGGGAGTGTGTACCATTTTTTCAAAGCCCAGGATAGGAACTGGTTTTGGCAGCTAGTGATTGGTGCGCTGTGGGCGGCCTGCGCAGTCATGACAAAAGGAATATTTGCTTTGATACCTGTCTTTGGAGCTATCGCAATCTCTTTAATGCTAATGAAGAACTGGAAAATGTTATTCAATTTCCGATGGCTTCTTGCCGTTTTGCTGGTACTGATCTTTATTACTCCGGAGCTGTGGTGTCTTTATATTCAATTTGACCGTCACCCTGAAAAGTTAGTCTTTGATCACACTAACGTTTCTGGCATTAGGTTCTTTTTCTGGGATAGTCAGTTTGGCCGGTTCTTTAATACCGGACCCTATAAAAAAGCTGGTGGTGACCCAAGTTTCTTTATTCATACTACCCTATGGGCTTTTCTTCCATGGTCTGTGTTGTTGTGTTTTGGCATCGTGGACTTCTTCCGGGATAAGTTGAAGCGCCTTAGACAGCAAGACTGGGTAGGTATTTGTGGCGCTGGTCTCGCTCTGCTGGTTCTTTCTGCTTCTCAATTCCAATTGCCGCATTATGTAGTGATCATTTTCCCCTTCTATGCCATTATAACAGCACACTACGTGGTTAGCCTGGAGCGTATAAAGGAAATGAAAGTCAGCAGAGCGATCCAGGTAGGAGTGTTGGTTTTACTCTTCGCACTAATCGTAGTCGTTCACATTCTATTCCGTCCAGAATTGCCTGTTTATGTTGTTGCATTACTGATGATTTTAGCGGGTTTAATAGCCATACTCCCAAGATATACCAGCGGAAAGTTCCGGATATACTTTATAACCTCCGCTGTAGTATTCCTTATTAATCTCTATTTTAATCTCAGCTATTATCCAATGCTAACAACTTACCAGGGAGATAGTCAGGCCGCATTTTGGCTTAACAAGAACAATCCTCAAAACATTCCTGTCGTCAAGGTGGTCAATAATTTCTCTTATGCGATAGACTTCTATTCAGAGAAAGTTGTTCAGGACTATTGGCCGGGAGAGGACCACAAACTTCCTGAGAAACCCTATTACCTATATGGAAATAAAGAAACTTTAGAAGCTATGGCTAAGGATGGTTTTGTAATGCAGCCAGTAAAAAGCTTCGAGACCTATCGGATAACCAGGATGAAGCTTAAATTCCTCAACTATAGAACCAGAAATGAAGCTGTTGAAACTGCTCAGATTGTATTGATAAAATAGAAGTTTTGCAATAAAGCCTTATGCCCTTGCCTATATTCTTTCGACGTTTGTTAACTTTGTAAAAAAAAGTTTCATATGCAATACGATGTAGTTATAATTGGCTCAGGACCGGGCGGATATGTAGGAGCAATCAGATGCGCTCAACTAGGCTTGAAAACAGCAGTTATAGAAAAATACCACACTTTTGGCGGAACCTGTTTAAATGTAGGATGTATTCCGTCTAAGGCTTTATTAGATTCATCAGAGCATTATCATGCTGCAGCGCAAAGTTTTAAAACTCACGGGATCTTGTTGAAAGACCTTGCTGTAGATATGCCTCAGATGATTGCGCGTAAGAACGACGTAGTTAATCAGAATACCGCAGGTATCCAGTACCTGTTTAAAAAGAATAAAATTGATTCCTTTGAAGGCATTGGATCATTCGTAGATAAGAATACGATTAAGATCACTAAAGAGGGCGGAGAATCAGAGACCATCACTGCTAAAAATGTGATCATTGCCTCTGGATCGAAACCTACTACGCTTCCTTTCTTACCTATCGACAAAAAAAGAATTATTACTTCAACTGAGGCGCTGAATATTCAGGAAGTGCCAAAACAGATGATTGTCATCGGTGGTGGCGTTATCGGTCTTGAGTTGGGCTCAGTTTATGCACGTTTGGGGACTAAGGTTTCGGTGATTGAATATTTGCCTTCCATCATTGCCACGATGGATGCCAGTTTGGGCAAAGAACTTCAGCGTGTCCTCAAAAAACATCTGGGTATGGAGTTTTACATGAACCATAAAGTTACTGGTGCCATTGTTGAAGGTGAAACGGTTACTGTGACTGCTGAAAATGCCAAAGGCGAACAGGTTCAACTAGAAGCGGACTATTGCATTGTTGCAGTTGGGCGGACGGCTTATACTGCGGGATTGAACCTTGAAGCTATTGGTATTACCACTGAAGATAGAGGGAACAAGATACCTGTTAACGAATATTTGGAAACTTCTGTTCCAGGAGTCTATGCTATTGGAGATGTAATCAAAGGTCCTATGCTTGCACATAAAGCAGAGGATGAAGGGGTTTTCGTGGCTGAGCGATTGGCTGGACAAAAGCCACATATTAATTACAACCTTATTCCTGGTGTTGTTTATACCTGGCCAGAGGTGGCTTCGGTAGGCTATACGGAAGAGCAATTAAAAGAAAAAGGCACCAAATACAAAGCTGGCTCTTTCCCTTTCAAAGCAAGTGGTAGGGCAAAAGCGAGTATGGATACGGATGGGTTTGTTAAAGTACTGGCAGATGCTGATACCGATGAGATCTTGGGCGTACATATGATTGGTCCCCGTGCTGCTGATGTGATCGCAGAAGCGGTTGTAGCGATGGAATTCCGTGCTTCTGCGGAAGATATTGCCAGGATTAGCCATGCGCATCCAACTTATACTGAAGCCCTTAGGGAAGCGGCGATGGCCGCTACTGAAAATAGAGCGATACATATATAAGCCCCTTGGGGGTACTAATAAAACAAAAGGCTGCAAATTTATTTTGCGGCCTTTTGTTTTATATCGGGATAGACTTCATGAAGCGCCTTAATTGCAATTTCAATCAACCTTAGGTTTTCATCTATATGACCATGTTGCACTTCAACATTCAGGTAAGGGATCTTATGATGCATGGCATATATGGAGAGCGATCCATCATCAGTAGCATTTTGCGATTGCAAAACAACATTTACGTTTGCTTCTTTTAACTTGTTGAATAGTTTTAACTCTGTAACCAATATCAGGTCGTCACCATCCATTTCAAAGTTAAGGTGTACCGAGTCGGCTGTCACTTCCAGTTCATAGCCTTTTAAATACGAAGAGATTCCAAAGCCACTATCTGCGTTATTATGTAATGTGAATATATAACCCAGTTTTCCGGGATTATAGGCATCTAAAATTGCTTTTCCGGCGCGCTCCAGATGTTTTACTACATCATCATCTACCGGTCCGAATTTAGATATACCCAATGGGATACCTTTTTTTGTGTAGATACTATTAGGATCCGTCTGAAATTCTTCAACTCCATTCATGAACTTGAAGTTTCTAACACCCCCATACTGAGAATCAGTAATTGAACCTCCGCTGAACCTTATATACTCGAAAGCGGCTTTAATGCCAGTATCTTCATCGTCATGTATTGCAAGCAGGCTTATTGTTGGTTTTCCGTAGCTATATCTTACCAGATTTATGGGAAAATCATTGATCTGTATTTTCGTAGTGTCGATCAGGATTCCATCAAAAAGCGGGGGATGTAGCTGAGCGGTTAAAGTAATAGGGTAACAGGAGATGATGCTAAACGCAAAAGCTGTTATTAAATTGACAAGGTTTTGTTTAGACATAACTTTTGTAACTACAGCAATGCAAAAGAAATTGTTTGCGTAACTAAAAAGGGATGCCAATTGGCATCCCTTTCAATAGAGACGAGCTTAGTGCTTTTCGTCTATTTCATATTCTAAGACATCCTTATGGTCATAAGGCTCAACCATCAATTCGTCTATTGTTTTGCCTTTTTTATTGAAGCCTAGTTTATCCAGCATAATATCAAAGATCAAATAAACAACTGGAACAACGATTAGCGTAAGGAACAACGAACTTGTTAATCCACCTACAATAACCCATGCCAGACCATTTTTCCATTCTGCACCTGCACCACTTGCCAATGCAATTGGAAGCATACCGAAGATCATAGCGATGGTCGTCATCAGGATCGGTCTCAAACGCGCATGGTTAGCTAAAACCAGTGCCTCGACTGTAGATTTACCTTCTGCTTTCATGTGGTTGGTAAAATCGACAAGGATAATTGCATTCTTCGCTACCAGACCCATTAGCATGATCAAACCAAGAATAGTAAAGATACCGATCGAGTTATTGGTCAATGCTAACGCAAGAAAAGCCCCGATAAACGCCAATGGAAGTGAGAACATTACTACCAGTGGATAGATGAAACTATCATATAGTGCAACCATAATCAGGTAAACCAGTAGAATTGAAGCCATCAATGCTATACCTAAGGTACCGAAACCTTCCGACTGATTTTCTTGGTCACCACCCCATTGATAGCTTACACCAACAGGAGCTTTCAGCTTTCCATTTGCCTGCATATCTTTCAGCTTTAGCTCCCATTCTGCTACTACAGTACCCGTTGGGCGACCAATAGATTGTGCTTTAACCGATACCGAAGTCGACTTATTTAAACGCTCTAGCTGACTAGGACCTGATCCTTCGGTAATCGTAGCGAATTGTGACAGCTTGATCAACGCTCCCGTTGAATTCACAAAGTTGAGGTTTTCAACATCAGAAATATTTTGTCTATTGAAAGACTGATATTGAATGTTGATGTCGTACTCGTATTCGCCTTTACGGTATTTACCATCTGTGTTACCGCTAAATGCAGTTTGCATAGTAGATCCAACCGTTTGTAATGTTAACCCAAGAGCCGACATTTTATCACGGTCTACCTGAACATTAATCTCAGGAGTCCCTTTCTCAACAGAAAGCTTTATTTCTGTGGCACCAGGAATAGTAGCTAATAGCTTTTGTGCGCCTTCAGCATATTTTAATGCGCTATCAAGGTCAGAACCCATTACAACCAACTGGATTGGTGCATTTTCAGCAATGCCCAAAATACTAATTGGTACCGTTTTAACTTTAGTTCCTACCAGCTCTTTAGCCAATGCACGGCTCATTCTCGTAGCGAAGATATCGGATGACTCACCTCGTTCTTTACGGTCAACCAATCGAACATTGATCTCAGATTTGTATGCAGTTGCCTGTGATCCTCCAAAATCACCTGTTGATTGTCCAACTGTAGTGATCAATTGGGTAATTTCAGGTTGCTTATCTAGGAAAGTCTCAGCACGCTGGGTAATAAAATTCGTTTGCTCCAGTGAAGCATCTTTAGGCAACTCAATCTGCACAAGAAATTCACCCTTGTCTGATTTTGGGAAGAACTCCGAGCCAATGAAACCACCTATAGCTAAATACATTGCTCCAGCGAATAAAACAACAACCGCCAGGATTGTACGTCTTTTGTGATTCAAAGACCAGGTTAAAATTCCTGTAATCCAAATCGTAAACTTCTTAAGCTGTTTTTCAAACCATAAGATGAAGCGACCGAATACGTTTTTACCTTCAATGTGTTCTAGCTTACCGTATCTCGAGAATAATAATGGTACGATAGTAAAGGAGGTAAGCAAGGAAAGTAGCGTTGCTATAATTACCACAACACAGAATTGGCGAAGGATGTTAGATACCAGTCCTGTACTAATTGCGATAGGGAAGAACACGACAACAATTACTAACGTGATGGAAACAACAGTGAAACCGATCTCTCTTGTCGCATCTGAAGCTGCACGAACTTTATTCTTACCCATCTCCATATGTCGCTGAATGTTTTCCAGTACCACGATGGCATCATCCACCAGGATACCAACCACGAGAGACAGACCTAGTAAAGACATCAGGTTTAAGGTAAATCCGAACAAATCAATACCAATGAATGTAGCGATTAATGAGGCTGGAATAGACACCATTACGATCAATGCATTTCTCAAACTGTGTAAAAAGAAAAGCATAACAAATGCTACCAGGATAACCGCCAGGATCAAATCATGTATAACGGCATCGGCAGATTGCAATGTAAAGATGGAACTATCGTTTACAATCTTAATGTCCAGCTTATTCTTGGCGTATTCAAATTCAAGCTTAGCAATAATTGCGTGAACACCCTCACTCACTTCTACAGCATTTGCATCACTTTGCTTGATGATCTGAATTGCGATTGAGGCCTTACGGTCAATTCGAGCGAGTTTTTCAGTTTCCTTTTGCGCATCTTGCACATCTGCAACATCTCCCAAACGAATCTGGGCACCTGCTGCTGAAGTAGAGATGACGAGATTTCTCATCTCCTCAATGCTTCTGTACTTACCTGACAAGCGGATCAAAACATCCTGATTCTGCGTTTTAACGCTTCCGGTAGGGAAGTCCAGGTTTGACGATAAGATCATTTGCTGCACTTGAGGAACAGACAAATTATATCCCTGAAGTTTAGCAGCATCCAATGAAACCTGAATTTCTCTTTCAGATCCACCTACCAGATTCACTTGCGCAATACCACTAACCCTTGAGATTACCGGCGCGATACGTTTATCAATTAGATCGTAAAAAGCAATGTCATCCATGTTTGCAGAGGCAGACATCGTAATTACCGGTAAATCATCCAGTGAAAACTTACTTAGGGATGGTGCCTTTACATCCTCAGGAAGATCTGCCAATACTGCATTGACTTTACGTTGCGCATCATTTAATGAGATGTCAATATTCGCTTTATCAGTCAGGGTGATTGTTACCGTAGATAAACTTTCGAAAGATACTGAGTTGATCTTTTTGATGTTTTCCATTGATGACACTGCGTCTTCAATTTTCTTGGTAACGGTATTTTCCACCTCAGCTGGTGATGCACCAGGGTATATGGTGGCGATAGAGACTACGTTGTTCGAGAATTTCGGAAGTAATTCATAGCCCAACGAAAAGTAACTTAAGAGCCCAAGCAGTGTCAGTGCGGTAAAAACCACAATCACAAGGGAAGGCCTTCTAATCGATATATCTGTTATTTTCATTTTGTTTCTTTATTGCTTTTAGCGCCTAACGCTAAAGGGTTTTTATTGCAATATTTATTGGACAATACTTACGGTTGTACCTTCCGCTAAATTGATCTGGCCACTGGTAATCACACTTTCGCCTTCTTTCAATCCATCCAGTATTTCCACATTGTCGCCTAAAATACGTCCGGCAACTACCTTTCTAAGTTTGGAAGTGTTATTTGATTTATCGAGTATAAAAACCTGGTTACTACTTACGCTACCAACAAATGAGGTACGAGGAATTAAAATACTTGGCGCTTGTTTTGGAGCTCTGAATATTGCTGTTCCATACATTCCTGCCTTTAAAGTGTTTTTGTTACTGTTGCTTACTTCAATCTCTACAGGAAAGTTTAATGTCCCATCTGCTTTTGCGGCTATGAAGGTTACTTTACCAGAAAACTTATCGTTTGCAAATACAGAAGATCTTATATCTATCTGATCACCGATCTTAAGGTTAGCAACTTGCGATTCATTAACATTTACCTTGAGCTTCAGCTTTGAGACATCAACAATTTCAAATAACTGCGTGCCTTGAGCAGTAACAAATGCACCAACTTCGATATATCTTCTGTTGATAATTCCACTTATCGGAGATTTGATGTTCGCATCACTAACTCTTCTTTGAGAAGCCTGCAAGCGAAGTTTAGCATTTTGAGTGGCTAGTCTCGCTTGATCTAATTGCTGTTGCGTAACTCCGCCAGTCTCAAATGAGCTCTGGTATCTAGCTTGATCTCTTACTGCATTTTGATAGGTCGCCTGAGCCGTTTCTCTATCTGTATTGATAATCTCTGCATCGATACGTGCTAAAGTCTGGCCTCTGCTTACACGAGCGCCTTCATCTACGAAAATAGCAGAAACACGACCAGCGTTCTCTGAAAGAAAGTTTAGCTCTTGTTTAGGAATAAAGACACCATTGACACTGTAGTCCTGGTCAACTGTTTTCCGCTCCACATTTGCTACACGTACCGCTACCGCACCACCACCTTCAGCAATGAAAGCAGTTTTTTCCGCGTTTTTCTTCTTATTGCTCGTTAAGATGAAGACAATACCTGCGCCAACAACAACGATTACCAGGACTGCGATTATAATTTTTTTCATTGTAAAAGTGATTTAATATTTCCGTTTGATTTTATTAATTGTATTTCGGCGATTTTATAGTTTAAGAGCGCCTGTGTGTAACTGTTTTGTGCTTGGGTAAGTGAATTTTCGGTATCCAATAGGTCTGTTAAGTTAGCAAGACCGTTGTTGTAATTGTTTTGTGTGCTTCTGTAAATTTCCTGTGCCAAATCCACATTTTTCTTTTGCGCAGTGATGGTATTCAAACTGTTTCGCAACTGAATTTTAGCGTTTTCGTATGCGAGGTTCAACGAGTTGGTTGTCTCTCTCCTGTCTTCTTTTGCTTTAAAAAGATCTACATCCGCCTGACGGATCCTTGAACGCGTTAAAAAGCCATTGAATATTGGAACCCTTAATGCTAAGCCTATAGCTGATGATCCGAAACCGATCGCATTTCTATTAGTGGTTAAAAAGTCGAAACCACCTGCCTGACTAGAGTAAGTATAGTTTCCTGATAAGGCTAAGGTTGGATAGTACTCTGCAACATAAGCTTTGCGCTGTAGTGTTAACAATTTATCCTGTACATCCAGAAGCCGAATTTCTGTACGTCCTGCTAGTGATAGCGAATCGCTGAATTGAGGAAGTTGTGTAACCTCAGTTAACTCTGATTTAGGAAGAACGATCTCGGTACTTACCGGCATGCCCATTGAGAACTTCAGTTGATTCTCTAATTGTCTTATAGCATTTAAAGTTTGCTCACGTTGTGTTTCCAGATTTGTCAGGTTCACAGTGATGCGGTCAACATCAATCCGCTTAGCCAGTCCGTTTTGAAATTGATTAGAGATGATTTTTTCTACAATTCTAACATTCTTAATGTTAGTGTCGATCACATTTAATTGTTGTCTGTTCACCAGTACCTGGTAGTAGTTGTTAGCTACAAACTCAATGACCTGCTCATCTGTTAATTGAGATGACAACTGATAATATTGTTCACTGGACTTTGCAGCTTGAAGGCCCGTGAAAACCTGTTGATTGAATATTTGCTGCGATAATTGAACACCTGCAGTGGAATTCCAGTTCTGTCCAAACTTCAACGTTTGTAATTCTCCGCCGAAATCTACTACCTGCTGACCAATGATCGGGTTGTAAGTAAGACCAGCGGTTCCTGCGATTTGAGGCAGTGCCTGTGCACGGATTTCCTGGGTTTTGTAACGGCCACGATCAATGTCGAGACGTGCCTTTCTAGCCTGGGTATTATTTTGAACTGCATAGTTCAAAGCGTCCTTTAAACTAAGGGTTTGCTGGGCGCTAACACTATTTGCGAATGCTAGTCCTAGCAGTAGCAGCGGTATGGCTTTTATTTGTTTGATAATTGCATTCATATATATGATAGGTTTTTATTCTTATTTAAGGCCTTTTACAAATATTCGGGATAAGCTATGTTGTTTTTCAAGTATGATCTTCATCTCTTTTTTACTTGGAAAAAGTTCCCTGTTTCCATGCATAATGCACTGTGAAATTATTCCCATCATGCTCTCCAGGTAAAGTTCCGCCGTTTTCTCCAAATCAACGGCTGCTATTTCACCTTTTTCAACAGACCGCCTTAAAATCTCTGCATACATGTCGTTGTTTTTCTTTTTCATAGACATGAAGGTCGCTTTGAGTGAATCTGAGTTCAACGTTATATCGGGTGTAACCCCAGCTAAATGTAACATGTAATACTTCTGAAAAAACTTGAATCTAATGTCTGTGAAAATAGCGAAGCGCTCCTCTAAAGAAATGTTAGTGAAAAGATCTTTGTCAACTGCCTCGAAATAATCTGAAAATATCTTTTCGATTACACCCTCGATTAGACTGCTTTTGTCGGGGTAATAGTAGTATAATGAAGGCTTAGATACCGCTAAGTCTTCTGCAATCTCGTTCATGGTTGTCTTCTGTATTCCAAAATGAATAAAACGCTTGATCGCCCCCTCTATAATCGCTTCTCTTTTTTTATCCATTACTAACATCTTACCTTTCTTCTTTCTGACTTTATTATTTCAATGGTCAAAAATACTACGATATTTTTAACTTGAGAAATTATTCTTTTAAAAGGAGCCATTATTACCTGATTTTGACTAAATAGCTACCTTGCAGCCAGACCAGCGAGGAAGATATCCGCGAATATTTTCTCTTTCTGAAAGATCTCCTTGAATTGCTCTTTTCCAGGAAAGATGCTTTTATCTTTCGCAAGAATGTTAAAGTGGATGCCAGAGATGGCATCAATGAAGATTTCTGTAGTAAGCTTTGGGTCATCCATGGAAAGTTCTTTGTTTGCAATGCCACGGGTTAACAACGAACTGATGATGATTTTTTCAAAAGCCTTTGCCTTAGCAAACTTATCGTAAAGGTCGTTCGGAAGGTCACTTCCTATAGTTAGACTTGATTCAAACAAGTTGTAATATTTCTGGATATAAGTTTGTCTTTTTTGTAGCAGTTTCAATACAGCCTCTGTAGACGTAGATGCTTTATCGATTGATTTTACCGTCTCCCTGCTAATTTTTTGCATCAGGTATTCCATAGTACTTACGTACAGACTGATCTTGTCAGGAAAGTAATAATACAAAAGGGCCTTTGATAAGGAGATGTCTTTCGCAATCTCAGACATTGTTGTTTTTGAGAGACCATAATGCGCAAATCTTTTTAGCGCAGCTTCAATAATGATAATTTTTTTCTTATCCTGGTTTTCCATAAAAAATCTAAGATACAAAGGGGCAATTAAAGTGCCTAACTATTTTTTTATGTTTGTATTTTAAAACACCGTAATCTATCATGGTAAGTATTCAGCAAAATAAATCCTTAAAACCCTACAATACTTTTGGAATATCTGCAACCGCAACCAGCTTTGTGGAAATCCTTTCTGAAGATGATTTAATGCAGTTGCTGACTGAAAACATGACCAGGCAGCCCTTTTTTGTTCTTGGGGGTGGAAGTAATATTTTGTTCACACGGGATTTTGAAGGCTTAATTATCAAAATCAGTATTCCGGGAATTAGCAGCGTTGTTAAAGATGATGTTATTGAAGTTACCGCCGGGGCAGGGGTGGCATGGAATGACTTGGTTATGTATTGTGTGAACAACGGTTTCGCCGGTATGGAGAATTTAAGTCTTATACCGGGTACAGTAGGGGCATCACCAGTTCAGAACATCGGTGCTTATGGCGTCGAGTTAAAAGACGTTTTCAAATCTTGTACAGCCTTTGAGATCGCTACTGGCGTTAAGCGGAACTTTACTTTTGATGATTGTTGTTTCGGTTATCGGGACAGTGTATTTAAAACGCAGTTGAAAGGGAAGTACATTATTACAGCCGTGGTCTTTAGGCTAACAAGGAAACCTGTGTTGAATATACAATATGGCGCCATTCAAGAGGAATTGAAAATAAGAAATATAGAAAGACCTACTATTAAAGACGTTTCCGATGTAGTTTCCAGCATTCGTGTTGGAAAACTTCCTGATCCTTCCACTATTGGAAATGCCGGCAGTTTCTTTAAGAATCCAACTATTAACGCAGATCAGTTTGCGATTGTCTATGAAAATTTCCCGGAGGTTGTTCATTATTCACTGGCAGATGGCATGGAAAAGCTCGCAGCAGGTTGGATGATTGAGCAATGTGGGTTTAAAGGGATCATTAAAGGACAAACTGGTACCTGGAAAGATCAGGCGCTTGTACTTGTCAACCATGGAAGCGCTACCGGTGAGGAAGTGTATAGTTTTTCAGAACAAATCATTGAGGCTGTGGATGCCAAATTTGGCGTTTTATTGGAAAGAGAAGTAAATATCCTGTGACCGTTCCTGATTTCAGTGTTAAAACAATAATTACATTTTCTTAACACCAGAAGGCTGTTTTTGGTATACCTATTGTATGGGTTTAAAGTATAAGAGTAGAAAAACACAGTGACGCCACACCATTCACAGTCTGTTTTTGCCTTTTGATAACTTAAACTATAGACATTATGACCAAAAATGAATTTAATCTTCAGCTTCATGACCACTCTGTTTCCCTGCAATCATTCGCTCTGAATTTCACTAAAGACGTTGAAGATGCTAACGACTTAGTACAGGATACAATGTTGAAAGCTGTCACTTACTATAGTAAATTCAAAGAAGGAACAAACTTAAAGGGCTGGTTGTTCACGATAATGAAAAATACCTTCATTAATAATTACAGACGATTGGTGAAAACCAACGCTTTGATTACCAAAACCGATGATATTTCATCCGCTAACTTGCATTACAGCGCTTCTACTAATAGCAGTGAAAGTAAGTTTGTGATTGGAGATATTAATAAAGCATTGGCTACTTTGCAGCCTGAATACTACATTCCTTTCATTAAATATTTCGAAGGCTTTAAATACCATGAGATTGCTGAAGAGCTTCAAATTCCGATTGGTACTGTAAAAACGAGGATCCACGTGGCTCGCCAGATTCTAAAGAAATACCTTAAAACGTATTCGAAAGAAATCCTGGGTGCAGACCTTGTCTAATATTTCCCATCCCTATGAAAGGCCTGTCTCAAATCTTGAGTCAGGCCTTTTTTTATGAGCCTGAAAACTGCCATCATCTGAACAGTGAATTCTATTTAATGTTAAATAGCTACTTTTAACCTGGCAATGGAACACAACCAGTATTCAAGACAGCAGTTAGCTTTGCGCAACGGACAAGATAAACCTCAGATCTGGGTTGCCTACAAAGGCTTTATTTATGATGTTACCGAGAGCCGGCTTTGGCGCAATGGGAAACATTACGAGCATTGGGCTGGTCAGGATTTGACTGATGAACTATCAGATGCACCCCATACAGACACCGTATTTGAAAAGTTCTTAGTGGTTGGGGTTTTAAAATAAATCACTCCTGTTCCCAACTAATGGACGTATGGAACAGGAGTGGTAAACTTATTTTTCGATGTTAAAAGCGCTAAGATTTACAAACTCCTGAACACGAGCAGCAATCTCTTCCTCTTTTAGGTTTAATATCTTTTCAGTTCCAAACTGTTCTACGCAGAACGAAGCCAGGGCAGAGCCATAAATGATTGCGTTTTTCATGTTTGTGAAACTGATCGTTCCAACTTTAGCCAGATAACCAATAAAACCACCTGCAAACGTATCACCAGCACCAGTCGGATCAAATACCTCTGCAAGTGGAAGGGCAGGTGCAGAAAAAATCTTGTCCTCATGGAACAGTAGGGCACCATGCTCACCTTTTTTAATGATCAAGTATTTAGGTCCCATTTCCAGGATCTTTTTCGCAGCTTTAACTAAAGAATATTCTCCTGATAGTTGACGGGCCTCCGCATCATTGATAGTTAAAACGTCTACTAGTTTGATCGTGTCTAACAAATCGGACATCATAATGTCCATCCAAAAGTTCATTGTATCTAATACAATCAGTTTTGGCCGGTTTTTTAAGCGCTTGATGACAGTTTGCTGTACGATAGGGGTAAGGTTCCCTAACATCAGGTATTCGCAATCCTGGTAGCTCTCAGGGATGATAGGATCGAAGTTTTCTAAAACATTCAACTCTGTGCTTAAAGTATCACGGCTGTTCATGTCGTTGTGGTATTTACCAGACCAGAAGAACGACTTCTCGCCTTCCTTAATCTGCAATCCTTCAGTGTCGATTCCGTGCTGTGTGAACTTGTCAATGTTCTCCTGCTGAAAGTCATCTCCGATCACTCCAACGATTTTCACTTTATTATAAAAGTAAGATGCAGCTAAACTTGCGTATGTTGCGGCGCCTCCAACGATCTTATCTGTCTTTCCGAAGGGAGTTTCAATAGCATCAAAAGCTACAGTTCCTATGATTATCAGGCTCATATATATTTTTTAATATTTTTTTGCTACAAATATTGCATAAATAATTTAAAAGCCCTAATATTGCATTCCCAAAACGAACGAAGCTTTCGTTCTTTATTGAATACAAAAGCGCGTTTTGGTAACCAGTACTCCTTCTTAGCTCAGCTGGTTAGAGCATCTGACTGTTAATCAGAGGGTCGCTGGTTCGAGCCCAGCAGAGGGAGCCAACAAATCGCAAGTCCGCGATAAATTAAAAGCCCGTTCCTGCAAAGGAAACGGGCTTTTTTTATGCAAGTGAAAACCTGATCCAAGAATAACATTATTTCCACAAATCTACACTCGCTGACCGCTAAGAAATACGCTTAATAATAAACGTTTCTTTGACGATTAATATTTGTTTACTACTTTTAGTGTCACCGGTAGGTTAATTATCACGGATTCAAAAAGCAATAATATGAAGCTCTTCAAAGAAAAATTTCCAGTATTTATTAAGAAAGTTATCATACTGATCTGTTTTGCGCTCTTGCCTAATCTATATGTGCTTGCTCAGGAAGCACGGAATCCAATCATCTATGCAGACGTTCCTGATATTTCAATGATAAGGGTAGGTGATAATTATTACATGAGTAGTACCACAATGCACATGAGCCCCGGTCTCCCGATAATGAAATCTAAAGACATGATTAACTGGCAAATTGCCGGATATGCCTACAATACGCTAGCTAGTAACGATGAACTGAATCTCAATAACGGCAAGAATGCCTACTCAAAAGGTACTTGGGCAAGTAGCCTGCGGTACTTTAAAGGAACATTTTATGTTTCAACCTTTTCCGCCACAACAGGAAAAACTTACATCTTTAGTACCAAGAGTATTGAAAAGGGTCCTTGGAAGTCCACTTCATTTAGCCCGGCACTACATGATCATTCTCTTTTCTTTGATGATAATGGCAAAGCGTATATGATTTATGGAGGAGGAAGGATCATGATTGCTGAATTAAATTCAGATTTGTCCGGCCTCAATCCCGATGTCAAGCCTCAGATATTAATAGAGAATGCCAGTCTTGTAGGCGGCTCCGCTCAAGGATTACCGGCGGAAGGATCGCAGCTATTTAAAATTAAAGGCAAGTACTATCTGTTCAACATATGCTGGCCAAGAGGAGGTATGCGTACTGTGCTGGTCCACCGCTCGGATAAGCTCCACGGACCATACGAGGGCCGGATTGGTTTGCAGGACAAGGGCGTTGCACAGGGTGGCCTTGTGGAAACATCAAAAGGAGCATGGTATGCCTACCTATTTCGGGATTTTGGAGCAGTTGGGCGGATCCCTTATCTGGTTCCGGTAAATTGGGCTAACGATTGGCCAGTTATCGGGGTTGCAGGGAAAGTGCCTGAAAAGATAGATCTTCCTGCAGCACGGGGAACGCTTTCGGGGATTGTCGCCTCTGATGAATTTAACAGACCGCACGCAAAAACTAAGCTTCCCTTGGTTTGGCAATGGAATCATAATCCGGATAACGAGATGTGGTCATTCTCGCAGCATCCAGGTCATTTGCGGCTAACTGGCGGCCATATGGCAACTAACTTGCTCGATGCCAGAAACACACTGACTCAGCGGACCTATGGCCCGACATGCTCCGCGGTGACTAAAATGGATGTTAGCGGAATGAAAGATGGTGATGCCGCAGGATTGGCATTACTACAAAAGAAATACGGATGGGTGGGTGTAAAAATGATCAAAGGATTAAAATATATCACTACCGAAGTTTCAGACGCTACCAGTGAACCTGTCAAAATTCCTGTGGGTCAGTCAACCATTTACCTGCGTGCTGAATGCAACTTCCGGGAGCGCCAAGACCTGGGAACATACTATTATAGCCTGGACGGCAAGCAATGGACTTCAATTGGATCTGTTTTACATATGCAATACACCATTCCGCATTTTATGGGCTACCGGTTCGCCTTATTTAATTATGCGACGGAGTCTACTGGAGGGTATGCCGACTTTGACTATTTCCGTGTGAGCACTGATCTTACCAGAGGCAACAATCCGGACTAGGTTTTTAACTACAGCGTATATAGGCTCAATTTACCGAGGTTAATTAAGCCTCGGATTTATAGCGCCTTCCTTTTACCAGTGATTACCAAGTCACCTTGAGGGGTTATAATTTTACCCGCAATGCTGTCTTTTACTTTAATGAATATGCCCTGGAAAACATGGGAACTTACTTTTAGATCATAAGTGATTGAATCGTTTGATACTTTTAAGCGATCCATCGGGAAAGTGCCATTGCCAGTTACCATTTCACCTCTCAACGTTCCATCTTTTTCACTGAATTCGATACTTCCTTCCTGATATCCTTCAGGAGCATCCTTCGCAGTAAAGTTCCAGATACCTGCCAGCTCATGCTGTGTATCGTAAATGAAAGAAAATAAGGTTGCCGCCAAACACAGGGCACAAAGGTTAAAGATGATTTTTTTCATTTTGAGCAGGATAAGTAGGTGAATAATATGCTCAAAAATACAGGACCAATACAACTATAAGTTTACCTTATTGTTAAGTGTTTCCTTTTTATTGGTGAGACTAGCAGCATTTTTCACAATGGAGAACTGCTTACAGCTTTGATGCCTTACTCTGGTCAATTTGCTCTTGAGTACAAGCTTTTAGGTTTGGTCGGGAAGTAGAATAAAAAAGTAAGTAGTTGATATGGGCTTTGTATGAGACCAATATGTGTCCAACTTGACACCAAGATAAGACCATGATTTCCGATCACAAGTTGGACTTATTACGTGTTATTGTTATATTCCTGTAGGTGGTATACTAAGCTCATATAAAGCGCTATGTTGCTGACTCAACCAAATATAAAAATGTATGGCAGGATTTGACGGTAAGCACTTTAAGGGCAAGATAGGTAACACAAGTTACAAACAATACAGAGGACAGCAAATAGTATCGGGCAAATCCACAAAGGCAAAATTCTCGCGTACGGAACCAATGGATAGATCTTCTAACCTTTTTGGAAGAGTAAGTACACTGAATAGTTGCATCAGGGCTTGTATGGCGCCGTTATATGATCAGTTCCATGATGGTGAAATGTTAGGCCGATTAAATAAAAGCACTAACCTAGCCATGAATTCTGTTTTTAACAAAGAGCAGCTCACTTTTTCTTTTACACCAGAAACCTTCAAGAGGCTTGCGGGATTTGAGTTTAATCAACAGTCACGCGTAGAGGATGTTTTTTCCGCATATCTTGCCGTAACTTATACTGAAGATAATGTGTCAATTCTCATTCCTGAACTTACTATTTCTAAGCATATTGAATTTCCGTCTGCTAGCAGAAAGTGCAGCATTGTTTTTTTACGAACACTTTTGATTTGGAAACTGGATATGAGCAAGAGTCAGAATTAAAGTACCTAACGGTCGTCAAGAATAACGAATTGGACTTGATCCCGCCTCAAACGGTAGAATTCACAACAGAACCCGGATGTCTTTGTGTAATTGGGATTGCATTTCATTTCTACAAAGCGTCTTTTATAGGTGAAGTCTTGACAAATAGCAAGGAATTTAATCCTGCAGCCATTTTAAGTGCTCATATGACTGAGGGTAGACATGTCTTACCTGTTGATGGAAATTGGTCTAAAATGAATAACAAGAAGGGCAAAATTGCCACATTTAAATCTTCGAAATAAGACCTTCAGCGGTGTAAATTAAACAGGTACTTTAATGAACTTTTAACTGTTGCACAATGTTCGAGATCACTTCTGCATCTGAGATAATCTTTGCATGACTGGTATGTTCGTTTTTTACTGGGATAACCTCTGGATACTGATGTAAAAATTCTTCAATATCAGTTATTGGACTCACTGTATCATTTTGCTCATATATCAGCATGTGCTTAATACTACCAGCAAAATCATACATTTCAGGAACATGAAAATTATTGATACTTTGCTGGTACAAGGTTTCAAAATCATCCAAAAACAACTGCTGACTTTCATCTGATAGACCTAAATTATCCATGCTTCCTTTGAAGTTGTCTTTCAAATTGATGAGTGGAGCTATCGTAATTAATAGCTCAGGGTATACCCTTGTTTCATGTAGCACCCTTACAGCCGCCATGCCTCCTAAAGAATGACCAATTATAGCATGTGGGACACCATAAAGTTTCTCTATCTCTTTTATCGCATCTACAAAAAGGAACAGATTACTTAAATGTCCCTCAGCGCTTCCATTTCCAGGAGCATCAAAAGCGATGACCTTCACATCTGGAAGGGATAATAGGCCTTGTATCAAATCATAGAAATCCAGGGCTTTTGATCCCCATCCATGAACCAGTAGGACAATTTTGATCCCTTCGCCCCAGATAAAGCAAGGGAAGTTTAGCTTCTTCTTGCTAAAATAGGTATCATCCGCTTTAAGTAGTATTTGCTCAGAAAGATTTATCAATTGCTGCTGATGCTGCCTTAAAGGCATCTTAGGAGAATAGCAAATTAGTTCCCAAATTAATTGCTGCAGTTCAGATGAAGACTCATCCTGCTGTTTTATACTTTGGATTACTTGCTTGAGATGCTTCATCCTCAAAAGTAACTATTATTCCAAGCATAACTTTGGCAGCATGGTTACTTCCATCATTTTTTAATACTATCTGCTATAACTAGCTGCTGATGTAACTTTCTAGTTGGGAAATCGTCTGTTTCTGGTCTTCAATAATAAACTTCACGACATCCCCAATGGAGACCATTCCAAGCAATTCGCCATCCGCCATGACAGGCAAATGCCTGATGTGCTTGTCTGTCATTATTTTCATACATAAATCAATGGAATCCTGAGGCGAGACTGTTATTGGATTCGCAGTCATTACTTCTTTAATAGTAGTCTCTGCAGAAGATTTACCATGAAGAATGATCTTTCTGGCGTAATCTCTTTCTGTAAAGATGCCGGTAAGTACTTCGTTCTCTACAATCAAAAGAGCGCTAATATTACCTTCCATCATATAGTGGAGGCCCGACAGGACTGATGAATCTCCAGTAACTGAAAATATTTGAGACGGCTTTGCGTCTAGCATTTGTTGTACTGTTTTCATAATGGTTAATATTTAGCTGATTGAATATAGCTAAATATTACTAGTCCAGCAATTCTAATATTTCTTCCACATACTTCCTATCGTTCGCCAGTCTTGGTACTTTGTGCTGTCCACCAAGCTTCCCCTTTCGCTTTAACCAGTTGTAAAATGTGTTGCAAGGTGCATTGTGAACCTTCGGTCGCCTAAGTGCGAGGTCTTTAAAACGCTTGGCTTCATAGTCAGAGTTGACGTCTTTTAAAGTTTGATCCAATACATCCACAAACTTTTCGAAGTCGTTTGGTTGCTGATCAAATTCAATAATCCATTCGTGACCACCAACATCTTCCCCTTTGAAATAGATAGGACAGGCCGTGTAATCTTTGAACACTGCGCCTGTTACGTCGCAGGCCTTGCAGATCGCCTGCTCTGCATTGTCTATAATTACTTCCTCCCCAAATGCGTTAATAAAATGCTTAGTTCTGCCTGTAATTCGTATTCTGAATGGTGATAAGCTGGTAAATTGTACTGTATCGCCTATCATATAGCGCCATAATCCACCATTTGTAGAGATGATAATAGCATAATTTTTATGAAGTTCTACCTGATCCAATGACAACGTATCGGGGTGTTCGTCTTCCAATTTTTCAATTGGCAAGAATTCGTAATAAATGCCATAATCAAGCATCAAAAGCATTTCATCAGAATCGACCTTGTCCTGAATACCAAAAAAGCCTTCAGAAGCATTGTATGTTTCCAGGTAATACATATCGTTGCATGGAATCAACTCTTTAAATTGCTCTCTGTAAGGTTTAAAGTTTACTGCGCCATGGATGTACAATTCAAGGTTAGGCCAAACTTCCAACAGGTTGCTTTTTCCGGTCATCTCCAATACTTTTTTCGCCAGAACAATGGTCCAGGTTGGGACGCCTGCGATGTTAGTTACGTTTTCCTTAATGGTGGCTTCGGCCATCTTTTCCATCTTAGTTTCGTAGTTGTCCATCAAAGCAATAGATATATTTGGGGTGCGATAATATTCAGCCCACATGGGAAGGTTCTTAATCAATACTGCTGAAAGGTCTCCATAAAAAGAGTCCTCATTCAATTGGTTGATTTGGTGACTACCACCGAGTACCAGTCCTTTTCCTGTTAAGATTTGATTATCTGGTCTGTTGTTGCAGAATATGGACAGCAGATCTTTCCCGCCTTTGAAATGGCACTCCTGAAGTGATTCTTCGGAGACCGGTATAAACTTGCTTCGGTCACTGGTCGTACCAGACGACTTTGCAAACCACTTGATCTCAGATGGCCAAAGGATATTTTGCTCTCCATTAAGCATGCGCTCAATGTATGGTTTTAGGGTATCGTAATTTTGTATAGGTACCCGTTCTTTAAACTGTCGTGGATGTTCAATGGTTTGGTAGTCGAATTTCTCCCCCCATTCCGTATCCTGAGCGCTGGAGATGAGCTTATGAAACCATTCCTCCTGAACATCATGGGGATATTTCATAAAAAGCTCGATCTGATGAACGCGCTTTTTCATATACCATGTAAAAATCGAATTTACAATTGCCATAAGGTTATTTCGAATTATAGTGTTTTAGTGCGCAATACAAAGTTTGATCCCAGGTACACGCGTCTCACCATCTCGTTTGCAGCTAAAACTTCAGGAGTTCCGGATTCAAGAATTTTACCTTCGAACAATAAGTAGGCTCTGTCAGTAATAGATAGCGTCTCTTGCACATTGTGGTCGGTAATCAAAATGCCTATATTTTTTTGTTTGAGTTTGTATACAATGGTCTGAATTTCTTCGACCGCAATTGGATCTACACCAGCAAAGGGCTCATCTAAAAGGATAAAGTTCGGACTAGCAGCTAAGGCTCTTGCAATTTCTGTTCTCCTTCTCTCACCGCCCGATAATAGATCACCCCGGTTTTTTCTCACTTTATGAAGACTAAACTCATTGATTAGCTCCTCCAGTTTTTCATGCCGTTCTTCCTTGCTCATCTTAGTCATCTCCAGAATAGCCATAATGTTATCCTCTACAGATAGCTTACGAAAAACGGAAGCTTCCTGAGCCAGATAGCCGATACCTTTTTTAGCTCTGCGGTACATTGGGTCTGTGGTGATGTCTTCATCATCAAGAAATATGGTGCCTTCATTAGGCTTAATCAAGCCCACAATCATATAGAACGAGGTCGTTTTACCAGCCCCATTCGGCCCAAGAAGCCCAACGATTTCTCCCTGACTAACAGAAAATGAAACGTCATTTACAACGGTTCGTTGCTTATATTTCTTAATCAGGTTCTCAGCTCTTAATATCATTTGGTGTATTAATTATCTACTTTAATTGCTTTGATGTTTAACTGTATGGTGCGCTGATCTTTCCAAACATTTTCTTCTATTGTATAACAAACAGAAAATGGGTGATTTGGTTGCAAAAGCTTTTCGTATTCCGCAAGGCCGAATCCAATGCATTCGAAATTATCTGAATTTAATTGCTTCACACTAAACTTAAGATGTTTTTCGCTGAGGACACGCGGACTCCCAACCAGTGAAACCTCATGAGTGATAAACACGGGGGCGTTATTGTGAGGTCCAAAAGGAGCCATTTGGCCAATAATGCGTTGAAATTTACCGTTGATCTGACTGAAGTTTATCTCCGCATCTATTTTCACCTCAGGACAAAGTAGATCTTCGGTTATAGTTGCTGATACAATATTCTCAAACCGCTCCATGAACATCCCGATGTTTTCAGGTTTCATTGTGAGTCCGGCAGCGAACTTGTGTCCGCCGAATTGTACCATTAGATCCTGACAGCCCAATAATGCCTCATATAGATCAAAACCAGCTACAGATCTTGCCGAGCCGGTTAATAAGCCATTGGATTCAGTTAGCACAACCGTAGGCCTATAATATTTTTCAGTCAGTCGCGAGGCAACGATACCTATCACTCCTTTATTCCAGCTTTGATTGTATACGACGGTCGTTTTCTTGCCAATCAATATTTCACATTCGTCAATAAGCGCTAATGCTTCAGCAGTAATTGTCTGATCAGTCGTTTTGCGGTCAGAGTTTTGTAGGTTGATAAACTCACTTTGTTCCAGAGCATCCGTGTCTTCGTCGCAAATCAACATTTTTACGGCTTGATTACCATGATCCATTCTCCCTGCAGCATTTATCCGTGGTGCCAGTGTAAATACAACATCAGTAAGTGTGTATGACTTCGGTCTGCCGGAGATGTCCATTAGCGCCTTCAAACCTTTGCAAGGCGATGAGTTTAGCTTAATCAGCCCATGGTAAGCAAGAATTCTATTTTCATCTTCAATAGGAACAATATCTGCAGCGATACTCACCATCACCAGGTCAATATACTGCTCGTATTCGGAAGCTGGTAAATTATGGCTTATACAGTATGCTTGTGCCAGCTTGAAGCCTATTCCGCATCCTGCAAGTTCTTTAAACGGGTAATCACAGTCCAGGCGTTTCGGATCTAAAACCGCAACTGCTGCAGGCAACTCGTCACCAGGTAAATGGTGATCACAAATGATAAAATCAACTCCGAGCGTATTTGCATAGGCGATTTTATCGACAGACTTTATGCCACAATCCAGTGCAATGATCAGACTGAAACCATTGGCATAAGCATAGTCAATTCCGGCTTGTGAGATTCCGTATCCCTCTTTATGCCTGTCAGGGATGTAATATTCTATGCTTTCTATATATTTTTTAAAGAAGCTATAGGCAAGCGCCACGGCGGTAGTCCCATCTACGTCATAGTCGCCATATATCAGCACCTTTTCCCCGCTAATGATAGCGTTATCTATTCTTACAATTGCTTTATCCATGTCCTTCATCAGAAATGGATCATGGAGCTTGCTAACTTGCGGACGGAAATAATCCTTAGCCTGATCAAATGTTTCAATACCTCTTTGAACTAAAACCTGCGCTAAACTCTTATCTATATTCAACTCCTGTGCAAGTAAAATCACAGCTTCATCGTCAGATTCTGCTGGATGCACCCATCTTTTCTTCATTATCATTTGGCCGTTTGTTCAAGCAGGATCTTTATCTTTGCATTGATCTCGTAAAGATATCATTTATTCTTTTTTTCTCACTAACAAGTACGCCATTGCAAGTTTTCACATTGTTTGAGGGTTCCTATTCTGTAGATGCGTCCAAGAAATTCGTTCCTTTTGATCCTGCTATACATAGCGCTAAAGACCGGCCCGCTTCTCTCTTTGTGCATGTTCAGCCTTTTTTAGTTGAGATGAATGGTTCGCTATTCCTTTTTGATACCGGACTAGGCTATAACAACGACAATGGCGATTTCATTCTGCATGAAAACATCAAAAAAGCGGGCTTTGACCCCGACGATATTGATATGGTACTGATGTCCCATCTTCACTTCGATCATTCAGGCGGAATGGTACGGTATGTCAATGAGAAAATGGAACTTAGCTTTCCTCATGCCACCTATGTGATCCAGCAAGGAGAGTGGGAAAGTGCCTTTACCAGCACCTCGTCTTCTTATAGAACTGAGATCTTTGATTTCCTGCAACGGAATGCACAATTGCACTTCATCGAGGGCTCAGGTCAGCTCACTCAAGAGATTAGCTATGAATTAACTGGCGCCCATACGCCTTTTCATCAGGTATTTCTTTTAAATGATGGGGCAGATAAAGTGTTTTTCGGTGGAGATGTGTTGCCTGAACCGGAAGAGTTGATTAAGAAGTTCATCGCCAAATATGATTTCGACGGGCGCAAAGCGATGGAACTAAGGGAAGTGTTTGGAACAAGGGCGGCCGACGAGCATTGGAATTGTTTATTTTACCATGGTAAAAGTAAAACAACAGGTTTAGTTGAATTGACAGATGGTCGCTTTAAAATTGTTTAGGTTAGGGGGTAATCAGCTTAAGCAATTCACTAAGCCTTTCAATAGATAGGGGCTTGGAGATAAAGCCCTTGATCTTCTTAAAGGTTTTCGCTTTCTCAATATCATTGTCATAGACCGACGAAGAAAGCATATACATGTCCGGCTGTTGTTTCGGACGTAGCTGATCATAGGCTTCTAGAAACTCCCAGCCATTTAAGATAGGCATGTTAATATCTATTAGCATTAAATGCGGGAATTGTTCCGGATTTTCATCCAACGTGGCCAAATAATTTATTGCAAGCTGACCGTTATTCTTTGCCACCATTTCTACGTTATATCCCGTCTTCGAAACGATCTTTTTGATAATGAATATGTTGATATCATCATCATCGATCACTAACAGGTTAATTTTTGAAGCCGTCATAACGTTATTAAAGGGTATTTTTATATCACCTAAGATAGAAAAATTCTCCTTATCTGGTTAAACTGATGGTTTATTTTTAACGAAAAAAAGGCCGCTATTATTAATGGCGGCCTTTAAGGTTGATTTTGGGATTACTTTTTAGCAATAAGTTTAATTCCCAGTTCAAATTCATCATAGATCATTTTGTCACCTACATCAGGAAACATGCCTTTTGATCTGAATTTAATCCCGTATTTAGTCCGGTCTACGATAATTTTCTCTGCCGTTGCCGTCACTGAACCATCTGAATTCCACACTACTGTAGCTGGAAACGATATGGCGTTCGTAATGCCTTTAATGGTTAAGTCACCTGCAACAGTTACATTATTACCCGTTCCTGGAGTAACTTTCTTAACCGCAAAAGTCGAAGTGGCAAATTTATCCACGCCAAAAAAGTCGTCAGCCTTTAAATGACCTTCCAGCCTGTCGCTTTTGTCAGCGTCTTTAATTGTAGCCATGTTGATAGCGAAGTTTCCGCCAATAAGTTTCTTGCCATTAAATGAGAGATTTCCAGACTGCAAACCAATACTGCCGGTATGGCTCCCTGTCAGTTTTTTACCTACCCAAGTTAACGTTGATTTTTCTACGTCAACTTTGTAAGTAATCGCTTTGAAGGGAACGATAAATGCTGATGAGACCACTACGAGAACAAGTAGCGCTACTGATGTTAATTTCGATTTCATTGATTTCTTTAAGTTATGAGTATGATAGTTGTTAAGCAAAAGTTTCGCTGTCTGCGTAGCTTTCAATCGGTGGACAAGCACAGATTAGTGATCTGTCTCCAAAAGAATCATTTACCCTGCCCACTGCTGGCCAGAATTTAAATGCAGCAACGTAAGATAGTGGGAAGGCAGCAGTCTTTCTGCTATAACCATGACTCCATTCGTCACCCGTAACTACTGCTGCAGTATGTGGAGCGTTCTTTAAAGGGTTGTCAACCTTATCTAAATCGCCGTTTTCCACCGCAGTGATCTCATTTCTAATTGCTATCAGTGCGTCACAGAAACGGTCCAGCTCATGTTTAGGTTCACTCTCTGTAGGTTCAACCATCAAAGTTCCTGCAACGGGGAAGGATACCGTTGGTGCATGGAAGCCATAATCCATTAAGCGTTTTGCGATATCAACTACCTCAATACCGTAGTTTTTAAAGGCACGACAATCTAAAATCATCTCATGAGCACAGCGTCCGTTGGCTCCGGAATAAAGTACCGGATAATGTACCTCTAAACGCGCCTTCATGTAGTTCGCATTTAATATTGAATATCTTGTAGCGTTCGTTAGCCCTTCGCCGCCCATCATTGCGATGTAAGCATGGGAAATGATCAAGATAGATGCAGAGCCCCATGGAGCAGATGATACCGCATGGATAGATTTTTCATTGTTAATGTCGACAACCGCGTGACCAGGAAGATACTGGACCAGGTGCTTTGCAACGCCAATAGGACCCATACCAGGTCCACCACCACCGTGAGGAATACAGAATGTTTTATGTAAATTAAGGTGACAAACGTCAGCGCCAATGTTTGCAGGACTGGTTAAGCCAACCTGTGCATTCATATTTGCGCCATCCATATACACCTGTCCGCCGTTCTCATGAATGATCGTACAAATGTCGATGATACTCTCTTCAAAAACCCCATGTGTGGAAGGGTAGGTCACCATCAGACAAGACAGATTCTCAGAATGAAGTTCTGCTTTAGCTTTCAGATCATCTACATCAATGTTTCCATTTTCCAATGATTTAACAACAACAATTTTCATTCCTGCCATTGCTGCTGAAGCCGGATTTGTTCCGTGAGCAGAGGATGGGATTAAAGCGATATTACGGTGATAGTCTCCGCGATCCTGGTGGTAAGCTCTGATTACCATTAGGCCTGCGTATTCACCTTGGGCACCCGCATTCGGTTGTAAGCTCATGGCCGCAAAGCCTGTAATCTCACTTAACCACTTATCAAGTTCATTGAAAACGGTGTAATAGCCAGAAACCTGATCAGCTGGAGCAAATGGATGGATCTTTCCAAACTCAGGCCAGGTTACCGGAATCATTTCTGTTGTTGCATTAAGTTTCATTGTGCATGAACCCAGAGCAATCATCGAATGGCAAAGAGAAAGATCTTTAGCTTCCAATGATTTGATGTAACGCAACATTTCATGTTCAGAATGATGGGTATTGAATACCGGATGCGTTAAATATTCTGAAGTACGTTGTAGTGATACAGGAATCACAGTTTCAATGTTTCCTTCTGCAACTTCAGCTGAATTTGCAGCAATCGCTTTAACTTTAGCAAAGATCTTTGTTAGTAATACCACATCATCGTAAGAAGTAGTCTCATCTAAAGCAATGGTTACGATCGGACCATTATAATGCAAGTTGATTTCGTTATCAACACATTCCCGGTGGATAGAATCAACCAGGTCATGCAGATCCAACTGAATGGTATCAAAGTAAACTTTACTCAATATATTATAGCCTGCGTTTTTCAACGATTCTGCTAGGGTAATAGTGAGTCCGTGTGTACGTTCAGCAATCAGTTTCAAGCCTTTTGGGCCATGATAAACGGCATAAAAGCCAGCCATAATTGCCAATAGTGCTTGTGCAGTACAGATGTTAGAGGTTGCCTTATCTCTGCGGATGTGCTGCTCCCTGGTCTGTAACGCCATGCGTAAGGCGTAATTGTTATGACTATCAATAGTTACGCCGATGATCCGGCCTGGAATGGAACGCTTGTACTCATCTTTAGTAGCGAAATAAGCAGCGTGCGGTCCGCCAAAACCCATTGGAACTCCAAAGCGCTGACTTGTTCCTACCACGATATCTGCTCCCCATTCTCCCGGAGGCGTCAAGAGTGTCAAGCTTAGAAGGTCTGCAATCACAGTGATTTTCACATTCTTCTCATGTGCTTGTTCAGCGAAAGTGGAATAATCATACACTTCGCCATTGCCTGCAGGGTACTGAACAATGGCTCCGAAGAACTCATCATGCAGGCCGAAAGTAAGGTGATCTCCAATTACAAGTTCAATTCCAAAAGGATTTGCTCTGGTTTTAAGGATATCTATAGTTTGTGGAAATAATAATCTGGAAACGAAGAACTTCTTAGCAGACTGGTTTTTACGCAGACTGTATTGCATAAACATAGCTTCAGCGGCTGCTGTACCTTCGTCTAATAAAGAGGCGTTCGCAATTTCCATACCGGTCAAATCGATCACTGCGGTCTGGAAATTCAATAATGCTTGTAAGCGGCCCTGGGCTATTTCTGCCTGATAAGGAGTATATTGGGTATACCATCCCGGGTTTTCCATGACGTTACGAAGAATAACTCCAGGAGTTAGCGTATCATAATAACCTTGTCCGATGTAAGATTTAAACACCTTATTTAAGGACGCAGTCTGCTTAAGTGCGGTTAAATAATCCTTCTCAGATTTCGCTGCTGGCAAATTTAATGGCTGTTTCAGTCTGATTTTCTGAGGAACAGTTTGGTCAATCAATTCGTCAACAGAACTAACGCCAAGTGTAGTCAGCATAGCCTCGGTATCTTCCGCGTTTGGCGCGATGTGGCGGTCTTTGAAGTCTTCCTGGTAATGAATGTTTAAGCTCATGAATTCTTAGAATAAAAGTTGCGCAAAGTTAATAAAAATACGCCTCTTTATGGTCAAGAATCCCATGTTTCAACAACATGTTTCGTGTAAAATTTTAGTGCTTCAATTGTCTCAGATACATTTGAATCGTATTCTCTAAGCCAATGTAAAGTGCATCAGAGATTAGAGCGTGCCCGATGCTTACTTCGAGTAATCCAGGAATACTTTCAGAAAAGTATTTTAAGTTGTGTAGATCCAAATCATGACCTGCGTTTATACCAAGGCCTACGTTTATCGCCTTGTGCGCGGCTGCCACATAAGGGACGATTGCCTTTTCTCTATTGTCGTAGTAATTGTGAGCGTATGCTTCTGTATATAGTTCTATTCTATCGGTACCACTTTCTGCAGCAGCAGCTATCATATCCACTACAGGATCTACAAAGATGGAAACTCTGATCCCCTCAGACTGAAACAAGGAAACCATTTCTTTTAGATAAGCCGCATGCTTGATGGTATCCCAACCATGATTGGAGGTGATCTGACCTTCTGCATCCGGAACTAAGGTTACCTGTGCTGGTCTGTTTGCAAGAACCAGCTCAATAAACTTCTGTTCCCTACAATTTCCTTCAATGTTAAACTCTGTAGCAATAGCAGCTTTTAAGTCGTAAGCATCCTGATACCTGATATGACGTTCATCAGGCCTTGGATGAACTGTAATACCTTCTGCACCGAAGCGTTCACAATCTAGCGCTACTTTAACCAGGTCAGGGTTATTTCCCCCGCGACTATTACGAAGGGTTGCAATTTTGTTAATGTTTACGGAAAGCTTTGCCATAGCACAAATATAAGATTTGTTTAACACCATCCATTCAGTATTATACGCCCGTCTATATGCCCGTCTTCCTGAATTTATTTCAGGACCTCGGCATAGCAATGCCACCCAGTCCGAGGTTGCGGCCTACGCGGTAAGGACGGGGGGTAGGATAACCTGTCATTGGTAACTTGTTTCAGAACCCCGGAGGAGCAGGGCCAAGGTACAGGCATCCGCCGGCAAGACGGTGGGGCTCACAAGTAAGATTGTTTAAGACCAAAAAAGGATGATGCGGTTAGCATCATCCTTTTAGTGGGTATTTCCCCGTCATTCCGAACTTGTGTCAGAACCTCGTGTTAGCAGTGCCGAGGTACCGCTTTCCGCCGGCAAGACGATGGGGCAAATAACAGGAACTATACCTAGTACCTATATGCTTCCGGCTTAAATGGACCTTCTACGGGTACACCGATATAATCAGCTTGATGCTGATCTAGTACATCCAGTTCAACACCTATCTTGGCAAGGTGTAAACGAGCAACTTTCTCATCCAGATATTTAGGAAGAACATAAACTTTGTTCTCATATTTACCTGGATTCATCCAAAGCTCTAGCTGTGCTAAAGTCTGGTTAGTGAAAGAGGCAGACATTACAAAACTTGGGTGACCAGTTGCGCAACCTAAGTTTACTAAACGGCCTTCTGCCAATAATAGAATGTCTTTTCCATCAATCGTGTATTTATCAACCTGAGGTTTGATCTCTACTTTTGTATCACCATAGTTTGAATTCAACCAGGCAACATCAATCTCGTTATCGAAGTGACCAATGTTACAAACGATAGCTTTATCTTTCATCACTTTGAAATGTTCCGCACGAACAATATTACAGTTACCAGTTGTAGTAACGATGATATCTGCTTCTAAAACCGCTTTAGCAAATTTTTTAACCTCGTAACCTTCCATTGCAGCTTGCAATGCACAGATCGGGTCAATCTCAGATATAATCACACGTACACCTTGTGAGCTTAACGATTCCGCAGAACCTTTACCTACATCACCGTAACCTGCAACCACCGCAACTTTACCAGCCATCATGATGTCTGTAGCACGACGGATCGCATCTACCAGTGACTCACGGCAACCGTATTTGTTGTCAAATTTTGATTTAGTGACAGAATCATTCACGTTGATTGCAGGTAAATGCAATGTTCCGTTTTTCATGCGCTCATACAAACGGTGAACACCTGTAGTAGTCTCTTCAGAAAGACCTTTGATGTTAGCGATCAATTCAGGGAACTTATCGAAAACCATGTTGGTTAAATCACCACCATCATCTAAGATCATATTCAATGGCTGTTGATCTGCTCCGAAGTGCAACGTTTGCTCGATACACCAGTCAAAGCTCTCTTCGTCTAAACCTTTCCAGGCGTAAACCTGAATACCTGCAGCAGCAATAGCAGCAGCAGCGTGATCTTGAGTGGAGAAGATGTTACAGGAAGACCAGGTAACTTCTGCCCCTAATGCGACCAAAGTTTCAATTAAAACTGCAGTTTGGATAGTCATGTGAAGGCAACCAGCAATGCGGGCACCTTTTAATGGCTGTGACGGACCGAATTCTTCGCGAAGTGACATTAAGCCTGGCATTTCTGCCTCAGCTAAACCAATCTCTTTGCGGCCCCATTCTGCCAGTGAAATGTCCTTAACTTTATAAGGAACGAATGTTGTCTCTACTGATGACATATTGAATTGTTTTAAGTTGCTAAAATATAGGTAGTTATAATCTGTTAAATTTTGGTTGACCAGTGTTCGACTACCTCTAATCAACCTTAGTTAATATTCAGACAAAAGTAGCTAATAGTTTAACCAATTTCAAGGGCATAACTGGGATGCCCATTTGTCTGGATTATATTTGACATATTATTGTTTTTCTAATTGATGCTGTGCAAAAAGAACTTTATAATCAAACCCGAACAAGTTTCATTAAAGGTTCAAAGGAATATAATGCAGGTCTCCGACCGGAAGCCTCCTGTTTTGTTAAGATTAAACCTCTATCTAATAGCTTTCGGGTAAATTTAGCTGCGGTCGGCGCTGGTATTCCGCTATTAGAAGTAAATTTACTATTTCTGAAAACAGGATTCGTAAAGATATAATCCAATGCATTTACACTCCATTTAGATGATAGTAGTTCTGAAAATATAATCTTCATTTCAGCATATAAACTTTGGATACTTTCTGCTATTGCTAAATTTTTAATAGCTTGTTTTTCAACAGCAGTTAAAAAGAACTTACACCAAGATTCCCAGTCCCCGTTTTGGGAAACATTTCTCATAGTATCAATGTATAGATCTTTATTCTCTTCGAAATATCCACTTATATAAAAGTGAGGTTCAGAGATCACCTTTGTTGACCATAAAAATAACGTGATTAACATCCGACCAATTCTACCATTACCATCTTGAAATGGATGTAGTGCCTCAAATTCCAGGTGCATAAGTGCTGTCTTTATTAGCGTTGTATGATCACTATTCTTTAGGTATTCAAATAATAGATCTAATCCATCGGTTAGTTTTTCCGGACTTATAGGAATAAATAATATATTTTTCTTCAACCTATCCGCAAGATAGTTTTGTTCATGTTTGAACTGGCCTGGAGATTTACTAGCTCCCCTCCCAAAATATAATAACTGTTGGTGAACCTGCTTTATGAAGCTTGTAGATAATTCATAACCATCAACCATACCTTTTTGTGCATTTTTTAGTGCTCGCTGGTATAATATAGTCTCGAAAACATCCGTGCGATAATTACTTAGTTCCGGGTTTTCGCCATCATCTTCTGCCTCATACTGCAAAATTTCATCCATGGTACTGACAGTACCTTCCATTCTGGAAGAGATAACCGCTTCTTGATTCCTTAAAGGAGCTAATAAGATTTCGCTGTTATGTAAGTTCTTAAGCATTTGGTCATATCTGGCAATTGCAGATGTTGCCCCAATTAACTCATTTATGAATAGCTCATAATTTAATGTCTTTGGCGGGAATAGGTCATAATGGTATTTGGTAGCCTTATCGAAATTTAAGTCCATAATTAATGGGTCTATTATCTGTGTAGAGATAATTTGTTTATCTCAAAATTACGAAATTTGTTAACAAATAGTTTTGTTCACGCTTTTTAATGATTTCTGATATACAAATTCTTTTATGCGCTCAAATAGTACGACAAATCATTTTGTCTATCACTTATCCTGAAAATCGATATACAAACGTTTTTGTCTATCATTTAGAAAGAACAAACTATGTTGTTAATCAAAAATCCTTTACAACGATTAACAAATCGACAATAAATCCTGGCACGTATTTTAATTGTCAAGTAATTGTATAATTTAGTGACAATTATAAAAACGCAACTTCTCATGCCTCTTTTGTTAGTATTTCTGAACGTTATAAATTGGCTGGAAGCGAACTTACTTGCTTGTCCGTTTAAGAATCATACTGGTCTGGATTGTCCGGGTTGTGGCTTGCAGCGTTCTATCCTTGCATTGGCTAAAGGCGAGGTTAGCACTTCCTTTCAGCTTTATCCGGCGGCGATGCCAATGATTGCTCTGGTTCTTTTTCTTCCCGCACACTTGAAATTCGATTTCAAGCACGGAGCATTGCTCATTAAAGTCACCTACAGCCTCATAGCAGCTATAATCTTACTGAACTATATCTATAAAATCTATACTCATCAATTAAATTAATTTATGTCAGAAAATCAAGTGCCTGGTCAAGAACCAGACTTCACGCCTAACCCAAAACCTTCAGACTTTTCACAGCAAGTTCCTCCTGGAGCACCATACGGTCAGTTCGGTCAAATCTCATTACCCAACAGCACCCCGGTTCTTATTTTAGGTATCCTGGCAATATTAGCGTGCTGCTGCTACGGGGTACCAGGACTTATTTTGGGTATCATCGGATTGGTACTGGGCAATAAGGATTTGGCCTTATACAAAAGCAATCCAAATGCCTATACCGAAAGCTCCTATAAAAACTCCAAAGCAGGAAGAATTTGTTCCATCATCGCTTTGATATTAAGCGCACTCTATATGTTGTTAATGTTAGCTTTTATTATATTCTTTGGATTTGCAGCGCTGCAAGATCCACAGCGCATGAAAGAAGTTCTTGAAGGAATGGGCAACCAATAAAACGTTCAGTTTTCTGGTCATCGTAATTTTAAGGTAAAAACAGCATCAAGGCATGTATAATGCTTTGATGCTGTTATTTAGCGCTGTACATTTGTACACTCAAAAAGATAATTAAACTTAAAAGATATGTATCCAGAATACTTGGTTGAACCCATGCGTGCCGAATTAACGAAAGTTGGTTTTGAAGAAATGAAATCTGCTGCTGATGTTGACAATGCGATTGGTACAGAAGGAACCGTTTTTGTTGTTGTAAATTCAGTATGTGGTTGTGCAGCGGCTAATGCTCGTCCTGCAGCAAGACTTGCAGCAGCTAATGAGAAACATCCTGACAGATTGATCACTGTTTTTGCCGGCATGGAAAAAGAAGCAGTTGACAGAGCAAGAGGATATATGATGCCTTTTCCACCGTCATCACCAGCAATGGCGCTTTTCAAGGATGGTAAGCTTGTTCATATGATCGAGCGTCATCAAATCGAAGGTCGCCCGGCTCAAATGATTGCAGATAGTTTAGTTGGTGCTTTTGATCAGTACTGCTAATTAGATATTATTCTTAAAAACACCGCTGATGAGTATTTATCAGCGGTGTTTTTTTTTATCGCTGATTTCTTTTGGTGGTGTAGTGCAGTATTTTCCTATAGAGTTCATCCGGCAGAAAAGGCTTTACTACAAAATCATCAATGCCAGCGTCTTTCACCTGCTCCGCAATTTCGTTAGGGAGGTTAGCCGTTAGGGCAATAATCGGAATGTTAATTCCTCTAGCGCGCATATTGCGGGTTGCTTCGTACCCATCCATAACAGGCATATGCAAATCAATCAGTACCAATCTGTGGATCTTCGGATCGACCATGTTTAGTCCCTCAAGTCCGTTAAGCGCCACATCAATAGTTGCTCCCCATCTCTCCAGGTACTTTTGCGCTACTAAAACATTCATCAAGTTGTCTTCCACCAGTAAGATATGAACGCCGGTTAGTGGCTTGTCCGCCTCGTCGGGGAGTACTTCAGCAAGCTGCATACCCACTTCCTTTATGCTTTTTTCAAATACCTGAATGAAGTAGAATGTTGAGCCTTTGCCTTCCTGGCTAATCAACTTAAGAGATGATTTCTGCAACTCTAATATCCTCTTTGAAATTGCCAAACCTAAGCCGGTTCCCCCAAAACCACGTGAGGTGGAAGAATCTGCCTGAGTGAACCGCTCAAAAATGATCTTTTGCTTATCTTCAGAAATGCCAATTCCTGTATCTTTTACATAGATATTGAGGGTCGCTGTTCCTTCATTCTGATTCGCAACTTCAATACCTACCTCGACTTTACCTTTCTGAGTAAACTTGATGGCGTTATGTACAAGATTAGTGATCACCTGAGTAGTTCTGGTGGGGTCACCCAGCAGTTTATTTTTCAGGGCATCGTCCACAATAAGACTCAAACTGATTCCTTTGTCGGTCGCAGAAACCTGAAGTCCACTAACAATGTTCCGTGCAATAGAGGCGATATCCATTTCAATATGCTCGAAGGTAATCTTACCCGCTTCAATTTTAGTGTAATCCAATATGTCGTTCACAATAGATAGCAGGTTGTTTGCTGAAAACAGCATGACATCCAAATGCTCTATCTGGTCTTCCCTTGGATTGTTTTTCAAGAGCAGATGACTCATTCCTATTACCGCATTAAGCGGAGTTCTGATTTCATGGCTCATGGTGCTCAAAAACTCACCTTTTACCAGCAGCCCTTCTTCAGCCTGCCTCGTTGCCAGCTTCAGGGCAAATGATACCCGGTGAGACAGCGCCAGAGATTGCATGAAAAAGAAGATCATGTAACAGAAGAACGTCAACAACTGGTAATCACCAATAATTAGCCAATAGCGAAGCAGTGTAAGCAAAAAAGCGACCATTAAAGCAAGGGAGCTTAGCAAGGTGTACATTGACCCCGGTCGCTTTCTAAGGAACGCAGTGATATAAATATAAGGCATGTAACCGATACAAAAAACGGTAACAATTAGAAAAGGGTTAATAAGCTGCGTGAAATATACCGGCGCTATGCAAAGCGTTGCAAAGGCAAAGGTGAAGGAAATAATGCTAATCATGTCTATCACCTTTTTGAAGATATCCAGCGGGTAAAGGAATTTGGTGTATAGTGCAAATACGCCGATGCTTAAGAACAAACTGATGTATTCCAGTCGGGCAGTTATGTACCAGTTTAGGTCAGGGAAAATGGTATGCAGCACGTAATTGTCTGATCCGATAATGCGGTAGCTGTACATGAAAGAATAAAGGGCAAACATTGCAATTGCTTTATCCCGGCTACCGAGTAGGTAAAGGCCGCTAAAGAACATTCCAGCCATCACAAGGCAACCGAAAAGCACATAGTCTATCGCTTCAGCGCTACGGCGTTGAACTTCAATGCTCTCTTTTTTGCCAATCACCGGAGATTTCAAAATTCCGCCTTTACTGTGAACAAAGTTGGCTACTTGCAGTACTACCTCCAGTTTTTCTGTGCTTTGTGGAATATCGACCGCTTGATACTGCCAGTGCGGAACGAAGCCCGCTGCGGAGGTACTAACCCGGCCATTGGTTGCGACCAGTTGGCCGTTGGAAAACAAGGAATAAGCAGAATAGGCTTCCGGCATCGCAAGTTTAAGTGGCTCCCTGTTTCTGGGAAGTAAAAGGGTGATTTTATAAGAGGCAAAGCCAAATGATGAAAGTTTTTTTCCAGCAATCTTAAATTCTGTCCATTGATTAGGAAACTGCACATACTGCTGCGGCTGAGTAACAGAATCATTTGGCGCAACAAGCCTGTTCCAGAAAAATGCCCATGGGCCTTTTATGCTGTAATTGTTTTCAAAGGAAGCATTTCGCAAGTCGACAATACCATGGACATCTGTTTGTGAAGCAGGATTTCCTTGCGCAAAGCTGGTGCTAACTATTAAGATCAAAGTTAGCAGTAAGGCGTTAAAAGTTTTAAAGATCATTAGTGGTGGTGCATACCTGGGCTCAAATCGTTCACAAAATATGAAATAATATATCATCTGAAAAATCGATTGCGGAGATTCGTTTCTGCGGAAGAAAGATTTATAGATCTAGTCTCTATTAAATAGAAAAAACTAAAAAATATCTTTTCTCAAGGCTTGGTTTTTTTCGGATTAAGAAACTATATTGCTGACTAAAACACACAAAATGAAAAAACAATTTCTTACTGCAGCGGCTGTATTTCTGTCCGTCTATTCTTACTCCCAAACTAAGGGAACAAGTGCGCTCAATTTCGGCGTCTCCTCATTTACCAGCGAATCCAAGAATGTTTCGCCTAACTCTAATCAAAGCTATGAAAACAAAGGCGCTAACTTTGATTTAGGGTATGGATTATTTGTGACTGACAATAATAAGGTCGGCATAGAATTACTGTACAATAAATCAACAACGGAATATCAAGGATTTGAGAGTTCTCGAAAAGAGAAAGGAGTCGGGATAGGACTCAATTTTCAGCATTATTTCCCACTTCTAAAAACTTTTTATGCTTATGCTGGCGCATACGGGCAATACGTGCAGACCGATGGCGAAGAGCGCTTCGAAGGTGGTCAAATTCGTGACATCGATGGATATACAGCTTCGTTAAGTGCGGTCGGCGGTCTTACCTGGTTTATCTCCAGGCGATGGGCGCTGGAAACCAATTTGATTTCAGCAGGTGCAGCTTATAGCGAGACAAAAGACGACCAATCAGGGACTAATGACTACTCAAATAAGCGGACAAACTTTGGTCTTTCATCCGATGGATTGATTAATAATCTTGGCTTCAGAGTCTACCTGATGTTTTAATTAGTCAATTTAATATTGCTAAGCTATGAGGTTAGAGATGCTAAAACGAGTATCTCTAACCTTATCGAACCATTAAACCAGATAGAAACTTCATATCTGGAACATTTCAGTCAAAGGCTGGCCTCGATAATTATTACCTTCTTGATTCAAATCCAATCCAGAGTGCAACCCTCTAGTCGCATCTCGAATCATGATTACTCAACTTTGCCCGCATCATTGTTCATTCATCTATTATTACTATTTAAAACAACAGATGATTCAGCATATAAGGGCTTGTTTTTAACGCATGCTGTGTTTTCATCGTAAATAATTATGTAGTTTTGAGTATGACATATTGTTTAGCGATTAAGGTTAAAGATGGCCTGGTAGCAATAGCAGATACACGGATAACCTCCGGTACAGATACCACCCAGAAAAAGAAGGTTTATATTGAACAACGTGATCGGTATTCTCTATTTATCATGACCAGTGGGTTGCGTTCTGTACGTGATAAAGCAGTACAATATTTCAAGGAGCTCCTCGAAGAAGGTGATACACACAATAAACTATATAAGGCCGTTAACGCTTTTGGTGCACAGGTAAAGCGTGTAGCACAAGAAGATCGCGAAGCCCTCGAGAAAAGTGGACTGAAATTCAATTTGCATACAATTATCGGCGGCCAACTTAAAGATGATGATGAACATAAGCTGTTTTTGTTATATCCTGAGGGAAACTGGGTAGAACTTGGAGAAGGCGCACCTTTTGTAGTCATCGGGAACTCCGGCCATGGTAAGGCGATTCTCAATAGAACATTAACCAGCGAATCGAGTATGCATCTAGCTTTGAAGACTGGATTTCTGTCGTTCGACTCTACCAGGGCCAGCGCAAACGACGTAGATTTTCCAATAGATGTGGTGCTTTACCAGAACAATACCTTCGGTATGGTAGAACACCGATATGTTAAAAAAGACCTGGAGAACATTTCAGACCAATGGGCAGAAGAACTTAAGATAGCCTTAAATAACATCCCTGAGGAATGGATGGATACCGTTTTCAATAAATTACCTTTACCTAACGAAAGTGGCCTATGAAGTTTGAGGTATTTACCGAACTAAAATACGAATCAATCATCCCATCAACCCTGATCTTAAACATCCAGCCATTTAAAACCGTTGGCCAACAGGTCTTACAAGAAGACTTTAGCTGCAACCTTGACTTGAAAAGCTATGAGTGGTACGCAAATGCAGGTGAAAAAAGGTTTAAAGTTTTAGAGGTTCCAGTCGCTAAGGAGGTGGTTTTTACCTATTCTGCGACCGTTGAGAACCAGGTTAAAACTATTCCAGCTAGACGGTTAGACGATGTGCAAATTAGTTTCATGCCGGTTTCCGTACTTCCTTACCTTAACCCAAGCCGGTATTGTGAGTCCGACAAGCTTTATAAGTTTGCCTTCGACAAGTTTGGCGCTATTGAAAGCACCTTCGAAAAGGTGATGGCCATTAGAGACTGGATCTACGACAATGTGGAGTACAAAGGGGGAGTGTCTTCTACCCACACTTCAGCATACGATACGGTCAATGAGCAAATCGGCGTTTGTCGTGACTTTGCTCATTTAGGTGTTGCATTGTGTAGAGCACTAACTATTCCTGCAAGATATTATACCGGTTATGGTTATCAATTGGTGCCACAAGACTTTCACGCCTGTTTCGAAGTATTTCTTGGCGGTTATTGGGTGATTTTTGATGCCACCAAGATGGTGCCTATTAATGGCCTGATTAAGATCGCTACAGGCTTTGATGCAACCGACTGCGCGCTTGCCAGTAGCTTTGGTAACCTGAACTTTACGAGCATGGAGGTGAGGACCTCTTGTTTAGAAGAAGACTTCCAGGCATTAGACAGGGATAGCTTAGCGCAAGGGTACGTTTACTAGAAATCTTTGTTCAATAATTTTTCCAGTTCTCCAAAAGAAACGTTCATTCGTACTCTTCCTTGCTTTGCGTAAGCAATTTCACCCGTTTCTTCTGAAACGATCACGGCTACCGCATCAGTAGTTTCTGATACACCAATACCAGCCCGGTGACGTAATCCAAACTGCGGCGGCAATTGATCGTTGTCAGTTAAGGGCAAAATGCAGCTGGCACTCTTGATTTTGTTTTCGGAGATCACTACCGCACCGTCATGAAGCGGACTGTACTTCTGAAATATACTTTCCAGCAGCCTCTTGGATATTTTGGAGTCAATCACTTCACAGCTATTCGCAAAAAGCTGGTCGTCGTAGAATTTCACAAACACGATCAGTGCTCCGGTACGTGATTTCTTCATGCTTTTGCAGGCATCAATGACCGGTTTAATGCGAACTAAATTATCTCTTTCAATGCCTTTGGTGCCGAAAAGATAACCCCACCAGGCCTTATTACGTTGTAAAAAAGTGTTCTTGCCAATCATCAGCAGGAACCTCCGGATTTCAGGCTGGAATATAACGATAAGGGCAATTAAACCTACACTGATAAACTTGTTGATTATGGTCGACAATAACTCCATGTCAAAGGCGTCAACCACAAACTTCATGATGAGAATGATAACCATTCCCAGCAACAGATTAACTGCGAGCGTATTCTTGATCAGACTATAGATGTAATAAATTAACATCGCAACAAGAACGATATCAATAATCGCTGTTGGCGTAATTTTTAGAAAATCGAAGTCCAGACTTTTCATTACTGCAATGTAGGAATTATTTCAGAGGATATTGTTGCTGCATCTTTTGTACAAGAGCGATGCACTCTGAAGCTTCTTTCACATCATGTACTCTTAAGATGTTTGCGCCTTTAAGCAAGGCAATGGTGTTTACTACGCTGGTTCCGTTAAGTGCTGCGGAAGCTGTTGTTTTCAGAAATTTATGGATCATACCTTTTCTGGATACACCCACCAGAATAGGCAGACCAAAGATATGGAGATCCTGAAGGTTCTGCAGCAGTTCATAGTTATGATCTATAGTTTTTGAAAACCCAAAGCCAGGGTCGATAATGACGTCTTTCACCCCCAGGGCTTTAAGCTTTGCAACTTTAGCGCTAAAATAGTTCGATACCTCAATGCTGATGTTTTTGTAATCGGCAAAGTCCTGCATGTTTTGAGGAGTTCCTTTCATGTGCATCATGATGTATGGAACATGTAGGGCCGCGACGGTCTCAAACATGGCCTCATCAAGGTTACCTGCACTGATGTCGTTGATCATATGCGCTCCCGCCTGAATACCTGCTTTTGCCACTGTTGCACGGAATGTATCTACTGATAAAATAGCCTCTGGAAATTTCCTGCTGATGGCTTCAACAAAGGGGATGAGTCGGTGAAGTTCTTCGTCAACTGTAATGTCGGTTGCGCCTGGTCTGGAAGAATATGCGCCTAGATCTATGAACTTAGCACCTTGGTTTAGAAAGTCTTCCACCCGGAAAAGCGCGTCGTCAATAGTAGCAACTCTACTGACCTTAAAGAAGGAATTGGGTGTGATATTAAGGATCCCCATGACCGAAGGAACCACTAATTCTACTAGTTTTCCCTGCAGGTTGAGTGTGCTCTTTCGGTATAAAAATGTATCTTTAGCCATTGTTTAATGCTGCAAACTTAGATAAAATTGGTAACAAATACTTCAGAGGAATACGATTCAGTAATAGCGGTTTGCAAATCGCTTTTTGTAAAGAAGACAAGCGACTATGGTACTGCCTGGCGCGTTCTGAGACCAACATCCATCACCGATCAAATCTTTATAAAAGCACAACGGATCCGTACTCTTGAAGAGAAGAAAGTATCAATGGTTGGCGAAGACATCACCTCAGAATATATCGGGATCATTAATTACTGCGTCATTGCAATGGTACAGCTCGATCTGGATGCTTCAGAATCTAATGATCTGGATGTGACTAGGGTAGAGGCGCTATATGATAAAGAGGTGTCTGAAACAAAAGAGCTCATGTTTGCTAAGAACCATGATTATGGAGAGGCCTGGAGAGACATGAGGATAAGTTCCTTAACAGATCTTATTTTAATGAAGATATTAAGGGTCAAGCAAATTGAAGATCATCTTGGACATACATTGGCATCGGAAGGCGTTAGTGCCAACTATCAGGACATGCTTAACTACTCCGTATTCGCGTTAATCAAACTGGGGGTAAAATAGAATTATGAAAAGATCACTTGTAAACTTTTTCAGGATATTCGTTGGTATACTGTTCATCTTTTCCGGATTGATCAAGGCCAATGACCCAACCGGCTTTGGCTATAAGCTTGAGGAATATTTTGAAGTATTTCACATGACGTTTTTAATTGGATATGCAACTGGCATCGCGATGTTCCTTTGTATTCTTGAGATCGTATTGGGCGCATTGCTACTGTTTGGATTTTGGCGTAAGCAGGTCACAACGGGACTCCTGGCTATTATTATATTTTTTACATTCCTCACTTTTGTATCGGCCTTCTTTAAAGTTGTAACTTCTTGCGGATGTTTCGGTGACGCGATTCCTCTAACCCCATGGCAATCGTTTTCGAAGGATCTGGTCTTGTTGGTGATGATCGTCTATCTATTTAGGTTCAAAGAGGAGATCAGGCCTGTTACCACGCATCCCGGATGGCAAAGCGGCTTGTTTACTATAGCATTTGTTTTTTCTTTGCTGTTTACACAATTCACTTATAATACACTTCCTATTCTTGATTTTCTGCCCTATAAGGTCGGTTCAAATATCCCTCAGATGATGAGCATCCCACTGGGTGCAATTCCTGATGAATACCAGATCATGTATAACATGACCAACAAGAAAACTGGTGAGAAGAAGGTGTTGAGTGACAAGGATTACCTAAAAACGGAGATCTGGAAAGATGACAATTGGGAAATCGTTGGCGACCCGGAAAGCAAGCTTATAAAAGCCGGTTATCAGCCAAAGATCCGCGACCTTAAAATCACTGATGCCGGAGGAACGGACTACACCAAGGAAATTACGGAGAACCCTTATTACAACATTGTTATCGTGGCCTGGAATTTACACGAGACAGATGAGGGTGGGATGTCCAAACTTAACGCCCTGGCTTTAAACTCAACAGAGCAATTCAACATCAGAACGGTGATGCTCACGGCAAATTCTGCTCAGGATGCAGATGCTTTCAGTAAAAGGATGAAGTTGTTCATGGAGGTATTCTATGCGGATGCGGTTCCATTAAAAAGCATGGTTCGTGCTAACCCAGGCGTGTTATTGCTTAAGAACGGCGAAATTGTAGGCAAGTGGCATTACAGTGCGGTGCCTTCGTTCGACGAGCTTTCTAAAACCTATTTCGCAAAATAGCCATGCTTCATTACGCCCTTAGAAAGCTCTTATACGGATTCGCTGTAATGGCAGGGGTAATTGTTGTAGTTTTTTTGCTGTTCAATGTTTTGCCCGGAGATCCGGCGAGAATGACAATGGGGCAAAGATCTGATGTGCAGTCGCTGGAGGCGGTTAGAAAAGAGTTTGGATTGGATCGTTCAAGACCAGTGCAATTCTTTCTTTACTTAAATGACCTTTCCCCAATTGGGATACATGATAATGATGCAGAATCCCGCGAAAAGTACCGTTACGTAAAACTGTTCTCGGTTGGTAATGACGTGATCGCGTTGAAGTGGCCGTACCTGCGCAGATCTTATCAGACCAAAAGAGATGTTACTACTATTTTAAGAGAAACGGTGCCCAACACCTTTATCCTTGCATTAACTGCAATGATATTTGCCACCATCATTGGTGTTTTCTTAGGAGTAGTTTCGGCAGTCAACAAAGACACCTGGATAGATAAGGCAGCCAATTCCTTTGCGATTCTTGGAATATCGGCTCCTTCATTCTTTGCGGGGATCATCATCGCCTGGCTTTTTGGATTTGTGTTAAGTGACTACACCGGCTTAAGTATGTCTGGAAGCTTATACAGTTACGATCCTTTCCAGGGGGAGATCATGACCTGGAAGAACCTCTGGCTACCAATGGTAACTTTGGGTTTAAGACCTTTGGCCATCATCGTTCAGCTCACACGTAGCGCCATGCTTGACGTGTTGGCTCAGGATTATATCAGGACCGCCCGTGCGAAAGGGCTAAGCCGCAATGCGATCATTTACAAGCATGCGCTGAGGAATGCAATGAACCCGGTGATTACCGCCATTTCAGGCTGGTTCGCATCGTTACTTGCAGGCTCGTTTTTTGTGGAATACATCTTTGGCTATAACGGGTTGGGTAGAACAGCCGTTACCGCTTTGGAAATGTCCGATTTCCCGGTTATCATGGGATCGATTTTGTTTATAGCTTTTGTGTTTGTGATCATTAACATTTTAGTAGATATTTTATATGCCTTTGTTGATCCAAGGGTCAAATTAGCCTAGTTATGAGAATATTTTTAATAGGTTTTATGGGTTGCGGCAAGACCACTTTGGGTAGGAAGCTTGCTCAAAAGATGAACTACAGTTTTAAAGATCTTGATCATGAACTGGAAGCAGCAGCTGGCATGTCGGTGAGCGATTACTTTTCGGCGAATGGTGAGGAAGCCTTTAGACTTTTAGAAAAGGAGACACTACAAAATCGCGATTTTCCTACAAACTGCGTTATCTCAACGGGAGGAGGAACCCCCTGCTTTTTTGATAACATGGAATTTATGAACCGCAGTGGCATCACTATTTATTTAGATATGCCTCCCGCAGCACTTGCCAAAAGACTCGAACACAGTAAGCACAAACGTCCGCTCATTGCCAACAAGGATGAAGAACAAATTGTTGCCTTCATAAAAGAAAAAATAGAGGAACGAAATGCCTATTACAAGCGTAGTTTTTTGACAGTGAATGGCATCAACATTACAGCCGATCAAGTTAGAAACGAACTATTTCAACTCTACTAAATATCTTTCTGTCTCACTTTGGATTAACGCAACTGCGACCTTAATTGCCGCTGCAACTTTAGCAGATCCCGCCTTGACGGGTAAGCTACTAGTCGTTCCTACTGCGGCAATGTAGTAATTGCCCCAAGTCTCTAAAATGTGCTTTTCTTCAGTTAATGGTTTTCGAGAAGAAAGGGCTGCTTTACTTAAGTCAAATTCAACCTTCAAACGCTTTAAAGCAGCATCACGAACTTCATTAAGGGCAAACAAGGCTGTGTTTTCATCTCCATTAATCAAGGTGTAAGCCGCTGTCAATGCACTAACACCCACGTTCTCCATCGTCGTGGCAGAAACCTTATCTAACCGGTCATTGTCTGTATGATAGAAGACATCGGTAAAATGCCACATTAACAATCCTGGAATCTTGTTCTGAAGAAAGGGTGTGTGGTCGCTACCTCCTTCAAATGGATTGAAGTTCACTGTCCATTGCGCATACTTACCTTGATCATTACAAATCTTCATGATCAAGTCGTTGTAATAATGTGGAAATAGGTCTTTTTCCTGAACATCTCCCGAACCCCATTCACTATGTTTATCTGTTCCCCGCGTCCAGATGGCGGAGGGGTCGGGCATTTTCTCTATTAAAAATGAGCCGCCGGTTTTTTGTGTGTCTTCGCCTACCATGTCCAGACTCATTCCCCAAACAATTCCTTTTGCTCTTTCTACATCCTCTTTAATGTAGCGTTGAGTGGAAACAATCTCATCGCCCCAAAGGAAGGTTAATGTGCGCTGCGGTTTTAGTTTGTTGCTTTTCACGAGGCTGGCAGTCACCCTGGCCATTTCTACCAATGTACCTACACCTGTGGCATTATCGTTTGCGCCTGGTTCTTGCACGTGGGCACTAAAAACAAAACGCTGGTTAGGAGCAGCTAATCCTTTCACATTTGCTACTATGGTCAGTTCTTCGGAAGGAAAAAAGTTTGCCTGTATGTTTACTTTCAACTTTACAGGTCCTTTTGCCAATTCTTTCTTTAGCGTTTCTTTTGCCTGGTAAGAGAGGTTAACTGCCCAACCCTTATTATCAGGATTGTTTATACCAGAGAACTGAATAGATGTTGGGTTCTTTTCAGGCTGTGTGTAATCTGGCATCGCATAGCCTAGTACACCTAATGCGCCGGCATTAATTGCGATGTTAAATAATCTTGCGGAACTGGTCTCTGCAAATACAATTTTACCTTTCAGATCTTTATCACTTGCTTTAATTATTGCCGCGGCATCCAGGTAAACAAGCTCTGCAATCTGGCCTTCAGCAGGGGTAGACGTGGAGCCAATAGCGATCATATTTCTATTCGTTTGAAACGCCAGGAAAGGTTCTTGTTGCCCGTCTATCGTTAGACTAGCATTAATTGGATCCCAGGCATTTTTCTTCATCGGACGCTTTTCTAACCGGTAGGTAAGCGGCCCTTCCTGTTCGTTGTCTTTTTGCAGTACAAAACCGGCTTTCTTTAGGATCTCTTCCACATGGTAAATGCTTTCATTGAAGCCCTTGTTTCCAGGAAGTCGCCACCTTCGTTCTACAAACGCAGTTGTCTCATACGCGTTTGCCTTGTTAAAAGCCTTCCTTGTAAGATTGAAATAAGCAGGAGTAGGGTCCTGGGAGTACGCAGAAGAAGCACCCAAAAGCAGTAGAATAGTAAGCAGTTTTTTCATGACTATAGGTTTGTCCAGGTTTCATCAGCCTGCTTTTGTAGTATGGAAGAGAATTCGGTTCTCGGTGGCAAATTCAGGAAGGGATAGGTGACTTTAGAGAGGTACAAGCCCTGCGGATGTGCCGGAGTGATTAGAGGAGGGGTAGTGAGGGTGATTAAATAACTTTCAAATTCATCCACTGATAATGTACCTCTGCCAATCTTAAGCAGTTGGCCCATGATGATTCTGATCATCTTGCCTAAAAAGCGGTTGGACGAGATTTGAAACCTTAACCTGTCGCCTTTTGGATCAACGCTCAACTTCGCCTCCATCACATGACAAATGGTATGCTCGTATTTATCCGGACTTGTGCAGAAGGGCTTGAAATCCCGGTACTTGGGTAACACAGCCGCAGCTATTTTCATTTTATCAAAATCCAGATTCTCTAATAGGTAAAAAGAACTTAAGCCATTAAGAAAAGGATCTTTATAAGTGTGAAGAAAATAGTCGTAAGCCCTATACACCGCATCAAATCGTGCATGAGGCTGCCCTTCCATAGGTATGATGTCGAATACGGCGATATTAGCCGGTAGCGCTTTGTTGAGCCGAAAAAGCAGATCGAAATCCCATTCTCGTTCGATATCAACATGAAAAAAGAACTGGCTTGCGTGCACATGTGCATCCGTACGACCGCATCCGTTGATGAACAACTGGGTTTTAAGAATGCTGCTGAGTGTCTTTTCTATTACACCCTGAACATTAAGCACCCCCGGTTGCTTTTGCCAGCCATTGTATTGCAGACCATTGTAGCCAATGTGGATGAAATACCTCACGTTACCGTCTTCCTGCCCGTCTGTTTAATTCTTCAACTGGCATGTTCATCATTCTGCCAACCTGTTCTTTTCCTTTATAAGTGATGACTTTAAGCATTGTTGCGTCTTTAGGAGGCATTAGCTTTTCAGTGTATTTTGGGTAAAAGCGATCCGGAAATGAATTGTCGAAGCTGTAGTAGATATCCAGTCCTTCCACTTCTGTAGAAAGCTCAATCATTAACTGCTTATCCGCTGATCTGCTCACGCTAAAGATAGGGTCATATACACTTGGGGCGTACTTGGTTTCTGCAATGTCCAGTCTTTTAAAATGCTGTTCGACCTTCGGAAAGAACGTCTTCCAGTTCTTTTTCTCCAGGGGAGACCATAAAGATTCAGAAATTGCAAGACCTCTTGGCCAAGTCATATATTCCGCCTGTCTGATGGTATATACCTGCTCTGTCCAAAGGTTGGCCTGCCCTCCTTTGATATATTTTGCATCCGCTCCTGGAGGAATGGGGTCGAATTCATACGACTTACTTAGCCTTAATGAAGCGTAGACTTTTGGCTCTGTAATCACATCTGCCTGCATGTAATCAATGTAAGCGTAGGTAGAAGGACTCATCACCACTTCATGCTTTCTCTTACTAGCATCCACTCCGTTCTTTACGCTTCTCCAACTCATCACAGCAGCGCTAGGAGGCATATCGCCATTTAGGATTTCATCCCAACCCATAAACTTCTTGCCTTTCGACTCCACAATTTTCTGAACACGTTTTTCAAAGTAGCCTTGAACCTGATGCATGTCTTTAAGATTTTCACGCTTCATCAGGTCTTTGATGCTTTCGCTCTTTTGCCAGAAATTTATTGGCGCTTCATCACCGCCCATATGGATGTATTCAAAAGGGAAGAGTTGAGCGATCTGAGTGATAACGGTATCTAAAAATCCATAAACCCTCTCGTTCGCCGGACAAAGTGTGTTGTCGATCAAAGCAATAGGAGGGGCACCTTTGGACCAGTCCATGATACGCTCGCCGGATCTTACCCTATAGTTCTCTGCACCTGGGGTACAAGACAATTCGGGATAAGAAGCAATAATTGCCAGACTGTGTCCAGGTACGTCGACCTCAGGTAATATATTTACAAAGCGTTCTTTAGCATACTGGACAATTTCTTTGATGTCTTCCTGAGTATAGAAACCACCGTAGGTACGTGGTTCGTCTGTTGCGGGAGGGGCGAAGAAGCCGAACTCGCCAACTTTCTTCACATTCCAGGCACCAACTTCCGTAAGTTTTGGCATGCCCTTTATCTCAATTCTCCAGCCTTCGTCGTCGGTAAGATGCCAATGCAGCAGATTGTACTTGTACCTGACCATTGCATCGATATACTGCTTTACTTCAGCTTTAGTAAAAAAGTGACGTGCGCAATCAAACATCAGTCCTCGCCAGCCGACCCTTGGGTAGTCTGTTACCTCAACACATGGCACAGCCCATTCTACATTTTCCACCAATTCCTTGGATTCAATCTCCTTAGGAAATAGTTGAATCAAACTTTGGGCGCCATAGAACAAGCCAGCCGCTTTGTTCGCTTTTATCGTAATCAAAGCGGGAGTGACTGTGAGGGTATAACCTTCGTCACCTATAGCAGCGTTAGCTTTTTCGTTTAAGATCAATTTGATGGTCGCTGCCCCTTTCGAATCAGATATGTTGGAGACGAAGCTGCCAGTAGGAATAGAAAGCCTTTCCTGTAAAAAGGAAACGACCTGTTTAAGATCAGATGTTGCAGCAGAATGGATCACTACATTGCTGGGAAGTATAAAGTGTCCTTCAGTCTTTACCAATGATACTGGTTCAGGAATGATAGCAATCTCTGCAGTATGGTTGAATTTACCAGAAATTTCGGAGTTAATGATTTCTGAGACTACTGTCTGACTAAAAACCGGTAGTGATAGGATAAATAAGAGTATTAAAAGGGTCGTTCTTTCCATAAGCAATGCAATTTAACCAAATTATTTTAGGGCATCTAAAACGCGAAACAACTTTCTGTTGATGCCTGAGCCTGAATAGTTGTTGATATTAATGACAATGATGTATTTGCTGCCATTTCCAGCGGTATAATAGCCTGCAAAAGCTGAAACGTCATTAATGGTTCCACTCTTTAGTTTCATTCCATTATTTTCTGGGAGCGACTTAAAGTAGTCTGCAAACCAGTTCTCCTTTTGCGCCTGAAACAGCACGCTTGCCATTGCATTAGTGGTCACCCGTGTTCCCGGAGAGAGCCCGCTACCGTCGAGGATGTTTAACGCATTTTTGTCAATTCCCTTTTGTCCCCAATAATTTATAACTGCGGTGGCACCGTTCTTTGTGGTAGGTGTTTTGCCGGATTTCCAGGCTATAGTTTTTATAAGATGCTCACCATACAGGTTTACGCTCTTTCGATTGAACCAATAGATGATTTCGCTTAGCGAAGGAGAGGAGATGGTGCTCAATTTCTGAGAAACCGCAGGTACGGGTTTTTTGTCAGCAATCAGTATTCTGCTCGTAGTTGGTTCTGCTGAAACCGTTATGCCAAGTCGCTGAAGTGTATCCTGTAAACGAAATGCGGCGTCAAATGCTGGATCTGGCAGGGCAGCTGAGATACCGGATTTTGATATTCCTAATCCCCATGTTCCGCGTAAGTATGCGATATTAGTTAACGCAGGTAAATAGGCATAAACGTTATCTCCGGTGCCTTCGGCACCAGCCTTAAGTTCATTCACAATTTTAAGGTATGGCATCGCAGGTACAGCTTTTAATACCGATACGGAGTTGTCAGACCGGTTTGCACGTAAGTGCAAATCAAATTGATTCTCTCTCCAGCTCAGTCCGGAAGCTCCGGCTCCGTAGTAATTTCCTACATCTTGCCATACCCAGCCATCAGGGGTGGTTTGCGTGCCCCAGATGCTTTCATCTCCGATCACCCTACCTTCGATTTTCTTGATGCCTGCGTCCCTGATCGCTTTAACCCATGTATTTAAGACAATTCCTTCTTTTGTACTTTCGTACCTCCAGGAGCCAAGCGTTGGATCGCCGCCGCCAACGATGATCAGGTTGCCCACGAGTTTTCCATCGGCCGCGATGCTCCCATTATAGCCAAGTGTGGTTTGGTACTTAAAGTCTTTTCCTAAAACGCCAAATGCCGTTGCGGACGTAATGGTTTTTAAGGTTGAAGCCGTCGATACGCCCAGATTTTCGTTCCTTGCAAAAAGAGTCTTTCCAGAATTTGCATCTAAGACACAGAGCGAGACGGTAGCATATTTTGTTTGGGGATCTGTTAAAAAAGTATTATAAGCTTGTTCAAGCTTTTGAATCGGCGATTGTGCATGCGTCAGGCCGGTAATTAGCAACAGCGCGAGTGTATTCAGTTTTCTAAGCATAGTATAAAAAAAACGTGATGTAAAAATAACAGCTCTGGTTATTCCTACATCACGTCAAACGTATTATTCTCGATAAACTATATCAGTTCTTTTCTTACCAGATACTCTGCAATCTGAACGGCATTTGTCGCGGCACCTTTACGAAGGTTATCTGCAACTATCCACATGTTCAGTGTATTAGGTAGAGACTCATCCCTTCTGATCCTGCCAACAAACACTTCATCCTTTTCATGAGCATCTTTAGGCATCGGATATTTAGCGTTTGCTGGATCATCAACAACGATAATTCCCTCGGTCTTCGCTAAGATCTCTCTTACTTCAGCAACATCAAACTCGTTTTCAAACTCAATATTTACTGATTCTGAGTGACCACCCATTACAGGAATTCTAACCGTAGTTGCCGTAACTCTGATGGTGTCGTCGCCCATAATTTTGCGGGTTTCGAGGATCATTTTCATTTCTTCCTTCGTGTAACCATTGTCGGTGAACACATCAATTTGGGGAATTACATTAAGGTCTATAGGATAGGCGTAAGCCATAGGGCCATCTGTGATACCTTTACGCTCATTCATCAATTGTTCAACAGCTTTAACTCCAGTTCCTGTTACGGACTGATAGGTTGAAACAACCACACGTTTAATTCTGTATTTATCGTGCAATGGTTTTAAAGCCACTACCATCTGAATCGTTGAACAGTTGGGATTAGCGATGATCTTATCATCAATTGACAAAGTATTGGCATTAACCTCCGGAACGATTAGTTTCTTTGAAGGGTCCATTCTCCAGGCAGAAGAATTGTCTATCACGGTGGTTCCTGCTTCGGCGAAACGTGGCGCATTCTCTAAAGAAGTGCTTCCTCCCGCAGAAAATAACGCAATATCAGGGCGCATTCCGATCGCAGTATCCATGTTTACAACAGCGAACTTCTTACCCTTAAAGGTGATTTCCTTTCCAACACTCTTTTCAGAGGCTACGGGGATCAATTCAGTTAAGGGGAAATTACGCTCTTCTAATACTTTCAACATTACGGTACCTACCAATCCGGTGGCACCTACTACTGCAATTTTCATGTTTTGTCTAATTTGTTATTTGTGCTCTTCTAATTATTAACTGTTCTTTACGATTTAATAAGTCCGCAAATATGTGGATTATTTACGTAAAAAAGGGAAGTGGCTCTTTTTAAACCACTTCCCTTATCTATTTGAAAGACATTATGTCTTAAACAAGCTCGTGGTTTACGTAATCAAAGCTCTTCTTAATGCTTTCAAAAGGATCAATTGAAAAGTTCTCTTGTTCAACGATCAAGTGCTCCAATCCAGCCTCTTTCGATTCTTTATAAATGCTTTTGAAGTCAATAGTGCCTGTACCAACCTCGGTGTTTATGGTTGGGTTTGCCTTATCCATATCTTTTATGTGCCACATAGGGAATCTACCGGGATGCCTTTTGAAGAGATCTAATGGATCGTTGCCTGATCTTACGACCCAGTATATATCCATTTCAAACTTCACGTTGTCTTTATCTGTATTTGAAAGCAAGGTTTCGTAGCCTGTATCGTTACCATACTTTGTGAACTCAAAATCGTGGTTATGGTAAGCAAGCTTTAACCCTGAGGCCTTAGCCAAACCTGAGGCCGTGTTCAACCTGTCTGCAAGTGTTTTGAAATCGTCAATACTTGTTCTAAGGGTAGGGTTCAACCAAGGGCAGGTAAAATAGCTCATGCCAACTGCCGCAGCTCCTTCGATTAACGGTTTTAGTTCTTCTACGTTTCCTGTTTTAATGAAACCGTCCATTGAAAAGTGACCACTAGGTGTAGTTAAGCCATTTTCATTTAATAGTTGTTTAAAATCCTTTGCTTTTAAACCCCAGAAACCCGTCTCTGCCGTATAGCCAAAAGTTTCCACCTCTTTGTAACCTGCATTGGCTACTTTAGCAATTACGCCCTTAACATCTTTAGGTAATTCCTCCCTGAGCGTGTATAATTGAATACCAACTGTTTTTGCTGCCGCAGAGGCTGTACAATAAAAGTTCGGTAGAATCGCTACACCCGCTGCAGCGATACTTGCCTGTTTTAGAAAAGTTCTTCTTGAATTCATAGGTTTATACATCGCAGATGGTAACTGCTTCATTTAGTGATTGAAATGCATCTTTTTTTCTGGGTAAAAACTCCTGTGCAAGATAGCCCTTGAAGCCAGTAGACACAATTGCTTTAATGATTGCAGGATAGTATAATTCCTGGTTGTCATCTAACTCATGGCGACCCGGTACACCTGCGGTATGGTAATGTGATATGTATTTAAAGTTATTCTTAATCGTACTAATGACATTGCCTTCATCGATCTGCATGTGGTAGATGTCATAAAGCAGTTTGAAGTTCTCTGAACCCAGGCGTTTACATAACTCCACGCCCCAGGGCGTATTGTCGCACTGATAATCCTTGTGATCAACTTTACTGTTCAACAGTTCCATCACCAATACTACTTTATGCTTCTCTGCAATCGGAGTAATTTGTTTCAGACCTTCTACACAGTTCTTCCAACCAGTTTCACTGTCTTTTCCACGCTTCGCTCCGCTAAAGCAGATCAGTTGTTTATACCCTGCTTCTGCTACCTTAGGAATCATTTCTGTGTAGCGTTTAATTAGCTCCGCATGAAATTTCGGTTCATTCCAACCGTCATCAATGCCGAGCTCAGCACCATTACATAAGGAGGAATCCAGTCCATGCTTTTTCAGCGTTGCCCAATCTCCCGGGCCAACAAGATCAATAGCTTTAATGCCAATTTTCTTTGCTTCAACACATAATGTGTCGAGGTCGACGCCACCAAAGCACCAACGACAAACCGAGTGATTTACATTTCCTTTCAAGGCTGTATTTTTGTAATCTGCCAGAGCGAAAGCAGGGATTGTTGCCGAGACGCCTAAAGCGGCTGTTCCGGCAACAATATTTTTAAGTGCAGATCGTCTGCTTAGTTCTGATTTCATTAGTTCTGCTTAAGTATTCTTGAAGACTAGATATTTACCGCACCTTCAGCTACCTTCTTTTTGTCGGAGAAGAATAACGCGAAAAGTAAGAACACCGCAAGTGCGATTCCTGCAGGAATAATCCAGATCGTTTTCCAGTCAAAACCGCCGTCTGCCAACTTGTAGGTATCAGTGATCATACCTGCAACTTCAAATCCGATCAACATACCCACGCCATAAGTGGCAAGAGTGATTAATCCCTGAGCAGCACTTTTGTATTTTTCACCAGCAGCAGCATTCGTATAGATCTGACCAGCAACAAAGAAGAAATCATAACAAACACCGTGTAATGCAATACCAATAATGAGCATAAAGCTTAAATCACTGGCGTTACCATAAGCAAATAAGGCATAACGAACGGCCCATGCCAACATACCTATCAAAATGGTTTTCTTAAATCCAAATCGGGTAAAGAATACGGGAAGTAACAAAAGAAATAACACCTCTGAAACCTGTCCGATAGTCATTTTCCCCGTTGGGTTGTCTATGCCTACGTTAGATAAGAACGGGTGCGCATTTTGATAATAGAACGCTAATGGGATACAGATCAGGATGGATGAAACAAAGAATACCGCGAAGTTCTTATCCTTCAAAAGCTTCAAGGCATCAAGACCAAGAATTTCTGAAACCTTAACCTTTTCACCAGTTGATACTTTAGGTGGTGTTTTTGGTAGTACAAAGCTATATAAACCAAGTATTACGGAAACAATCCCGCCCATAGCGAAAGTATTTCTAAGCATGCCCGCAGAGGTAGCTTCTGCAGTATCCCAGTGGAAAAGATAGCTGATAGCTAATCCCGCTGCAATCCAACCAATTGTTCCAAATACTCTAATGGTAGAGAATTCTTTTTCAGGATCTTTCATTTGATTGAAAGAAATTGAGTTCACGAGTGCTAAAGTAGGCATGAACAAAATCATATATCCTAAAACATATGGGTAGAAGGTACTGATATCTGTTGAATTGTACATTTGGTACATCAAAACTGCTCCCACAAGGTGTAAAACACCTAATATGCGCTCTGCATTAAAGTATCTGTCAGCAATCAACCCAATGATAAAAGGCGCAATAATGGCACCCCAGGATTGTGTTGAAAACACAGATCCGGATTGGGCACCTGTGGCACTTAGGTTACTTCCAAGGAAAGTTCCCAATGTTACAAACCATGATCCCCAGATAAAAAACTCCAGGAACATCATGATTGATAATTTTACTCGGTTAGTTGAATTCATTTTTTGAGTTTGTATAGTTAATTTACAGTTCTTTAATCATTACGTTGCGGTACCAAACGTCGCCTCCGTGGTCTTGAAGTGCTATTTTACCTGTTTTAAAAGTAGCAAAGTCTTTCCAGTCCGCAAACTTGCTCTTGTTAAGCAAAGAAGTCCAGTTTGCATCCCACAGTGTGGTGGTCACAATCTTAACTCCATTTAACCTCAATTCAAGGCTTCCGTTCTTAGTAATGATCTCCGCAGTATTCCATTGTCCAACTGGTTTCACTGGTTCTGAACTGCTCTTAATGATATCATACAAATCTCCAGCTCTGTGTTTCTCGATTTTCCCATCGTCATGACCTTCATTATCTATCACCTGCATTTCCAAACCAGTACTGTAGGTCGCGCCATATTTGGCTTTATCTTCATTTACAAAGAAGATAATTCCACTGTTTGAACCAGGGGCAACTTTCCAGTCTAGTTTCAAATGATAGTTAGTGTATTCCTTATCGGTCACAAGATCGCCACCACCGTCGCCGGTGGTCTTAGCGTCAAGAAATAAAGCGCCATCCTGAACTTTCCAATGGTTGCCTACTGTCGATTGACCATAAGTATGCCATCCACTGGTTGTTTTGCCGTCGAAAAGCTTTGTAAATCCTTTCGAAGCGCCAGTTTGGCTCTTTGTGCTGCCGCAGCCTAGCGTTACCGCAACGATCAGTGCAGAGAAAATGTATTGTCTCATTTAATAATCTTTATGTTTTATTTAGTTGTTATAGCGTCCAACCTTCACGGTAGTTACGTTTAACGTACTGGTTTACCTCGTCAAAGTTCGTTACTTTCATGTTCGCATTATCCCAAAGCAACTTTTTGTTTCCGCCTTTAAGGTCATAGCCACGTACCGCAAGGTTAGCCATTAATAAAGCTTCTGTTAAAGGACCAGCAATTTCAAAGGGTGAGCTTAATTCAGTTTTGCCATAACCTGCAATACATCCGTCCACCCATTGTTTGTAATGACCATTAGAACCTTCTGGCACCCGCGTCCATTTCTGTTTAGCTTTCGCATCTTTCGTGCGTGATTTTGGAAGCAAGGTTGCGCCGTCAGAATACGTACTTGAATACATTTTTCCTTTTGTACCTATGAACAACGTACCGTTTCCTTCTTCGCCACCCCATTTCTCATCTGGTAGAAGCTCGATTGGTCTTTCAGGTTGAATACCTCCATCCATCCAGTGCATGGTAACATCACCTTTAGTCTTTGCAGTTTTAGGGAAAGTCAATGTAATGTGACTCGATGGAGGGCAGCTCTCAGGGAATACACCTTTTTTGAACTCATCCACATATACCGAACCTACGCTCGCTTGTACATCTTTTGCATAACGAATATCAAGAACTCTGAATGGAGCTTCCATTAGGTGACATCCCATATCGCCAAGTGCACCAGTTCCATAGTCCCACCATCCACGCCAGTTAAATGGCACTAGTTTATTTACATAATCTTTTTGAGGAGCCGTGCCCAACCAAAGATTCCAGTCTAATTCTTTAGGAACATCTGCTTTTGTAGTTGGCCACGCAATTCCCTGAGGCCAAACTGGCCTGTTGGTCCAGCAATAAACCGTATGGACATCACCAATGAGGTCTGCATCATACCACTCAGACAGTAAACGGGTACCATCATTGGAAGCACCCTGGTTACCCATTTGTGTAACTACTTTATATTTTTTTGCAGCATCAGTAAGCAAGCGGGCTTCGTAAATATCATGTGTCAGTGGTTTCTGCACATACACATGTTTACCCAGTTGCATCGCGTGATAAGTGATGATCGCATGATTATGATCTGGTGTAGATACTGAAACCGCATCGAAGTTTTTCGACTCTTTATCATACATCTCTCTCCAGTCTTTATAGAATTTAGCTTTCGGGAAATTCTTGCGTGAGGTTGCTGCTCTTCTCTCATCGACATCGCAAAGGAAACCAATATCAGCTTTGCCGCTTTTAGCGAACATCGCAATGTCAGATTCACCTTTACCACCTGCACCGATACCTGCGACAATTAATCTATCGCTGGGAGCTAAAAATCCTTTTCCTCCAAGAACATGACGTGGAACGATCATGAATGCGGTAGCTGCAATTGCCGAAGTTTTTAGAAAATTACGTCTTGAGGCAGCCTCCGGGGTTTTTTTAATTTCTTCCATGTTTTATTTGGTTATTTGTGTGTTATTATTTTAGAGATAATATGTATCTAACCATGTCCTTAGCATCACCTTTGCTGATGGTTGGGTGTGGACTCATCGGAACCTCGCCCCATGAACCAGCTCCTCCAGCGATGATCTTGTTCGCTAACTTATCTATGTTTTCTGGAGTAGCGGGGTATTTTGCAGCCACAGCTGCGTATGCAGGACCAACAATTTTAACCTTAGCGTTGTGACAAGCCAGACAGTCAGACTTTTTAATTAATGCTTCTCCCGGACCGGCAGTTTTTGGCGCTTCTGCCTTCGCAGTTTTCTCCGCTGCTGGAGCCGCAGCAGCAGGAGCAGGGGTTGCAGTTGAAGCAGAGGCACCTGCTGCCGGACTTGCTGTTGCACCAGCACTTTCAGTAGTTGGAGTTCCCGCAGGAGCAGCTCCGCCACCTTCCGCTTTCTTAGTCGCGGAGCCTTCCATTTGATTTGAATCTAAAGTGCCAGCACTCATAGAAGCGGTTGGATCGGTCTTGTTGGTGTCAATAGGGTTGTTCTTTTTAACAGCTCTTTCTTCCGGACTAGCGCAGGATGCAAACGTCAGTGCTAAAAGTCCTAAAACAAACAGATTGGATGTTTTCATATGTGTGTAATTCTAATTATAAACCTAATATTTTATTGTTGAAATCTGCGTCACCGCCACCTGCACTTGCAAAATCGTCAAATGCTCTGTCGGTTACTTTAATAATATGTTTTTTGATGAACTCAGCACCTTCTTTAGCGCCAACTTGTGCATCTTTTATCGAGCATTCCCACTCCATAACAGCCCAGCCTTTAAAATCATATTGTGCAAGTTTGCTAAATATGGTTCCGAAGTCTACCTGGCCATCACCGGGAGAACGATACCTTCCCGCACGGTTAGCCCAGCTTTGATAACCACCAAAAGTTCCTTGCTTACCTGTAGGATTAAATTCTGAATCTTTTACATGGAATGCTTTGATGCGCTCATGGTAAAAGTCAATATATTGAATGTAATCCAGCTGCTGTAATACAAAATGTGATGGATCATATAGTAAACACGCTCGGGGGTGATTGTTTACTTTCTCCAGAAACATTTCATAAGTAATGCCATCGAAAAGATCTTCTCCCGGATGAATCTCATAGCAAACATCGACACCGCAGGTGTCAAATTCGTTAAGAATTGGCAACCATCTTTTACCAAGCTCTGTGAAGCCGGCATCCACTAATCCTTCAGGACGCTGTGGCCAAGGATGGAACATGTGCCACAATAATGAACCACTAAAAGTTGCATGGGCATTTAGTCCTAAGTTTTGAGAAGCCCTTGCCGCATATTTTAGTTGCTGCACCGCCCACTCTTGTCTGGCTTTAGGATTGTTCTTGTATTGCTCAGGTGCGAAAGCATCGAAAGCTAGATCATAAGCAGGGTTTACCGCTACAAGCTGTCCTTGCAAATGCGTAGACAGTTCTGTGATCTCTAGTCCGTAGGAAGCGACTTTTCCTACAAGCTCATCTGCATAAGTTTTACTTTCTGCTGCTTTTTGCAGATCAATGAATCGCAAGTCATTGGTTGGAACCTGGATTCCTTTAAAACCTAATCCTGCTGCCCATTCGCAAATTGCATCTAATGAATTAAACGGTGCTTCATCGCCTATAAATTGGGCTAAGAATACCGCTGGTCCTTTAATTGTTGTCATGCTGTTCTTATGAATTAAAATCAAACCATTTTTGGTCAGACTGGCTTGATGCCACTACGCTATCGATAAATGTCATTCCTCTAACGCCGTCTTCCACTCTTGGAAAGTCTAACATCGCATCAGTAGGAGTTGTTCCATGTATTTTTGCAGATAATGTTAATGTGAAGTTTCTGTAGATGTTTGCAAAAGCTTCCAGGTAGCCCTCAGGGTGTCCTCCGGGAACACGAGTGTTGTGTTTTGCCGCATCAGAAAGATAGGCCTGACCAGCACGGTAAACTTGTGCAGGCTCTGTTAGCCATTTAACCATTAAAGTATTTGGCTCCATTTGATTCCATTCCAGTCCACCTTTTTCACCATAGACTCTTATTTTCAAAGCGTTTTCTTCTCCTGCCGCTACTTGTGACGCAGAAAGAACGCCACTGGCGCCGTTATCGAATTTCAACAATACGTTGCCATCATCGTCAAGGCCTCTTCCTTCTACTACAATGTTCAGGTCTGCACACAGTTTAGTGATCTTTAACCCTGAAATATATTCTGCAAGTTGAGCTGCGTGAGTACCAATATCACCCATGCAACCACTTTTACCACTCTTTTTGGGATCTGTACGCCATGCAGCACCAGCGTTTCCTTCACGCTCAGTAAGGGTGCTTAACCATCCCTGAGGATACTCCACCATTACTTTTCTGATTTTTCCAAAGGCGCCATCTTTTACCATTTGTTTGGCTTGCTTCACCATTGGGTATCCGGAATAAGTATGGGTCAGGCATAATAACAAGCCTGTTTCTTCTACTTTTTGTTGTAATTGTAGAGCCTCATCTAATGAAAGTGCGATCGGTTTCTCGATTACTACGTTAAATCCATGATCTAAAGCCATCATGGCCGGACCGAAATGTGCAAAGTTGGGCGTAACAATAGTTACAAAGTCAATGCGTTTGTCTTCAGGAAGTTGACTTTCCTTCTCGATCATTTCTTCGTAATTCAGGTAAATCCGGTCTTCAGGTAGAAAAAGCATTTCACCAGATTCACGTGCTACTTCGGGATTAATACTCAACGCTCCGCAGCAGAATTCTACCTGACCGTCCATGTTTGCAGCTATACGGTGAACGGCTCCGATGAATGCATCTTTACCCCCGCCTACCATGCCCATTCTAATTTTTCTCGTTTTCATTAAATTAAGGTTACCTATTTTGATGGTTTGAACCCAACCAATGCAACCGCCTCGACCTGCTTAAATGAACGTAATTATTACGCAAGCGTCTTGGATTTGGCAATTCATATTTGGTGGTTTCGTTAACTTAGTTGTATGCTAAATAGCTTTCGTTTTGTAATATTAAGAAAAAATAAATAGTTAGTGTTCTAAATACACATTTTAAGTAAAAATATAATGTTTTTGTTACTTAGGCGTTTTTTAACACCCTGAAGGGGGTACCGAGTGATCTTTAAAACTTGTTTGACGCTATTGATCAACATTGACCCTGCTAGTTTTGTAAGTCAGGCACCATCAGTACTGACTTTCTATAACCCTGTTTTATTGCAGCTAATTTTATGCAGTAAGTGATCCCCCTTAGGTAGTCTTTATTGTGCCTACGATTGTAGCATTTGTTCGTCATACGGTATTTGTTACGCCGCTGTTGATAGGGCATTGAGCCCGCGTTGCTTCGGCTATAGCGGTACCAACGCGGTACCAACGGGGAATCAATGCGGTACCAACGCGGAATCAACCCAATCGCAATGTAGCAGTGTCCTATACTAAAAGTATTGTTACTACTCTGTGTTTACTGTCCAAATAAATTGTTGCTGACGTAAGCGTGTTTGTGGCATTTTTATAACTTTGCCGCATTCAATAAAAAACATGACTGAAAAGATAATTGTTCTTGGTTCAAACGGACAAATTGGAACAGAACTGGTGACTGCCTTGCGAAAAGCATATGGTGAAGACAATGTAATTGCGTGCGACATCAGAAGACCGGATTATGATATTAAGAATTCAGGTCCTTTCGAATTTGTGAACGTTCTTGAGAAGGACACGCTGAATAGCATCTTTCAAAAGTACAAGCCAACTCACGTATATCTTTTAGCCGCATTGCTTTCTGCTACCGGTGAACAAAATCCAAAGTTAGCGTGGGACTTAAACATGAATGGATTGCTGAACATTCTAGACCTTGCGATAACTTACAAAACGGCCAAAGTGTATTGGCCCAGTTCAATAGCAGTGTTCGGACCAAATTCACCGAAGGACAATACGCCGCAGTTTTGCGTAATGGATCCAAACACAGTTTACGGAATTAGTAAGTTGGCCGGTGAACGCTGGTGCGAATACTATAACCAGAAGTTTGGACTTGATGTCAGAAGCATCCGATACCCTGGTTTGATCAGTTGGAAAGCGGCTCCAGGCGGCGGAACAACAGATTATGCGATTCACATATTTCATGATGCCTTAAAAAAGGGGAGCTACGCGTCGTTTTTAAATGCGAATACAGAGTTGCCAATGATGTATATGGACGATGCAATTCGCGGTACGATCGAACTAATGAACGCTCCGACGGATACCATAGCCATAAGGTCAAGCTATAATTTTACGGGAGTAAGTTTCACGCCCGAAGTCCTGGCCGTAGAAATCAGGAAGCATATACCTGACTTCACATTGACTTATACCGATAATGATCCAAGGCAACTGATTGCTGACAGCTGGCCACGGTCCATTGATGACAACTTCGCGAGAACTGACTGGGGTTGGAAACCGGAGTTTGACCTCAGTAAAATGACCGCAGACATGTTGAAAAATTTACAGAAATAGCGTTTAGTCGATATTGGAAAAACCTCCGGGTTGCGATTTATTTCAGGACCTCGTAAGAAGTAATAAAAACTGTCCGTAACTTGGAAACCCAAGATCCGGACCAAAACATAAATAACCAATGGGAAGAGCATTCGAATTCAGAAAAGAACGTAAATTTAAGCGCTGGGCCAAGATGGCAGTTCAGTTTACCAGGATTGGTAAAGAGATTGTAATGGCCGTTAAAGATAACGGGCCTAATCCGGATACCAACTCTCGACTTCGTACAGCCATTCAGAATTCGAAGGCTGTAAATATGCCAAAGCATACAGTAGATGCAGCTATTAAACGTGCCTCAAATAAGGATGAGAACGGTTATGAAGAACATGTCTACGAGGGATACGCTTTGCACGGTGTAGCCATTCTTATCGAAACTGCGACAGATAATACGAATAGAACGGTAGCAAACGTACGTAGCTATTTCAACAAAACCGGTGGTGCACTGGGTAAAACCGGCTCACTGGATTTTATCTTCAGCAGAAAATCTGTTTTTAGATTCATGCCCGGAGACAAAGATCTTGAGGAGTTAGAATTTGAACTGATCGACGCCGGGTTGGAGGAACTATATCTGGAAGCTGACGAAGATGGTACAGATATCGCCGTGGTTCAAACTGCTTTTGAAGACTTCGGTAAAATGCAAAAAGCGTTAGAAGACCTTGGTGTCGAGATGAAAAGTGCAAAATTAGAAAGGATCTCGCTTTCCACAACACCTATTACAGAAGAACAAGCTGTTGACGTCTTCAAGCTAATCGATAAACTGGAAGAAGATGATGATGTGCAGGCTGTTTACCACAATATGGCGGAATAAGTAAGACTAATAATCCGCTACTGGTATAGGCAAGCAATGCTATTTCCTTTTCAAATGGGGCGTAATTTCTTTCGTCCAGACTACATAGCCTGCGGGTTTCATGTGAAGCATGTCGTCTTGAAAAAGTTCAGGTCTTGAAGCGCCACTACTGCTGAGCATTTTCGAGATAATATCAATGTAATCGGCATTCTTTTGCTTGGAAATGTAGCCTTTAATCATTGAATTGGCGTTTAATATCACGTCCGAAAACTTGGCTCTAGAAGGACTTAACTTCATAGATATGTACGTTATAGTCGCTTTTGGAAGGTGTGTACGAAGGTTTGTATAAAAGGTAACAAAGCGTTTGAATGTTTCTTCTGCTGATGCGCCTGAGGCTACATCATTCTCACCGCTATAAATGACTACTTGCCTGGGATTATACTTCAAAACTAGTTCCTGGATATAGTCGTTCGCGTGTATAAGTTCTGAACCGCCGAAACCCCTGTTTATAGCATTATAGCTTTTAAAAGTAGACTCGAGGTCTTGCCACATTCTTAAGGAAGAGCTTCCGACAAAGACAATACCATGGCTTTGTGGCATTGAAGCACTATCAGACTTTTGAAATTCAAGTAATTCATTCCAAAAAGGTTTTTCTTGTGCAACAGCAGTGGTAGATATCAAAGACATTATAATAAGAGATTTTAAGTATTTAAACATAGCGTAAAATTAAAGTTAATTTATGGTTAACCGTTGATCTATGTTCAGTTTGGCAATTGCGCTAATTAACTATGATTCAGCAGTAGCTTTAACAGGCTGCGGCACCTTTACATAGTATCCTGTACCGTCATATGTACGTTTGCGTGGATTGGTGGTGCAGACAACAGAACAACAGCCATGGAGTGCATCTCCGCAATCATCACATTGAGTGACATGTTCATTGCATTCCGGATTGGCGCAATTGATCAATTTAGGAGTAATATTTCCGCAATTATAGCAAGTTGATACCACAGATGGATTGACGGTATTTACGTCTACCGCGATACGATTGTCAAACACGTAACATTTACCTTCGAAATCTTCTCCGCCGGCCTCTTTCCCGTATTTAATAATGCCTCCATGCAATTGGTAAACGTCACTAAAGCCGTGATGAAGCAACAATGCAGATGCTTTTTCGCATTTGATGCCCCCTGTGCAGTAGGTTAGCACTTTTTTATCTTTGTACTTAGCAAGTTCGTTGATTTTTTCAGGGAAGTCCCTAAAGTTCTCCATATCCAGCGTTACAGCATTCTTAAATCTTCCAAGGTTGTGCTCATAATTAGACCGGACATCTAATATAATTACGTCATCCTGATCGATCATCTTTTGAAATTCTGCTGGTTCCAGGTGTTTCCCGGTTTGCTTGTTGGGATCTATAATATTGGGATCTCTTAATCCCGAGTGTACGATCTCGGACTTATACCTGCAATGCATTTTAATGAAGGATGGAGCAGCAACATCGTCGACTTTGAAGTCGGTCTTGCTAAAGCGCTCATCAGCTTTGGTTGCTGCCATGTAGGCATCACAGGCTTCCTTTGTTCCTGAAACTGTACCATTGAGCCCTTCATCGGCGACAATAATACGACCTACAAGGTTTAGTGATTTACAAAAAGTAAGGTGGTCTGCAGCGAATTGTTCTGCATCTGCTATATGGCTATAGCAGTAATAAAGTAAGGTTTGATATGTCATAGTTTCATTGATACCGGTGCAAATGGCGTTTAATGCTGGACAAAGATAGGAAATTGGAGTTAATTAATTATCTTCATCGCATCTTTAGCCAAATTAATATGAGAAAATTCGGTACGTTTTTAGTTACCCTTGCCATTTTAATCTCCAGTTTCACAGCATCTGCACAACATGTAAAATGGACAGAGAATAAAGCAAATGACTGGTATAAAAAGCTTCCCTGGATGGCTGGTGCGAATTATACGCCTGCTTATGCCATCAATCAGCTTGAATTTTGGCAATCTGCCACTTTTGACCCGGTGGCGATTGATAAGGAGTTGGGCTGGGCGGAAGGAATCGGACTAAAAACGTTACGCGTTTATCTGCACGATCTGGCATGGAAGCAAGATGCTAAGGGATTTAAAAAGAACATTAACACTTTTTTAGCTATCGCAGAGAAACATAAAATAAAGCCTTTACTTGTTTTTTTTGATGATTGTTGGAACGCAAGCGGTGCTATTGGCGTTCAACCCGCACCGAAGCCAGGAGTTCACAATTCAGGGTGGTTAAGGAGTCCGCTTCAGGTAGTCCACGACGACCCAAATCAATGGGGATATTTGAAAGTTTATGTTCAGGATATCTTAAAGACCTTTGCTAATGACAAACGAATTCTTCTCTGGGATCTATACAATGAACCTGGTAATTCTGGTTATGGAAGCAAGTCTTTGCCCTTGTTACAAGCGGTTTTTAGTTGGGCGAGAGAGATTAACCCCTCGCAACCACTTTCGGCTGGCGTGTGGGATGATAAATTGAAAGATTTAAATGCTTTTCAGGTCGAAAATAGTGATGTGATCACTTACCATAGTTATGATAAATCACCGGTACATCAGAAAAGAATTGATGAACTAAGGGCGTCTAATCGACCGCTCATTTGTACGGAGTATATGGCCAGAAGAAATGGAAGTACTTTTGAAACTATAATGCCCTTACTGAAAGATCAGAAAATCATTGCAATCAACTGGGGATTGGTAGATGGCAAAACGAATACAAAGTATGCCTGGGATGAACCTTTGAAGGACGGTGGAGAGCCGAAGCTTTGGTTCCATGAGATATTTAAAGCGGATGGCAGTCCTTATAAAACGGAAGAGACGGAATTGATTAAATCTTTAACACTGAAAAAGTAGCTTGGTGGGTAAGATACCGCCTATAAGCGTTAGCTGAAAATCTTGGACTTGATAAAGAGTAAGCCCTTCTTAAATATTGATAGCCTTTCCCTTAAGCTCATTTTCGTATTTGCCTCAACATGTAGAGGGGTATACCTAAAAACGGTTGCTAGTCTCATAAACGGCGCGGTGGCTGAGAGCTCTTTATTTTTATTAATTGTGAGGAAATTCCCTGAAAAAGATCTTAACATGAAACGATTGTTCCGCACCGGAACATAATCAAACCTGGCGGCAAGAGCCCGATCTGTTGTTGTGCACAGAAGTTTTTCATCTGTAATCATAAGATACTTATCTTGGTTAAGGAGAGAAAATTGGCCCTTGCCCATCCTTTCTGCGGTAAATAAGGAGCCTGACTTCGCGAGTATCAAGGTCCCATTTGACGAGAACCGGAGGGATTTATCTTTACTAACATTTAATTCAAAAAGTAGCTTGTGTTTACTAGCTTCCTTTAAGCTTTCGATGCTCTGTATACTAACAAAAGTATAACCCAACGCTTTAAGTTTTGGAACAAGCTGCTGTAAAAGCTCCAAAGTCTTATTGGCGGGTTTCAGAAAATCCATATCCGCAATCTCATCATGAAAGACAACAATTCCTTTGCCCGCTTCCTCAATGCTCAAGATATAAGCATCCAGCGCATATTCAACAGATTTTCCATTTAACCAATACCAGCAATCTACACCACCGACGTCCCAATGTACCGGACCGACATAATTTAAGGTGGAAAGTAAATTCGCATTAAGGTCGGCAGCCACTTCCGGCGACCATTTTCCATAAGGAGCACGAAAGAAAATATTATTGTCTGTATAAGACTGAATTACTGTGTCTGTACGTATAATCTGATCTTGCAAGTTTCCGTTGACAGATACATAGTAAGGTAGGTCAGGATGATCAAAAGTGTGATTTCCAATTGTATGGTTCCAATTTACAAGTGTTCTTAAAATCTCGGGCTCATGTATTGCATACTTGCCAACAACAAAAAATGTTGCTGGTATATCTTGTTCATACAAGAATTTCGCTATGGCAAGTGTGTTTTCTCCAGGGCCATCATCGAATGTGAAGCAAAGTGTTTTTGGTGGAAGACTGCTGCCAGTATAAGAATGGGAGGTGAACATTTTATTTAAATGAATGCTTGAAGATAATTGTCTGCCACACTTTGTCTATGGTGCAGTTTTAAATATGCCAAAAGATCCTCCGTAATAGGAGCCGGCTTCTCGTTTAATGACGCTGAAAGCAGTTTTGTTAGTTCATCAATGTCGCTCATTTCAAACATCTTTCCAAAACCGTTCACAGCATCAGAGAGTCCACCTGCATTGGCCGCTATGACATTGCAACCGCAGGCCATACCTTCGAGAGCAACCATGCCGAAGCCTTCTTCTTTAACAGATGGAATAATGATGACTTTATGTCTATTAAGCATTCTAGCCAAGTTTTCCTCGGTTAGAAGGCCATGAAAAATTATTTGTTCAGCTATACCGAGATCCTTTGCAAGCGCTTCTAACCTTACTTGTTCAGCTCCAATTCCAATAATACTTAAGCGAAAGGGTCTGTTAAGTCGGCTACATGCTTTTATCAGTAAATCACAACCTTTTTGCGAAACTAGTCTTCCCAAAAACACGAAGTCATACGCTCGTACCTCGTCTGAATAGATTCTGAAAATAGATTCATTATAACAGTTTGGTATAATAAGGGATGGTGTCTTAAGATGATTCGCTATACTTTTACTAACGGCAATGTTCCTTGTTGCAAATTTTATCGCGAAGGATTTTGATCTGGCTATCCAGCCTATATTATGAAAAAAATGGTAATCGTTATGGGAGATAACCCAATGTTTTTTAGGGTTCAATAGTAACAGCCACATTCCTTTTAGTGAAATATTAGGCATGTAAATGATTTCGCACCACCGAAATGCTTTTAAAAAATGATGGTAATTAGGGGAATAGTAAATGTCTATATGAGGTAAGGTGACTTTTTGCTTCTGAAAGGTGATTACTTTGACTTTATGGCCTTTTTTTACAAATTCGTTAATTAATAATAATGTTTGATTTTCAATACCTCCGATAGCAGGAAAAAAAACAGCGCTAAAAATTAAAATATTCATATTTGAGAGAACTCTAGGTAAGGGGGCTCAGTACTTATGACACGTCAATTATTGATTTAGGCCCTCTAATATTAGATTAAAGGCGCCATTCAAATATAATATCTTAAACTTAGGAAAAAATTTTGTTAAACTGCTTATGCTTATATTATTATCTAACCAAAATACCAGAAAAGAAGCAAAGCAATTGCAGAGATCACTATGGCGATAATATAACCTATCCGGTCTCCTTTTCTATTGCTTTTGAACTGGTATTTCCTTTTAAAATCGGCTGGTGTGCGCATAGTTAATTTATTTATGACCAATAATCAGGTTGTCTGACGCTACTACTCATGGTGGTAAGGCTCGCCTTTTAAAATACTGAAGGCCCGGTAAAGTTGCTCGGCAAAAAATAGACGCACCATTTGATGAGAAAACGTCATGTCGGATAAAGATATTTTACTGTTCGCCCGATCATAAATTGTCTGATCAAAACCGTATGGCCCACCAATTACGAATATCAGGTGCTGAACACTTCCTATCATCTGTTTGTTTAAATAATCTGAAAACTGCACCGAAGAGTACTTTTTGCCTTTCTCATCCATTAATAGTACCAGATCCGTATTGTTAATGTGTTTAAGAATATGCTCAGCCTCTTTAGTTTTTTGCTGTGCCTCAGTTAAGTTCTTTGTGTTTTTAATATCAGGAATTACAAGCATGTTGAACCCGATGTAATGTTTAAGCCTTCCCAGGTATTTGTCAATCCCATCAATCAGGTACTTATCTTCAGTCTTCCCAACAACAAGTAAAGTTATCTTCATTCATTACAGTTTTTAATGCGTTATGACTCTATCTTTATAGAGTCAACCCTGCCAGTTTCAGTTAGCTAGCATTTAATTAATCCGAGTCAAATATAATGGTTAATACAAGAGAAAGTATTTTAGCTTCCTATCAAAAGAAGATCGCTGTTCAGGAAACAGCAATCGCCAAGTTAAAGAGTGACTTAAATAACGTTTCACTTTCTCGTCTGGGCGCCTTTATTGCGGAAATCCTGCTAGTCGCATTAATTATAAGCGAGGGATATCACTGGATATTAGGTGGGCTGTTAATTTTGCCGGTTGCTTTCTTTTTGGGGCTGGTTAAACGACAAACACTTCTTCAAGGAGATCTTAATTATGCCCAGAAGCTTCATTTTGTTTACGATAATGAAGTACAAGTTCTAACCACCGGTAAACAAGCCTATAATGAGGGGGTTGCTTTTGCCTCAGAGAGCCATCCTTACTCTTCAGATCTTGATATTTATGGTCCAGGCTCTCTATATGCATTACTTAACCGTTCTAATACTTCACGGGGTATGAATTTATTAGCGGCAAAACTGAGTTCCTCTTCTTCCTCGTCAGAAATATTGGAGCGGCAGGAAGCAATCAAGGAATTTGTGACACACATTGAGGAGACCTATCATTTCCGGGCTGGATTGCAAAACCATGAGCCTCAACAATTAGAGACGCTTAAATATAAAGTGGCTAAGGAGATGCCAGGGCAATTGGCTTTTATTCAGAACAAAGCTCTACGTGTTTATACACAAGTAGCGCCATTTATAGCGGTTGCTTTACTAGTTGCCGCAGTGGTTTATGGAGGAATACTATGGCAAATCTTCGGTTTATGTTTTCTCCTAAATTTGTCCATGGTGTTCTTTTTTCGTAAAGGAGTATTTGGGATCTACAAAGGCTTTGGCAAAAGTGCAAATATGTTTAATTCGCTTGCGGACACGGTTAAGTGGACTAGAAGCGTTAAGTGGAAAAGTAGTTATACCAACAGGCTCTTCGGTACTGAAGTGGACAATTTATCCCTTAGCGTTGAAATAAAAGAGCTGTCAAAGATTATCGACGCTATGGATGCGGGATTAAATTTCCTGCTTGCACCCGTGTTACGCGGATTTTTACTTTGGGATTTTCGTTGTGCCATCCGTTTGGACAAATGGCATAAAAAATCTGCCAGTAGCCTGGTTAACGCATTGGAAACAATCAGCCATTTTGAAGAACTAATTTCTTTTGCTACGCTTGCTCACAACGAACCAGCATGGACTTTTCCTTTGATTAAAGAACAATTTTCGTTAGAGACTGAAGCGATGGGACATCCACTGATACCAGAACGCTTAAGGGTGGCAAATGACTTTGAACTTGGCGCTGCTCCGACCACAGATATCGTAACAGGGTCAAACATGGCTGGTAAGAGTACTTTCTTACGTACGGTGGGAATCAATATGGTATTGGCTTTCGCGGGAGGTCCGGTTTGTGCCCAAAGGTTATCGCTTTCCATCTTTAGCCTGGTATCATACATGCGAATTAAAGACTCTTTAAATGATCAGACATCCACATTTAAAGCGGAGCTAAACCGGTTAAAGATGATATTAGATCTTACTGCTAGCGACCCCAGGTCTTTCGTACTCATTGATGAGATGCTCAGAGGAACAAATAGTAAGGACAAGTATCTTGGATCGAAAGTGTTTATAGAAAAGTTGATTAGTCAGCGAACACCAGCTTTGTTCGCTACCCATGATCTTCAACTTTCAGAAATGGAAGTTGATCACGCCGCACAGGTACGAAATTATCACTTTGATATACAGCTTTCTGAAGGTCAGATGAATTTCGACTACAAATTAAAACACGGCCCGTGTAAAACCTTTAACGCTGCTTTACTGCTGAAAGAAATAGGATTGGCGCTTAATTAAATCCTGCTTGTCTGATTTATAGGTTAAGGTTAACGTTATGTTAATATGAGAACCTCATATTGCGGTTTAAGAGTTTATGAATGATTAAAGCATCAGATTTTGGCAGTGATTTTTTATGGGGGGTAGCGGTTGCCGCTGCGCAGATAGAAGGTGCTTCTGATAAATATGGTAAAGGGCCATCCATTTGGGATACTTTTTCTAAGAAACCAGGTAAGGCCTGTGACTTTTACCACCGCTTTAGGGAGGACCTGGCATTGGTCAAGTTACTAAACTTTAGTGTGTTTCGTTTTTCTATCTCCTGGCCGAGACTACTGCCTTATGGCTCCGGACTGGTAAATCAAGAAGGTATAAAGTTTTATCATGAGGTAATAGATGAATGCTTGTCGCTCGGAATCACACCATACATTACCCTTTACCATTGGGATCTGCCTGAGGCCCTGGAGCAGGAGGGTGGTTGGGCGTCTTTTAGCGTAAACGGGGCCTTTAACAGTTTCGTAGAACTTTGCGGCCGGGAGTACGGTGATAAAGTTAAAAACTGGATTGTAATGAATGAGCCTTTTGGCTTTACTTCTTTAGGTTATATGCTCGGAATTCATGCGCCGGGACAGACAGGACTCAGGAATTTCTTTTCAGCTGTACATCATGCTGCTATTGCTCAGGCAGACGGAGGCAGAATTCTACGTGCAGAAGTTAGTCATGCCCATATTGGTACTACTTTTTCTTGTTCGGAAATCATTCCAATGACTGACAGTGATGCTGATCATCTTGCTGCGAAACGAATGGATAGCCTTGTAAACCGGCTCTTTATTGAGCCATTGCTCGGGATGGGGTATCCGACTGCAGAATGGGAGCTCTTGGAAAGATTCGCAATCAAACACTCAACCTGGAGGCACACTGCACGTTTGACATTTGATTATGATTACATTGGATTGCAAAATTATTTCCCTTTGACTGTTCGATATAATGCATTTGTTCCCGTTTTACAAGCTTGGGAAGTGAAAGCAAAGACGCGTAAAAAGCCCTTCACGGCAATGGGCTGGGAGGTGAATGCAGACAGTTTTTATAACATTATTAAACAGTTTGCGGCTTATCCGCAGATCAAAAAGTTGATGATTACTGAGGGTGGTGCTGCTTATAAAGATACCGTTGGGACTGACGGTCGGATTCATGACCAGGAACGAATAGCATATTTTGAAAAATATCTCGAGGCCTTATTGCGCATTAAGAATGAAGGTGTAAACGTTACTGGCTATATGGCATGGACTTTAATGGACAACTTCGAATGGGCAGAGGGTTTCGATAAGCGATTTGGCTTAGTCTATACAGACTTTAAAACCCAGAAGCGAACTGTGAAAGATTCTGGTTACTGGTTTAAGGATTTTCTATCCAGCTAGGTAAGTTCCGCAACATTTTATTATATTTCAAAATACCAGATGTTGATGCTATGGATAAAATTGTTGTTTTTGAGACTTATTATAACCCTATAGAAGCTAATATTGTTAAGGAGCGACTAATTGATAGTGGCATTCAGTGCTTTCTTACTGACGAAAATACCATCACCATTAATCCCCTTTACACTCAAGCTATTGGAGGTGTAAAACTGCATATGTTTGAGTATGATGTGTCTGCGGCAAAAGCCTTGCTACTAGATCAAGACGTTCAAGCGACGTTAGCGGATGAAGTTGCAGATTTTGATACGGATTCTGATTCAATATCCGAGGAGATGAGAACTGATGAGATTTGCCCAAAATGTGGCTCTGATCATGTAGGCTATGTTCAAGCTACGAAGAAGCGTTTCAGCGTGATCACAACGCTTTTTTCGCTACTGTTAATGGTTTACCCCTTTAATGCTAAGAAAACACATCATTGCTTTAATTGTGGAAACGAATTCTAAAACATAAAAAAGCCCCCGCTTTGACGGGAGCTCTATTCTATTTTAGAATTGAAACTTAAGCGTTAGCAGCTGCTTTAGCTGCGGCTTCTCTCCTGATAATATTTAGTGCACCACCCGCTTTAAACCACTCAATCTGTTGAGCGTTGTAGCTATGGTTAACTGAGATATCTTCTTTGGTGCCATCTGCATGGTTTAACACCAATGTAAGAGGAATACCCGGTGTAAAGGTTGTTAAACCAATAATGTCAACTACATCGTCCTCAAGAATTTTGTCATAATCGTCTTTATCAACGAAGGTAAGACCAAGCATACCTTGTTTTTTAAGATTTGTTTCGTGGATCCGTGCAAACGATTTCACCAATACGGCACGTACACCTAGATGACGAGGTTCCATCGCAGCATGCTCACGACTAGATCCTTCTCCATAGTTTTCATCTCCAACTACGATTGAACCTAAGTTCTCCGCTTTGTATGCGCGCTGAGTTGCTGGTACGGGACCATATTCGCCAGTTAATACATTTTTAACCGAGTCAGTTGAGTCATTAAAGTAATTTACCGCGCCGATCAACATATTGTTTGAGATGTTGTCCAAGTGACCACGGAACTTTAACCATGGACCGGCCATTGAAATATGGTCAGTAGTACATTTACCTTTTGCTTTAATCAGTAACTTAAGACCTTTGAGGTCGGTACCTTCCCATGCTTCAAAAGGGGCAAGCAGTTGTAGCCTATGAGAAGTAGGGGACACCAACACCTGGACTCCGCTACCATCTTCAGCTGGTTTCTGATAACCTGCGTCATCGACTGCAAAGCCTCTTGGAGGAAGTTCATATCCTGATGGTTCATCAAGCATGACTTGCTCGCCTTTATCATTTGTAAGGGTATCTGTAAGCGGATTGAAACTTAGATCACCAGCAATGGCCAATGCAGTTACCAATTCAGGTGAACCAACGAATGCAAAGGTATTTGGATTGCCATCCGCACGCTTTGCAAAGTTTCTGTTGAAAGAGTGAACAATCGTGTTTTTCTCTTGCTTTTCAGCACCAACTCTGTCCCACATACCGATACAAGGGCCACAAGCATTGGTAAATACTTTCGCTCCGATTCCGTTGAATACGTCAAGGAAGCCATCGCGGGCTATCGTATATCTGATTTGTTCTGAACCTGGGTTGATACAATATTCAGCTTTAGCAGTCAAACCTTTTGAAGATACTTGCTTAGCGATACTTACCGCACGTGAAATGTCTTCATAAGAAGAGTTTGTGCAGGAGCCGATCAGACCTACATCTATTTTCATTGGCCATCCGTTCGCGGCTGCAACCTCTTTCATTTTAGAGATAGGAGTAGCTAAGTCTGGAGTGAAAGGGCCGTTCAGATAAGGCTCAAGTTCATCAAGATTAATCTCAATAATCTGTTCAAAATATTGCTCTGGTGATTCATAAACTTCAGGATCACCTGTTAAATGTTCTTTTATTTCATTGGCTGCATCAGCAACGTCGGCTCTATTTGTAGCGCGTAAATAACGTTCCATGCTTTCATCATAACCAAAGGTAGAAGTTGTTGCTCCTACTTCAGCACCCATGTTGCAGATGGTACCTTTACCAGTACAGCTCATACTTGTTGCACCGTCACCAAAGTACTCAACGATCGCACCTGTTCCACCTTTAACGGTAAGCACGCCGGCGACTTTAAGAATCACATCTTTAGCAGAGGTCCAGCCATTCAGTTTTCCTGTAAGTTTTACACCAATTAGTTTTGGGAATTTAAGCTCCCATGGAAGGCCGGCCATTACATCACAGGCATCAGCACCACCGACACCGATAGCGATCATGCCCAAGCCACCTGCATTTACGGTATGTGAGTCAGTTCCGATCATCATTCCACCGGGGAAAGCATAGTTCTCAAGTACAACCTGGTGAATGATACCTGCGCCTGGTTTCCAGAAGCCGATACCATATTTATTTGAAACAGAAGCAAGGAAATCAAAAACTTCTTTACTTTCTGTATTTGCTGCTGGAAGATCTATTTCAGCACCATTTTTTGCGGTAATCAAGTGATCGCAGTGCACCGTTGAAGGTACAGCAACCTGAGGTCTGCCAGCTTGCATAAATTGCAAAAGAGCCATTTGTGCAGTTGCATCTTGCATAGCCACGCGGTCAGGAGCAAAATCAACATAATCAGTACCTCTAACAAAAGAAGTGTTGGGATTTCCAGCCCAGAGATGGGAATAAAGAATCTTTTCTGAAAGTGTTAAAGGTCTGCCTACTAATTTACGTGCCGCCTCAACGCGGGGGCCAAAATTTGCATACACCTTTTTGATCATTTCAATATCGAAAGCCATTGATAGTATGTTAAAAGGGTAAGTATTATATTATTTGTAGCGAAATTACGAAAAAAAGTAGTGGAGGGCCATCATCTACTTATCATTATATTATTTATATAAGTTCTAAATAAACGTTACTCCGTCTTAAGTTGTCACTATATCGAACAGAACCGTCCGCTTTTGAACAGTAGTAGATTTTATCAACAGGTTCTAATGCGCTTTGTTTCAGTATATAAGACACATCGACATCTTTGGCCTTCAATTAGAGGTCTTAATGAAACGAAATTACTGGGACAGGGTAGGAAGGCGTTCGAACCGGTATCCCAGGTGGGAAAAATGTTCAAGTATAAGAGGAAGCGTGTAATACAATCGTTCAGAAGCTTTTATGCTGTCATGAAACACAATTATGGAGCCATTTCGTGCGTATTTAAGTACGTTGTGGAGGCAGCTTTGAGGACTTAGACCCGTGTCAAAGTCGCCACTAAGAGTGTCCCACATTACGATTTCCATTGAAGGAAATTGCGCTTTGATCTGTGAGATCTGCGATTTCTTGATTCTACCATATGGCGGACGAAACAAGTTGGTGCCGGTTAGCAACTGGCATTTTTGAAAGTTTTTAAAGTAAACGTCATCGGGGGTATCCCACCCTTTTAGGTGATTAAAGGTGTGGTTACCGATACTGTGCTTAGCGTTCTTTATATTTTCGAATATTTTAGGATGCTTTAAAACATTATCTCCTATGCAAAAGAAGGTGGCTTTAGCATTATAGTCATTTAAAGTATTTAGCACGAAGTCTGTAACATCAGGTATAGGTCCATCGTCAAAGGTTAAATAAATGACTTTGTGGTCCCGTGTTTTGTTCCAGGTAAGCTGAGGATAATACCATTTTAATAGCAACGGAGATCGGACCAGGTACATGCTCAAAGATAGGAAACTGCAGTTGTACCTGAAAATTTACAAAATCAAATAGTTGTTTATCTTATTATTGTGAAACTTAAATTATGAAGAAGCTTACCATAGCCTTATCTATTGTTCTCTCAGCAGGGTTCGTTACAAAATCCTTTGCACAAGAAGTCATTACCATTCAACAGGCAGTGGAGCGTACTTTGCAGAATAACCTGCAGATTAAGCAGTCCAGATTAAACGAATCATTAAGCGAAGAAAATTTAAGACAGTCAAGAAATGACGTCTTGCCTACCCTAAATGGAAACGGAAGCTTAAATAAAAACTTCGGAAGAAGTCTTGACCCTTCAACTTACCAATTTATCAGTCAGCAATTTACAAGTTTTAATGGCAATATAAATGTCGGCTTTGACCTATTTGCCGGTTTTCAAAAAATGAATCAAATCAAGCAAAATAGAATCCTTCTGTATGCTGATCAGACGGCGACGGAAAAAGTAAAGAATGATCTGATTTTGCAGGTGGTAACTTCTTACATGCAGATTCTTTATAACCGTGACTTGTTGGCGGCCTCTATACAGCAGCAGGATGTAGCGCGATTAACTGCAAACCAACAACAATTATTGCTGGATGCTGGTAACAAAACCTTGGCAGATGTTTCTGAAGCGAAGTCTCAGGTTGCAACAGCAGAGCTGAATGTAACAAATGCTCAGAATGCTCTTACCATCTCGAACTTGACACTGGCTCAGTTAATGGAAATGGCACCTAATACCACTTTTGAAGTTCAAGCACCGCTTGTGAATAGTTTTAGTGACAATGGAACAGAGGCTAATATTCAGCAGATCTATGAAAGTGCATTAAATACTTTTCCAGATATTAAACTAGCTACTTTAAGATCAGAAGCATCACAAAGAGCAATAGACATTGCAAGAGGCAGCTATCTTCCACGTTTATCTCTTGGTGGAAGTATTGGTACTAACTATTCTAGTGGCAGGGAAACTGTGGTCTCCAGAACTTCCGGACAAGTTTTGTTCGGTGAAACAGCTAGTGGAGAGCAGGTCTTCACAACAGGAACCACTACACTATCCGCTCCACAATCATTCGGATCACAGTTTACAGACAACTTTAACCAATCAGCAGGCCTTAGTTTATCAATACCTATTTTTAATGGCTACCTGACCCGTTCGAATGTTCGTCGTGCCAGAATCAACTACCAGGGTAATCTTCTGCAGGAGCAAACGGCAAAAAACAACCTTAACAAAGTGATATCGCAATCTGTTGCTGACCTTCAGGCGGCAAGGGCACGGTATGTATCTACAGAAAATGCTTTTGCAGCACAAAAAGATGCTTTCTTTGTAATTGAGCAGCGATATAACGTTGGACTAGTTAACTCGCTAGATTACAACACTTCCCGAACCAACAGAAATCGGGCTGAGACCGATTTTATACAGGCAAAGTACGATCTGCTGTTCCGGGCTAAAGTAATTGATTACTATCTAGGAAGACAAATCGTATTTTAGTACACCATTGACCACATTATTTCACCGAGAAAAAGCACAACAAACGATAATAAAGTAAAGATGAAATTAAAACCAATTTTAATAGCAGTAGGCGTAATCATAGCTTTACTGGTAATTGCGAAACTTACCGGCCTCATCGGAGGCAAAAAAGCAGAGAAAGTTACTGTTGAGAAAGCTGCTGAAAGGAAAGTCATTGAAACCGTTACGGCAAGTGGTAAAATACAACCCGAAACGGAAGTAAAGTTAAGCTCTGAAGTTTCCGGTGAGGTTACCGAACTTTTAGTAAAAGAAGGTGACATTGTAAAGAAAGGCCAATTACTTTGTAAAGTCAGACCGGATGTATTGAAGTCTGGTTATGACCGTGCAAATGCATCTTATAGTTCACAAAAAGCAAGTGTAGCCTCCTCTCAGCAAATGTTAAGTCAAAGTCAGGGTAATATGGTTAATGCCGAAGCGACTTATAAGCGTAATGTGGAGTTGTTTAACAAGAAAGTTATTTCTGCTTCTGAGTTTGATGCCGCTAAGGCAGCTTATTTAACGGCAAAAACGAATCTTGGAAGAGCCAAAGCCGACCTGACAGCAGCGAGATTTATGCTAGAGCAATCTGGTGCTACGGTTCAGGAGGCAGGTGCAAACCTTGCAAAGGCAACGATATTTGCGCCAGTAGATGGTGTAATTTCTAAGTTATCCGTGGAACTTGGAGATAGGATTTTAGGTACTGCTCAAATGGCTGGAACTGAAATCATGCGGATCTCTAATCTTTCATCCATGGAAGTTAATGTGGATGTCAATGAAAACGACATTAACCGGGTAAATGTTGGGGATAGTGCCGTGATCGAAGTTGATGCGTTTGCAGATAAGAAGTTCAAGGGCATAGTTACGGAGATTGCGAGTTCTTCAAAAGATGTTGGTACCACCACGAGTGTAGATCAGGTTACCAACTTTAATGTTAAGGTTCGTATTGTTGCTGATTCTTATACTAATGTAAAAGGCGGTGCAAAAGATTTGCCATCTCCATTCAGACCAGGTCTTTCAGCAACTGTAGATATTGAAAGTCAGTCTCTAAAAGGGCTTGCAGTTCCCATCCAATGTGTATTTACTGAGGATGCAAGTAAGACCAAAAAAGAGGGCGAAGCACCATCTACAGATGCCAACTCTGATAAGCAAAAAAGCAAGTTGACAGATAAAACAATTAAACAGTATGTTTATTTATACGCCGCAACTGGAACTGTAAAAAGAGCAGAAGTTACTACTGGTATACAAAATGATCAATATATTATTATTAAGTCAGGCTTGAAAACTGGTCAGGAAGTGGTGACAGGACCCTACTCAGCCATTCAAAATAAACTTAAAGACGGCATGGCTGTAGAAAAGACGACTAAAGATCAGCTCTTTGCCTCTCCTAAATAAAATCAGCGGTTACAATCGCTATAAATAAGTAAATTGCCCCGGTCTATAACATGAGACCGGGGTTTTTATTTATACGCTATGATACCTAAAGTTGCAATGATTGGTGGTGGTAGCTGGGCTACAGCGATCATCAAAATGCTTTCTGATAATACACTACCAAAAGAGATTTATTGGTGGATGAGAAACCCAGCGGCTATAGCCCATCTCCAAAATTACCGTCACAACCCTAATTACCTCAGCTCTGTGGAAATCCGTATTCCGGCCGAGAACATTTCAAATGACATCTCCAAGATCATTGAAAGTGCTGATTTTATTGTTTTAAACGTTCCGGCAGCCTTCTTGAAAGAGACGCTTGTTGGGATCACCTCTGAACAGCTAAGGGGTAAGAAGTTCATATCTGCAATCAAAGGTGTAGTACCAGATGAGAACCTCATTATAGGTGAATTTCTTCATAACAGGTATCTTATTCCTCTTGAAGATATTGTAGTTATAAGTGGACCTTGTCACGCCGAGGAAGTCGCGCTTGAAAAACTATCTTACCTTACACTGGCTTCAGTGGATGTTCAGCTTGCTGCTTGTCTGGCCGGTCTGTTAAAAACGCGTTATATCAAGACGAATATATCTGATGATATTTTTGGAACTGAATATGCTGCTGTGCTTAAAAACATTTATGCCGTAGCTAGTGGAATTTGTCATGGTGTGGGTTATGGTGATAACTTTCAGGCGGTATTGATATCGAATGCAATTAGAGAAATTAAGCGTTTTGTCGATGCAGTCCATCCAATAAGTAGAGATATTATGGAATCAGCATACCTCGGAGATTTGTTAGTTACTGCCTATTCTCAATTTAGTAGAAACAGAACATTTGGCAATATGATAGGGAAGGGTTACACCGTTACCTCCGCGCAGCTAGAAATGAACATGATTGCCGAAGGATACTATGCCGTTAAGTGCATGCACCACGTGAATAAGAAATATAAAGTTGACATGCCTATATGCCGTGCTGTTTATGCCATTTTATATGAGAAACACTCGCCAAACGTCCAAATGGCTCAACTTACTGAGCAATTGAACTAGCAAACAATAGGAGGGGTGCTTTGTTTCTAATATAAATCACACTACCATGAAAACAAATTATATTAAAGGGCTTTTAATGATAGCCTTAAGTACAGCAACTGTTTTTGGCAGTACTGCTCAGGAAAAGAAAAGGACTGTTGGACAAACTATTGATAGAACAGCGACTAAAGTAGGGAATAAGACCGCTGAAGTTGCTGTAAAAGGAAGTGCAAAGGTAGCCGATAAGACCTGGAAAGGTATGATGGCGCCAGATGGTACTAACGTTTATATTGATGGAAGCAATAAGAAGTACTTCGTCAATAAAAAGGGAGCAAGAGTTTATCTCAAAGCTTCTGAGATTAAACCAAGACCAAAAAGTTAATTGCATAAAAAATGCCGGAATGTAGTTCCGGCATTTTTTATATTGCATGTAGTTAAGATCTACGTTTTCTATCACTGCTTCCGCCTTCACGTCTTGGGCCGCCAGTGCTTCCACCACGGTCATCACGACTTCTTCCAGAGAAATCTTTGAATCCAGTACCTGCGCTGCTTCCACCGCCTGTGCTGCTTCCGCCTTCACGTCTTCCGCCGCCACTGCTTCTGCGATCTCCGCTTCCACCTTCACGTCTTCCTGCGCTGTAGCTTCCGCCACCTCCACTTCTTCTTTCACCACCGCCGAAACCACGACCACCGCCGCCACTTCTGCGTTCAGCACCACCGCCACCGTCGCCGTCAGCAGTTTTTTCTATTCTTACACCGCGGTTGTTAAATTCAACTGCTTTGAAGTTAGAGAATAAAGATTCAACAGTATCGTTCTCAACTTCGAAGAATGAATAAACACCTTTCAAGTCAATTTTGCCAATGCTTTTTCCACTGATTTTACCGTTGTTACAAACAAAAGATAACAAATCACCTCTTGTAAAGTCGTCAACAGATCCAAGATTTATAAACAGACGGGTATAACCTTCGCTGCTTCTTGAACCTCTTTCTCCGCGCTCACCACGTTCTCCACGCTCACCACGATCATCTGCTGACGAGTTTAAGTCAGGCGCATTCTTGTAGTAATCTAAAAAACGGTTAAACTCGAGGGATGCAAAACGTTTGATCACATCATCTTTAGAAAGCTCTTTAAACTCGTCCATAATGCGTGGCATGTACTGCTCAATTTGAGACTCATTAACCTCTACATTGTGAACTTTATGAACCAGACCAAACAATTGTTTTTCACAAACGTCAAATCCTGTAGGAAGTTCTGCTTTAGTGAATTGTTTGCCAATGATTCTTTCAATCTGACGAATTTTACCAATCTCTTTCGAGTTGATAATACAGATAGAAATACCTGTTTTACCAGCACGACCGGTACGGCCGCTACGGTGGGTATAACTTTCAATCTCATCAGGTAAGGAGTAATTAATTACATGTGTAACGTTGTTTACGTCGATACCACGGGCTGCAACGTCAGTAGCGATAAGCAGCTGCATGTTGCGATCGCGGAAACGTTGCATTACTTTGTCACGTTGTTGTTGAGAAAGATCTCCGTGTAAAGCGTCTGCATTGTAACCATCTTTTATCAAATGCTCTGCAACGTCCTGGGTATCCAGTTTAGTTTTACAAAACACTACAGCAAAGATTTCAGGGTTAAAATCTACGATACGTTTTAATGCAGCGTATTTATCTCTCGCACGTACAATGTAGTACTCATGCTCGATGTTTACATTACCTGCGTTCTTGGTACCCATGGTTAACTCTACTGGAGAGTCCATGTAGTTTTTTGCTATTCTTCTAACCTCAGGAGGCATAGTAGCAGAAAACAACCATGTTTTTTTGTCGTCAGGAGTCGTCGACAAGATGTCGTTGATGTCTTCCTGGAAACCCATGTTTAACATTTCGTCAGCCTCATCTAAAACTACAAATTTCACGTTACTGAAATCGATAGCCTTACGGCCAATAATGTCTAACATACGGCCCGGTGTAGCCACTACAATTTGTACACCGATTCTAATTTCACGCAACTGTTGCATAATGTTAGCGCCACCGTAAACGGCAACTACATTTGCTCCAGAGATGTTTTTTGAGAAATTCTTGATGTCACTGGTAATCTGTAAGCAAAGCTCTCTGGTAGGGCATAAAATCAATGCCTGCGGCTTATTGCTTTTAAAGTCTATCAATTCCAACAGCGGCAAACCAAATGCGGCTGTTTTTCCTGTTCCTGTTTGGGCCAAACCAACAAAATCGTTATTGCCCTCTAACAGTACAGGAATACTTTGTTCCTGAATAGGTGTTGGATTTTCGAAACCTAAATCCTTTACAGCATTAACAACGTCATCACTTATCCCCAATTTACTAAATGGGTTTATCATGTATTATAATTTATTAAGCCGCAAAGGTACAGTTAATAGTTGATATTACAATAAGGGGTAACTAAATAAAAATGAGGGTTTTAATTATCGTAGTCTGTCGGCCGATCTTAGCAATTGCTCGTCTTTCGTAATACCACGGATAGCAAGCGCACAAAATACAATTGCTAAAACTGGTAAAGCTACGCCGGGGTTAAAAGAAGTGTTAGACGATCCACCAGGGATTTGTTGAATATAGTTGAATATCCAGAAAGATAAGGATACTACCATAACCATCAAAGCAAGGCACAGTCTCTTCTGAACTGTCCTTTTTTTATAACTGAAGATGATAGCGATACACATCACTCCCACAGCAATTACACTGATCGTTAAAGGCGTAAAAGAAGTCAACTTCGTCGTTGCACCATTTTCACTTTGATACAATCCTGTTGCCTTTATCCAAAATTCCTTTCCTGCTTCATTGCTACTAGCAACAGGAATTATAAACAATAAGAAGATAGTGATTGAAGCTAGTAACAGCCAGATAGATTGGATTCTCTGTATCATATCAATTCCATAATTTTGACAAAGATATTAATTCACCCAAACTAAGCAATCTAAAAATAGATTTAGAAGCCGTAGATTTGCAGCCTTGAAGACAAAACGGTATTTCATAGAACTTGCATATAGTGGTACAGAGTATCATGGCTGGCAAATGCAGCCTAACGCAATGACCGTACAAGAATGTCTGGATAAGGCCCTTAGTACTTATTTCAGGCAGCAAATCAGTACATTGGGTTGCGGTAGAACTGATGCTGGTGTGCATGCCATACAGTTTTATGCCCACTTTGATCTTCAGCTGGTAAATGAAATGCCATTCTACACTGACGCTGATTTAGAAAAGAAAATTACCGGTATCAATTCTTTGCTTCCTTACGATGTTGCCATCAAAAGAATTTTTGCTGTTCGCGAGGACGCACACGCGAGGTTTGATGCGACCGAACGTGCCTACAAGTACCTCATTCATTTTCACAAAGACCCTTTTAAACTCGATCGCTCCTGGCTAATCAAAGGAGAATTAGATGTGGAATTAATGAATGCTGCTGCAGCACTGTTATTAAGTTATACCGACTTTTCCTGCTTTAGCAAATCACATACACAAACCTTTACTAATAATTGTAAAATCACCGAAGCTTTCTTTGAGTTTGAAGAAGATAGTCTTAAATTCTCAATTGCTGCAGACAGGTTCCTTCGAAACATGGTGCGTGCGATTGTTGGCACCCTCATAAGAATCGGTAGAAATGAAATTAGCCTGCTCGACTTTACAGATATTATTGAAAGTAAAAATAGAAGCAAAGCCGGACAATCTGTTCCAGCCTGCGGACTTTACCTCTGTAGAATCAATTATCCTTACTTTAAATAAGCTATGCCAAAGATAACTGGAGATGTAATTAACGTTAACCTACTGAAACGAGTTTTCCAGTATGTAAAGCCCTACAAAAGGACTTTTTTATGGGCGGTAGTGCTAACAATCCTTTTGGCAGTTGTCGCACCTTTGCGTCCGATCATTATTGGTTATACGTTAGACCAGTATATTTTTACCGGAAATTATCCTGGATTGTTAAATATGACCCTGCTCATGCTTTTCTTATTAGTGCTGCAAACAGGCCTCCAGTATAGCCATACCTTGCTGACTAATACGTTAGGCCAGTCTGCAGTTAAAGATCTTCGGATAAATGTCTTCAATCACATTACTAAACTCCGTTTAAAGTATTTTGACAATACCCCGATCGGTCAGCTGATTACCAGAACCGTTTCAGATATGGAAACGATTGCGGAGATTTTCTCAGAAGGTTTGATCATGATCATCGGAGATGTCTTAATGGTGATTGTGATTGTAGGTGTAATGGTGGCCCGAGATTGGATGCTCACTATTGTAGTATTACTCCCGGTTCCTTTATTAATCATAGCTACGTCGGTTTTTCAAAAGGCTATTAAGTCTGCTTTCCAAGAGATCAGAACCGAAGTATCTAACCTGAACACCTACTTGCAAGAACATATCACCGGAATATCGATTATCCAATACTTTGCGCGAGAGGATCAGGAATATAAAAAGTTTCTAAAGATTAATGGCCGTTATCGCGATGCGAATATCAGGTCAAATTGGTACTATTCCATCTTCTTCCCAGTCGTAGAAGTAATATCTGCAATCTCAATGGGGCTTTTGATCTGGTATGGCTCAAAAACTATTTTGGCACATCCCTTAAGTATCAAACCAGGCATCATCACGGAGTTTATCATGTATCTCGGAATGCTTTTCCGTCCGATAAGGGAACTTGCGGATAAATTCAACACACTTCAGATGGGGATGGTTGGAGCAGAGCGGGTGTTTAAGGTTTTAGACAATACCGAAGTAACAGAAAACAAGGGTACACTTGCTCCTAATAAACTCAAAGGCGAGATCTTTTTCGACCATGTATGGTTTGGGTATAATAATGACAATTATGTCCTAAAGGATCTTTGTTTTCATGTTGAGGCAGGAAAGACCATTGCCTTAGTAGGTGCTACTGGAGCTGGTAAATCCTCGACCATAAATATTCTTAATAGGTTTTATGAAATTCAAAAGGGGGAGATTCGGGTTGACGGTGTGAAAATCCAGGACTATGAGCTTAATTATTTACGAAGCAACATTGCCACTGTATTGCAGGATGTTTTTCTTTTCTCGGACACAATTTTCAATAACATTACACTAAATAATCCAAATATTTCAATGGAAGAAGTGGTGGATGCCGCTAAAAAAGTGGGTGCGCATGAATTTATTGAACGTCTACCAGGAGGATATCAATACAATGTTATGGAAAGAGGAGCAACACTCTCTGCGGGACAGGCGCAACTGATTTCCTTTATACGTGCCTTAGTTTATGATCCATCAATCCTTGTCTTAGATGAAGCCACTTCATCAGTTGACACGGAAACCGAAATGCTTATTCAACAGGCAATTGAAAACCTTATGCAGGGCAGGACGTCAATCGTTATTGCTCACCGACTGTCTACCATCCAAAAAGCAGATCAGATATTGGTGCTCGATAATGGTGAAATTAAAGAAATCGGAACCCATCAAGAGCTTCTGAAGTTAGACGGATATTACAAGAAGCTGTATGATTTACAGTTTAACTCTGTCGGTATTAAGTCACCTCTTAATTAGCTAAACACAAGAGCACCAGCCAACCCATAATTTATATGTACCTTTGCACCTTAAGTAATAGGAATATGAGTGATTACAGTGATTTGATTTTGAACGACAAAAATTCCGGCAAAATACAAGATTTATAAAGTGCCCTTGATGGGGTTGAGGTGACTTATGCACTTTGGCTTAACAATAGGAAGAACACACAGACGGGAGAAACTCCAGATAAACTTGCTAATTATTTCCGTTACTTCTATAATGAGAAGGGAATGCAGTTTTATGTAAAAGATGAGCTTCCAAGAGAAATTAAGAATGCCTGTTGGTCCGCTTACCGTGCCATCTTTAGCAACTCGTAAATTGAGGGGCTCAAATTAACGTTTGAGCCCGCCTCATTTACATCGCCTGATAAGCCTTTATCCCTTGCTGATTAATTCCAAACAGCACTCTATCCTTTAAAGTCACTGCACTTCTGACATCTCCCTTGATATGAAAACCAGACTGCGGCTGAGGAATATAGGTAAATCTCCCTTTTCCATCTCCTTTCAATAAGATACCAGAGCCAGCATCGTTGCGGCCAAATTTTAACTTTGTCCGGCTTATATTTCCACACAATAACAAGTCTTTGTTCCCGTCATGGTTATAATCCATTGAAGTTATTGTAAAAATAGGTGTAAACTGCGCTTGTATAGGCATTTCGATCGCAGTAAATTTATCGCCTTGATTTAAAAAAATCATTGTTTTCAGCACATTAGCCTTGAGTATTGAAACGTTTGTTAATTCCTCCGCTGTGAAAATGTCTTTAATTCCCGCATCGGAGTAACTTTTGTAATTTGAAAACCTAGTTCGCATGATGCTCATTTGATCCAGCAATTCGTCTCTGGTAACGTATGGATGATTCTTGCCTTGAATATAAAAACAAAGTATGGGATCAACAGAGCCATTGTCATCAAAGTCTTTATAATATAATTGTGCAGGTTCCTTGTCGCTTACTTTACATTGCGTATTTAAGCCCATATTGCCAACAATTAAGTCAGGTTTTCCATCTTTATTTAAGTCCTCAATCAGAATTCTGTTCCACCAGCCCGACAGTTCCTTGCCGAAATATGCATTGGTCTTGTCGACAAGTTTCCCTGACTCATTTATCATGGCGGTGATTGGCATCCATTCCCCAGCCAATACGAGATCAGGCCTTCCATCAGCATTCAAATCGGTGAAGGCGGCGTCTGAAACCATTCCAATACGCTGTAATTTTGGTGATAGCGTAGCTATCTCATCCCTGAAGTTCCCCTTTCCATCATTAATCAATAAATAACTGAGCGGAGCTTCGGGATAGCGGCCAGGAATAACCCTACCACCGATGAAGAGATCAGGATGCCCATCTCCATTCACATCCGCGCTCTTCACGCAACTTTTGCTAGTAAGCATTTTGGGAAGTGCAGCTATTGCTTTACTAAAGTTTCCTTGTCCGTCACCGAAATATAATCTGTCTTGTAAATCTGGGTCTTCAGGCAAATAACTTCCGTACCCACCACTAGCCACATACAAGTCTGTTTTACCATCGCCATTCGCATCAAAGAATAGAGCATCTGCATCTTCAGATTTCTCATCAAACTGGAATGCTCTATTAAGCTTTTTGCTGAATGACCCGTTCTTATTTTGAAGAAAGATAGCGCCCGACTGATTCACTTGGCCACCTACATAAATGTCTTCCAAACCATCTTTATTAACATCGCCTTTTACTATACATGGTCCGTTAAATGAAAGTGGGTTAGTCAACAATGGCTGACGCTTATAATCATTTACTTCGGTTGACGCTGACTTGTAATCAACAGGAGATTTTATCTCTTCAAATATTCCTTTGCTCTTTTCAGGAACGATATATCGCCCTCTAGCCTCCACTTCTTTTAATAGCAGTGTTTGATTTGGTGTGACATTGAATAGCGTCTGGTTGCTGCCCGTTGTCCAAACGATCCTTAAAGAATCGATAGGCTTACCAATTCCCAACCCGAAATGCAAAATAGGACTTACACTTGACTGGTAACCTCTGGATGGGTTTTGTTCTACATATTGAACGGTCCCTTTCGAGTACAACCAAAGCTTAGCACCAATGCCCTGCGTATTCCCTTTCACACCTGCAAGTTTCACCTTCAAATGTCTGTTACTGCCTAGGTCCGCAGTATTGTTTTGATAAATCGAAGCAGCTAAATTAACGTTGTTTACGATAAGATCCAGGTCACCGTCATTATCAAGATCTGAATAGGCGGCTCCGTTGCTATTAGAAGCAAGATCGACTCCCCAGGTATCTCTCTCGTTAGTAAAGGTCAGGTTGCCATTGTTTTTAAACACGTAGTTTTTCACATTTGAAGATGGAATCTTATTAACTATTTCCAATAAATTTGACTTGACTACTGCAGGATCTGTATCCCGGAGAAAATCTCCCTGGAACTTAAGGAAATCCATATCTGTATAGTCACGGAGATATCCATTAGTGACGAATAAATCCTTAAACCCATCATTGTCCAAATCTGCAAAAAGTGGAGCCCAACTCCAGTCTGTATTTGAGATTCCAGCGAGCTGCCCGATTTCACTAAAAGTTCCGTTTCCATTGTTAAGGTGGAGCATATTACGCATCTCCTGTTGATGGAAGCCTAGTTTTAAACGAAGGTTGTTGTACTCGTAATTGTCCGGAGCGAATAATTGCTTTTGTCTATGGTTGTCTTCCGGAAGCATATCAAGCGTAAGGATGTCAGGCAAGCCGTCATTGTTTATATCGGCAATGTCGTTGCCCATCGAATATAACGAGGTGTGGCCAATCTGATTCGCTAATTGATCAACAAACTTACCCTTTCCATCATTTATATATAGGTAGTCAGGCGAGGAGTAGTCATTAGATATATAGATATCTGCCCATCCATCAGCATTTAAATCTGCAATCCCGGCGCCTAGCCCATAAGTAAAAGACGTATTGATAAGACCTGCGGCATCCGAGACATCCGTAAATTTATTTCCATCATTGCGATAAAGCTTTACCCTGATATCTGGTGCAGGTGCTTTTAAGACTGTCATAGGAGAATGGTCATCCAACGTTGTAAAAACTTTAGGATTATGATTTAGCAGGAACATATCCAAATCTTGATCATGATCATAGTCGAAAAACACAGATTGAGTACTATAGGAGGCGTCATTTAAACCAAAAGTGCCGGCCTCATCCTTAAATAAAGGAAATCCGTTAAGATCATTCCCCTGATTGATATAAAGTTTATTCTGCCGGTTAAGAGCAGGCAGACCACCGGAAAAGCATTGATAGATATCAAGTTTGCCATCTCCGTTTACGTCAGCCATTGTTACCCCTGTTTTCCAGGATAGCTCGATCTCAGTGATGCCACTTTTTGATGTAATGTCTTCAAACTCCATGTTCCCTTTATTTAGGTAAAGTTTCGCCGGAGTCATGTTGCCAGACAAATAGATGTCATCAAGGCCATCATTGTTCAGATCACCTACCGAAACACCGCCGCCATTGTAGAAGTACTGGTACGACATTACATTAGCGCGCGGACTTTCCTCAATGGTGTTATTAAAATCTATATGTGTTTTTTCGGATGATAGAAGTGTAAACCGTTTAGCCTGTGGTTGATCGTGAGATGAGCTACGGCATGACGAAAATGATACTATAGCGCAAAGCCATAGTGCTTGAATACATTTATAATGCAGGTACATTTGGTTAGTTGATTTATCTCTTTTGAAGATAGGAATTTATTCTAAAGCAACTCTAAACAAAATGTTAATTTGTTGACAAAATTCCTTTTAAAGCTCACTTTATTGTCCTAAATTGTTGTCAGTATAATTCAATATCCAACAGCGAAAAAAAAGTCCTGTGAGCGGGTAATCCGTGAAGGGCAGGCAAAACATAAAAGCTCTCGATTTCGGGGGCTTTATTTATTTAAGGAAACATTCCTTCCATCTCTTTACCGGGCTTGATCTCTTAAGCTAGCTTTTTGCTTGAGATTGCTGTATATTAGTTTAATGAAGTCCATTCTCTCGAATTTAACATTTCAGGTTATATTGGCAATTTCTGTTGGTGTAATCATTGGAGCTTTGTTTCCAGGTTTTGCGCCTCATGCAAAACTAATTAGTCAAAGTTTTATCAACATGATTAGCATGTTGATTGCACCGATCATTTTTCTAACGATTGTTCTGGGTATCGCACACATGGGCGACATGAAAAAGGTGGGAAGGGTAGGCGGAAAGGCTTTGTTATACTTTGAGTTGGCGAGTACGCTTGCAATTGTCATTGGACTTGTTGTTGCCAATATATTGAAGCCTGGCATTGGGATTAAAGTAGCGTCCGGTGACGTTGATAAAATCAAAAGTTATACAGAGCAGGCTAATGGTATCAACTGGCTCGAATTTCTGGCTCATATTATACCTGCAAATATATTTGAAGCTTTTTCAAAGGGTGAAATTTTGCAAATCCTATTTTTTGCAATCCTCTTTGGATATGGATTAAACAAGATGGGAGAGGCAGGTCAATCACTCTTAGTGACTTTTGATAAGATCTCCAAAGTGCTTTTTAACATCATGAAAGTGGTAATGAGAATTGCACCTGTCGGAGCGTTTGGAGGGATGGCTTACAGCGTTGGAACATATGGCCTGGCTACTTTATTGCCGATGGCAAAACTTATGGGAGCCGTTTATTTAACTTGTTTTTTATTTATTTTTGTCGTTCTCAACGCCATATGCCGAGTATATAACTTTAGTCTATGGCACTATTTAAAGTACATTAGGCAGGAGATACTCATTGTTCTTGGTACTTCGTCGTCGGAGTCTGTATTGCCTAGTATGATGCAGAAGATGGAAGCTATTGGCTGTAAGAAATCTATCGTTGGCCTTGTTATTCCCACTGGTTATTCCTTTAATCTTGACGGAACCGCAATCTATCTCTCTATGGCGGTTATATTCTTGTGTCAGGTATTTAATATAGATTTATCCATTGGTCAGCAAATCAGTATTATGGCAGTGCTTATGGTAACGTCGAAGGGAGCAGCGGGAGTAACAGGAAGTGGATTTATCGTACTTGCTTCCACGTTAACAGCGTTAAAGATAATGCCTGTTGAACACATTGCGATATTGCTTGGCGTTGATCGTTTTATGTCGGAAGCCCGTGCCATCACTAACATGATAGGGAATGGCATTGCTGCTATAGTTATTGCCAAAAGCGAAAATGAGTTCGATGAAGAGAAATATCTGCGGGCGATTCAGCCATCCGCTATTGTAAAGAACGAAGAAAGTATATGATTTATAAGAGACTATTCGCATTTTTATACGGCGCCTTATTACTGTTAAGTTGTGGAGGTGTTAAGCAAGGCGCTACTGGTAGCAACTCAGATCAAGGCTTCACGTCCTTATTTAATGGAAAGGATATCAGTAACTGGTTTGTAAAGATCTACCATCATGAAGTTGGTGTGAACTTTGGCAACACCTTTCGTGTATCGGATGGGGTGATCCAGATTAGATATGACCAATATCAAGATTTCAACGATCAATTTGGGCATCTCTACTATAAGGTGCCATTTTCTTATTATCACCTAAAGTTTGAGTACCGTTTCGTAGGTAAACAACAAAAGGGTGCGCCAGACTATACCCTGCTTAACAGCGGAGTGATGTTTCATTCGCAAGACCCAAGGACAATGCTCAAAGAACAAGACTGGCCCATTTCTGTAGAAATGCAACTATTAGGAGGTCTGGGCGACGGTCGTCCAAGGCCAACCGGCAACATGTGTTCGCCGGGTACGGATGTCATTTATAAAGGAAAAATATCGGCTGACCATTGCATAAACTCTAGTTCAAAGACGTATGACGGTGATCAATGGGTTAGTGGGGAGCTAATTGTAATGGGCGACTCTATCATTAAACATATCATTAATGGAGATACTGTCCTTCAATACTCAAAGCCTCAAGTAGGTGGCGGTGTTGCCAATGGCTTTGATCCTAAATACAAACAAGACGGAAAATTACTAAGCAGCGGTTTTATCGCATTACAAAGTGAGGGGCAGCCAGTAGACTTTAAGAATATTAGAATAAAGCAACTGCATCATAAGTAAAGGGGTATTATAAGCGGTATCTTAATCCGACAGCTCTGGCAATTGCCTTTTTGAGCCCTGCATAATCACTTATGGAAGGTTCTAATACGTCCCATTCGCCTTTTATATTTTTAGCAATGGTAAGCTCTTCATTATTTAGAAGTATTTTGATTTCAGGAGAATCTTTATTTATAGCCTTAGTTAGGATGGTATAAGTATAATCCTCTCCTTCATAGGTAATTCTTAAAGGTAGACTCATCGTTGCAAATATAGCCTTTATACATTAATATGTATGGTTTTGTTTAAAGTATCATTCGTTTGATCTGATAGTCAACGTCAAAGAACTGTGAAAATTTGGGAATAAATGAGAAATAACGTGCACTAAAACAATTTTGTTCTAAATTTACAGCACCTACGGAGCTGGCACCCTTTGTTACTACAGGCCTACTTAATAATGATAGTGGTGTTCAAATTTGTTTTGGTTCCATTAATAGAAATCACTTGCTTATGAATGCGACCACCTTAATATCTGTTTTATACTTAGATGATGAAGTGCATAACTTAACTGCGTTTAAGGCGAGTTTTAGGAGAGTATATAATATCTATACCGCAGAATCGGCTATCGAAGCACGTCAAATTCTTGACAGTACGGAGATTGACGTAATTATTACTGATCAGCGGATGCCTGTAACTACTGGTATAGAGTTTCTAAAGTCTATTATTCCCTTATACCCAAAACCCAGCAGGATTTTGTTAACTGGTTATACAGATACAAATACAATTAACGATGCAATCGAGAAGGGTTATGTTCAGAAATGTATTTTAAAACCCTGGTCGGAAGATGAACTTCATGCTGAGATTGAAAAAGCTATAAATTTTTACTCGGGAGAAAAAAATGATTTGTAACGAATTTACCAAAGATTATTAATTTGATAAAGCCCTAATGTTATCACCTGAGTTGGTCAGCCTTTGACCGGCATTAGTGAGCCTCGTCAAGGTCAAAAGTTCTTTCAAACGGCCCCAGGATAATATTGTTTATCATAACAATTTTATATAAGTTTGCATCAAAATTAAAGATACATGAGTGTTTTAGTAAATAAAGATTCAAAAGTTATAGTTCAGGGATTTACAGGAACCGAGGGTAGTTATCACGCTGCTCAGATGATTGAGTATGGAACCAATGTTGTTGGTGGTGTTACCCCTGGCAAAGGTGGTCAGGTCCACTTGGACAGGCCTGTATTTAATACAGTTAAGGATGCGGTAGATCAAGCTGGCGCCAATGTATCAATCATTTTTGTTCCACCCGCTTTTGCTGCAGATGCCATCATGGAAGCTGCTGAAGCTGGTATTAAAGTTATAGTTTGTATAACTGAAGGTATTCCTACCAAGGATATGATTCAGGTAAAAGAATATATTTCCGATAAAGATTGTCGTCTAATCGGTCCCAATTGTCCGGGAGTAATCACAGCTGATGAGGCTAAAATCGGTATCATGCCGGGTTTTATCTTTAAAAAAGGCACTGTAGGTGTTGTTTCAAAATCAGGAACATTGACTTACGAAGCGGTTGACCAGGTAGTAAAGGCTGGTTTAGGTATTACAACTGCAATCGGTATAGGTGGAGATCCAATCATTGGAACAACAACTAAGGAGGCCGTTGAATTGTTAATGAATGATCCTGAAACTGAAGGTATCATCATGATTGGCGAGATTGGTGGTGGGATGGAAGCTGAAGCTGCCTATTGGATAAAAGAACATGGTACTAAACCTGTTGTTGGCTTTATCGCCGGACAGACTGCTCCTGCTGGTCGTAGAATGGGTCACGCTGGTGCTATCGTTGGCGGTGCTGATGACACTGCTGCTGCAAAAATGAAGATTATGGCAGAATGTGGAATCACTGTTGTTGAAAGCCCTGCTGAAATTGGTGAAGCTATGGTTGCCTTGTTAAAAAAATAATAAGATTTTCGCATAAGTTGAAGGGCTCTGGTGATCTAATCATCAGGGCCTTTTTATTTGCTGACAATTGCATGGCAGTGCTTTAAAACTCTATAGAAACGTTATCCGTATATTAGAGCGACTAATTAGCGTACACATGAGCACATCAATCAATCAATTATTATTAGTAGTCGGCTTGTTTTTGATAACAGCCTTTACAGCCTGTGCACAGAGCCCGAAAAAACAAGACCCTAAAAAAACAACCAAGACTATGGAGTGGAATAAATTAACCAAAGAAGAAGAAGATGTAATTGTACGTAAAGGGACAGAGTATCCTGGCACAGGAACATTGTTAAATAACACGGAGAAAGGAACTTACACTTGCAGGAGATGTAACGCAGCTTTGTATCGTTCGGAGTCTAAATTTGATGGGCATTGTGGATGGCCGAGTTTTGACGACGAGATTAAGGGGGCTGTTGTTAGAGTGCCGGATGCAGATGGTTCGCGTACTGAAATCGTTTGTGCTAATTGTAAAGCGCATTTAGGTCATGTCTTTATTGGTGAAGGGTTCACTGCTAAGAATACTAGGAACTGTGTAAACTCTGTCTCTATGAGTTTTGTTCCTGACAAGAAATAAATTTAAATCTCTTGAAATTTGCATGATGCCCGGGAAGAACTTCCCGGGCATTTTCTTTATAAGTACTTATGTTTGTTATGTTTGCCAGCTCACCAACCATAATAAATATGAAGTATTGTTTATTTTTATGCGTTATGCTTATTTCTTCTTTGGGTTTAGCTCAGAACTCCACAGAAGAACTTGTATCAAATATCTCGGCTGCAAGCACCGTTTCAACTCCTGAACCAGCAGTCACAACGAACTCTAAAATTTCTCTTAAGACAGGTCTCGCTACTTATTATGCCAGAAAATTTGAGGGTAGAAGGACAACGAGTGGAACCAGATACCGTGCTAAAAAATTAACAGCTGCTCACCTCACACTTCCCTTCGGTACCGTCGTTACCGTTACTAACTTAAATAATGGCAAATCCGTTGATGTAACAGTCAATGATCGCGGTCCTCACTCTAGAAAGTATATGATTGATCTTTCTGAATCTGCAGCTAAAGAGTTGGGTTTCTTTAAAAAAGGACAGTCCCGTGTAGAGATTAGCTATCAATCACCAGAGGGCGAATCCTAACTAACTTGACGACTTAGTCAGTTATTTAAAATTATTAACAATTTAAACGTTTCTCTAATCCCTTAAAAAGAAATAATTAGCTTTTTTGAAGCTTGATTATGACTAAAATCTGATCTTTTAAACACAGAATTGGAAGGGGTTGTTAACAACTTTGTTCCAGATAAAAGGCCTCATAGTCTATATTTGTTTTAGTAAGGTTCTTTAATAAATACACACAAATTTTTAGTTAAGTGTTTAGTATTTAATTGCTTAAGGTTAACGAGGTTTCAAGCCTTTAAGGTCTTCATCAATAAATATGGTTTCATGGGCTACTGTAATTATTAAAGGACGAAGCTAACATCATTTACTATTTAAACTCTGTGGCTAATGCAAGAAGAAGAAGTACTTTTAAAAGAAAACAAGGACAGGTTTGTCCTTCTACCGATTAAATATCCAGCCATTTGGGAGATGTACAAGAAGAGCGAAGCTAGCTTCTGGACTGCGGAAGAAATAGATCTTTCTGATGACCAGAAACACTGGGACGGATTAAATAGCGGAGAACGCCATTTCATCTCCCATATTCTAGCTTTCTTTTCAGCGAGTGACGGTATTGTTAATGAAAACCTTGCTGTCAACTTCATGAGTGAAGTACAGTTGCCTGAAGCACGTTGCTTCTATGGCTTCCAGATTATGATGGAGAATATCCATGCGGAAACGTATGCACTGCTGATCGATACTTACATTAAAGATCCTGAAGAAAAAGATAGGTTATTCCACGCCATAGACACCGTTCCTTGCGTTAAGAAAAAAGCAGAATGGGCACTAAGGTGGATTGAAGGTGGGAACTTTGCTGAGCGCCTTGTTGCTTTTGCAGCAGTAGAAGGTATCTTTTTTAGTGGAAGCTTCTGCTCTATATTCTGGCTTAAAAAGCGTGGCTTGATGCCAGGTCTAACATTCAGCAATGAGTTGATCTCGAGAGACGAAGGTATGCACTGCGAGTTTGCCTGCTTGCTATATAGCATGTTAGAAAACAAGCTGACAGAAGAAGCCGTTCATGCAATTATAAAAGACGCTGTAGAGATTGAAAAAGAATTCATTACAGATGCATTGCCAGTTGCATTGATCGGTATGAATGCAAAACTAATGTCGCAATACATCGAATTCGTAGCTGATAGGTGGGTAGGGGAATTAGGTTATACGAAAATTTATAACGCAAGCAATCCCTTCGACTTCATGGAAATGATTTCTCTGCAAGGAAAAACAAACTTCTTTGAGAAGCGTGTTGGAGATTATCAGAAAAGTGGTGTATTAACTTCAACTGAAGACAAGGCTTCGGCATTCTCTTTAGATGATGATTTCTAAACCCTGCATCCTATAATTAACAAGTTTACATAAGAAAATACCCTGAAAATATGTTTGTATTAAAAAGAGATGGCCGCAAGGAAGCGGTAAGGTTTGACAAGATAACTGCTCGTATTGAGAAGCTATGTTACGGTTTTAACGCTGAGCTTGTAGACCCTATCGATGTTGCTAAGAAAGTAATCGAAGGCCTTTACGATGGTGTTACCACTTCAGAGCTTGATAATCTGGCAGCCGAAACTGCTGCCTCTCTAACTACAAAGCATCCGGATTACGCCTTACTTGCTTCTCGGATTGCGGTATCTAACTTACATAAAAATACCATAAAGTCTTTCTCCAAAACTATGGAGATGCTTTATAACTATATCGATGAAAAAACCGGTAAGCCTTCTTCATTAATTGCAGACGATGTTTGGAAAGTAATTAAGGAGCATGCTGACCTGTTAGACAGTACAATCATTTATGACAGAGACTTTGGATTCGACTATTTCGGTTTCAAAACTCTTGAGAAATCATATTTATTGAAAGTTGACGGTCAAATTGTTGAGCGTCCGCAACATTTGTTTATGCGTGTATCTGTTGGTATTCATAAAGAAGATATCGAGAGTGCAATTGCTACTTACAACCTAATGAGTGAGCGTTGGTTTACCCATGCAACTCCGACGTTGTTCAATGCTGCAACCCCTAAACCTCAGATGTCTTCCTGCTTTTTGTTAACCATGCAGGATGACAGTATTGAAGGAATATATGATACATTAAAACAGACTGCGAAAATCTCTCAGAGCGCAGGTGGTATCGGTTTAAGTATTCACAACATTCGCGCTACAGGGGCTTACATTGGGGGCACCAATGGAACAAGTAATGGCATTGTTCCCATGCTAAAGGTATTTAATGATACTGCTCGTTATGTAGATCAGGGTGGAGGTAAACGTAAAGGTGCTTTTGCCATTTATCTTGAGCCTTGGCATGCTGATGTGTTTAGCTTCCTTGATCTCCGCAAAAACCATGGTAAAGAAGAACTTCGTGCCCGTGATTTGTTTTACGCGCTTTGGGTGTGTGACCTATTCATGAGAAGGGTGGAAGAAAATGGCGATTGGAGTCTATTCTCACCAGATGAGGCACCAGGCCTATCAGATTGCCATAGTGCAGAATTCGATGCTTTATATGAGCGTTATGAAAGAGAAGGAAGAGCACGTAAAACTATTAAAGCACAAGAACTTTGGTTCGCTATTTTGGATTCACAAATAGAGACCGGAACACCATACCTATTGTATAAGGATGCTGCCAATAGCAAATCCAATCAACAAAATCTTGGAACCATCAAAAGTTCCAACTTATGTACAGAAATCATCGAATATACCTCTAAAGATGAGGTTGCTGTTTGTAATTTAGCATCTCTTGCTTTACCTCGATACGTAGTGAACGGGGAGTTTGACCACCAGAGATTATATGACGTGACTTACCAGGCCACTTTGAACCTGAACAAAATCATCGATCATAATTATTACCCAATAGAAGAGGCCAGAAACTCCAACATGCGTCACAGACCAGTAGGTCTAGGTGTGCAAGGACTAGCTGATGCGTTCATATTAATGCGCTTGCCCTTTGAAAGTGAAGGTGCTAAAATCCTTAACAAAGAGATCTTTGAAACGATCTACTTTGCAGCGATGACTGCTTCACACGATTTAGCGGTTAAGAACGGTCATTATCAAACGTTTAAAGGATCTCCATTGTCGGAAGGTAAATTCCAGTTCGACCTTTGGAACGTTACTCCTGATAGTAACCGTTGGGATTGGGAAACATTGCGTGAAAAAGTGGTAAAAGATGGAGTATATAACTCGTTATTGGTTGCTCCCATGCCAACCGCTTCGACTTCGCAAATTCTTGGTAACAATGAATGTTTTGAGCCATATACCTCAAATATCTATACAAGAAGGGTGTTGAGTGGTGAGTTCATTGTAGTAAATAAACATTTGTTAAAAGACCTTGTGGCCTTAGGCCTCTGGACTCCACAAATGAAAGATCGGATTATATTAGCTAACGGTTCGATCCAGGACATTGCTGAGATTCCTGACTACATCAAAGAATTATATAAAACAGTTTGGGAGATCAAAATGAGAAGCATCATTGATATGGCTGCTGATAGGGGAGCCTATATTTGTCAATCTCAATCACTAAACTTGTTTATCAATGCACCAAATACTTCAAAGCTTACCTCTATGCATTTCTATGCCTGGAAGAAAGGGTTGAAAACAGGAATGTACTACTTGCGTACTCAAGCCGCTTCTCAAGCAGTTAAATTTACAGTAGAAAATCAAGCTGGTAAAAATCTAGAGCCCGTAATTCCGGCACACATCGAGCAAAGCGCTGAAGAGATCGTTGAAGGTCCGGTTTGTTCAATGGAAGATGGTTGTATCAGCTGTTCAGGATAACCTTTCTAGCCAAATATAATGTTAAGGCTGGCCAAGATGTATATCAGGCCAGCCTTTTTTAATGATAGTGTAATAAAGTATTGCTTCAAAGAAGATGCTGGCCCGGTATTGTATCTTTGTATAAGAGATGACAAAACATGAGATAATCCCTTGTGAACGCTGCGGTTCAGCGATTGAGTGTAAGGCAAATTCTTACACCAAGTGCCAGTGTAGTGTGGTTCAGTTAACACTCAACGAAATGCAGTATATAAGTGAACAGCATGATGGGTGTCTTTGCGCACTGTGTTTATTCCAGTTGCAAGTTGAGTATCAGCAGTTATTCGCCATTGAGCCATAAATTCATTCATTCCCCTTCTAACCATCCATGCCAGTTTAGTTTTTTTGGCTAACTTTACCACAAAATATTTGTTGACAAACAATGGCTAAAGTACAAGTTGGATTGGTGCAGATGAGTTGTACCAATAATAAACAGGAAAACCTTGATAAGGCAATCGTTAAGATCAGGGAAATTGCAGCGCTCGGAGCACAGGTAGTCTGTCTGCAAGAATTGTTTACCTCTCTTTACTTTTGTGATGAAGAGAATTACGACAATTTCAAGTTAGCTGAAACCATTCCAGGACCTTCAACCGACGCATTATCTATCGTGGCTGCGGAACTGAATATAGTAATTGTAGCTTCTCTGTTCGAAAAGCGGGCTGAGGGTCTTTACCATAATACAACCGCAGTCATAGATGCGGATGGAACCTACCTTGGAAAGTACCGTAAAATGCATATTCCAGATGATCCTGGCTTTTATGAGAAATTCTACTTTACACCCGGAGATCTTGGTTATAAAGTTTTTAAAACGAAATATGCTAAGATAGGAGTACTGATTTGCTGGGATCAATGGTATCCGGAAGCGGCAAGACTAACCGCGCTTATGGGCGCCGATTTCTTAGTATACCCGACCGCTATAGGATGGGCTATGAGCCAGGATCTTCCTACAAATACTGAACAATACAATGCATGGCAAACCATTCAGCGCTCACATGCTATAGCTAATGGCATACCTGTCGTTAGTATTAACCGTGTTGGCGAAGAGGCTGGAGTAGAATTTTGGGGAGGATCATTCGTTTCCAATCCTTTCGGAACTATTCTATACCAGGCCTCACACAATGAAGAAGAACTTAAGGTTGTTGAACTTGATATGTCTAAATCTGACAGCTACAGGACACATTGGCCTTTTTTAAGAGATAGACGTATAGATAGTTATGCACAAATCACCAAAAGATATATAGATGACGAATCTATTTGATCATTCGCCTAAGAAGGCAGGATATCGGTTTCCAGCGGAATGGGCTAAGCACGACGCTACCTGGTTAACGTGGCCGCATAAGGAAGAGTCATGGCCAGGGAAAATAGACACGATTTATACACCGTATTGTCAGTTTATTAAAGCCGTTTCGGAAGGTGAAAAGGTGAGAATAAATATAAATGATGAGGAAACTAAATCATTTGCCATTAGTAAACTTAAGGAACAGGATGTCGACCTGAATCAGATCGAATTCTATTTCAACCCAAGCAATGATGCATGGTGCCGGGATCATGGCCCTGCTTTTTTAATAAACCCATCCGCAGAATCGAAAAAAGTGATTGTTGATTGGGGATACAATGCCTGGGGAGGTAAGTATCCGCCCTTTGAACAGGATGATATCATTCCAACGCTCATCGCAGATCATCTCGATATCCCGGTGTTTAATCCTGGAATTGTTATGGAAGGCGGCTCTGTAGAGTTCAATGGCGCCGGAACGATCTTAACAACCACTGCATGCCTCTTAAATAAGAATAGAAACCCACACTTATCTAAAGAACAAATTGAAGAATACCTGATGGAGTGTTACGGTGCTGTACAAGTACTCTGGCTAGGTGACGGCATTGTTGGGGATGATACGGATGGCCACATTGATGACATCACGCGTTTTGTAAATGAAGACACCGTACTCACCGTTGTAGAAAGCAACCCTTTAGATGATAACTATATTCTCCTTCATGAGAATCTTGCAGCGTTAAGGGAAATGCGCTTGCCAAATGGTAAGCCTTTAAATATCATTACGCTACCAATGCCTTCTCCGGTTATCCATGAAGATACACGTCTACCTGCATCCTACGCAAATTTTTACATTTCGAATGCTGCAGTAATAGTACCTACTTTTAGAGACGTAAACGATAACCAGGCACTGGAAATCATAAGAAGTGTCTTTCCTGATCGCAAAGTCGTTGGCATTGACTCAACAGATATCATCTGGGGATTGGGAAGCTTCCATTGCCTAAGTCAGCAGGAGCCAGGAGTTTAATAAAGTATTCAACCAAGTAATAGATATAAATGAAGTTATTAGAAGGAAAAACAGCACTGATCACTGGTGCGTCAAAAGGAATTGGACGAAAGATTGCAGAGAAATTTGCTGAACATGGAGCTAATGTGGCGTTCACTTACCTTTCATCGGTTGAAAAAGGCGAAACATTGGTGACTGAACTGGAAGCTTTTGGTACCCAAATTAAAGGCTATCGCTCTGATGCTTCAAAGTTTGAAGATGCAGAAGTGTTGATCAATAACATCGTCGCCGATTTTGGTGCCTTAGATATTATTGTTAACAACGCAGGTATAACAAAAGACGGCCTTTTGATGCGCATGAGCGAGGAGCAATGGGATGACGTTATCAATGTTAATCTGAAGTCGGTATTTAATGTTTGTAAGGCTGCTTCAAAAGTCATGATGAAAGCGCGTAAAGGTTCTATAATAAACATGAGCTCAGTTGTCGGTATAACTGGAAACGCGGGTCAAGCAAACTATGCCGCATCAAAGGCAGGTATCATCGGCTTTTCCAAATCACTGGCCAAAGAATTAGGCTCAAGAAATATCCGGACCAACGTAGTGGCTCCTGGCTTTATCAGAACAGAAATGACTGAGGTATTGGATCCTAAGGTAGTTAAAGGCTGGGAAGATGGTATTCCTCTGAAAAGAGCTGGGGAGACAGAAGATGTTGCTAATGTATGCGTTTTCTTAGCTTCAGATATGAGCGCTTACGTGACTGGACAAGTTCTGTCGGTATGCGGTGGTATGCTTTAGCAGTATATCTATTCTGTAAAAGTTTTAAGAAGCGCTGGACATTTTCAGCGCTTTTTTAGCATCTTTACTTTCAGACATATGAGCGATTCCCTAACAGTATATACCGTATTGGCCTTGTTTGGTTGTTTGCTTGTAGGGCTTTCATTAGGCTGGCTGCTTTATAGAAACACGGAACATCTTAACAAGAATACGCGTTATGGGTTGGCGGCGACACGTGCGTTGATTATTACAACAATAGCTTTTCTACTGTTCTTCCCTCTCTTGCGAAGCATTTCTTATGAGCTTGAGAAGCCGGTCATAATCATCGGACAAGACAACTCTATATCAGTAGGCGCCATTAAACCTCCCGGCTTTGACCAAGCCCGATATGAAAATGATTTGAAGGCTTTATCCGACGAGCTGAGCAGTAAGTTTGAGGTGAAGATCTACAATTTTGCTGACACTGTGCGGTCTGGGTTCGATTTCAAATATACAGGTAAGATGAGCAATGCTGCAAGCTTCATTGCGAAACTAAATGACGAGCATTTGAACAGAAACGTGGGTGCGGTTATCCTAGCAAGCGACGGGATATTCAACCGGGGAGGTAGCCCTTTGTATGACCTGAACAAATTAAAGGCACCGGTCTATACCATTGCATTAGGGGACACTATCCCTAAGAAGGATTTGGTGATCGCAAATGTGAATAGCAATGACATTGTCTATTTGGACAATGAGTTTACGGCTGAGGTTCAGGTTCAGGCGTTCGAAAGCAAAGGTTCACAGGCGGTGTTGAAAGTAGCACAGAATGGAAAGGACCTGCAAACACAAACAGTCTCTATTAATGCTAACCCGTTTGTAAAAACTTTGGCGGTGAAGATTAAGGCTTCAAAATTAGGGCTTCAAAAGTATACGATCACTCTTAATCCGCTGCCTAACGAAATTTCGGTCAAAAATAATAGTCAGCATCTTTTTGTGGATGTCATCGATGCAAAACAGAAGGTATTGATTGCCGCTGCTGCGCCTCATCCTGATATTTCAGTGTTTAAGCAGGCCATTGCCAGCAACGATCGTTATGAAGTCAAAGTGGCTTTTGCTGAGGACTTGAATGCCTTGAACCCTAAAGACTACGGTTTGATCATACTGTATCAGTTGCCTGCGGCCTCCAATGTTGGGCTAGCCTTTTTAAATAGACTTAAGGAGGGCAATACCTCCACCTGGTACGTCTTAGGCGCTCAAAGTAATTTAACAGCTTTTAATCAGTTTCAAAAGGGTGTCACTTATAGCGGGAACGCAAGCGCATTACAAGAAACCTTTGCAACACCCAACCCTGACTTTACCGCATTCAATATTAGTGAAACCGAGGTGAAAAATATAGCAAGTTTTGATCCGCTATTGGCTCCATTTGGTACGGTCACGGTTAATGAAGAAGCCTCCATTGTACTAACTCAAAGGATTGGGAGGGTAAAAACACAATATCCTCAGATGCTATTTAGCGCCGATAAAGGGAAAAAGGCAGCGTATATGATTGGAGAGGGGATTTATAAATGGAAGCTTGGAGAGGCGCTAAATGGGGCGATTGAATCCGTAACCAATAGCTTGATTTTGAAATCCGTTCAATATCTTTCCGTAAAGGACGACAAAAGAAAGTTTAAAGCGTACACTGTAAAAAATACATATGATGAGAACGAGAGTATCAACATCAATGCTGTATTGTACAATGACAGCTACGTTGCAGTGAATAGGCCGGATGTGAATATTCAGATGAAGAACGAGAGTGGTAAAGCATACAAATTTCTGTTTTCAAGAACCGAAGCTGCTTATCAGTTAGATGCCGGAACGTTGCCTCCAGGAAATTATACCTACTCAGCGGCTACTAACTTTGGTGGTAAGCCATTTCAAGCGTCGGGTATGTTTTATGTAAACAATATCGTGGCAGAATACCAACAGACAATTGCCAACCACCAGCTGCTTGGTACCATGGCTTCTACCTCTAATGGTAAAATGTACATGCCTGGAGACCTATCGAAGATAGCTCGTGATATTGAAAGTAATGAGCAGATTAAGACACTTAGCTATGAAAATAGGAAGTATGAAGAGTTGATCAATTACAAATGGTTGTTCGCGATGATCATATCGCTGTTAACCCTGGAATGGTTCTTTAGAAAAAGAAATGGAGAGGTTTAATCCGCCTTTACTTCCTTTACAATAACAAAAACATCTTCATTGTCTTTCTTCATAAAGTACTTCTCGCGAGCAAACTTCTCAGCAGTGTTAAGATTGGTATTCAGCTCGTTTAAGTCTTTCTTAACCGTCTCAATCTCTTTTACATAGAAATCTTTTTCTTCCTGTAGTTTGTTAACCTGCGACTTGAATTCATATTGCGCAATGATGTCGTTCTTGTCGAAGAATAACATCCATACCACGAACGCCCCTACACTTAGGAAATACTCATTGCGAAAAAGTTCTAGTAGGCGATTCATAGAAACAAATATATAATGATATATTGATATAAAGATATCTTTAGCGCTAAAGCGTGCTGAAGCTTTTTATGATGGCTTGCCAATCTTTGCCAAAACCGACATTAATCATTTTACCTTGCGGGGAAATGATAATTTTTGAGGGATAGCCGGTTATTTCATACTTTCTTTCTATTTGGCCGTCAGACATTGCTGCTGTCATAGTAAACTTGTTTTCCGCCAGATATGCTTTGACCTTCGATTCAGTGTCACTACAGGCTACGCTTAAAAACGAAACATTTGGATGTTTGCCTTCGGCTACGTCTACACCAAACTTATTTACAATAGGCATCTCTTCTCTGCATGGGCTACACCAGGTTCCCCAAAAGTCAATAACCAGCCATTTATCCTTGTAGTCTCCAAGCTTGTATTCTTTGCCGTCGACTCCTTTTACCACAAAAGAAGGTGCGGTAACCCAAGTATTGACTATCTCTTCGTTGAAGAATGGTTTAAAACCTTTATCCGGAAACTTCTGCTTAAAAAGTTTTTGCATTTCTCCAATATTTTCTGGCATGGCATTGATGCTTTCGATAAACATTTTAAGGCCTTCCTTTTCATTACCAGAGCTCAGCATCTTTTCCATGTATTCTTCCTTATAGCTTTCTTTGGTCTTTAAAAACACACGATCGTAGAAGCTAGAATGTGCTTTTTCTTTGGGACTTGTGGGTGAGTACTTTGCCGCCTTTGCAAGATAGGCTACATGTTCGGGATCCCCGGATGCGCTAGCAGTGACAGACTTTAAATAATAAGCACCTGCAAGCATATTTTGATGGGCATAACGATCCTTATTTAAGGTGTCAGATGTATAACGCTCTAGCTTTTGGATCGTCGCATCCAAGAGTATTGAGGCTTCAGTATTTTGCTTAGCCGCTAGCAGCCTTTGGCATATCAATAGAGAATACCTCCCGCCATTCCCGGCTTTCATGTTGTCATCACTCATCTGGAGGAAGGAATTCCCTGCTGTAATTATTCCAAGGGTATCTGCAGGATTTCGTAGTACATTGGCCCAGAGATAAAGCGGAGTGGTCATCTGCTGGTACTTCGCTCCTTTGTTTCCTTTAAACAGATCTAAGAGTTTAAAACTTTTTGTTAAACGCTCACTTTTCTCATTGATATCGTCCTGAGAAACATTAAAAGCTTGAGAGAAGGAATGTTGTATCCACTGGTCAAATGCATCTGTTTCAATTGCGTATTTGCTCACTTCGTATGCAGAATCAGGTCCTAATTTTTCAAGAGAGGTACCCAATTTATTGTGCAAGTGACTATAATCACCTTTTAAAATTGCATTGGGTGTTAAGATTAATAAACTATCATAAATTTTATAAGAGTGATCGCTACGTAGACCTTGAACGGCATTTAAACGGCGGATTGCAAAATAACGGTCGCTGAAAATTCCATGGTCCTTAACTTTTAACAACTGATAGACTTTAGCCGAATCGTACTCTGCTCCCTTTTTATAAGCATCGCTCCAGTAACTAAGCTTTACCGCATAATTGATCCATGCAGTATCTATAGCTTTTCGCCGCTGACCAACTCCCAGCGACTGTTTTCTGCTAGATGATATATCCACTTTCTTCGCTGCTAAAGGTAGCGGACTATTCTCAACAACACTTTCGGTTGTCGTAAGACCATTATTAATAAGCCCGCTGTTTAGCTCTATAACATATTTTGTGTGCTCTTTTGACTGCTCTGTAACTTTGGACGCCTGCATAGTCACCGTTGATGTATTTTTATTGGTCAATGTAAAAGGAGCATCTGTATTTTGAGGTTTCTGTTCTGCGGAAATAGAAGATTTATTGGCATCTGCCTTATAAAACAAACCTGCAATTGTTTGATCGAAGCTTTTGGCGTTGTCAAAGATGGTTTGTTGAATGTCTGGCTTGATTACCCAGTTTTTCAACTCGCTGCTTAGTATTTCCGTTACCCCCTCAACAGCAATTAACTTACCCTGTGGACTTACTATCACTTTGAATGGTTTATTTAGCATGGCTAGTGGAAATAGCGGGCCTGTGGAGTTAAGCTATGTCTTTCTAACAGAATCAGTGTTCAGTTGTCGCTCTTGGGTTTGAGAATCATGAATCTGAGATTTTACTATTCGCGTTTCTAGTATGAAGTTACCATTCGCATCTTTACCCTGTGATCTAAAGGAATAGGTGTTTAGTTCGTTGCTTTTGTAAGTCCCTTTGTCAGTAATATGGGTGGTGATCTCGAAAACTTTTCCTTTTGGAAGGTTCAACAATTGGGAAAATCCACTTCCAGCCGTTAACGACAGCAGAAGTAGCGAGAGCATTATTTTCTTCATATCTGGTTAATTATGAGGGAAGATACAAAAAAAGAACAAACAAAAAAAACCCGAAGCGCTTAGCTCCGGGGTTTTACATAATGACCTAAGTAGATCTATTTTTTGAAGTATTTGAAGTCTTTACCGATGAAACGCGCAGTTGTGCCAAGTTCCTCTTCAATACGTAGCAATTGATTGTATTTTGCTATCCTGTCAGAACGTGAAGCAGAACCAGTTTTGATCTGACCACAATTCAACGCAACGGCTAAATCAGCAATCGTAGTATCTTCAGTTTCTCCAGAACGATGACTCATTACAGATGTAAAACCATTCGACTGAGCCAAACTAACTGCATTGATAGTCTCTGTTAAAGTACCAATTTGATTAACTTTAACAAGTATAGAATTGGCGATTTTTTTATCGATACCTGATTGTAAACGTGTTACATTTGTAACAAATAAATCATCACCTACCAACTGAATTTTGTCTCCAATTCTATCAGTCAAAAGTTTCCAGCCATCCCAATCGTTCTCATCCATACCATCCTCAATAGAGATGATCGGGTATTTCTCAGCAAGTTGAGCAAGATATTCTGCTTGTTCAGCGCTGGTACGGATTGCACCTTTATCGCCTTCAAACTTAGTATAATCGTATTTTCCGTCTTTGTAAAACTCAGAAGCTGCACAGTCGAATGCAATAAAAATCTGCTCTCCTGCCTTATAACCCGCTTTTTCAATTGCTTGAATAATCGTTTCTACTGCATCTTCAGTGCTGTCGAAAGTTGGTGCAAAACCACCTTCATCACCTACAGCCGTTGAAAGGCCTCTACCGTGAAGAATCGCTTTTAAGGTATGGAAAACTTCAGTTCCCCATCTTAAAGCTTCAGAGAATGATGATGCGCCAACTGGCATGATCATAAACTCCTGGAACGCGATAGGTGCATCAGAGTGAGATCCACCATTAACGATGTTCATCATCGGAATAGGAAGAATGTTAGCATTAACACCGCCAATGTAGCGGTATAAAGGCTGACGGCTTTCCTGAGCAGCAGCTTTAGCTACAGCCAAAGAAACACCTAAGATTGCGTTTGCACCAAGGTTTCCTTTGTTCTCAGTACCGTCTAATTTAAGCATCAGGCTATCAATGGCGTTTTGCTCAAATACATCCATCCCTTTTAGCTCATCGGCAATCTTATCGTTTACGTTAGCAACGGCTTTTAAGACGCCTTTACCCATATACACAGATTTATCATTGTCACGAAGCTCAACTGCTTCATGCATACCTGTTGAAGCACCAGAAGGTACTGCAGCACGACCAAGGATACCATTTTCTGTAATTACATCTACTTCGATTGTAGGATTGCCGCGGGAATCCAGTATTTGGCGCGCACGAACATCAATTATTAAACTCATTTTTCTCTATATTTTGTTTGTAAAAAGCCTTAGTGTAAAATGTACAATTACCAGGGCAATACTCAAAGTTATAATAAATTTTAAAAAGGGGACTATTCCCACTTAAAAACTTTTACCGCTATAGCATATATCCCTATGCCCCAAATAATCAGGATCATTACCTGAAATTTAACGTCCCATAAACCTGCTCCTTCAAAAGCCACCTTTCGCATGGCGTCATTAAGGTAAGTGAGGGGTAGAGCCCGACTAATTGGCTGTAGCCAGGTAGGAAAGTTGTCAATGGAAAAAAAGGTACCCGATAGCAAAAACTGAGGTAACGTTATAATGTTTGAGATAGGTGGGATGGTGCTTTCACTCTTCGCCATTCCGGAGACCACGAATCCGAATCCCATGAATACCACCAGGCCAATGAAGGCAAGAACAAGCATATTCAAAACGGTTACCACTCCATGTATTAACGTGAACTTAAAGAAGAAATGTCCGACAACAATAATGAAGATTGCTCCTAGAAGCGCAAATCCGATTCTTGCTATACCCTCACCAAAGACAATACTTGATTTCTTTACTGGCGTGGCAAAGAACCGCTTAATCACCAGATTCTGACGCAAACTAAAAAATACAAAGGCCGTCCCGAACACTCCGGTACTTAACAAAGAGAATCCAAGTTGACCTGGTAAAATAAAATCGATCGTTCTATAGGTTCGCCCTTTTAAAGTACTTTCTCTTAAAGCCGCAATAGAAGGAGTAACTCCCTTAGCGTTCAGGCTGTAAAGTTCGTTGTTCAACACTGATTTCAGGATGTTCCCCTTATCCATGGAAGCCGAGGTATACTGCACATTGACAAGATAAGCAGGTGTGCCAGCCGCATTTTTTTGTACGTCTATTACGGCAGCATAGTTGCCCTTTTCCAAAGCTTCTCTTATTTCCGCAGCATCTTTACCCGTAATCAGGTGGATGACGCTTGTCTTCCTTAGCGCTTTGATCACAGGATTTTGCAGATCAGATGTGGACGAAACTGCAAGGTCTACCTTTATACCTCCACCACCAAGAAAGCCAAAAACCAGGATAAATATCAGTGGAAATGCTAGGGTAAATACAACAGCCGAGGGGCTGCGCATGATGGAACGGAAACTTGCTTTAGCAAGTGCCAGCGTCGCGTTTATATTACTATAAGGCTTGGTCATTATTCTTGTTTAATTATCTGCTCTCCACTCTTTGCCAGTCATGTGGATAAAAACATCCTCCAGATTGGCTTTCTTCACTTCTTTCTTACGCTCAAATCCACTGTTCACGAGGTTGTCAATCAAAGCGTCTGGGGTATCCAAAACTATAATCTCACCACGCTCCACAAAGGCCACCCGGTCACAAAGTTGCTCTGCTTCATCCATGTAGTGCGTAGTAAGGACTACCGTAGTGCCTGCTGCTCTGATCTCAATGATCAGGTCCCACAGATTACGGCGCGCCTGAGGATCCAAACCTGTGGTAGGCTCATCTAGAAATATAATTTTAGGAGAATTGATGAGCGTAGTAGCGATGGAGAAGCGCTGCTTTTGCCCGCCCGACAGCGCCTTATACTTTGCTTTCGCTTTATCCTGTAGGTTTACCTTTGCCAACATTTCCATCGGTGAGATCTTCACATCGTATAAGCCGGAGAAAAGTTCTAACAATTCGACCAGGTTCAAATTAGGATAATATCCAGCGGCCTGCAATTGCACACCAATGATCCTTTTAATCTTATTGGCATCATGGTCAACCGAAAAGCCATTAACAGTGATTTCACCAGAGGTCTTCTCTCTCAGTGTTTCAATGATTTCCAGCGTCGTTGTTTTACCAGCGCCATTTGGACCAAGTAAACCAAAGATCTCATTCTCATAAACATCGAAAGTGATGCCCTTAACGGCTGTAAAATCACCATACTTCTTTACAAGGTTTTTGACGCTGATGATCGCCTCTTTTCTCTCCATGATTTGAATGTGATTAGGTTTAAACAAAAAGAAGTAACCTAAGTTACTTCTTTTTAATTACCAGGCTAGGTCGCCCTTTATTACGTCGATGAAGTCATCAAACAGATATCTTGAGTCGTGCGGACCAGGAGAAGACTCCGGGTGATACTGCACTGAAAAAGCTTTTTTACCTTTAACACGGATCCCTTCTATAGATTGGTCGTTCAGGTTAAGGTGAGTGATCTCAACTTTATCAGAGTTTATTACCTCGTCTTGCACCACGCCGAAGCCATGGTTTTGTGAAGTAACTTCGCAATGATTCTTGATAATGTTTTTTACCGGGTGGTTTAAGCCTCTATGGCCATTAAACATTTTCATAGTTCCTATTCCATTTGCTTCAGCCAGAAGTTGGTGACCTAAACAGATGCCAAACATTGGTTTATCAGCAGCTAAAACTTCTTTAACGGTGTCAATCGCATAAGGCATAGCCGACGGATCACCCGGGCCGTTAGATATGAAGTAACCGTCAGCACCCCAATCATTCATCTCTTCAAAAGTGGTTTTAGCAGGGAATACTTTAACGTAAATATCTCTGTTATCGAAGTTCCTTAAGATGTTCTTCTTGATACCAAGGTCAAGGGCAGCAATCTTGTATTTTGCTTCCGGAGAGCCGTAATAATAGGCTTCTTTAGTAGATACCTGAGATGACAGTTCTAAGCCATCCATTGAAGGTACTTCTGATAGCTTTGCTTTCAGTTCATCTAGATCAGTAATTTCAGAGGAGATAATACCGTTCATAGCGCCCTTATTTCTGATGTGACGAACTAAAGAACGGGTGTCTATGTCAGAGATACCTACAATGTTTTCATTCTGAAAGTAGTCCTGAATCGATTCAGAAGCTTCCTTGCGACTGAATCCAATATTATAATTTTTACAAACCAACCCTGCAATTTTAATGCTTTCAGACTCGGTTTCATCAGTATGGATGCCATAATTACCGATGTGTGCATTTGTGGTAACCATGATCTGACCGAAATAGGAAGGATCCGTAAAGATCTCCTGATAACCGGTCATCCCAGTATTAAAACAAATTTCACCGGTCGTTGTACCGATCTTTCCAGCAGCTTTGCCATAATATACCGTGCCATCGGCAAGTAACAAGATCGCAGGTAACTTTGTGTAGTTAGTCATGGAAGTTGGGATAAAAGAAAATAATTGTTAAGAAAAAAGAGAGAAATGGGTATGGATATGCGACGTGGATGCCGCCGATGTTGTTAACAAATATGCTGTTAAATAACCCCTTCATTTCGGAGTACAAAGATACACGTTCTAAAGATCAAAACAAATGCTTTTTTAACTATTAAAGCCCGGATGAACTGGTAACCAGATCAAGCTTCAATACGTCGTGATTATTGCAAAATTAATAGCCAATGGCTGAATATCGAATTGTAACTACTAAGTTTGCTCACACAAAACGAAATGCCATGTCTGTTAATAAAGAAGTAAAACGCATAACAACCCATATTCTTCAGGAGATGAAGCATAAAGGGGAAAAGATCGCTATGCTTACCGCCTATGATTTTTCAATGGCCAGCGTGCTTGACGATGCAGGTTTGGATGTGTTACTTGTTGGGGATTCTGCCTCAAATGTCATGGCAGGACATGAAACCACTTTACCTATCACTCTTGACCAGATGATCTATCATGCTCAGGGAGTAGTAAGAGGTGCGACAAGAGCATTCGTTGTAGTTGATCTACCTTTCGGTTCCTATCAGGGCAATTCTAAGGAGGCTTTAAATTCTGCAATCCGGATCATGAAAGAATCCGGTGCACATGGCGTTAAGTTGGAAGGAGGAACTGAAATCGCAGAATCGGTTTCCAGAATCATCACTGCGGGTATACCAGTCATGGGGCACCTTGGCCTTACTCCCCAATCAATTTATAAATTTGGCACCTATACAGTAAGAGCAAAGGACGAAGCGGAAGCGGAAAAATTAAAATTAGATGCATTGGCTCTTCAAGAGTTGGGGTGTTTCAGTGTGGTATTGGAAAAAATTCCCGCCAAGCTTGCAAAAGAGGTCTCCGCTAGCCTGAATATTCCGACAATTGGCATTGGAGCTGGTCCAGACTGCGATGGTCAGGTGCTTGTCGTTAATGATATGATCGGTTTAACCAAAGGATTTAAACCACGCTTCTTACGTCAGTATCTTAACTTATACGACGGGATTCTTGGTGCCGCAAAATCTTATATTAACGATGTAAAAGGTAAAGATTTTCCTAACGAGAAAGAACAATACTAATGCCTGTAACCGATAAAGACGTCCTTTACGAAGACAATCACCTGATCGCAATCAACAAGAAGGCGGGTGATATTGTACAGGTGGATGAGACGGGTGATGAGCCTCTTGACGAACAAGTAAAGAAGTATCTTGCAATTAAATATAATAAGCCTAATAGCGCCTTTTTAGGGGTGGTACATCGATTAGACCGTCCTGTTAGTGGGGTTATACTTTTTGCAAAAACAAGTAAGGCTTTAGAGCGCATGAATGCGATCTTTAAAAACAGAGAAGTTAAAAAGACGTATTGGGCGGTGGTAAGAAACAAACCCGAAAACATATCTGGAACCCTTGTACACTGGTTGGTCAAAAACCCTCAGAAGAATGTAGTTACACCGCACAAAGCAGAAGTAGAAGGAAGTCAGCGTGCTGAGTTAAGTTACCGTTTGATAACCGAGCTAGGTGGGTATTATCTTATAGAGGTGGATCCGCTTACTGGTAGATCTCACCAGATCAGGGTTCAGTTGTCAACACTCGGAACTCCAATAGTAGGCGATAATAAATACGGCTATCCTCGAGGCTCGCGGAAGGGCAGCATATGCTTACATGCCCGGAGATTACAATTTATTCATCCCGTAAAGAAAGAACCCGTCAACATTTTCGCAAAATTGCCTGTCGACGGATTCTGGGAGAGGTTTGAAAACTGTTAGTCTATTTACAGTCTGCCGCGTCAAATACTAAACCTCCATTAAACTTTAAGGAAGCCCTGTTCTTATAAACGGTTTTAGTTCCTTTCGTTTCCACATCGCCGAATCCTTCGTAAAGCTTTCCATCTTTTTTCAGGAAGACTAGCTCCCGAATAGACCGTGCACCTTCTGAATAAAAGTCATATTCAGCAATAATTGTATCGCCTTTGATTTCGCCGGCTATGGTTCCTTTGTTGCTGTCCTTTTCGTATAACTTGTAATTAAGATCACCAGTAATTTCTTCGCCGGCAACCTTTAAAGTTAACGAAGCGGTATCTCTGTTTTTTATGTAAGTGTAGCACCCGTCACTGAAAGCCTGCGCTGTTTGAACACTATTGGTATCAACTGCAGCGGCGACTGAACTGTCCGTTGTTTCAGAAGTTTTTTCCTCACTATTACAGGCAGCCAGAAGCGACGATGCCGCTAGTAATGTTAAGACTAATTTTCTCATGATTTTAGTGGTTTTTAATTTTAAATGTCAACTAAATCAGGCAATTGCCCGGCCAAATAATGGGTTGTTTTTTATCGGTTCTTAGCTGGTTTAAAAGAGGGTTTCAGGTGGCTCAATGGTAGCACGGAAATAACAGGGAGGTAACAGGGAATTCAAAGGGAGTTTGTCCCTGTTAAGTCCCTGTTACCTCCCTGTTACGTCCCTGTTAGGTCCTTGTAATTTGCGACCCTATTAGGGGCCTATAATGAGCGAAATAAAACTAAATTACAAAGTCATTTTGGCACCTAAGGCATACTTGATCCCGCCTAGTAAATGTGACAGAAACAAAGGGTCTGAGTAAGATTCTTCCACGTGCCCAAGTTCCGTGTAAAAGGAACGACCACCATCAAATTCATGGTACCATGCCATTGGGTGTTTGTCTTTATTAATGCCACCTTTGTAACTGGTCTCATCAATAGTGATCAATACCTTTATGTCAGGATTTATTTCCTTAAAATTATACCATTCATCTTTACGTTTCCAAACTTCAGGAAGGTGTTTAGTAGCGATAGTTTTTCTGTCAACCACATTCAATGTTGCCATCTGCTGTTCCGGATGACTAACAAAATAGGCGCCAACCAGTTTGCCATACCATGGCCATCCATACTCTGTGTCAGTAGCGGAATGCACACCTACAAATCCCTTACCTGAATTGATGAACTGCTCAAAAGTCTTTTGTTGTTCATCATTCAATGCGTCACCTGTTGTATTCATAAAGATAACTGCGCCATACTTTTCTAAATTTTGAGTTGTAAATAAGGCAGAGTTCGTGGTTGTGTCTACTTCAAACTTGTTTTCAGTGCCCAGCTTTTGAATCGCGGCAACTCCGACAGCTATGGAAGAATGTTTAAAGCCCGCAGTTTTCGAAAATACAAGTACCCTTTTTTTCTGTGCGGAAACAGTGTTAGTTAAGAGGAATAAGGCTAATATAAGTAAGCCGAAAAGATTTCTATTGTTCATGTTCATGTGTTTATAGAGAATAAATATAGGAGAAATCCTTTATAATGGATTATATTTTTACAGCAATTCCGCCGTAAAAGCTTCTCGTTGCTGCTGCATTAAAGTATCGGTTTCCAACAGCGTTTAAATCGTTACCTAAACTATATTTCTGATTTAGAATATTATCTGCACCCCCATATACTTCAAAGGGAATCTTGCCAATCATAAGCTGTTTTATGCCAACTTTGCCTTGTATGAGGTGGTATTTTCGTGCATAAGCCGTGTTTGCGTCGTTTAATGGAATACTACTGGTATAGTTGTGCTGAACAAATAAGTACACGCCTTTCGGTAATTGAACATCCGCACTGCTCACCACTACTGCCTTCGGAACACCTATTAATTCATTTCCTGAGAAGTCTGTATTGGTTGCGATATAATCAACAAATTTAAAGCGACTCAGTGTATAAGCATTTCTGATTTGAACAGCTCTTATTAAACCAGAAGTTTTGTAAGAGAGTAGCCAGTACGAGAGGGAGGTTTCTAATCCCCACTGTTTAGTGCCGCCGGCATTAACAAAGAATTCTGCCATGTTTTCGTCTACACGCCTTACAATAGCACTTTTAAGATTATAATAGAATCCGGTTGCATCAAGGAATAATTTCTTCTGCAGTACCTGTAGTCGGAAACCGGTTTCATAGTTCCATCCAAACTCAGGCTCCAGGGTAAGATTAATTACATTGTTTGATGGCCTCACCTCACTTGTTGTTGGTGCCGAGTAGCCTTTGCTGATAGATCCTCTTAATGTTAGATCTGAAGTTGCAAGGTAGGAGAGGGCGAATCTAGGTAAGATCTGATTATCAAAGGTTCTGGTGCTTTCTGGTATCGGTGTAGGTTGTAAAGTTTCATAATCGTACTTATTTAGATTTGCGCTGGCAGAGAGTTCCACAAGAAGCTTGTCGAGTACATCGAAACTAAGTTGGGCGAAGGCGAAACTTGACTTTGCTGTTAAGTCGTCAATTGCCTGGACTGCTCCCGGAACACCAAAATTATTGTCGTAGTTTTCAAAGTCTGTGCCTGTTCGTGTACTTTCCACACCCACATTAAGTTTGATATTGGATGACTTTACTTTCGTGTTGTATTCAAAGTACGACCTGAGACCAAGTGTCTTTTCATCGCGCTTTTCATAATTGGTTATGAATGGGTTTTCAAAATCCGTATGTGTTGCGTATATAGAGATGACATGTTTAAAGTGATTGCTGATGTCCCATGTGTTGGAGATGCCCCCGTATAACGTTTTGCTATATATTCCCGCGTTTTGCTCAATAGCACTTTTGGTAAAAGCAGTTGCCAGTCTTGATAGCCGGGGGTTTTCCTGGAATTGTGCGGCCGTTAAACCACCCGGGGTATTGTAACTCAGATCTGAAAAGAATAGGAGTGCTTTCACATTTGCATTCTTAGTGTAATTCAGCTTCTGAAGCAATTGAAAATATTTGCGGTCCATATTGCTGTGCTCCCGATACCCATCACTTCGCTGGTAAGCCTGGGTTAGACTGATCGAGTATTTGTTGAACTGCTGGGCGATATTTGCATTTTCATGAAAGGATCCGAAGGCTCCACCCTCAAGCCTCAAGCTCGCCTGCGTGGTATCTGTAGGATATTGTGGATTCACTAAAATCACGCCACCTGAGTTTGCACCATAGATACTTCCGTGCGGACCTTTCAGGATCTGAAGTTGTCCGGCTGCGGCAATGTCTAAGGAATTTAAATAGGTATTTCCACCTGCATCAGTTAAAGGAAAATCATCAAAGTAAATCTTCACATTGCGGACGCCGAATGGAGATCTTAACAAACTTCCCCGGATAGATAGGCGGTAGCTACCGGGCGAACGTTCTTCCATGCGAACCCCGGCGACCGTATTTACTGAAGCCACTAGCGAGCTTGACAATTGTCTGTCCAGCACCGTCTGGTCAATTAAACCTATACTCCCTGTTGCACGCATCAGCGGCTGTTCACTGAAATAAGGTTTGATCACTACTTCTTTGAGACGTTTCGTAGTATCGGCTTTATTTTGGGCTAAAAGTTGAACGCTCGCTAGCGTTAGGGCAAATAGTAAGCGTTTTTTCATGTTTTTTAAGGATGCTTATTAATAGTTAACATCCATGCCCTACAGTACATTTTGCATTATCAATTGTTTGGATCAGTATAAGGTTTCTGACACTTTAATACCTAGATTTATCTATCTTTAGGCTTTTAACGAAAGTATGTTTTTTGATAAACAATCTGCTTTCATATTTCATTTACATAATCATATTTATATTAATATGTCGAACAAAGCAACAATTATCTATACCAAAACAGACGAAGCGCCGATGCTGGCAACCTACTCGCTTTTACCAATTGTACAAGCTTTTACTGCCTCTGCAGGAATTAACGTAGAGACTAGGGATATCTCATTAGCCGGAAGAATTTTATCGAATTTTCCTGAGTATCTGCAAGATGACCAAAAAGTTGAAGACGCATTGGCAGAGCTAGGCCAATTGGCAACAACGCCAGAAGCAAACATCATTAAGTTACCGAATATATCGGCTTCTATTCCGCAGTTGGCAGACGCAATAGCGGAACTGCAGGCACAGGGTTTTGCAATCCCGAATTATCCGGACAATGCACAAACGGACGAGGAAAAAGCGATTAAAGCGAAGTATGCAAGGGTTTTAGGGTCCGCTGTAAACCCGGTATTACGTGAAGGTAATTCTGACCGAAGAGCGCCTAAGGCAGTAAAAAACTATGCTAAAGCAAATCCGCATTCGATGGGTGCCTGGTCTTCGGAATCTAAGACCAAGGTGCTAAGCATGAATGAGGGTGACTTTTACGGATCTGAGAAATCGGTTACTGTTTCAGATGCAACACAATTTAAGATTGAATTCGCTGCTGCTGATGGTACAGTTACTGAGCCAAAGGGCTTATCTCCATTGAAAGCTGGTGAAGTAATTGATAGTTCGACATTAAGTCTATCGGCATTGAAATCTTTCGTCGAGCTAGCGATAACAGAAGCAAAAGAAGCTGGCGTATTGTTATCAGCTCATTTAAAGGCAACGATGATGAAGGTTTCTGATCCTATCATTTTTGGAGCGATCGTAGAAGTTTATTTTGCGGACGTATTTCACAAATACGCTGATTTGTTTAAAGAGATCAATGTAGATACCAGAAATGGTTTAGGAGATGTTTATGCGAAGATTGCTGGAAACGCAAAAGAAGCAGAAGTGAAAGCTGATATTGAAGCAGCAATCGCGAATGGGCCGGCTATTGCAATGGTCAACTCCGACAAAGGTATTACCAACCTTCATGTTCCTTCTGATGTCATTGTTGACGCTTCAATGCCAGCAATGATTCGTACATCTGGCCAGATGTGGAATAAAGATAACAAACAACAAGATACAATTGCCCTTATCCCTGACCGTTCATATGCAGGTGTATATACCGCAACAATTGACGATTGCAAAGCCAACGGCGCCTTCAATGTAACCACCATGGGCTCAGTTCCTAACGTTGGTTTGATGGCGCAAAAAGCAGAAGAATATGGTTCGCACGATAAGACATTTCAAGCAACAGCGAACGGAAGTATTCGGGTAACTGATGCAGAAGGAACTGTCTTTTTCAACCAGAAAGTAGAGAAGGGAGATATCTTCAGGATGTGTCAGACTAAAGACGCTCCAATACAGGACTGGGTAAAATTAGCGGTGAACAGGGCTCGATTATCGGCAACTCCGGCAGTGTTCTGGCTGGATGAAAATAGAGCACATGATAGGCAGATCATTGAAAAAGTAAAGAAATATTTAGCGGAGCATGATACTGCTGGCTTAGATATTCGCATCCTGTCGCCTGTAGAGGCAACAAAATTTACATTAGAAAGAATCCGCAAAGGCGAAGACACGATCTCTGTAACGGGTAACGTTTTGCGTGATTATTTGACCGATCTATTCCCAATTCTGGAACTAGGAACGTCTGCCAAGATGTTGTCTATCGTACCGTTGATGAATGGAGGCGGTCTATTTGAAACAGGAGCAGGTGGTTCTGCACCAAAGCATATAGAGCAGTTTCTTCAGGAAGGCTATCTGCGTTGGGATTCGCTAGGAGAATTCCTTGCATTAGCGGTTTCCTTGGAGCACTTGGGTCAGACTCAAAACAACGCTAAAGCGCTAGTGCTTGCAGAAACTTTGGATCTAGCTACGGAGAAATTCTTAGCTAATGATAAATCGCCGGCACGTAAGGTTGGTCAGATTGACAATAGGGGATCACACTTCTACCTGGCGCTATATTGGGCTGAAGGTTTAGCAGAACAAAATAAAGACGCAGAGCTAAAAGCAAGGTTTACTCCGTTGGCTAAGGCTTTGTCCGATAATGAGTCACAAATTGTTAAAGAGCTTATTGACGCACAAGGTAAGCCGGAAAACATTGGTGGGTATTACCATCCCAATGATGATCTGGCCTTTAGCGCAATGCGTCCAAGCGCGACATTGAATAATGCATTAGCAAGTCTATAAAAGACATCTTACCTCATTTAAACGCCCTTTTGCAGCTTGCAGAAGGGCGTTTTTGTTGGGACAAAATGCTTGGCCCTTTCCATTAATTTAAAAACAAATAAAGATCAGTCAGCGTTATACTGTCATAAAATAAATGATCATGGAAATCAACGAAGATAACAACAGAGACATTACAGGTTCATCTGATAAATTGCACAATTCAGATTTGGGCGAGACGAAAGATTTTAACAACTTAACTTTTAATGAAGAGAAGAACACTTTTGAAGTTGACGTTAAAGGTGAAGACAAGGAATATGATCATCCATTTCCTTACGAAACTCCCTCTGCCAATGGCGCTGACTTCAATTCAGACTATGACGAAGCCAATCCTTATATAGGTGATGAGTATGCGTCTAAGGAAAGTGTTGCTGAAGGAGGGCTGGACGATTTAGGAATGCATATCGATAACGGAGAAAGTATTGAGCTTGATCCGGAGGATGAATTGCTGGCACGTACTCCAGAGGATGAGCGGACTGATTTAGATGAAGAAGGATATCCAATTAACGATAGTCCTGTGCAGCCTTAAACTTCAATAATAATTAACTGCTAATATCCAGATTAAACCTTCTTCTCATTTCTTCGAGTTTAGGGTTTTTTTCCAACAAATACTGGTACTTTTCGGTACTCGTATATAATCTATTAACTGCGATACGCTCCACTTGCCTGGTTTTGATACTGATATTGAAATTCCTAAGCTTGGGGCGTATTGTGTTTAATAAATCTATCATTTCGTCTTGAATAAGACTTTCTTGCAGCTTATGTTCAATATGGACAATGATGACATCCTGATCTTCAAGTTTTGGGTCGGCGCTTGTAAGTAATGTATAAACATTAATCTTTCCTTCCTCCTTTGCTTTTGTGGCATATTGATTCCAGCATTCGATGAGTTGTTCCTGACTGAACGATTCCTTCGCATCACCTGTAATATATTTTGGCTCTTTATCTTCATTACCTGTCGCGATCCTCTCCAAATCCGTTAACGATGGTATTAAGCTTGCAAACTTTTGATTGCTGCGGGTGCTAGTTAAAGCAATTTTCCCTGATGGTACAGCAATCGGTAGCGCTTGTGCTGGAGCCTCTGCTTTAGTAATTGGAGCTAAGACTGGCTCTTCTTTATCGATCACAGGAGCTTCCGCAGCCTTGGGTTCGGCAGTATCAGCCAATTCACGCTGGGGACTAGAGACTAGATTAGTTTTTTTTTTAATCTGATCTTCGTCAGTTAAGGTATTGCCTTTCGGTAGTTGCGCCAGCTGAAGCACTGATGGGATGTGGCACATCTTTATGAGCGACAGCTCGACTTGCAGGCGTTGATTCTTACTGTTTTTATAGTTTAGATCACATTGGTTAGCCAGGTTCAAGGCGGTAAGAATGAAAGATACTGCTGTTTGCTGACTTTGCTGGAGATACTTTTGTTTGATATTCTCACTTACTTCAAGTAACCTGGTGGTCTGAGGATCTTTTGCTACCAGCAGATTTCTCAGATGACTTGACAGTCCGTTTATGAAATTATTTCCATCAAATCCGTTGTTCAGGATCTCATCAAAAAGAATAAGCGCCTGACTAACATTAGCACTTGTCAGGTATTCAGTTAGCTTGAAATAGTAATCGTAATCTAAGATGTTCAGATTGTCAATGACAGACTTATAAGTAACGTTCTTGTTTGTGTAGCTAACAATTTGATCGAACATTGACAGGGCATCTCTCAGGCCACCGTCTGCTTTTTGAGCGATGATATGCAGTCCGTCAGCTTCAGTCGCAATATTTTCACGTCCAGCAATCTTTAACAGTAAAGCTGAAATGTCGTCGACCTGAATTCTGTTAAAATCGAATATCTGGCATCTTGAAAGTATTGTAGGAAGGATCTTATGCTTTTCTGTGGTTGCGAGAATGAAAATCGCATAAGAAGGTGGTTCTTCGAGTGTCTTTAAAAACGCATTAAATGCGTTCGCAGACAACATGTGAACCTCATCAATGATATATATCTTATACTTACCTGCCTGGGGCGGAATTCTTACTTGTTCTATCAGGCTTCTGATATCGTCTACAGAATTGTTTGAGGCAGCATCAAGTTCGTGAAAATTGAACGAGTGACCAGTTTGAAAAGAGACGCAAGAGTCGCAAGTGCCGCATGCTTCTTGCTCTGCCGTGAGGTTAGTGCAGTTAATTGTTTTGGCCAGAATACGTGCGCAGGTCGTTTTACCCACACCTCTTGGGCCACAAAAAAGAAAAGCTTGAGCGAGTTGATTGTTTTTGATGGCGTTTTTCAACGTACCTGTAATGTGCTGCTGGCCTACAACGGTTTCAAACGTTGATGGACGGTACTTACGGGCTGAAACTATAAAGTTTTCCATTCGGGAACGAAATTAGAAATTTTTTATAGATGGATAAGGGTTTGTTGGGAAATAAAACTATTTTCGAGACACCAAACAAACAAATCTTTATGAAACGCTCAATCACAGGCTTATTGCTAGCCCTTCCTATGCTCTGCATGGGGCAATCAAACTATCAAAAAGGCTATATTGTAAATCTTGCGATGGATACCTTGAAGGGTTACATAGACTACAAGCCGAAAGTCAATACTGTACCATCCATTAGCTTCCGAACAGAACCGAACTCCCAGGCCCAAGCCTTTACTCCAAATAGTGTAAAAGGGTATGGCATCAATGGGGCAGCGTCTTTCGAATCTTTCCTGGTTCGCATTAGCAATGGCACAACAAAAACGGAAGGTTTGAAGGTAGGTATTGATACCTCCTCCAGACGAGCTTTTGTGTTTTTAAAAGTCTTGCAACGTGGTCCCAATATTACAATGTATTCGTTTACGGACGAGATTAAGGAACGGTTCTATATTAAGGGGAACGCGAGTACAACTCCTTATGAACTGATACGAACGCGTTTTTTGGAGGCAAACAATAGCAGCAAAGTCGTAGGTGCAGACAGATATAAAGGGCAGCTGTTGTTTGAAATGAGAAGTTACAATGCTGGCACTGAATTTTTTGAGGGCGACTTTGATGATTTAGCCTATTCGGAAACAGAAATGACCAAAGTTGCTGCCATTATTAACAGAATGCAGGTTCGTGTGGCCAAAAAGGGTTTCCGATTCTTTGTCGGAGCTGGAGTAGGTGGTACCGGTATAAAGTACACGGGACAGAATCCTCTAGCCAATGCGGAAGCTGTTGCCACAACTTCCTATTCTCCATCTTTTAATGTTGGTATAGATATGGCTGCGAAAACCTTAGCTGAAAGACTGATTTATAGAGCAGAGTTGTCTTTGTTTATGGGGAAAGACACCAAGGTTACTTATGGTCAGTATATTCATTCCTTTGATCACACCACGCTTTATCTAAGTCCCAAACTTTTGTACAACGTATATAATACCACGATGCTAAAAGTTTATGGCGGTTTAGGAGCGGGAGTCAGCTACAGCAGTTACAACAATGTTAGATCTGGCAAGACAGTTCCTGTCGCAATGAGCCCGGACGAGTTTGATGAAACGTTAGTTGAACTGAAGTCAACAGGATTTTCTTATAATCTAAATGTGGGAATTGCAATTAAAAAGATTGAGCTTACGGTGATGTATACACCACATTACAAAGTTAGCGACTATGCTGGGTTTAACGTGTTAATGGGAATTATGCATGCCGGAATTAAATATCGTTTCGACTGATAGTCAAACCTTTTGAATATTTAAATATAATTCTTAGATTTGCAGCCCCGTAATAAAGTTGCGGGATTAAATTATAAACATATTATAACAATGAATCAGTACGAAACTGTTATCGTTCTAACCCCGTTGTTGTCAGAAGAGATTGCTAAAGAGGCATTAGCCAAATTCAGCAAGATCCTTACTGACAGCGGAGCCGAAATTGTTCAAGAGGACAATTGGGGTTTGAGAAAATTAGCGTATCCGATTGAAAAGAAAGCAAGCGGATTTTTTCACCTTACAGAATATAGATCTTCTGGAGAAGTGATTAGTAAATTGGAATTGGAGCTTAAGCGTGATGAGCGCGTATTGCGTTTCCTTACCATTAGACTTGACCGTCATGCGGTTGCGTACAATGAGAAAAAACGTAGTGGAGCTTTTAACAAAAAACCTAAACAGGAGGCTGCAGTATAATGGCAAAAGATCAGATACAATATGTTACCGCTCCAAAAGTGGACGATAACAGGAAGAAATATTGCCGTTTTAAGAAAAATGGTATTAAATACATTGATTACAAAGACGCAAACTTTTTGTTAAAATTCATCAATGATCAAGGTAAATTATTACCACGCCGTTTAACCGGTACTTCATTGAAATTCCAACGTAAAGTGGCTCAGGCGGTAAAACGTTCACGTCACATTGGTTTGTTACCGTTCGTTGCTGACCAATTAAAATAGGAACTGAGAGATGGAAATCATTTTAAAACAAGATATCAAATCCCTAGGGGAAAAAGATGATATCGTAAAAGTAAAGCCAGGATACGGTCGTAACTATCTGATCCCACAAGGATTTGGTCAGTTGGCAACTGTTTCTGCTAAAAAAGTTCTTGCTGAGAACTTGAAGCAAGCGGCTTTCAAACAAGATAAAATTAAGAAAGATGCTGAAGGTATTGCTGAGCGTTTAGCTACTGTTAAACTTTCCATCGGTGCTAAAGCAGGTGAGTCAGGTAAGATCTTTGGTGCAGTTAATACCATTATGATCGCTGATGCGTTGAAACAACAAGGTTTTGATGTGGATCGTCGCCGTATCACTTTTGAAACGGAGCCTAAATTTGTTGGTGAGTTTATCGCCAACTTAAACTTGCACAAAGAAGTGAAAGTTAAAGTTCCTTTTGAAGTTGTAGCTGAGTAATTTTCGTTAGATATTTAAAAAGCGTTCAGGTCTCCTGAGCGCTTTTTTTGTTTCATGACGGGGCGTATAACCCGTCATCTCTGAGAAAGTGAAAATGAACACGTCCTCCCGGTGAAGACCGGGACCTTGGATTGGGTGGCATCGCTATGCCGAGGTCCTGAAATAAATTCAGGAAGACGCTGCATACGTCAACACTTAAACATTTACCTCTTTTTATTATCTTTGGCCAATGGCAAAATCCAAGCGCTCTGCAACTAATTCTAAGCATTCCTTGTTAAAGAAGATAAGCTCGATACTCTCTAGAGTATTGCTCTGGTTCTTGATGGTCACAGTACTTTGGGTGCTTGTTTATAAATTCGTAAATCCTCCTATTACCCTGCTGATGGTGCAAAGAAATATGGAGCGAAGCAGTGATGACAGACCGTCTAAAATGAAGAAGGACTGGGTGGACTTTGAAGAGATTTCAAACAACATGAAGCGTGCAGCAGTATCAGCTGAAGATCAGCTGTTCTTAAAACACGTCGGCTTTGACGTCAAAGCGATTGAAAATGCCTTTGCAACGAATAAAAAGGGTAAGAAGATAAAAGGCGGTAGTACAATTTCTCAGCAAACTTCAAAGAATGTTTTTCTTTGGCCGGGTAGATCCTGGGTACGTAAAGGCTTTGAAGCATATTTTACCCTTTTGATTGAGATCCTCTGGAGTAAAGAACGTATTTTGGAAGTATATCTTAACGTTATAGAGATGGGCGATGGTGTTTACGGGGCCGAAGCTGCGGCTCAGGAATACTTCGGAAAGTCCTGTCGTAAATTAACCAAGTCGCAATCGGCGTTAATTGCAGCTTGCTTTCCTAATCCGAGACGCTGGACGCCTAGAAAGCCAACACAATACATTAAGCACCGACAATACTTAATCCTTCGGAACATGCGGAGGTTAGGTCCCCTGGACTTCTAAAAAGGCTACAGGAGATGCGCAAACACTTGCTTGTGCCAGCTTTCTTCGAACGGAACCTGCCACTTATTCTGAAAGTCTGCGAGCGTTTGAACCATGTTATTGAAAACAATGGTCTTTGGTCCGACCGCCTTGATATTTATTAAGGTCTCAAAATCTTCTTTGCTGGCAACGACGACTTTGTTATCTACCAAATAGGCCATGTTAAACCTGTTGAACAAATCAACATTATACTGCTGTTCCAGTTCCTTGACCACCCTTACAGAAGCATCAATCGAGCAACCAGTAGCGTTAGCAGAAGCTTCATCCACCGTGAATATCAGGAAAAAGTTATGCAATACCTGAGCTTTTGCCTGTAACTGATGGCCATGTGCTTTCCATTGTGAAGTAAACTCAGATAACTTTTGTTCGATAGCAACAACCTCTTCTGTTGTGAATGCCCGGTTACTTTGATAGATCCAAACCTTAGATTGTGGAGAAAAACTCATAGTCAAAAATACATTTTTTTTTAACTTAAGTGATTCAAATCATTTCCCTGATGAAAAAGTTTACAATCACGTTGAAAACGGGTCTATTAGGGCTTCCCTGTTTATTATTAACGGCTTTTTCTATCCCTTCTGATCTCTCCGAAGAAACAGTATTTGTACAGAAAATGCTTAAGGATCATTATAACGAGTTCGCAATTAAACCTGCCTTAAAGCGGTATGAACTGAATGTTACCAACAGTGGCTTTTGCAGATACAAGCGTTTTTATACCAGTGGAAAGGTGGAGTATTTTTCTTTCAATCTTATTAAGTTCAAAGACATTGATTACTTTGGAACGGATAAAGCTGGTCAGCTGTTATTAAGAACATCGGGAGATGATGTAATTGTGCAGACCTATAACGACCGGCAGGGGGACGTTGATAGTATGGCCAGTTATATGGCAATTCCTATAAAGAATGTGGAAGCAGAAGAGCTTTCTGTGTTAGCGGAACGCCTGGCTAGAGTGAATGCACATCTACTGGCTCAAAAATAGTGTAAACAGCACTTTCTTCGTTCCTTGAGGCAACAATGATCTGGGTGTCTCCAGCCTGTTCGGTAAATAAATTCTGTACCAACTGCGGGCAATTGTTATCCTTAGATAGATGTGCCAGTAATAGATGAGTCATGTATTCCGGTTTATGAACCACAAAGAGATCCAGTGCCTGTTTGTTAGACAAGTGACCTCTGCCACCAGAGATGCGGCGTTTTAAGAAATAAGGATAGGCGCTATTATTCAGCAGTTCATCGTCATAGTTTGCTTCCAAAAAAGCCGCAGAGCACTGCTTGAAGTAGAAAGTTAGTTGTTCACAGGCCGCACCCAGGTCCGTAAAAACTCCCACCCTTGTGGCCCCACAAGAAATGATGAAACTGAATGGCTCTGAGGCATCATGAAGTTTAGGGAAACCGATTACCTGGAGGTTGCCTATATACGTAACTATATTTCCCGAAATGTAATGTATGAGGTCTTGTCGGAGGCTGAATCTGCAGCCCATCAAAGTGCCAGGAGTGATATAAATTGGTAAATTATATTTTGAAGCCAAATTACATAGGCCCTTAATATGATCCGTATGCTCATGCGAAATGAAAATTGCCTTTACCTTGTTCATGGAAAGACCTAAACGGAGCATCCGTTTTTCAGTCTCCCGGCAAGATAAGCCTGCGTCCACCAGCACTGCTTCCGTTTCATTGCCTACATAATAGCAATTGCCGTTACTGCCCGAGTTGAGGGATGCGATTTGCAGATCGTTACAAGCCATTTGCCCTTACCGTGATTTCCGCAATGTCCAGTACCTGAACATTTTGATCCTGATCTTTAAATTTAACGCCATCACTTAGCATGGTCATGCAAAATGGACAACTTGCGGCAATAATTTGAGGCTTCAACTCTAACGCTTCTTCTACTCTTTCAACATTGATGTCTTTGTTGCCTTTCTCGGGTTCTTTAAACATCTGCGCGCCGCCGGCACCACAGCATAAGCCGCCTGATTTACACCTTTTCATTTCCACCAATTGTGCGTCAAGAATCTCGAGTGCAGCGCGGGGAGCCTCATAAATTCCATTAGCCCGACCAAGATAACAAGGGTCGTGGTAGGTAATCTTCTTGCCTTTAAAACTTTCACCACCTTCTGCTTTCAATTTCCCCTCGTCGATCAATTGTTGGATCAGTTGCGTATGGTGGATCACTTCATAGCTGCCACCTAATCCCGGGTATTCATTTTTAATGGTGTTAAAACAATGTGGACAACCAGTTACAATCTTTTTAACATTATAAGCGTTGAGCACCTCAATGTTCGTCATCGCCTGCATTTGAAAAAGAAATTCATTTCCAGCACGTTTTGCTGGATCGCCTGTACAACTTTCTTCGGTACCAAGTACCGCATACTTAATGCCTACGTGATGAAGGATTTTACAGATGTCGCGTGTCGTTTTCTGCGCCCGCTCATCATAGCTACCTGCGCAGCCTACCCAAAACAATATCTCGGGTTCCTCACCCTTTGCTACCATTTCTGCCATTGTTGGCACTTCAAAAGTTAATTGCTCGCTCATTCTTAACGCTATCTTAAGCTCTGGATAATTTAATTAGTTTTCTTTCGCCCAATTTAAACGATCGGCGGGTGAATATTTCCATGGGGCTCCATTGTTTTCAATGTTCCCCAACATGGTACCAATACTGGAAGGAGATTTTGATTCTTCCATCACAGCATATCTCCTAAGATCGGTAATGATGGCCAAAGGGTCAATGTTAACCGGACAAGCGTGTGTACAAGCGTTACAGCTCGTACAAGCCCATATCTCTTCTCTACTGATGTAATCGTCAATTAATGACTTACCGTCGTCAAATCCGTTCCCTGTCTTTTCGATATTCTTTCCTACCTCTTCCATCCGATCACGGGTATCCATCATGATCTTTCTTGGTGAAAGTAATTTTCCTGTGATGTTAGCTGGGCAAACATCAGTGCATCTTCCGCACTCGGTACAAGTATAGGCATTCAGCAGATTTACCCAGGTCAGATCATTCACATCTTTTGCACCGAAACGTCCAGCTTCAGCTTCCTCGGGCGTAAACGACGGATCAAGCATTGCTTTAACCTCATTGGTTACGCTCTTCATATTGTTAAATTCACCCTTCGGCTCCAGGTTAGAAAAGTAGGTGTTGGGAAAAGCAAGCATGATGTGCAAGTGCTTGGAGTATGGCAGATAGTTCAGAAACGCAAATATGCCAATGATGTGAAACCACCAGCAACCTCTTTCAATTGCAATCAAGCTACTCTCTGTATCAGGTAATAATCCTTGAAGATATTGGCTTATAGGAAAACTACCTGCCACGATATAATGACCTGAACCTATTGCCTGAAGTTTAGCATCCGCAGCATTCATGAGTAAGAATGCTGACATCAACAAGATCTCTGTGATCAAAATATAACTGGCATCTGATTTTGGCCAGTTCGTCATCTCCACGCCTGAGAAGCGTCTAAGCTTGATAATATTTCTCCTAATCAGGAAGATCACGCAGGCCAACCATACACCGAATGCCAGGATCTCGAAAGAGCCAATCAGTCCGTTGTACAATCCGCCGAGTCCACCGAAGATTCTATGTGTGCCGAATATCCCGTCGATCATGATCTCTAACACTTCGAGGTTGATAATGATGAAACCGGCGTAGACTACAAAGTGTAAAAGGGCAGGAACAGGGCGGAAAAACATCTTAGTCTGTCCGAACGCTACTTTTACCACCGTCATCAGTCGTTTTTGAGGCTGATCAGTTCTATCTGCTGCCTTACCGATCTTGATGTTTCTAACGATCTTTTTAAGGTTGTAACTAAATAAGGCGATTGCCGCTATCGCGATTGCTATAAATATGATTTGTGACACCATTTTTGATATATCTCTATAGTGAACGCTAAGTTAAAATATTTAGCGCAATTCAAATTATTATGCATGCATAAAAGTTGATATTTGGGTGTTATTCAAATTTGAGGCCTGTTTTTGAATTATTTTCAATTATTATTTTGCCATTCAAAAAAAGAAACTACATTTGCAATCCCAAACGGGAAGTAGGTACGGTAGCTCAGTCGGTAGAGCAATGGACTGAAAATCCATGTGTCGCCGGTTCGATCCCGGCCCATACCACACTTAAAAAGGCCTTTTTCATTACGAGAAAGGCCTTTTTGTTTGGAATAGACCTACATTTGTCTATTCTTTCAATAAAAGCTAAGTCAGCCAGAGCACAGAAAAACCCGGTTTTAGGTTTAAGTGAGCCGAAATGTTTTACAAAGCACCATGGATTATCGCCAGGACTGACAAGACTAGCCATGCCTGATAATACTAGATTAGAATAGGTATTATAGTGCTCAATCGATTTCATTTAGATGGCTTTGCACCTATTTTATACCTAATAAGAACTATAGTTCTTATTTAAGGAATAATTCACAATATTTCATTAATTTTGATTCCAATAAGAATTATAATTCGCATGGAATTGTCTGAAATTGGTAATTTTGTTCGTGAACGACGGATTGAACTGCGTTTGCGCCAGGAGGATTTGTCTGAAATGGCTCAAGTCAACATGAAAACAATACAGCAAATCGAAATGGGAACCGGCAACCCAGGTTTTCAGACTTTTGCGAAATTATTTGAAATACTAGGTTTGACCTTCTCAGTTGAAATCAATAAACCGAAATAATGCAAAAGGGCGCCGTATACTACAATGATCAATTGGCTGGCCATTTGGAAAAGCATGGTCCTGAGGAATACATCTTCAAATATGATGATGGCTATTTCGCAGATATGGCAACAAAGGCGATAAGTTTAACGCTACCTATTGAGGTTATAACAACGATCTGAATATCAATTTTTTATCATACGAATAGCTAAAGTTATTGTTGCCACAGAATTGTGTCGATATTATCCGTAATGCCGATGTCGGTATCTAGTACCGTGGTCTGCACAAGTTCGGGACTCACAGCTATATAACAGCGAACTCATTGGGAAAAGGCATGCCTTTTCCCAATGAGTTCGCACTGATATACCTAGGAGTTCCCTAGTTGTCCTGTTCACTGTGGTATTTAATCGGTAGTAAAGATGCAAAAGGTCCATAACTCGTTTCGAGCTCAAAACGCCTACATTTTCAATAAAAATTAAAGTATTAAAAAATACATTATTTAATAAGTGAAATAATTTGTTATATCTATTAAATATTCGTACCTTGCATTTACAAGATACTAATGTCCGGAATGTGCTTTGTTAATTGGATTTTCAACGCCCTCCGCATTAAATAGAAGCTGATAATATCGTTGTTAAACACAGCATAACAAGTTTTACAAATGAGCCTGTAACATAGAGTAAAAAAACCAGATCTGGGCAAATCTGTAATTATCAGCTTCTGCTGACAACACAACGTTCCTATCTTCATCATTTACAAATTCATTTTCTTTTCAGAACCATCGCTAGCGCTGGTTCTTCATCTCCAATTGCACCGTGATTGATCAACATGGGAATTCTGGTAGTTCGCTGTGAAGCGTGCAGAATTGTTCCTTGACGTATTATTATAAACAAACCTTAACAACAAAAGGGTCGCTCCATATAATGAAGCGACCCTTTCCCTGGTAAAAAGTTCTTTAGAACCCGTATCTCAAACCAAACTGAAACTGGTAAGGGTTTCCTGAAGGAACAACGATACCGGCGTTATTAACGCGGTAGTTGAAGCTTTGTGTATTGGCATCATAGTTAGGAACTGCCGCAACAGCAGGTGTAGTAGCTGTTGCCGCCACCGCTGCTTTACCGTTCAAAGCATATAACGCCTGAGAACCTAAACTTTCGTTCACTCCCCACTTTTTATTTAATAAGTTAGCGAAGTTGAAAATGTCTCCAGAGAACTCTAGAGTCTGTGATTTATAAATCTTGATCTTCTTCGCTACCCTGATGTCAACAATTCCAAAGAAATCGTTAATACCACCATTACGCTGTGCAATCTGACCAGAGTATTCATTGATATAATCTTTCAAGCTTTGGCTTGCCTCAGGATTGTCGAATATCGTCTGCAATCCAGTGCGTACATTTTGTGGAACACTCGTATTGTTTCTGTCAAAGATGTAAGCTAAGTCGTTAGTTGCTACAAAGTCACCATTGTTGTTGGTTCCTGATAACAAACTATAACGTGTACCGCCGATTCCCGAATAACGAACACCAATAGTCACACCATAGAAAGTAGGAAGTGTTCCGTAGATCACAACTTTATTTCTAAAATGGTTATCAGAGTAAGTCATATTACTCAGGTTTCTTGGATCATCTTTTACTGGAAGAGAAAGGGTAGCAGAGTTGGCTACGTTACCATTATAAGAAGTGTTGTCTCTTGCATCATTCACAGTATAACTTGCGAAAAGCTGCCCGTCTTTGAAGTAGTTCCAGGTAGCATCCAAGACTACTGCAAATTGATTCACTTTCCCTTTACTGTTTAATTCCAGAACCCTTCCGAAGCTGTTGCTTATGCGGCCAGTCTTCCAGTCAGGTGCGCCATTACTTGGCATCGCCGGTACAAAAACACCGCGATTGTCTTCGTTAGGGAGTGTAAAAAATGGATTTGCAACCATATTTCTGTCTACATACATGTAGTTATTACGGCCCAATGAGGCGTAACCAGTGATACCTACCTTCAACCTGTCTGTTATAAACCTGCTGTAAGATAAATTCGCTTTATAGACAACCGGGATTTTTGCGTCTTCCGCGTAGGTGTTAATCGTAGGTAACTGAGAAGCAACTAAAGAAGGTGTTGCAACTGAGCCATCTCTATATCCAGGGAAGTTTGGCGTCGGTACAGCAGCACCAAAAACGTCTACTGTAGCCAGATGCTTACCATCAAATGTTAAGTTGTTAATAGTTACATAATTGTTTACGTCAGACCCAAATATACCGGCTCCAAAACGTACAAAGTCAGTTCTGTTTTCATTGATGTCCCAGTCAAATTGAATTCTTGGCTGAACAAGGAATTGTTTTAATTTGTGATCCGTTCTCACGCCAACCGCATCAAGCAATTGTTGGTTAAGTGGTGATGTTGGATAAGCACTGTAATCTATCCGCAAACCTCCAACAAAGTCTAAGCCTTTAGCAAGCTTCGTTTGCATCTGACCATAAACCGCTGTATTCCAGATTCCTGCATTAACCGTTAAATCATCCACCAACGGTACCTCACGGTAAAATCTATTAGGTACAAGGTTATTAAAATTGGTTAGTGATGAAGCAGTGGTAGAGTTTGTATACTCAAATCTTCCGTTAACCTCACTACCATACAATGATTTAGCACGAGTATACATTACGTCTAATCCAAATGTATATTTGATCTTATCTGTGTTGTAATAAAGGTTGTCAACCAATTGAAAAACGTTATTGGTGAATCCTTCCTGCCCAAAACGGTGACCGCCAATCTGAATCGCTGTAGCTGCCGATGAACCATCTGATAATATCGATTGAACGTTACCAACAACTGCTCTTGGAATCGCGAAGCCAAGCTGGTCATTTTGGGTACTGGCCTGAAACGTATATAAATGCTGAACTTTTAGCTCATTGGTAACTTTACTGTTTACTGTTGAACGCAAAGTTGCAAGTAAGCTATTGTCCACGTTTTTGTCATTACCAAAGCTTTCGTAAAAGTTTATTGCAGTGTTGTCTTGTAAACCAAGTGGATTTCTGTCGTTGGTATAATTATCGCGGACGGTCAGCAAGTTCATGTCGTTAATCTGCCAGTCAATCCGGGCGAATGCGGCATCGCTACCACGTTTCTTATCAAAGCTTCCGTATTGAGGAGTATTAGCAACTCCGTATTTCGTTCTTGCAATGTTTAAGAATTTTGCCAGCGTATCATTGGTGATTCTAAATCTAGCTTCATCAGCTGCACCGTTTATGTCGGCAATGATGAGGGGACGAGAATCTTTTTGATGATCTAAGCCAACGAAGTAATGCAATTTATCTTTGATGATCGGTCCACCCAATGTGAATCCATATTGATAGGTTGAAAAGTCGTTATCTCTTTTGATACCTCTGATGTCATACGGACTTGCTAACCAGTCAGCTCTTCCATACATGAAAGCGCTACCACTAACAGTGTTTGTTCCAGATTTAGTTACTGCAGTTACAGAACCTCCACCAGATCTTCCAAACGTCACATCATATTGATTGGTAACTACCTTGAACTCCCGTACTGCTTCAATGGAAATAGAGTACGGCGCACCGCTACGGCTTGTTGTACTACCAGAAGAGGTTGGGTTTTTAGCACTCATACCGTCGATGGTATAGTTTGTAGAGGAAGCCAGTTGGCCTGCAATACCACTACCGCGACTCAATGGAGAAAGATCCATCAGGTTGGTAAAGTTACGGCCGTTTACAGGTAACTGGTTCATCGTCTTGGTGCTGATTTCTGTAGACGCTCCAAAGTTTTGAACCTTATTTTTTAAACCTGAACCATTAACTTCAACGCCTTGAAGACTTTGTGATGCTTCCTGCATTCCGACGTTAACTTTTACTACGTCACCAAAATTTAGCATATAGCCGCTCCTGGTTTGATCACCGTATCCTACAAAAGCAACTTTCACAGAATATGGACCACCTAATGGAAGCTCTTTAAATAAATAGCCACCTTTAGAATCTGTGGATGTTCTTGTCGTAAAACCAGTTGAATTGTTTCTCACTTGAACTGAAGCGCCAGGAATTGGCTTCTTAGTTTCATCCGAAACAGTACCGACAATCGATGCTTGTGTTGTCTGTGCATGAACAGTGTTTCCAACGCAAAAGCAGAGTAGAAGGACTGCAAATAGTAAATTTTTGACCATAATGTGTGATTGATTTTTATGGTACGAAGGTGTCGTTCTCGTATTAACTTTATTATAATTTCCTATTAAGAATAAGTTGTTTAATGTTCTAAAAAGGCGCTTAGTGTTAAGATAATGGTCAAAATATAGCCTCTGCTACTATAGTGTTATATTAATGTTTAAGCCCTCTTTAACGCTGTAATGAGGCATTTTAATGGCTCGCCTCATTACAAAACTTAATCGTTTATTAACGTTAAGAATAAAGTCGACAAAGTACTTTTGTCGTGTGAAAAAGAAACTTACAATTATATTCCTGACGGGGATTTTACTTTCGAATACTGCTTTCGGACAACAGAAAATGGACGTACAAGGTCACCGTGGTGGTATGGCTTTGATGCCAGAAAATACAATTGCTGCTATGATCAATGGTGTCAAGATAGGTGTTAAAACGCTGGAGCTTGATGTAGTGATCTCCAGCGATGGAAAAGTAGTGGTGTCACATGACGCCTATATGTCTTCAGATTTTATGCGCAAGCCTAATGGGTCGGACATTACCAAGGAAGAGGAGCGGGGAATGAGCCTATACAAGATGACTTATGACAGCATAAGTAAATTTGATGCAGGTAGCAAGCCGCATCCACGTTTCCCTAACCAGGCTAAGATGAAAACATATAGACCCTTGCTAAGCAATTTAATCGATAGCGTCGAAGCCTATGTGAAAGCAAATAAATTAAAGCCTGTATATTATAATATCGAAACAAAGATTTCGCCCGCAGGGGATGGGGTCTATAACCCAACTCCGGATGTGTTTGTAAAAACAATGATGGACGTGATCAATAAGAAAGCGATTAAAAGCCGCGTGATTATTCAGTCATTTGATGTAAGAACACTACAGATTCTGCATAAAACTGAGCCGAAACTTAAGCTCGCTATGTTGGCTTTTGGCAAGGCCAACGTCTTAGATAAATTGAAAACCCAGGGACTTTCTGCGGAAGATGAAAAGAAACTTAAACAGTCACCTCTTTTTAACGGTACTGGTGGCTTTGAAGAGGATATTAAAAAGCTAGGATTTGTACCTTCTATTTATAGTCCATATTACACTTCGGTAGATGCGGAGATGGTCGCCAAGGTACATGCTAAAAAGATGTTGATCTTGCCATGGACGGTAGATGAAGAGAAAGACATGACTGCATTAGGCCAATTAGGTGTAGATGGTATTATTACAAATAGTCCGGATAAATTAGTCAAGCTTTTTGGAAGCTACCAGGAAAAATAACCTGCTTACGGAAGCATTTGTTTACTTGGCAATAATTCGTTTCAGAATTAGCGACAATATCCCGGCATACACAACATATCCTACGAAGATAAAGTAGCCTGGTTGTAGCGAGGTGTTGTTTTGTGTGACGGTAGTTAATAGTTCTTCCTTGATATTTAAATTGGATAGTTGGCTTTGAAGAATGCCATTTAGTCCGATGTAAGTCATGGCAATACCTACTACCATGACATCAGCCATATCCCACTTACCCAATTCAAAAGCCATATATTTAATGATCTTGTTATCAGCGTATTTGTCTCTTCCCCAAATATGGATTCCTTTGCCGATCATTCTAACCAATGGAAGGATGATCACGAATAGCAGCATGAGCACACCTACCAAAACTGCATCTGGCTTTGGTTGTTGAATCAGGGATTGAATAATGCCTATAATGCTCTTGCTTTGAAAAAACAAAACTTGATTAGTGAAGGCTAGCTTCTCGCCAAGAAGGGTGAAATTTAGCGACTGCATTCTTGCATCAACTTCTATAATCGTAGCGGTTACACCAACTAGTAAGAGCACTAGCGCAAATAAGAGGGAGAGTATAAAAAGTGGAGCATGTAACTGGACTTGCTTTCTCATTGCCAGCCACAAACATAGCGCTAGCAGCACACACCCAAGCATGGCATAAGCATACTTAAAGGTCAAGGACCTTATATTTGTTAATTGCGTTATAATCGTTTTCTCAAATGCCCGCGCGTTATCGACTTTATATTTACGGTAAATATGTGCAGTTACAGTAGAGCTGGCTACCTGACTATTATCGTAAGTTGCGTTTTCTAATTGATCGATTTTACTGGCAGCAATGCTTTTAAGTCTTTTTCTGCTTTCCGGACTGTTCACAGTAGTGATTATGGTCTTTGCAAATTCTGGAACGTATGCTCTAATTTCTTCAGGGTCGACAAATGTATTGAACGCTAGTTTTTTAAGCTTTGCGCCGAGACCCTTTTGGGGCTTGTTGATATCCGCAAACGTTTTGGTGATTAAACCGTTTAGCTGTTTCTCGACAGATTTCTGCAGATTTCTTTTTTGTGCTGCAGTCATTTTGAAGTCGCTCACTTTGCCATCCATAACTGCAGCTATCTTCTCGCGCCATTGATCTACAGAAAACACCCCAAAAGTAATGCTGTGTTCAACACTGTAGTCCTCTTTAATTCGTTCTTGTTGGTGAGACAGAATCGATACTTGGTATCCAAAATAACCTTCTGCACCTAGTAGGATCGTCAATCCAACAATAAGTAAGATATTGGCTAACGTAGTTTTTTTTGCGGGTTCGGCGGGAGTTTGGCTAGTGGGAGTCATGAGGAGTGATAGATTTTAATATAGTAGATAGCACAAGTCCGTACAAAACAAAACTGATAAATATGATAAACCCAGGCTGCAAAGCAGTGTTATTCGTAGTAATTACGGTTAAGAAATCGCTCTTTATATTCAAGCTTTTTAGTTGGCTCTCTAACAAACCATTCAAGCCAATATAAACCATCAAAATCGCGATCACTATCACATCTGCCATACTCCATTTACCCGATTGGAAAGCGAAGTACTTGATGACTCCGTTTTCTGCAATTCTTTTATTGCCCAATAAATGAATTCCTGTACAACTCAATTTAAATACCGGGAAGAGAATGCTAAATACCAGGATTAGCGCACCAACGGCTACTGAATCAACAGCGGATTGCGACATCAATACTCTAACCACATCAAGAATGCTTTTACTTTGAAAAAATAGCACCTGGTTTTCGAAGATCACATGCTCACCCAGAAGCACAAAGTCTAATGATTTAATTCTTGCGTCTACTTCTATCATTGAAGCCGTTAAACCTATTGCCAGAAGAACGAAGGCAAATAATAATGACATAATAAATAGGGTGGCATGTAGGTCTTTTCGCTTTCTTAACGCCCACCAAAGCACCAACACAAATAGTATACATCCAAGCATAATAAAAGAATAGTTATACATTGATGTTCTAATAACTGCGAGGGATGAAGTAAGTTTTTGGTTCAGTTCATCTCGGGAAGACACTTTATATTTGTTATATACTTTATTAGTAGCAGCCAGGGTAATAGCTAACGTGCTGTCTACATATTCAGTATGTTCTAAGTCGTCAAACTTAGACATGGCCATCTTGCTCGCCTCTTTTTTGTTGCTGGAGTTGTCAACTTTTGCAAGTATCATTGTGGCAAATTCTGGCACTCTGGCTTTAATCTTATCTGTCTTTACAAATGTCTTAATTGCAAATTTTTTGATCTTTCCACCTACAGTTTTTTTAGGCTTATTCACAAGTGCCTCTGCCTTGTTTATCAATGCCATTACTACTTGCTCTACTTCCGCACGCAATTCCTTTTTTTGTTTTCGTGTTAAAGTAAAATCGCGAACCTGGTGCTTAACAATTCCTGAAACCTTATCTCTCCATTGGTCGACAGAGAATAAACCAAACATTATGTTATTGACATTTGAGTAATCGTGCTTGATCTCTTCCTGCTGGTCTGAGAGCTTATACAGTTGATAACCAAAATATCCTTCTACACCTAGAAGTAGTGTAAGTCCAACGATCAGCAATAGCCTTGGAACAAGCGATCTCTTTTCCAAAGCGGGGGTTTCTAGTGTTGTCAAGCGCTTCTGATTATTAATTTATTTTCTTTACGTGTGGTTTTAACCTAAGTAATAAATCACACTACAGTTGTATTGCCATTAAGTTTTAGGAATAGAGCTGCGGACTTAGAAATCCGATTAAAATAAGCCCCATTGTGAATAAAAAAGTTCTGTGCTCAATTATATAACACGAGTAAATGACTGACTTATTAGTACAGGAATGAAGAAAAGCTATATATTTATTTCTGGGATCTCAATGTCACCGAAAACCCTCAAAGTGATAACCAAATAAAACAATGAACCAGTATACTGCTCGAATTATACAACTTCCAATATTTGCCATACTGCTGCTCTTTATAACTGGCTGTTCACGAACCGGGACTGATCCAAAATTAACCAATAAGGATCTGGAGAAGGTGTTAGAGCAGATGACCCAATTGATGATTCAGGATGTATCTAACCCTCCTTTAGCAGCGAGGTTTTACTCCTACGCCTGCATTTCCGGCTACACCGTGATCGCCTTGAATGATTCCACTGTTGTACCATTAAAAGGTGTTTTTAACGAGTATCCTGATATTGTAAAACCTCTTGATTCCGGCCATTATTCCTACCAACTTAGCGCGATACTGGCAATGACAGGTACCGCTAAAAAGATGCAGCCATCAGGGAAACAATTCAATGAGTTCGAAAGTAAGTTCTTAGACTCTTGCCGGAAGCTTGGTTTTTCTGAGGAGACCATCTCACATTCCCAGTCGTATGCGAACCAAATCATTAAGCAGATTATGCCTTATGCGAAGAAGGACCGTTATAACAGGATTAGCAATTATCCCCGGTATACCCCACTTAATACGGAAGGAAGTTGGTACCCAACTCCTCCAGCGTTCTTCGCACCTGTTGAGCCTTATTTTAATACCGTGCGTCCGTTTTTGATCGACTCAGCCGGGGCATTTAAGTCGGTCCCACCGATACCTTACTCAAAAGATAAAAACTCTCCGTTCTTCAAATTACTTTCTGGAAATCACATTGATGGGGGTAGGGGTTTAACTGCTGAACACAGAGAAATAGCAGCTTTTTGGGACTGCAATCCCTTTGCATTAAAAAGCGAAGGTCATTTATTGATAGGATTGAAAAAGATTTCTCCTGGTGCGCACTGGGTTGGCATTACGGGCATTGCTTGTCAGAAAGCGAAGGCTGACTTCTCCAAGACCCTTCAGGTCTACACAATAGTGGCTGCGGGATTAACCGATAGTTTTATTAGCTGCTGGGATGAGAAATATAGGAGCAACAGGATCCGTCCGGAAACTGCAATAAGGAACCTCATTGACCCCAATTGGAAGCCGTTGCTGCAAACTCCACCATTTCCTGAATACATGAGCGGGCACTCGCATATCTCTTCAACGACAGCCACCATTCTCACTTATTTCTTCGGTGATAAGTTCAGTTATACCGATGATGTGGAGAATAAGTACGGATTGAAGTCAAGGAAATTTACTTCATTCAATCAAGCTGCAGAAGAAGCAGCAATAAGCAGATATTGGGGCGGTATTCACTTCAAAGACGGTATTGAGAATGGCGTCAAAGTTGGTGTTAAAATTGGCCAGCACATTGTAAATGAACTTCAGGCAAACAATATTAAGCCGCTCAAGTAGTTATCGTTGCTTGTATTACTGGAACTGGTAACCAAGTTTGAAACCCACTAACATCCCAAATCCTTTATAAGCAATAGACGTAATACCCTGCTCATACCTCCTGTAACCTCCAAACTTGGTATCGTTAAGAGGTAGTTTATAGCCAAACCCGAAGTATAGGTCGTAAACAACATTACGGGATACCTTTTGATAGCCGAGGGTAGCGCTGAACAGTATCGCATCGTTAATTAATCTTTTCTTAATGTCGCCATAGTCGTAATACATCAACCCATCTTTTTCGGTCGAGTAGAATCCTTCCGTTTCTATAGCGACCTCCTGATGCCTGAAGGTAACACCATATGCCAAATAGGGGCTTGAAAGTTGGTTTTTAAACTTGTATTTCTGGAGGATACCAAGACCGAAGCCATTGATCTGATCCTCCGGGAATCGCGACGTATAACTGAAGTCATCATCATCTAGCATTGGTCCGTCGTAAAGCTCTGCAGTGATCACATAGTTAAACTTTCGTCCAATCGGCTGTATTTCAAGATCTGCTTTTAGGGTGTTATTGACCAAAAAGAAGGGCTGGAGGGAAACGCTAATGGCTGTTTTGGTTCTCAATACGGAATCTCCATGTTTATCTTGTGATTTAGCGAGGAAGGTGAACAGCGACAATGAAACGAATAGGATGGTTTTGGTTAACCCTGAATGGAATGGATTGCTTATGATCATAACGTTGTCGGGATTCGGCTTATTAGTTTAATTTCTCCCGTATTGTAGCTGTACTGCGACAATCCCCCTGTTCCTATTACCATTAAGATGTTGTTGTGCACGATGAGATCGGTAGCGTTCGTTATAAAGGTTCCTTTACTTACAAGGTTCTGTGGGTCACTTACATCATACCATTTCAGTACATTATCACAAATAAAAAGATTTGTCCCCTCAAGCGCCAGGCCTTGCGGTTTAATCATTGTATATGACTTTACTAATATTGGTTTTAGTAGGTCAGAAACATCAAGGATCTGCAGTTCGTTAAGGCCGCGGGTGCAAAAATTATCAGTTCGTAAGGTGATATAAGCATATTTCTGGTTTGCTACTACTGGATCGCAGCTCCGGATATGCTGAAAACTAGATAGCAATACCGGATCCGTCGGCTGATCTACATTAAGAATCTGCATGCCAGTTTGTGTCCCAATAAATAAGTTATCTCCGTAAGGAAAGATCGTCTCTACTCCAAAACCAATCTCCTTTTTGCTTTTCAGCGTTGGATTGTTAGCCTGAGTGATGTCATAAACAGATAGTTGCCTATCGGAGACGGTAAAAAGGTGATCGTTTACAATTGTGAACCGTGCCAACGACCCGCCTATTCCTGTAGTTCCCGAGTCCTTAAACGCGTCGGGAGAAGAGTTGCTTTTAGAGCAGGAACCAGCAATTAATGAGACGACTATAAATAGAGTTAATATGTGGAGCGCTTTCATTTTCGAGGGTGTAATTTTTTTACTTGGACCAGTTTACAATTACAGTATTTTTCGGCCTGTTGGCAGCACTGTACTTATACGGTATTGAAAGACCGTCCGGAGGTATCAGTTCTGGAAACGTCTCCTTAACGCGCTTTTTAACTTCAATTTTTCCGTTTGCGATCTGACTGATGTCAATGGCAACAAGATCAACTGCATTGTCAACATACAAAGTATTGTCTTTCATCGCCATATCCACGCAACCTGGCACGCTGATATATCCTTTCATCACTGGTATCTTAGGATCAGTATTATCAACGAGATGTACGCCAAGATAGCGCTCGCTTATTAAAATGTAATTGTCCTTAAAATAAATCTTTCCAGGTGTTTTAATACCGGTCGCAGGTTTCCATAAGATGGAACGTTCCAATGAGGATCTGTCCATAAGAACAGGCTTATAGACTGTCGTAGGGAATGGCTGCTCGTTAAAGCCGTCACAAGAGGATAAAAAGGATAATCCGCAAGCGAAAAGGAGAAGAGAGAGACGTTTCATAGTACTAATATACATGCTATTTTGTTAACTTAATATTAATTCTCAGGATACATTGAAAAAACAAAGCTGGTATATTTGCATTTCGTTAATAAGCATACCTTATGTATAGATTTTCATTAGCCTTCCTCTTAATCAGTGTTTTAACTGCCTGCGCTCCGAAGATAAGTAGCCAGGATACCAAAACGAACGCCAAGCGTATACGCGTCCTGACTTACAATATTCACCATGCGAATCCTCCCTCGAAGAGTAAGGAGGGAACAATAGATATAGATGCAATTGCAAGGGTGATAGAAAAACAACATCCAGACCTTGTTGCACTTCAGGAGGTCGATGTAAATACAAACAGATCAGGCCACATCAACGAGGCTGTGCTTTTAGCGCAAAAGCTAAAGATGAACTTTTACTTTGGCAAAGCGATCGATCATGATGGTGGCGACTATGGTGTGGCGATTTTATCGCGCTACCCACTTACAGATCAGGAAACCTACAAATTGCCAAAAAACGCTGATCTTAAAGCCGAGCAAAGAGTTCTGTCAATAGTCACAGTGGAAATTAAAAAGAATGTGTTTGTACGATTCGCTTCAACGCATTTGGATGCCCAGAGAGCAGAAGAGAACAGGATTTTGCAGGTCTCGGAGATAAACAAGATTACGCAAAAGGAACAATTACCTTTCATTTTGGCAGGAGACTTAAATGCCGCGCCTGGTTCTGAGACCATCAAGATTTTTGATTTAATGTTCATGCGCACATGTAGTGATTGCGGATTTACCATCCCTGTTATCAAGCCCACTAAGACCATTGATCATATTGGATTTAAAAACCGCAATAGCTTCAAAGTGATTGCTCATGAGGTGATACCGGAAACTTATGCTTCAGATCACCTTCCTGTTTTATCTATCTTGGAATTGAGGTAGTTAAGTAATCCGCTTAGCTTAAGGAGTGAGAGGAATTCGTATATTGTAGTTCCAAATATAATTTATGAACGTATTAGATCGCTTCACTCTGAAGTTGTTATCCGAAAACTCAACTCGTTTCCGGGCCGTTTACATTGGTATTTTTATATCGGCATTCATGAGTTTTTCGGGCTGTAAAAAAGAAGATAAACCGGGGGAGACTATACCCGAGCCTGTTCTTTCTTCTGAGAAAGCTATGAAAACGTTCTATTTCCGGGCAGAGAAGAACCCTGTGCTCGTCAATAGTGTAAACGCCGAAATCATTGGAGACACCATCTATGCAGTAGCTTTCGCTGGTACGGATATCTCTAAGCTTATTCCAGAATTCACGTTCGACGGTACCAATGTTACTATAGAGGAAACAGTACAAGCCAGTGGGGGCACAGCTACTGATTTTACTACTCTTGTTAAGTATAATGTGGTTGCTGAAGATAAGAGTCAGAAAACTTATGTTGTAAAATTCACAGATAATGGAATAGCAGCGTTGTACCTAAATACCAATGGCACCGCCATTACAAGCAAAGACGTTTATGTAACGGGAACTTTGAAGTTGGTAGGGAATTTCAAGGATGTGTTGTTCGACGGAAAAACGGAGGTTAAGGGTAGAAGTAATTCCACATGGGATATGCCAAAGAAGCCCTATCGCATTAAGCTTGATAAGAAAGCAAGTTTGTTGGGAATGCCAGAAAATAAGAACTGGGTGCTTCTGGCAAATTATGCCGACAAATCTTTGATTCGCTCTGAGCTTGCATTCTCACTCAGCAGGAGCATTGGACGTCCTTTTACGGTAGACTCCAGGTATGTTGAGCTTTATCTCAATGGGAGTTATCTTGGAAGCTACCAATTGACGCAGCAAGTAAAGGAAGGTCCTGGCCTTGTTGATATTGAGGAGCAACCGGATGGTACTACTACGCTTCCAAACCTTTCTGGCGGCTATCTGATTGAGCAGGATTTATTTGCGACTGGCGAACCGGTATACTTTTACACCGCAAAGAAGATGCCCTTTGTAATAAAGTACCCTGATGAAGATAAAGTTAGCCAGCAGCAAAAGGATTACATCAAAAACCATTTTCAGAAGGTTGAAGACGCACTTTATGCAAACAACTTTACAGATCCGGTAAACGGTTACAGGAAGTATTTCGATGTCAATAGTTATATCGATTACTATATAGTGAACGAGGTGATCGGAAATCCCGACGCCTTTAGAAGTACTTATCTGTTTAAAAAGAGAAACGACGATAAGATTTATACTGGTCCAGTTTGGGATTTCGATAAAGCAGCTAATAATGATAATCGCCTGGGCGACCAGGTGAATGGTTTAATGGCTAACTCTGCCTTCGAACCTAAGATTTGGTTCAAAAGGTTTATGATGGACCAGTCGTTCAGGCAGCGCATACGAAACCGGTGGAATGAACTGAAACCGAAGATTCAAGCACTGCCCGGGATGATCGCACCATTACAAAAGAAGCTGGCCGTTTCGCAGGTTCGTAATTTTACGAGATGGGACATTCTTAAGAAACAGGCCTACCTTGAAATGTACGTTTCCGGTTCCTATGAAGGAGAAATCACCTATCTGAAGAACTTTTTGACTAATCACATTACCTGGCTGGATACGAAGTTCAACAGCGCAGAATACCAGTAAATGCTATTGTTTGAACATCACTTTTTTACCTTCTTTGGCAGATTGTTTAGCAGCTTCCAAAATCCTGACAACGATTAGATTATTTTCAAGGGATGATAGATCCTTTCCGGGCTTAACTCCATCCTTTAAAACCGCTGCAAGGTAGTCTAGATGGCTACTGTATGCTTTTGGCAATGGCTTGGCGGTAATTAGGCTATAGTTGTTGCCATTATTAGCTCTAATGCGTAGCGTGTTGGAATTAACGGCCTGGATATAACCGGTCTGACCAAAAAGTTCCATGTCTTTTATATTGAAAGGCCAGTTCCATGAGGCCTCAATAATTCCAGTTGCATTTGGGTATTCTACAAGGATTGTAGCGTCATCATCTACCTTCGGATAAATGTTTGGTTTGATTCTCTTAGTAACGGCTGTGACGGAAATTGGCATCACCCCATCCATTAGTAAGGTCATCATATTCGCACCATAGCAACCAAAATCAATGATGGCACCCCCTCCATTTTTCTTTGGATCTGTAAGCCAGCTGAGGAACTCTTTACTAACACCAATCTCCTTAGGTCCCTGATGACCGTCGTGGAATACCATTTTTCGCATGTCGCCAATTGCTTTATCATTTTTGACGCGCGTGAACGCCTCCTGGTTGCTGTCGTACCAGGTGGTTTCATAATTTGTAAGCAATTGGATGTTGTATTGTCTCGCCAATAGAGCCATGCGTTCGGCGTGTTTAACAGATACTGCCAACGGTTTCTCTACCATAACAGAAATGCCTAACGGTGCGGCTACCTCAACCACTGCAAGATGGTCCTCAATGGCATTGAAAGCAAGCACGACGTCTGGTTTTCTAATCTTTAATAAATCAGTCAGGTTGTTGAAGAAAACAGAATCAGGTAGTTTTGCCTGTTTCTTAAAACGTTTCACCAGATCCTGATTCTCTTCAGCGATGCCAATGATGTTCACTTCTCCCTTCATGTAGCTATTTATAATGTTGTTCACATGGTCATGACTGAGACCTGCCAGTGCTACATTTAGTTTCGTTTGTGCGTTGGTATTGAAAGATATTCCGAGCGTAACAATGGCAGTAATAGCGACTGAACGGAGTAGTCTGGAAGGGTTAATATATTGCATTTGGCTAATTTAAAAGTTCATACTTGATTCAGCAATTTAGTTATTCAAACGCTAAAAATGGGCTAATGGCTGTTTTATAAATTCTCGAAAAGGATTTGGATTCAATCTAAATAATAACAATCTTTGCATACAACGTTAGGTAAATGCAAAAAACTCAGTCACAAATTTCCTTACCAAAAGCCAGCTTTGATGAAGTGTTTAGCACAGTAAAAGGTGCTATTTATCAGTCAGACAGTGAAAGTTGCTGGTATGTAGATTTTGCGGGCAAGCTTGCAAAGTTTGATTACCGAAACCTTTTAAAACTTCAAAAGGCAGTTTATCTGATAGATATTGAAAACCTTCTACTTAGTAGCACTAAGTCTCCAGATCTTGAAATTATCTTTATTTGTGCCTGTGATCATTGCTATGTACTGTCTTTAATTGAGATCATTGCCTTAAAAGAATTGCTACAAGGCACCTTTGTCATGCTTGAACTTAACCACATCGTTTACGACCGGTTACATCGTTTAGTTGGCTGATTAACTTAGAATTAGAATCTTTCCATATTGCACTAATATTATCCTTTACTATTTTATTGCACTATTTTTGAACTGTATTTAAAACAGTGTGCCTCGTTATATGCTTACACTGCTTATATTAAATCAAGTATTATGAAAGATATCATTCGCGCGAAGTGCCTAATTTCCTCAGATATTGAGGTACTCTTGAACCAACAAATAAAGAAAGAAGCTCATTCTTCAGCAATTTATTTAGCGATGGCTTCCTGGTGTAACCAGAATGGTTTTGATTATTCTTCTGATTACTTTTTCAAGCAAGCGGAAGAAGAGAGGTTACATCAATTAAAGTTCTACAAATATGTATTGGATATGGGGGGTTCAGCAATCTCACCAGATATCAATAATATAAAACAAGAATATAATTCCTTCCGCGAAGTGTTTGAAGATGCATTGGACCAGGAGATCAGTGTTACGCAGTCTATTAAGAATATCGCATCCCGCTGCTACAAAGAGCAGGACTTTGTAACTCTCGAGTTTCTAAATTGGTTCTTTAAAGAGCAAAGAGAAGAAGAATATAAGGCCCGCCGTGCGCTGGAACTCTTCGATGTTATTGGAGAAGAAGGCACAGGAAGATGGGAGATTGATAAACACGTAAATAAGATATCTTACGAAGAAGCTTAAATCATACTAAACCAGACTGAAGGTACATGCTGGCAAACAGTGTGTACCTTTTTTTGTTATATTGACACAATGTCGAAGAAAGATAAGGATAAGAAGGATAAGGAAAAGAAGACAAAAAAGAAGTGTTGCGAGAAGTACCTTAAAGGGAAGAGATGCAAGAATTGTCCCTTAGCCTAAGCTATAGCACCTTCTGCATCTTGGTTCGTAGCTATCTTTTTCTCCTAGTAAAATCTTAGCTTCACTTGCTACCTTTCTGAAGGAATAGGTGGCAGGACTCCCGCACCGCATACACACTGCATTTACCTTAGTTACCAGTTCGGCAATTGCCATAAGTGACGGAATTGGTCCAAATGGCTTTCCAAGGAAATCCATGTCTAAGCCTGCAACAATCACTCTTATCCCTTTTTGCGCAAGTTTATTACAAACCTCCGGCAAACCCTCATCAAAGAATTGAGCTTCGTCAATTCCGACTACCTGCGTGTCTGCCTTCAAAAGTAGGATAGCTGAAGAAGTGCCAACCGGGACAGACTGGATAGAATTGAGGTCATGAGACACTACGGCGTTCTCATCATAACGCGTATCCGTTGTGGGCTTGAAGATCTCAACTTTTAATTTGGCTATTTGTGCTCTCTTGATCCGGCGTAATAATTCTTCCGTTTTCCCGGAAAACATAGAACCACAAATTACTTCGATACTGCCGCAAAACTCTCCTCTTCTGTAACTTTGTTCGCTAAATAACATGTGTGTGGCGTAGTAATAGTCCGCTAATATCAGAATTTTGCAGTATTTTTGAGTGTCAAGTTACCAACATAAAGACTACATTATTTCGTTATAGAGCTATGGTGAACCACAATAACATCTTCAAAAAGATAGGATATATCTTAAACGAATTGCAGGACCAGTATCAATTCCTTTCCGATAATCCTAACCAGCTTAGCGAACTTGAACTTGAGTTGTTTCTCGCAAATGCTAAATTTCTTGCTGATCATGTACAGATCGTGAAGAGGCTGACAATCGATCAACCCTTAAAAGAACTGCCTGAAGCTGCTTCGAAAGACGAAGACGAAATAGTTGGAAGCTATACTTTCAAAGAGAGTATCACGCCACCTCCTTTCAAGCCTGAGATGCCTGCAGAAGTGCCAACTAAGGATGCGCCGGCATATGTGGATTCCCCGCCAACATTTGAATTTGTATTAAACGATAGATCTCCCGAAGAAGCAATCGATCTCGAAGAAGTAATCGAAGATAATCATCACGAAGAGCAGGTAGACTATGACAACCAGGAAGCTGAGGACATTGAGGAATATGATAACGAAGTCACGTATGTTCAACCCGTTGTAGAGGAGTTAGGTCCGGAGCCTTTTCTGGTTTATAATGAGGTTAAAAATGAAGAGCCACTAATCCCTGAGAAGCCGGAGGCGGTGAAAGAGGCTCCAAAAGTGGAACCGATTAAGCATCCTGAACCTGTAACACAATATCAACAATCTGCCCCTGTACTTGTAGAAGACGACCTGAAAGCGCAGGAAATACCAAAACCGACTCATACCTTCGTTCCAGACAAAGTTGAAGATAAAATAGTACAGCCATCCGCAACTGCTCCAAGACCAACTTTGAACGAACTTTTGGCTGCTAATCAAAAGCCAAATAATTCCAATAACGAAGCAACGGCGCCCACGATTACAGACTTGAAGAAGTCCGTTAATTTAAATGAGAAATTATTATATATAAAAGATCTTTTCAATGGCTATAACCTCGCGTACTCAGAGGCCATTGACATCATCAACAAGCTTCCGGATTTCAAGTCTGCAGACGCCTTTCTTCAGCATAATTATGCTGTAAAGAATAATTGGCAGTCTAGGCAATCTACCGTCGATAAATTTTATGAACTGTTAAAGCAACGTTTCCCGGAGGCTTAGATAAAGCCCATTCGATTGGAATCCAGTTTAAGGAAGATAAACAACAGCACCGTAAAGCTCCACAACGATGATCCTCCATAGCTGATAAAGGGAAGAGGTATGCCTATAACCGGCACTATCCCAATGGCCATACCGATATTTATGAAGACGTGGAAAAATAGGATACAGGCAACGCAATAGCCGTACACGCGGGAGAAACTGGAACGCTGTCGCTCAGCCAGGTTAATTAGCCGTAATAGTAGAAAAACATACAGTCCAATAACCACAAAGCATCCTACAAAGCCCCATTCTTCGCCAATGGTAGAGAAAATGAAGTCTGTGCTTTGGGCTGGCACATACCCATATTTGGTTTGAGTACCTTCCAGAAAACCCCGACCAGTAAGTTGGCCAGAACCAATTGCTATTTTCGATTGAATAACATTGTAACCAACACCTTTTGGATCCATTTTGAGTCCTAGTATCAGTTCAATCCGTGTTCGCTGGTGCGGCTTCAGGATTTTTTCGTAGGTGAGTTGTACAAAGAAAAGGTAAGCAATTGCCACTATGGTAACCAATATAGCAGAAAACATAATCTTCTGCTTCCTCCTGTTCTGGTAGACAAAGAAGCCTCCGATAAAAAGTATTAGTGGGACTAATATCTGCATTGGTACTAAGAAATCTGCCACAAAGAGAACGATCATTCCCAGAAAGATCAATAAGAAGTAGCCAGATAAACCTTCCCGGTACATTGGAAACATGAAGGCCAGGAAGACAAGTGCTGAGCCAGCATCTGGCTGAAGCAAGATGAGCAGCAATGGGAATCCAATGATCAACGCGGCAATGGCAATAGATTTCACGTCTCTGAACTTCGGGTTGAAATTACTAATATATCTTGCCAACAGTAGTGAAGTACCAAATTTGGCAAATTCAGAGGGTTGGAGCCGAAAGCCACCACCAATAGAGATCCAGGCTTGATTGCCGGAGACCTTAGTGCCGATTACCAACACGGCCATCAATAATAGCACTGTTATGCCATATATTATTGGTGAAAATATACTGAAGAACTTTGCATCTAATAACAGTATGGAAAAGCCCAAAATCAATCCTGCAATAATATAGATGAGTTGCTTACCGTAGCTGCTACTGAAATCAAACGCGGTAGAATCAGGAGCTTTAGGGATAGAGGCGTAAATATTAACAAACCCTACAGCGCATAGCGCTATAAAAATCAGGATGCTTACCCAGTCTACATGAAAAAAGAATCGATTACCTTGTTGATTGTTCATTTAGAGGTTTTATCATTTGCAAGGTATCGGGAGCTTTTGCTTTAGGCTTCAATTTAGGCTTTGGAACGTTTGGCAAAATAACCTGTTTTTTCATCCATTCTACCTGAGCAAGTTTGTTTTTTGCCACACTACCTCTCAGGTACGTTTCTGTAATATAACTAGCCATAGGTGCCGCATATGTACTGCCAAAACCTGCATTCTCTACAATAACAGCTATTGCTATCTTGGGATTGTCTCTTGGCGCGAAACCAATGAATACCGAGTGGTTCTTACCGCGAGGATTTTGTACAGTTCCTGTCTTGCCGCACATGATGATGTCATCAATCCTTGAGGCGATAGCTGTTCCCCATGGTGAGTTTACGGCCTCCTGCATGCCGTCAATCACCGGCTCAAAGTGTTGAGCATCGATATCTACCGAATGTTTTTCCAAATATTGACGTTGAATTTTCCTGTCTTTTCCAACCGCTTTGATCAAATGAGGTTTTATATAGTAACCTTTGTTTGCAATGGTTGCCATGATGTTTGCCATCTGTAATGGGGTTGCATCCATTTCCCCCTGGCCGATAGCCAATGATATGACAGTAGTGTAGCCCCAGGACTTGCTATACTTTTCAGAATAATAGGCTGCATCGTAAAATCTACCTCTACGTTCTCCTGGCAGGTCGACACCTAACGTGTCTCCAAGGCCCCATTTGGACACCATGCGGTGCCATGCATCATAGGCAATCTTCTGATTTTTATATTTCTTCTGAGTAATTAATTTCTGAAAAACGTAGCATGCATAGGTATTACATGATCTGGCCAGCCCCCTTCTTAAAGAGATGTTGCCGTCAACATGCTCGCACTTGACCGGGTGGTTACCTGCTCTGAAATAACCCGGGCAGTTAAATGTTGTGTTGGGGTCTATCACACCTTCTTGAAGACCTATTAATGCATCCAAAGGCTTAAATGCGGATCCAGGCGAGTAATATCCCATGATCGGTCTTACGTTAAGTACCCTGTTGGGTTGTCCTAGTAGGTTCATGTAGTTGTTGCCGAACTGTCTTCCTGCGAATAGATTTGGATCATAGCCTGGGCTGCTAACAAAGGCTAAAATTTCCCCTGTTGCTGGTTCTATTGCTACTATGCTACCTACTTTGTTTGTCATTAACTGCTCGCCCAGTTTTTGCAATCTAATATCTAATGACGAAATTAATTGTTCTCCAGATACCGCAGAAGTGTCAAACCTACCTTCCGCATAGCTGCCTTTTGGAACGTTGTGGACATCATATAATAGTTTTTCAACACCTTTTACACCACGTAGAGGTTTTTCATAATAGCGCTCAACGCCACTTTTCCCGTTGTAGTCACCGGGTCGATAATAGCCTTCAGAGTTTTTAATTTCTTTCTCAGTCACCTCTCTTGTGTAACCCAGGAAATGCGCTGCCACACTATCTGGATACTGTCTGATGGTTCTGCTCTGGACAAAAAAGCCTGGAAACCTTGCTAGTTGCTCAGAAAGACTTTGATAGATTTCAACAGGCAATTGCTTTTCAATAATTTCTGGTTGAAATATTGATCGCCTTCTCGCTTTCTTAAAATTCTTAATAAATTTTGCAGTATCTACATCTATAATCCGACACAGCGCAACGGTATCAAAGGGCTTTACATCGTTTGGAATCGCCATTAAATCATAGACCAGCTCATTTTGAACCAAAATCTTTTCGTTACGGTCCAGAATAACCCCTCTTGCAGCGAAGGTGTAAATCCTTCTTAAAACGTTATTTTCTGCAGAGAGGAAATATTTATCGCTTACAACCTGAATGTAAAAAAGCGTTCCAAGAAGAATCAGGGCCACTACGATAAATAAGCCCTGTACAATGTACTTCCTGTTAAATAAATTATCCATTAACGCGCTTTCCTGCCATAAAAAATGAATTCAATTAGTAAAAGCAAAAATAGTGTAAATACACTGCTTAACAAGCACCTTACTAGAGTATATGAGAATTCCGTTAGTCTAAAGGTCTCTAGAAAGAAGAGCACTATGTGATGTGAAAACGTACAAAGCGTGGCATACAATAAAAACCACTTAAAGCCCATGTTGCCAAGAGTAGGCTCAGGCTCATCGAAATTATCCTTGCTCACGGACACTGAGATAAAAAGTATTCTAACAAAGGACAAGGTAACGCATGCCGCCGTGTGTACGCCAACCGTGTCATAGAAAGCGTCCATGGTTAAGCCTGTGATAAAAGCAATTAAATACAAAAGCAAATTTGGAGTGCTGAAGGGAAGTAAAAGCAATACTAAGATGTAGATGAAAGGATTTGCAAGGTTGTAAAAATTCAGATTCCGTAATAAAAGGATCTGAACCAACAACACTATGAACCACCTTACAATATTTATGATAACTAACCTACTGTTCATTTGGTGTTTTTGCTTCTATTTCCTGTTGTTCAACTGCAAACTTATTTTTAATGACATATACATATTGTAACGCGCTAAAGTCGTTCAGCAGGCTAATTTCGATCAATTTAAAATTATCTCCTCTAGAAATTCCGGTATTTGTTACTTTTCCGACGGGGATTCCTGAAGGAAAAGCAGAGAAATTCGAAGTAACTACCGTATCACCAACACTTAGTTTGAAATGGTTGGGAATGTCCTTGATGAAAGCTTTTCGGTAATCGAGGTTTCCCTCACCCCATATTAAAGAACCGACAGCATTGTTCTTCTTTACATTCACACTAATAAATGTCGATTTGTGAAGGAGTGACCGGATGGTAGAAAAGTGTGCAGAAACATCCAGTATGTAACCTACTATACCGGTTCCTGGTGACACCACAGGCATGCCTGCTGAAATACCATCTAAAGTTCCTTTATTAATCGTGATGATGTTATTTCGCAAGGTGATAGAGTTTTTAACAACTCTCGCTGAAAGATAAGTGAATTGAGGTACACCGGAGGTGTCCTTCACAACTACGTCTTTAGCAGTGTCAATATTCTGAAGTTGCAAAATGGTTGATTTGAGTTTCGCATTTTCTCTGGCTAAGCTGTCGTTGACCATTCCAAGACTCAAGTATCGGTTTAAAACATTCAAATGGCTATAAACCTCTCCAACAGCCTCGTTAGTACTGTTTATGGTGACACTTCGTTGATAAGCGTTATTTCTAATGGTCAGAATAAGCCCAATGGTAAAAAAGATAATGAAAAAGAAGAATGCGTTGTATCTGCTTAAAAAAATCCAAAGGTTACGCATAGTCTTTAATGTATGTTATTTCTCTTAGCTATTTCCTGCTTAGTCTCCCGTCCCCGTCATTTTTAGTCGTCCATCATTTTAGTCGTCCGTCATCCTGAATTTATTTCAGGACCTCGGCCTCAAGTTCCTGAAATAAATTCGGGATGACGGGCGTTTAACTGAGGAGCGGTTAACTGAAGAGCGGTTATTGGCGGGGCCTTTAAATGACGTCCTGCCGAGCTGGCCTGAATAGGCGTCTATTGCATTAAAAATTTAAAGCTTCCGATATTTTTCAATGCAATTCCAGTACCTCTAACTACTGCACGAAGTGGATCTTCAGCTACATGTACAGGAAGTTTAGTTTTTGCTGCAACACGTTTATCCAGTCCTCTAAGTAACGCTCCACCACCAGTTAAATAAATACCTGTCTGGTAAATGTCAGCTGAAAGTTCTGGAGGAGTGATCTCTAACGCTTTCAAAATCGCTTCTTCAATTTTGGAAATAGACTTGTCCAAACAGTGCGCAATCTCCGTATATGACACTGTAATTTGTTTTGGAACTCCGGTCATCAAATCTCTGCCTTGTACAGCGAAATCCGCAGGCGGATCAGTTAATTCAGGCAATGCAGCGCCTACTTCAATTTTGATCTTCTCCGCAGTACGGTCACCAATCATAATATTATGTTGTCTACGGATGTAGTTGACAATATCGGAGTCAAAATTATCACCCGCAACTCGGATCGATTGGTCACAAACAATACCAGATAAAGCAATTACCGCAATTTCAGTTGTTCCACCACCAATATCAATGATCATGTTACCCATTGGTTCTTCCACATCTATTCCTATTCCAACAGCTGCTGCCATCGGTTCGTGAATAAGATAAACCTCTTTAGCGCCAGCAATTTCTGCAGAGTCACGCACCGCACGTTTTTCTACTTCTGTAATTCCAGAAGGGATACAGATTACCATTCTTAAAGAAGGAAACATCCAGCCCTTACCACCATTCAGCATGCGGATCATTCCTTTGATCATGGCTTCTGCCGCATTGAAATCTGCGATAACACCATCTTTTAGAGGTCTAACCGTACGAATGTTATCGTGCGTCTTTCCCTCCATCTGCATGGCTTGTCTTCCTATAGCTATAATTTTGTTTGTCTGTCTGTCAAAAGCAACTATCGATGGCTCATCAACTACTACTTTGTCATTATGTATAATCAGGGTATTTGCTGTACCTAAATCGATAGCAACTTCCTGTGTGAACCAGTTAAATAAACCCATTTATAGGTGATATTTTAAGTATTTAAAATCTGTGTACTTATAGTAATGTAAAACTACGTCTTTTTATTGTATTCGCCTGTAAATAATTAGTGTTTAAAATGTCTGATACCAGTCGTTACCATCGCAATTCCTTTTTCATTTGCCATGTTGATAGAATCAGCATCTTTTATAGAGCCACCTGGCTGTAAAACCGCAGTAATTCCAGCCTCAGCAGCGATTTCAACGCAATCTGGGAAGGGAAAAAATGCATCTGAAGCCATTACTGAACCTTGAAGATCAAACTTAAATGCATCCGCTTTTACGATTGCCTGCTTCAATGCGTCAACCCTCGAAGTTTGTCCAACACCACTAGCTAATAATTGGCTATTTTTCACGAAAACGATCGTATTAGACTTCGTATGTTTAACCACTTTGTTAGCAAAAAACAAGTCTTTCAATTCTTGTTCTGTCGGTGTAATTGTCGTGACTGAAGTCATCTGTTCAGTACCCTCAATAATTAGATCTTTATCTTGTTCTATCACACCGTTTAACAAAGTTTTGAACTGTTTTTTGCTGAGCTCAACATCGTTTCTTTGTAAGATTACCCTATTTTTCTTAGCACGGAACAGCTCAACAGCTTCTGGCTGATAAGAAGGTGCAATTAACACTTCAAAAAATAGCTTGTTAATTTCAGAAGCGGTTTCTAGATCTATTTCCCTATTGGCTATTAAAACTCCACCGAATGCAGAAACTGGATCACATGCTAAAGCAACGTTCCAAGCTTCGAAAATGCTCGCTTTTGAAGCAACGCCACATGCATTTGTGTGCTTCAAAATCGCAAAAGTAGGTTCTTCAAACTCATCTATCAAGGCCACTGCAGCGTCCACATCTACTAAATTGTTATAGGAAAGTTCTTTGCCATTTAGTTTGGTGAACATCTCGTTTAGATCTCCGTAGAACACGCCTTTCTGATGAGGATTTTCGCCATAACGCAATGTTTGCGATTTACTGATACTTTGTTTGAATACCGTTAATGGTTCTTCCGCATTGAAATAGTTGAAGATCGCTGTATCATAATTCGATGAGGTATGAAACGCTGTCTTTGCAAAGGCTTTACGCTGAGCGATCGTAGTTTCACCATTTTGGCTGCTCAATTGTTCCACCAGGGTTGCATAGTCATCTTTGGAAGAAATGATCACCACATCGTTGAAGTTTTTAGCTGCAGCACGGATTAACGAGATACCACCGATGTCTATTTTTTCAATGATTTCATCTTCAGTGCCTCCGGCTCCAACTGTTTCCTCAAAAGGATACAGGTCCACAATAACCAGGTCAATTTCAGGGATTTCATATTCTGCAATCTGATCTTTATCTGATGTAAGCCCTCTTCGGTTGAGTATACCGCCAAATACTTTAGGATGCAACGTTTTAACTCTGCCTCCAAGAATCGAGGGATAACCCGTAAGGTCTTCCACGGCAGTAACAGGCAAGTTCAAATCTTTTATGAACTGTTCTGTACCACCTGTAGAGAATAGTTGGACTCCTTGCTCAGCAAGTAAGCGAACTAATGGCTCCAGGCCGTCCTTGTAATAAACTGAAATTAAAGCGTTTTTGATCTTAATTGATTGGCTCATCCGAGAAAAAATTTGAGCCGCAAAGATACCCGTTTTTCTTTTAATGGCAAATGGTTATTAGTGTAATACGCAGCGACAGTTCTATTCGCATGATGGACACTTGTCTAACCAAACTACAATACTCGTGATCAAGAAAATGGAATTTTTATGGACTACAAGTATTCCAACGCTGCTACATCGAATGTTTCCCTAAAGAGATCTCCTGCCTCAAACCAAGAAGCTTCGACTTTGCTCTTATCCTGTCTTTCTTGCCCGTCAAGCGAAATTATTGTGCTAAAACCTTCTATAGTCATACTAGGTCCTCCTGATTTAAGGACAACTATATCTCCGGATTTGAATTCTTGGCTCATATTATTTGTATTAGGGTTCTTACTCTTATTACAGTTATAATAATGCCAAAAATAACGAGTTGGTAAAAGTTTACAAACGCAACGGCATTTTTGCTATCGCTGGGGCAACTGCTATTTACAGCAATCGCGATGGGCATGCAGAGTTCAGAAGGTTTACTTGCTGACGCGATACGACTACTTTGGAACAGCCGAATCTTATTTCTTAATCCGCTTTACAATGCTTTCAACAACTTTTGGATAATGGAGATGCTCCAGCTGCTGACCTTTGAACTTGATTATTTCCAAACTATCATCCTTATCGATTCTATATTTCGCCTGATGGATATACTCTCCCTCATCATAGTTCTCGTCAACATAGTGGATTGTGATACCCCCTTCTGTTTCTTTTGCTTCCATCACCGCCTTGTGTACAAAATCGCCATACATACCTTTTCCACCAAACTTTGGCAGTAGGGCAGGGTGGATATTTATAATCCTTCCGGAATATTCAGCGATTAAAGTTTTTGGTATCAACCACAGGAAACCAGCAAGTACAATCAGATCGATATCCAGGCTTTTTAACAAGTCGATAATGTTATCGCTGTTATAAAATTCATTCCTGTCAAATATGTGGCTTGGTATTTCAAAATTATCCGCCCGTTGTAGAACGTAAGCATCTGAATTATTTGTGAGTACGAGTGAAATTTCCGCATCTGGACTATGTTTAAAATATTCCATCAGTTTCTGTGCATTGGAACCTGATCCGGAAGCAAATATGGCGATACGTATTTTCATTAAGCAAAATGGTTCTTAGGATGCGCCTCAAAAATAACATTTTAAGTTTTTAATGAAAGGCTTTGTACGTAATTATATGTGTAAACAGTTCTGTGTCTATAGTCAATACAAATTAAGTCAATAACCTGTATTGCTATTTCAGTTGTCCATGTCCAAGCTGGGGTTGGTTCCGGGTTGGTTCCGCGTTGGTACCGGGTTGGTTCCGCCTTGCTACCGCTAAAGCAGACTCAAGGGGGTGCCAAGGCGGACTAGATGAGGATCGAACCATAAGCTGTGTCCGCGGCCAGTCCTTCCAAGCCGTTTATATATTATCCCTTCGGACTTTATAACTTACAAAGCAATAAGGTTAAGATTATGTCAGTTTCGATATTAGATTTCAAGAACTGTTTCAATCTCTAGGTATTACTTTCCTATCGATGAAAAATATTTGCCGAATGCTTTTGTATTTTAAAAACATTAATTCTATATTTGCAGTCCGAAAAAAGAAGAAGGAAAGGGCTAAGCTCTAACTATAAAATATTATAATAACAAAAAATGGCAAATCATAAATCTTCACTAAAAAGAATCAGAGCAAACGCAACCAAACGTTTACGTAATAGATATCAAGCAAAAACTACGCGTACGTTTATCAAAAGACTGCGTTCTGCTGAAGATAAAACAACGGGTCTTGAATTACTTCCAAAAGTAATTTCAATGTTAGACCGTTTAGCTAAGAAAAGTGTTATTCACAAGAATAAAGCAGCAAACAATAAATCTAAGTTGACTAAGTTTGTTAATAACTTAAAATAAGTAGAGCTTACTAAAATATCAAAACGTCATGTGCATTGCACATGACGTTTTTTTTTGCCCAACACTCATTGGATGCTTCCCATATGAATGCATACGATCAAAAACTTGGAATAAAGCTCTGGGCAGAAGCCGACCGGCCACGCGAGAAAATGTTGTTAAACGGGCGCCGCCACCTCACAGATGCAGAACTCATCGCTATCCTGATTGGATCCGGTAGTAGAAATGAGACGGCAGTAGACCTCAGCAAAAGAATACTATCATTTTATGATAATGATCTTGATCATCTCGGTAAAGCCTCCATTGCCGACCTCTCAAAATTTAAGGGAATTGGTGAAGCTAAGGCAATAAGTGTAGTCGCTGGTTTAGAGCTTGGACGCCGCCGCAAAGAGCTGGGTAACGCCAATGAAACGCAGAAGATCACATCTTCAAGAGATGCTTTTAATATTCTCTTTCCCGTCTTCTCCGACCTTAACCATGAAGAATTTTGGATATTAATCCTCAATCGTGCCAACTGTGTAGTTAGTAAGCAACTAATTAGTAAAGGTGGTATGGCGGGTACGGTTGCTGATCCAAAGATCATTTTCAAGGTCTCCCTGGAGCAAAACGGAGCCTGTATAATACTTGCGCACAACCACCCATCAGGCAACCTGAGACCTAGCCAGCAGGACATTAGCATCACGAAAAAGCTGGTAGAAGCAGGCAAGATGTTAGACCTACTCGTTCTTGACCATCTTATTTTTAGCAATAACTTATTTTACAGCTTCGGAGATGAGGGTTTGATATAATACTGTACATTGAGTTAATGAATTTCCCTATTCTAGTTGAGTTCTTTGGTGAGCGCTTTCATTTACACTATCTCTTTGAGGTGCTCGCTTTCTTTATTGGGATCAGAGTTTACTATTGTCTAAAAAGACATACAGTCGATCCCATATCGGATGATAACCGCTTGTGGATCATGCTAGGTGCCATGGTTGGCGCACTCATTGGCTCAAGGGTTATCGCTCTATTAGAAAATCCACAAGATCTAACACGACTCAGTTTCTCTTTGATCTACGAGAGCAAAACGATCGTAGGCGGTCTTCTCTTTGGTCTGTTTGGAGTAGAATTGATAAAGAAAGCAATTGGTGTTAAAATAGCTTCTGGAGATTTGTATGTTGTCCCTATAATTGTCGCTCTCTTCATCGGTCGGATAGGGTGTTTTTCCATGGGAATAGCTGAGCCCGTATATGGGGTGGAAACCAATTTCTTCATGGGAATGGATTTAGGAGACGGCCTGCAGCGCCATCCGGTTATTCTTTACGAGATGATCTACCTTGTGCTGTTGTTACTTCTCTTTCACCTTATTAGAAAAAAGGAAATGCTGAACGGAGATCGCTTTAAATTTTTCATGTTGCTTTACTTCCTATTCAGGTTGCTGGTTGAATTTATCAAGCCATACCATCCATTATTCCTCAACTTAAGTAGCATACACTGGTCTGCGATGTTTATCTTGCTGTACTATTATAAGTTTATTCTTCGCGTTACAAAGTATTCTTGACTATGAAAACCAGAGATTATATTTATTATGATTACACAAAAAGCCTTTGTCCAGAATGCTTAGAGCTGATCGATGCTAAAATCGTTTTTCAGGATTCAAAGGTATTCATGCTCAAGTACTGTCGCACACATGGCGATAGTAAAGTGATGATTGCAGATGATGTAGAATACTACAAGCAAATACGGAATTTTAATAAGCAGTCAGAGATGCCTTTGAAGTTCAATACCAAAGTTCATTATGGCTGCCCATATGACTGTGGCTTATGTACTGATCACGAACAGCATTCCTGTTTAACTGTTATCGAAGTTACGGATCGTTGTAATTTGAGTTGTCCGACTTGTTACGCGATGTCTTCTCCGCATTATGGCAGGCACCGTACGCTGGATGAAATTAACAGGATGATGGATGTTGTGGTTGCCAATGAAGGCGAGCCAGATGTGGTACAAATCTCGGGGGGTGAGCCTACGGTCCATCCTGACTTTTTTAAAATACTGGACCTGGCAAAAACAAAGCCTATCAAACATTTGATGTTAAATACGAACGGTATCCGCATTGCGAAAGATATAAACTTCGTAGAGAAATTGGCTTCGTACATGCCAGACTTTGAGGTTTATTTACAGTTTGATAGCTTCAGCGCAGAGGTGCTGCAAAAGCTAAGGGGAGAAGACCTGACGGAGGTGAGAAAAAAGGCGATAGCTAACCTCAATCATTTTAATGTATCAACTACTTTAGTTGTTACACTGCAAAGAGGCTTAAACGACCATGAGCTAGGAGATATTCTCGATTATGCTCTAAAGCAGCCTTGCGTTAGGGGAGTAACCTTTCAGCCAACACAAGTGGCTGGTAGAAACGACAACTATAATGATCAGGCCGGACGGATCACCTTAACGGAAGTTCGTCGCAAGATATATGAGCAATATCCTGTATTTACTCCTGAAGATCTGATTCCCGTTCCATGCAACCCGGATGCCCTGTGTATGGCTTACGCCTTGAAGGTGGATGATCAAGTGATACCGATGACACATTTGATCAATCCGGATGACCTGCTAAATAATTCAAAGAATACCATTGTGTTTGAGCATGATGAGCAACTTAAGCAGCATATGTTAAACCTTTTTAGTACGGGTATCTCTGTAGATTGCGCAAATGAAGAGTTTGGGGAGTTAATGTGCTGTTTACCAAGAGTAAAGTCTGACCATTTGAGTTACAATAACCTTTTCCGTATTATAATAATGAACTTTATGGATCCTCTTGATTTCGATGTCCGGGCAGTTAAAAAGTCATGTGTCCATATTGTAAGTGATAAAATGAAAATTATTCCATTTGAAACTATGAATATCTTCTATAGGGATAATAAAATCGATTTGATCAGAGAAAAACTAAATATGAATTGATATGGGTTTAGGTTTATTACTTATGGCCTATTGGGCTGCCGTCGGGATCATCTTTCTGATTGGTCTTATAAAATTAATAATTGCAGCAAGTAACGGTGGACCTGCGAAAAGCGGATTAAGACTACTCATTATTTCAATAATATTGGTGGTAATAGGGGCAGGGGCATGCGTTATGATGTTAAGCAATATCGACACAAGATGATATAGCTTAGCTAAGCTTTCTGCTTTCCGCTTTAAATAATATCTTTGCGGTTTCACACGGACATCATAAAATGAAGATCTCATACAATTGGCTTAAACAATTCATTCAAACCGATAAAACGCCGCAAGAACTTTCACTAATCCTCACCGATATAGGTTTGGAGGTAGAATCTTTGGAAAAAGTACAGCCTGTTGTAGGAGGGTTAGAAGGTTTAATGATTGGACATGTCCTCACCTGTGTTCAGCATCCTAACGCGGATCGTCTACGTGTAACAACTGTTGACGTTGGTGGACCTGCTATTTTGCAAATCGTTTGTGGAGCACCAAATGTGGCGGCAGGACAAAAAGTCGTTGTTGCCGTTGTAGGTACTACCGTTCATCCGAATGAAGGCGAGCCCTTCAAGATCAATAAATCTAAAATTAGGGGAGAGGCTTCTGAGGGGATGATTTGTGCAGAAGACGAAATTGGTCTTGGTGCTTCTCATGCCGGAATTATGGTGCTACCGGAAGATACTCAGATTGGAATTCCCGCCAAGAAGCATTTCAAATTAGAAGACGATTATTTGTATGAAATTGGTCTAACACCCAACAGAGCCGATGCTGCTTCCCATTTAGGAGTAGCAAGAGATTTAGCGGCCTATTTTCGTACGCAAATTCAATTGCCCGATATCTCTGGATTTAAGGCTCCGGAAAATGTACAATTAGTTACAGTTGATGTGGAAGATACTGTTGCTTGTCCGAGATACAGTAGCTTATCCATCACTGGCGTAAAAGTTGCTCCATCACCGGATTGGTTGCAGGACAAGTTAAAGGTAATTGGAATCAGGCCGATAAATAATATAGTCGACATCACCAATTACGTACTTCATGACCTTGGTCAGCCCCTTCATGCCTTTGATGCAGATCAGATCCAAGGTAATCAGGTTAAAGTGAAAAAATGTGCGGAAGGTACGCCCTTCATTACCCTCGACGGTGTGGAACGCAAGCTTTCTGCTGCTGATCTTATGATTTGTGACGCTGAAAAGCCAATGTGTATTGCAGGTGTCTTCGGAGGAAAGGATTCGGGTGTTTCGGAAAGCACAGTTAATGTTTTCTTGGAAAGTGCTTATTTTAATTCCGTTTCAGTAAGAAAAACGTCTAAGCGTTTTGCGTTAAAGACAGACGCGTCGTTCAGGTTTGAACGCGGGACAGATCCCGAGATCACAGTGTTTGCCTTAAAACGTGCTGCGCTCTTAATCCAGGAAATTGCTGGCGGAACCATCGCTTCTTCTGTTTCGGATATTTATCCGGAAGAGATCAAAGCTTTTGATGTGGAGGTAAGCTATGGCAATATCAACAAGCTTATTGGCGCGCAGATCCCTTCTGAAGAGATCAAAGGTATTATCACTGCGTTAGGAATTACCGTTGCTGCGGAAACAGCGGAAGGCCTGCAGTTGAAAGTGCCAAGTTTTAAAGTTGATGTGACCCGCGAATGCGATATCACTGAAGAGGTTTTGAGGATCTATGGTTACAACAATATTGAAATCCCGAGCAAAATCAATGCGTCACTGTCTTATGTGGCAAAGCCAAACAAAGAGCAGACTCAGCATTTCATAGCGGATATGCTAACTGCCAATGGATACCTGGAGATTTTATGCAATTCGTTGACTAAAGGTGCTTACTCGAAAAAACCTGAAGAAGCGGTTCAAATACTGAATCCCTTGAGTTCAGATTTAAACGTAATGCGCCAGGAACTATTAATGCCGGCTCTGGAAAGTGTTGCCTATAACCTTAACCGAAAAAGCGCTGACATCAAGTTTTATGAGTTTGGTAAGACTTACCACCTGATCAATGAACAATACGTAGAACGCCCGCGTTTACTATTGGTATTATCTGGCGCAGTACAGTCTGAGCAGTGGAATCAAAAGGGAAACCAGGTAAGCTTTTACAATTTAAAGTCTGCGGTTGATGCGGTTATCGGTAGGTTGGGCATAAGCAATTATCAATCTGAAGAGTTAGCTGATGAAAACTATGCATTTGGCCTGAGATATTTTAGGGGTGATAAAGCTATTGTTTCCTTTGGTGCGGTAACGGCATCAGATAAGAAAAAGGCGGATATCGATAAAGACGTCTATTACGCTGACTTTGATTGGGCGTCATTGCTTGACATAGTTAGGAAGAACAAGATCATCAATAAAGAGATTCCTAAGTTCCCTTCAGTGAGACGAGATTTGTCGATGTTAGTAGATATCGCGGTAACCTTTGACGATCTGAAAACCATTGCGTTTAAGACGGATAAGAAACTGATCAGGAACGTTCAGGTGTTTGATGTTTACCTGGGCGATAAACTTCCGGATGGCAAAAAATCTTATGCGCTGAACTTTACATTGCAGGATGATGAACAGACTTTGACCGACAAACAGATCGATTCTGTTATGCAAAAGATTATTTATAACTTAGCACAGACCGCTAAGGCAGAGATTAGAAAATAATTTGATTGCTTTTAGTAAATAGTTTTAAGAACAAATTCAATAGCGTAGATGTCTTCCGTTGCCGGCCAGTTAGATTCAGTATTAAGTAGAACAGCTCGTCTGATAGAGCTTTGTAATGCATTACAAGAGGAAAACGAGCTCTTGAAGTTAGAGAATGGTTCTGTTAAAGTTGCGTTAGACGGTGCCAAAAGTAAGACTAAGGACTTAGAAGAGAAGCTACGCGTGTTAAAGCTTGCCAAGAGTATTGAGGGTACAAGTGAGAAGTCTCTTGATATAAAGCAAAAAATTAACGAATTTGTGCGTGAAATTGATAAGTGTGTTGTATTGCTTAAGAAGTAAGGAATACCAGAAAGTGAAACAAAGCTAAGAAATGGGAGAAATCTCGATAAAAATAACTATTTCCGACCGCATCTATCCATTAAAGGTAAATACGGAAGAGGAAGAAATTGTGAGGCGTGCAGCCAAGATCATTAATGAGCGCATAAAGGACTACCAAGAAAATTATGCGGTTAGAGATAAGCAAGATTTGCTTTCAATGGCGGTATTGCACTATGCTACGGCAGTATTAAGGGTAGAGAACAAGGTTCAGAACCAGGATACTGAAGTTGCCGATAAGGTTGAGGAATTAGATAGTTTATTAAGCGATTTTTTCTCCAAATAGGAGCGTTCTTTATATTAGTACAGATAATAAACAAAGATATAGCCGCAGCTAGTTTTTGGGTTTCACTATTTTTAAAACTTAACACTTCAATATTTATAGGATTGAGAGGGTGTATTTCATTTACTTTATGTACCTGAAAATGACTTAAATCCTAATTATAATCAGTTGAGGTTTTTAAAACGGGTGGCTTAAAGGTTAGTTGCGGTTTTTTTATAGAAAGATTTTTAAAGTTAATGCATATTGCATGATTAGTTTTTTACATAAATAGAATGGAAGTATTAGGAATAATAGGATATGTGCTTGCCGGCTTAGTAATCGGTATTGCCATCGGCAGGTTTCTCCTGCGCAGCCTGCTAAAGAAGCAAGAGGTTGCAGTACAAAATAAGGTTAAGAAGATTCTAAAGGACGCAGAAGCCAATGCGGAGATATTGAAGAAAGATAGGATGCTCGAAGCGAAAGAGAAGTTCCTTCAGTTAAAATCAGAGCACGAACAAGAAGTTACTGCTAAGAATAATGTTATCAATCAACGTGAAAACACATTAAAGCAAAAAGAACAATCCTTAAACTCTAAACTTGAGAATGCTACACGCAAAGATCAGGAACTAGATAACCACAAAAAGAACCTTGAAAAGCAAACAGAGCTTGCCGTTAAGAAACAAGAAGAGGTAGAGCTATTAAAAAACCAACACGTTAAGCAATTGGAAACTATTGCCGGTTTAAGTGCTGAGGAAGCAAAAAACCAACTTGTTGAGAATATGAAACAAGAGGCTCGTACTCAAGCGATGATCCAGGTGAAGGACATAGTTGATGAAGCTAAACTAACTGCAACGAAAGAAGCTAAGAAGGTAGTGATTCAAACTATTCAGCGAACTGCTGTCGAAGCAGCAATAGAGAACACTGTTTCTATTTTCCACATTGAAAGTGACGAAATTAAAGGTAGAGTAATCGGTAGAGAAGGTCGTAACATCCGTGCTTTAGAAGCTGCAACCGGTATTGAGATTATCGTTGATGATACACCAGAAGCAATTATACTTTCTGGCTTTGATCCGGTAAGAAGAGAAATTGCACGTTTAGCGCTGCATCGCTTAGTAACGGATGGTAGAATTCACCCTGCACGTATAGAAGAGGTTGTTGCAAAAACAAAGAAGCAAATTGAGGATGAAATTGTAGAAATCGGTGAGCGTACGGTGATTGATCTTGGGATTCACGGTTTGCATCCGGAACTAATTAGAATGGTTGGAAGGATGCGTTACCGTTCATCTTACGGTCAAAACTTGCTTCACCACTCACGCGAAGTAGCAAACTTCTGCGCTACAATGGCTGCTGAGCTTGGCTTAAACGCTAAGATGGCAAAACGTGCAGGATTATTACATGATATAGGTAAAGTGCCTGATGATAACCCGGAGTTGCCACACGCAATCCTAGGTATGCAGCTGGCAGAAAAATATAAAGAACATCCTGAAATTTGTAATGCTATCGGAGCTCACCATGATGAAATAGAGATGACCTCAATGATCTCTCCTATTATTCAGGCCTGTGATGCTATCTCTGGCGCGCGTCCGGGAGCAAGACGTGAAGTAGTCGAAAGCTATATCAAACGTTTAAAAGAATTGGAAGAATTGGCAATGTCTTACCCTGGTGTAGAGAAGACTTTCGCTATCCAGGCAGGTAGAGAACTCAGAGTCATTGTTGAAAGTGAAAGGATTACTGATCAACAGGCTGAATTGCTTGCAGCAGATATTTCCAACAGGATCCAGACAGAAATGACCTATCCTGGGCAAATTAAAGTAACTGTGATCAGGGAGACCAGATCAGTTGCCTTTGCTAAGTAAAAAGGTTTAACTCTATAGAAAGCGATAGGTAATTCTATCGCTTTTTTTATTCTGACGAAATTAGATAGCCCTATGAAAACAATAGAGAAAACTGAAGTTGACGTCCTCTTCGACAAATATGCAGAGAGTCACCAGAACCATTCCAATGAGTTAATTCATTGGATCTGTGTTCCTTTAATTGTTTTTAGTCTGCTTGGATTGGTATGGGCTATGCCTTTCCCGCATCTGGAGTTCCTTGGTAAGTATAACGGGTTCCTTAACTGGGCATCCTTTCTTATCGCTTTCTCCCTTTATTACTACTTTACTTTATCGCCAGTGCTCTCTTTTATGATGCTTTGGATAGTTGGTCTGATGAGTTACGGCGTGGTTCAGCTAGAATACTGGCAGGCTGCGGGTGGACCGGCGCTTTGGGTTTCTTGCTTAGTTATCTTTGTATTGGCCTGGGTTGGGCAGTTTATCGGACATAAAATTGAAGGTAAGAAACCATCCTTTCTAGACGACGTTAAGTTTCTGTTAATAGGTCCAATTTGGTTATTGCATTTCATTTGCAAACGGGTTGGTATAAAGTATTAGTCCTTTGGGTTGTTAACATTTAGTTAACACTGCGGTAAACGAATGGTAATTTATCCCTAACATATACCTAACACTGTGGTAATAGCTTTGCTGAAAATTAATACACAGCAAATTGAAATCACAATTGAATCTAAAGAAAGCGCTCAGCACATTACTCTTTGTAATTCTTGGAGTAACAGCATTTGCACAAACAGGAAGAATTTCTGGGAAGGTATCTGACAAGAAAAGTGGTGAGACACTAATTGGCGTTACCGTTAAAATCAAAGGTAGCACAACCGGTATGGCTACAGATGTAGACGGTAAATATTCACTACCTGGGTTAGCTGCAGGAAAATATATTTTAATATTCCAATATGTTGGCTACAACGGTAAAGAAATCAGTGATGTAGAAGTTACTTCAGGTAAGACCACTGTATTTGACATCGTATTAGATGAAACAGGAGGTGAAAACCTGAGTGAGGTTGTTATCCAAGGCAGCTTCAAAAAAGAAAGCGTGAATGCATTATATGCACAACAGAAAAATAGTGCAGTGATTTCTGACGGTATATCATCTGATGTTATCAGAAAAAGTCCAGATCGTAGTACTGGTGATGTGTTAAAACGTGTAAGTGGTACAACCATTCAGGATAATAAGTTTGTAATTGTTCGTGGCCTTGCAGATAGATACAACAACGCAAGTCTGGATAATTCAAGTCTACCAAGCACAGAGCCTAATAAAAAGGCGTTCTCATTTGACATCGTTCCTTCAGGCCTTATTAATAATATTGTTGTTTATAAAACAGCTACCCCAGATTTGGCGGCAGATTTTGCTGGTGGGTCTATAAAGATTGTCACTAAGGATGTTCCTGAAAGTAATTTCTTCGAACTAAGCCTTGGAACAGGCTATAACAGCCAGTCTACTTTCAAAGACTTTTCTTATGGTCCAAGGTACACAGAGAACTATTTTGGCTTTGACGGTGGTTACAGACAACTGCCAACCGGTGGGTTTCCCAAAAATACAAATTCTACAGAAGCCTTAAGAGGTAATCAGGCTGCTACAATCTCAGCCATCAACAAGCTTCCAAAGGTTTGGAAAATAGGAAATCATGATGCTCCGCTTGCTCAGAACCATCAATTTAGCATGGGTAGAGTGAAGGATTTCAAAAATGGCGGCAAATTTGGTGCCATTGTGGCTTTAACTTACCGCAACTCTGAAACTACCAGGCCAGTTGTTGAACGCAGTTACTATACCTACGACTATGATGATAGAGTAAACACGTTTTCTTCAAATATTGGTGCAATGGCGAACTTCGCCTATGTACAAGGTAAAAATAAGATCAGTTTCAAAAACCTTTACAACCGCATCCTTGATGATAAGTTCACTTATCGCACAGGAACAGACGTTGGCCGGTCTAGCGACTTGCAATATTATGCTTTTGACGTCATACAGAAAGGTATATTTAAAACATCCCTTGATGGAGATCACCAACTAACTGATAAAAACAAGCTGAGCTGGACGGCTTCCTATGCCAACATTACAAACAATCAGCCTGATCAAAGAAAAATCGGCTATTTGAGAAACGTGGGTTTCAGAGACGATCCAACTAAACCCTTTCTTGCTGCAAACACAGCTATTACAAAGGAAAATAACAGATTTTTCTCAGATTTGAATGAGTCTCTTTATGGTGGTGCTGTTAACGATAGCTATAGCATCAAGTTGTTCGATAAAAACGCGACCCTAAAAGGAGGTCTTGGCGCGAATTATAGAACACGTGACTTTGGCGCTCGTCTATTGGGAATCACACTAAAGAATGCAGATCAAGATATACAAGCCCTTCCGGTTAGCCAGTTGTACTCGAAATCTTTGATTAATTCTGGTGTATATGAACTGAGTGAGATTACTGGAAATTCTGATAAGTATGATGCTAATTCACTGGTAAGTTTCGGATATGCAATGTTGGATCAGCCAATCACTGATAAACTTCGTGCTGTATATGGCGTACGTGTTGAGCAGTTTAATCTGAAACTGAATTCTAGGAATGTGGATGGAACACCTTTACATGTGAATCAGGATTATCTTGACATTTTGCCATCCGTAAACTTAACTTATGCTTTAAGTGAACGAGCAAATTTCAGAGCTTCGTACTACAGAACATTAGCAAGACCTGAATTCAGGGAATTGGCTCCATTTGATTATTACGATTATGAATTGTTAGGTAACGTTGCCGGTAATCCATCTTTAAAAAGAACTTTGATTGATAATGCTGATTTAAGATATGAAATATATCCATCTGCAGGGCAGATCTTCTCTGTATCAGCATTCTATAAACATTTTGACAATGCAATTGAGCCAAGTATTTACGATCAAAACTCAACGCCAGCATTCTCATATTTTAATACAAAAAGCATTAATAACTACGGTGTTGAATTGGAGATCAGACAATCACTTGCATTCATTGACGATGAGTCCATTTTAAAAGACTTCATGATATCTGCAAACGGAACATTGGTAAAGTCTAAGGTTATAAATCCAACTGATCAGGTATATCTAACAAAAGAACGTCCCATGGTGGGCCAATCGCCTTACGCAGTAAATGCTGGAATTCAATATAGCGCCCTGGACAATAGCTTAAATTTCAGTGCTCTTTACAACAGAATCGGAAGAAGGATTACAAATGCGGGCGGTCAGCGTTTCGGAGACGTTTGGGAGGCGCCGAGGAATGTAATAGACTTCCAAACAAGCTATAGTTTTTACAAAAAGAAGGCACAATTGAAGTTGAACGTGAATGATCTCTTAAATAATCAAGCTGTATTCTACTTTGATTATAACAAGGACAAGAAGTTCAGCCCAAATAACATCATTACTAACTCTACAACAGGAGAGGTTCTTAAAGATGAAATATTGTCTAGATATAAAACAGGTACCAATGTGTCCCTATCATTAACTTATACTTTTTAGAGGTTCAATCGGTAACGGTAACTTAATACTGTGTTGACCTCTAGTTAAACTTAATTGTATTCCTTTACAACAAATAAGAACTAAAAAACATGAAAAAATACTTTGTACTTTTTGGGTTAGCATTCAGTATGTTAGCAGTCTCATGCTCAAAGAATGATATTGATGATGATGAAATCGTTACTCCGCCGGCAAGTGGATCAACAGTTGAAATCTCAGGAGAGATAAAAGCCAATACCACTTGGACAGCAGACAAAATTTACCAATTAAAAGGTTACGTTTTTGTAACTGAAGGAGCAACTTTAACAGTAGAGCCAGGAACAATTGTAAAAGGCGATAAAGCTAGTCGTGCAACTCTGATTATTACAAGAGGTGCTAAGATTAATGCAACAGGTACTATAGATAAACCAATCGTCTTCACATCAGGGGTTGCAGCAGGTGCTCGTCGTGAAGGTGACTGGGGTGGAATTATCATTCTAGGAAAAGCTGTACATAACAAAGGTATTACCAACAAAATTGAAGGTGGTTTAACTCCCCCTACAGGTGGTGATGAAGCGAAATACATTCAGTTCGGTGGAACGGATGATGCAGATAACTCAGGTACTTTAAAATATGTGCGTGTTGAATATGCTGGTATCCCTTTCTCAGTTGATAATGAGATCAATGGTATCACTTTTGGAGCTGTCGGTTCTGGAACTACAATTGATTACGTTGAAGTTTATCGTTCAGGTGATGATGCTTATGAATGGTTCGGTGGATCAGTAAATGCAAAACACTTACTTGCTATTGGTACATGGGATGATGATTTTGATACTGATAATGGTTATAAAGGTAAAATTCAGTTTGCTTTAGCTCAAAGATATCCATTGGTTGCAGATCAATCAGGTTCAAACGGCTTTGAGTCAGATAACGATCCTGATGGATTGAACATTGCTCCTCAAACTTCAGCTATCTTTTCAAACGTAACAGTTTTAGGTCCACTATCTGCTGCTGCAACTAAGATTAACGGCTTCTATCAACATGCTGCTCAAATCAGGAGAAATTCTTCTATCAGTACTTTCAATTCAATTTTTACTGGTTTTCCTGATGGAATTTACATTGATGACACAAAAGTAGCAACAGCAGGAGCTACTACTGCAAACTACACTTCAGGTAAACTTTCTTTTGAGAACAACTTGATTTATGGTATAACAGGAGCGGATATCAAAGGTACTAACAAAACTGCTATCGAAGCTGGACTTAGAGCTTCTAACACTTTCCTTGCAGGTACATGGGCAGGCGCTTTGCTAACAGCACCATACCTTTACTCATCTGATATAGCAGCTGGAACTAGTGCTGGAAGACCAAACTTTACGTTAACTGCTACTTCTGCAGCAGCGGCAGGAGCACTTTATACCAACACAAAAGTTGCTGATGCTTTTTTTGAAAAAGTTGCCTACAAAGGTGCGTTCAGTACTACTGACTGGACTACTGGCTGGGCAAACTTTGATCCGCAAGTATTACCTTACACAACTCCTGGAGCTGTAAAATAATCTCTAAAACTAAAACATAATACTTTCGAAACGCCTTGGTCAATGATCAAGGCGTTTTTCTACAGGTTAGAATTACTGAATGAATTTGTAGAATATTAACATTGCGCCTGTAGCGTCTAGGTGTCAGCGATCGTTCTCGCGACAAACATAAGAAACATATGAAAGCTGCTCTAAGAATTATTTTTGCAATGCTATTGCTCTCTACCGGCTTGTCGTGTTCTAAAGACGACGGTTACGTTGAAAATTTTAATGAAGAAGGATTGACTCCTTGCCCTGTCAACTCAAATTGCCAGTATCTATATACTGATAATGCTAATTTTCCAGATGATGATGGCATAGTTGGTAAAGGTGAGTTCCGGATATTCTCGAATCGGCTGGACGGACCAGACGGGATGTTAGTTTATATCAAAGCTCCTATGAAGGGCAATACTTTTTATATAGATAACTCCGACATACAAAAGGACTTTGTAAAAATTATTCACATGTGCGCTTTATGCTATGGTGCACCTCTTAGTTTCAAAGTTACAGGTGGTTTTAGCAAGGGGAAGAAACTAATCGATCTATCTGGAAAAGAAAAATGGTTGTTAGACACCAAATTGTTTTATACCATCGAGAATACCGGATCCAAAGACACCCTACAAGTTAAGCAATACTACTATCCGAAGCCTTAAAACAATTAACTCGCTATGCTCAGTTATTATGATTACATTGGTAACTCAACAAAATCGGCCCCACTTGTGAGCTTACAAATGGCATTTGGTAAGTGTAGGAGAGTAACGACTCTGCAACGACTCTGCAATGACTTTCAACGACTCCCGAACGACTAAAGTCAACTGGCAATCATTTAAAGTCGTTTAAATTCATTTAATAATCACTGATCTGTATAGGGCATATTTCAACCATAGTTTCTACGCCCAATCTTTCAATTGCGCTTAATTGGCTGATAACTGTACACCACCTGGTAATTTAAACGCTTTAACTTCTCGCTCATCTTCCCAATCCTCAGATCCTCCTTCTGTGGGGTCGGCTCGCAAATTGAGTACACCTGACCATTATACAGAATAGGATCCCCTGAGGGCTTGTCAAATTGAACAGCCATGGTAATGTGAGTAGGGTAGAGTAAGGCAATCATAGGTACGTTATAGATCTCTTTTACCAAATAGAAAAACAGCGCAACCCGATCATCACAATCGCTATTTTTTGAAAACAAAGTCTCTTCCGGTGAAAGCCTTTTCTCTTTACCAAAGTTATCTTCGTCACTCTGATACAGAAAAGCGTAACGGGTAAACTTCATCAAATAATCAACTCCTTTTTTTTGTCCCATGCCTTTCAAGTTCTTTTGAAGTAAGGGTATCAGCGAGCTATAGGTCTCTTTTGTTAAAGGTATATTGAAATAGGATTCAAAATCTACTCCGGGATAATTCTTAAATATCGCATTTACTTCCGAATTGAGTTTGACGTCAAAATGGTAAGCGCGATGCTTATATTTAAACGCCAACCTTTTCGCCTTATAGTTTTCTGGCTTAAAATCGGGCATTCTGGTAACCTTATAAGAGAATCCTTGCTTTGCCTCAGGAATCCCAATCATGTCGAAAGGCGGAACATCATTTAAATTCGCATGTTGATAATCATGGTAGTTTAAACACATGTACTTTTTATTCTTGAACATAATAAAAGGTATATCTGCGATATCCTCGTCATTATACACATAAAAAATGATCCTATTATTGGAAATTGTAAGCCTAGCATCATATCCGGATTTGACCATTAGAAACCACTTGTAAAAAGTGTAGCGCTGGTAATTCGCGCTTTTAGGGCTAATCGTCTCTGCTGTTTTTCTAATCAGCTGATAATATAGCCAGTCGTCAAGATTGTGCTTTTCCTTATAGGCTGTTAAGGAATCAAGAACAGGGTGGTAGGCGCTATGATCTAACCGGGTATAGCTCTGGTGTATGTAATCCTCTGTTAGATTTATAGAATCCTCAAGCACCATGCTGGAGTCGACGTGAAAATTGAAAGTCTTGTTGTAAAGTTCAAATGATGCATTATACCCTTGCGCCTTACTTAGAGCAGGTGCCATAGAGAGAAACATAATTATACCTGCGGCTATCCTCGTTGGCATGCTCATAAGATACACTTTACATAATGGTAATACTAAATATACAATTTGTAAACATAGAATACATATTAAGTTTTGCTCCTATTAAACTAATAAGGTAACTGATACTTAACAGGTTCTTAATAGTCCAACTTTACATTTGTGTCATAGATACCTGGTTAGTATTTATAAGTTCGGTTTAGTTGATAATGAAAGGCCCTAATGGATGTTAGGGCTTTTTTAATTTTCTAACTGTTAACATCACGACAAGTCCTTAACATAATGATAATGTATGAATAACATAGAATTAACATACTTTTGCGATTATGAATAAGAAGAAACGTAAGGCAATTAAAGAGGCTTCTAAAAAGGCTGCCATTCAGGAGATCACAAGAACGGTTGTTGATCAGTTAAATACCATTACTACAGAACTTGGTCATGATTCAAAGAAACTTAAAAAGGAGATAGAGAAGCGTGCGGCACAGTTAGCTAAAAAGGTAGTTAAGAAGCTGAAACCAGTTAAGCCAACTACTGACGAAGAACCAGCTCCGGCACAGGCCTAAAGATTCTTACCTATACGTTCCAACATTTCAGCCGGGATATTCTGCGCATCTACCAGTAAAAACCCATCCAAACAATCTGAAAACTTAGGATCTATATTGAAACATATGATCTTCGCATTTAAGTTCATGTACTGCCTTAACAATACCGGGATCTTGATATGTGAATTCTCTATATCAGAGATCAAACTATCAAGATCTTTCAATGAATCACTCGTCTCCACCAATAAATCCTTGTCTATCCCAGACAGATCGGCTTTGAACTTGTTCTTAGGTTTTATAAAATGAGCAAGTTCGTAATCAAAATGGTTCTTTGTGATGTAATTAACAATGAGCGATTTAGAAAGCTTAGAGAAGTTATTACTGATACTTACTGGTCCAAACATGTATCGGTATTGCGGGTTATCCAATAGATATTTTAAGATTCCTTTCCACAACAAAAAAAGCGGCAATGGTTTTTGCTGATATTCTTTGCGGATCCAGGAGCGACCCAGCTCAATTCCTTTCCTAAGTATCGGGTAAAACGGTTCTTTAATTTTGAAGAGCTCAGAAAGGTAAAACCCACGGCGACCCATGGTATCTAGTATTTCATCCCCCTTGCCAATGCGGTAAGCACCTACAATGTTTTGCAGTTCGTTATCCCAAATAAACAAATGACTGTAGTAAATGTCATAGTTATCAAGATCAATCTTTTTATTTGTGCCCTCACCAACTTCCCTAAAAGTAATTTCTCTTAGCCGTCCTATTTCCCTCAAAATATTGGGAATATGCGACGTTGGAGTGATGTAGACCTCATATTTTTTCTCAGACCATACCCTAAAGGTTTCCAATTGTGCTACTTCATCGACGATTTTACCTCGGTCGGTCTCTTCAATGATCGGCTCAGGCTTCTTCTTTATCTTGAAAAGATTGATCGGATTAAATAGTTTCTTTTCCTCATCCAGTCCAGTTCCGAGGGCATAGGTCCTCGCTCTAAGGAAGTCGAGAAGTTTATTCGTATTGTTTTTATAGGAGATCTCCTCAATGTTTATCGGCTTCCCGATCCTCACCTTTATCTTCAGCCCCTGTTTGTTCAAAAACTCTGAAGGCAGCTTAGCCGTTCTTAAAGTAGGGTGAATGAAACTCAGGATGTTGAATAACACGCCATTATTTCCATGGAAATATATAGGTACAACTGGTACTTTAGCCCTCGCAATGAGTTTTCCTACTACTGGATGCCATAGCCTATCCGTGATCTCTTGTTTGTCTAAACTAAATGTCGATACCTCGCCAGCCGGGAAAATACCTATCGGCGTTCCACTTTGAAGCAGGTCGAACGTTGCTTTCAATCCACTAATGCTTGAGGAATGCTGCACATTCTCAAAAGGATTAACAGCGACAAAAAACTCGCTTAGATTAGGGATTTTCTTTAAGATAAAGTTGACCATTACCTTTGCCTCAGGTCTGACTGTACAGAGCAACTTTACCAGTGCAAGGCCCTCAATACCCCCATAGGGATGGTTCGCAATGGCAATAAAGCCCCCTGTTTTTGGAATGTTCTTTAAATCGTCTTCATCAAAATCAATACTCACACCTATGGTTTCCAGAATTTTATCAACAAATTCCAGTCCGCTGAAATGTACATTCTGTGAAAACACTTTATTGATATCATTCAGCTTCATCATCTCCATAAGTAGCGCTGCCAGGCCGGGAACCCCCAATTTATCTATTTTGGTGGCCTTAGCGAACTCTTGAGTGGTGATGATCTTCATGTACGTGGTGTGAGAAATAGTATCCAGTTTCAAAAATAAGATTTATATTTTTAAATAACAGTAGTACATTAGTTGCTGGATGAGAAAATGGCTAAATAACTACTTCGATTTTACTAAAAGTGAGTTCAACGGACTGTTGGTTTTAGTCGTCCTTATTGCATTGGTTACCGCCGCTCCCTATGCCTATGCGCTGGTAGATAAAGAGGAATACAACGCGGAAGATGACCTGCTCGTCAAGAGACTTATCCTGTTGGATGCGAAAGAGGGAAGCGCCGATAAAATAACTTATAAATCTAATAAGACGACGGCTAAATACTCTCCTGTTAAGCACAAAGGCAGCTTTTTTAAGTTTGATCCAAATTTGATCGGTCTTGCAGATTGGATGCGCTTGGGCCTATCCGAAAAGCAGGCTGCCGCGGTTGTTAGATATGTCGCGAAAGGTGGTCGGTTCCGCCAACCGGATGACCTTAAGAAAATGTATACCATCAGTCCGCAAAAGTACCTGGAAATGTCGCCGTACGTAGTAATAACTGTACCTGCAGAACCTGAAAAACAGCGTGCTACGCAAGAAAAACTAACCCTCACAACAGCGCCAACAACAGCAACTGCCGGCTCCCTCAATTCTAGATTTACCACCTCTTATCCTAAGAAACAAACGGTCATAGTTGAGATCAATGGCGCGGATAGCGCGGGTCTTGACGAGATCCGGGGTTTCGGACCAGCCTTTGCCTTAAGGATCTTAAACTACAGAGAACGCATTGGCGGTTTTGTCAACAAAGAACAATTGATGGAGGTTTTTGGGTTAGACTCTCTAAAATTTGCTGAGATTAAAAGTCAGATCAGCGTTGATGCCAGTTCTATTCGCAAGATTAACATCAACAGTGTGACGGCCGATAACTTAAAAAACCATCCTTATCTTCGCTTCAAACAGCTAAATGCAATTGTGCAATATCGCAAACAGCATGGCAACTACACTACTGTTGCCGATCTTGCCAAAGTACTTGTGCTGCCAGCAGAAACCATTGCTCGCCTAACGCCTTATCTTACCTTTTAATATGATATCATCAAGAATCAAGCGAACTGTCCGGGATGTACAAAATTTTCCAAAACCTGGTATCATCTTCAAAGACATCACACCAATACTAAAGGATCATAAGTTATGTGCTGACATTACCAGAGAATTAATGCTTCAGGTACAACACTTGAAGATTGATGTGGTTGCTGGGATCGAAAGCAGAGGTTTTCTTTTCGGTCCACAGCTTGCACAGCTGTTAAGAGTGCCTTTCGTGCCCATTAGAAAGGCAGGTAAACTTCCCTATAAAACGATCCAGGAGTCTTATAACCTGGAATACGGCAGTGCAGTGATTGAGTGCCACGAGGATGCCCTGGTACAGGGACAGCGGGTATTGATCCACGATGACCTTCTGGCTACTGGCGGAACCGTTGTTGCGGCAACCAAGCTTATTCAACAATTGGAAGCTGAAGTGGTTGGCTATTCATTTATTATTTCTTTAGATTTTTTAAACGGCAAAGAGAGGCTTAAGTCCTATTCTGAGCAGATATTTTCATTGGCATCTTATTAACATTACGCTTTTTTAATCCAGCGCCCAGATACTCATTTTTATACTTAGATCCTTTTAGCGATGTCAAGCAAGAACTTTGGAGATTATTCGAAGAAATTCATTACCGCAGTACCAGCCGACCTGGAAAGTGAGCGGGCACAATATTTCAAAAAAACCATTCCCAGGTTTCCTGAAGAAGCCATTTATATCTATTCATTTAAAGAAAACAGAATGATCTTTGCCTGTGGATGGGAAGAAATATTAGGTTATCAGGATGATGAAATCAATATCTTAACCATCGTTAACATGTCTGCGCCTGAGTTTGCTCCCTTTTCTCAGGATCTGAACGATAAGGCGCTTCAATTCATCCAAACAAAAACTGAGAACCTTGAAGCCTATAGTTTTACCCTCGAGCTAAAGAAGATACATAAGAACGGTAGCCTTGTGCCCATCATCGTTAGGGTTAGGGTCTTCAGCTCAGAAAATGGGCAGATTGAATCCATTATAGGCCGTTTTCAAGTTAACAGAAGCCTGATATTCGGTCGGGTCATGCGCTATGCCGCATATGGACCTGAAAAGGAACAGTTCGAAGAAGATTTGAACAAGACACTTTTTAGTCACCTGGCCATCTCAAATAAAGAAAAGGAGGCACTGTCGCTTGTTGCAAAAGGATACTCGTTCAAAGAAATTGCACATGAGCTAAAGGTGTCTCACTCCGCTATTGAAAAGCGAATTATTCCTTTATACAAACGATTTGACGTCAAAAGTTTAACCCATTTGGTAAGCTTTGCGTACGATAACTTCATTCTTCCCTAGTTAACCGTCCCAATTTTTAATGGCTTGTTCCGAAAGTTATTGACTTAAAGTCTTCCCTTTGCCTAATATTTTCTGGAAAATCTTTAGGCAGATAATTAAGTTTTAAAAAAGATTCTAAGCAAATTTAATTGGCTAAAAGTCAGGCGTGGGTATTATGAACTAAATACCGTTTCGTTCTACTTTCAGGCGAATTTAGTGCTGCCCTTCTTGGCTTATAAATTGTTATAATTGACACAATTCATTGAGTAATTATGTTGGAAACTATAAATAAGTCTGAGGGGTATAACTTCAGCATCTCAGAGGATCAGCTAATGATCCGGGCAATGGTAAGGGATTTTGCGGAGAAGAGTATTCGTCCGCACGTGATGGAATGGGACGAGATTCAGCATTTTCCAACTGAAGTTTTTAAAGCGCTTGGTGCCCTTGGTTTGATGGGCGTTTTGGTACCTGAAGAATATGGTGGTTCAGGCTTGGGCTATCAGGAATATGTAGACGTTATTGTTGGTATATCGAAAGTTTGTGGCTCTATTGGCCTTTCATTGGCTGCTCATAACTCACTATGTACGGGACATATTCTGACTTTCGCAAATGAAGCTCAGAAGCAAAAGTGGCTACCTAAACTTGCCACAGCAGAGTGGATTGGTGCATGGGGCTTAACAGAAGCGAACACCGGTTCAGATGCACTGCGCATGGCGACAACAGCCGTATTAGATGGTGATGATTATATTATTAACGGCTCAAAAAACTGGATCACTCATGGAAAGAGTGGGGATGTTGCTGTAGTCATGGTGAGAACCGGTGAAAAGGGAAGTTCTAAGGGCATCTCTGCAATTGTTGTAGAACGAGGCACACCAGGGTTTTTTGCCGGTAAGAAAGAGAACAAATTAGGGATGCGCGCTTCGGAGACTACTGAAATGATCTTTGATAATTGTCGCGTACCTAAAGAGAACTTGCTAGGTCTGGAGGGTGAAGGATTTAAACAAGCAATGAAGGTCTTAGATGGGGGTCGAATTTCTATTGCGGCTCTGGCACTGGGCATTGCCAAAGGTGCTTATGAAGCTGCCTTAGCGTATGCGAAGGAAAGGCATCAGTTCGGACAACCGATTGCGAGTTTCCAAGGGATCAGCTTTAAGCTTGCTGATATGGCAACTGAGATCGAGGCTGCAGAACTACTGATCCGACAGGCTGCTGACTTAAAGAACCGTAAGTTGCCGATGACTAAAGAGTCTGCAATGGCTAAGTATTTTGCTTCAGAAGTGTCTGTTAGAGTATCAACCGAGGCCGTACAGATCTTTGGCGGTTACGGATATACAAAAGACTTCCCTGTGGAGAAATTTTATAGAGACAGTAAGTTGTGTACCATCGGAGAAGGAACTTCGGAAATCCAAAAGATCGTTATTGCAAGAGAATTGCTTAACGGATAGTCTATTTTAAACCTCAAATGTATTCGGGATAAGCTTTGGATTTGCTCGGGACTGGCTTTGGGTGCTGCTGCCGTAATCGCATGATGCTTGCACCGTGAGGCCACCTTTCTCTAGGGAAAAGGTGGCCTCACCGTGGCCTCACTGCGGCCGCATGGCGGCCTCACTCAAAGCCAGTCCCGAGGAAGAGTAGAGCAAATCCCTTTTTAAAACAATAGCCGTAATTCGGTTGTAGATGAACATACGAGCTGTTGATGAACAGCAGCGCTTCAAAGATAAACATTTCTTTAGATTAATGTTTTGATAACCAATTCAAAGCTGTATCTTTGCAATCCTAAAAACAACGAGAGGAGGTATTTTAACGTTATGATCATCATTAATATTAAAGACGGCGAATCACTTGATAAAGCCCTGAAACGTTTCAAAAAGAAATTTGAGAAAACGGGTGTATTAAGAGAACTGCGTAGTCGTCAGGCATACGAGAAAAAATCTGTTTCTCGTCGTACGGAAATTAAACATGCAGTTTACATTCAGAACATGAACCTCGAGGCTTCTGTTTAGTACTGATAAACTTCGTTATAAAAAGCGCCGCTGGAAATCCAGCGGCGCTTTTGTTTGCACTCTAATTTTGTGTTAAATTTATTTGTTGTACATTGAATATTCAAGCACGTCGATTCTACCTATGGCAATTGAACAATTTCTTACCTACCTGCAGCACGAGAAACGCTATTCCAGGCACACGGTTCAATCTTATGGAACCGATCTACTGCAATTCAAAGACTTCGCATGGCTAAAGTTTGAGACGGAGCTGAAAGACGTAAACCATCAAATGGCAAGAGAGTTCATTGTTTACCTATTAGATGAAGTAGGGGTCTCAGAAAGCTCCGTCGGGCGGAAACTATCAACTTTAAGAAGTTACTATAAGTACTGCATGCGGTCGGGGGTAATCACCGGCAACCCGGTAGCGCAGGTGAAAGCGCCAAAGGTTCCAGAGCGATTACCAGTTTTTGTGGATGACCAGAAGCTGGATGAGCTTTTGGATTCAGACGTTTTCTTTAATGACAGCTTCCCGTCGGTGAGGGATAAAATGGTAATTGAGCTTTTATTTGGTGCGGGCATCAGGCTTGCTGAGTTGTTAGGACTAAAAGATACCGACATTGATTTCTATGAAGAAAGCATCAAAGTATTAGGTAAACGAAATAAAGAACGAATTATTCCGATAACGAAAGGCCTTGTTAATCAGTTAAAAGAGTACCTGGCGCTGAAATCGCTTCAAAATTTTAATAACAAAACAAGTGTGTTATTCGTTACAGATAAAGGAGCGGATGCTTATCCTAAAATGATTTATAGGGTTGTTCAAAAATATTTGTCTTTTATCTCTACTCAGGATAAAAAGAGCCCACATGTGCTGCGACATTCTTATGCGACCAGCTTATTGAACAGGGGCGCAGATTTGAATGCCATTAAAGAGCTATTAGGACATGCGAGTCTAGCCGCAACACAAGTATATACACATAACTCAGTTGAAAGACTAAAATCAATTTATAAACAAGCCCATCCAAAGGCATAAACAAGGAGGTAAATATGAAAATTACAGTTCAATCGATCCATTTCACTGCAGACCACAAGTTGTTAGAGTTTATTCAGAAAAAAGTGGATAAGCTAGATCAGTTCTTTGACCAGATCATCAGCGGAGAAGTTTACCTTAAATTAGAGAATGTTGGTGACGAGGCAAACAAGATTAGTGAGATTAAGCTGAATATTCCAGGTGGTACCATGTTCGCCAAAGAGCAATGTAAAACATTTGAAGAGGCGACAGATCTGGCGATAGAATCGTTAAGAAAGCAGATTACTAAACATAAAGATAAGAGTAGAGCGAAAGCCAGTGAGCACAAAGCAATTGTTAACGCTGGAGAAGTAACTGATTATTAGGGTTATATTTCTAAGGTTGTTAAATAAAGGATTGGCGGGGTTACTTCCGCCAATTTTTTTTGAAAATAATTTTGTGTAGGAAGTAAATTCTTGTAGATTTGCATTCCGTTTCAGAGAGGGCGTTGCTCTAATAAAAAACGGAAATGTTCTGTGAAAGATTAATATTTATAAAAATACTTTACTTGCGATTTAAGTAATGTACAATATAAGCCTCCTTAGCTCAGCTGGTAGAGCAACTGACTTGTAATCAGTAGGTCATTGGTTCGATCCCGATAGGAGGCTCTTTTTTTTGGGGGGATACCAGAGTGGCCAAATGGGACAGACTGTAACTCTGTTGTCGCGAGACTTCGAAGGTTCGAATCCTTCTCCCCCCACTTTAAAGAAGCGAAAGTAGCTCAGTTGGTAGAGCGATAGCCTTCCAAGCTATAGGTCGCGAGTTCGAACCTCGTCTTTCGCTCATTTTGTAAAAGTGGGCAGTCGGCTATTAAGAAGTGATTGTAAGCTGAGATTAGCCGAAGTAGCTCAGCGGTAGAGCACTTCCTTGGTAAGGAAGAGGTCGTGGGTTCGAGTCCCATCTTTGGCTCAGAAAATTAAAGATGCTTTGTTAAGTCTGGTTAAACGCAGATAGAACAAGGTTTTTTGTATTGAAAATTGTATCAAAACAATAAAATTAAATAAAAAGTTAACCTACTAATAAGTATAAAAACATGGCAAAAGAAAAGTTTGACCGCAGCAAGCCGCACTTAAACATCGGCACTATCGGTCACGTTGACCACGGTAAAACAACCTTAACAGCAGCTATCACTAAAGTGTTATCTGATGCTGGTTTATCTGAGGCGCGTTCATTTGAATCGATTGACTCTGCTCCAGAGGAAAAAGAAAGAGGTATCACGATTAACACAGCTCACGTTGAGTATTCAACAGCTAACCGTCACTATGCTCACGTTGACTGTCCAGGTCACGCGGATTACGTGAAAAACATGGTTACTGGTGCTGCGCAAATGGATGGTGCGATTATCGTTGTTGCGGCTACAGATGGTCCGATGCCACAAACTCGCGAGCACATTCTATTGGCTCGTCAGGTAGGTGTTCCAACATTAGTAGTTTTCATGAACAAAGTTGACATGGTTGATGATCCTGAGTTACTAGAATTAGTAGAGATGGAGATTCGCGAATTGTTATCATTCTATGATTTCCCTGGTGATGATATCCCTGTTATTCAAGGTTCAGCTTTAGGTGGCTTGAACGGAGATCCAAAATGGGTAGGTAAAATCATGGAGTTAATGGATGCTGTAGATAGCTACATTCCAATTCCTCCACGTTTAACTGAGCTTCCATTCTTAATGCCTGTTGAAGATGTATTCTCGATCACTGGTCGTGGTACTGTTGCAACTGGTCGTATTGAGCGTGGTGTAATCAACTCTGGAGATCCTGTTGAGATCCTTGGTATGGGTGCTGAAAATCTTAAATCAACTGTAACAGGTGTTGAGATGTTCCGTAAGATCCTTGATTATGGTGAAGCTGGCGATAACGTAGGTCTATTGTTACGTGGTATTGAGAAAACTGATATCCGTCGTGGTATGGTTATCTGTAAGCCAGGTTCTGTGACTCCACATACTGATTTCAAAGCTGAGATCTATGTATTGTCAAAAGCAGAAGGTGGTCGTCACACTCCATTCTTTAACAAATACCGTCCACAATTCTATTTCCGTACCACAGATGTTACTGGTGAGATTTCACTAGCTGAAGGAACTGAAATGGTTATGCCAGGTGATAACGTTACGATCACAGTAAAATTGATCAACGCAATCGCAATGGAAAAAGGTCTTCGTTTCGCTATCCGTGAGGGTGGTAGAACAGTAGGAGCTGGTCAGGTAACTGAAATTTTAAAATAGTATTAACTACCCTTCGGGGATGTTGATGAGTTTTATAAAATAAAAGCAGAGTACTTAGGCTTTATCGGCCTGAGTACTTTGTTTTCTAAAACCGGATCTGTTTTTAGTAAAAACAAGATACACACGGGAATAGTTCAATGGTAGAATAGAGGTCTCCAAAACCTTTGATCAGGGTTCGAATCCTTGTTCCCGTGCAAAAAGATAATTATGGCTGCAGTAGTTCAATTTATTAAAGAATCGTATGAAGAAATGACCCAGAAGGTTACCTGGCCTACATGGGGAGAATTGCAAAATTCTGCGATGCTGGTTTTGGTAGCTTCATTAATCATTGCAATGGTTGTTTTTGCAATGGATAAGGGATCTACGCTGGTATTAGATACTTTTTATAAATCACTTTCAAATTAATATAGCTCAATGAACGATCAGTTAAAATGGTATGTAGTTAGGGCTGTTAGCGGAAAAGAAAAAAAAGTTAAGCAATATATCGATTCTGAAATTAGCCGTTTAGGATTCACTCATTTGGTTCCACAGGTGTTGATCCCGATGGAAAAGTATTATCAGATGAAGGATGGTAAGAAGATTGCAAAAGAACGCAACTTTTATCCTGGATATGTTTTGATTGAAGCAGTTTTAGATGGAGAATTAGAGCACATTATTAAGAATGTTAATAGTGTGATTGGCTTTTTAGGAGATAAGGGTGGTAACCCGGTTCCGATGCGCCAGGCAGAAGTTAACCGTATTCTAGGTAAAGTTGATGAGATGAGCCAACAAAGCGAAACCATGACAATTGCTTATTATGTTGGAGAGAACGTTAAAGTAATGGATGGACCGTTCAATGGTTTCACCGGCGTGATTGAAGAGGTTAACGAAGAGAAAAAGAAATTAAAAGTTATGGTTAAGATCTTCGGACGTAAAACTCCATTAGAACTTAATTACATGCAAGTAGATAAAGAGTAGAATAAAGACCTTAACTGTTACATTGCTTCCAACATTTAACATTGAGTATTACAAATTAACAAAAACAGAAAATGGCAAAAGAAGTCAGTGCACTTGTTAAATTACAAATCAAGGGCGGAGCTGCAAATCCATCGCCACCGGTAGGACCTGCGTTAGGTGCTAAAGGGGTGAACATCATGGAGTTTTGCAAACAATTCAATGCTCGTACCCAAGATAAGCCCGGTAAAGTATTACCAGTTGTAATTACTGTTTATGCTGACAAGTCTTTCGAATTCATCATCAAAACTCCTCCTGTAGCGATCCAGTTAAAGGATGCTACGAAATTAGCGAGTGGTTCTGCTGAGCCCAACCGTAAGAAAGTTGGTTCGGTGACTTGGGATCAGGTTAAGTCAATTGCTGAAGATAAGATGACTGATTTAAATGCTTTCACTATCGAATCGGCAATGAGTATGGTTGCCGGTACAGCACGCAGTATGGGAATTACCGTTAGCGGTGATGCGCCCTGGACAAATTAATTAACAAAAAACAGTTTACAACAGTGGCTAAATTAACAAAAAATCAAAAAAAGGCACATGCTAAACTAGAATCTGGTAAAACGTATTCTTTAAAGGATGCGGCTGCTTTGGTTAAAGAGATTACTACTACTAAATTTGACGCTTCGGTTGATATCGACGTTAGTTTAGGTGTAGATCCACGTAAAGCCAATCAAATGGTGCGTGGTATCGCTACTTTACCACACGGTACAGGTAAAACTGTACGTGTATTAGTTCTTTGTAATCCTGATAAGGAAGAAGAGGCTAAAGCGGCAGGAGCAGATTTCGTGGGTTTAGACGAATATGTGTCCAAGATTGAAGGTGGATGGACTGATGTTGACATTATTATCACTACTCCTGCTTGTATGGCAAAAGTAGGTAAACTGGGCCGCGTTTTAGGTCCACGTAACCTTATGCCAAACCCTAAATCAGCTACTGTAACCAACGATGTTGGTAAAGCAGTAACTGATGTAAAAGGCGGAAAGATCGATTTTAAAGTTGACAAAAGTGGTATTATCCATGCTTCAGTAGGAAAAGTATCATTCCCTGCAGACAAGATATATGAAAACGCTTTAGAAGTACTTCAAGTAATTTCTAAGCTGAAACCATCTGCTGCAAAAGGAACTTATTTTAAGAGCATTCACGTTTCTTCAACAATGAGTCCTGGAATTGCAATCGAAGCTAAATCAGTAACGGGTATTTAATTATTATGAACAGAGAAGAAAAACACGAACTAGTTTCAGCTCTTCAAGAGAAAATGCAAGAGTTTGGCAATTTTTATATTGCTGATACCTCAAGCTTATCTGTTGCTAAGATTAATAATATCCGTCGCAAATGTTTCGAAAGCGGGATTGAGATGCAGGTTGCTAAAAATTCATTGATCAAAAAAGCGATTGAAGGATTGGAAGGTGATTCATCAGAGATCTATGCAGCCCTTAAAGGTCAGTCAGCAATTTTATTCTCGACATCAGGTAACGCTCCGGCGAAACTGATTAAAGCGTTGAGAAAGGGATCTGATAAACCAGTACTTAAGGCAGCGTATATTGATTCGTCAATATATGTTGGTGATAACCATTTAGATGCATTAGTTACTCTTAAAACAAGAGAAGAGCTAGTTGGAGATATTATTGGCTTATTACAATCGCCAGCTAAAAACGTTATTTCAGCGTTGAAGTCAAGCGGTAGCAAAATTGCAGGAATTGTTAAAACTCTACAAGAGAGAGAAGGTTAAGGAAACGCCTTATAAGTTTCATATTTAAATAATTATTTTTTACGTAAATTTTTAAAAATCTATAAAATGGCAGATTTAAAAGCGTTTGCTGAGCAATTGGTAAACTTGACAGTTAAAGAAGTTAACGAATTAGCTCAAATCTTAAAAGACGAGTATGGTATTGAACCAGCTGCTGCTGCAGCTGCTGTTGCAGGCCCTGCTGCTGATGCTGCTCCTGCAGTTGAAGAAAAAACTACTTTTGATGTAATATTGAAAGAAGCTGGCGGTGCTAAATTAGCAGTTGTTAAATTGGTAAAAGACCTAACTGGTTTAGGTTTGAAAGAAGCAAAAGATCTAGTTGATGGTGCACCTAAAGAATTAAAAACTGGTGTTACTAAAGACGAAGCTGAAGCTCTGAAAAAACAATTAGAAGAAGCTGGAGCTGTAGTTGAAGTTAAGTAATCACTTAATTTCCCAACAACTTTAATCAATAGACTCCGGCTATATAGTCGGAGTCTATACCTGTTTAAAAACTTTTCATCTTGTTTGGTTGATGAAATTGTTTAACGGCTAACCAAACAAATAGTTTATTCTTAAAGTAAATTAACTTTAGTCCATTGGCAAATAAAGTCGACCAAAGAGTAAATTTTGCACGAAGTAAGCATATCATAGATTATCCAGATTTTCTAGATGTGCAGTTGCAATCATTCAGAGAGTTTTTTCAGATAGAAACTACGTCCGACAACCGTCACACAGAGGGTTTGTTTAAAGTTTTTGCTGAGAATTTCCCAATCACTGATTCCAGGAACATTTTCGTTTTGGAATTCCTTGATTATTTTATTGATCCACCGCGTTATGATATACCTGAGTGTATTGACCGTGGATTGACTTATAGTGTTCCGTTGAAAGCTAAACTTAAGCTTTCTTGTAATGATGCGGAGCACGAAGATTTTGAAACCATCATTCAAGATGTGTATTTAGGAACCATACCTTATATGACTCCTAAGGGTACGTTTGTAATTAACGGTGCAGAGCGTGTTATTGTTTCACAATTACACAGGTCTCCAGGTGTGTTCTTCGGTCAAAGCCGTCACACGAATGGAACTAAGCTTTATTCTGCGCGTGTTATTCCTTTTAAAGGATCTTGGATCGAGTTTGCGACTGATGTGAATAACGTCATGTATGCTTATATTGATCGTAAGAAAAAATTCCCGGTTACCACATTATTGCGTGCTATTGGTTATGATTCTGATAAAGACATTCTTGAGTTGTTTGATCTTGCCGATGAGGTTAAGGTTAGCAAATCTGGTTTGAAGAAATTTATCGGCCGTAAGCTTGCTGCAAGGGTTCTAAGAAAATGGACTGAAGATTTCGTCGATGAAGATACTGGTGAAGTAGTTTCTATCGATCGTAACGAAGTGATCTTAGACAGGGATACCGTTTTAGAAGATGACCACATTGATATGATCATTGATGCTGGCGTTAAAACGATCATCTTGTCAAAAGATGATGGTGCTAGTCAGGCTGATTATACTATTATATATAATACATTACAGAAAGATACTTCAAACTCTGAAAAAGAGGCTGTTGAAAACATCTATCGTGCTTTGCGTAACGCAGAACCACCTGATGAAGAAACTGCAAGAGGTATCATTGAGCGTTTGTTCTTCTCGGATAAACGGTATGACTTAGGTGATGTGGGTAGATACCGGATCAACCGTAAGTTGAAAATGGATACCCCTGATCACGTAAAGGTGTTGACAAAAGCAGATATTATTGCAATTGTTAAATATCTGATCAAACTGATCAACTCTAAAGAAGAAGTGGATGATATTGATCACTTGTCGAATCGTCGTGTTCGTACAGTAGGTGAGCAATTGTACGCTCAATTTGGTGTTGGTTTGGCTCGTATGGCACGTACTATTCGTGAGCGTATGAACATTCGTGACAATGAGGTATTTACTCCGACTGACTTGATTAATGCCCGTACTTTATCGTCGGTTATTAATTCATTCTTTGGTACAAACCAGTTGTCTCAGTTTATGGATCAAACGAATCCATTGGCAGAGATTACTCACAAACGCCGTCTATCGGCCCTAGGCCCAGGTGGTCTATCGCGTGAAAGAGCAGGATTTGAGGTACGTGACGTTCACTATACTCACTACGGTCGTTTATGTACTATTGAGACACCAGAGGGACCAAACATTGGTTTGATATCTTCGCTATGTGTACATGCTAAGATCAACAACTTAGGTTTCATCGAAACACCTTACAAAAAGGTTGATAACGGTGTAGTTTCTGTTGACGAGCCAGTAATATACTTATCTGCTGAAGACGAGGATGGAAAAACAATTGCTCAGGCAAACGCTGAGTATGATGATAAAGGTAATTTCACTACTACACGTGTTAAGGCACGTTATGAGGGTGACTTCCCGATTATTGAGCCTGAGAAATTAGACTTAATGGACGTGGCGCCTAATCAGATTACTTCGATTGCTGCTTCATTGATTCCGTTCCTGGAGCATGATGATGCGAACAGAGCCTTGATGGGATCAAACATGCAACGTCAGGCGGTGCCTTTGTTGCGTCCGGAAGCTCCGATTGTTGGTACAGGTTTGGAAGGTCGCGTTGCTCGTGACTCAAGAACTTTGATCAATGCCGAAGGTGATGGTGTGGTTGAGTACGTTGATGCAAATGAAATTACTATTAAATATGTGAGAAACGACGGCGATCGTTTAGTTTCTTTCGAAGGTGATAGCAAAACTTACAGACTGATCAAGTTCAAAAAAACCAACCAGAATACTTGTATCAACTTGAAGCCAATCGTTAAGAAAGGTCAGAAAGTTGTTAAAGGACAAGTACTATGTGAAGGTTATGCAACTGAAAACGGTGAGTTGGCATTAGGAAGAAACTTAAAAGTTGCTTTCATGCCTTGGCAAGGATATAACTTTGAGGATGCGATCGTAATTAACGAGCGTATTGTTAGAGAAGATATCTTTACTTCATTGCACATTGAAGAGTTTGAATTAGAAGTGCGTGATACAAAACGTGGAGAAGAGGAATTAACACCAGATATCCCTAACGTTTCTGAAGAAGCTACTAAAGATTTGGATGAGAACGGTATCATCCGTGTAGGTGCTGAAGTTAAAGAAGGAGATATCCTTATCGGTAAGATCACACCTAAAGGTGAGTCTGATCCTTCACCGGAAGAGAAATTACTACGTGCGATTTTTGGAGATAAAGCAGGAGATGTTAAAGATGCATCTTTGAAAACACCTCCATCTATCAAAGGTGTGGTAATTGATACGAAGTTGTTCTCAAGAGCTAAGAAAACTACTAAAGCGGAAGAGAAATCTGCGATAGAGAAATTAGATAAGAGATACGATCTTGCTACTACAAATCTTAAAAACGAACTGGTAGATAAATTATTCCAGATTGTAAACGGTAAAACATCACAAGGTGTATTCAATGTTTATAAGGAATTGTTGTTCCCTAAAGGAGCGAAGTTTACTCAAAAAAGTCTACAGGATTTAGAATATACCCACATCAATCCATACAAATGGACAACTGATGACGATAAGAATGATCAGATTAAATTATTGCTTCACAACTATGGTATTCGTGTAAACGAAGAACTAGGTGCTTACAAGCGTGATAAATTTGCAATTTCTGTTGGTGATGAACTGCCTTCTGGTATCGTTCAAATGGCGAAAGTTTATGTAGCTAAGAAACGTAAATTAAAAGTAGGTGATAAGATGGCGGGTCGTCACGGTAATAAGGGTATTGTTGCCCGTATCGTTCGTGATGAAGATATGCCGTTCTTGGAAGATGGAACTCCGGTTGATATCGTGTTGAACCCACTGGGTGTACCTTCACGTATGAACCTTGGACAGATCTACGAAACTGTATTGGCATGGGCCGGTAAAGAATTGGGGGTTAAATTTGCAACTCCAATCTTTGATGGTGCTAAGCATGATGAAGTGGAAGAATGGATCGCCAAAGCAGGATTACCAGCTTCTGGAAGAACTTATTTGAACAACGGTTTAACAGGTGAGAAATTCGATCAGCCAACAACAGTAGGTATAATCTACATGCTGAAACTTGGACACATGGTTGACGATAAGATGCACGCTCGTTCAATCGGACCATACTCGTTAATTACACAACAGCCATTGGGTGGTAAAGCTCAGTTTGGTGGTCAGCGTTTTGGTGAGATGGAGGTTTGGGCATTGGAAGCATTTGGTGCTGCCAATATTCTACAAGAGATATTAACTGTGAAATCAGATGATGTTATCGGTAGAGCCAAAACTTACGAAGCTATCGTGAAAGGTGAGAACCTACCGACTCCAGGTGTACCAGAATCATTCAATGTATTGGTACATGAGCTGCGCGGATTAGGTTTGGATATTACGTTAGACTAAACACAAAAGAGCTATGTCTTACAAAAAAGATAATAAATTAAAAAGCAATTTCACCTCGATCACCATTAGTTTGGCGTCGCCTGAAGCTATTTTAGAGCGCTCAAGTGGTGAGGTGTTAAAACCTGAGACCATAAATTACCGTACTTACAAGCCTGAACGTGATGGTTTGTTCTGCGAACGTATTTTTGGTCCGGTTAAAGATTACGAATGTCACTGCGGTAAATACAAACGTATCCGTTACAAGGGTATCGTTTGTGACCGTTGCGGTGTTGAAGTAACTGAAAAGAAAGTACGTAGAGAGCGTATGGGACACATCAACTTGGTGGTTCCTGTTGCGCACATCTGGTATTTCCGTTCATTGCCAAACAAAATTGGATACCTTTTAGGCTTACCTACAAAAAGGTTAGACCTGATCATATATTACGAACGCTATGTAGTAATACAAGCGGGAACAATGTCTGACGAAGGTATTCAGTACATGGACTTCCTTACGGAAGAAGAGTACTTAGATATCTTAGATAAATTACCTAAAGAGAATCAATATTTAGATGATAAAGATCCTAATAAATTCATCGCCAAAATGGGTGCTGAAGCGTTAGAAGATTTATTGAGTCGTATTGATTTAGATACTTTATCTTATAATCTACGTCACCAGGCAGCGAATGAAACTTCTCAGCAACGTAAAAATGAGGCATTAAAACGTCTTCAGGTTGTTGAGGCTTTCCGTGGTTCAAGAACGCGTATTGAGAATAATCCAGAGTGGATGATCATTAAGATCGTTCCGGTTATTCCACCAGAATTGCGTCCGTTGGTTCCATTGGAAGGTGGTCGTTTTGCGACTTCAGATTTGAACGATTTATACCGTCGTGTAATTATCCGTAACAACCGTTTAAAACGTTTGATCGAGATTAAAGCACCGGAGGTTATTTTACGTAACGAGAAACGTATGTTGCAGGAAGCTGTGGATTCGTTGTTTGATAACTCACGTAAAGTAAATGCGGTTAAAACTGAAGGTAACCGTGCTTTGAAATCACTTTCAGATATCCTGAAAGGTAAACAAGGACGTTTCCGTCAGAATCTATTGGGTAAACGTGTCGATTACTCGGCTCGTTCTGTAATTGTTGTAGGGCCTAGCCTTAAATTACATGAATGTGGTTTACCTAAAGATATGGCAGCTGAGCTATTCAAACCATTTATCATCCGTAAGATGATTGAAAGGGGTATAGTTAAGACAGTTAAATCTGCAAAGAAAATTGTGGACAGAAAAGATCCTTTAGTTTGGGATATCCTTGAGAACGTATTGAAAGGGCACCCGGTACTATTGAATCGTGCGCCTACATTGCACAGATTGGGTATCCAGTCTTTCCAACCTAAATTGGTGGAAGGTAAAGCGATCCAGTTGCACCCTTTAGTGTGTACTGCATTTAATGCGGATTTTGACGGTGACCAGATGGCGGTGCATTTACCGTTAGGTCATGCTGCGATATTAGAGGCACAAGTATTAATGCTTGCTGCTCACAATATCTTGAATCCAGCGAATGGTACTCCAATCACTGTACCATCTCAGGATATGGTTTTGGGTCTTTATTATATTACTAAAGGCCGTAGAACTGACGAAGGACGTGTTGTGAAAGGACAAGATTCGATCTTCTATTCAGCAGAAGAGGTGATCATCGCTTACAATGAGAAAAGAATCGACTTACATGCCTTTATCAAAGTAAAGGTTAATGCTAAAGGAGACGACGGTATCATTGTAAATAAATTGATTGAGACTACTGTTGGACGTATACTATTTAATCAAATGGTACCGGAAGAAGTTGGTTATATCAATGAATTGCTAACTAAGAAATCTTTAAGAGATATTATTGGTGATGTAGTAAAAATCACTGGTATGGCACGTGCTGCGAGATTCTTAGATGACATTAAGGAATTAGGATTCCAAATGGCATTTAGAGGTGGTTTATCGTTTAACTTACAGGATGTTAATATTCCAGTAGAGAAACATACACTATTGCAACAAGCTTCTGCGGAAGTTGAAGAGGTAAGGAATAACTATAACATGGGATTCATTACCAACAACGAGCGTTACAACCAAATCATCGATATTTGGACACGTATCAACAACAGACTTACATCGTTTGTAATGAACCAATTATCTAACGATAATCAAGGATTCAACTCTGTATATATGATGCTTGACTCTGGAGCACGTGGTTCGAAAGAGCAGATTCGTCAGCTTTGCGGAATGCGTGGATTGATGGCTAAGCCGCAAAAATCTGGTTCAGGTGGTGAGATTATTGAAAACCCGATCCTTTCGAACTTTAAAGAAGGTTTGTCGGTATTGGAATACTTTATATCTACCCACGGTGCGCGTAAAGGTTTGGCGGATACTGCGTTGAAAACTGCGGATGCTGGTTACTTGACTCGTCGTTTACATGACGTTGCTCAGGATATGATTGTAAACTCACCGGATTGCGGAACCTTGAGAGGTATGTATACTACTGCCCTGAAAGATAACGAAGATATCGTTGAGCCATTATATGACAGATTGTTGGGACGTATTTCTCTACATGATGTGTTCAATCCTTTGGATGGCGCATTGTTGGTAGCAGCTGGACAAGATATTGATGAAGACATTGCGAAAGCGATTGAAGAATCACCTCTTGAAGGCGTTGAAATTCGTTCTGTTTTAACTTGTGAAAATCAAAGAGGTGTTTGTGCGCTTTGTTACGGTCGTAACTTAGCTACTGGTAAACGTGTTCAAAGAGGAGAGGCTGTTGGTGTAATTGCTGCACAGTCGATCGGTGAGCCGGGTACACAGTTGACACTACGTACGTTCCACGTGGGTGGTACTGCATCAAACATTGCTGCAGAATCACAGATCATCGCTAAGTTTGATGGTATCCTTGAATTTGAAAACGTTCGTACGGTAGCTACCAAAACAGAAGATGGTGATACTGAAATTGTATTGGGACGTTCTGGTGAATTTAAGATTGTTGAAGAAGGTACTGGTAAAATGATCATGACCAACAACATTCCTTACGGTTCATTCTTATACGTTAACGATGGTGCTAGAATCAAAAAAGGAGACCGGATTTGTTCATGGGATCCATATAACGCGGTAATTATCTCTGAGTTCGCCGGTAAAATTGAATTTGATGCAATCGTGGAAGGTGTAACTTTCCGTGAAGAGTCAGATGAACAAACTGGTCACCGTGAGAAAGTAATTATCGATACACGTGATAAAACTAAGAACCCTTCAGTAAGAGTTGTTGACAAGAAAGGTGAATTGATCAGAAACTATAACATCCCGGTTGGAGCACACATTGCTATTGACGAAGGTGAAATGGTTCAAACTGGACAGATCCTTGTTAAGATACCTCGTTCCACTGGAAAAACAAGGGATATTACGGGTGGTTTACCACGTGTAACCGAGTTATTCGAGGCACGTAATCCATCTAATCCTGCTGTAGTAACAGAGATTGATGGTGTGGTAACACTTGGTGGTGTGAAACGTGGTAATCGTGAGATGACCATTGAATCTAAAGACGGAGAGGTAAAGAAATATCTTGTTCCATTGTCTAAACACATCCTGGTACAGGATAATGACTTTGTGAAAGCTGGTATGCCGCTATCTGACGGATCGATTTCGCCTGCTGATATATTAGCTATCAAAGGACCTGCTGCTGTTCAAGAATACTTAGTAAATGGTATCCAAGAGGTATATCGTTTGCAAGGTGTGAAGATCAACGACAAGCACTTTGAAGTTATCGTTCACCAAATGATGCAAAAGGTTCACATTGAAGATCCAGGAGATACTATTTTCTTAGAAAATAACTCTGTAGATCGTTGGGACTTTATGATCGAGAATGATGAGATCTACGACAAGAAAGTTGTAGTAGAAGCTGGTGATTCAAACACAGTGAAACCTGGTCAGATTCTATCGTTACGTAAACTAAGAGATGAGAATTCTCAACTGAAACGTAAAGATTTGAAACAGATTGAAGTGCGTGATGCAAGACCTGCAACTGCAAGTTCAATTCTTCAAGGGATTACACGTGCGTCATTAGGTACGAAATCATTCATCTCTGCTGCATCATTCCAGGAGACTACAAAAGTATTGAACGAGGCAGCAATTGCTGGTAAACGTGACAATATGCTTGGATTGAAAGAGAATGTAATTGTTGGGCACTTAATTCCATCAGGAACAGGTGTACGTGGTTACGAGCGAATCATTGTAGGTTCTCAGGAAGAGTATGATAAACTATTGGCTTCTAAACAAGAAGAAGAAGTTGAAGCATAGTAATTAACACAATGAATTTAAATCCCCCTTCTGTAAAGTTGGGGGATTTTTTTGTTAGTGCAAGTCTGGTGTATTGATTTAGATTAGCACAATACTAATTAAAGCAGTAGTTTTGTGGTATGGAAGAACAGAATCAGGATAATCAGTTGAATATCGAGCTTTCCGAAGAGATCGCTGAGGGTATATTTTCAAATCTTGCAATCATCACGCACTCAAATACAGAATTTGTGGTAGACTTTATCCGTGTGATGCCAGGTGTGCCAAAAGCGCGCGTGAAATCACGTATTATATTAACGCCAGAACATGCAAAGCGTTTACTTGGTGCCATGCAGGATAACATTGAGAAATACGAAGCTGTGAATGGTCGTATTAAAACTCAGGAAGAGCCTCCTGGTTTTCCGATGAATTTTGGGGGTCCGGCCGCTCAGGCTTAGCACGTTGTTTTTCTGAATATTTGATGATGAGATTGGTTTCGTTTGGTTCGAACCAGGCTGTAGTCTCGTCCTTTCTAAACCAGGTGAGTTGTCGCTTGGCAAATCTTCGTGTATTCTGCTTGATTTTGTCAACCGCTTCCTCCAAAGTGCAAATCCCATCTATGTAGTCGAAGATTTCCGAGTATCCAACTGTGTTCAGTGCATTGTATTTTCTAAAAGGAAGTAGTGTCTTAACTTCTTCCAGTAAGCCTGAGTCGAGCATTTGATCAACACGGCGGTTAATTCTTTCATATAGCACCGACCGAGCTGTATTCAACCCAATTTTAATAATATTAAAGGGTCTTTCCTTTTTGGTGCGTGTTAGAAATGAGGAGAGCTTTTGACCAGTGGAGAGGAAGAATTCTACTCCGCGAATCATTCGCTGAGGGTTAGATTGATCTACTTTCGCAAAATATTCGGGATCGTATTCTTTTAGTGAAGCCTGGATAAACGAGATACCTTCTTTAGCAAATCTTTCATTTAATTCCTGTCTTATTGTAAAATCAATATCCGGTAATTTATCCAGACCATTACATACCGCATCAATATAGAGGCCTGAGCCGCCTACCATGATGGCTACATCATGCCTTTGAAAAAGGGTGTCCAGGGTTTTTAGTGCTTGTATTTCAAAATCACCGGTACTCAACAGCGTCTGGACGCTATTTGAATTGATGAAATGATGTGGTGCTTCAGCAAGTTCTTCTTTGGAAGGTTTGGCAGTACCAATCTCCATCTCTTTGAAAAACTGTCGTGAGTCTGCCGAAATGATCTCTGTGTGAAAGTGTTTCGCTAGCTGAATTGCCATGGCAGTCTTGCCGATCGCTGTTGGCCCTACAACAACAATTAAGGTTTTAGCAGACGCCATTCTGCGATTAATAATCTTCCTTGTATTCTTCGTCTTCGAAGCTATCGTTATCAGCAAATTCGTCCGATTCTTCCGCGCCTTCTTCTTCTTCGCTATCCTCTGATTTTTCTTCTGTATTGATACCTCTACCACCCATGGCTTCCAGTTCTTCAGTATCTTCGGGAGCGAAGTTAAGTTCATTTAAGAAGTCGAACTCGGTGGATGTCGGATTTGCAGATACTGCAACGCCGCCAGAATTGTTTTTATCTATGATTTTGGGGGCTTCTCCGAAGCTTTTTACCAGATAAGGATATTCTATATTAGGATCTGTCTGCAGAATGATCTTTATTAATTCTACATGGAAATCAAACGGCCTCTCAAAATTATAGATGTAATAAAACTTTTGATGTGGATCTTCAATAAAGCTGCTCAGTTTAGATGCCTCCATTAAAGAAACCTTTCTTTCCGTTTTACGTGCTGCAGGAAGATAAGCGATCTCATCGCCTTTGATCCAATGGTCTGTACTTACGTAAAATGACGACGATTTTTCTGGGGTGTAGCCTGTTGACCGATGAATTGCCTTATGTAGATCTTCAAAGGTTTGAGTTGATTTGATATCGATCTCTCTCACCACTTCATCGAAATCTTCGAAACTTATTTTGAATCTGTAAATTGCCATTGTGCTTGTTTTCCAGCTGTAAAATTAAATAAATAAAATAGACTTTGTAAAATTGAATTAGGTAGTCGGTGAGTGCAGACCTATTTCGCTGGCCTTTTTCATCATGAATGCCAGCGCTTCATCATAATTATTAGTAATCTCGCCTTCTAAAATTGCCTCTCTGATCGCGTTCTTTATCAAACCAACCTCTTTTCCAGCGCCCAGACCGAATATAGCCATGATGTCGTTACCGGTTATTGGCGGCTGCCAATTTCTAATCTTATCTCTTTCCTCAACATCCTTAAGCTTCTGTTTTACCAGCTCAAAGTTGTTTCTGTATTTCTTAACTTTATATTCATTCTTTGTGGTTACGTCCGCATTGCAAAGCATCATTAGACTTTCAATGTCTTCGCCAGCATCAAATAACAGTCTGCGCACTGCTGAATCTGTAACCACTTCCTGAGCGAGAACAATCGGCCTTAGATGAAGTTGCACCAATTTTTGCACATATTTCATTTTATCGTTCAACGGGAGCTTTAATTGTGCAAAAATCTGGGGTACCATTCTGGCTCCTTTGTCTTCATGCCCATGAAATGTCCAACCATGGCCCTCTTCAAATCGCTTTGTAGGTGGTTTAGCGATGTCATGCAAAATTGCTGCCCACCTCAGCCAAAGGTCATCGGTGACTTCACAAATATTATCGAGCACCTGCAGGGTGTGGTAAAAGTTATCTTTATGCCCTTTCCCGTTGATGATTTCCACACCATAAAGCGCGGCCATTTGAGGGAAGATTAAGTGCAGCAAGCCTGTGTCAAACAAATACTTGAATCCAAGAGATGGCACTGGGGAAAGAATAATCTTATTTAGTTCATCGGTTATACGCTCTTTCGAAACAATACCAATTCGTTCTTTCTGCTTGTTTATTGCCAAAAGCGCGGCCTCATCAATCGTAAAGTTAAGCTGTGATGCAAAGCGAATGGCACGGAGCATACGCAACGGATCATCGGAAAATGTGATCTCCGGATCCAGAGGGGTTTTAATCAGCTTGTTTTGGAGATCGATCTGTCCATTGAAAGGGTCAACAAGACCGCCGAAGTTATGTTTGTTAAGTGATATAGCCAGCGCATTAATGGTGAAGTCTCTCCTTAATTGGTCATCTTCAATAGTTCCGTTTTCAACTATTGGTTTGCGGGAATCAGAACGATAGCTTTCTTTCCTTGCCCCAACAAACTCAAGTTCCAGCTCCTTGTATTTTAGCATTGCAGTACCGAAGTTCTTGAAGATAGCAACTTTAGATTTAAGTGCCTGCCCGGCTAGTTCTGCGAACTCAATTCCATTTCCCAAAACCACGATATCAATGTCTTTAGAGGACCTTTCCAGAAAAATGTCTCTCACATAGCCACCTATTACATAAGCTTCAATATTATGCAGGTTTGCAATATCAGCAAGAATCTTAAAAACAGGATGTTGTAAATGCTTTTCCATTAATTCATGCAAAAGTACTAAAACTTACCTTCTAATGAACGAGAATTGCCCTCCGGGTGCTAATTTCATTATGGTAGAAGCCTTTTTTGGAATTCTCAGATCTTGCTCCCAATCCACGATGTAGTCTACCTCATCTTTAATCTCCTCGCTGATCTCGTCAAACGTTTGAGGAGCGGGTTGGCCGCTGACATTTGCAGAAGTAGAAGTGATTGGTTTGCGAAAACGCTGCAATAACTGCTGGCAGAACTCATGTTTAACTATCCGCACGCCAACTGTTCCATCTGCATTGATCACGCTTTTAGCCAGATTTTTAGCGCCTGAGAAGATGATTGTTAAAGGATGTTCTGCAAATTCAATTAGATCATAGGCAACGTCTGGAATCTCTGTAACATAGCTCTGTATTTTGCTGTCGTTGTCTAGTAAAATAATAAAGCTCTTGTCAGCCGATCTACCCTTAATGGAGTTGATCTTAGAGACAGCTTCCTCATTTGTAGCGTCACATCCAAGTCCCCAAACGGTATCTGTGGGATATAAAATGATCCCTCCACTCTTAAGCGTATTTAACGCCCTTTCTATTTCTGTTCTCATTTGTGGTGCGTATTAAGCTTCTTTGCATAAACATCCTGATAAATCTTCATCATGTCGTTTGCTATTCTAACGGTATTGAATCGCTGAACATACTCCAGTCCCTTTTGTTTCATCTGTTTGCGGAGTTGTGCATCCTCTAAAACTCTTGTTATTTTGCTGGCAAGGTCACCAGGTTCTTTAGGATCTATGTAAATGCTATTTGGGCCTCCGGCTTCTTCCAGGCATGATCCTGTCGCAGCAATCACAGGGACCTGCGAGTAAAGCGCTTCAATAATGGGTATTCCAAAGCCCTCGTAAAACGAAGGATAGACGAATACTGAAGCCATTTGATAGATGGCGGGTAGTTCAGTGAAAGGTACATCCTGAAGGAAAATGACCCGGTCTTTCAGTGACAACTTTTCAATTTCATTAAGCACCAATTTCTTGTACGGCGTTTCTTTTCCAACAACCACCAGCTTATAGCTCGCGGCAACATTGGGTAAAGCCCTGATAAGAATCAGTAGATTTTTTCTGGTTTCGATTGTGCCAACGTTTAGAATATATTGATCAGGTAGTAAGAACTTTTCTCTTACCAGTTGCTTTAAAGCAGTACTAACAGGAGTCTTGAAACTGTCGTCACAACTCTGGTAAATGACATCCACTTTGGCTTCGTCAACTTTAAAATAATAGAGGATGTCTTTTTTTGTCTGCTCAGAGATTGCCACGATCCGATCGGCATGGTTGCAGGCATATTTACATTTTAGGGTGTAAATAAAGCGGTCGATACGGCCAAAGTAATTTGGGAATTTTAAGAAGATCAGGTCATGAATGGTCACCACTGTGGGAACTCCTATTTGCTGAAGGCCTATCGGGATCTCGTGACTCAGTCCGTGATAAAGATCAATCTGATCAGCTATGAGCTGTTTTTTTATACCCAAAGTTCTCCATAGAAATTTAGAAGAGGAGGGTAGTACCGCAAAAACGTTCTTAAAATTAATAAACGCTGTGATTTGAGGCCTTTGCTTTATTTTAGGAGTGTAAACAAAATATTGGTTTTGAGGGAAAAATTGAGCAAGTTGAATAATTAATGAACGGCTATAGTTGCCTAACCCCGTTAAATTATTTGCAGCTCTTTTTCCATCAAAACCAATATTCATTAAGTTATACCGCTACATTATTTTCCCTTAACGCGTCGTTTAGAGAAGTTTTTTTATCTGTCGATTCTTTACGCTGACCGATGATTAGTGCGCATGGGACCTGATAGTCACCAGCGGGAAATGACTTGGTGTAGCTTCCTGGAATTACTACAGAACGGGCAGGGACGATGCCTTTGTATTCTATAGGAGTCGGTCCAGTTACATCAATAATTTTTGTAGAGGCCGTAAGTACAACATTAGCACCCAGAACAGCTTCTCTTTCAACTTTAACACCTTCCACAACAATGGCTCTTGATCCAAGGAAGCAGTTGTCCTCGATAATAACCGGGGCCGCCTGGATTGGCTCTAAAACGCCTCCGATACCCACACCGCCACTTAAGTGAACATGTTTACCAATCTGGGCGCAGGAGCCTACTGTTGCCCAAGTATCTACCATGGTACCTTCATCAACATAAGCGCCGATGTTTACGTATGACGGCATCATAATTACCCCTTTAGCCAGATATGCACCGTAACGGGCACTTGCTCCAGGCACAACTCGTACACCAAGCTCTTTATAATTTGTTTTAAGCTTCATTTTGTCGTGAAACACAAATGGGCCTACTTCGGTAATTTTCATTTGTCTGATAGGAAAATAAAGAATTACGGCTTTTTTGATCCACTCATTAATACCCCATGAGTTTAGTATAGGCTCGGCAACCCGCAATTCACCTTTATCCAGTTGCATGATTACCGTTTCAATGGCTTCGCAATGTTCATTATATTCTAATAAAGTTCTGTCTTCCCAAGCGGCTTCTACTAACTTTTTTAATTCTGCTATCATGTTAATCTTTTAATTTTTGGCAAAATAAACGAATTTTATGTATTGAGCGTTGTTTTTGTTGTGTATTTTTGAATTTTTATGACTGAACAAGAGAAACTACGTATAGATAAATACTTGTGGGCCATTAGGTTATTTAAAACCAGGAGCCTGGCGACAGAAGCTTGTAAAGCTGGCAGGGTAAAGTTTAAAGGACAGAATTTAAAGCCTTCTGCGATAGTGAAGCCTGGCGATGTCTATCAGGTTTCCAGAGGTATTGAAAAGAAAGTGATTGAAGTTGTAGAGTTGCTTTATACCAGGGTGGAGTCTAAGATTGCGGTAACCAAATACAACGATATTACGCCTGTTGAAGAAACCCATGCCTACAAATCTGCATTCCATGCGCCAACACTTAAACGGGACAGAGGTACTGGCAGGCCGACAAAGAGAGATCGCCGTGAAACTGACGACTTGATCCAAGGGATGAATAAGGAGGATTAATCTTGCAACGACTTTTCGCGCATGCGATAAGCCATCATTGCAGTTTTACCCAGCTTTTTTAGAAGTTGATAATTGGTTACTGCACCAACTGCGACACCAACAAACGGAAGCAGTTGAGCTAATTTGGCGATGTCAATGTAGTCCCGATATTCCTGCTGGAACGTCCTCCAGTCAAAGTTTTCGGGGTTGTCCGGTAATATCTCTTGTTTGTCGTCCCAATCCTGAAGGTGCAGAAAAACTTTAGAAGCATTTTTGCTGCCTGAAAAAGCGAGTTGGAATATGTACAGAATGTACAGCCTTTCTTTGAAGTTTTTGACATCATAGCCGTACAACGCGGAAATCTCGAAAAGCAGTTTGATTTTTATACCAATTAGGATAGGAAAATCTGCCATGCTCAGGAGAAATCCACCTGCTCCGGTGATCCCGCCTTCTGCAGCCCCTGTTTTTGCGTAACTGCTTATTTTTTCACGAACCAATGCCTCACGATGTATTAAACTGGTTTCTTTCAATGGTAAAGCGGAGGTTGTGTAGGTGGAGCCGTACAATACCCCTTTGACCATCGTTTTTATGCTTACCGTAATAACGTTGTGTACCTTTTCGGGAATATAACTATTGATCTTGTGTTGAACCTTATCCGTGAGGCGATTGAACATAGAAGGTTCTTTTAGCATCTCCCGCTTCCAAAACTCCAGTTCTATCTTGATGTTCTCTTCGTGTGTCATGGGCTCCCTGATTTAAAATAGGAGATAAATACTAAAAGCCCGGAACTTCCGGGCTTTTAGTAAAAATCGTTATCAGACGACTATTTTTTATAGGTCTCGTTAAGACCGATGATTACTTCACTTGTAACGTCAAGACTTTCATCGGCAAAAAGGATGGTTGGGTTTGCTTTTGAATAACTTAAAACCATTTTAAAGCCTTTTTTCTTGGCATAAGTTTTAAGATAATCTGCAATCTTATCATACAGTTTTTCGTTTTCTGTAGCCTGCTCTGTTTGGAGAGCTGCACCAGCGTTTTGCTGATAAGCCTGTAACTCTTGCTGCTTACGACCTAATCTTTCTTCTGTGGAAGCTCTCTGGTCTGCAGGAAGCGTGTTTGCCTGAGCTTGATACTGCGCAACTTCACGTTGGTATGCCTGTGCTTTAGAAGCCATATCCTGTTGTGCAGTTTTTGCTTTCCCTTGAAGTTTAACCTGTACATCTTTAAAATACTGGTATTTTGTAAGTAAAGAGTCCGAGTTTACGTAAACAATTTTTTCAGTAGTAGATACCGTTGCACTTTCGGTTTTTGCGGCAGTTGAAGGAGCAGCTTCTTTGTTTTGACAAGCAGACATTACAGATATGATGGCTGCAGCAGTAGCAAGACTGCTTAATTTAGTTGTTATATTCATTTGTAGTTAAAGTTAGGAGCTTTATTAAGCTTCCGCCGTGTTTGTTATTTAATTTTTAGGTTTTTCAGTGAAGGTCCGCTTCCAAATATTGGTTCAGATCAACAAATATAAAACTTCAAAATTAGTATCCTAAACAACTCTGTTTTTTCGTGCTTTTTTGATGCTTTTCAGCTCAAATACTTATTAACATTTCTGGGTAAATTGCCCATAAATGGTTATTTTTGAAGCTAATTGTTTTAATAAAAATTATGAGCGAAGAACAGGATTCAAAGTCAAATTATTCGGCAGATAATATACAGGTATTGGAAGGTTTGGAAGCGGTGCGTAAGCGCCCTTCGATGTATATAGGCGATACCGGAATTAAGGGTCTACACCATTTGGTTTATGAGGTGGTGGATAACTCGATTGATGAGGCTCTTGCCGGTCATGCAGACACAATTTTAGTTAACATTCTAAAAGATAATTCTATAAGGGTTGAAGATAACGGTCGTGGTATTCCAACAGGGATCACTACTAAAGAAAAAATATCTGCTTTAGAGATTGTTATGACGGTTCTCCACGCAGGTGGTAAATTCGATAAAGACACATACAAAGTTTCCGGGGGATTGCACGGTGTGGGCGTAAGTTGCGTTAACGCATTGTCGACCCACCTTAGAGCAGAAGTTCACCGTGAAGGTAAAATATGGGTTCAGGAATACAATATTGGTAAGCCACTTTATGAAGTAAAATCTATAGGTGAAACGGATAAAAGGGGTACGATTGTGACCTTTACGCCGGATGATACTATTTTTACGCAGACGACAGAGTATCGTTTTGATACCCTGGCCTCTAGATTACGCGAGCTTTCATTCTTAAACAAGGGTATCAGTCTTACCCTAACGGATGAACGTGAGGTTGATGATAAAGGTGAGTTTTTAGTAGAAGTTTTTCATTCACAAGGAGGATTGAAAGAATTTGTTCAGTTTCTTGATGGAAACAGGCCTTCTCTAATTTCCGAGCCAATTTACCTAGAAGGTATTAAAAACGGTATTCCAGTAGAACTTGCGTTGCAGTACAACGATAGTTATGCAGAGAACGTTCACTCTTACGTGAACAATATCAATACCCATGAGGGTGGTACTCATATTGCGGGATTTAGAAGAGGGTTGACTAGAACCTTAAAGGCATATGCGGATAAGTCGGGACTGCTTAAAAACGTTAAGTTTGAAATTACAGGTGATGACTTTAGAGAAGGATTAACCGCGGTAGTATCTGTTAAAGTTCAGGAGCCTCAGTTTGAAGGTCAGACTAAAACTAAGCTTGGAAACACAGAAGTAATGGGAGCGGTTGATATCGCTGTTGGTGAAGCTTTAGGGATCTACCTGGAAGAATATCCGAGAGAAGCCCGTTTAATAGTGAACAAGGTTATTTTAGCTGCTACTGCCCGTGCTGCTGCCCGCAAGGCCCGTGAGATGGTGCAACGTAAAAGCGTTATGGGGGGTTCTGGCTTGCCAGGGAAACTTGCCGATTGTTCAGATAGTGATCCCGAAAAATGTGAGTTGTACCTGGTCGAGGGAGATTCGGCTGGTGGTACCGCAAAACAAGGTCGTGACCGTAACTTCCAGGCAATTCTTCCTTTGAAAGGAAAGATTCTCAACGTTGAAAAAGCGATGGAGCATAAGATCTACGAGAACGACGAGATCAAGAATATGTTTACAGCTCTTGGAGTGAGCATTGGTACACCGGAAGACGATAAGGCCTTGAATATTTTAAAGCTTCGCTACCATAAGATTGTGATCATGACGGATGCGGACATCGACGGATCACACATTACCACACTGATCTTAACGTTTTTCTTCAGATACATGAAGGCTTTAATTGAGGCTGGTTATGTCTATATCGCGGCTCCGCCATTGTATCAGGTTAAAAAAGGTAAAGAGTTTGAATATTGCTGGAACGATGTTCAACGTGATGCTGCTGTACAACGCTTAAAGGGCCAAGGTAAAGAAGAGAGCGTGCATATTCAACGATACAAAGGTTTAGGGGAGATGAATGCTGAACAGCTTTGGGATACCACTTTGAACCCTGCGACACGGACATTGATGCAAGCAACCATTGAGAATGCTGCAGAATGTGACCATACATTCTCCATGTTAATGGGTGATGATGTTGCTCCTAGAAGAGATTTCATAGAGAGAAACGCTAAATACGCGAAGATTGACGCTTAGTTGGTAGTCGCTTAAAAACTAAAAAAAGGCAATCCAATCGGGTTGCCTTTTTTTTATAACATTTTTGTCCAGGCAAATTGCCTTCTTTTGCGAGAATATGATAAGTCGTTCTCGAATCTGTAAGCTTCCCTTTCAAAAGAAATGTTAAAGTAAGCCTTAGAATGATTTTTAAATCTCAAGAGATTTACCAGGTAATTTAGTAAATAAATAGGGTAGAAGAAGATGATCAGCAGTTCCAGTTGTTGTCTGAAATGAATCTGCTCATGTCTTATGATGCTTTTATTCTCCTGTAGAGCCTTGGTCTTAAAGAGCATAAAAGGATAGAGAGCCATCGCCTGTGCCGGTAGCTTTGGCACCGTAATCGCCCAGTACCTCATTAGAATTTAAGACATCGTTTCGTCATCGTCAATATCTAACCCGTTGAGCACCTCCAAATCTGACTCATCCAAATCCGTGTCTGGATCGTCGCTCAGATCAAGACCCAGGTCCTCTTCCGTATTGCCGGTGTCAGTAACTGAATTGTAGCCGCCAACAACTTCTTCGTTAATAGGAATCTCAGGTGATGTTTGATCAGCTTGGGCCGAAAGAATCAGTTCGTTGTCCAAATCTTGTTGAACGTCTTCATTGACTGGCGAGGTATTTTCGTTCTCAGTATTCATATGCTTAGTTTTAGTCAAAAACAACCGGAGGTGCGTTTAGTTTGTCTTGGCAGGTATTCTTGCAATGATCCACATCACTAACAATGATAGCGCGATAAGGATGAGGTAGCTATATGATAAGTTCGTCTCATCTTTCGCCGGAACAAACGTGATGATGGTGTAACTTAAAAATGAGACAATCACATAATTGATTCCTCCGGTCAGACCGCCGGCAATCCCGGCATTAGTCGGGAAGCGACTTAAACAATAGGTAAAAAAACTATTGAAGGTATAACCTGAAGTGGCATGAACCAGAAAAGCAAAGCAGATCATTGAGTACAAATTGGAAACAAATTGTGTACTGACTAGCATCAGAACTCCAAACAGCGCTTGCAACCCTAGGTTCAGGAAAAGCTTTTTGTTAAACGGCCGGTTGATGGTTGCTTTTCCGAATAGTCCACCTACCATAACGGCGCCGCCGAGGATCAATGAACTATATCCAGCAACCACCGGCGTTAGGCCGAGCTGATGTTCTATAATAAAGGGGCCGGTCATGTTATAAATCATCACCATGCTATAGGATAATCCAAGCATAACAATGCCCAGGGTAAAACTGCTTGTTCTAATCATTCCTGCATAAATCCCAGAGATGGTTTTTAGGTTGAAGGCCATCCTTTGTCTGATCGTTTCTCCGCTGAATACAAGTTCCAGCACTAAGATCAGCAGGGCGAAACCGGTCAGGAAGTAAAAGTTAGACTGCCAGCCAAAATAAGTTTGAAGATATCCACCAGCAAAAGGCGCTATAATTGGCGCTGTAGCCCATATTATGGAAAACATGCTTAAATAATGCTTCAATTGTGCGCCACTATAAATATCAACGAAGTAGGCGCGTTTGGAAACAACTATAGCACCTACAGTTATCCCATGGATAACCCTCATGGCATAAATCAAACAAATATTTCCAGTATTTGCAATCACAATGCTTGCAAGCGCAAACACAATCAAACTAATAATATTGATTCTGTACCGACCAAAGGCATCGAGTAAACTACCAACAAAAAGCTGTGCAACTCCGTAACTGATCAGGAAAAGTGTCAAAGTAAGCTGTACTTGCATGTCGCTTACCCCTAAATCGGCAGCCATAGTGGGTAGCGAGGGGATGTAAACATCCGTTGCAAATCCGGAGAGCGGAATCAGCGCAAAGGCCAGTAATGTAGAAACCCGTTGATTTTCAGGCTTAAGGCGTTTTGTAAGAATCAAACTAGTATGTATTGAATGGGTAAAGTTAGTGTAATGCCAGTCAATCAAAACGGCTGCTCATGTGTTTATGATTATAAAGTTACAAATGAAGATACTACTAACCGGCGCTACCGGCTACATCGCACAGAGATTGCTGCCAGTATTATTGGAAGATGGCCATCACGTAGTGTGCTGCGTTCGCGATAAAATCCGCTTCAATTTGGAAAAGTACAAAGACTTAAACGTTGAAGTGATCGAAACAGATTTTCTTAAAGAAGAAACGCTAAAAGCAATTCCAGAAGACATCGATGTCGCTTACTACCTGCTTCATTCGATGTCTGGTGGCAAGAAAGACTTTGCAATGCTTGAGAAAAAGACGGCGGCTAATTTCAAGAAGAGGATGGAAGCTACGCGAGTTAAGCAGGTTATTTTCCTCAGCGGGATCGTTAATAGTAAAGAGTTGTCGAAGCATCTAAGCTCGCGACAAGCAGTGGACGAAGAACTAAAGTCAGCGGCCTATCCATTAACAACATTAAAGGCAGGTATTATTGTTGGGTCTGGAAGCGCAAGTTTTGAGATTATTCGTGACTTAGTTGAAAAGCTGCCGGTGATGATTGCGCCAAAATGGTTACATACAAAATGTCAACCGATTGCGATAAGAGATGTGCTGGCATATTTACATGGCGTGTTGCTGGAAGATTTTTCCTTTAATCAGAGTTATGATATTGCCGGACCAGAAGTACTCAGTTACAAAGAAATGTTAATGCGGTTTGCCAAGGCCCGCAAACTAAGGCGAAAGATTTTTATCGTTCCAGTGATGACCCCTAAGTTATCATCCTACTGGCTTTATTTTGTAACCTCTACTTCCTATTCTCTTGCCTGTAACCTGGTTGAAAGCATGAAAATAGACGTCGTTGCAGAACCCAATGATTTAAGTGAGCGGCTTGGCGTAGTGCCTGTTTCTTATGAGGAAGCACTTAAGCTTGCTTTCGGTAAGATTGAGCAGAATCAGGTAGTTTCCAGCTGGCGTGATGCTGTGAATTCACAGCCCTATGAAAATGGACTTTCAAAGCTAGTAGAAGTGCCTGAGGCCGGGTGTTTCAAAGACAGAAGAACCGCAAAGGTCAAGAATGTAGAAACCGCCTTAGAACATATTTGGTCTATCGGCGGCGAAAAGGGTTGGTATTACGCCAACTGGCTTTGGAGCATCAGGGGGTTTATGGACAAGGTGTTTGGCGGTGTTGGCTTGCAGCGAGGCAGAACCAGTATAAATCAGCTGTTCCCGGGAAGTGTGATCGACTTCTGGAGAGTAATCCTTGCCGACAAAACAGAAAAGCGTCTGCTCCTTTATGCAGAAATGAAATTACCCGGAGAGGCTTGGCTGGAGTTTAGGATCGATGAGAAAAATGTCTTTCATCAAACTGCTACTTTCAGACCTGTGGGAATATCAGGCAGACTTTATTGGTATGCTGTGCTTCCTTTCCATGCCTTTATCTTCAAAGGCATGATGAAGAAAATCGTTTCGTAACAAAGGGTCGCATAGCTTAAGCTATACAACCCTTTTTCGGTTCTTAAATGGACTATTTGCTTAATGCTGACACTTGAGTCAAATGGGCCTTAAGTGTAGGCAAGTACTTAGATGCATACGCTTTTATTTCAGGATCTGAAGATCTTGTAGCCCTGTCGAACAGATCAACAGCTTTAGTATGGTCTTCGATCATCATTTTTACGTAAGCCAGGTCAAAGTCTTTCCCCGTTAATTTGTTTAGTGAGGTAGCGGCTGTTGCAGCATCAGGGCTTGGAATTAAGGTTACGTTTCTGCTAGCAGCAAGTGTTTTCAGTTCAGAATTAGCTTTAGTATGGTCACTAACCATCATTGTTCCATAGGCTTTTACTCCTGGGATCATTCCTTTTTGCACAGCGATCTTACTCAGCTCAACTTCTTTCATGCCAGACGCACCTGCATCCAAAATAAACTGAATTGCATTTACAGTGTCGGGTGCAGTAATTTGTGAGTTTCCGGAAGTGAGCGCTGTAGGACCAGCAGGGGTGTTCAAATTGGTGTTCGTGGTATCTGTACCTGCAGCATTTGCATTCGCGGTTGAGTCAACGTCAGACCCTGTAGTACTTTTGGTACTTGAACATGATGCAAACGCTGAGATCGCCAGGGTGATCAAAAAAAGGTTAAATAAATTTTTCATAGGTTTTGAGTTATAGAGTTTTAAATCAAACCATTAATCTAACCAAAGGTTTTTATGACTTTAAATTCCCGCTCAAAGTAAATGCTGGGAGGTCGATCTTTCTACCACCATCCATTGCAGATTCATGAGCAAGAATACCCACGCAAGTAATATTCGCAGATTGTCTGGCATCAGGGAAAGGTGCTCGTTTGTTAACTAACGCATTCAAAAATTCGTTTACCAGGTGAGGATGTGAACCACCGTGTCCTGACCCTTGAATAAAGGAAAGGTGTTGATTGCTGTCGGCATCATAAACTCCACCTGTCGTGAAGGCCTGAATCTCTTCTGGCAAAAGATGCGCATAATCGGGGATCTTCACTTTCTCTGGCACTTCGCCGGTATGTATTACGGAGTCTTCATGCTCCACCAGTGTCCATTCGAACGTTTTCTTTGAACCATATACATCGAAACTTTCCCGGTATTGCCTTGCTGTATTGAAAAGAGATCTTGTTACCTCTGCGGCGAGATCTGAATCTTTAAACTTAATATGACAACTTTCAACGGCAAAAGGAGATCCATATTTCTCGATCAGTGATTCATCGATGCGGCCAGATCCGAAGCAAGATACATATTCAGCATCCGCTTTGGCGAGGGCTAGAACCGGTCCAACACAATGGGTAGCATAGTGCATTGGTGGCAAGCCTTCCCAATACCCAGGCCATCCAGCCATTTCCTGCTGGTGCGAAGCACGTAGGAACTGCAGTTTACCAAGTTCTCCACTTTCGTATAGTTCTTTTACAAAAAGAAACTCGCGACTATAGATCACGGTCTCCATCATCATGTAGGTTAGACCAGTTTCTTTAACCGCCTCCACGATCTGGCGGCATTCTTCCACTGTAGTTGCCATTGGAACCGTGCAGGCCACATGCTTCCCTGCCCTCAATGCTTTTATAGATTGTTCTGCATGACTTTGAATTGGCGTGTTAATATGTATTGCATCTACGTCAGGGTCTCTAAGCAGGTCTTCGTAGTCTGTATACCTTTTTTCTATACCAAAGGCGTCACCGATGGAATTCAGTTTTTCGGCGTCACGCTGACAAATAGCATACATATTCGCATTTGGGTGTCGCTGATAGATCGGAATAAACTCCGCACCAAAACCCAAGCCTACTATCGCAATATTGATCTTTTGTTTCTCCATAATATGATATTAATTTAATGAGCTAAATGTGGATTTTAAAAACGCGATACCCTCACTGGCAAAAGCATCCTGACTTTCCGCCAGGGGATGCCAGATACATACTGCTGCGGCCAGCTCCTGATTCTTTGGTGTAAAACTCTCAATAGAGATTACTCCTTTGTAACTGATGGCGTCCAGCCCTTCCTTATAAGCCGCCCAATTCGTTTGTCCGGTGCCTGGTGTACCGCGATAGTTTTCTGACACCTGAATATGTATTAAAAGATCGCCGGCAAGTTTTATTGCAGCAACGATATCCGGCTCCTCAATGTTCATGTGAAAACCGTCCAGAATAATCTTTGCTGCCGGATGATTGATATCCTTTATCAGGCGCAGCACATCCGCGGCTGTATTTATTAAATCAGATTCAAAGCGGTTTAATGGCTCCAAAGCTATCTCTAAGCCACGTCTAGCAGCCATGTCGCATACAATCCTCAAATTATTTACGGCGAGTTGCCATTCTTTTTCCCGTTCTTCAGGTGAGACCATTCTGGCTTTACCTACCGCAGAATACATTGGTCCTGCAAAGAACTTCGTATCCCACAGTTCGCAGAAATCAAGGCAGGCTTCAATATAATCAAAGCAAGTTTGATGAACTGCTGGATCCTCATTTGTGAGATCCCGGGTAGGACCAAACGCCCCGCAAACTATTGCTTTGAGATTGTATTGTGCCAGCCCTGCTTTTACGGCTGCTCCGTCAATTAATGCCGGATCTTCAACGGCAATTTCAACATATTCATAACCCATGCCAGCAACCTTCGAAAAGAGCTCATCTATGGAAGAAGTTTGGAAAGGAGAGGTCCACAACCAGGTGCTGACTCCGAATTTCACTGGTGACGACATATATAATTATTAAACGTATTGATCTTAAGACTCCACCAATGGTTGATTATTTTGCAACTCGACGACTTTGTATCCGCCCTTAGATCTGAAATAGAAGATGAGTAGCACGTAACTTACTAGCATAATCAATGGGAAGATCACGATGTAACTTAAAGCTTCTTTTTTAGCGGTGTCACGAATAGTGGTAACTGTCCCCTGTTCAGCAGGTGTGGCAGACGCAAGCTTTGCCTGGTCCAAAGCTTTATACTCACCGAACAAACTAGTTTTTTGTTCAGTTACGTAAGTGCTGTGAATAGCTGTATTGTTAGATTGGTCGTATCCTGCAATCTTTTGATCAATTGATTTATCCTGTATAAAGCCTAAAATTCCTGCACCAATTACTCCTGCGGCAATCATACCTAAGCCACCCGTTATATTAAGTGTTAATGCGCCGCCCTTTGGAAACTGCTCCGAAACCAGACCCAGCATTGTTGGCCAGAAAAATGATTTAGCCAAACCATAGATCGTTGCAGCTACAAGAATCATTATTCCTGTAGACGCAGAAAGCATGTACAGACCAATAACTGCTACACCTGAACACAGTGCGAGCAAGCCAAGAGAGGATATTTTATGAGTTAGTGGTCCTGCAAAGAACCTTAGGACAAACATTATCGCAGACGTATACACCAGAACCCAACCTGCCTGTAAGCCAATCTTAGTCATTTCTGGAGCCATCAAATCAGTGATCCAACTATCTGTACCCAATTCTGTAGTCGCCAGAGGGATCATCACCAATAGTAAAATGATAAAAAGCGGTCGGCCAAAGCTTCTGGTATAATAGCCAAAGCCGGCGGTAATGAGTAAGGTAATAATTATACTGACGGTAGTTGACCAGCCAAAAACAGTTCCTAGCTGAAAAATGATTAGCGCAACAATAATCAATGCTCCGCCAGCTCCAACTTCCTGTAACATTTCTTTATAAGATACCCCTGCCTGAACACGTTCGTTAGGAGGAAACTTAAGCGAAATTGTCATGAATGCGTAGATCAAGGTAGGGATCAGTATTAAGGCGATTTTATATTCCCAAGGTGTGTCAACACCTAGTGTCAATGCCATAATTCCACCCAAAACTAATCCGCCTGCCCAACCCGCATGCAGCATACTTAACCATTTAATTTTTTGTTTAGGGAACATCGTCGCAACTACCGGATTGGCAACGGCTTCTACCGTACCGTTACCTATGGCAACTATGAATGAACCTATATAAAGCATCCAATAACCTGTTGCGAAAATAGTAAGAACTGCAGACGCAATGTGGCATACAATTGCAAATATCATTGCGGTTTTGTATCCGATCTTGTCGATCACCAAACTAAACAACACAATACTTATCGCGAATGGCCATAAGCCAACTCCCGCTATTTCACCAAGTTGTGTTTGAGTGAGGTTAAAATCGACTCCCCATTGTGGCAGGATAAGTGCCCTAAGAATAAAGCCAAATGCTGTTGTTACCAGAGAGATGAAACACGTATAAAAGAGTTTCATGTCCACTTTTGATTGTGACATACTTAATTAGATTAGGTTTATATTGGTTTATAATTTAAGACGTTAAGGTACTACTTTCATCACACCATTCATAATTCTCCAGTGGCCAGGGAAGGAACAGATATAAGGATAGTTGCCCGCGGCTTCAGGAACCTTAAATCTCAGCGTTTCTGAACCCTCGGGGTTTACAAGTGCAGTGTGAAACAATACCTCGGGCATTCTTGGAACATATTGCAGCGCCGCTCCTTTAGGGTCCTGCGCAAGTTTATCTGATGCAGCACCTACTTTATCCATACTGCCTTTTTGAAGAATAAGAAGATTGTGTTGCATAAAGTCGATATTTTTAAATACTACCTCAACTGTAGTTCCAGCCTTTACCGTAAATGTTTTCAGATCAAACTTCATTGCGTTAACGATCGGACTGATCTTTATCACCTTATCTACTTTGGCTACCGCAGTCTTTACAGCAGGCGCGGAGTTTGTTTTCTTGTCTACCTCTGAATCTGCGACTGAAACTGGCATATGTCTTTTAAGTGCAATTGTAAATGCGGTACCCAGCCATTTATCTTCGTTGTTCTGAGACAGTTTTTCAGCAGCTTGTAATGCAGAAACCAAATTCAAAGAAACAGGTAATTCAGAAACTCTAAGCACAGCAGCAAGACGCGTATTCAGATTTGAATCGTTTAATGAACCTGCCTTAACAATTGCTGCTAATGTTGCTGAATTATTAGGTAGTACCTGAAGAGCCGCTTTTCTAACACCTGAAGAAGGGTGGCTTAACGCTTCGACTGCCACTGTGAATGCTTCAGTATTTGGGCCTTCAAACATCCCTAAACCTTTAAGGGTCCATAAGGCATGAATAGCTGGAGCGTTAATTCCGAGTTCATCTACTTTTTTATTCTGAATCAGCTTGTATAAGGCAGGTGCAATTTGTTTGTCTCCTACCTCTACGATTAAGCGTTGAGCAGTGGTCCGCCAGAACATATTGTCACTTTCCAACCCAGAAATCAAGGCTTTCGGATCTTTCTTGTCCAGCGATTTGATCTTTGAAGCGGTTGCAGTTCTGGAAACAATTTTATAAACCCTGCCATGCGTTCTGTCTCTTAATGGATTAATGTAAGCGTTACCCTTTCCGTTTTCGAAGCCCTCTGGAGTGGGATTGTGCTGAATAATGAAGTTGTACCAGTCCAATACCCAAACTGCGCCATCCGGACCAACTTCCGATTGCACAGGTCCGAACCATTCATCTGCACTGGCCATAAAGTTCCAGCCATCTTTCTCTTTGAATCCCGAACCCTTCGGCTCTAATATTGCTTCATGGATTACTCGTCCTGTAGGCTCATTAACAAATGCAATGCGATTCCAATATTTTTTAGGGAAGTTCCTAGCTGTATACAAGTTGTGACCTGCAGCAGCAGTAAAGCCATTATGCACATCTACCTGGCGTAGATTTTTAGTCACCACATGCATCGCGTAGTGGCCATCTATCTTTTCAACTGACTGGCCGACTGGCTTTCCAATCTTCGTTAGGTACGAAGCAGGTATGCCTAAAAATGCACTATGGGTATTATTGGCTGTAGATATAAAGACATCATTATTCTCTGAGAAGCCAACTCCCCAGGTATTGTTGCTTGTTCCGCCTAAAAACTCAAGGTCTTTACCTGTAGGTGAGAAGCTGTAGACACCCTGACCAAATTTAAGTTGTTGATCGCCAACTCTTCCATTGTACCCAGAATAACCTACTGTTCCCCAGATCTTATTGTCAAGGCCATATTTTAGGCTTGATGGCCCGGCATGGGTATCATATGTGCCCCATCCAGTGATGAGTTTCTCTCTGATATCCGCTTTATCATCGCCGTCTGTATCTTTTAGAAAAATGAAGTCAGGAGCCTGTGAGATAACAACGCCACCATTTGCAAACGTTATGCTGGTAGGAATATTGAATTTGTCTGCAAATACAGTAAACTTATCTGCTTTCCCATCACCATTAGTATCCTCACAGATTTTAATGCGATCCTGACCTTCTCCTTTAACGTCTCGTACCGTATTTGGGTAATCGATGGTCTCAACAATCCATAGCCGCCCTCTCTCGTCCCAGGCCATAGCTATAGGCTTAGTAATATCAGGCTCTGATGCGAATAGCTCCACTTTAAAATCAACAGGAATCTGAGTAAGTAACTGTGATTCGCTCGCATTTAAAGGCGCTTGTAACTGAAATCCTCCAGGTCTCTTTTCATAATTAGGGAGCTTTGCATCGGAATACTCTGGCAATGGCTTGGCCAACTTACTCCAGTCTTTCTTAGCTGCATCGTTTACAGACCATAATATGCCGTTCTTGAGCATTTTTAAAAATTCCGGACTCTTCCACGTCCGTTCATCATGCCCGTATGCGGTATAGAAGACCTTGCCTTTACCGTAATTCTTAACCCAGGTATACGGCTCATGATGGGTTCCTTCCACCCGTTCGGTTAGTACATGTATATCTTTCGCTATTTTATCATGAACATAGGTCTCATCCCAGGTACTAAAGTTGTTTATCCCTTTCATGATGGGATGTTTAGCATCAACAATAGTGGAAGAGAAAGTGCCTGTCTTGTGCTCCTTGAATTGGCCGCCAACCATATTTATATACTCAGGTGAGTTTTGAAAACAGAAGGAAGCACAATGGACAGGTATAAAACCTTTACCACTTTTCACATAGTTCAATAAAGCCTTTTCTTGAGCAGGGTTGATGGTGTCATGATTTGCATAAATCATTAAGCCATCGTATTTGGCCAGATTTGCTTCATTTAAATCATTCGGATCAGTGGTGTAAGAGATGTTAATCCCATCCTTAAAGAAGGCCTGAGAAACAATTTCAGCGAATTTTTCCGAATAGTGGTGCTTGCTGTCGTGACCAAGAAGTAAGATCTCCAGTCGACTGTTATTATCTTCGGCGATAAAAGTGCCTTTAAAACTTAATACAGAAATAAGTATAATGGCCGCTAAGGCTAAATATTTTTTCATGAAGGGTATTATTTGGTTATTACTTTACAGAACATCTAATCTCTATAATTTACAAGAGATAACCTTTCACTTTTTTATCCAATACTAACTGTATTATATCTTTAAGAATGGTACTTTTACTTTATACCATGCAATTATATAGTTTATGAAGGTAGCCATTCATAAGTCTGCGATTCCAGAAACCCAGATGTTCGTTATCAAGGAATTAGAAGACAAGCATTTTGATCCTACCTGGCACGCCCATTCAGAATACCAGTTGTTCGTGGTGCTTGAGGGTACAGGAACGCGCTTTATAGGCGACAGTATTAAATCATTCAGCGCGGGGGAATTAGTATTTACTGGTGCCGACCTTCCGCATTTATGGCGGAGCGACGACTTTTACTTTAAGAAAGACAACAGGCAATCCGTTAAAGGCATCGTAATCTATCTTCAGGAGAATTTTTTAGGGGATCACCTGATGGACAAAGAAGAATTGCTTCAACTTAAGAAGCTTTTTAAGCGATCAGCGCGTGGCCTGGAATTCTATGGTGACCGTAAACAGCGAATCATTTCCATGATGCAGGAGCTTTTGGACATGAGCGGACTAGAGAGCCTTATCCAATTGTTAAGAATTTTGTTGGTCGTTTCACAGACCAAGGAGTATAATTATATCTCTCACACGGAGTATGCTGGCCCATTCAATGAGAATGAGACAGACCGGTTGAACAAAGTATATGAGTATGCTTTGAAAAACTTCCGTAAAAAGATTTCCTTACCTGAGCTTTCGGCAATACTTTTTATGACGCCCACTTCCTTCAGCAGATACTTCAGTATTAGAAACAACAAAACCTTTTCTAAGTTCATTACTGAGCTTCGGGTAAAACATGCCTGTAAGCTGCTAATAGAAACAGATCTCCCTATTTCTACGATATCTTATGATTGCGGATTTAACACGCTCTCCAACTTTAACAAACAGTTCAGAGATGTAATGCTCAAAAAACCGTCTGATTATAAAAATGAATATATGAAGATGTAAGACATAAATGTTACCTCTTAAATTAAACTGAATATGCTAAATTGGTGTTACCTATAAATTCCAAATTACATAACCCATGAAGCAAGACGTCGAAAACACAGGTCTTACCGAAGACGAGCAGAAGCTATTCGAAGACCTGATGCCTGAAGAGTTAGAAGAAATACTGGATACGGGTTTCAACAGGCGCCACTTCGTAAAGCTAATGTCCATAGCGGGGTCAGGTGCGCTGGCAGCACATTTACTTGGAGCAGAACAACTGCTGGCCCGACCATTGACGGATGCAGGTCCCTTGCCGGCTAAGGCGTTGGAGAATGGAATGCAAGTCTCTTTCAATGTAAATGGTGCTAAAAAGTCATTGATGGTAGATTCAAGAATGACTTTACTAGATACACTTCGTGAAAGATTACAATTGACAGGCTCTAAAAAAGGATGTGACCACGGCCAGTGCGGCGCATGTACTGTCATAATCGACGGCAGAAGAGTGCTTTCCTGCCTTACGCTTGCTGCAACCTGCGAAGGTCAGGCGGTTACGACAATTGAAGGCATCGCTAATGGAAATTCGTTACACCCTATTCAAACATCCTTCATTAAACATGATGGATTTCAATGTGGTTATTGTACCTCCGGACAAATTTGTTCGGCAGTCGCACTGCTTGCTGAGGCAAAGAATGGTGATGCGAGTTACGTTACTTCAAATATCAGGGAAGCTGCCGGAGCTGTCAAGCTAACTAACGAAGAAATAAGTGAAAGGATGTCTGGTAATATCTGTCGCTGCGGAGCATATCCCAATATTGTGGATGCGATTCAGGAAGTATATTCAGGTAAGCCCATTCAACAGAATTGGGATTTTGCAGGTTAAGCAACGAAAAAATGAGACCATTTAAATACATTGCAGGGACTTCGATACCTGCATCAGCCACGCTGGTGGCAGCTAAACAAACAACCATGTTTCTAGCGGGAGGCACTAATTTGCTCGACCTGATGAAAGAAGATGTGGAGCGGCCTGAGGAACTTGTCGACATTACCCGTCTGCAATTGTCAAAAATTACAGGTCTCAATGATGGGCCTAATAAGGGTGGTATCTCGTTGGGAAGTCTGGGCAAGAACAGTGAAGCCGCGAACCATAAAGTGATTCGTCAGCGCTATCCGCTTTTATCCCAGGCAATACTCGCCGGAGCCTCTGCTCAAATTCGAAATATGGCGACCAACGGGGGCAATTTAATGCAGCGGACCAGATGCCCATACTTCTATGACGTCGCTATGCCTTGCAATAAAAGATCGCCTGGAACTGGTTGCGGTGCTTACGAAGGGATTAATAGAATGCACGCCATTTTCGGTTGGAATAAAAATTGCGTAGCCGTGTATCCTTCTGATATGGCTGTCGCGTTATCGGCGTTAGATGCCGTAGTGAAAGTACAGACGCCCGAAGGTAAAGTCCGAACTATACCATTTACTGATTTCCACCGATTACCGGGCGAACATCCAGAAAAGGATACCAACCTGGAACATGGGGAATTGATTACCTCGATAGAACTTCCAGATAACGGCTTTGCCACTCATTCTTACTATTTGAAAGTCCGCGACCGGGCCTCCTACGCATTTGCGTTAGTATCCGTTGCTGTAGGACTGGAGGTCAATGAAAATAAAATCACAAAGGCTAGAATTGCGCTGGGAGGCGTTGCGCATAAGCCATGGAGAGCTTTCGCTTCCGAGAAGTTCCTGATCGGAAAAGAGCCTACAGAAGCAAATTTTGACCTGGCTGCTTTAGAAGAAATGGCCCAGGCAATGCCGTTGGAACACAATAAGTTTAAAGTTGAACTTGGTAAACGGGGGATTGCCCGTGCACTTTATATGGCTATGAATCAATGATACTAAAGAAAATCACAGGAACACCGGTTAACAGGATCGATGGCTTGCTAAAAGTTACGGGAAAAGCAACTTATGCTACAGATTATCCAGTGGAAAATCTCGCATATGGTTATCTCGTTAAAAGTACCATCGCGGCAGGAAAGGTTCTTAGTTTTGATCTTGCAGCCGCAGAGAAGCAAGCTGGAGTATTGTCGATCATTACGCATTTGAACGCCCCAAAGTTGAACGAAAAAGGGGGGATAAGAGGCGGTGCACTCTTACAGAGTCCTTCAATAGAATTCAATGGACAACATATCGCATTAGTGATCGCTGAGAGTTATGAGCAGGCGAGAGCTGCTGCCCGTCTGGTAAAAGTTACTTATCAGGAAGAGCCAGGCGCAATAGATTTCGAGAAGCTCAAAAAACAAGCTGTACCCTCCAAAGAACGGGACAAAGAAGATTTAAAGCGTGGAGATGTAAATACAGCCTTCACAAATGCAGCTTTCCTTGTAGATGAGATATATGAAACACCAATTGAGCATCACCAACCGCTGGAGCCACATTCCACCGTGGCTGTTTGGGATGCTGAACGGGTAACGCTCTATAATGGGTCACAAATCATTAATGGTGCGCAGAACGCGGCTGCTTCTACCTTAAATTTAAAGCCTGAGAACGTAAGGATCGTATCTCCACATATCGGGGGTGGTTTCGGTTCCAAAGGCGGACAGTGGGCCAACTTGGTCCTTGCCGCAGTAGCTGCTAAAGAGGTCGGTCGGCCGGTGCATCTCGCCTTAACCAGACAACAAATGTTTAATTCTGTAGGCCTGCGTCAACGGAATGAACAACACATTCGCCTGGCTGCAGATAAGGATGGAAAGCTAACTGGGTTAGCTCATGAAACCGTGACTCACGGTGCAATTCACAATGAGTTTATCGAGCCGTGTGGAGATTGTTCCAAAGTAATGTATGCGGTACCAAATTCCTTGATTACTTATCGGATTGTACCCATGAATGTCATTATACCAACTTATACAAGAGGTCCAGGAAAGTCTACAGGAAGTTTCGCATTAGAGTCCGCAATTGATGAATTGGCTCACAAACTGAAAATGGATCCCATCGCATTCAGGTTAAAAAATGAACCTGAGACAGATTCTTCAAATGGAAAGCCATGGTCTTCCCGCAGGTTAGTCGATTGTTTGAAGGAAGGCGCAAAAGCGTTTGGATGGGAGAAGCGGAACGCTCTTCCAGGTCAGACAATTGATGGTAATTATTTAATAGGATACGGCGTTGCTTGTGGTACTTATCCCGCCCGGCAGCAGGGCAGCTCCGCTATAGTCAAGTTGAGAAAAAATGGAAGGAAGGTCGAAGCAGTAGTTGAACTTGCAGCTGCAGATCTGGGTACAGGTACACATACGATTGTTGCCCAGACCGCCGCGGATGGCCTTGGCCTACCAATTACGCAGGTTCAGGTTTTAATAGGAGACTCTAATTTACCGCCAGCTGCAGGATCGGTAGGTTCTGTTGGAGCAGCGAGTTATTCCAATGTGGTAAGTGAAGGATGCGTGCAAATTACCAATGAGCTTATTACCAAATCGGGTAAACAGTTTTTTGTACGACCCACAGCTGCGGAGATTATGGTTTCTGAAGATACGGAAAGCTATCAGGTTCGCGTGGATTCTAAGCCCCCTGAAAATGCAGGACAATATTCTTCACATAGCTTCAATGCTAACTTTGCAGAAGTCTGGGTCAACCGTTCGACTGGTATGGTTAAAGTGAAGCGCTTTTTAGCGGTTACTGCGGCTGGTAAAATTCTCAACCCTAAAACTGCCAGGTCACAGATCATTGGCGGAAATGTTTGGGGTATCGGGATGGCGCTTACTGAAGAATCAATTATCGACCCCAGGTATGGTAATTTTATCACCAGGTCTTTTGCCGATTATCATGTTCCCTCTAACCTGGATATTGGAAAAATGGATACAATTTTTATCAACGAAGAAGATACGGTCCCAAATAAACTAGGCGTAAAGGGAATTGGAGAGGTGGGCATTGTTGGTGTTGCAGGGGCTGTTGCCAATGCGATCTTTAATGCTACAGGCAAGAGAATTCGAAATCTTCCAATTACACCGGACAAATTACTTTAAGCTACAATAAAGCAAATAGCTAGGATAATCTTTTTTGAGCCACAATATTTATAAATATGTAGGGATGATAGCCTCATTGAGTAATTAAGATGGTCTATTTTGTTATTATTGCAAAATATGGGATCCTTTATTTCATATTTTCATTTCGTTGACAACACTGCAGCGGTAAATGTGCATAAAATGACTTACAGCTAAAGAGAACGAGGAAAACTTAATTGACTTTAGAATGCTAAATGATTGCACTTCTATTGTTTTTTTATAATATATGGTCCTTTTTTTGTCCACCCAATCTTGAGGTTTGAAAGGTACCATGATTTGCCCTTATCATTATTTCCTTGGTAGAAAAGGTACGTCTGACCATTTTCATCTTCGAAAATACATGGGTGTCCGGATTCACTGGAATTCCAACTTCCGATTTTTCCGTTGCTTAGAAATGGCTTCTGATTACTTCGCTTCCAGTTTATCCCGTCTATGCTTTCTGCTACGCCTATTTGTTGAGGTTCATTATTGTAACTACCCGCATAAAACATATATAGCTTATTGTTGCGCTTAATTATACTCGCTCCCTCAATGCATTTTCCTTCCCAGGAAAGCTTAGGGTAAATTATCGACCGATCAACTACCTGCTTCCATGCAGTTTTGCCAAAGCCAGAGCTTGCTGTTGCTACCGCAACACCCTGTTTTTGTATGAGGCCTTCTGGATCTCTTGTTGCGAAATAAAGAAAATAGCTGTCCATGTAAGGATATACTTCTGCATCAATTGCTCGGCCATTGGTCCAAGCTCCCCTAGGTGAAAAGACAGGGTTAGAAGGATCTCGATCAAAGTTTATTCCATCTGTAGAATAAGCATAGCAGATTGCATCTTTAGGGCCATTGCCATAGGTCTGGTAAAAAAGATGCACTTTACCGTCCTTTACAATAGCACCTGGCGCACAAAGCCCCTTCTGCTCATATGATGCCTTGGGGGTTATTTCCGCTACTTTTTTCCAGGTATAAAGATCTTTACTTTGCGCGATTCCAATGTTCCATCCCTGCATGCCATCTCTTTCATTCTGAAAAGTTTGTTTAGAATAGTACATCAAATAGCGCCCACGGAATTTCACAACTATTGGATCTTTTGCAATATGGATGTTACTTTCGGAGGTGTCTGTAAAGTACATTTTAGGCTTAGTCTGCGCATTTAGGCTAATGAAGGAAATGGCAAGCAAAATATTAAATATAGCGTGTTTCATTAATCGTGATAGTAATTGTCTAAGAATGAGCTAAAGGTTATTTAGAAGGTATGTTTTAGTAATTAGTTTCTATTACAAAAATATCGATTTATGTCCAGGAAAGTACTTGAATTCTTAGCAAGAAACTACGACTATCAAGCATGGTGTATATTTAGATTTACAATATTTAAATTTCGATTTACAATCAAAATTCTCAAGAAGAAAAATATCAAAGTAGATTAGTAATAATCAATTTTTATAGAATATGGAAAAGGAGTTTAGCTATGGACCAAAAGTTCCGGAAAGGCTGTTAAAAGATATATTAGTAAAATACATTTCAATTACTTCTGTACTTTTAGGGGCTCTAGGTATCTTCTGGTCGCAAAACAACCCTAAAACATCAAAATATGCAGCAGTAGTCCAATATCTTTCTTTCATGACTATCAGTCAAGATGAACATATTTACGAGCTCAATATGGTAACTGTGCAAGGCGGCAGGTTTGCCATGGGTGGCAATAACAACAATGATGAAAAGCCTATACATAATGTTACCCTAAGCAGTTTTAAAATAGCCAAATATGAAATTACACAGGGCCAATGGCAAAAGATTATGGGGACTCATCAATTTAGTCATAAGGATTGTTTGAATTGCCCTGTTGAAAGTGTAGGCTGGGATGAGGTACAAACATTTATAAAAAGGTTGAATACGCTATCATGTAAAAACTATCGCCTGCCCACTGAAGCAGAATGGGAATACGCTGCAAGAGGGGGTACGCATAGCAAGAAATTGGAATATGCAGGTAGTGATGATATCAATGAGGTAGCCTGGACTTATGACAATAGCGCATCAAATACGCATATTGTTGGACAAAAAAAACCTAACGAACTTGGGTTGTATGATATGTCGGGCAATGTTTGGGAATGGTGCAACGATTGGTATGATGAAAACTATTATATAAAAAGTCCTACAAATGATCCAAAAGGCCCTAAAAGAGGTCCTCATCATATTATTCGAGGCGGTAGCTGGAGTCGTAAGCCTGCTATTAGCCGCGTTGCATATCGAAACCGCGAGAGGATAGGCAATCGTTATATTGGGTTCAGGCTCGCTTCTTCCCTATAGTATTATTGAAAATCTTTTTGGTAAAAGAAAAAAGTTGGAGTATTGATAAGGTGCTAAACTGATACCTTCGTTTTTTAAGACTGTAACAATAGTTTTTTCTCTAGTTGGTTTATTGCAGCTTTCATAGCGAACTCACCCTCAACTTAATGAAAAGTCGCTTTGAAATCGTATATTGATTACCAATTTAATTGTTGTGTATAGGAGAAACAGAAAAAAAGACATAAGATACTGGCAGGATTACTTGTCGGGAAAAGGAATTGCGCGTGAAAGCCTACTTGACAAGCAAAAATGGCCACTGTATTTACTGATATTGATTGTAACCTTAATTATGTATCTAATCTTCTAACGAATAAGGTAAAACATTCCAATTACAGTTTCTTACTTATAACTGCGGAGGTTATCTGAATTATTAAGTTCGTTATTTGAGACAGCTATCAAGCCTTAAGTGAATGTTATGTATTAGGAATTCATCAGAGTTGAATGGTAATATTAACTATCTAATTTCAGTTTACCAACTTTAAGTTTATTAAAGGAATATCAAGAATTTCCTGATAACCCAAATGGTCTGAGAGTTTTTCTTGTGCTTTTGAGCCTTTTGCGATTCTAATAGAGACAACCCCATCTTTAACCTTTGAGCCATTTACTCGATCACCTAGGGCATAACATTTTTTAGTAACGCCTACTACACCACCTACAACAACTTCAGTGCAGTATGGGTTAATAAATTCGTAGGTATAATCATCGTAGTCTTTTTTACAACTAACTATTATAAACAGAATTACTATAAGACTTAGAACCTTTAACATTGTCATAACTAACTTTTACAATAATTGAGATTGAAAGGGAATCTAATATAGCATAGCTTTTTAATGAAGTCAAGTTATCTTTATGTTAAGACTTATCCTAAGATTGCAATAGTTTTGAATTAAACATACTAAAGGATTAGCTCTGTTGTTAGTCACCTTCGTTTTCTGAGATTCATTTTTCTTTTTGCCATATTGAAGCTTTAAGAGGCAGCTAAAAGAAAAAAGGTTATTATGAGTGGGCATACCTTCTCAAATTAGAGGTGCTGCCGTCGGCGGTTAGAGTGGAACTGATGTTATTGCGGCTAGTTATCATTGAAGGAAGGCTAAAAATATAATATCCTAGAGAGTTATCTTGCAAGATCTTTAGGCAGAAACAAAGTGGGTTTTTAATGGTATATTATCACCTCAGAATGTATAGCCAAATAAATAACGGCGAACGTAAGTATTTTGGAATGACTGTTAATGAACGCTTATATGTTAGCGGATTATCTAATAAATATCATGAGGCAGTCAACAACAAAGATATTCGCGCTGCTATAACAATACTTAAAGAAGTCGAATTGGGTCTTGAAAACATCAAGGCCATTTTGAAGTTTGATGGCTTAATTAGTGATGATTTTGAATAAATAAACTTCTGGTGCAAGCGTCTGCTTGTGGTTCGAGTAATAGAGTCAAAATCATTCTGCGTCTCCAAAGTAAAAGCTAATTCAAGTTTAATCCACTTAATCTAGTATATATTAGTTCCTTTTTTGAGATAATAATAAGTCACTTGGCACTGGTAAGTTGGATGAACTTTCATTTTGGTATAGCTACTAGGTAGGGACCATACAAATTAAAATTTGCAACAGCTTGTTGCAAATTTAATGTAGTTTCAACAAGCTGTTTTTAATTTTTGGTTTTTAAGACAACAACTGTATAACCCATAAATGAATTTCTGTCGAAGGCTAATCTATAAACTAACGCATCATATTCATCACTACTGCACGTTGGTCGACCAATCTGTTTTCTATTAAAGTAATGTAACCGGGATCTCAAATTATAGCTGCCTTTAATAGATATTCGCTTATAGTTGAGATAGTTCGAATATTTAAAGTCTTATGATTGATTTTGGTTAAAAGAAATATATGTTAGTGGATAGCGCATATCATTGGTTTTAGGCTATTTTAGTTCAAAAAATCTACTAATAAGTGCCGACAGGAATTATTATCATACTTGCAATTATTTTAGTAATTATTATTGGGCTAATCTATTTAATTTTTCGGTGGCTTAATAAAATCGAACAAACAGAAATAGGACTTTGGCTTTTTACATTAATATTCTTTGGTCTGACTTACTTAATATATACAGTCTTAAATCCGACCGATAGGTTTTATAAAGACGAGTTCGAAAACTATACCGGACTACAATTTCCTGAATCAGGGAAAATATTAATGAAAAACGCTACTTATCCAGATCAACATGGGGATTATTCTGCTCATGCAGTCTTTAAAGTTGACAAAAAAGACTTTTTAAAAATAACCGAACAAATTCGAAAAAGTATTAAATTTCAAATTGCCACAGACAAATTCTCAAGACCTACAACAAATTATAAAACACAATACCTTTTAAATTCAAGAGACTTAGGGTTAGCTTTTGAATTGAAGTTTGACACAAAAACGAATACAATTGAAATGCAAAGAAATAGCTGGTAAAAAAACGACCATTTTTTGATAATGGAATATAGAAATGCCCTGCCGGCGGCGTGTTGTCATTAAGCCAACTTTAAAAAAGTTGACTGAACAACAACAGATAATACTAAATTTGAAATCTCGTCAACAGACCAGTCCGATTTCTGGGAGGGCGACACTTTGGCTCTTATGACCAGGCAAGCCAGGCGGTGGATCGTGCTTCAGCCATATCCCTTTATTAACGACACGACCTCTTACGAATCATTACGGGTTCGTTGCCCAAACATTTATTTCAGGTATAAAGCCAACGTTGCTCATGCCAAGTGTAGAAACAATAACTTCAGCAATTTCAAAACCCTTAAGTTTATTTTCTACGTCTGCCGATTTATAACCTAGCTTATCTGCGAAAGGAGTGACCACTTCACTAGGGTTGATCTGAGTAACTTTCACATTGTATTTTCGAAGTTCTGCCTGCCAGCACATAGTTAAGCCTGTCATTGCAGCTTTACTGGATACATAAGCAGAACCATTCGCAAAGCCTTTTACTGCACCCATAGAGGATACATTGAAAATGTTGCCAGTCTTCTGTTCGATGAAATGCTTGGCTGCAAGTTTTCCGCAGATGAAAGCGCTCCTGGTATTGGTTTCCCAAATTCTAGTGAAGTCTTCAGCGGAAGTTTCTACCAATGACCCCATAAATCCCAGGCCTGCATTGTTGATCAACACATTTAGTCCGCCCATCTTCTCTAATGCAAATGCAAATAGGTTCTCCAGATCTGCTTCATTAGAGACGTCTGCTTTGATGCCAAAAACACCCAGTTCTTTTGAAACATTCTCTACTGTGACTGCATCCCTTCCACAGATCACTACTTGTGCGCCTTTTGAGCGAAGTAGCTTCGCAGTCTCATAACCAATACCTGACGTCCCGCCTGTAAGTATAACTTTTGCCGTATTTAAATCCATAGTTTGATAGCAACAATTTCTAAGCCGATTAGTTAGTGACACAAAAGCAGCATTCTGTTTGTTGTCACTTCAATGGCAAACAACAAAGCAGATACCTGGCAGTTCAAGCTACATGAGGTTATTTATGAATCAAACACCCCAGGGGGGAAAGCGTTTGACATCGCTCTTCTGTTCGCAATCTTTACGAGCATTACTGTCGTTATGCTGGATAGCGTTGCGGGCATTCATGCAAAATATGGAATATTGATGCAGCGCATGGAATGGGGCTTTACTATACTGTTCACCATTGAGTATTTCCTGCGATTAATCTGCATTAATAAGCCCCTTAAATATGTGTTTAGTGGATTGGGAATCATAGATCTTATTGCACTTATACCCTCATACCTAAGCATTATTTTCATTGGAGCGCATTCGCTTCTTGTTTTCAGAGCTTTGAGATTATTAAGGATTTTCAGAATCTTTAAGTTAGGACATTTTTTAACAGAAATTAACTTTCTTACTGCCGCACTGAAAGGTAGCATTAGAAAGATTAGCATTTTCCTGCTCACGGTTTTAATGCTTACAGTGATCCTGGGTTCGATCATGTATCTGGTAGAGCAACGGGAGAACGGTTTCTCCAATATTCCTGAAAGCATCTATTGGGCGATTGTTACCATCACCACTGTGGGTTATGGAGACATTTCACCGGTTACCCCTATGGGTAAGTTTGTGGCCTCTGTCGTAATGCTCATTGGTTATGCCATCATTGCTGTGCCTACAGGAATTCTGACACATGACCTGGCAATGCTTGCACGGACCAAAAAGGAACTACATGAATCCTGTCCTAATTGTAGCAGGGAAGGCCATGATGAAGATGCAGAGTATTGTAAATTCTGCGGTGCTTCATTACATCGAAATGCTTAGTTGGTATCGGAATAGATAACTTACCTTAGTTAAGCAAGTCATTTGGTAAAGCTAGCTAATGGTTAATGTTTAAACCAGGATTACAGATGGGTCTTTAGGCTCCAATCCGTTCGTTATCTCATTAATACTATTTAAAGTAATCGATGCAATCTGCGCCAATGCATCTTCGGTGAAGAATGCCTGATGACCGGTTAGCAGAACGTTTGGAAAACTCATTAGCCTTTGAATATCATCATCCTTTATTATGCTGCCAGATAAATCTTTGAAAAACAATTTTTCTTCCTGTTCATAAACATCTACACCTAAATAGGCAATTTGCCCAGTTTTTAAGGCTTCAATGACATCATGAGTATTGAGTAAACCTCCGCGGCTTGTATTGATAATCGTAACATTATGTTGCATCAATCCCAATGATTGAGCACTGATCAAATGGTGGTTTTCATGGCTAAGCGGACAATGCAAAGATATGATCTCAGAGGCGCGTAGTAACTCATCAAATTCGTTGTATTTAACACCCAACCCTATTAACTCTTCATCTTGAAAAGGGTCGTAAGCCAACACTTTACATCCAAACCCTAACATGATCTTACAAAATGCCTTGCCTATCTTCCCGGTTCCGATTACTCCTACAGTTTTACCATGGAGATTGAAACCCATCAGGCCATTCAGAGAAAAGTTTTGCTCTCTAACCCGGTTATAGGCTTTATGAGTTTTTCTATTTAAGGTTAATAGCATTGCAACCGCATGTTCCGCTACTGCCTCAGGAGAATACGCGGGCACACGACAAACCCGTATTCCAAACTGTTTAGCAGCATCCAGGTCCACATTGTTAAAACCAGCACAACGTAAGGCGATGATCTTTACTCCTTTTTCCGCAAGCGTTTCGATTACCTCAGCGGTTAATTTGTCATTCACGAATATACAAACCACTTCTGTGCCCTGATCTACAGCGTTTACAATGTGTGGACCAAGATGCGTTTCCCAGAACTCCAATTGAAACTTAAAGTCCCCGTTGTGTTTCTCGAAAAACATTTTATCATATGGCTTGGCAGAAAAGAATGCGATCTTCATTTCTAAAGATACATTTAATTATATTCGCCTCACCTACTGAAAACAATGAATATGGACAACGAAAATAAAAGTGAAGACTTAAAGATTGAGTTAAGAACACTCACGAAAGATGATTATTTGCGCCTTAAATCGTCTATGATCGAAGCTTATTCTGAATGGGAAGGAGCTTCAGTTTGGGGAGAGCAGCACATCAACACATTAATTGAAATATTTCCTGAAGGTCAGATCTGCCTTGTCGTAAATGACGCAATCGCGGGTTGTGCGTTATCACTAATAGTAAATTACGAACTTTTCGGAGACAACCATACCTACGCGCAAATAACGGGCAACTATACTTTTTCTACCCATGACGAGGAGGGAGATGTACTGTATGGAATTGACTTCTTTGTGCATCCTGACTTCAGAGGAATGAGAATCGGAAGAAGACTTTACGATGCCAGAAAAGAAATCTGTGAACGTCTTAATTTAAGAGCCATTATCGCAGGCGGTAGAATCCCTGAGTATAAAAATTACGCAAGTCAGCTTACTCCAAGGGAGTACCTACTCAAAGTAAAAGGCAAAGAGATTCATGATTCGACGCTGTCGTTTCAGTTGGCAAACGACTTCCATGTTAGAAAAATACTGAAAGGTTATCTTCCAGGTGACACCCAGTCCCTTGAGTATGCATCTCTTTTAGAGTGGAATAATATTTATTACAACGAAGAAGCGAAACACATTAATTCTAAAAAGTCGATCATCAGACTGGGCTTGGTACAATGGCAAATGAGACCGTTTCCAAATCTGGAATCCATTGTAGAGCAGATTGAATTCTTCGTATGTAGTGAGCGACTATCAAAGTGATTTTGTCATGTTCCCTGAGTTTTTCAACGCACCATTGATGTCGGCCTATAATCACCTTGGCAGTGCTGATGCGATGCGTGAGATTGCCAACTTTACCATTCCTCTACGGGACAAGTTCATGGAGTTTGCTGTTAGTTACAATATCAATATCATTACAGGAAGTATGCCTTATCTGGATCATGGCGTGTTGTATAACGTTGGCTTTCTTTGCAGAAGAGATGGCTCTTACGAAATGTACAGAAAGATCCACATCACACCAGCGGAAAAAAGCGGATGGGGAATGGTAGGAGGTGATTCCATTGTAACTTATGATACCGATTGCGGAAGAATTGGTATCCTGATCTGTTATGATGTGGAATTCCCAGAACTACCAAGACTTCTTGCTGAGCAAGGCATGCAAATTCTGTTTGTTCCTTTTATGACAGATACGCAAAATGGTTACACCCGGGTGAGGAGTTGTGCACAGGCGCGTGCAATCGAAAATGAATGCTACGTAGCAATTGCCGGAAGTGTTGGGAACTTGCCAAAGGTTCACAATATGGATATTCAGTATGCGCAGTCGGCAGTATTTACGCCTTCAGATTTTTCATTCCCAAGTAACGGAATCAAGGCAGAGGCAACGCCAAATGCGGAAATGACTTTGATTGCAGATGTAGACGTAGACTTATTGAAGGAGCTTCATAATTTTGGTGCGGTTAGGAACTTAAAAGATCGTAGATTAGATATATACAAGATCTTAAATAAGAGCAAAAAATAATGAAAACGTACTTCTCAATCGCCCTCTTAGCCCTTACAGCGTTCGGCTGTAAGTCTCAGTCGGAAAAAATCACCATCAAACTGGAAAAGGGGCAGATCTATACCCAGACGATGTCTCTTAAATCTTCCAGTGAGCAAACAATCAGTGGAACTAAAACAAACTTAACTACGTTGTCAGAATCTAGCAGTAGGTTGGAAGTTATGGATGTGAAAGACACCGTATACACGCTTAAGGCCACCTTCGAAACGCTTTCAACCAAAATGGTTAAAGATGGTGATACAACAGATAACAGTAAGGCGGTTGCCGGGAATCCGACCGCTGAGATCCTTCCAAAAATGATCGGGAAATCTTACACCATGCTCATGTCCAATAGGGGCAGGATTTTGGAGACCAAAGGATTGGACGTTATGTTTGATGATCTTTTTAAGAATATGCCAGCTGCTGCAGATGCCATTAGGGTAATGATGCGCAAGTCTTTAGCGAGTGCTTATGGCGATTCTGCAATTAGAAAGAGTGCCGAAATGAGCAGTGCTATATATGCTGCAAAGGCGGTGAAAGAAGGAGATTCATGGCCGGTAGAAAACAGTGGTGGGAACAACATCATGACTCCGAAGATAAAAGGTATGTATACGCTGGATAAAGTAAGCAGTTCAGAATACCTGATTAGTAACAAGTCAACAATTGAAGTAAAAAATAATCCTACTCCAATTGAGATGAATAATATGTCGATGAAATATGCTGTTTCTGGAACAATGACCTCTAATAATAAGGTAGATAGGAAAACAGGGATGATCATGGAGATGAAAGCGGTCCAGAATATTTCGGGCACGATTATTTTAAAAGCACCTTCGTTACCGGACGAAATGGTGATGCCTATTCTGGCGAAGAATGAAATTACTATGACTACGACTTTCAAAAAATAGCAATGAGGCAATGGTGTAAATTGCCTCATTGCTTCTTTTTATACCGATCAAAGCTCACTTTGAGGTAGTGTATGAGCTGAATGTCAGACCATTTTCTTAGGTCTTCCACTTTTAGGAGCATAGTTGTCCCTATACGGATCTGAAACAACCTAAAGAACGGGAATAATTTTGAAAGGAAAGTTCTGCCGCGGGGAGATTAACACTTTCTAACAGCAGCGCCGTGATAAACTACATCGACTGTGTTTCTGCCATCTCCTTAACTTTCTGCTGTGCCTTGGGCCACAAATCTTTCATATAATCCGCAAACTCAGGTGTGGCATCCATTTCAACAATCCACAGGGTATTGTCATCAAGTTCTTCCAAAGTATAATTTTCATGTGATCCTGCCCATGATTTTACCTGTTCGCTTTCTGTATCTTCTATCCCTTCTTTGACTTCTCCGATGTGTTTAATAGAGAGGTATGAATAGGGGATGTTTTGTTCGATCGTTGATACCATTCCAGAGTTCTTGCCATCAAGAAATAGTGCTTTACTTCCCACCTGCCAGTCGGTTACAACTTTTGAACCGTCACAAAATACAGATGTCCACTGTGGGTACGTTTCATCGCCAATTAGAATGTTCCAAACTACCTCTTTCGGAGCATTAATGGTCATTTTGAATTCTAGCTTTTCCATTCGTTTATATTTCTGGTTAGAGGGTTCCGTTATTGATATTGGGGAATTATACTATGTATTTTAACACAATTACGGCGAGGAGAATAGCGAAATAGAGCGGCCATCTTTTCTTATAAAACAGCGTATCCCATAATATCTGTTTTTCATCTAGAAAGTTCATCCAGTACTTCGTGTCTTTGATCTTCCTTTGGTTTCTCATATTTAATGGAAAGGAGACATGTCTTAACCCTTTTAGTATAAATTAATCCTTTCTTAATAAATATACAAATAATTTTAAGACGAGGACTATCCCTTAAATCGACTAAATCGTTTGTGAAGCTACCTGAAATTGTCTCTTTGTAACGTAATACACCGTCCGTGTTTCTTCAACATATGCTCATTCGCAGGAAAGATTAGCGTATATTGGTTTCTTACAGGGCCGGCCTACTAGTTTATTACTAGTTTATCTGGCTATGTCCTGGCTAGGTGAATGCTATGTGTAAGCTACGTCTACACTACCGCTCCCCCCGAAGGCTACACATGGGTTTCACATACTCGGGAGGTAGGTAAAATGTGGGCTAACAAAGCCCATATTAACGAAGAACTACTCTTGTACAACTAAAGTTTTGATTGTACTTGCTTAGGAAAGCGTTTCCAGATATTGCTTCAAAGATTCTAAGCCATCCTCCCATCCTTCCTTATGCGGTTGAACTCCTTCAAGTTCCTTTTCGCGCTGCTGCTTGATGTTTAATTCAGTCTCTCCATCTTGTTCAGAGAACTCGACTGTTAAGGTGTAATTTGCATTCTCTACTGCAACATCATTTAGTATCCAATTCCATGTGTAAACGAGTTTTTTCTCTGGAACAACCGTCTGATATACACCCTGTATCATCAGTTTCCCTGCTGGGTTGTCAAGGTCTTCAAAGACGTATTCAACTTTACCACCTTCCTGGATGTCGTTCTCCAGGTGGGCAAGAGTCTTACCCATTGGTTTCCACCATTCTTTTAACGCCGACTCTTCCGTCCAGGCTTTGTATAAGGCACTCGCGCTTACGCTGAAATGCTTTGAGATTTCAATTGATTGATCAGACATATTTCTTTTATTTGCGATTACAACACTATCCTCTAAATAAAAGTTCTTGTTAAAGTAAACTTGATGTCATCTCAATTGGTCAATTGAATATCGAAATGATACTTTACGGAACTACTCTGTTTTGCGATCCTGACAGCAAAGATGTAACGTCCTAAGGCCTGATAGCCGCCGTTCTTTATTGTTGCTGAATAAGTGATGGAATTTTCTTTACAATTTTTGATTACGGACTGACTAACCATTGAAGCAACTACTCCGGCGACATTCTTTTGTCCGACAATCACAGTGTATTTGGAAAAATCTGTTTTAATGATTTCAGGGATTTCAAAACACGATGAGCCCCTTGCATCCTTCACTGTCAGTATCGCTTTTGATTCCTCTTCTGAGTTGATAACGATGATGGCAGGATCTTCGTTAGTTGGTCCTAAGCCAATACCTGTACAGGTTTGATCTATTTGATAATAAAATGGATTAAGATCATTACACTCTTTACTTTCTTTCTTCTTGCAGCTTAAAGTAGTAAGGACTGCAAGAATCAGAAAAGATGTGTACAAGTATTGCTTATTCATAACTAGGGTATTTTATTATTTATAATGTCGGTAATTGTCTCTGAATCAACTTTCAAATATTCCAGAATTTGTCTGGCTCTAACTTTATTGTTAAGCATTGCGATATCGAAATCATAGGCTAAGGCGCTTTGAGACAGTCTTTCGCTGATCGTCATTGATTCAAAGTCAGCTGTGGCTTCAAGCTGTTTTAGCAAGCTTTTATGTGTGTGTTTTAGTAGCATATCTTATGATAGTTCTTTGCGTTACGAGTGCAAGGTATTTACTCTCAACAAGTTACTTAAAATAAGTCTTTGAAGGAAATTATATGCCTCTAATTCTCAATTTCCAATGGCGATTATTGACAATTAATATTAAACCACTATATTTGCATAACCAGTTATGTAATTAGTTATGGATATATTTCAAAGGACAGGAAAGATGGCGCTTGGAAGCCGGCTTCGTTTATTCACAGCGAGGATCACAGATGATGCCACCAGGATTTACCAGGTATATCAGATCAGTTTTACCCCAAAATGGTTCCCCGTGTTTTTTGTGCTTGAGGAAAGTGACGACAAAACGATCACTGAAATTGCTTTAGGAATTGGTCACTCTCAACCTTCCGTTAGCAAAATAGTCAAAGAAATGATTGGAGCAGGACTGGTAGTTGAAAATCAAAGCTCACCGGATAAGCGGCGTAATGTGGTTGCCCTTTCGGAGAAGGGACGGTCCATTGCTGAGCTTCTTAATCAACAATGTGCCGACGTGGATGCTGCGATAGAGGGTGTTATTGCAGAAGCACGTCACAACCTTTGGGATGCGTTAGCGGAATGGGAAGAGTTGCTAGATCATAAAAGCATGCTGAATCGAGTGCAGGAACAGCGCAAGCTAAGAGAAAGTAGAGATGTCGAAATTGTAAACTATCAGGATAGCCATCAAACTGCGTTCAAAGAACTTAATGAACAATGGATTTCTAAGTACTTTGTAATAGAAGAGGCAGACACAAAGGCATTGGATAATCCGAAGTCTTATATTTTAGATAAGGGAGGCAGAATACTTGTGGCTTTGTATAAGGGTGAGCCGGTAGGGGTTTGTTCGCTGATAAAAATGGATGATCCCTTATATCAGTATGAAATGGCGAAAATGGCAGTTTCGCCAGACGTTCAAGGTAAAAGCATTGGCTGGCTACTTGGCCAGTCGGCTGTAAACGCGGCCAGGGAATTGGGCGCTTCCAAACTATACTTAGAAAGCAATACGCTCTTAAAACCAGCAATTAACCTGTACCGTAAATTAGGGTTTAAAGAGATACATGGGCGTCCAACACCTTATGCACGATGTAACATCCAGATGGAACTAGAATTGAGTGATTCTATTAGTGTATTCGATAGCGTTCCTGCGCTTGCTCCAAAACCGGGTAGCTTTTGATTGTTTCGCTCCTTCCTGTTATCGTATAATTATATTCACCTCTCGTAAGCAAGGTTTCCGGGTCATCATCAACGAAGTAACCCATAAACATTATGCCCTTAAGAAACTTGAAATCTTTAAAATTTTCTTTATTATAAGTTGATAGATCTGAATTCTGGATTCCATAGATAAACGATAGGCAAACCACATATTTACCCTTAACTCCCGGGCCGAAAGGTGGTGCGGATTCGATAGCAGACTTAATTTCTTTTTCGAACGGTGTACCGACGGTCTTTATGATTTGAGGACTATTAAGTTTACCATCATCATCCAGTTCAAATGCCAGGTAAGTTCTTCCAGACATGATGTCTTTCGGTGTTTTGGATGGATACTTTATGGTATTTGCAAAATGTTTACGAACTCTGTCAATTGGTTCCTCAATAAACCGGGTGGTTTTCGTATACCCCCTGATGATTACTTCATCCAATTGTTGATACCCTTTATACTTACTTTGATTAAAGCGGTTTGACGACTTAGATTTTAGACCTGCTTTATCTAGGTCTAAAATGTATTTAATAGGTAGAATATATTTCCCCATTATTCCCTCCCCAAATGGCTCTACGTTTTCGAGCACCCGCCAAACTTCGGATCTACTCATATCGCTCATCGCCTGTACAACCGAAGGGTTATGCATTACCCCTGCATCGTCTAGTTCGAAAGTCAAGTAGGTCGTTCCTACCTTTCCCGCTTCCTGGTCAGCAGCTGGATATTTAATTGATCTTGAAAAAAACCGGTTAACTACAGGCAAAGAAACACTATCTAACCTTTTGTAAAGCAATAGTGTATCATTAATTGTTAACTGGCGCTTGTTGGCTTTAGGCAGCTTGGCGACGTTTTTAATCAGTAATCTATCGCTTTTAAGTGCGCTAACCAGGACTGGCAAACTACGCTCAATACTAGAAGCAACTGCTGAGATCGTCTTTGATTTTTCTATTGATGCAGAGGAAAAAATGATCATGATCGCAAAAAGCGGAGCCGCAAGACCGTACTTTAGAATAGCTACTTTTCGTGACTTGTTTTTATTTAACATGATCAATCTTCTTTTTAATAGAGAGTCGTTGTAAAAGCTATTGGTCAATTTTTGAGCGTTAATGCCGAAGGCATTTGAGACCAGGAGTAGTCCATACTCGGCTTTGTCGTTCATCTTTGTTGCTGCGGCTTCGTCAGCGATAAATTCATGTATGTCTCTAATTTCCTTTTTGTAGCGAAAAGAAATAGGATTAAACCAGTTGAAGGCAGCAAGCAACTCGAAAAATATGATGTCTATAGAGTGCCATTGCTTTACATGAACCATCTCATGATCCAGTATTATTTCCCTCCCTTTTAAGTCTACATCAACGACAACTTTATTAAAAAAAGAAAAGGCCTGGAACTTAGTAGGACTTTTAAGTACCCGATTCACTAAGTATAGTTTCCTAAGGAAATTCAGCAGAAACAGCACTGTAACGCCAACGTAGATCGTCCATAAAAATTGGGCAGCTGTAACGTCTATAGTATGCGAACTGACATTCGATGAGCTTATATCTGACTGCTCTGGTATTATTGGGGCACTAAAAACTACGTCAGTCAGGGCGGTATTTACCTTCCGGGTTGCCTCATAGATTTGCTCAGATACAAACAAATCATTTATCCATTGCGCTTTCATTATAGGTATAACCAGTGCCAGTAGAGTAGAGCCTACCAGGTACATTCGGTTCATTTTAAAGAAAGTCTCGTTTCTGAGCATCAAAAGATACAATCCGTAGAATAGGAGGAGGTAAACATTTACCTGAATTAAGTAGCTGAGTGCGTTCATTTTTGTTTCTTTTTAAGTTCTTCGATAAGTTGTAATATCTGGTCAGCTTCTTTTAAGTCTACCTTTTCCTTTTTCAGGAAAAAAGAGAACATCTGCTCTACAGAATTGCCGAAATAGCTGTTAAGCAATTTTCCGGTCGCAAATTCTTTATAACTTTCCAGGCTTACTATAGGAAAGTATCTATGAGTTGACCCAAAAGCCTCATGGTCCACAAAGCCTTTGCTTTCCAAAATTCTGATGATTGTGGATACCGTTGTCGTTGCTGGTTTAGGTTTCGGTAGTTGAGCAATAACATCTTTGACAAAGGCCTGCTTTAGGTCCCATAACACCTGCATAATCTGTTCCTCTGCCTTCGTAAGTTCTTTCATATTCGTGTTCATAAGTCTAATGTACGACTAATAATTTAGTTACCAAACTAAAATATTAGTTTTCTTGTATGCATACTAGGTTTCCTCATGTTGTCTAACGAACCTTATAGGCTTAAGATAGAGAAAAGAGATACGAATAATAGGCTTCACACTAATCTCATGACAGTCAAAATTTCGCCCGAAAAAGAGAAAAACATTTGTATGTGGGCAATGTTAAAAAGAAATATTCATCACCAAAATAGAAAAAGCTATGAAAAAAATTATCCTCACATGTGCACTTGCACTAAGTCTATTAACATCCCAGGCACAAATCCAAAAAGGAAATGTAATGATGGGAGCCAACATTTCAGATATATCATTCGGCCTTGACAAGCCTAACAAGTTCGACCTTACCATCAATCCGAAAGCAGCTTGGTTTGTTCAGGACGGTTTGGCGTTAGGTGGGGACGTTAACCTGGGTCTCTCTACGCTCAAAGATGCGGGTACAAGTGTGAGCTATGGTGTAGGTGCTTTAGGTAGATATTACGGAGCCACCGGTGCAAATGAAGTCGTTAATAATTCACGCTTCTTTGGTGAAGTGACAGTAGGTATTTCAGGCGTTAATCCCTCCAAAGGAGAGTCTACAAATGGATTAGGATTTAGTTTCGGTCCCGGATTTACGTACTTTGTTACGCCAAGTATTGGGCTAGAAGCATTATTGAAATACCAGGGAACAGCTGGTTTTGGAAGTAGCGCTTACGCGCATAGTTTGAATTTGGGAATTGGCTTCCAAATTTACCTTCCAGGTAGAAGTACAGCGGCAAAAGTAAGCCGCGACGTTAAATAAAGCGATTAAGCAATTCATGAATCTCAGGCTGTGTCAAAAAACGACCAGCCTTTTTTATGCCATAAAGCTCTAAGAGTTTTGTCACAATCTTCTCACAATAGCTTTTTTTTGTGCTTTTCCTAAACCATGGGAATAACTTTTGCGTAGAATGGTTTAATAACTTATTACTAACATACCGGCCTTCGGCACATTGGTACAAAGAAAGAAATAGAATGTCAGAAATACATATGGGGAAACTGCTTGAACAAGCAGTAAGAAGAAAAGAACTAAATATTACTGAATTGTCACGTGCAGTTGGAGTACAAAGAAGAACAATGTATAATTGGTTCACAATGCCAGAATTAAGCCCCTCTATATTGCAGAGGATTTCGAAGGTAATTGTTTACGACTTTGGGCAACCACAGGAGAAGCCAGTAATCATTGAGCCGAGCATAGTAGATATTGCCACAGATCTAATGACCGTCAATAATGAGGAATATTGGAAGGATAAATATATTGATCTATTAGAACGGTATTCATCAATGCTAAACGCCAGCCTTTCGAAAAATAATGTAGAAGTTTATAGCTAAGACTATATAGATTTTATATTACCAACGAGAGGGAACGTTTTTACCATCGCCCTCCTTGAAGAACGGGATCTCGAACTGGGAGCATCGCAATTCCGAGGTCCTGAACTGAATTCAGCAGGACAAGGCACATAATCACCAGTCGTCTTCAATAAGGAGAACGACTCAGATCGTACCTAGTCTTTTTAAGCTATAAACTCCTGAGACTAGAGTTATACCAAGGCCAGCAGGTCAGCCACCCGATCCTGTTTTCGTACAAGAATGATAAGCAACCGGGTATCCGCATTTTTTTGAGGGCTAGAAGGCATATAAAAAATTGCGTACCTCAAGTCTATCGGTTTATAAGTATTCGTATTGAGAATATTAGTTAATCGATCGAAATAGAGATTTGTTCATTTCTAGCCCCACTCAAAACCAAATTAGTTGAAATCTTACACTTATCCTTTAAACAGTGCGGTTGTAGAGTACACTGCTGTTTGCTCTTTGCACAAGATATTCGGCTGGTTATTTCTTTCCTTTTGTGCGTCCTACAGCTTCCTATGTAACTTTTTCGATAAAATTGAGCTTCTATTCAAAATAATTAAAACAAATTCATTTTAGCATGGCACCCGCTTTGCACTTGAGTGTATAGAGGCTCAATAACCAGATCACAACTCCTTAAAATGACTTGTCATTTACCAGGCCTTAAACAAACATACTTATCTACACTTTAATGAAAAAAACAACTACTTCTTCTGAGGTCAGTACCTTTTTGCGCCAACCTCCGCGCTTCCTTAAAAAAATCAATGCTTTTCTACTCTTTACGCTTCTATTTGCAGCTGTTTTCGCCAGTTGTAAAAAAGACGGATTTGAAGATGAAGTTGTAGGCCTTTGTCCGGAAGTTACCGCGACGGATCCAATGTCAAACGCCGTTGATGTGAATATTGCTCAAGCAATTACAATCACGTTTAATACAGAAATGGATTCAACAACCATTGACAACAACACCGTTTTGATTAAACAGGGAACAGCCGTTGTTGCGGGTATAGTAGCGCCGACAGCAAGTGCTAAAATCTTTACTTTTACACCTACCACGGCACTCTCCCCATTTGCTGCCTACAGTGGAACAGTGACAACGGGCGCCAAAGATAAATTCAGAACTGCAATGATAGCTGATTATCAATGGAGCTTTACTACCATTCCAACGCTTACGCTAACTGCTACTCCTGCTTCAGGAGGAACGCTCGTCGGAGCAGGCGCTTTCGCTCAAGGTTCAACGGTTACTGTAATGGCAACGCCTAATACTGGTTTTACTTTTACCAGCTGGACAGACGGTACGAACGTAGTTTCTTCCAGCCCTAGTTATCAGTTTAAAATGGCTGGAAATAAAGCCCTTGTTGCTAATTTCACTGCTATTCCAGTAGGAAACTCCGCGCTTAACCTTTCTTCAACTCCAGCTGCAGGTGGTACAACCTCTGGATCTGGTGCTTACTTGACTGGTTCAAGCGTTACTGCAACTGCCACCGCCAATACGGGTTACACTTTTCTTAATTGGACAGATGGAGCTACCGCTGTTTCTACAAGCTCAAGTTATCAATTTGTACTCTCAGCCAATCGGACATTAGTGGCCAACTTTAGAGCTATACCTGCGGCACAATTTGCAGTGGCATTGTCTTCTACTCCTACAAATGGTGGCACAACCAACGGTGAAGGCGCGTATGCTTCCGGAACGTCGGTAACAATAACAGCTGCTCCAAATACCGGATACACTTTTGTAAACTGGACAGACAAATCCAGTAATGCAGTAGCGTCTACGAGCCCTGCCTATACTTTTGTATTAACGGGAAACAGGACTTTTGTAGCCAACTTTGTGCTAAATGTGTACAACTTAACGGTAATTGCTCAAAACGGCACGGTAACTAAAACGCCGGAGCAAGCTACTTACAATCATGGAACTACAGTTTCTCTATTGGCTACTCCAGCTGCAGGGTACGTATTTAGTTCTTGGTCTGGAGACGCTTCGGGATCAATAAACCCGCTACAAGTTACCATGAATGCTAGTAAAACGATTACCGCGAACTTTACGCTGATACCTACACCTCCAACCTCTACTTCTATTTTAGGAAGTGCGGCTTTGTTTGGTGCTTTTGGTGGTAATGCCGGCATCACTAATATGGGAATCAATACAGTAATTAATGATGGCAACATTGGGACTACAGCAGCGTCCACATTAATTACAGGATTTCACGATGGTCAAACCGCTGCCATCTATACTGAAACGCCTTTGAATATAGGCTTGGTAAACGGCAGGATTTATACAGCACCACCAGCACCAGGTTCTGCAACCTCAATGGCTATTGCTGCGCTGGGCTTAGCGGATGCTACTATTGCTTACAATAGTATTTCGCCAGCTGCAAAACCAGGTGGTTCAGATCCTAATGCAGGAGAATTAGGTGGGTTGACATTAGCACCAGGCATATATAAATCAGCAGGTGCAACCTTTAAAATTACGACAGGCAACCTTACCCTTGATGCAAAAGGTGATCCGAATGCCCAATGGATATTTCAAACTGCTGCTGGTTTAACGGTTGGTATCGCTGGTCCCGCTGGCGCAAGAAGCGTAAATTTGATTGGCGGTGGACAGGCTAAAAACGTCTACTGGTACGTAGGAAGTTCAGCTATTATTAATGCGGCCGGTGGCGGAGTTATGACAGGAACGATCATCTCAACAGCAGGTGTAAGTTTCTCTACAGCAGGCAACACAGTTCAAACGGTATTAAACGGTAGAGCATTGTCGTTGGTAGCATCAGTAACAATGGTGAATACAACCATAAACGTTCCCAAATAGGCTTTATAATCCAATTATTTAAGAAGAAATTATATAAACATGAATAAACTTATAAAATCAGGCATCAGTTGTGCTGTCATAATACTCCTGATACAAAACGGATTATCTGCGCAAGTATCTGCACCCAAATGGTGGTTCGGGGTATCTGCTGCCGCAAACGCAAACTTCTACGATGGTACTACACAAAGGCTCAATAATTCATTAATTGTACCTGCCGCCTTTCACAAAGGTAAAGGAGTTCGGCCATTTGGATCACTATTGGTAGAATATCGTCCAACTGCAGTTTGGGGAGCTGCGTTGAACGTCGGATACGATGGTCGCGGTGGTAAATTCGACGACGTCATTGCGCCATGCAACTGCCCGGCCACACTTAAAACAAATACAAGTTATCTTACGATAGAGCCTACCCTAAGGGTTAACCCTTGGGGAGGTAACTTCTATCTGTTTGCTGGCCCAAGATTGGGTATCAATCTTCAAAAGGATTTTAACTACACTCAACTGAAACAAGATAATACGGATGCTGAGTTTTCTGAGATGCGCAAAAACGTTATTTCTGGTCAGATTGGCGCGGGTTACGACATCCCTTTGTCTTCAGCTGAAAAGCAAACTAAGTTTGTCCTATCTCCCTTCGTTTCCTTTCAGCCTTACTTTGGTCAGGATGTAAGAGAGATAGAAAGCTGGTCTAACACTACAGTCAGAGCGGGTTTAGCACTTAAATTTGGCAGAGGCAGAAAAACAGTAACGGAAGTCACCACAGCTCCTGTATCTGCACCCGATGTCAATTTCTATGTTACTGCGCCAAAGCCAGTCGTGCTAAAAAGATTGGTAAGCGAAACTTTACCTCTTTTAAGTGCGGTGTTCTTTGATGAAAATTCATCCGAAATCCCTGGCCGCTACGTAAAGTTATCAAACGCAGAAGCAGCGGGCTTTAAGGAAGTTCAACTTCAACAAGAAACTACAGCTAATAACGCGGGACGTGCTGACAGGCAATTGAACGTATACTATAATATCTTAAATATTCTCGGTGATAGGATGCGTACCAACCCTGAGATAAACATCACCTTATCGGGAGCTTCGTTAAAGGGTCCATCAGAAGGAAAGGTTTTTGCAGAAAACATCAAGCAATACCTGATTAGCGCTTTTGCAATCAGCCCGAACCGTATTGCAACGAATGGACGCACTAAGCCTGTTAACCCATCTGAGCAGCCAGGCGGTACAAAGGAGCTAAACTTGTTAAGGGAAGGCGATCGGAGAGTTGATATTCAAAGTAATTCAACTGCATTGATGATGGAAGTTGGAGGTGGCATGATGAAGCCTATCCAAATTAATACCACACAAGGCAATTCGACTGATAACCAAGTGACCTTTACAGTCGATAATGCAAACGCATTGAAATCGTATACTGTGGATTTAATTGATCAACAAGGTGTTTCCACTAAATACGGGCCCTTTACGAAAGACAAGGCAAGCGTAATGAGCCAAACCATTCTAGGCAATAATAAATCTGGCAACTACAAGGTTAAAATGACTGGAACCAGGAAAGATGGTACAATCATCAGCAAAGAAAGTACTTTACGTATTGACAGTCAGGTCGTAGAAATTGAAAAAGGACTTAGATATAGCATCTTGTTTAATTTCAATAAAGCAACTACAGTTGCTACATACGAGCAGTTCATTGAGAATGTGGTTGCGCCTCTGATTGAAAGTGGTTCTACGGTAATAATCCACGGCCATACAGATGTCATTGGCGAAGCGGATTATAACTTTAAGTTATCTCAACAACGTGCACAAGAAGCTCAGCAACTAATTGAGAAAGCATTACTGAAAGCCGGCAAAACAAATGTCAGGTTTGAGACAACCGGTGTTGGAGAAGCTACCGACCGCTCACCTTTTGGCAATGATAAGCCTGAAGAGCGTTTTTATAATAGAACGGTAATCATAGATATCAACCCTGGTAAATAGTACAATAACATCTACTTATGAATGCCATACCCGAATTAGGGTATGGCATTTTTTAGTTTAGATACATCGGCTATATCTCTGATTTTAATAGTGGAATCACTTTCGACCCAATCAATTCTATCGATTTTAATAACTGCACATGACTTAATCCTGCATTATCCATTTGAAAAGTAAACCGGTCAACTCCCCCTAACGCCACACTGTGTCTCATGAGCTTTTCAGCTACCTGCTCGGGTCCCCCAACCACAAGTACACCTCGTGGAGCGATAAGATTGTCGAACTGTGCCTTAGTTACTGGAGGCCAACCACGTTCGCGACCCAATTTTGTCCATAGTTCCGTATATCCCGGGTAGTAGTCTGCAACTGCCTGCTCATTAGTGGCGGCAACATAACCGGGTGAGTGTAAACCAACAATTAACTGTTCAGGACTGAAACCTGATTTGTACCCGGCCTCACGGTAAAGGTCGACCAAGGGGCGGAAGCGTTCCGTTTCACCGCCAATAATTACGACCATCAACGGCAGTCCCAATGATCCAGCCCGTGCAAAAGATTCCGGCGTACCGCCTACACCTAGCCAAACAGGTAGTTTATTTTGCAAGGATCTGGGATAGACTCCCTGATTATTTAAAGCAGGTCTGAATTTACCCGACCAGGTTACAAACTCCTGATCTCGAATCTGCAGAAGCAAGTTTAGCTTTTCTTTAAAAAGCGCGTCATAATCTTTCAGGTCATAACCAAACAATGGGTAAGCATCGATAGCAGAACCACGGCCTACTACCAGCTCTGCTCTTCCTTTTGAAATTAGGTCTAAAGTTGCGAAATTCTGATAAACTCGCACCGGATCTGAGGTACTTAATACGGTTACTGCGCTCGTAAGGCGTATCCGTTTAGTTCGAGCCGCAGCTGCGGATAAGATTACTGCTGGTGCAGAGTCTAGAAATTCCTTCTTGTGATGCTCGCCAATGCCAAATACATCCAGACCCGCTTCATCAGCCAAGGTTATCCTGTCTAGTAACTGCTCCATTGCGTCAACACTGCTCAGGGCATTACGGCCATACATTGCGGAGGCAAAACTATCGATTCCTATTTCCATTATAGTTGTTTTAAACTTTTGATCATGTGCATTATCTCTTTACGAGATAACTTAAATCAAAAATACGTGTCGATGAAGGAAGTAATCATGACCTATGATAAGAAATCTCTTATTCTGGGATAGGCTCCCGGGGCAGCTTAACTTTGAGGTGGTTCATCACCCGGGTAGCTGATAAACCATGCATGACAATTGATAAGAGCATAGTGAACGCTACAATTGCCCAAAGCTGATCTTGATTACTAAAAGAAGCGTGGCCCAATGCAAAAGCGAGATAGTATACAGAGCCCATGCCCCGGATACCAAAGAAGCTAATGGCTAACTTCTCTTGCCAGTGAATCTCTTTTCCAAACAACGACAGGTAAGCGGTTACAGGTCTGATAAATAACAAAAATCCAAGAGAAAATGTAGCCATTTCAAATGTCAACGGCTTCAATATACCCGAAACAAGGGTTCCTCCAAAAAAGATGAGCATAACGCCCAAAAGGACGCGCTCGATCTGGTCTGTAAAGGAGTGAAGCTCCTTGTGGTAGTCATGAGTTTTTTCTGAATGGCGAAGGGTAAGCCCGGATATAAATACAGCTATAAAACCATAGCCATGCAATAGTTCTGTCAGACCATAAGTGCAAAGCATTAGAGAAATTGCTAAAAAGCCATCCGTAGGCTTAAGTAATTTATGTTTTTCTGATACCCTAAAAATCAGGTAAGCGGCTAATTTACCACATAGCCAGCCCAGAACCAGTCCTGCCGCGATTTTGTAAATCAGGTGAAAACCAAGCCAGCCAATAAGTGAAGAAGTTTGCAAGCCCGTTGTTGCTACAACAATTGCGAGCCAGGTAAATGGAAATGCGAAACCATCGTTCAAACCCGCTTCTGAGGTGAGGGCAAATTTAGCCTCCGACTTATATCCTTCATTTGGAGGACCAACCTGAACGTCGGAAGCAAGGACAGGATCTGTAGGGACGAGGACCGCTGCAAGCAGTAAGGCAGCTGGCAACGCTAAATTAAGCATATAGGTGCCTAGAAATACACAAGCCACAATGCAGAGCATCATTGCTATAAATATCAGCCTCAAAGGAGAAGACCAATGTTTGAAGGAGAAGCTGCGGTCTATCTTAATACCAGTTCCCATTAAGGAGATTATCACAATTAGTTCCGTTAAATGGATGGTTACCTCATTATTTAAAGTGGGTAAAGGCGTTGGGAGTTTATCTCCTATGAACCAATATATAGCACTTCCAATCGCCACATAAATTAAGGAGTAAGAAATACCTGTCCGCTTCGACAGCGCTGGCATAAAAGCCATACCGAGGCTGGCCAGGCCGGAAATAAACAGTACTGGAATATAATAATCCATGAGCGTCTTTAATAATTGCACAACAATCCCTATCTTGATATGTTTATTAATTACAATTATCAGAAAGATCATGTAAATACAACCTTAAAATAAACCTTACCTTGCGTTGTTAATTACCTGCGAATAAAAAGAGGGTCGCAAGCTAGCCGGAATTTCGGAGTAAAACAGATTATGACAGATTCTACAGAGATTATATTAAGGAATAATGTTCGGATAAGTGGCAAGGGTGATCGGGTTATGATGTTTGGTCACGGGTTTGGATGTGATCAGAATACTTGGAGAGCAATTGTTCCTGCTTTTACAGAACAATTTAAGATCATTCTATTTGATTACGTTGGTGCGGGTATGTCAGATCTGAGTGCCTACGATGAACAAAGATACAGTACTTTAAATGGCTATGCCCAGGATGTTATCGACATCTGTACTGCTTTAGATCTTAAGGATGTCACTTTTATTGGCCACTCTGTTAGTAGTATGATCGGTCTTTTAGCCGTTAAATTGCAACAACATAGATTTAAAAAGATCATTTTTATTGGTCCCTCGCCATGTTATATGAATAAACCAGGTTACGATGGCGGTATAGAACCAGATGATTTGGAAGCATTGTTAGAGGTGATGGATAACAATTATTTAGGATGGTCCATGACCATGGCACCCTTAATAATGGGAAAAGAGAACCCTACGGAACTTGCAGATTCCTTACAGGCAAGCTTTTGTGCTACCGACCCCTCAATCGCCAGAAAGTTTGCCAGGGTTACTTTCTTGTCCGATAATAGAGCCGACCTTGCGGGTCTTGCAATACCTAGTTTGACGATTCAATGTAACGATGATTTTCTGACCTCCACAACTATTGCGGAATACATTCGTGAACGTACTCCGCTGAACCAGCTCGCTATATTGCAGTCATCCGGACATTGTCCGCATTTAAGCGACCCAGAAGGTGTAATAAGCGCAATTAAACAATTCATTTGATGGAGCGGCTTCTCGAAAATCAGGAACTCAACGAGTTCCTGAAGCGAGGGAATCTGTATGACGAGCTGCCTTGTGGCTTTGTCTCCTTCTCTCCGGAGGGAAGCATATACGACGTAAATAGAACTTTGGCCGACTGGCTTGGCCGGACTCCAGAGGAATTAGTAAGTGTCAGCTTCAAGTCAATGCTAAGTAAAGCGAGCTTGCTCTACTACAATCTATTTTTAGATCCTCTGTTGAGAGTCAAGAATTCCACAGAGGAGATTAGTTTACAGTTTGTTGGTTTAGATGGAAGCTTCGATGTGCTCTTTAGTGCGAAAAGCTACAGGGACAGCGGAGGAACAACCATTTTGATTAATGCCATTGTTTTAAAGATTGACAACCGTAAAAAGTATGAAGCAGAATTACTTTTAGAGAGACGAAACGCTGAAGCTCAACAAAGTAAATTGCAGTTTCTAATCGACTTGGTTCCCATTCAGATTTGGACCACTAATAGTGAAGGAAGAGTGCTGAGTATAAACCGACAAGTCGGTGATTATTTTGGTGATCTTTCACTTGATAACAGGAGTGATTTTAGTGGGATGTTTAGTGAGGACCGCGAAGCTGCATATGCAGATTGGTTGAAAAGTATCGCAGTCGGCAAACGGTATGAGCGGGAAGCCCGGTTCGTTGGTACATCGGGGAAGCCAGAGTGGTTCCTAATCCAATGTGAGCCCTTTTACAGCCCAGATAATAAGATAGAAATTTGGTTTTGCTGCAGTATAAACATCAATAAAAAGAAGTTACTTCAGCTTGCAAATCAACAAGAATTAAAGACAAATCTATCCAGAGCCTACCAAACATTAGATCACAACGAAGCAAGGTTTTCATCACTTGCAATGAGCCAGTCCCATATGGTTCGGAAGCCGCTTGCTAATATTCTCGGTTTAATTGAAATCATCAATGAGAAACCAGAGGAGGAAGAATTGCTAAGCATACTGAGTATGCTTTATGAATCGGTACAAGAGCTTGACCTCATGGTAAAAAAGGTTTCGAAGGATATGTTATAAGCAGATAAGCCTAATTATGAAGCTTTCTTTCTTTTAAATAAGAAATCAATGCTTTAGGTCTATCACTTTGAATGATGACTGGCTTATGGTCAATCAGCCATCCCCAGCTTTCCGCTTTTTGATTTTGCTCTACTGCGCGGTCATCGTCGTGGCCTCCATTTAGCGATGGCCATAAGCTATTCAACCAGATCCTTTGTGATGTAGCGATTTGCGGAAGTAGGTTAATATTACTCAATGTATCCGTATTAAAGATCGGTTGAATCATGCTGTTTTTAAAAGGCTGATAAGTTTTGATCAAGTCCATCGCGCCTGGTTTTGTCATGTCTACAACTACCATGATGTAAGCATTGGCTGGGATCTTCTCTATTTGAATGAGGCTCTGGTAAGCAATATTGTCCCCAATATTCACAATTGATTGATTGGTTGTTCCAGTTTCGTTTAACACATTGAAAACCTCCTTCAAATGATCATTGCCTTTGTCCACATTGATAAGGATTTTGCTTTTTGCAACGAGCATCATGTCATGGAACTTCGGTATCTGATTTAAGGTTACCCGTGCAAGCCCATTTCTTAAACGAAACTTACTGATCTCCTCGTAGGTATAGTCACTTACTTTACCTTTGCCATTCGTTGTCCTATCGATAGTCTGGTCATGCATCACGATCAGCACACTATCTTTCGTCATTTTAACATCCAGTTCCATCATATCGAAGCCTTGTTCGATGCAGCTTAGTAGTGCATGAATGGAATTCTCTGGCGCAATCCTCCAGTCTCCGCGATGTGCAGCTACTAAAATCTCTTTATTTTTTGAACTGAAAACATTGGCAAGTTTTGTTGCTGGTTGTTGTGAAAATGCGTTGTTGATGGCAGCTATCGCTATCAGCAAGAGTAGAACTATTTTCTTTCTCATTAATTAATGTAAAAAGGCGACTGATTACTCAATCGCCTGGGTTTGCAAGTATAGGGGTTAATAGCCTGGATTTTGATACATTTTTAGTGGATCTAACTTCACTTCATCAAATGGGATTGGGAAGTAACGATCTTTTGCTGTCACATTAGCAAGTTTGGCGATACCGTATGAATCCTGTGGTTTTGCCTTCAAATAAGTCACTAATTCTGCTGCAGTAAAATATCTGATCAAATCAAACCATCTTTGGTGTTCAAAGGCAAATTCTACTCTTCGCTCATGTAAGATTGCTAGTTTCAAAGTTGGAAACTTCGTTGCATATGCCGGTGTTGCCATGGAAATCGCATAAGTTGGCATCCCAGCTCTGGTTCTTACCATGTCTAAATATGGAATAGCTGCTCCGGTGTTCCCTTGCAACATGTTCACTTCAGCAAGCATTAGAATTACATCTGCATAACGCATCAGAACCCAATCATTCCCACCGTACCCATTGTTAGTCGCCAGTGGATTTGTGTCTCTGAATTTCGTAATGAACCAGTCTTTCACCGTCGCATGATTGGCATATTTTATGGAGTAATCTTTTCGTAGATCTGTGCTCTCATATTCGTTAACAAGATCTAATTTAACATTGCCACCAATACCAGTTGTGACTCTAAGTGAGTTAACAGTTTCGCCTGTTGGCTGATTATTTGCCGCAATGCTTGAACTATAGTTGATATCCCCTTGTCTGCTGGAGATTTGAAATATTAGTTCTTTACAAGTTGTTTTTTTAGCAACGTCGAACACATCAACATATGGAATTTCAGAAAGATTCCCGAAGGTTTTCATGTTGTATGCAGCTAAAAGGTAAGTGTTAGCGTTAGCAAGGTTCTCTGCTTTATTGTCTGGAAGTGTCGAAGCCATTGTCAGATACACCTTTCCCAAATAGGCGTTTAGGGCTGCTTTTGAAGTTCGTCCGATTCCTGCAGCAGTTTGAAGATTGGGCAGGGTACTGGCCAGGCCGTCTTTTAAGTCCGAAACAATCTGATTATATACCTCAGCCTCTGGTACACGAAACGTAACTGCGTTAACTTCTTCCGTGGTGCGGAGTTGTTCGGTAACAATAGGAACAGGACCCCATTTTCTTACCAGTTCAAAATACATAATGGCCCTTATGAACTTTGCTTCAGCGATATAGTTCAATTTGGTAGCAGGGTTGCTGTAGGAAACCTTATCGACGTTCGCTAATATAACATTGGTTCTTGCAATTGAATTGTAGAGTGCAAGCCAATGAGATTTAAGATAGGAGTTACTAGGAAGTAACGAAAAATCGTTAAATTGGAAAGGCTCTCCAGCATTGCTTTGATTGTCGTTTCTCCCCGCATCATCAGAGCGTTCATCGGTAAACAAGCCACTGTTTTCACCTACCGTATTGTTGCTTCTCAATGATTGATAGGCACCGTTTACCGCTAACAAAACATCATTTTCGGTAGTAAAGAAATCGTTTGCTGTGACTGCATTTGGATTGCTCTGTGCCAGGAAATCTTTTTTGCATGCGCCCAGGGACAAAATTGTTGAAAGGGCAAGTATTTGATAAATATTTGTTTTCATCTTCTGATCTAAAAAGTAAGTTTAATACCTAAGTTATAGGTGCGTGCCAGTGGATAATTTCCGTAATCCACACCAGGTGTCAGGTTAGCACCATTGTTATAATCAACCTCTGGATTATAACCTTTATAGTCTGTTATGGTAAAAGCATTGTCTACACTTGCATATGCCCGAACATTGGTAACTTTAAGGCTGTTCGCCAGTGCTTTAGGGAATGTATAGCCCATTGTAATGTTTGTACATCTTATATACGAACCATCCTGAATGTAGAATGATGATAATCTTGTACTGTTGCTTTGCGTACCAGCACGAGAAGGACGGTAATTCAAACCACTACCTGGGTTAGCCTCATTTCTATAACGGTTGGCTACATCCGCATACTGATTACCAGAACCTTCGAAGTTATACAGGTAATAATCCTGACCATCGAGTACCTTATTCCCATAGGAGCCATTAAAAGATGCTCTTAGATCCAGAGTCTTATACGAAGTATTCAAGCCGAAACCATAAGTAAATTTAGCATGTGGAGTTCCGATGACTTGTTTGTCAGCATCGTTCACAACGCCATTACCGTCTATATCTTCAAAGTATAGGTCGCCAACTTTAGCAGGGTTGGTAGACGCTGCTGATGGCGCTACTTTACCTAATAATTCTGGTGTGATTCTACCCAGCGCTTTAAATCCGTAGAACATACCGATAGGTTGGCCCTCTTGAGTTACGTGTGTAATGTAAGATCGTTCTGCTCCAGCAGTAAAAATTGTGCTGTTACCGCCCAGGTCCAGAACCTTATTCCGGTTTACCGAAATATTTCCGTTTAAACCAAATGTGAAACCGTTCTTCTGAATTACCCTGCCATCTATCTGTAAATCAAAACCAGTATTTCGGACCTTACTATCTCTTAAATTGGTAAGAATGTTTGAGGTACCAGAGAGCGCCGAAATTGGTTGATTGAATAATAGATTGAAGGAATTACTTAAATAGTAATTGGCCATGATGGATACCCGGTTATTAAATAGGCCGATATCAGTTCCAAAGTTAAATTGAGAGGTTGATTCCCAGCCCAGGCGAGCGTCCTGAATAGAACTTGGCCAGAAAGCTGTAGCTACTGCATTGCCAAAAACAACGCCACCTGGTGCGCTCATTTCCTGCTCTGTTCTATAATCTGGAATGTTATTGTTACCACTTAAGCCCCAACTTCCTCTAATTTTGACAGAAGAGCCTTCTCCTAAAAAGTTGTTATAAAAATCTTCTTCCGAAAGATTCCAGCTTGCAGCCACCGAAGCAAAATCACCATAGCGGTTTAAAGCGCCAAAGCGTGAAGAACCATCCCTGCGCAATGAACCCGTTAAATAATACTTCCCGTTGTAATTGTAACTAAAACGCCCGAAATAAGATAATAAGGTAGTTGTTACTTTACCTGTTTTCGAATTGTTCGAATTGTCAAGTGAAAAAAAGCCTGCCTCAACGCCCCCGTTTGTGATCTCATCAATCTTATCATTTTGAAAACCACGTGCATTTACTCTAACTATGTCAGTGAATGTCTCCTGAAAAGAGTAACCAGCCAAGCCAACTATTTTATGCTTGCCAAAAGTCTTATCATAGTTCAAAGTGAACTCGCCCAACTGGTCTCTTCGATTGAGGGTTTGTGCGATGGCGGTTGCAGCAGTAACCGCCGCAGTTGAGTATGGAGCATTATTACCATTACTTAAACTTGTAGGCAGATAGTATTCATACTTTTCGTTGTAAGTCAACATACCAACGTTTGTTTTGAAGTCTAAGCCATCTAAAATGTTAAAAGAGGCATTTACGTTATAAGAGCTTCTATCACTTCTTCTGGTAATTTTTAGTTGTTCAACTGTAGCTAAAGGATTTTCTGGGTTTTGAACACCGAACTGGGAAGATAATGCACCCATTCCGAACTGTATTGGTACCCCGTTCGCATCTCTAGCAGGTAGATATGGCAGATAAATCAATGCCGACATCATAGGGCTCAAATTATATCGTCCTTCCTGCACTTCTCTATTGTCATTCTTTGTGTAGGCAAGGTTAGCACCAACATGCAGACGTTTGCTCACATTTGCATCCACATTTCCTCTGAAGTTGGTTACTTTCTGATTGGTGTTTGTTACGATACCGTCGTTATCCTGATACCCTCCACTTAAGAAGTATTTGATATCCGGCGATCCTCCAGAAAACGAAAGGTTATGACGTTGAAATGCGCCGTTGCGATACAACTCATCCTGCCAATCCGTATTAGTTGCCGAAGGTATGGCTTGCTGAGTACCAAAATTATAGAGATCAGTTGGGATACTAACACTGCTTCCATTGCCAACATTGGTGATACGCGTGGCATTGTTATCGCCAAACATGCTGTCGTTCCATGTTTTTCCGGCGTTTACCCACAAATCTTTGTAGGCATTGTTACGTCCGTCAATTAGAAGCTGTATAAATTCATTGGCATCCAAAAGATCTACTTTTTTGGACAACTGTGAAATACCTCCTTGAACATCGTATTCAAAGCGACCTTTTCCATCTTTACCACGCTTGGTTGTGATCATGACTACACCGCCGGATGCTCTGGAGCCATAAATGGCTGCTGATGCAGCATCTTTCAAAATGTCTATTGTTTCAATGTCTTCCGGATTGATAGAGATGTTGTTTCCAGAAGGATAACCATCAATCACATATAATGGGTCAGAACTGGCATTGATTGAACCAACACCCCGTACTCTGATTTTTGTACCTGCATAGGGTGCTCCACTCGTTTGAGAAACCTGAACACCTGCTACTTTACCAACCAGCGCCTGGCCCACCGTAGGTGCTGTTAAGTTCATTTCACTGGCTTTAACGCTGCTTATGGCACCTGTTACATCCGACTTTCGGATCTTTTGGTAACCAATCGCTACGACCTCTTCAAGGCTGTTGCTGCTTTCTCTTAATCTAACATTAATTGCTTTGCTACCTGAGACTGTAATCTCCTGATTGTCGAAACCTACATAGGAAAAAACTAAGGTCGCAGCGTCTGGCACATCGATAGAAAACTTTCCTTCTCTATCCGTCGATGTGGTTTTTTTCGTTTGCTTATCATATACACTTACCCCTGGAAGCGGGATCCCCTTTTCGTCAGTTACGGTCCCAGAGACCAGTACGAAACGATTGCTTAATTTTAATACCGGTATCGGTTTTCCATTGCTTATTGCCATGACTGGCAAATTAGAAACTGCGAGTAGTCCTAATGGCAAAAGCAATTTCCAACAAGTATTTTTCATACCTCTTGTTGATAAAATTGATATCATTTTTTTATTCTTAGTGATTGTTTGAGAAAGAGAAGTTTATTGAGTTTTTACTGATTAAAGCGTTGTAGAAGTCAAGTTCACATAGGCTAGCTTTTTGTGTTTCGGTAATTCGGTTCAGGGTCTTGGATATGCGCAAAACTAGCAGTGTACTTTTAACACTATGTATGCGCTGTGTTAAGTCTAAAACAAGAAATGGCCCCCGTCCATTAAACTAATATTAAGGCCGGGTAGGTCAAGAAAAGATATAGGTCTATTCAACGAAGGACGCCCTGATGCTTAAAGGGATGTTGGTGGGGAAACCAGCGTGGCTTTAGATGGGTCACTTAGTATCCGTAGAATAGGTAATCGCGAAAGATCATTTATTTTCGTATTTTCACTATACCAAATTTAAAACCATGAAACGCCTCTCCGTAATTCTCTTACTTATTTCTGCAACATTATTAAATGCGCAGACTTTACACCTCAAAAAGAAGCAACAGTTCAAGTATGAGACGCTGGATTTTAGTAAGTATGAGCCAAATGTACCCTCCAGCAATTTGAATTATAACGTTATAAACTTCGAGGTACTGAAGGCTTCAAAAGGCCAGTATTTGTTAAAAGTCACAGAACCTACCATACTTTCCGTATCCAATGGGAAACTTTCAGATTCCAAGTTGCCGATGCAGGAGCAAAACAAGACATTTGAAGCCGTTGCCGCTAAGGTACTGTCCACTTCACCTTTATTTCTGACCATTGATAAACAGTATAATGTTTTAGGTATAGCCGGCATGGATCAATTACGGGCCAAGATAGCAACGGCGCTCGAAGAACAAAAAATTCCTGATGGAGATCAGCCGAACAAATTCCTTTTGGAGCATTCTTATAGTGATGCCAAGTTTATTAGGAAGTTGAAGCGTATTTTTCCAAAAGGGGATGCCCTCAACCTCGATTCTGCTTATGTTGGTAAAGGGAAGACTAAAACCGGTAGCTCAAAGAATGACGGGGATATCGTTTGGGTTGACCATGAAACTCTGGATAGCAATATGACGAGCACTAACATGGGCAAGGAGAAAAAGACAGGCCTTTTGATGAATTACAGACAAGATTATGTATCGCAAACCTTACTATTGGACACGAAGAAATTATCTTTTAGCGCCAACAGTGACGCTATAAACCTGGTGAGTTCTAATATTAATAACCTGGGTTTTGATAATTTACTATTTGAAGAGTTTGACAAAATCTTTCATTATAAAGAATATTACACACCAGAACAGATTGCTGTACGACATCTCGCTGGACTTAGCGATAAGCTCCAGAATCAGAAGGGAAAACTAGGTGTAGCAGATGAAGTTAAAAGGCAAGTAGACTCCCTTGATCGGCTTTTTAGTGATGACAATTTAAACTATTGGGCTGCAAGGCTTAATCTTGCAGGTCTAATAGGTGATAGATCTTATGGAGATCTTTACGAAAAGGTTCCATACGATGCGCTCACAAGAGATTACCACGTCATGATGAAGGCGAGACGCGAGTACCAAGCTGGGAATTCAAATAACTTGAACTATGCAATTGAACTGCTATTCAGGAAGTTCTCAAGGATGAGCGAGCAAGGATATCCGCTAAATATGCACATTATTGAAGGCCTGTTGCATAATGATCTGGCGAAAGATGTCTTGCAAACAAACAATATAGAGACCCTGCGTAAAAAGCTTAAGCTAATTGAAGACACTGAACTTTTGAAGAACCCAAAGGTTGACAAAATGTTTCTTGCGCTTAAGACATACACGAGAGCGAGACTTGCTAGTACTCCAGACGAAATTATTCCGCTTACTAAAATATCGTTCGACGGTCTATCAAATAGAAAAGGCAGATATCGCATTTTAATATACGATGAACTGGTAAGGGCTAAAGTGGCAGATTCTGTTCGAAACGCATACCTGGACTATTCCATCGAACAATTTAAAAACACACTCGCCGCACTTGCCAAAGGGGAAGACAGAGTGCTCACGCGAAAATATTTAGCCGATGCGTATTATCGGAAAAGCCTATTAGATAGCAAAGGAAGCATTTCTTACCTGAGCTTAGCCGGAGATTACATGCCTGATCAGCAAGATAAGCTAGATGCCAATTATACCCTGGAGCCAGAGTACGTGTTTTTGCCTGCAAAGGATTACAATCAAATGCTGATGAGTAGTAGCGGTAGTAGCTTGCTTACTCCTGAACAGAAACTTTACAAAATGATAGACTTGCTTATTATTGAGCCGGAACGCTATGAGCAAATTAAAGTCGATTATGTTAAGGCCTATCCCAAAGGTGATTTTAAGATGTTTCTCAGTAAAGCATTAAAAAGTAAACTTCCAAGCACTCCTGCATTTCTGCTCAAGGAGACTTCTGGCCGGTCCGTTAGTAGCAAAGTTTTCGAACAGCCCTTCACTTTTATAGACTTCTGGGGCACCTGGTGTCTGGCATGTGTAGATGAGATTCATTTGGTTGAGGCATTGCATGCTAACAACCCTGCACCTGAGAAATTAAAGGTCACTACCATTGCCTGTTACGATAAAAAGTACCTGGTTGATGATTTCATGACGAAAAAGAAATATGGATATCAAGTGCTGATGTCGGATGGCCAGGTAGAGCACGACTTCAAGGTCTCGCATTACCCGACAAAGGTGTTGTTACTTCCTAATGGCGTTTATCTTGGCATCCCTTCTAGAAGCGAATATTCAACGCTGATTACTAAATACTTAGACTGGGAATTATAGGTCATTCTTTGTCAAATATGTAATAATAATTATATCTTGATTAGGTCAATCGTATATTATAATGAATAAGAAAACGCTCTTCGAAATTACGCTAAAAATTGTTGGACTCTTTGCATTATGGACCTTCCTTCAATCCCTGGGAGGTATATTATCTACATTTAGCATAATTGCCATGTTTATAAGCAATGGAGGGTTTGAAAATATTTTTATGGGCTTTGTTGCCATCAATATGCTTTTTGATAGTATAGTACCTGGTGTTGTTGCTTTTTGTTGCTTGTTTAAGACCGGAAGAATTGTCTCAATCTTAAAGCTTGATGCAGGAGGGGAAGACAAGGTTGCTTTAAACCCAAGGTTGGTTTATAACGTAATCGTTCTGGTTGCTGCACTTGCCATTTTTATGCATGGATGCGCTAACTGCATAACTTACAGTTACAACAGAGAAACGAACACTTCGATAAATATGGTAAATGGCGAGGCAAATAATGTCACTTCTTTAAACCAAAAGGAAACCAGAAATGTGAACTATTTTGCATTTGCAGAAATAATCATGGGACTAATGATCTTGTTAAAATCAACAGAACTTACCAATTGGCTGCTTCAGAGGTACGAAGATAATTTCTAGAGGCTGCTGAAGATTGATACACCGTTGTCATCGACACCAACATTTCAATAAGAAACAACCATCACTGCAACCTCTCCCTCTATATTGAAGATCATCTAACTTCTGCTGCCGCAGGTGCCTCCATTTTGCCAATTAGAGTTAATTCCATCTCCTTAAAGTAAAAGCCAGCCCTCTTCCTAACGCGGGATCCTTGTCGAAAGTAACCTTATGCGTCAACGCAGGGCATCGAATTAGTTATCTCGAGAATTCTGGGCTTAACTGCTGGTCGATTTTGGAGATCAGTTCGTCAAAATCGAATGGCTTTGCTAGATAGTCTGACGCTCCCGCTTGATTAGCGATGGTTTGACCTTCCCTGCTTGCAGAAATAACAATTACTGGCAGGTCCTTCGTTTCTGGATTTTTACGTAGGCTTTTTAAGACGTAGTCACCAGATAGCACCGGCATCCAAAGGTCTAAAATGATCAGATCGGGTGACCGCGTTTCTATTAGGTGATTTAAGTTTAAGCTATTCTGTTCGGTAATAATTTCATATCCAGTGTCTTCTAAAATCATTTCAAGCATATCCAAAATATCCTCATCGTCGTCACAGATTAATATTTTCTTGTTAATCATTATCGCTTTCTTTATGGATTGGTAATGTAAAATTAAATGTGGAACCTTTGCCTTTTTCGCTCTCCACCCATAAGGTTCCTCCGTGATTTTGTATGATCTGGTCACAGATATAGAGCCCAATACCCATACCTGGAAAACGATGCTGGATCTCCCCAGCCCGGAAGAAACGCTCGAACAGTCGCTTCTGATCTTCAGGTGCTATACCCATCCCGTAATCAGTCACGGAGACTTTAACATAATCACTAACTATAGAAACGTAAATCAATATATCCCTGGATTCCGGCGCATACTTTATTGCATTTGAGATCAAATTGTTCAACACTTGTATCACATGTGACTCGTCAGCCGATATCCTAACACCGCTTTTTCCTTTTATAATCAAGTCATGATGATCAGATGCGCTTTGTATTCCCTCAACGGTCTCTTCAACCGTTTTATCGAAATCAAATTCTTCTTTATGAAGCTCAAGATTTCCAGTCTGAATCTTAGAGACATCTAAAAGCTCTGCAATCAAATTATTCAATTTGTTCACCTGCAACGAGGTCTTACTTAGGATTGATCTGAATTTGTCACTTGCATCCGCAGATACACTTCTCTCTAGCGCTTGTATGTATCCTTTAATAGTGGTCAGGGGGGTCTTTAACTCATGGCTAGCTATCGAAAGGAAATCATCCTTTCTTCTGTCAACTTCGCTGCGGTCCGTGATGTCTTCTATTGCTAAGAGAATCTGGTCTTTGAATTGACCTTCATGCTCAACCCTGTAAGCATTAAGCAACATCAGTTTTTTTCCGATGTGTGGGAAATCATGTTCAACTTCGAAATCTTCAACAGGATTATTTGTAGGAAGGATTTCAGTAAGCAGCGTCTTTAATTTTGGGATATCCCACTGATGGTTCCCCAATTCGTAAAGCAGCTTTCCTGCCGTTTCGGCGATACTAACCTTAAAGGTTTTCAGAAAGTGCGAGTTTGCACTGACTACGTAAAAGTTAGGGTCCAATACCAGAAGACTTTCCCTGACAGTAGAAATAATACTGGAAAGAAACTGTTCGCTTTCCTGAAGACTTTTGGTCCGATCTAGCATTTGTTTTTCCATCTCTCTCTGGTTCATTGTGAGTTCCTCCTCTAGCTTCTTCCTGGGAGTTACGTCATTTTGAACGCCAATGAAATGAGTTATGACACCGTTTTGATTGTAGATAGGAGACATGTAGAGCTCATTCCAAAAAAGTTCGCCATTCTTCCTATAATTCCGAATTTCCACCTTGCATTCAGTCCCGTTTTCAATCGCATTTCTAAGCGCAGATCTGGCTTCCTGCCCTCGATCGTCCTGCTGCATGAACCTGCAGTTGTGCCCAATAATTTCTTTGCGGGCGTAGCCGCTCATAAATTCGAAGGCGGTATTGCAATAGACAATGGGATTGTCTGGTTGCGTATGGTCCGTAAGCGTAATACCAGAAATGGAGGCGTCAAGAGCCTTAGTTAGGAGCTCGAAATCCTGTTCCCGGGTTTCACTCGAATAGATAAACTTACCCTGAGTAAAGTTCATTAAATTCTAATTTTACTGAAGAATTTACTTTGCTTCCTGACCTTGCACAATTGGCAAGTAGGTCATTAAGGTTTTGGGATTCAATACTAAAACCAATTTTCTCTATCAGGGGGCTTTCTTCGCCTTCTATGGTAGCCCATTTATAGGTCAGGTAAGCTCCAAGTTTAGGATATATGGTAATGCTCTTATTGTAATCGCTTATTACGTTGTAGGTTGCGTCTTCATTTTGAGTCACTGAATATTTTGTGCCCTCTACGTATAGTATCGAATGTTTCATTCTTTTCTAACATTGCTCGTCAGGCAAAGGTTTAAGATTTATATAAATTGAGTATTAGCTGTCAATTTTCTGCAAATACTTCACTAAATTTCACAATGTGGTTGTAACGAGTTGTTAAGTAGACTATTATGTTTCTCAAGCAACTGTATATATTTAGCCATTAAAGGATCGTTCTTGTTCACCAATTGATTCAATTGTGGAACATCAGAATGTTTATGTTCTTTGGTTGTTTCAGCTTTCCCGAATAAACCCAGGAAATCCATTGAGCAATTGACATTCAAAGCTTTTTGAATCACTATAATTGTTTCGGAACTGAGCTGTGACTGATTTAGCCAATTATAAACCATGCGTCTATTTACGTCAATTTTTATTGCGAATTCCGCAATACTGTAACCTTTTTCTCTGATAAACTGTTCCAAAAGTTGTCCATGATGCTCCATCTCTATTATCTTATTATTTGGTTAAATCCGTACTTAGTTAAAGCTCTACACAACTGCTGCTTACAAGCCTGTCGCTATGCAGGGAAATCTTACTTATTAATTCAAAAAGGTCAAAAGGTTTGTAAATGAATTCATCACACCCAAAACTTCCAGCACGCCAACTTGGGTTCTGCCCGGCTGTAAAAATGATAATCGGTAAATGTTTCGTTTCTGGTTGTCCTTTCAGATACGCACACAAGTGGCCTCCGTCAACACCATTTAGCATCAGGTCAACTAAAAGGACATCAGGACTGAAACTTCTGACCAACCCAACGATGTCATCCACCTTAGAAACGCACTTTGTATGGTACCCTGCATCACTAAAAGCCATTTGCAGAACATCAAGAAGATCTATATCATCATCTAAAACCAATAATTTTTTCATAGCAGCGTCTCGTTTCCCTTTCATTAAAAGTTTTGGCAATGTACTGCTAAGGATTATCACCACTTGAGTATAAATACGTTCTTTTTAAATGATTATTACGTGAATATTATTTAATTATCCCATGAAGCATCGCAAAGCGGATCAATACCACAGTATTCTTGGACGATGTTTTATTTAATAGGTGTTGACGCTGATTTTCAATCGTTCTTACGCTTGTAAATTGCTTTGCAGCAATCTCCTGGTTTGTATATCCATCGGCAATCAGGGTAAGAAGCGCGACCTCCCGGTTGGAAAAGTCAATTTCAATTGGGTTGTTTGTTGTAACCGGTGCAGGGACCGTAAGCATACGGTTTAAAAATCTGCCTGAAAGTTCAGCACAAATATAAAGACCGAATTCATAAGTATGCCTGATTGCAAATATGAGCTCACTAGAGCTTACGTTTTTTAACAAATAACCGCTTGCACCTGCCTTAATAGCTTTAAATACATACTGATCGTTATCTAACGCAGAAAGGACAATTACCTTGACTTCAGGGTGATGTTTTGTTACCCACTCTGTTAAGGGTATGCCAGCCATTACTGGCATATTCATATCAGCTAGAATGATATCGACGGCTATTCCAGAGGTCATCAGGTCTACGGCCAGTTGTCCGTTATCTGCCTCACCAGAGATGATAAAGTCCGCTTCTCTTTCTAGAATTGCTTTAATGCCACCTCGAACTAAAAGATGATCTTCTGCAAGAAGAATATTAATCTGGCCATCTCCCATATCAGGTTGTGCTAGGAGTAATAGTTATATTATAAAAGCCAAGTCGGTTCTTAATGCTTAGTAAGCCCGAGCCACCGAGACTATTTTGCTGTTCCGAATCTTGGTCTAATACATAAAATCCCACAGGAGCGAGGTCGTAGACACCACTGAACTTTAGTTGTTGCTGTTCGAGTTTCTCGTTTGCTACCCGTAGATCATCGTTTTGTATCTCCAATTCTGTTTGATGCAACTTCAATTCCTCCAGGAGGCGTTCCATCTCGATCTCTTTTGATGTTTTTATATCAGATGACGACTTGGGGGGTTTCATGGATAGACAAAATTATGAAAGTGTCAGTATTCGCTGTCTCAAACACTGGCGTCACGCTTATTAAATAGACTCCGGAATGATTTCCATTTAACTCAAATTCCCTAAAAATTGTTTCGGACCTTTGTAAACACTGATCAATAAAAACCGCAAATTCATCTTTTAAACTCAAATCAAGCAGATCGTCCACTCTTTTGACTGCCAAAACCTCCAAGCTGGAATTACAAAAATCGGCAAATGGTTGATTGGCGACTAAGATCCGACCCTCAACATTAAGATGTGCAATGGCCTCAGTAGACGTTGTAATGCTGTTAATTAGATACCCACGAACCACAGCCAAACCCGATTCCAATCGCTTATAATCTGTAATAGGAGTAAGCGTTAGTACGGCACCAAAAATATAGTTATCAAGTGTCCGGTAAGGCATAACACGCAAGCGATACCAGTCTCCGTTTTTCATTTTTAAGTCTGTAACTTCCACAACCAGGTTATCAATTACGTTCTTAATCATACTTTCCTCCAAAGGTGTTTCAAAGTTGGAAACAATATGGTTTATAGGTCTACCCACATCGCTGGCTATTAGATTGAATATCGGTCGTAAAGAAGGAGTGAATCTTAAGATCTTCAAATCATTGTCTAAGAACAATGTTCTAACTTCTGTGGAATCCAGAAGATTCTTCATGTCATTGTTCAGTAGCGTCAGTTCTTCTGCCTTAGATTGATATTGGATGTTAATCGTCATCAATTCTTCGTTCAGTGACTGCATTTCTTCTCTTGTTGTTAAGGCCTCCTCGTTAGTGCTTTGCAGTTCTTCATTTATACTCTGCAATTCCTCATTGCCAAGCTTTAATTTTTCGAGAGAAAAATCCATACGTTCTACAGTATTAGACAGTTTTTGCTTGGTGAACAAGAGTTCGTCCTTGAGCAATTTTGTTCCTCTGGATTCTTTAATCAAATTCGGGGAGGCTTTAGCACTAGTCACCATTCCTTGCTGCTGAAAAGCAATCAAAACCAGTGGATGATTTTCCGATTCAGAAATCGTCAGACATTGCACATCAATGGGAAACAGATTCGAACCTTCTTCGAAGAGCACGATTGTACTGCATATTTTCCCCGGGGATTGGAGTGCTTGTTCAATCCCGGTACCAATTCCATATTGAAATTGTTCTTTTGCAAGTTTGTACACATTATTTACTACAGTTTCTCCACCAGGAAGCTCCAGGTATCTGCTTGTTTTTCCATTGTTATACAAAATGTCGCCCTTGTCATTCACCAATATAGAAGCTGGTGTAAAGTTATCAATCAATACTTTATTAAAAGTGTCTCCTATTGTTCTCTTATTAATTTCTGTTGGTAGCTGTTCCAGAGCTTTTACCGGCTGCTCTCTGCTGAAATTGAAAGGGAATTCGGTGAGGTTGTTTAGTATCATCTTGCCGCTTTTCCGGCGGAACAGCTTCCATTTTGGATCAACTACTGAGAACATTTCCATAAAGCCGCCAATACTTTCCGCAGGGCCCATTAACATTAAACCATCCGCATTCAGAGCATAATAGAACAAGGGAATTATTTTTTTCTGTAGCTCAGCAGTGAAGTAGATCAACAGATTTCTGCAACATAGCAAGTCTAATTTTATAAATGGCGGATCTTTAATGAGGTTTTGTGGCGCAAAGACAATGATATCTCTTAATTCTTTTTTCACCTGGTAACGGCCATCCTCATAATGAAAGAAACGCTTAATTCGCGCCGGCGATACGTCAGCAGTTATATTGGAATGGTACATTCCGGTTCGGGCATGTTCTAATGCACGTTGATCCAAATCAGTAGCATAAATCTGAATCTTTCTGTTTCCTGACTCGCTTGCGTCTGCGACACATTCCATAAGCAGCATGGCGATTGAGTATGCTTCTTCACCAGTGGAACATGCGGCTACCCAAACCCTAATTGGCTCATTGTTATGCTTATTAGACAACAACTCATTGATGCTAATTTTAAGTGATTCAAAAGCAGCACTATCCCGGAAAAACTTGGTGACCCCAATTAAAAGTTCGTCCATTAATATAATAATTTCTTCAGGATGGTCCTTAAGATAATTGGCATATTCTGGATAGTCGTAAAATTGATGAAATGCAACCCGTCGGTCAATCCTACGGACTATGGTGCTTTTTTTATACAACGCGAAGTCATTTCCCGTTTGAGACCTCAAGAGCATAAGTATCTGTTGAATTGCAGTATTTCGTTTTGGACTCATCCGGTTTTCGTCCGTTGCCGCTCCATGGTCAAATACCGGGTGATTCATGAACTGTATGATCTTTAAGGGCATTGTTTCTGGCGAAATGACGAAATCTACCATGTTTGTGCCGATAGCCGCCAAAGGCATGCTTGCATATTGCGCGGTTTCAGGATCTTGAGCGATAGTTAGGCCAAGGTTCTCTTTGATCATTCGTACTCCTGTTTCTCCATCAGCACCCATACCGGAGAGCACAATAGCGATGGCCATGTTCCATTGATCATCCGCCAGACTTTGAAAGAAAAAGTCTATGGGTTGCCGTACAACTTTAATCTCAGTTTTAAGTAGCAATAGTTTCCGGTTATGGATACCCATATCACAATTTGGTGCAATAATATATACATGATTGGGTTCAACGACCATACCATCCGTAGCCTCAGCGACTTTCATTGGGGTGTAATGCTGGACTACATCACTTAGTCTGCTTTCGAGGTGCGGAGCCAAATGCAGGACGATGACAAAAGCCATTCCGCTATCGGCTGGCATACTTCTAAAAAACAATTCAATGGCCGAGAACGAACCGGCAGATCCGCCAAGGGCAACGATCGGAAAGGAAGATTTTCCTGGGGATTTCGCTTTTAAATCTGGTAAAATCCCTTTATGAGATTCTCTTATCAAGGGCTTTTCCATAAATAGTAACAGTATTCAAGTATGGATAAAAATAAAAAACTTTGCTAATTAATACTCACGAAGCCCATAAACTTTTGTTTATGAACAAGAGGTTGATCTGGTAAGGTATTAAAAGACCAAGGCACCTTGTAGGTGCCTTGGTCTAATTGTAAAAGTCGTATGAATTAAGCTGTCGCTAAACGAATTCCTGTACTAGGAGTCTTTTTTAGTACGTGGGTTTTGGCCTGCTTTCTTTTCCATGTCTTTCACTGTTTTATCTTTGAATTCAGTAAGCGCATCCGCCAACTTCTGCATTTCCGGATCCAATCCTGGAGCAAATTCCTCCGGACGTTCTGGTGCTGGCGTATATGGATAAGATTCTTTAGGCTCTTTCAATGTAGTTAAAATTGTTCCATCATTAGCAGGAGCAGTGCCTTGGAAGATTTTGTCCATTTCTGAACCATCTAGCCTAAAAGTATATTGTTCACGGTTGATACCTAGATCAATCAATTTCTTAACTTCTGGAAATTGAGAAGAATCAAACTTAGGAATTGGTAACGCTTTACCCCAGTCAATACCCAAGGTTTCAAGAGCTTTTGCAAATGCCATTTCATGTGCCTCATCGCGTGCAATAAGGAAAGCGACAGTAGCACGAAGCGTTTTATTCGAAGACATTTGATAAATTCTGCATTTTTGTAATCTTCCAGTGGATTCCAGAACAAGGTTGTCCATTAGATCGAGCACCAAATTACCGTGATTATGCACATATGATCCGCTCCATGGATTTCCTGCTGCATCTACGGGTAAAGCACCTTGGGCACCATGAATAAAGTGATGTGGATTCTTTTGATCTTTAGCCATATTCATAACAGGATCTCCACCTTTTCCTGGTACGTCAAATTTGTTTCCGTGATATTCAGGTGCACCGTCAAGCAAGCGGGATATTGTTTTTGTGATCAGCTCAACGTGGCTAATTTCTTCAATCCCGATGCCTTGAATCAGGTCGAGGTAGGGTATTCCATCTCCTCTAAAGTTGAAACTCTGAAATAGATACTGCATCATCGTGCGCATTTCACCAAACTGGCCACCAAGACCTTCCTGAAGTGCGTTTGCTGCCGATGGATTTGGCTGATCATCTACGATCGGGTTAATTAGACTTTGAATGTGATAAAACATAATTTCTTGTTTTAAAAGGTTAAACTTTAGCGCTTTATAACGCTCTTTGTTGCACAACCCGTTTTGGCAAGCAATGTTTAAATTATGATGATAAGTAATATTGATCTGGCTATAAATAATTTCTATATTTAAATACCAAATATTAAATCATGAAACTAACATCTAATCTCTCGCTGGTACTACTAATGTGCTTACCGTTGGCCTTCGCTTGTAAAAAATCAGGTGAACCCTCAGAAAAACCTGTTGTCGCTAAGAAAGTACTCAGTCGAATTATTCACGTGGACAACGACAACAAAACTTCCTTCTCTGTTTTCAACTATGACGAAAAGGTACGTTTGAAGAGTGTAACCAATGGTAGTACTACCGATGTGTATCGTTATGATGGAGAAGACTTATCTTATGTTGAATATTGGTTAGGTACAAACAAGACCGAAAATACAGTGAGTTATGTAGATAAAAAGCCTGTTAAAACTGTTAGAAAAATGTATAACACCGGCACGCTTGTAAAGGAAATGACGATGGGTTATATTTACGGTACTGGCAATTATCCTACTGAGATACATGTGACCGAGGCCGGAATTGTGCAAGTCAAGGAAAAGTATCAGTACTCGGCGAATAGTAACGTAACACGGATTGAAAGCCAGTCAAACGTGCTGATAATTACAGAATTTACTTACGATAATAACAAAAATAGGTTTACTAATTCCATGCTAGGTTATACGATTTATGGTGAACCATACGATCGTTTATCACCTAACAATGTGCTAAAAGAAAAGATTATTTATCCGGATGGTAGTTACCTTGAAATCAATAATACGTATACCTATGATGCTGACGGTTTTCCGGTTACACGGGTTTCTAAAGCACTGCATTCCATAGCTGGTAACGTGGGAACCGAAAAGTACACTTATGAATATCAGATGTTGTAAGCGTCCAAATAATAGGCTTCGAACCTTCATTAATCCAGTGGTACACTAAAATAAAAAGTGCTGCCTTCACCTGGCTCACTTTCCACCCAAATCTTACCATTATGACGTTGAATGATCTCGGCACATAGGTATAGTCCGATCCCAAATCCAGCGATATTCGCAGCATTCCTTTCTACCCGGAAGTAGCGGTCAAACAGTTTATGTTGATCTTCAACCTCGATCCCCATCCCTTCATCTTTTACACTAATTTGAGCATTTCCATCATTTGTTACACAAGCAATATTAATCGTGCTACCCACAGGCGAATACTTCACGGCATTGCTAATAAAGTTGTTAATGACCTGCCCAATCTTATCCTTATCGGCAACCACAACGGTTTCCAAAACAGGGGCAAAGATCACCTTGTGACTGGTGACTGTCGCTATCGAATCTTCTTCAACTTCTTTTACTAAATCCGCCATATTGAAGCTTTGCTTGTCGATCTGAATTTTTCCGGATTCTAAGCGAGAAACGTTCAAAAAGCCATTTACCATCGTGATCATCTTTTTAACCTGATTCGCTGATTTTTTAAGTGTATTCAGTAGGAACCCATCTTCGGCTTTTTGAGCTTTATTTTGAAGAATATATAAATAAGCATTCAAAGAAGTAAGCGGCGTTTTAAGCTCGTGGCTTGCCATGCTTATAAAGTCGTTCTTTCGCTGCTCGTCCTGCTTTTGTTCCGTGATATCGAGTACTGAACCAATAAATCTTAAAGGCTTATTGTCTGTTTTGAAGTAAACTTGTCCTTTAGCCCTTACCCAGCGCAATTTTTCATCCTCGACGCCTACTGTTCGGTATTCTATGTCATAAGCGCCATTGTTTACTGACTTATCAAAGACATCATCAAGGACTGATTTTACATGTTGTGTGTCGTCCGGGTGGAGATTAGCTAAAAAGTCATCTTCAAAACTTACTTCATTTTCATGATTGATACCGAATAGCTGCCTACAACGAAGATCCCACTCCATATAGCCGGTCTCCATGTTCATATCAAACGTTCCAAGTTCTGCTGCTTCCTTGGAAAGCCTCACTTGTTCATAAGCCCTTGCCAATTCATCTTTGGAAGTAATATACTCCGTTACATCAACCACAAATAGCATCACTCCAATGATGATCCCATCTTCAATAAGCGCGGTGTATGTAATGTCATAATAGCCAAGTTGCGGAGTCCCATCTAATAATATCTTGATGGGTGCTGCGCTTATTTTATTTCCTTTTCCACTTCGATAAGTGTAATAAAGTTTCTTTATAATGTGCTGTCCTTCTAATTCAGGAACTACTTTTGACCAGGGCTTGCCTTTTACTGACGGATCTTTACCAAGCATTTGCAGCATCGACGCGTTAATCTCCTCGAACACCATGTTGGCACCACGAGTAACTAATATTGCAGTTGGTGAAGAATGAATGATATTGCGGAAGCGTTCGTGGCTTTCTAAGAGCGCTAAGTTTATTCTTTCGAGTTGCTGTTGTACGAGGTTAAGCTCTTGATTTCTGGTTGTCAGCTCCTGGTTGGTATCCGCAAATTCCAGGTTCCGTAAATTAAGCTCACTATTTAGCGCTTCAATTTTTTTGTTTGCAACGGCCTCTTCGGTGACTTCAAATACAAGCACCAAAATCCCGTCCACCTGATTATCTGCATTAACCCTGGCCTGGTAAACGAAGTTAAAGTACCGATCTTCGACCAAACCTTCTTGAATATAAGCTAAAGGCACCAGCAGGGAATTAGCTTCATAAGTTTCTCCTGTGTTGTAGACTCCGTTTAGTGTATCTTCTATAGGGGTCCCTTTAATTTCCGGCAATGCCTCAGCCACGGGTAGGCCAGACAGCTGTCTACCAGGAAATAGTTTTTGATATTCCGGATTAACCAGGGTGTAAATGTGTGTAGGACCTTCTAGAACGCAAATACCGGCTGGCACCTGCATGAAAAACCGGTTTAGACGATCCCGTTCAATCTGTAGTTGCCGCTTTGCGAACGACAGATTTTCAACCAGGTTACCTTGCAATTCGTTGGACGAACGCAGCTCCTGGTTTGTAGTTTCCAGCTGTTCGTTCAAGCCCTCTAATTGCTGACGTTGCTTTACCTGAGCGGTGTTTTCCAGCAGCCAAATTGCTACTTTTGATACCTGCCCTTCTTTATCCTTAACCGGGCTGAAGACAAAAGTAACCACTGCCCATTCTTGTTTCCCATTCATTGTTAGACTAAAATCTACTTCATCGGAATAATAGGGATGGCCACTTTCAATTACTCCACTAAGCGCCTCTTCGTACTGCAGCCTTGCCTCTGGAAATGTATCCCAGTATCCTTTACCATAAACTGCATCATATGGCTTCCCTGCAAGTTCCAAAAACTTACTATTAACCGTTTCCGCACGCAGCGTATCTGAATCAAGAATGCAAATGCCAATTGGTGCATGGAGCATCATATTGTAAAGGTCGTTTTCGTTAGTTAGCAGCATAATTTTAATCGCATTGATGTGTCAATATTAATAATCGTGCCATCAATTAAAAGCACCTCTATTCCAATGCGCTCTAAGTTAGGTCTTGGATGGCGGCTCTATATTGCCTAAATTACCAGAATTTGGCCCAAACAATCTTCATGCAAAGCAAAAACGATAAGATCTCAGAGTTAACCGAGCTTAATGAGGAGCTCGAGAATTATTTTTTGAATACCATTATTCCACAGCTGTTTGTAGATGCACAACTTCGCCTGAGAAAATTTACTCCCCCGGCAATGAAACAGTTCAAGCTGAAGGAAGAATACATAGGAAAGCCGCTTGCAGATATCGTAGAGACGTTCCGCTACCCCACAATCATAGAAAATATCCACGCGGTAATCGAATGTGGTGAGATTCTGGAAAAGGAGATCCAAACCACCGACAGGGATTGGTTCCAGATGAATATCATTCCATACAAGATCAAAAGCACAAATTCAACCAATGGGGTGATCATTACCTTTGTAAACATTACGCCCCGAATAAGAGATTTGAAGGAGCAGGAAAGAATGATCGCTGAACATGAATTGCTTCTTGACACGATAGCCCACGACATTAAAACCCCGATTAGCACGCTTAGCCTTACCATTGAGCTGATAAAGAAGCTGAGCCCTGAACAGATTGAGAAACTCCCTACATTGCTTTTAAAGCTTGAAAGTGGTCTTTCAGGCATGATGAAGGTTGTAGATGGTCTGATGGATAGCCGTCTTCAGCCTCATGGAGCCGAGGCAGCAGAAGAGCTGTTGGACCTTCAGAATGTTATTGAGGACGTTAGGTTAACTTTATCTCAACAGATCCAGGAACGAAATGTAATCATCAAACTGGATCTGCAGGATACAGAGATCACGTTTATCAGGCGTAAATTACGCAGCGCACTGTATAATCTGATTGCCAACGCAATTAAATATACGCCCGCGGATCGGAGGCCAGAGATCACCATTAGCTCCAAAACAGAAGATGATCAACTTGCCCTCTCAGTGAGCGACAATGGTATTGGAATCAGCGAAGCGGACAAAAAACTGATCTTTGAAAAATTCGAACGCATCCATTCCAATATAGAAGGCACCGGGGTGGGACTTTACCTCGTGAATACAATTGTAACTACCGCAGGAGGAAATATCTCTGTTGAGAGCGAACCCGGAAAAGGAACGACATTCAAAATAAAGTTACAAAAGACTCCAATTCCAATTCTTAATTGAACGGACTAAGCGCTATTGCCTTACGTTCAAGCCCGCTGGAAAATGACTTCAGGAAATCCAGCATTGGATGATCAGTTTTGTTATAGATTAATAATGACTACATTCTAAAAGTATTTCCCCAATAGAGAATTTGTTAAACTTTTACTTATTAGATTGCACTATCCTTAAAATCAGATCCTGTTCCAATACCCGGTTATTATATCGTTCCTAATCTACATTTATGTCTTCAGCCGCTTATACGGGCATTATTTCCCCCTCCTTACAAGCCAATGGTAATGCAGTGATGTGCGGCCCCATCTGTGGACCAACTCGTGCAGTTGTGTCGGCCCCAACGGCAATTGGCAGCCAGGTCGCTGACTTCTTCAGTAAAATATTTGATACGGATGATTTCCCGGCCAGGTGGCATTGCGGTAATTGGACGGACTTTCATGGCTGGTTGTATATTCTTTCTGATCTGGCGATCTGGGGCGCTTACTTTGCCATTCCTATATTGCTTTTTCGTGTGCTTAGAAAGCGAAAGGACGTCCCTGTCAACAGGGTCATACTGCTCTTTCTGGCTTTTGTCTTTCTATGCGGCTTGACGCATCTCATTGATGCTGTACTGTTTTGGTGGCCGGCCTACCGGTTAAGTGCTCTCCTGCGTCTTGCTACTGCAGTTGTTTCCGTTTTTGCGGCCTATGCGTTGAACCGCATTTTTCCAATGCTTTTAGGTTTACGCTCCATCAGGGAGCTGAAGATTGAAATTGAACGACGTAAAAAGACAGAAGAGCGTTTATTAGCCAGTGAGTTTCTGCTTTCTGAAGCAGGTAGGATTGCAGGTGTTGGGGGCTGGGAACGTGACCTTATTACTGGCAATCGCATCTGGTCGAAGACAGTTTATGATATTCTGGAAATTCCTTATGACCAGGACCTTAACAAAGATTTCCCAGCAACTTTTCTTCCGCAATATCGAAAACTTTTAGATCAGGCGATACAAGATGCTCTGCTAAAAGGCAGTAAATGGGACATAGAGATGCTTGCTCAAACCATGGGGAACAGAACCCTTTGGGTAAGGCATATTGGAGAGCCGGTATTTAACAGTAAGGGAGAGGTTGTAAAGCTTAGGGGCACCCTTATGGATATTGACCAGTATAAGAAAACTGAAATAGAACTTAGCCAGGCCCTGGAGGTTACTCTGGAGCAAAAGCAGCAAATAAAGAACTTTGCGTACGTGCTTTCACACCACATCAGAAATCACACAAGTAACCTTGAGGGATTATCGAACCTGATTGATGTGGAGTTGATCGGCGAAGAAAACCGGCAACTCATGACAATAAGCCGACAGGAAACAAGTGCGCTCATGAAAACACTGGATGACCTGGCTCAGGTGATCGAAACCCAGGACCAAAAGACGTCTGATGAGCAACTAAGCTTAGAAGAAACAGCCAATGACGCGATTCAAGCCCAATTTTCTCAAGTTAGCCAGGTAGATGTATTAAAACACTTTGAAGTAGCTACTGTTCGCTTTCCAGGTCTTTACATAAAAAATATCTTTAAGCATTTGCTTTCTAATGCTTTGAGGTATAAAGATCCGACAAGAAACCTTCGTATAGAACTTCGCTCCTATCAAAATACCGACGGTGAAAATGTTATAGAGTGCACAGACAATGGTCTGGGTATGGATCTTGAAAGGTACGGACATAAACTATTCAGCCTTTACACCACCTTCCATGGTTCTATTAGTTCAAGAGGTGCTGGTCTGTAGATCATTAAAACTCAAATCGAATCTCAGGGTGGTAAAATTACGGCCAGTAGTAAGATAGGAGAGGGCAGTACCTTCCAAATCACATTCCCGGTTCAAAAAACTAAGATGTAATCAAAAATTCTGAGCCATACAGACAAATTAGTTGAGCCTTGGAAGAAACTCCAGAATGTTTTATGTGTTGATCTTTACAACATGAAAAACATTACAAAAATTCAATTAGGTCAAAATGGTCCGCTTGTGTCAAAACTTGGTTTAGGCTGTATGCGTATGTCTTCGATCTGGGGTAGTTCTACACCTGATGAAAACGAAAGTATCGCTACGATCCATGAAGCTTTAGACAGGGGTATAAATTTTATAAACACCGGTGACTTTTACGGTGCCGGTCATAACGAAATGCTGATAGGAAAAGCGATTCAAGGAAGGCGCGACGAAGCGTTTATCAGCGTTAAGTTCGGTGCTATCTTTCATAACGGTCACCCGCTCGGAATGGATTTTCGCCCCATCGCTATTAAAAACTTTATTAATTACTCGCTGACCCGTTTAGGGATTGAAACCATTGATTTGTATCAGCCCTGTCGTATGGATAACAGCGTACCTGTGGAAGATATTATTGGAACAGTTGCCGATTTGGTTCAAGAAGGTAAAGTACGTTACATTGGCGTATCGGAAATTACGGCGGAACAACTTCGTCAAGCTAATAATGTTTATCCAATTAGCGCGTTAGAGATCGGTTATTCGCTGGCTGACCGTCAGATTGAAACCGAACTGCTCCCGGCAGCAAAGGAACTGGGCATTACTGTAGTGGCTTTTGCCAATACTGCTGAAGGCTTATTAACTGGTGACTTGAAGGCGCCGCTTCCTGCAAACGATTATAGACAAAGCTTTTCCCGTTTTCAGGGTGAAAACTTGATACATAACCTGGAAAAAGCTGAAGTTTTAAAAAAGATGGCGACCACTAAGGGATTCAATTCGACGCAGATTGCAATTGCTTGGGTAAAGGAGCAAGGGAATGATATCATGACTTTAGTTAGCATGAGTAAACGGTCGCGCTTACCGGAGAATATTGAAGCGATGGATATTACATTTACACCCGAAGAAATGAACATCTTAAACACTACTTTTGCAGTTGGTGCTATACATGGTGGCACTTATTTGCAGCGATAAATGACCAGTCCCGAAGAAATTTTACCAGGCGTGATCTTCTATTCTTACCTTTCTGCCGAGCGGAAGGAAAAAGTATGTTTCTGGAACCACCATACGTTGATACTGCAGGTTTCAGGACAGCTCACCTTAGAAACCTCAGCTCAACAGATCTCGATGAACGGTGGAGAGATGCTGCTGATTGGCAAAAATCAGTTGGGTACGCTGACTAAGACACCGCTTCCGGGGGCGAATTATGAAACCATCGTGATATCCCTGCAAGAGGATCTATTGCGGAAAATTGTCCTAGAGGAAAAGCTTGAGGCAAATGAGAAGTATCACGGTTCGCCGAACGTTTTGGTTCCTTCTAATGAATTTTTAAAAGGATATTTTCAATCCATCGTACCTTATGCCCGAAGATCGGGAGCAGACATGACTGACGAAATGGGTATCTTGAAAGTAAAAGAGGGTGTTAAACTACTGCTACTTGCCCTGCCGGGCCTTCGCAACCTTTTATTTGACTTTTCGGATCCTCATAAGATTGACCTGGAGAAGTTTATGCTTAGTAGCTTCCAGTTCAATGTTCCTGTCATCCAATTTGCGCAGCTGACTGGTCGCAGTCTGGCAGGCTTTAAACGTGATTTCCAGAAAACATTTGGCTTACCGCCACGGCAGTGGCTTCAACACAAACGCCTTATTGAGGCAAAGCACTTGATCGAAACAAGAAAACTTAAACCCTCAGCGATCTATCTGGACTTAGGTTTTGAAAGTCTCTCACACTTTTCACACTCATTTAAAAGGAAATTCGGTAAGGCGCCCACTGAGCTGACCTATATTTTAATGCTTGCCTTCCTTACAAAGGGAGCGTGAAATGGAAGGTACTTCCTTTGCCGAGAGTACTCTTAGCCCAGATGTCTCCGTGATGCCCTTTTATGATTTCATAACATAAGTACAAACCAATACCAAATCCAGAGACCCCATTATTACTGTCTTCAACTCTGTAATACCGTTCAAAAAGCTTTGGAAGGTTCTCTTCGCTAATTCCATGGCCCTCATCTTGTACGCTTACAGTTGCCCAGTCACTACTCCTAACACAATCAACTTTTATATTGCTTCCCAAAGGTGAATATTTCACTGCGTTATTGATAAGATTAGTCAAAACCTGGCCTATCTTATCATGGTCAGCTAGCACAAACATTTCCTCCACAGGCGCGAAGATCACATTGTGACTGGTAACGGACGCTAATGTTTCATCATTCACTTCGGCTATTAAGGTGGCCATATCAAATATAGTTCTGTCAATACGTATTTTCGCCGAATCCAACCGGGAAACATTTAGAAATCCATTGATCAAGGTTGTCATTTTGCTTACTTGTTTACCGGTCTTTTCCAGTAACGATCTGGATAGCGCATTTTCCTCTTTTTGAGCTTTATTCCCTAAAATCTGCACATATCCATTAATCGAAGTCAAAGGGGTCTTAAGTTCATGACTGACCATACTGATGAAGTCACTTTTACGCTGGTCGTTCAACCGCTGTTCGGTGACATCTTGAATCGTACCTAAAATTCTCAAAGGCTTCCCGAGATTATTCTTTTGAACAATTCCGCTGGTTCTAAGCCACTTGGATGTTTTTGTTAAATAGGTATTTATCTTATATTCAATGATAAAGTGGCCCTTGTGCTCAATTGCAGCAGCCATGGCGTCACTTACACTTTCAGTATCCACCGGGTCGATGATAGACAACAATTCATTAAAAGTAAGTGGTACATCATCAGGGATACCTTGTATATCCCTTCCACGATCTGACAGCGTCAATTCCCCATTATCCAGATTAGTGATCCAGATTCCCAGGCCTGATGATTGCATGGCCAACTGTAATAAGTGTTCACTTTCCTCCAGTTTAGTCTTTGAGATAAGCAAATCCTCTTGACTTTTAGCAAGTTTTGCATTTATCGCAGATAAATTTTCATTAAGCTTTGTTAGTATTGCTTGATGGTCTTTTTGCTGTGTAATATCCACAGTAGAGCTGATGTAGCCAGCGAAAGCACCATCTGCTGTAAATCTGGGTGTTCCCCTTGCCATAAACCAACAGTAAACACCTGATTGGGTGGGCAATCTAAACTCCCACATCCAAGGCTCGCGTCTTCTAAACGCTGATTGGAAGATGGCCATTACACCTTGCTTATCGTCCGGATGCATAAGATCAACCCAGCCGAATTCCAATAATTCGGATGAAGATCTACCTGTTGCAACTTCCCAGGCTTTATTAAAATAAATTGCAGCACCAGTTTCATCAGCTACAGCAATCATTACATCGGTTCCCTCTGCCATCAAACGAAATCTACCTTCGCTTTCATCAACAGCATTCTGTTGACGTATTTTCTTAGTGATATTCGTCGTCGTGTTTGTAATATAAGCAACCTGACCATTTTCATCCAGGATCGGCTCATTTACATTTGTCCAATAATGCGTCTCCTTTTCATTAGTGTTAGCAATGCTGATCTCATACTTGAAAACTGGCAATTCATCTTTCTCACGGGTATTGATCACTCGAACAAATGAGCTAAACACACTGTCCTTTTCGTTTGGATCTGAATGAGCGCCGGGATAGGTTTGAAAGAGGCCATTACCTAAAACTTCTTCTCGCTCTTTGTGAGTCAAAGAAAGGTAAAGGTCGCTTGCAGCCAACACAGTAAAAGTGGGTGCATCAGCTTTGATAATCAGTGACCTTGATGCCCCTTTGAAAAATGCTTGAAACTCTGCGCTCTTATAAAACTGATCACTAGTGGACATATGGTATGATGACTGAAATAAGTTTAAACAACATCAAAAACGAAAAGTTGTTCAACCGTATTTCCTTTTAAATCAACAGGTCCCTTGCTGTATTCCTTTATTATATACTGGCAATTGATCTGTCCGCGCTTAAATAAGCGGGCTGCATTACTGCGCGTATAGACGTTAACAAATGATCTATGTCTCCATCTTTCGAAAAGCATGCTTTTGCTCCTGCTGCCAGTGCCTTTTGAGTTACGGCAAGAGTCGAATGCATAGAGAGAACTATAACTTGCAGACCGGGATTGCGGCTTAGTGCCCGCTGTGTTAATTCAAATCCATCCATGCCAGGCATACTTAGATCAGTAAGCATGACGTCTACATCCAAACCTTCATTTAACAATTCAAGCGCATAATGGCCGCTTTCCGCAGCACCTACGATCACTAGGTCGCTTTGCTCACCGAGAAGCTGACAAAGCCCATTACGAACTATCGTGTGATCGTCTACTACCAGGATTTTTAACATAAAGCAATTTACATACTTACAAATCATTTACGCATTTTAATTTACAACCAGGAGTTGTATTTTATAACGACTGTCAGACGACTTGACTCTATTTTATTATATATATGTGGTTTTATGTATCTTCAATTTATTAGACCTTTTCCTAAGTATGCAAAGCAAAAACCGACAATTTACTGCACGAGTGTGCATGATACTAGAATATGGAATCAACCAATAGCGAACAGTTGCTGAGAGACCTTATCGACCACTCTACGGATATCATCCAAGTGTTTTCCGCAGTACGTGATGAACACGGCAACATTATAGACTTTATCTGGATACTAAACAATAAGGCCGCCAAAAAATCATTTGGGGACGTCATTGGAAAAAGCTTGTTGACTTTAAATCCTGGCGTGCTTGAAGAAGGTATTTTTGATACGTTCAAGAAAGTTGTTGAAAGTGGTGAGTCGAACCAGAGAGTAATGCATTATGCGCATGAACAGTTTGTAGGCTGGTTCCATCAAACCTCGGTAAAGCAGGGCGACGGGGTAGCTACTTTTACTAAAGATATCACCCAAGAGATAAGGGCTGAGGACGAAATAAGAAGTCACAGGGAAAGTTTGCAGGCAATCCTGGACGGCTCTCTGCATTACATTCAGGCCTTTAAAGCGGTAAGGGATAAAGCCGGTAGAATTATCGACTTTATCTGGATATTTACCAATCATCTGTGGATCCAGCATTATGGAGATGTGATCGGTAAAAAGGTTCTGACAGAGAATCCGGGTGTTATAGAATCCGGTTTATATGATCAATTTGTGCAAGTAACAGAGACAGGTATTCCTGTATTTCAAGAAAAATTTTATTCCCACGAACAGTTTCAAGACCAGTGGTTCCATCAGACTCTGGTAAAATCTGGTGATGGTTTTATTATGAATACAGAAGATATTACAGAACGCAAAAGTGCGGAGAATGAGATCCATAGACTCAAAGACGAAATACTGCAACGCTCGGAAGATAAATACCGTACGCTTTTTAATACTATCGACGAAGGCCTTTCCGTGATCGAGCTGATCTATGACGACCACGGTAAACCAATAAGCATGAATTGGATGGAGACAAATCAGGCTTTCGAAAGAATAACAGGCCTCAAAACCGTTGATGGAAAGGTAAGCAGCGACTTCTCGGCTTCTGAGAATCATTGGTTGGAAACGTACGACCATGTACTTAAAACCGGTGAACCAGTACGTAAGGAGCATTACGACAATATGAGCAAAAGGTGGTACCGGACGCATACGTCCAGAGTGGGAGGTGGGGAGAATCATGTGTTAGCAAACGTTCTGGAAGACATCACGGAACGCAAGCAGCGGGAGCAGCGGTTGGAAAAGGAGGTTGATGAGCGTACCACAGAAGTAAAGGAAAGTCGGGACCAGCTACAATCCATACTCGATACCACATTGCTTCAAATATCTGTTTTAGAGGCCGCAAGGAGTACGGAAGGTGAAATTTATAATTTCAAAATTAAATCCGTAAACAAGGAGCTGGAAAGAATAACCGGCCGTAGCGATTTAGCTGGCAAGCTTTACGCGACTGAGTTTCCAGGTATTAAAAAAGTTGGCATCTTCAACATGATAGTAGAAACCATTGAAACAGGGCAGCCACAACAGATGGAATATTACTATGCTCATGATGGCTTCACCAACTGGTTCTCCTGCATGTTCGTCAAATTTAATGATGGGGTGATCACTACTAACATAGACATTACTTCGCGGAAACGTGCTGAAGACGAACGGTTTAAGAACTATGTATTGCTCCAACAATCCGAAGACATTGCCTTATTAGGAAGCTGGGATTTTAGTTTGCTAGAGCAGAGCTTTACCTGGTCAGACGGCATGTATCGGTTACTTGATCTTGAAAAAGGCCTGAACGTCCGGCCGGAAATCTATCTGGAGTACGCGACTCAGAACGGACGTGCGGCCGCTGGAAAACTAGTTGAATCTATCATAAACGGTCATTCAGATTTCGAAGAAACATTGGAGATCAGCGTATCTGGAGAAATTAAATTGTTGCACATAAAGGCAGCGGTCGTCCGTAATGACGTTGGTGATGCGGAAAGGGTATTAGGGGTGAACGTGGATATTTCGGCAGTATATGCGGCCGAAGAAAAGATACGTAAAATGGAAGCGGAACAACAGTTGGAAATATTCCGGGTATCACTCAGCACATTGGAGGAGGAGCGCCACCGTATTTCTGAAAGCTTGCATAATGGTATTGGCCAGATATTATATGGAATTATGCTCCATATGAGCGGCTTAAGTCAAGAAGTCTCGTTAGCCGATTTTAAGGAAAATAAGACTTACATTAGTAAACTGCTTACCGATGTCATTAAAGAAACAAGGCGTATCTCGCATGAACTCATGCCAACCACCCTGGAACAGTTTGGTCTTAAAAGTGCAATCCTTGATATTTGCACACAGCTGTCAGACGCTACCCAATTTAAATGCACCATCAGTGGTTTATTCCAGGATATGGAGAAATACATGGAACTAGCTATTTACCGAACGACGCAGGAGCTCATGACTAATGTAGTCAAGCACGCAAACGCAACCGAATGCATGGTAAATGTAGATATAGGAGAACAGGAGATTCGTATCCAGGTTAGCGATAATGGACAGGGGATGGCGGCAACGAGAACACGTATGCCCGGTATCGGGCTGGCTTCGATACGTAGTAAAGTTAAATTACTCAATGGAAATGTACGCGTTGATTCCATACCGGAGAAAGGAACGAATATTGAAGTAGTCATTCCACAAGCTTTAAAGAACTAAAACAATTAAGTATATGATCAGATTAATGTTGGTAGAGGATAATGATATTGTTAGAGTTGCCCTATCGAGATTTTTTAAGAGAGAAGAAGATATTACAGTTGTAGCAGAGGCAAGTGATGCAGCAACTGCAATTAAACAGTTACAAGCCGATCCAACAATTGATATTGTGGTAGCAGACTGGAATATGCCTAATATGAGTGGATTGGAACTGGCCAATCACGTTACCGCACAATACCCGAAAATAAAAACGATTATTCTCACTATGCACGGCAAACAAAACTATAAAGATAAGGCGAAAGCTGCCGGGGTTCATGGCTTCCTTTTAAAGGACGGAGAGTTTGATGATCTGCTAGCAGCTGTCAGAGATGTTGCAGAGGGCAAGCTGGTTTATAATTGAAGCAGATGATGAAAGCGATGATGTGTTTCGATCAAGAGAGGGACTTACCATCTCTTGTTCTCTGGACTTTTCCAGTCAATCCTATTAATTAATTTACGATTCGTAAGACCAACCATATCTGGTTGTCGCATTACAATAGAATCCTTCGAGATCTACCTTTTCAATGATGTACTTTAATGTTTCCTTATCAGATGAAAGGTAACTAAAACGCGCGTCAAAATCTGTTGCTACTAATACCTTGTAATCTGGTGTTAATATACGTGCGTTTGAGCTGGGCGGCATATTTTCGCTTTCTATCAGTTCCGATAACGGATAGGAAGTTTTGACATCAATGATATCAGAATATATTAGGATATCATTGTAGCCAAAGAATTTAAGCACCTCGAGTGTTGGATTAATCAAGACGTCAGGATAATTATCAGTCTGAGCTGCGTACAACTTAGCACTGTCAAGATATCTTATAAGCTTTAACCAAGCGTCCCTTTCTGCATCGAATCTTGCACCATGAAGATAAGAAAGCAATCTATCTAACTCTCTTATGTCTTTGAGATTCGCCTGCTTTACAACTTCTGACCAACTTATGGCCACCGTTCCAAGAAAGATATCATTTTTTGTAGGCCGCTTCCAGGTGTCAAACCGAATATTATGTCCTTCCTTAACGCTTAGGAATGGGTGCAGAATTACAAAAGTCTCTTCATAATCAGCGTATACTTCGCGAATGGATGGGGAATTATGTTCCTCGACTTCGTTTGCTTGTACAGGGGTTTCTAATATCATTGCGTCTTCTACGTCGCCATGCCCTAAGGTTTTTTAGCTTTTTCTTTAGTCGTAATCATAATCACGCCGTATTGACCTTCAGTCCCATACAATTTTTTGGTTTCCTCATCTGCAAGTATTTTCATGCTAGCGATCTCGCCTTTAACCATGGAAGTTAATGGCGCGGAAACCTGTTCTTTGCTCGGTTTCTGCTTAACTCCATCGATAAATATTAGTGGAGAAGGCGTAATTGATCCATTTAAGTCGCTAGAAGTAGGGTTGCTAAGTGAGAAACTAATCGGAATGTTATACTTCACTCTAACTTTTTGTCCGTCTTGTATTCCTGGAATCCATTTTGGGCTGGCTTTAAGTACTCTTACGGCTTCTTCGTCGGTACCATTTCCTAAACTTCTTTCAATTTTAATATCTGAAAGTTCACCATCAGTTTCAACCACAAAAGATAGAAAAACTTTCCCTGTTACCTTTTTGTCTTTGGCCTCCTGCGGATATTGAATTGTATTGATCACATATTGATAAAACTTATCCATCCCCCCAGGAAAAGTAGGTTGGCTTTGCAATGATACAAAGTCGTATACTTTTCCGTTGCCATCATCTTTGACATTAACTTCGCTTAAGTGTACAGTTTCACCCGATATTCCTTTGGCAGGAAAACCTGACCGCAATCGTGTTCAACATCATGTATCCAGCCCTATTCGCAGTTGAAGCACTACTTTTACTATCTGGTAAGCCTTCAATTTTGAAGGAAACTGGCAAAAGATATTTACCATCACTGATAGATTCGAAGTCACCGTAGGCTAATAATGTTCTTAAGACTTCGGTATCGCAACCATATCCTAATTTTGAAGCCACGCCGGCATCCGCTACTTCGCCTTTAGTTACCGTAAATCTAACTACGCTTGTTCCCTGGACGTTCGCGTTCCTGGCAGAAGGTGGGTAGCGGCGATCTTTTAACGAAATTGTAGAACATTTCCCATTCTTGGGCTTTAGTCTGATTGTTCGCTTCCGACTTGCTGTCTGCGAATTTTGTTTTCTTTTCGTCAGAGATTGTTGGTAGGACGATTGCCGCATGTATGGCACCTCAACTATTTCTACTTGTTTCTCTAACTCAATTCCCTCAGTGAATTGCTTAATTTGCTCGTTGTTACGGATGCTTGCCGACGACGCTGCAAGTGCAATGGAAAACAGTGGTACGAAAAGCCCATACTTCAAAATGGCTACTCTTCCTGATCTTTGTTTGTACAACATAAATATTCTTTTTTTAAGTATGGTTTGATTAAAAAATCCATTAGTTAAATCATTAGGCGCAACACCTAAGGCGTTACTCACCAGCAAGATAGCATACTGATCTTTGTCTCCCTGAAACCGTGCAGCATCATCATCTGCCAGATATTCATGAATCCTCTTTATAGTCGACTTATAACAATATAAAATGGGATTAAACCAGATCAACACGCCCAGGACTTCGAAAAATAGTACATCGGCAGAATGTAGCTGTCTAGTATGAGTTTCCTCATGCCGAATGATTGTTTTTGATCCCTGTAGCTGCTCATCTACAAACTGCTTCCTTAGGAATGAAAATGCTTCACCAGTGAGGCTTCTTCTCATCAACAGTCGCACTTTATACAGTTGATAGATAAATTTGCATGTCAATACCATTACCCCGGTGAAATAAATAACCATCAATAGCATCGCCAAGTTAAATTGTTCAGGGGATTGAGGTTCAATCGTCACCGCTGTTACAAACTCGTTAAGCTGCGCCACACCTGTGTAGACGGGCTGTGCGATGGGCTGACTTGCAAACCAGTCGAATCTGAGAAAAGGCAGTACTAACGAAAGATTCCCGGAGGCGATCAGGTACAACCGGTTAAGGGTAAAATAAGTTTCTTTATCTAGCAACAAACGGTAGAAGCCGTAAAAAACTACTAGATAAATGTTGATTTGAATGATATAATGCGCCCAACTCATTTCGATATGTTTTGATTCGGTATATAACTAAATCCTTAGTATAAAGCTATAACTAATAAATTAGTTTTCTTAATAAATTTTTTCATATTTATTTAATCCATCTAGCTTTTACCATAACTTGATCACCTACGTCGTCCTGCATGTTTTCAGATCAGAATTGTAACTTAGTGATCATGCAAGACTTTTACATACAAGTTTATGAAATAGTGAGATTGATTCCCTATGGTAGAGTTACTAGTTATGGCGCAATCGCAAAAGCCCTTGGTGTTGGTAAGTCATCAAGACTAGTAGGAACAGCGATGAATCATTCCCATGAAATGATACCGATTGTTCCCGCTCATAGAGTTGTCAATAGAAATGGACTACTTACAGGCAAGCATCACTTTGCAGATGAATTATCGATGCAGGAGTTATTAGAGGCAGAAGGACATACTATTGTTGACAACCAGATCAAAAATTTCAATACTGTCTTTTGGGATCCCTTAATAGAATTGTAACTACTTATCAGTTTGCCTTATGTCAGGCCAGTGTTGTAATACTTTGTCGATATAAGAAGGTTACAAACTATTTACTCCTCTAAAAGCTTTACTTAGAAATTTGCATTCTAATGCAGGTTAATCAACGACTTAATTTGAATTTATGGATTTCAATAATATGTTTTTAGGAGACCTGGACTGGGTGTTTGCCGTAGAAATTTTCTTTAGGTCGGTCGTTATGTTTGTAACCGTGATTGTGTTCCTAAGATTAACTGGAAAAAAGGGAGTAAGACAACTTTCATTGTTTGAAGTAGCCATTATTATCTCTTTGGGATCAGCGGCGGGTGATCCGATGTTCAATAAAGATATCGCTATAGTCCCGGCCTTGATCGTCATGCTTGCGATTATCTTATTCTATCTGGCAATTACCTGGCTTGCAGTTAAAAGTGAACGATTTGAGAGCTTGTTAGAGGGTGATCCAGTATACATCATCGAGGATGGAATGTTTAATCTAAACGATGGGAGAAAACACACGATAGCAAAGGATGAGTTTTTTGCGGAGATGAGACATGAAAATATTGAGCATGTTGGTCAGGTTAGACAAGCCATATTAGAAACGAACGGACAAATGAGCTTTGTTTTTTATAGTGAAGACGATATGAAGCCCGGCTTGCCCATCTGGCCAAAAGAATACGAAAAGAAGATTAAGGATATTCAGTCAGCCGGCAACTATGCGTGCGGTTTCTGCGGGAATATTGAAAAGATTGATAGTGGAACGCATACCTGTAACCGTTGCAACAAAGATGAATGGGTACTCGCGATGGATTCTATCCGAGTTTAATGGTTGGCTTCTTTAAGTAAGCTGGTCGCTTACGACTTTAACAGCTAAGACTCGAGACCCAATGAGATTTTAACATAGAATGTAGTACCCAAACGCTCTTTAGTTTCAAACCAGATAGTCCCCCCGTGCTCTTCTACCATACTCTTTATAATCCACATTCCAAGTCCTACCGACTCTTCACCTTTAAGGCCGTCACGTCCAGCTTCCGTGTATTTTTTGAAAAGCAGGGGTTGAAGGTGTATAGGAATTCCAATGCCATTATCTTGAACGGTGAACAAAAACGCATCTTCTAATTTTTCCACATGAAGTTTGATCTGACCATTTTCGTCAGTGAATTTTATGGCGTTCGAAACCAGATTGTTTACAATTTGCAGGAATTTTAAACTATCTAACTCAGCAAATACCTTTTTATGAGAATAGGTAAATGTGATGACTCTTTTAATATCATCTTGTGCTTTAATATACATTTCCAGTGCCTGATTGATTTCCCAGACTACATCTAAACGTTCTTTTCTAATCTGCACTTCGTGAGATTCAAAGGTCTCTTTGCTCAAAAGCACCTTGATAAGTTCTATGTTTCTATTTGCAATTTCCTCTATCATAGAGGCAAGCTTATGAATTTCAGGGTTATCCGGTAACTTTCTATTAATTACAGAAGCCAGCATTTTCATAGTGCCTATTGGTCCCCGCAAATCATGAGAAACGATCTCAAGGCTTGCATTTTTCCATGCATTTATTTTCTCCATGCTTAGCAAACTCGCTCTTCTAACTGTATCATCCTCGCCAATACCAGTTATATAGACGATAATATCATTTTCAATAATTGGATAAAATTTAACCCTGATCCATCGCTGCTGCTGATCAGCGCGGATGATTCTAAAGGTTAAAACACTTAGGTTCTTGTTTTGAAGCAAACTGTTAATCTTTTCTTGAATATACTCCCGGTCTTCAATATGGACAAAATCAAACAATAGCTGGGGGTTTTCAAATAGCGCTGCGCTATCCATTTGAGTTATCTCGGCAAATGCTTCATTAACATGATCAAAGCATCTTTTTTCGATATTATAAATAAAGACAATCTCCTCCGAGAGCTCAATCATTTTCCCAAAGATTGATGATGTGTTGCTATCCATTAAATAAAATGAAAATGTTTTAAACAATTCTATAAGGGTTAAATTTAACGTTAATTCCTGGATATATTTATTAATTGACATAAAGTGACAATTAACACGTTTAAGCCAAGCTGCTATCTGGCCCATCCTATTACCCACTTCCTTTAACCCAAAGGTGCTCTAATGAATTTCGATACTTGCAGGGTCTGATAATAAATCGTAATATTGCAATATATGCCGCATTATGTTAAAATCGTAGTTGCTGTAATTACACGGGCTCAACCGGCCGACGGCTGCTAAAGCATAATCTTGGCAGGATACCGTACTATTGGAGAGTAAAAAACTTAAACTGTAATTTAAAGAAATGAAGAACATATTAGTCTTGTGTACAGGGAACAGCTGCAGAAGTCAGCTTGCTGAAGGTTACCTGCGTCATTATGCAGAAGGTAAAGCAAATATCTACAGTGCAGGAATTGAAACCCATGGCGTTAATCCTAAAGCGGTGCAGGTTATGGCCGAAGACGACATTGACATTTCCTCTCATACCTCTAACCATGTGGATGAATACTTATCTGTTATCTTCGATGCAGTGATCACCGTATGTGACAATGCAAACGAGGCCTGTCCGTATTTTCCTGGCAAGGTTGAGCGCTTTCATCAAAATTTTTCTGATCCTGCAAAAGCGACAGGAACGGCCGAAGAAATCATGGACGAATTTAGAAGGGTCAGGGACCTGATCAAAGTATACTCTGCCCATTTTATCAGTCAACAAATAGCCAGATAGTTGCAATGAGCGCAAATAATTGTGCCCCTGTGGCAGAAAGAAAAAAACTTGGCTTCCTAGACCGATTCTTAACCCTATGGATAGTCATTGCCATGGCGCTGGGAGTAAGTATTGGGTATTTCTTTCCTTCCTCTTCCGGTTTTATCAATTCCTTTTCTAGCGGTACTACCAATATTCCTTTAGCTATCGGACTGATCCTGATGATGTACCCGCCGCTTGCAAAGGTGAGTTATGAAAAGATGGCTGAAGTATTTAAAGACATAAAAGTACTGAGCATTTCGCTAATACTCAATTGGGTAGTTGGACCACTACTGATGTTTTTCCTAGCTATCATTTTTTTAAAAGACTATCCTGAATATATGGTGGGACTGATCCTGATCGGTCTGGCAAGGTGTATTGCCATGGTGGTGGTATGGAATGAACTTGCTGAGGGTAACCGAGAATATGCAGCCGGCCTGATTGCATTGAACAGCATTTTCCAAATCTTATTGTACAGTGTGTTCGCCTATATATTTATTACGGTATTGCCTCCTTACTTTGGATTAAAAGGCCTCGAAGTCAATATTACGATTGGGGAGATCGCTAAAAGTGTTGCGATTTATTTAGGGCTGCCTTTTGCGCTTGGAATTATTTCAAGATACACGCTGATCAGTCTTAAGGGAAAAGAATGGTTTAACCATGTCTTTGTGCCTATGATTTCTCCAATCACACTTGTTGCTTTACTTTTCACTATTGTGATCATGTTCAGTTTGAAAGGACAATTAATTGTAGATATACCTTTGGATGTGGTAAGAATTGCCATTCCACTGGTCATTTATTTTTCTATCATGTTTGTCATGAGCTTCTTTGCAGGACGTTATTTTGGCGCAGATTATTCCAAGAGCGCTTCTATCGCTTTTACTGCAACCGGGAACAATTTTGAGCTGGCCATTGCAGTTGCTATTGGGGTATTTGGAATTAATTCAGGACAGGCCTTTGCTGGAGTTATCGGCCCACTGGTTGAGGTTCCTGCCTTGATTGCCCTTGTGAACGTTGCTTTTTACTTCAGAAAGAAATATTATCCTTCAAAGGCCTGGGATTGAGCCTGCCACTCAGGCGCTGTGTAATCGGCATATTCCTAATGTCTGCGCCTGCACTCATTCTGGACTCAAAGCTATATCAGAGCACACTCATTGCGAAAAGGCATGCCTTTTCGCAATGAGTGTGCTCTGAGTTCCCTAGGAGTTCCCTATCTGTGCTGTTCACTGTGGTATTTAATCGGTAGTAAGATGCCAGAGGGTCATCACTCATTTCGAGCTTTAAACGAATACAATTCCAAGAATAATTAAATTAATAAAAAACACTTTATTTTAATAGTAAATAATTTGTTTTTTACATTAAATATTTGTACCTTGCATTTACAAGATACTAATGTCCGAAATGTGCTTTGTTAATTAGATTTTCAACGCCCTTCGCATTAAATAGAAGCTGATAACATCGTTGTTAAACACAGCATAACAAGTTTACAAATGAGCCTGTAACATAGAACAAAACAAACCAGATTGAGGCAAATCTGTAATTTATCAGCTTCTGCTGACATCAAAACGTTCCTCTCTTCTTCACTTACAATTTCATTTTCTTTTCAGAATCATCGATAGCGCTGGTTCAACACTTCCATTTGCACCGTGATTGATCAACATGGGAATTTTGGTTGTTCGCTGTGAAGCGTACAGAATCGTTCCTTGACGTATTAATAAACTTTGCCCTTTTTCATAATTACATTATTCCGGTGTTTTTAATTAATTCTGCAGGAATGTCCGAAAGGTCCTATACTGAAATAAGTTTACACTAAAAATTTTGTTACTACTCTGTGTATACACTTGAAAAAAATCAACAAATTAGCTATTGCCTGAACTTTAAAATAGTGTAAGAATTTGCTGGAAAGATATAACTCGGGTTTTGAAGGGCAAGTTTTACAACCTTACCTTCTGTCTTATATTGATCAGGTTTTTCAGGGCTGTTTTTTGCATTCAGATCTCCGGAAATACTATAAATCTGCACATTTTGTCCGGATGATTTAAACCCTTCCAGTAATATTGAAGTGGCAATATCTGGCCCAACGTTTACCACATGCAACACCAATGTCTTTGCATCTTCAGAACGAGTGGCTGTAACGTTAAGCTCGCCTGCTACCACAGATTCCACTCTTAGTGGCAAATGATTTTCTGCCTGCATCTTTTGGGCGTAAAATGGTGGCATACCCCATACCTGATTCGGACTGAAAAAAATCTGTCCCTGATCCCAATCATTGTCATTCTGCCGATAGGGTTGAAGCGCGTTCGCCGGACTAGAAGTCAGCACATATTCGCTGTGTTTACGGATGGTATTTAAGTTAGTAGCATGGCCCAATGCACGTTGAATTCCATGTTTACTGCCGTTTTCTTCAAACACTGCAATCTGCATTTTTGTATTTGAATCCCAACTTTTAAACTTATTTATCATTCCAGTTAACTGCTTATCCGTTTCGATGCCAGCCCTTGGGTCATCTCCACCAACATGAAGATCCCAATAATCAGCCTTGCCGTTGAGCGCTCTAAAAACATATTCCATGTTTGGCGATTCTGGTCTCCACCATGCGGCTTGAATGAATTTTAAGGAAGAGTCCTTTTTTATCATGGCCTCATGAAGCAGCTTAAAGCGTTCTACGTAATGCTGGTAATCTGCCTTCTTATCTCCATTAAATATGACTTCCTCATTTCCAATCTCAATGTATTTGATGCCATAGGGTTTGAGGTGTCCATTTTTCGCACGTTTCGCACCCCATTTGGTACTTTGATCTCCATTGAAATACTCCACCATATCCGCCATGTCATCCGGAGTTTCGTAAATATTCACTGCAAAGCACGGCGTGATACTCGTTGCCTCACAGAATTGCAAAAATTCTTCAATTCCAAAACCATTGGTGGTATAGTGGTTCCAGTGTCCACGATATGGCGGCCTTAAGTCTGGGTCTCCAATCATATTTTTGAATTTGTAATCCGGCGAATTCACCATGGTGCCCGCATAACGTAAAAAGGTCAGCCCCTGTGCGACCAGCATATTTCCAATGTCTGCACGTATTGGCATTCCTTTAAATTGATCTTCTCCATTTCCAGATAATACTACCTGATCTATCCAAAGCTTGCCTTTAGATTCCATATAGATTGCAAGTCTCGCATTTTTATCTAGACTATTGGATGTGAGCTTAAATGGATACTTCTTCCAGGAGGTTGGTATCTTACTCAAAACAGTGGAAGCATAGGTTTTACTACCATCAGCGCTTTCTAATGCAACAGTCACTGCACCTTTAAACTTCAAAGACTTTAAATATAATCTGCCTTGGAAATTTTGATTTTTCCTGACTGCAATTCCCCAACGATTTAGTCCTCTATTTGCGAGACCCACTTTCCCTTTGCCACTAACATAGTTGATTACCTGCGAAACCTTTCCATTATAAGCCGCTACGGCATCTATCACAAAATCTGATTTCACCGAAGAAGATCGAATCACATCCCAATAGTAGCTCACTACTTCACCCGGATCGTTTGAAAGCTGAAGTGCTTCTGAACCTTCACTGGTAGATAATGTGATGTTCTTAAATTCAACATGGGACTTCCATGTTCTCAATCCAATTCTTCCACCTGCCAAGGGTTGCTGGTCATCAGAATAAGATAGGATAAGCTTGCTATTTAATGAAACCAAGATTTTTGCCCCAGTAAAAGCTACCTTCAGTTTATTCCATTTCTTAGGATCTACATTCACCACTGCCTCTGCTAACGCTTTAAAGTTCTGTTGGTGTCTGCCTAATAAAAGTTTCTTGCCAGTGCTATTTAAACTAATTTCATAACCATCAAAGCTGTCATCCCCAATGCCTTCATTGTTTACACGAATCAATAAACCAGCACTTTCACCAGCCGCCGGAAACCGTAATTCTGCGGCTACAGTTCCATCAACAATCACCCTTCTATCATATATCAGTTTTGCACTGTGATCAGGTTCAACGGGTACATTGTGATTTCCATTCATCTGCACTATGCTAACTGTATTGCGACCAGGGATGATCGTTATAATCCCTTCTTTCGCAGTCCAATAGCCAGCATATTTCCGCCAATCGTTAGCGTTTACGTCAGTAGCAGGCTCTTCAAAGCTTTCACCAAACACGCGCTGGTCATAGAATCCACCGTATATCTCGTGATTCACATCTTCAACGTTGGATCCATACAATAACGGACTGATCTTATTTTCCACCTTATCTGCTTTCACTCTTATCTTCGAAACAGGTTTTAACGGTAGCCAAACTTTATGGCTCTTAACAGGACGATTACCCAAAGCATAATATGGAATGGCTGTAAATGTATCGTTTGTCGCGGTTTTGCCAGTAATAACGTTAATTCCATCTAGCAAACTATCGTTGTGTTGCAATTGCAGAACAGCATTCGTGTCGAGCTGAATACCGTCAAGATTCGTGTTGTCAGCAGATTCAAGGCTATAAACAATTGGTCCGGAAGCCAGCGTCACCATATTTGTCAATTGTGGGACTTGCTTATTCGCCTTTACATATCTGGGTTTCATCGGTAATTCCAGTACAATGCGATCACCCTTTTTCCAGACCCGGTTTATAGTAGCATAGCCGTCTTTAAAATTCACATTAAGGATTTTACCATTCAGACGAATCTTATAAGCTGATTTAAGGTCTGATGTGTATAAGTCATACGGATTTTCTTTACCTCTTGCCCATCCCGGAATCCGTACACTAACGCTGAAATTCTTTTGCTTTGAGGGGTCTACTCTAATTTCCATATGACCTCCCCAAGGGTAATTTGTTGTCTGAGTCAGGGAAACTTCTGTTTTGTCCAGCAGTTTAATTTTAGTGTCACTTCCAATAAACATATTCACAAATAGCTGATTGCCTGCTAGAGCGTAGATATAGTTTGGAAGCTCTGCAACCATTTTCAGAAACATGGGGGGACAACACGGACAAGAGTGCCAATCCCATCTGGAATGATCGTGTGAATTTAAAGGATTCTGATAAGTGTAGTTGTCACCTTTTAACGATATGCCGGTAAGTACGTTGTTGTACAGTACACGCTCGAACTCATCCATATACGTCCCATTGCCTGTCAACTCATTCATTCGCTGACTAAAAAATCCAGCACCCACCGCCGCGCAAGTTTCCAGATAGGCGTCTGTAGGTAAAAAATAATCAGGTCCAAACTTTTCATCATCTGCTATGGCTCCAACTCCTCCGGTAATGAACATCCGCTTTCCAACCATATTATTCCACAACTGGTCGGCAGTTTTGATATATTGATCAGAATGGTTTTCTAAGGCAACAGCGGCTATTCCAGTTGCCAATAGAGTGGCACGGACCGCGTGACCCTCAATAGTCTTTTGCTTAAACACGGATATCGAATCCTGAGCATAGTCGCCCCAACCCGGCCGGGTACCATTACCTGGGTTGATCTCCTTATATTTTTGGCTCTTAATCCAACTTTCTGACTTCGCAGATCCCCAGGTTTGCCAAAGAGGATAGCCAGCATTATTACCCCGGTTTTCAATCCAAAACCTACACAGATCATAATAGGCTTTTTCGTTCACTGGCACTTCGATCTGGCTTTTAACTTCCGGATGCTGTTTATACAACCAGTATAATTTCATCATAGCTTCTTCCGGTCCAGCGTGTGCGGGGATTATATTTCGCTTAGGGAACGGGCCCATCAGGTTTGCCATGTAGTTTGCATATTTGGTTGCTACAGTTAGCAATTTAGTCTTGCCAGTTGCATTGTAATAGTGCACTCCAGCCTCTATTAACATGCCGGCATTATAAACGTCATGCTGATAACGAAGCATTCCACCATTGTCACCCCATCTATGCGTTGGTTCCGTTAGCTGCGTATAGGTATTTAAATACCCTTCAGGATCTGCCTTTTGAGCAGCATAAATTTTAGCTATATAGTTGTCCAGACGAGCTTCTATTGCTGCATTCGGGTATTGACCAATTAAGTCTCCTATGCCTCTGATACTTTCATAGATCAACCCATCAAACCATGGAAGGCCAACATGACCGCCTTTCAAGTTGCCAGCAGCTACCTTATCAAAATTGTTGAATACGTTGTTTTGCACTTGTTCGGCAACAGGCAAATGTTTGCCCTCAAATTTGTTAAGCACATCGTTCGCTGTGGTTGTAGCCCAGGTCTCAAGTTTTGAAGACCAGAACGCATCATGAATATTGGCTTTGAAAGCTTTTGTAAGTTGCGTACGCTGTTTTGGAAAACTAGTTTGCGCTGATAAACTTAAGCTAAATAACAGATAACCAAGGCTTGAAAGTAGAGTTTGAAGTTTCATGTACTAATGATTTACGTTTCAAATATAAAATATTTAAACTACTGGTACGAACTGGTACGACTGTTTTATTTAATTATTTTTGGTACGAAGTCATATCTTTGCCTTAAGAACTACGCTTTGAAAGAGAATAAATCTAAATATCAACTGGTTATCAACCATGTCACCAATGGAATCAGTAGCGGAGAATATCGTGTTGGGGATAAGATACCGTCGATCAATGAGTTTAGGACGACCTACGGTTTATCGCGTGACACAGTTTTCGCGGGTATTAAAGAACTAACCTCGAAAGGTATTATTCGTTCCAACCACGGTATTGGGTATTTTATACAAACTACAGAAGTATCGAAGGGGCATCATGTATTTCTTCTGTTCAATGAGTTGAACGAGTTCAAAGAAGATTTATTTAATTCATTCATTGCGCATGCAGGCGATAGCGTGAGTATCGATCTCTATTTTCATAACTACAATCGCAAAGTATTTGAAAGCCTGCTTAACGATGCAAATAATAAGTATACGGACTACGTCGTAATGTCCGGGAAATTTCAAGGCATTGCTCCCTTATTGGAAAGTATTTCTGGAAGAGTATTGTTGCTGGATCATTTTCATCCCGACCTCAAGGGGAAATACTCCTCTGTTTCACAAAACTTTGCGGAAGATACTTATCAGGCGTTAAATTCAGCTGTTGATCTGATCAGAAAGTATAATCGCATTATCATGATTCAGCGTGAAGAGAAAGAGCCTATTGAGCGTTATGATGGCTTGGTTTGCTTTTGCGAAGAACGAGGCCTAGCACATGAATATATTTCATCCAGTCGGAAGATCAATAAAGGAGACCTTTTTATAGTTGTGAAAGACCGTGATTTGGTAGAGATTTTAAAGCAGGCAGCTTCTCAGCATCTTACACCTGGTATTGACTTCGGCATCATATCATACAATGACACTCCCTTAAAAGAGCTACTTGCCGGAGGAATTACCACACTTTCCACAGACTTCAAATTAATGGGAAAGACCATGTCAGAGCTTTTAAAAAGCAAGGCAGTTACTACCGTGGATAATCCATGGTTGCTAACTCGACGCAAATCTTTGTAGTATCAGGAGGTCTGGTGATAATTTCTACTTGACTGAATCCCGAGCTCTTATCACAATCACAAATAGCTTGCGAAATTATGATCGCCACTAATATGTTTATTGATTTTACCCGGTAAAAAGAAAGGTGGTTGGTGACATCATAAAATGGGGGGCTTACAACACCCCCCATTAATAAATCCTATTTCGAAAAAGCGCTTAGTTATAATTTAGTCACCATGACTGGCACTGCTTTCAAAGCCCATCAGCGTCAGCCTAACCGGTCTTGCAGAAACTTTATGTTTTGTTACTTTGCTTAAATCTGTAAGGCTAATCTGGTGTATTTCACCCGATGACGGAACAGCCAGATAAGCATAACGGTCCGTGGCTTCCAGCACAGGTTTATAGGTATCCGCAGTATTTATTGCACTAATTACACTACCTTCTTTTTTAAGGCTACCAGTTGATAGGTCATAGATGCGCAGTTTGCCATCCAATGTTAAGACCAATAGGTTTTTACCGGCATAATCAACCTTGCACTGGAAGGCGTCACTTCCCGAATAGATTGGCGTAATTTTATTGGCAGTTACGTCAATCATATATGCTCCTTTAGTAGCCACGTAACCAATAAACTTCTTAGCGGATGCTGCATAATAGATGCTTCCCAAACGGAAAGCACCAAAGCCATCCGGATTAGGGATCAAACGCTGTTCACCTGTTGCGCTAACAACCAAAGCACCACCACTTGTAGCAGCTAACGAACTAAATGCTCCAAACACAGCAACGTTGCCGTCAGTCGCATTTCCATGAATATTACCTACTTCCAGATTTGAAGCATGCAGTAGGCTGCCGGTTTTGTTTATGACCTGCACACGGTTTGGGGAAGCACCCGCTACTTTTGCAACAGTAACGGCATAAGCTCCACCAGAAAATTGCGCCATTGCACCATGGTGCGCCAGTAAGCCAGCGTTGATCACGCTGAATTTTGCGTTGGCAGTGTTAAAATCTGCATCATTTGCTACGCTAAGGGTTCCATCACCATCGTTAAAAACAAGCGATTCGGTACCCTTGCTTTTAAAGTGTGTTGGTTTCAAGCCGGTTGCAGTAATGGCCGCCCATTGTGCCGGACGGTCTACATCAACATGGTCCCCGTGCGATAGTAAGCCACTATCAAACACTTCCACTAAATTCTGAGCGGTATAGAGTACTGTTGCATACCGGCCAGATGCTGTACCGTAGAGATTAGCAAGTGGATATTTGCCACTGAAAGCATTGACTTTTCCCGTAAACGGATCCAGTAGATTCAGCTGTGGGCTAAGCTCATCACTGACCAGTACACGGACGTATTTGTATTCTTTTGCCGCCTCATCTGGCATTTCAGGGTTAATAATGTCATTGTCTTTTTTACATGCCGAGAATGCGGCTGCCATCAGAAGCAGTACGCCTAATTTCTTTAGGTTGTTTTTAGTGTTCATAACGTGAATGAATTTTGATAAATTATGGTTCATAAGGAACCGTGTTAAATTGATTGATAATTGTTATTGAATTTTATATGATTTTAATGCTTAAGCCTTTAATTGTTTGCCAGCCTTCTTTATCAGTCAGACGGATCATAAAATGATAGTCGCCAGGATCAATATCTGCAGGGATGTCGATTCGCTGATTGGTTTCAAAACTGGCCATACCTGAGGGAATCGGATAGCTTTGTATGAGTAAAAATGGTTTTACAGGGGTCTTGACCGAAGCCATGTCACACGCTGCAACTTCGGTGCTGTGGGTATGATGGTCAAAGTTGTGGTGGATATCAACGCTTACCGATCCAAGGGTGGTATTGTCGCTTAACACTGCTTTGAAAGTGAAGCTTTCGCCACGTTTAACTGTGCTGCATTGTTTAGGAAAGGCAGCAGCAGTACTGATGTCAATGACCGGATATTCCGTATCGATCGCTGCCTCTTCCTTTTTACAGGCACTGGTAAACAGGAGCGCGCTTAAGCTTAAACATAGTAATTGCTTTTTCATAGTGTCATTAATTGATAAATTCATAAGGGTGGATATTTATTGGTGATGCTTTTGGATTTGCTTTAAAAAGGGCAATTTGAGAGATAGGATAATGTTTCTGCCGGCCTCGGGCAGTTCAATCAGCCTGTAGAAGCTGGTGTGATTAAGGTATTTAGTGTTCAATACGTTTTGCCCTTGCAAGCTGATGAATAGCGGATGCCCGTATAGCTTAACCTCAGATCCCACCTGCAAATTGATCACCTTGTAGCCGGGAGTTTTCTTTTCAGGCGGAACAATATTGTTTTGTGCTGCTGTAATGCGGTAGTCAATTGACAGGTAATTAGCTTTAAAAAGACCTTTAGAAGCAGGCGACCAGGTCAGGTTAAACAGCGCAGAAGCCGGGGGAGAAAAGGGAAGCGTGTATCCTTTTTTATCGCCGGACAATTGTTTTGCATACAAGTATTCGCCTAATACTTCAGTGCTCAAGGATTTTGTTAAATTATATTTCAGCTGCAACTCTCCACCATATCGCATCACCTTGCTCTGGGCATACTGAAAGACCTGGTTACCGGCACCATAGAAATAGTCATGCGCTGCGGTTGGGTTCAGGTAGATGTAATTTGGAAAGTAATTATAAAAGGGGCTAAGCTGGAGCGACCAGCGCTCATCAGTCCAGGCCACACTCAGGTCTGCCTGATAGGATTGCTCCGGCGATAGGTTAGCATTTCCACGTTCATAACTAAAATAATGATAATTAACGCCGTTCGCCGCGAGCTCTTTAGCTATGGGCATTCTGAAGCTTTTTCCCAGGTTTACCTTTCCGCTAAAGCCGCCTTCTGGATTGTAATTTAAACCGGCCGACCAAACGAAGCTGTTAAAAGTACGGCTAAGGTCTTCTGCTCTGGTCAGCTTTTCTGTTACTGTTGCGCTACCGGTCGTGGTGGTACTGTTAAACCAATCCTGATATTTTGACATATGAATGCGACCATAGTCGTAGCGAATAGCGCCGTGCAATAATACCTGGTCATTCAGCCTGAACTTGTCGTAAGCGAACGCACCTGCAGAAATCTGCTTAAAAGCAGGTACCAAGAAGCTCCAGCCGTAAATACCATTGTGCTGTTGCTCCAGGTTAGCGCCTATTTTCAGTTCATGTTTTCCCAGAATAAGATTGTCCCGGAGATTGGCGCTATATACCTTTTTATCGAATTCCCTTTCTAAATCGCTGGGAATCTTTAAGTCAATTGGATAGACTGCAGGCATATAACCATGGTTTACGTAATGGCTAAATTCCTGTCTGAAGTTATGCTGATAACCCAGTTCCATTTCTAAACGGTGAAGTCCGAGTTGATACTCGGTATGATTAATCAGTTTCAGATGGTTTACCTTTTGGCTGGGCATCAGTATATCCCGACTCGAGCGGTCATGCAACGCTTCATCCACCCGTCGTGGCTCAAGGCCATGCGCGTTAGCGAAAAATCCACTGCGACTAGAAACATCACTGAGGTAAAAGACCGACTTGAAATGATCGTTTACATAACCTGTATTCAGGTGTAAACCGGTTTCATTCCCCGCGGTATTGCGCAACTGATGATCATGCAGATTTACGGCATAATCGTATACAAATACCTTATCTGTAGGTACACGGTAATCGCCATACTTCTGGTAAGTTGCCCTACCATCAAAAAACCAGTGCTGCTTTCGCTGATAGAGATTGACTGAGGTTCCATATAGACTATTGTTTGTTTTTCTAAGAAGATTCACTGAACCGCCGACAGTGTATGGCGCAGGTATTGCAACTGGTTTGATGTCGATCGCTCCGCCTATCGCGTCAGAACCGTAAACGAATGAAGCTGCCCCTTTTATCAGCTGTACCTCGCCGGCAGCAAACTGGTCAATTTCTAAACCATGGTCGGCGCCCCATTGTTGTCCTTCGTGTTTTACGCCCTTATCAACAACAACGACCCGATTAAAACCCAAACCACGAATTAGTGGTTTCGACTGTCCGGAGCCGATACCGATGGTCTTAATTCCTGGCAGGCGCTCTAAAGTTTTCATCAGGCTCCCGCCCAGGTTCTTTTGTATAAATGCAGCCGTAACTACTTCTACATTCAAGGATTCTTCCTGTTTGTGCAATTCGATGTGGGTGTCCCGTACAATTACCTCTTGCAATTGATGGGGAACCAGGTGCATCATAACAGGGATGTCCGTGGAAGAAGTTTTGATTTGAACGTCAATTAATACTTCTTTAAAGCCGGATAAACTCGCCTTGATCTGATACGGCCCTTGCGACAAATTACTAAACAAAAAATTACCTGTTGCATCTGTAATTACTTGTTGGTTTGTAGAAATCAGTATAACCATAACTCCTGGTAAAGGCTGCAGATTGTGGTCGTTGACTTTTCCTGTTAGTCGGAAATTCTGTGCATGAACTGTCACTGCAGCGAGCAGTAGCAGCAAAATTATTAGCGTATTCTTCAAGTAAAATGAAGCTTAGAATATCATGAAGCAAACCAGTCCGGATGGGCATCTATGAAAGACGTAACCGTACGGGTGCGAACTCCGTAGATCAATGAAAATTAAGGGAAATTGAGTGAATGCTATAGCATCATGAAAGCGCTATAGGGGGCAACGTCAATCAGAAAACTGAAAGGTTACTTACAGGAAAACGCAGGCGGACCCTTATTGGTGAAACCTTGAAGGGTAAATTTGTAGTTGCCTACGAAACTGTGGGGTTGAAAAGTAATGGGGTCTGACACAGGAAGAACAAGTGCTGCCGCATAAGCAATGAATAATTCTTTGCTGTGATTATGGGTTAGATAGTCACAAAGCGGACATGGGCTTGCCTCAGAAACCGTTTCGTCGCTGCTATTAGAGGATTGTTCGGATTGCACATTGAACTTGTGACTGTGCAATACCTGGATAACGGAAATAGAAAGAAAAAGCGTTACCAGCAGGAGGGAACCTAGCTGAGAGAGTTTTACATATATCTTCTTATTCCACGTTTTCAATTCGCATCAAAGTTGCATTAAAAGACTTGAATTTGCAAGGTTTAAATTAAAAACATATTTCACGGGGAGATTAATTAGCAATTTTAAATCTCGCCTGAGCTTATGCTGTCGACTAAAAGCCGCTTATTTAGAAAGCATTCATACACATGTCCAATAGATCTGAAAGTTACATTTACCTGTATCCTATCCCCGCTAATTTTGAATTCCCATATTTCAACATAAGGCTTGGGGTTGGAATTATCAGACTTTCTAAGTATGGTTTCTATCCCGGGCTTAACGGGCTCTAGTTTATACTTATACCCTCCAATATGTAATGTTGAATCGATCCTGACATATTTTGATGGCATGATTCGAAGAGGTGTATTTAAAATTCCAGAGGGAAATTCTACATGTGTTAAGGCACTCAAAAGACTATTCTGCACAACACGTAAAGAATCTTCGTGCGAAAGCTGTAATGGTTTAACTACCACAACGGTACTTGGCGCCGTTTTCTCCTGACCGGTGCAAGATCCTGCCAGACCCATACCTACCAAGATGATGAAATAAAATTACCCTTGCTCTACCCAAAACTCTTGTACTAATCCTTTTTCCGATAGTTTGACTATCAAGTAATTAGGGTCGATCGTAGACCAGCCTACAGGATACCGCAGGATCATAACTGGTTCAGCATATAATCGATAAAAATTATTGAGGGCATTCGTTTTCTTAGTTGTAATTTCCGGCTTCGAAGCATCACCATCTGCATAAGTTATCGAGTCTGGTATCACTCTGTTTTTTGGTAACCTACTTTCAATACCTTCATACAGTGGTTTGCCTAACAACTTTAAAACTGCTGTTTTTGACATCCCAGGTTTTAGGTGTGTTTTTACTACATCGTCTACCATCCTTGCTCTGGGATTGGATCTATCACCTTCATCTGGATTATCAATCCAAACCTGGCGATCAAATAAAGGTGAACTGCTGCAGCCGGTTAAGAAACAGATAAAAATAATTACAATAGATTTATATAAGTGCATAATATCAAGAGCTTACTGATGTGCCTTAATAAGGCCGCGAATTGAAGATAGCAATAATAGGCTTCAACTTCGAAATCATTATATTTATTTCTGATTATTGGATCTATTCGATTATGGAAAGACGTCATATTAAAACTTTCATTTTGTTTATAGTGATTACTATTGGTAGCGTCGTGCATGTATTTTATTCGCAAAAGCTTTCAAAGTTTAATGGAGTTGATCAGCTACTTGTTGCTTCATCAATATTATTTTTAGTCAGGATTTGGTCTTCGTGGAATCACTATCTCAATACCTTAACGTTCATCCTTTTTGCGGGGGGTACGCTTTGGTGCCTGAACGTCCTACACAATGACTATGCTAACAGGCAACTTCATCTTTATGGCAAAAAAACGAATGCAGTAGTCCAATCAGTAATCTATAGAAAGGGTTATAAAAGCGCCCCTGGAATAATTATCAGATTTGCTTATACATCCGGCGGCAATGCTTACATCCATTCTATAGTAGACGATATCGAGGTAGAAAGACGTTTTTCCGTAGGTGATACGCTACCCATTATTTATTCATCCATAGACCCGGACTTGTTCAAAGAGGTAGGAAAGTGATGATTTGTCCGACTACTTGTATTACCCTTAACATAAAGATAATGTGATTTTCAGGACAGCTTCATTATCTTAGAATACGTTCCTCAGCACATTTAGATCAGTTGAAGATTTTATGAAAACTGTAAAGCTTTTAAGCCTTTTAATCATCCTATTTGCCTTAATTACTTGCAAAAAGGTTATGATGATTACACCTATGAATTTACAAAGCCGTACTGCACTCAAGTAGTTGTTGGTGGTGTAGTCGGGGTAAGTGAAAAATGTTATGTAACGGGTGATCAGATCAAAGGCAGAAAGGTAAAAGATGGGTATGTTTAGATATTCCGTCTATAAATCTGAAGCTTGTAAGTAAACAAAATTAGGACTTTCGCAGTTAATAGAATTCCTCATCTAATGGATGAATTACATGATCAGCCAAAATGAAACCGCTAATTGTTCTCATCACCACTTTCTTGATGTCACTACTCTACTTTATGGTAACCGGTGATGCTTATAAAATCCAGTTATCAGGAAGAATCGCAATGGCAGCAATGCTGCTGTTTACTTCTGTGGGGCATTTTAAGTTTTTAAAAGGAATGACTCTAATGATTCCTGATTTCATTCCCCGACGGAAGGAAATCGTATATGCAACAGGCGTCTTAGAAATCGCGTTTGCAATTTGTTTGCTAATAGAGGATATTCAAGAAACGGTGGCGTGGATTCTTATCATATTTTTCATATTACTTATACCTGCCAACATCAATGCTGCGATAAGACGGTTGAACTATGAAACCGGCATGTATGATGGCGAGGGAATTTATTATCTGTGGTTTAGAATTCCTTTACAAGTGTTGTTCATTGCCTGGGTTTATTATAGTTCCATTCTTACCTATTAATTCATGGTATTCTCCTCAGGATTAGAACTAAGTTCCAAATCAAAGTAAAACGTTGATCCTTTTCCTTTTTCACTAGTTACCTTAACTGTTGAATTGTGATAACGCAATATCTCAGAAACTAGGTAAAGACCGATTCCAAATCCTCCTACCTGAGATGATTTATCATTATTGACCCTATAAAAACGTTCAAACAAACGCTCCTGATCTAAAGCGTTAATACCTATGCCATGATCGGTAATTGAAACACGTACTTTATGCTGTTCGTTTTTGCACTGTATAATTACGGTGCCATTTTCCTCAGAATATTTAATTGCATTACTGATCAGATTAGTCAACACCTGCCCAATTTTGTCGCGGTCAGCAAATACCAAAGCCTCCTTGCAATTTATATTCAGCTCGAAATCTTTGCTTGATGTAAATTTGAAGTCATCTACAACTTCGTTAATAAGAGATTGTAAATCAAAAGTCTCCGGATGTAATATGACCTTTCCTTCCTGGTATTTAGCTTGGTTCAGAAAATCACTTAACATATTAGCCATCTTCTTTGCCTGCAATTCCGCACGGGTTAAGGCATTTATTTCAAAATCGTTGTGTTCTTTTTCTGCCCGGCGCATTAAAATCTGAATATAAGAGGTCAGTGAAGTTAATGGAGTTTTAAGCTCGTGGCTTACCATAGCGACAAAGGCAATCTTTCTTTCTTCTTCTTTTTTTATTTCAGTAATGTCTTTTGTGAAGCAACGGGTATGTACAAATTTTCCATCTTTCCTTAACACGTTGGAACTTATGAGCACATGCCGCAAACTACCGTCTTTAGCTTTTAAGCTAGCGGGATAATTCATTAAAGTTTCATTATTTGTCAGACGAATTAAGATATCATTTATTATATCTAAGTCTGCATGAAAATCACTTATCGGCTGGCCTACATACTCGGAATAAGAAAAACCTAAGGCATCTAATTCGGCTTTATTTGCCCACAAAATGATACCTTTCTCATCAACCCAGTGAAGTGGGATTGACGCATTTTCAACAAAGTCCGTAAGTTCTTCGACCCTGGCTTCGAGTACATCGTTTTTGAGCTTAAACTTCTCCAGTTCAGCTTTCAGAATTTCAAGATCATCCATAGTTTTAAACCATGCTAAGCATATTTCTGGTTAAAGATAAGGTTTTTAAAACCGGGTGTTTTGTAACTTGTATAAATTGTGAGTGTGTCGCTAGATTTAATTTGTGCATCTTATTTGATGACTTGCATAAATTGACCACATCGATGAAACATTGACGGTTGTAAAGCAGCAGATCTCCATTATCACAACGCATAATCTGCATGGAAACCTTAAAAATTTTATCAATAATTATTTAGAATTCTTTAATTTTGAATGCAGTGGGTTATGGTATATTTATAATTGTATTAAAGCAATCCGTATGAAAGATATCAAGATAGGAGTATTAACTTTTAAGCCAAGGGCTCTAAGGAAAATTGCTATGTGCCTTTTTTTTAATGGCGTACTGATTGGATTAATGGTTGCTTATAAAAAATATACGGGCAACCCCTTAAATTTTTTTATAATTTATCCCCTCCTTTTTTTGCCTTTTTTATTAAATAGAAAGGAAATTTGCAAAAATGTTTTTGAAGACTTAGAGCAGGAAAATCCTTAGCCACTCGCTTTCCTGCCTTTTTTCACGCTTCCATTCCTGTTAGGGCCTACAACATTTATAAGCCCTTTCAATCTTAATTAATTTTAAGGCAGATATCCAGCTATTGACCTCTCATTATTCCTATTGGTGTCTCCGGTTTATACTGGCGCAGAGATCATCAATTGCTCATCCTTGATTATGCAATTGATCTAACCTGGGAGCATGAGGGGTGACGATGGGAGATACGTTATGCCCAACTAAAAGGAAAGAACAGCAAAAAGGATACAAATCTCCTGAATTCGTCTTACCTACCCTCTATTGATTGACACGACCTTTACATCGAACTTAAAATCAAGGAAATGAGAAAGACAATTTTAATAACAGGAGCAAGTAGTGGTTTAGGAAAAGAAACAGCCAAACTCTTTCAGCGACAAGGCTGGAACATCATTGCTACCATGCGGAATCCGGGAAATGAGACTGAACTTACTTCCTTAGACAATGTATTAGTGACCAGGCTTGACGTGTTGGATATTGATTCTATTGCTAGTAGTGTAAGTGAGGGTATTGAAAAGTTCGGCAGAATTGATGTGTTACTTAATAATGCAGGTTATGGCGCCTATGGTCCGCTGGAGGCTTTTCCAAGAGAGAAAATGATACGCCAGTTTGATACAAATGTGATTGGTCTGTTGGATGTTACTAAAGCATTGCTACCGCATTTCCGCATAAATAAAAGTGGTATGATCATTAACATTTCATCCATTGGCGGAAAAATGGCTTTTCCTTTGGGAGTTTTGTACCATGGAACTAAATTTGCAGTGGAAGGGATATCTGAATCGTTGAAATATGAGCTAGAACAATTTGGAGTCAAAGTTAAGATTGTTGAACCAGGTGCTATCGTGACAGACTTCACAGGGCGTTCTCTTGATTTTAGTAACGATGAAACGTTCACGGATTACCAACCTTTAATTGGAAAGCTGATGTCGTCCATGCAGTCACTATTTCAAAATGCTTCACCTGCAAGTGTAATTGCTGAGGTCATTTATGGAGCAGCTACTGATGAGAAGGATCAACTTAGATACACCGCTGGAGAAGATGCAAAGATGATGGTTGCAAACCGTAAGCAATATGATGACGAATCCTTCATGAAAGGGGTAAAGGCCCAATTTGGAATCTAATATGAACAAAGTCATTCATTTACAATCTATCTCCGAAATATTCAAGCTATTTGGATTGGCTGATCAAATCCATCACCCATTAATTGGTGTGGTCGATTTCAGCAAGGTGAACCAGCAGATCGACTGTGATATAAAAATGTCTGCAGACTATTATTCAATCATGTTTAAGAATTACCCGGATAACAAAATCAAATATGGTCGCAAGATCATCGATTTTCAAGATGGTAGTTTAATCTGCATGGCTCCTAACCAAGTGATAGAAATTGATAATGAGGAGCAAGCGACTGAAAACATAATGGGTTGGGGACTATTTTTTCATCCAGATCTTATCCGGGCAACGTCGTTGAATGACAAAATGAAGGAATACAGTTTCTTCTCTTATGAGACATCAGAAGCGCTTCATTTGTCAGAAAAGGAAAAGCTGGTTCTATTGGAATGCATTTCTAAAATTGATACTGAACTGAAGGAAAATATAGATGTACATAGCCAAACTATTATTGTCTCAACCATTGAATTGCTGTTAAGTTATTGCACACGTTTCTACGGTCGGCAGTTTATAACCAGGAAAAGTTCTCATCATTCAGTGGTTGTTCAGATTGAAAAAATTCTAACTGATTATTTGAATGATGAGACGATTAAGGAAAAGCGATTGCCTACTGTAAAATCCCTATCCGACCAAGTGCACTTATCACCGGGATATTTAAGCGATTTACTAAAAAAAGAAACCGGTAAAAATGCACAGGAACATATTCATTTCTATTTGATGGAAGAGGCTAAAAGCATGCTGATCAGCACAAGTAAATCTGTAAGTGAAATTGCATACGCATTAGGCTTTAGTTATCCTCAATACTTCAATAAAGTATTTAAACAGAAAACAGGTAAAACTCCAATGGAATTTAGAAATGTGAATTGAGCTGAAGGCGAATTTGGGCAAGTTAAGACAAACTTGCCTTAAGCAACAGTGAGGACGATTTTTCCCTGAATGTTTCCTTTTGCTGCACGCTCATGTGATTTGCTAGCATCTTCAAGTGGAAAGCTGCTGTCGATGGCTACGCGAATCGTTCCGTTACTGAGCAAAAGTGCTAACTCAGCAAGTTGTGCACCGCTTGAGCGTACCTGCGTTGCAGAAACAGTCACACCAAGTTTTTCAGCTTCCTCTGCACCAGAAAAGCCCAATGGGAAAATTGGAAACAAGGCTCCTCCATTTTTAATGGTTTTTAAAAAGCGATGACTTGTTAACCCGCCAACTCCGTCAATGACGAGATCAACATTGCGAACAACATCTTCAGCAGCAGTTTTTGTATAATCTATAAATTCATCTACGCCAAGTTCACGCAAGAATTCCTCATGCTTTCCTGAGGCTACTGCAATAACATAAGCGCCCTTCCATTTAGCAAGTTGTACAGCAAAGTGCCCAACGCCCCCGCCTGCGCCATTCACAAGCACTCTTTTGCCTTTGAGTGGAACCGGGAAATGCGGATTAGGTTGAAGGGGATTAGGTTCGTTATGTCCCAATTCAATCAGGAATTGCCATGCCGTAAGGAGAGACATTGGTGCCCCGGCCGCGTGAACATGATCGATGCCTGCTGGCTTAAGTGCTAATTCGGAAACAGGGACAGTAACATATTCTGCGTAGGCTTTGCTATCTGCCATCATTCCTGTGGGAAAGCGTACCATCGAATAAACCTCATCGCCTATATTAAAAGCAGTGACATCGTCCGCAACCGCATCTACGACCCCCGAAATATCTGTTCCCAGAATGATAGGAAAATCCACTTTCGGCTGCCATTCCGGAGGAAGTGCCTTATATCCGTCCCTTAGGTACCAGTCGGGAGGATTTAGTCCGATCGCATGAACACGTACACGCACTTCAGCATGGTTCACTTTAGGTATTGGCGCATCCTCATAAAGTAACACCTCTGGACCACCAAATTCATGCTGGCGAATTGCTTTCATAGTTCTGGTGCTTTCATTGGTATTTAACATATCTTTCTCTTGTTCCATGATTGTATTTTAATTAATATGGTGCAAGTTGCACTGTTTCCTTACATTTGTCAAGTATGTACTTATTAGTATGTTACTTACTTAAAAGTATGTATTATTGGATGTCAGTACGTTATAAATATTAATAATGAAAAACAATGTAGAAATTCCTGAGTGTATCCAAAGGTGCGGAGTGGAATATGCCTTTAAGCGAATAGGTGGGAAATACAAGGGCCGTATTTTATGGCACTTGGGATTAAAGACGGTATTGCGCTACGGCGAATTGAGTCGGACGCTGCCAGACATTACTACTAAGATGCTCACCCAAACACTGCGCGAGCTCGAGGAAGATAACTTAATTACCCGTAAGGTCTATCATCAAGTGCCACCCAAAGTGGAGTACTCATTGAGTGATACCGGTTTGGAACTAATCCCATTCATAGACCATTTACACAGATGGGGTCAAAAGCAATTAGAAAATGAGGTAAGTGACATAAACAACCTTCGGCAATATTAAAGCTGATGTTTACGCTCTTATGTTGCCAAATTACCATCGCAAGAATTTCTGTGATATATACTAAATTCTCCTTGGCCGGACTGATTAAGAAAGCTCTTTGAACGTAATGTTCAAGACCTGGGGTAGATAACTCTTATTCGGAGTTTCAATTGAAGGATTGCCTGAATTCCAAAGGTGACAGTTTGGTTTTTGTCTTGAATAATTTGCTGAAGGACTGCAGATGTTCAAAACCCAGTTGATAGGCAATTTCACTTACTGACAAATTAGTTGTTGATAATTGTTCTTTGGCTTTTGCAATCAGTCTTTCATGAATGTACTGCTGCGTGCTTTGTCCCGTGAGCATCTTAAGCAGGCTGCTAAGATATTTTGGTGATATGTTTAAAGCTTCAGCAATGAACCTAACCGAAGGTAGCCCCTTGTTAATTAAGTCCGTGCCGTTGAAATAATCACTAACCAATATATTTAAACGGTCAAGTATTTGATGATTTGATTTTTCGCGCGTAATGAATTGGCGGTTATAATACCTGTCAGCGTAATTAAGCAGGCTTTCAAGTTGTGAGATAATAATCTGCTTGCTAAACTTATCAATGTTTGCGCGGTATTCCTGCTGAATATTTTGAATAATCTGGTTGATGGTTGCTTCTTCTTTTTCAGACAGGAACAGAGATTCATTTACGGAGTAATCCCAGAAATCGTACTGCTTTATCGTTCTAGCTAACGGTGTGTTCCATAAAAAATCAGGATGGATGATGAGCACCCATCCTGACTGTTTTATTTCTTCATTTTCTTTAGCTGGCACAATGCCGAAAACCTGATTTGGGGCTATGAACGACATCAGGCCTTCATCAAAATCAAATTGTTGTTGTCCGTATTTCATTTTGGCACCCGAAACCTTTTTCATTGCGATGACATAGAAATTGAGTAGCAAAGCTATTGGTTCATCCTTATTTGATTGCTCAACGCTTGCAATATCAATTATGCTGATCATTGGATGTTCAGGTTTGGGAAGTTTCCTGAACTGATGAAATTCGCTTATTGTTTCAATATGCTTCATGCCTTTTTAGTTAATTTTTGTATTTCCAACACTAATTTACCACGGACGTGGCCTGTTACACTTTCCTCTTGCGCCAGGGCAACTTGTTCCAAAGGATAAACCTTGCTGATAGTAACTTTCACTTTGCCTTCATCTATAAGCTTTGCAATTTCAGGTAAATTCTGGTGTTTCTGACCGGCAACCATTTCGCCTTTTGCATTTTTTAGGGCAAGAGCCGCGTTTACTGCATCATCAAACGGAAAATCCACATTGACGCTAACAAATATACCTCCCTCTTTTAAAACGCTTATGCCTTTTAATCGCTCAATATTATCACGAAGAGGGGACGCGTCAAACACAAGATCAATATCTTTTACGATTTCTTCGAAGTTTTGCGTTTTGTAATTAATGACTTTGTCAGCGCCGATTTGCTTCAAAAACTCAAGATTACTGTCCGAAGTCGTTCCTATAACATACGCACCTTTCGCTTTCGCTAACTGCAGGGCAAAACTTCCAACACCACCTGAAGCACCATGGATAAGAATGTGCTGTCCAGCTTGAAGCTTCCCGAGTTCAAAAAGGCCTTCCCATGCAACCAGCGCCGCCAGCGGCACTCCTGCAGCCTCAGTGAAACTAATACTTTTTGGTTTCAAGGCAAACTTTTCTGCTTTCGCGGCACAATATTCAGCATAACTTCCGTCTCCCGGGAAGTTTGGACAGCCATACACATGGTCACCTATTTTGAGGTTTGTTACCTCGCTGCCTACTTCTTCTATAATGCCTGCCGCGTCACACCCTAAGATCAGTGGTAACTTCAGGAAGGATTTGAAATTGTCATTTGTGCCTGCGCGAATGACGCAGTCAACTAGATTTACTCCGCTTGCCAGTACTTTTAACAAGATTTCATCCGGTGCAGGTACCGGGCGTTCTACTTCTACTAATTTCAGAACTTCCGTTCCGCCAAATTCATCAATTCTTACCGCTTTCATAGTTCGTTTTTCTTAATATAAATGTCGGATTTTATGAAAGGGCGGATTTAGTCGTAATACAGTTTTAGTTAGCCTAAATTCAATTACTCACTTCTTAAAGCATCGACCGGATTAGCAGTTGCTACTTTTACCGATTGGATACTTACTGTCAACAAGGCGATAACTATAGAAAGTACAGCCGCCAATAGGAAGGGTAATGCGGAAATATCCACCCGATAATCAAATGAAGACAGCCATTTATTAATGATAACATAGCCAAGCGGAAAGGCGATGAGGTTAGATATGAACACTAGCTTCATAAAATCTTTATTAAGTAGCGCCAGTACGCTGTAGGTGCTTGCTCCAAGAACCTTACGGATGCTGATCTCTTTTTTACGCTGTTCGGCCATATATAAGGCCAGACCTAATAAACCGAGACAAGAAATAAATATCGCAAAGCCGCCAAACCAGTTAGACAAGGTGCCCAATAGCTGCTCTTCGACAAATTTCTCCTCAAAGGATTGGTCCAAAAACGTACGTTCAACAGGATAGTCGGGGTTTATGCTTTTTACAATCTCGTCAATCTTAGACAAGCTGGAACCTATACTTTGGGCTTCGCTTACCCTAACTAAGATAACCTGAGCACTAAACTTTGTCATCGGATGAAAAAGCATCGGCGCTACTTTTTGATATGCAGAGGCAGAAACAAAATCTTCCATTATACCGATGATCTTCACAGGACTATCCCAGAAATAGATGGTTGTTCCGATTGGATCTTTCAGTCCCATCGCTTTTACCGCAGCTTGATTGACAACAATACTATTGGAGTCGTCATATTTCTCAGAAAACTCGCGCCCTGCAACCATTTTTGTACCCATGGTTGCTACAAAATCATATCCAGCCGACCGGTAGTTGAACAAAATACTTTCATTCGGGTTTTGGCCAGTCCAACGCACAGCTAAAGTATTTCTGCTGTTTAGATTAACATCCGCATTAAAGAACGTTACATGAGCCGCGGCCCCAGATTTTATTAGCTGTACTTTAAGAAGTTCCAGCTTGTTCTCGTCATTCAGGTTTCCTTGTACCTCAATTTGTATCAGGTTGTTCTTATTATAGCCGACTGGTTTGTTTTTGATGTAGTTCAGCTGCTGATAGATTACCGTAGTGGAGATAGTCAAGCAGGCGGCAAATATAAATTGGAAGACAACCAGAACTCGCCGCACCGCAAATGAGGACCCTGACTTCAAGGTGATGCCCTTCAGCACCTTAACGGACTCAAACGAAGAAAGATAAAATGCTGGATAGCTACCAGCTAGTAGACCTGTGACCAGCATCAGACTAAGCAAACTGAGCCAAAACTTCCAGTTTTCATATTCTATCCTAAGGCTCATGCCCAGCAAATTGTTGAAATAGGGTAGGCTTACTTCGACCAAAACAAAAGCCAGTGCTGTACTCAATAAAGAGATGAGCATACTTTCGGATATAAATTGAATGACGAGTGACTTCCGACTTGAACCTATTGCCTTCCGCACGCCGACCTCTTTAGCTCTCTTCCCTGATTTAGCTGTAGTTAGATTCATGAAATTAATACAAGCGATCAGTAGGATACAACAGGCAAGGATGAGGAAAATCTTCAATTGGTCAATTCTACCGCCAACGGATTTTCCATTTTCAAATTCGCTATACAAATGCAGCTTGGCCAATGGGTGAAGAAATGCTTCGGAAGTAGTATATTTATCATTGCGCAGATATATATCTCGTATTGCTTTATTGGTCTGGTTAAGAAGACTTTCATTTTCTAATTGTACCAGGGTTAAATAGGAATTATCCCCCCAATTAGGGTTTTTAATCTCAGGCCTGATTTTTTCTGCGAATGCCCAAGGCAACAGGTAGTCAAAGGTGATACTGCTATTGTAAGGCAGATCGTCAACGATCGCTTCTACTTTTAAGCTTTCACGGTTATCGAATAACACAATCTTGTTGATGGGATCTTCATTTCCAAAAAGGTTTCTTGCTAATGTTTTGGTAAGAATGACTGTGTTCACTTCCCGGAGTACTTTGTCTGGGTTTCCCTTAATAAACTTATAATCAAGTATCTTAATAAAAGAAGGGTCTGCATAGATGGCCTTCCTCTTCAATTTCTTTGTGCCATAGCTGATGAGCTGCGTGCCATAATCCGCAGAATGGGAGGTATAAACAACGCCAGGGATTTTCGTTCTGATTTCCTCAGCCATTGCATTCGGTGTAACTCTAACGCTAAAGATTTCTCCGCTTGCCTTTATATTATTATAAACCACATAGGTCTTCTCGTAGTTAGTGAATTGCCTGTCATAGTTCCATTCATTTTTCACATAAAGTAACAAAATCATACAACTAGCCAGACCGATGGCCAAGCCGCCAACATTTATTAGCGTAAAGCCCTTGTTATTCCAAAGGTTCCGCAGGGCTATTCTAAGATTTAATTTAAACATCCGACTAAGATTTATTTGATATATGCCTGATATTCAAGCCAAGTGCCAAAGCCCCTAAGGTATATAATAACGCACCTGCAAGCCTGTTAAAGCTTTTAGGCTTATATGCTGCCCATTTTCGAACAGCAATGCTGTGCGCTAACGGACACTATAAAGGCTGAGAAACTGAATGCTAAGGTCACAAACAGAATATTAAGCTTCAATATAACACTCAATACTTAATTTATCAATCTTTGGTATCGTCAACAGTTCTGCAGGAATGGAGTCGACGCGAATGTAGATCCCATCAAACCGATCACTAGCACCTTCTTGGAATTTCGCAAGCATACTTTGGCTCAGCATATTGTCTTTCTTACGAACCATCCAGCCCATTCTTGGCTTTAAGGCAAATGTTTTTTCATCCTGATCCAGCCCAATAAATCCAGCGCAAAGTTCTAAGGGAGTATTAACAACGGCGCCCTTATTTACATCCGAATGAAGCAGATCTACTTTCAAAACCTCGGAAGGGAGCATGCCAGATCCGATCAATTCTTTCAATGTATTTCGTTTACCATCCTTATTGTAAGGGTAAAATTTAACGATCCAGCCGTCGATAGCTTTAGGGGAACCATATTGTTTCAGCGTATGATACTTAAACATATTCCTCCAGAAGTCTTTATCTACCTTTCCTCGGGAAGCCTTTATAAATTCTTGGAGCACCGGTTCCAGCTCATCGATCCACCAGGACAAATAACATTCCACCTCATCGTAAGGATATATCTGGTTACGCAATCTGTTCAGATTGATCATTCTAAGATAAATAATTATAGTTACTACAGACATACGAAAACAATGTTGAAATAATTATTCCATCAATAGAAATTCCATTATCTTTATGCAGTATAAATTTTGTCTTGAAAAGCCCACCTATCTTTAGAAACAGCTGGAATCATCTTATCGGTTCAGCTTTAGCTTTTACCCTTACCACACGAATTTTTCACTTTATTTGCCTGGTAGCTTTATTGGTTATTGCCTATAACATCCCATTAAATTTTGGAGTAGGATTGCCAGTGATTGCTATCGTAACTGCGGTTACTTTTCTGCTTTTTTCCGGCCTTTATTATCTTTCGAGGGTGAAGCGAAAGACACCGCTTGCAGTAAGTATCTTTTGCCTTTTAGTACATCTGTTATTTGAGGGTAACTATTTTTTGAATTCAGGAATTGATGGCCCCACTAGTCTATTCTGTGTTCTTGCTATACTCGTAATAGTTGCAATTGTACCCCTGTGTCAATATAAGTATTGGGTCGCTGGCAATATCGTTCTTGTATTAAGTTTACACTTATTTCAGTATCTGTATCCTGATCTCATTCCATATACCTATCAATTAAAAAGTGACCGCTATCTAGATACTTCGTCTGCCTATGTCAGCGTCGTTGCAGTTTCTATTTTTGTCTTTTATTTTATTCGCCGCAACTATGAGCTGGAAAAATCATCGGCAGAAGAGAAGGCCGGTGCTTTGCTAGTGCTAAATGAAGAGAGAAACAAGCTAATGTCTATTATTGCACATGATCTAAGAAGCCCTCTCGGAAATATTCAAGGTTACCTCGAGCTGCTGGTAGAGGTTGACGTCAGCGCAGAGGAAGGTAAAGTAATTACTAACAAGCTGCTTCAGGCTACAAGAGGTACGCTGGATATGCTAAACAATGTGTTAAACTGGACTCAGAGCCAGATGAATGGTATGAACTTCAAACTAGGTCCTGTAAATGTGTTTAAGTTGCTCTCCTCACAGCTCCTCATGCTAATGGATATTGCTGCAAATAAAGGAATCACACTGGAAGTAGCCATCGATCCCAATATCATTGTAACTGCTAATGGCGAAATGTTGGACTTAGTCGTTCGTAATTTGGTAGGTAATGCGATAAAGTTTACATCGCCGGGAGGTAATATTAGTGTCCATACAAGGATTGAAGGAGTAAATTGTCTGATCGTAGTTAAGGACAGTGGAACGGGCAAACCTGTGAACTTGTCCTCTGACGTGTTTCATCTTAGCGGCTCATCTAAAGCCGGTACTATGAACGAAAAAGGAGTGGGACTTGGCTTGGTTCTTTGTAAAGAATATACCGAAATACAACATGGTACTTTATGGTTCGAATGTGATGCAATAAGTGGAACTACCTTTTTGTTGCAACTGCCGCTAGTTATGGCTGATCAGTTAAGCGAGGTCTAAAACGATTTTACTTAGACTTCCCAAATTTACGCGGGTAATAAGCCAAGCTGACCATTCCGTATTGTCTTAGAACATCGCTTCGTCCACGCACAATTACATTACGATCTACATAATTAATTATGCTTGTATTCTGATGCAACAAGTCTAATGCTGCTACCTTCAGCTCCAGATTGTTTCCCTGCATAAACCGATACGTTGCGCTAACGTTCCATATTGTAAAATCTGTCTTAGCAGAGCTTGTAGATGTGAAATGATTGTAAGTGATATTGCTATAAAGTGATAATCGCTTCGTGACATTTCCACTTACGCTTAATGTTGTAGGTAAGGTGGAACTTCTGAATTCATTGTCATTGCTGTTACTTTGTTTTGAACGATAATAATTATAACCTTGTGTCAGGTTAAATGCGGCCCTGTCCTTATAAGTATAGTACAAATTCAGTCTGCTATTATTCGAGAAATTATTGGATGGCACAAATTCAGAATTGATGTAGCCGGGGTTCCTGGCGAAAGTTAGGTCAGTGCTTATACTTAGCTGAAGCTGATGATTGGTGAATTTAAAAGCTTTGTTCAGATTGCCATTAACATTCAAAGATTTGCGTCCGCTAGCATTTACAGGATAATAGGTGTTGCTTCCCGCTATATCTGTGAGAACGCTATCCGAAAAAGAGTTACGTGTAACACTCGCCAATGCCCTTAAATCAAAGTTGAAAGTGTTTTTAGATTTTAAGCTATTGTGCCGGAAATCAAAAGATAGCGTATTGCTGCTAGCAGGTTGTAAATTGGGATTACCCCTTACTATGTAATAAGGATTTGAAGTGTCTACCAAGGGAAATAGTTGTTGAACGCCGGGATAGTCAACAGCTGAAGAAAAGCTCAAATTATAGGAGTCTTCAAAGTCACCAAGTTGATTATTATGATAGGTTATACTTGCTTTCGGAATGAACGCTCTATAGTTTTTGACGAAACGCTGAAACTTTTGCGTCGAATTGTTTTGCTGGTAATAAATTTGCGCCTCGGCATTAAACCGCAAGCTTAAAGACTGAATGTACCTTCCCGACAAGGACCTTTGGAAGTCGCGACCGATCACCAACGCTGGACGCTCATTAATGATTGTGGTTCGCATGTTATTCGTTAAAAATGGATTGACTAAATAGCTTCCTAGTGCCGGATCTCTATCCTTTACCTCATTTATTTGATGCTGCACACTCACATCCAGATTGTTCTCCGCTTTTAAACGTAAGCCTCCTAATAAACTCCGGTGAGGAATCAATCCGGCCAGAATGTTCTCCAACGCGAAATCCAAATGTTGCTTGGTGTCGTTAAATTTGTTGTTGTAATTGCGATCAAATAATCTGTTTTCGACTGTATCTACCAAAGAGATAAACTGCGTAAAAGCTGCTCTCTTATCGTACAAATTGCTTGTGTTCAAGCTATAGTTCACATTATAGTCATTAAAGGGATGAATGATGCCAGAGATTGAGCCGTTATGCCGTAACCCAGCTTGGAGTTCTAAATTTTTGTCGCTCCGATCACCGGTTGTAAATGATTCATTTGTACTTTGAGTACCCTGAGCAAAGTTGGAACTTGAGCTTACAGAATTCTCACCATGCGCTTCACTAGCATTAGCTTTAATTAAGGCATAAAAGTCATATTGGTCTTTTCTCTTGTTATACCGCAGGTCTAATGCCTGTCTTGAATTATTCACTACTTCAGAGCTAGAACTCTGTAGAACTTGCGTGCTGTCAGCATTTAGACGAATAATGGACTGCATATCTTTTTTCACTGCTTTGTCTATATCCGTGGCAAATACGTTTCCCGTTAAGCGGTTATTGTTGTTAAAGTCTGGTACAGGAATGAAATCATGCTGAAGCACCAGCCCTCCAGATCTCGATTTATTAGTACCCTGAATACTGAAGTCAGGCTGATATTCTATGTTCGCACCTACACCTTTAAAAGTGCTATTGCGCATAAGTGTATTTGCATCACCTGCTGCTTTATTGATATCGTTACTGGCTCCTGTGATTCCAACTTGTGTTTTACTATTAAAGTAGTTGAGATTAGCATCGGCTTCATAATGGTCGTCTGTGCCATAACCAGCAGCAAGCTTCCCAAAGTGACCGAACTTCTTGTCTTTTTTAAGCTTGATGTTGATATCCGTTATTGAGTCCAGATTATTCTGGTTCCTTGTAGCCTGCTGATAGATCTGCACCTTATCAATTGCATTTTTAGCGATGTTTTGTGTGGCAATCCTCGGGTCGCCGCCAAAAAAAGGCTTTCCTTCCACCAATACCTGGCGGATTTGCTTCCCATTGAAGGTAATTGTACCGTCACCCCACATGGTGATACCGGGCAGTTTTCGTAAAAGATCTTCCGCTACAGCATTCTGATCAAGTGCAAAAGCATCGGCGTTAAACTCAATGGTGTCTCCTTTCATGGTGACGGGAGGAGGGATGCCGCTGATGACCACTTCGGCTAAATTGTTTTCAGTTCGCTTAAGATTTATATTCTTGAAATCCGTTTGTTTGCTTGCTGCTGGGATTATAAAAGCCTGACTATGGCTCTTATAGCCAACAAAAGTTACCTTTATTTTAAATGGCATGTCGACCGGCAGTCCCTTAAAGCGAAATTCACCGAAGTTGTTAGATAAGCGATAACCAACTAAACTGCTGTCTTTAATTTTATAGATAGCAACAGTTGCCGATTGTAGTACATAATTGTAAAGGGAATCACGTACAATCCCGCTTGCCGCACCAACGTTGGTAGAATCCTTTTTTTGAGCTCTTACTGTTAAACTCGAAAGCATTATTAAGGATGAAATTACCACATAAGAAATTGGTTTCATGATATTGCTATAGTCCTAGAGGCTGCAGCTGAACGATCACCGGATTGCTTTTACGATCTTGAGTGTTAAAATATTCCTCTATAAGAGGCGGATAATTTGCCTTTTTGAGTGCGGTAGCCTCTTTTGCCTGGAACATGTCTAAAGAGGAAACTGTCGAATAGATATATTTTCCATCACAACCAATTATACTTCCGTAATAAGACAACAGTGGAAGATAATGAGACATCATCCCAGGAGAAATCCTATTCAATGAGACTAGATCCTGCGTTTTGATATTATAGATGAAGTAGCGATCCTTTGCCATTAGACTTGTCATTACTGTTTCGAAATACAAGGAATTTCCTATGGAGTATAAGCCTCTTAAATTATAGATCTGCTCTTCATTCTTTTTGAGATAAGTTTGCATTTCTATTACCGTTGGTAAGTTCGCTACGGAGTCTACCGGAAGTGAATTGGCTTGAGGAAATACCAAAGTATAGGTATTCTCAATACCCGAGCTGCTTAACTCATAGATATTAGTATTATAATTTCCAGTGAACAACAGCTTGTTTTTTATACCAGAATAATAGAAATTGTAGGGCTTTTGCGTGTCCATGGTAGCCAAATTGGCTGGCGTTCCATATTGCAATACATTGAATGGCTGCAATTGCTTATCAACACTGATATTTCTTAAGTATTTGACAAAATAGTTGATGCTATCCTTCTTAATGGACCTTGTCAAATAAACAAATGGGCTATATGCGAGCGTGTTGGGATTCAAACTCGCTATGGTACTATATAGTTCATTCATTGAGCTTTGCTTTACCAATTTACCTTCAAAATTAAAGCGGAGTAGCGTTTTGAAGCTTCTGGTTATTATATGTCTTTGTTCATGATCCACAGTAAAGTCTACGCTCATTCCCTTCTCAAATTTACGCCCGTCAATTTTAGTTTTAAACTTTCCTTTCTTATCGAAAATCAGTATCGAACTTGTATTCTGATCAGATAGGATGAAGTAGTCACCTGTTACTTCCATTTTATAAATTTTACCGAAGATGCTCTCTTTCGTCGTCTCCAAAGGAATGAAGGTTACGCTTCTGAATATTGTCGAGTCTAAGCCTCCTCGTGCATATTCGGGGTTGATATAAAGCTTTTTAGTAGTTATATTTTTGCTAAAGGACACGCTTGATTGCGCGAAAATTGTTTCTTTCGCTATTGAGCAGAGTATCAACAACATTAAACATCTTCTGAAGAACGGCATAGGTCTACTTTGGTTTAGTTAAGTGTTAGAGTTTAATTGTATTTAATGCTTTTAGAACAAATTCTTTTTTGCCTCTGGAAACAGGGATGCGGGTGTCGTCATTTAACAAGAGATATCCGCTGTCTTCTTTAATAAGGCTTTTGATGTAGATCGTATTTACAAGATGAGATTGATGGCAGCGTATAAATCCATAATTAGCTAAAAGCTCTTCATATTCGAAGATTGGCTTGGAGACGATAATGCTTTTGCCATCTATCAGATAAAACAGCGTGTAGGCATTGGAAGATTCGCAGCGGATGATCTCCTGGGTATTGACAAATCTGATTTCCTTAGTTGAAGCAAGCGCTAGCTTGTGATCTTTTTTAGCTTCCTTGTCGTTGATTAATCCCATTAAATTTTCTAACTGGTAGTTTGCCTTTTTTTGAGATAATTTGTTTTCGACTTTGCGGATAGATAATTTGAGCTCCTCCGGATTGATAGGCTTAAGCAAATAATCTATTGCGGAGAATTTAACGGCCTGAATACCATACTGATCAAAAGCGGTCACAAAGATGACTTCAAACTGGAAGTGAGGAAGCGCTTTCAACAGGTCAAAGCCATCTTTGCCGGGCATTTGGATGTCCAAAAATAATAAGTCGGGTTTAAATGCTACAATTGCCGCAATTCCTTCGTCCACATTAGTTGCCTTACCTACCACTGATACCGGCAGATTATTTTGTTCCAACAGCAGAATAATATTCTCGATGTTGTTTCTTTCGTCGTCGACAATGACAGCTCTGATCATATAAACCAATTTTGGAAAAGGATATTAACTTGTGTTTGGTTGTTCTCCCTACTAATGGATAATTCCAGGAGTTGACCATTTAGGGTTTGATTGAGAAGTTTGATCCTTTCCCTGGTGAGCTGCAAACCAAAGCCATTGCTATTGCTCTTTTGATGATCATCGAAGCCTTTGCCATTGTCGGAGATTTGTACCGTCATGTCGTTCTCTATTCTCTCAAATAGCACCTCTAAGATTCCTTTCTCCTGCAGAGAAGAGATCCCATGTTTGACTGCATTTTCGACAAGCGGCTGAAGCAGCAAGCTTGGTATTTCAATAGCGCTGGCATCTACACCATCACCAACGATAATGTTGTATTCAAAACCAAATCGTAACCTTTCAAGACTTAAATAGTTGTTTAGAATTTCTACTTCCGTTACAATGCTAACGAATTCATTTTCGCTTGCTTTAAGAGATGCCCGCATGAGATTGCTAAATTCAATTAAGTATTTAGAAGCGTTGTTTGCATCGTTTTTAGTGATAAGACCTTGAATTGAACTAAGCGCGTTGAATACAAAATGCGGATTAAATTGTGAGCGAATTGATTTCAGTTCCGTTTGTACGATCTGTTTAAGAATACTTTGTTCTTTTAATTCAGTTGCTTGTTTACGGGAACGCCAGAGAAGAATTAAGAAGCCTATTGCGAGAATGACCAGTACACTGATACCTGCCTTTGTCCAGATGGTTTGATACCATGCTGCTTGTATTGTAAACGGATAGCTGAACACGTGCATTCGTTGTACGCTGTAACGGATGCGGAGTTCATACTTTCCGGGGCTCAAGTCTTTAAGCCAGATGAGATTAAAATCAAAGTCATTGGTGTTCCAACCTGTAGGTTTCCCTTCTTTAACTACCTCATATTCTATAACATCTTTCGATTTGATGATGTCATCCAGATAAAAAATTAAGTTGTTTTCATTGGATTCAAAGTTTGACTTGAGTTTTAACAGTTTTGAATTCTTACTCCAATCTGGCCGCTCACCATAATTAACTGGCTCACCCCACTGTTCTTTAAACAAGCTTAAAAAGTTCGGAAGCTCCGCAAAAGTGAATACGCCTACAACTTTAGGATGCCATTCGACCCAATAGGCAGATATTGACGTTTTAATGCTATCAGGCATACTAGTTTTCCTTATTTGGAAGGTTAACGCATTCCCATAAGCTGCCTTAAATTGGCCAAGATAGGCAATCAAGTCATCGTTTTTTGTAGAATCAGCAATTTTAGTAGCCCAGAAGAAATGTGTAAATAACTTTGGTTTAGTCCAGGGCAGCACGACCTTAGTTTTGTTTTCCATTACCCGATATTCGTATCTGCCGGCGTTCTCAGGATTAATGCCATTGACGGTGACAATTATTCCTGTGGAATCAAATATTGGTATGGCGTATTCGCCGCCATAACTTTTTAAAGCTCTGAAAGTCGTTTGGAGTGGCTTTATGTTTCCGAAAGCCTTGAGTTGGGGAATTTTTAATAACGCATGATCATAGTTAACGGCAAGCTTATTTGAATAAAACACAGAGAACACTAAATTATCCTGTTTAGAAAAGCTGCCCTCTTCACTATAGAAGCTATTCGTAAAATATTTACGCACAGAGTCCACATGGCTATTCTTTAATATAATTGGATGAATTTTATCAAGCTCCATTTCTAATTTCTGAGCTGAGCAAACAGTGTAATAACCAATCAATAAAAGTGTAAAGAGGCTAAAGCGCATCGGTGAGTTTTCTGAAATCAAAGAAAGGACTTTAAGCCCATCCTTGTATATGTAAATTTGAATTCAGCAGCTGTGAATTTGAATTAGGGGCAGGTGGTTAACAGACTATGATGTAAGCCTTGTTTTGTTCGAGGTTTCCAGGGCGTTTCCAGGGCGTTGCTAGGGCGTTGGTATATCCCTTAGCCCTAGAGACGGCCTAGCAACCCCTACTCAATACCCTGTCAATATCGATTTATACACTAAATAGTATAGCAAAATCAACAATCAGGTCTTCAAACTTCATCCTGGATATATCGCTCTAATTTCTAGAATCCTGTGACTCATGAATTGAATTTTGTATCTTCGATATCAATCAAATTAGACCGTAAAACGAGATTAAAAGGTATGAAGAAATTATTTTTATCAATTGCAATAGTAGGTCTATTGGGATTCAGTAGCGTTAACGCTCAAACTAAAGATGTAGCGATGTCAGGTTCGAAGATTGGAATTGGTGCAGAGTTCGCCTTTCCTACTGGTCAGTTCGGCGATTATTATGATTTTGGCTACGGAGCTTCTTTGCAGTTTCAAACTCCTATTGCTAGCAAATTGAATTTCATTGCGACAGCTGGTTACCTAACGTTTCAGAGCAAAGAAAATATTATAATAGGTACACAATCAGGTACACTACCAAATAATGGAGCTGTTCCTTTGAAAGTTGGAGCCAGATACTTTCTTTCTGAGAACTTTTATGTTGGAGGTGAATTAGGTGTTGCTATCGCAACTACTTCTGGATCGGGAAACGGTTTCATCTACACACCCCACATTGGAGTTGAATTTCCAGTAGCAGATAAAAGTACTATTGACTTCGGCGCAAGATATGAGGCATGGTCAAATAACGGTACTCGAAAATTTGTTGGATTAAGATTAGCTTATAACTTCGGATTATAACCAGAGGCTTGGAGCAATCTTACGTTAATTCCATAGGTGATTTCATAGACGATTGGAGCCAAACAAGTATTTTAAGTTAACTTAGTAATTTATGACCTTAACAAAAGCATTCCAGGAACTGATCGCAGCCAATCTAGACTGGCATAAACTTACAGCAATGTCTAAAGAAGATGGAAAGCTTTTTTCTGACGCTTTTATCCAGTCAGGCACCAATCCAAACGAGGTGAGAAAAGTACTGGGCGCTGCAGGCTACGTCATCACGGAGACTTGGTCTAAGGGTTCATCACCCAAAGTCCAGCAGGATATCCCGAAGACGGGTATTATTACTGATGACTCGCAGGGATCATAAAACAATTAAAGAAATTTTATGTGATTGAAATCATCGGGCTTCGGCTTTGCTTTCCCGTTCTTTTTTGTAAATTAACATATCAACAAATCGCCGGTATGGAAGCTACAATAAAGTATGGTCTCGTAATTCTTGCCACTATATTTGCCACCTTTGCGCAAGCTCAATCGCAGAAGAAAATGATTTACCCTGAAACAAAGAAAGGACCTGTCAAAGACACGTATTTCGGAACCATTGTTGAAGATCCTTATCGTTGGCTGGAAGACGACCAATCGGCAGCAACGAAAGATTGGGTGAAGGCTCAAAATGAGGCAACGCAATCCTACCTGGAACAAATCCCTTTCAAAACAGCCATCAAAGAACGCCTTACCCTATTGATGAATTACGAGAAATATTCTCAGCCTTTTCGCGAGGGAGGTTACATTTACTTTTATAAGAACAGCGGACTCCAAAATCAAAGTGTATTTTATCGTCAGAAAGGGGAGCAGGAGCCAGAAGTGTTTCTAGACCCAAATACTTTCTCGAAAGACGCCACTACCTCACTGGCTGGTATTAATTTTAGTAAAGACGGCAGCCTTGTGGCTTATCAGCTTTCCGTAGGCGGTTCTGATTGGACCAAGGCAGTTGTAATGAAGTCGGAAGATAAGACGGTGATCGGCGATACGCTCATTAACATTAAGTTCTCGGGAATTGCCTGGCAAGGGAATGATGGTTTTTACTACAGTAGCTATGACCAACCCAAGGAGGGGAGTCAGCTCAGTGGACTTACCCAGCATCATAAACTTTATTATCATAAGCTCGGTACGCCTCAAAATGATGATGAGCTTGTTTTTGGCGGGAGCCAAACACCGCGACGGTACATTAGTGCTGGGCTGACGGAAGATGAACGCTTCCTGATTATCACTGCTGGTAACTCAAGTTCTGGAAGTGAATTGTATATCAAGGATTTAAGCAAGCCAGGATCAGCAATTATTGCCGTGGTTGATAATTTTGATAAGGATCACTACGTATTGGACAACGTTGGCAGCAAGCTTTATATTTATACTAACCTTCAGGCTCCTAACGGAAAAATTGTTACGGTGGATGCTGCTCAGCCTCAGTCATCGCAGTGGAAAGACTTCATCAAGGAAACTGAGAACGTCTTGACTCCAAGTACTGGTGGAGGAAAAATCTTTGCCAATTACCTGAAGGATGCCGTATCGATCGTTTATCAGTACGATATGAATGGCAAAATGGAAAGGGATATCCAACTTCCCGGACTGGGAACTGCAGCAGGTTTCAGCAGCAAGAAGGCAGAAAAAGAGCTTTTCTATATCTTCACCAGTTACGTGTACCCAACCACCATTTTCAAGTTTGACCCCGTAAGTGGGAAGTCTGAGGTTTACAAGAAACCGGGTGTCGATTTTGATCCTTCCAAATATGAGTCTAAGCAGGTATTTTATCCTTCAAAGGATGGAACTAAAATCCCGATGATCATCACATATAAGAAAGGGATTCAGCTTAATGGCAAGAACCCAACGCTGTTGTACGGATACGGCGGCTTCAATGTAAGTCTCACACCTGCCTTCAGTACTTCCGTTGTGGTGCTTCTAGAACAGGGTGGTGTTTATGCTGTGCCGAACCTCCGTGGTGGCGGGGAGTACGGTGAGAAATGGCACCTGGCTGGAACCAAGTTGCAGAAGCAAAATGTATTTGACGACTTCATCACTGCCTCGGAATACTTGATCAGCAACAAGTACACCTCGAAAGATTATCTTGCCATCATGGGTGGATCTAATGGCGGCTTGTTAGTAGGCGCTACAATGGCACAGCGACCTGAGCTTTTTAAAGTAGCATTTCCTGAGGTTGGCGTTATGGATATGTTGCGTTACCATCAGTTCACTGCAGGGGCGGGCTGGAACTTCGATTATGGAACGGCCGACGAATCCGCGGAAATGTTCCAATACCTTCATCGGTATTCACCGGTACACGCATTAAAGGCTGGCGTTAGCTACCCAGCGACGTTAATTACTACTGCCGATCATGACGACAGGGTAGTGCCGGCACATTCCTTTAAATTTGCTGCAACTTTACAGCAGAAGCAGGGAGGTGCTGCGCCTGTGCTGATAAGAATTGAAACCAATGCAGGACATGGAGCAGGCAAACCTACAGATAAGGCTATAGAGGAAGTCGCTGATAAATGGGCCTTCATGTTACATCAAATGGGTATTGGTTATCGCCCGGTAAATTAATTATGCGACGGATGATTTGGTTCGCCAAGGTTCGGCAGGGATTACAATAATTTATTTTTGTTATGCGTACAAGATAACGTACATTTTAGCGTACATATGACGTGGCTATGAAAGCAGTAACAATTTCCTCCTTAAGAACAAACATGAAAGCCTACTTTGATGAAGTAAGTGAGACAGAAGATATCCTGATTGTTCCACGTAACAATAATGAGGACGATGCCGTTGTGATAATTTCTATTAAGGAATATAACGCCCTTGTAGAAACATCGCACCTGATGTCAACAAAAGCAAATCGTGAACGACTTGAGAATTCTATGGAAAGTCTAAAGAAGGGTGATACAAAGTTGTTTTCTCTTGATGAGAATAGTAATGTGAAAGCATAACTATGAATATTGTATTTACCCCTGAGGCTTGGGAGGATCTTGAATATTGGATGGATAATGATCAAGATCCAGAGAAAAAAGTCAGAGACTTATTGAAAGAAATAAAAAGGACGCCATTTCATGGATTAGGATTGCCCGAAGCGTTGAAGCATAATCTAAGAGGCTTCTGGTCCAGACGTATAATCGGTGAGCATCGCCTGGTTTATCAGGTTTCAGGATCCAAAGGTAAAGACCAACAATTCGCTGTTATTCAATGCAGGTTTCATTATGATGATAAATAATAGATAAGTGTGTAGGTTATCCATGGTCTCAAATGCTACTCTGGAATTCAGAAAACATAACGCCAGTTTATAATTTAACTTTGCTTACGTACAAATTTGGTTAGAATTACAATGAGCTGACCTTCAATCTTGCCTTCTATATGCTCTTTATTATCTTCAACCAGTTTAATGTTTTTTACAACAGTGCCGAGTTTTGCGCTTAGACTTGATCCTTTAACATCCAAAGTTTTAATCAAAACCACTGAATCACCGTTCTCTAAAACATTATTATTACAATCTTTGTGAAATTGAACTTCGGTATCATTCTCATGATCTCCGGTGGCTTTGGCCCAGGCAAGTGTCTGTTCATCAAGATACATCATATCCAGGTTGTCTATTGCCCAGCTTTCCTGCCTTAATCTATTCAATAAGCGCCAACTAACGACCTGTACACCTGGAATCTCACTCCACATACTTGCGCTAAGGCATTGAAGATGTATACTGTCTAAAACTTCTTTCTTCTCAATTTGTAACAAACATTTTCCACAAACCAAAACGCATTCATCTGGTGAATTATTGGTTTTAGCAGGCACCTCATAAACACTTAAGCTGTCTGTTGATCCACATAGTTCACATTTATTTTCGCTTCTCTTCAATAGCGTTTCTTCGACCGTCATATAAGCGCCGAATGTACACATTTAAATACGCCTCCTACCTATAGATGGGTTTTTTGAAATCTAGAGCACTAAGCTGAACACGTTAGTGCTATATTAAACTTTTGATGTAAGCGTTGACTTGTGATATATAGAGATTACTGTCCCTATCTTTGGTCATTTTATAGAAGCACTCAAGATGGTTACAATACCAGGTTACTAGTTTAGATTTTGCATTAAGGTTCATGAATGATGAATAATCTGACGATTTGGTAACCTAGTCAATAAACCTGCAGAGTTTCTTTTTCAATCAAAAAATCTTTGGCGTTTGTTTCTGTTCGGCAAGCGCTACTATTTCCGTAATTCGCTTCAATCTAGTTTCTGATCGTTTGGCAAGTACAACCCATTGTAAAATCCCTTTTCTAGTAGATTTACTTAAATTCAGAAAATAGTCTTTCGCCGCTACGTTGTGTTCAAGTGCAGTTTCCAGATCCAATGGAAGGATCAATTCTTCCACTTCGTCTAAAATTGTCCAAGAACCATTTTGTTTTGCAGTCTCAACGCACTTGTAACCTGCATCTGTCATTAGTCCGGCTTCGGTTAAGTGCTCGACTTTTTGTTTATTAATTTTTGACCAAGTGCTGTTTGGTTTTCTTTTACTAAAAAACTGATGTGATATTTCTTCATCAATATTTATTTTCTTGCTGTCTATCCACCCAAAACAAAGCGCTACATCTACGGATTCGCTCCAGGTAACAGATGGCATGTTGGAGTTTTTTCTATAACAAACAAGCCATACAGACTGCTGTGATAGATGGTTCATGACTAACCATTCACGCCAGGCTGCAGGGCTTGAAGGATAAAATATTGATGTTTCTTTTTTTTGCATCTTACTTTACAACAGTGGCTTCCAGCTCTACTGTTAATGTTGCAAAAAGCGCTTTTACTTCAAGCAAAGTAGTTGCTTGTTGGATGCCGTGTTTGTTAATGAAAGGTACATAAATATCCATACAGCTGGTAAAAAAATCCATTGTGGATGTCGTGTAAACGTTCAGTCTGACAATGTTTTTGCATTCATATCCGGATTCGCTAATTAGTTGTTCCAGGTTTTTAATCGTTTGGATCAGTTGTGAACGCATATCTGCATCACTAGGAATTCCGTTGACATTTAATGCTACTTGACCCGAGCAGTATAGCGTTCCCAATACGTTTTTCACTTCAACAGCTTGTACCGAATTCGTGTTTTTACCCCAAGCCCAAGGGTCAAATGCTTGCTTTTCCATTTCTTATTGTTTTAAGTTTAACAATGCAAATATGGGACGGGCTTGTGACAGCCCTATGTCAGGGGTTTAAAATTAATAATACTTATCAAAATACTCTTGTAAGGTCATCGTATGCTGCTTAAACTTCTCCGTTAGAACATTTGTCTTGGTTATTCTATCTAATCTGAAGTATCTAAACTCTTGCCGCAAACGACACCAGGCTATTAGAAGCCAATTCTCCGTTGTGCTTAATAGGGCAAATGGCTCAATAATTCGACTTGTTTCTTTATTTAGCTCGTTGGTGTAGTTGATTTCTGTTAAATAGAAGTTGGTCAGCGCAAATTGCAGCTAAGGCATAACCTTTTCCGTCTTCTATTAAAATGGGTACGCCTGCATGTTCTAAAGCTTTGATGTCGCGGTATATGGTTCTCACACTAACATTAAACTTGCCAGCTAGATTGGGCGCTGTAATCAGTCGCTTTGTTTGTAACTGTATTAAAATAGCGGTTAGACGCGAAAGTCGTTTTATATCGTTATGGTCCATATTCCTGATAGGCAGTTGCACGCTTGCCGAAAGTATTCAGCAAAAGCTATAAATATAGGTTGTTTTTCAACCTCCGTCAGTTAATTGCCTATCTTAGAATATATATTAAGAAAAAGTTAAGATGCAACATAAAGCCAAATCTATTCGGTCATTTTTAGGGTCTAAAGACTTTGACACTTCACGAAGCTTCTATCGGGATTTGGGTTTCAAAGAAACAGCCCTATCGGCGAACTTATCCGTTTTTAAAACCGGCGACCTGGCGTTCTATTTGCAAGATTATTATGCCAAAGAATGGATAGAAAACACCATGATTTTTTTATAAGTTGAAGATGTTAATATTTTTTGGAATGAACTTGTCGCCTTAGATCTAACCGGTAAATACGAAAACGTAAAACTAACACCTGTTCGCACAGAAGTGTGGGGTAAAGAGTGTTTTGTGCATGACCCAGCCGGCGTACTTTGGCATTTTGGGGAATTTTTTAATTAACTTTTCGTTTTCGCTAAGATTTTCGTTTTTTTAGTATTTCCTGCTACAATACGATTTACTAAGGCGCTCTCAACAATACCCTCACAGCATTCATTACTTGTTTGATAGTGGAATAGCGGAGAAATGTTTTAAATGGATTTTTGACGACTTTGTCTTTTGATGTAAAAGGGGTAAAGTATGCTTGATAGCCGAAAAATGCTTTCCTGGAAAGGCAAGTACCTAGTTGAATCGATATGGCTTTTGCCAATGCTATCCGTTCAGTCGACAGCCTCTTGAAAAACATAAATTAATCGCAATTCAGCAATGCTCCAAATTGTAAATTGATCCCCAAAGCACAGGAGTCCAACTTCTCTTGGCCAAAGAAATGCCGAAAGATTATATTATCTTGAGGATCTCCTAAATTCAAATTATGCAACTCATTTCACGGTCGCTTACGGCACTCTGCTTAGGTTCGTTAATTACTGTTACGAGTTTAAATGCTCAGGTTTTAACCTCAAAGCAAATAGATAGTGTAGCAGAAAAAACACTGAGCACATTTAATGTGCCCGGAATCGCGGTTGCTGTTATTAAAGATGGGAAAGTCATTCATGCTAAAGGTTATGGCGTTCGATCTATAAAAACCAATCAAAAGGTTGATGAACAAACCCTTTTTGGTGTAGCCTCTAACACCAAGGCAATGACTGCTGCGGCACTAGGGATGCTGGTAGATGAGAAGAAAATTACCTGGGATACAAAGGTGACAACTATTATTCCGGACTTTAAGATGTATGATCCTTATGTGACTGCCGAATTTACAGTAAGAGATTTACTTACCCACAGGAGCGGGCTGGGCTTAGGTGCAGGAGACTTAATGATCTGGCCAGATTCGTCAACCGTAACAAAAAGCCAGTTAATTCATAATCTTCGCTATCTAAAACCGGTGTCTTCTTTCCGTACCAAATACGATTATGATAATCTGTTATATATTGTTGCTGGTGATTTGGTATCGCGAGTGTCTGGTATCTCTTATGAAGAATTTATTGAGACCAGGATTTTTAAGCCTTTAGAGATGAATAAAACCGCCGCATCATGGTATCGGCTAAAGGATAAATCTAACGTTATTGACGGGCATGCTCCATTCCAGGGCAAGTTGTTGCCGGTGGGTTTAAGTTTTGGAGAAGTAGCTAATGCCGCAGGCGGAGTTTACAGTAGCATAAACGACATGAGTAAATGGGTGATCGCAATGTTAAATGCAGGAAAGTATGGTGATCAGCTAGATAAACAGTTGTTTAGTACTGCAGTTCATAGGGAACTCTGGACTCCTCAGACTATAATTGCAGGTGGCAACCCTGCCGGCTTTAATAGCTATGGTTTAGGTTGGTTCTTGAGTAATGTGAATGGAAAATTCCAAGCTATGCATACCGGTGGCCTGTCTGGTATCGTAACACAGGTAACGCTATTGCCGGAGTTGAAATTGGGTATCATTGTGCTTACCAACCAACAGTCTGGCGCTGCATTTAGTTCGATTACAAATTCCATCAAAGACGGCTACCTAAACATTACAGGGATGGACAGGATTAAAACTAATAATGAGAACCGATTGAGAAATGAGAAACAGGCTGATGAAATTGTAGCAAAAACCTGGGCAGATATAGGCGAAGCGCAAAAAGCAAATAGCGCGAAGCCGAAACTTGAAAATTTTTATGGGACCTTTAAAGATGCCTGGTTCGGTGAGGTTACCGTAAGCAAAGTAGCTGGAAAGATGCATTTTCAAGCCAAGAATTCACCGAAATTAAGGGGTGATATGACATATTATAAAGGCAATACTTTCATTGTTAAGTGGTACGACAGAAGTTTTGACGCAGATGCTTTTGTCAATTTCAATTTAAATAGTAGTGGCACAGCCGATGGATTTAAAATGGTAGCGATCTCTCCGTTGACGGACTTTAGTTTCGATTTCCAGGATTTAGATTTTAAGGTAATTAAATAAACACGAAGATTTCTCGTATAATAGAACAGCCTACCGACCACTTAAAATAATCCTTTCGAAACAAGCTTTACGCTGGCCCGCAAGTTATCGTAAGCATTTTGCACTATACCGTTAAATAAGGGAGGTCAGAAAGTTCAAAGTTGAAGGCTATTACAATAGCCAGGGAAAGAAAGTTCAGTAGGCAGATCGTTCTCATTATTTCGGATTAGGTTTATAAATTTGATAAGGCAAAGTTAGTTCGGTAACTGAAGCTAGTATTGTAAGAAAACGCAAGGAGTAATGGAACAAAAGGATGTAAACGGTGCATTATTCTCGGTAGAAGCACCATTAGAAGAAGTAATTAACAACTTTTATCATCTGTTCGTACCCTCAGACGGGGTGCCTATAACCAGGCATGTTTGTCCGAATCTGGAAATGATGCTGGTTTTTAACTTTGGGGTTCCTCCTCGTATTTCTTTTCATAATAATGTTCTCAAAACTGAAGTTGTCAGACGTACCGCTGTGATTGGGCCACTCCGCCAGATGCTGAACTATGAATTATTGCCAGGTGCAGACGCACTTCTTATCAACTTTAAGTTCAATGGCTTTCAGCGCTTGTTTAGCATGCCTTTATCAGGACTGACTGGCAAGGACCAGACAGGTGCAGAAATGCTAATAGATAGCGATCGTTATGATAGGCTCTGGGAAGAACTAGCAGCCCTACCTACAGTAGAGGAAAGAGTGAGTTTATTAGCGAAGTCAGCCAAGGGCTTACTAAAAGCAAATGATCAGGTAGTGCAGACGATAATTGGCAACCTGGCCCAGTTTTTCAATCCATGCATTGACCCGGTCAAGGCCATAGCAGCTGATACCCGCCTTTCGGAAAGAAGTATCCAGCTAAAGTTTCAAAAGCATACGGGGTATTCGGTTAAAGAGCTACTACGCTTTTTGCGCTTTAAGGAGGTTATTGCTTATATCCTCTCGCAGAGCAATCAGAAAATTGCTATTTTCGAATTAATTGCAAGGTTCGATTATCATGACCAGAGTCACCTGATTAAAGATTTTCAGTATTTCTTAGGTTTGCCGCCCCAGCAATTTATTAAAAACCTAAACAATGGAAGTTTCTGCGTAGTTTCTGATACTTACCCTGCTCAACGATAAACGCTGAACACCCTTCGTTTTCTTACAATTTCACCTGAGTTTGTCCTTCTACATTTGTATGGTTCATTCATACTAAATAGAGACAAAGATGGAATCACTTATCAGTTTAACTACAACAGAAGTAATCATGCCGGGTATCGTTGAGCCAGATGGATTACTACTCAGAACACGTACATTAAATAGCCCTGGCTTTGGGCAGGTAAGGGTAAAGGTGGAAGCCAGTGGTATATCCTTTGCCGAGCAGTCCATGCGCCGGGGGAAGTATTACGAGCAGCCCAAGTTTCCTTTCGTTCCTGGCTATGACCTGGTTGGTACAGTCGTTGAAACGGGTTCCGGCGTTGATCAAACCTTGGTAGGCAAACGCGTTGCTGCCTTAACCAAAACTGGCGGATGGGCAAGCTATGTGCTACTTTTGGCCAGCGACCTGCTACCTGTCCCTGAAGGTATGGATCCTCTGGAAGCCGAAACGCTAATTGTTAACGGCATTACGGCTTGGCAAATGCTACACTCCCAAGCTCGCATCAAGTCGGGACAAACGATTCTGGTTCATGGTGCAAATGGCGGAGTCGGGACAATCCTGACACAACTGGCTCTTTATGCTGGGGTCCGGGTAATTGGAACTGCTTCACCTCGTCACCATGAAGCCTTACGGGCACAAGGTGTGCAGCCAATCGATTATAATGACATTGACTTAGCCGGCAGCGTACTCAGACTTGCGCCTGAGGGGGTTGATGCGGTTTTTGATCATCTAGGCGGAAAAAGCTTTGCCAGATCTTTCGGTCTTCTTGCCAAAGGTGGCAAACTTATCTGTTATGCAATTGCCTCAGCACTCAACGACAGTGGAAATGTTCTGATTCCCTTTTTAAAAGTAATAGCACAGATAACCTGGTGGAATATACTGCCAAACGGCCGTCAAGCATTTTTCTATAACATATGGTCCGGCAAAGGCAGTGAAACCTTTCAGACTCAGTTAAAAGAAGATTTTACGCAGGTCACCACCTTATTGGGCAGCGGAGTACTCAAACCGCAGATCGCTGCCCGGTTTCCGTTAAGTGAAATCATAGAGGCCATGAAATTTGCTGAATCGCGGACAGCTTATGGCAAGGTTGTTCTTGTGCCTTGATTGGTTCTATTTCTGTTACTTCTTCGCTTTTTTACCAAACTGTCTTGGGTAGTAAGACAGTGTAGTCATGAAGTATTGTCTCAATACATTTTGTGTGCCTACGGTAAAGCTGTTTGAACCCGTGTAATTAATTACACTCGTATTCTGCCTTAACAAATCCAATGCTGCAAACTTAAGTTCGCCATTATTACCCTTTAGGAAACGGTAAACCATGTTCGCATTCCATATCGTATAGACAATATCATCTGCGTTAGATGATGAACTGTTGTTGTTACTGATACTGCTGTTAAGCGTAAGTTTCTTGGTAATGTTGTAGCTGGCAGTTAGCGTGGTGCCTACATTTAAAGCGGTGTATTTCGTGTTAAATGCCTGTTGCGTTGACTTTGAAGTACTCCATGATTGGCTAAGCGCGACTGCTAAGTAACTCTTGTAGGTATAATTGACACCACCCGTAGTGTAGGTGTTAAAATTGCTCGAATAGGTAAACACACTATTGGTATAACCCGGGTTTCTGTTGACGTTAAAGTTGTTGTATACATTCAATTGGAGCTCGGAAGTTTTTAATTTAAATGCTTTCCTTATACTGGCGTTTCCGCTTATATACTGATGGCCATCGGCGTTCACCAAAAAAACGGTACGCCTGTTTTGATCGTCAATAAGTAAACTATCAACAATATTGTCGTCGATTTTCCCTGCCGTAACTGATAGATTATAGTTTAATGTGTTTTTGTTGGTTTGGTCGTAATGGTAAAAGCTAAATGCAATTTCCTGTTGGACAGATTTCTTTAAATTAATGTTTCCGCGCTGCAAGTAATATAAATTGGTACTATCTGTAAGAGGAGCCAATTGTTGTATCGTCGGTATGTTAATCTTTGTATAGTAGTTTATATTATAACTCCTGTAATAATCTCCATACTGACTGTCTGAATAATCAATCCCTGCATCGGGTACTAATTTGCTGTAATTGCGTTTGATATTTTGGAAAGAGCGGTCAGATTTATTGTCTTGTGAAATTAATATCGCCTTTGGATGAAACCTGAATGTTAAAGTTTTATAAAATCGATTTGAAAGACTTTTGGTAATTGATTTTTGAAATCTTAACCCGGGAGTTTCTTGTACAATACCTGTCTGAACCTCATTATCAAGGTAACGGTTTGTGCGGTAGACATTCGTTAAAGTGTCCAGATCTTGAACACGATTTATGTTCTTATCGGTCCTTAATAGCAACTCATTTGTAAACTCAAAGCCAATATTAGCAAGTTTCACATCTCCAAATATTAATCTTTTTAAACCCGGCAAAGTGAGATTAATCTCCTGGTTAAGCCCGTCATTATTTATGTCGTATTTACGGTTAAACTTTCTGTTTTGGCTAGTCCCAGTAAAAGATTTGAATTCCGTTAAGTTTAACCTTTGGCTCTCATTATTATAGCCGTTCACGCGATAATCCAGGTTAAAACCTGCAAAGCGCGTGCGATCGGTAGTAATATACGGGGAATAGCGGTAACCAGCTCTGAGGTTAAAATTCTTATTCGTGTAATTATTTGTATTTAGTGAGTTGTTGGTGCTGGTTAACTCATTTTGCAAGTTCTGCGCAGTGCGGAAAGATTGATCGGTACTTTCTCCATTATTCATGTCAACACTCTGTGAAAACGATACATTGTGCCCCTTTTTTGTCAACTCATAATTAGAATCGAAATGCTGCGTGACAGTGTTGGAAGTATTGTCATTGACGCTATTCTCGATTACTTTATCGGTGCTGCTTATAGATGTGGTTGTAGTTGTTTCAGATGAATTGTCTGTGTCCCTATCCCGTAGAAAGAAATTAGACTTAAGAGTGTTCTTCTTATCGTAGGTAGGTTTTTCGATAAAGTTATAAGTGAAATTTGCTCCCAGTGCGCTGTGTTTATTTATACCAGATTCCCGAAAATCAGGTTGGTACTCCACATTTGTTCCCTGGCCTTTAAACGTGCTATTCTCCAACATGTCATTTACATTGTCCAGCCCCTTGTTAACATTATTTGCAGCGCCTACTATTGCCAGTTGCATTTTCGGGGAAAACATATTTATACTTGCATCAGATTCAAACCGTTTAGTGGTACCATATCCGCCGCCAAACTTACCGAAGTAACCGATGTCCTTTCCTTTTTTTAGCTTCAAATTCATCTCAAGAGTAGAATCAAGAGGATTTGTTGAGCCTTGAGTTTGTTTATAAACCTGAACTTTCTGTAAGGCATTCGCCGCTATGTTTTGAATAGCCACCTTAACATTATCACCAAAAAACGATTTACCGTTTACCTTCAAGCTTTTTACTTCTGCTCCGTTAACGGTAATTTGCCCATCACCCCATAAAGTAATGTTGGGTATCATTTTTAGCATGTCTTCTACGGTGGCATTGGTGTCAACTTTGAACGCAGCAGCATTAAACTCTAGAGTATCACCGTTCATACTCATTGGCGGTACAGATATGACCACATCATCAAGCATAATATCCCTACGGTTAACGATCAATGTCCCTAAGTCAACAGCATTTTTATCCCCCGGTATGGTAAAGGTTTTACTGGTTGGCGCATATCCAACATTGCTTATCTCTAACCTTAATAAGAGGTTTACGGGCAAGTTCTTAAAGCTAAACTCACCGTAATTATTAGTTACCTGGTAGCTTACTATAGTACTATCAACAGCCTTATAAACAGACACGGTGGCTGATTTCAAAACGTATTTTTGTGCAGTATCTCTGGCAATACCTTTCACTGTGCCAATACGTGTAGGATCTACTTTTTGCGAAAAAGCATTAAACGAGAGCATGCATAGCAGAAGGGCTATGGCATAATAGTAAAATTTGAACATGGAGCGTTAATTGTTTTTTGGTTTTAACAGGATGATTACAGGATTACTTTTTCTGTTTTGCGTTTTAAAATATTCAGTTAATAAGGGATCATATTTTCGGTTTTTACCCTCATTTAGCTCTTTGTAACCCAACATTGCCAAAGAAGAGTAACTGGTATAAAAATATCCCTTTTCAAACGTTAGAAAGCCCCTGTTTTCATATTCGTAACCATTACTGGCATCCGTAACTGGCAAAAACTGACTTAGCGTATCAGGCTCGATATCAGCAACAGAGGTCAGCATTCCAGACTTCAGGTTGTATATGAGTGATTCCTTGTCAGCCTTATTCCACTCAAAGTTCTTCATGTTTAAGTAGAGGTTATCCCCGGTCTGATAAACATTGTCCATCCTGTAGAAAGCCTTCTTATTATTGGTAAAGAAATCAGAACGTTTTCCCCTGTATTTCGGATTGGATCCATAATCAGCAGGCAGAGAATTTATTGCTGGAAAAATCAGGCGATATGCTAAGGAAAGCTTTTCCGGTGTTAGTTTATAAATATTGTATTCATAATTTCTGGTGTAAAAAAGCTCATCCGGTACACCATTATTATAAAATCTGCTACTGCCCCAATTCTCATCGTTTTTCGCACTATCCGGATGAAAAGGGAAATAGGCGGCAACTTTCTTTTTGTCTTTTACTAAACCTATATCGTAAAAGGTACTGTCTTTTGAGTCTTTTTCCTTCTTATCAACGTAGTACTCTTTAATAATTATGTCATTACTAAACTTCTTTTCGTTGCCGTAGGAAATACCTGGCTCGTTCCACTTTCCTTTTTTGTAGAGCTGACCCTTCAAATCAAAATAAAAAATGTTTCTGTTAGAAGATATCTGAATGTAATCTTGGTTGTTCTCTGTTTTTAATACATAACCATGAAACTCCGGAGTTACTTTGTCTTTCGGGTCCTTTGCAATTTTGCTTGAATTAACCTTCGCAATGTATTTTCCAGCTTTGTCAAATATCAAAACTGCCTTGGTATCATAGTCATAGATTACATAATTATCCTTAGTAACACTAAACTGACTGATGGAACCAAAAAGACTTTCTTTGGTAGTTTCCAGGGGGATGAACTTCACTTCTTCAAAAACCTGTGATGCTGCAGCACCTCTTGCAGTGGAGGGGTCAAGCCGTAAAGTCTTCATGCCGGCACTGTCTACCTTATTACGTTGGGCTAAAACTTGTGTGCAACAGATTACACAGAGAATGAGTGTGTTGAGAGCGTTTTTAAACATACTTGGTTTCAATTGTTCTTAAATATATAGATTAATCAAATAGCCTTAAAACTTTTAACACTTTTTAGGTTAGTTAAGTGGAAGCAAAATATGAGGTTGATGAAGAAGTAATAATTTTTGCGATATTCAAGCTTATGGAGGAAGAGTATAAATCTATAGACACTGAGCCTAAAGAACTCTCTAACGCGGCACTTTTATGGATTCTGGGCGTTATGGTGATAACCATAGCCCTTATGTTTGCTAGCATCTTGGGTAAAGGCTACTTATTTTATGGGGGAGTGGCTTTCGGCTTTATGACAGCAGTTATTACCCATATGACGGTCTACATTCTTTCAACGACCTCAAGAACAACTTACATATTATTTTTACATGGGATAACCTGGTTGATTGCAATTTCGGTAGCTATATTTCTGCGGTCAAGTCGCGAAGATCGGGAGTTAGCTCGCTTTGGTGTAGTTTACGCTGCGCCTGTTATAGATTTGTATACCGTAAGAGGTAAAAAACACAATCGAGAATCGCGGTTTAAGGCGAGGATCCGGTACGTGGTGCGAGGGAAAGTATACGTGAAAAGTGTTGTAAACAGCGATAGGATTCTCCAGATCTCAGACACGGTCCGGATCGTTTACTCATCAGAAGATCCTGTTTTGTTCGGTGTAACTGCGTTTATCAAACGCAAAATTCCAAGTAGCGCAGATACTGCGAAATTTAAGGGAATGGGCGGAGACAGTGTCTCTGTAACCGACCCACTTGCTAGAAATGGTGATCGGTTTCCTCAGTTTAGGGGTGGGCCTTCAGCATTCTATGAGTATGTTCGCAGCAACTTGATATATCCGGCGACGGGAATTGTGAACCGTCGAGCAGGGGAGGTCCATTTGTCATTCATTGTTGATAAAGATGGTACGGTGAAAGATGTTCGAGTAACCAAATCAATTGATCATTTGTATGATGAGGCAGCCGTTAAGGTGCTCAAAGAATCCCCTAAATGGCTACCTGGAATTAGAAACGGAAAACCTATTAAAGTAAAATACAACATCCCGATTAGATTTTCTTTATAAGTGCTTTGATATCACATACCAGACAATCTAAATTTTCTATCTTTTAGCAACCTGTTGGTTTTTCCGTAATAGTATTTTGGCAATCTCCCCTTCTTTCCAATAATCTAAAATATTCTTTTTCTGCTTTTCGGTAAGTTGTACTTTTTCATTGAGCTGTCTGCCGTATGCATTTGCAGCTAAGATATCGTAATATTGGCCATCTTTAAATCCTACTACATCCGATAAGCTAGCTTTCACAATAACTAACCAGGAAGGAATGTCAAGCTGGGCAATTTCAGGAAGCGCTAACGTGCCATTTTTCAGCATTCCTTTTTGAAAATCGATGAAGTTTGAACAAATCAAATATTGCGGGTTATTGAGGTTAAATTCCTTCAGAAAACCAAAATAAGATCTGTCGATCTTTTGAATTTTAGGCATTCTGGTGCTATCCTTAACGAAGTACTGGAAATTAAATTTCATGGATCTTTCGTAATCAAAGGCCCCAACAGTATACCTCCATAAGGTAAATTCCTTAGCCAAGATCCCTTTGAGTTCTGTAGATAGTAGCGAATCCTTATTTAAGATTTCCGATTTCTCGGATACCCTCGTTTTGATATACCTCAGGTAAGCTTCAGGATTCTTATCATATAAGGGTATTTGTGGTTCAGGTACATTATCGTAAATGCCATGCATTTGATTGATAATAGGCAAGCTTTGCATCATATCATCTTCATTCATTTCAGGCTTAGTCTTAACGTCTTCAATATTAAGGTTCGTGTTGTAAGTGATATCGATATTAGTAACTTCTCCGCTTTTGACTCTGACAAGCAGAGAATTATATGGCTTCAAACTGGTGTATAGGGCAATAAGCGCAATATTTGTTTCAACATCAACGTCAATAGAGAATCTACCAGATTGATTGATGACCGCTTTATATTTTGAAATCTCTCCCGATATTGCATGTGTAACGAACATTTCAACAAAACTATTAGCTTTATGACTGTCATTCGGACTACTCACTTTGCCAGTGATTTTAGCGATACCTGCTTCTATTTTAGGAGTACCTATAACGGTAACAACCGGCTTGGTGCATGATAGCAGTAGAAAGAAGTTGAACAAGCAAATGAGATGGACTTTAAATCTTTTCATAGCGTTTCGTTTTTAGATTGGTTAGTAAACTGTTACCAAACACACAACAGAACAACAAGATAGCAGTATAATGGTAATACTTAGCGCTTTTACCGTGCTCTTTTACAGCTTCGTTGTCCATTTAAAGATCATCATGCATAAGAGGCAACCTTCCCTTGATACAAGACCTTTGGAACTACTTTAAAATAGAGAATTAAAGCCTTAATAACCACGCTTTTCTTCAATCAAGAGTATTATATTAGTGCAACTAAATATAAATATGAAAGCTAAATTGATTTCTTTGACAATAGCTCTGATCTTTCTTTTATGCCTGAATTTGTCGGCTCAAAAAACAAACATTGTCGGTAGCTGGCGTCTGATATCGCAAAAGATCATCAATTCTGAAGGTGGCATTACTACTGCCGACAGTGCTGCCCTCAATTCAATGAAAGTTTATACACATACCATGTTCGTTAATATTGGGGAAAGCAAGATACCTCAGTATGACAATCAAAAATTAGTGACTTCTTGTGCCGGCGGTCATTATACTATAAATGGCGACGTTTATGAAGAGTTTACAGAATTTGCTTCGTGGAAGGACTACAAGGACCTGAAAGTACAGTTTAAGCTGACTATAGAGAATGGAAAGATGCATACCGTAGGAACATTGTCTGGCGCTGATGGTATTAAAACAACTTACGATGAATGGTTTAGTAAAGTGGATGTTCCTGTACAAAGTAAAGAACTCATTGGAACTTGGAGGGTGGTATTACAAAAAGTGAATCAGCCTGATGGAAGCGTTTTCACCGCAGATAGCACCTCTACAAGCATGCGTAAAATTTTTACGCCCGGTATGGTGATAGTTATTCGGGACCAGGTTATTCCGAAAGCTGATAACCAGAGGCTGGTAGTCTCTTGTGCAGGTGGGTTATACACCTTAAAAGATGGTGCTTACAGCGAGCTAATCAGTTTCGCCTCTTATAAGGATTTTAATACCACGAAGGTGAAGTTCAGCCTGAAACTCGAAAAGGGTAAGCTGCATACTTTTGGTACTATAACAGATGCAAATGAGCAGGTAGCAGTTTACGATGAATGGTTTATAAAACAAGAATAGGCTAATCTGCGCAGAATCTTTGCGTTCTGCATATCTGTCTATTTGCTTTGCAAAAGCAATGGCAGGTAGGATAATCGATAAGAATACGATTAAACTGACGTTAAAAAGATTCCTTTAAGAGTCTTTCAATGATGGTAGTAAAATAATTGTCTTTCGATTCCAGTGCTATTGGTTTCCCCTTCTCACTTAATGGGTAGTTGCCCTGTACATATCTCAAGATACCTTTCTTATCAATGAACAGATTCTTAGGGATTGAACTTAGTTTAAGCGTTTTCTTATAAGCTTCGCCGCGGTCAAGCACCTGGTAGTTGAAGTCTTTATCTGCGAGAAAAGCTTTTAAATCATCCATAACGGCGTCGTTTTCGGTTATGGACAGGAAGTTCACCTGATCCTTATATTTTTCCTTCAACCGGCTCATTTCAGGCATCTCTGCAATGCATGGTCCGCAATACGTTGCCCAGAAATTTATAAGGGTAGGCTTGCCGGGTAGGGTGGAAGAGGATACTGTAGTTCCGTTCATGTCCGTGAGCTGGAAGGGCGGGAGCAGCTGATTGAGCAACAAAAACGTGGAGTCTTGCTCATAGGTAAAGACGCTGGCAACCGGTTGATCGGAAGGAGTTTTCTTTGCAACAACGAAGCGAATATAGTTAACAACAGTATCTTTTCTAAATACTTTATGATAGATAATAGGAGTTACCTCTGTCCCTGCTGGAATAGACTTCTTCATTGACTCTATAAATTGGCTCACTTATTTCTTTGGATGTAAGTCCCTGATATTGAAAGTGTAAAGTTCATGTTGGGAATAGCCTTTAACCGCCAATAGCAGAAAAAGCGAGAGGAACGTGATTGTTCTCATGAGATGCCGTTATATTTGAATAACTAAAATAGCTATTTATTCTGATAACTGCAATCGATTCATATAGATTACAGGTGCGTCCAATATGAATAGAACTCCATAGACAACTTCACTAAGTTCAAATTGGTCTTCACTTGTAGAAATTAGGAGTAAGCTGTAAAATACTTTATCTCGAATTTAATTATAGAAAATGAGCGTTGATGTTTTACAATCTTATTTTAGTCAATTCTAATCTGGTTGAGAATGCATCTACTTGTTCAGGTAGAACGGTCATCTTTCCACTAAAACTGATATCTCTTTTTTCGTACCGACTAAGTTCAACTGCTGCCGGCATATTACAAACCTCCAGAAGTAAATAGCCCGGTATATTTATGATATATTTAAATTCGTTCATTTCGGATGGGGCCGATATAGTCGGTGTAAATTAGCATTCCCTGTTTTTGATTAAGTATCTCGTACTTTTCACCGGCCGCTGGTACAGCTATTTAAGTACTACTCCATTAATCCTGAGCTTTGTCCAATTACCTGGGAAGCCTTGACCTTTAATGTAGGTAATTACAAATGGATGCCCTTTGAGATTGGGGTGATAAATAGGATCAAATGAAAAACTCATTTTATTATCAGATTTTTCAGTTACAGTAACTTCTTGATCAGTATCATCACCGTTGCCAGTGGTAAAAAACTTTTCACCTAATTTGGCTTTGAAGTCTGCACGGATGATGCGTGGGGTTGGGTATTCGGGATCACTAGCGATAAGTTTTCCATTATCATCAATCCGCATGTATGAAATGTCGACGGCATCTCCTCCTATTAGAGAATAGAACTTGTAAAAAAGATGGCTACCAATTAAAACGCTGTCCTGGATCTCGGTATAATTCTCTTTGTTTGCGTACCAGAGATTACCTACTTGCATAGGAAGAAAAGAATCATAAATTCGACGCTGAATTACACTGTCTTCCTTTTTACAACTATTAATAAGTGTAAAAAGAAGTATTGCTATGCTAAGTTTAAAAGTGCTGCTGCTCATGTTTGAAGGTTTAATTCTGTTAAACGGAGACAAGTTATATAGTGCTACAATTGATCAAGGAATTTGTTAAGGTAGAATTTTCACTCGTCAATCCAGCAGCGACTTACGCATCATGATGTCAGTCTGGTCATCATCACCCATTTTAAAGATATGTTTATCAAACGCCACGAAACCATTCTTTTCATAAAATTTGATTGCCCTGGGATTCTCTTCCCAGACCCCTAACCAAATTGACGTTTTACCACTCTGTTTTGCTATCTCCAGCGCTTTGTCGTAAAGCAACTGGCCGACTTTTTTCCCATGGTGACTTTCCTTGACGTAGATGCGTTCAATTTCCAGCGATAGGGAATCTTGCAACTCTGTTTGTGCTTGTCCGACTTTAACTTTCAAATATCCTACAGGCTTATTGTTATCGCATGCAATAAAGAAAAGTGATTCATCATTGGCCAGCTCTTGTTTTACTTTGTCATCACTAAAGGTCTTTGAAAGATATTTTTGCATATCGTCTTCAGAATTACTGGAAGCAAAAGTTTCGTAGAACGTTTCCCTGCCGATTGACTGTACTGATTTGTAATCTTTAATAGAGGCAGCAATGATTTTGTAATTATCCATGGTGTAAACTCATTCCTTTGTCGTCAAATCTCTGCATATTAGTGATATTAATTTGTTTCTTCTCAAATATCAAACATGACCCTTTTTAAACGTTTCTCAGTCATTACCTTGTTAAGCCTTTTAATATCACAATCCTGCTCTAAGAAAAATCCTATTGCACCTGAATTACCTCCAGTTTATCATCAGGATGGAGATGTTGCTAAAGTGATGTTCAACAGGCCTGACGGTGTAAATATTGTATTTCTGGGAGATGGCTTCACAAAAGAAGACTTAAAGGAGAATGGAAAGTATGACTCACTGGTAAGAAAGCTTACTAATTTCTTTTTTACTGCTGAACCATTTAAACAATATAAAAATTACTTTAATGTATATCAGGTTTACGCTGAATCTAAAGTCAGGGGAGCTGCTAATACCTACACACCTGACAGAACGAAGTTTGATGCCTATTTTGGAACTGTAAATGGTCGGGACCTGCGCAATGGCAATTTTGATGCGAGTCTCCAGTATGCTGTGAAGGCTGTATCTTTTTATGAAATATCGCTCTTAGTAATGCTGGTAAACGATGATCGATATGGAGGTACCGGGGGATCTATAGCAACAGTCTCCTCTGATCAATGGGCACAGTATACTTTTCTTCATGAGGCTGGACACACATTTGCGGGTCTTGCCGATGAATATGTTGAGGATTCCATTGCTAATAATTATCCAGTAAGTATGCTGCCTTATCTTCCTAATGTAGATAATACGTCAGATTTAGCTAAAATCAAGTGGGCTCACTTACTTGAACACCAAGCTTATCGGCCAGTAGTTGGCGCATATGAAGGTGCTTACTATCGCAAACAAGGTATTTATCGTCCTGAGGTGACCAGTATAATGAAAGATATCAATGTTGCCAGGTTTAATGCACCTAGCAGAGAAGCCATTGTAAGAACTATTCATTCAAGAATGGGTCTCCCTTTCGACCTAAATGCGTTTATAAAGGACGATGCGCGAAATGTGCAATCAATTTCAGCGGCACCCAGTTTACAGATCCCGCCCTTACAGCACGACTTCATTGATTTAAAGCAAAGAGTTACTGATTTACATAACCTGCGGCACCGGGATGCTTCGCGGAAGTAGCTTCCTCTATTACTTCATACTTTTTCATATATTGAAGACATGATAATTAGGACTACTTTAGTCATTATAGTCTTAATGAGACAAGTGACTATACATCCATCCAACAAAGTCAAAATAGTTAAGTAACTTTTCTTGTGAGATCGTCGTATCGATGCCATTCAGGCCTTCTTGCACTTTCTGTGCGAGACGCCGGTTTGAAGCCTTGCTGTTTCTTTTAGTTTCGACAAGCATCACCTCAAACAGAAACTTTTCGAATGGAATAACTTTGCTCTTTCCATGGAAGACACGCTTGTAAGCCCGGAGTTCATATGCGACAAACTCATTGTCACCTACCTCTGCATGTAGCACTAACTGAAACAACCAACAGGCTCTGAATATCAAAAGTTCCATTTGAGATCGGCCCACGTTGATTGCTTTCAAGATGTTTTCTTTAGCAGATTTTAGATTCCCGAGCTTAAAAAATGCGATAGAAACCTCAAGATGGTAAGCAATATATTTTTCTGGACTTATGGTTATCTCATTCAAGCGTCCTGTTTTCTTATTGATATCATGGACTTTTAACGCCTCTGCATATTTATGTTCTCCAATAATAGTGCTCATCTGAAATATGGCCATCGTTTGATCTGCCATATTTAGAAAATGCTCAGGATAAGGCTTGGATAGCAATCCTGCTATTTTACTAATGAAATATTGCATTTCATCAAAATATCTGATCTGGAGCAAACTATTGAGAATTCCTTCCAGCGTGTCCAAATAATCGTAAGGTGGATAATCAAGAATGGATTCATTAAGTTCCATCAAGCTATTGAGTTTCTTGAATAATTCTAATGCTGCGCCATATTCGCTTTTATGAATAAAGAAATATGCCTGAAAGAGGAGGTGGAGCTTCCTGGATTCGAAGCGATGGTTCGAGCCGCGAGTAATAATTCCGAGTTCACTTAGAACAAGATCGTCCAAGTTATCCTCTTCATTTAGCATGACACCTTTGCTCAATAGTTTATGGCTCAATATTTCATACAAGGAATGGTGTTCATGGGTCTGCCTGAGCACTTGCAACGTTTGCCTTCCTCGCATCTGCAAATCGATTAATTCCTGCTGTGTCATGTTAGCAAAACCTACCCTCGCCAACTGCGATAGTTCAATACGAGAACATAGATAGGAGAGCAAATGATCTTCTGAATTCTCGGCCTGCCGCTGCGTTCTCCTAACTTCCTTTAGTGCCCTGTCGGGCATGGAACGCTCAATAAACAGTTTTGCTTTCATTACACTAAAAAGTTGCGCAAACCGGGGGTCCTGCTGGATTCTACCCATTGTAAGCATCTCTGTTAACACTTTAAAAAGGTACGCTGCAGTGTTGTCGAACGAAGAAGTTGGGAACTTTAAGTGGAAACATTCTTCTGCCGGGGAGTTTCCTGATATAGCAGCCAGGTACATTTCAAAGAGCTGGCCATATTTCCCATCTCCATTTTGATTCTTATAATATATCCTAAAGCTTTTCTTTTCAGCAGCTGACAAAGAAAATATAAGTTTCTCCAGTTCAGCTCTCAGCATGATTCATAGCAAATGTAAAAAGTATTTGTATTAATATATTGATAAACAGAAGCATAGTGCTTTATTGATTGAAAATTGACTAATCGTCAATTCATAAATATAATATTATTTGGTAATGAAATGGTAGTAGTCCGTCCTATATTAGCTTGACCAAATTTTAAACTATGTCGGTAGATATTATTGTTACTGGAAGTATGAACATGGATATGGTGGTAAAAACCCATCACATTCCACAGCCCGGAGAGACTGTTCTCGGAGGAACATTCTTTATGAACCCAGGGGGCAAGGGAGCAAATCAAGCAGTCGCTGTAGCGCGTCTCGGCGGAGAGGTAGCATTCATTGGAAAGATTGGAGACGATATTTTTGGACGACAATCCAGTCAGCTTTTTGAGGAAGAGGGTGTAGATATTAGGGGACTGGTAGCGGATACAGATCAGCCGTCGGGAATCGCGATGATCACTGTTGATGAAACAGGTGAGAATAGCATTGTGGTGGCGCCAGGTGCAAATGCAAGACTTTACTCCAGTGATGTAGAAAATTCTTTCAAGCTATATGGAGAGGCGAAGATCTTGTTAGTTCAACTGGAGATCCCATTTGAGGCAGTTCACTTTGCTGCTAAGTTAGCAAAGGAAAATGGCATGAAGGTTATACTGAATCCTGCACCCGCTAACAACTCCATTTCCAGCCTATTTGATTTGGTAGACATTATCACACCTAATTTGACAGAAGCGGAAATGCTAACTGGCGTTAAAATCACTGATCCTGAAACTGCTCAGCTAGCTGCAAGGGCATTACAGTCTTTAGGAATTGCAACGGTGATTATTACACTTGGAAGTGAGGGCGCATTGCTTTTGGATGGAGATACATTTCATCATATTCCGGCTCCAAAGGTTACCACCGTTGATACCACTGCTGCAGGCGATGTCTTTAATGGAGCTTTGGCTGTAGCACTTTCAGAAAATAAATCCCTGATTGAGGCTACCACATTTGCCTGTCAGGCGGCCTCCATTGCCGTTACCAGGCTTGGCGCTCAGGATGCTATCCCTTATAGGAACGAGATTCTAATGACTCTTATTTAAACGGAGTATCACTTAAATTTTAATCTAATTTTTATTGTAGAAAATTATACTACTGCAGTTATTTGCTGCTTTGTTACAATGCTTTGTTGGGGTTCATGGGCTAATACACAAAAACTAACCCAGCAAAAATGGCGTTTTGAACTCTTCTATTGGGATTATGTAATAGGCATATTTCTTTTTTCTCTTCTAGGGGCCTTTACCCTAGGCAGCATGGGAGATAATGGACGTTCATTCCTAACTGACCTCGGCCAGGCAGATCTCAGAAATATCTTGAGTGCTTTGATCGGCGGACTAGTCTTCAACCTGGCAAACATATTACTTACAGCCGCCATTGCGGGTGCTGGAATGGCAGTTGCCTTTCCAATTGGTATCGGCCTTGCCCTGATCATAGGAGTTGTGCTAAATTATGCACTCGCGCAAAAAGGCGATCCCATGTTCATTGCACTGGGAGTCATTGCGGTCACTGTAGCAATCCTGCTAAATGCCCTTGCCTACCGGAGTCACTCCGTCAAAAATACCCCGCAAAAATCTGTTGGCAAGTGGATTGCAATTTCAATCGTCGCAGGGATTCTGATGTCCACTTTCTATCCTTTCATTGCGGCAGGCATGGATCTTGACAATTTCAGTAATCCGGCTCAAGGCAAAATGACCCCATATACGGCTTTCTTTATATTTGCAACAGGAATTCTTATTAGCAATATTATTTTTAATACCGTTCTAATGCGTAGACCTTTAGAAGGCTCCCCTCTTGATTACGCAGCCTATTTTAGCGGTAGAGCGAAATACCATGCCGTAGGCCTACTAGGCGGATGCATCTGGGGACTGGGGAATCTTTTTAATTTGATTGCCGCTGGAAAAGCCGGTCCTGCCGTATCTTATGGACTTGGTCAGGGAGCAACTTTGGTCGCTGCCTTCTGGGGTGTAGTCATTTGGAAAGAGTTCAAAGGAAGCAGTCGGAAGGTCGATCTCTACATTCTACTTATGTTTATCCTCTTCATTATAGGCATCGCCCTAATTATTGTTGGAGGAAAAAACTAACTATTAAATACATACGCCCAAATATGAAAAGACTTAAAATTTCCATTTTTACTACGCTCGCGCTAGCACTGCTCTCTTTGAGCACTTACTCACAGGTCTTACCTTTGTCTACATTAAAAGACAAGATAAAGGGGGGCTGGGCTGGACAGACTATTGGCGTAAGCTTTGGTAGTTACACTGAATTCAAATACAATGGAACCTTTATACAGGATGAGCAGACCATACCGTGGGAAAATGGTTACGTGAAAAAACTGATGATTGAGTGGCCCGATTTGTTTGATGACATTTACATGGACCTCACTTTTGTAGATGTTCTGGAAAAACGAGGCTTAGACGCCCATGTCGATTCTTTTGCAAATGCGTTTGCCCGGGCACCCTATAGCCTTTGGCATGCCAACCAAGCGGCACGTTACAATATTCTCAACGGGATAAAAGCCCCGGCAAGCGGACATTGGTTGAACAATCCTCACTCAGATGACATTGATTACCAGATTGAAGCAGATTTTGCAGGATTGATGAATCCGGGTATGCCTAACTCTGCCAGTAAGATGAGCGACAAAGTGGGTCATATCATGAATTATGGCGACGGGTGGTACGGAGGGGTGTACATTGGTGCGATTTATAGTTTAGCTTTTGGTTCAAATCATATTAACTATCTGGTAAATGAGGCGTTAAAGAGCATTCCTCAAAAAAGTACATTTTATCAGTGTATTTCTGACGTCATCCGATGGCATAAGAAATATCCTACGGATTGGAAACAGACGTGGTTTGAGGTTCAGAAAAAATGGAGTTCTGAAAATAGTTGTCCGGAGGGTATCTTTGCGCCCCTTAACATCGATGCAAAAGTTAATTCAGCTTATGTGGTGATGGGTTTATTATATGGAAAAGGCGACTTTGCCAAATCAATGGAGATAGCAACTCGTTGTGGCCAGGATTCAGACTGTAATCCATCGTCGGTGGCAGGGATTCTAGGTACCATAGTAGGATACAATAATATTCCCGAATACTGGAAGAATGGTCTTAAGGGAGCTGAAGATATGAAGTTTAAGTATACGACTCTGTCATTGAACGATGTTTATGAACTCAGCTATCAGCACGCAATAAAGTCGGTGCTTAAAAACGGAGGAAGAGTAAACGCGCAAGATGTGGTTATTACTACGCAAAAGATTCAACCGGTGGAACTGGAGCAGGGTTTTGAAGGCGTATTTGCTAAAGATAAAGTGGTCCTGAACAAAACAATGGGTGTCACTTACGAATTTGACTTCGAAGGAACAGGTTTTTCTTTACGAGGTGCGGCGAATAAAAATCAGACAATGCTTCCTGAATTTACTTATAATGCTAACGTTTACATTGACGGAAAACTAATAGAAACTGCTCACTTATCGACCTCTTTTCGATATAGGCGTCATGAACTTACCTGGAAATATGGATTGAAAGAGGGAAAGCATAGCGTGAAGATAGAGCTAACAAACCCTGACAACAATTATCACATTCGTTTGGCAGATTGCTTGATTTACAGCTCAAAAAAGCCGAATGGAGTAATAGCTCACATGTAGTAGGCGAACAATGATGATAAATTAGATCGAAGAATGAAGTCACGGAAATTACAAGTGACTATAAATTCGAATATAAAACTCTTCCCTGTGGATGTTATTAAGTTAGCGCTAACCTTAAAGAATATGTTTGATGCCGCTAATAATTTTCTATCATAAAGCTATGTTCAGAAAATGCAGGAAGATTTGCTTCGCCTTCATAGAAGTGCTGCACTTCGTCCTTGCTATCCATTAAACCCAAACTATACAGTACCGGCACAAAATGATCTGGCGTTGGCGCTGCCAGTTTACCCAATACATGGCTGGTGCGGTAATTAATAACGCTGCTAAAGTTCCGTTGGTCAATTTCATTTTTGATCCAATGTTCATAGTCAACTTCCCATCCAAAAGGACTCATATCACCTGTACGGAACCTTTCTCTTACCATCTGTAGATTATGAACTAATGAGCCGCTGCCAATAATCAAAACACCTTTATCCCGTAATGACTTTAGTTGCCTGCCTAATTGAAAGTGATAATCAGGAGCGGCATGGTAATCAATGCTCAACTGAAAAACCGGTATATTGGCCTCCGGGAACAAGTGCATTAGCATTGGCCATGCACCATGGTCCAGTCCCCACTCAGGCGTTTCAGTTACTGAAGGAATGATGTTTTTAATTTCTTTCGCAATATCGGGCGCTCCTTCTGCATGATATTTCACCTTGTAATACTCCTCCGGAAAACCGTAATAATCATAAATCTGCGTTTGTTGTGGAGATATGTTTACAAATGTGCCTTGCGTACACCAATGGGCCGACACGATTAGTGCTGCTTTGATCTCATATTTGTGCTGCAAATTCTTTCCTAATTCAAACAGGCTATTCCAGAAGGGCTTGTCTTCTTTCGACACAGGTATATCCATTGGGCTACCGTGCGAAGTAAATAACACAGGCATCCGTACACTTTGATCCAAAAGTGTGTCTGTAAATTTTTTAAAGTTGTTCAACGTTCCCATAATATTGGACTCAGATAACCATAGTAAATTAATGTAGAAGTTTTAAAAAGGTTTAGTCGATTTTTATACTATTAATCGCTTTCTCCATAGCAAGTTCTTTTACGCCGGGGACTTTTAATCCTTCGGCACGGAAGACCGTTAAATCTGTCATTCCTAAAAAGCCGAGGAAAGCCGTCAGGTAAGGAGCAACAAAGTCATTAGCTTTCCCGGGTCCTTCTGAATAAACACCACCCGAAGACATGGCAATATATATCTTTTTACCAATAACAAGTCCGACAGGTCTACCATCTTCACCGTAACCAAAAGTTATTCTTGGCCTTGTAACATGGTCAATCCAGGCCTTAAGCGAAGTATGGATAGTAAAATTAATTAATGGTGCACCTATAACGATGAAATCCGCTGCCAATAGCTGCTTTACCAGCTCATCAGAAAGGTAATTAGATTTTTTATCCTCATCCGTTAGCAGCTCTATAGGAGTAAATAATGTACGAAGGGTATTTGGGGTAAGGTGCGGAATTGCGCTATTGACCAAGTCTAATTCTTCTACCGTACTGGCCGGATACTTTTCCTGAATTTTACGTACGATCGCATCACCAAGTTTAATACTGTAGGATGCTGCACCTTGCAGACTTGATTTTAAATGAAGGATATGTTTCATAACATTACTTAATTGAATTGTTGGAAGCAAAGCTATGGTTACCAGGTGGTGAAAAGTGAGTACTTACCTAAAGGTAAGCGGTTACGTTGAGGTAAGTGGTTATCTTTGCCCTTATGAAGATCATTAAAAATGAACTGCTTCCAAGCCGTGCAGAATGTGCAGGTTCACTAAAGAACGTCCTTGATGCGCTGTATGTCCTTAATGGAAAATGGAAGCTGGCTCTGATCCTTTCCCTGGTTCAATCATCAAAGCGTTTTAACGAAATTCAGCAGGAACTTACCGGCATATCCTCGAAAGTACTAGCTAAAGAACTGAAAGATCTAGAATTCAATGACTTTATCAAACGTAACGTTTATCCAAGCACACCTGTCAGTATTATTTACGAAGCGACCGAATACAGCCGGACATTAAAAAATGTATTAGCTGAACTAAATACCTGGGGTGAACAGCACAGGGAAAAAATTAAACAAAGCATGCGGAGACAATCTTAAGATAAGTTCTCATTCTAACAGTTTTTTGATGTAATCGGAATACCCAGCTTGATTCACTCCTATAACTGAATGTAAGCGATTAAAGTAACTATTAGAGTCATTAAGCTCATAAAGTTTCTTTATGCCTTCGAATCCTACTTTGGTTTCTATATCTCTGCACACAAGCCCTCCAAAGATATAGGTTAATGATGTTCCTTCAGGTAAATAACTATTGAAGTCCAAAGCACTCGCCGTTATGTCAATATTTGGGTGAGCAGCCAAATATATCCTCGCTTTAGTCTTCAATTGATCTAATGTCAATCCGCCGGAACCGCCTAGGAATGTCGCATAACCTTCGTCCACCACCTTAATACAGTTAGGATAGGCTTTACGGCTATAAATATGAACAAATTCATGCTCGTACATCTCAGAATTATTACCAGAATAAATTGTGTTGTTCCAATACTTGGCCAATCCACCTACGGTAGAATTATACATTTCATCAATATAGTCAAGTCCAAGAATCTTAAAAACCTGTACCGGATCTTCACACATAAAATAAGTAACATTTGTTTCAGGCTGATTAAATCGCATGGCTATGCGCTTACTTTTCCGAGCCATTAGTTTGGCCTTTTTCAAATTGAGTTTGTTTGGAAATACATACTTAATAAAGCCAACCTGCCGTGTGGTCCAATTTCGCGTTGCATACTTCTCCATATTATAGAAATAGTATTTGTCCGCTATCCTTCTTACCATGAGTCCACCTAGTCGATCGAAATACGCTTTTTCTGATCCTTTCCGTGTACCTAACCAAGCTAGTTTGATGATCCACGAAGCGGAGTCCACTTGCAGCAATGCTAGTACTCTTGCTTTAAACAAGAAGCTTCCATCCGGCTCTTTATACTCGTTGTTTAAGAAGTGTTGAAAGGCTCAGCATCTTCCTTAAGATAATCAGGATGTATATATGGATTATATAAGGAACCTGCATTCTTAGCTTTTAGAAACCCTCTTAACGATTTCACAAGATCTCCATAAACAGTGGTATCAATGGCATAATAGGATGATTTATCCAGCACCGAAGTTGTATCGGATCCTATAGCATTTTGCTGAGCTTTGAGCGTAAGCGTAAATAACAATGAGCAGATAACTAATATAAGTATTCGAGTAGTAAGAAGCGGAAAATTGATCATTAACATGATTAGTAATTTTTTCATTCCAATAAGAGCGTTAGGTAATGAGAGTCTGGTGATCGCGTAAATATGATTTCAAGTTACTATATCTATCTTCCAAGTTGCTTTATCTATCTCGTATACAAAGTTTAGCTTAGGTGCTTCTCCAAAATACGTCACCTCTTGTTCAGCAACCTTTACAGCTCCTAAGCGGCCAATAGCAATTTGAGAACGAATATTGTCTGCACCAATATGGAAGCAAACTGTACTCACGAACTGAAAAACGTAATCAAGCATCATTGTCTTCACCGCAGGATTGATTCCTTTCCCCCAACTAGATACCGTGTAAAAAGTATAGCCAATAAAAATGCTGCTTTCGTTCTGGTTATAGTCATAAAAGCGGGTACTACCGATTACTTCACCCGTTGCCTTGTCTACTATCCTAAATGCACCCTTGCTTTGCATCGCCCCATCGAAAAAAGTTTGAAACACCTCTTTTTTCCAGCGGTCCTTATTAGGGTGTTGCTCCCATATCTTTGGGTCGGAAGCTGAGGCATAAAGAGCTTCAAAATCGTCTTCTTTTAGCGGGTAAAGGACTACGCTGTCATTTTGTAATAGTGGTTGCGTGTTCAGGCCATTAGTCAAGTCAGCAATTTCTTCTTTCATCAAAATAGTAGTTTGTTATTTATTGCCTAATTAAAGTGATGTTGGCCTAAAATTAACAAATTCATTTGTTATAAGAAGCAGATAGTCGTTGCTGTCAACCTTTACTTGTGTTTTGGGTGAGGCTGCCTTGAATGCAAGGTGCTTGCACGGTGAGGCCGCCTTTTCTCTAGCAAAAGGCGGCCTCACCGTGGCCTCACCGCGGCCGCATGGTGGCCTCACCCAAAGCGGAACCCGGGCAATACCAGACTAAGACTTAAGTTTTTTTGTAGCAGGTTCTAGTTATGACATCCCTTACAATCGAGCGTTTTCAGGTGGATTCGTAATGGAAGGAAAATGATATCTTAGAAATATGAACTCCGCTCTAAAATTAATTAGCTTTCTCCTTATTATTTCGTCGTTCTTTTTAAAAGCACAGACTGCTAAAGAGCTATTTGAAGATAGACTAAGCCCAGCTTTACTTTTGAAAGATGTGGATCAGGTTAAACCTTAATATAGGCGTGACTAAGGAGGTGATCCCATCTAATAGTGCTTATAAAGGAAAGATTTATATGCTTGTTAACGGCGGTACTTTCTCTGCTGCTGCAATTCTAGCGGCTAATTTACAGTCCGTGAACAACGATGTGACTGTTGTAGGTGAGGAGAGTGGCGGTGGGAGTGAGGGTTGCACTGGTGGAACCTTTAAGCATTTTACTCTTGACAACTCCACACTAACGCTGAGTCATGGTGAAATCCCACTTAGAACCCTCGGCAATTACCCGGTTAAAGGCCGCGGAATAATACCTGGCATCAACATCAAGTATACAATCAATGACCATTTAGCCAAACGCGATTTGGAAATGGAATGGGTAATTAATGATATCAAGAGTAAATAGCTTGATGAGTGTTTTATTCATGGACAGTTGAGATAAACGTTAGATCGGCTAATGTTTTTCGTTCAAATTGATCTGGCTGTTAATGCGTCTGATAGCAGAGTCAAGCTCTGCTGCTGTAGTCTCCAGGTGTTCAATAATTTCCCGATTTTCCTCATCAAAAACTGATTTATCGAGTAATTCTACCAGGCCTAGAATTGTTGCCACCGGCCGTCGAAGCTGATGAGAGTTGATCAGGGCAACTTCTGTCAGCTGTTTATTCTGCCTTAATATCTTTTGTTCTTTTTCCCGTCCTTCAGTCCGGTCGTGCATCGCGCCTACCATACGAACTGCTTTTTGATCCAGGTTCCTGATGATATAACCATGATCGCTGATAAAAGCGATGGTATGATCTGCTTTTAAAAAACGGTAATCTTCATGCCAATACTTTTTCTCCGGATCAGCTATGGCTTCCTTAATACTTTTTATTACCCGGTCTTTGTCCTCCGGAAAAATATAATCTTCCCAGGCACCGTTACTAGTGTCAGTTTCTTGTGTAGCGGTATAACCCAAGAGCTTTTCGAATGATATATCACGGGTTAACCTTTGCGTTTCCAGGTTCCAGTCCCATATTACATCTTTGGTGGCTTCAATCACTAAACGGTAACGCTCGTTTGTAAGGCTTAACTGCTCGGAGATAATCCGTTTATCCTGCTCCTCATTTATTTTACTGGTTACATTTTTCGCATTAATCACAATTCCCGCAATAGCAGGATCATTCAATCTGTTTGTAGCAATCGTCTCGATCCAGGCCCAATCGCCAGACACCATTTGGAAACGAAAAGGGGCAATATAAACAGGCTTTTCCGTTTCTAATACAGCCTGAAATTCAGCTCCTACCCATTCAAGATCGTCCGGATGAATAAATTGAAAAGTAACTTTACCTAAATAATACTCCGGGTCTGAGTTAAGAATTGTTTTAACAGAAGGGCTAACAAACTTATACACGCCTTCCGCATTTAAAATAAGAATAATATCATTGCCGCTTTCAATCAGGGAGATAAGCCTATGTTCTTTTAGCCGGAGCTGCTCTTTCTGTTTTTCGCTTTCGGTTGCATCCCGGGCGATTGCAAACATCAACTGCTCACCGGGAAGCCAGGTTAATGACCATATAACCGGCAGATAAGCTCCGTTTTTACATAATATCCTGTTTTCAAAATTGCTCTGGTTGTTACCATTTCTAATTTCTGACCTAATGTGCCTGCTTTTCTCCAGGTCATCAGGATGTACCAGGTCAGAACAAAGTTTACCTATCAGTTCCTTTTCTTCATACCCCCATAACATCAGGGATGCCTCGTTTACCTTGGTAAAACGCCCCGTCTTATCAAGCATGCAAAGGACGTCTAAAGAGCGGTTGAAAATCAGCTGATTATCACTGGTTGCTTTTGCTGATGTTTCCAGGGCAACTTTATAAAGCGTTATGTCCCTCGCAGATGCAAAACAGGTCTTGTCGGGTAGCTGGAAGGCGTTCCAGGAAAACCATTTATACGACCCATCCAAGCAGTGATAGCGATTCTCAAATTGGGAGACAGACTTGTCTCGGGCCAGGGCAGTAATTTGTTGGTTCGTTGCCTGCCAGTTATCAGGATCTACGAAATTAATAAAAGGCGTTGATAGCAGCTCTTTCTTAGTATAACCTAACGCATCTTGGAAGGCTTTATTTACCTTGATGAAATAGCCCTTTGAATCGATGAAGCAAAGTAAGTCTGGAGAAAGATCAAATAGCGCTTCTATATCGGTAACGTGTCCTGGTAGTTTCATTATACCAATAATTTGATGGGCGGTTTAAATTATAAGCAGAATGTGATGACATTAATAACAATGCCTTATAAATTTATTAAAATAAAGCAAACAATTGTTTCTGCGATGAATTTATACCTGCCAACGAACCTTTGTAACAGTTAAACTTTTATATAGTCAATCAACTTTAATGTGTAGAAATCGGTGATTTAATTCACAGATATTACCGGAAGACAATTGTTCACGAATAAATAGAAATAGCATTATAACATAGATATGAAATTATTTTACGAAGAGCTATTTCAATATAGTCACTACTTCAATCAAAAGTTAGGTGATGTATTTGTTGAAACTGCAGACAGAGTATCTGAAAAGGCAATTAAAATATATAATCACATACTTACCTTGTCACAATCCAGCTAAAAGAAAAGGTTCATTAGGGTATGCTCTAGCTAGATTCTAAGCGTTGCCTGTCGATTATATAGCGTAATATCTTCCAGGCACCGAAAGGAATTCTTTATCTACGCTCCTTTTTCAACCAGGCTTGATAGGCAGCTTTTCCACGTTCAAATTCTGCAGCCGTAGCATAAAATCTATGAGATTTATCTTGTTTCTCTACGTCTAAAACGTAATAAATATAGTTTGTGGTGGCAGGATGAAGAGCGGCTTTAATGGAGTTTTCAGAAACCGATGAAATAGGGCCTGGCGGAAGACCAACAACCTTTCTAGTATTGTACGAAGAGTTTGACTCCAAGTCGCTTTTGTTTATTATCCCATCCCAACGATTTTCCATTTTTGCTATATAGACAGCAGTCTGATCTATTCCAAGCGGCATTCCTTTATTCAGGCGATTATAGATTACTGAGGCTACAATGGGCCGCTCCTTGTTCAGTCGCGACTCCGTTTCAATAAGAGAAGCAATAGTGATTACCTTGTGTGGTGTAAGTTTCAATTCTAATGCCCGAGATGCATATTCCGGCTTCCAAACCTTTCTAAACTCCCCGACCATTTCATTTATGATGGCCTGAGTGGTAACAGAGCGTGGGAAATTATAAGTGTTTGGATACATATAACCTTCAAGATTGTTAGCTTCCGGAGCTATATCTTTAATAAGTGAAATATCCTCCATAAGTTTCAATACAGCATCTTCGCTTGTAAGTTGATTTTGAGGGAACTGCTTGGCTATTCTTTTAGCAATATCAAAGCGGGTAAATCCTTCGGGGATAATTAATTTCACAGTTCGTAGTCTTCCGCTACTCAGCTCGCCTAGTACCTCAAGCGGTGTAATTGGTGAATCGAACAGATAATCACCCGCCTGCATCTTACTGCCAGTACCGGTGATTTTCATATATATTTTCAGCGGGATTCTGGAAGAAAGGATTCCTTCAGAAGTAAGTTTATCCAGTATTTGGCTGGGAGATGAGCCATGTGCAATTTGTAGATATTGTTTATTTTTATGGTGCACATGGGGCGAATGCAAAGTTCTATAAATCCAATAGGAGAAAACGATGATTGCAAGAATCACTAAAACACCAAGTAATTTTAAAACTTTCATGGAATGAGTCTCTTTTACAAATCAGTGGTTACCTTATTTTTGTAAAGGCCTAAAATTATTTTGCAGCTTTTTTGAACCTCATCATCGGTACTTCACCAACATTCAAATTCAGCTTACCGTCATTGTCAATGGAATAATTGTCAACTTTTTTTATCATTTGTAAAAAAGTCTGTTCACCTCCACCATCACAAAACATCATTGTTGTTGGTCCAGGCTCTCCAAATGAAATTGTTTTACCATTAGAGGTATATTTCGCACTATATCCGTTACAACTTGATGTTCCACTAACTTCCTTTGTTGCTGTATTAAACTTAATTTGAGGTTTCTTATTTGGATACAGACCTTCAAAAGTAATTCGTGGCCCAGAAATAAACTCTAGTTCCCAGGTTGCATTAGAAAGACTATCCCCGGCTTTATTGTTCTTTGCAGTGGAACAAGCACTAATAAACAGTGCTAGAAAGGAAAAATATATTATTGCATTTTTTTTCATCGGTCGATTATTTAAAGATTATTATTTGTTTAATTTATGTTTAGAGAAGTTAAAGCACCCCATACTGGTAAAAAGCGTCACTTACTTCCCTTGCGAAGGTATAAACTTCTAATCATCTAATAGCAGATAGACTAAGATTGTCGAAAGTTATTAAACAAATATCTATTCTAGAACATTCCATCTTGGTTGTGGTGTCATAAAAACTCCTTGCTGCTGCCAAGCTAAGAAGCCTCCATGAATTGGTGATCAAAGAATTGACCAACATCAGATATAGTGAATCGCTTAATATACTAAACCCAATTCCCGCTTTGCATTTTTCAAGGTTTCTGATGGACCAAATCTGAGCCGGTGCATAAATAATAACTTTAGCGATAACGCAAGCTACCCAGAAGGTGGATGGCGTTACGTGCAAACCAATCTTTAGTTGGTTAATTCTTGTGTTAAAACGTTTGTCAGCTCCGCTTTTACGTAGTCAAAAGAAAAATCTTTTGAAGCATATGCTGCCACAGCATTACTGTAGGTTTGATAACTTTTATCATCTAAGCTTAGAACCCTGTTTATTGTTGCATCTAAGGAAGCTGTAGTAAGTTCCTCCATTTCAAATATGAACTCTTTCACGGGAAACCCACAGTAGCGGCTAACGATTGGAATAAGGCCAGCAGACATTGGCTCGATCGTTCCTCCGGGAAAGCCATCAACATAGCTAGGAGCGACGCTATAAGTACATTTCTCTATTATTTCTTGCATTTCAGCTGAATCCATGCTTAAGTTTTTGTGAAGAAAAACGTTAGGGCTTTGCAAGACATCTCGATAATAGTCTTCAAATTCAACAGCCATGAAAGGTACGACAATATAGAAATTCAGGTCTGTTCTAGCTTTTGCTACTTTGAGAAAATGAGACAGACCTTTTTGAATGACACATCTGCCGCTTAGAAAAAGAAAATTTTTATTACGGTCACTTATAGTTTTTTTCTTGAAACCTGTAAATGACCCCAATATATTATTATTTAAAGAATAGAGGCGTCCGTTATAACGGGATCTGTAATCATCATATATAAAACCACTTGCTAAAATAATTGAGGCATCAGAATCAAAACTACTAAAATAGGAATTAAGGGGCAAAACACTAGCTTCAGCAGGCAGCCATAATTCACTCAACTTGTAAAACCGATTTAAACTTCTCAATGCCATTTTGTTATGAAGATCCTGATGGGCTCCTGTTATAAAAGCAATATGTGGACGCTTCTTATCGCCTTCAACAAAAGACTTTTCAAATGGAATCCCCATTCCAAAAAATACATCATACTTGTCGAAATCAATGACACTATAGCTGTCCAGGTATTCAACGACATCTACGTTATAGCCAAGCTCAGAAAAACTCTCCGCAACGATATGAGAAGTGATAAAGTTCTGGTGCATAAAGTGATTGTCGTTTCGGAATGGAAGAGTGATATAGGATACTAATACCGTCTTATCGTAGCTTGTATTATATAGATTTAAAATTGGCGCTATTGCGGGATCTACTTCATTTCTCTTAAATATTTTATTTACTCTCTTCGCAATACTCCGTTTTAAGTTCATGAATGATGGTATCCTGTTAATGGCGCAAAGTTAGATTTTTAATTAAATTTTAGAGCCAGTAGCATCACGATTCGTTCGTTATCATTTCCTCAACCGGAAATCGTAGCCATGACGGCCAATGCCATGCTAGGCGACAAGGAGATATGCCTTGACGCTGGAATGAATAACTACTGCTATTTAAGGAAGATCCATATCTAGTGTAATCAGCTTTAAGCTAAATCCCTGTTTTAACTTAACGCTTTAATAATACCGAATACAATTCCAATAAGAACAGACAGTAACACGTAAGATATAGGTATCATCACTGCCCTGAAAATAGATGCTTTTTTTGAATAGGCATAATTTTTAAAGAATTGGCTATAGAACCAGACACTGTAAACAAATCCTCCGAAAACAACCATAATGTAATAGATTATAAGTAGGTGGAAAGTGTTGGTATAGATAATAGTAATAATGCTAAATAACAGACCAATAATAAGTTCTGCGGAGGTTTTATAGGAGTTTAAAACAAGATGTTCACTGTAATTGAGTTTCGCTTTCCTAAACCATAACCAGCTAAAGAGAGAATAGATAGGGATGAGTATCACAATAACCAACTTTGGGTATTTAGTGGAGAGTGCTTCCACTTCATTCATTGTTTCTTTAACCCCTAATGGTAGTATGTCGGCTAAACGAATATGTATATAGGGTGCAAGTAGAGCAGACACTCCAAGGATAAGAATGATCAGCGTAACGAAATTAAATAAACGGGCACGCTCGCCCTGAATGAATTCCCTTACAGCATAGCCCGGCCTAGTGAAAAGTTGCTTAACGGTGTAGAGCACACCTTTGTCGACATGCCATACCCCATGTATAATATCATGTTCTACGAAGTGCTTAAATGAATAGCGATGTATACTTGCCTTTTGTCCGCAGTTTTGGCAATAGTTACCGGATACCTCATAATGACAGTTTAAACAATTATGATCCGGTTGATGAAGGTTTGCTATCACTATTTGGCTTTCTAGAGTTAATTTCAGTATTTATTTGTCCAGACCTGATGAGTATAGGGATTAGCGTTAACATGCTCCCTGGTAAGATGGCCATTAATCCATAGTTGTGCTTTTTGATTGCTACGTACATGATAATGCAAAAAGCCACAAGTAATATAATTCCTAAACCAATAGCAGCACCTTTCAACAGTTGTCTTTGTTTTACTAATGACTCGAGACTTTGTTCAGATAAATTGTTCTTCATAATCTTATTTGGAAGTACTTTCTGTTTAATGGATTGATGCAGCCCTTTCTTAACTCAAGGACAATTTACAAAAAAGTTTAATTTTAAGGTCATTCCTCTAAATTTTCATATCGTTGACAGAAGATTTCAGCTTTAAAGTTAATCATAGGCCATTCTCTAACTCCCTCGGTCTTTTGTTTGATTACCCTATTCCTGCTTCACAATCGCTGTTAGTGCAAGATCTGTAAAGTAGGGAGCGTAATACGTAAACGGTTTCCATTGCCTTTTCAAATTCAAACTCCAGATGTTCAATTGATTTCCACGTTTATCTAAGATTCCAATGGCCGGTCTAAAATTAACAGATTGCTTCACTGAATACGTTTTTCGATCGAACACATTTGAAAAACCCTGGTTAACAAAATCTTTGATCCATTCTACTGCAATGAAGAAAGACTTACCAGGAACCATAATATGATACTTTTCTACATCAACGCTAATTTGCTGATTATCTCGATCTGATACTTCCACTATCTCCGTACAGATTTCTCTCCCAGGCCCTGGTTGTAATGAATCTGCCGCATAAAATCTCAGTCTAAACTTCGCGTAATCTATCCCTTTGTAACTAAGCGTATTTGAATAGTCAATATTACTGAATGCCAGTCGCCTAATTCTGACTTTTGTTAGTTGAGCACCCGGTTTTATCAGATAAAATTGTTGAGCTAGTTGCAGGTATTCAAATGGAGTAGTAGCTGTATTAATGCCTGTAAATCGGACCACATCTTTGACTTTAAATGGGTTAAGGATAGATTCCTGCTTTCCGGTCAAATCAGTTGTATCCAGCTTAAATTGTTGCTTAGCTAATTTAATAGAATCCATTCCATCCATCCTGTTTAATAGTGTTCTAAAAACGCCGTAACCCTGTGAATAAATGATAACAGAATCATTTAACAACTTCAGATTTCCCGGGATAATAAATATGCCATCGCTTTCTGTACTCATACTTAATTTTGCTCTCATTAAAGTGACTGATGCTGACCGGATAGGCTTCTTCGAGATGCTATCGACTACATGAAAGGTATTTAGTTTTTCTTGAGCCTGAACATCGCAAGCAAACACGATGATCAAGGAAATTAGAATTCTGTACATCAGCTTAATATTTATACGTTACTGATAACGCAAGCTCTTGCCCACCATATTTTAAATCAACTTTATTCTTTTGCCACTTACCACCAATTGTTTTGGTATAAGAAACTGCTGGCTTACTACGGTAGTATCCCGTAAAAATTGGTTGATAGCTTATCCTATATTCAGAAACTTCTTCTAAACGCTGTTTACCATTTGACTTGACTTTATAAAGTCGATTTACGAAGCCTAGATTAACCATTTCATTCATTGGGATTTGCTGCCATTCTAAGCTTATGAAAAAACGATTGGTAGGAATGACAATATTGTCTTTTGACAGATCGATAGTTACCCAATAGGACTTGTCCTCCAAATGTATCTGCTTCGTATATATGATTTTCCCCGGACTATTGGTTTTCGAATCAACATCCATAATATGGAGGAGGAAAAGTGTCTGAACCGGAATTCTTGGAATTGCATATGCAATGTACCTGCCGAGGTCTATTTGCTTTAATAATAAATTGGAACGTTTTGACTCAAAAAGTTTAGCGTAGGCATATTGAAGCTGATGCTTACTTTGAGGATTTCCGGGTCCGGTACCAATATCACCGTTATTAAAATCCCGCAACCTTTCTATCTTCAACTTCCTGTTTGTAATGTTTACTTCTTCCAAAGTGGTATTACTTGGTGTTAGTAAAACAAACAGATTTGCTGTGTAATCAGCTACTGCCAACCTTTTCGTGACATATCCAATAGAACTAAAAACCAAGGTGTCAGATGGCGATACCAAATTGGCTTCAATATTAAAATAGCCCTGTTGATTTGTTAAAGTAACAATCTTTGTCTTTACTAATGCCACTGTCACTGATGGGACAGGCTTTTCATAGAATTGATCTAATACTTGTCCTTCAAAGATAGTTTGCGCGCCAGCACCTTTAAAGCCGAACAATAACAAAATGAAGACACCTGACTTGAGAGAGAAAGCGTTAAACATAATTTAAGTTACTCAAAATTAGTTTAATAGTAAAATCAGTGTTCAGTGAGGCTCGGGAAGATGGTTCAAGCGCAGGTCACTGGGGTGACCATTGGAATTTAATTGAACGAAGTTCTATATTCCATTGGTGTTTGATTCGTTTTGCTTTTAAACAATTTACTGAATGATTGTGAATATTCAAATCCTAATTGATAGGCTATTTCACTCACAGAAAGTTCTGTTGTAATAAGCTTATCCTTGGCGTGCGCTATTAATCTATCATGAATAAGGTGTTGTGTGGTTTGGCCCGTAAGCTGTTTCAGGCAATCACTTAGGTATTTGGGTGATAAATTTAATTCTGCGGCCAAATAGCGGGCAGTTGGCAGGCCTATGGTCTTTTGTTTATCAAACCAATTTCTTAGCAGGTCTTCAATTTTATCCAGCATCTTGCCGTTATTAATTTTTCTGGTAATGAACTGCCGGTTGTAGTAACGGTTACAGTACGATAACACTACGTCAAGATGAGCAATAATAACGTCCTGACTAAAGTTATCTATAGGTAAATGGTATTCTTTCTCGATATGCTCAAAAATACTTTCAAAGGACCTTTGCTCATCGTCCGAAAGTATCAAAGCTTCATTAATCTTATAATCGAAAAAGCCAAGCTTGCTGATTATTTGGCCTAAGGGATACGTCCTTAGAAAGTCGGGATGGATGGATAACTGCCAGCCTGATGTTGCCGGTTCAAAGTTCTTGTCAATAATATTAACCTGCTTAGGTGCAAAGCATGAAATGACCCCTTCATCAAAGTCAAATGTGTTTTGCCCGTACTGAATTTTACAGGGGCATTCTTTCTTCAGGGTGATCTGATAAAAATCGGATATCAGCCTGATCCGTTGTTCATTCTTAAATTCCGGGAAATCTTCAAAACGGATGATGCTGAAGAGCGGGTGCCGGGGCTTTGCAATTCCAACAGCCTCGTGTAATTTCGATATGGTTTCAAGGTGGATGTTAAGGGTTTGATCGCTCATATCAAATGTAAGTTTGATCAAATTTACACATTAAACTTTCATCTTTTTACGATACGACCTTGCGAACATTCGCGTTATGAAAGCATTGGGAACCAGCGCAATCAGGTTGGCGGCTATCCTGTTCATCGTCCCGGACACTGCAACCAGCTTATTTTTGTCCAGCGCCTTCATTACCTCATTTGCTACTTCCTCGGGTGTTTGTGTTGGAGCATTTTGATAATCGGAGCTAAGACCTTTCCCGATCTCATTATCAATACCTGCTGCACTGTTAAAGTTCGTCTTCGTCAAACCTGGGCAAAACAACATTACATTGACGTTATGAGGCACGCATTCCTGGGTAAGGGCCTGCGTAAATGACCCTACGAACGCCTTACTGGCAGCATAAGTGGCCATATATGGAATAGGCATAAAGGCAGCCATTGAAGCCACATTGACTATGTTGCCTTCCTTCCGCTTTTGCATATCCGGTAGAAATAAATGAGTAAGCGCTATTAGAGATGAGATGTTTAATTGGATCAGCGCTGATTCCGACTGCAATGTAAGTGTCGAAAATTCACCACCAGAGCCAATACCTGCATTGTTAATCAGCATAATAACTTTCAACCCACGCTTTTGCGTTTCTTCAAAAATCCGTTGAGCATTACCCGCTTTTGACAGATCAGCAGCAATAAACTCTGCATGTATACCAAAATCTTTTTTGAGTTTTACGCATTGTTCTTCTAATTTCTGGGCATTCCGAGCAACCAGCAACAGGCCATGTTTTCTTTCTGCAAGTTTATTTACAACTGCCTCTCCAATTCAACCTGTGGCACCGGTGATTAATATTACATCCATTGTGATCCTTTTATTGAGATGCAAAACTGACGAAAGGCAATCTAATTTAAGTATTCTAATGTCGGACAATTGTGTTCAAAAGTCGGTTGCTCGGCGTTACAGATTATAAATCGTACTCATGCTTAACATTAATCCAGATTTAAGACTTCCATGCATGGAGTAAACGCCTGATCACGACAATCTCGGCCACATGGTAAGCATTATGGTCGGCGATCTGCAAAGCTTCCCGTAAAAGTGTTTGCCCATCTCCATGCGGGAATGGTGTATATAAATCACTTTTACGCATCAACTCAATAAAGGCTTCCAAGTCTGCCTGGAACGCCTGCACACTTGCGTCAAAAGCGTCCTTGTCTTTCGGGGCAAGTTCTTTTGGCCAATAGTCGTCCGGCCAGTTTAGCGACTGATAATTGGAGTTCTGGCAGAAATCCAGCATGTCGGCCTGGGCAATTCTTAGATGCTCGATCAATTGCCAAATGCTGTACGGTAAGTCGTCTGGCCTTTTGCCTAGCAGGTTTTCAGGCAAATTAGCTATCACTTCATTAAATCCAACATGTGCACCGCCGCCTCTTAAGAGTTTTTCTAATTCTTTGATTAGAATGTTATTTCCGTTTTCCATAACTGTTTTGAGTTACCCATTAAGGGAGTTGTAAATTTCTTAGCTGTTATCACCTACTGAATCTGAAGAACTCATAGGTGAACTTATTATATTTACTTAACAATCGGAATGCTTTTTTGATAGATTTAAGCCAAATAAGACCGACTTCCCTAGGCTTCACGGATTACGGATACTTAGACTGATCATCCTATAACCGTCATCTGTTCTGAGAAAATCAAAATGGTCTTGCTTGTGTTGCGGCGTCATCTCATCATAGTCAAAGATGAGCGAAAGTACCGGATATTTTGTCTTACTTTCATTTCTTCCGTCATAGTAGGGGCCAAAATCAGGTGAGTTAAAAATCAATCCATTCAGACCGTCAATAGCAATACTGTATCTGCTATCGGTTGCATTTACTTGCAAAAGCTTCTTAATAATGAGCTCATAATTTTGTGAAAGATAGGTGTCTTTGGGTTCACTAACCCAACCAGAATCGGGTTTGAAATAGGCAAGGTTGTCGTAAAAAGCCGAGCCTAGTTTTTCCTTGCTGTGATTATTTAACACGTTTGTTTTTAGCCAAGACAGAAATTCCTTTTTGTAGTCGATAAAAGAATAGTATGTTCCGTTTTTAGCTTTAAAATTTTTTCTGATAACATCAGGATGCGGGTTTTTGGTGATGCTAAGAGAAAAAAGGTTTAGGCTTCGATAGGAATTGAAATCTTCCATCAGTACTTTGTTACTAGTGTCTATCAGTATTAATTTACCATTTCTCCAGGAACTGTGTTCCCCATCTTCTGATCTTACTTTTTCTGCTCCTGAAAGAGCTATAATTAATCCATTGTTGACCCTAGTCAAATCATTATAAATAGCAGGTATGACTATGTCGCCAAACTTATTGAACAGTCCAACTTTGTCGGTTTTATGGTCGCGGAACCTGATATATCCTTCCTCTTCATAGTCTTGTCCATTGTCGAAATAGTGAACACTGTCCAGCCCGACTTCCCTTCCAGATTTCGTAAGGTAAAAATTTAAGTATTGTCCATCTCGCTTCTCCTGAACAGCTATGATATTTTGAAATGCACCCCAGGCTGACTGTGGCTGGAACCTGGGTGCAACTGATACTTTCCCTTCGGCATTTTTGAATCCTATCAGTGTACTGTCCCGGTTGTAAAAACGATACCAGCGCTCCGAGAGCTGTGCTTGGGTTTCCACACAAAGCAGTAAGACAACACAAATAACAGCGAATGTTTTCATATTGGAAGTTAGTGTTTACACTCGGATGTCTAGGTATGCAGAAAGAAGGAAGACCATACTAATTTTCAGTCGTGCAAATTACGTTTAAGTGGCCATTTAATGGGCTTAGCTCGTAATTTTGTTCTGGACTATAGTTGAAATAGCACGCATGATATTGACTCATTTTTTAAGAAGAATTTGTCCACAGGGAAATAATTCAGAATCCAGCTGCCCTGCTATACTAACCTTATAAAAAAGGTCTCCTTCTTTTGAGACAAGTTCTGCTCGTATGATGTATAATGTAAAAAACAAACTGCCTTGCCAGTTAAAAATTATTAAATACTCATCATCAAAAATCATAATTCTGTTATAAATATTGCAATGGGTTTATGATAACTATCAACTCGTTCAAGTAATAACCATAAGGCAACTGGCAACGGTATGACGCTTGGTTTATTCAAGCGTAACTCAGAATAGAAAGCAGTTGGTCTGTGGGTCATTACTACTGTTCGTCGAGAAATTACAGGCGTTGGTCTAGAGGTTACTCATGATGGTATATTACAGGGTTTTTACGTGCAACGTTTCGGTGCTGATAGCGTCTTAATAACAGAAAACGGAACAAAATCTTAAAAACATAAGGACATGAAAACTCTAACAAAAACATTATTCGCAGCAGCATTAACAGCAGTAGTATTAACCTCATCAGCAATGTCAACTTTCGCAGTCGAACCAGTTGCAACAGAATTAGCAGTGCCTTCAGTTGAAGGTTTTAACAAGATCTGGGTAAGCGGTAACGTGAAGATCGTTTTGACTCAAGGTGACAAGCAAAGCGTGGTAGGGACCAGCAATTATGATTCGACCAAGACTTCAGTGTTAAGCAAGGGACAGACGCTTTACATCAACTCGATGGAATCAGGTCAGGTAACTCTTAACATCACTGTAAAGGATTTGCAAAGGGTAGAAGCATACGGGCAATCCGTAGTGGTAACAAGCAACAACTTTAATGTTAAAAACCTTCAATTGTTCATGAATCAAAACGCAACTGCCAAGATCAAAACAACAGCTGGAAGTTTATACACAGTAGTAAAAGATAATGCAGTGCTTAAACTAAATGGTACTGCTGATAAAAGCACCATGGTGGCGAGCAACATGAAAAATGTAAAGTTAGGTGACTTTGCAAGTCTAAGATCAGAATCATATGCTTCTGAAGCCATGATGGCCACCCAATTTGCGGTTAGCATTTTGTCGAAATAGTAACATAAGCGAGGCTAGTTTTAAGAAGCATCGGGTTTAGTTACCTGATGCTTCTTTGAATATAATAACCCCCGGACCGCTATCTAACACCGCCCGTATACATACAGGTACCCTGCCATTTTATCTTTTCCATTTAATAACATTCGCCGTTGTGGAGAAAGGATTCGTAATCAGTGACTATCGATAATGGCCCGATTGTTATATATTGATCTGATTAAGCTATCAATTTGTTTGTAGTTAGACGTACCTTCTTTGAACTGGCCTATTTCTGGGCAGTTGCCATTAGGGCATAGTGTCCAGTCTAGTTCCACATAAGTTGAGTCGTCCTCATATTTAATAACTTTAAAAGCGTCTTGTAATCTTGCTTCATATCCCTGTCGAGTCTTCTTATATTTACCGGTCAAGGGCATTAGTATTGTTACGAAAAGCTGTTGACTGGTCAAAATCTCACGAACTACTGGCTCGCTTTGGAAAGTCAATCGCGTAGCAATGGGAATAATAAGTGTTAGCCAAATAGTAGAATACAATTTCATATTGCGAGCATTTAGTAATTCTCCAGCAATATACAAAGATCCATAATTCAATACGCTAACGCGGTTGGCATATATAACGGTGCATGATTGTAGGCGGTAAAACTTTATGGTGCGTTTATAATTTATGTAGTTGTTTATTTCACATATTAGTGATTTTTAATCTTAAACAGCAAGTCTATTTCAATCCAATCAGTGTATTAGCTAAATTGTCGTAAACCCGAACAAATAGCCTCTACGCGATACTAACAATAAAACTTAACCATCCCCACTGGATATGGATTTTAAATTTCTACTTACCTTGCCTTACTATCACTATCCTTCGTCAGCTTCGCCCAACAAGGTGAAACAGCTTAGAACTAACATCAACTTTCAAAAACAGAGATTATAAGATATATTCCACTATTGTGAACTGTCAGATGGAAACTGAGGCTAAACGGATATTGCTTGTCATTGGATTAGCTCATATCGGATCCTTAAAAAGTATCTTACGTGACGATGACGACTTTACCCTGATCCTCATTATTTCTACAAGAAGCGAAGAATATAAAAACATGTGCTTTATTATGTTTTCATTCAGGTGAGTTCCTAAACAATTAATTACTAGAATCGATGCCATTGAAACAAATTCTAAACTGTTTGGTTAATATTTACAACATCATAAAATTATGAAAGCGAGCTGGAACGATCAAATCATAGCAGAAAGTAACGATACAATTGTAATTGAAAATAATCATTATTTTCCTGCAACATCTATAAATAAAAACTTTTTTCATGCTTCAAGCAAACATACCTCTTGCCCTTGGAAAGGCGAAGCATCTTACTATACTTTGGTAGTGGATGGTCAAAAAAATGAGGATGCTGCCTGGTATTATCCAAACCCAAAGGACGCTGCTAGTGAGATCAAAGATTATGTTGCTTTTTGGAAGGGCGTTAAGGTCCTGTAAACTAAATTTCTATTTAGTCCTTTCGTTCATTAAGACAATATACATGTAGTTTGATTGTCTATGCATCCAATTCCTAATATTGAATAATGTACTAATCACATGCCTGCACTGGCACACAGAGTGCAAATTATCACAAGTTTCGGCCTTAGACGATTTTCTATTAGTCTTTTGAAAGCTGTATTGCTTGGATTTTATTAACTACTGCAATGCCTTCCAGGAAATCTGGCGTTGAATTAGCAAAATACCGTTTGGTTGAAGCTGTTACACTTTCTACCACATGATTCCGGATTAATTTGTGCGCCTCCTTACGGGAACATATTCCTTGAATTTTAATGTCGCCCTCTATTTTAAGACCGCCTGAAAGTGATGCCTTTGAATACCCCAATAAAAATGCTGAATTTTTGCTTTCGCCATTAGGTAACTGGTACGATGATACTGCAGAAAACTTCGCAGATTTATAAAGTGGCATCCAGGTCGGCCCGGATGTCAAGGAATCAATCCTAACAATAATTGGCTCCAGTTTATTCATTTCCTTGTACACAGTATCCTTTCCAAGTAGAATAATAAAAGAAAGGTCATTAGGTCTTAATGTAGACTTTGGTGCTGGCTTCTGCCCATCATACGTAAAAGTGGTGGTCTCGGTATTTAACCTGGTATTCAACGAACTTTTGTATTCCGCTTTATAGTAATTGATATCGAGTAACTCGGTTTCTCGAAGTACTAATACCAATATTAACAGTCCGGTTGTAACGAGTAATACTTTCTTGAGAGGCGTCATGTCTAAATATTTACGGGAATCTACATATTTTATCGGAACTAGCTTCACATCTTTAAACAGAAAATAAGGGCAAACAAGGTATATGTAAATCAGGCAAATTCTATATTAGTAAAATGTGCTGTTTCCAGATCAAATTATTGCTGGCAGTTTATGGCTTCAGTTGTAGTGCTTACAAGATATAAGAATTCAAAAGTAGATATTAAGCGCAGGTTTCAGCTGTAGCAAAACTGCAACTTATGAAAACACTTCTAGTTACACTCCCATTATGCCTGATAATTGCAATCGGGAAAAAGTCAAATATCTTTCCGGTTATATGCGGGAAATAATAATAATAATAATTCCACCTGGACAGTATAAGAAAACTAGGAAAGGACTTATTTGTTCTTTCTTAACCAAGAGATAGCTTTTTTGACTTTTTCGTCCTTAGCAAGAATTTCAAAATTATCGCCGTTGGCAACTAAGATATCTGGATTAATATTCTTAGGATAAACCTTGCCATTTCTATCAGAGGCATAATCTACAGCCAAATTAAGACCTGAGTATTCATTTAATTTGAAACCCAAATTAGTGGTGGTATAGCCTGCGGTTGGCTCGCCAATTAGTATCGAGTTATTCCTGCCAATGGTAGTGATTGCGGTCATCTCTCCGGAACTTGCGGTATTACCACTAATTAGAATTGCAATAGGAACGTCTTTCCTTATTGGATAGCCTTCATACTTCACGGGTGTTACTTTCACGGAGTCTACATAGAACGTCTCGTTTTTAATTATCCAATCCCCATCAGGTTGATGAGTAGAGGTGATGAATCCGCCTACTCTCCCTTCACCTAGAAACTCAGTTAATCCAGCAATCATAGGATACATATTTCCACCGGTATTGACTCTAAGGTCAATAATCCAACCCTTAATCTTAGAGTCGTTAATATTGGCAACAGCATTTTTTATATCTCTGCTAATGCTATCCATAAGATGACCCCTAAAATCATTGTTTCCCGGGATCAAAATGTAACCAATGTCTTTTCCAATCTTCTCTGAACGAACAAATGAATATTTTTTGGTAGCTACTTTTATAGTTTCGTTTACTTTGACCCTAACTGGTTTGTTCCAGCTGTATGTTGTGTTTTTATATTTTAAGCTGCCATGATGATCATCAATTTGCTCGAATATATAAGGGTATAAGGGTAAAATGTCTTCATAATGTTTTGCTTGCGAAGCCTTTTTATAAATGTTCTCGCGTAGTTCTTTCCAATCAATATTTTTACTATTTAATGCATTAGCCTCAATAATATGCAAACTTTTGTCTAAGTAAGCCTTGACACTGTCAGCGATCACTGGCGAGTTACTTTGCGCTTTTAAAACACATGGAAAAAGAAAGAGCGCTATTGGAAAAAATCTGTTCATGTAAGGAAGACGTAAGATTTTACAAAAGGTTACACAACAGATAGGGCGCCGAGCCTATCGTTTGCAATTTAATTAGTGAAAGATTCAATTTGATGCTTGACGCTGACATTAATCTACAATTAATATCATTAAACGGTGGAATAATTTGAGAAGAGGCGGAACTTCTTCACTTTTCACTTCGTTGTGTTTCAAGTAAACCTAAGCATTTTGATAAATTGAAAGAGTCATTGTTTCAAATCAAGAAATTGCATTCCATCAAAAATACCTTTCACAGTTATATTTTTTGCCCCGGAGTGCTTTGTTTGCTAACGTTATTCCTACAGTTATAAAAATAATAGAAGAAACAGCCCCTAATAACCAAGCAAAGGATTGGATTGTTACTGAGGAAGAATGAACCAATAGGAGGTTAAGAATAATTACAGAAATAGCTATAAAAAATAGTGATGTAGCCCATAAAGTCCATTTTTTCATTTAAGAGTTTGCTTTAGGTGTTTAAGCATTGAAACGACAAACTAGTCTTGTTTGCTACATAGTTGAATGTCATAATTACTTATCAGCTTCTTATGAACTTTTGTCAAAGGATAATTATAAGTCTAAAGAGTCGTCTCAAAAAAGGAAGATAAATCTCCATCTTGAATTAAGTCTAATATATTATATCAGCATATATTTATATTATGATATACTGATACCATGATATAAAACTTTATAACTAGGGGCTGGTAAAGTTTTGTAGACTTGAAGACCACATCTTTATTTCTTGTAACGTTCTTCATAAGAACAGCTGCCTATCCAGGCAGCTGTAACTTTATCTAAAAACTAAACTAACTTACTATTTTGATAGCGTCATGGCATTTTTATCCGCTGTCATAATCTCCTCGGAAGCAAATGATTCAGATTTTAAACTAGCAAAGTCTGCCAACTTTACGTTTTTCATGTTGACAGCTATCATTGTACTTTTATCTGCTGAACCATTAAGTTTTAACGATGCATTGTCTTTTACTACCGTATATAAACTTTCTGCTGTTGTTTTAATTTTTGCAGTTGCACTTTGATTTAAGAATAATTGAAGGTTTTTAAGGTCGAAATTATTATTTGTTACCACTACTGATTGTCCGTACGCTTCTACCCTTTGCAAATCCCTTACAGTGATGTTAAGAGTTACCTGACTGGATTCCATCGAGTTGATGTACAACGTTTGTCCTTTGCTTAACACTGACGTCTTGGTTGAGTCATAATTGCTGGTGCCTATCACGCTTTGCTTGTTGCCTTGAATCAATACGATTTTCACGTTACCGCTCACCCAGATCTTATTAAAACCTTCTACTGAGGATGCTGTCAATTCTGTTGCAACTGGCTCAGTGGCGAAGCTAGTCATAGCTGATGATGATAATACTACTGCTGTTAATGCTGCTGCAAATAATGTTTTGGATAGATTTTTCATGTCTTTATGTTTTTAAGATTTTCTTTGTTTTCTGTTATTAAGACGCCATCAGCACAGAAACGTTGCAAGCAAAAACGGCGTAATATACCAGCATGAGTAACCTCTAGACAAACGCCTGTAATTACTCGACGAACTGGATTAAAATAACAAACGCCGATAGTCTCTGCATTAACACTTAGAAACTATGTCGGCATATCGCCTTCTACGTTCAGAAGAAAGGGTTTTAGAAAAAAGACGATAAGGAAACATGAAGAGAGAGCATCCTAAATTTTTTTCTTTAGCGGTGAACTAAAGATCCAGTACGGCAAGAATAAAACAAGTGTCGTAATAAACGAAGATTTCTCTTTTGCCGTAAAGCTAATATCCTGGCTGACTGATTTAGCCCTCTTAGATAATGAGGGAAAAGCGATAAACTAGTTGGGAGATAGGAAAGATTTTTGAGCAAAATAAACTACAGAAGGGAGATCCCTGACTACATTAACCTGACAAAAATGATTTTCGCCGTCTTCACTGAAAGGCGCTGAGATTTAATATTTGCTTATATAGTTCGGAGAGACAAATTCGAAAATGTCAGGTAAGGGATCCTATGTAAGATTATACTTACATAGCCTATATTGCGTTATATATTTATATCTTGAGATTAATACTTGCGGGTAAATTCAAATGATAAATAATCTCCCACTTATAATAAAGGTTTTGACTTATGTTTCGCAACATAAAAAAGTTAAACTAGATGAAACTCTTATTGGCAGTCAGTCTGGTTTTCAACGATTAGCGAAGGAGGGCCTAATCGAAATTAAGAAAATAGATAATGAATATATTGCTTCTCTAACATACAAGGGGTTACAAATATTGAACAGTTAAAGGTATCGTTTAAGGTTGTGCAACTCAATTGCTAAACCAATCCTATCGATTAAATGACTTTTGTTTCCTACATCGGTTCCCCAATGGAATACTAAATTTTACCAACAGTAACTTTAAACTTTAGTACTTCAATTCCTTTTTATTACAAGAGAATAACCATTGTCGTTTTGCTTGACTGTATACGAAATGTCATCTACTCTCATTTTAAAGATTTTCATTTTAAACCAACATTATATCTTAAATAGGCTTTAGTGATAGATACCTAATTAAGCTTTGTATAATACTGTTTCATATAGGCATATGTTCACCTTGTTTTCCCTTTCCAGAACAAGTGCGCCGGTTAATCTTCATCAGCATTTAATCAGCTCCATCTAACTCCATTTTCATCTAAGTAAATATGACAACATAAGCCTCTACTTCATAATCTTAATTAAATAAGATTCATCTTCTTGTATTGTTACTGAAAGGTTATGATTATACTACACTACCGAGTTAACAACCGATAATATAAGCTACATTAACTGCCGAACAAAAAACTTCAAAGAAGTGGTAACAAAACGTGAACGGTTTAATTAACATTGTATATGGAATTTACAGACCAGTATCAGTTTAAAACCGAAAAAGAATTTCAGGTGATCATGGACCCATTGCCGATTATGGTGCGGGCAAACTTTATAGCTACTGAACTGTGCTACTTTAATTCGGAATGGAGGCGTTTTTCCAGCGACCTTAATGTCTATTCAGCGGGGATTCATCAAGAATTCCGTTTAGAATTTGATCGTTTGTTTGCATCCTACAGTGAATCTAGGACTGCTTTTAAAACTAAGTATAAATATAAAGATGGGGTTGGAGTTTACCGCTGGCTGGCTGAGCAGTCGGTACCATGGTATTCCACCGAAGGAAGTTTTATAGGGTTCATCTGCTATGCGCTGGACATTGAGGAACTCATTGATACAGCCGATGACTATAATCGTACTGAAGCACTGCAGCGTGAACAGACATTGAACGAAGAGCTTGAAACATCTAACGAAGGGCTGAACGTTATTAATGAGGAACTGCAGCGTTCACAGGAAGATCTAAGTCAGGCGAATAATAAACTTGAGCAGGTTCTCAACATGCTGCCGGCATCGGTAGTCATTATCCGAGGTTATGATCTAGTCGTCGAAATGATCAATAATAGTAATCTTGCATATTGGGAAAGGACCAAAGACCAGGTACTGGGAAAGCCATTCCTGCAAATTTTGCCAGATCTTACCGACCAGCCGTTTGCCAGCCAGTTGCGCAGGGTGATAGAGACTGGCGAAACAATTGACGTTAGAGAAAGCCCGGTGCTCTTTACAAGTCCGGATGGTAGCACGCGGGAAACTTATGTTGATTATACCTATCAACCCCTTTCAGATCTTGAAGGTAAGCGCACCGGTGTGCTGGTAATGTCATTTGAGATTACAGACCGGGTTTTGTCACGAAAATTACTTGAAAAATACGCCGAAGACCTAATCTCAGCAAATGCACAGTTGCTACTCAGCAATGACGAGCTAGCCATCAGCGAGGCTCGCTTTAAATACTTGATTCAAGAGGCTCCGGTTGCTATAGGTATACTGCATCAAAGGGACCTTATAATTGAGTCTGCAAATGCTAAAATTTTAGAAGTCTGGGGTAAAACCAGCGAAATCGTGGGCAAGTCATTAAGTGCTGCGCTTCCGGAGTTGCAGGGACAACCTTTCCTCGGTATCCTCGATCAGGTCTATACTACCGGGCAAGCTTTCTACGCAAATGAGATCCGGTCGCTGTTGGAACATGATGGTGAATTAAAAGAAATCTTTTTTTAATGTGACCTATCAACCTATATCTGATTCTTCAGGAGCCACTGCCGATATTTTGGTGGTGGCGGTAGATGTGACCAAGCAAGTTAATTCCCGTAAACAGGTTGAGCAAAGTGAACAGCATTTCCGATCGCTTGCCGACCTGGTTCCGGCTAAGATTTCCAATGCGCTACCAAGCGGAGAAGTGACATTTTTTAATAAACATTGGTTGGAATTTGCCGGGATGGGATTTGAGGATCTTAGAGACTTTGGTTATCATAAAATGATGCATCCTGATGAGATTTCTACCTTTCAGGCGGGGCTAGCCGATGCAGCCGAGAGTGGCGTTTCGTACGTATCTGAAATGCGTTTTAAGGATACTCAGGGAAAATACATCTGGCATCTAAACATTGCATCACCTATTTTAGATGATAATAAGCAGATTACGATGTGGGTGGGATCGACAACAGATATCCAGACATTGAAAGTTGAGGAGCAGCGCAAAAGCGATTTCGTAACTATGCTTAGCCATGAACTTAAAACACCAGTAACTTCAATCAAGGGTCATGTACAGTTGCTGTTGAGGGTATTAGAAAAGGAAACGGCCTCAGCGCTGACTAGTAGACTCAAGCCATCTTTAAACAGGATCGATCAACTTTTAGTGCAGTTAACGGGGCTCATTGCCGACATGCTCGATATGACTAGGATCGAGGCCGGCAGGCTGGATTTAAGGAAAGAATCTTTATTGCTTGATGTGCTTGTAACCGAAGTAATAGAAGATTTTATGCTTACCCATCAACAACATCATTTTAATTTAAATGTGGAGAGGGACATTGAGGTTAACGTTGATCGGCATAAAATCAGTCAGGTGCTGATCAATCTGATTTCCAATGCAATAAAATATGCACCAGACAGCAAGGTGATAGACATATCTCTGACAACTGCAGATAAAGTAGCAAATATTCGAATTAGGGACTACGGAATAGGAATTGATGAAAAAGATCAAAAAAATATCTTTGAACGTTTCTATCGGGTAGAGGGACAAAACGAATCTCATTACAGCGGATTAGGTATTGGTCTATACCTAGCTAAATCAATAATTGGCTTTCATGAAGGAAGAATTTCGCTGGAAAGTAGCAAGGGTAAAGGATCAACATTTACTATATCGCTTCCGCGATGAACTGAGCACCACTGTAAATGTCTTTTTCTCAGATGTGTAGAAATGGCAACTTTTCACTAACAGTCATAAAACGAGTTATTATCCTAAATCGGGGGAATAATGGCGGATATAAGGACCAGGCAGAAGCTAGGAATTAACTCAAAATAAGATTTATCATTTGCCATTAAGCTGGTACAGACAAATTGATAAGTACTCTCTAAAGAAAGGAGGGTTTAATGAGGTTGGTAGATAAATACATTTACATGGCGCACCGGTTGGCATAACAATGACTTTGATTTTAACCTCATCTGGCTTACAAACCTAAGCCCGGAAAATATAAACTGCATATTCGCCACAGCGTACGACAAATGCATGTTTTTAGTTATCCGTTTACTTAATGCGGATGCATCATAAGCGAAGTCAGCAGTTTATCTAAGAGGCAGTTCAAACGAAAAGGTGGAACCAAGCCCAAGCGTGCTCGTGACAGTGAGATTGCCCTTGTGTCTAGAAATGATTTCCTTGCTGATGTATAGGCCAATCCCTAGTCCTGACATAAACGCGGCAAGATCTTCTACCCTGTAAAAGCGGGAGAATATTCGCTCGAGCTGCTCTTCTCTGATGCCAATCCCAAAATCCTGCACAGCTAGGACCGCATTATCTTTTATTTTAGAAACGCTGACCTTTACCAAAGTCGCGTTTGGAGAATACTTAACAGCGTTTGAAACTAAATTGATAATAACCTGTTCAATCCGTTGCTTGTCTGCGGAGACCAAAAGTGTATCAACGTCACCACTTATTTCAATACGGTGGCTGTTCATACCATATTGCATCAATTCTATTACTTCTTTAACCAGTGTAACCAAATCAAAGGCTGTAAGAGAAAGAGGAAGTTGTCCTGCTTCAATCTTTGAAACATCAAGAAGGTCTGAGATTAGTCCCGTAAGCTTTTGTACTTGTTTAAGCGCTCTTTGGAGATAATTCTTATTCTTGTTGTCATTGGGTATCCCTTTCTCCACAATTTGCAAGTACCCGTTTAGGGTAGTAACAGGCGTTTTCAGTTCATGACTTGCCATTGCAATGAATTCGTCCTTCTTCAAATTTAGCGTGCGTATCTCCTCATATAGTTTAGCGTTATCTAATGCAATGGCAGCATGAGCGGCGATAGCAGAAACCAAGGTTTCATGTTCTGGTTTAAACCGTCCGGCTTCCGGATGACCATAGTACAAGGTGCCTATAACAGAACCCGCTTTTGATAGAACAGGAACTAATAGGTAACTTACCACAGGTAGGTGTACAAAAGGCATACTATTTTGCAAATGGTTTTTATCAAACCTTGGATCTTTAGTGATATCATTAATCCTTATGATGCCTCCTCCGACGGTAAAAGGAAGCGCAGCATCGATACACGCCGGGACAAGCTTCCCGAAAGCATCTTTAGGTGCCCCCGACAGGGTAAAAAGCGTGTGCGCTTTGCCATCATTCAATTTTTTATAGAAAAAAGCACCGAAACTCGCACCTGTAAGGGAGGTAGTCGCATCAATCACTTTTTGTAAGATATCTTCAATATCCAAACTCTCCGAAATTTCCTTTGCAATTAAGTTTAAGGTCTCCAAATTTTTGGCATGTTGTTTAAGACTCCTGTCTGCCTTTCTTTTTTCAGTTATATCAACCAAGGTATTAATCGCGCCTGTTAGCTCGCCATTGTCATCAAAAACAGGAACAGGGTAAGGCAACACGTTTAGCCTGTTGCCATCAGGACGCTCAACAATGATTTCTTCTCCTGTAATAGCAACCTTCTCTTTCAATGCTCTGGCCATTGGGCAGGAATCTAATAGAAGTGGCTCACCATTAGTCTGAAATATTTTCCAGGAACCACACCATAGGTCGGCACTTATTACAGGAGTTCTGCCCCATAATCCAACTGCAGCTTTATTAAAAGAAGTAATATAACCGAATTTGTCACAAGTGTAAATGGCAATCGGCAAATTATCAAAAAGATCGCCTCGAAGCGAATTGCTTTCCTTCTCTTGAACAAAGAAGTTTTGATGAGCATATACAGGGTTTTGCATGTTTTTGATTTACAAGAAGTTCATGGCTAGAAGTGCCTGGATCAACGTTTATCAAATGTACGATTAAATAATTATGATCCGTTGGTGAATCACCATGCATAAGCATTATGCAAATGTTATTACTACCCTTAGGTATATTGACGATCAACTTGTAAAAGGTCAAATTTACAGTGAGCTTTAAATGTTAATCGAACAATTGTAGGCTTGATTTTAAAAGAAAAACATTTATTGTTGTGGCAAAATGTGAGAAGAATGGATTGTAAAAGAAATACTCATGAAGAAAGGACTTGCCTGCGCTTTAATGGTTTTGCAACCAACATTTCGAGTGCGCTAAAGTGGACGTATCATTAAAGGATACATCGCTATCATGCATATGGGCCGCCTGTTTCACAAGAATACGGTTTGCGTCCACCGTAGGATGTGGGTGAACCGGTTTTAGATTTTGCAGAAGGTGTTTCTGTAGCGCTTCCTAAGGAAGAAAACATAGCGAACATTTTGAAAATCTGTTCATGTAAGGAAGACGTAAGATTGTTAATAAGGTTGCACAACAGATAGGCGACCGAGCTTATCGTTTGCAATTTAATTATTAAAACTCAAGTCGATGCTTAAAACTAACCTACAATGAATACCATTAAACGATGGAATAATAACGCTGCAAGCAAGGTCGATAAATTGGGCCCACTTAAACAAACGAGGTTTGATAAATATGTATCGCCAAGTAAGTATCAGATTCAAATATTTTTACCGATGTTAATGAGTGATGGTATTACTCCTTTATATAAAACAAACGCCAGTAAATTAATATTACATCGAATAAAAGTGTTAACCTTACAAAAAAAATCATCGTGATAATAAGTATGAAGAAGCTGTCGGTTTTATTGTTGCTGTTATTTTGCTTAGTCAATTTAACCTACTCTCAGAAAGCTAATAAATGGCATTATCTATTTAATGGAAAAACGGTCAATAGATTAAGAGGTTACAAAATGGCCACTTTCCCATCTGATGCCTGGAAAATAGAACATGGCGCACTGGTTACCCAAACGGATGTGCCGAATGTGGATATTCTAACAAAAGAGACCTATATTAATTTTGATTTGACACTGGAATGGGCAGTATCTAAAGCCGGCAACAGTGGTATTTTTTATAATGTTCAGGAAAACTCAGATCACGAATCCGGCAATGGAAATAGCCCAAATTGGTTAGATAATTTTGAATTCCAATTGCTGGATGACATTAATTTTAATGATAAAGCCCCAATACGTTCCGCAGGATCTCTGTATGACCTAATTTCGCCGGTAAATAAGCAATTGAAAGTAGTTGGGGAATTTAATACCGCGAGGTTATTAGTAGATCATGGTCACGTTACACAATGGATCAACGGGGTCAAAGTTGTTGAATATACATTGGGATCAAAAGAATTAAAAGACCTCATCCGTAAAAGCAAATATAATGACAACCCTAATTTTGCTACATCTACCAGTGGCCACATTATGTTTCAACATCATGGGCAAAAAGTTTGGCTTAAAAATATTAAAATAAAGCGGCTGTAATATCATCGTGACCATACCATTTTAGGCTTCAAGAAAACAAAGTGGACTTTTTTAGTTGCTGTGTAACAGCAGCGTTAATGAACTAGGCGAAACAATATTTTGTCTCAGAAAACGAAGGGTAGCCTCCTATAGCACATCGCTCACAAGTTCGGTAAGATCACTCAATAAGGTTTCTTCGCGGAAGGATCTGTGGTCCATGTTATTCCAGTTTACAGTTTTCACTCCCTTAAGGTCGGTACGATGTCTCCGTATAAAAACGTTGCCATCAATTTTCTTGTCATATTCACGAACGCCTATTATAACCGCACAAGGATAGCCTTCTTGACAGGTTAAAAACAGAAGTCGTCTACCAGACACAAGCCGTCTAAAGACTTGAGATGGTTGATATGCCCTCGATAGGACGCCTAAGATTCGGAGATCCATGTGTATCAGTGTTATTATTATCTTAGTAATGGAGTATATACGGTAAAAGTATAAGTAAAACCTGACGGAATATTACGCGTTTAAAAAGTGATATACGTACTGCGTATCTCGTGTTTAGATTTAATAGACGTTCTTCACTGGGTTCCTACAACTGAGTCCTGATTCCTCTAGGCTCATGTAAGATAAAATTAGCATATCGGTTGTTCTTTGAAGAGCTTCAAAATCATAGGGTTTTAACACCGATAGAAATCTTTTCGAAAATGTAAACAAGACCTTTAATATGCGTTATTTCTATAATTTCGAAGCTTCATTGACTTCTAATGCAATGGAATACACCATAAATCTTGGGTCATCTGATAACAATAGCACTTAAGAACTAGAAAAAGTTACATTTTTAAATTGCCCAAAGAAATTTCTATAAAGAAAATTGTGCCTTTCTTTAACTCTGTTTCAAACCATACTTTGCCTCCATGAGCCTCAGTCAAGGTTTTCACAATCCACATACCGAGTCCTACTGATTGTTCTCCCTCTAAACCCGTTCTTCCAGCCTTAGTATACTTTTGAAAAAGAATGGGTTGAAGATTATTCGGTATGCCAATTCCATCATCTTTAACTGTAACCAGAAAAGAATTATCCAGTTTCTCGACGTGGACTAGGATTTTGCCATCATCACCGGTGAATTTTATGGCATTAGACACTAGGTTATTTATAATCTGTAGAAATTTCATACTGTCCACCTCTGCAAAGATTTGGTCATGGGAGTGCGTAAAATGAAACTTCTTTTTAATGTTTTCCTGAGATTTTAAGTAAATATCTAATGCTTGATTTATTTCCCAAACAACATCTAATCGCTCTTTGCTGATTTCGATCGCTGCCGTAGATAGGAACTCTTTTTTCAGGAGTGTTTGTATCAGTTCAATGTTTCGCTTTGAAATGTCGGTAATCATCTGGGTAAGCTTATGAAGTTCAGGATGATCAGGTATTTTCTTATTGATGATACTGGTTAGTATTTGAACAATTGATAATGGCCCTCTTAAGTCGTGGGACAAGATTTCAAGATTAGCATTTTTCCAGCCACTGACCTGTTGCATATTAAAAATACTTATTTTCCTCGCGGTATCATCCTCTGCAAGACCACTTAGATAAGTGATTTTGCCATCCTTTATAATTGGGGTAACCTTTAGCCTTATCCACCTTTCGGTATTGTCAGGTTGACAAATTCGAAAATTTAAAAGACTATTATACTTGTTTTTCAATAGTTGTCTGAATGAATCTTTCACGTAAATCAGATCTTCCTTGTGAATGGCATCAAATAGTTTTTCCGGATTTTTGAGTAAATCCTCGGATTTTCTTTTTGTAATTTGCTCAAACGCAGAATTGATATATTCAAATCTTTTGTCCGGAATGTTAAAGATGAAACAAATTTCAGTAAACTGATCTGCCATTTCTTTCAATAGTTGGGGTTTATCTATTTTCATTCGTTTCTGTAAAAGCTTTGATTAAGATTTCAAATATAGAGGATTTATTCTACTAAATATCTTAGGCCGCTGCCGCGTGATTTTTAGAAATTGACGCCACGTATCAAATGATCGTCGATTATAGATATTAAAGATTCGTTACAACAAACTGGGTCATCCTGGGCTTCCATTTCGCTTTTTAGGAAATTATATATTACCAAGTTGCTTGATGCATAATTTTACCATATATATATATCTTATATTTATTAAGCATCTAGCTCAGAGTACTTAAGCTTATATTTTCTTATTCGATCAAATAATGAAAGCGAATTACAAATATATAATCCCGGCATTTGTTGTCGTTATCGTCTTCATTGGGATGCTTTCATTTCGCAAGGCAGAATCGCAGTTTCAGAAACCTATTTTAGCATTTAAGTCGGTACTTAAAAACGCAGCATTTTGTGGATTGTCCTTTATCGAGCCATATGCTGAAACGGACATTCCGGCCATGAAGGGCTGGGGACACTACAGCTTTAAGATTACTACTGAATCAGACAGCGCGCAGTTTTTCTTTGACCAGGGGCTGAGTTATTATTATGCCTTCCACGCATACGAGGCATATGCTTCTTTTAGTAAGGCAGCTAAGATTGATACTACAAACGCAATGGCATGGTATGGCAAGGCGCTCGCCATGGGTCCAAATATTAATTATGGAAATGATTACCGCGGGCCATCGGCTGCTGGAGAGGCGGCTCTTCAAAGTAGATTGTTCCAGGCGGGCACTTCTGCTGTGGAATCCGCACTAATTGGTGCCATGCAAGTCCGTTATACCGCTGACACTAGTATAAGCGTTTTTCAGCTTAGGACACGTTACGCGAAGGCGATGGAACAGGTTTATATTGATTTTCCGCAAAATCCAGACGTCATTACGCTTTATGCCGATGCGTTATTGCTGCTTCATCCCTGGGATCTTTATGATCATGCCATGAAACCAAAAGTATGGACGGCCCAAATTCGTGGTTTACTGGAAAAGGCGCTTTTGATTTCTCCAAAACATCCCGGGGCTAACCACTATTATATCCATGTCCTGGAAGCTTCTGCACATCCTGAGCTTGCTTTAGAAAGTGCTGCCCTACTTGATACGTTAATGCCATCAGTGGCCCATATTACGCACATGCCATCACATATTTATATCCGCACAGGAAATTACAGCCAGGGAATAATAGACAATGATCTGGCGGTTGAGGGTTTTAATAATTCAGTAAAGGCATTCTCACCTATTGCTGGAGGAAGCGGTCTTTATAAGGATCATAATATACACCTAAAAGAAAATTGTGCCCATATGGCTGGAAATTATAGAATTGCATCGGAGGCTGCTAATATGGTTCAGGCAAGTGTCAACAAAGCAGACATGCACATAAAGAATTCTGCCGGTAATTTTTATCAGTACCTCTATATGCAACCTGTTCTGACCGATGTGCGTTTCGGAAAGTGGGCCCAAATTCTTGCCTCTGAAAAGATGGATTCCCTAGGCTATGCATCGGTTCTCTTGCATTTTGCAAGGGGGCTTGCTTTTTGTAGCATGGGAAATGTAATTTCTGGCAAGTTTGAGCTAAAAGCTTTAGAGGAGAAGCTAGGTGATAACACATTAAAATATCCTATGGATAATTTTAGTTCTGCTTACGAGACTTCACTTGTGGCCGATTTAATTTTGAAGGGAATGATTGCTGCTGAAGAGGGGAGTTACACGGCATCAATAGATTTACTTAAGCAAGCGGTCGTTGCAGAAGATAATATTATCTACAACGAGCCAAGGGACTGGCCCTTACCTGCAAGGCAATATCTTGGTACGGTGTTAATCAAAGCAAAAAAGTACCCCATGGCTGTTAAGGTGCTGAAGTCTGACCTTGCTATCAACCCCAACAACGGATGGGCTTTAACTGGATTAAAAACCGTGTATCAGCAGACCAGTAATAATATTGAGCTAATTAAGATAAATGCAAAACTTAGGGATGCCTGGAAAATCAAAGATCTGGAAATCAATGCGCCTGTTTTTTAGCTCACAAAGTCTCATATTAGTTGCATATCCCATTGGAGTTGAGTAGCATCAACGCCTAATGACTTTTGAATTCATTGTGAGGTACATTTTCAGATTACTTCCAAGTATCTGTTACCATCCCTTTTCAATCTATGCCTTGCAAAATGTGCGTCAGATGGGAAACTGGCCAGTCCGGTATGAGTAAGTCTAAGACATGTTTTATCTTCTTTGTTAAATAACTCAAAAGTTATTTCGGAACTTTCGGTATAGCCTATATAAATCCAGCTATGTGCTAACACCCTACCAAACTCAACTTTTGTAACACACCATCTAGTTGTTACGCAAGGCGTGAATCAATTACCCAACGAAAAGACAAAATTCTTGAGTATGCATTGGATTCTTGAGGGTGAGCAGACTGAAATAATTGCTTCGTTTTCTGAGACACTTGTTTTCTCTTAGCTCGACTAAATGACAATGCTATTTTCTGCAACTGATTTTCCAAAAGGATAGCCGATTCGAGATCGATCCCTTTTAATATTGCCTAGATAGGTAAGCTAATATCGCGCTTGGCATTTGTTTTGGTTCAAGAATTTCGTCTGCATATCCCGAATTAATTATACTATAAGGCATACTGGATTCGTCGGCAGACAGCGCAGTTTGAGCGATAATGTAAGCTCCCTTTTTTGACAGCGCTTTAACACCTTCGGTTCCATCAACGCCCATACCTGATAAGATCACTGCTACTTTAAGAAACTCAGTGTCATTCGCTAATGAGTTAAAGAAAATGTCAATGGCCTTGTTAACCTTGATCGACAAGTCGCGAGGATTCAGTATTAGCCTACCATCTTCTATAGTCATGATCTTGTTCTCTGGCATTACGTAAATTACATTGCTCTCTATTTTAGAGCTGTGTTCAACATCACAGACCCTTATGTCAATATGTTTTTGAATAATCTCACCGAGCAAGCTTTTCTGATGGGGATATAAGTGGGTCGTGATTACGTACGTGACGCCATCAGGTAAGGAATTATCAAAGAATTCTGACAAGGCAACTATACCTCCAGCTGAGGCTCCTAATGCAATAATGTATCTCTTTTTAGCAGTCAAACTTTTTTACTTGTAAAGGTATTAATTACGTCCATTGATTCTATTGTAGTATCGTCTTCGTTACATTTTGTTGATAAAGAGGCTTAGACTTGTTGCCCTTCGATATCGAACAGATGGCTTTTAACTTCTAAAGCCATATATTCCTTTTCAAGACAACCACCTATAATAATTGTTGTAGTTATTAGGTTAGATTATTATAAAACCTACTTTACTTCTATATTGGTCGCTTGTCGAGCAACCAGAAGCCAAGTTCCTTTTGTATTTATCCAAACATTAGTGTAACGCCTATTTACAGTTTTCCCACTATTTTCGGTATTTCTTTCTGGCTTTACGACCTCTGTTCCCATTACAATTGCCAGGTTTCCAGTGTAAGTGATTTTATCAATAATACGATCAAATGACGTATAATCAATTTTTCCGTTTCTGATCAGCCACTTAATAGTCTTCACATCTACAACTACATTTAGTGGGTTATTAACAACATAATCGGGAGACCACAATTTAGAAAGACTTAGGGTGTCTCCTTTGAGCATTGCAGCGGCCTCTAGCTGTTCTAATCTTTTTATACGGGAATCCGGATCGCTTTGAGCATTGATTATTAATGAGATACAAACGAGCGTTAAAGTAAAAATAAGTTTCATGTTGAAATTAGATTAGATGCTAAATCGCGCCAGGCTTCATTTAAAGGTAGCAAATATATTCCTGAGATGTAAGGAATAAAACATGATTCTTAATTCTGCCTGTCGTTGCGCAAATATGAGTTTTCACTATATACAGCCTGCCGCCATCCTCATTTTGCATACAGAAAACTTCAGTTAGCTTATATTTTTTAGAGGGTATCTGTTGACTTTTGATTTATTATTTATCAAAACATAAAAATTATGATACTTCAGCATGAGAATAACCAATACAAACGAATTGCCTTCGTTACAGGAGCCAATCAAGGGATAGGTTTACAGGTTGCAAAGGAATTGGTCGCCAATGGCGTTACTGTATTGGTTGGATCTCGAAACTTTGAACGTGGCAAGGTTGCAGCTCAAGAGATCGGTCAGGGCGCTGTTCCACTTCAGCTAGACGTGACCGATCAGGTCTCACTTACCGGACGACAATACAGCCAACGGACGTAACTTGAAAGCACATGAATCTTGCTTAGAACAGCTTACATGTCCAGTGATCAGTATTAATGGGGATTATACAATTCAGGAAAGAATTGAAAACATGCTTAACTTTCTTAAATAACCTTGATCTGATATTATTTGATAGTACATCGTCTCATTATTCCCTCTTTATTTGATAGTGCTCAACGCAGCGTTCTTGTTATTCCACCGTTTTCAGATAAAAAAATTAATTACTTTGCAGATGACCAAGTACTACTTTGGATACATGAATGTACAGAACAACAATAAAGACCTCTTAAATACTAAACAACATTTTGAACTTCTCGACGGCCTTCGAGGGGTAGCTGCTGTAGCTGTAGTCATTTTCCATTTTATGGAGTTTGTTTTCCCGGACTATAAAGACAACTTTATTGCACATGCATATCTTGCAGTCGATTTCTTTTTTTGCCTTTCGGGATTTGTAATTGCTTATGCTTACCATTCTAAAATATCAAATTTGGGTTTTGTGGCATTTCTTAAACTAAGGTTAATTCGCCTTCATCCACTTGTAATAATTGGTTCCATTATTGGTTTAATTGCATTTATATTTGATCCTTTCAGTAAATTATTTCAGGCGCATGCTGATCAAACGATCTTGATGTTTATAACATCATGTTTTATGATTCCCTATCCGCTGGTTCCTGAACGATACTTTAACTTATTTCATTTGAATCCACCTACGTGGTCACTCTTCTGGGAGTATATTGCCAATATCGTATATGCAGCTTTTCTTTTTAAGATCCGAAATAAAGGGCTTTTGGCATTAACTCTAATAGCGGCTATTACGTTATTTTATGTTGCTAGTAATTATAAGTTTCTGGGAGTAGGATTCGGTGGAGATAATTTTCTTGCCGGTGGAGCTCGCGTATTTTATTCCTTCTTAGCTGGCATTGTGGTATACAGGCTTCAATGGAGGATCAACAACAATTTAGGCTTTATTACCATGACGGCATTCCTTCTAATTGCATTTTTATTTCCCTTTATGGAGAGTGCCAATTGGCTGATAGACCCTATCATTGTTACTTTATACTTCCCCTTTTTAGTAGTTCTTGGGGCAGGTTCAAAATTAAAAACAAGATATTCAACAATATGCAGGTTTTCAGGCGAGATTTCCTATCCCCTTTATATGATTCATTATCCCTTCCTATGGATTTTTCTTAGTTATATAGAAACACATAAGCCATTGACGAATGAAATGATATTAATAACTTTTATAGGCGTCCCATTCTTAATTTTGATAGCCTATTATTTGATGTTATGGATAGATATCCCACTTAGAAAATATCTAAAAAAACAATGGTTGAAGTAATGGCATTTAGTTTATCATTAGCTCCATTATTCTTAAGATGGTCTTTATCAATTCGCCTGTAACGACTTTCCTGAAACATTTTTTGAGCCTTCCCAATGTGCTTCAGCTTACCTGCGTGTAATACTTGCAGCTGACTGCGGATTCATCGCCTGTATAGCGACTATTAATTTTTTACCCAGAAGATGCCCATTGCTGGTATTGTTGGTCAAAATAACTACTGCTATTTTCTCATCTAAATCTATACAAATACTGCTGAAATAACCTCCCGTTCCCCCTTCATGGTTTAGAACGTTTTTATGGGTGTCCAAGTACTGCCATCCTAAACCTATTTTATTAGAGCCTTTTTCATAGCTGACCTTATGAGTTAACCTTATAGCCGAATCAAGTCTATCATTGCGGCTAGATAGCTGCGCTTTTGCATATGCTATAAGATCATATGTTGAGCTTTTGACAGCGCCGGCTGGCTCCATTGCTTGAATGAGATAAAAAGGCACAGGCTGGTAGTACAAATTATACCCCTGAGCAAGGTTTTTAAATTTCGTGGTATCAATTTCGATGACAGTTTCGTTCATCCCTAATCGGGATGTGATATGTCCTCTTACTATGTTCCGGTACGAATTATGGAAAACCGTTTCGAGTATTGCACCCATTAAGCCCACTCCTAAGTTACTGTATTCATACTTCAGTGTATCCCTTCCCAGTTTATAATCCTTTAAAAATGAGTACAGCATGTTAATACTGTAGTTTCCAAAAGGCTGGTTGGCATCAGTAATTGCGGGCCCGAAATTATCAACATCACGTGGTAGACCGGATGTGTGATTAGCGAGCTGCTTAAAGATTATGTTTTTCAATCCTTGATTTTCCGCCACAGAGTCCGGTAGGAATTTAGCAATCGGGGTTTCCAGGGTCAACAATCGCTGTTGAACAGCAATTGCAAGCAGTGTAGAAGTAAATGTCTTTGTTACGGAACCGATATCATAGAGCGTATGATTATTAGGCAGAATTTTACTGCCGATTTTACGCTCTCCATAATTATAAAAAAAGCTTTTCCCCTTATACCAAACAGCGACACTAATACCAACGTTGCCCTTGGTTTGAATATAGGGAGATACAACTCTGTCAACAGCTGTGTCTAAGTAACTGACCATTTTATTGTCTTTAGGCGCCTTTTCTGCTTTTAAACTGGTTTCAGCGTAAGGATGCAGTGCTATACTGCTGATCTTGCCGTATTTATCTAAAGCACCTACCTCAAATTGGAAAGGTCTGGTAGCGATTTTGCCATTTAATGATACGTTGAGATCCACTTTGTAAATGCTTAAAGAATCATTCTGGGATACCAAGGTCATATTTTCGAGTGGCAGCAGACCGGACAATTGCTTTGTGTAGACGCTTGCCCAAGCGGCAGGAGGTAAACGCTTTTTAAATGCTTCGCCAACTAGCTCGTAAATACTATCAGGTTTACGGTCATTCAAATATCGAATGGCTAATCTAGCAGTCGCATCTGTTTTCTGGTCGGATACTGCAGGCGTGCAACTGATTAAAAAAGTTACCAAAACAAGGATAATTGGTTTTAGATAACGAGCTAACTCCTTTTTAGACATATTCCCGATACGGTCAAATTGATGTTTAGACTGACTAAAATAATTATTAAAAAATGAAAAGACTATATTCCTTGTCAATTGCATTGAGTTAGCTTGTGCCTGGTCCATGTATTCTCCATTATTCCACCTTTTAATGATAATTTGGGTAAATCAGGGTATTCGATCCATTTTACTATGCTTAGCTATAACTTTAATTCTCAATGTATACTATGGTAATACTTATAACTTTTCGATATCTTGTACTTTTGTTTAAACCATCTGCATAACCTGTTTTGGGTGTTTATTCGCATATGTATTGTCACTTTCTAATTATACTGCATATCCATTGTGGTCGTCAATATAATTTATAACCATTTAATTTGGAAACTATGAAACCACTAAAAATCATCTTAATTGTTATAATCGGAGCGTTGGTAACCATTTCCATCTATAGGGGTCTCACTATCGACAAGCTTGAAAAGCTGGATTCTTTACTAATAGTGGCCTATTCATCCCTTATATTACTTGTTTCATTCATGGAAACAATTGCGAAGCGACACAAAGATACAACGTCCAAAGATTAGCTGTCTAAATGGCTAATGCGTAATCTTTTCTTAAAGAACGAACATTATATGCGAAAGTACCTGGTTCGGTCGACCTTAAATATTCTTTCCGTACAGCTTTTACAAGATTAGATGGATCTAGCTAGCAATTAGTAAAGATTTCCGGGCAAAAAAATCAGTAGAGGAGGTCAGAATGCTATTATAAAGTACATAATATCTTTAGCTTCTATAGTTAAAGCTTTGTTTCGAGCAATAAATACCACTTCACTAATTGACGCTTGTATACAGCCATAGAATTGAAACCATTAGTCATTGATCCCTCTGAAAATCAATCTAACGTCCTGATTAATCTTTCCTATATTAGGTATGAGTTAGATTAAAAGTTTTTATGGAACCTAAAACAACACCCAGACGTGAGGCCCTTCAGCAAATAGGTATGTTTATAACGGCAATTTGTGTTCTTCCTTTAGCTTCTTGTGATGATCCGAAAAAGGATCAAATAAACGACGGTGGGGCGACTAAGGTTCCAATTCCGTTTTTAATTCCTGCAAAAGCTACGTTGGAAGTCGGGCCGCTTGGCAGCAATATGAGAACGATTATTCGCAGCTCGCAAACCAATCGACAGTTCTCCTGTGTCGAAGCGGTCCTAGCTCCTAACAAAATGGCAGGTTCTCCTCATAAACATGAGAGTCTGGATGAACTGATGTACGTTATGGAAGGCACTGCTTCTGTTTTGATGGGCGACAAAGTTGTGGATGTTGCTGCTGGAAGCTGGCACCTTAGACCCAGAGGAATCATTCATGTGATCTGGAATTCTGGCAACGAAAATCTTCGACTCGTTGATATGTACTTTAATCAAAATTTTGAAGATTATCTTGAAGAGTTATATCATAAAATTATCCCCGAAGTCATTGAACGTAAAATATCGTTCGAAGACCCTGAAATTGCCAGACGTGTAAGCGAACTTGACAACAAATTTGGGCTAACTTATTATCCTGAAAAAGCCCAACCTTTGATTGATAAATATGGCTTAAGCTAGGGAATACATAAATGCGCACGAGTCACAAATTTACCTGTTTAAATCAGGAATCAAAGTGCCTATTTCCTACACAAAGCGTACTTTTCGATATATTTGAGAGATGGTCATTTACACAAACTGTCAAGATAGCTAATGGCAGACAGGATCCTAGCGGTAGACGATAAACGTATTGAATTGAGGAAGTTTCGAGATTTAGTACTAGCAGCGATCGATTATCATTTAGATGACACTTCAGCTGCAATCAAAACTGATGACTTCAATTCCTCTGTACATTATGAATCTTTAAAAAAACAAACCCTTGAACATTATAACAAAGGACGGCTTACTAAACTAAAGCATTGGTTTAGGGATCTGATAGAAATACAAATAGAAGCTCGTAATCTTAAGTTTAATACATATCTGAAAAATCAGACGGGTTATGATATTGATATTTTTGAAGCCTACTTCAAACGGGTTGAAAAAATAATCGAGAAAGGAAAGATTACTACAGACAATCAATTCTTTGATGTCAGCATCATGGTCGAGCATTTAAGTAGTGAGCTTACGATTGACGATGGAAAAATTCATATTTTGAATCACTTTCTGAGTACCTATGAAGCTAAAAAATCAAAGAAGTGCGGTTAACAATTATCATTTAGCTTCAACTTCAAGTTACTAAAAAAGGGTGATTCTACTCATTCGCTAAAGCCATCAATCGCTTTTTTATTTCATCTGTCTGGCTCCATCGAAAATGTCCATCAACAACTCCTCCACGCTTATTAACCAATGCATAATGAGGTATGCCGGTTACTTGAAACTGCTTAGCTAATAAATTGTATTGATCATTAGATACCCGGTAATGCTCGCCCTTAATCCCAGGCATCACCGTCTGGTAAGCTTTTTCTGGCGAAGATGGATTCGTAATGTACAAAAACACAATGTCCTTGTTTTGTGCCAGTTCTGCTTTCATTGGGGCCATTTCCTTGATGCTGTTTATACAGGGCACGCACCAGGTAGCCCAAAAGTCGATAAAAACTACTTTGCCTTTGAACTTATCCATTAGCTGTACAAATAAGCTATCACCCGATGTGTTCGTCGGGGATTGGTTATAGGTATAGCCGGTCTGGGTTTTAATGCTCCTGATACTTGCTTTGATCTTTTCATTAAGTTCCTCCACATCAACCATCAGAAACTTATTTTTAACTTTCGACTTTATATCGGCAAACTCCGCAGCAGATAAGGTATCCTTTGCAGCATCCATGCGCTCTGATTCACTTCTCAGGTACATCAAGTCAAGTCCTAATGAGCTTTCCTTGTTTAAAAGCTCTTTCATGACAACTGGCCTCGCTTTCTCTAACTCTCCAGGTCCACTTATATTGTTCCAGGCCGCGTTTTCGTAATGCGCTATCGTAGCCTTATTATTTTCATCTAAAGTGTCCAGCGTTTTAAGCTTCTTGATCTCCTCAGTATAGTCTTTGCGTCCAATTTTGTCATAAATTGGATCTATATACATTAATAGATTTAGAAAAGGATTGTAATTAAACGAGGCCATTGCTGCCTTATCATATTTCATTCCTTTTAGAAAATCATAATAGCCGGCACCTAACCTAACCGGAGTTAAGGCTGGCTTCTTGCTTGCAAATGGTAGCTTATTTTTTGTGCGGTAAGCAATATCCAGCATATGATTATACTGGCTCAAGTCGAAGCCAGTATGATATTGTATGTTTTGACGGGCCAGTTTGAGGCCGACTTTGCTCATGCCCTCCTTCTTTGCCAAACTATCAATCTTGCTAAGCTTCTGCTCCATGCCCTTTAAAGTATAAGCTTTGTACTGCTCCGGCGTTAATTGGTATATATCAGCGTACAAAACATCATAATTGAAATCCAATAAAATTGGCCTCACCTTATTGATGTCATTATTGACTAAGGCCAATCTGCTATCACCCTTAAACACGGAGGTTACGTTAGGGATATCGGCAATGTCAAAATCCTGCACCAGATTTCTACCAGGTTCAAAATATACGTAGGTATAAAAAAATGGGAAAGTCACTAAACACTCCTGATTACGGAGCAGGGAAAACCTTGCTGAAAATGTTCCGTCGGACTTTATTTCAATCAAATATACCTCCTGCTTGCCGGTTACGATGTTATTTACAAGTAGTTGTGCAGTTCTAAAACCCATGTTGACCGAGTAGCCCTTTATTGTGCCTGTATAGGTAGTTTCTTTGGATTGCGCAGCTGCGACATAGACTGACAACAGCAGACAAGCGAAAACTAATAGGTTTTTCATGTTAAGAAGCGTTAGGCCGATAAGAATATCGTTTTTGGGTTATAAGGTCAAGATCCGAGATTGTCCATTGTTGCCTCACCGAAGAGGTTGCTACAGCCGCTTTATTTTAATATTTTTAAGCCAAACTTTTTGCCCATGATGTTGAAACATAATGTGGCCACTGGTAGATGTAGCAAAATTAGGGTTGTCATTATATTTGCTTTTACGGATGAGGTCTTTTAATTCTTTTGATCCCAATGTATATTCAACAACTTTGACCCCGTTGATCCATTGTGTAACGTGACCATGATCTACTAATAACCTCGCGGTATTAAATTCCCCAACTACTTTCAATTGCTTATTTACCGGCGAAATTAGGTCATACAGAGATCCTGCGGAACGTATTGGGGCTTTATCATTAAAATTAATGTCATCCAGCAATTGGAATTCAAAATTATCTAACCAATTTGGGCTATTTCCATTGCCGGATTCGTGATCTGAGTTTTCCTGAACATTATAAAAAATACCACTGTTGCCGGCTTTAGATACTGCCCATTCCAGTGTCAAATCAAAATTAATATAGGTCTCTTTTGTTAGAATATCCACATTCGGCACATCCGTTTGGGTAACCAGTGCGCCATGTTCTATTTTCCAGGCATCAGATGGGAAAGTGGCCATTTTGTAACCTCTTAATCTATTGACCGTTTTTCCATTAAATAGATAATGCCATTTATTAGCTTTCTGAGAGTAGGTTAAATTGACTAAGCAAAATAACAGCAACAATAAAACCGACAGCTTCTTCATACTTATTATCACAATGATTCTTTTTATAAGGTTAACACTTTTATTCGATGTAATATTAATTTTCTGGTATTTGTTTTATATAAAAAGTTGATAAGAGAGACGCTTTCCATTTAGTCTGAAGAATTGTCAACTGACATGAAGAATTTGGATGACACCTTGTTCTAGCTGTCGTTCTATATTTTGATGCCTTACTCTGGTCAATTTGCTCTTGAGTACAAGCTTCTAGTTTGGTCGGGAAGTAGGATAAAAAAGTAAGTAGTTGATATGGGCTTTGTATGAGACAAATATGTGTCCAACTTGACACCAAGATAAGACCATGATTTCCGATCACAAGTTGGACTTATTACGTGTTATTGTTATATTCCTGTAGGTGGTATACTAAGCTCATATAAAGCGCTATGTTGCTGACTCAACCAAATATAAAAATGTATGGCAGGATTTGACGGTAAGCACTTTAAGGGCAAGATAGGTAACACAAGTTACAAACAATACAGAGGACAGCAAATAGTATCGGGCAAATCCACAAAGGCAAAATTCTCGCGTACGGAACCAATGGATAGATCTTCTAACCTTTTTGGAAGAGTAAGTACACTGAATAGTTGCATCAGGGCTTGTATGGCGCCGTTATATGATCAGTTCCAATTACTCAGCAGCATGCATTCTAAGTACCAAAAGAAGATATGAAGGCATCGGCATAGGTATAAGTTGGGTATGCCTTATTTATTCATACTTGTTGAGGTATGAATATAAATTATTCCTCTATACTCGTGGTCACCAAAGAATGCTTTAGCTTCCTCCTTATTTATGATATTTACATAATTGATATCTGAAGCTGATAAATTAGTTAATGTTTCAAATCCTGCAACTTCACCGTTTATAAAAATAGTATCATCGACGGGTAGCTTACCTTGTTGCTTGGATTGTTTAATCAGCGTTAACAGTTTATCCTTATCAGATGATAGCCGATTAGCTTGGTAACGTTTAGTATAAATGTAGATGATGCCGTTACTGTAATTACTTCCAAATAATTTTACTGCCTCTGTGGGAGAGACAATGTTTACATATTGAATGATATTTGTATCAATTTTATCGAAGATTGCTGTTGAAATATAGGAGTAGTCATCTATAGTTAGTAGTTCTTTACGTAAAGGACTTTTCCCACTTCTATAGTCAACAATACTGTTTATGAGATTATCCTTTGATTTTCTCTGTCTGGCTAATCCAGCTTTGGTGACTAACATTACAGTCCCTAACTTATCCTTACCCTGAGTTCTGTAAACACTGGCAGGATACATGTAAATATTTAAGATACTGTCTTTGTTAAGATATTGACGCCATTCATCTAAGGAACTTATCTTTTCTGCGACATTTAATTGAACTTTACTAGTGTCGATATTTTGAAGAAGCTTAAAAGCAGTTCTGAATTGAGCCTCACTATATCCTTTAGTGTTTGGAGTAACGTCATTAAAAACCACGAGCTTTTTATTGTACCTCTTGCCTAATACTGCCTTTGATAGAGTAGAGGGAATAATTTGAAATGGAAGGGTATCGAGAGCTAACTTCCTAAGGCTTCCATAGCTTTTAAATAGCTTCCCATTTACCACCACAACAGCGCCCTTAGTATTGGCTGTATCTTTAAAGCTGACAGGTATATAATAGACGTAACTTACCTTAGCACCATTGATGGTTCCGGGAATCCATTTGGGACTTAAACGCATAATCCGGAGTGCCTCCCGATTGGTATACTTATCCAGGCCTTTTTTCACCTTAACATTCGATACCTGACCGGTACTATCTACTATAAACTCGAGCATCACTTTTCCCTGAACACCGCGTAATCGGGAAGCTACCGGATATTTGATGCTGGTCTTTAGGTAATTGTAGAAAAGATTCATACCACCGGGAAATTGCGCTGAGATACTATCCTTTTTAAGAGTATCAGTTGCGATAGATTTTAAAGATTGATTAGCAAAAGCCGTCGTATTAAATCCAATTAGGAGGAGAGCAATTAATTTGTAATTCATAAGGACATATTGGCTAGGTGATTTTAGAACTAAACTAACGTTAATAAACTTATTTTATAAGGATAATCGATTAGCTTTTATCGCAATTTACCCTTGATAATTGTTTCGCCACGGGTGACCGTATTTGCTACGTGCATGGTCAGTCCCTCACCATCAAAGACACAGGTGAATTTTTCGGTATGCGGGCTTTCGATATATCGTAAAGTAAGTTGTAAGGTATTGTCATCAGTCCAGCTATAACTACCGGCTACTTTGGCCGGGAAAAGCATGCTTCGGTTTTCCTGGGCACCGGCAGTCAGCGAAGGCCCGGGCTTTAGTGTGGTACTGGTCTGCCAGGTTCCGGCGCCAAATTTCAATTGGTAGCTGGCGGTATCGTTCTTAATGGTAAGTTGATTATTAGTGAAACTGGCAGTAGTGTAGTTCAGTTTATTAGGTTCCAACCGGTAAGTACCGTTCCTGTTTCCGCTAACCGCAGTTTTCGGTGCAGGTGGTAAAGCCAATTGCTTTAGTGCTTTTTTTAGTGCTGCATCGCTGGCTTTATTGGCAGGCAATTTTCCCGCATGCATGGCGGGTAACAAGTATTGCCAAACGAGATTAATCTCACCCTGCATATCCGAGGTTTCGGCCGTAACCGCCAGTACCGCGTCCTGATCAGGCATGATGATCATATATTGACCAAATGCGCCATCGCCGCGATAAGCGTTATACCGGCAACGCCACATTTGATAAGCATAACCCTGTTCCCAGTCACTGGCATCTTTTTTGGCTTGTGGCAGGTCTGGATGCTGGATGATCTTAACCGAGCTGGCTTCTTCAGCCCAGCCTTTAGGGAGTAGCTGTTTACCATTCCATTGACCTCGCTGTAAAAACAGTTGCGCGAATTTGGCCATATCTTCAGTTTTTAAACGCAGGCCCCAGCCACCAGTATTGATACCTTTCAGGTCAGTTTCCCAATCCATATTTTTGATACCTAGCGGGTCGAACAATCTCGGTTTCAAGTATTGCAACAGGCCTTGCCCGGTTACTTTTTGAACGATGGCGGAAAGCATATAGGTACCTAAAGAGTTGTAGAGAAAAACGCTGCCTGGCTTATGCACGATAGGCGTGGCTAGGAAACCTTTTACCCAATCGGTTTCGGACGAAAGTCGGCTGGGCTCCGGGTCCTGCCCGTCCGCCATCATGAGCGCGTCTTTGACAGTCAGCGCGGCCAGGTTTGGACTTACCGTTGCAGGTAACTTATCAGGGAAAAACGAGATCACTTTGTCGGATAATGACAGTTTCTTTTCAGCAATAGCGAAACCAACTGCAGTTGCGGTAAAGCTTTTACTACATGAGTAAAGCGTATGGCGTAATTCAGGTTTGTACGGATTCCACCAACCTTCGGCTATGACCTTACCATGGCGCAAGAGCATAAAGCTATGAAACTCGGTTTTGCCCGTCCGTGTTGCGTTCACAAAGTCCAGTATACCCTTAGAATCGACCCCTTCGGACTCGGCTTGACTATGCGGTAAGTGCTGGGCGCTTAGCGCTAAGACAAAACTAACTTGTAAGATGATAGTAAGTGAGATACAACGATAAGACATGGCAGTGGCAATTGGTTTAGACTAAGGTAAACAAATTGTTGGTTAGCGTTGTTGGTGCCGTTCGTCCTTTTTTCGGGTTGATAAAAAACTACGCTCTATCGTTGTTCCTGCTTCAATTTAACGTTAATTTCTAAAATTATAACACCATTAGCGGCAGACGCTCCATATAGAGTAGTAGCTTCCGAACTTGTCTTAACTACTACATTTTTAATATCCTCCAGCTGATATCTATTAAGTTCAATTGGAGGTACGATTATCCCATTTATAATGTATAACGGTACATTAATCCTATTCCTTTTAAGGGATTTTTCAAAAGACTGATACAGTGAGCTTTTTTTAACACCGGCTGAAAGGATCTCATGAACTCTAATTGTTGTCATTCCTATCGAATACGTACCTGACGGCGCAGTATTTAAAAACTCATGTAGCCTGGTTTTAACACTCAATTCACTGCTTAATAAATGAATTATATCGCCTGCCCGCCTACTGTTTTCATCGTTGGGTATTCCTGCCACTAAACGTATAATTCTTTCCTCATTAAGCTGTTTAATAATGAAACTAGATCGAAAACCATCTATAACCTTAGCATCACTTTCACGAATCTCTAGCAAGCCTAAATCCAAGACCTTCTATATAAGATTTGCGACAGTATCAGATGAAATGACCTGTGCGATCGTATATGTTTTTCTATCATTAATTTCTTTAGCAGATAGAATTAAACTTCCTAAATATTGACCATTTTGATTTTTAGCTAAATTCACAATGGAATTCGCATTCAATGCAATGGAGATACTAATGCTTTTATCCAGTGATAAATTTAAAGCGGCATTAGCACTTTTATTAAACGTTATTAGCATCAGGCTAAAAAACAATAGTCTTAGTTGGTACATTAATTAATTTTCTTAAAAGTAATGAATCCGTGTGAGTTAAAAAGATGAAAAGCGATAGAATAATGGTTCTTTAAGACGATTTAAACTGAATAGCTGTACTACTGTTTTTAATATAATTTACCGAGTCTAATTGATAACAAGTTCATCTTAATTCATCCACCTTAAAATACGTTTAACAGTTGCTAGAAGTTGATTACTTTATGTTTAAATGTGATGACCAGCTTTGCATTGATAGAGAATTACCTTAAGTAGGGTTCCAGTTGGTGGTTTAAGAAAGTTCGACTCTTTCCTCTACGACAAACCTGTTCATTAGGTTTTATATTTGGTTAGTAAGGGGAACGTCTGGATAGAGTTCCCCATTTTACAGGGCAACTCAATCTTAACTCCTAAAGTTTAAGCTTCCTTTATAAGACAATATTACTTTATGCTATTGTGTTGTAACTCCGTTGGTGTCAAACCAAATTGATTTTTGAAGGCGAATGAAAAGTGTGATAGGTTTTCAAAACCAACTTCTAGATATACTTCTGAGGGACGTTGGTTTTCTTTTGTGATCAAATGATGAGCTTGCTCTAAACGCTTTAATTGTAGCCATCTTTCGGGTGTCGTTTCAAATATTTTCGTAAAATCCCTTTTAAAAGTGGAGAGGCTACGACCTGTGAGTTTAGCAAATGATGATAGCGTAATGTTATACTTATAATTATGGTTCATGTAAGTCTCCAAATCTATCTTGTATGGTTCTAGAAAATCAAACAAAAAATTCTTAAATAAGTCACCTTCTTGAAGCAATAACTCGATAGCTTCAAAAGATTTTAGTTTCGCAATATTTGCGGTAAATTTCTTAGAATGATCAATATAAGGCAGCAACGAGTCGAAGAAAGCTTTCAGAAATAGGTTTCCAGTCAGATCGATCATGGCCTTACCTTTATATACATTCCGCTTCTGGATCTCATTTTTCATTGCGAATCTTTGTAGTGTCGCCTGGTCCAGGAAAAGGCTGACCAATGAAGGTGGCTCACCGTTTAATCCTACTTTTTTAAGCTTTTTAAATAATTGGTTCCGACGCATCAGACATACGGTACCTTCTTTCATAATGAATGTTCCTTCATTCGAAAAATAGTGTGATTCACCAGATAACATGATTCCCAAAGCGTGCTCAGGAAAATAGTGTTCGCTACTTTGTGCTTTTTGATGACCGCGGGAATACAGCAAATTATGCTGAAGAATTAAATGGTCTTCCATACCTTTGTCATTTTAGGTTTAATTTATGCATTTTCGTCAGACAAAATTGTCTTTAAGTCAAAAGCGAAGAGTCTATTGTGATCGTATTTCTCGCTATTTGACTGTTTGATTTTAATGTGCTGTTATGTTAAGCTTAATGGCTGATTTCTGGTTTATTTAGTTTGACTCAATATTAACCTTTCTAACATTCTATCAGACAAAATACTTCGTAAAAACAATAAAGGTTTAGCCATAGAACCACCAGCGTATCGTGTTTTTGGCTTGTTTGCTTCAATTCCTTTTTTAATCAATTTCGCAATTACAATAGGTTCAGAGTTATTTTTTTCAGTTTGTTTAAAGCTTCTTTCTGCTCCTTTAACCAATTCTTTGTATGCAGAATTTCCAGAGATGCGCACTAAACTTTCTAAAGCGATGTCGCCCCATTCTGACTTAATTCCACCTGGTTCAATAACAATTACATCTATGCCAAATGGTTTTACTTCCATTCTTATAGAATCACTTAATCCCTCAATTGCAAACTTACTTGCATGATACCAACCGCCTAGCGGTAAAGCAATTTTCCTCCTACCGAGGAAATATTTATGATTTTACCATATTTATTATCTCGCATTTTTGGTAAAACCAATTGTGTCAAACGCATTGCCCCAAATACGTTTACTTCCATTTGATATTTTGCATCCTCCATTGGTACGTCTTCAATAGCCCCTTCTGCGCCAAAGCCTGCATTGTTTATTAAAATGTCAATACTTCCTGTCTCCTTTAGAATCTGTCCAACACACGCCATAATGCTTTCCTCTTTTGTAACGTCTAATGCAATAGGCTTGATTCCAAAACCTTTTAGGTCCTGCATTTTCTCTGTCCTGCGTGCTGCACCATAGACATTGTAGCCGTTTTGTGCAAGTAAGATTGCAGTTGCTTTTCCAATTCCTGCGGAAGCCCCTGTCACTAAAACTGTCTTTGTCATAATTTTTGTCTTTTTGTATAGTACAATATTAGTTATTGTATAGGCGCATGGTTTTAGTGAAACGTTCAAACTGCTGTGTTGAAACGTCCAAGTTTATAGGAGAATAAGCTCAACGGCGAGAAGTGAAATCTTCATTAGTGAGATATTTGTTTTTTGCTTTTACTTGATGCTTACGAAGTATAACCCAGCCGCTTAAGATAGGTTTCCTTCGTCGTGTTGGAAGAGGCTATTAAAGATATTCTGGATTCAAATTCATTTGAAAAAGACGTTGATCATTAGTTATAAAATATGTATTTTCAATAGTCACTGAACGGATAGATTGTGTTGGAACTAATGAGACTTAGTGTATGTTACTAACCTGCTTCGAGCCTCATCCCTCACTTCATGAATATGTGGAAAGCATCTACATTATAGAGATAAAGTTTACATTGCTAGACTCTTTATCCCCGATATACACTTTTGTACCTACACATACCCGTTTTTTGTGCTTTTACTTAAGCGATAAGGTGAAGGTTAAAAAATTAAATGGAGAGTTTGTAGTTCGTGCAAGGTCAATTATAATAGGACCTCAGCTATCGACTGTTACCCTAGACTTAGGTAGCGACCATTTCTGTGTCATCGTTTCACTTAAACCATGCGCCATGTATCGCCTTTTAGGCGTTCCTCTGCAAGAAATTGTTGACCGGGATTATGACGCACGCTTGGTTATAGGTTCTGAAATTGATGAGGTTCTGGAGCAGTTGCAGGAAGCGCGAACTAATGTGTTAAAGAATGAAGTTATACAACAGTATCTTTTAGGTAAGCTGCGACAACTTAAACCCGCCCTTGCTTTTGATGCAGCCATGGTTCAGTTGGTAAGAGGCATGGGAAACCTATCTATCGATTACCTTGCAAATCAATCTAACCTTAGTGTAAGGCAATTTGAACGAAAATCTCTGGAGCGAATTGGATTGCCACCGAAGCTATATGCCCGTATGGTACGTTTTACACATGCCTATAACTATAAAGAACGGACTCCTGCTGCATCTTGGAGTGAGATTGCATACCGATGTGGTTATTTTGACCAGATGCATCTTATCCGTGATTTTAAATTCTTTGCCGGATTTACGCCTAACATCTTAAAAGAAGAAAATCTTAAAACCTCTGTCCGCTTCAATTCAATTGCTGATAAATAGGTTAACCCTCAGGTCATAATATTAATGTTTCCTTTGCTTGCGGATGTCATCACTTCAACATACGTTGGTGATAGTGGTTTTTTAATGATGTCGGATTTGTACTATACTCAGATTAGATTATATCCTAATATTGAGTAGAACAAAAATTAATCATTTATCACATCCTCTTAAAATTAAAATTATGGCAGACGTAATGAAGGTGTTATCAGATTTGGAATATAAAGCTGTAGGGGTAGACCCAAACACCAAAAAAATGCCTGAAGGGTACTTTGTATCCTTTCGTTCAATCGGACTCCCAATACCAGAAGAAGATTTTAAAAATCCATGGACACCTACGGGCTCAAATTTAAAACAGATACTGGATTCCAAACCTAAAGATGATGGTGCCGGAACGGGCTCTGCACAGGATCCAGCGACGGTTGATGCAGCCTCGGTAAGTAAACAATTGGAAAAGATGGAGTATATGACTGCCAACATTGGTGCTTCTATGCAGGCATTTTTGCAAACATTTATGCTTACTGATAACAAAATTCTATTGGAATCTACGTATAGGGTTGCACCAAGTTCCAGTAAATTAAATGATACCTGGTTTGCCATTATCAATGGGGCAAATGGTATCGCTCCCGACCTTGAACTCAACGAGGACATTAAAAAAGCAATAAAGAATGCAAATGCTAAATTGATGACCGAGGAGGGGGATAGTACCGTGCATTTTGAAAAATATATGCAATATCGTGATGAATATCAAGAGACGGTAAGAACCAGGGATAAGATGTATGCAAACGCTATGTCTGATCCCATGAAATTGCAGATGTGGCCTATTCAGGGCAAGACCTATCAAGATGATGTAGAATTTGCCTGGGACAAATGGCAGGGATTTGGTTTTAAACAGGAGATTGATGAAGCGATAGCCGTACTGGCGAGTCAAGGCATAGACCCGGCAATCTTACTCATTGCAAGGGCAAAACATAAATACGAAAACAGCTTGGTAACCATTCCGAACGTAGGGAACATACCTTATACTTTCATGACGCCTTCCAAATGGTATTCCTCGACAGGTGCAGATGGATGGAATACTTACACACAATCAGACTTCCATAGTGAAGTACATATTGATACCCAGACGAAGCGTACAGCAGCAGGCGGTGGCATAAAATTCGGTTTTTTCAGGGCAGGCGGTCATGGTGCAAGCAGTGAAGAGAAGACCTCTATTGACATCAATACAGAAAGCCTTAATATCACTTTTGAGTACGCTACTGCCGATATCCAAAGACCTTGGCTGGACACTACACTTTTAAACCTCGGAAATTGGTTTTTAGTTGGAGATTATCCGGCAAGTTGCATTTCTGATGGAACGTTCAATCAACAATTCAGGGTGAATAATCCCACTGAGATGTTATTTCTCCCTTCTGTAATTACAAGCTTTATTCTAGCCAGAAATGTCAAAATAACCTGGAGAAAAACGACTGCGGATATTGAAAAGTTGAAAACTGCTGCTTCAGGCGGAGGAAGCGTAGGATTTGGGCCATTCTTCTGTGCTGGAGCTTCACATGCCGAAACCCGCGATAAGAGAGATTACACATTTGATGACAATTCGCAGGGATTGGAAATAGCAGGTGTCCAGCTTATCGGTTACGTGTCTAGCATTATTCCAGGTTCTCCAAAGAAGAACGGAAAAGATTATATGCAGAAAAAGAAAGAAGAAACACCTGCGGCACCAGAAAAGCCATCAGAACCGATTCCGAATCCATAAGTATGTTAGCTTAAATATAAAGGTTTTATGGATGTAAATAATCTAATAACGTCGGTCCGGTCGTTTTTTATTGAAAAATACAAAGGGGTAGAGAATTCTAATTCATTTTTGTCTTTTGAACCATTAGGATGCATGATAGATCCTGACGATTTTAAGGATGAAAGTGGAATGATCTCTGAAATTAAAGCAACTGAGCAGGTGTCTATACTGGGTGATAGGCTGCCTGAGATAGAGGATATCTTTTTAACGGGTACATCGAGCCTTAGTAGTATATATGAAGTCCTTATTGAAAGCGTCGTATTTTCCGGATTAAAAATCACAGCTGAAGATAAGACCCCTTATATCAGTAAGTTTGGACAAGTTAAATCAGACTCCCTTAAACAATTCGAGGAAGGGAAAAAAGCCTCAATATCTACTCCTGAAGGAAACTACTTGCCGGTCTATGCCTATCCCAAAAAGTGGTATGATCCGGAAGGGGCATTCTGGGTTGCTAAAACTTTCTCGACAAAAGAAGCGGTACCTGCACCCTTATCGAATACTGGCACTAGCAGAAAGATTCCGTTACTGTGGCGAACTAAAGTTAGCGCCAACCCTGAAATAATTAAGATAGCATCGGAGCAACCACAGCATGGGAAGATAGTTAATCTTTCAGAAGTGCTTAAACAAGATGCCAATAATCAAATTAATTTAAATAGGATCGGGGTGTCCAGGATAAAAATCCAACCCTTTAAAACGTTGCAGCCAACACCAGGCAATTCCCTTATGTCTAAACTGAAAAGGGCTCGCATTTCAGGCGACCGTGAACAAAAGGTCGAAATAGGGAACATGAAGGTACTTAAGCACTTTAATTTTGCAGATAGAATCAAGCTTACCAGTCATATTATTACAAATAATACTTTACCTGAGGCTCCGGTACACGCGAATGAGTTTATGATGGACTTTGAATATTGTATTGTTTACTTAGACAGGCCCTGGTTTAATACCGCTTTGTTTCATTATGCCAATATGTGGTATTGCCTGATGTTAAAGGAAAAGTATTTTTCTTCCGGAGAAAAGGATGAAAGTAATGCTGGTTTATTGAAATGTATTCCTACAGCTATGATTCTGATCAAAGATCTAAAAATCAAAGCAGCTTGGACGGATAGCGACAAACAGCATGCTCAAGATAGTGTAGGTCTGGGAATTTTTAATTTAAGTGGTAGCACTTTTTCGAACAATGAACTCACTACCCCAGGTATCCAGATTATTGGGTGGATGTGTGAAGTACTTCCAAAATTGCCGGCAATGGATGATCCTAATGTAAGCTTCTAAATTTTAAAGGTATGATTGATGTAACTACTAGGGTTCTTGATGAACTTAATGCCATTCCAGGCACAACCGACAGGCCAGGTTTAAGCAGATTTGATGAGGCTCGATTCTTTATGGAATCTTTTTGCGAAAGGTATATTCCCGATGACTTCGAGCTGGTACGGCAAATGAGTGATAAAGATCTTTGGGAGTACTGGAAAACGGTGGATAAACGCAGCTTGGAATTCGAATTTGACAGACAGGAGAAAGAGGTATTGTTTATTGAGTGTGAAGACAATGCTGTGAATGAACAAACCTTAATTGCTGTAAACTACGTAGCAGACCCTGATTTTAAAACTGTGATTTTGGAGCGGGAGGGGGATGTTTATCCAAAACTAATAGTACTTAGCATTCCGAACTTATTAAACATATCTGACTTTACAGATGCCGGCGGTATACCTTTTCACGTTTACTTTCATCCTACCTTGGGTCAGAATATTGCGAGCCATTACACAGCTGTTAATGAAGCCGGTAGAAAGTCTTTAAAAGATACTATAGACAATCATTTTATGCCTTACGGCTGGGATTTTCTTTTCTTTATTGGCCTTAAGAACCTTACTTATCGTACAAGTACCAATCTGGACTCAAATGGTAAAGTCGACGTCTGGGCTGGCAAAGGGTTGCTCTATCAGATCAATAACTCTGGCAAATATCTTCCGAATATAATTCCGATCCTGGATCCAGCTAAGAATGCTGGAGATTTTGAGGATCCTGAATCGTTCCTGCAGATTCTAAAAGAAATTCAGGAGTACATTATTATAGATGGTGGTTTTGAAAGTGGGGGCATGCTTCCAGTAGGAAGGTCAGCAATATCTGCTTTCAGCAGTGGCCATATAAGTTTCAATAACTTGTTACAGCATGCCAAGAAGGAAAACTTAAGCGAATTTTTTGGAGATACTTTGCAAGAAATATATATGTTTGATGCACCAAAAGGTACAAATACAGCCTGGATTTCCAATGCCCATGCCTGGGCAAGCATATACGGGTACGATAAAGTAATCCGTGGATATTCTCAATGGGATCCTAAAAATACCCACCTGCTTTTGGCAGAAGACCAGGCAATCGAGCAGGGAAAGAATATAATTAACAGTGATAATCCTAATAGATCATTTGCGTTAATCGGACAATCTTTTTTTGCAAATATCCTTGCTTCAGCTGACGGGCAATCTATACACCAGGCAATTCCGGGTCTGATGCTTTATGATGCCTTAACTAAAAGCCAATTTACAGTTTAATCATTTTATTTATTTTTTATGGAAAACGAATTTGAATACGGCCAAGACGAAACAGAATCGTCAGAAAACCAAATAACAACTGATCCTTCTTATCTGCAACCATCAGAGAATGTATGGATATCTACAGATGAAGGAAGCTCATATGTTTCAGATCCAGAACAAGGTATACCCTATGATTTTTGCATTAATATTGTAAACAGAGGTGATGTACCATCAGGCTCTTTTATGGTTAAATTTGTTTTAAGTGGTGATGCAGACCCTGCTGAGGAATATTACACAGATGACGTTGAAAACCTAGAACCAGGCAATAGTACGTTTTTGTTTTACCATTATGGTCCTTTTGAAAACAAATTTGCGGTGTATCATTTACAGGCAGTAATTTGTTCAGCAGACGGCACAGAAATCAGTACTGACCAAGGCTTTGATTTTACCATTAATTCTGCCTAAATCTATCTGCTATCGGTATTTATGAACACTTCCTTGTTTCTGAGACAAAAGCATGGATAGCGTTATTAGAGGGACTATGATCACAGATCACGGTCCCTTTTTCTTTAAATCGTAATGGATAGGCAAAGTTCCTAATATTCGTCTCAGAACCTTCGTTTTCTGAGACGAATTGCTATCTGTATATGTCCTGTAGCTAATTAAAACGACCGTTAAGTAAGAGGCAAATACTGCATCGTGAATAGTCTACTTAGTAAGATGTCAACAAAGGGAGCAAATAACAAAGCTTCCTGTTTCCAAGAAGCTTTGTTTAGAAACATAGTAACCTTACAACCCGAAGTTATAAGCTAATCTTAATCCCACAAATTTTCGAGTACCGTTATTTGACCATGCCTCGTATCTGGCGCCGAAATCAATAGTACTTTTATCTGCAACTGGAAATTCAACACCGATATGGGGCGTGTAAATAAAACCATTTCCCGATCCAAAAGTGGTTGCGATAGCACCACCTAATTCACCTCCAGCATAAAAGTTTTCAGAAAGAAAGTACCTGGCTCCAACCTTCAAAGGAACAACTCCGTAAATTGGTAGTGTACCTGTCTCCGTACCTATAGTAATATTGTCTTTGCCCTTAAAGGTTAGGTAACCACCTGTTGCAATAAACTTCAATCTGTTAGTAATCGGAGTTTGAAACTGCAAAGAAGCTCCGTAACCAAAATTGTAATAATCTCCGAATTGACCAGTAGGAAAGGCAAATTCTGCACCAATTCCAATCTTCGAACCTGTCATTGCCACATCTTTCGTTTGAGCGCTAACGCTACTAAATCCTAATAGACCTGCTATGGCTATTGATAAAAATAATTTCTTCATGCTTCTCAATTTTGTTTACGGTTAAGTTTGATTGAATCGAAGATACCAATTCAAACTAATCGGATATGAATACTCGAGGCACTTTTGGGTTGTAAAAACCGTATTTAACTTTATTTAACAAGATGAGGTTTTCGTATACTTAGAATTCGCCGCTGAAAGAAAATTATAAAGCTACAGCATAATTTCGTTTTTGTTACTGATCCAACTCAATCCTACTGACTTCGAGTACCAAGGCAAATGCTTGTTTGACATCCAGATATAAATGTATCAAGATAACTATATAAAATTTTTTTATTATTATGAAATTCGGTTTCTCTTTGCTATGCTTAAAGCTTAAGAGGGCATGCATATCTTCGTTTTTTGAGGCACCTGTTTTTTTTTCCGATATCTGCATTATTTATTTAGCTAACACCCGGTCAAGCGATAGAACTACGATGGGCGAAAGAGTATTAAAACGTCAAAAAAGGGTATTTACGTTTTTTAATTATTGTAGAATTAACGTGATTTTTATATTAATGAGACAGTTAATGATTAAGGTCGGTACCATCACATATTCAATTTGGCAAAGTGCTAATGTCTACGCTGTGTTTGAGAACGATATAGAGATCTTCAAATTAAAAGCTACTGTAGGTAAGAATCTAGTGTTTTTCTGGGAAACTGTTGAAGGAATAACTAGCCAGTTAATTAGTAAGATTGGTTTAGCAATTGAGCTTTATGACTTGAACCGTTTTCTTTAATTTTTCAACGTCTCGATACCTCTACCAAGCATACTTTGTGAGGCAATAAACAATTTGCCTTGCCAGTTTAACTGTTGGAATAGAAATAATGATCTTGCTTACATGATTTCGTTCGTTCGTCTGTAACACAAAGTATAGCGATCATTCCTTATCAAGCCTGATCAATAAGGCGAGATGCCGTTATCATCGTTGATAATTCCTTTTTTGCTTTTCTTAAGGGTGGATGTCAGACCCCCAAAACGATAATTTAGGCTTCCAGAAAAGCTCCTAAGATACCTTTGGTTGGTTCTTTCCTGATAGAAGGTTGAGGCATTTGTTGTACCGGTATTGTTCCTGTACTTGGCAAATGGGTTACTTGCTTCGGCAGTGAAATAACATCTATCTTTTATCAATTCCTTTGTTAAATTGAATCCGCATCCCCGATAAGAGCTGTTTTCTATTCCCTGCAAATTAATATCAGCTCCATTCAAATTAACACTTCCTGATGCAAGCCACCCTTTATTAAAACGATAGGAAGACGAGGCTGCAAAGTAATACATTACCCGTTGATTTTTGACCACCATATTATTAACCAATCCATTAACCCGGCCGTATATAGTCATTAAGTTAGCATTCACATTCCATCTTGAAGTCAACGGGTAATTTACATTGACATTGGACATAACCATACGCATACTGCCAGAATTCTTTAATGTCGAACGAGTAATGTTATCTACTGCATCGTACACTTGCGCCGGCATTGCCATTTTAGAACTAAAGTCATAATTCATCCGGATGTACAATGAAAGTTTTTTGAAACTACTGTAGCTCAATTCAAAGCTATTAGAAGAAGCAGGGAGCAGATCAGGGTTGCCGCTTGATTCAATGTTCGGGTTAGAACGGTCTACAAAGGGATTTAAATGCTGTATCTCGGGTCTCCTGATTTTCCGTGAATATCCAAATAATAAGCTCGTATTGTTTTTAAATTGTTTTTGAACAGATATTGATGGAATATAATCAAAGTATGATCTCTTTATTTGCGTGTTGTTAGATACAAAAACTGCATCAATGGTCGCTTGCTCCAATCTAATTCCTGCTTTAAAGCCCCAGTCATTCAATTTATATTGATAAGAATTGTATACACCGATAATATCTTGTGTATTATGAAATCTGTTGCTAAGTCCCTCGTTCATTGCAAAAACCCGGTTGAGGCCTAACGTGTCATATAAAAAGTCGCTTGTATTATTCCTTAATGTTCCTTTTACTCCGGCTTCAAATGTCAAATTCTTCAACATATGAAAATAGTCGGCCTGGAAAGACTGCTCTAATGACCGTTCATCATTCTTCTGGTTGTAATCAGGCAATGGGTAGGAAACCTCATCAGCAACTTCAAAATTGCCGGATCGATTATTATTCGCTTTTAAAACCCGATAAGAAAAGGTCAGTAGTCGGTTTTTATCACTTCTAAATCCCATTTGATAGTTTAGAGAAGCGTCCATATTCTCACCTCCAGGTTTGTTAGTACTTATAACCCTATAGCTTTGTACCAGGTCGTTAACACTAGTCAACCGAGACTGCAAATCATTATGGTTTATGTTATTTTTTCCCCCAATATTAATCTGCCCTGTTATCAAGTTTAAACTATCTATTTCATAACTCAAATCCGAACCAAAGTATCCATTTCTGCCCTTTGTTTTCACAATTGTACTTTGCAATAAAGTTGTTGAACCTGAATATCGCTTCGTCACATTCATGATTGGCGGCGAATCAAATAAGCTACCACCCGTAAACCCAGAGATACCAAATTTGCCTTGCTTAACAGTAAAAGATCCTCCAACCCCAGGCCCACCTACAGGCAAACTTTGGCTAAGATTTACATTTCCTAAATAACCATCACTGATCCTTTTTGTAGTAACAATGTTAATTATCCCATCTAGCGCTTCAGCATCGTATTTCGCAGGAACTGTCGTTATTACTTCCAACTTATTAATGCCGGAGGCACGCATATTTCGCACTATGTTTTGCGGATTTCTGTCTAGGATAGTGGAAGGTTTTCCATTAATGAATATTTTATAATTTGTATTCCCTTTTAACCGGATCGTGTTATCTCCGTCAACAGAAATCAACGGTATCTTGCGCATGATCTCTAGAATATTTGAGCTTTTGCTTTCCGGATCGGCCTGTACATTATAACTTATCCTATCAATTTCTTGTTTTGCCAGGGGCTTATTATCCTTTACAACCACTTCTTTAAGATGATGCACATCGATGATCATGTAAAAGGCTCCTAAATCCTTAAGTTCTTTAACAGTGGTAGCCAGATCGACCACCATATTTCTCGTTTTGAATCCCTGAGCCACAATGGTAAGTGAATATTCAACTGGCTTGAGTGCAGGAAATATAAATGCGCCATCTGCTTTTGCTTTTGCACTTTTAACAACATCGCTTTTACTTTCTTTTAAAATAAGTGTAGCGTATTCAATTGGTTTTTTGTTTAAGGAGTCTAGTATAATTCCTTTTATTCCCGGCTGCATGGTTTGTGATTTTGCCTCATGGATACTGATCAGTAACATGAGGGTAAGTAGAAATTTCGCTTTCATTTTCTTTTGATATATAAGCGAAAGTATACGCGATGTAGTAGTCAGGAAAATAATAGTGACCACCTGACGGGGACTGATGACAAACAGCTCGTTTTGACGTTCATCATCCAAAAAGGGTAGTTCATCATCAAAATTTGTTTTATGTGTACACTTAGTCTTTCTTTGGACAATGAAACCATTTGAATGGACGATGTTATTCATGAAACCGTATAAGATTTACACGCATGTTGTGTTTTGGCTAATGGTTTCATTCTCTATCATCTTTTTCAAAGAATACCCCGAGCGAATGACCGGTTTGACTGCTATTTGTCTTGTGCTGCAGGTCACGCTGGAGGTAATGATACCATGTTATTCGCAAAATCTATTGTTGATTCCGTTGGTTAAAAAGCGGGGATGGCTCCTGGGGGCGGTGGCATATCTGTTGCAGGTAGCTTTGCTCATTTTATTACTGCCATATATACTCAATGGCGTTGCTATGCTTTTCCCTATCACAGATCGTGTAGATTGGAGGAATGAACATATCGCTTTCACGGTGATATTATTTACGCTGATCGCTACGATATTTAAAATAGCACTGGACGGGCTGATATTAGACAAAAATCGAAAAGAGAATGAATTGCGGCATTTAAAAGCACAATTAAACCCTCATTTTTTATTTAATACCCTCAATAACTTATATGGACTATCCGTTGCTGAATCTAAAAAGCTGCCCGGATTGATGCTCAGGTTATCAGAATTACTACGCTATTCGCTGTATGATACGAATCAGAATTACGTGGCCCTAAAAAAAGAGCTAGATTACATTACCAATTATGTAGAACTGGAAAGAATCCGCTTGAGTGACAAAACTGATATTAAAATGGAGGTGTCAGGCAGTTATACAGATCATTACATTGCCCCTTTGCTGCTCATCATTTTTATTGAGAATGGGTTTAAGCACTTTTCACAAGCTAAGGGCCGACAGTCTTATGTTCACATCCTATTCAAATTAACTGATAAGCTTTTACAGCTGGATGTGAAAAACTCAATCGATCCGGATTATACCGTAATAGAAAGGGAATCAAAAGGTGGGTTGGGTCTTGATAATGTCAAGCAGCGCTTGGACCTAATCTACCCTAGAAAATATTCACTTAACATCAACCGGGAAACTGATCGTTTCGAAGTGAAACTGGAAATAGAACTAACCTAATATGAATATTAATTGCATTATAGTTGACGATGAACCAATAGCGCGTGAAATACTCAAAACCTATATTGAGCAGATACCGTATTTAGTACTTGTTGCCAGTTGTGAGGATGCTTTCGAAGCAATGCAGATCTTAAACAAGAAAGAGGTAGACCTTATTATCCTTGATATTAACATGCCAAGACTGACTGGATATGAAATGCTTCGTTCGCTTAAGAATTATCCCGCTGTAATTATTACTTCCGCATACGGAGAGTTTGCGTTAGAGGGGTTTGAATTGTCCGTAATAGATTACCTTTTAAAACCATTTTCCTTTCCCAGGTTTGTACAGGCTACTGAAAAAGTCAAAAACACAGCGCATAATTCTATCATAGATAAGGGTCATGATGAAGATTTTATCATGATAAAGTCGGATAAGATATTTAACAAGGTCTTTTTGAAAGATATCGAATATGCAGAAGCATATGGTAACTATATTTTTATCTTTCGGGTCGTAGGAGATCGTATTATGTCTAAACAAACTCTCACTCAGTTTGAAGAACAATTGCCTCAGAATGAGTTTGTACGAATACACAAATCTTTTTTATTGTCACTGAAAGCGGTTAACTTTTTGGATGGCAATGAAGTAAGTATAGCCAGTAGAAAACTACCCATAGGTAAAGTTTATAGAGATAACTTACTTAAGCGTCTTCATTAGCATTTGCTGTGGGTCTGCAAGGTTTAAATAGAATAACATAGTTGGTGTAGCACATTGTTTTAGACTAAAGGAATGATTCAATATACTAACAATTGATTACTAATAATCACATTCCTTTAAGGAGCGCTTTTTTAACCGTTATCTGCAATATAGTTTTAAACGTAAACTCCAGAACCGCATCTCTGTTTTCCAGCATATCTTCGACGGAATTTGATGCCTCGTAATCAGGAAGAGCCCCTCTTTTCTGTAGAACTGGGTTTATTGCGTAAACAGTGTGTAAAAGCGGGATGGTTATACCAGTTTCAGTTTGGTCCCCCTTTACAAATATCTTTTGCACCCCATTGCTAATACCGGCATATCCAGCAGTTTCAGACCCAACTAAAATGGCGTTCGTATATTCTTTGAATAGTCCTGCAGCAATACCTGCTGCGGAAAACATGCCGCCATTAATCAACACGACCACTTTTCCTTTAAAAGGATATTGCTTAATCGGAAGGAAAGGAGCTATTTCACGCAGGATATCAGATTTCGTCACCTTAAAGGTTCGATCATCTTGCATAACCATGCCGTATCGTTCATCTAGCTCCAGCTGGTCACCGGTTGTTTTCAGGAAGTATTCATTATTACCTAATGACGTAATCTCTTTAGCCAGAGTAACAGGCTTATCTATGAAATACTGAAGCAGGTAGCCCGCATTTTTAGCGTCACCACCTCCATTATCTCTTAAGTCGATGATCAGATTTGTAATCTTGTTAGCAGAAATTTCTTTGAAACAATTTCTATAGTAGTCGGGGTATGTATTTTCAGGATCCTGAAAGCTATCCTTAACAAAACTACTGATCTTTATAATGGCATAATTTGCACGCTTGTTCATTTCAAAATTAAACGGACCTTCGGAAGGTTTTTTTTCGGCTGGATACTTTCCGGCTCTGCGGGATGCATAGGCTTCCTTTGGAACTGATTCCACCTGAACAGTGACAATTTTTTTGGACTGATAATCGCGATAAGAAACATCATGAAACAGCTTTCCGCCTAATATTTGTGCATAAAAATTACTAAACACACTGGGTCGACTTAAAATATGCTGCACACCAGCATGGCTTTTTCCATCGGTTGAACAATACTTAAAAATCTCCAGTATGATGTCATTGCTTAGGTGACCGTCTATCGAAAGGATCTCAGAGCCATCTGCAATTGGAAGGTTGCTCAAGTTCTTTGTAATGTAGATCCGCTCATCTTTAAGGTATACCTGAAAAGGAAGCAATCTTTGTGAAGAGAGGATACTGTCGAGCCTTCCAATAGGATAAACACCTGTATGGTCATCATGGATACTAGTAAATATTTTACGAAGTACCTTATAAAAAGATGTGGCGTCCATAGGCTTGGAAACTTCTGACATCATGTTGTCCGTCATGGTATTGAATTCTTCCGGAGATTGATGGGTGTAAAGACCCGGATGTGTTTTGATCAGAACATTCTTGAACTTATTAAGATCTGCTTGCATCGCTTTAGGTTGATAGACTAAGGGCATTTGGCCAATTACCGTCCCTTCCCTGGTAAACACAAAAGTATTGCCTCCTTGCTTTAGCGTCATTTCACTTCTGTCGACATTAAACAGCAACCCAATACCTGCTTTCTGATACAGAAATTGGTCTTTGGCGGTAGCTTCCAAAGGAAATGCATCTTGTCCGGTTCCCTGAGCCATAAGTGTTGTATTATTTTTGCTGATTACTATTTTGAGAGATAGTTTTTCGCCACTGTAAATGCCGATGTATTTATCCAGATCCTCGCTTTTTAAAACGATTTTGTCACTGAGACTGTCCATCACCGGATTCTTTACTGTTTGTCCCGAGACGTTAGAAGTAAGTGTGATAAGGAGCGATAAGAGCATTAAGTTTTGTGTCATTTTATTCATATTTAAGCGCTTTAACAGGGTTAGCTTTTGCGGCCTTATACGCCTGAAAACTGACCGTCAAAAGTGCGGTGGCAGCAGTGGCTATTATTGATATCAATATCACCTGCAATGAAATGCTTGTTCGGAATTCAAAATTCGTGAGCCATCTGTCCATCAGGTAATAGGCCAACGGTACGCCAATACAAGCAGCGACAAGTACCATTTTCAGGAATGAGATCGAAAGCAACCTCATAATATTGCTCACTGAAGCACCCAGCACACGGCGTACTCCAAATTCCTTAGTGCGCTGTTCTGCACTGTAAGCCACCAGGCCGTAAAGCCCCATACAGGAAATCAATATAGCTATGCCACCAAACGAATTGGCCAGGACGCCCAAGATTTTTTCCGACTGGAGCTTTGAATTATACAATTCATTCACAAACTTAATCTCCACTGGATAACTCGGATTAATGCTTTTGGTCACTGCCGAGATCAGTTCTACATTCCTGTTTAGGCTGTTTGAAGGATTAAGCCGCATATTAATGCTTCCTCCTTGATTATTGAAATTGATAACCATAGGTTTTCCGCTGCGATAAGGTGAATCCCAAAGAAAATCTTTAAACACACCGATGATCTTTAGCTTTTTGTCAAAGAGCGTTACTGTTCTTCCAACCGGGTCTTTCAGCTTCATCATCTTCACCGCGTTGCTGCTCAACAAAATACCTCCAGTATCCGAGGCAAATTTCCTGGAGAAATCACGGCCCGCCAATATTTGTATTCCGCTCGTCTTTGCCAGATCATACTGGGTTTGCAGCCGGTTGAACACAATTTCTTCACCTTGCTTTTCCATATCCGGCCATTTTAATCCATAAAACCAATTGCTTACACGCGTCATACTTTGCGAGGTCTGGTTAACCGCCATAACTGCGCCTGTCCGGAGCAACTGTTCCTTAAACAATTCAAATTTTCCCTGCAATTCACCGCTCTGGGGCATTTCTGCAAGCAAATCAATGTTATAACCCACAGGTCTGCTCTTGATAAACTGTACCTGCTTGTAGATAACCAGGGTAGCAATTATCAGCACGATTGCAAAACAGAACTGCCCAACCACTAGTACTTGTCTGAGATTAAAAGGAATAAACCTTGCCCGGGCAGTTTTCTTCTTTAAGATCTGAATGGGATTGAATGAGGACAGAAAGAGCGCCGGATAAATCCCTGCAAGAAGGCCTGTCAACAAGGCCACTGATGAAATACCTAACCAGTAGTGGATATTACTGTAGTCAATCGTTAATTTTATACCCAGCAGGTTATTGAATGCTGGCAAACTGGCCTCTACAATAGTCAGCCCAATCGACACGGCAACCAGGGTGAGTACCATCGCTTCGGTCAGAAATTGTGTAATCAGAGATGCCCTTGTCGCACCGATTGTTTTTTTTATTCCTACTTCTTTAGCCCTGCGCTCCGATTTGGCTGTGGCCATATTCATAAAATTGATACAAGCGATCAGCAAAATACCAAAAGCCAGTGCTATAAAGAGGTAAATTCGCTCGATGTCTCCGCCGACACTCTTGCCGTTTAAAAATTTCCCGTACAAATGGGTATCAGAAAAAGGGAATAAGAAGTTTTCATTCCTTTCGTCGGTGTAGCTTTCATTGAATAGCTTTTTTACCTTGGAGTTGATCAGGTCCAGCTTGGAACTGTTATTTACTTTTGCAATGGCAAAAAAACTAAAATTTCCCAAGCCGGGATTTCTCGCCTCATCTTCGATAATTTGATAAAATGACCAGGGCATTAAATAATCAAACGTTAATGAAATATTAGTCGGCAGATCTTTAATAACGCCGGTTACTTTTAGGTCCGTTCTGTTCGCATACCTTACTGTCTTATTTAGTACATCAGTATTTCCAAAAAGCAGCTTAGCTGTACCTTCGGTAAGCACCACCGCATTTGGTGCGTTCAGTGCGACGTCCGGATTACCGGCGATAAACTCATAACTGAATATTTTGAGAATCTCTGGATCTGCAAAAAGATCAATTTTTTTAAATCCGGCTTCTTTATTTGCGATCAGCGATTCATTGCCTCCCGCGATGCGGGTAATGGCATCGACCTCGGGAATTTTGTTCCTGATAGCCATGGCAATTCCATTGCCTGGCGACCCTCCGGTACTTGTTATCTTGCCTGATGCATCCTGAAAATTGGTCATCACTTGATAGATCTTATCCGCATCTTTATACTGACGATCAAAATTCAATTCGTAGTTGACGTACAGCAACAGCAGGAGGCAGGCCGATAAACCAACTGCCAGTCCGGCGATATTGATCACTGAAGAAGTCTTATTTCTCCAGAGGTTGCGCAAAGCTATTTTTAAATTGAGTCTGAACATGGCAGTAGTGGTTGGTCGGTTAAAGATAGGATTGAACTTGAATTTACCCAAGTCCGTGCCAGTACTAACGATATGGTCTCAACGTGCTAATGGCGATGATTTAGCCACATGTTATTTTTAGTAGCGTTCATTATCGAACAGAAGGCGTACGTTGATGGACAGCAGACAACGAAACAGCTGATTGGTAAAATATATAGACTAGGGTTTTCCTCCTGTAGAATCATCATTATTTATAGATCTGACATTCTTTTTTATAGAGTTGTCACTTTTCCCAAATTTGTAATTTAAGCTGAAAGTAACAGCACGAAAATAGTTAACGGATGTATTAGTTTGAGTAAAATCATTTCCTTGGGTTACACTACTAAAGTCACGAAACTTGCCGAATGGGTTACTTATACTTGCTGCAGCGAATAATTTACTTTTAAACAGCGCCTTATCTATACTAAATGACGAATAAACATTTGGTCTAAACCTACCCTGCAGCGTAATGTTTGCACTTTGGTAATTCACATCTGCATTCAAATGCATACCTTGATTAATGTTATAAGCTATTTTGCCAAAAGCTATGCCTTTTAATCCTTTATTTTTGATTAGTATGTTATCAACTAATCCTTCAAGCCATAGGTGGCTTAAATTACCTCCTGTACTAAAGATGAATTTAGCTGTTATTGGATAACTGACGTTAAAATCCAAGCCAAGTTGCCGTTCTTTTCCTATATTATCATAGGTTGTACGGGTAATCCCAGTAGCATCATCATAAGTGTAAACCTGCTGGATGGTATTGTTTGCGAATGAATAACCAACACCTATATTCAGGCTTAATTTTTTAAAATTACTATAATTCATCAGTAAGTTATTGCTTTTAACAGGTCTCAAATTTGGATTTCCGGCTACTTCAATACTTGGATTTGAACGATCCACAAACGGGTTCAGGTTCCATATATTCGGCCGTTGAATACGTCGCGTGTAACCGATATTCAATGCCTGGTTATTTTCATCAAACTTTAAGGTAGATGATATTGCAGGGATCAGGTTATAATATTCATCCTTAACCTCGGCGTTACCTCTAGAAAATATTGATCTTAACGTTGTGTGCTCTAATCTCCCACCTGCCTGAATGCTAAGGTGCCCTTTGCTATATAGATAGGAATTATATATGCCATAAATATTTTGATCGTTACTGAATATATTACTTTTATCGGCCTGAAGCTGATAGCTAGAACTCGACTCGTCGTAGGAACTATACTGATAGTCACTTTCATTTTCTCTAAATATCCCCTTAATTCCAGATTCTATTTTAAGATTGCCGAAAACGTTTACATAATCAAGCTGGATCGTTTGCTCAAATGCTTTACTATTGTTTATTTGCAAGAAATCCGATGCAGGATAGTTAAATTGGTTGTCTAAAGTTAAACTGTAGTCCGTGTTATCTGTTGTGTTGCTGAGCTTGTAAGATAAGGTGAGCAGTTTGTCTTTTTTCTTTTTAAATACAAGCTGATAATTTAGCCCTACATCCAAGCCGGTCCAGGGATTGATCAGTAAATTTTCTACAGAGTAAGATTGTACTATTGAGTTGCTTTGATCAAACAACCTAGAATTTTGATCATTGTGAGACTTGTATGATCCGTTGTTAATGGATATTTCTCCGGAAAACAAGTTCAGCGAATCAATTTCAAAACTCAATAGTGATGTCAGATAACGGTACTGAGAGTCAAAATTATTTACCCTGTCCTGAGAGAGAAAAGTAGGATTTACACCAGTTGTGGTTCTGTCACTGAATCTGTCTGAATTTGGCGAATTGTAATTTGTTATACCACCAACAAGACTTGCTCCAAACTTACCTTTTTGCACTATAAGGGAACCGCTATTTGATATCCCGCCCACGGGCAGCCTATAGGAAGAATTGATATTTCCGCTATAGCCATTTTCAATGTTTTTATTCGTGATGATGTTGATGATTCCGGCCAACCCTTCACCTTCATATTTTGCAGGTGGTGTAGTAATGACTTCTATCTTTTGAATATTGGAAGCAGACATACTTCTTAATACATCCTTTGGGCTCTTAGCCATCATACTCGAAGGGTTGCCATTGATAAAAATCCGGTAATTAGGGCTGCCTTTTAATCTGATTTCATCTTCTGCATCTACGCTTATAAGAGGAATCTTTCTCATCACATCAAGCACATTTCTTATCTTGCTTTCAGGGTCAGCCTGTACGTCATAAGTCAGCCTGTCTATTTCCTGTTTTAAGATCGGCCTTGTACCGACCACATTCACCTGTTTTAAGGAAACATTCGCAGCGTAAACTAACAGGATACCTAAATTGCGCAATTGTAACTTCGGGTTTGTCAAGACATCAACTTGTCTATTTTCATATCCAATGGAAGCAATGCTGATTTTGTAATGCCTGTTCGCCAGGCTGTCAAATTGAAATTTTCCATTTATATCGGTAAAATTAGATTTTAGTCCTTTTCCTAAGCTGTCCTGCAAAGTGATAGTTGCATATTGAACCAGTTCATTCTTCAATGAATCTTTCACAACCCCTACAATTTGATACGGGTTCTGAGGCAGTCTCTCAATTAGGATGTTCTTATCAATCTGACGGAAGGACAAAACTGTATTTTGTAAAATAAGGTTTAACAGCTGCTCAATGGTCCGACTCTCCTTGCGTACATTAAGATTTCCAATGCTCTTAACATCTGATAAGCGATAATAAAACCTTAAACGCGAATGTCCCTCTATCTTTCTTATAGCATCTTCAATGTTCTCATTTTTTAAGCCTACTGTTACCTTTTCAGTAGCCATAGATTGTCCTTTGACAGGAAATGCAAACATGATTTGCCCACAGCTTATTAGCAGTATAGAAGTCAAAAGACTCAGGCGCATTATTTTATAAATTTTAATCTTGTCATGGTATATGCATCTATATGAGCGCGATTTACCTCGCTGCATTGTAGCAGAAATTTTCATACTTTTAAAGGTTATATTGATTGTCAGATCGATTTAACATCCGGCTAGCCGGTTTACTGCAAGCTGATTGGCGTCGGCTTGCAGTTTTTACGTTCACGGCTTGCCTGGCAAGCTGTGATTAAAGAATTAAACATGTTATCTTACCTCATTCTGTTTGATTTATGCATCCTGCACCGTTAATGGTGATGCTGCCATCCGGATTATATATATAAGTCGCCTGGTTAAAAGCACAGATCACTTTTAAGATTTGATCTAACTCATTTCCTTCTAATGCAGTTCCAGAGAACCGGCAACCGCTGATCATATCGTTGGTAAAATTGATCTTCACATTGAAACGACTTTGAAGTATAGCAGCTGCCTGTCCAAAGGTGATGTTGTTAAAATGCAAATCATCCTGCCAGGCAATTACAGATGTAGCATTAACATCGACTTTTTGCTTCGAGTTATCTTTTGTGTTATAAGTAAGCTGTTGGTTGGGCGTGATGTAGGCTATCACGTGGTTTTGGTCAGCGACACTGACTTTGCCTCTGGTTACAGTTACGACAACCAGACTGGAATCATTTGAGTTAATGTTGAAGGCTGTACCTAAAACCGTCGTCTTAACTTTTCCAGTGTGAACAATAAAAGGCTTGCCTAAGTCATGATGGATGTCAAAGTAAGCTTCTCCTGATAAAAAGACTTCCCTGGAGTTGCCAGTGAAAACTGTTGGGTATCTCAGTTGTCCTAGTGAATTTACCCAGACTACACTTCCATCATCTAAAGTAATTTTTTTCTTTAAATTGGCTGGGACATTAAGAGTAACAAAATTCGATGAATCAATCTCCTTTTGCCTAATAGGCCAAAAGACCCACACCGTCATTATTAAAAATAGTATTGCCGCTATTGCGGTTACCTTTTTCCATAAAGCCAAAGCCTTTACTTTCCCAGATTTATGATTGTAAGTAGCTTCGACTTTATCCGTTTGACGTATAGTAGCGTCAATGTCGCTCCACAAGTTACTTATCCACTGTTCACGGCCGTTGGCATCAAGCTTTTTCCATTGTGTATCTTTCAGCTCGTTCTCCGCAAGCCATCGTTTAACCTGATCATTTTCGAGCGTAGTAGTCTCTCCCTTTAAGTATTTGTCTAGTAACTTGTCAATATCATGGGACTGCATAAGCTCAGATTTGCCTAGTTGTCGCACGAAGTGACATTCAGTACCGAAAGAATTAAGAATAAGTAACGAATAAGACGAATTAAGGTATTGGGAGGCTCTTAGAGCCAATAATTCAGAAATGTTGCAATAAAAATTCTGAGGATTGACTGGCGTAAGTGTTTTAAGGCGATGGTCAGTTGATTTTTAACTGTTTGTTCCGAAAGGTGCAACCTTTGAGCTATTTCTATGCTAGTTAAGTGCTCGTCACGGCTTAGTCGATAAATCTGTTTTGTCTTGGTTGGTAATCCCTCGATCGCTATTTCTATATTCTTTTGGAGTTCTTTTGCTTCCAAGACTCTATCTGCTCCATAACTTTCATGTGGCTGTGATGCACTTAATTTTAAGGCGTAATCGCGACGGATTGTTTTGCGTCTGATACGATCAATAATGCGATGCCTTGTTGCAGAAAAAAGGTATGATTTCAAATTTCCAGAGATCTCAAGACTATGGCGGTCTTTCCATAGCTTTGCGAAGATGTCATGAAGAATATCATGTGCGTCATCTAAGTCGTACAGTTGTGAACCAGCAAAACTGGCCAGACTCTCAATGTAACGGTTATATATTTCAGTAAAAGCAGCCTTATCGTCAACTTTTAGAAGCTGAATTAACTCATTGTCACTTAAGGCCGCTTTTGACATACTAACGAATATATCGTTTTTCAATAAGTATTACCATTTATGTAAAGGATTTGAGTGAATGCGTTAACTATCAAAAAAGGGCATTTTTCCAAGGTGAAAGGTGTATCAATAATAGCTTACATGTATACCTTCCTTTTTTAAGACAAAATATGTCTTTGGTAGTTCTAAGTAGCAATAATTGTGAGAAGTAAGGTTAAAAGATATTTAGCATCATATCCTTTACTTGCGCAAATAAAATGTTATATTATTAAGAAGTGCGATAGGCTTAAAAAGCTTGAACGTGGTTTATTTTAGTTTCATTAAGCGTCATTTCCAGTGACGTTATGTACAAAATTTTTGATACTGATCCAACCCCGTTCATTAGTACAAAGGAGATCAAGAAAAAAGAAACTGAAAAAGTATAGGATATTATCAATAAAAATGGGACTTACCCGCCAGGAAATCAAAACTACTCAGGAACTAGACTATAATAAAAAATGAATATTACAATGAGTGCATGGTATAATGAACCAGGAATTAAATTCAATGTATCCCACAAGATTTATAAACTTATTAGACTCCAATTAATTGAGAAAGTGATGGATCCAACTGGTCTGACTGCGAAAGACCCGGATCATTTCTTAAATCTAAATACTACCACCGCATATGATATATATGAACTTGCAGTCCGAGGTCCAGTAATTGATAAACGAAATAAGTTTATAAGTTATGGTTTATGGCTGCCATACAAAGAAATTAATGATTCTAAAGAATACTTAAAAACGTTTTTAGAGTTTTATTTCGACGCGTTGCTAATTTTATTTGATAAATATAACGTACCGAGAGAATTTATCCTTGATGTAAGGGAGGTAGTTGTAAAAGAAGTCGACAACAATACCGAGTATTTTTACGTTGAGTAACCACGGAACGAGTTAAGAAATGTTTGTGCTCAGATCGGTTATCGCTTTAGTTCTGGTTACTGTGCGTTATCAGGACTTGAAATATCGTGGCATCAGCTGTTATAAATTTCCACTACTTCGCCTGCTACCTATCTGGATTAATCCGCATTTTAATTCCAGTGCCATTCTGTGAAACCAACGATTTATCGTGCTGGTATTTCTTTTCATAGCTTTATGACAAAAGAGAAATCATCGTTTTTTAAGACAGTTTTATGATAACGAGAAACAATCGTATGATACTCCAATATAGTCTTTTTTAAAACTTAATTAAATAATCGTTACAGACTAGTATCTGCCATTGGACTCTTTAGTCTCAAATCTTCGTTTTAGAGACGTAATCACCAACAGTAGTCGTTGTTAATAACAATACTAAATGTGATCGAAGGTTAGATATACAGAAATATTAGTTACGTTGTATTTTGAGATCTTTCTGGTATTTGGCAACAATCGTTATGAGTACCTTTCCCTTCGGGGTAGTGAGTTCTCTTATCATCCTACATGAAATAATATTTTCTTCTAATATTGCCATATCTACAGGTGCTGCTAAAATGCTACTGGTATCATTACTGGTAGGTAGATGTACTTTCCTATTTTTATCTATCGTAAACTGATTAATTCTTCCCACTAATGAATACGACTGCAGAATAGATTCTCTTATTTCTTGTTCAGGCCATAAAAGGTGATACTGTGATACTTTACTATTAACTATCACATCTATAGTACTAGATTGGAGCTCTGGAATTTCTTTAAATAGGTTTTCCATCGAAGAGTTGCCATCGATATCTACCTTTGTATCTGTGGTAGCACTTACTATTTTGTAAAATCCGTCAACTTCTTCAGCTAATGAACGAGGATTAGTATCAGGATTTTTTTTGCAAGAAATTAAGACAGATAATAGGAAAACCAACGTATATACAACTTTCATAGCTCTTGAGGGGGTAATGCAATATAAGGATTTGATATTTACTCATCAGTATATATAGCATATTAAATTCTGACACTTAAATTTCAATATGAGCACAGACCATGACCCTTTAAATCAAGCAGCATACTTTCGTTAAAAGTCCCTGCTAAATTATACCTAAAAGATAATTTTAGAAATGAACTTGTATATATGTCCCTTTAATATACAACGTATGAAATATCATTAAATACGTATATTTCATCAGATCAAGAACGTTAATGGTTGGACTGTTTAAATTTAAGAGTCAAATGTTGTTTCCACGCCTGCGACTGAATGAAGCTTTCCCATAAACTACAAACTTATAAATGGAACAATTAATAAACCTCACAAACTCAAATGATTTTTTCTAAGACTGGGCTTTATTTATTACAGGCTTCGATTTGAAGCCCATAACTGCAAGAATGATTGTCTCACTTGAGGCCCGCTATGGCGGTTTCGAAGAAGATTCTGCCTCACTAAAACGGAACTGGAATATTGCTTGCGAAGGCCTTTTTGGTCAGCGTTTAAGAGCTGGCTATTTAATGCCTTTATACGGAATTAAAGTTCTTCAAGATCATCCTATTCTTTTAAATTACAGTTCAGAAACTTGTTTTTCTATTACCGGTGGTTGTGAAAATATTGCTTTACTGATGGGCGAACTCTTTCTAGTTCATAACCAGAAATGCGGCAATTGGGTGCAATTTCATCGCATATTCGGTTTTTTACCAACACTTTTAGAGACAAATACGGACTTTACACTCGTTGGACCCACCGCACTTGTAGAACATTATCGGCCAGTACTGCAACGACACAAGATAAACTATAAAACAAAGGCTTTAGAGCCAAGGCTAGAAATGCCTTCCGTTCTTTTATTTAGCAGTGACTATTTCCCAGACCGTTATGATCACGGACAGTCGTACATTGTAGCAACCTCCTTTGAATTACTTGAAGACCAGTCTTCTTAACTTCATCCTTCATTAAGCAGGTCACGTATTTTCTCGGGGTTTGGTGTATATGATTTTGACAGCAGAAAAGTCTTGGGTTTCAAGCCGGTCTTGAGGAATGGAAATAAAGCCATTTTTATGATAAAAGTCAAGTGGTGATCTGTACATGCTACCGTCTGACTTCGTGTACCCGTTTTTATCCACCACCCATCCATGCATCTCGACTTCATTCTCAACTATTTTCTGCAGCATTTTACTGCCCCACCCATTTCCATGAATAGTACCGCTTAGAATAATAACAAACCACCTTTGTAGATCACGAGAAAACTTAAATGCCCAGCCTAATATCTCTTCATCATTGTTCAGGATCAGATAATGAATTACATCCTCTAATCCTGATAGGTAGAGATCTAACTCCGCAATTGACTTGAAGTTTAGTTGTTTTGGATACTGCTCGTTCCACAGTTTTTGCACACTTGATTTTTGGTCAATAGTAAGGTATGGATAGGTTTTAATATTCATTGATAAAAAACTAACTAAAATACTCCGCTCTACGAAGCATTGTTCCTGTTTTCGAACAGTCTAAAAGTTGATATATTTATTTACTCGTCGATTTTATAGGTTTTTCCACGTCAGCTATATAAGAAGGTCCAATAGAAATTTCTATGTCATTTACCCAAACGCTTCTTCTATCAACCTTAGTTACTTTACTATTTCTCCATCAATGAAATAATTCTTTTTACTGATGCCATTGTTAAAGGTGGAAGTGCCATAACCGTTTTGAATTCCTTTACTCATCCCTCCATTATACTAACAAACATGACGTCAAGATAATTTACAAAATTTACATATTTATTTACAATTCAAATCTCACGATCCGAAAGATATCGATGTAGATTGCATCAATATTTGATTAGGATGAAGATGCAGACGAATATCTTGTACCACCTAAACACTATGCTGGCAAAGGTAATAACTTCACAGGATGACTGAGCCAAATGAGTTGCTCAGAATTTTAGTGCCTGAATTGGCTATCCGAACCTTAACTGTTACCAGACACTATAGTAATGAGAAACATACGCAATTTTACTTTTTTAACGACATTAATCATTTGCACATCTTGCAGTGGACAAGCTCAAAAGGAAATATCAAAAGAAATGATAAGTGAGCCAAAATTAACATCTATCGGACCGCCAAAAATTATTAAAACTCAAGGCTCCCAAAATGGTGACAATGTTCATTGTAGTTTGCAAGACAAAGCAGGCAACCTTTGGTTCGGCACGACAGGTGAAGGTGTTTATAAATTTGACGGGAAATCATTTACTCAATTCACAGTGAAAAACGGGCTTAATAGTAATTCGGTTAACCATATGTTGGAAGACAAAGATGGTAGAATTTGGATAGGCACCGCTGCTGGACTTGTTCTTTTCGATGGAAAAACATTTGCTGAAATCCACATTCCGTTACGAAGAAACATGCCTCCAAATAAGTCTCGAACGGAGCATTCTGTGTTCAGTATGATTCAGGCCAGGGACGGAGTGCTATGGTTTGCTACAATTGATGGTGTTTATAGTTACAATGGCAAATCCTTTATTCCATTTATAGTTAATGAAGGCGCGGGCTTTTTGAGTAGTAACAACAACATGGAATATATATTAGAAGACAGAGCTGGTAACATCTGGTTTGGTGGAAGGGCTAATAAGGGCGTATTTCGTTACGATGGTAAATTCATAACCAATCTCAAACCAAATGGTGACAATTTTGCTTGGCCGGTGTTGCAAGACAAAAAAGGATATATCTGGTTCAGCAACTGGAGTGGCGCCTACCGTTACAATGGCAAATCATTTACAAGTTTTACTAAAAATGATGGCTTAGCCAGTAGTAATATTGTTCGAATTATAGAAGACAAAAAGGGAAATCTTTGGTTTGGATGTGGGACAAAGGATGGTGGAATCTGTCGTTATGATGGAAAATCATTTACTTGTTTTACAAGTGATAACGGCTTATTCAATAATGACGTTTGGTCGATTTTGGAAGATCGAGCGGGAAATCTCTGGGTGGGTACAAGGAACACTGGTTTGTTTCATTATAACGGAAGAACCTTTACTTCTCTTACAGCTGAAAATGAAGAAGTCAATAGGTCTCTTTTGAAATTTGGTAGGCAATAAAAATATAAGGAGCATCAGAGTAGATCCGTTAAAATCATTCTAATAAAATATGAAAGCTACAGTAACTAGCCATTAAAATTAAGTTAATGAAATACATACACGTATATGCCTTGTCCCTGATGTTTGTCGTTTGCGTTTCTTGTAACGGACAACGCAACATTGAACCATCAAAAGATCATATCAAGTCAATAAATGCCGAGACGGAAAGAAAAGGAGCAATAATACAAAACAGCCTTCCGAAAGGAGGTGTTGCAATTAACGGAAAAAAAGGATACACTGATCCTACGGGAATATCTCATGGATTTGGAATTTTCTGGACTCGCATTATAAATGAAACTGCTACTCCGTTAGAACTAACAATTAGTTTTCCTCAAGATTCATTTGCGATTTCCTCTGCACCGAACTCCTACTTTAAATTATTATTACCTCCAGACACAATGACACTTGAAAAGCAATCATTATATAACTATGGTTACAAAACAAGTGATGTAAGATCATTTTTAGATACAAGCTTTAATAAACCAAGCTTTTTGAGAAGAACTATTAATCCTAAGGAAGAGTGTCTTCTCTATGTTATGATGCTTATTCACTTGCCTGATAATGGCGCCATACGAACAGGATTTGTCTTAAAAGAAGAAGACCTTCTTTATAAAGTTAGTATAGCCGGGCAGCTTGATTCTGCATCATTTCTCTGTGGAAAGATTGTTTTTAGAAAATGAGTCAATATTTACGATTGCTAATGTCAAATATGTCCAAGAAAATCACATATACAGCGTTTCGACTCATCAAATCTTAGTTTAAATTCTTCCCTATTTTGTCTTTATCACATTGAACTTATACTGGTAATTTAACATTACATAACGTTTTAAGATCTGCTGCTCTGTAGTGTTAGTAGCATTCAAGTTTCCATAGCGACTAACAGATATGTTTTGATTTAGTAAATCATATACAGATAATTTCAGTTGCCCACGTTCCTTCTTTTGGGTTAATAATGACAGCGCGATATTTATCGTATGTGAACTGCGCGGAAAGCCTGGTGCATTTTGAGAGTTGTATCTAAAATAATAATTAGGCTCCAGCACTATCCGCTTTGGCAATCTAAAGGTGGAGGTAGCTCCGAAATATTGTGTTACAATTGCGATGTTAGAGAAGTCGGGGCTATTATAATCCACTTTATAGTGATTGAAACTATAATAGGCATCGATCATTACTACAGATTTGTAATTTACTGTAAAATCCTGACTAAAATACAGGTTCTGAGCACTTTGACGCGCTTCAGCATTATTTAAAAAAACAATATAGTTTTCAGAATAGCCGTTCACTCCAGAGCCGGTTGTAAATTGCCAATCTTTAACTTTCTTAAATTGCTTTCGCAAATAAACACCCCCATTGGCACTACTGCTCCCATTCTTATTGATCACCGTAGCTGTAGTAAAACCATTCGTATCAATTAATGCACGTTGTACAAAGCTGTTATTCTTAAATGTCTTATTTAAATTACCACTCACACCAAGTCTCCTGGATTCGATATACTTATAGAAATTCCCACCCAAATTTCTAACCCTACTCGCTTTAAGTTCAGGATTCCCTATATAAGTATACTGTGCGGAGCTTTGTCGCACAAGCGGCTGCATCTGGTAAAGAGAGGGCAGCTCTATCCATTCCCTATAATTTAATGAAAACCCATTGTAATCAATAGCTAAAGCAGGTAACCAAACAGCAAGCTTTTGACGCAAATCATTAGCAGATGCGTTAAACTTATTGTTTACATCTTGGATTTCTAAATCAACTGCTGCGCGAACTCTTAATTTCTTTGTAATTTGATAATTCAGCAACGGCTTAATATTTTGGAAAAAGCCTGTTCGTTCAAAATTATTACTCTGAGCGCTTACAAATTGATCATAAGCGTTTGTCCCCGCGTTTTTATCATAAGTCAATAGCGGTTCTGCCCAGTAGTAATATCTGCTATTAGTAAAGAATTCTGCTGTGAGCTTTTTTGTTAGTGGCAAATTATATAAAAAGGTTACGCCTGTCCACCTTGTTTGACTTCCAGAGCTAACATATCTGTCAAATAAGGATGAAGGTATCTCCGGTGAAAACGAGTCTAACTGGCTAAAATTATATCCGTCATTACCTCCGTCGTTCCAGTTGAACAAATTATTAATGGTAATCGACCTCCCCTGTTTTAAACGATGGTAATAATTTAAGTTGTGCGAAAAGTCATCACTGTAGGCTCTGTTACTGACCCTATTGTTCGTTTCGCTTAGAAGATTCAGGCTGTTCGATTGCATTAATAAGTTTGACTGAACAGATCTTGAAGGTGAGAAGGATAAGCTTGGTCTGTAGCGTACAGTTGTATTTGTATCCGGCTTCCATTCGACCAATCCTCCTAAAGAATGACTGGTTGCATTATTTCTCGACTCACCTGTTCGAAGGGAATTAAGAATGCTATTGTTGCTAAACAGTTGTTCATTCAAGTTACGAGTAACATTTGTCTTTATCGTATTCCCATAAAAATAGGCCAAGTTAAGCTTAAGTTTCTTGCCATAGTCATTGTTCAGATTTACTCCCCCTGATTTAACGTTAGTTAAGCCGCCCGACTGGTTGCCACCGAAGTTGCCATTACTGATCTGATCGTTGCCCGACCTATTGAAACCCCCTAAGCCATAAAGTTCATCTTCGCTGAACCCTGTACTGTTCAAATTATTTGCATTCGCCATCACACTCACCTGCAACGTATCTCTAAAATTGCTTACAATTCCACTCACCGAATAACGGTTTCTGGTGCCTACACCGGCACCAAACCGGCCAATAGTGCTTTTCTTGACGGCATTCTTAAGTTTTAGGTTGATTACGTTTTGCAGGTCAATCTCACTTGCTTTCTTATCAGGATCATTCTCTCTATCGAGATAGACTAGTATCTTGTCAATTAGTTCGGCATCCAGATTTTTGAGCGCTATTAGCTGATTGGTACCAAAAAATTCCTTACCATCAATTAAGATCCGGCTGGTACCACGGCCGTTGACCATTATCTCACCTTTTTGATTTACCTGCACACCAGGCAATAGTCTCAACAATTCTTCAACAGCGGCATTCGGGCGTGTTTTAAAAGCTTCTGAATTAAATTCAATAGTATCTTTTTTCATAGTTACTGGCGATCGCATCCCAGTAATTGACACCTCTTCCAAACTCCTTCCATTGAGACCAATCCTTCCAAAATCTCTTAAACCTGGCTTTAAAGTCAGGTCCATTCGGAAAGTATTGTATCCCACATAGGTTACAATAAGTTTAAATGCATGAGCGATGGGTAATCTGGAAAGCTGGAAAGTACCGTCATCTTTAGTTACTGTGTAAGCAATGAGAGAGGTATCTGTTGCATTTACAACTGCAACTGTAGAAAAGCCCAGGGGTTTCTTTGTAAGCGAATCGGTAATAATTCCTTTAATAGAAGCTGTGTTTTGAGCATAAGTAACGATTGTAGCGGCAAAAAAGACTAATAGCAGGAGGAAGAACTTCTTCATGAGAGCGTGGCGACGGTTATTTGGTTATTTATAGAGCCTAAAGTAACCCTTTCCTAGTTCATTCAAGAAGACTAGATGTTAAAGTTAACTATTTAACAATCGATGCTGTTATTGCTTTAGTAAAATAAGCCCAACAAGATCGAAGAAGAGATTACAGTACTCATAAGACTATACATAGGAGGATGATAAGGTCTAAGAAGAGGTTTAATTAAACCTCCATTATGTTCATTTTAGGCCTCTTTGCCGCTTAGCGATAATCTATAAGTCAGGATGCTCAGCTATCTGCGTTGGGGTGACTATTTTCAGTTTATTGATCCATGTGGATACGATTTTGAGCGCTACCGGATTTACCGTTTCAGAAATTTGAGGATATTCACTTAGTGCTCCGGTCTGTGCTCTTTGAAACAAGTGATTTAATCCGGGTAATGCGATCTCCTGATGGTTATTGTTACCTGCCTTTTGTAAGGCATTTTTTATTGCAGCAAGATTAGTAGTACTTTCTACCACGATATCCAACGTACCGTTTAACGCAAGCACAGGACATTTGACCTTAGACAAATAGTCAGCAGGTTCTAATGATATATAATACTTAAACCAAGGTGAAAGGTATCGTGACGAGGTAATCTTAACAAGTTCGTCAACAGATTTCCCATGTAATAAGGGAGGTGGTATATTCTTGAACTCCCTATAAAGTAGCGTGTCAAGTTCTCGCTTTAATTCGGAAGGACTCAACTTTGCATTATCATGTATGGTTCGAAACATTTTCTGCATACCTGACACCATCAGGTTTTTGTCTTGAGCAGATGCACCGCTCAGCTGCATTTGGTCTCTTTGTTGTTGAACCATCAACTCGTATGCAGTAACCCCAGGTCCCGCAAGCAAACATATAAAACTAACTAACTTGTTTCTACTGGCCACCATTGTTGCGATCACACCGCCCTCGCTATGGCCCATTAGCCCAATGGATAACATGTTAAGGTCCTGTCTTGAATGTATATAATTTACAGCAGCCTCAGCGTCATCAGTAAAATCACTCGTAGTACCTTTAGCGAAGACCCCTGTAGATTTACCGACGCCACGATCGTCATATCGTAAAACTGCGATGCCACTGCGAGTAAGCCAATCACTCCAAACAAGAAAGGGTCGATGATTAAGTCCTTTTGCTTCTTCATTTCGATCCTGCGGTTCCGCGCCTGTAATGAGTACAACGATCTTAGAGACTTTGCCATTTGATGGCGTCGTTAATGTGCCGGTCAAACTGTTTCCTGCCTTTGGATTTGTGAACGTCACCTCTTCTTGAATATATGGATATGAGGTAGGGTCTTGAGGCCTTTTAGGCATTGAAACCGGATCATTGCTGCAGCTAAGAAGGAGCAGGCACAATAAGTATGGAAATAGTGTTTTCATAATCGGTGTGTAATGGGTTACGTCAGATGAATGCTTCCTTTAGTGAGACAAGATGTTACTTCACTAATCCTTGGACTCTCACTGATACAACCCTTTAATGATAAACCGGTTGTTATAGCTTATGATCTAAAAATACTAAAACCCGACTATTAAATTCTGAAACCTTTTCGACAGGTACATAGTGTGAAGCGCCTTTGAAAATGAAGAGTTTAGAATTGGTGATACCAGCTGCAATGTATTTACTGTGTTTCTCCAAAATCATATCCCTTTCTCCCGCCATTACTAAAACAGGAGATTTAATTCCATGTAAATCTTCAGTTGAGATATGTGGTTCGGTTAAGAGCAAAGTAAATAGCTTAACTTGATAAGCTGATTTATCATCTGTCTTAGACTTTAATCTTTCTATGGCATTAGCAACTTCTTTTAACGTGCCAGTAGAAACGGCTTTATTCGGATTGGTACAAGCTCCTGTAATAGCCAACTTATTTACATAATCAGGGTACTTCGACGCCATGATCAATCCAGTATTTCCTCCATCGCTCCAACCTAGAATGTTTGTTCTGACAATATGTAAAGAGTCGAGTAGTGTTTTCATGTCTTCAGCATACAGATCATAAGAAAGTGGTCCAGAAATATAATCGGTGCTCCTGCCTTGTCCACGTGTATCTACAGCAATTACTTTATATGTCTTAGAGAATTCCTTAATCTGTTTTTTAAAAACATTGATAGACTGGCTGTTTCCATGTAGTAACAATAAAGGATCTCCTTTGCCATATATTTCATAATACACTTCTGCGTCCTTGACTTTCACCTTTCCAGATGCGGTCGTATTATTACCATAATTAATTGGTTGGTAAGAACCGGTATTATAATATGCTTTTATTTTTGCTTTGCTAATATCCACGCCGTCAAACAATATCTGCACATCGTCGATCCACATTTTACCTGGCCCGTACAATAAAGGAAATAGATTAATTGTCGCTGCTTCTTTTTGCAGCGGCAGTTTGAGGCTATACTGTTTCCACTCCCGAGTTCCGTAGATTCTTTTAGCTAGCAGATTTGTAAATTCTAATTTATCATTATCCTCATTGTCTATTCTGAATTGAAAATCCGCATGACCGGTAACATTTTCTAGTTTCAGATAAAATTTTATTTCAACTTCCTTACTTTCGAATTTTGCAGGAATAATAATATTAGACATGCCGGATTTTGATGCAACATTCTGGTCAATATTTTCTATCAATAGAGAATAGTTACCCGTATATTTTTGATTTGAATCAATTTCAACCTTGTATCCACTTTTTGTTGTACCCGTTTGCCAATCAAAGGAGGATTTAGATCCAGAGGTTTTTCTTTCGAAACCAAAGTTAAACTCATTTCTATTATTCGGTAATTCACTTAAAGAGCTCTGACCAAATACCTGAAACGAAACACAGCAAAAGATTAAAGCAAGAAGGAAATATTTCATGAAATATGAGTAGTTAATAATTGGCCTTATTTAAATTTGAGATATTTTGCTTATAACCTTTTAGACCTAATACATCTTTCCTAACAGTTTTTAACCATTTCTTTCCAAATGCGTGAGTCAAGTATTTAAACATAACTCTATTGTACTCAATCGCAATCTGCTCGTTAGGACCCGTGCATCCAGATTCGTGGTAATAGATTTTATAATTTTCTTGAAATTTCGCGTCGTTTGAAAATACTACAGGAGATATTCCACTTTTTAGGAGCAGAAATCGAGTGCCGCTCAAAATATCTGCATTAGCTAAATCTATTGCTCGTGTCAGACCATCAGCAAGAAAAAGCTTAGATGCCGCACTTTTGTTTACTTGTTCATCGGTAGGTTCTGTCAACTGCCCGAAGCTCAAAATTGGAGAGAAAAGAAATAACGAAATTATCAAAGTTTTCAGATGACTTACCATATTGACAGAGAATTATTTGGATAAATTTTTAAGGTATAGTCATTCTATAAATATATAATATTTTGATGCATAACTCTTAGCAGAAATCACTATCTTAAGAACTGAGATGGATACTTTCGTTTATTAAGACAATATACTATGTAGTTTAATGGTCTAGATATCCAATTACTTAGCAAAACGCTAGTCTAACCGCTCGTTTTGATCGTTCTTCGAGAATTTGGCGACTGCCAACTTCCATCTTAAAGTGAAATACATGCAATACTGGTGATTTGTAATCATGTACATACCAGTCATAAAAACCGCCGTACCGAGTGAAATTCCAAAATCTGTTTCCACAATTATAAAGTTAAATAGTCGATTCTAATCGAATGTACTATCAAGAGGACAAACATTACCCCTCCAGCTCAAATTACTTAGTTGTGATAACGATCAAGCCTTTCGTTCTTACGCTTTCATTGTAGTTCTTCACTGCTTCCTCTCCGTAATATACCTTTATCCAAGGTACTGTACGATAGAGCGTCACATCCAGCTTAAAGCCTTTCTTTGTGACTGTATAGGTGGCCACTTTCCCGTTTACTAAAATTATAGGGTTTTTTAAGTTATCAACTACCATGTAGTTCGCAACTGTATTTCCTTCCAATGACGAAATCCAGGTGAACTTGTTGTTATATGCACTATACACTTTCCAATTGTTCGTTGTTATTAAACTATCCGGATTATTAGCCTTAAAAAAGCCCATTACTTGTACTGCCGTGAGCCTGGTATAATCACGGTATGCTTGTAGTGATACGGAACTCTCAGCACCGTTAACACCTGTGAACGAAAATAGGATTGGTAAAATATACTTCCCCTGGAGGCCTTCCCCTAAAGGATTTGCCAGAGCGGTGACCCTTCTTATTTCCGGTTCAAATGATGCGATGGACGGTTGAACGACAGCCGGACTCAAAATCTTACCGGTATTGTCAATTTCAAAAGCCAGCCAGACGCTTCCTACGGCTTTATTCTTAGCGGCCTCTACAGGATAGTTCAGTCTCTCCGCAAAATGTTTTCGAACCGCATCTATAGGCGTTTCTGGATCTGCTACCATTGGTAGATAGCCCCTGATCGTCAATTCCCGAAGCTTTTGGTATTCTTTGTATTTGGTAAAATCAAAGGCCTCTGGCGCACTTATGATTTCTTTTCGCCGACCTTCCATTAACGCATAGGTGATTGCCAAAATATACTTGCCTTCCAGACCATTTCCAAAGGGTTTCGCATTCTTTGCAACGCGTAGAACTTCCTGCTTGCTGCCCTCGCTCATCGATATCAGTACTACCGGATTTCGTATTGCGCCCGTAGTATCCAGCTCAAAGGTCAGGTAGTTTGTGCCTACCTTTTTCATCTCCTGGTCGGAGGGCGCATAACGAATTGATTTCGCGAAATGAACCCAGACCTGAGCTAAGGCCGCACTATCAGCCAATGTGATCATTGGGGGAGTGCCAGGCAGTATAATCTGACTTTCCGGTTCCACCGGTATTGCCCCGTTACTAAGGGCGTCCAGTACTACCGGAATACTATTTTCTGTGCTGGCGGCGATCGTTTTTACCGTTTCCAATTGTGCAATGGTTGCCGAGGAAAAGACCACCATGATTGCGAACAGAGGAACAGAGAGACCGTATTTCAAGACCGCTACTTTCCGCGACTTAGATTTGTTTAACATGATTCGATTCCAGTTACCATTTTAAAGGGGAGGTATTGGTTGATGGAAGTTGATTCTGCGGAAATCATTCGGCTACCCATCATTTAAATATTGGATCCTAAAACACGATTAGCAGGTCCTCTGTAGATTATTATTATTCCTTAGTTTGTTGAGGAATATTGCCGATTTCCTTTTTAACTAGGTTAGTTAGGGGAACATCTGGATAGCGTCCCCCTTCTCTTGGCATATCTTATTATTGAGCAGCCAGAGTTACACTAACACGAGTACCATCTAAAAAGAAATTCAATTTAACAGGTTTAGTATTCGGTGGGAGTGTAAACTTCCAAACTGCTGTAGAGGAAGCTTCTGGTTGCGGGCTGGAATCTCCATCGCTATTATCTGCCGGTATTAGGGTCTTATTATCCAATTCTAATCTTGCGTCTGAATAAGAGACTGAAAAGAATTTTTTGTTCTCAAGTGTGCTCTTATTGGTCAGGGTCAGATTAAGGGTTAGTTCTGCACCTGTAGATTTTCCTTCAGAGTCAGACAGCTCAACCACATTAATACCGGTTACCTTAACCAAAGCTTCTCTTTCTTTACCAAGAACGGCGCTATCGGGTGTTGCGATAACCTTGTATCCTGCTGGAGCATTTTCTGTTTTCTCAGTGGCAGGAGCAGGACTTTCAGCAGTTACTGTAGTTGTACCGCTATCAGTCTGGTTTTCCGCCTTTTTATCAGACGAGCATGATGCAAGAACCTGTGCTCCAAAACACAAGCCTAATACGGTTGATGAAATTCTATTCATATAAGTATTGATTTATTTTAGTCAAATATATGTTTATAGGTTAAAGATATTCTTTAATTCCGCGATATTCGATTACTATCCTATCTTATTAACTAAATAACATAACGGATTTCCAAAATCCTCGCCGGAGGGATACCTTCGTTTAATAAGAGATATTTTTAAATATTATACTGGTCTCTTCTAGATTATTGCATTTCAACTTTCAATCCAATAGTACTATATTAGTTTTGAGTGACGCTTAATGGTTTATGAAACTAATGTTAGATTTTTTTACTAAAAAATACTTATACATTGGAATTCTCAGATATCTGCTAGGAATTACAATGCTACCATATGCGTTATCGAAGATACTAGGAACGCAATTTATTGTTACCGGGTTCACATTAACGCAAATACAAAGTTTAGAAGATGTACCTGGAACCACATTGGCTTGGGCATTTCTTGGGAAAGCAGTTTGGTTTCAGATTTTCATCGGATTTGTTGAGTTAATACCATCAATCCTATTATTATTTAGAAAGACTATATTGCTTGGAGCAGTCCTAATGTTACCAGTGACATTAAATGTATTGTTAATTAATTATGCGCTAGATCTGTGGCCTGATACTAAGGTTATGGCAAGTGGCTTATTCACTTTGAATCTTTTCATCCTCATTTTCGAATGGGAAAAAATCATAGCAACCTTTAAAATAGTCATCTCACAACGGTTTCACTTTAAGTTATTCAAGCTTGAGATAGTATTTAATCTAATTTTGGTTTCTATTGTGTCCTACTTGGCTTTAGATACGTTGCTAGAATACCGAAATCAGCGGAATGAATTAACTGGAGATTGGGTGAATCAGCACCCTATAGAATGGATTCTAACGAAAGAGGAAATTGGAGATAGTACCCTGACAGCTCGAGATCTTAAAATTTATTTCGGGGCATATGGTGCCTATGATGAGTCTGGTCCTACAAGTAACACATTGGAAGTTTCATATACGGTTAACACAGCAAATCGAACAATCACCTTTAAATATGATGATGGAAATGTACTTAATTGTAATTATGAAAAGGTGAGTGAAAACGACTTAAAACTCATACGTCAGTCCAGTTCACTAAATAATAGTTTGTTCATACAGTACTTCAGTAAGAGAATTATAAACAAATAATTGAATATATAGGAGTATTGATCTGCAATGCAGGATCTTGTCTTGCTCTTATCCTTATCTGGTTAGTACTTTTATACCGAAGCATGGAATAAAAAAGGGTAGGTAAGTCCTCACTGTGAGCCGAAAGATAATAACCATTCGCTTGCCACTTTGATAGCTTCAGCATTCGCTTCTTTATTAGTACGAACCGTAGCATCCGGTGTGATATTTTTACGGTACTTTCTTAAATTTCTATCTGCGGTAATACTTGAGGCTAATAATAAGGTAGCTCCATCCGATAAACGAAAGGTGCCGTTCCCTGTTGTGTAGCCGCCACTAGGGCTGCCAAATATCTTTGTGTTTTCTCTGCCGATGAATGAAATGGCAGTCATTTCCCCACTACTACTGGTTTTTGGTCCAATCAATACAGCGATTTTTGCGCTCTTATTTTTAATTTTGTATGGCTTGGCAACTGTTACAATTTTGCTGGTTCCAGCACCTGAGCTTCCATTTTTATAAAACCATGGGCCCTTTACCTCTTTTTTATTGACCGTTCGTATAAAATAGCCGAGATTGCCTTCGCCCGTAAGTGGTCCCAGCCCCGCAATCATAGGATACATGTTGCCACCGGTATTATTGCGTAAGTCTACAATCCATCCTTTAATCCGATTCTTGCTATCAAGGCTACGAATCATCTCTTGAATGTCAGTGGCAAACTTAACAGACACACCATCGTTTGTTGAGCTGAAACCTGGAACAGCTATGTAACCAATGTTGTTTCCTAGCAGCTTATTTTCAGGCTTCCCAGGGTTAGAATTCACTTGCGAATACTGACTAGTAGCGACCTTGTTTTGGATGAACGAATGGTTGTCACCTACAGACCGAAGCTGGTCAAGTATATAGTCCAGGACTGGTTTTGTTTCATCCACTTTAGTTAGGCCTGCAGATAATGTAAGAACATCGCTTTCCACTTGCGGCCATTTGATTGAGTCCGTATAAATTGAATTTTGTTTAACAATATCAATGAATGCTTTAAGATAGCTAGCCACCTCCTTTGAGGCAGGAGTTGCAGCCTGACTCACGTCTTCAATATTAAAGTCATCAAACCATACGGTTCCAGTACCACTTAGATAACCGCCAAGTAGGAGTTTCTTGGCTTTTGCATTAACTGTCATCAGCATAGTATACTTCTTCCAATCAGAGGTGCCGCCGACTTTCACCCCCTGTGTACCTAAGTTTTGGAAGCCAATCATCTTACCGTTTCCATCGAGGATCTGACACCAAAGTGTACCTTCATTTTGAACATCGGAACATTTGATGTAAGCAGTAACAGCTAACTTCTTTAATTTATCTACAGTAATTGGAACTACTTGCGAGAATGGCATAAAGCTGTCTTTCTCATTCTTTGCTGAGAAAATTCTTAAGGCCGAGACGCCAGCATGTTTTGTCTTCTTATCAAGCGTGTAGCTATATCCGGATACCGGTTTCACCTTCCATGGTAATATGGCACTATCCGCAGAAGAACTGTCAAAGCCTTTGTTAGTTATCTGTGAGTAACAGTCGAAGGAAAGGAGAAAGGTTATTAGGGTAAGGGACAAGAATCTGTTCGTAAACATGAGCGCTGATTTATAAAATATTAGGTTTTTCTCCGATTTTTCCTGGGCTTGTACTGCTACTGCAATGCAATTGATTAATCCAAAAGTTAGCACCAACGCGAATTGAAATTTATTCATAATTATATGTTCTTAAAGGATCATAATTATATTTTTATACTGTAGACTTTCAGCTCATTAATCGTCATTACTTTAAACCATAA
>NZ_JBBJLZ010000007.1:0-13274 GCF_037719805.1 Pedobacter sp. | reverse complement strand
TTATCTAACAGAAAAATATGACACTGGGTATTACAGTTATTATTTCATTGAAGAAATAAAACCGCATAAACTTTTAGATTCGTTTGTTCAACGGATAAGTAGTAAAGTACAATGGCTCTTAACAACTATTCCGTGTGCACTAGAAATACAAATGATCGAAAAGGAATTTTCGGCAATTGAAGATAAAAGACTGGTTTCATTGCACAAATTTATTGAACGGCGTAACGGGAAACTTGCAAAAAAGGCCAAGAGAAGAGATAAATACATCTGTCAAGTATGTGGTTTTAATTTCTTAAAGACATATGGAGACAAAGGGCTTGATTTTGCTGAAGCTCATCACATCGTGGCGTTATCTACTCTCAAAAGGAAGGAAATAAATACACCAGCCGACTTAATAACCGTATGTGCCAACTGCCATAGAATTCTTCATCATCGTATGGAAGGCAAAGCTGATGATTATAAAAAATTGCAGCGACTTGTCAAGAGACAATTACTCAAAGAATGAATGCCGAACGCCCAACAAACGGTTTGGCAATATGGCGGCGAAAAATATATTCTCAACTGTTTGTTCGTTAATTGGCTTCAGTTCAGGCGACTAATAACGCTGAGCAATAGAATAACCTATGAACTTTTATTTATAAATTTAGCTTCGGCTATGGGCTGACAATTTCCAATGCCGCCACATCGCCAAGCCGCAATCGTTATGGGCAAGTTTAGACGACTTCATTATTTAACAAGCAAGACAAGCTGATAAAAAGTATAATTTAAACCCAGTTCACAGTTTATACTGGTGATGAAAAAATTATAAAAAGTGGAGACCAGCTACCATTTAAAAAACGGGGCGACACCGAAAAGCCAGACGAGTAGGAAAATAAAACTATAAATCATGCCTAAGTATGTAATTGAACGGGCAATCCCTGGTGCTGGCAAATTAACAGCAGAACAATTAAAAGGTATTTCGCAAACTTCCTGTGGAGTGCTAAGTAATATGGGACCTCAAATTCAATGGCTTCAAAGCTATGTGACAGGCGATAAAATTTATTGTGTTTACATAGCACCAAATGAAGAAATGGTTCGTGAACATGCAAAGCAAGGAGGCTTTCCTGCAAATTCGGTAAGCGAAGTAAGTACAATTATTGACCCGACAACTGCAGAATAAGGCCTCCCTTGCGAGTAAGATTTAGTAAAGTTGCTCACAGACAAACCTGCCCATAACAGCAGGTTTGGCAATAGGCTGGCTGACGGAAGAACAATCGGCTACAAATCAATATCAGCAATAGTTCCAGCTCGACGTTAATAATTTAACTTTTGTTATTAACTTCCCCTTTGGTAATAATATTCCTCTTCATTTCTGGACATTATAAAATACCAGCCCATCGCCAAGCCTTAACGTTGGCAGTAATGGCATCTGAGTTAATAAAATATTTATCTTTATTACATGATTATCTCCGTTGAAGACATAAAAATCATAAAAGATTACTTTCAGGACAAGCCTGTAATAAAAGCTTTCATTTTCGGTTCATTTTCGCGTCAAGAAGCCGAAACAGATAGCGATATTGACATTTTGGTTGAACTCGATTATTCAAAACACATTGGACTAGGTTTTGTGGACATGAAGTTGGACTTGGAAGATAAACTTCAGAAAAAAATAGACCTCGTTTCCAGTAATGCCATTTCACAATACATTCTTCCTTTTGTAAATAAAGATAAAAGACTTATTTATGAAAGGTAAAAATGGGGATAGACACCGGCTTCTCCACATTCTTGATTCAATAAAAGAGATTGAGAACTACACCTTAAATGAAAGCTTTGAAAGCTTCCTTGAAAATTCAATGATGCGGTTCGCATCTATTAAACAAATTGAAATTATAGGAGAGGCAGCCAATTTTGTTAGTGCTGAGACAAAGGATAAGTTTACCGACATTCAGTGGAGACAAATTATAGGGTTACGACATATCCTGGTGCATGAATACTTTGGAATAGACAGTAATCTTATCTGGCAAATTATTGCCAATGACATTCCAAAATTAAAAGAGAGAATTGAATTCGTACTTAGGTCTCTTGATTTTGAATAGCCAAAACTGCCAACAAAAGTATTTGCAAAAGCAGGGCTGGAGTGTGTCACGAATGGGAAGAATGATAAGTTCTTTTCAATGCTTTATAAAAGATGAGGGAAGGCCTCTCATATACGCCCTGCGGGGGGAGTATATAAACCGCTTCATGGTGCTGTAATCAAAAGTTATGGTACTGAGCGATGAAGAAAAGGCACTGTAAGGTGTCAGGTGAGTGTAGAAGAGCTGAACGAAAGTGAACTGTACGATGACGTTCCGAAAGGCTACTTGTTGACGAAACTATTGGCTTCCAGCACTGATAGGACGGACTGTAATGGACAAACCGCATACTGATTACAGGTCAACCGGGATTGAGGCAGCAGGAATTCTACACAGGCTTTTATATGGAACGTGAGAGGCTACCTTATTAATGTGCGTAATGCTGCAACAAGAAGCAAGTAGTTGCTACCGCGCCTCTTTGAGGAGATAAGGTTATTATTGTTGCTTAACCATACCATAATGTATAGGGATGTAATAAGGAGCGTCGGATGTATCCAAAGTAGTGATGAAGTTTCTGTAATGGAGATGGAGCGAAGGGATACAGTTATTCAGTGTAAGTATTTGTAAACAACCACTAAAGTGGAATGATGAGCGAAGAAAAGACAAAGTCATTTGCAGTAAGTAGGGCAATGGTGTACAACAGCTATCTTAAAGTATGCAGTAAAGACGGTGCAGCAGGTATTGATAAGGAAACGATTGATATTTTCAATGCAGACCTTAGCGGCAACCTGTACAAAGTATGGAACCGCATGGCTTCAGGGAGTTATTTTCCACCGCCTGTACGCACTGTACTAATTCCAAAGAAGCAGGGAGGAACTCGCCCGTTGGGTATTCCCACGGTAAGCGACCGTATTGCACAGGGTGTAGTGAAAGATTACCTGGAACCCATCTTAGAGCCATTATTTAACATTAGTTCATTTGGTTACCGTCCGGGACGCAGTGCACACGATGCGCTGGTACAATGCGAGCACAACTGCAGGCAGTATTCATGGGTAGTTGATTTAGACATCAAAGGTTTCTTTGATAACATCAGCCATGAGTGGATGATGAAAATGGTGTCCTATCATACCCAGGAAAAGTGGGTGCTGCTTTACACAGAGCGATGGCTAAAAGCAGGTATACAACAAGCAGATAGCAGCATAGCTGCAAGGGCAAAAGGCACTCCGCAGGGAGGCGTAATCAGTCCGCTGTTAGCCAACCTGTACCTGCATCATGCCTTTGATATGTGGATGAGTAGGCACTTTGCATCTAATCCGTTTGAACGTTATGCTGATGACATCATTGTACACTGTCACAGTAAAGCTGAAGCCGAACATCTGCTGTGGTCTATACGGCAAAGGTTGCAAGGATTTGAACTGGAACTGCATGCGGATAAAACGAAGCTGGTATATTGCAAAAACTATCGGCGCAAGCAAGAGCATGAGCATATAAGCTTTACGTTTCTAAGCTATAGTTTTCAACCACGGGTTAAAGCCAATCCTGCTGTAAAAGACAGTAAGTTTATGGTATTTGATGCCGCTATTTGTTGTAAGGCGAAAGCTTATATCAAGCAACGGATAAGGGCGGTATTCAATCCACGAAATACGACTGTAGCACTGGAGCGGACAGCCGAAAAACTAAACCCTAAGATACGAGGATGGTTAAACTATTATTGCCGGTTTAATGCAGCAATAGCAGGCAAAGTGTTCGAGTACCTCAATGAGTTGATACAAAGATGGATAGAGGAAAAGTACCGGTTAAGAGGTAAGAAAGCGGTATTGGAGAAGTACCATAACTATGTGCAGGAGAATACAAAGTTGTTTATCCACTGGAAGAAAGGAATTACATATTGACTGAATAACAAGAGCCGTATGAAGGAAGACCTTCACGTACGGTTCTGTGAGCGGCTTGGGCTGAAATGCTCTTGCCTACTCGACCGATCTAACATCAACTGTGTGGGAGCAACAGCAGTGGTTCGGGCTCGACGTTCAATTTTCAGCTTTAGTTTATAACTTCAGCAATATATTTTCAATTAAGCATTTGTAACGGGCAGACGAGCAATGAATTCCCTGCCTTCGCAAATACTCAACGTTGGCTGTAATTGTAAATGACCGTCTCTACATGGAAGTGGCTTTTAAAATAAGACATGACTTAATAGCAAACTTGAACTTCATCCGTTTGACAATGTCCCTATTTCCACCAGAAAAGGGCGGAGGCATTTTTCATCCGACTGTAAATGAGGCACTCCGGACAACAGCAGAGTTTATAAATACTTCAAATGAAAGACAACTAATTGAAGGAGGACCAACAGTTCTCAATGCAATTGACCCTATACTTAAATCTTTGCTGAAAAATTTTCCACCAAAAAGGGACTTGGTTGAAATCTCTCATTCGTTTAATAAACTATTAGAGAACGAGCAATCTTTTTTTTCTTATGGCATTCCTTTTAGTTGGCTTGACAAACATATTGACATATCAAAGTTTCTAAGTTCTGACATTCCATATCAAGCAAAAATTGGAACAGGACATCACGCTGGGAAATTTTCTTTAGAGGAAATGTATTTACTGGATGACGGTTTCTTCTTTTTAGCGAAAGCTGAAAAAGAAATGAAATTGCTTGAGAGTTTAATTCCTGAAATGAACAGGAGAAAGGAAGACGGCTATGTTGACCAAGACTTTTATTTCGAAGCTTTAAATGTAAAACTTAACACTTGTAGTTATGCAAGAAACTCTATCGTGAATTTATATTCATTCGTTGAGTGCTTTGTGAACAGTGTTGGATACGATCATTATTTGCGGAATATGGATACTTTAGAACTAAAGGAACAAGAAACATTGCAAGAAAAGAAAGGAGGTGGCTATCTGGCTCTTGAACATAAAATGGAAAAGTTCCATCAACTTATTAGGATAGACCGTAAACAAAAGTTTTCTGTTACTGACCCTAAACAGTTAAAAGAACCGTTCCTGACTTTCTTTGAAGAATGCAAAGAAATCCGTGATGCTGCAATGCACTATTCTCCAAACAAAAAAGCTATTTGGTTAAAGCCAAACGATTGGACAGACAAGGCAAAAAAGTATTCAGAAATTACTATACAAGTTGCTCAAAACTTTTGGAAGTCTTGCTATCCTAATAGGGACTTTCCATTTTACTTAGTGATTGTTAAATAATAAGTAGTACATTTGTATAAACTATTTATCATGTTTAGCGATGACGAATTACAAAAAAAATTTACCTCAATCCTGCCTCATTTAAATGAAAATGCTGCCCGTTTATATTTAGGCAGTGAGGCTCAAATCTTAGGCAGAGGTGGTAAACAGCGTGTTGCGAAATTGGCAGGTGTAAGCCGGGTAAGAATAGATAAAGGGATTGCAGAACTAACTACTGGCAAAGTTGTGAATGTGGATACGGGTTTACATAAAATAAGAAAGGCTGGTGGTGGCCGCAAACAGCATAAGGAAAGTCAGGCCGGCCTAATAGAAGCATTGGAATCAATCGTAAGCCCACATACCAGAGGCGACCCGATGAAAGTGCTTTTATGGAGCAGCAAAAGCTTACGAAACATTGAAAAATCAATGAAAGAAAAGGGATATTCTGTAAGCTATGTAACCGTAGGAGAATTATTGAAATCCTTAGGATACAGCTTGCAGGGAAACAAGAAAACAGATGAGGGTGGTACGGATCCTGACAGAAACGGGCAGTTTGAATTTATCAACAAAACAGCGTTGGCTTTTATGGGTGATAATACACCCGTTATATCGGTGGATTGTAAAAAGAAAGAGTTGATAGGAAACTTTAAGAATGCAGGCGCAGACTGGTTTTCAAAAGGCAATGCCCCACAAGTAAAAGTGTATGATTTTATAGATAAAGAACTAGGGAAAGCTATTCCATATGGCGTATATGATATAGCTAAAAATGAAGGTTGGGTAAGTGTAGGCATTAGTAAGGATACAGCTGAGTTTGCAGTAAACAGCATAAGGAATTGGTGGCAGCAAATGGGTAAAGAACAATATCCTTTAGCGGATAAGCTTTTGGTTACGGCCGATGGTGGGGGAAGCAATAGTTCAAGAAGCAGATTGTGGAAAAAGGAACTGCAAACATTGGCAACAGAAACGGGATTGGAAATACATGTCTGCCACTTTCCGCCAGGGACCAGTAAATGGAATAAAATAGAACACAGGATGTTTTCATATATTACCAAAAACTGGAGGGCAAAACCATTAGAAAGTTTAGAAGTAATTGTAAATTTAATAGCAAATACCACAACTCGAAAAGGGTTAATGATAAAAGCTAAAGCTGATAGAAACAAGTACGAAAAAGGGCTAAAAGTAGATGATGAAACATTGGAAAAAATCAATCTGACAAACAAAGACTTTAGAGGTGACTGGAATTATAAAATTAGTCCTTAATGTACCGTTTATTATTTAACAGTTACTTACGTCATTTGGATTATAAACAATGCTATGAAGGGGCAGCAAGACGAATGGCCGAGAGTGCCCAGACCGAAAGGAACAACTACAGCTAACGGTGCATTCAAGCAATTGGGGCCAGACGTTGGAGCAATGGGCGACAGGCCAATGTTGAGCAGTAGTTTGGCAGGACACCATGGCTTGAGCGACAGAATAAACAATGAGATATTTGTTATAAATTTAGCATCAGCACCGGCAGACGTAACACAGATGCCCCAACTGCTTAAATGCTTTAACGTGTGTGTCTTGAACAGGTTTCAAACAGGAACTTGATGCTGTACAAAAGATGGAAGACTTATCAAAGAGTATCATCAAATGCGGAGGTCAATAGAACCGACTGGCTGATTTGAGATACTCAATGAAAAGACATGAACTTCCGCAGACGACTTTCAGGAGGAGTTTGCAAACCGCCTTATGCTGCATATCTGGAAACAGCGTTGTGGTGAACGATAAGGAAAAACGGGGACATGATCCTCGAAGGTGGGTATTGTCGAGCTGAATAAATTGAATCAACTATGAAGCCTCGTAAAGCAAAAAATTAAATGATGTCGAAAGCAAGCAATTACGTTAGTGTTTGTTAAGAATGTAAAGGAAACCTGGTTACTGTTTACATGACATCCGGGGCACGAGTTGACAGGAAGGCAATATGGGCTTTTGTACGGAACAAGAGAAATCGCTGGTGCGCTGTTAACTAAAAAAAAAAGGAGTCAGCCGTACAAGGATAGTACGAATCAGCGGTGGCGGACTAAGTCGTAGTAGTGATGAAGTTACTGAAAGGTAATGGAGCGAAGGGCTTAGCCTGTTTAAGTTTCTTAATTGTTTACAACCGTAAAAGGGATGATTGATTATTAGGAAACAAGGTCACAGCCAATTACCTGCGGATCACACCTTGGTAATCGGTATATCCACAATGAATTTACACATTTGTGACTAAACAGGAAGAGCCGTGTGAAGGAAGACTTTCAAGCACGGTTGTGCGTCCAGACAAGGTGGACATATCCCATGGGTGCAAGTCCCATCAGAGAAAAAGTCAAAGCTCTGTAGCTAGATGACATGGGTGAAAGAAATAAAACTCATGAAGCTCATTGACAAGTGATCTGTTAAGCAGGTCATGCAAGTTATCAGGCCGTAACGAAAGTAAATGCACAGGTAGCCTCGAAAGTGATTAAATCCGGCAGGCCGAGCTATTGACCGTATAGCGAAGGCAGCATGTCTCTCCGAAATTGACTGAAACGGGAAATGACACGGCTGGCGGGGTGGTAGCAACAGCATGGTAACAAGGATATGTAACGCAACTGGAGATACCCTCCTCATCCCGGGAAGAAAAGACCGGAGCAAGGTAGGTTCTATAACTTGAACTCAAGGAAGTGAACCGAAGATGAGCAGGGCAAACGCATCTAAAATAGATTGGGTCTGGATAAATAAATGGATTTTTGGGTAAAATCTGTTTACTGATGCAAGGATTCATAGAACACTTCGGCGATATACCCGATCCCAGAGTAGAGCGAACCAAAAAGCATAAGCTCATTGACATTCTCTTCATCACCCTTTGTGCCGTTCTTTGCGGCTGTGATGAGTGGGAAGAGATACAGGCCTACGGCGAAAAAAAGGAAAGCTGGCTGAGAAAATACATAGAGCTGCCTAATGGCATCCCCTCTCATGACACGATTAACCGTGTTATTTCAGTCATTGATCCCAAAGTGATGCAGGAACGTTTTGTGCGCTGGGTACAGGGCATTGCCACATTGAGTAAAGGGGAATTGGTAAGTATTGATGGCAAAAGATTATGCGGCAGTGGCACAGACAGCAAGGATTCGATTGTGCACATGGTAAGTGCCTGGAGCGATGCCAACAACCTGGTGCTTGGCAGCTATAAGGTCGATGACAAGAGTAATGAGATAACGGCTATTCCCAAATTGCTGGAGATGCTGGACTTGTCGGGATGCATTATCACCATAGATGCGATGGGCTGTCAAAAAGAGATAGCTGAAAAGATAGTAGACCATCAGGCGCATTATGTACTGGCTGTCAAGGATAATCAGGCATATCTGCTCGACGATATACAGGAAGCTTTTACGCATGAAGAATCTACACACATAGGCACAGACATGCAAAGCAATCTAGGGCATGGTCGCATCGAAAAGCGTAGCTGCCGGGTAATCACGGATGTGGACTGGATATGTAAAAGCCAGGATTGGAAAGGATTAGCAAGTCTGATAGAGCTGACAGCAGAGAGAACGGATAAGAAAACAGGCAGCTATCAGAAAGAGGTGCGTTATTACATCTCTGATTTGGTGCAGGACGCCAAGGTATTCAATGGGTATATCCGTAGGCACTGGGGTATAGAGAACCGTCAGCACTGGATGCTGGATGTGGCTTTCAGGGAAGACCAAAGTAAGAAGCGGGCAGCAAACGCAGCAGAGAACTTTGGCATTATCAACAGGGTGGCTTTGAACCTGCTCAAAAGTGATACTACTGTAAAAGCAAGCATGAAAAGAAAACGTAAGATGGCAGGTTGGGATGACCTGTATTTAGATCATCTACTTGCGCAACTTGAAATTTAGATGCGTTTGCCCTGCGAAGATGAGAGGGAGTCGGATAGGAGAATAGTAGCTGTGAAATTCCGTAATGGGAATGGAGCGAAGTCTCCTTACTAATGGTAATCTTCTAACAAAAATGGGAGGCAAAGACGATAATGATAAAAACGTCAATCATATTGCAGGAACTGAGAAGGAAGATATACATGAAGGCGAAGGCTGATAAAACCCATCCAAGGGTTCGGTTGGAAGTTGTGGAGTACGAAGGGATTAAAAATATTCCTTAGGAAAGTGGCTCCAACATGATAGGCAATAAGCCCTGATGAGAAGCCATTAGGAAAGCGCAGTGCGTTAAATGCGCACGCTGCGTTTGACGAGGCGGGTGGTGGAAACATGATCGAGGAAGATTATTGCGCCACCGCTCGACCCTACCTGTGAGAGGCTTGGGCTGAAATGCCCTTGCCTACTCGACTACCAGCAAGCGTAGTGGACAGCAGTGCAACCATTAAACGGACGACAAAAAATATAAACTGACTAAAACTGGCCAAACAGTACGTAAATTAAAACATTCAAGAAATAATTAAGCCGACATGGAAACACAAAAAATATACAGATGCTTTATTTCATCACCAGGCGACTGCTTAAAAGAAAGAGAGGTTTGTCAAGTTGTAATGGATAAAATAAATGGTGGTTTAGCAAAACATCTTGGAATCAATTTTCGAACCTTTATGTGGGAATATGATGTTTTACCAGATATAGGACAAAACGGACAAGAAATTATTGATGAGTACATTAAAAAATCTAACTATGATATTTTTCTTGGAATTATGAAAAATCGGTTTGGTCACCCAACTAAAAAAGCTGGAAGTGGAACTGAACATGAATTTATTGATGCCCTAGAACGTAAAAAGAATTCAGAAAATTCAATTCCAAGAATCTTATTCTTTTTTGGCAAAGAAAATGTGGATTTAAATAACCCAAAAATTGAGGACATTTTAGAACAACATAAAAAGGTAAAACAATTTAAATCGGGAATTAGTAATAACGGCATTTACATTGACTTTGAATCAGTTGAAGAATTTGAAAAAATACTTGAAGAAAAACTCAACTTATTTATTTCTGAACTTTCTCCGTTAAATAATCCGAAAGAGAAAATTAAAGAAGTTGATGTAGTACTAAAGCGACTTGAAGAAGACTTAAGCGAAACACTTAAAACATACAATGAGAAAAGTCCAATTTGGATTGACCCGATTATTAGTTCTAAACGTGAGATACCAACTAATCCAACAAAAAATGAAGAGAACAGAATTGAATTACAATCTTTTATCGAAAACCCAACCAACATTATAATTAAAGCCCCTTCAGAATTTGGTCTAACATCATTAGCACAGTATTTAAAATTGAATGCTTGGAAAGCGGGGAAAACATTTGTGTGTATGTATCCATAAGAGTAACACCATAGATGATTTTTAGTTGGATGACTATAGCTTTGCTGCTTAAAAGTAAATCTATGGAATCTTCTGGTAAGAAAAGAATCAAGAATAAAGAGCAGGATATGTTTCGCCATGTAGAAGCATGGCAGAACAGCGAGCAAACAGCGGTTGGTTATAGCGCGCAAAATAATATCTGCAAATCCGTATTATACTACTGGCTTAAAAAATACAGGATTTCACATGAAACTCCGTCTGAAAAGGCCAACCGGTTTATTCCTTTGGAATTACCCACCGCATCTCCTGTATTTCAAGGGACCAACCCCATTATTGAAGTATCACTTCCTGGTGGTGCATGTGTCAAAATCTATCAGCCTGTAGAGGCTTCCTTTATCCGCTCGATAATTTATTAAATCATGCTTGCGCTAACCGATGCCCGCCGCTACTTTTTGTACAGTGGTGATACCAATATGAGGAGGAGCTTTGATTCCTTAAGTGGAATTGTGCGCAGTGAGCTGCACCTGGATCCATTAAGTGGTGACATATTCGTCTTTCTTAACCGCCGCCGCAACCAGGTTAAGGGGTTGCTTTGGGAGCGGGACGGGTTTTCTATCTACTACAAACGCCTGGAAAAAGGAACTTATGAACTACCTACTGTTGATACCCATAGCCATTCTATAAAACTCCAAAGCCATCAGTTACTTCTTATTCTTGAAGGCATATGCTTAAGATCAGTAAGAAGAAGGAAACGCTTTATCATGGAGGAGATAACAGATAAATAAATGGAAAAATATTTTTAAAACATATTATATAACGTACATGTATATGCGTAAATAGTACTATCTTTATTCTCTTGACACCAGCATACGAAAATATCACCAGGGACGAGCTTATTACAAGACTTATCGCAGCTGAAAAGAGTAATGAACAATTGCGTGCCCAACTTCAGGAGTTAACCTTCCAGATCAAGGAACTCGTCCGGCTCGTTCATGGCGCCAAAAGCGAGCGCTATGTTGCCCAGGATGCCGCTGGATCACCACAACTGTCTTTGGGTTTAGTGGTAGAACCAACCGCAGAACCTGTTGTAGAGGTAGCGATGGAGAAAAAAACGGTGTATGTTCCTGTAGCTGCTGAAACTTCCAAAAAAGCACATCCTGGCAGAAGTCCTTTGCCTTCTCATCTCACGCGTGTGGAGATTGTTATCGAACCAACCGAAGATGTGACGGGACTGGTATGCATCGGCTATGAGATTACCGAGGAACTGGAATATAAAAAAGGGCAACTTTTTGTAAATCAATTCAAGCGTGCAAAGTATGCCCTTCCTGTAGCCAATGAAAAAACACAGATCCTTATAGGAGAACTCCCCGTTCGTCCGATCGAAAAGGCCATTGCGGGCCCCGAATTACTGGCCTATATACTCATCTCCAAGTATTGTGATCATCTTCCCTGTTACCGGCAGGTCCAGATGTTCGCCCGCCAGGGAGTTAACATCTCTCCCGTTACTATTAATGACTGGATCACCGCCACCTGTGATTTGTTACAGCCACTATATGACCTGCTTAAAAGGCAAGTCCTGTCTGAGCCCTATCTGCAGGTAGATGAAACACCCATCAAGGTTTTAGATAAGGACAAAAAAGGATCTACGCATAGAGGATTTCACTGGTTGTATCATGCACCCTTGATCGGTATGGTACTTTTTGATTACCAGCCCGGCCGGGGAAGGGAAGGACCTGAACATTTACTCAAAGATTTTAAGGGCCATCTTCAGACCGATGGCTACGGGGTGTATGAAGCCTTTGACCAAAATGAGGGCATCACCCAAATTCAATGCATGGCGCATGCTCGACGTATGTTTGAAAAAGCCCTGGACAATGATTCCCAGAGGGCTTCCTATGCGCTCACGGAAATCCAGAAGCTGTATGTAATTGAAAGAAAAGCCAAAGACGAGTCGTTAAACTACGATCAACGCTATGACCTACGGCAACAGGAAGCATTACCATTGCTAACAGCTTTTAATGAGTGGCTCATAGAGAATATGCCCAAAAAGGAGAAAACAGCAGCTGCTGTTCTGCCAGCCAGTACGATTGGTAAAGCAATCAACTATGCGCTGAGCCGTTGGCATCAATTGATGATATATGCCCATCATGGTGAACTTCATATCGATAATAATGCAGCAGAAAACGCTATCCGCCCCATTGCGCTCGGACGCAAAAATTACTTGTTTGCCGGTTCGCATAAGGGAGCTCAAAGAGCTGCTATGATCTACTCCTTGCTGGCCACATGTAAAAAACAAAGTGTTGAGCCTTCCCAATGGTTAGCCTATGTCTTGAAGCATATGGCCTCACATCCAATCAATAAACTCGAACAATTACTGCCTAACAATTATATAATTAGCAGCAGCAAAAATAAGCAGGATTAGTATTTAAAATATGTACTTCGCCGAATGGATACGTATATATTGATTCTAAAAAACCTAAAAAACATAAGATAGGAAAGGATATTCTGAATGAAGTTAAAAATTATTACTTTAAAGAAGTTCAAAATATCGACTGTATAATACTAGATTCTGTTTGTTTTGAAGAACATGGTATTATGCAAATGATAAAAAACGTATGTGATGAATATAAAAACATTCCATTAATCCTTCTTAATACTCTCGACAACAATTTCTTTCTTAAGTCTGATGAAGATGATAAAGTTGAAATAAAAAGGGAATTCACTTCATTATATCTACTCCCTTTACCACAAAC
>NZ_JBBJLZ010000010.1:0-3838 GCF_037719805.1 Pedobacter sp. | reverse complement strand
TGGTCGAGTAGGCAAGAGCATTTCAGCCCAAGCCGCTCACAGAACCGTACGTGAAGGTCTTCCTTCATACGGCTCTTGTTATTCAGTCAATATGTAATTCCTTTCTTCCAGTGGATAAACAACTTTGTATTCTCCTGCACATAGTTATGGTACTTCTCCAATACCGCTTTCTTACCTCTTAACCGGTACTTTTCCTCTATCCATCTTTGTATCAACTCATTGAGGTACTCGAACACTTTGCCTGCTATTGCTGCATTAAACCGGCAATAATAGTTTAACCATCCTCGTATCTTAGGGTTTAGTTTTTCGGCTGTCCGCTCCAGTGCTACAGTCGTATTTCGTGGATTGAATACCGCCCTTATCCGTTGCTTGATATAAGCTTTCGCCTTACAACAAATAGCGGCATCAAATACCATAAACTTACTGTCTTTTACAGCAGGATTGGCTTTAACCCGTGGTTGAAAACTATAGCTTAGAAACGTAAAGCTTATATGCTCATGCTCTTGCTTGCGCCGATAGTTTTTGCAATATACCAGCTTCGTTTTATCCGCATGCAGTTCCAGTTCAAATCCTTGCAACCTTTGCCGTATAGACCACAGCAGATGTTCGGCTTCAGCTTTACTGTGACAGTGTACAATGATGTCATCAGCATAACGTTCAAACGGATTAGATGCAAAGTGCCTACTCATCCACATATCAAAGGCATGATGCAGGTACAGGTTGGCTAACAGCGGACTGATTACGCCTCCCTGCGGAGTGCCTTTTGCCCTTGCAGCTATGCTGCTATCTGCTTGTTGTATACCTGCTTTTAGCCATCGCTCTGTGTAAAGCAGCACCCACTTTTCCTGGGTATGATAGGACACCATTTTCATCATCCACTCATGGCTGATGTTATCAAAGAAACCTTTGATGTCTAAATCAACTACCCATGAATACTGCCTGCAGTTGTGCTCGCATTGTACCAGCGCATCGTGTGCACTGCGTCCCGGACGGTAACCAAATGAACTAATGTTAAATAATGGCTCTAAGATGGGTTCCAGGTAATCTTTCACTACACCCTGTGCAATACGGTCGCTTACCGTGGGAATACCCAACGGGCGAGTTCCTCCCTGCTTCTTTGGAATTAGTACAGTGCGTACAGGCGGTGGAAAATAACTCCCTGAAGCCATGCGGTTCCATACTTTGTACAGGTTGCCGCTAAGGTCTGCATTGAAAATATCAATCGTTTCCTTATCAATACCTGCTGCACCGTCTTTACTGCATACTTTAAGATAGCTGTTGTACACCATTGCCCTACTTACTGCAAATGACTTTGTCTTTTCTTCGCTCATCATTCCACTTTAGTGGTTGTTTACAAATACTTACACTGAATAACTGTATCCCTTCGCTCCATCTCCATTACAGAAACTTCATCACTACTTTGGATACATCCGACGCTCCTTATTACATCCCTATACATTATGGTATGGTTAAGCAACAATAATAACCTTATCTCCTCAAAGAGGCGCGGTAGCAACTACTTGCTTCTTGTTGCAGCATTACGCACATTAATAAGGTAGCCTCTCACGTTCCATATAAAAGCCTGTGTAGAATTCCTGCTGCCTCAATCCCGGTTGACCTGTAATCAGTATGCGGTTTGTCCATTACAGTCCGTCCTATCAGTGCTGGAAGCCAATAGTTTCGTCAACAAGTAGCCTTTCGGAACGTCATCGTACAGTTCACTTTCGTTCAGCTCTTCTACACTCACCTGACACCTTACAGTGCCTTTTCTTCATCGCTCAGTACCATAACTTTTGATTACAGCACCATGAAGCGGTTTATATACTCCCCCCGCAGGGCGTATATGAGAGGCCTTCCCTCATCTTTTATAAAGCATTGAAAAGAACTTATCATTCTTCCCATTCGTGACACACTCCAGCCCTGCTTTTGCAAATACTTGTGTTGTAAGCCGTTTTTAGTGTCGCTTTTAATTACTTTCATTTTGACACAGGAGTCGTCTTATCCTCAAATTTCAAATAAGTGTCAAAGAAAGGAAGCATTTCTGTGTAGATCCTGCCTTCTAAACCTCCAATATGGTTTATATGATCTCCTATATATTCTTCGGCGAAGTGCTTTATCTTGTTTGCTTCAAGTTTTTTACTGAATTGAAGGCTGGTAATAGGCACATGAGCGTTCTGTTCGTTTCTGCCCCAGTCAAGCTTTAGCGCATTCAAACTTTTCAGTGCAGTCAGATGACTTTCAATCATATTTATAGGAAAGTTGGCTTCCCATTTTCTCTTGGTCTCTACATCTATTACCATGCTGTCTCCAATATATTTTACAGGCATTTTAGCAGACAGGAATGCTTTACTTTCTTCATCCGGTGAATACGCTCTGGCCATATTTGCCATCGATGTGGTATGAAATTTTGTAAAGTCATTTCTTTTAATCAGATCATCAAATATTTCCTCTATGCTATACTGATTTCTAAATGAATCAATGCTTTTAAAGACCGGATCGTTTATAGTAAAGTCACCACCCCAGCCTAATACAGCAGGACTGAGTGCATACACGGCTCCAAAAACATCCGGATAAAGTATTCCGATTTTTAAAGCGCCATTGCCGCCCCCGGAATGACCGCTCAAGCCTCTGCTGTTTCTATTGGCAATAGTTCGATATCGTTTATCAATATAATCAATAACGTCTTTCCCAATATAATCAGACCAGTTTCCGGTAAGCGTTGAGTTGGTATAAAAACCTCCGCCCAAATTAGCATTGCTGTTAGGTAGAACAAAAATCATGGGACGAATATGACCTCCGCGAATGGCAGCATCCAATAAATCATTAATACGCCACCAGGCCAAAAATACGCTGTCACCTAGCTTTTCAATACCGCCATGCAAAAAATAAATTACTGGATAGCGTTGTTTGCTCTCTTCATACCCGGGCGGCAGGTAAATGGTTATCCTTCTCAACGGGTCTTCTCCACTATGATTGCCCTGAAGAGAAGGCGCCAGGAATTTCTCAACAATAACTTTTCCCTTTTTACTTTGATCATAATTATAACTAGCATTTGTATTTTGGGCCATAACATTTATGCTTACTAAAAGCAAAAGGGTAGATACAATAGAAAACTTTTTTTTATAAAACATTTTCATTGAATTAAGATGTGTAATAAATGGAATAACTATCTACGGTCTTATAATATTGGCATGCCGGGCAATGAGTTTCCATTCTCCCTTTCTTTTCATCCATACCTGTGTATATCGACGGTTTACCGTCTGTCCTGCCATGGGAGCATTCCTAATGGGTTTAATTGTTTCACTACCCATTGTGATTACCATATCCTTAAATATCATTATGTCTTCCAGGTTACTTTCAAATAAAGAGTAATCTATAAAGCCGTTTCTAATAGCATATTTAGCTGCCTCCAATTTTACCACATCATTGGTTGGACTGTTTACCGTAAAATCGTCCGCCCAAAGTTTGTAAAGTGCCACTGAATCGTGTTGTACGATAGCATCACATTGTGCCTTTTCCAATCGCCGGATTTCAATTTCTGTCTTGGATGCTTGGGCATTGGCAACCAGGGTTCCGTAAAGGAAGAAAACTATTAGAATTACAGGTGCGTATTTCATACGAATAAAATATATTCTGTAAAGATGCGCCTGATTTTCTGCCGGTTGGTAGTAAAAAACCGACTTTCTTCTCTAAACGGTGATGTATTTTTCCGGTTTCATGAACTCGAAATGCCGTTCTGGAGCGTCGATAATTTGTAAAAAAAAATAAGTTGGAGTAGTTGCCGCAAATTGCTTACAGTCCCTTACTAAGTGGGGATAATCATGATACCCAGTAGCTA
>NZ_JBBJLZ010000004.1:0-725123 GCF_037719805.1 Pedobacter sp. | reverse complement strand
CAATTCCCATAAAAAAGAGCTGCTGGTCTCCATTACGAAGCAATTAAATGGAAGTATTGCCGGAGAAATAACGATCGGAAGCATGGAGCCAACCTTTCTAAGCGGATTTCCTGGCGTATCTATGCGTTTAAATAACGTTATTGTTCGCGACAGTCTTTGGAAGCAGCATAAACACTCGCTGTTAGAAGCAAAAGATATTGAAGTATCCGTTAACGCTTTGAAGTTAGTGACTGGAACTATCCAGATAAAAAAGATCGGAATCAATAACGCTACCATTTATGTCTACACCGACAGCAGCGGCTACAGCAATACTGCAATTTTTAAGAAAAAGTCTGCGGTAAAAGTTGAGGAGAAAGAAAATAGTGAGTCGGACCTCGAAGTTCGCCGCTTTTCTCTTGACAATGTGAAGTTTTTGATGGATAACCAGAAAGGCAAAAAGCTATTTGAATTTGATGTTGATGATCTCCGAGGCGATATTGACTATTCATGGTCGGATTGGCAAGCTGATGTTAAGCTCAAAACCATTGTCAAAAGTCTGGCCTTTAATACAAAAAGAGGAAGTTTTATCAAGGATAAATTGTTAGAGGGCCCATTTAAGATTACCTATGTTGATAAAACCGGCTTGGTTACGGTGATCCCAAATACGCTGAACATAGGAGAGGATCCTTTTGTGATTGGAGCCAAGTTCGACTTATCAAAGGAAAATACTGATTTCGCTATAAATATCCAGGCTAATGATATCATGTGGAAAAGTGCCGCCAAGTTGCTTGCGCCAAATATCAGTTCAAGACTAAACATGTTTAATTTGGATAAACCTATCGATGTCACCTGCACCATTGCAGGGAATATGGGGCCAGGTGGCGATCCAGAGATAAATGTAAATGCAATAGTGAAGGATAACAAGCTGACCACTAAAGGAGGAATCGTCGAGAACTGTAACTTCAGAGGCGTTTTTACTAATAATTTTGAACAAGGGAAGGGTCACAATGACACGAATTCTGCAATTAAGCTTTTTGGTTTCAAAGGTACTTATGAAAATATGCCATTTTCGATTGATACCGCCTCGATTAATAATTTAATTAGTCCTATTGCTACTGGTGTCTTTAAGTCTTCATTTGACATTAAGAACTTAAATAACGTTATGGGTGACGATATTTTGAATTTTGGGAAAGGTACCGCAAACGTGTCCCTTGCTTATCGCGCAAGTATTATTGATTTTAAATTGGCTAAGCCATTTGTAAAAGGACTAGTAGAAATTAAAAATGCGGATGTCAACTATGTTCCCAGGAGCGTTAATTTCACCAATACAAACATCTCGTTAAATTTTACAGATCAGGATCTCTTCATCAAGAATATCAGGCTCCAGAGTGGAAAAAGTATTGTGTACATGGATGGTTCAATCAGCAACTTTCTAAATCTATACTATAGCGACCCGGAGAAGATTTTGCTTAAGTGGCAGATCAGAAGCCCTCAACTTCATTTGGGTGAGTTCCTTGGCTTCCTTGGTTCCAGGAAAACAACAAAAAAGAAATCAGCTAAAAATAAAGGTTTCTCAGATGATCTTAATCAGGTCTTTGAAAAGAGCAGAGTAAACATGCATGTTCAAGTCGATAAGCTATATTACAACAAGTTCCTGGCTACAAATGCCCGGGCTGATCTATTATTGACCGAAAACGGTGTTGCCATTAGAGATGTTAGCGTAAAGCATGCAGGAGGTTCTTTAAAACTTAATGGAACAGTGACTCAAAATGGGTCGTTCAATAAGTTTGCTTTAAATACGACAATTGCTAATGTTGATATTCAGCAGTTCTTTTATTCATTTGACAATTTCGGATTACAATCTCCAACCTCTAAAAATCTCAGAGGCTTCCTGTTTTCAAAAACCAACATTGCAGGAAGTATAGATAATCAGGGTAAATTGCTGCCAAACTCTCTTAATGGAAGCGTTATTTTCGATTTAAAGGAAGGAGCATTGTTAAGTTTTGAGGCGCTTAAGAGTGTCGGTAAGTTTGCATTCCCATTCAGAGATTTAGATAACATCGCATTTACCAATCTGAATGGTAAGTTCGACATCAGGGGGCAAAAGATCACCATCAACCCCATGCAGATCAATACCAGTCTTTTAAACATGAATATTGCCGGTGTGTACTCCATGACGACTGGTACCAACATTGCCTTGGATGTGCCCCTAAGAAATCCTAAAAAAGACGAAGAAATAGTAGATAAAAAAGAAATTAGAGAGCGGAGAATGAAGGGAATAGTGCTACATTTATTGGCAACGGACGGCGAAGATGGAAAAATCAAGATCAAGCTGAATAACAACCGTGATAAAGAAAAAACTAAATAGCTATATGAAACGTAACGCAACAGCCGTTTGGAAAGGCACCATTAAAGAAGGATCAGGAACATTAAGTACTGATAGTAAGGTCTTAGACAGCACACAATACTCTTTTAACAGTCGGTTTGCAGAAGGAATAGGGACTAACCCCGAAGAATTAATGGCTGCTGCTCATGCAGGATGTTTCACTATGAAGTTGAGTTTGGATTTAACTGAAGCTGGCTTTACACCTACCTCATTAGAAACCAAAGGAACTGTTTCACTGGATAATGGAGTGATCACTGGATCTCATCTGGCGCTAACGGCAAGTATTCCTGGTATTGAAGATGCTCAATTTCAAGAGATTGCAGCAGGTGCAAAAGAAAACTGTCCGGTAAGTAAAGCATATAGCATTGAGCTTACGTTAGCCGCTACCTTGGTTTAAAAACCAACGATATTTTTCTATATTAATGACAAAATCTATTCTGGTCCTGAAGCTAGGGTCCGCATCGATTACTACCAATGGGGAGATTGACGAATCTATCATTGAAGATCTTACCAGGCAGGTAGCTAAGCTTGCGGCCAATTACCATCTAATATTAGTTTCTTCTGGTGCGGTTGCGGCTGGAAAGAAGTTTTTAAAGAACTATAAAGGAAAGATGACGGAGCGTAAAGCCGCTGCCGCAATCGGTAATCCGCTGTTGCTTGGAACGTATTCAAAGTACTTTCAACCCTATGGGATCTCTATCGCACAAAGCCTTTGCGAGCGGCAACACTTTTCTAACCGGACACAGTTTTTGCAGTTGAAAGAAACCTATGAAGAATTGTGGCGGAATGGTGTAATTCCCATCGCCAACGAGAACGATGTGGTGAGTAATCTTGAACTAAAGTTTTCTGACAATGATGAACTTGCAACGCTGCTGGGAATCGGCTTTGGCGCTTCACTGATTCTTCTGGGAACTTCGGTTGCCGGTGTACTGGACAAGGATGGTCAAGTGGTTAACAGGATTGACCAGATTAACAGTGATGTGTTTTCTTTGGCTACAAAGAATACTTCCGAAGTTGGCTTAGGTGGAATGACCTCGAAATTAACGTTTGCTAATCTGGCGGCTACAATGGGTATCAAGGTGGTGATATTTGGCGTACGGACAGAAGACGGAATCCTTAAGGCAGTGGAGGAGAAGACAGGGACGGTGTGTGAGCCCAGAATTTGCACAATCTCTGCCAGAAACAAATGGTTAGCAAGTGGTAGTTTGGTAACAGGCAGACTTACTATCGATGCAGGGGCCTGCAAAGCGATACGTGATAGAAAAAGTTTGCTGGCAGTTGGAGTAAGCTCCGTACAGAATCCATTTGATACCGCTGAAATATTTGAAATCATTGACCAGGAGGGATGTATTGTGGCGGTTGCCAAATCAAAGGTGTCTTCCGCTGGTATAACCCAAGACGCTAAGCAGCACAATTTAGAAGTCGCAAACGCAAGCGACATCGTATTTTTATAACCGGAGCAATGTCAGTAATTCAGAAGATATTAATTGATGCAAATCAGGCCAAGAAGTCGATTCTAGCGATGGACGATCAGGGAAAAAAGCGGTTGCTCATTTCCCTTGCAGATGCACTTTCTTTAAGATCAGAAGATATCATCCGCGAAAACCTCAGAGATGTTGTGAAATTAGATAAAAATGATCCTAAACTTGACCGACTGCTATTAAATAGCCAACGCATTCAAGACCTATGTAAAAGTCTGAAGGCAGTTGCAGAGTTACCGGATCCCACAGGTCTGCTATTGAGCGAGAAAACACTTGAGAACGGGTTGCTGGTTACTAAAGTGACCGTAGCGCTTGGGGTGGTAGCCGTAATCTATGAATCCAGGCCAAACGTAACGCTGGATGTCGCAGCGCTTTGTTTGCGATCTGGCAACGTAGCGCTGTTGAGAGGCGGACAAGATGCGTATAACACCAACAGTATTTTAGTTGACATTATTCGACAGGTGCTTTCCGACAGTTCTCTCCATCCTAATATTGTTCAACAGCTGCCGCCTGAACGTGAGTTCATCCTGGAGATCTTAACTGCTGACAAATGCATAGACGTTATTATCCCTCGTGGGTCGAATCAATTGATAGAATTTGTTCGCAAACATGCTACTGTACCTGTGATTGAAACAGGCGCTGGCGTATGCCATACCTATGTAGAATCAACTGCGTTATTGGACGCTGCGGTAGCAATAGTTGTGAATGCTAAGGTTTCCAGACCCTCTGTTTGCAATTCATTAGATACTGTACTTATAGATCAGGATGTAGCTGTAAAGTTCCTTGAACTACTTTCTCCTCAACTGGAGAAGTATAACGTAGAGGTGTTTGCAGATGATCAATCCTATGACTTACTCTCGAAAATAGGATACAGTCGCTTAAAAATGGCTACAGAAGAAGATTTTGGAAGAGAGTTCTTAGACTTTAAATGTTCGGTAAAAATTGTTAGCGGAGTAGATGAAGCGATGGAGCACATCAGCAAATATTCTTCAAAACATTCTGAAGCAATATTGACTGAGGATGAAGGAATTGCGGATTTGTTTTTGAAACAGGTTGATGCTGCTGCAGTTTACCTTAACGCCTCAACAAGGTTTACTGATGGGGAAGTCTTTGGACTGGGTGCCGAAATAGGCATTTCTACTCAAAAGCTCCATGCGCGTGGGCCATTCGCGCTTGAAAAGCTGGTAACAGAAAAGTGGATTATAAAAGGTAAAGGCCAGGTTAGGTAATAAAAAAATGATTCAGAGGGGTTAAACCTCTAAATCATTCATTACACTTTGTATTTTGTCTGCCAGTTGCTGATTCGTTTCTTTAAAAGCTGCTTTATCTTTCAAAGGCGTATTCACACTGCAATAGAATTTGATTTTAGGCTCAGTTCCTGACGGTCTTGCGGAAACGATACTTCCGTCTTCTGTGATAAACTGAAGCACATCAGAAACTGGAAGTTCTAATTGTTTCTTCTCGCCAGTGCTTAAATCCGTTTCGAAGCCAAGCTCATAATCTTTAAGGGTAGCTACTTTTGATCCACCTAGTGTAGCAGGAGGGTTGTTCCTGAATTTCTCCATCATGGCTTTGATTTCTTCGGCGCCAGACTTACCTTTTTTAGTAATCGATACCAATTCCTCTTTGAAGAAACCATATTCTACATACATATCTAATAGCGCATCGTATAGGCTACTTCCCTTATCCTTATAAAAGGCGGTCATCTCTGCTATGAAAGCGCAAGATACAACTGCATCTTTATCCCGCACAAGCTCTCCGATTAAATAACCATAGCTTTCTTCTCCGCCTCCAATAAATGTTTTCTTACCTTCAAGACTGGTCATTAGTTGGCCAATCCATTTGAAACCTGTTAGCGTGTTGTAATAAGTTACATTTTTCGCTTTTGCGATCGATTCGATCAGGTTGGAAGTCACAATGGTTTTAACGATATATTGATTTCCATCTAGTTTACCTTTCTCTTCCCAAGCGGTCAGAAGATAATTGATCAGCAGGCTTCCAGTTTGGTTTCCATTCAAAAGAACAAATTCACCTTCGTTGTTTTTAACAGCGATACCAACACGATCTGCATCAGGGTCTGTAGCTAAAACAAGATCTGCATCAATATCCTGAGCCTTTTTAAGTGCAAGGGTTAATGCTTCTTTTTCTTCTGGGTTGGGATAAACTACAGTTGGGAAGTTGCCATCCGGCGTGCTTTGCTCTTCTACCAGCGTCAGGTTTGTAAAGCCAAATTGAGCTAAAGCTTTTGGAACTAATGTTATTCCTGTACCGTGGATAGGAGAGTAAACAATTTTAAGGTCTTTCTGGCGCTCAATCGCTTCCGGTGAAACTGATAGGGCGGTAATTCTATCCAGGTACATTTGGTCAATTTCTTCACCAATTAATTCAACCAGTGAATCGTTGCGGTCGAATTTAACCTCATCTATGCTTGTAATCTTCGCCACTTCATCCATGACCATGGTATCGTCTGGTGAAGTAAACTGGCCGCCATCTGCGCCATATGCTTTGTAGCCGTTGTATTCTTTTGGGTTATGAGAGGCAGTAAGCATCACGCCACTACGACAACCTAGTTCTCTTATAGCGAATGACAATTCTGGAGTGGGTCTTAACGCTTTAAAAAAGTATACGTGAATACCATTTGCAGAAAATACATCAGCGGTTATGCCTGCAAAATAATCTGAATTATTTCTGCTGTCATGTGCAATTGCAACCTTGATTGTTTCGCCTGGATATTTGTTTAGGAGATAGTTCGCTAAACCTTGAGTAGCTGTACCGATCGTATATTTATTTATCCGGTTTGAGCCAGCACCCATGACACCCCGTAATCCACCTGTACCAAACTCAAGACTTCTGTAGAATGAATCCGTGAGCTCTGAAGCTGATTCGCTATCAATTAAGGACTGGATCTCATTCTTAGTAGTCTGATCATAATTTCCATTAAGCCATTCATTAATGGTGGCTAAAGTCGAGGGTTCTAATTGCATATAATTCCTATGTATTTAATTTATCTTAATGAAACAAATTTTAATTAATTTCACGGCCTAATATAAGTATATTACCTATTAGAGCACAAAAAGTTCCACAAAAATTAAAGATTAAACGATGAAAATATTAAAGTTTGGAGGCACTTCAGTTGGAAGCCCTGAGCGGATGAAAAAATTGCTGGATATCATAGATCCAGTGGAAGAGCAGATTGTAGTATTATCTGCCGTGTCAGGTACTACGAATAGTTTAGTAGAGATTTCAGCCAAACTTTTAAAGGAAGATAAACAGTCTGCATTAAGCTTAATTAATGCATTACATCAAAAATATAATGACTTCGTAGTTGAACTTCTATCTGAAGAAACTTACTTAAAGCAAGGGAAGGAAGTGGTCGACTATCACTTCGGATTTTTAGAGACCCTTGCGAATGATCTTTTCACTCCGATTGAAGAAAAGGTTGTTCTGGCGCAAGGCGAGCTGCTTTCTACCACTTTGTATCACATTTACCTAAAGTCAATTGGCATTGCATCTGTACTTCTGCCTGCGCTTGACTTCATGAAGATTGACGAAGACAATGAGCCTGATATTCCTTTCACAACCGAACACTTAACGCCGATCTTAGCGCAGTATAAAGACAACAAACTTTTCATTACTCAAGGATTTATCTGCCGGAACAGCTTTGGCGAGGTGGATAATTTAAGGCGGGGAGGGAGTGATTACACGGCTTCTTTGATAGGCGCCGCAATTATGGCTGAAGAAGTTCAAATATGGACAGACATTGATGGCATGCACAACAATGATCCAAGAATTGTTAAGGGCACAAAGCCTATTGCACAACTATCTTTTGATGAAGCTGCGGAACTTGCTTATTTTGGTGCTAAGATTCTCCATCCTCAATCTGTATTCCCGGCTCAGAAATACAAAATTCCCGTACGCTTATTGAATACTATGGAGCCCCAGGCTCCCGGTACCTTGATTTCATCGGTAAGTGAAAAGGGTAAAATTAAATCTATTGCTGCTAAAGATGGCATTACCGCTATAAAAATTCAGTCGAGCAGGATGCTGTTGGCTTATGGTTTTCTTAGAAAAGTGTTCGAGATTTTTGAGCGTTATAAGACGCCAATTGATATGATCACCACTTCTGAAGTGGCTGTCTCTGTGACGATAGATTATCTCGATAATCTGGATAAGATCATTGAAGAATTACACGCATTCGGAAGCGTAGAGGTGGATAAAGACCAATCTATCGTTTGTGTAGTTGGAGATTTTAGCGCGGAGAAACATGGTTACGCAGCACGTGTATTGGATTCCATCAAACATATACCTGTTCGCATGATCTCTTATGGAGGTAGTAATTTCAATATATCTTTGCTGGTCAACACATCAGATAAAACGGAGGCGTTAAAAAGCTTGCATGGAAGAATATTTGAATAACTAATATCTTTTTCTAAGCCACAGTGCGATAAGAATAACAATGATGACTAGAATAATGAACAGCTTTACTCTTTTGTCATATTCTTTCCTGCTGATCTTATTATTTCTGTAATCGATATAGTTACCGAAATAGATTACCCCCAAGAAAATACCAAGAATTATTATAAGAAACTTAAACATTATGTTTTCCAATATAGATATCACGCCACTAGTCAACGCGGAAACTCCTTTTTACTACTATGATCTTTCATTGTTGCAGGAGACGCTAACAGCGTGTGCTAGTGCCGCAAATGTATATAATTTTCATGTTCATTATGCAATGAAAGCCAACTTCAACCAGCGTGTACTTGAAAAGATTCAGGAAACTGGATTTGGTGCCGACTGTGTGAGTGGAGGCGAAGTATCTAAAGCGTTAGAGATGGGGTTTAATAAGGAAAAGATTGTGTTTGCGGGAGTAGGGAAGTCGGACAAGGAGATCAATGGCGCGCTGGACAATAATATCTTTTGTTTCAATGTGGAGTCCGTTCAAGAGCTTGAAGTAATTAATGAGTTGGCAGCGAAAAAAGGGAAAGTGGCAAGAGTAGCCATCAGAATCAATCCCAATGTGGATGCCTATACCCACCACAACATTACCACTGGACTTGATGAGAACAAGTTCGGTGTTAATTCCTGGGATTTGCCTTCCTGCGCTGAAACTTTAAAGAAGTCTGCTAACCTTCAGTTTATAGGTATCCATTTCCATATTGGTTCTCAGATCACTAACCTGGATGTCTATAAAAACCTTTGTGTTCGTGTGAACGAATTTGCGGTTTGGTTTGAGGAGAGAGGTTTTACTGTAAAAGTATTGAATGTAGGTGGCGGCTTAGGGATAGACTATCACAACCCTGACCAGCAGATCCCTGATTTCGAGGCATACTTTAAGATCTTTAATGATTTCTTGGAAAAACGTCCAAATCAAGAAGTGCATTTTGAACTCGGTAGGGCCCTTGTTGGGCAATGCTCCTCCTTGATTAGCAAAGTATTGTATGTTAAAAACGGAAAGAAAAAGAACTTTGTGATTTTAGATGCTGGTATGACCGAGCTAATGCGGCCGGCATTGTATCAAGCTTATCATAAGATCCAGAATATCTCAAAGTTGGCGGAGTCAAATCAAGTTAAATACGATGTTGTTGGTCCGATCTGTGAGAGCACAGATTGTTTCGGTAAAGAAGTGGAACTTCCGGAAACGAACCGTGGTGATTTGATCGCATTGAGGAGTACAGGTGCCTACGGCGAGGTGATGGCTTCACATTATAACTTGCGCGACGAAATCAGGTCGGTTTATTCTTAACTGATTTCGTGCTGCTTTGATCTTTTATAATTACTGTTCTTCAAAAAAGTCAGCTAAACCACCCAGATAATAGTCGTTTAGTCCGGTTGTAAAGTCTTCATAGTCTGTCTCTGGGATATTTGTTTGTACGAATTCCAGAGAAGTTCCTTTTTTATCTTCATGTAATTTGATCGTAACGATAGATGGTTCATTGTCTTCGCCAAAATACCATTGTTGAACAATTCTCTTACCGTATTCGAATTCTAGATTCTTGCCGCTGATGTCTCCGTCCCAAAAGGAAAACTCAGTATCCGGTTCTTCTGTAAATTCGACGTCGGCGCCCGTCCACAACTGAATGCTTTGCGCTTTGGTTAAGGCTAGATAAACTTCTTCAGGAGGAGCTGGTAAGTAAAGATATTTTTTAAAGGTTTTCATTGATCAAATCTAGTTATTATTTAAAAGCATTTATGCCAGTGACATCCATTCCTGTAATTAATAAATGAATATCGTGCGTCCCTTCATAGGTCACGACAGACTCCAGGTTCATCATATGCCTCATTACGGAATAGTCTCCGGTGATGCCCATGCCTCCAAGCATCTGGCGGGCGTTTCGCGCTATGTCCATTGCCACTTCCACACTGTTCCTTTTAGCCATAGAAATCTGTTCTGCCGTAGCTCTGTTCTGTGATTTTAAGACACCCAGTCGCCAAACGAGCAATTGCCCTTTGGTAATCTCCGTGATCATTTCCGCAAGCTTTTTTTGCTGCAATTGAAATCCACCGATGGGTTTTCCAAATTGCACTCTTTCTTTCGAATACCGCAAGGCCGTATCATAACAATCCATTGCTGCGCCAAGTGCCCCCCATGCGATTCCATAACGGGCCTGATTTAGGCAGCCTAGAGGTCCCTTTAACCCGGTGATCTCCGGGAATACATTCTCTTTTGGGATCTCTACATTATCAAAAACCAACTCGCCGGTAGCAGATGCCCGTAAGCTCCACTTGCCATGGGTTTCAGGAGTGCTAAAGCCTTTCATGCCGCGCTCTACAACCAGCCCTCTGATTTTGCCTGCCTCGTCCTTCGCCCAAACCACAGCGATGTCTGCAAAGGGCGCGTTAGATATCCACATCTTCGCTCCGTTTAAAAGGAAATGGGACCCCATATCTTTGATGTTCGTGGTCATGCCTCCCGGGTTAGATCCATGATCAGGTTCGGTTAGTCCGAAACAACCCATCAGTTCCCCGGTAGCCAGTTTAGGAAGGTACTTTTTGCGTTGTTCTTCCGTTCCGTAAGTGTAAATCGGATACATCACCAATGAACCCTGCACAGAAGCGGTAGAACGTATGCCGGAATCGCCGCGCTCAATTTCCTGCATGATAATTCCATAAGCTGTATAATCAAGACCAGCACCACCATATTCGATAGGGATCGTCGGACCAAATGCCCCGATTTCTCCCAGGCCTTTGATCAGGTGCTTTGGAAACTCTGCCCTTTGTGCGAAGTCCTCGATGATGGGACTTACCTCTCGCTTCACCCAGTCTCTGGTTGTACTTCTAATCAGCTTATGCTCATCTGTTAAGAGCTCATCCAGCAGATAATAATCCGGAGCCTCATAAAGATCTTTCTTAGCGGTGTTTTCCATTGATGTTTAAGTCTTAGAAAGCGGAAATGTGCTCCTTTCAAAGTTAATAATTTACAGCAATGGCTGGTTATTACCAATCAATAATTTAAATTTGTTGAATGACTGAGCCTCAAAATTACCTGCAGACCGTTGCTTTGAGAGACGTAAAATGCTTTGCCTATCATGGCTACTACGAGGAAGAACAATTGACCGGGATTTACTTTTCTTTGAATGTGACGGTTACTTTTATTCCAGGGAACGAATCTGAAAATCTGGATAAAACAGTCAACTACGAGGTGCTTAACACAATCATATTGGAGGAAATGAAAGTCCCTAAAAAGTTATTAGAGACGGTGGTCAAGAATATAATGGAGCAAATATTGTCGAGGTACAATTTTCTGAGCACAGCGGAGGTTAATATCAAAAAACTTAACCCTCCAATGCCCGGTCAGGTAGGCCATTCTTTCGTTCAGCTTAGCTACCACTCCTCTTAATTATTTAAAAAATGCACAATGGAATTCAATAAAATAAATCCAGAGATTTTAAGTCTGATTCAAGAGGCAATAGGCGCAGAGCTTGTTTTTACGGATGAAGAGTCTTTTCGCAACTATGGTCACGATGAAACGGAAGACTTGAAGTTCTTCCCGGAAGTCGTTGTTAAGCCACTAAACACGGCATCGATTGCTGCTTTAATGAAGATTTGTAACGAATACAAAATTCCGGTGACCCCGAGAGGTGGTGGAACAGGCCTAAGTGGTGCAGCTTTGCCCATTTACGGAGGTGTTTTGCTTTCTATGGAGAAGTTTAAGTCTATTATTCAGATAGATATTGAGAATTTACAGGCAACGGTTGAACCAGGGGTGGTCACGGAGGAGTTCATCAATGCTGCGGCTGAAAAGGGTTTGCTTTATCCCGTCGATCCCTCCAGCAAGGGTTCCTGCTTTATAGGTGGAAATGTAGCACATGGCTCTGGTGGTCCCAGGGTGGTAAAGTATGGAACAATCCGGGAATATATCCTTAACCTGGAAGTCGTTTTGCCGACCGGTGAAGTGATCTGGACTGGAGCAAACACACTTAAATATGCTGCTGGATATAACCTCACTCAACTGATGATTGGTTCAGAAGGGACTTTAGGCGTTGTGACAAAAATCGTTACTAAACTCATACCTAAGCCACAGCAAAGTGTGGTAATGCTAGGTTCATTTACTCAAAATGAGGCTGCTTGTGCGGCCGTTTCTGCAATCTTCAGGGCTGGAATTACTCCTTCTGCGCTAGAGTTTATGGAGAGAAAAGGAGTAGAGTGGGTTATCCGACATGACGATATAAAGTTTGAACTAAAAGACAATGTGAACGCCTTTTTGATGATTGAGTTTGATGGCGACGATCTGGATAATATCTTTAAAGACTGTGAAAAGGTAAACATGGTATTGGAAGAGTTTGGCTGCGTAGAAGTATTGTTTGCTGATACGGCTCAACAAAAAGAGGAGCTATGGCGCATGAGACGCACGATGGCAGAATCCGTAAAATCAAACTCTGTTTATAAGGAAGAGGATACAGTCGTGCCAAGGGCAGCGCTACCTGAGCTCATCAATGGCATTAAAGAAATTGGCTCGAGGTACGGTTTTGAAAGTGTGTGCTACGGCCATGCAGGTGATGGTAATTTACATGTAAATATCATTAAAGCTGGTATGAGTGATGCAGACTGGAAGGACAAACTAAAAGATGGTATCGTCGAAATATTTCAACTGACCACCGATCTGGGAGGTACGATTTCTGGTGAGCACGGTATTGGACTGGTTCAGAAAGAGTTTATGCCGATCAAATACTCCGAAATAAGCTTGAACTTGATGCGTGGAATAAAGCAGGTGTTCGATCCAAATGGTATCATGAATCCCGGGAAGATCTTTTAGTTTCGATTAAGTTGCTCGAAAATCATCATCTTATTCTTTTCGCTTTCCGGTATTGGAGTTGAGCTCTTGGTTTGATAATCGAAGGCAACGCACACCGTTTTGCCCTGGCTGCAAACTACCTCTTTCCCATTGGTCATCTTGACCATAAGATATTCGAGATCAAAGCTACTGGTGCCTATTCTTGAGGTTCTAACGTACATATGTACTACATCATCGATAAAAATGGGCTTGATATAATCCAAACTTGCCTTTGCGATGATGACGCCGGTTTTCTTCCAATCCCATTTTATTGCATTAGCCCAATATCGTGTTCTTGCAATTTCCAGGTAAGTAAAATACACTGCATTGTTCACGTGACCCATCATATCAAAATCTACAAACCTGGTTTCTATAGTCGTTTTATACAGAAAACTGTCTAATTGGTTGATAATGTCTGCCTTTCTGTCAGATGGTTTTGATAAGTTGCGCCAAAGTGTCTTAAAAATCATAGATATCTGCGTTGGTATGAGAGTTGAATATGTGGTTAGTATAAAACGTAAAAACTTAAAGGAGAATATAAAATGACACTAGTAAAATTTAACAACAGGACCAGAAATAGCGCGCCTTATTTCAACAACGTATTTGATTCATTGTTTAATGAAGCAATAAACAAAAATTTAACGATAAACAAAGTGCCGGGTGTTAACATCTTAGAAACTGAGGGCGACTACAAGATTGAACTTGCTGCTCCAGGTTTAACTAAGGAAGACTTCCAGATCAACTTGAAGAAAGATACTTTATCTGTTTGGGCCGAGAAGAAAGTGGTAGCCGGTGAGGAGAAAAAAGCTTATACCCGCAGAGAATTTGATTACTATTCTTTTGCAAGATCATTTGTTCTTCCTGAAACTGTAGATGCAGATCAAATTGCCGCTGAGTATGTAAATGGTATTTTGAACATTACAATTGGTAAAGACGTTGCAAAAACACAAGAAAAAGAAATTAAAGTTTCATAAGTAAGATTGAGTTTGGTTTTAAGGTTGAGGGTATGTCGCAAGGCATGCCCTTTTTTTGTTTCAAATCCTTAAATTGGCGCTTCATTGTTTCCACTGCTATGCTTAAAAGATTATCATTACTACTGTTATTTGTTTGTACGCTTTCCAATATATTCGCTCAAAATCTTTCCAAAAGTGCTGCAAATCAAGCTGTAGTGGAAGCGATTGATTCGGAGAAGGCGAGTCATACCGCCGAACTTCAAAGGATTTGGACACAAAAGTCGGTGACTCAAGGCGACCTGGAAATGAAATTCGCTTATCGGGTCCTTGGAGTAAAACCTGCAAATGGCCGGAGCCTGTACATTTCGTTACACGGTGGTGGCAATACTTCAGTAGCTGCAAACGATCAGCAGTGGAAGAACCAGATCAACCTTTATACCCCTAAAGAAGGTGTTTACCTTGCTCCAAGGGCGCCAACAAATACCTGGAACCTGTGGCATGAAGATCACATCGACGATATGCTTGCGACAATTATTAAAGCTGCAGTTGTAAATGAAGGGGTGAACCCTAACAAAATATACCTGCTGGGTTATTCTGCAGGTGGTGATGGATTGTTTCAATTGGGACCGAGGATGGCTGATTACTGGGCTGCCGCTTCCATGATGGCTGGTCACCCGGGTGATGCGGCTGCGTTGAGCCTCAGAAATCTCCCTTTCGCAATATATATGGGTGGGGCTGATGCTGCCTACAAACGCAATGAGCTAGCTAAAGTATGGGGTGATAAACTCGATAGTCTGCAAGCAAAGAATCCAGGGAGTTACGTCCATGATGTACACATCTTTGAGGGCTTACCACATTGGATGAACAGGAGGGATACGATCGCGATTCCCTGGATGGCTTCTTTTACAAGAAAAGCCCTGCCTGCTAAAGTTGCCTGGCACCAGGATGATCGCCTCCATGACCAGTTTTACTGGCTCGGAACACCCTCTCCTTTAACCGGGAAAGAGGCAGTTGTATCTATAGCTGGTAACAAAATAACTATCGAGCGAAATGACAACACTGCGTTATATATATACCTGAATGATCAGTTACTGAATCTTGATAAGAAGATAAGGGTGATTGAGAATGGCAAAGTAATCTATAATAAAAAGGCGGGAAGAAAACGCTCCTTGATTCAGACAACCGCTAAGCGCCTGGATCCCGATCTTGTGTTTTCTGCCCGCTTGTTATTAAAAGACGGTAAAGTAACTGAGTAATAATCTTAGGTATAACCCAGGATCTTTAATACTTGCTTACTGTTCTGTTCTTCACCAAAAACCTCGAAATTGAAAGTCTCATCGCGGTTACGGCGAATAATGACATGCTTAGGACTAGGGAGCAGACAATGGTGGATTCCACCATATCCACTTAGCACTTCCTGATAGGCACCTGTATTAAAGAACCCAAGGTACTGTACTTTCCTTGTCTTCGGCATGAAAACACTGTTCATGTGTGCTTCCTGGTTATAGTAGTCCTGTCCGTCGCAAGTAATACCTCCTAAATTTACCCTTTCATATTCAGCATCCCAGTTGTTCACTGGAAGCAATATGTATTTTTGATTTAGAGCCCATACATCAGGAAGGTTTGTGATGAATGAACCATCCAACATTAACCATTTTTCCCTGTCGTTCTGTTGTTTTCTTCCCAGAACTTTATAAAGGATCCCAGAAGCTTCCGCTACTGTATATTTACCAAACTCCGTAATGATATCTGGCTCCACAACATCATGCTCTGCACAAATTTCTTTAATCCGTTTCACGATCTCGTTCACCATGTACTCGTAGTCGAAATCGAACACAAGGGAATCTTTGAAAGGCATACCGCCACCGATATCCAGTGTATCCAGCTCTGGATTGATCTTTTTGAACTTACAATAAAGTGTTACATATTTCTCCAGTTCATTCCAGTAATACGGAGAATCTGTAATCCCTGAATTGATAAAGAAGTGTAATAATTTAACTCTAAAGTTCGGATTAGCAGCGATCTTATTGTTGTAAAATTCAATAACATCCTCCATACGGACCCCTAATCTTGAGGTATAGAATTGAGAATCTGGTTGTTCCTCTGCTGCAATACGGATCCCTAAGTTACAAGGAGTATCCATCTCTACCTCATCATCAAAAAGGTTAAACTCCTCTTTATTGTCGAGTACAGGAATAATATTTTTATAGCCATCATGCAGCATATCGATGATGTACTGCTTGTATTGATACGTTTTAAATCCGTTACAGATTACAGTGATATCTTTCGTTAAAGAGCCTTTTTTCTCCAGGGCTTCAATCATTGGCATATCAAAAGCCGAAGAAGTTTCCAGGTGGATTCCGTTCTTTAATGCTTCCTCTACAATGTGCTTGAAATGCGAGCTCTTGGTACAATAGCAGTACTTATAATCTCCACGATAATTATTTTTAATGATCGCAGTTTGAAACATAAGCTTAGCCTGCTGGATCTTTTTACTGATCATTGGAAGGTAAGTGAAACGTAATGGCGTACCATAAGTCTCAATCATCTCCATTAAATTAAGATCCTGAAAGTACAATTCGTCGTCTATAACGCTGTATCCTTCCTGAGGAAAACCAACACTTAGATCAAGAAATTCGGAGTAGCTCTGCATTTATATTTATAATAATTTTTTGCAAAAGTGTAATTTTAAATTGAGAATCGGACTTTAATAGCTAATATAAATTGTTAACGAAAGGTAGTATTTGAGCGGGCATTTAAGTGTATTTCGGCTAGCATGCAACGTGCGCTTCCTCCACCGTGTTTTTCAATGGTATAGAGTGCTGAGAAAACAATACGGTTGTATCTTGTTAAACGGTCAATTTGTTCTTTGGTTAAAGATAAATAGGCCTGTTCAGAAAGGATTAGCAAGCGTTCATCTGATCTGTTTCTTACCTGCAGCATGTTGCCAGCAAACTGATTCATTTGCTCGATAGTGATAGGTATGATTTCTTTTCCGCTCCCGGTTAAGGAGCGAATAACGTTATCTTTTTCATTAGAATCTACAATCGCATCCAGGCAGATCACTGCGAACTGTTCTGCAATGCACATCATCACATTCGTGTGGTAGATCGGAAAACCGCCTGCGTCCAGCGCATTAAAAAGCACCGATGAATAACCAGTCTGTGCACAAAAATCGGCAATGACTGTTTCATCAGTCCTGGGAGACAAACAAGCGTATGCAATCTTGTCGTCCCGATCTAAAACCAGACTTCCGGTACCTTCCAAAAAAGTATTATTCTGCTCGTGGCTGCTGAGATCTATCACTCTGTTGATCTGAAACCGCTTTTTTAAGGTCTCCAGGATATCTGCTCTGCGTTCCATTCTTCTGTTCTCTGAGAACATAGGATAAAGGATTACTCTACCTGTATCATCAAAGGAAATCCAATTGTTGGGAAAGATCGAGTCAGGAGTTTCCGGCTGCAGCGTATCATTGATTACGGTAACGTCAAGGTCGTTCGCTATAAGCGTTGTTACAAAGGCATCAAATTCTTGAATGGCTTTTGATTGGACATCATCGTCGTCTGACTCCTGCTGAAACTTATTGTTGGCTGCAGTTTGCGGATTGAATTTAAAATCCACAGGGCGTATCATTAATAAATGACTGGTTGTCTGCATCAGATGTTGTCTCTTAGAATAGGAAGACTCATACAATGGAAACCTCCTCTGGCCCGGGACAATTCGGCAGAAGGTATCAAAATAAGCGTATTTGTTAGCTCATCAATGTTGACATTGCCTTTCTCCAGATCATTGATCAGATCTTTCACTTTGACAACAGCAAAGCCATTCGCCTTAAAGGCTTCAATCGTCTTGTCATTTCTATCATAGCCTAATACAACGCCCTCTTTAATTGCCAGGAGATTACATGAATCTGTCCATTGCTCCCGGGCGTCGTAAGGGAACTTACCATTACCACTATAAATGAACTTTGTTGGCTCCGTACTTTTCAGGTCATGCTGACTAATATCGTCCAATAATGCCTCGATGCTTTCAAAGCTTTTGGGCTGATCAGGGAAGTTCTTATCAAATTGTAGAATTTCAGTGATCTCCTTATGATCCTGCTTCATTAAAAAGTTGATAGGCTCTGAAGAAGGTGGCGACTGATAACCGGAAATGGAACTCAATAATGTCCAGACGTTTCGTTTCACCTGAGTAAAAACGGTATCAATGTGCATAAAGTCGCGCTTGTTTGGAATCTTGACCACGGTCACCTTTTCTACGACATCATTTTCAAACAACAACTTGATTGCCTCATTTGCGCCGTAGGCTGAGGTTCTTTCGCTGCACCCAATTAGCACATGATTGCTACTCACCACCATCACATCACCACCTTCCAAAGTAGTGCGCTGATCATCCTCTTCGCCAGGTCTTAAAAAATGCTGGACTGGATTAGGAATCTCCAGTACCTTATCCTGGTAATCCTTGAAGAACTCGTGGTTGAAAAATATATACCGCATGAGCAAGGTTTCCCTGTTCCGCGCTTTCTTAGCCGGTTTATTTAATAAGATATAATTATTTATGGTGATGCCTACATCTCTGGTAAAGATCAAGTTAGGAATAGGAGCGAAGACCATCTGGTCATTATCAAGACTTCCAGAAATGAAGATTCTGGCTAATCCTTTAGCATCGGTATCCACCATTTGTAGCTGAAACTTATAGGTGCAACCTTCAATGGCGCAAACTGCTGCCACCAGCTTCTTTTTAACAGAAGGATCTTCCAGGACATCTGAGAGCAAGTTCTGGATTTCGATGACAGCTGTAGAGTTGTGGAAGTCGGGATGATTAGGTTTAAAAAAAGAACGGGCATTTGCTTCGTCATCGATCTGAGCCAATTTACCTTTAATCTTATCAGGATCTAAAAAGTACATCAGCAGCTTCAAATAGTAATCGTACTCGTCTTTCCTAATGGTGTCCAGGTGGACGATATCTTCAAACAGCCAGTCTTGAGCTTTAGAGGGTACAACTTTGCCGAGTCCGCTGTCAGGACTATGTATCAAAAGCTTACGTAAACGGCCAATTTCGGTACTAACATTTACTTTGAAGTTCTCAGTTTGATGAGTCATATATGGATGGTCCCAATTACAAATCTATCTATTTTTAGAATATATCTATTCGCTTGATGTGCCTAATTTGGTTATTTTTAGCTGCAAATTAATTATTCCTTCATTTCCAATTTGTTATAATTAAAAAGGAATTAGGTACTTTTGACCATGAATTTTATCATTACAGCTGCACTCAATGGCGTTAAACAACTTTACAACGAAGACGTTTCAGAGAGTGTAATTAACCTACAGGACACACGTAAAGAATTTGCAGGACAGGTCACAATAGTGGTATTTCCCTTGATTAAGGTTTCTAAGAAATCACCTGAAGCTACCGCCAATGATCTTGGAGCGTACCTTGTTGAGCATGTGGAAGAAATAGTTTCCTACAATGTAGTGAAGGGCTTTTTAAATCTAAGCATCGTTGATTCCTACTGGTTCGACCTGATGAATAACCAGTTGCTTGAACCATCGTTTGGAGCCTTCCAGCCGAATGGTAAAAAGGTGATGGTGGAGTACTCCTCACCAAATACGAACAAGCCCTTGCACCTTGGCCATGTAAGAAACAACCTGTTGGGATATTCTGTCGCTGAGCTTTTAAAAGCGAGTGGCTATGAGGTTTTTAAGGTCAATCTTGTAAATGATAGAGGAATTCATATTTGCAAATCAATGCTTGCCTGGCAAAAATGGGGCAATGGCGAAACACCAGACAGCTCCGGACTAAAAGGCGACCACCTGGTTGGCAAATACTATGTGATCTTTGATAAAGAATATAAAAAAGAAATAGAAACATTAAAAGTTGCCGGCGAAACCGAAGATGAAGCTAAGAAAAATGCCCCTTTAATAAAGGAAGCACAGAACATGCTGCTCGAATGGGAAGCTGGCGTCCCGGAAGTGATTGCGCTCTGGGAAAAGATGAATGGCTGGGTCTACCAGGGTTTCGATGTGACTTATAAGAACTTAGGCGTCGATTTCGATAAGTACTATTATGAAAGTAATACCTATTTGTTAGGAAAGGGAATTGTTGATGAGGGACTGGAAAAAGGTGTGTTCTTTAAGAAACCAGATGGATCGGTTTGGATAGACCTTACGGCAGACGGCTTAGATCAGAAACTGGTACTCCGTGCGGATGGAACTTCGGTTTATATTACGCAAGATCTTGGAACTGCTCAAATGAAGTATGATGATTTCAATATGGATGAGTCCTTGTATGTCGTTGGTAACGAGCAGGATTATCACTTCAAGGTGTTGTTTTTGATCCTTGAAAAACTGGGTAAAACATGGGCCAAAGGCCTACATCACTTGTCGTACGGCATGGTTGATTTGCCTAGTGGTAAAATGAAGTCGAGGGAAGGAACTGTTGTGGATGCAGACGATTTAATCTCAGAGATGGTCTCGACAGCAAGATCTAAGACTGAAGCGCTTGGGAAAGTGAATAACTTATCAGAAGAAGAGAAAGATAGTTTATACTATAATATTGGGATGGGTGCACTTAAGTATTTCTTGCTAAAAGTTGAGCCTAAGAAAAGATTGTTGTTTGATCCTGCAGAGTCTATTGATTTTCAAGGCAACACCGGACCGTTTATTCAGTACACACATGCGAGGATCAAGTCTTTATTAACAAAAGCATCCTATACACCGGCTAACACATCCAACGACAGTGTACTGTCTGAAACGGAATCAGACCTGATCATATTGTTGTCTAAATACCCTGCTGAAATAGAGTCCGCTGCTATGGCATATAGTCCGGCTACATTATCAAACTACATTTACGAGATCGCGAAGCTCTTCAACAAATTTTATCATGAGGTTCCACCAATCGTTAAGGAAGAAGATGCGGCTTTAAAACAATTTAGATTGAACATAAGTGCAGTAACGGCCAATCTACTGAAAAGGGGAATGCTTATCCTTGGTATTACAGTTCCGGAAAGAATGTAATTAAGTATCTTTTTTTGTATCGACGCCAGGTATTGTAGTTACGGGCGCTTTCCTGCGGAAGATCGGGAAAGTCATGGGACTTCGAGATGGTCTTTCGTCGCCCAACAGCACGCCCCATTGTTTAAAGGTGTCTGTACGGTCGAAGATTACTTTAAGGACGGCGATGATCGGCATGGATAAGAACATACCGGAAACACCTGCAATGCTTCCTCCGATAATTACACCTAAAATCGCAAACAGTGCATTGATTTTCACTTTAGAACCAACTATTTTAGGCATTAATATATTGTTATCTAAAAACTGAACAACCGCAATTACGATCAAAACTGTTAGCACTGGCCCAAGATCGGTGGAAGAGGTAAGCGTTATGAGCACGCCGATAATATTCCCTATCAATGCCCCAACATATGGAATTAAGTTTAGTACGGCGAAGATTACTCCAATAAGCAAGGCATGCTTTATGTCTAGAAAGAAGAGGATGCCTCCTAATAGAATTGTCATGTAAGTTACCTGAATTAAAAGCCCAAGCAGGTAGTTTTTGATGATTGCTTCTGTCTCGTAGATGGCTTCTTTAACTCTTGGATGATGGTCTGGCTTAAACCAAATGAAGATAAATCTCAATAAAATGTCTTTGTAAAAGAGCATCAAATAAATGTAAATCGGTAATAAACCAACAAAAACAAAGAGAGAACTTAAAGTAACTGCTGCGCCACTAGCCGCTTTTCCGGCCATTCCTACCAGGTCGTTACTTTTATCACTAATAAATTTTACTTGCTCGGTTGTAGAGTAGGGGCTGATTCTACCTATCCATTTACTCAGAGAGTTGATATGGACACTTACATTATTTTTGATCTGCGGAAAATCATTCGCCAACAGTCCTATTTGAGCGGAAAAAAACCATACGATTAATCCCAGGAAAACCGCCAGGACAAGGATTGGGATAATGATTGCTGCGACTTCTGGAAATTTGATCCTTACAAAAAATCTAAAAAGAGGAAGCAGTAAGATACTAAGGAAGAAAGCCATGACTACCGGCATGATAATATCGCTCGCGATGACCAGGATTGCAATGACCAAAACTAAACCAAGCAATTCGATTGACCGTCGGACGGTAAGAGGCATGTCGTTCATTAGTAAATTGTTTGTCTTTAAAAATCTTAACACTGGAAGGTATCAAATGTTTGTCTAGTTTTGCGTTTTATTCTTGCAAAAAGCTGCCCATGATTTCAATTGATACCATAGTTGCCCTTTCTACTCCGCCAGGAATTGGGGCAATAGGAGTGATCCGTTTATCCGGAAAAGACGCCATAAATATCACGAATGAGGTATTCTCAGGAAAGGATTTGCGGAGCCAGGAGTCCCATACGCTTCATTTTGGAACCATCAAAGACGGCCTTAAAGTGATAGACGAGGTAGTGGTGAGTTTGTTTGTGGCGCCAAAATCATACACTAAGGAAAACGTAGTAGAAATCTCTTGTCATGGCTCTAACTACATCATCCAACAGATCATTTCGCTGTTGATTAGAAAAGGAGCCAGTGCCGCAAAGCCTGGGGAATTTACCTTACGAGCATTTTTAAACGGATCATTAGACCTTTCGCAAGCGGAGGCAGTGGCAGATCTGATCTCTTCAGATTCAGCAGCAGCACATCAGGTGGCGATGAACCAGTTGAGAGGTGGATTTAGTACGGAACTTAATGTGTTGAGAAATCAATTAATCCATTTCGCTTCTATGATTGAGTTGGAACTTGATTTCGCCGAGGAGGATGTAGAGTTTGCAAACCGCGATCAGCTCCAGGCGTTGATCTCTAAAATCAATGTAGTGATCAATAAGCTGATCCGCTCGTTTGAATTGGGAAATGTGATCAAAACCGGTATAAACACAGTTATTGCTGGTCGCCCGAACGCAGGCAAATCCACGCTTCTTAATGCTTTGTTAAACGATGACCGTGCGATTGTAAGCGAAATAGCTGGGACGACAAGAGATACCATTGAAGAGATTCTAAACATCGGTGGCATCAACTTCAGACTCATTGATACAGCGGGCATCCGTGAAGCGACAGATGCGATTGAAGCCATAGGAGTGGAGAAGACAATGCAAAAAATCAATCAATCTGCGTTGTTGGTTTATTTGTTTGATGTTGTGAGCATGTCTGTTTCGGAAATACAGGAAGACATTACAAGTCTGCATAAACCAGGGGTAACGATGCTGGCGATAGCAAATAAGATAGATTTGTCATATGACGACAGGCTAAAAGAACTTGCATTGCCAACAGACATTAAGTTCATGGCGATCTCGGCTAAAGCGAATCAACAGGTTGAGGAATTAAAGCAATTGATTTACGAATCGGCGGTCGGCGATCAATTGTCGGATAACCATACGATGGTGACGAACATCAGACATGTGGAGGCGCTGCAGAAAACAAGGACCGCCTTAGATAGCGTGATGAATGGACTCGATAACCCAGTTACTTCGGATTTTTTAGCCATGGATATTAAGCAGGCACTGTATTATTTGGGCGAGATTACGGGCCAGGTTACGACGGATGATTTACTGGAGAATATTTTCAGCAAGTTTTGTATTGGCAAATAAATCTATGGAAATAGATAAAACTAGATCGTCATAACGGATTTTAATTTTTGCGGTTTCAGAAATAGTTCGGGAATTGCTTCCGTACGTCAGAAAGACACATTTTCCCACAACAAAGGGCGGTTAAGCTAGAAGACTTAGAATCTTTGACTCCTATATTCAACACCATCTGAAGGTCATTTCGAATTGTCTTAAATTTTTAATAAGTATCAACTCATCACCCTCAACCATAGTTTGAGATATATCGGTAAAAAATATTGGGATTCAAAGATGATGTTCAGTTATCCTTAATTGATAGCAGAAAATGTATAGTTTGATAGTTCAAGGAGATTCAATCATTTTTTTAATGATTGAATCAGTTGGCCTGTTAATACTTTGATTCGAGCCCAGTTTTGGGTCGAAATACTATAGTCATGCCGGATTTAGGGTTGCTCCCGAGACTGTGTACTTTTCTAGAAATTTGCTTGAAGATTTGACCAGAATTTCAAAGATTGATGAAGATCCTTTGGATTAATTTATGATTTCATCCAAATCATTGCATTTTTAATAAAGATAATTGTGAGCATAAATCTCAAAGGTTTTACCATCAGTCTGTTCAAAGCCTTTGGGGCCTGTGGTTATTCCGCTGCACAGTACGCCACGATTCCGCCACAAAGCCTAATTTATCTCCTCAGCGTTCTTTAACTTTCCGAATGCAACCAGTTCGATATACCTTGCTTTAAAATAGTCTTCGGACAGTTTATTCTGTAGTAATTTAAAAAACTTCTCGTCATGTGTCGAAATAACCACTTGTTTATCTTGATCCAAAATAAGTGTTCTAAGTAAGTCTATAAAGGATAACACATTTATATCACTCAAATTCTGAACAGGATCATCCATAAATATTGTATTGATTTTATCGCTGCCTAATTCGAATGCTTTTGCTAAAAAAATACTCAGTGAAAGAACATTAACTTGTCCAGTACTTAAATACAATGTGGGATTCAATTCATCAATTTCATTTTTTGCTCTTATTAATAGTTTTGGCGCTTTATCATCGTCAGTTATTTCTGACCTAATATCTATTTCTTTAAGATTTGGATGGGGTTCTATTTTCCCGTATATCTTATTGATGACATGCTTGTTGAAATAAGTATCGATACCACCATTAATATAATTTCCACAGGCAGATTTTGCTTTATCAATTTTTTGTTTTACACGTCCTAATTGAACCAGCTTATCTTTTTGCTCGATCAATTGATTGCTCAATTTATTTTTCTCCACGTTTTCTTTTATAACTTCCAAGTCAATGTTAAAGCCCTCAAGAGAAGTTTTTAAAGCAGTGAGGCCGTTTAGTTTTACAGTTGAATTCAACTGACGAACTTCTAAAGTCTCATTTTTATAGTCATTTTGATTTAAGACAATCTGATACTCTGTTTCAAACTTCTTTACTGCCGCATCGTGTGTTTCTAGATCAGTCTTCAATTTTGAGACAGCTAACTTGAGCTCAACTTCATCAATAAGCCCATTTTCGCTTGGAACTTTTGACTTTAATTCTGTGATGAGGCTCATTATTTCAGTTTTACTATTATTAGCTAATTCATTGGCCATAATTAAAGAATCAATGCCCTGAGTAAAATATTCAAAACTAACAGAATCTGCCCTTAACTGATACTTGATTAACAGTCCTTCTATTAATCTATAAGTTTCCCTTCCTGTGATGAGTTGAATCTTATTTTGATTGGTTTCGTGATTATATCTACCAATGAGTAATTGGCTTTCAGATTCACGAATGTTTTGCTCCTTCCAGTCAATAACCGTACTCAATCTTGCGATATTTGAGTTAAAATTTGCAATTTTATTCGTGCTCAATTCTCGCACATCCTCAAAATTAACAGCACCATCTAAGCTGGGGTATTGTTCAATAAAAACTTCAAAAATATCCTCAACATTTTTTTCAGCGTATTCAATTTTATTGGATATATCAGCTCTTCTATTATATAACAAGTCCTTATTAAGTTGGCATTCTATGATCTCTGACGATAGTAAAGCAAGCTGAACAGATATAATTTCTGCCATTTGTGCTTCTAACCTGGTACAATCCTCCTTGAGATATGTAGTTATCAGTAATTTTTCGTCAATCGCATTGTCAGAATCTGAAATCTTTATGACGTCAGCCTTTTCCGCCTGAATGCTTCTTAAAAGTAAATCAACTTCATTAAAATCAGTATTACACATCGGACATTCCGTAAGAGAATGTTCCTTAACATGAGTAATACCCCATTGAATAATTCTATTCAGCCCTTCGCTAAAGGTTTCCTTTTGCTTACGATCAACTCTTAAGGTGGTGACCTGACTTTCAAAATATTTTATATTTTCGTTGGTTTGATTCAACTCATTTAATAAATTGTCGAACTCAGTTCCAAGTTTGTCCCGTTCGTAAAAATCGGATATAGAATGAAGTTCAGATCTTTGAAACAGCAACAGTTCTATTTTTGATTCGACTTCTGCGATAATAAGATCAATAAACTCTAATACAGTGCTACCATCCCTTGTATCTTGTTGGAATTTAGAAACCTGACCTTTATTAAAATCGATTAAACTGTTTAATTTAGTCTCTTTTGCAAGGGCTTCTTCTAATGAAGTCTTCGAATATTTTAAATTGCTTAGAGACTCTTCAAAAAGATTTTTCCTGCTAATCAGATTTTGATTATTTTGAAGAGCAAAGGTAATTTCGGCCTTTAAGTATGCAATCTCATAAATTTCATCCAAAAAATCTGACCATCCATTTAATAGTGTCTCCGCATCTTTTATCTTAATATCATTACTGACAATTGCCTGATCTATATTACTAACTGACGTTTGATGAATTTTAATTTTCGCAAAGTCTTCTTCGATTTCTGCTATTCGGTTAAGTTCATTTCTATTTTCCGTGGCAAGCCGAACACTAACAACATATTCACTGTAAATCTTCGCCAGATCGGAAAGTTTTACCGAATATGACTGTTGCTCTTCTATTACATTTGCAACCAATCTTTTATAGGTTTCATTGATATCTATAATGCTTGAATATACATCTTCGTTGATATCAGTGTTTATTTTAGGATAATGTAGGTCGTAAAACTCTGATTCGTTAAGCAGGTCAATTGTCGCATTTATCTTTAAGTAATTATGTTCAGAGTTAAGAAGTTTAGCAACTGAACCCTCAACTTGATCGATATCTTTTGCTGTCGCTGATATTGAATTACTCACAATCCTTTGATACTGGGTAAGCGTTTTAAAGACACTTGCAGCGTCAGCACCCTGAGGCCAAAACTCTTTTAGTGCATCAAATTTTTGCTCAGGAGACATAAATCTTAAAAAAGAATCAATTTGATCCTGTGTTAGGACATTAGTCTCCGATAACATAAATAGTTCTTCTTCCGTAAAATCACCCGACAAAACACCTTGACGGTAATCAAATTTAACTTCCTCATTTTGGACTTTGCGAGGCGAAACAACTCTTTCAATGAATTTTTCATCATCCGTGGAAATTTTAATTTTGCCAGGTGTCGTAGCATTTCGATTGGAGAGTACTATAAGGTTATTGTTCGAATAATCTTTACTTTCAATTTCACTTTTCAACACTCCAGCCTGAAATCTCTTTATCTGATTTGAAAAAGTCCATTCTACGGCATCAAAAAAAGAGGTCTTCCCAAAACCATTTGGTCCATAGATGACGACAAGATTTGCCAATCCAAGTTTGCCTTCGAAAGAGAATGTACTTTGGCCCAAATATGCCCTAAAATCAGTAATTATAATTTCCTTAATTTTCGGCATGTCCAAATTTATTTAAAAGTGATGTGAGAATATCTTCATTTGAATGACCAGCATTTGAGCTTATCAAATCAACAACATCTTTATGTTCTTTACTTAAACAGTCAATAATCCCTTCCTGTTCAATCTGCCTTTTTACTATCTCAAAAGTAAATAGCTCGTCTATTATGCAAGTTTTAATTCTTTCTTCATCAATTTCTCCATTTAAAAATTCAACTACAATCTTCCTAGTAGAAAACTTGTCTTGTTCAATCTGTTGCTTTAGTTCATCTGTCAATTTTTCCTTTACAAAAAGGAATTCATAAATATTCCATCTTTCAATATCCAGTTTTAGGGCTTGGCTCTGAAAATAAACCGCGATATAATCTCTAACATCTTCGTAGTTAGAAGCAAGTTCATTAGCATTTTGATATACAGAGGAAAATATATGGATGCTAAATTCTTGTTCCTTTTTTTCCCAACATAAGATATTAATGTTGCTTAAAGCGCCTTCATCAATAAGGAACTCCTTTTTAGTCAATTCAGCTTTCTTGGATTGCATCTCTAAATAATTTTTCTAAGTTTTCGGTTGCTAAGGTAATTGAAACACATTTTTTTACTTCATTATTTAAGTGTTGTAAACTTAAAATACCGAAATCAACAGTACCCCTTATTCTAAATCCAGAATCGTTTGGGCTACTGATATTTTGAATAATGTTTTTCTTAAAATTTGCCGTTAAAGGAATGCCTCCAAAATTTGCCTTTTTTGAATTAAAGATATGGCAGGTGTTGTTTTCAATCTCCGTATTATGCTCTTTATGTATGTATTGCTTTGCGACTTCAAGATAGGTTTCTGAATCTGTCCATAAGAACCTAAGTTTTAGTTTTACGGCTTTTGTACCCCCAACGTTGATCCTCAACATTTTAAACATACTTGTGGACGATAGCGTGATTGTTATTTCATTTGCATTGCTATGTTCACCCTTAAGTAAGGATACATGTGAAAGAAATTCAAGCCAACCTATCCAAATTGCATTGCTTTGTTCTTTATTCCTTTTTAACTCCGCAATTAATTCTTTAGATGTTTGGGCACGGTTTGGAAAAAAAACGCTTCCAAGTAACGAATTTATTATAACATTAGGTGAACTGGTTGAGCTGACTTCGGCTGCAAACTTATTGCACATCAGTTTTGGGTCCGATTCAAAACCGTCAAATACAAAAGGTAAATATTCCGAAAAACTGCAGAGTTCGTCTGGTTTGATGTTAATAAAATGGTTTTTTAGGAATGCAGAAGCCTTTTTAATACTAACTGAATTCAGATAATTTGGAGCCTGATAACGTAAAATGGAAATCACATTATTGTTTTGATCGACCAATGGAGAACCCGAAAAACCATCATAATGGGCCGTTAACGCATTTACACTTGATACACTAGTTATTGAGTCATGTATTGTTAACGAGCTATCAACAATAAAATCTCTTATAGTACCACTTAATGGTTCACCTACAAGTCTACCATTCTGCGTAGTTGGATATCCAAATGAAATCCAAGAAACATCGGGAACGATTTCAGATTCACACAACTGTAAAAAGCACTCCGATTTATATCCGTTAACTATGTTTAGAATTGCAATATCACAATCAATATCCTGTTTAATCAGTTCAACTGCAATAGGGTTGGACAAATAATCAAATAGCTCAATTGGATTCTGGTCATCTACATTTACCACCACATGATAGCAAGTTAAAATTGTTTTAGGCGAAATGAAAAATCCACTGCCTTTAACCCCATCACATTCAATTCTACAAGTAGAAGCTTTCAAAAATTCTTCTGGTGTCATACTGAAAAATGTAAATCGTAACAAACAGTGAATTTGAATTCTTTTTGCAATCCTTCCTCCTTGAGAAACTTTAAATGATCAAGGTCGTGATTGAAATAAAGTGTTCTTAACTTCATTCCTTTAGGTAAAGGTCTGTTAATGATGTGTATAACTGTTTCCACATCAGGATGTACATGTTTAGCATGTTTGCCATTTGTTGAAAATAAAAATTTTTCGCTATCAACCATCTGGAATAAATCTGGCTTGTTATTTTTGAAACTTCCATGATGAGCCACCTTAACTGCGTCAAATAGAATGGGATATTGAGTACTATTTTTATACCTGAGTGTAAGTTGTTCTATAATATCTTCCGAATGGGCATCGGCAAGAAAAAGTAATTGTTTTTCTGGAGTCCGAATAATAAAAGCTATAGAGCTTCCGTTACCAGGAGCTTTGTCCTTTTCATAGACATAATTAGTGGTTAAGTCTATTATCTTTTGTTTGGTAATGTTTTGTACAGTTCCAGAAATTGATTTTTCTTCAACTTCTTGTTGCTCCAGCCAGCGGTTATATAATTCAAAAGCGTCATCCAAAACCGAATCGTCCTTAACACCGATATTCATCTTCTGTAATTCCTGAACAAATTTCTTTTCAAGCGCAGCAAGATTTTTAAGATTTGGGGAAAGCAAATGAAGATAAACATTTTCTGATATGACCACGTCAGGATTGAATTCGATGCAGGCTGACCTCTTTTGAAAATCAGTGTTCCAGTTATAACCCATTTTTAGTATTTCCTGGCCAAGAAGCATCGCTTGCTTTGCACCAATTGCCTTATCTGGAATATTCTTAGAAACTTTGCTTCCAAAATCCGAGATAAAAGCAGACAAAATCTTAAATTCAGTAGTGGTTAATTCAATTTCCAATCGCTTCGAAAACTGCAAATGCCTGAAGGTATTTAACCAGATTTGATCAATTGGTATAATCGTTGTATGTGTTGATTCACCGTTTGCCTTGATAAAGTTAGAAGCGGATGCAATATGGTCTGAATCATAATGCGTAATTATAAATCTGTCAATTTTTCCACCCGTTTCTCCAATTTCAGTTAAAGCAGGAATTGCATTGTTCATAAATTCGAAGCCACAATCTATCAAGATCCTAACAGGTTTATCCGTGTTAGGAAAAATCTCTATTAAATATGTATCCCCAAACCCAGCTTTAAAATTTGTAATTGAGATCATTGGGCGAACGTTTTGACTTACCTGTTAATATTTGATTACCGCAAATTACTTAAATTATCCAACATCTTTTTTAACATAGAATTTTGCACATTTTTATATTAACTGTTGGGCATATTGCTAAAACTTAATGATAATTTTTTATAAGTTGCAATTAGAGTAAGTTATCTAATTCTTGACACACTAAGCCTTCTTAATTGCCTAATATATTTATATTGCGTGCACAACCAAAAATTCTCACTCAATGTCAAATTCTTTTCGCCTCATTTTAGATAAGTACCGCAAAATATCATTTTCTCAAAAAGACAAAGGAGAAAGATTTGAGCGCTTAATGAAGGCATATCTTCTTACAGACCCAAAATATAGCAACAAATTTAAAAAAATATGGCTTTGGGAAGAATTTCCTGGAAGAAAAGATTTAGGTGGAAATGATACTGGAATTGATTTAGTGGCATTAAATAATGAAGGTGATTATTGGGCTATACAATGTAAATGCTATCAAGAAAGTTCTATAATTGATAAGCCATCTGTAGATAGTTTTCTATCTACGTCAAGCAGGCATTTCAAAGGAGAAGATTTGAAAACGTATTCCTTTACTCATAGACTTTGGATTTCTACTACAAACAAGTGGGGAGTAAATGCGCAGGATGCAATTAAAAATCAAAATCCCCCTGTTTCTCGAATTAACCTTTTTAATCTTATTGAAGCCCCTTTAGATTGGGGGAAATTGGATGATGGTATTACTGGTGAAGTTGCAAGAACTCATAAAAAAACTTTAAGAACACATCAGACAGAAGCACTTACAAAGACTAATGAACACTTTAAAACTAATGATAGAGGTAAACTCATTATGGCATGTGGTACAGGCAAAACATTTAACTCACTTCGTATCGCAGAAAATGAAACAAAAGGCAAAGGTTTAATATTATTTTTAGTTCCCTCGATTGCATTATTGGGACAAACTTTGAATGAGTGGTACGCTGATGCGTTAGAACCAATCAACGCAATTTGCATTTGTAGCGACCCTGAAATTACTAAAAACAGAAAGCAATTAGAGGATATAGATACCTCTTCGGTAGTTGATTTAGCATTTCCGGCATCGACAAATGTCGAAAGCATTTTACATCAATTTAAGGGTTTAGAAACTAAATCAAACGATGGTTTAACTGTTGTTTTTTCAACTTACCAATCAATTGAGGTTATTGCAAAGGCACAAAAAGCATTAGAAAAAGAAAACCCAAAATATTCTCAGTTTGATTTAATCATCTGTGATGAAGCCCATCGTACAACTGGTGTCTCTTTAGCTGGCGATGAAAGCTCGTTTACTAAAGTTCATAATAATGATTTCATAAAGGCTAAGAAACGCCTTTATATGACAGCGACGCCACGTCTGTATAATGATGACACAAAGAGCAAGGCTGCACAAGCAGAAGCTTATTTGTGTTCGATGGATGATGTAAATTTATATGGTGAAGAAATGTATAGGATAGGTTTTGGAGAAGCTGTAGAGAAAGATTTGTTAACCGATTACAAAGTTCTCATTCTTACGCTTAATGAAAATGATGTACCACCCGCAGTCCAGAAAATGATAATGGACAAGGAGAGTGAAATCAATACAGATGATGCCTCAAAATTGATCGGCTGTATTAATGCATTATCAAAACAAATCTTGGGCGACTTAGGCATTATAAAAGATACTGACCCAGAGCCAATGCGAAGAGCTGTGGCTTTTTGTCAAAGCATTAAGGCATCTCAAAAAATCACAAATACATTCAATGTTGGTTCTGAAGGATATATATCCGAACTTCCTGTTGAAAAACGAGATACAATGCAAATGGTGGCATCAAAACACATTGATGGTACGATGAATGCAACTGACAGAAACGAATTACTGTCTTGGCTAAAAGATGAACCTAATGAACGAGAGTGTAGGGTTTTAACAAATGTTAGATGTTTGAGTGAAGGAGTAGATGTACCATCTTTAGATGCTGTTTTATTCCTATCAGCTCGTAACTCACAAGTTGACGTGGTTCAATCAGTTGGTAGAGTAATGCGTAAATCCCCAGGAAAAAAATATGGTTATATTATCATCCCTATCGTTGTACCATCTGATGTTGATGGTGATAAAGCTTTGGATGACAACGAAAGATATAAAGTAGTTTGGACAGTGTTGAATGCACTTAGGGCGCATGATGACAGATTCAATGCTACAGTGAATAAGATAGAGTTAAACAGAAATAGACCAGAACAAATTCTAGTTGGTAGACCAGAAATTTCATTTGATAAGGATGGAAATCCGATTTACCAGACAGACAATGATAATGGTGCATCATCTAAAAATATAACCGACCAGATCTCTCTTCAATTTGAACAATTACAGAATGTCGTTTTTGCTAAAATGGTTCAAAAAGTTGGCGAAAGAGGATATTGGGAACAATGGGCAAAATCTGTTGCTGATATTGCAACAAGGCAAATTTTAAGGATAACAAAATTAATTGCTGAAGATGCAAAACACCAAAAAGCTTTTGATGAATTTTTAAAAGGGTTACATAAGAACATCAATCCTTCTATTACACAAAATGAAGCCATTGAAATGCTTTCTCAGCACATCATTACGAAACCAGTATTTGATGCCCTTTTTGAGAATTATTCTTTTGTTAAGAATAACCCTATGAGCCAGTCAATGCAAAAGATGCTTGATTTATTGGAGGATGGTAGTTTTGAGAAGGAAACAGAAACTCTACAAAAATTCTATGAAAGTGTTAAAAGAAAAGCATCTGGAATTGATAATGCAGAAGGCAAGCAAAGAATCATTGTTGACTTATATGATAAATTCTTTAAAACCGCTTTCCCTAAAATGGTTGAGAAATTGGGTATTGTTTATACACCCATCGAAGTTGTAGATTTTATTATCCATTCAGTAAACGACATCTTAATTAAAGAGTTTGGAAGAACTATATCTGACGAAAATGTACACATATTAGACCCATTTACCGGTACAGGTACATTTATTACTCGTTTATTACAAAGTGGTTTAATAAATAAGGAAGATTTATTACGTAAATACACAGATGAAATTCATTGTAATGAAATAGTATTATTAGCCTATTATATTGCTGCGGTTAATATAGAAAATGCCTATCATGATTTAATAGGCAAAGATGCAGCTTACGAGACATTTGAAGGAATTTGTTTAACTGACACATTCCAATTAGCCGAAAGTAAGGATGCAGAGAAACTATTTTCTGAGATGTTCCCTCAGAACAGTAAAAGAGTGCAGCGCCAGCAAAAATCACCATTACGTATTATAATGGGTAACCCTCCATACTCAATTGGACAAAAATCAGCTAATGATAATGCTCAAAATCAATCATATCCTACATTAGATAGTCGAATTTTAAATACGTATGCTAAAGGTAGTAGGGCTACATCAATAAAATCTCTATACGACCCATATATAAAATCGTTTAGATGGAGTACCGATAGGCTAGATAAAACAGGAGGAATAATTTGCTTTGTTTCAAATGGTGCATGGCTAGAAACAAATGGAATGGATGGCTTCCGTAAATCTTTAGAAAAAGAATTTACAGCCATTTATGTTTTTAATTTAAGAGGCAACCAACGCACCAGTGGCGAACTGAGCCGCAAAGAAGGTGGAAAAATTTTTGGTAGCGGTTCCCGTACCCCAATAGCCATTACATTATTGGTTAAAAATCCTGATGTAAAAACAGAAAAAGCAACAATACTTTACCACGACATCGGCGATTATTTAGACACGAAAGAAAAGCTTAAAATAGTTAGCAAGTTTAAAACTTTCGGAAATGACAAATTGCCATTAAAAGTATTAGAGCCTAATGAGTATGGAGATTGGTTAAGCATACGCAATAACACTTTTGAAAATTACCACCCCTTAGAACCCAGAAAGAAATTTGATTTACTAACGAAATCTATATTTATAGTTAACTCACTGGGTATTAATTCTAATCGAGATTCATGGGTTTATAATTCGTCAAGAAAAGTTGTCTTAGATTCGACGAAAAATATGATTGAATTCTATAATACCCAAGTTACAGATTTCATTGAAGCAAAATCAAAATTTAGCGATTTGAAGGTCGAAAACTTCATAGAAACAGATTAAGAAGATTAGTTGGTCAAGTAGCTTATTGCCAAACTTAGAAAGATTTAATTATGCTTTGTTTGAACCTTTAAAAACTACAATATCTCTATATCGTCCATATTATAAACAAATCTTGTATTTTGGAGATAAAATGTTACATAGAAGAGGTCAATTCAAAGAACTATTTCCTAGTAATTCATGTAAAAATTTCACCATAAGCATTACTGGATTAGGTTCTAGTAAAGAGTTTTCTTGTATTATATCAGATGTTATGCCTGACCTGCAAGTTCAGATGAATAATCAATGTTTCCCACTTTATTATTATGAAGAAAACACGAGCAAACAAAAGGGGTTATTTGATGATAGTAACCATGAAGATTACATTCGCAGAGATGCAATAAGTGATTTTATCTTAGAAAGAAGCAAAAAACAATATGGTAAAAATGTAGTTAAAGAAGATATTTTTTATTACGTATATGGTTTATTACATAGTAAGGAATACAAAGAGACATTTGCCAATGATTTAAAGAAAATGCTACCACGTTTACCTCTCGCAGAAGACGTAAGAGACTTTTGGAAGTTTAGTAAAGCAGGTAGAACGTTAGCAGATTTGCATTTGAACTATGAAACAGTTGCGTCTTTAGCAGATGTTAAAGTTATTGGAGATGATGGTACATCTTATACAGTTGAGAAGCTTCGATTTCCAAAGAAAGACCAGAAAGACACCATAATTTATAATAGTAGAATTATGATTACCAATATACCATCACAAGCTTATAAGTATGTGATAAATGGTAAGAGTGCAATAGAATGGATAATGGAACGCTACCAAGTTACCACTCATAAAGAAAGTGGTATTGTAAATAATCCTAATGATTGGGCAGAGGAAGTTGGCAATCCACGATATATTTTAGATTTATTGTTGAGCATAATTAACGTTAGTGTCCAAACTGTTGAAATTGTAAACAATTTACCTAAATTAAATTATGATGCTGACACAAATGATGTTAGCCCTGTAAAACTATACCCACACCCAACTGAAGATGAGAGCTTTAGTATTGCATCAGAACCAGAGTAAAGGTAGGCCTTATTGAAGTAACCAAGAGTGTTGTGGAGTGATTAAAAATATGTTCATCTGAAAGTTGTGTTTTTACCCTAAAATTTATTTAGGTGATGTCTGTTAAAGCAATTATAACACTTCACTAGCAAATATGCCATCTTATTGCCCGCGAGGGCCGCCCAATGTTTTTTACAACATCAGTTGGCTCGTACCAATTTATGAATTACAATTAATTCAATGCATTCACGCCAAATTTTGAAAATTCCTTACATAATCAAAGGTAGCTTGCGCCTTCCCCAATGCGCTACCCGTCATAACTGACTTGAATTTTGTCTCGGTGTCCTTATAACTTTTCATCTATAAATAATTTGTGCTGACTAGTCAATGGATATTCCGGAGCATACTGACCCCACCATATCGTTTAAAAACTAGGCATTATACAGGGTGCTTTATTAAGCAAACTCTGACATTCCGGCGGATACTGACCCCCCTAATATTAAGAAACGGTGTGTACCGGAGCATGTTGACCCCTCTTGATTGAGCGGAATCGATGGTGTGCCGGAGCATGCTGACCCCCCTCTTTAATTTGGTTTTGGTTTATTAGGTGAATATTTCTTCACTAAACGGAATGCTGATGGCTGGAAAAGCAAAAGCAATGAGTCAGATCAAACAACTATTACGCTTACACAAGCAAGGCGATTCCATCAAAAGTATGGCCCGTACTTTGGGGATCAGCAGGAATACCGTTAAGTCTTATTTAATCAAACTTGCTACCGGTAAGTTGGTTATTGCAGAACTTTTAGCCCTTGAAGACCCTGTATTGGAAAGCCGGTTCCATGCGGGTAATCCGGCTTATAAAGATCCCCGGTTCGAACATTTGAGTGGTAATCTGGAAGACTTCCGGAAATAACAAAGTTGGGTGCATAGATTTGAGCAAGAGGGTGTTGAAGGCCTAAAAGATAGAAAGGGCCGTGGCAGACGTAGTGCACTATCGCATATGCAGTTAGACAGAGTTAAAGTACTGGTGCTAAAAGAAGCTCCGGCGAAATATGGCTTTCAATCAGAAAAATGGACCGGACCGCTACTGGCGCAATGGATCAAAACAGAATACGGCCTACAGTACCAAAAAGCACAGATAGACAGTCTTTTAGAGAAAGTGGGAATCGCCTTCGAAAAGAAAGCAGGCTTAATTGCAAAAGTGTAATTATTTAATAAACTTTTTCCAAAAGTGACGAAGAACCAGCATCTCCGGAATATCCAGTCAAAGTCAACGGTTTTAAATTTTGTTAATAAAGCACAGCCAAGAGTTGTAAAATTTCATCTTCGAGCTCTAAGCTCAACCCTGTGTGCTTAGCTGTGCAACACCTGTTTCATATGCGGGGTCTAACCCACCAGTAAGTCATTCGGCTTTCACTATCAGGATCAGACACTGACGCCCAATCCCTTTAATTCGTTTTGCAAATGTGCTATACGCTTTTGGTTACGTTTCTTCTCAAACTCCTCTACCGAATATTCCAGATACGACAGCCTGGCGGTCATGACTACATAGGCAGCGTTCAGGATCTTATGTCCTACTATCAATAGTGCCTTTTTACGTCCTTCGGATTCATAGAACCCATCCGCAAAAATGATACAGAAGTTCCGAGCATCCAATAGCTTCTTAAAGTTTGGCGTTTCCATAACATCCTCGCTTCGGATATTAAAAGAAGCAAAAGATTTATCAATCCCCAGAACATTCGCTGCACAACAGGCGGTTCTTCGGAAGTCACCAAATAGCCTATATCGGTCACTGCAATATTGGGATCGGCAACGTAAGGGCCATCAATGGTATAATTGCCCTGCTTAATCAGTTCCTTTTCTTCAGCGGCAAGGGTAAAACGTGCACACATACTTGTAGATAATAATAGAAATATACTTTTAACAAAACGAATAGTCTGTAATAGAATAATAATTGCCTAAAATTGTTTTGGGAGCTTGACACTATAAAAACTAATAGGTAGTGTAACCAGGCCTGAAGATAGGGATACATCATGAAACTAAATATGATTATAAATGATAAACGACATTAAGGCCACAAAGGCAGATTATGAAGATAGGATTATTGCGTTCATCGATATCTTAGGATTTAGGACTATGATCAATGCAACGATTAAAGAGGATGTGGTCCAGCAAGATAAACTAAAGGAATTGATTGATGGCCTATCACTCATGCAGGATGAATTCAATAAGGTCATCAAAGATTCAGAACTTCCCTATTCATTTATGATTACCTATTTTTCTGATTCTATAGTCCTGTCGGTCAAACGCGTGAATAGCCTTGGACTCTTGACGGTGTTTGAAATCCTGAAAAAGATCCAGATTAAATTAATTGAAAGGAAAATACTACTTAGAGGGGGCATCGTAATTGGAAAGTTAATTCATACCCCGGGATTGATATTGGGGCCAGCTATGAATGAGGCATATGACCTAGAAAGCAAATCTGCCTTATACCCAAGAATAACAATTGATCCCGAGGTGATGGAGCTTGCTGCACAAGAACATGAATTACAGGACGGCCTGTTTTCAATTAAGGAATATGATTTTCAAAAAACTTTCGAGGTAGATTTTGACAACACATACTATATAGACTATTTTAGTGATATAAAAGGCTATCTCGAGGACGGAGATGAAATAAAGTATTATCAAAATCTTCGAGCCCTCATCAGGTACGGCGTTGATCGAAAGGATATTGGCATACGGATGAAATACATGTGGATGCTACGCAAGTTCAACAATGCAAAACCAAGCCATATCAAGGACATGAAATATAAGGAACTTGATGACATAAATAATCAGATCCTGAATAAGTCCTGATAACGCATCGAATAAATTCGAACGTTATTAATGTAGAAAACTTGTGCCAAATTATTTGCATTTATCGACTACCTTTAATATATAAAATAACGCTACTAGGCCTATGACAAAAACAGATTTTATCCAAGGTTCATTATTTGAAGAGGATTTCCTTGTCCGTACGTTGGGCAACCTGGTGACCCAGCCTGAAGTAGCTTTAACGGAATTGGTTGCAAACGCCTGGGATGCAGGGGCTACTGAGGTAGATATATTCATACCCGAAGAAAGAGGCCAATTGCTGACAATCATAGACAACGGGGCCGGACTGACCAAGGACGAGTTCTATAACCGATGGATGAAGTTAAGCTACAATAGATTAAAGCACCAGGGAAAAATGGTAGAATTCCCAACTGGCGTTAACCTTAAAAGGTTTGCTTATGGAAGAAATGGCATTGGAAGGCATGGACTATTGTGTTTTAACAATGAGTACAAAGTCATCACAAATAAAAATGGAATTGAGTCCACTTTTATGCTGACAACTCAGAGTGAAGATCAACCATTCATCGCAAAATCTGAAAACCTTAAAAAATCTGTTAAGGCAGGTACAAGATTAGAGGTGGTTGTGCAAAAAAACCTACCTGTCATATCTACGATTTTGCAGGAAATTTCTGCTAGATTTCTACATGACCCTAAATTTATTGTTTCAATCAATAAACAGACAATTGACTTGGAAGACCATATGGGGCTGGTTGATACCGTACCTGTTACCGTTGACGAGGTAAATATGAAAGTCAACCTGATAGATTCTAAAAAATCGAGGAAATCAACTTTATACCAAGGCATTGCGTTCTGGCAGGGCGGCAGACTTGTCGGTGAGCCGTCCTGGATTTTAGGAAATACAATGGTGTTGGATGGACGGTCCAAGGAAGCCAAACGCTACAGTGTCGTGGTGGAAACGACAGACCTCGGAAATTATATCAAGGGTGATTGGACTGGTTTCAAAAGGGATGGAAAGCTGGATGCGATATTCCTTGCGATAACGGACGTTGTCCAGCAAATGTTCCTGAAAATTGCTGCCGAAAACATTGGCGAAACCACAAAGAACATAAAGGCTGCATTTAAGAAAGAGTATTACGAGCTGAGTCCGCTTGGGAAATACGAATTTAATGAGGCGATTGAACATATTTCAGCAAATAACCCTGGTGCCAAAGAAGAGGCCATAGCCTTGGCAATAGAGACCGTTATCAATCTGGAAAAAACCCGTAGCGGACATGAGTTGCTTGTTAAGCTTTCTCACCTTTCCGGAGAAGATATCATTGGCCTGAACAAGCTTTTGGAGAACTGGAGCATCAAAGATGCGTTAACTGTGCTTGACGAAATTGACAAGCGGATTTCAGTCATCGAAGCCATCCGTAAACTTTCGGGCGATCCCACCGTAAATGAGTTGCAGGTGCTACATCCATTGATTACAAGTGCAAGATGGATATTTGGCCCTGAATATGATTCTCCAGAATTCTCATCAAATTCGCAACTCCAGACCACCGTCCAAAAACTATTTGGGAAGAAGTTGGATAAATCAGTATTTCTGAACAATAAGAAAAGGCCTGATATTGTCGTAATGGGACAATCAACATTTTCCATCACGGGCACTACCGATTACGATCATCAAAATGGCCTGAGTTCCATCAAGAAAATACTCATCATCGAACTCAAGAGAGGAGGCTTCAAGATCGGCCGTGATGAAAGGAGCCAGGCCGTAAATTACGTGGAGGATTTTGTAGGTTGTGGAACGTTAATTGGCAGTCCTTACATAAATGCCTTCGTTGTTGGGGAGAGTTACAAAGAAAATGTTCAACCTATTCAGAACATCGTCAACGAAAATGGAGTAGAGATCGGAAAAGTTCAGATTTGCCTATTCTCACAAATTGTGGACTCATCGGAAAGAAGGTTATTTAATCTGAGGGAACGTCTAAAGGAGCGGTATGCCGATGTATCGGGCACGGACCTTTTCCTGCAACAACAAAAAATGGCGATTTAATATCTGTGATTAATGCTGGAAACGTTCGGCCGTCAATAACTCCTGCTGAACGCCCACTTCATTACGGCAATGTGCCTAATGCCCGTCCCAACTAGTTTAGATCACAGTTTTCCTCACCCGGAACAAACTGTTCGGCAATTTGCTCAATAATTTCCTTCATCATATAGCCCAGCTCGATATTGGAAGCTTCTCACAATGAGCTTTCCCCAAAGTTTGGAAAAGGGGGTAATCACAAATCTATACTGATAAATTCAGTAGTTTATTAACAGTATACTAACATTTTTAGTTTTTTGATTGTTAAGAAAAATTTTCGATATTACTTTTATATTAACGCTATGGCAACTTGTAAATGCTGCGCGATAAATTCCGCAAATAAGACAAATACGCATTATCTAACAGACGCAATTATTAGAACTTGTCTTAATGAGGACGGGCTAAACAAAAGGGAAAAGGGAGCGATGTTTGATGTATCCAGTAACAAAACCTCAATTGAATTTGCTTTCCAAAGGTCAACATCTCAAAACGCAATAAAAGACGGATTGGGTCATGAAGCCAATGAAGAAGAAATAGAGGCCGCAAAACAAAACGCATTTTCTGTTGATTACGTATTCTGTTCAAATTGTGAAGATAGATTTGGGGAGATTGAAAGAGATTTCATTGAACAAATTCTCCCAAGATTCAGGGGTAATGATATGACTGGAATAAGTGAACTTGACTTTGAAAACAATGTGATGATTAGAAAATTTTTTCTTTTGCAGATACTTCGGACATCGGTAGCAGACGAGAAATATAAAATTTCGCACGAATTGAAAAACAGATTAAGATTAATCATTTTGGATGAAAGAGTGGAAGAATCTGAAATCGTATCAGTTCCACTGAACATATCTTATCTCAACACCATCGGTGGAGATTTTGAATACACAAAGAATAATGTTGGAATTGCCTATCTCGGAAACAAGCAAATTATTATGTTTAACGACTTTATCATTCAGGTATTCGACAAGATATCCGATGTAGCATTTATCGATTTCTTTGGCGTGAACGAAAAGGCGACCATTGATTATTTTACTAATTTCAAGGAAGAAGTATTTAGGTTCAAGGTTTTCGACCCAATTAAAAGGAAAGAAATATTAGCAAATTATACTAGATTTAAGACGAGGCAGATGCTTGAATTCTATGTGAATGATTTCCAGAAGGAATTTCAAGCAAAAAGAGGTTTCCTCCCGACAAGACATGAACTTTCCATTTTTATACAAGAAATAATTTACGGAAATAGATATAACGATTTCCAACGCTACTCTAGCGAAAGATACAAAAGGCTTAAATATATTTATATTGGCAATCAACGTTAGATCATGGATATACATTTTGCAATACTAAGTTCCGATCAGGTTACAAAGGATGGAACACAATTTTCTATTTCTGCATTAGAGGACGGAGTTTGGTTGGCTTCTATGTTCGGAGTTCCATCAAATCTTTCACATGACTTTCATAGACCTGTTGGTTGGTCTTATGCCAGCGGGCTTTATTTTGACCCCAGACATGTTCTTATGACAGGCAAAATGCTAATTGCCAGTTCGACCAAAGATATAGAAACGCTGACGAAGGCAATGAAAAATTGGTATGGCAATCTTCTCTATAACCATATAAATCCATTCACCGATAAGTTTAGAACAGCATTAGGAGATTTTTTTAGTACCACTGGCAAATTATTCTACAACGGGATTGTCCTATATCACGAAAAAAATATAGTAGCAAAAATTTTTCCCGAAATGGATGCAGAAATTTTGAAGGATAAGGACCATTTAGTTAATTTAGAGTATTTACTTAACGAATTTGAAAATCTAGGTCAAGGCGTATTTAAGCACAAAAAATCAGAATTATGCGTTCTTGCACATCCCTATTTTAGAAGATCCTTATCTATCCACAACAATTTTCATTGGGAATTTATCGATGAATTGATAGCCCAAAACAAAATCCCAGGGGTAACAGCGAAGATAAAAATAGACTATGAATTTATTGGTTACAGTCATTCTTTTTGCCCATCGCACGAATACGAATTTTGGTGGGGGCCAAAATACAACGATGACATATCCTCAATTGCTCCAGGACTAACCCAATATGGTAGTAATGAGTTTGAAAAGCTCTATTACCAGATTGAACGAACAGAATTTGTTTGGAAAAAGGAAAAAGATAAGAAAAGGGAACTTTATACCTTGGAAATGGAAGAGGTAAAGAACCAACCAGCGCCTATTGCAGGCGATAACTACGGATGCCGTTACGTTCATTCAATTTGGGATGAAGATAACCAAGCATTTGACCATTTTGATGGAGCTATTAGAGCTTACGACACCGAGTTAATGTTGGAAAGGATAGAAAGTAGGTTGACGGATATGGGCCGTAGGAGCGAATACACTAAACTATTCAGAATCGATGGGAAATTACCACTATCGAACTGGAAAAGTCTTGTGACCAACTACATGCAAGGAAATCCACAGATCTATGAATATTTTGGACTTGAAAATCCAGATGTGCAATCTGTGTTAAACGAACCCGTTTCGCCTTCAGCTTTTGAAAGACTTGTACCCTATTCTATCAACAAAGATGAAGGTATCCGTTTATATGTTTCATATCACGAAAAACAAGTCGAGTTATCCAAAGCAAGGTATTTTGATTCCTACGATCTCTTAACAATGACAGACGGCAAACGTAAGTCCATCGAGTATTTCACTGTTGATTTAGTAAAGGTATTCAACAGAATAGGAATTGACATTGATTTACCCATAGACCGGACTTTAGTACTTCATGAAGACTTCTACCACAACATTCCGTGCATATTCCACGGCGGTGAAAAATCAGAAGATAATATAGCCTTAACCTTAAAGGGATTAAAGAAAGTTATGGAAAGCCTTGTTAGGTTAGAAAGAAATGAAGTTTTTTCTATTTCTCTTGCGTGGAACTGGGAGGATCGTAGCGTAAACTTTGCACTGCTTGGACATGTAAATGACCTCTTAAACTGGTTTACCAGTTTCAGTTCAATTCCAATATCAAGGGGTAAGTTCAAAACCTTCTTAGAAACTCAAGGTAATTTTATAAAACAGAATGGAAAAGCTACCGAACTACCCAAACTTGCGTCAGTTATCTGTGGAGATGGGATGATTTACCTGAAAAGAAGACTTGTGCAGGAAGATGCAATTCTATCATGGCCTGACCCAAAAGACTTCACAAACACAATGCTTAAAGTGAAAAATGACGATTTAGGGCTGGTTGAACTTCTTCAGAATAAACAGATATATCCAACACCATCGCTTCTAATAAAAAAAATACTTTGTAACAAATCCAATCTCGATTATATAGAAAGTCCATATTGTGAATTATTAGATTCTGACCTCGAAACAACAATGGAAGATATTGAAATACTAACATTTCATTGGTCAGATAAACCAAAACCTATAAAGTTTGCGTAGTAATTCAAAGTGTGGCCAATCTTATTTAACATTTTTATAACTAACAGGTACACTTTATAATCTAAATTTATAATGATAAAACACAAAGGGCTACCGTTGGTAGCCTCCTATCATCAAAAACTAAAACCACTTAAACATCCAATCCCTGGCCTTGCCTTTTATTTTTCTCCTGCGCTTTGTTCCTGCTTTGTGTATATTCCTGCTTCATATCAGGTTGTTTTAAAAACTGCTCCCGTTTTTCTGGCCTTCCTTCTTTGGTGTAAAGATTGATCTGGCTGTAACGAGGAACTGCTTCCAATTCCAATTTTACAGGATCGCCATTTTTCTCAACGGTAACTATTGTTCGATTTCCATTACGAATACTTCCTTCCACAATCTCACGTTTTGCCGGGTCAACTAATTCTTTGATCTCAAATTTATCAAGCACATTGGAAAGGTCGAACCCCTACGCAGGATCTGTATACTGAAAAGCAAACCAGGACAACTAGGTATTGCAGGCAGATTCAGATTTCAAGCATAGGAATCCAGGCAAATGCATTTATGCGAACAATTTCTGATCATATTGTTTAACACAAGCAATAGATTGATTGGCGTTCCTGAAATCTAAAGGGGAGGGGTTGCTGGAACAGAAGATCCGAAATTGCTAATCTTCGCCGGAATAGCAAAGCCCCTTTGAAAGAAACCTACTTCATTAACTCCCTCTGTATCGCAAACAAAAACTCAAAAAGATTGATCTCTGTTGGGATCTGCAGCTTTTTACGCAGGCGATAGCGGCTGACCTCTACTCCGCGAACAGATATGGCCATCAGCTGGGCAATCTCTTTACTGGAAAGGTTCATAATCAGATAAGCGCAAAGTTTTAATTCCTGCTGGTTTATGCTTGGGTAACGATCCTTGATAATAGTTAGAAACCCTGCATGCACTTTATCAAAATGAATAGAGAACAACTCCCATTCTTCGTTTATCTTATTTTCCCCTGCCAGCAAGCGCAAAATCTTTTTAATCTCGCTAACTTCTACCGCTTCCTTACCTGACTTTTGGAGGTGCTGTAACTCATCTTTCACTTTAAGTAAAAATTCCTTTTTTTGCACGAGGTTCAATGCTGAGGAGGCCAATTCTGATGTTTTAAACTCAACTTCGGTCTGCAACTTTTCGTTTTTAAGCTTTACCACCTCCTTCTCAGACCGTTCCAATTCCAACTGGTGGAAGTAAGCCAGCTGCGTTTGCTCGTCCTTGTATTTTTGCTGTTGAATAAGTAATTGCTTCTGCTGTTTAATATGGTGGCGCTTCTCTTGTAACTTATATAAACAATATAAAGCACCGGCGATAAGAGCAAGGTATATAACATACGCTAATATCGACTGGTACCAGGGTGGGTTAATATTGAAAGAATAATTGGCCACAACCGATTCATTATTTTGGTGGTTACGCGCCTTTACTTTAAAAATGTAATTGCCGGCAGGTAAGTTTGTATAATCATTTTCCGACTTTTTAGACCATACAGACCATTTTGTATCAAAGCCCTCTAGTAAATAACTGTACTCTGCATTGGATTGCTCCTCAAAAATTGGTGATGAATATTCAAAATGCAGCGATCGCCATCGGTATCCAAGCGTGAGGGTATTGTTAGCGGTCTGTTTCCCATTTCCGTTCACATCATCAAAATATCCGCCGTAAAGTACACTGTCGGTAGTTGAAGTGGCTTTAACCTTTCGGATAAATACTTTCAACGCATGTATATTTTGTTTGTATTTAACGTAGTTAATGTGATAGAAACCATTTACGCTTCCTACAAAAATATTAGAGGCGTCTACAGGGTAAACATTTTCAAATCCGCTAAGTATCCTGTTATTTAATTCGGGAAAGTTGATGACTGTTGGTTCCTTGCTGTAATCCACCACACCAAGACTTTTACCCTGTACAAACCAGATGTTACCTGCCTGGTCTTCCTTAAGATATCTTAAGCTTTTGTTGCCAAAGATCCTCTTAAACTCCGCCGATGGAACAAATCTATCTGTTTTAGCATCAATTTCATAGATGCCCTTTTCAGTAGCTACTACCACACGGCCTCTTACTTTGAATACGAAGTTATTTAAATCGGAGGGAAGGCCCTGCGCTTTTGTGTATGTCTTTATTTGGTTAAGATCATGACTCAACTTATAAACTCCCCGGTAAGGATGCGAGGTCCAGATGACATTATTACGGTCTACCTCCAGGAAACGTGAAGACTCCAGATACTTGCCCAAACTGCCTTTATCAATGAGCCTGCTGCCATTTTCTTCGAACAAACGTACACCATAATAATTACCGGCGGCTATAAGCTGGTTTCCAGCCTTGTTTTGTAAAGGCTTGAATATCCAATACCCTGTATTATTAAAAATCGGCGAAAGCTTGTCGCCTGACACCTGAAAGATGCCGTCGTCGCGGCCCGTAAGCAATCGCCCAGCCTCTGTAGCCATATTCCAGGTTTGCCCTTCAGCAATCAGCGTAAAGTCGCTTTTTAAATAGCTCAAATCGCCGGTGCTCGTTACCGGCAACCGATATGCACCATTAGATAAGGCAAAATAAAGGTTGTTTTTATATAATGCAGCTGAGTAGCCCCCGCCGTCCTTAAATTTCGGAGGATTAATATGCTTAACAGCATTGTTATAGGCAATGTAATCGATCCCATTGTCGAGCCCCAGCCAAATGTTATGGTTTGCATCGGCATACATGCTGCGCACAAAAATATTCTGCAGACCTTCTTTTTTGCCAATGTTTTCTTTCACATTCCCATTTTTATCTATCTGGTAGATTCCGTTGATATAGGTGCCCACCAGGTACGTGCTATCATTCATTGCCGTAGCGGAAGAAAAATGTTGGTAGTTATTAATGCCAAAACCACTAAGCTTAAAGCTCTTTATTTTATTGGCGCTTAGCAAGTATAACCCATCTCTGGCGGTGGTGATCAGGCTCGAGGTATCATTGAACTTAGCTACGGAGGTGATGTAAAACCCTGATGGCAAGTCCTTCTTATCAATATAGGGCTCCCATCTATTGTTTGCGTAAACTAAGACGCCTTTTTGCTCGTCGTGCGCAATTAGTTCGCCCTGATGATTACCCAGGAATAACCACGACTGGGAATGATAAACAGTTATTTTGTGATGACTATACTTAATTATTTTATCATGGGAACGAAAGAAAACCTCCTTACCGTAGCACGCAATATCCCATATATCAGAAAATTCACGGTCGGCTTTTGGGATGAGTTCTTTTATCGAGTTGAAAACAAGCTGACCGTTTTTAGCCGGAGAAAAGTAACCAATCTCATCCTGGCCGCCAACATACAGCCGCTTATCGCTGCCAAACTCTAATGAACGGACAATAGTCTTATTTGGCAAGGGATATAACTGCCAATAGGCGCCGTCAAATACAAGCACCCCCTCGTTATTGGCAAAATACATACGGCCTTGTGCATCCTGACGGATTTTCCAGTTCTGCGTACCGGCGTTGTACTGCATCTTCTCATAATTTACCGTTTTGCGCTGGCCAATATAAGTTTGAGGCATCGCATTTTGCATGCATGCGAATAATATAAGTAAGAGTAGGAATCTTAAAAGCAAGGTTTATAGTTGGTTAAGCAAATTTCAACACGACTTATTAGTCGAAGGCTAATATGGGTGTTTTTAGTGGTTTTTTCAATGTTGTGTGGTAGTGATGTAGTGCTAAATTTCATTTTGGGCGTCATTGAACATACTTTTGATATTTATTAAACAATTGCTCCGGCAATATTGCTAACCAAGTTAAACCCTTATCTAAAGCTTTAAGCTATGTATGAACGTGCATGTCTATCGACACCAATCGAACACCAATTAACTAATCTTATCAATTAAACATTATGCATTTAAAACTCAAGTTTTTCATGGGTATTGCTTTGCTCCTATGTTTTATTAGCCAGGCGAGCTATGCTCAATCCCTGCGTATAACAGGTAAAGTAACCCAAAAATCTGACGGACTACCATTGCCCGGCGCGTCAGTAATTGTTAAAGGAACAACAGTAGGTGTTGTTACAGATAGAAATGGTACTTACAGTTTAGACATACCCCAAGGAGGCTCCACAGTGGTGGTCTCGTATATTGGCATGACAACCATTGAAAGGAATGTGACTCAGGCCGGCGAACAAAACTTCATCTTGGAAGATGATATGACTAACGCCCTCAATGAAGTAGTTGTACTAGGTTATGGTACTCAAAGAGTAACCAAGGTCTCTGGCGCTATCTCAACAATAAAAAGCGCTGACATCCAGAGGCTTAATCCAGTACGTCCTGAAGAAGCCATACAAGGTCGCGCATCGGGGGTAACCGTAATTCAAGGCGGCTCTCCTGGTTCATCGCCAACTATTGCGATCAGAGGAATCCCTTCTTATAGAGGATCAGACCCCTTAGTAGTTATTGATGGCGTACAGCAAACCACTGCCGATTTTAATTCCATCAATCCCAGTGATATCGAATCCATCAGCGTGCTGAAAGATGCATCAGCTACTGCTATTTATGGGGTTAAAGGTGGCAACGGTGTTATCGTAGTAACCACTAAAACTGGTCGTAAAAATATGAAGACCGAGGTCACTTTAAACAGTAGCTATGGCACGCAGGAAGCGGTTAGGTATATTGGTGTGTTAAACGCTACCGAATATGGCGCTATGATCAATGAAGGCAGTGTTGCTGCAGGGGGCGATGTGATATTCCCTGATCTATCGGTATTAGGTACGGGCACAAACTGGCAAAAAGAGGTGTTTAAAACGGCACCGTTGCAACAACATAATCTCGGAGTACGTGGTGGCAGCGAAACTGTCAACTACTTTCTTTCTGGAGGTTACACCAGCCAAGGAGGGATTGTTGGTGGCATCGACAAATCAAAGTATGACCGTGGTAACTTCACTGCAAACCTTGATTTTCAACTTGCACCCAAATTGAAGTTCATCTTAAATACTACAGGCGTCATATTAAACACAAAGGGGGTCCAGGAAAACTCATTTAACAGTATTATTGGAAATGCCCTTAATTTTGACCCAACGGTACCGATTTATAATGATGACCCAGCTGGTGGCAGCAAATATGGCTATAGTAACTTGTTGTTGTCAGAGATTTTTAACCCGCTAACCAGGCTTGACAATACGTACAATAAGAGCGTCGGCAGTAAATTATACGGGAAGTTTGAATTACAGTATGATATTTTAAAGAATTTGAAACTCAGCAGCAGGCTTGGTTATACCAAATATGATGCGAATAATAAAAGCTTTACCCCATTGGCATTTTATGGCCCCTTGAATGTCGAAAACACGATGAATGCCGATGGTTCTACTGTAACTGGTAGATTCAATAGTGTTTCACATGATAAAATAAGCAACTTTAATTATACCTGGGAGACCTTTGCTAACTACAACTTCAAAGTAGCACAGGATCATAACTTTGAGACGGTTGTAGGTTTCTCCTTGATACGCACCGCTGGCAATGCTGCTGGCGCTAGCAGGCAGGATGTACCTTTTAACTCCTGGGATTTTGCCAACTTCACTGCGGCTACCGGCGTTAACTCGGCTACTAATACCAGCGCACAAACTGGTTACTATAACCAATATTTTAAACGCAACCTGTCCTACTTCGCCAGGGCTAATTATGACTATAAAGAAAAATATCTAGCCTCTTTTACGGCCCGTCGTGACGGTTCTACCGCCTTTGGTATCAATAATAAATACGGTAACTTCTTTTCCGGCTCTTTAGGATGGGTAGCCACTCAGGAGTCATTCTTCAACGTTTCATTTATCAATTTCTTAAAGATAAGGGGTAGCTATGGTACTGTAGGTAATGACAATACCCCATCGCAATTTGTAACCATAGCAACCGGTGGCCCGGATTACGGACCCGGTGCAAACAGCAATGGGTACAACTTTGATAACGTCTTCTTTCCGGGATCAACGGTGGCCTCTGCCGAAAATACAAACCTGGGATGGGAAAGTCAGAGGCAAGCTAACATTGGCTTCGATATGACTCTCCTGAACAACAAATTTGATATTACGGTAGATTACTACGAGAAGCGCGTTGGGGATTTATTATTTCAAACCAGAGGGTCCGAAATATTAGGCACCGTTCCAATCCCGGATTACAATATTGGCTCCACAAAAAGTACAGGTGTTGATATATCCCTTGGATACAACGAGACGTTTGGAGACTTTAGGCTTGGTAACAACTTCAATATCACCACTGTTAAGAGTTTAGTTACCGCAACCAATTCAGAAGGTACCGCTAAGATACCGGGTGGTGCCTATTTCAATGGCCAGTCGCAAACCGTAACCGTTTTTGAGAAGGGTCAGGCACCGGGTTATTTCTACGGCTATAAAACACAGGGGCTGTTCCAAACAGCAGCAGAAGTTGCCGCTGCACCAACTCAGGATGGAGCTCAACCGGGCGATATCCGTTACATGGATGTGAATAATGATGGGGTGATTAATGCTGACGACCGTACCAATATTGGCGATTCTTTCCCCTCGGTAATATTAGGATGGAGCGTTAACATGAGTTATAAAAACTTCGACTTCAACGCCTTTACCTATGCATCTATAGGTAACGATATTTATCGTGCTTATGAACGTAATGCGAATTACACGAACAAGTTTCGTAGTGTACTGGCAAGGTGGACTGGTCCGGGTACCACTAACGATGCACATAACCCAAGATATTCGTTTAGCGATGCCAATAGTAATATCCGGGTATCTGACCGATATGTTGAGGATGGCTCATTCGTAAAGCTTAAGACTATCCAATTGGGCTATACAGTTCCGCAATTACTAAAGGGCAAAGTATTTAAGAGCATAAGGGTCTATGGTCAGGTAAGAAATGCCTTTACCATCACCAAGTACTCGGGCTTTGATCCGGAAATCTCTGGCGGTGTGTTAGATACTGGTGTTGACCGTGGCGCTTATCCACAAGCAAGAACATACACTGTTGGGCTTGACATTAAATTATAATTCATTAACAGAAATATGACTACGATGAATAAAAGATATATAAAGCTAGTTGGGTTGGTTATGTTGATAACTACGCTCTCAGCATGTAAAAAATGGGTCGACAACGATCCGCGCGAAAGTTTTGTAGTTACGGATCTCGACTATTTAAAGTCGGAGGGTGATTACCGCACAATGGCCATTAGTGTTTACTCGCCGTTACAATGGTTAAACCAGACGGTGGCGATAGGCGATATCGCCTCAGATAATTCAGTAGCAGGTGGCGAAAATGCCTCAGACGTCTTGCCTTTACAGCAAATTGATGACTATACACATACCCCCGTAAACTCCACTTTAGAGGATCTTTGGAGAGTAGCCTATGAGGGTATAAATCGTGCGAATTACCTTACGCAGTATAAAGACAGAAATAAGGGCGGTGATGTAGTTAATTTTAATGGCAAAGACGCGCTTTACGGTGAGATCTTATTCTTACGCGCTTACTTCTACTTTACATTGGTAAAAATGTGGGGCGATGTTCCATTATTTACCGAAAGGAGATTGGGGCTTGAAGACCTAAAAGGGATGCCAAGATCGCCTAAAGCAGCTGTATATGCACAGATAGAAGCCGATCTTAGCGCTGCTGTAGCCGCCCTGCCAGTTACCCAGGCACAAAAAGGGCGGGTAACCAAATATGCTGCCCATGCATTATTAGGCAAGGTATATTTATACGAAGGCAAATTCGCCGAAGCCGCTGCCATATTGGAACCGGTGATTGCCTCAAACGCATTCTCGTTGGTGCCCGACTATGCTGCTATGTATTTGGCAACGGGAGAGAATGGTCCTGAATCGGTATTCGAGATTCAGTACAGCAATGGTTCACCGTATTATAACTGGGGTGGCGCAACACGTGGTCAGGGTAATTACGCTGTACAGCAAAATGGGATAAGGGGTATAAACGGCAGCGCCGCGATGCCTTATGCTGCAGGATGGAGCTCCAACCTGCCAACTCAGGATCTGGCGGCAGCTTATTCGCCCGGCGACCAGCGTAAAGCTATTACCACATTTGATATGGAGGCCTATAAAGCAGCTCATCCTGAATACGGAATCAGCTACCAGGTAGCTCCTTATAAGAACACTGGATTATATAATGGCAAATATTTGCCTCGTAAGGGTGAAACATCGGGACAGGTGGAATTGAACTACCTAAATAACTATAGGGTATTGAGATATTCTGAGGTATTGCTAATGGCTGCGGAAGCAATAAACAGGAGTGCTGGCAGCGATGCGAAAGCCCAGGGATACCTTAATATGGTGCGTGCGCGTGCATTTGGAGATGGTTTGCATCAGGTAACCGCTTCTGGAGATGCACTTAAACAGGCGATATGGAACGAGCGCAGGCTGGAACTGGCTATGGAAGGCGACCGCTTTTTTGACCTCGTGAGAACGGGACAGGCCGCTGCCAGGATAACGGGTTTCAGAACGGGCAAACACGAACTGTTCCCCATCCCACAGGAAGAAATAAACGTTTCCGGAATTACACAAAACCCGGGATACTAACCCTTAAAATATTAAGATCATGAATTCAATAAAATATTTTTTGAGCATATCCTTGCTACTGGCTGTTATTGCGGGTTGTAAAAAGGAAGCGTTTGACGATACATCGTTTGTAAACGGTGTAACTGATCCCGCAAAACTGTCGGTATTGTTTAACATTACGCAGGACAATACTGGCCGGGTTACGATTTTCCCTTCTGGTGAAGGGGCTGTCGTCTATGATGTTTATTATGGTGATGGCACCGAAAGTTTTGTTAAAGTCGGCTCAGGCAAAAATACCCAGCACACCTACAAAGAGGGTGTCTACACTGTAAAGTTAGTTGCGCATGGGATAAATGGTAAAACAACTGAATTAACTCAGCAACTGACGGTATCATTTAAAGCACCTGAGAATTTAAAAGCCACCATCACGACGAATGGCTTAACTGTTAATGTGGGTGCTACTGCCGATTACGAAACCATGTATCACGTCTATTATGGTGACGAAACTAAAACCAACCCAGAGCCTTACGATTCTTTTTTGGAGACGCAAACTGCGACACATACCTATGCAGCCGCGGGAACTTATGTAGTAAGAGTGATTGCTTTAAGCGGTGGCGTTGCAACAACCAAGTATGAGGAAACCATCAAAATAGGGAAGCAAATAGACCTGCCTTTAACTTTTGATGACCCTAATTTTGATTATACTACAAGCGATTTTGGAGGCAATTTATCAAGCGTAGCTGCTGACCCGGCCAATGCAGCGAATAAGGTTTTAAAAGTGACTAAACCAGCTGGCGCAGAGGTTTGGGCAGGTACTACTTTAGGCACAGCTACAGGCTTTGCCACTAAAGTGGCGGTCACTGCCGCTAATTCTAAACTGACTGCCCGAATTTATTCACCGGCGGCAGGTTTAACAATTAGATTAAAGTTGGAAAATCATACTGTTGCTGCGAATGCTGTGGAAACAGACGCCGTAACCACCGTGGCAAATGCATGGCAAACCTTGACCTTCGACTTTAATAACAACGCTGCTGGTACACCTGCATTAAACAGCGCCTTTACCTACGATAAGGCTTCGATGTTTTTCGACTTCAACGTAGTAGGAAGCGGCAAAGTGTTTTATATGGACGACCTGAAAATGAACGCCCCTATCCAAACCATCAGCTTGCCGGTAACTTTTGACGCGCCAAATACAAATTACACCGTAATTGACTTTGGTAACAACATCACCATTGACGCGGTTGATCCTACTAACGCGGCCAACAAGGTTAAGAAGACCACCAAACCGGGTGGCGCTGAAACCTGGGCAGGAGTTACCATTGGAACAGCAGCAGGCTTTGCAAGTAAAATACCGCTGACATCGGCATTTGCGCAAATGAGTCTGCGTGTTTATTCTCCTGCAGCCGGACTAACCATTAAACTGAAAGTAGAAAACCATACCGATGGTACAAAATCTGTAGAGACCGATGCGGTGACAACCCTGGCTAATCAGTGGGAAACGTTGACCTTTAATTTCCTCAGCAATTCTGCGGGTACATTAGCCTTTAATCCGGCAACAAATTACGATAAAGCCACAGTGTTTTTTGACTTCAACGTAAGTGGCTCGGGTAAGGTATTCTACTGGGACGATTTGAAATTGGTGCCAGCGCCAGCGTCAGTTTTAGGTATTCCGTTAAACTTTCAGTCAACAACCCTTAACTACGCCTTTGCCGGTTTTGATGGCGGAGCAGTTACCATTGTCGACAATCCAAATGCTTCTGGTATCAACGTCAGCACAAAAGTCGCTAAAATGGTCAAAAGCCCTGGCGCTACTTATGGCGGCAGTGTCCTGATGCTCGATAATCCAATCGACTTCTCGACCAAAAAAATCTTTAAAATGTTGGTTTATTCGCCAAGGGTGGGCGCAAAAGTACTATTGAAAGTAGAAAACCCGACCAATGGCGGCATCAGCTTTGAAAAAGAAGTAACTACTACGAAAGCAAACCAATGGGAAGAATTGACATTTGATTATTCAGCTATAAATACAAGCATCGTTTATCAAAAACTGGTGTTAATATTTGACAATGGCACTTCAGGAGATGGCTCGGCTAACTATACTTTTTATTTAGATGATATCACCCTTAATTAATTTATACCACGATGAAAATTAATATAAAAGCATTAATAGCCATTTGTTTCGCAGTTGTTGCAATTGCAATTGGCTGTAAGAAACAAGAGTATTCCTTTGGTGAAATCATTACTCCTACGGAGCTGACCATTGCCACCGCTATTGAAGGTGCTAATGGCACAAATCCAGCGGGTGCAGGCTCTGGTAATGTTACCATCACGACCTCGGCAGCCAATGCCATATCCTACAAAGTAGATTTTGGCGATGGCACTAACAAAATAACAAGCGGAGGCGCTTTAGTACACAAATATGGTAACCCGGGTACTAACGATTATACCATCGTAATTAGCGCGATCGGCACGGGTGGTGTAACTTCAACGGTGACTAAAAAAATAACCGTTTTTGTCGCCTTTGTGATCCCGGAACAGATTATGCAGAATCTTACCAACGGCGCCTCAAGGATATGGGTAATAGACCGCCAGATACCGGGTAATGTAGGAGTGGGTCCGACAGATGGTTACACCTCAAGTTATTACAGTGCAGCTCCAAATGAACGGGCAGAATGTTTATATGACGACGAGATCACCTTTGCTAAGGATGGAGGTACTATAAACATGACGATTAACAACAAAGGCCAATCGTTTTTCACAGCTGCTTCTACGGCCGTTTATGGTAAAGCTGGAGGCGATGCTTGTTATGATATGGATGTTGCCGCAACACGCAAACTGACTTTTATGGACGCTACTTCAGGATCAACCACAGCAAACTCAACCCGTATTCAATTTATGGTACCGGGGAACGGACTTATCGCGTTCGGTACAGGAGGTAACGCCTACGAAATTTTACAACTAACAACAACTAGTATGACTATCCGCAGTATTGGCACAGACGGACTGGCATGGTACCAAAAATTTAAAGTTAAATCGTAATAGACATGAGATATTTAAAGACATACATTCTGATAGTAGCGGTAGCCTTGTTTTCCGGTTGCAGTAAGGACAACGATACAGGTAGCAATAATATAACGGACAAGCCCGCAAATATTGTGGTAACGCCTACATTAAGCACCGATAACAGCGGTACAGTAAGCTTCGTGGTAACTGCAGAAAATGCGGTAGCCTATGAATTTGATTTTGGTAACGGTATTTACCAAAACACTACAACTGGCAATTTGACTTATAAGTACCCGGTTGCGGGTACTTATACAGTAAAAGTCACGGCCAAAAGTGCAAGCGGCAAGACAACAGTAGCAACCACCCAGGTTAGTATTTCTGCAGCAGAAGGGCTTGTTTGGTCGGATGAGTTTGAAAGCGCAGGTGCACCTGACCCTGGCAAATGGGGTTATGACCTTGGCAACAACAATGGCTGGGGCAATAACGAACTGGAATATTATACCAACCGTACAGATAACGCAGTAGTTTCTAACGGCACACTAAAGATTGTTCTTAAAAAAGAGAATTACAGTGGTTTTGGGTATACCTCAGCCAGGCTGTTAACCAAAGGTAAATTTGCGTTTAAGTATGGCCGTGTAGTGGTTAGAGCGAAGTTGCCGACAGGAGTAGGTACATGGCCGGCAATATGGGCACTTGGCAGTAACATTGATACTACTCCGTGGCCTGCCTGCGGCGAGATCGATATTATGGAGCACGTAGGTAAAAATCAAAATACAGTATTTTCAACCATGCATTATCCGGGACACTATGGCGGCGGAGGCGTAGGAGGCACAACCCAAAATCCAACTGCTTCAACCGATTTTCATGTTTACAGCATGGAGTGGACGCCGGCTTCCATGAAGTTTGCTATTGATGGTAAAGTCTACTACACTTTTGCCAACAGTGCCGATTTGCCATTCAACCAAAACTTCTTCCTGATAATGAACATAGCAATGGGCGGTAATTTTGGCGGCCCAGCTGTTGATCCCAACTTTGTTAGCAGCACCATGGAAGTAGACTACGTACGCGTATTTAAATAAACGAATAGAAACTGGTAAAGAACACCTAATTAATTATGCGTTATAATAAGTGTATGTGTGTTGCTGCTTTTGTAGCGGTAACAGCTATGGGTATGTCATGCTCATCGGTAAATAAAAGCTCTTCCGGGGGAAATGCCAAAGGCGAAGTTGTTTTCTTTGATGATTTTTTGGGAAGCAAACTGAATCGCGACAAGTGGACCCCGGAAGTACCCGGATTCAATGGGAATAATGAATTGCAAACCTATGTAGACTCGTCTGCCGTAATGTATCTCGAAAAGGGCTTATTGGTAATGAAACCGCAATACGCGCCAAAATTTAAGAACATTGAGGGCAGGGAATATGATTTTATTTCCGCCAGGATCAATACGCGTGATAAGTTTGATTTTACCTATGGCACCGTCGAAGCCCGGATTAAAGTTACCGCAGGCGATGGACTGTGGCCTGCATTTTGGATGCTTGGGAAGGGCATGTGGCCTACTACAGGTGAAATTGACATCATGGAATATGTGGGCGAAACCGATTGGATTAGTGCTGCAATACATGGCCCTGGCTATAGCGGCGAAACGCCTTTTGTAAACCGCTTGTACTTTGACAAAGAACACGATGCTACACAGTGGCATGTTTACGCCGTCGACTGGACACCTGAGCGCCTGATCTTCAAATATGACGGCGTGCCCATGTTTCGGGTAACGCGTAAAATGGTAGAACATTACGGCCGTTGGGTATTTAACGACAAGCAATATCTGATACTTAATTATGCACTCGGTGGCGGTTACCCCGCTAAAATTAACGGTATAAAAGCCCCTTATTACGGCTTACCTGAAAGTAGTGTTAACATGGTTAAAGCCGGCGAAGCAAAAATGTGGGTAGACTGGGTTAAAGTAACTAAAGTCGCTGATCAAAAGTAAAGGGTACAGGTGAAACAATGCATGCTTTCTTACGAATAGGTGGCGTACTAAATGAACACTGTATTTCGGAGCAAAGTGGCCGTTTGGACAAAATTTCCAGATACTCACTTGAGCAGTTTCAATGAAGCGGAAAATTCTTTCTTAAAGTGTTCCAAACTTGTAGAGGCGCGGGCACTCCCTTTATAACGGACCATCCCATTTTTGTCTATGAGAAAAAAACTTCCGGATCTGTTTGCTCCATAGTCTGCAGAAACATCCAGGTACCGGTCCGACCAATAAATTTCGGGTTTATGAACGTAAATATCCAGTAAGATCGGAAAAGACACTCCTGCCTTCTTAAAAAATGCAGCTGCACCCACTCGCCTGAGTTCTCTGCACTTGGCCTCGTTGGCGCCGAAAATTATAGATTCATCAATCCCGAGCAACTCAATATTGGCTGCAGACTTTATCGAATCCACTTTCTTGGCAAGATAACGTTCTATCTCAGGATCCCAATCTGAATAAGGCTGAAAAAAATACAGTACCACATTCTTCCCTCGGTAGTCTTTTAACGATACATTCCGTCCGTCGAGATCCTTTAAACTGAAATCAATAGCCTCAACACCTGTCAGCTCTAACCCATAAGGTTTGTAGACGAGGTCCTTTTGATGGTACAGATCCTGAAGGTAATCTTTGTAGGCCACAGCAGAATGTCCCTGCCGTTGATAGGCATCCTGCAGAATTGTGTCCGTCTGATCAGAATTATAATTCGTTAATACATATTTTGATGCGACCTCGACTACTTCCTGATAACGCTTTGCTTCCATCAGGTATTTCAAATAACGATCCTTAGGTCCAAAATCATAACTCTCCACCTCTGCTGCAAGCGCCGCCTGTGCAATTGCGTCGTCCAATCTGCCCTGGCTGTAACGAATTTCCGCCATCCGGGTAAAATATACAGTTTTGTTGTAGCGCTTCTGGTCGTTCCATTCCTGCTCAGAAGAATAAATAACATCCATTGGTATGGAATCAATCAGTCGTATCCCTCTTTCACAATATTCAACTGCAGTATCCAAATAGATACCCTTTTTTACCAGTGAAGCTGAGGCAAACCGGCATAAACCTTCCGCCAGCTCAGCAGAACGAATCTTTTTTAGGTAATGGTCCCCTTTTACGATGTTACCGCTCCCGAAAAGGTTTCTGGCTGCATAACCATAATATGCGTCAAGCTTGCCAAGCGCAACAAGCGCCGGATATTGTGATTCGAGTAACGGCATTCCAGAAAAGTCATTACTTCTTTTTTGCCTAGGATCTTCGCTGAGCGCAAGTTCGCCCTTTGGATAACGCCTCAGCATTTCTTCCCTTAACCTGCTTTTTGTAATTAGGTCCACAACCTTGTCGTCCTTAACCAGACTATACAGATGAAATAAAAACTGTTCATCGCGACCAGCCCTTAAAGAATCCATCCAAGCCGCTTCCATTTCCTTACCAATACTGCCCATGCCGTAACTGCCGTTTTTAAAGTATTCCAGCCGGTACTTAGCTTTAAACTCCGGGTTTAGCTTAAACTCTTCCCGGAACAATGCAATAGCCTTTAAACTGTCCTTTAGTTCTATAAACCGACGGAAGTTATAATTAAACTGCGCCATTCCGGCCCGTGCACCAGCAATAGGTTCACCTCCCTTAAATACGCTATAGGCATAAGCTTCACTAATATCCTTATATCTATCTGGCTTGATGCAAAATGCTAGCGTACCCTCAGGCAGCCTGAAACTCCCTGACAATTTTGCCTGATCACGCTTGCCGCGCAATGTTATCCATTTCAATGGCCCCTCACTAAAAAAATAAACTCTAAACTCGGGAACCAATGTTTTAGCAAGAGGTCCGATATAGGTGAAATGCACTTCCTCTTCTCCTTTTGGCTCAGGGTTACTTAATTCCAATACAGATTGACCATATCCCGCGAAACAAGAAATGCATGATAGTAAAACATATTGGAAAAAGCGGAGCATCCTAATAATCAATTGATCGTATTAAGATATTGATTTTTCCTAACTCTTAGCCATTTGCATATTAATTACATTATTAAAAAAGGCTCTTATTAGACCGTCGTGTATGAGTAACGACAGTAAGGAATTAAGTCTACCACCAAAATCGGGGAAGAACCACTTTGTAGCGGAATCGTGGCGTACTATGAAGCGGAATCTCCAGTGGAACCGAATATACACGGATGTTATTGTCATTACCCCATGTGAAACCGGTCTTTGTTGTTGAGAAAGGGAAGGACATGAATTAAGAAGTGCTGAATGAATGGATATGATTTAGGTTTGAGGGATTGTGTCAGAAAGGACACCAGATTAGATCCAGGCACTATGGAATTATGGAAATTATGTTTATCTGTACAGATAAACCGTAGCTGTACAGATAAATGTTATGTGTACAGAAATAAAAAACCTGTATAAATAGGCCGGTTATCTGTACAGCTACGAAGATTAAGTGTAAACTATTCTTGTCTGGGGTAAAAGGATTGTAGTTTCGTTTCAGCAATTAAACAATGCTGGCGCTTATATATGGTACTATCTAGACATCAATTCCCTTGTTTCCGTCTACATCGAGCCTAAGATCTAGTTGATATGGGGTTTATCCGGCTAGGTCTTTCCTTTGTGTCTGCTAGGTATCAGCTTGGTGTCTGCTTGCTCCTGGGCCGTAGCGAGCACATAGAATACACATACCTCAATGGGAGGCAAGAATCTTCCCTAGTAACCTCATATCGATTAGAATGAATATTCTAATACCTCCCTTTGCACAAACTGCGGACTAAGAGGTATATCAGAGTGCATTCGTTGCGAAAAGGGGGGGCTTTTCCCAAGCAGTTCGCACTGATATACCTAGGAGTTCCCTCGTTGTGCAAAATTTGGTTAGTCCGTTATCGCTGATTTGATAGGAGGGGCGATAGTCGTCGTTTCCTATCAGGAAAGTAAATAAAATGGATAAAAAATAATAATTAAAAAATAATCGTTTCTTTTTATGAAATTATTTGTTTATTCCATTAAATCTTCGTACATTGCACTTATAAGATACTAATGTTCCTGAATGCCCTTGTTAATTAGATTATCAACACCATTCGCATTAAATAGAAGCTGATTACTATCGCCGATAACCACAGCATAACAAAGTTTGCGCTCGCGTCCGTACCTAAAAACAAAAAACAAGTAGATCACATCAGGTGACCTGCAAAATGATCAGCCCCAGGCTGACATTAACAACGTTCCTCTTCTTAGTCACAATTTCCCGTTTACATTAGGATCTATGCTAGCGTGTTTCCTAATTCCCAATTCTTCAGGATTGATCACCTGGAATCTTGGTTGTTCGCTGTGAAGCGTCCAGCATCGTACTTTGACGTATTAGTAAATTTTGCCCTTAACTGTTCCTAATTTCGGGTCACGATTTAAAACTGGATCCTGTTCGTTGTAGGCATTGGCAGAGTCAGGATTTTTTTTTCATTGATTATGGGTGGCAAATTATCTGGAAAACAGCTAGTGATGCCGGACGTTTAGTTTGTATTAAGATATAAAATAAGGATCGCATACAACAAACTGTCAATTAGGAGTTTATAATCATAAACCAGCTCGATATTTTTAGCCAACAGCTCTTCGTCCAAAATCTTCTTCCAAATCTGGCGGATATTCTCGCCTAACGGAGTAATATGGTCACGTCCTGCGGTTTTATCATTAACTTTGAACGCGGCGAATTGTAATTCATTAACGTATATTACCAAATAAAGGGATGTTTACTTTAAAATAAACGTAATACAATCATACTTAGAAATAGATTCGACTGGCATAAAAAAAGTCCTATCTATTGAACTCTCTGCTACGAGATAATTAGGCTTTAGGCCAATCGTTCTCATGTTCTGCGTCACCCGGTTTTAGCTTTAAGGCTGATACTGCAAAACTTAAGGTAAAACTCCTAAACGCCTTTATCACCATGATATGCTTAAAATTATTACCCTATTAACATTAAACTTACTCTTTAATTTGAGCTGTGTCGGGCAACAGACTAAAGCGCGAGCAGCAGGTAATCATGCAGTTTTAATTACAAAAACTGTGGTGACTAAATCGACACAAGGCAACGAACGCGAAATTACTAAAACGCTATATACTTCTACAGCATCCGGTGACCAGTACTTTGCGTATACGCTGGCAAATGGCTCCATTACTGAAGCGACAAATTATATACTCAATACCACTAAAAGCGGCCTATTCCTAATTACAAGTCGGCTGTTCTCCAGTCAGCATGAAACAGATAGCCTGCGTATTAGATTTAATGATACCGATCATCTTGTTATCGTTGATAATGCAGATCAGTATGAACTGTTTCCTGCAAGCTATACTGTATTTAAACATCAGGTAAATGAAAAGCATAATATTCTAGTTTTATTGAAATTGCTTAAAGATAATATTGGAAGTTATCCAATCGAAAGCATGCTTCCGTTGATCGTGGTTTCCAAACCGGACGCAATCGACAAGCAGATAAAACAGGCTAGTATTACTACAGCACGAAATCAATCTGATGAAATAAAGGATGCCTGGACCTGTACATATAGATACGATAAGGCTGGCAAGATCATTTCTGTTAAAGCTGTTGCCGATGATCAGGTGCGTTTCTACAAAACATTAACTTACCTGTCTGGCAACATTGCCATAAAAACTCATCGAAACATCGAGGATAGGCAGATTACCGACCGGGTGATGAACTATAACCCCAAGAATACTGCATCAATCAGATGGACGGACAAAGTAGTTGAAACCGGTAAAAATCTTGAAACCAGCTCGGTAACAACGCTTGTAAAGAGAAATTTTAAGGTGGTTAATAAAGCTAATATGTCGCAGCAAGAGGTGTTAAAGTTAATTAATCAAGTTAAGTAATGATTCCTATCGAACCCATAAATTGTTGTTACTGAAGACGTAAATCAGGTGCAGAGAAAAAGGATGAAGTTGATTTCCAGAAACACTATTTGATTTTATTGTATTAATTAATTATGAAAAAGAATATAGCTATTTTAATTTGTTTGACTTTTTTGGGTTGTAGTCCAAAAAAAATCGACCTAAAGGATTTGGTAGTTTCCGAAAAATCGAATGTCGACTTGTCTGAGTTTGCGAAAAATATAAGGGAACAGAAAGGGCGCTTTGAATTACCCACAAAAGATGGTGTAAAGTTAGTTGATAGGGGAGAAAAAATCGTTTATTACTTTTTCGCCGGTAACGACAATGTAACATTCGATAAAGCTAAAATTGCCCCGGTGTTAGAAACAAAGGTAGTCACCTATAATGGACTTGTAAGTTATATCACTGTGCATCCAGATAACAAGGATGCGCCAGAATTACTTGAACGGATGCTTAAAAGTCATCCAGCGCCCGATTCTATTGTCTATGATCAAAGTAAATTGACTGGTTCGGAAAAAGAAACCGCTTTATTATTGAAGAAGGTGATGCCGAATCTTGTGAAAGAGGTAGTTGATGAATTCGATAATAAAACTACTCAGTATCCTCAACAAATGTTTTGGAGCAAAAATAACGTATTGACAAAGCTGACCATAGATCCCACTAACGCCAACCTCAATATGTCGGTTAGGTTGATTACAAAGAAGGCATATCTAGATCATATTGTTGAAGAATACGCTAAACCGCTATTTACACAATACGACATTCCTTATGCACATCTTTTTAAAAATTAACGTATATGACTGAGCCAAATTACTTCAGTCTATCTTCAATCTGATTTCGGAAATTACGGGTAGGAGATTATCAGAAATACAGGCAGTGACGCCGGTCTTTTGGTTTGGATAGAGATATTAACAAATGATCGCACACAATGTGCTACCCTACATAGACACGGTTAGATTACACAGGCGCTGACATGAGTTATTTTAATTAGCTTTGACATCATGTCGATGATTTCACACGAGCTTCTTACTCCTTTTACGCTGCAACTTTCGTTTCATCACATCATCGCACAACTGTCTCTGGAATCGACGCCGATGAAACTGGAGCTGCTTGAAAGGGCCTTGTCTGTGCCGGAGCTGAGTGAAGGCATTTATGATTCGGAAATTCTCACCCGTCATGAAAAGCTCATCAGCGAATTACTTGAGCCCTATTTCCCTGCTGCACTAACTCATAATGAGATTAAAGCCGTTGGGCTTCCTTTTCAAATACAGGTTTTCAACCTCAGTAGCCGGTTTCAGTCCATACTCGAACAGGCGGGAACACGGTTTGAATTCAATATCAGGGATTTTGACGTGCACCAGTTGTATGTAATGAGTTGTACTATTGTAATGAATAAGATCTATGGTACACAACTTGATTTTGGCAAACCACTCTTTTATGACATCCCTACCGGCCAGGGGATTATAAAGCATTACCGGATCCTCTACAACGCAGATTTTCTTGACGTGATTCCAACAGAAAAAGCAATCCCCTTAACAGGAGGTGACATCGAGCTTCTGATGGACAATTATGACGACCTGGATTTGTGGATGCGGCTATTTCCTATAGGAAGTTACCTGCTAAAAGGTTTCTCTATCATGACCTTATTCGATGCGACCGTGGAAAATGCGGTATCTACCTTCAAAGGGAACTTACTGGATTTTAATCCCGCTCAGTTTAAGCAAAGCCTTGATTCCATTTTTAGCTCTATCTTTCGTGTAGCAGACCTTCGTGTTGGCTATGTGTTGTTAAGTCCAGGTGAGATAGGATCAGATCAGCAGGATCAAGTCGATGCCACCCAAAGTATTCTGGTGAGCACATGTGCTACTAAAAACGACGATCCTTTTTTCTGGAAGGAATATCTAAGTCTTGTGAACAATGTAAAATATTACTGCAGCTCAAATATAAGCCGGCAGTTGCTTGCAACTCCCGGCAATGCAATTCTGTCGAAGTTTGCTGCAATCCACTGCGGCAGTTTAATTCTGGCTCCGGTTATCAGCAGCGGACGTCTACTCGGCATACTGGAGTTAGCCTCTCCCAGGATAACAGAACTCAATAGCATCAACGCGAATAGGCTGGATGTGGTGATGTCTCATTTTACCGACAAGCTGGATAAGCTTGCAGCAGAAGTCGAAAACAATATTCAGGCGCATATACAATCCACTTTTACCTCCTTGCACCCAAGCGTGAATTGGAAATTCCGGACTCTGGCAAGACAGCAACTTAATTTTAGCGGGGCGTTCGAAAATAGACTTTACACTAAGGACATCATATTTGATCATCTGGTGCCTATGTATGGTCAAACAGATGTACAGGGCTCTTCCGAGGTCAGAAACAGAAGTGCTCAAATGGATCTCGCGTATCAACTTAAGCGCGTGCTTAGCCTTTTGCAATACCTGTATTTAACCAGGGAAGATGTTGAAATTAGTAAACTCATTGCACAAATAGAGAATTTACAAGTTACACTTTACACAGGTTTCGAAGTCAGTACGGAGCAGATCATCACTGGATATTTAACAACAGTGGTGCATCCAGTCTTAAAGGAATACTGCAGAGGTATTACTAAAAGACGCGTTGAGCGCTACTTTGACGCAGCTGAAGACAAATTGGGAGTCTTCCACCAGCACCGTAGAAAGTACGATCACACCATTTCACGCATTAATGAGTCGCTGAGTAGCGTCCTTGAGCAACAGCAGCAATCTGCCCAGCAAATTTTCCCGCATTATTATGAACAGTTCAAAACTGATGGCATTGAACATACTTTATACTTAGGGCAATCTGTAGCTCCTTGGCTTACTTATCATGATGGTATCCTCGATGCTATGCGGCTATGGCAATTAAAAACTATCTGTCACATGGATTCTGCACATCGGAAATTATATAAGCAACTACCTTATCCGCTATTAGTGACTTCGTTGATTCTAGTGTACAATACCGAGATTGCGATTCGATTTCGCATGGATGAGAAACGATTTGATGTGGACGGAACTTACAATGCCAGGTTCGAAATGGTTAAGAAGAGAATCGATAAGGCCACGATCAAGAATTCTGGACAGCGTATCACGCAACCTGGGAAGATCGCTATTGTCTTCACCGGTGAACAGGAGCGGGAGCGATACTTACCCTATGTACGGATACTTCAGAAGGAAAAAATGCTATCTGCCAAAGTAGAATTATATGATATTGAGGATCTTCAGGGGTTGGTAGGTTTGAAAGGGCTGAGCGTCAAAATACTCCGTAAGTCTTTTAACGAAGGTTAAGATCCATTTGCGGAAGCGAATAACCATTGCTACATATGATCAGCGATTAACTTATTTTTTGACTTTCCTCGCCAATGTAGTTTTCCGCGCAGTAAGGTGGTGTCGAATTCCCTGATTGGATAAGTGCTTTGTAAGATGGTGATGAGCTTTTGCGCAGCAATTTGCCCCATCTTAAATGCATTTTGTTGTATGTAAGAGATTCGTGGCGACAGCAAGTCTATGACTGTGGAATTTGAGAAACCGATAACTGTGACACTTGGTAAGGGGTCAAATGTACTTAACACACGAACTGCAGCAGTACTAATCTGATCGCTGGCAATTAAAACCGCATCTATATTAGCCGGTTCTGAAAGGAGTTCAGATAAGATATTCTTTATTTCCTGCGAATTTCTCCCACCCTGATCGCAAAATCTAACCAGACGTTCATCATACCGCAAACTATGGTCCTTCAGTGCATCAGTATACCCCTGGAGACGATCTGAAGTGATTGACAACTGAGGGGCATTTCCTAAAAAAGCAATTTGGCTGTAGCCTTTCTTAATTAAAAGTGATGCCGCTTCGTAAGCCGAATTGACGTTATCGGTTGTTACTTGATAGGTTTCAATCCCAGGCATAATCCGGTCAAAAAAAACAATAGGTAAACCGCGTTCGTGTAACTGAGTAAGATGGCTGTAATCTGTGGTATGAGCCGACATCGATATCAAGAGCCCGTCAACACACCGGTCGACGAGATGTTCAATGTTGACGACTTCCCGTTCATAATCATCGTGACTTTGGGTGATGATCACGTGATAGCCGTTCTCATAGGCGACTGATTCAATCCCATTAATTGCCTGGGAGAAGAAACTATTTGCTACATCCGCCACTAGGACGCCAATAGAATTACTTTTCTGATTTTTTAAACTTTGCGCTATAGGATTAGAGCGATAGTTGATTTTCTTCGCATATTCGAGCACAAGGGTTTTTGTCCCCGCACTGATTTCGTGACTGTCTCTAAGGGCACGCGATACTGTGGAAGGTGATATCGACAATGCCTTTGCAATATCTTTGATTGTTACTGCGTGGAACATACACAAGTATAGCGAAATTTGAAATGATTCGCTGTATTCTGCCGGTAATCTTCGGCAACGATTGCGCAGTTTAACCCCTGACGGTCTTGATTTATCCTCTGAGACTTCTTAATCTTACATTAAATACATTGTTGGTGAAATCCGCTTTGTAACCCCTGCGTTTAAATCCTAATGATTTTATGAAAAAAATAATAGCTGCTCTTCTCTTTATCAGTATTCACAGCATTTGTGTTGCACAAACTACTATAGTTAAGTATTTATCAGGAACAGATAAGGACCATAGGGTCAACTGGGACTTTTTCTGCACAGACGGGAGAAACAGCGGCCGCTGGACTAAGATTCCTGTCCCATCAAATTGGGAACTTCAGGGATTCGGAACCTATAATTACGGTCACGACAAAGTGAAATCCAGTGAGCATGGCTTATATAAGCATGAATTTGCTTCGGGTAAATGGACTGGTAAAAGAATTTTTATCGTGTTTGAAGGTTCCATGACCGATACCAAGGTAACGATTAACGGTCAGCAGGTGGGACCGATTCATCAGGGTGCTTTTTACCGGTTCAAATATGACATTACCACCCTGGTAAAACCTGTTGGTAAAAACCTTCTTGAGGTTGATGTTGCCAAGACATCGTCCAACTTCTCGGTGAATCAGGCCGAGCGAAAGAGTGATTTTTGGTTATTTGGAGGTATTTACAGACCTGTTTACCTCGAGATTGTCCCGGAGCGCTTTATCGATAGGGTGGCGGTAAATGCAAAGGCCGATGGATCTTTTGACCTTAACGTTTTTCCCCGTAATCTTAAAGGTAATGAAGTTATTGAGGCGCAAATTCAAACCCTAGCAGGCAAGGCTGTCGGACTCCCGTTTTCAGTCCGGGCTGGAAGCAGCAGTGACGGCGATTCGGTAACACTTAAATCCAAAGTCAGCAATGCGCTTAAATGGACAGCGGAGTTTCCGAATTTATATCAAGTGCAAGTGAGTATTAAAAATGCGCAGCAGGTCGTTCACCGCATGACACAAAAGTTCGGTTTTCGGACTATTGAAGTTAGAAAAACTGATGGTCTATATATCAATGGTGAGAAGGTGTTGCTTAAAGGCAGTAACCGACATAGTTTCTGGCCGGAAAGTGGTCGTACACTAAGCCATGCCATTCATTTAATGGATGCAAAGCTGATGAAGGAAATGAATATGAATGCGGTCAGGATGTCTCATTATCCACCTGATCAGGATTTTCTCGCCGTGTGTGATTCGATTGGGTTATATGTTATTGATGAATTGACCGGCTGGCAAGCCAAATACGATACGGTTGTTGGTCGGAAACTGGTGAAGGAATTGGTGATTAGAGACGTCAATCACCCATCTGTAATTTTCTGGGCCAACGGAAATGAAGGTGGGTTTAATCGCGGATTGGATAATGATTATGCCTGGTATGACCCGCAAAATCGAACTGTCATTCACCCTTATGAAAAGTTTAACGGAACTGATACCCATCATTATCAAGATTACAACTCTCTGCTGAAAACAGTTGCTACGGGTAAAGAAGTGTTTTTTCCTACCGAGTTCATGCATGGATTATACGATGGTGGCGCCGGGGCAGGATTGGATGATTTCTGGAACCAGATATTAAAACACCCATATGGAGCTGGTGGATTCATTTGGGCATTTGTTGACGAAGCAGTTGTGCGAACGGATAAGAACGGCGAAATGGACACTGATGGAAATCATGGCGCCGACGGGATCGTTGGTCCTCATCGTGAAAAGGAGGGAAGCTTCTTTACCATTAAAGAGATATGGTCTCCGATATACGTAGGCCTAAAAGATATTGATGCCTCTTTTAAAGGTACTATTGAAGTAGAAAACCGATATGATTTTACCAACCTGAGTCAGTGCACTTTCCAATGGAAGCTAGTCAATTTTCCATCTGCGAATCAAAAATCGATTGCTTCAACTGTGATCGCTTCAGGCACAGCGCCTCGAGTTGATGTGAGACCTGGTCAGAAGGGCGCAGTTAAGCTTCAGCTCCCTGTTTCATGGGCTAAAAGCGAAGCCTTATACTTGACAGCAATTGGTCCCGATAAAAAGGAAGTATTTACCTGGAGCTGGGCCATTAAAGACCCAGTAATTAAGCCTGAGGTAAATTCGGCAACGGTCGCATCAAAAGTAAGTGCCCAGGAAGAGGGGAATGTACTTCGGGTAACCTGCGACGGCGTTACTTATCTGTTTGATCAATTAACCGGTTATATTCAACAGGTGCTGAATTCCGGAGGGGCGGTTTCTCTTTCCAATGGGCCGGTGCTTGCAGGCGCACGCAGCTCCTTTAAATCGTTCAGTCATCGACTAGAAGACGGTCAATATATTGTTAACGCTGATTATGAGGGGGAGGGTTCTTTGCAAGTAAAGTGGACCTTTAAACCGGGGCAAATGGCGAAGTTGGAATATCAGTATGCGTTAAAAGAGGCATCTGAATTTAGTGGCATCACTTTCAATTACCCGGAAGACAAGATCACAGCGATGAAATGGAAGGGACGTGGACCGTTCCGGGTGTGGAAGAACAGAATGAAAGGTCAGCAGTTGGGCGTATGGCATAAAAATTATAACAACGCTATTACCGGTGAAACCTGGCAATATCCAGAATTTAAGGGATATCACGCTGAGGTGAGTTGGGTCGTCATTGAAAATAAAGAGTCTCCTTTCACGGTATACACGGCTGATAAAAATATGTTTTTCCAAATGCTCCGACCAGGCAAAGAGAAGAATGCCTTAAATGATTATGCCTCACCACAATTTCCTGACGGCAGTCTGGGATTTCTCAGTGCCATCAATGCTATCGGAAATAAGTTTCATCCAGCTAAATCAATGGGGCCGGAGAGCCAGAAGAATCCAAATCAAGGAGAGACAATCAGTCGCACATTGTGGTTTGATTTCAGCCACTAAAACATAAAACATGAACTTAAAAAGGTTTGCTAACCAAATACCAGAACTGCTTCATGCTATAAAGGTCGTTGTTATCCTTACGATTCAAATAGCATTGCCGATTGCTGGAGTGATTGCCCAAAACAAATCAGGAAAAATATCCACCCCCTCAGACATTGTATTGAATACGCAGCAGCTTGCTGCTACGTTGCAGGCACCTACAGCAATGGCATTCCCAAGCCCTAACGAGATTTGGATAACGGAGCAGACGGGCAAGATTAGGGTGATTAAAAATGGGAAGTTGATTGATGAATCCATATTGAACTTGAAAAGCAAGCTTCCTCCTATGAACGATGGGTACGAGGAGAGAGGCTTGCTGGGCATTGCACTTCATCCGAAATTCAAGTCTAACAAGAAATTTTATGTGTATTACAGTACCCCATCTTCCCAAAAGTCCAATCATACAGGCGTGTTGGCCGAGTATAATTTAACCAGTCCACTGGATCCGGAAAGCGGGCGTATTATATTTATGATAGAAGAACCGGACGGAAATCACAACGGTGGTTGCATTCAGTTCGGGCCTGATGGTTATTTGTATGTTTCCTTAGGTGATGGGGGAGGCCAGGGTGATAAACATGGGGAGATTGGAAACGGACAGGAACTGAATACCTTGCATGGGAAAATCTTACGTATTGATATAGATACTGCGAAGGGTTATAAGATTCCGCCGGACAATCCATTTGTTGGGAAACCTGGGACCAGGCCCGAAATTTGGGCTTACGGTTTTAGAAACCCATGGAGGTTCTCTTTTGATAGGGCTTCAGGGAAGCTATTTGCTGGAGATGTTGGGCAAAATGAATGGGAGGAAGTCGATATCGTGAAGAAAGGCGGCAATTATGGCTGGAGATTAATGGAGGGTACGCATTGCTATAACCCAGCGAAGGATTGTGATACCACGGGTCTCGAACTCCCCATTACTGAGTATAGTCATCGGGAGGGAATATCAGTAACGGGCGGCTATGTGTACAATGGCAAGCAAATTCCTGGTTTAAAAAGTAAATATGTGTTTTCAGATTGGTGGGGACCGGTATTTTATTTACAAAAGACTGGTGCCAAATGGACCAGAGGAAAGATAGTCCTAAAGGGTCTCCCAGAAGGGAGGCGGATAACGGGTTTTGGAGAGGATTCATCGGGTGAATTATTTGTGCTAATAAATCCTGAAACCGGGCCTGAAAACACCGGTGGCGGTGTATATAAAATTGTTAAAAATTAACTATTATGATTACAGCGACAATTAATTCATGTATGCTTTCAGCACTCAGGGTAGTGTTGCTGGCCGGGATATTTACCGCAACTGCAGCTGCCCAAACGGTTGAGACTGCGAAATCGGTAGCCCCTGCAAAACTGCCTGGAAAAGGACTAAAACAATTCGATTTTTTTTATGCTGGTGAAGCTAAGTCGCGCAACATGTATATCGTTCGCAATGGGCAGGTTACCTGGTCTTATATCGATACGATTGGTAAAGGTGAAATCAGCGATGCTATTCTGATGAAAAACGGAAATGTTTTGTTTGCACACCAGTATGGCGTTACTTTGATCAATAGAGAAAAAAAAGTGCTTTGGCAATATAAAACGCCTGAGGGAGCAGAAACACACACTGCTCAGCTCATTGGTAAAGATCATGTGGTATTTGTTCAAAACGGTAATCCTGCTAAGGTATTTGTCATGAATATAAAGGCAAATCAAGTCGTACAAGAATTTATAATACCATTCACGAGTTCTACTCACGGGCAAATCAGGCATGCAAGATTAACACCTGAAGGCACCTTATTAGTGGCCCACATGGATCTGGGAAAAATTAACGAGTATGATTTTCAAGGAAAGTTACTCTCCTCTATTGATGAGCCGAGCGTGTGGTCTGCAGTTCCTTTAAAAAATGGTAACCTGCTTACTGCAAGCAATCAAAATATAGTGAACGAAATGGGCCGTACAGGAAAGGTGATATGGTCTTATTCCCTGTCAAATCTCGCAGATTATACAATCACGAGCCCTCAAATTGCAATGCGCCTGCCCAACGGAAATACACTAATTAATAACTGGTTCAATCAATGGTCGTCAAAGTTAGATATCAATAATGCTCCAGTACAAGCAATTGAGGTACAGCCAGATAAAAAGATTGTTTGGGCGTTGCGCGCGTGGTCTGCGCCTGACTTAGGACCATCAACAACCATTCAAGTGCTCAATAACCTAGATAATTCTTATGAAAGCGCCTATTTTGGCGACATCAAATGATATACATCGCTTCCGGAAACATCGAAGGTTTAATTATAGGTTTTCATTAGTAAACAAGATGGCCCTTTAATATAAATCTTGCTGGCCGTGGTACTTAATAGGCCCGTTTTGATGTTGCGCCGAAATACAGTGACATCACCAGTGTACTCATTGGCGACTAAAAGAAACTTTCCTGACGGATCAATGGCGAAATTCCTCGGATGATCTCCGCCGGTTGATTGATAACCGACATTTTTAAGAAGTCCGGAGCTGGTGTCGACCTTAAATATCGCAATGTTGTTCTCTTCGCCTCTATTGGATGCGTATAAAAACAAGCCGTCCGGAGAGATATGGATATCAGCGCTGCTATAGAAGTCATGGGAGCTATGATGTAAGTCGATTTCTTGAATTGAGTCCAACTGCGGGCCATCCATCGAGTATACCGTGACCGCGCCAGACAGTTCAGATAGACAATATGCAAACCTTCCATTAGGATGAAAGGCCATATGCCGGGGGCCACTACCAGGGGCAGTTCGAACGAAAGCTTCGCGGTTTAAAGGCGCTTTGTCCATTGGATTAAAACTGTAGGTTCTAATCTTATCTGAACCAAGGTCAGGAAGATAAACAGTTCTACCATCAGAAGAAAAGTTAACAGAGTGAATGTGCGAAGACTTCTGCTGTGGCCTAACACTACTGTCTTGATAGAGAATTAGTTGTGCAGCTTTACCTATCTCACCATTTTTATTTAAAGGGAATGCAGTAGTACCTCCTCCGGTATAGCTGCCACTAAGTAACCAGCGCTCGCTTTTATCAAGGGCTACATAAACTGGATTCGCTGCTCCTGTGGGCTGCTGGCTCATTAGGGTAAGCTGCTTTTCAAATTTGAAACTGCTAACACTTCCATTTGCCCCTGCCCTGGACTCTGTGCAAGCATATAGGTATTTGCCATCAGCTGATAGCGCTAAAAAGGAGGGATTCAGAACCCCTGAATACTCAGTTACTTTAGCTAGCATTCCAGTTTTGTTGTCAAAGCGGTATACGTATATCCCTGGAAGTTCTTTATCTATGTTATATGATCCAATGAAGAGTAGTGTTTGCTGACCTTTTAAGTTTAAGTAAGAAAGCATCAACAAAAGTAAAAGACAATGTATACGCATGATCGGTTATATGAATATCAAATCTACTAATGAAAACATCATACTATGCAAGGTTACTCATGCAGTTTGAGTCCGTAACGTTAAGTTTCTGCCATGAAGCAAATTCATGTGTAATCACGATGGCGATTTCTCTGTATTCATAAGTCAAGTAGTCCTACGATAGTTAATCAAGAAAGTTTGGCGGGAATACCTGCTGACCATACTTTTCAGCAATAGCTTGGAGCTTCTTTATGTAAGCTTCATTGAATTCCGGCAGTGGAAGAAAGCTCCCAAATTCTACCGGTTCCCCAATCTCTTCGAAGAAATTCTCCATACCTGCCGGCACAACGGTGCAAAGCAAATGGGCGGTCGTTGTTCCGACGTTCTTAAAGGAATGAACTATGCCGCCTTTTGGGATACTGACGAAGGATCCCTTTGCTGCCGTATAATTGCCAAGTTCAGATTTAACTTCGATAGCGCCCTCAACCACGTAAAAAGATTCTTCAAAATCCGCATGGGCATGTGGGCCAGGGCCCCCTCCGGGAGGAATCAACATGTCAATAGCCGCAAACGCGCCGCCAGTCTGCTCTCCGGTGATTAATATCCGGTAAGTGTCACCAATGACCGAAATGCTTATTCCTTCATCCGGTCCTGTCAAAATAGGTTTTTTTGTGTTTTTCATATCATTCAGATTGAGTTATCAAAGGTCCTTTGTGGATCGTTTAAAAAATATTCCAATAAGACGAAAAAACAGCTCCATCAGACACTTGCTAATTGAAACTCTATTGTCGCTTAGGACTATTTTTTTGCCTTATTGCGCTATTAGCTGCAGGGACTATGCCGCAATTTTGCTTTGTATCAGAATTAAATTTATACAAAATGAAAAAGCTATTTCAGCCCTTTACTTTAGGGACGTTACAATTAAAAAATCACGTTGTTATGGCACCGATGACCAGGAGCCGGGCACTCAACAATCTGCCGAATGACCTAATGGCTACTTATTATAAGCAGCGTGCAGGCGCAGGCCTAATCATTACTGAAGGCACTTCACCTAGTCCGGAAGGTTTAGGTTATCCGAGAATTCCGGGTGCATTTTCTGATGCGCAAGTTGAGGGCTGGAAATTGGTGACCAGCGCTGTTCACCATGCGGGTTCAAAAATTTTCCTGCAATTGATGCACACCGGACGGGTCGGCCATGTTGCAAATTTACCAAAGGGTTACCAGGTAGTAGGCCTTTCTGACCTTAAAGCTGAAGGAGAGATCTTCACCGACAAAGAAGGCATGCAAGAGCATTCTATACCTGTCGCCCTGGACGCCGCAGGCATAGAAAATCTGATCATCGATTTTACCAAAGCTGCTGAAAATGCTATAAAAGCCGGCTTTGATGGTGTGGAATTACATGGAGCCAACGGTTACATTTTAGAGCAATCGCTAAATCCTATTGTCAATAATCGTTCGGATGATTACGGTGGCTCCATAGAGAATAGGTCTCGTCTAACACTCCATATTGTTAAAAGCATTGCAGATGCGATTGGTGCTGATAAGATCGGTATCAGGCTTTCGCCTTTTTCGACGCTAAGTGACATGCCCGCCTATGACGACTCTGAGGTGCATGAAACTTATGCTTACCTGGCCACTGAACTTCAAAAGCTAAACATTGCTTACATCCACTTGTCGGACAACCCCTTAATTCCGGAAAAAACGCACGCGGCCATCCGCAACAATTTTTCCAATGCTCTTATCTATTGCAACGGTTTAACTCCCGAATCTGCTGAAGAAAAGTTAGAGAAAGGCCGGGCTGATCTGGTTGCATTTGGCCGAAGTTTCCTTGCAAACCCAGATTTCATGCGGAGGATGGAAGAGAATGCCCCTCTAAATGAGGTGGATTATATGAACCTCTATACCCCTGGGGAACAAGGATATACGGATTACGCTGTATTAGATTAAGTTCCTGTATTTGTATGATCCACCAAAGGCCGGACCGCTTAGGGGCGTCCGGCCTAACTATAAACCATTAATATTTGAGATATGAAAAAGGTAATATATAATGCATTCGGAGACGAAAGCGTACTGCAAATAACAGATCAGCCAATACCGACGCCTGAGAAGGATCAAGTGCTGGTAAGGGTAAAAGCTGTTTCTATCAACCCACTAGACTGGAAGGTTTATGGTGGCGAAATGAAACTGATGTCTGGCTCTAAATTTCCGAAATCCGTCGGGATTGATTTTTCCGGCAAGGTGGTAACGCCCGGGACTAATGTCAGCCGCTTTAAAAAAGACGATGAGGTAATGGGTATGATGGATGTTTTTAAGGGCGGGGCACTTGCAGAGTACCTTGTGGTAAAAGAGGCGGACCTTGCCACTAAACCTGAAAAGCTCAATTTTGCGGAAGCTGCGGCTTTGCCCGTAACAGGTTTGTCTGCGCTACAGATCATTGACCAGTTGGCTGGCGTTAAGGAGGGTCAGGAAGTGCTCATCAATGGAGCCAGCGGTGGTATCGGTATACTTGCTATAGAAATCGCGAAAAGGCGGGGTGGCCGGGTGACGGCGGTCGTGGGAACTCAAAGCGTTGAAGCAGCTGCAGAGTGGGGTGCTGATCTGGTTATAGATTACAACAAACAAAGTATCGAACAGCTCGGTAAACGTTTTGATGCCGTCATCGACCTTTCTACAAAACTCTCCTTCAAATCTGCTAAAAAGCTAATGAAAGATAGGGCCGTGTTTGTTACGACACTTCCGGCGCCTTTGACGCTAATCGGATCTTTTTTAAACAACCTGTTCTCTGGGAAGAAATTGAAGATTTTAATCGTTAAGCCGACCGTTGAAGGATTTGAAAGCCTTAGAAAACTGGCTGATCAAGATCTTAAGATCGTATTGGATAAAACTTATGCGTTATACCAGGTCAGGGCAGCTTACAAGGAATCAAGCCACGGAAAAACTATTGGGAAATCAGTGATACTGATTGATTAAATCAAAGCGCTCTAAATCTTTGCCAGCGCCGGAATTTATACTGCCAGAGACTAAGAGTAGGAATATCTTTTAGGATTCAATCCGTAGTGTTTCTCGAACAGCCGGGAGAAATGGCTGAGGTTTGAGAATCCCATTTCGTAACCCACTTCAGCAACAGAACGTTTCCCTTTCTTTAATAAAAAGGCCGCCTCTTCCATTCTAGCCTGTTGAAAGTAAGTATAAATCGTTGTACCGAAAGTTTGCTTAAAAAGCTGCTTAAGCTTGGTCTCGCTCATGGCCGCGATATGTGCCAGTTCCTTTAAAACAGGGGGCTGGCTAAGATCGCGGATGATTTCGTTCCGAATATGAAGCACTCTTGCGGCATCTGCATTGTTAATGATCTGCTGGTCGGTATTTTCCCGTAGAGATAACTTATGAAACACCTGGTAGAGCAACTCCTGAACCTTGATTTGCATATAGAAATTGCTTAGCGTGTCTTTCATATCAACAGCAATCAGGTTTTTGAGTAAAAGTCTGGTTTCCACCGGCATGTTCTCAAAATAAAGAAAGGAACTTCCATTAGTACTGATGGTTCGTAGTGTAGAATTTGGCTGGTCAAACGCAATCAATTCCGTCAGCCTCTCGGGCTTAATGGCTACAACCATGTAATGAACGTTTTCATTTGCCGGGAAACGTATGTTAGAGCTAAGGTCGTTCGAGGTGACTTGTATAGCTGAGTCATCGCGCTCAGAAAATGTGATTCGCGGCGTATCATTAAAGTCGATTCCGAGAGATTGCTCATTGCAGTATAAAAAAACAGTGATCAAGTCGTTGCCAAAGCTGGAAGGGTTTCGTTTGATGATCAGATCTTCCTTAAGGACATAGTGATGAATGGTTATTTTGAAATCTGCGCCAAACGTCAATTTGCGGATATAGCCCTTTCCCAGTTTTTCCGGTATCTCCAAAACGCCATCATGAACTGTCGCCTGAATTTGCTGCGCGAAACTGCTCATAAAATCAAAGTCAGGCGTCGCTGTAAAATTGAAAGTCATAACGGTAGATGTAAATGATCCAAATCAAACATTAGCGATGGAAATTTACAACTTATTTTTAAGTCCTATCAGAATGTTTTTTTGACGGATACATGTTTAAGTTTGCTGTAGTAATCCTTACCATTAACAAATAGATATCATGAAAGCATTCAAATTAGCGCGCGCCGACCGGGGCTTACTTAAAAACAGTGAATTTACAGGCTATACTCTGTTTAATCACGGAGAAAAGGGAACCGTTCGACCTGATAATTTTGGCCCATTATATGTCTTTAACGATGACACGCTATATCCTGGTAGTGGCTTAGGAATGCATCCACATGCTAATGTCGACATCGTGACTATTATGATCAGTGGCGAAGAATCACACCAAGACACGTTAGGTATTCATGAGAACTACGGAGCTGGCGATGTACAGCTGATTAGCGCTGGTAGCGGATTACGTCATTCCGGTGGTAACACCTCAAAAGACGCAGACGCCCGCCACCTTCAGATTTGGATAGCTCCTGCCAAAACCAATACTACTCCCTACGTTAAGGTACTTAAATCATCAGAGAAATCATCGGGGCACACAAACCTTAAGACAATTGTAGCAAAGGAATTTGCAGAAGGCAGGTTAAACATCGATCAGGATTTATGGATATCAGAACTTAATCTGCAGATGCAGGAGACCTATTCGATCACTGCCAGAAATCCAAATAATGCGCTGTTAGTTTACGTGGTGTCCGGCTTTATCATGGTGGAAGACCATAAGCTTGAGCCCGGTGACACTTTATTTCTGACTGAATGGAATAGCCTCGAATTTAAAGCAAATGAGAACGCTTACCTGATTTTAATAGAAACAGTTATTACTTAAAAAAAAGGCAATGAAGATCAGCAAAGCATGAGAGAAACAACCGGTTTATTAAACAAGATAAGACATCATACTGAGGTAGCTATCGCGCTTAACGAGAATTGTGCGGTACCTTTACCGAACGATGTTGTCAGGCTTCTCAGCAATCCACATCGCTTAACCTATTATTACTTTCAGTATCTGGAGCGCGGTTCCGCCACGTTTAAAACTGACGTAAAGGAATTCACAATCAATGATGGCGAGTTAGCGTTTGGCTTTCCAAATCAGATATTTACCAAGTTGCCTTACGATAGCAACATGCTTCAGTATGCACTATCATTTGACGAAAGTACAGTGATGATGCTGCCAGGTAACTACCCGTTCCTGCTGAATCCTTTTAATGTTAATACGATAACGTTCGATCAGCTTGCCCGACAGCGCGTTAAGAATCTGTTATCAGGTCTTTTCCAATTGCTCCATTCACCCGGGGAACAAAAGAAAGCACAAGTGGTCTTGGCACATTTGCATGCCATCCTGACTGAATATGATACTGCTTATTTCGAAAATTATCAAGGCTTGTATATTCATACAGATGCGAACCTCTCGAAATACATTGGTTTCAAATTGGCCGTAGAGCAAAATTTAAGCGAGCAACACGATGTCCAATCAATTGCTGATCAGTTGTCAATAACTGCCAATACGCTATATAGCATCGTTAAACAATATGCGGGTATGTCGCCTAAGGAGTGGATAACGAACCGGCTGATGCTGGAAGCACAACGAAAGTTGCATTATTCGACGGTTTCAGTCAAGGAACTGGCTTACCAGCTGGGCTTCAGCGACCCTGGCTATTTTTCGCGCGTTTTTAAAAAGAGTACCGGCAAAAGCGTGAGCCGTTATCTCTCCGAATTGCAGGATATGTCCCATAATTAACAAGATAAATCCCCATTGGCGCAGATGAGACTAGCTAAGTTTACAAAACTAAAAACATAGAAAAATGAAGTCAGCATTAGTCACCGGAGCCAATAAAGGTATCGGTTTTGAAGTCGCAAAAATTCTTGCGCAAAAAGGGATTTTCGTCTATCTGGGCGCTCGCAGTTTGGAAAACGGTAACGCTGCAGTTGATCAACTGAAAGCAGAAGGCATCACCAATATTGAAGCTGTTCAACTGGAAGTTACCGATCAGGAGTCAGTCGCCGAAGCCCGGAGGACTATCGGTATAAAAACAAAGGTATTAGATATATTAGTGAATAATGCCGGCATTGGTGGCGGATTTCCGCAATCCGCGCTAAACGCTACGATCAACCAGTTTAGAAATGTTTTCGAAACGAACGTTTTCGGCGTGGCGACAGTTACGCAGGCATTTATTGACTTATTAAAAGAATCAGAACAGCCCAGAATAGTGAACGTCACATCCTCAATAAGCTCACTGACCTTGGCTGCAGACCCGTCAAGTCATGGCTATGATTTTAAACTAGCTGTTTATCAAGCAAGTAAATCGGCTTTAAATATGTACACCATTAATTTAGCCTACGAACTACGTGACACCGCATTTAAAGTAAATGCAGTCTGCCCTGGTTGGACCCAAACGGATTTTACCGGTGGTCAGGGCACTAGCACACCTGAGGAGGCGGGTAATCGCATTGCGAAATTCGCCTTAATCGGACAGGACGGGCCTACCGGGAAGTTTATCAGTGAAGAATATTTCCCTGAACCGTTAAACGTTCCATGGTAATGTTGAGTAGGAAACTCTATGATGTTTAATTATATTTAATCCATTGGGCTTTGATGGGAAGGGCTCAACAAGACTCACTATAATGGAACGAAAAAAATTTCTGCAGTTAGGGATCGGTTTAACCGCCACAGGCCTATTGATGCCCTCATTACTAACCAAGGCCAATTCACTTAATTTTGCAAACAAACTGCCCCGTTGGCGAGGATTTAATCTGCTAGAGAAATTCAATGGGGATTACAATCAGCCCTTTCGGGAAGACGATTTTAAAATGATGTCGGAATGGGGATTTGATTTTGCGCGCCTCCCAATGTCTTATCATTGTTGGTCAAAGCCTTCCAATTGGTTGCAAATGGACGAATCGGTGCTGAAGGAGATAGATCAGGCAGTTGCTTTTGGTGACAAATACAAAATCCATGTTAATCTTAATCTCCACCGGATTCCCGGCTATTGTGTTAATCCGCCGGCTGAGCCCCTGAATCTATGGAAAGATGAGAAAGCACTCCAGGCTGCGGTCTTCCACTGGCAAACCTTCGCAAAGCGATACAAAGGGATCAGCAGCAGTAAATTAAGCTTTGACCTGATCAATGAGCCAGGAGATCTTGATAAGGTAGATTACGTCCGGGTGGTGACTACAATCGTGAACGCAATACGCAAAGAAGACCCTGGGCGCCTGATCATAATTGACGGACTGAAATGGGGAACTACACCTGTTATTGATGTATCAAACTTAAACGTTGGTCAGAGCACAAGGGGTTATAGTCCAATGCAAATCAGCCACTTTAAAGCTTCTTGGGTGAAGACGGATGAAACAAAGCTACCTACATGGCCGCTGTATCCTGATGGAAAAGACCGCTGGGATAAAGAACGTTTGAAGCGGGACGTATTTGAGCCCTGGAAGAGACTTGCCGGCACTGGAGCGGGCGTTCATGTGGGCGAATGGGGCACATACCAATATACCCCTCATCATGTCGCCCTCGCCTGGATGGAAGATAATCTGGAAATCTGGAAAGAAAATGGATGGGGCTGGTCACTCTGGAACTTGCGGGGCAGCTTCGGTGTCCTGGATAGTAACCGGCAGGATGTGGATTATGAATCTTATAAGGGTCATAAACTAGATCGGAAAATGCTAGCTCTGCTGCAACGGTTTTAAGTGGTAAGACTCAATTAATAATCCTGGTTATTTAATTTAACACTGGAAATCTTATGTTTGTATTGAACCTTAACTGCTTTACCAATGAAAATAAAAACATTAGTACTTTTAGCCATACTGTCCGTCACATTTAGTTTCCCAGGTAAAGCTCAATTCAGCGGCTTGAAAGATAAACTGCTTAAGGTAGGGGCTTCACAAGGCGCCAAAGCCTTAGGGGTCGATAACTTCCTTAAGCAACCGGCTGCAATTACCACCAACTTCAAAGATGTAAATCGCGAAGGGGAGATGATGCCTGATTTTAAGTCTACGGAGAAGTTTCAGCCGCTCTATTTGCTACCTAAAAATCCGGCAGGTGGCTATGTGCTCTGTGAAGGTTACTACGAGATTACTAATAAAAGTTACTGCTTACAAGCAGGAACTTATGGGCCTTCAAATGGAGACGGATATATGTTCGCACCAGTATTAGGTCCGAAGGAGTCGATCGTAATCTCCATTCTAAAAAGCGCAGAAAAACATGCAGAAGTTACTCAGCACGATGTACAGATCTTATTGTGGACGATCATTGCAAGAACGAAATTTGCAGACTATGCAGGTAGTGTAAAGCTAACCGCACTAAAATTATTAACAACAAGAGAACTGACCCAATTAGAGGGAGGAGCTTTGGGGATTCTTCCTTTTGACTTAGTAACTAAAGCTAAAGCCAAGATGCCCGCTGGCTTACAAGCAGTGTTTGAAGCTGAAAATAACATCCGGCAACTGGTAGCTTCAGGAAACTATACGTACGCTGATATGGAGAAATATGCGATTCTGGCAGGGATGGCTCCACCCAGAACAGACGTCCCACGAGGCATCTGGACCAAGCATCCTGACGGCTACTTTGTTCGTTATTTGCCATCAGGCTACTCTGTCACCAAAGTTCAGATCTACGTACCTACAGCGCTCATGAGTACAGTAAGTACGCTTGTTTATGATGCAGCAGGGGACATCGCCTGCCCTGCAAATACCGGCGCTCAAAGATTGGCACAAACTAATGAGCCACTAAATCCGGACTACTCACTAAAATTGAGTACAATTTGTAAGCCTTAAGGTCAGCTATCTTTGTTAGTAGCCGTTTAATACCTGAAGTTGACTGCGAAGTACGGATACCAACCTTCGGAGGAATGAGCGGCAACCAACCGTAACACAGTCAATGAAGCTGGCGCAAAATAAGCTCCGCCGCCAACGCCATGGTGCCAGGAGTCTGATCTTTCGCCGGGTTTCCAAACCCTGCCGACATCATATAATCCCATGAGTCCGACTTGTCCTGGCAATATATAATTTACGAAGTTGGCCAGCTTAACCTTAAACTCAAAATTGTTATAGGCGCTATGGTGTCCTGCAAAACGGAACTGACGGTATCCAAGTAAATTTCCCTGTCCTCCTAAAAATTGGTTCTGATAGAAGGCAGGATTCCCTAGAGTTACGCCACCACCTATCCGATCGGAAATGATAAATTTCCCTGCCGGATCTAATTTAAGGTGCCCTGATATACTGGTAGTTAGCTGAATAAAACTGGCAGCATAACTGGTTAATCCTTTATAGCCAGTAAGTTTTGCTTCCAGATGGATACCTTTCGAGGGAAGGATAAGACTGTTTCTGGTATCTAAACTATATTTAAGTATTGCTCCCGCAAACATCCTGCTTTTAGCTATCGTGGAACTGTCCGGAGCGTTCAGTCTGCTCTGATCATTTAAGATCCTCCCATCATTTTCGCCTTCATTGTAGACATAATACTGATAAGCCGGACCCGCACTAAACCTGGACCTCCCGTTTCTGTAGCTTAGGGCTGGATTGAACTCATACAGATTGAAGCGTGCCCGATAGTAGGCGATGTCTTTTGGATTATCATATCTGGTCTGATTCCCCAATCCAAAGAAATTTTGCGTATTACTTGGCGCGTAAATGTCAGCATTCAAACTAAAGTCAGCTTTATTAATCACGTTCAACCATTCTCCGGCATAGTGAATTTTAAATGCACCAGTACCAAACGAGAATAAGAAGTTTAAATTCTGAGTGTTGCCGTAGGGCGCTTTTCTAAAGCCCGGACTAGTGGTTTGTATACCCAATCCTAACGCCAAGCCGTCATCGTTGTTAATCCCAAAGTTAGGGGTAATCATGTACCTCGCGTAAAGGTCTTTGGGGACGTAGGCCACATGGGCTGTATCGTTGTGAATCTGCTTCTTAAGTTGTTTTAAATCTGCTCCCAGGTAATTTTGTTCCTTAAGATCGTAGAGGTTTACTTTCCCCTTTGACTGATTAACGGTATATGTTTTCTCGCCTTCTCCGCCGATTAAACGGATACGTATCTTTGAATCCTGATTGTTAAGATAAAACTTATCTTGCCCGTCATGCAGGTAGATCCTGATTTCTTTGGTGACAAGATGATCAAAATCGCGCTTGTAAATAAGCCGGGGCTGCTCTCCAGACTTGCTTGATTTAGTGATGGTGACCAAGAGCCCTTTGTTTCCATTGGAAACCACCTCCACCCATTCACTTTTATTGCTCAATTCTATATCAACTACACTATTGAAAAAGCGATAATATTTCAGCATCAACTGCGGCAACGCTTTTCTCCTTGCGGATAGACTCTTAAAAAGTTCTTCTTTTCGTAGGCTGTATCCGGGCTCTGGCAATCTTTTAAGTGCGGTGTCAAACAGCTCATCAGTCATGATGGCGCAAAACTGATCTACACCCTTGATCCACTGGGCCTCATCAATCTGGTTAAACCAGCGGCTATAAATCTCACGCCCTTCCCATAAAAACCAATTGATATTCTGCAGATCTCTTTCATATCCTTGCATCATGGGAAGCAACCACGTCGATTGTGCCAGGCGTTGGATTTTACCATCTGAGCGATAAAAAACCTGGTCCCGGTCCCGAGCCTGTGGATGGTATAAGATTCCGCTATCGCTACGCTCAGGAACCCATCGCCACTGATCATAGTGCCGGTCCCAGTCCCCCAAAAGGACATCAAGACACTTCAATTTCAGTAACATATCCGCATCAATAGTATTGTCATTGTCATCCACCAACTTTCTACTCATTTTCATAGAGTTATCAGTCGGACCAACGGGATTTCTTTCCTCTAGTAGGGCAACAGTGTTTGCAAAATCGTCATCAAATTCGCCAAGGTTTACGTCTGGTTCAACCCAGCCAATTACCGGATTGCTGTGTGTTGCTCCGATTGCAGCGGCAAACACGGGTACTACAAGGGCAGAAAAGGGGTGTTGGGCAGACATGTTGTCTTTCAAGATATCCCTGGCAAATGTTTCCCTCAGGTTAGGGGGCAGCAGTATTTCTGGATATTTTTCTACACTCCTTAGTACCCATTCCTTACCGTTGCGGTCTTCCAATCGAATCGATTTTGACTGGTTGCCGCCGCCACGCTGAGTTGCGAACAGCCCGCCATTAATCTGTGATAGCCGAATGATCGGAACTTTGGTTTTGTAGGCGTAATCCTTGCGGTAATTCTCTCCAAATATCAGCCGGTGAACCTTACCTACACTATCATAAGCAGATAGCAACGTTACCCAGGTACTGTCTGGGAAATTAAGTTTTTGCTGACTAAAAACTTGGTATGGAGAAAACAGCAGTAACATGCTTAAAATAAAAGACAGTCTCAAAAACTTGCATTGCATATTTGTGTGGCTAAGTGCAACCTCTGCAAAGTTATGATATTCAAGTTTTTTTTAGGTTAAAGCATATTGTTTATTCGTTAATTTTTGATTGTATTTATATATGCTGCATTTGTGCCAATGTTAGTAGATTAGCTACTGCACATTGTTGTAAAGCTATTGCTGAGCGACAATTTGAATTTATGTTTCTTCGACGGTTGAGTGATGTTTATTTAAAACAATTTATTGATGATAACAGTTGCAAAAATACCCTTATATCCTCGCTGTAGATAACACCTAAAAAGCTACTTATGAAAGAGACCGAAATGAAGATTCGCAAATGCGGAACTATGGAAGTATACAACAGGCAGGTAGAAAATTTTCCAGAGTTCAGGAGAGCCCAGGCTACCATTGAGAATGACATTCTCAATCTCTTAGAAAGAAAGACAATATCGCAGATCACAAAGCCAGTCAAAATCCACGTTGTAGTTCACATTGTTTACAACAATGAAAATGAGAACATATCCGAATCACAGGTAATAAGTCAGATAGCCGTACTCAATCAGGATTACAGTGCTACAAATGCCGACTTGCCAAAAGTACCCGAGGTATGGTCTGAACTGGTCGCCGATCCCATGATCTCTTTCGAATTAGCCGAGGTAGGTCCGGATGGTATCCCAGGTAATGGGATTACAAGGACGCAGACTTCCAACACCTCATTCGGCACCGATGATTCCGTTAAATTTGATGATCAAGGTGGAAAATCAGCATGGCCTACTGAAAAGTATTTAAACATATGGGTATGTACCATTGGCGGTGGAATATTAGGTTACGCCCAGTTCCCAGGCGGGCCTGCGGAAACTGATGGTGTGGTGATTGATTTCCAGTGCTTCGGTACGGAAGGTACGGCGGTTGATCCCTTCAACCTGGGACGGACAGCCACACATGAGGTGGGTCACTATCTTAACCTTTCCCACACTTTTGGCGAAGGTCGCGGCAACACGTGCTCAGATTCCGACTATGTTGAGGATACGCCAAATCAACTGGCTCCAAATTATCAAAAACCTGTCTTTCCTAAAGTTTCCTGTAATAATGGCCCTAACGGAGATATGTTTATGAATTATATGGACTATGTGGATGATGATACCATGTTCATGTTTACGATTGGACAAAAAGAGCGAATGCAGGCCACCTTACTTGGACCTAGAGCTTCGTTGATTGCCGGTCAGCTCAACGAAAATAGTAATGTCTGAGATAAATATCAATGCCCTCCCTGGTAAATGGGTGCATTCTTTCGAAGAAGATACGGATGAGGCCATAGTGTACAGGCCGGAAAACTTTGGTTTTCCAATGGCGCGTGGTAGGGTCAGCATGGAACTAAAAAATGATGGCGCCTTAACTGGTTTTCAGATTGGCATAAATGATGTGCCTGCTCCTGGAACAGGAACCTGGCAGTTGGAAGGCGAGCGGCTGTTGACTAAATATCCTGATCAGATGGATGGACAAGCTTTTATTATCAAAGAAGTAAGTCATGAAAAACTTGTGTTTAAAATATGAAAGGCAGCTACTATTTACTACTTCTGTTCCCCCTCAGCATCCTAATTGCCGGTTTTATAGTGCTGGCTGAAAATTTACACCCAACGGCCAGCCGCTTAACTCCCCAACTAACTCTAGATTCAACGGTTACACAAACTAAGCGGCTTGATACGATCCCTAAAAATGACAGTATCCCAGTCGCTCAGTCCAGCACTAAGGTGATGACCAGGAAGACAGGTAACTTCGGGAAAGTTGAGACAAAGCAGGAAGAAAAGGCGATGCCTTATTTCATCCTTGCTTCCGTCTTTATCGTTGTGATACTGGTCTTGCCACGCTTGCAGGAACTGAGCATCTCCCAACAATCACTCGTCATTAAACTATTTAAAGAAGTGAAAGAGGCAGCGGATAATTTAGATGAGGAATCCAGCCCTTTGGGCGCCGAGGCGCTAAGAACAGCCACTTCGAAGGAGAAGATACGGATCTTGCAAGACCGGATAAGAACGGTGGACAAGATCCTTTCCAAAGGCAAATAAGAGTTTAACTATACAAGTATTTTATGAAGCATTTGCAAAAGCTGATTGAACAGGTGGAGAAAACTAAACAACGCTATCCTGCTAGCATTAGCAGCCAGCCGGATGCGAATTCACCATTTAAGTCAAAATCTATAGTGGACCCGAAACAGGTGGTCCTGTACCTGCAGGAGAACGACCTTAATCTCAGTCGACTGATCAACGATCCCTTGCTTCGTGAAAGAGTGATTGCCGGCGATGATACATTGGATGTTAATTACTTGCAAAATGGGATGATCGCATCGAAGCCGGTATGCCGTATTACCATTTGCAGCAGTGAAGGCGAAGAAGGATATGGTACCGGCTTTTTAATTGCACCTCAGATACTGCTCACTAATAATCATGTGCTGTCAGATGCTGATTACGGCCGTTTCTCTTATGCGGAGTTTAATTATGAAAAAGGTCCGGATGGCATTCCCCTTCCTGAAAGAGTATTTCGCTTCGACCCCTCACAGCTGTTTTACACAAATGAAGATCTAGACTATACCATCATTTGGGTAGAGGAGCAATCGGCAGATGGATTGGCCGTCATACACCAGTTTGGCTTTTTGAAACTGAACCCCAGTCTTGGGAAAACTAAAGAGGGGAATTTCGTTTCTGTCATCCAGCATCCAGACGGCAAGATGAAAAAGGTAGCCCTTAGGCAGAACGAAATTACCAACCTTTCCTTACCGAAATTTGTTCGCTATGTTACCGATACAAAAAGCGGATCATCGGGGGCGCCTGTTTTTAATGATAAATGGGAAGTGGTTGCTGTGCATCATGCAGGGATCCCACGTTACAATGCAGAAGGTCAAATCATGAACCTATCAGGAGGCATTTGGGATAAATCGCAGGGAGAAGTACAGGTAGACTGGATAGAAAACGAAGGGGTAAGGGTAAGTAGTATCATTTATGATATTACCACCGCTGCCTCAATACAGTTTCCGCGTCTATGCGAGTTTTTTAAACCGCTTACTGACCTGGAAGCTATTAGTAAATCAATGGGCGTTCAATTAGCTGATTTGGAGAACGACATTTATTATCCGGAAGAAAAGGACGCACCAGTTAAAATTCAGTATTATTCCAGGATCACAGATCCATTGAAAGCTACGAACGAGGAGTTGCATCTTTTGCTGGAAGAAACCCATACCTCTCATCACAATTACAGCCCTTCTAAGTTTGTTTATCCAAAGGTGGATCTGCATCCGGATGGACTACTGAGAAGTGTTTATTCGAATAAAGCTTTTAGTGTACAAGAGCTTACTTTAGCCGATCAAAAGGTTGATATCGAAAGACAGCTTCGGTTTATTGAGCTCACTAAAGGTAATAAGCCATTGGGCCAGGAAGAGCTCAATCAACGGATCGGAGCGCTTGAAGAAGCGTTGCCATACAACTGCGAACATGTGGTATGCCAGTCCTGGTTTAACAAGCAGGAGCCGATGAGAGGCGACCTGCACCACCTTTTTGCCTGCGAGTCTGGATGCAACAGTTACCGGAGTAATTACCCCTATCATGATTTTCCTGGATATGACCCTCAGCCCGCATCAACTGAAAAAGAGCGGTCAGCTTGTGGAAACATGGAAAAGGGACTGTTTGAACCGGAAAATAATAGAGGGGTTGTAGCCCGTGCCGTACTGTATTTTATGGTCAGGTATCCTAATGCCATTCGGGTATACGATTCCAAAGATATCGACATGTTGAAAGGATGGGCAGCAGACCAACCTGTTACCTTGTATGAAAAGCACCGCAATAGAGAGATCTATTTGCTGCAGGGAAATCGCAATCCCTTCATAGATTACCCAGAGCTGGCAGAAACCATTACGTTTAATCAGGCTCCGTCAAAGGAAAATAGAGACATTGCTGTCGGACCGCCTACTGTTCTGAATATTTCGAAGGAAACTAAAGACTTGTCTTTAGCCGATCTGGTAAAATTGTCCGTTTTAAAGTCTGGAGGAAAAACGAGTAGTCCGGACGAGTTGGATGAAGGAACGGCGCTACGAACGCTGGTTTCCCGTCCAGAGCAATTTGTGATGCTGCGGGCTTATCTTTTCAACGTCGTCACCCATTTCAAACCTGGCGCCAACATAAGTGTAACGGAAATTGAAGGTGTTTCCTCTGTAGGCGCCCTAATTAATCTGGTAAAAGGTAAAGTCATCTAAGCTCAACGGTATGAAGGTATATTTAATTTTTTTCTGCATCCTGCTGACAGGTGCACGAGTGCTGGCTCAAGGCAACAAGTCTGCAAATGCTTTAAAAGAAACCAAGACGGCCACATCCTGGTTCAATGAACTCAAGATCAGGCAATCCTTTAATGATGACGAAAGTATACAGAACCCAGCTACATTTAGTATTACCCTGCCCAAGGACAAAAGTGCGTCTTATCTCGTTGACCTTGGTTTAGGTTACACACTTCCGCGTAAAGATCCCAAAGGCCTCAGGACCGGTTTTATTGTGGCAGAATACCACCGCACTAATTTAACGGATGCGGAGATCAATAACTTTCAGGCCGGTTATAAACACCAGTGGATATTTAGTGAACCTAAGATTTCCGGTTTGCCCCAAGACAACAACCAGGTAGACCCATATTCTACGTTCCGGCTTAACTCTACTCTAAAATATCGTCGTGATCAGGTAGAAGGATCTCATGGCGTTGCGGCTACGTTTATGTTCACCTACTTCCAACAGGGTTCAAATCATAATGTCTGGCTGAGTTCAACTCGGTTTTCTGCTAACGGAAAGTTCCACTATACGCTAAGTCCCGAAGCCGGGATTGAAATGCAGAACAATTTCTCAGCCGAGAATACCATCTATAAAGGCTTTGTCGCCAGGCCTGTTGGAAGGGTGGTCTTCGGATTCGGGCAGAGTCGGCCTGATCCTCAGGATCCCTTTTCGCCTACTGCAATCTGGGTGTTAAACCTCGATGCAGCAGCGAGGTATGATCTTATAGGTGAGACCTATACTGAAGCGAAATTTCATCCTTTGGTTAGAAGCAGCCTGGACTTCTTTATTTTGTATAAACCGGTTAAGCTTACGCTAGGCGCCAGCTATGTTTATGGCGACAACCCCATACAGGGCTTCCGCCAGTTCAATTTCCGTTCACAGCATTACGGGTTGATTGCTTTTAAGATTCAAAAGTAAGGTGCTGGTTTCTAATGTAAAGGCTTTTCCGCTTGCACAATTAACCTAGTAAATCCAAAGTTAGAGTTTGGATTTACTAGGTTAATTAGTATATTTGAGAATGATCACGAGAAATCTAGAGGGTTTATTGCTAAGGAAACTTAAGAAAAGTCCGGCAGTTGCCATACTGGGACCGAGGCAAGTCGGCAAAACTACGCTCGCTAAACAATTAAAATCTGCCAGTCAGGAGATCCTATATCTTGATATGGAAAATCCTAATGATCGGAATAAACTACAAGATGCTTATAGCTATTTGACTTTATATGAAAATAGCAGAATCATTGTAGATGAGATCCAGTTAATGCCATCCTTATTTGCCGTGTTGAGACCGCTCATCGATGCCAAAAGGACGGCGGGGCGATTTATTTTATTGGGCTTAGCTTCTCCTTTGTTGGTGAAAGGCGTTTCGGAATCTCTTGCCGGGCGCATCGCATACACAGAATTGACGCCGATTGGGATTACCGAACTCAACGACTCATTGGATTACAAAGTAAATTGGTTCAGGGGTGGTTTTCCAGAAGCCCTTTTAGCAGACAACGATAACGATGCAGTCGAATGGCTTAACAATTTTATAAGAAGTTATGTAGAGCGGGATCTGGCGCTACTATTTGGTGTTGCACTTTCATCGGTTACCTTGCGTAATTTCTGGAGTATGCTTGCCCACTCGAACGGTAATCTGTTGAATGCAGAAGTTTTCGCCCGCTCGCTAGGAGTGAGTGCGACCACAGTGATGAAGTACCTCGATTTTTTAGAGGGGGGTTATATGGTTAGGCGACTGCAGCCCTGGTTTGTGAACGCAAAAAAACGGCTGATCAAATCTCCAAAAACTTATGTTCGTGATACAGGCATACTTCACAGGTTGCTGAATATACCCAACTTTGATGCTTTGTTCGGGCATCCCGGAGTTGGGGGATCCTGGGAAGGTTATGTTATCGAGCAGATCTTTCAGGCAAAGCCGGACCATTTGGGCCTGTTTTTTTATCGGACTCAGGCAGGAGCGGAATGCGATCTGCTCCTCGTTCAGGGAATTAACCCTGTGGCATGTATAGAAATTAAGTTGTCAAATGCACCTGTCGTTTCCAGGGGCTTTTTAAACTGCATTCAGGACCTGGCACCGAAATACAGTTTTATCATTACGCCTCAAAGTGATACCTATGTGGCTAGTCATGAAGTTACAATCACCAGCCTATCTAATTTCATTGGAACAAGCCTGAGCACACTTTATTTCTGAGCGTATTTCACCTCTTCATAGGGTTGAACCAATACCCAGCCTTGTCCCATGAATTCTAGTTGGAAAGATTCGCCGCTACCGCGTCCGATAAAAGATCCGAAAGTGATGTTTGTTTTTATAGCTGGGGTTAAGTTTTCTGACCAGGCTACAGTTGCGTTCGGATCAGTAAATACTGGCTGCCCCGGAGTCACTTTGAGTAGTATTGGCTCTCCGTGAGTCGTGATTGCGACATATCCTGTACCAGCAAGCCTAACCTGGAATAATCCGCCAGAAACCATTCCAGCAACACTTTTAAGCATTTTGATTTCGTTGGTAATGCTTTCTTCCAGCGCCAGCACGTCGTTGCCATTGACGAAAATGGCTTCGTTTTGAAGTTTTATAATTTTAACTTTTTTTCCCTCATCCGCCAAATAGAGTTTTCCCGTTCCAGAGGCATACATTAATGAAGTGCCTTCCCCGGAAAGCGCTTTTTTAATTAACCCTCCGAACCCTTTGCTAAGCATGCTCTCTCTTTTGAAATCGATGTTGCCTACGTATGCTACCATTGTGCCGGCCTTCGCTAGAATTTTCTGACTTTTGAGGTTGATTTCCAGCATGGCAGGTTTCTCTAACTCGAAAAAGTCATTCTCAGAAGGATTTTCTGCGGCCTCAAGAATCAGTTCATCAAGGGTATATTCTCTTTTTTCCATATTCGTTGGTTTTAATTGCTACCTAAGATCGCAATTAAGCCAGATATTTCAAACTCAGTAAATCCGGACAATAATATTTATTTACAGCTAGCACTTCTTTGACATTTAAGCAGATACAAAGAAGTATCAAGGTGCTTTAAGCCGTATATGAACTAACGATGTAAAACTTGTGAGGGCTCTTATTGTTATGTATTAAATCTTAATCATTATGACAGACATGACCACCACAATCGGAATCATTGCAGGAAGTCTTCGCAGGGAGTCGTTTTCTAAAAAGTTAGCTAACGCTTTACTTGAAATGGCACCCGACAATTTTGAATTTAAGATCATTGATATTGCTGATCTTCCCATTTATAATCAGGATTTTGACGATGATGGCAACGCACCTAGCGCTTACCATTCTTTTAGAGATGAAGTAACAGCTGTCGATGGAATTATTTTTATCACACCGGAGTATAATCGGTCGGTTCCGGCGGTACTCAAGAACGCACTGGACGTAGGTTCCCGACCTTATGGAAAGAGTGTTTGGAATGCGAAGCCTGCGGCCGTTTTTAGTAACTCACCAAGTTTACAGGGAGCATTCGGGGCCAACCACCATTTAAGACAGAATTTGGTTTATCTGAATATGCCTGTAATGCAACAGCCTGAGGTATATCTATCAAAAATTAGTGAAGCATTCGATGAAGATGGTGTGTTGAAGGACGGTAGTACCAAGGACTTCATTGAGCAAGCCGTTAACGAATATATTACCTGGTTTTTAAAGACCGCTTAGTGCGTAATAATATAAAGTCAAAAGCGCAGTAACTTTATTGATTCTCGCCGAAGGTATTACAAAGCAAAGCACAAAACAATTAAGGGCAGGAATCAACGATTCCTGCCCTTAATTGTCAAATATATTACTCCATTTAATTAGCCTTTCTTCGCCATATCAATCATCATTGAGATCTCGTCAACAGCTGCTTCATTGCTGCCATCAAAGCCCATCAAGCTAAATCTAACATTCCCTTGCGGATCAATTACAAATTTAGATGGAATCCCTTTAACGTTGTAAGCGCTAACAACTTTGTTAACACCAGTATCAGCAGCTTTCAAATCCATTACGACTTGGAAAGTATACTTTTGAGACTTAATATAGTCATCAGCATCCTTTACAGGTGATTCTGTTTTTTCCCAGGTATGGATAAACAAGAAGACTACATTAGGGTCGCTCTTGTACTTATTCACCGCCATTTGCATCGCCGGGAAAGATGCTTTACAAGGGGCACACCAGGTCGCCCAGAAGTCAAGTATTACCACCTTACCCTTGAAGCTGCTTAAGCTCACATTGTTTCCTTGCAGGTCAGTAAGTGAAAAATCAGCCGCAGTAGTTTTTACCATCTCTTTGTTCAACTTTTGCTGAAGATTGGCTATGATCCCATTTCTAATTTCCGTCTTATAAGCGTCAAAACCAGCCTCACTACCCTTAACCTTAATGTAAGATGTCTTAAATAAGGCGACCATGTCGTTGCTTGCTTTGCCTGACTTAATAGCTTCTTCCAGTCTTGCAAAGGCTTCCTCGTTTCGGTTTAAGTTCATTAATAATGTTGCATATTGAAAATTCATTTTTGGTGTAGGTACCGTTGAATTCTTAACTGCAAATTCAGCATAAGTTAACGCCTCCTTGTATTTTTTCTGTTCGATAAGGATCCCCGCATAAGCTGAGCACATCCCTAGATATCCTGAAGCAGAAAACTTTGCCGCGTTACCGTTGCCCATCTTGCCATCGTAAAAAGGCTTTGTACTATCAATTGCCTTTTTATAAAATATAGCCGCATTGTTTAGATCGCCATTGGTATAAAAGATCTGAGCAAGACCACTATATCCGTTCCCCTTCCAAAATTCTGCCTGCAATTTGTTAGCGAACTCAATCGCTTTGGCTGTCTTCTTTTCCCTGGCATAGTCACTTGCGATAGCGGACACAAAGTAATCGTATGAAACTAACTCTTCACCCGATCCAACCGGTGGAAATTGTTTGATCCAGACCTTATAGGCAGCTTCTTTGGCTTCCGGAGTCGTTAGTGTACTCAGCAATTTACTGGAGGCGTTACTTCGCGCACGAGCGCCAGCAGGGAACCGGATTGCCTGTGCCGTAACAAGCGAATCGGAAACTTTTATTTGTTTCAAGCGATAATAATAGTTGATCGCGAGATCCATTTCTTTTTCCGTTTTAGCTTGAGCAAGCATCTGAAGTTTCTGATCCAGTGTTGCCTTGTCTTCAGGACTAGTAGATGCAATTAACCGCTCGAGCGTAGCTCGGGTACTATCTATGGGCTCCGTTTGTGCATGCAATTGGCCCGCTGAAAGAACCCCTGCAATAGCAAGTAGTCCGGCAACAGCGTAATGTTTATTTGATGTTTTCATTTGGGTATAGGTTATGAAATTCAATTAGTATCCTGGATTCTGCGTCAGGCTAGCATTTATTAAGATTTGCGACTGTGGTACTGGAAATAATGCCGAAGTCGGCTTCCATGTTGTTGGTCTCGCTGCACTCATTACTGCATCTACACGGTTTGTTCTCTTTAAGTCCAACCAACGATGGCCCCATTCTCCAAAAAATTCCACTCGTCTTTCCTGTTCAATAGCAGTAAGTAATTGAGGTTGTAATAGGTCAGTGCTGATTGCAGGAAGTCCAGCCCGGACTCTGATCATATTCAAATCACTCTTTGCAGCCGTTAGGTTATTTTGTTGTGCCCTTGCTTCAGCCCGGATTAAATAAAGTTCAGCAAATCTCAGCGCTACACTGTACTCATTACCGGTACCAGAAGCTACTTTGTATTTAGTAATTGTGTTATAGGTTTTACCACCGATGGTCTTAAGCGCCGTCCAGTTGGTCTTGCGCAAATCTACTGCCTCGAAAGATTTGTAAGTGTCATCATTTAAGGAATAGGTAGGAATAACAGTAGCAGAAGTGACATAGTTCGTGCCGAAAGTGGTAAATCCATTTATGTTAGCAATCTGCCAGATCACCTCATTGCTTGTATTTATAAAAGCAGTGGCTGGTGCAGGCAAACTATAAACGTTCGATGAAATTACCTCGGAGGCTTGTGCCTCTGCGCCTGCATAATTCTTCTGATAAAGGTAAACACGAGCAAGTAGGCTTGTTGCTGCATATTTATTTATACGGCCCCTAAACGTGCCTGTATAGGTAACAGGCAGCAAAGTTTGCGCCTCAGTCAGGTCTGTCAGCACCTGAGCATAAATTGCTGCTACAGGTGAGCGTGGTAAGGCTGCGTTTTCAAACGCAGAATAATCATCTTTCATAGGCATAGGTACTTCACCATATAAATTGACAAGATAGAAGTAAGCAAACGCACGCATAAACTTAGCCTCACCTAACAGTTGATTCTTTAAAGCAGGCGTAAGCGATGTGGAAGTAGTCAATCCGCTAATGATGTTGTTTGCATTCTTAATAAAACCAAAGGATGAAGCCCATGCGTTGGCAGCATAGCCATTCGTATTTGTCACTGCATTAGTCGCAAACTCCTGGTAAAGTGCATCAGTCGAATTGTATTGCAGATCGTCTGCCGAAATTCCGGCAAGAAAAGAGTAGAAACCAATTACTCCTGGAGCAGAAGTTCCACTGGAATATAATCCCAGGACGGTACTTTGCGCTGAAGCATCTGATTTAAATGCCTCTTCGAATAAGATTTGAGTAGGAGGTGCCCCAATCTCTACAAACTTTTTGCAGGAAGAGGTACTTAATAATGCTCCGGCAATCAATGCTTTGGTAAGGAAATCTTTATATGTTATTTTCATAATATTTTAGTTAGAATGTGCAGTTAATGCCAAATACAATAGTCCTAAGCGGCGGTAAAACTTGTCCAATAGTGCCTGTACCTAAGCCACTTGGGCCACCTTGAATGGTTGTTTCTGTGTCAAGTACATATTTATTTTTCGCCCAGGTATATAAATTCTGGCCTTGTACAAATACACTGGCATTTGACAACTTGATCTGTTTAACCCATTGTACAGGCAAGCTGTAACTTAAATTAACTGATCTTAATTTTAGATAAGATGCATCACCGTAAACTGCGTCAGATGAGGTGTATAAATTGTACGAAGTGTAAATTGGTGACCCGGCCGTTGCGGTAGCAGCAGGGATTGAGGAATTTGGGTTGCCAGCTGACCATCTGTCGAGCCAGTAATCGTTCTGGTTAACTAAAGCGCCTGGACGTGTATTTAAGATTTGTGTAACCCCAAAGCGGTGGTTGAACTGGAAAAAGACGCCTAATTCAAAGCTTTTGTAGCTGAAGGTGTTGTTGAAACCACCAAAATACGGTGTTCCTAAATCCGCGACATACCGATCGCTCGCGTTAATTACCCCATTACCATCCTTATCTTCAAAAGTTGCAGTGCCATTAGTGGCGTTTACACCTGTATAGTGATACAAACGAATCAGGTTTATAGATTCTCCAACCACATAGCTCGAAGCGTAGAACGATTTATCCAAATCTGTAAACGATAGCAACTTGTTATCTGTAAACGTAAAGTTTACAGATGTTTTCCAGGAGAAGTCCTTCGATGTAATGTTCGTGGTGTTCAGTTCTAATTCCAACCCTTTATTTTGGATTGTTGCCGGTAAATTAGAAGTGTAAGAATTATAACCCGATTGTGTGGTTAAAGCTGCAGCCGTGATTTGGTCAGACGAGCGGTTCCGGTAATAGTTCGCTGTGAATAAAATTCTATCCTGCAAGAAGCCCAGGTCAATTGCAAACTCTAGTTTCTTAGTCGACTCCCACTTAATATTCTCGTTTGGTAGCGTAACAACGGAAGTGGCTGCGTTTCCAAGATATGCTGTAGTAGAAGAATAAAGCGGAAGGTAAATGAAGTTAGAGATCTGGTCATTTCCTGTGCTTCCAAAACTAGCTCTTAACTTTCCGAAGCTTAGGAATGACTGATTGTCTTTAATAAAATCTTCCTGTGAAAACACCCATCCAGCACCAATAGCACCAAAATTTCCGAAGCGATTATTAGGGCCAAACCTCGACGAACCATCTCTTCTAAAGGTAGCATTAATTAAATACTTCTCTTTCCAGTCATAATTCAGCTTTCCGAAAACGGCATTATATTTATAAGCTAAAATGTTATTATAGTTTATAGTCGTAGTCCCGGCAGCGAGCAAGGAGCCTAGTAACGCCTCATTGCTGTAGTTACTGCCAGTAATGAATAATGAATTAGATGTATTTTTTTGGTAACTCGCTCCAACAACGGCCGATAATTTACCATCACCAATTTTTCTGGAATACTCCAAAGTCGGTTCAATTATCCAATTTTGCGCCTTGTTATCAGCAAACACAGCCGAACTCGTTGGGTTATTTACTGGGTTTTGTGATGAAGCAGGGTTTTTTGTAGCTTGATCCAGCATGGTAATCGTATACCCAAAATTAGCTTTTGCAGTTAAGCCAGGTAAAATCTTATACGATAAATTTGCATTGCTTATCATGTTAGTTGTCACTCCAGTGTATGTCCTTAGCAAACTCGCCAAAGGATTAGTGAAACTATTTGCCCAAAATAATTTTCCTGCAGCATCGTACAGCGGAAGGTTAGGTGGTAAGTTATACACTGAAGCAAGATCCGACGTAGGTATATTCGTATTCGCGTTGCTGTAGTTAACGGAGAGAGATGCATTGAATTTTTTGTCAGGAGAATTATGATCCAGATTAAGTCGGGATGAAAACCTGCGGTCACTATTGTCACCAGGAAAGACCGTACTTTCTTTGCGGTAAGCCGAATTGAAGAAGAAGCGGGTCTGATCATTTCCGCCAGACATAGAAGCTTGTAAATCAGTAATGTGTCCTCTTCCCCCAATAAACATGTCTTGCCAATCGGTACTGCTGTTCTGATCCCAAACGGTCAGGTCTGGTGCGTTTGTAGAATTCGGCGTTACTCCATCATTGCTGAATCCTTCCTTTCTTAGAGTTAAATATTCTTCCAGGTTTAGAACAGGAATCATACGGTTCACTTCTGTAAACCCGGTGTTCAAATTCACGCCAAAAGTGGTTCCGCCAGATCTTCCCTTTTTAGTCGTGATAAGAACTACACCATTTGATCCTCTCGATCCGTAAATTGAAGTCGCATCTGCATCTTTCAAAACGTCTATACGCTCGATATCAGATGGATTAATCATTCCAAAAGGGCTGACGCCTCCACTTGCGCCCGAAGTTCCGAATGCGTTCAGGTTATCATTTGCAGGTGAGCCACCATTGAAGTTTGTAAAAGGTACTCCATCAATAATGTATAATGGGATTCCACCTGAGGACAACGAGTTCTGGCCTCTGATCTGCACTTGTACAGCACTACCTGGGACTCCATTGTTTTGTGCAATCAATACGCCAGACAGTCTGCCAGACAACGCCGCCAAGGGATTTCCTACAGGCTGTTTGCTGATATCTTGTGCAGTGATCGAAGCAATGGAACCGGTGCTGGTCCTTCTTGTGGTCGTACCGTACCCAATTACCTGTACTTCGTTTAAACTTCCGACCTCAGGCTTAAGTTCAATTCGTATAGAAGTCTGGTTTTTAATAGGTATCTCACGGGTAATATATCCGATATAGCTAATCGTCACTACCGGATTATTATCATAAGGGAAGCGGATCACAAAATGTCCATTTGCATCGGTGGAAGTCGTGATTGGATTTTTACCTTTAATTCGGATTGATACCCCGGGTAATGGTTGTCCGGTTTCGTCGGTTACAATTCCTGTCAGCTCTCCGTCTGCCGTAACCGCTGAAGTTTCATTTACCTCATTTATTTTAGATATCAGGATTTTATTATCCATTTGCTTGAAATCCAGGCCTGTTCCTTTGAAAATCAACTCTAGAGTTTCTTTCACTGATCTTTCCTTCATGGGCAGATTTTCTGCCTTCAGATCCTTCAATTCATTGTTTCTATATAGAAACCTGAACTGACTGTTCTGTTCTATCTTTTTAATGGCTGAAGTAACACTCTCGTTCCTGAGCTCCAGAGAGATCTTTACTTGCTGAGCAGGCTGCGCAATAAGGTCTACTGCAAACAAAAACTGGAAGGTGATGGTGGTTAAAATAGCTGTAATTAAGCTGATGCGCATAAGTTGACGAATTAAATGTCGCGGGTTCGATGCAGTGAAGAAGATAGATTTCTTCCTGCGCTCTGCGAATGGTGCAGAAAAATACATAGTTTTAAGTGTTTTAAATGAATCCTTAGAAATTTGTTAAAATGTCTGAGATACAGTTAGCGCTGCATCTCAAATCAGGCGCTCTGTTTCAACGACAGAGCGCTTTTGTGTTCATTTAAATTCGTGTCCGGTAAACTTTTTTCATGTTGTTGGGTTTGGTTTAGTTGGTGGTTTCTTTCGTTGGTATATATTAAGAGTCACATCCACTGCCGGAGATGGTTATTTTTCCGGCCACAGACTCGTATTGTGCATTATTATAAGGGCATATCACGTTAAGTATTTCGACTAGAGATTCTCCCTTTAAAAATGTAGCTGTAAAGCGACATTTCGCAACCTTAGTATTCTTAAAAGTAATTGGTATGTTAAAGCGTTTAGATAGGATTTCGGTGGCCTGCTCCATGGAGATGTCATCAAAATAGAGGTCGCTTTCCTGCCATTGGATACTGTTTTTGGCGACTACTTTGGCGACATTGTGTTTCTGATAATTCTTATTAAACACCATTTGTTGATTTGGCGTAATGATGCTTAAAACGGCTTTATCACCCAATACGCTCACTTTTCCCCTCGTAACGGTTACGGTGATGTCTTCTTCATTTTTATATGCTTTAATATTAAAGGCAGTTCCTAAAACTGTCGTTTTAATTTTCTCGGTGAAAACAGTAAAGGATTTTTTCTCATCATGATTGATGTCAAAGTATCCTTCGCCACTTAACTGAACTTCTCTTTTATTGCCAGGGAAGACGCTTGGGTAGGTAATCGAGCTATTGTTATTTAACACCACCGTACTGCCGTCAGGTAATGTAATTTTTTGATGCTCGTTCGTTGTTGTAATGGTGATAGGGGTAGCGGGAGGTATCTCGGCTTTAACAGAAGCCGCAGATGCAACCTGATCTGTCCTTTCTGGATTGTTAAACCATAAGAAGGCAGCAATACAGGCTATAAAAATTGATGCCGCCAGACTCAGCCAGTATCTATATGGTACTATTTTACCAGTCTTTTTAAGTGGAAGATCAGAAAAAATAACCTTTGTAAATATATCGTCCGACTTGCTCTTTTCCAGGACTACATCTGGACTGTTGTTCCAGATTTGATCGAGGACCAGTTCTACGTTATAAGCCTGATCAGGGTCGCGAAGCAGAGCCATCAATTCGTCCAGTTCTTCAGGAGAACTAACCTTATCAACATAACGCCGAAATAAATACGCAAATCTTTCCTGGGACATTATTTTTCCTTTTTGAACACTTTAATTATCATCTTATACTAACATGACAACTGGAATTTCAAAAAGGAGTAGTTGAAAACTGACTATTTCAAAATAAATAATAGGAGAGCGAGTTCTTTTATGATACCATTGGTGTCCAAATGAGTTTTAATTGCTTTAATGGCTTCTCTCAAGTGTACTTTTACTGTCAAAGGTGATATTTTAAGCTTTTCTGCGACCTCTTTTTGCTTTAATCCTTCAACATGACAAAGATTATATACTTTTCTTTGCTGATTTGGGAGTTTTTCAATGGCTGACTCCAATAATCGCTTTGTTTCCCGATATTCTATTGACAATTCAGTTGTCGAATCTTCTTCAGTTTTTTCTTGCTGAATAATACTATAATTCTTTTGCTGCAGCGCTACTTTCTTGAGCGCATTTAAAGTTTCGTTTTTTACAACTGTTCTTAAATAACCTCCAAAGTTATCAACTTGCCGCAAATGAACTCTCTTCAGCCAGAGCTTAATAAAGGTCTCCTGAACAATTTCCTCAGCTGACGATTCAGACTGTAAGATTTTTAAAGCGTATCCGTAAACCTTGTTTTTGTATAAGGTAAATAGGAGCTCAAAGGCGTACTGATCTCCGTCGGCAATCTTTGCTAACATCAATCTTTCTTCCGCCAATTCCTTTTGCATATGCTAAGATATCAAATTATTCAGTCCCTGAAATCGAATTGATGCTTATGACAATAATCTTGACCTTCAATAAACTAAAAGAATGATTATCGTTTAGGTTAACGCAATCGTACAATCAAATGAAGCGAAGAATGTTTTACCAAGCCGTGACCTCCTCAAATCCCAGGGATGCTTACATTTGCTCGGAAACAATCCAGCTAGCAATGAAGAAAATAGGGTTTTTATCATTCGGACATTGGTCTGATCATCCATCATACCAAACTCGTACTGCAGGCGATACCTTGCTTCAATCCATTGATCTGGCTGTTGCAGCAGAAGAAATCGGTCTTGACGGTGCCTATTTTCGGGTGCATCATTTCGCGCGTCAGCTAGCTTCACCTTTTCCGTTGCTATCGGCTATCGGTGCCAAGACCAGCAAAATAGAGATTGGTACAGGAGTGATTGATATGCGTTACGAAAACCCGATGTATATGGTGGAGGATGCCAGTGCTGCAGACCTCATCTCCGGCGGCCGTTTACAACTAGGCCTTAGCCGTGGATCTCCTGAGCAGGTGATCGAAGGTTGGAGACATTTCGGTTATCAACCTGCAGAAGGGGAGACCGAAGCAGATATGGGCCGACAAAAGGCTTTACAGTTTCTAGATAAATTAAGAGGCGTTGGCTTTGCTCAGCCTAATCCCAATCCAATGTTTCCAAATCCTCCAGGCCTGCTACGTCTTGAGCCGCATTCAGAGGGATTGCGCGAAAGGATCTGGTGGGGAGCCGCCTCAAATGCAACCGCCGTCTGGGCAGCTGAGAATGGGATGAACCTTCAAAGTTCCACGCTTAAGTTTGACGAAAATGGCAAACCTTTCCATATCCAGCAGGCAGAACAAATCAGGATTTACAAGGAAGCATGGGCAAAAGCCGGTCATGCGCGCGAACCTAGGGTTTCAATAAGCCGCTCCATCTTTGCGTTGGTGAACGAACAGGATAGAATGTATTTTGGACAGCAAGGAAAAGGGGGCGACAGTTTTGGGTATATTGAAGCCAATCAACGTGCGGTCTTCGGAAAGAGCTATGCCGCCGAACCTGATCAGCTTATCAAGGACCTGGCTCAGGATGAAGCGATACAAGAAGCGGATACCCTGCTACTAACCATTCCAAACACGCTGGGTGTTGATTACAATATTCATGTGTTATCGTCGATATTGGAGCATATTGCACCAGCACTCGGTTGGAAATAAACTGCAAAGATTTCCATTGTGGAATTGCGCCCTTTGAGCAAATGTGCTCCAACTGATTCGACTACGTAATGAGAGGGAAGCTCAACTATGTCAACCATCTCCGCTGATACCAGTAAGTCAGCGTCGAACTGGTTACATAGCCCCTGTATCCTTGCCGAAGTATTAAGCACGTCCCCTGTAAAAATGATTTCTTTCTTTAACGATCCGATCTCACCAGCAGTGACCATTCCGAAATGCAGCCCAGCCTTGAACCCTGGTAAAAGGCCAAATTTCTCTCGATACTTACCCTTCTGCTCCTCTAATGCCCGTTTCATAGCAAAGAAGCACTCGATGCTGTTGTTGTTCTTCAATCCATCTTTCAGTTTCCAGCAAATGATCATCTCATCACCTGCATACTGATAAATGATGCCACCATAGTTGATTACCTCGGCAGAGAGGTCGAAGAAATATTCACGTAGCATTTCAAAGTACCGGACATGGCCGAGCTGTTGGGCTATCGTAGTGGAGGACTTCATGTCGAGAAACATAAATATCCGCTCTTCCTCGACTGGATGATGATATTTGCCCAAAAAAAAGTTGCGTAGTGTCCCTGGTCCGATGCTGTCGCTAAATTCAGCATAGAATTGTGTGAGCACAATTATAGAAGCAATATAAAGCATGATACCGACCAAGGCATAATCGCTAAAAAACGCCCATAAAAGAGACGAAAAGCTTCCGAAAGATCGTGTTTCCTGCGTATACAGCGCATTGATAAACACCGTGCCTGAGAGGAAGACGAGCACAATCAAAATATAGATCAGTGATTTCAGTATAATCTTTTTGGTGAAGCTCTTCTTGATAAACCATTTATTGAAATAACCGATCTCCAGGATTCCTGTTAAAAATCCCATAAACAGCCCCGAAATTGGTATGGTAAGTATGTTTCTTGAAAAGCTGTACGTATTGCCTGTAGATGGATAGAAGTCAACCGGTCCCAGGATGCCTCTTTCCAGGATACAATAAATTAAGCTAAAAATTAACCACAGCACGCCAAAAGGAATGACGCGTGAAATATTTCTTTTGGTTTTCGGGGACAGCATAGATTTGGCAAGTGATGGACTGGTGTCCACAACGAAATAAAATTAGACTTTTTAACCAAGTATTTGTCGTTAACAATTAGTACTTTCTTCTATTTAAAACCTGTTGTCCCTGCGACTCCGTTAGGTATAATGTATTTAATTGAGATTAGGCCTTATTTTTGAATGCAATTCGATTAAAGACAAGAAGCATGAGAAAACTGGTGATGGGAGATATTCACGGCGCATACAAGGCAGTAAAACAATGCCTTAAAAGATCAGCGTTTGATTATGAAAATGACCAGTTAATTCAGTTGGGTGATGTGGTAGATAGATATCCTCAATCCTATGAATGTGTCGAAGAATTATTGAAGGTTAAACATCTTATTGCTCTAAAAGGCAATCATGACGACTGGTTTGATGAGTTTGCGCAAACAGAATTTCATCCCTATTCCTGGAACTATGGAGGTAAGGCGACACTATCTTCTTATCTCAAGCATGTAAAGAAGAGCGGCCGTTTCTTTTTAAAAGGTGCTGGGTATAAAAGTGCACTGGAGCCTAAAGATATCCCTGAAAGCCATAAGACATTCTTTAGCAATCAAGTGCCTTATTACATTGATGAGGAACAGCGATGTTTTGTACATGCGGGATTTAATGCTTCATTACCTTTTTTGGCTCAAGATCCGGAAAATTATTATTGGGACAGAAGCCTATGGGAGGAAGCTTTGCACTGTCAGGAGTACCAAGAACAGTTTAGTATCGAGGCTGATTTTAAGGAGATTTACATAGGCCATACGCCAACAACCAAGACACACTCTGATCAACCTTTGAGCGCATTTAATATTTACAACCTTGATACCGGGGCAGGGAATTCCGGGCGTTTAACTATCATGGACATCGATACCAAAGAATTCTGGCAGTCTGATCTAACGTCGGACCTCTACGAGGGATACACCGTATAGGGTTCCCTCTCACCAAGCGCCGAGGTTCTAAATGACTATAACTAGCTATTTTACTACCATAACGCTCTTCGTAATTTAGAAGGTAATTCTAACCAGATGAGCTGATATAATGGAAAATAAAGACAAGCAATTCACTTTCCATGCTGGAATATGCATGGCAGGCGCAATATCTGCCGGGGCATATACGGCAGGAGTGATGGACTACCTATTAGAGACACTAGAGCACTGGGAGAAAGCCAAGGCGCTTCAGGCAGCAGGGAAGCTTAGCGGAATACCTAGACATAATTTCTCCATCGAAGTATTAGGAGGTGCATCTGCTGGTGGGATGACTGCTGCTGTAACCGCTGCGGGTGTCCAGTCAGAATTTCCACCAGTAACGCAAAGTCACCAGGACGATTTGCAATACACCACAAAAAATCCCCTTTACAACTCCTGGGTAAATCTGACGGAAACTGACAAAGAGGATATGATCAGTCTGATGCTGAACACGACAGACATTGAATCCGACGAGACCAATTCGAATAAGGAGGTGAGGGCCGGATTAAACTCCAAATTTATAGAGCAAATCGCGCAGGGTTTAACAGATACCAGGGCTGAAAAAAGATATGATCGGAAATACATTGCCAACGATCTCGACGTGTTTACAACAGTAACGAATTTAAGAGGCTTTCACTATAAAGTTACTTTCAACACCAGTAGTGGCAGAAGGGAGCACCGCATGAAGATGCATAAAGACTATGCTTTCTTCAAACTGAGTGATACTGAATATGGAAATGATGGCCGCATCCCTGTAAACTTCAATCTTCCAGACGGGCTCAATACTGATGTTCTGGCTGATGCAGCGATGTCTACTGGCGCCTTTCCAATTGGACTAGAATCCAGGTTGCTAAAAAGAAGGATCCAATATATCAATGACAACAAATTTCTTAATCTCCGACTAACAGACCCTCATGCTACCGCCCTTCATGAGAAAACAGTCGAGTATGACGTTTTAAGCCCTGAAGATTTCGTTTCCTTAAACGTAGATGGTGGTATTATTAATAATGAACCGTATGAAATTACCCAGCAATTGCTGGATGACCGGCGACGGACTATGATAAAAAGCTCAACTGAGAACACCGACACCAAAACGTTTGAAGATTTGGAGGCCGAAGCTGCGGCCTATGTTCCCAAAACAAAGGCATGTGAATTTGATAGTCTGGTGCTCATGATCGACCCTTTTCCTAATGATGATGAAGTAGACAGTGAGGAGTTTGCACCAAAGAAAGCTTGGCGTCACATTATTCCCTCCATATTGTCTGCCATGAGAGGCCAGTTGATGATGAAAGATGACCAGATCAGGCGTGCGTATTTAAGCGAAGATTACACTCGTTTCCTCATTATGCCAAGCAGAACGCAAAAAAGTGAAACACAGACGTATCCTTTAGCCTGTGGATCCTTAGGTGGCTTTGGCGGGTTTTTCTCTAAGGGTTTTAGGAAACATGATTTCTATTTGGGAAGGCGTAATTGTCAGCGGTTTCTACAAAAGCATTTCTCTGCACCGACCGAAGCGAACAATGCCATTCTCGCTTTCGGGTATGAGGGAGTCACCAACTATCGGTACATGGAAGGTGGAAAAGAATCATTACCAATTATTCCTGACTTACGGTTAGAAAAAACAGGGGAAAATGGTGATTACAAAGTCATTGAAACACCGACAGAGGAGGAGTATGCCTACCCTACAATTAAGCTTAGTTACATCCTTGGGCTAGAGGAGAAGGTTAAAAAACGCATTAAATGCATTCTTGATCATGTAAAGAACCCTATTGATCTTGAAAAGAAAGAGTCAAGTCCCATTTTAACCCGTATCAGGCAACGGAGCTTTTTTCAGCGTTTAGGAGACAGTGCGAAAGGGAAAGCGGCAAACTGGTATATTGACTTTGGCAAGTCGCAAGGTAAGGGCGTAATTGCCACTGCTTGCATTGACGCAATTATTCGCGATATGGAGAAGAGGGGACAAATTAGTGATGATCTTCTAAAGTAGCCTGGCCTTTGTTACCGCTTTTAACCATTCTCTTGCCATCAATTCATGACCGGCTGGCATTGGATGAATACCATCCCAAATCCAATACTCTGCCGGCGCCCTTTTAAGCGACTCGTTAAATGCAGTTTGATAGGGGACGAATGTGGCATTGAATTCCCGTGCAATATCTTTTGCGATGACTTGCCTTTGGGCGACTTCGTCTGTCCAACGCTCCCAGTTAGCTTTTACGGCACCTACTGGCAAGAGGAAAGACTCGCCAATTACAAGCTTTAGATTAGGGTTTTCGCTTTTACTCCTATCTATTAGTTCCCTATAGCCTTCTTTATAGCTTTGTGCTGTAAATTTAAGATTGCCTTTTACTGCTTCATTTGCATCATTCACCCCAACTAGAATGCTCAATACGTCAGGTTTAATCTCTAACGCATCTGTTTGCCATCTGGCGGCCAAATCGGTTACTTTATTTCCGCTGATACCGCGGTTAAAAAAATGAAATTTACGATCAGGATGCTCATACCATAGCTTACTGGAGACGATGTATTGATAGCCGTGGCCCATCACATGGTTCCAATCGTTATCTCTGGAACGATTTCCGTCAGTAATTGAATCGCCCTGAAACAGTATTTTCATATCTGAGCTACCTATTGAATGATTGAAGGCATATGCACTATCCTTAGCAGGAATTGTCATTGCTGCACCTAAAAGGATCGACCCTTTAATGAAGCTTCGCCGAGTGTTATCGTCCATAAATTTAAAACTTCAATTTAGACTCGAATGTCCATTCCTTACTATAGCCTACATGGCTACGCAACGGTGCTGGTGGTTCCACGTAAACGCCGCCTGTAACTACTGCCCCGATTACGTTAGCAGGACTAAACGATTTTGAATTGTATGGAGTTCTAATGTCATTTGTTCTTTTGAAAAAGGCCAAGCCTATTGCCGCAACACTAATACTTTCATTTGCAAGATTAAATGTCAGCGTTCTTTCAGGATGGTTTAGCTCGTCTGCGTTGATTTCGAAGGTGCTTTCCAACTCTTCCCTGGTAAGCGCTTGATTGAGGTTAATTTGCGTTACTAAAATGGTGACCTGGCAAGTGTTTGTTCGAGCAGGAAAAGTGAACTGCGAACCTATCTGGAATTCAGGTATAGTCACTGTCAAAACATTATCCTTTAAAAGCATTACTGGTTTAACCCATAAGAAGTTTATAAGCGGAGATTTAATGTTAAACTCAAAGTCAGTTAGCCTATTGAAACTGTCTTGTTCAAAGTTAAATACGTTTTCCTTGCTGTTATAGCAATGACTTAGCACATCCCTAATTGGATCATTGAAACGGTTAACCATTCCAGGATCATACAACATGACAGCTGACGACAACTGTTTCCTGATCAGGCATGCGACTGTACTTCCAAAACCCCACATTGTAGTAGTTTTCTTTGATTTGGCATTTAATCTATAGTGCCTTGGTTTGATTTGTATGACCGACCTTCCATCTTTCATTTTTCTAATTACGAAGGGTCCGATCATGCCAGAAAACCCATCTCCGTTTAACATTGCCATATGCTTAAATTTGGTTAGTTGTAAGTATTGTTCACTTTATACTTTAGATCATACTTACTCTTTGGTTGTGCTCGGGTCGGGGTTTGAGTGAAGGTGCTATGAAAACACAATGCTTGGGGGGTAATTCCGCCTTTTCTCTAGACAAAAGGCGGAAACAACGCGGAAGCATGGCGCATTCAAGGCGGAAGCAATCAAAGCCAGACCCGACCGAGACTTAAACTTGTACCGATCTGGATTTTGTCAATGTATGCAGAATAAGTGGTACAAAATTATATGGCTAGTAATATTAATCTTTTCTTAACTTTTATCGTAGGAAGAATTGATTAATTTTGCAGATTATTGTGTTACAGATAATTAAATCAACATTACACCATGTTTATTGGACATTTCGCACTATCCTTTGCTGCTAAAAAAGCAGCACCGAAAGTTTCTCTTGGAACGCTTTTCATTGCCACACAATTTGTTGATATTCTTTGGCCCTTTTTATTAGTACTTAACATTGAAAAGGTTGCAATAGTACCTGGATACACCAAATCAAATGCCTTAGATTTTCTTTTTTTCCCATATACACATAGTTTGCTAGCAGGTATTATCTGGGGTCTAGTTGTTGGGCTTATTTATTTGTTAATTAAGAAGGACAAGCAAGGTGCTCTCATTATTGGTCTTTGTGTTTTAAGTCACTGGTTTTTGGATCTCCTGGTTCACACCGCAGACCTCCCATTATCTCCGTTTGGAGAAGGTAAATTCGGATTCGGACTTTGGAACCATGTGGCCATCTCACTCACAATTGAAACGATTCTCTTCTTAGCTGGCGTTTATGTTTACAACGGTGTCACAAAAGCTAGAACCAGTGCAGGAAAATGGGGTTTTTGGTCGTTTGCTGCGTTGCTGATCGTTTTCAATATTTCAAATACTTTTGGCCCGCCGCCTCCTGCTTCGACAACAACTTTGTTTGCCACTCTTGTAACACTAATGGTTATTATCATCGGGCTTGCTTACTGGGTAGATAGCAAGCGGGTTCAGAAAAGTTGATAGGGTAGCGTTAGATTTTGAAACGCATAGATTATTTGTCTGGTAGTCCCCACTTTTGAACAAGTTCAGCGTTGAGGCCACCTTCTTTGCCATTAGGTTTGCCCTGTCCGGTTTCTATCAGTTGTTTCAGGCTTCCTTGGATATAACTGGTCCAGGCATCCTGACAGACCTTGTAACATTCAAATTCGGGCACCAGGCCCTGATGGGTGAACACGATTCTTGTTCCGTTTCCCTCCGCACCGAGTTCAAAGATGAGTTTGGTGCCGATCCATTCTGTTTTATCCGCTACGAAGTTGAACTGGTTGTCGGTCACTTCATAGACCAGTTTCCTATTTTTGATTCTTTCGATGAGTTTCAATTTGCAGAGGTGGACATCTTTGTAATGATAAAAAAATGTTTTGTTGAGCTCATCGGTTGAACCCTGTATATCCTCAGACCACCAACCACGAAAATTTTCAATAGCCTTAAATGCTGTTTCCTTTGATTGGTCGACTACAATCGTCGATGTAAAATCATTGCTATTCATAATATGTTTTATTTGAAGTTCAGTATTTGTTGAAGCTTTCTTAACGGAGCTATTGCAGCCGAATTGGACAGCTAATGGCATAAAAAAGAAAATGAGAGTTTTATTCATAGTCATGAGTTTAACAAAGTAACCGACTATTCTACATTTACATAGGGTGTAAATTGGACAATATGATGGGTTGATTCGGACAGGGTATTGCATTAACTTTGGAATAAAAAGCGATGAAAAGTTTGACAATCGTTGTGCCCAACGGCGAGAATAACCTGAGCAGTATTACAGGCAGCTTTGAGATCTTTTCAAAAGCCGAGCTATACTGGCAAGTGACTGGGAAGAAACAGTTGTTCCATATCCAGTTGGCAGGTGTTTCTGAGCAAATCGATTTCAGTGCAGGGTTATTTTCGGTACGACCACATACCAACATCTCGAAGATTTCAGAAACTGATTTGATCATTGTTCCATCACTGAATCATAATTACGAACTTGCGATGAAGGATAACCAGCAGTTGGTATTGTGGCTGCATGAAAAGTATAAGGCAGGTGCGGAGATCGCCACGATATGCACCGGTACGTTCCTGCTGGCGGCTTCAGGACTTTTGGACGGGAAGACCTGTTCTACCCACTGGGCAGTTGCAGAGCAGTTCCGCTCAAGATTCCCAAAGGTTAACTTACAGACCGATAGATTAATTACCGATGAAAAGGGGTTGTATACCAACGGTGGAGCATATTCCTTTCTTAACCTCATCTTATACCTGGTTGAAAAGTACTATGACCGGGAAACAGCCATTTATTGCTCCAAGGTCTTCCAGATAGAGATCTCAAGAAACACGCAATCGGAGTTCAAAATTTTCAGCGGACAGAAAACTCATGATGATGAGATCATCAGTCATGCTCAGCACTATATTGAAAACAATGTTGAAGTAAAGATTACCATCGAGGATCTGTCTTCAAAATTCAATATTGGCAGAAGGAATTTTGATAGGAGGTTCATAAAGGCGACAGGTAATACGCCGCTCGAATACGCCCAGCGTGTAAAAATAGAAACTGCTAAAAAGTCCTTTGAAACGACCCAGAAGACCGTAAATGAAGTCATGTATCAGGTTGGGTATAATGATGTAAAGGCATTTCGTGAAGTGTTCAGGAAATACACCGGGTTATCACCGTTGGAGTATAAAGGAAAGTATAATAAAGATGGGATGGTGTTTTAGATATAGTAAGGTGACATTTATAAGGAAATGCTGTTAATCCTATCTTCTTTTATGCAAATTGTCATTCAATGCAATCACTATACTTTGAAGTAAAATGATTCTTTTTGATGTTCTTTTTCCGTCAGGTTTTTAGGTATCAGGTCTTGGAAGTCATTAAAAAACTCAAAGTTTTGTGCGATCGTTATATTTCCACCTCGCATGTTTCTTATCAAAACTGGTACTACAACAAAAGAATTTTTATACTTATTTAGAGCCGAACTTTTATAAGCAGCCATATATTTTTTAAACTGAGCAGGCGAAAAAGTAGTATCAAGCAATGGCATCTTATTCGAAAATTCAATATGACGTACATGCTTAAATAGTATTTAAACGGAAGAGGGAAGTGGAATTGCGATTCAAGTGGTGTACATCATGCCAATACTTTCCCAATGTACCATATCACCATCCAAATCTCACTCAATATAGACCATATTATAATTCTCTATGTCATATATTTAATTTCGGTTAAACGATTGCTTAAATTCCATAGGAGAAACCTTCGTTTTGTTTTTGAAAAGCTTGTTAAATGATTGCGGATGTTCAAATCCAAGTTGATAAGCCACTTCCGCTACAGTGAGGTTTGTTGTGGTTAATAGTTCCTTGGCTTTATCGATTAGTCGGTTGTGAATGTGCTGCTGGGTGTTTTGCCCTGTTAGGGAACGAAGCATGTCACCGAGGTAATGAGAGGACACATTCAGTTCATCTGCAATTTGCTGGACCGATGGAAGACCTTTCAATAAGGCTTTTTCTACACTGAAGTAGTTATCCAGGAGCTCCTCTGTTTTTGAAAGCAGGTCATTGCTTGCTGATTTACGGGTAATGAATTGTCGGTTATAGAACCGTTTGCTATAACTTAGTAATAATTCCAATTGGGATACCACTACTTCCTGGCTAAACAGGTCAATGGCTGAGGCCAATTCTGTTTCTATATTTTTAAACAGGCTGATAATTATCTCTTTTTCTTTGTCCGAAAGAAACAGCCCTTCTGCAACCGTATAGGAAAAGAAACCATAATCTTTGATCTTTTTGCCAAGTGGAAAGTTTCGGATAAAATCAGGATGGACAAGCAAAGTATAGCCACCGTAATCGCCTTCGTCATCGGAAACCGAGATTACCTGGTTTGGTGATACAAAAGATAAACCCCCCTCATCAAAGTCGTAATAGGACTGACCGTATTTAAATTTACCAGTGTAATTCTTCTTATATGATATTTTATAAAAGTTGAAGATGATGCCCTTTTCAAGTTCAGTAGTGTCAGCTCGAATATTGCTATAGTCGACCAGGCTGATCAGCGGGTGCAGGGGCTTTGGTAAGCCAAGCGCCCGGTGCAGCTCCGAAATAGAATTAAATAATACAGGTAGATTTACAGTTGTTTTCATGGATGCAGACTGTTAAGCTGTCTAAAGTTGATAAGGGCTCGGCAAATTAAGGTATTTTGTAAGATTAATGCGGTACGATTCAGGTCCTTCAGCCAGGCGTTTGGCATACAGTCGAACAGCATCGTTACCGGCAGGGTAAGTCAGTTGATCCTGGCCATCGGTAGCAGCCTGATAAACCACTTGAGCTATGAGGTCAGCGTCAGTAAATTCCATTAGTGTGCCATCATTAAAACCTTCCATCATCTTGGCCATTGTTGTTTCATAAGCTTTATCCTCTGTCACCTGCATGCCTTTCATGAATTCAGTTTTGATGCCGCCGGGCGCTACGTTCTTGATGCCAATACCAAATTGAGCCAGATCATATGACATGCTTTCCGCCAGCCCCTGCAATGCCCATTTGCTTGCATTATATACCGCCGATTGCGGATTAGATACCAGGCCGCAAAGCGAAGTTGTATTGATAAAAAGCCCTTTTTGCTGACGGCGGAAATAAGGGATAAAAGAACGTATCACCTCAAGGGTACCAAAGAAATTGGTGTCAAACTGCGCTCTAATTTGTTGCTCTGAATGCGATTCAACTGCACCTACCAAACCGTAGCCGGCATTGTTAAACACTACGTCAATAGGGCCCGTCTCCAACGCTTTTTGTACAGTCTGATGGATTTGCGCCGTATTGGTAACATCAAGCGGTAATAAAACCAGATTTGGTAGTTGATTTAGTTCCGTTTCCTTTTCAGGAGTACGCATGGTGGCTATTACCTTCCATCCCTTGCCCAAAAATAGTTTAGCGGTTGCTTTGCCTAGTCCGGTCGATGCGCCGGTAATAAAGATTGTTTTCTGTTCCATTTTGTTTTGCTTTAGATTGATACAAAGATCATGGTCCGTCTTTAGGCTGGAGTAGCCGGAACGGACCATGATGTAGCCAAAACGGATAAGAAAGAAATCGCTTAGCGATCAGACATTACAGTAGCGTCGATCCTCCATCAATGACATGGTCTGAACCGGTAATGAAAGCGGCTTCATGACTAGACAGAAAGGCAACAAGCTGCCCTATTTCTTCTGGTTTCCCTATACGCCCGATTGGTGTCAGGCTAATCAGGTAGTCTGTCATGCCAGCCAGTGTTCCCTCATCCATGCCCATTTTGCTAAATAATTCTGTATCAATAGCACCAGGACTGATCGCATTTACCCTGATCTTCCTTGGAGCAAGTTCCAAAGCTGCCGTTTTCATAATAGAATTAACTGCGGCCTTGCTCGCACTATAAACGGATAAACCTGAACTTACCGTAGAAGCGAGTACAGAGGAGAGGATCACAACAGAGGCGCCATCATTAAGATGAGGAATGAATTTGCTTAAGGTAAAGTATACACCTTTAAAGTTTACATTGATCATTTTGTCGAAATTCTCTGGCGTTTCCAGTTCAATCGAAGATGTCCCCGAAATACCGGCATTGATGAATAAGATATCTACCTTTCCAAAGTTGTCTTTAACGTTACTTACCAGACTATCAATATCCTCCAGTTTTCCCTGATCTGATAAAATGGCGTGTACACCCAATTCCTTTGCGGCTTGTTCAATGGCTTCTTTCCTTCTTCCGGTAATGACTACAGTTGCGCCCAATTCCTTAAGTAATTTTGCAGTCCCATAACCCATGCCACTATTTCCACCGGTGATCACAGCTAACTTATTTTCAAATTTTTTCATCATCTTATTATATTTAACAAATGTACTGTTATATTAAGTATACATTTGTAAGCAGTATACCGGTGTATAGCAACTAATAAAAATGAGAAAAAATATAGAGGACGCAACATCAACTAAAGAGTTTGATGCTTTGCTTGATACAATTTATGTAATCGGTGGTAAGTGGAAAATGCCCATCATTTTTTCAGTATGTAACGGAGGTCCTCAGCGTTTTAGTGAAATAGAACGCGGTGTTCCCGGGATTACCTCAAGGATGCTCTCGCGGGAACTAAAGGAGATGGAGATGAACAAATTGATTACCAGAACTGTCTATCCAGAAACACCTGTACGAATCGAATATGAAGTCACCGAATATTGCAAAACCCTCGTCCCTTTGATTCAGACGATGATTGATTGGGGTATGCTGCACCGACAAAAGATTAGGGAAGATTAAAATCTAAGCAGTACAGATCCATTGCCTACTTTATATTAAATCGGCTAATACATAAACAATCTTTCCTGCTTCAAACTTAAAATCAAAAGTGCCCCCAATTTTCCCTTCAGGAAAGTCCCCTGTGAATTCTACTTCTAAATGCGCCCGATTTTCATCATGTACAATCAGTTCTACTTTCCTAGTTTGCGTTTGGTATCCGATAAAGTAACTGGTAAAATATTCTTTGATGCCAGGTCTTCCATTGAATATTCTGCCAACTGAAGGATCGTCAAATACAGCAGTCTCGGCGTAAAATTGCAGGTATCTTTCTGTATTGTAACTATTGCTGACTGCAATCCACTGTTCTATAAATTTTACAATATTCATTTTTAGTAATTTTCTATAACACTCATCACAAGCTGTATGATGACTTCTAATTTATCTAGCAAATTTGGTCGTTATAGATTAATTATACTAAGCCAAAATAGATAGTTACTTAGCCATTTTGAAAATACAGGAAAGGAGTAAGTTTTGTATTCATCCAGTTCACCTAAGCAATACAGTTAAAGAGGTTACCTGAATAGCGCCCTGTCACCACTGTGAGGGGAAACTCGCTATGCCGGTCAGACGCCTAGCAGCTTTCGGGCGCAATCTCGTTTGAACGGCAACGTGCAATAATAATCGTTCAACTATTCGGCAAACATGCAAATGATAGTACAAAATGTTTATTATCTTAAACTAAGACAAAAGAGGATACTTAAATGCATGTACTTTTGTATCAAGATAAAAATACGATATGGAACTATCAAAAAATAAAATACTAGTTACAGGAGGTGCCACGGGCATTGGCTTAGGTTTAACGGAACGCTTTTTACTTGAACAGAATACCGTGATCATTTGCGGTCGTCGTGCAGAAGTATTGAAAGAAGTAACAGATAAATATCCTCAAGTGATTGCCCGGGTTTGTGATCTTTCTCAGGAATCAGACCGAACAGATCTTTATGAATGGCTGGCGAATGAGCACCCCGACTTAGATGTCCTGGTAAACAATGCTGGAGTTCAGAATTGGATGGGTTTAGAAGACGACAAGTTTTATGAAAAAGCAGTTAATGAGATTGAAACCAATATTGTCGCGCCGCTTCATCTTATTACCTTGCTAAGCAATTTGCCGAAGCTTAAAACGATTATGAATGTGACCTCTGGATTGGCCTTTGTACAGCTTACAAAGGTTCCGGTATACTGTGCTACCAAAGCCTTTTTCCGCTCATTCACACTTTCATTACGTTATATGTTACAGCCTAAAGGGATAGAGGTCATAGAAATTATTCCTCCAGCGCTTAATACTGATTTAGGGGGTAAAGGTATTCATGATGGCAACCCTTTAGTAAGCGATTTTGTAGAAGCAATTTTTGCACAACTAAAAGAAGGCAAAAAGGAACTTACTTTTGGTTTTAGCGATGTGATGCTAAAAGCATCTCCCGAAGTGATTGCAGGCACATTTGCGAAGATGAATCCTTAAAATTTTGGAGATGGCAGCTGATAATCGGTGGCCATCTCTCCCCAAAGTAGAATAGGAACAACAACTACCATTCAAAATAAATTTACGGTAACTTTGCAGGGCAATTCCATAACCCTGTAACATTGAATCCGACTATACTTTTCATTACTCCTCCATTTACCCAGTTGAATACTCCGTATCCCGCTACAGCGTATTTGAAAGGATTCTTGAATACAAAAGGCATCTCTTCGTATCAAATGGATTTGGGTATTGAGGTAATTTTAGCCTTGTTCTCCTCTGCCGGATTAACGAACTTGTTTCTCGAAGTAACTAAAAAGCAGGTTAAGCTATCCGCTAATAGTCAGCGGATTCTTCACCTTCAGAAAGAATATATCAAAACCATAGATGCCGTTATTAACTTCTTGCAAGACAATAACCCAACTCTGGCACATCTGATTTGTCAGGGTAATTACTTGCCAGAGGCATCCAGGTTTGCACAATTGGATGATCTCGAATGGGCTTTTGGCACCATGGGTACCCGGGACAAGGCAAAGCATTTGGCCACACTTTACCTGGAAGATATCTCTGATCTGATCGTAGAAGCTATCGATCCGCATTTTGGCTTCAGCCGGTATGCTGAAAGGCTCGGAAGGTCCGCTTCTACGTTTGATGAACTAGATACCGTTCTTAATCATCAGGACAGCTTTGTCGACCTTATTCTAATCGATATTTTAAAGGATAAAATTGAGCAGGTGAAACCGGATTTCATTGCGCTTTCTGCTCCTTTTCCAGGCAACTTATATAGTGCCTTTAAATGCGGACAATGGGTCAAACGGAATCATCCATCGATCAAAATCGCATTAGGTGGGGGATACGCCAACACGGAATTAAGGTCGCTCAAAGAAACAAGGGTTTTCAATTACCTTGATTTTATCACATTGGATGATGGAGAAGCACCCATTTTCCACCTCATCGAACATTTAAGAGGAGAAAGGAGCAAAGCCGATCTTAAAAGAACTTTCGCGCTAGAGAATGGCATCGTTACTTATTTCAACGGTTCAAAGGAATATGATTACGCACAAAGGGATGTGGGTACTCCAGATTACGCCGATCTACTTTTAGATAAGTACCTCTCAGTTATCGAAATGGCTAATCCTATGCATCGCTTGTGGAGCGATGGCAGGTGGAATAAACTTACCCTGGCCCATGGTTGTTATTGGGGCAAATGCACGTTTTGCGATATCTCATTAGATTATATTAAGCGATACGAGCCTGTTACCGCCGCTTTGCTTTGTGATCGTATTGAAGAAATTATTAAACAAACCGGTCAGAATGGATTCCATTTTGTGGATGAAGCTGCTCCTCCTGCGTTACTAAGAGATTTGGCGCTGGAGATCATCAGACGGAACTTAACCATTGTATGGTGGACAAATATTCGATTCGAAAAAAGTTTTACCCTTGATTTGTCGATACTCCTAATGGAATCGGGCTGTATTGCGATTTCCGGGGGATTGGAAGTAGCTTCGGATCGACTGCTCAAATTGATAGATAAGGGAGTAACGGTTGCTCAGGTAGCAAAAGTCACAGAGAATTTAACTCAGGCTGGCATTATGGTGCATGCTTATTTAATGTATGGGTTTCCTACCCAGACCGCTCAGGAAACTATCGATTCCCTGGAGATTGTGCGACAGCTTTTCATGAATGGGGTTTTGCAATCCGGCTTTTGGCACCAGTTTGCCATGACGGCGCACAGTCCCGTTGGCTTAAATCCCGACCAATTCGGAGTAAAACGGGTAAGTCAGCAGATAGGGACGTTCGCTAATAATGATTTGGCGCATATTGATAAAAGTGGCGCCAAACACGAGCTTTTTAGCGAAGGTCTGCGGAAGTCATTGTTTAATTACATGCACGGTATATGTTTTGATTTTAGCCTTGATAAATGGTTTGATTTTAAGGTTCCGCGTACCACCGTATCTCCAAAGTATATCGAACAAGCGCTGGCTTTTCATGAATCCAAAATTATTAAACCGAGCACAAAGTTCATTTGGATGGGCAGTCCTCCCGCAATCAAATACTATGTGAAACGCGGAAAAGGCAAACCCTTAAATATGGCCGTCTTAACCTTTTACAATAAACGAGATAGCTTTACTGTACATACAAAGGAAGAATGGGGCCGGTGGTTGGGTGAGACTTTGCCCTTGCTCTCGGTAACAAGTGGGTCAGTATCTTCATTCGTAGAAGTAGAAAAATCTTTTAAAGATTCGGAAGTTGGCGACTTTCAAACCTTCTTAAATAGCGACACCTTCACAGAGCTCAAGGACAATGGTTTATTGTTACTGTAGAGCGATTTTAAGGTGTTAGATTTTAAACAACGGCTGCTATATTATGTTGCTTTCCTGTTGTATATCTAACGGACCTGAATTTTATGAAACCATTTTATTTTAATATTGAAAGCGACATCCAGGTGATGGTCATTCCTGATGCGGATGCTCACGCTGATGGTCACCCTGTGCTTACCTATAGCTACACGCTTTACCGGGCGCAGCCTGGAGCGGAACAACATCAGCCAGATAACACCGATGACCTATTGACTCCTGATAAGACAAAAAACCCGAATTACCTTGGCACCATTTTTTTCGACCAGCCTTATAAAGCGTATACGTATACCAGCGACGGGTTGAACGAGTTAAGTGGTGACCAGGTGCAGGAAATCATTGAAAAGATTACCCACTACCGCGGTAATCCTACTTTATGGCGAATTTAAATGGCTTGGAGCGTTGGTAAAGTAAACGAAGCATTTGCTCGGTTATTTGCCGTAACGCCCCCAAGTGTTTTTACTGATCAAACAGGTGTGAATTACCTAATCTGACTTTTTTTGGCAATAAGGATAATAATGGGAACCATACAGCGTATTAGATACCGAGAGCGTTAATTTAGATGAGCGGGGAAGGGTCGGTAGGATCTTTTCCCGCTTCCTTTTTAAAAGCTGCTGTGTTTACCGCTACTGTCTTTGCGCTATCTGAATTACTGAAGCCAAATAGCCGGGGTGCTGCAAAGATCCCGTTTCATCAAGTACTTTGTGCAATTCCCCTAGATTTTAAATTCAAACTTAATTACCGCAAATGCGCTGAAGTAAATCTTTTTTCAAGAGAAGTTGTTGTGCAACAAACAGGTATATCATGGGAATAATAAGAAACGCCTTAATTGGCATCGCGCTTTACGAAGCGGTAGCTTATGTGCTAAAAAAAAAATCCGAGGGATTCTCTGAAGTAGGAAGCAGATCTCAAGACCCGGGGTTGAATAGCTTTGCATCAAGCTATGATTTAGCTTCCGGTACTGATCCGGACATCCCTTTGACTGGAAACGCAGCTTTAGATAGTCAGAAGGATTCATGGTCTAATTCACTTGCAAATGACGAGCTTAGGGCTCCGGATTCTTAAGAGATTCGAGTGCAATGATTTCTAAAGTATCGACGCCGACACCAGAATCAATAAGAAAATTCCTCCCGGTAATTCTGGCAACTTCAATATTTATGCAGATGCTGGATTCAACGATCCTTAACACGTCGTTGCCTGCCATTGCGAGGGATTTGAATGAATCGCCTTTGAATATGCAGAACGCCATCATCAGTTACGTGCTGACACTGGCGGTGTTTATGCCAGTGAGCGGTTTTCTGGCTGATAAGTTCGGGACAAGAAAGGTTTTCATTTTTGCGCTGGTATTATTTATTGCAGGATCTCTATTTTGTTCCCTTGCCCATAATTTAACGCAGTTGGTGATTGCGAGAATGATACAAGGGGTAGGGGGCAGTTTAATGACTCCTGTTGGGAAATTAGCATTGATCAGAACTTTCCCAAAAAAGGATCTTTTGAAAGCAATGAACTTTGCCATTATTCCAGCACTTATCGGACCTGTTCTAGGACCGCTGGTAGGTGGTTATCTGGTCGACTACCTATCCTGGCACTGGATCTTTCTCATCAATATTCCAATGGGAATTCTCGGTATCTTGTTAAGCTTAAGGTACATGCCGGATTACAAGTCGCCAATCATCGACTTCGATCTGAAAGGTTTTCTCATCTTCGCTGCGGCTTCCTTGCTGCTTTCCATATCCTTAGAGTTATTCGGAAATACTGTTCACATTACGCCGGTTTTAATGGTATTGCTATCTGGTTTTCTGATGCTGTACTTCTATTATCGCCATGCAACGACTGATAACAACCCAATATTTCCGCTTAACTTGTTTCAGGTTAGAACCTTTAGAGTCGGCATTGCAGGGAATCTGGCAACTCGTTTGGGCATCAGCGCTATTCCATTATTGCTGCCTATGATGATTCAGATCGCCTATGGGGAGTCTGCGGTAACGTCAGGCTGGATAGTTGCTCCAATGGCATTAACGGCCATGATCGGCAAATCTGCGGTCATTGGAATCTTGAACAAGCTCGGCTACCGGACCACTTTAATGACCAATACTTTTATTATTGGTTTTTTGATCTGTTGTATGGCCATACCTGCGACTAGTTCGTCTATCTATTGGTACGTTCCTATTATTGCTGTTCTTGGGTTTTTCAACTCTATTCAATTTACTGCAATGAATACCATTTCTATCGCTGATTTGCGTCAATACCATACGAGTAGTGGCAATTCGTTGGTTTCAGTTAATCAGCAGTTGGCAATTGGTTTCGGTATTGCGTTTGGATTAATCGTATTGAAGATTTTTGAGGGGGATGTGAAACTGATCCATGATGAGATCCACAATGCTTTCAGGTATACATTTTTAGTAGTGGGTACTTTAACTATCCTATCTGGATTCATTTTTAGAAGGCTGCATTTCAAGGATGGTGAGAACATGACCTAGAAATTTGTGAGGAAATTGTAGCTTCATTTTTACAGGATAATAGGTATACAAAACTTATTTTTAGGCCAAATAATCACCTCATGGAAAAAAAGACTACAATTCTGACTTTTTTAGTAATGCTTTCAGTGTCAGCGTTCGCGCAGACTGTACCTGCCAGTACAACAGAGGGCAAAACACCTCCGCGCAGACGTAACGAACCCAGACCTTATGCAATAACAATCGCAAACAACACAAAAGTCTCCCTGGATACTGCTGTGATAAATGCTGCGTTTAGAACCACCTACCCTGCATTTGCGGTAGCAGATGGATATCGTACCAGGCGAGAGGTGACAATGCGAGTGATTGATACTGTAAAAAGTTTTTCCTTAAGCGCCAAGCCAGGAGAGATTGTAGTGAACAGCCAATGGATAAAGAAAAAAGCCAATTTTGACAATTTTCAGGTTAATTTACAAAAGGCACTTCATAAAAACTGGAATTCAGTTGACACGGTGAAAACGGGCGATTATCAGTTGGTTTTCATTAATAAGAACTCGGCGTTCAATCCAGTGATTCAAAAAGACCTTATAGAAACCTATTTCAAGGTGTTTCCTGTACTGGTAAGTACGTTTAATGACAAGACTACGCATGATGTGATATTTGTGACTGATACCGCTTACAAAGGCGTCGCTGAGGCAAGCGGTAACCGAATATTGTTCAGCACTAATTACATGAATGCTCATCCCACCGATATTGATATAGTGACACACGAAGGAATGCACCTGGTACAAGGCTACGGTTATGGATCAGGACCTGTTTGGCTGACTGAGGGAATCGCGGATTTTATTCGTTATAAATATGGGGTTGATAACATTGGTTCAAAATGGTTCTTGCCAGATTTCACAGCGAAGCATAACGAGAAAAAATATGAAAATAGCTACCGAATAACCGCTCGCTTTTTTGAATGGATAGATCAGAAGATTAAACCAGGTATGATTATCCAGATCGATAAAGAGTTAAGGAACCGCACTTATACTAAAGACACATGGATGAAGCTTTGCGGCAAAACGATTGATGAGCTTTGGGACGAGTATTCGAAAAACCCTGAGTTGAAGCTTAAATATAGCGGTAAGGAAAGAATGTGATGATCGCCAAAAAGGGTTAATTTCTGCCATTAATTTTTAACACCTGTGATTTTTTCAGAGCAATCAGCAGTACAGGATTGTCAGTGTAGATCCTGTCGAGGCCAAGCTTAATGAATTGTTCTAAGTTTTCTTTATCGCTGACAGTCCAGGTTCCAACCTTTAAACCAGCGTCCTTAACTCGCTGTACTTTGTCAGGGTTAATACCTTTATAATTGATCACAAGCGTTTCGAATCCTTTCTCTTTGGCGATCAAAATATCTTTATTGATATCGGTATCAGGACCACGGTCCCAAAACACCGGAATAGCGGGAGCCAGCTCTTTAACCTGAGACATATATTTTAAACTGGCATCATTAAAACCGACCATATGTTCCGCATTTAATTTTCTGACAATGCGAATTGCGTCAGCTACGCAATCAGCTTTCGGCTGGATTGATAGTTTCGAACGTTTATGATTGAGAATCAGTTTTAGGGCATCCTCCAGCAGCGGCATTCGCTGTATGGGACATTCCTTTAGTGTTAATCCTTTCAATGTGCGAAATTCCGTAGCTACGTCAAGCTCTTGCAGTTCTTTGTAGGTGGAGTTTGCTATAATTAAATCCTTGCCCGATGTGCGGCCTGTTTTGCCATCGTGACTTACCACAATCTTCCCGTCTGAAGTTTTATGAATGTCCAGCTCGACCCAGTCTGCGCCCGACATTATCCCTTCCCGGAAAGCAGTCATTGTGTTCTCAGGGTATGCTGCAGAATAGCCGCGGTGGGCTGTCACGCCATTTGATAAATGTACTGTTTGGGCGAAAGTTGTCGCTGAGAGCAGGCAAAACGTCACAAGAGCAAATGGAAGTCTCAAAAATATCATCTTCAAATTTACCAAAGTAATGTTAAGTTAACCTTAAATCTCACCAGGTATTCACCTCGGCGGGCAGGACGGGCGATTGTACACTAAGAGTAATTAAACGGAGCCTATTCCAACCAGCGGATTAAGCACTTCTTGCTTACGCAGCATAGGTTGCAATCGCCTGTAGGTTAAAGTACGCCACAACCATTCTAAGGGGCCGAATAAAAAATACTTTAGCCAAATGGGACTTACGATTAATTGGAACAACCAAATTGCAGCGACTAAGTAAAATAACTGGTAGTACTGGAGTTCTGCAAAATAGTTCAACCCATAACCAAAGAAGAACAAGCTACAAATCACCGTTTGCATAATATAATTTGTGAAAGCCATTTGACCAACCGCCGATAGTCTAACCATCAGCCAGCTCCATGCCCCCGCGCGGATAAGTAATAGTACAGCACTTGCATGTGCCATCACCAGAAAAATGCGCTGAAAAGGGTAGATGATACCCCACCATGGCACCGTATTGGTTTCAATAAAGTGAATTTCTGCAGCACTTCCAGGGGTTTGCAAATAAGAGTGATAGAAACTTACCAACACCAACGGCAGTCCTATGCCATAGCCAATCAGCGCAGTTCGCCGATATTGTTTCGTTGACCAGCCTGAGGAAAAGAATTTCCATTTATATAAAGCCATTCCCAGCATGAACAGCGCCAGGATATCACCAATACTATATATCAAATACTTCGTTTGCCCATCCCATGATAATGGTCGAACGTAGCTAGCGACTGAATTGTAATCTCCCTTCATAGATGCAGTGTGCTGATTGATGAGGGTTTGATTTGGCAGGAACTCCTTTTCCATCTCTTGCCAGTTGGTGATCGCAGTTTTTTGCTCAACACTAAGTGGTTTATTTTGCTTTTGAAGCGCAACCGCAGTATTGTACTCGAGACGGGTATGGCGCACATGCTGAAAGAACTGAGTACCGGTAACAAAACCGATTATCGCCACAATAGGCACTCCCCAGACCAAATACTTCGCTTTCATATTGCGGAAAAGAAACGCAAGCATTCCAATCAACCCGTAGTAGTACAAAATGTCTCCCATCCAAAGCAACACATGAGCATGAATGAGACCGAAAAGTACCAGCCAACCCATGCGACTGAGGAACAGTCCTTTATAATTTGCTCCTACGTTCTTTTTGCGCTCTATGAAAAGCAAAATTCCGGCACCAAAGATCATAGAGAATAAAGCTCTCATTTTCCCTTCAAATAAGACGGTGACTACAAAGTCCGACCAGAAATTGGGGCTGTGTAAATCACTGTGGTAAACGTCGGAAAAACTTTCAGGTAGCGCGAAATAGGGGATATTCATTAATAGAATTCCTAAAACAGCAACTCCTCGTAAAATATCAACAGCGGTAATGCGTTCGGCCTGTGCAACAGGTTTAGAATGATTGGCGATCATAATAGTAGTTTGGTTAGAGGTAAATATAAAGAAATCAATGCTTTACACAAAACATTTAAGATATTTCTTATACAGCAATATCAAACAAACCAGATCACTTAAATTAACCGATTGGTTCTGCAAAAGACAGGAACTTGCAGCTGAAACCAAATCGCCCGACAAGGTTTTCAACGGCTTTCGCTGCAATCTTTCCCTCAGTTCTTAGTATACGTTCCTCGTCCTGCAAATCAAAATTCACGTGTAGACCTTTGAATTGTTGTTGCAATATTTCAGTTAGCAGGATTGCCTCACGGTGAGTTTGGACATCAGTATTGAATACCATTATAAATTTAATCTGATTAATCATGAGGCTGTAGACTTTCTAAATACAGTTGGACTAACGCCTTTTCTCTTATGAAACAACCTTGTAAAGTACTTTTCATCTTCAAATCCTAGTGAGTGAGAAATTTCTTTGATATTATAAGTAGTGTAATAAAGTAAACGCTGCGCCTCCGTGAGCAAGTGTTGTTGAATGAGCAAAGTAGCCGAAGATCCTGTAACTGACTTCACCGTATCGTTTAAATGGCTAACGGTTACATGCATTAGTGCTGCGTAATCTACTGGCCGCTTTAACTGTTTGAAGTTACGTTTAATCAATTTTCGGAACGTCTGAACGATTTCAATTTTCCTGGTAGAATGACTTACTGTACGTTGTTTGTCCTGAAGGCTAAAAATTTCAGCAGCGTTAAAGAAAAACGCGTTGGTCATGGCTTGAATGGTTTGGCTGTAAGAGCCGGGTGCCTGCTGCGAAAAGCTCTGCTCCATTAAAGACATCAGCGAGGTAAACCACTGCTTTTGAGTTTCATCTAAATCGATAGCTCCAAGTGGTGAAACGGCCTGTTCGAAAATATTCTTAGGCACTTCGTCTACTATATCTGAACTGAAATTTAATGCCCAGCCCTTTATCCCAGTTCCCTCGATTAGCTCGTGAACTTGACCTGGATACAAAACCATCACGCAAGGAGCACATAAACTATACACCTGAAAGTCCACTTTAAATTGCCCAGATCCTGCAGTGGCAATAAAGCAGCAGTAGTGTTCATGGCGATGAGGCAACAGCAAGTGTTCGGAGTCCTGGGTGTGCACTACATCGATTATAGCGAACTGTATTTTTTCGGCACCGAAAGGCATTGGTATAACTGCAATATTTTGAGTTTCCATGACTGTTTATTTAAGACCAGAAGCCATGTCCATAGATTTTAACCTCCACATTCACTTTGCTTCTAAGCTGGGCACGGAGGTTTTTCACTAAAGTGTTGTTACCTGCTATATAAATGGAAGAAAATACTCCGAGATCCAATGTCATTGCCCAGTTTTGCAAGACGGTATTTGCATCTGCGCCACTACAAGGTAACAAGGAGAACTCGCGATGTTCCGTTGTAAAGTTCTTAGGAGGTTGATGCTGGCCATTTGTAAAGATACCAACTTGAATTGGATAAATGGCTTGATCAGTTAGCTGTTTCAAGGCTAGGAAGTGTCCAAGCGCAGAAACGTCACCTAAACCCAAAACCTGACCTTTGTTGCCTGGTAAATTTGCAGCATGAGCATCGCTTAGCAGTACTTGATCGCCTTCACGAAGATTAGTAACCCATTCACTGCCTGTACCAGTGTGACCTGCATCTATAAATAAGGTGCAGGAATTATTTGCATTATCCCATAAGGCAGGGGTATAGTCCCGATATTCCAATGGCCCTACTTGTATTTTTAGCCGTTTGATAGTTTTCCAGGCTTCAACGTTGATCCCTGGCAAGGATAACTTTAGCTCGTATATTGGGGAGTCGGCCCATTTTTGATTACTGATTACTACTGCTCGCGATAGAAACTTTTCCATCAGTTTTCTCAATGATTCTATGATGATGTTTGACATTGCTATTGATTGTGTGGCAAAGGTACCGCGTGTATTTCGAGAATTTTGATAAGCAATGGCAGCATTTGGTGGACAAATCACGTATATTTACGTTATGAGTCTATCTGCAACGTGGCAGGAGGAGCAGCGTGCCCTTCTTAATCAAAAATCTGTTGGCCTTAACGAGGCATCGCAAAAAAAGTATGGAATTGATTACATCAGCGGAGCTATAGCCAAAGTTCCTTTGCGTTCACAAGGTGATGAACAAAAGGAAAACTTCAGGCTTAAAACGGAAAGTTTAATTAGCATCATTCCTATCGCTGAGCTTAGTCGGCCAGATTCCGTTAAGCTTTATTTGAAAGAGCTTTCTTCCTATCGTGCGTTTATTTTAAAGGAATTCAATATGGTGAGTAAAGGGCATCATCTTGCGAGGTGGATGCCCTTGGGTGTTGCAATTGGAGTCGCTTTTGGCGTAGCCCTTAAAAATATTGGGATCGGCATAGCGGTAGGCATTGGCATGGGCGTAGCAATTGGTTCAGGATTGGATACTAAGGCTGAAAAAGAGGGTCGACTCATTTAATTTGGCTTAAATTGCTCTTACGCTCTTTTCTTTGTACCTCCCAGGCTTCCCATCAACTGGCTATACAAGTCGTCTTCCTTCTCTTTATGCGGTTTAAGTTTTTTAATGGTTGGCCTTTTACCCTTAGCTTTTGCTTCTATCAATTTTAGGAGTTTCTCCTGATACTCATCTTTGTACTTCGAAACGTCAAAGTCTTCTGCATACTGATTCACTAACGCCAGACCCATATCCATTTCTTTCTTGCTGATGGCAATTTTGTCAGATATGTTCAAGTCTTCCTGACCTCTGATCTGTTGTGCAAACCTGATCCGTGTTACTACTAAAGCATTATCGACAGGGTGAACAATACATAGGCTTTCACTGCTTCGCAATACGAAGCGTGCTAATCCAGCTTTTTTAGACTTCTTGAGCACCTGTAGCAGTAGGGCGTACGCTTTGTTGCTTTTTGCTTCCGGCTCAACATAGTAGGAAGTTTCATAAAACATCGGATTTACCGAAGCGATGTCTACAAAGCTTTCAATCTCAATGGTCTTAGTCTTTTCGGGTGCCGCGGCTTCAAAATCACTTTCTTCAACAATTACATAACTGTCCTCTTTATACTTGTAACCTTTTACAATCTTGTCATAAGGTACTTCCTTCCTGGTCGTTTCATTTATTCGCTGAAACTTAATGTGCGCATGGTCACGCCCGTCCAGCATATCCAGGTCAAGTGATGAGGTCTGAACTGCTGAATACAATTTCATTGGGATACTTACTAAACCAAATCCGATGGTTCCTTTCCAAATTGATCTCATAACTATATTTCTAAGTCTTTATTAATTCCATATGGATGGTGTGCTTCAATCTCGTCTGCCAATAGATGCAGTAGCGATTCTTCTAAATTGCCTGGGTTTTGGCAGATGTGCAGGTAGCTGTGGTCATCTGGCTGAAAGCTGGCAACAAATTTACCTTCCTGAAATACTTTCACCTTACAACTTTGTCCGTCATTGTGAAGATATTCTCCAATCTCGAAGGAGTGAATCTGTTCGTCTAAGGTAAGGGTAATGGGATAGTTGTCCATAGTTGTTTTCTTACTCTTTTGGTAACAAATTATAGACCAAGTAGTTTTATACCGTGTGCTTTACCACCCCCTGCTAAACTTTCAGCACCGCTAAATGTTTATTATAACCAAAGTAACGGTCCTATGAGCCTAACAGAATACAACAAAAAGCGTGATTTCAAGAAAACTGCGGAACCTAAAGCGGGAAAGTCCAGTAGTAAAACTAAACTTCAGTTCGTTATTCAGAAGCATGATGCGACCAGGCTCCACTATGATTTCAGGCTAGAGATGGACGGCGTTCTTAAAAGTTGGGCGGTACCTAAAGGTCCCTCAACCGATCCTAAAATTAAGCGGCTGGCAATGATGGTAGAGGATCATCCATTCGACTACAAAGACTTTGAGGGTCTGATACCGAAAGGCGAGTACGGAGGAGGAACAGTCATCGTTTGGGATAAAGGAACTTACGAGCCTATTGAGAAGATCAAAGGCAAAAAGGCACAGGAAAAGCACCTCATTGCCCAGCTCGAGGCTGGTTCTGTCAAAGTGATTCTTTATGGAGAAAAGCTCCAGGGGGAGTTCGCATTGGTCAAGACCCATGGAATGGGGGAGAACGGATGGTTACTGATCAAACACAAGGATGAGTTTGCCTCAGGAAATGACATCACCAGCAAGGAGAAGTCAGTTCTTTCTGGCAAAACGCTAGCTGAAATGGAGAAGACGAGTGAAAAGGTTTGGCAACACGGCCATGAGGAAGATGTAGATCCAGATGAAGAGTTAACGGAAGAAATACCCAGTGAAGAAACGGAAGAGGTAGATGTCAAGTCAATACTTAAGTCGGCGCCTAAATCGAAAGTCCCCACGAACATTAAACCAATGAAGGCCACTTTGGTAGATGAACCTTTTGATGAGCCCGGATGGTTGTTTGAAGTTAAGTGGGACGGGTATCGAAGCCTTGCCATAATAGATAAAGAGGAAGGTGTTCAGTTAATTTCCCGTAATAATCTTCCCTTTGAAAAGTATTATCCCATCAATGATGCGCTTGAAGTATGGGGGATTGATGCGGTACTCGATGGTGAATTGTTGGTTTTAGATGAGAAAGGGATTTCTGATTTCGGTGGGATGCAAAACTGGCGCAGTGAAGCCGACGGCAACCTGGTCTATTATATTTTTGACATTCTATGGTATGAAGGCAAAAACCTGATGGGCTTGCCTTTGAGCGAGCGACAGGCTGTTTTAAAAGCGATCATTCCAACAGATAATGACCACATCCGGCAAAGTAAGGTGTTTAATGCAAGTGGGATCGACTTCTTTGCTGCTGCAGAGCGGATTGGATTAGAGGGTATCATTGCAAAGAAGGCAGACAGCCTTTATACCTCGGATCTTCGGAGCAGAGAATGGTTGAAGGTTAAAGTTCAACGCAGGCAGGAAGTTGTGATCGCTGTTTTTACTAAGAATCCAGGCACAGGAAAGTCCTTTAGTGCGTTAGTGCTGGGAGTATACAAAGGTGATGAATTGCAATTTGTCGGGAAGGTTGGAACTGGTTTCTCTGACAAATTACAAAAGGAAATGATGGCTCAGTTTGAACCACTGATCACCAAGAAAAGTCCTTTTGACTACGAAGTAGATGTCGACAAGCCTACTCGTTTCCGACCAAAGCGTACCGGAGCGAAGCCTACCTGGTTGAAACCAGAGCTAGTTTGCGAGGTTGCCTTTGCGGAGATCACCAGTGATGGGGTGTTTCGTCAAGCTTCTTTCAAAGGAATGCGTACCGACAAGAAAGCAACGGATGTGGTTTTGGAAAAGCCGGTGAGCACTGAGGAGGCGGTGGAAGAAAGCGAAGAGCTACCAGAAGCGCCTGTAAAAGCAACTCGCAAGGCGAAAAGCAATGTTGAAAAGCCGGAGTTAACGCTGGATCCGGTGAAAAGCGCTGAACGCAAAACGCTACTGAATCCAACTGAGGATACGCAAACTAAGAAGGTTTGCGGACAGTCTATAAAATTCAATCATGTAACTAAGCTGTACTGGCCGGAAGATAAAATCACCAAGGGGGATCTGTTAAATTACTACTATAAAGTAGGCGTGTATATGATGCCTTACCTGAAGGACCGGCCAATGTCGCTGAACCGCTTTCCTGGCGGTATTCATGGACAAAGCTTTTATCAGAAAAATGTGACAGACAAGGCACCAGAATGGGCTAAAACATTTGATCACATTACTGACGAAGGAAAGGTGACTAAATATCTTGTGGGCACTGATGAAGCTAGTTTGCTATGGATGAACTCTTTAGGTTGCATTGAAATCAATCCTTGGTTTAGTCGTGTGGAAACTCCTGACAACCCGGATTATTGTGTTATAGATCTGGATCCTGATAAACATACGTATGATCAGGTGGTAGAGGCGGCGCGGATTACAAAAGATATTTTAGACGCTATAGATGTTCCCTCTTACCCTAAAACCTCAGGATCGACGGGGATGCACATCTATATACCTCTTGATGGTAAATATACCTATCAGCAGTCGCAATTATTTGCGAACATCATTGTAAAACTGGTTCATAAAGAGATTCCTGATTACACTAGTTTAGAACGCAGCATCGCTGCACGGAAAGGAAAGATGTACCTGGACTTTTTACAGAACCGACCCGGAGCAACCATCGCCGGTCCTTACTCTTTGAGACCGAAGCCAGGGGCAACGGTATCTATGCCACTTGACTGGGAAGAGGTAAAGCCAGGGCTTACGATTCAGCACTTCCACATTCATAATGCACTTGACCGCCTCAAAGAGACAGGTGATTTGTTCAAAGGTGTGCTTGGTGAGGGTATCGATCTAGGTAAGGCAGTTGGCAAAGCTAAAGAAGTGTTTGGGTAATCAGTAGACAGTGGCTATAGATCGCCATTGAAGACACGATGATTGGTTATGACGGCAAGGACGAGCCTATCGATATTAACCAGGGGAACGGTGATGTTAATTCGCAAAATACCCGCGGTACAGACGATAACGATTAACCACTTAGCGCTCCTTACGCATTTGTTCGTCACAAACTTCAAATTAAAGGTATCACTAACTCGCTTACTAGCTCTCAGCGGGATAGTGATACTTAATGCTCAGTAGCCCTCCCGAGATTTAGTGTTTTGGCAAACCCATTGAAGCGTCAATGTAGGATAACCTTTCATTGGTAGTATAGATGCTAGCTGCCTGAAGTTAACATTTTTTCTATAGATTTTAACATCCGTGTTATTCGCGTGTAAAGGGTATGAATAGCTTTACCTTACTATATGGAGTTAGTTCATGGATAAATCGCATTCCCATTTATATCTGTTTCTTATCATTGGTTATTTAGTCGCCCAGCCGTTTATGTTTAGTAATGTGCAGGCTCAGGGGCGGTCGGCCGTTGCTGCAGAAATGCAAGATGCGATGGTCAATAAACTTTTGAAACAATGGTACCCACGCTCTATAGATACCCTAAGCGGAGGCTTCCTAAGTACATTCAGCTATGACTTTAAGCCTGTCGGTAATCAGGATAAGATGATTGTTACTCAAGCACGCCATGTTTGGAGTAATGCTAAGGCTGCTCAGCTTTTTCCAGATACAAAATACTATGTTGATGGCGCCAGGCAAGGCTATTTCTTTTTGAAAGATGTTTTGTGGGATAATAAATATGGTGGCTTCTATACGTATACCGACAGACAAGGCATGCCCAAGAAAGGAGCATTCGAAGCTAAAGAGGCATATGGTAACGCTTTTGCATTGTATGCGCTGGCAGCGTATTACCAGCAATCTGGTGATACCAGCGCATTGAGTTTAGCCCGGCGTACGTTTCTTTGGCTTGAACATCATAGCCATGACCCTGTCTATAAGGGATATTATCAACACATGGAACGTAATGGTACCCCAATTAAAAGGCCTGCTGGCATCGACGTAAACATGGAGCTTGGTTATAAGGATCAAAATACATCTATACATTTGTTAGAGGCATTTATTGAGCTCTACAAGGTATGGCCGAATCAGCTCTTAAAGGACAGGCTAGCCGAGATGTTAACTTTACTTAGAGATAAAATCATCAACGAAAAGGGATATCTCCAACTGTTTTTTCAACCGGATTGGACACCGGTGATGATAAGGGATTCGGCTGCAACTGCTATCATAAAATATAAAAATATTGACCATGTGTCTTTCGGACACGATGTTGAAACCGCCTATTTAATGCTCGAAGCAGCTCATATACTTGGTGGGAAAGACAATCATGCCGTACTTTCTCTGGGTAAGAAAATGGTAGATCATGCGCTGGCCAATGGTTGGGATAAAAACGTTGGTGGCTTTTATGACGAAGGATTTTACTTCAATAATAAAACTGGCATGAGCATTTTAGCAAATACAAAGAATTGGTGGGCACAGGCAGAGGGCTTAAATACCCTATTGATCATGGACCACTATTATCCGAACGACCCGCAGAAATACTATGAGAAGTTCCAGGCATTATGGAAATACATTCAAACTTACCTGATAGATCAGGAGCATGGCGACTGGTATCAGGGTGGCATTGACAAGCAGCCTGAATATAAGACAGCGTTAAAGGGACAAATATGGAAGGGTACCTATCATAATCTTCGGTCATTCATCAATTGCATTTCACAGCTTGCTCCCGATAAAAAGCCGCCAACAGTTCCTACAAATTTAAAGAAGGATAGTCGGCAAGGCACAATTGCCTTAAGCTGGAACAAAGCCAGTGATAACGACAAGATGATGGGATACGATATTTATAATGGTAATGAACGAGTAGGTTTTACGCCGCTCTTATACATTGAATTGAAGGAGGCTGACTTAAAAGTAGTCAAAAACATATATCTGGAAGCAATTGACCTCCAGGGAAACCGGTCTACGCGGGTCCAATTCAAATAGAATAACTTATTTTAAAGACTAAACCAAATGATAAACATGTACAACAGATATTTTCTAATTATCACATTTTTTACAATAGCAGCAATTGCTTCAAATCTGAGTGTCATAGCTCAATCAAAGAAGGGCTCAGGTCAAATGATTTTGAACAAGCTGGAGTACCTGGAGTATCAGGGTGTAAACGTGATGCTTGCTCACGATTTTTATCCGGAAGGGCATCAGGGAGGTGTGGGCATCATTCAAAATGGGCACCGCGTAGCTACAAATGGAGATTTAAGATTGGAGCCCACTCCCGGACAATGGTCGCCCATTCCGAAAGTAGGTAAAAGGGTAATTGATAAGAATGAAATAAGCGTCCGCATGGAATATCCGAATCCAGAAATAGACCGTAAAGGGTTTAACCCAATTATTTATCCGGATCTAAAATTCGCTTATAAGATAAGGGTTCTACCGGTGGGTAAGTCTTTTAAAATAATTATTGACCTGGATCAGCCTTTACCGGATAAGTGGATAGGACGGGTAGGGTTCAATATAGAGCTTTTTCCGGGTACCTTATACGGTAAATCCTTTTACATGGATAAGCAGTTCGGAATTTTTACGCCACAAGCAAATGGCCAAATGTATAAGAGCGCTTATGGTGAGGACGAAGTCATGCCTTTAGCTACAGGTAAAAAATTAACGGTAGCGCCAGAAACAAGTGGCCAGCGAATGATCATCGAAAATTTGAAGGACAACAACTTGCAACTGCTGGACGGCCGAGCGAAACATAACAATGGCTGGTTTGTTGTGCGCTCTTTAATTGCAAAAGGTGCTACTAAAAACGCGATAGAATGGTTGGTGACACCACATGCTATAGAAGGGTGGCAGTCGGACCCTGTCGTGCAGGTTTCGCAAGTCGGCTATCATCCAAAACAGCAAAAGATTGCTGTTATAGAGCTCGATCAAGCCGACAAGAGGCGGTTACCGGTCTCTTTGATGCGTGTGAACGAAAACGGCGGTTTAGAAACCGCTTTAAAGGCGGCGCCGGCCGACTGGGGAAATTTTTTAAGATACCATTATTTACAACTGGACTTTACTAAAATCACCAGACCTGGTATGTATGTAGTGAAATATGGGAGCTATCAGACCGAACCATTCCAGATCAGTACAGATGTTTTTAAGCATGATGTCTGGCAGCCCACTTTAGAATATTTTATGCCTGCCCAAATGTGTCACATGCGAATCAACGATAAATATCGGGTATGGCATGGCTTATGTCACATGGATGATGCCCGGATGGCCCCAATTGACTCCAATCATTTCGACGGTTATATCTCCGGGCACAGTACACTTACAAAGTTTAATCCCGGGGATAATGTTCCTTTCCTTAACAGGGGTGCCTGGCATGATGCAGGGGATTTTGATCTACGGGTAGAGTCGCAGGCCGAGACCATACATGGATTGACAATGGCCTATGAGCAATTTGGAAGCAAGTATGACAATACTACGATCAATCAAAAAGACCTTTTGGTAGAAATACATCAACCAGATGGCAAACCTGATCTTTTGCAGCAGATTGAGCATGGCTTACTGTCTATAACCGGAGGTTACCAGGCCATGGGTAGGTTTTATCGAGGCGTGATTGAGCCTACTATAAGGCAGTATGTATTGTTAGGCGATGCGGCTAACATTACTGATAATAAGCCTTTTATTACCAGTGCTGTCAATACCGATCCGGTGTCAAAACAGCCGTCACCGGCTGATGACCGTTGGGTATTTACAGAGGACAACCCTGCACGTAGTTTGCAAACGGCAGCTGCATTAGCGGCCTCCAGTCGTGTAATGAAAGGTTACAATGATACGTTGTCCAACCAGTGTCTGCAAATTGCCAGGCAGGTTTGGCAAGATAACAAAAACGTCAAGCCTTTATGGAAGGTGGCTTTAGCTACAGAGTTATTAATTACCACAAATGAAAAGGAATATTCTGACTTCTTAGTTGCCAACACTGAGGGGATTGCTAGCGGTATTGAAAACAACGGGTGGCTGGTTAGTCGTACCATGGACCTGATAAAGGATGCAGCATATACAGAAAAAATCACTGCTGCGGTTAAAACGTTTTACACCAAGGTACAGCAACAAAGCAAAAAGACCCCGTATGGTGTACCTTACGAGCCAAGTATCTGGGGTGCAGGCTGGGGAATACAAAACTTTGGTTACAGGCAGTATTTTTTATATGCCAACTTTCCAAAAATCTTTACTGACGACTACATGCTACATGCAATGAACTTTGTACTGGGGTGTCATCCAGGGTCAAACACATCGTCCTTTGCTTCGGGTGTTGGCGCAAAGTCAATGACTACTGCCTATGGTTTTAACCGGGCTGATCTTTCTTATATACCAGGCGGTATTGTATCAGGTACGGCATTGATAAGGCCTGATTTTCCGGAACTTCTAAACTGGCCATATTTATGGCAGCAAGCTGAGTATGTATTGGGTGGGGGCACTTCTGACTATCTGTTCCTGGTGATGGCTGCAGACCATGTGTTGAATAAATAGTAGTAGCATAAGATGTACTTTTTTTAGTTATTTATACGATAGGTGACATTTATAATTATCTTTAATGGACGGTCAATTATTCTGTGTAATTGATCGTTTACCAAGTATAATTATGCGTCTAAAAATATATCTATTATTTATATGGATTTTTGCCATTTCTGAAAACCTTTATTCACAGAGCAATAGCTACCAATTTTCTCACTTAGACATCACTAACGGCCTTTCTGACAACCAGGTCAATTGCATCTATAAGGATAAGAAAGGCTTTATGTGGTTTGGTACAACATCCGGCCTTAATCGTTATGATGGGGCCAGGTTTAAGGTGTTTAAGCATAATATTAAAGACCCAAGTTCTCTGGTTGATAACCATGTGATGAATATATCAGAAGGTCCTGAAAATAAATTATGGGTTTTTACACATAGCAGTATAAGCATATACGACCCAACGGTGGAGCGCTTTGTGAATGATATAAAATCTGAACTACTTCGTTATAAAATACCAGTCAGTCCAATCACCCGCGTCAAAAAAGACAGTCAGGGTGAATTCTGGTTTGCAACAGATAAAAAAGGCCTTTACCGTCATAACCCCAAGAACGGGAAAAGTGTTTTATATCACACCGCCCGAACCAGCCCTGTAGTATTACACTCTAATCATGTCATTGACATTGTGGCTTCGCAGCCGCACCTTTTGTGGCTTATTTATAGTGATGGCGTGATCGAGCAACTGGATATAAGAGCTAACAGCGTGCTTAGCCGGTACGATGGATTTGCAAAAGCCTTGTCTACAAAACCGCAGAACTTTAGCATGATCATGGACAATAAGCAAAACTTATGGATATGCTCTGATGCAGGGCCTATCGGAGTTTATTCCTTTGATACACAAACCAAAAAGCTGGTGCATTATAGTAAGGATAATCCGGAGGGCAGACTTAATTCGAATGTAATCACCAGCATTATCCAAACAGACGATAACAAAATTTGGGTTGGATCAGATCATGGCGGTATAAATGTAATAGACCCAACCACTAAAAAGGTGTATTACATAATAAGCCGGGCAGATGATGCCAAATCGTTGAGCGGTAACAGCCTTTATCTATACAAGGATAACACTGGGATTATATGGGCAGGTACGTTCAAACAGGGGATAAATTATTATCACAGGGGTATCATGCAATTTCCGTTGTATCAACAAATCACTACTGATCATGGAAGCCTTCCCTTTGAAGATGTCAATAGCTTTGAAGAAGATGAGAAGCGAAACTTATGGATAGGTACAAATGGGGGTGGGTTAATTTATTTTAACAGAGCCACAAACACTTACACGCAATTTAAGCATGACCCTAAAAATCCAAATAGCCTGACAAGTGATATAGTAGTAAGGTTATACATCGATAAACAAAAAAAACTGTGGATAGGCACATACTTCGGAGGATTAGACTGCTATGACGGTAAAACATTTACACATTATCGCCACAATCAAAATGATCCGGCCAGCTTAACAGACGACCGTGTTTATACTATTACCGAAGACGCTAACAACGAACTGTGGGTGGGTACATTTGCTGGCGGCTTGAATGTTTTTAATCCAAAAACAAAAGGGTTTAGGCATCCTAAGAACATAGGCATTTCAGACTATACTTCTATTATTTACGAAGACCGTCAGCAAAATAAATGGATAGGTCGGGATAAAGGGATAGACGTGTTAATTAAGGGGACCAACAAAGTAAAACACTATTCATCAAAATCTAAAAATTCAAATAGTCTTGTAGGCAACGACGTTAATACTATTACAGAGGACAGAAAAGGCTTTATTTGGATAGGCACGAAAGACGGATTGAGTATTTTAAATACTAAAACAGATAAATTTATAAATATCGAAGAAGGAGTGAATTTGCCTGCAGATAATGTGTCAAATATAATAGAAGACTATGCAGGCCGAATGTGGGTAAGCACTACAAATGGTCTTGCTAGCATTGTGCTTACTGAGGTTAATGGTAAGTATAGTGTAGCCATAAATCATTATAACGAACTGGATGGTCTGCAAGGCCGAGCATTCAATTTATATGCTGCTAAACGCTTAAAAAGTGGCGAATTGGTATTCGGCGGTATACATGGATTTAACGTGTTCGATCCCCAAATGCTGAACATTTTTAAACCCAAACCGAGCTTGGTGTTTACTGATCTAAAGCTGTTTAACAAAAGCGTTACCGCCAGTGACAGTGTAAATGGTAAAGGGGTGCTTACAAAAGCATTTTCCGAAACAAAAGAAATTACTTTAAATCATAACCAGAATGTTTTTGATATAGAGTTCGCGGCATGTGATTATTTCAATAGAGATAAGACAAAGCTTGAGTATAGACTTGAAGGTTTCGATGAAGGCTGGATAACAGTGGCAGGCAGTGATCGAAAAGCTACCTACACGAATCTCGATGGTGGTAATTATGTGTTTAAGGTGCGGTTAAAGGATGGCAAAGAGCTTCATAGAAGTGAGATTGCGATGAACATCACTGTATTACCCCCCTTTTTTAAATCAACCGTTGCTTATATCAGTTACCTTGTATTAATTTTTGGGGGCGTGCTTTACTTACGTCACCGTGGCATTCGTAAACTAAAGCGCGAATTTGAAAGTAGGCAGGCGAGTATTGAGGTTGAGCGTAAAATAGAACAAGAGCGAGCAGAAGCAAGTAGAATGCATCAACTGGACCTTATGAAGATAAAGTTCTTCACTAATGTAAGTCATGAGTTTCGCACGCCGCTGTCATTGATTTTAATGCCAATAGATAATCTTGTTAAGACGGCTAATAACCCTGATCAGCATAGTCAACTCGTCACAATAAAAACAAATGGTAAAAGACTTTTGAATCTGGTGAATCAATTGCTTGACTTTCGGAAAATGGAATATAACGAACTTAAGCTATGTCTTAAGAAAGGAGATATCGTTAATTTTATTAAGGAAGTGTCAGCATCTTTCATGGACATTGCTCAGCAAAAACAGATTGAATTTTTAATTGAAAGTGATTTGGATCCTTACATTACCGAATTTGACCATGACAAAATAGAGCGTATTTTGTTCAATCTATTATCTAACGCCTTTAAATTCACGCCAAATCGTGGGAAAATATGCGTGATGTTAGGTTTGCTAAAAAACAATAACGGTGAGGATAAGAGTTGTCTTGAATTAAAAGTGATAGATACGGGTATTGGTATTTCGATAGAAAATCAAGGAAAAGTGTTTGATCGTTTTTTTCAGGATAGTATGCCAGCAAGTCTGCTGAACCAGGGAAGTGGAATAGGTCTTTCAATAACTAAAGAATTCGTGAAAATGCAGGGCGGAACAATTACGTTGGAAAGTGAACCTGACTATGGGAGCTGTTTTACGGTGACCTTACCAGTAACACAGCATCATGACCGCGATGAACCAGAAATATCTCCTAAAGAAGAGTCTGCACAACTTGTTCCTATTGTTCCAAAGTTCGTAGATATGTCCCCTGGAGCTGGTAAGAAGACAACTATTCTACTGATTGAAGACAATGATGACCTAAGGTTCTATTTGAAAGAGAATTTAAAAAATAGCTTTCACATCATAGAGGCTGCCAATGGTAAAGATGGGTGGCAAAAGGCACTTTCAATGCATCCAAAACTTATTGTTAGCGACATTAGTATGCCCGAAATGAACGGCATCGACCTCTGTAAGAAGATAAAGGCTGATGTACGGACTGCTTTTATTCCAGTTATTCTGTTAACGGCGCTTACTACAGAAGAAGATCAGTTGGCAGGGGCAGAAAGTGGGGCAGATGATTATATCTTAAAGCCATTCAACTTTGAAATACTGCTATCGAAAATTCACAATTCTTTACGAATGCAGCACACCCTTAAAACTACTTATCAAAAACAAATAGAAGTTAAGGCAGAAGACATCCATATTATATCCGAAGACGAAAGGTTTCTAAAAAGTGCCTTCGAGAAAATAGAATCGAATATTACAAACGTCAATTTCTCTGTCGAGGAATTAAGTAAACTGCTTAATCTAAGCAGGGTCTCTTTATATAAGAAACTGCTCACACTGACTGGCAAGACTCCGGTTGACTGCATCCGTACAGTGCGTTTAAAAAGAGCGGTGCAATTGCTACAGAAAAGCCAGTTAAGTATTGCCAATGTTGCCTATGAGGTTGGTTTCAACAATCCCACTTATTTTTCAAAAGTTTTTAAGGAAGAATACGGCCAGCTCCCATCAGAATATGTGAGTGAATATCGCAAGAATAAAAAGGAACAGGCGGAGACCGCTGTTTAAGTGAAATTGCTGTGTTCGCGTTAGATTTTAAATTAATCGTTTGAAAAACAGGTGTTTACATAAGGTTAACATTTGTTGTATAAACGTTAACATTTGTGACATCGCATCTAAATACAGTCCCGTACTTTTAATTTGATGAATAAGCAGGTCCTTTAGAGATCCGCCCGATTTGTCTAACCAATTAAACTAAATATAAACTATGATGAAAAGACTAGAAATTAAACATTTCGTGGTAATGATCGTGCTTAGCTTATCTCTCTTGATAAGTCTGACTGGTTATGCTCAGACAAGGCAAATCAGTGGCACCGTCACCTCAGCGGATGGGGTTGTTCCCGGTGCTACTGTTAAAATAAAAGGAACTAATATAGGCGTGGTGACCGATCCTAAAGGCACTTTTAAATTAGCCGTACCTGCAAATTCAACTTTGGTAATAAGTATTGTAGGATATGACTCACAGGAGCTGATAGTTGGCGCTGGCAATACTTACGAAATTAAGTTGTCTTCAAGCGTAAGTGCATTAGACGAAATTGTAGTTGTAGGATACGGTACATCTAGACGGAAAGATCTAACAGGTTCTGTAAGCTCTGTTACTGCAGAACAAGTAGCAAAAGTTCCTGTTACGGCTTTAGATCAAGCATTACAGGGCCGTTCATCAGGCGTACAGGTAACCAATAATGACGGAGCACCCGGCAGTGGCGTAACTGTACTCATACGTGGTATAGGAAGCTTGGGTAGTAATGATCCTTTATATGTAGTGGACGGATACCCGATCACTGGTGGTCTTAACAACATTAACCCCAATGACATTGCATCAATGGACATCTTGAAGGATGCATCGGCAACAGCCATTTATGGTGTGCGCGCATCAAATGGTGTTGTTATCATTACCACTAAAAAAGGTAGAAGAGACGGTGTCGAAGTGGCATTGGATGCTTATACTTCTATACAGTCTGAACCTAAAAAGTACAGTGTTTTAAACGCAGAACAATGGGCAACACTTGCAAATAAAACTGCCGGTTTTGACCGTTTAGCAGAATGGGCTAACCCATCAGCCCTGCAAAATGTTAATTGGCAGGACGAAGTTTATAGGTCCGGCCTTAGACAAAATTATAATCTCGCAGTTCGTGGAGGTGGTGAAAAAGTACAATCTGCATTTTCTGCAGGTTACTTCGATCAAAAAGGTGTAGTAACAGGTTCTTATTTTAAAAGGATCAATCTTGGTTTAAACATTGATTACGATGCTACCAAGTGGCTTAAATCATCCTCAACCGCTAAATATTCCAGACAAAATGCCAACAATCCTTTTGGCACAGGTGCTTTAGCGACATTAAGTGAATTGATACCAACCATTGGTGGTAATAAACTGACTAACTTAGCTAAAGATGGAAATGGTAACTACGGTTTTTACGATCCTCAAAACACTTATGTAAAAAGCTGGAACAATCCTCTCTATACTATTGAAAGACAAGATGCGACTAACCTAACCAATTACTTCTTAGGTACCAGTTCATTAGAAGCAACTTTGTTTGAAGGGTTGAGGATCAAAACAAATTTAGGTATCAATACTACAGACTATTCGGGTTACTTTTTTATGCCTTCAGACACCCGCTCGTTTGACCAGTATGGCATAGCAAGTCCTAATATTTTGAATACTTATTCGCAAAGCGCGAACAATACTTTTGAATGGCTTTGGGAAAATACGATCTCTTACACGAAAACGTTTGGCGCACATGCTATAGATTTCGTTGGTGGTATTTCACAACAGGATAATACCTTTCGCCGGATTGGTGGTAATGGTAATAATCTAATCAGTGATGCCATTAGGGATCTTTCCAAAGTGAACAACCTTGTTGCCTACGGAGACCAGCAGACCTATACTCTTGCTTCACAATTTGCAAGACTAAATTATAAATTTATGGACAGGTACATTTTTACTGCTACGGTAAGAAGAGATGGTTCATCTAAATTCTATGAAGGCAATCAATATGGTGTATTTCCTTCAGGATCAATTGCATGGAGAGCAAAAGAAGAATCTTTCTTAAAGGATGTTAAGGCGATTACAGATTTAAAGTTTAGAGCAAGTTATGGTGAGGTTGGAAATCAGGCAGGTATCGGTCCGTTCCAATACCTTGCTAGATATTCTTCAGGGGGACCTGCAACTTCACCAACCAATGTAGGTTATCCATTTGGTGGCTCTTATCAAACTGGTTTAGCTTATATCAATCTTGACAACCAAAATCTAACCTGGGAAACTTCAAGACAAACAGATATAGGAGTGGATGCATCATTTTTAAATGGCGACCTTAATTTAACAGTAGATTACTATAGAAAAGATTCTAAAGACTTTTTATTGGACATTCCAACATCATCTCAATCTGGTGTAAAAAGATCTGCTCAGAATGCAGGTAGCATTAGAAATCAGGGTTTTGAGATCGCTTTAAACTACAAACACACGGTTAGTGACTTTACTTATGGTTTGGGTGTAAACATTACTACAGTTAAAAATCAGTTATTAAGTATTACACAAACTAAAAACTTTATCGGAAATCTAGTCCTGCTGACTACACCAGCAAACGGGTGGACAGAATTTAGCCAAACAAATATAGGACAGGGAGTAGGTGAATTTTATGGATATGAGAGTCTTGGAATTTTCCAAACTCAGGCTGAAATTGATGCATTGAACGCTAGAGCACCAGATGGACATTATCAGGGTAATGATGCTCAGAAAACACAACCTGGAGACCGTAAATTCAGAGATTTGAATGGTGATGGGCAGATCACAGCTGATGACAGGACTAGTTTAGGAAGTCCTATTCCAAAGTTTTATGGAGGATTTAACGTAGACCTTGCTTACAAAGCCTTTGATTTTAATGCCTTCTTTTATGGCAGTTACGGCAATAAAATATTTAATTACCAAGCACGTAACTTAGAAAGTTTTCAGGCACCGGGATTTGTAGGGATACAAAACGTAAGTGGAGAGTATGCTCAAAACGCATGGTCAACTACAAACCCCTCTAATCGCTTTGCAAGGGTAAACTATAATGACGATGTGAGCGCCAATAACGTGGCTTCCAGCATATACGTTGAAAACGGAAGTTATTTACGTTTACGTAACGTTACCTTAGGCTACACACTTCCTACAGCAGTTGCACAAAAGTTGACGTTAAATAGAGTGAGATTTTACATGGCTGCGCAAAATCTATTTACGATTACTAAATACAGTGGCCTAGATCCGGAGATTGGGCAGCCAACTGGTACAGACCCTAATAATAATAGTGCTGCAAAAGCAAGTCCAACCGCCTCTGGTGTTGATGTGGGTACTTATCCTTCGTCGAGGTTCTTTACCCTGGGCTTAAATGTTACATTCTAGTCGATTAAAGTTATAGAAACGAAAAATGAAAAACAAAAAATATTTATTTATACTAGCAGCGGGACTGATAGTATTGACGCCCTTTAGTTGTAAAAAAGGGTTTTTAAATCAAAGTGATTCCTCTAATCCAACTGCAGATGCATTGTTTAATAAGCCTGAAGATGGTGTCGCAATAGTAAACGCGATATATGATACGTACCAGAATGCTGACTTGCTGAAAAAGTCATTATGGTATTATGCTAATTTTCAGACTCATGACTTTTTCAACTGGGGTAACGACAGGTTTTATAATACCTATGCAATACCAAGTACTTTTGGTGGTATCCAGGTGTTTTGGGAACGAGCATATATCGGTATTGCTCGTGCAAACTCTGCACTAGAAATCTTGAAAACTATGAAGGGAAAAGGCGTTTTGAATGAAGCATTGGCAAATCGGCTTACTGGTGAAGTCTATTTCTTACGCGGCATGACATACTATTATCTTGCCTCGAGCTTCGGTGGGGTACCGTTAGAATTATCAAATGGGGCTAATGACGGTTTGAAACCGAGAAGTAGTCAGACAGAAGTATTCACCCAGGTAGAAGCAGATCTTAAGATTGCTGCAGATTTATTACCGTGGAAAGAAGGATACGATGCTTCTGACCTTGGTCGTGCAACGAAAGGAGCCGCGTTAGGTTACCTGGGGGCTTCGCAGATGTGGCTAAAAAAATATGCTGAGGCTATTGTAAGTTTTAATCAACTTAACGGCAAGTATAGCTTATTGCCGAAATTCATTGATATACACGAATATGATAAAGAAAATAATGCAGAGTCAATATTTGAAGTGCAATTTATAACCGCGGGCACTCAAAGCTGGGGTGGTGGTAACGAAGTAGCATGGATCGGGTCTTTTGGCATGCCTGAAGAGGTATCAAACTTTGGTTACGATTATGGTAACAAAATTTTATATGATGGATTTCAGGCAGGTGACCTTCGTAAAGAGGCCTCTATTCTAGGTCCTGGTGATGTACACCCAAGTCCGGCTATAATTGCAAAAGGTGGGATTAAAAGTTATCCTCTGGTTATTGCAGGTTTTACAAGTGCAGATGCTGGAGTTAGGGCCAAGTATACTGGCGCTGACGGTAAAATTATCAACACCTGTGGTACGGTCGCCCGCCCATGGATAGGAACAGATAATGCGATTCCACGCAGTGGCTATTACAGTACGAAAATGTGGCGCGATCCGACATTGGATGGCAACTCGGGTGTTTCTAATATTTTTGGTGCGCAAAATCAGATCCTGCTACGCTATGGAGAGATTCTATTAAGTAAAGCGGAATGTCAGGCCAGAACAGGGGATAATGCTGGTGCTTTAGCTACGCTCAAGGTACTTCGCGACAGGGCATTCGGTGGAACTGCTCCGGCTGTATTTATGAGCGAAGGGAAGGTAATCACCGATCCGTTACAAATGGTATATCATGATTACCGGCACGAGCTCACTGGAGAGTATTCAACATTCTACAACTTAAGAAGGGCAGGGGTTGCTACCTCTTTTGTTAAAGAAGTGTACAACATATCGATTCCGACTGGCCGTGAGTTATATCCTATTCCTCAATATGAAATTGGGCTAAATCCGAACTTAGCACCAAATCCTGGTTACTAAGACAGGAAAGTGGTATTGACGAAAGCCCCTCCTTAATGGAGGGGTCTTTCTTATTTTTATTGATGGGATCACCATCACGCCATAGCAAAAGTTTATACATGATAAGAATTCCACTTGTGCTGATTGTTTTACTGGCTTTACTCACTTCGTCCTGTAAAAAAAAGGCGCTGTTTGAGCAAATATCATCGACTCATTCCGGCATCCATTTTAATAATTTGATAACCGAATCTGACACAGTTAACCCCCTTGATCTGGTAAATATATACAATGGTGGGGGAGTTGGTGTTGGTGATTTCAATGGGGATGGTTTACCTGATCTATATTTTACAGGCAATATGGTAGCCAGTCGGCTTTACTTAAATAAAGGAGACTTTAAGTTTGAAGACATTACAGACAAAGCGGGTGTTGACGGTGCAGGACGTTGGGGCCGTGGCGTATCTATTGTAGATATTAACAATGATGGTCTTTTAGATATTTACGTTTGTAACACCATCTATAAAGAAGAAAATAGACGCCATAACCTGTTATATGTAAATCAAGGCGTAAATAAAGATGGAATACCAACCTTTAAGGATTTATCAATAGAATATGGCCTAGAGGCTGGAAATCAATCTACGATGGCTAACTTCTTCGATTACGATAATGATGGCGATCTGGATATGTATTTAACCGTCAACAGCGCTTCCGCCAGCTATAACCCCAACTTGTTTGGAACGGTAAATTATAACGATAACCATAGTCTTGGTCAGCTGTTTCGAAACGATTGGGATGATAAGATTAAACACGGCCGTTTTGTAAATGTTACAAAAGAGGCAGGACTTAGCCTGGACGGATTTGGACATGCTGCTACAACCGTAGACTTTAATAAGGATGGATGGATAGATATTTATATATCGAACGACTTCTCTGGTGACAACCTATTATACATCAATAATCACAATGGTTCCTTTACCAATCGATCAAAAGAATACTTCAAACACACCTCCTATAATGCAATGGGTCAGGACGTAATCGACATCAATAATGATGGCCTTGCTGATGTAATTGAACTGGATATGAATCCGGAGGACAATTACCGTAAGAAAATGATGCTTGGGCCTAGTAGCTATCAAACTTTCCAAAATTTTGATCAATACGGTTATCAATATCAATATGTACGCAATACTTTACAACTTAATCAAGGTCCCCGTGTTGGTCAACTTGGGGAAATAGGTGCACCCGCTTTTAGTGAGATAGGGTTTTTAAGTGGTGTGGCACAGACCGATTGGAGTTGGACACCTTTAGTGGCCGACTTCAATAATGATGGTTTCCGCGATCTGATCGTCACCAATGGATTTCCACGGGATGTATCTGATCGTGATTTCATGGCCTATCGGCAGGAAGCATTTGCGGTAACCGCAAAGCATGATGTTATCAAGCAAATTCCGGAGATCAAGCTCCATAATTACGGTTTCTCCAACAATGGCGACCTCACTTTTAAAGATGTAAGCACCGAGTGGGGGCTTCAACAACCGACATTTTCAAATGGGGCGGTATATGCTGATCTAGATAATGACGGTGCCTTAGATATGGTTATTAATAACATCAATGATGAAGCGCTGATTTATCGCAATACCTCAAGAGACGAAAAAAAGACGCTTGATGCGAGGCATTACTTGCAAGTAGGTTTTGCTGGCGATAAGAACAATGTAAATGGGCTTGGAGCTGTCCTTAACGTATATTATGACCATGATAAGCAACAAGTATATGAAAACAACCCTTACAGGGGCTACCTGTCAACTATGCAGGGGATTGCTCATTTTGGTTTGGGCAAGGTATCTAAGGTTGATTCTCTGTTGATCACTTGGCAAAATGGTAAAACGCAGAAGCTTACTAACATAAAGGCAGATCAAACCTTGCTGCTGAACATTGCAGATGCGGAAAGTAGCTCTACGTTGATGCCAAAATATATTGCAAAGGCATTGTTTAAAGAGGTCACTGATTCACTAAACCTGCACTATGCCAGCAAGGATGCAAGTTTTGTTGATTTTAACGTGCAAAAATTGATGCCGCATAAGCTGTCGGAATACAGTCCTGCAATAGCAGTTGGTGATGTAGATCACAATGGTTTAGACGATATGGTGGTCGGTGGAAATGCTTACAACCCTACGCAATTATTCTTACAGCAGCGAAACGGCAAGTTTGTTCAAAAGGATTTGTTTCCTAAATCCGCGTTGGAAACGCCATACTATAAAGATGCAGGCGTCTTACTTTTTGATGCAAATGGCGATGGTAGCTTAGACTTGTACGCAGCTAGTGGTGGCTACGAGGGCGCTGCCAATAGTGCTGAATACCAGGACAGGCTATATATAAATGATGGCAAAGGGAATTTTAAGCTTGATGTTAAGGCTGTCCCGGTTAACATGACGAGTAAACTGTGCGTCAGGGCTAGTGATTATAATAAAGACGGAAAACTTGATCTGTTTATTTCTGGGCGGGTAAAACCATGGGAATATCCGAAACCGGTGTCCAGCATCATACTTCGGAATGACAGCCAGGATGGCATTGCTAAGTTTACCGATGTCACCGCGCAGGCTGCACCAATTCTGAAGAACGTAGGGATGGTTTGTGATGCTTTGTTCACAGATTTCGACAACGACGGCTGGCCGGATCTAATCCTTGCTGGTGAATGGATGCCCATTACCATGCTTAGAAATGTTCATGGCAAGTTTGTAAATCATACAGCCAATACGGGTATTGAGAACAAGCTTGGTTTATGGACCTCCATTGTTGGGGGAGACTTCCGCCATACCGGTCGTACTGATTATATTGTAGGTAACCTCGGGCAAAACAGCTTAATGCAAGCCAGTGATGAGTATCCCATTTACGTTACAGCTAAAGATTTCGATAATAGTGGTTACAGCGCCGTACCCTCTATTTTCCTTAAGGATGAAAAAGGGGAGCTCAAAGAATTTCCCGTATCAGGGCGTGATGATATGGCAAAGCAGATGATTAGCATGAAAAAGAAGTTTACCAATTACAAATCATACGCTAAAGCTACCATCGATGAAATACTGAGCCCTGAGCAGCGCCAGGGAGCATTGCGGCTTAAAGCCAATATGCTCAAATCTTGCTTTTTACGTAATGACGGCAACGGTAAGTTCACCCTGATCCCGCTTCCAATGCAAGCTCAACTGTCAGTAATTAATGGGATGGAGGTTGGTGATTTCGACGGTGATAGTAACCTTGATGTGCTGATGAACGGCAATGACTACGGAACAGATGTATCTATTGGTAGATATGATGCCCTTAATGGCTTGTTGCTGAAAGGGGATGGTGAAGGGGGATTTAAACCACTCAGCATTTTGGAAAGTGGTATTTACATACCCGGTAACGGCAAAGCCTTAGTGAAACTGCGCGACGGTAAAGGAGAGGTATTGGTTGCTGCCAGTCAGCATAAAGACTTTTTAAAAATCTTTAAACAGCAATCGGGCGCCAAAACTCTAGCAGTACTGCCCAACGATGTTTACGCTATAGTTCAATATAAAAGCGGGAAAACGGCAAGGCAGGAATTCTATTATGGTACTTCCTTTTTGTCGCAGTCGGCAAGGTTTATCATTGGTGATAGTAACATTAAACGCATTACGGTGGTAAACAACGCTGGTAAACAAAGGAACTTACCTCTAAACTAATATTAAATGCAAAAAAGAACTTATACCGGATTTTGCCTCGCACTTTGGCTATTCGGTTTTTTAACTCCAGGTAGCATCAGTGCACAGGCTCTTAAGAACCGGATTCCTTTAGATGATCTGTCAGCATTTGCTGTCCCAGCTAAAAACTGGGAAATAGTTGGTGATGTGCATGCGGATTTGGAGGTAGTTAATGACTTTTCAACTGCCAAAGGAAAAGGTATTCTAGTCAATCAAATTGACGGTAAAAAGCCTGGGAGCGATCTTTACTTCAGTCTTCAACATGGCGACATTGACATTGAGATGGACTACATGATGGCTAGAGGTGCCAACTCAGGTATTTATTTACAAGGACGCTATGAGGTTCAATTGTTCGATACCTGGGGAACAATACATCCCAAAGCGAGTGACAATGGCGGTATCTACGAGCGCTGGGACGATAGCAAACCAGAGGGGCTGAAAGGCTATGAAGGGTACGCACCGCGTCAAAATGTAAGCCGGGCACCAGGCCTGTGGCAGCATATAAAAGTATCGTTTCAAGCACCACGCTTCGATGATAAAGGTGCAAAAACGGCCAACGCGAAGATCTTGTATTTGTGGCTAAATGGAATTTTAATACAAGAGAACGTAGAAATGTCAGGACCTACACGCGGTGCGTCTGACAATAACGAAAGCATTACCGGTCCACTCAGGATTCAAGGAGATCATGGAGCTGTTGCATTTAAGAACATCAGTTACACGAGTTTTGATAAGCCCCATCCGGCCCTCTCTCAACTTAAATACGCTGTTTACAAAGGCAACTTTTCTGATGAACCAGATTACAAGATATTGAAACCAGAGGCGCAGGGCAATCCCTTGGCGCTCAGCTCTAATGAAGTTAAGTTAGACAATGAATTTGTATTAAAGTATACCGGGATGATCCGTATTGACCAACCAGGCGAATATGAATTTAAATTAGGCGTGCCCGGTGGAAAAGGAACACTGAAAATAGATGGCATCAAGGCCGTTGATGCTAAAGACTTCAAAGGTGAGGGAATTGTTAATTTACAGTCTGGTAATCTTCCCTTCGAAATATTTTATACCAAAAACGTAGACTGGGCTAAGACCGCCTTAAGCCTTTCTGTCGCTGGGCCTGGTATTCGTGAGTATTTACTAAGCGATGCTAATGTAGTTTCAGCAGAGGCTGTTAGTCCAATCCTTATCAGTGCTGAGGAAAATATGGTGTTACGAAGTTTTACAGATCTACCTGGTAACGTCCGTGTTATTCACGGAGTGGGTGTTGGTAGCATAGAACAATTGCATTATACCTACGATTTGGACAATGGAATGATTGTTCAGCTATGGCGCGGCAATTTTCTTGACGCTACCCCCATGTGGCATGAACGCGGCGACGGATCGTCCCGCCCAGCCGGTTCCCTGCAATATTTTGGTAAGCCAGCACCAGAGATCAGCTTGTTAGCAACTGCGGGCGCCGCCTGGATCACAGATACTACAGGTACTGGCTATCAGCCAAAAGGTTATTCGCTTGATAAGGATGGACGCCCTACTTTTAAGTATTCAATACACGGCACCTTGGTAAATGATGCCAGCGCAGTAACGACAGGAGGCAAAGGAATACGCCGGGTCCTTAGTATACAATCTCCGATTGACAAAGCGTTCGTACGGCTTGCTGTTGGTAGCAAGGTTACAATGATTAAGAAAGGACTTTACAGTATCGATGACAGCTATTACATCAACTTAGACGATTCTACGACTGAAAAACCGTTAGTACGAACTTCTTTAGGAATGCAGGAGTTAATTATACCCATAAAACAAATATTAACCTATTCTATCATTTTATAAAGGGATGGTAATGAGAAAATTAAGTAATCAAATGATTAGAAAGCTATTCGTAAATGTTTTTATTGTAGGCTCGTTAATGGCCGCGAACAATAAGGTGTTGGCTCAGGCGGAATTGCCCACAGAAGAAAATTATTTCAAGATGATGAAAATCCCCGCTCCGGAGGGAACTATCCTTGAGGTTGGTGGTTTGTGCACGCTTCCAAATGGAACGATAGCGGTAACCACTCGCCGGGGTGATGTTTTTATGGTGGAGAACCCCACAAGTCAGCGCCCTTACTTTCGCAAATTTGCAGCTGGGTTGCATGAGGCGCTGGGCGCAGCTTATAAGGATGGTGCGCTTTACGTGGTTCAACGCGGCGAATTAACTAAGCTCGTTGACACGGATATGGATGGTAAGGCAGACGTATTTGAAACGGTATATGCATGGCCATTATCGGGCAACTATCATGAGTACAGTTTTGGCCCGAGGTTAGCACCCGACGGATCGTTTTTCGTCACACTTAACCTCGGCTTTCCGCCTGATTGGTGGCATCCTAAAGCCATGGTACCTTTTAGAGGCTGGGCACTTAACATTACGGATAAGGGAGTCGTAACACCTTGGACAGCGGGTTTCCGTTCCCCATGCGGAATTAGCATGATTGACGGTGAACTGTGGTATACTGACAACCAAGGAGACTGGGTTGGATCGGGCAGTATCATGAAGGTAAAAAAAGGGGCATTTATGGGCCATCCCGCCAGCTTGGCCTGGAGTAATTTATCGAATTCTCCAGTGAAACTAACTACGGAAAAGTTTTTCGCTAATAACAACGCACGTATAGAGTTTGATCAGAGCGGTCAGCCATTTAAGCCTCAAAACATCGTGGAGGAAAAATACCGCACCTTAGCCGATGCAAAAAAGGAGATCCCTGAATTGCAGTTACCAGCCGTTTGGTTACCCCATGGGATCTTAGGAATTTCAAATTCAGAAATAGTAAAGATACCTCAAGGCGTTTTTGGCCCTTTTTCAGGACAACTATTAGTTGGCGATCAGGGGCAAAGTATAGTGAGCAGAATTTTTCTGGAAGAAGTAAACGGTGAATCTCAAGGAGCTGCCTGGGCTTTTAGAAGTGGTTTTCAGTCGGGTATTGTCCGCTTAGCATGGTTGCCAGACGGCTCCTTGGTTACCGGTGAAACAAACAGGGGCTGGGGATCGGCAGGCGAAGAGACAATGGGCCTGGAGCGCTTAGTATGGAACAATAATATCCCCTTTGAGATGCTGGCCATACGTGCTAAGCCGGATGGGTTTGAGATAGAATTTACTAAACCCGTAGACAAAAAACTCGCAGAAGACCTCGCATCTTATTCGATAGAAAGTTTCACTTATAAGTATCAAGGTGTTTATGGTAGTCCGCCGGTTGGTAATCTAAAATGTAATATTTCAGGGGTGAAAGTATCTGAAGATGGCCTAAGGGCACGCATAGTTGTCGCCAATCTCCGGAAGAACTTCATTCATACGATTACGATTGATGGCCTGAGGGATACAGAAAATTTAAAACTCCTGCACCCAACTGCTTATTACACATTAAACAATATTCCCAGTGGAGACAAGCTGGATCTGAAGGTCTTGAGTACTAAAAATTCGAAAGCCATGGCACTTAATACTGCAAAGCCGAATGTGAATCTCAAAACGGCGACGGCAGCTGTAAAAAAAGTCCCTACCTATGAGGAGGTTAAACCCTTACTAATGAAAAACACATGCTCGGCATGCCATAACCCTAATGTTAAACAAGTGGGGCCTGCATTCAAGGATATCGCCAAGCGAAAGTACACTATTGAGGAGATCATGCAACTGATTAAAAACCCTAAACCGGAGCATTGGCCTGACTATTCTACACCGATGCCTCCAATGCCGCAGGTTTCGGCTCAGGACGCCCGCATGATTGCCAGCTGGATCACGTCACTTAACAAGTAGCTTCAATGACCTTTGTTCATATAAGTTCATTCAAACTTCTAATCTTAATTGCGTTTGTCCTCTCTTTGTTCAGCTGCAGCAATAAGAGAATAAAAATGCTTGCCGACTCCGAGGTGCTTCACCAAAATGTAGATCACCTTACGCAGCTTATCATTTACGACGCGTTTAGTCCACCCGTAGCCAGTCGAATCTATGGCTACACATCACTTGCCGCCTTTGAGGCCATCAGGTTTGAGAACGAGGAATTTGCTTCAATTGCTGAGCAGATTCCAGGATTCCAGCCGATGCCAAAGCCTCGAAAATCTAAAAAGTATAACTACACACTTGCGGCTTCGATGGCGTTTTTTACTGTCGCCCATAAAGTAACCTTCTCCATAGATACGCTTAAGAAATATGAGAGTCAAGTGCTTAAAATGTATCAGGAAAACCTAGACGACAGTACCTTCGCAAGGTCGCTGGCTTTCGGCGAACAGATTGGTAATGCTGTGCTGGCCCGTGCCAACAACGATGGTTACGCGAAAAGCCGAGGTAAGGTTCGCTTTTTGGGGAGTAATGATAACGGGAAATGGCGCCCGACGGCGCCAGATTATCTGGAAGGGGTAGAATTTTGCTGGGGTACACAGCAACCATTTGTCGTAAAGTCATCGCAGGATTTTCCACTGCCTGCACCGCCGACTTACAGCGAGGATAAAAATAGTGAATACTACAAACAGGCAGTTGCGGTTTACGAACAAAGTAAAACCTTGACGCCCGACCAACGTGAGATGGCGGTCTTCTGGGATGACAACCCCTTTGTTATCGAACACAAAGGACATACTACGTTTGCGAATAAAAAAATCACACCCGGCGGTCATTGGATAGGGATAACTGCGATCGCATGTAAGCAAACGAAAGCCGATGCATTGAAAACAGCCCAAAGTTACGCGCTAACTTCAATCGCCTTGTATGATGCGTTCATCTGCGGCTGGCAGGTCAAGTATACCACAGCTTACATTCGTCCGGTCACCGTCATCAATCAAACAATTGATCTTCACTGGCTACCTGTATTACAGACACCACCGTTCCCAGAGTATCCTAGCGGGCACAGCGACATTAGCGGGGCTGCTGCAGTTATTCTGACGCATATTTTTGGCGATAATTTTGAGTATCAGGACACGAGCGACCTTCGTTATATTGGAATCCAGCGACATTTTAAGTCTTTCTTAACGGCTTCAGATGAAACCTCTATGAGTCGTTATTACGGGGGTATACATTTCAAAAATAGTGTCGATCAAGGCGCTATTCAGGGTAGAAAGGTCGGTGAGTATATTTGGAAGAGCTTAAAACTAAAAAATTAAGTTAGTCGTCAATAAAACTAGGGGCGATTAGGTCTATTTTAATGTAGTTGAATGCAATAGTTTAATTTTCCATCTTCCTGATTGCTTGACTAAAACGGCGCTTTCCAACCAATTGACTGTTTGCTTCTTTTCGCCCGTAATAAAATCAGCAGAGTTGTGGTATACTACAGTTGCCAGGTCTCCTGTCTGACTAGTTTTGTCGAATACTAAACGATTCAAACGTTTAACATTTCTGCCTATCATAGGCTTTAAGTGGCTTATCAATGAATCTGCATTCCAGATTAATCCATGTTCAACTAAAATAAAATCAGGGGTTAATTCTGTTTTCATCTGAGTTTCGCTAAGTACGCTCATTCCTTCAAAAAAAGCTGTCACGCTCGCCTCAATCTGTTTTTTATCCTTTGCAACCTGTGCTTTGACGCTCATTCCGGTAACAAGAACCAGAAGAAGTACATAAGTGATTTTCATAATGCAAGACTTTATGTAAAGATAACATAAGATTAAGGTTCAATTGTGCCCTAATACATTTTTTTATATACCTTAGTGAAAACTTTAGGGGTGCCTTGTGCTGAGAAATACCCTTTGAACCTGATGCAGTTAGTACTGCCGAAGGGAAAAGTAGAACGAATTCAATTCGTTTTTCCTTCCTTAATACGGGTGCATTCCTATAGTTAGAAATTCTGGCAACATGGAAATAACCGTAAATCAAGAAAATTATCTCGTAGACGATATCTGCTCCTTGCAGCAGGTAGTCGGCCTTAACCTCAAGCTGCCTTCTGCTGGCATCGCTGTGGCTGTAAATCAGGAAATTATAGCTAAGGAACGCTGGGATTCTTACCTTCTTAAACCCGGAGACCATCTTACCATCATCAAAGCAACCCAAGGCGGCTAATAAGAACGATTTATGAAAAATGAAAGAACACCAACAGATCAGCTCATCAGCAGGTCACCCTTCCCCGGATCGCGTAAAGTGTATGTTAAAGGCAAACTTCATGACATTGAGGTCGCCATGCGAGAGGTAATTTTGAGTGAAACAAAGCTGCACGGCAGGTTTGGTGAAACCGAACCCAATTCCCCTGTTACCATCTATGATACAAGTGGTCCCTATACGGATCCCGACATAGAAATAGACGTAAAAAAAGGAGTATCCCGCTTAAGAGAGCAATGGATTTTAAATCGTGGTGATGTAGATCAACTTAGCGCAATTACCTCGGATTATGGAAATCAGCGGGCTAATGATCAAAATTTAGATGCCTTAAGGTTTGCACACATTAGCAAGCCCTACAAAGCAAAGCCAGGAATGAATGTATCACAGATGCACTATGCCAGAAAGGGGATCATTACCCCTGAAATGGAATATATAGCGATAAGAGAAAATCAACGCATCGACTTGCTACAGGAACAATTGCAAGATCAGTATCAGGTAATGTCTCAACAACATCAGGGACAAAGTTTCGGTGCAAACACGCCAAAAGGATATATCACACCGGAATTCGTAAGGTCTGAAGTTGCGGCTGGCAGAGCGGTTATTCCTTGCAACATTAATCATCCAGAGCTGGAGCCCATGATCATCGGGCGGAACTTCCTGGTAAAGATAAATGCCAACATTGGGAATTCAGCGGTCACTTCCAGTATTGAAGAAGAGGTTGAAAAGGCAGTTTGGGCTTGTCGCTGGGGTGCAGACACCATTATGGATTTGTCGACCGGTAAGAACATACATGAAACGAGGGAATGGATTATCCGTAATTCCCCTGTTCCCATCGGAACTGTTCCGATCTATCAGGCCTTAGAGAAAGTAAACGGAAAAGCTGAAGACTTGACCTGGGAGCTTTTTAGAGATACTTTAATCGAGCAGGCAGAACAAGGTGTTGATTACTTTACCATTCATGCGGGCGTGCTTTTACGATATGTGCCGCTTACTGCCAAGCGAATAACTGGCATCGTATCCCGAGGAGGATCGATCATGGCCAAATGGTGTCTTGCGCATCATAAAGAGAATTTCCTTTACACTCATTTTGAGGAGATATGCGAGATCATGAAATCTTATGATGTTGCCTTTTCTTTAGGAGATGGATTGAGACCTGGCTGCATAGCCGATGCCAACGATGCCGCGCAGTTTGGAGAACTGGAAACCCTCGGCGAACTGACTAAGATTGCTTGGAAACACGATATTCAAACGATTATTGAAGGTCCTGGACACATCCCAATGCACATGATTAAAGAGAACATGGATAAACAACTGGTCCATTGCGGAGAGGCACCTTTTTATACCTTGGGTCCGCTCACCACAGACATTGCTCCCGGATATGACCACATCACTTCAGCCATAGGAGCCGCAATGATTGGTTGGTTCGGAACGGCCATGCTTTGTTATGTTACTCCTAAAGAACACCTTGGATTACCTAATAAGAAGGACGTAAAAGATGGTGTAATCACCTACAAGATCGCGGCTCATGCTGCCGACTTAGCTAAAGGCCATCCGGGAGCTCAGTATCGTGATAATGCATTAAGTAAGGCGAGATTTGAATTTAGATGGGAAGACCAGTTTAATCTATCCCTTGATCCGGATACTGCCAGAGAGTTCCATGACGAAACACTCCCTGCAGATGGCGCAAAAATCGCCCACTTCTGTTCCATGTGTGGCCCTAACTTCTGTTCTATGAAGATCAGTCAGGATGTTCGTGATTATGCGAATGAAAATGGATTGGCTGATGACGATGCACTTTCTAAAGGAATGGAAGAGAAGTCAAAAGAATTCTTACAAAAGGGAAGTGAAATCTATCTCTAATGGAATTGATTGTTATTTCAAGCCCGGTTCCTGTAGTTGATGAAGCTAAAATCATTAACAGCCTCTTCGAATCGGGCTTGAAATTTTTCCATTTACGAAAGCCAGGTTGTAGCCATCAAGATATTAGGGCGTTGCTAAAAGAGATTGATCCGAAATATTGTCCAAGCATCGCCTTACATCAGTGTCATGAAATAGCCGCCGATTATGGGATTGACCGACTCCATCTGCCAGAAAATAAGCGGAGGGAATGGGGTAGTCCTGGTTTCACGGGGTACTCTGAACAGGCATACTTACTAAGTACCTCGGCTCACTGCCTGGAAGACTTATATGATCTGAATGGGTTTGATTACGTTTTTTTCAGTCCGGTGTTCAACAGTATTTCTAAACCAGATTATGGAGCGGTGATCTCACCAGATTTTGAGCTGGATACTAAGATCAAAACTAAGGTAATGGCGTTAGGTGGCATAAGCGCAGACAACATAAATCAAATAGGGTCCATGGGTTTTGATGGTGCAGCAGTTCTTGGCGCCTTGTGGAACGACCCTTCAAATGCCTTAAAAATGTTTAACGATTTAAAGCAGGAAATATCAAATGAAAAGCATAGATAAAGTACATTATATATCTCAACAAGCCAGTGATGGCTCCCACCTTACTGCTATACAACAGGCACTCGATGCAGGTTGCCAATGGATTCAACTTCGGGTCAAGGATCAGACTGAAGAAAAAGTTTTGGCTTATGCCATTGCCGCAAAAACACTTTGTGAGGCATACTCCGCTAAATTGATTGTCAATGATTACCCGGAAATCGCCTTGAAAGCTCAAGTGGATGGTCTTCACCTTGGACTGGATGATATGCCAATATCATTAGCCAGACAAATAGTAGGTGCTGAAATGATCATCGGTGGGACTGCCAATACCTTTGATCAGGTACAACAACGTGTAAATGAGGGTGCAGATTACGTCGGATTGGGGCCTTTTCGCTTCACAAAAACAAAAGAAAAGCTGAGTCCACTTTTAGGCTTAAGGGGATATCAAGAGATATTAAAACAGATGAAAAGAGCCAATTTAGACATCCCGGTGATTGCAATTGGCGGCATATTACCTGAGGACATTAAGTGGCTAATAGACGCGGGCGTTCATGGTGTGGCGGTATCGGCAGCGTTAACCTTAGCGGCCGATTGCCAGGAAACTGTCCGATCAATTTACTCAACAATCAACAGCGCATGTTAACAATAGCAGATAAAACATTTAACTCCCGATTATTTACGGGTACTGGCAAATTCAGTTCTTCGGTATTGATGGAAGAAGCTTTACTTGCCTCCGGTTCAGAACTAGTCACTGTGGCGCTTAAGCGCATAGACGTAAAAAATAATGAACAAGACGACCTGCTCATCAGGTTAAGACATCCAAATCAGAATCTGTTGCCCAATACTTCTGGTGCTAGAAACGCTAGAGAAGCAATTTTTGCAGCGCAGCTTGCGAGGGAGGCACTGGAAACGAATTGGATTAAACTGGAAATTCATCCAGATCCTAAGTATTTAATGCCCGATCCAATAGAGACCTTGAGAGCAACAGAAGAACTGGCTAAGCTCGGTTTCATAGTCTTGCCCTATATTCATGCTGATCCTGTGCTTTGTAAAAGACTGGAAGATGTTGGTACAGCCGCCGTGATGCCCCTTGGTTCACCAATAGGAAGCAACAAAGGACTAAAGACCATTGATTTCTTGGAAATCATCATCAGTCAAAGTAGTGTAGCCGTCATCATTGATGCAGGAATCGGATCACCATCAGATGCAGCAAAAGCTATGGAAATCGGCGCGGATGCCGTGCTGGTCAACACCGCCATAGCCGTTTCAGGGAATCCTGTTATGATGGCAAGAGCCTTTAAAATCGCAGTGGAAGCAGGAAGAATGGCTTATGAAGCGCGGTTGGCAATGCCCTCAAGTTATGCAATGCAAAGTAGCCCATTAACTGCCTTTCTAGATGAATAAATTCACAGATATCTTCAAAACCTTTGATTGGGAAGAGACGAAGTCAAGCATTTATTCTAAAACTTCTGCAGACGTGGAGCGGGCTTTAAATTCGCTATTAAAATCACTGGACGATTTCAAAGCACTAATCTCGCCAGCCGCCTCTGATTACCTGGAGCAAATGGCAAGCATCAGTCAGCACCTGACTAAAAAGCGCTTTGGTAACGTAGTACAGATGTATGTGCCCTTATACCTCTCCAATGAATGCAATAACATTTGTACCTATTGTGGCTTCAGCTATGACAATAAGGTGAGGCGTAAGACATTGTCCTCAGTGGAAATTATGCAGGAAGTTGCGGTAATCAAAAAGATGGGTTATGAGCATATCTTATTAGTAACCGGTGAGGCAAACCAAACTGTTGATGTAGCATACTTCAAGAAAGTGTTGGCGCTGCTAAAGCCACATTTCGCCCAGATCTCAATGGAAGTACAGCCTATGGATGTACAGGATTACCAAAAACTCATCCCTTATGGGCTTAACACCGTTCTCGTTTATCAGGAGACTTACCATCAGGAAGATTACAAAAAGCACCATCCAAAAGGGAAAAAGTCCAACTTTGAATACCGGTTAGAAACTCCAGACCGATTAGGTGAAGCGGGTGTACATAAAATGGGACTGGGCGTATTAATCGGGCTCGAAGACTGGCGCACGGATTCATTTTTTACAGCCTTACATTTGAATTACCTGGAAAAGAAGTACTGGCAAAGCAAGTATAGTCTCTCCTTTCCACGACTAAGACCCTTCAGTGGTGGCTTAGAACCGAAAGTTGTAATGAGCGATAGGGAACTGGTACAGCTGATCTGCGCTTACCGGCTTTTCAACGAAGAAGTTGAGCTGTCGATTTCAACGAGAGAGTCTCCGGTTTTTCGAGATAATATCATCAAGCTGGGCATCACAGCAATCAGTGCCGGTTCCAAAACAAACCCAGGCGGGTATGCGGTGGAACCAGAATCGCTTGAACAATTCGAGATTAGTGATGAGCGCAGTCCGGAACAAATTGCCGGAATGATAGTTGCAAAAGGCTATGAGCCGGTTTGGAAAGATTGGGATAATAGTTTAACTATGTAGAGATGCTGGACAGAGAGGAACATAAGAGATATAGTAGGCAGATCATATTGCCTGAGATTGGACTCGAGGGACAACTGAAGCTCAAATCTGCGAAGGTTTTGGTTGTCGGTGCCGGAGGATTGGGATGCCCGATACTTCAGTACCTTGCTGCGGCTGGAGTAGGTGAGATAGGAATTGTTGACGATGATAAGGTAGATATAACCAATCTACACAGGCAGATCCTATACTCTGCGGAAGACATTGGAAAATCCAAAGCCACGGTTGCAACAGTTAAATTGCAGCATTTAAACCCTTATGTGAAAGTTACCGCTTTTGTGGAACGGTTAACATCTGATAATGCGTCGAACATTATGGCCAAGTATGAACTCATTATTGATGGTTCTGATAATTTTGAGACGCGTTACCTAGTTAACGACACCTGTGTTTCTCTAAACAAAACTTTAGTATTTGGTTCTATATTTAAGTTTGAAGGGCAACTCTCCGTGTTCAATTTATTCGATGGGCCTAATTATAGAGACCTTTTTCCAGAACCTCCAGCTTCAAACGAAGTCCCAAATTGCGCAGACATTGGTGTTCTCGGTGTTCTTCCTGGAATTATTGGGCTGTACATGGCGAATGAAGCCATCAAAATCATTTGTGAAGTTGGCGAGACACTGTCCGGCAAACTAATGACGATAAGTGCACTTGATAACTCAACAAACTACTTTACGATTGCAAAAAGAATAGAGTCGTCCATAATTACTGTTAAGCGCAAGCCTGAAGCTATAGTTGAGATTACTCGTGAAACTTTAGATCAGTGGACCTTGGATGCCAATAAACAAGTGATGATAGTTGACGTAAGGGAAGCTTATGAATTTGAAGAACGTAATATTGGAGGGGTAAACATTCCTTTATATGAGCTTCAGTCGAAGTTTGAGTCTTTACCTGATAGTAGCACTATCGTGTTTGTTTGTCAGACTGGGCAACGCAGCAGAATGGCAGTACAGATTTTGAAAGGCCAGTATAAGGGTGAGGTTTATAACTTAAAACATGGCTTCAGCTAAATTTAGCATCAGATATGAGCGCTATTTAAAGGTTTTTAGTAAATTGTCGGACATTATTAATCACTATTAAACTAGCATAATGAAAGACCTAAGGCTACCCCTTATTCTCGTTTTCCTATTAGTTTTCGGAAGAACCTATTCTCAAGAACTTGTACTTCCTGGTGACCATCCAGACCCTTCTATGGTTAAGATTGGGGAGGATTATTGGGCGATGGCTACGACATCCAACTGGATGCCCGCGTTTCCGATCTATCACTCAAAAGATTTGAAAAAATGGACAAAAAAGAGCGTGGCCTTTAAAGTAGTTCCACAATGGGCAGATTTCTATCTTTGGGCTCCAGAAATTACATACGATAATGGAAAGGTTTACATGTACTATACAGCCCATAAAAAAGGTGGTAATTTGTGCATAGGAGTGGCTGTGGCCGATAAGCCAGATGGTGAGTATACAGATTTAGGTCCTTTAATGTGTCAGCCTGCAGGCTCCATTGATGCGTTCCCTATGCGTGATAATGATGGTAAACTGTACATGATCTGGAAGGAGGATGGAAATAGTGTTCAACAGCCTACGCCGATCTGGGCGATGGAGATGAAAGAAGATCGTACTGCGTTGATAGGTGAAAAGAAAGAACTTTTTAGAGGAGACCAAGCTTGGGAAAATGGGCTTGTAGAGGGTGTCTCCATGGTAAAAAATGGCGAATACTTTTATGCTATTTATGCTGCCGCAGGCTGCTGTGGTATTAAATGCAATTACGGGACAGGGATTGCTCGAAGTAAAAGTTTGCTCGGTCCCTGGGAGAAATATGCAAATAACCCCGTGTTAGCCAGCACCGATGACTGGACTTGTCCTGGTCATGGTACCGCGGTTCAGAAAGATGGGAAAAACTTTTTCTTATATCATGGATATAGCGCTCAGGAAAGTGTGTATGCAGGTAGACAAGGACTGTTGATCGAGTTTGAATTTACACCAGATGGTTGGATTAAGTTTAAACAAAATGACAATAAAACGGCTCATAAAAGAGTTGAAAAGTCTGACAGGTTCAAGGGAAAAGACTTGAGTCTTGACTGGCAATGGAGTATATTTAAAGACTTCAAAAGGCAGCTTGCTAAAAAATCAGTTCAAATCTCAGCGCTTCCAGATGTTTCGGGGGCTTATATAGCGCAACCAGTTTACCATTCCGAATATGTCGCTGAGGCGATTGTTAAAAAATCCGACACAGAAGCTGGAATCGCTATTATAGGAGATGATAAACATATTATTTTCGCTTCCGTAACGAACGGGGAAATCAAGTTGAAACAGGTGAAAAATGGTGAAACTACTGTCATCAAGACAATTTCATTACCTTCCGAAAGAGATCGAAAGTCATCTCCTGTAAAACTGCGACTACAAGCTAAGCAAAATCATCTTTTTACTTTTTCTTATGCTATGGGTAAGATGCCTTTTACAATAATTAATACCGAGCCTGTGGACGGCAGTTTCCTTCCTCCATGGGATAGGGCACTCAGAGTAGGGGTAACAGTGTTGGGGACACCAGACAAGTCGGCGACGTTCAGCAATTTTAGCCTTAAGTAGCAGTCAGGTAGATACAATGGAAAGTTTAACAGGAAAAGTAGTCCTCATTACCGGCGCATCAAAGGGGCTTGGTGCAGACATGGCAAAGACATTCGCGGCCAAAGGCGCTAAAGTTATTATCAACTACTCTAGTAGTCAGCTTGAAGCAGAAAACGTTCTTGCAGAAATTGGTAGTCAGGGTGGTGACGCCTTTTTAATAAAAGCAGATGTGAGCAAAGAATCTGAGGTAATAGCTCTATTTGATCAAAGTATAGCACGTTATGGGAAGATCGACGTTTTAATTAATAATGCAGGGGTAATGCAAGCAAAAGCGCTGAAGGATCACTCAGAAGAAGACTTTGATTTTCAGTTTGACATCAACGTTAAGGGAACGTTTTTCGCTCTTAAACAGGCTGCGGATAAATTGGCAGACAATGGCGTTATCATCAACGTTTCCTCTTCAGCAACACGCATGTTATTTCCTGGTTACGCCATATACACTGCAACGAAAACTGCCGTTGACCAGTTAACCCGCATCTTCGCAAAAGAAGTTGGCAGAGGCATCTCTGTAAATGCGATTGCACCTGGGCCAACTAAAACTGAGCTTTTTCTCAATGGTAAATCAGATGAAGTACTCGAAAGGCTTGCGGGTTCTAATGCATTTAACCGTATTGCAGAGCCTGCAGACATAACAAAAGTTGTACTTTTCCTTGCTTCAGATGAGGCGAAATGGATCTCAGGTCAAATCATTGCTGCTAATGGGGCTATGGCGTAGGTTGTATTCGTGTTGCACCTGTTCAAAGTACTCGAAGCTCAATACTTGCAGTACTGGTGTTTTTATTGCTGTCGCTCACAGTTAATGTTAGCTTGTAATCTCCTGGATGGACAGGGACATCAAGCATGACGTTTTGCAAAGAACCGGTTACCATATCAGGTAAAGCCACGGGTTTTCTCTTTTCTCCGTTAGCTTTACTAAGTTCAGACTTTTCAAATAATTCCCATTTTGCTTTTAGCACATCATGCTCTGGATCAGTCACCGTAACTTTGACTAAGTATTTTTCCCCAGGATTTAAAGGCACCACACTGGGTGATTTTTTCCCGTCTATCATCAAGAGTTCTATTTTAGGAGCTTTGTTGACACTTTGGCCATAAGAATATGCAACCATAGTAAAAAATGCTAATAGTAAGAGGGTGATTTGTTTCATTTGCGCGGCTATAGTAAAACAAGATAACGCTTATTTATCTCCATTGGTGTAAAATAAGCGTTATCTAAGTTTTTATGGGATCAATTGTTCCTGGCGAAGTTTATCAAATAATGTAAAAAAGGACTCACGTGTCTCTTGATATACGGTGAAGCCTAATTTTCTACTTTTAGACATATCCGTCATTACCTCTAAGGGGCGACCTAAATCGAGATCTGTATGCCAGGCCGAAGTGAGTTTGCTTAAGTCAATTTCCTTTAAATCATGCTGTGCAGCTAGTTCTCTCCATAGCTGATCATCATTAGCCATTTGCGATTCCAGGGGATTGATAGTCCCATCAAAGCTTACAGCTTCAATATCAAAGTAGGCGGCCAATTGCTTCCATAACCAGCTCCAGCGAAACAAATCACCATTGGTCACATTAAATGCCTGGTTATGTGCCTGTTCTGTTATGCTTGCCCAAATCATTTGTTCTGCGAGAACGTAGGCATCAGTAACATCCGACAAGCCGTTCCATTGAGCGGATGATCCCGGGAATTGGAAAGGTCTTCCGGTTTCTTTGCAAATAGATGCGAAAACCGCCAGGGTAGTCCCCATGTTCATTAGATTACCAACAGCATTGCCGATAACAGTATGCGGACGATGAACGCTCCAGGCAAAACCATCTCTTTCAGCTGCTGCGAATACTTCATCCTCTTGCGCATAATAGAAGTTTTCAAGTTCTAATCTGGGATGCTCTTCCCTAACAGGAGTTTCTGGAAAAGTCCCCGATTTTGCATATGCGTCGAAAGGTCCTAAATAGTGTTTTAAGCCCGTTACTAAGGCCACATGCATGACTGTTCTTTTATCAGATAAACTGTCAAGTATGTTTCTAACCATCAAACTATTCACACGAATGTTTTCCGCCTCAGTCTCCTGACGCATCCAGGTTGTTATAAAAACATGTGTAGGATTGACATCCTTAAGCTTTAGAAGCAAATCCTCTTTGTCTAGAAGATTTGCGGATATCGTTTTTAGGCCCTTAATATTGCTATTAGCTGAACGTGATAATCCGTAGGTAGTCCATCCCTTTTCGATGAGTTTTTCAGTTAATGCGCTCCCGGTGATTCCGGTTGCTCCAACTACCAATGCTACTTTTTCCATAATTTGCTATTTATAATTATTGCGACAACAGTTTAAAAGGATTTGAGTTCTTAATCCTATGACTCTATCACATCACAAAAATAGGTGGCAAAAAATAAGCAGCACTTGATGCAGGTCAATTATTACTATTGATCTCGGTCAATCGGGGAGTTGCGGATTAGCTTCTGTTTTATGCGACTGATCGTTTCTGGCGCTAGTCCGAGATAAGACGCAATAAGACTTTGACGAACCCGTTGCATGAGTTCGGGCTGGGAACTAAGCAGTCTGAGGTACTTTTCTTCCGCTGTGTGAGTCGCAGCGCTTAACAATCGCAAATCTTTCGTTAGTAAACTATTTTGATATAGAATTCGGAAATAGCGTTCCATCACGGGAACCTGCTCCAAAAGTTTATTATAATTTTGCAAGCTGATCATGAGCAGATCTGAATCTTCAATGGCTTCAATATTGACATTTGCATCTTTGCCATGAAAGAAACTCCACATATCTGATATCCACCAGCCCTCCCAAGCAAATACACTTATATGTTCTGCGCCTTTTTCATCAATATTGTAAGACTTCAACAAGCCTTTGGCTACAAACGTGAAGAATTTACAATGGTCACCTTGCTGGAGTAGATATTGTCTTTTCTTCAGCTTCTTTGGTAACAAAAAAGCCTCTATAAGCGATTTCTCCTGCGGTGTAACCAATACTTTTAGTTCAATGTGATGAAATAAGGTTTCGAACATATTGGTAATTTTAGGCGATCAATTTTGCTTCAAGTATAGATGCTATTGTTTTTGCACGAGCAACCACCTCTTCCGTTCTGGCTCCGGCAAATAATTTGTTTGCAGTTGCTGACCAGATGGTGAGCCAGCGTTTAAAATGCAGGGGAAGCAGAGGAGAGAAGGCATTCATTTCCTGATGCACCCGAACCGGATTACCTTTGTAAGTATGAATGTCAAATAAAATACCTTCCCAAAAAGAAATCATCACAGGCAGGTGTCCTTCTAAATTGAAGTTGTGCTGCAGAAAGACCGGGCCAAGGAGTTCATCTTGCATGATCTCGGTGTAAAATGTTTCAACAAGTAACGCGATGTCTTTTGATGTTTCAATGTCTTTCTTCATAAGCTGCAAAACTCTAGCTTATTGTTAAACGAAGTCAAGCTAAATTCAGGAATTGCTGATCGCAAATTACGCAAACTTCTTAATAAAGATACTAACGCGTTAAGCAGGTGTTAAGAATCACTATGTCGATGCTCTGAATTCCATTTTTTTGTTAAATTCGTTAACCAAACCAACCACACCATGAATTCAGTGTTACTCAGCACCTTAAGATTGCGCTTTGATAAGCATCCGCACCGTCATAATGGAATCAAATGGGAAGATGTACTCGCAAAACTTGAAGACAGCCCGATGAAACTTCAGTCCTTAACCAGAATGGAAGAAACCGGCGGTGAACCCGATGTAGTCGGTCTCGATAACGCGTCTGGTACTTTCCTTTTCTTTGATTGTTCGCCTGAAAGTCCCGCGGGTCGCAGAAGTATCTGTTATGATCATGCAGCTCTAAATTCAAGAAAAGCGAACAAACCCGCAGATAGCGCCATCAATATGGCAAATGAAATGGGAGTACAGCTCCTTACTGAAGAGCAATACAGAGAATTACAAGACCTGGGAAAGTTCGACCAGAAAACGTCCAGTTGGATCCTTACCCCATCAGATGTAAGAGCCCTCAACGGCGCTTTGTTTGCAGATTTCCGTTATGGGAAAACTTTCGTCTACCATAATGGCGCAGAATCTTACTATGCAGCCAGGGGCTTTAGAGCGGTATTAATGTTGTAAATTTTAAAGCTATACCTATGAAATATTTTACCCGCTCCCTGTTCCTTTTGTTATTCATCCCGTTTCAATTACTGGCACAGCAGGTCTCCGAGCCCTCGGACTTGGTATTAAGCACTAAGTTTTATAATGCCGAAAACAAATGGATAACATTTCCTAAACTACCGACTGATACCGTTTACAGTTATGGCTTCTTATATATTGATCAAATGGCGGGCTTTACATTTGATTTTAAAGGGACTTTTAAGGTTGGCAAGGACGCTAAGTTATTACCCCGTCCGAACCCCAGCAATGCCTCGATGAAGTATCGGCTGGAAGCAAATACCAGAGATGTTGCTGTATTAAGTGCTACCCGGCTTGCCGAATTGGGCTTAACGGTCGAACCTGATTGGCTAAAAACTTATAAGGTTGATCCTAAGCTCTTGCCTACGATGGTGGCCTGGGGCAAACACTACAATCATGTTGGAGCTTACGAAAAAGCTCTTGAGTACCTTTTGCCTGCATATGCTAAAGATCCCCACTATCGTGGTTTAGAGTTCGAATTATCTTACGCATACAATGCGTCACTTCAATTCGAGAAAGCGATACTCGTTCTAAATGCTGCTATTGCCGCTAGCCCTAAAGACTTCTGGTTTTTTAGAGAACTAGGTTATGCCTACATGGCGTCTAAAAAAACTTTAGAGGCGGAGGCAGCTTATCTTAAGGCACTTGAATATTGTACTGTTCAGAAGGATAAAACTGAGATTGCGTACAACATGGCGTTTATGTATTTTAAACTTAGCAACAAACAGAAGTTCGCAGAATGGCATGACAAAACGAAATCATTTAGTCCCGATGAAAGCTCGCAATTCCTTATGAATCTTAATGGAATGAGTGAAAAACTAGAAGATAAATAAAGCTTTATTATTCTGTTGAAATACTAAAAATATTAGTATAACTTTGCCCAGGTCTAAAAATTAGCAAGATTATGGCAATGATTGAACTAACTTATTTTGAAAATTCCACTCAGGTCTTTCAGGTTACCCAATTCCGACCGGGCCAGTCCTGGCGTATTGTTCACGGTGGTGAGCTATTAGGAAGTATTGTTAAAATAGATGGGATATGGGTAGCTAACCGCAATTCTGTACTTGTAGAGGGCCTGGTTGAAAGCATAGGAAAGTTCATTGATTTGCAGCATTTCAACAAGCTCCCTGAAGAATTGGAAACGCATTGGCCTATGTTTATCCGGCAGGTAATTATACAAGGTGATGATCAGTATTTGATCGTCTGCTTGCCAGATATAGACTTTAATCACTTCGAGAAACTATTCAAAACTTACATTAGTACCCTTATAAAAGATCGTTGGGAGATTTTGTTCAAGGTTTACGATGCAGAGATGTCTGCTGATTTTCAGGTATTGGTAAAGCAAGGTCAACTTGTTCAATAGCAACATCATGGAACAGCTTAGTTTTTTTAAGGAAGAAGGACAAACGCCAGGGCTGCCTAAGTGTCTGCTCGATTATCAACCAGAGTTATTTTCAGATCAGGAAAGTAATGCGCTACTTGAGAAGTTAATTGCAGATACACCCTGGCAGCAGAAAATCGTGAAAATGTATGATAAAGAAGTGATCACCCCAAGGCTGACAGCATGGTACGCAAATGCGGATACTTATGATTATACATCCTTCAAAAGTTCTCCTCTAAATGGCTGGACCCCGGAGTTACTGATGATCAACGCTAAAGTTGAGCATATAACAGGAACGAAGTTTAATAGCGTGCTGCTAAACTATTACAGAGACGGAAATGATTCCGTGGCTTGGCATAGTGACAATGAAAAGGCCCTGGGTACACATCCAATTATAGCATCAGTCAGCTTTGGGCAGGTGCGCTTGTTCGACATACGTAATAAGACCAACCATTATGAAAAATATTCAATTAAGCTGGAGAGCGGGGCGCTGGTAGTAATGAAAGGGGATCTCCAACAGAATTGGGAGCACCGCATTGCAAAATCTGTTAAGCCCATGAAAGCACGGCTGAACCTAACTTTTAGAGTCGTGATTTAATCTTTACCTTCGGAGCAAAATTCGCATCATGAACATTGCCTTAGTAACCTATCTGGATAAAGGAGCGTACCATGCAATCAACGTTTCAAACGAAGATGAACAGGTAATAGCTTTCCTTCAGTCAAAAGGGTTAATTATCACAAAAGAAATTTGGAATGACCATAATGTGGTATGGGAGAATTATGATCTTGCGATCATTAAATCTCCATGGGATTATTTCGATCAAATTAAAGAGTTCTATAGTTGGCTGGATCAAATGGAAAAGTTGAGTATCAGGTTGTTGAACCCTGCAACAATACTAAGATGGAACGCAGATAAACATTATCTGATAGACATTGAGAATGCCGGCCTTCCAGTAACTCCAACTGTTTATTTGGCGCAAGGACAAACGGTTAATATTAGTGACTATTTTGTTGCGTTTGGAACAGATGACCTAATTATAAAACCAGTTGTTTCTGGCGGAGCAAAAAACACTTTTAAAGTGAATCTGGCGACAGTGGAAGAACATACCACTAAAATTAATCAGCTACTTCAATTTGAAGACTTCATCGTCCAGCCTTTCTTAAACGAGATAGAAGTAGCAGGAGAATGGTCTTTCCTGTTTTTTGGCGGCAACTTTAGTCATGCGGTGGTTAAAAAGGCAGCTAGTGGCGACTTTAGAGTTCAATCGACCTTCGGCGGGAGCGTACATCCGCAAAAACCGACTACAGAAATAACTGATAAAGCACAGGTATACATAGATTTGTTTGCGAAAGACTGTTTATATGCGCGTGTCGATGCGGCGGTTATCAACGACGAGCTAATCCTGATGGAATTGGAGCTCATTGAGCCCTACTTGTTTCTCGATACCGATCCCGATTCGTTGGAGCACTATTATCAAGCACTATTGCGCCTGCTTTAAGAACTTTCAATTCGATCATTTGCCAGTTTCCATGTTAGGTGCGTCTACAGGCTTAGACTCTGACGAGCCTTGCTGACGCAGATATATCGTGAAAAATACAATAGAAGCAACCGATAGGAATTCACTTTGCCAGTTTTGGAATGTCTCGAACCAAAATTCTGGTTGACCTAAGTAGGCAATTACAGTGTCTCTAGGCAAATGTTTAGCCAGCTGCTCCACATTATGATTCTGCCAGCTCCCATAAAGGTGCATGCCCCAACTAAAGAAGAATAATATGCCGAAACATAACGATAATGAGTTTTTATAAATCTTTAATATCCAACCACCTTTTTTGACAGCCCAAGGCGCATTAGCAGACACCTTCGGCTCTCGATCCACTTCTTCATGCTCATCTAGCTTCTTACTTTCAGCAGATCCAATCTGTCGTAAGGATATGGTCATTATCACATAAAGTGCCATTTGAAGAAATTCACTCTCGAAGTTCTCGAACGTCGCAGAAATGAAGTGTCCACTTTGAAGATAGGTGCTCAGCGTGATACCCTTTGCATTTTCCTCTTGTAAATCCTGATTATGCTGCTTCCAACCTGTGAGTCCTTGGCCAATCAAAGTTATTACAAACAAGGACATGAAAACTATTGTCAATCCGTTTCTATAGAAAAAGGAATCCCTGGAAGCTGGCTTACTCATTGTCGGTTGAGGTATTTTTTAACGTCTGCCCTCGAGCTACCAACTTCTTCAATCGCCTTTCGTATTTCTGAAGAAGAAACACCAAACTCTTTCGCAGCGTAAGATACCTCGCTGCTATCGTTCGCATCTATCTTACTATCGTCACGACCGTCCTGCTTGTTTTTGTCATCTGCCATAATAATATATTTTAATCAAAACATTTAACAAGCATCTCATGAAAAGTGTTTGAAAAAGATCTCTTTCGTCTCTAAGAAGCCTGCTGATGTTTAAAACAATCCTGCTTAATTGAAGTTATTAGGCAACAGTGGCTAATTATACCATGGCCGACTTAGACGTACAACCATGGCGATAGCCGCTACCAAATTAAGAAATCATGGAGAATAATGAAATCAACAGAACCACTTATTTACAGGAATTAAGTGAGAGTGACTTTGAAATTGCAGATCATCAGCCCGATATTAATGGTTGGGAAATTATTGACTCACTAGGTAATGAAATAGGCGAGGTGAAGGACTTAATATTTGACAGTAGTGCTCGAAAAGTGCGTTATATCGTCGCTGACCTTGATTTTGAAGCAGAAGACGGTAAAAGCTTTTTTAGGAAGATTGTCCTATTGCCAATTGGTGTCGTCGTTCTTGACAATGATGATGAAGAGGTTGTAATTGAGAATTTCGCCCTTAGCCAACTTTTAAGTTTACCGGAGTATGAGTCAGGAAAAATTATTTCTCCGGTTGAAGAGCTGGCAGTGCGCCATGCGTTTCTTGGAAATGCTGCACTACCAAATGCCAGTGCGGTCGTTTACGATAACCATCCTGAGGACTTTTACATCCATGGCCATTTTGAAGATGCACACTTTACCCGTCACCAAAATGATCGTGGAACCACTACGAATTAATCCTACAAAACTCAGCCGAAACAAGTCTATTTGCTGTTAATTCTCATAGATTCTTCTTACATGTCTAAAACAGTATCTTTGGCATTAAGAGCTATTAAAGATTATGACAAGCATTTTTATTGTTGGATTTCCAAAAGATACGACACCAATGACTTTACTGGAATTGTTTTCACAATACGGGACTGTCGAGAATTTAAATATTGTTGAAGACCCTAAAACCGGGCAAAGTAAGGGCTATGCTTTTATACAAATGAAGAGTTTAAAAGCTGCTGAACGTGCCGTAGCAGCATTGAGCGGAAGTGATTTACGGGGTCGGAAATTGACTGTTAAGATAGGAGATAAGGATAAAAATAAGAGTTCAGAAGCGTCAAAGAATTTAATTAGAAAACCACGTTCAAAAAATTTAGACAAATAAAAGTAGTAGGTCTAGTATTCAATTGTCATCGATGAGTAATTCTTATTTTCAGCCACATCTGTCTAACTAAACACAGCGTTTATATAAACAGATTTTTCTATGAGGTTTTTTAAGGTTGATAAGCCCGGAGCCGGAGGCATCGGGCTTTATCTTTAATAACTTAGTTTATCAGGTGCCTAAACTTCGATCTGTTGTCAATGATTACCCAAATATTTATTGCGAGTAAGACCAACGCAATCGGTAGCCCAGATGGTGCATCAAAAATGTTTAGTAATAATATCCCTACCATCACCGGCAAAATAATTATGGACCCCAACGCGCGGTATTTTGGAATCATAATTAATATGCCTCCAAGGATTTCAATGATACCAACTAGTGGCATCAACCATGTGATTTGCATGAAAGCACCCATCACCTTCATCATACTTTCTGGAAGATCAGTTGGGACAGGCATGTAGTTTAAAAATTTATTCAATCCTGCATTGATAAACATTAATCCGAACAGTAAACAAACTATAAACAAAATCTTATTTTTCATATCTTATTTTTTAGTTATAATGCTGCATCTTCCAGCTCCTGAATATTAAACTTGCTCATTTTCATAAATGCTTCAACTACCTTGGGTGCTTTATTTGGATTACTCATGAGCTCTCCAAGGATTGTAGGAACTATCTGCCAGCTTACCCCGAAAGAATCCTGGCACCAGCCACATCTGTCCTCCCGACCGCCTTCAGTAAGATTTAACCACAGGTAATCAATTTCTTCCTGAGTATCGCAATTGACTACAAGACTAATGCCTGGATTGAAACTAAAATCATGGTTGTGCGAACTGTCCATTACCGACATCCGCTGTCCATTAATGCTAAACTGAGCGAACTTGATATTGTCTTCAATGTCATGATCCCCGCTTTCGTACCTCGCTATAATCTCCACTTTAGAATCATCAAAGAGTGACGTATAAAAGTTGAGTGCTCTTTCGGCTTTACCATTTTGTTCGCCTACAAATAACAGACTTGGAAATATATCTTGTTGTGGAGTTCCTCCGGGCAGACCTACACTCAACTGCCAGGAGACTCCATATTTGTCTTGCAGCCATCCATAATAATCACTCCAGGGATATTGATCAAGAGGCATCAATGGCTGTCCATCAAGTATTAGAAGATTCCAGGCTAAATCCAGTTCATCCTTTGACGTGAATGTTATAGAAAAAGATATCGATGGATTGGGTTTATGACTTAAACCGCCATTTAAGCCCATGAATTTCTTGCCCATGATCTCAAAAATAACGACCATTGGATTAGTCGATATGATCCTAGAGTTGGTAAAGGCTGCCGTGTATAACTCGGCAGCCTGATGCGCATTGCCATCGAACCAGATGCAGGGATATATTTGACTTTCCATAATTACACTCCCGCTTGATTGTTAAAATTAATCATCCATGATACTCCAAACTTATCTTTGAAGGAACCGAAATACTCGCCCCAGAACATATCTTCCATAGGCATTTCAACTGCACCGCCTTCTGATAACCCGTTAAATATTTTGGTAGCCTCCTCTCTGGTATCCGGCATTATAGAGATGTAGTTGTTATTGCCAACAGTGAGTGTGTGGCCTTGAGATTCTAAGCAATCTGATGCCATTAGGAATTGTCCATCTCCAATTGGCAGGGAAACGTGCATCATCAGTTCCTTCTCCTGTTCTGGAAGGTTTTCTGCCCCAGGGGTGTTTTCCATTTTCATTTCAAACAGTTCTCCACCAAATACAGATTGATAAAACTGGAATGCTTCTTTTGCGTTTCCATTGAAGTTAAGATACGGGTTGATTTTCATAATGTTAAAATTAATTTAACCAAATCTAGCATGACAGTTTCAAATCACACTTGCCATAAGGCAAGAAATGAAACTAAATTTCATTAACCAACTCCTTCCTTATTCTAGAAAGCGAGGTATCGGTAATTCCCAAATAACTTGCGATATATTTTAGTGGTGCTTGTTGTAAAATTTGTGGATGCTCCCTTCTCAATCTACGATAACGTTCTGCTGCCGAATCTGTAATTATAGAAATTGTCCGATGTTTGAGCTGGAATAAAGTTTCAGACATCCAGGAGCGGCCCCACTCATTAAAACCTTTGATAGAATGGTATAACAATTGAAATTCATGAAATTCAATGATGAAACAGGAGCAGTCCGTAAGCGCCTGGAAGTATTCCACTGTAGGTACCTGATTAAATAACGAAACGACATCAATTGCAATCTCATTTTTACCAATAAATCCTGTAGTGATATCATTACCATCATAGTCATACACATAGGAACGGACTAGTCCCTCTTCAACACAGACGTATGATTTGGCAGTATCTCCCTTTTGTAGCAGGAAGTCGTCTTTACATATATGTATTCTTCGATGCGCCTTACAAATAGTTTCCATATCCGCTGTGGTGATTAGCGAGTGCTGATAAATGGTGTGTAAAGCTGTCATATAATATTATTTGGTCACCCAAATATATTATTTCTTAGACAAAAAAAAGAGCCACGCTGAGGTGGCTCCTATTACATACTTGTTGTAAATCAAATCTTTGCTGCGTCTCTAAGACCTTTGATGACGTCATGGGCTGTTTTAATTGCCTCCGCCTGGCTACTCACCACCGTAAGTGCTTCTCCACTCAAATTACCACTTTCAAGTGCTAACTTGTATGCTGCTTTGATAGCATCTTCTCCGCGTTCTGCCTCATTTAAGATACTTTCACGGTCATCGCCGCCAAATAAAGCCTTAACGTCGATCCATGCTCTGTGAAGCGTTCCTGTAACACTGTTCCCAGTTTCGACTTCTGCACCCGATGCCGCAACAAGTGCAGTCAATTCCTGACCAAACTTATGGCTCTGTCCGCTATATTCCTGAAAGATCAATTTGAGGTCAATATTCTGATCTTTAATATCAGCAGTTGCTTTTTGAAATCCTTCGAAGCGGTCATTGTTGAGTTCGATAAGTTGATTTAAAACTGTTGTAGTTTCCATAGTTAGGGTTTTTTTATCTGAAATAACAGCAATGCTCCCTTGTTTGTTTGACAACTTTATCATTTGGATTTTAAGGTCCTGCCGTCTGCCGAAATGCTAAAAACATTTTTTTTGAATACTCGTTATAGGCTTATGGAAATTTCAACAAGAAGAATGAACCGGATTCCGACAAAGAGACTATACCATTATCAGGAGAGTGATATTAGCACGCTGTTCGAAAAGCTGGAACAGAATATGTCAAACTATAGGCTGTTATACCAGTTGCCCACAGGCGGCGGCAAAACGGTGATCTTCTCAGAAATAGCCGCTCGCTTTATCGCCAAATACAACAAGAAAGTCATTGTTTTAACTCATAGAACGGAATTGTGTAATCAAACTTCCGCTGCGTTAAGAATGACCGGAACTGCAAACAAGATTATAAATAGTGCCATAAAGAAAATTCCAAAAAAAGATAGCTACCAATGTTATGTAGCTATGGTAGAAACGCTTAAAAACCGCATCAGCGAAGGGCTATTCATTACCGATGATATTGGTTTGCTAATAGTAGATGAAGCGCATCATAATTCCTTTCATAAGCTTTTCGGTAAATTTAAGAACGCGGCGGTAATTGGAGTTACCGCAACCCCATTTAGCTCTGATATAAATCTTCCGATGCATAAAAATTATGCTGAACTTGTAGTAGGTGAGCAAATAGGGTCATTAATTGAGCAGGGATTTCTGGCAAAACCGACCAATTGGAGATACGATGTGGAACTGAATACACTCAAAACAGGCATACACGGTGATTATACCGTTAGTACTTCAGACGAGTTGTATTCCTCACCAGCTATGCTTGACTTGCTTGTTCATGCCTATCAGCAACATTCCCGTAATAAAAAGACTTTAATTTTTAACAATGGTATATTTACTTCGAGGCGCGTAGAAGAGACCTTTACAAAATTGGGATATCCGATCAGGCACTTAGATAACAAGACGAGTCCTTCTGAAAGAGCTGAAATTTTGAAGTGGCTAAAGAAAACAAAAGGGGCAATACTCACTTCCGTATCAATTCTTACTACCGGATTCGATGAGCCAAGTATTCAAACGGTAATTTTAAATAGAGCTACTACATCACTTACGCTTTATCACCAGATGATTGGCAGGGGGTCCAGAAGACTACCAAATAAGAAATCATTTTCCATTATTGATTTAGGTAATAATACAGACCGCTTTGGTGAATGGAATGCATCCATTGACTGGCAACAGGTTTTCGAACATCCCGAGGCTTATCACGAGGGTATGAGTATTAAAACGACTTATGAGGCGCATCAGGTGCCGTCCGAAATGCGCAGCAAATTTCCTAACACAGTTGAACTGTCATTCGATATACAAACCGCTCATCAAACCGCTTTGGAAAAAGGGCAAAAAGCAAAAATTGTTATCAGAGATTCTATTCGTCAACATGCTTTAATGTGCGTAGACAACAGCAAGTCGGTTACAGAGGCATTGGCACTTTGTAATGAATTAGAAAAGGAAATTGACTGGCGGATTAAACAATATGGAAAATGTTTAGGTAAGGTAACTAAAAACTACACGGAGTGGCTGAAAGATGATTACCGATCGAAATTAAGAATGTTGGTACAGAAGATCATGGGCCGACGGGAATTGTTGAGGGCGGCAGTCTGAGTTTTTACATTCCAAAGGCAATTAGATTTATCTTTGCCAATGTCAAAACACTAACTTTAAATAAAATATCATCACATATATGAGTACAGAAAAAGCTGTTTTAGCAGGAGGTTGTTTTTGGGGAGTGGAAGAGCTGTTCCGCCATTATCCAGGAGTAAAATCTACTGTAGTAGGGTACACCGGAGGTGAAGTTCCTAATGCAACTTATAGAAATCATGGTAATCATGCAGAGGGTATAGAAATTACATTCGATCCTGAGCAGTTATCTTATCGCAAGTTATTGGAATACTTCTTTCAAATACATGACCCAACCACACGCAATAGACAAGGAAATGATATTGGGGCATCCTATCGTTCCGCGATCTTCTATTCAAACGACGATCAACGTGATACAGCGAAGGCGTTAATTACTGAAATGGAAGCTTCAGGGAAATGGCCGGGTAAGATTGTTACCGAGGTAGTTCCAGAGGCGGAGTTTTGGAGTGCAGAAGCGGAGCATCAAGATTACTTGCAAAAGAATCCGTATGGCTATACCTGTCATTTCGAGAGACCTGACTGGACATTATAAGTACTATTCGCCGAACATCTGAATTATAGTACCGTAGCCCATCCAAATCATCGTTATTACCACAGCAGCCCCGGAAATGGTCAACCATAGGGGCTGTTTGTATTGGCTAACAATTTTATGCTGGTAGGCCGCAAGCAACATCACTCCTAACGCGATAGGTAATATCAAGCCGTTAATCGCACCAACAGCGATCAAAATTTTTATAGGCTTTCCAATAAGCACGAATATCAGGCAGGAGGTTACAATAAAACCAGTGATTATTTCTCTGTTGAATTTCAAGATTGTCGGATGAAAACTCTTTATAAAAGAGATCGAAGTGTAAGCGGATCCTACAACGGATGAAATGCCAGCCGCCCAAATCACCAATCCAAATACTTTATAACCGAAAGCACCGCTAGCCAACTGAAAAACCGAAGCCGCTGGATTTGCAGGATCTAGCTTTGCTCCTGTACTTACCACACCCAAAGCAGCGATGAAAAGCAATAGCCGCATGACTGAAGCTAGTCCAATTGCACTTAGTGCCCCTTTGTTTACCGATGGTAAGTTATGGATCCCGGTCTGCCTTGCGTCAAGCAGTCGGTGAGCTCCAGAAAATGTGATGTAACCACCCACAGTCCCTCCAACAATGGTTAGTACTGCTGTGAAACTAAATTTGGTCGGATTGAACGCCCTGGCAGCCGCCTCGGCCAGTGGGGGGTCACTGATGTAAGCAATAAATAAAGCAAGGAATATTTTTAGTAGCCCCATTGTTTTTGCAAAAGTGTCCATTGCTTTCCCCGCTTCTTTATAATAGAAGATCCCGATCGCTATAATTGCACTGATCATGGCACCGTGGGTAACGCTTATACCGAACAATACATTTAATCCCAGGCCTGCGCCGGCGATGTTACCTATATTGAAGGCTAGACCACCAAGAAATACAAGAAAGGAAAGGAAGTACCCTAGCCCGGGAAACACCTTATTTGCGATTTCCTGCGCAGGTTGATCTGCCACCGCAATGATTCGCCAGATATTCAGTTGAGCAATCGCATCAAGTAGGATAGAAAGCAAGATCACAAATGCGAAGCTTGCACCTAACTGCTCTGTGAAGACTGCCGTTTGTGTTAAAAAGCCAGGTCCTATTGCTGATGAGGCCATCAGGAAAGCTGCGCCCAGCAAAATGCTCCAATTGCTTTTCTTAGTCGTCATCTCTGGCTTTGATGTTGATGCCTTCATTTTTAAGTGCAAACGCCACCGACTGGGCAAATGGGAGTGCGTGTTCAGCATCACCATGTAAACAAATGGTTTCAGCAACAATTGCCACAACATGGTTATTCTGAGAAACCACTTTACCCTCTTTTACCATCATTAAAACCTGTTCCGCGGCTAATCTTTTGTCTGCAATTAGTGCGTTTGGACTTGATCTCGGCGTTAAGCTACCGTCATCCTGATAGGTCCGATCAGCAAATACTTCAGAAATTGCTGTCAATCCAATTTCTTCCGCTGCAGTGATCATTTGACTCCCCGCTAAAGCGTATAGCTTAAGATTTGGATTAAAGTCTTTAATAGATGTTGCAAGAGCCCTTGCTATATTCAGGTCTTTTGCAGCCATATTGTATAAGGCTCCATGCGGTTTTACATGATTAAGTAATCCACCTAACGCTTTCACAAAACCATCCAATGCACCCATTTGATACAAGCAAAGTTGGTAGGCTTCGGCGTCGGTAATTTCTAGTTCACGTCGACCGAAACCTTGGAGATCTGGTAACCCAGGATGAGCACCAATGGCCACACCCTTTTGCAAGGCCAATTTTACAGTGGTGTACATTGTTGCAGGGTCACCAGCATGAAAGCCACAAGCAATATTTGCGGAGGTGATATAGTCCATCAATTTCTCATCATTGGCCATTTGGTATTTCCCAAATCCTTCGCCCATATCGCAATTCAAGTCAATTCGTAGCATGTATATCTTTAATATTTGATGGCTATGGAGGCTGCTATTTTCGTAAAATCCTTTCTTTGGTCAAGATAAAGAATTTCCGCCTCTTCTTTGCTGATAGCAATGAATTCAATCTTATCATCAGGCTTTAATTGACCGCATATAGAAAGGTCAACTGCCGCCACCTGAGCAATTCTTGGGTATCCGCCTATAGTTTGACAATCCGACATCAGTATGATTATACTTCCGTCTCCTGATACTTGAATAGTGCCTGGTGCAACTGCTGTACTAAGCAATTCGGCTATGCCCTTTCTGATGATTTTCTTCCCTTTCAAGTTCAGGCCCATCCGGTTACCGTTTCTGCCGATAGTATACGTTTCAGAGAAAAAACTTAAGATAGAATCGCTGTCAAACCAACTGAATTCTGGTCCGGGAACTATCCGCAGTTGAATGGTGTCATTATAAGGTTTCGGTATTCTATGCGTGATATACCAAGAAGGATAGTTTGGGTTCACTTTAGACAAATCGCTGAAAATCTTTTCAGAGGTCGAAGTCATCGGGTTCCCCGAAGTTAAAACATCACCCTTCAGAAGTGATCTACCCTTGAAGCCCCCAAAGTTACCGGTAATATAGGTGCTTTTGCTCCCCATAATTTCTGGTAGTTCCCAACCACCTGCAATAGCAACATAGGTTCTGGTTCCAGTGGTGTTGTTCTCGAGCTTTACAGTACTGCCTTTTGGTATGAATATTGGCCGGACAGACGGAATCAACATGTTATTAATCGATAATGTTGCGCCATAGCCACAATAAGAAATCATCAAGTCGGTATCAGCCGTAAATGCAGCATTAGCATAAGTAAATTCAAGAGTCGCTTCATTCTCAGTATTCCCAACTGCCAGATTAGAAAGGATACATGATGTTCGATCCATTGCGCCTGACAAAGGAACACCCTGACCCAAATACGCAACTCTGCCTAAATCCTGAACTGTAGTAAAAATTCCCGGTTTAACAATGGTGATCTGCATCCGAGAAGTTTGATAGCGATTTAAATTCTTCAACACTGATCGGGTAGAATTTTAAAAGATCCCCTGCTTTAAATAGGGCTGGTTGAGCTTTCGAGGAATCAAATAACCGCAAAGGTGTTCTACCTATCAATTGCCACCCTCCAGGGGTAGTCATTGGGTAGATTCCGGTTTGTTGTCCTGCGATTCCAACTGAACCTGCGGCAACCTTTGCGCGTGGGCTGTCTTTTCTGGGAGCGGACAATAGGGGATCCATACCTCCCAGATAGGCGAATCCCGGTACAAAACCAACCATATAAACCCTGTAGATTGCCGCAGAATGAAGATTTATAAATAAAGACTCTTCTATACCCTTGTCCTTTGCAAGTTTTGTTAAGTCAGGGCCGTTTACAGAACCGTAGCAAACTGGAACCATTATCAGCTCGTGTTCAATACCTTCGGTTAATCCATCAAGGACCCTTATTGAACCAAGATATTTAGAAACCTTATCAAAGCCACTTTGTCCTTGCATATTAGAATTTAGTACCTGCTCAACATTGTAATGAACAGTTAGAGTGACGTAAGCAATTACTGTGGTTACAAGACCCGGGAACGGGCTCGCATATATTTGCTCTTCGAAGTTTTTTATAGTCCGCAACACCTGCTGATCCATTCTATTGCCAAACTCAACGGTTATGGATTGTTCATTTAGTGCGTAAATACTAAAGGAGGATGAAGAAGTGCTGCTGTTACTCAAGAGGCTAAAGTTTGCTCTAAAATAGATAATATTAGCACATCTTTCTAATAGCTAAGATAGAAGATAAGCGGCGGATCCCTGAGCTCGAAATATTCAGATCAATCGGGAAACCCTTTTGCAACAGCGTTGTTGTATAACTATAAATCTACGACCATGGAAAATCAACAAGACGGTAAATCCGAGAACGAAGAAAGCCACTATACTTCTACACCTGATACCTCCGGGTAGAGTCACAAAAAGCCGTTAATAGACGACGGTTTAGGTGAAACTATAGATCAGGGGGAAGAAGATGATGACGCTCAGGGTCTTGCAGGAAATGCTGCTGGAAATACTGATGCAAAAGACGAATAATTGGTAAATAACTTATACAGTCATGAAATTTAAAGATTCCATAGCAGGTTTACTTGCACAGGACACGAAGCAAAGCGGTAAACTTACGGTAGTTTTACTTGCTGGAATTGCATTAGGTGGGGTGATCAGCACTCTTTTCTCGTCTAAAAAGCTACTGAAAATTCAGAAAGGAAATTCAGGAGGTGCAAGAACCATCAATATTAAAGATAGTTATACAGAAATGTCAAATCGATTGGCGAATTAGCCAACACAGCAGTGCAAAGAATATATTATTTAGTCGTTGGCTGGCTGTTGTTTACTGTTCCTTCGTATGCTCAATTATCAAGTGAAGCTAATCTAACAGATGAGCCTGTAATTGATTCCTCTTTTCTGGAGATCTACAAAGCTAACAGAGAAATGTCCTATACCTCACCGAAAGGAGAGATAGGCTCTCCTGTTAGTTTTGTACTTATAGGAAGATTGACAACTTCGTATTTTTTATTTACCTCCTCAAGACTTTCATTTGCACTCATACCAGATTTTACGGTAAAGGTAATTGATGAGCGTTCTGTAGGAGTGAGGACGCCAAGTCTAAAATTGGGTGGAATGCTTTATTATCAACTAAACAAGGATTTGAATGAATATAAGTATGCATCATTGCGGTTCACACATCATTCAAATGGACAAGACGGAGAGGCACTTAACCCGGATGGCCATGTAAACACCAGAACGGGCAATTTTAGCACCAATTTCCTGACGCTAAGCTATCATTTTGGAAAGCGGAAGTCTGTAGATCTTAAAACCTTTTTATTGAATCATGAAGTCGGATTAGAATGGCACCGTTGGTTTGATTATGAAAATGCCCTAGAGAACGATTATGGATTTACAAGATTGAACTATCGATTTTCTGTGCAACAATCTACCGTTCAACATGAAAACTGGCGGTTCATATCCGAGCTTTCTTATGCAATCAATAAAATGGACGGGTATAAAGCTACAGCCCTTAAAAAACGTATTAATATAGAATCCGCCTTCCATTACAGTTTTCTATTTATGCATAAGGCTTTCCTAATGGCTGCTGTAGGATATTATGGGGAAGACCCTTATAATATTTATTATCAAAATAAGTATACGTATTTGCGCTTAGGTGTTTCCTCCTCGCTTTGATTAGGGTGGGCAAAATTGCAATTATTTCTAAAAAGTGACGTTTCAGTAAGATAAGAATGCTACCTGAATTCGGTATATTTGGATAAGTAAGTCAACCCTTGTATGAGAGCTCAAATAAACGCTATAACTATTGCTGCAAATGATCTAAGCCTGTTAAAAAACTTCTATCTCAAGACTTTCGGCTGGCAGATCAAAAGTGAATCTGAAGATTTTGTGATATTCCGGCTGAAAAATGGGCTGTCATTTACTATCTACCAACAGCAACAACATTCAAAATATCTTGACCGTCATGATCAAGGGATTGATGGCATATCGAAAACCTACTTTACCATTAATACAAATTCGTTAAAAGAGACTGATGAAATATTTGTGGAGCTTGAAATAAAGCAAGTAAACGTAATTAGGAAGCCTTCTCAGGTATTCTGGGGTGGTTATTCCGGTATCATCACCGACCCTGAAAACAATTATTGGGAGATCAGTTACAATCCCATCGACTGATTTCAAGCCTATTTTAAAACTTGCCTGTCGCCACCATGGATCCAAAGCGGTAAAGTCATCGGTTTGGTGGCGTTTTGAGTTACAGAAAGGTCAGAAAAACGTAGTTTGTGACCGTTCAGCGCATACGGTATATTTCTAATAAGCCGGGTATTTGGTAAAGCCAATGTATTTGGCTCTTGTGCCATCCCACCTAGACCTATCAGAAATATACTGCATAACGCTGTAATCTAATGCAGCTTACTTACAGATCGTATTACTTTTTCAAAGTAGCCATATCAATTACATATCTAAAGCGAACTTCTTCATCTTTTACTTTCTGTAATGCATCATTGATATCTTTCATATCGATCATCTCAACATCGGGTAGGATATTGTGCTCGGCACAAAAGTCCAATACTTCCTGTGTTTCTGTCGTGCCACCAATCATTGATCCACCAACCGTAGTACACACCTTAGCCAGTTCCATGTTATTAGTTGCATTGTCGTATGGTCCTAATAAGCCCACAGTAACCATCGCACCGCGACGTCTCATCAAGGGTATATAATCATTCACATCAAATGGGTAGGGAATAGTACAAAGCAAAAAATCAAACTTGGCCGCACTTGCTTCCATGGCATCCTCGTCTTCAGAGAGAAGAACGTCATCAGCGCCCAACGCTAAAGCTGCTTCTTTTTTTGTTTCATCGCGGGTGATAGCAGTAACAGAAGCGCCCATCGCCTTAGCGATCTTAACTCCCATGTGTCCCAATCCACCAATCCCAATCACACCTACTTTGTGTCCTGCTTTAACGCCAAAATGCTTTAGCGGTGAGTAAGTTGTAACACCAGCACAAAGAATTGGTGCCACTGCCTTAACATCCAGGGTCTCAGGTATGCTCATCACAAACTTCTCCTGAACAACAATATTGGTCGCATAACCTCCATAAGAGTTAAAACCTGAACCATCCGGCCGCCAGTAACCGTTGTACGTCATCGTCTGACCAACCGGCCCTTCGCAAAATTGTTCTTCTCCCTCCAAACATGGTTCGCAATGCTTACATGAGTCGATCATGCATCCCACACCGACAATATCTCCAACTTTAAATTTAGACACTGCTGAACCGGTGTTAGTAACTTTTCCAACAATTTCGTGGCCGGGAACACAGGGATAAATTGTGTTCTTCCAATCGTTGTTTACCTGGTGAAGATCAGAGTGACAAACACCGCAATACATTACCTCTATCAGTACTTCATCAACTTTAGGCTGCTCTCTTTCGAACTCCATTGGCTTTAGCGTTTTGCCGCCAATCAGGGATCCGGAAGCACCGTAGCCCATAGTTTTAATTTTTTCCATAATTAGATTTTAAGTAATGTGAATTGCAAACATTTTATAGAAACAAAGGTTTAGATTATTGAAGTTTACTCGCTGGAGATCCTGATCTTTACAAGTAAAACTTGTTCATAATACTTCACAACAAGTAAATAAAAATTAAAATAATATGATAGCAACAAAAGGATTCGCAGCTCAAACGCCGGGTATAGACTTAGCAGCATGGGATTTTGAGCGCCGCGAAGTTGGTCCGAATGATGTACAATTCGACATCCTGTTCTGTGGGGTTTGTCATTCAGACTTACATCAGGTAAATAATGACTGGTTTCCAGGGATCTTCCCTATGGTACCAGGGCATGAGATAGTTGGCCGTGTGGTAAAAGTAGGCAGCGACGTAACGAACTTTAAAGTAGGAGATCTTGCCGGAACAGGTTGCATGGTTGACTCTTGTCAGACTTGTGAGAACTGTAAAAAAGACCTTGAGCAGTATTGTCTGGAAGGAAATACCGGAACTTACAACAGTATGGAACGTGACGGCTCATCGCCAACCTACGGTGGTTATTCAAAAACCATAGTAGTGAGGGAAGAATTTGTATTACACATTTCAGATAAACTGGACTTGGCAGCAGTAGCGCCACTATTGTGCGCTGGTATCACTACCTATTCTCCTTTAAGACATTGGAAAGTAGGAGAAGGCCATAAACTTGCAGTACTTGGATTAGGCGGTCTTGGTCACATGGCAGTGAAATTCGGGGTTGCCTTTGGAGCTGAGGTTACGGTGTTAAGCACCTCACCTGCTAAAGAAGAAGATGCTAAAAAGCTAGGTGCTCATCACTTTGTGGTTACAAAAGATGAAGCACAGGTAAAAGCGGCAATGGGTTCTTTCGATTTTATTCTTGACACAGTATCTGCTGAACATGATTTCAACATGTACTTGTCACTTTTAAAAACAGATGGAGTTCACATTTGCGTAGGCGCTCCATCTAAGCCTGCCGCAATATCGGCATTCAGCTTATTAGGCGGACGAAAAAGCTTAGTTGGCTCTGGTATCGGCGGTATTGCCGAAACTCAGGAAATGCTTGACTTCTGTGCAGAGCATAACATTGTTTCAGAAATTGAAATGATCGATATCAAAGATATCCAGAAAGCTTATGAGCGCATGGAAAAAGGTGATGTACGCTATCGTTTTGTAATTGACATTGCAACACTTTAATCTTTTAAGGAGATAGCCTTAGGCTATCTCCTTTCATCAAACACTTGAAACTCTGCGATAGAAGGAGTACTATTATACGTTTCTATCTGAATTCTCACTTTACTGCCCCATACCCGTTGAAACCTGTGCAGCTTAATCTGCGAAACGTTCTCTCCATTAAAAATTTCTTTCCAGGCTGCACCATCCCAATAATCAAGCTTATAGCTTTTGATATTTGCCTTTTGCTCTGCAACAACGATCGTATTGAATCCCTTTCCATTCTTAAAATCGAGCTCAAACCAGGGTTTTTTAACTGTTGGACTGGAGCGCCAGGATGAATGGTAGTCATCATCAGTTGCAAAGTCCATAATATCCATATCGTTGCTCCAGCTTGAATTCGCAGCTTGCTTCAAAGCAATATTACTGGCAATAATCGGCAGGTCTAGTGGAGCCAGTTTAACAGTCGGACCCTCATTTTTCCATAGTTTACCGATTTTCTTCAATCCTTCTAAGGCATTTTCGTCAATTAACCCATCACGGTTTGGCGCTACATTCAAAATGAAATTACAGCTATTGTTATTTAAAGGAACAATCGTCTCTGTTACTAATTTGTCGATATCTCTAACCGGGACTGTAGGGAAATCGGTTTTCCAAAACCAGGAGGTATTTATTGGAAGGCATGCCAAGGACGGCATTCTTTTGGCGTCGGCAGACATACGTTGTCCGGCACCCATTTCATAGGTTTTGATATCGGTATAGTATAAACCTTCAGCTGGATATTTTGCTCCGTTCAAGTCCATCATCAAGCACTCCGGTTGCAAGGATTTTACCAGGTGATAGATGTCGTCAAAAGGTACGTCATCATAAGATATCCTAGACCATGGCGCATCCCATCCATCGATAATTAGGGCTTCGATTTTACCATATTTGGTCAATAGTTCCGTGATCTGTGTCTTGATCATTTTAATATGATCAGGAGTGATCTGGTTAGGGCGCAGTTTATGATGCGTATCTAAAATGGAGTAGTAGAGCATCACCTTTAGTCCATTAGCACGGAAAGCATCAGCAAACTGTTTTACCACATCCTTTTTGTAGGGACTGTTCATGACATTATAATCGGTGCTTTTGGTATCCCAGATACAAAATCCACTGTGGTGCTTGGTAGTCAAGCATCCATATGTCATGTTTGCCGATTTAGCCGCTTTAGCCCATTGATTTGCATCCATTTTTTTAGGGTTAAACAGTTCTGGTGAAGCCTCCGGATCTGGCCAATCCTGATTGAGGTAAGTAGGCATGTTAAAATGAATAAACATTCCAAAACGATCGTCTACAAACCGTTGTTGCAATGTATTTAGTTTTGCGGCTTCAGGGCCAGGGCTGAGTAGTTGTGCCTGAGCATTCAAAGCGATACTTGCAAAGAGAAAGGCAGTAAGTACTAAGGATTTTATTTTCATTTAAACTGAGTTTATGTTTATCTTACGAAATAAGGTTTAATTACTTGTATGCTGATACATAGGATTGGCCAAACATTAAATGCTATTGGCAACGAACAAACAGTTGGTTATTGTTGTTAAACGACTATTATGAATAAATCGATCTTCCGCACTACGGTACTATGTTCCTTAATCTCAGGTTTTACTATGGCTTACGGTCAGGTAGGGAACTCTCCTATAAAACTCAAGGTACAACTGATCACAGATAATTTGACGAGCCTAACCTCTTTTGCTGAGCCAAAGGACCAATCGGGCAGATTATTTATTTGTGAGCAAGAGGGACGCATCCGCATTATTAAAAAAGGAGCATTGCTACCAACTCCATTCCTTAATATTAAGGAAGATGTATTAAAAAGAGAAGGCTCTGACGAGCGCGGTTTACTGGGACTGGCTTTTCACCCCAATTACGCTAAAAATCACAAGTACTATATATATTATAGCTCCAGAATTGCAAAGACGCCTGGGGTAGACCACCACAGTATCGTGAAAGAATTTACTGCTTCGGCACAAAACCCTGATGTAACCGATATGAAAAGCGGTAAAGTTGTTCTGGAATTTAATGAGCCAGAGTCTAACCACAATGGCGGAGACATCAAGTTCGGTCCGGATGGCTTTTTATATATCGCAGTCGGTGATGGCGGTGGAGGCGATGACCGCCACGGCGAGATCGGAAACGGTCAGAATTTAAATACGCTACTTGGAAAGATCTTAAGAATTGATGTGAATACTGCGCCATATGTTGTACCTAAAGACAATCCGTTCGTGGGCCAGCAAAACACGAAGCCAGAGATCTATGCGTATGGATTACGTAACCCCTGGAGGATCAGTTTCGACAAAGCCAACGGAAGATTGTTTGCAGGAGATGTAGGACAGAATGTCTGGGAAGAGGTTGACATCATCACAAAGGGTGGTAATTACGGCTGGAGAGTAAGAGAAGGACTTCATGAGAACGCAAAATACAATGGCGATCCTGCACCTAAGAGTCCTATTAGCCCGATAACAGATTACGCGCATAAAGAAGGAATTAGTATCACAGGTGGATTTGTCTATCGTGGAAAACAGATTCCTGCTCTCGTGGGTAAGTATGTGTTCGCGGACTGGATGGGTCCACTTTGGACGCTAACAGACACTAAAAAGCCACAATGGAAAAGAGAAAAGTTATCTATTTCTAAAGACGCCGGCTACTGGCAAATCACCAGCTTTGGCGAAGATCAGGCAGGAGAGCTGTATATGGCAACTGCAATGCTAGAATCAGGAAAAGCTGCTTTATATAAGATCGTAGCGGATAAGAAATAGTGGGCAACTAATCCTTCGGTTCCCAAAGCTCAATAATGTTGCCTTCGGGATCCAGAATGTGTAAGAACTTACCGTACTCATACTCGGTGATTTTGTCAACGATGGTCACGTTTTCCTTCTTTAGTTCTTCCAATAGCATAGCCAAATTGACTACACGGTAATTGATCATGAAGGGTTTTTTAGAGGGATGGAAATTTTCAGAGTCTGTAGGGAAAGTGCACCAGGTTGTAGAGCCTGAATTGCCTACTTCATCTGCATCTTTCCATTCAAACGTTGTTCCGTAATCGCTTGTATCTAGTCCAAGATTTTTTGCATACCAGTCATTTGTTGCTTTAGGATCATCAGTTTTGAAAAATATACCTCCTATTCCTGTTACCTTTTTCATATCGCTTGTCAATTATAATTTACTACTTTTTATGCGTCTCAATTCCGCTTCCTCATTCTATACATACTACAAGAGGAGCTGCTTAGATAAACCTTCACAACGCTGTCAAGTTATTAATCCTTTTGAAACTATAGTATGATTTTTCTATTTAAAAAAGCAAAAATTCATAGCTTTGCCACGCTTTAACGTCGTAAGGCACAAACACCATATTAAACATATGAAAAATTCAATTAAAATCCTTTCCTTTCTTTTTGCTGCAGCTACACTTGCATCTTGTGGAAATGAACAAAAAACTACTGCACCAGTTGGAAATTCAGCAACTATATCTTCCGCAGATCCTGCTGTTGTTTCGGAAGCTCCTGTGACAGAAACGGTACTAAATCTTGAGGCTACTGACCAGATGAAATTCAATTTGACAGAGCTTAAGGCAACTGCTGGTCAGCCAATTAAATTAACATTGAAGCATACTGGTAAATTCCCTATTACTGCAATGGGACACAATGTTGTTATTTTGAAACCGGGAACTGATGTTGAGCAATTTTCACTGAAAGCGTTGGAGGCGAAAGACAACCAATATATTCCTAAATCTGAAGCGGCTTCAATCATTGCACACACTAAGCTTTTAGGTGGCGGTGAAGAGGACACGATCACTTTCACTATTCCAGAAAAAGGCACTTACACTTTCATTTGCTCCTTCCCTGGTCATTACACCATGATGAAAGGCACTTTGATTGTTGAATAATATAAATTTATGAATTTAAAGCCTCCTGAAAAGGGGGCTTTTTTTATGTCATAGCTTTATTTATTTCATTAGAAGATCCCATCTATTGCAGTACCCGATATTGTTTATTAACTTCTTAATTATTTCAGCCCTCATGACTAAAGACCTTCTCCTAAAAATTTCATATGGTATTTCCTTGTTTAGCACTATTGCGTGGATTGTTTTAAAGATACTTCATATGGGTTCTTTCATTCCATTTCTATCAGCAATCGCGTTGATCTCCACAATCGTTTACACCATCTTCATTGCTATTGAAATTTTATCTTCACCACGGGTTAGAAGCGTTGAAAAGGTAATGTGGTGTATAGGGCTCTTATTTTGTAATACCATTGCCGGGTTCCTATACTTTGTTTTAAGGAGACAATACCTAACGACAAACTTCAAAATCCTCCATATTTAGGGCGATTGTTTTCTAGTGAAAGTCTTGCTGGGTTATACTGTTTGTTGTACGATCTCCTCAAAGCGTGACAGCTCTGCATTTAACTTGGTTGTTTGCCTACGGAAGCTCCTCGGCCTGATGTACACCCATAATATCAGCAACCAGGCAATTGCTAGAAGGTATAAGACGGTCGCAATCACCATATTCTCTTTAGTAAATTGATAAGGGAACAATAGGGTAGAAGCGCTGATTAAAGTCAGACCTATAATTTCAGTTCGCCGATAATACCGAAGCTGGTTGCGACGCGTCTGTTGTAAAAATGCGAGGAATTCCAGATTGCTTAAATCTTTCAGACCAATAAATCTTTTCATCGAGCGCAAATTAGTAGCCGCCAAGACCATACATGCAGCGATATTAAGAACTATAGCTACCTGTGTGCTGAACCATAAACTTTTAACGGTTATTAATACCACTATTGAAAGTATAACGATTAAGACCGTAACGGTCACCGAACGCATTTTATTTCGCAACTTCTGACTACGGAATTGCTTCATATTCTTCTGCATTTCAGCTACGTCGGGGAGACTAGCCGGTTTCGCAGATTTCCACAGGTTATGTAGGTTATTCAAATCTTCCATGTTCTTTAAATTTATTAGCGAGTTTTTCTTTTATCCGATGAATTCTTACCCTAATATTTACGGCTCCCATACCGGTGATTTCGGCAATTTGTGCCTGGGGCAGGCCTTCCAGTTCCAGCGATATAATAATCCTTTCTATTTCAGGTAAACCAGCAATTGCGGTATATAGAAAGGCAAGCTTTTCTTCAGGAGAATCATCCTCTGTAACCGCGAGGTGTTCTGGCATTTCTACCTTTGTAACTCTTTTATCCTTTTCTAATGCACGTAAACAGTGGTTTGTGGCAATGCGATAGATCCAGGTGCTCAATTTGGATTCATTTCTAAACCCCGAAAGATTTTTCCAGACTGCAATGAAAGTTTCTTGCACGAGATCCTTCGCCTTGTCGTGGTCATTGACATAACCCATACATACGCGAAATATCTGTGGAGAATAGGTTTTATAAATGTGCTCAAAATCGTGCATGTTCACCGTTAATATTCTTTGATTTCTGGTAAGATACGACCTCTTGAAAAATGTTACATCGCGTAGTGGTATGACAAAGCAAGGTATGGCAGATGAAGAACCTATAGCTTCCACTACCTGTTCTTCATAGTGAACACAGCCAGACTTCAGATTGACCACAGATAGAGCTTTACCCCTATAAGGTCTTTGGTTGTTTCCTTTACGGCTTTTAGTCGGTTGCTGCTCGGCTCTGAGCCGAAGAGCAAGCGAGGAGGGACCGAGGAGATACCGAAGAGGGACCGAAGAGGAGCAGAGTTCAATCAGACTTCTTACTGAGGTCTGACTGAATTCACTCAAGGCGTGATACGAGCTTGTGTTTCTTTTATATTTATCACATTTTACTTTAAAGTGGCTTATATTTCGTATATTGTAACAATACATGTGTATAACTTAAAATAAAAATTAAATGGGAATTTTAAAGAATGGCTTGACTGGTCATGTTCAAGGGAAAATTGATGGTCTTGTGTTTTATACCAGGCTTGGTAAGAACGTCAGCAGAAAGCAAGCTACAGTAACGAAACCCGCGAGTCCGTTGCAAGCCGCAAACAGGCTAAAAATGGGGGTTGTATCAAAGTTTTTAACTCCGGTGCTTCAATTTACAAATTTGGGATTTAGGACCTATAAAGTGGAGGCAGGCGGTACCGCTTATAACAGGGCAACATCTGAAGTCAAGCTAAATGGGTTAAAAGGCGTTTATCCTGATACCGCCATTAATTTCGAAACCATAAAGCTAAGTAAAGGCAAGCTCACTGTCGCAGAAGGCGTATCTCTGGAGATTGTACCCAGCGGCATAGCCTTTAAATGGGCGTTAGACCCAGAGCAGCGCTGGCCAGATGCTACTGATCAGGCAATGCTCCTGGTCTACTTTCCTGAGGAAGAAAAAGCGCTTCATGTACTTTATGGGCCTCAAAGGTCATTAGGAGCAGCAATCTTGCCAGTAAGTACGCCAATGTTAACTAAGGAGATGCATTTATTTATTTCTTTTATATCTGCCGACAGAAACGATGTTTCGGAGAGTGTTTACGCTGGTTCCCTAAACTTATCATAATGGGCATTTTAACCAGAGGTATACTTGGGCCCATGCTTAATACCACAGGGGCGGTAATTGGAAAAATCTCAAGGGGGCAAAATATAATTACAGCGTTACGGGAAGATACGCCAAAAGCTGCTTCTGATGAGCAGGCGGAGCAACGATACAAATTTAAGCTGCTGAGAGATTTCTTCTTGACTTTTCCAGAGCTGGTAAAGGCTGGGTTTAAGAAAAAGAAACAACATCAAGGTCCATTTGAGGCTGCTTTCCAGTATAATTACAATCATGCATTCTCTATTGCACAGCGAGGTGAGGGGGCTGCGGTTTTGGATTTAACGGATCGGATTAAGCTTAATTTTCCAGCGCTGAAATACAGTGTTGGACCTGTCTATGGTCCGAATTGCGGCACGGTTGTGCGCAACAATGACAATACCTGCACATTTAGCTGGCTTGCCTATCCGCAGTCAGTAAATGGTCAATTCACTGACAGGGCAGGGTATGTGATTTGGAATGCATTAACAGGTAATGCTTCATACGGGACTGATATCGCCTCCCGTGGTGCTTTAACTTTCAATGTACCATTATCACCTGTTGATGTGAACGCGGAACTGCACTTTTATATGCATTTCAATAGTTTGGATAAAAAAACTGTAGGAGATACTATTTATCTGGGTTCTACATTATAATCATTACCATCTGTTGCTGATTGCCATCATTAAAGTGATTTATTATTACTAGTGATGATAGTCAGCAACATTTTTGTTTTTAACATCCGTTGATAACGAACTTAAACAAGCATTGAAGTATTGCTGTTAGCCGATTAATAATCCTGTAAATTCATTGCACAAGGGAAAAAATCAAGTACAATAAAATAATTAAGCACCTATGAACGTCAACTGCAAATCAGTTCTAAATATTATACTACTACTGTTGGTCAGCTATTTTGGGGGTTATGCTCAAGCAGACATTACTCCTGCGACGGCCTTAAAACGTTATGTGGATAATAGTGACAGAACTTACAAATGGGAAGCCAAAGAAACCTTTGAGGTGGCCGATGTAACTGTTTATAATTTATTATTGACTTCTCAGAAATGGCGGGAATATGTTTGGACGCATCAACTTACTGTGATGGTTCCAAAAGGAGCTAAAAACGATGGTGCTTTACTATTTATCACAGGTGGGAGCGTCGATAAGCAAGGTTTGCCAAACTGGAGTTCCAAAACGAATGGAGAAATACTTGGGATGGGCATGATCGCAAAAAAGAACAATGCGGTGGTAGCGGTGTTGAAGCAAACCCCTAACCAGCCGCTATACAATGGCCTGACTGAAGACGCACTCATCTCTTACACCCTGCATAATTTTGAAAAAGACGGAGATTACAGCTGGCCTTTGTTGTTCCCTATGGTTAAGTCTGCAACAAGTGCCATGACCGCAGTTCAAGAAGTTGTTCAGCAAAAATCAAAATTAAAGATCAGCAGATTTCTGGTATCCGGAGCTTCAAAGCGGGGTTGGACGACCTGGCTTACAGGCGCTGTAGACAAGCGCGTTACGGCTATCGCACCCATGGTGATTGATATGCTAAATATGCCGGTGAGTATGAATTATCAGGTTGAAGTTTGGAAAGATTACAGTGTTCAAATTCAGGATTATGTGAAACTAGGCCTGCTGAAAGATGTCGGTTCGGGGACGAGCAACGCGCTGACTACGATGATTGATCCCTATGCTTATCGTAAAATGCTAACTATGCCTAAAATGATCATCATGGGAACAAATGACGAGTATTGGCCTATTGACAATATTAAAAACTATTATGATAGCATACCCGGTCAAAATTTGATCCACTACGTTCCAAATGTAGGGCACAATCTGGGCGATGGTTCGGAGGCCTTAACGAGCCTTAGTGCGTTTTTCGGTTACACATTGGCCAGGCAGCCATATCCGATATGCAAATGGACTTCTTCTGTAAGTGCCAAGGGGGTCAAAGTAGCGATCAAGGCAACGGCAGACAAGTTAGTGGATGTCATCGTGTGGCACGCTAACTCTACGGATATGGATTTCAGGAATGATCAATGGCAATCGACAACTTTAGGAATTAAGAACAAATCTACTGTGGAGCGGCTTGAACAGTTCCCAAGTTCAGGGTACCACGCTTTCTATGTGAATTTAAAATATAAGGATGCAAAGGGTGGGGAATATACAGAGAGCACCAGGGTGTTCATGACAGACTCGAAGAAGCTGTATTAAGTGTAAAGAGGCTGACAAACCTCGCAAACATATGAGCTGCGTTTGGTTTTACCTATGTTTTTCTTTTTAATGGAATGTCCAAATGGGCACTTCTTTTTTGAATAAACTTCCCAATGCTTTGTTAGCGTCTTTTCTTTCCGCCAGATAAAGAAGTCAAAGCTGTAAGCCCTGGCCTCGTTAACCAGCTTTTTGAGTTTAGCTGAAGGAATGGTAGACGTTTTACTACCTGGATGAATCCTCGCTCTGTAAAGTGCTTCGTTCTTTATGATATTTCCTAAACCTGCGAAGATCTCCTGGTCCAAAAGGATATCAGAGATCAGGCTTTCTGGGTATTCTTTAAGCTTTTTTAAAGCCTTAGGGGTACTCCATGATGGAGACATGAGATCTGCTGACCAGTCGTAAGCCTCGTTGAGGTCTCCCTCAATTAGTTTCACCACACAAGAATAAAAGTTCAATTCAGTATCATCGAATGATAGCCTTAGCTTTAAAGGTGTGGATTTACGATCGTTGATCATATAAGTGCCAAACATCATCAAATGAATTCGTATGGTAACGTCTTCCAGACAAATAAGCAGATGCTTTCCCCAGCTTTTAAATGTAACAACTTTTTTATTTTCTATTTTTTCGAACTCAATTGTTGCATTGCCATCGGTTTCAACTATCGTATGTCCTTTAAGATTAAGGTCTTCCAGTATTTCTTTGAGTATAAGAATAGATGGACCTTCGGGCATTTGATGTTTTTAGTTAGTCAAATAGGAAAACAACCTAATGTTTGATATGTTTGTCTAAATATAAGCTCAGAAATCTAGACAACCATGACCTATTCTATTTCAGACCTTGAACAGCTTTCGGGAGTTCAAAGCCATACCATCAGGATTTGGGAGCGGCGTTACAACGCTTTAGAACCTATGAGGTCCGCTGGAAATACACGCCTTTATGATGGTATTCAGCTTAGAAGATTATTAAACATTGTGAGCTTGAGTAAGTCGGGCTTAAAGATTTCTCATGTCTGTTCCCTTACGGAGCTAGAAATGAATGAATTACTAAATAAGGAGCTAGATCAATTAGAATCTCCAGTTGCGAAGTATGAGTATTATATATCTCAACTGCTAAGCGTTGGTTTAGCATACGACGAAGTTGCATTTAATGCCCTTATTTGTACGGCGCTTGATGAGTATGGACTCAAGACAACCTATACGAACATTATGTATCCACTTCTCGTCAGACTTGGTTTAATGTGGAGAAGTGATAACATCTGTCCTGCGCAAGAACACTTTTTGTCCAATATCATCAGACAAAAGATTTCTGCTGCTACCAATGAGATCCCACAAGACCTTGCTTCAACGTCAACATGGGTTTTATTTCTCCCTGAGGATGAAGACCACGATATCGGATTATTATTCGCTAATTACCTGCTGAAGTTGTCTGGTCTAAAAGTTATTTATCTTGGTGCAAAAGTTCCGATAGATTCCTTAAAAAATGTGCTGAATACTATAAAAGTGGATTATCTTCTATTATTTATGGTCAAAAATCCTCCTGGTCATGCTGGCACTGATTATTTAACCACGCTTTCTGATAACTTCCCTGACCAGCTTATTTATGTAGCTGGAAATACCCGGGTGCTCAGCGATAGGAAAAGCGAGGGCAATATAAGATCTTTGAACTCTATTGAAGAGCTTGAAAACCAAATAAATATGACGAACCATGCCAACTAGTAACAAGAGCAATGTGAAAAATACAGCGGTTATTGGTGCAGGATTCGCAGGAATAAGTGCGGCGGCATACCTTGCTAAAGGTGGCTGTGCCGTTGATGTCTTCGAGAAGAACAACCAGGTAGGAGGTAGGGCGAGGCAACTTGATACGGACAACGGTTATACGTTTGACATGGGACCTAGCTGGTATTGGATGCCAGATGTGTTCGACAAGTTTTTTAGTGACTTTGGTTACAAGACCTCTGATTTTTATGAGCTTGAGCTTTTGGATCCCGGGTTTACTGTAGTATATGGTATGGAAGATGTACTGGACATACCTGCTGACTTTGATGCCTTATGTTCACTTTTTGAAAGCATAGAAATTGGAAGCGCTGAACGCCTGAAGGTTTTCCTGGAAGAAGCAGCATTCAAATACAAGGTTGGTATTGACAAACTGGTTTACAAACCTGGCCTGTCCATATTTGAGTTTTTCGATGCAGAGCTGATCAAGGGTGTATTTAAATTACAGGTCTTTACCTCGTTTAGTAAGCATGTGCGCAAGTTTTTTACGCACCCAAAACTAATTGCGCTGATGGAGTTTCCTGTTCTGTTTCTAGGTGCTATGCCTGAAGATACCCCTGCGCTTTACAGCTTAATGAATTATGCGGGTTTAAAATTAGGTACCTGGTATCCTAAAGGAGGCTTCGGTAAAGTAATTGAAGGAATGAAGCGTGTTGCGGAAGAGCAGGGTGTGAAATTTCATCTTGGCCAACCGGTTACGTCAATCCGACAGCCTTCATCAAGTTCTACAATCGAATTGGAATTTAGTTCCGGTAAGAAAAGCTACGATGGCGTTATTGCATCTGCAGATTATCACCATGTAGAAGAAAAGCTATTAGGGGACGGTCAGAATAATTATGAAGAAAGCTACTGGGATAAGCGGGTATTGGCGCCTTCCTGTTTGATCTTTTATATCGGCGTTACGGAACGAGTGGATCGGTTAAACCACCACACCTTGTTCTTTGACGAAGACTTAAAACAGCATGCCGTCGAAATCTATAAGGATCCTAAATGGCCTGCTAAGCCTTTATTCTATGTGTGTTGTCCGTCAAAAACGGACGACAGTGTTGCCCCGGCAGGTCATGAAAACATTTTTCTTTTAATGCCGTTGGCACCTGATCTTGAAGATACAGAAGCGCTGCGTGAAAGATACTTTGAGCTGATGATGAACCGGCTGGAAAAGTATACTGGTAACGGAATTAGAAAACATATTGACTATAAAAAGAGTTACTGCGTTGCAGACTTTAAGCAAGACTATAACTCTTATAAAGGTAATGCCTATGGTTTGGCGAATACACTAATGCAAACGGCTAATCTAAAACCGTCGATCCGGAATAAAAAGATTACCAATTTGTATTACGCTGGGCAGCTTACCGTGCCTGGACCTGGAGTTCCACCCTCTATAATATCTGGTAATGTCGCTGCTAAACAATTAATTAACTATCTTAAGCCTACTTATGAAAGAGATCTTCGATAAACTATCTGCCGATTGCAGTAAGCTCACCACCAAACGCTATAGTACGAGCTTTTCCCTTGGTATCATGTTTCTAAATAAGAAATTGCGTGGTCCGATATACTCGATCTATGGCTTTGTTCGTTTGGCAGATGAGATTGTTGATAGCTTTCATGATTACGATAAGGAGTATTTACTCGAAAAGTTCAGGTCCGATTGCCTGGAAGCTATAGAACATGGAATTAGCTTAAATCCCGTATTGAACTCTTTCCAGCAAGTGGTTAATGAGTTCGGGATAGAATTGGAACTCATTGAGCTTTTTCTTCACAGTATGAAAATGGATTTGCAGGAAACGGTATACACTTTAGAGAAGTTCGACGAATATATCCTTGGTTCTGCTCAGGTAGTCGGGCTCATGTGTTTGAGGGTTTTTACAAATGGGGATGATGTTGCCTATGAAAAGTTAAGGCATTCAGCAATGAAACTTGGTTCTGCATTTCAAAAGATTAACTTTTTGAGAGATGTTAAGGCCGATTATCAAAACCTTAGCCGTAATTACTTTCCTAATCTAGATCTTTCAAAATTTAGTAACGAGGAGAAAATGTTAATAGAACAGGATATAGAGCAGGACTTTAAAGAGGGCTTGGAGGGTATAAAAAGATTACCTTCAGCTTCTGGAAACGGTGTTTACCTTGCATATATCTACTACAAGGAGCTTTTTAAAAAGATTAAAAAGTGTAATGCAGAAAAGGTTATGTCAGAGAGAATCAGAATTTCCAACAGGCAGAAATTCGGTTTAATGTTCGATTCTATGCTGCGTTATAAAATGAATGCGATATGAAGACCTTATTACTGATCACAGGTATTTTAATGGGAATGGTTACAAAGGATCAGCCGAAAATCGATACGGTAAGAAGCCTTTTCTATCAGGCTGCGAAAGACAAAACATCAGCGAAGAAGTTTTTAAACGCCTTGTCTGTGGTAGATAATAATTCGAGTCCGGTGTTGGTATGCTATAAAGGTGTGGCGGAGATGATGCAGGCAAAGCATGTATTAAGTCCATTTAGCAAACTCCAAAAGTTCAAGACGGGAAAAACTCTAATTGAAAAATCCATTAAACGTGATCCGAACGATTTGGAACTTAGGTTCCTCAGGTTTTCTATTCAAAGCAATTTACCGGAGTTTTTAGGGTATGACCAGGCGATCTCCGCTGATAAAGTGAAATTAATTAACGGGTACAGCAGTATCAAGGACGATGAATTAAGGCAATGCGTTGTAAATTACCTGACTGCGTCTAAATATTGTACTGTTGCGGAATTAAAAAAGATAAAAAGATGACTGAACAGGTGATCCTGGTTGATGTTGAAGATAATGTTTTGGGTACGATGGATAAGATGGATGCCCACGTGATGGGAAAGCTCCATCGGGCGTTTTCGGTGTTCATATTTAACGGTTCTGGTGAGCTCCTGCTTCAGCAGCGGGCCCTGGAAAAGTACCATTCAGGAGGTAAATGGACGAATACTTGTTGTAGTCACCCGAGAATGGGAGAGGAAACGCTTGCGGCTGCACACCGAAGGTTAGGTGAAGAAATGGGCATGAAATGTGAGCTTACCTATGCATTTAATTTTACCTACAAAGCGGAGCTGTTAGAAGGAATTGAAGAGTATGAATATGACCATGTTTATTTTGGCCTAAGTGATGAAGTGCCTCTTCCAGATACAGCAGAAGTTGCAGCCTATAAATATATGTCTATGGAATCACTTTCAAAAGATATTGACATGAACCCGGACGACTACAGCGAATGGTTAAAGATTTGTTTTAAACAGGTACAGGAAAGTAATAAACGTTTATTATAATGGGAGAATTTTTTAGAGGCTTTTTAATTGTTGCCGCTACATTTATAGGGATGGAAGGAGTGGCATGGCTTACGCATAAGTATTTGATGCATGGCTGGTTGTGGGTCTTACATGAAGATCATCATAAGAAAGATACTGAAGGATTTCTTGAATTTAACGATTCCTTCTTCTTGATCTTCGCCATACCCGGCATACTTTGTTTAGCATTTGGTTCATTGGCTGGATATGCAGTAGCGCTATATATCGGGATCGGAATTACCTTATATGGAGCAGCGTATTTCTTTATTCATGATATCTTCATTCACCAACGATTTAAGGTGTTCAGGAATTCGGACCATTGGTACTTTCAGGCCATTCGAAGGGCGCACAAAATGCATCATAAGCACCTCGGAAAAGAAGAGGGTGAGTGTTTTGGAATGTTGTGGGTACCGTTAAAATACTTCTGGGCAACTAAAGGTAAAAAGCAAGAGCGTGTTTTGGTAAACAAAATCCGCGTAGATAAACAGATTGACGGGTAGTCATTTTTTGTAAATATTAGTGCTTTTCCGGAAATTAGGTCTAAATTTCGGGTCATGAAGCACGATCCTTCAAATTTAAGAACTGTCAATGTCATCAGGTATGTTACCCCGCTACGTGAGGGTGGTTCTATGCCTGCGATAGCCGAGGCTGATGATGAGTTTCTCTATGTAGTCAAATTTAGAGGCGCTGGGCAAGGCACAAAAGCTTTAGTTGCTGAGATCATCGGTGGTGAGATAGCCCGGCAATTAGGCTTTAAGGTCCCTGAACTTGTTTATGTTCATTTAGATGAAGCTTTTGGGCGCACAGAACCTGATGAAGAAATTCAGGACTTGCTAAAAGCGAGTATAGGATTAAACCTTGGTCTTCATTACTTATCCGGTTCTATCACTTATGATCCGGCCGTTGTCAAGATCGAACCTAAGCTCGCCTCTCAAATTGTATGGCTTGATTGTTTGTTGACAAACATGGACCGTACACCCCGAAATACCAATATGTTGATATGGCATAAAGAGCTTTGGTTGATAGACCATGGAGCTTGCCTGTATTTTCACCATGCCATGGGAAACTGGAAAGAACAAGCCGTTAAGCCTTTTGCGTTGATCAAGGATCACGTTTTGCTTCCCCAAGCATCATTACTGGAGGAAGTGAATACGGAGTTCAAGGCTATTCTTACCGATGAAGTCATCGATAAGGTAGTGGCTTTAATCCCGGATGACTTCCTACAGCATCAGGGGGCAGCTGAAACTGCTGAAGAAATGCGCGAGATCTACGCGCAATTTTTGAAGTTACGCATTACAAATTCTGAAACTTTTATAAACGAAGCCAACAATGCAAGAGCAACATTTATATGAGTATGCAGTAATTCGCTGGGTTCCCCAGGTCGAGCGGGATGAGTTTGTAAACATCGGAATCATACTTTACTGTTCCAGAAAGAAGCAGCTCTATATGAACTATCATCTGGACAATGCAAGGCTTGCTGCCTTCAATTCATTGTTCGATTTCGAAGAATTGGAAGCGCATTTGATCGCTTTTCAAAACATTTGTGCCGGACTGAAGACGGGAGGACCGATAGCCGACCTGGACCCGGCCTCGCGATTTAGATGGCTAACTGCAATCCGAAGTACAACTATACAAACCTCACGTGTCCATCCTGGTTATTGTAATCAACCGGAACATACGCTCATTAAACTTCACAATCAACTGGTATTGCTGTCTTAGCAAAACTTTTTAATAAAATATCGCTTTTAAACTATACTGTTATGAACGAAGACTTTTTCCAAAATATACATAGCAAACAGACTGCGATCGCTGCTGTGCCTTCCAATGAGGAAGTGTCGCAATGGGCCGTCAATCTCCTTAATCTCCTCTATCCCGAGCGTTTGACGACTCCGGATTATTCCGTAAATGAAATTAAAAGATTGTTTCAAAAACTGGAGAAGGAGTTGGTTAGGATTCTGAATGCTATTAAAGTTTTGGAACAAAGTGACAACGAAGGATCTGCAAAGGAGTTCTTTGAACGGGTGCCTGAGTTGTATCGGAAGATGAACAATGACATTACCGCTATTTATGTAGGTGATCCTGCTGCTCAAAGTGAATTTGAAGTAATTAGAGTTTATCCCGGTTTTTTAGGGATAGCCTTATACAGAATTGCGAATGATCTCCTTAAAGCCGGAATTCCGATCGTTCCAAGAATACTAACGGAATACGCGCATTCGATGACTGGAATAGACATCCATCCGGCTGCTTCAATTGGTGAGCATTTATTCATTGACCATGGAACGGGTGTAGTGGTGGGTGAGACGACTATAATAGGTAATCATGTGAAGCTGTATCAGGGGGTGACGCTAGGCGCCCTGAGTGTTGATAAGGACCGGGCGAATACAAAGCGTCATCCAACTATTGGAGACCATGTAATTATTTATTCAGGCGCCACTATTTTAGGTGGAGATACGCTGATAGGAGAATCCTGTGTAATTGGAGGTAACGTTTGGTTGACTAAAAGTGTGCCCGCTCATTCCACAGTTTATCATCAATCAACGATTAAAGTGGTGGAGACAAAAAAAATAGGCTAGCATATGGGAAGTATCATAGATTTTGTAGGGAACACGCCAATCGTCGAGATTCAACGGTTAAATACCAGACCTAATGTTAAAATCTTCGCGAAACTGGAAGGAAATAACCCCGGTGGAAGTGTTAAAGATCGTGCTGCCTTGAATATGATCAGGAGCGGCATAGAGCGTGGCGACATAAAGCCGGGTACAAAACTCATCGAAGCAACCAGTGGAAATACAGGCATTGCACTGGCAATGATTGCTAGTTTGTATGATCTGGAAATAGAATTGGTGATGCCATCAAATTCGACCCGGGAACGTACGCTGACTATGGAAGCTTACGGAGCGAAAGTTACTTTGATGGAATCCATTGAAGTTTGCCGAGATTACGCGGAGGATAAAGGTGCTCAACCCGGCTATTATCTAATGAACCAGTTTGCCAACCCAGATAATTATCTTGCTCATTATAAGACTACTGGTCCGGAGATATGGAGAGATACGGAAGGTAAAATCACTCATTTCGTGAGTTCGATGGGTACAACTGGCAGTATCATGGGTAACTCCATGTATCTGAAAGAAAAGAATCCCGAGATACAAATAGTGGGATGTCAGCCAACAGAGGACTCTTCGATTCCGGGTATTAGAAGGTGGCCTGAGGCGTACTTACCGAAGATCTTCGACGCTTCAAGAGTGGACCGTATCATGGATGTGTCGCAAGGCGAAGCGACAGAAATGGCAAGGAAGCTGGCTAAGACTGAAGGAATCTTTGCCGGTATGAGTAGTGGAGGCGCTTTATCTTGTGCACTTAAACTTGCGGAGGAACTAGAGTCTGGATTAATTGTTTTCATAGCCTGCGACAGGGGTGATCGCTACCTGAGCAGCGACCTTTTTGGTTAAATTTTAGCGATAACGATTGCGTAAATAATTTCGGGACAAAGCATTTATACGTTATTAATATTATGTAGACTTGTTTAGCACTGTATGAACTTTTCGCATGATTTTATCTAAACGTAGCTTAAGCGACATCCCGTCAGCTAGCGTCATCCTTCCCCAGTTAGTTGAATTTGAACTCCCTGAAAAAGTTCTACAATTTGGAACGGGAGTGCTTTTACGTGGGCTTCCAGATTATTTCATTAATAAAGCTAATAGTAAGAACACGTTCAATGGACGAATTGTGGTGGTCAAGTCGACTGTTAAAGGGGATTTGACCAGGTTTAAAGAACAAGACTGTCTTTACACCATCTGCATCAGAGGCATTGAAAATGCTGAAGTTGTGGAAAAGAACGTTGTTTCTTCTGCGATAAGCCGTGTATTAGATGCAAACGCAGACTGGGATGCCATAATAGCAGTTGCTTTAAATCCGGAGTTGAAGTTTATCGTTTCTAATACAACCGAGGTTGGCCTGGTACTATTAAACGAACACTTGACTTCATCTGCTCCTAAGTCCTATCCCGGTAAGCTCTTAGCGCTGCTTTACGCACGTTTCAAAGCTTTAGGAGAGCAAGCAGGAGAGCTTGTTGTTATTGCTACAGAACTTGTGCCTGATAATGGTAAAGTGTTGCAGAACATAGTACTTGAACTTTCAACTTACAATTCATTGGAAGACAGCTTCGTTACGTGGGTTGAAGCAAAGGTTAGCTTTTGCAATTCACTGGTTGATCGCATTGTTCCCGGTACACCTGAAAAGAATTCGCTCGCAGCCATTGAAAAAGATTTGGGATATAGCGATGATCTGCTAATCATGGCAGAACCTTACCGGCTGTGGGCAATTGAAGGTGATCAAAAGATTGTAGATTTACTTGACCTTGATGGTGTTGACGATGGGCTTATAGTCAAAACTGATATCGAGGTGTTCAGGGAATTAAAAGTCCGTCTTTTAAACGGAACTCATACACTAGCCTGTGGAATCGCTTATCTCGCAGGTATTGATACCGTCGCTGATGCCATGTCAGATCATGCATTGCGAAAGTATATCGAGGAGGTCATGCAAGAAGAAATCATTCCTGCCATACCTTATGCTATGACTACAGGTGAACCAGAAGCTTTTGCGAAGGTCGTATTAGACCGCTTCGCAAATCCCTTCATCAAGCATCAATGGATAAATATTACTTTTCAATACACGATGAAATTGAAGATCCGGGTAGTTCCTGTCCTCAAACAGCACTATAGCCTTTCTAACCTGGTCCCTGAACGGATTGCGTTTGGCTTTGCAGCGTACCTTGCTTTTAGCACTGGAAAAGAAGTAGCAGGGGTGGGCTATTCCGTCACGGACGATCAGGCAGGCTATATCAATGGTATTGATAAAGCTGATTTTGTGTATGCTGTCTTGAGTGATCAAAGCCTTTGGGGTTTAGATCTTACTGCTTTTGAAGGCTTTAAAGCAGCTGTAGAAAGATATTTTACATATATTACAACAAATGGGGTTGTCGCCGCACTGGCGCTGATTCGATAAATTAAACAAATAACCAAATATAATGACTGTTAAAAAGGTAACCAATTACAGGTGGACGATCTGTGCGCTTTTATTTTTTGCGACTACCGTCAACTACCTTGATAGACAAGTTCTAAGTCTCTTAAAACCACATCTTGAAGATATCTTTGGATGGAGTAATAGCGACTATGCGAACATAGCTTCCGTATTTCAGTTTACTTATGCAATCTCAATGATTTTCGCTGGTCGGATTGTTGATAAACTAGGCACAAAAAAGGGATACGTCTGGGCAATAATTATTTGGTCTATTGGTGCTATTGTGCATGCGCTTGCCATCCCTATAGGAGAAGGAATCGCTACTGTAATGGGCTTTGTAGGGGTAGCGAGCATATCAGTTTCTATTGCTGGTTTCATGTTTTCAAGGGCTTTGCTTGGCTTTGGGGAAGCTGGTAACTTTCCGGCCGCGATTAAGGCTACCGCAGAGTACTTTCCGAAGAAGGAGCGCTCATTTGCAACTGGCATATTCAACTCTGGTAGTAATGTAGGTGCCGTCCTTGCGCCATTAACAGTACCTTTTATCGCCAAGGAATGGGGCTGGGAAGCCGCTTTTCTCTTGATTGGGGCAGTGGGCTTTTTGTGGCTTATTTTCTGGCTTAAGTACTATGATAAACCTGAAGAACAGAAACGAATGTCTCCAGAAGAATTAATGTACATCAATAATGAGGAAATAGAAGGGTTTGAGCCGATCAAAGAGGCAGCTTATGCAGACAATAAGATTTCCTGGGTCAAGCTTTTGGGGTATCGTCAGACCTGGGCTTTTGTGGTTGGTAAATTCATGACTGATGGTGTCTGGTGGTTTTTCCTTTTCTGGCTTCCCGCTTATTTAAAGGATCAATATGGAATGGTTGATACCCAGGTGATGATCCCTCTGGCCGTTTTGTATAGTATGACGATGATTGGAAGCGTTGGTGGGGGTTGGTTTCCAATGTATTTCATCAATAAAGGCTATGCACCCTACGATGCAAGGATGAAAGCTATGTTGCTGATCGCCATTGTTCCACTGGTGGTTTTAGGAGCTCAGCCATTAGGTCACATTAGTTTCTGGATGCCGGTTATTCTAATTGGTATTGGCGCTTCAGCGCACCAGGCATGGTCAGCTAATCTTTTTACTACGGTTTCAGATATGTTCCCCAAGAAAGCGATAGGATCTGTAGTGGGGATCGGAGGAATGGTCGGTGGTTTGGGTGGCGTAATTATCACCAAGCTTGGTGGAGCGCTCTTCGATAAATATAAGGCCTTAGGGCATATTGAAACGGGTTATACCATTATGTTCACTATTTGTGCCGTAGCTTATTTGATTGCCTGGGTCATCATGAAATCACTGGTACCGAAGTATAAGTTGATCACAGACTTATAGTACTTTGACAGTTGTGCTGAATACATTGACAGTAGGATAGAATTTGAAATGACTATATCCCTTTTCTTTGTTACAGGTAAAATATCAACTTAATGCACATAACCCTAACTACTTTCTTTAGAGGTCTCCTCCAGTTATTAATTATTCCTTGTAGTATAAGCGCATCAGTAGCGCAACCTCCTGCTTCCAAGCTAATCAGTATTCCTTATGGAAAAAGCTCCAGGATTGTTTATGATAAAAACACAGGCTTATATGACCTTTACCAGGGAAAGCTTCAAATTATAAATGATGCTTTCGCAGAGGTGAAAAACGGGGATCAAGTCCTGAGAAGTACAGCTTATGCTACGGTCAGCAACAAGATCTTTGGTCTGAAAGATCAGTTTGGCGTTGGAAAGAAATACGTTTTTACTTTAAAAAAACAAGGCCTGCCAGACCTCCAACAGGTATTTTACGTATACAACAGCTTACCATACTTTTTTGTAGAAGTAATACTCGCGGGTGAGAAACTGAACAGTAATTACATGTCGCCGCTCAGTTCAAACCAAGTAATGCTTCATGCAAAAGGCGATAACCGGAACCTCTTCGTACCCTTTGATAATGATACTTTCATCCGTTATGATGCCAAATCCACGTCCTCAAACCTTAAAAACGCAAGTTCCGAACTTGGTGCTTTTTATGATAACACGAGTCGCAAAGGTCTGATTACAGGTTCAATAGAACATATGGTATGGAAAACTGGCGTGCTTTCAGAAGGCAAAGATGACCAATTGAAAGAACTGCAGGTCTTCGGGGGATACTCAGACCAACAAGTGACGAGAGATCAGATACCTCATGCGGCGCTTTCGGGGGATGTATTGAAGTCACCCAAAGTATTCGTGGGTTATTATGATGACTGGAGGGTTGGCTTAGAAGATTACGGAAAAGTAAACAGGCTTGCAGAAACTCCGTTCGTGTTCAATTGGACTAAACCAGTACCCTTTGGCTGGAACAGCTGGGGAGTAATTCAGGAAAAGCTCAGCTTTGAAAAGGCAATTAAAGTTGTTGACTACTTTGCTGAGAAGCTTCCCGACTTTAGAAACGGGGAGACTGCTTATATAGACCTGGACTCTTTTTGGGATAACTTTACCGGCGGAATGAGGGGCGATTATAGCAAGCTGAAGGAGTTCGCTGATTACTGTAAAAGTAAAGGTTTGGAGCCCGGAGCATATTGGGCACCCTTTACTGACTGGGGTTTTAAGTCCCGAAATGAGCGTGAGGCAGAAGGAAGCACTTACAAGTTCTCTGAAATGTGGATTAAAGTAGGCACGGGATATCATGATTTCGACGGTGCAAGAGCGCTGGATCCAACTCATCCGGGCACGCTTAGGCGGATTGACTATATCATTGATAAACTAAAAGCATGCGGTTTCAAAATGATAAAGATCGACTTCCTCGGACATGCAGCCGCTGAATCCACGCATTTTTACGACCCGAAAGTTAGAACGGGTATGCAGGGTTACCGTGTTGGTATGGAGTATCTTGTAAAACGAATGGATGGTCAGATGCTGATTTACGCTGCAATTTCACCAAGCATGGCTACTGGAAGATACGCGCATACCAGGAGGATCGCCTGCGATGCATGGAAAACGATCAAGGACACAGAATATACCCTAAACAGCCTAAATTATGGTTGGTGGCAAACCTACCTATACAACTTCATTGATGCAGATCACATCGTCTTTTCTAAAGAAGACACTGGAAGTAACAAAGCGAGACTGACCTCTGGCCTGATCACTGGGACCTTGATCACTGGTGATGACTTTTCAATACCAGGGGAGTGGGATCAAGCAGCGTCAAGCTTACTGCAAAACAAAGAACTTTTGGATATTGCAAGGTCGGGGAAGGCTTTTATGCCTTTAGACGGGAATACTGGGAACAAGGCAAATGGCGTTTTCTACAGGAAGATCAATGGTTTCTTATACGTGGCGCTACTCAACTATACTAAAACAGAGCATGTATTCAATATTCCTTTAAAGAAATTAGGCCTTCCGAAAACGAGTTATCATGGAGAGGAACTTTTTGAAAACAAAGCGCTTAATCTAGAAGGCTATGTTAATCTAAGTGTTGGTCCTCAAAATGCTTCCATCTTAAGAATACCAATGAGCAAATAGCGGCCTGAAGTATTTAACATTAAATTAACATTGAAAGTGCATCTTTGCATATGTTTTTATACAGCCTAGCGTTTGTCTTTTTCTTATTCGCGTTAATTGCCGCGTTTAAAATGGAATCCCCAATGAAGGGTGCATTGTTCATGCTGTCACTGGTAGGTGTATGTGGCGTACTCTATTTGTTCATTTTGTTTCCTGGGATATCAGGCTTATCTGTAGCTGCAATGCTTGTGATATTCATTTTGAGACAAAGCAAAAAGTAGCTTTTTAAATTCCAGACATCACTACGTCGCCAATTTTCTTACACCTTTGAATCAACCATTCGTAATCGACGGCATCCGATGGTGAATTAAATAATGCCGATCCAAAACCTAAAGCTGATACGCCAGCTTGAAGCCAGCTCGTGATCTCTTCTGTAGATAGTTCAACTCCACCGGTAGGCATAAATAAGAGGTTTGGAAATAAGGGCTTTATTGACTTTAAAAACGAGGTGCCTAGCAGGTTTCCCGGAAAAAGCTTTACTAAACTTGCGCCCAGTTCTTCCGCCACTGCAATCTCCGAAGGAGTCATACAACCTGGAATCCAGAATACTTGATGTTGCTTGGTAATCTCCGCAAGTTCTTTGTTTACAATCGGACTAACTATGAAATCTGCGTTAAGCTTAATGTAAGCTTTAGCTTGATCAGCGGTTTTTATGGTTCCAATTCCTAACAAAAGATCAGGATACTCTTCATCGCGCCTTTGCTGTATTACCTTAAAGTTCTCCAAAGCCTTCTCTCCCCGGTCGGTGAATTCGAACACCCTGATGCCTCCATAATAACAAGCGCTCATAACAGCTAAGCAGGTTTCTGGGTCATCATTGTAGTAAACAGGGATTACTGGGTGAGATATGATCTGGTCCAGTATGTTATTTTTTAAGCTCATAATATCTGTTGTTAAAGAGAACGGTTACCAAAATCGCCTTTTACAAACAGCTTTTGAAATCCAGCTGCAGTTGCCCGATCTACAATCAGCTGTCCGTCAATGTTCTCCACTAGCCCGTGGATCAAACCTGCCATAAATGCATCTCCGCTACCTATTCGGTCAACGACTTCCTCTGTTTCTAATACCTCTGAAATGAAGCTGTTTTCTTTAGTATGGTAGGTCCCGTAGAAGAGATTGTGTCTGGGATTATCCATAAACCTGAATGTGTTGGCAACATGCTCACAATTCGCATAGGTCTTAAATATATTTTCGGCTGACCTACAAGCCTCTTTGAAGTATACCCCTGAAGACGTATTTCTGTCCAATGTGGTGTCAATTCCCGCCCCAAGCATTTTGTCGGCCGCCCAGATGTTCCCCATAATCACGTGACAATATTGAACAAGGGCGGGCATAACTTCGATGGGTTGCTTGCCGTAATCCCAGAGCCTGCTTCTATAATTAAGGTCTACAGAAATCTTTAGACCCTTTTTGCTCGCAGCTTCCAAAGCCTCTAGCATAACGATTGCAAGATCACTGTTTAAAGCAGGAGTGAGGGCAGACCAATGGAACCAAGTGTGGCCTTCCATCACTTCCTCCCAATTTATCGACCCTGGTGTTAAGGCGCTAAAGGAAGAATATTTCCTGTCATATACGACTTCGCCACTGCTTAAACCGTTTGCTGAAAGTAGAAAATAAAGACCTAACCTTGATCCTTGCTTTGAAACTTTGCCTGTGTCTACACCGGCATCAGATAGGTGTTTTAATGCACTTACGGTCAAAAGGTTGTCTGGTGCAGCAGTTAGGTAGGAAACAGATCTTCCGAAATGACCTAACGAAGCAGCCACATTAGCTTCAGATCCCCCGGGATATAAGGATGCTCCGCAATCAGGACTCAAAAAATCATCAGTTGCAGAACTAAGTCTGATCAATAATTCACCGAAAACTAAGATATCGTGGTCCTGTCCCATATATTAAAGATACGTTATACAATAATACATGTATTAGCTTTAAAGTACCAGGGGTTCTTTACGCTAAGAACGCAAACGTTTTCGCGTGGAGTTCCTAACGTGAACTTCTGTAGGCAGCACGATGGTCTCAAACTCAATATCATTGTGCTTTTTCTCAATCAACTCAATCAGTTTGGCTGCTGCAAGCTGGCCGATTTCAAAGGCAGGTTGATAAACCGTACTTAATGATGGATTTAAAGCTTCTGCAAGATCTGTGTTGGTAAAGCCGATTACTGCAACATCTTCGGGAATGTTGTAGCCGAGTTTATTTAATATGGCAAGGCATTTTGTGGTAATTTGATCTGTCGCAGTAAAAATGGCGTCTGGACGATCCTTTAGGTTCATATAGAAATGTATCGCAGCTTCAAGGTCTTTCGCCAGTTTTCCCGAGTCCGTATAATCGCAGGATCTGAGTAGTTCAGGTCTGAATGCGATTCCTTCATCGAGCAATGCCTGTCTATAGCCGTTTAACCTATCCGTTGCAATGTTTAAGTTTGTATTGGTATTTAAGTGTGCGATACTTTTGTAGCCTTGTGAAATAAGATGCTGCGTTGCGTCATATGCGCCCCGAAAGTTATCTGCTCCAACCTTATGTGTTTGTATCTCCTCACTTAGCCGGTCAAAAAGCACAACTGGCAACCCTTTTTGTTGCAGAGAAACCAAGTAGCTCAGGTCAACATTTTCACAGGCAGGAGAAATTAATATGCCATCGACACCACCAGCATACAACAATGAGAGGCAGTCGCACTCCTGTTTATGCGATTCTTTACTCTGCATGATGATGATCTGATAACTTTTATCTGAACTATAGCTGTCAATCCCGTCGAGCATTTGAGCAACGAAATTGTTCTCCAGTGAGCACACTACTACGCCAATTGAACGGCTCCTTCCTTCTTTAAGACCTTTAGCAAGTCTATTCGGCGAGTAATTGTTGGCTTTAGCATACTCCTGAACCTTCTTTTTTGTCTCAACACTGATCTCATAACTATCATTCAATGCCTTTGAAATTGTTGAGATAGAGAGGTCAAGTGCCCGTGCAAGGTCCTTAAGAGTGATATTATTGTTCATATTAAGTCTACAATACCCGGTTATTAAACACAAGAATGTATTTGACAAATATATGATACATAATATAAATACCCTTTATACATTTGCTTAACGGTGTTAGATTATTTATAAGGGATAACAATGGGAAGTAAAGAGCGAATAGCGCGGTTAAAAGAGGAGACCAGAGAGAACATTCTGGACGCTGCTCTTGAGATCGTGAAAGAAGAGGGATGGCAGTCTTTAAGTATGAGAAAGATTGCAGATAAGATAGAGTATACTGCCCCAATTATTTATGAATATTTTGCCAATAAGGAAGGTATCCTTATGGAACTTACCCGTACCGGATACATTATACTGGGTACAGATTTACGAGCTACGATGGCAATATCGACTGAGCCGGCAGTGCAGCTGGAAGCTATGTGGATCGCTTACTGGAACTTTGCTTTTGAAAACAAAGAATTGTATAGGTTGATGTACGGAGTAGACATGGTCTGCTGCGAAATGAAGAAATCGATGCCTGAAGCAGAAGCCAGTAACAGACTCTTTTTTGAAACTATTGAAAGGTTGGTTGAACCGCAAAATAATACGGAAGAATTCGTTTGTCGTAAGTTCTATACCTTTTGGTCAATCATCCACGGGTTAATTTCAATTAATCTGGTAAACAAGGGCAGAGGCCAGGAAATGAATGAACTGATCTTAAAAGATGCAATAAAAGGAATTATCAAATTTATTAACGAATAGATAGCATAAGGCTCAAATCACTGAGCCTTTTTTACCGACGGCAACTTAACGCTGTTAAATTAATTAAATACGTTACAAACAAACAATTACTCCAATAATCATGAAAACTTACCATTCTTACAGTCAGTTATTTAACGGTGTTAAATCATATAATACCGTTATGGGTGTTTTATCCCTTTTTACTATCCTAACATTCTCCGGTTGTGGAGAGGGAAACAAAATGCAAGTTGCCGCTCCTGTGGTACAGACGCTTCCTGTCGTAGCCATTAATAACAGTTCAGAAACAACCTATATCGACTATCCGGCTTCCATAGAAGGAGCAGTAGATTTAGAAATCAGGCCACAGGTGTCCGGATCATTAGATAAGATCTATGTCAATGAGGGTGCTCCAGTAACAAAAGGACAAATTCTATTTAAAATCAACGAACAGCCTTTCAGAGAAGCTTTGAACAACGCTAAAGCGTCACTAATGTCTGCTAAAGCTTCACAATTGAACGCCCAGCTGGAAATTGATAAATTAACACCCTTAGTTGCCAATAAGGTAGTGTCTGAATATCAACTTAAAAGTGCAAAAGCTACGTTCGAGTCGGCTAAAGCGAACGTTGAGCAAGCTAAAGCAGCCGTTTCTACTGCCAATATCAATCTAAGTTATACGGTGATAAAAGCTCCTGTCAGTGGTTTTGTAGGTCGACTTCCTAAAAAACAAGGTAGTTTGGTTAGTAATACTGATGTTGCTCCTCTTACCTTATTATCAGATGCACATGAGGTGCACATTTACTTTTCATTGAGTGAAGAAGACTTTATTGCCTTTAACACCAACTATGCAGGCAAATCAATGACAGATAGAATCAGTCATCTTCCTGCAGTTTCTTTGGTGCTGACAGACAATACGGTTTATCAGCAGAAAGGAAAAATCGACATGGTTGATGGTCAATTTGACAAAAGCACTGGATCTATCTCTTTAAGAGCTACTTTCCCAAATGCCAAAGGTCTTCTGAGATCAGGTAACACTGGCAAAATACGATTAGGGTTGTTGCATGCAGATGCGTTGGTGATCCCTCAGTCGGCAACCGTTGAGATGCAAGATAAGATCTTCGTTTTCACAGTTGCTGATAGCAATAAAGTGAAAAAGACGCCAATCGTAATCTCAGGTAAAAGCGGACCCAACTACCTTGTTAAAGATGGGATTAAAGCTGGTGACCAAATCGTACTTAGTGGCTTAGACAGACTTAAAGAAGGAGAAGTTATTAACCCGGATAAAAAAGCGGATAAAGTCGCAAAATTAATTACACAATAGTAACTATCGTAATGTTTAAAATATTCATACAGAGGCCTGTATTGGCCACAGTTATATCCATTTTACTGGTCATACTCGGTATACTTGGCCTCTCAAAATTACCCTTACAACAGTTTCCAGACATTGCTCCACCTTCCGTATTGGTGACTGCGGTTTACCCTGGTGCCAATGCTGAAACCGTGCTAAGATCGGTTGCACCTTCACTCGAAGAATCGATCAATGGAGTAGAAAACATGAGTTACATGAGTTCTACAGCCAGTAATGATGGTTCCCTGGCGATTACCGTATTCTTTAAACTGGGTACTGATCCGGATCAGGCTGCTGTGAACGTTCAGAATAGGGTGGCACAAGCTACCAGTCAGCTTCCGGCAGAAGTTGTGCAGCAAGGTGTAATCACTGCCAAACAACAGAATAGCTTTATTATGGCTATCGGTATGTTCACTGAAGACGAGTCAAAGTACGACCAGACCTTCGTTGCGAATTATGCCCAAATCAACATTATTCCAGAGATCAAACGTATCCCTGGAGTTGGTGCAGCGAACATATTTGGAGGTGTTAAAGATTACTCTATGCGGGTGTGGTTGAACCCTACACAAATGTCTACCTATCAGGTAACGCCTGATGAAGTGATGGGCGCCATTAAGGATAAAAGTTTGGAAGCGGCACCGGGAAGATTTGGTGAAAAAAGTAACGAGGTTTTTGAATATGTAATCAAATACAAAGGAAAGCTTACCAAACCTGAAGAATATGAGAACATCGCTATTCGTGCGAATCAAGATGGTTCTGTATTGCGATTGAAAGATGTGGCGAGAATTGAATTTGGTGCTTATTCTTACTCTAGTTTAACTCGTTTAAACGGTAAAAAAGGTATCGTTATTGGAGTGATTCAGCTTGCCGGTTCCAACTCAAACGAGATTCAGATTGCCATCAACAAGCTGATGGAAAAGTCGGCGAAAGATTTCCCCACTGGCATTAAGCATAATATATTCTACAGCACTAAAGTAGCATTGGATCAATCTATCGACCAGGTTAAACACACGCTACTGGAAGCTTTCCTATTGGTGTTTGTTGTTGTATTTATCTTCCTTCAGGATTTCAGATCTACGCTGATTCCTGCCATAGCAGTTCCGGTAGCAATTTTAGGTACCTTCTTCTTTATGCAGTTATTTGGCTTCTCTATCAACCTGTTAACCTTGTTCGCTTTAATCCTTGCTATAGGTATTGTAGTGGATGATGCGATTGTGGTAGTGGAGGCCGTCCATGCTAAAATGGAGCATTCGCACATGGACGCTAAGCAGGCGACCACCGAAGCCATGCATGAGATTACAGGTGCAATTATTTCCATCACCCTCGTCATGGCCGCAGTGTTCTTACCGGTCGGGTTTATGGAAGGTTCAACAGGTGTGTTTTACAGGCAGTTTGCTTTTACTATGGCAATAGCCATTGTCATCTCCGCTGTTAACGCGCTAACGCTTAGTCCAGCGCTTGCTGCCTTATTTTTAAAAAACAATCATGCAAGTAAAGGCGAGAGAAAGCAGACGTTTTCAGAGAAATTCTTCTCTGGGTTTAACAGAAGCTTTGACTCACTTACTAACCGCTATGTTGGTGCGCTGAAATTCCTGATCAAGAATAAATGGGTTAGTTTGGGCGGATTGGCAGTAATTACCCTCGCAACAATTTGGATGGTAAACACTACTCCTGCAGGTTTCATTCCTACAGAAGATCAAGGATTTATCGCCATATCTGTGTCTACGCCCTCCGGAACTTCTCTTAATGGAACTCAAAAGGTCATGACAGATGCAGAAACAAAGCTGAATGAGCTGCCTGCATCACGGTTTGTGACTGCTATCTCTGGTTTCAACTTGCTTACCAACTCTACCAGTCCTTCTTCTGCCGTAGTCTTCGTTCTTTTGAAGCCTACAGAGGATCGTGGTGAGGTCAAGAATATTGACGCCATCATGGAGCAGGTCCGCGCTAAGCTAGGCAGTATTACCGGTGGACAATTCTTCGTCTTTAGTTTTCCTACAGTTCCGGGTTTCAGTAATGTGGAAGCACTTGACCTTGTTTTACAAGACAAAACAGGTGGTAAGCTTGATAACTTCAGTGGTATCGCAAATGGATTCATTGGCGACCTCATGAAGCGTCCTGAAATCGCTTATGCATTTACTAGTTTCAAAGCCGATTACCCGCAATTGCAATTGGAGATCAATGACGAAAAAGCCAACCAATTGGGCGTAAGTATCAAAGATATTTTGCAAACGATGCAAACCTATTTCGGAAGTGCGCAGGCCTCAGACTTCAACAGATTCGGTAAATACTACCGTGTAATTGTTCAGGCAGATGTGGCTGATCGTGCTGATCCAACTTCCATAGACAGGGTGTTTGTTCGCAACAAAACAGGAGAAATGGTGCCCATCAAAACACTGGTAAAACTTAACCGCATCTACGGTTCTGAGACCGTGTCCAGATATAACCTGTTTAATTCAATTCAAATTAATGCCATCCCGAAACCTGGTTACAGCTCCGGTGATGCCATTAAAGCTATTCAGGAAGTGGCTTCTAAATTGCCATCAGGCTTTGTACAGGAGTTTTCAGGACAAACCAGAGAAGAGATATCTTCAGGTGGACAATCGACCGTTATCTTCTTATTGTGTTTAACCTTTATCTACTTCTTGCTGGCCGCTCAGTATGAGAGTTATATATTGCCTTTAGCGGTTATCTTTTCTATCCCTGTCGGAGTCTTCGGAGTCTTCGTCGCAATCGGCTTAACTGGTATTGTAAACAATATCTATGTCCAGGTCGCTTTGATCATGCTCATCGGTTTGCTTGCCAAGAACGCGATTTTGATTATTGAGTTTGCTGTTCAAAGAAGACGAGCTGGTCAGCCCTTGGTAGCAGCTGCACTCGAAGCATCAAAACTGAGGTTAAGACCAATCATCATGACTTCACTGGCCTTCGTAGTCGGATTGATTCCAATGATGAATGCATCCGGACCGTCGGCTCAGGGAAATCACTCTATTAGTATCGGCGCTGCCGGAGGAATGATTTCGGGAGTAATACTGGGCTTGTTAATCATTCCGGTACTATTTATCATCTTTCAATATTTGCAAGAAAAGATTAAGCCAATGCACTTAAAATCAGTAAATCACGCACACCATGTTAAAGAACCCGTTCATGAAATCGCATAATATAATATACATCTTTATTGCTTCTCTTTTGATCTTAGAAGGATGTAAAGTCTCTAAAGATGTTGTTGCGCCTGCAAATGCTGCCCCCGAAGTTTACCGTGGGGCGGCAGCAACCGAAGGCAGCAGCATTGCAACGTTAAAAATCAGAGAGTTTTTCAAAGACGAGGATATCCTTCGTCTCATAGACACTGCTTTGCTCAGAAACCTGGATATTCAGGTGGCACTAAAGAACATAGAATCAGCAGAACAATTATTTAAACAAAGCAGATTGGGGAATCTTCCTGCTGTTAACCTCCTGATCAGCGCAAGTTCAAACCGTCCATCTGATAACAGCTTAAACGGATTAAGTACCAGTCAGTTTTTAGGTACCAAACATATTGAAGACTACAACGCGGTTCTAGGTCTGAGTTGGGAAGCTGATATCTGGGGAAAGATCAGAAGTCAGAAACAAGCGGCTTACGCTAGCTACTTGCAATCTGCTGAAGTAAAGAAAGCAGTGCAAACCCGAATTGTTGCTAACGTTGCTCAGGGCTTTTATCAATTGCTTATGATGGATGCCCAAATGAGGGTTGCCCAAAGAAACCTGGCACTTAATGACAGTACGCTAAACATGATCCGCTTACAGTTTGATGCCGGACAAGTTACTTCACTAGCGATTCAACAAGCAGAGGCACAGCGGTTAGTTGCAGCAAGCATCATTCCCAGACTGGAACAAGCTATCGTGTTGCAGGAAAATGCGTTGAGCATATTGACAGGTAAAGTCCCGGGTGCGATCTCACGCAGCTCAAAATTGGAGAGCCTGTCTGTGCCAGAACACTTGTCGGCCGGTGTACCCTCAGAAATGGTGGCAACCAGGCCCGATGTTCGTGTTGCAGAACTTGCTTTGCATGTTGCAAATGGCAGGGTTGGAATCACCAAAGCAGGGATGTACCCTTCGCTAACCATAACGGCTAATGGTGGATTGAACTCGTTAAAGGCAAGTAACTGGTTCACTATTCCTGCATCCTTGTTTGGTAATGTGGCCGGAGGTATTGCTCAACCGTTATTCCAGAGAAAGCAATTGAAAACTCAATATGACCTGGCTGTAATTGACAGGGAGCGTGTAGTCATACAATTTCGTCAGTCTGTTCTGGTAGCTCTTGGAGAAGTATCTGATGAACTGGTGAAAATTGACAAATTGAAACAGCAGTTTGATTTATCTCAACAACGAGTAGTTACCCTTCAAACAGCAGTTAGAAACGCAAATCTGCTGTTTAAAAACGGTATGGCGACTTACCTTGAAGTCATCACTGCACAAAGTAATTCTTTACAAAGTGAGTTGGAGCTTGCTTCTGTTAAGGCTGCAGAACTCTCCGCTGCTGTAGAACTTTACCGTGCTTTGGGTGGTGGGAGCTAGGCGTCGATTATAAACTGTAGGTAAATTTTGTAAAGCTGACGGTGAATTGGAAACGGAAATAGAAGTAATTACGTAAGTTTGCGCAGATACTTATAAGCAACACATGAAGAATTTATTTTTAATTGCGTTAGGCGTTATGTTCAGCTTCACAGCTAGCAGCCAAATATTAAAGCCGGTTAAATGGAGTTATTTAGCTAAGAAAACTTCAAAAACTGAAGCAACTCTTCTGATCAGAGCAACGATTGATAATGGATGGCATATCTATTCTCAGACTGTTCCGGATGGTGGTCCGATTAAAACTTCATTCAGCTTCAAGCCTGCAAAAGCTTTTTCTTTGGTAGGTAAAACTGTTGAGCCAAAGCCGATCAGTAAATTTGAGAAGACCTTTGATATGAATGTTGCTTTTTTTGAGAAGTCGGTTACCTTTCAACAAAAAGTGAAGCTGGTAGGTGGCAAAACTGTTATTAAAGGATCCGTAGAATTTATGGTCTGTGATGACCATCAATGTTTACCTCCAGAGACAGTTGAGTTTTCAATCCCGGTAAGCTAATACAATGATCACATTACATTTCAAAAATACATTTAGAGTGCTCCTTATCGGGGTACTCTTTTTTTTAGGTAGCACTTCTACCGTTTTTTCGCAAACGGATACAACGATATCAAATGATGAATTTACGGAGATCGTTGCAGATACAACCAGCACTGATACGGTAGCGGAAGCTAGCACAACAGTTGTCTCAGACAGTCAGGATAGAGCGGAAGTAAAGCCACTTTCATTAAAACAAGAGGCTCAGAAAACCCTTTGGCAAACTTTCATTGCCGGATTAATAGGCGGCTTTTTAGCCTTCATTATGCCTTGTATCTTTCCAATGGTACCTTTGACAATCAGTTATTTTACCAAGCGTGCAGGCAGTAAGCAAAAGGGTATAGGTCAGGCCATGATCTACGGCCTTTCTATCATTGTGATCTATGTTGCTTTTGGTTTGCTGATCACGGTATTGTTTGGTTCCGCAGGTTTGAACGCTTTTAGTTCCAGTGGCCTGTTTAACTTCTTCTTTTTTCTTGTTCTGGTCACTTTTGCGATTTCTTTCTTTGGCGCTTTTGAAATCACATTACCAAGTGCTTTTGTTAATAAAATAGACCAGAAAGCCGATACCAGTAAAGGTTTAGGCGGTATCTTCTTTATGGCGGCTTCACTGGCCCTGGTTTCCTTTTCTTGTACAGGTCCAATTATCGGTACCTTACTTGTGGAGGCCAGCTCCAAAGGAACGTTGTTAGGTCCGGCAGTGGGCATGTTTGGCTTTGCTTTAGCACTATCACTACCATTCACCATTTCGGCGATCTTCCCGGGCTTTCTAAGTTCCATGCCTAAATCAGGCGGATGGCTGAATAGCGTTAAAGTATGCCTTGGTTTCCTTGAACTTGCTTTCGCTTTGAAGTTCCTTTCTGCCGCAGATCTGGTATGGCACTGGGAATGGTTTGATAGAGAGGTTTTCCTGGTCCTGTGGATCGTGATCTTCCTGTTGATGGGCTTTTACCTGCTGGGAAAACTGAAATTCTCACATGATAGTGATTTACCTTTTGTATCTGTTCCAAGATTATTTTTAGCTATGTTCTCCTTCGCATTTGCAATTTACATGATCCCCGGTTTATGGGGAGCGCCTGTTAGCGTATTAAGTGGTTTAGCGCCACCAATGAATACCCAGGACTTCATCCTCACTCCAGGTGGCTCAGCTTCAGCTCCTGCAGATACCAATTTTCCAACGGAAGTAAAATACGACAAGGTGTTTAAAAAGCCTGTTGGCTTTACGCCTTTCTTTGACCTGGAAGAAGGACTGGCCTATGCCAAGAAAGTCAATAAACCGGTAATGATCGACTTTACAGGCTGGGCCTGTGTGAACTGTCGCAAGATGGAGGACAATGTTTGGATCAAGCCTGAAGTAGGCAATCTAATCAAGAAATACGTTTTGATTCAATTGTATGTTGATGAGCGTAAGACCAAGATGCCAGCAGATAAGATCCATTATTCAAAGATTTTGAAACACAAGACGGACGACCTGGGCTGGTGGAATGCAGATTTCCAGGCGACAAATTACAACACCAATTCACAACCGTTTTATGTATTGGCAGGTCATGATTTGAAGCCATTGGTTACACCGCAAGGTGCGATCTTTAATGCAAGCGATTATGCGATGTTTCTACAAAGTGGTTTGGATGCTTACGCAAATACAGTCGGGAAGTAGCCGTTAAGCTAGATATATGGCGCTTAATCGCTCTGTTTTCTACTTTACACCACCAAACGCAGCAAAACATAAGTTTTTGTGAAGTATCTCGACGTTTTTGAAACCTACGCTTTTCATTAAAGCGAGTTGGTATTCGATTGACCTTGGCGTATCCTCGTAGGCGATATAATCGAAAACTTTCTGTCGGTATTCCGGTCCGCCAAGACTTTCTATGTATTTACCATAATGCGTTTTAAAGAGTTCGTTCAGCACTTCACTATCATGACTGATGAGGTCTGAGATCCAGAAACTTCCTCCTGGCGTCAATGCCTGATAGATCTTGCTGAAAACGTTTGTCCAGTCCTGATCGTCACGCAAATGGTGCAGCGTGGCAGCGGCAAGAACGATATCAAAGGATTCTGTTCCCAAATCCAGTTCCCGCATGTCTAACTGTATGGTGCGCACACTTCCTGCAGTTTCCGGGCTTACACGCTCCTTCGCCTTATCTAACATCGCTGAACTTAGGTCGTTCAATGTACAATTTAGGTCAGGGATCTTGGTAAGCATTTTCAAGGTATAGTTTCCTGCTCCACAACCAATGTCTAACAAATTCTTTGCAGCTGGAGTAACGGCCTTCGCTGCATCCGTGCACAGTTCCATAGTAAGTGCTGCATCAAGCGTAGTTAATTGACCAGTGTCAAGATTTGAGAAACGGGCTACATCTTTATCAAACCGATCCCTGATCTCTTCATTTGATGCCTTATTGTTAAATCGCTCATCCATGGATTGTATTCTTTATGTCCAAAATTACATAATAATTTAATACGTCAACGAACGATCTTGCACGCTTCTCAGCGAACATTCATAAGCTTCTTGCGTTAATTTGTAGTTAAGCAAAATAGAAACTGAATGATTTCCTTTCAACAAATCTCCCACTATAAGTTACAATTTAGGCCTAGATCAATAAATACTTATACTTACAAGATACGAAAATTAAATGACATAACCTAATGATTTATATGGATATCTGCCTCAAAACAAGTATTTAATATCTTTATTAAACCGCCGGTTTAATAAAGAACAACTAGGGAACTCCTAGGTATATCAGAGCGCACTCATTGGGAAAAGGGGGGCCTTTTCCCAATGAATCCCCTGTTATATCGCAGTGAGTCCGCTGTTAGTGCTGGACCAGGTACTTTAATCGGGTTACGCGAATGATGGAAAGAGATAAAAAGAAATAAGCAAAGATGTAAGCCGTTTTCACGTTTAATCTTTGCCTTTATTGAGAGGGATTTAGGGGTTGCTACGTATGAAACAAGTAACGGATGACTAGGAGTAAACCTAAACATTGCTCTTGTACGCATCAACTGTGAAAACACACAGGTTCAGACTAAACTCTGTTATTCAAATAAGAGCAATTGGTAGGGATCACCCGATCGCGGATGGTTTGGAACGTCATTGAAATTCGAAATGGAGATCCCTAAAAGCCTGACCGACTTTTCAAACAGATCAACATTTTCCAACAACTGTACAGCGGTGCCGAAAATTTCATCGTACTTGTAGACCGGCTCAGGTAAAGAAAGATTTCTGGTAATTTGCTTAAAGTCACTAAATTTCAATTTAAGCGTCACCGTTCTACCTTTTAGATTTTGTTTCTCTAACCTCAACGTAACTTTTTCAGCCAGCTTTTTTAGCTCCGTATGCATCTCTTCGGGAGAAATCAGATCATGTTCAAACGTATCTTCTGCCGCAAGCGATTTCGTCTCACGGAAGGGCTGAACGGGGCGTTCATCTATACCGCGAACGATTCGATAATAGAATTTGCCCGACTTACCAAAATAGGTTGTAAGCACCTGTTCCGAAAGTTGCTTTAAGTCGCCACCTGTATGGAGATGCATGCTTTTCATCTTCTTTGCAGTCACTTTACCTACACCAAAGAACTTTTCGACAGGCAAGGCCTCCATAAATGCTTCAATCTTTGATGGCCCAATAAAAGTAAGGCCATCAGGCTTATTCATATCTGAAGCTATCTTAGCTACGAATTTATTGGAAGATACCCCAGCAGATGCTGTTAAATTCAACTCTTCTTTAATGGCTTGCTTTATCATTTTCGCGATGTCCAGCGCAGAACCAATCGCTAATTTGTCATTTGTAACATCTAAATAGGCCTCATCCAGTGATAAGGGTTCGATCAGATCGGTGAAACGACTAAAGATTTCCCGGATGGCTACCGAAGCTGCCTTGTAGGCATCGAACCTCGGTCTCACAAATAAAACTTGTGGACAAAGCTGCTGCGCTTGTCTTGAAGGCATCGCTGATTTAATGCCAAACTTCCTTGCTTCGTAACTTGCAGTAGCCACTACTCCGCGTCCTTCAGGGGAACCTCCAACAACAATTGGCTTTCCTCTGTACTCAGGAAAATCACGCTGTTCTACCGATGCATAGAATGCGTCCATATCAATATGGATTATCTTTCTCAACAGCTAAATTTAAGGATAAGTTGTGAGTCGCGCTTTCTTCCATTGAAACAATAGGCGAAAGTCGTTGTTTTAGAGCAATAAACACTGATAGCAATGGAAAATACGCAAGAAAAAGACCTTAACCCTTACGAGTTTACTTTAGATATTAACGCAGAGCCTCACGCGGTACGCGTTGAAGTACCTAAAGAAGGGGATTATGTGGTATATATAAATGGAGAGAGAACAGGACATATTACAAGCACTGAAACAGCTGGCAAAAGGTACTGGATTACAAAGGACGACATTGAACAGCGCCTGGTTGACCAAATTGGTGAACAAGTAGAACTCTTAGAAGCAGGTGACGTACACTAGTGCCCCGAGTTGTTCTTTTTAATAAAAGAAAGATAAAACGCTGTGCAGATGATAATTGCAACTACAATTAATAGTATGATTAGCGTTTGAAGTCCCTGGGCAGATTGCTGATTTTCCATGTTTTAATTTTTGATGAAGGTAAAAAAAATAGTTTATATGAAAAATAAATATGAGATTAATGACTTGAACGGACTTAAGGCCAGACAGATGGCTTTATTGGCGGAGTCAGATATGCATGCCGAAGCGGTTTTAATGGATTCAAAGTCCTATGTACAAGACTTCTCGTTAAGTAATTTGATTAAAAGAAAGCCAGAGCCAGTTTTGAATATAAGCCTAAAAAAGCCAGACAGCAGCGCTATGCTTTCAGGTAAGATACTTTCATTGGCCTTGCCAATTATCCTGAATAAAACAATCTTTAAAGGCTCAGGTTTCATCACAAAGGCGGCAGTTACTTTTATTTCAAGCAAGACAGGTGCGAAATTAGGCGGGCGCCTCGTGAAGTATATCAACAGACTTAAGAAATAAGTTCTTGAAACTATTTTTTATATTGTAGTTTCTAACCGAGCAATATAAATGATTTCCAGGTGTAGCATACTTTTAACGTTATGCGTGTTGATATTCGTCAATGTAAGGGGTGCTACCTGGAAAATCGCAACCTTTGAGGATCCTCTTATTATATCTGATTTTACAGTAGTTGATGCTTCTTGCATGGCAAATGGTTCCATCACTTTAAAGCAAAATAAAGGTGCTGGTTTTATTTTGTCATGGGTAGACGCTTCAGGCACTTCCCGGGGTTCTTTAAGACAAATCAGCAATCTTCCAGCCGGGAACTACACGCTTACTTACCGGGTTAACGGCAGCGATCCTTACACTTTAACCATCCCAGTTTTACAAGCCTATCCAAATGCGGCCAGTCAGGATGATTTAGTTATCCCTTGCGATCAGACCTTTCTGCGGGTCCGTGCGGATGTATTTTCGACCACTACTATATCAAGCTATCAATGGGAAAATGCAACTGGAAGACCTGTCGGTTCTACAGAGTTCATAAACTTACCAGCCGGACAATATTTTCTGACAGTAACCGATGCTAATGGTTGCTCTTCCAATAAAGCGAGAATAAGGATTAAAGCTGCATCTGCCAGACCTATCATTGATCGAAGTCGGGAAGTAGTTGCAACCTCAGGATGTTTGTCCCCTGATGGTTCCATTTTAGGGGTGACTGTTACATCGACGGATCCCGGGTCACTTACCTATATCTGGAGAAACTCTGCCGGAGTAGCGGTGAGTAATGAGTTAGATCTAAGGAATGCTCCCGCTGGAAAATACCGTTTAACTGCCAGGCTCAGCACCGGTGAGTGTGAAGCGGTTTCAGCGGAAATAGAAGTTAAGCAAAGAAACCCACTGACCAGTTCCACAACTTCGTTTGTGTCCAAGAACGCAGATTGTGAGTTGCCAAATGGAGGAATTACAGGAGTCAAAACGAATGCAACTTCTTTTAGGTGGATTGATGTTAACGGAAACACAGTGGCCACCACCTTGGATATGATCAACGTCAAAGAAGGATACTACGAGCTCATTTTGTCTAACGACTTCGGTTGTCAGGAGACCCTGGGACCGTTCCATGTTAAGGCGGGGGACCAGCCAATTGTGATGTCTTCAGTGCCTGTGATACAAAACGACAGTTGCAACTTGTCTAAGGGGAGCATACTAGGAGCAAGGGTGATTGCATCAGGCATTCGATATTCATGGACGGATGCCAGCGGCAAGGAAATTTCTACTAATCCTGATCTAAGAAACGTCAGCTCAGGGGAGTATGTTTTAACCATCCGAAATCCTGCTTGTTCGAAATCCTTTTCTTATACTGTTCAGAACATTGAAACTCAATTACTGGCACCGGTTTTAGCTGATAAATTTGTCTGTTCTGCCACTGATATATTAATAAGTTTCGCTGAAACCGCCCCGTTGTATCGAATTTATGATCAAAATGGCAAACTGATCTATGAAAGTACGGGCAAGAACTTCATGCTTAACGTACAAGATAATATGACGTATTATGGTGCGTTAGGCAAAGGTTCCTGTGAAAGCCCAAGAACCGCTTTTAAGGTTTCGGTCGGTGAGGTGGCTATAAAGATTCCTTCATCGTTCACGCCCAATAATGACGGCACTAATGATACCTGGGTACTTAAAGGTATTGAAATTTATAACACTGCTGATGTTAAGATCTTCAACAGATATGGCGTCATTGTTTATCAGAGTACAGAGACGACCCGTTCATTTGATGGAAAGAAAGACGGTAACGACCTGCCTTCAGGGGTCTATTATTACGTCATTAAACTAACGAACGAATGCAACCCCTTTACTGGCAGCATCACTCTTTTAAGGTAATGACTGGTAGTGATAAGTAAACCTGCCATTGGGCGCTGCATCACCATTATCCATCCAGTGCATTGGATCACCGGCCAGTTGACAATTGTCTGCCCACTTAAAATTGATTGAAAAAGTAGGGCCCTTAATGTCAAGGCATTTGAGAGGGATTGCAACCTCCATCTCATTTCCGCTTTTTCGGTAATTAAGCTGTGCCTTTAAAAGTTCGCTTGCAGTTCCAGTCAATCGGTGTAAAGAAGTGGTTTTATCATTCAATACTTTCGAATTAAGAACATATTGGAAGCCAAGCCAACCAGCGCTTTTAGCGCCTTCGACAGAAATAAACAGTTGCATCCAGTCTGCGTCATCCCAAGTACTCATTGCGTCATTCGTTTTTACATAAAAGTAGAGATGGGAATTGTCCGAACTGACTTTACACTCGACGATATCGTTCCTTCCGGAAGTGTTCACATATTGTACAATCCGGCCCCATCCGGGGTGCTTTCTGTGATAAGTGTCGCCAGCATCATCCTTGTATTGTGCTCCCACTTTACGCCAGTCAGAGAACCTACCATCAATCGTTATGCGATGTTTTCTATGTTCTGCTACAGACTTTTTAACGCCCTTAAACTTACGGATGTTATCGGCCAATTGATAATAGTAGTGGTCTTGCGTTTCGCCTTTTTCCGGCTCTGCGTCTCTGCTAAACTCCGCGTTATATAAATCTACAAAGTAGGTTTCGCCTTTATTTATCTTCTTGCCAAGAAAGCTCGCGGATGCGCCATCATCAAAGCGCATCGCAACCCATTCATTCCAGCCTGTCACAAATATGAATTCCGGGTCGACAGCCAAGGCGCGGTTCCATTGTTCCTGAAAGTAAAGCCCTTTTTCAGTTTGTTTGACTTTCGGCTCAAAACCATCCTGAAAGCTTCTGCCGATGTTCGACATGGGATGCTGTGCGACGCTAACACTAACCTGCTCCGGTTTATCTTTTGACTCATGCCAGCCGTAATTTTGCGGATAGTGATCCAGCCAGGGCCATTTATCTTTTCCATCTCCGAACCATTCCTGCTTCTTAGTCCATGCCCAGGATTGTCTGCTGGAGAAGAACTGGCTTTGCGCTTCATCCAGTGCCTCAGGGGGACAAAGAAGTAGCGGCTTTCCTTTCCAGTTAAACCACAGCTCTTTGAATAAACCTTTTGCATAAATTTGCTGATATAGCTGATTAACTGTTTGTTTTGCTACACTATTGACGATAAACGAGATGGACGGCGTACTGATTCCTGAAGCTCTTAACTTGGCATATACAGTTGCAATTTTTGTAACCTGCGGAAGATAGATTGCAGCATTTGTGGCATCCAGAATAATGACGTCTACTCCAGCGTCAGATAAAAGTTGTGCGTGTTTTCTAATTACCCACTCATCATCTGCCAGGTAATAACCAAAGTAGGGCTCACCCCAGTGGTGGAATGCATGAATGGGTCCGTACTTTGGATTGAGCGGATCTTTTTTTAACATTTGAGTGATATCATAAGGACTCAATGTATCCGAAGGCTTTTTTGCCATCACACCACCGTCGGCCGCACCTGCCTGGTGCTGATCGTAACCATGTGCGCCCTGCCATACAAAGTAGAATATTCCTACATATTTGCCCGCTTTTTCCAAAGGGTATAAAGCAGGATCGATCTTTCTTCCAAAGCCATCCGTGGCATACCAGGTGCCAGCAGAACTGGACGAAGAAATAGAATTGGTTGGTAATTTTCTTAGGTCTTGCCCCGATGATTGAAAAGTAACGAGTATTAATAACAAGCAGGAGGCTAGCCGGTAAATCTTTGTAGCAGTGATCATGGATTTCTAAATATACAGTATAATCCTAAACATAAATCTGTTATCTTGGCTTTTAATGAAACATGTATATACAAGATTCGGCTTCCTTTTACTGCTATTATTGCCTCCATTTTTGGCTATCGCACAGCGTAAAAGCCCAATTGGCATATTTGATTTGAAGTATACGCTGGTCTCAGACTTAAAAGATCCCCAACAGCTAAAGACCGCTTGGGAAGATGTACATTTAATCGCAACCTTACAAGGAATTGTAAATCGTAATAGTCCGCAGTTGTATATTAAGTTCGTCGAAAACGGTGCTGTAAACATTGATCAATACTGGTGGAATAGGTACCGCAAACAAGGTAAGTGGCTTCAAGGGAGGGACACCGTGGTTTTTAAAGACATCATCGAAGTAGTCAATGCTTACAAGAACCAGATCAATGGCGTAGTAGTTTATGATCCCAAAGTGGCGGCGACCAGCAACGTAGCTTCATCTGTTTCCGGGATAGAAAATCTGATAGCCGTTAGGTACGATAAAGATCCTAATAGTTTGTATTCAAGGCTAGTAATGGGTGGGCCCATGCTTCGCGTTAAAGCATGGTTAATTAATTGGGATGGGTCGTCTCTATTCAAAGGTACAGGAACGATTCCCGGAACAAAAAGAGCTTCTACAGGATCGCCTAAGAATGATGCGTACTTATGGTTTCTGGAAAAGTATATGAAAACAGGAAGATGTAATACAAGGTATGGTGCATATTATATAGATCAGGAATGGCTTAACAAGCCGCAAGTGGCCGGCAGGAACCACCACACGCTTTCCAATCACGATTTCTTTGTAAGTAAGAAAGGCTTTTTCTTTGACTTGAGTCCCTGGGGCGATGAGGCAGCTACAGATGAGCCTTCTCAGAAAGTTGGTACTGACCTCAACACGCTAAAAGAGTTGTTGCTGGCAGCATATAAGCAGAATAAAGGACAGACATTTGCCTATTTAGGTGGCTTCCCGCCCTGGGCATTTAAATACACTAAACATGCCGGTGGCAGTCATGATGATGTTCCAACGGAATGGGAATATTCACGCATCATCAGTGCCTATAATGCCTTCAAAGACGCAGATGCTATCGGTTACGGGGCCTTGGCCAACTCCTCGTTCTGGCAACATTTTCCATTAAAGGCTAAGTACGAACAGAAATGGGTAACGGAGACCGACCTAAAGAGGAGGGGGTATCTCAGTGCTGAGGGGAAGGTTGATTTTAAAGGTCGTGATTTTATGATCTTTTATGTGGGGGATTACGACGCTTCCTCATGGGTGTCGCAGATGACACCATATTTGTGGGATAGTAAAGATCGGGGGAAGCTTCCTTTGATGTGGAGTATCAGTCCGGTATTACAGGAACGTGTTCCGATGGCTTTGGCTTATCTGCGGGAAAGTGCCTCGCCAAACGATTATTTTGCCGCTGCAGATAACGGTGCTGGTTATTTGATGCCAGGTATGTTACAAGCTCCAAGACCAATATCAGGATTAGCTGACGGGCTGGATGCCTGGGTTAAACACAATATTCCATATTATAGAAAATGGGACCTCACCATAAGTGGATTCATCATTGATGGACAGGCGCCTGGCTTAAATGAAAGAGGCTTTGACGCTTACGCTAAGTTTAGTCCAAATGGGATTGTGCCTCAAAAAACTCCGCTAACTTTTTTACACGGAGATATGCCGGTTTTACGTGCTGATGCAGACATTAACCAAGGGAATCCTGCAGAGGCAGCGACTGCAATTCATAACCGCATCAGGAACAGGCCTGTTCACTTCCATTGGTTTAGAAACATATTAAAAGATCCGGGATGGTACGTGGCCGTTATGGCAGAATTGAAGAAGAGCAACCCTGAAGTAGAGCTTTTGGATGCAGCGACTTTCTTTGAACTCTACAGAATTTGGTTAAAGGAAAACACGGCAGCAGCTGCAGGGAAAATCAATTAAATAAGTACTTTTGAGGCTTCAATGACAGCTTCCCCTCCCAAAGACCCGATTTTAAATTTATCATTTCTGCTACTTTGCTTAAGTTCATTACTTTTTTCGGCAAGTTTCAATATGCTCATTCCCGATTTGCCGGAATACCTGACGACGCTTGGAGGGGCAGAATATAAGGGTTTGATCATCGCCTTATTCACACTTACAGCAGGAATTTCAAGACCTTTTAGTGGCAAGCTAACCGATACTATTGGTCGTGTCCCGGTCATGGCAGTCGGTTCTGTGGTTTGTTTCCTATGCGGGTTCTTATATCCAGTCCTGACTAGTGTTTCAGGCTTTTTATTTCTGAGGCTTATTCACGGGTTTTCTACCGGGTTCAAACCTACGGCTACCTCCGCATATGTGGCCGATATTGTTCCAAGGGAGCGCTGGGGTGAGGCACTTGGAATCCACGGCCTTTGTTTTAGTACGGGCATGGCAATTGGTCCTGCGATAGGAAGTTACATCAGCGGCACCTATTCCATCAACGTATTGTTCTATTGTTCATCACTCTTTGCCTTAATGTCTATCATTATATTGATGAACATGAAGGAGACTTTGAAAGATAAGCAAAAGCTCAGTCTTGATGCTTTCAAGCTGTCTAAACGTGATATCATTGACGTAAAAGTGCTTCCGGCTGCAATCGTAACGCTGCTTTCCTATATTGGTTATGGCGCAATATTGACGCTGATTCCAGATTGGGGTGGTCATCTTGGACTGGTTAATAAAGGTATTTTCTTTATGATCTTCACCATCGCCTCATTGCTGATCAGATTTTTAGCAGGTAAGGTTTCAGACAAGCATGGACGGTTGAATGTTACCATTGCCGGACTGGCCATTCTCTGTATATCATTGATTGTCATTGGTTTTAACGAAAGCCAGATGGGACTGTTTATTGGAGCGATATTTTACGGAATAGGCACGGGAATCCTTTCACCTGCACTAAACGCTTGGACAATAGATCTAAGTGATCCTCACCATAGGGGTAAAGCGGTGGCAACTATGTATATCTTTCTAGAGGCGGGAATTGGCCTGGGGGCGCTGACCGCAGGTTGGTTCTATCAGGATGTGATCAGCATGATACCCAACATATTATACGCCTCTGCAGCAATCACTTTTATCGCATTGCTTTACATGCTTTACTGGAAACGCAGTTTACAGAATAGGACTACCGAATAACAAAGCGGAGTTTAGAATTCTTTAGAACGTTTTATTCAACACCCTTAACAGACATTGGGATCGTATATAGCGACGTTCTTGCGGTTATAAACAGGATGTTCTTCTCTTTACCACCAAAACACACATTCGAGGTGCCTTCAGGCACTTTAATTTGTGCGATCTGTTGACCTTCACTGGTGTAGATTGTGATGCCATTTCCGGTAAGGTAGATATTTCCTTTATTATCTAGGGTCATCCCATCAGAACCACGGTTGATTAAAAGCCGCTTAGCCGACAGCTTTCCTTTTTCTCCAATGGTATATCTATATATTTTACCCGCCCCAGCATCGGCTATATATAGGTACTTGCCATCAGGGGAGCCAACAATTCCGTTTGGTTGATTTAAACTGTCTGCAGCAAGTATAATTTTGTTACTGCCTTTAGGAATTATATAAACGCTTTGGTGTGGGATTTCTGCTGTTTGCCTTGTCCAGTATTCGCGCTGATAATAAGGGTCTGTGATAAAGGTATTTCCCGCTGGATCAATCCATAGGTCGTTAGGCCCGTTCAGTTGTTTGCCTTCGAAACTTTTAGCAATTACTTTTGCCTTACCTTTTTTATCTACCGACCAAAGTTCTCCTTTTTCATCTGCACAAAGGATCAGGTTGCCTTTCTTGTCAAAGAAGGTGCCGTTTGCACGGCCAGTTTTCTCAAGGAATAAGGTGACTTTTCCGTCAGTTCCAAATTTCCAGACCTTATCATTTGGTTGGTCGGTAAAGAATACATTTCCGTCTTTATCAGCCGAGCAACCTTCAGTAAAGGCATAATTAGTTGATACCTTTTCAAGGTCATCGGGATTGAAGAGCGTCGGCGTATTGCTGTCGCTCTGCGCAAAAGTATAAGAAAGGGCAGAGGAAGCAGTCAGAATGGTTAATAAAAAAGACTTAAGTTTCATGGGTTGATATTTGGTAAATATGTAACTAATTCAATAAAGATAACTTAAAAGTAGTACCTATACCAACCTCGCTATCCACAGAAATCGTTCCACCGAGAGCTTCAACTTGATTTTTAGTGATAAATAGTCCGATGCCCCTCGCGTCTGCATGCTCATGGAAGGTCTTGTACATACCGAATAATTTCTTTCCGTGTTGCTCAAGGTCAATCCCAATTCCGTTGTCCTTTATCTCCAGGATAACCCTGCCATCATCAACAAAGGCGCTTATCTTGATTCTTGGATCGCGTTCTGGGTGTTTATATTTTATTGCATTGGTAAAAAAGTTGAGGAGTATGCTTTCCAGGTAGGCTGGATTATAATTAATGTGTAGATCTGTATCCACGAATATTCTGAATTCTGCCCGCTGCTTTTCCGCTAATGCCCTGATCGCGGTCAGTGTCTTTTTTATTTGTTCCTTTAAGTTTATGGCCTTGGTTTGCTTTTTATCATTAAGTTGGAAGCTTACAATTTCATTCAGGTTTGCAATCGTTTCAAAAAGATTGTCTGCATTCTGCCTTAACAGGGTAAGCATGTGGCCTTTCTCTTTTTCGTCCTTTTCCATTTCCAAAAGTTCCAGTAACATTTGAAAGTTCCCGGCGTGTGACCTCAAATTGTGAGAAACGATGTGTGCGAAGTTAATCAAACGTTTATTCTGATCACTAATGATCGCCATTGTCTTCAATTGGACTTCTTCAAGTTGTTTACGTTTTGAGATGTCTTCTAAAGTCCCAAGCATAACCAATGGCTTATCGTCAACCGACCATTTGATTACTTTACCATTGCTTAGTATCCAAACCCAGCTGTCATCTTTGTGACGCACGCGGTACTCACACTGGTAATAGTCTGTTTTTTTGGTAAAACAGTCATTCATGCTAAGATTTACGGACTGAACGTCTTCGGGATGTAATCGCTTAAACATTGCATCAATGTTGTGAATAGGGATTTCTCCCACTTCAAAGCCGATCATATTGAAGCATCTGCTGTCGTTTGTTATCTTGTCTATTGCAACATTCCATTCCCAGGTTGCGATTTGAGTACTTTCGATGACATTGTTTAGTCGCTGCCTTTCTTTTTGGAGTCGCTCGGAATTCTTTATCCGTTCGGTAATGTCTTTCAACTGGGATATGAAGTACAAGGGCTTTGCATCAGGACTTCTTACAATGGCTACAGTCAACGAAATCCACACAACGTGGCCATCTTTGTGGACAAAGCGCTTGCTCATGGCATAAGTATCAGCTTCGCCCTTTATTAGGCGTTTTACATGTGCAAGATCTTCTGCTAGGTCTTCTGGATGGGTAATGCTTTGGAAAGTGAGTTTCATAAACTCGTCCCGCGAATAGTCAAGAATAGCACAAAGACTGCTGTTAACTTCAATCCAATTCCCTTCTAGAGAGACCAATGCCATACCTATGGGTGCATGGTCAAAGGCAGTCTGGAACTTATTGTGATTCAACTCCAGTTTTTCGATCAACCGTCTCTGAGGAGTAATGTCCTGTAGCGTACCAACGAGCTTGATGCATTGTTCGCCTAAGAACTCAGCTTGTGAATGCATTTCAACCCATTTAAAATTTCCCTTTGCTGTCTTAATCTGAAACTGGCTAGACATTGCCTCGCCAGTTGCAATCAGGTTCTTCATTTGATCCTCAATGGTGTCCGTCATGAATACGGGTACATAGAACGATAGCGCTTCTTGAATAGTAGGAGTGTAGTTTTCAGGAGTTTCGAAAAGTTGTTTGGTGATAAAATCCCAAAACACAACATTGCTTGCCAGGTCGAGTTCCCATATTCCAATTTTCGCGAGTTCAGCAGCTTTCTTATATAAGTCTAGTTGATGGTTCATTATTTCAATCTCTTTGCCGCTTTTATATCGCGTTTGCTTAATACCCTGGCATTAAAAACAATTGATTCTATAGGCACGTCTTGTTTGTCCGTTTGTGCCTTATTGATCTGCTCTGCAACATCCAGACCGACCACGACCTCTCCGAAAATAGTATAATCATAATCAAGCCGTGGAATACCTCCCTTAGTTTTATAAATCTCGCGGGTTTCTGAAGACATTTTCCTGCCTGTTTTCTTTTCTAATTCGTCAAGTTGTTCATCTGTCCAAACTTTCCCGGAAACGAGGTAGATTTGATTAAAGTAGGAGCTTTTCGCTGGATTATCATCCCTTCCGGCACCCAATGCGCCTCGCTTATGAATCAGGTTGCTGTCAATCTCTGCAGGCAATCTAAGCGGTGTTTGCTCGGGGTGTAATTTTTCTTCAGCCAAAATAGGCTCATCTAGTTCGCCTGCCTGGCTCACGAAGTCTTTTATAACCCTGTTGAATTGAGCCTGCTTATAGGTTCCTTTTCGCACTTCATTTAAAAACATCTTTTTATGCTTAGGCGTTTTGTCGTAAAGCATTATAACAATGTTTCCTTTGGTGGTGCTGAACTCCACGTAACTACGCTGCGCAGCCGCGCAAGTAGACATTAAGATGAAAAGTGCAATTGCCTTTAAAGCTTTCATTTGCATTTCTGGAGTTCAACAACGATCATCACAGGGAAATGATCCGACGGTAGTCGGGCCTCAAAAGCTTTAAGTTTCAGCTCTTTTGGAAAGTTACCATTTGTGTTAACGTTTTCCTCTTTGGCCGCTGGCGTTCTATAGGTATCAGTTAAGATGCCGTAACGCTTAACAACAGCGCAATTGGATAAAAATATATGATCTATGCGGCTGTCTGTCATCGCTGAAGGATCGAAGCGGTTAAAGGTTCCGTTTGTTGCATACTTGATTTGAGTGGTTCTATAAGCGTCCTTCAAAGCAGAGCCACTTAATATGCTAAAGCTTTCATCGTTCTGATCCACATTAAAATCACCTGTTAGAATAGTCGGTTCCTCTCCTGCAAGCTCCTTTATCTTTCTCAAGATCAACTTCGAACTTTCCCGTCTTGCCTTAACTCCAACATGGTCGAAATGTGTATTGAAGAAATAAAATTTAAGTCCTGAAGCAACATCCTGAAACTGGCCCCATGTGCATATACGAGGTAAAGCGGCATCCCAACCTTTGTTAGGTGTTTCTGTCTTCTCCGATAGCCAGAAATGTCCGTTATTTAATAATTTGAACTTTGACTTCTTGAAAAATATGGGTGCATACTCACCTGCTTCTTTACCGTTATCCCGACCAACGCCCAGGTGTTCATACTCTGGAAGGCTATTGGAAAGGTCGGTCAGTTGTTCATGCAAAACTTCCTGAGCACCAAAGATATCGAAGTCATGGAATTTTATCAGGTCGGCGATCACCGGTCCCCGCAGATCCCAGCCATTTCCGTCTTTTTTATCTCCATTGTTTTTATACCTTATATTAAATGTAGCTACATTTAGCTCCTGCGCAAAGGCAGCGTTAGCATTGATTAAAATCAGTAGGACTGCAATTAGCTTGGTCATTTTCATAGAACAGATATGATTAGTCACCCCGTATCAACATTACTTAGAATGTCGGGTTAGCCAAAAATAGTCGTTTCTATATATATTCAGGTTTTTTTTAATGATATTGTTAAACAACCTACCTACTGGAAGTTATGCAAGACAATCTCGCCCATACGCTGCGATCTTTCACACTTATTACATTTACGCTATTAAGTGTTCTGGTATTTTCGTCGGCAGGATCGATTGCGCAACTTCGGCACTCAAAGACGGCTAAATTTAAGTCCTATAAGGGACTGGTTATGGCCGGATACCAAGGCTGGCATAATGCGCCCGAAGATGGTGCAGGTAGGGGTTGGTATCATTATACTAATAAAGGGAAGTTTGAACCTGGGAACACTAATGTTGATCTCTGGCCAGAAACAACTGAGTACAAAAAGGTATATAAGACTCCTTTTTTAAATAGCGACGGTAGTCCGGCTTTTCTTCAGAGTGCACATGACGCCTCTACTTCAGATGTACATTTTAGATGGATGAAAGAATATGGCCTGGATGGTGTGTTTATGCAACGCTTTGTTACAGAGATTAGAGGAAGATCCGGAAGGCATCATTTTAATGCCGTGTTGTCTAACGCTTTGAAATCTGCACGTAAATACGGAAGAGCCATTTCTGTCATGTATGATTTATCCGGTTGCAGGGACAGCGTTGACGTTCCAGTGTTGATAAACGATTGGAAGAACCTGGTCGACAGCATGAAAATAACGCAACAGGGTAACGATCAGCCTTATCTCTACCACAATGGTAAGCCAATGGTTGTATTATGGGGGGTAGGGTTCAATGACAATAGAAAATATACGCTTAAAGACGTTGCCAGGATGGTGGATTTTCTACAAAATGACCCTGTCTATGGTGGTTGTTCAGTGATGCTCGGCGTCCCGACCTACTGGAGAGAGTTTGGAAACGATACAGAGAAGAATCCTGCGCTACATGAATTGATTAAGAAAGTCGATATTGTCCATCCATGGACGGTGGGACGTTATGCGAGTGCAGAAGCGTATGAGCAATATTCGGAGGTTCAGAAGAAAGATATCGCCTGGTGCACTAAGGAAAGAATAGAATATGTAGGTGTGGTCTTTCCAGGTTTTAGTTGGCACAATATGAATCCTAAATCACCGAGCAATCAGATCCCCAGAGATCGGGGTAGATTCTTCTGGAGACAAATTGCAGGTGCGGTAAGCAATGGCGCTCAAATGCTTTACATTGCGATGTTCGATGAAGTGGATGAAGGAACCGCAGTCTTTAAGATCTCTAAGACACCACCGCAGGGAGCAAGCACCTTTGTTACCTTTGAAGAAGATATTCCATCAGATTACTATTTATATTTATCAGGCTATGCTGGTAAAATGTTAAGAAAGCAGGTGCCGTTCAGAATGGATGTTCCACTGCCAACCCTTAAGTAGTTGTTTGGGAATGCGAGTAGGAAGTTTTAACAAATTCCATTATTTTCGTGCATGATAAAACGAATGTTCCTGCTGTTGTTTAGCATAATGCTGATGGGCTCCTGTAAAGAAAAAGTAAAGGAGAATAGTCAGGCAGACCGCGCTGATCCCCATTCATTCTCCAGGCCTGATCTAGCCGTAGTTAAACATCTGGATTTAGTTGTTAACGTCGACTTTGCTAAGCAACAGATTGGTGGTAAAGCGACATGGACGATCGACAATGTGAGTGCAGGTACAGATATTGTTTTTGATAACAACAACTTAAGCATTAGTAAAATAACGCTTGGCAAAGAGGAACAGGAAACTACCTTCAAGCTTGGCACAAAAGAAGCGTATTTAGGGACTCCATTACATGTTGCTATTGAAAAAGATACCAAAATTATAAACATATATTATACTACTAACGCACACGCGGCAGCACTTCAATGGCTCAATCCTCAGCAAACTGCAGGTAAAAAACAGCCCTACCTTTTTACACAGTCAGAAAGCATAGCTGCGCGTAGCTGGATTCCTTGTCAGGACAGTCCCGGTATTCGCTTTACTTACAATGCAACCGTCACTGTGCCTACACAACTTCTGGCTTTGATGAGTGCAGAGAACCCTCAGGTTAAGAACGACAAGGGTAGCTACCAATTCAGGCAGACCAAAGCTATTCCATCTTATTTGCTTGCACTGGCTGTAGGAGATATCGCGTTTAAAAAAGTTGATGATCGTACCGGTGTTTATGCTGAACCAGCGGTTTTGGATAAGGCCGCCTACGAATTTGCAGATATGGGCAAGATGGTCACTGTAGCAGAAAAGCTATATGGTCCTTATCGCTGGGGCAGGTATGATTTGCTGGTCTTGCCACCAAGCTTTCCATTTGGTGGTATGGAAAATCCTAACCTTAACTTCATTACGCCTACCATTATTGCTGGTGACCGGTCATTAGTCAGTATCATTTGTCATGAGTTAGCCCATAGCTGGAGCGGTAATTTGGTTACGAATGCTACCTGGAATGATTTCTGGCTAAATGAAGGCTTCACGAACTACTTTGAACGCCGTATAGATGAGGCACTCTACGGTAAAGAAGAAGCAGAGATGCAGGAGGAATTTGCAAGAAGGGCGTTGGGAGAGGCTGTCAACGAGTTGGCCGAACATCCTGAAGATACTTATCTAAAGACAATTTATAAAGGAAGAAATCCAGACGAGGGGACGAATGACATTGCTTACGAAAAAGGCTATTTTTTTCTGAGAGTAATTGAAGACGCTGTGGGAAGAAAGAAGTTTGACGCTTTTTTGAAAGGGTATTTTGATGCACATGCATTTAAGTCTGTATCTACTGAAAATTTCATGACTTACCTTAATCAGCACCTGATTAATGGGGATATGGCGATTGAAAAGAAAATTAGAGCGAAGGACTGGGTTTACGGACCTGGAATACCATCTAATATCGTCTATAGTAAGAATCTTTTCAAAGAGGGAGGTCAATTCGCTAAGATTGATGAAATGCTGCTGATCTGGAATAATAACCCGATGTATAATCCCATGGTATTCAGGGAGGAAGTGGTTACCAGCAATGCGAAGAAGTATTTGCTAAGCAGGCTTCCAGAAAATGTGACTTATGAGCAGATGGATTATATGGATAAGACATTCAATTTCAGTGCATCAAACAACACAGATATACAACTTGCCTGGTACCTGCTTGCCATACGACATAAATACACGCCCGCAAATAAACGTATCGCTCAATATTTAGTAGAGAACGGGCGGATGTGGCACATCATTCCGCTATATAAAGAACTATTGAAGTCCCCGGAAGGAAAAAAGCGGGCTAAAGAAATCTATAAAGTCGCCCGGGCCAACTATCATCCTATGACTTATACTGCACTGGACAAACTATTCAAATGATGTTGATTGGTGCGGAGATATTCATTGAACCCGGTCAGACGGAGTCAGAGATTTATAGTTGGTTTGAAACCATGCAGAAATATGGGCTAAGGCTTACCCGGGTACGGATGTTTGAGAACTACATGCGACAGGGAGAGGTGTGGGACTTTAGCCTGTTTGACATTGCTTTTAAGGCGGCAGAAAAGTATGAGATTAAGATTTATGCCAACTTGTTTCCTAAGACTGATTTCTCTGATGTAGGTGGTTTTAAATTCCCTGAAACGAAAGCGCATTTGATTGAAATTGCCAATTATATTCAACACGTTGTGCAGCACTTTGATCAGTTTAGCTCATTGTACGGTTGGGTTCCGATTAATGAACCGGGCTCTGGATACTTTCCGGAGGGGGTGTTTACTGGTGATATGTTTCAGGAATGGAAAGACCGCTGGCAAAAGCCGTTTTATGACTCAAGGGGCTTTGTAACGCTGGATCTGTCAAAGAAAAGATTTCTGGTCAGTCACAATACCTGGTTCATCAAATGGCTTACTGAAGAGATCAGGAGATATGATTTGGGAAGGCCCATCCATGTTAATAACCATGACATTTTTAGGAATGCTGCTGAATATGATTTTCCTTCCTGGCGTGAATTTTTAACAAGTTTAGGTGGTTCTGCACATGCAAGTTGGCACTTTGATTACTTCGATCGGGCTCAATTTGCAGTCGCAATGTCAGCAAATGCCGAAATGCTGCGGTCTGGCGCCGGACCGATACCATGGTTTATGACCGAACTACAAGGAGGAAACAATACCTATAGTGGAAAGCGCCCATTATGTCCGACCAAAGAGGAAATTGCCCAATGGCTTTGGATCAACATAGGTTCGGGGAGTCGAGGTGGCATGTTTTGGTGTCTAAATCCTAGGAGGTCAGGCTTCGAAGCAGGAGAGTGGGCCATGCTTGATTATTTCAACGAGCCGACTGATCGTTTACTGATGGCCGCACAAGTGAGCCATACGGTTTCTGCATATGATGATTTCTTTTCAGATTTTAAGGTGGAAGATTCTGGGATTAGCGTGCTTTATACGAAGGAGTCTTTATGGATAGAGGAGGCGCTTCAAATTAAAGGAGTGGACCTGGAAGGTAGAATGGTTGGAGGCGTTATCAAATCAGCACTAAGTTACTTTGAAGCATTGTCCGAATTGGGTATTCATGCCTCATTTAACGAGATCGGAGAATATGATTTCGAAAAAAGCGATTTCAGTGGACAAGCAATCATTCTTTCCCATCAAATAAGTATCCCTTCAAGGTATTGGGATCCGTTAATGAATTTTGTAGCTAAGGGAGGTAAGTTGATCATTGATGGCTTAACTGCGTACTACGATGAAAATGCCTATTGCTTACTGGGATCAGGTTTTCCTTTTAAAGCCTGCTTCGGTGCCTCAGTGCGCGAGTTCAAGTTGGTTGACGACTTATTCGACCTGCCGATTGATGTCGGTAATCTTATATTACAATCTCATTTGTGGCGGGGTACGCTACAATTAGACACTGCTGTATCAATAGCAAAGACTGAGCTTGACTTGGTTGAAGCCGAGATCTATGGCTGCAGAAATTATTTCGGAAAGGGCCGCGTGGTATGGATCCCTTCGCTTTTGGGACTTGGATCAAGAATTACTGGGGACTACGAAGATCTTTGCTCGTTCTTGCATGAAGAGTTGAAAGACATCATCGTTGAGCTTCCCTTAAGTTTTTCTGTTCATCAGCCAGGCGTCATATTGAAGCTGATTCGAAACGGCTCACGGTACTTATCGGTGCTTGTAAATAAATCAGGCGCTAATCAGAATTTACAATTAGATATTAATGGGTTGAACTATGTGGGCATTGCTTTCAGCTCAGATCCTTCAAGCACGTTTTCAGAGACGGCCTCTTATTTAAAGTCAGAGGAGACAGTCGTTGTAGAATGGAAAGCGAAGTCTTAACTTCGCGGATGCTTGAAATTGTATATCAGGATGACCATATCATCGCTATAAATAAGCCTCATGGATTATTGGTCCATCGCTCCTCCATTGCAAATGATGCGAAAGAATTTGCTTTGCAGCTTCTAAGGGATCAGGTAGGCAGGCATGTGAGTCCGGTCCATAGGCTTGATCGCAAAACTGGAGGCTTATTGCTTTTTGCGTTTGAAAAGGACGTAGAGATCGCCTTACATCAACAATTCCAGAACGGCCAGGTCATAAAGAAATATCTAGCTTTACTGAGAGGCCATAGTCCGGATCATCAAGAGATCGACTATCCTCTGGCCAAAGAAAACGGAACCATACAAGAGGCTTTTACGTCGTTTTTTACACTGAAGCGAGCAGAGTTAAATATCCCCTTCGGGAAACATGAAACTTCCAGATACTCTCTGGTTGAAGCTTCCCCGACAACTGGAAGAATGCACCAACTGCGCAGACACTTTGCACATATTTTTTATCCTATCATTGGAGACAGAAAACATGGATGTAATAAGCAGAACAGGTTTTTTAAGGAGCAGTGGGACATGACTACCATGTTATTGCATGCTTCGGAATTAACGTTTAAGCATCCTGTAACTGGTGAAACAATAGCCTTAACTGCAGAGATTAGTGATGAATTTCGAAGAGTTAATAACCTAATGAACTGGTAGGTTTTAATTTGTTAAGCCGCAATTCTCTGGAGAATAACTTTGCAGGGGATAGAAGAAGTCACTAAAACATGATGCCTTTTCCGTAGCGGAATGGTGAGGTAATCGCCAGGTAGGAGCTTGTGTACATCATCTTCAATGTGGATGGAGCAAGTGCCTTCTATGATCAAAAACTTTTCATATTCGTGATCATGTACTTCTTGTGGTGCCATAGACTTGATCCATGCAATCGCAGTCATGCCCTTCGCATCGTTGTAAAGTATTTTAGCAAAGACGTCATCAAAATTGTCAGGAAGCGTCATGTCCGGGCGGTTTAACCATGGTAAATACTCTTCGATACTGGAATCTTCATTCAGAATGGGCGGAGCTACAAAGATTTCACCCGCCTTCATGCGATCTATATAGTCAAGGGTAGCCATGAGGAAGGGCTTGATAATAGGATCTGGCTTCACGGCTTCTGCAACTGCGTATTGCTCTAAAGCTAATTCGATAGCATTGATTTCTTGACGAATATCTGGGTAAAGGGTGATAAGATCCTCAATGAGTGTATTCTCACTGGGCTCAGTTACACCTAGTACGTAAAGTTCCAATATTCCGGAGGATAGCAACTCTTCTTTTTCCATGCTTTGATCCTATCCCTTGCCTAAATTTTATTTCGCTGAGATAAGTGCAAATTTAGAGATTTAAATTCAGTAAGCAAAATAGAGTAGAATTGATACATTTGACGGCTATGCGTAAACTTTTACAGAAACTATTTTCAGGTATGGTCATTCGGCTGGCTAACAAGTATAGCTCAAGACCTGACGCGTTGCGGGTTCATGAATCACTAACCGCGCTCTATAATCGCATTCAACTAGAACCGGGAAAAAGAGGATTGATACTTGATCTTTTGGAGACCGACAAATTAATCATTCTATCCGATCAGCATAAGGGAACCAGAAATACTAGCGACGACTTTGCTCTTTCTGAACCTACATATCTGGGGGCTTTGCAGTATTATGATGACCAACAATATATCTATTGTAATCTTGGAGATAGCGAGGAGCTTTGGAAGAACCAACTTTTCGGTGTGCTCAGTGCAAACACAGCGACATTTGAGGCTGAAAAGCGCTTTCTGAAAAGAAAGGCTTATATAAAGCTTTTCGGTAACCATGATCTTTATTGGGATAACGATCCCTTGTCTTGGTTTCAACTCAATAGAATTTATGGGGAACGTGTCAGGATTTATGAAGGCGCAATATTCCGGATGTCAATTGCCGGTACACCATTGTCAATCTTTTTGACTCATGGGCATCAAGGCGACCTGCAAAGTGATGGAAATTGGTTTAGCAAGTGGTTTGTTTCTACCGTTTGGGCACCGCTACAATCATTTCTAAGTTTGAACCCAAACACTCCGGCATACGACAATCAATTAAAGTCAGCACACAACTCAATTATGTATTCATGGACTGCAAAGCAATCAAATCTTGCTTTGATCACCGGTCATACCCATCAACCTGTGTTCAATTCTCTGACACATTTGGAACGTGTTTATATTAAGCTTGATGAGGCAAGGAATAATAAGGATAAGGCTACTATACAAAGTTTAGAGGCCGAACTTATAGCAGGAAAGATAAGTGGTGAACGCAGCCAACGTATTGAAAATTCAAAGAATACCTACTTTAATAGTGGTTGTTGTTGCTATAGCGATGGCGATATCACTGGAATTGAAATCGCGGAAGGAGTAATCCGTTTGGTAAAGTGGAAGTCAGGAGAAGGAATTCCAAAGCGTATTATACTTGAAGAAGCGCCACTGGATTTACTATTAGACAGCAAAGTAAGTACTTAAGACTCACTTTGCTGTCGATAATATTTTTTATTGCTCTGGATACTCGTTTGCAAAGTTCTTGTAACGAGTTTCAGCGTCTTGTTTGTACGCTTTTGCTTTATCGATCCATTCCGGAGCTTTGTCCTTCAAATCATCAGCAATAGATCTTCCTGTAGCCTGATCTTTCTTTGTAATATATTTAATCGCTCCGTAAACTGCGGCGCCGATTAAAGCTGTTTTTATCAATCCCATAATACTTTGTCTTTGTTTGTATTTTCAACAGTTAAGATAATTAAATGTTTTTAAGTTTTTACTATACGCTAAAAAAATGACTATTTTTAAAAGAACCAAATTAATCTACATGAGAGCTTTCCTATTTGCTTGCATACTTTTAGTTGTGAGTAGTTCCATACCATTAAAAGCTCAGCATTCTCCAGTAAGAAACTACAAAATGCAATCTCTAAAGGTCTCGGCAAACAACCGATTCTTAGTCTATGAAGACGGCAAGCCATTTTTTTACCTTGGAGATACCGCCTGGGAGCTATTTCACCGCCTTACATTAAAAGAAGCAGACGTCTATATGGAGAACAGGAGGAGCAAAGGATTTACTGTGTTGCAAGCTGTAGTACTTGCCGAGCTGGATGGCATAGATGAGCCTAATGCAATGGGACATACGCCAATGAGAGATCATAATCCTTCGAAACTCAACGAAGACTATTTTAAAGACATTGACGCTTTCATTCAATTGGCCGCCAGCAAAGGTTTGTATATCGGTCTGTTGCCTACCTGGGCGGACAAAGTCTTTAAGAGCTCCTGGGGAAAAGGGCCGGAGGTATTTAACCGTGAGAATGTGAGGGCATATGGAAAGTTCCTTGGCAGTCGGTATAAAGATCAAAAGAACATTATATGGATCCTTGGCGGCGACCGTAACCCACGGGACAATAATGATGTTGAACTTTGGAATGCCCTTGCTCAAGGAATAACAGAAGGAGTCGGTACTGATCACCAGCCATTAATGACCTATCATCCGCAACCAAAAGAGAATGGGGGCTCATCCACATGGTTTCACAATGAAAAGTGGTTAAGCTTTAACATGATGCAGACTGGCCACTGTACAAACGGCACCAATTACTTGAAAATCGCCTATGATTATAACCTTAAGCCTGCAAAGCCAGTTATAGATGGAGAGCCTCTTTATGAAGACCATCCCATTTGTTTTGACTGGAAAAAGAACGGCTTCTCCGTAGCAGACGACATCCGTAAACTTGCTTATTGGCAAGTATTCGCAGGCGCATTCGGACATACGTACGGTTGTCATGCAGTCTGGCAATTTTATGCAGCTGGCAGGGAACCGGTTAATGCACCACAGCGACCCTGGAATGAGGCAATAGATCTTCCTGGGGCGACCCAGATGGGATACGTAAAGACGCTGATGCTTTCTCAAAGTTTCCTGGACCGAATTCCGGACCAATCTTTAATTGTAGGAGAGAATCCAAATACATCTGAGTATTGTGCTGCTACGAGAGCATCAGATGGTCACTATGCGTTTATTTATACGCCGACAGGCAAAGACTTGACCATTAATACATCTTCATTAGCTGGAACCACCCTTTACGAAAAGTGGTATAACCCTAAAAATGGATCATTTGGTGTTCCCGTGAAAAAGGTTAAAAAGGCGGAAATGGTTTTTAGTCCGCCTTCAAAGGGCAACAATAACGATTGGGTATTGGTGTTAACTACTAAGCGCTAACCTATTAAAGTTTTCTGGCTTCTTTTTGAGGTCTGATGATTAATCTCAGCGTTGGATCATTGGTGACGAAACTCCAGAACCAATTAAAAGCTAGCTTACCTTTATTTCTGAAACCTGCTATAGGTATAATATGAATAAATAGCCAAACGATCCAGGCAAAGAATCCTTTGAAAAATCCTTTAGGCAGATCAACCACAGCCTTGAATTTGGCAATGATGGCCATGCTGCCCTTATCATGGTAGCGGAAGGCCTTCATAGGTTCGCCTTTTTGCAAGTTCAACAAGTTACCTGCCAAAAGTTTACCTTGTTGAATCGCCACTTGTGCAAGTTGTGGATGTCCACCAGGGAACTTTTCATCAGTGACCATCATGCATTGGTCTCCAATAGCAAATATATTTTCTGAATTTAAGAGCTTGTTATGTTGGTCAACTAAAAGTCTACGGCCACGTCCAACTGCCTCTGCTGGTAAGCCAGGAACAGCTCTCGCGATAACTCCGGATGCCCATATTAATGTAGCAGTGCTAATCGTTTCGCCATTGCCAAGAATTACTTTGTCTTCCACATAGTCTTTAACCAAAGTCTTCATCAGGATATTTACACCTAGCTTGTTCAGGACTTTGTATGCTTCTTCCTGAGATTTCTTGCTCATAGGGCCAAGCAGCGTATCTCCAGCATCAACAAGGAAGATCCTTTTCTGGCCCTTCTTCGCAGTAGGATAGTCCTTAGTGATAATATTTGTTCCCATTTCAGCTAACATGCCTGCAAGTTCAACTCCAGTCGGTCCGCCACCGGCGATCACCACATTTGCCAGGCGTTCCTTATCGCGTGGATCAGTTGCGCGTACTGCTTCCTCGAGACGCAATAAAACATGATTTCTCATTTGCAGTGCGTCATCAATGGTCTTCATAGGTAAGGCCTTGTCTTTAACGTTTTCCATACCAAAGAAATTTGTTTCCGTACCCATTGCCAATACGAGGTAATCGTAAGTTAATGAACCGTTCTCTGTTTCAATAGTATTATTGGCCTGATCAAGATTTGTTAACCCACCCATGAAAAAAGAAAGGTTTCTCTTACCCTGAAACATTCGCCTGAATGGGTAACTAATATTAGAAGCCTCGATAAAAGCGGTCGAGACTTGATATAGTAGAGGTGGAAAGAAGTGGTAGTTATTTCTATCTACTAATGTCACTTCATACCCATCATGGTCGGCCAGCTTTTTTGCTAGGTTTAATCCGGCGAAACCACCGCCAACGATCACTATTTTTTTAGTAGGAGACATCTTCATGTAGTAAAATTCCTTCTCTTATTGAATTCATTATTGGCAGGTCGAGCTCGCAATCTATCGCTTCACAGTGTTGATGATTCTTTTCATCTAGTTGCAACGTACCTACGCGAGTGTCGCCTTTAAATATTTCATATCTATTGTCTCCTAAGGAATGAACGTCGTAAGTGTAAGCATGACCATCCCGAGCCACTTCTAATTTAAACTGTTCCATAATAAGGTTCATTTTCTATCTGACTAAACAAGATTATTTATCAAATGTTTACTTGAAACACAGGATATGCGTTTAGGTCTGTTGCGCCTCTCCGATAAATTAATATCTTTATAGTTATGAAGGCCATCATCTTTACCCTTCTTATATTTTTCGGTCTTCATGTAGTCGCTCAAAAGACACATCCGCCAAAACGGATTACGATGAGTCAGGGCTTTGGAGTCAACGCTTTCGAATGGGATTTCGAAGACGCTAAGAACTCTTTGGTTATAAATGAGCAGCAATTAGCGGCCATGAAGTCCTTCACAGCAATCAGGCACTACATGGATTGGGAAAAGCTCGAATCGGTTGAAGGAAGCTATACCTTTAATCCTACTGGTAGTGGGGGTTGGAATTATGATGCGCTTTATGAAAGATGTAAAAAAGAAGGTATAGCCGTTTTAGCCTGTCTGAAAACAATACCCAAATGGATGCAAGCATCCTGGCCTGAAGATCAAAGGGACGCTGAAAATGTTCCTGTTAAATTTGGGAAAAGTTTCGCTGATCCCAACTCGTATATTGAACAAGCTAAAGTCGCTTTTCAATTTGTCGCACGTTATGGCAGCAATACCAAAGTGGACTTGAAACTCGTAAGTGTTAATGAGAAGCCCAGGTGGGACAACGATCAGGTTAATAAGGTACGTTTAGGCCTCAATCTAATCCAATATATTGAGTGTGATAACGAGCGTGACAAGTGGTGGAAAGGGCCAAAGGCATTCAGTTCCGGTAAGAATTTCGCAGCAAATCTTTCCGCATTTTATGATGGCAATAGGAATACTATGGGTCCTGGAGTTGGCGTAAAAAATGCAGACCCAAATATTAAAGTGGTGATGGGAGGTCTCGCAAAGCCCGATGTTAACTATTTGAAAGAAATGATTGAATGGTGTCGTATACATCGCGGCTATAATAAGGACGGTTCAATAAATCTTTGTTGGGACGTTATCAATTATCACTATTACACAGGAGATGACAGTTCCCCAACCGGCGGAGAATATGGAAGAGGCAAAGCACCTGAACTATCGAATGCGGAGCGAATCGCTAAAGAATTCGTTGCCGTATCGCAGCAATTTGCAAATAATATGCCTGTGTGGATTACGGAGACGGGTTATGATGTTAACCAGGGTAGCCCACTAAAAGCGATTCCTATTGGAAACAAAACAGCAGAGCAAACACAAGCAGATTGGATACTCAGAACCATTCTACTCCATTTAAGAAACGGGGTCGACAGAGTATTTCTTTATCAAACGTACGACGACAATGCGGAGCTGGTAGGCAAGTTCTCTTCCTCGGGGCTACTGAATACCAATAAGACCAGAAAGCCCGCCGCCGACTACCTGGTTCAGGTCAATAAGCTAATGGGGTCCTATCTGTTTGATCAGGTTTTAGAGCGTTCCTCCACTGTAATTGCTGAAACTTACAAATCAGGCGCTAAAAAGATTTATATATTAACAAAGCCAACCGAAGATGGCAGTTCTGTACCCTACGACCTTTCATTACCTGGCGTAAAGCAAGCGATAATCTACAACCCGCTTCCAGGCTCTGATGTGATGAGCAGCAAAACCGTGTCTGTTGTAAATGGGAAGCTTACACTTTCCGTAACAGAAACTCCCACTTTTATTTTGGTGGTAAAATAAAAGTAGCTAGCTTGCTTCTAACCAAAGAAAACCAGTATGACATTCTCTTCCCCTGTAAATTGTTCACACAATAATCTTCCACTCTTTATTTATTATAGGACTTTTCTTGACATAAATTGTCTTAAGGGATAACCCCGTTGTTTACTTCCCGCTAAACAACTGACATTTTTCAACGCGAACAACTGAATGAACAGAGCTTATATTATAATTGCCGGCCTTTTTTTAGGGGTGGGCTGCAAATCTCCTAGTGCTAATGACGCCACAGATCCGGCAGAAAAACCCCTGTTTTTACTCCTGGATTCAACCAAAACAAACATCCATTTTAGTAACCGGATTACGGAGAGTTTCGACAGAAATATCTTCAATTATCCAGCTTTTTATAACGGCAGTGGTGTTGCTGTTGGGGATTTAAATGGCGACGGTAGAGATGAAGTCTATCTTTCTGGAAACATGGGCGGCAATAAGTTGTATTTCAACCAGGGTGGAATGCAGTTTGTAGACATCACCGACTTATCCGGTACTGCTGGTAGAGTAGAAGGATGGAGGAACGGTGTAAACATGGTCGACGTCAATGGCGATGGAAAGCTTGACATCTATGTCTGTTATTCTGGTGATTTTGACGAAGATACCCGTAGAAATCAGTTGTTTATAAATCAAGGTTTAAATGCCGATGGGATGCCGACCTTTAAGGACGAAGCTGAAGCATATGGATTGGCAGACCCCGCTTACAGTACTCAATCCTACTTTTTTGATTATGATAGGGACGGTGATCTGGATATGCTCCTGGTCAACGAAAACATCAAGGTTCTAAGTAATCTTGACGACATAACAATTCAGGAGTTAAGGAAGAAATCAGATCCGCTTTCAGGATGTAAGTTCTTTAGAAATGATAACAATCACTTTGTCGATGTCACTGCAAAGTCGGGCATAAATCATTCCGTACTCTCGTATGGCTTAAGCGCCTCAATTTCAGATGTTAATGGTGATGGATGGCCAGATATGTACATATCAAATGACTATTCCATACAAGATCATTTATATATAAATAATAAAAACGGAACCTTTACAGATAAACTGAGCTCCAATCTGGATCACATTTCCATGTACTCCATGGGAAACAACATCTCGGATATCAATAATGACGGGAAGCCTGATATCTACACTTTAGATATGATTCCTGAAGATAACAAACGGCAGAAGCTTCTCCAGGGCTTTGATAACTATGAATTCTTTTATTTGAATTTAAGAAACGGCTTGTATTATCAATATATGAGGAACATGTTGCACATCAATAATGGCAATGGAACTTTTAGTGAGGTCGGACAACTATCAGGGGTCTCTAACACAGATTGGAGCTGGGCGCCTTTGTTTGCCGACTTTGACAATGATGGCTGGAAGGATCTCTTCGTAACTAATGGTTACTTGCATGATTTTACCAATATGGATGTAGTGAAATACAATGAAAATTACTTTCGCAGTATTGGGGGAGAGGTCGAATCAAAGCATATTATGGAAATGCTCAGCAAACTTCCTTCATCAGACGTCAAGAATTATATCTATAAAAACAACGGAGATCTAACCTTTACAAATAAGGTTGCTAGTTGGGGATTTGATGCCGGCTCAAATAGCAGCGGAGCAGTGTACTCAGATCTGGATGACGATGGAGACCTTGATTTAATCGTAAACAATCTAAACAAAGCTGCATTTGTTTATCAAAATCAAAGTGACTCTACTAAACACTATCTTAAGGTTAAGTTAAAGGGGCTTAAAGGTAACACGGACGGACTGGGCGCAAAGGTTACCGTATACTATAAGGACAAACTTCAGCTTGTTGACCAGATGCCTGCAAAAGGATACCTATCGAGCGTTTCTTCCTTGCTGCACTTCGGTCTTGGAAAAGAAAAATTTGTAGACTCAGTCAGGGTGGTTTGGGTTACGGGAAAACAACAAGTTATAAAAAAAGTACAGGCTGATTTAACGTTATACGTTAATGAAGCTGAGGCTGCCGGAACTTACAAAGCAATGAAGTCGCCTCTGCCACTATTTGAGAAGGTTAATGCTCCGATCGCTAGTCATCAAAAACCAAACACAATAAACGATTTTAAACGGCAGACGCTGCTCGTAAACGCGCTATCCTTTTTTGGTCCTTGTATGGCAAAAGCCGATGTAAATGGGGATGGCTTAGAAGATGTCTTTGTAGGTGGGGACATCAACACCGCGGGTACAATCTATATTCAGCAAAAGAACGGTCAGTTTAAAGGTAGCACAGAGGGTCTTGAGGTTGATAAGGCTAGTGAGGATGCTGATGCAGTTTTCTTTGACGCCAATAATGACGGTTTCCTTGATCTTTATGTGGCTAGCGGCGGCTATAATAGTTTTGTCGTCGATGATGTGCTCCTTCAAGACAGGCTGTATCTCAATGATGGGAAAGGAATGTTTAAAAAGAGCGGGAATTCCCTTCCGAGCATGCGCTCCAGCAAGAGCTGTGCGCGGGTAGGAGATTTCAATGGCGATGGTAAACCTGATGTGTTTGTAGGCGGGAGGGTCATACCATCAAGGTATCCCGAAGCACCTGAAAGCTATCTGCTGATAAATGATGGTAAAGGTCATTTCACGGACCAGTTAAATAAGATCGCACCGGAGCTTAAGCGAGTAGGTATGGTTACGGATGCGGCCTGGATTGACATGAATGGCGATAAAAAGCAAGATCTACTGATCATAGGAGAGTGGATGCCCATTAAAGCAATGATCAATAGCAATGGTAGGCTGCAGGATAAGTCGACCAAATACTTCGCTAAAGAATATGCTGGCTTTTGGAACCGGTTGAAAGTGGAAGACATGAACGGAGATGGAAAGCCAGATTTAATTTTAGGTAACCATGGTTTAAATAGTCAGTGTAAGGCGACTGAAAAAGAGCCCGCAGAAATGATTTACAAAGACTTTGACGACAATGGGGCAGTTGATCCGATCATGTGTTTTTATATCATGGGTAAAAGTTATCCCTACATTACCCGGGATGAGCTGTTGGACCAGATGAGTGTGATGCGTCCTAGATTTCCAGATTACACAAGCTATGCGAATGCGGGCATGGAGGAGATCTTTACAGAAGAAGAACTTAAAGATGCTAAAAAACTTAAGGCTACTTATTTAAAGACTGCTTACTTTGAGAGCGGCAAGGATGGGAGATTTATTGAGAAGCCACTTCCTATACAAGCTCAGTTTTCACCAGTATTTACCATAACACCAGGTGATTTTGATGGAGATGGCTTTAAGGATTTAGTGCTTTGCGGGAACATCAACCAATCCAGACTAAGGTTTGGAAAATATGACGCCAACCATGGCATTCTTCTTAAAGGCAATGGAAAAGGTAGCTTTATTTATGTGCCACAGCACTTATCCGGACTAGACATTCGTGGCGACGTGAGGAGTGCTATAGTTTTGAATCGCACTCTAATATTCGGAATAAATCAGGAGGAAGTAAAGGCTTTCCAATTCAAGAAACGCACACCACTTTAATTTCATATAAACCATAACCAAACCAAACGAAAATGAAAAGAATTTTAACACTATTAATCGTGTTTTTCATCGCTGCAGATGCCTACTCTCAAGGATGTGTAGCAATAAGAAGCACTGGCGGAATGTGTACACTTACAGGGCACCCGTACAGCACAGAAATGGTCGACGGAAGTTGGGTCTTCAATATGAATACCCGTTATTTCATGTCGAACAAACACTACAACGGAGACGTATATCAAAAAGAAAGAATAGAGAATAAGACAGAAGTGATTAACCATCAGTTTGCTTTTGACCTGGCACTAACCAGAGTGTTTAACAACCGTTGGTCTGCCATGATTGATATCCCTATTATCTCTAATGCCCGTTCTTCATTATATGAACACGGTCGCACAGAGCGACATAGCATGCACTCTTTTGGATTAGGAGACGTTAGACTGGCCGTATACCGCTGGTTAATTAATCCGGAAAAAAGCCATAATTTCAACGTTCAGTTGGGACTAGGTTTCAAGCTTCCTACTGGTGACTACAAGTACACAGATTTTTGGCAAAACGTTGGACCAGGGGGAACACCTGAACTGCGCTCAGTAGATCAGTCCATTCAACTAGGCGATGGTGGTACTGGCATTACAGCAGAATTGAATACCTATTTTAATCCTGTAAGAAACCTGGGCCTATATGGTAATGTATACTATCTAAGTAATCCACGTGAGCAGAATGGGGTGAGGACCTTTAGAGAACTCGTCTCGGCGGCTCTTGTAGATGAATATTACATGAGTGTTCCAGATCAGTACATGGCGAGAGTTGGCGCTAATTATGCGGTATCAAATAAAATTATCGCATCTGCTGGAGCAAGAATAGAAGGTATTCCTGTTTATGATGTGATTGGCAAAAGCGGAGCATTCCGCAGACCAGGGTATGTGGTATCTGTTGAGCCTGGACTGAATTATCAAGCCAACAAAGTGAACTTATATGTTACGGTGCCAACTGCTTTGTATAGAAATAGGACCCAGAGTGTAACCGATAAGATTAGAAGTGCCAGATCCGGTGTCTTTGCAAGGGGCGATGCTGCATTTGCGGACTATTCTATAAACTTCGGAATCTCATTTAGATTGTAAGATCCCGCGTTTACGATCGTCTTGCCGGACGCGGGGATCCCGGAACGGGGTAGAATCGCTATTCCGAGGTACTGAAATAAATTCAGGATGACGGGGTTTGAACCTGTCATTGCCACTTCCTTGTGTTTGCCAAAACACTAATCTAAGGACGGGACGCAAAGGTCTTTAAAAACACTAATCCCTTAAGAAGATCGTATCTTTTTGAGGGATTTTTTGTGTTATTTTTCCTAGATTACATCCTTAATGTTTTTTTATGAGGTACTTATTTGTTTTTATCCTACTATTCACCGCTTTTTCTAATTTAAATGCACAGCAGACTCAAAAACCAGTCCTCCATGGGAAAAACTGGATGGCGATTACTGGGAAACCCTTGGCAGCGACGGCTGGTTCTATGGTTTTTCAGCAAGGCGGTAATGCAGTAGACGCTGCATGTGCAATGTTGGCTGCTACGTGTACCATGTGGGATACCCTAAGCTGGGGTGGCGAAACGCAAGTACTACTCTATAATCCTAAGACTAAAAAAGTAACTGCTATAAACGCAATGGGATTTGCACCTACAGGAGCCACTGTGAAATTCTTTAAAGACAAAGGCTATAATTTCCCGCCAGAATATGGTCCCCTTGCTGCAACAACTCCAGGTACGCCAGGCGGAATAATTTATATGCTGTCTAACTACGGCACCATGAGCCTGGAGAAAGTCCTAGCGCCAGCAATGGAAATGGCTTCCGGATATCCAATTGAAGCCCAGGCTGCAAACACGATGGAAAGACAGAAGGCCATGATTAAAGAGTGGCCTTATAGTAAAAAAGTTTTTCTAACTCATCCAGGAGAGAAGCGTGAAGCACCGGAAGCAGGGGAAGTATTCATCCAGAAAGATCTCTTAAATACGCTGACTAAGATGGTAGAATCTGAAAGGGCAGCACTTAAGCAAGGTAAATCACGTAAGGATGCATTAATGGCCGCCTATGACAGATTTTATAAAGGAGATATTGCAAGGGAATTTGTACGAGGCTGTCAGGAGCAGGGTGGATTGATCACCATGAATGATTTGGCTAATTGGAAGCCTATCGAAGAGTCTGCACTTAGCGTAAACTATAAAGGGGTTGAGGTGTATAAAATGCAACAATGGACTCAAGGGCCGGTAATGCTTCAAGCACTCAATATCCTGGAAAACTTTGACTTGAAATCCATGGGTTATAACAGTGCAAAATACATTCACACTGTATATCAGGCGATGAATCTTGCCTTCGCAGACCGGGACTTCTATTATGGTGATCCTTACCTGCAACCTAGCGAGCCCATTACAGGTTTGTTGAGCAAAGAATATGCAAAAGACAGAGCTAAACTGATCCAGAACCTAAAAAACGATGTCACCATTGGTCCCGGAAACCCATATCCTTATGAAGGTAAGACCAATCCCTATATCAAGCTGTTGAAAGGCCGCGGCTTTGAATTAGATACGACCAAACGTAATTTTGCACCGAAACATGATTTGGGAAATAACTCGACCAATGAAGATTATCAAGACAGGTTGTGGAGAGGCACTACTTCCATAGAAGCTGCTGATAAAGAGGGATGGGTAGTTTCAATCACTCCAAGCGGCGGATGGCTTCCTGCCTGTATCGCAGGGAAAACAGGCGTGGGGATGAGTCAACGGATGCAAAGCTTCGTGCTCGATTCCACGTTGAACCCTTTTAACGTAGTAGCTCCGGGTAAAAGACCGAGGGTTACCCTGTCTCCTTCATTGGCTTTAAAAGACGGCAAGCCTTTTCTAGCCTCTGCGGTTCAAGGCGGGGACACTCAGGATCAGAACTTACTTCAATTCTTTTTAAACGTCACAGAATTCGGGATGAATGTTCAACAGGCTACGGAAGCTGCAAACTTCAATACCAACCAACTCTGGTTGTCACTAGGCGGCACAAAAAGCGAAGATAGAATGCCTAAACCCGGTCAGCTTCTCTTAAAGGACACTACGAAAGATGCCGTTAGGGAGGAATTGAAAAAGATGGGTTATATTCTTAGTTTTGACGACAGAACCAGCGGACCAATTAACGCAATCTATTTTGATTGGAAGCACAATACACTTTGGGGTGGTTCGAGTAATCACGGAGAGGATTATGGAATCGGCTGGTAAAGTTCATCATTAGTTAAATCGTATATGAGAAAATCAATTTACATACTAGGTGTATTAACAGCCGGAGCGCTTTACAGCTGTTCGCAGGGATCTGAAAAGAAAAAAGAAGAAGGTGCAACAAAGCTCGATTCTGCTAATATGCAATGCTATACTGCTGTTGATAGTGTCAATTCTGCAAGTTTAAATCTGATAACAGATAAAGAGGGTAAAGTCACAGGCTCCCTGGTTATCAATTATCAGGACAAGGGCGACAGCCACGGCGACCTCATTGGCAAGTTTCATGGTGATACACTTTTCGTAGATTATTCGTTCCAAATCGGTTCGACGAATAAAACGTTTTACAAAAACCCGCTTGCCTTTTTAAAGAAGGAAAATAAACTGTTTATGGGAGTTGGTCAAATCGAAACCTTTCTTGGGAAATCTTCATTTGTAGATAATAAACGTATTAATTTCGAACGTGGTAGATTTAATTTCTCCTCGTCAGACTGCAAATAACGCATCAGACGTTGAGCATTCTTCGTTAATAATCGACTGGAAAGCTCAGCGTCTTTTTCTAGAGGCCGTCAGTACCACTACGCCTGCTATTAGAATAATACCTCCGACATAAGGAGGCCAGTTTACACTCTTTTCTCTATCTGCGGAGATTTGAATCGGTCCCGCGTCGACTAGCTTTTTTTTCTGGGTATAAGTGAAACCAGTCCATACCAGCATCACTATGCCAAGTAAAATCATTACGAGTCCTATTGTTCTGTTCATTATATTGTTGCTTTCTGTGTTTAGAACAAGGGAAGGCGTCGAAATGTTTACCAACAAAAAAAGCATCCCTTTTGAGGATGCTTTATTAATTTATAAAATGAGTTTAATTAACTGATCTTAACATTAATAGCGTTTAAGCCTTTTTTACCTTGCTCAACGTCGTAGCTAACTGAATCATTCTCACGAATACTATCGATTAGGCCTGAAGTGTGTACAAAGATTTCAGCGTCACCATTAGCTGGTACGATAAATCCAAAACCTTTTGTCTCATTGAAAAATTTTACTGTTCCTTGTTGCATTATATTGTAAATTAAATATTCACAAATATACACTTATAATTGGATTATAGCATTATTTCTAAAAATAATTAAATATTACTGATAACAATCCTTTTAAAGATGTACCTCGAACAGCGCTCTATTTAAGATTCGATAGATAAGTCTCCAGAATGCTTTTCAAATAAAGCTCCGGCTTCGGCATCGTAATCACAGTCCCCGGCTCCTTATCTTGTGACTGCTTAATGTAATTTGCTTTAATCTTTCCCCAGTCCTTTGAATACAACTGTATGAACATTTCTACAAACTGTTTGTCGTTATATTTCTTAGGAAGTTTACTTAAAACGTCCTCAATCTTTTGCTCTTTATTATGTAATACTGCCATGGTGCTCGGTTTGCTTTTCGTGCCAAAAATACAAATATTGTTCACCTTATGTTAAGAGAATGTTTTTAATAAATGGAAACGCGGCCATTTGGGTCGTTTTTTAACCAGGCACAAGACCTTGAATTGCATCCGACTCATAAACATAAAAACCTACTAACTCTGTTTTTGAGACCTTTGCCATCGCCATAGCAACGGTTCTTGCGGCTATGCTCCTGTATTTTTTCAAGCCTCCAATCATTAAAGGGTTTATTATTTTGCTCAACCCCTGCATCAGCCCTTCGGCAAAACGTTGTTCTTTTCGTTCACCGGTAAGAAGTGAAGGGCGGTATATTACTAATCCATGAACTTTTGCTGCGCTAACATCCTCTTCAGTTTCTCCTTTCATTTTAGTATAAAAGTTTGATGAATCTTTGTTGGCACCAATTGATGACACCAGGTGAAACTGATCAATACCATTTGCGACTGCTAGCTCAGCGAGCTTAACCGGATAATCGTGATCAATCTTTCTATATTGACTTAGATCAGGTGTTTTCTTTCTAGTTGATCCCAGACAGCAGAAAATAACATTACCATTAAGGAGATGTGCGTAATCATTTAACTTGTCAAAATCAATGGCAATCTGATTTAACTTGGTGTGGGTATGTCCGATAGGAGTTCTCACTAACGCCACAACTTCTGAGTATTCTGCGTCTTCCAGTAAGATCTTTAAAAGCTCAGAACCGATGAGTCCCGAAGCACCTGCAACAATTGCCTTTTTGCTCATAATTATTTTATAGTTTAGGATTACTATTACCCTTTTGCCATTTAAACAATTCTAATTAATATGTGTTTACATGATTACCAAGATAAATTAGACATGCATTATAAACAAGAAGTCCGCTGGATAGATAGTGAAAACATCAATATGGAAGAATATTATGTGGTAGAATACTGGGCCAACAAATTCGATGTTAAGCCAGAAGTGTTAAAACAGGCGGTTAAAGCGATAGGTCCGACAGTTGATGGCGTTAGGAAGTACCTGAAGAAATAGTTATTCTAATCGGTATCTTTGTATCGTAATTTATTCCCTATAAACTATGAGAAAGATACTGCTGATGCTATGCCTTTTGGTATCATCAACCCAATACACTAGTGCCCAAACACAGTTGAAAGCTGGAAAATGGCTTGCTTCTTTAAAACGCGAAGATGGGCACAACATCCCGATTCAACTCCTCGTTGAAACTAAAAATGCTAAACAAGCTATATATATTGTTAACGGTTCAGAAAAGTTAAAGACTGATGCTCCGGTAGTTGAAGGAGATTCAATAATTATTAGAATGCCTGTTTTCGAATCTTGGTTCAAATTTAAACTTTCTGGTAACAACAAGCTAAATGGCAAGTGGGTAAAAGGAGGTTCGGTTAAAGATATTGTCGTTCCCTTTCACGCTCAGGCTGTAGCAAGTACAAATTCTACAGTTGAAAAGCCTGCATCCAAAAACCTTACTGGAAAATGGGATATACAGTTTACCAAACCGGATCAAACTAAAAGGCCTGCAATTGGCAACCTTACCCAAAAAGGCAACCTGTTATCTGGTTCGGTTCTCACGCCAACGGGCGACTATCGTTTCATGGCTGGTGTTGTTGAAGGCAATTCGCTTACGCTCTCTACCTTCGATGGTGTTCATGCGCTATTGTTCGAAGGCAAAATTGCCGCTGATACCATCTCCGGTAACTTTTATAGTAGTGTTTCACCAGTTGAGTCCTGGACTGCAGTTAAGGATGAAAAGGTGAAATTGGATGCACCGGTTACTACCATTAAAGAAGGAAGTGACGGGAAACTTGCATTTAGCTATCTTGATCTCGAGGGAAAAGAAGTTTCTTTACAAAGCGACCGATACAAGAACAAAGTTGTGATTATTCAGCTAATGGGTTCGTGGTGCCCCAATTGTATGGATGAAATGGCTTTTTTAAGTGACTATTACCGGAAGAATAAGAGCAGGGGAGTAGAAGTGATCGCTCTAGCTTATGAATTGAGCACTGATAAAGAAAGGTCTCGGAAAAGTCTTCAAAGATTCCAAAAACAATTCAATGTTGAGTATCCGATCTTAAATACAGGCGTCACTGTTGGTGATAAACAGCGAACTGAGAAGACGTTGCCCCAGCTTTCAGAGATCAAAGTATTTCCCACTTCACTCATACTTGATAAAAAAGGTGTAATAAAAGAGATTAACACATCTTTCTATGGCCCGGGCACCGGTGAATATTTTTTAACGTATAAGGCAAACCTAGAAAGCACGATAAATAAATTAATAGCAGAAAAGTAATTTTGTTGGGTTACCTTTTTTACTAACTGGTATTAACCCATGAAACTTAGTCAAAACTTAAAACAAAACATTATGAAAAATCTATTTAAATTCGGCTTTTTAGCTCTAGCAATTTCTTTATCTGCAGCTGCTTGTTCATCTGATAAATCAGGCGAAGCAACTGATTCAACTATGACTGACACAAGTATGTCAACTGTTGATACTTCAATGACAACTGACACTGCAACAATGGATACTGCAGCAACTACGACTACAGATACAACTAGCATGTAATCTAGCTCGCTAGTTAAAAAAAGCCTGTTCACAAGAACAGGCTTTTTTTATACCCAAAATATCGTAGCCTATGCCAACCTGGTTCCAAAAATACATAAGACTTGTCGGTTTCATTATCTTATCAGGGGTAGTCTTAGCTTGCGATTCCGGACAGCCGGTCCATCTTCCCAAAGTCACTTACATTGCCTCTTTGAAAGGCGACACCGCCATCGCGACTATCGAGGAGTCTAAGTCACTGTTCAAGGGGGTATTAGAGATTCGATACAAGAGCGGATACAAGGATTCAGGCAATGTGAAAGGGTTCATAAAAGGCGATACGCTGATGGGAGAGTACCATTTTCAACGATACTGGTTACCAGTATGGAAACGAAATCCTATCATTTTTTTAAGAAAAGGAGACAAGCTTATCATGGGCAAGGGAGTAGTCACACACACCATGGGCATTCCTCATTATAACAACAAGTTTCCAGTTGATTATACAGAAAGTAACAGTTTTGTATTTCGCAGCGCGATTAAATAGTTTATTTTCAGAAAGAGAAAGAATTTCCTCTAATTATTTTAAAAGGAATTACTATTTCAGGTTATTATTATAAATTGCTGATAATAAGCCGACCAACTGATGAAATTAACTATCACCAATCTCTCCAAGACGTATGCAAATGGCGTACATGCCTTAAAAAATATCAACTTGACCATTAACTCGGGAATGTTTGGCTTATTAGGGCCAAATGGTGCGGGAAAGTCAAGTCTTATGCGGACAATCTCTACTTTACAGGAGCCCGATTCCGGTAGCATTCAACTTGGATCCATCGATGTACTTACTCAAAAAGATGCGTTAAGGAGGACGTTAGGTTACTTACCTCAGGAGTTCGGCGTATATCCTAAAATTTCAGCCGAAGACCTTTTAAATCATCTGGCTGTGCTTAAGGGGATCAACAGCAATGCAGCCAGGAAAGATCTGGTTACAAGCCTTCTTCACAAAACCAACTTATACAACGACCGCAAAAAACACCTTTCCGGATATTCTGGCGGAATGAAGCAAAGATTTGGTATTGCCCAGGCTTTGCTGTCTAATCCAACGCTAATCATTGTGGATGAGCCGACAGCAGGCTTAGATCCTGCAGAACGAAACCGCTTCCTCAACCTCCTGGGAGAGTTGAGCGAGGATACCATTGTTATACTCTCCACGCATATTGTGGAAGATGTAAAAGAGCTTTGTACGGATATGGCTATCATCAATAAAGGCGAAGTGTTGATGCAAGGTCACCCGCTCTTGGCATTAAATGATATCAAAGGTAAGATCTGGCGCAAGCGTGTTGAGAAAGGGGAGGCGGATAGCTACGCCTCAACGCTAAATGTAATCTCCAATAAGCTGGTATCTGGAAAGCCTACCTTGCATGTGTTATCAGATACGGATCCGGGCTCTGGCTTCGAGGGGGTTGAACCCGATCTGGAGGATGTGTACTTCTCATTTATTTCAAAAATAAAACCTCAAGTGATAACTTCTAATTCTTAGGATCATGTTATTAGAAGTTATTAAATTCGAACTCAAGTATCGCTTGAACAGGCCTGCTACCTATATTTACTTTGCCATATTTTTAATCCTATCCTTCCTTTCCGTATCATGGGACGGGATAAACGTTGGTGGGGATATCGGTAAGATCAAGCAAAATTCCTCTATTGTTTTATTCGGCATCGCCGGAACACTGTCCATATTACCGGGCTTGTTCTTTGCATCCGCCATTATGGGTGTGCCAATTTTAAGAGATTTCGAACATAAAATGGAGTCGCTCATATTCACCACAAACATCGATAAGTTAAGCTATCTTGGTGGCCGGTTTATAGGTTCCTTTCTCATATTGTTATTTATTAGTACCGGATTCTTTATTGGGACAGCACTCGGGTGCCAGATGCCCTGGGTCGACAAGGATACCTTGCTTAACGTAGGCTTAGGGCAATACCTAAGACCATGGCTAACGCTTATAGTACCTAACATCTTCGTCTATTCCTGCATCTTCTTTGCAAGTGGGGCACTAAGCAGAAAAATGCTTTTTGTATACCTGCAAGCGATTATTTTGTTGGCAATCTATTTGATATCAGGGACTTTAATCGGTAACATAGAAAACATTGAGAAAGCAGGCATATTCGATCCATTTGGCTTCTATGCCTTTTCAGCCGACACGAGGTACTGGACAGTAGCAGAGAAAAACCTGCTTAGTGTTCCTTTCAGTGGTTACTTACTTAAGAACAGGCTAATATGGGTATTAGTGGCAGTTATAATTGCCGCGATCACTTATATGGTATTTAAGTTCAGGACGATTCCAACTCCTTTATTCAAAAGAAGAAAGGCCAAAACTCAGGAAAACGTTGCCGCAGTACTTTCTCCGATCCCATTCGTAAAGCCCTCCTATACCTCAGTTTCCGGGATTAAGAAAGTGATCACCTTATCCAGCCTTTATTTCAAAGAAACCATCCGTTCGGTGCCATTCCTGGGCATTGGACTTATCGGAATTATCATTCTTTTGGTCGATGCAGGCTATGCCAGCCAATGGAACGGACAAGAATTATATCCTGTGACTTCACTAATAGCTGGCTTTGTTGCAGACGAAATTTTCCCAATCATTTCTATTATGACTTTATTCTATGCCGGCGAAATGGTTTGGAAGGAGAAGCAGCTTAATTTCAATCAGATCTATGATTCACTGCCCTTAAGTTATGGTATTCCAATAGTCAGTAAATTTATTGCACTTGCAGGTATGATATTGGTCTATCTGCTTTGCTTTATCCCCATTGGGATGGCCATACAGCTCTTTAAAGGATTCACCCATATTGAACCCGGCGTTTATCTCCTGGTTTTACTAAGCAGGGTGTATATTTCTATGCTAATTTACCTTGCCATTATGCTCTTTGTGCAATGCGTGGTAAGTAATAAATTCATTGGTTTCGCTATATCCATCCTATTCTACATCTACATTCTTTTTTCTGGTGAGATGAAGATCTTCAACAATCTGTTGATCCCTAATAGCGGCAATCTTGGCAATTATTCAGACATGAATGGATTTGCAGCAGGATTGGAGAAATTTGTAGTGCTCAAAGCCTACTGGGCCGGGATATGTATGGTACTAATGGTGCTGGGAGTTCTGCTCTATGAGAAAGGCACAGAAACCAGTTTCCGCTCCAGGTTAGACAATATGCCTCAACGTTTTAAGCGCCCGCAGGCCGTATTTCTCTGTCTAGGGTTATTTCTCATGGTATCAATGGCAGGATATTATATTTACAATACCACCGTATTGAACAAGTACAGCAACCCTGAACAAGATAAAGATCTCCAGGTCAACTATGAAAAGACCTTGAAAAAGCGGTATGAGAAAATTGAACAACCAAGCGTCAGCAACATTGTCGCCAAGGTAGAGCTCTATCCAGCCAATGGCGATCTTGACTTAAAAGCTGAGGTCACCTACAAGAACCTGATGCCAGATCCGATCACTCAGCTACTAGTCAGGTTGCCTGCTGATGACGATCTCAGCTTTCAAAAGATGCAGTTCTCTGTACCTATGAAGCTGGTTAAAAAACACACCCAATACAAATTTAGTGTATACCAATTGGATAAGGCGCTTCAGCCCGGCGATTCAATCGTTCTCAAATTGGAAGGTAAAAGGATCAATAAAGGGTTTAAAAACTCGGGTGCCGATGTCTCCTACGTCAAGAACGGGACATTCATAAATAACTTCGATATCTTTCCACAACTGGGTTATGACAAAGGCTTAGAGCTTACAGACACAAAAGACCGTAAGGGTCACGGTTTGAAAGAACAGGCAGGGTTACCTCCAATCTCTGATGCTTCAGCAAAACGAATCAATCTTTTCGGACAGCGTGGACGTACAGGGCTCGATATCACAATCGGAACTGCCTCCGGACAAACAGCGATGTCTCCTGGATATCTACTGAAGTCCTGGAAAGAGAACGACAGAGCCTATTTCCATTACAGAATGGATAAACCGATATTTAATTTCTTTAACATTATCTCAGGCGAATATGCTGTAAAAAAGGAGAAGTGGAATGATGTTGTTTTAGAAATTTACTACCATAAAGACCATCCCTTTAACCTGGATATAATGTTTAATTCCCTGAAGAAAGGGTTGGATTACAATACCAAGAATTTCGGACCTTATCTATACAAGCAAGTTAGAATTATTGAATTTCCTCGCTACCGTGGGTTTGCGCAGTCCTTCTCTAACACCATTCCTTTCTCTGAATCTATTGGCTTCATCTTTAAAAATGATCCGGAGAAGCTCGACATGGGTTATTACGTGACAGCCCATGAACTCGCCCACCAATGGTGGGGGCACCTGGTTTGCGAATCAGGAAACATAGGGGGACAGATGTATTCAGAAGGATTGGCTCAATATACTGCATTGATGTTGCTCAAGCATACGTTGACACAAGAACAGTTAAGCCGTTACCTTAAATTTGAACTGGATGGCTATCTGAGAGGCCGCTCTTCTGAAAAGAAAAAAGAGAATCCATTAGATCATAGTGACGGTCAGCAATACATACACTATCAAAAGGCTACACTGGCCTATTTTGCACTTCAAGATTTTATAGGCGAAGAAAATGTAAATAAAGCGCTTAAAAAGTTGGTTCAGAACTATGGTACCAGCGACAACTATCCTACTACAGATGTGCTAACAGGGTATTTTAAAGAGGTTGCTCCCGATAGTCTGAAGTATGTGGTCGATGACCTGTTCAGCAAGATCACACTTTTCGAAAACAGGGTAGTTAACCCAACAGGTAAAAAGATCGGCAAGCAATACGAAGTTAACATTCCGGTGCAAACGTTAAAGTACTATGCGGACCGGGAGGGTAATGAAAAGTTAACACCAGTTAAGGATTACATCGACGTCGGTGTTTATACGATTGGGGCGGATGGAAAAGAAAAGATTGCCGTATTGACTAAATATAAGTTCGCTACCGAAAAAAGCACTATCACTATCCGATTGAAGGATAAGCCAGTAAGGGTTGGTATTGATCCAATATATAAGCTAGTTGATCGCAATACGGAAGACAATAGAGCGGTAGTCACCTACAATGAATAGTAGGCGATCAACTTAAAACCATAAATATCTACTGCTTAAGAAACTTTAAGTACTAACAAAACGTATGCTCCAGGGGTTTATATCTTATATAAATACTTTGAGCGTATGTCTAAAACAATAGTAATAACAGGTGCATCAAGCGGAGCGGGAAGGGCTATCGCATTAGCATTTGCAGAAAAAAGGGAAAACCTTGTGCTCGCTTCAAGGAACTTCAAGGAGTTGCAAGAAGTTGCAGATGAATGTGAAGAACTTGGTGCAAGGGTTACAATCATGGCGTGCGACGTTACTGAACCCGGGGCGATGATTAACCTTGCTTCATCCGCCTCTGACGTTTCCGGTTCCATTGATGTCTGGGTTAACAACGCCGGCGTGCTCGCTGTAGGCGCATTTGATGAGACACCTGTTGAAGTACTGGATCAGGTGATAAAGACGAATCTGATGGGCTACATCCACGGAGCACATGCGGTCTTGCCCTATTTCAAAAAGCAGGGCAGAGGGATATTGATCAACAATATTTCCATTGGCGGCTTTTTACCCGTACCCTACGGAGTCGGATATTCAGCAAGCAAATTCGGACTTAGAGGTTTCTCGGCTGCTTTAAAGGCAGAGCTAATTGACTTTCCAAACATACATGTATGTGATACGTTCCCCGCCTTTCTTGATACACCTGGAATCCAGCATGCGGCTAACTATACCGGCAAACAACTGAGGCCTGCTCCACCAGTTTATGATCCGATTAGGGTAGCGATGGCAATTGTAAAACTCGCAGATCATCCAAAATCAGAAACAATGATAGGTAGTGCTTCTGTACTTCTTAGGCTTTCTTACGGTCTGTTTCCATGGATTACCCGGTCTATAGCAGGTTCAGTGATAAAAGGATACTTAAAGCAAGCCGATACCATCGCGAAAACAGATGGTAATGTTTTCAACGAAGTTCCCTATGGAAACGCAGTGCACGGTGGCTGGGGAGTCCCAGGTAAGCCAAAAGCACATCGTAAATACATTGCCGGCGGAGCGATTCTGGGTTCATTGGCAATTTTATTGCTGCTTGGAAACAAGAAATAAGGTAACGTAAACAAAATCGGATAAAGGATGTTAAAGTCAAAAAACCTAATGTTATGAAAATCGAAAAATTGTTTAAATCAGCACTTTCCCATAAATCATTAAATGTAGGACCAGTAGCATTTGCTGTAGTTGCAGGACTAGCAGTTGGTGCAGTTCTAGGTGTCTTGTTTGCTCCTGAAAATGGTGGTGACTTGCGTTCAAAAATAGCGGATGGAGCAAAGAAACTGGTGGGTATCTACGAAGAAGAGATTGAAGAGATAGTTGAGGAGCCTGAAGTCCACGAACCAGTTGCTAAAAAACCGAAATCTGATATCAAATCGTTGATTCGTGAGGCGCATGTATCATCAGCCTCCGCAGCTGAATAATTTCTAGTAATGAGAAAAAGCCAGCTATCCCAACCAGGACGAGCTGGCTTTCTTTGTTTAAGGCGTAGCCTGTTCCAATTATCAAACCCATTAATTTTTGAACATATGCATGTTTTTAGTCGGTAATTCCAAACCGATTTAATATTTTGCGCCAAACTTACTAAATGATATGGCTTCAGGATTCTTTGCTATTTTAGATGATATAGCTGCCTTAATGGATGATGTCGCGGTAACAGCTAAAATAGCTACGCGAAAAACTGCTGGTATACTGGCAGATGATCTTGCCGTAAACGCAGAAAAAGCTACCGGGTTCTTGTCTTCACGTGAACTGCCGGTCCTTTTCGCTATTACGAAAGGCTCAATGATCAACAAGCTAATCATTGTACCGATCGCCTTATTGCTCAACGTTTTCTTTCCGATTGCTATCAAGTTCATTTTAATACTTGGAGGCTTCTATCTTGCCTTTGAGGGCGTTGAGAAGATAGTGGAATACCTCTTTCACCGTAAAAAGGAAGGCCATGAAGTGGTGGAGGAGATTAAGCAAGATGGTGCTGAAGCAGAAAAGGCAAAGGTGAAATCAGCTGTCGTAACCGACTTTATCCTTTCTGTTGAGATCGTAATTATCGCCTTAGGAACCGTGCTTGGGGAACCTCTAACCGTGCAAATATTCACTGTGTCGGTCGTAGCAGTTTTAGCTACCGTCGGCGTGTACGGCATCGTTATGTTAATTGTAAGAATGGACGATGCGGGATACCATTTGATTAAACGCGCCAATGAAAAAGGATTTCTCGCTGCATTAGGTAATCTGCTGGTGAAGTCTTTGCCAGTCATCATCAGAGTATTAAGCGTCGGCGGTACGGTAGCTTTGATTTTAGTTTCAGGCGGTATTTTTGTTCATAACATAGCATACTTTCATCACTTTTTACCTAATGTTCCCTCCATTGTTAAGGAATTCGGGTTAGGGTTAGTTGCAGGATTAGTTGCTGTAGCGCTATTCACCTTAGCTAAGAAACTGTTAATCAAGCGCGCGCCTGAAACACACGGTCATACTAGTTAAATGTCTGCCGGAAGGCTACCGGTGACATGTTGGTCTTTTTCTTGAACAAGGTACTGAAAGACTGGGAACGTTCAAAGCCAAGCATGTAAGCTATTTCACTTATAGTTAGGCTTGTCGTACATAGCTGCTCTTTAGCTTTTTCAATCAACTTCTCATGAATGTGCTGTTGCGTATTTTGTCCTGTATGCACCCTCAACAGATCGCTGAGATAATTTGGCGATAAGTTCATATGCTCAGCTATTCGCTGTACCGTCAGCAATCCTTCATCACTCATGTTAGTGCCATTGTAATATTCTTTAACAAAATGCTCAAATTTCGTTAGCAATTCATGGTTGTTGTTCTTCCGTGTGATAAATTGTCGTTCATAGAAGCGGTTTGAATAGTTTAACAGCAAGTCTATTTGAGAAAGGATGATTTCCTGCGTATGTCGGTCGATGTGCTGACATTCTTTGTCGATCTTTTTTAGAATAGTAATCAGGTCACTCTCTTCTTCCGCCGAAAGGTGTAAAGCCTCATTTACCGCGTAGGAAAAGAAACCATAGGTATCAATACTCGTTGCAAGGGGATGCTTTAAAAGGAAATCCGGATGAAGGATCAACAAGTATCCCGATCCGCATTCCATGTTTTGAAGATCAAGATACTGCACCTGATTAGGTGCAGTAAAGCTCAATACTCCTTTATCGTAATCATAGTGTTGCTGGCCGTACTTAATCTTACCTTTTGCATCGCGTTTAAGGGCTATGCAGTAGAATCGATTTACGAAACCTTTCCATATTTCATCGTCTAGAAAAATACTATCCGCTAGATTGATTACGCTTACCAATGGATGCTTCGGTTCTCCTAAGGACAAAAGCCGGTGGAACTCTGATATTGATTTTATTGAATTCATTATTAAGCTAATTTAGTAATTAATCGATAAGTCCCATACTAAAGTCATCGTATGGATTTCCGGTATCAGTGCCTAGCGGTACAACGCTGTCAATTTTAATTAGCTCTTCTTCAGTCAAGATAATCTCAGTAGCCGCAAGATTTTGCTCTAAATATTTTCTGCGCTTAGTACCTGGAATAGGAAGGAACCCTTTGCTCATGATCCATGCCAGCGCTAATTGTGAAGACGTTACCATCTTTTCTTTCGCAAGGGCTTCAATTGCCTCAACAAGTTCAATATTTTTATGAAAATAAGCTTCCTGGAAACGGGGGATCCCCCTGCGGAAGTCATTTTCAGGTAAGTCGTCAATACTCCTGATCTCTCCCGATAAAAAGCCGCGGCCCAGAGGAGAATACGCGACGAAGCCAATACCTAACTCTTTTAACGTTTCTAGCACGCCACGTGATTCTACACCGCGTTCAAACAGCGAATACTCACTTTGAACTGCCGTAATTGGGTAGATGGAATGAGCTCTTTTTATAGTTTCAGAAGATACTTCTGATAAGCCGATGTAGCCTATTTTGCCTTCTTTTACAAGATCACTCATAGCCTGAATAGTTTCTTCTACAGGAGTATTCTTGTCAAGACGATGCATATAATATAAGTCGATATAATCTGTCTTCAGATTCTTAAGTGAACGTTCAATTGACTTTTTCACGTAATCTTTCTTTCCGTTAATTGCCCAGGTGAGTTTGTTGTTGTCGTCTATTTCCCAGCCGAACTTACTTGCAATGACATAGCGGTCTCTGTTTCCGCCCATAGCTTTTGCGATCAGTTGTTCGTTTTTAAAGGGTCCATAAAGATCCGCAGTATCTAAGAAAGTGCCGCCTAATTCGAAGGATCGATGAATGGTAGCGATCGCCTCTGTCTCATCAGCCTTGCCATACATATTTGCATCCTCGAACCCGGTCATGCCCATGCAGCCCAAACCGATGTTGGGAACAATAAGCCCCTGACTTCCTAAATTAATTTTCTTGATTTCCATAATAGTGATTTTATAATTCAAAGGTCGGTACCATAAGGAGCGCTGATGTTTGCAAAACAAGGAACGTTGTATGCAAAGCAAGGTTGGTATGGTATCGGTGAAGACCGGGACCTCGGACTGGGTGGCCCCGCTCTTCCGAGGTCCTGAAATAAATTGAGGACGGGGGGGTATGCTACTAAAATAACCACTGACGCTTATTCTAAACCAAAAATTTAGTCCTAGTTTTACGTTATGAATATTCCTGATCAAGTTGAGCAGCTACCTGTTTATTCCCTGGTTCCCGATAAGTTAACTGGTAACAAAGAATTCAGGGTCTACAATTTTGATGGCATCCTACCTGATGAAGCAGATCTACTGCTGCCGCACCGGAAAAACCATTATCTGATCGTCTTGATGAGAAAAGGCGGCACACGCCAGTGGCTGGATATGACTCCTTACACGCTAAAAAGTAACGCGGTTTATTTCTATGTACCTAACCGCATCATCGTAAAGGAAGGGACAGACAAGCTTTGGGCAACGGGACTTGCATTCACTAAAGAGTTTTTGTCCCTGCAAGAAAACGCATCGCTAGCCAAGCTCCCAATTATTGAAAGTAGGCAAGGCGGACACGAATTACTTTTGAAGGATGAAGATGTCAACTTCGTAGAAGATCTGTTAACGAAAATAACTATGGAGTATAACACTCCAAACGAATGGCAGCAGCGAATGCTGACCGCTTACCTTACCCTCTTGCTTACTTATTTAAGCCGGCTATATGTAGAACAATTTCCGGCACTGGACACTTCAGCTGAGAAAGTACTACTCAAAAACTATCAGGCCAAGATTAACGACTCTTTTCGCGAGATGAAGGAGGTAGCAGATTACGCGGCACAGTTGAACATTTCGGCTGGCCATCTAAGCGAGGTGATAAAATTTCAAAGCGGAAAACCAGCCATAAAGCATATTCACGAGCGACTGGTACTCGAGGCAAGGCGCTTACTTTTTCACACCAACGATTCGCTGAAAGAAATCGCCTATAACCTCGGTTTTTCTGACGCATCCTACTTTAACCGATTCTTTAAACGGGAAACAGAGGTGACTCCAGCGCAGTACCGGGAAAAAATCCGTGAAATGTACCATTAAAACGATTCGATGTGTGCTAGTGACCAGGGCTTTCGAAGGTAGATTTGTACTGTAAAACAATTAGACATGAAAACAGTATTAATAACAGGGGCAAACAAGAGCATTGGTTTCGAAACCGCTAAACAATTATTACAGCAAGGATATTATGTGTATCTGGGCTGCCGGGATCTTGAAAAAGGTGAACAAGCGGTCGGCCAGTTAAGGGTAGAAGGTCTGGACCAGGTCGAGCCGATCCTAATCGATGTTGACAATCCTGAGTCGGTAAAGTCAGCTAGACTGGCGTTAGGTGCTAAAATATCTGCGCTTGATGTTTTGATCAACAATGCAGGGATTGCGGGTGGTTTCCCACAGAACGTTCTTGAAACTAATGCAAACGTATACAGACAAGTGTTTGATACGAATGTGTTCGGAGTCATTGAGGTCACGCAAGCCTTTATGGATCTTCTTAAAAACGCCGAAGAACCTAGAATTGTGAACGTGACTTCCGGATTAGGCTCACTTACGTTACACTCGGATCCAACCTGGAAATATTATTCCGTGAAGCCAGTTGCTTATTTAGCATCTAAAGCAGCACTTAATGGCTTTACCATTGCTTTAGCCTATGAATTGAAAGACACTTCTTTTAAGGTGAATTCGGTTGATCCGGGATTTACCGCAACAGATTTCAATCACCATTCAGGTCCGGGGACAGTTGAAGATGCTGCCGCAAGAGTAGTTAAAGCTGCAACATTAAAGTCTGACGGTGCAACAGGGCAATTTTTTAGCGATGACAACGCCCCAGAAACAGGAATCAGCCCTTGGTAAAATGCCTTTTGATTGTGGCCACGAGTTTAATAACTCCAAATTAGTTCCCACTGCAGTCGGGACAAACAGTGCACTCAAAGCTATATAGGTGCGAACTCCTTGCGAAAAGGGGTGCCTTTTCGCAAGGAGTTCGCAAGGAGTACGCAAGGAGTCCCTAGGAAGAGCAGACTGTGGTTAGATTTGGCTAAAGTAAACTGCTATTGCAAACACCGGAGTAAAGTGAATAAAGCTTTGATTCTACAAATTAAGTATTGTAGTTTCTACAAATTTACAAAGTATGTCAAACAATCACATTAATTACATCGAATTCAAAGCAAACGATCTTGCGGAGATAAAGAGATTTTACTCCATGGCCTTCAATTGGAGCTTCACAGACTATGGTCCAGACTACATCGCTTTTTCAGATTCCGGACTTGAAGGAGGCTTTGAGAAATCCACAGATGAAATTGTCAATGGCGTATTGATCGTCCTTTATCATGTAGACCTGCAGGTCATAAAGAGTCACATAATCCAAGCTGGGGGAAAAATTACCAAAGACATATTCTCTTTTCCCGGTGGGCACCGTTTTCATTTTCTTGATCCTTCAGGAAACCAGCTCGCTGTTTGGTCGGATAAATAAGATAGTAACGTTATTTGCTATCATTATGTAAGAACATCTTTTTAAACGGGGTGTTTAATTGATAAATTAATTGGAAAAGCATTGTGATACTGCAATGCACCCATTTAAAAAATCAGATCATGAAATATAGAAAATTAGCAGATACAGAATTACAGCTTTCAGAAGTAACTTTCGGAGCATGGGCCGCGGGTGGCTGGATGTGGGGTGGTACAGAACGTGGTGATGCAATCGAGGCAATCCGGGCAGCATACGACATGGGCATCACTGCAATAGATACAGCACCGATCTATGGTCAAGGTACCAGTGAGGAAATTGTTGGTGAAGCCATCAAGGACTTGCCACGTGATCAGTTCCAAATCCTTACTAAATATGGAATGCGCTGGGATCTCAAACAAGGTGATTTTGGATTCAGCAGTAAAGACAACGATGGGAACGACATCGATATTTACAAATTCGCGGGCAAGGACAGCATCATCAAAGAGTGCGAAGATAGCCTGAAACGTCTGGGAACCGATTATATCGATCTTTACCAGATCCATTGGCCTGAGTCCACCACAGCGATCTCCGAAACAATGGAAGCGGTTTCCCGCTTGATCGATCAGGGTAAAGTCAGGTATGCAGGCGTTTGCAACTATGATGCTGCACAGATGGCAGAAGCTGAAAAGTATGTTAGGCTGGTATCTAATCAGGTCCCATATAGCATGGTTAAACGTGATATCGAAACGGAGCTTGTTCCCTATTGCCTTGAACATGGAAAATCAATCTTAGCCTACAGTCCATTGGAACGTGGTTTACTGACTGGAAAGATGAAGCCAGGACATCAGTTCGCATCCGGAGATCATCGCCAGACCTTATCTTACTTCAAAGAAGAAAACTTACAACGAACTAACGATTTCCTAAACCGTGTGAAATACATTGCTGATGATAAGCAACTCACACTTGGACAATTGGTTATCCTTTGGACCTTGCAGCAACCAGGCATTACCATTACACTTGTGGGTGCAAGAAATAAAGATCAGGCGGTACAAAATGCAAAGGCCATTGATAGTCAATTAAGCTCCGAAGAAATTGAGGTGATCACAGGCTATCTTAACCAACTGGAACTAGTCAAATAATTCAAACACAAGAGAAGGTATGGAATATGTAAGATTTGGGAACACTGGCATGATGGTTTCTAAGCTTTGCCTTGGAACAATGACTTACGGGAAGCCAACTGAAAGATGGCCATGGGCACTTGATGAAGAACAAAGCAGGCCCTTTATACAGAAAGCGCTCGACCTGGGTATCAATTTCTTTGACACAGCCGATGTTTATTCGGCTGGTGCGAGTGAAGAAGTCGTAGGCAAGGCCTTGAAAGACTTTGCGAAACGTGATGAGATCGTGTTAGCAACGAAGGTCTTTAACCCCATGGGTCCGGGGCCAAATGATAAAGGCCTCTCACGCAAACATATTTTAAGTGCCATCGATGCCAGTCTTAAACGCTTAGGTACTGATTATGTGGACCTTTATCAGATACATCGCTGGGATTACGATACCCCAATTGAAGAAACAATGGAAGCGCTGCATGATGTAGTTAAATCCGGTAAGGTGCGTTATATCGGTGCCTCATCGATGTACAGCTGGCAATTTGCGCAGGCGCAATACACTGCAGATCTAAACGGCTGGACGAGATTTGTTTCTATGCAGCCGCATTATAACCTGCTATACCGTGAAGAAGAACGTGAGATGATTCCATTTTGTATGGATCAAAAGATCGCCGTGATCCCATGGTCGCCGCTGGCACGGGGACTGCTTACAGGCAAAAGGTCTAAAGAACGAAACGAGACGGAGCGGGCTAAGACGGATGCTTTTGGGAAAAAGCTTTATGGAGAGGATACTGATTTTGCTATAGTGGACCGGGTCAGCGAGATAGCTGCCGAGAAAGGTCTACCCAATTCACAGGTTGCACTGGCCTGGATGCTAAGTAAGCCAGCTATAACTGCTCCGATAATTGGTGCCAGTAAAACGGGTCACCTCGAAGATGCGGTCGCTGCTCTATCGGTTAATTTGACCAAAGAGGATATCCAAAAGCTGGAGGAACTTTACCAGCCCCATCCGGTTCTGGGCTTCGATTAATAACGCAGGCATAATACCTCGGAGTACCAAGGTTACTTATCTCTTAAAAAGGTATTAACCAGTATGAAGGCATTCGCAAGAAAAGTATCGGAGACACTTAGAGAATATCCAGCTTCGTTTGGCGGTTTTGTGTTTATGCTAGTGCCTTGGGCGATTGTCTATGTTTCCCTGATCAATATTAAAATGCATCCAGCCCCTGAAGGAATTCAGGACCATAGGGGCGAAGGCTTAGCATTCGGTGTTATCCTTGCGCTCATGATAGCAGCGATCTTATTGATTATCTTTGTAATAAGCCTCATTGTCCAAAAGGATAAATCTTTTTATGTCAAGCTAATCGCTGCAATTATATTCGTTAACCTCTTCCTTTACGGTCTTGGATTGATGCTTTAGACTAATGCCACCTTCTTAATTTATAAGCACTGTCCCAGAAATCGTACTCCAGCCGACTCGCAGTGATGAACGCCTCCGTCATCTTCGTTCTTGTTTTTTCTGTAGTTCCTTCAGCGGCTTTGTCGCATATTCCAATCGCCCTGGATACCGCATCAGAGAACTCTTCTCCGCCATAAGTATCAATCCATTGCTGATAGGATTATTCATTCCTCTTTGATTTTGCAGGATATAATCCCCAACTGCTTTGTATATCCAAAAACATGGAAGTACGCTTGCCATTCAAACTTCTACAGCATCAAGTGCAGCGGTACTTTTTATGAAATGGATATAGTGGTGACAAGAGGGCTCCGCGATCCCCTTATCTGTTACCCCAAAATCTTTAAAATAGGATTCGTGTAAAACATTCTCAACAATAACCGCGTTTTCAGCGAAGCGGATAAATGCCAGGCAATCGTCGATTTGATCAGCTCGCGCTGCAATTAGCGACAATGCCCTTCCAAAATGTTCCAGATAGGTGGAATCCTGCGCAATGTAGAACTGGAATTTTTCTTTCTCCAATGTACCATCCATCAATTCTTTAATAAATGGCATTTCGATAATGCTTCTATAAATGGGCTCAATGTTCTCCCATGCGTCTTTAGACCAGCTCATTCTTGATTAGTTTTTGTGGATTAAAAAAGTGATTCAACGGTCCGTTTCCCTTTCCTGTCAATACATCCTGACCGCTAGAAATTGCCTGTTGAACATAGTCCTGACCACGAAGTATTGCACTCGAAAGCTTATCGCCCTGCGCTAAGTAACTTGCGATTGCTGAGGATAAAGTGCAACCGGAACCATGTGTATTATTGGTCGGTACTTTTTCATATGCGAAAGTCTCTACATTGCCCTTACCGTCAAAATAAATGGATGTGATTGTAGAAGTCTTTAAATGACCACCTTTCAACAAGAGCGACTTACACCCCAGCTTAAGGATTTTTTCCCCTGCGACATACATATTCTCCAGCGTTTCTACCTTCATCTCAGCTAATATTCCAGCTTCGTCCATATTCGGAGTAATCAAGTTGGACAATGGAAATAACTTGTCTATGATATCGGAAATGGTTTCTTCTTCGATTAATCTATGTCCGCTGGAAGCTACCATTACCGGGTCGAAAACAATGGGCACTGCCGGATACTTCTTCAAGGTATCAACAATCACATGTACAAGTTCCGTTGTATGTACCATGCCTATCTTGATCGCCTGTGGGAAGATGTCATCAAGAATACTCTCAATTTGTTCGGCTACAGCGCTGGTCGCGATGGGGTAAATAGCGCGGACACCCTGAGTATTTTGTACAGGTAATGCCGTTAGCACCGATGTTGCGTAACACCCCAGGGCGGAGATCGTTTTTATATCGGCTTGAATGCCTGCACCACCACTTCCGTCAAATCCGGCAATCGCTAAAACGGAAGGATAACTGTAATTTTTCATAAAGCGTTTAATATTTCAGTTTTAAGTTCTAAAGCCGCTGCTCTCGGATCATCAGCGGCACAGATCGCGGATACGACAGCTATGCAATCTGCTCCGGCCATCATCACCTCCCGTACATTGCTGATGTTCATTCCCCCGATGGCTACCAGCGGTTTACCGCTGAGTTGCCTGATTGCTGTAACACCCTCAAGGCCCCATTCTACAATAGTATCGGTCTTGGTAGGGGTACTGAAAACAGGGCTGATCCCCAGGTAATGTGCCAGGTGCGCTTCTTTGTTATCTAGTTGCTTGAGGTATTCAATAGAATAGCCAATGCAATTGCAGTCTTCCCATGCTTTCTGGACTGCCGTTGGTGGCAAATCAGAATTACCGACATGAATTCCATGAGCATTAACCCTGCGGGCTACCTCTAAATTGTCGTTAATTAAGAGCGGGATATCATGCTTGTTTGTAACCGCCTTTAAGCGCAAAGCCAGTGAAACATACTCTTCCGTACTCAAATTTTTCTCTCTGAGTTGAACTAGATCTACACCCCCCATTATTGCTTCTTCCACAACATGCAGGATGTCTGATTTACAATCAGACACAGACACGACCAGGTACAACCTATAGGGAAAACTCTGGCTACTCATCTCCGCTGATCCTTAAAGTTTCCAGGAATTCGTGTTCAGTGATGTTGTACAATTTGTCGAGTAAATTAACCTGCAGTGACCCCGGTCCGTCGCTATGTGCTGCGGCTAACTGCCCACATACACCGAATAACGCCATGGCTGCCGTTACCGCTTCATGATGTTTGTCAACGGCGGCAATAAAGGCGCCGATAACAGCAGTAGAGGAGCAGCCTAAGCCTGTAACTTTCGTCATTAAAGCACTTCCGTTATGGATAAATGTTTGCTTTTTATCGCTTACTACAATGTCTGTTTCACCGGAAATACATACTACAGCACCATACTTTTCATGGATATAGTTGGCAGCCGCAATGGCTTCATTGCTCTTCGCTGTGCTGTCTACCCCTTTTGTATTTGCCCCGTTTACCATGGCCAGTGCTAAAATCTCCGAGGCATTTCCCCTGATCACGCTCGGCTTCAAAGCCATCAACTGACTAAGTACCTCGTTCCTGTAGGTCGTAGCTCCAGCACCCACCGGGTCTAAAACCCAGGGCCTATTAAGTTTGTTAGCGGTATCAGCCGATAACATCATCGACTGTACAAAGTACTCATCCAGCGTTCCAATGTTAATCACCAGAGACTGGCACAGACTAACCATTTCCTCCACTTCTGAATGGGAGTGGGACATGATCGGCGAAGCGCCTATCGCCAATAAAGCGTTGGCTGAATTATTCATGACCACGAAGTTGGTGATATTATGAACCAGGGGCGATGCCTGACGTACCGTTTGAATCTGTTTCCAAAGATCTTTTGCCATTGTTTAGGTATTAAATAAATGGCTTAGAATATATTCTTTGAAATAAAAGATAACAAAACACAAGGCTGTGATCTGTTTGCTTTTCCCTACGACGGTATTAACCGCATCAGGTTCAAAGGGACTGTCTCAATTCTTCTTAGAATACCCCTAAAGCCAAGACAAATATATTTCTTTTTTTAGACTACTTCATGTCAATCCCAGGTAAAGCTTTGTCTGCTTGTCCCCAATGTTGCTTATTTGATTGCCTTTAGTTACATAACACCGAATAAAGCCATGAACACAAAACGCTTCTCTCTTATTTTGCTGCTCGTACCTCTTCTGGCGGTAATGGCCTTCATCCCTGGGAATGAAGATCCGATTGACAAAATTATAAAAGCACTGGCAAGCTGGGGAAAAGTAAATCCGGTAGAGAAAGTCTACCTGCATCCTTGAGCCCTTTGATTTCGCGAAGATTGAGATCACCACCCTTAATGGTAGAGGTTGGTCTAGGCCATTGAGCCCTGACATAGTTTATTACCGGCAACTGCCCATATTGAACGCTCAAAGGTTCTATACTCCGAAGTACACCACCACTGGCTCGAACGACTCTCAAACTGATAACCGTTCCACTATATTTTGGGAACCAAATGTTATAACTGACGATGAAGGTAAGGCCAGAGTTTCGTTCAACACCTCAGACGCCGTGGGGAGTTACACCATTAGTCTGGAGGGATCTGATAGGAGAGGTTTGTTTGGAACAGGAAGAAAGAAGGTAACCGTAAAGTGAGCCAGTCACTCCGGTTACCAATAATATCATTAGAATTCAATAACTAGTTTTCCAATCGTTGTACCAGATTCGAGTTGTCGGTGAGCTTCTTTGAGGTTGCTCACATTAAATCCCTTAAGCACTGTATTTACAGTGCTTACAATTTCCTCGTACTCAATCATTTCTGCAACTAAATTCAAAATTTCGTGTTGGCGTACCATGTCTGCAGTTTGAAACATGGACCGTGTAAACATGAGCTCCCAATGGAAACTTACGCTTTTTCCCTTTAACTGGCGGAGGTTGACCGGTTCTATTGGATCACTTATTGAACCTACCTGACCTTGTGGTTTAATAAGTTGTACAATTGCATTCCAATACTGGTTAAGATCTACAAAATCTAGTATGTAGTCAACTTCTTCATGGTTTATCGTTTTCATATCCGCCAAGAGTTGATGGTGATTCACAACATAGTCTGCACCCATTTTTTTACACCACGCTCTGGAATTGTCTCTGGATGCAGTGGCAATAACAGTCATCCCAAATTTCTCCTTACAAATTTGAATAGCCATTGAGCCTACACCACCTGCACCCCCAATGATAAGAATAGATTTTCCCTGTTCTTTTTCCTCATCTAAGCGCATCCGGTCATACAGCATTTCATAAACCGTAAGTGCGGTAAGCGGCAAAGCTGCAGATTCCGCTGCTGTGAGATTCCCGGGTGCAAAAGCTACGATGTTTTGATCCACCAATTGGTATTCCTGATTACAACCGTCCTTATTAAGGTCTCCGGCATAATACACCTTATCGCCAATGGAAATTCACCTGCTTCTTCTCCAACAGCCTCTATAATCCCTGCAGCGTCCCATCCAATGATTTTTGGGATATCAACGATCTGATCTTTCAGACTATTCTGACGGATCTTATAATCAACCGGATTAACGCTGATCGCTTTGATTTTCACTAGTAATTGTCGGCCTGTCGGTACTGGGATTTCTTTCTCAAATTCTACAAAGCTGTCTGCTTCGGTTAAGGGTAGGGAGGTTTTAAATCCGATTGCTCTCATGTTTAAGTTGGTTAGAGTTGGTTAATTATACGGTAGTAAACCTACGCTATTTTAAATGGTTTGCTTTGCTGGCGGTTAATTTTCTATAGCTATCAGCTAAAATAAACCTACATAATCAAAGGGACTGTTCCTAGCTTTAAGGCGGATCATAAAATATGAATAGATATAAAATTTTACTGCCCTTTTTACTCTTTATTGTTGTTGCAAATAGCGGAATTTCAACGGTTCAAGCACAGAATGGCGACCAGATACTAGACGGGATAGGTGAGACTGGAATGGTTGCACGCTACCTGTTCAACGGAGATTTTAAGGACTGGTCTAGGAATACTTTGCACGCCAAAGCGCCGGGTACTCAAGCATTCGTTGATGACAAGCAGTTTGGTAAGGTTTTATCCCTTTCAGGCGAGGCTAATTCCTATGTAACTATACCACAAGCAGCCTTAGCGGACCTGGAATCATTGAGCATATCTGGATGGGTTTCTCTGCGTTCCAAAAAACCAGGTCAGCACTTCTTTGACTTTGGAAAGGATGCGAGCAAACATTTCTTTACGGCCCCTGTAGGCACACTGGCTCAGGAGGGTTTCCAGACGTTCATCACAACAGAGAAAAGTACTACAAAAGCACCTTCTTTTTCAACTTTGACACTGAACAAATGGGTTCACATCGCGGTAGTGATCGACATTCCTTCTAAATCTATGGCGACTTATATTGACGGTAAGACAGTTGCTGAAACTAAGGATATTCCGAAGGAGCTAACGGCAGTTTTTAGTTCGCAAGCCAATGAAAAGAACGTACTCTATATCGGTAAATCGCTATCATCCGGAAACCCAAACTTAAATGCGTTAATACATGATTTCCGTATTTACCGTGTTCCTTTAAGCAGAAGACAGGTCAATGGTATTTATAACAATGCACTGAAAGGCGTATCACAATCTACAGTGAATGTAGGCAAGAAGGAGGATGATCTCCAGAAATTCCCGGATACCCAGGCGCAGCTCTACAACACTTATCTGACTCAAGTTTCAGATGTACAAGTTAAAACAATGATAGGAGATCTGCCTCGTTTGCCTGCTTTCATAGCAGGAAATTACAGGAATGAGATGAAAGGTCCGAAAGTACGTGTATTGTGGCCATCAGCGGTCGATAATACTGCTGTTTTAAAACCGGGAAAATACACCATTACCGGCCGTGTTTCTGGAACAAGTTTCCAGCCAAAGGCGATAGTCACTGTCGAAGATTCAAAGGGATCGGTTACACCAATCTCTAAACTGATGGCCTTTGATCTTTCGAGGGTCTCGCTCAATACTGACGAACATGATCACAAAACTAAATTCATCCAGAACCGTGACAAGTTTATTGGCACACTAGCTACAACTAACCCTGACGCGTTCTTGTACATGTTCCGTCATGCTTTTGGTCAGAAACAACCTGAAGGAGCAACACCGCTGGGCGTTTGGGACAGTCAGGATACAAAATTACGCGGTCACGCCACTGGACATTACCTTACTGCGATTGCGCAGGCTTATGCTGGTACTGGCTATGATAAAATACTGCAAGCGAATTTCGCTAAGAAAATGGAGTACATGGTCAACACTTTATACGACCTATCTCAGTTGTCGGGGAACGTCAAAGCAGGTTCAAAACATGTCTCTGATCCAGCTGCCGTACCTCATGGGCCTGGTAAGTCAGACTTTGACTCCGACCTTACTGATGCGGGTATCCGTAGCGACTACCAGAATTGGGGTAAGGGATTTATTAGTGCCTATCCGCCTGATCAATTCATCATGTTGGAACAGGGAGCGAAATATGGTGGCCAAAAGACCCAGATTTGGGCGCCTTACTACACTTTGCATAAAATATTAGCTGGCTTACTGGATGTGTATGAAGTGAGCGGAAATAAAAAAGCGCTTGAAACTGCCACTCATATGGGCGACTGGGTATATGCCCGGCTGAGTGCATTGCCCCAGGAAACGCTGATTAAGATGTGGAACACCTACATTGCAGGCGAATTTGGTGGTATGAATGAAGTAATGGCACGCATGTACCGCATCACCGGTAAAAAGGAACACCTTAAAACAGCACAATTATTTGATAACGTAAAAGTCTTTTTTGGTGATTCTGCACATTCAAATGGCTTAGCTAAGAACGTAGATAATTTCAGGGGATTACACGCCAATCAGCACATTCCTCAAATTGTTGGAAGCATGGAAATGTACAACGTTTCCCAGAAGCCGGAGTATTACAAAATCGCGGACAACTTCTGGTATAAGATCGTCAACGATTATATGTACAGCATAGGAGGTGTAGCAGGGGCCAGAAATCCCGCCAATGCGGAATGTTTTATTAGTCAGCCGGGCACATTGTATGAAAACGGCTTTTCTGCCGGGGGACAAAACGAAACCTGTGCCACCTACAATATGCTAAAGTTGACGAGTGATCTGTTTCTTTTTGATCAGCGGACTGAGTTGATGGACTATTATGAACGGGGTTTATATAACCATATTCTGGCTTCCGTTGCGGAGAATAGTCCTGCCAATACCTATCACGTGCCGCTAGGGCCGGGTGCGATGAAGCAGTTTGGAAACGCTGATATGTCAGGCTTTACCTGTTGCAACGGGACTGCTATTGAAAGCAGTACGAAGTTGCAAAACTCTATATATTTCAAGAGCAAGGACGATAAGGCACTATACGTAAACTTATATATACCCTCCACATTGGAATGGACAGAGCGTAAGATCACGATAGAGCAGCACACCGATTTCCCAAGAGAAGACCACACTCGTTTGACAATTAAAGGTTCTGGGAAGTTTGACCTTCATGTTCGTGTACCTGGCTGGGCCTCTAAAGGTTTCTTTGTAACGATCAATGGAAAAGCGCAAAGCTTACAGGAGGAACCTGGCAGTTATCTAAAGATCAGCCGCAGTTGGAAAGATGGAGATGTTATCGAACTAAGAATGCCTTTCCAGTTTCACTTGGATCCCGTGATGGATCAACAGAACATTGCCAGTCTGTTTTATGGACCGATCTTACTTGCGGCTCAGGAGCCTGAAGCCAGGAAAGATTGGCGTAAGGTTACCCTGGATGCTATAGATATCAGCAAGTCGATCAAAGGCGATGCGTCAGAGTTGCAGTTTAGCATTGATGATGTGGTGTTTAAACCGTTTTATGAAACTTACGGGCGTCACTCTGTCTATTTGGATGTTACCTTAAAATAGTTAAAGTCATTAAGATTGCGCCTGGTAAGCAGTCATTACTTTTGGATACAGTTGATAGTGGCTTTATATATAAGCCAACATTATCGCTTTCTCTTTTATTCGTGAGTCATATGTGTCCTCTATGTGCGAGCCGGGGAGCCGGTATGTAAGGGGAGTTCTCATTTATCAAGGCAAATGACAATATAAAATGTTTTCGATTCAACGGGAATGTCTTGTTTTATGTTCGAGTTCGGCCTTAATCTAGGGCTTCCGGGTGGTTTATAAGCCTTTGGTAGATCATTGCTTAACCCTTGCTAGGGCCGCTAGCCCTAGCAAGGCCCTAGCAACGCCCTACCAAGGCCCTAGCAACGCCCTGTAAACCACGAACAAAAACACTGTCTCGTACTGATATGGCTATACACCATTAATTGATAATCCTGGATTAATTATACACCTGGCGTCTATTATCCTTCAATAACTACACAACTCTTAATAATGTCTCGGACTGATATGGTTATATGTGTTAATACGATCGCTATTGGTTGTATCCTATCTTAGATGATCTTGATGCGAATAGGACCTTTGATGTGGTTTACGTCAATTGGTATGCCTTTTTGTGTAATAGCCACTTTACCTTGATTGTGCAAATCAATAGCGACATCAACTACTTCTTTCATATGTGTACGCCAGTCGTCTGGAAAAAGCATGCGGGCAATTTCAGAAGGGCAAGTGCTTTTTTCAGCGCCACGGGTGTTAGCAACTAACAAAATGGTTGCTGATATATCTGAATACTGTTCCACATCAAGCTAACAAATAAATATGATTCAAGTTTATAAATTTATAAGGAAGCAAATGTCTAACTTACAGGTATGTTAGCAAATTAAAAACAATTCTATGAAACTTGGACAATTGCTTATCGGAATAGTACTTGGTGGATTATTAGGTTATGGTTTGACAGCATATTATGCAGGAACTAAGCAGCAGACTAGCGATACCAACAAAGCAACGAGTGAGAATTCATCTTCTGAGAAGTGGACCTGGCCCGACAGTTTGGATGCTGTAACAGCAGCACCTGAGAACCACAAAGTCGTTTACGAGGATAGTACCTTGAGAATATTGCAAGTACTTCTAGACGCAGGCAAAAAAGAACCTATCCACACACACAAATGGAAAAGCATCATGTGGATTGCAAAACCGGCCGTACCCTGCACAATTTATCAATACAACTTAGATATAAAAGGAAAATTTGTAGTAACCGACAGCATCAATGTACCACAAATGGTCACTAATATCGGGCAACTAGGTGGTCCTGAAGGACCAACAGGAATAAAAAATTCAGGCACTGAGGATGGTATCGCATACAGAATTGAATTCAAAAAGGACTTCAAACCTTGATTCATTAAAGAAATCGCTATGAATAAATGTAATAGCGATAAACGTACTTTACAATAAAGTCATTTTAAGTGAAGAAACGTTTACTCAAGTCCAATACAGAACTTTGGCCTTTGGAAAGCGACGCGAAACTTCTTTCTCAAAGAAGGCTTTAAGCTGGGTCATTAGTTCTTTAACAAAAACGTACTTCTGTCCGCCAAACTTATTTCGTTTAATTTCGCGGTTTTCCTCTCCAAAATCAAGACTCGTATTGGGATACCAGCCTAGTAAAACATCTCGTGATCCGGGAGTGAAGCGATGGGTTATCAATTCGAAGGTCAAATCGGTCTCAAAGTCTAAATGAGATTGTATATCATCAAGTAATTGGGTGTAGTGGATCTCCCAATCTGGGATAGGCATAATCGGCGCAAGAACTATTCCTATTGGGTATCCACCTCCGCCAAGCGATTTTGGTAATGCCATGCTTCTCAATCCTGCGAGTCGGGATGGGATAGGGGGAGTACCTCCTTCCAAACGCTTAGCCACCACCTCTGCATTGAGACTGCAACGAAATCTGGTTTTGCCGTTGTGGTTTAATCCAATTAATGAGTCGACATTGTTAAACTTGGTTACAAAGCGAAGATGAACGTTTGGCTGACCGGCGAAGAAACTTATGGTTTCCTTTAGTCCACCAGTAAGGTGTTCCAGACTTAATGGATCAGTATAGCAGCTTGCCTCATAAGAAACCACCTGATTCAACCGTTGAAAGCGAATTGTATTTTGTAATATTTGCGGAAGGTTAGCAAACACCCTAATGGCAGGCGGACCGGATAAACTGCCTGCGAGATAGCAATACTGACAATGTGCAGGGCATCCTTCGGCAAGGTGAAACTGCCAGTCTGCTGATGGCGGTATCGGGCGGAGGTTAAATGCGCTTGGCGGAGCATTAACAATGGCCAGCGTGTTTTTTGCAATGCGATAGGTTTCCCGCTCATCTTTGCCACGTAAACCGGTAATGCGGTTATTGGTAGCAATCTCAGTTGGAAGGTTTAAGGCTTGTACACGTTCGTAGATCTGCTGTCCGTAAGGCTCTTTTATTGCGTCAGCAGTAAATACAACCCGTTTAGGCATCCATAATTTGAATGGCTTGCCGCTTTCGATAAGTAATTTTGACTCTTCATTAATGTCATCTAATATATCAAGGACGCTCATGTATTTGTAATCTAAGTTTTAAGCCTTCTGGTCGGTTTGCTGATTTTCTAACCGTTAAGATGGGTGGATATCCATAGATTTAACATTCCTTAAAAAGCATTGTTTTCGTAACTTGTAAGGTTAGATTTTCGCAAATGTTAAATAAGTTTGAACTTGCGATAAATAATTCTATATTCGTTAATAACCAAATCTCTATTATGAATACGCTCTCCAAAAAAATCACCTTCGCACACATCCTAAGTGCTTTTGAAAATTAAAGACATTCATCGATTAGCATCAGTTTAACAACTTATATACACAAAATGAATAAATTATTACTCTCCTTACTTCTGGCTGGATTTTCAATCAGCAGTTCATTTGCACAAGACGCCTCCGTAGTAGAAAAGCGTGCACAAAATGTCTTCGTAGAGATAGGCGGACAAGGTTTGCTTTTTACTGCCAATTATGACACGCGTTTTTTTAAACAAAGAAATGGTCTTGGTGGAAGGGCTGGAATTGGCTATATATCTATAGACGATGAAAATGTGACCACCGTTCCTATTGCACTTAATTATTTACTAGGTAAAGGAAAGCATTTCTTTGAAATTGGACTGGGAGCTACTTTTATAGGATCAAGCGAGGGCACATCCATATTATTCGATGATGATTCTGAAGGAACAGTGCTGGGTACAATGAGTTTTAATTATCGTTTACAGCCTGTAGATAGTGGTTTCTCTCTTCGTGCAGGATTTAATCCGATATTTAACTCAAGGGATTTTATTCCATACTTTGCGGGACTAAGCCTTGGTTATACGTTTTAAAGGAACCATGGCGACGGAAGTAAAAACGTTAGTATACAACACCACTCTTAAATATCGCAATCAACTCACTTAATGTCGGAATCTCTTTTTGTAGTCGCCCGGATTAATGCCCGTGATCTTTTTGAATGTCCTCGAGAAATGGGAGAGGCTTTCAAAGCCTATCTGCCTGGCGATATCTGTATATTTAGAGCTGCTGGTCACGATCAAATACTGAGCTCGCTCAATTCGTTTTTCAGTGATATAAGCTAGGGGACGGGAGCCTGTATACTGCTGGAAAAGCCGGGAAAAGTATTCAGAGTTCTGATGTACCCTGTTGGCCAGTGATTTCACCGAGAGCGGCAGATGTAAACTAACCACAATAAAACTAATGGTATCGAGAATCTTAATTGGAATGTAATCCCTCTCTTTCTGTGCAGATATTTCTGCTTGTGCAAAGCGTGAAATCAGCTGAAGTAAAATCCCTTGGGTTTCAAGAAACTGAGCAGTGCTCTGCTGATGGTTCAATTGCTGGTACTCCTTATAATAGACATCCTTTTCATAGATCTTTGGGTCATCAGAGCGGTTGATACCTCGTCCCGGATTGATGTGGACGAGCCGCTCAAAGTTGGTGACATCAATCTCTCTGGCCTGCACTTTAAAGATTGACTTGTGATCTGTAAATAACGACATCCCATCTGATGACTCTTCAAAAAATTGTACGAAATACTGATCGAGGAAACCGTCGCAAACTAAGTTGCACAAGGTGAAACTTGGGATGATATAGAGGTAGCCAGCTTCAAGACTCAATTTCTTCTCAAAATGGGAGATTTCTCCTTTTCCGTCAGCAATGTAATAAACGCGGTGATAGGGGCTAACTACGTTCTTATAGTTCCAGCGGGAATCCAGTTTCACCAGGGCCACATTAAGCAGAGAAAAATTGTGAGTAAGGATGCGCTTGATCATACACTAAGGTAATAAATAAAGTAAGTCTGTTTTAGATAAATATTAGTCTGCTTTTGTCTACTATTATCAATGAAAGCACATGTATTTTTGAAATCCTACTGAACAAATCATTAACCAATATAAACATAATACCATTTGGTGTCATTGTAAACCACATTATATGAAACGGAGAACACTCATAAAGCGAAAGCTTACTTTTCAGCTAAACAGCGAGGGGCTAATGTTAACTTGCCAGAGCAACTGCCAGGAGAAAACGCATTTGTGCGAAAGATCGAAGGTACAATTGTGTAACTTAACTCATAATGATGGCCACTAAACTTCCTTCTATAATCTTCGGCACTAGTGGCCTTGGAAATCTATATGTTGCTCTCAATGAGGATATAAAGCTGCAGATTGTTAAAGAATGCCTTAAACATTCAGAACACCCCGCTGTCTTTGATTCCGCCGGTAAGTACGGAGCAGGACTGGCGCTGGAATCACTCGGACAAAGCCTGGCAAATCTGCAGGTGGATCCGGCACAGGTGCGGATCAGTAATAAATTAGGCTGGCTACGTACAGATCTGCTAACGGAAGAACCGCTATTTGAGCCGGGTGTTTGGAAAGATCTCCGTCATGATGCAGTGCAGAAGATCAGTTATGAAGGCATTCTGGAATGTTATGAGCAGGGTAATACATTGTTAGGTAACTATCCAGCTAAAATGCTTTCCGTGCATGATCCTGATGAATACCTTGCAGGCTCATCTTCTGCGGATGAATATGAGGGGCGCTATCGAGATATTCTCGACGCCTATGTGGCACTTCATGAGTTAAAAAGCAAGGGCAAAGTCGACTCCATTGGGGTAGGAGCCAAAGACTGGAAGACTATTCAGAAAATCAGTGAAGAAGTGCAGCTCGATTGGGTGATGTTTGCCAATAGTATGACTGTTCACAGCCATCCTATGGAGCTGATGGAGTTTATGAAAAAGCTTCAAAAACAAGAGGTAACGATCATCAATTCAGCTATCTTTAATGGAGGATTTCTAACAGGATCGGATTGGTACAATTACCAGCCGGTTAGTCAGGCCGACCGACCGGATCTGTATGAATGGAGGGACAGCTTTTACAGCCTCTGTAAATTGTATTCGCTGAATCCTGCGGCGGTCTGTACTTCTTTTGCATTTCATGCACCTGGTGTAAACAGTGTTGCACTTAATACAACTAATCCAAACCGTATTGAATCGAACATAAAATTAAAGGACATCCAAATTCCTTCCAGCTTTTGGCAGGAGATGCGTCGACAAAAATTAATAGACGACAATTACTTATTTCATACATGAAAGAAAATAGAATACTGGTATGTAAGCAGCCCGGGGAACTCGACTATAGTACCATAGCGCAGGGCGAAACTAAAGAAGGCCACAGCTTACTTAAAATCAGGCGTATTGGCATATGCGGGACTGATCTCCATGCCTTTGGTGGAACTCAACCTTACTTTTCTTACCCGCGGGTGTTGGGTCATGAACTCGCCGCCGAAGTGGTAGAGAGTAGTGATCCGGCCAATTTTAAAGCAGGAGACCTGGTGACAATTATGCCTTATCTCAGTTGTGGCGATTGCCTGGCCTGTCGAAATGGAAAAACCAATTGCTGCGCTAAAATGCAGGTATTTGGTGTGCATCGCGATGGTGGAATGGCGGAGTATCTTGAAGTGCCCACCTGGCTGCTTGTCAAGAGCGAAGGACTCAGTCTGGACGAACTAGCCCTGATTGAACCACTTGCTATAGGCGCTCATGGTATTCGTCGCGCTGCTGTTAGCAGTGGCGAGTTTGTGTTGGTCATTGGTGCAGGACCGATCGGACTAGGCACGATGGAATTCGCCCGGATAGCTGGGGCTAAAGTGATCGCGTTGGATGTCAATGCCAGTAGGCTGGACTTTTGTCGCAATAACTTAAAAGTGGATTACTTAATTAATGCGGCTAATGAGGATGTGGAAGCACGGCTTCTGGAAATTACTAGTGGAGACATGCCGCAGGTAGTAATAGACGCTACTGGTAATTTAAAAGCGATCAATGCTGCCTTTTCCTATGTCGCTCATGGTGGAAGATTCGTGCTGATCGGCCTTCAAAAAGGGGAGATTTGCTTTAGTCATCCAGAATTTCATAAAAGGGAAGCCACGTTGATGAGCAGTAGAAATGCTACCACTGCCGACTTCAAGCAGGTGATTTCAGCGATTAAAAGCAAACTGATCGAACCCACACAATACATTACACATCGCTCCGCCTTTGAGAAGGTTGCAACAGAATTTAAAACATGGCTTGAACCGGAACAAGGGATAATCAAAGCGATGATTTACTTATAAAGCAGTAGATGCGTATAGCGCCACACTACTTGGTCTGCATAATACTGAACTTATACTGGTAGTTCAACATGACATAGCGCCTTAAAATGAGCTGCTCGTTTGTAATAAGGGCATTTAAGTTACCGTAACGACTAACTGATATGTTTTGATTTAGAAGATCGTAAACGGAAAGTTTAAACTGCCCGCGATCCTTCTTTTGAGTAAGTATAGACAGGGCGACATTCACAATATGAGAACTGCGGGAGAAACCAGGCGCAGTCTGTGGGTTGAATCGATACGAATAATTCGGTTCCAATACAATCCTTTTAGGAAGTCTAAAAGTGGCAGAGGTCCCCACACTGTGGGAATAGTTAACTATGTTCGAAAAGCTTTGATTATTGTAATCCACAGTTGACCTGTTGTAACGGTAAAAAAGATTAACGATTGCCAGCGACTTATAGTTCATACCTATATCCTGCGAGAAATTCATTGATTGAGTCTTTTGCCTTGCTTCTGCATTGTTCAAAAACACCACATAATCACGGAAATAACCATTTAGACCAGTGCCAAATCCAAACTGCCAGTCTTGTGATTTCTTAAATTGCTTGCTGAAATACAAGCCGCCACTGGCGGCGTAACTTCCGTCTTTATTTACAACAGTAGCGGTCGTAAAGCCATTCGTGTCAATAAGGGCACGTTGAACAAAGCTATCTTCATAGAAATTCATGTTTGCATAGCCACTGAAACTAAGCGTTCTCGGCGTAATATATTTGTAGAAGTTAGCTCGCAAGATTCTTTCCCTGCCAGCTTTAAGATTGGGGTTTCCGACAAATGTGTATTGGGCAGAACTTTGTCGTTCCAACGGCTGAATGTCGTATAACGAGGGTAAATTCATCCACTCGTTATACGACAATGCAAATCCGCTATAGTCTATTGATAGCGATGGGAACCATACAGTAAAATTTTGCCGGATGTCACTAACGGAAGAATTGAACTTGTTCTTCACGTCTTGAATTTCAAGATCTAAACCGACTCTGACTCTCAGCTTACTGGTTATTTGATAGTTTAGTAAGGGCTTGATATTTTGAAAGAAACCAGTTCGCACGAAATCATTACTCTGATTCGTTAACAACTGATCGTATTGTGTGGTGGAAGGATTCTTGTCGTAAGTAAGAAGAGGCTCTGCCCAATAATAGTATCTGCTGTTGGAGAAAAACTCCGCAGTCAGTTTTTTAGTCAAAGGTAAGTTATACAACACAGACAGGCCTGTCCAGTTTGTCTTGCTTCCTGAATTCGTATACCTGTCGAATAACGAAGATTGGAGGTCAGGAGTAAAGGAATTCAACTGATTGAAGTTGTAGGAGTCGCTGCCACCACCATCTAAAGTCAAAAGATTATTGATGGTTAATGACCTTCCTTTTTTGAACCTTCGATAATAATTAAGGTTATGTGAAAACGCATCACTGTAAGCTTTGTCGCTATTGCTGCCTTCTGTCTTACTTAATAGACTAACCAGGCTATTCGACTGATTTAAAACGCTGATGTTGTTGCTTCTGCTGGGAGAGAAGCTTAAGGTAGGGCGATAGCGTACTGTAGTATTGGAATCCGGTTTCCATTCTACTAATCCGCCAAGAGAATGGCTGGTAGAATTACGTCTGTATTCATCGGTACGGAGCGAGCTGACTATCGTATTATCTAACGATTGCTCCTTCAAATTTTTCGTTTCATTCGTCTGGATGGTGTTGCCATAGAAGTAGGCCAGATTTAACTTAAGCACTGTTCCGTAGTTATTATTCACGTTAAGCCCTCCTGATTTGACATTGGTCAGCCCGCCCGATTGTTGTCCGCCGAAGTTGCCATTATCTATCTGATCAGTGCCCGATCGGTTAAAACCGCCCATGCTGTACAATTCATCGTTGCTAAAGCCGGTACTATTCAAATTATTTGCATTGCTCATCACGCTGAATTGCAGGGTATCTCTGAAACTGCTCAAGATACCGCTGGCTTCGTAGCGTTCCCTTGAGCCTATACCGCCTGCAAAGCGGCCAATGGTGCTTTTCTTAACTGCGCTCTTTAACTTCAGGTTGATCACGTTCTGTAAGTTGATCTCATTTACCCTTTTGTCTGGATCGTTCTCCCTATCCAGATACACTTGAATCTTATCGATCATCTCCGCATCTAAGTTTTTAAGGGCTATGAGTTGATTTGTACCGAAAAACTCTTTACCATCAATTAGAATCCTGCTGGTCCCACGACCATTCACTAGAATCTCTCCATTGTTATTCACCTGGACTCCGGGTAGCAGCCTAAAGAGCTCCTCGACGGCTGCGTTTGGTCGGGTTTTGAAGGCTTCGGCGTTAAACTCAATGGTGTCTTTTTTCACCGTCACGGGCGATCTTGCACCAGCAATTACGACCTCATCTAAACTTCTTCCATTTAATCTGATGGTACCAAAGTCAAGCATTCCGGGTTTTAGATCCAGATCTTTACGGAAAGTGTTGTAACCCACATAGGTGACGATCAATTTTAAAGCCCTTGAAACAGGCAATCTGGAAAGTTGAAAAGTGCCGTCATCTTTTGTAACGGTATACGATACCAATGATGTATCACTGGCGTTTACTACTGCGACTGTAGAGAAGCCAAGCGGTTTTTTAGTTAAGGAGTCCGTTATGATACCTTTTATCGAAGCGGTATTTTGGGCGTAAGAAAAAGAGGTTGCGGCAAAGCAAAGGAATAGGAGGAGCGAAATATTCTTCATGAGAGCGGCGAAAAACGATATTTGGTTACGTATAATAACGTGCAGTTAAAGTACTAATTTTTAATTACAACTTAAAGCAGATAAGCAAGGAGGTAGCATGTTTAGGTAGTTAAAAATAGTTATCTTTATTAATAACGCCCTCGTTAACCATTTATAAACCCTATCAATTTCCAAGTATGAGCGAGAACAAAAGCGTTAAGCAGGGGAGAGTGCTTCCCAGCGTTTTCAGAATCAAAGTAAGGACAAAATTTTTACTAGTGATTGCTATTGCATGTAGTGCCCTATTTGCCAGCTGTAAAAAAGAGAAAATAGACGGGGATACTCCGGTGCTCACAGTGACAGGTGAACAGTTAAATGCTGCTGCATTGGCGGCTGTGACACTGCCCACTAAAGCGGAAGCATTACTAGCGATGCAAGTCTACAACAATCACTTTTATAACCAATACGGAACATATGGATCCTCTTATAAGGCTTACTATTGGAAAGATGACAATCATACCGGTCGTATGGACTTCTGGACGCAGCAGGAGGCCATAGAAACGCTGATTGATGCTTACAATATCAATCCTAGTGCAGATCTTAAGAACAAGATTTCTTATCTGTACAACGGTGTAAGAGATGGCTATGGTTTGCTCTGGTCTAATAATATTTATAATGACGATATCGTTTGGGGCGCAATAATGTGTGTGAGAGCGTTTAAAATCACGAATGACGGTGGCATGTTGGATATGGCAAAGAATAATTTCAACATGATGTGGAACCGCGGCTGCGACACACAATTCCTGGGTGGTGGTTTATGGTGGACTACCGATAATCAAACAAAAAACACTTGTGTAAACGCACCGGCAGTTATTTGCGCGATGCTCTTGTACCAGGCAACTGGTGATGCAAGCTACAAAACAAAGGCAAAGCAAATAATGGATTGGATGGTCACTAAACTCTACGTTGCATCAAGCGGAGAGGTAAAAGGCGCCATTAACAAGGCTGGTACAATTACTGAAGGTGCGCTATCTTATACTCAGGGTACTTTTATAGGTTCATGTGATTTGCTGCGCTCATCTTATCCCGCGGTCAATTATTTAGCAATGGGTTCAAAAGCGATGGATTATGCTCGAAGCACTATGTGCAATACAGCCGGTGGTATTTTAAAAGATGAAAATGGAGTTGCCGATACGCAAGGTATGAAAAGTATTTTCGCACGTTGGGCTACTCTTTTTGTAAAGAACACAGGTACGGCAAGTAACTACGGCCCGTGGTTAGATGCTAATGCGTCTCAGGCATGGTCAATTCGTAATTCTCAGGGTTTGATGTGGAACATCTGGGGAACGCGAACACCGGAAAGTATTCGCAATGCATTTGAAACAACCTGTGGCATAGCAATGATGAATGGCATTTACAATTATCGTTAACAGAAACGGAAAAGCTTAAAGGAGAATGCGTTTCCGATTCTTCTTTAAGCTTTCGATGTTTTAACCTAGCCTAAAAACGCAATGACTGCTTCAAGCACTTTCTCTGGTTGTTCTTCATTCATGTAATGTCCGCTTTCCAGCAAACCAATCACTGTACAATCTTTAGCAACATAAGGCAAACCCATTTTCATGAAGTTATAACTCACATTGCTGCCAATGCCCAGAACAGGCATGGTTAACTGCTGATAAGATTTAGCATCGGCAATGTCCTGTGTAAAAGTTTGGTACCAGGCATTTGAAGCACGGATACTTTCCGACTGGTTATACGCCGAGCCATAAACCTCCCGCTCGAAAGCTGGCATTTTCGTTTCGTCGATCATCACATAAGCAAATAGCCAATCCAGCAAATGGTGAAATCTTCCTTCCAGCAACTTTTCCGGCAATCCCTTTACTTGGTTAAAGCCCATCCACCAAACATACTGCGCTTCACCTGTCATTTTCTCTTTAAACGTACCCGATGCTGGTATTAACGGCATCTGCAGAATGCCCTCGCTCGGATGAGCACCGTCCATTATGACCAGTTTTTCTATGCTATCCGGATGATTGAAGGCCATACTCATGGCAACCATTCCACCAATGTCATGACCAAGTACATGCGCTTTTTCTAAGCCGAGCTGCTTCATGAGCTCGTAAATATCCTGAGCCATCGTTTTCTTGTCGTACCCAGATTCCGGCTTTTCAGAAGTCCCCATTCCACGGATGTCTACCACTAGAACACGGTATTTTTCTGCCAGTGAAGGCGCAATGTTTTTATAAGAATACCAGGTTTGCGGCCAACCTGGAAGGCAAATCAGTGGCATTCCGCTGCCACCATCCACATAGTGCAATTCCACACCATTCACGGTAGCATATTTGTTTACAAACCCTGGCCATTGTTTGATCAGCTCTTCATCAGAATATGGGGCAGGTGTTTTATTTTCTTCGTTCATCAAGACCGTATTTAAATATTAGCTTCTATAGGTGACCAACTTAGACCTTCATAGCGGTCATTATCAAGTTTCTGCTGCGGAACGAAGAACATGCTATAAATATATTGCGATTGTTGCCATCTGGAATAAAGTTCTTGCTCTCCTTCGGGATTCGCCGCCCGCTGCTGCTTGTTATAAGCCGAGAATGCTTCCATTGAACCCATATCAACAAGTTCAAATTTGGCTCCTTTGTATTTTTCGCTTAAGGCTTCCAAGTCATTCGGACTCACGCTAAAGCTGGCAATTCTTAACGATCGGGGACTTTCTTCATCTAAGGCTGCCATTGCAGTAAAGGAAGCGGTGTCATCCATCGTCGTAAAATCGATCTTCCAATCCTTTTTATCGTCGTAGTAGGCGATTGTCTGTTGCTTCATGTTAAAAAGCGGAATGTTGTACCTCAAAATATCTGCAAAAGCACCATTGAATATTGATGTTGCGCGAATTGGGCTTTGATCTAGAATCTGATGAAATTCTTTACGCAAGTCGAAGTTCCTGTTCTCCCCTAAAGGAATTTCTGTAAAATCGGTAGAATAATCGGAAGCGATAAAACGGGGTACACCAGCGGTAACAGCGGCCTTTAATATTTTTGATTGTAAGTCAACAATTACGTCCCGGAGACCTGCCAGCGCAGATACTACGCAAGAAACGCCATTACAAGCGCCAATCACTTCCTGCTCGTTGTCCAGGTCGACCTTAAATACATCAACGCCCATTTGTTCCAGCGCATCAATCTTTTCTTGCTTGCTACCGTTACGCACCATGGCCCTAACGGCTACATTTCTTTTGGTCAGTTCGCGGCAAATGCGCATTCCTAGGTTACCTGTAGCTCCCGCTACCAGTATTAGCTTTTCCATTTTGTTTATCATAAGTATGGTGCAAAGCTAAGGTAACGGGGCACTGAAGAAACTACCATATGGTAGTAAAATAAAAAAAGTTACTTGATGTTCTTTCTGATCCGGCTAAGGGCATTAGGCGTGATCCCCAGATATGAAGCAATTTGTTTGACGGGGACCGTTTGGGTCACTTTAGCGTTGCTAATTAAGTCCAGGTAGCGCTCTTCTGCAGAAAGAGTTTGAAAGTTGAGGATTTGATCGATCATTCTTACAGCCATTGCTTCCCAGGTGATCCTTCCGAACTCCTGCCAGGCAGGCAACTGTTTGTACAACTTCTCCATGTCGGCCATATCAATATAAAGCAATTCTGTGTCCTCCACTGCCTCAATGTTAAACCTTGTGGGCTTCTGTGGGCTCAGGCTCGATATCTCTGTAAAGAATTCATTTGGAAAGACAATCCAGGCGGTGAGCTGCTCTTCAAATTCCCCGAAGAAAAAGCGAAGTACCCCTGATTTGATAAAGAAGTACTGATAAGCGATCTGACCACGCTTCAAGATCAGCTGGCCTTTTTTAACCTGTCGTGTTTTAAAATGAGACAGGATAATATCCAGATCCAATGGGTTAATAGCAATTTTTGACTTAATAAAGTCAGATAATCCATTCATCGATAATTGTTGTAACTTCTTTCTGCCAACTAAAGTAATAAAACGCTGGGCTATTTTTCCTTAATGCTTTGTAAATATCCGGTAGGAGTAACACCAAACTCTTTCTTGAATGCTTTGGTGAAATAAGATTGGGTTTGGATACCGATGCGGTACATGACCTCCGTCATCAACACATCCTCAGTTTTCATGATTTCCGTAGCCTTTCTAAGCCTTGCTGACCTTACAAATTCACCAATGGATTGGCCGGTGATAGACTTTATCTTGTTGTAAAGCTTAGTTCTGCTCATCCCCACCTCTCGACATAGGTAATCGATATCCATTTCCGGATTTACCATTTGCTCCTCAATGATTGCCAGGAGCTTTGACATAAATACCTTGTCCTTATCTGTAAAAGCAAGATCTTTTGGTGGAGTTTCTTTCGTTTTAAGGTAGTGATCTTTTAGTTTCCGGCGCTGTTCGAAGATATTTCGGATGGTAATTTTTAGTAAGTCAATGTTTATTGGTTTTGTAAAATACCAATCTGCACCAGAAGCTGCACCTTCGATTTCAGCTTCAACACTGCTCTTTGCTGTTAGCATTAAGAATGGAATGTGACTGGTCTCTATGTCGTCTTTTATCAGTTTACACAATTCCGTCCCATTCATCCCCGGCATCATGACATCGCTGATGATGAGGTCAGGTAGGTCGCTCTTTGCTTTATCCAGACCTGAGCTTCCATCATTTGCCTCCATAATTTCATAATATGGACTTAAGGTCTCTCGCAGGAACGTTCTTAGTTCATCATTGTCATCCACGATCAGAATGGATGCTTCTGATCTATCTTCAGTGGTGTCTGTTACGGCTTGCCTTACCTCCGTTTCGGAACTGTAAGTAATGCTTTCTAATCTTGTACCTCCAGCTTCCATATTCTGGCTAAACTGTTCATTGAGGTTATAATCACTTTTGTTCGCTGGAATCCCAATAATAATTTCCGTTCCCTGATGTCTTTCGCTGGATACTTCAATCACGCCTTTATGGAGTAGTGTCAGGCTTTTAACAAACGCCAAACCTACCCCAGAACCCAAATGCGTTTCTGTGGTGCGATAATAACGCTCAAAAAGGTGTATGATCGATTCCTTAGAGATTCCAATGCCGCTATCAATTACCCGGAAGTAGATGTATTCTTTTGCTTGGTAATCACTCCGGATGCTAAGCCGATTCGCGAATTGCGGTTTGAAATTCTCCAGTGAGGTTAACACCTGGATCTTTAAAGTCCCGCCAGGCTTCGTGTATTTTAAAGAGTTATTGACAAGGTTCAATATAATCTTTTCTATGATCTGCCGGTCAAACCAGACCTCAGCGGGTATGTTCTCTTTTTCAACAGTGAAACTGATGTCTTTATCGGCAGCCATTTCTGAGAATTCTTCGGCTACCTCGTTAATAAAAAGATTTAAGTTTCCATTTATCACCTTGAGCTTCAATGCTCCGGAAGCTGTCTTTCTAAAATCCATCAATTCGTTGATAAGTCTCAGCAATCGATTGGCATTTCGATGTATCGTATTATAGTAGTTCTGAAAAGATTCCTGCGTATCCTCCTTTAACAAATGTTCTATCGGACCGAGTATCAAAGAAAGTGGTGTACGGAATTCGTGAGAGATGTTAGTGAAGAACTGAAGTTGTGTCTGGTGTATTTCTTCCCGTTTATCTTCCTCAATCTTCCTGATCTCTAATCTGCGTTTAAAACTTAGCGCTGAATAAGCGAGGTAACCTCCTAAGGCGATTGCACCAATTCTAAACCACCATGTGGCCCAGAAAGGAGCGGAGATGACTACTTTTACAGCGGTTCCCTCTTTGTTCCAAACCTGGTCATTATTCGACGCCCGTACACGGAAAGTGTAGGTTCCAGGATCTAAGTTGGTATAAAATGCTTGCTTTACATTGCCAACATTGATCCAATCCTCGTCTTCACCATCTAGTTTATAGGCGTAGTTATTGTTCTCATTGGAGACGTAGTTTAATCCCGCAAAGCGGAAGGAGATCGTTGCCTGGTCATAATCAAGCTTGATCTCATTAGTATAAGAGATATCTTTTTCAAGTACAGAGCCCTCTGTATTGGGTAAAATCTTCTGATTAAAGACTTGGAATTCTGTAATGTACACGGGAGGAGCAAAGCTGTTAGACTTGATTTGGTCTGGAAAAAAGGAATTGAAACCGTTAATGCCACCAAAAAAAAGCTCCCCATTTTTCGCCTTCATGTATGCGTTTGCTTCAAACTCAGAGCTCTGCAGACCGTCTCCGGTGTTGTACTGCTTAAAGGCCTGATTCTGTGGGTTGAATTGTGTTAATCCCTTTGAGGTCGAAATCCAGAAGTTGCCTTTTGCATCTTCAATTATCCCTTTAATGAATTCTGAGCCTAATCCCGCTTTAGTTGTGTAGAGGTAGAATTTGTTCTTTGATCGGTCAAAACGATACAGCCCGGCCTGTCCGATCCAAAGATTTCCTTTACTATCTAAAAAGATCACCCTCAAATCTGGTTGCTTGGCTTCTCCAATAAAATAGTGAGAGAAGAGCTGGGTTGTTAAATTATAACAATTCAACCCTCCGTCATCGGTACCTATCCATACGTTTTTCTGTTCGTCTTCATTGATGGATACAATGTTGTTCCCAGTTAGCTTTGTGCCCGACCTACCTTCTTTGATTCGTTTAAACTGTTTGGTCTTAGAATCAAAAAGGTTCAGTCCACCGTAATAGGTGCCTATCCATATGTTATTATTGCTGTCTTCAAACGTCTTTTGCACATAGTCTGACGATATAGAAGTGGAGCTTGCATTGTGCGTATACCGGGTAAAAGAACCGTCGCTGTTCATCAGGTTCAGGCCGCCTGCCCAGGTGCCAACGAAGATAGTCCCGTCCCGTGTTTGGGTGATATCTAACACAGCATCTGCTCCAATACTTTTTGAGTCGAACGGACTATAACGGTGATGGGTAAATATTCCGGTCGTTTTATTATAAACATCCATTCCGCCACCGTCAGTTCCTATGAGAATCCGGCCCTGTCGGTCTTCGCAAAAAGCCCTGACATCATTGTAACTCAAGCTATTCTTGTTGGATTGCTGACGAATTAATTTAAACTTCTCTGCTTGTGGACTGTATAGATTGACCCCTCCGCGGTGGGTACCGATCCATAGGTTGCCCTGTTTGTCAACGAATAGTGCAGATACTGTTCGCTGAGATAAACTAAAAGGATTTCCAGGTTCGTTTTGATAATGACTAAACTTCTCTGATATAGGATCGAAGTAATCCAGTCCACCGTTTATGCCACCAACCCACATTTTTTCCTGCCTGTCAAAGGCAATTGCCCTAACCAAATCGCTACCGATGCTATTTTTGCTGGTCTCCTCGTGCTGGTAAGCTTTTATAGCACCAGTATTCAGCTGGAAACGAATCATTCCACTTTCTTCTGTCGCTAGCCAAAGAGTTCCATTACTAGATTTGCTAATGCCACGGATCGTATAGTTTTCTAATCCAATGATAGCCTTTGACTCTTTACTTTTAAAGTTTAAAACCTGGATACCAGCATCTGTCGCCATCCAGACATTTCCAGCACCATCCGCATAAAGATCGTTCACATGATCTTGCCGACCGGCTTTCGAATTAGATTGGTATAGGTAGGGACTGAAGGTGTTTGAGGGTTTATCTACCAGGTTCAATCCGGAGCCGTAAGTACTTACCCAAACTCCCTTTTCGGTTTCGGCTATGGATGTAATGGTATTATCGCTGCTCTTAGTTTTAGCTCTATAAGTACTGAAGTTGTTTTTCTCCGCATTAAACTTATTCAATCCGTCAGAAGTACCTATCCAGAGCGTATGGTTCTTGTCTTCAAAAATGCACCTAATGAAATTGTCGCTTAAGCTGTTGGGCGTTTGGTCGTGTTTAAAGACTGTGATTTGACTGCCATCATATTTATTTAAACCGTCTCTGGTACCAAACCAAAGGAAGCCCCGATAGTCTTGAAAAATACATTCAATGGTGCTGTTAGACAAACCATCTTCCACACCAATGTGCTTGAACTTCAGATTCTGGGCAGAGCTGTTTTCTACAAAAAATATAAAAGCAATAAGAAAACAAATTCTGCTTATGATGGTCATTAAGTGTTAGTAATTCGGTTTTAGTCTGATAAAGATAAAAGATATTTTCTTGAACAGTCGTTCTGCACCCGGGTCGCAGTTTCTTTGTAAGGGTTCTTTACATTTAGTTAACACAATCTGACAGTCGAGGAAACAGGATTACAATTTCTTTGTCACAGCTGTTTATATTAGGTTAACACAATCAGGTAGGCCTAGAAGCGTCATAACACAGCGTTATGAACGAAATTATGATGATTAGCACAAAAAAAGTGTACGATAGAACAAGCTGTTAAGATGGATATACACTTGCTTTGTACCTATAATTCTAACCGATATATTTATATGCACAGTATTACATCTTTCCTCGGGAGTAACAAGCGGAAGCTCATGTTATTACTTTTGATTATTTCCCATGGATATCTTTTTGCACAGCAGGCAACCATAACAGGCGTGGTAAAATCCGCACCTGATAATTTAGGGATGCCCGGAGTAAGCGTTCGTTTGAAAGGAACAGCGACGGCCACTTCTACAGATCCGAATGGGAACTTCATTATTAAGATTCCGGCAGCTTCAGGTATTCTGGAGTTCAGCTTTGTCGGTTATAAAACTCAGGAAGTTTCAGTATCCAGTTCTACTACTTTAAACATTAGTTTATTAGAAGATGCAGCTACCCTAAACGATGTGGTCGTTGTTGGTTACGGAACAACTAGAAAACAGGATCTAACAGGATCGGTTGCTGTTATTGGTGCTAAAGATTTCCAAAAAGGAAGCATCAGTACACCAGAACAAATGCTCTCAGGTAAGGTTTCAGGGGTAGCAATTACTTCTAACAGTGGTCAGCCGGGCAGCGGAAGTACGATCAGGATCCGTGGTGGTTCTTCACTTAATGCAAGTAATGATCCGCTATTCGTGATCGACGGAGTGCCACTAGAAAATGGAGGTGTTTCTGGAGCTTCGAATCCTTTAAGTTTTATTAATCCCAATGATATTGAAAGCTTCACCGTTTTAAAAGATGCATCAGCAGCGGCGATCTATGGCGCAAGAGCCTCAAATGGTGTCATTATCATCACCACGAAGAAAGGGTTAAGCGATGCATTGAAAGTAAGTTTCAATTCTGTGAATTCCCTATCTAAAATGGCAAAGCAGTTAGACGTTCTAAGTGCTGATGAGATTCGTTCTATTGTAAATGCGAATGGCACCACAGCGCAGAAGGCTTTGCTTGGTGCTTCGAATACCAATTGGCAGGACCTTATCTATCAAGATGGACTTTCAACAGATAACAATGTTAGCATAACAGGGGGGGTCAAGAAACTTCCTTACCGGTTGTCATTAGGCTACCAGAACCAAACAGGCGTGTTGAGAACGGATCAATTACAAAAAACATCTGCTGCTCTAGTGCTCAATCCAAGGTTTTTTGACGACCACTTGAAAGTTGATGTAAATTTAAAAGGAAGTGTGCAGAAAACGAGGTTTGCAAATACTTCTGCAATCGGTGCTGCAGTTACCTTCGATCCAACCCAAGCTACTTATACCAACAGATCAGATTATAATGGTTATTGGGAATGGCTGGATCCAAGTACACCGACCGGTTTGGTTAATTTGGTGGGTCGCAATCCGGTAGGTCTATTGGAGCAGCGGGAAGATCGATCGAAGCCGATACGTAGTATTGGTAATGTTCAGTTAGATTATAAGTTTCACTTTCTTCCAGAATTACATGCTAATTTAAATGCAGGTTATGATGTTGCGACTGGTAAAGGAACCGTTTATGTTGATCCAAACGCAGCGGAGACCATCCTAAATAACGGTATCAGCAATAATTACAAGCAAAACCGAAGAAACACGGTACTGGATTTCTACCTCAACTATGTGAAACAGTTTGAGTCGATCAAAAGTAGGGTAGATGCAACTGCTGGATACTCGTACAATGACTATCTGACCACTCAATTCTATTATCCAAGCTTCGATGCTTACGGAAATAAGGTTGCAAATTCAGACCCTGCGTTTGCTTCAAACAAGCCGCAGTACAGACTCATCTCCTACTTTGGTAGATTGAACTATAACTTCGATGAAAGATTTTTGTTAACAGGTACCGTTCGTCGTGATGGCTCCTCCCGATTCGGACCTGATTATAAGTATGGAGTTTTTCCATCGGTTGCTTTAGCCTGGACGGTTAAAAACGAATCTTTCTTCAAAGACAACAAAACTATCACTGCTCTGAAATTGAGAGCCAGTTATGGAATTACCGGGCAGCAAGATGGTATCGACAATTATGGCTACATGTCTACATACGGGCTGAGTTCCTTAAATGCCGCTTATCAGTTTGGAGATACGTACTACCAGATGTATCGTCCAAGTGGCTATATCGCTGATATCAAATGGGAAGAAACGGCTACAACTAACCTTGGTTTAGATTTTGGTCTCTTAGATAATCACATTACAGGTAGTTTAGATCTTTATAAGAAGAAAACGACAGATCTGCTAAATAGAATACCACAGCCTGCAGGAACGAATTTTGCCGCTACGGCAATCGTAAACGTTGGTGACATGGAAAATAAAGGGGTTGAACTAACACTAGGTTTTAACCCGGTAAGAGAGAGTGACCTGAACTGGGATTTCAGCTTCAATGCGACCTATAATAAAAATAAGATCACAAACTTAACTGTAGTACCGAACGATCCCAATTATCCAGGATTCCCTGGCGGAACAATTGCAGGTGGTATTGGTGGACAGAATGCTTTTATAAATGCTGTTGGTGGACCAAAAAGTACATTCAATTTGTACGAACAAACGTATGACCAGAATGGCAAACCGATTGAAGGCGTTTATGTTGATCAAAACGGTGACGGAGTAATTAACGAAAACGACTTCAAAAAGGGAAAACAGTCAGACCCAAAAGTGTTTTTAGGCTTTAGTAACAACTTAAGTTATAAAAAATGGAATATGTCCTTCACGCTTCGGGCGAACCTCGGCAACTATGTTTACAACAACAATTTCAGTCAGGGTGGAACCTTATCACAAATCATAGGAACGCCTGTAATCCTGAACGCTTCGCCAGATTACTTGAATACAAATTTTAGAACTCAACAACTGCTGAGCGATTATTATATTCAAAATGCTTCTTTCCTGAGAATGGACAACATTAACCTAGGATATTCTTTCGGACAAATCTTGAAGAGCAAAGCAAACCTACAAGTAACCGCTAGTGCACAGAACGTATTTGTGATCACTAAATATCAGGGATTAGATCCAGAGGTTGCTTCTGGAGTGGACAACAACCTCTATCCAAGACCACGCATTTTTTCTCTGGGCCTAAATGTTAATTTTTAGAATATGAACTGCTTCAATAAAAAATATATGAAACCACGTGTTTTACAATTATTCACCGTTGCTATTACAATTGTGACCTTCACAATGTCGTGCAATAAGTTGGACTTAAGTCCTACAAATGACCTCACTGCGGATAAAGTATATACGTCAGTAACAGGTTACAAGCAAGCACTGGCAAAAGTTTACGGTGCTTTTGCCCTTACCGGAAATGCCTCTGTGGGCTTACCAGACATCCCTACTGAGATCATTAAGGATGAAGGTAATTCAGATTTTCTCCGCTTGTACTGGAATCTGCAGGAATTAACTACTGATGAGGCAGTATGGTCATGGCAAAATGACGCGGGGATTCAGGGCATTCACGAGCTGAGCTGGGGTTCAAGCAATTCTATTATTAACGGACTGTACTACCGTTCCTATTTTCAGATCACGCTTTGTAATGATTTCATCAATCAGTCTTCTGACGATAACTTAGGGAAAAGAGGAATTTCAGGTGCTGAAGCTGATGAGGTTCGTAAGTTTAGAGCAGAGGCTCGTTTTATCAGGGCCTATCAGTATGCTGTTTTGATGGATATCTATGGAAATCCTCCAATGGTTACCGAAACTACTCAAATAGGAGGAAAGGATCTACCAAAGCAAATCGCACGTAAAGACTTGTTTGCTTACGTAGAATCAGAACTTAAAGCGATTGAAAACGATCTGACAGACGCTAAAGCGAATGAGTATGGTCGCGCTGATAAAGCCGCAGCATGGGCACTATTGTCCAGGATATATTTAAATGCGGAAGTTTATACAGGCACAGCACGATATACCGATGCAATTACCTATTGCAACAAGATCACGGCTGCAGGTTATACCTTACATGGAAATTATCGGGAGTTGACAATTGCCGACAACCATTTAAATAGAGATGAATTAATTTTGACAATTAATTACGATGGCACGAGTACTCAAAATTATGGCGGTACTACTTATCTTATGCATGGACCGGCAAACGTTCCTGCAGAGGTTTCTGGTTCAAGTGGCAGTTGGGGAGGTTTAAGGATTACCCAACAATTTGTTAACCTGTTCTCTGATAAAACTGGTGCAACTGATACCAGGGCACAATTTTACATGTCAGGACAAAATCTGGAAGTAAACGACTTATACGTATCGAGTGAAGGCTATTCAAGCACCAAGTATAGAAATAAAACCAGAGCAGGTGGTCCTGCCCCACATCAGGATGTAGCCAAAGACTTCTCTGATATTGATTTTCCGCTATTTCGCTTAGGAGAAACCTATTTAACCTATGCAGAAGCAGTTTTACGTGGTGGGTCTGGTGGTAGTTTGGGCACTGCTTTAGAATATGTGAACAAATTGCGTACAAGAGCTTATAATGGAAGCGCTGCAGGTAACATCACGTCCAGCGCACTGACAACAGATTTTATTCTGGATGAACGCGGTCGTGAATTGTGGTATGAAGCAACCCGCAGAACAGATTTAATCCGTTATGGCAAGTTCACGACAGGAAATTACCTATGGGCCTGGAAAGGTGGTGTTAGAGGTGGAACTGCAGTGAACATTAGGTACAATATTTTCCCGTTGCCTCCGACAGATCTTTCCGCAAATCCAAATTTAGTTCAGAATCCAGGTTATTAATCCAGTATAATCATGAAAAAAATATCTATTCTTACTTTACTCTTATCCACGGTGCTCTTCGGATGTGAGAAAGAAGCAAGTACAAACATAGCGACTTCGCCTGCTGCAAGTTCATTGTCCTTCAAGAGTTCGACATCAAGCGTTATTTTATCGCCCAGTACAGATGCAGCTAATGTGGTAACCTTTAGTTTTAAGGCTGCTGAATATGGTGTAGCAATTATCCCAACTTATTCTTTGGAGTTCGATGTTCCATCAGACACGGTAGGAACCGCTGCCTGGGGAAACGCGATTACAGTTAAATTATCTGAGGGTGTGTTAGAGAAATCCTACCTGGGTGCAGATTTCAATTCCCTATTGGCTAATCAAGTGATGTTGCCAACAGGTGCGGTAAGTACCCTCGTGGTGAGATTGAAAGCGGAAGTTAACCAGAACACTGGGGTAGCTTCCTCCATTAAGCCAATTTATACTACGTTAAGCATGACTGTAAATCCTTACAAGGCAACAATTGTGTATCCTGCCTTGCTGGTTAAGGGAGGGAACTCCTGGAAAACCCCAAGCGTCAGGACGAATGGATACGTATTGACTTCCTCTAAGTTTAATACCAAATATGAAGGTTATCTGGATCTCCCGAATGCCGATGGTTATGGTGGCGACGCTTTTCAACTGGTCTCTTCTACGGAGGCATCTAAAGTCTACGGCTGGGGCGGTACCTCAACAACATTAGCTTTAAGCGGTGGTAATTTATACTTGTCGCCGTCGCCCTCTTATATGAAGGTTAATGCGGACGTCAATGCGATGACGATTAACTACACACCCGTGAAATTCTTTATCACTGGTGATGACAATGGTTGGAGCACTTCGTCTACACCGCTGGTTTACAATGCCAGTACAATGAAATGGGTGGCTGCGAACGTGCCACTAACAGCTGGTAAAACATTCGTTTTTACTGCTAATGGTAGCTATGACATCAGTTACAAAGTAGATGCCGCCGGAGCATTGGTTTATGCTGGTGCACCTACCTGGGGCGGAATCAATATACCAATTACAAAAACCGGAGTGTTCACCATTACTTTAGACTTAAGCGCTGGAGATGGCAATTATACCTATTCAATTAAATAAGTTAGATATGTTTAAGAATATAAAATCGAGCAGTGCTAAATGGCTAAGCCTTTTATTGCTAATCACAATCACAACGACTGCTTGCAAAAAAACCGTAAAAGGTGAAACACAGATTTATCCATCTCCAGATCCCATCGGCACTTATGCCTTGGGAGCAGATGTGAGTTGGGTCACGGAAATGGAAGCAGCAGGTAAGAAATTCTATAATGCAGCTGGTGAACAACAAGATCTGTTTAAACTACTGAAAGATAAGGGACTCAATACCATCAGGCTTAGAGTTTGGGTAAATCCGGCTTCGGGATACAGCAACACGGCAGATGTTTTGGCGAAAGCTAAAAGAGCTCAGGCAATGAATATGCGCGTTTTGATAGATTTTCATTATAGCGATTCATGGGCAGATCCTGGTCAACAGAACAAGCCTGCAGCCTGGGTGGGACAAGACTTTGCTACTTTAAAAACCTCGGTGTACAACCATACGGTAGAGGTGCTGACCGTTTTAAAGAATAATAAAATTGTTCCTGAGTGGGTTCAGGTTGGAAATGAGACCAATGATGGGATGCTGTGGAATGATGGGAAGGCATCTGTAAACATGAAAAACTTTGCAGAGCTAGTATTGTCTGGATACAACGGCGTTAAAGCTGTTAATCCGACATCAAAGGTAATAGTTCACATTTCAAATGGATATGACAATAGTTTGTTCCGGTGGATGTTTGATGGTTTGAAAAACAATGGAGCCAAATGGGATGTGATTGGAATGTCAATGTATCCGTCTGCAACGGACTGGGCCGCAAAAAACACACAGTGTTTAGCAAATATGACGGATATGGTTTCCCGTTATGGATCTGAGGTGATGATCGTAGAGGTAGGAATGCCTGTTTCTGAAGCGGTCGCATCCAGGGATTTCATTAAAGATTTGATCATGAAGAACAAATCACTGCCGAATAACAAGGGCCTAGGTGTGCTTTATTGGGAACCACAGTCTTACGGTTGGAATAACTACAAATTAGGTGCTTTTGATGATAGCGGTAAGCCAACAGTGGCAATGGATGCTTTTCTTCCTTAAATAATAAAACTAATGTTTCGATTGAAAAAAATATACGTAGCGGCTTTAGTTGCTTGTCTGAGCTATGTCCAGGCGGAAGCACAAAGATCCGATATTTTGTTGGATGAGGGATGGAAATTTTCTAAAGGAAGTTTTCCAGATGCCTCTAAATTGAGTTTTAACGACAAGGCCTGGCAAACGGTCGCTGTTCCGCATGATTGGGCTATTAGTGGTCCCTTTGATAAGGAAATTGATAAACAAGTTACCGCTATTACGCAAAACGGCGAGACAAAGCCTAGTGAAAAAACAGGCAGGACAGGAGCTTTGCCATACATAGGAGAGGGCTGGTATAGAAAAACACTGAACCTCGAAGCAATTAAGCCATCTCAACAGGTACTGTTGCAGATTGATGGTGCTATGAGCGAACCGCGGGTATATCTCAATGAAAAGCTTGTCGGCCAGTGGAACTATGGCTACAATTACTTCTACATAGACATTACTGAAGATATCAAATCGGGCGGTAATTTGCTTGCCATACATCTAAATAACAAACCTCTGTCTTCTCGCTGGTATCCGGGAGCTGGATTGTATCGCAATGTTCATTTGATTATAAAAGACAAGACAAGCATTGAACAATGGGGGATCAGCTTGACTACTCCAGTAGTTGAGAAGGAATTTGCCAAAGTGAACATTAAGACTAAAGTATCTGGCACTAATATCCGACTGGTTACTCAGATTCTTGACAAATCAGGGAAGCAGGTAGCTATTGATACTGCAAAAACCATTTTTGGACATGAAGCAGATCAGAATATGGAGATCACTAAACCAATTTTATGGAGCCCTGAAACCCCTTATTTGTATACTTCAGTTTCCAGTGTGTATGAGGGAAATGTGCTTAAAGATGTAGTGAAAACAAGGTTTGGTGTAAGGGAAATTAGCTATAGTGCAAAAACAGGATTTAGCTTGAATGGTCAGACGAGGAAATTCAGGGGTGTATGTCTTCACCATGACCTTGGTCCGCTGGGTGCTGCTATTAACACGGCAGCTTTGAGAAGGCAATTAACGATTTTAAAAGAAATGGGCTGTGATGCTATCCGAAGCTCACACAATATGCCTTCGCCTGAGCAACTGGAATTATGCGACGAAATGGGCTTTATGTTTCTTGCAGAAAGCTTTGATGAATGGGCAAAGCCTAAAGTAGAAAACGGATACCATTTATATTTTGATACTGATGCAGAGAAGGACATTGTCAATTTAGTAAGGGCGACAAAGAACCACCCATGCATCGTGATGTGGAGCTCTGGTAATGAAGTCCCAGATCAGTGGGGTTCCGAAGGTGTTAAGAGAGCCAAATGGCTTCAGGAGATCTTCCATCGTGAAGATCCAACTCGTCCGGTAACCGTTGGTATGGATCAGGTGAAAGCGACTATGGAATCTGGTTTTGGTGGACTACTCGATGTTCCCGGATTAAACTATAGGGTTCATTTGTATGAAGATGCTTATAAGGCATTCCCCCAGGGCTTTATCCTTGGTTCCGAAACTGCATCAACGGTAAGTTCAAGAGGTATCTATAAATTTCCTGTTGTAAAAGGGATTGATAAACAATATAACGATTTCCAGTCTTCGTCCTATGATCTTGAATACTGCAGTTGGTCAAATCTTCCAGATGATGACTTCGTGATGCAGGACGATAAGCCTTGGGTTATCGGTGAATTTGTGTGGACAGGTTTCGATTATTTGGGAGAGCCAACGCCTTATGATACCAGCTGGCCTTCGAGGAGCTCTTATTTTGGAATCAATGATTTGGCGGGTTTGCCGAAAGACCGCTTCTACCTGTACAAAAGCAGGTGGAATAAAACTGAGCCGACGCTACATATTCTTCCGCATTGGAATTGGGAGGGACGAGAAGGGCAAACAACACCTGTGTTTGTATATACCAATTACGACAGCGCAGAGTTATTCCTGAATGGTAAAAGCTTAGGTGTGAGGAAGAAAGACAAATCTTCGCCTCAGAATCGTTACCGATTGATGTGGATGGATGTGAAGTATGAACCTGGAACATTGAAAGTTGTAGCCTTTGATAGCACTGGAAAAGTTGTTAAAGAAGAGCAGATCACAACTGCAGGAAAACCGGAGAAGATCGTTTTAACTGCTGATAGAACGGAATTAAAGGCTGACGGAAAAGACCTTTCCTATGTAACAGTTTCTGTAGTAGATAAGAATGGCAATCCTTGTCCGACTGCCATCAATGCGCTGAACTTTGAGGTAAAAGGTGCCGGAACGTTTAAAGCAGTTTGTAATGGAGACGCGACTTCATTGGAGTCTTTTGTTAAACCAACTATGAAACTGTTTAGCGGCAAGCTAGTGGTGATTGTTCAGGCAAACAAAAAAGGAGGAGCTTTAGAATTGAGTGTTAAAGGCAAAACATTGAAAGCTGGTAACCTGAGTTTGTCAAGTAGAAATGAATAATCAACATTCATCATGAAAATTGTTAAATTGGTGAAAGCCAATTTAATAACCATGAAAAGAAGAAACTTTGTACTGACCACCCTTTTATCACTCCCGGCGACGGTGTTTGCTAAGTTTGAAAATTTAACAAACACCGCGCCTCCTAAAAAAGGCATCGTGATCCGGGCCAATGAAAGCCGTTTCGATGGTCAGCAGAAAACAGTAAAGAATGTGATTGGAAGGTGTTTGGTATCCTCAGCCGATACTGGAGGACAAATGCTAATTGTAGCGCCTGGAGAGAAGACTTTCGCTTTCAAGGGCGGTCCGCCATTACACATCCATAAACATCAGGATGAGGTTTTCTTTGTTGCAAGCGGCGAGTTCCTTATTCAGCTGGATAAGGAAGTACTTACAGTGAAAACAGGTGATACGGTTTTCATCCCGAGGGGAGTTCCGCATACCTTCGCCAACCCTATGGAGAACAATCCAGGAAGCCTGATATCAATTCATCAGCCGGTTGGCAAGAATGAAGAGTTCTTTAAATACTTATGTACGTATGAGAAAATGCCTGACCACGAGATCGATCCAGATTCTCCAGTCGTTGGAGATCCAATAAAAGTCAGTTAAGTAATCGTCCGGGTAAGCGGCTTAATCGTTTTTAACCGCTGGCGGATCTTTGAAATTGGATTTGCTGCATTAGATATAACGGAGCCGCTATAGCGTACGCCGCCCTTTAAAAATTTGTTAAAGATTGCCAGCCAGGTACAGATGCCACGTTCTAACAACCATACCGGAGCGAAAAATGAACAGCTAATACTAAATACCTTGATGCCGCCAAACTTCTGCCGGCCAACCTCTGCAATTGCGATTGCAGCAACGACAATTACCAAGATTAACCACAATGAAAAGCTCGCTAAAACGATTAAAGTAGGGATAAACGCAACAAAAAACAGCCATCTTGCGGGCTGGGCATAGTCATCATAGGCCTGCCTAACACGTTGTGACCAGAAATGCTTTGAAGAGGGCGGAAGCCGGCGGATCAGAAGCTCTGGTTTGCCCAGCACCTTTCCATTGCCAGCTTTCACCGTTCTGATCAGTTCAAGGTTCTCAAATAGAACGTTTCCATCGTAACCTCCAACAGCTAATATAAAATCTCTTTGAACGGCTAACGTGCCTGGATAATCATGTGCTAAAGCAAGATTGAGCAAGCTTCGGGAACTATCCCACTGCGCATGCCAGGGACAAGGGTCGAAATAGTTTTGAGGAACGATGAGTTCGCTTTGGAGAAGCAGCTGGTCAAGTTCATGAAGCTGATCCAGCGTGTACCTAACATCATCATCGGCAATAATAATATGGGCGTTTTCGGACGCTATCAAGCCGGTTAATACGCCGTTTACTTTACCGTTCAAAAACTGGAACTGGGTGTATGGAGCAATGTGCTTTCCGAGAGCAGACCAGACAAGCCTGTGTTCTTCAAAGTTGACAGGCTCTGAACCGTCTACAATGATTAAATCCACGTTCGGAGCTATATACTCCAAATACGAAGTAAGTTCATCTATATTCTTATCCCATTTGATGGGTAAGACATAGCTGATCTTCATTTTAAGATCTCATATTGGATAGGCTTGAACGAGTAATTGTTTGATTGCTCCGCTGAACAGGCGGTGAGCCCAACAATCAAATCCATTTTTGCTTCAAAGAGCATGTAATCTCCCGCCTTACTTTGCGGAGGATCGACAGACAATTCCCCATCTGCTGCAAATTGTACATTCATAAAAATGTTAAATGCAGTGGGAATATCATCTGGTTGTATGCCGAACTGTGCAAGATTGGTGTACAAGTTCTCAAAACAGCTCGGGTGATACTCCGGGTTGTTGTATAATATCTCGAAAGTCTCCTTGCTGCAGGGTGCCAATAAAAAATCATTCCGACCATTGGTGTCTTCCATAATTTCCATCATGTGCTTACTTCTGTTGCTCCATAAATGGTGGCCTTTAGTAATCAAGATGGTGTTTTCGAAATCTAGTGTCTTACCAGAGGATATTTTTTCTCTAAGGTCTGATGCGTTAAAAAGCACCATGTCGCTCACTTGTTCGCCTTGTGGATCGATTACTTTAAGTCGCTCACCCTTATTTAATTTAAAGGCTGCTCCGGTTTGTTTTGCTATAGTTTGAATCATCTGTTAATGAAGGTTATGAAATGGGCATTTCCAGCTACTGTCTACCTTTCTGCCGCTGTATTGAGGAGCTTCTAAACCTTCCCCATGGTCGGTCAGCATTGGGTTAATGCTACCGTCAAAGCTAACTTCCCTTTCCCGGATTACCTTCTTCATTTTATCATAGACACCATTTTCCCGCAATTGTTCAAATTGATGATGCAGGTTGAATGCCATTGCAGGGAAGCCAAATTGACGCGCTTTGCGACTCGACATAGGATGTAGGCCTACTACGAAAAAGGCATAACCGTTGAAGCTAAAGCTAAAGTTTTTATCGTCTGGATCACTGCTGACTGAGGGATCCCATTTGACATTTTCTTCCGTGTCGTGCAAGCTCTGCAGTTGTTTCCAAAGCTTCTCTTCGAAGTCCAGCTCAGACGTGATCTCATCTGTAAACACAGCGATCATAGACATGTACTTGCTATTAGAAGATAATGTATCCTCTATATAGGTCCTTAAGTCATCCGCAAGATGTGCTGTCGTCTCTGGATCTGCCATACTACCGTAACTTCCAAGACGGTAATGTGAAGTGTTTAGTGCAGATTTTGCACCGACACATGGATATTCTACAGCGTCTACTCTTTGAATAAACTCCTGATTTATCTTCCAGATTCGATCAGCTGGACAGGGGCTGACGTCTTCTGGCTTAAAGTAAGTTTTGTGCAACGTTAAATTCTCCATATTTGATTACTTGCTCTCAAAATCCCTTTTTATCTAATCGGGAAAATTGTAATGGTTTCAACAAGATAAATTCACTATTGTTTAGCGATTTTTTCTAATGTGCAAGTGGTGAAGGCCTAGTGGCGCCTACATATGACCTTTAGAAAAGCAAACCTGCGGCAAGGTGCTTGGCGATGGAAGCACCAATTCCTTTTGAAGCGCCTGTAACTATTGCTACTTTGTTTATTAGCTTACTCATGTTTTATCCCTTTAATTTGTATGGGCAAAGGTAGAATAGTCTTGTTTATTTAAGTAACTTTGTATCTAAAAGTAACAGTAACCTAGAGGTAACAAAGTAACATATGGCTTGCGAGGGAAATTTTCAGACAGATAGAAAGAAAGAAATGATGGCAATTCACGACGCGATGGACGTTTTGAGTGGGAAGTGGAAAATATATATCATTTCCTCTATCTGCCATTATAATAAAAGACGGTTTTCAGATGTTTTGAATGATGTTGTCGGTATCTCGAACAAGATGCTGAGCAAAGAATTAAAGGAACTGGAGGTCAACAAATTGGTTAAGCGGACGGTTTTAGATACCCAGCCGGTCACCGTACAGTACGAACTTACGGCCCATGGTAAGACCTTACAGACGATCATTAATAATTTGACTGATTGGGGGTTAGAACACCGAAAAGAAATTACTGGAAGAGTTGAAGTGCTCCAAGAGGAAAACTGATCCTGTTAGATCTTAATCAATTCACCGTCGATCAGACTGACTTGCTTACCCATCTTTTTTTGTATTACTTCAAAATGATGCAACTCACTTTCGCTGAGTAACGAAATGGCATCTCCTGGAGCGTCTGCACGGCCCGTTCTTCCAATGCGATGAACATAATCTTTTGGTGATCTAGGCAATTCATAGTTGATGACAAAAGGAAGAAAAGCGATATCGATACCTCTTGCCATTAGATCGGTGGCGACTAAGACCCTTAGTTTACCAGATTTGAAATGCACCAATGCATCTGTTCTGGCTCCCTGGCTTTTCTTGCTGTGAATGGCTTTTGCGTCGATATTGTTTTTACGGAGCTTATTCACGATAACATCGACTTGTTGCACGGAAGAGGCGAAAACCAACACTTGTTTCATTTCATGATGATTGATCAGGTATCGCAGGAAAGGCCCTTTTTTCTCTGCGGAAACAATGTATGCAATCTGTTTGATCAGATCTAATGAAGCTTCTTCAGCTTCGATCTTTATGACTACGGGCTCATGTAATAAAATCTGATGAATATGCTCAATGTCTTCGCTTAAGGTGGCAGAAAATAGTACGTTCTGCCGTTTTGCTGGTAAAAGTGCCAGGATCTTATCGAGTTCCTCTTTGAATCCAAGATTAAGCATTTTATCAGCCTCATCTAAGACGAGTGTTTCAATTTCGGATAAGTGTACTGCATTTAAACTGGCAAGTTCCAACAACCGACCTGGCGTAGCAACCAAGACATTGATGCCTTGTAAAGCCATCATTTGAGGGTTGATGGATACACCGCCATAGACCGCCATTGTTTTAACAGGTTCAGGCAGTGTTTTACTAAAGATCTTGAAAACCTCTTTCACCTGCTCGGCCAATTCTCGCGTAGGAACCAGTACCAGCACATTCGCATGGCGATTTTTCGATCTGGTGGAACCTTGAAGATTCATTAGCAGAGGCAAAACATAACCAGCGGTTTTTCCAGAACCTGTTTTTGCAATACCAAGTACGTCTTTTTTATCTAAGATAGCAGGTATGGCGATTTCCTGGATGGGTGTAGGTTCTGTGAAATTCTGATCTTGAAGAGTCTTAAGCAAGGCCGGGGATAAACCTAGGGAAGTAAAGGGCATACGAGTTGGACTTTAAAAAGCATAAAGATACAGTTATCTGTATCAATAGAACAAGTAGACACCTCCCTTTGCACTAATTCGGGACTGAAAGGTATATACGTGCGGACTCGTTGGGAAAAGGGGGTGCTTTTCCCAACGAGTCCCGAAGGAGTTCCCAACAAGTTCCCTAGTTGTGCAAAATTTGATTAAAGTTAAACTATTAATATTTCATGCGAAACGCACCTATCATAATTGTAGAATATTTGTATATTAACTATATTTTCTGTATCTTTGCATCTGAGGTTAAATGCGCTGAATTGGAATGTTACTAGCTTGGGCAGTCCATTTGCATTTGATCGAAGCTGATTACTATCGTCGTTAAACACAGCCTAACAAATTTGCGGTCGCTATTTACATTAAACCTTTAAGTAAAACAGATCAAAACCACAAGATCTGGAAATGACCAGCTTGAAGCTGGACCTTAAAAACTCCTACCTTTTCCTGATTGCTTACGATTGTCGGTTGATGATGGTATGTCGATTCTACTGCTTCTGTATTTTCTCCAAGGCCCCGTGATTGATCAACCTGGCAAGCCCAAAGTTAATTTAGAAATCTGTGTAAAATTGAAACGCTGCTCTTGATTTAGGTTTTCATGCTCGCTGTGAAGCGTGCAGCATCGTTCCTTGACGTATTATTATATTTTTAAAATCGGTGTCGGTTATTTGGCGGTTAGACTTAATATTTTTCTTTAAATTACAGCAATAACCAAAGATAAATCACCCTTGCTATAACACAGCTAAATGAAATCCACTGTAAACAAAATCATCCAGCTAATTTTAGCAGGAGTCATACTGTCCACCGTTGTTTATGGACAGCGCAAGAATCGCCTTACAAGTTACGTGAACCCATTAATTGGTACAACTGTTTTGACCGACTCTGCTCTTCTCGGCTACAATCCGCCTTGGCGCACCTGGAACGGCCTTGTTGGGCCGGGCGCTACGGTTCCACATGGTATGGTTCAAGCTGTCGCCGTCACCACCTATGGCAGCGGTAGTGGTTATGAATATGAAGTAAATACGATAAAAGCTTTCGCTCAGACCAGCGGAAACCACTGGGGAGACCTTAATATCCCAATCATGCCTTTGGAAGGTAGCAATTTTACGGCTGATGATTTCGCTTCGACCTACAGCCATTCCAACGAAGAAGTACATCCTGGATACTACAGGGTTCTACTTGATCGCTACAAGATCAAGGCGGAACTTACTGCCACAAAAAGAGCTGCGTACCATAAATACACTTATACAGGTGGTCAAGACAAGAAACTTGCGTTCGACCTTGTTCACGCAGGCGGTGGAAGCAGCGACTGGGAACTAAATAAGACCGGTGATAACATCGTTACAGGAAAACAGGGCAACCTTTATTTCTACGCGGTGATGAACCATAAGATTAAAAGTATAGATACTCATAAACGCAATCCAAACCAACCAGATATTCCGCCTAGCGGACAGGGCGCTGGAGGTCAACGAAAACTTACAGGAAAGATTGATATTCCGATAATCAGTTTTGAAAAGTCTGACCAACCTTTGGAAATTAAAATAGCGATCTCCCGTGTTAGCCTTGATGGTGCAAAATTGAACTATGCTGCGGAGATTGCAAGCAAGAACTTCGATCAGGTTTATAAAGCTGCTGATGTGACCTGGGAAATGCTTCTCAACAAGATCAAGGTTACAGGAGGAACTGAAAAGCAAAAAGTGATGTTCTATTCCTGCCTGTACAGACAGTTTTGTTACCCAGTGTTACCAGTGATGCGGATGGTAAAATTGCCATCTTTGACGCAAGACGCCTAGCTTCAAGCGCTGCTCCCACGCGGGCATCTGGTCCAAGGGATACGATTCCTGGATTTGAAACCTATGCCAGCCCTCCGCTTTGGGACGTTTTCCGTACGCAGTTAGTTGTTCTGGATATGATTGAACCGGATGTCAGCAACAATGTGATCAAGTCTATGATCCTCAATGGGGAGCGTTCAGGATTTCTGCCCACTTCGTTTCATGGTGATTTCGCTTCATCATATATCGCAGGTGCCTATGCCCGAGGAATAAGGGATTTTGACATTAAGAAAGCTTACCGTTTAATGCTGAACAACGCCAATACCCCTACAAGTACTGGCGTTAGAGGACCTAGACCTCATAATGAGCAGTATCTTAAACTTGGTTATGTTCCTGAAATAAACATTCCGAATCCGACCACTGAGACAAAATCTACAGCCGGCACCACAAAGACACTGGAATTTGCGTATTCGGATTACTCGATTGCACAAGTCGCTAAAGCTTTGGGGGAAAATGACAACTATAGCACCATGATAAAACGTGGCCAAAACTACAGGAATGTGTACGATTCGCAGACCGGATTTATGAGAGGCCGCCTCGCTGATGGCAAGTGGGTAACACCTTTCGACACCGGATATCCTTACTATGAATTCATGTACCGTGAGGCAAACGCCTGGCAGGCATCGTTCTTCGTACCTCATGATACAAAAGGACTTATTTCCCTTTACAAAAGCCCAGGGGACTTTGAGCTTAAAATCGATTCACTGTTTACGGTGCCTTGGGGTGGGTATGCAAAAGATAATCTATCAGCCTTTCTTGGACAGTTTTGTATGGGTAATCAGCCCAACTTTAATTATCCTTATCTCTACTATTTCGTAAACAAACAAGAGAAGTCGCAGGCGGTACTCAGTAAACTGATGTCAGATTATTTCGGAATGGGTCCTGAAGGATTGGCTTTAGCTGGCATGGATGACTATGGATCTTTAACTGGATGGTATGTGCTGAATGCGATGGGTATCTACCCTTATTCGCCCGCTGATCCAGAGTTTATAGTCTCGGTCCCTATTTTCGATAAGGTAGAAATGAAGCTTGGAGGCGGCAAGACATTTACAATTACCAAAAAAGGAAAGGGTAAGAATGTGGACAAACTTACGGTCGGAAGAAAGCCCCTTAAAGGATGGTTCATCAATTACGATGACATGCGTCAGGGTAAGGAACTGGCGATTTATACAAAATAATCATCTTGATCAAGCCATACCAAGTTCCCGCTACCGGCATTCGCCAGTAAGACGAGAACGAGGTAAGAGATGAAATAATTTAATTAGCCCGGATCGTTTGTGGCTTCTTTGTCATCAGACAGAAGTATTGCCCGGATGCGATCAATGTGTACCTGGGAAAGGGCTGCGCGCTCCAGCGCAGATTTCGCTGATGCACCGGTCTGACTTTTAGCAATAGTTGTAAGCAGATTTCTTCTTTCTTCGAACATTCTGAGGGCTGTCCACATGGTTTCTTCAACCTTTTTGGTCTGTTCAGCAAGTAGTGATTTTGACGTATATGCGTGTCCAGTATGGCATCTGTACCTTAGTGCTGATCCCTTATTTACTTTCCAAAGCACACCGCCACACCCCGGACAGTTGAAGGGCACTTGTTCCCCCAGCGAATTGACTGCAGGAAGGTCGCTGAGTACCCGCGTGGCAATTTCATATTCCGTGATTACATCCTTAGGGATTGATTTTTTTTTCTTAGGTTCTTCTGAGAGAAGTTGATAGAGCAATGTTCCCATTTCAGCTATAGGAATACAATGGTCCACCTTTAATTGATTTAGCACATTACTTGGCATGTCGGGATATTCTGCATCTCCTGGTTCTTGCACTATACAGGTACCAAAACATCTCTTTATGGCTATCATCCCTGCGGTACCGTCGTCGAGATAGCCCGTTAAAATAATACCTATTGCACAATTGCCAAAAGTAACTGCTGCTGATCTAAACAAAGGGTCTATTGCCGGTCTTGACCTGTTTTCCTGCGCTCCCTTGGTCACTAGTATTCTTCTTTCCTGATCAATCATCAGGTGATGGTCGGAAGGGGCAAGGTAGACATGGCCCTTTATTAGTTTAGAACCGGTGGTTGCATGCTTACATGTCAGGCTGCTTTGGCTATTCAGTGCGTCTAATAGCACATTACCTGTGGTATCTGCAGACATGTGCTGTACGATCAGTATGGGTGCGGGAAAACTTTTTGGGAGCTGCCCTATGAGCTTGATAAGCGCATTCATACCGCCGGCGGAAGTGCCTATGACGACGACTTTGTCAATGTTTTGATTACTTGTAATTTGATCTGGTTTTTTCATGGAAGATGGTATAGGCGATGGTCATAGAATAATTGGGAGGTTAAAGAAGAAGGTAGAGCCCTGTCCGAACTTACTTTCGGCCCATATTTTTCCGTTATGGCGATGGATGATCTCCGCACAGAGGTAAAGTCCAATACCAAAACCTGAGATGGTTTTTGTAATGGCGCTTTCAACACGGTAATAGCGATCAAAAAGCTTTTCGAGTTCTTCTGTCTTTATACCCATTCCCTGATCGGAAATACTGATCTCTATTGCCGCTCCCAAAGTTCGGCAACAGACTGTGATTTTGCAACCTGCCGGTGAATATTTTATTGCGTTGGACAAAATATTAGTAATTACCTGTCCAATTTTATCACGGTCCGCCTCAACGCTTTGGAAACAGTCAGTAGATACATCAATTGTAGCGTTAGGGTTCGTGATTGCGATTTCTGCAACAATTTCTCTTGTCAATATATCAATTTCGAAAGATTGCTTATTAAGGTAGATCTTTCCGGATTTAAGTCGGGAAACATTGAGGAAGCCGCTGATGAGTGCTTCCATTTTTTTGACCTGCCTGATTGTTTTACTAAGGGTAGCAACGGCATATTCATCTTTTGCCTTTTGTGCGTTTCTATCCATTAGTTGGAGATATCCATAGATGGAGGTAAGGGGCGATTTCAGCTCATGACTAACGATTGCAATAAAATCATTTTTACGCAGGTCGTCTAGCTTGTGGTCTGTTACATCATGCATTATTCCGGTTAGAAATGCTCCCTTTTTATCCTTTTCATCGGAAAGGTTCCCTATCGCCCTGATCCAGCAATGAACGCCATCCTTCATCCTTATCACTGGAAATTCAATCTCGAACCGGTCAACACCAACAATTGCTGCCCGGATCGCTTCGGTTACAATAGGCTGGTGAGATTTATCAATTCGGCTTATGATATCATTTACGGTAAGCATTTTATCAACGTCGAAGCCAAATATCTCTTTTAGACGGACAGAGCAAAAGAAATCTCTGTTGTTGACATCAATAGACCAAGTGCCCATTTCTGAGGCAACCGTTGCCAGCGAGAGCATTTTTATGCTCTTGTCCAATTCATATTGCGTCTTCTTTAGATCAGTGACGTCATAAAAAGTAATGACTGCACCATTGGGTACATTACTGCCTTTTCGTAGATAGGGACTGGTCATTACCTGATACAGCCTTCCTTCGTTATTTTCTATTTCCTTAATTACGGTTTCGCCATCAATGATAACTTTTTTAATATCATCAATCAGCGTTTCGAACTTTATGTTCGTCGTGATATTGCTCAGCGGCCTGCCGAGATCACTTTCTCTGATGTTGATGTGGCTAACGACTCCAGGAGAATATTTCTTCAGTAGGATATCTTTGTCTACAAACAACTGTCCATTGATATTACTACGGAAATAGTTGTTTAAATCGTCGTTAAGATCGGTGAGTTCACTTATGGTATATTTATGCGCGGCGTTGACGCTTTCCAGTTCTTCGTTAATTGACTGAAGCTCTTCATTGGCGCTTTGCATCTCTTCGTTAGCAGAAAGCAGTTCCTCATTAAAGGCCTGCATAGCTTCCCTTGAGGTCTCAAGAAAGTCATTAGAGGCATTAAGGTCCTGCCTGACTTGCATCAGGTCGTGTTCCAATTGTGCTATGTATTCTTTGGTCTGTACATCGATCTTAAAATCAACTACATTCTCTTTCAAATCAATAGTGTCTGGTCTTTTGAAAAGAACCAGCATTCCGTTCACATTTGCTTTGCGGTCAACATAGGGACTCACAATCAGATCGGCATTGCTGTGTTTGCCAGTTTCGGGTTCATCGAATGATATGTTATTGATCCTTTCACGCTGGTTTGATCTGAGAACCTTTTGGAGAGTTGAACTAAACGCAAGGCTTAGGTTTTCAGGTAAAAGATCTGGCAGGTTGAGTTTGAACCTTTCCTGCTTTAGATAAGGGCCAAGATCACCAAAGGCATGGCCAACTTTTCCCTGTTCATCAACTATAACACCGGAAAAGCCGCTTTCAACAAGAATGGCTTCAGTAAGATCCGGGGCAGGCAGTGGATTGTCTGCCGATGTCTTCACTCTCTGCTCTTTTTCTCCGTATTTTAGACCAAGTCCGGGAATTGGCGCAGTAAACTGTCCGTTAAAGCCTATGGCACGATCTGATCTGATGTTTTGATAAATCTTCCACTTTGCACTTACTTCTATAAATGTATCCTTTGCGACCGTTATATTCTCACTGGATCCAAGAAAGAGGTATCCGTTTTTGCGAAGGCCAAATGCCAGTTTCGAGAGGATTTGTTTCTGTAAAACCGGTTTTATATAGATGAGCATGTTCCGGCAACTGATCAGGTCTACATAGCAATATGGTGGATTCTTAGTTAAATCGTGCCTGGCGAAGATTAACATCTCCCTTATTTCAGGTTTGATCTTATAATTGTCGGATTCTTTACTAAAGAAATTAACCAGTCGTTCCTTTGATACTGTCTTCGTAATGTTTTTGGAGAAAATGCCACTTGCTGCCTGTTTTAGCGCAATTTCATTAATATCTGTCGCAAATATCTTGACCTCGATATTAACGCTATTGGCTAGCAGGTATTCTTTTACCAGGATTGCCAGGGAATACGCTTCTTCGCCTGTAGCACAGCAGGTAACCCAAATTTTTAGCAGGTCATTCTCTTGTTTTGCGTTAATGATTTTAGGTATAACGTCCCGTTCCAGCACTTCATAGGCTTCCCCGTCCCTAAAAAACGAAGTAACACCGATCAGGAAATCACTAATTAGCAGTTCAATTTCCTGTGGATTTTCTTGCAGGTAAAGAAAAAATGAATCAACTTCAAGTAGATTGTGGTGTGCCATTCTCCTTGCAATCCGTCTTTCCAGTGTCCCGTTTTTATAATGCGTGAAATCAAATGGGTAATGATCTCGGATTAGTTCCAGGAACTTAGTTAACGTTTCTTTTCTCATAGGCTGTTGAGCTGTTGCACCTGTTTCACTTTTCGAAAGAATATAGCTCTGAATAGCCGCTGGTAAAGCTTCTGCTGAACACACATAGGGGGTGTCGCTAACATTTAATGCCGATCTTGGCATACCATCGAATTTAGCATCGTCCGGATCTTGTACCATAACGACGCCGCCAGCATTTTCAATGGCGATTGCTCCATTCGAACCATCACTGCCGACTCCAGAAAGGATAATGCCTATTGCGTTTTGGCCGCTTTCCTGCGCAAGGGAAGTAAAAAATGAGTCTATTGTCATGTGAGGACCAGCTTTGCCCTCCTTATCGATCAAAAACAGCCGTCCTTTTTTTATACCCATGTATTTGGTGTTGGGAATCAGGTATACCTTGTTACTTTCGATTTCCATTCCCTCTTCAGCCTCTAATATCTGAAGTATACTATGGCGCGATAGTATTTCAGCCATTCTGCTTTTGAAGTCCTGGGAAAGATGCGGGATGATTATATACGAGACACTATCTATGGGCGTGTGCTCAAAAAAAGCCGACAGTGCATCTAATCCTCCAGCTGAGGCTCCAATGGCAACGATGTATTCCGGTTCTTTCATAGGTCTTATATCATGTGAGGAATAAGACCTTGTGAGAATCTTCCACCAGAGCCTTATTTAGACCCCGCGGGTTGTAATGTGCGTAAAATCTATTCCTTAAATGAATAAATGTACTACTATTATGGCAATACCACTATTTTAAGTGTCACTTGATTTCATAGTTAGGCGTTTCTATTACGAAAGCCTTCAATTCTGCCATCTTTCCTTCATGAAATCGCCAGACATCACAATAGGAGTAATCGACTGAAATTCCATCTTTATCCTTCATAGTTATTCTGCCTACTGCCGTTACGAAGTCACCCTCTGCAATTAAACTTTCCACCATGAATACTGGCGGTTCGATGTATGCGGTGGCCATATACTGTCGGACAGCTTCCTTCCCAAGGAGAGTTTGGTCGCCAATAAATGTCCACTTCGTATCCTCGGTGCAGAAGGATAAGAAGCCCTCATTATCACCTCTGGTGACAGCAGCATTTGCTTTTTCTAATATTGCCTTGTTTGAAATCATATAATCTCATAAACCTATTCCTCTATTAACGTCTGCAAGTGATAGTTATGTATGATTATGATCTAGATAAAGAATCTAGGTTTTCAAAAGACGATCTTGTGAACGTTGACTTGATCAAAACCTTATTTATCGATCAAATTACCACCCTTAGCCCTAATGATGACTTAACTAATCTTGGTTGAAAACTCGCTGATTGGTAAACGAACTTTCGGCATCGAAGACAGATAGTCATTAACTGTATCGCGGTAACCCAACGAAAGAAGTACTGAGGCATGTAGACCCTTTTCCGACAATCCTAACACCTCGTCAAATAACTTCGGGTCAAATCCTTCCATAGGGGTTGCATCAACTTTAAGTTCTGCGGCTGCGATCAATGCTGTTCCTAATCCTATATAAGCTTGTTTGCTCGACCAAATTGCATTTTGTTCTGGTGTATGGGTGGAGAAGTAGGCAATCAAATTATCACTTAGTCCCTTTAGCGCTCCTTTCTCTAAATTACGTTGCTCTTCCACCATCGTGATATATTCTGCAATGTATTCGCTGGTTATTTTGTTAAATCCTGCAAAAACCAGAAGATGAGAGGAAGCCTTAATTTGTGTATTGAATGATCCTTCTGCTAATCTCTGTCTTACCTCCGGATTAGTAATCACGAATAAGCGATAAGGCTGTATTCCGCAAGAAGAGGCGGTGAGGTTTATGGCTTCGATTATTTGGTCGATCTTATCTTCGGTGACCAAGTCTTCTGTGTATTTCTTAACGGCATAACGCCACTGTAAACTCTTAATTAGTTCCATTTCTTTTTATAAATTGATATTGTGCGTCAAAGTTATCACCTTCATGTTTAGATTTGTAACCAAGTGACAAAAAGTTATAGTGACAATCGGGTAACCAAGTGAATCAAATGAGACAAGACTTCGATCTGATAAAAAACTGCAGCGGCAAGATATTGGCGATCAGTGATACCATGGACATTCTAAATGGTAAATGGAAGATGTCTATTATAGCGTGTTTGTGTTATAAGCCAATGCGTTATTCTGAATTGTTAAAGGAAGTTAATGGCATTTCTGGCAAAATGCTCAGTCGCGAGTTGAAGGATTTAGAAATGAATGAATTGATTGAGCGGAATGTGCTAAGCACAGCGCCTGTTGCTGTAGAATACCGGATAACTGAGTATGGGAAATCGCTTAAGCAACTCACCAATACGATAGCAGAGTGGGGGATTACTCATCGAGAACGCATCATTGCCGGCATGAAACTGGATAAAAAAGTAGAAGTCGCAGATTTAGAGGTAAGTCAATAAAACATCTTAGTTTCTGTGTGCTAGATGGCATGAAAGCTTTATATTGTATTAGAATATTTTTTGCTGGATTAGCAAAACAATTCAAGTAATTAATTTGAACGGATGGGTGCAGAAGAGGACTTAATGTCAGAAGGAAATTAACCTTAACCAAAATATATGAACTTTTCATTACGTGCCTATCATTCCATTTCCAATTTAGTATTGTACTTAACCATATTAATTTTAATTTCCTTTTCGTCTTTAGCCATTGCTCAAGCTCATAAAGAAATGTTTGTTTGTTCTCCTTGCGGTCGTGATTGTGATAAGCTGGTTTTTGACAAATCAGGTATTTGTCCTCATTGTAATATGGCTTTGATTAGGAAGACCGAAAGTCCCCCAGAAAAGAAAGCAGCAGATGTTGCAATCTTGTTGTTTGATGGAGTTCAGATCATTGACTTTACTGGACCTTTCGAAGTTCTGGGTCAGGCAGGATATAAGGTCATAACAGTTGCGGCAAGTCCTGCTATCAAGACAAATATGGGTATGAGCGTTAATCCGGATTTTACCTTTGCGAATTGTCCTGAAGCAAATGTTTTTGTTATTCCAGGCGGCGATATTTCAAGAACGAGGCAGTCTCCCGAAGTTATACAATGGATAAAACAATTTTCTGAAAAATCAGAGGTAGTGATGTCTGTTTGTAATGGCGCCCTTATTTTAGCCGACACCCGATTATTGGATGGATTGACAGCAACTACTTTTTATAACGCTATCTCAGAACTCGAGAAAAGTTTCCCTAAAATAAAGGTTATTTCAGACCAACGATTTGTGGATAACGGAAAGTTTATTACGACTGCAGGTTTATCTTCCGGTATAGATGGAGCGTTACATATAGTTGAGAAATTAAAAGGAAAATATAGCGCCCAAACTATTGCGCTTAATCTAGAATATGATTGGAAACCAGACAATAACTACGCACGTGCATCACTGGCAGACAAACATTTAAACAAAATCTTCGAAGGTGATGATGAGGGGCATCCTTCTATTTCTTCTGTGAAGCTGTTAAGTACGTCTGGAAATAAAGATAAATGGACAGTAGAATTTGAATTGACCTCCACTACAACTGCAGAAGAGATTGAAAAAGTGATAGAAAAGATAATCGTGAAAAAGGTGGAATGGAAGAAAGAGAAAAATAAGCTTCCTACTAACAGCAATTGGACGTTTATTGCACCGGATAAGGAAAACTGGAATGGCTTTTTAGAAGTAAAACCAGTGCCTATAAACGCCAACAGATTCCTGGTGAAATTGAGAATCGATAGGGATGGAGTTGACAAGAAAGATCGCAGTAAATGAAAAAGATTGTCCAGATTAGAAATAGGTAATTGAATCCATCAGTTATTAGATGCTAAAAGCAGGAAGATAGTTTGCGAAAAGGAAAGAGACACCTGAATTTTGTTTATTTAACAAAAACGCTCCTAAATTAGATTTAGAAGCGTTTCATTTGTTTGTGATCCCGCTGGGATTCGAACCCAGGACCACTACATTAAAAGTGTAATGCTCTACCAGCTGAGCTACGGAATCATTCCCCTTTTAGGAGGCTGCAAAGATAGGAATTTAGTTGTATGTTGCTCAATAAAATAAAAAATAATTATTGACGTTGACTTATTTCATTCGTTTTAAACGAATTGGCTCAGGAATGTCAACAATCAAAGGCACCTGTTCTGTAGTTACAAAGCTTGAATCTAAACCAAAGCCCGTCCTTTCCGACATGCTCATCATCTTCAGTACCCGATGGCAAGACATAGAAATGCGCTCAATAAAACGTAAGCTGTTGGAATTGGAAATTATTTTCTCTATCACTACAAAACGGAAATCGCCAGGAATCTTTTGTGCTTCCAGTGATTTGTACTTGCTGGTAATGTCTATCTCTCCGGCAGCAACCATCTCTTCGACAACCTTTCTAAAGAGTACATTTACGCGTTGTTCTACTCTGAATCCTAGCCTGAAATCTATCCTTATCAATTTATCTGGAATAAGGTAGTCCACTTCATATTCCATTGTATAAGGCGCATCAGCTACATCGACATGCAGAAACCAGTATACATCTGCACGCTTAGGGTGTTTCTGGATGATAGAATAGATCACTGAGGATTCGATCTCTGTATTGAAGTTGGCGCTGGTGAGGTAAACTAGGTTAGATGCGTATTTAGGGATAGATTCATCGGCGCTGATGTTCTTTAAGATAGGGAAAAACTCCTCTACATCGACGAATTTCATGTATCTGTTACGAATGCGGCGGCCGTTAGCCCATGACCACATAACTGCAAATAATGAAAGCCCAAGAACTAGCGTAAACCAACCCCCATGGAGAATTTTAGCCGCATTACCAGCGAGAAACGTAAGCTCTATGATACCGTAAATAGTCAGAAAGAATATAATTATGTACATCGGTACTTTCTTGCGCATAAGGAAGACCGACACTAAGATGGTAGTCATTAGCATCGCCACAGTGATTGATAGTCCATAGGCGGCCTCCATATTAACTGATTTTTGGAATATCAATACAACCACGATGCATCCAACCATCAATATCCAATTCATTGATGGCACGTAAAGTTGTCCCTTTTGTTCGCTTGGATAATTGATCTTCACTTTCGGCCATAGGTTTAAACGAACAGCTTCTGCAATTAGGGTAAATGAGCCTGAGATTAAGGCCTGACTTGCAATCGAGGCAGCAACGGTAGCAATCAGGATTCCGTAAAGCAAGAACCAGTCTGGCATCAAATGATAGAATGGGTTGACATCGCCTAGTTTCGTTCCCTGTAACTTCCACAGCCAGACGCCCTGACCAAAATAATTAAGGATAAGACAGGTCTTTACATACACCCAACTCGTACGGATGTTGGCGCGACCGCAGTGGCCTAAATCTGAATATAAGGCTTCAGCACCTGTTGTACAAAGGAATACGGCGCCTATGATGAGGAACGCTTCTGGATTGGTCGTTAAAATATGGTAAGCGTAATAAGGATTAATCGCTTTGAGGATTTCCGGCATCTGAATGACGTATACCAGGCCAAGAACAGCGATCATGGTAAACCATAACCACATGATCGGACCGAAGGCTTTCCCGACCAGGGAGGTGCCGAACTGCTGCAGCACGAATAGTGCAACAATGATGGCAAGTACGATTGGTACAGTTGGGAGATCGTGATAAATCAGATCGAGACCTTCAATAGCAGAGGAAATAGTTACCGCTGGGGTCATAATTCCATCTGCGAGCAGTGCTGCTCCACCAATCATCGCAGGGATTATTAGCCACTTGGCCTTTCGTTTGACAAGGGAGTACAACGAGAAAATTCCGCCTTCACCTTTGTTGTCGGCTTGTAGTGTGATGATAACATATTTAATAGTAGTTTGGAGGGTTAGTGTCCAGAAAATGCAGGACAACCCACCGAGTATGAGGTCTTGTGTGATTAGACGCTCACCGATGATGGCTTTAAAGACGTAGAGGGGAGAGGTTCCTATGTCACCGTAGATGATACCTAAACTAATTAATAAACCTGCTGCACTTAACTTCTGTACGTGTTTATGACTGCTCATCGCTTATAAAAAAAAATTCTGCGCCAAATGTACTAAAAAATTAAACGCTGGTATATGTTAAATACCAGCGTTTTATTAATGGTTTTTAGCCGTCGTTTTGCGACTTCAGCCTACGTCATCCTGAGATTTTACTGTTTCGGCAAACACAAGGAAGTGGCAAATGACAGGTTATACGCCCGTGATCCTGAATTCATTTCAGGACCTCTCGTTTAGCAGACGAAGGGCCGAGTGCTACTTCAACTCTACCAACGACTTATTGTACAATTTCTCTGTCACGCCTTTCAGTTTCTCTACTGGAACTTTGATCACCTTTCTATCATAGGTCATCAAACCGTTCGTCTCATTCTCTACGTCAGTTGTCTGCGTGTAAACGGCTGCAGATAAGCCTTTTTTGATCAGGCCTTCCATTGTAACCATGAATGATGAGTATTTTGCAAAGAGCTCATCAGCGGTTTTAAAGGTCTGGTAGCCCCAATTGTTCTTCTCTAACCAATTGTGTTCGGGTACCGGCAATCCCAGACCGCCATACTCTCCTAAAACAACAACATGAGTCGGACCGAACAAGTCTGGTCTTGGCATTGCCGGATTTGGATAGTGGTGTAAATCAACGATGTCTCCAGCAATAACATGGTTACCACCACTTGCGCTGTTGACCAGTCTTGTGGGGTCTTTCTTTTTAGTCCAGTCTGCAATTTCCTTAGTTTTAAACTGTCCCCATGCTTCGTTGAATGGAACCCATACTACAATGCTCGGGAAATTGTACAGGTCATCCATAATCTTGTTCCACTCTTTGCGGTAGATCGCTTCTGACGCTGGCGTACGGTCTTTATCCGTTCCACCCATTTGTCCTAAATTTGGTTCCCACTGGTTACCTAGATCACCACTTGGCATATCCTGCCATACCAAAATACCTAGTTTATCGCAGTTGTAGTACCAAAGCGCTGGCTCTACCTTGATATGTTTACGGATCATATTAAAGCCCATTTCCTTAGTTTTGATGATATCAAATACCAGCGCTTCTGTAGTCGGAGCGGTATACAATCCGTCTGGCCACCATCCCTGGTCTAACGGGCCATATTGAAATATGAATTCATTGTTTAGTAACATTCTTTGAGTGCCATTTTTATCCGGCCCCATTGATGATTTTCGCATCGCGAAGTAACTTCCGATTTCATCAACAACCTTACCACCGCGGACAACCGCTACCTTTAAATCATAAAGATAAGGTGTGTTTGGCGACCATAGTTTAGGATTTGGAACGCTTATCGAAGCGGTCTCTGTCGCGGCAACCTGTGCTTCGCCTACTTTAACTGTACCGTCGAACGCTGTTATTCTTAACATATCTCCAGCTTGAACGCCCTCTACATCCGCTGATACAGAGATAGTTTTAGCATCAATATCAGGCGTTTGTTTAGTGGAGGCGATGTGCGTTTTGCTTACACCCTCTAACCATACGGTTTGCCAGATGCCTGATACCGGAGTATACCAGATGCCTTCGGGTTTCATGACTTGTTTGCCTCTTGGCTGTGGACCACCATCTGTCGGATCCCAGACGCTCAGTACCAGTTCCTGTTTGCCACCTTTTTTGATAAAAGGAGTGATGTCAAATGAAAAGGGATCAAATCCGCCTTCATGTGTACCTACTTTCTTACCATTTAACCACAGATCAGTTTTCCAGTCGACTGCCCCGAAGTGTAGCAATACACTGTTCTTAATGTTTGAAGGGATTGTAAACGAGGTTCTGTACCATAACAAGTTGTTTTTGTCAATGGTTTTCCCAACTCCGGATAATGAGGATTCCACTGCAAAAGGTACGAGAATCTTTCCCTGATATGCTTTTGGTGCTGTTTCTTCTTTTGATGTTATAGCATAATCCCATAAACCATTCAGGTTTTTCCAGTTGTTTTTTCTAACCAGCTGTGGCCTGGGATAATCAGGAAGAGGACTTGAAGGATTCAGCTTTTCTGCCCAGGTGCTTGAGATTTTGCCAGCTACAGGCTTCCAGGTTTGAGCCTGTACATCAGTCGTCAGTGAACCTGACAACGTTTGTGCGATACAAAGCCCAATAAAGTACGATACTAATTTCATAAATTGTTATTTGGTTAAAAACGTTTGTTTTGATCAAGCCAAACGGCGCAATTCTTATTCCAAAGTAAGCGATTAAAATTTAAGCATCGTAGAAAATCCTTCCTCTTAGTTTAATATGTTAATTTAGCTTTTCTATTAATAATGACATATTTATTATGATACAAACAGGTGGAAAAGGGGAAGACGTTCAACAGGACGGATCTGAATTAGCAGCCTTACAAACGGCTAGAAGTAACCAAGAGCACTTTTTCCCTATTGTGACCCTTGGAGGAAGTGCGGGGTCATTTCACGATATCGAGAAGTTCTTAACCCATACTCCAATTGACACCGGTTTTGCTTTCGTTGTTATTATGCACCTGGATCCACTTACTAATCTCGACGTGGCAGGGATGTTACAGAGTTCTACCATAATGCCTGTAATTGAAGCTTCAGATGGTACTGAAGTTGTTCCAAACCAAGTCTGTGTTATTCCTCCTGATAAGGATATGGGCATACATAATGGCCGTCTGTTGTTATTTCAAGCATCCCGTGTAAGGGGAGTGCATATGGCAATAGATTATTTTCTTGAAAGTCTGGCGGAGGACCAGTGGAATTATGCGGTTGCGATCATATTCTCAGGTATGGGTGCTGATGGCGAGACAGGGGTCAGGATGATAAAAGAGAAACTAGGCATGGTCATGGTTCAGAATCCGGAGACGGCGGAATATAAAAGTATGCCTGAAGCAGCGATCAAAAGTGGACTGGTAGATTATGTCCTTCCACCGGTAGAAATGCCCGGTAAGCTGTTACAATACCTCAATCACCCGGTTATGTTAAAGCCGATTTTTACTGATTCTGTTAACGATAGGAACAATCAAAATCAATTACAAAAGATACTTATGCTCCTGCGTTCGCACACCGGGCATGATTTCATGCTGTATAAGAAGAACACGATTACGCGCCGCATTGAAAGAAGAATTGCCTTCCATCAGCTGCCAGATTATCTGCATTATGTGGATTATTTGAGGGAGCACCCTCATGAGATCGACGTGCTTTTTAGAGAGTTGCTTATTGGCGTAACAAAGTTCTTTAGAGATACGCCCGCTTTTCAGGTATTAAAAGATGCACTCTATGCCAAACTGACTAAGAAGACGGAAGAGGATTCGATAAGGGTATGGATCGCTGGATGCTCAACGGGCGAAGAAGCCTATTCACTGGCAATCATGCTCACAGAATTTCTTTCTAAACTCAAAGTAAAGCGCCTGCCAAAGGTTCAGATCTTTGCGACCGACCTGGATCCACAAGCCATTGAACACGCACGCACAGGCTTTTACTTCTCTAATATAGTTTCGGAGATTTCACCGGAAAGGTTGGAGCAATACTTTGTAAAAAAGGCCAATGGCTTTGTGGTAAAGAAAGAAGTGCGAGAAATGATCGTATTTGCGCAGCATAATCTAATTAAAGACGCACCTTTTACAAAGCTTGACCTACTTTGCTGTAGAAACGTAATGATTTATCTTACAGCAGACTTACAGCGGAAATTACTTCCCGTGTTCCATTATTCATTAAATGCAAAAGGGTTGTTGTTTTTGGGTCCTGCAGAGTCTGTCGGCATCTATACAGATGCTTTTAACGTGATAGATTCCAAATGGAAGCTATATGAGCGTAAAGAGGGCATATTTGCTTTGAGTAAAATGGTCGACTTTCCAGTCAACATCAGTAATCCCCGAAAATCAGAACGCGATGTGACCAACAAGCCCGTTTCTAAAGGCATAATCACCGAAGCCTTCCATAAGGTTTTATTAGAAAGTTATACTCCCGCTTCGATTTTGGTCAATGACAAGGGCGATATTCTGTAAGTCAATGGTAAGATAGACAAATATTTACAGTTTCAAACCGGGGAGGCGGTATTAAATATCCATAAGATCGCCAGGGAAGAGATCAAGTATGCTTTAGGCAATGCGATACATCTGGTGTCCTTACAGAAAGCCACAGTTAATGTGACGGACATTAAATTGTCTGTCGATGGGCAGGTTAATCTTATCGACTTCGCTGTAGATTATATTGAAGACCTCAAATTATTAGGTTGCCTGGTTGTTGCTTTTACCGACAAAGGCAAAATAAAAAAACGGGCTTCGGCTAAATCAGAACAAAAACTGCTGCATGTTGGGGTGGTGGAGGAACTTGAAAAGGAGCTGATATATACGAAGCAGCAATTACATACTACTATTGAACAGATGGAAACTTCTTTAGAAGAGTTGAGGTCTACCAATGAAGAATTACAAAGCACCAATGAGGAGTTGCAAAGCACTAACGAGGAGGCGCTGACGACAAAAGAGGAAATGCAATCCTTAAATGAAGAGCTGATGACCATCAATCATGAGTATCAAAATAAAGCGGAAGAACTTACCCGTTTAAACAATGATATGAAGAACCTGCTCGACAATACGGAAATAGGTACCATTTTTCTGGACAACCACTTGAATATTTTGAGGTTCACCCCACAGGTCACGAGGCTGTTCAATGTCATCTCCTCAGACGTCGGCCGGTCGATCAATCATATTGTTTCCAACTTTGACTATCCGGCTATTGAGCATGTGATTCTTGAAGTCATCGCAAAACTCTTTGGAAAAGAACTGGAGATTAAGACGAAGCAAAATGACTGGTATAACTTACGAATTATGCCTTATCGTACTATAGAAAACTTTATTAGTGGCGCAGTGCTGACCTTTACTCGAATTACTCCATTAAAGGCACTGGAAAAACGGTTATCTTCTCTAATGAGCTTTGTTCGGGATAGCATTAGCAGCCTGGACGATCCTGCATTAGTACTAGACCAGGATAGGAAGGTGTTGGCGGCAAACGATGCGTTTTTGAAACTTTTTAACTTTCGTGAATTTGAAATCAAAGAACAATTTCTGTTAGAGGTTGTTCACAACAAATGGAACACTTACAAGTTGGACTCCTTAATTAATGATGATACCTTACATGGCGAGATTTACCTGCAGCATGATTTTCCTGAGTTGGGTAATAAAAAATTGATTGTAACGGTAGAACGTCTTATTTATAGGGACAAGAGTGATACTGCATCGATTATTATACGTTTCAAAGAGCACACTAGTGGATAACGAACCAAATATTAATAGTCAGGAACTGCAGGGAAAACTGCAGGCTTATCAGCTGGAATTGGAGATGCAGAATGAGCAGCTTTCTCTTTCTTACCAGTTGATAGAAAATGAAAGATCGAAACTAGCGGGTTTTTTTGACCTGGCACCAGTGGGATATTTTGTTTTAGATCATTTGGGTGTTGTGGAAGAGGCCAATCAAATGGGAGCAGACCTGTTAGGCGTTTCAAAGGATAAAGTGCTATCTAAGCCGTTAAAAGGATTTATTAATCCCTCCTCTTTCGAGAGTTTTTATGTTTTTTTAAGCTGCATGAAAAATGATTCGGAGAAGCAAAATTGTGAAATCATGGTTATTGAAAGTGCGGCTAACCTGATGTATCTGCGACTCGAAGGCCGAGCGGTTAGGAACTCTGTTTCTGGAAAGCTTCAGTATTATGTTACTACGATAGATATTACAGACAATAAACTTGCTCAACTACGGTTGATCAGCACTACCCAGCGCTTAGAGATGACTTTATCGGCATCTGGGACCGGTACATGGACTATGGAGGTCCCAGGAGATATTTTGTCAATGGACGATGTTTGCTATTCTATATTTGAAATCAACCCACTTGACTTTAACGGGAGTTTAAATGCATTTATTCAATTGATACATCCGGAAGACCAGCTTTCAGTTAGGGAAGCGTTTAAACATTCTATCACTAATTTTAGCTCGCTCGATTTTGAGTTTAGGTTTATTTCAAAAAGTGGCGACATTAAAAACCTTTCTGTAATAGGTCACCAGATAAGCAAAGTCAATGCGAGTTTCTTCGCCGGTATCATTATGGACACCACCGATAAAAAACGGCTTGATAAACAAGCAACGGATCTTCACAATGACAAACAAAGGTCCGTCTTGTCCGCAACTTTCAACGCACAAGAAAAAGAACGGTTTAAAATTAGCAACGCGCTACATGATAGTGTTTGTCAGATACTTTATGGGATCCGGCTTAACCTTCAGGGTATTCAAATTTCTTCTGATAAGAAGAAGGAACTAAATGATGCCAGTTTGCTGCTTGATGAGGCGATCCGGGAGACTCGAGCCATATCATATGAACTTACGCCTTCCGTATTAAGAGATTTTGGCTTTGTAGCCGGCGTTAAAGAGATGGCGCAGCGAATGAGTTCAAGAGCAATGAAAATTTACGCCCATTTAGATCGAAATGCTGATTTACTTGACAAAGAAGTTCAGCTGTATGTGTTTAGAGTCATACAGGAATTGATTAGCAATTCATTAAAACACACTTCGGCTTCGCAAACGCACATTAAAGTAACTACTGATACCGACCATATTATGATTAGCGTATCAGATGATGGTGGGGGATTTAAATTACCCGTAGAGCAGGCGTTTTCTGAGGGTTCCGGTTTGAAAGCTATAAAAGATAGAATCTATCTTCTGGGAGGTTCGATGGATCTGGAGACTTCCGGCAAGGGTACGGTGGTGAGTATTAAGTTCAGAAGCAGTCAGTCGCCCATGATAAATAATTAACAATTAATTTAAAATGTTAGAAGAGGTTAAAAATATAGTTACCATTGGAGCTTCAGCTGGGGGTATTCCCGCGGTTTCAAGATTAGTTGAGAGTTTCCCTGAAAATCTGGATGCAGCAGTTTTTATTGTTATACACCTTGGACGGGAATCACTTGCTCATGTGATTCTGAGTCAAATTCAACGTTCAACAGCATTAATATGCAAAATTCCTGTGGACGGTGAATTAATTGAAAATAATATAATCTATCTTGCCCCTGCAGATCGGCATATGATGCTTGAACACGGACGTATTATTGTAAAAAAGGGCGCGTTTGAAAACCACTGGAGGCCCTCGATAGACGTCTTGTTTAGATCGGCAGCCGCTGCCTATTCTTCCTGTGTAACTGGGGTAGTACTTACTGGTTTGCTTGATGATGGAACGTCTGGAATGCTGGCTATTAAAAAAAGTGGTGGGCGTTGTATAATTCAGGAGACATCGGAAGCAGAGTTCCCTGACATGCCAGTTAACGTTCAGCGGAATATGACGGTAGATTACGAGCTACCTGTTCAGGAGATAGGGCACGTTCTTTCAGACTTATTTAGTAGGTCAGAGTGTTTGCCTACGGAGGTTCCGGATGATGTTAAATTGGAAGCGCAAATTACCTTAAGAATGTCCAGTAACGTGGAAGACCAACTAGCCCTTGGTAATTTTACGCCGTTTACGTGTCCTGATTGCGGAGGTATTTTAGCAAAGACGTCAAATGAAGGGAGCATAGTGAGGTATCGCTGTTATACCGGACACACATTTACCGAGTCTGTTTTAGAGGCGGAACAAATTAGAAGCATTGAGGAGTCACTTTGGGTGGCCATAAGGATGCTGGAGGAGCGAAAGAATTTGTTAGGCAGTATGTTAAATTCGGAGAAACCGGAGAGAATAGAAAGAGCCAGCCACCTAAAAGTACATATAGAACGTTTAAAAGATATGTTGCTGAAAATAGGCGATATAGATAATGAATCACAATCCAAATAAATAATACGAAGATCATGTTAAGAATATTGTTAGCGGAAGACCATAATATAGTTAGAAATGGAATCAGAATGCTTTTAGAAACTGAGAGTAGCATTGATGTTGTTGGAGAAGTTGTTAACGGAAGAGAGGTTCTTGAATATTTTGAAAATGGGGGGGAAGCAGATATCGTTTTAGCCGATATCAATATGCCTGAACTGGATGGAATCTCCATGACTAAAGAGTTAAAGGCCGCACGCCCCGATGTGAAAGTCGTTATTCTCTCCATGCATGACAATGAAAAATACATTTCACAATCCTTTATCCAGGGGGCTGTTGGCTACTTATTAAAAAACATTAGTGCTGAAGAATTGGTATTCTCCCTAAAGCAGATAGAGACCGGGAAAAAATATATTTGTACTGAATTGTCACTTAACTTGTTAAGCAAGTTGATTCATCACGGTAGTCTGGAACAAGAATCAGCTGTAAACGAGGCGGACTTCTCTTCAAGAGAAATTGAGGTGCTTCATCTTATTGCAGAAGGGTTAACTAACCTGGAAATGGCTGATAAGCTTTTTATTAGTAAAAGAACCGTGGAGGGTCACCGACAAAGTCTACTTGATAAAACCGGCTCGAGAAACACTGCTAAACTAATTAGATACGCGGCAACAACAGGCTTACTTAAATAACGCTAACTCTTAGCAATGACTTTCGAAGCATACCAGTTACAATTTGAGTTGCTCCTAACAACTGACAATCCGCCTGCGCCTTACGATCAGCCTGATTATATCAATTACGCAAAGCTCAACTGGTCTAGAATGAACCGTTGGCTAAAACTGACGTTGCCGTCCGCAGATATTTTAGAAACGATGTCAAGGATTAGACAGCCACAACATTGGATCGTGATTACAGAGCCCTGGTGCGGTGACGCCGCACAGATCATACCTTTCATAAAAATGATTGCTGAATTGAGTCCTTTGATATCCGTGGATTATCAGTTGAGAGACGCGGAACCTTATCTAATCAATGAACACCTGACAAATGGAAGCAAAGCGATTCCTAAACTTGTTATTCAAGATGAATCCGGGAAGAGTATTTCGTCTTGGGGTCCAAGACCAATGGAATGTCAGGTGCTGTATAACAATTTGAAAGCTGAAGGGGCCGATTTCGAAACCATGAAGACGGAATTACAAAAATGGTATAATGCCGATAGAGGTAATCAAATCCAGTTGGAGCTAAATTACCTGCTAAGCTTATAGAAAATCTTCTCCTTGATCACTGTTTAGACCAACATCGCTATTATCGACGTTTAAATCGTCCGATGCGTTGTCGCTACCATCATTGTTATTGACATCGGACTTTATTGTCGAGTCTTGTTCAGCAACTTCCTCGTCGCTTTGAACATTGTCTTGTTTTGAAGATACTTCTTCGTCTGTGTATACCGGTTTATCTTTTGGTGGAGTGAACATGGTCTGTATATTATTGATTTAATTTTAAACAAAACAGCGGCGCGAAGGTTTTTTTCATAGCATTAAACCTTAATGATCATGGCAGATAAAAAAGAGGAGAAAGACCCTTGCTGGAAGAATTACGAACAGGTAGGCATGAAAACCAAGGATGGTAAGAAGGTCCCAAACTGTGTTCCTAAAGAGACTAAAGCAAAGAAAAAGTAAGCAACTACTAATTGTTAGGATATTCATTTATCCAATGAAACCCAGTCTTGGTTAGACGAAACTGGGTTTCATCAAAGCGCTTAAATTCTATATGTACCAGCTGGTTTCTCATCTTTCCTTTGAGAAACAATTGCGTTTTACTTGGTCTGATGAATTTCAATTTGAAGGTATCACTGGAGTCTTTACTCGAGGTAAAATTAGCTGTCTTCTCCTTTAAGTCCAGTTTAAGTTTCATCCACATTGTACTATCGTTCATCTTTGTGATGCGTACGTTTCCAGGATAGTTTATGATGATTCGCTTCCACCGCTTTTCGTCTGTAACTAGTGGTAGACTTTCTTTTCCGTTTAATGTAAAACTAATTACGTCGTAGATCCCGTATAAGGGTGGCTTAGGTGCATCGTCGCCATACTTTCGAGACAACTCATACATGCTGTAGGCTGTGGAATATACGGTAAATGTTAAGGCGATTACTTTTAAGGAGAGCTGAATCATCTTCTTCCACTTTGTTTTGAAAGGATATACATCGGGTCGAGGTAAAACGGGCGTATGGTTGATGAAAAAGGCAACGAGTCGATCAATATCCCGCCAGGCAATCCAAATGGCAAGAAAAAGCAGGTTTAGAGAGAAAATTTTTACGGGAATATCATAAGCTAGGTTCATTGCAAATACATTTGCCATAACCGTCATGGCTAGTAACGCGCCTAAAAGTGTGGTTCGTTTGAAGAACAAAAGGGCACCGGCAAGGACTTCTGCACCACCAATATAAATATTATATCCGCTGGAGTACCCGATAAATGTCCATGCAAGGGCCATTGGGGTTGAGTCGCCAAAGGTCTCTGTAAGCCGCACCAGACTGGGATAGGGAAATTGGATTTTAATTACTTTTACGAAGCCGTATACAAAAAGCATGTAGGCAAGGAAGTACCGTGCTACAATTCGGGTCCAATAGCTGAATTGAATATAAGAAGGTCGCTTTCTATCTAATATTGTCCAGGCGAACGCAATGATCACTGTGAAGACCAACCACAATAGCTGCATGACATAATTGTAGGTCGTATCGCCACTGCCGTTCGGTTTAACGGTTATCGGGTAAGACAAGTGTAAGATATGTTCGCCCGTCGATGGTACCAGCCAGTTCCAAAAGACGGTGTAGTAATTTAGTAACGAATAGATGAAACTAGGGAACAGTTCATCACTGCTGGTTAAATCGAAGATGAGGAAGAAGAAGTAGACTGCGAACAGGGTACGAAATCTTTTCCAGAAGTCCCAATAGGTGGTTTGGTTAGTGGCTGCGAGCATTAACGAATATAAAAAAATCGTGTGGTAAAATGCAGGGATTCTGAAGTCGCGTTGTAATAACCGTCCTGAATGATAGGTTATCCTACCCCCGTGCTTGTTTAGTAGGCCGCGACCTCGGAATGGGTGGAATCGCTATGGTGAGGTTCTGATACCGGCCTTCGCCGGCATGACGAATTATCAATTTAGGAAAGCCTCAACCGCCCCCTGTACTTCAGAAGGCAACTCCTTACTTGTATGATTCTTTAGATTGTGCAGTGCTGAATTAAATTTTTCTATGAATGTTCCCTGATCCTGGTTAATTTTTAAATATCCCTGATCAAAAAAACGCTCTTCAACATGATCAGAGGAATCCATCGAGCGGAATGACAGCGGCGATACCTCGAACGAATATTTGTCTACCTGCAACCATTTATAAACGTCCGTCCGATCAGCATCTTCCGAAAGATCAGTACGCTTAATCTCCACGATACTTAAGGTTCCGTTTTCGAGATAGTAAAGAGTTTTAAAAGCTGGTTTCATAGATCTGATTGCTGAAAAGTTTTTCTTAATATTGGTCAACTCTAACAAGTCAAAGTTTGTGCCGTATTTAATTCGTTGATCGAGATTTTCAATATTCTTCTGTTATGATTAAAATCTTTTACGTAATTCTTCTATTTGCCAATTAATCAGCCTTTAGGAAACCTGAAATACAGTTTACCATAGAATATTATTAAGGCCGCGATAGGAATAATTTCGAGATTAGGACAGCGATTGAAACAGTAGACAGTATTAGGTGTTTAGCATCAACTTCATTCCTTAGTTAGATATAGCGATATGATAATATTTAAGAAAATAATTCCTGCGGTTATAATAATAGGTTTATTTAGCGCCTGCGCATCGGACGAAAACAAAGCTACCGCTGCAAAAGACTCTTCAATTGTATCTACTTCGGATTCAGTGTCATCGGACAAAGCGTTGTTATTGGTTCCGGGTACCTCAGCTGGTAAGGTGAGTATCGATCAAAACGCTGAAGAGGTGTATGCTGAACTAGGCAAGCCAGATGCCGGTGATGCGGCGATGCAAAAAGCCGTGGCTATCTGGTATAAAGACCATGATCCTAAATCTTACGCAACAGCAATTTATACAGTAAGAGATACCGGAGACAATCCTGCAGCAAGAGTTAGGCAGATCCGTGTAACCTCACCGGCGTTTAAGACTGCTGATGCGGTAGGCGTTTCTTCTTCTTTGCAAGAAATTCAAAAGGCCTATACCGTAGCCAAGCTAACCGATATTACGGACTCTGGCGCTCCACTAGTAATGTACGATAGTAAGTCTGGTATTGCATTTGAAACAGATGATAACGGGATTTGCAAAGCAATCATTATTCACAAGGCCGGTGAAAGTTTAAAAGTTACTTCATTGCCATTACGCTAAAAGCTATTTATATGATAAAATCTACAATAGGATGGATAGGTCTGGGTACTATGGGAATCCCCATGGCCAACTCACTGATCAAAGACGGTTACGAACTAACTGTCTACAACAGAAACCCGGGAAAAACTCAAACGCTGAAACAACAAGGGGCAGCAGTCGCAGAAAGCCCGGCGGATTTAATTGCTCGAGTAGATATCGTGATCATTATGGTTACGGATGACAAAGCAGTAAGGGAAATCTTTCAAGGCGAAAATGGCTTATTATCGGCCCAGGCGCAAGGTAAGACCATTATTAATATGAGTACGGTATCTCCGGAGATTGCTATCGAAATGGAAGCACTATGCACTACGCAAGGCAACCACTATCTTGATGCTCCTGTGTCAGGAAGTGTGAAACAAGCTACAGAAGCGACCCTGGTTATTATTGCTGGTGGAAATTCGGCAGTATTTGAAGAGGTTAAACCTGTTTTAGAAAGCATTGGAAAACTTGCCATTCGTTTTGGAGAAATTGGTTCAGGAAACCGTGTAAAATTGATAGTGAACACTTTGCTGGCTATTCAAGCTCAGGCACTGGCAGAGGCAATGCGCTTTGCAGAAAACTTGCAGGTTAATCAGTTGGAATTAATGAACGTTCTCAACAACAGCGCCCTGGCCAGCCCTTTTCTAAAGATAAAAGGAGATGCAATCGTCAGCGGTAATTTTGCGCCAGCGTTTTCTCTGAATAATATCCTTAAGGACTTGAAACTTGCAAAAGATATTGGATTGAATTATCCTCTAGGTTTAACGGCATTAGACAGCTACCAAGCGGCAGCATCCGCGTTCGGCTCAGATGATATTATCGGTGTCTATAATTCGTTAGATAGCGAAAATTAATATTTGCTTAAACAATTTTTAAGATGACTAGTTATATTAGCAAATGTCATCTTAAAAATTGTCATGCAACAAAAATCTACAAGAACGATATCGGAGATCTGGTCAGAAGCAAAAGTATTTCTTGAGCTTAGGTTAGAATATTACAAACTCAGGGCTTTTGAAACCGTATCTAGATTGGTTGCAGATGTCATTACGAACACATTAGTCATGGTGTTCATGCTGATTGCATTTTTAGTCGGAGCAATCACTTTAGCCTTCTACTTTTCTTCGCTTTTTAATAGCTATACTGCCGGGTTTGGAGTTGCTGCAATCTTCTTCCTGGTGTTGGCAATCGTTGTGTTATCTACAAAACGCAAGTTTGAAAAAGGTATCGCTAATTTTGCTGTCAGACGATATTTTGCTAAGCATCATGGAAATGACGACAATTAGCTCTTAGCTAATGGAAGTCCTTTGCTAATCCAGTCAGTTTTGAGGTTAGTCGGCAAGTTTAACAAGTAGGCTTTCTTAAATTTGGCAGCCTTTAACGCTTGAAAAGCAGGGCGGATGTTGGGGCATTTATTCATCGGACAGCAGCCACAATAGATCACAACCATCTTATCTTTTGACGCACTTTTAATGGCGTTCTTAAAAAGCTGCAATTTCTCAGGTTCGCTAGCTGCACCTATATGCACGGTACCCTGAATGTCATCTTCGACTCCAATATTGTATATTAATACCTTTTCACTTTTCATTTTCGTAACGAGAGCCAATGGTTGAAGAAGTTCTGACGCTAACCAGGGGTTGCTTTTTAAAACAGCTGACTGCTGCTGGCTATATGCGCCAAGACCTGTAATGACAATTAATGTGGTTAGCAACAAAGATTTAAATTTCATAGGACTTAGATTTTAGTTAAAGCTATCAAAAAGTAATGAAACTCTCTAATTGCAATTCCCTCGGAAAAAAGGTACTATTGAATTATGGAACGCAGAGCATTTATCAAACAGGGATCAGTCGCGACAGCCGGCTTTTCAATTTTGCCAACAGGCAGTTTATTCGCTTCAGATAAAGGAAAAGTTAGGTTAGGTTACATCGGCGTAGGCGCCAGGGGTATGAGCCACATTTCTGAGGGTGTATTGCGCGATGATGTGGAGGTTCTTGCTATCTGTGATACGCAGGAGCGGTCCCTCAACACTTGCAGAGCTTTCATTGCCAAAAAAGGCCGTCCGGCGGCGACCGAATACACAGGAGGTCCTGATGCCTATAAGAAACTACTTGACCGAAAAGATCTTGATGCTGTCATCATTGCTACTCCCTGGCAGTTCCATAAAGATCAGGCGATTTATGCAATGAACGCTGGCAAGTATGTAGGCTGTGAAGTCATTGCAGGTTTGACTGTAGACGACCATTGGGACATTGTCAATACTTCAGAGAAGACCAATATCCCTTATATGACGCTAGAGAATGTGTGTTACCGTAGAGATGTGATGGCAGCACTAAACATGGTACGCCAGGGTTTGTTTGGCGAGCTCTTGCATTTTGAAGGGGGTTACCAGCACAACTTGAGAGAAGTATTATTCAATGACGGAAAGAAATATTACGGCGGTGGCGTGGAGTTCGGACCAAAGGCTTTAAGCGAGGCGCAGTGGAGAACTCAGTTTAACGTAGACCAGGACGGTGATCTTTACCCAACCCATGGCGCTGGACCAATTATGCAGTATGCAAATATCAACAGAGGCAATCGCTTCACCAATCTTGTTTCTTTCAGCTCTAAAGCCAGGGGACTTGCAGCCTATGTAGAAGAATTGTCTCCCGGTCATCCTAATGCTAAGCTTAACTACAAGAACGGTGATGTAACTACTACAATGATAAACTGCGGAAATGGAGAAACCGTCTTGTTAAGTCATGATACCCATTTACCGAGACCCTATTCTTTAGGCTTCAGGGTTCAGGGAACAAATGGTATCTGGATGGATGTAAACAAATCGATTTACATAGAGAAGCAAGCAAAGAAGCACGATATATGGGATCCGGCACAGGAATGGTTTGATAAATACGACCATCCCCTTTGGAAGAAATACGCAAAGGAAGCAGTGAGCGCAGGTCATGGTGGGATGGACTGGTTTGTATTTAATGGCTTTATTGAGGCAGTAAAACAAAAGAAGCAGACACCGATCGACGTATATGATTCAGTGACTATGAGTGTGATCACCCCGTTATCTACTAAATCGCTAAAAGAAGGCAATATGCCGCAAGAGTTTCCTGACTTCACAAAAGGGAAATGGAGAGATAGAAAGAATACTTTTGCGCTAGACGATAGTGGACTTTAAAGGAACACTGATTCCATTTCTATATATCTTTCCAGTAATACGAGCTGATTACCAGCACGCATTAAGTTATGTAGAGGATATTTGATAGGGTAGTAGCGGTCGCCGTTCAGGAAATCGGTAAGGAATCTTACCGCCTGCATATAGATCATGAATTTTCCGCTGTAAACAAATAGTTCTTCTTCGACCGCCGTTAATTCTCCACCCATTTCCTCCATATAACCTTTATATATTTGATTGAAGATCTCGTGCCTTAGCGTTATCTTATCGAAGTCTGGCTCCTCTTCGGTGGCCTGGGAGAGATAAGTACGCATCATATCACCTACATCACTGATAAAATATCCAGGCATTACAGTATCAAGATCTATTACACAAATGCCAGTGCCATTCGTATCAAATAGTACGTTGCTGATCTTCGTATCATGATGAATGATCCTAAGCGGTATCAAATTACCAGAAACAATTTGAGTGTAACGTAAAGCGATATCGAGATTATTTTTGACCTTTTCTATCTCTTTACCTGCACTAGTAATCCGCTCTTCTGTCGCCTCTTGAAGTGCTTTATTAAATTGTTCTATGCGAAGATCAAGGTTATGAAAGTTTTCTAATGGGTAACTGAAGTCAGCAGGTTTTAAATCCTTAAGTAACCTGCCAAACCTGGCAAATTGTTTAGCAGCTTGATAGGCCTGGTTCTCAAAAGAAACAGCGTCAACGGTATGAGACCCTGCTACAAATGGTTGTAATCTAAAGATGTCATGCGTTAATGTAACTGAGAGTTTTCCATCTAGCGTCAGCACTGGGCCAGCGAATAGATATTCTGGAAAAGTATTGTGAAGATGACTTCGAATTAAGCTAAGGTTATGATCAATACGCTCGGGGAACTGGAAAACATCGGTGTTGATTTTCTGTAAAATAAATGAGCCTGAGGGAGTATCTATCTTACAGGTCTGATTAATTAATCCTGTGCCGTATGGCGTTGCTTGAACTGATTCTGAGATATGCCGTATTGAAACAATACTTGCTGAAGTACTTCCACTGAAATCATCCTTAAGCGGATTCACTTTGGCTCTCTGTTCCATTACCTGAACTATCGATATCCTTTTCAAACAGTGGATCGAGTTCATCAGTTTCTCCAGTCAGATTGTTTTCGACGATCACAGTCTGATGTTCAGTGCTATTCTTTTTTTCTTGTTCGTAATTATTAAGCTGACTTTTCATACTAACAAAAAGATAAGTTATGCTGCGGATAAAAAATGATTCACTAGATTTAAAATTACTGTAAGATCAAATGGCTTTGGAATAAAACTGTCCGCACAAGATTTTGTTTTTTCAAACTCTGATGGAAGATGCGCCGACATTACCAGAACTGGCTTTTCCCGGTAACTGCTATGGTGCTTGATTTTTGAACAAACGTTTAAGCCGTCACCATCAGGAAGCATTACATCAAGGAGAAAAAGATCAGGAATCTTTGAAAGCAGGCGGGTATGGAAGTCTGCTACTGTTTCAAAAAGTTCCACATCGAATCCTTCGTCACTCAAAAAGTATTGAAGTACAAACCCAATATCCTTGTTATCTTCGACAATATAGATGCTCTTTTTCTTCATGATATAATTCATAGGTAGATGAATTGTCAAGTTACTGACGGCTAAGACTTAACAAAGGTTGTGCCGAGAATCGACAAACTTTTGTAATAAGTTATTGTTAGCATAACATATATTAAAACACCTACAGCTACTATGAACAGCATTAATGAAAATCAACCGGAAGACAACAAGGAGAATTTAATGAGCCAGGACGCCTGGACTAAAATCAAAGAACAGATAGAGTTGTCTGATACCTGCTTCTTTTGTACAGAAGCCGCAACAGGGCCTTCTGCAGGGGTTAGACCAATGAGCATTCAGCAGGCAGATGATGAAGGAAATCTTTGGTTAATGATTGCAAACGACAGTCATACCTATCAGGAGGTGAGCGTAGACTCGAGAGTAAAGCTTTATTTTCAAGGCGCTAAGCATTCCAATTTTATGTATATAACCGCTGATGCGCTTATTCATCATGATAAAGAAAAGATCAAGGAACTATGGAATCCCATTTTGAAAACTTGGTTTACGGAAGGCGAAGATGATCCAAGAATAGCTGTCCTAAAGGTAAGGCCGTCGAACGGATACTATTGGGATAATAAACACGGTAACTTTGTTGCAGGAGTAAAAATGCTAGTCGGCGCTGCCATAGGCAAAACCCTTGATGATTCCATCGAAGGTAAATTGAAAGTATAGAACACTGCAGTATATTTTATACATTAGCTATCAGCAAGACGCTTTTAGCTAATGTATTATGAACTTATCATTTAGAATTATAATTTGCTGTCTGATCATGCCGTTGCTGGCTGGAGCGCAGGATTTCTACACTTCAGAACAGCGGACCAGGTGGCTTTCTAAAGCCGAAACTAGCAAACCTGCGTTAGTTGAAAAAGAGATAAAGCCTTTGAGGCTTGTAAAGCTGGTCCCCGATGCGAAAGCATTTCAAGGTTGGAGAGCCGTTCCCTCCGATACCATTGCCAAACTTTATAACAATTCCTTTAAAGGCCAATCGGGCGTAGTGGTTGACTTTGGCGAACACCTTACCGGTTACTACACCTTCACTATTAAAGCCATTCACAATTTTCCTGATGCTCCTCTGCGTTTCAAGCTCACATTTGGGGAAGTCCCCGCAGAGCTGGCCACTCCTTTTGATCCCTATCCAGGCGGATTAAGCAGGGCATGGTTACAGGATGAAACCGTTACAGTAATAGATCTGCCTGCAACCATCACTATTCCGAGGCGACTTGCTTTCAGATATTTAAAGATCGACCTTTTAGGTAGTTCTAATGGCTTTGACTTTGCTATCAGTGATATGAGCTTTAAAGCGACAACCAGTGTTTCAGCTGTACCCGCTCCTTTGTCACCATCTACCAGCCCTCTGATTTCTAAAATAGATGCCATAGGCTTAAATACCTTGAAAGAGTGTATGCAGACGGTTTACGAAGACGGGCCTAAACGTGATCGTCGCTTGTGGATAGGCGACCTATATCTGGAATCGATAGCCAACACCTACTCTTTTAAAAATCACAACCTCAGCAAGAGATGTCTTTACATTCTCGCTGGCTTGAGTCAGAAGAACGGCTATCTCTATGCGACCACTTTCGAGACTCCAACGCTACATGCCCAGGAAGGTCAGCCTTTCCTCTTTGAATATTCATTATTCTTTAATGTCACCCTGAAAGAGTATTTACTCGCTACTGGAGATAAAGAGACTGCTACAGATCTATGGCCGGTGGCTAAAAAGCAGACAGAAAATATTGCCAAACATTTGGATGAAAACGGACTCTTTAATACGACTGCTGCTGAGCGGGATGGCTGGTGGTTATTTGTTGATTGGCGGGAAGGACTGGACAAGCAAGCCGCTTTGCAGGGGATACTTATCTTTGCTATGAAGGAAACGTTGAACCTGGCTAAACAGCTTGGCAAGGAGAAAGAAGTTGCCGGATTACCCATGCTGATTGCAAAGATGACCAAAGCTGCACGTTCCTCTTTGTATGACAAGGCATCTGGCCTCTTTACGAGTGGAGCATCAAAACAACTTTCGTATGCATCACAGTCGTGGATGGTTTTAAGCGATGTAGCGACCAAAGCGGAAGCACAGAAGGCGTTAAGAGAAATAGCAAAAGTGCGAGGTGCAGTAAAGCCCGGCACCCCATATTTGACCCATTATTATGTTGCTGCAATGATTAAAGCCGGACTAAACAAAGAGGCTAAAACCCTCGTGGAAAGCTATTGGGGCGGCATGGTTGCAAAAGGAGCAGACACCTTCTGGGAAGCTTATGACCCTGATAACGATAAACTTTCACCTTATAACTTCTTTCCAGTGAACAGTTATTGTCATGCCTGGAGTTGTACCCCCGTGTATTTCATACGGAAGTATCCGGAGATCTTTCAGAAATAGCGGAACTATCGCTTAAACATTCTATAGTCGAGATGGTTAACTGTTATCATCACCTAATGATAACAGATTTATGGAAAACCCAAATCACCCTTTAAGTAGAAAAGATTTTCTATCGTTTGCTGGCAAATCACTTGCTGTAGGTGCCGTTGGAGGCATTGCAATAGAGACGATTGCTCCCGGCTCACTTAGTGCACAATCTTCAGTCAACGTGAGTTCCCCTCCAGCGCGAGTACCTGCTGGTGCTCAAGACCCCATTGTGCTGGAACGCTGGAAGTCTGACGTCGACCAACAATCAGGACCAACACCTACACCACTCCCGCCAGATCAACGGGTTGGTTATGCTGTCGTAGGACTTGGACATTTAACGCTCGAAGAACTCCTGCCTGCTTTAAGTAGTTGTAAGAAATCTAAACTTGTTGCGCTTGTAAGTGGAAGTCCAGACAAAATGAAGAAGGTCGCTGAGCAATACGGGGTCAAGCCGGCAAGCTGCTACAGTTATGATACCTTCGACCAATTGAAGACGAACCAGGAAGTAGATGTCATTTATATCGTTCTTCCAAATGCTTTACATAAAGAATACACGGTGCGGGGAGCTAAGGCGGGAAAGCATATTTTGTGTGAAAAACCGATGGCAACTTCGTCCAAAGATTGCCGGGTTATGATTGATGCTTGTGCGAAAGCGAACGTTAAACTGATGATTGCTTATAGGATTCAGTATGAACCGCACAATTTGAAAGTTAAAGAGCTTATTCAAAATAAACAATTTGGTAATCCTAAGCTGGTTGAGGCCTGTAACTCTCAAAGTAGTGCAAATCCAGATCATTGGCGACACAAGAAGGCCCTTGCCGGTGGTGGTGCACTTCCAGATATTGGCCTTTATTGTTTGAACACTACCCGTTTTATATTGGCTGAGGAACCTAACGAGGTATTTGCTTATCAATACAGTACTCCCGGAAATCCTCTGTTCACTGAAGTGGAAGAGCTCATATCCTGGCAGATGCGTTTTCCAAGTGGCGTTACTGCAAGTTGCGTCACAGATTATAATGTTCACGAAAAGAGAACCTATTCTGTCCTTTGTGATAAAGGTTGGTTAAGCATGGACAAAGCTTACGCATATAAGGGGCAAAAACTGAAGTCCGCAAGGGCAGAAGGCCGTTTGGAGCGACAGGAGGAGATTGGTATGGAAGAGGTGAATCAATTTGCTGAGGAGATGGACTACTTTTCTGACTGCCTGATCAACAACAAGAACCCGAAAACACCAGGAGAAGAGGGGTTGCGTGACCATATAATTATGGAGGCCATTTACCGATCTGCCAAGGAAGGTAAACCAGTAAAGCTTTAATAATAAAGCTTTAGGAATTATTTTATTTAAAGATGATATCTTTACGATACACACAAAGTATTCTCTGAACTGATGAAAAAACTCAACCAATTACAAAACCTACTTTTTTTACTTCTACTTCTTTCTGGACTAAGCACATTTTCCTATGGTCAGAAAAACAGTACCTATACCAAATATGTAAACACTTTTGTAGGTACCGCACCACTTACCGATCCAAAGATCTTAGGTTATGAATTACCAGAAGGGTGGCGCTCCTGGGCAGGATTAACCTTTCCAGGCACTTCACTTCCGAATGCAATGGTACAGCTGAGCCCAATGACGGAGTACGGATCCGGTGCAGGGTATGAATATGAAGACAATATGATCTATGGCTTCACGCATACAAATAAGGGACACTGGAATTTATGCAATATTCCAATGTTACCGCTGTCTAGTCCTGGCGCAAAGTTTGGTTCTAAGTTTTCTCATCAGAATGAAAGTTCATCACCGGGATTCTACCAGGTGTATTTGGAAGATTATCAGGTTAATGTAAGTCTTACATCCACGTTGAGATGCGGCTTCCATAAGTATGAATATAAAAATAACACGGATAGGCAAATCCTATTTGATCTTGCAAGAGCCAACAATCGAGTTGGCAATTGGAATATAGAACAAGAGGGAACAAACATTCTGAAGGGGTTCCAGCAAGCTGGAGAAAGGATTTACTTCTACGCTGTTGTAAACACTCCTGTAGAAAGGCTCGAGAAAAAAGACGAAGGAAAGCGATCAGGTTTTGCAATAGCGCACCTTCGTGATGGCTCGACGGGAGCTGTCGAGGTTAAAATAGCACTTTCCTTTGTGAGTGTAGCAAATGCAAAACTCAATCTGGAAGCAGAAATCGCTGGTAAAACGTTTGAGCAGGTTCGTAAAACTGCTAATGATACCTGGGAAACGCTGCTTTCTTCTGTTCAGGTTAAAGGTGGTACTGATAAGCAAAAAGGAATGCTTTATTCCTGTTTATACCGTTCATTTTTATGGCCTGCACTTCGTAGTGACATCAATGGAGAATTTACAGATGCCAAACGGAATGTGTCTAAGGCTGATTTCAATTACTACACCGAACCATCTTTGTGGGATACGTATCGCAACAAAGATGTGCTGCTGGGTCTGATCTCGCCAAAAGTTACGCTTGATGTGATCAAGTCTATGAAGAATGTAGGTGAGAAAACGGGATTTATACCCACCTTCTTCCACGGCGATCATGGCACATCATCAATAGCGGGAGCCTATTTAAGAGGAATTGACGGCTTTGATGTCAAAGCAACCTACGATATCCTGTTACGAAACGCAAATGTTTCTCCAGGGGCAAGGCCGCATATAGCGGAATACATCTCCAAAGGGTATATTTCTGATCCCGATGTTGCAAATCCACATGTAGAAACTAAGGCTAAGGCTGGAGTCTCTAAGACTTTAGAGTACGCTTATGATGATTATTCTCTCGCACAGATTGCAAAGAAACTAGGTGATAGTGCAAATTACAAATCCTTGATGGCAAGATCTCAGAATTACAAAAACATGTTTGATCCCTCGACAAGATTTATGAGAGGCAGACTTGAAAATGGCGACTGGATTAAGCCTTTTGATCCTCAGTATCCTTATTATGAGTATATGTACCGGGAGGCAAATGCCTGGCAAGTCTCGTTTTTTGCGCCTCATGATATGCCAGGTTTAATCAAGCTTTATGGCGGTCCGGCAGGTTTTGAATCGAAACTGGACTCCCTGTTTACGTTGCCATGGAACCCTAAACATATTGCTAGAAACGTTGAAACTATGATCGGTCAGTATTGTCATGGGAATCAGCCAGATCACGAGGCTCCATTTGCGTATTACTTTATCAATAAGCCTGAAAAGTCTCAGAAAATCCTGGATACCATTTTGAATAATCTTTACGGGATTGGCAAGGAAGGTTTAGCACTTTCAGGCATGGATGATGCCGGTGAGATGTCTGCCTGGTATGTATTCAGTGCCCTGGGCTTGTATACTTTTTCTGCAACTGACCCTGAGTATCTGGTAACCGCTCCGTTGTTTGACGAAGTGAAATGGAGAACCAGCAATGGGAAATTAATTACTATAAAAAAGCCAGGAAAGGGGAGAGCAATTACCTCGATCAAGGTAAATGGAAAACTAAATAAAGGGTATTTCGTATCGCACGACCTGTTTAAAAATGGGGGTACGATTGATATTGCCACGAAATAGTTAAGGCATACTGGTCGTTTTGCCGGCGCTTTTTAAGGTGTAGGCGATTCCAACCAGGAGCAGCAGCGATGCAGTGAAGCCCATGGCAACATCCAGCGAATAGTGATAAGCAATGAAACCCAAAAGGGCAGGACCAGCCAGCTGGCCAGTATAGCCCATAACCGTCACTACCGGAATCGCAACCGAAGCAGGAACGTTTTTTAGACGCCCTGCTTCGCTAAAGAAGATTGGGACGATATTGGCTGCTCCAATACCCAGGAGTACAAACCCGAGAAGCACCATTGGCAGCCAGGTGTTGAACACTACCAGGAATAAGCCGGTAGATGCGATAAGTGCTCCACCGATTACCACTATCGGTCCTTTAAGCTTTAAAACGATTTTATCACCCAGCAACCGCATAATGGCCATCGCTACCGAAAAAGCAGCATATCCCACGCCTGACAACGCAGGATCAACACCCCGGTTTTCGCGCAGAAATACCGCACTCCAATCGAGCATTGCACCTTCGGATAGGAAGACAGCGAAACACATTAATCCTAAATAGAGTAAACTCGCGGTCAGCCAGGTGAATCTTTTCGCAGGACCATCTGTTATTGCTGCGGTAAATTCTGCCATCACTTCTTTCTCCATTGAGAAAGTATACAAGCTTCTGTACTTCCAAATGGCAATAAAGAGCAGCATTCCTGAGACTGATAAAATAGCAACCAGTGGTTCCAGGCCTAGTTTTATAAGAAAACCAAGTCCTAGAGAACCGAGTAAACCGCCAACGCTGAACAGACCGTGGAAGGAAGACATGATGGGTTTGCCAAACTTGTTTTGTACCTGCACGGCATGTGAGTTCATCGCGACATCAATAGTGCCTATTGCGGCACCGAAAGCGAAGAGTGCAATCGCCATCCAAAAGGTAGAATCTATGAAAAGTAGGAGTGGTAAAAGTACTGCGATAAAAATGGCCGACCATAGCATTACAATTCTACTACCAAACTTATGGGATAATAGTCCTGTGACAGGCATCATCACAATGGCACCGCCGCCCAGCAAGAGTAACAGCAATCCAAGATTTGCATCATTCAATGCCAATCGCTCTTTTGCATAAGGTACCATCGGTGCCCAGCTGGAGATGCCGATTCCACATACCAGAAATATGGCCTTTGTTGCTCCTTTGGCTGCAATTGTTTTATCTAGATTTTCCAATATCGTAAAAGTAATTATTTGATGTTGTTTGTAGATACTTAATTGTTTTCAATGTGTAATAAAGTCTCGTAAGCCGGTTAAATACAAGATGGTTAACAGATATTTGAATTTTAATAAAGGAATGGATATGAGTACAGAAAGTAGAATGAAAGTGGAAGTCTGGAGCGATGTAATGTGCCCCTTTTGTTACATTGGCAAAAGGAACTATGAAACGGCAGTTGCGCAATTTGAAGCAAAAGAAGATATTGAATTGATTTGGAAGAGTTATCAGCTGGATCCAGAGCTACCTACAGAAGGTGCAAAAGATCTGGATGTCTATGAATATCTCGCTTCTCGAAAAGGGATCAGTCGGCCGCAAGTTCAGGCCATGCATGCTCAAGTGACGGAAATGGCAAAAAACGCCGGGCTGGAGTACCGTTTAGACAAATCTGTTATGGCGAATTCATTCAAGGCGCATCGTGTTATTGCCTTAGCTAAAGAAAAGGGATTAGGAGATCTTGCTGAAGAACGTTTGTTTCATGCTACATTTATTGGAGGTAAGGATTTTGGTGATACAGACGTCTTAAAGGAGATTGGCCTGGAAGTGGGACTTTCTTCTATCGAAGTGGAGGAAGCCTTAAATAACGATCATTATGCTTATCAGGTAAGTTCGGATATTAACGAAGCAAGAGAAATTGGCGTGACGGGTGTTCCTTTTTTCGTCTTTGACAGGAAGTACGCTGTTTCTGGCGCACAGCCACCACAATCATTTTTGCAGACTTTAGAAAAGGCTCATGAAGAATGGCTGATAGAAGTCCGCAGCGTTTAGAATTAAGTGGTTGGGGGAGGTGAGATGGAAACGATTATGTCCTCATCCTCTGTGTTGGGAATTCTCCAATATTCTTCGTAACCATAAAACATATCACCACGCTTAAAAGTCATTTCGCCAAGATAGTCTAAGTTTCCATTGAACAGGGCGTCGTAAACCGTACAGACTTCTTTATCTGAATACCTTACCCTCAAGCCAGTAATTATCATTGAATGTATAGCAAATGGGATGAATTTATACTCGCTAAAGCGCGCTTCCAATAAGCTTTGCACTTCTTTGAAAGGCTGTTCGAATTCCTTGTGAGGAGAAACTGTTACCGTGTTAATCGCATAATAACTTCGGGTGACCTGACCGTCTTGTCGTTCGAGAGACGCAGATTCATCTATGCCATAAATGGTGAAGAAGTTCCCTACTAAACTGAGATTGATTCTTAGCTTTTTTATGTTAAGAAAGTTCTCCGATTCTGTCTTTTCAAGAATTAGGTCTGTGCTGAGCGCCGGTTGCTGACCCATAGTTGTCCCCTGACATTCTTTATTGAATGTGCTTGCAGCGTCCCTTTCAAAAGCCAACCAAGATTGGTAGAATTCATTTTCCCTGTGAATTACGTCAACCACTACTTTTTCAAGATCTTTAATCCCCGGGTATTCAAAGAAGATTGACTGCTCATCTCGCCTAAGGCCGATTGGGTAGAATTTAACAATGGCATCATAAATAGGCCAGAAGTCGTGGGTATGAGCGTTGAAATTAAGGATGTGTTTCATGAGTATATTAAAAATCTAAGCTAGCAAATTCAAACTATCACTGCGTCTTTACTTACTAATTCCTTACTTTAGTAAAACCATTATGAAACGAATTCTATTTTTACTAGCTCTATTGCCCTGTGCAGTATTAAATGCTCAAACTAATAAAATGCAACCTATTTTTAATGGGAAAGATCTGGAAGGCTGGACAAAGTTTTTACAAAAGCAGGGCGTTGATAAGGACCCGCAAAATGTCTTTAAAATAGAAGATGGTATGCTTCATGTTTCAGGTCAGGAATTTGGGTATATCGCTACAAAAAAGATCTATAAGGATTTTCATCTCTCTCTTGAATTTAAATGGGGTGAAAAGAAGTACCCGCCCAGGGAACGTGAAAAAAGAGACGCAGGTGTCTGTTATAACGTAGAAAAGATGGATAAGATTTGGCCTAAATCTGTAGAATGTCAGATTCAGGAGGGTGATGTTGGTGATTTATGGTTGGTAGATAGTGTTACGGCGTTTGTTGATGGAATTAAGACGGAGCCAAAAGACTATGCGATGGTGATGAAAATTAGAGATGGCGAGCGGAAGAATGGAGAATGGAATAAGGTAGAAATCATCTCCAAAAACGGTAAATTCAACTTTCTAGTCAATGGCATTTTAGTGAATGAAGGTGAATATGTTAGCCGTGACAGCGGTCGTATTTTACTTCAGTCAGAAGGTGCCGAGATCTTTTACAAGGACATTAAAATTGAAGAATACATTCATACAATTACCAATTAACCGTTGAGCTGTTTCAATACCAGATTAGCGAGGACCAGGAAAACGATGTAAGCAGCGACATTTGTCAGGATAACCCTAGCATATTTTGTGCTTAGATTGGTTTCACTTCTAAAAGCCTGAAAATTAAATATTGTTGCGGCAATTCCCAAAGCACCACCAACGGCGCCTCCTACAAAAACAAGCAATACCGGTAATGCACTTAGTGCAAACTGATACCATTCCAGCTTTGGTGCCACCAGATGTTTCCTTCCGTCGATGATTAAAGTGGGTGCGAAATCTGGAAAAGTCGATTTGGGATACCCTTTAACTATTCCACTCTTGGTGGGGATCAGAAAGGGAAAGCCTTTTTCTGTTGTTTGCTTAAGCCTTGTCCCATCCTTGGATAAGTATGACCGCCCAGTCCAGACCGACGATTCCAATTCAAAAGCAGCATCCGGATATTGGTCAATTGTAAATTTATACTTCAAGTTGTTTGTTGGTTTAAAGGTCTCCCAATGTAAAGGATATAATTTGTTTTCCAAAATACTTCAACCAACAAAGTACTAAGGCTAGGATCAGAATTCTTACATGCATTCAAAAACTTTGAATACTAACACTTTTAATATAGATTTGTGCTGTGGTAAGTGCAGAAGTTCAATATTTTGGAGAAACCCCATGGCACCGGGACTGGAAGACCGCGTTTCCAGTTGGTTTTAGGGAAGTGAGTTTTGCTGACCAGGCATTAGGTCAGTTGCATCGTGCAGACGTGTACACGCCTTGCGGAACTACGTTAGAGTTCCAGAATTCTCCAATCTGTATTGATGAACTTACGAGTAGAGAAGCCTTCTACCCTAAACTAATCTGGATACTAAATGGCAAGAAATTTAAAGGATTTAGGATCTTGAAAAGTCTCCCAGACATAAACGACACTCGTTTAGCTGGTTATGAGTTTTGTCATTCTGATCATCTGAAAATGATCAGGAAATCAGACATTATGAATGGTCAGGGAAAGCCGAAATCACTAACGTTTCATCATCCGGAATTACGCAGTATACCGCTCACTTCCCATTACTACTCGTTTTGCTGGAAGCATCCACACCGGGTATGGTATCAAGCGCAGTCACCAATTATCGTTGATCTTGGGGGTCACTTTCTATACCAATTGAAACACCGCAAGCAACTTTCGGGCGATTACAGTTATTTACATATGATACCAAGGCAGTCGTTCATTAGTCAGTACTTGCAAATACTTTGATCTGAATGTACGACTAGTGTCGAACGGGTCGTACCGGATGGTACAAGGAAGAAGATAAGTGGAACGCTATGGTTCGACTTATCTTAATAGAATTTCTAATGCTTAAGCTGGGTCGTCATCTGGACTTTCGAAGTCAGCTTCCCCCTCAGACGTTCCACTTTGTTGTTCCTTCTCTTTTGAACCCATGTTCTCACGTCCGATAGCATCATCAAGTTGTGTCCCAGCTCCATCCGCATATTCTGACTCACCTTTACTGTAACCGGTGTTATCCTTATTATCCTTCGTATTTTCGGTATTTTCTTGATCCTGGTTTTCCATATTTAATGATTTTATACCATCTAAACAGGACAAAAATGGATTTGTTTTGCGTTACAAAGAATCGATAGTCGCTTGAATGGTCTTTTCTAAGGCTGTTTCCATTGAAGCTTTATAAACAAGGAAGTTGCGCTGTTTTGCTTCGTCAGTTTCACTTTCTTTCAAGGCTTTACGACCGTCTTTTACAGACTGTAGTTCCACTTTATAAAGTGCTTCAAAAGTTTCAGGTTCTTTGTTTTTTAAAATCCGGACGGTATGGGAGTATTTCTCATGAAAATCAACAAGAATCGCAAGATTCTTTTCATCGTAAATACTGATATTTTTTATCTTTGTTAGTAGCTGTTCAAGCTTTCCTCTTTCTTTTGCGTAACCCATAATAGGGGCGAATATACCAGTTCTTCAGAGATATATCGTAAAGCCTATTAAAGTCTTATTTTTGCCATAATACAGAAGTGTTTTATTTTTGTCACTTTCTAGCGGCATCTTTGCCAAATACTGACTTGAAACCTCATTTAACAATACTAATGTTTAAAACCCTAGCCAAAATCCTTTTCTCTACCCGAACTACAGGCATAATGCTTTTAATCTATGCTTTTTCTATGGCCATGGCCACCTTTGTTGAGAACGATTACGGAACACCTGTAGCAAAGGCGTTGATCTACAATTGCTGGTGGTTTGAGTTGGTCATGCTTATTTTAGTACTTAACTTTGTTGGGAATATTAAAAGATATCAGTTAACTCAGCGTAAGAAGTGGCCTTTATTAGTCTTTCACCTTGCCTTTATCATTATATTTATCGGGGGATACATTACCAGATATGTTAGTTTCGAAGGATCTATGCACATCAGGGAAGGTGACTCAAGTAGTGATGTCATTTCGGACGCTACTTTTTTTAAGGTTCAGATTGCTAAAGGTGAGGACGTTCTAGCTTATGATGATGTACGTGCTATTTTGATCTCCAATAAAATTCCAAGCTACTTAAAACCATTTAAGAAGACCTTCGTTTCTGAGTACGATTATAAAGGAGAACGCGTAAAACTAAAAGTTCTTGATTTTTATTCAAGGGCTCAAGATACCCTGGTACGCAATGCTTCAGGAACGCCGATACTACATATGGTAGTCTCAGAAAGTGGAAAGCGTATCAATAAATATATACCATCTGGTACTGTTCTTTTAATACAAAACCTGCTAGTCAGTTTTAATAAACCTACTGTCGGGGCAATTAACATTGATAATACTACAGGTGAATTCCGGATCTCTTCCCCATATGAAGGAAATTATATGATCATGGCGACACAGGAAAGAAAAGTGGTAACAGGTGAGAATGTTCCGCAACCATTTAACCTCCGCAGTTTATATACTTATGGGGACCTTGGTTTTGTAGTTCCTGAACCAGCGGTCAACGGTAGTGTCGAGTATTTCGAAGGAGATAAACGTACTCATGAAAACGATCTCGATTTGGTAAAAGTGGAAGTCACGACGGCCAACGCGGTAGATACTGTCGCCTTTTCCGGAGGCAGAGGAACAACAAGCTTCCAGCACCAAAGTGAAGTTGGTGGCTTAAAGATCTCAATGGCTTACGGTTCAAAAATATACAAAACGCCTTTTGCACTTAAATTAGCGAAATTTACGATGGAGAAATATCCTGGTAGTAATAGTCCAGCTGCATATTCATCAGATATACTTATTCAAGAAGGTCCTAACGAGACCCCTTACAAAATCTTTATGAATCATGTATTAGATCATTCTGGTTATCGTTTCTTCCAATCCAGCTTTGATCAGGATGAAAAGGGAACAGTATTGTCTGTTAATCACGACGAACTAGGTACAAATGTTACTTATATCGGTTATACATTTTTATTTCTTGGACTATTTGTGACGCTCTTCTGGAAAGGAACTCATTTTTCTAAGCTAAATGAACAGCTTAAATCGCTTTCAAAATCTAAAGCAGTGTTGTTGCTTTTGTTCTTCCTTCCGGTTGGCTCAGCCTTCAGTCAGGAAATTGACATGCATGGAAAAGATGGAACCGAACATGTGCACAAGCCAGGAGAGGTTCACGACCATGGTCCGGCACCAACTGCTCCCGCATCTCCGGTAAGACCGTTTGTACCAGTAGAAAACATGAATGCTGCTGAATTTGCAGCCGAACTCAAGATAGATCCTGCCCATGCAGATAAGTTCGGTCACCTGTTGGTTCAGAACATTGATGGCAGGATTGAGCCGGTAAATACGATGGCACTGGAGATCCTTCGGAAACTTCATGGCAAAGACCGTTTTTATTCTTTAAACGCCAATCAGTTTTTCCTGTCAATGTCCACCCGGCCCTTCAATTGGATCAATGTGCCAATATTCAAGGTCAACACCAAAGGAGGAAAAGATATTCTTAAATCCGTAAATGCGACGCCAGAGGGATATACTTCTATGGTAAATCTGATTCGGATGCACGACGATGGTAGTGCCGAATTTGTGTTAAGGGAAGAGTACATGAAAGCTTTTGCTAAAAAAGCTTCTGACCAGGATAGCCATGATAAAGATCTGATTGATTTGAATGATAAGCTAGAAGCGATGGGACAATTGATACGTGGACAATACCTGCGTGTGTTTCCTATTGTTGGCGACAAAAACAACACCTGGGAGGCGATGTCTACCATCAATATGGACAGTACAGCTACCCCAAATGCTTTTGACAGGTATGTGTCTGCTGTTAACCAGGGTCAGGCGACTGGTAATTGGCAAGCTGCAGATTCTGAACTTAAAAGCATCAGCGATGCACAACAGAAATATGGCAAAAGCGTGGTGCCTTCTTCAACTAAGGTAGCATTTGAAGTAAGCTATAACTCCTGGAATCTGTTTTTAAACTTGATGATCGCTTATGCATTACTTGGAGCGGCAATTTTATCCCTGGCATTCTTAAAGCTTTTCAGAACTTCAAAAACTCTAAATAGAGTAGTATCTTTTGTGTTGATATTAATAGCTATCGCTGCTACGTTGCAAGCAGTAGGCTTAGGCGTTCGCTGGTACATATCTGGTCACGAACCTTGGAGCAATGGTTATGAAGCAGTTCTATTTATTAGTTGGATTGGCGTGCTTTCAGGCTTATTGATGTACCGAAACAGTAATGCTTTTATCCCTGCGGCTGGTTGTTTAATCGCGGTTATATTAATGGGTTTTGCTCATGGAGGTTCACAAATGAACCCTCAAATCACCATGTTGGTGCCGGTATTGAAATCTTACTGGCTAATGATTCATGTGGCTATTATTACGTCCAGCTATGGCTTTTTTGGCCTAAGCGCCCTTATTGGTACCGTCGTTTTAATCTTGTTTGTAATTGATAGCGATAAGATCAGTGCTAAAGTTAAAGCTTCAGTAACCGAACTTGCTATTGTGAACGAGATGTCGTTAACCATCGGTCTATTCTTACTTACTGTCGGCACATTTTTAGGCGGTATCTGGGCTAACGAGAGTTGGGGGAGATATTGGAGCTGGGACCCTAAAGAAACCTGGGCGTTTATTTCAGTGATCGTTTATGCATTCATCCTACATACCCGACTCATACCAGGCTTAAGAAGCAAGTATCTTTTCAACTTGTTGTCTTTGATAGGATTCTCCACAATCATCATGACTTATTTCGGTGTGAACTACTATTTAACAGGTCTGCATTCTTATGCTCAGGGTGATCCAGTGCCGATACCTTCCTGGGTTTATATCACACTTGTATGTGTATTCATATTAGCAGTGATATCATATATTAGGTTTAAAGCCAGGGGTAAGGGAGCAAAGGCTTAATCTGTCGCAACGATAGTAGGCTGGTCTCATTGCAATAGGTTTTAGGCCCCGAATGATAAGTTAAACACCACCCTTTGTCCTTCGGAGGTTAAGCATTCGAATCGCATAATACCATTATTGGAAGCCTTGAAGATATTTACCATATCAGCAAGACTGTTCACCCTGTAGCCGTTTACGCTCAGGATGATAGAGCCGCTTTGAAGGCCTATCTCTGCGAGGAGACCGTCTGCCTCAACTTTACTTATCCCAAGACCACTTGGCATACCATACCGCTGCTTAAATGCAGAGGACAGTGGTGCAAAGGAAGCGCCTAGCTGCGAAGCAATGGCATCGGCATCAGTCATCGTCGATGATTTAGGTGCTGCCTCTTGTGCCTTAAGCGTTACACTAATGGTTGAATTCTGATCACCACGTTTATATTTCAATTTGACCACATCACCCGGATTATGTCTGGCAATGCGTTCGGAAAGTTCAACAGAAGAGCTCACTACTGCATCATCGATTCCTTGAATGATATCGCCGGCCTTTAAGCCTCCTTGAGCAGCAGCACTTCCAGTTTGAACATCAGTTACATAAGCACCTCTTATACTCCCAGGCTTAATTCCTTGTTCAATTAAAAACTGATCCTCCGTAGAAGGTTGAGGAAAGCTTACCCCCAATAAGCCGCGTCGTACAGCGCCATACTTGATCAGGTCTTTAACAATTTTGTCGGCGAGATTTACTGGGATTGCGAAACCATAACCTTCATAACTGCCGCTTTGAGAAGCTATGGCGGCATTGATGCCGATTAGCTGACCGCTTGTATTAACAAGAGCACCACCGCTGTTTCCAGGGTTTATAGCAGCATCAGTCTGAATGAATGCTTCAACTGCCGACCCCATTGTTGTGGAATTGCCTAAAGCCCTACGTTGTCCTTCCTCACTCTGACCTATTACCTATGCTTCTACCTTTTGCACTTACAATTCCAGCTGTAACTGTTGTATTCAGTGAGAATGGATAGCCCGCGGCCAATACCCATTCACCAACCTGAACCTGATCTGAATTGCCGACTACAATAGGCTTCAAATCTTTGGTAGCAATCTTCAACACGGCAAGATCAGTATTCGGATCTGCACCGACAAGCTTGGCTTCAAAGATCCTTTTATCAGTAAGAATAACCTGAATTGCGGAGGCACCTTCGATCACATGGTTATTAGTAATAATATATCCGTCTGAACTAAAGATCACACCTGAACCAGAACCCATCACTGCTTGTGATTGACGGGGACTATCGAAATAGGGGTCATACCGGCCGCTCGTGGAAGTGCTTCTATTGACCATCACCTTTATATGAACGATGGATTGCGTCACTAAAGTTGCTGCGTTAATGAAATTTGGCGCCTCAGCAGTTATTCGACCTTTCGCGCTTGCACCAGTGATGCCAAAAGTGTTAGTGCCGGCGTCATCGCCAGACGAAAACGATGCAAGTTTAACAGTGCCAAAACTTACAACTGAGGCTACAATAGCCGTCATTGCTATTAATCCAAACTTATTCATGATTATCAAACTTAGTTAAAGATCGTTTTGTTTCAACACTATTTTGCACCGTTACTATTGGTTTTAGTCTATATAAAAGTGGGCTACAGTAACAACTTCCATGCCTAAATGGTAAATAAATGCTTTTTTTGAAACTTTATTTGTAAAATTGATACAAAACCCCTAATTTTATGTTGTAAGCAGCTCGGGATAAGTCTGCGCAAAAACAGTGTTACTCTGGCCACTGCGTAAAAATCCCTAAGAAATGAACATACCCCTAAGAATCACGCGAAAGTTTCGTTACAGTCTATTATTAGCTGCGATTGGAACCAGTATCCTATCCACTTCTTGTCACAAGGACCAGAGTGAAAATCAAGCCCTCGATCTTCCTTTAGACCTTATGGAAGTTAATGATCGTGCCGCTGATATCCAACTTCTTGCCGCCGGTAACATTGTAAGAGAGGTTTGGAATAATAACATCGGCAATGATGTTGCCCAGGTCCCATTAGGAACCACACCTTCTGCTACCAGCCAACTATCCTCATTTGAAGGACCAGTTAACATTGGAGAGAATTATGGAGTAAGGATCCGGGGTTTCTTAACACCCCCAACTACCGGAAACTATACTTTCTGGATATCTGCAGATGATTCGGGAGAGTTATGGCTCTCTACTGATGCGAAACCAGCAAATAAAGTGAAGATCGCGCATACATTGAGCTGGAACAATACCAGAGAATGGAATAAATTCGCCTCACAAAAAGCCAAAGAGATCACATTGCAGGCAGGGCAAAAATATTATATTGAGGTACTTCACAAACAAGGTGGGGGCGGAGGAAATCTAGCGGTTCAATGGACGTTGCCTAACGGAACAGTCGAATCACCAATACCTGGTAATCGTTTGGAAGCTTATACGGAAACAGTTGATCCCACCTACGGGTCTTCGCCTACCATTGATCTTTACGGTAAACATGACATCACTATTAGTGGTAAATCCCTCAGCGGTGGGTCTGCACCATTAATTAAACTTAACAATTGTTACAATATCCGCATCATCGGAAACAAGCTTTCTAATTCAAGCGACGTAGGTATTTACTTATACAATTGTAAGAACATTACCATCGAGGATAACTACTTTACTAAAGTAAGTACAGGGGTGTATGCCGATCATACACAGGGCGGAATCATTGTAAACAATAACCAGTTTTTGAATATGCAGGGTCCTTTCCCAAGAGGCCAGTTTGTACAATTCAACAACGTTAAAGGGGCTGGTAGTTCCATCAGCAACAACCGCGGCGAAAATGTCATTGGACAAAGTTATGCGGAAGATGCTATCAGTCTGTATCAAAGTGAAGGAACATCTGCTAGTCCGATTGTAATCAAAGGAAATTGGATACGTGGTGGTGGTCCTAGTGAAAGTGGTGGTGGTATTATGCTTGGTGATAACGGTGGTGGTTATTTGTATGCTTCAGATAATATTGTAGTGAACCCTGGTCAGTTTGGAATGGCAATAGCCGGCGGTCATCACATTACTGTCGTAAACAACGCTATCTACGGCATCCAGCAAGCATTTACTAATGTTGGTTTATATGTGAATGATATTGGCGGATGGAAAACTTCGGATTGTAAGGTCACGAACAATAGAGTGAGGTATTATAACAAAACGAATTATCAAAATAATGCATGGCTTTCGCCAAACAGTGTTAAGCCAGAAGGCTGGGATGCAAATATATGGGGTGCGCCGATAGATGCGTCCTTGCTGCCGGCTATCCTCATCACAAAAAGATAAATACTAATCGTTTCATTTTAACTTTTATATTCCATTTGAAGCTGTTAAAATAATTGGTTTGCCGGAAGTAATTAAAATGGTGTGTTCGTGCTGAGCCACGAACCCACCTTTGCTACCTGTAAAAGTCCAGCCATCAGCTTCAGTCTGAATATTTGTTGACTTTGTTGAAATAAACGTTTCAATGGCAACTACTGAGTCTTTTCTGAATCGCCTCGAGGTATCTCGACGGTCGTAATAATTCATTATCGCATCAGGCTCTTCATGAAGACTTCTTCCAACACCATGGCCACCAAGATCCCGGATAACAGTATATCCTGATTTTCTGGCCATGGTTTCTATCAATTTACCTATTTCAGCAATTTTAACGCCTCCACTGATTTGTGAAATTGCCTCAAGTAATATCGTATGTGAGGTGTCTACAAGGTGTTGTAAATCCTGAAGATCTTCGCCCACAATGAACGAGCAGCCATTATCGGACCAGAAACCCCCTAGTTCTGCAGACACATCGATGTTAATGATGTCTCCATTTTTAAGAATGATCTTGTCGGATGGTACACCATGGGCAAACTCGTGGTTGACACTAATGCAGGCATATCCTGGGAATTTGTAAGTCTCGAAAGGGGCCGACTTTGCGCCCATTTCCTCTAAGATTTGCCGCCCATATTCATCAATTTGTTTGGTCGACATTCCTATCTGGGTATACTCTTTCATTTTTAGTAAAGTGAACGCAACTGCCTCACTGACTTTTTGCATACCTTGAAGTTCTTCTTCCGTTTTAATTACCATATCTGTATATTTCAGCTTAATGCCAAAGCTATTGGTATTTTAACTTGCCCCATAGTAAATATTAGACACGCTTTAATTATTCTTCCATAAACATTCTGTGTAAATTTGCCCCATGCCGATAAATTATCTGAAGCAGATACAGTTAGGGAAATTTAATGCCGGTGGCTTCAGAATCAGTCCTTCGAAAGCCCTTGATGCTATCATTGAGGGATTTTATGTCTTTTCAAGAGAACCAAAAGACAATTCACAACTCATTTTTAATGATGGCTTTCCTGTGCTAGTGTTTTTGCAAAATTGCGATGACATCGTAGAAGTAACAGGGTACACCGCTCCGTACAAAGTAAAAGCTGCATGGGCAAGTGCTGGATCAATCAAGAATGTTTATGTCAATTATAACAATACAACTGATGAAATTTTTATTGTTCGGTTTCATCCAGGTGCCTTTTATAAGTTATTTGGATTGGCAGCTCCATACTTTAGAAATCTTCCAATAGCTCCTTTTGAGGCAATCGCCAGGGATAATCAGTTCGATCTGAAAAGATTTTTCAAGCTGGACTCTATTACTGATAAAATAGATTTGGTAGAAACCTATGTTCAAAAGTCTTTTAAAGAGGTAGCTGCTCCTGAAGTTTTAGCTAAATCGCTCAAATACATTCATAGCAACAGAGGAAATGTTAGTGTACGGAATGTAAGCGATGATACTGGTGTTAACTACAAATGGCTGGAAAGGACCTTTACAAAGAACATTGGACTACTTCCTAAGGAGTATATTCAGCTTCAGCGTTTCATCAATGCCTACCAGGAGTTGCTAGGAACTGCGGATGTTGATCTGATGCGTATAGCCATAACCAATGGTTATTATGACGCAAACCACTTTCTTAAAGATTTTAAAGGCTATACAGGGAAAACTCCATCCGCGTATTTAAAGCTTCAAAAAGACTTTTGATTTATTTAAAATTCAAATTTTAGTTTGACTACAAGCCCGACTGATGCGCTAATTGGCTGCTGCTTAACAGTAAGCCTCAGGTAACAAAACTACCATGCAGTCAGGCCTCTATATGAGCTACGTAAGGAAGGATTTTGAGTGGCTCGGAGTTAGGTCAAACCTACGTGGCGCTTAAGTGCGGAGTCAAAGCAGACACCTAGCTGACACCAAGCTTAGACCTAACAGACACCAAGCTGGGTAAACTAGTAATTAACTAATAGCTGGGCCCAGGTCCCGTGAAAAGATCGATTGAAAATTGCTGGCTAGCATCTTTAGATTTTCAACTTCGGTGAAGGTACTATTTAATTTTTAGATAGATTAACCGTCAAAAAATTACCTTTTGCAGTTAATACTTTTAATTGAGGTTGCTAATTTAGCGATCTTCAAAATCAAGACCTCAAAAGCCAATGGCTAAACGTATAAACGAAATTACTGACATTTCCTTTTCCGACCGGTTCTCCGCTTTGAAGAACCTTCCGGCGCTGTTTCGGTTGGTTTGGGCAAGCAGCCCGTCCAAAACAGTTCTAAGTTTCTGCTTACGCATTTTTCGTTCAGCAATGCCAATTGCACTGCTTTATGTTGGGAAATTAATCATAGACGAGGTCGTTTTTCTAAACCGCCAGGGTGGAAGCCAGCAAGAATTGTGGGAGCTGGTGTTGTTAGAGCTCGTCCTGGCGATAGTTACAGACGGCTTAAACCGCGCTATTATATTAACAGATAGCCTTTTAGGTGACTTGTTTTCAAATCATACTTCAGTAAGAATAATGGCGCATGCAGCAAAGCTCGATCTGGAACAGTTTGAAGACTCTGTGTTTTACGATAAACTGGAACGGGCAAGACAACAAACTATAGGTCGTAGTGCGCTGCTTACTCAGGTGATGACCCAAATTCAGGATCTGGTATCTATGCTTTTTCTACTTGCAGGAGTCATCGCTTTTAATCCATGGCTGATCTTGTTGCTGGTCCTTGCTATACTTCCTTCTTTTTTAGGTGAATCTCATTTCAACGGACAAAATTATGCGCTTACAAGAAGTCAGACACCGGAGCGACGTGAGTTGGACTATGTACGCTTTTTAGGCGCGAGTGATGAAACCGCTAAAGAGGTAAAGATCTTTGGCTTGTCGGACTTTATCATCACAAGGTTTAAAATTATCTCTGACAAGTTCTATAATGACAATAGCAAACTAGCGGTAAGCCGTTCCATATGGGGGCTTATGTTTTCTATTGTAGGGACTATTGGGTACTATGGAGCTTATGGACTGATTATTCACCAGACAATCACTGGGATCATTACCATTGGAACACTCACTTTCCTCGCTGGTTCTTTTAGACAGTTAAGCACGCTCATGGAGGCAATGTTAAACAGATTTACGGTGGTATCTCAAGGAGCTATTTACCTGAACGACTTTCTTGAGTTTTTCGAGATCAAGCCAAAGATTAGCATCTCAGAGAAGCCACTACCTTTTCCGCACCCTATTAAACAAGGTTTCGTTTTTGAAAATGTGGGCTTTAAATACCATAATTCTGAATTCTGGGCAAACCGGCACCTCAATTTTACGCTTCATCCAGGGGAGAAGCTTGCGCTGGTAGGAGAGAACGGTGCTGGCAAAACCACTTTGGTGAAACTCCTTGCCCGTTTGTACGACCCAACGGAAGGGCGGATACTTTTGGATGGACATGATCTTAAACTTTATGCCATTGAAGATCTTCGTTTCAACCTGGGGATCATTTTTCAAGACTACCTGCGTTATCAGATGACCCTTTCGCAAAACATTGCCGTTGGTAACATTAGTCAGATTGATAATGATCCATTGATTAAAAAGGCTGCAAAAGAAAGCCTGGCGGATTCTGTCGCTATAAAACTACCAGGTCATTATGAGCAATGGCTGGGCAGACGCTTCAATAACGGGGTCGAACTGTCGGGCGGCGAATGGCAGAAAGTTGCTCTTGCTAGGGCATACATGAAAGACGCCCAACTCCTGATTTTAGATGAACCCACCGCTGCGCTTGATGCAAGGGCTGAATTTGAAGTGTTTCAACGCTTTGCCGAGCTAACTAAAGGTAAATCTGCGGTCTTGATCTCTCACCGCTTTTCAACAGCCCGACTTGCCGATAGGATACTCGTTCTACAGAACGGAGAGCTGCTTGAGCTTGGTACTCATCAAGACTTACTAGCTAAAAAAGGCAAATACTCAGAACTTTTTGAGCTGCAGGCAAGGGGCTATCAATAGCAGCAAATCACCTTATTGTTTAGTTAAGTTCAGAAACTTTACTTGGAAGTCGTATACTGACTATCGTACCTTTACCTGGAGTGGAATCGATTTCTAATTCACCTTTTAACAAATGAAGCTTAGTTTTTATGGACTGTATGCCAATACCGTCATCTTCTTTAATGTTTGATGTATTAAAGCCTTTTCCGTTATCTTCGACTCTCACAGAAATACTTTTTTCGCTGATTCCTAACTTCAGAGATGCCTTAGTTGCATCCGCATGCTTTACCAGGTTTGTGGCCAATTCCTGAATTATACGATATATGGCTATTTCGAGATATTTAGGAAGTCTATTTTCAAGACCTTTAAACTCGCATTTGAAGGTAATTGTTCTGCCTAATTGGTTGCAAATGTCCTGAACTGCCTCTTTTAATCCAAAATCTTCTAACACAGCGGGCATTAAATCATGCGAAATACGCCTGCATTCCTTAATACACGCAACTAGTAAGTCTTTAGTGGTTTTAATATTAAGCGCGTTTTGTTTATGCTGGTCTTCTTTACCTAATTTAACATGATCTAAGTTTAAACGCACAGCGTATAACAATTGTCCCAAGCTATTATGCAAATCTTCTGCGATGCGAGACCGTTCTTTTTCTTGTGTGTTGATAGTAGTTTCCAGTAGCTGCTCCCCAAACAGCCGTTCCCTATGAGTAGCGTCTTTCAAATCATTTTCCAGCATTTTTCTTTCCGTTACATCCTCCAGAATTGTATATCCAAGTGTATTGCCATCAGCTTCCAATAAGATAGAGGTGATATGGCACCAGATGACGCTTTTATTCTTCTTGATGATGCAGGTATCGAAGCTAAACGAAGGTTTTCTTTTTTCCCAAAGCTCATGCTGTAATTCCTTCCAGTGTTCGACAAATTCTGGTACCGCGATATCTATAATACAGGTTCCTAAAAGCTCCTTTCTACTATATCCTAACAATTTTATTAAAGCTTTATTTACTTTTATAATCTTTAAATCGGCATCTATAAATTTATGACCAAGAGACGATTGTTCGAAAACGGTTTTGAATTTATTCTGGCTACTTGTATGTTCCCGCTCTGAACGATCTCTCTTCTTTGCAGCAGCTTTAAGTTCAGAAACTTGCAGCTTTAGGCGACTTATATTATCCTTTAATCGGTGAATGTTTTTTTCATCGGCGGAAATTATTTTTTTTAACATTTAACAATAGGTTAGATTGAAAGGGATACTTTGACACAATATAGTAAAACCGCAGTCCATCACAAAACAGAAGTATCCTATACTAAACTACAAGGCAAGGAAAATGATATGGTTACGTAACCATCTTCTACAACGGCCACGAGCTCTCCTCCATTCGATTGAACGTATTCGCGACAAAGGTGCAAGCCCAATCCAATTCCTTGTTCATTATTGGTCCCTGGAGTACTTAAAAATGCTTCTGAGTGAAGCACTAAAACTTCAGTGCAATTTTCAGGAGCAATGTTACAAACGCTAACCATCACTTGCTTTGCCTGCTCTTTTATATCAATACTGACGCTACTGTTTTGCGGACTGAATTTTATAGCGTTATCGATGAGGTTACGCAGAACCAGATTTATTTCATTGACATCGGCAAAGACCTGACATGACCCAGAAACATTTGTTAACAGCTTCACCTGTTTGCTCATTGACAGGGGTTGGTATACGAGTATCAGCTTTTCAACCAAGGGTAATAAGTCAAATTCTTCAGGATTTGAGCCTGGTAAATCCATCTGTCCTTTGGCCCAGTATAGTAGATTATTGAGGTTGAGATGAATGTGATCAACATTCTTCCTCGTTTCACCAAGTAGCATCTTGAGCTCTTTGAAATCTAGCATATCGTTGTCATTCAGTTCCAGAATGCTTACCAGACTATTGAAAGGGCTTCTAAGGTCATGGGCAATTATCGAAAACAGTTTGTCCTTTTCTGCATTTGCTTTGGATAGTTTTCGGGTGCGCTCTTCCACAAGTGACTCTAGTCTCTCATTTTGGGATAAGACGAGTATCAAGTTTTCTTGTTTTATCCGGTTCTTTTCCTGACGGATGTGGTTAAACCTGTCACCCAGTGCAAATGACAGGAACAACATTTCGATAGTAGTGCTAATAGGCACTATTTCGTAAGTAAGGTCATAATAGGGTATTATACCGGTTAAGCTAAGCAATATGATGATAAAGGAGAGCCCTACAGTAAACCAGGCAATTAAGTAATATAGAGCAGGTTTCAAGCCGCTTCGGTAAGCGCAAAGCCCTGTATACCATGCGACTCCACAGTTTACAACCGTAAGGTAATTGACTAAGAAGGCCAATACAGACTTTCCGCCAAAAATTGCGATTACTAATAACACAATCCATAAACCTATCAACAATTTATAGACCGGAACCATCTTTGGGACCCGCTCTTTGATCCCTAAAAATTCCCAGGAGAAAAAACAACCAGCAATGGTTGCAATAGCAGCAAATACGTGAGGATATAGATTTACAAATACTCGAACATCAGGTCCCAGAATGTAGCTGTAACCCCTTAGATACAGGACCACATAAGCGAATAATGCAGCTATATATAGTGAGTAATAGAGGTACGTTTTGTCTTTCACACTTATAAACAGGAAGACATTTAAAATAAAGAGCATGATTAAAATGCCGGTATAGATGGATTCAAAGCCGATCCTATAATTACTGGTGGTTATCAGTGTTTTAGCATCAGTGATCTTCAAAGCTATTAGCATAATGTTATCAGTACGTACTTTCAGATAAACATCTCTTCCGCGCTCTTCAACCCGCGTTGGAAACAGATTGAATATGTAATGATTCGTCGCTATTACGTTTTTGTTTGGTCGAGAGACGCTGCCAGTGCGTATGTGGATTAAACTGCCTTGGTTATCTTTTGAATAAAAATCAACATGGTCAATATTAGGTACGTCAAGAATCAAATAAGCCGTCTGGTCACTCAGATTTTGATACGGAATCTTGATCCAGAAAGCAGCAGTCGAGTTGCCGAGATTTAAAATGGCCTTAGAGGAGCGTACGAATTTCCCTTCATTTCCCATGCGGATCACCTGTTCTATTGAAAACGCATTGTGCTCATCTTTTAAAATGCTTATGCGTTTACCAATATTTTCATAGTTACTTGATGCCGAGATCACTGCTGGTTCGGCAGCAGAGGCCGTAAATGAAAACAGTAAAAGAACTAATGTTTGAACAAAGGGAATTCGCATCGTTCTAAAGCTACTGAAAGATGTGCGATTTATTGTTATAACACCTAATTGTAACTATAAATAATTGGTACTACTTGGAGAGAACATATCCCAAGCATCATTAGCAACAACCGCCACCAGGTGAACATACCGGGCCGGAAACTGCAAAGTTTTGTAATTGTATTTTTTTCTTCACCTCGGGAATGCCACATTTATCAGGTGCAAGACATGCGGTCGTTTTTGCCACGAGCACAAAGTTGTTTCCATCATACCTAAGGCTGTATTTTCCGATGGTTTCAGTCTGGTATTCGACTTCAATCTCCAAATCTTCCATCCCTAATACTTTCTCTGATAATACGATGATGTTAAGTAGCTTGGTTGCCTTTAAACGATGTTCGTAGTCATTCGCATCCCATAGCTGGAAGTTAGCTACTTTTTCATTTCTAACGGTACCACCACAATCAATAAAGTCTTTGGTAACGACACCTACTTCAGTTACATGGAAGTGTGCCGGTACCGCTTTACCATCCTCTAACTGGAAGTTTACGCTGTCGGCCTGACTTAAAATTTCTTTGATTTCAGATAATTTCATAATAATAATTTACTATTTAAATGAACAATTATTAAAGCACAACTAGCAGCAGTCGGCTACTTCTTTAAACGCAGACAGGAAAGCTGTGATCTGTGTTTCCATTGATTTCCAGGTCTCAGGATTGATGCAGTAACAAACACTCACTCCTTCGATAGTACCTTGTATAATTCCAGCAGTTTTCAGTTCTTTTAAATGCTGTGAAATTGTCGCCTGCGCGAGTCCCAATTCCTCCACCAAGTCACCACAGATGCAAGTGTTAGAGGCCAGAATTCTTTGCAAAATTGCTATTCTAGCAGGATGAGCCATGGCCTTCAACAGCTGTGCAAGCCGATTCTGATCTGCTGTAAAAATCTCTGTCTTTGTAAGTCCCATATTTCTATATAGCAATATTACGATTATATAGGAATAATAACAATTTTATTAAGCATAAATCGTGTATATTGGAACACAATTAACACCATAAAACTTTTTATGAGATCTCTCTTAATTTTTATACTCCTATCCTTTGCGTTTATTAAATCTGGTATGGCTCAGGTGATCGTAAATAGTGACGGGTCGCATTCTTTGATCACTGGCAATGTCGTGGTCAACTCCGATGGTACGCATTCCATATTAAACGGTAATATACTGGTTAATCCTAATGGAACACACTCTTTGATTCCTAGCGTTTCTATTTTGCCTGGATCGGTCAAATTACGCAATAGTAAGAAATGGAGCCAAAGTAACGGGTTTAGTCAGTTATTTATGAAGCTCTTCAGTAAGAAAGATAAGGTCAGAAGCAAACAGAATAAGGAGAGCCGGCAACGCGCCCGTGGAAAAATTTCTGTTAAGCGGTTTGGCAATCCTCGTTAAGCGCTACCTGACCAACGTATTAGTCAGGTAGGTCATTTTCATCCTTCGGTTTGTTAAGCACTGACCCTTCAGGTGGGTATGAGATGGTGTTTTTGATGCTTTCAATCTTCTCCGGGTGAAAAGCCGGAATTTGCAACTCATTATTTTCTTTCCAGACTTTCACTCTTTCGGCCGCTTCCCTCGATTTGTCCTCCGGAAGTCCCTTATCTTTAGCGAAATAAAGTGTTTGTGATGGGAACGCAAAGTCGCTTCCGCTTGCTGCAATCACGTCCATCATTCTTAGTAACAAATCTTCTTTAACCTCAAGAAACAAGTCAAAATCCGGGGCGATAACATATGACCAAACTTCAAGTTTTAACGAGGACTGCCCAAAGCCGGCAAAGCGAACCCGCGCGGGATCTGGACTAACCATTGGATGGGCATATAAAATACTTCTAAGTTCCACTAGTAGGTATCTGATTTGATCAGGTGTGGTTTCATATCTAAGATCGATAACCGGAGCAAATAAGAAACGGTCGCGATGGGCATAATTCTCAATCTTTGTAGAAGAAAACTCTCCATTTGGAATAGTAATGACTGTCCGTTCCCCCGTTCTGATCTTTGTGGAGCGCATTCCTATCTGCTCAACGGTTCCGGTGGTATCGCCCACTTTACAAAAATCACCTACCCGAACTGGCTGGTCAGCAATTAAAGTAACACTTCCTACAAAGTTCTCTACGGTCTTTTGAGCACCTAATGCCAGCGCAATACCACCGATTCCTAATGCGGCTATCCCAGCAGTAACATCAAAGCCGATTGTACTAAGAATGGCAACGATACCAAAAATAATAACTGCAATCTTAATCGCCCTTCGTAAAAAAAGGATGATAGATACAGCTGAGACCCGGCCTCTTTGCGTCATTCTACCTTTACTGAAACTGCTGATCTGATCAGTAAGGCGTAACAATAGAATAACAAACGCAACTAATCCAATAACTAATGTTACGGTACTAAACCTTTGTCTGACGATAATCGAGATGCCTACCTGTTGTGAAACTGCGACAAAAAGCCATACCGCTAAGTAGAGCTTAATCGGCAGCGTGAACGCCTGTATTACACCCAGACCTTCTTCCGTCCTTGCTTTTGGCCAGGAAAGTCGAAGAATGAAGCTGATAAACCAGGTCACTATCCATGAGACTAAATAGGCCAAGACAAATAACACGACTACAGCCAGCCAATGACCGATTGCAACTCCGCCCCATAAATTATCTTTTAAGTACTTTGGAAGCACTCTGTCTACCAATAGCTCATCATCGCTTGTTATTGCAGCGATAGCTTCAACGGTTTCTTTAGAGATTTTCCATATTGGTGCTTCCGGAGTACCGGTAGTCTCTACATACAAATTTATTACTTTACCATTTGCAGTGACAGTACCCACTAAGTCTTGTTCCAAAGGAAGTTCATCGTCTATTCTTCCTTCAGTCTTATTGCTGAGCCAGGAATAAGGCATCACATTGCCACCCTGATCCAGTAATCGCTGAAGCACTTTTACGATCCTTTGGCGTTCTTTATCACTCCGGTGGCCTTTCTCTAGATTTAAATACTGGCTTGCCCTTATAAAGTTTTGCTCTGCAACAGAATGAATAAAGCCGCTAACGGTTCCCCTTGGATCTCGCCTGCCTAACGAGTCGTCAGGAACCTCACTTGTGGGAGTAGTATCGTTTTTGCCTGATAGTCCAGGAATGAGTTGGGCGGATGCTTCGCTTGTACGCCCGATTAGTAAACAAAAAGTAAGAAATACGTATAAATGCTTGGCGGAAAAACGCATATGATGTAATTAGTAATTTTTGTGCCAAAGATATTTAAATTAAAAAATACGGGCGGGAGGTTTCTAAAACAAATCACCTCTGCTTTGCGATATTTAAGGCTCTACCAATTCTGGGCCTATTGAATCGTTGAAGTAAAATAGGGTACAAATTAAATAGGACGTTCAGCAGTATTAACCATAAAGAGTTCTTAAAACCATATTCAGTGGCTACGAAAACAGTAAATGCGGTAACTATAATTAAAATAATTAAATGTCCTATTTCAGATTGTTTTGTTTTGTAGTGGAGTTGCATTAGCGCTTCGGTATTTTTTTCAACAGGATTAGACTTTTTATTTAATCTTTCCCAGCCGATCCAAACTAATACCTTTCTAAAAATATTTATGCCAAATGATTGGTAGATTTTTCCTCCGTTCTCCCAGGGTTTTGCGTCGAAATATGCAGCCGTAAGCGGACTTTTAAGGGTTTCTGTAAACGTCAGTACACCCGCCATTAAAAGAAAATTAAGTGCCCAGGCAAATGCAAAACCTTTCATTCCGATTTTTTGAATCAGGAAATAAGTAAGTGCAATGGTAGTGATTACGATTAAAATTATAATTAGGACCTTTCGCATAATTCTGTCAATTAAATTCTAATGTCGTTAAACTAGGGTGTTTACACAATAAAATGTGAATAAAAGCCACAGATTCAATGCCTTGCTTAATTCTTTTCAGGAATAGTTTTTAAGACTAATCAGCAGACTTAACTCCGTTTCGTTATTAAGTTATAACTTGCACTTAAAGCGCCCCGGGGGATAATAGCGTTTTGCATGTTGCTAATGAATGAATCGGACAGTCTTTTTTACTTAGCTGAGCGTTCGACTGAGCTCTTTTTCATTTTCGATTTAAAGTTTAACCATTTTACTTACATGAATCCGGCTAGTCAGTCTTTTTTCAACATAAGTCTTGAAGATACAACTCCAGCGAATTTGCTAGGTATGATCCATGATGAAGATAAAGCTTATGTTTTGGGCAATGTTGAAAAGTGTATTTCTGGCGAAACCGTTGCCGACACTGAATGTCGAATTTTGCGGGGCAAATATTTCCGCTGGTTACGGGTAAGTCCTTTTTTATTAAATGAAGACGGTCAAAATCAGTTGATAGTACAAGCTGAGGATATTACGACAGCAAAATTGAACATAGAGGTTCTACATACCCATACCAATAAAAAGAATTCTATTTTAACCATTCTAGCGCATGATCTCGCTGGACCATTGGGCGCTATACAAAGTTTTGCAACCCTTCTCAGCAGAGAGACAGGAGAATCTGGTAATCCAAAACTGGCGAAAATTATTCAATCCATTGAAAAGCTTAGCAAAAGTGGTATCCACCTTATTCATACCTTCCTTGATCAGGAATTCTTAGAAAGCTCTAGTGTTAATCTGGTTAAAAGGAGAGTTGATTTATTTGAACGAATTAAAATCGCCTATTCAAACTATACAGAAAGTCAAAGTGAATTAAGGATTAAGCTTAATATAAACGCGAATTCTGAAAAGGTTTACATTGAACTTGATGAAGATAAGTTTATGCAGGTCATAAATAACTTGATTTCAAACGCCTTAAAATTTACTCCAAGTGGTGGTGAAATAGATGTAAATCTTTACAAACAGTCCGAGAGCGTACTAATTACGGTTGCTGACACCGGTATTGGCATTCCTGAAGCCTTTCACAATTGTTTATTTGATAAGTTCACCATTGCCAGAAGGAACGGCCTTAGGGGAGAGGTCTCTACGGGATTGGGCATGTCCATCGTTAAAATGATCGTGGAGTGGCATGGGGGGACAATCAGGTTCGATAGTAAAGAAGATGTGGGTACGGTATTCTTTGTAGAACTTCCACTTTACGCTAGAAAGTAAACCTGCCAAACCATAAATTCAAATCAAAGGGCTGAGTTCAAGATATTGTCTTCGGGCAAGGTGAACCAAATACTGATGAGATTCTCACGGTCTAAACCTCTGGTTATCCATGCGAAAATAGTGATTGCTTTAAGTAGCCCAATAGTGTAGTACAATTATTCAGAGTTTGGTACATTTATGTCTAAAAGGCTATAATAATAGTCCGGTAGCCTAAGTAACACTGCCTATAAAGAGCTCAGGACTTGCTCGGGTCTGGCGTTGACTGCTCCCGCCTTGAATCCGCCATGCTCCCGCGTTGCGTCCGCCTTTTGCCTAGAGAAAAGGCGGATTCAAGGTGGAAGCATTACGGGTTTACTGTGGGAGCAACCAAACCAGACCAAAGCCAGGTATGACCTATTCCCATTCCTACCAAGGATGTTTAATTTGGTAGCAATCGTTTACCGCAAGATTTTATCCATTTTTCTACCCTTGGCAAGCTCGTCTACTAATTTGTCTAAATAGCGGACCTGTTTTGTTAAAGCATTCTCAATATCTTCTATCCGGTAACCGCAAATCATCCCAGTTATGAGGTGTGCATGAGGATGGAGGCTGGATTGCATAAAAAAGGATTGACACGTGACCTTTTTTTGAAGGAGGTCGTTTAACTGTTCACCGGTAAACCCCGTTAGCCAGCAAATTACCTGGTCAAGCTCTTCTTTGGTACGGCCCTTTTTTTCGACCTTTTGTAAGTATAGTGGATATACTGACGAAAAGGTCATTTTTGCCATTCGCTCATTGTGTACATCGGTTGTTTGCATATTCAGTACATTATTAAGTATCAGTATAAATTACCTATAATACCTGGAAATTTACAGTTCAAATCGCTCTTTGGTCAAATTGATGGAATTATGCTAAAACAAATATTGCAAGCGCCTGTATTCATATGCGAAGCTAAATAACCTTCGATCTATTAAAAAACAAAAATATGGTAAAAGAATATCCATTTTACATTAAAGTCCCCGTAATTTTATTGGGAATAGTAATCTCAGTTTACATTTTATTGGTGCTTAGGGATATCCTTGTACCGCTGGCATTTGCCGCTCTAATTGCCATATTGTTAAATCCGCTAAGCAATCGGTTAGAAAAAAAGCTTCCTAAAGTACTTGCAATCATAGTGTCAATGTTGATTGCTATTCTCGTGGTAACTGGACTACTGTATTTTCTTTCTTCACAAGTGGCCCATTTTTTCGATGATCTTGAGTCGATAAAGGCGCGTTTAGGAAGCTTGTTACATGATCTTCAGGTTTGGGTGCAAACTTCATTTGGTTTTTCTGCAAGTAAGCAGGCGAAGCTGCTCGATGATGCTGCCAACAGTAGTAAAGGCATGATTGGGCAGACCCTAACTGGTGTTTTGGGGATTTTGAGTGTGTTTTTTCTTATACCCGTCTATGTATTCTTGTTGATGCTTTATAAGACTCTGATCTTAAACTTCTTGTATGAGGTGTTTTCTGAGGAGAACCAGACAAAAGTAGCGGAAATTTTAACCGAAACTAAAGGTGCTATCCAAAGCTATATTGTTGGTTTGCTTATTGAGACTGCGATTGTAGCTGTACTTAACTCGGCCGCACTGTTGTTATTAGGAATTCAGAATGCAATCTTAATTGGTGTAATTGGTGCTATTTTAAATTTGTTGCCCTATATAGGCGGACTTGTAGCTATTGCGTTGCCAGTTCTTATGGCTACTGTTACAAAAGACGGTTACACCTCGCAGTTATCCATTATCGCTGCTTATGGGGTGATACAATTTTTGGATAATAATATCTTCGTTCCACGTATCGTTTCTTCAAAAGTGCAGATAAACGCGCTGATCTCAATCCTGGTAGTTCTGCTTGGCGCCGCATTATGGGGAGTCCCTGGCATGTTTTTATCCATTCCTTTCATTGCGGTGTTAAAAATCATTTTTGATCGGATCAATGGTTTGAAGCCTTGGGGCAAGTTACTAGGTGATAATGTACCTACGGAGCACATGGGACAACTTAAGCGATTTAACAGAAGTAAGCAGGCTAGCGTGACCTAGAAAACTCAACGTTGCTGAAACTTATTTTTCGATTCTGCGTTTCTATATGATCAACCCCTGAAGTCATGAACAAGATAAAAATGTTTGCCGCACCATCGATTAAAATTCTCGAGTCGGAAGTAAATGAATGGCTGTCTCATCATAAAGATGTTCATGTCATCGAAACGAATATGAGTAGTCTTGCAAAAATTAATGTTTTAGGGTCTGAGGATGTTAAAGGAGAATATGCTTTTTATCTACTTTATATCCCGGCGGATCAGGGCGAGTTGGAAAGTGTGCTGCAAGCATCTATGCATATGCCGGCTGAATTAACTGATACCAAAACGATCGAGTTAGAAAGCAACTAGCGAGAGGCGGAATCATGACTTTAAATAGTATCTTAGATAAAAATGATTATGAATTTTCTCTCAACCATCTGGCCCATCTTTAGTATAGTACTTTTAATTGTTGTTGGCTATATTATATTTAGGCTTATTAGAAGAAGGATTTAGTTTAAGACCAATTTCAGCTGAAATATATGGTGGGGTATCCGTTATTTGCTTATGACACATTATAGTTGTGGTTTAACTTAGTCAGTTGAATTTCAATTCTATAATTCTTTTTATTAAATTAACTGGCAGCGGTTTATTATGCAGGAAATGCAATGTGTCTTTAGTTCCTATAGCTTTGTAGTCTTTCAGCTGATTTTCAATTTCTGGTAATTCCTTAATAGGGTAGAAGCCGATATGATTTTTATATGCTGCAAAATATAACTGTTGGTTTCCAACCTTATAAGCTGGCATATTGTAACTGATGCTTTCTTCTATTTCAGGAAAAACTTCAAAGAAGAGTTGCCTGATCGCTGTTAATCTACTTTGAACCTCTGGTTCAAATTGTAATATGTAATTGTCAACGTCTCTCATTCCAACGTGCATTTAAATTAAGCAGGTTCCTCTACCTACAAATATTTTTCATGGTCCCTTACTGATCTTGCATCAGCGTCTTAGGAATATTGTTATAACTAATTTAATAAAAGTTTGGTAAATAATAAACTCCGGATCGTAATCGTAAAAATGTAATTGTCTAGGAGTCATGCGATTTTATTCCTTTGAACTCTTTATATTTAGTTGAGGGTTTTACTATGCTAATCAATAAACGGATCTATCAATATGCTGCTCGCTTCGGTCTATTCCCTGGGTTAAAACTGTTTTTCAAAATTCGTCTTTCCAGGTCGAGAGGTAGGATTAGCTTTCATATCCCTAATTTAGAGCATCCAATCTTCCTCAGAAGACAGTCTTCCGACTTCTACGTATTCGAAGAAGTGTTCATTGATGAAGTATATAAGATGCATTTGAAGACCGATGCCGCATGTATTATTGATGCTGGTGCGAATATCGGTTTAGCAGCATTATACTTCCAAAGAGCTTTTCCAGGCGCCAGGATTATAAGCATTGAACCTGAAAGTACAAATTTTGAACTACTGCAATTAAATACATCCGATTACCCTAATATTATTAGATACCATAATGGCTTGTGGTGTAAAAAGTGTGCGTTAAAAATTACAAATACGACTGAAGGCAACTGGGGATTTATGGTCGAAGAAACGACCGATGAAGACAATGTGATTAAGGCTATATCTGTAAGTGACCTTCTGGAAGATCATCCAACAGCAGTAATTGATATCTTAAAAATAGATATAGAGGGTTCGGAAAAAGAAGTATTTGAAGGAAGTACGGAGTGGATTTCGAAGTCAGATAATATTATCGTGGAGGTTCATGAGAACTTACGGAAAGGCGCTACTAGTGCTGTGTTATCTGCCTTAAAGGACTTTAGCTTTTCTAAAACCACTGAAACCTATCACTTTAAAAATCGGAAGTTATAGTACAAATTCAACATATTACTATGTCAACTGAAAAAACAGTTGATAAACTGAAAATTAAGTTATAGCTTTATGTAATGGAAGAATTAACAAAAGCAGAAGAGCGAATCATGCAAATATTCTGGAAACTCCAGAAAGCATTCGTTAAGGATATTATTCAGGAGATAGACGAGGAGCCGAAGCCTCCGTACAACACGATTTCCTCTATCGTCAGGCTTCTTGAAAAAAAAGGGTACGTTTCTTACAAGGCTTATGGCAAAACCTATGAATATTTTCCTGCGATTAGCAAAGAAGAGTCCACCAAGACCAGCTTTTCTAAGCTATTTGCCAGCTACTTCGATAGTTCTCCGTCAAGCTTGCTGTCGTTTATGGTCAAGGAACAAACGCTCACCATGGAAGATATCGATGAACTACAATCCATCATAAATAAAAACAAACAATAGTATGGAATGGCTTATCTATCTTCTTAAAGTAAGCGCATGTCTAGCCTTATTTTATGCGTTCTATTATATCTTTTTACAACGACTTACTTTCTTTAATGGCAACCGGATCTATTTGATGAGCACTTTGATCATTAGCTTGCTGATTCCTTCTTTAAAACTCGAGTTAAAAGGTGCCGGCGATGACCCCTTGTTGGTAAAGGAAGAATCAAGTTTTTATCGAGATAGTTCTGTTGAAGGCAAAGTAGAGGTCTTCAGAGCGGATGCTGTGCCGATTGAACTTGGAGAACTTGCCGTTCCATGGCAGAAACGTGTTGTTCAGGGAGATTGGATTATCGCTGCCTGTACTTTTGGAATGTTCTTGTTTCAGCTTGCAAGGTTGTTGTGGTATACGCGCCATATAGATGAGGAGATAGGGTCACTTAAGCTTATTTACAAGAATAAGGGGTTCACAAACTGTTCGTTTTTCAACTATGTATTTATAAATAAACAAGCCTTAACTAGCGAAGAGATTACGCAGATTATCAGGCATGAGCGTGTGCACGTTTCCTGTTTTCACTCCGCGGATAAGATAATCACTGGTCTCTTTAAATCTCTGTTATGGTTTAATCCGCTAGTATATCTTTATGATGATTCGCTCGAACAAGTGCATGAGTTTGAGGCTGACAAGCAAAGTTCAAAGGCGGTAGGCAATATCTCTTATGCAAGTTTCTTACTGGCAATTGCCGTAAAAAGCAACTCTGTTTTGGTCCACAGCTTCGCAAAGAAGCCACTTAAGAAAAGAATTAAAATGCTGTTCAATACGCAGTCGCGAAATATTACTAAGCTAAGTTATTTCGCTGCTCTGCCTCTTGGATTTTTGCTTGCCTGGACATTCGGTGTTCAATTTATCTATGCAAATCCTATGGAAACAGTCGCTGAAAAATTGGAGAGCGCCGTTCAGATCACTCCAATGATGTTAATACCTGCTAAGTCTAAAAAGGATGCCAGCGCAGCTCAGATAAATGTGCGACAATTTCCGTCTGATACGTTAAGAATGATTGATTACACCGGCTTAGGAGCGAATCCAAAGGTTATAATTGATGGGAAAAGTTACGGGACGGATATATTATATCGCATCAGTCCTCGTTGCGTCATCACTCAACGTTCTTATGATGGTAAGCTAGTGTTGACCACACATGATCATAAAATTGAGTATGCGACAGAAATCGATAGGCAAAACCAGAGAATACGTAATAAAGCCAGGGCAGTTGATAAATTTTATGTCCGATATACCTTAAAGAATCAAGATGGCAGCATGTACGATGAGGTTCAGATTAAAACGGATAGGCGAGGATCCGGTGGGATGGTAAGCCTTAAGAAAGGCTCCAAATTGCTGTTTTTGATTGAGGGTAAGCAGTATCCAGAAAACTTGATGAGCAGCATTGGTTTAGAGGATTATAAGGACTGGAATCTCAGTTTATCTTCAGGCACCAGGTTAGTTGGCAAATTGGCTAGTAAATTTGGGACGGAATACAATGCAATGGTCACGCTCGTAAGAAGAAATGATGACCGTATCACAGCTCCCTCAAACGGCAAAGTCGCAACAGTTAAGGATCTAAAGGATCAGGTTTCCTATGTAGCTAAGGATTCTGTGGTATTTGATGAAGATAAGCAAGCGATTACCCTGTATGGAGTTGGGTCAACGATCAACTTTGATGCCTACACGATCACGGCCGACCAGATCGTTTATTTTGGGAAAGAAAGGAGAGGAGTGGCAAAGAAATCAGCATCAGTTTTTAACTCGCGCCAACATGCGCAGTCTGGTATTTCAGATTCTGTACAGTTTGATCTGAAGTCTATGATAATAAAGTCATTTGGTATTAGATAGTGATAATGAAACCAGGCGACTCGAATGCGGATTATATAAACTACAATGTATAAATTGATGGCCAAATTATTGTTTTCCTTCTTAATCCTGACTTCTTTTAGTCAGGCTTATGCTCAGGTGACCTACTCAATTACGGGGGCCGTTAAACATTTGGAAGATGGTGTGCTGCCAGCAGCTACCATCTTCCTTAATGGAACGGAACGAAAGACCTATTCAGGCGAAAACGGCGAATTCAAGTTAGATGGCATTTCACCTGGAAGCTATCAGCGCCGCTTTATGTACAGTATATTGCAGTAAACGGTGGTAACGCCGGAGAGACAGCTGGTGGTGCCGGTTCACCGGAGGTTGAAATTCGTCTATAATTGCTCCCTACCTTGATAGTGCCTTAATCGACGGCAAAGGAAGTGTCGTAGATTATCGAAGTTTTCTAATTCGAAGATATTGTGGTACTAAACGTCTTGGAGATCAGCTTCCATTTGAATACATGCCAGGTGATTCTAAGTAATGGGTCAATCAGACGCGCTGAGAAATAAAAGTATACCAACAACAGAACATGGGTAATTGCGACAATAGTCAATATTAGACTTAAATATTTGACGCTTTGAATGTTGTGTAGATTCTGATGGCTCCCCGGCGTCAGCGCTATTTGTTAAAAAAAGTTAAATACTAAAACGTTACAAAACTTATCTACAATAACGTCGTATATGGTTTCATGGATGAAATTCATATGGGTCAATTACTGGAAAGAGCGATAAAAAGAAAGGGATTGAATATAACTGAGATTGCCGCTGCACTGGGCGTTAGTCGCAGAACCCTTTACAATTGGTTTAAGCTGGAGGTAATTGATGAATCTATAATGGAAAGGATATCTGGTACTATTCTTCATGACGCTTCATCGGGTAAGTCAGAAGTAGTCGTTGTAGATTTGGAAGTCGAAGAATCTGTGCCCTTGAAAGATGATACGTATTGGAAAGATAAATATATGAAGCTGTTGGAACGTTATTCTACCTTAATAAAGGGCTAAGCTGGCTGTCAAGCGGAGACTTTGGTCAAGCAAATAAGTAGTTAACTACAATACTTACTTTCCAGCTCTCTTAAACGACCATTTTTAATTGCTTTTTTCGCAAGATAGTTGAAAAGAGTTCTTTACCCCAATTTTCAGCGTTCCGTTCCGCAATCAAAAGTTTCTAGAAATTGTGTCGTAATGCCATGGTGTTTTCTCGTTTGGAATGGAATTAAAGTGAATAACACTATCCTCATTTGTATTTGCCGAACTAATCAGCTTAATATAACCCTGTGTTTTCATAACGTTTTGTTTGAAGCTTTATGTGTTAATAAAATTGTTGCGATTACAGCGCAGACGATGATTGCCGATATATGTGGAATCGCTTGTATGATGCCGGTATAATTCTTCGATAACACAATAAGCATATCAACGATCGGAATGATGGTTCCCACTGCGAGGAATAAAGCTTTCATAATTGCAAACAAAATTCTTTTCTTGCGCAAAATCGTAGGTTTTATCTTCTCCATCATGATTGATATAGTATCGCAATAATCCCTTTGTTACAAACCCAACATGTTTACAGACTTGTCCTTCTGCTAAAAAGAAATCGCCTTTTATGTAGATTTTTTCTTTAAACAGAGATGTTACGATGTCTTTCTCTGTGGTGCTTAGTGTTATTATATTTTGCATGCTTTGAAGCAGTCTGTTTATCATGTTAAGGGTCTCTATAAATGAAACAATGCGCTTTAGGGAGTGTTGAAAGCTATGAATATTCTAACCTAAATTAATAGATATGTTTGAACAAATTTTAGAACTCGTAAAAGAAAAGGTAGGAAATCATGAGATTCCCGCTGAACAACAACATCAGGTGCATGAAGAAATAGCCGGGCAGATTAAGAACGGTCTGGCAACTCAGGCGGCTGAGAAAGGTGGCGTAGGTGATTTACTGTCATCTCTTTCAGGAAGCCTTTCAGGAAGCCCGATAACAGGTGCTATTGCTGGTGGAGTAGTGTCATCACTGGGAAGTAAATTTGGTTTGTCTCCTGCAATTACTGGAGCGATAGCGGGAGCTATCCCTGGGATTTTAGAGAAATTTGCTCATAAGGCTAATGATCCAAATGATACCAGTGTTACTGCGGATTCTATAACATCTTCCTTGGGAAAGGGCGGAGGATTAGGAAATCTGGGAGGCTTGCTAAAGGGATTTTAGACCGTTTATTGAAAATAGCCGGGGGGATGTCCGCCCGGCTATTCATCTTAAGCCTGTGTAAGATACTGGCTATAACAATAGCCTTCTTTGCCGCCATCGGTACGGACTAAACTCCACTGCTCATTAGCTCTGCTAACGACTGTCAGAGTTTCGCCATGGGCAGCCTTTCCTACAACCTCCTGATCAGTACCTGGTCCTTTTCTAATGTTTAGATTTGACGATTTGGTTGCTACTTTTGCTTTAGTGCCGGCAGCAGCAGTGGCATCTATGTTAAGCATAAGATCGCCCGCTCTAAAATCCGGGTCTATCTTATTGTATATACTCCAAAGCGAATCTTTTACGGCGCCACTTGAGGTACTACCATCTACATAAAGCACATTGCTCTGTTCACGAACCTGTAAATTTGTGATACCAGCGTTTTTGGCAGCTGTGATCAATTCTGCATACTTTTCTTGTAGTGCCATACTAGTTAATCGTTAAGTTGTTGTTGATTTTTTTGGCCTGGATCGCACTTAAAGATTGCATTAATTGAGGCAATCTGTCTCTTTTTATTTCTCCGGTAAGATTGATCTCGCCGTTTGAAACTGTAGCTGAAACACCTGGAAAGTCTTTAGTGGCATCTTTGATCCTGGTGTTGAGCTCCTGGTCAGGAGAAATCTCTACAGGGGTCTGTGCAGCGGTCGCTACTGTATCAGTGCTTATCGTATCGGATGCAGATTTATCCTGCTTGCCGCTTTTGCAAGCACTAAATTGTAATGCTGATAATCCGATGCTGGCAATCAACAGGCTTTGAATGAATTTTTTCATAGAAATCAATTTAAATGGTATAGATTATTAATGTTATACAAAAAAGCCGGCAGATGTCCACCGGCTTGGTATTAATACTTATCTCTATCTACTTAAGAGAGCTTTGTTTTATTTGGATCGATTCGTTCGGCTTCTACTTCTGTATTACGAAGCGTCTCCCGAATTGTTTCCTCTCTCTCTTCCACGTTCTTTGTAATGTGAACTTCCTCTACAACACGGGCCTCCTTATCTACCACAGGTACTTCGGCGCTCTCGGTGAGTTCTAATTCCTGCTCTTGGAAAACACCTGTGTCAGATGAGTTAACAGGACGGTTCACAGGATTACGCTCAACATTCACATGCTCTTCCCGTAAGTTTATACTTTCTTCGACCGGACGCTCAACAATGCGACTGGTGATTCGTGCACCGCCTGTTTGTACTTGCGTTTTACCTATTTCAAGGTTCTCTTCAATCACCGGAAGTTTTTTATTACGGTCATAGAAGTTATTTTCATTGAAGTGGTCATGCGTATAAAACTCATTTCTATTGTACGCAACGGCGCCCGCGGCAATACCTGCTGCGCCCAAGCCTGAAAAAATGTCTCTTACGGTCGACTCTGTTTCCGGGGATACACTTCCTTTTTGATAGGACGGTAGCGCCGCTAACTGCTCCGTGGTAACAGGAACAATAACCACCTTCCCATCAGTAGAAGGGTTATAAGCCTCTTCAACCTGGTCATTGTGATCAATATTGCTATCCTCATCTTGTGCGTGACCATCTTTATAAAGTTCTGCCAAGCCGATAGGGACCAACACTTTTTTATCCGTATCCATGCCTACTTTATCATTTAGATCAACTACCAGATAACGTACCTGACGTGATTGAGGGTCAAAGAGCAGTTCGTCAACTTCGCCAATTAGCTCGCCAAACTCATTCTTAACGTCCCATCCCTTAATATTGGGCTCGCCATCGACAATTTCGTAATCGCTGCCACCAAGTTCTACCAGGTGATCATGCTTGTTTTCTTCTAAAGCCATTTCTCATGTTTAAATTAAGAATTTGATATCTATTTTGCCGGGAAAGCTACAATTTGCACGTTTCGGTTTTGTTCTCTGCCGCTGGCCGTAGCATTGCTGGCTACCGGTTCCTTTTCACCTAAAGAGTGAATGGAAACTCTTCCTTCTTCAAGACCTGATTTAATCAGCCATTGTTTTACTGCCTCGGCACGCTCAGCACCAAGCTGCTTATTATGTCCGGCTGTTCCAGTGGAATCGGTACTACCAAACACACCGATCGTCGCTCCCTTGAAGCGTTTATTCAATGATGATACTACCTGATTTAACTTTGCATCTGCACTGGCCTGAATTGAATTCTGATCTGTAGCAAAAAGTATGTTTTCTCCCAGGGTGTAGATCGTGTACTGATCATTCCCGCTTACCGCTACATCCTGGTCAGTAATGTCCGGATCAGAAGACTTCGGTGAATTAAAATCTACAGTACTCCAATCAGGCTCTGTCGCAGCTAACGCATTTCCGGTGTTCATTGAGGTATCGGTTGTACCTGTTGAATCAGTACCAGCTACAGCTGTTGAGTCGTTTCCGTTACCTCTGAACAGAAAATATAAAATTCCAAGTGCTACAAGAGCCAGTAAAAGCCATACCCACCAAGGAGTTCCGCTTTTGGGTTTCACTTCTAAGTGAGCCATAATATTCTGATTTAGTATTTAAAGATTAGTCTGCGGGCAGATTGCCCGCAGACGTTTAATTATAGTGTAGTTTGATCGTTTCTATCACGGAAAGTCCTTTCGGTGCCCGGTATTTCTTCCGTATCCACTTCCGTATGGCGCACCGTATCGCTGATCGTTTCTTCCCTTTCAGTTACTTCTTTATCCAGGCTTACTTCTTCAACAACACGCGCTTCTTTTGCAACTACAGCTCTTTCAGCAGTTTCAGTTAATTCAACGGTTCCTTCTAAACCATCAAAATCAGCCGATGTAGCCAGACGATCAACTGGTGTACGTTCGATATTCACATGTTCTTCACGCAGACGGATGCTTTCTTCTACGGGGCGTTCCACAATACGGCTGCGTAAGCGTACACCTCCAGTTTCAACTTCTTTTTTACCAACATGAAGTTCTTCCTCAATCACCGGTATTACAGTTGCTGCATTTCCGCCGATTTTTGATCTTTCCGAAAACTCGTTGACATCAAGGGCCCCGAAATTATCTAAAATCTGTACAGCCTGTAATGTTTCATCTTCCGTTCTGGCATGAACGGTAACGGTAATTCCGTTTCTTGCAGCAGCAGTATGAGATGAAGCCTCATCTTCATCGTCGAACATGTTTTTGAAGAAATTACCAATACGATCTCCGAAGCCCTGCTCATTCGTATCTGCGGAACTGCCATCGTAAGATGTGCCCGTGCCATTGCTGATGTCTACATGCTCACTGCTAAATCCATTGGTTTGCAGATAAGATTTGGCTTCCTGAGCCTGATTTAACGTTTCAAAAATTCCGATTACTGTTCTTGACATAATAATTTAATTTAATGTTTATAGATAGATGTTGATTGCTAAGTTTACTCCTGCGACGTTCCGGAAATAGCGCTGTCTTGCCGGATAATGGTTACCTCTTCCTTTCGCAGCACTTCACTTACAGGCACAGTTTGTTCCGTCCGACGTTTGGTTATATGAATTTCTTCCACAAGAAGAAGGCGCTTTACAATCACCTCCTTCACAACAGGAATAATGGTTGTATCTCCGTCGAGGCGCATTCCGGGCGCCTCACCATCAATGTATTGATTGATCGTTTTCTTTTCAACGATTACTTCCTCCTTTGAAACTGGGATATCTGCAGTATAAGTTTCAGTGAATACTTTCTTTGAAATGTTGACTTTACCTGTTTCCACTGTCCTGGTTCCAATATGAATCTGTTCTTCTATAACCGGAATTATAATTTTATTCTGATTCTCAATATTATCCAATTGATTATTGGTTTGAGTTACTGTTTTTCCGTCTTCCATATTCATTTATACCTGATAGCGCCGTTACTAATTCGGCATACTCAGAAGCATTCCATTGAATAATTGTTTGTCATAAAAAGTTTTTAAGTATTTAGTCATAAAGTCATTTAAATAGCAGTGATACAATAATAACAGCTTCGCCTTTAAAAATTTCAGGAAGAAAAAAAGCATGAGTAAGCCTCGGCCAGCTTTATTATAATCGTCCCAGGCCACCTATTTAACAAATTTTATCAACCAGTAAAACTATTTATGTTAGTAAAATCTTATCATAATACTAATATAATTAGCATAGATTTGCGGTAACTTACAATTTGTTGTTATGGAAGAACTTAAAATATTTACACGGGGAACTGCAAAAACGTTAATTCCTTTATACGCAGAAGCCATCCACGCCGGCTTTGAAAGCCCTGCGGCAGATTACGAAGAGGCAAGTATTGATCTGAATGCCTATGTGTCTAACTATCCAGAGGCCACCTTTTTTGCCAGGGTAACCGGGGAATGCATGATCGGATCCGGAATATATCCCAACGATTTGCTGGTAGTGGATCGTTCGCTAACTCCCGGACTTGGTGATATTGTAGTAGGGATTATTGAAAATGAGTTTATTTTAAGATCGTATTACCGGAAGTCGGGGAAGGAGTATTTGATGCCTGACAATAAGTACTTCAAACCCATCGAGCGAAACGAGCTCACACCATTTGAAATTTGGGGAGTGGTACCTCATAGTGTTTTGGATCAACGAAGGAGGAACAATGCTCGCATTAATCGATTCGAACAACTTCTACGTTAGTGCCGAGCGGGTCTTTCAACCGGAGCTCCGGGCAAAGGCCGGCTGTGTACTGAGTAATAACGATGGCTGCGCTATTTCCAGAAGCAATGAGGCCAAGCAGGAACTGAAGATTAAGATGGGCACGCCATATTTTGAGATGAGAGAAAAGCAGGAGCAAGGATTGCTCTGGTGGCGATCTTCAAACTACACTCTATATCAGGATATGATGCGCAGGATCACGGGTATCGTTCGCAAGACGTTTCCAGATCAGGAAATTTATTCGATTGATGAATGCTTCTGTGACCTCAGTACGTTTAAATACCATGATCTGGAGAAACTTGCAGTGGAGCTAAGGGCGAAGATTCTTCAATATACCGGCGTTCCGGTTTGCATTGGGATCGGAGCAACTAAAACCCTGGCAAAGTTAGCTAACAAACTGGCTAAAACGCAAAGTGCGACTACCGGCGTTTATGTTATGGACTCTGCGGCAAAGATCACCAAAGGTCTAAAAGGAACGGAGATTGATGATGTCTGGGGAATTGGGCCCAGGTACGCTATTAAGCTGATACGGGAAGGCGTTTATAATGCATATGACTTCGTACAACTTCCGGAAGATTATGTGTTAAAACTGATGACTATCCAGGGAAGGCGGACGTATAGAGAGCTGAAAGGAGAACGGTGCATCCCTATGGAATTTGATCGGCCGGATAAGGAAGGTATCTCGACGGCACGCTCGTTCAATACTCCGGAGACCCGGTTAGAGCCGATGGAAGAAGCGCTAGCCACTTATGTAGCAAATGCGGCGTTAAAGTTGCGTGCCCAAGGCTCGGTTTGCGCCAAGCTGCTGGTTTATGCCCATACGAGTAAGTTCGCCGTTGTATCAGACCGTTACTCCGCGGAACAAATAGTCAGACTGCCGCTTGCCACTAATGATACCAGTAAGCTCATCACAGAAGCTCTCTCCGCCTTAAGAATGATTTATGTCAAGGGCTACAGGTATCAAAAAGTAGGGGTAGAGCTTAGAGACTTAAAGCCTGAAGGTCAGGTTCAGTCCTCCATGTTTGCCCCAGAGGCAGGTTCAAACAACGAGAAGCTACAGCTAATGATTAAAACGGTCGACGCCATGAATGCGACATTAGGCAAAGACACCATTCGATATGCCGTTATGGGTTTCGAAAAAAAGTGGTTTATGCGTCAGGAGTTTTTATCCCGCAGGTATACAACAAGAATCGAAGACGTAATAATAGTTCAGGCCAAGTGATATGATGAAAGAATATGAAGAGACTCATCAGTTGAGTCACGCAGACGGTAAAAAGGGAGATTTCGTTAAGCTTATGCCTATTGTTAAAGAGGCGGTGATACAGGGCGTATGGTTGTATAATAAGTATAGTGGCAGGTGGTATACTCCTGAAGAGTTTCAGCAGCACTATCAAAATAAGGAGATGAAAGAATTTGAGGTCCGCTCGTTAACGGAGAATATGGTCATGCGGGATCCGAGGGGAGGAAACGTAGCCTACCACAAAGCTATTGATCAAAAAGTGGAGCAGTTTACTAAGGAAATTGCAGAGCTAAAAGTCAAGGGAGAGGAATTTCTAAACAAAGTGATCACTTACTATCAACAAAAAGCAACGAGGCGATGAGGCCCGACCAGTTGTCGTGTTTAGAAGCCTCAACAGCTGGAAATAAACAAGTACCTATAGTTGTTTGTTAGTTCAAACAATTGATTACCTAATTACAAGAATTTCAATTTATGTGCGCGCGATATACACTTACGGCTGAGGAGAAGGAGGTTTTAAAGGAGAATGCTTATACGATAGTAGGGGAGTACAAGCCTGATCCAAATATAGCAATTACTGACTTTGGCTTTGTAGTTACGGCTGACGAGCCAAATGTGGTGCAACGAATGAATTTTGGAATCGTTCCAGCAGATGCAGAAAGCAAAGTACCGCAGTTCGCGTCCTTTAATATTGTAAGCGAAGAGGTGCTGGATAAACCAACATTTGCACCGCTGCTATTACAGGGAAATACCTGTCTTGTCATTGCGGATGGATTTTACGAAGCAGAAGAAGTCACTCCATCGGATAAGCGCCCATATCGTTTTCTGACGGAACGGAAGCTGTTTTGTTTTGCAGGCCTCTGGACGGAATGGGTAGACGCCGGGAGTGGAGAGATTTATCGTACTTATGGAATTATGACCTGTGCAGCAAATACGGTAGTTGGCGAAATCCACGAAGCCAGGCGAATGCCCGTGATTCTTCCGAAGAACAGTGAAATGATGTGGTTAAACAAAAGATTGTCGGCGGCGGAGAAGCTTGCCTTGTGTGTTCCATACCCTGATCATTTAATGAACAGATATCGTGTGAGTAAGAAGGTGAACGCGGTATCAACAAAAGAGAAACCTAACAAAGATTTAAGCTTATTGAAAGAGGTTGAAGATGAACCCCGGCAACAAAGTTTTTTCACTGAGGAACAAGCGCCTTCAAGGGCGAAGGAACGTAAGTTTAAAAACACCACCAAGAAAGGTAAAGGCAGGAAGGACCAGGATCAACCGCCTGCCCCGGACTTGTTTAATTCGCAGTAGAAGAACCTTAATTTAGTCATTAGGCGGGCAATGAAAGATATCCTAACCTGGTCAAAGAAGCACTCTGCTACTTCTGGACACTAACGCTATCGAAGGGCAAGACTGGAAGTATTGTGTCTATATTTTACAGCGGACCCGGAGGCTATTGATAAATTCGCAACCATCATACATAACAAAATGCTTCGTTCCATCTTTAAACATACCATGAAGGATTGAAACTACATCAACATTGAAGACTGCGTTAGGGTGGGGTGCTACACTAAGGACGTACACAACTTCTTCTATAAACGATTCATGGATGGCGAGAGTGATCGTTCTTAAAACATGCCAATAAAACTTCTTAATACAGTTGCCATCAAGGGGGATGCCCTTCAGATGTTTGAAAATCTCAATGATCAACAAGAAAGAATAATTACAATGAAGCTAGTAGCTTCAGAGCTCGAAAGCCTAAGTATAATATTACCTTCTCAACGGCCAGTCAAAACATCAACTCGGTTAAGGAACTTACTACCGAGGGCACTCTCTTTAAAAGTCTTGAAGCGTATCATACTATTGCTGGAACGGAAGCCACCTCTCCATACAAAGTGCTAACTAACAGAGAGGTGGAAGCTGCTATGCAGTTTGTTGCAAAAATCGAACTTTATCATCTGGATGTTGGTGATATGCCATGGTTGGATGTGAAATATTATTTTAGACCTTTGTATGAAGTTTCTAACAGTCCATTCCGTAACTTAGATACAAAAGCCATTAATAACGGTAACATAGTACTAATAAGGGAAGTTGACCTCATGGACAGTACCTTGGGGTTCTATACCTTAAATCAGAATGGCGCAGGTAAAACTAGCTACCTAAGATTAGGGATGTATGAGCTAGATTTAGATGATATCTATTCAGCCATAAGAAAGCACGGTAGAATTACAGCCACACCGCAATCAATAGGTAACACAATCCTTAAACCAAAAAGATAATGAAAACGCTAAAATTAATTCTCTCTGTTACAGTACTCATGACGATTTTATCCTGTAAAAAACCAATAGTGATAGTCGATCCCTGGCCAGATGGACAAGTAAAATGTAAGGTGACATTAGTAGAACATTTTTATTCTGAAAACAATAAGATAGTAACAGATAAGTACTATTATATTTATGATAGTGACCATAGAATAACCAGAATTGACTACGGCAAACAACAGTCAAATGAGTTTGAGACTTTCACTTATTCTGCTGGTAAAGTGAACTGGAAAGGGGTCAATGGCGATATTGAACAATATAACCTTGATGTGAACGGCCGGATTACTAGTGTTACACAGGGAAACGAACCTCTTAATTTCAAATACAATATGGATGGTCAGTTAATAGAAGTTGGTATTGGCGAAGACAGGCAAAGCATCCAGTATCAGACGGGCAATTTAACTTCCTCTGATTATAATGGTAAACCATGGATAAGTATGAGCTATGGGAATGTAGAGACAAATAACCAAGTCGTTTACGGATGGGTGTTCGGCGAGGTAATAGATTTTGATGAGATCGGCTATCGTGTTACGCCATTCATTGGTAAGCTATCCAAGAATTTACCATCTACCATTATTTATGAACCAGGTTCCGGTCAAACCGTTTATAACTTAACCTATACTTATGATTCAGGTAAAATAAAATCGGTTACAAGTGCATTTGGAGGGAATACATCAGAATACAAGTTTACTTATGAGTGTAAATAAAACTCAAACACGAATCAATTTAAAGCTGCACATACGTGTGGCTCTTTTTATTTAACTTCACATCAACATGATAGGTACAGTTAGATTCTATAAAACACCATCCGATAGGTGGTACATTGATCTGCCTGACTGGTCAGGCTCAATTGAAGAGCTCGGTAAGGTTTCCATCTTTGCAATGGCCTATTGTAATTAACATGCTTTAAAGCGCTCCTTTGATAAGGCTGAAGCATTGAAGAAACATTACATTTTGCTCTTCTTTTTAAAAGGCGGATAGTTTTAGATGATCGTCGAAGTACTACCGTTTAAACCAAAGACATGGAGCTACTTCCTCCAGCTAACCTTTTTAACAGCACCTCCCTTCAATATCCCAGATTTTGTATCAGCGTACTAAATAGGTAATATTAACAGAAGTTTGGATATGGGTAGGAGCGTTATGATGTTATCCAATGTGAAGGTGATACCCTTTAATAAGTCTTTTCTTTGATTAAAACGGATAGATTCCATACTCAGCTAGGCTTAACAGCCTGGCTTCAGCTGCACAAAAAAGTAAGTTAAGTTATTATATAACCCCATAAACTTGAAATGTGCACCAGCTTCATTGATTACCTTTGGCGTTTAAGGAAGTGTATTGTCACTTATCTTAATGCACTTTGAAACTCTTGATAATAAGAGTCTAATCTCTAACTTAAGAAGAAGAGTAAAAACAATAATCATAGCAACTACAAAAATGACACCTTCTAGTTTCGCATTACCAGTTATCAAACCTATTATAATCGAGACGACTCCAAATAATAGCAAAATGCACAGTGCAGAAGGGATTGCGCTTAGTCTGATTCTATATGCTGCTGTAGTTTGATCTTTAGAGAGGCTAATTATTAATTTAGGTAGCAAGACTTCAAACGAGGTTTTAAGGCGTGTAAACTTTAAAGAATTCTTACCTTCTAAGCCAAGGAAAAGCTTATCAGTACCAACGTTAGTAGCCGAACTTTTGAAGTCTAATGAAGAGGTTCTTTTTAAAGAATACCTCCTAAGAGCCTTTTCAACATCTGGTTGTTTGGTACCGTGAGGAAACGGTACTGTTTTAAAATAGAGCATTGGTTAGTCTTATTTAGTTAAGCTAATTTAGATTATAATTTGAAAAGGACATGAAGTTAATTATTAATGCGTTAAGCGACCACAAGTGCGCTTCCCTTTCTGTTTACAAGGTAAAAAACCGTAAATACCCCCCTCTACCTTATAAACGAGGACGGTAGATCAATGATGACTTGTACTAACAAGCATGCATCAAAATAAATAAGTTGGACAAATTATAAAAGGGGGGATATAAACCATACAATATCCCTTATTTAAACCTGCCCTTCATAACTGTTTTTATGTTCAATTGTGGATACAAAGAAAATGAAGTACATTGGTATTTGATGCTCAGCAAGTCATCGAGAACTAATAACATGAAAACCCAGATTGAAATAGTCGTCTCAAGCAAAACTAGATGGTGGCAAGTAATGATATTGTTGATCACTACGCTATTAACCACAACTTTCATTTACATCTTAATCATACCACTTACCTTATGGGGTATGTATGGCTCCGGTGCATCATCTGACAGTATTTTGGAGTCACCTTTTGCAATCTTCATTGCAGAATGGTTACCGTTGATTCTTGCCTTAACCTTTTTAATTCTAAGCTTCTACATCAACCTTAGGAAAGGTAATCTAGGTAAAGCTAAGTCCTTCATAATTGTAGCTCCTGTGCTATTAATTTCATACCTGTTCCGGGTTCCAATCTTAAATGTAATGTTTGATATCTTTCAATCCTGAGCAATCCATAACTAACTTCTCTGTCGAGTTTTAAATTGGTGCAAATGCGGATACGAAAGGAGGATATATATTAATGACTCTTCAAATTTATGCTTGTCAACTCAACACGTTTCAAGAAATTCCCCCATAAACGCTCACTGTAGCCTCTCACGCACCACCTATTTATTGCGTTGCTTCTTGACTTAGTTTCCCTGAAAGCTTGCCAAGTACCATATTAATATAATCACATATGGTACACAAAACATTTAAAGTTGCCGAGGTGCAACTGACTTACAAGCCAAAGTACAAACTAGCAGAAAGACCTGTTATTACATCATCTAAGGATGCTTATGATATCTTCCTTCGTCAATGGTCACTTGAAAGAATTGGGTTCTTAGAAGAGAGCAAACTGCTTCTACTTAACAGAAGAAATTCAGTGTTAGGGATAGTTGACATATCCATGGGTGGGTTAAGCGGAACAGTTGTCGACCCCAAGGTGATCTTTGTAATTGCTTTAAAAGCTGGAGCAAGTGCACTCATCCTAGCACACAACCATCCAAGTGAAAAGCTTGATCCGAGTCAACAAGATCTACTGTTAACTAAAAAGCTGAAGGAAGGAGGAAACCTTATAGACATTAGCGTGCTCGACCATCTCATTATAAGTAAAGACGGTTATTCGAGTATGATGGAAGACGGACACATGTAATTCAAAATAATGCTTTAAATTAGCAACACAGTTAATTAAATAATTTTAAACCAGCGCGCCAAAATTGCGCCAACTGAAGATTTGTTAAGGTACAATGGTCTGAAATAAGACGGGCTTGGATTAGTTGGGTTCGGATATGTGTCAGCTTTGATTCTTGGGTTTAAAGCCGCGTAACATGACTTTAAACAAAAAAAGGCGACGTCTGGAGCAACGTCGCCTCTAATTAAGAGATAAATCTCTTGTACACCCAATAGGATTCGAACCTATGACCTACGGTTTAGAAAACCGTTGCTCTATCCAGCTGAGCTATGGATGCATTCCTTTTCAGAAGCGCAAATATAGGCGTTAGGATGTAAATGCGCAAGGCTTAGATGGATATTTTTTTGTTTGGAAACCGTTCTACATAAGAAGAAATCATATGCAAAATGTAATCATTTGATTGATAAGGCTGTAGTGCCGATTTTAAGGCTCCAGCTTCTTTGACATCACTATAATTTGAGATGTAGCCCATTCCGTAAAAGACGCCTTTTTCAACAAGCAGGCAACTCTGTTCGTCTTCATTTCTTCCTGTATCGATAACGGCGTAGGAGGGGAGCATCGATTTTAGCTGATTCAGTGCATACTTTACCCTCACATTGTAGGAAGCAGCGGATTCTTTATTTAAGCATGCTCCAGCGCATCTCCCTTCTTCATGGCCTGTGCAAGCATTGCGGTTAGTTTGTACAAAACATAGCTTTTCGCACAAAAGATGCTCTTTTATCAAGAGCCGTAATAAGTTATGACCTTCAAGCACCGTATCAAAGCTATAGAGTGCAACGGTCTGTTTTTTATATTTATCTATGCCAAGTCGTATGTAACCTTTTTGATCCTCGAAGGAGTAAAGCCCATACTTTTGCGTGAAACTTTTAAGCGCTCTGTTGAATGGGGGCCAGAGCTTCTTAATTTCTGAAGCCTCTAGTATGAATGCCATCAACTCCGTACCACATTCTTCAAAGTCTATCGTGTGAATTTCTTTTAGAAAGTTCTGACGCTGACGGCTAGTGTTATTTCCTGTAAAATGAGAGCATACGCGTTTGCGCAAGTTCTTTGCTTTACCAACATAAAGAACCTTCCCTTTTTGATCTTTAAAGTAGTAAATACCGGTGCTTACGGGCAGCTTCTCGACTTCTGACTTCTGGAGATTTGGAGGGAGGATATGATCCTTGGAAAATTTGTTTAATGCAGTGCTGATATGGCCATCACAATCACAAGTTAAAAGATGGCGAAGTAAGGTAGCCGTCGCATCCGCATCACCTCCGGCTCGATGTCGGTTGTTAAGCTGGATCTTTAGATCATTGCAAAGTTTTCCTAAGCTGTAAGAACGGTGGCCTGGAATGATTTTGCGACTCATTCGTACTGTGCAAAGCTTTTTGCAGTGAAGCTCGTAGCCTGCTATAGCTAGTTGATGTCTTACGAAAGAATAATCAAAATTTACATTATGAGCAACAAAGATTTTATCGTTAAGTAAGTCTTGAATTCGCTCAGCAACCATGCTGAAAGTCGGTGCAGATTCCACCATAACGTTACTTATTCCTGTAAGTGCCTCAATGTGGGGCGGTATTTCCTGCATCGGGTTAATGAGTGTCTCATAGCGGTCAATCACCTCCGATCCATTGTGAATGATGATGGCAATTTCAGTTATCCCGTTGCCTGAGGCAAACCCACCCGTCGTTTCAATATCTACTATTGCGTATAACATCTTCCCAGATTTTTGAGGTGTAAAGATGCTAATATAATTAGTATTAGTGTAAACTTTTGAAAAAAATGGCAATTGGCATATTTATAGCTAATGTCTGGTCACAAATGAGACAAGAAATTAGCAAAAGTTGAGAAGGATATTAGAGGTAGATGATGACAGCGATATTGTTGACATCATTAAGATCATACTAGAAGATGAAGGTTATGAAGTTTCAACGCTAACAAACGGCCGTGAGGTAATGCAAACAATATCTCTTCAGAGACCTGATCTCATATTACTTGACGTAATGCTCGGAGGTATTGATGGCAGAGATATATGCAGGGCTATTAAAGGCGACGCAAAGTTGAGCGACATTCCTATTGTAATGATATCTGCAAGCCACAATTTACATAACCTTTTAACCGAAAAAGGCTCGCCCGATGATTTTCTGGCCAAGCCCTTCGATATTGATCATCTCATCAAAAAAGTTAAAGCCCAATTCGCAGCTTAATCCTGGCTGTACTAATTAATATATTTTATCGCTTGTTCTGTATAGTATACAGTGCTATTTAAGCTATTGTCGTGATTTTAATGGGGTTACTAAGAATCCTGTGAATGGGGCATCTATCTGCGATTTCCATCAGTCTACCGTGTTGCTCAGAACTCAGATCGCCAGTCAATTCAATTTTTCGGTTGATACTTGTTTGTGCAGACATATTTTCTTCAGCACATATCTCAAGTTCGATCTTTATGGCATCTAAAGGTATTTGCTTTCGGTCAGCATACATACGGATCGTTATCGCTGTGCAACTTCCAAGACTCGCTAACAGCAACGCTCCAGGGGTCATACCTTCATCAGATCCTCCAACGCTTTCTGGCTCATCGGAGTAAATAAAGTGGCCTCCGGAATAAATTTTTGTTCGATAGTGAGATCTATCAAGTTCAGTTATTGCAGTAATACTGTTTGACGACATATATAGGATTTTGTGCTTAACATAATGTTATTCTGTACGTTATATTAATGAAACATTTAATAAGCAGATTTGTTATGTTATGACTAACCAAATTTTTATATGTTAAGCAATTATCTAAACTTCCAGTTCGATGTACAGGGAAGGCCGATTAATGGGTTCTGTATGCGGATTCAAGATGATTTCCACGAGACCTACGCTGTAATTGTAGATGGGTATCACTCATTCTGCGTGTGGGTTGACAGTTCTTCAACATGGAGAACCTCTAAAAACACTTCAGTAGAGCCCTCTGTACTTCAGTACATTATCTCTCAACTTTCCATGGGTAAGCAGGAAAGCCTTAATTAACTATCCAAAGAAAAGGTAACACAACCCGATCGCTGTACACACTCCAACAAGGTCTGCCAAAAGCATTGCGCCAATTGCATACCTCGTATTTTTAATGTTAACTGCACCAAAATAGACGGCAACTACATAAAACGTGGTGTCTGATGACCCCTGTAAAATACTTGATAACCTACCAGCAAAGGAGTCGGCCCCATGGGTAGTGATTGTATCCACCATCATTCCTCTGGCACCGCCGCCACTTAGAGGCCTGATTAGCGCAGTAGGGATTCCATCTATAAATCTTGAATCTGCACCTAAAGCCGTGCAAATGTATTTAAGTCCATTTATTATGATTTCAAATGTTCCACTCGTTCTTAACAAGCTTATGGCGATCAGCATGCCCACCAGATAAGGTATAATTCTGATCGCCGTATCGAACCCACCTTTTGCTCCATCAATGAAAGCGTCGAACACATCGATATTTTTATACACCCCGCCAAGTACTATCAAAAGGAAAATCAGTAGCAGTAAACCATTACTCAGTATTCCAGAGAACGACTGAAGTTCCGCAGTTTTTAAACTCACCAGGTACAGAACGAGCAAGGCTATTACGATTGATAAGCTTAGCACCCATCTAAGAATAGCGGGTTGTAGCAGATTGATTTTTTGTTTGAATGACACAATAATCATCGCTGCCATTGTAGCTACGAAAGTCGCAATCATACAAGGGATGAAAATATCCGTTGGGTTCACTGCGTTAAGCGATGCACGTATGGCAATGATGCTAACAGGTATAAGGGTAAGGCCTGAAGCATGAAGACATAGAAACATGATTTGTGCATTCGAGGCCGTTTCTTTGTTAGGATTGAGTTCTTGCAAGCTCTCCATAGCTTTTAGACCAAAGGGAGTGGCTGCATTGTCGAGACCCAACAAGTTGGCAGAGAAGTTCATCACCATGTGACCAGTTGCAGGATGTCCTTTTGGAATATCTGGGAAGAGCTTGGAAAAGAAAGGCCCAATAATTCTGGAGAGCAATCTAATTCCTCCCGCTCGTTCTGCGATGCTCATAAAGCCCATAAACAGAGCCATTATGCCAATTAATTTCAGACAGATATTTACAGCTGTCCAGCAGGTTTCTATTACTCCATCAACTTTAAGAACGTTTCCGGCATCATCCGCTTTCCCTATGATCATTAAGTTGAATATGTCTGACTGCCCAAAGAAAAAACATTTGATCGAGCCAACTACGATTGCTACGATGATAAAGGTAGACCATATTCTACTTAATGCCATTTGCTGTATTTTCGGTTTAAATTAAGGTATTAGACTAGGATTCCGTAAGAGAATGATAATATTCTTCTATCTTTTTCAAAAAGATCCAAAGTTGCCAGCGAATCTATTAATATAAATCCATTTATCGTCAGCTTTGAGCCTTCATACGTTGTATAAGCATTGCAATAACGCAAATCGCCGATATCTTTGATGTAATATGTTCTCTTTACGGTAAGATCAGACGGATTAAAGGCGTCTTCATAATTTAAGCCTATACTGGTAGTTAGACCATTGACTGCTACGTTTTGGATCAAAACATGGAATATCTGCTTATTGTTCTTTGGGATATCCTGGTATTGCACTACATTCTTTTCTTTGAAAGATCCAGTGGCAATAGAAAGTAGTCCTTTCAGGATAGATATGAAAAAGTACTTTCTGATCTCTTGTTTTTCATCATCTTCTTTAAAACCTCCGGATTCCAGAAGAAGAGTAGAGGTTCCGGCGAGTTGAAAATTATCGCCGAAGGCCCGTGGTTCGAACTCATCTTGGAAAAGTCCGATTCGACCGGGTAAGAAGTTCGTTAGCGTTTCAAAGATATCGGCGACTACCTGCATTGCCCTCGTCCGGGTCTCGTTCACAGAGCTATTTTCGTCATAAGAAGGCGCCAGGTAGGAGAGTGTCGCAGATTTCAACGAGCCTTGTACGCTCCAGAGTGTATCCTGATCGTGGAGATTGAATGCGTAGTCAGGGTTGATCTCATCCCTTAGGTTCCGTAATACTTTGGCTTCTTTAGTTAAGGTATCGATGAAATCTCTGTTTATGTCTATCTGATTAGCATTTCGTCGAATAAACCGTTCTGCTCCGTCAGGGTTGACCATTGGAAGCATATACAGCGTACATTCGTCAGCAATAGTGTCTGCCGTCTCTTGTTGGGCAGGGTCTTTGAGAAAATTGATCAGATCAAAGAGGGACATGGTGCCAGTTGCTTCGTTTCCATGCATCTGGCTCCATAAAAAGATCTTACATTTTCCTCTGCCCCATGTGACCAGGTTGAGAGAACGGCCTTCTTCTGAGTATCCTTTAGTTTCTACCCTGAAGTCTGAAGGCAGTTGTTCAAGAAGTTGCTCCACTACATTATGCTTTACGAAGCGATCAGTAATGGCCGATTCTATAAATGCAGCGTAATTTAGAAGTAAAGAATCAAAATTCATTTAAGGCTTTTCCTCTGTCAGATCAAAGCCCCATGTTCTTCCTTTGTCTATTGCCGGAATACCACCGACCATCCATACCGGCGCTTTAGCCCCTTTTAGGTAATAGTCAAAAAACTGTTGTTCTCTGATCTGAATGTCCTTCCTGTTTTGACGAAGCACGAGGTTGTGCGCCTCATTGTTATAGTTAAGCAACCAGACTGGCTTGCCCAATCTCTTAAGTCCGGTAAACATTTCAATTCCCTGATACCATGGCACTGCTCCATCGGCATCGTTAGACATAATCACTACTGGTGTAGATACTTTTGGTAAGGAAAACAACGGTGAATTTTCAATATATAACTCCGGTTTTTCCCAGAGTGTTGCTCCGATTCTGCTTTGCGTCTTCTCATATTGAAACTGCCTGTTCATGCCGGTTTCCCACCTGATACCACCGTAGGCTGAAGTCATGTTTACTACCGGCGCTCCCGCCCAGGCGGCTGCATACCTATTTGTTCTGGTGATCAAATGTGCCACCTGATATCCTCCCCAACTTTGCCCTTGCAATCCTATTTTTGTACCGTCAACCCATGCGTTGAGTTTTAGGGATTCCACTCCTGAGTTAATAAACTCTTCTGCGGACCGTCCGGGATAGCCGTTCTCGTAGCTGATATCTGGTGCGAACACCAGATAACCGTTGCTCACGAAATAGGGAATATTTAACCGGGATGGAGTCGGTGCGGGCGGTTGGTAGGCATAGAGACCGTCTGAGAGTTTCTCATAAAAGTAAACAATCATCGGGTATTTTTTATTTGGGTCAAAGTTTTCTGGCTTGTAAAGAATACCTTCAGATTTATAGCCTTTAGGTGTAGTCCATTTGACAAGTTCGGCAGTGCCCCAGTTGTACGTGTTCTGTTGTGGATTAGTATTGCTTAATTTAGATTCCGCTTTTAAGTCTGACGAGGTGTAAACGTTAGGTGAATTGATATAATTACCTTTATCGTACAGGTATTTATTCTCATTTTTCGCCTTGATCAATCTAGAATACCGGAAGGGCTGCATAGTGATCAGTTCAGGATTCTTAGTGTCAGCAATGTTCTTTTTAAAATACCCTGTTTCCTTAGTAACGTTGTTAAAAGCATTTAGCCATACAAGTTCTTTTTTAGCGAAAAAACGACTTTCCGGGTCCACTTGCTCATATCTAAAGGTGATTTTATTTGTGCGTCCATATCCATTCGTGATATTCTTTGCAGGATATTTGTTCTCCGGTGAGAACTCCCAGATGTCGTATTTGTCGTAAATAAGTACAGCTTTATCGTCTTCCGTCCAACCGGCAATACCATAGGGGGAAGGCGTATCGGGAACATCATTATCCTCGTCCACAAACTTCACATTTGTATTATTCGTTAACTGAGTTTTGACCGCTGTAGCTACATTATAGCTATACCATTCGCCTTTTGTCTTTTCAAAATAAAGGATATACTTTCCCTTTGGCGAAGCCATCGCATTGCCTGCAAGGGATTCCAATATCTTCTTTCTAGCCCCAGTTTTGGTATCAATCAAATAATAGTCTTTCAGCGTTTCAGCGGTCCATTGTGCTGGGATTCTGTTACCATAATCAGTAGAAGCCAATACGAAACTTAAGTTTCCTTCGTCTATTAATGCCGCATCAGGCAGCTTTTGGTCGGTTAGCGGAACTACTTTGACGTCACTGGTATAAATTTCAATAGCGGTAAGGTATGACTTCTTGCCTTCGCGATCAGCGTTTTTAAGCTGCATTGGCTGAAGATAATCGTCTTTATATCCCCATACGTCAAGCTTTGCATTCTCAAACTCTACCAGTGTCGTATCTTTTGGTATCCTGATGGGAGCAATACCAAAGAACAAACGCTTTCCATCTTTACTAAAGTTTAATTTTCCATCGCCGCTCACTACCCATTTTGAAGGCATCCCCGAAACAGCATTGTCCACTAACACCTGTGCAGTATCAAGTGAGTTCGAATGATAGTAAACATTGAAGTCTTTTATTTCGGTTTTCTCCGGACTTTTTTCTCCGAGGAACACAAAGGAATCACCATCCTCTGTAAAGGTAAGGCTCTTGAAGTTGCCAGGTCCTTTTGTAAGCGTCTTGGTACTGCCTTTTTCAATATTGAAAAGGTAGACGCCGACCAGAGCTGCTTTGTCTTTCTTGGCGGCGGTTGTTGCATAAGCCAATTGCTTTCCATTTTTGCTGAAAGCGTATTCATTTACATACTTGAACTTCCATTCTACACCGGTTATCAAATTCTTTGCAACCAGCTCAGTTCCTTCGGGCTTCGCCTTACCTGGATCTTCTTCAGCAAAAAAACGGTCCTCATCTGTTTTTGGACTGGCCGTCGCAGCGGGCTTTGCGGTTTTGCTGGTATCTGATATTGGCTTCTCCAGTTGGTAAGCGATGATTGGAAGCCCTTGCTCCGGAAATTTGAGTGATTTTACTCTTGGCACTTTGGTAACAGCGAGGGAAGTTAGATTGATGATTCCCAAGGAGTCTTTAGGCATATCATCTGGCTTCTTCTTCTTTATTTTAGCCAAACGCATATCTGAATACAAAGGCTTGATGCTAAAAGCAGCGTACTTAGAGTCAGCGCTGAATTGAACACCCTCGGCTCTGGGAATTACGACCTTTGCACCTGTGGATGTGTTGTAAAAATAGAGCGTGTTGTTCCCTTCCTGTTGCGCAATTATATAAGATGCCCATTGGCCATTGTTGGATAGTTGTTTAGTAGAAACAGCTTCCCAAGTATCGTAAACAGTATGATTTAAGGGCTTTTTCTGACTATAGGCTGTGCCTGTAATGAGCAGCAAGGCTATTATAAGTATTTTCTTCATAAATGGATGGTTCTGTTGGTTTGCTAGTTGTCGGCTATAAAAATTGGAAAAAAAAAGCGAAGTTTTAATTTGTATGCCAAATTTTACATATAAAGCAGAAGTTTAAGCAAAAAAAAAGCATCCCGAAGGATGCTTTTAATATTATTAAGAATACTAGTTGTCTTTTTTCTGCTTCAACTGGTTTTGCTGACGCATATAATCGTCTAATCTTGTTTGAAACTTCGACTTCTTCTTCAGTTCCACAGGTTTAGTCTTGTTATCCTGCAGAGTCTTGTGAATCTTTTCATCATCTACCATTGACTTGATTAAAAACTGCTGTGCAAACGTTAACATATTTGCAAGGAAGTAGTAATAATTTAAGCCTGAAGGGTAACTGTTAAGTACACCAAGGAAAACGATTGGCATGATATAACCAATGTATTTCATTTGGCCTGTTGCACCCGAAATCTGATTATTGAAATAGGTATAGATTAGTGTAGAAATGGTCATCAGGATACACATCAAACTTAAGTGGTTTCCAATGAATGGAATGTTAACACCAAACTTGATGAAGTCGTCATACGTTGACAAATCTTTCATCCATAAGAAACTCTCTCCACGTAGTTCAAATAGGTTGGGAAAGAAGAAGAAAAAGGCCATTACAAAAGGCAGTTGTAGTAGCATGGGAAGACAACCTCCAATTGGATTTACACCGACTTGCTTGTACAGCTTCAAGTATTCCTGTTGCAATAGGGTAGGGTTATCATCTCCGACTTTAGCTTTGATCACATCCATTTCCGGCTTAAGGATTCTCATCTTAGCCATAGACAAATATGATTTGTAGGTTAGGGGAGACATGACCAATTTAAGGGCTACTGTCAATAGAAGTATGATTAAACCGTAGCTCCAGTTGAAACTTTCCAACCAATTGAATACAGGTAAAACAACAAATCTGTTTATGTACTTCAATGGCCAGTAGCCCATGTCTACTTGCTTTTCTATCTCATGACCCTGATCTTTAAGAGTTGAAAACTTATTAGTTCCGAAATAAAACTTCATCGGATAAGTTTGTGCGGCAAGCTGGTTGAATTGTAACTGCATGTTGGCAGCATACCATTTAACTTCACCCGGCTTAGTACTTACTTTAACTTCAAGATCACCACTATTAAACGGAGTTTCAGGAATAAGCACTGCAGAAAAGAAGTGTTGTTTAAAGGAAAACCATTCAACCTTGCCTTCTTTTAACTCTTCCTTCTCATCTTTTGCTACGTTCAGATGGTCGGGATCTTTATCAATATACTTGTAATAAGGTGCTGAATAGCGTTGCTCATTTTCGATTAACTTTTCTTGTTCCAGTAAAGTGGTTTCCCAATTTAACAAGACAGAATTGCCTTGAATAATCTGGTTCATTCCGTTGAGGACAATGTTCATTGCAACGTTACTACTGTTCGGTTTTAAGTCATAATTAAATGCTATGTACTTTTCAGCTAAATAGTTCGCTTTCATACTTAAAGTAGAACCAGTTTTAGTAGCTACGAAAAACAGGTCGTTCGTATTTACCATTTTCCCACCTACATTAAGGTTTAGACCGAACTTGTTTTGAGTTCCATCAAATAAGATGACGGGCTTACCATCGTAAGTCTTCTGCCCTTTTACTTGTACAGAAACGATCTTGCCACCTTTATTGCTGAACGTGATTTTTAAGCTTTCATTCTCAAGCACAGACGATGCTTCGGTTCCTGAGATGCTGTTCCCAAAAGGACCTTTAAGTGCAGCAGAGTCGATTGTAGGAGTTGCTATTTGGGCAATTGGAGCTGGTGTTGTGTTTGTACTTCCAGATTTAACTGAATCTGCAGCAATTCTCTCTTTCTCCTTTTTAATTTCGGCTTCAGAAGGCTTGAAAAAGTAGAACGAACCTGCCAGAACGATCATGATCAGGAACAGTCCTGTAAAAGTATTTCTATCCATTATTGTTATTTAAACGCGTATTATTTAATTTTCTTTTTCGTAAACTCAACCGCAGCGGCGACAAATTTAACAAAAAGTGGGTGAGGATTAGCAACAGTTGATTTTAATTCAGGGTGAAATTGTCCACCCACAAAGAATGGGTGGTTCTTAAGCTCTACGATTTCGACAAGCTTGCTTTCAGGATTGACTCCGGAAGCGATCATTCCGGCTTCCTCGTAACGATCCAGGTAGGCATTGTTGAATTCATAACGATGCCTGTGCCTTTCAGTAATGTGAGGTTTACCATAAGCAGCGAAAGCCTTAGTCCCTTTCTTAAGGTCGCAGGCGTAAGCACCTAGTCTCATTGTACCGCCTTTGCTGGTTACATTTTTCTGCTCTTCCATCATATTGATCACCGGATTCTCAGTGTTCTCATCAATTTCAGTCGTATTTGCTGCGTTAAGTCCTAAAACATTACGCCCGAACTCAATCACCGCACATTGCATTCCGAGGCAAATACCAAAGAAAGGAATATTGTTTTCACGGACATACTTAATGGCATCAATTTTTCCTTCAATGCCTCTGCTACCAAATCCTGGGGCAACTAAGAGGCCGTCAAGATGACCTAACTTCTCTTTAACATTGTCAGGATATACGCCTTCAGAGTGGATATATTCTACTCTAACTTTACATTCATTTCTTGCACCAGCATGCACAAACGATTCGGTGATGGATTTGTAAGCATCTGGCAATTCAACATATTTACCTACAACACCGATGACCACATCAGATATTGGATTCTTTAGTCGACCGAGAAAATCTTTCCAGCTTTCCATGTCCGGCTCTTTCTGGGCAAGTTTCAGTTTACTTAGTACCGTTTTATCAAGTTGCTCTTTCATCATCAATAAGGGCACATCATATATCGTTGATGCATCAATCGATTCGATGACAGCATTTACATTTACGTTACAAAACAGTGCTATCTTTTTGCGGATGTCCTGGTTAATATGGTGCTCTGTACGGCACACTAAAATATCCGGTTGAATACCATACTCCAGCAATGCCTTAACCGAGTGTTGAGTAGGTTTAGTCTTTAGTTCTCCTGCTGCTGCAAGGAAAGGAATTAGTGTTAGATGTATTACTATAGCGTTATTTGCGCCTTCTTCCCATTTAAACTGACGAACAGCCTCAATGAAAGGTAAGGACTCAATATCGCCTACAGTTCCTCCAAGCTCAGTGATAACAATATCATACTTACCGCTTTCACCAAGGATGCGCATGTTCCTTTTAATTTCATCTGTGATATGCGGAACAACCTGTACAGTTTTCCCGAGGTACTCACCAAGACGTTCTTTATTAATTACATTTTGGTAGATTCTTCCGGTGGTTATGTTGTTTGCCTGCGAAGTAGGTACGTTTAAAAAACGTTCATAATGACCAAGATCCAGATCTGTTTCCGCACCGTCTTCAGTTACATAGCACTCGCCGTGTTCGTAAGGATTTAACGTTCCTGGATCAATGTTAATGTAAGGATCGAACTTTTGGATGGTTACACTGTAACCTCTTGCTTGTAGAAGTTTAGCTAATGAAGCGGAGATGATGCCCTTACCTAAAGAGGAAGTAACACCGCCCGTAACAAAAATATACTTAGTCATGTTGTGAGTTTGTGATATAAAGCATGTGTTGAAACACAGACTTTATTGTTTTTGTACGGGATACAAAGCTAGTAAATAAATGCAGTTTTTTGGAATTAATATAGATTTTGCGGCTAGGATGTAAGCGGTTAAGGCTGAAAAACTTATCATTTACTCCATCTACAGCTTTAACTAAGCTCACTGCATTCCAGAAAATATAGGACAAAAAAAAGCCCGGATGAACCGGGCAATTTTTAAAATATATTTGGTTAGAATATGCTGGTAACTTATAGTATTAACTTCTTAGCAGGTGATTAATGGTTAAATATATAACAAAGAATATGATTCTCATAATTTTATTTAAAAATATTTTGCTTCGTTATAAAAGCCTGCTGAAACTATTTACAACAGTTATAGTAAGCTTTAGCCTTACTTTCTTTGGCTGACCATCCAATATAGATTTTATCTTCCTTGCCAAGGCGGTATATAAAGCCATTAAGACCGCTTTGTTTCAACTCCTGGTAGAATAGCAGGTCTGGAACATTCTTGTCAGGAGTTTCTGACTCGGTAATCGCCGGTTCGAGGAAGTTCTCTTCATCAAAGAAACGATCGATTTCGGACTGAAGAAACGCAGCCTGATTTTTCTTCTTTTTTAAGTCAATTGTCGCATCGTAGTTTTTTAATAAGCTTGAGGATGGGATATCGACATGATATATTTCTCTGCCTTTTGAATTATGTATTCTGAAGTCTACCATCTGACTGTCCAAAGTGGAGCCAATTACCATCACTGTAAATGTATCGGCAAGCAAGCTATCACTGAAATTCTTTAAGACCTGGCGTTTTGTCCCCGAGATTTCCACTGGTCCTTTTCCTCCCTGGTTACAGCCGAGCATGAGCAGAAGTGGTATCAGTAATACAAATCGCATTATCTTCATAGGGCGTTTATTTTAAGTAGATCTTCAGGCGTATCAATTGCTAATGTTTCAATTGTCGTAAGCCGTGTCTTAATTCGATATCCCGCTTCGATCCAACGAAGTTGTTCAAGACTTTCAGCAAGTTCCAGACTTGAGGGTTTTAGCTCGGTAATGTCTTGCAGTGCTCTGACAGTGTAGCCGTAAATACCTATATGTTTATAGAACACACCTTCTTTAAGCCACTGGCCTTTTATAGCATTTCTTATAAATGGAATTGTCTGTCTGCTGAAATATATTGCTTCCTGCCGATCGTTCAAAATCACTTTCGGTATACTTTCATTAAACAGGTCTTCCTGATTATCGATTCTTTTAATCAACGTTGCCAGTTGGACAGTATGATCTTCAAAGCAGGACGATAGTAAATCGATCTGTAAGGGATCAATGTAGGGCTCGTCACCCTGAATATTTATCACAGCATCATAACCGGTAAGTGTTTTGATCACTTCTGCACATCTGTCTGTCCCGCTAATGTGCGTGCCTGCTGTCATCACGAACCTTCCGCCAAAGCGGCTCACCTCATCGGCAATGCGATTATCATCAGTGGCGACAACCACTTCAGACAGCAAAGTGGATAAGCTTGCCTGCTCAAATACACGCTGTATCATACTCTTGCCCTGGATTTGTGCCAGCGGCTTTCCTGGAAATCTTGTTGAAGCGAATCTTGCGGGTATGATACCGAGTATGTTCATCTAAAAAAGTCCGTTTATCTCTGCGTCAATTGCTTGGATAATTATCCCAAGATCCTCTGGGGAGTTGGTAAAGTCAAGCTTATCTTTATCTAAAATAAGCAATTTTCCAAGTTGGTAATCCTTGATCCATGCTTCATATTTTTCATTAAGTTTCGACAAGTAATCGATTCTAATACTTGCCTCATACTCCCTTCCGCGTCGTTGAATGTTGTTAACCAGGGTGGGAACCGATGCTCTAAGGTAAACCAACAGGTCTGGCGGCTTGATAAAAGAGGTGATGTTTGCAAAGATCGCTTTGTAATTCTGATGGTCCCTGGAGGTCATTAAACCCATCTCGTGAAGATTATCAGCGAAAATATGGGCGTCTTCATAAATTGTACGATCCTGAATTACATTCCTGTTAAAGTTCTGAATATCAACAATTTGCTGAAACCTGCTATTTAAAAAATAGATCTGAAGATTAAAGCTCCAACGTTTCATGTCGCTGTAAAAGTCTTCTAAATAGGGATTGTTTTCGACCGCCTCGTAAAGGGCTTCTGAGTTATAATGTTTAGCAAGTAAACCTGTTAAAGTGGTTTTTCCTGCGCCTATATTGCCAACGATTGCTATGTGCATATTTGTTTTTTTGACCCTAGTTACCTGTGTAATGTACAGGTATTACGGTAGTTTATTCTTGTCAATACCTAAAAGGATTTGAATCCAATAAGCGTCCTAACTTCCTTCATTGTTTTTTGCGCACTCTCGCGTGCCTTTTCAGCACCTAGCTTGGCAACTTTAGCCAGGTAAATGTTGTCTCCAGATAAAGCCTCAATCCGTTCCCGGATCGGTGCATTAAATACAATCATGTCCTCTGCCAACTGCTTTTTGAAATCGCCGTATCTAATGGTCATTCCATTATACAAGCTTTCAAAGTGAGCAAGAGTATCTTCGGAAGAAACAATCTTCATCAAGTCAAATAAGTTCTGAACAGCTTCGGGCTTCGATTGGTTTTCTTCAGTTGGACCAGCATCGGTAACTGCCCTTGACACTTTTTTACGGATGACCTCTGGCGTGTCGGCCAGATAGATACAACTGGCATCGCCCTCAGATTTACTCATCTTTCCTTTGCCATCCAGTCCGGGAACTTTAACCAGCTTTTCTGAATAATTAAAGGCAAAAGGCTCAGGGAAGTATTCAGATTGGTATAAACGATTGAATCGATTTCCGAAAGTGCGGGTCATCTCAAGGTGCTGTTCCTGATCTTTTCCAACCGGAACTTTAACCGCCTTATGTAGAAGGATATCGGCAGCCATTAACGCCGGATAAGTGAGCAGTCCAGCATTTACATTATCAGGCTGAGATCTGATCTTATCTTTAAACGATGTACTTCTTTCTAGTTCACCCAAATAGGCATTCATGTTTAAATACAAATAAAGCTCAGTGACTTCGGGTACATCTGACTGAACATAAATTGTGCTCTGTTCTGGATCAATCCCACAGGCAAGGTATTCTACCAATACATGTCTCACATATCCATGTAAGTCTTGAGGGGTTGGGTGCGTTGTTAAAGAATGCAGATCTGCAATAAAAAAGAAACAATTGTAGTCGTATTGCATCTTAACAAAGTTTGTTACCGCACCGAAATAATTACCAAGATGCAATTGACCTGTCGGACGGATTCCGCTAACTACAGTTTCTTTCATGGGTCGAAATTAATAAAAAACGATAAGTTGACGGGTTATAATTTCAATTTTGTAATATTGGATTCATGATAAAGTTTTTCAGGAAGGCCCATTGGTTCTACACCATATTAGTAATATTGAGCTTTTCCATTCTATTCTATCCCATTTATTACCTCTTTTCAAGGAATGAAAGATATTACAATTTACTGAACCGTTCCCGGCAGTTACATAGTAAGGTATGCAGTCTATTTATAGGCGTATTTTACAAGTTTGAATATGAAACCGAGTTAGATACCAATCAGGCTTATATCTTTTGTGCCAATCACAGTTCTAATCTGGACATTATGATTTTGTGCATTATTGGTAAGGGGAGATTTCATTTCCTGGGCAAGGAAGAACTCTTAAATAATCCCGTATTGAAATTGTTTTTTAACACGATTGACGTTCCTGTCAACCGTGACAGCAAAATGTCTTCTTTCAGGGCCTTTAAGAAAGTGGGTGAAAATCTTGACAAAGGAATGAGTTTGATCATTTTTCCGGAAGGTAAGATTGATGAGGATCATTATCCACCTGTTTTGCAATCGTTCAAAAATGGTCCCTTTCGGCTTGCCATTGAAAAGAATATCTCTATCGTTGCAGTGAGTCTCCAGGATGTGTGGAAGAAAATGTGGGATGATGGCTCGAAGTATGGGACACGTCCCGGGCTTTGTCACATTTATATACACAAGCCGATATCAACTGCAGAACTAAATATTGAAGATTCAGATGTGCTGAAAGACCGTATCTTTGAAATGATAAATACTAAAATCTCAGAATGATTATAGACAAGCAGACCATTACCAAAGTTGCAAACCTTGCCAGAATCGACATTCATGAAAACGATGTCGAAGAACTAATCACAGATATGAATAAAATCTTAACATTCATGGAAAAGCTAAATGAGCTTGATACGAATGGAGTTGAGCCCTTGATCTATATGAATACTGATGAGAACGTGTGGCGGGAGGATGTGATAAAGCAGGAGATCACGGTACAAGAAGGACTACAAAATGCAGCAATTCATAACGACCGCTTTTTTTTAGTTCCAAAGATCATCGAGAAATAGAGGTAGCCTCATTTTATTCCTACTAATTGTAACATATCGACCCTTAAAGAGGTCTAAAGAAAAAAACCGCAATGGATAAAGCATTAATAAATATTAGAGATATAGGCCGTAAATACGTAATTGGGGCAGAAGTAATTCATGCGTTAAAGTCGGTATCCCTGGATATTTCTAAAGGCGAGTTTGTTGCGTTAATGGGACCGTCCGGATCTGGAAAGTCGACTTTGATGAATATACTAGGTTGCCTGGATACGCCAAGTAAAGGGGATTATATTCTGAACGGGATTAATGTTAGCCAGATGAGCGATGATCAACTTGCAGAAGTAAGAAATAAAGAGATAGGTTTCGTCTTCCAGACCTTCAATTTGCTGCCACGATCCACTTCTCTAGATAATGTAGCGTTGCCTTTAATTTATGCTGGCGTGAATAAAAAGGACCGTGACGCCCGATCTCAGAAAGCTTTGGAAAACGTAGGGCTTGGTAATCGGGTTACCCACAAGCCGAATGAGTTGTCTGGTGGACAGCGTCAAAGGGTTGCAGTTGCAAGAGCATTAATAAATAATCCTTCTATTATACTTGCCGATGAACCGACCGGTAACCTTGATACCAAGACGTCAATTGAAATTATGGGACTTCTGGAAGAAATTCATAGTAAAGGAAACACAATCATTTTAGTAACTCACGAGGAAGATATCGCTCAACATGCACACCGGATCGTTAGAATGCGTGATGGTTTAATTGAGAAAGATTATCTAAATACCGATATTAAAACGGTTTCACCACGACTATCCAATCTGGAGAAGAGAGGCGGTGATTTTGAGAAAATTGAATAGTACTTCATGAAAATATACACTAAGACTGGTGACAAGGGCTTAACCTCATTGATTGGCGGAACACGTGTTCCAAAATCGGACTTAAGGATAGAGTGCTACGGAACGGTAGACGAGCTGAATTCCTATATTGGACTTATAGCGTGTCAGAACATCTTACCGCTTTACCAGGAGCATTTAAAAGAAATACAAGACAGACTTTTTACTGTGGGAGCTTATCTTGCCTCTGATCCCGAGAAGTCAACCATGAAAATCCCTGACCTTTACGAATTGGACATTAAGTTCTTAGAGGACCTGATGGATCAGATGGGTGCTGAGCTGCCAGAATTAAAGCATTTTATTCTGCCTGGCGGAAATACAATTGTTTCCTACTGCCATTTAGCAAGATGTATTTGTAGAAAAGCTGAGCGCTTAGTTGTACACTTAGGCCAGGAATCACATGTTGACGAAAAAATGACGGTTTACTTAAACCGTTTAAGTGATTATTTATTTGTTTTGGCAAGAAAGCTTAATCTTGATGAAGGAACACCAGAAAACATCTGGAATCCACGACAATAAAACGTTGAAAAATAAGTTTGTTTCGCTCAGTAATTTTAGTATACTTTTGCGGACATTAATTTAAAATAAATTAGGTAACAAAATATGTATTGGACACTAGAACTCGCATCGCATTTGGAAGACGCTCCATGGCCTGCAACTAAAGACGAATTGATTGATTACGGTATCAGATCGGGAGCACCTGTAGAGGTGATTGAAAATCTTCAGGCACTTGAGGATGATGGTGAGCCCTACGAGACGATCGAGGAGATCTGGCCGGACTACCCAACTAAGGACGACTTCTTCTTTAACGAAGACGAATACTAGTCATAATTGATATAAAGGCTGCATTTAGGTGTGGCCTTTCTTATTTTTGGAACGATGATTGTTTGTGAATTGTCATGGGAGTGTGTGCTTCCGGAAAATCTTTAAAAAACAGAAATCTAAAAAAAAAACGTTATGGGAAATCTACTGTATCTAGTTGCCGTTGTCTTAGTTATACTATGGGTAATTGGCTTTTTCTTTCAAGGCTTCGGACCAAATGTTGGTGGTCTAATTCACATTCTATTGGTTATCGCTGTGATAGCTATAATATTGAAAGTAATAAATAGGGCAGCCTAATCACATTTAGATAAAGAAAGCGCCCTAGAACATAGGGCGCTTTCTTTTCAAAAATATTGTTGCAATATCCAGATCTTCGGGGTATGTAATCTTAATATTTTCGCGGTTACCTTCAGTAACATTGATAGCTACACCGTATGCCTCCATCACAGAAGCATCATCCGTAAAATCGATGTTATATTCCACTTTGTAGGCTTCCTTTAGTTCATCCACTTGAAAAGTCTGTGGTGTCTGTACAAGTCTTAGCTCGTCTCTCTTTAATGCTGTCGAATTCCCTTTTGGATAAAAGGTTCTCACAGAATCAACAGGTGTAATGCCAACAACACAATTTCCATTTTCTAATGCGAAATCAAAAGATTTGCAAACAACTTCTTCGGATACCAATGGTCGTGCAGCATCGTGAATCGCAACTATACCATCACCCTGAATTTCCGCAAGACCATTTTTCACTGAGTGAAAACGCTGTGGACCACTGTTGACTAAAAGGTGTGGAATTGTGAAATTATATTGCTTGCAGAGACTAAGCCAATATTCACGGACGTCCTCATGGAGTACTACTATAATCTTTGGATGCTGAGGGCACGTATAAAAAACTTCTATGGCATACATCATTACCGGACGGCCATTTAACAATAGAAATTGTTTAGGAATAGAATTCTTCATTCTATTCCCTGTACCTCCGGCAACAATCACCGCATAATAGTTCATAAAAGAACTAGATTATCAACATGGCATCGCCGTAACTGTAGAAGCGGTACTTCTCTTTCAACGCGACTTCATAGGCATTTCTAACATAATCGTAGCCGCCAAATGCGCTAACCATCATTAGTAAGGTTGACTCTGGAGTATGAAAATTGGTAATCATAGAGTTGGCGATACTAAATTCGTATGGAGGAAAGATAAACTTGCTCGTCCAGTCATTCGCTGATTTCAATCTACCGTTAGAAGAAACTGCAGATTCAATTGCACGCATAGAGGTAGTACCTACGGCACATACCTTTCTTTTTTCTTCAATTGCTGTGTTTACTACATCAGCAGATTTTTGCTCAATAATGTACTGTTCAGAATCCATCTTGTGCTTAGTAAGATCTTCAACTTCGACAGATCTGAATGTTCCAAGACCAACATGCAAAGTAACCTCCGCAAAATTAACACCTTTTAACTCCAGGCGCTTCATCAACTCTCTGCTGAAGTGTAAGCCAGCAGTCGGAGCGGCCACAGCACCTTCGTGCTTAGCAAAAATAGTTTGATAACGCTCTTTGTCCTGAGCAGTTGCTTTGCGTTTAATGTATTTCGGAAGGGGAGTTTCTCCGAGTATTTCGATATTTTTTCTAAATTCTTCATCCGTACCATCAAATAGGAAACGGATTGTGCGACCACGGGAAGTGGTATTGTCTACGACTTCAGCAACTAACAAGTCGTCGTCGCCAAAATAAAGTTTATTTCCCACCCGTATTTTACGAGCCGGATCAACTAGCACGTCCCATAAGCGAAGTTCTTTGTTCAACTCACGCAGTAAGAATACTTCGATAGTTGCACCAGTTTTCTCCTTATTTCCGTAAAGACGGGCAGGAAAAACTTTTGTGTTATTAAGGATCATCACATCTTTGTCGTCAAAATAACCTAAAACGTCCTTAAATATTTTGTGTTCAATTTTGCCGCTATCCTTATGTAAAACCATTAAACGAGCTTCATCTCGTTGCTCAGAGGGAGTATTGGCGACCAGAGACTCTGGTAAATTAAACTTAAATTGAGATAACTTCATATTTTCGATGTGATAATTAAGGGCGCAAATTTACGAATTATAATTTTCTTTTTTATAAATAAATTAGCATGGTTAGTTCTAACTAAACGATGTATCTTTTCCAATATATACACCACTGCTGTAACCTTTTTAATTACTTTTGGTCTAACCTTCAATTATGATAATTTTCCGACTAATAGGCGAAAGTTTTCGGTTTGCAGCTGATGCCCTCCGCCAAAACAAAACACGCACGATACTTTCTCTGCTTGGGATTACCATCGGTATATTCACGATTATCTTTGTGTTTTCAGCCGTTGATACACTTAGAAGTAAGCTTCAGGAAAGCGTAGATAAACTTGGATCGAAGACTGTTTTCGTACAAAAGTGGCCTTGGGGTGGGTTCGGCGATTATCCGTGGTGGAAGTATGTTAATCGTCCAGAACCGTCTCTAAGGGATTACGATATGCTTAAAGATCGGTTGGAATATGCCCAGGGTGTTTCGTATGAAATCTCAGCGAACTCAAGAACAGTTAAATATAGAAGTAGCTCCGTAGAAGGGGTAGGTATAAGGGCTGCCTCACAGGATTTTAATAAGACCTGGACTCTTGATTTTCAAGATGGAAGGTATTTTACCGAGAATGAAGGCAAAGCTGGTTCTCCAGTAGTCTTGCTTGGAGCGGAAGTCGCCGAAGGATTGTTCGACGGCAATGATCCAATTGGCAAATCGATTACGGTAATGGGCCGTAAGCTTACGGTTGTGGGCGTTTTTAAGAAAGAAGGTGAGGACATGATGGGGATGTCTCAAGATAAAAATATCGTGATGAATCTAAATTTCGCAAAAGGAATCATGGATGTGGAAAGCGAACGATATGATCCGACAATCACGGTGAGGGGTTATGAACACATAGACCTTGACGAGATAGAAAGCGAAATCAGGGGAGCGATGCGTTCTATCAGAAGAATCAAACCAGGCGCTGAAGAGGACTTTGCCCTTAATAAAAGTACAATTGCTTCAAATCAACTTGATCAGATGTTTGGTGCTGTAGATATAGCTGGATGGATAATTGGTGGCTTTTCTATATTAGTCGGCGGATTTGGTATTGCCAATATCATGTTTGTATCGGTAAAGGAGAGAACTAACATTATCGGAATACAGAAATCGCTGGGTGCTAAAAACTATTTTATACTCTTGCAGTTCTTATTTGAAGCAGTCGCCTTGTGCCTAATGGGCGGGGCGTTGGGACTGTTGTTAGTGTATCTGCTGACTTTAGGGATAACTGCAGCAGGGTTTGAGATGATATTGTTCTTTAAGAACGTCGTTCTTGGAGTAGGTATTTCCGTTGCTATCGGAACGATCTCAGGTTTTTGGCCGGCTTTTTCGGCATCAAGACTAGATCCGGTTGAAGCCATAAGATCTTAAAAAGGCAGCGTTACATCACTTCACTTAAAACCACAGACAATCACAACAAGGCCGGTTCACATCAATGCGAACCGGCCTTGGTTTAATATATTGTGTTAATTAGCTAAGTTTAGCCAAAGCCTCTTTAATTCTTGAAACAGCTTTACGAAGTTGCTCTTCAGAAGCTGCATAAGAAATTCTTATACAATCTTCATTACCGAAAGCTTCGCCGGTAACGGTGGACACGTGTGCTTCATTTAAAAGATATAAAGAGAGATCTTCTGCGGAATTAATTTCCAGATCACCAATGCGAGTACCAAAAAAAGATTTTACTTCAGGAAAGAAATAAAATGCTCCATCAGGAAGGTTAACCTTCACTCCCGGGATTTCAGTTAGTAGGGCATAAACAAGGTCTCTACGTTTCTTAAATTCTGCAACCATTTCGTTGACGGTCTCTAACCCACCTTGATAAGCGGCTAAAGCTGCGCGCTGAGCGATGGACGAAGTGCCAGATGTAATCTGGCCTTGCAACTTATCGCAAGCATTTGCAATTTCCTTATTTGCAGCCATGTAACCTACTCTCCATCCAGTCATCGCATAGGATTTAGAGAAACCGTTAATCAGAATAACTCTATCTTTTATTGAATTAAACTCTGCGATTGAAGTGTGTTTGCCTACGAAATTGATGTGTTCATAAATCTCGTCTGAAATAATATAAATATTCGGATACTTTTCAAATACCGCAACTAAATCGGCAAGCTCTTCCCTGGTGTAAACAGACCCTGTAGGGTTGCATGGAGAAGAGAACATAAACAACTTAGTTTTAGGGCTAATTGCTGCCTCTAATTCCGACCCGGTAATCTTAAAATTATTTTCAACTGTTGCGTTGATGAACACTGATTCGCCTTCTGCTAATTTAATCATTTCAGAATAAGAAACCCAGTACGGGGTTGGAACAATTACTTCATCTCCCGGGTCGACTAGACACATCACGGCATTAGCCAAAGATTGTTTTGCCCCAGTAGAAACGACGATCTGATCGAACGTATAAGATAAACCATTTTCTCTTGAAAGCTTGTCGGCGACAGACTTTCTAAGGTCTGGATACCCAGAAACAGGTGTGTAATAAGAGAAGTTTTCGTCGATCGCTGTTTTAGCTGCTTCCTTTACGAATTCAGGTGTAAAAAAGTCAGGTTCACCAAAACTAAGGTTGATAACGTCTATCCCTTTTGCGGACAGCTCTCTCCCTAACTTAGCCATTTTAATGGTCTGCGACTCAGATAGGTTATTAATTCTTTTAGATAAAAATGTCATAGTATGTAATGCTCAGCAAATTTAATTTTGTGCGAACGCAAATATATGAACCTCACGGAATTATGAACTAAAAAAAATACTTTTTAACGTAATTCGGATCGTATAGCGTATTTTTGGCCATTAAACATCCCAAACTTGCAACCTAAAAAGAAAGCAATACTTCTGGCACTGTGCGTAAGCATACTGCTCATGCTGGCAAAATTTGTTGCGTACTTCATTACACATTCTAACGCTATACTTACTGATGCTTTAGAGAGCATTGTGAATGTTCTAGCAAGTAGTTTCGCTTTTTATAGTATATACCTCGCAACCTTACCTAAGGATACCAATCATCCATATGGCCATGGTAAAGTGGAATTCTTTTCTGCGTTTCTGGAGGGTACGTTAATCAGTATCGCCGGAATCTTAATCATTCTTAAATCCAGTTATGACCTGGTCTTTCCTAAACCCATATTTCAGCTATTAGAGGGCGCTTTAATAATCGGTGGCACAGGGGTAGTTAATCTTCTGATTGGTTATTATTTAGTGAACACCGGGAAAAAACATCGATCTATTACACTAGAGGCAGATGGTAAACATTTATTAACAGATGCAATAACGAGTGCCGGGCTAGTAGTCGGTATAATTCTAATCCAGTTAACCCAGATACTTTGGTTAGACAGCATAATTTCAATACTATTAGGTCTTTATATCATTTATAATGGATACTTACTAACCAGAAAATCAGTTGGAGGATTGATGGACGAAAGTAATACAGTGCTTGTAAAAGATATCATCTCAATTTTACAAGCCAATCGGCGCGATCCGTGGATCGATGTCCATAACCTGAGAGCACAGCAGTACGGTGCTGATCTACACATTGATTGTCACGTCACAATGCCTTATTATTTTGATCTTAAGTTGGTGCATCAGGAAATTTCTGATCTGGATGCGATCGTAAATGTTGAGGCTTCACACAAAACAGAACTCTTTATACATACTGACCCCTGCTTACCAGATTGCTGTAATTACTGCAAAATGCAAAAGTGCCCGGTCAGAGCGCATCCATTCCATCAAGAGATTGAATGGACTATCAATAATGCAACTAAGAACCAGAAACACTTTGACCAATGAGTTATTTTAATGTAAGAGTTTATGGTGTTCTTATCAACCCTCACAATCAGGTGCTGATCTCCGACGAGCAATCGGGAGGCAGAACTTTTAGTAAGTTTCCGGGCGGCGGACTTGAACTTGGAGAGGGTCTGGTTGATGCACTTAAAAGAGAATTCATCGAAGAATGCAATGCGGAGATCGAAGTAATAAGTCATTTTTATACGACAGATTTCTATGAGCAATCGTCGTTCAATGACAGTCAGATTTTGAGTATATATTATTTAGTGAAAGAGTTAAAACCATTAATTTTAAGTTTTAAGACGAGTGCATTCGATTTCGACAAGGATTCGCTTCAGTCTTTTAGGTGGGTGAATTTATCTGCTTTAACGACGGAAGACGTAACTTTCAAAACTGACAAAACTGTAGTTGAGCTTTTATTGAAACAGGTAGATTTATGACATTAGCCGAAAGAGATAAGGAAGTAATTTGGCATCCGTACACGCAAATTAGTGCGGCGCTGCCTAACATTCCAATAGTAAGAGGGGATGGCGTGTACCTCTTTGACGAAACAGGTAAAAAATATATAGACGCGGTTTCTAGCTGGTGGGTTAACATCCACGGACATGCGCATCCTTATATAGCGGAAAAAGTAGCAGAGCAGTTAAGAGTACTTGAGCATGTGATTTTTGCAGGATTTACACATGAACCTGCTGTTGTTCTTGCTGAACGATTACTTCCATTGCTGCCAGGTAAGCAAGAAAAGATATTTTATAGTGATAACGGTTCAACCGCTGTTGAAGTTGCCATTAAAATGTGTCTGCAGTTTTGGGTTAATACTACGGCTACCCCGAGAACTAAGATTATCGCTTTTAAGGAAGCTTATCACGGCGATACTTTTGGTGCCATGTCGGTAAGTAGCAGAAGCATCTTCACCGATCCTTTTAAGTCCTTACTTTTCGACGTAGAATTTATAGACCTGCCTACCGCTCAGAATATCGAGCAGCTGAAGTCAAAAATTAACTACCTTTCTAATGAAGTCGCCTGCTTTATATTTGAGCCGCGTGTTCTTGGTGCTGGAGGGATGTTAATGTACGAAGCGGAACATCTGGATCAGCTCTTAAGTATCTGTAAGAGACATGGCATTTTAACCATTGCAGATGAGGTAATGACTGGTTTCGGACGAACTGGAACGTTATTCTCTTGCGAAGCACTTAGCAATGCTCCCGATATTTTTTGTCTTTCCAAGGGACTAACCGGTGGTACTATGCCACTTGGAGTAACGACGTGTAACAAGAAGATATTTGAGGCCTTTCTGAGTGATGACAAACTAAAAACGCTCTATCACGGCCACTCGTTCACTGCAAATCCCGTTTCAATCGCTGCCTCTCTGGCAAGTCTTGATATATTGCTGGATCCTGCAACGATGGAGAACATTCAAAGAATCAGCACTAAACACAGCTTATTTGCAAAGAGCATTGCTGAGCATCCTAAACTTAAAGATGTTAGACAAACGGGAACTATTTTGGCAATGGAATGGCAAACCGGAGGCAACACTTCTTATTTAAGCGAGCTAAGAGACAAGCTATATTCGTACTTCCTTGACCGAGGAATCATTTTACGTCCCTTAGGCAACATTATATACATATTGCCACCATACGTGATCAGTGATCAAGATCTCGAATATATTTATGGGGCAATTCATCAAGCTTTAAACGACTTATAATATGACACTGACACTTATCTTAGAAGCTATTATAAAGGACAATGAACTACATGCTAAATGGCTGAATACCTTATCTTATATGGAAAATGCCGGTGCGAAAAAGATTTCAGCTTCTGAACATAAAGAAGATGTAAGTTTGATTATTTTGAAGCACGCAGCAGAAGAACATCGGCATGCCTACTATCTCAAAAAACAGCTTGAAAAGCTTGAAGGCGGTTTATGCAAGACATACAAGAGCCATGAATTGCTCACACCAAACCATACACGCTTTTATTTGAATGCCTTGGATATTGCCGTCTGTAGGTACCTAAAGCAAGAGTTTAAATTGTCTGGTTTCGATTTAAAATTTGCAGCATACCTTTTTGTTACCTATGCAATTGAAGTAAGGGCAGATGAACTGTATCCGGTTTATCAAGAAGTGTTGACTCGGGCTGGTAGCCGGGTAACTGTTAAATCAATTATTCTAGAGGAGGAGGGACATCTTGAAGAGATGTTGAACCAGCTAAAAACGTTCTCGCCAGATTGGGAGCACCATGCCGGGATTGTTGTAAAGATTGAAGAGGAAATGTTTCATCATTGGATTAATCAATTGGGAACTGCGATAGCGACCACTTTTTCAGGTGTGATTGCATAAAAACGATCTCCGTTTTCAGGCTTCAATATAAAAAGACCCGTGAATACACTAAAAGCGGGTAGTATACCACAAGTCTCGTTAAAGTAAAAGCAAGGGAATTTGAGCTGCTGACGGGCCCGACCATAAATAACTACGCCGGGGTGGATGTGACCACAAATGTTAAAGTACTCATCAAAAACTTTAGGTTTATCGTGTATAAACCTAAAAGGATGTAAAAGTAATTCCTTTTGATGCACTTGAATATCCAAACCTACATAGTCCTGCGGTTTCAGTTCATCATGATTTCCTTTTATTAACACAACTTTTAGCTCAGCATGACTGAGTCGCCATTCAGAGAAAGCTTCTGCATCACTATTAATCTTATTATGAAACATGTCTCCGGTAACAAGTAACGTTACAGGCTTGAATTCAATAATTAGTGCAGTTAGTTTATCAAGATCAGTTTTACCAACTGTGTCAGGTACTTGAATGCCTGATTTTCTAAAATGAGCAGACTTCCCAACGTGCAAATCGCTAATAATTAGCATCCTCTCTCTTTCCCAATAGATTGCTCTTTCTTTACTCAGGTACAACCTCTCTTCACGGCAATTAACGAACATTCTTCTTCCTCACGCTTTTCTTTTCTGCTTCTGCAGTCATTCTCTCAATTCTTTGGCTTAATTCTTCAGAACTCATGTTATCACGTAAACTGTCCACCTTTATAGGAAAGCACAATGGGGTGTAACTTTCAGCCTTCACTATAATTATCTTACTTTCCTGTATACGGCGTAAGGCAGCCGCTAGCCTTGGTTCTTCTATCTGTTGATAAAACGCCTCGTCGTAAGCCTGACGCAATAATAAGTTATGTTTATCATAATCACTAAAAACGTTAAAAAATAAAGCCGCTGAAGATTGCAGGTGTTTGTTAGCTACATATTTTCCAGGATATCCTTGAAACACAAGTCCCGAAATGCAAGCGATATCCCGAAACTTTCTACGAGCCATTTCAGTCGCATTGATACTTGCAATGATATCATCCGACAAATTTGTAGGGCTAAAAAGTCCCTTTATATTTTCTTCGTCGAGGGGAATAGGTTTTTCACTAAGCAATTCGAAGCCATAGTCGTTCATTGCTATCGAGAAACTGATGGGGGTTATTCTACCGAGCCGGTAAGCAATTAGCGATGCCATGATTTCATGAACCTGTCTTCCTTCAAAGGGATATGCAAAGAAATGATAACCATCTCTAGTGTTGATTAGTTCAATCAAAAATTCATCGCTTTTTGGGACATGTGAAACCTTCGCTTGTCGCTCGAAAAGCGGAAGAATGAAGTCAAGTTCTTCATCATCGTGCTCCTTGTCCAGGGTCTCATTGTATTTCTTCCGTAGAATTACGCCAAGATTAGCACTTAAGGACATCCTTCCGCCCATCCAACTTGGGCTCATTGCAGTCTTCTGCTTGCTTTTACGGACCAGCACCATCATGTCTTTGATCATAGCAAATTCCAGGACACGGCCTGCTAGCGTAAAGCTTGTCCCAACTTTTAGCTTGGAGACAAATGACTCCTCTACCATGCCAACAAACCCGCCGGATATGTACTTTACTTTAATCATTGCATCACTAAGTATAGTTCCAATGTGTAGTCTATGGCGCATGGCGATTTGTCGGCTCTCGACTTTCCATAATCCGTCAACCTTACTTACCTTGCTAAACTCATTATAAGCGGTTAAGCTTTCTCCTCCTGTTGTAATGAATCGCATGATCCATGCCCATTCTTCCGGAAGTAGTTCCCGGAATGCATGCGTCTCTTTTACTTCTTTATGGATCTTTTCTTCGTCGAATCCATCACCAACAGCAAGGGTGACCAGGTATTGAATAAGAGTGTCAAACGCCATTACAATGGGATCCCTGCTTTCAATATTTTGTGTTCTTGCGGCTTCTTTAATTGCAGCTGCTTCTACAAGCTCAAGTGCATGAGTAGGTAAAAAATAGATTTTTGAAGTTTCATAAGGGGAGTGTCCACTTCGTCCGGCTCTTTGCAAAAAGCGGGCAACGCCTTTTGGGGAACCGATTTGAACTACAGTATCAACGGGCTTAAAATCTACGCCCAAATCCAGGGATGAAGTGCTAACAACAGCTTTTAGAGTTCCGGTATGAATCGAGTCTTCAATCCAATTACGTAGTTCATAGTCGATAGATCCGTGGTGTATCGCCAGCTGTCCAGCCAGATTTTCATCTTTAGCTAGCAAAGTCTGGTACCACATTTCGGCCTGACCCCGGGTATTCGTAAATATAAGAGTGGTTTTGCTTTTATATATAATTGGCAAAAGCTTATCTGCTAATTTATGCCCTAGATGCCCCGCCCAAGGCAGCATATCGATATGGTCTGGTAATATGGACTTAATGATTATTTTCTTTTCTATATCCGCTTTAACGATAACTTTTAGAACGTCCTGATAAGGCACCAAAACATCAAGTGCCTGGTCAATGTTGCCAATTGTTGCAGAGATTCCCCAGATTCTTAGCAATCGCTCAGGATGTTTCTCGTGTAAAAGGCCCTTTATCCTGGATATCGCAAGTTCTGCCATTACCCCACGCTTACTTCCAAGCAACTCGTGCCATTCATCAGCAACGATGCATTGGAGGTGTTCGAAGTAATTAAAAGTACTCTTCTGCGCAAGGAGCAAGTGTATGCTTTCTGGCGTAATGATTAACACCTCGGGCATCTGTTTTTTCTGCTTTAACTTGTCATTTTGAGAAGTGTCTCCATTTCTTACGCCGATATGCCAATCCAGCTCTAACTGCTCGCAAACCTCGCGCATAGCCCTTGAAAGATCTTTGGCCAGCGATCGGAGTGGAGTGATCCAAATCATTTTTAATCCAGTCGGCGCTTTTTTAGTTTTTATTTTGCCTATTACCGCAGGGCTTTTGGTGGTTTTAATGGCGTCTTCGGCAGCGTTAAGCTCATCGATTACAACGGCCAGAAACAAGGAAAACGTTTTTCCAAAGCCTGTGGGAGCGTTTACTAACCCGCTATAACCCTCCGCATAATATTGCCAGGCGTCTGTTTGGAATTTAAAGGGCTTTTTCTTACTTGTTTTTAGCCATTTCATGACCCGTTTATATCCTTTGCTGGTTTCTATACCCATGCTAAGAGTTTACTAAGGTTGAGGCCAACAGCTGACGCAGGTCATCCAGTGTGTTTATTTCGTCGGCTTTTTTATCTTTTCTCCATCTGGCAATTCTGGGGAATCGTAAGGCTAAACCGGCTTTATGCCTTTTACTTTCTGCAATACCTTCAAAGGCAATCTCAAACACAAGCTCAGGTTTAACAGTACGGACAGGACCGAATTTTTCAACTGCATTCTTTACTACGAAGGAATTCACTTCTTTAATCTCCTTGTCAGTAAGACCCGAATAGGCCTTTGCAATCGTGATGAGCTTATCGCCATCCCGAACTGCGAAAGTATAGTCGGTGAAAAAGTTCGCTCGTCTTCCGCTACCTTTTTGTGCGTAAATCATTACAGTGTCCACAGTGTATGGATTTATTTTCCATTTCCACCAATCGCCCCGTTTCCGACCTGCATGATATAATGACTCTAGTTTCTTAAGCATAAGCCCCTCGCTGTTTAGTTCACGAGCGCCTTGCCTCATCTCAGCGAGTTGCTCCCAGCTGTCAAACTTTACTATCGGTGAAAGGACAATCACATCTTTTACACCAATCTGCTCTACGACCTGTTCAAGTATTTCACGACGAGCGGCCATTGTTTCTTCCCTTAAATCGTTTCCTTGATATTCCAAAATATCATACGCATAAAAGCCAATAGGGGCATCGTTCAGTTGCGATTTATTAATAGTCTTTCTATTTAGGCGTTGCTGTAGAATGCTGAATGCTTGGACATTGCCATCCTTCACAGAAAGAATTTCTCCATCTAATACAGTCCCATCCTCAAGCTCCTCCACGAGGAAATGTAGTTCCGGAAACTGTGCTGTTACCAGCTCTTCTCCCCGCGACCATATAAACAGCTCACCATTCCTCTTAACAATTTGTCCGCGGATGCCATCCCACTTCCATTCCGCTTGCCACTCTGCTGGTTGTCCCAATGACGCCGGTTCCATTTCCAGTGCATAGGCGAGACAGAAAGGATAGGGCCATGAACTATCGGTGTTTACATGTGCACCGCCAACAAGATCCTGATAAGTAATTTCTCTTGGTTCCCACTTACCCATGATGCTGTGCATAATCTTATTGGCCTCTGTATCGCTTTGTTTGGCTAAGGCGTTCACAAGCATTTTATTAGATACGCCTATGCGAAAGTTTCCTGATATTAGTTTGTTGAAGATAAAGCGTTCCTGCGTGTCAAGACTGTTCCACGCATTTAAAATGAAAGCCTTCTTCTCACTTTCATTCTCGCTGTAAAGGCTGGCCAGGTCATTAATCCATTCATGTAATTTGCGATTCGTAACATGCTCGGCGGGAGGTAAAACGAGTGCAATCGTTTCGCTCAAGTCGCCCACACTATGGTAGCTTTCTGCAAATAGCCAATCCGGAATGCCACTGAGCTCCGTGGCCCATTGACGGATAAGTGCCGTATTAACTGGACGCCGTGGCTTTTTACCTGTAAACATCGCAATTACAAACGGTTTGTCGAGGTCATCAGCCTCATTAAAGTAACTGACTAAGGCCGCAATCTTGTCGTTTGTCTTGTTGCTCATCTCCAGCTGCTGGATTAGTTCAGTAAATCTTCTCACGCTAAATCCTCCTTTACAAGAGCTGGATCTTCGACTTTCTCATCTTCTTCTTCATTGCCATACTGTGTTTTAACTTCCTCCGATGCTATCCCTATCTCATTTAAATATTTCGAGAAGGTCGCCGTAAAACCATGTGTAACGAATACCTTTTCTGCTCCTGTAGCTTCGATGGCAGACAAGAGTCCGGGCCAGTCCGCGTGATCGCTTAAGGCAAATCCCGCATCAGCACTTCGCCACCTTCTGCTTGCACGTACCTGCATCCAGCCTGAGCAAACTCCTGTGGCTCCATTGGTGAGATTTTTGATCCACTTGCCTTCGGCTAACGCAGGTGGGACGATGACGATTCCCTTTTGCAATTCATCCTTCTTGGTATCAGCAGTAATCCGTATGGTTTCCGGCAAATTGACACCCGCATTTATGAAACCCTCATTCAGATTCGCAATTGAATTGTGGACATATATATTACTATAGCCATCTAAGCCCTTGATTAGCCGTTGGGCTTTACCCAAGCTGTATGCAACCAAAACGCTTGTTTTATTACTGTCATGATTATCCGAAATCCATTGTTTAATCTTTGAAAATATAGCTTCCTGCGGTTGCCATTTATAAATCGGCAGACCAAACGTACTTTCTGAAACGAAGGTGTGGCATTTAACCGGTTCAAAGGCTGTGCTAATGCCGTCATACTCTACTTTGTAATCCCCGGAAACGACGCACACCTCGCCTTTGTATTCCAGCCTTATTTGCGAGGACCCGATGACGTGCCCTGCAGGGAATAAACTTAATTTAACTCCATTGATATCGATTTGCTTGTTATAAGGAAGCGTTTCGATTTTAAGACCGGCTCCAAGTCGATGGTCCAATACTGGTTTTGTTAGTTCGTGGCAGAGATAGGCCTGATTACCCCATTTGACATGATCAGCATGACCATGAGTTGTAACTGCAAGATTGACTGGCTGCCATGGGTCAATATAAAAGTCGCCCTGCTCACAGTATATGCCTTTATTAGTGAACTTAATCAAACTCATTTTTAGGTAACATATGCACACGTAACAAAGTTTTAACATTTAACCTTGATGTACTAATGCTTTTCTTTACTATTTTTGTGAAAACACATAAAAAAACCAAATATCTTGCGAAGTACTCTACTTGTAGCTATAATGCTTTTATGTTCTACCGTATGTTACGGTCAAAGTAGATTTACAATAAGCGGAACCGTTTCAGATAAGGCCAGTGGTGAAACACTAATTGGAGCTAGTGTCAAGCTTACTGGTTCAACAATCACCGGTATTAACACTAATTCCTACGGCTTTTATTCCATTAATATTCCTTCGGGCACTTATAACATATCGGTCAGCTTTATCGGCTATAAAACTTTTATTCAAAGTGTAGAGGTTAGCAAAAGTGAAAAGCTCAATTTCAGTCTTTCAGCCGATAATGAACTAGCGGAGGTTGTGATCTCCTCTACAAGAGGTAATGATAATGTTAGCAATCCTCAAATGGGCTTACAAAAGGTAAACGTGAGAGAAATTAGTAACGTGCCGGTACTGCTTGGTGAACGTGATGTATTAAAGACACTTCAACTCTTACCAGGTATTAAGTCTGCGGGAGAAGGTAACAGTGGTTTCTATGTGAGGGGAGGGTCAACTGATCAAAATCTCATCCTATTGGATGAAGCTCCCGTCTACAATGCCTCTCATTTGTTAGGCTTCTTTTCCACGTTTAATTCAGACGCCATTAAAGATCTGAGCGTATACAAGGGGGGAATGCCTGCACAATATGGTGGCCGTTTGTCATCAGTTCTGGATATAAGAATGAATGAAGGTAACCGCAGAAGTTATGAAATGGAAGGAGGGATCGGACTGATTTCTTCCAGACTAAAAGTAGAGGGACCAATTGTAAAAGATAAGGGATCGTTCATGATTAGTGCCCGGCGTACCTACTTAGACGCTTTTTTGTCGCTTTCTCCAGATAGTGCTATCAACAGTAATACATTATTTTTTTACGACGTAAACGCCAAAGCCAATTATCAGCTGGATGATAAGAATACGTTTTTCTTGTCTGGCTACTTTGGCCGGGATAAGCTGGGAATCTCCAAGTCCTTTGGTTTTAATTGGGGAAATGCTACTTTCACTATGCGTTGGAACCATTTATATGGAGACAGGCTGTTTTCGAACACCTCGGCAATTTATAGTAATTACAATTACGTGATTCAGAATAAGAACGATGTTAATGACTTTGAGCTCAACTCTTCCATAAAGGATTTCAATTTAAAGCAAGACTATGAATACAGCATCAGCAATACAAATAGCCTGAAGTTTGGGGTTAATGCGATCCACCATACCATTGCTCCTGGAAAGTTAACTACTAGTGGTAACTCTAGTGTCAACCAGACTACAAACGAAAGTAGAAGAGGAGTAGAACTTGCGGCATATGTCTCCGACGAATGGACAATAAGTGATAAGTTTAACATGGTGGGCGGATTGAGATTAAGCTCATTCTCTTTGCTAGGCCCTGGAACATTCAAAACATACGATTTAGATGGTATCGCCACCGATACTCTTGTTTATAGCAAAGGTAAGGTTATCAGAACCTACCTTTATCTTGAACCAAGATTGTCGTTAAGCTATCAGCTGAGCACCACAGGGTCTTTGAAAGCAGCATATACAAGGAATGTCCAAAACATACATCTGATGTCAAACTCCACGACTACGTCTCCAACAGATCTGTACATTTTAAACAGCAACAATGTGAAACCAGAACTAGCCGACCAAATAGCTGGCGGTTACTTCAGAAACTTCTTTGATGACACTTATGAGTTTTCTGTGGAACTTTATTATAAATGGTTACAGAATCAAATTGAGTATCGTACAGGAACTGATTTGCGAGGGAACAGTAACGTTGAAGCAGATCTATTGTATGGCAAGGGGCGTGCGTACGGTATCGAATTTTTTTTAAAGAAGCGATTTGGAAAGTTTAATGGCTGGATAGGTTATACCCTATCTAAAACCGAGCGTCAATTTGATCAGCTTAATAATTCATCTTGGTTTTATGCCAAGCAAGATAGAACGCATGATCTTTCTTTAGTCGGGATATTTAAGGCAAGCATGCGCTGGAGCTTTTCGTCAGTGTTCGTTTATAACACAGGAAATGCAGTCACATACCCAAGTGGGAAGTATCAGTTAAATGGCCGGACTGCTTTTTATTACTCCGAAAAGAATGGCTATAGAACACCAGCATACCACCGCCTGGACGTCTCGGCAACGCTTGAAGGTAAACCCGGTAAAAAGCTACAATCAAGCTGGTCGTTTGGATTGTACAATGTTTATAACCGGCAAAATGCATTTGCTATTGATTTTGAAGATGATCCAGACGACGCCACGAAAACTCAGGTTGTTAGAACCACACTATTCGGCATCATTCCTTCCGTCACCTGGAATTTTAAGTTCTAAAATTATGAAGAGTACGACACTAAAATTTCTGACAATAGCAATGACTTGTCTTCTTCCTTTGGCGGGTTGTGAAAAGGTGATTGAATTAGAATTCAAAGACTCAGAGCCAGTTATAGTTGTGTATGGCGACATCAGTGATCTGAGCGATAATCAATATGTAAGAATCTCGCGGACTTACCAGTTTACTGAGTCCAACAAGTTCAACGCAGTTACTGGCGCCAGGGTTATTGTGACTACACAGACTGGAAGTGTGATCAATTATTCGGAGATTTCGCCTGGTGTGTACCAAAGTCCACGATTTCGCGGTCGGGCCGGTGTTCAGTATACGTTGGATGTCTCAGTGGAAGGGAAAAAGTATTCAGCAATGTCTACAATGCCTGATAAGGTTGTACTTGATTCACTTAACTTTCGTGAAGTTTCCTTCTTTGGTAGTAATTCAACCCACATAGTGGCCAATTTCAAAGACCCTGTAGGGGTTCAAAACCAATACCGATATGTATTGAGTGTAAAAAGCAAGATTGTGGAGGACCTTGTGAGCGAAGACCGTTTCAACGATGGCAACGAAGTAGCCAATACAATCTACCATGAGTTAAATGATTTGGAACCTGGAGATGAGATTGAGCTCGACCTGCAGTGTGTGGATAGAAATGTATATCGGTACTATTATGCTTTTGGTCAGAATTCGGGAGAAGGGGGGCCACCTGTTGCGCCGGCAAATCCGCCATCGAACATCAGTAATGGTGCTTTAGGTATATTTAGTGTTCATACTTCCAGTAAAAGGGTAGCCAAAGTGATGTAGATTACACAATGGTTACGCTCCAGGATCTGGAAAAACATTCCTTTGAGGCCAACTTTACTATTCCCTCTTTATTTTCTAAAACCTGGTCATGTCCCTCTACATCTGCTATACCGCACCAAGGCTCAAGGCATACAAAATCAGCATTCTTAGCTGCCCATATTCCAAAGTAAGGGAAGTCATGAAACTCAAATTCTAAGCTATTGCTATTCTTAACGTTCCCTAAGGTGATCTTGTCGCTTTGTAGTGTTTTAAATACTAGCGCATCATTATAAAAAAGTTCATGTTGAAGTGCAAGTCTGCCATCCTTTAAGTCCAAAACATTTGTGTTATTGCTAATAAGATCGTTTTTAATCTCATGATACTCAATCGCGTTGTCTTTATTAAATTGAAAAAAGTAGTCAGAATACGATAGGCCAGCAGCTGTATTTATAGCGAACGCAGGATGACCGCCGATTGAAAATAAAAGTTCTTTATCATCGGTGTTTAATACTTCATACCGACAACTAAGCGTAGCGTTTCCTAGCGTATAACGAACTCCTAACTTAAAATTAAAAGGATAAACCTCTCGCGTAGCTGAATTATCCGAAAGGACAAATAACAACTCAGTGGCAGTTTGTTGTTCAACAGTAAAATCATTATCTCTGGCGAAGCCGTGCCTGCTTAGATTATAATTGATACCGTTATAGCTGTAGGAGTTCTCTTTTAGTCCACCAACGATTGGAAACAGTATCGGACTAAACTTACCCCAGAAATCTGGATTGCCACTCCATAGGTAATTTTCACCATTTTTTGCGTTAAGTAGTTGTTGTAGTTCAGCACCTTTCGAAGTGAAACTTGCTTTAATGAATTCGTTTTCCAGACTGATCATAACTATTGATTATCTTTAGCTTGCTCTTTCGCGCGTTTCTTAAAGAAACCGCGTAGTAAAAAGTTGCTTTGCAAAGCTTCGAGATTCTCATCTAGTTTCTTACTACTAGTTTCTAGATTTTTCATTATAGACTTAACCTGAGCCGCAGTTTCCTGGTCATTAAGTAGCAAGCCCATAGCATTATCTGTCTGATTTAATTTCGCCGAGGCCTTATTTAAATTATCGGTCAGCGTCGCTGCTGATCCTGCGGTTTTCTGTAATTGATCAACTGAACGCTGCAGTTTCGCAAATACAGCTGTGTCAGTCAGAAGGTTGTCCGCCAAACCACCTTTAGTATTAAGTGTCTTCGTGAATTGATCCAGTTCTTTGGCCATTTTGTCAGCAGAGGCAGTGGTCGCTTTCAAATTTGCAACTATAGACTTGAAATCATCAGCTACTTTTTGGTCCGTTAATAATGAGCCAACGGTACCTTTACCTTCCACTAATCCTCTTGCAAGCAATTTGAAGTCAGATGTAACATCTACCAAGTTTTTATTATTTACCTGGAAGGTCTTCATGATATCATCAGTAGATAGCGTAGTATTTACTTGTAAATGGTCACCGTCTTCTACAAAAGGGTATGTCGGAGTTCCACCAGTAATGACGATAATTTTACTACCTATTAAACCGTCAGAACCTATGCTGGCTGTAGCGTTTTTATGAATGTACTTGTGCGCCTCTTCCTCAATACTTAAAAACACCTGAACTTGTGATGTTCCGTAAAACTGGATTTTTTTGATCGTACCGATTTTAACACCTGAAAACCAGACGTTGTTCCCAGTTTTTAGTCCTTGAATGTCGTTGAACACTACGTCAATGCTGAAACTTTTTACGAAAGCCTTTTTCTGACTACCTAGAGTAAAAACTCCAGCAACAAATATGACTAAGCCAAGAAGTATAAAAGCTCCAACTGTTATCCCACGGCGGTTATTTTTTGCCTGCATGTTTTCTATTGTATAAAATTGTAATCATAAAACGGTTGAACCCGCTTATCATTTGTGTTAAAAACTTCTTCGAAAGTACCCTGACGTTCGAATTTACCATCAAGCAACATCGCAACTCTATTACCTACAGCCTTTGCGCAGGTAAGATCGTGCGTAATAATAATGGAACTGGTATGAAACCGCTCCTGAACCTCATTTATTAGGTTGTTAATTTCAAGGCAGGTGATGGGATCCAGTCCTGCGGTTGGCTCATCATAAAGCATGATCTCAGGTCGCAAAATAAGTGTTCTTGCAATACCAATCCTTTTTCTCTGTCCTCCAGACAGCTCCGAAGGCATTTGATTAATGGTCTGCGACAAACCAACAGCATCCAGCATTTCTTCCACAGACTTATCAATCTCGCCTCTGGATAAATGCTTTTGATTCCTTACTAAGGGAAACTCCAGGTTTTCTCTAATCGTCATACTGTCATACAGCGCACTGTTCTGGAACGAAAAGCCAACTTTAAGCCTAAGGTCAAGTAATTCTTTGTAGGATATTTCATCTACAACCTGATTGAGTACTCTTACCTCACCTTGATCCGGGGTTAGCAGGCCTACAACAATCTTAATAAGCACCGACTTACCTGTTCCTGACTTGCCAAGAACAACTAAATTTTCACCTTTAAACAAGTCAAGATCAACTCCCTTTAGAACCTCATATGTTCCAAAAGATTTTACGAGACCTTTTATTTGAATAACTTTTTCTGTATTATCAGTTTTTGCTTTTTCTCTCATTTATCAAGTTCTAAATAGACCAAAAAACTGAACAGATATTACTTCTTCAATAAATATTAAAAACATTCCAATAACAACAGCGGAATTAGCCGCTTTCCCAACTCCTTCAGTCCCTTTGGACGAATTGTAGCCCTGATAGCAACCCACCATTCCAATTGTAAAACCAAATAATATCGCTTTTACTGTCGAAGCAGTAATGTCTAAAAATGTAATTGATTCTAAGGATGACTGAAAGAACGCCTTGGCACTCGTACCTTCACTTGTTGATACATTGAGAAGTGCACCCAGCATACCAACCATAGCCGTATAAAACGTTAAAATTGGTATAGTAATGGTTGCCGCCAATACACGCGTTGTCACTAGGAATTTAAAGGGATTAGTTGCCGATACTTCCATGGCATCAATCTGTTCCGTAACTCTCATAGACCCCAATTCAGCTCCAATGCTAGACCCTACCTTTCCTGCAGCAATAAGAGATGTTAAAAGGGGAGCGAGGGTTCTTAATAATGCGATACCAACTAATGACGGTAGCCAGGAAGTAGCTCCAAACTCAGCAAGAGATGGTCTTGATTGCTTAGTAAACACCACACCAGTTATAAAACCAGTTAAAGAAATTAATGCCAATGATTTATAGCCGATGTCATAACACTGCTTCAAAAGTTCTTTGCCTTCATATGGCGGTAAAAATCCTTCCTTGAAAAAACGCCCAATAAATTGAAACACATCATATAAGGTAAGCAACATCCTGCTGAGTTTACCTGGAACTTCAGTATTACTATCCATATATTAATGTCAAAATTGCTTTTATATCGTGTTTCATTATTTTCTTATGCTGATCAAATTGTGCGCCACTAAATATCACCTGCCCCCTGGAGGACAATTTTTTTGTAAGAATTGTGTAAAGGTAAGTTTTAGATGTTCCGAAGTACCCGCCCCCTCATTTATGGCATGAGTACGATTTGGATAGGACATCATCTGGAACACTTTTGCGTTTTTTATCAACTCATTGGTAAGCTGCTCTGCATTTTGATAGTGAACATTATCATCACCTGTGCCATGTATCAATAGCAAATTTCCTCGTAAATTCTTTGCGTAAGTAAGGGGCGAACCTTTAATGTATGCGGCTTTACTTTGCAACGGAGAACCCATATACCGTTCCTGATAAATGTTATCGTAAGTCAGTTGGTTAGCAACGGCCGCTACTGCGATACCGGACTGAAAGATTTCAGGGTATTGAAATAAAAGATTAAGAGTGGAAGAGCCGCCACCGCTCCAGCCCCAGACGGCAATCCTGGATTTGTCAACAAAAGGCCATTCAAGTACCTTTTTAGCTGCCATCGCCTGGTCCCTAATGTTTAGAGTGCCTATTTTTTGGAAGATACTTTTTCTCCATTCTCTGCCTCTTGGTGCAGGCGTCCCGCGGTTGTCAATGGAAATATAGATATATCCATCTTTTGCCATATCACCAGCGTAGAGACGGTTGTCTGCTACTCCGTAGGTATCAGTTACTGTCTGGCCCCAAGGTTCTCCATAAATGTAGAAAACTACCGGGTACTTTTTAGTCTGATCAAAGCCATCAGGCTTTTTCATCCAACCATCTATGACAACACCATCTTCAGTGGTTACTTTGAAAAATTCCACTTTATTTTTTGGTGGCTTAACCCAGCCTAATTGGTTGGTTACACTTCCCTCCATAGTTAAAGGGTTCAACGTCACAAAATTCATCCACTCAGCTATAGGAGGAATAGTAGTGCTTTGATAGGTATGCCGGGCAAAATGGCCTGTCGGTGAAATGTCGTATGAATGCGTTCCCGTAAAAATGGAAGAGGTAACCATCTCTAATTTTCCTCCTCCAGCCAGCTTTGTCTTATACAAATATTTCTGTGTGTAATTAGTTGGAGAAGCCAGGAAATATAGATAACCGGAATCTTCATCGACGAGAGATTTTTCGATAACATCGTAATCACCCTTTGTAATTAGCGTTTGTTTTTTTCCATCCCTGGAAATGCGGTAATAATGATTCCATCCATCTTTGTCGCTAATCCAAAGAAATTCTTTTCCACCATCAAGCCATGTCCATTCTTTTATAGGATCAATCCATGCTTTATCCGTTTCTGTCAGGATGTTTCGAATTTGTCCGTTAGTTGTATTCGCTACGTATATTTTACTTGTATTTTGTGCTCGATTTAACTGTTGTAGTATGACTTCATTGCTTCCCGGTATCCAATCCATCCGCGGAATGTAATTTTGAATTAAGTCTCCGGGAACTTTCAACCATGTAGTCGATGCAGATGAGATGTTGACTATTCCAACTCTACAGGCGGAAGGATTCTCTCCAACTTTGGGATATTCAACTGGTATAGTAAAAGGATATATCGAATCTGTGTTGTTAATCATTAAGAACTTCTTTGTATTGCTGGCATCTAATTGCCAGTAAGCAATGGACTGACCATCCGGACTCCATCTAAATCCGTCCCTGCAGAAAAATTCTTCTTCATACACCCAGTCAAATGTTCCGTTTATTAAGTTTTCCGTTCCGTCTGTGGTTAGTTGCTTCGTTGTCCCGGTGCCTACATCATCGACATAAATATTGTGTTTGCTAACATACGCTACTTTGCTTCCATCTGGAGATAATTTGGCGAACATGAGTGAGGCAGCGGGTTTATCTTTCCCAATTTTAACAACATTATTACTTTTAAGATCCGCAAGATAATAATCTCCGCGAGTCTCTTCTCTCCATACTTTTTTGCTATTGGTAAAAATAAGCACTTTAGTCCCGTCTTCCGAAAGGGCAAAGTCTTTAATTCTTGCAAGATCATTGCTGGCGCTTTCCAGCAAAGTTCTTCCTAGAATGATTTTACGTTCATTTTTTGGAAGGGTAATGGAAATAATTTCACCACCCGAAGCCTGATAATAGGAGTTACCGTCCTTGGCCCATTTAATTCCCTGAGCCTGAGATTCAAGACATAGAGATACAGAAACAAAGACAACCAGTTTTAATAGTGATTTATTGAAATTCATCATTAGAGATTTAGAAATGCCTCATAAACAACCTGCAGATATGATTTTGCCAATTTTAAAGTTGCAGCGGTTTTTCCCGCATCTGAACTCAAATTATTGTATAAGATCACTTTTCCTGTGTTGTCAAATGTAACACATTGTTGGTTATCGATAAAGCCCATTCCGTTGTCCCAACTAAAAAATGCAAATGGTTTGACATTAGGATTAAGTAAGTTTTTACTCCACTTAAATTCCTGGGGGTTCAGTTGCAGTTGGGCAAGTAAAGTCGCGGGCACATCTGCCTGGCTACCAACCCCATCAAAGACGCGACCCTTAAATTCATTTTTAATCACTTCACCATACATCAGAAATGGAATATGGTAACGTTCGGGAACAAAAACGTCTGTTCTATTTTTTGGATAAATATGACCATGGTCGGCAATAAACAAAAAGAGGGTGTTTTTATACCAGGGTTGCTTTTTTGCCTCTTTTAGATACGAGGTTATGCAGGAGTCCGTGTAATATGCTGTACTTTTAAATTTGTCTACATTATTGGCAGAGCCAAACCTAGGATTTCCCGGCACAGCAAAAGGCTCATGGTTGGTTAATGTTAAAATCGTGGTGAAAAACGGTTGTGTTGCATTTTGCGTCTCGTTAAGCTGACGATTAAACACTGCCCCGTCAAACTGGCCCCAGCTTGTAACGTCTCCTCCATCAAAATTATTCCGGTCAGTAAGCTTATGAACGTCGTGGCTAAGAAGGAATGCTTTGTAATTATCAAATTCAGATTCACCGCCATAGTAGAACGTATTATGGTAGCCGACCTTATTTAAAGATCTTGAAATAGAAGGCAGCTTTTCTGTTTTCTCCGGCCATTTAACAATGTTGACGGCTGCAAGCGTAGGAAAACCAGCAAGTGTCGCAATAAAGCCTTTGTCAGTCCTGTTACCGGTTGAATAAATATTACTGAAAAGTATTCCTTGATGTGTAAGGGAGTCGAAGCCTGGCGTCACATCTTTCATATTTCCCAGCGTTGCAGTTAGGTCGGCAGTAAAGCTCTCCATAAGAAATATTACTATGTTTGGACGCTTCATAGTCAATACACTAATTGTACTATCCTTATCTACAGCATACAGGTTAGAGATCAAAGCGTTCGCCTCCTTCGCATTCTCATACAAGTACGGATTACTCTTTGTCTTATTTGCGGCGATAAGACTGGATAATAAATTCCATTCTGTATTGACTGAAGCTAGATTTAAGACCTGTGATTTGGAGAAATAGGCCATACTTTGGTTGATCGGTGAACCTGCAATTCCCCCACGAATCAGCACAAAATTCAACCCTAAAATCAGTATAGCAATCGGCAACCTTATCCATATTGACGATTTTTTAAAGATGAGTTTCTTAAGCACAAGATATCGTTGCAAAACGACGCCAAGCGACATTAGGAGCACCAGTACCAGTAGAGAAAATCCCACAGGAGAAGATGCTCCAGAAGCAAGTGCTTCATTCGGTGTCGTTATTGCAACATCAAGGGCCTTGGCATTGATCTTTGTTCCCCATTCCCTGTATATATTAAAATTGAAAATTGAGATAATGCTAAATAGTACAACAAGTGTGTTAATGTAGTAGGAAAGCCATTTCAATTCCACCAGCTTCCATCTGCTTAGCATCGAAATAACAAAGGCGATAGCCGGTACGACTAACAGATAAGCCGCCATTGAAATATCCAAAAGAAAAGCATGAAAAAAGGTAGCGGCTATTTCTGGAGGTAGAAGGGAGGACAACGCTTCCATATTTATTGCCAGGAAGATCAGTCGGTCGAGGAAGAAAAATAAGAGCCAAAATAGAAGTAACCTAGCAAAGAAAAAAAGCCCGTTTAGCATATCAACACACTAATTTGGCCCATTTAGCATTCTAAACATCTCATCCATTTCTTTAACCGTCTTCACTTCATAACCGGATGGAACTTCTAAAGTAAAGGGGCCAGTCTTTTCTTCTTTAACACTTTTCAATGTCAAAATATTCTTTACGCCATATTGGAGACTTACATATTTAACAGGTGTTCCTTTAAGTCCGGAAAATTCCGGCAGGATAGCACCGGGCGACAGCTTCAGTTCTGGAGCAATCCAAACCTCATAATTTTCATTATTGTTATCTTGATAGTTGTACTTTACGGCGTCATATCCCCCTATGATTTGGCGCACTCCGGTGGCTTTAAAGTTCTTGAAAGTTAAATTGCCTCCTTGTTTCTCGAGATCTTCCTTAGAAAATTTTGCAGCATATTGCTTTTGGAACAGCGGGGCGTCCACTAGCAAAACAGCTAGCTTTCCAGGGCCGTCAACAATCATCTTTAAGGTTGCAAGGCCCATGTCTATCTCCATTTTAGACATATTTCCATTAAACTTCACTTTAGTTACAGAAGGAAGTTTTTCTGCATCTATTGTTTTTTTCTGGCCCTCATTAAGATCATACGTAATATCATAGGTAAGTGTTCCCTGATTAACTGTCTTCTGTGCCTTAAGAGCGGAAGATCCAAATGTGACCATTAGAACTACCAATGAGAGCGCTCTAGCCCTAATCTTAAACTTACTTTTTGTTGTCATTATATTTACCATTTAATTTCATCCTTCTTAATAAATGCGGCAATTCCCCTTTTGAAATCATCGCTATCGCGTACCCTTGCATTAATTTGAACTGCCAGAGATAAGCTTTTTTCCAATAATGGATTGGTTGTCTGTCCAACAAGTTGCTTAGTGATCATCAATGAATTTGACGAAGCCGTTTCACATAAACCCTTTGCAAACTCACGTACTTCACTGTCAATTTCGGCTCTGCCCTTAATAAACGTAATCAAACCGAAATTTAGTGCTTCGTTAGCCGGGAACAGCTCTCCGGTTAATAGGATTCGTTTTGCGATCGTCTCACTCGTTTTTCTAAGCAGAAAGCAAGAAACAATTGCAGGCACAAAACCTAGTTTGACTTCCGTGTAGCCGAAATTTGCCTCTGGAACCGAGAATATGATGTCGCACACTGTCGCCAACCCACATCCGCCTGCTATCGCGTGACCTTCCACTTGCGCAATAACAACCTTTGGGAGGTAATATATGGTCGTAAATAAACGCTTTAGATTTTCCGAATCTTCCAGATTCTCCTCGTAACTATTATTTTGAATCTCTTGCAGATAAGATAGGTCAGCACCCGCGCTAAAGGTGGATCCAGTCGCCTTGAGCACAATTATTTTTACCTCTTCATCTTCAGATGCCTCAATAAAGAACGCTGTAAGTTTCGAAACAAGTTCCGGGTTTAATGCGTTTCGCTTATCAGGTTTGTTGAGTGTGATTGTTGCGATACGATCCGCAATTGAGTATAGAACAACATCTTCTGTCATGGATTCTTTGTTTGACCTTTAACGAATCAAATATATAGAATGCATGGTGATATCATATAAACTTACCTTAGTCAATCTTCTTAATTATTGCATTCTTTAGACCAATCTTGAATTGTTCCAATTCAGCTCCACTGATCAAATGGTCGTAAAAGCGAATATCATCTTCCTGAATTGTAAGATAGTGGCGCTTAATTGATGAAAGATCGTCCGTACAAATGATTGTTGAAATACCCTCACGGTCCATAAACGGCTGAATATTTCTCTTAAATATTTTATCATCAGCCCTTAAGTTGGTAAAGAGGATCGCTTCGTTGCTTATAATAAAGGCAACGGCGTAATGGTTCCTAACATTAAATATCACAAGTTTTCGTTGCCCTAATTTGTTAATTTTCTCAACTGACGATAGCGTTTGCAGCATAAGAAGTAATGCGAGAGCATATAACAGTAAGGGTTTCTTGTAGAAGGTAAGTGCAAACAGTACTCCCGCTATTGATAGAGTGAGTAGTAGTAGTTCTAATGGTGTAATCCATACGGAGGATACACTCGAAAAGGGTAGATCAGCAACAAATTTCAATCCGGAGTTGGTGAAACGTATTAGCCATTCCAGAAGTTCTGCAAGGAAACTGAGCCTGAATAGTAATACCAGAATTCCCAGATACATGATTCCAGTTACAGGAAGTAATATAAAGAGATTGCTGATTAGAAAGTATGTTGGAAATTGATGAAAGTAATAGATACTCAAAGGAAATGTGAATAATTGCGCAGATAACGAGATGCTCAACGCTGACCAGATTTTTCTAAACAATGCCTTCTTGAAGTAGAACCAGTCGTCAATAATCGGGTGCAACAAGATTAATCCCAATACCGCAAGGTACGACAATTGAAATCCAACGTCCCAGAGAATGTAGGGATCATGGATAAGAATCAAGAAAGCGGAAAAGGCCAATATGTTAATCCCACCTGATGTACGATTGACACCTTTACCAATGATAAAACCTGAAATCATAATAGACGCCCTCAATACCGATGGTGACACGCCGGTGAGGAGCGTATAAGACCATATAAGCAATAAAATAATGGCTAATTTAAACACTCGTGTAATTTGGCGACGGTTTAAAAACGAGAAAATATAGTCCAGAACCACATAAATCAAACCTACATGCATGCCAGAAACGGATAAAGCGTGAATAGTGCCAGTTTTTGCATAATAGCTAAGAACTTCTTCGTCAAGGTCCGCCCGGTAACCAAGGATCAGTGTTGAAGCGACTGAATATACATTGTCATCTTTCAAAATCTTTCGATAATACCGGACTTCCCTGGCTCTTAGATCAAGGGCAAGCTTAATGAGATAGTTGCCTTTATTTTCGTTAGTCACTAATATCGCTTGTTGGTGCAGAAAAGCTTGATGATGTATGTGTTGTGCCGCCAGCCAGCTTTTGTAATTAAAAGTCGCAGGATTGGGATTAGTTACTGTCGTCTTTGATACATTCGGAATAACCAGAACGTCTCCGTAAGATGGTCTCTGTGCCACACCAGAATCGATTTTTATGCTTACCAAAAGGTTGCCAGTCGTTCTTTTTTGTGACTGATTTTCATATCCTTTAATAACCCGTGCGTTAAACATCAATATACCGTTACGGATTTGAGGTTCTTGATTTACAACAATCTTAAGGTGTTTGAAATTACCATTGCTAAAATGGTCTTCATGCAGTAGTTCGCTTTTACTAAATGCCAATGCGTAGCCAATGACAAAAAGCATCAGATAGAAACCGCAGGTCATCAAAGACTTGTATCGGTAAACTTTCAATCTTAAATACCAAAGATTCAAAGTAGTAATTAAGACAATTAGAGAACCAGTGATCAGAATAACAAGCAGCGGCGTAATAGCGGCCAAGGGACATAACTTTAAAAACATGATACCAGCTGCAAAGGGTATGATTGCCCTGAGGTAAAATATTTCAGAACTGGTAACGAACCTGGACTTTGGCATCAGATTTTTTATTTCCTTTGATTTCATCGAGACCAAAACTTATTGATTCTTTGCCTTGATATACAATCATTGCATACCGCGCCCATAGATCGATCTTCCTGGTTAGTCGGTACCTGACATTGCTGTAGTATTTAAAACCTTTATCTGAATAAAGGCCAAAGCTCGATCCGTAAAGAACGTCGTCTTCGTAGGCATAGATCCTGCTGTTATAGGAAGGAGTATCAAAAAAAGCAATTCTGAGATTTCCAGACACCTTAGCGGAGAAGTGATAGTTGAAGTCACTATAAATCAGCTTTCCGACTTCTTGAGCCACACTGCCTTTTTTATAGATAGATATTTCTACCCGCTGCTGAAAATCAATACTTTTATTTAACCTCCAATCTATTGCAGCCCTGGCACTTACTTTTGAAACATCCTTGAGCCCGTCGCTGTCGTCTGTGGCATCTGGGTTTTGCTGTTTCAATTCACGCTTGATTCTTAATAGTATCTTTAATGTTTTCTTTGGAACATAGACTCCCTGAGCGAGTATTTCATGACCTCTTGATGCTGAATCAACTCTAAACTTCAGCCATGGAAAGCGAAATACATCAACATATACAGAAAAAAGGAAACGCTTGGAAGGGACATAATTGAGTCCTGTATAAAAACCTTTCTCATTACTTACATCTGTATTTTCACCAACCGCACTACTGAAAAAACTGCGATAGTCGCGATCATAACTCCTATAAAGGACCACAGCAGAAACTTTCTGAGATAAGCTCGCTAATAATCCGTTTACAACAGCCACGCCACCATCTACACTGTGGGCCACCTCAGCATAAGCATACACATTTTTAAAAGTATAATTGTAATGAAATCCGGCATTCTCAAGACTTTTCCCAGTAAAAGCATATTTGTTGTATGCGGAGTTACCGGTAACAAAGTTTTGATCGTAGCTAGATTGATAACTTACAATACCGATATTCAAATTATCAGACAAATACTGGACTGCCGCTCCAAATACGAGTTGTCCAAGGCTGTTTTGATTCTTAAGCTCCGTCGCCGTTCGATGATAGCCGCTATCATTGATCGTTTGAATAGTAGCTGAACTATCAGGCCACAACTTGATACTTCCATCGCGTCTTCTATAAGATACAAAAGAGGTCAGCTCCAAGTTTTTCATAATCGAGAGTGTATTTGCAACTCCTCTGAAAAATGATGCTTCATTTGAAGAGGAGTATGACCTTAAGCCAACGTCTCTCGCGGCCACACTGGTGACATCTGGCCCCTTTCCAAAACCGAATCCAGACCACAATGTCAATCCCTGTCCAAATTGAAGACTGTAATCGCCAAGGACAATCTTCTTAAACGGTCCGACATCATTGATTGTCATGTTCGCTGAGAAGTGGTCCGACAATACCTTGCCATGAGAAAAGCGTTCGCCGGCATCTTTTTCCATCACTAGTCCAGCTGTAAGTTTGTTATTAAAAGCAAATTTATAGCGCAAAAGCATTTTATCAGGAGACCCTAGATATCGGCTTCCAGGAAGATCCATAAAGCCTTTAGGCACTTCCATTACACGCCCGTATCTTACAATGAGATCATTCGTGCCAACACTACTCATACTTTTCAAAGAAATTTTTCCTTTACCACTTTTATCAAGCATTACAAATGGTAGGAGCCGGCCAACGGTTACCAGGTCAAAACCATCAATGCTCTGCAGCTCTGCAAGGTCAAGCAATTTCCCATTGACTTCAAGATGACGTAATAAGTTATTGATTTGCAGCGGAGAAAGGAATATGAGCTGTTTAAGAGTCGCTGCTGAAGTATGATTTAAATTAATAGGATGAGCAAGAATATGATTTAATCGCTCTGTAAGCTCATACAGATCCACATCTTCAGCTAGATTCTCAGCAGCGCTCTCCAGAATATCTTTTATAAAGGAATTGTCCTGCGCAATAGCAGAAAAGGAGTTTAAGGCAATAAAGAGCAATAGAATTTTGGCTGACATTGGTATTCCAAATCACCACCATCCAAATTTAGGAAACCAACTTACAGGGATTTATATTTCCTCGTTAAGTTTTAAAAGAAAGTCTTTCAATTTCTCTAACGAAGCAATAATACGCTGATTTTCTTTGACCTCCATACCGTTATTTTTCAAATGTTCTTTTGCTCCCTTCAAGGTAAAACCCTTGTCATCTACCAAATGAAATATCATTTTAAGATTCTCAATGTCTTCAGGAGTAAAAAGCCGGTTACCCTTCTTGTTTTTCTTAGGCTGTAAAACGGTAAATTCCTTTTCATAAAACCTGATTTGCGACGCATTGACCCCAAACATTTCGGTAACCTCACCCATCGTGTAATACATTTTGTTGATTTCCCGTTCTTTATATGGCATAATTTGCGTTGATTATTAGACTCTTACAGCTTTTATTTGAAGTATTCAAACTTAGATAAAATTGTTTTATTTACAAACAGTTTTATCTAAGTTTGCCATCTAACATACATCATGATGACAGCGAAAGAAATCAGACAGGCCTACTTGGAGTTTTTTAAATCAAAACAGCATCATATCGTTCCTTCTGCGCCAATCGTTGTAAAAAATGATCCTTCGCTAATGTTTACTAACGCTGGCATGAATCAGTTTAAGGACTTGTTTCTCGGTGAGTCCCCAATTAAATATTCAAGAGTAACAGATACTCAACGGTGCCTACGCGTTTCCGGTAAGCATAATGATTTGGAAGAAGTGGGAATTGATACCTATCATCATACCATGTTTGAGATGCTGGGTAACTGGAGCTTTGGCGACTACTTCAAAAAAGAAGCAATCGCATGGAGCTGGGAACTACTTACCGAAGTCTACAAGATCCCAAAAGACCAACTTTATGTGTCCGTCTTTGGCGGAGACCCCGAAGGTCTTGAAATGGATACTGAAGCTTTTGAGCTGTGGAAACAGTATGTTCCTGAAGACCGTATTGTTTTAGGTAATAAAAAAGACAATTTCTGGGAAATGGGCGATACCGGACCATGTGGACCCTGCTCTGAGATACATGTGGACTGCCGGCCGCTTATGGAGCGCAATGAAATATCAGGCAAGTCACTCGTAAATGCCGATCACCCGCAAGTAATAGAGATCTGGAACAATGTGTTTATGCAATACAACCGGTTGAAAGACGGCTCATTGCAACCATTACCTGCCCGCCATATAGATACAGGAATGGGTTTTGAAAGGCTGGTTCGGGTACTACAGCAAAAATCGTCAAACTATGATACAGATGTATTCCAACCCTTAATTCAATTTATAGCACAACACTCAAACATCCAATATGGGGCTGGGGAGCAAACCGATATCGCGATGCGAGTTATGGCAGATCATATTCGCGCGATATCATTTGTAATTGCGGATGGACAACTGCCGTCCAATAACAAGGCTGGGTATGTTATCAGGAGGATATTACGCCGAGCAGTGCGTTATGCCTATACATTTCTTGATCTCAAAGAACCATTTCTGCATAAACTGGTACCTGTCCTCGCTGAACAGTTTAAAGGAGTGTTTGAAGAATTAGTACTCCAGCAAGACTTTGTCCAAAAGGTTGTTCTCGAAGAAGAGGTATCCTTTCTAAGAACATTAGCTACAGGTATTCAGCGTTTCGAAGGCTATACCCGTAAACAAGGTGAACATCTTATGCAGGAGAATGCGATTGAGCCAGAAAAAGGATTTACTGACGCCTGGGTGCATAGTATCTTAAAAGACCAGATGGTAATCTCTGGAGAATTCGCTTTTGAATTACAAGATACGTACGGTTTCCCGATCGATCTAACCGAGTTGATGGCAAGGGAACAAAACTGGATTGTAGATATGGAAGGGTACAATAAAGAATTACTTAAACAAAAAGAACGCTCAAGGGCTGCTACTGCAATTGACACCGGTGACTGGGTTCTTGTCAATCCAGAGTTAGAAGTAGAGTTTGTAGGATACGATGACTTTGAAGCGGAAACACAAATCATTAAGTATCGGAAGGTTACTGCAAAAGGCAAGGAGCAATTCCAGATCGTTCTAAGTAAAACACCTTTTTATGCAGAAAGTGGAGGACAAGTTGGTGATACGGGTAGGTTAGAAGATCATAGTCGCCTGTTTTTTGTAGACATCAATGATACCAAAAAGGAGAATGGTGTTATTGTGCACTACACAGATACGCTTCCAGAAGACATAGACGGTCAATTCTGTGCGGTCATAGACGAAGACAAGCGATTGCTCTCTCAAGCTAACCATACCGCTACGCATCTATTGCATGCAGCACTTAAAAAAGTTTTAGGTAACCATGTTAACCAAAAAGGTTCAATGGTAAATCCAGACTACCTGCGTTTTGACTTCTCACATTTTGAAAAGGTATCTGACGAAGATCTGGCACGCATTGAACATATTGTTAACCAAAAAGTTAGGGAGAATATTCCTTTAAAAGAACAGCGTTATGTTCCCTATGACCAGGCGATTTCAAGTGGCGTAACTGCGCTCTTCGGAGAAAAATATGGTGACTTAGTTAGAATCATCACCTTTGATGATCATTATTCTAAAGAGCTATGCGGTGGAACGCATGTACAAGCTACTGGTCAGATCGGATTTTTCAAGATTACATCAGAAAATGGTGTTGCAGCAGGGGTGAGGCGTATTGAAGCGATTACGGCCGATAATGCAGAAGCTTTCATCCTGGCGCAAAATAGAGAGCTGACAGCATTAAAATCCCTGTTAAAGGGCAATAAAGATTTACTTGCCACGGTTTCTTTAATAATGGAAGAGAATGCTAAGCTTAAAAAGGAAGCCGAGAAAGCGGTGACTGAGCATTCATCAAGCTTAAAACATGACATTGTTCACCACATAAAATCGGTGAACGGGATAAATGTTATCGCAACGCATGTCGCTCTCCCAAACGCAGAAGCGGTAAAAACCCTTGCTTTTGCTGTTAAAGATTTGGTCGACGATCTGCTGCTGGTATTCACCACACTAATTGATGATAAACCAGGCATTACAGTAATGGTTTCAGAGCATCTTGTACAGTCAAGGGGATTAAACGCTACGAATATAGTAAGGGAACTGGCAAAAGACATTCAAGGCGGTGGAGGCGGTCAGCCATTTTATGCTACTGCTGGCGGTAAGAATAAAGAAGGATTAAAGTCTGTCTTAGAAAAAGTAGAGAAGTTGGTGTCACTTTAATTTAGTGATACTAACTTTTCTAAACTCCACTTCTGAGCCTTCTGCCTGCAATGCGATCTGACCTGAGCTTGCTGTGCAATTGTATCCATGATTTACAAGAATATTGTTTACCCAAACAATAACCTCGTCGTTTTTACATTCAACAACCATCTTGTTCCAGTCTCCTACAGGCTTTTCTACATTTTGAACTAGCCGCTCCACCTTACGCAGTTTGTCTCCGTTTATGCCCCAGCGGGACTTGTCACCTCTTCTTATCTCCATGTCCGGAACGGTGATGTCTTCTTCAATACACCAAAAATCTCCTGCGTTAGTGTGCTCAATCTGCACCTCTATAGACTTTGGGAACATGCCATAAAGTGCTCTTGGTGTTGATGCGTGAACAAGCAGTCCACAATTCCCAGGTTTACCCGCAAACCTATATTGCACCTCTATTTTATAATTGCTAAATACCGAATCAGTTATTAAATGCCCGCCCGGACTTCCTAAACTTACGAGCATTCCATTTCTTATGATAAAGGGAATTGTAGCGCCTTTATCCTTATCTAATTCAGGTACATCAATATGCCATCCCTGCAGGTTCTTACCGTTAAATAAGGATTTAGTCTGGCTAAACGAAAGACCTGTTGTAAATGTTAAAGAAAGAAAGATGATTGCGTTAAAAGTTATTCTCATAATCTAAATATATAGAATAATCTTTTACTTTAAAACCCAGTAGCCCAAAGCGAGCCATATCAATCCTTTTACCAGGAAAAACAGAAAGCCCCAGATCCCCATTTTCCTTAGCCATTTAAGAATGTTGGCTTTTCTGTTGGTGGCAGGTTTAGTCTCCATATTACATTGTTAACGTTTCCTGACTCAATTAAGTGCAATATACATTATGTTGAAAGAATATGATCCGTCTACTATTTTCTAAAAAGGGATGCCGATATTAGGCGGGAATTTAAACCCGGATAAGGAAGATGCTAAGTGAAAATATAAAAGATGCGACGAAGCCGGCGCATCTTAAACTTGAGAAATTAGTTGTTCAGCAACTAAAGGGTATTAGAACAGACGAAGACTATGCCGCGTTTTTAAAGAAGTTTTACACCTATTTTAGCCAGGTAGAAAAGGTTATCGCACCATACATCACTGATCAGCTATTGCCCGACCATGCAGAAAGACGGAACTCATCGTTTATAAAAGCCGATATTCAGATATTAGGTGGTAGTGTAGACGAAACACCAGTCGTTGAAGTCCCGGTAGTCTCCAATGCAGTCGAAGCCTTAGGCGCGCTATACGTTATGGAAGGATCAATAATGGGCGGCAGAATAATTATACAAATGCTAGAGAAACTTGGAATACAAAATGGCTTGTCCTTCTTTTCAGGTTACGGTCAGGAAACGGGCCAGAAGTGGGGAGTTTTTACTGAAGTAATGAATGAGGCAGCCGCTACTAGCGGAGATGAGGAACAAGCGATTAGCACTGCGAACGAAACGTTTGGCCTGTTTGAAAAGGTATTTGCTTAACTAAATGAAATAGGCCGAACAATTGTTCGGCCTATTTCATTTACCTTCTTCCTCTTTGCTTTCCCATTTTACCACCATGCTTTTGTGATTTAAATTTATAATGTGAGGGCCCGTGTCCACGGTCATTTTTATAATACTTTTGTTTGTACATCACTGGCCTGCTCACATAATGCGTTCGCGCTGGTCTCCAATTGCTATGTTCAGTTCTATAAACGTTATTTATGTAAACTGGTCTGGCTGGTGCATTATAATAGTAACCACTACTAACATACCTTACAGGTACATATTGTGGTCTTGAGCCGATATTAACGTTCACAGAAATCTGAGCTTCGGCGGGTAATGTAAAAGCTGCAACTACTGCGACAACTACTACTAAAAAGAACTTTCTCATAACATATATCATTTAGGTTTCTAAAATTACGAAGAGGTTAAACCCTATTCGCTGTTAATTAAGTGTGTGTTATTACTAGTTCAAAGTTTATGCCATAACTAGAATTATGGTTTTGAAGCTGCACATATAACGCTTTATTAGTTATGTTTGTATCATAAAGGGATTACAATTGACACAAGCTACACTTACAAATGAGTAACCTAACAGCCGTTTCTTCTTCGGATTTTGAGTTGGTGTCTGGTCTGGAGATTCATGTGCAACTTAACACAAACACAAAGATTTTCTCGTCAGACAGTGCGTCTTTTGGCGCTAAGCCAAATGAACATATTTCTGCAGTTACTCTAGCGTTGCCGGGTGCACTTCCAAAGCTTAATAAGCAGGTAGTCGAAAAAGCCATTCGTATAGGCTTAGCGCTTAACTGCAAGATCAACCAATTGAATTACTTCGATCGGAAAAATTATTTCTACGCTGATTTACCAAAAGGGTACCAAATCACACAAGACAATCAGCCGATTTGCCAAAACGGATTTATCAACCTTACTTTAAGTAATGGAACGGAAAAGCGTATTGGAATTAACAGAATCCACCTGGAAGAAGATGCGGGTAAAAGCTTGCATGACCAGGAAGAATCCTTTTCCTATGTTGATCTAAACAGGGCAGGAGTTCCACTCATTGAGATCGTTACAGAACCGGATATTCGAAGCGCTGAAGAGGCCTCAGTGCTACTTACGGAGATAAGAAAACTGGTTAGACACCTGAATGTAAGTGATGGTAACATGGAAGAAGGGAGTTTACGCTGTGATGCCAACATTTCCATCAGATCTAAGGATGCTGCCGACTTCGGGACACGCTGCGAGGTAAAAAACTTAAACTCTATTAGAAATGTCAGAAGAGCGATGGACTTTGAGTTTGCAAGACAACAGGAGGTGATTGGTAACGGCGGTGTAATCATTCAGAGTACACTGAATTTTGACGCTGAACACGGAACAACCTCTCCAATGCGAACTAAGGAAGAGGCAAATGATTACCGTTATTTTCCTGACCCTGACCTGGTGCCTATTCATATATCCGATGAATGGCTGGCTGATATTAAGACTAAAATGCCTGAGTTACCGGCCGCAATACTCAAAAAACTAGTTAAGGATTATAACATCGGCCTCTCCGAGGCATCTGTTCTTGCAGATGACAACGAACTATTCCATTATTTCACACAAGCACTGGGAACCATTCAACAGCCCAGGAGTCTGATTAATTGGTTAACCGGCCCAATCAGGGCTTTTCTTCATGATCATCAATTGACCATTGCTGGATTTCCAATAACAGCACTACATCTTGCTGAGGTTATAAATCTGGTGGACAGTAAGCGTATCGGGCAACAAGTCGCTTTACAAAAACTACTGCCTGCACTGTTGGAAAATCCGGCACAACCAGTAGAACAGCTTGCAATAGAAATGAATCTTTTAATTGAAGATAATGCAGCCGGCTTACAAGAACTGGTAGATCAGGTCCTTAATAATTTCGAAGCTCAGGTTCAAGCTTATAAGAAGGGTAAAAAAGGGGTTCTTGGACTGTTTGTCGGCGAAGTGATGAAACTGGCAAAAGGTAAGGCTGATCCCAAAAAGATAAATGAAGTGTTACTCGAAAAATTAAACTCATAAATTTATGAACATATTCTCAAAACTTACCTGCGTTGTTGCAGTATGCATAGGTTTTACCTCCTGTAAAGACAAAAATAAATTTGTTATAGCCGGAACATTCACAAATGCCGTTCCGCAGAGTAAAGTTTATCTGTACGGCTTAAAAGATGCGAATGCTACCGCATTGGACTCTACTGTTTTTTCAGAAAAAGGGGAGTTTAAATTCTCACACGCCACTCCTGGTAGTGACTTCTTTCGAATTTCTGCAGACACAAAGGAATATCTCCTAATAGCAAAGAATGGAGATGAAGTGAACATAACGGCGGATCTAAGTGATGCAAACGCCGCTTACAATATCTCTGGCGCTATGGAGGCCGATAAATTGCAAGAATTAAATACCATTCAGAACCAATACGCGGGAAGAATAGCGCTAATTCAGAATGAGTTCAATGAGGCCTCAGAAGCTCAGCCTGCAGAAAGAAGTAAAATTCTGGAGAAGATGCAGCCAAGATACATGGCAGAGATTCAAGGGCGCAGTAAAGCTACTTTGAAGTTTGCTGAAGATAATGTAGGAACGCTTGCCGGCTTCTACGCCATCAACTTGTTGAGTCCAATGGATTATAAAAAAGAGATGGTTGCTTATTCAGATAAAATACAAGATAAGATAAAAGGAAATCCAATGGTCGACGACTTCCTAAAACGTATGGCAACCATTAAGAAACTGGACATTGGTTTACCAGCACCAGATTTTGAACTGAATGATGTAAATGATAAAGCGGTTAAGCTTTCTGACTTCAGAGGTAAATTTCTAATGGTAGATTTCTGGGCATCCTGGTGCGGTCCCTGCAGAAATGAAAATCCGAACGTAGTGGCGGCATACAATAGGTTTAAAGGAAAAAACTTTACCATCCTTGGTGTATCACTTGACCGCCCGGGGGGAAAGGACCAATGGCTTGCCGCAATTAAAAAGGATAATTTAACATGGACACATGTATCCGACTTAAAATACTGGGATAGCAAGGTAGTTCCGCTTTATGCAATTGAAGGTATCCCAGCAAACTATATCCTTGATACCAAGGGAAATATCATTGCTAAGAACCTCTACGGGGAAGAGCTGACTACTTTCTTAACTAAAACGTTACAGTAACCCTAAATACATGTTAAGATACCTGTAGGTGTTAACAATTTGTTAACCTCACTTTAACGGTATGTTACAATTGATTACCTACTTTCGTAACAAATAATTAAAGCTATGAGCGCCGTAAAACAAAAAATACTGATTGTTGATGACGAACCAGATATTCTTGAGTTAATCGAATACAATTTAAAGAAAGAAGGTTATCAGGTGTTTTTGGCAACAAACGGTCAGGAAGGTATTACGGTTGCAAAGAAGGTTCATCCTGATTTGATTATTCTTGATATCATGATGCCTAAGATGGATGGGATAGAAGCATGTCGCATCATGAGGGCTATCCCTGAGTTTAAAAACACTTTCATGGTATTCCTAACGGCACGTAGCGAAGAGTATTCTGAGATCGCAGGCTTTAATGTAGGTGCAGATGATTATATCGCTAAGCCTATTAAGCCTAGAGCACTGGTAAGCCGTATCAATGCCATACTTAGAAGAAATACAAGTCCCGATGAAATCTCAGAAAACAAGGTGGAAATTGGTGATTTGGTTATAGATAGAGAAGCATACCTGGTTTACCAGAACGGCGAAAAGGTAGTGCTTGCTAAAAAAGAATTTGAGCTTCTATATTTGCTCGCCTCTAAACCAGGAAAAGTTTATACCCGTGAATCAATACTTAAGAACATTTGGGAAGATTCGGTGGTAGTTACTAATCGCACAATTGACGTTCATATCCGTAAGCTTCGTGAGAAGTTAGGGGACACATATGTCGCTACAGTAAAAGGAGTGGGGTATAAGTTCGAACTTTCTTAGTACTTTTGCAGGTACAAGAAATCCACTATATTGAAATATCCTTCCTTTAAAGATCTAATATTATTTGAAAACGACGATTACATCGTCGTTAATAAACCGCCCTTTGTTGCATCACTTGATGAGCGGGGCGGTTCCGGCGAAGTTAACATCCTCCGACTAGCGAAACAATACAGTGATGATGCACAGGTTTGTCACCGACTGGACAAAGAAACCTCAGGTGCTATTATCATCGCTAAAAACCCTGAAGCCTACCGCTCAGTCGCCATTCAATTTGAAAAACGCAGAGTAAATAAAGTCTATCATGCTGTTGTAGATGGACAATTTACCTTTGACGAACTTTTTATTGACCTTCCTATATTGAACGATGGCAATAAAAGTGTAACAATTGATCGCAAAGAAGGTAAGCGCGCAGAAACCATATTCAACACAATTAAGCATTACCGTCATTATACTTTGGTAGCGTGCAAGCCCATAACAGGACGAATGCACCAGATCAGAATTCACCTTGCTACCCAGCGTGCTGCCATCGTTGGTGACCACATGTACAAAGGGAAGCCTGTTTTTCTGTCGACCATGAAAAAGGGATATCACATCGCCAAGGATGAGGAAGAGCAGCCGATCATGAAACGTTTTGCCTTACATGCCAGATTTGTTACCTTCAAAGGATTAGACGATCAAGATATATTTATTGATGCTCCATATCCAAAAGATTTCGCAACGTTAATTAAGCTATTAGATAAGTTCGATTCCTAAAGGCAGGTTATGTACTCAAAACTGGTAAATTATGTTGATGCGCTCAATCATTACCGGAGAAAGAAAATATCCAACAGAAACTTTTTAGTTTTTGCTGCGCTTGTAGTTGGTGCGTTATCAGGGTTAGCGGCTGCACTTTTAAAGACGCTGACACATCATATCGAAGAGTTTTTACAATCCGGTTTTCAATGGCAATATAAGTACTACCTTTTCTTCTTTTTCCCCTTTTTTGGAATACTTCTTTCTGTATTGTATGTAAGAAAGTTTATTAGGAAAAGTAAGTTTGAAACCGGACTGACCCCCTTGCTGTATACGATCTCAAAAAAGTCGAGCAAGATTGAGCCACATAACATCTACTCCCAGATCATCACGGCGGCGCTTACTGTTGGTTTCGGAGGTTCGACAGGGTTGGAAGCTCCAATTGTAACTAGCGGTTCAGGGATAGGCTCCATAGTTGGTCGGTTTCTGGGTCTTTCCTACCGGGAATCAACTATGTTGCTTGCTTGCGGAGCAGCAGGCGCCATATCCTCCGCATTTAATAGTCCCATCGCGGGAATCGTATTTGCAATCGAAATATTACTTCCAGAGTTCACCATTCCAGCGTTCATTCCGTTATTGCTTGCATCAGCTACCGCCGCAGTAGTAGGAAGACTCTTCTTCAACGAACAACTGTTTTTTTTAGTCACCGGGGGATGGGAGATGGATGCTTTGATCTATTATGTGATCCTGGCGATCTTAATTGGAGGCTTTTCAATTTACTTTACGAAAGCAAACTACCTGATCAAATCAAACTTCTACAAAATTAAAAACCCTTATCACAAGGTGGCTATAGGAGGTTTATTGCTAGGGCTAATGGTCTTCTTATTTCCAACTTTATATGGTGAAGGTTACATCACCATCAAGCAATTGCTTAGTGGCAACAACGCAGCTGTAATTTCAAACAGCATATTCTCAGAGTACCGTTCATTTCCATGGCTTATAATAGCGTTCACTCTCGTTACTGTCTTCGCCAAATCTATGGCCACATTGGTAACATTGGGAGCTGGTGGTAATGGAGGCATCTTCGCGCCAAGCCTAATCATGGGAGGCCTCATTGGCTTCCTGGTAGCGTTTACGGCTAATACTCTTGGGATAGCACAGCTAAATACGGCTAACTTCATTGTTGCAGGCATGGCCGCGTCGCTAAGTGCAATCATGCACGCGCCCTTAACAGGCATCTTCTTGATTGCAGAGATTACCGGCGGCTACGTCCTGATGGTACCATTAATGATTACTTCTGCGATTTCCTATTTGATCAATAGAAGTGCAAACAAATACTCCATTTATACTAAGCCCCTCGCCGAAAAAGGTGAATTGCTGTCGCATGAAGATAAAGACAGTACAGTTTTAAATATGATGAAACTCAGATTTCTTATCGAAAAAGATTATCTGGTTCTTAGAACCGATGACATACTGGCTAGCAAACTACCTGATATTCTTCAATCCAAACGAAACATTTTTCCCGTGCTGAAGAAAGACAATAGCCTTCAAGGAATCATTTACGTAGAAGATATTTTAAGAAACACTTTGAATAAAGAAGCTTCGCTTCATCTGCACGATTTAATACAATTGGCACCCTATACAGTGACACCCGAAACCAACGTAAAAGCGGTTCTTGAAATAATGGAACGGGAAAATATATGGGTGCTTCCAGTTCTGGATGACCACGATACCTATCTGGGATTTGTATCCAAAACGGCTATTTTTAACAAATATAGGGCACTCCTTAGCCGACAAGCAGATTATATGGAGTAGCCTTATTCAGCTACTCTCTTTAAACCAAACTTCTCTATTTTACTATATAGGTGACTTCTTTGAATGTCAATGTCGTCAGCGGTCTTTGATACATTCCAGTTGTTCTTTTCCAGTTTAAATTTAATGAACTCGCGTTCTGCGTGGTCTTTATAATCCTGGAAATTGGTAAACTTTTCATAATCAAGACTGTTATTGGAAACTGTCATTGGGCTTCCATTACTTACTGCAGCTCCGATGTTAGTTCCACCACCTGGGTTGGCAAAGGCAATTACATCATGCTCAGTAATTACTTTATCACTCAAAATAATGAGACGTTCAATCATATTGTGCAGCTCGCGAACATTTCCTGTCCATGGCAAACCTTGTAAAGCAGTCATGCCGCCTTCACTGATCTTCTTAACAGGCATCCCGTAATCTCTACAAATGTCTTCTAAAAAGCTCTGAGCAATTTCAGGGATGTCTTCAATACGCTCTCTCAAGTGCGGAACATGAATATTAATAACATTAAGGCGATGATACAAATCCATTCGGAAGTTCCCAGCCTCAATCTCCTTCATCAGATCTTTATTCGTTGCAGCCAACACTCGAACGTTAACCTCAAGTTCTTTTTCTCCACCTACACGGCTAATTTTATGTTCTTGTAACGCTCTCAGAACTTTGGCTTGAGCCGATAAACTCATGTCACCGATCTCATCCAGGAAAAGGGTGCCACCGTTTGCAAGTTCAAATTTACCAATACGTTGTTTTACTGCCGACGTAAATGATCCTTTCTCATGGCCAAACAATTCACTTTCAATTAACTCTGATGGTATAGCAGCACAGTTAACTTCGATCAGTGGATTGTCTGCACGATTAGATTTTTCGTGAAGCCAGCGCGCCACGAGCTCTTTACCGCTACCATTAGCGCCAGTGATCAACACCCTCGCCTCAGTTGGTGCTACACGCTCAATGGTTTCTTTGATCTTGGTGATATTGTCAGAAGTACCTAAAATATCTTTTGTCTTGCTGACCTTACGTTTCAGAACTTTCGTTTCAGTAACTAATGTTCCTCTGTCGAGGGCATTTCTAACTGTAATCAAAAGTCTGTTCAGATCTGGTGGTTTAGAGATGAAGTCGAACGCACCTTTCTTACTAGCTTCAATCGCCGTTTCGACGGTACCATGGCCAGAGATCATGATGAAAGGAAGATCAGGACTAAATGCATGCGCTTGCTCAAGAACTTCCATACCATCCATGCGGTTCATTTTGATGTCGCATAGTACCAGGTCAAATTTCTTTTTCTTTATTAATTCAAGTCCATCAATTCCATTGTCAATATCTTCGACTTCGTAATTCTCGTATTCCAGAATTTCTCTTAAAGTGCTTCTAATCGCCCGCTCATCATCAATTATTAACAGTTTTGCCATAGGTATTGATCTCAATTTATAAGTGCGCTAATATATTACAATTAAAATGGAATATAAAAAAATGCAAGCCTGTAAGCCGGGTTCTGTATCCAATAAATCAGACTTCTATCATTAATCCAGTATAAATGTTGCCATTTATCTCTAACGACCTACCCACTAACATCGGACGAGCAGCCCTACATGCGTTAGCCTATTTGGTCTTTCAACTCCCGGGGTTTACAATCCCTCCGGTCTCCCGGAAAAATCGTGAGCTCTTACCTCACGTTTTCAACCTTACCTGTGCTTTAAGGGCCATCGGCGGTATGCTTTCTGTGGCACTTTCCATGATTCAGGTATTCATTCCTAAACCTCTTCCCGTTAGGAAGCGAGATGCTCTATGTTGCCCGGACTTTCCTCTCCGAAACGAGTTCGCAGCGATAGAACGGCTTGCATTTTTGCTACGAAGATACAAAAAAACCGTTCTCTTAGAAGTCTGGAATCTTTGGCCCGGAAAAGGGCCAAATTTCCTAGGCCTTCTCTGAGAAGGTATTTTTGTTCTTGGGTTGGAAAAATTAGGGTGGGATTGGAAGGGTTTTTTTGTTATTTTAAGGCAATGGAAAAGATAGGAAATTTGCTGTTTTATCGGGTGGTTTGGTTGGTATTTGGACTTTTATTTATCTGTGGTTATACACAGGCGTCCGTTTTTGCTTATAAGGACGTGCAATCTGCTTCTGATGCATTTATAGGGTCCCTAAGCCCCGAGCAAAAAACGATGGCAGTGGTTTCCTATAGTCGAGAAAATGCAGTAAAATGGACCAACTTACCCTGTGGCTTGCAGTGCAGGGTAGGGATACTCTTTGGTAGTTTGTCACCGGCGCAGCTTTTGTTAGCTAAGAACGTAGCAAAAGCAGCATTAGGCGAATCTGCTGGTGCGGGTTACGACCAGGTAATGGGGATCATGGAGGCCGATGCTTTTTTAGGTAAGGGACGAACAGAATATTCTTCTGATAATTACATCATCGCATTTTTAGGAATGCCAAATGGGAAAGGTAAGTGGCAATTACAAATCGGCGGTCACCATTTGGCGGTAAATCTTACATTTAGTGAGGGTAAACAGGTATCCGCATCGCCGTTATTTATGGGTTTAGAGCCGCCTGAAAATACAACATTAAAAAGCAACCATGACGCGTTGGTTGCTTTATTGCATTCCCTATCTGTTGATCAGGTAGCCAAGGCAAGATTAAAGGAAGGCTATGGCGACGTGTTTGTTGGTCCGGGTAGAGATGGCGCCTTCCCGACGGTTAAAGCAGGGCTAAGTGGTTCTGAGCTGACCGCTCAACAGAAAGCCAAAGTTATCTTTGCCATGAAACAATGGGTTCATGTTGCCAGTGAAACAACTGCTAAAGAAATTATGAAAAGTTATACTTCAGAAATCAATGAAACTTTTATTTCCTTCTATGGGGATATAGACTTGAACAAACGAACTGATTACGTACGGATCGACGGTCCTGGCGTTTGGATAGAGTTCATTTGTCAGCCTGGAGCTGTCTTCCCGCAAGGCATACATTATCATACGGTGTATCGTGACCATCTCCGCGATTATGCTGGAAGTTTTCAATTTTAAGGTTCATAACGAAGGTCTGTATTAGATCGGTTCACACTCGGGTCTGGCTTTGAGTGAGGCCGCCATGCGGCCGCAGTGAGGCCACGGTGAGGCCGCCTTTTGCTAGGGAAAAGGCGGCCTCACCGTGTAATCATAGTGCCGAAATACCGGCGTCAACCAAAGCCAGACCCGAACGAGTACCGACTTTGGTACTGAAGCAATTTAAAAGAAGGTTTAAGGTGATTTAGACTACTTACAATCAGAAAGATCAGCAGCTACTTCCTGTTGAGTGTAGTTCCCTTGCTTATTTCCAAAATCATTGGTGATGTATACAATGATCTGTGCGATATCAATGTTTGCAAAGTTATGATCGGGCATCTTTCCCTCATACTTTACTCCGCCAACAACCATCGGCTCAGATACACCGTTTTTTATCCAGCAGGCTAACTTTTTCCTATTTGCTTTCAAGAATAGGGTATCCGTAAGCGGAGGTGCAAGTTTAGCCAAACCTTCTCCTTTGGCACCATGGCAGTTCTGACAATGTGCAATGTAGAGATCGCGTCCATTGGTGTAGTACATATCTTGTTGCACCTTACCGGCATCCTGACAGGAGAAAATTACAGATGCTACAGTGCAAAGAACGATGGCGGCCAGAAGGTATTTTCTCAAGATCATTTGGCTTTTGTTTCCGATAGGAGGTTCTCTAGATCATTATTAAGCTTCTCAATTTCCTCATCACGTGTACTGTCATACGCACCACGCATGCGGCCGTTGCCATCAATCAATAAGAACCATCCCTGATGGATGTAGTTTTCTTTTGCGTTATGATCTTCAATTACTGCCGATAGGTAGCTTTTTTCTGCAATATTGTAAATGGCGTCTTTTGTCCCATAGGCAAATTGCCACTTTGGACCATCAACACCCAATTTCTCTGCGTATTGTTTTAGCTTGGAGGGGACATCATACTTATAATCGATGGTGTGAGATAAGAACATAAGATTAGGTTCGTCTTTGTATTCTTCAAAAATGGCCTTCAACTTTCTATGCATTGTTGGACAAATACTGGTACAAGAGGTAAAAAAGAAATCTGCGATATATACTTTGCCTTTGAAAGTCTGGTTTGTGATGCTTACACTGTCTTGATTTAAAAAGTTAAAGCTGGCTATAGGTGCAGGACTTATAAATGGAAGTGGCTTATCTTCTTTACAGGATGAGATTAAAAATAAGATGGAAAACAACAGGCTTAACAAGGGTAATTCTTTGGTTTTCATATTTCAAATGTTGTCTGGCAAATGTACAAATTGGTATTGATATCCTTTTTACATAAGTTTGCGACAACAAGTTCTTTACTTTATTTCTTCATCAACCGGAATAGGTTTTACTTAGCTGTAGATTAATAGGGAATCGTGTGTAAATCACGAGCTGTCGCGCAACTGTAAGTAACCAAAAAGTTTTTACCAAAGCATATCCACTGTTTTCTTGGAAAATGGGAAGGATGGTAAGGATGTTACAAGTCAGGAGACCTGCCTAAACCGATTTGACAATGCTTTCGCGATTTGAAGCAAGGGTTAAGTTTGATGCATATTAGAAACCGTGTTAAGTAATTAACAGGGCTTGCTGCGTGCGTCACATTTTTCTTTATTTCATTTAGGCAGAGCATTGTGAAGTGCTGCAAAGGCTTTTAACTGATTTTTTCAATTAATTGCAAAAACAATGCTAACAAACAATCTTGGCTACCCGCGAATTGGTAGCAACCGAGAACTCAAAAAAGCCTGCGAAAGCTACTGGTCGGGCAAAACAACAATCCAAAATTTAGTGCAGGTGGGGCGAGACATCCGAAAGCACAACTGGGAACTTCAAAAGGAAGCAGGCATAGATCTGATCCCTTCCAATGACTTTTCATTTTATGACCAGGTGTTAGACCTTTCTTTGATGGTTGGAGCCATACCAAAGCGTTACCATGAAGTTATTTTTAATGAGGAAAACAACGAACTGGATTTGTATTTCGCCATGGCCAGGGGTTATCAGAAGAATGGTCTGGATATTACCGCAATGGAAATGACCAAATGGTTTGATACAAACTACCATTATATCGTTCCTGAGTTTACAAAAGATCAGCAGTTTAAGCTATTTTCAAGTAAACTACTTGATGAGTATAATGAAGCTAAAAGACTAGACATCAATACAAAACCAGTAATTATCGGTCCTGTTAGCTATCTCTTGTTAGGTAAAGAAAAAGAGCCGGGTTTCGATAGGATTGATTTGGTAAAAAGTCTTCTACCAGTGTATCTGGAGATCTTTAGAAAGTTAGATGAACAGCATGTAGAATGGGTTCAGATGGATGAACCGTTTCTATGTCTGGATCTCACAGATAAAGATAAATCCGCCTTTAAGTATGTTTATACAGAGATTCGGAAGCAGTTCCCGCACCTTAAGATTTTATTGGCAACCTATTTCGAGAGCTTGGGGGAGAATACCGAACTTGCCTTGTCACTTCCAGTTACGGCACTGCATATCGATCTGGTAAAAAGACCTGAACAGTTAGAGGCCATTCTGGCTAAACTGCCCGCTAACTTAATGTTATCACTTGGATTGGTTGATGGCAGAAATATCTGGAAGAGCGAATATTCATCGTCCATTTTAACTATTAAACAAACACTTTTGTCAATACCTTTTAATGGATTGATTATAAGTGCTTCTTGTTCGCTACTACACGTTCCATGTGATCTCGATAACGAGACTAATGATACTATTTTAACATCTGAAATCAAGGATTGGCTGGCTTTTGCTAAACAGAAGTTAAGAGAGATCGTATACATAGCTAAGTTATCAGTAGATGAGACAATTGATGCAGATGAACTAAATCAAAATATCAGATCTGTTGGACGTCGAGCTGATTCTCGATTGATAAATAATACTGAGCTTAAAAAACGGGTTGCGGACATACATTTTAACGATGATCATCGCAAGAACAATTTTAGTGTAAGGAAGATCTTGCAGCGCGAGGCGCTCCAGTTGCCTTTGTTCCCTACGACAACAATCGGTTCATTTCCCCAGACTCCTGAAGTAAGAAGCTGGCGTGCACGTTTCAAAAAAGGGCAGTTATCACTCGAAGACTACAATGCTTTGCTGGAGAAGGAAACCGAAGAGACCATACGTTTTCAAGAGGATAGTGGCATAGATGTATTGGTTCATGGGGAGTTTGAGCGTAATGATATGGTGGAGTACTTCGGTGAGCAACTAGCGGGCTTTACATTTACAAGCAATGGCTGGGTTCAAAGTTATGGCTCAAGATGCGTTAAGCCCCCGGTGATTTATGGTGACGTATGGCGACCTAAGGCAATGACGGTAAAATGGGCTTCGTTTGCACAATCACTAACGAAAAAGTGGGTTAAAGGAATGTTAACTGGTCCGGTTACTATTCTACAGTGGTCCTTTGTGCGCAACGACCAAGCCCGTTCTGAGACTTGTAATCAGATTGCATTAGCTATAAGAGACGAAGTTGTAGATCTGGAGAAAGCTGGTATTAGAATCATTCAGATAGATGAGCCAGCAATCAGAGAAGGACTTCCTTTACGAAAACAAGATTGGAAAGCATATTTAGAGTGGGCAGTTAAAGCGTTCAGGATTTCCGCGAGTGGTGTTTGCGATGAAACACAGATACACACTCATATGTGCTACTCAGAGTTTAACGACATCATACAGAACATTACCGATATGGATGCTGATGTCATTACCATTGAATGCTCTAGATCACAAATGGAGCTTCTTGATGCCTTTGCAAACTTCAACTATCCAAATGAGATTGGGCCAGGCGTTTATGACATCCATTCTCCTCGTGTTCCTTCTGTGGATGAAATGGTTAAGCTACTAGAGAAAGCCAAAAAGGTGATTCCTATCGATCAACTTTGGGTTAATCCGGACTGTGGTTTGAAGACACGACATTGGGATGAAACTAAGAAAGCTTTGATCGAAATGGTTGCAGCAGCAAAAGTTCTGCGGAATTCTGTGCAAGAACCCGTAACTTTGTAGGAAAACAAGGGCAGGCGTAGCTGTTTGCCCTTTTTTATGAACTACAAGCATACGAATGAGAATAAGGAAGAATGCAGTAATTACTGCGGTTGGAGGATATGTTCCGGATACGATTTTAAGTAACCATGACCTGGAGAAGATGGTGGATACGAATAGCGAATGGATTGAGTCAAGGACAGGGATTAGGGAGAGAAGGATCGTTAATGACCCTAACATCGCCACCTCTGACATGGCCACCTATGCGTTGCAGAAATTAATGGAAGACGGTAATGTAAGGCCTGATGAAATTGATTGTGTGATTGTTTCTACTTCAACGCCTGACTATGTGATGGTCTCAACCGGCAGCATGGTTTGTGAAAAGGCAGGCCTTGTGAACGCCTGGGGCATTGATACGAATGCAGCATGTAGCGGATTTCTTTATGCCCTTACAATGGGTGCAAGTATGATTGAAAGCGGTCGCTGCAAGAAAGTTGTCGTAATTGGTGCCGATAAAAATAGTTCTATAGTCAACTATACTGACCGCAATACCTGTATCTTATTTGGAGATGGCGCAGGCGCCGTCCTTTTGGAGGAAACTGAAGAACCAGTCGGGCTAATGGACAGTTTTTTCAGAACAGATGGAAGCGGAAAAGAGAATCTTATCGTAACTGCGGGAGGGTCCAAGAATCCGGCTTCTCAAGCAACAATCGATGATAAACTTCATTTTGTGCGTCAGGATGGTCGGGTTGTTTTTAAAGCGGCCATACAGGGTATGACTGATACTTGTAATGAAGTATTGAAGTCTAACGACCTGCTTAGTTCACAAATCAATTATCTGATTCCACATCAGGCTAATTTACGAATTATACAATCTGTAGGTGATTACCTTGGGTTAACAGCTGACCAGGTGAAAGTGAATATCGATAGATACGGAAATACTACTGCAGCAACGATTCCTTTGTGCTTATGGGACTTCAAGGATGACTTTAAGTATGGCGATAAGATGATTCTAACGGCTTTTGGTGCTGGGTTTTCATGGGGAGCGACGTATTTGAAGTGGGGCTCACTAAGGGGGGCGAAGCAAATTTAAAAAGCAAGCATTCTCCGCCCAGTCTGGAACCTTTTGCCTTGAAGAAAGGCAAAAATTCTTAGGCCTGGCTGAGAAGCTAACTTTTACATTTTCGTCTTAGAAAGGGCGTTCGTTTTTGGTAATGAGGAGGGGTGACACCACCGATCTGGTTAGATGCCTTTGTTATTATTTTAATCCAATTAATCATGACAATAGAAGAGAAGATAGAGGCTTCGGAAACGAGAGTCTTTAAGGCTGTATTTCCAAATACGACCAATCATTATGATACGCTTTTTGGTGGTACAGCAATGATGATGATGGATGAGGTAGCTTTTATAGCTGCTACCAGGTTTAGCAGACAGATCATGGTTACGGTGAGCAGTGACAGGATCGATTTTACCAAGCCGATTCCAGCTGGTACATTTGTAGAGCTGGTTGCGAGGGTTGTTCATGTCGGAAATACCAGTATGAAAGTTCGCGTAGATATTTTTACGGAGCAGATGTATTCTGAAGATCGTGAAAAGGCAGTCACTGGCGAGTTTTCGTTTGTAGCCATCGACGATAATAAAAAACCTGTGCGTGTTATAAGATAAATCATTAAGCCGTTTTTATTACATTTGCGCAAATGTTTACCAAGCCTATAGCTATTTTACTTTTGTTCAGTTTGCTTGTTGCGAATTGTTCAGGTGTATTTGTATATATGGGCTTTGAGATAAACAAACGGTACATTGCTGCCGAATTATGCGTTAATAAGGATAAGCCTGATCTGCATTGTAACGGTAAGTGCTACTTAATGAAAAAGCTAAAGCAGGCACAAGATAAGGAGCAAAAGCAGGAACGTCAGGCGCAAAAGACACAACTCCAGGATGCGCTTATTGTTAGCCCGCTGAAGTTTAACCGTTACGCCTTTGCAAATGTGGAAGTACATATTCCACTTTCGACAGGGATGCCCCAATCTATCAAGAACGCTATATTCCATCCTCCTCAAGAGGCATAAGTTCGATTATCGCGCATTTCTGCGCTTAAGATTAATTACTTTTTATTATTCTGTACCTTATTTATGAGAAAGATAGTAGTGTTCCTATTTTTGATAGGAGTGGCTATGGGCTGTGCCCAACCAAAGAAATCAGACGACTATAAGGTCGTCAGGGATGAAGTCATGCAATTTCACGGCAAGGTCATGGAAGATCAGTCGATCATCGTCCGTAATCAAATGAAGATGGATACCCTTCTGAAAGATCTGGAGGGGCTGAAAGAGAAGTTTCCTGTGATTGACACAGCTAAAGAAGCGATTACCTTAAAAGCGCTTATTGGAAGCCTAGCTAGGGCTGACGAAGATATGAACGATTGGATGCATCAATTTGAACCCGACGTTTCGGGGAAATCAAATGATGAAGCCGTCAATTATTTTCACCAAGAGAAAAAGAAGATTGCATCCATAGATAGCCTCTACAAAAAGGAAATAGAGCGTTCTGGCAATTACCTTAAAAACTTCAATAAGTGAGTGGCTGGGTAACCTGGCTGCTTTATGCATCAAGGATACTTGATTAGGGTTGACCAAAAGAAAAGTATACGTGGCGCTTACGATGGAACGCTCGAAAATGACGTGAGCAAATTAATTAACGATATGGTTGTACTCCTTCAAGAAAAGGGACAGTAAATCATTTAATAAAAAAAACATGAAAAATATATATTTAACTATACTATTAGTAGCACTGTTATTATCATCCTGCTCAAAGAATGATGAGGCAACTCCTGACTTTAACGAGTCAAAACTGGTGGCGCTATCTGTAGAATTTGAGAACATAGTTGGCGATAGAACCTTAACTTTTGACAACCAAGGAAGCCTTTATACTAATGGTGCAAATGAAAAATTCTCCATATCATCCTTACAGTACTTCATTAGTAACATACAGGTAACTACCACTAATGGAAAGGTTTATACCGTTAACCAGGATAGTAGCTATTTCTTAATTAGTGGCGCTGATAAATCAACGAGGTTTGCAAAAGTGAAAGTTCCGGAAGGTGATTATTCTAAATTAAAATTTACACTTGGCGTTGATAGCTTGCGAAGTACGATGAACGTTGATAAACGTACAGGTGTCTTAGACCCGGCCTACGGCGGTGGCCATGATATTTCTGGAATGTATTGGGGATGGAACTCCGGTTATATTTTCTTCAAGTTTGAAGGGAACTCCAGTGTCATTTCAAATGATGCAACTGGTGATCCAACTGGTAAACATCAATTCAAGTATCATATCGGTGGGTTTGGTGGCTATTCGGCACCAACCCTAAACAACATTAAGACGGTAACGCTCGACTTAAATGCCGGCGGATTGGCTAAAGTAAGAGCAGGCAGAACAAGTAATATTCACTTGCTAGTGGATTTAATGAAGGTATTTAACGGAAAAAACAGCTTTTCCATTGCGGCACATCCGTCCGTCATGTTTAGTGATTTTAGTACTTCAGTCGCTGCAAACCTGACAGAAATGTTCAAACACGACCATACGGAGAACTAGGATGGCAGTTAGAAAACACTGGATTGTTCTTATGACTGTCTTAACTTTTGTTATGGCATGTAAAAAGGACAATCCTTTAACCGAAGTATTAGACAGCTTTAGCGGATTTGTACGTCCTGTTAACTTTCCAGATCCAGCATATAAGTTTGCTGCCAATCCGGTAACTAAGGCCGGTTTTGGATTAGGTAGGTCACTTTTTTATGAGCCCAGATTGTCCAGGAATAATACGGTAAGCTGTGGCTCATGCCACATTCAATCTTCAGCTTTTACCCAGCATGGGCATGATGTGAGTCATGGCATTGATGACCGCTTAGGGACCAGAAACTCTCCACCAATAATGAATCTTGCCTGGAGCAAAGCGTTTATGTGGGGAGGTGGTGTATATGATCTCGACTTGCAACCTATTGTTCCGATTACTGCACATGAAGAAATGGATGAACAGTTAGAGAATGTGTTTAACAAACTTAGGCTAATGCCCAAGTATACAACACTTTTCAATCAGGCATTTGGCTCAAGTGACATCAATACCACCCGCTTTATGAAAGCCTTGTCGCAGTTTATGCTGATGTGCATCAGTAGCAATTCAAAGTATGATAAGGTGATGCGTAAGGAGCAAGGCGCAGCCTTTACGGAGGAGGAGCAAGCTGGTTACGTTCTTTTTAAGAACAATTGCGCTGGATGCCATTCAGAACCGCTATTTACAGATGGGTCATTCCGTAACAATGGGCTTGCGGCCAGTAATGTTAACGATATGGGATTGTATACTGCAACCCTTCAGGAAGGAGATAAGTATAAGTTTAAAGTTCCTTCTCTGAGAAATTTGCAGTACACCGCGCCATACATGCATGACGGAAGATTCCTCTCCTTGACCGCTGTATTTAATCATTATAGGGAAGAGGTAAAGAACACGCCTAATCTTGATCAACAACTGGTGAAAGACGGCAAACCCGGAATTCCATTAACTAATCAAGAGGTGCTTAGGTTGACCGCTTTTTTGAACACATTGAACGATACTGACTTCGTTAATAACACACTGCTCTCTGAGCAATAATACAAAGACAATGAAGAAAAAATATATAATACTGTTTCTTTTCCTTGTAAGTTTCGGTACCTCCAAAGCATGTGATATCTGCGGTTGTGGTGTCGGAAGCTATTATTTGGGAATCCTTCCAGAGTACAACAAACGCTTTGTGGGATTGAGATACCAATACAAGACCTTAAGTACGCACCTTGGTCCATCGGGAGAGCGGAGTCCGCTTACTGCTGATGAAACCTACCAAAGTACTGAGCTTTGGGGAGGCTGGAATATTGGGAAACGATTCCGGGTACTTGCGTTCGTGCCTTATAATTTCAATAGAAGGGAAAGTCAGACAGGAGACGGCAACAAGCGGGGGCTTGGAGATATTGCAGTAATGGGATATTTCAAGTTATTTGACAACATGAATACTGTTTCTGAACGCTTGCTTGTACAATCCTTGTGGATAGGTGCAGGAGTAAAAGCGCCGACCGGAAGATATGAGCCATCGGAACGACTAGCGGTTCAGGAATCTCCTAATAACTTTCAATTGGGTACCGCGAGTACAGACCTTACCGTTAATGCCGCTTATGATGTGAGGTATAATGATCTTGGCCTGAATACAAACGTGACGTATAAGATGAATACTGAGAATAGCCATGAATACCGCTATGGAAATAAACTCACTGCAAACGCATTGCTTTATCATAAGTTCAGGATTGCAAATGTATTTACGGTGGCTCCGAATGCTGGTGTGTTGTACGAAACCGCAGACAAGGATGTAGAAAACGACCAGTATGCAGTTGATGTTTCCGGAGGACATGCTTTATCCCTGGTTTTAGGTGCTGAGTTTGCATTTAAGGGACTTTCCTTTGGAGCGAACTTTCAGAAAGTAACATCGCAGAATTTAGCTGGAGGTAGGGCGACTGCTGGAAATAGGATGATGGCTCACGTGTCTTTACCATTTTAAGGCTGCGATTTAGCAAATGTTCCTAACTTTAAACCGGAGTCGGCTTTAACGTAGTATACATGGAGGAACACGAGGGGTTTAATTTGGAGCATATGGATTTTTCTAAACTAGGAAGAATCCTTTCAGAAGATCGTTCTTCTGCAATTCCCAAATTAACAATCGATCATCATAAAACGGTGCTGATTTTTAGTCAGCACCGTTTTTACCGAAACCTGGTCGTAGAACTTGCCCTCGCACCAATGACAAATGCGGGTAGGTTAAAGAATCCACTTAAGTTTCTAGATGCAATGGACTTTATTTGGAAGACCAATGATCAGGAGGAATTAAAGTTTTACAGTGGAGTTGCTAAATTTAAAAACAATTATAATGATGTTAAATCAGAATCAGATCTGGAAGGACTCAAGGCCTTAGCACGCAATCCGTTAAAACTACCAGTCTATATTCACGATGATACGATATCGAGCACCATAAATGCCGCCTCGTTGCTGCCTGCCCAACTCAATGTACTTGATATTAACTTGACCTTAACTGTTAACAAAAAGGGTGAGTATTACGAGCTATCTGGCAAGCTTTTCCTTGCCAATACCGATTACTCGATCACTAATATTAAACTTAAATATCACTACTTTATTCAAATCAAAGAACGTCTTTTCCTTATTGACAATCCGTACTTTCTTAGTGTTCTGGAGTTTTTCAAGCAACATAGCGACATTATCGTCGTACATGAGTCGGAGTACGAAGCGTTTCAGGAAAAGATCTTATCGAAAATTGAAGAAAAGGTCAGAATTAATTACTCTTACCTGAAGCCTGCTACTAAGAAACAGATTGAAGAAAAGGGCTTTGATTTGGAAAATGAGAAGATTGTTTATCTCTCTGAATCAGGTGAATTTGTTTTAATCACGCCCGTGATGCGGTACGGAAGCCTTGAGATCCCGGTGATATCACAAAAACAGATCAGGTCGAAGGATCGTCTCGGCAATGTGTTTACGCTCGACAGGGATCAAGAAAGGGAGTTGCAATTGATCTCCGACATTGGGAAAGCTCACCCTTACTTTCAAGAACAAATGGAAGAGTTTCAGGAACAAAAGCATGCAGACTGCTTCTATTTACATAGAAAGAGGTTTGTAGAATCTGGATGGTTTCTGGACGCCTTTGAGGCTTGGAGAAGTAAGGGTATCGCCATTTTAGGCTTTAATGAACTAAAAGAAAATAAGCTGAGTCCTTATAAGGCCGAAATATCGATCAACGTAATTAGCGGGATGGATTGGTTTGAAACGGCTATTAAAGTAAAATTTAACAAGCAAACCGTTGCGCTAAAGCATTTACACAAGTCAATCAGGAACAAGAGTAAGTTCGTTCAGTTGGATGATGGTACAATGGGGATTGTGCCTGATGAATGGATAAAGAAATTTGAAAAGTACTTCTCTGCAGGGGAGATAGTTGATGACATCATCAAGATCCCTAAGATCAATTACAATGCTGTAGAGGAATTGTATGAGGACGAAATGCTTAATCAGGAAACTAAGGATCAGCTGGTAATCTATCGAAAAGCCTTAGGTGACTTTGATCACGTTCAACAGGTTAAAGTTCCTGAAGATCTGAAAGCAGAACTCCGGCCGTATCAGCAGGATGGCTTGAACTGGCTCAACTTTTTGGATGACTTCAACTTTGGCGCTTGTTTAGCTGATGATATGGGCTTAGGGAAGACCATTCAGGTTATCGCCTTTATCCTTTCTCAAAAGGAGAAGATTGGCAATAACACTAACTTGATAGTAGTTCCGGCCTCATTAATTACAAATTGGCAACAAGAAGTTTCTAAGTTTGCGCCGAGCCTTCGCTTGCTTACCGTGTATGGCTCAGATCGCGTGAAGATCGTAGATGAGTTTCCAGCGCACGACATCGTATTAACATCCTATGGCACGTTACTGTCAGATATTAAATTCTTAAAAGAATATCGGTTTAATTACATCTTTTTAGATGAATCTCAAACCATCAAAAACCCGGAATCACAGCGATACAAGGCCGTACGACTGCTGCAATCCCGCAACAAGGTCGTTCTAACTGGAACCCCTATAGAAAACAATACTTTTGATTTGTACGGTCAACTTTCTTTTGCTTGTCCAGGTTTACTAGGGACCAAGGAGCAATTTAAGCAGTTGTACTCCGTGCCTATTGATCAATTTAAGGATAGCACAAGAGCCAAGGAACTGCAGCGAAAGATCAACCCTTTTATATTACGAAGGACTAAACAGCAGGTGGCAAAAGAACTTCCAGCTAAGACAGAAATGACCATCTTTTGTGAAATGGGTCAAAGACAACGAGAGGTTTATGATGCTGCAAGGACCGAAATCCGGGATTTTCTCCTAGGCAGATCCGATGATGAGCTGGCTAAAAGTAGCATGCACGTTCTACAGGGTATTACCCGTTTGAGACAAATTTGCAATTCAACCGCTTTGTTGAACAACGATGAATATTATGGTAATGCTTCCTCGAAGATGGACGCTTTGATTGAACAAATACAGAATAAAGCTCCTAACCATAAAATACTGGTCTTTTCGCAGTTTGTAACAATGCTTGACCTTATTAAAGCGGAATTAGTTAGCAATGATATCCCTTATGAATACCTGACAGGCCAAACGAAGGACCGTGGCAAAGTTGTTGACTCGTTTCAAAACAACCCGAACATTAGGGTATTTTTGATCAGTTTGAAAGCAGGCGGAATAGGATTGAACTTAACACAAGCAGATTATGTTTACCTGGTTGACCCCTGGTGGAATCCTGCTGTGGAGAATCAAGCGATTGATCGGGCTTACCGCATTGGCCAAGACAAAAATGTGGTAGCAGTCCGTCTAATTTGTCCAGATACGGTAGAAGAGAAAATCATGAAGATGCAATCTTCAAAAATGGACATAGCAAACGATTTAATTAAGTCCGAGGAGTCTATATTCAAGAGTTTATCAAAGGACGACTTACTGGGGTTAATCTAATGCTGGCAACTTTAAAATTTGTAGATTAAAATTAAACCTTCATCTTTATCAAATCGATGAATTATTATACTCAATGAACTACCGTGAAATATTAGAACAGCTCCGGGCACACGTAACCTGGCTTTTTCAATCGAACAATGATAAACGTTTTTTATATCACAATCTCGACCATACGGAGAGTGTAGTTGAAAGTGCCGTTAAATTAGGTAATCATTATCGACTCTCTGATCAGGATTTCTTTATCGTACTGGCAGCTAGTTGGTTTCATGATCTTGGCTATCTTTTTAGTAAAGCTGATCATGAGGCGAAAGGTGCCGAATTATGCACCGAGTTTCTTCAGGACAAACAGGTCAGTAAGGAAGTTATCGATAAGATTTCAGGCTGCATTATGGCTACCAAGATGCCCCAGTCACCAATTGGTTTATTGCAGGAAATAGTTTGTGATGCAGACTTGTTTCATCTGGGCACTAGCTCCTTCAAGGAGCGCAATAAGCTGATGCGCAAAGAAGCACAGGCTTTTACTCCAGATAACAATGATAAAGACCTTTGGAGAGAAAAGACCATAGGTCTTTTAAGCAAGCATCACTACCATACTGAATATGCTAAACAATTGTTAAACCAGAAGAAGTCGGAGAATATGGCTCAGCTTGAAAGCAAATCCTTAAATCAAAGTCACGTGGCTAAAGAAAGCATCTCACCGGTTGGTACTAACAACGACGTGCAAACAGGAAAGAAGGAAAAAGGAGACAAACCGGAACGCGGCGTTGAAACCATGTTTAGGATCACTTCTACTAACCACCAGCGTTTAAGCGATATGGCTGATAACAAGGCCCATATTATGATTTCTACCAACTCTATCATATTGTCTGTGATTTTGAGTTTACTGCTTAGAAAACTGGAAGACAATCCTCATTTGATCATTCCAACGATGCTATTATTGATCATCTGCGTAGTTACAATGGTGTTCTCAATCCTTGCAACCAGGCCGTCGATTCCTACGGGCGTATTCACTTCAGAAGATATTAAAGAGAAGCGTGTCAACCTGCTATTTTTTGGAAACTTTTACAGAATGAACTTACCTGAGTATGAAAAGGGCATGCATGCACTGATGGAGGATAGGGAGTTTTTATATGGCAGCTTAATTAAAGATGTATATGCGCAAGGGGTTGTTCTGGGCCGAAAGTATCGACTGCTAAGAATTGCCTATAATGTATTTATGTTCGGGATCATTGCGGCGGTTTTAGCATTTACACTTGCAGTTGCCATAATAACCATATAGGTGGGCATGGATTCGCCTATCTTTAGTAACAGGGACCTAAGCTGGCTCAGTTTTAATGAGCGTGTACTGTTAGAAGCTTCCAAAGAAAGCGTTCCACTTTTAGAGCGGATTAAGTTCTTATCTATTTACTCCTCTAATCTGGATGAATTCTATAGGGTAAGGATTCCTGTTCTGATGGCCCTTGCGCAACCGAATTCTACCGGGACCAGTATATATGAAATCGCTAAGGCTGAAATTAACAGGCAACAGCAACTCTTCGGCGTGATCATTTATAACGGCATATTACCAGGACTCGCAGCTGAGGGAATTCACTGGGTATATGGTGAGCATATTCCATTAGAAATAAGCGTTAAGGTTAAAGAGGTGTTTTTTAATGACCTGCTGACTTACATTAATGTAGTTTCTATAAAAGAAGATCTGACTGGTTTTTTTGCTGAGAATAACAAACTCTACCAGGCAATAGTCTTAATAGATCCTGATGGGAATGAACATGTAAAGTTAATCAATATACCGACGGATGCGCTTCCGAGGCTTTACCAGATACGGGGTGCTGAAAGGAAATATGTTGTATTTTTAGAGGACATATTAAAAGATAATTTATCGTATTTGTTTCCCGAGGAGACGATTTCAGGCATATATAATTTGAAGATAACGCGTGATGCGCAGCTTGATATTAATCCGAATTATGTTGGCGATTTAGCAGAGGCCCTTGAGAAGCAATTAGAACGTCGTGATTTCGGTCTGGCAACACGATTTCTTTCTGAGCCGGGAATTTCTCTTCGAACGCTTTACAATATGATTTATGAAATGAACCTTCAACGGGCATCTATCGTTGAGGGTGGTAAATATCATAATTTAAAGGACTTAGCTGCCTTCCCACTTAAAGATGATAGCCTGTCCTATATGCCATGGCATGCAATTTCTTCTGTAAGCGTACCAGCTGATAGTACTTTGTTCCTGGAAATTATTAAGAAGGACATTTTAATTAATATTCCTTATCAAAGCTACGATCCAGTACTCCGCTTTTTTAACGAAGCGGCGAATGATCTTCATGTTATAGAAATTTATACCACTTTATATCGGGTTGCTAATAATTCGAAGATTGTAAGCGCACTCATAACAGCTGCAAAGAACGGTAAGAAGGTCGTGGTAATGGTCGAACTCAAAGCACGCTTTGATGAGGCCAATAATATAAAATGGGCCAAACAGATGAAAAACGCTGGGGTAACGGTAATGTACAGTAGCCTGGACCTTAAAGTACATGCCAAAGTTGCTTTGGTAAAACGTGCTGTGGCCGGCAAGGTTACAGCTCTAGGCTTGTTCGCAACAGGAAACCTAAATGAGACTACCGCGCGGTTTTATACCGATCAAGTGTTGTTGACGGCTAATCAGGTGCTTCTTAAGGAGCTCAATGAACTATTTTTGTTTTTAGCTAAGACAAAAAAGTCGCCTGCAGCCGAAGAAAAGCTGTTTTTTGAGCACCTTTTAGTGGCCCAATTCAACTTGCAGGATCGATTTATACAACTTATAGACAGAGAGATCAAGAATGCAAAAGCCGGCTTAAAGTCAGGGATAACTATAAAACTAAATAATCTGGAAGAACAAAAGCTCATAGCGAAACTCTATGAGGCTTCTTCAGCCGGAGTACCTGTTCAGCTCATCATCCGGGGAATATGCTGTCTAAAACCTAATATTCCCGGTTTAAGTGAGCAAATCACGGTAAAAAGAATTGTAGATAGATATCTAGAACACGGTCGCATTTTCAAGTTTGTAAATAATGGAGAACCTCAACTATTCATGGGCTCTGCCGACTGGATGAACCGCAATATATACAGCAGAATAGAGGTGTGTTTTCCGATATATGATACAGACATTAAGAATGTTATATCTAAATTGTTAAACATTCAGTTAGGGACAGAGGAACAGTATTCTACCTATAAATTTTTAAAAGACTTGAATTGATATGAATATATTCACCAATAGTATTGACCGCATTTGTTTGTTCATGTTTTTGCTCTTAACTATCACTTTATCTTGTAAGAACGACAATAGGTATAGCAATCCCGCTGGCTACGATCTTAAGGCAGGTGAGAAGTTTAACATGCCTTCTAGTCTATTGGAGATTTCCGGCATCGCCTTTAATAAGGCCAACAGTGATACCGTATATAGTATCCAGGATGAAGATGGTAAGGTGTATAAGCAAAAATGGGACGTCAAAAAGCAAAAGAACACTAAGTTTGCGTCCAAGGGGGACTTTGAAGACCTTACTATAATTGATAATTCTTTAATAGTATTGAAGAGCAATGGTAGTTTCTATATGTTACCACTGGTAGAGACGGACAAGAAGGAGACTAAACAGGTTAAGGAAGTTAAAGATCTGATCCCGAAGGCCGAATACGAGAGCATCTACGCTGATGAACAATCGAAAGACGTATTCGTGTTGTGTAAAAGTTGTCCTCAGGATAAGAAAAACAAGCAAGTTACCGGATATCAATTGCGTTATGATGCGTTGAACAAGAACTTGGATTCCATCGGCACATTTGTTATCGATTTAAAACCGTTACCTCAACTGAATCGTAAATTAAAGGCGACGTTAAGTCCTTCGGCAATTGCTAAAAATAGCCTTACCAGTGAGTGGTATATCTTATCTAGCGCTAACAAACTCCTGGTTGTAACAGATCTCGGTTGGAAGGTTAAGGCGGTACACAAGCTCAATTCTACCGTTTTTAACCAACCTGAAGGCCTGGCGTTTGACTCTCAAAATAATCTTTTCATATCTAATGAAGGTGATGAGATTACCGATGGTAACATTATTAAGTTCAAGTATGTAAAGCAAACGAATAATTAGAAAATGATCTATTTCTCAAACAAGACTTTCATCGCTTTTACGATTCTTTTAATGTCTTGCTACTTAGCAAGCGGACAAGAACGCTTGGGCAAGTCAGTTGACTCTATAGTTACCAGGTTAATACTTATTGGAGATGCCGGGGAACTGGATATTCAGCAAGATGGTGTCGTTAATCATGCGGCTGGTAATGTCATTCAAGGGAAAACTACAGTCTTTTATTTGGGTGATAACATTTATCCAAGAGGGATGGGGTTGCCTGGTAGCAAGGAAGAAACGGAGACAAAAGCTATCATCACTTCTCAATTTAAGCCATTTCAGGCGTTAGAAGCTCCGGTATATTTTATTCCCGGAAACCACGATTGGGATAAAAGTGGGCCGTTAGGACTGGAAAAGATCCAACGTCAAGGTGCCTTCTTAAAAGAGCAGCAGGACAGCATGCTAGGTTTAGTACCCCTCAACGGTTGTCCGGGTCCGGTCGAGATTCCATTAAGTGAAAACCTTGTGGTGTTAGCTTTTGATAGTGAATGGTGGCTGTTTCCTTATGACAAAACGAATCCTAAAGGAGTTTGCGACTGCGATACGGAAGACCAAGTGATTGCTCGATTTCAGACGCTTTTGGAAAAGAACCGCGGAAAAACGATCGTTCTAGCCTCACATCATCCTTTCCAGACCTACGGGAGTCATGGAGGGTATTTTTCATGGAAGGACCATATATTTCCATTCACTGCAATCAACCATAATCTTTATATACCGCTACCAGTGATTGGCTCCCTATATCCTTTAATGAGAACGGTATTTAAAAATCCTGAGGATCAGGGTCACCTTTCTTATAAAAAGATGATTGTGAAAATTGATGCGGTGTTTAAAGGCTATGACAAAGTGATCCATATTGCCGGGCATGATCATGGACTGCAATTTATTAAAAATGAGCAGGTTCAGGTGGTTAGTGGATCTGGTGCTAAGCACAGCTATGTAGGAAAGGGAAAAGATGCATTGTATGCTTCTACGAAACCAGGTTACGTTATTATGGATAAATTAATAAATAATTACGTTAGATTTACTTATTATGCACAAACAGATGGTAAATTTGAAAAGGTTTTTTACACTGAATGCAAACTATAACGCTAAATCTTTCAAACACTAGTACCGGTACCCGGGAAATTATCAAACCTGCACTAGGGGCTAATATACAATTATCGCTCAAACCGTTTATTCAATACATCACAAAGCGGGCAGAACTCGAGAAGACTTCCAAAAACAACTTTTATAAATACATTATACAACAGTTCAATCAGTTTCCTGAGCTGCAGCTTCCTATTGCAATTGAAGATGCAGGAAAATACACCGATCTCTACGAACTCATTTACACAGCGCTATCACCAATTATTAACGACGAGAGTCAGCAATTCTGGGCATTAGGAACTCCTTTATCCGGTTGCTTTCATTATGGAACAGATGCTTTCTACAACGTTTTAATGGATCAGAGTAGTTGCAGTATTCGCAGCGATCTTAATTTACCTTCAAAACGGGAGATAGAGAAGAACATGCTTTCTGCGTTCTATAACATTATACTGGACAGGTTTTACAACATTTCAATGTCTGGTAACCAAGTTGTAGTCAATTCCATTGTTGATAAACATACACATCTCTTAAAGTATTACAGACTAAATGTTGACACCCGTTTTTTAGAAATAAAGACCAGTGTTGAATTGCCAGATTATAACTTAAAGGACGTTAAGGACTATATTAAAGATGAAAGGAATACTTTAAAAATCCTTACCAAACTTATACCTCCGGAAATTTTCTCCATAAGTGGAATATCGGTAATTACGCTAACAGACGTGACCAGTGAATACGCGTTAGAAAGCATAAAGAACTTAGTTATTGAACATAATGATTCGCAGAAAGGACAGTATCCTAAGGACATTTCAATAGCGCTAAAAACCCTTATTGGCACGGACCAGATTGACTTTGGGTTGGTTCCATATATAAAACTTAATAATAAGTTACAGATTAACGAGCTATCGGGTTTTACGAGCATCTTAATACAGCTTGCAAAAGAACAGGTTGATGATGAAGGTCAATATGATGAGTTGATAGATGACTACCTTACCAATCCAAGAACATTGATCTTTCCAGAGATCAGTACGGAAGAATACGAGAATTATCCGATGTTGAAATTACTTGGCTTAGTTGGAATAACCTCATATGCATTATTTCCTCTGTATTATAACGGCAAACTTGTCGGTTGTCTGGAGCTACACACTAAAAATGCGGAGGAGTTCAATGGAAATACCCTTACTAAAATTGAGGCAGCGTTCCCTTTATTGGCCCAGTTGTTTCAAAACATTATCATAGACTTCAATAATGACATTCAAGATGTTATAACGGATAAGTTTACTGCCCTACAACCATCCGTTCAGTGGCGATTTCATGAAGCAGCATACAACTATATGCAATCTGGTGCGAGGGAGCGAAACTTGCCAATTGAGCCTGTCTTCTTTAAAGAAGTGTATCCGTTCTATGGAGCTGTTGATATCAGAAACTCCAGTGTCCAACGAAACACTGCAATTAGAAATGATCTTTACAATCATTTCGAAATTCTTCAACAAACAATTACGGCTATAAAACAGACCATAACCATTTGTAAGGAAAATGAAATTCCGCATGAGGAGTCCATTTGGAACTTCAAAAATCTTGAGGAATTGTCTGACAGAGAAATATTGAAAACAGAAGATTACTTACAAAGGCAAATTCCTACCTCTTTAAACAATTTGAAGGATAGTCACCCGAAAATAACGCCTATAGTCGAAAGGTATTTCCAGCTAACAAAAACCGATGGGAAAACGTACGAGCATAGAGTACGTTATGAAAAGAGCCTGCAAATGATTAATGTTGCCGTAACGAGACATCTTGATGATTTCAATGCCGAGCTTCAAAATATCTTTCCATGCTACTTTGAGAAATTCAGGACTGATGGAGTGGAGTTTGACATTTATTTAGGACAATCTATTGCTCCGAAGATTCCTTTTAGTAATGAACTGCTAGGTAGTTTCCGATTAAAACAACTTAGGGTACTTGCGGAGATCGCCCAAACTACTAACAATTTAGGCCCTTACTTTTCACTTCCTCTTGAAACCACCCAACTCATCTTTGTTTATGACAAGCCAATAGATGTGAGCTTCCGAATAGATGAACAACGATTCGATGTAGAAGGAAGTTATAATATACGCTATCAAATGGTTAAAAAGCGCATTGATAAGGCTCATATTAAAGGTAAAGATGAACGTCTGACACAGCCTTACAAAATAGCAATCGTTTATTTTAACAGTTTAGAGGCTAAAGAATACCTGGGATATATAAAAAAGTTACAAAGAGAAGGCTTGCTAAATGATGATCTTGAATATTTAGAAATTGAAGAGCTTCAAGGCGTGGAAGGTCTAAAGGCGCTTAGAGTAGGCGTAAGTCTTAAACGCGCTATTAATTTCTTATGAAAAAAGTCTTAGCAGTATTGACGTTCTGTTTGACAATGTTGGTATTTGCAACTCACGCACAGACGTCGAAGGATTCAATCACGATTGCAATTGCTCCTGAATACAATGACGTAGGTTCTTTCCATCGTTTTTTACTAGGTGAAAGCTATCGAAAGCTTTGGGCGACACCGGTAAAGATGCGGATTGCGGATCTCAGGAAAGAAAAGGGAGGCTTGAAAGTGGTAAAGCTCGGGGGTGGAATGCAAACCAGGTCCTTAAGAATGGTTGATCCTACTGGTAAAGAATGGGCATTACGTACTATTCAAAAATATCCCGAACAGGGATTACCGGCAGGTCTTAAGGCGACTATTGCCAAAGACATTGTTCAAGATCAGGTTTCCACTAATCATCCTTATGCAGCATTGGTTGTTCCAGACCTTGCCCGCGAACTTGGTCTCTCCTATGCTACTCCTGAACTATTTTACGTTGGAGATGACCCTGCCCTGGGTGAATATCAAAAACAATTTGCGAATGCCGCTTATTTGTTGGAGCCAAGATCTCCGTTTGAAGAGGATACCGATAACACAGTTAAAGTTCAGAAAAAGATACAGGATGACAATGATACCCATGTGGATCAGAAGCAGATGTTAAAAGCAAGGATGCTTGATTTTCTATTGGGTGATTGGGATAGACATGAAGACAACTGGAGGTGGCTGGAGAAAAAAGATAAGAGTAAAGGAGAGACTACCTATATTCCTGTTCCAAAGGATCGAGACAAAGTGTTTTACAAAACGTCGGGCTTTTTTCCCTGGATCTTGAACCACCAATGGCTTAAGACTCATTTACAACCGTATAGTGAAGATATCAGAGATGTAGACCATTGGAGTTTTAATGAGCGCTATCTGGATCGGTATTTCTTAAATGAAATGCAGGAAACGGATTGGCATGATGCCGCCGTTTTTCTGCAAACGAAACTTTCCCCAGAGGTCATTAGTAACGCTTTTAGGAGAATGCCGGATACCATTTATAAACTTAACGGCGCTGAATTAACGAGAAACTTTAGCGCTCGCCTTCAAAAACTCGACAGTCTTACTCAGCACTATTACAAATTCCTTTCTACTAATGTCGACATTCCTGCATCAGATAAAAAAGAATTCTTTGAAATTGAGAATAAGGATAATGGTGGTGTTAGGGTGACGGTATATAATATCAATAAAGAGGGAAAGAAAGGGAGATTGGTTTATAATCGTGATTTCCAGCCTAGTGTCACTAAAGAGGTTAGACTTTTTGGTATAGGTGGTGATGATGTTTTTAATGTGGTTGGTAATTACGATTCTCAAATTAAGATTCGGCTTATTGGCGGCCAGGGCAATGATCGCTTTGACGTAGAACAGGGGATAGTTAATAAACCCTTTCTTTACGATAATAAGACGGAGGAGAATAAGCTTCCAATTAAAGGCTTGGCGAGATATCGTCTAGACTATGATACTCTGGTGAACAAGTTCGACAAGAATAGTTTCCTATATGATCGCACCGGCGTGCTTTTCAATTTGAATTATAACATGGACCAGGGTCTACAAGTAGGAGTGGGTTACGTAATAGAGAAGCAAGGCTTTCAGAAAACGCCTTATGCAACCAAACACGAATTTTGGGCGAACTATTCGACAGGCAGACAATCATTCATATTAGACTATCAGGGCGACTTTAAAAAGGCAATAGGCAAGAATGACATCACCGTTCATGCAAATTTCTTGGGCCCAAATAACTTAAGTAATTTTTTCGGGCTAGGGAATAATACAAGGTTTATTGATACTGATGATTTCTTTGATGAAGAGCTTGAAGAACGTGAAGACGGTGTTTCTTATTATAGGAACCGATATGATTATTTAAATGCTGATGTTCGTTTAGGCAGAAAGCTTTCAAAATTTTTTAAAGTCGAAGCTGGTGTAATTGGATCTTTTTATACAAGTAACTTGTCGGGTAATGAGGAGCGCTTTTTCAAAGATTACAATACTGCTAACCCCGAGGAAGAAATTTTTTCCAGCAAATATTACGGCGGTCTGGTTGCAGGGTGGTCATATGATACCCGGGACAACGTTACCATTCCAACGAAAGGAATTTACTGGAAAACCTCGCTTATTGGCCAACAGCGCATAGACAGGGCAGCACATCGTTACGGTTCAGTAACCACAGAGTTTCGTTTTTTTATAAATCCAGGTAAGTCCGGACTTGTTATCGCCAATAGAATAGGGGCTGGTACGGCTGTGGGTGACCCTTCCTTCTTTCAAAAAATGCAAATCGGTGGTGTTAATAGCCTCAGAGGCTTTAATACGCGACGTTTTACGGGAACTACGATGTTCTACCACAACATTGATTTTCGCGCAAAACTATTCAATTTCACCTCATATCTTGTCCCTGGAACGGTCGGTGTGATTGGTTTTAACGACGTAGGCCGGGTTTGGGAAAAAGGTGAACGTTCAGGAGTGTGGCATCAGGGTTTTGGCGGTGGACTTTATGTCTTACCCGGCGAGGTAATTCTACTACAAGCTACAGTAGGATTTTCAAAAGAAGCAACAATGCCTTACTTGTCAATTGGCTTCAGCTTTTAAAATTATTCAGCTTCATCATCCACGAGAATTTTTATCTCGTAATCAGAAATGGTAATCATCCGATCTTTGTAAAGGCCACCGATTACCTTTTTAAAAGCATTTTTACTTATTTTAAACCGGCTGTATATTTCCTCAGGTGTGCTCTTATCACCTAAAGGTATGGTACCACCCGAATATTTTAACTCCTCGAGGATGGCATCTTTACTTTCTAAAATATGACCATAACCCATGGGTTGCAAGCTCAGATCAATTTTGCCTTCTACTCTGATCTTCTTTATCCAGCCTTTTCTTGTCTCACCAGGATTCAAGCTATCAAACAATTCATTTGCATACAACAAACCGATATATTTATTGTCGATAATAGCGTTGTACCCTAAGTCAGATTTATCAACAATGAGCAAGCTCACTTCATCTCCTTCTTCCAGGTTGATGTCATCAACTTCTACAAAATTAACCAATTTTGATGATGCGACCATTCTGTCATTACTTTCGTCTAAAAAAAGATAGACAACGTGACTGTCCCCCTTAAACATAGGCCGCTTTTGTTCTCTTGCCGGAACAAAAATGTCCTTGTCAAGGCCAAGACTCATGAAAGCGCCGTCTTCATCATCATCAACAACGGTTAGATAGGCGAAATCCCCAACACAGGCTAGCGGCTTTTTTGTAGTAGCAACTAACTTTCCATCTTTCTGTACGTAAGCGAATACGTTGATGTTATCTCCAATTTCAGCGTTTTTTGGCACATCAAAATACGGCAGTAGTACTTCCGTTTCTCCTTCGGTTAAAATCAGCCCGTTCTCTGTCTTTTTGATGATCCTTAAATCGTTGTATTGTCCTTTTGCTATCATGTACTTATGCTAAAAGAGGGTGCTAAATGCACCCTCTCATATTCAGTAGCAAAGTTAATACTATGCGGTTCATTTTAAGAATTTATTAGCTGTGGCCTCAGTATTACTCGGAGGCCAGGTTAATATTAATTCTTTTATCACGCCACTCGTTGTAAAGAAGCTCGAAATGAACCTCTTCTACTTTCGCATGGCTCATTCCACCATGTTCTATGCCGAAGAACTGTTCCAGTTTCAATCCTACAGAATATGGGATTTTTCACTGGAGTCACTAAGTATGTTAATGTAATTGTTTAAGGTATTGTTGCATTTCCCAATAATCTTAGGTAATACGTTTCTAGCGAACCTGTACTCATGATGGGTAAGGCTGTTTAATGATTCTTCTAATTTGTACTTTTTTTGTTTCACACAGATTCTTGGTTGGCTCTTCATGTTGGGAATTCTAGGTTTAAATTGGTTAAGTATTCTGGATTTGTTATCAAATCAAACAAGTCTCTACAAAATAATCATAGAGTGGTTGAGGAAACTTAAATTATTTCAAAACTATTTTATTATCAACAGAACCATAGACTATGGCGAAACGTTTCTATAAGCGTTCCAGTTTATGCGATGTTGTTTTCATCAGGTGTTTCATCACTAGCTTTAGATAGTTCAGAATCTTTAAATTCTTTGAATTCCTGAGTAGCGCCTTCAACTTTCGTCTTAACAGTATCAACAACGCGATCTTTTAAGCTTACCAGGCTGTCTTTACCATAGCTGATCTTGTCTTTGATTGAATGCAAGCTGTCTTTAGCGTTGTCTGTAAGGTCTAACGCTTTGTCAGAGATTTTCTCTCTAGTAACTTTTCCGCTGTCTGGCGCGAAAAGAATTCCTAAAACGGCACCAACAGCTAAGCCAGCCAAAAGTGCTACTACTGCTCCAGATTTGTCACTCGAAGAACCGGATAAATCAGAGACGCGATTAGATAATAATTTCTTGTAGTTCATAGTATTTTGTTTTTCATAATCTTAACATATTCCGTACCAATGTGTTTAAAGCGTTTGCTTTTTTACAGTTCTTCCAAAAAAGAGTAATAGTTGCCACAAACCTCATCATTTAAATTTTACCGTAAACAGACTGTTATCTTTTAATATCGCACTATTTTTGTTCAGTGTATTTTATACACTAACTATACTTGTTTATGAAGAAAAGTCTGCTTACACTAACCCTTGGAGGACTTGGTATTGGTATCACAGAATTTGTGATGATGGGACTCTTACCAGATATTGCCAAAGATTTGTCCATCTCTATACCCCAAGCGGGTCATCTTATCTCTGCCTATGCATTGGGGGTAGTGATTGGCGCCCCGCTGCTGGTAGTTATCGCTGGCAGCTATCCACCAAAAAAGATCTTAATGGTGTTGATGTTAATGTTTACCGTATTTAACGCCCTTTCTGCATTCGCACCTGATTACAATATGATGTTTGCAGCAAGACTTCTTGCGGGATTACCCCATGGCGCTTTCTTCGGAGTTGGATCTGTCGTTGCCAGCAGGCTAGCAGAAAAGGGGAAAGAAGCGCAATCGGTATCATTGATGTTTGCTGGTCTAACCATTGCCAACGTCGTTGGAGTACCGCTTGGTACGTACATTGGTCACAACTATTCCTGGAGATACACATTCGTAATTATAGTAGTTGTTGGCATCATCACCATGTTAAGTATTAAAGCGTGGATGCCAGCTTTGCCCGCTACTAAAAACAGAAACCTTAGCCAGGAGCTTACTTTTTTCAAACAGCCTGAATCCTGGATAATCATAATCATGATTGCAGTGGGTACAGGAGGTTTATTTTCATGGTATAGTTATATTGCCCCACTACTTATTGAAGTGTCTGGCTTCGCTCCAGGTGCAATTACTTACGTTTTGGTTGTCGCAGGTCTTGGGATGTTGGTCGGTAATTTTATAGGTGGCAAACTAGCGGATACTTTCTCGCCTGCAAAAGCTACAATAGCGCTACTATTGGCTATGTCGGCCATATTAGTAGTTATGCATTATGTATCAGCAAATCAAACCGCTTCTTTGATCATGACATTTTTAACGGGTGCTATCGCCTTCGCATCAGCATCCCCCATACAGATGTTAATGATTAAAACAGCTAAAGGCTCCGAGATGTTAGCCGCCTCCGTTAGCCAGGCAAGCTTTAATATAGGAAATGCGCTTGGCGCGTTTCTTGGCGGACTTCCATTAGCTGCAGGATATGATTATACGGCTCCAGTGCTAGTAGGGTCACTTATGGCCGTTGTTGGAGCTGGTTTCGCATGGGTATTAATCGCCCGTACAAAACGAGTAAGCCAGTTGGCATTTAATAGTTAGCTACTTTAAGAGCGGGAAAAACTTGCCGACTTCCTTCTCTTTGCTAGAGAAAAATATAAGGCGCTTATCTTTACCATAGAGGTAAAGTGAGGGGTACTGCTGCGGATGAAATAAAGGAATAAATATCATATCCTTATCTTGTAAAAGAGTGACCGTTTTCAACGCCAATAATGGTTTGCCGAAAGTTCCCATGAAGTACTTAATGGATTGTGGCTCATCAAGACTGATCATATAAAGGTTAATCCCCGTAAGTTCTTTACTTCTTTTGGAAAGGTTTGCGGCTACTCGCTGACAATGTTCACATGTAGCGTCATAAAACATGATCAGAAACTTTTTATCCTTTGCGATCTGTTCAGTGGAAAAGGCTTTGCCATCCAACTTGTAAAAAACCGCTTTTGGAAGCAACGAACGTGGTAACGGATCTTGTGAAAAAGCCAGCTGAGCGGAGATCAGAAGCAGTAGTGTGATAAAAATGTGTTTCATAGTATGTGTCCCTATTTAGCAAATATGAAAATCTTAATTTAAACTTATGTCATCTTAAATCAAAATAACTTCCAGCATTGTCTGGCTTCTGGTAACAAGACTGATATCATAATCCCTCTTAAAATATCGCAGAACTTTTTAAATTTGTTTAACACAAAATAAATGAAGCGATATATCTATATAATTCTGGCCTTTGTCGTTTTTACACTGTATCAGTGTCAAAGCTACAAGAAAGCAAGCCAATCTACTGTTATTGACAAACATGCAGTAGATTTTAGTAAGTCTCCTGTCGTCCCTGCTTCACAGTCAATTGATAAAATGATATTGGAAGAAGGTTTTGAAATCAAACTGATCGCTTCTGAGCCAATCATAAGTACTCCTGTAGCCATGTCCTTCGACGCTAAGGGGCGCATGTGGGTTGTTGAAATGTCGGGTTACATGCCTGATACGCTCGGTCGAGGTGAAGAAATCCCAAATGGCAAAGTCGTTATTTTAGAAGACCAGAATAACGACGGTATTTTCGATACCCGGAAGATATTTCTGGATTCATTGGTTTTACCAAGAGCAATTTGTTTAATAGACAATGGTATTTTGGTTGCGGAGTCGCCAAACTTGTGGTATTTTACAATTGAAAGTGACAAGCCAGTTAAGAAAACGTTAGTTGATGCCCAATATGCCATCGACGGCAATGTGGAGCATCAGCCAAATGGTTTGCTAAGGGCGCTTGACAACTGGATCTACAATGCTAAATCTAGCAAACGATATCGGAAGGTTGGTGATGGATGGCGAATTGAAACAACGCATTTCCGTGGTCAGTGGGGTATAAGTCAGGATGATTACGGCAGACTGTATTACAACGGCAACTCTTCAAACGTAGAGGGCGACTACTTTAGCCCTGGCTTGGGTTCATCAAATATAAACCAGAAAGGGGTAAGCGGGTACAATGAGCGCCCAGTCGCTGACAACCGTGTTTATCCAGCAAGACCAACGCCTGGGATTAATAGAGGTTATATGCCTGGAATGTTAGACGATAGTTTAAGATTAGTAAATTTTACAGCTGCATGTGGACCGTTGATTTATCGGGGCGGTCTTTATGGTAGCGACTTCAACTTTAATGCCTTTGTTCCTGAGCCGTCAGCTAACCTGATCAAACGTAATATATTAACGGAAGATGGTGTATCAGTGAAGGGGAAACAGGCTTATGCAGGAAAGGAATTTCTAAGTAGCATTGATGAGCGTTTCAGGCCGGTTGCTTTATATAATGGGCCGGACGGAGCGATGTACGTGCTTGACATGTATCGGGGAATTATTCAACACAAGACCTATGAAACGCCATATTTAATTAATCAAATAAAAACGAGAGACTTATCTGCGCCGCTTTCCTGCGGAAGAATCTATAAGGTTGTGCCTAAAGGAACCAAAATACGAAACACTATTATTGCTACTAATCCTAAAGAATTGGTCGATCAGTTGGGTAGTAACAATGGGTTTGTCAGGGATATGGCTCAGCAAGCGATTCAGGATAGGCGACTGTCTGCTGCAATTCCTTTTTTGAAACAGGCAGTTCTAGATACTTCAAGCAGCTTAAAGTCGATCCATGCAATGTGGACGCTGGAGGCCATGAATGCCCTTGAAACAAATGATGTTTTGAGCTTGCTGAAGCGCAACGACTGGCATATTAAAGCACAAGCTTTAAGTGCTTTTTCTTCTGTTGTTAACCAACAGTCTGCCTCCGGCTATAAGGCTGCAATGCAACAAGTGTTTGATGATGGCGATGAAAGACTGATGCCATATCTTGCCTCGTCCGCAAAATATTTAAAACCTTTCGATCCGGATTTTGTGGATCGCCTTCTTTATAACTTATCAAGCGAGTACAAGAATAATAATTTCGTAGCAGATGCAGTGATTAGCAATTTAGCCCATAAAGAAGAACTGTTTAAACAAAAAATGACTTCGCTGATTCCAGACACGAATGTTAGAATTCACAAGCAATTACAAAAAGTGCTGAATAACATAAGAGCGGCACAAAAGAACAGGGATCCCGCGTTGGTAGCAAAGCTTTATCCGAAGGGCTTAAGGGTCTTTGAGTCTACATGTCAAACCTGTCACGGCCCGGACGGAAACGGAATAAAATCCCTGGCCCCTCCATTAAACAAGTCGGAATGGGTAAATGGCAATAAAGAAAAATTGATCTCCATTGTGCTTTTTGGACTAACCGGACCCATTAAAGTGAATGGTTACGTATATAAAGCACCTGAAATTTCAGGGGATATGCCAGCAATTGCCCATGCGGAAGACATTAATGATGAAGACATTTCGCAGTTGCTAAGTTTCCTCAGGTCGTCCTGGCAAAACAATTCGGATAAAGTTGATGTAAAAGAAGTCTCCAATGTTAGAACTCGCTCCAAAAATAGAGACAAGGCATTTACGCAACAGGAATTGGATTTAATGAAGTAATAGTGGTTAAGTCATTTTAAATCGCATTCTCCTCTTTAAGTATTTATCAACTATATTGGTGGCTTAAATACACCAAATATGAAGAAACTATTACTCACTGCTTCGGCAGTACTTTTTTGCCTTTATGGTAATTCTCAAACAAAAGGAACGAGCACTCTAAGTCTTGGGATCTCCGCCAACACAAATGAAGTAAGAAACAATTCACTCACTACAGATCAAATCAGCAAGACGACAAACTCTGTCTTCAAATTAGGGTATGGACTTTTTGTGGAAGACAATAACAAAATTGGCGTTGAGCTGCTTTATAACCGGACTAAAAGTGATTACTTCGGATCTTCTGATTACAGAGAAGATGAGGGGTTCGGTGCCGCTTTGAGCTATCAGCGCTACTTTCCCCTGGTTAAAACGTTTTATGCATACGCCGGGGCCTCTGGGCAGTACCTTAACTCCAAAGGCGAAACCAGGTCGCCAAATGCATTCGATCGCAATAGTACCACAAACAATTATTCACTTCTTGCTTCCGGTGGTCTTACCTGGTTCATTTCTAATCGCTGGGCCCTAGAGACGAACCTAATCTCTACCGGACTATTCTACAGCGAGACAAAATATGATGAGATCGGGGACAATCAAAGTTACTCCACAAATAATACGAACTTCAACTTATCAACCGATGGCATTATCAATAACCTCGGATTTAAAGTTTACCTAATGTTTTAACCTTTGGAAGCGCGTCTTGTCATGCAATAAATGTTTTTCAAACCATTAAGTCAAGCATCTGTTTACTTGTAAAAAACGATGTTATGGAAACTCAATCAGAAGAAAAGTTACACAATCAGGATGACGTAAATCCAACTTCACAGTTAGATAAGATAGTAGTAGATGAAAAATCGGAAGCTATACCGAATACCAATGGAACAGGGGGCAACAGACCCGTTCAAACGGAAGGCACTGTAGTCATAAAAGAGGATTAGACCGCAGATGGTATTGTGAACCAAAACGTACTTCCCTTACCTAGCTCACTATCAACCCCTATTTCGCCGTTATGCCGGCGAACTATTTCTGCACAGATAAAGAGTCCAAGCCCTAATCCGGTATACTTTTTACCGGAATGGCTTGCTCTCCAATAACGGTCGAACAAATGCGGCAGATACTCATCTGGTATGCCCGGACCGTAATCCGTTACAGCAATTCTCACATAATGCTCTTCTCTAGAGATTTTGAGGTTAATTGTTCTCGAATCAGGCGCATATTTAACAGCATTGTTTACAAAGTTCACTAAAACCTGGTCTATACGATGCGCGTCTGCATAGATTAAAATCGATTTATCTCCCTCAACGACCAGCTCGTGTTTGCCGTCAATACGCACGTGATTACAGCAGACAAGCATGAGGTCATATATACCGAAGGTGGTCTTGTCCAGCAGTAACTGGTTTTCACTATAGCGATGCATGTTCAACAAGTCGTCAACCATTATATTAATCTTTTCAACACTCTTAGTACATGACTCTACCAACTTAGGGAAAACCGCGCTTTGGGGATTGTTCTTTATCCTTTCAAGCATCTGAAGATTGGCTTTTAAAGTAGTGATTGGTGTCTTAAGCTCATGACTAACAATGCTGAGGAAGTCATCCTTACGTTGTTCCGATTGCGCCAACTCCCTATTAGCGATTGCCAGCTCGGAGACTTTCCTGCGAAGTTCAATCTTATCGATGACCTGTTTTGCTAGTATGACTAATGCACTTTTTTGCTCCTGACTCAATTCGCCGGGTTTTTGGTCCAGGACACATAATGTGCCTAAAGCGTAACCGTCTGAATTTACTAAGGGTACACCTGCATAAAAAGCTATTTTTGTAGGTCCAGTTACCATAGGGTTTGTTTTAAAACGCAAATCTTGTGTGGCATCATTGACAACCATAAGCTCATCTTCGACTGCAATAGCATGCGTACAAAAGGAATGTTCACGAAGATTCTCTTTGATTTCAGTACCGTGATGAGACTTGAACCATTGTCTATGTTCGTCAATAAACGTAATCAATGCAACTGGCATTTGGCAAATCATAGAAGCCAGTGAAGTTAGCTCATCGTAATCCTTCTCCTCTTCTGTGTCAAATATCTGGTAGCTTCGAACCGCTTGTAAACGTAATTTTTCGTTTGCTGGTATCGGGTAGTTTAGTGGTAATTTCAAATTCATAGGTTCTCTAAAGTTACTATTACACGTTTATTTTAACGGTCGTATTCAAGCCTTCAGATGTTTTACAAATTGAGTACCATCTTTAGTGGATCTCTGATAAAACATAGCACAAAACTTTTTTAAGTCATAGGAGTTACCCTAATATGAAAAAACCGGCAAATATTCAGCTAGATACGAAATCAGCGCAATTCCCATGGATTTCAAGATTTTCCTATCTTATGGATGAACAGTTTCGGTTTCCTGGCACACAGTTCCGGTTTGGTCTTGATCCCATTCTAAACTTGTTTCCATTTGTAGGTGACATGGCCGGACTAGTTATTTCTGGCGGACTGCTGATGGCTATGGCAAAGAAAGGAGCTAGCAACAAGTTAGTCGTGCTGATGAGCGTCAATATATTATTAGACGCAACTATCGGGGCAATTCCTGTGATAGGTCAGATTTTCGACTTTTTCTACAAAGCGAACACAAGAAACATCAGGTTAATGAAGGAGCATTATCTTGAAAACAAGCATCAGGGGAGTGGTAAGAATGTGATTTATCTTATAGTAGCAATTTTCGTTGTTGTTATTGCTTTAATGATATTTGGTTTATGGAAACTTGCAGAGTGGATGTTTTAAATTAAATACCGACATTCACCCTAGAATAAATTATATGGGACTATTTTCAGCCTTAATGGGCAACGCAGGAACAGTAGATTCAAAAACGCTGATCAAAGACTACGGCAATCTGCTGATTACAAATGAAGAGATCGAACTCGGCTTCAAACTGATAAGAGATACGTTCATTTTTACAAACAAACGCCTGATCATCGTAGATGTTCAAGGACTCACGGGTAGTAAAACTGAATACGTTTCCATAGCATACAAGTGTATTTCAAAGTTTAGTGTGGAAACCGCTGGCACCTTTGATCTGGATGCAGAGTTAAGAATATGGATAGGTAGCGAAACTCTTCCGAGTGTCAGAAAGAAATTTAATAAATCGGTAAACGTATTTGATGTTCAAAATGTGCTTGCCCATCATGTTTTAGGTTAGACGTCAATCTCAACTCTTTTCCATACTTCAGCCCAATATGTATATTTTTTACCATCAGCTCCGGTTAAAATAACCCGAAGGCTCAACAACTTTTTGTCTTTACTAAACTCGTATTCTATCTTGGGAACAGGAAGGTTCTTGGGATAAATTTCGCGATCACTTTCTTCAATGAGTTCGGTATAATGTTCTTTATCATCAATTATATACTTTCCTTTGTGAGTGGTATGGGTTTTTCCTTGATAACTTCTGGAATTATAAAATTCGCCATTAGCATTAAAAACTTTAGTAAAGATGGCGTCACGTGTATCAAAATCAGCAACGTGCAGTTGCCAGGTTCCCACGAAGTCGCTGTCTTGTGCCTTTAAGTTGTTTATCATAAATAAAGTACAGATTATCAGGAGCCACTGTTTCATAAAAGATTGCATTAAGTATTTGGTTATAATAAAGATACCTTTTAGAAAAGGAATAATGAAAGAGATATTAGCCGATAATTTGCTCGTAAAACTTAGAACGTAACGGATACTGGGGAGTCAATCAACTCTTGTCTGATAATTTTTGTGATTACCAGATTGCTATCGAATTCCAGATAGACATTCTGACTGGTATTCAGGTGAAGCTTTAGTTTCTTCTTGCCAACCGAGATCTTCCAGTAGCCATTATTCGCAATGGAGAAAGACAAACTAAATCTTCCGCTGCTGTCAATATCTGCCTCATATACAGATCCCTTCCAGACTTTCCAGGAAGCATCGGTTTTCAACCTTTCAAAAATTATTTTGTCTGCCTTGGGATGTGGAACAACACCTTGTATGTTTATTTTTTGAGCTATTCCAAGAAGGGGTAAGATGATCATTAAACAAAGTAAAAGGTGACGTTTCATGGCGACGGATATTTAGTAAAGATATCAGGTGAGAACTTACCATGTTGTTAAATGATGTTAATTATAACTTTTATCTTTAATTAAATTACTCACCCTATGAAAGGTTTTAAATTTCTAGTAATCATTGCATTAACAATCAATATATGTTGTGCTAAACCGAAGCCAATTATAGTGGCATATGTAACGTCATGGACCACTGTAATACCCGACCCTAACTATGTTACCCACATCAATTATGCTTTTGGACACGTCAATGACATTTTCAACGGCATAAAAGTTGACAATCCAAGTCGACTGAAAAGTATCGTTAGCCTAAAAGATCAGTTTCCAAATCTCAAGGTCATGATTTCTATAGGAGGGTGGGGCAGTGGAAAATTTAGTGAGATGGCGGCATCCCATGAAAATAGGAAGTCCTTTGCCAAAGACTGCCAGCGGGTGCTTAAAGAGTTCAAGCTTGACGGTATAGATATTGACTGGGAATATCCAACAAGCAATGCAGCGAAGATTTCGAACTCTCCGGATGATACCAAGAATTACACTTTGATGATGCAGGAAATCAGAGCTCAAATTGGTAAAAAAAAACTGTTAACACTGGCTTCAGCTGCGGACGCTAAATACATCGATTTCAATGCGATCTATCCGATCGTTGACTTTGTAAATATAATGGCTTATGATATGGCGAACCCACCCTATCATCACGCTGGCTTATTTAAATCTAGGTTTACCAGCGGAATTTCCGTTGATGAAGCAATTACTGCTCATGTTAATGCCGGGATGCCCATCGGTAGACTGGTATTGGGTATTCCATTTTATGGTCATGGGAGAAATGGTGTGGGTGACTACGTTGATTACAGAGACATTATAAAAATAACTAGGTTTAAGCCCATGTGGGACGAAGAAGCACAGGCCCCTTATTGGGTGAATGCTAATGGCGAATTTGTTCTAACCTATGAAACTTCAAGATCTATTGCGATAAAGTGTGAACATCTTTTAAAAAGAGGTTTGTTGGGTGCAATGTACTGGGATTACGGAGCGGATACTGACGTCGGTGATTTGCGAAAAGCGGTTCATGCTGGACTAATGAAATAGTAATTTTCCCAGATTAGACTCCCATTCGAGCGCTTGCCAACTATCCTTTACTCTTATACTCGCCTGGCTTGTCTTGGAGGCATGTCTATGCCTAGGAAGCCCTTGGTCCGGCCTTGCCAGGGGGTTGCTAGGGCCGTTAGCCCTATCAAGGCCCTAGCAAGGCCCTACCAACGCCCTAGCAACGCCCTGGTAACAACAAAGTAAAGTCGAAAATATATTAAGGTTCGCATAGCCAATTTTACTCAGAGGATTTACTAATTTTACGTTATGAGCGCTTATAAAGAGGAATGGATACAACTACTGCAGAAACAGAAGTATGACGGATGGTTGATTGCGAGTGACCGCAATCACATTTTCATCAATATTCCTGATAATCAGGACATAGAGAAGGTATTAAAGGACTTTCAGGAGCAGGTGCCGGAACTCAAAAAGAAAATTAAAGGTAAAGCGGATAAGCTTAGTTTGTTCATTGGTAATAGCGTTGACAGCAAATTTTGCGAAATTTCATAGCTTCAGATTATAGGTAGCTTTTACAACTACGATCAATAAGTACTTGTACCTATTTGTTCCTAATAGGAAACAAAATGCATAGCTGTTAGTTATTACCATGTTCTCAAAATATCGAAACTAACCAGCACACCTTGAAATCAGCAGAAAGCCTTTACGAGCGCATAGTTGAAGCGTCTCCATATCCAGTCTACTTGTGCTCGGGAGAAGATCTTGTGATTACGGTAGCTAATAACGCTGCTTTAAAAGTTTGGGGTAAAGACAAATCTATACTGGGAATGCGCTTTTTACATGCACTGCCCGAGCATACAGAACAATCCTTAATCACACTAATTCAGGAAGTCTACGACAGCGGCAAGGCTGATCAATCTATAAAGAATTCAGTAGAATTACTGTTTAACGATGAAAAAAAGATTGTGATTTATAATTACAACTTTCAGGCGATGCGCAATGAGCTTGGAAGTATTACCGGAGTGCTTTGTTTTGCAACCGACGTGACCAATGATGAACTTTTAGAGGTAAACGCTTCCAACGAGAAACTTGTCTCATCGAATGAAGAATTAGCGGTAGCTAATGAGGAGCTAATCGATATTCAGGAACGTATGCGTGAGCAGGCGATTGAAAAGCAAGTCGCCTTAGACCGATTGAAAGCCCAGGAAGGAAACATTAAAAATATGGTCAATCAAGCTCCTGTAGGCATGTGTATCGTTCAAGGCGATCCCCTTTATGCCGTTGAGGTGAACGATATATTTCTTAACCTGATTGGAAAAACGAGGGAGGAGCTTTCTGTAAATCCATTCTGGACAGTAAATGCTGAGATAGCCGTCCATTATGAGCCGATTATAAATAATGTGTTTGCCACAGGCACAAGCTTTCATGCCGATGAACATGAAATGATGTTGATTAGAAGCGGTAAAGAGGAAATCGTTAATGTAGATTTTGTATACGAACCGATGCTCGATGAGCAGAATAAGGCTTATGCAATTATGATTGTTGGAATCGATGTCACGGACAAGGTTGTGGCTCGTAAGAAGTTGCAACGTGCCGAAGAAAGCTTACGTTTGGCAATGGAGGCAGCCGGACTTGGATCATTCTCCATCAATCCAGCAACAAAAGAATTTAAAGTGTCGCCAAGTATGAAGACGTTTTTTGGGGTTGATTCAAATGAGAGTATTTCTTTTGAAACTGCAATTAATCAGATCCACGAAGACTATCGCAGCATGGTTGTAAAGAATTTAGAAGCTGTGTTTACCAATAATACAAAGTTTGACATGGAGTACCCGATTTTAGGGTATAGCGATGGGCAAACTCGCTGGGTCAGAGCCGTTGGTCGGATGCAGAACGTTGATGGAACAGAAGCTCTTACCGGGGTTTTAAATGACATCACGGAGAAACGTAAGGATGAAGAGCGAAAAAATGATTTTATAGGCATGGTAAGCCACGAGCTTAAAACGCCCTTAACCTCCATGAGAGGATATGTACAGATGCTTCTTTTAAAGATGAGGAAGCAAGATGATGAATTTGTAGTCAGCTCTCTGGAGAAGACGAACACTCAGATCGGAAAAATGACGACGATGATCAATGGATTCTTAAATGTTTCGAGATTAGAGTCGGGAAAAATACATATTGATCATAAATTGTTTGATCTAGCTCAGCTGGTAAAAGAAACGGAGGAAGAGTCACTGAATACCATTTCGAGCCATAAGATTATCTTTGCGCCAGTTGAAACTACTATGGTTAATGCAGACCGGGATAAGATCGGGCAAGTCATAAATAACCTGATCAGCAATGCGGTTAAGTATTCAGTAGCTGGGACCACTATATATGTAGCCTGTGTAACTGTTGGAACAAGAGCATTAATTAGTGTTCGTGATGAGGGAATGGGCATCAAGCCACAGGATGCTTCGAAAATATTTGAGCGCTATTATAGGGTAGAAGGAACGCAGATGTTTTCGATCTCCGGCTTCGGTATTGGACTGTATTTATGTGCTGAAATTATTCACCGTCATGAAGGCGAAATTTGGGTAGACAGCGACTTTGGAAGGGGATCGACATTCAGCTTTAGTCTCCCTGTGGTCTCCCCGGAAACCGACCAGGCCTAAAAAACAATTGTTCGTATTGCGGGTTATTGAATAAAGATTAGACATGGCAGATTTAGATGTACAAGTTAAACGGAAAAGCAGGTTTTGGCTATATGTATTGCTTATTGTAGTTTTAGGCGGTATTATCTACTTCCTACTCAATAAAAATAACACGTTTACGTCAGACAAAGCACCGACCGATTCGGTTGAAGCGGCACCATAAATTTGTAGTTCATATGACGCTAACTAAACTGAGATACATAATTACATTGACCCTCTTGATTCAAGCAGGGTGGCTTAATGCTCAACAGGCTAGTAATAGCTACTCAACCAAACAGCCCTCATCAAACGGCACGGGCAAAGTTTACATGGGCAGAGAGATTGCACAGGTAATGAGTTTTGAAGGAGTGTCCTGGTTGGAACGGAATACCAGATCAGTTGAGGAAAATACCGATTTAGCAATATCAAGATTACCGATAACTAAGAAAAGCGTAGTGGCGGATATAGGCGCCGGATCCGGCTTCTACACCTTTAGAATTGCTCCGAAGGTAAAACAAATCTATGCGGTGGAGATTCAAAACGACGCGTTGACTTACTTAAGAGAAAAAAGTAAGGGACTTAAGGTTAATAATGTGGTGGTTGTTAAAGGTTCTGAAAAGTCTCCCGAACTGCCAGAAAGCAGTGTAGATGTAGCCGTTATGGTCGACGTCTACCATGAACTGCTATTTCCAAAAGAGGTTTTGCAAGCGATTAAAAAATCATTGAAACCACAAGGAAAATTAGTACTAATCGAATATAAAGGAGAAGATCCCAAGGTTGCAATAAAGGAAGAACATAAAATGACCGTTAAGCAGGTGAGTAAGGAATTAAACGCCAATGGGTTTAAGCTCATCCAAAACGGACAATTTATGCCAATCCAACATTTTCTGGTATTTCAGAAGGAATAAAAGTTTATTATAGTTACCTAGCGACGGCCGTAACAGTCTTTTTAGTGTTAAATGAGGAAGCCCTTGCGTTATTATTATTGCATTTACCAAGCAAGGTATAGATTAATACAAAAATTATTATCGTAGATAAACAGCCTCCACCTAGTTTCTTCGCCCCCCAGGCAGCTATCAGTCCTCTAAAAAAGTTATTCATAGTTGTGTTTAAAATGCTTAACATTAACTTAGTTAAGAAAGTTTCGTGCATTGTGATTCTTTTTCTATTTTAGTAGCATGACCAAATATAAGTTTGCGCTCCTACTGTGCTTTTTAACTTTGTACAAAACCACCTCTGCTCAAGTTAAACCTTCAGAAATCTTTGGATCCTGGGTAATAAGTAGTGTTACTTTTAAGGATGGGGCCGCATTACCTGATGAAAATCTTTTAAAATACACTTTCGTAAAATATACATTTGATGAAGCAAATGTGATGTATAGCACAACCAAAGCACAGAATAGAGGTGCGTTGACCTACTATCAGATAAAAAAAGATCAACTCATTATTAACAATGCTTTAGGAGAAATCTCAAATAACTTTTTGATAAGCAAAAGGGGTACAGATACGCTAAAGATCCTTAGAAAAGGAAACAAGGGATTTGCTGATCCCGATGCGTTAATGTATACTTTTGTACGCGAAAACTTGTTTCAGCAGTCACATTTGAAAAATTTAGGTACTGATTTTACAGTTAATGGAACAGATACCGTCTACAATCAATCTTCGGCTGTTTATGCTAAATTCTATCTTCCAGCGGGCTTTGAAACGTATGCCATGGATGAACTTAAAGATAAAGTGGGGGAGCAGGGTACTGCCTTATTTCGTATGAGCTTCATTGTTGATAAAAATGGCGTGGCGGATAGCATAAAAATTATCAGGGGGATATGGCAGGCTCATGATGACATGTACCTAAAAATATTCAAGAAAGTGAAGAATAGGTGGAAACCGGCTGTACTCAATGGAAAAAATGTAGCGGTGAGGATGTTTGCTGAGGCGAAGTATGTGGCGAGCGCCATGATCCAGCCCTCAAATGTTTACACTAGTCAAGGAGATGTGTTCTATAATAACGGAAAATTTAATACTGCTGTTCAATATTATGATGCTGCCTTGAAAAATTATCCAGACAGTGAAAGTACCTTGTATAAAAGAGGAATCTGCAGACTTAGGTTGGACGATGTTCCAGGTGCGCTGGCCGATTTTAAAGCAGTTAAGGAAATGAGGGGAAACCTGCAGATTGACACTTTGATTGCGCAATACGAAAAATAGGTTCGAGCTTTATCGTGTTATATTTTACTTTATGCGGCAGTTGCTAATCGCTTGTACCCAGGTTTTGCGATTACATTTAGGGCAGTGGCTTTCAGGCCCCGGGTGCAACTGTTCAACATTGCCACAAAATGTGCAGGCATAAAGCCCAGAGTGAACAACTTTTTTGAAGCAGTTAGTAAATAATTCCGGTAGAATTGGCAGGCCGGGTTTTACGTCTTTGTCTTCATAAAAATAGACACTTAGATTGCCGGATGTCTCAAGAATTACTTTATCTATCTGTCCCAGGTGTGATATACTTTGTTGCCTTAATTGTGAGAAAAACTCATCAGTTGCAAAGTTCTCTTTTCTGAAACCTTCAATATCAAATTTCCCCTCCTTTATCAGGTACACACACTTGCCCTCCAACAGATCATCTAGCTTTGAACTCTTAGTCATTAAGAAAGTGGTAAACCGATATGCACCTACAATTACGGCGAAAACGACAATAGGTGTTAAGAGCCCTACTTCCTTATAGAACATTGGATCGCCAGCTGCAGAACCTAGACTGATTATAACGACCAGCTCGAAAATAGAAAGCTGTTTAACGCCTCTTTTACCAAGTAATCTTAAGCCAATAAGAATAATAAAGTACATGATAATTGTACGAAGGAAGATTTCTAGTAGAAACTCCAGGTCTTCTTCTCCAATAAGTAATTTAGTCCAGTCGATTGATAGCAGCATGTTTGTTATTAGTAAAGCACTTACAATAATAAAATAAATTACTTCAATTTCATCGTTGGAAAGAAGGCCAGTGATTAAGTTACAAAGAAACAGGACAGCACAGGTTGCTATTGTGAATTATAGGTTATAAACTTGTAATAACCACATTTGAACCTAAATTATGACCATCAAACGGAAAACGTCGGCAGGACTCCTCGTCTGTCTTTCTGCGTTTATTATTTTCACGGTATCTTTCACTGCCTTTAAAAAGATAGTTCCCGGACCTAAAGTTGACAAGCTGAAGCTTTTACCTGACTTTAAAGCAGAACATTTATATAGTCCTTCTGAACACAAGAATGGCTCATGGGTTGCCATGACTTTCGATGATAAAGGCAGAATGATCGCGTCAGATCAAAGCGGCTTTTTGTACAGAATCGTCATACCTCCGATAGGCGCAGACACAAACACTGTAAAGATTAAAGTGGAGAAGCTAATTATTGGCGATACGACGGTGTCGAAGATTGGTATGGGTTATGCCCATGGCTTGCTTTATGCTTTTAACAGTTTGTATGTAATGGTGAATCACAATAGTGACGACAAGTTTAAGCAGGGTAGTGGCTTATATCGCTTACAAGATACAAACGGTGATGATCAGTACGATAAAGTGAGCTTACTTAAAGCCTTCAACGGGGAGGGGGAGCACGGGCCGCATAGTTTAGTATTGTCCCCGGATGGGAAATCCATTTACATGATAGCGGGAAATTATACGGATATGCCTCCAATGAATAGATATCTGCTACCTAATACCTGGAAGGAGGACAATGCTTTTCCTTTAATTACGGATCCAAATGGTCATGCCACAGACCGTTATGCACCAGGCGCATTTGTCGCGCGTACAAATGAAACCGGTACCGAGTGGGACTTAATTACTGCAGGATTTAGAAATCCTTTTGACTTCACCTTCAATGAAGATGGTGAGATGTTTGTCTATGATGGAGATATGGAATGGGATTTCGGGACGCCCTGGTACCGACCAACCAGAATTCTTCATGCAACAAGCGGAAGTGAATTTGGATGGAGAACGGGAACAGGTACCTGGTCTCCTGATTATCCTGACAACCTCCCTGCGATGTTAAATATCGGTCCGGGATCACCAACCAATCTAATTAGCGGCAAAGACGCTAGATTCCCAGAGAAATATAGGAGAAGCTTATTGGCATTTGACTGGACATTCGGTATTATCTATGCGGTGCACCTAACGCCGGACGGAGCGTCTTACAAAACCAATGCTGAAGAGTTCTTATCTGGTCAGGCGTTGCCGCTGACAGATGGCAAAATTGGACCGGATGGCGCATTATATTTTCTTACGGGAGGGAGGAGTCTAGAGTCTGACCTGTACCGGGTGTATTACGGTGACAATTCGCTTTCGAAAGAACCACTGGTTTCGAAGCTATCTGGTGCTGACCTGGAAGCGCAAAAGTTAAGAAAGGAGCTTGAGGAGTTTCATAAAGGACCTAACCCTAAAGCTATTGAGACTGCATGGCCTAATTTGAAAAGTAAAGACAGAAATATCAGGTATGCTGCAAGAATTGCAGTGGAGCATCAACCATTGATTGAATGGCAAGGAAAGGCGCTTTCAGAAACTAACCCTGTCATATTGACCCAGGCGATGATTGCTCTGGCAAGAAACGCGGGTAAGGAAATGAATAGTAAAATGTTAAGCGCTTTGGTCAAGGTGAGATTCGGCAGCCTGAATGAGGCACAGCAAATTGATCTGATGCGTGCCATGGAACTAACATTATTACGAACCGGTCAGCCGATTGCCGCTGAAAAAATTAAGCTTAGCACCTATTTAAATGCACAATACCCGGCCAAGAGCAATGACTTGAACCGTATGTTGAGTAAGCTTTTAGTTTATATAGGAGATGACAAGGTTGTAGCCAAAACACTTTCGTTGCTGTATGGCGCAACAGATGGTGTTGGGAGTCAAAAAGTTATCGCCAATTCTACTGATTTGATCTTAAAAAATCCACAGTATGGACTTGATCTCGCTAAAATGCTATCGAAAACTCCTCCGTCGCAGCAAACCTACTACGCGGTTGCGTTAAGTGAAGCAAAGCAGGGCTGGACTCCGGCCTTACGTGAAAAGTATTTCAAGTGGTTTTATAAGGCCTTTTCTTATAAAGGAGGAAATAGTTACGTTGGCTATATTAACGCTGCCAGGAAGACCGCTTTAGCGAACGTACCAAAAGATTTATTTGCCCATTTTAACAAGATATCAGGAAATGATTTGGTAGATAATAATCAGTTGAAGTTTGCAGATGTTGTACAGCCCAAAGGTCCCGGTAAAGAGTGGAAGCTTGACCAGGCGGTTGCGGTGGTGAAGGATAGCCTGATCAACAGAAACTTTGAAAACGGAAAGATGATGTTCGCTGCAACGTTGTGCCGTTCCTGCCATAGCATTGGAGCTGAGGGCGGATCTGTCGGCCCAGATCTAACACATTTGGGAACCCGCTTTTCAGAGAAAGATATATTAGAATCAATCATAGATCCAAATAAAGTTATTTCAGATCAGTATGCAGCAACTGCTTATTACCTTAAAGACGGCAGTTCGATATTAGGTAGATTTAAGAATGAAACGAAAGATAAGATCTTCATCTCTCAAAATCCGTTCTCACCTCAAACCCTTCGTTCTATTAGTAAAAAGGATGTGGTGGTAACCTCGGTTTCGAAGCTTTCGATTATGATGCCAGGAATGATTAACAGTTTGAATAAAGAAGAGTTGAAGGACTTAATAGCTTACCTGGTCTCTGGTGGGAATAAAGAAAATATAGTTTTTTCCACGCTGAAACCATAAATTGTTACGTATGAAGTTTAATCTAAAGGTGGTTGCTACGGCTGTTTTATGTGTTTTAAGTTTCTCTGGGATAAGTCAGGAAACAGGTTTTGTCAAAATCTTTGATGGTAAAAGCTTAAAAGGTTGGAAAGGCGATAAAGAGCACTGGAAGGTAGAAGGAGGAGTAATCGTTGGGATCGTTACTGCGGAAAAACAGTTGAAGGAAAATACCTTTTTAATATGGGATGGAGGCGAGGTTGCGGACTTTGAGTTAAAAATTCAGTATAAAATTTCAAAGGGCGGAAATAGCGGAATTCAGTACCGCAGTCAAATGGTACCTGGAATCGCTTTCGGATTGAAAGGCTATCAAGCAGACATAGACGGCAAAAACGAGTATACCGGTTTGAACTACGAAGAGCGTGGCAGAGGTTTCATTGCTAAGAGAGGCGAGAAAGTAATGGTTGATGCAACCGGAAAACCAACTCTTGAACAATCATTGGGACGTTCTGACTCATTAGCCAAAGTGTTAAAGCCGAACGATTGGAACGAATATCATTTAATTGTAAAGGGTAATCGTATGCAGCATTACATCAATGGCGTGTTGATGAGCGATGCGGTAGATAATGACGTTAAACATAGGAAAAGCTCTGGTCTGTTAGGGCTTCAGGCACACGTGACTCCTGAGATGAGGGTCGAATTTAAAAACATTAGGCTGAAGCGATTAAAGTAGGAGTCGGTTTGTCTTTGACTGCGATTGTACTTCAGTAATGGTGAGGCTCTGGCAACTGACTACTAACGGTCTGCAGGTAAGTAACCGTGAATTATAAGGTCTTCTGCCGTCCTAATGTTATAATTTCCACCATTATGTAGCATTACAACCCTTGTTGAAATATCAAGTATCTGTTTATAGTGATGGTCAGTAACAATAAATCCCTTCCGTGCTTTCAAGTTAAGGATGTGCATTTTTAGCTCGTCTGCAATTAATGGGGCAAGCTGTGAAAATGGTTCGTCTAAGAGGACGAACTCACTGTCCCCATACATAACAAGCAAAGCTTCGACTAACCGTGCCTGCCCCCCCGAAAGGTTTCTTAAGGGCACATCAAGATTCTCTTTTATAATGTCTACCTGCAGAAGCTCATTTTGATATATGTTGACATACAACTTTAACAGGGTTTTAAGTTTTAATTTTCCTGGGATAAACGCACCCTGAGGCAGATAAGAGATATTACCTGTCTTGTATCCCTTGTCAATCAGCACATCATTGATCTTTAGATGTTTGTATTGAGCATTTACGCTTCCAAAAATAATCTTTAACAGCGTGGACTTGCCACAACCGTTTCTTCCCAATAAGCCGACCACCTCACCAACATCACATTTGAGGTATACGTTATTAATCACCTGGTTTACTCCATATCGGTGAGCGACGCTATCTATATATAATTCTGACATAAGTAGATTATGCTAAGAATTACTATCATTAAGGTGAAATCCAACAGGAAGAGTGTCCCAAGTAATTTTGTATAACCAATATTCATGTTTAGGTAATAGTGATGCCTATGTGGGTGTAATAATTTCTCAATGAGACCGCAGAGAAAATATCCGATACTTTTGAATAGTAAGGTTAGCATGTAGAGTGGGTATTTATCGAAGCCTTTTATCAAAAATAGGTAGGACAAATAACCGGTTACCACCAGGTTGAGCGTGATGCGCAACACGAAATGTGAGATATAGACGGTTTTTAGTTTATAATACATTCTGGACGAGAGAGATTGTTATTTTTGTTGTAATATGCTAAAAAAACTCCTGCTATCGCTTGTGCTTATGGCATTATGCAACGTAAATATTGTCTTGTCACAAAATCTTAAGAAAGACATCAACGTTCACGATCCAGTAATGATCAGGAGTGGTAGTACTTACTATCTATATTGCACTGGAAAAGGCATTACGGTATGGTCATCCTCTGATCGTGTAAATTGGAAGTCTGAACCTCCCGTATTCTCCACGGCACCCAAGTGGGCTGTCGAGGCTGTACCTGGATTTGATGGTGTGATATGGGCCCCTGACATTTCTTTTAATGCTGGCAAGTATTATCTATATTACTCAATATCCACTTTTGGCAAGAACACTTCTGCAATAGGAGTGGCAACAAACGTTACCTTAGATCCGTCCGAATCGTCTTATAAATGGATAGACCATGGCCTGGTCATTCAATCTGTCTCAGGAAAATCTCAATGGAATGCCATAGATCCAAATTTAATCACCGACAGCGATGGCAATCCTTACTTAAGCTTTGGGTCCTTCTGGGACGGGCTTAAGTTGGTTCAGTTGTCTAAAGACCGATTAAAACCCGCAGGATCGGTCGCAGCTCTGCCAACTATAGCAAGCAGGGGAGACCGAACAAACGCAATTGAAGCGCCATTCCTGTTTAAGAAAGGTGATTATTTCTATCTCTTCGCCTCGATCGACTTCTGTTGTCGTGGAGAGAAAAGCACTTACAAAATGATTGTAGGGAGGGCTAAAGAAGTTTCCGGGCCATTTGTTGATGACAAAGGAAGAAAATTAACCGAAGGGGGTGGACGGCTGGTGCTGGAAGGCGACAAGAACTGGTATGGAGTTGGCCACAATGCTGTGGCCAACTTTAATAACAAAGATTATTTAATATTTCATGGTTATTCAGCCGCAGAACATGGTACGTCAAAACTTCTGATCAGACCTTTGAAATGGCGTAAGGGCTGGCCAGTTAGTTCTGCGTTATAACCCCTGCAAAACCTCCATTTCTAACCATTTTAATGTCGAATTTATCACCTGCTTTAATAGGTACGGTCTTTTTTCTATAGTCCATAGCTTGACGACCAGCATTGATTCCATCTTCAAAATATGTCATTGTATAACTCCTGTCTTTTTCAAGAAAGTCCAGGTTTACCTGTAGATTCCTCACCTTCTCTGCGCCGTTAGTTATCCCTCCAATAAACCACTTGGTGCCCTTCCGCTTAGCGACTACCGCGACCTCGCCAACTTTCCCAGCCAATGCTCTGGTCTCGTCCCAAGTTGTGGGCACTGAAGTCATGAATTCTGTACAATCCAGATTTCTGTAATACAAAGTCGGGTTATCTGCAAGCATTTGAATGCCACTTTCGAACACCACAAAGAGTGCCATCTGATATGCACGGGTGCCGATACTTCCTGCGTTTGGTCTTTGAGCGCTGTATGATTCTGGTTGCATACTGATCATCGCACCAGGCGTAAAGTCCATAGGCCCTACAGCATTTCGCATAAAGGGTAGGAATAAGCTATTTTTAGGGTGCGTTCCGCCCATCTGCTCCATTCCTCTAACACCTTCATAAGAGATCAAATTCGGATATTTATATTCTAGGCCTGCAGGTTTAAAAGCGCCATGGAAGTCGACAAACAATTCATGTTTTGCGGCCTCTTTTGCTACCCGTTCGTAGTAATTTACCATCCATTGATCACTACGGTCCATGAAGTCGATTTTAACACCTTTCACACCCCAGTCTTTGAAAGTTTTAAATAACTCCATGTGATTATGAACCGTTAACCAGGTTAGCCACAGCACGACACCAACGTTCTTCTCTTTACCGTAACGGATCAGTTCGTGTACATCAACTTCCGGGTTTGGGGTATAAGGATCGGTCGTGCTGTTTGCCCAGCCTTCGTCCATGATGATATATTTAAGACCGAATTTGGCAGCGAAATCAATATAGTATTTATAGGTTGCGAGGTTGTAGCCTGATTCAAAATTTACATCTGGCCCATAAGGAGCCGCGTCATTCCACCATTCCCAACTAGCCTGACCAGGTTTCACCCAACTTGGATCCTTAATTACGCTTGACGAAGCTAGCTCTAAAGTCATCGTATTCTCCATAAGCTGTTTATCTTCTGTAGAAATTACGAAGTATCTCCATGGAAAGGTACGCGTACCAGTGGTTTTGGCGATGTAATCGGCTTCCTTGGTTATTTTTAAGCTGCGATCACCATCTTCTCCAAATTCCAGTGGCGCTTTAGGAAATGTCGAAGTGACCATATTCTGTCCACTTCCTTTTAGAAACAGACAAGGATAATCACTGAGATCTGATTCACTTACTAGAATCTTATATTGTTTTTTTGTATCAATTAACATTGGCAATGTACTCATCTTAGTGTTCCAGTTTTCAGAACTTACAGCCGAGTAATTTTCTTCATAAGCGGTTTTAAAGCTACCAGGTTGCTGCACATGCAGATTGTAGCTTGCAGGGAAGTTTAAAGAGACGTCTTCGTTTAGTACTTCAACCTCACCCTTTTTGCTGGTGATAAAGCGATAAGCGACCCCGTTGTTGAATGCACGAAACTCGACGGCATAGTTGCCTTTAAACGTTAGCAGCAATTTATTGTATTTAGATGTTACCGTGGAGTACTTTAAAGCGATGTAGGGCTTTATTATGCTGCTTTCGGCTGAAGCCTTGGCACTTATCAATTTCGGATTGACTCCTAAAGCATCATTCCTTAATGTCAATGACAGACTATTTTTAGAGAGAAGCTCATCTGCATTGTAGGAAACCGAGTAATGGATCCTGTCTGTCAAGTTGAGGACTACTTTGATTGCTCCTTCAGGAGATTTAAGTTCCAATGTCTTCTGTGCAAATCCACTTGTTAAAATGGAGATAAGCAAAATAGTTGTGAGGGATAGGTTTTTAAGGTTCATTTGTATTTAGTTCTGATTCTTAGCTGCTAAAGTAAAAAAAAGAGTTAATAGTTCTATTGACTAACTTGCACAATGAGTTTCTTAAAGGCGGAGTGGCGAAAGTTGATAATGGCAAACTATCGAGTTGATGCAGAAGTATTATTACCCTATTTGCCTGCAGGGACCGAACTGGATGTCTGGGATAATAAATGTTATGTGAGCCTTATTGGTTTCCTGTTTAAAAATATCAAACTGCTTGGCATTGCCATTCCTTTTCATACTAACTTCGAGGAAGTAAACTTACGGTTCTATGTGCGTTACAGAGATGCGGGTGTTTGGAAAAGAGGCGTAGTCTTCATTAAAGAAATAGTACCTAAGTATGCACTCTCTTTTGTCGCCAATACACTTTACAACGAAAATTATGAGACACTGCCAATGAAACATAGCTGGGAGACAAGCAATGATGAAATGCGGGTAGAATATAGTTGGAAGGTTCAAGGAAAGTGGCAGGCATTGAGCGTTTGTGCAGATAAAAAGTTAATGGAAATTGCAGTAGGTTCGGAGACTGAATTCATTACTGAACATTATTGGGGTTATTCCAGATACAATCAATCCGTTACTAATGAATATGAAGTGAAGCATCCCCGATGGGAGCAGTATGCGATTAAATCCTACCAAATAGATGTGGACTTTTCACTGACCTATGGAGCCAATTTTGAATTCCTAAACCATGCAGAGCCGGCTTCAATCTTTATAACTGAGGGCTCTGTTATCTCCATTGAAAGAAAAAAAGTAATTCGTGGTCCTAGTTTTCCCAGGTAAGGGACGTTATATCAAACGGCATTTTTACTCGGTTGAACTTTAAGGTCAATAAGTTTCCTTTTAAACATCCTTTGGAATCATCCTCACTGTAATTCTTAATTTTAATCTTGACTTCATCATTCTCTGAAATTAAGAAATCGAAATCAGGACTTTTATCATACAACATTCCCAGACAGGACTGATTAGATGGGTCGACCATATAGCTTAGCGAATATTTGCCTAACAGATCATCGAGGCTAAGTGCAGCTGCACTTGACTTGTAAAGTTCATACGCTTTAACGGTTTGTTTTTCCTTGATTGTTTCAACGGTGAGGATTACATAATGGCCATCACTAATTTGATAGGTCGTCAGCAAAAACCTCCCATCCGGCATATTGAGGTCAATATGATTATTTTTAAAAATATTGACTGACTTAAACACTTCATTGCTATCTACTAAGTAACCGTTTTGTTCTACGCTTCGCCGCATGTATCCTCGCTGCGCCCGAGTCCATTGCACCGCTCTACTTAATGTATCTGGCAAGATGCTGAGTATGATCATCATATCTCTGTTAGCAGTACGATCAACGTTGATTTCTTCAGGAACAATCTTGATTGTAGCATCCGATTTGCTGGTTGACGACGTGGATTTCGATGAATTTTTACAGGAGCAAAGAAGTACTGTTAGTAATAAAAAAAGCGGTAAAAATCTCTTCATTTAGTTTCGTCTTGGTTGGTCGAAGATACTAGATTCTTTATTTGGAAAAAAAATATTTATTTGACAAACATTATGACTTTTACGGGTGTTAATATTTTACTTAATTATACTTATAACTGACACACGCATTGGTTTTTAAGCAAAAAATGCTTAACTTTGTGAAAATTTTTAAACATTAATGAAGATATTTATTACAGGCCTTCCGTTAGAAGTAGGGGAAGATGAATTAACAGCCGTATTTGGTGATTTCGGTCAAGTAAAATCACTTAGAATAATCAAGGATCGTGAGACTGGTCAAAGTCGTGGATTTGGATTTGTTGAAATGCCTGTTGACGAAGAGGCAAGAGAAGCGATCAAACGCATGAATGGTGGCGATTACAACGGTAACAGAATCAAGGTAGCTGAAGCACAAGAGAAACCAAATACAGGTGGAAGTGCAGGCGGCGGCGGAGGTTTTAAACGCAACAATCGTACTGAGAAAAGCTACTAGTTAGCATTCTTGTTTATTTTAATAATTTAGAATATATAGGGCAATGATCAATGAAACTTTGATTATTGCCTTTTTATTTGCTAATTAGTTGTAGCCCTCTGATGGTTATTTTAACAAGGCACCTCGTTTGTACCTCCGTATTCGTGATTATCGCATTGCTTCAACTGACAGGGCACTTGATTGATAGCGAAGTATTAATTGTTTACACTAAGCCATTAATTACAGTTTGTCTTGCTATATTCCTAATTGCAACCACTGCTATAAAAGGTAGATTTCACAAAAGAATACTAAGTGGCCTAGTGTTCGCTTTAATAGGCGATTTACTGCTCTCAGGTGCATCTTCTAATGAGAAATACTTTAGCTACGTTATTTTTGCTTTTTCACTTTGTCATATATTCTATATACGGGCATTCTATCTTGACTTCCTATCTGCACCCGAGCTGGACAAGAAACTGGCAAGATGGACCACGATCATTGTTGCTATTTCCAGTACAGTGTTCTTCTTCTATTTAAGACCTTATTTAGGTGCCATGCGCGTTCCTGTGCTTGCATACATTCTGATAATCAGCTTATTGGTATTGATGGCTGTATTTAGAAATCAGCGAGTTAACAAACTGAGTTTTAATCTAATAGTAGTCGGGGCCCTATGCTTTGTCGCCTCCGATGCCTTACTCGCATATGATAAGTTTATCTTCAGCTTTGGCGGTTCTAAAATCTTAATAATGATAACTTATATGACCGCGCAATATTTAATAACGTTAGGGGCGGTTGAACGTAGGTTAATGATAAAAGAATAAAACTACTTCTCTTTATCTATTATTGTAAAACTTTGATTCAGCCTTTCGCCTTTGTCGTCTACTATGGTGATCACATGTTTTCCTGCAGACGGATTTATTGCAAAGTTATGGGAATGTTCTGTGGTACCAATAAAAGAATTGTCAAGGTGCCAGTATATCTTTGCGAGGCTATTTGTGTGGGTTGCCGTCAACACCATTCTTCCCCTTTGCCCATCAAATTCCAGTGGAATATAAACCCTCGCGTTGTTCTTTGGATAAATCATCTCCATCACAAGATCCCTTTCCCCACCTATACATCCTTCCATCAGAGGCGGAAGTGTTTTATAATCACTATTTTTTATTTTGTAGTAGTATTCCATAGTTGGCGGCAAAATGAACCATTTCCTATGGACCATAGTAGATACAGGAGAACAATTATCTGTAACCTGGAAGTTTTCACTTTTATCAAGATGAATAAGCTTGTGATACGGACAAATAACGGTTTTAACACCTATAGGGCTGGAAAGCTGTTCAATTTTATCTGTGCAATATTCACTTGCTTTGTAACCACTTTGTTTGCAAGTTAATATTTTCTTTAGGTTATTTTTTGGAGTTCGAAACCATTGTCCAGCTGGGAGCTGTTTGAAAATATCAAACATTACCGGCGCTGCTATGTCAATTCCCGTGAGGCCAGGTCTGCCTTCGCCGTCTGCATTACCTGCCCATACACAGACTACAAATTGAGGAGTCACTCCAATAGCCCAGGCATCTCGAAAGCCGAAACTTGTACCCGTTTTCCATGCGAGTCGCTGGGAAGAGGCAAACTGTTCCCAAAGGCCTTCTTCGCCTGGCCTCATAAGTTCTTCCATAGCATTAAAAGTATTCCAGATAGAGCCGTAGTCAACAACTGAGTTTAGCTGCGCTTCGTACTGGTCAAACCGCTTATCTCTCAAAGCATTCGCCTGGGCATATACCGGGTCATCATAGTCATGGGCGTTATATTTCCCTTGATAATCATTGAAGTGAGTTAATGATCTTGCCATTCCAAGATAAGCCTTAGACAGGTCCCACATTGTTACCTCACTGCCACCTAGAATTAAAGAAAGGCCATAATGATCGGCTGGCATATTAAGGGTGCTAAACTGAAATTGCTTAAGCTTATCGTAAAATCGCTGATATTTGTACCGCTGAAGCATTTTTACAGCGGGAACATTAAGCGACCTGCTTAAAGCACGATCAGCTGGAATAGCGCCATCATAACCAAGATCGTAGTTTTGAGGGGAGTAACCACTAATTTGCGTTGGTACATCTGCGACTAAAGTCTTTGGAAGCATAAAGCCGTCATTTAACATGCTGGCGTATAATAGTGGCTTGAGCGTACTACCTGGACTTCTGGCCGCCCGAATCATATCGACATGACTTTCCATCTCCGGATCTTCGGGCTGATAGATATTTCCTACATAACTTCGAACTGCTCCCGTCTTAACATCTAAAACAATCGCCGCAATGTTGTTAATTCCGTTTGCCTTATACCTATTGTTGTATCGTCTAAGAATTTCGATAACCTTCATTTGTAAGTCTTCATTCAAGGTAGATTTCAATCGGGTGCTTTTAATGGCTAAGCGCGATTTTTCCTGCTTAAAACGATTTAACAAGTGAGAGGCATTTTGTGGTAAAGGAAGAGGCTTCTCCGGAATGGGCTCCAGCTTTGATAGGTTAGCGGTCTGTTTATCAATCATTCCTAATTTGGTCAGCTTGTCGAGCAAATCGTTTCGCTTTCTGATAAGTCTATCAGCATTCCTACCTGGACGGACGAGGGAAGGACTGTTCGGTAATACCGCCAGTGTCGCCATTTCTCCCCAAGACAAGGTAATAGGACTTCGACCATAATACCTCCAACTTGCTGCTTCCAGACCAACTACGTTGCTTCCAAAAGGTGCATTAGCCGCATAAATTTGCAAAATTTCATCTTTTGAGTAACCGAGTTCTAAACTGAACGCCTGAACAACTTCCTGTATCTTGTGAAAAATAGTTCTGCTTTTTTTTCGAGATAGCCTAATGACCTGCATTGTTAACGTACTACCACCACTTACCACCGTTTTGGATTGGAAATTTTGACGAATAGCCCTTCCCATAGCTAAGAAATCTATGCCTGGGTGCTGGTAAAACCTTTTGTCTTCGTAGGCAGTGATGCATTTTATAAACTTTTGAGGAACGGTATCTGACACAGGGAATCGCCACTGACCGTCCCTTGCAATTGAGGCGCTAAGCAGTGATCCTTCGGCAGACTCTATTACGAAAGACGTCGGCGCCAGGAAAAGTGGCGAAGGCAGGCAAGAAATGAATGCCAGTACTAACAGTACACATAGGAAATCTGTAACGTATATTAAATACGCTTTAACATGGCTTTGCAGCATAGTTATTTCACTACTTGAACCCACATCCCAGTCCGACTTGCGCTTATGTTGTTGTTATACATCGCCTCACAATGAAGCGCGGAAAGGTAAAACTTACCGATATATGAGGCATTAAGCAAAACCTTATATTTCACAGACTGGTTTTCCCTCAGATTGAAATACGTGAGCACCCGATCGTCGCGAATGTCCCTGTAGCTGTAAGGAGATGAAGCTAAAATGCTTTCATTGTCGTTCACTCTGATATTTATTATTTCCCACCCGGAGGGGAATATTTGGGTCAGTGCCATTTGTTCGTACAGTCCCATCTTTCCTGGATTCTTAATGCTAACCTCCGCGTAAAAATCAGTTCCCTGCTTGATAGTTACTGGATTTAAAGGTTTTCCGTTTAACAGTTTATACTGAACATCCATATCTAAAACATCGGGTCTATTTGGTAGAAAGTTATTTTGCCCCGTTGAAGGCTGACCCTGTAAGATTATTCTTGCGAAAAGCACTCTGTCACCGGTGTTCTTAATCATGACATTCCCTCTTATGGGAAGCTCTTGTTGGGTAAAATACTGTTTTGAGCTGGCATTGATTGTTTTTCCGTTGATGCTGTAACTATATTTCAATAAAGTAGAAGAACTGTTAGCTCCGCAGAATTTTGCGATGGCAAGTAAAGAATAAGCTGTTGTCTGAGTGCTATACCATTCCTCAGTGCCCAGCTTTGCTGCTAAAGGTTGTAAAAGCTGCGCAGCCTCAGATTTCCGGCCTAGTAAGGTTAATGTCTCCAAGATCATTGCCTGGTCTCTGACATCCGATCCGTATGTTCCACCTAATTGTGTGTAAGGCTCAACTTCGGTGGCAAGATTGGCGATTAATTTAGTAGCCGCTTCTTGCTGTCCTGCTAATTTATAGGTAGCCGCCAAACGCCATTTCGAGGCGGTGGATAAGTACTCAAAGGTTCTAAGGCGGTTCATGGCCGCTATATCTGCCCGCTTTGCTAATGCCAAAACATAGAGTCTGTAAGCTTGGGAGAGGTCGCCACCATAGAAATTGTTACTGTTTGGAACCCAATTCGCAGCCTTATTTTTCAAGAAACGAATTACACCGTCAAACATACCAACCGGTAAAGTGTAACCCATACTTTGTGATTCTATAAGGAAGTGTGATGCATAATTAGTGCCCCATTCATCTGAGTCCCCAGATCCTGGCCAGTAAGACAACCCTCCATCAGTGTTCTGAAATCCTTTCAACTTGCCTATACCAGCTTTGATGTTGGCTTCTGAACTCGCTTTTTGCTTTTCATTCATAGAGATCAATCTATCCAGATACAATTGAGGAAACACAGCCGAAGTTGTCTGTTCCACACAGCCATGTGGATACTGCATGAGATAGCTCAAACGCTTTTTTAAATTAAGAGGTGGCAGGGAAGAGAACTCAATTGTTCCGTAATTGGTGCCGTTCATTCCGATTGGAAGATAGCTTTGAGTGAAACTGGTACCTGGCTGCACAGTAGCCGAAACTACATTTGTAATGTATGGATTTGGATTTCTAATATCCATCTCAACATCATAGCTAGTTTGTTCAGTGCCGCTTTTTGCAGTAACCTTTACTTTTGCAATCCCTATGGCCATTGGTGCCTTAATCTCAAAGTACGCCATTCGCTCACCCGGCTTAGGAAAAGCAATTGTTTGCACAGCGCTTCCGCTAATTTGGAGGTTCTGAACTTGGAGGCTTAGTGTCACATTTTTTAATTTTGCCTCCGTAGCGAAAACGGTTACTGGAAGTGTGAATTGCTCGCCAGGGCCAATTAGTCTAGGTAAGGTTGCCAAAACCATTAGTGGCTTCTTTACCTGAACAGACTTCTCTGCAAAACCATATGCTCCATTATGCCCGGCAATTACCATTGCTCTCACTGCTCCTATATATTGAGGTAACTTAAATTTGTGTGTGTTGCTGCCGCCTTTGATATGAAATGGGCCAAGGTATTTTACGACGGGAACAAACCTGTTTGCTTTGGCAGGACTAAGGTTTCTGTTAATGCTACCATCGCCGCCAATACTAAGAATTCGTTCGAGATTTCCACCCCAGGCACCAAGTACATAGTCAAACATATCCCAGGTTTTTACTCCCAAGCCCTCTTTCGCATAGAAGGCAGCATGAGCGTCAGGAGTTTTGAATCTAGTTAGATCAAGTAATCCTTCATCTACAATAGCGATAGTATAGGTCATCTCTTTCCCACTTTTCTCACTTACAGTAATACTACTTTCCACTTCTGGCTTCATCTTATCGGCCATTCTGATTGTAGGGCTTAATATTGTCTGGGGGTCTTCTACAAGAATTGGAATTGCTCCATACATGCGGATAGGAAGGTCATTTATGGTCTGTGCATGCGGTTGTAGGAGCGTAACATTAGCAAATACATTCGGTGCCATGTTGCGTTCTGCGTTAAACTTAAATTGCGTTTGTCCTACATTGGTCTTTGTCCAGAAAGTTTTGAGTACACGACTACCGTTTTCTATAGAGATCAATGCATGTCCACCTTTGCCAGAAGGAATTGTAAGTACTACCTCCTCGCCGACTTTATATTTCGGTTTGTTAGCTGTGAACGATAGCATGGACGCCTCAGTAGGATTACTGGACTGCTCCCTTTGCGCCCAGCCCGGCCAGTCGATATAAACAGATTTACCAGTCACGTGACCGCCATTTTCATCTCTGACAAGAATGAGATAGCGTCCCCACTCAGGCTCGTCAATACGCAACTTATAATTTGCCCTGCCATTTTTTAAAGTGACGTAGGTATTACTGACGATTTTGTTATAGCTATTTTGAGTGAAGTTGGCAAACGAATCCTCTTCATCCTGTTCCCACCACCATCGCCATTGTACTTTATATACTTCTACATTTACACCTTTACTACCAGTTACAAGCTTGCCGTTTCTGTTTACATTGACTATGTTTAGCAGGTGGTCTTTGCCAGTTACTAACATACCAGACAACTTGTCTCCTTCAGGAGACTTAATTCCATAATAACTCTTGTAAAAGTGATACGGGATGCTGAAGTTGTCCATACTAAAATTCCCGCCGGCTTCAAATACCTTAGTTGTGAAGTTTGCTTTAAGGACACCAGGTGCAGTACTGTTTTCGTTCAAACTGGTATTTATAACAGCCGAGCCATTTTCATTAAGTGTTCCCTCAAATATTGTTTTTACTTGCGATTGAAAAGCTACCGTAGGATTATCAAACTCATAGGCCTCAAATCCTTTGAAAGTGGTCTTCATGGTATTTAAGTTAACATCGACCTTGGCTTTAAGATTTTTACCAACATTTCCGAACAACCAGTTTGCTGTTATTGTCGCAGTAGAAGAAGCACCTGTTCCAAGGTAGGCAGCATTGCCAACGTTGAAATTAATCTTTAAGCGATTCGGCATCACAGTCTCTACCTTGATCGTCTTGCTGAAGCTTGAAGCACCCGCTTTGATTTTAACAAGCCAGTTACCAGTGGGGGCGTCCCGCTCTGTTGCTGTTTTGAAAACGTAGAATCCATCAAGTGGCTTTCCGTTAATCATCTTTTTAGAAAGTTGTCCTTTAGGGTTGTAAAACTCAAAAGTCACCGGATAATTAGTGGGAAGTTTCTTCAGCTTATCTTCCAGAATAAAAGATACGAAGACTGAGTCGCCTGGCCGCCAAACGCCGCGTTCACCATAAATGAATCCTTTTAATCCGTTCTGTACTACGTCTCCGCTAACGTCGAACCGGCTGAGTGGGAGGGAACCTCCATCGTCCATTTTAAGATAGCCACGTTCATCTCCATTTTTTGCAATCAGCAAAAAAGGCTTACGTTTGAGCTCAAAAATAGCCAAGCCATCGGCATCTGATTTTGTAGTATGAATAATCTGGTTCTGATAATCAAGCAATTCAAAAGTGACTGCTTCCATCGGCTTCGCAGTAAGCAGATCAGTGGCAATAACGACCATGCTATTATCATTACCCCGCTTTGCCACCAGGCCAATATTTGAGGCGATCAGATTTCGACTGGCCCACTTATCATTTGTATAATAAGATGGTGAGCATGGGTTATCTCGATCATTCCATCGGTAGTCACTGGGATAGTAACTATTGTAGGTATTCCAGAAATCATCATCTTCATCTATCTTTTCGCCGTAACCATTATAATCATCGTCAGTTTCACTAGTGGCTACAGTCTCGGATTCTGCACATGCGAAAACATTGTAGGCTTGCCTAAAGCCTATTGTTACACGATACATAGCGCCCGGCTCTGCTTTAATTAATTTGTCAAGATCCAATGTGAATCGATTTTTCTTGTTCAAGTTTAACCCTTTGTCCTCATCAAGCCGAAGCACTTTCTGAACAACTGGCTTTGCTACACGCCGCAGGTCGGAACCATCTTTATACCCGTTGCTTTGAAAGAACTGAGGAATTGTATTCTCATAAATCTTAATAACAGTAATGTCTACGGCCTTTAAGTTAATGGCCTCAAAAGGAAGCACAAGTTTTCCTGAGTTAGGAAGAATTGTTCCACTGCCTGCTATTGTTACTGAAGGATTTTTATTCTCAAAAACAATATTTGCAGTTTTACCTGAGTTCAGTTTCTTACTTTGAATGTTTTCAATGCCAGCATCAACATTTAAGGTGTAGTTTCCTTCTAGATTTTGAGTGGAGTAGACCTTTATCTGACTTTTGTCAATCGTAAACCTTAAGTCAGATAGATTGTTAAGCGTAACCAGACCGGTCAAATCCTGTGCTACGTTTACTGGTTCTGAAAGCTGGATAAGCGCATAATCCTCCATCTCTTGAATTGCTTTGACGGCTAGTACTTTAAATGTCCCTGAAGGTGGTATCTCAATGTTGAAAGAACCTTTGTCATCCGCATCAATTGCATCTCCAGACCAATCTATCTTGAGGCTTTCGGATTTATTTGACTTTCTAATACTATCAATGGAAAACGAATAAGAATTTTTTTCGGGGCTGTGTTGCCATTTAACGTTAAGCTTTTGTGAAAAGTTGAGATTTAACGTTTCTTCAATGGCTTTTGGGTCTTCTTGATCTGAAGTTGTAACTACCCCGGTCAGCTTCATAAAATCCATTGAAGTGTTATTTTGTGAAACAAGCCCATTCTGAATTACAGCAAGCCCGGGTCGTATTACGCGAAAATCGAAATTGAACTCGCCCAAGTCTTTCTCTGTCTCGGTAACACGTTCTAAGGCGAAGGTAGCTTCGTAAGTCTCACCTGATTCAAGCGGCTCGTCTGGTCTGAACTCAACTGTCTGGGCATCCAGCCAATATGTTTTACCTTTAATGGAGGGGGAGAACTCGAAGAGATCGCGGTCATCTGCTTTTCCCAGATTATTCATTGTGCTTACCTGACCAGCAAGGTGCACCTTTATTGTACTTTTCTTAGAAATAGTCCCTGAAGTATAAGACTCTATGTATTTAACATATTGCTGATTGTAATTATCAGGCTTTGATTTACGTAGGAAAAGGAACGTAACAAATGCTGCTAACAACAAAATTATCGCAGAAACGAGTAAAAACGTTTGTTTGTTTTTAAAAAAAGAAGAACGTTGGGTCACCATACGCAAGAATTAATAATTGCGCAGGAAGATACTTATTAATGATGAATTAAAAAGTGCTATTTAATCATCACACCTGGTCTATTGACCACAGGTATTCTAATCAAGTTTTCATCGACAATGCTTTCAGGAAGGAAGATAAACTTCTTGTCGTATATCACTCCATCAACATAATAACTCAACCAATATTCGTTTGTCAGCCCGAAAACCTCTGTGTCAATTGCTTCGACGCCTGCGTAACTATTTGCCTTTAAGTCTCCAATGAAATGTCTCAAAACAGAGGTCTTGACCATTTTACCATCTTTCTCTCCATAGCCTTTAGAGCTAATCAATACATTATCTATCGGAATGTCCTTGAGGTTCACAACATAAACCGTCCAGTTCTTAACTTCAGGTGTTTCGTTAAGTAATACAACAGCTATCGCTACATCTTCCACAAAATTTGCCGGCAGGTCTTTCTTCATCTTTGCAACTGGTTATTTCTTTGCAACAGCCTTTTTAACAGAAGGTTTTTTAGTAACGGTTTTCTTAGCGGCGACGCCCGTCTTCTTAACGGCTACCTTTTTAGTTTTTGGCTCAAATGCATTAGGAACCTGTTCAACTATCAACTTTTTAACCTCGTCTAAAGTCAAAGTCCCCAACTCTTCTGGGGTATACTTGTCATTTGTTGCAGGATTCTTACGAAGTTTTAACATTTCTTTTCCGAAACGTATAAAAGGTCCCCATCTACCGTTCTCAAGAGCGATCTTATCGGTTTGCCATTGCTGAATAAATCGATTTGCTTCTTTGTCTAGCTTTTTGTTGATCAACTCTTCAATGTCAGAAGTTTTTAAATTATCGAAGTCGTAAGCTTTCGGGACGTTAATAAACAGGTCATTCCATTTAATAAAAGGTCCAAAACGACCGGTTCCTTTAGTAACGGGTAGATCCTGAAACGTAGCGATAGGTGCATCAGCAGTTACCTTTTCTTCAATTAAAGCGATGGCACGATCGAGATCTATCGTCAAAGGATCCTCATTTTTTGGCACGGAGATATATGCTTCGCCCCATTTAACATAGGGACCAAATCTTCCAACGCCAACCGACACTTCTTTTTCCTGATAGTTTTCTAGCTGAAAAGGTAGCTTAAATTGCTCGAGCGCATCTTCCAGGGTCACTGTTCCAACAGATTGCGACTTTGCCAGACTAGCATACTTAGGCTTTTCTTCGTCATCATTCTGACCAATTTGTACTAACGGTCCGAACTTGCCTACCTTGGCGTAGACGTTTTTACCTGAGACAGGGTCTATTCCCAACAGCCTTTCTCCGTTGGCTCTCTCGGCATTTTCAAGTGTGGATTCGACTTCAATATGAAAAGGAGTATAGAAGGAGTGGAGCATTTTCGTCCATTCCTGCAAGCCCTGTGCAATTTCATCGAATTCCTTTTCAACATTAGCTGTAAAGTTAAAATCAACTATATCTTTAAAATGCTCTACTAAAAAGTCATTAACCACCTCACCGATGTCTGTCGGAAAAAGTTTACCTTTTTCAGCACCAGTGATTTCTGTCCTAATTTGTTTCTCTACTTTTCCATCTGCGAGGGTAATTGCTGTGAAAGAGCGCTGCTTGCCATCTCTTTCTTCTTTTACCACATACCCTCTATTTTGAATCGTTGAAATTGTTGGCGCATAGGTCGATGGTCGTCCTATACCTAACTCTTCCAGCTTCTTGACAAGGCTAGCCTCAGTATATCTTGCCGGCGGCCGTGAGAATCTTTGTGTAGCGTTAAGCTCTTTTAAAAACAACTCTTGTCCTTTGCTTAAAGGTGGTAACATTCCAGCCTTTTCAGCATCATCAAGGTCATCATCATCACTTGATTCCAGGTAAACTTTAAGGAAACCGTCAAACTTCAAAACTTCACCCTCTGCTACCAATCTTTCGCTTCGTTTACTGATAGTTATCTGTGCCGTTGTTTTTTCAAAAAGAGCTTCACTCATTTGAGAAGCAATAGCTCTCTTCCATATCAATTCATAAAGCCGTTGCTCTGAACTGTCACCCTGGACGGTGTGATGATTAAAATATGTAGGTCGAATGGCCTCATGCGCTTCCTGTGCGCCGGCTGACTTAGTCTTATATATTCTTAAATGATGGTATTTCTGTCCCCAAGCTGAATTGATTTCTGCTGCAGCTGCTTGAAGGGCAGTTTCTGAAAGATTGAGAGAGTCAGTCCTCATATAAGTGATGTGACCACTTTCATAAAGGCGTTGCGCAATTTGCATTGTTCTGGACACGGAATATCCGAGTTTTCTGGAAGCCTCTTGCTGTAATGTTGAAGTGGTAAATGGTGCAGCAGGATTCCGCTTAGCTGGCTTCGTCTCTAGACTGTCCACTGCAAACTTCGCCTCCACACAATCGTTTACAAACTTTTCGGCATCAGCCTCCTTTTCAAAACGATGTGGAAGTTCGGCTTTTACCAGTTCTTTACCTTTACCAGTTAAAAATTGAGCACTGATCTTATATGCCGCTACAGCATTGAATTTATTTACCTCACGCTCCCTGTCAACAATTAGTCTGACAGCTACCGATTGTACGCGACCTGCAGATAAAGAGGGCTTAATCTTCTTCCATAGCACAGGGGAGAGTTCAAAACCTACCAGCCTGTCTAATACACGTCTGGCCTGTTGAGCGTGTACAAGATTATAATCAATTGTCCTTGGAGTTTCGATAGCCTTTAATATGGCGGGCTTAGTGATTTCATGAAAAACGATGCGTTTAGTTTTGGCCTCTTTTAAACCTAACGTCTCAAATAAATGCCAGCTAATTGCTTCTCCTTCACGGTCTTCATCTGATGCAAGCCATACCATTTCAGCTTCTTTCGCGAGTTTCTTTAGCTCTGCTACAACCTGCTTTTTATCTGCAGGAACCTCGTAAGTCTGAGAGAAATTATTTGTGATATCGATACCCATATCTCCTTTTACCAAATCCCGGATGTGCCCGTAGCTTGATTTAACAAGAAAATCTTTTCCTAAATACCCTTCTATAGTTTTAGCTTTTGCGGGTGACTCAACTATCAATAAATTCTTCGCCATTCAGAACGTTTTTCTGCAAATAAAGCTATAAATAAGCCTAACTTCAAAATTACATGTATAATTCGCTTTATTAATTGTGTCGCACCTGGGATTTCTGATACCAATTTTACCTCCATGTTATATATTTATATCCAATTTGTACTTAACTTCGTACATACTCTAAACCCAGAATTATGAACACATTATTGATCCTGCTTACCATGTTCTTTGCACCACCAGCGAAGAGCGTGTATGATTTCTCGTTCAAGACGATTGACGGTAAAGAAATCAAACTTTCAAAGTTTAAAGGGAAGAAAATTCTCATTGTGAACACTGCTTCTAAGTGCGGATACACTCCACAGTATGAAGACCTTGAAAAATTACATAAACAATATGGTAAGAAGGTTATCGTCATTGGCTTTCCTCAAGCAAATTTTAACGACCAGGAGTTGGCTACAAATGCAGAAATTAAAAAGTTCTGTACTGGCGAATACGATGTTACCTTTTTGCTATCTGAAAAAAGTAATGTAAAAGGCACTCAGATCTCTCCACTTTTCAAATATCTGACAACAGCTGCTAATTCGGATTTTACTGGTGATATCAATTGGAACTTCGAGAAGTTTCTTATTAATGAAAAAGGAGAGCTGGTACACCGTTTTCGCTCTAAGACAACACCATTAAGTGCAGAAATAACTAAGAATTTGTAATTAAGCTGTAATGTTCATCATTACAGAAAGAGAAACCCTCAGCAGGGTTTCTCTTTTTTTATACCTTTATTCTTAGTTTAACTAATATGGTTCCTTTCCATTATGATCTACCGTAATTTCCAGATGAAAGGCGTCGTCCTTTTAACGGTCCTCAGCTTTTTAGCTTGTAAAAGCAATTATCAGATAGCTCAAGCCAAGCGTACAGAATACAATATAAATAGCAGTCTCGAGGTGGACAGTACTATTATTAAGACCTACACTCCTTATAAGTTAAAGATGGAGGCAGAAATGAATCAGGTCATCGCACACTCTAATGTATTAATGTCAAAAGTCGAAAGTGACAAGAATCCAGAAAGCCTGTTAAGCAACTTTTTTGCGGATGCTACCTTTTTTGAGGCTAAAAAGATAGACAGCAACATTGATTTCGCAATGCCTACAACAAAAGGTGGTTTACGTGTTGACATTCCAAAAGGGGAGGTGACGATGTCAAACATTTTTGAAACGATGCCCTTTGAGAACGAATTAATCGTCTTTACCCTTAGTGGTGCAGATGTTCAGGATCTGATTAATACTATTGCAGTAAATAACGGAGAGCCGACATCAGGTTTGAAAATGAAGATTGTAGAAAGAAAACCTGTTAACGTTTTAATTAATGACAAGGCTTTCGATCCTTCAAAGACTTATCGGGTACTTACAACCGATTATATTGCCGGTGGTGGCGACAACTATCAAAGCTTTAAAAAACCGTTAGATAAAAAGATTCTCGGTCTAAAAGTTAGAACGGCGCTCATAAATTATGTTCAGTCCTTAGAAAGAGACGGAAAACGCATTAACCCAACGTTAGATGGAAGAATTACTAAAAAGTAGTCGCCGCGACTTCCTCAAAGTTGCCGGCGTAGCCGCTGCATTAAATTTGAATCCTTTACAAGCCATTGCGTCTGGAGACGTTGTAAAACTCAGCATTCTTCACACCAATGACGTACATAGTAGAATTGAACCCTTTCCATTGGACGGGTCTAAATATCAGGGACTCGGGGGAACTGCTAGACGTGCAGCATTGATTAAGAAAATAAGAGCGGAAGAACGCAATGTTTTACTTTTCGACGCTGGCGATATCTTTCAAGGCACTCCTTATTTTAATAAATTTGGTGGCGAGATTGAGATGAAGCTAATGACAGCAATGGGCTACGATGCTGCTACAATGGGCAATCACGACTTCGATAACGGACTTAATGGCTTTTACAAGCAGCTTCCTCACGCTAATTTCCCAATACTATGCAGTAATTATGACTTCTCGAATACCATAATGGAGAAATCAACATTATTTTACAAAGTGTTCCATAAAGAAGGGATAACAATTGGCGTTTTCGGTATTGGAATCGAGCTGGAAGGAATAGTGGATGTTCGAAGTTACGGCGATACCCGTTATCTTGACCCAATAAAAAAGGCCAATGAAACTGCTGACTTTTTAAAAGATGAGAAGAAATGCGATTTAATCGTTTGCCTTTCTCATATCGGTTATACGTATTCCAACAACAGGGTTAGTGATAAGATACTCGCAAAAAACAACAAGAATATTGACCTCATTATTGGCGGACATACGCACACTTTTATGGCTCAGCCAGAAGACGTCGAGAATTTAAGCGGTAAAGTAACAACAATTAACCAGGTAGGATTCGCAGGAATTAACCTTGGTCGGGTAGATTACTACTTCGAAAGATATAAAGGAAAGCGGGTCAAGACAGGGTCGCCTTACTTAATTAGTAATAAACTGAGCACTTAATTAACAGAGAAAACCACCCCCTAAAAGATCGTTTCCTTCATAAAATACTGCGGATTGTCCTGGTGCAATCGCTGATACTGCATGGTCAAATACTACACGCATGCGGTCCTTTTCTTGAACAATAGTGCTTAGTGTACCAGCATCTTTATATCTGATCTTAGTAATTACATTATCCAATGGTTCATTGATATTAGCATATTTAACCAGGTTGATGTTACGTACCATAGCTTCTCTACGTTCCAATTCATCAGCTCTTCCTAGTACGACTGTGTTACTTTCAGGAAGAATTTGCAAAACAAACATCGGCTCTCCAAACGCGATTCCCAAGCCTTTTCGCTGACCAATAGTGTAGAACGGATATCCTTTATGTTGACCAACAATCATCCCATTGCTGAGCACGAAGTTCCCGTTAGCAACGCGGTCTTCTAAATCCTCGACCTTATGTTTTAAAAAGGCACGATAATCGTTGTCAGGCACAAAACAAATTTCATAGCTCTCGCTTTTCTTAGCAAGTTCTTCTTGCCCCATATCCATTGCCATTTGCCTGATATCTGCTTTTGCAAATGAACCCAGCGGAAACTTAGTACGGGCTAAGTTCTCTTGCGAGACCCCCCATAATACGTAAGACTGGTCTTTGTTTTCGTCCTTACCTTTAGAAATTACATGCCTTCCATTGTCCTGTAATCGGGTATTTGCATAGTGGCCGGTAGCAATAAATTCGCAATCTAATTTATTGGCTCGTTTTAACAAAGCTTCCCATTTAATATGCGTATTACATAGTACGCAGGGGTTAGGTGTCCTTCCGGCTAAATACTCGTCTACAAAGTTGTCAATTACGAAACCACCAAATTCATCTCTGATGTCCAATATGTAATGAGGAAAGCCGTAATTTACAGCTAAAGTACGGGCATCATTAATGCTGTCGAGACTACAACAGCCAGTTTCTTTGCTACTGCTTCCTGAAGTTGCATAATCCCAGGTCTTCATGGTCAAGCCGATCACTTCATATCCTTCTTCGTGAAGCATCACTGCTGCAACCGAACTATCAACCCCGCCACTCATGGCTACCAGAATTCTGCCTTTTTTACTCATTGGAAATTTTAAAGCACAAAAGTAGCTGAATTAACTCAGAGATTGGCATTTCGAGGTCAAATGCTTGTCAAAGTGTACCTATAATTTTTTACCTTAGGACCATCATAAACCACGTTATTTATAATAAATGAAGAGAATTTTAATAACTAGCCTATTGTTTGTTGGCTTTACAGCAAGTGCCCAGCAGGATTTGGTTAAATATGTGAAACCAATAATTGGCACACAGAAAATGGGTCATACATTTCCTGGTGCAACCGTTCCCTTCGGAGCAGTTCAATTAAGTCCGGATACCGACACCTTATCTTACGAGCTAAATGGAAAATACAACGGTGACGTTTACAAGTATTGTGCAGGCTATAAATATGAAGACAAAACAATAGTAGGCTTCAGTCATACACACTTCAGCGGCACCGGGCATTCAGATCTTGGCGATTTCCTAATTATGCCAACTCAAGGAAAATTGCAATTAAATCCTGGTACTTCCAATAATACTAAATCAGGATACCGTTCTGCCTATAGTCATGAAAATGAAACCGTTGAGGCAGGATATTATAAAGTTAAACTGGATGACGACAATATTACCGCCGAGCTAACTGCTACTAACCGGGTGGGTATGCACCAATACACCTTCCCAAAATCTGACGATTCTCATATCATACTTGACCTAATGGCAGGCATCTATAATTATGACGACAAAAACGTCTGGACTTATGTAAGAGTAGTTAACGACACATTAGTTACCGGTTATAGGCAAACCAGTGGATGGGCAAGGACAAGAACAGTGTATTTTGCAATGACTTTTTCTAAGCCGTTTAAATCATATGGGCAAAAGAATTACGACGAAGCTCAGGTGTATAAAGGCTTTTGGCGAAAGTTCGATCAAAACAAGAACTTCCCTGAAATTGCTGGGAAAAAGATTCGTATGTATTTTGATTTCACAACTGCAGAGCAGGAGAAAGTTCAAATCAAGTTCTCATTGTCGCCCGTTAGTCAGGCAAATGCGATAGAGAACATGAAGGCGGAGGCGCCGGGATGGGACTTCAACAAAGTAAAACAGCAGGCGCAGTCCGACTGGAATAAAGAACTGAATAAAATTAAGATTGATGCATCAGGCGATGATAAAATTAACTTTTACACCGCTATGTATCATGCATTTATCAACCCAACAACTTATACAGACGTTAATGGACAGTATAAAGGACTTGACCAAAACGTTCATACTGCTGATGGTTTCACTAACTATACTACTTTTTCTTTATGGGATACATACCGTGCACTTCATCCGTTTTTTAACATCATGCAGCCATCCCGAAACAACGATGTTGTAAAATCTATGATGGCTCATTATGATCAAAGTGCTTTAAAGATGCTTCCAATTTGGTCGCATTACGCAAACGACAACTGGTGTATGAGTGGGTACCATAGTGTTTCAGTTTTAGCAGACGCAATAATTAAAGGTGTATATGATGGAGATGCGGGTAAGGCGCTGGAAGCATGCGTAACCACCGCTGACCATCGCAATTATGAAGGTATAGGAGATTACATCGATTTAGGTTACATACCGGCAGAACGTAGCGGTACCTCTGTTTCGAACACCTTAGAGTATGCTTATGACGATTGGTGCATAGCTCAGATTGCCAAAAAGTTGGGTAAGCAAGATATTTATGATCGCTTCCTTAAAAGATCTGGAAACTGGGTTAATAATTTTGACAAGTCGATAGGGTTCATGCGGCCAAAAATGGCAGACGGAACTTTCAAGAAAGATTTTGATGCGATGAGTACTCATGCACAGGGCTTTATAGAAGGCAACACATGGAACTACAGCTTCTTTGTTCCACAAGATCCAAACGGCATGATCTCTCAGATGGGTGGGAAAAAGAAAGTTGGACTTAGATTAGATTCTCTCTTCACCATGCATTTGCCGGAGAAATTCTTTGCTGAAACTGAAGACATCACAAGAGAAGGAATAATCGGTGGTTACGTTCATGGAAATGAACCGGCACACCATGTGGCTTATCTATATAACTGGATAGATCAACCTTGGAAAACGCAACAGCGAGTGCGTATGATCTTAAAAATGCAGTACAAATCAACACCGGATGGCTTAGGTGGAAATGACGATTGTGGGCAAATGAGCGCATGGTATATGTTCTCATCTCTTGGTTTCTATCCTGTAACACCAGGTTCTGACGAATACTCGTTGGGTAGTCCAGCTGTAAAAAATGCAGTGCTAACATTAGAGAATGGCAAGACTTTCACCGTTGAAGCATTGAACCAAAGCGATAAGAATGTATACGTTTCTAAAGTATCATTGAACGGAAAGCCAATTACAAATCAAACTATTAAACATAGTGATATTATAAGTGGAGGTAAACTGACTTTTTATATGACAGCAAAGCCAAAGATGTTGTAGGGACCAGTCGCAAAAAAGCAGAGGTCCCGGTAATCGTTAGATTGCCGGGACCTCTTTTTATTAATGTGTTTTAGACGAAAGCAGGGACCGAATGAGGGTCATTGCCTTGTATTTGATTCCTTCTCATGTCCGCCAATTCCTTAGGTTTCTTAATAATCTTCTTAGTTAAACCGCTAGCGGCAGCGTATAGCAATAAACCACTAAGCGCAAATTTCTGGGCAGCTTTATAGGGATGTCTGGGGATGTCCTTTATGGCTTTCTGAAGTAAGTAGACTCCAGCAACACTAGAAACCAACCTTTTACCTGTATCAAGCTCGCCTGTTTCATAGGAGTTGAATATAGAATCCACAAAGGATAAAGTGAGTTTGTCTCTTAATGAATTGAACATATCGCTTAAAGTTATATTTACAAAATCAACAGTACTGACTTATTTTTGTTTGGCAATATCCGAAATTATTTATTCCAAAAGCGCCTAAAAGGCGACTTATATACTTGTTAAACGCCATAAAGCCAATTCAATTGTATATCCAAAATACACGGGTCTGCACCTCAAAATGAATTTCTAAACTTGAAAGGCTACGATATAGATACGAGTCGAGATAACGCTAGGGTAACTGTTTAGGCAGAGGATTGAGATGACAGATACTTAATATTAAGTTGGTCAACCTTTTCAAACTTATTCAAAATTGAATTCAAAGAAGATTTCCTGATTGATAGCTGCATACAACATGCGTTATCAAAGGTTTGAGAAAGTATCTCTGGCTGCTCGTCTTTTACAATCCGCATCACTTCATTCATTCCCAAATAGGGGAAGTGAATTTCATAAACATCATTCAAGGTCTTCTCAATGATTTCGGCTGAAGAGATTGCTTCAGCTGATGCTGATTTATAGGCATTGATTAATCCGGGAACACCTAACAGCGTACCTCCGAAATACCGGACCACAACGATCAGGACATTGGTTAGGTCTGCAGAAAGTATCGTATTAAGTATTGGTCTCCCTGCAGTTCCCGAAGGTTCACCATCATCCTGGATCCTGAAGATTGACCTGTCGGGTGATAACCGCAAGGCCCAGCAGAAATGCCTGGCTTTTGGATGTTCCAAACGCAAAGCATTTACCAGCAGCTTTACTTGTTCTTCTGATTCTATTGGATATACATAGCCAAGGAATTTACTCCCGCGGTCCCTGAATAAGCCCTCAGCAGGAGCCGCTACTGTTTGATAAGTATCATTAAACAGCATTGATTTGAGATAGGGTGATGCAGACAATTGCGATACCAGCCAGAAATAAGCCAATGTAATTCAATCTGCTTAATTTCTCTTTAAATATCAACAGACCCACTAACGTTCCCGCTATGATCACTCCCAAATTCATAGCAGTAAATACTGTTGAAGGATGATCAGCCATTGCACGGTGTGCTTTAAGGTAAAAGAGAATGTTGAAGAAGTTGAAAAAGCCAAGTATAAATCCACATAGTAGATTTACCAGCTGAACCTTTCTTTTTTTAACAACCCGCCAATAGACAACACCCCCTAAAGAAATCACAAACGCGATTGCAAAGATTATTATTAAAGAAGTGGTATAAGGTATAGTCTTAATCTGCGCAACCTGCTTAAACAGCACATCTATAAATCCGAAGCCAAAAAAGACAACTATAGGATAAAGCCAGTTCCCAGTTATAGATTGATTTGATTGCTTAACCAATGTTAGCACTATAGCTAAGAAACCAAGAACCAGCCCAACTATTTTTAAGGTAGAAAAGGTATCATCAAACCAAAAATAAGCGGCTACAATGGGTATAAAAAGCGAAAGTCGTTGGGCAATATCTGTTTTTACTATTCCAATATTTCTAACAGACGCTGCTAAAAACCAAAAGACAGCTGGCAATAGGATGCCTAAAAGGATAAAGGTGCTATCGACGTTTCTAAAACCCAGATCATCTATATTCGGCTTAAAAAAGATACTTGCCAATATCACAGCAAAAAGGTAGTTCCAGGTTACAGCCTGAACAATACTTATTTTGTATCTTCTTGCCAGTTTAAGTAATACAGAAACCGTGACACTACAAATGATGCTAATGATTAAGAATATCATAATTGCTTACTATTTTTGTACACGCTTAAACGGTCCATTCCGACCTTAAACTGCGCTTCTACTATTCCCCGAATATTCGGTGCAAATACTCCTTCTTGCCAGGAAGTTGCAGACGTAAACACCCTCGCTTCATCCCAAAGACCGGCAGTGATGAATTGCGAAAGTAAATTTGCGCCACCTTCAATGATGACGGACTGAATGTCCATTAAATATAGTTGAAACGCGATCTTTTGCGGAAGATAATATTGCATGTCTTCCATCTGTATGTAGTGAATATTCTCATTTACAACGGTTTTCACTTCATTAAATATGATTGTCTTGCTGCTGCCACTGAATACGTTATGGTCAATTGGCACCTGCAGTTCTTTGTCTATTACTATTCTTATCGGGCTTTTCCCTTCCCATTCTCTGGCACTCAGCTGAGGGTTATCATTAATCGCTGTGTATTTACCAATTAAGATCGCATCTTCTTCTGTGCGCCATTTATGAACCAGTTTCTTAGCCAAGGGACCGCTTATCCACTCCTGAAGGGTGTTTTTAGGAGCGAAGTATCCATTTGCAGTTTCTGCCCATTTCAAGATCAAGTATGGCCGCTGCTCAGTAACTCTGGTAAAAAACCGACGGTTCAGCGCTGTGCATTGCGCCTCCAATACACCCGAAACCACTTCAATGCCTGCCGCTTCTAATTTCTCAATCCCTTTTCCATTCACATCTAAAAACGGATCCCTATTTCCTATAACAACCTTTTTTACACGATGCTTTACAAGCAGATCCGCGCAGGGTGGCGTTTTACCAAAGTGAGCACAGGGCTCTAAATTCACATAAACTGTAGAATCTGATAGGAGGCTCAACGCATCTTCAGGGTGATTATCAAGGACGGCCTGGATGGCATTAACCTCTGCATGTGCTTCGCCGAACTTCTTATGGTAACCTTCCGCAATGATTTTGTCCTGGTGAACAATAACACAACCGACCATTGGATTAGGACTAACTTGTCCCATACCCATTTCTGCAATTTCAAGGCAGCGTTGCATATATTGTTCGTCAGTCATCACGGCAAAAGTAAGGTATATTGTTCGATTTAGATTACTTTTGTCAGCTATGACTTTACAGGATATTCTTGACAAATACCACGAGTCGCTTCATGGGATCTATGATGAGGAAGAAATTACAGCAGTCTTCTATATAGTAGTTGATCATATCTCAGGCTTCAACAGAAGCATGGTTTCATTGCGTAAAAGTGAACCAATAAGCGCTTTAAATAGTGATAGATATCTATCTGTATTGGAACTACTTGAGAAACAGGAGCCGCTTCAGTATATTCTATCAGAAGCCTTCTTCTACGGCTTAAAGTTTAAAGTGAACAGTGCTGTGCTAATTCCAAGGCAGGAAACTGAAGAGCTCGTTCATATGGTCATCAACGATTTTAAAAGTAGTTCCAGTCATTTAAAGATACTTGACGTTGGAACCGGAAGCGGTTGTATAGCGATTTCATTGAAATATCATCTACCTGCTGCCGAAATTTTTGCCATGGATATTTCTGCACCGGCATTGGAAATTGCAGCGGAAAACGCGTTCAGTAATCAAACAACTATTACCCTTCTTAATGAAGACATCAGGCAATATGCCAGTTCCACGAACTTTAATATAATCATCAGTAATCCGCCATACATCACCGAGAAGGAAGGGCTTTCAATGGATAAGAACGTGATGGACCATGAACCCCATTTAGCTTTGTTCGTTAGCGACAACAACCCTCTTGAGTTCTATCTTGCAATAGCAGACTTCGCAATGCGGAATCTACAAAATGATGGCCTGCTCTACTTTGAAATCAATGCGAACTTCGGAAAAGAAGTCGCCAACATGTTAACTATCAAACGCTTTGTCGACGTCCATATCATCTCAGATATGCAGGGGAAGGATAGATTTGTAAAAGCTAGAAAAGTCGCTTAATTTCTGGAATGAAACTCTGTGATGATTCCTTTTAAGTAGTCCCGGTTAATATGAGTGTAGATTTCTGTAGTGATGATGCTGGAATGTCCCAACATTTCCTGCACAGCGCGAAGGTCTGCACCACCCTCAATCAAATGTGTCGCAAATGAATGCCGGAATGTGTGGGGGCTAACCACTTTCTTTATTCCCGCTCTTGATACCAGGTCTTTGACAATATTGAAGACGCTTATTCTGGAAAGGGAGGTGCCTAGCCTATTTAAAAATAGGTAATCTTCATTATTGGGCTTCATAGCAATGTGAACTCTAACCTCTTCCAGGTATATTCTTAGAAACTTAAGCGCGGTCGATCCAATGGGTACAATGCGTTCTTTATTACCTTTCCCAATTACCTTTAGATATTCCTCTTTTACAAATAGATTGGAGATTTTAAGCGTAGTCAACTCACTGACTCTCAATCCACATCCATAAAGCACTTCGATAAGGGCTTTATCGCGAATTCCCTCTGCTTTAGAAGCATCTACGGCTGAAATAATGTCGTTGATCTCCTCAACACTTAGCGTATCTGGCAGCTTCTTAGTGATCCTGGGCATCTCAATAAAGCGAGTAGGATCTTCTTTGATCACACCTTCTAATAGAAGGAATCCAAAAAAAGACTTCAACCCTGATAGCACTCTTGCTTGCGTTGACGCCTGCATTCCCAGTTCATTAATCCAGGTAATAAATTGCTTTATGTTTTCATTTGTAACCTGCTCAAGGTGATTACTCTTGTGAGCAAATTCCATGTATTGAGCGAGTTTCGCAAGATCATTCAAATAGGCGCTAATGGTATGCGTAGACATCGATCGCTCCAGTCGCAGATAGGTCTTAAAAGATCTTAAATAGGAGGGACTGGACACGTAATAATTTTTATCTTTAAGTTTTAAAGGCTAAGTTTGGATAGATGAAGATACAAATTATTAACGGACCGAACTTAAATCTTCTGGGTTTGCGCGAACCTGGTATATATGGAAGTCAGTCTTTTGAAGACTATCTAATTGGTTTACAAGAGTTGTACAGCATTATTCAAATTGACTATTTTCAAAGCAATGTGGAAGGAGAACTCATTAATAAACTTCATGCAGTAGGTTTTGAATACGATGGAATCATTATTAACGGTGGCGCCTATACACACACCTCTATTGCCATAGCAGATGCCATTGCTGGCATAAAAACACCAGTAATTGAAGTTCATATTTCTAATATCTACGCAAGGGAAGAATACAGGCACATGTCGCTTACTGGCAAACATTGCCGTGGTGTTCTCACCGGCTTCGGAATGGACGGATACCGTTTGGCTATTGAAAGCTTTCTACAAACGGCTAGTTAAAATCGAAGCTGTGAAAAGTGTCTTATCTTCTTAATAAAAAAGGCATAAACGATACTTGAATGGTATTGGCCTGTATGCCGCATGAATGGCTTCTGACTGCCAGTTCGCTTTCGTGCATTATGCCAAAATTGTCTGAAAAAGTAGATATGTGCTTTGGTAACAGCCAATGCAAAGTCCGTTTTCCCTTCAAGGATGAAATGAATCCATGCAATAAAGTCCATGAAGAATCTGATTAATATTTTAAAATACGCGTCGCTTAGCGGCAGGTTCTTCTGTAATATAATCAGGTTGTTCCTAAAGTTCAAATACGTCTTATAAGGATTGTTGGCACTGAGCGTACCTCCGCCAACATGGTAAACTTCGGCTTCAGGACAATATACTATTTTGTAACCAAGATTCTTCAATCGCCAGCACAGGTCAATCTCTTCCATATGTGCAAAGAAGTCCGGATCAAGTCCGCCAACTTCTCTCCATTGATCACTGCGAATAAAAAGCGCCGCTCCACTCGCCCAGAAAATCTCCCTCGCATCGTCATACTGTCCATTGTCCAACTCAATCTCGTCGAATATCCGACCTCTGCAAAACGGATATCCATGCATATCAAGGTAGCCGCCAGCAGCTCCTGCATATTCGAAAGAGTTTTTACGCTTTTGCCATTTGATTTTAGGCTGTGCCACTGCAATCAACGGATCACGCTCCATCATCGCAATAACTGGCTGGATCCAGTTTTCGGGAACCTCTACGTCCGAATTCAACAATACAAAATAGTCGGCGCTCACCTGATCCAATAATAACCTGTATCCTTCTGCAAAACCGTAGTTTTTGTCGTTTTGAATAATTCTCACTGAGGGATAATTTTCTGCGACATACGCTACAGAACCATCGCTTGAAGCATTGTCTCCAACTATTACCTGTAAATTGTCGTACTGAGATTTTACTACACCTGGTAGAAATTGCTTGAGCAGCTCTTTTCCGTTCCAGTTCAAGATGACCACCGCTACACTTGGACTTACCATTATAAATGTTCAGGTTTATGCTTCCAACGCCTATGACTCCATAGCCAGTAAGCGGGTTCGTTGTTTATGATTCGTTCAAGCGTTTCAAAGTTTCTTCGTGTGATTTCACCTTCTTTGGTTTCGGAGGGCTTTTTTGCAATAAGATAGCAATCAACTTCATAATATCCCTTTCTAACCAGTTGCATATTAAAATATATTACTGGCCTGTTGGTTTGTAAGGCAATTTTTTCAATCCCCTGAAGCACCGGAGTCGGCTGGTTAAGAAAGTCAACCCAAACTCTCGCCTCATCTTTCACAGGCGTTTGGTCACCCGCAAAGCAATACATAGTAAGCATATTGCGTGTTGATGCAATAGATCTTAAAGTCTGCCTCATTGGAATAAAGAAATTGCTCGTACTAGTCCTGATCTTGTAAAACCATTTGTCGAACGTCGCATTTGACAAGGGTTTGTAAATCACGTATGCTGTAGATTTAAGCCTTAATCCAAGCGCAACCATCCCAAGTTCCCAATTGCCATAGTGCCCGGTACATGCCAATACACTCTGCCCAGTCTTCAAGTAATCTTCAACGAGCTCCAGGTTATTGAATTTGACCCGTTTCAGTAGTGCCGACTCAGAAATGCTGGAAAGCTTGATTACCTCAACTATTAAATCTGCTAAATACCTGTAAAACGTTTTCTCTATAGCCACAATTTCAAGAGCTGATTTCGCAGGAAATGAGTTTGTTAAATTTTGTCTGACAACCAGCCTTCTATAGCCAAAAACGTAATATATGAGGTAATATCCTCCCTTTGCTAATACATGGAGAAAGGAGAGGGGGAATAGCGACAAAAAGTTTAAAAAAGAGATTCCTATATAAGAAAAGCTTTTTTTTATCATTATTTTGCGGGTTGAGAGTGCAAACATAAATTATCAGATGGAAAGTTCAGCTATATTCCCAATTTTTTATATTCCCCCTGTATCCTACTTTTCTGGTATTAAACAATGTAATTACAACTTTCAACTTGAAGTACAAGAGCACTTCCCCAAACAAACTTACAGAAACAGGGCATCCATATACTCTCCCAATGGCACACTGGATCTGATGGTCCCTGTGATCAAGGGTTCAAAGGTTCATACAAAAGTTAAGGATGTTAAAATAAGTGACGAATTCAAATGGCAACGGTTACATTGGAAAAGTTTCGAAAGTTGTTACCGCAACTCCGCCTACTTTGAATACTATGAGGCTGAATTCTCTACCTTTTACGAAAAAAAGTATATATTTCTCTACGATCTGAACATGGAACTCTTTCAATGGCTTCTGAAGCAGCTGAAACTGAACCTGGATTTGCAGTTTACAGCAGAATATTTTAAGACTTACGAAGATAAATCAGACTTCCGGTCTGAATTCAAGGTAAAGGATAAACAATTGGAGAGCGATGCGAAGCCTTACTTCCAGGTCTTTGACGATAGGGAGGGCTTCAAACCAAACCTAAGTATCGTAGACCTGTTATTCAATCAAGGCCCTCAGGCAAAGTCCTATTTTTAAGCAATGGCGATATTCAAAAAACGAAAGCACAGGAAAAGCATTTCCTTACCTGAAGCGGGGTCAAGTCCTGGTCTGGTTTATATTGATGAGCAATCACTTAAACCCAAGATTAAGCTTTACCGGTATAATGCAGACACTTACGATGTAACTGACATTAAGGATATAGCCGAGGCTATTAAGTTAATAAAGGATACGAATTATACCTTTTGGCTGGAGATCAAAGGTTTCGGAGATGCTAAGATGTTTGAAGCCCTAAATTCAGGTTTAAATATTAATAAGTTAATTCTCGAAGACATTACCAGAACTTATCAGCGACCGAAGCTTGAAGAGTATGATGACTACGTTTTCGCTATCAGCAGGATGCTACGTTTCGATGATAACAAGGACCTGGATGACGTACAAGTATCATTTGTGCTCACTAAAAATACAATCATCACATTCCAGGAGCACTATGAGGATTGCCTGGAAGCGGTTCGGAATAGACTTTCTGCAGGTAAAGGCAATATTAGGTCTGCAGGAAGTAGCTATCTGATGTACGCGCTGATGGATGTGATAGTGGATACTTACTTTGAATTACTGAAACACTGGGGTGAAGATCTGGATGCCATTGAAGACCGCCTATTTGAAAAGCCAGATAAGAGCATCATGTATGATACGCAGGTAATAAAGCGGCATCTGATTAGTGTAAGAAGAGTAGTCTGGCCCGAACGTGACAAGCTTAATGACATCCTCCGCACAGATAGTCCGCTCATCAGTGAGCAAACTAAGATGTTCGTAAAAGATGCCTACGACCACTGCATTCAGATTATTGACGTTGTAGAATCGTTAAAAGAGATCTCCATCAGCAATATTGACATGTATCTCTCCGTGATCAGCAACAGAATGAACGAGATAATGAAAGTCCTAACTATCATTTCTTCCATCTTCATACCGCTTACTTTTATCGCCGGGATCTACGGGATGAATTTTGCCCAGCAGGATCCGGTCTCCGGAAAAATGCTTCCTCAAAACATGCCTGAACTTTATCAGGAACATGGTTATCTCTACACAATGATAGTTATGGGTGCGATTGCAGTGGCACAAATCATATATTTCTGGCGTAAGGGATGGTTTAAATAGCTGCTATTATTCTTACCTTCGCATCGTATGCAATCCTTTGATCTAGACAAAACCGATGTATCTAAGATAAAGCTCGCCTTAAGTGGTGATGATCAGCAACTTCAGTTCATTCTGGAAGAATACCACGCGTCTGAGATCGCCATACTTTTCGAAAGCATTACACCTGAAAACCGTCAGCGAATAATAAATTTGCTCGACGTTGAGATCGCTTCTGAAGTTATTTCAGAGATGCATGAAGAATCCCATCCTGAAGAACTACTGCTCGGACTGCACCGCGACAAGAGAACAGAGATTGTTGAAGAGCTGGATTACGATGATGCCAGTGACATCATTTCTCAGCTGGATGAGCAGGAACAACAAGAAATTCTTGAAGACCTTAATGAAGATGATGCGCTGAACATTCGTAACCTAATGAGTTACGATGAGAAGACTGCCGGTGGTTTGATGAACACCGAATTCATTAGGATCAACCTTAACCTTACTAAAAAAGATGCCATTGATGAGATCATTCGTCAGAGCGAAGAGATCGAAGAATTCTACACCATTTTTGTTATAGATGATGAAAACGTTTTTCAGGGAATTGTCTCTCTAAAGGATATCATTAAAGCAAAAGGCAATGTTCAAATCACAGAACTTGTTAAGGCCGAAGTGGCCTGGGTATATCCTGATACGGATCAGGAGGAAGTGGCCCGGTTAATATCTCAGTATAACATCACAAGTATCCCAGTATTAGATACCGAAATGAAACTGCTGGGCAGGGTTACATTTGACGACGTAATCGATGTATTGGAGGATGAAAACACCGAAGATATCTTGAAAATATCCGGGGTATCCGAAGACGAGGAACTAAGTGGTAACTGGGTTGAAGCCGTGAAGTCACGCTTACCATGGTTGGTCTTGAATCTTGGTACCGCCTTTCTTGCTTCGGCCGTAATCCGCTATTTTGATCCAACAATTAAACTTTTTCCTTTGCTATCTGCATACATGGTCATCATCGCAGGTATGGGCGGGAACGCCGCAACACAGGCGTTGGCAGTAACAGTCAGGCGTATATCCCTAAACGATCTAACAGACAATCAGGCCTACAGAACGGTGATTAAAGAATTTACCGTCGGTGCCGTGAACGGAGCCGTAACCGGTTTAATTGTCTTTATATTCGCATATTTCTTTGATTCAAGTCTCATGCTCGGGGTGGTTATCTTCCTATCGATGACAGGGAATCTGCTCATCGCGGGCATCACAGGATCTAGTATACCTTTAATTTTAAAACGTGTGGGTATTGACCCAGCTATTGCTTCTTCAATTATCATTACCACCTTTACCGATGTTTTCGGATTTTTGCTTTTACTTGGCTTAGCCAGCAAACTTTTATTATAATTTTTACATATGCAACCAACAAAACACAACTGGACAAAAGAGGAGATCTCTGCCATATATCATAAGCCTTTTCTTGATCTTGTCTATGAAGCGGCCAGCATCCATAGAGAGAATAAAGATTACAATGAAGTTCAGGTGAGTTCTTTAATATCGATAAAAACAGGTGGTTGTGCAGAAGACTGTTCGTACTGTCCTCAAGCGGCCCGCTACCATACTGATCTTCAGGTTCAGCCATTAATGCAGGTTAGCCAAGTGGTAACTGCAGCTTTAAAAGCCAAAGAAGGCGGAGCTTCACGACTCTGTATGGGCGCTGCCTGGAGAGAAGTTCGGGATAACCGCGACTTCGACCGGGTCATTGATATGGTTAAAGCGGTAAACGACATGGACATGGAAGTTTGTTGTACGCTTGGAATGTTAACTGAACACCAGGCACAGCGGCTGGCGGATGCAGGTTTGTATGCCTATAACCATAATATAGATACTTCTGAAGATGATTATAAACGTATTATCTCTACGCGTACTTACGATGACCGTTTAAACACTATTAAAAACGTTCGTAAAGCTAAACTCAGCGTATGCAGTGGTGGGATAATTGGCCTGGGCGAAACAACAGAAGACCGCGTTTCAATGTTGCAAACACTAGCCAATATGGAAGTCCATCCAGAATCAGTGCCAGTAAACGCTTTGGTTCCAGTAAAAGGCACTCCACTTGAAGATCAACCTAGAGTGCCTATTTGGGATATGGTCAGAATGATCGCAACTGCTAGAATAGTAATGCCTAATTCAGTAGTACGCCTTTCTGCCGGAAGAAATGAAATGAGTACATTAGAACAAGCCTTTTGCTTCATGGCAGGCGCAAGTTCTATTTTTGCAGGGGATAAGCTACTTACGACGCCTAATCCTGCTTTTGTAGATGACATTGCAATGTTCGAATTGTTAGGCCTTAAAACACGTGATGCCTTCAAAAATGGCAGACCGCTTAATACTATAACTACTCAGGAAGAGATTACAGCTATATAGCTGTAATTCTCGTTTCTACATTTCCTCTGGTAGCTTTGGAGTAAGGACATCCTTTATGCGCCTTATCTGCAAGTTGCTGAGCTTCTTCCCTGGAGATACCCGGAATATGAACATCCAGATCTGCTGACAACAAGTAGGCATTGCCATCCTGATTGAAAGAAACTTGGACATTTACGGTTGCTTCAGAAACGTCTACTCCATCTTTTTCGGCGACAGATCCTAGTGCACCAAGATAGCATGATCCCCATGCTGCTGCGAACAGCTGCTCTGGGTTCGTTGCACCACCTTGTCCACCTAGTTCTCTTGGCTTTCTGATTTCAAAATCAATAACACCGTCACTTGACTTCACATGACCATCTCTACCACCTGTGGCCGTTACTGAGCCAGTATATAACTTTTCCATAATGTTGCTGTTTAATAGTTGTAGTTAAAACACAAGAACCGACTTATAGTTTCACAGCTTGATCTTTTCTGACAGTTTAAAGATATCATAAGACACCTTTTGAATAAGTTCAAACTGCTCAAAAATTACGACTCCGCCATTTTGCTCTGAATCAGGTACAATAGAATGCCTGATTAACGGAACATTGCTTAATTCTTCTTTAGGCTTAAGTAAATTGTCCGTTGAAAGATTTAGTAAGTAAGTAGTGTTTTGAATAATCGGTTTCAATTGCTCAAAATCACCGTATACAAAGGAGTGATCTTTGCTATAAAGTGACAGAGTGGCGATGTACGATGACAAATGATGGTTAAGTGCCGTAAACTGATGTAATTCTTTAATCATGATTTGCTTGCTCTTTGGCTCAGAAAACATACGCTGGAACAAGGATGCCAGGTTAGCTGATGCAACATAAACCTCTTTTCGCGCAACCTTATAATTCGTGAAATCCGTTACCTTTTCGCTGTAAAACAAGGTGACCTCCTGAAAATATTGAAGATTTGCTTTCAGCATATCAAGCATTCCTTCTTTCAACTTTTCATGCTCCCAATTAGGGAACAAAGAATAACTCGCTAATAAAGCGATACCCGAACCGATCAAAGTGTCATAAATCCGCTCTCTGGCTACTGAAAGGCCGCCCATCCCGAGAAAATCAAACAGTACCAAAATATAGGGCGTCATAAACAACACACTGACTACATAATTCTTCCTTTGGAAACTGTAGCAGCCAATCATACAGATTAATAAAATCACAAAAAGGGAGTTCCGGTCATGTACGTACATGATAATGCCCATTCCAATAAAAGCACCGGCGACTGTACCGATCAATCGCTCATAATTCCGTTGTTTTGTTAAACTAAATCCAGGCTTTGAGATCACTAATATTGTGAGTAAAATCCAGTAACTATGCGAAAAGCTGAAACTTTTAGCGACGACGAAACCAATCAGCATGACAATCGCCACCCTCAGCGAGTGCCTAAAAATGGACGAGCTAAAAGTCATATTCTCCAGCAATTCCTTGAAATCAATACTCTTTCTAGTTACAAACCGATCGACTTCAATATCTCTTGCCTTAAGATTCTTTTTCTCTTTCTTATTGAAGTATCCATTCACGGTTCTTATCCGGGAAATGATATTTTCAATATTGACTTCAATATTTTTTAATGCAATGATTCCTAAGGTAGAATATCGTCCATCGGTATTACTGCTTTCTAAAATAATAATCTCTTCCTTAAGCTTAGCAACTTCGGTAGACATTGATTTCGGTAGGATAGGGGTGCCCCCGGTTTTTAACGCAAAAGCGTTGTCTTCCAACTCGTCTGCAATATGAATAATCACTTGTTCATAACGCGAAAGTATACCTGACTGATCAAACTGCTCATGAAGTTGTTGATAATTGTAATAAGTTGACATGATTTGCTCGAAAAGATCAACCATGTCAACAAAGACCAATAGTAGAAATCGGCCTTCAGGTGTAGAATCTCTAATGATCTCTCGAGTCCGAAAAAGCACATCCCGCACAGCATCTTGCTTTTCATGCACCAGTGCTTGCAACTGCAGCAATTCTGCATAGTTCTTATCGTAATCTGTGTTTTGGTGATAGAATTTAGCTTTCGCCCTTAGAAATTCACTAATCTCATGTATGGAATCGCTAAGCGTTTGCTGCACAATTCTAAATGGTCGCAAACGGTAAAACAAGTAACTCAAACTGGTGTACCAAAGACTTCCTGCAAGTATCAGTGCTGAATACAACAATACTTCATTCCATGGTCTGATGTCATCAATGCTTAACACCATAATCAGCAACGACGCGGTTCCAACAGATGCAGCTCTTAAGCCATATACAAAGAACATGGAGAACACAAAGCTGCAGATCACCAATAATATTCCAATGAAATAAATATTACTATTGCCTAGTCCGACTACTAAAGAAATAACTGAAATCAATCCGGTGGTGACCAGCATAGCATTTCTGCGGTGAACTATAGGTCCGGGAGAATCAACAACGCTAACGCAAAGTGCACCTAACGACAAAGTCATTCCGAGTTTGAGCATTCCAAACTGCGCAAGGATCAATGAGGGACAAAGTACACCAAATGTTATCCTTAAACCATCTGCTACATAAGTGCTAAGCAGGAAGTCCTGAATGCTTCTAATGGGTCGGTGTAACATTATAATAAATGTCCTATAATTAATATTATGTTAAGTAGGTATTCTAGATATCCAGGGTTGCACCTACTTGCCAGACAATTTAAAACTCTTCCAGTTTAGACTTCAATTCCTGAACCTTGTCTAACTTATTCTTTCTGGTATAGATCTCGATTAACAATTCTACAGTAGACTTATCATTTTGATTAATCTCATGCGCCTGCAATAAAGCTACTTCAGCACGATTAATAGAAGCTGAAAATTTCTGACCACTATCCGGTGCTTTAGCTTTCAAAGCTTCGTTCGCAGAATCTACATACGCTAAACCTAATTGATATAAAGCATCGAAGTAATTTTCATCCAATTCTAATGCTTTATTATAAGCCAGCTCTGCTGTAGTGTAACCGGCAGCTTTTTGATGCAAGTAACCGTATAAGAAGAACAATAATTTATTATTGGTCGTTACCTTCAGATTCTGTTCTATCGTCCTGATTGCTTCAGGATATTTCTCACTGTCTAGAAGTAAATTGATGTAGTCATTGGTAAGATTACCATTATACGGGTTAACCGCAATTCCCTCTTCTAAGGACTTTATCGAATTATCGTGCTCGAACTTTGAAGTATACAATTTTGAAAGCGTCTGGAATATTGCCGGATCTTTAGCTCCATTATCCTTTGCTCGTTTAAAGTAAATTAAAGCGTTGTCAAATTCACGGATATTTTGTGCCGACAAGGCGGTGTTGATTGCTAACGAAGTATCTTTTGGGAAAAAGTCACTAACCTCCTTCAGCAAATTAAAGGCTAAGGTAAAGTCATTGTTTTTAAACGCTGTATTCGCCTTATTTTGTTTCTTAATGTTAATGTTATACGTAGATGCCTCAATTAAGCGGGCATTGTCCTGAAACTTATCTATTCTCTTTGCAGAGTCAATTGCATCTAAAGCCATTCCGTAAAAGCGGTCGGAATTTCCTTCATCCGGATCAAGGATAGAAATGTAAGAACTGATATAAGCTTTAATGGCCCAGGTTTCTGGCCACTTCCTTGTTTTCTTATCATTTTGGGCAATCTCGGCAGCCTTAACTCCTTCGCCTAAAATATCTAACTGTGCCTTGTTATCCTTTTTGTTATTGATAGCAACTTGAAGTTTACCAATGCTATTACGTGCAATCTGTAGTTGACTTTTTTGAGAAAAAGCACTGTTAGTGCTTACGACTACCAGAAATACGATGGTTAACAGAGATATCTTTTTCATATATCAAATCTAAAAAAAAAGAGGGATTTTTTTGTCCCTCTTTTCATTCAATCTTATTTTTTGTCTAATGCAATTAGCAGCTTGCTCATTGCTTCATAATTTGGTGTGTCGCTCTTAAAGCCATAAATGGACTTTAATTTATCAACCGCATCAGCGTACTTTGGATCAATCTCCAGTGCTTTTTTGTAGTATGGTAATGCCAGATCAATGTTAGCCATCATCTTAACACTCATATCATCATACTCTTTCTTTTTCTTTTGGTCAATACCATTTCTTTTATCTTGAAGCGTCAACGCTTGTTTGAAGTAAGTTTCACCAATATAATACTGATAAACAGCATTCTTTGGATCTTTCTCTGCAAGCTTTTTCAACATTTCCTGAGATTTAGCTACGTCACCTTTCTTAGTATAGTAATCAGTAATACGTCCAATAAACGCAGTACTATCTGGATATTTGGCTGATGCCTCATTTAAAACTTCCAGATATTTTGCACTATCTTTTAAGTTCGTACCAGTGATATCAACGATCTGGCTATAAAGAGAATAAGAATCTTTATATCCTAAGTCGATTGCTTTTCTATAGCTTGCTACTGCCTCAGGATATTTTTCCGATAAACGGGCAACTAAACCTGCATTCACGAACATTGAAGTGTCTTGCGGATTTTTAACGGTCATTGCATTAAAAGCATTATATGCTGTTGCATAATCTTTCTTTTTATAAGCAATCATCCCTCTGTTCGCTACTGCATTATCCACGAAATCCTTCGCGTCTTTAACATCGTTCTCAACTGATTTATCCTTCTTCACATTCAAGGCTTCTGCCTTAGTGATCGCTTCAGAAGCAGCCTGTTGTTTAGCAATCGAATTCTGAATGTCAGCAGTATCGATTAAAGAAATTCTCGAAGCAATTAATGCTCTGATTGACCATGCGGTTGGCAAATCTTTTGATTTCTCATGAGCAATCGCAAGATCCGTGTGAGCGAAACCAGCATTAAGTATTGCTAGATCCTGAGCTAAAGTCGCTTTAGGTTTCTCTTCTTCTTTCTTTTTATCTGCGCTAACTTTCATTTTGCTAGCTAGAGCTCCTAAATCAATTTTAACAGCGTTTTGGCTGTTAGCATAATCCATCCAACTCTTTTTGGCAGCTTCAATTTCTGCCTTTTGCGCATTTGCAAGTAAAGCTGTACTGGCAAATATCAAACTTAAAAGTACTTTCTTCATCTTAATTATTGTTTGTTCTACAGTTATGTTAGTTATTCGGTTTCTTCTTCCTGATCATCTTCAGCCTCTTCGTCGTCTACATCTTCACCTTCAGCATCTTCAATTTCAGCATCTTCAGAAATGTCATCAGCAGCCACAATCTCATCTCCTTCGGCCTCAGGCACTGCTACAATTGCATCTTCGTCAATCTCGGCATCGTCTTCATGTTCAATCTTAGCTACAGATGCAATGGCATCGTTACCTTTCAAATTAATCAATCTAACGCCTTGAGTAGCTCTTCCCATCACCCTAAGATGACTTACAACTATGCGAATCACGATACCCGACTTGTTGATGATCATAAGGTCATCTGCGTCAGTAACGTTTTTAATCGCTACTAAATTACCTGTCTTCTCGGTAACATTAATGGTTTTAACACCCTTACCACCTCTGTTAGTAACGCGGTAATCATCAATATCAGTACGTTTACCGTAACCTTTTTCTGATACTACCAGCACAGTTGCTGACGAATCCTCTACAGCAATCATGCCAACTACTTCATCCTTATCGTGAGCCAGTGTAACGCCCCTCACTCCTGTCGCAGTTCTGCCCATCGGTCTAACAGTAGCCTCATTAAATCTAATGGCTCTTCCAGAACGTAAAGCCATCACAATTTCGCTCGATCCAGTTGTCAAACTCGCCTCAATCAGCTGATCACCTTCGTTAATGTTAATTGCATTTATACCATTCACCCTTGGTCTTGAATACGCCTCTAGCGACGTTTTCTTAATGGTGCCCTTCTTGGTACACATGATGATGTAATTGTTCTCCAGGTACTCCTGGTCCTTAAGATTTTTAACCTTGATAAAGGCCTTGATTTTCTCTTCCTTAGGGATATTAATGATGTTCTGAAGCGCTCTTCCTTTACTTAATCTGGAGCCTTCTGGAATTTCATAAACTCTCAACCAGAAACAACGACCAGCCTCGGTAAAGAACAACATGTAATTATGGTTAGATGCAATCAATAAGTGTTCAATGAAATCCTCATTTCTTGAGTCACTACCTTTTGATCCTTTACCACCTCTTCCCTGAGTACGGTATTCCGTTGCCGGGGTGCGTTTAATGTATCCTTCATGAGAAATGGTGATTACAACGTCTTCATCCTCGATGAAATCCTCCATGCTCATATCTTCCGCAGAATGTATGATCTGAGTCCTACGCTCATCGCCGTACTTTTCACGCATCTCAGCCAATTCGTCTTTAATGATTTGCATACGCAAACCCTCATCGTCCAGGATAGACTGTAAATACTCGATAGTTTTCATTAACTCTTCGTACTCTTCTTTGATCTTATCACGCTCCAGTCCAGTCAACCTGCGCAAAGTCATATCAAGAATCGCTCTTGCCTGAATGTCACTCAGACCGAATTTCTCCATCAATCCCACCCTTGCTTCCTCAGGTGTGTTTGAAGCGCGAATTAATCTGATCACTTCTTCAATATGATCTAAGGCAATCAGTAATCCTTCTAGTATGTGTGCACGTTTCTTAGCTTCTGCAAGCTCAAATTTTGTACGCCTTACGACAACTTCATGTCTGTGTTCAACAAAGTAATGGATCAGGTCTTTCAGATTTAACATCTGTGGACGCCCCTTTACTAAAGCAATGTTATTCACACTGAATGACGTTTGCAAAGCTGTTTGCTTAAACAGGTTATTTAAAACGATTGAAGCGTTAGCATCTCTTTTAATCTCATAAACGATCCGGATACCATCTTTATTAGACTCATCCTTAATCATGGAGATCCCCTCCAACTTCTTCTCATTAACAAGCTCCGCGGTACGCTCAATCATCATCGCTTTATTCACCTGATAAGGGATTTCGGTCACGATGATTGTTTCACGGTCTTTGTTGGTTTCGATTTCTGCTTTCGCACGCATCATCACTCGACCTCTACCAGTCTCAAATGCTTCTTGTACGCCTGCATAACCATATATAATAGCTCCAGTAGGAAAATCTGGCGCCTTAACATACTTCATCAACTCTGGAATGGTAATCTCGTTATTGTCAATGAAAGCTACAGTGGCATTGATAACCTCTGTAATGTTGTGTGGCGGCATATTTGTAGCCATACCAACCGCAATACCAGAAGAACCATTAATCAGTAGATTTGGTACTTTTGATGGTAAAACCGTAGGTTCCGTTAGGGAATCATCAAAGTTCAATTGAAAATCAACTGTATCCTTGTTGATGTCGGCAAGCATATCTTCAGCAATCTTTTGGAAACGGGCCTCCGTATAACGCATTGCTGCCGGAGAATCACCATCTACCGAACCAAAGTTTCCTTGTCCTTCCACCATCAGGTACCTTAGACTCCACTCCTGAGCCATCCTTACCATCGTATTGTAAACCGAAGAGTCACCATGCGGGTGGTACTTTCCAAGAACCTCCCCCACAATACGGGCAGATTTTTTATAAGGTTTATTATTCGCTAAACCCAGATCAAGCATACCATATAATACACGCCTGTGTACTGGTTTCAATCCGTCGCGTACATCAGGCAAAGCCCTTGATACAATTACCGACATCGAATAATCGATGTAGGCCGACTTCATTTGCTCGTCAATATCTATTCTTATTATTTTGTCGTTTTGTTGATTATCTAAATCTTCAGCCATAAATATTAATGTTCCTTAAGAACGTTGAAATTTGGTTATACTGTAACCTTGCGAATCTACTAAAAAAACTGCCAACAAGACGAAATGTTGAAAGATTTTAAACCCAGTCGATACCCTTTTTCAACTTGCTTAAAGTCTCGGATTCTGAACTCCCTACCGCCGGTTGATGGTTGTAAGCCCATTTAGCCATCGGAGGCAAACTCATTAATATAGACTCTATCCTACCATTGGTCTCCAAACCGAACTTGGTGCCTGAATCATAAACGAGGTTAAATTCGGCATATCTGCTCCTACGTAAATACTGCCATTCCTGATGTTCTGGTGTATAGGTAAGGTCTTTATTTCGGTCTATAAGCTCAGTATAAACGGGAGCAAACGTCTCCCCTACAGCGATGGAGAAATTCAAGATCTCTTCATAACTCAAGCCCGTATTCTCTGGCTTTAAACGATCATAGAATATGCCGCCCACACCCCTTGTTTCGTCACGGTGCTTGATAAAAAAGTAATCATCCGCCTGTTTCTTAAATTTAGGATAAAACGAAGCATCAAAACTATCGCAGGTTTGCTTCAGCAGATGGTGAAAGTACCTCACATCCGTATCCACAACGTAATGAGGAGTCAAATCAATTCCTCCTCCAAACCATCTTGTCTGCTCATCCATCTCGAAATAACGGATGTTCATATGTATAATTGGAACGAAAGGATTGGAAGGATGCATAACGATCGAAACCCCTGCAGCAAAAAACTCATCACTTTCAACTTTAAAAGCCTTTTTTATATTATCTGGAAGCTTACCATGAACAGCAGAAAAGTTTACTCCACCTTTCTCAATTACATTTCCATTTTGCATGACGCGCGTACGACCGCCCCCGCCTCCGTCACGAGACCATATTTCTTCTTCAAACTTCGACTTCCCATCAGCAAGCTCCAGATCCTGACAAATCTCGTCCTGAATCCTCTGATAAGCAGCTACTACTTCATCTCTAAACGCCATAATCTTGATTGAACTCAAAGTTAACCTTTATGGAAATTTAAAAGATCAAAACTGCCAGATAGTACAATCTTCTGACACTATTCTTCGGTGAAATTTAAGTCCCTTCCATAGGTCTCATCAAGATTGTATAACGCGATATAAGCGATCGATACTGTAAGCACAGCGACGATTAAACCTGAATTAACCACACCAAAATGGCTAACTAGAAATTGAAACAGTAAGGTCACAAGAATCAAAGAGCCTCTAACCATATTCGGAACACTTGTCGTCACAGTAGCCCTTAAATTTGTACCAAAATGCTCTGCAGACATCGTCACAAAAACTACCCAGTAACCCGTAAACAATCCAAAGAATAAACAGAGCACATAAAACTGGTTTGCAGTCCAGCCTGTATTCAAAAGATAAACTAGCATGGTAATAAACGTTAGCGTAATGGAAACAAACACCACTTTCTTCCGGGTCTTAAAGATCTGACTTAGGGCACCACTCGCAAAATCTCCCAGTGAAATCCCAATATAGGTGAACATCACCCCCTTGCCATTATCCAGTACATCAACCGCCCCTAAGGCCTTTCCAAAGACTGGTGCAATGCCTACCAGGATTCCAACGACATACCAAAGCGGTACGGCGATTAAAATACAATTCAAATATTTAAAGAAGCGTTTTCTTGTCGCAAAGAGCATAAAGAAGTTTCCCTTCACCACATCCTTCTTCGCCATCTTCTCAAACATGCCCGATTCAAATACGCCAAATCTCAATAACAGAAGAATAATCCCTAGTCCGCCACCTACAAAAAATGCTGTTCTCCATTCAAAAAGATCCCCAACAATATACGCTCCAACGGCACCCATTAGCCCGATACCAGCAACCATCATCGTACCGTATCCGCGGTTTTCTTTACTCATGCTCTCGCTAACCAGCGTAATGCCGGCACCAAGCTCTCCCGCTAGTCCGATTCCTGCTATAAACCTGAAAAGTGCATACATAGGAATGCTCGTAACAAAACCGTTAGCAAAATTGGCAATAGAATACATGATGATGGAACCAAAGAGGACTGACAGACGACCCTTTTTATCGCCTAGAACACCCCAAAAAATACCGCCAATTAACAACCCGGCCATTTGCCAGTTCATTAAAGACAATCCTGTTTCTGTAATTTTATCCGCTGGCACACCCAGTGCGGCGAGGCTTTTATTCTTAATGATAAGAAATAGAAGGAGGTCGTAGATGTCGACAAAGTAGCCTAGAGAAGCTACAAGAATGAGGAAGAAGAGCTTTTTGTTATTTTCGGTAGCACCCATAAAAGGTTTATTTGGCCGATGAAAATACAAAAAAAGCGTTAGCAATAACAATCTTAGATCAGACTATTATTACTAACGCTCCTATTAACACTAAGCAAATAATTACATTGGCTTAATGGTAGTATCAGGAGGTGTAGTTCTGGTAGTATCAACTGGTACTGCTGTTGTATCTACTGGAGTAGTTGTTGAATCTGTCATAGTGCTATCTGCACCGCCAGAAACACTTTTCGTTGAGTTACATGATGCTGCTGCGATCATTATAGTTCCTGCTAAAGCAAGATTTAAGATTATCTTTTTCATAATTTGGGGTTTTTCACGCGTTTTACTGCAAAAGTAACAAGGTCGTCCCTATTAAGTTTTAATTTTTTTAATAATCGCCAATAACTTTCAGATATTTAGCCATCATGATCGTTTCCGAAAGAACCCTTAAATGGGGCTTATGCCTTTACCCGCCAATGCTCTTCCAAAGGATATGGGTAAAAAGATTCCACAAAGGATTTAAAGGAGTGGATGTCAAAATAAACAAAAGCCTGTTCAATAAAAATTATAATAACTCCATATTCGGCGGCACCATATACGCTGCTACCGATCCTTTTTACGCGCTATTGTTCGACCAGCTGCTACAAAGGGAGGGATTTAAGGTGAGGGTTTGGCTTAAGAGTGCCTCCATTCAATACCTTAAACCTGGACGTACTGATCTTTTTTTTACAATTACTGTTAGTGACGACATGTTAAACGAAGCTATTCTGGCGTTAAGGACATCGGGTAAGTTTATAAAAGCCTACCCAATGGAGATAACGAATTCAGCCGGAGAACTTTGTGCAACCGTTATTAATGAAGTTTATATTAGAAACCTGCATCTTGGTGAACAGCCTCGTATTGCGTATTAACTATCGGGAGGATATAATTTGAACCTGAAAAAATTGATTTTACAGGGTGAAGGAACGACATTAGACTTTAAGAAAACAATCACCAGCGTAGAAAAGATTGCGAAAAGCCTAGTGGCTTTTGCGAACAACAAAGGCGGGCAATTGCTTATTGGCGTAGCCGATGATGGGGTAATAAAGGGCGTTAAGTCGGAAGATGAAGAGCGCTACATGATCACTAAATCTGCGCACCAGTATTGTAAGCCAGCGATCGAACCGGAGTTCGAGGAGATATACATTGATCATAAGCTTGTGCTGGTTGTGAAAATCGCTGCAAGCGACACGAAACCACACTATGCCTTAGATGAACAAAAGAAATGGTGGGTCTATTACCGGGTAAACGACAAAAGTATTCTTGCCAGTAAGATCATTGTAGATGTGATTAAGAAAAGTAATGAAAACACTACAAATGTGATCAGGTATACCGATCAGGAGCGACAGCTTTTCGAATTCTTAACCAGGGAAGGTAGAATTACGTTAAAGCAGTTCAGTAAGCTTACGCGTAGCTCCTACAAACAGGCACAAACGGTACTGGTAAGTTTAATACTAGGTGGAATCATTAAGCCCGTTACTTCAGAAAAAGAAGAGTATTACATCGCAGTTTAATGTCAGGCTTAGCATAAAATTTCCGACTTTTGCCAAAATGTTGAGCACTTTTTTCAATAAATACAAACCTTACTATAAGGATAACCTGCATCTTGCCTTGCCAATCGTGGTTTCCCAACTCGGACATACGCTTGTTCATTTAGCAGATAGCGTTATCGTAGGTCACTTTGCGGGCACCATCCAGCTCGCCGCAGTCTCTCTTGTAAACAGTATTTTTATGCTGATCCTGGTGCTGGGTATGGGGCTATCTTATGGACTCACGCCCCTAATTGCCAGAGAAAACGGCAGTCAAAATTATGACGAGTGTGGAAAGTTACTATCGAACAGCTTGATCATTAATTTTATAACATCTATTATACTTTATGCCCTTGTGCAACTTGGCTCCTTACTCGTCATAGATCATATTGGTCAATCGCCCGAAGTTGTCGCCTATGCTAAACCTTACCTCGCCTATCTTGGGTTTTCTATCATACCGCTGATGATCTTTCAAACGTTTAAGCAGTTTACAGAAGGACTTGGTTTTACAAAACAGGCGATGTACATCTCCATTTGGGGGAACGTCATCAACGTCATATTGGGAGTGATATTTGTCAGAGGCATGTTTGGCATTGCTCCAATGGGAGTTAAAGGAGTAGGTTTAAGTACACTTGTCGACCGGATACTTATGGCAATTGTGATGTCCACTTATGTGATGCGCTCCGTCCACTTCAAAAAATATATTCAAAGCTTCCGGGTGACTTTCATCGACCGGATCCGGGCATTAAAGATCATTAAAATAGGTGCTCCGGTAGCGCTGCAGTACTCATTTGAAATTAGCGCCTTCAGTGGTGCGGCAATTTTAATTGGAACAATTGGAGCGATAGAACAGGCAGCTCACCAGGTAGCAATAAACCTTGCCGCGGTAACCTATATGATGGCTAGTGGCATTGCATCTGCAGCAACCATTAAAACTGGTAACAATCTTGGCAAGGGAAACTTCCTAGATCTTAGAAGATCAGCCATTGCTAGCTACCATGTGATCATTGTTTTTATGGCGGTTACTGCAGTGTTCTTTACTTTAGCGAATGGTCTGCTGCCCTACATCTATACTAACGATCAGGCAGTGATAGGCATTGCAGCTCAGCTCCTTATCATTGCCGGATTCTTTCAACTGTTCGATGGCACTCAGGTGGTAGGCTTAGGTATCTTAAGAGGCGTCGGTGATGTGAACATCCCTACGGTAATCACGTTTGTAGCCTACTGGATCATCGGCATACCCCTGGCTTACCTGTTAGGAATAGTCTGGAATATGGGAGTTAATGGAATCTGGTATGGCCTGACGTTTGGGTTACTAACCGCTTCAGTGCTGCTGTTTTTCAGGTTCCAACAGAAGACCAGACTGCTAAGAGAAGTAAGTAAAGCAGCATAAACACCCCCCCCGCCCCATTTATTTCTACTTTAAATTTGATTATCCAATAACTTCTTCTAATATTGCCTACTAAATCTCTAGGACTAATATATGATTACCCCCGATACAGAGGAAACGACCACAGTTGATAACACATACCAGGAACGCAAATGGAGAAAAATAGCTTACATCTGCTTGTTTATACTTACTGCGCTCTTCCTTGGAATCGCTGCCTATACCTATCTATCCTACGATATCGTTAAAACTTTTGGCCAGGATTTCTACGCCCAGCTTGATGATAAGTTTTACTACATGCTACTTGTCGGTTTCTTCGCGCAACTCGTAGACGGCGCCCTGGGTATGGGATACGGCGTAATTTCAACGACCTTACTTATCTCCGGCGGACTCAATCCAGCAGTGATTTCCGGGAGCATTCATACCGCCGAAATGTTTTCAAGTGGAGCATCCGGCTTCAGCCATTATCGTTTTGGAAACGTAAACAAGAAGCTTTTCAAAACGCTACTTATCCCGGGTGTCCTGGGCGCAATTGCAGGGGCATTATTGCTCGGCTATGCCGGAGAAGAATTTTCGAAATGGATTAGACCCGTTATATCGTTCTACACGCTTCTACTGGGAATTAGAATACTATCCAACGCATTTAAGAAGCAACAAAAGCCACAAAAAGTGAAACGTGCGGGTTGGCTTGCAGGTGCCGGTGGCTTTTTGGACTCCTTTGGGGGCGGTGGCTGGGGCCCGCTCGTTACATCAACGCTAATTTCCAAAGGACGTACTCCCAAATACGTGATCGGTTCGGTCAGTTTAACGGAGTTTTTCGTGACCATGGCCAGTGCAATTACATTCTTCTTCATCCTCGGCGTGAGTCATTGGCGATCCATTTTAGGATTGATCATCGGAGGAGTATTCGCAGCACCAATAGCAGCGAAACTTGTCGGTAAACTACCAATTAAAAAGATGTTTATCGGCGTGGCGGCTATCGTTATTATCTCTAGTTTACGGACCATCTGGATGTCCATTTCAAAAATGTGATAAAAATGTTAAATCCTTAGTTATTTTCAAACTAATGGATAAATTTGCCGGTAACGCAGATGGCAAACTCAACACTTAAACAACACGCCTTCCGGACATTTCAAAACTATAGGTGGGTTCTTCATCTTGTCTTTTGGCTGATTTTATTTGCTGGGTTTTACTTGAACTATACCAGTAACGCAAACTTAAAAAAGCCGGTTTACGACAACAACACGCTCTTCGCCGTTCTCTTAATGCGATTTCTTGTGTTTTTTTTCGTTGCTTATACTTTTTTGTTCTTCGTAGTACCGCTTTCCAAAAAACGAAACAAGTATACCTATTGGTTCTCTCTTCTTGGCGGAATCCTTTTCTGGTACCTGGTGTTGGTAGTGGCCCTTACAGTGATCTTGAAGTCAGTTACCCTTCCTCAAACTGCTGAAACCAACACCTTTTCACATCTTCTAATCAGGCATTATCCGAGTTATCTGTTCTTTTTATGTGTCTTCATCGCCTTCTACTATTTTGTTGACATCTACGACCAGCAAAAAAGCTTAAAGCAGTTACAAGCGTACAAAACTCAAAAGATTGCCCTCGAAAGTAGTTTTTTGAAGTCTCAGATCAACCCGCACTTTCTATTCAATACTTTGAATAACATTTATGCACTGAGCATGAAAAAGTCAGGGCAAACAGAGGTAATCATTGAAAGGTTGGAGTCTCTTTTACATTACATGCTTTATGAATGCAAAGCCGACCTTGTTCCACTCGAAAATGAATTTAAATTCACAGACAGTTATATTGCGTTAGAGAAATTAAGGCACAGAGATGACCAGTGTGCAGTTTCTGTTCAGATTAATGGAGAGATTGGCCTTCAGAAGATCGCGCCTCTGCTGTTGATCAACTTTCTGGAGAATGCGTTTAAACATGGCACCAAGACGAGTTTTGGAAAGTCATGGATCAACCTCCAAATTGATATTTCGGAAGATTTCATCCACTTTAAACTTCAAAACAGTAAGCCGTTTGACCAGGTAGGCCAGGCGATCACTGAATATAAAGGCGGTATTGGGCTGAAAAATGTGAAGCGCAGGCTGGAGATTTTGTATCCGCTAAGACATGAATTGGCCATCAATAGCCTAAAAGACAGATTCGAAGTAGACCTTTCCATAAACCTCTAGCGCATGGCAGACATTGTAGAATTAGAGATCAATAATAAGAACCGGCTGGTATATTTCGCAAGGTACCGCTGGGTTGCGCATGTTGGTTACTGGATCTGGGTGCTCGTTGTCGGCACTTTATTAGCGGTCAAAGTACCGATCACTGCGTCCGTTCTTTTCAATCACTTTTTCCTGGACAATCTCCTGATCGCGTTCTTTTTCTATACGTATTGTCTCTACCTCATCCCCTACTTTTTTAAGCGAAATAAAAACGTCTTATTCTGGTCAATCGTATTAGCTGCCTATTTAATTATACCCGCAATTGATGTAGTATTCAATAAAACCTTTGTCCATTTAAGTATCCGGAGAAATACCAATCCCAGTTTCATAGCCTCTTATGTCTTGAACTTAAGTAACTACTTACTTAACTTCCTGATATTCTCTATGATGCTTTTCTTTATGGAAAAGAACGAAGAAGGACACACGGATTCTGAAATGGAGAAAGAACAGCAGGAGATTGAACAAGTAAAACTTGATATGCTGAAGACAAACATCAGTCCTGATTTCTTAATGAGATCTTTGGCCCAATTGAAACAATCGGCTGCAGACCAGGTGGAAAGTACCCCTGAGGCGATTCTTACCTTTTCAGATCTTTTAAGGTACCGTCTATACAGCAAGCACATACAGTGTGCAAAATTGAAGGAAGAGCTTGATGCTTTAAACAGCTTTATTCATTTCATAGACTTAAACAAGCATAAAAATAACCTGACCATCAACCTGGAAACACAGGGAGACCCCGGAGATAAGTCAATTGCACCTTTGGCACTTGTTAATATTTTAGAACCTTTCTGTAAGACACATTCCAATCAACCTGTTGTGCTGAATATGATTCTTTTGATTGAAGAAGAAAGTGTACTGTTGGAAATGGACTATAGCCTTCGTGCCAACCCAGTCCTCATTGCAGACCTTCAGGAATATGGAGATAATTATAAACAGTTATATGGAGGAAGCGTCCAATTTCACTTTGAAAATTGTGAGGAGGAACGTTGCCTGATCAGTCTAACCCTACCGGTTCAGCAAGAGGCGTAGAACCATCCCTTTTTTTATAAGCCCCGTCATCAACTTAATGGAGAAATACAGGTAATAGTGTATAGCTATTTCCGGACGAGACACTGCATTTATTTGTGGTTTCCAGCGCGTTGCTAGGGGGTTGCTAGGGCCTTGCTAGGGCGTTGGTAGGGCTCACGGCCCTAGAGATGCTTTACCAACGGTTTAACAACCCTTTTCAAAGGAAGAAGCAAACATGAATAAATATTAGGGATAAGTTGGTTTATTAATTTAATTAGCAGAGGTTCAGTTTGAATTAAAATAAAAAACATGGGTAAATTAATTAATGGACCTCAGGGTCAGGTAATCGGTTCTGTAGGAAACAATATCAGCTACATTCTAAACGGTCAAAACGTCTTGAAAATGAAGCGGACAAAGGAAATTAAGTTTGAAGATCTCAGCTTTTTACAGAAGGTAAACTGTCAAAGAATGGCTGTTACGGCTAACTTTTTAAATAGTATTCAACCTTTATTAAAGGCAGGTTATGGACAAAAAGCCCATGGCACCAGGCTAAACTATCACAACCTTGCAACTTCTTATCACAAGTTGCACGCTTTGAAGGGGGAATATCCTAGTATCGAAATTGACTATCTGAAAGTCCAGATCAGTACTGGCGATTTGCCAATGCCACTGGTAAATACGGCCATCCCTGATGCAGCTGGAATAATTATTAACTGGACATACAATGTTGAAGACTCAACAGTAAGCGGCTTTGACCAGACGATGATCTTACTCCATTACCCCGAATTTGAGGAGTCAATATCCTTTTTTTACGGCATTGAGCGCAGAATAAAAACCCAGCTTGTTGAATTGCCCGATCCATACCGAACATCTCGCGCGGAAGTCTATTTGTCGTTTGTTTCTGCAGATAGAACTCTGGTGGCAACCAGCAAGTACCTGGGTAGGTTGAACTAACCCAGGTGCTCTATTTTATAAATCGTCGTTTGCGAGAATATCTCGCCCGGTCTTAACAAAGTGCCAGTGAATTCAGGAATATTGATCGCGTTTGGTGCGTGCTGCGTTTCTATACAGAACGCACTAAAGGGCGCATAATGCTTGCCGTCCTTGCCATTTTTCACATCAGTATACTTAGCAGTATAAAAATGAGCGACAGGTTCTGTTGTAAAAACAGATAATTTCAAGCCGCTTTGCGCTTCGGTAGTTTCCGAAGCCAGGCCCATTGCTCCATATGCTTTGTCTAAAATGAACGATTGGTCGTAACCCTCAGTCGGATCCCAATCTTGCCCAATCGGTTTTGGTCCCAGGAAATCATAGATTGTTTCCTCAACGGTTAATACATTTCCGGTAGCGGTATAGGCATCGTCCTGTTCTAAGTATTTACTGGCTGCAATTCTATGAACATGACTGCCAACAGACCCACCGTTCGGCGCAAGGTTAAAATATCCGTGATGTGTTAAGTTAACAGCAGTTGGCGCATCTGTTGATGCTTTAAAATCCATGATCAATTCGTCCTCATCAGAAAGTTTGAAAGTCACTTGTACAGTTAAATTACCGGGATAACCTTCCTCGCCGGCCGGACTGATATACTGTAAGGTGACGCTTGGGTCTATCGTCGACAGTACTTCCCATACTTTCTTGTCGAAGCCAGCCTTTCCTCCATGTAAGGAATTACCATCTGCAGTTGTGTAAAGCTGGTAAGATTCGCCATCAATACTGAATTGTCCGCCTTTAATCCGATTGGCATAACGACCGATTATTGCACCAAAATATGGACAGTCGTCCAGGTATTCCTGATCAACATACTCGTCTATATCGTCGAATCCTAGTACGATGTCCTGTTTCTCGCCATGGGCATTGGTTACGATAAACTTGTTCACAATAGCACCGTAGTTATATATTTTAACGTAACTGCCCTTAGTGTTCGTCAATTCTATGCCGAGAATTTCTTTACCGTCTATGGCTTTACCTGTTCTTACTAAGTTAGTCTTCATCTCTTTACTATAAATTTTATGGAATGAACTTACGCGATTCGGTACATAGTTGTATATTAGAGACCGATTCTGGTATCGATAGCTAACTGTCAATACTTGTATAAAACTAAAACATTAATTTAAAGAATTGCAATGAAAGCGGAATTAACCAAAAAATTCTCTGAGAAGTTTAACCAGGAGGCGACGGCAAATTATTTCACACCAGGAAGAGTAAATCTGATTGGAGAACACATTGATTATAATGGTGGGTTGGTAATGCCCTGTGCGATTACTTTAGGAACGTGGCTAATTATCGCGCCTAATAATGATAAGATGCTTCGCTTCAAAAGCTTGAATTTCGAAGAAGAGGCCGCTATTGAGTTGAAAAAACAATATATCAAAACTGGTCCAGAGTGGTACAATTATCCGTTGGGCGTATTTAATGAGTTGTTGAAAGACCATGAAATCCCGACAGGTTTGGACATGCTTTTCTATGGTAACATTCCTATTGGATCGGGTTTGTCATCTTCTGCCTCCATTGAAGTAGTGATGACTTATGCATTGAACGACTATTTCAACCTTGGTTTAGAGCGCATACAAATCCCTTTGCTTTCACAAAAGGTAGAGAATGAGTTTATAGGCGTGAACTGTGGCATTATGGATCAGTTCGCAGTTGCTTTTGGCGAGGCAAATAAAGCAATCGTTTTAAACTGCGATACCCTTAAATACAAAATTGTTGCTTGTGAACTTGGAGATTATAAGCTTGCAATCATAAATACAAATAAAGGACGGAAACTTGCGGAGTCAAAGTATAATGAGCGAGTTGCGGAATGTCAACAGGCCTTAGCCGACTTAAATAAGGAAATTAAGCTGAATAATCTTTGCGAGCTCAGTTATGAGAAGTTTGCATTGCACAAGCACCTTATTGAAGATGAAACTGTATTAAAGCGTGCAACGCATGTGATTAAAGAAAACGATCGTGTTAATTTTGCGGCGAAAGCATTAAATGATGGTGCCTTAGAAGAGTTTGGTCGCCTGATGTATGCTTCTCATCAATCGTTGAAAGATCTATACGAAGTTACAGGAACTGAACTTGATACAGTTGTTGATTTCTGCAGAGATTATGACCACGTGATCGGCGCGCGAATGACTGGAGCTGGCTTCGGCGGATGTGCTATCGCTTTGCTGAAAAAGGGGTATGAAGAAGATTTCGAAAAGGAACTTGCGGAGTATTATACAGAACGTATAGGCTACTCAACAACCGTATACTTCAGCGAAATCGGCAACGGAGCAAGTGCAATTTAAATTGCTTATGCTCCCTATTTGTTGACGTCATCAGTCTTTATAGATATCGTCATCCTGAATTTATTTCAGGACCTCGCTCCTGAAACGCCACCCAGTCTTAGGTCCCGGTCTTCACCGCGACGATAGTGAAAATGTCACTTCAAATAAATCCATTACCTATTGGAAAAATTAAAGCTTGACCAGTTAAACAGAGTCACAATTGAAGAATTCAAGAACCAGGAGAAACTTCCTGTAGTTGTCGTGCTAGATAACGTAAGGAGTATGCATAATATCGGCTCTATATTCAGGACTTCTGATGGCTTTTCCATCGAAAGCATCGTTTTGTGTGGCATTACGGCCCAACCTCCGCATAGGGAAATTGAAAAGACCGCACTAGGTGCTACACAATCGGTCGATTGGAAGTACTTCGAGACCACATTACAGGCCATAACTACGCTTAGAAGTGATGGGTATCAAATCCTCGCCGTTGAGCAAGCTTCTAACAGTACAATGCTCAACACCTTCATGCCCGATAAAGATCAAAAATACGCTTTAATACTAGGCAACGAAGTGAACGGCGTCGACGAGGAGGTCATGAAAGAAATAGACAAGTGCATAGAAATCCCTCAATTTGGAACTAAGCATTCTTTCAACATCACTATCGCAGCGGGTATCGTGCTTTGGGATTTCTTCGCAAAGCTAAGGCTCTGACGTAAAACTACCGTCTTGCCGGCGATGGCCGGTATCTCATTCCCTGCCTTTGCATCAAAATTTAAATTGCTACTTTAGCCTACTTCAGACTCATCGAACATGGAAAACGCATTGCTTAAGAAACTGTACCTAAAACCGGGTTCCAAGGTGCTTATCGGAAATCTTCCAGAACAAGGTTTGTCATTACTCGGAGATACCTCTTCTATTACGCTCATCAATAATCCTACTGAACCCTTTAATGCGCTTCTCCTCTTTGTCAAAAACTCCACAGAGCTGAAAGAGGCTTTAAACACCTGGGCTTCCAAAATCACTTTTGAAGTAATCGTTTGGATTGCCTATCCAAAGAAATCGTCAGGCGTACCTACAGATCTTAAGATGGCAAAATGGGAGGAGTTGGATCAATACCAGTTAAGCCCTTGTGGTTCTGCATCTATAGATGACACCTGGACGGGACTCAGAATTAAGCCCATCTTAGATGTTAAATCATCGGGAGTTGGAAACACGCAGATTAAAGCAAATGAGTTTTCAGAATTCATTGATGTCGACAATAAGAAAGTTTATCCACCAGCAGATTTATCTACAATGTTTTTGCAGCACCCTAATGCTGCTGTGTTTTTCAAGGAGTTAGCATATTCGCACCAGAAAGAATATGTATTGTGGATTTTAACCGCAAAACAAGAGGCGACAAGGGTTAACAGGCTTCAAAAAACCATCGAGATGTTGTCGATTGAGAAGAAAAGCCCGACAACCAGGTAAAATTTATAGTTTTAAAACGTCGAGGTTCGTTTATGGACAGAGGCGGCTGCGTTTACATTTTAACTAACAAAGTGCACACTGTGCTTTATACGGGAGTAACTTCCGAATTGTATTTTAGGATTAAAGAACACAAAGAAAAGTTTTATCCAGAGTCTTTTAGCGCAAAATACAATTGTGGAATATTGATCTTCTATGAGCAGTTTAGTTCGATCGAAGAGGCTATTGCAAGAGAAAAGCAAATTAAAAACTGGCGAAGAGCTTGGAAGATCAATCTGATTAACGCAGAGAACCCAAGCTGGAAAGACTTGTTTGACGAACTGGAATAGGTTGGTGGTGATCGACTCCGCATGCTGAAATCGTCATGCTAAAAATCGTAATACGTTGTATAAACGATCGTCATGCTGAATTTATTTCAGCACCTCGACCATAAAAAGTGCATTACTCCGAGGTCCCGGCCTACGCCGGGATGACGGGTGATAGCACATAAAAAATCGGGTGTCAACTCAAACATCGACACCCGCTTCGTAAATAAAACCTTCCTACGCGTATGGTATCCCATCTTTCGACGGCAAACTGCTATGTCCCATTAAGTACTGATCTACTTTTCTTGCGGCTTCACGACCTTCAGATATCGCCCAGACTACTAGCGATTGTCCTCTGCGCATATCACCAGCGGCGAAGATCTTAGCGATGTTCGTTTGGAACTTTCCTTCTTCTGCTTTCACATTACCTCTAGCATCAAGCTCTACTCCTAGCTTCTCGATTAATCCTTCTTTCTGAGGATGTAAGAAACCCATTGCTAACAGTACCAACTGACAAGGTAAATCTCTTTCGGTTCCCGGTGTCTCTTTGAAGTTCAACGGTCGGCCAAACGAATCAATTTCCCATTGTACATCAACCACTTTGACGGCTTTAAGGTTACCTTCTTCGTCTTTTATAAACTCTTTCGTATTGATTCCCCACCCTCTTTCGCAACCTTCCTCATGTGATGAAGTCACTTTAAGCACCATTGGATATGTTGGCCAAGGCATACTTTGAGTACGGGAAGAAGATGGCATCGGCATAATCTCAAACTGCATGACCGACCTCGCTCCCTGACGGTTTGAAGTACCCACACAGTCAGATCCCGTATCACCACCACCAATTACGATCACATCTTTACCAGTCGCAGTTAAGGGTTCACCGCCAACATCAAAGTTCCTGACACGTTTATTCTGTTGTTTCAAGAAATCCATTGCAAAATGAACACCGTTTGCATCTCTGCCTGGCGCAGGTAAATCGCGTGGAATTGTAGAGCCACCGGCTAAAACGATCGATTGATATTCTCTTAATAACGTGTTTAATTCAACATTAACGCCAACGTTTGAGTTACACTTGAACACCACACCTTCTTTTTCCATTAAAGCGATACGTCTCCGAACTACATCCTTCTGAAGTTTGAAGTCAGGTATACCGTAGTTCAATAATCCACCCGGCGTGTCGTCACGTTCATAAACTACCACTTCATGACCAGCTTTATTAAGTTGAGCTGCAGCAGCCATACCCGCTGGACCAGAGCCAATTACCGCTACTTTCTTACCGGTGCGAATCAGTGGTTGCTCTGCTTTGATATAGCCTTTAGAGAAGGCAATTTCAATAATATGTTTCTCTATTTCTTCAATGGAAACAGGAGATCTGTTAATTCCCAATACACATGCAGATTCACATGGAGCTGGACAAATTCTTCCGGTGAATTCTGGGAAGTTATTAGTACTCAATAAGATACTCGATGCCAAATGCCAGTCCCCTGAGTACACCGCATCATTAAATTCAGGGATAACGTTACCCAATGGGCAACCGGATTGGCAAAATGGTACGCCACAGTCCATACATCTGGCCGCTTCCTTACCTATTTGATCCTCCCCAAAGGTCTTAACAAACTCGTTATAATGTTTTAAACGCTCTCTTGCATCTTCTTTTGCAGGAGCCGTTCTGTCATATTCTAAAAATCCAGTTACTTTTCCCATTACCTAAGATATTGTTAGTTGGTTTGCTTTACTTAATAAAACTGCTTTGTATTCTTTAGGGAATACCTTGATGAAATGTGCAGATTGAGTTGCCCAATCACTTAACAAGAACTTAGCTAAGTTACTATCAGTCAGCTTCACATGCATTTTTAATAAATGATTGATTCGCAATTCATCCTGCTCATCGAGCGGATCAAGGTCAACCATCTCCTTATTACATTTTCCAGCGAAATCACCTTTCGAATCGTAGATCCAGGCGACTCCACCACTCATACCGGCCGCAAAGTTGGAGCCTGTACTGCCAATGACGAGTACTTCACCGCCAGTCATGTATTCACAACCGTGGTCTCCTAAACCCTCTACAACTGATGTCGCGCCTGAGTTACGAACCGCAAAGCGCTCTCCAGCTTGTCCGCGAACAAACAATTCACCAGAGGTAGCACCATATAGCGCAACGTTACCTAAAATAATATTTTGCTCTGGGACATACTTCACGTTACCGAAAGGATAGATCGACAAGCGAGCTCCGGATAACCCTTTACCCACATAGTCATTCGCCTCGCCTTCCAGTTGCAATGAAATACCTTTTGCAGCGAATGCACCGAAACTCTGACCAGCTGAACCCTTAAACTTAAAGTTTATGGTATCGGCCGGAAGTCCTTGACCCTTATATACTTTGGATACCTCGTTAGATAGCATTGTGCCTATCGCACGGTTGGTGTTCTTAACAGCAAACTCCGCGTAAATTGGCTCTTTACTTGCCAATGCCGGCTGAGCCGCTTTGATCAGATCGTGATCAAGAACGTCTGTTAATCCATGATCCTGTACTTCCGTTTGATATAAACTCAAACCATTGTCTGGTGCTTTAAATAAGATCGCTGACAAATCAAGATCTTTCTGTTTCCAGTCTTCCGCTGCTACAGCACGAACACCAAGGGCGTCCGACTGACCAACCATCTCTTGAACCGTACGGAAACCAAGCTCAGCCATAGTTTCACGAAGCTCTTCCGCAAGGAAATAGAATAGATTTACGACATGATCAGCCTCACCGGTAAATAACTTTCGAAGATTTGGATCCTGAGTAGCTACCCCAACAGGACAAGTATTCAAGTGACACTTACGCATCATGATACAGCCTGCAGTAACCAATGCAGCAGTTGCTACACCCCATTCTTCTGCACCTAGTAAAGTTGCGATCGCGATGTCCTTACCAGTTTTAAGCTGTCCATCAGTTTGAAGAACTACCCTGCTTCTCAATCTGTTTTTAACCAGTGTCTGGTGTGCTTCGGCTAAACCTAGTTCCCATGGTAAACCAGCATGTTGGATAGAGGTTAAAGGTGAAGCACCTGTACCACCATCAAAGCCTGAAACCAAAATTACGTCGGCATGTGCTTTCGCTACACCTGCCGCAATGGTGCCAACACCTGCCTTCGATACCAACTTAACGTTGATTCTCGCAGCACGATTAGCATTCTTCAAGTCGAAGATCAGCTGTGCTAAATCTTCAATAGAATAGATATCATGGTGAGGCGGAGGCGAGATCAGACCAACGCCAGGTGTAGCATGACGAACCTTTGCAATCCAATCATCCACTTTGTGACCCGGTAATTGTCCACCCTCTCCAGGTTTAGCACCCTGAGCCATTTTAATCTGCAATTCATCTGCGTTAGTTAGGTAGTAACTGGTTACTCCGAAACGTGCAGAAGCGATTTGTTTAATAGAAGAACGCATGGAATCGCCGTTTGGCAATGTTTCATAACGCAATTCATCTTCACCCCCCTCTCCAGTATTGCTCTTTCCACCAATCCTATTCATGGCAATTGCCAGTGTAGAATGGGCCTCATGTGATATGGAACCGAAGGACATCGCCCCTGTTGCAAAGCGCTTAAGGATATTCTCTATCGGCTCGACTTCAGATATTGGAACAGCAGGACGGTTGTATTTGAATTCAAACAGACCTCTAATCGTGTAAGCTTGTAACGTCTGCTCATTAACCAGTTTAGCGTATTGTTTGTACGTATTATAATCGTTCTTACGAGTCGCATTTTGCAACAAATGGATTGTTTGAGGATTGAACAAATGTTGCTCTCCCTTACGTTTCCATTGGTATTTACCACCTGTCGGAAGAATAGTATCCGGACGAGTTGCCAACTTAAATATCCTGTTGTGTTTGATCAAAGTCTCGCGAGCGATCTCGTCTAATCCTAATCCACCTATTCTTGATACAGCACCACTAAAGTACCTGTCTACTACCGTCTTATTGATCCCTAAGATTTCGAAGATCTGTGCACCATGGTAAGACTGTAAAGTAGAAATTCCCATTTTAGAGAAGATCTTTAACAATCCGCCGTTTATCGAATAGATATAGTTACTAATCAATTTGGCAGCTGGTACATTTTCCTCTTTTTCGAAACCAGTAATTGTTTCTAAAGCCAAATACGGATTAACCGCTGTTGCACCAAAACCAATCAAAGTCGCAAAATGGTGCACTTCCCAAACGTCACCAGCCTCCACTACAATACCCACAGCACCACGATATCCCTTACGGATCAGGTGATGGTGAACTGCAGAAACAGCCAATAGAGAAGGAATCGCAGCATGTTCAGAATCCAGAGCTCTATCAGAAAGTATGATCACCTGGAAGCCATCTTCAACCGCATCAACGGCATAACGACATAAACGTTCAATGCCTTTAGACATAGAACCTGGCTTGCCGTCAGCCCTGAAATACGTCTGAAGCGTTTTAGATTGGAATACACCAGTATCTATACTTCTTAGCTTCTCCAGTTCCTTGTTCGTCAATATCGGGTGTTTGATGCCGACACAGTGACACTGCATTGCAGCTTCTTCTAATAAATTCCCGTTAGCACCCATAAATCCTGCAAGACTCATCACCACTTTTTCCCTGATCGGATCGATTGGAGGATTAGTTACCTGCGCGAACAGTTGCTTGAAATAAGAAGAAAGATGTTGCGGTTTTTGAGAAAGAACTGCCAATGGAATATCAGTACCCATTGAACCAATCGCTTCTTTACCTTCAACAGCCATTGGTTTAAGCACCAGGTCGATATCTTCCCTGCTGTAACCAAATACCTGTTGGTAACGGAAAATAGATTCTTCGGAAAGCCCACTAAAAACCACACGGGGCTCAGGAAGCTCTTCCAGTCTGATCTGGTATTTATTGATCCACTCCCCGTAAGGTTTGCGGCTACAAACTTGTTCTTTTATTTCTGAATCAGAGATGATGCGACCTTGCTCCATGTCGACAACGAACATCTTCCCAGGCGTTAAACGACCTTTTTCAATGATCCTACTTTGGTCTAATGCCAAAGCACCAGCTTCAGAAGCCATGATTACGATATCATCTTCCGTAATGGCGTAACGTTGCGGACGTAATCCGTTTCTGTCTAAAGTAGCACCAATCAAGTTTCCGTCAGTAAAGGACACAGCAGCTGGTCCATCCCAAGGCTCCATCAAAGTAGCATGGAACTTATAGAAATGTTGTTTAAGTTCATCCATGTCCTCGTTACCATCCCACGCTTCTGGGATCAGCATCATCAACACATGAGGCAATGAGCGACCGGAGTGCAATAGCAACTCGACAACATTGTCCAAACATCCTGAATCCGAGTTGGTCTCATCGATTACCGGAAGTAAAATATTCAATTCTTCCGGCGTAAAATATGGCGATGCAAACGACTTTACACCAGCACGGAACCAGTTCAGGTTACCCTGTAATGTATTGATTTCCCCATTGTGAGCGATATACCTGAACGGCTGAGCCAATTTCCAGGAAGGGAAAGTATTGGTAGCAAAACGAGAGTGGATCAGGCCAAATGCCGAAACCACACGTTTGTCGCTAAGTTCTGTAAAGTAAGTTCTAACCTGGAGCGAAGTCAGCTGACCTTTATATACAATGGTTCTGGAAGAGAACGAAGCGATATAGAAATCGCCATTAATGCCCTTCACTGTATTATTGATCGTTTTTAACAGGTAATTCTTGAATACATAGAGCTTGCGTTCGAAATCGGCACCTGCAGCCACGGCATTAGGTTTCGCGATGAATACTTGCTCCATTTCGGGCTCTACAGAAAGTGCCATATCTCCAATACCTTCTGTATTGGTAATCACTTTTCTGAAGCCTAGTACTTCAAGGTTAAGCTTTTCAGCAGCACGATAGATGATCTCTCTGCACTCTTCTCTTGCTCTCACATCCTTGGGTAAGAATAACATACCCACGCCGTAGTTACCAGACTCTTCCAGACTAAAACCTATTTTTAGGCATTCGTCGTACAGGAATTCGTGAGGTATTTGGATCATGATACCGGCACCATCGCCAGTATTAATTTCCGCTCCGCAGGCTCCGCGGTGATCAAGATTTTCAAGAATGGTTATTGCGTCCGAAATGATTTGCTGTGACTTCCTGCCTTTGATGTGGGCAACAAAGCCAATACCGCATGCGTCGTGCTCAAAACGCTGGTCGTATAACCCTTGGTTCTCCTGGTTTAGTTCCATAAGTCTCGTTTAGTTATTGGTTTGGTTGTAGTGTATTTGTAACACTAAGTTAAGGATAAAAAATGACGTATTATAATAATGGCAGTCTTTTTAAAATACAGGCAGTAGTTTGGAAATGTAGGGATAACCTGTTGACATATTGACAATATAACGGTTAATTTATTGCGAGATTGTGATTAGCGTTATTTAGAATGATTAGAAGGTAAGGGGGGTTGGGAGCGCCCAGTCATGTGTAATCGCGCGGTGATGGGTAACAGCGACGTCATGTGTGACCGCCGTGTCGTGCGTCACCGCCCCGTCATGCCGGCGGACGCCGGTACCTCGGCCCTGCCAAGTGTATTAACTACTCTGAGGTGCTGAAATAAATTCAGCATGACGACCGGCCCATGACGAACAGACCATAACGAACGGGCCATAACGAGCGAACCATAACGAACCGGCTATACCGAACCGGCCATAACCATCGCTCTACGCGCCCTCTCTCAAAAATCATCTCCTTGCTGATCACCGCTTTACACCCCAACATCCTTCAAACCGCAAAAAAAAGCGCTTCTCCCTTTTGGGAATTCAATTCTATTGCTACATTTGTCCCGGGCAAGTCTTTTACGATCAGCTCCTTTTGAACTCCCCCAGGTCGGGAACGAAGCAAGGGTAGAAAGTTGTAGCGATGCGATAAGAGGTGCTTGCCCATTTTTACTTTCCTATAAGTAAAAATGGAGCACTAAACCCCAACAACATTTCAAAAAAACATCTTCTTGCTTATCTGGTCTTATATTCCCTAAATTAGTCGAATATAAACACACGCAATGAAACTAAACTTTAAATCATCTTTACTTAAGGCAGCGATCATCATTACTGCTCCCATCCTATTTATGGGAAGTACAATGCCAACACCTCCCCTCCCCAAATGGGAGCAAATGTTCAATGGGAAAGACCTAAAAGGCTGGGACATAAAAATCAGGAAACACGATCTAAACGACAACTACAACAATACGTTCCGTATAGAAAAAGGACAATTAGAAGTCCGCTATGATAAGTACACAGAGTTTGACAAGCAATACGGACATCTATTTTACAAAAAACAATATTCGCATTACCTTATAGGTGTGGAATACCGCTTCGTTGGAGATCAAGCAATTGGTGGTGAAGGATGGGCTTTTCGCAACAGCGGAATCATGATCCACGGACAAGATCCAAAGACAATGGGTAAAGAACAGGACTTCCCAAATTCTATTGAAGTTCAGCTGTTAGGTGGTACTGGTAAAGGAAAACGCCCAACCTGTAACGTTTGCACTCCTGGCACTCAGTACGTTCAGCATGGAAAAGTTATCAAAACACACTGTGTGGAATCCAACTCTCCTACTTTCAACGGAGACCAATGGGTACGCGCCGAAGTACTCGTGCTCGGTGATTCAGCCGTTGTACATTACGTAAACGGCGAGGAAGTATTAAGATATCAACAACCACAGAAAGATCCTGTTGGCGGTGCAGAAGAAGGTGCTTTATTAAAAAGCGGCACGATCTCCCTACAAAGCGAAAGTCACCCGATAGACTTCAGAAAAGTAGAGATCATCAATCTGGAGCAATACGCAAATGATCCAAAGAAATTAAAAGAAGTTGTAGAAAAACTTATGGCTGTAAAAAGGGTTGCTAAACAGTAGACAGAGAAAAAGGATAAAATGAAATTAAACAGACACCTGGCTCTGTAATTTAACTACATAATACCTAAATTAGCCATATTGTTAATTAGTAAATACTTAAATTAAATAAGCATGAAATTTTTTATTGATACCGCGAACCTGGACCAGATCAAAGAAGCACAAGACCTTGGTGTTTTAGATGGTGTAACCACTAACCCAAGCCTTATGGCTAAAGAAGGAATTTCCGGTGAAGAAAACGTCGCTGCACATTACAGAGCTATATGCGATATCGTAGACGATAACGTAAGTGCGGAAGTTATTGCCATTACTTATGATGAGATCATCACAGAAGGTGAAGCTTTAGCTGCTTTAAATCCGAAGATCGTTGTTAAAGTTCCGATGATCAAAGACGGGATTAAAGCGATCAAATATTTCTCTTCAAAAGGAATTAAAACGAACTGTACTTTAATATTTTCTGCTGGTCAGGCGCTTTTAGCTGCAAAAGCAGGTGCTACTTATGTATCTCCATTCCTTGGTCGTTTAGACGATATAGGTTCTGAAGGACTTAACCTGGTAGAAGATATCCGTACCATTTTTGACAACTACGGTTACACTACACAAATCTTAGCTGCCTCTATCCGTGGACCGTTACATATCATTGAATGTGCTAAATTAGGCGCAGACGTGATGACTGGACCATTATCAGCAATTCTTGGATTATTGAAACACCCATTAACTGATAACGGACTAGCTACATTCTTATCAGATCACAAAAAAGCTGCTGCATCATTAACACAACAGTAGGCGATATAATTTAATGGAGAAGTGGTAATGAGAAGATCGTTACCACTTCTTTTTTTGTGCAAGAATCTCTGTTCAGTACTGCACAGCAGCTGTTCATAATTGAACAGAAATAAAACAAGGAAATTGGTAATCAATTGATAAACAGTAAACAAGCGAAACACAAATCCATTGGCACCAGCTTTGAAATCAGCTAGACAACAACGATAAATACAACACCATGTTTAGACTGAACCTGAAAATAGCATTGCGGAACCTTTGGAAAAGCAAAAGCACTTCGTTTATCAATGTGATTAGCCTGGCGCTGGGCCTTACCGGATTCATCATCATCTTGCTTTATATCAACAAGGAGACAAGTTATGATAAATGGTCGCCCGAACTAAAACAGGTATACAAAGTTGGCGTTAGTTTCAAAAAAGGAAACGTAGATGAGACCTGGCAAACGATGCCTTACAGTTTGGTAAAACTTGTTAGAGAGAAGGCGCCTGAGATAGAAAGCATCTCGGGTAGTCAGGGTGGTGGAAATCTGGTAAAGAAAGATCAAGAGTTCTTTTACGATGTTGACATTGTAAGCGCCGACAGCAGCTTCTTCAGCAGCTTCCCCTTTACTTTCATCGTGGGTGATGTGAAGAAAGCGCTCCATGATCCCAACACCGCCATCATCAATCGAAAAACAGCATTGAAGATTTTCGGAACGGAAGAAGTAATAGGCAAATCAATATCCCTCGGCACAGAAGATAAAAGCGTTTTAATCAAGGGAGTGTGGGATGAGCGCAAGAATCCAAGTCACCTGCAAGCCGAGGTATTTACCAACCTGGCACCTCCTGATATGGAGCACTGGGGCAACTTTAGTCACCTTATCTATTTTAAAGTCAAGGATGGCGTTGATCCGCAAACGGCAATTACCAAAGTGCGGAGGCTTTTTCTGGACGCTAAAGCACGTTGGTCTGTGAAAGACTCCAAAAAGATAACGGCACCAGGCTTGCTTACTGAAGCAGAGGCAAACAAGATCCTCTCTGCACAAGGCTCTTCCATGAAACTTATCTTTGAACCAGTGGGAAATATTCACCTGGGCTCCGCCTTCAGCGGCAAAAGCAAAGGAGCAACATTGTATGTACTCTCCGGATTGGCGATATTTCTGCTTGCTATTGCCTGCATTAATTTCACCAACCTCACCATCGCCCATGCGGGTAAAAGAGCAACAGAGATCGGGGTAAAGAAAGTACTCGGAATTGACAAGCAGGGCCTCGTCAGACAGTTCCTGTTCGAAACCTTAATGCAAACAACTGTTGCGTTCCTGGTAGGTTTGGTATTAGTTGAACTACTTCTACCCTATTTCAACAGCACCTTAGGCACCTCAATAAGCTTTTTCGGAGCGAGCAACCTCGGGTCCATAATGGCGCAAGTGCTTCTTGTGTTTACCATCGTAACCTTAAGCGCCGGACTCTATCCAGCGATCTATTTCAGCGGCTTCCTTCCTGTAAAAGTCTTGAAAGGCAATTTCGAAAGAAGCGCTAAAGGAATCTTCGTTAGAAAAATCTTAGTGATCACGGAGTTCGTCATTACCTGTACATTTATCATCTGCTTTGCCATCATGTACAACCAGTTGAATTACATGAGAAACCGCGATATTGGTATGACGAGAGACCAGGTGTTGTCTATAAACCTGCAGACTGCTAAGTTTAACGAGCTAGAGGCCGACAAATTTGAACAGATCAGAGCACGTTTTAAGAAGATTGACGGGGTATCCGAAGTAACGCGGACCAGTCTGGATCCATGGACAAACAACTCCTCCATGGGAGATGCCAGCTATAAAGAAAACCAGGGCATCATCAACGATTACTTCATTGACTTTGACTACTTCAAAACCCTGGGCATTAAGATCAAAGAAGGAAGAGATTTCACCAGAGAAAGATATTTTTCAGATACCACAGACCATGCGGTAATCAACGAGGCAGCAGTCAAAGCTTTCGGTATAGAAGATCCGGTTGGCAAGGTCTACAAACGAAGTAATATGAACTACACCATCATTGGAGTGGTAAAAGACTTTAACGACAAGGGTTTCGAAAAAGAAGTAAAGCCAATGCATTTCTTCCTCAACCGGAACTTCACTTACTATAGCAATGTACTCGTCCGCATCAAAACAGAACATCCGCAGGAAACGCTTAGCCAGGTGGAATCCCTCTGGAAAACCCTTGAACCAGGCTTCCCGATGCGTTACAAGTGGGTAGACGAGTCTTTCGCTAAAAACATTAAGTCCTATACGGAACAAGGACAGCTGATGTCGATCTTCAGCACAGCCACTTTGATCGTTGCCCTACTTGGACTGTTTGCGCTGGCAGCCTATAACGCCAAGACCAGAACCCGTGAGATTGCGGTCAGGAAAGTATTGGGAGCATCAACAACGGGAATACTGCAGCTCTTAAACAAAGAGTTTGTCGTGCTGGTGATCATCGCAAACGGTATTGCATTTGTAGGCGCCTACATTCTGATGAACAACTGGTTGTCTGGCTTCGCGTATAGAATCGATATGCCTTACCTGATATTTGCAGGAACAGCCTTGATCTCCGTGATGCTTACTGTGCTTACTGTGAGCCACCAAGCTTATCGTGCAGCGATGATGAACCCGGTGAATGCATTGAAGTACAACTAGCTGCTTTGGTTTGTTATCGCTTCAGAAAAAGTGATCATGTCCGTACCGCAGAGCACACGTTTAACAAGATGATAATCGATTTGCTCATCTGGAACGATCTGGATGCCCTTTACCCCTGCTCCGTTCGCTGCTTCTACATCACGGGGTTTATCACCGATCATAATGGAAAGTGAAGGATCGATATCATAAGCAGCGATTGCATCGAATAACATACCGGAGGCGGGTTTGCGACAAGGACATTCTCCGCCAACCGATGGGTGATGCGGACAATAGTAAGCGTGAGTGATCACTGCACCCAGGGCCTCGAACTTATCGAAAAGAATCTCATGCATCTCAGCAAGCTCCTCCTCTGTATAACGTTGAAGCGCTATCCCACCCTGATTGGTGATTATGATCAACATATAGCCCTCATCATACAACTTTTTCAGTGGGGGAATCTGGTATTCAAGTACCTCAAAATCTTCAACCCTGGTGATGTAATCGTAGATCTCATGATTTAACACACCGTCCCTATCCAGAAATATAGCTTTATTCATATGCTTCTTTTTGTATCTTACCTTTTCGTTATTGCAGCCAAATATGGCGATATATTATAAATATAGCGAAGGATAGTCGCCGAATAAACAATTAAGGTAGGCTGTCTGTTCATTAAATAACATAAACAAAATCAAATATGCCATACATTAAAAAGAACGCTGAGAATAGCAATTCTGTAAACCTTTTCTTTGAAGACCTGGGAACCGGTAAACCCGTAGTACTGATCCACGGCTGGCCGGTATCGCACGAGATGTGGGAATACCAGGTGAATGCTTTGGTAGCAGCAGGTTACCGTTGCATCAGTTACGACAGACGAGGATTCGGGCAGTCGGACAAACCATGGGACAATTACGATTACGATACCCTGGCAGATGATTTACATGAAGTACTATTGGCATTGAACTTAACGGAAGTGACCCTTGTCGGCTTCTCGATGGGTGGTGGTGAAGTAGTAAGGTACCTTGGTCGTTATGGCTCAGGAAGAGTAGCTAAAGCGGTTCTAGTGAGCACGGTGGTTCCCCTATTGGTACAAACAGAAGACCATGAAGAAGGCGTTCCCCGCGAGATGTTTGATGAGATCGTTGCGAACATCCATAGAGACAGACCAGCATTTCTGGCAGAGTTTGGGAAGCAGTTCTTTAGCGAAGGTGTTTTAAATAAGCCGGTGAGCCAGGAGATCCAGACCTGGATGTGGAACATGGCCATTGTAGCTAGTCCGCGTGCCACAGCACAATGTGTTCGTTCTTTCTCGGAAACCGACTTTAGGACTGATTTGAGTACCATTACTATTCCGGTGCTGATTGTACATGGAGATGATGACAAAACGGTTCCGATCAAAGCAACGAGTGAGTTGACATCTTTACAACTTCCGAATGCGGCATACTACCGTTTGGAGGGCGCTCCACATGGCTTATTCTTGACTCATAAGGACGAATTAAACCAATTATTATTGAATTTTCTCGGCTAAGAATAATTAATTAGGCTAACAATCAGTACGGTAAGTGATTTCGAAAAGAATAATTTGCAGATTACTTAATGGACTTCTATATTTGCACCACTTCAAACGGAAACGCTTGAAGTAAAGTTCCTCAAAAGAACTTTGATTCCGTAGCTCAGCTGGTAGAGCATTACACTTTTAATGTAGTGGTCCTGGGTTCGAATCCCAGCGGGATCACAAGACAAAGTTTCAAAGGTTAGAACCCTGCAATCGAGAGATTAGCAGGGTTTTTGCTTTCATGGACTGCCAAAAATCGCATGAATTCACAAAACTTTGGTAAGTGATTCGGTGAGTAACGCAAAAGGTTCAAAATTGACTCACCGAATGGAGCATAATCGATTATTATTCAGGCGTATAAACTGTACATCTTGTAGAATTTTAGTCGCAAACCTATCTTTGTTTAACCTTTAATTGCTAGATTATGAAGGCCAATTTTAGCCTACTTTTCTACATGAAAAGACAAAAGAACTTTGTGTAGCCAAGACTTTTACAAATTCACGCACTTTTTTTTCACCGACTTTCTGGCCGCTGCGCCAATGCTTAATTTCTATTATAAAAGTCTTTTTTGTACCTTTGGAAATACATTCTAGTATAACATCCTTCCCGCCGTCCTTTGAAGATGGAGTTAACTCAACATCGAAACCAATACCACTAAATACTTCAGCAATCACCCTTTCCAAATCCCTCCATTCTAATTCGCTTAAAGCTTTGGTACTTCTTGTAATAAGTTCAATAATCTTCTGAGTACAGGAACGGATAACATGGATAACTTCCGACTCATCATAATTCGCTTCAATCTTGGATGTCCAATGCTTAAGTCCATCAATGTCTATCAGCTCAACAGATATTGGATCGACAACATTTGCTAATCTTTTTGCGTGTTCAGAGAAACCGGATTTAGAAATCAAAATCATCTTATCAAAACTATTCAAAACAGCTGCACCGACTAGATTCCTTATCGCATCGCCACCCAACTTCGCTTTGAAATGCTTATATTCTATACCCACTTTAGTTTCTCCTTTGGAAGCAAGTAAGTCTATTCCCTGGTCGCCAATACCGCCTTGATAGTTTACATCATACCCCTCCGAACCAAGAAGAGGCGTAAGGATAGCAACAAGCATGAGCTCCGCATCCTGCGGAGAAAGCTCATCCATACAGTTTTCAAAACTTTCTATGTTCTTAATCAAATTTGTCTTTTCCTGAGCATTCATTAGTTAATATAAAAATATACATTAAATATGTATGGTCGACTTTTGGTTTCGAGGATTCTATAATCTGATGAAAACTACGATACACGGGATCGTATTATTTCTTTGTTAACTACAACTATAAAGATATTATATTCCAGTCAAGCAAGGTGTAAAGTTCATCCCAATCTTCACCAAGCACCCACCTTAAGGCTGAAAGCTTGCCATTTAACATAGCCCATTCGAAATCGTTCCACACGAGTTGCTCCACTTTAAATCGCCTTTCCACATTAAGCGCACTTTTTTGAGCGCCCTTCCAAATGCTTTTCGTAATCGTAATTTGGGCTGTCTTAGGATCGAAATACTTATCCTCAATTATTCGAATACTACCATTCTTTATTTTCTCCACTCTGATTTGATGCCGATTATACCAAATTTTTGACGTAAGTTCATTCTTTGCGTCCAAAATCTGTGATAGTGTGCGTGGGTTCTGAGCAAATTCTTCCCTTTCAACCAGCATATTTGAGATAAGATTTGGCCATATACTTTTTAGCGCCTCAGATAAGTTTATGTAATATTTAGATTTAGCTGAGCTAAAATAAGAATCAAAATCAGGATGTGCTAGCTTTTTATTATCCAAGGGATGGCTAAAATCCTCCGTATTATGGTTTACAAATAAATACTTGTTTTTATCATCATAATCCGATTTGACTGCCGAAAAATAACTTTCAATGATTACCGCATCGGCCATATTGTTTTTAGCTCGATGAAATGGAGCAATTTTTCCTATCGCCCGCTCAGGACCTTTCACCATGACTGCACTTGTGATTTTGATAGGCTTTGTCGTAGTGAATAAAGTCTCAATCCAATTAAGGGAACCTTGTGCTGCATATTCTCCTAAAATTGGAGATATGTGTTGAATATCAGAAAGATGAGAAAGTACCTTTTCTCTTTCTACATCATCTCCGAACTTATTCACCATTTCTTTAACCCGGCTTAATACCCCCACCAAACTTCTTTTATTTTCTTCGACTATCCTAGCCTTGTTCTTCTCAAACTCCGTAATGATGATCTGTGGCAAAATTAGTTCAATATTGTTAAGTTCAATTAGATCGTTCAAAACGGAAAGAATTGCCTGTTGTTTATGGTCCTTGGCAATCTAACCAGGCACAGGTATCAATTAATACTTTAACCATAATTCTATCTATTTAAGGTTGTAATTTCTTTTCTCAAAACAACGTTTACACAAGTTCAAATATTCCTAGATCATATGAATGGGTAGAAAATGAGAAGGATTTGCGTGGTTTGAAGTAGCTTGTTTTCATAGGCAACATTCTTAATTAGCTAAGTTAGGATTTAGCAAAATAAACTCTGATTTCATGATCGGAAAACTTTTGTTAACAAATTTTAGCCAATCTGTATCCCAACTATGATGTGTATAAAAAGATAGACGTAACTTTAGTTTTATAACTAAGTTTAATAACATCAAAAATTACTCAATGCTGGATAATGAACACGGGTTTAGGGCATTAATCGATACTGTTAAGAAGATTGCTGAAGCAGATAACGATGAAAATATTTTATCAATTCTTTCACGATCAGAAATTACAGTCGAACAAACCAGTTATGATAATTGGAACGGCGGGATTTATTATTATACCATTTATCTGAAATTGGATGTTAATAAATTCATAGAGCTTAGAGCAGATCTAAACCAATGGGAAGAACTACTGGAGCGTAGCTTTTCGCTGCCTATCCGCCATCTTGAAGATCAGGGCATATCACGAGTAACGATAATACCAAAAACAAACCTGATATCTTCGCCAGAATTAAATCCGCATAGACCGCTTTCGCTTGCTGAACAGAAAAGACAAGAGCTTTTACTCAGCTATTTGGAAAAAAGCTCGGAAGATGAATTAATCGAAGAAGTACTCATGCCACTATTTAGACAGATCGGATTCCATCGGATATCTTTCGCTGGACATAAGGATAAGGCACTTGAATATGGCAAAGACATTTGGATGAAGTATACCCTTCCCACTCAACATATTCTATATTTTGGTATTTAGGTAAAAAAGGGCAAACTTGACTCATCTGGCATGAGTAAAGCGCGCAATACTAATGTAGCAGAAATCCACAACCAGGTTTGCATGATGCTAGGGCATGAGATTTTTGATCCGGAAATTGGAAAACGGGTACTGGTGGATCATGCCTTTATAATCGCTGGCGGGGAAATCACAAAGTCTGCGAGAAATTGGCTGGGCGGAAAACTGGACGCTTCCAAGAGAAGCCAGATAATGTTTATGGATCGGAACGACATCTTAAATTTGTTTATCGTTAATAATGTGCCCCTGCCAAAAGGGGCAGTTCAACAAGACTCCTCTATACCTGGGGAAGATGACGACCTGCCATTCTAAAACCTATGCTAGATCTGAGACCAGCCATGATCAGGACCTGTAAAGCTATGTTGACCCTATGCAGTTGACACTTGCCTGTTTCCACGAGATCAATACCGTATGTCTGGATATTTTTTCTGCAGACCATCAATATGAAGCCAATCTGGCCATGCTTGGGAAGATATATGATAAAGTAACCGACAACTTCAAAGACATGGATTGGATACACAAAAATAAATTCATTAAAGCTTCAACTATAAGACCACAGTCCATTCATGCTAATCAACTGGAACGCCCTTCAACCATATAAAACCAAAAAAGACAAAAGTTTTGAGCAACTATGTTATCAGATTGCCAGGAAACTATATGCTGATCAGGGTTTGATGACTTCAATTGACGATTCCGGTGGCGGAGATGGTGTTGAATTTTACCTGACCCTGTCAGATCAGACTCAGTATGGCTGGCAGGCCAAATATTATGAAGGGAACCCCGTCAGGCTATCTCCAAGCCGAAAAACAAAGATCAAGGATTCCTTGAAAAAATCGCTGGAAATCCATCCCAACATGACCGACTGGTTCCTATGCCTTCCGATGGTACCGACGGTCGATGAAAATAAGTGGATCGATCAAGAACTGAAACAACTTATCCCAGCGAACCGCAAGGTGGAAATTATCCTCTGGCATGAGGACGAATTACATAGTTATCTTAATACCCCCGAGTTCAACGGATTAAAACAGGCCTTTTTTAATGAATTGGAACTATCTTCCGACTGGTTTGACAGCCGTTTTGATCACCAATCTGTCCTAGTCGAAAAGAAATTTGACGAGGAGCTTTACACTGAAAATTCAGAGTTCTTTTACTGGTATGTGAACCCGATATTAATCAATGAGGAATATAAGGAAAACAGGATCGCTTACTACCCTAGAAAACTAAGGGAATTAAATCAGCAAGGAGCCGACGCGTTGCTAAAACTACGTTATACCAATGAAAAACTGCGTCCGCTATTCAATCATGCAATAGCGGAATTCGAAAAAATCAGTGGCGCTTATATCAAAATACAACCCCAGCTCGATGAAAGGCTTAACCAGCTTTGCCCAAATCGGATTTTTGAGACCAGTGAAGGTGATTATGTATCAGAAATCGAAAATATTTTTGGCATGCTGAACTCTTGGGACGAATTTAAAAGGGACTGGTACCATAAGAATATTGCGTCAGAAGATGAGAAGGAACAAAAAAACTATATGGACCAGGCTAGGGTATTCAACCCAGTAGAATCCGCTTTCAAAGAATTATTGGAGGAGTTAAAATACTATGTTTCGCATAGTACAATCCCATAAAAATGGAGAACTGCCCATTACCTTGGAAATGCCGGTGATGGTAAAACCAATTTCTGCCTGTCCATTGCCCGGCAGCATCTATCAAGAAAACTGCCAGTGATTTTCATCCCTGCCATCAAGTTCAGCGGAGATCACTCTTTGAGTGCCCAGATTACAGAACTACTGGATATTCATTCCGCCTATACCTTCTCTCACTTTCTGGCTACTCTTGATGCGCTGGGAAAAATCCATAACATCCGCGTCCCGTTTATCCTGGACGGTCTGAACGAAGCAATCGACAAGAATGGCCACCTGAACAAAAGGTTGCGCCTTGATATTGGCAGCATCGAGGCGGAGATTTTGAACTATGGGAATATCGTGTTATTGACGACGTGCAGGCCATCCTACCAAGCGGCAATTTGGGGGAATGCGGACCGGGACAATGACCGTTTCCACAGTCTTTACGGCTTTACGAATATCACAGACAAAAAGAAGCTGATCAACCGTTACTTTAAAGAATACAAGATACAGGCAGACCTGTCATTTTTGTCACTGGAAAAGTTCACTAAGCCACTTTACCTGAAGATGTTCTGCGAATCGGTAAATCCCAATCGTGATAAAGTCATTTCCCTTACGCTCGGCTATGATTCGATCTACACTATCTTCGATCTCTTCCTTGAACGCTGCAACCAGAACATCTATCAGCGCCTGCTTAGTTATGGTAAGATTGCCCCTATTAAGAAATATCAAAAACTTGCTAGCCAGGTCATGCAAAAACTGGGGAAATTACTTTGGGAACAACCTTCTAGGGGGATAGAAATAGAAACGCTTATTGAAATCGCTGATGGGAGTACAAATGTAGACTACCAGCATTCGGTAGCCAAGGCCCTTTTTGATGAAGAGCTGCTACTGATTAGAAACTGGCAGGACGGTAAAGATCTTGCCTACTTGACCTATGACATGATAGCAGGCTACTTTATCGCCCGACATCTGATCGATGAAGGGATAACAGATTTTAAGAAGTTCTTCTTGAATCAATCGGATACAAGGTTATTCAGCGAGAAATATAATGAGTTGCATCCAAACCATGAAGATATACTTGCTGCCTTATTAAGCATGCTGCCGATCAAAAAAGGCACGTTTGTGCACGACATGTTGGGCAGGCCGCCACACCAGAATCCAAAGACCAACGGCCTTTTTGGACGTTCCATTTTGACAATGATATTATTGTCTCCCGAATACATTAGCCCTGCGCAAGTGCAACTTGTCAGGGATCTCGCAAAACGCCCACAGAACCTAACGCTTCTATTAAGGGGATCTGAAGGTGTTCGTTTTGTTTCCGATCACCCCTTTAACTTTACGTTCTGGGATCAGATCTTACTCGGATTGCCTATGAACACCAGGGATATTTATTGGTCGGAATACCTTAGGGAGTGCGATGAGGAGCAGACCATTGAATTTGTAGCTGAGCTCAAGGACTTACAGCAACTCTCCGAACATACTCAGGAGCAATACACAAAAATGCGGTTGGTAGCTGACTATCTGTCCTGGACTTTGACCTCCACCATGCCCAGCCTGAAGCAGCTCGCAAGCGATGGTCTATTTGAATTTGGGCTACGTTATCCGGGCATTGTCTTTGAAAGATATCTCTACTGCGCCAGTATCAATGATCCGACGGTTTTTGAGTGGATGAGCAGTATCCTGTACAATGTACTGACCACATTACTTAAATTGAATCAACCCTTAGCGACAGAACTGTTGACTGAGATATATGATTTTATATCAACAAACGTTCTCCATGCAAACGGACTCCATGCGACAAATCACCTGCTGACCCGAAATTACAACTACAGCATAATGCGCCTGTTGGAGAGGAGAAGCGGCGAAAGCATAAGAAAACATCAATCGGAAGAACTGAAAGGTAGCTTTGTAAAACTTGGCATCACCAACTGGCAAGAAGAAATAGATAGAAATGAAAACCAGTACAGGGATGGGAATTCCTTGATCGACTACTATTTTAACAAAAATAAGATGCCGCAAATAATGCTGGGGAAAGGAAGCGAATATAACCGCACGCCTGAATTTAAGCAGACCCAGGCAAAACTTAGGTGGCGTGCCTATCAATTGGGGTATGACTTTGGCCTATTCGGAGATATTGATAAATCCATTGCCAGGTTTTCAAGGTTCGGGGAGGAAAACCAGCATACTTACAGATACGCAGATAAGTACATCGAAATTGCCCATCTTGAATATTGCGGCTATCTTGAGGGAATGGGTAAGTTCAGAAATCATGAAGACTCAGGCTATATCAGGACTTTTGAACCCAAACACGACCCTGATCTGCTTTTTGAAAACACAGACGTACAGGCAAACAAAAGATATGTTACCCGTAACTTTATAGACAGCAAAATCCATTTGAAAAAGTACTGCAATGATCATTCGGTCCCTGATGTCATGGAGTATCTAACCATTGAAAGACTTGGGGAAAGAACCGGGGACTTTGTATTGCTCAACGGCGACATTTCCCAGATCGATGAGTCAAACGAGCGGCAAATCTTTGTGCTTATGGATGTGGTCTTCGTTAAGAATAAAAACCTGAAACGGGCAAGGGAAGCCTTCGCGCATCCAACTGCGGTCGGCCGTGGACCTGAACATAAGCCAACTGTAAGACACGCCCTTAGGAATGAAATTCCCGACGCGGATACCATACCGCACAATGAATTCACCACCTGGAATTATTCCCTGAAAGATCAGGCGCAGGAGATCAAGTATTCCACCATTTCGCTGTACAGGAAAGGCAAAAAGCTTGCAGAAAAACAGGCAGACCGGATTTGGAAACTCATTTTGAACAGCAGTCATTTTATGGCCCTGCCGCGCAAAATGCTATACGGAGTACCCAGGGTGATGATCAGTTTTTCCAGTGACCAAGATGACGATTATGAAAAAGCTTTAAACAACATGGGTATAGAGATTAGAGAAGAAACAGAAATCGTCACCGAACAAAGGCCTGTAACTCAAAAACTAGATGTCTTTATCCCAGTTGTGGACATTGAAGGTGAACATTACGTGTGCAAAAACATAATCGATTCGGCCAAACTTCGTACTAAAGCAGGCTCCACTGATCTCTTTGATAACAATCGTAACCTTAGGGCATTTACCCATACGGCACGAGTCAAGTATCGGGATGGAGAAGAATTTACCTACCTTGACAAATCAATACTGGAGTCCTACCTAAAAGAAAACAGTTTGACAATGTTCTGGTTAATCTGGGGTGAGCGCGATTTCTACCCTGAAAATGGAGACTGGGACAAAGACCCAAAAACAATGGCAAAAAGGGAATGGGTAAGATTCTATAAAGCAACTGAATATAAATAAACGCTTTCTGAAAGCATTTGAATAACGAGCATGATCAAACTCATTAATAATTTTAATGGTAAAGACAATCACCTTTCCCTTCTACAAAAACTTCTACCAAAAGCATCAGAGATTTTTATGGGCGTAGCTTTCTTTAAAGATTCAGGATTAAGTTTATGAAGCCCTATTTAGATGCAGGTAAAAAATTCACCATAATGGCCGGTGCAAATTTTGGCATTACTGATCCAACGGCGCTGGAAGGTTTGATGGGATATGGAGATAACTGTCGGGTTTACTTATCTAAGCTCAGTTCCAAAATCATATTCCATCCTAAAATCTATCTGATTCGATCCAAAGGTGTGTGCCACATAATCATTGGTTCTGCAAACCTTACCAATGGAGGAACGCAGGCCAACAATGAGTGCTCAATCTACCACCACTGCACTACAGAAGATCAAATATGGAAAGATGCATCGGTGTATTTTAAACAATGCCTGTATGGAGAAAATGCAGATTACCTGACCTTTCCGGTTCTAGATGCTTATATTAAGTATCACAAGAAACAACATCCGATCATCACCAAATCGGATCCGTTTCCAGACGTTAGGGAACATCTGTTTTATGACCTGAAAAATCTAAAAAAGCATTACAATCAACTTGATCAAAACGTTATTAAGTACGAGCTAAAAGAAAAGAAGCAAAAGTATGACCAGGCAAAACTCATCTTAGATGAAATAGCTAGTGGTCCACTTTCCGACGCTAGGTTCACCCAGCAATTCAAGAAACTGGTAATCAACCAGGGTGTCGATAAACCTAAATTATGGAGTTCAAGCGGAATGGCAAGACAGATAAACCGTGTCCTTGCCAACAAAAACCTATTCCGAAGGTTGGTTCTAGCCGTTAAAAGCAATCTTAAACAAAATCCGGAGGTCATTTATAGTTATGCCAAAGAAGTCTCAGATCAGTTGAAAGGAACCGGAGCAAATTATATTGGAGAAATTATGCTGACCTACCAGTACAAGCGGCTGCCGAACTTAAATAACAATCCCGTAACCGTTCTTATAAAAGAAGCTGGTGCAAGGATCAATGCCTATCCCAACACCTACAAAGACAAGGACTATGCACTCTATTATAGCTACATTTCACACATTGCTAAAGAGCTAGGCTTAAAAGATATGTTGGAGGTTGATTATTTTTTCGACAAGGTTTATCAGCATAAAATATCAACTAGCAGACCAGCAAGCACCTCAAAAAAAATCTGGAATTCAAAAAAGCAATAAAAACGTGTCCTACTCTAGTTTTCACAAAGATGCCTCCTTACTTAAAGTTTTTTCTTGCCCCGAGGGAACGATTTACAACAATAACGGCAAAGATGGGGATCATCTTATTTTTTCTAGGCCCGGGAAGTCAAAGAATGAGGTTCTTAATCTAAAAGATGTTTATCAAGCTTATCGACAAATTAATGATTATAGTACACAGAATTTAAACTATTTGTTAACAGCAAGCAGTCGCCGGCCAGAGCATTGTTGTTCGAACTTAAGCTGATTGTACATATATAAAGAACTGATTATAGTATGGTCAATTAATTTGCTCATCACTAACCTCTTTCAATAAGGCAGTCAAAATAGAAAAATGTATCTATCTCCCCTGACGCCACTCCTTAACATTGACTCTTTAAGTACCTTATGAACCAATAACTATTATCGGATCGAATCCATTATTAGTAATCGAGTCATCAGCCGCAGCAAGTATATAGCTTAATTTCGGAGAAAATTCTTGTTCTGAAAGACCCGGCTGGACAATCGTAAAATGATATACCATTCTTTTCCCACAATCCATTAACCTGTTAAATTCATTAAGCGTCCCAAGCAAAAATTTATGACCTTTTCCGTTTACTCTATTAGCTACTTTTTGTTTGAAAGTTTGTTTATTGGCTGTCCATGCTTGTGATTTTACTGCTTGCATACACACTTCATAAACATCATTTACCCGATCGCCAGGGTCATTACCGCCTGATCCTTTCACATGGCACAAATTTACTGCGATATGATCGGCATGTTCTTCTAGGGATATGAAGTCGGCAATTTCACCAGTTCCATGATCATAGATTAGAACAGGATATGCACTCGTGATGTATTTGGATTCAAGGGTATCATGGATCGAATTTCGGTTTCCATTAGCAGCCTTGGCTGCTGCATTAGCATAGAACTCCTTAGTTATATCAGTATTTGCTCCATTCCAATTAATGGCCTGTATTTTGGCGCTATCAAACTGAAAATCCTCTTCATTAGGTGGAGGAAAATACTCATGATTGCTCACTGTTGCAAAATCATCTAGGAAGAACTGCAATGGAGAGTCGTTCAAATATGAGAGCAATTCTGTCTGATGTCCATTTATTTCCACTACATATAACATATCAGGCTCATCTAAGTAGTAAAAATGATCCTGAAAAGAATAGCCCAGTTTAAGGCTAATGTCATCTAAGGCGAGATGGATAACTATTGAGCCAAGATTGCTTGCGCCATGATCTATTGCAATATCGAAATCCAAGAGTTGGTTGCTCTCCACAATTTCCCCATCTACCAAACCATATAAGAGAGGAATATCACTAAAAGTTTCACCGTTCCAGATAGCGCTATGTACTTGCAACGGAAATGTAGTAACCGTCTTTCCAATTGGTAAATCATCAAACGCCGTATTTGTTTTCACATCCTTGTTACTAACCATTTTTTGTGCAAGCGCCTGGCACCATTTGATATAATCGGGTATCTTCTCGTAAGAATTGCTCCAGATCTTCGAACCGCTACTATAACCTACTGTAACCTTGTTACCAGCCTCTTTCCCTTTCATGAAAACATGTCCATTGGCGTAGTTCTTACCATGGCTCTTCTTAATGGTCGTTTCAGCGTTTGGTCCTGCAATGATACGGTATGACTCGCCACTGTTTGCCGACCTATTCTGCATCCCAATATTAAAAAATTCTGGCTCGGTTATGTCGACCAAAACTTTGTTGATCTGATATTTAGATATCCGTTCATAGTCTCCGTCAGCAAATAATTCTACAAGTGTATCATAGAACTGTGGCGTTTTTATCGAAGAATGCAAGAAAAGCATTTTGGTAGCATCATCAAAATAGACTAGAAAAAAATAGTGTTTCACATTGACAAGTTCGTCCGACGAAATCCATTTCGGCTTCTCAGTTTCTTTTGTAATAAAGATTGCTGCATTCAATTCTGTGCTGATAGCATGATGTATGGTTTCGTGGCCCGAAATATCAAGCTCCATATCCAAATCAACCCCATCTACTTTGTAAACTTTCACATGGCAGTACGGATTTAGATTATAAAAAGAGATTTTTTCCGTATCCTGAGGCGTCACTTCACTTTCAAAAGTATCCAGTACTTGCTTGATCTCATCCTCGGCATCCATTACTTCTTGGCTCAGATTCTTAATTATGTCATTCCATACAGCACCTTCCGCATATAATTTTCTTTTGCCAATTTCTATGTCATTGGGCACAGCAAGGAATTTTGCCTCGCCTATGTTTTCAGCATTTGTTCTGGCAAACCGTCCAATAAATTGCAACGTATTAGCAAGTGACTTTTTGGGGCTGTGGATTGCTGCAATCTTGAGATTTGGAAAGTCAAAACCTTCACCAAGCATATCCACACAGATAATACCATCCAATTCTCCTGCTTTCAATCTTTCTATAGTTTTATTGATGGAACTATAGGTTTGTGTACTGTCTACTTTTTTTAGTCTTAGTTCAGTATTCTTCTCATATAGTTCATTCAAGGTCTCTGCATGATCCTTTGTTTCAGTCCTTACCATCAAAAAATGTCTAAATCCTTTTTCAGCATCATCTTTAAAAACTTTTTCTGTTTCCTTGGCAATAGCTAGGTCTGGATCTGCGTCAGTTGTGGTAACAGGATAATAACCAATATCGCCAAATATCTTATCTTCGTACGCCCGTGCCAATGGATAGTTGAAAGCCAATCTACCTTCGATTTCTTTCTTATCTCTCCTAAAAGGAGTGGCGGTAAAAAATATTTTTTTTGCATTTGGAAATGCCTTGATTACGTTAGTCCATGTAAAGGCGGGCACATGATGTGCTTCGTCTACCAAAACGAGATCAAATAGATCCTCCTCTGGCCTAAAGATTGCATTTATTCCTTCATTGATACTATTGGGAATTCCCACTACGACATCAAATTCTTTTAATGAATTCCATTCTTCAATTGATCTGATCGGCGATCGGATTTCTTTAACATTTGGCAGTGTTATCTTATTTGAAAATACACCAGAACCTTTCAGTGTTCTAAGCGTGGTAAATTCATTCTTGATCTGGCCTCTAACCATAACACTCGAGCTAATTACCAACACACGCTTTGCCCTTAAAAGATAGGCGGATAAATTCAGTACCGCCGTTTTACCAGATCCAGTTGGCATTACTACTAATGCGGGTTCCTTCGAATGGATCGAAAAGTGCGCTCCAATTGCATGGATTGCACCGATTTGTGCATTCCGAAGACCAACACCACCATCTTCAGATATGGCATAGCTAATCTTACTGTAATTCGTAGAAAAATAACTCATATGGTATTCAGCTATGCAGAAATGATTTTGCGTTGAAGTATTAATTAAACTTCCCTTCTAATCTACTGTTAACTAATCATAATTATCAATAGATACTAAAAAGGTTGGAGTTGAAGTTAATTAAAGAAAAGTCATTCATTTACGGAAAACCATAATTATCAACTATAATTTGATTTATTGAAATAATTAGCTAAATTTAATCTATAGCAATTGCAGCTAAAAAATACAGACAAAAAGGTGAGTGATTCGGTGAGTCATTTTTTAAAAATCTTCCAGATAGCCTTTAAACGCTGAAAATTGAACGAAGTTCATGTCCCAGCGGGATCACAGAGTACTTCAAAAACCATCTTTATTTTATTTAAAGATGGTTTTCTGTTTTTTAGGTAATTCGCGAACTTGTTTTAAAGTGAGTAAACGAACTTTTTTTGTTCGAGTTCGCTAGCTCCCCTTTAGGATAGTAAATGATATCATTCATAAATAGGAAGATTAGAATGATGTTTGCGCTACCTTAAATAAAGGCCTCACAGTATCTTAGCATTTTTATTGTTTTATTGGATACTCCTTCTCCCATTCCTTCCACGATTTGTTATCCCCTTTTAGCCATTTAATATATTGAGTGATAATCACACCTGAAATTTCATCGTTTCCAGACGTTCCTGTACCGATATTTCTGTCATGAAAATACTTCGACAACCTTGAGCCCCCGTTAATGCCCCAATTGTTACGAATCCACATTCCCAATCCACCCATGTGCGAATTTAACTGCCAAGCATCCTTCGGGTCCAGTACTTGTTTCTTGCCTTCAAAATCTACGATCTTATCTAATTCGGTCAAGCATTCGTGGAGATTCTTAGGAATGTAAACATCACCAATCTTTTCCAGTGTTAAACGTTTCTTCGCCTCTTCCTGGGCTCGTTCTTTCTCTTTCTGTGTCTCTTCCTCTGCTATTTTGTCATCAAAATTCCTGTATCCCCCATAGAAGTTTTTTACATATATCTTATTCACCTCTTTTGGAATAAATTCGGTTTTGAATACTGTATTTTCAAGATAAGTTTCTATCTTATCTTTATCGAATATCTTATCGGCTTCAAAGTTTTCGATTTCCAATTTCCCGTCCCTGTTCAGGTATCCGGATAGGGAAATCCTGTATAGCTTATACTTGAAGAAATCTTCGTCGTTTACGTGTACGAATTTGAGGTTTGACGTTTTGCTTATCGTCTCTGAAAGTTTCTCGCTAGATTTCACACTTTCGATATCTATGATCCATTTATATGGATATACATAATAAGAGATACTGCTCTTAACAGCCTCAATACCCCTTATCTGGGGATATACAGAGTCAAAATCAATATTTCTACCGATAAACCTATCCTTGTCCAAGTCGTATATTGTTACTTTTTTTCTAGCATCAACAAGATAAATAGTGTCGTTTTTATTGAAGACATAATTCTTGATCAAGAATTTATCATCCTCTGTTACCTTATTTCTAAATTGTTTATATGAGTATCTTACTGCCGTATACATTTCGTTTTGATTGTTATAGAACATTCCACATTTTTCTTTGGACCTATCACAATTGATAAATTCTTCTGTGGTATAGGTTTTTTGCAACTTGCCATCTACATAGTAAGTCACATCCTTCTGTTCATCCCCTTTGCTATAAACCATATCCTTGATGTAGATTATCTTTCTGCCATCATTACTGAGGGCGGCAAAATAGGGATACCCGTCGTAGAGATCAAACGACCTATTGATTTCGTAATAATTTTTCCCTGCCTCTGTCCCATTATTTAAATAAGAATAAGAAACTTTAGATTCACCTTTAAGGTTTGGAAATTCACTGTCATAAGAAATAGATTCCAACCAGAATTTACCGTTCGAAGAAAATGTTTCCGAAATAGGAACCCTGTCGGTACTGTTTTGTGACAATGCCTGATGCGTAAATGCCACAAAAAGCAGAATCAGAAATTTGGTATACATTGTTGATATAAAAGTAAAGGCCATTAATAAAATCTGAATTTGTCGCAAAAGGGAATACTGTCTAGTTTATATAGGCCTTTCTTCTTACTAATTATTACAGCCCATATTGTTTCGACTCCATTATTATAATAGTATTTTGTATACACAATTATAGTAAATTAGCCACTAATATTAACCTTACACAATGATTACACAAGTATTATTTCTGATTTTCCAGAATACCGCTTTACCCATTGTATTACTTCAGGAGACTGCCTTGTCCTTAGGGGCCGCGACGATTTACATTTCATACAACACGTTTGGCATAGTTCGGGGACTTATAAATAAGAAATGATTCACCGGATAGCACCTAATTAATTGCGTCACAGGTTGTATAAACTGAATATTTAGCGGGAACTTAGTCACATAGCTTTATTTGTTTAACGAAGATTTGTATTTAGGACAGCATGATATACCAGCATAGTAGCAGAATAGTATAATGAGTAATACGATTAATAATATTTTAGTGCCTGACCAGATGGTAATGGAAAAAATCTATTATATCCGGAACCAAAAAGTCATGCTAGACATGGATTTGGCAATATTGTATCAAGTAGAAACTAGGGCATTAAAGCAGGCCGTTAAACGTAATATGGTCAGATTTCTAGAAGATTTCATGTTTCAATTAAACAGACAGGAGTGGAAGGAGGTTATCACACTCTGTGACAACCTCCTTGAGAAAGCGAAATTTAGCCCAGCGACACCATTTGTATTTACCGAGCAGGGAGTAGCAATGTTGTCGAGTGTATTGAACAGTGAAAGGGCAATCCATGTTAGTATTCAGATCATACGCATTTTTACCAAGCTAAGATTGTTGCTTACTGATAATACAGAAATCCGTTTAGAGATTGAAAAGGTAAAAAACAAGCTAGACAATCAAGATAAAAACATGGAAATCGTATTTCGCTATCTCGACGAGTTATTGGAGAAGAAAGAAATCCCCAACCCTTCAAGGCAACGTATCGGTTATAAGCCGGATAATTTTTAAAGAGCTGTAAGGACGTGCTCCATCGGAAACTTAAAGATTCACATGATACCTTTGCGCAACTTACTCTGCAATCTACCCTCCCTGGCTCTCCTCGTAAGTCGGGCCGTACATACCTGGAACCCTGTTCCCGGTGCTACGGAGATAAACAACCATTTCACCGCGGTGGTGATAGAGGTGATTAAATAAAAACCCACGGATCACAACCGCTCTTGGTAGTGGTCCAAGCACTACTTGCTCGCCCATTCTCATGGTCCATTGATTACTTAAACCTTCTTCGGTTACTGAGCTTAAAGCAGCCCTTGCTTTCTCTACATTACTTTCAAAAAGTGCAAGTGTTCCCTTGATGTCATTCGGATCATTCCGCTCTATCGGATCTGCTAACATATCATAACTATCCAAAGTACAAGTACCTACATACCAGAAATAGATTGTGGCAATGTGTTGCGCTAGTTCGGCCATCGACCAGGAGATGTCTGAAGGCTTAAATGCCAAATCCTTCTCGGGGATCGCTTGTAACAGTTTCCGGGTGCTAGTGACTTCGTGTTCGAATTCTTGAGTAAGGAGTTGCAATATCATAGCAGTATTTTGCATACTTAAATATAGTAAATTAGCTGCTAAAATTAACCTGCTCTCACTTATGATTAAAAAGTTCTTTTTCGTCACCACTCTAGTTGTCATCAACTACCTCTCAGTTTCAGCACAAGTCACGCCTCTCGAGAAAACAACCCACGAGGTAGCCCTGATCGCAGTGGACCTGCTCAATAAGAAACTAGCCGACAGCTTATACTCAATGACAGGTGAATCACTTCGTAAAAAGTTATCGCCTACTGCCTGGCGAACCTCATTTAAAGACGTTGTATTTCCCTTACTGCCCATGCGGGGTCTTGCTTTTCAAAGGTCAAAAGATTCGCTTAGTCAATACCGGATAAAAGGAACAGTGCCTTTGATGATGTACTTCAGTATCGACCGGTTCGGCAAGATCAGCAACATGTCTTTTCAAATGGTTAAAAAAGAACCAGGGAGTTCAGAAATGAGCGCCGAAGAAAAGAGAACCGATTTAGTAGCCCGGAAAATGATACGGCTGATTAATGAGAAAAAAACAGATAGCACTTACCTGCTTGCCGGAGAAAACTCGAGGAAAGGGATTACTCCCGATGCCTGGAAGAAGATCATGGAGAATAGCATTTATCCCCTCACCCCTTTCGCTGACTTCGTATTCCTAGGTAACGAGGGCAGGATCAATAAATATAGGTCAGGAAAATCTCAGTTCTGGTATCAATCGATCAAAATGATAGAATAGAAATGTTTAATAGGCAGCCTTATACGGAGGATGTTTCTACCAAAGCGTTTAATACAGATAATTCTTTAAAAACTAGACTGGACAGCGCTGTAAATGGGCCTTTATCTTCCTATATCCGAACCAAAGGGAATGTCGGTTTAAGTGTAGGCATCCATTACGGTGGGAAGGACTATTATTTTAATTATGGCGAGACTCGTCTCGGTAACTCGCAATTGCCGACTAGCCGCACGCTCTATGATATCGGATCCGTCACTAAGACGTTTACGTCCACATTGCTTGCCTTAGCTGTAAACGAAGGGAAAGTCAAACTCAGCAGTCCCATTACAGAGTTTTTACCAGACTCAGTGGCGAGTAACCCTGCATTGAAAGGCATCACACTATTACAATTAGCCAATCATACTTCAGGACTGCCCAAAATGGTAACTAACTGGGAGCGTACTGTTACTCACATCGGCCAGCCGTATGCAAACTACGATACCAAACACCTCTTTTCTTATCTAAAAAGCGTCAAAAGTATTCGTTCGCCCGGCACGAAATATGAATATAGCAATACGGCTGTCGGACTGCTTGGTGTCATCCTGGAAAAGATATATAAATCTCCTTATGCTGACCTGGTAGCGAAATACATTATTAAACCAGCTAAGCTGAACGAAACGAAATTCACTGTCAAAGGAGCTGATACCACCCTCCTGGCTCAAGGCTACAATGAAATTTTTATCCCTGCTGCGCCCTGGGAGTTTAAGGCAATGCAAGCGGCCGGAGCGCTTAAAAGTTCAGCGATGGACCTGCTTGCTTACGGCAAGCTTCAGCTAAGCGATGCTCCTACTCCCCTTTCAACAGCAATTAAACTGACTCATGTATTGACCTACAAGGATGAACAAGCCAGCATAGGTCTGGGATGGCACTTCTTAGGTGGAAATCCGAAGATAGTTTGGCACAATGGCGCTACCGGCGGCTATCGTTCTTTAGTCTGCGTAGATCTCGAGCGTCACATTGTGGTGGTCGTGCTTACAAATAACGCTTCTACCGGTGATACCGTAGGGTTTGAGGTTTTGAAGGCATTACACCCACTGAAATGAGAAGAATAAAACCCCATTTATTAGGATTGCTCCAGGCCTTCTGAGTACATTAATTTATTATGCCCAATTCAGGAAAAAGGAACAAAATGCTTTCAGGAAAGTCTCCATCAACTGATTTAACTTTACCTTTAATCTCTGGATAAAAATCTCCAGTGTAATAGGTGATTTTCGCATCTCCAACAGCTTTTAGCTTACCTTTAATTTCTGGATAAAAGTCTCCCGTATAATAGATAATATTCGTATTTCCAACAGCTTTCAACCTACCCTTAATCTCTGGATAAAAATCTCCTGTATAATAAATAATATTAGTTTTTCCAATAGATTTTAGTTTAGCTTTGATTTCCGGATAAAAGTCTCCAGTATAGTAGGCAATATCAGTTTTTCCAATCGATTTTATCTTACCCTTAATTTCAGGATAAAAGTCTCCGGTGAAGTAGGTGATACTAGTATTACCAATAGGACCAATTTTTTCAGTTAGTAGGGAAAAGATCCTGTTATTATCCTCCATCTCGTTTCGATTTCGTGAAGATTGTGCATTTGCCGGTAATAGCCAACTGGTCAGTATTAAGACCATAATAATCTTAAAATTAGATATAAAAGTATTACTCTTCACTAATTGTAATCGTTCCATTTGTACATTATTTTTGTGTTTAATCAATAGTAAATATTATTGACAGGAAAAGCAAATAAGAGTATCAATAGCCTGGATTCCGTACTATCATTGTTTTTATACCTGTTTATGATGAATCAGATACAAGCGTACGGAAGCTTGTAAATATATTCGAATTTCAATTGAACGTTTGTCCGACTCGGGTGTATAAAGGATCAAATAAGAATCAAATTAACCGTAATCACATGAGAAAATTAAAACTCTACTCCGTTGCTGCCATCTCGTTTCTGACGCTCGCAAGTGTCTTCGCTTTTAAGCCGATGGAAGAAATCAAGGGTTGGTTCCTTACAGGAAGTAATCCGGAAAGCTACGAAATTGGCTTAGTAAAGGATGCAGAAAGAAATTCTAACGTTGCCTTTTTGAAGTCAAAAGAAGCGGTAGACGGCTTTGGAACAATTATGCAGAGCTTTACCCCTTCAAACTACCTAGGTAAAAGAGTACGTCTTTCTGGTTATATCAAATCAAAAGATGTGACAAATTGGGCCGGCATGTGGTTTAGGATAGATGGACCGGACAAAGGTAAGTCGCTTGGTTTTGACAATATGCAGAAAAGACCAATCACCGGTACTACGGCATGGAAAAAATATGAAATTGTATTGGACGCACCTGAAAACAGTATTGGTTTTGCATTCGGTGTGCTGCAAAACGGAACCGGGGAAGTTTGGCTGGATGATCTGAAATTTGAAATTGTAGACAAAAGTGTTCCTCTGACAAAGTAAACAGTGTATAAAGCCTCCAATAATCAGTTATATTTAATTAATCACTAATACAACATGAAAAAATTGAAATTCTACGCAGTGGCTGCCTCTTTCTTGGCGCTGGCAACTGTCTTCGCTTTTAAACCAGTTGAAGACATTAAGGGCTGGTTCCTTGCGGGAAGTAACCCTGAAAGCTATGAAATCGGCACGGTAAAGGATGCGGAGAGGAACGGTAACGTTGCCTTTTTGAAGTCGAAAAAGGAAGTGGATGGCTTTGGAACGATTATGCAGAGCTTCAACCCTTCAACCTATTTAGGTAAAAGGGTACGTCTTACAGGCTATATCAAAACTAAAGATGTAAAAAACTGGGCGGGTATGTGGTTCAGAATAGATGGTCCCGACAAAACTAAGTCTCTCGCTTTTGACAATATGCAGAAAAGACCAATCACCGGTACTACGGCATGGAAAAAATACGAGATCGTATTGGACGCGCCTGAGAGCAGTACCGGCTTTGTTTTCGGTGTGTTGCAAGCTGGCCCTGGAGAAGTCTGGCTGGACGACTTGAAATTTGAAGTGGTGGACAAAAGTGTGCCCCTCACTAATCTACTGGATACATCACCGTCAATTTCTGAACCACGGAATATGAATTTTGAAGAATCTAAATAATTGATATTAGAAACAAGACTCGATGCGCTCACTTTTGCCTAAAGCGTACGCCGTTTGCTCCGATGAGGAGTTGATGGCGTATGTGGTAAAAGGTCGCCACCCTGCATTCGAACAGCTCTATGACAGGTACTCGAAGCCTCTATTGCGATTCTTTTACAGGCAATTATACCGTGATGAGGAGAAAGCCCAGGATTTTTTGCAGGACTTGTTCCTGAAAGTAATAGAAAAGGCCGGGTTATATCATCAGGATAAGAGGTTCAAGGTTTGGATATATGCGATTGCCAGCAACATGTGTAAAAACGAATATAGAAAAAATGAAATCCGGGGTAGCAAGGTGATGGATTTTGATTTTACAGCGATCATAGATACCGGTTCTTCTGCCCTATTTAACAGGTTCGACCAACAGCTGTTCAATCAGAGACTGGCTGAAGAATTGGCAAAAATGGATGACTTACATAGTTTTACCTTTGCATTGCGATATCAGGACAATCTCTCTGTAAAAGAAATCAGCGAGGTGATGGAATGCGCAGAAGGTACGGTGAAATCGAGATTATTTTATTCCTTAAAGAAGCTGAACTCGGCACTTGATATTTTTAATCCTTATAAAGAAAAGAAGTAATGGAGACATTAGAGCCAAAATTGGAATCGCTCTTGATGAGTAAAACTTTCGAAGCACTGAATGCCGAGGAGCGCCTGTTTGTGTCTGCGTTTCTTACTGAAGAAAGTTACAATGCTTATCACCTCGTTTTGAAACATACGCTTCGTGGTGCGCATGACTATGATGAAACCTTGCTGCCTGCAGCAGAAATACCTGCGAAACTAAAAGCACATTTTTATGCAACAAGGAAACCTGCGGTTGGTTTTAGTCTAAGGACGAGGCAGTTGTCCATCGCAGCTTGCTTAGTTTTTGTAGTCTCTTTAGGTCTAATATTTTTCAACGCTGATAAGTCGGACAAAGCACAGGTCATACCGGTACAAGCTAAGAATAACCTAACCAATGTGCGACCTGAACCAAAGGATAAACCAGTAGCGATTTCAAAAAAACCAATGGAGCGAAGGCTGGTTACTTATGTCAGAACTTCTCCCAAAACAAAGGTAGCTAAGAAGATAATGCTTATCGAAAACACTGACAGCATTGTGGTGCCTCAAAAATTTTATGGCCTGTATGTACAGGAGCCGTTATTGGGTTTAGATATTGATGTGAATGATCAGCTTTTGGGACTACAAACTCCGGTAACTCCTTATTAGGTATCACTCTGTTTCTCATCCAAATCGCTCTAAACTTACAAAGCTGACCCTGTCAGTTGGCTCTTAACTTTGTCTTTATGTGGTCGAGATACAGGTATCTTCTCCCCGGTTTCTAGCAGCAGCATACCCCCATCTTCTTTTAACCAGCTTTTTACAAATGTTAGATTTATAAGATGGCTTTGGTGTGTTCTTATAAATCCATTATTCTCCAAAAGTTCTGAATACTCTTTAAGCACTTTAGAGACCAATATCTTCTCACCACTTTGCAGATAGAAAAATGTGTAAGTGCCCTCTGCTTCGCACCGCACAATATTGTTTAGCAACACATATATTATTTCTTTTTGTTGTGGTAAAGCTATTTTGAGAGGTACAGTGTGATCTCGTTTTATGTGATTCATTAAAAATTCCAGCTGCATGGTTTGTTTCTCTTTTAGCTTCGTTTCAGCTTTGTTTACTGCAGAAACCAACTCATCAATATCAACAGGCTTTAAAATGTAATCTAATGCCGCAAACTTGATCGCCTGTATGCCATAGTTATCATAGGCAGTCACAAAGATGACTTCGAAGTCCTTCTTAGGAAGTAATTTTAGCAAATTGAAACCGGAATCATTGTCCAATTGGATATCCAAAAAAATAAGGTGTGGTTTCTGTAATTCAAACAGGGATAATGCGTCTTGATTATTATTTGCGGCACCTACTATATCTACTTGCGGACAATATTTGTTCAATAAAACGGTAAGATTTATAATATTGGCCGGCTCATCATCAACTATTATCGCTTTCATAGTTTACAGCCACTTTTTTAAAGTGATAGTTATAGTTGACTTTCCTGGTTTGGATTCCATTCCTAATAGGATTGGATCCTTTTTGTATAGCTTGTTCAAAAGCGCAATCCGTTTAGTACTTAAATTAAAACCCAACCCTTCATAAGTTTTGGAGGTGTCAAAACCCTTCCCATTATCTTCAATTCTAAGAATGAGGTTATCATCGGTTCTAAAGATAGTAATATTGATTTGTCCATCACTGCCCAAGCTGGCAATGCCATGTTTCACAGCATTCTCAATAAATGGCTGCAATAGCATGGAAGGTATTTCCGTATTATGGAGATCAAGATTGGGATCTGTTGTGATCTCATATTTAAAATTGAACCTTAATTGTTCCATTTGAAGGTAATCGTCCAGTAAACCACGCTCTTCGTCCAGACTGATAAGGTCTGTGCTTTTTAACACTGCCCTTGTTAAACGGGAAAACCGAGTTAAATACTTGTTTGCCTGTTCTGTTTGATTTGTATTCATTAAGGTTTGAATCCCGGCAAGTGCATTAAACAGAAAGTGCGGGTTCAATTGAGACCGGACTGCATCTAATTTAAGTTGCGCTTTTTCCTTTTGCTTTGCGATGTTTATTAATCTAAACTTGTAACCATAATAAAGGGCTATCCCTAAGTATGCTATAAATGCGTACAACCATATTAAGTTTTGTCCCACCCGGTGCTGCTCATTTATATTAAAATAGCCTACAGGTTTCCCAAAAAGGCTTTTATAGGTAACCTTCTTAATTAATGGTGTAAAAGTTTTACCGTCTAATTTAGACATTGGTATAACGGAGACTTCATACCTTAATGGACTCTTGAATAATTTGCGATCAATTGATATTTTAGCACTGGAGTCGCAACTATTATATGTCAAACGGTCTGAAATAAAGATATAATTATCAGTAGCTAAGTTTTTCACATATATCCGATAAGGTGTATTTTTAGAAAGGTTGGTGATTTTTACCTGAACATCAGCATATAGCTCTTTATCATATTCTTTTTCTTGGAACAAAACAGCTAAGTAATCTAGAAAATTCCTTTTTTGACTGTTGATTGGCCGCCATAAGTGATCAAATTCAGATATCCTAGCAGGGCGGATTTTGGCGGTATCAATGCCGTCGTTTAGTTGGGCAAAAGAATGTAAACTTAACAAGCAACCAGTGAGCAACGCTATGATCAATTTTTTCATTATTTAATTTTCCTTAAACATCCAGTTTATACATGAACTGGCATACACGTAATTAGTAACTTACTGGTATGGATTGGTATTTGACTAAAACCAGCACCCTATTACACCTTGTGTCAAAAGAACATAATCGTACCCTATTCAACAATAATACGATAATAAGCCGGCTTGCTTTTTAATTAGCCATAACGAAGTCAATCGCCGGTATTTGCCATTGCCATACCGGCGGCTATCGTTCATTAGACTGTGTAGATCTCGGGCGTCACAGGGCGCTAATCCCATTAAGATGTTTAAGGCCATTTTGCAATCTTAAAATTGGTTTAAATGCCTCTAAACACTTACATTCAGGAAATTAACCTTAGAACCGTTCAAATTGAAAAAATCACAATTGGTACTTGCTGTCATGTTGTTGTTCTCTATTGCAGCTAACGCACAAGAAAAATGGATCACTAAAGCACTAGACGGAAGGCTGTCGGTAAAATTCCCCTCGGAACCCCAGAAAGTCACCAGGACCGGAATTGAAGTCTTTACGTCCAAAGAGAAAGACAGCGTAGTGTATAGTGCAGGCGCGATGGATATGAACGTAGTTGCAAAGATGGATTCTGCTGCCTTGGCTTCAGTAAAAGACGATCCAACGTTCGCAGAACAACTTGTGTCCGGAATCGCCTTGCAACGACCAAATTATAAATTCGAAGCTATTAAAATCGGAAAGTGGAATACGTTTACCACTTATAATGTCTCAGGACTAGAAAACACAAACAAATACACAGTATACCTTCAGATGATCTTTATTGGGAGCAAATTATATACGCTCATTTGCAGGGTACCTACAGAGCTCACTTCTAAAAAGAACGAGTTGTTTTTCAATTCCGCAACACTGATCAAGTAGTCACACTGACCTGCTGGCCTAAGCTAAACCATCTACCTCGTCGGTTCAACAAAGAAATTAGTTTCCTGAAATTATATCACTAATATTATTCCTGAGATCTGGGAGCTTCGCTTTAATAATATCCCAAACAATATCATAGTCTATTCCAAAATAATCATGAAGAACCGGGTCATTAATTACGTCTTCCTTGCTTTTTCCAGTCGTAGCGTCAAGAACAAAGGTGGCCTCTTCTAGAATATGTCTTAACAATTCAACATTAGAAGGGAACATTTTCAGCTTGTCTTAAAATATGTGGGCCAATATATTTACTAAGAGATTGTGGAGTGACGACTTCAACCTTTCTTCCTAGAAGATCTTCCAGGAAGAATGACAAATCCATAAAATTATCGTAACTCTTCTGTTGTGGGTCAAATTCTACCAGTAGGTCAACGTCACTATTAGCATGCAATTTGCCAGTAATAAATGATCCAAAAACACTTAAGTTTAAAACACCAAAGGACCTTAGTTTTTGTCCATTAGCTTTAAGTAGTGCTAATAACGATTGTTTTGTTTGAACTGCGGAGTGCATATCCAAATATAATCAAAATCCCAGCACAAATAAAACCCAAGGCTCGGAACTTCGCGCAAAGCGTTGGAAAGAAACAATTAATGAATTCTATCAGCTATTACACGCGTATTCCTTATCAAAGGCAGTCACAAAGATGACTTCAAAGTCTTTATTTTATATTCTCATACCGTTTCATTGCCTCTACGTAGTAATAATCTGCATAGGTAAGCGGCGCATCTACTTCAGTATTCTGAGGGATATGCCCAACACTGTGCTGCAGCATAAAACCACCATTTGTACCTGGCAGTGATTGATAAGGAGCTGCCGAAAGGCTTTTAATCATTTTTTCGCCTGTTTTAAAATACAGACTTCCTGCTTTTTCATCTGCATAAGTACAGAGCTCCATAAAAGCCGCTGCCATTATAGAACCCGCAGATGCATCACGCAGCGCGTTCGGAATATTTGGTGCATTAAAATCCCAATAAGGAATTTTGTCCTTCGGCAAATTAGGGTGGTTTAGAAGGAACGAAGCAATATGATTTGCCTGGTCCAGGTATTTTTTATCTCTTGTTTCACGGTACATTACAGTATAACCATATAATCCCCATGCTTGTCCGCGAGCCCATGCAGATTCATCTGCATAACCTTGTGCGGTCTGTTTTTTTTGTACCTCCCCAGTTTCCTGGTTGTAATTAATAACATGATAAGAACTATAATCCGCTCTAAAGTGGTTCTTCATAGTCGTATTTGCATGCGTTACCGCAATCTTGTAATAGCTCGAATCGCCGGTCTTGCGTGTAGCCCAAAATAGCAGCTCCAGGTTCATCATGTTATCAATAATCACCAGGTATTCTTTTTTTTTGCCATCCCACGATTTGATACAGCCAACTTTTGGATCAAATCTGCTTGCCAATGATTTTGCACTGTTAATCAGAATTTGTTTATATTCTGGTTTAGGATCAATCTTTAAAGCATTTCCAAAACTGCAATACATCATAAAGCCCAGATCATGTGTTGTTTTATTATACTGTTCTTTTTCCAGCACCTTTAAAATCCTGTTTGCTTCCGTAAGCAATGCGGGATCTTTAGTTTCTTCATACAAATAAAGCAAAGTCCCAGGATAAAAACCACTACACCACCAGCCAGAATTACTATTGTCTGACTTTCCGGTTTTTGAATCAAAACTCTTAGGAAACTGATCGGGACCTAACTGTTTCATCATCACTTTATACTGTGCGTCACCCGCATGAAAACTTTGATCAATTGTTTTTGACAATTGCCGGTTGGTTTTATACCGCTGTGCATTTACCGAAATACAGAACAGAATCAGTCCTATTACGCTTAGTAGCTTGTTTCTTCTCATCATTTTTCCTTTTATGGTCTTCTTTCTTGATAATTGCTGATCAATGGTCAATACTGTGGTCAATTGGAATTGCTGTTCCATTCCATATTTTACGTTGTGTCCAATCCGCGTCGGGACCTTTCCAGAAATCATCTGCAGCATTTAATCCCAATATTAAAAATCCTTGTGAACAGAGGTATAAACTGCCGGTAGAAATGTAGGTTTCACCAATAGACGGCTGGTGACCATAAAAGCCGATTTGCAGCCAGCCTTTTTCATCGAACGTGCCGGGAGCTTCAATCTGTTTTTTGATCACAGTGTACAGTGCCGCACGGACCTGCTGTGATTTAACTTCGGCTGGTAAAGATTTCAAAAGTGCGATTTGTGCCAGTGATTGAAAAGCACCAAAACGATAAGCGAGCGAACGTCCAATCGCTGGGAAGGTTCCCTCCGGGGAGATTAGCCTTTCCTGAATAGCCGCATATCGCTGAGCGCGTTTTAGAACCTCTTTATAAATTCCTTTCTCATTTCCCGTCGTCTGCAGTATTTCTACCAACATAGGCTGGATTACAAAACTGTTGTAATAATCATAATGAAAATTCTCTCCATCACCATAAATACCATCACCTTTATACCATTTCATATGCTGCCTCACGGCATAATCTATACGCATCTGATCTGCGGCACCGTCAAATTTTAACAGCGCTGCTTCTACCATTGCACTAAACAATAACCAGTTGCTTTCGTAAGGCCGTATTACCCGAGTCGATTTCAATGCAGTGATCACATTTTGCTGAGTTACCTTATCCAGTTTTCCCCATAATTGTGTGGGTGCCCTAAGCAGTGCCTGCGATAAAAAGGCGGCATCCACCAACGGCTGTCCGCCTTTAGTAAAGTTCATATAATCCGCTGCCGCAGGATTTGTCGCATTATGGAGCCCTGTTAATGCAAGGTCCAAATACTTTTTACGAAGCTTTCCCTCTGCCGTATCATCTGCCCCCAGCTCTAGCCAGGGAGCCATACCGGCCAGCAATCTGCCAAAAGCTTCCAGATAGGTAACTTGTTTCCTCCCCTCCAATGTACCCGGGGCACACTCAACGGGCATTGTTTTCTTAAGTTCGTTTTTACTTAACGCTACCAATACAGGATCGGCAATTTTACAGAGTGTTTTTATAAGGTAAGCTCGTTGTACAACACCTGTTTTATTAGTATCTATGCTAATTGTACTGCTAAAGGAATTGATCTGAAAACCAAGTACCATCAAGAGTGTCAAGAACAGTTTCATCGTAATTAATTTAATACTACGCATATTAGCTAATTAATTTTATTTTGTCTGTATAGTAGCGTAGCTAACTGTGGTGAGCTGCTTCCTTAATAGTCGGTGGAAGAGCTGTAACAGAAACATTATCACTAAAGAAATGTAGTTGAATAAATGCAGTACTTTTCGACATAAATTGCCTGTTCAAAACTATCCGGACCCATCAACTTAACAACATGACCAACCACGATTTTATAACCCTGTCTGTTCAAGACAAAGAAATGGACGCCTATATCGCTTTGCCTGACGGCGAAGGCATGTTTCCTGCGATTATTGTTTTACAAGAAGCTTTCGGCGTCAATCAGCATATAAGAAATGTTGCTGAGCGATTTTGTAGAGAGGGCTATGTGGTCATTGCTCCAGATCTGTTTTATCGTACAGCAAAGCGTCTGGAAGTCAGCTATACAGATTTCGCTTCGGTTAAGCCGCACTTCGCCGCGATAACAAACGAAGGATTGGAAGCCGATCTAAAGGCTTGCTACGACTGGCTGCAACAACAGCAAAATATTGACCATGAGAAAACCGGCAGCGTGGGCTATTGTCTCGGCGGACGAGTTTCTTTTTTAGCCAATACTGTTTTGCCCTTAGCAGCAGGGGTTTCCTATTACGGTGGTGGAGTTGATGCCCTTGCAGACAGGGCCGTAAACTTGAATTCACCGCATTTGTTCTTCTGGGGCGGGAAGGATACTCATATTCAGCAGGAAAACATTGATGGAATCATAAATGCAGTAAAAGCGGCAGGAAAAGAATACATCAGTACAGTGATATCTTACGCGGATCATGGATTCAACTGCGATGAAAGAAGCAGCTATCATCCGCTGGCAGCGAAAGAAGCATGGGCTACAACGCTGCAGTTCTTTGAAAACAGATTGAAATCTTAAAAAAACCCATCAGATGAAATACAGGAAACTTGGAAACAACGAACAACTATCAGCCATCGGTCTCGGCTGTATGAGTATGAGCCATGCCTATGGTGTACCCGACGATACAGAATCAATTGCAACCCTGCATACAGCGTTAGACTTAGGTATCAACTTTTGGGATACTGCAGACGCTTATGGCAGTGGCAAGAATGAAGAGCTCCTTTCGAAAGTATTAACCACTAACCGGGAGAAGATCTTTATCGCTACCAAGTTTGGTTTTACCCAGGATGCAACAGGCAAGATGACTTTCGACGGCTCTCCAGCTTACATTAAAAAAGCAGTTGAAGCAAGTTTGAAAAGGCTGAACATTGATACCATTGATCTCTACTACGCGCACCGTATCGACCCTAACATACCCGTAGAAGAAATGGTTGGCGCAATGGCAGAGTTGGTTCAGGAAGGCAAAGTCCGCTATCTTGGCTTATCAGAGGCATCAGTAAGTTCTATTAGAAAGGCACATGCTGTACATCCCATTGCTGCGGTTCAAAGCGAATATTCGTTATTAACCAGAGAGGTAGAGCAAAACGTTCTTCCTGCCTGTAAAGAACTCGGTATTGCCTTTGTCCCATTTAGTCCGCTTGCACGCGGGTTAATGACAAATACCTTAAACATCAGTGAGCTGGGTGATAATGACTTCCGTAGAAAGCTGCCGCGATACCAACAGGAATATCAGGATAACAACTAAAGGCTGTCTGGTGGCTTTGCAGAACTGGCGACACAGATCAGTTGCACGCCGGCACAGCTCGCTTTAGCCTGGATACTTGCTCAGGGCGATCATATCATTCCTATTCCCGGCACTAAAAAGCGAAAAAATCTTACCGACAACGCAGACAGCGTGGACGTTTCTTTGTCGGCGCAACACCTGCGACAGATCGAAGAATTAATTGCCAAATATCCCAATACCGGAGACCGGTACGATGAAGCTAGTAAGCAACTGGTCGATAAGGGCATTTAATACTTTCTGAATAGTAGATATAAACCCGTTATCTTTGTGCTGATCTCATCTCTGGCGGAAAACAACGCATTTTCCGCCATAAACAATTAAAAGATGTTAAGGCACTTAGGCGCAAAAAGAACTCCTAATCATAACTTGAAGTTGGCCACCCTTTTGGGGCTGACGGCGGGTTTTGTGAATGCCGAAGGATTCTTAGGCTTTTCTATACTTACAACCAATGTAACCGGACATGCCGCCCTTCTTGCCGAAAGGCTAGCTTTCCAGGATTGGAGGACAGTGGCGGTAATCTCGCTCTGGATGTTTCTCTTTTTAGCCGGCGCCTTCTTTACCAGCCTCGTCCTTTCCTTCACCGGTGAAAACCAGCGATTTTCTTACTTTATCCCAGTGATTATTGAGATACTGATCTTGCTCATATCAGCCCTATACGGACATCAATACAATGGTACGTTGGTCGCTAAAGAGTTTTTTGCCGGTAGCCTGCTTTTCGCCATGGGCCTGCAAAATGCGCTGGTTTCGATGGTATCCGGCTCAGTGGTGCGAACCACACACTTAACCGGAACCTTTACTGATCTAGGGATTGACCTCGCGCAGATGGCACACGGTGATAAAGCCAGGCGGCCTGACCTATGGTCCAAGATCAGGCTGCGGCTGTATATCATTTTCTTCTTCATGACCGGGGCGCTTTCGGGTGCCTACCTGTTTCAGCGTTTTGGTTTCTCGTCTTTCTTCGCACCGGTACTGATCTTGGTTTTTGCATTGGTGTATGACCTGCTTAGAATTAAGGCCATAAAATATTATCGTACAGGTGTTAATGCGGTTAAACGCAGAATCATCCATACGGAGTGATTTCGATAATGTTCTGTTATTTTGTTCCGATTAGGAATCCTTACATCGGAAGGTCAACCCTTACCCCGTTTTTCCAGTAGCATGGTCTGTAATCGATAGGAACGTATCCAACTGAGCCGGTTACATAAACATCATCCCCATCAATAAAAATCCCAGAAGCCTGGGCATTGTCCTGGAGTTCGTGAAGCACTTTATTCTTCCAATAAGCTGCCGTATGCCCTGTGCTATTGGAATTGATTTTATTAACTAATCCCACTGCATAAATATCCGAACCTGATTTAGTGATTTGCCAAACTTCGCCAAAACGTTCATCCAGTACAACAGGATCGGTATTTTTCCAATACATAGGAATACCGCAAAGTCCTCCAACATAAAATTCATTAGGACTATTTGAATACATCGTGCTTACCCCCCAGAAAAGAGTGCTTTGTACAGGAAGCGCTAATTTGATCAAAGGAGAACGACCATCCCATATAAAAGCCGTTTTAGGGTGATAGGATATGCCACCCGTTATATCAGGTGACATCTCTCCCAAAGTACCAGCAAAAGTAGGCTTGTCATCATTAAAAGCAACGGTTGTCAGGGCTCCAATGTTGTCATTCTCCAGTCGCACCATCAAATTGTCTTTGTAGTAAAACATCCGGCCTTCTCCAGCACCAAAACCCTGATCGAAGCGGTAGGTTTGAATTTTTCCTTCCCGGTCTTTATACGTATATCCGGTTCTATATTTCTCATCCACAGCTTGGCGGTAACCCAATTGATTACCTACAAGTTCAGTAAATCTAGATTGCCCGGCACTTTCGCCATTGATCCAATATTTTGTACTTAACCGACCTTTCACTGAATAATAACCGCTGACAAGAACATTCCCATTAATGACCAAAATGGACTGTCCACCGGCTAAGGGGAGATCGGTGTTCTTAGGATTACCCTTTTTCGTAGGGTAATCTTTTTTACAACTGGCTAAGAGTCCGCTAAGGACTAGTAAAGTAAAAACCGTATTTAGCGTTAATGTGAACGCGGTAGTAGTTCTGAACTGATTCATAAGAGGCAATTTAATTGAAGACTATAGACGTAGTATCTTGGTTAATAACTATATAACGGTAATATAGTAAGAAACGCTACAGTACTTAATTAAATGAGTGAGTAGCGTAATACGTTTTAAGGCCAATAACCCTTATTTACCTCAAAATCTTGACATTTTAAGGTTTCCTTATAATAGCAAGCGGAATTTAATGCATACACTTGTTATTGACATTAAAATTGTAATTTTTTAATGTTAATGAATTTACTGACATTTGGAAATGTCTTATCCTATAAATCCAGACAGAAATCTTCCTTGGAATGGTCTACCCGAATTACCGGTGGATAAAGCTATCTATGAAGATATCGAATTATATACGCAATTGGGAAATTCAAAGGCGGCTCTAGCCCGATTACAAGGCCGGAGCATCGCCATTCCGAATAAAGGGTTGTTGATCAATTCGATCAGCTTACAAGAAGCTAAGGCCTCAAGCGCAATAGAGAACATTTTCACCACTGATGATGAATTATACCAAGCTTACAGTGAAGAGCAGCTGAAACAGTTAAGCGGACCAGCAAAGGAAATATTATTCTACCGGGAAGCGTTGTGGGGAGGTTATGAGTACTTGAAAAGCAATGAGTGTTTTGATGAAAATTATTTCATCAAAATGTACAGAACGATAAGCCAATTTAGCGATGGCATCAGAACGCCGATTGCACAGGTCGTTATTAAAGAAGGAGGCACAGGGCCAAATTCTGGCAAGGTCTCTTATACCCCACCCAGAGGTAAAGGAATTCTTGAAATTAAATTGAGAAACCTAATCGACTTTATCAACGACGACAAAACGGAGCCCGTGGACCCATTGATTAAAATGGCTATCGCACATTTCCAGTTCGAAGCGATACACCCATTTCGTGACGCCAATGGACGAACCGGAAGGATCTTTAATATCCATTACCTGACAAAAAAAGGACTATTGGACTATCCAATATTATTTCTTAGCAGGTATATCATGGATAACAAAGAGGATTATTATTCAAGCCTGGCGGGTATTACTCAAAGAGGCAGTTGGAAGACTTGGCTATTGTACATGCTTAAGGCTGTCGAAGTAACCTCAAACATCACTTATGACAAGATAAACGACATCATAGCTGCAAAGGATGCTATATTAAATGCCATAGTCGAAGACACAGATATCGCTAGACCAGAGTCTCTGGTAAACGCCATTTTTACCCAACCATATACGCGTGTAAAACATCTGGTTGGTACCAAAACCTATGCAGAAAATACCGCCAGGAAATACCTGGACCAATTAGCAGACATGGGTGTACTTGAAAAAAGAGTAATAGGAAAAGGTAATTACTACCTAAACATGGAATTATTCAGGATACTATCTGAATAGCACCAAGCCTAGTTTAGTACATCAACCTTTGTCTCAATCACATCTTGAATCGACTGTGGTAAATTCGATAGCAAATTGTATCCCGTCACCTTTTCGATATCTCTCACAGTCACCCTGTATTTCTTCCAGTCTTTATCGGTTGCGTTAATATTCAATGTATTGACGGCAATTACTCTTGTGGTAGAACTTACTCTGCTAAGATCCGTATTTCCGGTCGGGATGATTACCGCTACTTTCCAAACATTTGATGGAACTGCGATCTTTCCTTCTGCAATTGTAGTGGCAGGGCCGTTGTTTCCTACTCCTCCTAGTCCATAACTACCCATGATAATATACACCTCGTTACCCTCGGTTACTTTTAAACGTAAATAGGATTCTAATTGTTCCCATGCACCCTGGTTATTTTGTGGCGCTTGGGGTATCATATTGGTCATTAAGAAGGTAGCACTATTGGCGTTCGCTGAACTGGTACGATCTCCTGAGGGAGCATTATGTCCCCTATCGAACCCTGAGTTCTGATAACTGGTGCTCTGAGCAACATATGCGCCCTGGGGCAGCCCCGAAAAGCCTGCAAAATTGTTTAGTCGTTCTGTAGCGCCTGAAAAGGTGCTTGCATCCAAATGCCAGCTGACCCAGTTAGGTGTACTGCGACTAGTGCTGTAAGATTCCACATAATAGCTTTGATCTAACAAATAGTTATCGGGGGTGAGTAAGGTGGCATTAGAAGGATTACCAAACAAAGAATTGCTATTGTCTCCCATAACAGGCTGAGCATCTGGCCCGGTTGTAATACCTCTCGGAGTTGTGGGAATTCCGGTAGTTGGCGTAGGATCTCCAGGATCAGTATCAGGTGTGCCGACTGTAATTCCCGGATCACCGGTACCTTTAAAAGTGATATCATCAATGTTAACCCTGGTTGTTCCAACCTTCTTGATCTGAAACCTCACTTTAGAGCTCGCCGTAACTTGAAATGAATCCAATTTCAACGCTGTATTATTTTCGACAATATCAGCGCCAACCTGAGTGAAAGTGACTCCCCCATCTGTCGACATCAGTAATTGCCAATTGAAGTTCGCGTCATTACCAAATTTCCCATGTTTAATGTACAAAGTTTTTAAACCAGCGATATCAAAGTTCATGGTCAATTTACCGGATCTAAGTCTCACGCTCTTTGCACCATTCTTTAAGTCAGTAGCTAAATTTCCGATTACCGCATCATCAAGATTCCAACTTCCGGTTGTCATACTGATATTTAATGGCGCATAGGCTTGCTTACCTGCATTATTCTCAAAATCTTCAACGATTGTATAAGTAGCTACTGGAACAACTGGCTCGAATTCCGGCGCTTGATCTTTCTTTTTTGAACAACCGGAAATTACCAGAACCAGGCTGCAATAGAGTAATAGTTTATTCATTAGTATATAATTTCAATAGGTATACAAAAATGAAGATTCTATATTAAATCAGTGTTAAGTATTGCAGAAAAATGCCGTTTACTCCTTGTAGGAGTTGCTTTTCTAAATATGATGACTAGTCGTCTAATTATTTGATTTCGCTTTCTTACAATTCCTGGCGATAGCCGCATTATATCTTTGTTCCACACCCCAAAGCCAGCAGCAAAGCATCAGCATATGGCGAGATAGCGAAGCGGGCTTAAAAATTAAACACGTCAAAACTTAAAAAACGATTATGGAAACTCTTATTCAAATTGAAGAACTAACAATGTTTCTTGGTTGCCTCTATTTATTCTCACGTTTAGATCTGAAATGGTGGTGGTTCCCCGCACTGGTTTTAGTGCCTGATCTTGCCATGGGGGGTTATCTCGTTAACCCGACAGTTGGCGCCGTGCTTTATAACATCGTGCACTTTAAAGGGACGGCAGTGGCTATCGGGCTTTATGGACTTGCAAAAGGAAACAAAACGCTAATGCTGGTTGGAATCATGTTACTCGCGCATTCAACTATGGACAGAGCCATCGGTACAGGGCTGAAATATTTTGATGGATTCTGGCATACCAGTTTAAGCAACAACAAATTCTGGTAACTATTTTCATTACAACGCATTTGCGGTATGTGTATACCACAAATGCTATTGGTCGTGACAGAGTTAAGCATCAAATTACCAGATTTTCCTGTGAAATCAGAAAGTCACACCCTTGTAAATCGAGAAACCTCTCCTCATCGGGCCTGATCAATTGCAGGTAGCGCTCCGAATGAAAGACTTTTCCAATGGAGTCCAAATCGTCAAACCAAAGTTCGGTAACACCATCATACTTGTCAGGCGGAAGCCCTGGTATATTGATTTGCAGCGAATGGCATTGTACATAGCTGCGTACATTTTCTTTGACTTCTTTTAATGAAGCGAACAATGGCGCATGAATGTTCTTGTGGTAGGACACAAATTCATCGTGTGTGGTTCCAGACCGTCTTTTGAGTAGAATAATAAACTTGATCATTTTCTTTTTTTATAAATCAAAGTTCCCTGATCGCAAGATCTCTAATCGTTGACTTCGGTTAAGAAATAATTTAAATTATCATCATTCAATTCCACTGCATGCAATTTTTGAGCGAAGCATGAAAATCATTTCCTTAAACTAATGACGGATCACTAGAGAATAACTTGCTTTTATGGAAAAGAATTCTAAACTTTGGATTAACTCAAAAAGACGCTCTATATGTTTCAAGACCCATTTTCATTTGAAGGCCGGATTCGCAGAAGCGAATACGGGCAAAGCATTATAATATATGCTATTGTCTATTTTATGATTACCGCAGCAAGGGGCCGTCAAGAGCCCGGGGAATTCGATATTATTAACTTAGCCTTCATTCCTGCTTGGTGGTTTCTTTGGGCTCAGGGCGCTAAAAGATGTCATGATTTGGATAACAGTGGTTGGTGGCAACTAATTCCGTTTTATGGAATATGGATGCTGTTTAAAGATGGTGAGCAAGGTACTAATGAATATGGTGATAATCCTAAAGGGCTGGACGATCCAATAGAACCTTTTACCCCACAGCTCTGACGTAGATCAGTCATTAAATAGCGATACATGGGACTCAAAGTAATACTAACAACTACAGCTCCAAATACAGATAAGGTTAAAGAAGAACAAAATGAACTGGTATTATCCTATCTGACCTTAAGAAACCTGATTGGGTTCGGCGGGATGTTATTGCCTATTGTACTTGCTATTCTACCTTCAAGACCGTCTAAATATTACGGCTTGGAAGCATCTATTAGTGATTATTATTTTACGGATCGCGGTGATATATTAGTGGTCATGCTCTGTGTTATAGGCACTTTCCTGATCACTTATTACGGCTACAGTTTTAAAGAATGGCTACTGACATTCGTTGCAGGCATCTCAGGCATCGGTGTCGCATTTGTACCAACGAAAATGGGATGTGACAAATGCGATTTCAGTTTGCACACCAATAATGGCGGGGTGTTCAAAACTCTTGCTGGAACAGGATGGCATTTTGCATTTGCAGCAACATTCCTTTTTTGTCTGGCCATTATGTCCCTCATGTTTTTTACCAAAGGCCGCCCGGGAGATCATACATTCAAATCCAATGGATCACTTACTCAAAAAACGATACGTAACCGGGTATTTAGAATATGCGGATGGACCATAATAGCCTCACTGTCTATTTTAGGAATATACTTCATTGCTAAATCGTATACGAATCTAAATGTAGACCCATTTCCTATAGTGTATGTTTTCGAAACTATTGCAGTGGAAGCCTTCGGTTTTTCCTGGCTAGTAAAAGGACAAACCTTATGGCCAGATGGGGAGCATTACCTGCTTAGAGGCTTTAAACAATTAAAATCCAAAATAGATGCAATGTGACGAGCCATCTTGCAACAGTCACTACCTTCCCTGGATCTCTTCATAGGTCGGGCCATACATACCTGGAACCTTATTCCCGGTGCTACGCCAATAGACAACCATTTCACCGCGGTGGTGATAAAGGTGATTAAATAAAAAGCTACGGATTGCAACTGCTTTAGGAAGTGGTCCAAACATAACTTGTCCGCCCACTGACAGGTTCCACTGGTCATTCAAACTTTCTTCGGTTACTGCGCTCAACGCAGTTCTCGCTTTCTCAACATTAGTCTCAAAAAGTTTAAGGGTTGCTTTAAGATCATTAGGGTCATTCAGTTCCATATTGTCTGCTGACGGGTCATAATTATCTAATGTACACGCGCCTTCATACCTGTAATATATCGTGGCAATATGTTGTGCCAGTTCGGCCATGGACCAGGAAATCTCTGACGGCTTGTACCCCAGGTCTTTTTCAGGGAACGCTTGTAACATTTTGCGGCTGCCGGTGACTTCATGTTCAAATTCTTGAGTCAGGAGTTGCAATATCATAGCTTGTTAGGTTTATATATTAAAATAGTGTCCAAACGTTTTAAATTTACAGTCAATTACTAAGTAAGTTTAAATCCGGGATGCATTTGCTGATTTTTAGAATAGAATCCTCTGTGTACAAGAATTAGGTTTTGTTGTTGGTGGTTCATCGAAGGGTTTATCAATCAGTTAATCTATCATGATGTTCTGATGCCTGTTTAAGACAATTGTATTTTAGCTCTTGCATGTTTTTCTAATTGCTATATTTTATCTTCCTTTCTGTAGATTCTAATTCTTCTTGCGAGTAAACCGCATGCTTTAAAATTGCCTGTTTAATAGACATAGAGTCCAAAGCATGATTTTTTGCGAGTGATTTTAAGGTGTCCATATCAAGTATAAACAAATGCAACTTACCATCAGAAGTAGTAAATTGACTCCCAAAAGAACCCATGCTAAAATTTTCTCGAGTAGAAAATGCTTTTACGAAAAAATCAAATCGAATTTGCGTACTATCTGAACCACGGGGTTTGAACGCCTGGTAGAGGACGTCATTCGTTAATGGCAAGTTTCTTGGCTGGTATGTAGTGATGTTATGTCCGGTTTCATTAATTAAAATATAATGCCGGCCACCTGGATCACACGCCGTAAAAGTTAAAAAAAAGAAAAGAAGTAAATAATTAAATTTCATTGCTTAGTTGATAAATTTAAAAGGTTGCAGACTAAAGTTAATTAATTTATAATTATCAAAGGTTTCAACCTGAATATTAAAGTAAGACAATTTAATGGTTTTCTAAAAGTGAAAATCAAAGTCGAAAGCGCCCACGAATTACTTTGGACAGTCTAGCTGCATTTTCTTTGAAGACGAGTCAAACAACTATCTTTGTTGCCTGTAACACCTTATGAGTATTAAGATATGGAACTTAACGACGATGTCTATGAGCAAATAGTAACTCTTGCAGAGGCCGGTGATGAGTTTGCGGAAAACGAGATCTTCGGATCAGCGATCAGCAAATATCAGCTTGCTTTGGAACTCCTTCCTGAACCTAAAACGGATTGGGAAGCGGCTACCTGGCTCTACGTTGCCTTAGGAGATGCACACTTCAGTCAAAAGGAGTTTGAAGCAGCATTAGACGCCTATCAGCAAGCTTTACAGTCTCCTGATGGGACCGGCAATCCTTACATCTGGTTCTGTCTGGGTGAAGTGTTCTATGTCCAGAATAACCTCGAGAAAGCAAAAACGCATTTCATGAGTGCCTACTTATTGGATGGTGAAGAAATATTTAAACATACGGACCCAGCCTACCGGGCATTAATTAGCGACGAAATCAGTCAATAACCTCAATGTCCATCTGTAAAATCGTGGTACCAGCAAAGGTGTAAACATGCTTCGTTGGACCATCAAACAGAACGTTTCCTTCAAGGTCTTTTACCAGCTGATTGACCATAACTTCCACCCTCCCATCCTGGCGCTCATTCACAGATATTGGTTCAACGTTCGGATTGATTTCACTCCATTGTCTTAACCAGTACTCACGTACTGCATCATAGCCTTCAACATATCCTCCCTCAAAAGCCTTTGGCCAAAGTACATTGGCATCCATAACAGAGAAGACTTTATTTATGTCTCTCTCATTAAATCCCTCGTAAGCGGTTTTGATCATTGGCGAGTACTGTGATTCCATAAAGTAAATATAAGAACCTAAGTCCTGGATTTGTTATGACATGAATATTTTTGCGGCACTTTACCTTCGTTTAGAATAAGAACATATTGTTAAATAGAAAATTAAAGCTTAGCCCATGAAGAAAACGGTTATCTTTAGGGCGCTATTAACCAATATAAAATAAATGCTCATCGTTGCAAAACATCTCAAGACACTCCTTTTATGCTATCTGTTCCTCTTTGCAAACGTTTCCCTCGCTCAAACTACCAGGATTAAATCCCTCGAAACCCAGCTAAAACAACAGATACCTGATACCACGCGGCTACGTCTCCTCGGGGAGATCAGTGCAGCCTATACCTCCGTAGACCCGGTTATTAAATTTAAGTATGCAACCAAATCAAAAGTTCTTGCCATAAAATTACACGACAACGAAGCACTCGCAGACGCACTTGTCGCTATCGGCGTGTCCTATGGGATCCGTGGCCTGGGCGACAGTGCAATTCTAAACATGAAGCTGGGTTATAACGTTGCTAAAAAGATAAATTATCTAGAAGGAATGGGACGAGCCCTTAACAATATAGGATTCGCGTACGACAAAATGGACGATTCCAGGGAATCTATTAAATATCATTTCGAGGCACTCGCAATCTTTAAGAAACTAAATTTTGTAAAAGGTATTAATCAAAGTAGCATTAACATTGGTGCCATCTACTATGACCTTAAACAATATAAGCTCGCCAAAAGCTATTATGAGCAATGCTACAAAAGCTATATGGCCAGCAAGGATACCTCTGGCATAGGTTATTCTCTCTTAATCTTAGGGAATTGCTACACGCAGTTAGGAGATTTTACAAAGGCGGAAAATTATTATACCCGTAGTTTGGCAATCAAGCAACTACAGGGCGACAGCAATGGCGTCGCATTGGTTCATAAAGGCTTAGGGCTTTTAAATACCTCCAAAAAGGAATATCCGCAGGCTTTGCTGCACCTGAAAAAAGCTTACAATATGGTTTCGGCCATTCAAGATAAATATGAACAGGCTGCGGTTTTGTTAGACCTCACAGACCTGTACTTGGCAACTGGAGATACCCGCAACGCAGAAAAAAGCGCTTTACAAGCGCTTGCAGATTGTCGCGAGATAAAAGCGGAATTAGGTGTTTCGGAATCCATGGAAAAACTGGTTAGGGTTTACCAACTGAAAAATGATATACCCCGCGCCTTTCGTTACCAATCTGCTTATATCGCTACGAAAGACAGTGTCCTTGCCAGAAAGGCCTTGAAAGACATCACCATGGTGGAGTATGGGCGGGTCAGGTCTGAAAACCTGGATTTGACGAAAGACATTGAAAGTAAGGGTAGACAAAATATTGGCAATGCCGCAACAATTAAACGTTATGGCTATCTGATTGTCCTGTGCCTGATCATCATGATCGGCGCTGGATTGCTGATCCTCCTGCAGTATCGTCGCAACAGGGAAAAACACCTCGCTAATCAAAGACTGCTACAGCAAGCAGAAGAAATCGCAGTGATCAATCAGGAATTGGCACAACTCAATGAAATTAAGACGAAGTTCTTAGCGATCATTTCCCACGACCTAAGAGGGCCATTGGCCAATTTACAAACCATGTTTGAGATCTATCGGGAAGGTTATTTAGATGAGCAGGAAATGTCTAAACTCATGACGAGCCTGGAGGATAATGTGATAGCGACCAGCGACTTCCTCGATACGCTATTGGAATGGGCGAAAAGTCAGCTCGAAGGGCTGGTGATCAATACAGTTAGTTTTGATGTGAATACTTATTTTGAAGAGAATATTCGTTTATGGAGCGGGCGTATTGAACACAAGAAATTGAATGTAAAAAATAACGCGCAACCGCAAACGCTTGTGCTGGCAGATCCGGATATGATCAATATGGTTATCCGTAACTTATTAGCCAACAGTGTAAAGTTTTGTAATCCCGGCGACGAGATTACCTTGAATGCGCAAAGAACCCATGACAAGACGCTGATCAGCATCAGTGATACCGGGCCTGGAATTAGTTTGGAACAACAGGCAAAATTATTCAACCTGACGCAGACCATGAGTGAAGGCAGTCAGGGCGAAAAGGGTAATCACCTCGGACTGATTCTCTGCCGCGATACCGTGCTGCAGAATAAGGGTCGGATGTGGTTTGAGAGTACTCCTAACGAGCGCACTACCTTTTGGGTAGAACTACCGGCAGGTTAAAAATATAAAAGAAAAAATACGTCAAAGAACGTTTTTGCCCGCTTCACAGCAGGCATTAAACACACCACCCCTGTTTAGCCTACTACAATTTCACCCAAATAAGCACTCGTGCTTACTTTGTCGCCCGCTGCACTTGCATACTGCATCCAGCAATGCACGGTATCGCCTGAAAACTCAGGCGGCAGTTTCAACTCTGCCTGCTCCGCTTCGCGTTCTGCCACACCTACGAAGGTGACGAACTTCTCCTTGGCAGGATTGTTTAACACAAATGTGGCCTTATCGTTACCTTGATTGTAGATCGAAGCGTTCAAATTTTGCCACTTGATCTGCAACAGGGAATCAATAAGCGAAAGGATCTCAAATACAAAAGAAACCAATAGCTCTCCCCTGCTCAACACTACTTTTTTATAATCAATGCTCACTTCGTTTCCGTCAACGATCAACGCTTCTTTAGAAATCAAGGCGAATATTTCATTGAGTGGAGTCTTACTTCCAGAAAGCACCTTGAAACCAATGGCAATCAGTGACTTGAGTGGCCTGAGCCAGCGGCTGATCATGGCCATCACGTTTCGTTGCCTGATCTGTTTTTCCGAAGGATTATCAACCCGGAAGTCTGGAACACTGCGCATGTAATCCACTCCGGCCCTGGTAACGCCTACCACACTTCCGACTTTACCAGAAAAGGCGCCGTTTACTCCATTTTTATACTTTCCCATTATAGTCAGTTTTAAATTGTTCAATTTGAGCCGCATCCAACTGGATGTCGGTATAGATCCCCAACAGGAACTGCGCATTTTCATTTTTGATGTCCAACGCCGGTACGTCGCCGTCCCAGGTATAGTACTCCAACTCGGTTTGTAGGAACACATCATCCAGGCCGAGGATCTGCTGATGGGCAAGGTTCCAGATGACCATACCGTAGCATTCGATCAACCAGCCCAGTGTATTTAGGATTTCTCCATAATTTTGGTACCTCATTTCTCCGATCACATACATCCAGGTGGAACGCGACTGTTCGGAAATCTCCTCATCGTCGGCTATTTCTGCCCGGTCCAGACCGTTGTTTTTAATGTAAATCCCGATGTGCTGCTCGATCTTACGGATCATATTCACCAGGTAAACCACCGGCTTATCCTGAACGAGCGCTAACAGCGCCAGATCGGCCGACCAGTCCAACACCGCTTCGTCGTTGAATTCGCCGATATGTTCAGCCGGGATAAGACCTTTCAGAAAGGAGAGTTCGTTTTCGTGGGCAAGTAAAAAGCAATGCTCCATCATGGAGCGAATGACAAGGTTCAGCACGCTAACGGCCGATGCCTCTATAATTTTTTCAATTGTCATAACCAGTTCGCGTATTTATTAATTGTTCTTTTGTGCCTGAGCCGGCGGTAAACCCCCTGCCCTTCCCGGCTCCCTTCCACATTCGTGTTCCCCTCTATCGTGAGTACGAAATCACCCTGGGTGTTTTCAACAAATCCGCAATGGGCGATTCTTTTCAAATCGCTGAAGTAGATTCCGAACACCATCCCGGCAGCCGGTTCTTTTACCACATGATCAGCAGGGAACAGTGCTGGTGACCATGCCGTTTTAGGCTTTGGATAACCCGCTTTTTTGAACACCCAGCTCACATAAGCGGCACACCATGGATTCCCTTTAGGAAAGCCGACGTATTTAAGATACGCTTCTACCTTGACCCCGTCGTTCTTCCCTGTTAGCTCCCTGACGCCCAGTTGAGAGCGGGAAACGTTCATCAGCTCATCTACAGGATTGCGCTGAGGGACCCCACTCCTGCCAATAGCAGTAAAGCAAAGGATGCCCAATAGAAGCCTAGCTGCTGCCATAGTTCCAGTGAATTAAATTGTACGATCAGGTTCCCTACCGTAGGTAAGCCCATAACAACGGCGAAGCGTTTTAGCATCCAGTAGCTGATGCCGGTAACAGCTACAAAACAGATCAGGCTAAGCAAAACCAGCAGCCAGATACTTTGATCGATCACAGCCACGGAAACATCTCCGGATTGGATGACCCGCTGGAGCGTTATCCAGGAAAGAATCCCGATAATACCGACCAGATATTTTTCCATGCCCCTCCAGGAGAAGCCCTCATTGGAAGTTATTAATTTTAAGATTTTCATTTTATTTAGTTTAAAAGATGAGAGAACAAGCATGGCAGTTATGCTATTCATCTGCCATGCTTGCTTAAAGAGCAGCGCTATTGAAGTGCTGCGTTAAAGACTATAGCGCCATTGCACCAGAGTGCTGACTTGTGCTACACTCTTTGCCGTCAAGGCTTGTCACCACCAGATAACAGTGCAGAGCGGATCCGGCAAACTCAGCCGGAAGAGACATGGTATAGCCCAGCGCAGACCTTGGAACCACCTTAAGCACCTGGGCAAACTTGAACGTGAGTTCATGGTAGACCAAGATGGTGATCTGGTCTGTTGGCTTTCCATATTCCATGGCAACATTTTCATTCCAGGTAAAGATCAGCTCGTCGGATCCACCGGTGATGGTGATGCCTGGCAGGTCTTCCAAATCACCAACGCTAACGATGATTTTGTTAAAGTTGAGGATGAGGTTTGGTGCAACCCCAGATACTGCAGCCTTCAAGTGGTAAGAGGTAGCCGCGTTCATCGGCGTAATCCCTTTGTTGAACTTTTGGTAACCGATGTTGATCAACCCTTTGATGTTTGAGAACCAGGCCATGATCAGGGCAAACTTGAGTCTCACATTCAGCTGTGCTGGTGTCGGTTCGCTGTTACTCACGTCAGGTAAACTTTTCATGTAGTTAATACCTTTCCAAATTGAACCGATTACGGTTCCTACTTTTCCTCTGAAATAGCCGAGGATGCCTTTTTTGTACTTTCCCATATTTTGTTTTTTTTAATGGGTGAATGGCGACCGTAACCTTGTTATGCTGTGGTTAACGACGATATGTATCAGCTTTCCTTTAACCTCTCACGAAGTATTTATATTTTCCTGCGCCGTCAATCATGAGATTGATGCTTTCTCTTAATTCTTCGCCTGTACCTTCCCAGGAAAACAGGGTGTTCAATTGCTCCTTAAAACCAAGGTTTTGGAACCACAGATCCAGGGCAACGATTCCTCTTTTAACGGTGCAGTTGAGCACCCATTGTAAACCTAGCCAGTTGGTTAGTTCGTAAGCACAATCCTGCTTCCCCTGATGGTCAATCGCATGGCTTAAATGTTTCATGTTACCCATGAAGCGCAGGGAGTTTGAGAGCCTGCTAATGCGTACGCAGTCGCGTTGATTCTTAAAAGTCAACATTCCCTCATTTCCTGGCATGTGACGTAAAGTTAAGAGAAGACTAATTTCCATAAATTTAATTGCTTAGTGTGATACAAGGGTATGGCGATTAAGCGGATAAAACTAATCTTGAACGAAAATGTCTGCGAATGTCGGTGAGATCTGCAGATCGCCGACATTTTAGCGCCTAAGCTTCCTGCGATTTTTCGATAAATGCCAGAATACTGGATTCGAGATACCAGGGACTTCTGCCTATTTTTCTTGAGATCAGCTGACCTTCCCGGACATATCGGAGCAGCTGCCGGTCGGTACGCATGAGCATATGCATGGTATTCCGTTGATCGATCCAGCGTTCGGTATGTCCAGGTGCTGTGACTGGCATCAGCTGCAATTTTTGCTGAAGAACAAGTTCGGTCAATAAAAAAATGATTTTCTCTAAAAGTTGTTTCATAATATCTGGTTAGTTAGAAAGTGATTGTGGATTATAAAGATATCTTACCAGTTTTGCAAAACACTTCACACAAGTGCATTATCCTTACCAATGCACTGAAAAAGCCTACGAATGCCGGAAATATTTTATTTATTTATTAACATAACGAGTGAACCATCATATAAAATGATTTATCTATTAGAAAAAAGGTATTATTGAAAGTTAACAGTACGCGTATCAACTAACCAAATAACTTAACCTTGACAACTCATCCCCCCGATGACATCGACTCTCAAAAGCTTTTTATCACGCCTGGTATTATCTTTATTTCTGGGCCACTTTTTCGCAAGTGCTGGTCAGTCCTACACCCTGATGGAACTCATCAATGCGAAACATTATGTTGCCGCATTATTGACGGGTACGCTATGCAGCTTACTGATCTCTTACCTCATCACTTTCCTGACGACTTTCCTTAACAAGAGGTTTCCCTGGAATAGCTTCCGGATACTACGACCCGGCATACAGCTGATCACTGGAATTGCTTTTCCCTTTCTGATCATTTTTTTGCTAATGATGCTTTATTTCGCACACGATGGATTCTGGATTTTGGATACCGGTTGGCCTGAGCATTGTGCCGGATATGTTGTCTTGGTTTTATGTTTAGCCAATCTTGGGAGCGAGATGTTAGCGACTAAGGTGGTACCGGTAGCTCCGTTGATGACAGACCTTCCGTTCATTACCGCATTGGCGGAGACGCATGTAACAGTGGTATGCAATCCTGTGAGGTTTAAGGGCCGGTTATTTACTGAAATCGTTCACGTTTATGCAGTTAACAGAGTGAATTTTGCAATGTTCGCAGATGGTGATGAGCACCGCCTCCCCTATACAATTTCGAAGGCGATGACCCTGCTCTCCCCCGAAACACATCTAAGACTTAGCCGCTGTGATATCGTTATGCTATCGCAAATCGAGAAAGCACGTTACATGAAGAACGAAAAAGTTCGGATCCGGATTTATTTAAAGGGGATTAAAAGTGGAGTTATTGTTACCAGTGAAAATTATACGACTAAAGCACTGAAGGAGATATTGAGGCCATACCTGGCAGTAGGTGATGGAAAGTAGACGATTTTTCCTTCCTGCGTCGTAACGAATGGTCCGGCATTTAAACCGTCAAACACACCTGAGATTACACAACTAGGGAACTCCTAGGTATATCAGTGCGAACTCATTGGGTAAAGGGGGGGCTTTTCGCAACGAATCCCCTTTGAGTGCGCCGTTAGTCCCCTAGTTGTGCAAAGCGCGGTGTAGAGGCTCGTCTCAAAAAGTAAGCTTTTAAAAAAAATGTTTCTAGACGACTAAATGGCTTTTTTAGCATAGTCCATACATACATAGAACATTTACATTGTCACCAACCGATACATTTTTGAAAATTATTTAAAATTCCGTAGATTCCTAAAATCAAAATATCATTGAATCAGCGCTCATGTTTACAAACAGATTTTTGTCCCTTACCCTATCAGCCTCTCTCCTTTCCTTCGCCTGTTACTCACAGATAACTAACAAAGGCTTTGACAGTTTATCGGCTAATAGCTCAATTTTACCATGGAAGGTGAAAGCTGTGTCTGGATATAGCTACACGCTTGATAAGAACACAAAACATGCTGGAGCCTCGGCTTTGAGAATTTCTTCAGCAAATAATGAGAAAGGTAGCTATATGCCATTCTCCCAAGAAGTTCCGATCACAGTAGACCGATTAAAAAAGATAGCTGTAACTGCTTATATCAAATGCGCCGACGTTCAAAATGAAAGCACCCTTTGGTGTCAGATCCTCGATGGACACGGTAAGATGATTGGCTTCCAAAACTTAGGTACACAGGGGGTGAAAGTCGGCGGCACCTCTGATTGGAAGAAGTATACTATGCCAATGACAGTTAATGCAAAAGCTAAAAAACTTCTACTTGGCGGTTATCTAAGTGGTATCGGGAACGTATGGTTTGATGACTTTGACATTGAAGATATGAGTCAGAGTGAAGCTCCTGCTTCACAAGTAGTAGCTACCTATCTCAAAGCATTCGTAGATATTGTTAAACAAAATTCCATTTATACAGATTCCATCAAATGGCCGGAGGTTGAAAGCGATGTGCTGACATTATCTGCGGGCTTAGTCAAAGTTGAAGAAACAAGACCAGTTCTGGATTATATTCTCGACCAGCTTCGGTCTGTAGGTGACAACCATTCGTTTATTCAAAACAAGGTTGCTACAAAGCAATATTCACAAGTGAATTCTAATCCCGGTAAGCCTGAAAACAGCCTTATAGGAAAAAGTATTGGTTACATTTCTGTTCCTGGTTTCAGCTCAACAAATGATGAAGTTTCCATAAAGTTTGCTACCGACATTCAACAAATGATTCGTAACCTTGATAGCAAGAACCAGATTAAAGGATGGATTGTTGACTTACGCAACAATACGGGAGGTAACATGTATCCAATGATTGCAGGACTGGGACCACTTACTGGGGAGGGCATTCTTGGCTATTTTGTCCGAACTGTTAATAAAAAAGAAGCAAAGGCTTCATGGTTTTATGAAAAAGGTAGTTCAGGTGCTGGATCTGGCAAAGTTGTCACAGTGGCCAAGCCGTATAAAATTAAAAATAGAGCTGCAAGAGTTGCTGTATTGATCGGGCCAAAAACCAGTAGTAGTGGAGAAATGACTGCTATTTCTTTTATCGGCAGAGAGAACACAAAAACATTTGGTACTTCCAGTGGTGGATACACTACCGGAAATGGCTCGTTTTCTTTATCGGATGGGGCAACGTTATTATTAGCATCCAGCATTACTGCCGACAGAAATCTAAAAAAATACCTTAAAAAAATTACACCGGATGTTACCGTTAATATCGACAAAGGAGACAGTGATGCTATCGAAACGGCAAGTGAATGGCTATTATCCTTCGGCTCAAAGTGAGGCAGTTTACTACCCTCATCTCATTGTTCGCCCAGACTATCAAGGGATGGGCGTAGGCAAGCTAATTTTGAATAAATTCTATATTAGACGTTGGTCAACGGGAATCTTAATGACATTAATTACCTCGATCAGATCATGGTATCCGGGAAACAGCGGATCCAATAATATGTTAAACTCTAACTGATTGACCGCTGACTTAACCATAAATCCCAATAATTTATGATCGGCAATAGTTGGTCTCCCAGTTTTTTACATGTTAGGTTATCTGTATGGAGCCAATCTTCTGTATACTCAGCGTCGGGAATCTGATAGATCAGATCGTCATTGGTAATACTGATTTCCATGATATAAAGATCGTCTGGAGTCTCCTCCAGATCAAAGTGTACAAGGTTTTCAAAAAAGCCAAAGATGAGTTTTCAGAGGTATAAAGTACATAGGTCCCCTTCTAGGAGTAGACGCCTTCCTCTATACGTGTCAAAACATCTTCTACCATACCTATTCCCGTTGGCGTGAAAAAAAGGGATAGAGGCGTTTCACCATGAAGCGCATTGTTGGGTTTAGAAAGCCATCTCTGGACTCTTTCCCTGCTATCAAATACCTGATAAGTATGCTCCAGAACCCTTGCAACCTCAATCACTAAAGATGATGTCCGTTTATCTAGTTTATCATCAGCATGTTTTCTTTCCAGCGTTTTTATGGATAGGTTCAAAATATCCTCTACAAAGCTTTTTTTGGACATTCCAGTAAAACTGATTACCGACTCCGCTGAAGCCTTACTGATACCTGCTCTAGCGAGCAGTATCAGGTCATAATAATTTTTTATCGATATGTCCAATGATAATGTGCCACCGAGCAGGTCGCTAATTCCGGGCCTGTGTGGTTTTTTTTGAATAATACCCATTATACGACATTTTTATCAAAAATAATCATTACTGCCGCGATATGCAAAACCCATTATCATTCTTCCACCTTTTTGATAGAATACGAAACGCCTAGGCCTTCATATTTCATAGTATTATAAAATGGCATGCTATTAAAACACGCTATTCGGTTTTGTGAAGCGTATTATATAAAGTATGAATCAACATAATTCTTGCACATAGATTCCTAAAAAATAAGATATCAATTTTGAATTTTAATGTGAAAAGATTACTTTGGAGAACCATAGGTCTTCTTTCGTTGCAAAGGATTTACACCAACTTAAATGATTATTGAACGTTTCGAGTGTGAAATTTTAAGAGCTAGCAGGACTAGGCTATTGCAATTGATGGAAACAATTAATTACGAAATATTATTTAAAATTCCAGAAGGTTTTAACAATAATATAATTTGGCAAATTGGTCATTGTATCACTTCTCAACAGAGGCATATGTATATGCGTAGCGGATTACCAATGTATATTTCTAAAGAATTCATGGATTCCTTCAAAATTGGATCGTCTCCAGGTTCATGGAAAATTAGTCCAGATGTTAATGAGGTGAAACGGTTATTGATTGATACAGTTAACCACCTTGAATCAGATTTGGAATCCAAATTATTTGTCGGCTATGAGCCTTTTGAATTACCTATCGGATTTCAAGTGAAAAATCATGTTCAGGCACTACAAGCGGCTAACTATCACGAAGCGGAGCATAGTGGGAAGATTTTTACGTATCTGAAGCTGCTAGTCAAAGAATGAAGTACATTATTGAAGCTGCAAACCAAAAATTCATGCGGACATTAATAATATCATATTTCTTCATTATCTGGTAAAGTACATTAATTACAACGCATGGGCATATAAAGCCTAAACTAAACTATGGCAATAAAAAGCACAGAGAATACGGAACATTATATTTGGGGAGACAGCTGTGACGGTTGGCACTTGCTCAAATCTGATTCGTTGAGCATAATTCAAGAAAAGATGCCACCCCAAACTAGCGAAGGACTACATTTCCATAATACCGCACAACAATTTTTTTTTATTTTAAAAGGTACAGCAACTTTTCAAATTGAAGAAGAGATTTTTGAAGTTAATGAAAATAAAGGCTTACATATTCTCCCTCATCATAAACATCGAATATTTAATCACACCGAACTGGCATTGGAATTCTTAGTTATTTCAGAGCCAAAATCACATGGTGATAGAGTAAATTTCTAAAATATGAACCAAGCGTATTTACATAACCAGAGGTTCTGCAATAATTAAGAAAAACTAAAACCTGAATAATTGAAACTGCAAAATAGGGTCTAAGTTTTCCACCCTTTTTTGATAATCAATATTTTTAACATTTCTTTTGCTGACCGGTGAACAGCTTACGCCTTGTCTTTAACAATCTATACTCACTTTTTGCTTTAAGCATTGTGATAAATAAACTGTTTTACTAACGTAATGCATTTTGGTTATGAAATACCCTGATATGGTTATTTTCTCCATCTGGTTGTTAATCATCTTTGTATAATAAAACAATTATATGAATATAGTTATCACAGGATCCTTAGGAAATATAGGAAAGCCCCTGACCATTGACTTAGTCAAAAAAGGGCACCACGTTACCGTTATTACTAGCAAAGCTGAACGACGGTCTGCTATTGAATCTTTAGGCGCAAAAGCGGCAATAGGAACTTTTTTTGACGTCAAATTTTTAATTGACGCTTTCAGTGGTGCTGACATCGTTTACCTGATGGAGGCCTGGGAAGGAATAGGAAGTATTTTCGATAAAGATGTCGACTTCGTCGCTGCGTTTGACCAGATCGGCAATAATTACAAAACTGCAGTAGAGCAATCAGGTGTCACGCAACTGGTACACCTAAGCAGCATCGGTGCGCATACCGACCAGGGAACCGGAAGCCTTTCCCTCCACAACAAAGTAGAAGGTGTATTAGGCAGGTTGTCAGAAGAGGTTGCTATCAAATTTATACGTCCAGTAGGCTTCTACAGCAACTTATACCGAAACCTGGACGCTATCAAAAACCAACATGCAATTGTATCCATCTACGGGGGTGATCAAAAAGAACCATGGGTTGCAGCTGAAGATATTGCTGCAACAATCTCAGAGGAAATGGAGAAGCCATTTGAAGGCAGATCTGTGCACTACCTGGCCAGCGATGAAGTATCTCCTAACGAAGTTGCTCAAATCCTGGGCGAAGCTATTGGCGAGCCGGATTTAACCTGGAAGGTAATTCCTAAGGAACAAATGCTCAGCGGAATGTTAGCCGCGGGTATGAATGTATGGATCGCAAATGGATTTATGGCTATGCAGGCAGCGCAGGAAAGCGGTTCGCTGTACGAAGATTTTTACCGCCAGAAGCCTGTATTCGGCAAAACTAAGTTCAGGGATTTTGCTAAAGAGTTTGCCCAAGTATATCATCAACCAGCTAAATAACTATGAAGAAAGCATTAATTACCGGAGCCAATAAAGGTATTGGCTTTGAAACTGCCCGGCAGTTGTTACAAAATGGCTATTATGTATATCTCGGTAGCCGCACACTTGAAAATGGCCAGGCGGCAATAGCAAAACTAAATGCAGAAGGCCTCAGACACGTAGAAGCAATTACTTTGGACGTTACTGACGACCAATCTGTTAAGGCTGCCAGGGAAGAGATTGGCAGTAAAACTGAATCACTGGATGTGCTGATCAACAATGCCGGTATCAACGGTGGTTTTCCTCAATCTTCGTTAGAGGCAAGTGTAGACCAGTTTAAAACAGTGTTCGAAACCAATCTCTATGGTGTAGTCCGGGTAACGCAAGCCTTTATCGATCTGCTGAAAAAATCAACTGAGCCGAGAATTGTAAATGTATCTTCCAGCGGGAGCTCGCTTACATTGCACAGTGACCCCACTTGGAAATATTACTCACATAAAGCTGCACTTTACCCGTCGTCCAAAGCGGCACTAAATATGTACACTATAGACCTGGCTTATCAATTAAAGGATACGGCATTTAAAGTAAACGCCGTCTGCCCTGGTTTTGTAGCTACAGACTTCAATGGCCATCGGGGAACAGGAACGGCGCAGGAAGGCGGTTCCCGTATCGCCAAATATGCCATGATTGGGAATGACGGTCCGACCGGTAAGTTCATAGCCGAAGAATACAACCCAGAAACCGGAGAAACGCCTTGGTAGTTTATTATCTTTAACAAAAATCGACTGATGAAAAAGGAAGAAAGTATAGTTTACAAATTGGAATCCCTGACTGATTTCCATCGGATGTTTGGCTTGCCCAAGCCTAAACATCCGTTCATCAGTTACATTGATATAGAAGAAATGAACTATGAGCCTACAAACTTGCCCGCTGCACTGATCATGGATTTTTATAAAATCGCTTTTAAGACCAATCTCTGTGGTAAAGCAAAATATGGGCAAAGCTATTATGATTTTGGTGAAGGTGGTCTAGTGTTTACCTCACCAGGGCAGGTATTTGAAAGTCCGGATGGTACAGCGACTTTAGGCAAGATGCTGTTGTTTCATCCGGATCTTCTTCTTTCTTATTCAGTTTCCAAAAGAATAAAGCAATATGGGTTTTTCTCCTATGCAGCCAACGAGGCACTGCATTTGTCAGACAATGAACGAGCAACCGTTATGACGGTATTCGATATTATTGATGAAGAACTGACCAGTCGTATAGATGACTTTAGCCAGGACGTAATTGTTTCCCAGATAGAATTACTTTTAAATTACAGCAACCGATTTTACAAACGTCAATTTATTACACGTAAAGCCGTAAACAGCGATCAATTGCAAAAGCTGGAAGTTATTCTAGACCAATATTTTAGTGAAGGCAAAGCGGTATCTTCGGGCATTCCTACGGTTCAGGATCTGGCAGATCGGTTGAATTTATCACCCGGTTACATGAGCGATATGCTACGTTCTTTGACCGGTCAGAATGCACAGCAACTTATTCATTATAAACTAGTAGAGAAGGCAAAAGATATATTGTCAACAACAGAATTATCAGTCGCCGAAATTGCCTATCAACTTGGTTTCGAGCATCCGCAATCCTTCAGCAGATTGTTTAAGTCCAAGACCGAGCAGTCGCCGTTAAAATTTAGAACATCATTTGCCCAACAACATAAAAACTAAATCATGGTGCTCGAATAACCTTGGCTAATAGTTCTTAGAGATTTCAATGGACCCTCTTATAAAAAGACGGTTTTAACTGATCTGACCTCAATCAAAGCGTTACGGCAAAAGAAAGATCTTTTCTTTTGAGGCGAGCTCTAGCTTGTACCTGATCCGCGTATCCTCCACTATTCCACCGTTAATTGACAATGTAGAGTCAAGTGATTAAAGCAAGCCTACGGGTTAGATATAGCTTCGTTTATTGAGATTATTATTAATTTCTTATTTAATATTTAAGACATTGCTGAACATAGCCAACTTCTCCTAAAAACTAATTTCATGAGATGTCTTCTTTTTCTATCTATCATCTTTTTCCTTACGCGGTGTAAATCTTCAGAAAGCCATCTTAATGGTGGTTTTGAAACTATTGATAAAGCACATAGACCGGTAGGTTGGGTAATTCGTGGCGATAGTTCTGGAAGTTATATCAAGCAACTGGACAGCAACATCAAACAAAACGGGAAATATTCTTTAAGTATAGAAAAAGCAAAAGACGGTGCTGAATTCGGAGCTTTCTACTTCCCTATTGAAAAGACCTTTGAAGGAGCTAACATTACCTTAAGCGGATACATTAAAACTAAAGATATTAATACAGGATATGCTGGCCTTTGGGCAAGGGTTGACGATGCCTTAGGTAATTCTCTTATCTTAAAGAACATGTCGGATGGAGGAGCAAAGGGTAGTACCGACTGGAAGAGATATGTAATTACGGTTCCATATAATTCAGCGAAAGCCGGTAAGCTTAGTGTTGGAGGTTTGTTAGTAGGCGATGGAAAAGCTTGGTTTGATCAATTAGAAGTTCAGGTTGACGGCAAAACCTTAAAAGAAGCAAAGATATCTGCACGCCCTGTACTCAAAGCACAAACAGACACGTTTTTTAACGCTTCTTCACGAATTAATGATATCAAGCTAAACTATCAGACAACTAAAAATCTGACTGTAACAGGTCAGTTCTGGTCATTTTTAAAATATCATCATCCTGCAATTGCCCGTGGTGATTACAACTGGGATGCTGAACTATTTAGACTTTTGCCTACAATAATTAATGCTCAAGATAATAATGCTTTAAGCGAAGCATTAGAAACTTTCATTAAGAAACTTCCTACTCCAAGAAAATGTACCAATTGTCTTGAGATTGCGAATAAGCAATACTTCATAAAACCCGACTATGGACTCCTATTTGATTCAGGTACTCTAAATAAAACATTGATAGAAAGGCTTACTGATGTTAGGGACAATAGAAACATAGGTCCGAACTATTACGTGACTCTAGCTCCAATTGGAAATCCAGACTTTCACAATGAGTGGAATTATTGGCAAATGACTTATCCTGATGCTGGCTACAGAATTCTCGCTTTATATAAATATTGGGGAATCATTAATTATTTCTTCCCCTCTCGTCAACTCATTGGTGAGAATTGGAATCAAGTTCTATCTTCTGCTTTACCAGAATTCATTAACGCGAAAAATGAAAAGGAATATATGTTAGCAATGTTGAAATTAGTAAGCAGGATTAAGGATTCACATGCTGCCCTTTATGGTCCGAATAAGGCACTACTAGAATTTAAAGGTAAGTTTATACTGCCTCTTCAAGCCAGCTTTATCGAGAATAAGCTTTTAATACTTGCGTTGCATTCTGATACTTTGGGATTAAAAAAGCGTTTGAAGGTAGGTGATGAAATCATCAAGATAAATGATGTAACGATAAATCACCTGGTTCAGAAGTTATTACCTTATACATCTTCCTCTAATTATGATACTCAACTACGAGATCTATCTAGAAGTCTCATAAGAAGTAACCAGGATAGGGTAAAGTTGACCATTAATAGAAATGGTAAGCAGTTTGAATACAGTGTACCAACATTATCTTCAGATTTTGGCTATAAAGATATCTTATTTGAAAAAGCAGAAGCTTTTAAGATAATGGATGGCAACATTGGCTATGTTTTTCCGGGAAAATATAAGAACAGTATGCTTGCGGAGATTAGTAGAACTTTTAATAGTGTCAAAGGAATTATTATTGACATGCGGTGTTATCCTTCAGAGTTCATGCCGTTTACTTTTGGCAATTACATTAAAAAAAGCCAAAGCCCTTTTGTCCATATGACGCAAGCAGTTATTGACTATCCTGGGTCATTTAATTTCATAGCTCCTATTGAGAACGGATTTAGGGCATATGCGCATGATGGCAGCCCTGAACCATTTAAAGGAAATGTAGTGGTTATCGTAAATTCAACGTCGCAAAGCCAGGCTGAATATACGACTATGGCATTTCAAAGTTCTGCAAATGTAAAAGTAGTAGGCAGTACTACAGCTGGTGCAGATGGCGATGTTTCTGAAATAACTCTACCTGGTGGATTAGTGACGAGAATTTCTGGTTTAGGTATCTATTACCCAGATGGTACTGCTGCTCAGCGTGCAGGTGTAAAGATTGACTATAAAATATACCCAACCATAAAAGGTATAAAAGAAGGCAGAGACGAATTAATGGAAAAAGCACTTACTGTAATAAATTCTAAGTATTAAAAGAAATCGTATTGTGACCCGTATCGAAAATGAAATCTTCGTTTAATGAGATAATTTTTTTCTCTTTGCCGGACTTGATGCTTTAGATCTACAGCTAAAAGAGAAGCATGAGAGCGGTCGAAATACTATTATAGCACAGCTTAAATTTTAACTCCTAAAGTTAATAAGATTGAATACTAAAGGTGCTTTAGAACTTCTTCCATGTCCATCAAACTAATAAATTTTAAAATTATTATTACTATGAAACTTATTCTTATAAATTGTCTTATTTATTTTTTGACATTTAACTTCCGACAAGAACCACTTAGTCAAGTTGCATTAATCAAAGTTCCTAACAAAGTTCAAAAGATTAACAATGCAGAAGCCGTACTTTTTATTCAAAAAAACTTTGATAAGCCCCGAATGAATTCCAGATTAAAAAATATGTATAAAACTGGAAGCATAATTATTGGGTTTGAAGATTATGAGCGCAGTAGCCCTATGGATCTTGATGAATTGAAAGAACGAACTTTAGGTAACATGGAGGAAATACGTGCTGCTGGTACAAATGATGAAGTAGACATCATAAACATTAAGGGTAAAAAGTTTTTCATTCATAAGCGTCATAAGAGTGATGAATATCTCTTTAATTTTATTTCTGAGCCAAAAAATAATAAAGGATTAAAAGGGGGGGTGTTATTTAAAAAAGCTGATTCCCTTAAAGCCAACGAGGTATTAAAAACGTTGCTAAGTAATATTGTTTTCAAATAGCCTAAATTAATAGAAACAATTTTAGAAAAGAAATTAGGTCACACTTGGCATTTGAAAATGCTTTTATTCTGCAAGATCATATTTTATGGAAACATGAGTACCTAATATCAAAGTATAAATGAATAATAATATCAATATATCTTTGTGGGTTTATTTATCTGAGTTTATGTAACAGCTAAAAGAAAAGCTGAGACTGGAACCTTCGTTTTTTAAGACTACTACACTTTTTTTATTTAACGACATGCGCTAAATAGACAATCCCATAAGTAACTAAACAAAAAAATGTTTTAGAATTCACACTGGTAAATATATGTTGCTGTTCATTTTTAATAGGCAAAGCATAACGTCCTAGTAACCAAAATTGAACAAAAATCACAATGTCCATGTAGTCAAACTGGCCATTGGTTACATGAAGAAGCTGTAGTATCTCCAATGAAAAACACAAGATAAGTGGAATATACAAGCAGTTTATACGCTGCCCGAAAAGGCTAAGGTAATATGGCTTTGAGACCAGCGTAATGCAAAACATCCATAGTCCCTCGGGTAACGAATAGATCACAACATTGCTTAATGGTATACTAGACACAACTTCCGCCTTTAAAATGGTGTACTCCCCCATCGAAATGACACAGGTGACAAGCTCATTGATCACAGTGGTTTCTGTGCGATAAAACACATAAATAAGAAGACTGATAAGCAACAATATGCCAATAAGAAAATATTCCTTTTCATCTTTTCTGGTAGATCAAAAGCTTAAAGTAGGATGCTATTCCAACGTTGACTTCCTTCTGAAGCGTGAATTTTTGAATCGTTCTAAAGTCTTGAATGTGAAAGAGCGATTTAAACCGAAGAAGCCTTCCTATGCCTTCAAAGATGTGATCAATATGTCTGAGCCAGTTATTAGGTGTGAAATGATTTAGAATAAATACTTTTCCTTGTGGCTTTAGGACACGGTGCACTTCCTTCAACAGTTGCTCTGTATTATCTACTACTGCAATAACGTGAGACAGAACGATGTAATCAAAGGTTTGATCCTCAAATAAGAGTGCTTCGCCGTCCATTTCAAAAACTTTTACATTACCTGATAGCTTCTTACGCGCGGTTTTCAGCATCGCAGTAGAGGTATCAATTCCAATTACATCATGTTTTTTATACTGTTTTAAATGCACACCGTTTCCAACTCCGATCTCCAGCACCTTACCATCAGCCAAAATGTTTAGTTCATTAAACAATAATCTCTTTTGTGATTTAAGGAATAGATCTACAACTGGGTAGAAAAATGAGAAATGGTTATAAAAGGCCGTAGTTTGCTTGTTCATCTGTTAACTTTTTCTTAAACCATGTCCATACTATCAAAAGACTTACTCAGGTACCGACCGTTATTATGCATATTTTTGCATACTTTGAAGCCTTCCATGTTTGGCCATGGCCAAGTTTCTTTTACAATCAACAAGTATAAAACTAATTAGAAATTTGATTATTTGCACTAAAGCTGCTGAATGGAAGATAATATTTGATCCTTTTATTCCGAGTTTATGTTTAATACAATACTTGGTTTCAGAAGCCTAATCCTTCAAAGGATAGCTAGCAAATCTTCGTTTTTTGAGACAAGATATAGCATTGCTACCCAAAGTAGCCTATCATAAAACCACCGTGGCTGTTGCACAACCTTCGCAAATAATAATGTGTGCACATTAAATTGTCGCAACGCACTGAGAATTGGCTATAAGCGATTCGAACTTTTTGTGTGCGTCTTTATCAGATTCTCAGGCTATCAAAGAAGCCAAAAATTGACCATTTCAATTACCGGGATAGTTGTGCAACAGCCACCACCGTTTAATGATAATATAGAGCTTACAGAATCAGACATACCTTCGTTTTGTGAAACTATATTTCTCTTTGCTGTTCTAAGCTTTCAAATTTTACAGCTAAAAGAAAAAATAATATAGGATGGGGGAATCATACCGTTGATTTTACGACAAAATCCTATTTTTCTGAATTTAGGCTGTAAGCTTCCCTAAAAGCTGACCATTTAAAAGTAGAATTCTCGACCAAGCGTAGCGCGGGCGATAAAAAGAATTTTTAACTTTAAATGTGTAATATGAAAAAGTCAAGATTTACGGAGACTCAGATTGTCAAAGCAATCAAGGAACATGAAAATGGTAGGAATGTTAATGAGCTATGCCGTGATTTAGGTGTAAGCACTGCATCCTTCTACAAGTGGCGTCAGCGTTATGGTGGTCTGGAAGTTAACGAACTGAAAAGGATAAAGGAGCTGGAAGATGAAAACGCCCGGCTTAAAAAAATGTATGCAAATCTGAGTCTGGTACATGAAACTTTTAAAGAAGCTGTAGAAAAAAAGCGTTAACGTCTGATGAAAAACGCGGGCTGGTGGAAGAAATGGTCAAGAAAATCAGCCATCGTCAGGCGTGTTTATGTGTAAACGTTCCTCGAAGTAGTTGTTTCTATATTCATAAGCAGAAAGATGATGATGAGATTATTGATGAGCTGAAAGTGCTCGTTGAAAAGCATGCTGTTATTGGGTTTTGGAAATGTTACCACAGATTGAGACGCAAAGGCTTTCTTTGGAATCATAAACGGGTATACAGGGTTTATACTGCTATGAAATTGAATATAAGACGGCGAGCAAGAAAACGACTTCCCGCCAGAGTAAAACAAATTCTGTCTACTCCTGAAGCCATCAACCAGGTATGGTCAATCGATTTTATGAGCGACAGCTTATGGGACGGAAGGAAATTTCGAGTACTGAACATAGTAGATGATTATAACAGGGAAATCTTGTGCATCGAGCCTGATCTGTCGTTACCAGCTCATAGGGTTGTAAGAGCATTGGAAGCGTTAGAGCAGTATAGAGGTCTACCAAGCATGATTAGAGTCGACAACGGTCCAGAATTCATTTCAGATAAGCTAGGGGATTGGTGTAATGAGAAAAAGATTACCTTGATATTTATTCAACCCGGTAAACCAACTCAAAATGCATATGTGGAACGATTTAACGGGAGTATGCGTAGGGAATTATTGAATGCTTACATATTCAGAACACTGGACGAAGTAAGAGAAAAAGCTGAAGAATGGATGTATGATTACAATAATCATAGGCCACACAAAGCACTAGGCTTTAAAACGCCAGCTGATTTGTTGCTAGATATTAGCAGCTAAATTCTACTTTTGAATGGTCTGATTTTACGGGAAGCTTACAAGGCAACATTGATACAAATGATATGAAGTTATAAATCTAAGATGAAATTATATGTTCGTGTAGGTTTTAAAGCATTCTTAAAGTCGCCTTTTGCTTTCATATTCCTTTGGTGTTGTACTAAAGGTAACCGGAAGGGAAAACTTTTTATCATGAGTTATTTATAAAAGGTTACAAAAAAGTTAAATGCTCTATACCTTACCAAATAGATTACATTATCCAGATAATAATTTATGACTAATAGTGATAAACTAGCTAAGTTAGGGATGCGAATAAGTTATAATTGTACCAAATAATAACTCAAACACTCCATTTGCTCAATGAACCAAAGCCATGTGAAGTATTGTAGCTTTTTTTGTTTAAATCTTAAATTATGAAACAGAAAACACTTTTAAGCCTTGGAGTATTTTTGTTGCTCACGCTTTCGCAGCTTTTTGCTCAAAAAAAGAATCCGCCGATAACTTTTAAATCTGGAGATTGGCTCGAAGCAAGTATTCGGATCCGTAATTTATCCCGTAACTCTGACTATAACCTAAGGGTTAGATACGAGGTATCCAATAAGCTGAAAAATAGGAACTTAACTTTTAAAGTTACAATTGAGCGACTGCGGTTAAAATATATTGATACAGACAACACTTGGTGGGGTTATGATTCTTACTATCCCAAATACATTGAGAACCGAAAAAAGAATCTTACTAAGCAGATTTACGAAATCACCACTAATGGCAACGGGAAAATATCAAACGTAACTGTATTGTCTACAGCTCGAAAATTTAATTTCTCTTTAATTACCGTTAAAACCAATGCTTCATTTCAAAAAGAAGAGTTCTCATCTGAAAACATTTTCCCGGTTGTACAATTAAAAAGAATTTCTGAGACCCTGATGAGCTCTTTAATTAGTGGTAAACCAATGCCTAAAACGCTGCACTTGTCAGAATCAAATGACATCGCTAATCTAATCTTCAAATCGGCTTCTTTTACTTTGCCAACGAATGCGATAATTAAAGGACATATTGCTAATATCACCCCGATAGATACCATTTATGAATTTGATAGAAAAATTTACAAGTTCAACAAGGATGGTTCATTTAACGCTGGTGTTTTAGCTGGTTTTACCGATCAACAGCTTTGGGTTATGGGTCAATTTGACGAGTATAAGACCTTTTACGCACAGCTAGAACCGTTTGATACGCTTATCGTTAAAGCAGACCGATTAGATTTCGATAACACGGTCTCCTTTTCAGGAAACGCAGCCGCTAATGCGGAATTAAGCAAAGAACTGAGGCCTATTTTTAATAGTCAATGGGTTAATGAAAGCAAATACCGGGATAAATCATTTACTGACTTTCTTTTGTTCCAAAAGCAGGGGCAAAAGGACTTTGACAACGTTTTAAGTAGGTATGAAAAGCATGTTCCTGTAGAAATAATAGAGAATAACAGGAGTAATTTTAGAATCACCCAGGCGGGTACTAAACTGGAATTCTTTACACTCAACCGCAAGGGTTTAAAGCCAAAAATGTCTTTAAACGACTTCCCTAAAGATTATTTTGAAAGAATTGATACTTTACCTGTATCATTGAATATTTCGGAGGGTGGTCTCCATTACATTTGGTACATGAAGTGGTTGCTATCCTACAAGCAAACCAAGTTAGGAATGACGAATGCCAGTCAGCATGGCTTTTTAGCTAACTATGCAACCGCCATGGCCTCATTTAACGGGTATCCTTTGTATTATTCTATTTATAATTCTCTAAGAGATGAGCTCCTTAAAAGTGAGGTGGAAACTGCAGAAAGGTTGAAAACTTATTATGAAGATTTTATCAATAATTGTGGCGATACCACAATGGTAAATCGTGTAAAAAAGGAATGGACAGAAGCAAAGCCATGGTTGCCCGGCAATCCTAGTCCGGCAAAAGAGCTTCCTACCAACGACGGAAATACGCTTGATCTTGCCAAGTTCAAAGGAAAGCCCCTTGTTATCATTGTAAATTCTAATAATCCCGATGTACTAAAAGATTATATAGATATTATTAAAAAGCAAAAAGGAAATGAAATACATTTTCTAATTGCACAAAGTGTAAGTGCAGTGGAGAGAAGTACGATACATCAGACGCTAAGGGAAATGCCCAATGTCACTTACGTTGAAGTTAGCTTAGAAAACCTCCTAAAGAATTTTAAGTTGCACTTTCAGCAAACGAAGGTATATACATTTGATTCAGACTATCGAATTATATCCAGTTACTTGTTAGATGACTCTCCTGACGATCAGTTAATAGTAGAGGACATGATAGAAAAAGCAATTGAGTCAAATGTAATGACCAAGGAGCAGAAAGCAGAATTGATTAAAACGATAGGATGGAGCGCAGGCTCCATTTTGTTTGCAGGCCTATTTTTTTTTTGGATTTACAAAGCAAGGGTAGATAATCTCAAAAGAAAAGAATCGTTAAAAAGAAAGATAAAAGAGTTGGAAGTGAAAGCAATCCGTTCTCAGATGAATCCACATTTTATTTTCAATGCGTTAAATTCCATCCAATCGCTCATCAACAATCAACAATATAAAGAAGCGAATATTTATTTAGAAAAGTTTGCTTTGCTGATGCGGCGAGTATTAAACAATTCTGAAAAAACATTTGTAAGCCTTGCTGATGAGCTAGAAGCTGTAACCTTGTATGTTGAATTGGAGCAACTGCGTTTCGATTTTGTGTTTGACATTCAAGTTGATAATGGTATCAATACGAATTTGATTGAAATACCGGGGATGATTACCCAACCGCTTATTGAAAACGCCATATTGCACGGCATAGCTCATAAAGGAACTTCGGGCACTTTGAAATTGGAAGTTAGCAAAACCGCTGATTGCCTTAAGATCGTAATTAGCGACAATGGTTCTGGCTGGGATGGAATAATTAAAGATGATCATAATAGTTTTGGCTTAAAGTTGGTACGCGAGCGACTAAACTTGTTAAACACGCCTGATACTAAAGGCAAGCTAGAGATAAGTAGCAACATGGCCGGGAAGGGCGTTACAGCCATTTTGATTATTCCTGTAGACTAATGAACATGAAAATCAGAAGTATTATAGTTGACGACGAAAAGAAGAGCAGAAGCAACCTAAAGCAACTGCTAACAAATTATTGCCCTGTAGTAGAAATCGTTGCTGAGGCAGATTCCGCTATGACCGCTTTGCCGTTAATTGCACAACATAAGCCGGACCTGTTATTTCTTGATATTGAAATGGGGGAACTCTCTGGATTTGATTTGTTAAAGTTGTTGAACGGTCAGCAAAACTTCGAGCTAATTTTTGTTACCGCGTACGATAAGTATGGTATACAGGCTGTTAAAGCTTGCGCTTTAGATTACCTGCTTAAACCTATTAATATTCTGGAGCTGAGCGGTGCTATTGACAAGGCCATTAAACAAATTAGTCCTAGAAAAGAAGATGAACGGTTAAAGGAGCTGGTGGCCAATATTGACCGCCAGGGTGATGAACAAAAAATAGCTATACCGCTTGCTGATAAGATCGAATTTATCACCATAAGCAGGATAATACGATTGGAAGCTGAAGGCAATTACACGCATATCTACCTTGCAGATCATAAACATTATTTGGTATGTAAAACATTAAAAGACTACCAGGAATTGCTAGAAGGGCATCATTTTATACGTACCCACCAATCACACCTAATTAACGTCAAAAAGATTTCTTCTTATGTGAAAACTGACGGTGGTTACATCGCCATGGAGGATGGAAGCCAAGTGCCGATTTCAAGGCAAAAGAAAGATGAGGTGTTGGGTAAAATATTGAGGTAAGCGTTTCAATCCTCAATTGAAAATAAATATTTGCATAAGTCACAAATTACGCTCACATCAGGATCTTTTAATCATTAACCTACAAATACTCTCCGTTTTTTAAGACAAAGGAATATCCTACACCGACCGAGGCTATCTTTTTATACTTACCGTTTTTCGATAACATAGAGCTTAATGATTAATTGAGATTACAGGGCATACATTGAAGAGGACGACGATTAACAATTGTATATTAGAGTATCGATATTATTATCTTTATAAAAAAATAGATGTTATGTATAGCTTAATGATTCCACCGCTTTTCGCCATTTTTATTCTTTATATACTATATCGCACCTTCATAACGAAAGACATTAAGAAAAGAATTTGGGAACTTTATACCGGCTTGGTATTCATTGCCGCTTGGGGAATTTTATTTTTCCTTATTTCTAGATAAATAAATATGGAAACTAAAAGAACATTAAGCTGGTATAACTTTACACAGTCAAAACTTTATGCAAACATTGGTATTCGAGTTGGATCGGTGGTATTATTTATTTAATCGTGTTTTGTTAATAGCAATTAGGAAGACATTTGGGTTGTAGTGATATATTAAATAATTGCGGCATAGTGTGCAGATGCACCTAAAACGCTTATGCGCTTACAGTCATTTCGTTTTTTTAGACAAATCCATTCTTGTATGGCCCACTAATGTACCCTCATCTACTGTGAGTAACTATTTGTTAGTTATCGGGGATTGATCGCCTGTATAGCGACGATTAAATTTTTACCCAGAACATGCCCATTGCTGGTATTGTTAGTCAAAACAACTACTGCTAGTTTTTTATCTAAATCTATACAAATACTGCTGAAATAACCTCCCGCTCCCCCATCATGGTTTAGAACGGTTTTACGGGTGTCCAAGTACTGCCATCCCAAACCTATTTTATTAGGGCCTTTTTCATAGCTGACCTTATGAGTTAACCTTATAGCCGAATCAAGTCTATCATTGCGGCTATATAGCTGCGCTTTTGCATATGCTATAAGATCATATGTCGAGCTTTTGACAGCGCCGGCTGGCTCCATTGCTTGCATACGATAAAAAGGCACAGGCTGGTAGTACATATTATACCCCTGAGCAAGGTTTTTGAATTTCGTGGTATCAATTTCGATGACAGTTTCGTTCATCCCTAATTGGGATGTGATATGCCCTCTTACTATGTTCCGATACGAATTATGGAAAACCGTTTCGAGTATTGTACCCATTAAGCTTACTCCTACGTTACTGTATTCATACCTCCCTGTAGCCTTTTCCAGTTTATAATCCTTTGAAAATGAGTACAGCATGTTAACACTGTAGTTTCCAAAAGGCTGATTGGCATCAGTAATTGCGGGCCCGAAATTATCAACATCACGTGGTAGACCGGATGTGTGATTAGCGAGCTGCTTAAAGATTATGTTTTTCAATCCTTGATTTTCCGCCACAGAGTCCGGTAGGAATTTAGCAATCGGGGTTTCCAGGGTCAACAATCGCTGTTGAACAGCAATTGCAAGCAGTGTAGAAGTAAATGTCTTTGTTACGGAACCGATATCATAGAGCGTATGATTATTAGGCAGAATTTTACTGCCGATTTTACGCTCTCCATAATTATAAAAAAAGCTTTTCCCCTTATACCAAACAGCGACACTAATACCAACGTTGCCCTTGGTTTGAATATAGGGAGATACAACTCTGTCAACAGCTGTGTCTAAGTAACTGACCATTTTATTGTCTTTAGGCGCCTTTTCTGCTTTTAAACTGGTTTCAGCGTAAGGATGCAGTGCTATACTGCTGATCTTGCCGTATTTATCTAAAGCACCTACCTCAAATTGGAAAGGTCTGGTAGCGATTTTGCCATTTAATGATACGTTGAGATCCACTTTGTAAATGCTTAAAGAATCATTCTGGGATACCAAGGTCATATTTTCGAGTGGCAGCAGACCGGACAATTGCTTTGTGTAGACGCTTGCCCAAGCGGCAGGAGGTAAACGCTTTTTAAATGCTTCGCCAACTAGCTCGTAAATACTATCAGGTTTACGGTCATTCAAATATCGAATGGCTAATCTAGCAGTCGCATCTGTTTTCTGGTCGGATACTGCAGGCGTGCAACTGATTAAAAAAGTTACCAAAACAAGGATAATTGGTTTTAGATAACGAGCTAACTCCTTTTTAGACATATTCCCGATACGGTCAAATTGATGTTTAGACTGCTGCCTATAATAGTCATAAAAACATGAAAACACTATTCTTTGACAATTGCATAAAACTACGACTATTACGCTATTAAGTAGTTACCTACATGAATAATTACTTACAAATTTGCTGGCCTTACTGACTGTGATCAGTGCAGTTTCCTATCTTATCAAATAATATTGCAAAAAATTTAGATCTTAAGGACCTCAGTGCATTACCACTATTAGCCTGACAATAATCTTTGTTTATCTGATATGGCCTGTAACTAATTTATCGGGGTGATAATGCTTTGGTCGCTTTTTTTAAGTGTGTAAAACGGTTACTTTCAAATCTATATTTGGGTGCCAAAGTCTGGTTACAATTTAAGCATAGGTGGTGCAATAATAGAAATTTACTAAAGTTGAAAGGGGATGATACGCTCCATTCTTAAATATTGCTTTTATGGTCATTTTCCTGACCGCTAATGCGCGATCCTTAGCAAAATCAAGTGCAGGTGGGATTTTTAAGATAATCGCGCCTAAATCATGTTTGGGGCCTTAAAATCGATGAAAATATATATTTAAAATTAGTATTAAATGTGGTTTTTAACCATGTTATTTGACATCAAAATCAGGCTCAATTAATGTTTTTTGGGCTTTAAAAGATGAAATAATACAGATTATGGAAACACTACTTTTTAATTATTGGTGGGTTTTGGTGGCACTGTTATGTGCGGGTTTGAACAAATATATTTTACGGTTTTTATTCGGGATGGTCGTGGTTCCAGAAGACCGGGTCGGTTTGGTTACTAAGAAATTTGTACTGGTTGGGGCAGACAAGGAACTGCCCGATGGGAGGATCATCGCAATAAAAGGCGAAGCCGGTTTTCAGGGGAAAACCCTTGCTCCGGGTTTGTACTTCAGGATGTGGGTCTGGCAGTACAGTGTGACCATGGAAGAATTTACAGTTATCCCTGAGGGAAAGATCGGGCTGCTCCTGGCAAAGGACGGCGCAGAAATTCCAACCGGAAATATTCTGGGGCACCGTGTGGATTGCGATAATTTTCAGGATGCAGTTAAGTTTCTGGAAAATGGCGGGCAACGGGGCAGGCAGACCTCCTACATTACCTCCGGCTCTTACCGGATTAATACGCTCTTGTTTCAAGTCTCCGTTACAGACATGGTCCGCATCCAGGAAAGTATGGTCGGCATTGTGACCACCCTGGACGGGCTGCCAATTGACGCTGGTCAGATTGCCGGCAATTTGATAGAGGCTCATAATAACTTCCAGGATTTTGATGCATTCATTAAATATGGTGGTAACCGGGGCTTACAACCTCAGGTAATTCTGGCTGGATCATATAACCTGAACCCCTGGGCGATCCAATTGGAACAAATTCCAATGACTGAAATTCCGATTGGTTACGTAGGGGTAGTTATTTCTTATATAGGAAATGACGGGAACGATCTGACTGGAGTTGATTTTAAACATGGAAATATTGTTGCAAAAGGCTCCAAAGGAGTTTGGCTGGAGCCGCTGGGTCCAGGTAAATACCCAGTCAATAAGTATGTAATGAAAGTAGAATTGGTGCCGACCACGAATCTGGTACTGAACTGGGCGTCGGCACGTAGCGAGGCGCATAATCTGGATAAGAATCTTAGTACCATTACCGTACGGTCTAAAGATGGTTTTCCTTTCAATCTGGATGTAGCGCAGATCATCCATGTGCCCACTACAGAGGCACCAAAGGTGATCGCACGTTTTGGAAACATGGTTAATTTGGTTTCACAGGTGCTGGAGCCTACCATCGGCAACTACTTCCGTAACTCTGCCCAGGATAGCGACGTAATTGCATTTCTTGGTACGAGGAAAGAGAGGCAGGAATCTGCTAAGGATCATATCCGGAAGGTGCTGGATGAGTACAACGTCAATGCTGTCGACACTTTGATTGGTGATATTGTCCCTCCGGAGTCTTTAATGAAAACCCTGACCGACCGTAAACTTGCTGAGGAGCAAAAAGTAACGTACAATACGCAAAAGCAAGCGCAGGAAACGCGTCAGGGGATGGAGAAAGAAACAGCCATTGCAGATATGCAAAAGGATATGGTAAAAGCGCAGCAAAGTGTGGAAATCGCCGAACGTACGGCAAGTGCTACAGTTAAAAAGTCTGAAGGTGATGCCGCCGGTGTAAAACTAGCGGTGGGTGCAGAGGCGGAGGCAACCAAGATGCGTGCGCATGCCGAGGCAGAGGCAACCAGAGCCAGAGCTCAGGCAGAATCTGAAGCCATTAAATTAAGGGCATCAGCCGAAGCAGAGCAGATATCATTAACTGGCGATGCGGAGGCTGGTAAAATTCTGGCAATTGGTAAATCTACAGCAGAGTCTTACGAACTGGCTGTTAAAGCACTCGGAGGCGAAAACTTTACCCGTTATAAGATCACTGAAGAGCTGTCTAAAGGAAATGTTAAATTAATTCCTGATGTGCTGGTTGGCGGAAGTGGTGGTTCAGCCATGGACGGTTTACTTGGAATTAAGCTAATGGAATTAATGGATCCGGACCGCAAAGAGTCTAAAGAATTGGCTCCTGTTGCCATAGGGAAATAGATATTAAATAAAATATTGGTTGGTGAAAAGAAAGGAGTTCTTATTTCACCAACCATATGTTGTTACGCACCTTTTAGCTTAGTTTATAAAGAAATGAACACCCAAGAAATTATCGCCGTTACCATCGTACTTGCTGCAATATTCGCATACATCAATCACAGGTTCATCAAGTGGCCTCCTACAATAGGGATTATGGCACTATCGCTAATATGTTCTATTGTACTGGTCAGCTTTGGCAATTCAACGTCTGTCTTGTCCGAAAAAGCAATAGAACTGGCCAGCTCTGTAGATTTTCAGGAGGTGCTGATGAATTTCATGCTAAGTTTTCTGCTTTTTGCCGGAGCTATTCATGTCGATGCTGGAAAACTGAAACAGCAAAGGCTGGCGGTAATTGTACTGGCTACTGTTGGGATTCTAATTTCAACGTTTGTAGTAGGTGGACTAACCTTTTATTTATTTTCCTGGTTCGGTACTCCAGTCTCGCTGATATACTGTTTATTATTTGGCGCCCTTATTTCTCCAACCGATCCGATAGCGGTTCTAGGTCTACTTAAGGCAGCAAAGATTCCGGCTTCCCTGGAACTTAAGATTTCTGGTGAGTCTCTTTTCAACGATGGAGTAGCTGTCGTGATTTTTGTTAGCCTTGTAGAGATCGCACGTTCCGCATCAGGAAGTGTATCAGCACTTTCCATCACTACGCTGTTTCTTGAGGAAGCCGTGGGGGGGTTATTATTTGGTGTATTGCTGGGTTACGTGGGTTACTGGGCGTTGAAATCTATAGATGATTATAAAGTTGAAGTGCTTATTACATTAGCCATAGTAATGGGAGGCTATTTTATTGCCGGACACCTGCATGTTTCAGGGCCATTGGCAATGGTTATAGCCGGATTGATTACCGGAAACAAATCAAAAAGAGAAGGTATGTCCGACATTACTCAGGATTATCTAGGTAAATTTTGGGAGCTCATTGATGAAATTCTCAATGCGGTTCTCTTTCTGTTTATCGGTTTGGAGATGCTAATTATTAAAGTAAGTACAACGACATTTATCATTGGTTTGATCTGTATATTTATTGTTCTTTTTGCCAGGTGGATTTCTGTTTTGATTCCCGTGTTTTTTCTCAAATTTAAGATTCCGTTTGAACGGCATGCAGTTGCAATGTTAACTTGGGGAGGACTCAGAGGTGGCATTTCTGTTGCACTGGCCCTATCACTCAGCCCTTTAATGCATCGGGATGAGTTTGTTTTGATCACTTATATCGTAGTTATCTTTTCGATTTTGGTACAGGGAATGACTATAGGTAAATTAGCTAAACGATTGAAGGTGTGAGACGATTTATCCAATATATCTTTAGTTGGATGGAAGCAGACTTCCGTCCTAATATACTTTGGCTTTAAATTAAACCTTTAGAAGCAATTGGCCCACTGCGGACACTATTTTCTCTGGTCTGGATACTCAAAATTTGTAATAATAATAGACAATGCTCAATCACCGTTCATCATTTGTAGGTACAGGCCACCGAATTAAACAAAGAGTTCCAGCGAAGAAACAAACCAAGTTTCGCATATTGTCCACCGTTGAAGAAAAACCGACACTATACAGCTTGTTTCATCCCTCCATCTATTTTCTAATTATACACGTGGTAATTGTGTTAGGCGGTCTATTGTGCATCCTAAGAATTACATAGAAAATATTTCTTGGAAGATAATTGGTCGACAAATAACAGGAAGGGTATGCTTTACTGCGTTAATGAGTTTGACTCTATAGCTATAAAAAGATGAAATTGAATCCTTCGTTTAGCGAGATAACTGTTCTTTTTGCCCTACTTGATGCTTTAGATTTACAGCTAAAAGAAAAAATAATGGTCGCATACCTTCCTTTGGATATTATCAATATTCCCTCCTATGTTGGTAATTTATTGTAGTAAAAGGTTTATTTATTCAACCAAGTACATCTTTGCCTATATAGCTGTATATGTTCTTTTCCTTTTTACTGATTATCATAAACCCATTCCACTAATCAAAATAGTTTTGCTGTTTCTGAAAATGAGTTTTTGATAATCAAATCGACATGAAAACACGCTACGTAAGAGTTAGTACATCAGATCAAAATCTAGATTTGCAATTCAACGAACTAACAAATATTGATGCACTACGTTTCAAGTTCCGATTGCTACTTGTCAACGATATATGAACTACATCAGAGAATCTAAAACTCATTGAAATAACAAGCAGTAGTTAACATTCAATTCTAAAGTAGCCAATCCTAATATTATATCGCAAGACCGATAAGATATGATGCGACATTATAAAAAAGAAGTTTATTTCATTTTTAAAAATTCAAGTATTGAACTTGCAACTTCATCAGGCTGCTCTTCCTGGATGAAGTGACCAGAGTTCTTAATCTCCTTTAGCTGTAAATTCTTTATATATCCCGGTAAGGAAGTTTTAAGCATTGCAAGTCCGGCACTACTACCGAGTCCCAAGCTTGGTGCCTCAATCATCTTCATCTTTTTGATATCCTGGATATCTTCTGGAAATGCCTGATACCAACCATTAGAGCTCATGATCGCTTCCATAGTTTCGTAAGCCTTTGCATATACCTTCCTGTCAAAATCATTTATACTGTTTTTGTCGACCAGCATTTTATCAAAGACCCAACTCTGAACAATATGAAAGCGTCCTTCCAACAGAAGCTCTGGTAATTCCTTTACCTGGTTGAAAGCCACCCACCATGGATGCACGGGCATACCAATCGGCATCATTGGCAGTTTATAAAGGTCCTCTTCGGGGTGTGGTGTGTCCAGAACAATTAGTTTGTCAGTATGCTCTGGAAAGTGGCCGGCAAAGCTGATCGCAATGTTTGCGCCTATGTCATGGCCTGCAATACTTACCTTACCAAGTCCCATTTTTTCAATTAGCAATGCGATGTCACCAGCCATGTTCTTCTTACTGTAACCTTCGGCGGGTTTGCTTGAAGACCCCATTCCCCTAAAATCTACTACGATTACTTTATGATGCTTTGCTAGTATCGGCATAATTTTGTGAAAGCTCCACCAAGTCTGAGGCCAGCCAGCCAGAAGTATCAGTGCTGAACCTTCACCACCCTCTACAAAATGGAGTTTGGTTCCGTTTACGTCCTGATATTGATTGGTAAAACCTGGCAATAGGCTCACAAGATGCTCATCATCATATTGATCGTTTTGCGGTGATGTAGTTTTTGAATTCATTTTAATCTTAATCTTATTAATTGATTATTCCAATGCTTCCTTTGAAAGCAGTCCATGAGAGATTTTTGACATCATTTACGGCTACGTCTCCGCTCGCTTGTGCGGCTATCGAAATGTCTATCATCCCCCCGAAAAGGTTGTAAATCCACGGGAGAGGAATTGTGCTTTTTATTGTCCCTTTTTCTTGAAGTGTTGCAATTAGCTTGAACCATTTGTCTTTGACATTATCATAGGCTTCCATTTCTGGATTAACCACATCAGAATATCCACTACGATCAAAAAGCTTTTTAACAAAGGAGTATTCTGTACCAATAGTTTGCGCGGCATAAAACATGTTTTCGATCTGTTCAAAGGCGTCATTGCTACTCTCATAGGCTTCATTCATAGCCCGGTTACACGTAGTCATCATTTTCTCCTGGCAACACTCAATTAGCGTGTTCCGATCTTTGAAATACCTGTGGATCGTTCTTCTATTTAAGTCCAAATGACTTGCAATCTCATCAATGCTTGCCTTTTCATTCTTGTTTAAGCAAAAAACGGCGGCATCAATAATTTTATCCTTAGTACTTTTCACGCCTCAAATATAAGATAAATGTCTCACGTAAGAGACATTTATCTTATATTTAACATGAAAATCCTATCCGAGGTAATGCCTTATGCTCATTATTAAAGGATTAGGTAGTTTGAAAATATATGGTTATTATTAATAAGAATATAATTAACCAACGCTCATGATCAAATATATAACGCTAAACCTTTTTTGCCTGTGTAGCTTTCTGTTATTGCTATCCTGTAAACAACCAGCAGACACTGCAATAGGTACACCTAAAATACAAGCTGGGATAGCCAAGATTACTGGTAAAATTATTAGTCCGAATGACCGACATAAGAATGATGGAGTTGTGGAGATCATAGTTCCTCATCCAATCTCGGGAGAGCTCGCTAAGTATAAAGCTGTAATTGATCAATCAGGCAGATTCGCTATTGATGTTGATGTTGAGACAGACGTTTCGATCATTGGCTTGTACACCAGTTTAAAGCCATACAACACACTTCTTTTCAAAGTTAGAAGCGGCGATGTTACTAATTTAGACATTACCTACAGTATGAACCTAGACATTGAAGACGTTCAAACCAAGCCTGAAATGAATCGGTATGAGATGATGCAAAGTATGCCAATTATAAATAAGATGCTAGGTATTTACAGTTCAGAACCTGATCCAAAAGTTCCTCTGAATGACACGAGCCCTCAAGGTTTTCTGAAACATATAAAAACCACTGTAAATGATAAATTAAAAGCAGTTGACAAGGATTCCCTACTCTCGGAGGAATGGAAAGGATACATGTACAGAGATTTCAGGATCTGGTATTATGCCATAGGAACCTTTAATTTTGAGACATCAATAAAAATGGCTTACAGGAATAGCAAGGATAGTACGGCTGTACCTGAGATTACAAAAGTTGATAAGTCGTATTTCAGCTACTTTAAAGAATTGGACCTGAATAGCCCTCAATATTTGGTTTGTGGAAGCTTCTCAGATTTCCAAAGAGAAGTGCTTAAAAATGAGATATTGGCAATTCCTCAAATAGGAGAAACTGCTATCCCAACATGGCTGACCGGGGTAAAAGCAATTTTATCTAATTTGGTGGGGTTTAAAGATGGGCAGTACTATGATATTTTAGTGGCTAATGCTTATGGCAAACAGCTAATCGAAGATGCGAAACCATTCAGCGAAAAGCAGAAAAAGAATATAGTAGTTTACTGGAAAGAAGACGAGATTGCTAAAATACTTTTGCGGAAGAACGAAAAGGTTATTGCAGCTAAAAAGTAAAAGTCACAGTTTGGACACTTGGGGTGAGCGATATTGGATTTATACCTGAAATGGATGTTTGGGTATAGTTGATTATCTTGATTTTAAATTGAGAAAGCTCTCAATCTTTTTCAGGACAATACCTTTGTCATAACCAATCCATTTTGAAACGATCTTTCTTTCTGGATTAATCAGAACAAAACTGGGATAGCCTGAAACTCCATATTTTATAGCTGTTTCACCGTAGGAGCCTTTTCCATCCCAAAGGCTAAGCCATTGGGGTTGATCTCTGTTAAGTCCTCTTAACCATGTTTCTTTACCCCCATCTCCCGAGAAAGTGATTACTGTCAGCTGGTTGGCGTACTTCCGCGAAACCTCAGTCAACTCAGGAAGAGAAGCTATACAGGGACCACAATAAGTAGCAGAGAAATCTAACAAGATATACTTTCCTTTAATATCAGACAACTGATGTTTGTTCCCTTCTTTGTCCAGAGCAGCAAAATCATAAAAAGCGTCTCCCTCTTCGAGAATCTTACCTACTTTAATATAGGTATCAATGCGTTTGCCGAACCGGGAGTTTCTAAACTCCGGATTGATGGACTTGTAAAAGAGACGCATGGTGTCTGCAGGGAAGTCATCTTTTAAATCAAACAAAGCATTAAGACCAGAATAGCTGTTCAGATTTTGTCGCACATAGTTCATTCTTGTTGCTTTGTCTACGCTATCAAGTTTAGCGATGATCGTCTGAACTGCTTTGGCCCTGGCACTGTCTCCCTTTAATGCAAAGTACTCTTCCACCAATGGATTACGTTGTTTGTAACCTTCTTTAATTAAACTGATTAGCTTATTATGCCCATCCTGAGTTTTGGATCCGGTTATCTTCAGGTCAAATGGGAAATCTTTGATGTCCCCTTTTACGCTTACTTTTTCATTTCCCATCAACAAACTGAAATAATAGGTTTTATTATTAAAAACGGTTGACACCCAAAGTGACCTAGGTGATTCTCCCAAAGTCCCTTTTAGGCTGAAGGAATTGTTTCTAATTAGGGCACTGTCAATATCGGTATCTATGTCTACATCATTAAGATAAAACTTCGTGCCATCTGGAAATCCCGTGACATGAGCAATTATTGAATACTGTTGTGCTCTGGCGAATGTGAAACAGCAGCAAGCGAAGATTAAGAGTAAGGCGTTTTTCATCTGCCTCTAATTTATGCAATAAACAAATCATTAAGCACAATTTTTAAAGCAATTTGTCGGTTGTTATCGGAAGATTTCGAATTCATTTACCGGTCACATTAAAATAACACTTACTACGATAGAGTATTAAATAATGCATATTGATTAACGCTTCTTTTATAAACTAGCCGTGTTTTTATTTTGCCTAACATATTGATAATTCAATACCATTTCCTCCTGCAGTGCAATGTTCATTCTTTCTTGCATCTTTTTCTAAATGCAGGGTCTTTTCTTTGATCGGTCATAGAAGCTATATACTTTGCGTTCACGACCGAGAATTGTTGCTGGTGAAACTATTCATTCCCTTAAGTATAATACTCAAGTAAACGACCGTCTAAATTCTAATGGCGAAAGCTTTGTTTTGATTTTGAACAGTTTGTTAAATGACTGCGAATGTTCGAATCCCATCTGATAAGCGATTTCACTTACGGATAGACCGGTGGTAGACAGCTTTACTTTAGCTTTTTCTATTAATTTATTTTGTATGTGCTGCTGGGTAGTTTGTCCGGTCAGCTGTTTTAGCAAACTGCTTAAATACTTGGTGGAAATATTTAAGTTTTCGGCAACGTACTGGACACTCGGAATCCCCCTTGATAACCGACGCTCATCGTTGAAATAAGTTTCCAAGATCTCTTCCAAGCGGCTTAAAATTGTATGATTTGTTATTTTGCGTGTAATAAACTGACGTTCGTAAAAGCGTTTAGAATAAGTAAGTAACAGTTCTAACTGCGCAATAATTACCTCCTGGCTAAACCGATCAATGCTGGTTTTGTACTCCTCCTCAATATATTGAATGATACCGTTAATAATCGCTTCCTCTTTTTCCGAGAGAAACAATGCTTCCTTCACTGAGTAATTGAAAAACTCGTATTCTTTGATCGCTTTAGCAAGTGGACTGTTCCACAAAAAGTCGGGATGTACAAACAAGATCCGACCAGAGCGATTTGGATTGGCATCTCCTTCTACAGACAACACCTTATTGGGTGACAAAAAGTATAGGACACCTTCGTCAAAATCATATTTTTGTTGTCCATAAACCAGCTTATTGACCCCTCTTTTTAACGAGATGGAGTAAAAATCAAAAACTGCACTAACACCAGGAACCTCTTTAACCTGTGCATAATCAACGATGCTTATGAGAGGATGCTGAGGTGCAGGAAATTCTAGCAACCGGTGCAACTGAGTTATAGTTTCTATTCTAAGCGGTGTTCCACTAGCCATATGGTAAATGTACTATTTTGCTTTACTTTTTGCTTTCTCTATCGTCTTGTCCATCAAGGTCACAAAAAACTTTGGCGCTATTCTACCCATCAACTTTATTGTTTTTGACATGCCTGGTAAAATCTCAAATTTGTCTTTTAAGATCCCTTCAATGGCTTCACTAACCATTTTGTCTACCTTCATTATTGGTGCAGAACTACCGAGGTCTATGTCTGAAAATGCATTTTGCAGTGGCGTTTCGGTTGATGGCGGCGCCACTTCAAATACTTTCACATTTGTCTTTTTAAGTTGTAACCGCAGTACCTGCGTATAAGCATGTATACCTGCCTTTGCAGCACTGTAAATTGGTGAAAGCGGGAAAGGAATAAAGGCCAGTCCAGATGAAATATTTACGATTGCGGCGGAGGGCTGTTTTGTCAGATGCGGCAGAAACTGGTGAACCATTCGAATGGTTCCTGATAGGTTGGTATCGATTTCTTCCGAAATGTTATCTAGACTTACACTAATATCCTGTAGGTCGAGGTTACGCATAATACCTGCATTGTTAATTATTATATTTAGAGAAGGAAATTTTTGAGTAACTTCCTGATACAATTGCTCAATCTGCATTACATCACTTACATCGCTTTGTAGGGTATGAACGCTCGGAAACAGCTTCTTAATCAGGTCCAGTTTTGTACTATCCCGACCGGTTATAATAATATTAGCTGCGCCTAGTTGGTTAAGCTGTTTCAGGAATTCCAGGCCTATTCCGCTGGTGCCGCCTGTAATGAGAATGGTGCTGCTTTGTAGTTTCATCGCTTTTTTTTATGAAACAAATCTCGGCAGTATTCATCAAGTGGATGTAGCTCAAAGTCGTAATGTTGTAGTCAAATGGGAATAAACCAAGATGTTCTTCTTTCTCCGATACATAATATTTTCATTGAACTGGTTATAGGGCCAACCTGCTCAATCATCTATGAAAACGAACCAGCTGAAAGGAATATTATGTATCAAAAACCAAGGCCATTCAGTGATACATTTTTTAATTTAAGTGAACTAACTACCAGTGCTATACAAGGCATTGCGATTACGATTGGGGTTTTGTCTGTCTACTGGTTTTCAGTTGCGCATGGGTATGGTGAGGCGATCACGCGGACTATTGTTTTTATTACCCTAATCACGTCTAACATTACCCTTACGCTTGTAAACCGCTCATTTATCTACTATATCCTAACTACTCTTAAGTATAAAAATAAACTGGTAGGTATTATCATTGGTAGCACGATACTCTCGGTTTCAACAATTTTATATATTGAGCCTGTGACCCGATTTTTTCAATTTGAGCGACTTGAAGTTTTACAATTAATTAGCGCTATTGTAATTGGATTTCTGTCAGTAATTTGGTATGAAAGCGTGAAATGAGTTAAAAGATATCAAGACGAATCGTATAGTAAGTGCGAAGTCAAGTATGAGAATCAAGAGACTACATGACCTAAATCATTTTTTGAAATAGTTAATGTCTGTAAATTTATATTATAACCATCAACCTCCGACATTATGGAAACGGTAAAACAGACAAACTTGGTGAAATCTCTCTTGGTATTAACCGATTTCAGCCAAAGTGCAAAGAATGCTGCTGATTACGCATTCAATTTAGCAGCAAAAATTAAAGCAGATATCGTATTGTTTAATGCCTATAGTATCCCAGATGTGGGATATGATACATGGCCAATGAAAAATGAAGGAGATCTTTCAACAGTAAGTGTAAGTAAACTTCAGGAAGAAACAATCAGATTACAAGGCCTTAACACAAGTTCACCTGGAATGGCTATCCCACAATGTGGATTTCTAAGCTCGGAGGGTGGAATTGCAGAAAGCGTAAATGAAATCATTGAGGATAGAAAAGACATTCTAATGGTTATTATGGGTGGAGGTAAATGTAAAGGAAGAGAAGATATGCAGTTTGGAATGGAAATCACTAAAATTTTGGTCAATGTAAAATGCCCGACTTTGATTATACCTAACTAGGCATACCCGGAGTTTTAGCCATAATCGTATGTAGAAAATAGGATATGAAAACCGCTTTCACTAGTTTTTCTTAAGATGTATCGTAGGTAACTGTTGGGGTACTTTGATTTGGAAAAAATAATGAGAATGAAAAATTAACTAAGTCCTACTGGCTCAACGGCTTCCTGCTTTCTTTTAAAGCATGCGTCTGCGGTGGTAAAAGATTTAGTGAAGAAGTTGAGGATGGTCGTAAATTATTTTAGTAACGTTGAACTTTGCGTAGCTTAAATCGCCCTCTTCCAAGCGCCATATCGCTTCAATGTTTGTGGGTACCCCCACCCCATTGATCCGCTGGTAATTACCCATTTTGCCGATCCACGTTTCCAGCCTGTCTTCCATGAAGCGTTTAGTTTCCATCTGGATAATCTCTCCTAATTCATTGAACGTTACGATGTAGAACAATGACATTTTGTTAAAGGTAAATGAAAGCTTCGCTGTATTGTCATCAACAGCCAACCATTTTAGTTGATCGCTAGGTAACAGATTTGTCGGGAACCAAACATTTTCAGCTAGCCAGCGCAATAGTTCACCTTGATCAAATGTCTCGCCCTGCCCATTAACCACATTATAGAGAGATAATAACGAAACAATCAACCGGCCTTTACCAGCGATATAGAGATCCCTGGCGACGAAAAGAGCCGTTGAACCTTTCCATATAAATCCCGGCTTTTCGATGCTGAAGTATTGCTCGCCTTTGATATCCACCCATCCTCTACCTTTACCGGTCTTAAATTTTCTTTCATGTAAAAGACTAACGAAACTAATGTAAGGTTGCTGTTCTTTCAAAACGTATTTAAAATATCGTTGCACTGGTGATGGCAAACCGTCTAGTTGTGCGTAGCTGTACTTCTTACCTTGAATCGGCTTAGCCAAAGCAAAAAGGAGCTTTACACTTTTCCGGAATCGAATAGATAAGTTTATTTTGCCGATGATGAACACAATTAAAATCGTGCCTGCTACTATTGCTAAAATGAACATATCGTTGAATGTTTAAGTAATTAACTCATCTTTTATATTGATTCCTTACTGAAGGCAATAGGGAAACAAAAAGTATAAGCAATGCTAAACCTATGTAGAAGGTATGCAACCAGCTTATTGCTTGTATAAAAACCATTTCGAGTTGTATCCAGGCAATCAATGTAAATGCCGTATAAATACTGAAGGTCCAGGACCAGTGCATATCACGGTAGCAATTCAATCGTTCGGCAAATTTGGATGCTGGCTTTCTGATTAACGCATATGTTAAAAGGCAAGGTGCTATACCAAGTACTAAAAATAAGAATATGCCAGGGATCAAAAAATTGTGGAAAGGAGATGTCCTCAATAGGGAGAGCGGCATTCCCATTAATGCACCAGTGGGTGATACAATCAATACGGCACCGCCACTAATAGCTCCTAGACCGAGAAAAGCCATTAGGATCAACAGAGAGTTGATTGCTATCTTTAGTTTCATGACTTAATGAGCTGGGTTATCGGTCGCCTTAAAGAAACCGGTTTGGGGTAATCTTTCACATAGCCTGAACGTAATATAAACTGAACCGGCTCCTTTATACCTATGGATGAATTCAGGCGTTTATCTGTAAACGGCTCCTCCAGTATCTGAGTCATTGGATGTATAGCGATTCCTTTTTCTTTTACCTTTAAAAACAGCCGTTGCATCCGCATTCCTGTCGCAAGTAAGGAATCCAGGGAGCTATCCTTACTAACAATAATAAACCAACCGGCTGAAGAAGCTACTTGTTTCTCCACCTGAAGAATACTTTGTTCCCTGAAACTATTATTCATCACGTTGGATTTCCTGTAGAAATTTCGAACCACCCATCCAGAAAAACCTTCTATTTCCATACTAGCAGTAGAAAGGTCATCCCGGTGCTTTTCTGCATCCTTACTGGAAAACCGGATCCAATTGGCCAATTCTCTTTGAGCCTGATCGCGATAGGACTGCGCCCGGTTTGCTTCAACGGTTTGTTCGTTCAAGTAATCATAAGATTTTGTTTTCAGGGGAATAAAATGAACGAGATCAGGTTCATTATTAATCAATAGTCTAATATCTTTCGTTTCCAGTTTTAAGGAAAGAATGTTTGATCTTACTGTTCGTCGTTGTATAATACTTTCGGAATCAAATTTGAAGAGGCTTGCTGACTTAATGAATTTCACGGACACTACCTGTTCGTCTTGATTAGTCCTAGCCAGAGTATTAAACTCACAATTATAGCCAAGGCTACTTGCAGCATATTCCACATTTTGAATAAAAGCCCCAATTGACAGTATCGTTTCCCGTTGTGTCGGGTCAACCGCGGCTAACCATCTGCTCTTATCATTACATACGATCCAGTGCAAAGGCTCGATATGTCTGATAAACCACGGCTGTGTATTATGTCCACTTGGAGCAAGCGAGGCTAGGTACAGTATGCGGCGTTCATCTTTTGTTAGAGAAACTTTGAATGTTTCCTCTTCTGAGATGTCGGCTCTAACAAAATTACTTTTATCACTAAGCATATAGTAAGTGGTTCCTGCGAGAACGATAGAACTACCTGCAAGGCCTAAGAATTTCTTTCTGTTCATTTATTTTCAAAATTATACCTAGTCAAAACGCCTGGTAATAAAGTCAATAAGTCATGGTGAATTACAGCCCCAACTTTGTGGATTATTTAAGGTTTAAGGTGGCGCTTATTTAACCATAATAAATCTCAATATAACATATTTGCTTATCGATTAACCGAACAACATATCACCACAGGTTGCTTAAGGTTAACATATATGATTCTTTTTATTCAAAATTAAATATGTCTCATTAAATTAAAATGATCGACATCATCGCAAGAGATGATTCACATCTTTAAATCAAACTTGTCAGATTAAAGACGCATGAGTGCGTAGCAAATAAATTTATTGCTTGAAATTGTTTGTTTTTAAGGTCCGCAACAAGTGTATTAACACCTACTCTATACCTATTAAACAGAGGCTTACCAACAAATTAAATTACTGCTTATAGCCAGTTGTTAAAGTTCCAAGAAGAGCTATCCAGTAAGTTGAACAAAAGTTTTTAAGGCACAACCAAGGGTCAATCACCTTCACTCAGTTTCGACATATTTCTTAAGAAAGCCGAAGGTAAGAACGCTATAAATATAAAAGGTTATGCGTGAATCTAAGCTTAGCGGGTAATCTTGGAAGAGTACAGGGTCAGTAAATGATGAGATGTTTGTTTCCATTGTTGCTCCAAATCGTAAAAAGAAAATAAGTATACAATACATCATCGACACCTTCTGTCATTACTCTTAAGAGATTGTATTAATTACCATTACGGCAACTTAGTTTTTAACATCCCTTTTTCATATTCAAACCGTTGAATGGTATCTGTCTTATTTTCAACGTCGTGAAAAAGCATTATCCCATTTCCATTTACAAGTCTACCGCAATCTAATTGCCCTCCATTTTTATCAAAGCATGACTTAATTTCCAAGATTTTTCCGTGATCGTAAAAACGTTCCGTATAAAGATTTCCATTGCTATAGAACCATTTCCACAAACCGTTTAGTTCATCATCTATGATTTCCCCTTTTCCCATACGTTGCCCATTATCAAAAAAGAAATCCCAAGGACCATTTTGCTTGTCATTAATGTAATTGCCTTTACGATGTATGCTTCCATTTGAATAAAAATATTTCCAATATCCGGTTTGCTGATTTTTAGAATATTTTCCGGTTGACATTAGCCGTCCATCTTCATATGATTTCCATTTGCCTTCTTTTAATCCCCCTATTAGATTTCCGATGTCTTCTTTTCCATTTTTAGTTAAAGTAGTTTTGGTAGTTGTACACGAAAGAACAACTACGATGATAGGAATAATTAATATTTTTTTCATTATCACGGGTATATGTAAAACAGATTTTATCTTGCTAACAGCGCTTTGACCATCTCTCTATTAGGTTTTGAAACTGGAATTTTGTCCCCGTTATTCATTAACAACATACCCCCGTCCTCTTTCAACCAGCTTTTCACGAAGCTCGGATTACACAAATGACTTTGATGTGCCCTTACAAATCCCTGAGGTTTCAATAGGTCTGAATATTCTTTCAATGGTTTGGAGATTAATATCATTTCACCACTTGATAAATAGAAATTAGTGTATGTATTGTCAGCGACGCAACGCATGATTTCATCAACAGAAACGTAACGTATCTCGTGCTGTTGCGGTAATGCAATTTTGGGAATACCATGCTTCGTTTGCTTAATCTGACTCAGCAGAAAATCAAGCTGTCCCTTACTTATCTTACTGCTGATTCTTTCTTCAGCCTTCGACACTGCTACTTTCAAATCGCCAGGATCTACGGGTTTTAGTAAATAATCCAGGGCAGCAAATTTAATGGCTTGAATACCGTAATGGTCGTAGGCAGTAACAAAGATCACTTCAACATCTTTCCTTTCAAGCCTAAGAAGAAGATCAAATCCAGTGTTTTTACCGATCTGAATATCCAGAAACAATAAATACGGAAGATTTAAACTTATCAGTTGTAAGGCATCTTCAATATTACTTGCTCGACCTACAACCTTTACTTCAGGGCAGTTCTTCTCTAATAAAAATTGTAAGTCTTCTAAATTTGCAAGCTCGTCGTCTATCAAAATAGCTCTCATTTTACATCCATTGGGATAAGGTAATATCAACTGTGGTGCCTCTTACGCCTGATTTTAAGTCTAAAATGATTGGTGATATTTTATAAACAGCATTATGTAAGAATATTCGGTTTTTGCTCAACGCTAATCCCAAGCCGTCATAGCTTTTGTTGACATCAAATCCACCACCATTATCAACGATTGACACTTTTAAATCTAATAATTGTTTTTCAAATCTTACCTCTATTATACCATTGTTGCCTTTTTCGCAAATTCCATGTTTGATAGAATTCTCGAGAAAGGGCTGAAGTAGCATCCCAGGTATCTCTGTGTTATCTACGTCGATGTCCTCAGTAACGATTATCTTATATTTGAAACCGAAACGAAGTTGTTCCATTTGTAAGTAGTCGTCTAATAATGTCTTTTCATCCCTCAAGCTTATCAACTCTTTGTTATCTAAAACACTCCGTGTTAGACGGGCAAACTTTCGAAGATAGATGCTCGCCGTTTCGTTTTCTTTTTTATTCATTAAATTCTGAATTCCTGCCAGTGCGTTAAACAAGAAATGTGGATTTAATTGTGAACGAACTGAATCTAGCTTCAGCTGAGCGATTTGTTTTTGTTGCTGCTCTGCCATTATTTCCCTCTTGTTTTTCCGTCTAATGTAAACCGATACCAGGCCAAACAGTAAGCCAAAGCTTGCGCAGGTATATCCTATATATGTTCCGAGCTCTTTGGCAGAAAACCGTCTTTCTTCGATTGACTGCACAGTAAATGTGATGCCTTTTGCAAGAGAGTTGTCCCTCCAATGAGAATACATTTGGGTTCTTGGGTAAACAGAAATCGTGTATTTACCAGTTCCTACTAAAAAGTAGGATTTTGTATCAGCAACTACTAACTGTGTTCCTGGAACCTCATTCCAACTGGGTGAGTCAAAATTGATAGAATGCTTATCCACATTCTCAATAGCTATATCATAAAGTACATCCAGATCAGTTTTTTTTCGGGTAATTCTTAAGCCCTTGAACGCTCTGTTGACCTTGATTTCTATCTTATCTTTTAAAACTGTCCTAGAATCATTACCTAGTAACTCAAATGACAACTGGCTTGGGGCGACGAGCGATTTATTATATAATACCACTGACGTTACATTTTTGGGTTTATCAACCCTGAACACTTTGATTTCTATTTTTTTGTTTTTGATGTTAAACGTGCCCAAATCAACAGTGACCTGATTTGGCAAAATGGTACCCTGGCCCCAGCGGTATTTCACCTTTCTGAAAACTGCATCTGATACGAGAGTTTTATTATCATTTTCAATTACCGAATATCTGTAAAAGTCCAAACTGTCCTTGTGTACCCTGCTTTCAAGTCCGATGAATTTAGCACCTTGTAATAAGAATATATCATTTAAATGACCATTACTAAAGTTCCTAAAATACTTAACATCTTTTGTGCTGCTGTCTATGACGAAGAATACATTGCATCTCCAGTCGTCGTCATCAATTTTATAGTACACGGGGTTCCCATATTCATCTGATAAATATGCGCTCTTAGATTGTGCAATTACAACCTGCATAAATGCGAGCAATAAAATTATTAGGTATAACCTTTTCATAAATTCTGATTTGCCCAAACTTCGGCTTTAAAGTTGGCCCCCAAAACAGGGTTCTAGTATTATCTACTATGTTGTTAGTAAACCTACGGTCCGTAACAGTATTTGAATCTTTACTAATTTATTAGGATACTTACAGGAGGCAATTCCTATTTATTCTTTGTAACCGTGTTATTATTCAAACGCATGAAACATCTCCTAGCAGCTATCCTAGTATATATGTCTTTTAGCGCGCTCCATTCATCTGGCAGAATTTTTCATTTGTCGAACTGGGATTTCCCTTCGGTTATTTAATAAGTTCTAGTTACACTGGTTCACTTGGAACTGGAAATAAAGTCTCATTCGTGATCGTGAATTTATTTTATGATCTTATAGTAGTTGCCGTCGTGGTTGGAATGTATTATCAGTTCAAAAAACATATTAAACTTAATACTAAATAATTGCTGTCCCGTCACAATGTGAAATTCAGGCTCATTAGAACATTTGTCATAAGTATAATCCTATTAACGTCATGATAGCGCAATGTCAACTTCTAACAACACAGAAGGAATTTTATGACAAACAATTACTTTTAAAATGGCTTCACTAAATACCGTAGTTAGAACATCAGTGAATTTATAATAAATGCAGTATACTTTAGAACAAAGCCTTGTAGATGCCTTACCTGTTGGTGCAGCGATTTTTACAGGTGTTGAACATACGATAAAAGCAGCTAACAAGCATATACTTGCCCTATGGAGTAAGGACTTTTCTGCGATCGGCCAGAACCTCCATGATGCAATACCTGAAATTAAAGACCAGCCTTTTTCCAATCTATTGACTGAAATATATAGAAGCGGTGAACCTTTTCATGACCCGGAAGGTATGGCGATGTTAATGATAAATGGTAATGTTCAGCCTGTCTATTTTGACTATTGGCTTACGCCTGTAAAGGATGAAGAAGGTAAAGTTGTTGCTGTGATGAACACTGTAATCAATACTTCAGAGAAGGTAAAAGAACAGCAAAATGCCAAAGAGGCGTCCGAGGCGTTAAAAGCTGTAAATGAGAAATTACAGATAAGCATTACTGAGCTGGGTGCATCCAATGCTGCTCTTAAAACAGCCGTGGAGCAATTAAGTGCCGCCAGGGAAGCTGCGCAACTCGGTTTGTTCGACTGGGATCTTATCGATCATACTTATACATGGGACGCACGCTTCAAACAAATGTTCGGCCTAAGCCCAGAGAATAATCCTGATCATTATTATATTATGATTAGCCGTTTACACGAGGATGATCGTGAACGTGTAAAACAGGCTGTCATTGACGCTCGTAATCTGGAACTTTCGGGAGGTAAATATGACATTGAGTACCGCATTGTGGGTGCAGGTGATGTTCCTGTACGTTGGGCAAGAGCCCTTGGGAGGGCTATATTTAATGAACAAGGTACGCCAATAAGATTTATTGGAACCTTAATGGACATTACTGATCAGGTATTAATCAGACAGCAATTAATAGCCAGTGAAGAGCGACTTAGCCTTGCTATAGAATCTGCGGATTTAGGCACCTGGTTTATCAATACCGAAACAGGGGTAATAACGCCATCTACTCGCGTAAAAGAAATGTTTGGATTCCATGCAGAAGAAGAAATGCCTTTAAACGCTGCTATTGACCAAATTGTCGAGGAATATCGCGACGGCGTAGTGGAGGCAATCAATTCAGCTATTGAAACTGGAAAACGCTATGATATCCAATATCCTGTTATTGGGTTCCGCGATGGAATTATAAGATGGGTACGCGCTACGGGGAAATTATACCCGGCAGAAAATGGTCAGAAACCAATCTTTTCTGGCACAATAGCAGACATTACTGAGCAGAAGCAAAACGAGCAGCGCAAAAATGATTTCATTAGTATGGTTAGCCACGAATTAAAAACTCCGCTCACCTCTACAATTGGTTATATTCAGGTTTCTCAAAAAAAGCTTGCGGCGAGCGGAGATACTGTTACTTTGGGAATGCTTGATCGGTCGTTAAGACAGTTAGGTAAAATGACCAAATTAATAAACGGCTTTCTTAATGTAGCACAACTTGAGGGAGGTAGAATTCACCTTGAAAAGAGTTTGTTTGACATGGCAGTACTTGTGAAAGAAATAGAAGAAAATTCTATACTAGAAGCGACTTCCAAGCGGATTTTTTTTCAGCCAATAGAGGAAACATGGGTATATATGGACAAGGATAAGATAGAACAAGTGATCAATAACTTTATCAGCAATGCCCTTAAATATTCACTGCCTCATACTACAGTCGAAGTAGCTTGTATAAGCAAGGGTGACTATGCCTATATCAGTGTAACAGATGTAGGAATGGGTATCAGAGCTCAAGACCAAGGGAAGCTTTTTAACAGGTTTTTCCGAGTTGAAAGCCAGGAGACAAAATCGATATCCGGTTTTGGTATTGGGCTTTTTATCTGCAAAGAAATCATACAGCGACATCATGGAGAAATCGGTGTTGAAAGCACCCCACAGAAAGGGAGCACGTTTTGGTTTACGCTCCCCCTGTCTTCCAAAGGTCTTGATTAAGTTATAACGACTTTATAATAAGTGAAGGATACTTAAAACTCAAAGCCTAACGGGATTTCTATGTAAAAGGTGGTGCCTATATGTTCTTCAGACTTAAACCAGACCTTTCCACCATGAGCCTCTGTCAAGATTTTTACAATCCACATGCCAAGTCCAACTGATTCTTCACCCTTTAAGCCTTTTCTTCCTGCTTGGGTGTGTTTATTAAAAAGAAAAGGCTGTAAGTTTTTAGGAATGCCAATGCCGTCATCCTGCACTTTAATTAGGAAACTTTTATCTAGTTTCTCAACATGAATATGAATCTTACCATGGTCATGAGTAAACTTTATGGCATTTGAGATGAGGTTATTAAGGATTTGCAAGAACTTCATGCTGTCAACCTCCGCAAAGATGGATTTATTAGAATGGGTGAAAGAAATATTTTTTTTGATGTTGTCCTGTAATTTAAAATAAATATCAGTCACTTGCTTGATTTCCCAGATAACGTCTAGTCGCTCTTTGCTGATAACTACATCAGCAGTAGACAAAAATTCTCTTCTTAACAAATTTTGTATCAGTGTAATATTCCGCTGTGAAATATCAGCGATCATTTTAGTTAGCTCATGGATTTCGGTATGATCAGGTAACTTTTTATTGATAATTGTTGTTAACAATTGAACCGTCCCCAGCGGTCCCCTTAAATCATGGGAAAGAATTTCTAGATTAGCATCCTTCCATCCAAGCACCTGCTGCATGTTAAATATGTTTGTTTTTCTGGCCGTATCGTCTTCGCCGATACCGGTTAGGTAGTCAACCTTACCATCATTCAATATTGGAGTAATCTTAAGCCTAATCCACCGCTCGTTGCCATCTGGTTGACAAATTCGAAAATTTAAAAGACTAATTGTCTTATTTTTTATAAGATGAAAGATTGCATTTCTTACATAGGGCAAGTCTTCTTTATAAATAATCTTAAATAATCGCTCAGGTGTTTGAAATAAGTTTTTGGATTTCCATTTTGTAATGACTTCAAAAGCAGCGTTAATATATTCAAGCTGTTTTTCTGTGTTATTGTAAATGAAAAAGATTTCATTCGACTGGTCGGCCATTTCTTTGAACAATTGATTGAAGCCTTTGCTCATATTTGGTTGTTATAATAACGATCAAAATACCGTATAAGATCCATACTTTCTTATTTCTAGTCCGTTAAGGATTATGTCACTAAGAAATTACGTCTTAAAAGTAATAAAAGACTAATAGCTAGGTATTTGGAATTAAGTAATGGTTGTGAGTAATTAATGCGGTAAAGGCTCAATGAAGATCAGTTCCAATCTTTACAAAGATAATATTGGAAGACCTTTGACATGATTCTTGCCAGATCATCACTTGTTAAGTACATCGCCTAATTTATGAGTGAATTTTCCGAGCAATGCCGATTCTGTAAAAGCAACCGTGGCGTTGGCAAACTCCAGACCCTTTGATTTAGCCGCACTAACGCCTAAAGAAAAGGATGCGCCTGGCCTGATAGCTTCTCGTCAAGTAGAACCTGAGCGGGTATTGGAGACTGATTGGTATAAGAGAGAGTGTAACATCGTGGAGGGCGTTCGAATATATTCAAGTGACTCTTCAAGAAAGAATCATGACTTAAAGTGAGAAATAGTGAGAAAATATGAGAAGTATTTTGCTCGTTCTGTCGTTGTATTTCTTACATTTAGTAATCACCTCCTTGTATATAACAGTTTATTAAGGGTTTTGAGTAAGACGAAAATCTAAGTAGGCAAAAAGCAAGGATTTGTCTCACAACGAACCTATACAACTACTGATTACCATCTTAACAATGAATGTTACTACCTCACCTCTTAGTGAAAATTTTTATTTTGAAAAATTATATAAGCTTTCTAATGATCTTATTTGTGTAGCTTCTACGGATGGATTTTTTAAACGCGTAAATCCTGCCTTTGAAAAAATCCTTGGTTGGACAGAAGATTATTTGCTTAACAATACCTTCAATGACCTTGTCCATCCCGAAGATCTGGCGCTAGCTAGTCAACAACTAGAAGAGTTTGGACTCGGCACTCCTGCTGAAAATTTAATACTGAGGACAAAATGCAAAGACGGTAGGTATAAGTATATTCAATGGGTTACAACACCCGAGCCGGAGACCGGCAATCTTTTTGCGATTGGTCGTGATATAACACTTGAAAAAGAAAGAGAGACGTTACTGCATAGTTCTGAAAGCAGGTTCCGTGCATTTTTCGAGAATTCTCAAGGATTAATGTGTACACACGACTTGAGTGGTGACTTGATGACTGTTAATTCAGCCGGTGCAGCGTTGTTGGGCTATTTGCCAGTAGATTTAGTCGGGCTTAACCTTTCGCAGATTATTAATCCTAAATACCGTAACAATTTTGCAGGCTACCTCCAATCGCTCAACCAAGATGGAAAATCGACAGGCCTAATGCATCTACAGCACCGGGATGGCTCCATGCTAATCTGGCTATTCAACAACGTATTAGAGCTAGACGCGGAGGGTAACCGTTATGTTATCGGCAACGCGATTGATATCACTGAACGGCACCGCCTTGAAACAGATTTGAAGCGTGTGCAGCGAATGCTGGAACAAACTAATAAAGTGGCCCGTATTGGCGCGTGGGAGATGGACATTATTCATGAAAAAATATATTGGTCAACTGTGACCAAGATCATACATGGTGTGGAAGCGGATTACGAACCGGTGTATGCGGAAGCAATTGATTTTTACACTGAAGAAGACCGAAGTATTATTAATGCGGCTGTCAATACAGCTTTGGAGCAAGGTACCTCATTTGATCTGGAAGTGAAATTAAAGACAAACTTAGGAGATACAATTTGGGTTAGGACTATTGGGACTCCTGAATTTGAAGGGGGAATATGTAGAAGGTTATACGGCACCTTTCAGGATATTGACGAAAAGAAAAAAGCTGAGCAAGCTTTGATCAATGAAAAGCTGCGGCTGACCGCATTTGTTGAACATTCGCCCGCGGCAGTGGTGATGATGGATACAAAGTTTCGATATGTGGCGGCTAGCCGCCGATGGAAATCGGACTACCACATTACGGAGGAAATCCTTGGTAGATCACAATACGAGGTACTTCCTAACCTTTCAGAAAGATGGAAAGAAGTTTGCAACCACTGTATGCTCGGTTTTAGCGAAAAAGGAGACGAAGATAAGTGGCGACCAGATGGTTTTGATCATGACCTTTATTTGCGTTGGGAAGTCATTCCCTGGTATAAATTCGACAACGTCATTGGGGGCATTATGGTATTTACCCAGGATATTACCGAAAGCTGTTTACAGCGGGAGGAGCTGAAAAGGGCAAAACTTCATGCAGAGCAGGCGAGCGTAGCAAAATCCGAGTTTTTAGCTAATATGAGCCACGAGATTCGCACGCCGCTCAATGGCGTTATCGGCTTTACTGACCTGGTACTTAAGACCTCCTTGAATACCACCCAGCACCAGTATTTGTCTATTGTCAATCAATCTGCCAACGCTCTACTCAGTATTATAAATGACATTCTGGACTTTTCCAAGATAGAGGCTGGCAAATTAGAGTTGGACGTTGAGCGTTGCGATCTATATGAAACCAGTAATCAGGCAGCAGATATTATGACCTATCAGGCCCAAAAAAAGGGCTTGGAAATGCTACTTAACATACCTGCAGACCTGCCTAGATTTATACACGCCGATTCTGTTCGCCTAAAACAAATTCTGATAAACCTATTGGGAAATGCCGTAAAATTCACTGAAAAGGGTGAGATAGAACTCAAAATTATGCCTTTAGATGAGTGGACTGACACAGGCATAACGCTACGGTTTGAAGTCCGCGACACTGGTATCGGGATACAAAAAGATAAGCAAAGCAAAATATTTGAGGCCTTTTCTCAAGAGGATGCATCTACCACTAAAAAGTACGGCGGCACGGGTCTTGGTTTAACAATTTCTAACAAACTCTTAGGCCTGATGGGCAGTAAACTTCAATTGAACAGTAGCCCTGATATGGGAAGTTGTTTTTTCTTCGACCTGACCTTAAAAGCAGAGAAAGGTGAAGCTGTTGTTTGGAATGAGGTACTTGACATTCAGAAAGCTCTGATTGTTGACGACAATGAGAATAATCGCTTGATCTTACGACAAATGCTCAAGCTAAAGAACATTGAGGTGGAGGAAGCCGCTAATGGCTTTGAAGCGCTTCAGTTTCTGGCACGTCAAAATAAATATGATGTAATCTTAATGGATTATCACATGCCGTACATGGATGGTTTGGAAACGATACGCAAAATACGAGAGAGCTTTACATCCAGCGCAGAGCAGTTGCCGCTGATCTTGTTACATAGTTCTTCAGACGACGAGACAATCCATCAGGCCTGTGACGAATTAACCATTAACGATCGCCTGGTAAAGCCGGTTAAAATGGAGGAGCTATTTAGCAGCCTCTACCGCTTAAATAAGTTTTCTTCGGTAGGCAAAGGCGATTCCAGTATAAAATTGGAACCATTGTTCACAACTAACTCTAAAGCCCTAACTATATTAGTTGTAGAAGACAATCTTGTAAACAAAATTTTGGCTAAAACCATTATTAACCGGATTGCACCCGAGGCCCGGCTTTTAGAAGCTGGCAACGGAAAGGAGGCATTGGCTCTATATGACAAGGCTGACCTAATTTTGATGGATATCCAAATGCCTGAAATGAATGGCTACGAAGCAACAAAGGCTATCCGACAAATGGAAGTTGGCCGCCGTGTACCAATTATAGCATTAACAGCTGGCAATGTAAAAGGTGAAAAAGAAAAGTGCCTGGAGGTGGGAATGGACGATTTCGTGGCTAAGCCTTTTGTGGAAGACACGATCATCAGGTTGTTTAAGGACTGGCTTGATCCGGCTTTACAGAAGAGCGATCTCATGCCGCAAGAGAATGGACAACTTAAGCAGAATCACTTCGATCTGTCGGTACTCAGAAGCCACGTAGGTTATGATGACAGTGTGATTAGTGAAGTACTTATCCTCACTCAGCAGGAACTTAAAAGATCCCTCTCCAGTATAAAGATCCTTGCAGATGAAGTGAACATACTTGGTTTAAAAGAATCAGGGCATAAGTTGTTTGGAACTGCTGCTGGGGTCGGACTAGAAATATTGGCTGGAATCGCCCGGCAATTAGAACATCTTAATCTGAATGATGCGAGAATTATTCCGGATCTAATTATAAAACTCGAGGAAGAAATGATAGTTAGTGAGCAACTTATTAACGAGCATCTAAAGGTTGTTTTTGGCTTCAAGTGAGTCGACCAACCGAATGCTATTAAAGTCTATAAATTCCACTAGAGTATTATATCATGCCCAATATAAATATTACCTCTAAAATACCTTGCGATGGATAATCTAAGAATCTTACATCTGGAGGATTCATGTAGTGATGCTGACTTAATTCACCGGGTATTAAAAAAAGGTAACCTTGAGTTTGAAACACTGCTTATTGGTACAAAGAAGGAATACCTTAGGGCATTGATCACTTTCGGACCTGACATTATTCTATGCGATCATTCCCTTCCCTCTTTTAACTCCTACGAGGCACTCGAAATCTTAAAAGATTCTTACTTAGATGTCCCATTCATATTAATCACGGCTAATGTATCTGAAGAGTTTGCTGTTGATGTAATAAAAAAAGGTGCCGACGATTATATCTTAAAAGACCGGCTTAAAAGACTGCCGCTGGCTATTGAAAACGCAATCGAAAAATACAGGTTCAAGAAAGAACGTCAACTATATATTGACGACGTCATAAAAAACGAAAAGCGCTTCAGATCTTTAATAGAGAACAGTTCTGATGGAATTGCTGTAATATCGGAGAATGGCAGGCCACAGTATCTCTCACCATCTTTCAGAAATATTCTGGGATACTCCTATGCAGTAAGTATGCAGTTTAATGTAATTGACCTGACACATCCGGAAGATATGGGATTGCTTGTGGAGTTAATGCAGAGAGCTATCGCCAGTCCGGGGGTCTCCTTCAAATGCGAGCCGACAAGAATGATCCACAGAAATGGCAACTGGCTGTGGGTTGAGCACATTTTAACAAATATGCTTCATGACTCCTCCATTGGTGGTATTGTAGCAAATTTTCGTGACATCACAGAGCGTATTGAAGCTGAACGTGTGAACAAAGAAAGCGAACAGAAATACCGTTCTTTTTATGAGAATAGCATGGATGGAATTTTATTAACGGTTATGGATGGCGACATTTTGGCTGCAAACCCGGCCGCCTGCGCAATATTTCAAATGACCGAAGAAGAGATCTGCAGGGTTGGAAGGTTGGGCCTGGTGGACAACAATGATCCTCGTGTGGCTGCAGGTCTTAAAGAAAGACGACTCAGTGGCAAGACATCAACGGAAGTCATTTGTATTCGTAAAGACGGTAGTAGATTTCCCGGTGAACTAACATCTGCTGTATTTAAGGACGGGGCTGGAAACGACCGTACTTCTATCATTATCAGGGATATTTCTATTCGGCGAAAAGCGGAAGTTGAAGTACTAAAAGCGTTTGAAGAAAAAAATGTAATTCTAGAAAGCATAGGTGACGCGTTTTTTGCGGTGGATGAAAATTGGATTGTTACTTATTGGAACAAGGAATCTGAGAGACTGTTACAAATTTCCCGGGAAATGGTTATTGGCAAAAACCTATGGCATGTATTCAAAGAAACTGACAATGCCTCATTTTATAAACACTACCGTAAAGCCTTTGAGAAAAACGTAAACCAACACTTCGAAACACTATATGAAAAGACTAACAGGTGGTTTGATATAACCGCCTATCCGTCTAGCAACGGACTTTCCGTATACCTTAAAGATATAACGGATAGGAAATTATCAGACTTAAGACTACTAGAACTGAACAGCGATCTTCAAAATTACACAAAAGAGCTCGTGATTTCCAATACGGAACTTGAACAATTCTCCTATATTATATCCCATAATTTAAGGGCTCCAGTAGCAAACATTATGGGCCTGACCATGGAGATGAAAGACGAATCTCATTCCCCTGAAACTAAAGACATATTGAACGATTCCCTTACGTCTTCTGCAAACCTGTTGAATAACGTCATTCTTGATTTAAATACTATCCTTACTGTAAAAAAGGAACTTTCTGCGAAGAAAGAATTGGTAAATCTCTCAGACTTAATTGATGATATTCAAGGTAGTGTGCACAATCTGATAGAAACTGAAGAGGTTAACATAAAGACAGACTTCACGCTGTTTAATGAGTTCCTTACCATAAAAAGCTTTTTCTATAGTATTTTTTTCAACCTCATTTCCAATAGTATCAAGTATCGACAGCTTCAAAGAAAACCGGTGATACAAATAAGGTCTTTTGAAAAAGACAGACACTTAGTAATTACTTTCAAGGACAATGGGATTGGCATAGACATCGCAAAAAGAAAAAATCAGCTTTTCGGTCTATATAAGCGCTTTCATCAGCATGTTGACGGAAAGGGAATGGGCTTGTTTATGGTAAAGACCCAAATTGAAACACTGAAAGGAACAATATCCATCGAAAGCACGGTTGATGAAGGTACTGAATTTACCATTACTTTTCCGATAGAATGATGTAATAAGTGGTACAAAAAATTGCCATTGTAAATCGATTTCTTATTTAATATTATGGTTGATATGAGGATAAGACTGAAAATTCTTGGCCCGCCTTAACATAGGGGTGTTGTATAGGCTGGCTAGGGGCCAGAAGCAAGCAGAGACCTACCTGATAGCCAGCAGACACCAAGGAAAGACCTAGCTGGAAAAACTCCATATAAACTAGTTACCGGGCTTTTGGCGGGCGGAAATACTGGACGGTGCTGTTATATATAGCACAATTGTTAAGCGCAGCAGTGTTTAACTGCTGAAACGAACCTACAACCCTTTGTCTCTGGAAAAGAAAGATTTACAAGTAATTTAGTAGCTGTATAGATAATCTTGGTAGCTAAACACTAATGATCGTTCGCTTTATAATAGGTTATAATACGTTACTTTAGGGCAATAACATTTAATATGAAATTTAAACTCCCTTCAATAGCTTCACTTTGGGCTAATACAATCAAAGTGTTTGTTAGATTTCCTGTAGAGGTGACAATCGCTCTTATCTGTGCGATTGTCTGGTACGTTGCCGTCGATAGCAAGCAAGATTCTGAAGTGACTGCAGAGATGATTAAATTTATTTTGGTGGGTAATCTCGCATTCACGCTATCACTTTCAGTCGATCTTTATTCAGAAGTTAATTCTTTTGAGTGGACAAAAAAGTGGCCCCTGCGTGTACTTGTCCTGGCCTTATGCACGGGACTATTTTTCTGGCTGAAGCCGAACTTTTACGACGCCGATAAATACCGTATTGCGCTACTTGCTTTTGCTTTCCACCTATTGGTTGCTTTTGCTCCATTTATCCGAAAAGGAAGTTTGGAAGGATTTTGGGAATACAATAAGTCTTTATTTCTTCGATTTCTGGCTTCTGCGCTATATGCCGGGGTCTTATATATTGGTTTAGCTGCTGGGCTTGCCACTATTGACGCCTTATTCAATGTCAATATAGACTTTGTAATATATATGCGTTTATTTGCTTTAGTGGTAGCCGGCTTCAGCACCATTTTCTTTCTTGCTGGAGTGCCATTAGTTGAGGAGTTAAGAAGCGATAACGTGGAATATCCAAAGGGATTGAGGTTGTTTACGCAATATGTGTTGATACCCTTGATGACGATCTATCTCGCTATCTTGCTGGTTTATGAGGTGAAGATTATCATTGCATGGGATTTTCCAAAAGGCATGGTATCTTTACTGATTTTAGGTTATGCCGTTTTTGGAATGCTATCGTTATTGCTGATTTACCCGACAAGGAATAAAGAGGGCTTCGGATGGATAAAACTATTCTCCAAATTCTTTTATCTGATGATGATACCACTCGTAATTCTCTTGTTGCTTGCTATATGGAAACGAGTGTCAAATTATGGTATAACTGAATCCAGGTACATACTGATATGTCTTGCAGGATGGTTATCATTTATAACTCTTTACTTTTTAATCAGTAGAAAACAGAATATAAAAGTAATTCCTGCCAGTCTGTGTGTATTAGCATTACTGGCTACTTATGGACCGCAAAGCGCTTTTTCTGTCTCCCGGTACTCGCAATTATCCCGCTTGAGAAAGTTAACGGAAAGTAAGGCAAAAGACGATGATCGTGCCCAGGTAGTCCGTTACTTAGTGCAAAATCATGGTCTGAGTACCCTACAGGCTTTTACTAAGGTTGATCTGGAAGCAATGGAATTAAGAATAGCTGCGAAAATGAATAAACGACAACGTTATGCAATCAGGTATGATCTTGTTGATACGGCCTATGCACTATTAAATATAGAGACAGAAAAAAGCGCAACAAATGAATACGCGACGTTCATTACTGCAGACGGAGCGACAGCCATAAATGGCTATGAATTCATTATATCTCTTGACACCTATGAAAGTAGGGTTGAATCTAAAATTAATGGAGTACCGTTTATTATCATAAAGGACGTTGCAAAAAACCGGTTAATGATATCTATAGGTGGTGCTAAGGATGCTGTTGTAATCGATTTAAATGCCGAGATTATTAGACTAAAGCAGTTGTATAAACAAGGAAAGTTAAACAAGACTAAGGAGGGGTATCAGACTTACTTCTTACCAAAAGGCTTCCAAATAGCGCCAATTCCCTATCAGAAATATGAGTTGCTATTTAGGCCGACTACTATTTCCGGTTCTGTTGAAAGTGGTAAGAATAGCAATTCAGATTACAAGGGCTTCTTACTCGTTAGGATTAAATAACTATTTTTATAACATGCAATTTAAATTTACTCTCCTCCTCATTCTCCTTTTTAAAATTACCCAACTACAAGGTCAGATTAACAAAGGAATTTTAACAAAGAATCATTCAGTTTCATCTGAAATATCTCCAGGGCAAAAACACCGCTTTCAGGTAGAATTGGCTAAAAGTCAATATGCTTCTTTGCATTTAATGCAGAAAGGTGTTGACTTAATGATAACAACCTACGATTCAAATGGACGAAAACTTGATGACTTCGATAGTCCGAATGGCAAAGATGGCCCTGAATTAATTACCATAAAATCAAGCATTAAAGGAAAATACAGTATTGAAATTTATCCAATTGAAGAAAGCGGAGCCAAAGGTGAGTATGAATTAAAGGTTCAATATATAAAACCAGGGTCTGTTACTCCGAATGAAAAAGTAGACGAGATTTTTACCGAATGGACCAATACTTATAGCCCAGGTGCTGCAATTGCAGTAGTGAAAGATGGAAAAGTACTTTACAAAAAAGGATATGGAATGGCAAATCTTGAGTATCTTATTCCCATCACACCATCTACAGTTTTTCATATTGCTTCTGTTTCTAAACAATTTACCGTGTTTGCCATCTTATTATTAGAGAAAGAAGGAAAATTATCGATTGACGACGATATCAGAAAATATATCCCTGAGGTCCCGGATTTCGGAAAGACTATTACTTTAAGACAATTAGCTTCGCATACAAGTGGACTTAGAGATCAGTGGGACTTATTGCGAATGGCTGGCTGGCGAATGGACGATGTAATTACGAAGGGACATATTTTAAGAATGGTTAGCAGGCAAAAAGAACTCAACTTTAATCCAGGTGATGAATTTTTATATTGTAATACAGGTTTCACCTTGCTAGCCGAAGTAGTATCCAGGGTATCTGGCAAGACGTTTGCCGAATACACAAAATCAAATATCTTTAATCCCCTCCAAATGTCAAGTACACTTTTTTATGATGATCACGAAAAAATAGTAAAAAATAGAGCCTATTCTTATAGGCCGGACAATAGTGGTTACAAGAAAAGTAATTTAAACTTCGCAAATGTTGGAGCTACAAGCCTTTTTACAACCGCCGAAGACCTAAGCAAATGGGCGTTAAACTTTTCTTCATTGAAAATTGGAAGTCAAGCAATAATCACCAAGATGAATTCCAAAGCAGTTTTAAACAATGGAAATACCATTGATTACGCTTTGGGTCAATCTGTTGGGAAATATAAAGGACTCAACGAAATTCAGCACGGTGGCGCAGATGCAGGATATCGAAGCTACTTAACCCGTTTTCCGGATCAAAAACTTGAGATCATAGCACTAAGTAATTCGGCATCCTTTGACATTAGAAAAATTGCGCACCAAATAGCTGACATCTACCTAAAAGGTAAGTTAATAGAAACTCCTGTACCGCAAAAAGCGGAACCTAACAAAATTATCTCAGTTGATAATAATTTGTTGAAAAGCTATGTTGGAGAATTTGAACTTCAACCTGGAATGATATTAAGTGTTACGGAAAACGGTGGTCAACTAAGCGCACAAGCAACAGCGCAACCAGCTTTTAAACTAATCGCGACTTCAAATACCGAATTTGAAGTTACATCGGTTGGTGCTAAAATCACATTCCTAGCTTCCGTTGCGGGAAAAGTCGATACGCTGCAACTTAATCAAGGTGCTGCAAACATTAAAGCCCCAAGAGTAAAAATCTCTGATAAACCTGTAAATAATTTGAAAGATTTTGAAGGTAAATTTTATAGTGACGAATTGGCCACGGAATATCGTCTTATAATCGCAAACGGAAAACTAACTCTTACGCATAACAGATTAGAAAATATTGAGCTTAACTCAGGAAATACTAAAGACATCTTTGACGGCGAGCTTGGGGAATTCAAATTTGTAAGGGATACTAATAATCTAATAATTGGATTCAAGATAAATTCTGGCCGCGTGAGAAACTTATGGGTTAAGAAGATTAGTTAAGCTGAGGTATATTAATAGCATCAGCTGAGTTATTTATAAAAAACGTTCATAAAGTACATCCTACTCCTAATCAATTTAGACTCCATTGGCCTATAGGAAAATGTTACCCTGCCCCTCTCCTTAAGAATGATATTGAACGGCTGGCCGAGTTTTTTGGTGAAATGATACACAGTAAGATACTCAGCAAGATCCTAATGCCAATTGCCCGTGCTATAAAGAGAAACTAAGGGAATTCGTTTCGATGCTGAATAAACGGAAAACGCCTGATCCGCGGCGAACAATTTACCTCCTTGTCGGTAGCGGTTTGTGTTCACTAAAGAATCCTGAAAAGCAGGCAAGAGGATGAGCCAATTTGACCAAGTCGCCGCTGCCATCGCTGGGATTACAGAATCTTCATTAGTATTTTTCCACTGCTGTGGAGATGAACAGGTTTTTAAGAATTTTGCAAGCTATGATAATTTTGAAATGAGATATTGCAAGGCTCTTATGTACGAATACGATGTTTAGTTACTATAAAGCATCTATAGGGCGCTTTTCCGAAAACGCATTAAGTTATGGGTTCATATCAAAAACAGAATCTCATGAAGTTAGAATAAATTTTGACAAGTTGAGGATTGCATTAAGACATCCGAGTTTAATTTCTATCAACCAAGACCTCGAGATTCTAAAGGCCAATGAATTATTAAATAGTATTATGAAACAGCTACATACAAATTACCGCATCTTTGTTCACGCCCCTTTTAAGCTTATTAAATCAATTGAGAGTTCGATTACTGCATTATATAAGGATTAGAGCGGCAGTATAATCGGATTATTAAAATAAAGAGTTTCCCAACTTGGTTTTTAAAACTATTTATATATTTAAGTAAGGTTTAGGAAAATGAATTGTAAATTCAAACGCCTTGCTAGTTGCCAATATTGAATCAAATATAATTCATAATGAAGTACTTCTCTAATCACATTTCTCTGCAGGTAGCATTATTAAGTTTTGTATTTTTCTTTTCTAATTGCACTAGAGAAGATATCTCGGAAGTAACCAAGAAAGCTTTACCAGTAAATACTTTCGGCATGCGGGTAAACGGAAAAGCATGGGAACCAGCACAAGTAGGAACCAATGAATGCCTGCGTACCTATCATGCCGCTTGGTCCAAAATAAATTACCCTTATTTTAATATAGTTGCTTATATGAATCCAGAGGGACTAAAAACTGATAGCGCTTTAAATTTATTGCAGTTACAAATTATGAATGTAACAGAGTTGGGAAAGTACGAACTTATGGGTTCCTATCTCACTGACTTCAAACCTTATGCATTTTTTTTACTAAAGAAACCGGATGGCGGCTTCATACGGTATGTAAATAAGCGAGATGTCGCCTCGTTTTATGTAGAATTCGAAAGATTTATACCACGTCCTAGGACTGATCTTCACGGAGTTATAGGTTCATTCTATGGTACGTTATACAATGAGGCAAACCCTCTTGATTCAGTAATTATTACAAGTGGAAGATTCACTTTCAATAAAACGAATCATTATGATTTCAACCAATGTGATTATTTCGTGCCGGTACCAAAATGATGCATGGATACGTGCTATAAAATATAAGTTATTATAGATTTGAATTATGAGCCAATTATTTAAACGGTTACTAGCTCTTCTCAGCCTTCCACAAAACAGATGGATTTGGTTAACGGCATTGACTATTGCGTCAACAGTTATAGCCCGTGTTGCTTTCCATGTAGAATGGCTGAACATCTTTATTGTTTTTATATTTTTTGCCTTTAAAGAACTTTTCGAATTTGGCCGAAGACGAGCCAATGGTAAGGCAACCTGGAAATGATAACCGCTATGAAGTATACGTGTAGTTTTTTATTTGTTATGATTTTCATATTGTCATGCGCAGGAACCCATGGCTTTATTCAGCGATACAAGTTTAATACGAGTAAAGCAGACTTAGAACAAGCAATTAAATCAGTCTTGAAAAACAACACAACCTTTTTACAGGAGGATCAGATTGCAAAAGCCAATAACGAGTCAGGATACATGACGATATTTATAAAATCAGAAGGTGATAAGTATGGCTTCAGGATCCGGTATTATGGAGATGAACAGCACTGGGAAACATCTAGTACATCAGAAATATTTATTGCGTCTGCAAGAATTAATGGAATTGGAGGTAAGGACAGCGACGAAGCGATGACTGAGGAATTAAAAGCCAAGTTGTTGAAGGTGTTTCAAGAGCGTTTTGTAAATCTCGTCGTACAGACACTACAGTCGGAATCTACAATAAAGTAGAAGTCGAGTAAAGCAGTATAAAGATGAAAAAGTTAACAATTCTTGTTTCCTTGATAATATTCAGTTTGTCTGGGATTGCACAACGAATTACTCTTTCAAAGTCAGCAACGTTAGACCCGCCTAAAACCATGCATAAGTTGTCTAAGACTGAGCTTATTTTAGATTGACATAGAAATATCAAGGGCGGGAAACTTATCAAAAATAATTACCTCAGAATCTCTTTCTTCTATTTAATACGGTGTTTCATTTATGATAACGTTAAACACATCATTTTTTAACGTTACCCTCCCTATTTTTGCATTAGTATTATGGAAAAATCAATTACAGATATTGAGCTTTGGCAAAGTATTAAATGTGCAGATGAAAAGGCATTCAAGATACTGATGGATCGCTATTGGTCCCCATTATATAACAAAGCATTCGTTCGAATTAACAAAGAGGACGTTTCAAAGGACTTAGTGCAGGAAATTTTAATTAGCATATGGGTAAACAAAGAAAAGTTACCTGATGATGTGCTGCCAAAGGCATACTTATTCACTGCATTAAAATATAAAATATTAAACTTTGTTAGTTATAGCACTGTGCGTCTTAATCATGCTAATATGGTACTAGCTATGCAACAGGTTGAGAATAATTCAACTCCGGAAGACATAATCAATATTAAAGAGCTGAGAACAGCGGTTCTAAGTTCGACTGAGAAGATGCCTCCAGGCATGAAAGAGGTATTTGAGCTAAACTATAAGGAAGGTTTAAGCATTACGGAAATTGCTATTGAAAAAGGTATATCTTCTCAAAGCGTCAAAAACTACCTATATGAAGCTAAATGCATCTTAAAGAAACACCTTTCTTCACAACTATCTTCAGAGCAGATCGCAGGCCTCTTGATCGTTATCTTAATGGAAGATTAACATTAGGTTAAAGTACTTTTTCGCCTTATAACTGACCTATAGTTATAAAGGCAGAAAAGTGAACATCGAACAACAACGTGAAGTAATTCGCAAATATCTATCAGGCACCGCTAATTCAACGGAAATTAGTAAGGTAGATTCCTGGTATAATTCATTCAATGACAACATTGTGAATCATCCGGCTTCTGAACAAGTAGCTGAGCGGTCTAGACAGTTTATTCTGAGCAAGACATCGCGGGGTAACTCCATATCCCGCTTTAACCTATTTTATAAGTACACTGCAGCTATAACTGCGATAGCATTGTTAGTATTTCTTTATACGGGGCCAAAGAAGCATTTTAATGAAAGCTTGGTATTTATTAAAGCTAGTGCCAAGGCAGATACCGCCATTACACTAATTGACGGCTCTAAAGTCTGGTTAAAAGCTAAGTCAGAACTTTCCTATGATTCAAAAGATTATGGGACGATAAGCCGCACTATCAATCTTGTTAAAGGCGAAGCTTACTTCGAAGTAACAAGAAATACTCAACTGCCCTTTTCCGTCGTCCAAAATTCTACAGCCATACATGTTCTAGGTACAGGTTTCAGTGTTTTTACAGATCAGGAATCCGGTAATTTCGATGTAAGAGTAAGTCATGGTCTGGTTGAAGTGATCCATAGGAATAAGCCCCTCTCCTACCTTAAAAAGGGTGAAGCATTAACGCTAAACACAAATTCTGGAAAATTTCATACCGCTCACTTCAATAGCAGATACGCTGCCCTCTGGATTAATGAGCAAATTTCGTTAAAGCAGGTCTCATTTGAAGAGCTAAGTGACGTATTCTTCAACTTGTATAGGAAGCGACTCAAATCTGCGACTGACAACAGCGAAAAATATACTTATACACTGGACATCCATAAACACGACACTTATCAAAGCACGATCGCCATTATTGCCTCTATCCACCAGAATAAATTTAAAATCCAAAGCGACACAATCCTGATCTATTAAAACAAACAAACAAATGAAATTTAAGAAAACGTTACTATTTACAGTGTATTGGGGCTTCCTGTGTATGATCCACTACGCAAAAGCACAGAACAACTTGAGCCCTGCTCTGCTACAAAAAAGAATCAGCATTAATTTTAATGACAAATCTCTTGCATCAGCGATTAGCTCTATCCAAAAACAAGCAAACATTTCATTTGCTTATGATGCCAAAATGCTTTCTGGTAAACAAATAGCCCAGAACCAACAAGGGTTCACAAATATCAGTGTGAATGAGGTCTTAAATACTTTACTTTCTAATCAAGGAATTGGATTTAAGGAAGTGAATGTTAGAATTGTACTCTATGAGCAAAATAATACAACCGCTGTTCGACAAGAGGAGATTACAATCACAGGAAAAGTAACAGATGAAGGAGGACTGCCTTTACCAGGTGTTTCTGTCTTAGCTAAGCCTAATGGCAAAGGCACTGGTACGAATACTGATGGACAATTTACGTTAAAAGCTCCTAGTAATGGAAGTCTGCAATTCTCTTCAATGGGATTTGTATCCAGAGAGATACAGATCAATGGCAATCCTAAGATTGACGTCGTACTGAAATCAGACGATAAAAACTTAGATGAGGTTGTAGTCATCGCATATGGTACACAAAAGAAAGTTACAGTAACCGGTGCGGTTGCCTCCATCTCTACCAAAGAAATAAAGCAAAGTCCGGCAGCAAATCTGGCCGTCACCTTAGCTGGAAGATTACCAGGTTTAACAGCCATTCAAAATAGCGGAGAGCCTGGTCGTGATGTTACGCGTCTTTATCTAAGAGGCTTGGGCACCCTAAATGGTCAAAACCCAATAATATTGGTCGATGGTGTAGAACGTGACCTGGGTTATATAGATCCTAATGAGGTCGAAAATATAACCATCCTGAAGGACGCATCTTCTACAGCGCTTTTTGGCGTAAGAGGTGCAAACGGAGTAATATTGGTGACAACAAAAAGGGGAACGAGTGACAAGCCGCTGATAAGCCTAACTACCGAATACGGACAACAGGATTTTACCCGTATTCCAGAAGTCTTAAGTTCATTTGACTGGGTAACGCTGAAGAATGAAGCCTGGCGGAATGATAACCCAAATGTTGCGGCTAACGATCCTGTCAATAAAGCTCCTTATTCAGCTTATGCGATTGAGCGATTTAGATTGCAGGATCAGCCTGAAGCTTACCCTCAGAATGACTGGCGGGACATGCTACTGCAAAATTCAGTACCTCAGGTGAGATATAATATGAATCTGAGCGGAGGTGGTGATGTAACCAAATACTTCGTTAACCTGGGCTTCTTAGATCAGGACGGACAATGGAAAGTTGATGATGATTTGAAATACAATCCTGAAGCATTTCTAAAAAGATATAATTTCCGGTCTAATATAGACGTTATGCTAAATAAGTCAAAAACGTTAAAGACGTTCTTAAATGCTGCAGGCTATTTAGAAAAGGTTAATCAACCTAATACTGAAACCACTGAGATTTTAGGAAGGATAAATGGCCTGTGGCCTGTTGTGCAACCGGGTCCTCTCGCACCAAATGGGGAGGTATTGATCGGTTCATCAGGAAGTTATGGAGAATCACCATGGGCTTATATAAACCGATCGGGCTATCGCCAGGAAACGCGTAGTAATATCACAGCCTCATGGGGTCTTGAACAAGATCTTTCTATAGTTACCAAAGGTCTATCTGCTAAACTTATGGCTTCTTTTGACACCAAGTCACTCTATAATTTAACAGGGAATCAAACTTACCAGCGGTGGATACAAAGTATTGATCCAAATACACAAACCCCAGATGGGAAGGATATCGTTAAATACGAACGTACAAGAACGGATTTAGACAATACGCCATTAAGCACGAGCACAAGCACGACATTTGAATCGTTTTATAACGTCCAACTTCAGGCTGGTTATCAGCGGACATTCGGGAAACATGCACTTTCAGGATTACTTCTCGGTCAGCAGGAATCAAGGATCAGGCCTGCCGATCGCCTGCCTTACAACTTATTAGGTGTTGCTTTCAGAACTTCATACGGGTATGATTCCAAATATTTCCTGGAGTTTAATATGGGTTATAACGGTTCTGAGCAATTTGCGAAAGGAAAGCGGTTCGGGTTCTTCCCATCTGTTTCTGGTGCTTGGGTAATTTCAAATGAGAAATTCTTTACACAAAACGATCTTGTCAACATCTTTAAATTCAGGGCTTCTTATGGAAAGGTTGGAAGTGATCAACTTGGTTCTCGTCGGTTCCTTTATCTAGATGATATACAACGGCAAGGAAGTGGTGGATACTCTGGCACACTTGGCAGAGGCGGATTGATCACAGAGAACTTTATTGGGAATCCAAATGTACAATGGGAAATAGCTAAAAAACTTAACCTCGGTCTTGATTTAAAGTTATTTAAGGCATTGGACATTACCGTCGATTATTTCGATGAGAAGCGGAGTAATGTGTTGATCAGCAGAGGAACCGTACCAGCAATATTTGGTTTACCACAGGCAAACCTTGCCCCTTTCAATATGGGTATCGTGAGTAATAAAGGCTATGAACTGGAAGCAAATTATAATCAGATATTGAATGAGGATCTATCTTTCGTAGTTAAAGGAAACTTTAATAAAGCTAAAAACAACCTTGAATTTAGAGACGAGCCACTGTTACCAGAAGACTATGCCTACCGGACGAGAGCAACTGGCTATCCAATTGGACAGAACTTCGGTTATCAAATTGATAGATACTTTACCTCGCAACAAGACATTACCGAGTCTGGTCTAAGTTATACAGGGAGAGCCCCGCGTCCGGGAGACTTCAAGTATAAAGATTTGAATAATGATAAGATCATCGATGAGAAAGATATTGCACCGATTGGATACTCTATCGTTCCTCAATACACCTTTGGAGCAGGCCTAAGTATTAATTTCAAAAACTTTGACTTCTCTGCTTTATTCCAGGGTGTAGCTAAAGTTTCAAATTATATCAGTTCGAGCGAGACAAACGACTTTAGGAATAGACATTTAAATGCATGGACAGCAGAACGGGCAGCCTCCGGAGCTACAATAGAGTACCCTGCCTTAAGTACTTCCCTATCTGCAAGTAATCGTCAGAATGAATTCTATATAGAAGATACTGGTTTTATAAGATTAAAGAACGTGGAAGTCGGATTTACTTTTCCAACCTCCCTTTCCAGTAAAATAGGAGCAAAATCACTTAGGCTCTATGCGAATGGATTTAATCTTATCACCTGGGATAGATTAAAAAACAAAGACATTGATCCGGAGCTAAGCGGAATTAATGCATATCCGGTTTACAGGATATTCAATGGAGGTATTAACGTTATATTTTAAGTAAGAGAACTATGAAGACTTTTCAACTATCAATACTATTAGGATTATTTCTGATTACAGGATGTAGTAAGAATCCGTTGGACATTACTCCCGATGGACGGCAATCCATGCAAGACATTTTTAACGATGCCACATTAACCGAATCCTATCTTAATTCAGCTTACTTAGATTTGCAGTTGCGTGGCACCAATTATCATTATTGGACTATGTTATCCGGGATTTCTGACGAGTCACATGATGCAGATTATCCGTCGCAAAACTTCCCTGTCACCCAATTTTTGAATGGCCAGCTTAGTCCGTCTTATAATCCATTTGATGGAGGCTCGGCAAGTAATGACATTAACTTTTATACTAAAAACTGGTCAGGCATAAGAAAAACGAATGCGTTCCTGGCAAACGCTGTTAATACACCAGGTTTAAATGAAAAAGCTAGATTATTAGCGGAGGCAAAAGTGCTACGTGCATATTACTATTCTGAGTTAATAAAGATGTATGGCAATATGCCAGTCATTACTGTACCTTTTGATGACATCTCTGCATTTAATAGCCTTTCTCGCAGTACGATTGAAGAAAATGTTGCACAAATTGTAAAGGATTGTGAGGAAGCGATTGCTGAACCTGCACTTCCTTTAAGATTGATTAATGAGCCTGAGCGAGGTCGTTTCACTAAATCTATGGCTTATGTTCTAAAAGCTAACGCGCTATTGTTATCTGCTTCTCCTCTTTGGAACTTATCGAATGACGCGGCAAAGTGGCAACAAGCAAGTCAGGCATCGAAAAAAGCAATTGACGATCTGACTGCTGGCAACAATTTCAGATTGAGCGCCAATTATGAAACGTATTTCTTTGGACAAAGCGACATTAGTAGCAATCCTACAGATCGGGAAACTATCTATGAAGTTAAAGGATTCAATGAGCGTTATAAATTTGCGCAACTCTTATACTTAATGCATTCTATTCCAGAGCTTGGCGCTTCACGTGCCGGAAATTGTCCTAGTCAGGAACTGGTAGATGCCTATGATATGAAGAATGGGTTACAACCAATATTGGGTTATTCTGATGAGGATCATTTAAAGCCTGTTATTAATGCTGCATCAGGATACGATGAGACAAATCCATATGTAAATCGTGACCCTAGATTTTACTACACTGTTTATTACAACAATGCACCATTTGGCGCTAAAATAAAGGGTGCTGACTTTTCCATACAAGCTTATTTGGGTGGTTCCGATGGTATTTCACCACTTAGAACACGAACCAAGACTGGGTACTATCTTCGTAAATACAAGGATCCTAACGTGCAGACGGCTGATGCAGGAAGTGCAAGATTTAAGGTAATGCGATTAGCAGAACTATACTTAAATTATGCTGAGGCAGAAAATGAGTCAAATGGACAAAGTCCTGCAGTATATGAAGCGTTAAGGGTAGTAAGAGCAAGAGTTGGAATGCCAAATGTAGAGGCCAATCTTTCTAAAGAAGATATGAGACAGAGAATTCGTAAGGAACGAATGGTTGAACTCTCTTTTGAGGAACATAGGATGTGGGATGTAAGAAGGTGGAAAATAATTGACAAGACAGATAAATTAACTACAGGGATGGAATGGACTAAATTAACTAATGGCACCTTTATAGGAAAAAGGATAGTTAGTGCGAAACGGAATGCTTGGCAAGAGAAGTATCTTTTGTTTCCCGTCCCATTGAACGATATCAGCAAACTTCCTATGTTTAAGCAAAATCCTGGTTGGTAATTGATATATATATATACATGAAGAAATTTGATTCACAATTAACGTTTATGAAAAGAATATTAATAATAAGCTGTTTACTAGTTATTGGTAAGATAACCCAGGTCAGTGCTCAGGAATTTACCATACCCATCTTTCCCGATACGCAGGTAGAGGTTGATGTTAAAATGGATATGTTGTACAGCCAGATGGACTGGATTATTAAAAATCAGAAAAAAGAGAATATTCCCTTTGTGCTACATGTAGGTGATATTGTAAATTACAACAATAATATTCACTGGGACAGAGCCAGTTTGGCCTTTGAGCGGTTAGATAATCATCATGTTCCATATGCTTTAGCAAATGGAAACCATGACAATGCAGCTGTTGGCGAATTTACTGGTAGTGCTGCGCCGGGAAATACGCGCATTAATGTAAGAAATACGGAGAAATTTAATAGGTATTTCCCAGGATCAAGATATCGCAATTTGAGAGGGAATTTTGAAAAGGGAAAGAATGAAAATGCCTTTCACACTTTTCTAGCCAGTGGAATGAACTGGCTTGTTGTAAATCTAGAATTTTGCCCAAGAAAGGCTGCTGTAATGTGGGCAGATAGCGTTACAAAGGCTCATCCTTTTTATAATACTATTGTTATTACTCATTACTACCTAACTCCTAAAGGCACCATACACAATACTGACGCAGGATACGGCGCATTAAGCCCGCAGGAAGTGTATGACCTTTATATCAAGAAGAATAAGAATATACTGCTTGTACTTAGTGGCCATGTTACCCAAAGCAGTTCTCTAGTGAGTACTGGAGACAATGGAAACAAAATCTATCAGGTTTTGCAGGATTATCAAAACGAAGATGCAGGCGGTGGTTATTTGCGACTACTTAAAATCAATCCCCAAGCTGGAACTATATCTGGTGAGATGTATACTCCTTTTTATAATAAGATCAGAAGTGATCAGTCGAAAGTAGAATTCAAAGACGTTAAGTTCATAAAAAACTATAACTAGAATAATTCAATTCGACGTTTTCAAATGTCGGTTCTGGAACTGTTTTCAGGACCGACGTTATAGCATTGCCCCAATAGAATTAAGTGCAAAGCATTGGCATGGTGGGCGGTTTTGGCTATATTGCAATACCGATGACTGACCCCCTACACTTTGAACTTAACCATCCTGATCAGTCTTTAAGTGATTTTGTATACTGCTTTTCTTCACTACAAAACTTCTCTGATTATGATGAGGCAGTGGTTATTCCTAATGGAAAGGTTGACCTCATTTTTTCTAAAAGTGATGAGGGCGGTCTTCAAGTTGTCATACTTGGTTTAGAAACTAAACCTAAGAAGGTGAACTCTAAGGTTAACAACTTTTTCTCTGTAAGCTTTAATCCCCTTGCAATAGAGTATGTGTTTTCCTGTTCGATCGCTGAACTTCTGGATACAGGGAAACTATTACCTTCCGGTTTTTGGGACATTGGCATAGATGACCTGAATAATTTTAACGAATTCTGTAAGAAATTATCACAAATCATTAATCATCGTTTACCTAAATTAATAGATGAGCGTAAACGAGAGTTATTCCAATTGATCTTTACTTCAAATGGTGAAATCTCTATCAGTGCGCTTTCTCAGAAGATTTTCTGGAATCCAAGGCAGATCAATCGATACTTTAAACAGCAGTTCGGGCTGTCGCTGAAATCGTATTGCAAGATTCTTCGCTTTCAAGCATCCCTTCCTCACGTTAAAAATGGGGAGCTCTTTCCACAACTCAACTTTAGCGACCAGTCTCATTTTATCAAAGAAATTAGACAATTTGCTGGTGTATCGCCAAAAGAACTCCATAAAAACAAAAACGACCGATTTTTACAATTCCTCTTTTACAAGTAAAAGTAGTTTTGCAGTATAAACAACAATTTATGCTGTTACAAGATAAAAAAGTAGCGATTATAGGCGGCGGCCCAGGGGGTTTAACCCTTGCAAGACTCTTACAACAAGACAAAATTAGAGTAAAGTTATATGAGCGGGATGCTGATAGAAACGCGAGGGTACAGGGCTCTCCTTTAGATTTACACGACTACTCAGGGCTTGCAGCATTACGCAAAGCTGGTCTATTGAATGAGTTTGAGAGGAGCTATATGATCGGTGCTGATAAGACAACGATTACCAATGATCAGGCGGAGATCGTCTTTAGTGACCATGAACATAAACACACTCAGAGTTTTGGAGATGAACACTTCCGTCCAGAGATTGACCGTGGCGTGTTGCGACAAATTTTGATTGATTCATTAGATGCTGAGACTATTATTTGGAATAGCCACTTCCTATCTATGGAGAAGCAAGGTGACGGTTGGTTATTATATTTTAAAGATGGGAAGATGGAATATGCTGACTTGGTGATTGGGTCAGATGGCGCAAATTCACGAGTCCGACCCTACCTGACTGATGTAAAGCCGCTTTATTCTGGCATTACCATGCTGGAAGGCACCATCTATGAAGCTGATAAAAACGCGGCTAATATTTCAACTATTCTTCGTGGAGGAAAGATCATGGCCTTCGGAAATGAGAAGAATATTCTGATGGGACAGAAATCCAATGGCGAGATTGGCTTCTATGCGAGTTTTAAAGCCGCGGAAAACTGGGCATCAATGAGTGGGCTTAACCTTTCCAATAAAGCGGAAATATTGGAGTGGTTCCAAACGGCTTATGCAGAATGGAATGAGATTTGGCAGGAGTTATTTCGAGACGCAAGTATGCCATTTGTTCCAAGGCCAATTAATTATTTTCCCTTAGATCAAAGTTGGGAAGCCATGTCTAACTTGACGGTAATTGGAGATGCTGCTCATCTTATGCCCCCATTTGCTGGTGAAGGTGCGAATATGGCCATGCTGGACGCATTGGAATTGAGTGAGATACTTATGTCGGACAACTACACTGATATTCGGCAAGCAATCTCTTTTTATGAGATAAAAATGCGAAAAAGAGCTTCCGTAAAAACAGAAGAATCCCTTGAAAACGGCGAAAAGATGCATAGCTGTGATGCGCTAAGTTTAATGACGAGTTTTTTCGGACAGTCGCAAAGTCGGTAAGCTATAATTGCGATCAAATTTTACTACACGTAAAAAACCTACTTAATCTATCAAGTAATCTTTTTGAAGTTTGATTTCTAATATTTGATACTTTGATTCAAATAGTTTCTTGTGAAAATTAGATAGGCTATCGCTAAGTTAATTGGTATGACATACCAAACAACATGGTATACTATTGCCAAAAAAAATACATTGAATAAAAGGAATACATAGAACATGAATTTCTTAATATCCAACCCAAGCAAATACATCAGACTTCTGAATAAAAGTATTACTGATAAACCAAAACAAACAACCCCCATCAAAACAATCAAGTGGTAATTAGTCATAAACCACAAAAGTTCAGGCAGCATTAAAACTAGATAGTTAGCAGAGAAGCCGATGAAAAGCCTGTTCCTGGAATAAGGTAAGTTGTGTGAAAAATATAGGGAAGTCTCGGTAAAACGATGTTCATTATAAATTAGGACAGAATGTGCAGTAACTACAAAAAGTATTATAGTTATTGGAATCATGGTATTATTCCTCTGGTCGGAAAATAAAGAAAACATTCCGATCATAAACATCCATGAGGCAGTCTTAGTAATTAAATATGCTAACTTTTGCTTACTAAATACGTAAAAGGTATACAAATAAAAGAATGGCTTATTCCATTTTTTTATCAATCTTATTAGCAATGTCTGCTTATTAATATCTAATAAACCATTTACTACCCTAAGGTATGTCAAAGTACTCAATGCCGTAAGTATAGATAAGTAAAGGATTATTAATGATGGGATCATATAATGTTTGTAACTGATACCGATGATGGTAGCAAACAGCGCATAGATCCACAGTGGAACTAAGATGTTAAGTTGTACGTAAAACCAACTGATGTATTGCTGAAACTTAGTAAGCGACGTGCTACCATAGTATAAGAATTCGTTTTGTTTTAGCGCAAGCTGAGCAGTGACGTATTGTATGCTTTTCATAGCATATCCAAAGCAAACCAAAAAGAAAAGAAGTAATATAAACGGATTGGTTACAAGGGAAAGGGTGATAACCAGGTTCCATTCGGCAAATGCCCATATCGGTACATTTCCCAAAGTGTTAATGAAAAAACAGTAACTAATGAGGGTACCAAATAAGAACACCAACATTCCGGAATGAGCTCTGTAAAAGCCCGCTGCAAATATTTTAAGCAGCATATTGGTTAATGGAGATCTCATCAGAAATCTAGTTTCAAAGTCTTGCCTACAATAGATATTTCCTGTAAACCCACCAAGGTAGCACTGTCAACTGGTTGATGAGAAGAGAGAATAAAAGAAATGTTATGTTTCTTATGTTTCGTTATTACCCATTCATATAAAACCTTCAATGACTCTATATCGATAGTGATAAGCGGCTCGTCTAATAGGATTAATTTGGGATCTCCTAAAAATGCCAAGACTAGCGATAGCTTTTTAAGCATCCCACTTGAATATGTTCCTAATGAATTGCTTAGATAACCCTGCATGTTCATGCTTTCAATCAGATGGTGTTCCTGATCTATCGAACCGCCTTTTGCTTGCTTGAACATCCTGATCATCTCCCATCCAGTCAAAAATTCTGGAAATACCGGTTCAGCGTCCGCAAAATTCACCTTTTGCCGGTAGCGTACGCCTTGTTTCTTTAAACTAATGTTGTCAATAAGAATCTCTCCTTTATAGAATAGAAAACCGCCGATAGATTTCAACAACGTACTTTTCCCTGACCCATTCCTACCTTTAAGCCAATAAATTCCGGGATTGATTGTTAGATCCGCTACATCCAACACAGGGTTATTACCGTATGACTTTTGAAATTTATCGAATTGTAGCATAAATGAACTTTACGGTAAAGGTGTTCCGGTTTGCAGTTTAAACCATGCATCGTCTACCAGCTACGGGAAGCCTGGTAAATAAACGTTATAATTATCTGATGACTTTGTGTAACAAATGTTACAGTTAAGCTCTGGCTTTTCAAATCGCGATTTCTTAATAGCCTCTTCCAAGTAGCGCATGGTAAAACAGGAAACCTACCAATAAAAAGTATAGCAGCCCGAAGATCATCACTGGTACAGCGCGCTTGATCTTGTTGATCCATACGAATACAGGTATAATCTGGAGGGCATGAAGGCCAAAAAAGTGCGCAATCCTGAGGTCCCCATGGTCTTTGCTCCAGTTTAAGAATGGTATCCCTGCACCACCATCTGCTGCACCCACCGTGTGAGCCATCTTTTGCCCGATAAATCCACCTTGTAGCGCAAAGATTGCTGAAATGACTATTCCTAGACGGATGGCCCAAGTCATTGCCTCATTCAGCTCTCTTGGCTTGTTTTTAAAGAAAGTGATCCCCAGATATAATGAAAATAGAGTTTGAGCTGTGATTACAATGCCCATTAAACCGTATACTGCAATGTTGTACCATCCAGATTGATTAAAGTGTGAAAGTTCAGCACGAGCCGCTTGTGTAACAATAGCCAGGATTTCAAAACTCATGGCGAAAATGGTAAAACGAACAAAGCGTCTCTCTAGCTTTTTATCCGGCAGGTGGGGCAAGATCAAAACCCAGCTAAGGCAATAGATGCCAATAGAAAGAGCGAACTTAAGTGGCTTAATCCAAAGATTGATACCTAGCACCTGACGCTGTTCGAACGGCAGCATCGTTAAAAGTACAAGAGCTAATAGCAAGTGAATTAATCCGCAATTGAATAACGGATCAGTAACCTTGTCTCTATTTTTCAGCAATAGCAATAATAATTTCATCGCAAGCCAAATTGCGTAAAAGCATCAGAGGCTAAAATAACACAGGTTACTAAAAGAATATTTTAATTAACGTAGGTTAAGAATTCTGGCTGGCTATTTTCCTGCGAATGCGGCTTAGACTTTGGGGCTGTATGCCCAGATAGGTTGCTATGTGTTGAACGGGTACGCGCTTGAGGATATTTGGGTGATCCTTTATTAAATTCAGGTACCGATGTTCAGCTGATAAACTGACCAACTCATTTCTGGAACGCTCAACCTTAACAAACAAGTTCTCGGCAATAAGTCTTCCGAAGCGCTCAAACTTGGCTCCCCGGGCATAAAGCCGCTGCATGTCGTTATAGCTGAGGCTAAAAATCTCCGTCGCTTCTATTGCCTGAATGAAGTGTGAAGAAGGCTGGCGTGTTAAAAAGCTTTCATAATCTCCGAGCCACTCTCCTTCGAATGCAAACCAATAGCTTTGTTCTCCCTTGTCATTGATGGAGTAATAGCGAAGGCCTCCACGGTTAATGATAACCATGGAGTTACAAGTATTTCCTGCCTCGAGGATAAAATCATTTTTGTTCAGAATGCGCGGTTTTAGCAGCTTAAGAAAGTGAAACAGTTCTTCTTCATTAAATTCAACCAGTCTGGTTAAAGCATTGATTATAGTATCGTGCATAAGAAACCCAGCCGTATAAGCTATCACTGGAAAGGTAGCAAATATTGAAGAGTCTGACTGTGCTTTAACAATGAAGATCATCTTTACAAGACCAAAGAATTTTGGATCAGATACAAAGGATAACAAAAATAATTGTTATTTTAGATCATGCTCCATCACCGCTCACTATCTGGAAAACAAAGGCGTAGTACTGAGAAACCTACTCTATACAGCTTATTTCACCCCGCAGTTTATATTCTTGTAATATTGATAGTCATCGTCTTAGGCGGGCTACTAAGCATTATAAAAATTTTATAATGAATAGACTCTATTTCACACCCTTTAACGTCCATATTCCGGCTGTCAGACTAAACGTTTGAGGTTTGTCCTTGTCCTCTTTGACCCATACTTTTTTATTGTTCAAGAGAATCAGTTTATAATCGCCTTTAGGCATAGTGACCTTAGCTTCTGTCCCATTTGGAACGGTAACCTCTAAAATGGCAACTTCGGCTTTATTAGCCCATGACACCTTAATGTTACCCGCAACGGATGGAACAGTGGTCTTGAAATTACTTATGCTGCCAGGCTGTGGCTTTACGCTAAACTGTTTGTAACCCGGTGTAATCGGGGATACACCTGATAGATATTGTGAGAGAATAGTCAGTCCTCCGCCACTCCATGCATGGTTAACAGTGCCACCCCCTACTCCATTACTATCTACATCCCATCCTTCGAACAAGGTCGTGAATCTTTTATTCATCACCATAGGTTTAAACCGCTTTTCATGTCTGAGCAAGGCCTCCTTTTCGTAACCCATAGCAAACATGGCTTCAAAAACATACTTTTCCATATATGGACTGGCATGTTCTTCCGTTTGAAATACCTTAAGCAGATACGGGTACTTTTCTGCATCCGCTACATCTGATAACACGGCAAGTGCCTGTGCACGATCATCTGTCTTTCCTTTATATTCTGGATCACGATAGGAGCTGCCGTTCCAGAACTGACTATTGAAAGAGGTCTTAAATTTCTGCATAGCTAATTTAAAACGGTCAGCATCCGCAGTTTTACCAAGCTCAATAGCGCTTAGTTGCATGCCTTTCAGCCCCATATAGTACCAAAGATTATACAAGAGTAACATATCTTTGTTATCTCCCCAATCACCCCAAGTCCAGCCACCCGGTCTGAAGATAATTGTACCCTTATCGTTAAGCTTCCATGCAGCTATATAGCGCGTTGAACCCTCATAAAGATCTATCAGTGTCTGCTTATCCCCAGAGTGCATATAGTAATTCCATAAGCCATAATATCCCACACTTGCCATTGATTGATCAGGTAGTTCTTTGTCCCAGTTTCCTGCAGGAGATGGCGAGAAGAGACTGCTGTCTTTTTTTTGCCAGGAAATCAGTTCCCTGAGCCACTTGCGCGATAAGGCTGCGCTGGAGGTAGATAATGCATAAAAAGCCTGGCCGGATTCATTAACGGCGTCGCCCGTCCATTGTGCCCTTTCGCGTTCCGGACAATCCATATAACTATCCCGCATATTGATGTAAAGCGTGCGCTGTGCTTTTTGCCAAAGTGTATTAAGAAAAGTATTTGAACTGATAAAACTACCGTTCATTTCAGCATCGTAGCCCGTTTCCCTGAATTTGAGCTGCTTAACTGTTACACCTTTAGGAATTACGTAATAAACTTTGTGTCCATTGATCCAGCCCAGACTTTCGTACTCCTGGACTCCGTCTTTGCTGACATATTCGGCCCGAAGATTGGTCTCTCCTCCTAAAAAAAGCAAATAATTGTCAGTGTACATTGTTATCTTCTGACCGGCCTTACCTTCAATTTCAAAGTAGGGAGTGATTTGGGCATTATACGGTAGTTCACAAATAATGGTGTCGCCCTTACTCAGGAAAGGCAGTTTAGGTGCCTTTGCATAACTTTTCAACCCATAATCTTTGAATAAGGGTATTGGCCTCTTGACCAGTTTATTCCACGGTGACACCCCGTAAGCACCTAACTCTGAAGCCGACGGCATGTTCTCCGCTTTAAAGTCGTAGCTGTGCCAATTACCAAGTTCTTTCGAAGCATCATATAAAATGCTGGATTCAGGAAGGCGATAGTTTGGTAGAGGATCTGCGGCAGTTTGATAGGCATTTAAACGCAGAGCTTTCCAGCTTTTGTCGCTGTTCAAAGCTACAACCTCGCTTTCAATATAAAGCCCGGCTTTACCGCTGCTCTTATGTGAAAACCCCTCCTTTCCAAAGTACCATACCAACACTGCGATGGTATTTTCTCCTTTGCGGACATATGGAGCCAGATCTATTTCATCGTAGTACGTATTCTCCGGATCGGGACCTCGTTTTAAACCCCCTTCAAAAATAACAAGTTTCTCGTTGATCCATAGCCAGTACTTGCTATCCGCTGCGATTTTGGTAGTGATGTGTGCGGGTTTATGACTAAGCGAAATAAGTTTTCTGTAGGCTATCCATGAATTAGGCTCGTCCTTATCCGTCAACGGAGCAATCCATTGAGCTATTACAGACTGCTGAGCATTGGCATTTGATACAAGCGTATGAAATAATACGCATAACGCAAAGATGCTGCTTCTCGAGGACTTAAACATTTGGTTAGTATTAACTTATCAACGTGACTAAGATAATGCTTTCAAACCATTCAACTATCCTGTACTAGCATGTGCCATGTTAGAAGTTCGGAGACCCTGAGCGTACTACCTGAGTAAAGTAACTGAGGGCTTTTTTTGTGCTTGAGTAGTTGGACCGTTTACCGTGATCTTACCATTTTTCACTTTCATTCTATCAATAAACACCACTCTTTCCGTACCTGTAGCAGTTGTTCTTCCGTGATAAACGCAATACATTTCCTTACCATCCGGAGAATAAATTATGCTGTTGTGCCCTGTACCCGAAACTGTACCTCCTTTATCCGTATTACTATGCAACACTGGATTATTATCTGCCTTCTTAAAGGGGCCTAATGGGGAAGAAGATGTCGCATAACCAACGGCATAATGCTCTCCTCCGAAATGATTAGCTGAATACATAATATAGTAGATGCCGTCTTTTTTAAACGTCACAGAACCCTCGGTCCAGCGCCGGTTAACTTCTCCGGTAGTTACCGAAAGGCTTTCCCAAGCTGCCTGCTTGTCGTTTAATTTTATCGGAGGCCGAAGTATTAACACAGGTTGACCAGTCACTCCCGAAAAGTCTGGTTTCAGCTCTACACCATACACCCAGCTTTCTTCAATCTCTTTATACTTGCCACTTTTCCGTGCCTGGTCTGCAATTTCGCTCTCCACCGGATGTTTATAGGCCGCCCGGGAATAATATAAATACGATTTTCCATTGGTATCAAAAAATACATTTGCATCAATAATCGGGTAGCCAGGATCGAAGAGCGGTTTCTGTGCAAGGTCAACAAACGGACCTGTAGGTTTGTCGGACACCGCAACTCCCACTTTAAAGTTTTCTGCTTCTTTTGCCGGGTTTACTTTCCATTGTGCACTGTAAAACAGATAGAATTTGCCTTTCACTTCATACACCTCTGGTGCCCAGTATGCGCCGCCCCACCCGGCATTTGGATCACTCCAACCGTTTTTATTGTCATGGAAATACACCTGTCCCTCCTGTTTCCAGCTGACTAGATCTTTAGACGAATAGGCCGAAAAGCCTCGGTCTGCACCGCCTCCAGTACCGTACATGTAATAGGTACCCCCGGTAAACAATACGAAGGGATCCCCGAACTGCACCTTTAAAGGATTTGTATAAAATTTATCCTGAGTGCTTACCAGCGTTTGGGCCATTGTAGCCTTTGCAAGCACTCCTGTTAAAAACATAATGATCAGAAATTCTTTTCTCATATAACATCTCATAGGATGAGGTTTGTCGTCTCAAGGTACAAAATTCTGATCTACTTAAAGGCAAACCTAATAAAATGAGAGCTCGCCTCAAAAACTGATTTAGAACCGCAACTTAATTATACATCTCTTTTGGGATGTCTCAAAAGAATAGAGTTGAGTAAAAAAGGCAGTAGGTAACTGAGGCAACATAGCAATCTGGCTAACGAACAGCTTTGGATAGTGTCAAACATGTATTGTCGCTAAATGTCATGATTTTATCAAGATGGCATATAGCAGTATAATGGCATTGTTTGTCATACATTATTAGCTTAAGCTGGCTTGATTTTAGATACCTGAAAAATCATATAAATTTTCTGAAGTATCCAACTTTATAAATCATAACCAATATATGGAAAAGGTTAAAAAATTAGCTTTGAAGATCTCGAAATGGATGGGCATCTTTATAGTGTCTATACTGTTTCTGATGTTCATCATTCCACTACTGTTTCCAGGGACAATATCTGATCAGGTAAAAAAGATCGCTAATAAGAACTTGGCTGGGGAACTTGAGTTTAGAAGGACACGTCTAACTTTCTTCCGGCATTTTCCATCTCTTACTGTATCCGTTGATGATTTATTACTTAAAGGATCTAAGCCTTTTCAAAACGATACCCTACTCTCAGCCAAAGAAGTCGCGGCAGGGATTAATTTGAAGAAACTGATTTTTGATGGCGAAGTTAAGATCGATGAAATCTATGTAACTGATGCCTACGCCAATGTCTTTATTAATAGTGAAGGCCAGGCGAATTATAACGTGTATGTTTCAAGCCCCTCTAAAACGCCGAAAGACAACTCTGGCGGTGGCACTTCAATACAAGTTGACCTCATCAAATTTAAGAATTGCCATATTAAGTATAATGACCACTCGGCTAAAATATTAGTGGAAGCAAAAGGCTTTAACTACGAGGGCAAAGGCGGACTAAGTGAGGACATTTTTGATCTCAAAACAGATCTTGACATTAACCAATTGGATTTTAGCTTGAACAGGATCTATTATGCCAGGCAAAAGTCACTGCATGCTGACCTGATCACCAGAATAAATACCAACGCCCTGACTCTAGTACTTAGAAAAAATGAGTTGAGGATCAATGATCTTCCTTTAAAATTCAATGGTTTTGTAAGCATTTTGAAGGATGGATATGACCTTGACATTAAAGCAGCTTCAGAAAACACCACTATTAGAGATATGATTTCCGTACTCCCTCCACAGTATCTAGAATGGGCGAAAGACACCAAGCTGAAGGGTAAAAGTGATCTCCGTTTCAGCGTCAAAGGACAATTTAGTGAAACTAGAAAAGTTAAGCCAAGTTTTACAGCACGTTTGCTGGTTGACGATGGTGTTATTTCAAGCGAGAAGGCGCCAGTACCTATGAATAATCTTAATGTTGACCTTAATATTGACTTCCCTTCATTGGATCCTGAACAATTAGGATTGGATCTTAAAACGTTAAGCTTCGACCTTGGAGAAAAGAACACATTCCGCGCCGTTGTGAAAACCAAAGGATTAAGCGAAATGAACGTTAATGCCGACATAAAAGGCGCTGTTAATCTGCAGACACTGAACGCGGCCCTGGGTTTAAAGGATTTAGAAATCAGAGGACTTTTGAATGCCGATGTCAAGTCGAACGGTACCTTTAGCATGGAGAAAAAACTATTTCCAAAGACTAACGGATTTATCAATCTAAAGAATGGATGGTTAAAGACAAAGTCCTATCCAAACCCAATAACGGATATCAACCTAACAGCAAACATTAAGAATACCGACGGCACCTTTAGTAGTCTTGGTGTTGAACTTGCTCCTTTTAAGTTTGACTTTGAGGGTAACCCAGTGTTTGTAAATGCCGATTTACAGAATTTCGAAGATTTGCTGTATAAAGTACGCGCAAAAGGGGTTTTGAATGTTGGTAAGATTTATAAAGTCTTTGCAAAAAAAGGAATGGATGTCAGCGGTTTAATCACGGCAGATCTTTCTCTTAACGGTCGGCAAAGTTACGCCACTAACGGTCAGTATAGCAAGCTTGATAACAAAGGTACACTGATCCTGCAAAACATTAAAGCAACTACCGATTACCTGCCCAAGTCATTCTTTTTAAAACAGGGAAACTTCCAGTTCGAAAATGAGAAGATGTGGTTTAGAAAGTTTAATGCGACCTATGGAAAGTCGGACTTTTCGCTGAATGGGCATCTACTCAATACGATCAATTACTTCCTCGAGCGCAAAGGCAACCTTCATGGAAATTTTGCTATGAATTCTAACTATATTCTGGTTGATGAATTTATGGCACTTAATAGTGGTGACAACAATGAAAAGTCAACGGACATAGAATACGCGAAAGCTGAAAACCCTAAGAGCAGCGGTGTTGTGATCGTTCCAAAAAATCTGGATGTGTCTTTAGCCGTCAATACCAAGAGGGTGCGGTTCAAAGGCTTAAACATCGATCAGTTGAAGGGAAATGCTTCTATAAAAAACGGTCAGATATATTTGAAAAACACGTTATTCGACCTTGCCGGAAGTAGAATGAATATTGATGCACGTTACCAGGATGAAACGCCCTTAACTTCGAACTTTGACGTTGCTTTCAAGGTGAGAGACTTCAATGTGCAAAGGGCCTTTAAAGAAATTGAAATGGTACGGGAACTAGCGACCTCTGCAAAGGATGTGAACGGGACGGTTGCATTGGATTATAAACTTAAAGGCGATTTTGATCAAAACATGGCGCCTATCTATCCGTCTTTGGAAGGTGGAGGTGTTGTAAACTTAAGGGATGTAGAAGTGAAGAGTCTGAAAATGCTCTCCGTAATAGGTGGTAATGTCGGGGCAGATGCCTTCAATAATCCTGAAATGAAAGGGGTTAATATAGTAACGAATATTAAAAATAATTTGATACACATTGAGGAATTTAAATTCAAGGTTTCTGTTCTTAGACCATCAATCAGCGGAACCGCGAGTTTAAATGGTTTGTTAGACATACTGGTGAAAGTGGGGCTGCCACCTGCAGGTTGGGTTAGTGTGCCTGTTGCTGTTACTGGCACGAGTGACAAGCCTAAAATTAAGTTTTTTAGCAGGACAGGTCAGGGGATTCTGACTGCTTTATATAATAGGAAAATCAATAAGGTAATAAGAGAGGAAAAACGTGCTGTAAAGAAAACAGGAGCAGAGCAGCGCAAAGAAAAAAAGGCTCAGGAGAAGGAGGCTAAAAATGCAAAAGAACAAGTAGTTAGGGACATCAAAAAATAAAGGCCGCTTATTCCAACAGATTGTATGTGAGGAGAATTAAATATCAGTGAAGGCTAACACATCATTGAAAATTATATTCTATATTACAAAAAAGATATATGATACTGACACGCCATTCTGTAGTATTAGAGGAAAAGACCAACACCTACTCTATACCTACCCCAACTGCAATAGATTATATTGATGTTTCTGTTGATGGCAAATTCTTAATTGAAGGTAACGACTTCTCCATTGAACAAGATATGGATCTAACCCTATATTTCACACCTACTATTAAAGCTAACTCTACCCTGCTTATAAATTATGAGTTGATGGATGAAAAAGAGTTTCCATCTTTTCTCTATGAGGAGGAAGAAACTTCTTACTTCCAGAAAATGAAGAACATCTTTAATAAATCTTTAGCGGGCTTAAAATCGTTTACATTTAATGGCCCAAGAGTGTAATTGGCTTTGAATGCGGGAGTTTTAAAATCTATATATTAAACTATCCTCTGGTACGTTTCCAGTCTTTTTTCATTGCGGCATATACCGATTGAGCTTCAGCTTTCTTCCACTGCGCGTAAAAAATAGATGCTGACTTAGCTTTTTCAGGCTCCCCGGTACCCCTGTCAAGCTGAGCGAAATCAGCTTGCTTATCGTATTTGCGACCACCTTTGTAGTTTGCATATCGCCTGGCACGAGTATAGCCCATCTGTAAATATTTTCTAGCCATATCCGCACCAACAAAGTCATTACTTTCAAGGTATTCCTCAAACATTTTATAAATTTGTTTGCTGCTTTCTCTTGCGATTGCTTCAGTCTTAAAACGCCAATGTTTGCCAATCTCGGCCTTATATGGCTGACAGATTAAAACGCCTTGTTCCCCTTTTCCAACCTGATACTTTTCGGGGTAACTTCGATAATCGACATCCGGCTTCCAGGAATAAGTATTTATATTGAAATCCAGATAAGATGGTCTATTAGGTTTCTCAGGCATCAATATATAAACAACCCTTTCAGAAATTGGTTATTGAGATAGCATGAATAATACTATCATGAAGGTTGGCTTCGGCGGAAGCTGTCATTGGTGTACCGAAGCGATCTTCCTTTCGATATTAGGAGTAAAATCTGTAGCACAAGGATGGGTTTCAGGCGAAGGAAATGCTGAAAGCTTTTCAGAGGCGGTGATTGTCGAATATAACTCCTTAGAAATTAGCCTTCAGGATCTGATAGCTATTCACTTACATACACATAGCTGTACCTCTTCGCATAACATGAGAAATAAATATAGGTCGGCTGTGTATTATTTTAACGCTGAACAAGAAAAGATGGCTAAGGCTGGAATCAACTTTATTCAGCTGGAATATATGAGTAGAATAATTACCGAGGTCATCGCTTATAAAGACTTTAAACTGAATACAGAACAATACCGAAATTACTATTTCAGTAATCCTGAAAAGCCCTTCTGTGAAAACATTGTAAATCCCAAACTCCGGCTGTTGTTAACTAAATTTTCCAAACACGTAAACCATTCCCGACTTAAACATTTAACTGCTAACTAACATACTTTTTTATTCCTTCTCTTCTAACAATTGAGCTTTATAGGAGTCGAGATTGGAGGCTTCCTCCGCTTCTAGTTTAGGGAATTCCAATTTAAGTCCTTTAAGATGATTGTCTATTATCTTACTTATGATTAGTCTAGCATACCACTTTTTATCTGCAGGCACTATATACCAGGGGCAATCCTCAGTTGATGTCTCAAATATAGCCTCTTCATAAGCATCCTGATACTTATCCCACGCTTTACGCTCTACCAGATCACCACCTGCAAATTTCCAGTTTTTCTCAGGATCATTAATCCTGTCCAAGAACCGCTGTTTTTGCTCATCTTTTGACAAGTGCAGGAAAATTTTTATGATAACCGTTCCATTTTCATTTAAATGCTGTTCGAATGCCTTGATACTCTGGTATCTTTTCTTCCAAAAGTCATTGTCAATTGCAGATACGTCACGATACCCGGGTAAATTCTCCCTTATAATGTATTCAGGATGGACTTTGCAAACAAGTACGTTTTCGTAATGCGATCTGTTATGAACACCGATTCTTCCTCGCTCTGGTAATGCCCGATAATGTCTCCATAAAAAATCGTGCTCATACTCTTCAGAAGTGGGTGTTTTAAAGTTGAAAACCTGGCACCCCTGCGGATTAAGTCCAGACATCACATGTTCAATTGCACTATCTTTTCCAGCAGCATCCATAGCTTGGAAAATGACTAGAACGGAATGGTTATTAGATGCGTATAATTTCTCCTGGCTCTTATTTAATTTAAGCTTAATATCCTCCATTTCCAACCTACCTGCCTCTTTATCTATAGAACCTTTATAAGAGGTGTCAAATTTCTTTAGGTTTACCTTATTTCCAGGAAGGACCTTATATTGCAGCGTTTCGACTTTCATGTAGTATTTTATGTAAACGGAACATTAAGAGAAGCGATTTGTTTGGATCTTAAGGATTGGGAAATGATAAATTATAAGCAGTACACCAACTTCACAATTTAAGTATAAAGCAGCTATAAGACTCCTTCAATCATCTTTTTGACTTCCTCAATTCGGAAAATACCGAAAACTAATTGGAACTAGGCCTTCTTCCGCTTAGATTAAAGTAACAGAGTAATTTACTAAAAGATCTTACTGTTTCGTCCTTAAAAAAGCATTTCGTTTAAATAAGTTATACTTAATTTGCAATCTGATTATAAGAGGTCTATGAGCAACGAAGTTTTATTTCTTGAAGTACAGCGATTTAAGCAATGGTGGCTTTGGCTAATCCTTTTAGGGATCAATGGGCTTTTTATTTATGGCGTTTTCAAACAAGTGATCGGCGGACAGCATTTCGGCAATAAGCCAACAAGCAACCTAGTACTTTTAACAATTACAGGGCTTATGATTATAGTAACTGTTCTGTTTGCGAATTTTCATCTTGAGACTACAATTAAAACAGACGGAATATATGTTCGTTTTTTTCCATTTCACCTCAAGTATAAATATTATAGCTGGGATACGCTTGCCAAAGCGTATGTTAGACAGTATTCTCCCATTAGTGAATATGGTGGTTGGGGCTTAAGAACTGGACTTTTTGGAAAGGGAACGGCCTATAATGTTTCGGGTAATGAGGGTCTACAGCTTGAATTTAAAAACGACAAACGATTGCTCATCGGAACAAACAAACCAGCAGAATTAATAGAAACCCTTAATCGATTGTGCAAGTCCGATAATGCTAAATGAAGTGAAGCATTGATTTGCGAGAGCGGCAAGACGATTGTGGCCAAGAGGACAAAATAATTGTCACTCTAACAATAGGAAAAGTGGCCATGTATTGCTAATTAGGCACTATTGTCTGAGCAAAAGCCAAGGGCATTGCAGAGTTACAATAATGCAACTTAGTCCATGCCGTAACAGTTTGATCAGTTTTAAATACTATCGGATCTTCGCTGCGAGAATCTCCAATAGTAAAAGCCCAGCAAGAGAAAGAACGGCATTACCATCATACTATATATTGCCAATTGCCCCATAACTTCACCAAAGGAATTGATTACTAATACAGCAGATAGGAAGGGCAATGCAAAGAAAGACAAGAAAGAATAGCCAACAGAATTCCTAACCCGTGGCAAAAGATTTAAGTATATGGTAGCAGACGTGAGGGAAAGTACCAGGATCACAAAAATCGCCAGACCATAAGCCAGTCCCTGTAAATCCGACTTCTTAGGATCAATCGGGTCTAGAAGCATATAAAGGCCGATCATGGATATTGGAATACTAAAGGCAAAAGTCTTTAATATAATAGTAGTAAGATGTTTTCTCATCATTAGTAAAGGTTAGGTTTTCTTTAATTTCCCATCAGGTAATAATTGGAAATTCGTTTTGTCTTTCAAGGCCGTATGCCCATCATTTACAGAAATTGTAGTAACCGTTATCTTGTAATCTTTATCGATGGCGAAGCTGGTTAATTCCTTCTTTTGTTCCGCGCCTGGCTCAAACCACTCCCCTTCCATATATTGGTTTGCTACCAGTTTTTTATTTACGAAAGTGAGCAGCAAAAGTCGATGACTAAAGTCGCCGCAATCCATAGGCACCAAGACGATTTTGACATCTTTATAATCTGGCAAAGGAATGTAGCGAAGCATGGGCCTGTCACATAAAAATTCTTCTGTTCCTTCCACATCACATTTAACAATCCTATAATCCGACTTAGAAGGCAGGCTTTTTCGAGTATAAGGAAGCTCAAATGTACTTTTCTCGAAACATTCATTCTGGGTCACCATTTCCCTATCATCCTTAAATTCCTCTTGAATTGCAGTACTTGGCACCGATTCTAGTACTGCTGCCAATTGCCTTTTTAATACTATATACTTTTTACCACATTCACCTAACTGAACATAAGAGTTCATTGAATTACCATAATTCTGAATGAAAATTTCGTTTGCCTTGATCAAGCCCTGAATCCCGACAGGTATTTTAAGCTCCTCCTTTGAACTGGAACTCCCATCTTCATCTATTACCAGCTCACCTTCGTATTCACTCCATTCTATACCTTCTAAAGTGATATAAAAGCCATCTTTGTTTTCATTGGCTTCCAAAGAAACCTTTCCTTCTAATACCCGGCTATCAGATTTGAAACGATAATTATATCGTTGACCAACTTTAAAGATGGTGATAGTTATACTGCATTTTGCAAGCTCATCCGGTTCATTAACTGCCACATAAACTCCATCTATTCTATTTGAGGGCAGGCTTTAGTCGCAGTCTTTTTGTCATCCTGTTCAATTGTTGCGTCATCATTTTTCACATGGCATGAAAAAAATAGTATGACGAGAAAGAAGATTAAATGCTTTTGCATGTGTACAATTCGAAATGAGGTTTAATTCTGGTAATATGATGCAAAGGGTGTTTACTGCTTTGAGCTACTTTCTTTACCAGAATTCCATCTTTTTTAAAGATATAGTTTGTTTAACGGCATTTACAAAAATTTTAATAAAGCCGCTCCAACATACCGCTTCTTACATCTATACCCCGGCCGCTGCTACCCATTCAGACAGGTAAGCAAGTGCTTCAGAATTGTGATGATATAATAATATCAGTTGTATGTTGAGGTTCGATTCAACATGTGGTCGGGTCACGGTTTGGGTGTGGCCGCTATGACGTCAGAATGAGAACGCGGTGAGGCCACCTTTTTCCTAGTAAAAGGTGGCCTCACCGTGGCCTCACTGTGGCCTCACCGCGGCCTCACCCAAAGCAAGACCCGAACACAATATGGAGCAGTCTAAAGCAAAGACCAAACATATACAGCTTTTTGCGTTCACTTGCAAGAAAACATGATAAGCAATTGCCTTAAAATCATTCTTGTGGTTCAAATGAGATAATACTTTATCTTTGCAATCGAAATGACTAAACTTTTTGTTGTGGGTTTCCCACTCGACATTGATGATACGGAGCTCGTTGAGCTATTTTCTGTCCAGGGCGCAGTTCAAAGCGCACATCTGGTAACAGATAAATATACGAATAAACATAAGGGCTTCGGTTTTATTGAAATGGAGGATCAGGCAGGTGCTGATCAGGCGATTGCTAACCTCAATGGAATTGTTATTAGAGGACGAAAAATAACAGTTAAGCTAGCGGACGAAGACAGGGTTCAAAAACCACGGCCATTTAAGCCGAATCGTTTTGAAGGAGACACGAAAGATACCGCTCCAGATGATGCAGAATTTAGCACCAAGCGGCCAAGAAGAATCAACTTGCAAGATAAAAAACGGTAGTCTTAATGAGATTAAAACTCCTAATCTGCTTTTTAATCATTGTCTTCGGCTTCTCTAAAGTTTACTCACAGGTATTGAGGAAACGAACCGTTACTTTGATGGGCAGCAGATTTGATATCACCATTGTTGATAAAGACGCAGCTTCAGCAGAAGCGAATATCGACACGGTGATCAAAGAGGTAACCAGAATTGAGGATTTAATCTCCGACTGGAGACCCTATACGCAGGTTTCAATGATAAACCAAAATGCAGGTATCAAGCCAGTCAAGGTCGATAAGGAAGTATTTGAATTAACAAAAAGAGCGCTCGATCTGTCTAAGCTTACGGCCGGGGCTTTCGACATCAGCTTCGCTGCAATGGATAAAATCTGGAAGTTTGATGGCTCGATGACTTCTATGCCTTCCGCCGAGGCGGTAAAACAGTCGGTAGCGAGAGTCGGATATAAGAACATCATCCTTGATGAGAATAATAGCACGATATTTCTTAAGGATATAGGGATGAAAATAGGCTTTGGAGCATTAGGCGAAGGGTATGCAGCTGATCGGTGTCGCGAGATAATGATAGCAAAAGGAGTCACAGCAGGAATAGTAAATGGTTCTGGCGATATGAGCACCTGGGGAAATCAACCGGATGGCAGCCCATGGACAATAGGACTTACAAATCCCGTTCAACCGGAGGATCTACTCGTTGCAATCCCTTTAAAAGATCAGGCCATTGTCACCTCTGGAAACTATGAGAAATTCGTCATTTTTAAGGGTAAGCGTTACTCACACATCATTAATCCAACTACTGGGTATCCTGCTACGGGTCTGCGGAGTGTAACCATATTGGGCCCTAGTGCTGAGCAGGCCAATGGGTTAAGCACTTCAATAATGGTGCTCGGCAAGACTGCTGGACTAAAATTACTTAAAGATTATCCTGGGTTGAGCTATGTGCTGATTTCAGATAGTGGAAAAATCTACGCCACTCCTGCATTAAAATTGCCTAAACGATTGCCCAAAGCTGACAAGAGCTAGTAGCAGTCCATCAGAATCTGGTTATGAGCTTGATAAAAGCTCACGCTTTTTTGATGGTGTTCCTGACAGATCGTTTCAAAGAGTTCGATCAAGTCCTTCTGCATTGCCAACGACCCACACAGCATGATCACCCCACCTGTTTTAAGTGTCGTAGCCACAAATTCTTTATCCCTTGCAAGTAAATCTTTCACATACTGCTTTTCCCCTTCTCTGGAGTAGGCTAGGTTTAAGCTAGCCAGCTGGCCCTTTTCAAGGCTGCTTTTAATTAGGCCTTCGTAAAGGCTAAAAGAGCGTGTACAACGGAAGCCTGCATACAATTGACATTGCACCTTGTTTCTGTTATTCGCGATCATACCTAAGAATGGAGCTATTCCAGTTCCATTTGAAATCATGATTACATTCGAAGCTCGCTTTGGAAAGTAGAACTGAGGATTTGATTGGACGGTCCCTTTAATAGACTGCCCAACTTCCAGCCTATGTAAGAACTCCGAACCCAACCCGCCTGAATGCAGTCTAACGCTCAAATTTAAATCGCTTTCAATTCTGCCTATTGAATACAAGCGTTCTCTATGATCATTCGCTGGGTAAATGGCTAGCAAATCACCTGATGAAAAAGGTAACTTGTTTTGTGGTTTTAGGCGGATTAGGAAAGCTCCCTCGACATGCGCTATTTCAGTCCTGGAAACTACCTTGAAATCTTTCAGCTTCTTCGGTTTATGATCCAGCAGTTTTACAGGTACTGTGATTGACAATTCCGACTTCTGCGACCATAACGTCACCCATTGGTTGAAATCAGTAGGTGATTTGTCATTAACCGTATGAATCTCCACAAAAGGTACCGACCAGTTTTGGTGGGAAATGGCATTATTAATCTCAAATGCATATTGGCAGAAATCAGGATAGGACGTTGACCCGAAGCCAAGAACGGAGAACTTGATGCCATTACGTTGAGGTATCGTCTCTAACAGTTTAAGAAATTTGCTTGCGTTTGTTGGGGGATCACCAAGGCCATAAGTTGCAGCAAATACTATGATATGCTCTGCTGCGGGGTAAGTTCGGTAGTTGTTAAGTTTTGAATTAAAACACTTTAAACCCTCCTTTATTAGTTGTTTGTACAAGGAAGTAGCGAAACGATTGGTGCTGCCATTTTCTGAACCAACCAGGATAATGTGAGTAGCTTCCTCAGCTTTAAACTTATTCTTTATACGTCCGGAAATGCGTTTAAGCGTGATTGCAAAGCCTGAGTAAATGAAAAACACGATGTTAGCAGAAGCCAGGGCTAAAACGATTGCCCAGATGCCACTTGCCCTTCCCGTGTGAAGATCCGGATTTAGATTGGTCAATAACGCGGTAGCAGGATAGAGACGTTCAGTCAGAATATCACCCGTGATCTGATTTAATGTTACTTCCCGGTCTTTAAGTTTGAAAGTATAATAATCCTCTACATCTTCTGAGAAAGGAAATTCAACGGATTGGACCTCAGATAAGCGTGTTGCTTTGAAGAATTTGATGTTAGACAGCTTTAATTTAGGTGTCGTTTTTATGGAGTCAAAATCTATATCATGAGTAATTTTGGGCTCTGGAATGACATTGAAACGCAGTAATGAGAGATAGGTACCAGATATGGTAATAATCAAAATTGGAATTAGCAGCAAACGTCCAAGGGTAACATGATAATACTGTGCAAAATTTTCACGGACTATTTTAGTGAAGAAACGCTTAATGCCCCGCTGGCGCTGTAAGATTAGTACTGTACCTGAGCTCGCGATCAGCAGTAGTAAAAAAGAGGTAAGACCAACAAAGAACCTTCCTAATTCATGTAAAAACAAAGAGCGGTGAAGCGCGGTTACCCACTGGAAAAATTCACTTTGCTTACCAGGTATCCCTAATGTCTTTCCCGTTTGTGGATCAACATAAACGGTAATGCTTTTACCATCATTGTTAACACCGTTAACGACAACAAATTGATTAGCATCGACAGAAAGATCGGTTACTTCAAGAAATTGCGCTTTAATGGCAGGCAATGATTCAGCAAGTGTTATCTCGTTGAACCGATCTACTTTGTAAGGCAAGGTTTTTAACAATACAGGCTCGAAGGAAAGAATTATTCCAGTTACGGCAGCGAGTGCTATTAAAAGGAAAGAAGATACAGCCAACGCAAGGTGGCTATATCTCCATATCGAAATTGTCATGCTTGTTGTTGTGGTTAGTTCGCGCTGAAGCGGACGTAACGTATGTAATTTGTTCCTTCAGTTTTCCCAGACACCGCCGCTTTAGTAAAAGGGATTTCAACGTCTTTTACATAGTATTCTTTGTCCTCTACGGCCGTTTCAAAGCGTATTTTATAACCTGCATCCAGCTTTGCATCGTCTAGCTCCAGAACAGTCACACTACGATCGCCACCAGAAACTGAGGCACCTGTTATGGCACTTATGTTAGTTGTCTTTTTAGCATAAGCTTTATACCATTCTTTTACATCTTTATACCACTTTTTATCAGAACCCATTACGCGTAATGTTTTCTCATAGGCCCCTTTAGGATTGATTAGTGATACCACGATATAAGCACCTTCGCCAACATAGTTGGTCATTTGAATCATGCATTTATATTTCGTCGGAGCTGGCTTAGCAGCATACATGGTTGCAGGAATGAACCCAATCAATGAGACGGCTAGAATTATTTTATTTAAGATCTTCATTTTATTTTAAGAAATCAATTGAAACACTGTTTTTAGATAAGAATTCGTTCTCTCCTGCAAGATCAAAAGCAGTTTCTTTAAACTCAGTAACGACTTCTTTCTTTGCACCTATCGAAACCAAGTACTTAAGAATCCGGTCGTCTTTAGCTGTCATGGCTGCTTTATGCAACACCGTCATCCCCTCTTTATTTTTGGCATTGACATCCAATTTCAGACTTTCAAGACTTTTAATCAGCGTTAAATCATTCTTAACCAGCGCAATATGATACAATGTATTACCATTTTGTTGAGCTGATACCAAATCAAGTCCTTTCTCTTGTAACAACTTCATTTTTCCTGTAAAAACCTCTGATTTCTGTGGAGTATAAGCGTTAATCAGGTAAGCAGCTAGTTTATCTCCGGCCGCATCCACGACTTTAAGGTCAGCTCCTTTTGTAAGTAGCAAACTAACAACCTCTGGACTATTACCACGAACAGCCATAGCTAGTGCAGAAGCGCCTTTCTTATTGGTTTGATTAATGTTTTTGGCTGAGCTGCTTAAAAACGTGATCAACTCAACGTCGGAGTTTGCAGCTGCCGCATTCATAAAGGGCGTATTTCCCTCGGCATCTGCCTGGTTGATGTCTGCACCCTTAGCCATAAAATATTTGATGATCTCTTCTTGTTTAGGTCTTCTAACAATAGCATGAAGCGCGTTTTGTCCATCTTTATTGATTACGTTAGGCTTAATTTTCAAGCTTTCCATATATTGGTAAACTTCCAAAGTATTGCTACCGCTACGGGATCCAGCACTTGCAAGGATCATTGCATTATCAGTAAATTTTACCCCTTTCTCAAGTAATGACTTCAGAAGTGGAATGTTTCCTGATTTTGTTGCATAGTTAAAAGCCGTATTTCCTTCAGCGTCTGTGCTATTGATATCGAGTCCTTTGGAAACGAAGTAATTGGTTAAAGCGAAATCTTTGTCATTAGCAGCGGCCAGTAACAGCGCGTTTGCGCCTTCATGAGTCAAATCCTTCTTAAGATCAGCTCCGTTCTTCAAACACAGGTCGTAGACTTTGGTGTTCTGTTGTCCACCAACTGCTGCAAAATTGGCAACCGAGTACCCATGGTTATCAACCATATTAACTTTTGCGCCTTTGCTGATCAGGAATTCCATCAATTCAACATTTCCTCTGCTTGCTGCCCAGAATATGTACGTTCTACCGTCATGAGTCAACTTATTCACATCATTACCCTTTTGTGCCAACAAAAACTTGACGTTTTCAAACGGCGTGTTTGCATTAATCGCCGTGACAACAGCGTCAAAGCTGCTTGCATTGAGTTGTGACGGACTGCTACCCTTTAGAATCTCACCTTTGATAGCAACCGTATCAGGGTTGGACTTCCAAAAACTTTGATCTAGAAAAACATTGGTTTGTGCCTGTGATGACAGGGAGATCATTGCAAAAAAGACAATAGCGAGTTTTTTCATTTTATTGTTAACTAGTGGTTGATGGCATTTGAGTTGGCGAGTAGTCGCTTCTCGATGTCTTAGACAAACTTAGTAAGAATCAGTCTAAATAAAAAGTTTAAATTGACTTCTCATCCACATTACTAATTCCGAGCACCTATATCTTTGCATAAAAAACATAAAAATGAATTCATCAACCTTATTTAGGCCATTCCACCTAAAAACAATCAACATAAAAAATAGAATCGTGATGGCTCCAATGACGCGGTCATTCTCACCTAATGGAACGCCTACTGCAGCTGTAGCTGAATATTACGAAAGAAGAGCTGCTTCAGAAGTCGGCCTTATACTCTCTGAAGGTACTGTAATTAATCGTCCGTCATCATCTAACGATCCAAACGTCCCACATTTCTACGGTGAAAACGCATTGATGGGTTGGAAACATGTTATAGACAAGGTACACCTTTCCGGGGGACAAATGGGTCCGCAGATCTGGCATCAGGGCATAATGGATAACCATCCTTCCGGATGGCTTCCCTCCGCTCCTTTTGAAGGACCATCCAGTTTGAACAAGCCTGGTTTTGAGAACGGTGTGGCGATGACAGACGCCGCTATTGCTGATACCATTTACGCCTTTGGCCAGGCAGCAGCAGATGCGAAAACCCTTGGATTTGATACCGTTGAAATTCACGGCGCTCATCAATATCTGATTGATCAGTTCTTCTGGGACGGCACGAATAACCGTACTGATATATATGGTGGTAAGACTCTAGCTGAACGCACACGGTTCGCGGTAGAAGTGATAAAAGAAATTCGTAAACGAGTTGGTGAGGATTTCGCATTGATCATACGTCTTTCTCAATTCAAGCCCGCTGCATATGATTATAAACTTGCAAAGAGCAGCGCTGAAATGGAGGCATGGCTCTCACCAATGGCAGATGCCGGGATAGACGTTTTCCATTGTTCTCAGCGTAGGTTCTGGGAACCTGAATTTGAAGGATCAGATTTAAACTTTGCAGGTTGGGCAAAGAAGTTGACTGGAAAGGCAACCATTACAGTTGGTTCAGTTGGCCTGGATGGTGATTTCTTTGGTGCTTTTGCTGGACAAAGTTCCGCCCCTACTTCCTTAGACGAGTTGGAAAGAAGAATGGATAGAGGTGATTTTGACTTGGTAGCCGTGGGGCGAGCAATATTGGCAGATCCAAACTGGGTAAATAAAATAAAAAGTGGTAGAACTGAAGCCCTACAAGGGTTTACGAAAGATTCGCTTTCGACTTTGGTTTAGTCTCCTTAACAATCAATACTAAAGGGCGCATATGTTATGCGCCCTCAGTTAACAACACTACTTGCCCGGTTTTTACAGATTCATCACAGGCCAGCGCTATCTTCAGGCTGTTAATAGCATCCGAAGTTGGGTCTGCTAAATCGATATCTTCCCGAATTGACTTCAAGAAATAACGCTGTTCTCTATTACACAATTCCTGATGATCAGGCTCGTCAGTCAGATCGATCCATTCATCAGGTTTACTAAATACTCCCTTCTCAGTTAGATCAGCATAATGGATCTTTAAGGATTCTGTTTTACTGTGCGCTTCGATAGAATCCGATTGCCCCGCTTTACTTGCGTCCTTAGCAATGATCGAGACCGCACCCTTAGGCCCGAAAACGTCCTTTATGAAAAATGCTGTTTCACTAACCATCGGTCCCCATCCTGCTTCATACCAGCCGACAGAACCATCTTCAAATCGGATTTGTAATTGTCCATAGTTGTAATTCCAGTCGGGAATCTCTTCTGTTAGTCTCGCACCAATGGCGTACACCTGAACCGGCTTAGAGCGTGTCATTTGACACATCACGTCTATGTAATGAACGGCACAGTCGACGATGGGACTTAAGCTATTCATCAGGTTCTTATGGACAGTCCATTTTGTTCCGCTACTTTGCTGGTTAAGGTTCATTCGCATCACCAGTGGTTTCCCCATTCCTTGCGAGATCTCAATAAATTTCTCCCAAGAAGGGTGATACCTTAATATATAACCAATCAATAGCTTTTTGCCAGCCTTATCGGCAGCATCGGCAACTCTTCTTGCACCCTCAACGGTGTCAGCTAGAGGCTTTTCTATAAACACATGACATCCGGATTCAAACGCTTTAACAGCGTATTCTTCATGGGTATCCGGATAAGTAGAGATGCAAACGGCATCCGGCTTTGTCGAGGTGATAGCCTCATAAAAATCCGTATACAAAGCGTAAGCACCACCTAGCTTATTATTTAGCAACTCGGCGCTTTTCCCCCTGGACACCAATCCACAGATCTCAAATCCGTCCAGGGTATGATACGCGGTTGCATGTGATGCACCCATATTGCCACAGCCTACGACCAGTACCCGTAGGTTTTTCTTAGTTTCAGACATATTATACTCCTAAATTCCAGCCTTTTCTGTATTCACGTTTTACAAACTGATTAACTTCATCAAAGTTAGTTACTTTTAGATTTTGCTTATCCCAAAGCATTTTGATATCTCTTCCCGGATAGCTTATTCCACCATCAACCGCCCTGCGCTGCACATCTGTACCTCTGATCGCAAGATTGGCAATCAACAAGGTCTCAGTTAGTGGTCCAGCAATTTCAAATGGAGAGCTTAAGGCGATTTTACCATATCCTGCAATTGCCGCTTCCGCCCACTGTGAGTAATGACCTTCAACATCACCAGGAACTCTTGTCGCCTTAGGCTTAGTACGGTCCCTGGCATTTTCACTTAATGGTAATAAACGAGGATTTGCCCCATAGGTATCACAAATCATTTTACCTTTTGTTCCTATAAACAAGGTTCCATTGTCGCCAAAGCTCTCGTTAGGAAGCATTTCTTCCGGTCTTTCCGGCTTGATACCACCATCCATCCAATGCATCTGTAAGTTACCTTTCGTATTTTTATTCTTTTCAAAGGTCATGATAACATGACTGGATGGAGGACAGCTTTCTGGAAAATATCCTCTCCTAAATTCATCAACATAAACACTTCCCACGCTGCATTCCACACTGATAGGCGTGTCCAGCTCAAGTATTCTAAAAGGTGGCTCCACCAGGTGACAACCCATATCACCAATAGCCCCTGTACCGTAATCCCACCATCCTCTCCAGTTGAAGGGAACAAGTTTGTCTACGTAGGGCCTGGATGGGGCGCTACCTAACCACAAGTCCCAGTCCAATTCATTAGGCACCGTACCTGGAGTGGTTGGCCACTGAATTCCCTGAGGCCAAACTGGCCTGTCTGTCCAACAATATACGGTATGCACTTTCCCGATGATTCCGGCGTCAAACCAGTCTTGTAGTTTACGTACTCCTTCGCCAGAGGAGCCTTGATTTCCCATCTGGCTAACGATCTGATATTTCTTTGCCGCCTCGGTCAACATACGGGCTTCGTAAATGTCATGTGTCAGCGGTTTTTGAACATACACATGTTTTCCCAGTTGCATAGCGGCCATGGCAATCATTGCATGGTTATGATCCGGTGTCGATACGACTACTGCATCAATGCTCTTTGCTTCCTTATCTAACATTTCTCTGTAATCCCGATAGTATTTTGCCTTCGGAAAACGTTTAACCGATGTTGCGGCCCTTCTATCATCAACGTCGCACAAGAATGATATATCTGATTTACCGCCATTGAATACCCCGGTTAAATCGCTCTCGCCTTTACCACCAACTCCGACTCCTGCTACAGAGAGGCGGTCACTTGGTGCAAGAAATCCTTTGCCTCCTAAAACATGCCGTGGCACAATCATGAATCCGGCCGCTGCCAAGGCAGTGGTCTTTAGAAAGTGTCTTCTTGAGTTGTCTGAATTGGTTTTTTCGTTGTCCATAAGGTTTTATTTTATATTTGGTTTACTTAAGTCTTTAATTCTGATATTTCTAAATTTTAACGGGGAACCGTGCCCTAAAAAGCCAATATGGCCTTTTTCCGAAAGTAAACCGGGATGCTTCTGTTTATCAGCAGTGCCGTTCTTTCTTGCATCACTTAAGTCTCCATCAAGAATAACTTTGCCATTCAGCACTACTTTGATCTTTGCACCTTTTACGATAACCTCCTGATAGTTCCATTCCCCTGTAGGCTTCAATTGACCGCGCTTTGCAGGAAGAACTCCATAAACAGAGCCGTGATACTGGTAAACATGCAAATCTTTGTACATGGGAGCATCATTATCAAGAATCTGAAGCTCCATTCCGACGTACGCTGCATCACCCTCCATTGGTGTTCTGATACCTAGGCCATTGTTTGCTCCTGGTGTAAGTTGAAATTCAAATCTAAAAACGAAGTCACTAAACTCATCTTTAGTATATAGATTACCACCAGATCCCTTGCCAGACTTCGGACTCATAGCCAAATTACCATTTTCTGTTATATATTCCGCCGTGTTACCGGTCCAATTGAACATATTGGTACCGTCAAACAACACTTTATATCCTTCTTTCTTCTCTTTATTACTTAATTGAAATGGCTTGACCGCTGGCAAATCTTTGATGTAAATATCACGGTAAGCAACAGGTGAACCGTGTGCCTGCAACTCGATTTGTTCCATTGGAAATATCCCTTGGTTTTTATCCCAGTAATTTTCCAGGATGACGTTATCAGTTACCAGTTCACCGTTGAGGTATACTGTTACGCGATCACCTTTCATGATTATCCTGAAAGTGTTCCACTGGTTTAGCGGGTTATCGGCAACCTTTAAAGGCTTACTTGGATTTATCTGATTGTTATAGAGTCCTCCAGAGCCAACCTGAGCACCAACGTTGGTTCTTGCATTGTCCCAGATCTGAACTTGAGGAGTTCCTCTCAGATAAATTCCTGCATCACCCTCACCCTTCTTATCGTTTATGATCTTCCAGTCAACCATCATCTCAAAGTCTCCATACTTTTTTACAGTGGCCAGGTTATTTCCATGGCTGGTAAACAGCAATTCGCCGTCTTTTACGGTCCAACTTTCACGCATTTCCGCATCTGCTTTTACCTGTTCTGACTCTAGTGTTTTTGCATCCATCTTTGAGCGCTTTATTGGATCAGCTACAAGTCCCTTCCAACCAGCAAGATTTTTCCCATTGAAAAGAGGAACAAATCCTTCTTCTGTTTTCATCGCGTTGATGTAACTTTCTACCTTCGATCGCTCATTAGCCGATTGTATAGTATTTCCAACTGCAAGCGCCTTAGTCAACAGGCTCTTAATATATTCTCCGGTATAATCGCCAGTCAGAATAACTTTCAAAATAGTACTTGCAGCTTGTTGCTGTAATGAGGGATCGTCAAGATACCTACCTGCAAATGCGAGCGTATTAACAATCTTTAAATCCTCGCAACGCTTTAAAATGTCTTTTTGAGCTTCGGTACTTTTTGCGTTTGTGAAAGCAGCACGAAGTTGCAATAATTGTTGTTCAGGCGGATAGCCACCCTGCATAATCTGCGCAACTTCTAATTTCGAGGTCCATAGATTCTTTAATTCCGTTGAAAGATGGGGAGTGGCGAACTTTACAGCGGAAGCAAAATATTCCAAACTTGGATCGTCTGCAGCATCCGACAGATAAAGATCGCTATTGCTAGCATTCAAGTCAATAAGTAGACTAAGTGCGTTACTGCGGGTGGCGACCTGATCGGCCGACTTACTTCCAGCCATAATTTTTCGGCCAATCTCTCCTGCGAGTTTGTAATTACCTGCTTTGAGCAGCTGATCTGCGTATATCAAATATGACGCTACAATATTTCGGTTGTCATAATGATAATTAACTTTACTTGCAGCTTCACTAAACAGTGGCTCCGAACTTGGATCAGCTATATAGGAAAGCGCGTAAAATGTCATTTTGCGTAGTGACTGATCATCACTTGCAGTTAAGGCGTTTAAGCTCGTTGCGGCAGGTTTGTATTTTAAATCACCCAAGGCTTTGACTATTGCAAGTCTGGCAGAGCCAGTTGATGAAGGTAAAGCTGCAAATAAGGCGGCTTTTGAGCTTATAGTGTTAAGCTTAACCAAGGATCTAACTGCTGGATCAGAAAGAGACTGACTGTTTAAGTATCCCTTAAGAATGGAAACAGATTCTTCCTTTCCGACCAGCTCAAACTGGCTAATTAAAAACGCTTTATTTTGGTCGTCACTAATTCCAGTCAGAACTTTCGAATATGCTGCAACAGCCTTCTTCCTTGCCATTTCATTCCCTTGGCGGGATACGAATTCGGAAAGTGCTGCAATGGCATACGCTGCTTTCGTCTTGTTTAATTTGTCGTCGGTCTCCAACCTCCCAACTAATTTAACCAGCGTCGTGGGAGCCAGTTTACTTATTGTTAACACCGAGACATTAAGATCCGGCTGACTCATCGCGGGGAATCTGGAAAGCAGCGTGTCAATTTTGTTATCTTCTATAACTAACTTTCTGGGCTGGGCCTGTAAGGATACAAACCACATTGCAAGTAGCAGCGTAGTCGTACTAAGTCTTTTCGTATTAAATATCATAAGGTGCACGCATAACAGGATTAATCAATTTGTTAGCTTGAATGTCATCAACAAACACTTGACGCTCGGGATCGAATTTAAGTGATCTCCCTAGTTTTAATGCTGCCAGTCCGATGTTTACTATATTACAAGAGCGATGTCCGTTACCTTCGTTCAGCGCAAATTTTCTACGTGTTTTAACGGACTCCACAAAACTGGTCACCTGGGGCGCCGGCTCAGGAAATGTTGCCAACTTTTTTTCGAGATCTTGTATGTCCGATTTGAATCCGGGGAAAAGTTTTCCTTTCGGGCCCTCCAGATACGCTGCTTTATCATCGGTGCCATCGCCATCAAGAATGATCTGGCAACCGTCTTCATAAGTATAAGTTAATCTTCTCCAGGTACCTACGGCATCGTAATGTTGTTGTGGCGCATCAATTTCTACTGAAACCGGATTGGTATCGTCTTTACCTAAGAAATATTGCACAGGGTCCAGATAATGTTGTCCCATGTCGCTCAATCCTCCTCCATCATAGTCCCAGTACCCTCTGAACGTTTGATGTACGCGATGAGGATGATAAGGTTTAAAGGGGGCCGGGCCTAACCAGGCATCATAATCAAGTTCGGGTGGTATAGCTTCAGGAACCAAATTGTCCTTTCCCACCCAGTAAAACTTCCAGTCATAGCCGGTATGTTTGCCAACGGTTACCTTTAGTGGCCAGCCTAGCAATCCACTTTCAACAAGCTTTTTGATCTTTTTCACTTCAGTGCCCATGCCATAAAATACGTCGCTGTATCTAAACCACGTATTCAAGCGAAACATTCTACCATGTTTTTGAACAGCTTCTACAACGCGTTGCCCCTCTCCTATGGTGTGTGTCATTGGCTTTTCACACCAAATATCTTTTCCGGCGTTAGCGGCGTCGACCGCCATGATGCCATGCCAATGTGGAGGCGTGGCAATGTGCACAATATCTACCTCTGGTAACTTAATAAGTTCTCTGTAATCGCTAAAGGTTTTCACTCCTTTATCCAACATTCCTGCTGCATGCTCCAGGTGTCGCTTATCAACATCGCAAATGGCGACAACCTGGGTTCCATCATATCCAAAATGGCCTCTCCCCATTCCGCCTACCCCAATCACCGCTTTAGTCAAACGATCGCTGGGGGCAATAAAACCGTTACCACCTAATACATATCGAGGAACGATACTGAATGCAGCAACCCCAATTGCAGCTTTTTTAATAAACGCTCTTCTGATGTTTTGTGGCTCTTGAGGTTCCATATGTGTTTGAGGTTATTACTCAAATTTATCATAATATTTTAGATTACATGTAGATGCGACGAACGAAAACTATATTCGCTTTAGTTAAGCAGCTTTCGGTATTAATAGACATAAAAAAGCCACGCAATCGAATTGCGTGGCTTTTTAGATGTTGTGCGTATTACTTGCTGAATTTATATATCGATGACGTTTTGTATACCTTACCCGGGTTTAGTACCGTTGATGGGAAGGCTGGTTGATTTGGTGAGTCTGGGAAATGCTGAGTTTCCAGTGCAAGCGCCGTTCTGAAATCATCGGTAGAACCACCTTTAAATTTATTCTTGCTCTGCATAAAGTTACCACTATAGAATTGTAGTCCTGGCTCCTTCGTGTAGACATCCATGATAATCCCTGATTTATCTCCCTTAACAGTAGCGGCATGAGTCATTCCTAGCCCTTTAGTCCCATTCAACACATAATTATGGTCGTAACCTTTTCCGGCAGTAAGTTGCGCATCAACGGCATCAATTCTTTTTCCTATGCTTGTAGCAGTATTAAAATCAAATGGTGTGCTGGCAACAGCTACATTTTTACCAAGTGGAATTAATGTAGTATCTACCGGAGTATACTGATCAGCATAGATCTGAAGTACATGATTAAGAATAGTACCGCTTCCTTCACCATTTAAGTTGAAGAACGCATGATTTGTTAGGTTAACGACAGTTCTTTTATCGGTTGTTGCTTCGTAGTCCATTTTCAATTCGTTATCATCAGATAATGAGTAGGTGACCTTGATATTAAGATTTCCAGGAAAACCCTCTTCCATATCTTTCGACAGGTAAGACAGTTCTAATGTATGATCGTTAGACTGTTTTGCATCCCAAACTACATATTGATAACCTTTTTTGCCGCCATGCAAAGTGTTCTGTCCATTGTTTTTCGCCAAGGTATATTCTTTTCCATCAAGGGTAAATTTACCTTTAGCGATTCTGTTTCCAAAACGTCCGATGGTCGCACCAAAATACGGCTCGGTTGATTGGGCAAAACCGTCGATGCTGTCAAATCCAACAACAACATCTCTTAGGTTTCCTGCACTATCAGGTACCATGAGACTTACCAACCTACCACCGTAATTGGTGAAAGCGGCTTGCATATTGTTCTTGTTTTTCAAAATATACAGATTGGTTTTTTTCCCATCTATCTCTTTTTGGAACTTCATACTGTCTAATTGAAGACCAGTGCTTACGCTATCGGTCTGTGCCGTATCTGTACTCGACTTACTTGTGTCATTACAAGCAGCAATGGAGAGCATAAGAGCTGCTGCCAAAATAGGTGTTAACGATCGTTTCATGTTTACTAAAGGTTTTATAAGGTTAAACGAAGTTTAAATTCGTGATGGCAAATTAGTATTTTAAGATTAGAATACATAGTCCTAATTAACCTGCAATCAACGGTGGGGCCTCAAATAACTTCTGCAAACAAATGCAGGCGATCACTGTTTTAATTCAGGAGTTTTTTCTCCGCCTAAAACAAAAAATATGAGCGTCACACTTGAACAAGCAGAAAATATATCAGAAGCTGCGAAAGTTAAAGCTAAGGAAATCGGAGTACCAATGAATATTGCCATTGTTGATCAGGGAGCTAATTTGGTTTCTTTTCACAGGATGGACAATGCCTGGTTAGGATCTATTGATATTTCAATTAAAAAAGCTAAAACCGCACGGTTTTTCGACATGAATTCTGGCGAAATTGGAAACCTTTCTCAGCCCGGTGGCCCTTTATTCGGCATTGAGCATTCTAATGGGGGCTTAATTAGCTTCCCGGGAGGTGTATTGCTAACAGATATTTCTGGGAAGATTGTTGGAGCGATTGGCGTATCTGGTGGTAGTGTTGATCAAGACCACGAAGTAGCATCTGCCGGAGCAGCAAGCCTTTAGTTTTATATGGATGACAAGAAAGCCTTTGGTTTAGTACCAGAGGCTTTCCTGCATTTATTTGCGTCACTTCTACTCTAATTTGGAATATTGTTTGAATAAGGCCTAAAGTTTGTAGTATAGACTGCAACTAACCGTTTTATGATGAGCTCCCTAAACAATATTAGTCTATCTACCCCATCTCCACTAGCTCCACAGCCGCCGGAGATGGAGCGAAGGTTGGTGAGCTCACTTCGAATGAGAGACCAGCAGGCGCTTTCTACGTTGTATAACATGTATGCTGCATCATTAAAGGGTATTATTTTAAGAATAGTTATTCATGAAGAAACAGCAGAAGACTTGTTACAAGAAACGTTTGTAAAGATCTGGAATTCCATAGATAAATACGACGATAGTAAGGGCAGATTATTTACCTGGATGGCCAGATTGGCGAAGAACATGGCTATTGACCAGTTGAGGCGAAAAAGCCACATTAATAGCAATAAACATGTAGATATTGAGGAAAAGGTTGCTGATATTGATCATAGGCTTAGTTATAAGATTAACACAGACCTAATTGGTATTCGAACGCTGACCAAAACGATGAATCCTATGCAACGGTTGTTGTTGAATATGGTTTATTTCGAAGGTTACACACACAATGAAATCGCAGAAGAACTTAATCTTCCATTGGGTACGGTGAAAAGTAAAATTAGGTTTGCTTTGCTCCAGTTAAGAAAGATGTTTTAATACTATGGTGCTATTAATTCAATGTTCTCAACATTTACATTGGCGAGGAGTACTTCATTTCTAAAGTCTTCAAGGTTGGTAAATACAAGTTTCGAGAGTGTTCTACGCTCATAGCTAACTGTAAATTTAGCCTCATCAAACGGCCAGGGGGAAATTGATATTTTTCCGCTTCCACTGCTACGCATTTCATAAGCTTTACCGTCTGGCCCCCTGCTTATTTCTATTTTACGCTGTTCTGGTTGTATTAAACCCTGACAAATAAGAAGTGAAAAAGCATCGCAAAACTGAAGGAGGTCATATGCTGCATTGATATCAGTAAGCGTAATTCCAGAAACCTTTAACCAACGTTTCTCCTGTTTCTTTAGGTCTTTGCAGAACTGTGTAGCCTTAGCATCGCCTTCATAGACAAAGCAAATGTGCCGCGATATCAGCAACGCTATATAAACGCTTTTGGTCTCTGCCATTTTAATCAGCTTTTCGCAGAAATCTTCCCTGAATTCCGTTTCCTTAAAGTTTACAGGGCCGCCTTTGTCGTTTAGCAAATCATCGGTCTCGAATTCATTATATACATCATCATGTTCAGCTGTAGCAATAAGCGTCTCAACCCAGCGGTCTGGTAAAGGCTTAATTTTCCAATGTGCGCATATCTGGGCGGCGAGCAGCCCATGTGATCGCTGAGTAATGATTTCCCAGCATGATTCCGTGTAGTTCACAATCATAACCCGAATCTATATACTATTTTAAAAGGGACCATAGGCGTTATGTTTTTTTTCATGTTCCTCAATAGCTTTACCTATCGTGTTTGCATATTCATCATCGATCCAATCCGCAGTTTCCCAACTTATACCTTCCGAAGTCACATCTGGATATAAATGCGCCAGTCTAGTTTCACCTCTAAATACTTCATAAGTACCATCTTCTCTAGGGCGAACTAATAAGTGTGCGCCGCCAATCTTAAGCTCATAGGGATCCATTAAAAGTTTTGATTTGTAGTGTCATTATGCTGTTTTAATTTCCGTTACAAACAGCTGCGCAAACGATTTGTTTGAAATAGCATGCACTCTAATCCCGCGCTAAATGTTACGCCAATCGTATAAGCTAAAACGTCACTCCAAAGAAAGCCACGACCAAGAAGCAATGCCCAAAGGGTGGTGTTTCTAAGCGCATCAATCCATGGTTCATGGTAAAGCTGACTTATTTCTACCAAATAACAGACCCCTAAAGAGATAAGGAAGACCCATTTTATCTGAATAGAGATTAAAAGAAATCTGACAAGCAAAAACACCATTACGGACCATAATATATCCCCAACAATCAGCGGCACAATTACAGCATGCCTGGAGAGAAGTCCTGATATGATAACGACAATGATTAACAAGAAATAAACTAAGCGGCGTCGAAACATAAACTTAGGCCAGTTTGGTGTCCGACAAATCAATTTGCATTTCCTGCTTCCTAATCACCTCATCACTAAACTTTTTTTCCCGTCTGATTTGGTGAAGTTCTGTTCGTTGCACATGATAGAGGTCTTTCAGGACTTTGTTATATATTTTAATCTCAGCTGTCTCGATTTCATCGCATTCCATAGACTCCAGTCGTTTGGAGGAGTGTAGGAGCGCATGTTCCATCTCGTTTTTCAAATTACTTAGTAATCCTATGTTAGCTACTTCCGCCCCATACTCCTGCTCGATTCGTTCAATGGAGACTTTTAATAAGCGCAACCGGATGGACGCTTCTTGCTGCTCTTCGGGAATTTGAGGGTCAATCTCATCTATCTTCATTGTCTTAATTAACCAGGGAAGAGTAAGTCCCTGGAATACAAGTGTAACCAGGATCACTACAAACGTGATAAAGATAATGAGGTTACGATGAGGAAACGCGACGCCGCTAGTAATGGCAATAGGTATAGACAGTGCAGCAGCTAAAGATACTACTCCTCTCATCCCGGCCCAGCCCATTACAAGTGGCCCTTTCCAGCCAGGTGATGGCTCTGCACTTCTGATTTTAGCGGACAGCCATCTTGGAATATAGGTTGCAGTATAAATCCAAACGATTCTCAACGCGATCACCGTAGCACTGATAATCAGGCCATAGCTGCAGGCTTCCCAAAGAGAATAACCTTCCAGGCCAGAGATGATGACCGGTAGTTCCAGCCCTATCAATATAAATACCAGCCCATTAAGAATCAGAACTAATGTAGCCCAGACATTTATGGTTTGCAGGCGGCTTTTCCCATCCCTAAAGATTTCATGGGATCGATAAGAAAGGAATAAGCCGCCGGTAACTACTGCCATCACACACGAATAGTGAAACTGCTCTGCAGCAAGGTACATGAAGTATGGTGATATAAGGGTGAAAGCAGCATCAATACTTGCCGTTGTAGGTAAAAAACGGTGGATGGCATATACTAAATGAGCTACTGCTAAGCCTATCACAATTCCCATAACAGTACTCATAAAAAATTCTGTAGTTGCTTGAGAAAAAGAAAATTGACCTGTAATTACAGCAGCGAGCGCGAAGCGAAGAACAATTAAACTGGAGGCGTCGTTTACCAGGCTTTCACCTTCTAAAATGACATTTATCCGTTTAGGAATGGTAAGATTTTTCATAACGGAAGTTGCCGCTATTGCATCGGGTGGAGAGACAATTCCTCCCAAGACGAAGCCTAAGGCTACTGTGAAGCCCGGAATCATAGAAGAAGTTAAATAAGCCACCGCCATTGAAGTAAATATCACAAGACCAAAAGCTAATAGGCTTATTGGTCTTCGCCACTTCCAGAAATCGTTCCAGGATGTGTACCACGCAGCTTCATATAGCAAAGGTGGCAAGAAGACAAGAAAGATCACCTCTGGATCAATTGAGACCAATGGAATCCCTGGTATAAAACTTATGCCAAGGCCGGCAATTACAAGAAATATAGGGTAGGATATTTTAGCTTTCTGTGCAAGCATAATCAATAAAAATGCCGCAGAAAGTAGAATTAAGAACTGTAGAAGAGTATGGTGCATAGGGCTAAAATTTCGGCTTAAAAATAGAGTTATTCTTCAAATTGTAAGGCTGTCTGACAACATCGTTGACGTTTTTTCTATTTTTGATATCTTCATTAATGATGATTTTAGATTTGGTCTGTAATCGCTACCGTGCGACACTCCTAAACAAAAAAGCTATTTTAGGGTTATAATTAACAATTTTTTAACATAAGATTAAGCAATGAATTTTACAATTGAATTACAAGATATGATTGCGATGCTAGTTTCCATAGTGTGCGGAGGAGCAATTGGATTTGAACGGGAGTACAAAAATAAATCAGCTGGTTTAAGAACAATAATTTTGATTTCTCTCGGATCAACCATTTTCACAATCGTTTCTCGACATGGCGTCGGCGCAGATGATCGAATTTCAGCTAACATTATCACAGGAATCGGATTTATTGGTGCAGGCGTAATATTTCAGGACAAAGTATCTGTTCGGGGATTAACCACTGCGGCTGTAATATGGACATCTGCTGCGATTGGGATGACCATAGGAATAGGATATCATGCCTTAGCCCTGGCCCTTACATTAATTACACTTATCGTTCTCTTAATGGTGACATGGGTAGAAGTTATGATAGCAAAGCTGCAAAAGCAAAAGCTGCTCAGTGTAACATTTAGAGGTCCTGAATTTTCGCAAGTTTCAGTACTAGAGCATACGCTTACTGAAAGCGGCCTCCGGATTGAACGAATGGATGTTTTTAAAGATAGTGATCATATTGTGGCCTTCTTCAAAGTGTCTGGCAAAAAGCAGTATCTAGTAGCAATGAGCGAATCACTTGCTTCGATGCCAGAGATTGTTTCATTCGCCTAGTAGGATTATCAGACCTTATGTTTATATTTAGGAGGACCAATATGTTATAGTGTCCAATGCAAAACCTATTAACGCTCATGCAAATTTTAACTTTAAACACACTACGCCCGATCATATTAAGGGTAGCCTTTGTCGTATTTTTTATAGGTAACGCTACGTTTGGTGTACAAGGACAATCGGAGGAACTCCTGACAAAGTATCGCGATGGGTTCTGGAAAAGCTATCGTTCCAATTCTGATTCCGCATTAATCTATGCTCGTAAACTTGTAAAGCTTCCAGGATACGAGCCGTTTTTGAGAGAAGCTTTGCAACAGGATGCTTTTAGCTCTTTTCTTGATGTGACAAAGCAAAAATTAAAAGCAAAGGTCAAAGAAGAACAACAAAGTAGCTGGGAAAATTATTATCTCGAGGAAAAACTTCGGCAGTATAAAACATTAACCAAGCTTTACGAATCGAAAAACAATGAGCTCGTAAATAATGTAAAACCGCTTTACATTTTTGCCAGCGTAGACTTAAATATTGTCGATTCCCTTAAAGTCTCAGATTTAACCAAGTCCCTCATAAGTTACATCGCTAGTCAAAAGAACCTTTATCAGAGTTCTGCAGCCACTTATGGCTTATTTGTTTATAGAATTATCGAAAAAGATAAGCGGTATGAAAAATTGGCTGATGAATTAATTTCTTCGCTAGTATCAGTACTTGCAGTGAAACAATTATCAGGACAATATAATGGATACACCCAGGAACTGAGGGAACGTGCCTGGTATCGTTATGTAGTTGCATGTGCTAACTATTTTAAAGGCATTCAGCTTAGTCGTGCAGGTAGCACTAAAGAGGCATTAAAATATTATAGAACTGCAGCGGAGTATAGTGCGGATTTAACCGATTTAAATAATAATAGAGGATTTAGGACCGAGGCCATAACGCTACCAGAGGCGACTTCAAACCGGATTTATATGGCTTACTTAAAACAGCTGATAGGAGATCCTGCAAGTAAAGATGAAACTCTGAAAGCCTTATCACAAATGGCATTTCGAAACCCTATTGCATATAAAGAACAGTTGAGAACCTTTTATACTGAAACCAACCCTGTAAACGGTGACTTCTCTAGCTATTGGAATAATTTATTGAACTCGCAATTATCGAAATCACCAACATTCAAAATTAAAGGCATAGATGGCACAAAATATTCTTCCGTAACATCTGGTAAGTGGAAATTGATAGATTTCTGGGGGACCTGGTGTGGCCCATGTCGCGAGGAACATCCCATACTGGAAAAGCTTTTTGTTGAAAGAGATAAAAGCTTTTTCAATAACATTGAATTAATCACCATAGCCTGCCAGGATGAAGAAGAGAATGTCGAAAATTATCAAAAGCTATTTCGCTACACTTTTCCTGTAGCAATGTCAGACGGTAGAATAAATCAGCTTTTTAACGTGACTACATTCCCTACAAAAGTCTTGATGAGTCCTGAGGGAAATTCAATGACTATTCCCTATGGCATAGACTGGGTGAATTATGTAAAGGCATACGTCTCAAAATAACTTGAGTCACCACTCAAGCACAGGGAAACAATCTTCCTTTTTTCTTCAAACCAAATGATGAAAAGGTGGTTGTTGAAGCAAAAGTCAGTTTTAATTATGAAAAACAAAAAAGTGCTGATCCCGATGCTAGCATTAGGACTCTATGCTACAAATGTTATTGCGCAGCGAGGCATACCTCCAAAGGATGTTACCAGATCAGTTTCCATAACGAAGTACGCCCAGGTGATGGATTTCAAACCTGAAATGTTAAACCTATTAAAAGTACCAGCCGGTTGGCAGGTTAGTCTTGCCGCGTCAGGCTTAGGCAAACCAAGAATGTTATATACCAGTCCTGAAGGGAATGTTTACGTCACCAGAAGAGATGGCGGTGATGTGCTGATGCTTCAGGATAGAGACGGTGATAACAAGTTTGAAAATCTCGTAACAGTGGTTTCAAATTTTAAAGGCGTCCATGGCATTACTATGAAAGACGGCTGGATGTATCTTGCAAATAATAACGAAGTGAAACGCTACCCAGTTAAACCTGATGGCACTCTAGACGTTGCAAAGGGTGAACTGCTGATAAAAGATCTTCCAGATGGAGGACAGCATCCAAACCGAACGATGGACTTTGGTCCAGATGGCATGTTGTACATTAGTGTTGGTTCCCTTTGTAACGATTGCAAAGAAAGTGATAAGGAAACAGCGGTTATGCTTCAAGTGAATCCTGCAAACTGGAGCAGGACTTTATATGCAAGCGGGCTCCGTAATATGATTGGGTTTGATTGGCATCCGCAAACAAAGGAAATGTGGGGGGCTGATAACGGAGGAGACACGAAGGGTAGTAATTGGCCTCCTGAAGAAGTAAACCAGATAAAGCAAGGTGCTGATTATGGCTTCCCATATGCTTACGGAAAGCAAGAAGTAGACAAAAGCCGCGAGGATCCTCCCGGGAATACAAAAGAAGCGGTAGTTAAAAATACGGAGCCTTCAGTTCTTGAATTGACTGCACACATGGCGCCAATAGCGTTTACTTTCTTTCGAGGAGCAGCAAATATACCGGCTGACTGGTCAGGAGACGCTTTGGTTGCGTGGCACGGATCGTGGAATGCAGAACAACCTGTAGGGTTTAAGGTACAGCGGATACACTTCCAGAATGGCAGAGCTGTCAAGGCAGAAGATTTTCTTACCGGATTTCTTCAAGGAGATTCAAGATTTGGAAGGCCTGCTGGAATCACCGTTACTAAGAGTGGCGTAATCTATATTTCTGATGATGCTAGTGGAAACATATATGCAGTAAAGACAACCAAGTAACATGAAACCAATTAAGTATATTGCTCTAGGAGCCATCGCAGTTGCGGCTTTCGCGGCTGCAAAACCCGAACCTTCGCCAAGAATAGAATTCAGTGCGTTGGAATCCTACCCCGAAGGAATCACTTATGATCAACCTTCGAATCTGTATTATGTGTCATCAGCGAGGCTTGGAAACCTTGGTACAGTTAGCCCTAAGGGTGAGTATAAAGTTTTACATGCAGATAGTACGCTAAAGTCAACTTACGGAATCAAAGTTCACCCGGATGGTAAGCGTTTATTTGCTTGTGTATCAGATGCCAACTATAGTAAATTCACTAATCCTGCAACTAGGATGAAGATGGCTAGACTTATTAGTATAGACCTGAAAACAGGTAAAAGATTGTCTGATATTGACTTATCCACATTATTACCGGGCAAGCATTTTGCAAATGACCTTGCTTTTGATGGTCAGGGAAACGCTTATGTAACCGACAGTTTTGCAGGAGCTATTTACAAGGTAACACCAGAAGGAAAAGCCTCAGTATTTTCTAAACATGAGCTCTTCCGAACCGAAGGTGTTGGGGTAAACGGAATAGTGTTTCATTCCGCTGGCTTTTTGATTGTAGATAACAGTGCAAAAGGACAATTGTATAAAATTGATCTTCGGGATCCACAAAACGTTCAAAAGATAGTAATTGATCAATATTTCCTCGGAGCTGACGGTTTGGTTTTGAATGATAAAAATCTGTTAACTATGGTGGTCAACGGTGGAAATGATAAGATTTTTCAACTATCCACGACAGACAATTGGGCTTCGGCGAAAGTTACCGCATCAACTTCTACAGAGGATCGTTTTACTTACCCCTCAACGGCCACACTAAAAGGAAAGGAAGTATGGGTTATGAATGCTCAGTTTAATCAGTTGTTAGATAGCAATGCAGTTCCTGTAAAGAAGTTTGCAATACAGCAGGTGGCCTTTAAGCCAGCAAAATAACTTTTAAGCGCAAATGCCTATTGGCATTTGCGCTATTAGGCATACCTTTTGCTAAAGGGTTAGTATGAAAACTAAACACCTTCCAGATCAGCTGGTTGATTGCGCGGTTCAACTAGCCCTTTACTCATTGCCAGGTATGGCGGATACTGATAGAGACGCCCGCGAAGCATATAAAGCGCTTGCTACAGAAATATTTTTTGTTAAGCCACGAAATTCCTTTCGTCGCTTAACTCATTACAAAACCAAAAGGCCTCGTATGAAGAGTACTGTTGAAGTTATTTAAACGCTTCCTTACCAGATTGTTCGTTACCAACGAAAACCCACAATGCTCCATTAAGATACTTGTTAAAAACTCTATTGACATCAGCAACTGTCACCGCGTTTACCTTTTCAACTAATCTTTCTTCTAGTCTAAAATCGCCAAGAATCTCCGCTTTTCCCAGGTTGCTAACTAGTGTAACTGCACTTTCCTGGTCGCTATAACTGTCGAGTCTGTAACTTTTTTTTATTTCTTTAATAACGTTGGTATTATAACTTCCTTCCTTGACGTCAGTAAAAGCCTCCATCATCCCTTGAACAGCTTTTTTTGGTTGAGTAGTACTTACGTAAAGCGAAGTATAAGGCATCTGTAGCATTTTAACTGTCGCTCCCGGTGCGTAAGACAAAGCTTGCTCTGTCCTTAGTTTGAAATGCAAATAGCTACTTAAGACAGTTATGGCAAGACTGAAGGCCGGATAGTCAGGGTTACTCATCTTAGGTGCATTCATCACCCTGCTGATATAATTTGTAGGAATGTTACGCTGTGCGGTGAACAGACGATCTCCGGTTAAAGCTGCAACTGAATACTCAGGCACTTCATATGGCTTGGCTTTCAAACTGGCAAATGCTACCATAATCTTTTCCTCCAACTCTTTCTTGCTAATTTTTCCCGCCACTACCAGGAACATCCGATCTCTGTTTAATAGGGTGTCATAATAATAATTTTTAACACTATCTTGATTAAACTTGCGGAGAGATATCTCGGTGCCTAAGGGAGGCGTACTGTAACGCGTAGCTATGAACATATTCGCCATAGTCATTTGTTCAACAAGCGCCTCAGGCGACGACTCGCGGGCATGCGTGACAGAAATGATTCGTTCTTTCTCATTGGAAAATTCGCCTTGATCAAATACTGGATTAACGATAGCGTCTGAAAATAGCTTCCAGCCCTCGTTGAAATATTTATTTATGCAGTTCAAACTGATTACCCCATAGTCGGTGGTAGAAGCGCCTGAAATGTTTATGCCGTATTCATCAGCCAATTCTTTATAGTCTTGAACGCTATAGTTTTTCGTGCCACAAGTAGTGGCGGCAGCTAATGCAAGGTTTTCTATACCTGCGTTCGAGGGTTCGTAATTCATTACACCTCCCCTGTAAAACATTGCGATGCTCACCGTCTCTTTTTGAGTCGGACGAAATATTACTTTTAAACCGTTAACACTGAAGGTCGTCGCTGAAGTTTGAGAAAACGCTCCTTCTGCAGTAATGATTAAGAATAAGCCTATTAAGAATGATTTCATGAGCATTAGTTATTTTTAAAGAAAAGTTCTGGCTTGACGCTTTCTACAAGGGTGTTATGAATAAGAAGACCCGCGGTATGCGGCTTACCACTTATGTATTTTTTAACATAGTCAATCAGGTCTTTCCTGGTCACCTTATTTACGTTTTCTTCATAACTGTTATAATAATCGATTGACGCGGATGCCCACCAAAACGAAATCAGATGTGCGTACTCAGAAGTTACCTCGCGACGTTGCACCTGCTCGATAGCTAATAATCTTTTTGCTCGTTCAATTTGAGCATCAGTAAGATAATTTTCGCCATCCCAAAGTGCAAGTTGTTTGAGTACCTCATCGTAACATTCTTTCAGTTTCGCTGGATTAGGGCTCACTCCCAACCTTATTGGTCCAGTATATTTCTGAGTGTAATAGCCAACGTTTACGTCTCTTGCTAATCCTGTATTGATTAAAGCCGTTTTAAGTTTTGAGCCATTTTGGTTCACCAGATACGAGAAAACATCGGCGACATAAGTACCCAGCACGTCATTTCTTGTGTCGGGTCCATGCCAGCTGAATTGTATTTCCGGATCTAAAAGGTTATCAGTCTTTAAGATATAATAATCACTTTGGGTCAATGGTGCTACTTCTGGAATAGGCCATTTTTTAAAGGGGTCAAAAGTGGAACTCTCCCAACTTCCGAAGATGCTTTCTGCCGCAGTAAATGCTTCTGCTGTTTTGACATCGCCAGCGATAACAAGCACAGAGTTATTAGGCCAGTAGTATTTATTCCGGATTGAGTCCATTTTTGCAGGAGTGGCCGAGAGAATTATATCATGATTTCCTACAACATTCTTACGGGAGTAGTTAGTCCCCCATAAACGTCTGCTATCGGCTTCAATAAACTCGAACATGGGGTTTGACTCGTGTCTTGTAAATTCGGCATTAACTACTTCATTTTCATTTTTCATGTCCTCTTCTCTGAAAAGAGGAAATCTAATTGCGGAGTTCATAAATTTTAAGCCCTCTTTCATATTCAATGCGGGCAGTGTGAAGTAATAATTTACTACTTCTTCTCTCGTTGTTGCATTAGAATTTATTTCTAAATCATTACTCTTTTGTATGAAACTAGTGCGCGTGGGATAATCCTTATTAGCAGAAAAGAAAAGATGTTCATATAAGTGACTTAATCCATTGTACTCGTCCGGTTCCGTAAATGAACCATTTCTGCATGCAATCTCAATGGTAGCGAGCGGGACTGTATTGTCGACGATCACAATTACTTCAAGGCCATTCTTTAATTTATGGCGAAACATATTTTCAGCTACCTTATGCTGAGAAAAGGCGGATAAAGAGCATATGCCGAAAGCAATAATCAGCGAAAATCTAATGAACATAAGTTTTTGATTGGGTTACTTTTCGTTAATCAAATAAGTAGATTATTTACTAATAAACCAAATCAAATGCGAAATTGTGAAGCTTAGTCTATTCCACTTGAAACAACATTGCATGCTGCCTAAGTTCTTCAGAAGAAATTTGTTTAGGATCGTAATACTGCTTTTCTAAAAGTCCAAGTTCTATGCTAATCCTCCCACTGGTAGTCCTGATTAGACATTCACCATTTTCTACTGTACTTGAAATGTACCTGCCTATGCCCCGGTTGAAATCCGAAAATCTAAGCACTAACTCATGCAAAATAAATACTGGATATTTCATGATTAAAGGTATCACCATACTGTTAAGTCAATGTTAAGATATAGTTAATTTTTACTTAACATAAATTTAACATTTAACGAATCGAAAGAGGTTGTCATTAACTATAATACACTGCCAAATTGAAACTTTTAAACAAAAGTTTTTAATATTGGTTATGTAGAAAAACAGTATTAACCTTAACAAAACAAAATGGGAAATTTACTTTACATCATCGCGGTCATATTTGTCATAATATGGGCTATCAGTTACTTGGGCGGATTTTACACCGGTGGAATCATCCATATCTTATTGGTAATTGCAGTAATTGCAGTTTTACTAAAGGTTATCAGAGCGTAGCCTTCTACTAATGCTAACATTGGCAGCATTATTGTTAAGCGGTGAACATGCACAGGTTTATCTTACCATTAATGCTGCTTTTGCTTTTTGGATGTAACCAAAGAACACCAACTTTGACAACAGAAACTCGTATTTCTAAAATTGATACCAGTCACCTAGTACCGATTGCCCCTCCACTACTGAAAGCTTCGAAGGATCCCATTTTAAGTATTCGTAAAGCGGTCCAACATATAAATACCAGCAAGCTAAAACGAAAACAGTTTGATTTCATGTGTGATGAAGTTATGAAAGTTGATTACTATTTCCTGAACAAAGAAATAGTTAAGATCGCTATTGATTTTGGCACGATTGGAGATGTTTATGCTAAAGAAGAGTATTACTATACATCTGGCAAACTTATTTTTGTTTATGAACTTGTTGAAGGCGGCCCAGCCTGTGAAGGTTGCATAAAAACAGATGAGTATCGTACATATATACAAGATAATAATGTTATTAAACACCTGAAAAACAAAAATGTAGCGAAATGTAGAAAATGCGACTTTAATCATGCGACCAGACACTACAAACTGCTTTCGCTGACCACTACGAAGCAGATTAGAGCATTGATGTGTTCGTTAAGATGAAAGTTAGAATATTAAATTCTAAAACTACAGCGAAAAATCTTCAAGAAAAACAAATATCGTAAGTTTACCAGATTTGATTTTGTTAGGAAAATGGCCGAAGTATCTTATATCGCCCGATTGAATCTAAATTTGCAAAAAAGAAATCCCCCAGAAGGTTAAACACTTCTGGGGGATTTCTTTGAGTCAGCTAATTTAGCTTAAAAAATAAATCTAAAAGCCAGACCAAATCGTCCGACCTCTGTTCCTAAAAATCTATTGTCACCCACATAGATAGATGGTCTCCAGTCGAATGCCAAAGCTAAAGGTGCACCGCTTAATTTGTAATCCACACCTATCATTGGGACTAAATAAACAGCCGTATAATTGTCGCCAAACGCATATCTATTTTTATCATAAATCTGAATTTTCGGACCACCTCCTAGATACCAATCTAAGCCAGTTGCTCCTTTTACAGGAGCGTTGTATTGCAGAAACCCTTGGATGACAGTTGTATGACCACCAAATAAAACCTCGACCTGTCCTGCAGTATTCCTGTTAAAATGATGTCTTAAAGAGGGACCAACTAATGTTTGACCGTCTCCGAAGTCAATACCTAAGCCTAATCCGGTCTTGTAATTCTGTGCACTAACTTGTGTTGATGTGCTTGCAAACAACGCAAGGCAGGTTAAAATAGTAAATAGTTTTTTCATAATTATTAAATATGTGTTTTAACATGCATGCCTAACAATTTTCGAGCCGATAATACTTTTTGACTCGATTTTTCAATAAAAGGATAACTACCAAACGAAGTGTTCATGCTTTTGTTAAAGGACATGGCTGTGCTGACTAAGCCTTCTCTACTAGTGATTGGAAGGTGACTTTTTATTGCAAGTTTAATTTTATTATTACTCACAATATAATTTTCGGTTAACTTCATTAATCGTTCAGTGTTCATTGGCAGCTTCAAAATATCTCCTACCCTACTAAACAAAATTACGAGGCTTTTAGGAACCGTCCATGACCTGGACTTTTTTCCGATACTGCTAGAAATAATCTGAACTACTTCAGTCACCGCTAGAGGTTCATCATCTGCAAGGTTGTAAATTCCGGAGGGAACAGGCTTACTGATTATTTCATTAATGAAAAAACAAAAGTTTTGGGCACTTAAGAACGATCTTTTATTTTCGAATGCTGCAAGTGGATAGGGAATTCCGACTTTAATAAATTTATAAAGCAAGTTGAGATTGCCTTTGTTCCCAGGCCCATGTATCATGCAGGGCCGCAAAATAATTAAACGTTTATCAGCCGGCAAGCTCTGCTTCAAAAGGTATTCTTCGGCCAGATATTTAGACTTCCCATAATCACTTCCCGGATTTGGAACTACGTTTTCATCTAGTATCCCTTCGACCTTATCTGCGACTGCCTTGACAGAGCTAACAAAGATGAAGGTCGATACCGTTGAGCGTAGAAATTGATCGAATAAATTCTTGGTTAAATCATAGTTAGCGGACAGATAAGTCTGATAGTTTGAACTGTTTGTCAAATCGTGCGCCTTTGCTGCCAAATGAATAATTGTATCAAAGTCCTGAATTCTATCAACTGTCGATTTAAAGTTAGAGCTACGGCTAATAGGTACGATATCAAAAAAAGTATTGGGGAGATAATACTTAAGAGATTGGCCGAGGAAACCTGAAAACCCTGTTACACCAATCGTTTTTGTTGTCTTGTAAACGCCAACATTTTCTGCGCCCATCACTGCCTTATAAAGATCATTCGAAATCATAGGATTGCTTTCTGTGTATATTTGCAACACCTTCTAATTAACACATGTTCTGGTTTTACTACGGGTTATTCATAAAAGAAATACCCTAAATATCAAGGCTAAACGGCAGCTTTACTGTATTTATACGGACTTACCCAATTTTAGAATGCACTTTATTGCTAAAATATACCCAGAAACCGGCGTGTCGACCAAAAATCCTTACTATAAAACTCTTCAACTTCTGCGCTTACAGGCGTATATTTTAACTCACGTTTCAATTTTAAGAATTCTTTTAGTGCTAGATAATACCAGGGAATCGAATTTAAGCCATGCTGAGACACACATCTTAGATTATTAAGAAAAACTCTCCATAGATAAACCGATCGGTGTTTTTTGTTAAAGTACTTGTACACGATTGCCATTTCATTTTTTACCGAATAGGTAACAAGACGTTTAGAACTTCTATTAATGTTGCTTGTGCGGTGCCTAACGGTACAATCTGCAAAATAGAGAATTTTAAAACCGGCTTCCATGCAGCGTATCCCATATTCATATTCATTTGTATACAAGAAAATCCAGTCTGCGTACCCTCCTATTTTCTCATAAAGTGCTCTACGAATAATTGCCCCGCAACCAATAAATCCTGCATATTGCGAAAGGTTATTCCATTCTCCTGTTTGAAATGCTCCGCCAGTAATGTTTAAGGCAAGAATGCCAATATCCTGGTTATTATCTAAGTACTCAAAAGCAGAGTCTAGCCCAGATTCAAGATGGCTATCATCGTCTAAAACTACAAAGTAATTGCCCTTTGCTATTGCGAATCCAAGATTCCATGCGGGCGCACCTGTATTGACCTTATTTTCTATGATTGTTACGTTTGGAAACTCACTTTTAACCATGGCTGAACTACCATCGAGGGATGCATTGTCAACTACTATTAATTGATAATTAACTAAGTCAGACTGCAGAAGCGTCAGCGTATTATTTATAGTAGTACGAAGTTCGACTTTACGGTTGTAGTTGACAATTATAAATGATGCTTTCATGGCTTGAATTTATGTAGTGTGGAGCTCCAGCTCAGTAGGGACTACCATATCTTTTAATGACCTCTCTTTATGACCTATGACCTTGTGATGTCTCAAGAATTCTTTAAGCACTATCAGAAAACCGTTAAGTTTAATGAGATAATAGTTGAGACGTAATCCATTGAGTCGTGCTATTGTTAATAGATACTGGTAGTAGATGCAGGCTGTTGGGAATTCCATACCGCTTCTTCCCGATTTCTTACTTACAATACGATCCCTCATTGTAGCCAGACGATCTTTATAGGTATAAGAGCTTGCTAGAGTAAGTTGAGAGATTAAAAATCCTTTTAACGGAATCTGCGCTATTTCCGCAAGCTCACGATTGGCCTCGTACTCGTTAACCCAAAGCTGCTCAAAATTGAATGTGTTTTGATTGATATGGACGTTGTAGTGGTATCGGCCGCTGTTAAGTCGCCAGCTAACCATGCGATTATTTGTATAGTAAAAACTCCCGCCGCTAGCTTTGACGAGTTGCGCAACAAACACGCGATCTGTGGTACGCGGCAGCTTAGGGTCAAACCAAATGTTATTTTTAACAATAGAGGCGGTTCTGAAAATATGCTGATGCAACACTCCCACAGAATGGAACTCAAGGTAATTGACGTCTAGAAAAGTCTTTTTTAAATAATCGTTTAAATCAAACACTCCGCATTCTTTCCAATTCGGGTAGACATCCTCCTTAAATTCCATATCAGCAAGTACCATTGAAATCTGTTCATTGCGACTAAGATATTGTAGGTACTTCCGTATGTCAAACGTTAAGAATATGTCGTTTACATTCATTAGGATCAGAAACTCTCCTTTGCTAAGTTCGATAGCCTTATTCCAGTTTTCTATCCTTCCAATGTTATGAGTATTCAGGTAATATCTTAAGTTGGGGTAAATTCGCTGTAAATTTTTAATCACAGTCTCCGTAGCGTCGGTGGAACAGTTGTCCACCACCAATATTTCATACTCTTCAGTCCTCAGTCCTAAATTTACAATTGAATCGAATAGGTCATGAAGATTTTCTCCACCATTATACGTAGGAACTGCGATGGTTAGAAAATCCTTAACCAAACCTGATTCGCCTAACACTGTTTGATAGCCCTCCATGTCACTTAAGCTGAGTCACCTTTAGAAAATGTTCGTATTCATTTGGAGTACCCAGGATGACGTGTCTGTCAGCTTTATCCAAAACATATTTCTTACCTGCCTGTATCAGATAGTTATACATCGGAGCAATATAAAATTCCCCTTTGGTAGTAAGATTGTTCTTTTCGTGGTATTCAAACGTTTCCTTAAAATCTGCAACCTTAGTAAATGTATATAACCCTGTCAGCGCGTAGGAAGATATTACTTCCTTCTCCTGTACATTGGTAACGTACTGCCCATCTTCATCAAGAGAAGCAAAAGAGAAACGGTTCTCGATGCTTTCAAAGTATCCCAAAACTCCGTCGTTGTTTGCGGAAAGCAACTTTCGTTCAAGAGTGGCCGACTGAAAGTAGGTATCTATATTAAAAATTACCAAGGGTTCCTGATCGTTGCATGCAGAAAGCGATAGGTATACGGTTTCTGCCTGTCCACGGGTAACCTCGTCCAAAAAGATGAACTTGTTATTAAGTTCAGGATATATTTGATTAATCTTGGAAGACAGAGAAAATTCACTTTCATGCGCTTTTAAGCCGATGAATACAACCGTAGTAGCCAGATGCAAAGGAAGCGAAGACAAGCTCCATTCCAATAAGGTTTTACCATGCGCTTCAAGCAGCATTTTTGGTAGCGTATAGCCAGATTTGACAAAGCGGTTACCTAATCCCGCCATTGGGATGATAAAATTCATGGCGCTAGAAGTTGTTTTTCTTTTGATATTGGAAGGCCTTCCCCATCGTCACCAATTTCATCCCAGCTGGTAAACCGGAACGCATTATCATCAATGTATACGTCTGCATGAGGCTTTCCGAAGTAAATCTCATCATAGGGAACATTATACTGTTCCAGCCAGTTCAATGTGACAAGGGAGATCCTCGCGGTAACCAGACCTAAATTACCCTTGCAAGTTTTCATATGCCTCGCAGTATTAATGATAATGTAGTGACCGGCTTCCTTAAGCTCCCTTAATTTTTCAGGTGCACCTTCTACAGGTAGCAGGTTATCGTAAGTTTCTCCTTCTTTTTTGAGGCGGCAAATCACGCCATCCAGATCAATACAAAGTCTCATATATTTTCATTTATTATTTTAAGTCCATGAATAAACATTACTTTCTGCCGGCTATTAGAATCTGCGTGCATTGGTGGCATGCTGATAAACAGGGTGCCAACAATCAGCATGATATCGCTAAAGGAATAACCAAGGCTCTTAACAAGTTCTTCAGCGCGATTCTCTATGATTCGGGAGTTGTCTTTGAAAAATATTTTATAATTAATTACCTCTCCGTCAACTTCAAGCTTATAAAGATTATTTACCAAATAGTCATATCCTCCAACTGCCGAGTGCAAGAGTTTAGCAAGATCATATTTCACATCTCCGTAAAGACCTTTGCAGTTTTCACCAAAGCTGCCACGTGGATCTATCAATTTGATCAACCGGTGTGAAACGTCGTATAAAATATTGTTGAAGCAAAAGTCACCGTGAGCAACACCAAAGTCGTTTTCCTCATATAGGTCGGTTATCCGTTTAAAAAGCTTATCCTTAACCTTTCCGTAACCGAGGCAGTTCG
>NZ_JBBJLZ010000009.1:0-4315 GCF_037719805.1 Pedobacter sp. | reverse complement strand
TTGTATGGAGAAAAGATTTAAAAGTTTATCCTTATTCGAGTTTCAGACCCGATTTCCAAATGATGATAAATGTAAGGAATACCTGGCTGATTTAAAATGGCCTGATGGGTATAAATGCCTCAAGTGTGGTCATGGAAATTATTGTAAAGGACATGATTCATATGGCAGGCAATGTACCAGGTGCCGTTCTATCGAGTCGGCCACTGCCGGTACCTTGTTCCACTTATGCAAATTCCCCTTATTGAAAGCCTTTTACATCGTTTATTATGTAGCCACAAGCAAGAAAGGGATTAGCAGTACTGAACTTAGCAGAAAACTGGAGTTACGTCAAAAGACGTGCTGGCTGTTTAAACAAAAGGTGATGAAAGCCATGGAAAGCAGTCACCATTTTCCAATGGAAGGAAAAGTAGAGGTAGATGAAACTTATGTTGGTGGCCAGGACGATGAGGCTCTGGGGCGTAACGAAGGAAAGAAAAAACTCGTGGTTATAGGCATTGAGAAAAGAGGAAAGGGTGTTTCCCGCATGTATGGAAAAGTAATTGAGACCGCTCATAAGAAGAATCTCAAACCGTTTATGATCGATAATATTCATCCCCAGGCCTATATACGTACAGATAGATGGGCGGGATATAAGGGATTGGAAAAAGATTTCCCCAATATAAGGCGTGAAAAATCGGAGAAGAAAGGGAAGAACTTCCCTCAATTGCACCGAACTATAATGATGTTCAAAGCCTGGTTGAGAGGAATGCACCACTCCGTAACTTATTTACAGGCCTACATTGACGAATATACCTACCGCTTTAACAGACATAAAATGAAAGAAGGGATATTCGAGAACCTGATGGGACGGATGGTAGCCAAACCACCCTTTACATATAAAATGATTATTAGTCAATAGCCTAATTCAATAGTTCAATATAAGCCTCCCTAAATTTCGGCTCTATTTCAATAGCCTTTTTTAAATCTATTATTGCTTCTGCATATTTACCAAGCTGTTTGTAACTTAAACCTCTCCAATTATGAATTCTAAGTTCGTTTTGAATTGCCAAATTAGCTTCATTTAGGTCTTTTATTGAGTTCTCAAAATCATTGCGGAAGTAAAATGAAATTCCACGCCATAAATATGCCTGTGAAAAACTTAAAAATGGATTGTCTTTTATTGCTTGCGTATAATACCAAACACTTTCTTCATACCTTTTTTGTTTAAAAGCATCGGCTCCAAGATTATAATTACCCACTTCAAGTTCCATATTGTCTTATCTTTTTAAAGTTTCTGTTGTCGGTCTAAAATTTCTGCTAACGGTTGGCAGCTACAAGAATTTGGCGATTTTTACCACAAATGTTCATACGATGAACGAATGTTTGTTGAACCACAAAACTGCCATACGAAGCACTGAACCGCCAATTTTTTGTAGGTGCTGTTACCTACTGGCGTTCTTGTTTGCGCTGTGTTGTCAATGCTTGTGAGGTCTTTTCTTAATCATACCGCCTTTCGTGTCTTTCACGCTGCTCATAACTACAAATGCGTTTGGGTCAATCTTTTCAATTTCGGTATTCAGTTTATTTAACTCAAGTCGTGTCAGAACGGTATAAACAATATCAATCTCTTTTTTCTCTCCGTGTTTGCCAAAACCACGCTGTCCTTTATAAACTGTAACGCCTCTGCCCAATGTGTTTACAATCATTTGTCGGATTTCTTCGCTGTGAGAAGAAATAATTGTCACGCCAATATATTCTTCAATGCCTTCAACAATAAAGTCCAATGTCTTTGACGCTGCCAAGTAAGTAATCATTGAATAAAGTGCGACTTCTAATCCTAAGAAGTATGCTGCTGCCGAAAAAATAAAAATGTTGATTACAATAATAATGTCGCCAATAGTAGTCCCGAATTTGCGACTTAAAAAAATTGCAAGAACTTCTGTTCCGTCAATTACTGCTCCGCCTCTTACAGCAAGTCCAATTCCTCCTCCCAAAAAAAATCCACCAAACACTGCAACAAGTAAGTTGTCATTAGTAACATTAGGAAAGGACACTGTCGCTAAACAAATGGATAGTCCTGTTATTGCCAATGCTGTCTTAATAGCAAACTGCTTACCCATAATATTATAGGCAAGAATGATAAAAGGAATGTTAACACAAATGATGAGTATGTAAAGTGGAATATCTGTCAAAGCAGATATAAGCAAAGAAATACCTGTAGCGCCTCCATCAATAAAATGATTAGTCAATAAGAAGCCTTTAAAACCGAATGAGGCTGAAAAAATGCCAATCGTAATAAGAAAAAAGTCCTTGATATGTCTTTTTAAAGTAATTAAAAACTCTCTATACCCTTTGGCAAGTTGAAAGTCCGAAAAACGATTTTTGTGGTCGGTTTTTTGTCCCTTGTGTCGAAGAACTGTCTGAATAATTATTTGTGTCCAAAATGGGTTCATTTGTCTGTTATGTTTTTTACGCTTGCAGGTAACGTTTTGTGGCTTGGCGAAGGTGGCGATTTTTACCACAAATGTTGATGCGGAGAACCAATTTTTGATTAATCACAAATGTGTCTGCGGAGCACTGAACCGCCACTTTTGCCAAACCTTTTGTTCAAGCGATGCCTGGCAAATTAAAGCAGAACCCTTTTCTTTACTGAAACAAACCTTCAAAATAAGTATCATGAAAAAAAAGACAACAGCCCTACCTTAATTAGCTCTGCTTGTGCTAAAGTACCTGGATTTTCCGAATTGTATGCCCATATGCAGCAGAAAATTTCAATCAGTGGTAAAAGCCAAAGTACCCTTCAAGGTTACAGCACCCATTTGGCCAAACTGGCCCTACATTTTAACTGCCTGCCCACCGAACTGGATACCGACCAGATTAACGATTACCTGTATTTAATTCAGCAGCAGCACAACACCCCTTCCGACTCCTATTTTAAGTTCACCGTGTACGGCCTTCGTTTTGCTTTCCGGATGATGGGCTTGAAGGATAAGCACATTGAACTGCCAAGCATTAAACACGAAAAAAAACTACCCGTCGTATTGAGCAGGGAGGAAGTAAAACGTTTGTTAAAGGCCCCTAAATTGCTTAAACACCGTATCCTGATAGGTCTGCTCTATGGTTGTGGACTACGCTGCTTTGAAGCCCGTAATGTCAGGCTAGCGGATCTTGATTTTGACCGCCAGATGCTGCATGTGCAACAAGGAAAAGGAAAGAAAGATCGTTATGTACCCTTGAGCGCTATCCTAATCCGGGGACTTCGGCTTTACATTGGAGCAGAAAACCCGGAAGAATGGCTCTTCAACGGCAAACCCGAAGGACGTGCCGGAGGAGATTTTGATGGAAGGTATTCTCAGCGTGGTGTACAGTGGGCAGTAAAGGAAGCAAAAAAAGCTGCAGGTATCAGTAAGGAGATGACGGTACATACCCTGCGTCATACGTATGCCACCCATTTACTGGAAGATGGTTTGGATATCATTTCCATCAAAGACTTGCTGGGTCACGAATGCATCGACACCACCATGGTCTATCTGCATGTAGCGCAATCCGGCAGACGGAAGCCCTTTAGTCCGCTGGATACCCTTTACAGCCCATCTTAATTGCAGCCTGCTTTTGAGGTGGCCAGTGTATTGAAAAAACACTGGCCGCAAGTGCTTGCCCATGCCGGGATAAACACCTGGCAAATCCGGGTATTAAGTGCCCTAAAGAATTGCAGGACAGCTGCTATGGGCGGACATGTGGATGCCTGTACCTCCTGCGGCATTGTTCGGATTAGTTATAACAGCTGTAGAAACCGCCATTGCCCGAAATGCCAGGGGAATAAACGGGAAGAATGGATCACCAGGCGAGAAACCGAACTTTTGCCGGTACCTTATTTTCACGTGGTGTTTACCTTGCCCGATATACTGAATACGTTGGCCTTACACCAGCCCAAAGCAGTATACGGGGCTTTGTTTGAAGCGGCCTGGGGAACGATCAACACGTTTGGGAACAACCCAAAAAACCTGGGGGCAGCCACGGGCATGATTTCCATCTTACATACCTGGGGGCAGCAGTTAAGCCTTCACCCGCATTTGCATTGTATCATTCCGGGAGGCGGGCTCTCTAAATCAGGGCAATGGAAAAGTGCCAAAAGCAAGGGGAAATATCTGTTTCCGGTTAAAGCGATGAGCAAGGTTTTCAGGGCCAAATATGTTCAATCTCTGAAATCTAAAACGGGCCATGCGGATAAAGAACTGATTAACGCCCTGTTCAAAAAAGAATGGGTAGTATTTGCCAAACGTAAGCATTCAGGCAACCGCATCTTGTAAGATCCGAGCCGGTTTTTCAGATTTGT
>NZ_JBBJLZ010000003.1:0-792217 GCF_037719805.1 Pedobacter sp. | reverse complement strand
CAATTTGATCAACCGGTGTGAAACGTCGTATAAAATATTGTTGAAGCAAAAGTCTCGGTGAGCAACACCAAATTGGTTTTACTCATTTTGGTGGGTTTTAAGTTTAAAAAGCTTATCCTTAAGCTTTCCGTAACCGAGGCAGTTCGTACCATTTATAATCAAATCATTGGTTATGAGGTACTGCAAGTCAGGCTTAAGGGACTGATAAAACTCGCTTACCCGCTGTTCGATTTTGCCGGTATAAAAGTCATTAAAGGCACCCAAGCCAATGGAATATCTTTCTTTCCGAAACTGCGATACTACTTTTTTAAGGTCGGCAAATACCCTATCCCACACCTCATCTTTCAAGTCCCAATACAACTGTAATTCCGCCAAACTCGGATAACCATAAAATTCCATGGCATAGCTTCCTCTTTTGTTAGCAGAATCATAAGTAAATCCTTCAATAATACGGGGGAAAAAAATCGACAAGTCAGAGGGAATGGCTGTTATAAAATTCGATTCGTCCTTAAGCTTTTTAAAATTAGAGGAGCTTTTAATTAGCACTCCTGATTCATTTACCATGACCGCATTAAAAGAACGGCTTGAGATAAGTTTCAGTTTCGATTGATAGTAATTGAGTTCGTGACCTGCATCAATCCATTCTGTGAGCTCATAACGGAATTCCTCTGGAAATGAGCTGTACCACAGCTTGATAACCTCCAGCAAATCCGATTGGTTCTCTACCTTACCAATGATTTGTCTCAAGATCTCGGTGTCAATATTAAAAATACCAATAAATGCATTGCTCATGTGTTTCTCCTCATCTCCCTTGAAGAGAAAGACGAGCTCATTTTCTAGCGACTTAATACCGGACCAGTCGTTATTAAAAGTCGGTTCCGTTTCCAGATACACTGTCTTACTTTTCGGGAATTCAGTGGGTATTGTAGTAACAAGATTAACGATGGTCTCTTCACCTCCAGCAACCCGAGACAATGCATACTCGAGAGATTCATTAACTCCATGCGAGTCTGGCACGCCCAAGATCTCGTACTCAAATTCTCGGAGATTGACACTCTCTTCAATATACTGCACATCACGCTGATTCACTACCAGGTAAATCTTACAATCAAAATTATTATAAAACTCAAGATGATAAAGGATAAGGGGTTTGGTGTTAATAGGTATCAAAGCAGGAGAAGCATAATAAGCCTTAATAAATGATAATTTATTCGAAATATTGCCTGCGGCGAGGATGAGTACATTTTTCATTTTATAGTAGATAAATTACTTCCGGGACTCTCATTTGCGTGAAGGACTTGTGGCTGCGAATTGCGTACGTCTCGAATTCCAGGCCTTAAATAGGGAAGCATGGACTTGAAAAGGTTTGCAAACCCAAATTTTCCAATTCGGTGTTGAATCCTCCAGACAATTCTGGATACATTACTATAATACACCACTAAAATTAATTTAAGTTCATACAACCGCGATACACCTTTTGAGTATTTTAAAGAAAGCTCTTTCCATTCTTCATGAGTGTAAAGGTCCCTAATTGGCCGAGAATGCATTTTTTTAGGTAAGAGCACGCCTAATATCAATGCATCATCAATTATGAAATTATTAATAATTGATATATCAGAGGCGAGTATCTTATCATACGGTATATGGCTATAATGCTTCAACTCAATATTTAACCCGTGCTTCTTACAGAGCATATGCCAATTGTATTGCTCAGCTCCGAATTTCATTCTAAAATGCCCCCAGTCAAGTGCATTATTGAATATTTTCTTTTCTATAGGGATAGCTCTTGTAGTTTGAGGCTCTGGCTGCAACGGGATATCCCATAGATCCAACAGATCTTCCAATAGTCCAATCTGAAAAATATCACTTGGATGGATCAATTGAGCAATGCGTCTTGGGTTCCTCGTATATTTAGTTGGAATGACAATTCTTTGTTTAAAAAATCGATATTTTTCTCCCCTTGGATGTTCCATCAAATAGTCCGTAAAATCTGTGTCAGAAAATTTACAGTCGCCGCGCATTTTTACAGCATAGGTCTTGGTCGCTGCCTTTAAACCATTATAAGTAGAAATCGTTTGCCGCTTGTTGTTGTTAAAAAAATTAGGCTCCACGATACTATAAGCTATAGCGCCGGGATCTTCATTGAGTATAAGCTTATCGAAATCTAAGTGCGAAACATCAGTGCCATCCCAAGTAGATAAGATGATTTCGGCCTTCGGCATCAAGCTTCTTACACTTTCAATACACTGTAATGTTTGTTGGTTTTCGTAGACGTCACCCGGCAATCCAAACACTTTTCCTTGAATCACAACAGAAATATCACTTAACACCTTCTCCTTTAAAATTACCCTGTCTACAACGTCTTTTTCCAAGGCATTCTCTTTTACTTTATCTTTTTCCATAATGTGAGCATTTAGTACTTGGATTGTATAGCCAGATACTTCTCTAAATCTTCCGGGGTTCCTAATCCATGCATCTGGTCAAAGTCAATATTAAAAATGCCAATCTTCATTCCATGGCTAATGCTATAATTGTACACCGGACAAGTATAAAATTCATTATTAACTCTATCGTTATTTTCAATCATTTCGAGTGCTCCATCCACAAAATCTTTGCCTCTGCGGAATAGATATATGCCTATTGTAGCAAACTCTGATATAACTTTTTTCTCTTGAACCTCCGTGACGATTCCCGCATCATTTATCTTGGCAAATGACCATTTTGGATTTAGCTCCAAATCTGTAAAAGTCATAATGGAACCATCAAGATTCCTATTGAGACAATCATTGATGAAATCTTCAACTGAAATGTCAACTAGTTGATCAGAATTGGCAATAAGCAATGGGAATTCGTTATCAATAATGTGCCTGCTAAACAAAACTGTGCAAGCCGTACCCTCCGTTAATTGATCAAGAGAAATAAAAGTGGCGTTGTATCTGCTCTTTATTTCTTCTACGATTTCACTTTCAGTATTAAAGTGCTCTTCTCTCCCAATAAGTATAAAATTCGCGTCCGGGTAAAAAAGGTTATCCATGACCCTAGTGATCATTGGCTTTTCGGCGACGTCTATGAATGGTTTTGGTTTTAGATATCCTGCATTCGCAAAACGGCTGCCCAAACCAGCCATGGGGATTACGATATTAATCATATCAGCGCTATATTAAAGTATACTTATCGTTGTTTGCTCCAGGTAGTTTTACTACAACGGTCGTTACATCCGTCAAAGCAACAAAGTCAGTTGCAATGCCTGGACGAATCGTTACAATGTCACCATGACCAAAAGTCTCACCGCTCATTCTAACAGTTCCATTGAGTATCACCGTAATTTCTGTGGCTATCTTATGATAGTGAAACTTATCAACATCTCCTGCTTTGTAAGTGATTACAGCCACCTCCACATCATTTGTCGAAAACAACGTTGGAGTGAAATTCCCGACAAACCAGCCACGTGTCATTTCCTCCAGCCTATATTTTTCTAAACTCATAACTATTTATAATTCTTTTCATACTCTTCAATCATTTGAGGGGAATAAAATGAATGATGCTGCTCGGCCTTAATTTTGAAATCCAACACCTTTTTATTCAGCAATACATATTCATTTATTACGGGCGAGATGTAAAAATTGCCTTCGAGTTGTACGTCATTTTTGATAACCTGAAATGCCGCTCGAAAAAATGTTCCTGCATTTTCGAAATAGTAGTATCCCACGATCGCACTATTGCTTATCGGGTTTTTTTCCGCGGTCTGTACTACAAGGCCACTCTCTATGCGTGCATAAGACCATCTCGGATGTACAGATTTAAAAGTGATAACCCCCGCGTCTGCTTTTTCTTTCTTCCAGTAACTCAAAATGTCATCGTATACAACATCTAAAATTTGATCGCCATTTAATATGACCAAGCTGTCATTATCATCTATTTTATCTATAGCCATAAGTACACTGCAAAGCCCTCCCTTAGTGTCCCGCTTAAGTTTTATTACTTCAGAGCGGGGTGCCAATAACTTCAATGTGTTGTCTAGATGAAATTTTAGCGCTTCTTCTTCCCTCATAATAAAAATGAACTCATACTCATCCGATAAGGCACCGGCGTCCTCAATAACCCTTTGAATCATTGGAACTCCATTAATTTCAATTAATGGTTTAGGGTAACTGTAACCAGCGTTGATAAATAATGCAGATGAGCCCGCAATAGGTATGATTATCTTAAGCATTGTTTATCTCCTCTATTCTTCGTTTAATATTATAATAATGGACGTCATCCGGGTTCTCTACCTTCATGACATGGGCACCCGACAAGAAAGCGGCCTTTATACCGTTCTCATTGTCCTCTACAATTAAACACTCCTCTGGAGTCAGTCCAAGTCTTTTAATAGCGGTATTGTAGATTTCTGGATCAGGCTTACTTTTGCCAACATCTTGATTGGACAGAAAAAAGTCAAGATATCTGGCGAGCCCCGACTTTTCCATCATAATTTCAATTGTTTTACGGACCGAATTTGAGCCTACTGCAAGTCCATAACCTTCTGCCTTTAACTTAGATAGTGCGAACTGGTGCTGAAAAACAGGCTTGCATTTAGAATAGACAATCTCCATTGTGTACTGCTGCTTGAGATCATTCACAAAGTCATGTAGTTTTCCCGGAAATCCGCCCTCAAGACTAAGCATTTCCAGCTTCTTTTTCGTCGGTAAGCCGTCGAATGTTACCAGGTGATCGTACCTGCTTATTTGTGCGCCAAAAATGGCTAAAGCAGAGTTTAGCGACTCATAATGCCATTCTTTTGCATCTATTAGCACGCCGTCCATATCGAATATTATTGCTTTTATCATATCAACTGTTAAAAAAACTTAAAGCATCTTCGGGTATATCTGTACAAAGCATAACATCGTCACATTCGTGCAATCGATTATCTTTTAAATATTGCCACAAGGGGATCGGGTCCCGCTTGTGCAGGTCGAAAGAAACAATTGCTACTTTTTTCCGATGGGTGATATGAGCTCTTATTAAGTCAGCATCATACCATCTGTTCACAAATGCGTCAAGCCAAATACCAGCACATTTGTCATAGAATGCCGGCTCCTTTTCATGCTCGCTCTGACGACTATATACCACAAAATCGTGCTGAAGGTATAAAAGCGCATCAGGAACAGACATATCAAATACGAAATAATTAGAGATGTTAAACTTTGATAAAACTGACTTTAAAAGAGTTTGTAATCCATCGGCCTTAACATTTATAGCCAACGGTAAGTTTGAGTTGCATTTGGCATGAATACCGAAAAATTCATCTGAATTAACAGAATAAGCATCGGCAATATCATGCGATATTACTAGTTTTCCATTGTAGTCTCTAAAATCGGTCTCCGTGCCAAAGCCTAAGTTAAAAGAGTGTTCGAAAGCAACAGCCTGGTTTTTCTCCTCTCCTTTTTTCCAATAACCTCTATGGCTAATAATTTCAATCATATAGCTAGTCCTTGAAAAACATTTTTGTAAAAATTTGAATTTTTGCGTTGATATAGAGCCGCAGTCTGCTTATAAAATATTCCATTCCCCGTAAAAGACTGAACATTTGGGATCCTTTCTTACTCCTGTATCCGCGTGACAGTCTCGTAGCTTCGCGCATCGAGTAGTTGCCCTCGGGTGCAAGCGCATATCGTAACTTTTTAGGAAAAGCAACACCCAAATCGGATATGCTAAAGAATTCAAAATTGTTAAAAAGATATTGTTCAGACTTCAAGAAATGGCCAATAAAAGTAGAGTTAATACTAACGAAATCATTCTTCCTTTTTTCTATAAAGGCTATTGCACTTGTTGTTAAATGTTGCTCTGCAACCATCTTAATGTCGTTTTTATCAGTGATCATTGACTCACTTGAAACCAAGGGTGCAGAAAAGAAAAGTTCCATATCAACTTTTTTTCCAACAAGCAGGATATCACTTGCGTGATAAAGTAAATTCATTCTTACGGGATTGCGCACATAGTAGTTAGTGGACAATACGGAATTTCTAAATATTGCATAACGCCCTTTTAACGGCTTTATATAGTCAAGTCTCTTCAATAAAGAATTGTTTAAAAACATTACGTCAGACCTGGTTTTTACGACTACAGAGTGGCTAGCTATCGCTATTCCATTCCTGCTGCTGAGTATGAGCCTATTGTGATTAAATGGACTCGAAACGCCCGGAATAACTATTGCACCAGGATCATCATTTAGAATAACTTTGTCATACTCCAACCCACTAGTTTCCGTTCCCTTCCAAGTAGACAAGATGATCTCAGAGCCAGGAAAATGGGTTCGTATACTACTTAAAACATCTTTCGTTGAAAAAATGCCGTCTGCAATAGCTGAGTCTTTCAACACAGGGCCCTGCACTACAAAAGAAAGATTTTCTGTCATATCTGTTAGTTAACCACCCAGTTAGTTCTTATTAGGCTACTGTATCCTTTTTGTTCGTTCATTAAATATTTTCTACCGATCCCGTTAATGTTTACAAGCGAGAAAGAGATGTCACACAGACGATCTTCAACCAGCTTATATCTGTTATGGATGCCGAAATCAAAAGCAATTTTATAATTGCCTGCCGCTAGTGTATTTGCAGGTATCTTAAAGATTTTCTTAAACTTTTGCATAGGAAAATATTTATGATCTTCTTCCGTATCATCGTGTAATACATAGGCCAGTTCATATTCGTACTGCGACCATAGTCGGAAACCCATAACCAGATCCATTATTGGTTCCAACGCCTCACCTTCAATCTCAATCAACAGATCAGTATTGGTATGAAAACCGTTTAATTTGTCAGCTGGATAAACTGAGGTCTTATGGATACGAAGCATCTTATCGCCTTCCATACCTTCCCAGACCTGCCTTTCGATACTTTCTACGTCGCCCAGATACGAGGGAATTACAGTATCTATGTCTCCCTTACTTATTAGTTCGCCATTTTTAAGGTAAACACCCTTATTGCAAAGCGTACTGACCGCAGACATGTTATGGCTGACAAACAAAACAGTCCGACCCTCACCTTTACTCACGTCGCCCATTTTGCCTAAACACTTTCTCTGAAATTCGGCATCTCCGACGGCCAGCACTTCATCGACTATTAGTATCTCAGATTCCAGATAAGCAGCAACTGCGAAGGCGAGACGAACGTACATTCCACTACTGTAGCGCTTAACAGGAGTGTCAATGTATCGTTCCACTCCAGAGAAGTCAACAATCTCATCGAACTTTCTTTTGATCTCATGCTTTCGCATTCCTAGAATCGCGCCGTTAAGGAAGACGTTTTCCCGGCCAGTTAATTCCGGATGAAATCCAGTACCAACCTCTAGAAGACTTGCAATGCGCCCGTGTGCCCGTATCAATCCCGTAGTTGGCGCAGTTATTCTGCTCAACAATTTCAATAAAGTGCTTTTGCCAGCCCCATTGCGACCAACAATTCCAACCGCGTCGCCCTGTCTAATGTCAAAATTTATATCACTGAGGCTCCATACAATATTGCTCTTGCCCTTAACTGTTCGATCATTTCGCTCACCAATCTTTAAATATGGATCTTCCTTACCCCTTGCTTTCGTCCACCACCTATGCAAGTCATTACCAAGACTCCCCGTGTTGATTTCGCCTAAACGGTAAGCTTTAGAAACATTCTCTATTTTTATAACTGTATCCATATAGCTTATCTTTAAATTGTATCAATGAATGTCCGCTCAGCTTTGTTGAAGAGCATTACACCGAGAACTGCAACTATAAAAATTATCCCAGCGCTAGTGGCTAAAGACGACCATGTAAAAGATCCTACACCTAAAAAGCCTTTTCTAAACGCCTCTAGAATCGGCGTCATTGGGTTAAGAGCGACCAACCATCTAAATTTATCGGGCGCTGCAGATAATGGATAAACCACCGTGGAAGCCCACATTAAAAGCTGAACCCCAAAACCCACAAGAAAGGCTAAATCTCTATACTTGGTCGTTAGTGATGAAACGATCATACCTGCGCCAACACCAAACATTCCGATCATCAAGAGTAGCAGGGGCAGCAACAAGGCAAAGGAATTGACTCCGGTTATTTCACCTCTTGCGGAATACCATGCAACCATCAACAACAATAAAAAAAGATAAATCCCAAACCTGATTAAATTGCTAAAAGAAATACTAAGCGGCATAATAATTCGCGGAAAATACACCTTTCCAAAAACGTTCGCATTATCCATAAAAACATTAGATGTCTTCGTCAGGCATTCAGAAAAATACTGCCAGCAGGTAATCCCCGCCAAATAGAAAAGTGGCCTTGGAATGCCATCGGTTGAGATTCCAGCTAGTGAACCAAATATGTAAGAGTAAATGACAATCGTGAAAAGCGGTTGTAAAAAGAACCAAAGTGGCCCAAGAACAGTCTGCTTATAAAACGATATAAAGTCTCTCTTGACTAAGAGCCAAAACAAATCGCGGTAATGCCACACCTCTTGGAGCTGGAAACCTGTAAAGCCTGAAGTTGGCTTTACTACTATATTCCAATAATCTTTGTCATGAACCTCTATGTCTTCAGTACCTGATTCTTTACTCATTAATATGAAACTCAATTTATCTAAGCATTAATTATGTGAAAATTATGTATACTGGGCTTTAAACGATCTTGCGAAATCTTCCTCAATGGCTTCGTTGTAAATATGAACCTGGTGATTTACGTACATAATCCGGTTAAGTTCCTCGCGTTTTGAATGCGTATTTTTCGAAAGCATTTTAAGAAAACCGCGGTCTTCAAATAAATTTAGAATAGCATTGTTTATTTCTTGTACATCAGGATTTTCGCTTAGGAGTATACCATTAAACTTATCCTCGATTAGATCGTTACAGCCTCTGGAATCTGAAGTAATTACGGGAACGCCCATCGCGAGTGCCTCCATAATGCAAACCGGCATTCCTTCTTTAACACTAGGAAAAACGAAGACGTCTGTAACCGCGAGATACTTATTGACGTTAGACGTAAAACCTACCTTGATAATCTGTTTGTTTTTTTTGAAAAAGTCGTTTTCGATCTTAGAAAGTCCAGATGGATGTGCAGGATCTTCCCCTCCAATAAGCAATAATTTAATATGTTTGTATTGCGGTTTTTTACTCAAGACCATCATTGCTTTTATCAAAAGATCAAAACCCTTAAAAGTCACAAATCTACCCGTATACGCTAAGACGAAGTCATCTTTTGCAATTGAAAGTTGTTCTCTAACCTCAGCTTTAGTCTCTTGACTAACAATCTTCGAATCAAACTTTTCGAAATCGCAGCCAACACCGTAGGAGTTATACATAAAAGTCTTTTCCGGATACATTTGCTTTACAAGGTCATAGTCGAAACGGTTGATCAAGTAGATTTGATCCAGCTTTTTGAAGCAAAATTTTTCTACAATCTCAAAAATCTTGCGCTTAATCGCATTTCTTACCTTAGGATAGCCTATGCCATGAACAGTACCCATCGTAAAATATGCCGGCTTTTGATATAAGAGCGTAGTAAATAAAGCAGTAGTAAAGTGTATATTTATTATGTCGGGTTTGATCTTATCAATCTGATCATTAATTTTTTTGGAAGCTATGAATTGCGAGAAAAAGTTAAAAGAACGAGGAAAATCCTGGTAATGAAATACGATACCTAGCTCAGAATATGGATACTTATCATCATAATTTATCACCTTTTCCTTCGAGCAGATCACATGCACGTCGTGCCCAATATTTATTAATCTGACCGCCACCTCTGAGATGAAATTGTTAAAACTTCCATAATCAGTAATTATTAACAGAATTCTCATCTATTCCCTCACTTACTTCTTTTCTTAGACATTATCATTAAATGATACCGAGCTCTTTAATTACACTCCATTAAGCCGTATTTAAAAAGAATGTTTGTCGTTAATATAAATCAGGTAGTTTCTAAGGCTGGAGAGTATTTATACGCGATGGTATAATTACGCTCATTAAGTAGGTATAGTGCATTCGACCGCTCTGATGGCCTGTGTTAGATAGAAGCCAGTTCTAACCTTGCCACTTAACTTCCTCACATTATGTTGATAGAAACGGTGCTGAGCATATGTTATTTGTAAGTCCCTCAATTCAAACAAACTATCCACAAGTATACCGATATTGTGCGTCTCAATGAGCGATGCGATAGCTGATTGTCTTGGTGCGACTATTGGTAGGCCAGCGGCAAGATACAAGGAGAGTTTATGCGGATTGTTATACCTTAAGTAATTACCGAACTTTTCATCCAACCGGTCGACATGTTCTCCATCCCATATGAGTCCAAAAGCTCCATTCAATTCAGCAACAACCTCTATCGGCGAGAAAGTGCCCCGCCATGTCACATTACTTGTTACCCCCACTTTTTCGGTCGCATAATTCGGTCCATATGCGTTTAAGTGCCATCCCCTTAGCACTCCTATCTTATATATAAAATTGCTTTTGCTCAAGTTTCCTGCGAATACAATTGTTCGCAATTCAACTGGCGATCGGCGCTTCGCTTGCCGGACTTCAGCTGCTGTCAGGTAGTCAAAGATCGTCAACGAAACCATTGGAACCGTTACTCCTTTCAAACTGAGCCAATCTCTCATAACATTATTGTGAACAACAATCGCATCATAGTAATTTAAGCGTTGTATCTCTTTACCACCATTATAATCATCGCTCCGACCGTACCGTAGATCATCCAGATCGTGAATTATACAAAAGAACTTTACCTTCTTTAATCTCAAGATTGAGATAACATATTTGAAAATTTTGTTTCCGCTTAACAACGGGTACTGAATTGCCACCATAGAACCCGCCTCAATATGGAAGATAAGTTTTATAATTTGAAGAAATATGCTTACCAGATAACCGCTTCTACTGGCTTTAATATTCAGATTGTAGTCCTTATAACCCTGTTGAACAAGTATCTGTGTACAATCAATAATTGCCTTAGAAGAAGCCGTGTTAAGCTTGTCGTTGAAAGAAATATAGAATTGATATTTGTTCATAATCAACTGGTCGCTGGCCTTGGTAATTTAGGTGTGTTCTTTTCCCTCATTTTCGCGAGCAAGTATAAAAGCAAGATAACGAATAGGGCATAAAAGTTTGATCGGTAACGTATAGCCGAACCCGGATTTAAGAATCCAAATGGATAATGTAAAAACAAGATTCCAATAAAAACAATCAGGTATGTCATGAATACCCTCGGATTAAAACTTAATGATTTGAGGATATACTTCAGGCGGGGTGTTAACAAGATTAAAAAACATACAATTATGGCCAGACTTTCTAAGCCAGATAGCATATGGGCCGGCTTATGTATCATCTCAGAAAACGTAGGCCCAAAAAACGAAATAAACATGCCGTATAAAGCAGATTTAAAAAACCCATAATGCTCCACCCATGGCAATTCGCTGCGAGTAGACCTTGCAAGGGTTGGGTCACTACTTTTAAAATGTATCGCCATTCCTCTCGCGAGCTCATCAATAAGATCCCGGGCAAGATAGATTACGATTACATTTGCTGCTATAATGAAAATCCCTAACCAAAAAGGGAAGTTTTTTTTGTCTTTAAAGGGATGGGTTAAAGTAAGGTAAACAATCGCCTGCAGTACAAACAGTAAGTATTGAGGCTTGAAAATTAAACACAAGTAAAGTGCAAGATAGTCGATAAACTGTAAGGTGTACTTGCCATGTAGTTTTTTTACGAGAACGACGGAGATGATACACATAAAAAAACATCCTACTGCATCTTTGCCAAGTACACTGGTCCATACACCAAAATTAGGAAGCGAAAAGAGGATAAGTATATAAGTAGAATACCTATATAAGTTTAACCGGTCTACCGCATAATATACACCATAGAAAGAAAGCAGCATAAAAGGGATGCACGCAAGAATATCTAACCGTAAAGCGCTCCTGGAAATTGCACCAATAAATTGCATTAATGCTGTGGAGGAATAAAAAATTCTAGGAGTAAATTGTAAAGCAGAATTTAAGTAGTCAAAAGTATCTCCCAAGGTAGTGATGCGCGAGAAAATATAGATCGCGAAGAACATATAAAAAACTTTTATAAAGAAATAAATGGCCCATATCTTTTTAACTTTCATCTTGTCAGATACCGTTATATAATTTTAACCACCTACTTATTACGTCGGGTATTGAATAATTGTCTTTTATATGTTTGCTTGCCGCTTCCAGCTCAGCGTGAGATTTGGGAAACCGGTATGCCCTTATCATTGCTTCGGCCATTACTTGGTGATTATCTACCTCGACAAGTTCTCCAAAACCTCCCATAACCTCTTTCACACCTCCGCAGTCAGTGCCTATAACAAATCTCCCTGCAGCCATTGCTTCAGCCACAACCATCCCGAAACCTTCAAAACTAGAGCTCAGTACAAAGCAATCGCTTTGGTTTAAAAGAAACGGCATGTCGCTCCTTCTTCCTAAAAAATGCACATAGGCGCTTATTTGCAGATCACTACTTAGCTTCTTGAGTATCTTCTCGTCGTTACCTTCTCCGGCAATCACTAAATACACATTGTCAATCTGCTGCCTTACAATCGCAAACGATTGCAACAGCATGTAATAGTTCTTTTGAGGTTCGAGTCTCCCTGCTGAAAAGAATATAAATGATTCATTATCCAGGCCAAGTTCTCCATGCAAAGAATTTGACCAATTTGCACCCTCAATAAATCTTGCAGTATCTATTGCGTTTGGCATATAGGAGGATTTATTCACATCGAAATATCCTTTGCTTAAAAAGTAGGCATAGGCCTCGCGACTAACGTTAGTGGACCATTCTGGTACCTTTCTCGTAAGCGCATAAGCATGCATCACTGTGCGACCATTCTCCCGAATATTATGGGCAGTGTTGATCAGTTTATATTTCTTATTGAAAATCTTAAAAGCCCTTGCAAACAAATTGGCGTGAATCATATGAGAATGAATGATATCGGGCTTGAAATCAACGACCAATTTCTTAAACCTAACATATCCGGACCTCAGCGTAGCGAATTTTCTAATTTCTAATTCATGCACAACGATTCCCGATTGGCGAAATTGTTTTATCATCACCCCGCCAGACTCCATAGTAATCACCTCGACATCGGAGCCTTCTTTAAGCATATTTTTAGCTAGTATCAATAACTGATGCTCTGCTCCACCAAGACGCAATCCGGTAATTAGATACAGTATTTTCACGGTTTACATTGTATTTAATAGTGCTGTCCACTGTCCAACAATTACATTGATATCAAATTTATGGGAATTTCTAAGCGATCTGCTTCCCATTTCCGTCCGTAATTCGCGATCTCCCATCAGCTTGATTAGGGCATCTGCCATTAATTGCTCATTACCGTCTTCAATAAGTATTCCGTTACCATCATTTATGATTTCGGCTGGACCTGTCTTACAGTTGTAACTAACGAGCGGCAAGCCAAACGACTGTGCCTCTAATAACACCATAGGAAAACCTTCAAACCTTGAAGACAAGCAAAATATACTGGACTCCATGTAATGTGACTTAATGTTGGCGGTTCTTGGAATTAAGCGAACCGAAGCAGCAATTCCAAGTGCTTCAACCTTCTCACTTAGCAGCTGTTCGTCTTCGCCAGAGCCGACAATATGTAACTTCCAATTTGTGTCAATTTGTAATGTAACCGTTTTCCAAGCGTTTAACAGCCTATCGAAGCCCTTCTGATAGGTTATTCTGCCCACTGCCAGAACTACAGGCTTTCTATTAATGAGCTCTACAGACATAGGAGTAAACGGTGAAGGGTTAGCAATGGTAACCAGCTTTGATTTGCACTTTAAATTAGTTTTCCATTCTTCTTTGTCTCCAACGGTTAGCGTCACAATGATAGCACTGTATTTCGCGGCTAACTTCCTGGCAATGGTCCGAATGCGAGATCCTAAGGACACATGAAAGTTGAAATGCTCCCAAACAAGATGTTTGATACCTAGCCACCATGAGCTTACGAATGCATAAACGAACATTGCTGAATCAACACTAACTAATATTTCAGGATTAAGAGTTGTCAAAAGCCCTCTTATCTTAAAAACAGTATAGGGAAGAAACTTCGAACTTTGTTTTTTTTGAAAAACGCAAGCAACCTGGATTTCAGAACGTAAGGGAAAGAAAGAGACATCTCCATACATGCTTAACACAGACACCTGCCAGCCAAGCTCGGCAAGTTTATTGGCGATCGCAGAGCAGACCCGCTCGGTGCCTCCGGCGAGCTCGACTGAGGAAATAAAAAAACAAATCTTCTTCATTCTAAAATCCGCTTGTACAAATAGATAGCAGAATAAAGTGCTATCGTTAACAAGGCCGCGGCAAGAGTACCCATAGTTAATGCCTTCGCCCGGCTATCTCTGAACTTTGGTAATGGAAACACGGGCTCATCCATAATTTGAATCAATGGAGTTTCCTTACGAAGCGACATTTTAGATACTTCAAGATCTCTTACCAACTCATACAACATGCTTCTGTTGGTCTCTGCTCCCACCTGGCTACGTTGGGATGGCAACTTTAATACCTCTCTTGCGGGGTTCAAGTTCATACTTGATGAGGAGGCCACTCTATACATTGCACCATTAAGCGCCGCTCTAATGGAGTCGGTCTGATGTTGTAGTAGCCTCAGGTTTTCCGCTGATCTTTTAGTCTTTGTTTGGATGTAATAGTCATTTACCGTTTTAACGATCTGATCATTAAACAACTTAGCGAAGTCTTCGTCAGGGGATCTTACTTCAACCCTCATAAAATTTAAGCGATCATCCTTGCCAACTTGTAAATAATTTGCGTTGATGTCATCTACAAAAGCAGTGATTAAACTATCTTGTAGTCTTGTATAGCTTTTATTCGACTTAATAAAAAAGTTAATATTCTTAAGCTTAAGATGCTCTTTCCAAGCTTCCCTAAGACCATTTATCTTAAGGTAACGGTCAATTACATATTCATTTTTACTGTCCGGAACCTTACTGAGTAACGTCTTTTTAATCATAAAGCGCGTTCTGTAAAGCTGCAGAAGATTTTCACCTTGAAACAGGCCTCCAGCCTCAGGGACATTGAATCCAAGGATAGAAACAAAATCATTTCCCCGGGCATTATTTGTATTCAGTTCCTGTAAGACAAACGTGCTTACCGCCCTGTACTTCAGCGGCTTGCTGTTTGCATAAATAAAGCCCAGTACCCCTCCAACAATCGCTACAATTACAATTACGACCCATTTAGATACGATGTACCTAAACCACTTTATAAAATTAATTAGTATCTCTTTAAATGAAATCTCTTCAGAGAGGGATTCCTGAGTTTGAGTATTTTCCAATGCGGTGTATGAAATCTAACTTGACTACGCTCATTTCGTGCTGAACACTTATTTGAATTGAACAAACGTTTTTTCACATTGTTTAAATATTGACTAAAATCCTCTCATAACGCAGTCAAAACGCTATAAAAAACAGTATTAATCGCGTCTGATAGGAGAATTTACTCGTGGATAACGGTCGACTACGCAACATCTAAATACCATCAGGTCTCTTGTTCAAGCACAACACCTTTTCTTTTAAATTGCACCTGTAATCTCTGCTGGTGGCTTACCATTTAGGGCCTTTCTCATCGATACAACACGAAATGGCAAAATCTAAAAATAACAAGATCGGGCTGAAAAGCTGGTAGGGATCATTCTAATCCTGTGCCTGGCAATAATAGTTTAGCAGTTCTTTAAAAACGACCATAAAAAAACGGACTCTCAGGTAAAAAAGAAATTAACAGAGAGCTTAAAGAGATGGTAACGGAGGCAAGTGACAGCCATTAAACGCTTAACTATGCGCGTTTCCACATTAACCTTAGCTCCGGAATGTGACTTCAAACTTATACCGACAGTGCCGTTCTAGCCAAGCTTTTAGCTTATGGAGAAGTTAATGAAGGTTTTAAATATTGAAATTATGTCAATGCGCAATGCTGATCTCATGTACATCAACGAAAATTACAACAGTAAAAGCAGCAATCTCAATATGGAAGCAAGCATGACCGGACTGGCACAAAAAAGTCCGCAAAAGAGAGTAATCGGTAGGCAGTCGGTAACTAGTCTACAAAAAATGGAACATTCGCAGTCGCCACATGATTATGACCATCAGATGAGTAAACAAATAAACGATAGGCGCCAGACTTCGCTGGCACTGTAAGCATTGCACCAGTGGACAAGGCAGATTCAATCATGCCTTCTATTGGCACTGGTCTGCTTTCGCGGTCACCCCCCTGCCCCAGGTCTGTCGCTTCTGGTAGCAACTCCCATCTGAAGGTAAGATTTTCATTCTCCGGATCTGAAACCGAAAGCATCACTGTATACTTTTCCTGAGGATTTAAATGAATAGAACCAAGCGCTGTTTTGCCATCGATGGTAATCGAACTAATCTTTGGCGCCTTGTTTTGCGGCGGTTTTCCGCTCCATAAATACTGCATAACGTCCAATACCTCTGTGCTTTCACCCTTTTCGGTAAACAATCCATACCAGGTAGGCGTCCTTTCCTGCTTTTGGCCCCATAAAAACACGTAAGATCCAAGGCAATGTTTATCCTTTGCAATGGATGCTTCATACCGGGCTTTATAAACTGCGGCTTTTTCTGTGCTTGTTTCCTCTATCGGTGCTCCCCAGGTTGTTTTCGGGCATTCCCAATGCCCGGTAGGTCCCCATTCCGTAACTAAATATGCACCGGTATATCCGCTACGCTTTAACTGCTCAGGTACCTTAGCCAAATCGCCATATACCTGCACAGAAATCAAGTCCAATGCAGGGCTTTTTACCTTTATGTAGTCAATCTCTTTCTGTCCGATACCAGCAAGCATCGTTGTCGCAGGATGGTTAGGATCCACCTCATGGATCATTTTAGCGATGTCATTCACCGCATCCCAAACCTTTGTGTTTTTATAATCCAGGTTGAGCTCATTACCAATACCCCAAGCCAATAAGGCCGGATAATCTTTATATTTTTGCACCTGTGCCCGCAACTCTTCCAATTGTTTTTTCACAGCGACCGCATCATCATAATTAAATCCATGACGTTCTCTGGCAACATTGAGCCCCATTGTAACGGTTAGCCCAAGGCTTTCCGCCTTATTAAACACAGCCTCTGCCCCATCCGCACTCCAGGTTCGCACAGAATTTCCTCCGGAGGCTTTTAGCTGTTCCATTTTAGCCGTTCCTCCAGCTCCTCTCACGAAGTATGGTTCGCCATTTCTCATCAGCAGGTAGCCGTCTCCGGATTTCACTACCTTAACTACTAAAGGTTTAGGGTTTGGCCGTGCGGATACAACTAATTTACAGAAGATTAACAGGACGAAAACGCTGAAGAAGTGTCTCATATGGATGATGTATTGTTAAAGCTAAAATATATTTATTTAACACCGTATCCAATGTTTATTTAAGGAAAACCACCGCAATAGACAAATGTTGTCGGTATGTGACTGCAATTGATCAAACGGAAACTCCAAGCTACTGGCTCACTCGATTCGTTATTTTACGACTTCTAGGTGTCGTTTATGCTGTCGCATTTTTAGTCTCGATCAATCAAATTATCCCGCTAATCGGCACGAATGGCCTCCTTCCGGCAGATCTCTACTTAAGGCAGGTTGTAGATGCGCTCGGTTCCACCAGCGCGGGCTTTTTCCGTTTGCCATCCCTTTTCTGGTTCTGGCACTCAGATACGGCATTCTTAACGGTTGCCTGGATCGGTTTCATTCTTGCATGCATAGTCGCTGCCGGGTATACAAATGCGATTGTAATGAGTGTATTGTGGATTTTATATATATCCATTATTCATGTCGGCCAAGACTGGTATGGTTACGGTTGGGAAATTCAGCTTACCGAGACTGGCTTTCTAGCCATCTTCCTTTGCCCCCTCCTGGATATGCGTCCTTTCCCAAGATACGCCCCTCCTTTTCAAGTGATCGTTCTATTTCGCTGGCTAACTTTCAGGATCATGCTTGGCGCTGGGCTAATCAAGTTTCGCGGTGATGAGGTATGGCGCAATGGCACGGCGCTCTACTACCATTTTGAAACGCAGCCCATTCCCGGGCCGTTAAGTCGCTTATTCCATTTTCTTCCTCACACACTCGCTAAGATCGGTGTTTGGTTGAACTGGTTAGCGGAGTTAGTAGCGCCTTTATTCACATTTGGACCGCGTTTAGCCAGACACATTGCGGGAATGTTAATTATACTTTTCCAGGTTACTATCATTATCAGCGGTAACCTGTCGTTTCTTAACTGGTTGACAATAATCCCAGCAATCGCTTGTCTGGACGATGGAATATGGGCCAGGATCCTACCACGGCGACTTATAATAAAGGCCCAGGAAGCTGCTGACCGTGAAGAGATATCACGACCAATGGAAATAACTACATGGGTAGTTACCGCATTAATAGGCGTATTGAGTATTCAACCTGCACTCAATTTATTATCTCCGAGACAGATCATGAACACCTCATTTGACCCTTTCGAACTAGTCAATACTTATGGAGCATTTGGAGGGGTTGGCAGGGAACGCTATAACGTAGTCTTCGAAGCAACAATGGACACCGATCCAGCAACAGCGACATGGAAGTCCTATATCTATAAAGGCTTACCTGTTTCTACTACGAGTATTCCGTCTCAAATAGCACCTTATCAGTTGCGGCTAGATTGGCAAATGTGGTTCGCGGCCATGGGAAGTCCACAGGACTATCCCTGGACATTAAATCTTATTTGGAAGCTCCTGCATAACGACTCAGGTGCTACAAGTTTGTTTGCCAGTACACCTTTTCCTGGCAAAAGACCAACATACATTCGTGCCGTCCGTTACCGATATCGCTTTGCTAAGCCGGGAAATCCCCGAGGTGCCGTTTGGAACAGAGAGCCTTTAGGAATCTGGCTCCCCCCAATGTCCGCAGACGACCCGTCGCTAATACAATTTTTGAAGGAATATGCCTGGCTTCCGCTGACGTTCAATGATCAGTAAAAAAAATACCCATAAGTAGGTATTGGAAAACAGTGGTTTAGCATTCAAATTCAGGTATTCATTTAGCCACCAATCATTATTGTTGGCGCTCCAAGCAAGATACTCCCACCATGAGTAGTTGGATCTCCCATTCTTGCTGCCGGTACGCCTCCGATCATTACCGACGAGGAACCTGCAGCAATCGTATCCGGCGGGCCGGAACACGTAAGGACATCACCAACTCTTGCGGCTGGCATACCTCCAATCAATACCGTCGGGCAACCCGGCGGCCTCACCGGTCCTCCCACATGAGGTACGGTTCCCGTTACCATCGGGCATAAGTGCATATCCCCAACTCTTGCTGCTGCTGCTGACATATTTCTTTAGTTAATCTGTACGATTGCGCCTTTAATAATAACGCTTCCCCCGGAAGACACTTCTGTCCCCGTACTTCCAGCGAGCTTTGCCTCGGCGCAGGCATTCATGTTTACATTTAGTCCATCAGCCTTAATGTCACCCGTAGCCTTAAGCACAATATTCTTACTGCTCTCAAGCAGAATACCGCTATTATCCATTACTATCTTATTTCCATTCTGATCTTCCATCTTGATCGAATTGCTTTCTTCAGATAGTACTACCTTGTTGCCACGAGGAGTTTCAATACTGATTGACTTCTTCGCATCATTAAATAGGACCTTCAATTGACTTCGTGATACATAGCCTTTCTCATGGTTGTCGTTGCTACCCGCTAGTGGCGCCGCCCTATAGCTACTGTTCAACATGCCAAGGATGATTGCAAACCTTGGATCATTATTGATAAAGCCAACGATCACCTCATCACCAATCTCCGGCCTGAAAAAAGTACCGCGGTTGTTGCCTGCGTCTAGTGTGCTGATTCTGCTCCAAATGCCTTCATCCTCATTGCTGATGTTTGGCAGGCGTACCATAATTCTATCCTCTCCCTCCGGGTCTCCTTCTAAAGTGGTGACCACTCCAATTTGCAGCCCTTGTATAGCTGGCAGCATACCTCCTGCCATCGGCTGTTGCACATTAAAGCTTTCTGCAAACCACTCTGGCTTCAGACCAAATTGGTAGGTCGTTTTCCAGTTGCCAGCGCTGATCTGCTGCCTAACCCCGGTCACAAATAACTTGCCCTCAAAACGTTCACCTATCCCATTTAACTGGATCATTTGTCCGGGTCTTACGGCGGCAGTGCCATCAGTGGTTATACTTCCCCTAATCTTCGCCAGTTTGTGCTTTAGCATTTTGGCATTCGCCCACTGTTGCAGCTCCTGCTCAGATACCGAGCCACTGTGCTGCAACATAAAGCCCTCATCACCTATCACATTAGCTAGCGTATATGAAGAAAGATTGCCTGCTGGAGAAACCCCCGGGTCTTCCGCTTCAACACCAGTGATCAAGGCATTTCCTGTGGAATCCCAAGCCGTCGCCTTTACCGTTTTGAGCTGCAGCCTTGCGTCGATCTCCGCATCCAAATCATAAACAGTTGCACCATAATGTATTGACAATGCTATTTCCGCATTAAAATCCGGCTTAACAATATTGAGCTTTCCATCTTGCGGTATACAAAGCAATCCGTTCGCGTCTACCCTGCACAGCAGAAAATCCCAGTCCGTACTGTTGTACTGGACAACTTCATCGTGCTGCACCTGAGTGCCTGCTACCTGATGATCAATTCCATACATATCAATCAGTTCCTCCATGATATCGCTGTCCTTCATATCCTTGAAGTACTTGTTTTTACAGGATACGGTCATCTTCACCGCTTTATCTTTACATTCCACCATAAGTAAAGAATTGGTCTTTGTTACTTTAATGCCGTGCGTGATGACAATCCCTTTAAAAATTGTTTCTTCTATACCTCGGTACCCTGCCTTTATTTCTAATTCCCTTCCCGGCTCGAAATCAGGAGTGTTACTGACCTCAAAAGATGCTTTTGAAGGTTCTCCGTCGATGATGATAATACTTGCTGAAGGCATGCGGTTGACTTCCTTGTTCACGATGATGGACAAGACCTGGTATGTTCTTGAAACCTTATGACCATCCGATAGCATTGTGAAGGTGCAAACACTTATAGAGGCATCTGAAGGTATGGTTCTTTCGTCTGGCATAATGAATATAATCTGATTGATTAGTGGTGAAAAAAATACGGGTGTCCCTTGTTTAAGCGGGCTGAAGTGAAGAACCTATTTAACCCTCTCCACTTCCATATTTTGGTTAAATCTCAAAATGATGAACTCTGCCGGACGAACCGCAGCCAATCCGATTTCTACGATCATCCTTCCTTCGAGGATATCCAATGCAGTCATGGTTTTGTTCAAGCCAACGGCCACGTAAAATGCATGTTCTGGTTTGGCACCCTGCAATGCACCCTGGCGCCATAGTGTAGTTAAAAATTTTTCGAGCATATTCTGAACCCTAACCCAGGTATTGGAATCGTTAGGGTCGGAAACAAATCCTTCCGTTGCTTTCTTACAGCTTTCATCCACCATGTTAAAGAAACGTCTTACAGGTACATAACGCCATTCATTGTCGTTCCCAGCGAGTGTTCGCGCGCCCCATATTAATATTCCTTTGCCTGTAAAGGCCCGGATCACATTAATTGACTTGCCGTCTATAGGATCTACGTTCAGGCCGCTTTGCATCTCATCAGTAATTTGTTTAGTTAAGCCAGATACCATATTCAGCTTAATATTAGCAGGCGCCTTCCAAACACCACGTGTACTATCGATCAGCGCATATAAGCCGGCGACAGCTGCACTAGGTGGCAAAATCACCTTTAACTTGTTTAGTTCCAGCTTAACCAGAGACTGAAGTTCTGAACTCAGGGCATCAAAGGCAATTGTTTCGTCAGAAGCTTCAAATGTGCCATCATCATCCATGTCCTTCCTAAGCAAAATTTCAATAGCAGCATCGGTAGTGTCATACAAATAATTTAATGAGGTGCGCAAAAAGGGATGGTAAGCAGCACCATATTTCAGATTAGTGGTTCCAACCCCGCTGGTCGACCTTAAGGCCTCTTCAGTATCTCCATAGCAGTCCATCACCACAAAACGGTCCATGAGTTGTCCAGCCTGTAACAGTGCCATGTTGTATACATCATAACATTCCGCAGCACTGTTCATTGCCGTCGCCTGAGGGAATACAAGCAAAGTAGGCTCATCGTAACGTTTAGCCATTTCCAAACCGGCAAGCATATTAGCAGCGGCAATATCCTGTGAATCGGTACTGCCAACGCTGATTATGTAGCACCGACCGCCACCATTTGCAAAATACAATTGGATATGGTAGTACATTGTTTGCTTAGTGGGTGCTAAAATACTTGCTACGATTATTCTTTTCTCAACATCAAAAGTGGCAAAAGTATACGTCTCCTCAATCAAAACGGAAACTGCTTCCGGCGGCGTTTTTCCAAAATAGGTTTCATATTCGATCAGAGAAGTAATCTTTTTAGCCTCCGAAACTGCTACAGCTCCAATGGTTTCAGTTGGTAATGGCGTTCCTTCAACGCCTGCTCTTTGCGTATAACCTATAAATGCCGGAATAGCCGTTTCTACCTGGACTACTGAAAGCGGAAACTTTGAAATTTCCTCAACGTAGACACCCGGTGTTTTGTAAGATTTTGACATACCTATAGTTATTGGGTTCAATAGTTTAATAAAATACTAGGGATAATTGGATATTGCCGTTTTGGACAACTCCCTAGCTGATCCTTACCTGGATTTGGCAGTAGTAAAACATAGCCAAGTAGACCCCAAGTGAGCACTAAGGTCTTAATGAGTCAACCGTGAAAAGTATCTTATACGCCATTATACTGGTAATTTTTTTCGGCCATTAATTTCTATTTCAGTAATGATGCCCCCACCGGCGATTAATGCCTCCTCATCAAGAGTCACCTGCCTCACCTTATACAGCACCGATGGCATATATTTGCCGCCTAAAATGCTCCATAAATGGTTGATCTGCTCAAATCCCATTGAATGCAGGTCAAGCATCAGCCTCTGTATTTTCGGGTCAAGTCCGGGATGAGTCTGAGGAGTAAATACTTTTTGATACTGAAAGAACTGGATAATAAATCCGAGCCATTTCAGGGACTCTGCATAATCCGCCCTGTTCACAGCCAGGACAATATACAGGTTGAGGTAGAGGGGAGGATTTTTATAGATCACTCTACTATCCGCTCTTAAGTCGTTTGGATGCTGTTTGGGAACACGATCTTCTTCCACGTTGACCAGCGAGAGTATGGCTTTATTTGATAAGGAATTAACACTAGTAGTGTCATTATCCATTGCCTTGGAAAGATTTTCGAGAACAAGCCTGGGATCGGTATTGACACCAAGTTTTTGGGAAAGGTATTTGTTAACCTCGTCAGCGATAAATTTTAGGGTCTCGTTTATCATACCTCAGCGTTTAACTAGCTCGTACACTAAGATATCAGGATGGAGCTCCTAAAAAAATAGCTATAAGTAGTCATTTTGTGGGTAGCGTTACGCCCAGTCATCCCAGTGAAGACCGGGACCTCGGACTGGGTGGCATCGCCACTTCCTTGTGTTTGCCAAAACACTAAAATCTCAGGATGACGAAGTTTTTACACCTGTCATCGCCACTTCTCTGCGTTTGCCATAACACTAAATCTTACATCACGCTGCGCATATCATTAGTCTGAGAAAAATTATTTCTTTTCTCTATAAAAGACTTCTAATAACTTGTATATTAGGTATGTACAATCGCCAAAACCTACAGTTATGAAACCCTATTCCTCAACAACGATGGGACAGCACTGCGATGCAGAACTGCTGATCATAGGAAACAACCTTGAAAGAAATGTACTGAGTATAGAAGACGTAGGAGACTACATTCCAGGGGGGGTCATGGTACAAGACTTAAAGATCATGACGAATACTTATATGAACCGATACGGCTGCGACTATCTCAGACAGGATAGGCAAGCGTTGCTCGCCATGGGTCCGCAGTTTTTTGAAAGATTCTTCCCTCCGGAGGAAATGAGAATTATAAAGCCTGAATTGCGAAAATTTGTAATGGAAAACAACGGAGAAAAAGTACATTCTTTTTTCCAGCGGATCCGTCCCGATGAAACGACCAAATATGAATGGTTCTACACCACTTCAAGGTTATATCCAGGGAGTGGTGTAGACGGCTCCTTAAAGATATTTCATGTGGCCGTCAAAGCAGATATGCTAAGTTACATCGGGAGAAAATTGAATGACCTGGTGGACATGGACGTGTACGTCACAAAACATCACCATCTCTTCGCAACGCTGAGTTTAAGGGAGAAGCAGATTATACGCTTGATAGCAGACGGAAACACCAGCATACGGATTGCAGAACAACTATTTTTATCCATCCACACTGTCAATAACCACCGCAAAAATATCCTTCACAAACTAGAAGTGACCTCTATTTCACAACTCGTTAAGTTTGCCACAGCCTTTGCCATTATCTAAGTCCCACGCACAATTCCCTATTCTACCAGCAACTGGATCACCACTACTTTCTGACTCCGCATGAGTTCAACAGCCACTATTTTCTTTTCAACCCGAGTCCTTAACGCGGCAATCAGCTGATTTACATTATCAACCGGCTTACCCTCCACGCTGCGAATCACGTCTTTAGCCTGGATACCAGATTTAAACAGTAGTGATCCGGGCGCAGACTTAAGAACAATTATACCGTTCTCATCTGGGAGTCCGTAAGCCGACCTGTCCCCTAATCCTTGTACAGACTTCACCATACCACCAAGCAGTGAAACCTCGATTTGAAAAGTTCCTGCACTTTCTTTCACATCCAGCTTCGGGATCACCGGGCTGCCAGCAAGCTTTCTAAGTGGTGAATACTGAACACCAAACACCTGAGGGAAATTCGTGAAGCCAATATTCAATGCATCCGAAGTTTCTTTAACCCTGAAATCTCCGCTTTTAGCATCTACGAATTGCGGGTCGCCATAACTGCTTCCGAGATCATTTCCAAGCGCCTGGCTTTTCGCTAAAGCATCTTGAGTAGGAAAGAAGTTGCCGTTAACTTCTTTGCCCCAATAATTCATCCAGATCGGTGCATAAGATTGCATCACGATATTATGGCTAAAAACATCAGCACTCGCTTTGAACCAGACATGTGGATGAAAGGAGTTGTTGATCATAATATTATTCTCCACGATCCGGTGAAAACCTTCTCGGAGCTTTAAACCACCGTTCAGACATACGTTATTGTAAATGTGATAATTGGAAGAGCCGTCATCCAAATCTATGTCCCAGCCATGATCGCAGCGGAACCTGTTGTCATGTATCACGTTCTGGTTAACGGCATCCAGTAAGATCAACTCAGGGTGCTCAGTCGTAATTTTATTCATGTATTCTCGGTCCGGATCCCAGAAGCGGTCTCTCCCCCAGGAATTGAATGCCCCATGATCTCCGGTTTCCAGTACAGTATCAAAAACATCATTATGAGCGATCTGATGACCTCCCCAACAGCCGTCTCCAATATTAATTCCGGCCCTGGGAGTATGATAAATGCTGTTATAGGTCACTGAAATCTGGGAAGACATCGCAATCTGAACCCCGGTTGCCTGTTTTTCCAGCTCTCCCAGATGGTGAAATAGATTGTCGTTAACGCTGCATTGCTGAGGATAATCCCTCGTAAGCGGTCCTGGCTGAAGATCTACTTTTTCCAGCGGAAGGTGCTCGACATAATTAAACAGCGGGGAACGCACCGCCTTTGGCGATCCTACAAAAGAAACCGCACTTGCTCCAATCTCATAGATGTGACAACGCTCAACAAGGCCAGAGCGATTATAATTACTGAATACAATCGCATTTCCACCCAGTCCCTGAAATTTGCAACCTAGTATGCGGGCATGTTCAGTCCCGTCCAACAACACGGCTCCACCGCGATACATGGTCCAGTCGCTTCTAAGCAATGGCTCCTTCGTGTCCATGAAGCTACGCTCATTGTGTAGGAAAGTTAATCCCTGAAGGGTGATGTTCTTGAGCGGAGCATCCGCATTCCCCAAGAGTTCAATGGAATTTTTAAACCTGGAAACTCCTATGACCGCAGTTTTCAAGTTAGTTCCGGTTGCGGGATGATAGTAAAGTATAGAGCTGTTACGGTCGAGGAACCATTCTCCGGGAGCATCCAGCTCTTCAAAGATATTCTCTACAAAACGCCTTTCTGCATGAAGCGGACTCGGACGGTTATTCTGATAGCCGCCTTCAAGGACAAGCTCCCCTTTCGCATTTTTACCAGTCATTTTGAAATCAAAACTTCCCCATTCCCCGCTATGTAGACCATGCAGGTAGCCACCTGCGGGATTCTTCCAGCCAGCGACCCTCTGGCTAGATACTGCATCTGCTGCCGTACCGTTATAAAAGCGCGCAGTGGTATCAAAATTTGGATATCGGGCCAGTATTTGCAGCTTCCCATTTACATAAAGCCGCTCAAAGGTTACTCCTTTTGGTATTTTCGCAGTCCTTATTCCCGTCGTAGCACTGGCCCAGCTAAGCGTCAGTTTCCTGCCCGCACTGATCACTGTCTCCCCATCCGAAGCACCTTGTATCATTAAAGATGCAGCTTGAAAAGAACTGGAGGAGATTTTTAAGGTTTGATCCAGATAATAGGTGCCTTTAGCCATATTAATGATGACATTTCGGTTCTTCAATGCCGCTGCCTTTGCTACGGCACTAGCCAGCGTAGACAGTGGTTTTGCTCTAGTACCAACAGCGCCGGGCATTCCTGATTTTGATACATAGAGCGTCACCGGATCTGAAGCAAACAGCTGGAGGGACAGTAAAAGCAGGTAGGCAAATGAAAATAAGGATTTTGCACGCATTTTTTTAATCATTGAAAAGCTAAACATCTGATTTTTATCGTAAGGTTACAAGAAATAGCTACATTAGTTATACAAACAACCGCTAAAGTAAATACCAATGTTCTCTTCCACCATCTTTCAATCGTGTAGAGTGAGAATTCGCATCATCCTGCTGTTATGCTGCTTCCTTTTATTCCGCCCTGAACTATCGGCGGAAGATATCCTGGTGACTAGCAACGCTGACAGCGGTCCAGGGACATTACGGGAAGCGCTTGCCACTGCAGGCACCAACGGTAATACAAATATTGACCGGATCACTTTTAATTTACCGGGCAGCAGTCCACTTGATCGTATCATTGAAATACGAACCGAACTGCCCACAATTACTACCGACGTCATTATTGATGCGTCAACCCAATCAGGGCCGAATGCAGCAATTAACGGCGCAAAAGTCACAATTGACGGAAGAAGTTTCGATTACGTTCCTCAGCAGACACAGACGCTGTTTAAGATTATAAACGTGGGTAGATTCGAGTTATACGGCATCGTCATCAGGAATTTCATTGATTATGAGACAGATACTGGTGTTTTCCCAAAAAATATCATTATGCTTGATTTTTATGGCATCAATCAGAAGGTGGTATTAGGAGCTCCTGGAAAGGGTAATGTGATTTACAATACTGGCGGTATCCGTTGTCGTCAGGACTTCATGATCAGTAACAGACCACAAGTGCGCGACATGGTGATGAAGAGTAATATTTTTGGCATAAAGGAAAATGGAGTAGACATCGCTACAGAAGTGATTCCCCAAATCTATCTAATGCGTACCTTTATTTCGGAAATCGGTGGCGAGACCCTAGTAGAAGGAAATCTAATATATGGTGCTTTTACAATTGCCTATGCCGACACTGAGGAAATGATACCGGAAAATATCGTTTGTATCATGAAAAACAATACTTTTTGCGCAAATAAAGACGGTGACAATCAAGGTCAGGTTGATCAATATGCAACTTTGAGCGTAGGACTTTACACGCCCGGTTTAACTAGAAATAGCGGATCTACAAGTGTTAGGATTGAGGATAATGTCTTTGGTTGTAAGGTTAACATGGGTGGGCTCAATAATGTAGATGTAAAGATATCTGGCAATTACTTTGGAACTTCTCGAGACCGATCGAAAAAATTGCCTATTCACAATGAGGCGATCCTGATATCTCAGATGAATGGTAGGGTGTTAGTTGGCGGTAGTACAAATGCTGAAGGCAACATCTTCACAAACACAGGGACTTACTCAACGATTAATTATGAACCTTTTTCAATACGGTCTTATGAAGTGAGAAATATTGAGCTAAGCCACAATTCTTTTTACTGCAACAAAGGGATTCCCTTCATTCACCAGGATACAGGCCCCTTTGCTAAGCCGATAGAGGTCATTTTAAAAGAAAAAACACCAACCTATGTAGCCGGAACAACTAAACCTGGTGCCAGGGTAGAACTGTTTTATACTGATGCGGAATGTACAAATTGCCAGCCTAAAAAATACTTTGCTACCGTAACTGCAGATAATAACGGGATTTGGAAATACGAAGGGGCAATAGAAACTGGCGTTTCAGTAATGGCATCCGCTACGCTTAATCAAATGAGTTCTGAATTTTCTGATCCAAGAATTTACTTGTTGCCTTACAATGAACCTTTTTTCAAGATCACACATCAAACTTGTGACAGCTTCAACGGGACGATAAAAAATGCGTTTACTGTGAATGTAGATAAGATAGCATGGTTGGACGAGAAAGACAATGTAGTAGCCACTACACTTGACGTTGAGAATCTACCTGCAGGTAAGTATAGGTTAAAAGCAGACCAATTTGGATGTATTACCTATTCCGATTGGGTGGAAGTTGAAAACAATATTCCTCAGCTTTCTTTCAATGCCATACCTGAAATTATACATGCATCATGCGGAAAAGGTGGATCGGTATTAAATTTATACCCGAACTATTATACAGAGATACAATGGCTCGACAAGAACGGCACAGTAAAGGGTAAGGACCGCGAATTGCGAGATGTCCCTGCTGGCGAATATACTTTAAGGTTGACGGGCTTAGCAGGTTCGGGATGCGTCAAAGAGTTTGGGCCATACATTATTGCTAATGTCAGTGGTCCTGTAATCGATGACACTGCCGTACAACAAAAGGACGCCACTTGCGTTGCCCCCACTGGTAGCATCCGAAACATAAAAGTAACCGGTACCGGAAAACTTACCTATGTATGGCGAAATGCCATTGGCGAGAAAATAGGTCAAGATGCCGACATTGATCAATTGTCAGAGGGAGCTTATAAGCTTCAGGTAACTGATGAAAGCGCCTGCGGAATCATAGAATCTGCAGAATTCATTATTAAGAACATTAACAAGATTGAACTGGATGATCAAAATGCAATTTCGACACCTACCAGCTGTAATTCACCTACAGGTTCAATTAAAGGCATTACACAAACCGGTGCCGCAACATTTAAATGGCTTGATGGAGACTGAGAAGTTGTAGGAAACACTTTAGAACTGAGCGGTGTACCTGCAGGCACTTATCACTTAGTAATCACCAATACTTTAAATTGCACTGTGGAAAGCAGGCCATTTACTATCAGCGTTGCTACGACCATCTTTCCTTTTTACAACGTGTCTGCCTCTCCTTCCAATTGCGATCAGTTCAACGGAAAAATAGATATCGACTTTGGGACTGGTATTCGTCCCGATCAGATCAGAGTGGTAGATCAGGGCGATGCAGCCGTAGGAAACACTTCCAGCATTGCCAATCTAAGGCCTGGTAGCTACAAGATTTTTTTTAAAAACGACGGAGAGTGCGAAACATTTTACAGGCAGATCGAAATCACTCAGGTTCCAATGTTAGAGGTTAACGCCAACGCTTTGTCAGTTATTGGAGATGATTGCAACCGGGGAAATGGCCGCATCAGCGGGATTAGTATTAGTGGAGGTCTTCCGCCCTATACTTACGTTTGGGTGGAGAATGCATCAGGACAGAGTTACTGTACGCTTGATCTTTTAAATCTGCATGCAGGCATTTACAGGTTAACCGTACGGGATGTAAACGGCTGTACGATAGCAACTGATGCGATAAGTCTCCAAAACACGGGAGAGTTCATTGCCGCCCCTCTGGTACAGCCAATTAACGTCTGTCCAGGAATGCGCGTACAAGTAAATGTGAAAAATCAGCAACCAGGTTCAGGAGTGTACAGCCTATATAAAGGTACATCAACAGTACCGGAGCACACTAATAAAACAGGAGACTTTACAATTACGGCAGAACCAGCTTCTTCCTATTACTTAAGTTACAGGCTCGGTGAATGCGAAAGTGTTCATGTACCTGTCAAACTAAACTTCGAGGGTATCAGTATGCGTATCCCAAGCACGTTCTCACCAAATGGCGACGGTGTTAATGACGTTTGGTTGATCCATGATTTAGCTAAATACAAATACATTTCGATCACTATCTTTAACAGGAATGGCCAAAAGGTATTTAGTGAAAATGGTTCTGGTAAGCCGTTTGACGGCACCTGGAAGGGTTCAGTCTTGACTATAGGAACTTATTATTACGTCATCAACATGAAGGGCACCTGCGGTAATCTCACCGGTAGCGTTACAATATTAAAATAATTCATAAGATGATACCCAGAGGGAAATTATATATTAGTACAAGGGACATTGTCTCGGGAATGTACTTTTGTCTTACAGACCGCTTTTCCTCTCCAAACGCGAATCAAGATACCGATAAACTCATCTGCCTTTCCGTTCGGACGGGTTTTGATTTGGCCCTAGAAGTCTTAAATTTTGCACCTGGGTCAGAGATCTTAGTCACAGATATTAATATACCCGATATGTTCGGTATTATTGAACGTCATAACTTAACGTCCATTCCAATCCCAGTCAACAAGCACACATTAAATATTTCAGCCAGGACAATAGAAGCTGCAATAACTCCGCTCACAAAAGCAATTTTAATCACTCATGTCTTTGGTGGAGTCAGCGAAACAGACAAAATCATAGCGGTTGCAAAAAAGCATAATTTAATCGTATTTGAAGATTGTGCACAGGCGTATGCCGGTAATCTCTATGACGGCAATCCTGAATCAGATGTGGTGATGTTTAGTTTCGGCTTTATTAAGACGAATACAGCAATTAAAGGGGCAGTGATAAAAATAAGAAATCCAGTGCTGTATGCCGCAGTTGTTTTGCGGAACGGAACATATAAACGACAAGATACCATAGGGTACCTCAAAAAGCTCTTTCAAGTTGCTTTTTTCAAAATGTTAATGAGTAAGCTTGTTTACACCGCTTTTTATAAGATCATGATAGCTAAGGGAAAAGATTTCGATAAGGTTTTATCAGGGTTCATCAAAAGCTTTCCCGGGGAGAAGATTTTTGAACAGATTCGCTACCGGCCGTGTAGGCCAAACGAACAGCTACTACAAAAGAAACTTAAGAACTTCAACCAAAATGATATCACTAAACGGGTGCAGCTAGCTAATGACATTCTACAAAATATTCCGGATAGTTACAAAGTAGGCTTAAAAAACAGGAAGCATACTCACTGGGTGATGCCTGTCGAAACCAATGATCCAAACGGCTTGGTTGAGTATTTACGCAAGAACGGCTTTGATGCCTCGCAAAAAGCTTCAAGTATGGTCCAGTTGAAAAAGACCCATCCTCCCTGCCCTGAGGATTTGATATTAGAAAAGCTCGTTTATTTGCCTGGTTATTCTCAAATGAGCGCAAAGGAATGCGAAAAATTGACAGCGCTCTTAATTGCTTACTGAGGCTAGCTTAAAAAACTGAAAAAGGCCTTAAATCGATGATTTGAGGCCTTTTTCAGTTTGTCGGGGTGGCAGGATTCGAACCTACGACCTCCTGCTCCCAAAGCAGGCGCGATACCGGGCTACGCTACACCCCGAACTGGTATCTTCTTTTTTTACTTCAAACTAAATCCTTTCCAGGCTTTTGATAAGTTCATCGGAGTGCCTTATTTCTGAAGTGCTGCAAAGATATAAAAATTAATATGCCCACCTAAAATATTATGAAATAAATTAAACTGTCGCATCGCCTACTCATACCCCGAAGGATACGTATCAGGAATTTCATTTCTTGGTTTAATCTTTAGTGGTTTAAGCGCGGTGGTCTTGTCAATATAGACGAACGCATCATATCTAGACGGCATAATCGATGGCACATAGTTTCCTCGTTCACTATTTGGGTTATACTGAACACCAATGGCCCGATGGCCAATGGATGACGCAACCTCATAATTGCCCCACATCAAGGTCGGCCATCTGTCATACTGATGCAAAAGGGCAGTAGCTTGTAAGCTGTCCTTCAACGGACCGCTTACAAGCTGATTTACCCGGTAACTGTCTGCCCACTGGGCCTCAGCCGAGATCATATCGAAACCTTTTTCCTGAATAAGTCGCTTCGAAATAGCAGAGCGCCATTTGTAATACTCAGTTGTACCATGTGAGGCCTCTCCGAGCAGTACTATTCTGGCGTCTCCGATAGCAGTGACCAATAGGCCTAAATCCCGCTCATTTAGCAGCGGATGAAATGGCAAATTCTTTAACGTAACTTCCGGCGTTTTCTTCTTACATGAAAGCCCAATCATTAGCGTTACAAGCGCTAAGACACTGAGTATCTTCTTCACCTTTTCCATAACATTTCGCTGCTGATGGAGCACTAAACCTCAACTCTCTAAACGCTATTCTGCTGCTTTTTAGTCGTATTTTCTGGGTCTGTTTCTCTTATAGCCTCACCTCCGGACTCATCCTTAAAGTGCTTGCCTTTTCCGTTTTTACTTACACCGGGTGCACCCTTTTGCGGATTTTCCTTAACTTCTCCTTTGTGGTTCGGCTTTGATCCGTCTTCGGATGTGTTGCCAACATTACTTTTCTGAGTCATAGCTTTGATTTTAAACAATACTAGCCATCAACCCTATCGTTTTTACTTTTGTTTGTCACAATCCTAAATTATGTAGTCCTTGCAATCTTGGATTTAAAGTGTAACGTTTAATGATAGATGGGGTCTTACAGATAATTAAATAATCTTAATGAAATGACTGGTAAATATCCCCTGCTCTGCGTCTTCTTGACCACTATTTCCACTGCAATTGTATCTTGCAGCAGTTCTAGCAATGATAGTATTCCAGCGTCAAAGGAAGCTAGTAAATTCTCTAAAGAAGAAGTCAAGAATGTGGTCTCCAATTTTAAGGAAGCAATTCCATTGGATAGTACTACTGTTATTCTTTATCCGCTGACCTTTAGTGTTGCTCAAAAAGATGAAGACGAGGTGAGAAGCTATTCGTCGAGTCCGGTGGGTGGCCCATACTGGAATATTGCCTTCTATGACACTAAAACCGGAGTTTCAAAACTGCTTGCTTCGGGACCAGCGATACGTATCAATTCATTTCAAAAGATGAAAGATGTGATGATATATTCAGTAACGTCCATCGATTACGATGGCGATGGAGAGCTCAACGAGCATGACCCTATATATCTGTACATCTCGGACCTGGCCGGAAATTACTTTAGACAAGTTACACCTGATAGCATACATGTAAGTAGCTTCCAAAGTATTGACAAATCGAACTTTTTATTGATTCAAGCTCAGATAGACTCAAGTAAAGACAAGAAGTTTGGCAGCAATGATCCGATCGTACCAATGATATTTGATATCAAAAAAGACGAAACTGCAAGAAACACGTTTAGTAGTGCTTTTACAGCAGAGGTAAATGGTGTTTTCAACAAAACGTACAAGAACTAAACATTCGCTTCGTTATAATATCGATTAGTCGGTATCTGCCCCATGATAAATGTAACAAACCCAGACTGCATTTGTTACTCCATAAAGCCTATTATGAGAATCCAGCGTAGAGACCATACAAGCATCCTGCAAAAAGCAGCGAGAATACTCTTAGGCACGTTTATGGTTTTCGCCGGCGTAGCCCATCTGACCTTTCAGCGTAAGGCTTTTCAGGCACAGGTTCCAGATTTTGTTCCGGTCTCAAAGGACCTGACTGTAGTACTATCCGGGTATGTGGAAATTGCATTGGGCCTGACACTGATATTTTGGAGAAAGCAGAGGATAAACACAGGTTTTTTTCTGGCAGTATTTTTTATCCTGGTATTCCCTGGGAATATCGCTCAGTACGTCGGTCACAAAACAGCATTCGGTCTTGATAATGATCAAAAACGGTTAGGAAGGCTTTTCTTTCAGCCGGTGCTGATCTTATGGGCGCTCTGGTCTACCGGCGCATTATCGAAACTTGTTCAGCAAAAGCAGCTGAATAACAGATAAACTGATGCTACCTACTCGACTTAAGCCGAGGCTCCATCACTTCGCTTATTGATGATGAGTTCGTCAACAGTCAACTTCCCAACCTTTAGGTCTTTAATGACCGCGCGTTTTATAACAATCGTACCGATGGCCAGTGCACCGATAGCAACTGCGCCGACTGCCAAAGCGCCAATCGCTAATGCGCCTAGTGCTGAAGCACCTATTGCACCCGCTCCCAGCGACCCGGCTCCAACTGCTACGGCTCCCTTGGCTTCTGCAGCCGTTGTCTTAAATAAAGAAGAATCTAAAAGTTTCATATTTTTAAATTTGGCATGAGAAAAGCAAAAACAGCACCAAGATGGAGTGCATAAGACTTACTGGTATTTATCTACGTAATCTTGAAGTCCGCCTCTCCTACCAATACCTACTGCTTCAAACTTCCATGCGCCATTGCGACGGTAAATTCTTGCGAACTCAACTGCAGTTTCGATGGAGAAATCTTCTTCCAGCTCGTATTTCAACATTTCTTCGCCATTGACGTCAATTATCCGAACGAAGGAATTTTTCACTTGTCCGAAGTTTTGTCTCCGGGAAGCCGCTTCATGAATTGTAACTACTACACACAATTCGCTGACGGCTGGATTTACAATGGAAAGATCCACATTTATGGATTCATCATCACCATCGCCCTCTCCTGTTAGGTTGTCACCAGTATGAATAAGTGCCTCGTCCGGCGAAGTAAGATTGTTATAAAACACGAAATACTCATCAGAAATTAATTTCTTATTTTGTCCGAGCATGAATACGGAAGCATCTAAATCGAAATCATGACCACTGGAAGAACTGTTCGTATCCCATCCCAATCCTATACTAAATTTCGGACCTGTTAAATTTTCACGTTGTCCTTTTTGTAAATTGATAGCCATGCGCGTAAGTTTGTTATAGGTAAAGAAGGTAGTTCAAATTTAAGAGATTTTTTACTTAGTTCTCCAAAATTAAAAACCTGCCAGGCACCCTATCGGTCAGCCAAACCTCATTTTCTGAAAGATAAAACAGATAGCCATTGTGATGCATTTCTCCGGCAAGTACTCTAAAAACCGATGGCTTTCCATGCCTACGCCCGACTTGTACTGCCGTCTCTCTGTCCTTACTCAAATGTAGATGCTGGCGGTTCCGCTTTTCAAGCCCGCTGTTTAAAATAGAAGCTATTGAGGTTTCGCTAGTTCCGTGGTAAAGTATTTCTGGTGGCTTTTGCGCCTTGTAACCCAATTCAACTTCGACCGAATGGCCCTGACTAGCACGAATTCTTTGCTTGCTTTCGTCAAAAGCGAAGCGTTTTTTGTTATTGGTGTCTACGACATAACTCAACAACTCCATATCTAAATGCTGACCATGTTCGTTAGCCTTTTTTAAGAGTTCATCTACAATCGCCCAGCCCTGAGCATCGAGTTCAATGCCAATCCGCTGTGGCTGGTGCCTTAATATCAAGCTTAGAAATTTGCTGATACGAGTAATATCTTTTTCTTTCATTGTGCTCACCAAATCATCGCAAATACGCCCAGTAAAATAAAATTGCTGGTAATAAAATCTTTATTTGGGATCAATTGAGATGCCATTTTTCTCACGGATAAGCTGGAAAAGGTGATCAGGCCGAACGACAACGTAGTCTTCATTTAACGAATTAGCTACATTTTTAAAACTTGTTGGCGATATGTTAGTCCAGGGTTGCGCCTGAATGATCAAGAAACGTGGTGAGGATCCATTCCAACCCTTAGCTCCCTTAGCGATATGATCTTTCATTGCTTGTTCAGTCGTACAGTAGTTACAGGCAAGCGCCATTCCCGGTAAACTATTGTTATAGATAGTGAGTCCGCCACCAGTATTCTGAGCAGTTACCCCAAGTAATGATGGTGCCTGACTTGCGAAGACCTTCCCAACATTTGGATTAATCCCGCCAACGATGGTGTTCCAAATCGTAATCACCCGCAAACCCGCACGCTTGTTATAGTCTTCGGTTTTAGCAACAAAGCGTTTGAGCAAACTTTCATCAGACCACGTATTTGGATAGGTATACCCATACCCGGACGGGCCTGAAATCAAATTATCGTTAACCGTGGAAGTTTTCCAGTAATAGTTCAACGCTGCAGGCATCGCATCCAGCATCGCGGGCGAAACCGTCCATCCCATCGGGACTTTACCGCGGTCTGGATTGTCCCAAAGCTTACGCATCAAATGCTCCGTATATTGTAAATTGTCTCCATCACTCAACACGAAGGCAACATATATTTTATTTTTAAGTGTTGGTTTAGGAGGTATGGGCTTAGTATTTACAACTCTAGAGGTTCCACTATGCACCGTTAAATTAGAACACCAATCACTAGCTATCGTTGCAATTCCGTATTTGGAAGCCCGCTCGACTCCTGGCGCTTCTTCGGGCCACCAGCCCATAAAACTTGCCCCTGGTGACATGGAAGCCAAAAATTTGTTCAGCAATTCACTTTCAGCAGCTATTTTAGGATCTAGCCAGATCACTGCAGCACCTAAGGCGACTGCATATTCACGGAGCGCTGCTTTATGTGCATTTGGATTGAGTCCGATGAGCAGACGGTGATCAAGACTTGGCCAATAGTTATCATAGAGTGATTGGTAAACTTCAAGCTTGCTGCTGAAAGTCCCCTGCAAATCATTAAGAACTAGCAAGTTATAAGGAGGAGCAGTTAACTTGGACAACAACAATGGTGAGGCAATCAGTGCCCCTTTATTCTTGGCAAGGACCGTAGCTAAATTTATGGTATGTATCTGGGAAGGATCATAAACGATCAACCCTGAAATCTCTGAGCGGTACTTCAAAATGAGGTCCCATTTGTCGGCAGGTTCAGACCACTTTAAACCAAAGGATTGAAGCCAGGTATAAGGCCCTTCGGCGAAAGCATCACCTTCATAGGAGAAAATACGTGGTTTAGTTTTGTTAACGATTCCCTTTAGCGATGCAAACAGGTACATCTCTGCTGCGGATTTTGTAGCGTTCTGACGGAGCATAATTAAATCCTGGACTTTCGCAGGAGCTCGAAAAGAAGGTAGCAGCTGACCGGCTGGCCATTTGATTTGACCCATTGACGGCATAACAAGCAACTGAAGCAAAAGAAAGCATAAAGCTTTAGTTATAAACAAATTAAGCTGTTTAATCATTTTATCCGCTATTTGCTAATATGATCAAAGATACGTTTAAATCTTTAATAAACACTCGTCCTCCCGGTGAAGACCGGGACCTCGGACTGGGTGCACTTGGATAGTCCGAGGTGCTGAAATAAATCCAGCATGACGGTATTGCTAAGACTCCTATAAGTGACGAATCAGTGCAACTGTAAATGCTATTTTTGCGATAGTGTCAGCAATAGATTTTCCAGAGCGTCCATGGTCATTTTGTAACCTTGTTTGAAACCATCAAGTAGGCTTTCCATTCGCTCGAAAGATTCATTGAACACCGTAATACTCACTTTTGTGATACCGTTTTCTTTGCTGAAGGTATAATCCCATTCAGAGCCCGGCAGTTGAGGGTTTTCCTCTTCGTCTGCAAAAGCATTGTGCATTTTAAAATTGGTTTTCGGAGTAATAGAGGTATAGGTCTGTATCGCCCAGCTCTCCTTGCCCTCAGGACTCACCATCGCATAAAACCTCTTCCCTCCCACTTCAAAATTCATGTATTTAGTTTTGGACAAATAAGGAGCAGGTGCCGTCCATTGATCTAGAATTTCGGAAGTAGTGAAAGCATCCCAAACCAAAGAAAGTTCGGCCTCAAATTCTCTAATTATCAATACCGTTTTTGCTGCTTTGTCAACGGTGAACTCAGATTGTAGGTTATTTTTCATCTTTATTAGTTTTCAGGGTTAATAGCACTTTGTCGAGTTGATTGAATCGAGTGTCCCACATTTGCCTGAACTGGGCTAACCAGTTATCCAGCTCTTGCATTTTCTTTGGCTCGAGGTGATAATAGATTTCTCTGCCCGATTGCTCAGGTCTAACTAATTCGCATTCCTGTAATACCTTAATGTGTTTTGATACCGCTTGCCGGCTCATATCAAACTTTTCAGCCATCGCATTGGGCGTTAACGCTTGAATGGCAATTAAAGTCAGAATAGCCCGTCGAGTTGGGTCAGCTATGGCCTGGAAGATGTCCTGTTTCATTTTCAATACTAATTACGCAACCTTACGGTTGCAAATATAAGTGCAACTTGTGAGTTGCGCAAGTATTTACGTTAATATTTAAAATGTGAGGTTTACGCCTTTAGAGGCCATACATCAACACATAAGTCTCTCTGAGATTTTAGTGTTTTGGCGAACACAAAGAAGTGGCAATGACAGGTTTAAACCCGGTCTTCCTGAATTTATTTCAGGACCTCGGCATAACTGTACCACCCAGTTCGAGGTTGCGGCCTACGCCGCAAGGACGAGTAGGATAACCTGTCATTGGTAATTTATTTCAGCACCTCGGAATAGCGATGCCACCCAGTCCCAGGTTGCGGCCTACGCCGCAAAGACGGGGCAGGATAACAAGTCATTGGTATTTATTTAATCAGTTCCAAAGCTTTTTCCATAAACTCATCCCTGCCTTCTGCCACTCCTTTGATGGTTTCCTTCACAAGCACGTCCGGTTGTATGCCGATACCTTGCAACTGACTTCCATCCTGCTGTTTTACATTCATACCGGTGAAGCGAATGGTATATCCTCCTGGCAAAGGAAAGGAAGTCACATTGCCGTTAGCCCCGGCTGTTGGTTGTCCAACGATAGTCGCAAGCTTATACTGTTTGATAAAGCCCATATAGCTTTCAGCATAACTAACCGCACCACCGGCAGTCAAAAAGATAATCTTAGCATTTAAATGTGGCTTTGAGGGTTCCATCGACCAGCCCATCGACTCATAGGTTACACCTTCGTAATCAGGCCGTGTGATTTGAGGTACAAACATCCATTTATTGTCGTCCTTAACGGTTAAGAGGTAGTTGATAAATTCATTGTTGTTCCTTGGATACCCTCTGAGGTCGCATATAATGGCCTTTGCAGATTCAAGCTCCGGTAAACGGGCCTTAATTGCTTTCATTTCCGTGGTACCAATGTTAAGGTAATAAACACCGTTGTCCATTTTCTTAATGGTTGTGGTGTCAATCTTGCTTCGTACGCTACCGCGTTGTAGCCGAAGCTGTTTTTCTTCCCCATTGGCCGACAGGTAACTGAGCGATAGCTCAGATCCTTTTGCGCCGTTAAAAAGTTGCGGCAATGCCCTTACATCTTTCCATTGTGCAGATCCGGAGGTGGTGCTTCTCACTGCCTCAAATCTTTCCATTGCAGGTTTGCCGTCAATCTTTGTAATGATGTCTCCGGGCTTAAGACCCAGATCTCCTTTGGCACCCGGCAAACTGTCAACCTGAGCAATCACCAATTTACCCTCAACGTATTTCGCTGACAGTGGAACGTTATAGCTATTTAAATAATTACCACCACTGATATAAACGTGACCATCTTTCAATTTTTCGGTCATTATGCCCAACAATTCTAAATACTGATCTGAAGTTTTTACCTCATATGCTGCGCTTAAAGCTTTCGGCAATTGAGCAGGCCAATCTGATTTGACTTCCTGGTGGTATGGATAAAAGTGCTGAAAGATATTCCAGGCAATCATCACACCTGTTAAGCGTACGTATCGGTCCTGATCGCTAAACGTCTCAGGCTGTGCCTTCGCTATCTTTTCATTCAGGATTTTCAATTTCAGTGGATTAGCAATTGGAAAGGTGGATTGCTCATCCCCCATTAATACCAAGGGCGCAATAACGGTAAGGTCATTGCCGACTGATTTAGTAACAGTTGCACCAAACGTAGCCTTTACGTCAAACAATTGCTTTTCGACTTTATAAACGGTATTGTCTGTAATGAGCAGGGCGGTTTTACCGTCCGGAATATCCTGATTAACCATCCTATAATTATATCCGCCTGAACCGATCCTCCAGTCGTTCGGTTTATCGTTATCAACCAATTCAAAAGATGCGTTTTTAATGGGCACATTGGTCCATTTACCGTTCTCCTCCACTTCGAGTTTGAAATTATCAACCCACATTTTGCCCATTCCGCTAAGAAATGCACCAAAAACAATGCCTTTGGCATCTTCATCCACAAGCCCAATGGTTTCATACACCTTCCATTTGTCACTTTTGATGGGCCTGGCATCCATGTTATCAAAGAAACCCATTTTATCAGACTTGTCTACCCTTAGCCACATCTGCGCTTGTCCGCTGCTCACTTCCGCTTTAATGTTTGAACTCAGGCGAATCCATTTACCCTTAAAAGGTGTCGCGTCCATGGAACTGGTTACATTGCCAAAACCCTGGGTATTCATATCCATTGTAGCAACGTTCCTGTTGGTTCTGATGCTTTTATATAATCCTGGTCCAACTCCATGACCATAATGTTGCCAGGTAACTTGCTTAGGGTATGCAGAACCAGCTGGTGTGATGGACTTGAGATCAAAGGCTGTGGCTTCTTTTAGTCCGGAAATCCTCACCGAGGGTGCAATAGGATTAAACAGTGAGTTTAGTTTTTCTTTCAGGGCTGTGCTGTTCTCAGCGTTTTCAACCTCCTTAACACCATAATATAAAAACTGTTCCCAATTGACTTTAGAAGCTTCTTCGGAAGGGTGAAAGTATCTGACATAGCCATAGACTTTTGAAAAGGTACTGAGGTTGGCCACCTTCTGTTCTTTGCTGACCTGTGCGTTTGTGTGGTAGGAAATGAATAGAGCAACCACAAAAAGAGAAATGAATTTCATGTTTAATTGCGTTAATTAATTAAATACAAAGAAATCCATCTACGGCGATGAACACTTAACACTATTTAACTTAAAGATTGGCGATTAAACATAACCTTTTCGCTACAAACCAAACAACACCAGGTAACTGTTGTTAAAATATTGAGTTTCTTCCTATCAAAAACAAGGTTGCGACAATATAATGTGTCAATAACATAAATTTAATCTCCAAGATCAAAGCATCCCCTATGAAAGATTGGAACAAAAAAGAAGAATCTTACAATCTGACGGAAGATGAAAACAAAATCTTAGATCAGATCGGACTGAACGACCAGGCCTCACGAAGAAGGTTCTTAAAGCAACTATCTGCGGCTAGTTTAAGCGTTCTAGCTTCCACCTATTTTACGTCAGATCTATTTGCCACTTCAATAAAAGACCTTCCTGATGATGTTAAGGTCCTTCTTAATGAAGTAAAAGTAAACCTGCGGGTAAATAAAACGGTGAAGCCACTCACATTGGATTCCCGTACGACCTTGCTTGATGCACTTCGGGAACGTCTGGCGCTCACTGGTTCGAAAAAAGGCTGCGATCACGGCCAATGTGGCGCATGTACAGTAATTGTAGATGGCCAGCGAAAACTTTCCTGCCTTACATTGGCAGCTTCCTGCGAAGGCAAAGAGATCACCACTATTGAAGGGCTGGCAGAAAATGGTCAGCTCCATCCCATGCAACAAGCCTTTCTCAAACACGATGGTTTTCAATGTGGCTATTGTACTCCGGGTCAAATTTGCTCCTCCGTCGCACTCTTAGACGAAGCAAAGAAAGGTGATGCAAGTTATGTAACCGAAAACATAAAGGATGCTAAAGGCAATCTTATGCTTTCCGAAGAAGAAATCCGGGAAAGGATGTCTGGAAATATCTGTCGATGCGGTGCCTATAATAACATTGTTCAGGCATTTAAGGAAGTTCATTCCGGAAATGATGAAATGCCAACCTGGGAGTTTGCCACACCAGAACAAATGGCGAAAGCGAGAATCTAAGCTTGTTTAAAAAATTACTATGAGACCATTTACTTATACAGGTGCGCAGACTACCGCCGAAGCACTAAAGGCTGCAACTGCCATTGCAAATTCCCATTACCTTGGGGGTGGAACCAACCTATTGGATTTGATGAAGGAGGATGTCGAACGACCTGATCAACTTATTGAAATCACCAATCTGGAGCACAAACAAGTCATCAGGAACGAAAGAGGAGGCTTAACGATTGGGGGAATGCTTAGAAATTCGGAGACTGCCAATCACCGCGAAATACGTGCTCAATATCCATTGCTATCGATGGCGATGCTTTCAGCAGCAACTGCACAAATACGAAATATGGCTACGAACGGAGGAAACCTGTTACAGCGTACCCGTTGTCCGTACTTTTTCGAAGTATCAATGCCCTGTAACAAGCGCGAGCCCGGGACCGGATGTGGCGCATTAAAAGGCGTGAATTCCTTGCATGCCATCTTTGGCTGGAACAATAAATGTATTGCCGTTCATCCTTCAGATATGGCTGTAGCTCTGGCGGCTATTGGGGCAACTATCGAAGTCAGGAAAACTGATGGATCTTCCAGGATGATAGAAATTGCTGATTTCCACCGCTTACCCGGCGATACCCCCGAGATAGATACGAACCTGATGAAGGGTGAATTAATCACAGCGATTCATCTTCCGAAACCTGAATTCGCAGAACATTATCACTACTTAAAGATCCGGGAACGTGCAAGCTATGCTTTTGCGATCATCTCTGTGGCTGCCGGTTTACAAGTTAAGGATGGGAAAATCACCAAAATAGGTCTTGCCATGGGTGGAGTTGCACACAAGCCATGGAAACTCACCAAGGCAGAAAACTTCCTGTTGGGAAAAACTCCTGATCAAGCAAGTTTTGAAGCAGCAGCCAAGCTCGCGATGAAAGAAGCAAAGCCATTAGAAGACAATAAATATAAAGTAGAAATGGGTGAAAAGGCTATCGTAAGAGCGCTTACCCAAGCTTATCAAAGAAAAGCCTAATCCAAATAAAGAACATTAGTATGAAGACAGTAAATGCATCGGGAGTAGGAGAAGCAATTGATAGAGTCGATGGTCGCCTGAAAGTAATGGGTATGGCTAAATATACTTCAGAATTCTCAGTTGAAAATGTAGTATATGCTCAGGGCATCAATAGCACGATTGCGAAAGGCAGAATAACCGCTATAGATACATCTGAAGCGAAAAAACAAAAGGGTGTATTGGAAGTGATCACCCATTTGAATGCGCAGAAATTAAAGGCTTTTGACAAAGAAAGGCCCTCATATACATTGACTACCATAGCACCATTATTGCAGAGTCCGGAAGTGAATTATTACGGTGAATTTGTTGCTTGTGTGGTTGCTGAGACTTTCGAACAAGCTCAATATGCAAGCAGATTAGTGAAAATAACCTATGAGGAAGACAAGCCTGATATCCATATCGATAAAAATAAAGATAAGGCCTATAAGCCAGACGAGGCTGCGGACTATTCAAGGGGTAATATGGACGCCGGTATGCGGGATGCAGAGATTAAAGTGGAAGAGACTTACACCACTCCTATCGAACATCAGCACCCGATGGAACTGCATGCAGCAATAGTTTCCTGGAATAATGGTCATGTTAAAATGTATGCGAATCAGCAAATCATGCATGAAGCCACGATTGCTGTCGCTGATACATTTATGATCCCCAAAGAGAATGTCCAGATCATTGCACCTTATATAGGCGGTGGTTTTGGCTCCAAACTACGCGTAAAGAAACACATCATCTTAGGCACTATGGCATCTAAGATGTTGGGTCGACCAGTTAAAATTACCGTCACCCGACAACAGATGTTCACCAATACGGGGATGAGACAGTTTGATGAACAGGTGATGCGAATAGGTGCTAAGAAAGATGGATCCTTAACGGCATTGGCTCACAATACTACCTCCCACTGTGCTGTTGATCTTCAATACTACGAAGCTTGTGGCAATGTTTCAAAGATGCTTTACAACACGCCGAATAATGAGATTACCCATAGATTGATCCCTTTGAATCTTCAATGTCCGGATTCTATGAGGGCGCCAGGCGAAGCGACTGGAAGTTTTGCGCTGGAGTGTGCGATGGATGAGATGGCCTGGAAGCTGAAGATGGATCCCATCGAATTCAGAATAAAGAATGATACCCAGGTTGATTTGGGAGCAGGTAAACCATTTTCATCGCGCTTATTGAAAGAGTGTTTAAGAATCGGAGCTGACAAATTTGGATGGCAAAGCCGGAATGCACAACCCGGCACTAAACAGGAAGGAAACTGGCTGATCGGTTATGGAGTGAGTGCTGCTTCTCGTAATGCACCCTATAAAAAGACCTCTTCAAAAGTTATCCTGGAACTTAATGATACAAAGGTTCATGCCACCATTCAAATGGATGCGACCGACATAGGTACCGGTAGTTATACGATCATCGCACAAACCGCATCAGAGTATTTAAAAATTCCAGTGGAGCAAGTGACGGTAGAGCTGGGAGATTCCAAGTTTCCAGTTACGCCTGGCTCAGGGGGATCTTGGGGAGCGGCATCCTATTGCAATGCTGCACGTGTTGCCTGTCAGAACGCTATTACAGGACTAAAGAACAAGAAAAGTATAAACCAAAGTCTGGAAGTATCGGTAGCAGAACTTTTAAAGCAAAATGGGCTGAATAAGTTTGAGGCTGAAGGAACCGCAGAGCCTTCGGAAGAATTCAAGAAGCATTCTGTCTTCTCATTCGGGGCAAATTTTGCCGAAGTATGGGTGGATAAAGATACTGGAATGTACCGCATTAAGCGGATGGTAAACGTGGGTTCTGCAGGAAAAATAGTCAATCCTAAGACTGCCTATGGTCAGATCATTGGTGGGTTAACCATGGGTGCGGGAATGGTATTGGCCGAACAGTCAAAGGTTGAACCCAATTTCGGTAATTTCATCACTCGTACTTTAGCGGATTACCATGTGCCTGTGAACCTGGATATGGCTAATATAGATGTGATTTTTTTGCCTGAAGAGGATAAGATTGCAAATGATATGGGAATAAAAGGTATTGGTGAATTGGGAATTACTAGCGTTGCCGCCTCTATAGCCAACGCAATCTTCAACGCCACTGGGAAACGAATGCGGGATTTACCAATTACTCCTGAGAAGCTGGTTGTGGCGAAGGCTGAGCGTTTCTAGCTAAGCCACCCTTCCTGAGTTTCAGCATATTCTTGCCAAACCTCTGTGAGATTTTCTAGTGCGTCTTGTGCGTCATTATAATCCACATATTCAATGGAGATCATATCGTTGATCGCCTCTTTCTCGAAGTCTTTTTTATTGGGGTTGAAAATATATTCATATCTCAAATTCAGATCTACTTTTAACACATTAGTTGGCCCAAGTGTGGTGCTTGTATTTAATCTGATTGCTTTTATTCTGGATAAATCTATACTGAAACCTGAAACGATAATAATCTTTGATTTTTGCATGCTGGTAATTTCGATCTTTAATAAAACTTGTATCTGACTCTATAAACGGAAATTATTGAAATATAGCGTTGGAGCCTGTGAAACTCAGTTCCATTTCGAAATCGAAAGTAAATAAAACTTACGCTATGATCGACTCATTTGGGTTATTGGTCGCATTCTGTTACAAAACTGTGAAGCAAAAAACGAAGCGTTTCACATAAGGCGGGTAGCTGTGTGCGCCATGTCCATGGCCATCAAGATTATTCAAGCATTAGCTAGCTCCGTATTTCTCAAAGGAAGCTTTTGCAAGTTCGGCGATTATACGATCATTAACCACTTCAGATTCACTGGACATCGTAACAAATGCCGAGATGAGCATGTGGTTTCCATTAGGCAATACCACTAAGCCGATGTCATTGGTCGCATAAGTAAGCCCATTACCATCAGTGCCGGAATAACCGGTTTTATGTGCGAGTAATGTCCCAGGAGGCAACAAGCCTTTTAGCTTTTTAGGTCCCGACGTCGACACCTGCATCACCTTCATTAAATAGTCAGTCGAACTTTTATGCAACACCTTTCCCTGAGCGAATTTAAGGAGTAGTGCTGTCGCAGATTTGGGCGTGCTGTAGTTATTAAACTGCATTTTATAATCCGCATGCATTTGCGCTTCTGTACCTACGATTGCTACTTCGAGTATTCCAAGGTGTTTAATATAGCGATCCACAATACTGGTCCCGCCAATAAGTCCAAATAAAATATCACAGCCATTGTTATCGCTTTGCCCTACCGTATATCGTAACAGCTCATCAATAGTGACGTAGACATTTCCATCAGGGTATTTATCTCTTAAGGGGCTATGCGTATCCGGATGTAAGTCCATTTTTTTCAACAATACCTTTTGATCGAGCTTAAGCTTCCCATTATCTACCCTATCGAGAACCGCCAAAGCAAGGTGGAACTTATAGACACTTTGCATTGGAAATCGACGGTCACCGTTCAACGAGATCGTATCGCCGGTTTCCATAATTTGTACCGAAAAACCAACAACAGCCTTCCGGAAACCTACGATACTGTCGAGTTTCTTAATAAAGGTGCGGTCTTGAGCTGCTGCAGAATCTGCAAACAAGAAAAAGCATAAGACAACACTGCAAATTGTTTTAGTCATAGGGCAATGCTTATCGCTGTTACTTATTGAAGAAAGAATCCATTAACACATACCGTCTCAAATTCCTTTCTGACTGTGACTTGCTTTCGGCATCAATGACCATGACTTTAGGTTGGCTACTTTGCAAGCCGTACCATGTTGGCAGACTTCCACCATTCGGGTTTCCGGTTTTAACAAAATTAACGAAGTAGTTCTGCATGGTTTCCGAAGCTTTGTAGTCGTCAGGCGTCCAGGCATAGACTTTATTAGTAGACAGGTTGCCCAGCGAATATTCAATATCAGACGCATGAGAAGCGCCAATAGCATGATCTACCGTGCCCGCTGGAGCATTAGCCATCACCGGACGCTTTTTAGCAAACAGGTATCGGTATACCGGGTGCCCGTTCGTTTTGCTATGCAGGTCAATAAACTTCCAGGAAGCATAGGCAATAAAGCGATCCGAAGCCAGATCCGTCGCTACCTGCCACACGTCGCCATCGGTTGCAGGGTTGTAAGCTTTGAGAATTTCCTCTGCACGCTCGCCATATAACTTTTGCACTGCGGCTTTAAAGTTCCCGATCGTCGGCTCTGCTTTCCCTAACACATCTCCAGCGCCAGATTCGGCAGTAGTCCAACCAGCTAGAAGTGGTACATCCATTTGCTTGCCAGTGGAGAATATTGCCTGCGGAGATTCAGGTAAAAAGTAGCCATCAATAGTGAAGGGGAAACTTGCTCCAGCTGAGATTTTTAATAAAGAATCAGCAGGGAGTTTACGCAGATCGGCTAATGATTTCGCTTTGATACCAGTTGCAAACTTAACTCCCCTTTGCTCGGCATCCGCTAATGGTGCCGGCGACAAATTGCCAAGAAATGCGCCGCTTTGGCCTATCGCACCGATAAATAAGCCTTTTGATAACGGCGATGCCATTTGTCCGCTTACCGACATGGAGCCTGCAGATTCGCCTCCGATAGTTACTTTATTAGGATCACCCCCAAAAGCCGCAATATTTTTCTTCACCCAAACCAATGCCGCGTGCTGATCCATCAAACCATAATTGCCTGAAGAATGATGAGCTGACTCAGCAGTTAGCTCAGGGTGGGCCATAAAGCCGAATATTCCTAAGCGATAATTGACGGTAATGGTAATAATTCCTTTTTTAGCCAAAGCTTCACCATCGTAACGGTACTCCGAGCCGTCGCCTGCACTAAATCCTCCTCCATAAAAGTAAACAAGTACCGGTAACTTTTCCGTTGGCGATTTCGCTGGAGTCCAAATATTCAGGTACAAGCAATCTTCACTTTTGCCTGCACTTCTAAACATCATATCACTATAAATTGCACGTTGCATTGCTTGTGGGCCGAAATGATCGGCCTGGCGAACACCTTTCCAGTTTAACGGTGCCTGCGGCTCTTTCCAACGCAAATCGCCAACTGGTGGTTTCGCAAAGGGAACGCCTTTATAAGAAACTACCCCGCTTGCTTCGGGAACCCCTTGAAGTATGCCGTTAGTTGTTTTCGCTTGTTGAGCATAGTTTTGCATGGACAGTACGGATAGTATAACCACTAATATCTTCTTCATAAACAAATTTATAATTTACCAAACGTAAGTTGCAACTGATGCTGCAGTTAATTGCGCCGTCACCGTTTTATCTTTCAACACTATTTTAAAGGTTTTCGCCGAATTGCCTTTGTTGGCAACGACTAAGACAGTCTTACCTTCGGGCGTAGTAAATGCGACGTTTGATAAGCCATCAGGCATGGAACTTTCGACCCTAACTGAATTTGGAGGAATAAATTTAGACACATGCCCGATGGTGTAATAGGCCAGATTTCGAGTTACCTTATCACCATCAATAGAAATCGCACCCTGGCAACTTGCACAACCACCGTTATCAGTATGTGGCTTGTTTTGCGAATCAGCAGCTAAGTTCCATAGGATGACATTGCGACTCCAGTTGCGGGTAGCGCCAATCACGATCCGTTCTGTTGGACTCCCTACATTGAAATCGTTCCGATTAACGACCATCATCTCGGTAAAATACAGGTTCTTTTTAGGGAAGGCATCATGTACCTTGCTCATCGCTGTTATCGGTCCCGCATATAAGTGAAAGCCGGAACCATCAACATATTGATAAGCCACAGGATCTGTCATTATTGAAATCGGGTATTCCGGCGCGTCAAGGTTGTGATCAAAAAGTATGATCTTCGTCTTAAGACCAGCAGCTTTAAACGCCGGAACTAAGTTGTTCTTTATGAAGTTTAACTCCTCTTTCGCCAGGAACTGGGCGCTCGGGGTATTCCCATCGTTAAAGGGTTCGTTTTGAATAGTAACAGCATCAATGGTGATCCCATGCTTTTTCATCCCCTGGATATACTTTACAAAGTATTGGGCATAGACACCGTAGTATTTATTTAGCAGTCTGCCGCCCTGAATATTACGGTTTGATTTCATCCATAACGGCGGAGACCACGGCGAACCGAGGATCTTAATGTTAGGGTTAACCGCCAGGATCTCTTTCATCACCGGTATCACATCCTGCTCATCTTCTTTCAAAGTAAACTTTGCAAGCTTCATATCGGTTTCCCCTTCCGGCAGGTCATTGTAAGAAAAAGTATGATCATTCAGGTCAGAGGCGCCAATGCTTAAACGCAGGTAACTGATACCGACGTCATTTGCACCGGAACCAAATAGTTCCTGTATAAGTTTCTTCCGCTCAGGTGCCGACATGCGGATCATATGTTGAGCGCTTCCACCGGTAACCGCAAAGCCGAAGCCATCAACGGATTGGTACTTCTTTAATGGATCGATAGTAATGACCGGGATGTTCTCCGTAGTACCAGGGCCAAATGACAAAGGTGATTGTTTGGTAAGCAACGCGGACTTCTCGTTATTCGTTAACCACCAATTTACGGTATTCTGTGCGAAGCAGATAGAACTTAGCAGCATGCAGACTGGCAGTAATAGTAGTTTAGAGAGTTTCATGAGGTAAATTATATTTGGTTAAATGTAAAGTCGATTTTGTGAAGATAATAAATTATGCGCTTCTTCATCTTGAATTCGTCATCCCGGTGAAGACCGGGACGATCGTAAAACACTTCGTCATCCTGAATTTATTTCAGGACCTCGGAATAGCGACGCCACCTAGTCCGAGGTCCCGGTCTTCACCGGGATGACGGTCGTAAAAAACACCTCCCAGTCCAAGGTCCACGCCTTCACCGGGACGAGTAGCGCTTAAGATCATATCTCAAATGTCAAAAAACCGAGACCAAGGTCCAACACAATTATAAAGATGCAAAAAGACCTTATCTTTATGGTAACCTATTGTGAAGAAACAAGATGCACCTGCTTAAACGATACCTAATCTTTATTTTTCTAACCGTCTTAGCTTTTCCTTCATTAACTTCGTTTAGAAGCTTTGAAGTTGCGGCTGAGGAACCGGTACTGTTCAAGCCATTGACTTTCTACGTTGCCGAAATGCAGGATCTGCGTGCGATTAAGGGGCCAGAGTTTGCAATCCTGACCAAATTCATTACAGACAATTTGCCGAAGAATCGATCCCTTAAACCAGTTATAATTGATATTAAAGAGCTGACGGTAAACGAAACACCAGGAAAAGCAGGTATGGTGGATGGAGTGATAAAAATGACTTTATCATTCAGCTTACAAAAAGAGCAGAACAACCAACACCTTTTAAACTACACTGGAGGCATGCGTTACTCGCGACTGCTTACCAATAAAGGGGCAGTGGAACAAAACCTGAAGAACCTTGATAAGTCTGCCCTCTTATATTTTAACAAGTGGATGAACGAGAATATCAATTCCAGCAGGGTACTTGCAAGCGGTGTAAAGATTCGTTTCGAGTATTATAGCGAGCAATTGGAGGGCGACACCATTTACTATGCTGCAATGAGGCCTTTAACCTGGACGGATTTCAAATCCAAAATAAGAAGGTCTAATAAATATGCTGCGATGGTAATGCCTAACATCGGTTATGACCAAAACGAAGAAATTCAGAATGGAGTTATCCATGTCACCCTGACCCTAAAGACCTTCCTGGCTAAAAATGATTGCTGGCTTGGCGTTCCGTACAAGGATGATTACATGCTGAACCATGAGCAACGGCATTTTGACATTGCGAAGATCGTAACCGAACAATTCAGGAAAGAAATACTACAAGCGAGCCTCAACCCTGATAATTATGAAGCGGTAATCAATATGCAATACCTGGATTCTTACCGGGATATGAATAAGCTTCAGAAAGATTATGATCGGGAGACCTCCCACGGCTTGAACAGGACGGCGCAGCAAAATTGGAACAAGCGTATAGACAATCTCCTGTCAGGCACGACCCTACCGGATGTGTAAGTGAATGCCCAGAGTGGCTAGACTATCATTTGCGGTCACCGTAGAGATCCGGATCATTTTTCAGCATTGGAAATTGACGTTGGTGCCAGTATGGATAAGCAGGTAAAACTTCACTTACTTTGTCCAACCGCTTCACTTGCTCGGTACTGAGGTTCCAACCCACTGCTTCCAGATTCTGTTTCAACTGTTCTTCGTTCCTTGCACCAATAATGATGTTAGCGATGGTCGGTCGTTGCAATAACCAGTTCAGGGAAATCTGCGCAGCTGTTTTACCGGTTTCTTCGGCGATTTCATCCAATACATCTACGATATCATAAAGCCGCTCTTCGTCTGCATCAGTATTTACAACCGGACTACCGCCCTGCGCTACACGTCCTTCGGATGGTATCGGTTGGTCTCTTCTATATTTGCCGCTTAGTTTTCCGCTGGCCAATGGGCTCCATACAATTGTGCCGATATTTTCTTCAATTCCTAATGGCATTAATTCCCATTCGAAGTCGCGGTTGAGCAGCGAATAATACGCCTGATGAGCGATATATTTTGACCATCCATAACGCTCTGACACGGACAATGACTTCATTAAATGCCATCCGGAGAAATTCGAGCAAGCAATATACCTCACCTTACCGCTCTCGATTAGTGTTTCGAGTGCCTTTAACGTTTCATAGATTGGCGTGGTGGCATCAAAGCCATGCATGTGATAGATATCAATATAATCAGTATCGAGCCGCTTTAAACTTGCTTCACAGGATTTAATAATATTGATTCGCGAGGAGCCGAAGTCGTTTACAGCCTCCCCCATTGGAAAAGTAGCTTTTGTAGAGATCAATACCTTATCCCGCGAAACGCTTAGCGCCTTGCCTAATATTTCTTCTGCCGCGCCCGCAGAATAAACATTTGAAGTGTCAAACAGATTTACACCTGCATCAAGGCATAAATTGATCAGCTGTGTTGCTTCATCAACTTGTGTGCTTCCCCAAGCTTTAAAAAATTCATTTCCTCCGCCAAAGGTGGCAGTTCCGAAGCTTAAAACTGGAACCCTAAGTCCCGAATTTCCTAATTGTCTGTATTCCATATACGTAATTAATAATTTGGTATAATGTGATCGGCCCTTAATTCGTCGAAAGTCTTTTTAAACGATTCGAAACTCTCCACCTGCATTTCATGGAAACCTGCACGGCGAAGTTTGTTCACATCAAAGAAAGCATCGGCTTCAACGTTGAAGATGAAGTCTCCAAAAGGCCAGTTGGCTAGTTCTTTAATGGTATGAGATGTTAGATTGTATTTACTGACAATTCCCGTCCATACCTCTTCCTTGTCGGCCATATAATCAGCTAAAGGGAAAGTGATAGGGCTATCCATACTCACTCCGAAGTATTCGGCTATTTTCGGCCATATCTGCTCCCAGCGGAAAATGTCGCCATTGGTTACGTTATAAATTTCTCCGTAGCACTCCTCATGTAAAGCCACGTATTCCATGCTTTTGGCAAGGATTTCACTATCCGTAACATTCACCAGCACTTTATAAGCTGCATCTGATCCAGGAAAACGAAAGGGCACATCCAGCTCACGACAAAGCGTAGCATATACGGCGATCAGGTTAGCCATGTTCATCGGATTTCCTGTGGCAAAACCGACTATAATATCCGGCCTTACTGCCGTCCAGCTCCATGCTTTACCAGCTGATTGTTTAACTAAATAGTCCTGCTGACTATAATAGAAGTTGGGTGGAAAGTGTCTTGAATCGGTTTCTAGCGCTGGTGTTTTGTATTTCCCTAAATGGGCACCATAAGCTTTACCGCCTTGTATAAAAGTGAGGTGTTTAAAATTCGGTGCCACCTTTTCTAACCCATTTACCAGATTTTCCAGTAATGATAGATTAGCAGAGGTTTGTTCTGCCAGGGCTTTCTTTTCCATATAGGCCGCATAAAAAACATGGCTTACGTTGGCTAAAGCTACCGCATTTTCAACTGCTTGCGCATCGGTTAGATCCATGCGGACGAAACCTGCAGTCGTTTCAAAGTCCGGGGCACGGTAAGAGGTGATAATGACCTCATCCCAGATCTCCCCTGCCTGAAGGTATTTCGCCATGTTACGGCCAATGATTCCGTTACCGCCGACGATAAGTGCTACTTTTTTGTTTTGCATAAAATTGATCAGCTGGTTGCTTCCATTCTTGTTACTGATAAGGCTTAATGTTCGGTAATTGTTTTGCGATGCGCTCCGCCATGCTATCTAAATAATCTACAAATGGTTATTTAATAGAAAATATTCTACAAATTCGTGTATGTCGACGAAATATAGGTCCTGCTTATGAAAAACCTTCTCAAAGCTGCAAAGATCTTGTCTTACCTGAGCCATCCCCTATTTACCTCCCTATTTCTTATCATCAGTTTTAGTCTGACTCGCTATTCGACCCGGCAGGCAATGATAATTATGGCAATACTTATTTTTGGAGTTGTTTTACCGATGAACGTGGTGACTTATCTTGGACTGAGGAAAGGGCGTTTCACCGATTTCGATGTGTCCTCCAGGAGTCAACGCTCCCCGCTGTACATCATGGTAATCATAACAATGCTCATAGCCTCGGGAGCTATTTATTTACTTGGGTTAGACAGGGTATTGTTTTCGAATTGCCTGATCACCTCATTATTGCTTTTGACTGTTTACCTGATCAACTATCGCTTAAAGGTTTCCCTGCATGTCTCTTTAAATATCTTTTTTTGCTTTATCCTGTACCAGATCCATCCTTATAGTGCGATAGCATTTGCATTAGTATTGCCACTGGTGGCATTTTCCAGACTTTTGCTAAAACGACATACTCTTGCGGAGGTAGCCGCAGGCGTTGCAGTTGGCTTGGTGTTCGGAGGACTATTGCTGATGATATAAACAAATTAAGTTATACCGATGGTCGGAATCCTAATATGGGTGGTCATGTAGGATTGCAGCTATGGTTACTTCTTCTTAGGTTTGACAGGTTCAACTTTATGATTAGGCATCGGAACAGGTTTAATTGAGCTTATACCAGACGAGTCCTGTGTCCCTTTAAACTTCAGCTCTTCAACTTTATGGGTAGACATAGGAGCCGGCTCCATACCTCCTTTGCGATAGGGATTCGGTAATTTAACATTCCCACTCGTCGCTGTATTTATTGGCATTGTTAGCATCAACGGATTACCAAATCCGGATCTAGTAATGATTTGATAGGCATGGACTTAATCCCTCGGCAATACGGGCTTTTTTGCTTTAGACTTGTTTTCTGTCCTCTGGCGACGCCCACCAGCATTGTCATCATGATATTAAGGCAAGTTTCGTTTTCATATAGCCATCTCAATTGATTGTTCATTAAGATGCGGGCTCACAGGGCATTCCATGAAAATAGCCTAAAAAGTTGACTAAACTCCATTTTGATGCATTAATTCTAATTCTTCCTGAGTCCGGGGAGGCAATTTATCTAACAGGGTCAGGTGGCGTAGGGATAGGAGTTTCGTCAGGCATCTTCTTATCTTTTGCTGGTACAATTACTACTGTTAATCAATCTTTATAGTGTTAAAAACCTGTTGCTACAACAAAAATGCTTTCGTCAAAATGTCTGCAACTTCCGGTTTTACCACATCAGAATGTCCTCCAATGATATTGTCACTTAATAAGTTGTAAACTTTCCCAGCTCTAAATTGATTTGAATCTACCGCTAATCTTAGGCTGATTGAATTATCAACTTCTGGGGTCTTCTGCGCACCATTACCCCCGAGCCCGCCATAAAGTGAGCTTTTATCTCCGATATCGCTCGATTCTTGTTCCAAAAGTCGTGAAGCCAATGCATAAGAAAGTCCAACGGCCCTGTCTGCTCTTGTATGTGTGATCAATATCGCCCCTTTTACCTTACTTCCAGTCAATACCTGTCTGAAAAATCCGTCATTTATGTCATCATATTTCTTTGCGAATGCATAGTGGGAAAATGCAGCCTGAAGAAGTGCTAGCGTTTTAACTTCAATTGGCTTAATTCCTTGAAGACAAGAGGTAACCAATCTTGCACCAAAACTATGGCCGACTAAGTGAACATCAATATTTGGTTTTGTCTCTTTGATGTCTGAAAGTAAAGGACTTAAACCTTCGGTTCCAATCTCACCAGCTCTTGCTTTCATCTTGTAATAAGTGGTTAAGTTGATCATATTTGCAAATCCTTGCTTCATCCCGAAAAAAAAACCAAGTGCATAACCATTTTCCCCATTTGTCTGGCTATTATCGTTAGAAGCAGCTCCGCCAGCTTCCTGCCCCGTTTCTAAATATGGTAGGCTTCCGTCTTGAAGGAATGTTTTCACTCTGTCAATTGATAAGTTATCGAAACATTCAGAATTTTCCACTCCCCCGTTTAAAGCAGCAAGTATTCTTTGAAACTGAGGACTAAGCTCTTCTTCATTTTTACCTTTCTGAATACCTTCCAGTATTTGTTCATAGGCTACTAGGGAATTTTCATCATCGAATAAATCAGCCATTTTTTTCCATTCATTTTCAAGGCGTAAACTTTCTTCACTATCATCGTTACTTGCGGCTCCACCAGGAATGAGTTTAGCATCAGTGAATTTCTTGGATGGCCAAAAGATATTTAAAGCTGCAAATCGCTTCGATTCATCATGGTTAGCTGTTATCGAGGAGGAGATCAAGTCTAGCAGTCCTCCGTATAAATTACGGGCCTCAGCAATATTGTTGTTCCAACCATGACAGAGGACAATCAAGTCTGTATAATCGGTTTCCCTAAGTGCTTTTATGACGCCATCAACTTGATTGCTATCAACTCTTTCTGCATCTTTACTAAAGTGAATTTCGAAATGTGGTATGCTCATGATCTCATTCTTTAAACTGACTGAATCGCACGCATTAAATCTATTAGGCCATTGCCCTGAAAATACATATCACGTTTGAGATCGGTAGCAGACTCTAAAAATATGGTTTTCAATTTTTCAGGCTGGCCAATATATTCTTTTCTTATAGATAAAAATGCTGCTATTGCACCAGAAACATGTGGTGCAGCCATGCTTGTCCCACTTTCTTCGAGGTAGTACGCTTCTCCAATAGATTGTGCGTTTACTCCAAATTTGCTTTTCTTCGAACCCGCTGCGCAGGATATAATTTTTTCACCTGGTGCAATAATATCCGGCTTAGGTCTACCATCGCCAGTTGGTCCCTTAGATGAAAAGTAAGAAACGCCATAAGTGTGTGGAGCTTCCCTATGCGTGGCGCCAACGGTGATAGCAAGTTCTGCATTACCCGGGTCGTTTATACTTAGGGGCATTCCAGTAGCCATTCTACCATTAAATTTAGTGTCAGTATAACCAAAACCTGTATTTCCAGCAGCAATAACAACGACTACTCCAGACTTAACTAACCGATTAACCTCAACGCAAATTGGGCTTTGACCGCAGGCAAACCATTCAGGATCGAAGGGGTAACCTAAGCTTAAATTTACACCATGTATTTTCAAATTTCTCCCATAATTATTCACTTCCTGGATATACGCAATTGCAGCGATTAGAGCGCTGGTTTGTCCTTTGCCGTTACTATCAAGTACTTTAAGGCTAACTATGGAACATTTAGGGGCTACACCGGAAATTTTATCAATGGTTTCATTTCGATATTCAGACTCTCCAAGTTGGTTCTTAGCCTTTGTAAGAAATATTGGCTGTAATCCCTTCCTTTTATCTCCTTTTATTATCTCACCAGCAATTATTCCAGCGACATGTGTACCGTGTCCGAAATCATCCTCTATTTCACTTCCTGATTCGGTGAAGTTTTTATGAAATTCTTTGTGCTTATTTTTATGCAAACTAAAATGAGGGTGACTAAAATCTACACCTGAATCTAGTACAGCCCAAATGATATCTTCTCCTAGAGCAGAAAACGAACTTCTAGCAGCATCAGCTTTAATAGTTTGGACTGACTTGATTGTCTGGCTGCTTACTTCAAAGTCTGGCCAAATCTTATAAATTGCAAGTGAACGTTCCCGATCTTTTAAAATTAGTGAACGAATATTTTTAGGGCTTAGCTTTACGAAAATATACTGGCGTGTAAGACGATTCTTTACGTCGTTTATAGCCGCTTCATTGAGGCTGCTTTCACTAGATAGCTCGCCCGATTCAGACAATTCATTTAACAATCCCTCTACTTTTTTTCCGGCTTCCACAATTCCTCCATCGTAATCAAAATTGAGATCAATAATAATATCTGTTGGTTCCTCTGGATGCTCTTCCATAACATTTAGGAGCGGCTTAGCAATGATTGTCCTCTCTAGTGCACTTGGGTCAAACTTGTAGTCTTGGCCGACTTTATCTCTTTTCTTTGTCATCTTACTGGAACTGAACCAAATTTTCTTGCGCAGATAACCAATTTACGGTTCCCCGTTCGATCCATTCAGGTTCCTCAATTGACAAAGGAGTTCCTTCGCTGGCCTTCTCGAATGCGCTATATTTTCCATTTTCGTAAATTAATCGTAATGCTTTAAAACCGAATACTAGTGTGTTTTCCCCACGATAAGCAATCTTGGACTCTATATCACCATTTGTTTCAATATTAATTTTGCCACCTAAGACTTCTTTAATTAGAGGTATATCGAGCTTTAATCTGCTGCTATCCTTTTTCGTCCCTTCTACGCTTATTATATTGCTTTTAATAATGGAAGTAATGATATAAATGTCATCAGACTCTAGTAGTTCACGTACTTGTTTTGAAAGCGGATCAATATCTGCATCATTAAGATACAAATCAAGCTCCACGATGTTAACAGAATCGGATTTTACATCTTGGAACTCGAAATTGATAGTTTTTGCACTAGAGTATTGAGCATCAATTCCAAGATTGCCACCCATTGCCGATATTATATTGCCCAATATACTCAAGGCAACTCCAGCACTCATATCGCTAGTCTTCTTCCCCGAAATGCCTGCCACACTTTCATCACGTTTTATTTTAGGTAATGACTTATTATTCCCAGCAATTAGTACAGAATCTATTGATCCTAATGTTTCAAAAGAACCGCTTTTTTTTATCAGAACTTGTAGAGGTCTAATATCGGCTCTAGGTAATCTTACTACATTATAGCCTTCTGATTTAAGGTATGTCACAGACTTATCGTTACATTTCATAGTTTACATTAGTGTTAATTCATTAAAAAGTTGGATTATCGAATTGTATTAGCAACGCCTCGTTAGCTATCAGCAACTGCAAGAGTTGATCAAAGGTCGAAGAGAAAAATGTTTGTCTCGCTTCGTACTATCCCGGGCGTATGTTCGCTGGAAATAGATTTCCAATATTTCGAGAATCAATAATTCTATCTTCTAAAGTTTTAAAAACATACGTTTTGGGATAACCGACACGTTTACATTTAGCTTTTATGTCTTTTTTAATAACTGCATTGTAGATAGTAGTTTTCTTTAATTCTAAACCGGGCGCGCGCAAGTGGTTGTTAATTATCATAGGAGGCGTTAATAATTCCACCCTAATCTAAAACCAATTTAAACGAATTAAAATAGCTAGAAGTAGTCATTTTTTCTAACAATCTTCGTGGTTCTTACGCAGAAATCAATAGAATGATCCAGTATTTTGGGCGCAGTTAACTCCTGCTAAGCAGCTGCGTAAAAACCCGCAGGCTTGATCACAAGACACTGCGGGATTGCAACCGTTACATTACAACTCTTTATCCCCGACTAGCTTTGCGTCGCGGGTATTCTTTTGCACGGCAATAGCCGAAAACATACTTAGACAAAAAGCCATAGTGTAAAACCCTTTTTCACTCCGGTCGATACCTGCATTCCAAAGACCGATGGTTAGTAAGATCATGGATGCGATGGTCGCGAACCAACTCAAACCGTAGTAAAGATCAGTAACGGCTAGTCCTTCGGCTCTATCCCTAACGCTTTTTTGTACGGAGATCACCGCGAACAAGCCAAATAATAAAATGGTGAAATAATAACCTTTTTCGTTGAGTTGCATAACGGCATTCCATAAGCCGATGCAATAGCCTGCGACACCTGCTAATAAGGCAAACCATGACGCTCCAATAAATGCGGCAGTAGGTTTAAATGGGTTTCTAAGATTCTCGCTATGCTTTACGATAGGTGAATGCTCCTCTGTTCTGTGTTGTAACGGTTCCATGTTAATTTGTTTAAGTGATTAATATGGAAGCAAATGTGGGATGAAAATCAAACCTAAAGAAATGAACTTCTTGAAATAACTGACGATATATTTAGACATTATAGTAACTTTATATTGCAATTACAGCGTTTATGGACCCAATATTAGAGCTTACTAACCTACTTACCCACAGTGATAAAATGCTTTTTAAGCAGTTTTTACAGCAGAAAAACAAGAGAACTGATGTAAAGAACTTACAATTGCTGAATTTGATAGAAACTGACGATATCAAGGGCTTAAACAAGCTTTACGATTCCGCGAAAAATAAGGATGCCTACCATGCCTTACGAAAAAGGTTGCAAGATAATTTGCTGTTGTTTCTATCGCAGAAGACATTTGAAAGCAACCAGTCAGACACGTATGATGCGCTTCGCCTGGTGGTCGTAGGGCGTTTCTTATTAGAAAATGATATCGTTAAAACAGCATTTAAGTGTTTGGATAAGGCTCAAAAGTTAGCTGCGCATTTAGAGCAGTTGAATTTGATAAACGAGATCTTATTGTTGAAGCTACAGTATGCACATCTGCCCGGTGCAGAAGACCTAGAAGCCTTGACTTCGCGCTTTCTCAAAAACCAGTTTCAAATGCAACGGGACGCGAAGCTCAATATGGCCTACGCCTTTTTGAGACAGCAGTTGCAGGAGATACACCTGAATGCTAAGGTCATTAATCTGAAAACCTTATTGGCAACAACCATTAAAAAATACCAGATTTCCCTTGAGGATCTGATGACCTATAAATCCATTTATCAAATTCTTCATATTGCGAATGAATACGCAGCGATACAGCAGAATTATGGATTGATAGCGGACTATATTGGCCGGGCAAGTCAATATATCGAAGCCGATGCGAATAAAAAAGAGTCTCATCTTTTTTATAATTTATCCATTCTGTATTACCTGGCGAACTTTCATCTCCGCAGAAGGGACTTTGCTAAGAGTTCATCCCAGCTTAAGGAAATGATGGATTTAATGGCGACAGATAGTCGGTACGCTGCCCTATTCTCTATGCGGTATACTTTGCTTTCTGCGCTAACCTTGTATTATACAGACTTTGCAGCGGATGCAATTTCGCTACTGCAAAAATCACTGACGGAAAAGAAACCTGCTGATAAAGCGGAAGATATTGAGGATCTGCAATTGTGTTTAACTATGTTTTTAGCCCTTCGGGATGACCGGGGAAGTTTAAAGCAGCTGACCTTGCTCACGCGGACCGATGCCTGGTATGAGAAAAAGATGGGCATGTTATGGACCATTCGGAAAAACCTGATGGAGATTCTGGTTCATGCACAATTCTCTAACATCGAGCTTGCCATGTCCCGGCTCAGTAGCTTCAGGCGGCGCTATAAGAAGTATTTACTAAGTACTTCGGAGGAACGTGTGCTCGCGTATCTTAAGTTGGTGGAGAAATACCTGATCAAACCCGACCTGCTTTTTGAAGCAAAATATAAACAGGCGGTCTTGGACTTGTTAAGCAGCATCGAAAACAATGATATCTTCACATCCAGCTTTATTGCCTGGTTAATAGCACGCTGGGAGAAGAAAACAGCATATGAGGTCGTTCTGAGATTGATGAAAGATGACCAAACCAAAGCCCGATAAGCCTTGAAAGACTAGCCGGTGATCTTTAGAGAACGTATTAACTTGTCCCCAAATTCTAAGTTGCACTTCAAAACGAGCGGACTTCCTTCAAAAGTGCCTGAGATCTTAGCACTTAGTACGCCTTTGTCATCAGATTCGCTGTATTCAATGGGCTCCATCACAGTTTGATACTTCTCTGCAGAGTTTTCGATCCAGGTTTTGATCTCATCTTTACCCTGATGGTTATGGCCTTCGTCGAAGACTATCGCATCAATGGTAAAACAATCTGCATAAGCAGCACTGTCCCGGCTGTTTTGTGCATTTACTAATTCGGTGATAATTGCAGGTAATTTCATAATTGTATTGTTAAAAATATTAAATAGTGGGGATTGTTCCTCCGTCGATTACATATTCGGTTCCGGTTAAATAGCCAGCTCTTGGCGAAACCAGGAACCCAACTAATTCCGCTACTTCTTCCGGTTCAGCGGGCCTGCCGGCTGGTATGCCGCCAAGCGCATCCATCACGCTCTGGGTAGCCTGTTCGATCGTTACTTTTGAACTTTCGGCAATCCTTTCCATCATCTTGATGGACGATTTAGTTTTAATCCATCCCGGAGAAACGGTGAGCACACGGATACCTTGGGGTGAAACCTCATTGGACAGACTTTTACTGTAATTGATGAGTCCTGCCTTGGCTGCTGCGTAAGGAAGCGTCGAATCATATAGTGGCAACTTGCCCTGAATGCTGGCGATATGTATGATGACCCCATTTCCACGTTCAATCATTTTGGGAAGGAACAGTCTGTCCAGTCGGACCGGTGCAAAAAGGTTTGCGCTAAAGGTCGATTCCCAATCCTGATCGGTCAATACGGAGAAACCACCACCTGGGCTTTCAGAACTCCCAAGGTTATTGACAAGAATATCCAGTCTACCATATTTCTCCAGAATCTCATCAGCTACTTTTTGTGCGCCCTTAGAAGTACTTAGATCGACGGCAATGAAATAAAGATCCTCATTGGCATCTTCTGGCTGGTTCCTGGCAGTGATAATTACTGTTGCCCCTGCCCTACGCAACCGCTCGGCAATCGCTTTTCCGGCGCCTTTCGTGCCGCCTGTTACCAGTGCTATCTTGTCTTTGAGCTCGTTATCAAAATTAAACTGTTCCATGTCTTAACCATTTATCTAAGACAAATTTCAGACATACCAAACTTCTCTACAAGTACGGAGGAACGAATCAGATAGGGATAAATTTATCTCCTATTTGCGGTTTTGTAACATACCCTTACATTTGTTATATGTACGAAAGGAAGTTAGCATTGAACCTGAACTGCGGGCTGGATTTGATCGCGGAGGTTTTGTATGGCAAGTGGAAGATCCGGCTGCTCTGGTTTATCAACGAAGGGCATCAGCGGCCGAGTGAATTGCAGCGTAAAATTCCGGAAGCCTCGAGACGGATGTTAAATGTGCAGCTGAACGAATTGGAAGCCCATGATCTGGTTACCAAGGTGATTTATCCGGTACTTCCGCCAAAGGTGGAATACAGTCTTACTGAATTTGGTAAAACGCTAATTCCGGTAATTGCAGCTCTTGGCCAATGGGGCGACGACAATGAGGCGTACCTGCGGGAAGTGATCAGTAAACGACTATAGGATTGCAGCTATACTTACTTCTTCCTGGGTTTAACAGGTACAACTTTACGATTAGGCCTCACAATAGATTCAACTGAGCCTTTTGCAGACGAGTCCTTTGTCCCTTTAAGCATTAGCATTTCAACTTTATGAGTAGGCATTGAAACCGGCTCCAGGCCTCCTTTGCGATAGGAATTCGGTAATCTAACACTCCCACTCCTCCCCGTATCTATTGGCATCGTTAGCATTAGGGAGTTACCAGATCCGGATCTATCAATGATTTGATAACCATAGACTGAATCCCTTGGCGATACCGACTTTTTTGGTTTTGACTTGTTTTTCTGTCCTTTGGCAATGCCAACCAGCATCGTCATCATGATAATTAAGGCAAGTTTTGTTTTCATATAGCCATGTCAATTGATTATCAATAAGATGCGAGCTTACGGGAAATTCCATAAAAATAGCCCATAAAATTGTTCTGCCTGACTAAAATCCATTTTGATAGATTAGTTCTACTTCTTCCTGAGTCTTGGGAGCTCAGGATAACGAGGAGTAAAGGTAAAAGTGTTTCATGAGAGTCTATGCTTCGCTGCGGATATTAGTTTATCCCCTTGCCGCTGCAATCGACACTCTTGCTCATGGCTAACCCCTTCCTACTGCAAGTTGGGTTTGCGACTTGTGCCCTATAGCAGATCTACATGCCCGGTGCAGAACAAAAAGGCGCCGATAAATAACCGGCGCCTTTGAAGAACAGTTGAGTTGATCACTAGAAACCTAATCCCAATGTAAACCCACGTACTGGTGTTGCAATGGTTGAGATAGCAGTTGTTGCTCCTGAAGTCAGGTTCACACTATACAGTCTTTGAACTGTCCCAACTGTAAAAATGCCATATGCAATTCCGCTTGTGCCGCCAATATCGAAACCGCTTGTAGCTTCAACATTTATGCCCAGTGGACCTACGTCTACCAGCGTTCCGTTGTTAGGCGGATCTTGCTTGTATAACCTATCAATCGTGGAATCTATATCATATAAAACCGTTGCCGTTGTACCCGCAAAGTTATTAGTATAAGCAGCACCCGTAATAGTTGCGCCTGCTAATGAGATAGGCATATCAACAGTAAGTGTTGCATCAACAGGGTTAATTCTGAAATTTTGACCATTGTTACCTACAATCCTGATTCTATCAGGTACCGGATTAAAGTCAAAGCCTACTGCAGTTGCTGGAATTAGCGTGCTTAGTGGACCAGTACCCACCATTGTGGCAGCTCCAGACGATGCGTTAATGGTATAGATTCTACTTGTTGACCCTAATGCATAGAGCTGTCCGTTCAAAGGTCTCATATCAAGCCCAAGAATGCTTTCGCCAACTTGAATACCAGTTATGGTTTTCGCTACGAGTGTAGGAGTTTGAGACGAAGGATTAAATATTAACAATTCATTTGAAGTGGATATCGCATAGGCAACAGGCTCCGTAGGTATCGCAATACCAGTTATTTGACCGCTTAGGTTAGCAATTTTCATCGCTTTTCCGCTGGTCAGATCTACGGTGAACAAGGATGACTGGCCACTGACTTGTAATGCAGCTAAAGCTACACTCCCGTCCGGATTGATATCAAAACCACCAATTTGATCTACATCAACGCCAAGGCTACCAACTTCAACAAGTTTACCATCATTTGGCGGATCCTGTTTGTACAATTTGTCAGTTGCTGCATCGATGTCAAAAAGAGTAGTTGTAGCCGCACCAGCACGATTAGAAGTATAGGCAACGGAAGACACTTGCGCGTTCGTTACACCATTGATTACTCCATCTACAATCATTACTGAACCTGTCTCTGGATTTAACCTAAGATTTTGGCCACTTGAACTCACTAATCTGATGCGGTCAACGGTAGGATTAAAATCGAAGCCGAAGCTGGTACCAGAAATTGCAGTAGCAAATGCTGTTGCACCTATTGCGCGGGCAGCACCAGTTTTGTAGTCGATCACATAAAGTCGGCTACTACTTCCGATACCATAAAGTTGACCTGTAGCTGGGCGGAAATCTATGCCCAAAATGTTTTCGCCAGTTTGAAGGCCCGATATGCTTACCTGAGATAATACGGATGATGGGTTTTTAGCATTTAGCGATAACAATCTATTATCGTTTGTTAATGCATAAAAGTTAAGGTCTGGTCCTGGGGTCAGGACCTCTGGCTTCACATCACGGTCTTTTTTACATGATGTAAAAGCAATAGAAGAGAAAATAAGGCACAAGAATGCCAGCGTATACAGTTTGAAATTTGACATGTTAAGATTTGTTTAATGAATAAATAGATTGAGAATATTTAACACAAACAAGCCTTAGGTGGCAATTCTGGGATCTTTTGAAAGATGGAAGAAAGACGATCGTCTATTTTGCTGTAAGCTAATATATTGCTGGTTTTTGGTACAAAATAGGAGACCAAATGATTAATGAATTCACTTTTCTTGAGGTCGTCCTTTGAATCTTTCTCTTTTTCAGAGAACTCGCTTTTTTCAGATTCATCGTTTTGATTCGTTGTGAGTTGCTTCTGTAAAGGTTCTGTATAAAAGAAAGCAACAGAAGACTTAACAGAAACTGCAAACAGGAGCGTGATATAAAAGAAACCGACGGCAAGCTTTAGCATTTTGTTTGTTAAGATTGCTTTCATATACGACGCAATTACGCTCGTAGTTTCGGAATTTGATTAATATCTTGCGCTCCACCTAAATTCCTTATCATTGTAAAAACTTTAAATGAAACGTATCTCAGCTCTTATCCTAGTAACCGTAACAGTTATGGCATTCCAGTCCTGCACAAAGTCGGATGACAATAAAAAACGTTGCTGGAAGTGCACTACCACTAAAAACGACGCTAAAGAGGTAAAGCGGGTTTGCGATAAAACACTCTCAGAGATATCGGCATATACCATGGAGAATCTTACTTTGGGCCAGCTCCCATCGAGAACGAAGTGTGTACCAGATTAACGTTAAATAAAACCCGCAGGCTACATAGCAAGACACTGCGGATTACGCTATCCTGCTCACCAATAAAGGGGCAGTGGAACAAAACCTGAAGAACCTGGATAAATCTGCGTTGCTATACTTTAACAAATGGATGAACCAGAATATCAATTCCACCAAGGTACTGGCCAGCGGCGTAAAGATCCGTTTCGACTACTATAGCGACCAATTAGAGGGCGACACCATTTAACAGAACGTCTAACAAGTATGCTGCGGTGGTAATGCCAAACATCGGTTATGAGCAAAACTAAGAACTCAAGGATGGAGTTATCCATGTCACCCTCACGCTAAAAACCTCTCTGGCAAAAAGTGATTGCTGGCTTGGCGTTCCCTACAAAGATGATTACATGTTGAACCATGAACAGCGGCATTTTGATATCGCGAAGATCGTAACTGAACGATTCAATATTTACGATCGTATCTATCCTCTGGCTTCTGGTGAACGAGCGGGGCGGCAGTAAGATCCGTCCTTGCTTCAGCATCAATTACCTTTACGCTAGGTTGCTAATTCGGCCATGTCTAATCACAAGCAGCTTCAAAGAATGAAAGATGTAAAGCCTTTCTGAATGCTCAATTGTTGTTCTTTCTTTAAATCTTGAAAGTAAACGTGGTGAAATTTGATACGTTAGCACCATCATTTTTAAAGTCAAATTTCTCTAAAAGCGCTATTGAATTTTTGTTTTCATTATTAGTGACAGCTTTGATTGATTCTAGTTGCAAATCTTGAACGGCAAAAGCTATCACTTTAGAAAGCGCTTCTTGCATTATTCCTTTTCCCTGAAAATCCGGCAATAATTCATAGCCAATCTCTGCCTTCAAATTGTCATTTGAAAAGTCAAATAGGCAAACTGTTCCAATCAGTTTGTCGATGCCATTTAATGTAATCGCCCAATAATATGAATTGTTATCTTGATTGTTACTAATGATAGCCCGAATAAAGGTCATTGCATCAGCAATTGATTCGCTTGGCTTTCTGTTAAGATATTTATTTACATTATCGCTTGAACGCAAGGCGAATATTCCATCGACATCACCGCTTTTAAGTTGTCTCAATGTTAACCTTTCAGTACTTAAGACTTGAAATCTATTACCGTTTTTGCCTCTCATTGATAACTATTAAAAATATTACCGCTGTCATTTTTCCAGGACAGCGTCGAATTACCATTTCCAGCTAAGATACAAAGGTTTAATAATGATTATGGAAGATAAATTCAACGTCCAAGCCTCCTTTGCTATAGGAATTCGGTAATTTAACACTCCTACTCCTCCCCGTTTCTACTGGCATCGTTAGCATCAAGGAGTTACCAGATCCGGATTTATCAATGATTTTATAACCATAGACTGAATCCCTCGGCGATACCGGCTTTTTTGCTTTTGACTTGTTTTTCTGTCCTCTGGCAATGCCAACCAGGATCGTCAACATGATAAGTAAGGCAAGTTTTGTTCTGCCTGACTAAAATCCATTTTGATGCATTAGATCAATTTCCTCCTGAGTCCTGGGAAGCAATTTATCTAACATTTCAACCGCATCGGCCTGAACCTGGTCGATAAACGGCCGCAGTTTTCTATCGTATTCAAGAAACGCCAATTCATGGTTTCCCTCACAATTCTGCAAAGCATCAGTAACCGCCGTCGCGCCTATAATGGCCAACGAACCGCCCATGCCAGCGGCCGGAGAAGCACAATAGCCAGCATCACCCGCCAATGCAACACGGCCTTTAGTCCAGGAAGGCATTTTAACCTGACAAAATTTATCAAAATAGAACGAATGTGCATTTATCAATTCCGACTGCAATTCTTGAGTACGCCAGCGCATCCCCTCAAATTGCGCTGAGACTATTTGTTTATGACGTTCCTGGTCACGAAAATCATAAAGTATCTCATTTTCCGGGCGGAACGTAAATACAATGTCCGTCTTATTATTGTATGCATTTAACATTACACCTTTGTTTGGTTCCGCATACAACTGCAATGTAGCATCAGGTATCAGGTATTTGTCGACTATAGCAGTGGAGAAGTATGGGCCCAAAAAACTGACAAAGTGATTTTCTGTACCAAAGGAAAGTTTTCGTACAACCGAGTGTAGCCCATCACAACCAAAAACCAGGTCATACCGATTACTAGTACCATCTCTAAAACTGGCTTGCACGAAGTCTTTTTCCTGATGTAATGCGGTAATGCTGTTACTGAAAAAGAATTGAACATCGTTCTTTACCAAATCAAATAGCATTTGAAGCAATACATCCCTTTCGATTTCAAACTCATCGTCCGGCAATTCTTCACCTGGTTCTTTTAGTAGCATCGTCCGTACGGTAAGGTCATCTGCATTTTTGAATTCCCACCTTTCCAAACCCAGTCTGTTCGCTTTTATTTGTTCAAACAAGCCCATTCTTTTTGCTATGTCAACCGTCTGATCCTTGATATCTACAGGAGTACCACCCCTTTTTAAGTCGGCACTAGTTTCTACCACAGTTACTTTATAGCCCGTTTTATTCATCCAAAAAGCGGTAGTAAGACCTGCAAAGCTGGCTCCTGATATCAATACACTTTTAGTATTTCCCATTTTCATAATTTAACATTGACCACGCAGATTCCATATCCTCGTTCTGTAATACAAAATTGCACTGAACCTAAAGAATGTCACATGCTGGAACGAAGCAAGTATGGTACTAATCGCGGTTTTTGTTGCGGAAGGCTAATCCGGACATACCGGCGATCTTTTTGAAAAGCTTAGTAAAATAGATGTAATCATCATAACCTAAATCATATGAAATCTCCTTAACTGATTTATCGGTGTAGTAAAGCATTCGCTTTGCTTCCAGAATAATCCGGTTATGGATATTTTTTGAAACAGAATGTCCAGTGCTGACACTAATACATTCATTCAGATAGGGTACGGAGATATTTAGGTGATCAGCATAGTCTCCAGCTCGCTTCAGTTGACGGTAGTTTTTTTCCAGTAGTAATCTGAAGGATTTAGTGATGAGTGCATACCTGGGAAGATTAGCTGTTTGTGGATCTTGTTGTAGGAATTGTGAGATTAGATAAGACACAAGCGTGTTACAGCTGTCATTTAGAAGCGGAAAATAAAACCTACCGCTGTGTTCTTCGGAAAAGCCTAAACACAATGCGAAGATAGTTGATACCTTGGAATCGGCATCATTAATAAGAGCAAGCGGTTTTGAAGGAACAAGCTCCTCCAGAAAATCAATGTAGTCTGGATTCATCGCTTCATTTCGAATCGATACAGAGGCAACTGTGACCTCATCAAAATCCAGAATTCGATGAACCTGGGTCGGATGCATATAGACTACGGAAGGCCCCGTCACTTCATATTGCTCAAAATCAATTTCAATGAGGATTGTGCCGGCTTCAACAATGTGAAAGGTGTGACCGTCATCGCGATGTGAGTCGTTGGCACTTTCATATTGCTGACCCGCTTCGAAGTCCGATTTTCTGATGATCATTCTTTCCACCGAGATTCCCTGACTGAAATCATCTGCCATGGAATTGATGGGTATTTTGCCGTTTGTCTTCGCCATGGGAATTGACAAAATAAGAAATAAAAGATTAATCAACTAAATGACCTCATTAGATTACAACCTACCAGATGCCAAACCATTAAATGACTATTACTAGTCATTGTGAGCCTAATTTCCCTTTGGTAACTTACAAATACCATCCACGGCTTTTATCAAACATCAACCAACTAATTTTATTCATAAAAATTTACTCTTAACTCTGAAGTGCATGAAAAATTACGCTATTAAATCTTCACTAATCATTTTATGCCTTTTTACAACGATACACTGTAAGCCAGAAGAGGAAGTCACCATTTCAGGAAAGAAATTTCAGGTTACTGAAAAAAGCACGCTGAATAATACCACAGAATATTATGAGCTGAAGGATGGGTCAACCCCTAATGCTTCGCCTACATCTTACCTGAAAACGAAGGGCAAATTTGTGAAGACTATTTTCCTAGCAGCGGAATTAAAAGGATTCTTTGAAAAAGGAACAATCTCTTCACTTGGAAATATCAAATCTTTTAAAATGAGCGAAAAAAGAACGGTAAAATATGTCAGCAGAGGCAATGTAAACGTACTTTTCGCTTATCACGATAAACAGGTGACGGTATATGAGTTTCCGGGTGATATTGTGCAGGTGCCAGGCGACAATCCATCAGGGGATGGAGGATTCAGTGAGGCAAGAAAAAGATGTGGAAGGAACTGTACGGACGATCTTAGAGCTTGTGATGACGAATTGGGGCCGCAACCCGAGGATAGTGATGATCCCTGCTTTAGGGATTGGCTGCTCTGTCTAGTTGCTTGCGACAAATCCATCGCTATTGGCCAAAGACCAAACAATTATACTGTTGATTTTAATCTGCCCTTAAAATTCAAATAAAACTCTTTATTTGGATTAATCGTTCAAGTAAAGCGGAAACCACTTGGGCAGGGGCCGCTTCGTATAACCGCTACCAGCATGTGCTCAATCAAGGCGCTGAAGCTTAAACTTACCCGCAATGACTGAATTCAGGTATTTAAAATGCCAAACCCCGAAGGTAGGGACCTAATTTTTAACACCCTATTAGGAAAGTTAAGGGCAAAATTTACTAATACGTCAAAGAACGATGCTGGACGCTTCACAGCGAACAACCAAGATTCCAGGTGATCAATCCTGATTAAATTGGAAATTAGGATAGAGGCTAGCATAGATCCTAATTAAACGGGAAATTGTAACTAAGAAGAGGAACGTTGTTGATGTCAGCCTGGGGCTGATCATTTTGCAGGTCACCTGATGTGATCTACTTATTTTTTGTTTATAGGTACGGACGCGAGCGCAAACTTTGTTATGCTGTGGTTATCGGCGATAGTAATCAGCTTCTATTTAATGCGAATGGTGTTGATAATCTAATTAACAAGGGCATTCAGGAACATTAGTATCTTATAAGTGCAATGTACGAAGATTTAATGGAATAAACAAATAATTTCATAAAAAGAAACGATTATTTTTTAATTATTATTTTTTATCCATTTTATTTACTTTCCTGATAGGAAACGACGACTATCGCCCCTCCTATCAAATCAGCGATAACGGACTAACCAAATTTTGCACAACGAGGGAACTCCTAGGTATATCAGTGCGAACTGCTTGGGAAAAGCCCCCCCTTTTCGCAACGAATGCGCCCTGATATACCTCTTAGTCCGCAGTTTGTGCAAAGGGAGGTACTAGAATATTCATTCTAATTGATATGAGGTTAATAAGGAAGATTCTTGCCTCCCACTGAGTTATGTGTATTCTATGTGCTCGCTACGGCCCAGGAGCAAGCAAACACATAGCTGATACCTAGCAGACACCAAGGAAAGACCTAGTCAGATAAACCCCATATCAACTAGATCGTAGGCTCGATGTAGACTGAAACAAGGGAATTGATGTCTAGATAGTACCATATTTAAGCGCCAGCATTGATTAATTGCTGAAACGAAACTACAATCCTTTTACTCCAAACAAGATTAATTTACACTTAATCTTCGTAGCTGTACAGATAACCGGCCTATTTATACAGATTTTTTTTATCTGTACACATAACATTTATCTGTACAGCTACGGTTTATCTGTACACTAACCTCTAATGTCATTCAGGAGAATGGCTGGTACCCGGCTTTTCTTACCTCCTTTGCAAATTATTCATTCTTAAAACGCGCCAAACTCTTTAATGACCGGAGTTCCTTCTGAATCCAACACACGAAGCTTTATTTTAGAAAGCACCATAGGCTTAATCAGCATCTCGATTCTTTTATGACCTATTGAACTGCCACCGCCAATTGTTTTCCAGGTCTTCCCATTAAATCCTTCCAGGACGTATTTCCGAATCCGCTCTCCTTTTGCAATGTCTTCTTTGATCACCACTCCTTTCAGAGACTGCATCTTGTTAAGATCCAGCAAAAGCTCCCTGCCGCTTCCAGAAGTCGTTTTTACCTGGCGATATTTCATCTTCACTGCATCTCCAAATTCTTTTAGCAAAGCCACATCTCTTACAGGAACCAGTCCGCTGCTATCCACTACGATCCCGATCAGCATGTTTGAGTTACGACCTACACTGGTTACATAGTTATCCAGGAATTTTTCTTTAGTAATCATATCCTGATTTTCATCGACCCAAAACCAACCACCTTGGAAACCACCAGTTCTCAGTGGAAAGTCCGTTTCACCAGGGCACCAAATCTTGCCTCCTGGAACCCCGGAAAAGTCATTCTCCTTAAATCCCTTAGTGGCATCTATACCGTTGGTCGTACTCCAATTGGGGTAAGGCGCTAACCCATCTTCATTACCAATCCACCTGATTAGGTTTTTAGCGGAAGCCGGACCTTGGAAAACCACCGCATCAGGCTGAAGTTTCTTAAGCAAAGCATTTACGTCAGGACCACCTTCACTAACTGGTATCACACCACCATCGAACCAAATCTCGAACAACTTCCCATAATTAGTCCATAATTCCGTTAATTGCTGTAGGACAATATTATTATAAGTTTTCTGGTCTACCGGTCCGCCCTTTGCAACTACACCTGGATTGTCGGCCCATAAATAGCCATTAGTAGATGCACTTGCATAAATACCTGGTCGGACCCCATAACTATTGCAGGATTCCACAAAGTCCTTTACTAAATCTCCTTCACCATTCTTCCAGGGACTATTCTTTACACTGTATACATGCGCAGCAGTTGGCCATAAGCTAAAACCAGAGCCATGCTTTGCTACCAATACCGCATACTTTGCGCCTCCAGCCTTAGCCGCGGCTATCCACTGATCAGTATTTACTTTAGATGGATTAAATACTGATGCTGGAGGGTGCGAACCATAAACCCGCCAATTGTATTCCGGCTTGAATGTAGGCATATCAAAGTGGAAGATTGCCCCTATCTCGGCATCTGACCATTCCAAATGTGCGGAAGAAGGTAGGGCTAGCTTATTTTGAGCCAAGACAACGAAGGAATTGAGGGTAATAGTGAAAAATGCTGCCATCTTCAATAGATGGCTTAAGAGCGCTTTATTTTTCATTTCTTTGATTTGGGAATACTAATTTAATCACCAAACTCATTGTATCCTAATCTGTTGGTGGATTGTGTACCTACGTTTTCTGACACCCCTTCGAACCGGTAGCTCGACATTTGCAGTATACCTATGGTATCGAGCCTTATGCAACTGACATATCATTTTCTGCTTTAAAGGAATGAATTCTGCTGAACCACGATCTACGGAAGCGTTCCTGGGTAGGGTCTTTTTTAATTATTCGCTCATAAAAAGCTGACCGGAGCACGTTGATTTGATTGTAAAGTGCTTGGTGATCTAGCCCATTTGCGGCAGTAATCGTTTCATTACCTACATCTCCATCGACAGCAATCTGGTTAGGGGCAATTAGTCGATTAATAGCTTCCTGCAATATTTTAGCGCCGCGACTAATGCCAGAATTAACACTCATATCAAAAAGCTGGAGGGAAATCTGATTGGAATGTATCAGATCAATGTTTAGAGGATCCCAAAAGTTCTGCTTGTAAAAATTCAGCACAAGGGTATCCAAACTAGCATTCTTTTGTAGTGCCGCATTTAGAGAAGTTGGCTTTCGTAATTTGATGTCGTCAACAATCTTCCATCCTGGCCAGTTGCTCCAGGAATTGCGTGCAATGCCGCGCCAGGTTTCGCCTCCATGGTCATTCGGATCATTAGCATAGCCACCTTCATGCCTCATTGTTGCTTCGTAAGCAAGTCTAAATTTCTCAGTCATATTAGTTTTTTTTTAGATTATATCAGCTTTTGTAGTATTTCAGTTTTAGTCGTTTTATAAGAAGGAGTTCTGATTCTTTAGTATTTACGTTCAAGGAGTTAGTCCGCGATCCTTATCATTTTCTCGCTACCTATACAGGAATTAAAGGAATAGTTTGGTATAGCTTTTCCTTTGGAATCAGAGACTGATTGCTTTACGGATGGAGCTTGGAACGGAAGACGACAAAAAGAAACTACAGTACCGGAATGTTTGAGCGAGATCGCTTTAAAATAGTGTGATCAAATTGCTTATTATTAGAACTTAATTATTAATTAAAGCTAAACAGCTATTCTGCTAAGTACAATAGCTACTTCTAGCTAATTTTTAATAGCGTTCTATGGTGACAATTATGTTGTCAGCTACCTCACTTAACTAGCTATGGGCGATGTGGGATACAATATCAACCACATGTTCTTTTACACAGACATTAACTATCCGATCTTATAATAAAAGTCCAGGTCGTTCCGCTGTCTGCACTGATCCGAAGCAGCTGGCTTTCGGCTGTCAGGTAACCACCTTTGACACCGATATCCAGGTTTTGATCAATGGTGCAAGGATTTGGACCGTATGCTAACTACTTGTTGCACCCATCGTAAAATAGCTAATAATAGCTATTTTTTTCCTGATTAATAAAATTCAATTTTAGATAACGTGCAAATAAATAGTTGTAGGAATATGTGTTAGTATCTTAAAATATAATATAGCCAATATGGTAAAGAAATTTTTCTCCACAATGACACAGGCACAATTTTTTGTGTTCGTGATGTTACTTCTTTTATCTATTTTATTTTCGGTTTCAACGTTGCCCAAATGGTATAATTCGGCAACAGCAGTTGAATATGAGCCGTGGAATCCTGATAATATCAATAACATTAAAGAAAAGATAACTTCAACTAATAATGAGGCGTCAAAACTTGAAAAAGACATTTCATATCTATCAAGATTTAAGGACAAATTAAACGTCTCTCTGAGAACTTTCGATTCGATGAATCTTGACTCACCATATGCACAAACTTTAAAATCTTTTGCTCCCAGATTGATTTTCAGTGCCAATCAAGATTATGATGAATCTATTGGTGATTATGAAGTCAATGAAAGCATAGCTGGGAAAATCGAAAATGCCGCTCAGGCTTACTCAACGGACTTAAGCAGCCTTTGTAATACGCTAAAAACAAAAGACTATACATCACCATTTGGCTTCGCAAGAAACGATTCTCTTTTCACAAAAGAAACCCCACCCAAATTCACCATTGCAAAAGAAATTTTTACTCAAAAGAAAGGATCTATGGTTTTCACATTAAAGGAACTTAAAGTGTCCTTGCAACTTGAAAACGACACCTTGATTGCCAGGAAAAAAAATCTGATCAGGAAGCTCGACGATTTAAGGGACGAATTCAACAAAAAGAATTTCAACATCAACCAGTATGCTGTTGTAATAGGTATACCCTTTTTTATAATTGCTGCGTTGATCATGTACTGGTATGGCTTGAAGAGCACAAGGGAAAATGCTAATACACTTACACCGGCCATAGATCCCAAAGATAAATTTGCATTTGCCATCAATACGATAACGGTATTATTGTTGATTCTTTCTTTATTGATACTTGGTTTATCTAAAGTAATAGCTGAAAATACTTTAGCGGCACTATTGGGAACGATAGGTGGCTATGTGCTCAACAATAAGAACAAAGATTCACTTTCGCAAAGCCCAGCTCCTCTCGCGCCCGCGCCCATTACGACGCTTGGTGGCGTGTCGGCATCATCTCCGCCACCATTGCCACCGGCCGTCCCAAATCCTTAACCCAAAAATTAGAGACATGGAATTACTAAAAAATGGCAGCACTGGACCCCTCTTACATTACTTACAACAGAAACTTTCATTACTTGGATACTCTTTTGATAACGAACAATCATTCGGAGCTAAAACGTTGAGTGTAGTAAATGAATTTCAGCAAAGCAATGGGATCAAAGTTGACGGGTTGGTTGGTGGACAAACCTGGCTCAAGATCTATTTGAAGACCGAAACTCCCAGGGTACCTGTAGCAAGAATCGATAGAAGTAATGACATCAGATTTCTTCATCCGAAAGTGAGGGTTGCTGTGGTAAAGGTATATACCCAATTGCAAAGTGAGGGCATTCCCTTCAAAATATATGAGGCTTTTAGATATCCTGAAAGACAGGCAAAATTATATGCACAAGGTAGAACTGAGCCAGGCAAAATTGTAACTTATGCGCAGCCATGGTCGTCTTACCATCAATATGGGCTTGCTGTAGATTTTGTGCTTCTCATTAACGGAAACTGGAGCTGGGATACCTCTAGCGCACAATCGGAGTGGTGGAGCAAAATGAATAAAATTGGCATTTCAGAGGGTCTGATGCCATTAAATTTTGAACGCCCTCATTTGCAAAATACAGGAACCAGTTCGAATGCTCTCCGACAAGGTATATATCCAGACGGAGGTGATCAAACCTGGACTGACAATTTCAGTGCAGCTATAAGGGGTGCTTAATATCAGTAAATGTAAAGGCGACCGCAATCTTGAAAAATTTTGACAAACTGAGCGGGAAAGTTTAGGCTTATGTGCAACAATTTAAGGTAGTTTCGTAGAATGATGATGCATTTTAATTTCATTTATTGAATCTTAAGAACTCTAAAACATTAAAGCTTTCTCCACTTAAGCGCTCTACGTCTTTATGGTTTGTAAGGTGGTCGCTACTTGATTAAATAATGTATTAAAACGCTGGCTTTCGTCAAGGAACTTGGTTTTGGAATTACTAGTATTGCGTCTGGAAAAATCAAAACTTTTTCGACGTAGTAACATTTGAAAGAACTGGAAGAGCTCCGGAATCCCAACAGAACATTAGGACAATCAATAACAAAGACATCAGAGACCTATATCCGCCGAATTATAAGAAACATATAGAGAAGGAAAATATGTAGTTTGTTGGGTGAATACGAACATGGTATGTAATTAAAGCATACGTGTAAGCAGGTAATACTTTACCGTTCTGCTAGTATGAATTCCGACGTACCGAAAGGTATATTCAATTTGATAGTCCGGAATCCCAATTGAACTCAGAGAATTGAAAACGCACTGCTCTAGTTTCCGAATAAATTCATCTGCAAACAGTTTCGGCTTATCAAGAAAGTATTTATTAACGAAACTATCCGGTAACTTAGATAAATCAACGTCTACTTTTCCATTTCCTTGGCAGACAATAAGCCTGTCAATATCCTTAACCATACTAGATATTTTATCATTATTAACTACCCAATGATGAAAACCAGAATTTAGAGTTGATTTTATTTGGTCGTCTTCTATAGTTTGATTTAGTTTAACAACTGTTCCCATGGAACAAAAATACTAATATTTTTAGTGTATAGAATGATGTCAAAGAAGGTTAGCATTTTTTGATAACGATGATTAATCCTGCAAAGCCTACAACAGATGATGGATTTAAATTAGGTCAATACACCAAAAGACTTGAGACGATACTTCATAATATAATGCCCCACCACTTAGCTAGCGCGGCTTGGCTCGTCACTTGTTTTTAAGCTACCTCTATTAAGCCTTCTTCTATCAACCGATAAACCACCGGATGCTCTTTTTCAACGTATTGAATTTTCAGACGACGTATATTAGCGTATTCATATTCGAACCATTTGTCTCTCCACTTAAAATAAACATCGAGTTGCTCAGGTTTTGGGTCTGCAATGAGCCCCTTAATTCTTAACCCAGATAGAATTTCATTATATCCATGAGTCGTTGAATCTTAATCGTATTCTGTACTTTCTTGCTTGTCTTCAATTGTCTTATCATAGAAGCAAAGTATAGCTCACGCGGCTGTAAGTCGATAGCAGGATTTTAAAAGTTGCATATTGTAGTGTTTTTGGTTGTATGTATCATAGTACGCTGAATCTATGTAAACAGCTTTAAGATGGTGGATGATTCCATTTATTTTTTCTAATTTGCAAGCAATGAGTATTTTCATTAGTCTGCCGGAAATAGGTATCCAAAATATGGCAGCGGTCCTTTTCATTATTCAGTTTATCTGGGCTGCAAAGGATCGATATAGTAAGTAGGTAACTACTTTAAGGATTGGGCAAACCATCCACTCAGATAATTCAAAACATTCCAGTAGTGATACTGTAAGAAGTTTTTTGAGGGATTAGGAGCAATCCTAGTCCCGTTTTTATTACTAGTTCCATCTTCACAAAGTAACACGGAGTCTAAAACATCTCGGATCTCTATTATAATAGGCTTAGCAGCAATATTCATATAACGTTTCAAAAGCAGAAAATCGAGTCCGTTAGGTATCTCTGGATCGTTTCAAGTTGAGATCAATATACTCAGTAGATTCATGCATTTTTGAAGCAACTCACTTCCAGCAAGGTTTTCGCATGCGTAAGTGGCTGCACGAATGCAACTTGCTGAGAGGTGAACACCATCATGTTGGAAATTCAACTTTTTACCTCGGTAATCAAGTGTCGTCTGTGAAACCGACGCTGCAATTGATGCGCGGTGTAAATCAAACACTACATTGTCAATTTTAAGCCTGATAACTTCATTAAAAAGAAACTGGAGCAATTCTAATATTTTCCAGTCCCTACTTGGATTGATAGCACCCAACCCCGTTTCTCGTATCGATCTTAGGAATATTGTTGAAGTGCCATGCCAAAAACTTCGACCATTCCAAGTAGCATTTGGGTATTTTCCATTCATAAATAATATTGTCGTACGCTTCGCAACTAATAAATCTATCTTTTGCGATAGTATCACTAGTCGATATCGTTGAAAATTAATTCCTCTTCGTCTTCAAATATGTCACCTGCTGGTGGTTGAAAATGCTTATCGATGCCCCAATTTCTGATTATCCAAAATACTAATTCTTCTCTTCTTTTTTGGCGAGTTTCATTAGTCCAATCGTTATACTCTGCAATTTTCCTTTCTTGTCGAATATCAGAGTTGGAATAGGAGAAACCGGATCCTGCTGTTCCTTTCTTTCTTAGAAATTCAAAATTACTATATCGTGAATTGTCTTTAGTAAGCACTATATTAGAAATATCATGTATAAACTTCTTACGTTCCTCTTTTGTCCATTTAGTGAGCCAATTTGAAGCTACTTCGGGGTTTTGTGGTAGAATATGTTCAAGTGTAGAGTCTGATAAATCTTCCCACTCTAATTTAGGTTGGTTTTTGCCTTTTAATAAAAAAAGTTCATACTCGAAAAGCGTATATTTTAATAGTCTCCGATATGGGTACCAATCAAAAAAATCTTCTATTAAAGACTTTCTAAAGCCGTTTTCAGGAGAATACCAATTAATGGTGCCGTAAATCCATTCTGTAACGGACTGCAAAGAGAATTTAGACGCAAACACATCATCAGCCCAGCGGTAGAATTTTGACAAACCAGCATTACTTCGTTTCCCTTCCCAAAGAAACACCCGATATGAAAACATTTCTAAAGATTTCAATAACCCAATATATTCGCCTTTTCCTACTTCCCCGTTTTCTATTTTAATGCGCGATGCGACCATGAGAGGAAGATAGCTCGCTATATTGCCGGCGTTTATAATTTTGCTTAGTAAATTTAGCTCACTTTCATCAACAGAAGAGACGCTTGGCTTTATGATAGTTGAATAATGTTTAGAAATCAGTGCAAGTCCATCAACAAACTTTAGAAGAAATTCTTTCACTTGCTCTTTACTCCTAATCGAAAAATCTCTCAATGGAATAACATAATCAGATTTAAATCCACTATATCCATCCCAGTTTTTTGGTGTGTAATTCACATACAACGTCCAGGCGATACGTAGGCATTGACTTTCACTACCGTTGCACTTTGCGATGTTTACATAAACTTCTTTCCAAGTTTTATTGATTGTTTTGGTAAAGTTTTCTTTCTCCGAACTATCTTGAACGTTTCGAAAAACCCAATACATCAAATAGTTTTTCAGCAGTTCCATGGATGACAAGTCTTTCCCTCTCGAATTCATCAATTCGAACGTCATCCCAATTTCACTCTCAACCTCAATAGGGTAGAATGAAAAATTTAATTTACGAATGATAGCGTCAAATAAATCTCTTAAATATTCTTCTCCTTTATCACCTCTAATTCTTAATTGTTCTTCTATATGTCTCTTCAAAAAGCAGTAGGCTTCAAAAATTCTTTTTTGATGAACTGAGTTTGGTTCAATGTTGCTAATGCCTTTAGATACTAAGTCGGAATAAAAGTCACCAGTGTCGTTGTTTAACCTAAGTTTGCTTTTGCTACCAGAATGTAGATAGATAGGAATCTCTGAAGTGTAATCATCTTCGCTAACTTTTATCAGTTCCTTTAGGATGATTGACAAGTAAATACTACAGGTTGTTAGTCGCTGTTGCCCATCAACAATGTCAACTATCTCAAGCCTCTTAGTTCCGTAATTTTCAGTTGGCTTGTCGATAGGTTGATAGATGACAATTGTTCCTGTATAATGACTAATTATGTTATCATCAATTAACGCGTCAATATCTGCAACAAAATCTTTCCACTGTTTAACTTCCCAGGCATATCCCCGTTGGTAGTCAGGAATTTGAAAAATCTTTCCTTCTAAGATATTTGATAATGTCTTTTTTTCCATTAAAGTTAATTTTCTATAATTTTCATTTACGTTGTTATATAGTTAGATAAAATTTTATCTAAGATACATCAATCCAAGTAATAATCGACAACTTCAGAATATAAATAAGTCGTTTGATTTCAGCGTCATAAATAAGGTTTAATGTGAAACTATAGGTAAAATAAGCGTCAATATCCTCAATAATTAGGCAGCTATTAGGTGAGTAGCTTGCTGAATTAGTATTCCATTGGTTTTCTTAATTTAAAAAAGAAATCATTAGAATAAGCGGAAGGGGACTGGCGATGATTTTCAAAGACCGTAATAGGTTGTCCAAGAATTCGAAATTGTATTTCAAAACGAGCGGGCTCTCTTCGAAGGTGCCTGGGATTGTAGCAATCAATACGGCCATATTGTGGAATTCACCGTATTCAGTAGGGGTCGATAAATAGTGCCAATCACAAATCCTAGTCGGAGTTTAGCCAGGATCTATTAGTATAGCTAAGGCTTCCTTCATCTTTCTCCAGGGTAATACATGCATATATACATTCTTTCACGAATGGTTTTTTTTTATACTTTTAAGCTCTTTTTTCCTAATACCTAACATTATTTAGCTCTGCATGGTTGTCTTACGCTGATCGCCCTAGATATTCCATCAGGTAGGATATTTTTTAGTTGATAAGATTCGAAGGTTTGCCATCGGACGGCCAATTTAAATAGTATTACTCTTTAAAGTAGCTTCCATACAAACCTGACGTACCTAATTCTCCTTTATGGTTTCATCAAGTCGTCCAAGACTACATTCTTAACAAACTTAACATAATTTTCTAGCTCTGGATAAATGTATAACCTATCAATGTCTTTAATTTTAATTTTCCTTCTAACATACTCAGACAAATCCTTTTTTATATTAATGCACATCATTTTTTTAAGATTGAGATTTGAATTCGCTTCCGGCGAATTGAAACAGTCTTCTAAAGGAATTATAGGTGACGGATTAAAAACAAATAATCCTTCCTGTGGGATTATTCTTTGATTAAATAAAATAGTTAATGGTCTTTGATCCTGAAATCCTTGGGAACTTCTCTTAGAAAATTTATTCTCAAAATCCGTAATGTAAAAAATCGAATTAGGATTTTCTTGCAATTCATAAAATGATTTCAATACCGGAAATGAACCATTATTAAATTGTAATAAATTTAAGAATTCATTTTTAATCTGACTGTGCCTATCAATCGCATTAACCGAAAATAATGGTCTAATGGGTTTGAACTGTTGCTTGGTTTACAAAATTCGGTAGCGAAATAAAGCGCAACATCTAGATTATAAGTAAAATCGATCAAAGGTGTTGGGGCTCCATAATGTTGCAAAATACTTAAGGTCGGGAAATCAGTTTGAGTATAATGTAACTTATAATATTTGAAAACTTTGGCTAATAATGGTAATCCACTTGCCTTTTTGACAAGGTCGTTGACATACTCTAAGTAAGATCTATTAGCCCATTGTCCCATGTCATTTATATTCCAATCTCTTTGAGCAGAAGAAAGATTTTGTATTTGGCATCACCAACTCCTCGAAAAATATATGGATAGTAATTGTATTTTGCATCATCAAAGATTTCCAGACCATTATTATTTCGTTCCAAAAAATTAGAATGATCATGTAATTTAGATATCTCCTTGTACCATCTGTCAAAGTCTTTTGCAGAATCAATAGTAAAATAGTCAGTTGACTTAAATACTCTTCTTTTTTCTTTAAGACTTTCGTAGATTGAGAGCTGGGACATTTAACAGGATTTAATTACTTACGTCCAATAGTGCAATATAAAGTTATTTTGTCATTACTAAGTGTTCCTTTTATCGATACCCGTTTTGCAGGAGAGTAAGCGGAACTACTGGCCCATTAGAGTGCTAATGGCCCTAAACGGGCAATGTCATTGCTAATCTTTCTATTTATCTAATCTCCTGGCATTGGCGTTATTGTCTTATGTACTGTCATATATAATTTCATATCTGGTTAAAATATTTTTTAAAAGACATTCGCTAGTTTGTACTTAACATGCTTGTATTTTTTAACAAATTATCATCTGCAACTACAGAAGGAAAATGAATTGCGTGCATGAATCCCAATAATAATGTACTGACAATTTAATTGATATTTCGATATATTTAATTGATTTTATGAGTTCTGCTTGGACTCCCAATGTAGGTAAAATAACGAAGTAGAACAATCATTTCACCAATTGCCTGTGTTTACAGAATACGCTCGCTCTTATTGTAGAGGATGGATGCAAACGGAGTACAGCACTCGAAGTTCAGTTGATCATCAAGAAGTTCCGTGTCTAGTTCACATCCGAAGGTGTTAATGCCAGAAAGAGCAGATTTTATACTCTAATTTAGTAAATCCTTAAAAAATCCATGGTTATGATCGACTAATATGGACCTGTCTAGACCAAGGTTCATCTCTTCACAGGCGGTTTCGGAAACTAGTGAACAAGAGAAACAAGCCGCCAAGTTTAGACCGAACAGACCTTGACCTTCCGACTCCCAGCATAACGGGTCAGAAGAACAATCCCAAGCTCGTGAAAGCCCTTTCTTTATGAGTTTTTCGATCTGAAGCGGACTTCCCTGCCAAACTAGACCGCCCATACTCCCTTCCGAACCTTCCGCTGTATAAATAAGCACACCAGACATTCTATCAGAAATGTATAGCCTTTCCTTGAGGCTAGCAGTTGGATACCCACATGAGAACTCGAGCTCCCTCATAAGGATGTGAGCGAATGAATGTATTATAAAATGTTTAAGACCATTATTCTTTATCTTTTGTTTAAAAGCTGCTCCCTGTGCCTTAAGATCATGATCAAAGAAGAAATGATTATATTTAGGATCATCGCGTAGCATGAACTTCGAGGCCCAATCCTGTAACTCCACATCGTTGAACTGGAAAAAAATACCTTCGCCGAACGATTCATTTGCAGGCAGTACAAAAAGCTCCTGATCCGTTAATGAATATATATTTTGTCCTGTTGCAGATACAACGATTTCATCATCTATTTTTATTCTCTCTTTTGGTTTCACGCGATTAAAGTCTAATTGGACCTGAGTGATGCGAAGCTCCTCTATCTGTTGGATTTTGGTGAAGAATCTATTTAAACCTATCGGAAGAAGAATATCTGCGAATTTCAATCCATTCTTAACCTCTATCTTCGAATTATTAATAAAACATTGATATTCCTCAAAGCGATATTGTTCATACGGATCGATCGCTACTATTTCCTCATCAACACCGATGATCTCGTTTTTAAGAGCAAATAAGAACAATTTTGGATCGTTTACAATAATATTATTGTTCGTCAAAAAGTGGATATTGATCTGGTCCTCACAAAACTGTTGCCTCGTCCGACCTTTAAAAAATATCATCATCCGCTCAGCTATGTCCTTCGCTTCGAGAAGCAAAGGATCCTTGTTTTTTGCAAGATTCTCAGGAATATAGACACTTGAAAATCCGTTAGCATAATAAATATTGTTACCAGTGACGAGAGCAATTTGCATATGTTGTGAGCCTGCAATAGTATTATATCCTACACACAGTTCTCGCGGGATCGAGTCGTTATCACCGGAAGTCTCTACTTCCCAAGGCCGATGGCCCGGACAGAGCGGTTTTAGATTATTAATACCTTCCAGATTTATCTTTGGCTGATTCGTACCACCAGAACCAAGGCCACAGTTCATACATTCGATATAGATACTACCGTAGCCCTCCGACTTGGTCTTACTTTCGGTCCACTTAAGCTGAGGCTGTGGACAGCAGGTTTCACATTCGAGTTCATTAAAAAGTGCTTCTCCTTTATCTGTGTTCCTATCCCTTACGCCGATGAACAGTTCAGTCCTCCATCGTAAAAACTTCGGCCAGGGAATATCTGAAAGATGTCCATTTGGGCAGATTAGGACCAAATTAGTTTGTGATAGCTCTTGATAAAGGTCAATGGTATAGGATACTCCATCCGCATCTTTTAAACGTTTGACCAAGGGAACTGTATTCGCTACGATCCGTTTATTTGCATCACGTGGAGGCACGAAATAGATTGATTGATGACCACTATTGTTCCAAAGTGATTTCCATTCAGAATAGGTCTTTAATAAGCCATCTGCGTTCTTGAACCATTTTGGAAAATGGGTACCTAGCACCATGTACTCCTCTGCCTTTGCATCTTCTCCCTTTTTCTTTAGTAACTGATTGATAGGATGGTCCTTCCAGTTCGGTGAATTGAAGTGCTCGTTTAAAGCGATGTCCGGGATACCAATAAGACAGATAAGCTCAGCAAGCTCTTTTTCTGTCCTTAAAAAGTCCCTAAACCGTTTATCATCTACAAAATATATTCCACGCTGACCTATACGTTTTTTGGCTAGGTCATATCTTACTTTGTCATCAGCAGTTTCCGCCCGTATGTCTTCGACAATACTTTGTGCTTTTTTAACGAATTTCCATTTATTGATGTCTGAGACCAGGATATAATATCCGATTTGTGTAGTGATTATAGAACCTACACCAGCAGTTGAGGATAGTAATTTATATTTCCCAATACTTTGATTGTATTCGTTCGATCTAACTATTTCCATGTCATTTTAATTTGATCTTAAGAGCGGCCGCAGGTTCAATCACCCTAAGTGACATAGGTATCTGCCATTTTTCACTATGGATGTTCGTATTATATTCATCTATTTCAACATAAAGTTGTTCCTGCGTTGCGCTCTGATTAGCTACCTTACGCTTATTATTGAACACCAATGTCGAACCATTGATCCGAGCCGTCTCAGCCAAAACCTTCCAATCTTCAATAGCTTCAGCCATCCATTCAATGATTTGATCAACATTATCCTGCGTCAGAATGCTCAATAGCAACGGGTCATTTTCATTGCGCATCAACCTATTCATCCTTTCTAAGAAATAATCACTTAAATGGTCTTTGAGTGCTTCCAATTCTATTGAACTATACTGTAAAATAGTGTTAGCATTTCGTCTATCCGGGAATGCATGGCTATGTCTAAGCATGGTTGCTAAATAGAGGCCCATATATCGGTCTATCGCTTTTTTCGTAAAGGGAGTGATTGAGATAGGTTCCACATAACTGTACATTTTTTCATGGAACTCAATAAACTTTTCGTAATGAGAAACATCACGCGCCCTAAAGGGGTGATGAATCGTGATAACCATACCATAAGACTCCCTTGCGACACGACTACTGGCCTGTATATATTCTGCTACGTTCCTCGGCATGGAGTTTATAATCATTGAGTTGAATCTGGATACATCTATCCCTACAGAAATCATGTTAGTAGCTACAACAAAATCCGGGGGAGTGCCACCGGATAATATTACGTCCTGTTGGTTCTTTGTTCCAATATGTGCAAATCTTTTCGCTGGTTTCCATTCGGACTGGACCTTGTGAAGTTCGTTCTTTACTTCTTCACCCGATAATCGACCGGTAAGCTCGCCACTCCGAATGGAGTAAGTGTACAAGCAGTGCATAAGCTTTTTGGGTCTTACTACCCTATTAAATACCCGCCTGATCTCTTTAGAAAGATAAGTATGGATTTGTGACTCTGTCTTTCCTACCTCTTTTAGACTATTAAAGTAAGAAATAATTGTATGATAATAGTCCATAGCGCGATCAGAAGGCCCATACTCCAATGTGTCTAACGGACAATGTTCTTGGAGACCAATTAATTCGAAAACTGCTCTATGTGTCATGAAAATCGCAGCAATCCTCATCTGCATCCAGATCTGGGTTCGACCAGTCGGCAGGATACCTAGATAGCGCCTTTTTGAGTCATAGGGTACTCCGTTATCAATATAAGAGGTTTTCCTTTTATAGAAAGCAAAGAAGGAATCGTCGCACTCTACACCTGGTTTTGGAAATAAATTAACTCTTCTATCAAACAACGCCATTATTTGAAGTTGGGTATTCCGAGTCGTTGCAGTGGAAGAGATAACTTTTGGCCGCGTTCCATCCGCTCTTGTACAGAGTTGATCCACCGCCGATTCAAATAGCGCTACCGAGGACCCAAGTGGCCCCAATAATAGGTGCAATTCGTCCTGAATAATAAGATCAGGTGGAAAGTAACCTTTGTTAGGTTTTCCGGATTCCCAATTACCTTGCCCAAATAATCGCCTGGAGTCCTTATGACGTTTCGCCTGTTCGGTGGTTACTTTATGAGCAAGTTGTGCGAACTTGTCAACGGTACCAAAAAGTAGTGCAGGGGGATGTTGATAAATGATATCATCACAAAGCTCAACTGGTAACGGGCCTTGAACCCCACTATCGTTGAACATTTCCGGCTGACAGAAAGAACATTTTTCGTTTGTACAAAACAAATGCAATCGATTATATTCAAACGTCAGGCTACGGTCATTTTCATGGTTTAACATAGGTATTAAGGGCGACCGGCACCATGGACAATGTTCAAAAGGAATTTTCGTACCGATACCTCTATTCAATTTTCCATACTCCTCCTTTAAACCATCGAGGTCATTAGGTAAAGAACCTTCACCGACCCAGAGTCCTATGTAAATGGGTTCCGCACCCAGCCGGTCAAATCCCCATCGTCTAATACTTTCCAACGCCATGATTAGTAATGTGGCCCTTGTGAACTGCTGTTGAGTTAGCAATCTAAGCGTGTACCTCATGATTGCTGCTGTGCCACCACCTATTGCCCCATGAATTATTCTTCGATTTATAATGGTGAGCGAAATAAGCCCAAGATAGGCCTCTGTCTTACCGCCACCTGTGGGGAACCATACCAGATCGACCAGTTCATTACGTTCTTTCCAGACCTCATCTCCGGGCCGCTTAAATATCCCATCCAAATTTAAAATAATGAAGGCCAACTGAAAAGCACGCCATGCAGCCGGCCTTTGGTTAAAGATTACCGACGATGCACGATAGAACTCTTGATCAAAGGATTGAAAATCAACATCATTCATAAACGAGAGCACCGTGTTTTTTTTGACATTTTCACTATGCCACAATTGCATGAACATGCTGGAATTCATCAATCGGAATGACCGCATGTTCTGCTGATTTTCAGGCCCGGTCAGGAAGTCATTGATATTGTTACTCATTCGATCCTTATCGGTAGTACATTTATCAAGTTCTGCAGATACAAGTGTTCGTTCTTCTAATTTTTGACCTTGATATTTAGCACGTTTTACGGAAATCCAATTTCCGTATGCATCAATGAAAGCATTCAGGCCAGCGATGACTTCCAAGTCGGTAGCCTGAGAAAATGTTGATAGCCACTTAAATTGCAATGAAGTTGTATCTGGCAAAAGATCAGGCAGCGGACCACTAGCTTTTTGTTCACTATGCGTCTTAAATTCTTTATCTTTTGGAACCGTGTCTATGTCCGGTGTATCACAAGTTGGGATGTATTCGGTCTCAAATTTAGTCATGCCGGCGGTCTGCCATTTAACGGAACAACCATGTCCCACACCGTAATCCTCAAACTGACGGTATATAAACTTTGTTGTCAGGTCTTCATCAGAGTTTTGTTCGGCGATATTTATATCAAAACCATTATAGGGTTGAAGATAATTATTAGCTATGCCCAATTTTACACCAAAGAAAGAACGTTGATTTACCACTTCATTGAAAGTTGAATAATATCGACTATCGCCCGGAGATCGAGTGTAATGAGTACTCGTATTTACCAATTGGACCTTAAGAAAAACGCTATTATTATCCCTTCTGGAATCCCTGCTTAGCTGAAGATTTACGGAAAGAGCTGCTTTAGATTCTTGATCTATCTTGTTTTCATAAACATCTTTTAGGGATGAGCAGTAATTCTTACTCTTTTCGCTAAATGAATAAATCATTTTTCCTTTTATCTCAGTGGGTACTGAACCTGGGAATGGAAGATCTATGTTGACCACATGTGCCCGCCATAGTCCATATCCTCTGTCATTGATATCCAGAAGGTCGACTAAATGGCCAATCATGTTCTCTACCAACTCAATCCTTTGGGAGGCATCATAAATCGTTCTTCTTATGGTCTCATCGATGGCTTTGAATTTAAGTTCATAAAATAAGCTCTGTTTTAGGGCGCTTGGATTCTTCCCTCCGAACGAATAGCCCTCGTTTCGAAGTTCGTCGTTTATGGCACTTGCATTACGGTCAGCTATAGCTCTTAGTAAAATCCTAATTTCCTTAAGCTTCTCATTTTTTTGTTTACGGAAGAGCACAATATAATTAGATTCTTTTTGAACGATTGAGAAAAATGGCTCAAGTCCATGAGAGAGCAAGAACGTATTAAAGAGCGTCACATCAAGTTCACATAGAACGCCATAATTCTGATTAAAAAGTTCATCTTGGACAACTCTGTCATAATACCTTGCACTAACATTGATCACCAAATCATCCCGACCCAAGACAGCGTCATCGAAGCAACATGTCATACCCATAATGTTAGGAAACATTTGATCTATTCGAATTGAATCTTCTTCTTCGATGATATCACCATCAGTGTCCTGATCACCTGCATTTTCTTCGGCAGTTAGGTGTTCTCTATCATTGAGTGGTGTTAGCGCTTCCAAAGACATTGAATCATCTACTGGGAAAAGTATTCCAGTGCTATATACTGCAGCAGGGACAATGTTTAATAATTCTTGATTATACTTAGTCACAGAAAATTTCAGCAAATCGTTCGCCATTACATCAGCGTCGTCAAGACATACAAATCGATAACCACTTATGCCTGGCCCGAGCGTCTGTGATCTTAAAAATAATTCGAGTTCTTCTCTTTTTTCTCTGATCATACTTAATTATAGTCGATTTTTTTTACAAACTTTAAATTAAGTTGCGGCTTGAGGAGCGCAACAAGAGAGCAGAGCTCTTCTACCATCTTAGTCCCAGAAATCCCGATGGACTCAAGATCATGTGACTTGATATATCTTTCAATTCCATTATTGATAATAAGTGATGGCAAGCTGCCCTCGTTAAAACAGCCATCGTTAATAAGATCGGATAACAATAGGTTCATCTTTCTGCTGCTTCTCGATTTATTAAGCTTTTCCGCATTATATATCCGCGTCATTATCCTCATATAGCTTTTTGGAAGTTTAAGATAATCACATATTCCAAGAAAGATGCTTTTTCCTCTTGCTAATAAAGTATCGCTATCTGGATTAACCCAAACACTGAGAAAATGCCCCTTATCAACTATCTGCCTATTCTTCAACAAAAGTTCTTGTTTTATTTGGTCGTATACAGCATCAGCCCCTAGTTCGATCACCTTGTCTCTTAACAGCACCTTCCAAAGTTGTTTTGCCGTATAGTTTGCCTGTAAGTTATAAGTTGCTCTAATAATCTTAAGTTCAACTTCCTCTTGCTCATAATCGGCGATTCTTTCGTAAATATTAAAATCTGTATACAGGTCTGTCAGGCATTGCGCCTTAAGATAAGCACTTGAAAGATCATAAATGCCGAGGTCTTCTAATCGTCTGGCCATCAACACATCCGTTTCAAGCTCCGTTACGATGAAAAGCTCAGATGGATGAAAACTTTTTGCTTTCGACCCTTCTACTGTTATGGCCGCTGACTGTTGATTTTGAAAATAATTATATTTGCTTTCAAGATTAAAATTAGTCTCCTGTCCATTCGGCCTGCTGGCTAGAAGCTTGTTATTAAAAGAAGACCATGCAAATGAACGCGATCTAATGGGATGGTTGAGGATGTTATAAAGATGTTTATTATAATTAAATAAGGACCATAAATAGCGTCGTTCAAAAAAAATTGCAAGGAATGTTGATTGAATATCCTGATATGGCTGTTGAACGTATTCAACAAGATTATTTTTATAGGTGTTTGGTATTGGACCCAAATCAATATAATCGAGGATAAGCGTACACCCGGTACTTTCAACTTTATAATCATACCAGCTCGTGAACCTTTGCTTCGGGGAGAGGTGGAAAAAGAGACCGAGTTCATGCGTTAACAATTTATGTTTTAAGATAAGGTTGGAAAGTATGATCGTAGTTGTTCCTGAAACGAAGCTTACCAGGTTCGATGGCCAACCGGAACTAATAATCCAATTAAAAAAAAGCACCATATCATTTTTTAAAAATAAAAGGTTGTCTTCGCTTAATGATTTTAACACCTCTTTAGTACCATCGGTTACCAATGATGAACTTCGCACTAGCGAAAAAAGCTCATCTATAACTAGGTCTCGTATTTTCGTATTTATAACTATCGAATAAATGTCCATTAGTTTCGAACTACGTAGCTCTTCCAAGCCTTCATAGCGATCTATCGACATCAACGCATTATCCCAAAAATCGCACGTTTTAGATCCAAAAAAAGATACAGGTACTCCTCTGGTCGGAACACTTCCTGTTAGTTGTTCAATCTCGATCGGTAGAATCGTATAGGCGTTATATTTGGGATACTGGGCTATTGAATTGTAACGAGAATGTATTCGGTCGAAAACGGTTTTCAAGCGATTGAACTTCATTGACCGCTCGTTAACACTGATGATTAAAAGCCTCCTAAAGACTGTTTTGCTCCTCTGGTTAAGTTGATCAAGGTTCCTCAAAGAAAATTTACCGAACTCACTTTTGCTCGCCGAGTTGAACAACAGGACATTTTCTATCACCTTAAGGAATGAAACTTCTTTATATTTGATATTCATTATAGATTCCATGTTGCTTTCGTTCAACACTACATAAGTAGAACTGTGTTCATTTAAAAGTTTAGCATCGATTAGAAAAGGATAACCAGCGAATCTTAAAAATAAACGTTCCGCTTCTTTTTTACTGATGTTCACCAGCGTTCTAGGCTGCATTGAAACATTTGGCCAAACCCGCTGCAATTCTTCAAAAAACTTCCTGCTCTTTCTCAATTGTTTCCTTTCGGCGATGAGCGTTTGAATAGCTCTACTTTTTCCTTTAGAATCATTTTTAGCTGTGATATCTTTTTCAATCAATCGGTCAAGGCGCTCGATCCTTTCTTTAATTGGACTAGAGTCGGCAAGATTTGCATCAGCTAATAGACCCATGTGAAAGAACTTCAGGATCAAAAATTCAGAGATTAAATCGATCTGATTGTCCGTGACATATTCTAGATGCAGGTGGTTATATGTTACAACGTTACTTTCACTGCCCATCATTTCATTCACAATCCTATCGATATAAATAAGCAGCGACCTATTTGGCATTTTATGCTGATTGTCCAAATAATCGAACACCGCTTCAAAGCCCTCATTCGGCAATGAAACGAAATTTGGTAGTATGCCTGTTAGGTATTGATCTAAGTTCATTTCAATTAACAATCAAGATTTCAAGATTAAGCATAGCACGCGTGACACCGACATAAATTTCATACTTGTTCCAATCGCCTGGCTGAGTGATGACCAATACGACGTTCTCTTTCTCTAATCCTTTGTATTTTAAGATAGAGCTATATCTTAGCTTATTACCTTTATCACTTACATTATTTAGCGTCAGTTCTTCGATATCCTTGACGGTCATCCAAAAATGTGCATTTGGTCCATTATCATATGTGTCTTTTAAAAAGCTGGATTCGAATAGTACAATGCAACGGCTTCCATTCAAGGTGGTGTGCGTATTGCGCATGGGCTCCAAAAAGTGTTTGATGATGTACGTCTTGACGCTGTCCAGCCCTTTATGATGTGTGATATTAATGTGTTCGAGTTCCTTTTCTAATGCTAAATCAAATAGGCAAGCTGGTCTAGCGAAAATTTTAGTAGAAAGATGACGTATATTGGGACATTGTGCGCTCCTTTTTACCTCATTGAGTTTAAAGTGGGTAAAATATTCGCTAATAAGGTCCGAAATCTCGAGTACGTTTCTACCTTCAGAAACATAACTTTGGTCGATATCATACAGTAGCAGGACGTTTCCATTGTTCAATCCGTTATTGCTGTAACCACATAGTTTATTTATAAGTAAATCTATTCCCTTATCAAAGATATCCTGTCCTTCATCGATTACAATATAATCATATATCGGCAGCCTACCTGTTCGTTCGCCTTTTTCAAACGCCCTTATAACATGTTTGTAGAACTCTTCAGGCGTTGATCGCATCAGGACCTCTAAATTAATATCAGGATCGATGTCCATAAGCAAACGAATTAGCGTGTTCACTGAAAGATCAATATTGTTCGTCCTTTCCTTTAACGCCTGCCGATTATGTTGCATGAGCAATGTATTCCAACAAAGGTAAAGACCTCGTTTATTGTACTGACGGTCGATGAACGCTTTGGCTATGGTCGTCTTACCGCTTCCGGGCGGCCCCTCGATCATAATTCTTTTATTCTTGTAAAGTCCGTCTAATATCTCCAAATTATTAATCTGTAGCCATTCGAGGGTGCTAGTTGAATAAAAGCGATTATTATCATTTACCAAAGGACTAAGCACGTTCCGGATCGCATACATCTCTTTGACGTTTATTTCAGGATAGTTGCGGCCGTATCGCTGATGTTGTGATTTGTTATAGATGTAAACCTTATTTAAGAATTCAAGAATGGAATTATTGAATTGAGCCGCTTTTTTCCTAGTCCAGAGAATTTGATTCTCAAATATTTGTGTATCAAAGCTCCTGTCCTCATGAGGGAAAACTACCGCATAACAAAATAGACACCTTCCCAAATTGTTCAAGATTTTATCCTTTAAGGTGTATTTATAACCTTCAGCTTGTCGGAAAGGGTCTTGGTCCATCTTCTTTCCAAAATTCTTTCCATAATAGAAGGTGTTATCTGAAAAAGATATAGGTCCGCCTTTAACCTCTAGAACGATCACACCATACTTGGAAAGGATTAAAAAGTCTACCTGTGCGCTATTTTTACGGTATTGATTAAAGGTATCAGCATGAGTAGGTAATTTAAGATCATGCCACACATACCATTCGCCTGAAGTTTGCGAAAGTTCACGATGCAATAATCTATATACGTCGATCTCACCTTGCAAAGGACTTCCGTCAGCCTTTACAACATATCTTTCCAATAACTCAATAGGCTTTTCTGGATAAAACTTTACTGGCATTCGGTAACATTACTATCGAAGACGATCAATTGTATCGCAACAGCCATTAACGTTGGTTCGGTTGACATATTATTAGCTTCGGGGTTGAAGGTTCCTTTATTGGCGTCCTTCTCAAATATATAAAAATTGTAATAGCTATTCTGTTGAAATTTATTGATTACCAGATTAGAATTATAATGATTGCGTGCAATGTCTGAACTCTAGCATCTATCATTTCATCGACCAAATTAATATATCGAAGGCTCTGTGCAATGAGCTTGCAACGATGACCGTAAGGCAAGCTAGGTTTTTAAAAGGTATTTAAGAAGAAACATTAAACTTATATTATCCAATGACTCCGAACAAATAAACGATAGATATTTGCCTCTGTTATCAATGCCATGTCGGACATCTGTTAAAAATCGCTTTGTGAGTCGCCTGCGCAATCCAGGGTCCTTACTCTAACTTGTACTTAGTATCAAGTATAAAACAGTCCTTAATATAGACTTTGTTATATTATCTAAAAGATTGTTATTGCATTGGTTCCAGCCAGATGGGTACATCTCCCTAAGTTCAGATCTGACCCAGGCCATTTCTATTTGTTGAAACGAGTTTGTTCTTCGAAAATATTCCAGTGTTACTAAAAGTTAAAAAGTAGCTTTTATCAACCGCATCGAAATGTGTAGCGAAACTAGCAGATGCAGCGGCGAAAATCCTTACCCCATTTTTGCAAGTTGCATGTAAAGGATTAAGTTTTACTTCATCATGATTTGAGGTGACACCTTTTAAGTTAGCACATTATTCAGAAATAGAGATAGAGTTCAATCATTTTTGTGCATTCATTTCTGCTGATTTTGACCAATGTCTGGTAAGGAATTGAACTATCCAATTTAACATATGTAATGACTAAATCTAAAACAAACTGGGTTTGATAGCGTTAATCTTCGAGGATTATTTTAAATGATTTATTTATTCAAATGGCAAAAAGAGCAAGCATTGAATATATTCGTGATGGCAGAGCACCTGTACCGAAATCATCCATCACATCTAGAGTGATGAGTGCGAATAAGGGAAAGGCTACGAGACCAGAACTATTAGTGAGAAAGGCATTGTTAGCCGCTGGTGTGAAAGGTTACCGTTTAAACTGGAAGACAGTGCCCGGCCGCCCTGACATTGCTTTCCCAGGCAAAAAAAAAGCAATATTTATTAATGGCTTTTTTTGGCATAGCTGTATAAACTGTGCACTCACTCTTCCTAAGACCAACACTGAGTTTTGGAGGACGAAGTTCGATCGTAATAAATTGAGGGATAGAAAAAAGATAGAAGAACTGCAGGCATTACGATGGGAGGTACTGGTCATTTGGGAATGTGAAATAAAGGATAACCTTGACGGTGTGGTAGAGAGGGTGAAAAATAAATTTTTGAATTCCTAATATCCTATCTATCTTCCCACATGGGAAAACTGACCGTTATTGACTTCTTTTGTGGCGCTGGTGGGTTTTCAGAAGGCTTTAGGCAACAGGGATTTGAGATCGTTAACGGCTTCGATCATTGGAGGCCGGCGATCGAGACCTATGATCACAATTTTGGAAGAGGCAAAGGTATTCTACAGGATATCCTTGCTTACCAAGATTGCATTGAGCTAATTGAACTTCTACCAGACACTGACGTGATATTGGGTAGTCCACCATGTGTAAGCTTTTCAAGTTCCAACAATTCTGGTAAGGCTGATAAATCCCTTGGCGTTAAATTAACCGAGACCTTCTTGAAGATCGTCGTTGTAAAGAAGTTTAAGGAGAACTCTATCTTAAAGGCTTGGTTTATGGAGAACGTCACCAATTCTACGAATTATTTGGCAAGGGAATATAATTTCAAGGATCTTGGACTGCAAGATTGGGCTAAAAAAAACCGATTAAGTCCCAGTAAAATTGCTATAAAGATTGAAGGTAACAGCATCATTATCAATTCAGCCAACTATGGCTCTGCCCAAACAAGAAAACGAGTGATTTCCGGGGAAGTAATAAGTAAGGGAAAGCTTATAGTACCAGCAACGACACACGGTCATCCCGATACTTTGTATGATCATGTGTTACCTTTTAAAGAGCTGAAGCTCCTAAAAAATTCTCTACCATCGCCTATCGATCATACCGCAGATAGGGTAATTAGAGACCCAATGTATCCTGAACTAACGATTCAATCTGCTGAACTCACCGACCATTTCTATGATTCTGGACTTTACGAATGTCAGTGGAAAAGTTCAAAATATTTAAAGGTAAACCATCCGTATATGGGTACGATGTCTTTTCCAGAGAATGATAACAGACCGAGCCGGACGATAACCGCCACCAAGATTGGGACATCTCGGGAGTCCTTGATTTACCGTTCGGAATACAATAGGGTAGGCGACGGACAATACAGAACGCCGACAGTCCGTGAAGCTGCGACTATCATGGGGTTTCCCCTCACCCACCAATTTGCCGGTAGCGAAGGTACTAAATGGAGGCTAGTAGGTAATGCCGTTTGTCCTTCGGTGAGCAGAGCCTTCGCAAGTGTCGTCCTAGTTGACCAAGGCCTTCCACTGCTGAAGGAACTGATGTTAGACACCTCAGTCAGCAAGAGCGGACTTCACAACCTTAACACATTCCAAGAAAAGATTTTTAACGACCCGCCTAAGCGCAAAAAAGGTTCAAGGTTCAGGAGGCACCCATTTAAAGAAGGAAATTTGACGGTAACCTTGTCAAATTATGATATTGTCAAGAATGAAAAAGCAATTAGCGACTGGGTCACTTCTGTACAGTATGGTAATGGTGAAGGATTTCCATCCTTCAATTATCCTAATAAGTTTTATAGGAAACTAGAAGTCTCTCTAAAAAACGTCGAACATGGAGAAGATTTTATACACTTTATTAATAACGGATTCTCACAAAGAATTGCTCCTAAAACATTAATGCAAAGTATGTATGAGCAGCAAAAATCTCATCCAGGCTATTTAGAACCCACTGCTCTAGTCGAGCATATTGGCGAGATCATAGACCAGTACCAATTTCAAGAGGCGTATTTTGAACAAAGCACCGATCGATTCTTTAACAAGGACGTTGTTCCTAAGAAGCAGCTGTTCGCGTTATATGCCTTAAATAAGGTTGCTACTTTATTGAACGGTAAACAAAAGAAATAATAAGGACTTCTTGTGTTTACGTGATGTGTTCTGTGCAATATCGAGCTTTGGTTTGTTGTGCAACATCACCATATCATCCCTCCTTATATAAAGTTTTTGTTCGTAAGCCCCCCATATTTGCCGCCAGCTTCCTTCAGATTCTCAGTCGCCCACGAGACCTTTTCTCTTGGCTAATCTTTCGTATTTCAGGGTAGGTTCGCGACTCGCATCTTATAGATCATTGGCATGCCGGGCGCAGCAATAAAAAAAAGCGCCGATAAATAACCGGCGCCTTTGAAGAATAGTTGAGTTGATCACTAGAAATTTATCCGATCTTTGTTTTTTAAGGTGTGGTAAAAATTGCTGCACCATTCGTATGGGCCCAGATAAGTTGATATCGACTTCCCGGGTAATATTTAGCAGGTCAATAGAAGTGTCATGCAAATCTATTTTACGCATCTCTCCTGCATTGTTGATCAGGATATTGAGTTCCGGATATTGCGTGGTAAGCGTTTCGAAGAGCGCTGTGATGGCGGAAACATCGCTAACATCACTTCTAAATGTATGCACCTTCGGAAACAGTTTCTTTGCCTTGTCTAATTTTTCCTGATCTCTTCCGGTGATTATTACGGTGTTACCCATTTCTAAGAATCGTTTCGTAAATTCTAAACCAAATCCGCTGGTGCCGCCCGTGATTAAAATGGTGTTGTTTGTTAGTTCCATAATTGTGTTAATTAAATACCGATATTATTTGTTAAACCTATTGGTTGCGTCCACCAGATTCAGGAAGGCAATTAAAGGATACCCCGCTTCATTTGGACGTTGTAACCGACCCTTAAATCAGGAGTCAATTTTTAATAGGACAAATATGGAGAGTTGCTAAAAAGCCTACTTAGCCTAAACGTCTTTTGTTGTAGCCGAAAGTAAGTTCTAAGCGTTACTTTGCTGCGCATGGGATTGGACCCAAATGGCTAATCTAAGGCCTCAGAGCCTAAGGCATTCTTTTGAAAACGATAATTATTATTGGGAAGCGCTTACCGCTTATGGGATGAAGAAGGTTCTTGTGGATGAAGGTTTCGTAATTTTATACACATGCAGAACCGCAATAAGCCAGTCCCAACAATTTATCTTGTTTCATTCTTTTTTCCTGGACGAGTACTTTATAACTACTGCCCATATCTATTAATAGCGTATTGCTGATAGAGGCAGCTTTTATAGCGGCCTGCATCACATCCTTTTCAGCAGAAAGCATTTTAAGGAGCTCCTCCCTAAAGCCAAGGGCCATTAAAAATTGGCCTTGGGTGGTAAAGCCGCATTCATTCATTCCATTTTTTGTTCCCCAATGGCTTAGGGCCGAAAAATTTACATGGCAGGTGATATCCTGTTCGCCGATATGTTGATAGATCAGCTCATTTACCTGGTGCCGATGGTAGCATACCATTGTGCCCTGGCTTCTGCTGGGCTTGTAGATTTCCCGGCTAATATAGCCATAATCAATAGTGAGCAGATATCCCCTTTCCATCGCAGCTGCAATTTCAGTGAGCCAATCCAGTGCCTGGAGATTGATTTCAGTATGGTATCCATTGGGAAGTTCAACGCCAAGTTCTGCCAAATATTCTTTTAGTACGAGGCCTGCAGGCCTTAGCTCCTCAAAAAACCCGTCCTCGAAACCTACAAAAACCTCCATCAGCTCATCTTGCATTACCACCCGGTGCACAGCGAAATTGTCTAATAGTTCATTTGAAAGTACACAGCCTTGAAAGCCTGTTATTTCCTGTATAGAATCGATCCATTCTACTTTTTCCTGCAGAAGTTCCATTTCCTTCTGCCTCATCGCAGCACTCTTTTCAATGATACAATAACGCAGCTTGGCGTACATTTCTTCATTCTTGCTAAGATGGTACAATATGGATTTGCATAATGCCCCTGTTCCCGCACCATATTCTACTATGGTGAATTGTGGCTTTCCCATAATAGACCACATTTCTTCCAGCTGCTTTGCAATTATAATCCCGAAAACTGGGGAAACAGTACAGCTGGTATAAAAATCGCCATCGTTGCCAACTATCGGTTTTAAAGTAGTATAATAACCAAATTGGCGATCATAGAGGCAGATTTCCATAAAATCTCTATTAGAAATAGCGCCATTTTCAGAGACCCGCTTTATGATCTGCTCGGAACAGTTTGTAATGCCAGGTTTTTCCTCACGTTGCTGTGGATCAAAACCCTGACCGGAAGTTTTAATCTCAGTGGTAGAGCCTACATAATTATGCACCATTTGTTCCATAGTTCCCTTGATCAAACTATCACTATTATGAATTTGCAACAACAAACATGGATTAAGGTTTTTGTAGAGAATAAACGCCTGCAGCCTCCTGAAGGTATATTCAATTTTGAATAACCCCAGTTTATAATGAAGTAGCTGGCATCTTCAATAGGTTTGGACGAATATGACAAAAGCCACTCGAATGATGGCTTTTGTCTGTTAATAACCTTCGCAGGCTTTAAATATTGATTCCTTTTTTCTTCAGCAAATCTTTCGGTAAAGACAAGAACAATTGCTTGGTAAGCGTTTCGAAGAGCGCTGTGATGGCTTAAACATCGCTAACATCACTTTTAAAGGTGTACACCTTCGGAGACAGTCTCTTTGCCTTGTCTTTTTTCCTGATCTCTTCCCGTGATGATTACGGTGTTGCCTATTTCTAAGAATCGTTTAGTAAACTCTAAACCAATCCGCTGGTTCCGCCCGTAATGAAGATCGTGTTGTTTGTTAGTTCTATAATTGTGTTAATTAAATACCGATGTTATTTATTAAACCTATTGGTTGCGTCCACCAGATTCAGGAAGTCAATAAAAGGATACCCAGCTTCATTTGGATGTTGTAACAACCCTTAAATCAGGAGTCAATTTTTAATAAGACAAATATGGGGAGTTGCTAGAGCGCATACTTAGCATAAACGTCTTTTCTTGTAGCCAAAAGGTAGAAACTTTAGATACGTTGAAACAGCTGCTTTAACCGTGTATCAAGTTAATTAATATGTCTCCAAAAAATATTATATTCACCTTTAAATCACTGCGTTGTGTTAGTAACATTATTTTTATGATCAATTCAAAGTTCACCTCTGGCCAAAAAAATGTTGCAAGAATTGTTTACTTAAATTTTGTAACTTTTATTATTGATTGCAGGTTTCGAAATACACCCATTTGTAGAAAGAAAATTCTTTTGATGTTTTGGTTTTATCTTCTTTCTAGTAGCACCAGTGCACAACAGCTTTTTTTCCCGGCAACAAATTACGCTGACAGCGCTGTATTAAGTAATCAAATGCCAGGGTTGGCCCGCCAGGTCATCGGCAGATACCAGGAGTCTAATAAATTAGTTTATTTTGACAATTTATTCCGCTTCCAACTTGTTGCTGGTGAATTTACACAAGCAGAAACCTCACTACGCTCATTAATAAAACTTGTTGGAGCAGAGGAAGGAGATACGGTGTCAACGCAGGCGATAGGTTTCGCGTTCCAGACCTATTTAGCTAATAAGATTAAAAATAATGATCGCAACGGAAATGCGGCCTCCTACACCAAAACGTTTGAAAGGTTGTACAACGCATTGAACATTCATGCCCAGGATTTTGTCCCTGGTTATTTTACCAACGATAACTCAGCTGTTAGAAGTCAGCTGCAAAGCCTTATCAATACAGCAGGTAAAACAGACAGTATTTCATTAACAAACGCCATCGCGCTTTGCCGTACTTATTGTGCTATTAAAGTATACGGTGAGACACAGTCTACAGCGCAACAGTTATTGGCCAAGATAGAGAATGATAAATATTTTTATGAGGATAGTGTACTCGTAAAGATGCCGGATGGCGGAACAATTTCTTTGGCGGTTTATCGGGATAAAAAAATCACCGTCCCACAGCCGGTTGTACTTTTATACAATATCTATGCAGGCGACGAAGCAAGCGACTGTAAGCTGGCTGTTAAAAACGGCTATATAGGTATTGTTGCCAATCCGCGGGGAAAGCGACTGAGCCCCGATGCCTTTGAGCCTTTCGAACATGATGGTAAAGATGCTTATGCGATCATTGACTGGATCATTAAGCAACCCTGGAGCAACGGAAAGGTTGGCATGTACGGCGGAAGTTATCTGGGGTTTGCCCAATGGGCCGCTACCAAAAATCTGCATCCAGCCTTAAAAACCATAGTGCCCCAAGCGGCGGCTGCCCCTGGTGTAGATTTTCCGGTGATGAACGGCATCATCCCAACTTACTTGCTGCGTTACCTGCATTTTGTGATGGATAACAAATTGGCCGATTATGCAGGTTTTGCTAATGTTAAAAAGTGGGAGACCCTTGCAGGCACTTGGTATCAAAAAGGCACGAGTTTTCGGTCGTTGGATACATTGGAAGGCCGCCCCAACTCTGTATTTCAAAGGTATCTCAACCATCCTGCCTATGATTCCTTCTGGCAAAACATGATTCCCCAGAGAGAGGAATTCTCTAAAATTAATATACCGATCTTAACCACTACGGGGTATTATGATGATGATCAGCTTGGCGCAATGTATTACTACAAACAATACCATGAGTGGAATAAAAACCCCAATGATTACTTGCTTATTGGCCCATTCGATCATGGCGGTTCACAATATAAGGCTTCTAAAGTATTAGGTGGGTATGCAATTGACCCGGTTGCGCAAATCTCCATCATTGAAATCGTATTTAAGTGGTTCGATCATGTGCTAAAGGGAGGCGACCTTCCATCCATCTTAAAAGATCGGGTAAACTTTGAGGTGATGGGCGCTAACGAATGGCGTCACGTGCCTTCTTTAGCTCAAATGCACAATGATTCACTTATCTTATACCTTGGCAATACAGTACATGAAAAAATTTATCCGCTAAAGTCTTCAAAACCAACAAAGAAGGGTTTTATTAGTCAGCAGGTAGACTTTAGGGAAAGGACCGATATCCGTTTCAGGGGTGAGAATATAATTGCCTTCACTAAACTAACTGATAGTACGCTGAAACCTGAAAAAGAGAAACTGGTTTTTATAAGCGACCCTGTGGATGGGACGTTTGCCATCAGTGGCGCTTTGAAAGCCAATATCAACCTAATGATTAACAAGATGGATGTCGACCTGGTACTTGACCTTTATGAACAAACCCCTGACGGGCAATATTTCGCACTCAATGAGTCCTTACAACGAGCGAGTTATGCTAATGACAGAACTAAAAGACAGTTGCTGCGGCCAGGGAAGGTAACTACCGTTAAGCTTATACATAATTTCATTACAAGCAGAAAGCTGCAAAAAGGCAGCCGCATTGTTCTTACCGTCGGCATGAATAAAAGCCCCAACTGGCAAGTAAACTACGGTACGGGAAAGGATGTAAGTAAGGAAACCATTGCAGACGGAAAAATACCTTTAGACATAAAGTGGTTCAATAGTAGTTATGTCACCATCCCTATTCTCAGATGATTAATATCCGTCTTGATAGTGCTAATCAATTTACCAATGGGGCTTTTATTTAGTCATCAATATCGGCTCACCAAATCCCAACGCTGTTAGACGTGGCAGTTGTGTAGCGGCATCTCCTACAACCAACCAGATCATTTTGTTTACATCTAAATATTTATTGGCTAGTGCCTTAACCTGATCCAAGGTCATATTCCTGACAAGCTCTTCCCTATCTTTTACGTAGGTAGGTTTCCAACCGAACTTACTGATGTTCTCCAGCAGGTTTAATTTAGAAGCAGCAGTTTCAAATGAACGGGCAGTACTTTTTATGATAAAACCTTTGGTTGTTTCAAGGTCTTTTTGGTTGTAATTCGTTCCGTAATGCTGTAAAATATCTTTAATTGCTTGTGCAGATTCTAATGTCACATTTGCTCTCACGCTACTTGCAATTGTAAAGGGACCTACACTATTCGTTCCAGAAAAGCTGGAACCTATGCCGTAAGTGTAACCTTTACCTTCACGTAGTTGCTGTGTAAGTTGCGATGCAAAGCCGCCACCTCCTAGTATGTAATTCATTACAGTTGCCGCATAATAATCTTGATCTGTTGCCGCAAGCGCGGGATAACCGAAACGTATTACAGATTGTTTAGCGTTGGGCACATCGTAGAAATAAACCTGAGATTTCACTGGGACTTTTGGAACACTTGTCACTGGGATTGTAACCGGAACGTTCTTCCAATTTGTGGTTAGGGAAGCCATTGACTTTAGTATTTCGGTTTGACCGAGGGCACCTACCACATTCATTCTGGCAACTTCTGGAGAAATGTTCTTCGCATAAAATAATTTGAGGTCATTCAATACAATTGCATTTACGCTTTCAACAGTACCTAAAGCATTTTTAGATCGAATATTCTCATTTCCATAAATTAACTGACTGTATTTATTTTGTGCAATTGCATTTGGGTTGGCCTCTTGCTGACGAATCTGACTTACTGTACTCTCTTTTAAAAGTTCAAACTCTTTAGAATCCCAACGTGGCTCTAATAAAATCTCTTGTACTAGCTCAATGGTTGCAGCGTAGTTCCTGGCTAAAGTATTTACGATAATCCGGACATCCTCGGTACTCGCAGTGATGTTTATTCTGGCGCCAAGTTGTTCTATTGCCTCTTCCAATTGTTCAGGCGTTTTTTTCTGAGTTCCCTGCAATAACAATTTAGACATTAGATTGGCAACGCCTACTTTGTTAGGATTTTCTAATAGCAATCCTCCTTCAATAACCAGCTCAAACTGGACTAAAGGCACCTCTTTATTTTCGATTCCATATAAATGCAGTCCGTTCGGCAGTTTCTCATTCCAGACAACTGGGGTCTTGATGACTGGCGCTTTGCCATAAGCTGGTTCTTTACTGCGATCAAAACTAGATGGCGTACGGGTATAAGTAGCTATAATAGAAGGATCAATCTTCTCTTCAGCACCCTGCACAATGCTTTCTTCTGCTACTTCTGCCTTAACCGATGCAGTTAGCGCTAAATCTAATTGACCTTTCGGTACAAAACTGGTAGCCACATAGTTTTTATTTTTGATGTACTTGTTATATACCCGCATCACATCTGCTGTGGTTAATGCAAGGGTAGCGTTTATTTGCTTTTCAGTGTAACCCGGATCGCCTGCAAAAATATTATTCTGTGCCAATTGAGATCCTTTACCCAAAACGCTCGACAGAGAATTATAAAACTGTGTTTCCAGGCCCGCTTTTATTCTAACGAGGTCTTTTTCAGGCATACCTTCCTTCTCGAATTTCGCGAATGCTTCTGTTATCGCTAAAGCTACTTCGTCTAGCTTCCTACCTGCAAATGCAAGTACGGATAACTCGGTTTGTCCAGCAATTTCAGCATCACCATTGTACATGCTTACATCAGAAGTTAATTTCTTATCCTCAACAAGAACTTTGTATAAAGGAGCTTTTTTCCCTTCAGACAAATATTGCGTCAAGATCTGCAGCGGATAAGAATCTGGATGATACTCCTCTACAGTTGGCCACGCCATTGTTAGTTCTGGTAATCTGGCAAAATTATCCTCGTGGTAAAGCTTAATGGTTTTTTTAACAATACCAGGTTGCTTAACAAGCTGAGGAATTTCTTCACCTCTTTTGATTTCGCTAAAATATTTCTCTACCCATTTCTTGGCTTGCACAGTATCGAAATCTCCCGCTACTACCAATGTTACGTTATTTGGGACATACCACCTTTTAAAGAAGTCTTTAACATCAGCCAACGTTGCATTTTGCAGGTCTTCAAGAGAGCCGATTACCTGCCAATTATAGGGATGCACTTCAGGATAAAGATTCTTATCGATCACATAGGAAGTATGTCCATAAGGATTGTTATCATAACTTTGGCGTTTCTCATTTTTGACGACCTGTTTCTCTTTTGCTAAAACAGCATCGGTAACGGTATTGATGAACCAACCCAACTTATCTGCCTCTGCCCAAAGCATTTTCTCCAACGCATCATTTGGAACAGTTTGAAGATAATTGGTACGATCGGTATTGGTAGATCCATTAGCGCCCGAACCACCGATCCTTGCCGTCATTTTATCTAATCCCCCTTTACCAAGATTTTCTGACTCCAGAAACAATAGGTGCTCGAATAAATGTGCAAAACCTGTGCGACCCGGTTTTTCGCGTGCAGACCCCACATGTGCTGTTAGTGACACTGCGACAACAGGATCTGAGCGGTCAATGTGAAAAATCACCTGAAGCCCATTAGGTAAGGTGAACTTATCGAAATCAATCTTAAGCGCGCTTTTCGTTTTAGCGATTTGTGCGTGGGTTATTATAGAAAAGGCCACTATAAGGACCAATAGGAATTGAAGTTTACGCATTGTCGAAGCGGATAATTAGTTTTGATACTCTGATTCCCTAAATTTATCTTTTTTTAGAGATAAAAAGAAGTAAACCAGTTGCTAAATTGATGGTATTTCTACAAATCTGGATGTGTTTATTGAACTGATGCATCGGGTGATTTATATAAACCTCGAACTGTTCGTGTGAATGAAGTTTTGAGGACTATCTGGCAGAAAGACAGTGAGTTACTTGAAAATAAAAAAGGACAAAATGAAACTGAATTCACTTTGTCCTCTTATGTCGGGGTGGCAGGATTCGAACCTACGACCTCCTGCTCCCAAAGCAGGCGCGATACCGGGCTACGCTACACCCCGAACTGGTATCACCTTTATAAATGATAAATCATTTATCCTTCATAACTACTGGTGTTATTTGGGATTGCAAACATAGGAAACCAAACCTTCTTCTGCAACTTTATCTTACATATTTTGTAACCAAAACAGCAACTGGCTGACTCCCACCCTACTTTTCTTACGATAAAACATCCATTTACCAAAAGACCGTATACAAAGCGATCAGAATCCCCGAAATTAGAAGCGAGCCAATTGCAAAGCTAGTGCTGATCTTGAACATCGACGTATCCACTTCTATCGCCTGCTCATTTGCCAAAGTCTGTGGTTTGCTTAAACTAATGCCGATCATTAACAATACAATTACCACAAAGTCTATTGCCATGCGATCTAAGAAAGGATAATCAGGGAAGGCACCATTGGTCCACACCGGTAAGAATTTCAACACTGTAGAGAGTGGAATGGTAACTAAAGCACCTGCCATTGCAGCAGCCGCAGTGGTACGTTTCCAGTAAAAGCCCAGCAAGAATATCGCAAGCACACCAGGGGAAATAAAGCCCACGTATTCCTGAATAAACTGATAGGCCTGATCCAACGATTTTAAGGCAGGTGTTACAATCGCCGCAATAGTCATGGAAATGGCTACGGCCCAGCGACCAACCAACACCATCTTGCGGTCGGATGCTTCTTTGTTAAAGAACTTCTTGTAGATATCTAGGGAGAAAATGGTGGATATACTATTTGCCTTACCCGCTAAAGAGGCAACAATGGCTGCAGTTAATGCCGCAAATGCTACTCCTTTCAATCCAGGAGGAAGTAGGTTCATCAATGTTGGGTAAGCATGATCCGGTTTAAGGACTCCCCCACTTGACATTTCGGCCTGGAACAATCCTTTATTGTGCAACACGTACATCACAATCCCAGGAAGGACAGCGATAACAGGTACCAATAGTTTTAAGAACGCAGCGAATAAGATCCCTTTCCGTGCGGTATTCAAATCTGCTCCCAGAGCTCGTTGTACGATGTACTGGTTACATCCCCAGTAGGCTAAATTGTTAATTAACATTCCACCAAACAGCACAGATAATCCTGGCAGTTCTTTGTAATACTTGTCCGTCGGACTAAAGATCATGTGGAAGTGAGTCGGTGCTTCCTTCCTTAAAACAGATAGACCCGCGAAGATATCATCTCCAAAGCCGTACTCGTTGGATAGCAAGGAAAGCGCTAGATAGGTGGTAACAAGTCCGCCGACAATCAACACCAAAACCTGAATGACATCGGTATAGCCGATTACTTTCATCCCGCCTAAGGTTACAATCATCGAAAAGATGCTTAAGCCAACGATACACCACTCGAAACTTAGGTTAGAGATGGAAGAGATCGCTAATGAACCCAGGTAAATGATAGAGGTAAGGTTCACAAACACATACACCAATAGCCAAAATACTGCCATCACTGTGCTCACGCTATCATTATAGCGCTTGGCCAGGAACTGCGGCATCGTAAAAATCTTGTTCTTAAGATATACAGGGATAATAAAGATGGCCACAATGATGAGTGTTGCCGCGGCCATCCATTCATAAGTAGCAATGGCTAGTCCGAGCGCAAAACCGGAGCCAGACATACCAATAAAGTGTTCAGCAGAAATATTTGAAGCAATTAATGAAGCACCTATTGCCCACCAGGTCAGCGATCCTTCTGCCAGGAAAAAGTCTTTCGAACTGATGTTCTTCGACCTTTTCTTCTGATAGATATAATAGCCATACGCGGTTATCGCAATAAAATACACAAAGAAGACGATGTAGTCTGCAGTTTGTAAGTGGTTCATTGATTTGGTTAGTCTAATATACTATAATAACCCGGGGTATGAAATTAAACACCCCGGGTTTGTGGGTTTTAATAACCCGGGTTTTGCACTAAATATCCCGGTAAATTAGAAGAACCATCTATCTGCGTTTGTGGAATAGGGAAAATTCTCTTTCTCACATCAGTGTTCTTTTTCTCTGTCCAGATGCCTTCATACTTTCCAAAACGGATCATATCTGTACGTCTAACCATCTCCCAGTAAAACTCAAATCCTCTTTCTCTGAATAAAAGATCAAGGTTGATCGTGGTAAGCGGTGCAGCAGGTTTAGTAATTGTTCTAGCTGCTCTTACCATGTTTACATCAGCTAACGCAGTTGCATCGCCTTTTCTCAGCTTTGCTTCAGCACGCATCAGGTAAATATCAGCTAAACGCAAGATGATGATATCATGCTCTCCAAAGTTTCTTCCACTTACCGAAGTTTTACTAAACTCATACTTCGAAACGCGGTAACCGGTGTTGTAATTACTTCCAGCAACGGTATAATCCACAGTTTCCGTGAAGTCAACAGCCATTGTAGGCCTGCTACGCGTAACATAAAACAGCTTGTCTACCTGCAATTTGCCATCCGGACATTTCGCAAACACACCACCTGTTCTGATCAAACCATACTGTTGTCCACGTAAGATCCCACGGTTAATGTTAAAATTGGCAGCATCCACACAAGCAGTTGCTGATGGCAGATTTTGTTTGAAGAAACGAGGATCTGCAATGGCAGGATCTACCGCCCCATTAGCTTCAACCCATGTTTTGTAGAAATCAGAAGTAATAGCTGCACCATCGGTTCCATTAGCTCCTGTATAGGCAGGCAAGGGAAACTGATCACCAGAAAGCGAGAAGTATGCTAAACGGTTATGCCCGTTCAAATTAGCACGCTGGTCTACTGCGAAAATCAATTCCTTGTTCGAATGGTTATTATCGTTAAATAGAGAGAAGTAATCATTAGATAAATTGTAGGTACCAGAACTGATGATCTTATTACAATATTCAATTGCTTTGTCTAAATCATCAGGGTTGAACGTAACAGTTGGTGCATACACATTTCTGTAAACGCCTGCATTCATGTGTAGTCTCGCCAACAAGCCCCAAACCGCTCCTTTTGTAATTCTACCCGGACCAGTAGTAGTTTCTACAATAGGTTCTATCGCTAGCAATTCTGATTTGATGTACTCAACAGCATCATTGCCCCTCAAGATCTTTGAAGTCTCGCTCGCATCATCTTTCACAAATACCAGCCCATAAAGGTCTAACAAAAGCATGTTATAATAAGCTCTCATTCCTCTCGCCTCAGCAGCAAAAAGCTGAGCACCTGGGTCAGGGTTAGTTTGGAGCGCATTGATAGCGGTTACACTTCTTGATATTCCAATCAGGATATTGTTCCAGGTATTCCTCACGTTCACATCCGAACTGATGTTTTCATGCTGATGCAACTGAAGATAGATTCCATTATCTCCCCAATCTGTTCCGCCACGGAAAGGCAAGATCGCCTCATCTGTCGAGATTTCCTGTAACGCAAAGTAATTGGTGTGGATAAAAATGTCTTCTAATTTAGCATATACGGGTGCTATAATTCCCTCGGCCTGTTGTTTGTCAGTAAGCCCGGCAACTGATTTTTCGTCGAGTACCTTTTCTTCCAGTTTCGAACAACTGTAAGTCGCTGTTAAGCCTATAAAAGCTAAAGACAGCATCAATATTTTATTTTTCATACTTATGAATAAGACGTATTACAATGAGAAATTTAAACCGAATATTACCGTTCTTGCTTTCGGATAGCTTAAGAAGTCAATTCCGTAAGAAGACACACCGTTGATCGCTCTGTCAGCGTTTACCTCTGGATCATAACCTTCATAATCTGTTACGACAAAAAGATTCTGACCAGTTACCGATAAACGGATGTTCGAAAACCATTTGTTGATTCCTAAATTTTTGGTATTGAAAGTGTAGCCCAACGAAGCGTTGTTTAATCTTAAAAAAGCACCACTGCTCAGGTATCTGGTTGTTACCGGAGTTGCATTGTTGAGCGACTCGGTAGGATCTGCAATCGATTCAAACGTCGCGTTCGTGTTTTTCGCCAATCTCGATTTAGAGAAGCTTACATTCTGCGTGAAATCATAAATCTTGTTGCCAGCTACACCGTTGAAGTTTACACTCAAATCAAAGCCTTTCAAAGCAACACTTCCATAAAAGCCATAGATGGTGTTCGGGATCGCTGTACCAGCAGAAATCCTGTCCTTATCAGTGATCAGTCCGTCTCCGTCTAAATCACGGTAGGTACTCATACCTGCGGCATCAAATCCAGTAAATTCCTTCAGGAAGAATGTTCCTACCGGTTGATCATTGATGTATCCATTGATAGTTGAAGATGTAATACCAGCACCGGAAACTGATCCTGCAGGGATCACAGAATATGGTGAGTTTTTCACCTTATTTTTCAGATAGGTCAAATTACCACCTACGTTATACGTGATGCCGTTTTCTGCAGTATGTCTGTAATCTAACTCGAATTCTATCCCTTTATTGGTGATGGTCATGTCTTTTACGTTCGACCATACTTCTGTTGCTGGCTGAACCGGATCTGCCGGGATCACTTGCAATAAGATATTGTCCGAAACTTTGTTAAACACATCTATCGTTCCTGTAATTGCTCCATCGAACAAACCAAAGTCTAGTCCTATATCTGTTTGTTTCGAAGTTTCCCACTGAATGTCAGGGTTAGCCAAACGAGAATAGGTTGTTCCGGCTGGATAGGCTCCAGTTGGGTTAAGGGGATAACTTGCAGTTGGTTCCAATCTAAACAGATCTTGCGTAATTTTTGGTGGAATTTCCTGGTTACCCGTTATTCCGTAGCCTCCTCTTAATTTTAGAGTACTGAATATCGAGTTCTCCATGAAGTCTTCTTCCGCAATGTTCCATCCCAAAGAGAATGATGGAAAATAGCCATATCTGTTATTGGCACCAAACTTCGAAGAACCATCGGCTCTAAAGTTAGCCGTTAACAAATACTTGTTGTCGTATTGATAGGTTACTCTTCCAAAGAAAGATTGCAACTCGTTATTAAATGCAAATCCTCCGGGACGGTTGAGACCTAAGGTCAAATCCTGTCCAATACCAGGGTTAAAGATCGGGTCTATTCCGCCGACTAAAAACCTGTTGATGCTGCTGTTTCGTTGTTGTACAAAGATTTTCTGGTAAGAATGGCCTGCCAGTGCAGAGATGTTATGCACAGACTTTGTCCAGTTATACGTTAAGTAATTTTCTATTAACGTGTTTCTATTAATGTTATCGAAGGTCTCGAATCTTCCATCACGGAAAGGAACTGCATTAGGCAAATTCACTATGTCCCTTGTAGCCGTAGAATTGTCAATACCTAAATTCATCTTGAACACCAATCCTTCAATAATTTTAAATGAAGGGGAAAGATTACCGATCACACGGTTTGTAGTCGTGATTTCTTTATCCAAATCGAAAGATAGGTATGGGTTGGTAACGTTCTCATTAATTACGAGGTTGCCGTTTACGTCCCTTGCCGGATAAGTCGGGTTACTCACAAGCGCAGAGCCAATTATAGTTTCAAGTGGTGGGCGCTGCTGTTTAACGTTATTTGCACTCAAGTTAAGGTCGATCACCAATCGATCTTCCAGATACTTCTGGGTTGCATTGAACCTGCCTGAATACCTATCCAAGTCATTTTTCTTAATGATACCTTGCTGCTTTTGCACACCCAGAGAAGAGAAATAAGTAAGCTTCTCTGACCCACCGCTCATGTTTAAATTGTAGTTCTGAGTTTTGGCTGTTCTGGTGATCTCTTTTTGCCAGTCGGTAGAACCGCCTTTGTCATCAAGCGTACCACCTGCTTTCGGCACTTCCGTACGGAATTCATCTGCTGTTAAAACTGGTAAGGCTCTAGCCAGGTTAGAAACGCCATAGCTTACTACCGCACCAAGGGTTGAGGCGCCTGCTTTACCTTTTTTAGTAGTCACGATGATTACTCCATTTGCTCCTCTGGAACCATAAATAGCGGTTGCAGATGCATCTTTTAATACATCAATCGATTCGATGTCCTGTGGATTGAGAAAATTCAATGGGTCTCCGCCACCTGTACTTGAATTGTCCAATGGCAAACCGTCTACTACAAATAGTGGTGAGCTGCCAGATCTTACTCCACCAGGTCCCCTAACGTTGATCCCGGTAATTCCTCCAGGCTCGCCGCTTGCAGAGGTTACATTTACCCCTGATACTTTTCCTTGCAACAATTGCTGCGGAGAGTTGATGATCCCCTGGTTGAAGTCTTCGCTTTTCAACGACTTTACCGCTCCGGTTACATCGCTTTTTCTTTGGGAGCCGTAACCTACGACTACCACTTGAGACAAACTTGATGCGCTGGCAACTAGTCTTACTTCTATCCGGGTTCTGCTGCCAACTAAGACTTCCTGCGTCTCATAGCCTACATACTTAACCAGCAAGACTGCGTTATCATCGGGAACAGAGATGCTGAAAGAGCCGTTTCCATCTGTAATTACAGAAGTTGAGGTACCTTTAACTGTGATACCTGCACCAGGCAATGGCTTTCCTTCTTCGTCCAGGATAGTTCCGGTAATGGTTTTTTGCTTAACTATTTTCGACGTAGTGTTTGTGGCAAATGTATGCTCCGGACTTAAGGTGCAACAACTGATTATTAACGCCACAGAAAATAATTTTAGAAAGTAATGAACGTAAGTTTTACTCATATAGTTAGCTTTTGTTTGGTTGGATATTTTTCGGCAAAGTAAGGATGCGCGTATTAACTCCATGTTACTGGAAGCACACCTATTTGTTAATTATGAAGAAGATTAACCTAAAATTTTAAAGTATCCGGCAAGTATTTCGCAACGAGATCTTCGTAATAGGACTTCAGCTTATTCCAGTCTGGCGGTTCCGGATTTTTGGAATACAAATCATATGGATTAAACAATTTTACCCATTTCAACATCTCCCTGTCATGGTCGTCGAGCAAATATTGGTATTCACCCTCCCGATGCCAGGAGTAAAAAGAGTGATAGCGGAGCATGTACAGACCGCCTTCAGGGATCCGGCCTTTAAGCATTTGGTACACATATTCATCATGCCCCCAGGACATAGTTACATTACGTAAGCCACATCCTTCTGTATAGATTCCCAATGGTGTGTTGTATGCCGGGTTCGAGTAATCCGGATTGTTTTTAAAGAACTCAGGGTAGACAATTTTATCGGAATAGGCGCAACCTACCGGGAAGGTATCACCAACCACCGCCCATTGCGGTTCGTCAAATAAGCAGAGCACCTTGCCCATGTCGTGCATTAAGCCCACTAGCACCATCCAGTCCGGGTGACCATCGCGACGAATGGCTTCAGAAGTTTGCAGTAAATGTTGAAACTGATCCAGGTCAGTATCGGGATCCGAATCGTCTACCAGTTGGTTTAAGAACTGAAAGGCGTCCCAAACGGGCATTTCTTTTTTATCAAACTTTAAATAGTTGTTTCGTTTCTGTTGAACAAACTCATAGGTTTGATAGGTATGGTTTAACCTATAAAACTCTCTGACCGTGTCTCTACCCGGCTCATCGTAATTGCGATATTCGTCTGTTTTCTTTGCAGTGGCGATGCTATCCGGTTCTGGGTAACGTTGTAGTACATCATCCTCCCATTCTTCCAGATTGGCTAAAGGATTGTTTTGGTTTGAGTCCATCATACAAGTATTTGGTTAGGCTAATTTTGAGTTTTTTATACTTACTTAACGCATAATAGCCTGTGTTTATTTACGAAACCGTTTTCGCGATTCTTTAATTGTAAAGAAATTCGGTATGTTGTATCAGCAATTTGCGTCAAATGAAGAATATTAACATTAAAGAACTTGCGCTAAAGCTTAAACTCTCCGTTTCTACCGTGTCAAAGTCGTTGAACGACAGCTATGAAATTAGCGAAGAGACAAAGCGGCGCGTATTGGAAACAGCAGAATTACTGAACTATGTCCCAAATCCCTACGCCAGCAGTTTACGGGGCAGGAAAAGTAAGAATATTGGCGTGGTAATTCCAGAAGTTGCCGATAGCTTTTTTTCCCTTGCGATCAACGGCATTGAGTCGGTAGCCAAGCAAAAGGGTTATCATGTACTGATTTGTTTAACGCACGAAAGCTTTGAAAATGAGCAAACGATTTTAAAGGAGTTTCAGGGTGGAAGAGTAGACGGCGTACTCCTCTCCGTTTCGAGAGAAACCACGCAATGCAGTCACATCAACGATTTAATTGAGAACGGTTTGCCTCTCATTTTCTTTGACAGGGCATGCGACGATGTGGAGACCGCAAAGATTACTACAGATGATTTTGAAAGTGGATATAAAGCCACCGCTCATTTGATAGCGCAAAAGTGTAATGAGATTGCTTTTTTAAGCATTTCAGATAGCTTATCGATTAGTAACAAGAGACTGGAAGGATACCTGCAGGCGCTAGGCGATAACAAAATTAAGGTCAACTCTAAACACATCATACTTTGCACAAACGAAGCAGAACAAAACTATCTGCTGATTAAAAAGTTACTGCAACAAAAGAACAGGCCAGATGCTATTTTAGCCTCCGTTGAAAAACTAACCACACCGGTTTATATGGCTTGTGAAGCATTAGCGCTAAATGTGCCCAAGGATATAAAAGTAGTTTGCTTTTCAAATCTGGAGACAGCGGCTATTCTCAATCCATCGCTGACCACCATTACGCAGCCCGCTTTTGAAATGGGTAAAGCGGCTGCCTCACTCCTATTTAAAGCATTAGAAAACAGCAATTTTAGCATAGTGAAAGAAGATGTCATCATTCCGTCTATCCTTGTGGTAAGAAGGTCGACAGGCCATTAAAAAGCGATTAATAAATGGGATAGCGATGCGCCCTTTTGAGCGGACCGGCATTCTTTACCCGATTTCTAAACGGACTCTCCTGTTGAGTGAATGAACAAAGTTCGTCTTTTAGCAATTTTTCTGCAACCATTAATGATTTGATCTCGGTTACAATTGCAGCGTCCTCTTCAACGAATTCGAGCTTAATAGTCACCTTAGTACCCGCTAACAATTCTTCGATCTGACGTTTACGATTTAACAAAACAGTTTTCAGTTGCTTACGTCTTTCCAGAATAACGTTTAAAAGCGCACTGTTTAACTCAAGTTTCGGAAAACTTTCTCTTTTGACCCCTCCATCGAGTACCCGCTCAAAAAGCTTGTTTAGAAACCGCATTTCATCTTCCAGAAATAGGATGCCTGATAACCATTCTTTGTTTTCAAGGTACAATTCCTGAAGTTCAGCGGACAATGTTGAATCGATTAGCGTTTTCATAATACATCTAGTTTTATAGTCCAAAGATGAACATAGATGCGGGAGTGGCATGTGATTGCTGTCACTTGTTGAGTTGATTCTGGTCACCTTGCAGGCAGGGATTCAGCTGTCAAAGCGATGCCATTGGAACGCTAAAATAGAATGATGAACCTTGATTAATTTTACTTTCCATCCAGATCTTACCTTTGTGTTCTTTTATTATTTCAGATGATAGGTATAGTCCTAAACCGAAACCCGAGATGGTCTTCGTTTCCATAGATTTCACCCGGTAATAACGGTCAAATAGCTTATCCTGATCTTGCTTCTTTACGCCGATGCCCTCATCTTTTACACAAACCTGAGCCGCTCCATTAAGTTCAGTTAACGACAAATGGATAGGCTTTCCAGGCGGGGAATATTTGACGGCATTGCTAAGAAAGTTATTAATAACCTGTCCAATTTTATCACGGTCGGCATGAACTGTTAGTTCGGGGCAGCTTTCCAACACAATGTTTATAAGCGGGTTAACAAACCTTGACTCCTCCACAATCTCATCGATCAATACGCTCATTTCAAATGTCTCCAGGTCCAGGTTGAGTTGCCCCTCTTCTGAGGCTGCGACTGTCAAGAAGCCATTGATCATCCTGTTCATTTTTTTAATGGATGCATTCACTCTTGTTACCGAAGTGCTGACGATGTCTTCTTCCGCTTTTTTAAGCTTCATAGTAATTAACTGCATATAAGCCTGAATCGCAGCAAGCGGTGACTTGAGGTCATGGCTTACCATGGCAATGAAATCATTTTTTCGGATCTCATCTTGCTTATGTACGGTAATATCATTGAACACGCCCGTGAAGTATGACGGTGTTTTGTCGTTATTGTAAGAGAGGTTTCCAATAATTCTCAGCCAGTGGAGTTCATTATCTTTTACATGGCGGAACGGTACTTCCAAATCGCATTTATCACCTCGGTTGATGCTTGATTCAATTGCATTGACAAAATTTGCCCGATATCCATCCTCTATTCTTTCTACGACGTTTTCAAAAGACAATTCCTGATCTGCATAATAGCCGAGGATTGATTTAAGTTGCATAGACGTTTTGAAAGTACGGGTGCGGGCATCGATGGAAAAGGTTCCCAACTCAGCCGCATCTATACTCATAAGGAGCAGTTTATTGCTGCTATCCAATTCCAGCTGAACTTTCTTCAATTCAGTGATGTCGTTAAATGTAATGATCGCCCCACTGTTCCCGGGAGCAGACTTCCGCAAATAGGGCATGGTCATTACCTGGTACCATCTACCGTTAGTGGTCTCTATTTCCTTGGTTATGACAATCCCGTTGATGCAGACTTGCTGTACATCTTCTATAAGCGTCTCAATTTTGATATTGGTAGTAATATCACTTAACGGTCTGCCGATATCTGTATCCAGCAAGTTGATCAGTTTTACTGTTCCGGGTGAAAACTTCATGAGCAGCAAGTCTTTGTTGATAAACAACTGCCCATTGATATTGCTCCTGAAATAGTTATTCAGATCATCATTGATATCCAGCAGTTGCCTGTTCTTCAATTTATAGTCTAAATTGATGGCATCCAGCGCTACATTTACTGATTGTATCTCGTCGTTTGTACTCCGCATTTCTTCATTAGCAGCAGTCAATTCTTCGTTATAGGACTGCAAAGTCTCATTCGATCCAATCAACTGTTCGTAAGCAGAATTGAGTTTCTTCTTTGTTTCAAAAAGTTCCAGTTCCATATCAGTAACATGTCGTTTAGTCATTCTCTAATGAGTTATCTTTTTATTTATAGTAAAGTGGAGGCAGTTGCTTCAGTTTATAAGTTCGCGATCAAGCTCTTTTTTGAGTACGAGTAAGGGTAAGGTTAAATTGGCTGATAACTCTTGCGTAAAACTTCCTTTGAAAATCCCATCGAATAAGCCTCTATGACGATGAACTGTGACCAACAAATCTATATCACCAAGAGTCATTATTGATTCCAGGCCTGCTTTTTCTATCGTGCCTTTAATAGCCTTGTACTGAAGATTAGCACAGTTGTTATCAGCGCAAATGGTCGTCAAAATGTCTTTAACTGACTTTTCAAATTCTGGCTCCTCTTCTGCTGCTGAACATACGTGGGTAATTAAAACGTCCGCCTGAAGGAGGCTTGCAAATTCAATTGATCTTTTAACAAATTTCAGATCGCTTACCAGATCTTTAAAATCCAGAGCCAAACCAATCTTTTTGATAACCGTCAATTCTGACGTAGCTGGGATGATAAATACGGGTGCTCCGGTTTCATTGATCAAGCTTCGGACCTGATTTCCCATCACCAGCTTTTCCAAACCTGCTCCATGCGAAGCCATAACAATATAGTCTATGTGACTTTTGGCAGAGATCTTTCTTACTACATCAACAAGTATCCCCTTCCTGCTTCTAATGGAAACTTTAGGCCTGAAACTATCCTGATTATCTACTTTTTGCAGGAGTATTTTCAGCTTCTTTAACTCCAACTGGCTATCCTTTAAGTGCATTTCAGCATCTTGTAAAGGCCAGATCAGAAGACCTGCTTGCGGAAGTTCTGATTGTACGGCAAATACATTACATAAGATGAGACTGGCACGAAGCTGCTTGGCCAAAGCATAAGCATAGACAGCTGCATGATTTGCGGCTTCCGAAAAATCAGTGAGTACCAATAAGGTTTTCATACGTATATGTAAAAGCAACGTTTATGTTAGAATCCTTCAGCAGAATTGATTTAGACATGAGTTGATTTCAGCTGTAATGGCATTTCCTCCAAGTCGGTCATCAGATTGTGATTCATATGATAAAGATCGTCTTAAGCAGGTAGTTAGAAATGATCTAGCCAGGCAATTCGGGTGATGCTCATCACATTGGGTCGTGTAAAGACACGTTTAGCGATGAATTGTATCATACTTAATGGGATTGGTATTTGTTAATTTCCAGATTGCCTTATACAGCTGCACTAGTAGTAAAGGAAAAAAACTAGCGGATATAGCGACCATGATTGCCTGCATGGGAAGTAATGTTAAACCAAGCGCGACGCGTGATTGTGGAAATAAATAAACCGACAGGATAAGTAACGCGCATAGCACGAGTGCAAACCATATAAACTTATTTTTAGTGACTTCGTTCGACCAAACCTTAGCTCGTTTCGAGGACATATTGAATACATGAAATAGTTGAGCCATGGCTAAGGTAATGAAAGCTACATTATTAAGCACCTGAGGATCAGTGCTTACGTACGACCTGCAATAAAATACTGCTGCGGCAACGGAACCAGTAATTAAACAGGCGTAAATTACAATCACCAGCCAGTTTCTATTGGAGATTATTTCTGAATCTGGTTTTCTTGGTGGTCTTTGCATGACTGTTGGATCTCCCTTACCTAAACCCAGTGCAAGTGCCGGACAGACATCAGTAACCATGTTTAGGAAGAGGAGTTGTAAGGGAAGTAATGTGCTTGAAGGGATCAGAAATCCGAGGATGGTCACGATAAAGATTTCACTGATATTACAGGACACTAAGTAGATTACAAAGCGTTGTATATTCTGAAAGATCTCTCTTCCGTGGGCGACGGCTCTCGAAATAGAAATGAAAGAATCGTCTTTCAGCACGATGCTTGCGGTTTCTTTGGCCACCTGAGTGCCTCTTAATCCCATTGCAATCCCAATATCAGCTTGCTTTAGCGCTGGTGCATCGTTAACACCGTCCCCAGTCATCGCAACTAAATATCCGGCTTTCTGATAAACTTCAACGATTTCCAACTTCTGTCTGGGTGTAGTTCTTGCGAAGACTACTGCTGAAAGGATCTTCTTTCGCCAGGTTTCGCTGAGTGATTGCATATCTGGCAATTCGCTTCCTCTGATTACGATCTGATTGTCCTGAGCCGCTATTCCGGTTTTAAGCGCAATGTTCAATGCAGTGAGTGGATGGTCTCCTGTGATCATTACCGTTTTAATCCCAGCTTTTCTACAGGTCGATATCGCATCCTTTATGGCTGGCCTTGGCGGATCTAAGAAATTGATCATTCCCACATATACCAGATCTTCAACAAAATGTTCCTGGTTAATGTTGGGACCGATGCGGTATGCAAAGGCTAAAACGCGCATTCCTGCCGCAGATGCATCTTCCGCTGTTGATGTGATCTCTGCCTTCTGGATGGCACTCAATACCTGGTATTCTTCAGCAACTTGAAAATGTGTGCATTTCTCCAGTATACTTTCAACTGCACCTTTAGCGGCAACATAATGGCCTTTTTCGTGCTCATTTAGTGTCGCCATCATTTTGGTTTCCGCACTGAATGGGTGTTCAGCGAGCCTTGGATAAGCACTGAGCAGCTTCGGCAAAGACTCACCTGACGCTTCGGTCAAATGAAGTAAGGCCACTTCTATCGGATCACCCACATCTTTATGTCCCCCTTTTTCGTCCAGAGTAGCGTCATTGCACAACGATCCGATGAGGATCAATTTTTGCAAGGTCTGCAGATAGATTTTTGGATCGTTGTCCAGATATTTCAGCTGACCTTTGTCGATCGCTACCTTAAAAGCCTGATCTGGAAAGACGATTGATTCTACATGTATCTTATTTTCAGTCAGCGTACCCGTCTTATCTGTCAGTATTACGCTAACCCCTCCCAGCGTTTCCACTGCAGAAAGCTTTTTTACAATAGCATTTTTTCTGGCCATCAGCAACATGCCATAAGCCAATGCTACGGTAGCAACAATCGGCAGGCCTTCTGGGAAAGCTGCGACCGCCAGGGCAATAGACGTTTCGAGGATCGATAACCATGGCTTTCCTTCCAGTAGTGCCGAGAGCGAAAAAAAGCCTGTCATGATCAAAGTGATCCAAATCAACTTTTTAGTTAACCTGTTAATTTTCAAGTCGAGTGGCGTGGTGACTACTACAGAGTTGTCAACCATTGCGGTTATTTTTCCCAGCTCTGTGTTTTTGGAAATTCCGGTAACGACCACTTTGGCGTTGCCATTCACAACTGCGGTGCCCTTAAAGACCATATTGGTCCTATCTGCGAGTGCTGCCTCCTGCGATATTGGTTCTGGCTGTTTCAGGACAGGGAAAGATTCACCAGTGAGCGATGACTCGTCACATTGCAATTGATTACATTCTACAATACGACCGTCTGCCGATATGATATCTCCTGCTTCTAAGGACATCAGATCACCGGGTACTAATTGTTCTGCAAGAAGTGATTTCAATTTCCCTTGCCTGATGACCTTTGAAAAAGATTGATCCATTTCTCTCAGGGCTCGCATGGAAGTCCTCGCTTGTAGTTCCATCGAAAAGCCAATGATGGCATTCAGGAAAATTACCGCGAGGATGGTAATTGCCTCAATTTGGTCTCCGAAATAAACGGAGGCCGATGCGGCAGCAAACAGGAGATAAACAATCGGGCTTTTAAATTGCCCTATAAGAATCATCCAGATACTTTTCTTTTTTTGGTTTTGATAAACATTTAACCCGAAAGCTAAAGTTCGCTGTTCTGCTTCCGCATTTGTTATCCCGGAGATCTCATCAGTTGCGAGCTCCTCACATACCGTGGCAACACTTTGTGTATAGCTTCCTTCCAGAGGATAAGTTAGTTTCATTCCTGGTATCGCTTTGTTAACTGGCTTAAAGGTAATGCGCTATTCTTTTTTGCAGAATGATTATACCCCCAAACGATTGTGACGATCATCATTATTGGCTTTCGTTATCTTAAAAATACTTTGTCCTTGATGGCGGTCATTAATAATCTGCGGGAAATACAATAGCTTTGTTTATGATCAATAGCAGAAAGGACATATTCAATTACGATCCGAACCCAGCGTACAATTTACCAGTTGCCTACTTTTCAATGGAATTTGCCGTCGATCAGGCATTGAAGATCTATAGTGGTGGATTAGGCTTCCTCTCTGGATCACACCTTAGAAGTGCCTATGAACTGAAACAGAATCTAATAGGAGTTGGGATGCTTTGGAAGTACGGCTATTACGACCAGCAAAGGGATGGTAATAACTTAATGAAGGCCAACTTTATTGAAAAAGACTACTCCTTTTTAGAAGATACGCAAGTGACTATAGCTGTTAAAGTGCATGATGCCACGGTCTATGTTAAAGCCTTCCTGCTTCGGTCTGATATTTTTGGAACAGCGCCATTGTTACTGCTGAGTACAGACCTGCCTGAGAATGATGAGCTTTCACGGTCGATCACGCATCGCCTTTATGATGCGAATGAAGCTACGCGAATTGCACAGAGCATTGTCCTGGGAATTGGAGGAGCCATGATGCTTGACCAACTCAACCTTACTCCGGAGATCTATCATATGAATGAAGGTCATGCGGTAGCCTTAAATTTTTACCTATACCAGAAATTTCAAACTTTAGAACAGGTACAAAAAAGAGTTGTTTTTACCACGCATACCCCAGAGAAGGCTGGAAATGAAGAGCATGGTTTTGGGCTACTAGAAGAGATGTCATTCTTTTATGGACTGAACCAGGAACAGGTAAGGTCTCTTTTAGGTATGGAACAGGAAGGCTCTAGTTTCAGTTATACCCTTGCGTCATTGAAATTCGCCAAGAAGGCCAACGGAGTTTCCAAGTTACATGGCGAAGTGTCCAGAGACATGTGGTCCGGCTACCCCGGAATCTGCGAGATTCTTTCCATTACCAACGCACAAAATAGCAGCTATTGGGCAGATCTTGCCATTAGTAAAGCGATCAGCACGGGCGACAACGAGTCTTATATTGCCCGGAAAGCAGAACTTAAAGATCAGCTATTTCAGATCGTTGCAGATCAATGCGGCAAGCTGTTTAGTAAAAACAAGCTTACTATTGTTTGGGCGAGACGGTTCGCAGGTTATAAGCGGGCAGATCTGGTTTTACAGGACTGGGAAAGGTTTCTGAAAATGGTTAACAATACCCAATATCCTGTGCAGTTTATCTGGGCAGGAAAACCTTATCCAGAGGATTACGAAGCTATCAGCCAATTTAACAGTATTATCACCAGAGTCGCAGGTTTAGAGAACTGCGCCGTATTGACCGGCTACGAACTGGGCTTATCAGCTAGTTTGAAGAAAGGCTCGGATGTCTGGCTTAATAATCCGAGGATGTACCGGGAAGCTTCGGGAACTAGCGGTATGGCCGCGACAATGAATGGTAGTGTGAACTTATCAATGCCTGATGGCTGGGTACCTGAGTTCGCAAAGGATAAAGCAAATTGTTTCCTTATTCAACCAGCGCCCGATGGGATATCAGTTGAAGATCAGGACAAGTTTGACAACGCCAGCTTAATGAGAACATTGGAGGAAGTAGTTTTACCAACGTACTTTAACAATCCTTCTGCTTGGTTCTCAATTGTAAAGGAAGCTGCAACCGACGTAAAACCAATGTTTGAATCGGCCAGATTAGCCAATGAGTATTACGAAATGATGTATAAAGCGGAATGAGCTTAAAGTGTGAATGTATGTGTTCTTGCTCTAGAAATGGATTATACTTCCCACGATAGCCATGACAACTGCTATGATCACCGCCGGCATAAAGCCTTTGATCTCAAAATCAGAGAACACGATATCCGCAAGCTTGATCATCAGCGCAGTTACCACTAACCTCACGACAAAGGAAAGGAATCCCAGCGTAACAATATTTAATGGTAATCTGAGTAAAAATCCAACTGTGGCATTCAGGACCCCAATCACCAGGGCGACTAAGATTGCAGTAGTAAAGTTTTTTATCCTTACCGTAGGTAAAACATAAGCCATCCCGAGGATGATTGCAGCATTGAGAAGTAATTGTAGAAGGAAGTTCATATAAGTTTGTTTGTCGGCAAGGTAATAGTAACGGCCAGATAATTAATATCAATCAAACACTGCAATAACTAATAAGTTTTAAAAGCCTCACTCCTATGTTTACGAATAAATGTATATTTTTACGTCTTTAATGGGGATGCAGCAATTCGACGAGATTAAAGCCCTGTTGGGCGATTCTGGAACTTACTATTTAATCGCAATAGGCATGGATTCCAACTATAGTTACCTTAACAGACGTTATGCGGAAGTTTTTGAACCTATCTATGGTAATCTCATTGGTACCCATTATGCGGTAACCATGCATCCTGACGACCGCCATACTTGTGAGGTAGTTGGCGAAATGGCTTTTAATAATTTAAATTCGGTCTTTCCAGCGACTATCCGCAAACACGATGGTAAAGGTGGCTATCTCATCACGAGATGGGAATACAAGGCTATGGTTGACGATGATGGCACCCCCTTAGGGATGTTTTGCATTGGTCATGACATTACAGAATTAATGCAGGTGACTGGAGAACTCCATGAAGTTAAGGACAGCCATTCTCATACCGTTAGGCGACACGTAGCTAATTTAATAGGTCTTGGAAAATTAATACATGAGGCCGATGAGGTTGACGATATGCAGGTTGCTGCCAAGATGATCGTGGCTAGTGCCAACGAGCTCGACGTTGTCATTAAAACACTGTATAAATAGTCTCTTTATTTGTTATCCACAAACACCTTTTTAATCGCATTCAAATAGCCATATCCGTACATGTTATCCGGTTGCAGGTAACTGGTCTCCGTCCATTCGTTCCAGCTGTTAATGGTAATGAGTGGAACTTGCTTCGGATGGGCATCGGCAAATCCCTTCGCCATCCTTAAGCCTTTCTCAAAGTTTTCTGGTGTGTTGTTTCGCACCACCGCACTGGTTCCGGTCCTCGGACTATTGTCCCAGCCTACACTAATGTGTGGATAGTACTTGAAATCAAAGGCAGTATCAATTCTGGCCCACTCCTTCTTCACGTTGTCAAGGATCTTCAGGTAGTCTTCATTTACATTGGTAAAGTGTGCGAACTGATAGTGTGTTGCACTGCTAAATCCTAGTTTCTTTACGAAAGCATTCTCTGGATTTTGAGTTTTACTTCCATCGAAGCCACTGTAATTGAGGTTGATACTCCACATGGTCAATTGCAGCTCCAGTCCGGGGAAACCTGCTTTCTTTGTTTCGGCAGTGAACCACTTCAATGCGTCGGTTGCTTCTTCTACCCCACCCAATCCGGAAATCAGTTGCGGCATGTCGTAGATCATAAAGACTGGTTTTCCATCAATTTTATAATATTGTGGCAGCTTAAAGTACTTTTCAATATTGCGCTTACAGACCTTCTCAAACTCCGCTCTACTCACTTTCCCTGTCCAGATCACATTGTTTTCATTGTATTTGTTAAGGCGGGTGTCCCAGACGTTCACCACATCATGATTGGCCCACATGAGATAGAACTTCATTTTATTAGAATTGTCTGCCTTTAGGAAACCATTGTCGAGCGTTGTCTCCATGAACGGTCGACCGTCATACCAGTACCAGTCGAATATGAACACGTTAACGCCGTGCTTGGTTGCCTGATCAATTTGCATACCCATGACTGCAGGATCAGCTTCATTAAGCGGTCCCCAAAGCGGTTTGCGGTTCCAATAATGACCCGGGAAACGCTCTTGCATGTTCAGTACGGTTTCCCACTCTCCGTTGCCTTTTGGCCAGAAAGGTCTTAACCTGGGATCATCGCTGGCGTATGCAGGATATAAAAAAGCAGCGATGTCATAAGGCTTTTTAGCGGTTTTGCTTTGCGCGGAAAGTTGTTGGGTAGAGATTAGGATGAATATGATAAGGAGAAGGTTGGCTGGTTTCATAAGTTAATCTGGTTAGACAGGCGGGCTGCTGTACCAAATGTAAGAGATTGGATTGTGAAGAGTGTCCTGTACTGTCATGTTATCGTGTGAGCTTGAGTTGCCTTTTTGAGATTCGAGTGGTTTTGCACTCGTCTTCCTGAATTCGTCCTGCCGGCGAAGGGCATCAGGACCTCAGCACAGCGATGAAACCCAGTCCGAGGTCCCGGTCTTCACAGGGAAGACGAGTGTGTAAAACGCTTCCTGTCAGGTAAATAAATCTAGGTTCAGTAGGGGTTCAGTAGGGGTTGGCTTATCCCTAGCCTAAGAAACCCCTACTCAACGTCGAACCAACAGCCCTTCAATGATGAAGGAGTGCAAAACCGAAATAAATGTTGATCACCCATGCAACATTATCCCATTTACTGCGACTAACAACTGAACACCCGGTAAAGCACTTAATAAGTTGAGGAGCCACGAGATAACAGATCAAGAACTGATTGAAATGTGCCGTAGTGGCAAAGACTCGGGATTTACCGAACTATATAACCGCTACGCTAAGGGAATATACAATTCCATTAGCCGGATAGTATCTCATACTGGAGAAGCTGAGGACATTTTGCAGGAAACTTTTTTTACTGTTTTTAGTGAACTAGATAAACTTAATGACGTTGTAAGCTTTGAAGGTTGGGTAAAGAGAATCGCAGTTAACCGTTCGATTTCTCATTTAAGGAAGCAAAAGATGCTGTTTTCTGATCTATCGGAAATAGATCTTGTCGCCGAAGACAATTATGATCCCTCTGAACACGAGGTCTTCGATTGCAAAGTAGAAGACATTCGAAGAGGAATTGAGAGTCTGCCAACAGGATACAAGACCATTGTTAACCTTTACCTGTTTGAAGAGATGAACCAGGAGGAAATTGCCCTTATGCTTGGTTTATCACCCGTTACAGTTAGAACCCAGTATCATAGGGCAAAAAAGAAAATATTATTATCATTAAAAGACAAGTTGTATTATGAATGATCCGATCAGAGATTGCATAGCGAAGAACAGGGCGGAATTTGATCATCTTGAGGCACCAGCTTTTGATATAAAAAAGTTTAGAGAAAGAGTACCCGTTCCAACCTCAAGAAAGAATCAGGTTTTAAGACTGTTACCAGCTGCCAAATGGATTTGTGCAGCATCTATATTCGTTGCCGGAGCAACGTTTTTATATTCTACCAAGACTTCAGAGCGAATGGCCATCAAAGCCGTAGCTCATGATTACACCACGCTCGCATCCGCGAAAGCTAAAGCTAAAGGACCAGTTGAGCAGCCCGCAAATGCTTTTGTCCAAAGAAATAAAAAGCCGATGTGGAATGCGTCAAGCAGCAGAAGTAAAAAGGCGGTAAAAGTAATTGTGGTTGATAAGGGAGCGGAAAAGTTATTTGAGCAGCTGGCTGATAGTAGTTCGTCGAGTACCAGGTTAGCGGCGATCTTGGAGATTAAAAGGCAGGGAACACTGAGTAACTACGTGATAGACCGCCTTGCTGCAGTTTTAAATAATGACAATAACAGCAATGTGCGACTTGCAGCGCTTGGCATCTTACGAAGCTATGGTACAGATGAATATGTTTCTTCCCTACTGGTTTCATCGCTAGGCACCCAAATAGATCCAATGGTGCAATTAGAATTGGTTAGCCTTCTGGGTACCATGAATCATCTTAAAATTGAAGATAAACTGTTTGCACTGGCTGCAGATCCCAACACATTTGGCGCCGTAAAAGACGAAGCCTATAGCATTTTATTAAACCAGAACAAATTATAAACATAACCAAACCATGAAAAAGCAATCTATTTTAATGCTCTCTTTCCTAACCATCAGTTTAGCCCTATCCGCCCAGAATCCGAAGGAGTACAAGGTTGCGAAGAGCAACGGACGCCTTAATTTAAACATCAGCGGAGCAGTAATTGAAGGATATAAGGGCGATGAGATCGTTTTCACAGCTTCAAACACGGCAGAGGCTGAAATAGATGAGCGTGCAAAAGGCTTACGTGCAATCAGCGGCTCTGGGTTTAAAGATAACACCGGCCTGGGGATAGAGGTAGCTGAAAAGGGTCAGGATATAGACGTCAACTCTGTGAGTAAAAGGATTGAGGGCATTCTAACCATCAAGGTCCCTTATGGAATAAAGGTGGTTTTCAACAATAACAGCAACATTTATCAAAGTGATGTTACCTTCAAGAACCTTAAAAGTGAGATTGAAGTTTCAACCAGTTACAATAAGATTGTCTTAGAAAACAATAGTGGTCCGATGAATATTAAAACGCTTTATGGAACAGTTGATGCGGTTTTTACAAGTGAGATCAAAGGACCAGTTTCTATAGTCTCTGTTTATGGATATGTAGACGTTACTATGCCAACCACAACTAAAGCGAACATCGAACTGGGAAGCAGTCGTGGCAATTTATATGCGGCCGACGGTTTCAAAATTGCTATTGAAAAATCAAGTGATAAACCAGTTCCTCAATTGACCAATATATCTGTGAACAATCTGACTACGGTAACGGCAAGGGTTTCGGGCTTGGAAGAGAATGGAAATCCAAATATCCCTGGCATCAATAACCGGCTAAGAGGCGTAACCGTTAGTGCTTACGGTTCTGTTAAAGATGCAGAAAGTATTAATGGAAAACTTAACGGTGGAGGTACAGACCTGGTATTTAAATCAAGCTATCAGAACGTTTATCTGAGAACCAAGTAAATTGGGTAGAAAATGAAAAGGGATGTCGCATCCACGAAACATCCCTTTTTCTAACCAAATATAAACCAGCATGAACTGGATTTTAAACTTTTTATGAACCTGGAACAGCGCTTGTCTGAACCTGATTCTTAAAACACACAAATGTTTTAAAACTTTAATAAGATCCGCTATGAAATCTTAATGATACAAATATACACTTCTTTACTAAGTGTACAAGTTACACTAAGTAATGTAACTGATTTGTTACTTTAGGCGTATTTTGTAAAGCGCTCATCTCACAGGCGCTGGCCAAACATATCGATGCGATGCGTGTTAGCCTATAAAACTAACTTGCTGCATGAATTGGGTTGACCTCGTATTAATATTGATAATGCTGATGTCTATTGTCAGCTGTGTTAGCAGGGGATTTATATTATCTTCGCTCGACTTGATTTGCTGGGCAGGAAGCCTGATCATAAGTTTCTTGTTGTATGGATTCTTAAGCCGCCTATTCGACCGTTACCTCTCAGAATTAGGTCCTTGGTCTGCCCCTCTTGCTTTTATTATTATACTCATCATCAGCAGAATTGCTTTGGAAACCGGCTCTGCCAGAATTTTGGAACGTGTTTCTTTACGAACACATGCGCATAAATTCAATAAGTTAATGGGCATATTGCCGGGAATTATTAATGGCTTTCTCTGGGTGACGCTACTCGCTACCTTAATGGTTTTGATGCCGATCAGTAGCTTTTTGGCTAAGGGCACTCAAGACAGTCGCCTTAACCAATGGACGGTTAAAAAAATGGACTGGCTGGAAGAGCAATTGAGTCCCATATTTTCTGAATTGTTTAACAACATGAACCCCAGCTCTAATGCGGCTATCGGAGAATCAGAGTCTATCAAGCTTCCTTTTACCGTCAAGAGTTTCATAGATAGGAAAGATCTGGAAGCGGAGATGTTGGTGCTCATCAATAAGGCGAGAAAATTTGAGGGTCTGAAACCCTTAAAAGCAGATCCGGAAATCGCTGTCGCGGCACGGAAGCACTCGGCAGACATGTTTACCCGTGGGTACTTCTCACATATCAGTCCGGAAGGGAAAAGTCCCTTCCAGAGGATCAACGATGAGAATGTTCGTTACTATACTGCAGGCGAGAATCTCGCCTTAGCCCAAACCTTGGAGATTGCTCACGAGGGTCTGATGAACTCTCCCGGCCACCGCGCAAACATCCTGCGCAGAGGTTTCGGGCGGGTCGGTATTGCAATTCTTGACGGTGGTATCTATGGGTTGATGATTACACAGAATTTCCGGAACTGATTATTTGCCGTGTTGCGAAAGCACCATCCAGTCTTCGTTTCCATGACCATCTTCTATGAGCACATCCATAGCTTTAGCGATCTCAGGGATTGTAATCAAAGGCTGATCAGCTTTGCTTGCGGCTTCCATCATCAGTCCTGCATCTTTGCGGGCCATCGACAACTCCCAGTTAGGAACATCAAATTTCCCAGCTGTCATTTTCTCCAGTCTTCCCGTGAGGCTAGCTGCTGGATTCCAGTCTTTGAAAAGATTAATGACCTCCGTTAAGGGAATATCCAGACCATTAGCAACGGTTAATGCGTCCACAAGTCCTGCGTTCAAAGAAATGAGGAACAGGTTACCTATTAATTTTATTCCTGCTGCCCGGCCGGTTACTTCGCCTAGATTAATGAGTTTGCCAGTGAGCTTCGAAAGTTCTGGTGTTAGTTGAGCGATGAGTTCCTGATCTCCAGAGATGAGCATGTTGCCAGTACTCTCCAACGCATTCATAGGGCCCATAAACACAGGTGCGTGAATGTATTGAAAGCCAGCTTCTTTCCAGGACTTTGTACGTTGAATAGCACCAGCGGCTGAAGTGGTGCTGTGGTCAATGATGATGGCACCAGGCTGTAATCCAGCTGCGGCATCGGCAAGTACCTGATCCACTACGGCGTCGTCTTTAAGAGTCAGATGAATGATTGTAGCCCCTTTTACGGCCTCGGCTACATTTTCAAAGGCCTTTGCACCTTCTGATTCTAGCGCCAGTGCTTTAGCGTGTGTTCTGTTCCAAACCTGAACGGCTTCGCCTTGTTTCAACATGGCTTTCACAAAGTTTGAGCCCAACAGCCCTATTCCTAAAAATGCTTTCATTGCTTTTTTATTTTTTAAGCGCAAAAAAGGTGCCGCATGGTTTAGAAACCTACTTCTTCCTGAATTCATTTCAAGGCCTCGGCGTTTTAAAAACCCCCGTCATTCTGAATTAATTTCAGAACCTCGGAGTAGCGATTCCACCCAGTCCGAGGTCCTGGCATCGGCCAGGATGACGATTAAACGATTAAACGATTCCACGATTGTTTCAGCCTGCCGGATTCTGTCGCTTGAAGTTAAGATACGCTCTGTTGTATTGCTGAAGCGTATCCGCTTGCGGCAATATGTCCCCTACTGCATTCGCTACTTCCATTAAATTCAATTTATATGACGGTATCTGTGCCGCCTTAATGCTGAGTAAATCTGAAACCTCCGTACCAAGCAAGTGACGCATGAGTCCTAAAATATCTCCAGCGCTGGCTTTTGAGCTTTGTGCGGCAACAATGTGCTCGGTCAGAGAGCTAGTTAACGCCACGCCCTGAACAGAAGGTTTAAACTGTCGCCGTCTGATGGCAAGCTCCAGCTGTTGTGCCATTTTGATATCTTTAGGGATCATATCCGGGATCATGCCCAGCATCTGGCCTACAACCGACCAAAGGTGTATAAACGCCGTTTGCTCCGTATAAGTCACATTAATTCCAAGTTTGCGTAACCCTCTAATCACCAGCAATGAAAATGAAAGGTTAGTGCCCGCCATGTCTTCCTGGTTGATCGGCACTCCCCAGCTTCCCTCCCATTTACCTGTCTTAAGCACGTAGTATCTTCCGGCAGCATGCCTGATTCTAATTTTTAGTATTTCTACATAACCCTTTCCATTCCTTGAAAAAGCATCTGGGTTCATCATTTCCCAAACGAAAATAGCGGTATCGTATAGCCTTTTTCCAGTTTGATTACGCATCAGTTCCGATAGATAAAGCACCATTGCGCCATTTGCAGCAGCGTAGCAGTACGGAAGGGACAACAGACCGAGTAAGGTCATGATCTGCTGGGAATGGATCGCAAAGAAAGCCGCCCCTTTCGCCATTCGCTTTGGGTCTGACCATTCCGGAAGTTTACTGGCTTCAGCAATAAAAGTGAATTGCGGAAAAGTACTTTGTAATTCTGCCAGCATTTTGGCTGTAGACTTTTTCGACATCCATTGCTGTAAGGAAAGTTTTGCTTTTTCATCTGAAAAGACTTGGGCTACAAACTGATCAACAAAAGGATCAGCGGTCAAGCGCATTTCGTCAAGGAAGTCGTCTGTATAAAGACCGTTGCTGTTCATAATTTAATAAAGCAGCAGGAGCCCATAAAGTTTTAGATTACGGGATATTTGACCGCTTTTAAATAAAAAGGCTCTTACCATTGCTAGTAAGAGCCACTGATGATATATACCCCTATATGATAATCAGCACAGTAATATCAGAAAAATTCTCAATTATACCAAGAATGTGAAAAAATATTCTGCTGGTTAAGAGCTGTCATTAGCGCGGTATACCTTTTATAATTAATTCCGCTATTTCCTGTGCGGTTTGTCTGACGATCTCTTCTTCATCGCCCTGATAACATTTTTTTACAGCAAATATTTCTTTGCCTTGCAGTAAGCCGTTTATAAACATGGTACCTACAGGCTTCTCTTCGTTTTCACTGCCTCCTTCGCAAGTCAATCCGGTCACAGAGACATGAATGTCGGCAGGAATCAGGTCCATAAGGCCTCGACTCATTGCGCTGGTTACTTCTTCTGACTCCGGAGTATATTTCTCAATCAGATCTTCGGGCACGTTAAGAAGAGACTTCTTCAAATCGGCGTCATAGCAGGCTAAACCACCTTTAAGAAATTGACCTGCACTAGGCACCAATGAAAACTTGGCACTGAGGTAACCTGCAGTTGCACTCTCTGCAAAAGCGATCGTAAGCTTTTTGCTGATCAGTAATTCTCCGCAATCTAATATTCTCTTATCCATAGTAGTATTATCATTTAGTTAGCTCAAAACAAATAAAGCCTAAACAGTCAATTCAGTAACTTGTTTAGTAATTGACAGGCGGAAATTGAAAACTTCTTAAGATGTTGTCTGTTAAACCTGTACCTTTTATTTCAACGCCATGAGTATTTCACACACAGAAGACGAATCGTCAGCAACACAAGAGTCTAAAAAAACAGTTCGGGGCTCTGGCTTCACTTACGATGAGGAACAGAATCATACAGATGAGAGTATCCCACTTGAACAAGTACAGGAAGTTGAAGTCGTCAAGCTACCTGACCTGGGCATGCCTACCCGACCTTAAAGACTCTTCTTTTAAGGGAGCTTCGCAGTTCCGTTCTTTATATAAGTTAATTCTAAGATACAGCCACGCTGGCTGGTCACCTTCGGATTTTCGGCCGTCGGTCCTGATGTGATGGCCGAACTATCTGTCGCCAGGTAGATCTTCGTTCCATCTGCGGACACTGTTACATCGCGATAGCGCGCTCTTGAGCTGACGTATTCAAATATCTTTGGGTTCACCGAGCCATCATCATTCAGTTTTAAACGCAATAGTTTACCTGTTTTTAAAGAGGTAACCAGGAGCGACTGGTACCAACCCGGAATGGTTTTGGAACGATAAACCGCAATTCCAGAGGGTGCATATGCCGGCCATTCTGCTTTTTCGTCCAACTGAACCTTCTTGAAAAGTGATATTAAATCTGCCGAAGAGGTAGGATAAAAGCTCATTGCCGGTCCGCGGAAGTTAGCACCGATAGAATCAGCATTGTGTTTTTCGTTAGCAATGAAAGGATAGCTAGTGTGCCACTTGCCCGGATAGCGCTCCTCTTTGGATACCGAAGCAGCGAGTCCATTGTAATTGCCGTCTACGTAACCAATCACTAGCGGGTGTCCGTAATTCTTTCCTTTTTCAATTAAGTTGACTTCATCGTCCGAGTACGGACCATGCTCAGCACTGTAGAGCCTCTCTTTTCCGTTAAAAATGGTGAACGCGAGACCTTGTGGATTGCGATGGCCAACACTCCAGATTGCACTTTTTGTAAAGGGATTGTCGGAGGGTATCCAACTGCCACCCGTTGCCGGTTCCAGACTGAATCGAAGGATCTTGCCCTCATAACTGTTTCCTTGCTGAGCTCTGTTCGTTCTGCCACCATTGGAAAACTGGCCGGAACCCTGATCCCCTACTCCATAGAATAGAAAAGGTTTTCCGCTAACCGAGGCGATCAGCATCCGACCACCATTATGGTCGTTGCTCGCAGGAACCGTGTCGCAAAGGATTACCCCTGAATCAAGAACTTGCTTTTTAGAATCGTAATGGTATCTGGCCAATCTCAGCAGAAACTGGTGCTCCTGTAAATGTTTGTATACGTAAGAAAGGTAGACGTATGGTTTACCCTTTTCGAAGTCAGGATGAAGTGCCAGTCCCATTAATCCCCCCTGAGGTGTGGCTTGTTCCTGTTTCTTTAATTGATCGAATGAAGGAAACTTTCGCTCTGTATTTAAGTCGAGCACAGTTTTCTTCGCGCCGCTGCGCGGATCAAGTTTCACTACACGATAGCCTTTAGACTCGGTAAGCCAAAGCTCACCAGAAGGGGCGCAAACGACAGACCATGGGTCGCTCAGCCCGGATGCGACAATACGCACCTGGAACTCAGCATCCGCGGCACGGAACATGAAGGCACTGCAAACCACTCCTGCAGTTAGTATTACACAAAAAATGTATTTCTTCATTTTGTATCTTGATTCTATAGCGTTAAACAACCTGCGCTTGCGACAATTGACGAACAGCCGGGATTACGTATTTACCGAAGTCTTCGATAAACACTTCCTGTTCACGGTTTACATTGTGTAATACTATTTTCTCAAATCCGAAGTCCATATCTGCCATGATCCAGTCAATATGGTCCTGAATGTTGCTGGAGATCCGCACCATATCACGAAGATTTTCTGGCTTCACAAATTCTGCTACCGCATCAAAATGGCTGACACTGGATAGGTCGCCTAACACGGTTCCCTGAAAAATATTCGTCCGCCATTGATCATGAGCGCCTAAAAGTGCTGCTTCCGGATCCCTTGAATAGGACAATTGTACTTTCAATTGTATGGGTTTATTTGCACCACCGTTTTGACGAAAGGCATCAATCACCTCTCTTAATTCTGCGGCAGGACGGTGAACTGTGATCAATCCGTCGGCCCAGGCCCCTGCCCATTTTGCGGTTTCTTTGCTTACTGCTGCACAGAACAATCTAGGTTTTTGTGTCGGCAATGTATATAGCTTTGCGTTTTCAACAGTGACCAGCCCTTTTTGGCTAACTGTTTCTCCGTTCAGTAGTTTGCGCATGATTTGATAACATTCCAGTAAGCGTTGGTTTCTGGTCTGTTTGTCGGGCCATTTGTCGCCCGTAATGTTTTCGTTTAATGCTTCCCCACTACCAAGCGCTATATCGAAACGGCCTGGAAACAGTTCACCAAGCGTTGCAATTGCCTGAGCGATGATGGCGGGATGATAGCGTTGTCCGGGTGAACATACAACGCCATATGGAACTGTAGTCACTTGCATCGCTGCTCCTAACCAGGCAAAGGAAAAGCCACTTTGACCCTGACGCTCACTCCAGGGGTGAAAATGATCTGATGAATTTATACCTTCAAATCCAGCTTTCTCTGCGAGCTGCGCCCATTTTAGCAGCTCGCTAGGTAAAAATTGTTCATGCGAAGCTTGATATCCTAATTGAGTTCGGGTTTCTGTTTGTATATTCATAACTGGAAGTTGTTATATGTTGGTGATTGCATCACTAACAGCCTGGCAGGTACTTGACATAAATCTCTGGGTAGAAAAACATCAAAACATCTCCTTATGGTGATTGTTGAAATAATTAAACCAATTACTTATGAACCAGAGCGAAGATAATCACATCATTCCGATGACCTCCATTAAAGCGGGATCCGGAACAGAAGTTTGTTCGGATGTATATTATTACACCAACCAAATTGTAAATGTAGTCATGTTAGGACCTGCAAACGGCAAGTGGGTGCTGATAGACGCGGGAATGCCTGGCAGTGGCAAAAAAATCATTGAGGCCGCGGAGAAACGGTTTGGAGCTGGCACTGCACCGGAATGCATTGTTTTGACCCACGGTCACTTCGACCATGTTGGTGGAATCACTACCCTATTGGAGCACTGGAAAGTACCTGTCTACGCGCATTACATGGAACTTCCCTATCTAAATGGCTCGAAGCCTTACCCTGAACCCGATAGAACCGTTGAAGGGGGTTTACTTGCCAAAATCGCTGACATCTATCCTTTTGAGCCCGTAAATATTGCGGAAGCCCTTCATCCACTTCCACACGATTCAAGTTTACCAGAACTCTTGGAATGGCAATGGATTCATACCCCGGGACATTCGCCTGGTCATGTTTCTTTTTTTAGACAGCGGGATAAAGTTTTGATTAGTGGAGATGCAGTGATCACTGTACGCCAGGATTCCCTTTACAAGGTATTAACTCAAGCGGAGGAGCTAAATGGCCCACCCAGGTATTTTACCAACGATTGGGATCTTGCCAAATCGTCGGTAATTACACTAAGTAAGTTGGAGCCAGAGTTCATCGTGCCTGGTCACGGTCAATACCTCTCTGGAGAAAAAATTAAATCTGACCTGATCAACCTGGCTGAACATTTTGATGAATTGGCTAAGCCTAAATTTGGGAAATATGTAAATGACTAATGGTCATTTACATAAGTATGTTTAGCTAGCTTTTGTATTTAAGAATTCAATAAGATGCTGCTCTATCAGTTCCATATTATAGTCTACTTCGCTAGTATGATCAATAACCTGGATTTCATCCTCACTAACTGTTAACGTGTAAGCATTTCCTTCCGTTATTTCAGGAAAAGTAATGTTGATCACATCAAATACATGAGCAAATTCAATGGTAAGATTAGCGTCAAGCTGTTCATTAATATATGCTGCCAACTCCTTTTTTAATACATCAAATAGAGTTTCTGGGCTTAAAGGTTGTACGTTGTTAATCGAAATCATAAGTTTTCTATAGGTTACCCAATAATGGTGCCCGGATTCTCCAATTTGTAATGCGATCAAATCAACATTTACTCCTCATGGTTTGGTCAACCTTTTTTCGGTAGTATGTTTGGAGGCAACACGATTCTGTTCGTTGATGGAGACGGTTTACGTGGGTAATACATGGCAGCTTCAAGCGATGGATCTAGGTTACGGGTATCTTTATAAAATACCGGAAGCCCCTCGACAATTTTACAAGTTAAGTAGGCCGACTTTTGCGAATTAGAAGCGGTTCCCGCGAACTCCCACCAACGAAGTCGTTCCATGTTTATTGCAACTTTTCTCACCTGGGCTTCAGGGACTTCATAACAGTCACCTACATATTGCCCCTTGACTAGCCGCATGTAGCGCTGAAGATCGATATAGGTTTTAGATTTTGGTTGAGCAGTTAATATTGCTGCGGTGAAATCAGCTCCGTCGTTTGCTTTTACAAGTTCTGCAACTGCATTGAAACCATTTGATTTAGTCATACCGTCTAACTTCTTTGCCGAAAAGTATGGGTTTAATTTCCCATAATGCAAGTTATTGATCAAATTAATCATTGCATCGGTTAACATGATATCAAAATTTATCCTTTGCTCTATGCTGATCGTTCCGGGATCATTTAACATCGCTTGCAGGTTGTCATATACTAAGGCAGCGGGATGGTAATCAGCATGAGCCAGACCATACTGAAGTACACAGTCTAAAAGTAGCATCGCTTCGTGCGTTTGCTTCTCCTGAGCTCTATCGATCCAGACCATCTTTAGCTTATTTTGAACGTAGTACCGCTTAACAGACTTTGGAAAATGTAATGTAGATTGCTTTGCTCTGCTGTTTAGCTGAGTTGACAGTTGCGCCGAAATTTTACTGCTCTGCGCGTGCGCCCAAGTCTGGGCGAACAGCATCGAAAAAATCAGGGAAACAATTACGACATTCTTTTGGAGCTTGTTCAGAAACTTGTTCCCAATCGACTCATTCACATTATTTTCCATCCTTAAGTATTTTAACTGGTAAAATTGCACTACTACAAAATTGTAGGACACTGGTTATGCCGGCAATGACAATGGTCATAGACAGTTATGATAAGCATCATGACGTTTGACGTTTCGGTCATGGCAGGTTCCTCCTACCTCTTTTACCTTTATACCATGACACTAATAGTTAGCTTTCGAACGTTTGTTGACGAAACCGGAAATTTAGCCCGATTTACTGGTCGCTTCTTTTCAACAGGAATAAGACCCAGGTATGAGAATAAGGAGCTTCTTAACCAATGCTACAAGATTGGTTACCTTTCTTTTCCTTTGGTTGGACTTACCTCCTTTATTATGGGATTGGTGCTTACGATGCAGCTCAGGCCATCCCTTGTGGAGTACGGTGTGGAGTCGCAGCTACCAGTTATGGTAGGCTTGGCAATTGTTCGGGAGATCGGACCCGTGATTACGGCGTTAATATTTGCTGGAAAGATTGGCAGCAGCATCGGCGCCGAACTTGGCTCTATGAAAGTAACCGAGCAGATAGACGCGATGACGGTTAGCGGCATCAAGCCTTATAAGTATTTGGTTGCCACCAGGGTCATGGCCACCACACTAATGTTGCCCCTGCTCACGATACTTGGGGATGGTATTTCCTTGTTTGGTGCCTACTTAGGAGTAAACATACGCTCCGTGACCAGTATTGATCTATTCTTTCTTCAGGTCTTTAAAAGTCTTGATTTTAGTGATGTACTGCCAGCAATTATCAAAACTCTTTTCTTCGGTTTTGCCGTTGGAATCGTTGGATGCTATAAGGGCTTTAATTCCAGCAAAGGCACGCAAGGAGTTGGAATTTCAGCAAATTCTGCTGTAGTGCTTTCCTCTGTTCTCATCTTTATTATCGATTTACTGGCAGTGCAGGTCACTGAGTTACTTGGACTTAATTGAAAAACATGGAAGCAGCCATAAGTGATCCGGTAATTGTGATTAAAGATCTGGTCAAAGCTTTTGGGGACAAAGTTATATTGGATGGATTTAATTTAACTGTAAAAAAAGGCAGCAATGTAGTTGTTCTCGGGAAATCAGGTTCTGGCAAATCCGTACTAATCAAATGTATCATCGGACTTTTACAGCCAGACAGCGGAAGCATACATGTATTCGAGGAAAATATTCCAGGAATGGATGAAGAGGAACTAGATCAGGCACGGTCTAAAATTGGTTTTTTGTTTCAAAGTAATGCACTTTATGATTCTATGACGATCCGTGAGAATTTAGAGTTTCCACTTCTACGGCATTGGGTGGACATCAAAAGAGATGAAGTAGACAGATTAGTTAGCGAAGCTCTTGAAAATGTAGATCTGCTTCACACCCTGGATATGATGCCTTCTGAATTATCAGGAGGAATGCTGAAACGTGTTGCCCTGGCTAGAACCATGATCCTACGGCCGGAAATCATCCTTTACGACGAGCCTACCACAGGTTTGGATCCTGTAACATCAAGAGAAATAGAAGACCTGATCCTTAAACTGCAGAAGAAAAATCATACTTCCTCCATAATCATTTCACACGACATGAAGTGCGTAAAGAACACTGCCGATGTTGTGGTTCTTCTGCTGGAAGGTAAATGTTATATCGAGGGAACATATGAAGAATTGGAGCAGTCTGACGATAAAAATATTAAACAGTTTTTTAAATAATAATTACGAAAATGGCAGATCAAAAAGTAAATAATATCAAACTAGGGGCATTTGTTTTATCAGGGTTAATTCTGATGATACTTGCGTTCTTCTTCATCGGTAAGAATAAAAACTTCTTTGGAAGTGAATTTCAACTTAAAGTGAGGTTTTCCAATTTGAACGGTCTAACTGAAGGTAATAATGTGCTTTTTTCCGGTCTTCAGGCCGGAACAGTCAAAGAAATTGAACTGATAAACGACAGCACTATTGAAGTTACCATGCAGATTAATAGCAAAGTTAAATCTTTCATCAATAAGAATGCGGTAGCCGCAGTGGGCACTGAAGGCCTTATGGGAAATAAGGTCGTTAATATCACTCCAGTTAAAGGCATAAGCGCCAAGGTTACTGAAGGTGATCTTTTGCAAGCTAAGAATATGGCTAACATGGATGAAATTATAGAAAAACTATCTCAAACCAATAACAACGTCGCAAGTATATCAGAGGTGCTGAAGGGAACAGTTTTGAGAATAGACAGTAGTGCAATCCTAAAATTGCTGAATGACGAAACGATAGGAATTAGTTTGAAATCATCGTTACAAAACGTTTTCCAGACGACTAGCAGTGCCAACAAGATGACTCTAGGACTTAATCAAATTATTAGCGACATTAGAAACGGCAAGGGAACCGCGGGACTTTTACTTACGGATACAGCAATGGCGGGTACGCTCAGCGACGCTGTTGTACAGATCAAAGCTGCAGGAGTCAATGCAAATGCCATGACGCAGGAAATGAATACCATCGTGAGGACAATCAATAATGACCTCAATCATGGAAGCAACCCTATAAACACTTTATTGAAAGACTCCTTAACGGCTAAAAATATAAGTCTTACTATCGAGAACCTGGAAAAAGGAACGGATGGGTTTAATCAAAATATGGAGGCTTTGAAACATAACTTTCTCTTTAGGGGGTATTTCAAGTCCCTGGAGCGCCAAAAGAAAAAAGAAGCTAAATTAGCAGAAGTCCCTGCAGGAAAATAAGCTTATAGCCGGGTAAACTAACTAAGTATAAAAATCAGACCATGGAATTTCACAAAATACTTATCGCAATTGACAATAATCCGAGTTCCGAATTAGTCGCATTAAGCGGTCTTCAACTTGCACAGCAATACCACTCAGAAATTGCGCTGGTAAGCATACCGCTAAATAATAGTGATCCCAATGACGATCCTGCGACCCAAAAGGAACTGTATGACATGATGGAGCACAACTTCAATTCAAGTCAGCTTAATGTGATAGAGAAAGTGTTTAAGGGCGTTCCGGTCAAAAGCTTCGTAGAGAAAGGTGTACCCTACAAAGTGATTATCGAGACGGCAGAAAAATGGGGTGCTGACATCATTGTTATGGGCACTCACGGTAGAAAGGGACTACCGCATCTTTTAATGGGTAGCGTAGCAGAAGATGTTATTCGCCACTGCAAGAGAACGGTAGTAGTGATCCCAGTGATCGATGCGAAAAAGTAAAGTTCTGCTCTAACATGAAATGTCAAACTCTTGGTCATCTTTGGGGCTATCATTAGAAAGGATCGGTCAATTTGCTGATTCTAATTAATTTCTTGTTGACAAACTCCTGTATACCATAACTGGACAACTCTCTTCCATATCCAGACCCTTTAGTTCCACCAAAAGGCAGATCAGGTTGGGTCCAGGTGGGATGATTGATGAACACCATTCCAGTGTCAATCTGTTCGGCTAAGCGTTTGCCACGATCTATATTATTGGTGAAGATGCTTCCGCCCAATCCAAAGGACGAATCATTGGCAAGCCTGATGGCTTCTTGTTCATCCTTAACTCTATAAAACGACGCGACAGGCCCAAACAATTCTTCATGATAGGCTGCCATACCGGGTTTTAGATCACCTAATATGGTCGCCTCGATGAAGGCACCTTTTCGGGCAATCAATTTACCTCCAAGAAGGATTTTAGCTCCTGCCCTGACACTACGCTGAATTTGCTCGACGAGTTCTAGCACTGCTCCTTCGGAACTCAACGGTCCTAATTCTGTATCTTTGTCCATAGGATCGCCAACTTTAAGCGCAACCAGTTTAGCCTTGAACTTTTCCAGAAACTCATCGGCAACCTCTTCCAAGACGATAATCCGCTTCGAAGCCACACAACATTGACCGGTATTGTTCATCCTACCAATTACAGCCCATTCTACCGCTTTATCGATATCAGCATCTTCCAAGACAATAAAGGCATCGCTGCCACCAAGTTCTAATACCGACTTTTTTAAATATTTACCAGCAGCAGCGGCGATGCTGGCACCAGCTGTTTCGCTTCCCGTAAGCGCAACACCTTTTATTCTTGGATCAGCTACAATCGCTGCAATGCGGCCACCGCTCACAAACAAGTTCGTGTACAAACCTTCAGGCGCACCTGCGCGCCGAAACACCCCTTGAATAGCCAATGCACATTGCGGAACATTCGAGGCATGCTTTACAAGCACCACATTACCTGCCATGATGTTGGGAGCAGCAAAACGTGCGACCTGATAAAATGGAAAATTCCATGGTTCTACGCCAAGCAGCACTCCGATTGGCGTACTTTTTATATAAGCTTCACCAAATTTTGTGTTGAGCTTTTCATCTTTTAAAAAAGCTTCGCCGTTAACCGCATAATAATCGATAATGTCGGCGCTAAGTGCAATCTCAGCGTAACTTTGAGCCAGTAACTTGCCCATTTCCAGGGTAATTAAAGTAGCTAATCTATCTCTTTCTTCACGCATAATTTTAGCCACCCTCTTCAAAAGTGCTGCACGGTGGATATAGCTGGTTTTACGCCATTGTTGAAAGGTCTCATCTGCAATCGTGATTTCATCTTGAACCACTTCCTGGGAGATTTCTGGAAAGCTTTCAATTAACTCGTTATTAAAAGGATTAATAGTTTGGATAGCCATAATAAATCATTGAAGATGAATGAAGAAAAATCAAATTTACAGGCAATCTTACGCTTCAAAAATGACAAGAACCCACAGGAATTATGATGTTAATCACCGACCTTGATTCACAGGTAAGAACCTACATTAAACAAAATGCTCATTTTGGTGTTATAACAAGTAACAATTTCTTATATTCGAATTAATTATTTTATGGAAAACGCCGTCCTCCTAAAAGCGATTATCGACAATGCGATAGACGGCCTGATCACCATTGATCACAATGGAATAATCGAATCCATGAATCCATCAGCATGTAAACTTTTTGACTATACAGAATCGGAAGTTTTGTTAAAAAACATTTCCATGCTCATGCCCCAACCGGACCGTTCGAATCATGACGGTTACCTATCACGCTACAAAAACACTAGAGAAGCAAGTATTATTGGAAAGGGAAGAGAATTAATCGGTCTGAAAAAAGATGGTACTGAATTCCCATTTCGACTCGGTGTAAGTGAGGTCAGATACTCAGGACGTACAATTTATGCAGGATTTATACATGACTTAAGCAGAGAAAAAGAAGCGGAATCAAAGCTGCAAAACTATGCAGCATTGCTGGAGGAGCAGGTGCAAGAGCGTACACTCTCGCTACGCGAAACTGTATCTGCATTGGAGAAAACGAAAGCCGAACTTAATCTTTCGCTAATAAATTTACGGGATATCGTTGGTGTGTTAGAATTAACTCAAAAGGATTTGAACTTATCCCTTGACAAAGAGATGGAACTTGGAAAGCTAAAAAGCAGGTTTGTATCTATTGCCTCTCATGAATTTAGAACGCCTTTGAGTTTAGTACAATTGTCTGCCTCGCTAATTGAACGCCATGCGGAGCCTTATAGCAACCAAAATATCAGCAAGCATGTAGGTAAAATTAAAGATGCTGTACTAAATGTTACTGCAATCTTAAATGATTTTCTCTCCCTGGAGAAGCTCGATGGAGGGAAAGTGGAGGTGAAAGGTGAGGTCTTTGATCTGGCGAAATTGGCAGCAGAAGTATCGGAGGAGATGCAAATCGCCTTAAAGGGTAGGCAAAAAATAATATTCAGGCACAGGGGTTTGGAAACAGAGGTTCAACTTGATCAAAACCTCTTGAAAAACTGTATTGTGATACTCATCGATAATGCTATTAAATATTCGGGTCTGGAAAGTGAAATCCAATTCTCAACTAAGATCAGTCATACAAGTTGCATGGTCAGGATTTGCGACAATGGCATTGGAATACCGATCGACGATCAAAAGCACCTCTTTGAGGCATTTTTTCGGGCTAATAATACTGGAAAAATATCCGGCAATGGACTCGGCCTGAGTATTTTATCCCGTTATATCGGCTTGATGAAAGGGACGGTAGAATTTAGAAGCAGAGTAAACCGGGGTACGCTTTTCACACTAACATTTCCCAGATCATGAACAAAAAAATATTGATTATTGAAGATAATGATGCTATCCGGGAAAACGTTGTCGAAATCCTACAGATGGCCAAATATGAAGTTTATGAAGCCGACAATGGAAAACTTGGGGTTGAAATGGCTTTAAAACATCTGCCAGATGTGATTCTCTGTGATATTATGATGCCTGAACTTGATGGCTATGGCGTACTTTACATGCTGAACAAGTATGCAGAAACATCAACTATTCCCTTCATTTTTCTGACAGCGAAAGCAGATCATAGCGATTTGCGCAAGGGCATGGAAATGGGGGCAGATGACTACTTGACCAAGCCGTTTGACGATATGGAACTCCTGAACGCCATTGACGTCCGGCTCAGAAAAAGAGCCTACATAGAATTTCAGCGTCAAAATGACGCCAATGAATTTAAGGTACTTGTTTCTAAGACAAATGGACTTGCGGAGTTTGCGAAGCTGATAGAAGGTCACAGGAATCGAGAGTTTAGAAAGAACCAGGTGCTTTATTACGAATCCGACTTTGCCAAGGGCTTATATCTTGTTATCGAAGGGAAAGTAAAGACTATCAAGCTATCGGAAGATGGCCGTGAATTAATGACGGGAATGTATGGCACTGGGGACTACATTGGTATAAATTCTGTTCTGAGTAATAGCCCGCATACAGACACTGCAACGGCTATCGAAGACAGTAAGGTTTGTATGATTCCAACTGAGGAGATGGAGAAGGTGCTTAGTTTATATCCTGATGTTGCGAGGAAATTTATTCAGCTATTATCACGGGATAACCGAGAAAAAGAAGATCAATTGCTCCAACTGGCGTACCATTCAGTGAGAAAAAAAATGGCCGGAGCTATTCTAAGATTATATAATCAACAAAGCACAAAAACCGAGCTCTTATCTGTCTCCCGAGAGGATTTGGCGGCAATGGCATGTATGGCTATAGAAACAGTAAGCAGGACATTATCAGACTTTCGGGACGAAAAACTTATTGACCGGCAAGGTATAGTTATCACTATACTTGATTTGGAGCGGCTTGTAAAAATGAAGAACTAATTGCAATTTAGAATAGCTCATTTAGTCATCACTCCCAGACTCAGGTACAAATGCCAGTAACCTGTTTTGGGCAATGACCAGGGCATGTTGCAAATTGGTAATTTGTTTCAAGAGGCTTGCAATCGCATCTATGCCTTCCAGGTTGATGCCCAGATCAAAATGCAAGCGTACCATCTTCTCAACCTCCTTGATCTCGTCCACAGAGAGGTAATGTTCATTGCTTACTTCCAACAGGGTGATGAGTCCGAAGTCGTTAAGAGAGGTGATAAATGATGGTTCAACTTCATAATGCAAACAGAACTTTGCAATCAGGACTAGATTTTCATTTTCCATTTCTAAGGTGACTTAACTCTGTGAACAGTTCTTTTTCTTTGGCGGAAAGATTGGTAGGTAACTTGATCTGATAGGTGAATACAAGATCACCGAATTCATTCTCTTTTTTGTAGACCGGAAATCCTTTTCCCTTAAGCTTAACCTTTGTTCCTGTCGGAGTTCCAGATGGAACTTTAAGTTTGACTTTTCCGTTGAGGGTATCAATCAGGATCTCCCCACCCAACAGCGCAGTATAAAGGTCAAGATCAACATCCGCATAAAGATTTTTACCATCTCGTTTGAATCTTGTATTGTTATTTATGGAAAAACGAATATAAAGGTCTCCATCAGGGCCACCATTGGCACCCGGGCTACCATGGCCCCTTACCTTGATCTCTTGTCCATCTTCAATACCTGCTGGAAAAGTAAGACGAAGGTTCTTGCCATTCACATTGATGGTCTGTTGCTTACTCTGATAAACATCACTGAGGTTAAGACTCAGTTCTGCATTCACATCCTGCCCTCTAAACTTAGACTGCCTTCCCTGACCTCCTGAGCCACCAAACATGGACCCAAACAGATCAGAAAAGTTTTCTCCATAAGATTGTTGCCTGTTACTTCCTGTGGACTTACTTTGTTGCTGACGCGCTTGTTCAAACTGTTCAGCATGATTCCAATTGTCTCCATGCTGGTCGTATTTTTTCCGCTTCTCAGGATCGCTGAGCACTTCATTAGCTTCGTTAATTTCCTTAAATCTTTTCTCGGATTCCTTATCGCCTGGATTTAGGTCGGGATGGTGCTTTCTGGCCAGTTTACGGTAAGCAGATTTTATCGCTGCAGCGCTTGCCGTTTTAGGCAAGCCCAGTAATTTATAATAATCCATAGATGCGAATGATAGGTTTGAGCTAAAGGTATTAAAAAGTTATTGTCCCGTCATCTCTTCTGGCTTTACCCATTGGTCAAACTGTTCGCTTGTTACAAGGCCGAGGCCAATAGCAGATTCTCTTAAAGTAAGATTCTCATGCAGCGCCTTTTTAGCGATCTTTCCAGCGTTATCATAACCAATATGGGGATTGAGGGCGGTAACCAGCATTAGGGAGTGCTCCAGGTGTTCTTTAATCCCTTTGTAGTTTGGTTCAATGCCACAAGCGCAATGCTTTTCAAAGGAAACACATCCATCTCCAATCAGACGGGCCGACTGTAAAAAATTAGCAGCCATCACCGGCTTAAAAACGTTAAGTTCGAACTGCCCGTTTGAGCCTGCGATGGAAATAGTGACATCATTGCCCATTACCTGCGCGGCAATCATTGTTAGCGCTTCGTTCTGAGTCGGATTGACTTTGCCTGGCATGATAGAAGAACCAGGTTCATTTTCAGGCAAATGAAGTTCGCCGATTCCAGACCTTGGGCCCGAGGCCATCAGACGGATGTCGTTCGCAATCTTCATCAGGGAAACGGCAATTTGCTTTAGCGCACCATGACTTTCAACTATGGCATCATGAGCAGCAAGTGCTTCAAATTTATTTTCTGCGGTACGGAATGGAAAACCTGTGAATTGAGCAATGTATTTAGCTACAACTACGTCATAACCCTTCGGGGCGTTCATACCTGTACCTACCGCAGTTCCGCCAAGCGCAAGTTCGGCAAGATGGTCTAAAGTATTTCTTAAGGCTTTCAACCCGTGATCAAGTTGAGACACATAACCGGAAATCTCCTGGCCTAGCGTTAGCGGAGTAGCATCCATCCAGTGCGTACGGCCAATTTTTACGACCTGCATAAACTCCACTGACTTCCCCTTTAACGTGTCTCGTAACTTTTCAATCCCTGGTATAGTTACGTTAATTAGCATTTGATATGCGGCAATATGCATTGCTGTTGGGAAAGTATCGTTCGAAGATTGCGACTTGTTTACATCATCATTTGGATGGATGTCCGCCTTGCCTTCTCCAAGTTTGTTACCGCTAAGCACATGCGCACGGTTTGAGATCACTTCATTCAGGTTCATATTAGATTGCGTTCCTGAGCCGGTCTGCCAAATCACCAGGGGAAACTCATCATTCAACTTACCTTCGAGGATTTCTTCACAGACCTTGCCGATCAGATCCCTCTTCTCCGTGGTTAAGACTTTAAAATCTACATTCGCATAGGCTGCAGCTTTTTTTAAGAAGGCAAAGGCCTGGATGATCTCTGCTGGCATAGATGCCTTAGGACCTATTTCAAAGTTGTTGCGCGAACGCTCGGTCTGCGCGCCCCAGTATCGCTCTGCAGGCACTTGTACATCGCCCATTGAATCGTGTTCTGTCCTTTTCATAACGTGATATTTTAGTGTTTAAGAATTAATGCCTTGTTAAATTCCCAGTTCATTTGGGCAATGTTCAGGACTGAAATGCCCTGTGGGCATTTTGCCTCACAAGCTTCTGTGTTGCTGCAGTGGCCGAAACCTTCGGTATCCATTTGCGCTACCATCTTTAGTACACGCTTTTCGGCTTCCGCCTTTCCTTGCGGAACTTTGGCCAGGTGGGATATTTTGGCTGAGGTAAACAACGCTGCACTGGAATTTTTACAAGTTGCCACGCAGGCGCCACAACCAATGCATGCTGCCGAGTCAAATGCTGATTCCGCTGCATCATGAGTAATGAGCAGCGCGTTACCCTCGACTGGCTGGCCAGTATTTACTGAAATGAAGCCGCCCGACTGGATGATGCGGTCAAGTGCGGAGCGATCAATCTTAAGATCACGTTTCAATGGAAAAGCCTTGGCTCTGAAGGGCTCCACGTAGATGGTGGCTCCGTCATTAAACTCTCGCATGTGCAATTGACATACCGTGAGTCCGGACACAGGTCCGTTGACCTGCCCGTTGATCGTCATGGCGCAAGAACCACAGATTCCCTCCCGGCAATCGTGGTCAAATTCCACTGGATTTTCACCTTTTACGATTAGCTGTTCATTGAGCGTATCCATCATTTCGAGGAAAGACATGTGCGCCTCTACTTTATCCAGATCGTAATCAATGAGTGAGCCCTTGCTTTTCTCGTCCTTCTGACGCCATATTTTTAAGTGTACTTTCATAGGTCTAGCTATAATTTCTAACAGATAATTCAATAAATTCAAACTTAAGTGGCTCCGGATGCAAAACAGGTGTCTCCCCACCTCCCGGCCATTCCCAGGCGGAAACAAAACAGAAATCTTCATCGTTCCTTAATGCTTCGCCTTCTTGCGTTTGGTACTCTTCTCTAAAATGTGCGCCGCAGGATTCTTCACGGGTTAATGCATCATAACACATGAGAGCTGCCATCTCCAGGTAATCGGCTACACGGCCTGCTTTTTCGAGCTCTGCGTTCATATCAGCAGCATCACCGGTCACCATCAGTTCTTTGTAAAAGGAATCTGCTAATGTCTTGATGCCTGTAATTGCTTCTCCTAATCCTTTTGCCGAACGGGACAAGCCACATTTGTCGTAAAGTAGTTTACCCAACTGTTTGTGAAAGTAATCCGCCGTTTTGGTTCCTTTAATATTAACTAGCATTTCCAACCTGGCTCTCACCTCTTGCTCCGCGGCTATAAATTGGGGATGATCAGTGGTGACTTTTTCTGCTTTCAATTCGCCTGAAAGGTAATTCGCAAGTGTATAAGGCAATATAAAATAGCCGTCAACACAGGCCTGTAACAAAGAGTTCGCTCCTAGCCTATTGGCACCATGGTCTGCGAAGTTGGCTTCGCCACCGGCGAACAGCCCGGGGATAGTAGTCATCAGTTCGTAGTCTACCCACAGTCCCCCCATCGAAAAATGCGCTGCTGGCGAGATTTTCATAGGAACCTGGTAAGCATCATCCGCAGTTATCTTTTTGTACATGGAGAACAAATTGCCGTACTTCTCTTTAACCTTATCAAGACCTTGTTCTTTCAGTGCTTTTGAAAAGTCAAGATAGACTGCATTCTTTTGTGGACCTACGCCAAACCCGGCATCTATGCGTTCTTTTGCAGCACGGGAGGATATGTCTCTGGGAGCAAGGTTTCCAAAAGCAGGGTACCTTCTTTCCAGGTAATAGTCCCTTTCTTCTTCTGGAATTGCGCCAGGTTCCCTTAACTCATTTTCCAATTTTGGCACCCAGATGCGACCATCATTTCTTAAAGACTCAGACATCAAAGTGAGCTTAGACTGGTAATCTCCGGCCTGGGGTAGGCAAGTTGGGTGCATTTGCGTCCAGCTCGGGCAGGCCATGTAGGCACCGCGCCGATGGGCACGCCATATAGCAGAGCCATTGCAACCCATTGCCAGGGTAGATAGATAATAGATCTTGCCAAAGCCGCCCGTAGCAATTACTACTGCATCAGCAGCAAAGCGCTCGATCTCTCCGGTATCTAAATTGCGGACAATGATACCCTTTGCTTTACCATCAATCACAACCAGGTCAAGCATCTCATGACTCGTATGAAGGGTTACTTTTCCAAGGTCTACCTGACGCATGAGCGATTGGTAAGCGCCTAGTAAGAGCTGTTGGCCAGATTGTCCGCGGGCATAGAAAGTACGACTTACCTGTACCCCGCCAAAGGAGCGGTTGCTCAAGTACCCACCGTATTCTCTTGCGAAAGGTACGCCCTGGGCAACCGCTTGATCAATTAAGCTTAAGGAGCATTCTGCTAATCGGTATACGTTTGCTTCCCTCGCTCTGAAGTCGCCGCCTTTAAGCGTATCATAAAACATGCGGTAAACGGAGTCTCCGTCGTTCTGGTAATTTTTAGCGGCATTTACCCCACCCTGAGCTGCCACTGAGTGTGCCCTGCGTGCAGAATCCTGGAAGCAGAACGACTGTACCTGATAGCCTAGTTCGGCCATAGAGGCCGCAGTAGATGCGCCGGCAAGACCGGTACCGACCACAATAATGCGCAGTTTTTTACGGTTGGCTGGGTTGACGAGTTTTGCATGGTCTTTATATTGGCTCCATTTAGTTTCTAAGGGGCCTTCAGGAATTTTAGCGTCTAAGATCATAATCCGAAATGTGTGAGGTGGACATAAACAGGAATCAGGGAAAAACCAATGGTAATGGCATAGCTGTAAACGACGCCAAAGGTCTGCACATAGCCTGCATAACGTGGATGGTATAAACCAAGCGTTCGCACTGCGCTCTTAAATCCATGTAACAGGTGGTAGCCAAGTGCCAACATTGACACTACATATAATAGGACATACCACCAGGATGCAAAAGCATTAATGACGATCACATAAAGGTTTTTGTTGCCATTATTATCGACAGGTAAAGCGCCGAACTTATACACGTACCAAAAGTCCTTGAAATGGATCACCAGAAAAATTAACAGGATGGTACCCAATATTCCCATGTTCCGTGAATACCATTTACTGACCTTTTTGCGGTCGTCAAAAGCATATTTTCCAGCCGCTTTGCGGTTTTTGATGCTGATCACTAAAGCGTCTACCGAGTGTGCAATAAGCGACACATACAAAATGTAGGAAATCATTTTTATGAAGATGTTGCCTGATAGCAGGGCGGAATAGTGATTAAAGCTATCGGCTGCGCTCTCTTCAGGGAGCAACAACTGCAAATTTCCAAGCAGGTGAATAATTAAGAAGAAACAGAGGAACAGTCCGGTTAGGGCCATTAAGTTCTTGCGGGATAAGGTACTTTTTAAAAAAGATAGCTTCATGTGCGTTCAATAAGATTAATAAATACCTGTTACTTTCCACCAGAGACCTCCAAGGCCCATCCATATCGCAAGTAGCGCGACTCCGATGATTAAGCCTGTTGTCCACCAATGTTTGACATCTACATAGCCGCTACCGAAGAAGACGGGAGCAGTGCCATGTGCATAATGGGTCAGGGTGCCATAAAGTGACCCTGTGAAGCCGAGCATTAAAGCCAATAATAAAGGAGGCACACCCATTGCAATACCGACAGCAAGCAATGCGGCATACATTGCTGCAACGTGCGCTGTTGCGCTGGCGAACAGGTAATGACTAAAGAAATAGACCAGTATAATAATTGGGAAGGCGATGGTCCATGCTAAACCTAAAAGCTGAGTCTGAACAAGTTTTCCAAACCAGGGGATAAAGCCAAGGTCATTCAGTGATCCGGCCATCATCACCAGTGTAGCAAACCACACGATGGTATCCCAGGCGGCTTTTTCAGATTTCACATCTTCCCATGTTAAAACTTGTGTAAGAAGTAATATGCTTAGTCCGATGAAAGCTGTGGTTGTAGCGTCGATTTTGAAGATATCGCCTGTCATCCATAGCACTAGAAGAATCACGAAGGCAAGTACCATCAGCCATTCATTGCGGGTAATGGCTCCCATTTCTTTAAGTTTTGCAGCAGCCATTGCAGGGGCCTCTGTCGTTTTCTTTAGTTCGGGAGGGAAAACTTTAAATAACAGATATGGAATGATAAGAACGGATGCAAGGCCAGGTACAATGGCCGCCCAGAACCAGGACATCCAACTGATATGAATGCCTAGATCTGCTGCAAACTTCTGACACATTGGATTACTCGCAGTTCCGGTCAGGAACATTGCAGAGGCAATCAAGTTCATGTAATAGCTATTCAAGGTAAGGTAAGCACCAACCTTGCGGTGGGTCTCCGGCTTGTCCGGCATCGAGCCCAGGCTCATGGACATGGATTTCATAATGGGATAAATAATGCCCCCTCCCCTGGCCGTGTTACTTGGTATTGCCGGCGCCAGTATTAGATCCGCAGCACCCAGGCTATAAGCAAGTCCTAATGGGCTCTTGCCAAAAAGTTTAATAAAAATATAAGCTATCCTACTACCCAACCCTGTTTTTATAAACCCGCGTGCAATGAAGAAGCTGATCCCAATAAGCCAGATCACCTTATCTCCGAAACTTCTCAAAGCCAGTGTTATTGACTTTGCCGGGTTTCCAGGAGCGAGCACGCCGGTTAATGCCACGAGTGCAATGGCCAACATACACAAGGTACCCATACTGGCGGCCTTTAGAATAATGCCAAGTATTGTTGCCAGAAAGATGGCTAATAAGTGCCATGCTTCTGGCTTTACGCCCTCTGGTGGGGGAATAAACCAGATGATCATCCCGAAGGCGACCGTGATCAGCAAGGGGATGAACTGGATTTCTTTTTTAACGCCAGCGGCAGGTGCGTTAGCCGGAGCGTTAGCTGGAGCGGAGGTGGTGGGCTTCATAATGATAATTGTTGGCTTGGTAAGCTATAACCGGGATTGTACTTGCAGGATGAAAATAGAATTGTTGTATTGGGTGGTATTAGCAATGTTGCGTTTGTAACGGTCAATGTTCACACCCAATTGAATCCTTGCATTGTATGCTTTTAAGAACTCTGCACTCACCATTGGTGTCCAGGTTTGCCTTTCAGTTCCTGCATGCTTAAAGTCTTTATCGAAATATTCATACCGGCAAGAAAACTCCAGTGAACTTAACCGATGGTAATTGATCGCATAGCGGAGATTGGGCAAGATATAGAAGCCCCGCATTTTGTAATTACTGATACTACCGTCACGTTTGGCTGAATCGAGCCCGTTATATAAGGTATGGTTGTTGCCCTGTTTGGCCTCTGTTTCCAGTTCAAGTGACCATTTATTGGTAAGCTTAAACCTTGCAGACAGATCAATTCCTGATGCATAGGCCTCAGCTTTGAATACTCTTGCATATCCACCGTTAAGACCTAGTTTCATATTGAGCTGCTTAAGAATACCAAATTCTATTCGAGAGGAGAAATGCTTCCCGTTATCGTTGTCCATTACCTGGTTGCGGTTATTGCCATTCACTACGGAAACTTCGTACTTAACTGGTAACACTCCGTTTGTTGCTCCATAGATGCTTGCCCCGATCTGGAAACTCTGCCAGCCATTGCTTCCAAAGGCTGTGTACTGGTTCGAGTAGTCCATAGATTTGATCACATCTACCGGATACATATCTTCCAGACCAAATGCTGGTCTGAACTGTCCCATTTTAGCATTTAGGTAAGGATTTAGTCGGTAGGTAATGTAAGCGTTCTCCAGCACCTTGTTTTTTGGATCGGATTTAAAGTCGGCCAAATTGAGTAATAAGATCACGTCTGTACGATCGGAAATTTTAGATGCGAACTGAAGTCTGGCACGTTTAATATCGAAATCATTGTAAGTTGCGACACCATCGCTGTGATGCAGACCGTTAAGGTCAATGTTTTGATGTTCGCTGAATGAATACCTTGACTGGAAAAGGCCCTTCATGGTAATCTTTGCTTTTGTAGAGTCTGCCTTGGGAGGTTCCTGGCAAAAGCAAGCTAAGGAACAGAAGCTAATGGCGGTAAAAAGACTTAAGAATCTATACATGAAATGACGTACCAGTTGAATCAGAAAATACTGATTTTGGAAGTAGTCAAACCTACCGAATCTCAAAAGGCTGGAAGTGATTGGCATCATTCCGTAAAGTGACTTGCATCACAAAATAAGTTGAAGGTTTCTGCTCCTTTATATAGACGTTATGCTCTATTCTTGGCTTTTATAGGTTTTTTAATCTATAATTTGTATTTATAGCCTAAATGATCTATAATTGTTAAGTTAAACGCAGTTCCATGAAGAAACAAGCTGTAATTACCGGTGACATCATTAATTTCACAAAGCTACCTGCAAAAGCAAGAAAGCTGCTTATTGAGGAGACTGAGGTGATGCTAAAAACCTGGATCAATAAAAAAGCGAACGCGGAGATCTTTCGGGGAGACAGCTACCAGGTATTATTCGAAGACATACCCTTAGCCGTAACTAAGAGCATTCAGCTGGTGGCCTGGTTTAAAAAACAATCGAATGAAAAGGAGGACATTACTTTAAGTACCAGGGTCTCTCTTGGAATCGGCGAAGTTTCCTATCATGGGAAAAACGTTTTGAACTCAGATGGAGAGGCTTTTCATTTGTCTGGCAGAAACTTTGATACCATGAAGAAGGATGAATATTTAGCCATTCACACTCCTGATCACACCAGGAACGAGACTATTAAAATAATTCTTAACTTCGTTAACAAGTACCTTGCTGACTGGACTACGGCACAGGCGGAAGTCATCTTCTGGCATCTGGAAGGCAAAAACCAGCAGGAGATCGCCGAATTACTTTCTATATCGCAGCCCTCGGTAAATAGCAGACTGAAAGCAGCTGGTTGGAAAGAACTGGAGCCGTCCATTGCACATTTAGCTACTTTAGTGTTATCATAATTGGCTTATGGAAATTAACTTATTGCTCAGACTGATCATTGCGCACTTACTTACGGATTTTGTTTTTCAACCAACAAGTTGGGTAAGGGATCGGGAACAAAGGCAGGGGCGATCAATTAAATTGTACGTGCACGTGACCGTGACGACAATTGTAGCCTATTTGATTTCCGGAGCATATGACAATTGGGTAATTCCATTGGTTATATTCAGCTCTCACCTACTGATCGATTACGTGAAGTCTAAATTTGATAGCGGTAGATTCAGTTATTTTATAATTGATCAACTCGCCCATCTGGCTGTTATCCTGGTACTTTGGTTGTCGCTTGAGGGCAAATGGTCGATGCTCCCTAAGGCATTTGACTTCCTTAACAATAGTTCAAGTTTCTGGCTAATCGCGACCGGCTATTTGTTTGTTAGCTGGCCGCTAGGTATTCTTATAGGCAAAGCCACACAGAAATGGCGGGATCAGATTAGCAGGGAAACGGTCAGAGCTCCCGAAGGATCAGCAGAAGACACCGATCAACCCGTTGCTAGTGGAGAAGAGCAGGAACTTGGTCTGGCCAATGCAGGCAAGTGGATAGGCATCTGCGAAAGGATACTAATTTTTACATTTGTACTCCTGTCACAATATACCGCAATTGGCTTTTTGATGACGGCGAAGTCAATTCTAAGATTTAGCGAAAAAGAAAGCAATACTCAGCTTAAAACCGAATATGTGCTGGTGGGCACCCTGGTTAGTTTTACGCTGTCAGCAATGATTGGTATGGGCATTAAAATAATGTTGCCTGCTTAAATTTACCATTCAGTTCTACCTTCTTGCCGTTCAATTCTACGCTGCTGCCATACATATTAAAGCCACGCTTAACCTCAGTGGGAATGTTAATTAACGAACCACCACTATTGATGTAAAGGTTAGCGTGATCAAAAAAGACATCAGAATTACCAAAATCAAGCACACTGTTCTTTGTGATGTGGAAGTTGGCTCGAAAGCTTGCTGGTCCATTAAAGGTAAATACCGTGCTATTGCGGAGAAAAAGATCAACGGTACTGTCAAACTGCATCACTCCGCCCAATCCATAGCGCTCCTGTTTCGGATTCGCTTTTAGCAAGCCAGAGGCGGTACACTTGTCGTACGTTAGGTTGGTATTGATAGATTTAATGACCAGTGCTATTCCAAAGAAATTTCTAATCTTACAATTCGAATAGGTAATTTTCGAACTTATGCCTTCTACATGCAAATTGCGGTCATAATCGGATATGGTGGAATTCTTAACGTTCACATTCATTACAATATCGGGCGCAAACGAATTAAATGCTTCTACAGTGATTCCAGAACGACTTGCGAAGTTCCCGTTAGTAGCAGTGTTGTACCCTTTGATGATGCAACTGCTGATTGTAGCGTTCGTGTTCTTCCTTGTTCGGCGAACATTTTGCACATCATAATGACCCAGCCAAATGCCATCGCCGAAGCTGTCATTGCCATTTTCAATAGGGAAATGTCCACCTACGTTTGTTTCTATGACACCGCTGATAGTAGCAGATAAAAAGTTCTTTAGCCGGATCCCGTAACCACAGATGTCATTTAGCTTACAGTTGATGATGTTCACAGCGGAGACACCGGCTGTTTCCATAGCAATTACAAGCCTATGTGCCTGGTAATTGGTATTCGTCCATTGTGGGAGGATTTCTGGTGCTTTAATATTTAGGTTTTTGATGGTGATCGAGCTATTCAAGGAATTGTTGTCGCTGCATTTGAATGCCATCACATAGGTTTCCTGTGCAACAGCCGCAGCCTTTTTATCTACGATGATGGTGGATCCTTTGCCGTCTATAGTAAGTTTCAGCTGACTGGGTATTGTCCAGTAGTTGCCTGATTGAATGTAGTATGTGCCAGCCATTGGGAAGCTGACGACTGACGCGCGTTTGTCGATAGCAGCCTGAATCCCTTTTCGGAGGATAGCACTGTTGTCTGCGTTCTTGCTGCTTAAGTTATACCAGGATAGCTTAATCGTGTCTCCAACTATCCGCTCCCAGTATCCGCCATCTTTGGCTGCGAAAACAATTGCATCATCAACTTCTAAAGCGGAAGTATTGGGCTTGTAGTTGAACGTCCCACCCATCAGGTCATATTTAATGTAAACGGATTTAGATGACGGATAGTGGTGGTAAAGCGATAGGGTTATTTCGTGCGGCGAAGCAACACGGGGATATGCGTTTGCAAATGTAAATTGACCAAACAATATCCCAAGCAAATATATTACCGTCGTACTCATGCTGACATTTATTACATTAACAACTGATCTTCCGTTAAAGGTCATTATTATTTACTAATTTCAAATGCAGCAATCGGTAAACTAAGCTGCAATGTGATGCTTATGAAGAACTTAGTTATTGCGCTTTTTCTTTGTTTAAGTTCTACGGGCGGCCTGTGCCAGGGGACTGTTATTAAAAAACCTCAAATAACGGTCAGGGCGATGCCTAGCTCCTACGCTGCAGAAGCAGTCGGGGTAAATACTCACCTCAATTACCTGGGTTCTGTGTACAATCTGCATTACGAGGACATCATTAAACCGAAGTTAGTAGAACTTGGAACGAAGCATATTCGCGACCATTTCGGCAATGAAAAGATCAATGAAAGATATACTGATCTTGCTCATCAATTCGGCATCAAATTACTGTTGATTAACAACGACGGCGGTACCGATATGGAGAAAACGCGAGACGAAGTAATCAGATTAAACCAGATTGACAAGGGTAAACCAGTCGTTGATCTTATAGAGCCAGCCAATGAACGTGATATCGGATGGAAGAACGACTGGACTAAACTTTGCAGCTATCTGCATACATTCACTCAGGTCTACAAGACAAATGTAAACAGCAAAGGTATACCGTTACTTGGCCCCTCCTTCGCAGACACCCGCAACAGTGCCTTGGAATTTTCAAGGAGATGCAGCAATGCCTTTGATGGGATGGACATTGGGAACCTCCATGCATATAGCGGCCATTTTCCAGAAAGCAATTTGGCAGGCGGCTGGGGACTCAGTTTCCCTCAAGCCATTGGAAACTACAGGAAGTTAAGCGGTAATGCAGCGCTCATCGAAACAGAATGCGGATATAAAATGAGTGAAGGTGCCAACGGTCATCCGGCCGTTTCAACAAGAACTGCTGCCAAATATGCACCGAGACTTGTTCTGGAGCGGTTGCAAAGCGGTGTGAAAACGGTATACTTTTATCAGCTGATCAATAACGCTGAAGACTTCGGTTTATTAAATACCGATGGCACACCCCGGCTTCAATTTACGGCTTTAAAAAATTTCATTGTGCTTTTTAAGGATAGCAATAAGTCTTTCCAAACATCAAGCTTGAAATATTCCTTAACTGGAGACCTCAGAGACGTTCGACATATGGTGTTTCAAAAAAGCGATGTAAGATTCCTGCTGGCCCTCTGGCAGGGGGTTAATGGCTCAGAAGGTGGCTCAAAGGACAATGACTATAAAGACATTAATCATGATGACAAGACTGTACAGCTGGAATTGTACAAGAAGGCCTCCGTTATCAAGACATACCGTCCTTCATTTGACCGGATGCCTGAAGGAAATGGTGCGAACCCGCTGAAGACACTTCGAAATGTGAGCATTGTAGAACTAAAAGTGCCAGATCATGTTTTAATTGTTGATATAGGCTTTTAAGGGCAACCTAAAAGGTAAATTAAGACAGGTAACGATGAGAAGGATGCGCTGGGTCATTCGCCTTGCATTGTTTTTTTGTACTTTAGAGAACAAGAACACGCTTATGAAGAGAAAGACCGCTATTTGTGCAGTATTTACTTTGATGTTGGAGCTATGCAGCTATGCAACGGCTTACTGCTTTAATCATAATAAACAGCAGCCTAACCCACAGGGCAAGATAGTTTACAACAATAAAAAGCATAGCGCAACCCTATCCTGGCCAGCATTCGGGTCTTCCGGAAATTATGTAATCACAAGAGGAGGCAGTCGTCTGGCATCAGACTTTGTAATGGTAGGTTCCACTTCCAAAATGACCTTTAGTGATCCTAAGCCAAACGCAAATAAGTACGAAAACTATTATAGAATTACACGAAATGAGATCAGCACCATCGTTTCACTCGAGCAGCAGATTTTTGGGGACAACATGTATTTTTATGACAGGAAATATGAAAAACCGGAAACTGCAAAAACCGACATCAATTCGCAGTTTGGAACTACTGGCCTTGGGCGATCAAACGGAGAGTGGACGACCAAGCGCCAGAGCTACTATTTCAAAGCAAATATCAATGGGCAAAGTTACGATCCGGGCGGCTCTGGTTCTGCATCTTCGGCAGCAGCCAACTCGATAGAACTAGGATTCTATTCGCACATCGGAGGTCTGGGCAAAATACCGGGAGATGTCAAGTTGGGCGCCATATTCACCAGGCCTCACCTGTCGGGAGGCGCAAATGCGACCTGTACGTTTTGGCGTTCGGTGGAGAATGTCTCGGTAATGCGGGATTTTGCCTGGACAGTTTCTCAATCAACCAGTGCCCGAAGAATGCGAATTGAGAGTACTTCGAAATACATTTCAGATATCGGTGCCAACAATTTTTGGGGTAGCGGGGGCTTCATCGCCGACACTCACTATACTTCATCCAGACCGAACTGGGGTGGACAGCAGCAATGGTACACCAGGAATGCTGTTTTTCCTGCAGGTTCGTCATCCATGGGAGGTTCATACAATATGGTTTGGCAAGGTTGCACCAATCCACCGCGGGCCGACGCAATCAACACACCCATTTCCACTACACCTGTTATCAGAGAAAAGCCCTTCCTTTTTATTGATGACGACAAAGAATACAAAATATTTGTTCCCGCATGGCAAAAGGATAGAACGGGGGTTTCATGGTCGGAAACAGCTATGGGAAAAGGAAATATTCAGAATTTGCTTACCGATTGGTATGTTGCTAAAGAAGGCGATACCGATATAGAAATCAACAGTGCCCTGCAAGCAGGCAAAAACATATTTTTCACACCCGGTCACTACGCCTTGAATGCCCCTATCCAGGTGAACAGAAAAGATGCCATCCTTCTGGGTGCTGGTATCGCTTCGGTAACGCTGGAGCCTACTGAAAAGAACACATGGGGATGTATTTATGCAGACGACAAAAATGGGATCATCATAGCCGGACTATTGATGGATTCATCCAATAGTACCACCTATCAAATCAGAATTGGTGAAGAAGGAGCAAATGCTGACCATTCTGCAAATCCAATTCTGCTCACAGACATCACTTGCAGAGTGGGCGGAGTTCAGTCAAAAAACATTCAGGTCCATACTGCGATGCAAATTAACAGCAATCATGTGGTGGGCGACCACTTTTGGCTGTGGCGTGCCGACCACGGTTCGCAACCAGGTGGCGATGTACGTTGGGTTAGAGACCGGTGTAAAAATGGATTGATAGTTACCGGCGATGATGTCACTCTTTACGCCTTGTTTACAGAACACTTTCAGGAATATGAAGTGCTTTGGTTGGGCGAGCGTGGCAGGACCTATTTCTTTCAAAACGAACCACCATACGATGCCCCGAATCAGGACAGCTGGAGCAGTCAGAAAGGCAAATTTCATGGATTTGCTGCATTCAAGGTTGCCAATACCGTGAAACAACACCAGAGTATAGGAATGGGTTCCTACGCAGTTTTCACAGGGACCGATGGAAAGGTAAATAAGCGAAACGGCTTTGAAGTACCCAATAGTCCAAATGTGAGACTTGATAAGATGGTAACCACCCGCTTTTCTGGTCCGGGTAACATTCAAAGTGTGATCAATGGAACTGGTGGCAGTACCGCAAGTGGGGTAAAACGTGTGGCATCCTACCAAAACGGTGCAGGCATTCAACCTTACGATGAAAAATTTGAGTTGCCTAATCCTAAATCCTACCCTGCGTACATCGTTATGGAACAGTAATTCCTTTTGTGAGTTTCGGTAAAACAAAAAACCCCTGTAATCATGCGACTACCGGGGTTCAATTCATTTTGATGGGTTATCAAGCGGAGGAAGAGGGATTCGAACCCTCGGTACCGTTGCCAGTACGACAGTTTAGCAAACTGTTCCTTTCGGCCACTCAGGCATCCCTCCGAATTCTCAAAATGTCCCTTTTGAGGTTGCAAATATAGCAATTCATCTAAGTTTCCAAAAGAAAATTACAGTGTTTGCTGATAATCTATTCTAACGTGATAAATGCTCATTAGCATCGTCTTGAATATCAGCTTTATAGTTTCTATATCTTTTAAAGTAATATCACAATTATCTAGTTGGTCTTGCTCCAGTTTGTAGTCAATTATCCTTTCAACAAGCGCATTTATACTTTGAGTGTCCGGATTCTTAAGGCTTCTTGAGGCCGCCTCCACTGAATCCGCAAGCATTAATACTCCCGTTTCTTTCGAGAAGGGAATCGGTCCAGGGTAACGGAATATGTTCTCATCAACAAATTTCTCTGGGGAGTTTTTAAGGAAGGACTGATAAAAATAGTCCACCCTGGTATTGCCGTGATGCGTTCTAATGAAGTCGATCACACTTTCTGGTAACTGGTGCTTTCTTGTGATCTCTATCCCCTTATGTACGTGCTTTATTATAATCTGAGCACTTTGTTCATACGGGAGCTTATCGTGCGGACTAACAGCCGTATTTTGGTTCTCAATGAAGTATTGTGGGTTTTCAATCTTTCCTATGTCATGATATAATGCCCCTGCCCTTACTAATAGCGAATTACCGCCAATCTTAAAAATAGCGGCTTCTGCAAGATTGGCTACCTGTAAAGAGTGCTGGAACGTTCCTGGTGCCTTAAATGCCAATTCTCTCAGCAGTTTATTGTTGGTGTTGGTCAGCTCAATCAGGGCGATATCGGAAGTGATGCCAAACAACCGCTCAAAAGCGTAAATTAACGGATAAGCAAGTAGCGAAAGTAGAACGCTCACTATAAAAGGCACAAAGTTGGCCCACTCGATGTTGGTGATTGATCCTTCCCGCAGTAGTGCAATGCCGACAAAAGAAATGAAGTAAGCCGATAAAATAAATAATGCCGACAGCAGCAATTGTTCTCTTTTAATAAGATTTCTAATGCTATATATAGCGACCATACCGGCAGTAGTTTGAAAAAACACAAACTCAAAGCTATTGGGAACGAAAAACCCAGCGATCAGTATGACTAACAAATGCAGATAAAGTGCGAGTCGGGTATCAAACAGAATTCTGATAATGATTGGCACAATGCAGAAGGGTATGTAATACAAGCTCGGCAGATTTAACTTTATAGCCCAGGTGAGCGACAGCAACATAATGGTTGTTACTAGTAAGATCAGCGTGAGTTGTCTGTTGTCAGCAAAGATGTCTTTCCGGAAAAGTTTTAAAAACACCATCAATAAACTAACAATGAAACCGACAAGCAATATCTGACCAAAATAAACCAGTTTGCTATCTCCGATAGTTTTAGTCTGGGCTTCATATATCTCCTTGAACGACTGAAGTTTTTGATAGATTTCGTCGTCTATTACATTATTCTTTGCTATAATCAGTTCACCTTTTTGCACCATTCCCCTGGTGGTGGAGAGACTGTTAACTGCATTTTCCTGAAGCATCAGTGTTAGTTTCTCATCAAATACAATGTTCGCTCGTAGATGGTCCTCAATTAGGGTGAGCACAAGGTCCTTAACTTTCAAACTAACGGAGGTAAATGTGTTCTTATAATAATTTAGGGCGGTTTGGACGGTAAATACATCTGCAGAATTAAGCGTCTTGCTTACATTGTTTTGCAGCAAAGAAAAGTCATAATTCTTATTCCCCTTCTGTTGCTTAACATCAAGCGCTATAATCCCTTTGGCATAGATAGATCTTAGTATATTAACAGACGTCCTTTTGTAAACCTCCTTCTCGTTATCGGGTAAGCCACTAGCGCGCCATTTTACATCAAACTCACTTACATACGCCTCTTCAACTTCATTAATTAGTGCCGTATCCAGGGTATATATCGGTAGAATATTATCCAATGCCTCTTTCCTATCGAGATCAACCTGAGGCGTTGTTTTCAAAATAGCAAAGCTAAATGGAGATGCTAAGTCTTTGTTTTTCCATATCTCCCCTTTTTCAAACTCATACCTGAACCTTGGTTGTTTAGGTAGAAAGGCGGTGATGATAAAGACTGAAAATATCATCATCACATATTTGATGTTTGATGAATACTTTCTGTAAAGCACTCTATGAGAATTCTTTTTGATTTTAGCCAAAGTGATTTTGATTGATGGAATCAAAAATAAGATAAATTTCTTCAACTGAAGTAAGACTTTCAACACAGCAAAAATTGCATTTGGAATTCTGCTTTCTTTTAACGTCTTTTATGATATCAAACCAATATCATTATGTATCAGGAAAAAATCATTACACCACCATCAGGCTATCTAACATTTGCCTTATTTTTTGTCCTTTTGATCGGGGGCATTGCAGCTTTGGTCACACAACATTTTATACTAGGTCCTATTGTGTTGTTGCTAAACTTTGTATTGGTTTTGCCGGGACTCATTATTAATGATCCGAATGAATCCAAAGTGCTCATTCTTTTTGGGAAGTATGTTGGTACGGTGAAAGCAGACGGTTTTTTTTGGGTTAATCCGCTAACCGTTAAAAAGAAGGTTTCACTGAAAGCAAGGAATTTAAACGGCCATCAGATCAAGGTGAACGACAAGCTTGGAAATCCAATAGAGATTGCTGCAGTTGTTGTTTGGCAGATCGAGGAAACGGCGAAAGCGATGTTCGCTGTAGAGGATTATCTGCAATACGTCAACATTCAGAGTGAAGCGGCAGTTCGACATCTCGCAAACATGTTCGCCTATGACAATTTTGAAGATGAAGAAGCAACCATCACCTTAAAAGATGGAGCAGAAAAAGTAAGTACACTATTGGAAGCAGAATTAAGTGAGCGATTGTCCAGAGCAGGGATCCAGGTTTTGGAAGCAAGAATTTCGCATCTGGCTTATGCGCAGGAAATAGCGAGCGCCATGTTGCAACGTCAGCAGGCAACTGCAGTTATTGCGGCCAGAAAGCTCATTGTGGAAGGTGCAGTTGGGATGGTAGAAATGGCGCTGGAACGGTTATCAGAAAAGAACATAGTTGAGCTTGATGAGGAACGCAAAGCGGCTATGGTCAGTAATCTATTGGTAGTGCTTTGTGGAGATAGAAATGTTCAGCCTGTTGTAAATACCGGAACACTTTATAGTTAATGGATTAGACTATGTCTGAGAAGGAGAAAAAAGCGTTTGTGCTTAGAATTAATACTGAGGTGCTGAAGGAGATTGAACAATGGGCGGGAGATGAATTCAGAAGTACAAACGGGCAAATAGAATTCTTGCTCAATGAAGCGCTCAAGACAAAAAGAAAACACAGCAAGGTTAAAAATTCAGAAGATTGATCTAACTTTACTACAACTAACTATAAAGCGCATGAAAGAGGTGGTAATAGTGTCGGCAGTAAGAACGCCGATTGGAAGTTTTCGTGGGGAATTATCTGGACTGACAGCTACCCAACTGGGTGGCATCGCGATAAAAGAAGCAGTAAAACGTGCAGGCGTCCAGCCGGAAGATGTTCAGGAAGTATATATGGGCAATGTGTTATCGGCAGGCCTGGGCCAGGCTCCAGCTACACAGGCTGCAAAATTTGCTGACCTTCCTGATGTTCCGTCAACAACAATTAATAAAGTTTGTGCTTCAGGTACTAAAGCCATAATGCTGGCTGCTCAAAGCATCGCTCTCGGCGAGGCAGACGTTATTGTAGCAGGGGGAATGGAAAGCATGAGCAATGTTCCTTACTATTTAGACAAGGCACGTGACGGTTATCGTCTGGGACATGGACAACTGACAGATGGGTTGCTGAAGGATGGCCTATGGGATGTATATAACGACTATCATATGGGATCTGCAGCTGAGTTATGCGCGGAAGAGTGTGGCTTTAGTCGTGAAGAACAAGACGCTTATGCTATCTCGTCTTATAAAAAATCACAGTCGGCACAACAGGAAGGACGTTTTTCTAGTGAAATTGTTTCTGTTGAAATTAAGGACAGGAAAGGCAATGTGACCCTTATTGACAAAGATGAGGAACCGTTTGCTGTTAACTTCGAGAAAATTCCCGGCCTAAAGCCGGTATTTAAAAAGGACGGCACTGTCACCGCAGCAAATGCTTCTGCATTGAATGATGGAGCGGCTGCACTAGTGCTGATGAGTGCAGATAAAGCACTTGAACTAGGCTTAAAGCCCTTAGCAAAAATAATAGCATATGCCGATGCGCAACAAGCGCCGGAATGGTTCACGACTGCACCTTCAAAAGCAATTCCGCTTGCTTTAAAACGAGCAGGTATGCAACTCTCGGATGTTGACTTTTTCGAGATCAATGAAGCTTTTGCAGTGGTATCGCTTGCGAATAATAAAGAGTTGGATTTGAATGCAGAGAAGGTGAATATTAATGGTGGTGCAGTATCGCTTGGTCATCCGCTAGGTGCATCCGGGGCCCGAATTGTGGTTACCTTGTTGTCGGTGCTTTCGCAAAACGGCGGGAAGATTGGTGTGGCAGGTATCTGTAATGGCGGTGGTGGCGCAAGTGCCATTGTCATCGAAAATTTAGCGTAATGAAAGGAAGATTCGTCACGCTGATACTGGCTCTTTTGCTTTTTCAAGCATCGTCGCCTTTAAAGGCTCAACACAGCTTTAAAAACGATAACGGGCCGGTCATGGTGAAATACCAGGACTCCCTAATAAAGATCAGTGACGATATGGCTAATTCCCAAACTACTGGGGAGCGCTTTGCTAAAAACGCAGTCTTTATCAAAACCCTAGTTAACTCCTTAAAAACCCACAGCTCTTTCAGTTATCCCTTTGATTCTTTAAAAAGAGTGAGTATCGTCAAAGCCCCCGACAACTCTTTTCGAATTATATCCTGGTTTGTGCCACTTGACGATGGTAGTTACCGGTTTTTTGGTACTGTGCAAATGGGAACTAAAGATGGTAAGCTTAAACTATTTCCCTTATTAGACAATACCGATAATATTGCCGATCCCAACCTGCTTGGTAATAATAAAAGCTGGTACGGAGCTCGTTATTACGAGGTTGTGCCAGTCATTGTAAGTGGTCGGCAGCCCTATTACCTGCTTCTAGGCTGGAAAGGCAACAGTGCAAAAACGACCAAGAAGGTTTTAGATGTTCTTTCCTTTGAGAAAGATGAGCCCGTATTTGGAAAACCAATATTTGATGGCTCTAAGGGAATAACTACAAAAAACAGGATCATTTTTGAATACAACAAGCTAAATTCTATGACGCTGACGTTTGACAAGACCACAAACATGGTGGTATTTGATCACCTCGCTCCTTTCTCTGAAGATATGGTGGGGAATTTTGAATATTATGCGTCTGACCTTAGTTTTGATGCCTATAAAGTTCAAAACGGGAGGCTTAAACTGATTGAAAACGTTGAACTTAAGAATGACCCTAACAATTTGGATGAATTGTATGTGGATCCTAAGGATAAAGACACAAAAGCCATAAAAAAGCTATAAGTTTGAAAGTATGCCTCTGGGTAACTATCTTGCGCATTCAACGAACTAAATCACTAAAAAACTAAGATGAGTACAACTAATTTGGATACCCCAAATGACTTTTTCGAGAATAAGGTATTAGGACACCCAGCGGGACTGTTCGTTTTATTCTTCACAGAGATGTGGGAAAGGTTTTCGTATTATGGGATGAGGGCCTTACTTGTCCTTTTCCTGACTTCTTCTCTAACAGATATTAACCCCGGCTGGGGATGGCCAAGAGAGCATGCGCTGGCTATATATGGGTCTTACACTGGTCTGGCTTACCTGACTCCAATTTTGGGAGGATATATTGCAGACAGAATCATTGGTTACCGATGGGCAGTTATAGTTGGTGCACTCTTAATGACACTGGGACACCTCTCAATGGCTATGGAATTCCACCAGGCATTTATGTATTTAGGCTTAGGATTACTTGTAATTGGTAATGGATTTTTCAAGCCGAACATGACATCAGTATTGTCGCAGATGTACAAAAAACACTCCGATAAAAAAGATGGAGCCTATACCATTTTTTACATGGGCGTAAACTCCGGTGCCTTCTTAGGGATGCTTCTTTGCGGTTATATTGGTGAAAGTCCCGATTGGGGATGGAACTGGGGCTTCGGTCTTGCCGGTATTTTTATGTTCATCGGAATGCTACAATTTTATTTTACACAAGGAATATTTGGTGACATAGGCTTGAAGCCGTTAAAAAACCAAGTGGAAGAGGTCTCAGATAATTTGGAGGAGTCAACAAGGAACCCATTCTCTACATTTGACTCTATCATTATTGCTTTAATATCTGTTATCGGACTCGCCTGGATTATTAATGACCCAGTATCTAAGATCACCTCGTCGAACCTATTTAATTTCAAAGTAGGTAGCCTTGACGGGAGTAATTTTATGATTATTATAGCTTTAGTGTTGTTCCTGTTTATTTTGGTTAAAAGGATCGCACAATACACCCCTGTTCTTCGCGACAAAATGATTGCTGTTATTGTATTGGCGTTCATTACCATTTTCTTCTGGGCATCTTTTGAGCAAGCAGGTGGTTCTATGACCATTTTTGCTAAAGACTATACGCAGCGTGTTCTAACGGGAGACTCCAAGATTATCTTTAATGTGGTGAATACTTTGATAACGATTATTCCTCTTATCATTATCTCTTACGTACTATTTAAACTTTTCACTAAGACGTTCGCCAAATACGCACTCGGCAACATTATCCTTGCCATAGGTTTTGTGATCATTTGGGGCATTGTAATTTACATGCTTTCTAATCAGTATAATGAGGTTAAGTCCGAAGTTCCTGCCACTTGGTTTGGAATCTTGAACTCCCTATTTATCATAAGCCTAGCTCCTATTGTTTCTAAACTTTGGGAAAGCAAATACAACCCATCTGCAACAATGAAAAACGCTTATGGAATGATCCTACTGGGGATCGGTTTTGGAGCGTTGGCCTATGGATCAAGCACCATTCCTCAGGGAGCTGCTGTTGCGGCTGTAAGTATGATTTGGCTGGTATTGGCTTACCTTTTCCACACGCTTGGAGAATTATTCATCTCGCCTGTAGGCTTATCTTATGTCAGTAAATTAGTACCGGGAAGGATGATAGCGATCATGTTCGGTATCTGGTACCTGGCGATAGCGATTGGTAACAAGATAGCAGGAACCATGGGTGGAATGATCGATGAGATAACGTCCAAGTATTCAATGACTACCTTCTTTTTAATATTCACGTTAATTCCGATCGGCTTAGGCTTGTTAGTAATGATGTTAACACCTATCATGAAGAAATTAATGCACGGCGTAAAATAACATAACTTAATGACTGAGAACATCACCCTGGACCAAATCCAGGACTTCAAAGGGAAATACCCTAAACAACTTTGGTCGTTATTTTTCTCAGAGATGTGGGAACGCTTCTGCTTCTACGGCATGCGCGGGATGCTTACCTATTTTATGGTCACGCAGTTGATGATGAAAGACGTAGATGCCAACCTACAATATGGCGCTACGCAAGCATTTGTCTATGCTTTCACGTTTATTGGAGGTTTATTCGCTGACAAAATCCTAGGATTTAGGAAATCACTGTTTTGGGGTGGTATACTTATGATCGCCGGTAGTTCAATCCTTGCCTATGATCCAAAGGAATTTTTCTTTCTGGGAATTAGCTTCACAGTTGTTGGAACAGGCTTCTTTAAGCCAAACATCTCCACAATGGTAGGCAAACTTTATCGGTCAAATGATATTCGTCGTGACGCTGGATTTTCTGTGTTTTATGCTGGTATTAACATCGGTGCTTTATTGGGTGGATATGCTTGTATAGCGATCGGGAAACATAACTGGCACCTGGCATTTGGGCTGGCAGCAATTGCAATGACCATAAGTCTGATTACATTTATTTTTACACAAAGAACATTAGGACCGATTGGACTGCCTCCTTCGGATGAGGAAAATATAGTTGACGAAACATTTGTAGGTGCTGATGAAAAGGTTCAGCCTGAACCGGCTGTTATCATACGGAAATCGATCAATAAAAAGTGGTATGACTACGCTGTTTACATAGGCACTTTAGCGGTTGTACCAGTTATTATGATCATGGTAGCTAAAACACAGTATACAGATTGGTTTATGTATACAATTGGTCCAGCTACGTTGATCTACCTTTTTTATGAAATGTCTAAATACAATGTTGCAGAACGTAAGAAGTTGCTTGCTGCATTGGTATTCATACTGTTTTCAATTGTATTTTGGGGGATTTATGAGCAAAGTGGCGGTTCATTAGCGCTCTTCGCTGCGAGAAATTTGGATAATAAACTATTGGGAACAATTACGTTAGACCCAAATGGAGTGAACAATTCTGCAAACTCCTTGTTCGTGATCATATTTGCTTTTCTGATCAGCTTAATCTGGATTGGCATGGCAAAGAGGAAAATTGAGCCCAATACAATCATTAAGTTTGGGATGGGCTTCTTGTTTCTTGGAGCTGCATACTTCGTCTTTTATTCAACACGTTTCTTCGCTACTACTGAAGGGATAGCCTCTCTTGATGTGTTCACGATTGCTTACTTTGTAGTAACGCTTGGTGAGCTTTGCCTCTCACCGATCGGATTATCTATCATGACTAAATTATCCCCTCCTAAGCTTCAGGGAGTAATGATGGGTACGTGGTTTTTAGCGAGTGCATATGGACAATATGTAGCCGGTCTACTAGGTGCAAATCTGTCAAAAGCCGGAGAAAACGACAGCGCGCTACAAAAACTCATTACTTATACAGATGGCTACAAACAACTGGCAATTTATTCAGTCATCGCAGGAGTTGTTTTGATTGCCATTTCACCCCTTGTCAAAAAGCTAATGCAAGAAGTAAAGTAAATCCTTAACTTCGTGCTTTTAAACCCATATACGTGTCAGATAGTTTAGTAATCATCCCTACCTACAATGAGAAAGAGAATATTGAAAAGATCGTTAGAAAGGTTTTCTCTTTAAATTTCTTTTTTGAAATTCTCATCATTGACGATGGTTCACCTGACGGTACTGCCGATATCGTAAAGCAATTACAACAAGAGTATCCGGCTTTACATTTGGAAGAACGAAAGGGTAAGCTTGGACTGGGCACCGCCTACATCCACGGATTTAAGTGGGCGCTGGAAAGAGCGCAATATCAGTACATTTTCGAGATGGATGCGGATTTTTCCCATAACCCAGACGATTTGGTCAAGCTTCGAACTGCTTGCACTTCAGGGGCCGACATAGCAATCGGTTCCAGATATGTAAAAGGTGTAAATGTGGTCAACTGGCCGATGAGCCGGGTATTGATGTCTTACTTCGCCTCCATGTATGTAAGGATGATCACAGGTATTTCTATACAAGATGCTACCGCAGGGTTTAAATGTTACAGAAGAGAGGTTTTGGAGACCATCCCCATGAACAAGATTAGATTTGTTGGCTATGCCTTTCAAATTGAAATGAAATTCACGGCAATTAACTACGGTTTTAACGTTGTGGAGATCCCCATCATATTTACGGACCGAACAGAAGGCACATCTAAAATGAGCACAAAGATCTTTAGGGAAGCCTTTTTAGGAGTAATACAGATGAAGATCTCCAGCTGGTTTAGAGATTACAGTAGGCCTGTAAAGTCTAAGCTTTCATAGGCTTATCCTCCCGCATCATTTCGCCGAAGGTCTGACCCCTATCCATTGCTGATACGATTTTAACTATCCTTTTGATTCTTGTAGGCTCAGTTTTAGCAGAGTTGAGCCAATTGATGTACCAATTCTGATGAGATTTGGGAAGCTTTAGAAATGTTTGAAGCAGCTCGGGTTCGTCGGACAAACAAAGCTCAAGCTCTGGAGGCATCTTAATCTCAAAGTCCTTATCTTCCACGAGCCGGACATTAATGACGGCGCCACATTCCTTCTTAAGTTGTTTCCTTAGGCTTGCTTTTAATGCAAGAATAAAATCTCCCTCTCCCATTGGGACAATGGCGACACCCTCGATTTCAATGTTGTCAAGCTGTCCCTTTACACGAAAGCTTTTTTTGCAGTCTTTCTTTAGACTTTGAGCGAGTACAGCAGGAATGAAGATATAACTCCAGCCGGTCTTCTCACCCATTTCTGCAAACCGCTCGATTTCTGCCTTGAATTCAATCATGCCTGAAAATACTAGAATTTCTCTTCTATTCCCAATCCAAACAATGCGAAATCATATTTAACCGGATCTATTGGATCCAAGAGCACTAGCTGAGCACTGAGTTCGATGGCAGTAAGCCAGTCGGTTTGTTTTCTTTGAATCATTCCTAGTTTCCTAGCTACCCGGTCCACATGAACGTCGCAAGGGCAAATAAGTTCTGATGGCTTTAAGTTACTCCATACACCAAAATCCACGCCTTTATTGTCTTTCCGGACCATCCAACGCAAGAACATATTCAAGCGCTTACAGGTAGACTTCTGCATTGGGGAGGATACGTGCTTAATTGTACGGCCAGTGTAATCTGGCAAGGAAAAGAAATAAGACCTAAAATGATTAAGCGCACGTTCAATTCTCGGGGCGTCGCCTACTTCCGGAACTAAAAACGCAGACTCAAGTGTGTCAGACTCCTGATAATGCTGGTTAAAGAATGCTATAAAGTATAACAGGTCCGTATCATTGAAGGTCCTGTGTTTAAATCCCAGAAGCCGTTTAAGGTCGTCCGGACCATGGTTCAATACGAAATCATAGGGCGCATTATCCATGCGGGAAAACAAGTCATTACACTTATTTATGATGGTCTTCCGTTGACCCCAAGCTAAAATTGCCGCAAAGAATGCGGCAATTTCAACGTCTTGCTTAATGCTATACTGGTGCGGAATGCATATGGGATCATTAGTAATGAATGAGGGCTGATTGTATTGTTCAACCTTTACATCTAAAAAATCTTTAAGCTCCAGAAACTCCAAACTAACTTAAAGCTTGTTCAAGATCTGCCAAAAGATCATCGATATCCTCTACTCCTACACTTAATCTTAACAGATTATCTGTAACGCCAACTTTCTCCCGTTCCTCCTTAGGTATTGAACCATGTGTCATTGAGGTAGGATGGTTAATTAACGACTCTACTCCGCCTAATGATTCTGCCAGTGTAAAAACCTTGAATGATGAAGCAACTCTAAACGTTTCTTGCAAATCAGCGTCTTTGATAGTTATAGAAACCATACCTCCAAAACCCCTCATCTGCCTTTTAGCGACATCATGGTTCGGATGGTCTTCAAAACCGGGCCAATAGATATGTTCGATCTTAGGATGGTTCTTTAAAAAATGAGCAACCTTCTCGCCGTTCTCACAGTGCGCTTTCATTCTCAAATGAAGTGTTTTGATACCCCTCAATACCAGAAATGCATCCTGTGGTCCAGGTGTAGCTCCACAAGCATTATAAATGAACCAGAGCTCTTTATAAAGCTGCTCATCGTTAACAAGCAACGCGCCCATAACTACATCGGAGTGACCTCCAATATATTTCGTCACTGAATGCATTACGATGTCGGCTCCTTGATCCATCGGATTCTGTAAGTAAGGTGAAGCAAAAGTATTGTCTACTGCAAGAAGTATATTATTACTTTTGGTAATCCTTGCAACTCCCTCAATATCAATAATTCTCATGGTTGGATTGGTTGGCGTTTCCACCCAAACCAGCTTGGTATTATCATTGATATAAGGAAGAATGCTCTCAGGCTTTGACAGGTCCAGAAAATGAAACTTCAAACCGTACTTTTCGTAGATCTTCGTAAAGATCCGATACGAGCCACCATAAAGATCGTTTCCGGTAATGACCTCATCTCCTGGCTTCAACATACGAAGCACCGCATCAGTAGCACCCATGCCGCTTGAAAAGGCAAGACCGTATTTTGCATTTTCTAATGCTGCCAAACAATCCTCAAGCGCCTTACGTGTAGGGTTTGTACCTCTGGAATATTCATACCCCTTGTGGTCACCTGGCGACTTTTGCGCGTAGGTGGAAGTCTGATATATTGGAGTCATCACTGCTCCTGTTGTTGGATCAGGTTCTTGACCTGCGTGTATTGCTTTAGTTGCGAATTTCATTTGTCTTTTAAGTTTAGGAATTTCTTCTAATATGCTCTGGCAAAAAGAACACGTTGAGTTGATGGTTTGCCGCTGTAAATGCATATACCATCTTCTAATGGATTATCCAGGGGTATACATCTGATTGTTGCTTTAGTTTCTTCCTTAATTTTCTGTTCTGTTTCGGGAGTCCCGTCCCAATGCGCAGAAATGAACCCAGCTTTACCATCCAGCAGTTCTTTAAACTCATCATAAGAATTTGCGTCGGTGATGTGTTCTGTTCTGAAATTCAGTGCCTTGTTATAAATATTTGATTGGATGTCTTCCAGCAGCTGAGCAATGTAAACATCCAGTCCATCCTGTTGTACGGTCTGCTTCTCCCGTGTATCCCTCCTCGCTAATTCGACTGTTCCATTTTCTAAATCACGGCCGCCAATAGCAAGTCGGATAGGTACTCCTTTTAGCTCGTATTCCGCGAATTTGAAACCTGGACGCTGAGTGTCCCTGTCATCATATTTTACGGAAATACCCAGATGTTTCAATTTAGGAATTAAGCTGTTAACAAATACGGAGATTTTTTGAAGTTCTTCGTCGCCTCTATAGATTGGAACAATTACAACCTGTATTGGAGCCAGCTTTGGTGGCAATACTAAACCAGCATCGTCACTATGTGCCATAATCAGAGCACCCATTAAACGTGTTGACACTCCCCATGAGGTGGCCCAAACGTGTTCTATCTTCCCCTCTTTGTTGGTAAACTTCACATCGAATGCTTTTGCAAAATTCTGACCTAAAAAATGTGACGTTCCAGCTTGCAAAGCTTTACCGTCCTGCATCAGTGCTTCAATACAATAGGTATCTAAGGCACCGGCAAAACGTTCATTGGGCGTTTTAACACCTTTTACAACCGGTACTGCCATCCAGTTTTCAGCGAAATCAGCGTACACATCAAGCATTTGTCTCGTTTCAGCAATCGCCTCATCGGCGGTTGCATGAGCAGTATGCCCTTCTTGCCAAAGAAATTCAGTTGTACGTAAGAATAGTCTGGTCCGCATTTCCCATCGTACCACATTTGCCCATTGATTAATTAAAAGCGGAAGGTCCCTATAAGACTGCACCCATCCTTTATAGGTATTCCAGATGATGGTCTCGGAGGTCGGACGAACAATCAGTTCTTCTTCGAGCTTTGCAGTTTCATCTACAATCATGTTGCCATTACCATCATTTTTAAGACGGTAATGTGTCACTACGGCACATTCGGTGGCAAACCCCTCTACGTGAGAAGCCTCCTTAGAGAAAAATGACTTAGGTATGAATAAGGGAAAATAGGCATTACTATGTCCGGTATCTTTAAACTTTTGGTCCAAAACCGCCTGTATTTTCTCCCAAATCGAGTATCCATAGGGTTTGATGACCATGCAACCCTTAACAGAGGAATGCTCTGCCAGGTCGGCCTTTATAACAATGTCGTTATACCACTGAGAATAGTCTTCGTTTTTACTTGTAATGCCTTTGCTCATAGCTGTCTGGAACGTTTTTTGTGTTAAATCGCTTGTAATGTACGCTGCAAATTTATAAATTTATACCTACAAAAAGCTTCGAACACACAAAACCAATATATATATGAAACTAAATCAATTATTCACCAGTATGCTTGCCGTAACAGCAGTAGTTGTTACGTCTTGCTCAACGCCGAGAGTTGCTCAACAAGGAGCGGTTACCGATGACGTTTATAACAGCAATGCGCAAGCGAAAGTATATGTACCGGCACCAGTTAGAACGACTCAGCCAGCTACACAAGAATATCAGGAAGACGATTACTATGGTACCAGTGATCCATATTATGATATGGATTATTCTTCCAGGATAAATAGATTCTCTTATGGTTCTCCATGGAGGTCTTATTACGATCCATATTTCAACGGATATAACGACTTCTACGGTGGTTACGGAGGTGGTTTTGGAGGCGGATTTGGTATAGGCCTTGGTTGGGGAAGCCTCTATTCTCCTTTTTATGGCTATAACAACTGGGGCTTCAATAACTGGGGTTATAACAACTTTGGTTATGGAAACTATTACGGCGGCGGTTTTGGCGGCGGTTATTATGGTGGAGGCTTTTTAGGGGGCGGTTACTACGGTGGTGGTTATTATACTGGAAGAACTACAAACGTTCCTGAATATAAAGCAAGACCATATCTTGGTAGAGAAAACGGAGTTGGAACTAACCGCGGAATGGCCAGGTCTACTACGACAAGGTCTGACGTTAATGGCAATAGGGTTATAGAGAGAAGCCGATCTGAAAGATTTGGAAACGACAGAAACCAGACCACTCAGGGAAGAGTTGACCGTTCGAATGCTCCTACCCAAAGCAGACCTACCAGAACTGAGTCTGCACCAGCGAGATCGCAGCCAACATACTCGCCACCTGCAAGATCAGATGGTGGTGGTTCACGTAGCAGTGGTGGTTCATCTTCATCCGGAAGTAGCGGTGGCGGCGGCGGTGGCGCAAGACCTACAAGAGCCGGTAGAGGGTAGTTTAAATTAACGATCGAAAATACATGAAAAAACTTTTATTATCCTTAGCAGCTATAGTAGCTGCTACAGGAACTACCTATGCGCAGAGTTTCACTCCAGACGCATTTAGATTTTCCCAGACTAATTACGGGAGCACTGCCAGATTCAAGGGTATGGCAGGTGCTCAGATAGGTGTTGGTGGGGACATGGGTTCAATTACATCCAATCCCGCTGGTCTTGGGCTGTTTACCAAGTCAGAGTTCAGTTTAACGCCTGAGTTCAATAATATGAAAGGTTCAGCGAACTATTTGAACACCAATACGGAGTCTTCTAAAGACCGTTTAAACCTTAACAATATCGGAGTTATACTGTATAGTCCAACCTACAAGGCTCAGGGTCAAAATACAACTAAAGGATTAATAAGTAGTGTCTTTGGACTAGGATACGCCAGGAATAATGATTTCAGCGCTAATTTCTCTTACGGAGGAACAAATCCGAACAATTCAATTGCAGATTATTATTCAGAACAGGCAAATGCCCTTGGTGTAGCACCAGATCAGCTTCCGACGGGTTCGCAAGCTAGAATGGCCTACGACAGTTATCTTATAGGTCACGGGACAATTGTTCCTAATACGCCCTATAGTCCTGATTACTTCCCGGAAACTGATGTAAATAACATTCAGCGGAAATCTGAGATGAGATCAGGATCGACCTCTGAGCTTACTGCAGCAGGAGCGCTAAACATTTCAAACCAAGTATATATTGGTGCAAGTGTTGGGCTTGTAAACATTCGGTATGTGAATGACAGTGAATTTATTGAGGACGGCTTTAATGTAACAGAAAATTCGAATTACAGTATGTCGATGAGACAAAGTCAGGAAACTACCGGATCCGGTATTAATGGTAGATTGGGAGTTATATTCCGTCCTGTGACTAGCTTCAGAATCGGTGCTACGTTTCAAACCCCAACCTGGTTATTGATTGAAGACATTTCTTCTTATACAATTGATTCCAGGATCGCTACGGGTGCAGCAGCAGGTAATTACTCAAGTGATGCCGAAGTGTTTCCTTTCAGATATAAACTTAGGACACCATTGAAAGGATCTTTAGGAGCAAGCTATGTGTTTGGAGGAAAGGCTTTACTAAGTGCGGATGTTGATTATATTGATTACTCAAACATCAAGTTTTCTACTGATGCAGGAAATGATCCACAAAGGATCAGAAGCGAGAATGCTAATGTAAAGATGAACTATAAAGAAGCCTTCAACTATCGTGTTGGATTGGAATACAAAGTCGACAATGCATTTAGTTTGAGAGGTGGTTACGGTTTCAATGGAAGTGCGGTCAAAAGCGATAATGCTGGTTATTATGACGCGAATAGCTATACTGGTGGTTTAGGTTACCGGATTGATAACTACTACTTCGATCTAGCTTACCAACGTTACCAAACCAATACAGAATTAGCACCGTACGAGTTAAACGATTTTTCTGAGCCGTCAGCGGACATTAAAACATCAAGAAACAATGTGTTTTTAACGTTTGGAGTAAGGTTTTAGTTAGTTTCTTAAAAATAAAAATGAGGGAAAGCATAACAGCTTTCCCTCATTTTTATTTAAGCCTTATATGAAAACTAAAAGCCGCACCTGGCCAGAACCTCATCCACCCTTTTCTCCACATCCGGATCCTTAAACAATTCAGGAGCGTGATGTGGCTTCTTTCGAGCGTCAATGATCACAGGACCATCACATCCCCAGTGCTTATCGATCACAGACTCTCCAACACCATAGATATCGGTCGCCGGATTACTCCGAGTAAATGTTACCCAAACGAAGTTGTTAATATTCGCAGAAGTAAATTCGGAATCGTCGCAAAGAGTAATAAAAGCCAACCCAGACAAATCATGCTTATTAAGCTCCGCGCAGAGTAACTTAACCTGGCTATCAGTTTGCGCATAATCGGTAAAGGGTTCACAGGTCATAGTTGCCACGCCTGGAATAGCCAGCCGAAAATTAGACAACCCTTTGGGCAGATCCGTAGTGAACTCCAATGTTTTACACAGGCTCCGCTTTACTTCCCCTGCTGCTGCAAATACAACCTTAGAACCGCTGTTTAACCCTTCTGCACTGTAATCGAGGGTATCCATCGTTGTTTGAGTATGAAAGTGCATATCTCTTCTAAAATCAAGACGACTTAGCACGTGCTGCATAAATGCAGACAGGTCATGAGTACTTAAGTTGTCATCATCCTCCTGCGCGGTGATAAATAGGTACTTCGCCAGACTGAGCTGATTCTTACCTAAAATATGATTGGCAATGGTCAGTATCTCCTGAGGCCTCCGCTCTTTTAAATATGGCGTATACCGTTCACTTCCAATTGCAAAAAGAAGTGGATGTACCCCTGCCGCATCAACAGCATTAACTTCCTTCAGTCCATGGATTTCTTTTGGTAGTGCGGAACCAGATATTTCATGTATCAATGCGCCAAAGCTAGTGTCTTCTTGCGGCGGTCGGCCGACAACGGTAAACGACCATATGGCATCTTTGCGATGATAAACATTGTGAACCTTCATTAAAGGGAAGGGGTGTGTCAAGCTATAATAACCCAGATGGTCGCCAAAAGGTCCTTCGGGCTTAGTTTCATTAGGGTAGACTGTTCCCGTTATGATGAAATCAGCATCAGCAGAAATGCAGAACCCTTCTTCATCATAGAAATATCTAAACCTTCTGTTGCCGACAGCACCTGCGAAAGTCATTTCAGACAAGCCTTCTGGTAGCGGCATCACTGCCGCAAGCGGATGCGATGGTGGTCCACCAACAAAGATACTTACTTGCAAAGGCATTCCCTTCGCATTAGCCTTTGACTGATGAACACCGATTCCACGATGAATCTGGTAATGCAGTCCAATCTCCTTATTCAATTCGTAATCGTTACCTGCCAGCTGGATTCGATACATTCCAAGGTTGGCGTTTAAGATCCCGGCTTTATCGGGATCTTCGGTATACACCTGCGGCATAGTTATAAACGGACCGCCATCCATTGGCCAGTTCACAATTTGAGGTAAGGCATCAATAGTAGTTTTCACGAACTGCGACTTAAGCATGCCTTGCTTCAAGGGTAAAGCAGTAAGTGCGGTAAAGGCAATACCTGGAAGTTTAAAAGGGTTTTTTAGTGCCTTGACAGGATCAGAACGTAGGTTAACCAACAGTTCTACTTGCTCAAGACTGTCTCTAAACATAAATTTAGAGCGTTCCAAGGTGCCAAATAGATTAGAAACCGCTGGAAACTTACTTCCCTTTATCTTTTCGAAATATATTGCAGGACCTTGCTTATCGTAAACGCGCATATGGATCGCGGCCATCTCTAAGTATGGATCCACTTCCTCCCGAATTCTAAGTAAATGACCGTGTTTATCCAGATCAGAAACACACTCCGCTAAGCTTTTATATCCCATTAAGACAAAGGTATTAAAAAGTAAACGTCATGCTGATTTAGCATGACGTTCTTAAAATACTATTCAAACTATAACTTACCAGCAAATGACCTTAGCATCCAGGTAGTTTTTTCTTTAAACTGCATAAATCTGTTTACCATATCATTCGTGCCATCATCACTCGCTTCAGCAGATGCATCTAATAGATCACGTTCAAGTTGAATCAGCAAAGCCATGTCTTCTAAAATAGCATCTACCATCAGCATGTCTTCCATTCCTATGGTATCAATTTCTTTAATAGCGCTCTCCGAGATATAATCTGCGAAACGGCTATGTGGTGGTTTGCCTAGCGTCAGCACACGCTCAGCGATCTCGTCAATAGTTTCTTGTGTGTTTGTGTACAGCTCTTCGAATTTAACGTGTAAAGTGAAGAAGTTTTGTCCCTTAATATTCCAATGACAGCCTCTCAGCTTTTGATAATGAATATGATAATTCGCTAAATATTCATTTAGTAAATCTACTACCGGCTTAACAGCTTTCTCGCTTAAGCTTATTTCTTCTGCATCCATATATTATTTTATTATTTGTCCCTATTAGGGATGAACCTATGAATGAAAACAACAAGAGTGCCCATTGGTTTGAAAAATGTTAATCAGCGTACAATAGAAAAAACGAATGTTCGTTTTAAAAGAGCGTTCAGTTGAACGCGTCAACAAACAGGCTTTATTTATATTATTCGTATTATTGCCTATTGATAATCTTACCAAACATTAATGTATAAATATACAGTTATACCAGCTCTTGCTATCATCATTAATATCAGTACAACACACGCAAACCCAAATGTAAATAGCAAAATTGTCAGAGATTCCATCGGAGTCGAAAACAACAATGGGAAAAAGGTCATCATTCACCAGATCGTTGCAAAAGATACCTACTATTCTGTGTCAAGAAGATATGGCGTAAATCCAAAAGATCTAATGAGCTTCAACGACAGCAAATTCTTGCAAATCGGAGTCATCATCAAAGTTCCTACTAGTCTTCCTTTCTCAGGACCGGCTAACGTCTCAACTAACGGTAATGCGAGCTCATCTCAAATGCCAACAGATGCGTCAAATACTACAGGAGCCCTCGTAGAGCATACGGTCGCAAAAAAGGAAAATCTTAATATGCTGGCTGAAAAATACGGAACAACGGTTAATGAGATCAAACGGATCAATAACCTGAGGTCCATAAACCTTCAAATCGGACAAATATTGAAAATACCTACCGCTAATGCACCGGAAGAGGCTTCAGACTTAGTTACTGCCCAACCAGAAAAGCCTTCACCCGCAGTTAACCCAACCCCGCGAAAAGCAGCAGAGGAAAAAAGACCAGTAGTCATTACGCAGAAACCAGTAAGTAATGAAGACTTTATCGAGCATACAGTCGCCGGCAACGAAACGATGTACTCCATAGCCACTACGTACAAAATGACAATGGATCAGTTGAAGGCTAAGAATAATTTGTCAAACAATATGTTAAGCGTAGGCCAGAAGTTGCTTATAAAAGGTCAGTATCCGGTAAAACCGGCTTTTGTACCAACTGCTTCCAATCAGACTTTAGACAGCACAAACTCGATTAAGGATCCATCTTTAAGGTATCCCCCAAGCCGATATGGTTTGAATCAGGTGGACGAGAAAGGAACGGCAACCTGGATTGTTGATCAGGATATGGATCCGACTAAGATGCTTGTCCTTCACCGATCTGCACCCATTGGAACAGTTATGAAAATAACGAACCCCATGAGTAATCGTACGACCTTCGCAAAGGTTGTTGGTAAATTTACTGAGAATGAGTCCACAAAAGATATTATAATTGTAATGACAAAAGCAGTTGCTGATGCTATTGGCGCATTAGACAAACGTTTTTATTGCAATTTAACATACGGCGGACAAGAGAATGAACAAAAATAAGCCCTTCATAATTGGGATTGCAGGAGGTAGCGGATCCGGTAAAACTTTCTTTTTAAACGGGTTCCTTCATCACTTTAAAAATGATGAGGTAACCTTGGTTTCACAGGATGACTACTATATTCATGCTGGAGAAATGACCCAGGAGGAAAACAAGCTATACAACTTTGATTTGCCAGCAACTATAGACGATAATCAGTTTTTACATGACATCAAAAAGCTGGTAAAAGGCGAAGTTGTTTATAAAAAAGAGTACAATTTTAATAACCCGTTAGCGGTTGTTAAAATCCTTGAAATTAACCCTGCACCAATCATAATCGTAGAAGGTCTCTTTATCTTACATTTCAGACAAATCGCTGAGCTCCTTAATCACAAGATCTTTATTGAAGCTGATGAACCCGTAGCCCTCGCCAGAAGGATCAGACGTGATGGAATGGAACGGGGATACTCAGAGGACGATGTTCTATATAAATGGCATAACCATGTGGTTCCTGCATACAAGGAGTTTTTATTACCGTACAAGGAGGATTGCCAACAGGTGGTATTCAATAACTTCGATACCCCTGAGGACATTATAAGAATTACAGACGAGATTTCTGCAGAGTTTAAAGAACGTCTGGGCGCAAACGAAATTGGTTAATCGAGTTGCATTTCTGGCGCAAGGTCATCTGCAAATAGCTTCCCAAGCGTCGACGCTCTTATAAAATCAACGGATACTCCGGGAGCACGTTCTATTAACTTGAATCCACCATTAGGCAAAATATCGAGAACGGCTAACTCTGTCACTACTTTTTTAATGCACCTGACTCCGGTTAGCGGCAACGAACAGTTCGGAAGCAATTTGCTTTCTCCGACTTTGTTGATGTGTTGCATTGCGACAATGATATTCTTTGCTGATGCAACCAGGTCCATAGCACCTCCCATTCCCTTTACCATTTTACCTGGAATCTTCCAGTTAGCAATATCGCCGTTTTCAGAAACTTCCATAGCGCCAAGAATAGTCAGGTCTATCTTCTGACTGCGGATCATCCCAAAGCTCATAGCAGAATCAAAGATCGATGACCCTGGCAAAGTGGTGATCGTCTGTTTGCCCGCGTTAATTAAATCGGCGTCTTCTTCTCCTTCGAAGGGAAAAGGCCCCATACCTAAAAGCCCGTTTTCAGACTGAAGTACAATGTCTATCCCATCGGGAATATAATTGGCAACCAGAGTTGGTATACCTATCCCCAAATTTACGTAATAACCATTTTTAATCTCCTTTGCTATGCGCCTAGCAATTCCGTTCTTGTCTAGCATAACTCCTAAGCTTTAATGGTTACCGTTCTTTGTTCTATTCTTTTCTCGTAATTGCTGCCTTGAAAGATGCGGTGTACGTATACCCCGGGCGTATGAATATGATCGGGATCCAATTCACCAGCTTCAACCAGTATTTCTACTTCTGCGATGGTAGTTCTTCCAGCCATTGCCATGACGGGATTGAAGTTCCTGCTTGTAGACTGGTAAATTAAGTTTCCAGCAGTATCACCTTTCCAAGCCTTTACAATCGCAAAATCGGCATCAAAAGCGTATTCCATCAAATAATCCTTCCCACCAAAACTTCGTACTTCTTTTCCTTCGGCAACTTCAGTTCCCACACCAGCCGGAGTAAATATTGCTGGCATACCATAACCAGCGGCCATACAACGGGTAGCTAAAGTTCCTTGTGGTATGAGTTCTACTTCCAGTTCTCCACTTAATAGCTGACGCTCAAATTCTGCATTCTCACCCACATACGAGGAGATCATTTTCTTAACCTGACGGGTCTGAAGTAAAAGACCAATACCAAAATCATCAACACCAGCATTATTGGAAATGCATGTTAGATTTACTACACCCTTTTCAACCAACGCGGCAATACAATTTTCGGGTATTCCACACAGACCAAAGCCTCCTAACATCAGGATATCTCCGTCTTTAATGTCTTGAATCGCAACCTGTGCATTAGAAACCACTTTGTTAATCATAACTTATCGTTCAATTAAAGTATACATAAGTAATTCCATCGCCTCCTCTATCCGCATGCTCGTCCTCCACCCTATTTACCTGACTGTACTTTTTCAAATATTCACGGATCAGCTTTCTTAAGATACCGTCTCCCTTGCCATGTATTAACTTGATAAAAGGAAAGCCAAGCATGATTGATTTATCCAGATACTTCTCAACTTCATGCAAGGCATTATCACCGCGCATTCCCCTTAAATCAAGTTCGGCGCTGAAGCTGGATATCGCTTCGGACATGCTTCCCGTGTAAGAGTTGCTTTGAACCGCTTTCTTCGCCTGTTTATTGCTAATCTTGTATACCCTGCTTTTTTTCAAAACAGAACGTAGATCGCCAAGTGCAACCACAAGATTGTCTCTGTTAATTTCCAGAACCTGGCCCGTCGTGTCGCTATTGTTCAATTGTACCCAATCCCCGACTTCAATTGGAGTATTAACAGGATTAACCTTCTCTACAGGCTTCTTCTCTTCACGTACCTGATGTTGTACCAATTCCTTCTGCAGGATTTGTCTTAATTCTCTGGTTACTGTTTTATCGGCCTGCTTGTCTTTAATCTCCGCAATCGTATTCTCGACCAGCTTATTCGCGTTCTTAATAATAGCTTGCGCTTCCAATTTAGCCTCTTTGATCAAGACCTTCCTGTTTTCATCTAAGAACTCCTTCAACTTTTCATTCTCAGCAACCAGATTTTTAACCTTGTTTTGCTGATTAGATAAATAAAGCTTGGTATCGTAGATCTGCTTCTTTTCTCTTTCCAGATCTACCAGTAAACTATCTATTCTATTCTGATTGGTACCTGTCTTCTCCCTGGCGAGCTTTAACACCTCTGGTTGAAGACCAATATTCTGTGCAATCTCAAAGGCATATGAACTTCCAGGCTTACCGATCTCTAGTACATACATCGGCTTCATCTTGTCATTGTCGAACAACATCGACGCATTCTCGAGACCTGGCGTATTGCCTGCAAACAGTTTCAAATTGGAATAATGCGTAGTAATTACTCCTCTAACCTTTTTGTTATTTATTACCTCCAAAACCGCCTCGGCCATCGGACCGCCAAACTGAGGGTCGGTTCCGGTTCCAAACTCATCGATCAAGACAAGAGATTTTGGAGTAGCATGCGCCACAAAATACCTCATCTTAGTCAGGTGTGCGCTGTAAGTACTCAAATCACTTTCTATAGACTGGTCATCCCCAATATCGGCAAAGATCTGGTCGAAAATCCCTACCTCACTCGACTCGTGAACAGGGATCAATAAACCGGACTGAACCATGATTTGAAGTAAGCCAACGGTCTTCATGCACACAGACTTCCCTCCGGCATTAGGCCCCGATACCAATACGATCCGTAAGCTGTCGTTAATATGAATGTTCAGCGGAACTACCGTCTTCTTGTCCTCCTTAAATGATAAATAAAGGAGCGGATGTGTAGCATTCACCAGCTTTGATTTGGCTTCCTTAATTAGAACGGGCATTTCTGCTTCCACATCAATTGCAAACAAAGCTTTCGCACGCACAAAGTCGAGCTTTGTTAGAAATCCATGGTAAGACAATAGTAACGGCGTGTATGGCCTCAGTTCTGATGTTAGGGAGATTAGAATCTTGATGATCTCTCTTCTTTTATCGAACTCAAGATCACGCAACTTATTATTCAGTGTAAAAACCTCTTCTGGCTCTATATAAACCGTTTGTCCGCTGGCAGACTCATCGTGAATAAAACCTTTAAGCTTCCTTTTATTCTCGGCTAATACTGGAATACACATCCTACCATCACGTATCGTCAGACTTCCATCTGCAACCCAGTTGTTGCTTTGGGCCTGCTTATAGATCGAATCCATTCTTTTCCTGACATCTTGTTCAGCTTTAGAAATGTCTCCAAGAATCTGTTGCAACGTTGATGACGCATTTGGCTTGATCTTGCCTTTTGGATCCAGAACAGTCTCAATCTTTTTGAGGATGTTATGCTCTACTGGTATGTGCTCAAAAAGGGCCTCCAAACTTGGATAAACTTCCTTACGCTCTTCGAAAAAACGCAATACTGAAAATACAGTTTGCAAGGACACATACATTTGATAGAGTTCATCTTCCACAAGATAAGTTCCCTCTACCTTTATTTTATCAGCCAACGACTTGATGTCAAAAAAGTTGCTGATCTGCAAAGGTTCCTGGTTCACTAAAATACTTTTGAACTCGTAAGTCTGACGTAAAAACTTATTGATCTGATCAAACTTATTCATTACTTGCATCTTGGAAACCATTTGCTGGCCCATTACGCTCAGGCAATGCTTATGGATAAGTTGTCTGACCTCATTAAATCCCAACCGCTCTAAACAATTCTCCGGATATAGCATATTTATATTTTTGCCGGCCTCGCTCCCACAGTACGTTTCGTGACCGGAGGCTTAACCTTCATTATCAATTTTGATTTCTTTAAGGAGTCAATTCTCCTTTTTAACTTTACTTTGTTCAACGAATCCAGCTTCTTCTTTGAAACAACCTTCTTCGAAGCGTTTGCCGCTTTAACAGAATCTGCTTTTGCCTTTAGCTTCAACTTAGCTTGAGCCTTCACATTCTGTATCGAGTCTAAAGTGATCTGCTTCAACTTTTGTTTCAATAACCCAGCAGTAACTGTCTTATAAATACCATCCATAATAGAAGGATTCTTATAATAATAGTCCATGCTTTTGTAAAATTTAGCCGAATCGACATTAAACTTCTTATAGATCCCTTTATAAAGTGATGCTGCGACAATCTTTGAGGAATCGGGTCTGATGGTCGTAATGTAACCATCAACAATATGTATGTCGTTCAATACCAAAGCCATATCATCCGGCTGAATAATGTCACCAGGAATACCAGGCTTACAGGCAATAAGAAAAACGAAACAGAAAACTGTGATTGTGAACCTTTTCATTCGGTTTAAAGATGATTATTTCTTAGCCAAAGTTCGCCAAGGTTGTTAATTTTACCAAAAATACTGATAAATGAGTATAGCAGACAACTTATTGAAATATAAAACAGAGCTTGATGAGACTGGCGTGAAGCTGATCGCTGTATCAAAATACCAGGAGATCGACGCCATCCAGGAGGCTTATCATGCAGGTCAACGCCTATTTGGCGAAAACATTGTTCAGGAAATGGTGGAAAAAGAGTCGCAACTACCTAAGGACATCTCCTGGCACCAAATTGGGCATCTGCAGACCAACAAGGTAAAGTACATCGCTCCCTTTATTAGTCTAATTGAGTCAGTCGACAGCCTGAAGCTTTTAACAGAAATCAATAAACAGGCGCTGAAGAATAAGAGAGTTATTGACTGCCTGCTACAAATTTACATTGCTGATGAAGACACAAAATTTGGCTTAGGGTATGACGAGGCGATTGAACTACTGAGGTCAGAGGAATATACAGGTATGCAAAATGTACGGATCGTAGGGTTGATGGGCATTGCCAGCAACAACGCTCCTGAAAAGCAAACTTTAGATGAATTCACTGAATTAAAGGTCCTTTTTGATGGTATAAAAGCAAGTTTCTTTAGAAAAGAAGAGTCCTTCAAAGAGATCTCCATGGGCATGTCGGGCGATTACAAATTAGCTGTCGAGGCTGGTAGTACCATGGTTAGAATTGGAAGCAGTATATTTGGCAAGCGATCAGTTAAACAAGATAAAGCCGAATAATATGAACTTAAGAATTGCGGAACGCGATGATTGTCCACGTTTGCTGGAATTGATACAAGAGCTGGCAGACTATGAAAAGGCTCCGGACGAGGTGACCGTTACGCTGGACGAATTTGTTGCTGCTGGATTTGGGCCTGAAAAAGTCTGGACTGCATTTGTGGCTGAAGTGGACGAAACCGTTGTTGGATTTGCACTATATTACACCCGCTACTCTACCTGGAAAGGCTGCCGTCTTTATCTCGAGGATTTCATCGTGACAGAAGAGCACCGGGGAAAAGGAATCGGAACGCTCTTGTTTGAACGTGTTATTCAGGAAGCAAAAGATAAAAACTACAGTGGGATGGTTTGGCAAGTTCTCGACTGGAACGAACCCGCTATTCAATTCTATAATAAATATGCCTCACATATTGAAGAAGGTTGGCTAAACGCCTCTCTTTCCAGAGCACAAATTTCGCAACTATGAGAAAACTAGGTATGGCAATCGCCATTGCCACGATCGTCGCCTGTCAGAGTGAGAAGAAGAGCGATATGGCTACAGATTCGACCACTACGGCCGTACAGCTGACCACTGATTCCATCAGTTATACCTACGATTCCGTTAAAGTTTACAGCAAGAACCCGGTATCCAAAGATGCCCGGGTTACGGATACTGCGAAGGCTGTAATCACCTATCCCGTTTTTACTGACCAGAAGTTGAATGACTTTGTTCTTAAAAAGATCACCGGAACTGTCGATGGTGAAAGAACCTATAGCACGTATGATGCCTATACCAAGGGCTTTATTAAAGACTTTGATGATTTTCAAAACGACAATAAAGATCGGATACAGACCTGGTTTTTGATGATTAACACAAAAGTAATTAAACAGGAGCCGCAGTACATTGCATTCTATACCAGCTATATCAACTTTTCCGGCGGTGCGCACCCAAACAGTTCCTTTACCTATCAAAATTACAACCCGGTAACACATCAGCAAATTACGCTGGATTCTTTATTACTCCCTGGATCAAGCGATAAGTTGAATGCGATCGCCGAGCGGATATTCAGAAAGGACGAAAAGCTAACGTCAGATCAAAGCCTCAAAAATAATTACTTTTTTGAGCACGATACCTTCAAACTGAATACCAACTTTACCATTACAGATGAAGGCTTGCTATTCTTATATAATCCATACGAGATCAAAGCCTATGCGTTTGGAATTACCAAACTGCTTATTCCGTTTAGTGAATTGAAAGATATTCTGAAGCCTAATTCATTAATAAGCGGTAAGAGATAATGGAGGTATATAAATTTGGCGGTGCATCTGTAAAAGATGCAGATGGAGTTCGTAACGTAGTAGGCATCATTCAATCGGCGACGGATAAAGAACTTCTCGTTGTAGTCTCCGCGATGGGCAAAATAACCGACAAGCTGGAAGAGCTTACCAACGCATACCTGTTTGGACAGCCAAACGCCCATGAGATCTTCGAAGAGATTAAAGCATTTCATTTCCATGTCATAGCTGAATTGTTTGTTAACCCAAACCATCCGATCTACGATGATGTGGTCAACTCGTTTGTAGAAATTGAATGGCTTTTGGAAGAAGAAGCAACGGATGCACCAGATTATATCTATGATCAGATTGTATCTATTGGGGAGATTATATCTACCAAGATCCTCTGTGCTTTTTTAGAAGAATCAGGATTAAGGGCGAAATGGCTTGACGCAAGAAACTTTATTCATACCGACAACACCTACAAAGAGGCCAAAGTTAACTGGGACAAAACCGAACAGGAAATCCAAAAGCGTTTGATACCGCTCATTCAGGATCAGATCGTGGTGACACAAGGATTCATCGGAAGCACGAGTGAGAACTTCACGACAACACTTGGCAGAGACGGCTCGGATTACTCTGCTGCAATCTTCAGCGCTTGTCTTAATGCAGACAAAATGACGATCTGGAAAGACGTTTCCGGGGTTTTAAATGCGGATCCAAAGTGGTTCGATGAAACCCAGAGAATTCCACAACTGTCCTATCATGATGCCATTGAATTGGCTTATTATGGTGCGACGATTATCCATCCAAAGACGATCAAGCCCATTCAGAACAAGAACATTCCATTATATGTAAGGTCCTTCCTCGATCCCGATGCTGATGGTACCCATATCACTTCTGCTAAAAACCATACCCCGGTACCCTCGTTTATATTCAAAGTGAATCAGGTGTTGATTTCTATATTTCCAAAGGATTTTTCCTTCATTATTGAGGAGAACCTAAGCGAAATCTTTAACCTGTTTCATAAACACAAGGCGAAGATCAATACCATGCTGAACTCCGCCATTAGTTTCTCTGTTAGTTTTGATCATGACCCTCAAAAATTGGAATCATTGATCGCTGATCTTTCAACGGATTATAGGGTTAAGTATAACACCGGTATGGAATTGGTGACAATCAGATACTATAACCAGCAAACCATTGACCGTGTTACTGCTAGTAAAAACATCTTGTTGGAGGTTAAAAGCAGAAATACTTGTCAGATTGTTATGCGGGACAAAGTGCCTTCTAATTAAGCAAGATCTTGAACAAACGTATCTTAGACTCCGCTGCTCAGCACTTCATCAATGAACATCTTAATGAAGATGTGCATAAGATTGCGATGTCTAAGATCGGTATAGAAGGTGTAGAAGCCAGGGAGCTGGCCAATCAGATCAGTTCGAAAAAGAAAGCCAGAAGAAAACTTCCTACCTGGTTTGAAAGGCCTTTGATCTACTATCCTATAGCATTGTCTATCGAACAAACCTCCTCAGAAGTCACGGCAAGTTACAAGGCCACTCTTGCTATCGGCAGTTCGCTCATCGATCTGACCGCTGGTTTTGGGGTAGATAGCTATTACTTTTCCAAAAGGTTGGAACGCACAGTGCACTGCGAGATTGATGCAGATTTACTTGAAATAGCTGCCCATAATGCAGAGATCTTAGGTCAGACGAATACCCTATTTTTACACCAAGACGGCCTGGAGTATTTAAAAGGCGCTAAGATGTTTTTTGACACTATCTATATCGATCCGGTTAGACGAGGTACAACAGGCAAGGTGTTCATGCTTAAAGACTGCAGCCCCAATGTAGTGGAAAACACCGATCTACTGCTTCAAAGCAGCAATCGCGTGATCATCAAAACCGCACCGATGCTGGATATCACTGCAGGCCTTAAGGAGCTTAAAAATGTCGTTGAGGTTCATATTGTTAGTGTTAAAAATGAAGTCAAAGAGCTATTATGGGTGTTGGAAAAGGGAGATCACCCGACAGTTAAAATATCAGCGGTCACTATTAACGAACAACTAAAGACTTTTTCTTTTGATAAACTGGAAGAACATGAGCAGATTCTTCTCGATTCTGAACTGTCGGGATTCCTCTATGAGCCGGATGCAGCACTCCTAAAAAGTGGTGCTTTCAACCTGATCGCCAAACGATATGGTCTTAAAAAGCTAAATACGCAAACTCAATTGTATAGCTCAGAGCTGGTGAACACAGACTTCCCCGGTCGTATCTTCAAGATCAAGGGCATCATTTCCCCCGGAGAACTCAAGAAGGATAAGCAACTTTCAGGGAATGTAATCGTAAGAAACTATCGCGACACACCCGAAAACCTGGTGAAGAAGTACAAGATCAAATCTCATGACACCAGGTTTTTGATCTTCACCGAGAGTAAGCAGTCCGGCTATATCATTGTGGATGCAGACATCATCCAGCATTATTAACTGCCTCTCTCTGACTTGAAACAACTCATATGTTAAATCATTTAATTTAACATACTTTAACAATCTTTAACATTCGCCAATCCGCTAAAATTCAATGTTTTAATTATGTTTGAGTTAACTAAAATTAAACTCAACATGATAAACAGTTACCAAAAACTCAATACTATTATCGGTTTTGTGCTCTTTGTAATCGCCACAACTGTGTTTACCCTGACAATGGAACCCACTGTCAGCTTCTGGGATTGTGGCGAGTTCATTGCCGCATCTTATAAGCTTCAGGTAGGGCATCAACCGGGGGCTCCATTGTTTTTAATGATCGGAAAGCTCTTTTCGTTGCTGGCAATTGGGAACACTGCTAAGATTGCCTACTGGATGAACTTCAGCTCGGTCATTTTTAGTGCTGCCACGGTAACTTTTCTCTACTGGTCAATTACCATGTTTGCTTCGAAGATCATACAGCAGAAGCAAAAAGCCCTGACTAATCTTTCCGTTATCTCGGCTGGTGTTATTGGCGCGCTGGCCTTTACCTTTTCAGATACTTTCTGGTTTTCCGCGGTGGAGGCAGAAGTGTATTCGCTGTCCATGCTGTTCACTGCCCTGGTCTTCTGGGCCATTCTAAAATGGGAACGGAATCTGGACAATCGCTGGCTGGTACTGATTGCCTTCGTAATCGGGTTGTCTATTGGCGTCCATCTGTTGAGTTTATTGGCAATTCCAGCAATAGTACTTGTTTACTATTTCAAGAAAACGTCTAAAGTAAGCGCCATGGGTATCGCAAAAGCTATGGGAGTTGCTGCCATCATTTGGGTAACGGTGCAATATATTGTTGTACAATACGTCGTTCTTATGGCTGCCAAATTAGATATACTGTTTGTCAATACCTTTGGGCTGGGCTTCGGAAGCGGCGCTGGCGTATTCGTTTTACTTATTGTAGCAGCTTTAGCGTACGGTATACAATACTCCATAAAGCACAAAAAATACAACCTTAATCTTTCACTGGTTTGCCTGACTTTCGTTGTTTTTGGCTTTAGTTCCTACTTTTTAATTCTCATCCGGGCAAATGCTAAGACGAATCTTAATCTATCGAATCCAGACAATGCCTTATCACTTTATAAATACCTCGGACGTACCAATTATGGTGATACACCCCTGCTATATGGGCAAACCTTCAATGCCGATGTAGTCAACTATAAGGAAACAGGACTCGAATATAGAAGAGGTGATAAATCTTATGAAATAGCTGGAAAAACTACAAAGCCTGAATATGATAAGAACATGCTGTTCCCCAGAACATACAGTCAGAAACCAAATCATGACGTATTTTATAGGGACTGGCTGCATATGGAACCAGGTGAAACCCCAGGCTTCTTTCAAAACCTCGGCTTTTTTACCAGCTACCAACTGGGTTTTATGTACTGGCGTTACTTCTTCTGGAATTTTGTAGGGAAACAGAACGACATCCAATCCACTGGTCCTTCAAATGATGGGAACTGGACTTCCGGTATTAAGCCGCTGGATCAACTTAGATTAGGAAACCAGGACAAGTTACCGCCAAGCATTATCGACAATGAAGGGCACAACAAGTTCTATGGTCTGCCATTGGCGTTAGGGATCATTGGTATCCTCTTTATGTACCGTAAAAACCGCAACGATCTTGCAATTATTGCTACACTATTCGCTTTTACAGGCCTTGCGATCATAGTTTACCTTAACCAGGACCCTATGCAGGTCAGGGAGCGGGACTACGCTTATGTGGGTTCATTTTATGCATTTTCAATCTTCATTGGAATTGGTGTCCTTGGCGTTGAAACACTACTATCTCGTTTAAAGATGCCCAAACTGAGCCTTGCCATGGCCTCATTGACCTGTTTAATAGCGGTACCTTTTCTAATGGGTGTACAAGGTTGGGACGAGCATGACCGCTCAAATAAGACTACTGCATTGGATTGGGCAAAAAACTACTTAAACTCCTGCGCACCTAATGCCATTCTTTTTACCAACGCGGACAACGATACCTTTCCCCTCTGGTATGTTCAGGATGTTGAGAATTACCGTACGGATGTCAGGGTGGTTAACATTCAATACTTGTCGGATGGCAATTACATCGATCAAATGTTAACACAGTCCGGCAAGTCTGCCCCCTTACCGATCAAATCAGATCGAACAAAGTACCTTAAAGGTATCAGAGAATGGATGCCTTATTATGAATATGGTTTTACCGATAGTGTGGAGTTAAAGGACATCCTTGCAGTCATGACTTCGGATGCAGCAGATGATAAGGTTTCGCTCGCTGATGGCAGCAAAGAAAATTTCTTGCCGAGTAAAAAACTAAAGCTGACTGTTGATCCCGCTCAGGTTCTTAAAACTAACACAGTCGCTTCAAAAGACGCATCGCGGATTGCTTCAACGATGGAATGGACATACAGGGAGAATGTGGTCTTTAAGGCGAACCTTGCCATCTTTGATATCCTCGCCAATAACAATTGGGAAAGACCGATCTATTTCGGAACAACCATTACTACAGATAGTTACATAGGCCTTGAAAAATACCTATACCTTGAAGGTTATGCTTACCGGCTTCTGCCCATCAAATCCACTATACCTGATCAGTACTATACAATGGATGGACAAACCAACACCGAAGTGATGTATGACAATCTGATGCGTAAATTTGATCTAAAGGGTTTCAAATCCTCTAAATATCAGGATCCTGAAAGTAGGAGAATTGCAAGTACAACCGAAAGGTTCATGAATAACTTAACCGTAAATTTACTGCGGGAAGGCAAATTGGATCAGGCAAAGCAACTGATGACGAAAGTCGTAAGTGAGCTACCAGAGAAAATTTATTCCATTGAAGACACCTTAACTAAAGTGTATACTGTGGATAATCTCTATGCAGTTAACCAAAACAAATCGGCTAATCAGGTTTCGAAATACCTGGCATCGTTTATAGGAAAAGAACTGTCTTATATCGCATCGCTGGATTTAAGGCGGAGGAACTCTTATGGCAAGGAGATTAAGATTGGCGTGCAAGTGTTAGCTCGCTTGGAAAAGATGGCCTCAGATAACCAGCAGGCTGAACTGAGCGCTTACCTGAGGCAGGTTCATCAAGATTTAGAAGACCAATTCGGGTAAAACTAAAAAGCCTCCCGATTAACTCAGGAGGCTCTTTTACTTCTCTATTTATTTGGCTGAGGTGTGGTTCTCAGATAAGGCTTGATTACTTTGTGACCCTTGGGAAATCTTTCAGGTATATCTTCAGTCTTTATACTATTTATAACCACAACATCATCTCCATCCGTCCAGTCTGCAGGTGTAGCGACGTTATATTTAGCAGTCAATTGTAGAGAATCAATTACCCTTAACACTTCATTAAAATTACGTCCTGTGGATGCAGGATAAGTAAGCATAAGCTTAACTTTCCTATCCGGAGAAATCACAAACAGCGACCGAACGGTCAATGTTTCCGAAGCATTCGGATGAATCATATCATACAAGTCAGCTATCGATTTATCTTCATCAGCTATTATCGGAAACTCAACACTCGTATTCTGCGTTTCATTAATATCTTTGATCCAGCCTTTATGAGACTCCGCAGAATCAACACTTAAAGCCAGTACTTTAACATCTCTCTTTTCAAACTCTCCTTTTAATGAAGCAGTTCTTCCCAATTCCGTTGTACAAACTGGCGTATAATCTGCAGGATGCGAAAACAATACACCCCAGCTGTCTCCTAAAAATTCATAAAAATCAATATCTCCTATTGAAGTTTGCGCTTTAAAATTGGGAGCAGCGTCCCCTATTCTTAAACTCATAATCTATATTTTTTGGTTGAACAATAACGAATACAAAGTAAATAATAAAGTCTACAAAGCGGGTATACTTTATCTAAAATAATTGTTCTTATTTTGTAATATCTCCGCCCTTGCCGATAAAATTAACTTCAGGAAGACTCGCCCCTAGATGCTTATTGAATTGCTGTATCGTGTAGTTCGCAAGTATTGGGGTATCCCTTTCGTCGTGTTGATGAAGAAAGAAGTAAACTTTCTCAAGCCCCTTATTTAACCAGTTCTTTAAACGCAAAACCCATTCATCTACTCTTGCACAGTCGGAAGCCTGATGTGCAGATCCATTGCCAACAAACCTGATAAACACCTCCGGAACGGTCATTTCCATATGAACGCAATCTCTTCTGCCACTGGCGTCGGTGATCACTGCTCCTCTTTTTAACCTATGGAGCATCTCGAAAAGTTGTGTACGGGCGTCAACGTCAGAAAACCAGCTGGCATGGCGTACCTCCACAAACAATTGGAAGTCGGTCGGCAAATTCGACAGGTATTCTTCCAAAATATCAAAACTTGTGGGGGAGAACTTATCAGCCAACTGAAGAAAGCAAGGACCAAGGTATTGTCCAAACTCATGGATACTTGCAAGATAACGATCGGTAGCTGCGTTGGCGTCTTTCAATCGCTTCATGTGACTGATGCCGCGAGATATTTTAGGGAAGAACAAGAAACCGTTAACCGCGTTTTCTTCTGCTTTATCTTTCCATTTCTTAATAAGCTCCGGTTTAGGTATACTATAGAAAACCGCATTCAGTTCAATGGAATTGAAGTGCTTGACATATTCATCTAGAAAGTTTGCTGCCTTTGCTTTGGGAGGATAGATCATATTCACCCACTCCTTCCTGCCCCATTTGGCACAGCCGACATAGAATTCCGGAGAAACACTTTTAGTAAGGCCTGAAAGAGTTTCCAGCGTTTGCTTCCCGTCTGGAGGCAGAGTGAAATCCACACCTGCTAACTCCTCATCAGTAACCTTTCCGAAGTTCATCGTTAACGTTTAATGGAACTATTTATAAACCTTAACCATGAAGATATAATCCTGCATTTTCTCTGCCTGACGAGTTTTAGTAAGTCCTTGCAAAGAGTTCCTCTTATTGAACTTCACCTGACCACCTAATGAGTCATTAGGAATCATATTCAAGATCTCCTGGATATACTGGCTTTTAACAGCAAAGGTAGCGCCATCAACTAACTTAAGTTTAGCGGTGATTACACCAACAATATTTCCATTCTGATCAAGTAGCGGACCGCCACTGTTTCCTGGATTCACATCAATGGATACCTGATATTGAGTGGAGTCTGTTCCGCTGTAACCGGTTTTTGAACTTACGTAACCCTTTGCGTAAACGGCATCATCTTTAGGAAAGCCCAATGTATAAACGTCTTCACCGATTCCAATTGCGTTCTGTTTCAAACGGTAAGGCAATGCAGGAAGCTTAAATGATTCATCGATAATCTTAAGAACTGCCAAATCATATTGCGTATCTCTTCTATCCACTTTAACCCTATACTGGTTGCCCTTTGTATCCTGAACGTACACCGAATCAGCACCATCTACAACGTGTAGATTTGTTAAGATATAACCGTTAGTGGTTAGCGCAAAGCCTGTACCTCCAAAGTTAGCAGGCTTAATGTTGTTAGTGATAGTTGTGGAGTTGATCTTCCTGATCAGATTGTTATTAGAACTCTTCAGCGCGGCCAAATCACGTCTAACCAATTCTACGCTGCCAATTTGCTGCGTGTTTTGTTTAATCGAATGCAACATCACTAGAGTAAGAAATATGAAGGACGCAGCAACACCAATGGCAGCTCTGTTCTTTCTCCACATGTTAACTACAAATGAAGGATGCGGACCTAGCTTACGGATAAGCGCATCCACATCAATTTGTGCATGAGCAGACTCCATTTTATTTTTTAGCGTAGCTATAGTATTATAGTCGTTCAAAGCGTCTAAAAAGACTTTTTGCGTAACCACTTTCTGATCAACCGCCGGATCATTTGCGCGCATTTGCTCAAAAGCCGCCCGCTCTGCCTCATTGAGGTTACCCAAAAGATAATCTTCAATTATACTTTCTAAATCCATTTCGTTCTTCATCACCTTATGTCTGAAAAAATAACTTCTTTAATCTCTGCATGCATTTATACTTCTGAGTTTTAGCGTTATCCGTATTGGTATAACCAAACTTGTCAGATATGTCCTGCATAGACAGATTGTTCAAATAAAAATCCTGAATAATAGTCTTGCAAGGTTCACCAAGATGAAGGAGGGCAGCTTGCATTTTATCAAATTGCACTTCTTTCTGCTCGTGATCTTCAATATCTATGTCAGTAGCAACGATGTCCTCAAAGTCTGAAATGTTATTGGTCTTCTTGCTTTGCTGAGCAAGCTTCTTTAACCAAATTCTTCTGCAAACTGAGTATATATACGTTTTTAGTTTACTACTTAATTCAAAATCTCCGCTCTTAATCTTATTGTATAAAACAATAATGCCTTCCTGATACACATCCTTTGCGTCATCCTCATCACCGTTGTTGTTCAAGATAAATTGTAAAATCATTGGAAAATAACCGATGTACAACTTATTGAGCGCATCATCCGAATTGTTTAAGATCCCTAAAACAACCTCTCTATCTGTTGGAACTGAACTGCTTAACTTATTACTCACCAATTAATACATTTAAACGTGAATGGTAACCCAATGATAGGAAAAATAATATTTTTATTTTTTTAAAACTCTTGGGTTACCTTTTAAACTTTCGGGTATTAATCTGTAAAATTAATTAATTACTTTAAAAACCTTCAAAATGAAAAATGCATTCAAATTTGGCTTTTTAGCTCTAGCAATTTCTTTATCAGTAGCGGCTTGTAACTCAGAAAAATCTGGTGAGTCAACTGATACTTCTTTAGCTGATACTGCTGCAATCACTACTACTGTTGATACTACTGTTACTGATTCAACTGTACAAGATACTGCTATCACTGTAACTAAAGACACAACTAAATTGTAGTCTTAGTAACCAGAATACAAAAAGAGGGTGTCCAATGCTATTGGATACCCTCTTTTTTTGTGCCTAAAAATCTTACATTTGGGACTGATAAAATCAATTCATGAACCTTTCTTCTCTACAAGCAATCTCCCCTATCGACGGTCGTTACAGAAATACAACCAAAGCGCTTTCCAATTACTTCTCTGAATATGCGTTAATTAAATACAGGGTCTTTGTTGAAATTGAATATTTCATTGCCCTTTGTGAACAAGGAATCCCTGGAATGCAAACATTCGATAAGTCTAGCTACCCATTACTAAGATCAATTTATGAAGGCTTTAATGAATTCGATGCACAGGAAGTTAAAGACACTGAAAAAGTGACCAATCACGATGTAAAGGCAGTAGAGTATTTCATAAAAAAGAAGTTTGACGGCCTAGGTTTGGAAGATTATAAAGAGTTTATCCATTTCGGACTCACCTCTCAAGACATTAACAACACCGCAATTCCATATACGTTCAAATTATCTCTGGAGGAAGTCTATTACCCAAATATTGATCTCCTGATCGAGAAAATTAATGGACTCGCCACAGAATGGAAAGATATTCCGCTATTAGCGCATACCCATGGTCAACCGGCTTCTCCTACCAAATTAGGTAAGGAATTTTTAGTATTTGCAGAGCGAATCAAAATCCAGGTTCGTAACCTTAAAGCCATTCCCAACAGTGCAAAATTTGGTGGCGCTACCGGAAACTTTAATGCGCATCACATCGCCTACCCAGCTATTAATTGGGTAGATTTTTCCAACAACTTCGTCAACCAAACCCTTGGGTTAGACCGTGCACAGTATACTACGCAAATCGAGCATTATGACCAATTTGCGGCGCAATGCGATGCATTAAAGAGAATCAATAACATCATTATTGATATGGATCGCGATATCTGGGCATATATCTCCAAGAATTATTTCAAGCAAAAAATAAAAGAAGGCGAAATCGGTTCTTCCGCAATGCCACACAAAGTCAATCCGATCGATTTTGAAAACGCAGAAGGAAATGCAGGTCTTGCTAACGCTTCCTTTGAGTTCTTCGCTGCAAAGCTCCCGATCAGCAGGTTACAAAGGGACCTGACGGATTCAACAGTACTTAGAAACATTGGCGTACCCATGGCGCATACCCTGATTGCCATTAATTCTACACTACGAGGCTTGAATAAGATCATCTTAAATGAGGATGCCATCCATGCGGATCTTGACAACAACTGGGCTGTGGTTGCCGAGGCGATCCAAACAGTCCTGAGAAGAGAAGCGTACCCAAACCCTTACGAGGCATTAAAGGACCTAACCAGAACCAATCAAAAAATAACTGCCTCAACAATGGCCGAATTCATTAATGGCCTAAACGTCTCTGAAGAACTTAAGTCTGAGCTTAAACAGATCACCCCATTCAACTATACGGGAGTCTTTTAGTTAAATGACCCAAAACAGACACCCTAATTGTTAATTGAAGAGCTGAATTATTTATTTTTGTATCAAATATTAAGACAATGACTATTAACGTATATACAGAACAAACCCCGAATCCTGCCACTATGAAATTCATGGTCAACAAGTTGTTGATCAATGGCAGTGAAGATTTTGCTACCAGAGAGTCTGCTGAGCATTCTCCATTCGCAAAGGAATTGTATAAGTTTAATTTCGTTAACGGCGTTTTCTTTGCGAGTAATTTTGTGACGATTACAAAGACTGAAGACGCAGAATGGGCGGACATTGAACCGATCCTTAAAGAGTTTGTTAAAGGAGCTGTAGAATCAGAATATAAAATCAAAGAAGAAACAAGTGATGAGGCGCCGGCTTTTGAAGGCTCCGACCTTGAAATTAAGATCCAGCAAATTCTTCACGACTATGTTCGCCCTGCGGTAGAACAAGATGGTGGAGCCATTAGCTATAAATCATTCAATGAAGGTGTTGTAACTGTAGAGCTTAGAGGTTCTTGCAGCGGATGTCCTTCATCGACAATCACACTAAAATCAGGTATTGAAAATCTATTGCAACGTATGGTTCCTGAAGTGAAAGAAGTAGTTTCTGAAGCACTATAATACAGCAGAACCATTACAAAAGGTATAAAGCCAGCATTTAACGATGTTGGCTTTTTTTATGCGGATAAAATGCAGGATTTAAGCGCTTTACTTAATACCACGCTCGGTATAACGACACTTAGAGCCCACTGAAAGTACACTATAAGCTTTGCTCCTCCTCGGTCCCTCTTCGGTTGCTCTTCGGTTCAGAGCCGACCAGGGACCGTAGGAAAAGCGTCCAGGACCCGTAAAAGGAACGTAGATAGGTAAAGCTCAGAGTGAACTCAGTGCGTCGTCAGACTGAGCTCATTACGAGCCGACTATAAGCTACGGTTGAAGTGTTCCTCCATCAAGTCAATAACCTCTTTATGGATAAGACCGTTTCCGGCTAAGATTTCCCGGGTCTCCAAAAACTCTTCACCGCCTTTGAAGTTCATGACCGTCCCTCCCGCTTCCTGAACAATAAATGCACCAGCAGCGACGTCCCAGGAGTTTAAATTGTATTCGAAGAATGCGTCAAACCTCCCGCAAGCCACATAAGCCAGATCTACCGCAGCAGACCCAATCCGCCTTAAACCATGGCATTTCTGCATTAAGGTTGAAAACAGTTGCATGTACTGTGGCTGTTTATCAAACTGATAATATGGAAATCCAGTGGCGAGAAGGCACTCAGATAGTGAGGTTCTTTTTGATACGTTAATTGGCTTGCCATTTAAAAACGCCCCACCACCCAGGTAAGCTGAGAACATCTCTCCGCGGTTGATTTCATACACTACTCCAATCACTGGTCTTCCATGTGCATACAGCGCGATGCTTACCGCATAGGTCGGAATTCCATGTATAAAGTTCGTAGTCCCGTCCAGGGGATCTATAACCCAGTCGTAAACCTCTCCTTTGGTGTTAATGGTATCTTCTTCAGTCGTGAACCCTGCCTCAGGCAGAATTTTCGACAAGTTCTTTACAAGCTGTTTCTCTGCCTGCTTATCTACATAAGAAACCAGGTCATTCAGTCCTTTCAATTCTATTGAACTGGCGCTGAAGTTTAAAGATTCTTTTCTAATGAAGTTACCGGTAAGACGGGTAGTGGCAATCACTTTTGCACACAATAGTTCGTAATCCAAGGCATTAAGGTTTTAGTAACTGGCTAATTTATCTTTGTTTTTCGTTGCATTGACCACAAGAAGTAAGCCAGACAGGAACAACAAACTTGAAATTAGCTCGGCTTGAGTGAATGATATTCCTGCTACGTTATAACGGGAATTAACTCTGATCAGCTCTACGCAGAAACGCTCCGCGCCATTCATCATCAGATAAATACCAAACATCATCCCTGGGGATTTAAACTGATGACGGATCTTCCAGAGGATAAGAAACAATAGGAAACAAACGATTACTTCGTAAAGCGGGGTTGGATAAACAGGCTGGGCAAGTTCATGACAAAATTTACCTACACAATTGGCAATAGGCTCGCCTTCATTAGCTACGTTGTTGGGGTAAGTATATGCCCAAAGCCAGTCTGGCAACCAGTTGAAGGGCTTAGGATTTAAATTTGGAATACCCCAATCGCCATCTCCAGACATGTGGCAACCAATCCTTCCAACGCTATAAGCAAGCATCATCCCCGGACCGCCAATATCTAGCATATGCAGTGGTTTAATGCCATTTTTACGCGCGATGTACAATACCGCCGCTCCACCGCAAATTAATCCACCATAGAAGGTTAAACCGCTAAAAGACAGCAAGCCGCCAATCGGATCCTGAATGAACGTATCCCAATGCTCCAGGTTGTCAAAAATCTTAGCTCCTAAAAAGCCCCAGACAGCAGCCCATACGATCAGGTTACCCATCAACTCGTAAGGATGTTGAGTGACCTCAACAGTCTTCGGTGCTGGTAATTTATGAGCGTTCTTTTCTTTGTAATCCCAGTAAACAAAAAGTGCTGCAAATGCCAGACCACCAAGGAAATTGCCGGTTAAAGAGAGCAGAACTGTTTGCGCATCATTAACAAACAGCTGGTAGTTCAGTAGCGCATAAACAAGCTTATAACCTATCAAGAATCCGAATATCCCGTTACCAACCAGTTCTGCAGTACTTGCCGGCTGACCGATAGTTACGGTAGTTTTGATTGGTTTTAAGATTCCAAGAGCCTCTTTTCTTTTGAACTCCTGAGTAAAAGCCCAGTATCCTGCAATGAAAGCCAAAGCCACAAATACCCCAAAAGTATTGAATGGTAATGGGACCTGAACACCGAAAAGATATTCTAAAAAATGAGATACTGTAGGAAACATAAGGTTAAAAATTTTATGCGAATATAGGATTAATGCGCTAAAACCTGTTCTGTTTCTGTAACTTCTACCTCGCCGTCTGCCGTTAGCAAAACGAGGTTAACGGTTTTAATTTCATTAACCATTACCGGGTCATACTTCGCTTTAACTTTCACATAATTTTTAGTGAAACCATGCATAAAGCCGTCTTTTTGATCGTCTTCGAAAAGTACTTCTCCCACGGAGCCGATCTGACTCTGGTAAAAGGCACGACGTTTCTTGTCCGACAAAATGTGAAGCATCTTGCTGCGATCTGCTCTAGCGCTACCCGCAACAACACCAGTCATCTCTGCAGCTGCTGTCTGATCGCGCTCAGAGTAGGTGAATACATGCAGGTAGGAGACGTCTAACCCATTTAAAAACTGGTAGGTATCTAAAAAATCCTCATGCGTCTCGCCTGGAAAGCCGACAATGACATCTACGCCAATACAGCAATTTGGCATCACTGCTTTTATCCTTGCAACGCGCTCTGTGTATAAGTCACGTTGGTATCTTCTTTTCATCAGGCCAAGGATCTTATTAGAACCCGACTGCAGTGGTATGTGAAAATGCGGAACAAATCTTTTTGAAGTGGCTACGAAATCTATGATCTCATTGCTAAGTAAGTTTGGCTCGATAGATGAAATTCTGATTCTTTCAATACCTTCTACTTCATCCAAAGCCTTAACAAGGTCAAAGAACTTGTCTTCCCTGTTGCCGCTGCGAATTCCGAAATCACCAAGATTTACCCCGGTTAGCACAATTTCTTTGACACCACTAGCAGAAATCTGCCTTGCTCTATTCAGCACATTTTCAATAGTATCACTCCTGCTCCCTCCACGTGCTAAAGGTATTGTACAATAGGTACATGGATAGTCACAGCCGTCCTGAACCTTTAGGAAAGTCCTGGTCCGATCTCCAATAGAATAGGCAGCTATAAAATTATGGTTTACTTTTTCAATGTTTTGCTGATGAACTACAGCTTTTGGTTGCTTGGTCAGATCAGAAATGTATTCTACAATCCGGAATTTTTCCGCTGCACCCAATACCATGTCAACTCCCTCAATCTCCGCGATCTCAGTCGGCTTTAGCTGCGCATAACATCCAACGATCGTCACGTAAGCATTAGGTGAATATTTCAATGCTTCCTTTACTACTTTGCGACATTTTTTATCCGCATGTTCGGTAACAGAACAGGTGTTAATCACATATACATCAGCACCATCCGTGAAATTCACAACCACATAGCCAGCGTCAGTAAACAACCTGCCTATCGTTGACGTTTCCGAAAAATTTAACTTGCAACCTAATGTGTAAAACGCGACCTTCCTCATTGAAAAGGCAAAGTTAAGAAGAATTTTGATAATAGTCCGATAAGTCCTAGTCGCTATTCATTCCAGCGGTAAGCATCTTGTTCTAGTCCGGCAAGGTCAATAATTCTGCTTACAACCGTTTGTGCTACGTCTTCCAGTGTTTTTGGAATACTATAGAAGGAAGGATTTGCCGGGCAAATGATTCCACCAGCCTCAGTAACTGTTTTCATATTGTTGATGTGAATCAAACTAAAGGGGGTGTCCCGCACCACAGCGATCAGTTTTCTACGTTCTTTAAGGATCACGTCTGCTGCTCTTGAAATCAAGTCGTTGGATATACCATGTGCGATCCGTCCCAAAGTGCCCATTGAACAGGGAATAATGATCATGGTATCGAATTTCGCGGATCCTGATGCGAAAGGGGCATTGAAATCCATCTTCTGATAAAAGTCGAACGGATATTGATCATATGCGGTATTGCCCAGCTCAAAGGTCCAGACTTCCTTTGCATTATCAGACATGACAACACCTACTTTCTCGATCTGATCACTCAGCTTGACTAGATTATCGAACAGTACTTTGGCATAAATGGAGCCACTAGCACCAGTAATTGCGACAATAATCTTCTTCTTTTTCATAGCGCGATAAAGATACAGAACCGTGCCAATAAAAAAGGGCCGAATATAAATATTCGACCCTACATCTACCTATGAAAAACATACCCCCGAAAGGGTAAGCTCAAATGTAATTATCTTTTTGAATAAATGAAAGTTTAAACAGTCTTTTTTTAACGACTTAAAAATAGCTATAGGTTAAAAGACGATTCGTGCTACTCCCTATCATTGTGCGATATTGTCACATTTCACATCAAATGATTTAATTTTGGGTATTAATTAAAGATTTTCTATTTTTAGTTTTTGATAGCTAACCAAATCACATGAAACCGCAACTTTTAAAGGTATCCAACAATCCCGTAAATTCTTTTAGCGTTAGACGAGATGAGGTTCCTTATATCAACAACCGGTGGCATTATCATGCAGAAGTAGAGTTAATTTACTTTAAAAAAGGAAACGGAACTCAATTTATTGGCGACAGTATCAAACGATTCAGATCAGGCGATGTCTTACTGGTTGGCGCGCATTTACCACACTATTGGAGATTTGATGATGTCTACTTCAATGAGGATCAAAAAACGAGTGCAGATGTTGTTGTGGTTCATTTCAATGAAAACTTTTGGGGAAGTCAGTTCCTCGCACTTCCAGAAAACAAGATCCTAAAGGCAATACTTGAAAAGGCGCAACGGGGAGTTCAGGTTAATGAAAAGTCCAAGAGACTGGTGGGAGAAATCATCGAGTCGATCCTACATGTAGAGGGCACTAAAAAAATCATTTACTTGATGGAAGCCCTTGCAGCCATTGAAAACTCAACCAATCTAACCCAGTTGTCATCCATCGGCTTTAGGCACGACTTTGAAGACACAGAAAACGATCGCATCAATACCATTTACAACTATTCACTGGCTAATTTCAAAAGAAAGATCCAGATGGAAGAGATGGCAGGCGTAGCGAATATCAGTCCCAATTCCTTTTGCAGGTACTTTAAATCGAGAACCAGGAAGACATATACTCAGTTTATCAGCGAGATCCGGGTTGGTCATGCTTGTAAACTATTGATAGAAGACAACATGAACGTGAAACAAATCTGCTATGAAAGTGGCTTCCACAACTTCGCAAGTTTCCACAAGCACTTTAAAGTGATCACTGGCAAGAGTCCGCTTTCCTATCAAAAGAGCTATTTGAACAAAGTCTAAGGAGCTTACCTCCCCATCCATCCCCCATCTACAGTCATTACATGGCCATGCATGTAGCTTGAGGCGTCCGACGATAGAAATACAATGGGACCTTTGAAGTCAGAAGGTTCTCCCCAACGTGCGGCCGGAATCCGTTCCATTATCGATCGACTCCGATCTGCATCTTCGCGTAAGGCAGTGGTATTGTCCGTAGCGATGTATCCTGGCGCTATGGCGTTAACATTAACACCTTTACCGGCCCATTCATTAGCGAATGCTTTTGTGAGCTGCCCGATCGCGCCTTTACTCGCTGCGTATCCTGGCACATTAATTCCACCTTGAAAGGTTAGCAAAGAGGCGGTAAATATGATCTTTCCAGAGCCACGTTTAATCATTCCTTTTCCTATCTCCCTGGTTAAAATGAATGGCGCCGTTTGGTTGACAGCAATGACCTCATCCCAATATTCATCGGGGTGTTCAGCAGCCGGCTTTCTTAGGATGGTTCCGGCGTTGTTTACCAGAATATCTATAATTGGATGTTGGTTATTAAGCAGCTTAGTAAAGGAAAGTAAAGCATCCCTGTTGCCAAAATCACATTGATAAGCGTGGAAATCCCTGCCTAGAGCGTTTACGGCGAGCGCCACGGCACTGCCTTCCAATTCAAGATTTGCAGAAACGCCTATGATATCTGCGCCGGCTTCCGCCAATGCTTCTGCCATCGCTCTACCGATGCCTCTCTTGCATCCCGTAACCAAAGCTACTTTTCCTTTTAAATTAAAGAGATCTAAAACCGCCATATTATCAATTGATTTTTATCTTTAGAGGAGCTCTTAACGTAGTTTTGAAGCGATACAGATAACGGAACCATTCATCAGCGGTCTTAAACTCTCCTGCTTTATTCCAGGCTGCTCCCGTATAATAAACTACAGCTTCACCACTTTTTGCGTTGGTTTCCTGCAACAAATGCGTTTCTGTAACGACAGTTCTTGAAGGACTTAGCATGATCGTACCAATTCCTAATATGCCATCTGCACCATGTTCTGGTTCCCAGTAACCTAACATGCCACCATTGTATGTTAAAGCCGAAACCGTTCCTTTTTCCTTCCTTTTAACGATACCTGCTACCACGGGCAACACACCTTTGCTATTCTGAAATGAAAAGGTGGCGGCTACCCTGTTTAACTGTGACCCGGCATCCAGACTATATCTCTTAGTAACTTTTACGGTAGTGCCTGCAGCATCCCATTCTTCATATTCAAGTTCAAAGCTGAAGCGCAATGGTCCCTGATCAAGTATTTTCCACTTTCTATAATTCTTAGGAAAAGCGATTTTACCGTCAGGATAAGGAGCGATGTCGCCAGCACCTAAAGTGAAACCTACGCTATAGTAGTCGAGGCCATCGCCATGATCAGCATGGTAATCTCCGGTTTTATACCATTTATTCAGGATTAGTTGATCGGTGCGCTTAGCCCAGACATCAATTCCAAAAGCATTTTCATTGGTTCCCTCGAGTGCCTTTCCGTACATCCTGAAGGCGACTTTATCATTCTCCCATGCGAAGTCATCTTTTCGTTCAGGAACATATCTACCGAAAACCTTTGGAGCAATCGCTTGAGGCTTCCCCGCTACGATTCTTAACTTTAAGCCTTTTCCTGCAGGTACACTAACTTGCAGCAATAGGTTCTGGACTTCAGGTAGTCCTTTATATTCCAACTGAAACGGAACTTCGGTGTTGTCTGTCCCCAAAACCTTAAAATTATCTTGCTTTATTGAGGGGTATTTGGCTAGGATGTCCGACCATTTGATACTTAGCAGCTCCGGTAAACGCAGTAATGGTTTTGCCGGGCTTTTGATGGCTATGGTCAGTCCCTGCTTGTTTTGAGCCATAACAACTGCCTGAACCCCCATGATCACCATCAGCAGCAAAAAGTATTTCTTTATCATCATTACTTTAGATCAGTTATTGCACAGTGGTCCATATCACCATAATCAAGATTTTCTCCGGCCATACCCCATATAAAAGTATAATTACTGGTACCTGCGCCGGAATGGATCGACCAGTTTGGAGAGATCACGGCCTGTTCGTTTTGCACCCAAAGATGCCTCGTCTCATCAGGCTGACCCATAAAGTGGCAAACGCTTTGCCCCTCCGGAACCTCAAAGTAAAGATATACCTCCATCCTTCTGTCGTGGGTATGTGCTGGCATCGTGTTCCACACGCTTCCGGTCTTTAGTTCTGTCATTCCCATTTGCAGCTGGCAGGTTTGTACTACGCTATTTACCAATAACTTATTGATAACTCGATGGTTTGCCGTCTCAACAGCACCTAAAACAACAATCTCCGCCTCATTTTTAGTCACCTTTTTAGATGGGTAGGCATGATGTGCAGGTGCGGAATTGATGTAGAACTTAGCCGGACCAGCCATTTCTTCTGAACTAAAAGAGACTTCCTTCACTCCTTTTCCAATGTATAAAGCCTCTTTAAACGCCAGATTATAGGCAACACCATCGACAAGTACTGTTCCTGCTCCCCCAACATTTATGATCCCCATCTCTCTCCTTTCCAAAAAATAGTTTGCCTTAAGGTAGTATGGATTGGAAAGCTGTACCGCTCCATTTACAGGCATCACTCCTCCAGCGATATACCGGTCGAAATGCGATAGCGTCAGATTAAGCGCGTCTGCCTCGAAAATACCATTGATTAGAAAGTTACTTCGCAATAGCGTGGTGTCCATTCCTTTTACTTCATTCGGACTCACCGCCAGTCTGCTCTCCCAGGTGTTGCTCATTTCTTAATATTTATATGGTTAATAGCTATTGGCAAGCTAAACATTATTTGCATACTTTGAAACACCGGCCAGCCAGGCGTAAGATGATTCAATGCTTAAAAAGCATAATGATTTGGAACTAGATCTTAGTTTTTTAAGTTTTATATCACTTATATTTACTTTATGACCGTCGGACTATTTGTACCCTGTTATATCGACCAATTCTATCCAAATGCAGCGATTGCCACCTTCAGACTACTTCAAAAGTTAGGTGTAAATGTGGTTTATCCAACAAACCAAACTTGTTGTGGACAACCGATGGCCAATTCGGGTTTTGAACATTTGACGAAGAGCTGCAACGAGCTTTTTATAGACAACTTTTCCGACTTTGATTACGTTGTTTCCCCTTCAGGAAGTTGCACGTTACACATAAAGGACCATCTCCACTCCGAAACTAGAGAACCACAGGCAATTGGAATTCGTAAGAAAGTTTATGAACTCACGGAGTTTCTCACAGACATATTGAAGGTAGAGAAGCTCACAGCCAATTTCCCGCATAAGGTTGGCGTCCACCAGAGTTGCCATGGTCAGCGTGGGTTGATGCTGGCGCAGATGTCTGAGCTGGTAGCCGCTCCTTTTTCCAAACCGCTTCAATTGTTAAACATGGTGGAAGGGCTGGAAATTGTGCCTTTAAACAGGCCAGATGAGTGCTGTGGCTTCGGCGGAACGTTCTGCGTTGCAGAAGAGGCGGTATCTGTGAAGATGGGTAAAGACAGAGTCGAAGATCACCTGAACAATGGAGCTGAGTACATTACCGCAGCAGATATGTCATGCCTCATGCACATGGAAGGCATCTTAAAACGGAAACAGAGCAATGTAAAGGTAATCCACATCGCCGAAATACTAAACGCATCTTAACCAATGGGAACGACAACAAAAGACCACGCTGAGCTCTCAGATATATTTAATAAAGACGAAGACAGGGTAAACTGGCATGACGAGACGCTATGGTTTGTACGGGCCAAACGGGATAAAGCCGTTCATAATATCCCGGAATGGGAAGATTTTCGGGAGAACGCCTCTCAGATCAAAGACAACGTGCTATCCAATCTAAGCGCGTACCTGTTGAGCTTTGAAGAACAGGCTCAAAAGAATGGCATTATTGTACATTGGGCAGCTGACGCGCAAGAGCACAATCAAATCGTGCATCAGATACTAACAGAGAATAGCATTAATCAGATTGTTAAAAGCAAGTCGATGCTTACTGAAGAATGCCACCTCAACGAATATTTGCAACACAACAACATTGAAGTAATAGATACGGATCTGGGTGAACGCATTGTGCAACTCGCAAAAGAACCACCTAGTCACATTGTACTTCCGTGTATCCATAAGAAAAAAGAAGAAATAGGTGAGCTTTTTCATGAACATCTGGGTACTCCAAAGGGAGAGTCAGACCCTATATTCTTGACAGCTGCTGCGAGAATCCATTTGAGGGAAAAATTTATTACCCGGAAAGCAGCATTGACAGGCGTTAATTTTGCTGTTGCCGAGACTGGTGAATTCGTAGTTTGTACAAATGAAGGTAACGCGGATATGGGCGCACATCTTGCAGATGTTCATATCGCGTCAATGGGGATAGAAAAGATCATTCCCAAACGTAAACATCTTGCGGTATTCCTTCGCATCCTGACCAGAAGTGCAACCGGACAACCGATCACTACTTATTCCAGTCATTTTAAAAAGCCCAGACCAGGACAAAAGATGCACGTTATACTGGTAGATAATGGTAGAACAACCCAACTAAGCAGACCAGATTTCCGTAGTTCTTTGAAGTGCATCCGTTGTGCGGCCTGTATGAACACTTGTCCGGTATATCGGAGAAGTGGTGGCCACAGCTACCACACAGCGATCGCAGGGCCAATTGGTTCTATCCTTGCGCCAAACTTAGACATGAAGCAATACGCTGATCTACCTTTCGCTTCTACCTTGTGTGGGTCCTGCTCCAATGTTTGTCCGGTTAAAATTAACATCCATGAACAGCTGTACAAATGGCGACAAGTTATTGTAAAGGAGGGATATGCTGATCCGAAAAAAGCGGTTGCAATGAAAGCGATGGCGTTCACGCTTTCCAATCCCAGTGCCTATAGAACCGCTGGAAAAGCCGGACGATGGTTCATGAAACACCTCCCCTTCACCGTTAACAACAACATAAACGCCTGGTATAAGCAACGTGAAATGCCCGAAGTACGTAAGGAATCTTTTGGCGAGTGGTTTAAAAAAACAAGTCATGACAAGTAGAGAACGGATCTTGAAATTGGTGAAGGAGAATCAGCCCTCCTTGCGCGAACTGCCTGTCCTTTTTCCTACCTGGGAAAACGAGCAGCCGCTTACGGCGCTTTTTAGCACAGTTCTTACTACCATTGGTGGAACTGTAGTACCGGTAAACGATATGGCAGAAGTCGCGGCTTATATCTCAACCACCTATGGCAATAAGGGCCGGATCATCTCCACCTTACCTGAACTAGCTGGTGTGACTGAATCAGGTTGGGAAGACAAAGACCCACATACCTATGAAAACGTCGACCTGGCTATCATTAAAGCGCATTTTGGCGTGGCAGAAAATGCAGCGCTGTGGATTACAGAAGAGCTAATGCATCAAAGGGCGGTGCCCTTTATCTGTCAGCAGCTCGCAGTTGTCGTTTCCGCAAAAACATTGGTTCCGACCATGCACCAGGCTTACGAGCTGATCGGTGAGGCAGAATATGGCTTTGGTACTTTCATAGCAGGTCCGTCTAAGACTGCTGATATCGAGCAATCGCTGGTATTGGGCGCTCATGGACCAAAAAGCATGATCGCTTTTTTACTTCCTTAAACCGAAATAGTCTGCAGCGTTGTAGTAACAGATGTCGCTGATGATCTTGCCTATCCATTCTTGATCATTGGGTAACAACCCGCTTTCCATCTCCCCACCAAAGAGATTACAAAGGATCCTACGGAAATACTCATGCCTTGGATAAGATAAAAAGCTACGGGAATCAGTAAGCATACCAATGAAATTACTTACAATTCCCATGTTTGACAATGCATTTAACTGCTGCTCTATTCCGTCCTTCTGGTCCAGGAACCACCAGCCAGAACCAAATTGTATCTTACCCTTTGATCCTCCCTCGGCAAAATTACCTGTCATGGCTGCAAAAACGGCATTATCTGCCGGATTGAGGTTGTACACAACGGTTTTTGCCAGTTGATCTGTCAGACTAAGGTTCCCTAAAAAAGCAGACATCCGCTCTGCCTGACTAAAATCACCTATAGAATCGTATCCAGTGTCTGCCCCTAATTTGAGAAACATACCCTGATTATTGTTTCTTATGGCACCTAAATGAAACTGCTGGACCCACCCTTTTTGATGATATAATTTACATAAAGCAGTTAATAGGAAGCCGGTGAAGGCATCTGGATTCGAGAACGTGGCATCTGTATTTTTTAAAAATGAACTAAACTCCTGTTCCTCTGCATGCGTTAAACTTGTTTGTAAAGGCAGAGCCATTAAACCATGATCTGAGATACTACAGTTATGCTGTCCGAAATAATCAAGGCGCTTACCAAGGGCGGTTAATAAGCTATCAATATCTTTTATTTCAACCTCCGATACTTGAGAGAGTTTCAAAATGTAGTCACGAAAACCAGGTTTTTCAATCAATAACGCCTTATCAGGTCTGAACGAGGGCTTAACAACAACCTCGAACGTAGATTCGGATATTGCGCGATGATGTTTTAAATCGTCGCATGGGTCATCTGTTGTGCCCACCATTCTCACATCAAAATGCTTCAGTAAACCTTGAGTGGAAAATCCGGGCTCAGGCAGTAATTCGTTACATGAGTAATAGATCTGGTCGGCTGAACTGGCATTTAGATAATTGTTGATCCCGAAAGGGTTCTTCAATTCCATGTGTGTCCAGTGAAACAATGGGTTTCGCACCGTAGCAGGTACTATTGTCGACCAGGCCATGAATTTCTCCCTATCGGAAGCCGCACCGGTGATGTATTTCTCGTCAACACCCATAGCCCTCATTCCGCGCCACTTGTAATGATCACCCTTTAACCATATTTCAGTTAGATTGCTAAACTGCTTATTTCCTGCAATCTCCTCGGGCGGCAAATGATTATGGTAGTCGATGATGGGCAGAGATTTAGCGAAATTGTTGTATAGCAGCTCTGCAGTTTTATTAGTTAGCAGAAAATCTTCCGCGATTACGTTTCCTTCTCTCATGCTAAATGGTTGTTTATGATTGCAAATTCAAGACCTCTTAGTTCTGCTAATCCTTTTAACCTTCCAATACCGGAATATCCAGGATTGCTTTTCTTATGAAGATCATCCATCATCTGATGACCATGATCAGGCCGCATTGGAAGACTGATCTCTCTGCGCTGTTGAATGATGTACAACTCTTTAACTACGCTATACATGTCTACATCACCGTCGAGGTGGTTATCCTCATAAAAATCTCCGTCCGCATTTCTGCGCGTACTTCTTAAATGAACAAAGTTAATCCGGTCTCCAAATTGTCTCAGCATGTCTAAAAGATCATTGTCTTCCCTTACGCCAAATGATCCTGTACAAAAACATAGGCCATTACTTAAGGATGGGACAGCTTCAAACAGTCGTTCTACCATGTTCGAAGTGCTTAGCACCCTTGGCAGTCCAAAGATCGGATAAGGTGGATCATCGGGATGAATGGCCAGCTTTATTCCAACAGCTTCCGCTGTTGGTGTAATTTGCTTTAAAAAATCAATTAAATGATCACTAAGTTGCCGGGCATCAATGCCATCGTACGTGTTCAAAGTTTCTTGAAACTGAGCCAGCGTAAAGCTTTCTTCACTTCCCGGTAGACCGGCAATGATTGTCCTTTGAAGCATCACTTTCTCCGCATCATCCATCTCTTCGTATCGTTTCTTCCCATGTTCTAACTCCAATGGTGTATAATCGTCTGTTGCGCCTGGTCGCTGAAGCATAAAGACATCAAACGCAACTAGCGCGGCCTTTTCAAATTTCAGCGCCTTCGCACCGTTTGGTAGTTCAAAGTGGAGGTTGGTTCGCGTCCAGTCCAGTACCGGCATGAAATTGTAGGTCACCACAGTAATGCCACAGGACGCAAGGTTTGATAGGGAACGTTTGTAATTGTCGATATAATTTTCAAAACCAGCCGACTGAGTTTTAATAGCTTCGTGAACAGGTACACTCTCCACTACCTTCCACTCCAGTCCAGCTTGTTCAATGGTTTCCTTACGGAGCATTATTTCAGCTTTCGTCCACTCCGCTCCATTTGGAACGTGATGTAATGCAGTCACGACGCCGCTGCAACCCGCCTGCCTGATATCCGCTAAGGATACCGGATCTGAAGGACCAAACCAGCGCATTGTTTGGGTCATGCTGTAAATCTTTTTTGCTTCGCTCATTGCCAATTTTAGAGGGTACAAAAAAGCAGGACTATATGTCCTGCTTCAGTACTTAAAGATAAAAGATGTTTGAGTGATTCATAACATTCAAACTCGATTTATCATCGAAAACGTTTGCGCCATGACTATACTACTTCACTTCATATTTGAATATCTGACGACCTAAGATCCCATCTGCATTCATACCTTCTACCAATACGCGGTGCGTACCAACTCCATCTGAATTGAAGAAACTAAACTTAGCTTTTCCGTCACTACCAGTCACTACGGATGGATTCCAGTATAATGTTGTTCTTAGATCAACTACACGGCTATCATTTCCATCGTTATTGTAAACCGGTGAATAGAATTCCCGTACAATGTTATATCCTCTTGGAGTAATATTAATGATGTTAGGAGTATACGTTTTACGCAGCATTCCTACCCCTCTTTTAGTGGTAAAGGACAATGCAGGTCCTCCAAGCATATTAATTAAAGCCTGGTTAGTACGTACAACATCCATACGCTCGATATCACTTGGATCCATCTGGAAGAAATCCTGACTTTCACAAGGACTGATCGGCCGACCATCAACAAGAATTTTCATCACCTCAGTTCTGCTCACAGCTACGAATATTAAACCGCACTGGTCTGAGTCATCTTGTCTGAAAAGAATATTAGGCACTCTAAATTTAACCCATTCCAAAAGGTTCAGAAAGTTCTCATCACCAGTTTTGAATCTAATGGTTTGATCTGCATGACCATCCATGATCATGTCTACACCAAACCTGTTTTTCCTTTTACCGGCCGTGATCTTAACTTCCTTCAAGATCTGCGTACGCCCTAACATTCCACGCTTTTGAATGTCTTCTTCTAATTTCTTACTATTCTCATAAGAGGCTAATAATGTTTTGCGGAGGTCTGTATCTACGTCACTCCGATTTGGATTAGGGGTCATCGTTTCCTGTTTTACCTTGTCAACAGTAATCTCGACGTTATCACTGTTTTTTGGGCTCTTGCCTGAAAGCGTGAAGGCAAGTTCATTGGTCATTAACAGATCACTAAACTTAAACACACCGTTAGCATCGGTAATTTGAGTACCAATGATACCACCTAGCTTGTTGTTAAACAGCACGATTTGTCCACCAATAACGGGAAGCGGTTTCTTATTTAAAGTGACCAACTTACCAGTGATATCCGAAGTAAGTTTTTCAGCTTTAAAAGGCAACTTCATCGGATTCTCCGACATGATATCTTTCCAGGTGAATCTTCTGTATCCCTGAGTCATCATCAGAAGATCCAGGTTAGTTTTCGTTTCTACTGTTGGATTGCTGAAATAGTAATTTGGTTTTTCTATATAGCCTTTAAGGTCTGACGATAACAATAGATGTGATAAGATACTTGATTCTTTAGTTTCATCAACCGGAACAGATGCTTCGTTGATTACCGAAACAGAGAAAAAACCTCTCACTGCTGCGTTTTTTGCATCTAAAGCTTCAAGCGCGACTTCAATTTTCTCTTTTGGAGCATAGGTTTTTTTAGCTGTTGTAACCTTTAAATTAATCAGGTCGTTTCCTTGTACAAAAGCAATCCGCTCATTGACTGGATCGCCTGTTGCGGAAAATAATGTGAACTGTGCAATACCTGAAGGCAATTCCTTAGCAGGAATCATCACAGAAAAAGCTGGCTTGTTGAGTGGAACTGTGCTTGCATAGTGTACATTTCCGCCAGTCTGTATAACCAGACTCAGCGACTGACCGGCAGCTACTGCAGCCTTACTTGCATTTACTCGTACCAGTATAGTATCAGTCTCAGGGTTATTGAAAACACTTAATACATAACCGTTGTCAATAGCAGCTGGAAGCTTAACTGTTTTCTCAGAACCATCAGGATACGTGGCTTTAGCCTGATACGTTTTACCTGCTTCTGGTTGAAACCTGAAGAAGCCCATACCGAAATTCGCAGCTTCAAACTCAGCTACCGTGGCATTAGTTTCATCGGTCACGATACCTTTTACAGGAACACCTGTGCCATTAGAACCAGTGGCTTTAAAAGCGACACGACTCCTCACACCGTTGACAAGCGGTCCGCTTTCTGGAAAGAACTGCAAATCGGTTTGTGAAGACACCGCTTTTACGGCGAAATCCTTAACTACAGTCTCTTTATCAATCGTATTAATTCTACTATGGATTACCGTTCCATCTATTTTACCAGACTTTCCAGGCTGTAATACAACACGTATGCTTCCAGTACCATCCGTCTTCTTTGTCTGTGTGGTAATCATGTCGAAGTCTTCCAACAAGTCGTAGTTGACAGTCTTATTGATCATCGCCTCGCCTTTGTCATTGGTGTAAGTCAGCACAGCGGTCACCACATTCTTAGCTCCGTCTTTACTAAATTCATAGTCGATCTTCGCGAATACCGGATTGGTCACTGAGTTACCTATACTGATCACTTTATCATAATAATAGGCTGGTCCAGCGTTACGCATCCACTGCGTATAGGCTCTTAAACGGTAATTACCTTCCCGGAAGCTGCTATCCGCCAGCACGAAGTTACCTTTACTCATACCGGAAGTAACCGGAAGTTTTAAGGCTACGGCAAGGGAGTCTGACTCGGTAATTAAATCAACATACAATGCACCGCTCATGGCAGACAACTGATGCTTGTTACCAATGGTAACGTATCCCTTAAACCAGATGGTGTCTCCGACCACATAGTAAGGCTTGTCGGTTTGTAAATAAACTTTTTCTTGAGGGTTGGTGTCGTTCCACCGCTGTAGGGCAGTTACTATGGTGTCTACAGGATCTACGCCTTTAGGAATAAAAGCGAATGAAAATAACGAAATGAGGGCTAATGCGAGAACTGAGCGTTTCAAATTCATATTAAGGGAAAACTAATTGGTTAGAAGCACCTAATATAATAGATTAATAAATTATTTTCTAATTATTTAACAGCGAAGATTTCTTTTAACACTCCGTTAACCTTGACTTTAACTTTCCGCGGTACCGCTGCCCTTATTTTATAAGTGGTGACCAAACCATTCTTCCAACTGAAATCCACAGTATAATTCCCTCTGGCTTTTAGGCCACTAACATTGCCACTTGCTTTCCATGCGTCTGGTATAGCAGGAAGCAGATCAATAAAGCCATCATGGCTCTGCAGCAGCATCTCTGCGATGCCTGCAGTAGCGCCAAAGTTTCCGTCTATTTGAAAAGGCGGTCCAGCAGAGAGCATATTGGGATAAACTCCACCTCCTGCACCATAGTTGATGTCGGTTCGGGATGTTGGCTTCAGAATTTCTTTCAGCAATTTGAATGCACGATTACCATCCTTTAAACGGGCCCAGAACAGTAGTTTATACGCAATTGTCCAGCTAGGTCCATCGTCTCCCCTAACTTCCAACGTCTTTTTCGCTGCTTCCGCCAATAGCGGAGTCCTTGAGGGCGTAATTAGTGAGGCTGGGTATAGCCCCCATAAGTGCGAAATATGCCGGTGTTCCGGGTCAGTCTCCTTGTAATCTTCTAACCACTCCTGGATGCGTCCACTTTTGCTTACGACACCCGGCGGTGGTACCTGCTTTAACTTTTCTGTGAGTTCATTACGCAACGCTACGTCGGTCTTTAATACCTTTGAGGCCCTAATCACATTGCTAAACAGGTCACGAACAATCTGGTTATCTATGGTCGGTCCCATCGAAACATTTGCGGTTTTTCCATTTGGCAGGTAAAAGGAGTTCTCCGGAGATACGGATGGAGAAGTGACCAGCCATCCGGTTTTCGGATCTTTAACCAAAACGCTTTTATAGAATAAAGCAGAACCCTTCAGTATTGGATAGATGCTTTTTAAGTAGGAAATGTCGTTTGTAAAGGCATAATGTTGCCAAAGATTTTCGCATAGCCATCCGGAGCCCGCATTAGCAACGCCCCAGGACGCACTTTCACCGGGTTCTGTAAAGCCCCAAACATTGGTGATCACATGGGCGATCCAGCCATCCGCATTATAGTAAGCCTTAGCAGTCCGCTCCCCTGGTTCAACCAAGCCCCTAACCAGGTCTGCCAAAGGAAGGTTCAGTTCTGAGAGATTAGTGACCTCAACCGGCCAATGATTCATCTGAACGTTCACATCCAGGTGATAATCTCCATTCCAGGGGGTGTTGATCTCTTTTGCCCAAAGGCCTTGCAAATTAGGTGGCAGCAAGCCCACTCTGGTACTGCTAATGGTTAAGTATCTCCCAAACTGGAAGAAAAGCGCTGCTAATGCTGGATCGGAAGCATAGTTTTTATAGAAGTTGTCCAACCTGAGGTTAGTCGCCTTAACGGAGTTGGCTCCATTACCTAAGTTTAGGTTTACCCTCTTAAAGAATTTGCTAAAGTTGCTGATGTGGGTAGTTTTCTCAGCCTGATAGGTTCTAGTCATAGCCGAGGCAAGAATGGCCTTTGATTTCTCTTTGAAAGCATAGCCCCGGAAGTCCGTAGCAGCAGATACATAGATCAAAACTTCAGAGCTGCCTTTGATCACGAGGGCCTCCTTTTCAACTACAACCGTACCACCGCTTAATTTCGTCTGTACACGCGTCATGTACTGCATGCCTTTTCCATCCTTGCCATTATCTAACTGACCGGACATTTGCAGCTCTCTACCTTCCGTTTTAACGGAAAACCGCTCGGGCCGGCTTAGCGAAATCTTTACATTTATTGATCCGGGAGTCACCGCAGTCAGCCTTATGATGGCTACATCACTACTGAAACTAGTGAAGTATTCACGTTTGAAAGATTGCCCGTTAAGGGTGTAATTTGTGGTTGCAATAGCTTGATCCAGCGATAGCTGTCTTTTGTAAATTGATGGTACATTGTCGCCTTTAACGCTATAGTCGTAGTTTAGCTCAAGTGCGCCAAGTGTTTGATATTTACCCCACTGGGCGCTACCTGAACCTGGTCCGACACAAACAAAATTCTTGTTGACGAGATCCTGAGCTTCCTCATTCTTACCTTCCATAAGCAGTCGTCTGATCTCCGGCAGACTCTTATAAGCTTCATAATTATTGGCATCCTGCGGACCGCCAGACCATAGCGTGATGTCGTTCAACACGATTTTCTCCTGATACACTCCCCCATCAGGAGTCATCCCAAGTCTTCCATTTCCTAAGGGCAAAGTCTCTTCCCACATTTTTGCCGGCCCAGTATATTCTAGCTTTAAGGGCTTGTTTTGGCCTAAGGAGATCATGGAGAATAAACATATCATCGCAATTGATGAAAGGGCTGTTTTATACATAGTCCTGTATTCTTGGTCGTTAATTCTTAGCGCTAAAGCTATATGATTTACCTGCTTGTGTTTTAAAACTAGAAACAAAGTCGGGACCTGATTGGCTGGATGACACTGCTTTGAATCCCGCCTGCACCGCATTTAACGTACGGATTTTGCAATCATTACCTGATAGCGATTTGATTGTTAGCTTGGCCAGCTTTCCACCTGTCCATTGTAAATCTGTGATCTCGAAGTTGCCGCGAGCAATCAGTCCCTTTATGCTGCCGTCTGACCAGGCTTTTGGTAAAGCAGGTAGTATCTGAAGATCACCTGTATGACTTTGAACAAGCATCTCTGAAACCCCAGCTGTATATCCAAAGTTACCATCGATCTGAAAAGGCGGATGAGCGCAAAGCAAATTGGCATAGATGCCACCGCCTTCGTTGTAGTCAATGCCTGATCCACCTACTGGCGTAATGAAGTTCTTCAGGATGACATATGCATGGTCACCATCTTGCAGTCGTGCCCAGAAATTCATCTTCCAGGCCATCGACCAACCTGTCGATGCATCGCCTCTGGCGAGCAAGCTCGTTCTGGCCGCTTTAGCTAATTCAGGGGTGGTTATTGTTGTGATTTCTCGTCCCGGGTGCAAGCCAAACAGATGTGATACGTGGCGATGGGTGTCTTTTGGATCATCACGATCTGTTTCCCATTCCTGCAATTGTCCCCACTTGCCAATCTTCGGCTTAAGCAGGTGCGCCCTTAGGTCTGCGATATGATTTCGGTATACTTTGTCGACCCCTAAAATGTCTGCTGACTCAATGTAGTTTGTAAAGAGATCATATACAATCTGCTGATCATGAGTCACTCCATCTTCTGTTGGTCCATGCTCAGGCGACCATCCTAATGGCGAAACTAAGGTTCCGTCTCGTCTGCGCTTTAAATGATCATCCCAGAATTCAGAGATCTCTTTAATAATCGGGTAAGCAAAATTCTTTAAATACGCTTTATCTCTGGCATAAGAGTAGTGTTCCCAAAGTGCCTGTGCATACCAGGCACTTCCGGGAGTGTTCCAGGTATAGCTCTCCCCACCAAAAGGGTTACTTTCTGTTCTTAATGTCCAACCCCTTACACCGGGATATTCCTTTTGAGTATTGATCTTCCTGACTGCTCGAATAGCTTCTATATGATCCAGATAAGGCACTGCACACTCTGAAAGATTTGTAGGCTCAGCTAGCCAGTAATTCATCTGTATGTTGATATTGGTATGGTAGTCGCTTCCCCAGGGTGGAGTATTGCTCTCGTTCCAAAGCCCCTGGAGGTTAGCAGGTAGTCCGCCTTTTCTGGAAGAGGCGATCAACAAATACCTCCCATATTGAAAGATTAGGGACTCCAATTCCGGGTCTGGACTCTTCTTGTAGTTTTTAAGTCTTTGGTATGTTGGCAATGCAAGCGTGGTAGAAGGGCTTCTTCCTAAGTCGATGACAACGCGATCAGACAGTGCCTTATAATCGTCAACGTGTGCCTTAAGCAATGCTGAAAACTGTTTCCCCGATGCCTTGGCAAGGATCTGTTTGTTCTTTATATCCGGTGATCCGCCTCTCCATTTCTTGTTGTGATCGTTTAGGAAATCAGTTCCAGCAGCAAAAAGTATGGTAAAACCATCGGCATTTTCTATTCGGAGCTGGCTTCCCTTTTTACCATCGGATTCCACCTTAAGGGTACCGCCTGCTGATTGTATCAAGGCATTCGCCTGATAAAGCATTCCGTTACTAAGGTTACCAGCGATCTGCAAGGTCTTTCCGTCATTCCCCGGATTAGTGACCAAGGCACCGTGTTCATCTTTCAGCGTTACTACTCCTGAATAAGCGCCTTTTTTATCTGCAGTAAATTTAAGCACCATAACCTTATCAGGGAAGCTGCAGAAATATTCGCGTTTGAATTTGATTCCATTGGCTGTATAACTGATGGTATGTACCGCATTGCTAAGGTCCAGCTCGCGTTTGTAATCCTCCGGAACATTTAGTCCTCCGCTCCCCAATTTGATAAACAGGTCGCCGAAAGCCTGGTAGGTCCCTCTGTCTGTTTCATTACCTGTCCAAAGTGTATTGTCGTTAAATTGTATATGTTCTTCCGGAATGCCGCCGAATACCATTCCACCAATGCGCCCGTTTCCAATTGGATAAGCATCTTCCATCCATGCTTTCGCGGGACGGTTATCCCAAAGCTTTCGTTCTGTTTGAAGGCTGCCTGACTCCTTTACCTGTGCAGCTAGCTGCGTAGTAAATAAAAGAAGCAACAGGCATAGATAGTTCATTCTACTGCTGTTCATATCTGGTGATCTGTGTGTTAAAAAAGGGTACCGCTTGTTAGGCGGAAATTTCAAATGTAATCGCTTAGAACTAGAATGCATCTTTCAAAACACTTAAATTATTCTTAAATTCCCTCCTTTGAATATATTGCTTAATATTATGCTAAATAGGTAGATAGCAGATCTACCTGTATCCAACTTATAAATACAGTATGGTCAACTTCATATTTTTATTAAGTCTTTTGTTGGGTGATTCACCACCCAACACGGTTACCCGGCCCTCAGCGGTAAAGGCGATTCCTGTCGATAATTTTCTAAATAGCATTGGGGTTAATTCTTCCGTATCCAAACGCGGGGAGACTTTAGAACAGACCCTCAAGGCCATTAAATATCTTGGTATTCGGTGGATCCGGACGGGCTATGAGGGTGATATTCCACTTAATGATCTAATCCGGCTCCATCAAGAAACCGGACTTAAATACAGCTATGGTCTTTTAAGTGGCGGTACTGACATTCCGAAGCTATTAGAAAACGGAAAAGTTCTCGAAAGCGCTGGCGCCTTACTGGCTTTTGAAGGATTAAACGAGCCAAATAATTGGGGAATTACCTACAAAGCGGAAAAAGGCGGTGCCAATACGACCTGGAAACCTGTAGCTGCACTGCAAAAAAACCTTTACCATGCCGTTAAAAATGATAGACAACTGAAAAACTGTCCCGTGTGGAGTATTTGTGAAAACGGAGCACAAACAGACAATACAGGCCTCCAGTTTCTCGAAATACCGCCCAGCGCCCAGACCCTGATGCCTATAGGAACAAAATTTGCCGATTTCGCAGTGTGCCACAATTACTTTATGCATCCCTCCCATCCCGGGCTGTACGACAACCAAACCTGGAACGCTGCTGATCCAGGACCGGAATGTAAAGTCGACGGCCTTTTTGGGAACTATGGTATCACCTGGAAATCCAAGTTTAAAGGATATACAGTAGCGCACTTGGAAAAGCTTCCTCGCGTTACAACCGAAACAGGAATGACGATTGATACGGACAGATCTGAAGAAAAGCAAGCACGATTGTACCTGAATCTATACCTGGCTCAATTTAAGAGAAACTGGAGCTACACGGCAGTATACCTCTTAAGAGACCGGTCGGACGAAGATGGCAACCAATCTTTTGGCTTTTACACCAAAGATTATGTACCAAGGAAGTCAGCGCTCTATCTGCATAACATGACCACTATTTTAACGGACCAAACTGGTTCTACCACAAAGCGGAACCTGCGAACGCTAAGCTACCTGATCAAGGATCAACCCGCTACCGTACACGACTTGCTATTGCAAAAAAGCAATGGGAAACTTGCGCTAGTGATTTGGGCAGAGAAAGCTAAGGGATCTGAACAAATATCGCTCACTTTACCAGCAAACATAAAATCCGTTAAAGTCTTTGACCCTACTATTGGTACTGCTGTAACAGCCAGTTACGGAAACAAAAATATTATCCTCACCTTGACAGATCACCCAATGATTATCGAGATTTGATGACTGCTTGATGCAATCTTCAAAAACAATTTTCTAAACAGATTGATTATTAGTTAAATCCTTAATTATGAACACACGTAGAGACTTTTTACAAAAGATGGGCGCTTCTGCTTTACTATTGCAACTTGCAAATGTAACCTCAGGTTGGTCAAATACTTCCGGCAAGCTGGAATCATCCTATGAAGGACCTGTTCTTCGTGTGGCGATCATGGGGCTTGGTGGCTACGCGTCTATAGTTGCCAAGGCGATGGAGTCGTGCACCAGGGCCAAACTTGTTGGGCTGATCAGTGGTACTCCGTCAAAAATGAAAGAGTGGCAAACCAAATATAACATTCCAGACAAGAACTGTTACAACTATCAAACCTTCGATCAGGTTAAAAATAATCCCGACATTGATGCGGTCTATGTGATCACTCCAAATGCGTTGCATCATGACCAGGTTATCCGTGTAGCAAAAGCGGGTAAGCACGCCATTTGCGAAAAGCCTATGGCGATAAACGCTAAACAAGCTCAAGAGATGATTGATGCCTGTAAGGCGGCAAAAGTCAAGCTACTTGTCGGTTACAGAATGCACTTTGAACCTAAGACCCTTGAGATTATTCGGATGAGAAAAGCTGGCGAGTTTGGAAAGATCAAGTTTTTCCAGGGTCTCTGCGGGTTTACATCTGGAGACCCAAAACAATGGCGCTTAAATAAGCAGCTTGCAGGTGGCGGCTCTATGATGGATATCGGGATCTATGCCTTAAATGGGGCAAGATATATGATTGGTGAAGAGCCAATCTGGGTTACGGCACAGGAAACGAAGACCGATCCGGTTAAATTTAAGGAAGGTGTAGATGAAACCATTCAATTTCAGATGGGCTTTCCGAGTGGCGCGGTTGCCTCTTGTCTGTCTACCTATAATATGAACAACCTCGACCGCTTCTTCCTTACGGGGGAGAAAGGTTTCGCAGAACTGTTGCCTTCCACAGGATATGGTCCGATAAAAGGCCGCACACATAAAGGAGAACTCAATCAACCAGAGCCTACTCATCAGACCGTACAAATGGATGAAATGGCTCAGATTATTCTGGAGGGTAAGACCCCTATTGTTCCGGTTGATGGCGAAGAAGCATTGAGAGACATGAAGATAATTGATGCGATCTACCTTGCGACTAAATCAGGAAAGAAGATTGATTTAAAAAGCTAGCTTTCAATCTATCTCTATATCATACTTTTGGAGCAATCCAGCAAGTCCGTTTGTAGAAAAGCGGGCTTTTTTTATGCGGTTTTTTTCTGGATCGAGTGAATAGTTGTACGCGGTTCTAAAATCAGTTTTCTCCAGGATAGTATCGTCGAAGGTGGCACTCAGTAAATCACATTCATTAAATTGTACTGCAGTCAGGTCGCATCTGGTAAAATCACATTCCTGGAGCGCGCAGCCTTTAAAAACGGTTTTCTTAAGCTTTCGATTGTAAAAAGAACTGTGGTTAAGTAGGCAGTTTTCAAAGCTTAGCCCCAGTCCGAATTCATTAACCGCATCAAAATGAAGACCTAGCATCTTACAGCCGACAAACTTTACGTCCTGCATCCCCGTCTTGTTCAGCTTGGTGAGACTCAAATTACAACCGCTAAAAACGCAGTCGATAAAACGGTAGTCTGAAAAGTTAAGGTTAGAAAGATCGGCGTTGTTGAACAAGCAATTTTCGTAAACGGCTTTAACTAATGGCTTCTCAAGTAATAATTCTTTGTTAAACGTTTGGTCCTGGATCGTATCTGACATGTATAGGTATTGAGCGGCGCAATTTAGGAAAACATAAATTATCATCGACAAATGGCGCTTGTTTTTGTTAACAGAGAAAAGACAATTATGAAAATCAAGAATACTTGCCTCTTAACTGCTGCTGCTTTTATCGGACTGTTTACAACCGTAAACGCACAGTCTGCTGATACTACCAAACGCTACATCAAAGTCCCTGCAGGATATCTGATGGTACTCCGACAAGGAGATGATGTGTTCGCACAGATTGAAAAGATGGCCAATGCAGAACATATTCCGTCTGCTACCTTTACTGGTATGGGCTTCGTTAATGCCAAATTTGGCTTTTTCAATTTCAAAACGAAGGAATACGCCCCTAAGGAATTCAAGGATATGGAGCTGGCCAGCATGACTGGCTCAGTGGCATGGCAAGATGGTAAGGCATCGCTGCATATCCACGGTGTGGTTACTGGAAAGGATTTTAAAGCATACGGAGGACACCTGCTTGGCGCAACTGTAGGCACCGGCTCGTTAGAGATTACCGTGCACCTCCACGATAAGCCTTTAAAACGAATTAAAGAAGAACCATTAGGTGCGAATGTTCTCCAGCTGAATCCGTAGAAGATTCTAATGCAGGCTCGAGGAAGATGTCTGTCCATTCTTTAAAAAAACTTTTTAATTTGAACAAAGGATATATCTTTGAGCTCAAATTTTACAATAAACTTTATGGCAAAGGCTTCAGAGATAAAAACGGGCAATATTTTACGTTTCAACGGCGAACTGGTTACAGTTACCGAAATTCTACACCGTACACCGGGTAAAGGGGGCGCATTTTATCTCGGTAAATTTCGTAACATTAAGACTGGCAAAATAGTAGAAGCCCGTTTAGCAACTGATGAGCAGGTTGAGATTTGTCGGGTGGAGACCAATGATTACCAATATCTTTACGAAGAAGGCGAATATTTCGTGGTAATGGACAACATCACTTTCGATCAGTTTAACATTCCTAAGGCATTGTTCGGGCCGGCAGCTAAATTTTTAAAAGAAGGTATGGATGTCATTGTTTCTTTAGAAAGTGAAGAACCGATCATGGCACAAGCGCCAAATTTTGTGGACCTGGAGATTACTTACGCAGAACCGGCGGTTAAAGGCGATACCTCATCAGGTGCACAAAAATATGCAACTACAGAAAACGGCATAGAGATTAAAGTCCCTCTGTTTGTGAACGTAGGTGATAAAATTAAAGTCGATACCCGTACAGGAGAATACATCGAACGCGTTAAATAGATTAACAATTTGTTACCGCTGCCCTAAGCTGCAAACTTAGGGCAGTTATAGTTTCCATCAGCGTGTTTGAGCTAGGAGGCCCTTTTGGGGAAAAGCACTCCATATTTCCAGGGTTAAAAGACGCCGCATTCTTAATCGAGAACGCGATGTCATCCAAAGCCTGTCTGGCCAAAGATTGCACAAGGTCTGTATCTATAGGCGCAGGACTAAGATTTAGTGCTGTAGTCATCGCATTGATCCTGTAACTAATTACCTGAATTTCATAGAGCATCTGAACGTTGATACGCTTTACCTGCGGCTCTTGAAGAATATGCTGGATGGCCTCAGAGAATTTCGCAAGACTATTGTCTGCCAATTTCCTCGCAAGTTTCGGGGAAACTTTTAATCCTTCTTTCCCTAGTTTGGTGTCCAATACAGCTTCAAGATACTGGTAGTTGCCAGATAACAGTTTTGTAAGCACCGGTTTTAAGCTGTTGCTTTCCCAAATTGGGAAGATATATGCTGCAGCGAAAGCTATTCCACAGCCTAGGATCGTAAACAAGCTCCTTTCCAATAAGATCTCGGTAGAATAACCTTGCAACACAGATAGTGCAATTAGCGCACATGGGGTAATGCAGAGTACGCTTAACGCGTATTTAGGCCGATTGAACGTAAAGAATCCCATTAGAAAGATGGCTGAAAGGATCAGTAGCACAAGCGTGTTTTGAATCAGAAGCAAAAGGATCAGTCCTACCACTATACCGGCAAAACTACCGATGAGTCGCTGAATATTTCTCTTCCAGCTGACAGAAAACCGGGGCTTAGCTATGACTACCACAGTAAGCAATACCCAATAGCTATACTTCGCCGTTGGAAATGCGAAGCTAATTAGGCAGGCAGTAAGACAAAGCAAAGCCAACCTGAGGGAAAATCTCGCAATGGGAGAACTCAGTGTGAGGTTACTAATAACGACATTTATTGTGGCTGGAGCTGGCACGAAATCGCTGAATTTGATACTTGAAAACTGGTCTCCATGATCATTGACTTCGTGAATGTATTCGCTTACCTGCTTCAGATTCAGGGTTATATTTAGTAAAGTTTCTCTATCCGTACCTTCAAAGGCAAGCGCTTTCTTTTCAAGATCAGCTAACAGATCCGAGTAGGATTTAGTTGCAGTAACTGATCGTCTCGACTGCTGCAGATAACTCACACTTAGTTTCTTAAGATCTGTTGAAAGATATTCAATCAATACAACGACCGTTTCCAGTATTCCTGTACCTGCGTAACGTTGACGCAGTAAATCATAATTGTAATGTATTGCGGTAACTTGCTCGTAAAGGGAGAAAGTACTGTTGACAATGTTTAGCAAGCGCCTCCCCTTGGCGTTCGTTGGTCTCATGGCATGTTTATCTGTGAGCAGCAAGTTTCTGATCAGTTCTTGCTTTTCGAATACTTGCTGATGCTGGAATATTGTTTCCTGATAACAGTCTTCCAGGTTAGAGGAAGGATCGTAGAATTTAGCTTTCGTTAGGAGGAAATCTGCCGTTGCTGACAAACACTCATGGATGGCTTGATGCGTTGACCTATACGGCAGTATAGCGGTTTGCAGCAGACTTATGACGTAGTACCATGCACCTCCGGCCATGACCATCAAACTAAAAAACAGGTTGTCGCCCGGGTGTAGTCCCAACACGAAAACGGCGAGAATGATACACATGGTACCGACAACGGATTCTCGCGTACCTAAAGCACCCATCATGGCGTAAATGAAGCTCAGCAAAAAGATGCATGCTGCAGTTAGCCACTGACTTTGGAAAGATAGTCCGACTAGAAAAGTTGTTATAAAGAAAAGGGAAACACTTAGCAATGCAGTTTTGAGCTTCGCGGTTCTATGGCCTGGAAGATCAGTGAGACTGATTACCAGTGCACCTAACCCGGTTCCAATGGCAGCTTCTTTGTAGCCAAGGATAAAAAAGAGCCCAATTGGGAATACTACGCAGACCGTATTCCGTAACGCATCTTTAAAATATTCACCGTAGAAAAATTCAATGAGTAGCGATCTTATCCGGCCTGTTCTCTTCACCTGCGCAATTTACCTCATTTTCCTGACTTGTAATGCGCTTAAACGTATTGTTAAGAAAGCTAAAAATGCGCATATTCGTTTAGGAATAGCAAACACCCATAATTAGTAAACACTCAGCTATGAAATGTTTAATCTTTATACTCCTCGCTTTCACTACCAATGCCAGCAGAGATTTTTACCGTCGTCTTCCCGGTGAAGACCGGGACCTCGGACTTGGTGGCATCGCTATTGGCTCGAATGTAAGGGTTCTAGATGTTTATGCTAAAAGCAAATCAGATAAAGCGTTTGTGGAGCAAATGAAAGTTTTAGCAACAGATCCTAAGGGACTTAAAGTTCGTGACATACAGATCAAAGCGCATTTCGGAAGCGCAGTGTTCAAGATTACGCTAACTGGGAAAGATGGCATGATAAAGCTGAGCTCTAAATCAGTACTTCGGCTTCAAAAGCTCTATGATACGATAGATTCGATGCCCATGAGAAAAGCGGAAATGTTACGCCTACCTTAGCCCTCATGCATAGTAAGCCCGTTATCTGTATATTTTTTATAGTTTTTTTGCTTCTTTCTTCACAAGGATGCGGACTATTTAAATCCTTGGGTCGAAATCCGGAGGGTGCTGAACTTGCAAAACTGGAGAAGTTGCCGAACTACAAAGATGGACAATTTCACAATCTGGAAGGTGATGCTTCTGTTGAGATCAATGGCTTTAAAGCGCTGAAATCCATACTAAACCGGTCATAAACAGTGAGGCCTTTTAACCGGCTTCCCTTTATCAAAACAGATCTTAAAACACTTAAAGTACAAGCGCCGACCGTTATATGGTTTGGGCACTCTTCCCTTTTCATTAAAAGTACAAAAGGTACAATACTGATAGATCCGATCTTTAGTAAGAATGCTGGACCGGTGCCGGGGATGATTAAGGCGTTTCAAGGGAGTACATCTTACAGCGTTGATGATATGCCGGATATTGACGTACTTATCATTTCTCACGACCACTATGACCACCTTGACTACAAGACTGTAAAGAAGCTGAAGGACCGGATTCAACGAGTGGTCGTTCCGATGGGTGTTGGTTCTCACTTCCGGCGTTGGGGATTTGATCCAAAGAAAATTACAGAACTGAACTGGGGACAGTCGGCCGTTTTGCCTAATGGTATATCCGTTACGGCTACACCTGCCCATCACCGGAGTAACAGGACACTTAAAACCGACAAAACACTTTGGGCATCCTATGTCATCAAAACAGATGGTTACAAGATATTTTATAGTGGCGATGGCGGCTATGGCGCTCACTTTGCGCAAATCGGAAAGCAATATGGTCCATTTGATCTGGCATTGATGGAATGCGGACAATATAGCCCAAACTGGCCTACTCATCATATGTTTCCCGAACAGACTGCGCAAGCGGCCGCAGATTTGCAAGCAAAGGTTGTTCAACCGGTTCACTGGGCCAAGTTTACAGAGAGTCATCACCCATGGAACGAACCGGTTAACAGACTTTTGAAAGCAGCCGGCAATTTTGGTTACCAAGTGAGCGTCCCGGAGATTGGTCAGCCTTACACTTTGGGAGCGCCCGTTAAGAAGCGTGTTTGGTGGAACTTCGAATAATAGTCATCTTGTCTTTTTATTTCGCTGGGTTTTTTACCTTTAAAAAATGAAGTTACAACTTTCAGAAATCTACATCTACCCTATCAAGTCTCTTGGCGGTATAAGCATCAAGGAAGCGAAACTAGAGCAGAGGGGTTTACAATACGACAGAAAATGGTTGCTGATAGACGAGAATGGTACCTTCATTACTCAAAGAAAGCATTACAACCTTGCAATGCTGCAAGTTGCGATGGATGCTGACACAATTACGGTTTCTCATAAAACAGACCTATCGCAAAAAATATCCTTTCCAAAATTCGAAAGTACTTCTCAAAGAATCCAGGTTCGTATCTGGGATGATACCTCCAGTGGCTTCGAAGTAAATGCTAAAGTCAGTGACTGGTTTTCCGTCTTCTTAAACATGAAAGTTAAACTGGTAGGAATGGCTGACGATGATCAACGGCTTGTTGACCCTGAATATGCGCTAAACAGTGAAATTGTTAGTTTTGCGGATGCTTACCCCTGCCTTATCATTGGGCAAGCTGCTTTGGACTTCCTCAATGAAAAGTTAGCTGATCCTGTGCCAATGAATCGCTTCCGCCCAAACTTTGTCTTTACAGGAGGTGAGCCACATATAGAAGATCGCTTTGGCGAGTTCTACCTCGGCGAAAACCTATTTCAAGCGGCCAATCAATGTGCACGATGTGTCCTGACAACAGTAGATCAAGAAACGGGAATAAAAGGACAAGAGCCCTTAAGAACATTAACCAGCTATCGAACCGTGAATAAAAAGGTAATGTTCGGGCAAAACCTGCTTCATAAAGGCCCAGGGACAATGAAAGTTGGCGATGAACTGATTGTTAAAAGCTGGAAAGCTTAACCTATTAAATAAGCCGTTACAACTTATTGCTTGAAAACGTTGTTCCGATGCCATTCTATCGCTTGTCGCTCCGGATAATGTATTTCCTTATTTGGCAAGTACATCTTTCGGCCCCCTAAACTTTTCAAAGCGTAAACATGATTCTCATTTTCGATAAGATGCTTTGACACAAGTATCGTATAATCGTTGGAAATACTTATTAATCCGCGATCTAGAGCGCGGTGTAAATTAGGGCAAAGTGAAATGCCATTTGTTACCTTATCATTGTGCGTTAAGCTGAACGGCACAATATGGCAAGCATCAACAAAATTGTGCCCGAACGTACTGCTCAACTGCATACCAGAAAAGCTACACTGATTGTTGTAAATCTTAGGTACCAACTTTTTGAATAGGCCATTGCGAACAAACACATCCTCTTCAGTATTAATGATGACGCGTTTATACTTTACTTCTGGATCATTAAGTATGAAGCCTTCCTGGTCGTGAAGATAGCCCATGCCTTTATTCTTTGCCGCTAAGAAGCCTGAACCGACGTCGCTGAAATAAGTTTGGATCAACAAGTTGGTAAGCAACGATCTGTTAAGTGGGTCACACAGTAATAAATACAGTTCCGGTTCAAAGTAGCCGAAAGCACAGGTTTCGCTCAAGCGGGTTACCGACTTGATGTGCGCATTAATTTGCATACCCAGGTTGGGCTGCAATTTCCAAAAAAATTGACCTTCTACTTTCTCACTCTGCAAATAATAAAACGGCTGGGTAAAATCTGCCTGATGTAAGGTTGGTACTAGAAGTAACCAGTTCTCTTTGAACGTAGCAACCAAATCGGCGTTAACTTCAAACTGGTTGTTTGCTACAGTTTCTTTTTCGATTAGCTCAATTAAACTTAACAGCAATACAGGTTTATGTGGCGCTAGTCCATAAGCCGTTACACCTCGCTTAAGGCGACTAAATGCGGAAATATATTTATGTATTAATGGATTAAAATCGGCTGAATTGCTACTGGACATATTGTTCAAAACTAAGCTTGGGCCAATTTAGCACTGTCTTTCCAGATATAAGCAGGCATTGGTTCCTCCAATTGCCATTGAATATTCATTGGCTTATCGCCGTTACTGTCTAAGAAGCCCGCTTTTCCTAGAAAGACATAGCCCATAGTATTACCAAATTCATCTTCATTCTGTTCACGAACAAAAATCAAGATGCACTTACTAAGGCGCTTTTGCTCGATGTATGATTGTCCTTTTGGAGATGTAGAACTCGTTGCGTTTTGGGACTGCCAATGGAACATGGACTCGTTGACGGCATAATCATCATACAAGGTAGTAGGTGAATATTCTTTCTCTGACTTCTTTAACGTGATAAATAGTGCTTCTGTATTGAGCTTGCTATTCAAAGCTACCCCTTCCCTGTTCGAAGAACTTTTATTAAACTGATGCAGTTGGATTGCCACCAGAATCTGGTCTCTATTGTAGCGGCTATGGACCTTCAGCGGAAAAGCAAAAGGTAAAATAATTGGTTTTTCAACAAACTTGACTTGCTGAATGAGGTAGTGAATCACTTCTTTCATCTCAGCAAGCATCACTGGGTTCTCTCTGATCTGTTCAAAACATTCTTCCAAAGTATTGAAAGTAGTCTTCTTATCTGAGGGAAAGAAGTCGTAGTAGAACATCAGCGACATTTGTTTCTCTTGCTCCGTTGGATCGCTGGTTTTAAAGTCGTTTTCAATTAAGGTCACTAAAAAGTTAAAGTAAGAGATAGAATTCGACTGCATCAATTTCTTAATGCCTTTTGTTATAAGTAGCTCCAATGGCTCTTTAAAATCTTCGGTTACTCCTGCGTCTGCGCACAGCCTTTGCCAACCACCTTTCTTGTAAATAGTAGCCAGTTCTATACCTGTAGAATAAAGAAAGTTTTGGAGTGACAATTTAAGCGTAAATTGATGCTTAAAGTTCTGGAGTTTGGAAATGAGTTGCTTTCGATTTAAGCCCGTAGCAGCTTTGATATTTGCGAGAATAATCGCTTTCGCTTTCTTTTCTAGTACAATGCTGCAACCTAGTGGTAAATGCGGAAAGTTTTTTTCCACTTCTTTCAAGAGCGGCGTATTGGTCTTACCAATTAACGCTCTGAACTTATGTTCGAAATCATACTCAACCCTTGCTTGTCCGACGAAATCAAGTACGGTTAAGAAATCTTTGTTTTCAGCCAATCTTAAACCTCTGCCCAATTGCTGTAAGAAAATTGTTAAGCTTTCTGTGGGTCTCAAAAATAGCACGGTATCAATCTCAGGGATATCTATACCCTCATTGAACAAATCTACAACGAATAGAAAGTTGATTTCCTTATTCAACAGGCGTTGCCGAATGGCGTGTCGCTTAACAGCAGAATCTTCTGAAGTAAGATAATCAGCCCTCACACCATGAAACATAAACTTCTCAGCCATATATTCAGCATGCTCCTTATTGATGCAAAAGCCAAGCGCACGTACCTGACTGACATCCGTGAGGTACAATTCGCAGTTGTTCAAAATCTCCTGCACACGGCGGTCATTGCTGGTATAAATCTTAGTGAGTTCTTTACTTTCGTATTTACCATTTTTCCATTGCACCTGACTTAAGTCAACCGAGTCGGATAGACCAAAGTACTGGAAAGGTGTAAGCATTTTACTATTCAATGCTTCAGGCAATCGTATTTCCGCAGCAATGGTATTGTTAAAGTCTCTGAGGATGTCAATACCATCCATCCGCTCCGGAGTCGCAGTTAATCCAAGCAATATTTCCGGATGAAACTTATCAAGCACGGGGCGATAACTGTTAGCAGCGATATGATGTACCTCATCGATGATTATAAAATCGTAAAAGTCAGCGCTGAGTTTCAGGCTCGGCAGTCGGTTGTTAAGTGTTTGCACGGATGCAAACACATGATCGTATTGACTGGGTTCCATTCCATCCACCCAAAGGTCACCGAAGTTAGCATCACGAAGTACATGACGAAACATGTCTTGCGCCTGTTCAAGCAGCTCTTTCCGATGGGCAACAAATAAGAGCCTGGCCCGTGGATTGTTCGACTTAAAACGTTTATAATCAAAGGCGGATATGACAGTCTTACCGGTTCCCGTTGCTGCAACTATCAAATTTCTGAATCGTTGATGATTAACCCTTTCCGATTCCAGCTGCTCTAGAATCTCCTTTTGAAAATGCTTCGGTGTGATATCGAAGAAATTGATGATGCCTGGCTGATCGTGGGTACTTTGCTGCTTGAGTGCCGTACTCAATTTAATCTTATCTATACCAGGTATATAAGACTCAAATTCTCTATTGGCCCAGTAGGTATTGAATGTCTTTTTAAACTTATCAATGATATGACCTATTTCCTTTTGAGTGACCTTTAAGTTCCATTCCAAGCCATTAGTAAGTGCAGAACGGGACAGGTTTGAAGAACCAATATATCCTGTATCGAAACCTGACTTCCTTAAAAACAAATACGCTTTAGCATGTAGTCGCTCGTGTTCGGTGTTGTAAGAAACTTTGATTTCAGTATTCTTCAAGCCAGATAAAAACTCAACCGCCTTTACATCCGTAGCCCCCATGTAGGTAGTAGTGATGATCTTTAGCTTGCGGCCACTATCTGTGAAACTCTTCAACTCATCTTTAAAGATTCGAATTCCCGAGAACTTTATAAATGAAACCAGCCAGCAGATTTCATCAGCAGACAGGATCTCTTTTTTAATTTCGCTTTCCAAAGAAATACCCGCATTACTGCCCGTAAAAAGCTCGCTTTGACTCAACCTTGTGTAAGGCATAATTTGTCTTACCCGCTCTTTCAGATCCGGGAACGGAGAATCATTTAATGATAAAACTGCTTCTAGTAGTTGTCCTTCAGATGTGATTAGGTTATTTGTTAAACTTAGGTCTGGTAGCGCCGAGATCAGTACCTGAATGATCTGATTGGAAAGTTCAATTTTCTTTTGAATACCACCATGCTCCCCTTCCTTTATTTGTTGTAAAGCGAATTGTATAGTTTCAGATAGATAAATACTCAGATATCTTGCCGCCTCTGACTTATCGAGCACTGTTTTTTGAATGAAGAACTTATCTTCATCCATTTGGTCAAGTTTAGAAGCAATCAATTTGGTGATCAACTGTTCGTACAGACCTAATTCAAATGCCATATTTATGTGTTGAGCTTGGTTAGATAGTGTTGAGCAACTGGAATGTCGGCTGCTGCCCATTCCAAATCTAACAAGTTATTTGGGTTTACCCAACGGAAAGCATGATGCTCAGTCAGTTTTATCAAGCCTCTCACAATATTACAAACGAAAGGAATTAAAGTGATCGTAAATGTTGGATATTGGTGTGTAAACTCAGGCAATCTATTAATTATCAAAATCTTTATATGAAGCTCTTCATTTATCTCTCGTTTGATGGCTTCTTCATGGCTTTCCCCCTGTTCGACTTTCCCGCCAGGGAATTCCCATTTAAATGGTAAGGCCATTGTGGCGCTTCTTTGGGTAACCAGAACGTTTCCTTCACTATCTTTTATGATTCCACATACGACTAAGACGCTTTTTGTTTTCAGAGCAGAGGATTCATTTTGTGCATTCATATAACTTCATGAGTAGGCATTGTCGAAAGTAAAAAAGCTGGTCACCCTCACAGATGACCAGCTTGCAAACTTCTTAATAATTATCTTATTTTAGATCAAACCTGTCCAGGTTCATTACTTTAGTCCAGGCAGCTACAAAATCTTTAATAAACTTATCCTTACCATCTGCACTCGCATAAACTTCTGCAATGGCTCTCAATTCTGCGTTAGACCCGAAAACCAGATCCGCACGCGTTGCAGTCCACTTCGGCTGACCGCTTGAACGATCACTTCCTAAATACACTTCTTTATCTTCGGACATCTGTTTCCATGCAGTGTTCATATCAAGCAAGTTCACAAAGAAATCATTGCTTAACTGACCTGGCTGCTGCGTAAACACACCGTTTTTAGAACCGTCTGCATTGATATCCAACACACGCAAACCACCTAATAAAACTGTCAATTCTGGAGCGGTTAACGTAAGCAAATGCGCTCTGTCGATCAGCAGTTCTTCAGTAGAAACAGTAAATTTCAATCGGCGATAGTTGCGGAAACCATCTGCAATAGGCTCTAAGAAGCTGAATGAAATAACATCCGTTTGGCTTTGAGAAGCATCCATCCTACCCGGACTAAAAGTCAAGCTCTCCGTATGACCTGCATCGGTAATAGATTTTTCTATCCCTGCATTACCTGCAAGCACGATAAGATCTGCTAAAGAAACCTTTTTACCACCAAATTGCGTACCGTTAAACTCAGCTTGGATACCCTCCAATACACTAAGCACCTTTTGCAATTGTTCAGGTTTGTTCACCTTCCAATCCTTTTGAGGAGCAAGGCGAATTCTAGCGCCGTTGGCACCGCCTCGTTTATCAGAACCACGGAAGGTTGATGCAGAAGACCATGCAGTCGAAACCAGTTCAGCAACAGTTAAACCTGAAGCTAAGATCTTCGCCTTTAGCAAAGCGGTATCATTTTCATCCACCAATATGTGGTCCACAGCTGGTATCGGATCTTGCCAGATCAACTCTTCCTGAGGTACATCCGGACCCAAATACAGTTCTTTAGGACCCATATCGCGATGCGTTAATTTAAACCAGGCTTTTGCGAAAGCATCTGCAAACTGATCCGGGTTTTCAAGAAAACGTCTTGATATCTTTTCATAAGCAGGGTCCATCCTCAAAGCGATGTCTGAGGTTAGCATTGTTGGACGATGCTTCTTATTTGCATCGTATGCATCGGGAATAATCTCCCCTGCATCTTTAGCTACCCACTGTTGCGCGCCACCCGGACTTTTCGTCAGCTCCCACTCGAAACCCAGTAGGTTTTCGAAGAAGTTGTTGCTCCATTGTGTCGGTGTAGTAGTCCAGGTCACTTCCAGACCACTTGTAATGGTGTCAGGGCCTTTACCAGAGCCAAAACTATTGCTCCAGCCGAAACCTTGAGAAGCGATATCTGCTGCTTCGGGTTCATCTCCAACATGATCTGAAGGAGCAGCGCCATGAGTCTTTCCGAAGGTATGCCCTCCTGCAATTAAGGCAACCGTTTCTTCATCATCCATAGCCATTCTGCCAAACGTATCCCGGATATCTTTAGCCGAGGCTATCGGATCAGGGTTACCGTCTGGACCTTCAGGGTTCACATAGATTAATCCCATCTGAACCGCTGCAAGAGGTTTTTCTAAATCCCTTGAGTGAATATCGCCATCCGCATCATCATCCGATACCAAAACTCCACCATCTTTATGGGCACCATCGGAGCCATGACCGTATCTTAGATCACCACCCAACCAGGTGGTTTCTGAACCCCAGTATACGGACTCATCTGCTTCCCAGGCATCCTGACGACCACCAGCGAAGCCAAAAGTCTTGAACCCCATCGACTCAAGGGCGACGTTACCTGTCAATATAATTAAATCAGCCCATGATAATTTGCTGCCGTATTTCTGTTTAATCGGCCAAATCAATCTTCTGGCTTTATCAAGACTCACATTATCTGGCCAGCTGTTTAGAGGCGCAAAGCGTTGAAGTCCTGCTCCTGCTCCACCGCGACCATCACCTACCCTGTACGTTCCGGCGCTGTGCCATGCCATACGAATAAATAAGCCTCCATAATGACCGAAATCTGCCGGCCACCAATCTTGAGAATCAGTCATCAGTGCATGAAGATCTGCTTTCACAGCCTCCAGATCCAAACTATTGAAAGCCTCAGCATAATTAAAATCCTTGTCCATAGGGTTGGACAAAGACGAGTGCTGACGTAAAATATCAAGTTTGAGTTGCTTAGGCCACCAATCATTGTTTCTGGTACCGCCGCCAGCAACATTAGCCTTCATCGCTCCATGATCGACGGGGCATTTACTGATGTTGTTCAAATCGTTTTCCATGCTTTTATAGTTTAATGTTGGTTTTCCAGGCGCCAGAAGTAGGTCTGGGTCCATGTCTAATGTAAATATAGACTATTGAAAACTGTGTTCCGAATCATTAAATTCTATAGTTTTATAGTTAAACTCTATACCTTGACGTCTTTATGAGCCCATATGACCGTTTCATTCATCATTGAGGTACTTGGTACTGCTGCTTTCACCATCTCAGGCATATATTCTGCACTCCAAAAGCGACTGGACTTGCTAGGAGTATTGATCATCGGCTTTGTTACCGCTATCGGGGGAGGAACCATACGGGATGTTTTAATCGGTCACACGCCTGTTAGTTGGATGCAAAACCTGACGGCGCCGATTACAGTGTTGATCACCGCAGCATGTACCCTCTTTTGGAAACGCAGGGTTAAGAATTATAAAGTCACCTTGTTTCTGTTTGATGCGATCGGCTTAGGATTGTTTACAGTTATCGGGATGCAAAAGGGTATTCAAATGATTTGAACCCTGGTATTTGTGTTGCTTTAGGGACAATCACTGGTTGTTTTGGAGGCGTTTGCAGGGATATCCTCCTTGCGCAAATCCCGGTATTGTTTCGGAAAGAGATATACGCCACAGCTTGCATTGTTGGAGGAATCGGGTATTTCGTTTTACTTTCATTTACCGATAAAGCGGTTGCTGAAATTGCAACTGTATTACTGATCTGCACCGTGAGGATTGTAGGCTATAGAAGAAACTGGTACTTGCCTTCGCTTTAATGCGAGTTAGCTGCAACTGAAATACTAAATAGTTACCATCAAAATACCACTGATTTTTTCGTTGTTTGATTTTTTACGGACATCTGTGTTTGCCATTAGGTTGCTACCGGGTTGATACCGCGTTGGTACCGGGTTGGTACCGCCTTGATACCGCTCAAGCAGAATCAAGGGGGTATCAAGGGGGACTAAATGAAGCTTAACCAAAAGGGTATGACGAACGAACGGCACATCAAAAGAAGTAAACCAACCCCTACTCAACCCCGTATCAACATAGGTCAAAATTCAACTTATGTTAGACTTGTCTACTCGTGCTAAATTGAATTGAATTACAATGGAAGCGTTGTTACTATTCTGGGTTTACTACCGAAATTACTGTTACTGTTTGGAGTTTACAACGTTGTATTCTCGTTGTGATAGTGTGCTAAATACTTCAATCCAAAACATTGTCGGATATGTGGATCGACTTACCGATATGATCTTTAAGTTCTTAACTTCTGTTCTCTGATTCAAAAACATGGTCAATCGTTTGAGCTTGTTTGTTTTTGGAAGCCGCGACAGCCAGTTCGTCACACCTCTCATTTTCAGGGTGGTTGTTATGGCCTTTTACCCAAACAAACTTGACGTTATGCAATTTGTATACATGTAGGAACATCATCCAGAGATCCTTGTTCTTTTTACCTTTAAAACCTGTTTTTACCCAGCCGAAGACCCACTTCTTCTCTACTGAATCAATCACATACTTTGAGTCTGAGAAAATGGTCACATCCTGTCCGGGGGTCTTCAGTGCCGTCAACCCAACTATTGTAGCCATGAGCTCCATCCTATTGTTGGTCGTCATACGGAAGCCTGCGCTTAGTTCTTTGTAGTGACTTCCGGATCTCAGTATCACTCCATAGCCTCCTGGGCCAGGGTTTCCACTTGCTGCACCATCTGTGTATATCTCAATCATTCGCTGGCAAATCTATGTTTTTACGATCAAATAGCCATCTAAGTGCTGTAGATTTCATTTAAGCTTAAATTCAAGGGCTTGAAATTGAAATGATTAAAAGATTTTTAGCCTTTAAGCTCAAAATTATTTGAATAAAATGTTTTAAATCGTACTTTTGTAGCGTTGTAAAACACATGGTGGTTTTAGCTCAGTTGGTTAGAGCATCGGTTTGTGGTACCGAGGGTCGTGGGTTCGAGCCCCATATTCCACCCGTGATAGATGAAAGCAGTCCTAAAGGGCTGCTTTCGCTGTTTAAGCCTGTCATGGAGACACTGAAAAGACAATATTCGCCGTTGAGAAAGTTTAGACCACCTGAGATTAAGAAAACGAAAGATGACCATTGGTAAGCACAGTTTGTAACCCGAAGCAATAAGATAACCAGAAGTCTTAATTTTATAATGCGGCACAGGCCAGTACCCAGTTATACTTGGAAAAAGTGGAACTAAAATCAATGATTACATAGATAAAGCCTACTTCGGTTTAGCGCATGCGAACTCACTTGTTTAAAGCACCTACGTTAGTCCGCCATTGGAGTCCGACCAGGCCGCCGATATTGTTAGTAAAGTTACCGGCATCCAGGGCTAAGCCTGCTGAAAAGTTTAGGTTTTTAGAAAGGCTATAATACAGTTCCTGCAGGGAATAGAACTGGTTCAGATTAGGTCCGCTATCTTGATACTGCCCACGGGTATAGCTAAGCAGCGTTTTTGCGGAAAGTTTGTCACTGAACCTAAGCAGCAGGCCAATGTGCCCACCCATGACTTTATTATAGATGATGTTCGAATTGCCTGAAACCGTTGGATCGTTCCAGTCGAAAGGCTTTATGCCCTGTGCCTGGAAGTAAGAATAATGTTGGGCCCGAGTGCGGTTAATAAACAGCGGGGTTCCTATAATCCTGTTATGATATTCCCATCCAGTTTTATAATAGCCGTTATTGTAATAAGCCTGGCGTGCGAAGTCAGGCGCATAGTCTTGAGCCTGCTTGGTATAGATAAACTCAAATAATACTTTTTTAACAATTGCGTTCTTGGCTTTCGGCGTGACGCTTAATCCGGACAATTTATCAATATTTTTGGTTTTCACTCCCCATGAGCCGTCAAAGGGCGATTGGTGGTAAAAGTGAATCAGCGCCTGATTTAGCTCTAGATCAAAACCTAGTTCAATCAGTCCACGCACGTCACCTGCGTGGGCAGAGCCCGTTGTCGCGACGGTTTCAATACCAGAACCGTCATCGGCATTCCTAGTTGCAAACAGAACGTCGGTAAAGCCTTTAAAAGAGCGGTCAAGGCTCATCCCATCCCGCTTGCCACCCCACTCCACATAATGCTGCGCGCCAGCAAAAAGCTTGAACTTCTTTTTGCCAGCGCGCAGGTACAGGTTTTTGTCATGATAGTATGAATCGAGGTATCGGTTCTTACCAAACCAGCCATGACTGAGCTGCCCTTTTATCTGCAGCCAATCATTCGTATAGGGTATATTTACATAATCAGTTAGTGCGATAGTGATTTGCGGAATGGGCAGCGCGTTCCCGCTCACACCCATAGATCCCGAGGACAGATCCTGGTCCACTTCTCCTGGAATGTATTTGAAACGACCCGCACGGACCTCCAGGTCTTTGTAGCCTGCTTTAACATACGCCTGCTGGAAGGTCGTCCCTGTAGCATGATTATTATTGATTAGCGTTGCGCCGTACTTTACATAAAAAATGGATTGGATACTGCCCGGGGAGTTGGAACGGTTGGTATACTGGTTTCCAAAGTAATTTGCACCTGTAAAACCGACATAGGTAGAGGCATCATACTGCTCGTCTGAAACTGCGCCCCAGCGATTAGCTACGAGCCATAACGGCTGGTACCCGTCCTTGGCCACAGTGCCAAGTGTCCCTGCGGTTATTTGCAGCGAATCTGGCAACTGGCCATAGCTGCTGCTGGCGATAAGCATCAGGATCAGTGGAAGTAGAAGTTGTCGCATCGTAATGATCAATATTTGTAAAAACAGATTTTTATATATAATATATGCCAATGATCAAGCTTCTTTCATCGGCACCTCTTCCTCTTGGCTAAGACCGAGCGATACCTGTAGCAGACGTACTAATGTCGATAGCGTGGAATCTTAAATACCCTCGAAAAAGAACGAATTTGACAAAATACAGCCGGCATAACAGAAGAAAATCGCGATTTCCGCCAATGGCCGGAGTCCCTGAACGTCGTTTAGAAAAGTTTTGTTTGGGTTCATGTTTAATTACAAGCCTATCGCGTAAATATGTTTACTTAAGTGTTTAGTGATTTAGACAAACATAACAAGTTTTTCTGTTAATTGGTTATTATTTAAGATGTTGTCACTGAAATAGTTGTGAGCATTATAGAAGACTTACTGACACCTACCTACGTCCAATGTCATAAAAAAAAGCCTCACAGGTCATTTCGAACAAGTCATAAAAGCCTCAGATATTTTGGGAGTTAACATCGCAAGTGTTTCCAGTCAGAGAACTAGTAAGGCAGCAACTTCTGACGTGGTGTTTTGATCAACAAAGCTAAACCCCATATTCCACCCGTTAGTGTTTAGACCCTACTTCTTTATTTACTCGTTTATTTCAAGCCATCGAATAATTTAGATATAACATCTGTATCTTAGAATATGGAAACGAAACAAAAAATAAGCTGGTATAACTTCACCCAATCGAAAACCTATGCTAACATTCAAATAGTTAGCTGGATAGTGATGATTTTAGCAATTATCTTCTTTAGTTAAATCCTTCTGATAAGCATATAATACTTTACTGCTCTGTTGGTGAATACCCCAACGTATCTAAAAGTAAATTCCAGTGGAAAATTAATTATTTCAATCCTTGAAAGCGCTTCAATATAGCAAACTATGAAGCCAAGGATATTAAAATTAACTTCCAGAATGATATCACATTAACAATATGGTACTTGGAATCCCCTATAAAACGCCATTCTAGATGTAACTAGCAAATCTTTTGTTGGCCGTTAAGGTGTTCGTAAATAAATCTGCGATTCTTTTCATCATTTCTACGTACGAAATATATAACGATAAATGCAATGAGAGGCGTACTGACGCAAGCGAGTAAAAAACTCCCGAAAAAGCCTAGAGAAGTACTTCTACCGTATACACCAAGACTTATAATTAATAATATGCCAGCGATTATAAAAAATTCAATTGTTCCCATATGAGTCGTTATTTTTACTAAAATAGAAATAAATCTCTAGAAATTAAGTGCTTGGCATAATTATTTAGAAGCCGGTTTATCTTTGTTTTGAGCTAATTTCTTCTTTATACGTTCCCAGAAATCGAGTTTGCTAACACCTAAGTTTTAAAAAATGATTTTATTTCTGCCGTAGCAATAAATAGAGCTAGGATTTTCGTCTATACTGTCGACGATAGTGCTTCATTATTTCAATGACTAGAAAGCGATAAAGATTTGCTAAATACTGGCATTGGCCAGTACGCAGAAGAATAGGAAAACTGTAGCCAAGCTAGACGTATTCTGGCTATCGAATGAAAGTCGTTTAAGTTATTCTCCAGCATCGTTGATAATTTGAGTTGTTAACCAATCTGAAATCCGGAAATTAGTTTGTTGTATTTTGACAATACGGTTTGACTGAAGGAATAACACCGCTAAGTTTCGCGTAATGCCTACAGCTTTCAAGACGAGTTGTTTCCTCATGCCCTATTCGAAGAGCCTCAGGAACTTGGATGGTCATTGTAGTCATGATTTAAAGATAAATCTCTATTCAGAGGGCAGGAAGATGTTTATGCCATTCATTGGTCTAAAGGAACTAAAAGCGGTTACATGCCCGCTAAGTTTTATGATCCTTACTTCAACAGGATTTATAAAAAGAATACAAAACCAACCGATTCAGAAGCCATCAATTATCTTCCTCTGACCGATGACCAAATTACTCAGATGTCATTTTGAGGAAGGTTATTGTGCCAACCAGTTGCCCTGACTTTCTTCTTCAGCAATGGTAGTTGAGTACTGCCTATTCAAGTCTTTTTGCTTCAATCGTAGACCCTTGAGTAAACATCATTTTAGTCACCTTGCCCTTGTCGTCTTTGATAAACTCCATGGTCGCATGAATCACTTTAAAAAGGAATTTAGTGCTCGTCTCTGGATAGGCCTCAAGTTTGGTCTGGCCGGTTGCCTGTGCATATAATTGTTTTCCTTCTCTCGTTATAGTAAGCACCAGATCTGGTGTAAGCTGATATTTACCCAAATATTTGTCTAGCTCCGAAGAGGTCACATGGGCCAGTTTTATCGTCCTGCTTTTGTTTAACCCCTTGAAATTATACACGGTCGCGATGCTATTTATCAACTCCTGTATGATCTGGCCGTTGTCTGAATTAACCATTATGACTAACCCATTGCCATCTTGCAGACTTCCATAGTAACCGCTTTGAAAACCCTCATTGGAACCCCCGTGACCAAAGTATTTAAGGCCATCGTAATCCTCTATAAAGACGCCAAGGGCCGCTTCTGAATTTTCATAGGGGCTCAGACGTAATTTGGTGCTTTGCTGGTCCAATACTTTATCTGACTTTCCAGCATAAGCCAATTGCGTTTCAATGATATACTTTCCGAGATCTGTAGGATTGGTCCATAGTCCAGCTGCCGCCTGCTCCGGATAAAGGTGGTACTTACCTTTAATTTCATTCCCATCTGTATCGTAACCAGTTGCCAAAGCATTTAGCTTTTTTCCTACAGGTGGCTGAGCGAAGGTGCTACTGCGCATCCCAAGAGGTCTGAGGACCTGCTGCTCCATGTACTGCTCATAGGGCTGTTTCGAGATGTCTGTCATCAGCAATTGAGTGATGGTAATACCACCTCCAGAATATTGCTGACGCAGGCCGGGAGCAAATACCGACCGCACCGGATCAGAGTTGGCAGGTTTGTCACCATTCAGGATCTGGATCGCTGAAGGTAAAGGGCTCCCTTGCTCATAACCTCCAAATCCGTGTATGCTAAGGCCGGCGGTATGACTAAGCAGATTTGCCACATTGATCTTTTTTCCTCCTGATAGTGAATCGTAAGGAAACTTCCAGCTACTCAGGTACGTATTTATGTCAGCGAATAAATTAAGATTCCGAGATGAGAATAGTTTCATTACTCCTACTGCATTCAGTGACTTGCTAATTGAAGCTGCCTGGAAAAGAGTGCTTACTGTAACAGGGGTTTTTGATTCCGCATCAGACAAACCATAAGCTTTAGCCCAATCAATCTTATAATCTTTAATCACCGCAATACTAAGCCCTTTAACCTTATAATATTCCATCCGCTTTTGCAAATTGAAAGCAGCAGCGTCCTGAGTCCGCAAATTTTCAGTTAAGCTGTTTTCTACCTGCTTTATACGTTGCTGTAGAATAGATTGCGCAAAGCTAGAATTATTAAGAATTAACGTTATCGCCAGGGAAGTGATGATCCTTTTCATAATATAGTTTTAATGAGGACGAAAATTACGGACATACGGTTGCATAGGACACCTGAGTTTAGTAAAAAACCATTCTACAACGGAATAGAAAGCAATGGAATGTCTAAACCGGAGGCTACCATACGTGTTTTGCTTTTATGTACAAGTGAAGCCCAGAAACCATATTTTTTAGGAACCATGATCAAGAGCTCCGCCTGGAAAACAAGAATCTCCTTTTCTATCTCTCTGATTACAGCATTCGAACGCACATTTTTATGTGAATAGGTTATCCCATCAAGTCCATCACTGATCACATCAATTGCAAGCACCCCGGCATTAGTACTTTTTAACTCCTCTATTCTTTCATCTACAAAAAACACTTCAATTTGGGCATTTAAATCTGCAGTTAGTTCTTTAACCTTATCCAGTATTTTAACTGGTACTCCTCTTAAAACATCACAAGCAAATAACACTTTCTTCATCCCAGTAAATTTAGCACCCAGAGGCACGGCCAACACTGGAAATTTCATTTTCTTAATTGCAGCAGTGGTGGTATTGCCCAGCAGGTCTTGCTCTAGAGTTTTAGTGGACATCCCAAGTACTACAAGGCTGGCTTCGTATTTTAAAAGCAAATTCTTTAATTCATCTTCCACAAATGAATAACTCGACTCATAGCCGACTTCAATGTCATAAGTGAAGCCAATTACTTCAGCCCGTTGTTTAAGCTTGTGTTGATTTTCATCAAGTAATGCCTGGAAACTAGCTGCATTCAGCAGAGAATTAGCGGCATGAACTGGGATAATAAATGCATTATAGAGTATAATTCTTGCACGGAACTGTTTAGCCAGTGCCGCTGCATATTCTACGGCGTTATCTGCGATTGTTGAAAAATCTGTAGCAACAAGAAATGTGATCATGATCTTTAAATTTTGTTTTTTATATGAACTATTATGAGCAGCGCTGTAGGTCAAGGTGCACTAACCGATCTTAATATGGAGGTAAAAGTATAGTTTCGAAATGTTAAACTTCAACCCATTAGATCAAAGTAAAGTAAAAAGATGTTACAACACATTGTTACCGGAAATGACAATTTATCCTGCTTAGAAATGACTATACGTTTCTGGAATGATGCTTGCCTTCTACTTTTGCTTAAAAGAATGCTATGTACTTTTTCATACCGTAGTAGAGCTTTTCTCAATCATCGTTGCTTTTGCTGTGTTCATTGTAACCTGGAATTCGCGAAAGATCATGTACAACCTCTACCTGTATTTCGTGGGTATCTCTTACGCATTTATCGGAATATCGGATCTGCTTAATACCCTAACCTTCAGACGGATGAATGTCATTTCTGGGGAAGGTTACTATGCCAACCAGTTTTGGGTAGGAACTCGGATTATAGAAGCGGCAACCTTAGTAGTGGGATTTTATGTGAATCGTTCCCAATATCAGGGCAGCTGGCCCGATGGTTCATTGCACTAGATCAGCGCGCACGGTCAGGCGCGGTATAATGCCGGCGGCGAACCCGAACAGATGATAAGGATTGTGAGCGACATCACAGAAAGCAAAGCCGTTGAACAGCGCAAAGACGATTTTCTTTCTATCGCCAGTCATGAGCTCAAACTCCGATCACCGCTTTGAAAGCCTCATTACAATTTTTGAAAAGAATCAAAGAAAAGCCACAAACACCAATGCATGTCGAATTAATTGATCAATCCAATGTGAGTATAAAAAAAACGGTTGGAGCTTCTTAACATTAGGACAGCCTTGGATCGAAAGATCGCAGGCTGTCCTGGTTTATTAGAGAGACGAAGCTTTTTAACTATTTAAATCTTTGGTTTCAGATTCGGATTTAACCTGATCTCATTTGCATTGTATGGTAAATACCAATGTGCAGGATTACTTAACCATCCTTCCAGATAAGCGTGCGTGGCGACCGGAGCTCTGCGTTTTACAGCATCAATGAGTACCTTAGGCGTTCCGCGGTGATTGGCCATTCTTATCAGATCGTACCATCTGTATCCTTCGAAACCGAGCTCCAGACCACGTTCTTGTAAGATGGCGTCTTCAATTTCTTCGGTTGTTGATGTGGTTGTAACTAGACTGTTAGGTCTCCCGGCCCTGCCCCTTATGTTGTTCAGGTGTCCTATTGCTTCCGATTTTCTACCCAGACGGTTGAGGACTTCTCCTCTGAGTAACCAGGTATCGGCCACTCTGAAGATTCTAAACAATGCATCACTTTCATAGGGCGCTCTCACGCTCGGCGGGACGTTAATATTTGCTGGGTTGACTACACCAGTTCCAAGCCATTTCCAGATAACCGGTGCGCTACCAAGACGGTTGTAAAATGGCGCACTCCCTGCAAAGGACCGCCCGAATCCACGGTGTACGTCATCGGTTGCAAGAACCGTAGTATAAGCCGGATAATTTGGATGGTAAGTCTTCATTGCATTCAATGAAGGTGCGACCAGGTATTGTCCGCCCGATTTAGGATCGTTTGAAGTTATTTTCATTAGCGGGTTATTTTCTCTACTGTCATAACGGAATGCAACGTCGAGAAGAAACTGCTGAAATACTACAGGTGTAGTGAAGAATGAGAACCAATCGGCGTTACCAAAAGCACCCCAATCGTTCCAATGGGTTGCACCTTCCGCGTCGATCTCCATTTTAACTAGTGTATTCCATGATTCCTGATATTTGTTTCTCCAGCAAAAAACATGAGCCAACAGCGCAGCAACCGTACCCTTAGTAGCCCGCATGCGGGTTTGTTCATTACTATCCCTGTATCCAATGTCAAAAGTGTTTAACACCAAAATCACTTTATCTGTATTGGTATAAGCTTGTTGTAATTCGATTTCGATAAAGTCCAGGATCTTCTCCCCTGAAGTCGGAGCCAGGTATTGCACTTTAGACAAATCATCTACACTTTCAGTGAAAAAAGGGACGTCTTTAAAGTTGCGCACCAAATGGAAATAAGCAAGGCAGCGTAAGAATTTGGCTTCTGCAGTCAACTGCCTTTTGGTTTTAGCATTAAAGTACGTCGAGTCCATCGGTACCCGCTGTAAATTAGTAATGGCATAGTTTGCACGATTAATCATATCATAATAGGGCGACCAGTCTGTATACTTATTGTTGGATGTTACTTTGTGCTCCGACAATTCTCGGATGTCTTTACTATTGCCGGTACCGGGAGTTACCCAATCTGCCCTGACTTCACCTAAGATAAAAGTTGGCTCAACTATATTTTGCAGGCCCTGGTAAACTCCTCTCATCATAAAATCGGCATCCCAGAAGTTCTTTAAAAAGTCTTTGTCTTTTGTAAATTCCTTTGGCTTCACTTCCAAATGTTCGCAAGAGGTAGTGAAAAGCAACGCAATGGCTAAAGATAACAAAGCGAACTTGTTGCCTATTTTTTTAAGTATTAAAATCTTCATATCGTTTGTTTTTAATCAATATTTTACAAGCCTAATTTTATTCCAGCCAGGTAAGACCTCACCTGAGGGAGAGAGCCATAATTCTGTCCGTACATCAAGGGGTTGTTTACATTGGCTACCTCAGCACTTCCCATATCACTCTCAGAGAAAGTATACAAGTTTTGACCGGTTACTACTACCCTCGCACTCTTAAAGACACCTTTTAGGAATTTGGACACTGGAAGGTTGTATCCCAACGAAACGGAACGGAAGCGGACAAAAGATCCATTTTCCATCCAGCGGCTCGAAAAGCGGTTGTTACCAACGGCATCGCCATGCAATAGCCTCGGCATTTTTGTTACATCTCCGTCTTTTCTCCACCTGTCATTAATGGTCACTGACTGGTTATCGTAAGTTGACATCGCTTCTAAAGCAGCGCGCTGGCCATTATAAATTTCCTGACCGACAGCAAAGTCAACAAAGACACTAAGGTCAAGTTTCCCGAAAGCGAAAATATTGGTAAAGCCGCCAAAGAAGTCGGGAGTACTTTTTCCTATTGTCTTTTGATCCTTCTCGTCGATTATTCCGTTACCATCCAGGTCTTCGAAAATGATGTCCCCTCCTTGAAATGGTTGTAAGTTATCTGTGCCATTTTTTAAGACAACATCAGCATTGGCCCGATAGACGCCAATCGCGTGGTACCCGTAAAAGGCACCCGAGGCAGAGCCGATTTGAGAGATCCCGGAGAAATCCCCATAATTAATTACGTTGCGCAACAATGCAGGTAGTGCAATGATCTCATTCTTGTTGTAAGTAATGTTGAAGCTGGTTTGCCATGAAAACTTCCTTTTGATCAGACTTCCTGAAATGCCAAGTTCTACGCCTGTATTGTTAACTTCCCCCTCACTTACAGGATAATTTTTGAAGCCAGACGTTCCAGGAAGATCGATCCTGTGGTATAAATTCTTAGTATTTTTAAAGTAAACGTCTGTCGATAAAGATAATTTATTGTTAAATAATCCCAAATCAAAGCCTGCATCCAGCAGACTGGAATGTTCCCAGGTAAAGTCCTTATTACCCAGCGCACCTAACCGAACTGCAGGATAATTAAAATACGGGATCGGTGTGATGGCATTGAATGCGTTGTAATAGCCAACCAGGTTGCCTGAGAGTCCGTAGCTGGTTTTGAGCTTCAGATTGCTGATGAAATTAGAATTGGCGAGGAAAGACTCTGAGCTAATTAGCCATCCTAAAGATACCCCCGGGAAAGTTCCCCAGCGTTTACCTTTTTCGAGTGTACTCGAACCATCGCTGCGCAACGTTCCTCCAATCAGATATTTTCCTTTGTAGGCATATTGAGCCGTTGTAAACAGCGACATTAGGTTCCACTGAGGTGAATTACTGGTTAAGGTATCTATAAAACGTTGATCTGTTGTACTAGGTACGGTTAGCTGATCAGATGTACCGTTAATGAAGACGCCATATTTGCTATCTAAAGTGCTGGTCTGAATCGTAGTTCCAATCAGCGCGGAAATAAAGTGATCGCCGAATGTCTTACTGTAGTTAAGTACGTTTTCATTTAGCGCCATTAATTCCACACTGTTCTGGGTTGATGATTCACGAATTCGGTTTTCCTCAGGTGCAAAACCTGCAGCAGGCCTGAACCTTTTCTCATTTAACCTGTAATAATCAGCAAACAAACCGATTTTAAGACTTAAAGTCGGTGAAAAAGTGTATTGACCTACTACTCGTCCGGAGATCCTGTTTGTAGAATTCTCATTCCTCATTCTATTGACGATTGAATAGGGATTGCTCCTGCCGGTATAATCTGCACTATCTAGTTCGCGAAGATTGATTCCATCTCTGTCTTGCTGAAAACTTGTCAGCACCGGACTCTTCAATGCTGCCACATATAGCGGATTAGTTAAATAGGCATTTCCCTCTTCAGTTAAGCTTTTATTGGTCTGGGAATAGCTTAAGCTATTGGCAAAAGTAAGTTTCCTACCCACTTTATAATCAATATTGAACCTGATACTTAGTCGGTTAAAATCTGTGTTTACCAGATTGCCTTCCTGACCGGTATACCCTACACTAAGGGAATACCTTGCGATGGCATCTCCACCCCTGAGCATGAAGTGGTAATCATTATACACGCCACCCTTCTTTACCAAATTCTGCCAGTCTGTATCATTGTTATACCTTTCTCGCTGGCTATCAGGAGTCGATAATAGCAGGTACCGGCCAATTCCATTATTAATTTGCGCAGCCGTCAATCCCCTTAACGACTCTTTTTCGATGATGTAACCCCTATAGTCGTCTGCATTGAAAACGGGTACAGAGCCCGGTGCAGGGCTGATTCCTGTAGATGCCGCAAAGTTCAATACGGTCTTTCCGGTGGTGCCACCAAAGGTGTTTATCAGTACGACACCATTAGCGCCGCGCATACCATATTTTGCGGTAGACTGGCCGTCTTTAAGAATGGTGATCGATTCAATGTCGTTCGGATTAATATCTGCCAGTGGATTGTTATCTGAATTTTGTGAGAGCGGATTGACAACCCGGCTTGCTTTGACAGGAATTCCGTCAATAAGGTATAGCGGGTTGTTCAATCCATTTATTGATCCTGTTCCCCTGATATTAACAAGAGTACCTGCACCTGCAGCTCCGGATGAATTCACAACCTGAACACCGGCGAACTGACCCTGCAAGAGGGCATCGGGAGAAATTCGTGACAGGTCACTGAAACGAAGGGCCGGAACTGTAGCAATTGTGGGAGCGATGTATTTTCTTTTGAGTGATAAGTATCCAATATTAACCTCTTCCTCTGTTGAGGGTCCATTTTTTTTAGTCGTATCAGGCATTACTACCGGCTTGGTTTTTTCTTGAGCGGTAGCCTGCTCAAGAGAAATGGTAAGAACAGCTATCAGGGATGCTACGATAACAGCCGAATAAGCGTTACATTTAAACATACGTATTTGGTTTATAATTTAATTTTTTTAATGATTGTGGTGATCGAAATGCCAATTGCCGGAGGAGTTAGTATTCCGGCGTCAGCACCATTGTTTCAAATGCTACCCCAGGTGTCGCTGTACAAACAAACTTAATCCGCTTGTCCCCAGAAGTTTTGAACTCATATGAACCCATAATCACAGTGCTGTAAACAGTACCTGTACCAGTTACGTTCATGGCTTTTGGCGTTCCAATTAGATCGTTCTGATACATCAGCTGAGCAGATCCTCGGCTTCCACCGTTCTTGACGGCAACTCTAAAGCTGTATTTACCTTTTTTAATACCTCTCACTACAGTTACTACGGAATCCCCCGCTGCATCCCAGTTGGCATAGATAATTGATATTGCAGTTCTCTTTATACTTGCTGGAACTGCTGCAGGCTGATCATCACTATCAGCAGTGATTCGCCAGTTTGTACCGGAAGCTACAACTGCCAGGGACCCATCAATATAATTTGGAATCCCATATCCGTAATTTGCAGCATCTTTAAATAAGTGAAATATTGGAATCCGGTGAACTGCATCAGAAAATGTAAGACGGTTGTCCACATTATGAATGATGCCGTTTTTCATGATCACGTCACTAGCCAAGAAGTTTACTGAACCGTTAATCAGGCTTTTGGCCGCAAGATCAAAGTAGATCCACTCGTTATAACTTAAGGTATTTACTACAGTACTGTATCTTTCAGGCCATCCCAAATGAGGAATAGCTGTAGTCAATGGTGTATAGCTGCTGCTAAAGCCACTTCCTGAAATGATATGGTACCTCATTTGTTTAATCAGGTCTTCCAGGGGAACATTGTCAAAGGAGGTGATTCCTGCTTTTTGCAATACGGCATTCGTTTCTGCAAATAAGGTCAGTCGGATCCTCTCCTTTCGATCATTTTCTAAATTAGTTAGGGTATCCATCAGTCCAGCTCTTTTCAAGCCTCCGATCATAATGCTATACTGATCCGAGTTCAACGACAGGAACTGACCAATGGTAAGTGTTGGAGGGTCAAGTACTGCATCCATTTTATGGATAAGTCCATTCGAGACTTCAAAATCTGTACTGTAGATCGTAGCCTTTCCGTTTGCAACTGCTGTTGTCTTGAATCCTTTAGAAATGTCGAGTGTGATGTAATCCTTATTTCCCGTCGTCACTGTTTGAGGGCCTTGTAAAAAGCTGGCAGACTTCAATCTTGTCGGTAGAATATGGTAGGTCATGATCGTTTTCAACTCTGCTTCCGTAAAATCATCTAAACTCTTTTTACCGATGTTTTTGAAGTACTTCTTGAAAGCGTTATTGTCTGGAACAAAAAATGTAAAGGGTCCGTAGGTATTTAGCGTCGGCGCCATTTTGGCCTTCTCCAAAGCTGCAATTGCCATGGTTAATGAGGTATCTTGTTTCAGGATATCCAGCATTAGGGTTTGTCTTTTTGGCTCTTGAAAAGATAAGGTATTCTCTTTCCTGCATCCGTTTACAAACAGCAGTACAGCTGCCAAAATGATAAGTTTACTTATTCCAAAAGTCAACCTATTACGTTTTATATTTTCTTTCATCGCTATTATTTATAATAAGGGTTTTGAACCAGATTGGGATTTGCGTTTAGTTCATCTAGATGGATAGGGAGAAACCAGGCTCTGGAATCAACAATTCTAGGCCGGATGGTGGACCGCTCTCCAACTGTCCTGCTACTAAGAATTAGATCAACAAGAAGTTCAGGACGTTCATCATTTCTTGCAATGCGGAGTAAATCGAACCAGCGCTTTCCTTCCATTCCAAGTTCCATTGCACGCTCCTTCAATATGATGTCGACAATTGGTGCTGTTCCGATATTCCCATCAAGATCCACCAATCCAAGAAGCGCACGCGCACGGATAAGGTTGATCAATCTGATTGCTTCAGTTTTGTCTTCAAAACTTCCATGTGCAAGTGCTTCTGCCCGCATTAACATCACGTCTGGAAGACGGTACACTATAAAATTAGGATCCTGAGTCGGTCTCCGAAGTAGTTCCCTATTCAGTCCTGCGTATTTCCAGAATTGTCCGTTGGCAGAATAGGTTCCATTGTTACCCCTCACCAAGTCCTGTTCACTCTCAAAATAGCCGATCAAAGAGCGGTTCACTGCGTAGCCTCCGGAGGTATTCAATAAGTTGTTCAATTCGTTGAGAGTATAGTCAAACTGTACCTCAAAGATGCTTTCAGTGCTGTTCTTTACACTAAATATATTGAACCAATTGTCACTTTCCACTAAGGAATACAAGGCCGTATTGTCAATCACTTTCTTTGCTGCTGCTGCTGCTTCTACGTATTTGGCTTGCCAAAGGTATACGTCTGCCTGAAGGGCGTGGACACCACCTTTTGTTACACGTCCGCGGATCTCCTTATTTGCCCCAAAACTTACGGGCACAGACGTTTCAGCAAACATTAAATCTTCCTCTATCTGCTTTAGCACATTCTCTGCGGAAGTTTTGGCTGGACGGTAGTTGACGTCATCGCTGTTTGGTGCTTCCAGGACTAGCGGAACTTCGTTAAACGTTCTAACCAGGTAGAAAAAGGCCAGCGCTCTAAGGTATCGGGCCTGCCCTACTACGGCATTGCTCTCCTCCTGACTAAAATTATTGTCAAGCCCAACAATCCTTGGAACATCTGTGATGACCACGTTAGCTCTTGCAATCAATTGGTACGGCAAATCCCATTTCATCATTGCAAGCGTCGTATTGTCGAACAGTTGAAAATAGGGATAACCATTGGTCAGATCTGTGGAGGCCACCAGGTCGCCTCGGCTTTCGCCCCATAACCAGAACTGGCTTACAGAAGCTTGTAGTGCATCATAAACCCCGATTAATGCAGCATTAGCATCTGATTCTGTTCTAAAGAAATCATTTCTTGTTAGCGAACTGTCCGGCCGCTTATCCAACAGTTTTTTACAACCGCTGAACAATGATAAAATCAACACCAGGCTAAATAATAATCCTGTCCTTATATTTATCTTATTTTTCATGTCGTCTGATTATTAAAATTTAACATTTAGCCCTACTAAATATGCTTTTTGTCTGGGATTGCCACCTCTCTCTACGCCGGAAAGCGCCAGATCTGCACCTAAACCTATTTCAGGATCTGAGCCGGTATAGTTGGTAACTGTGAAGACATTACTTGCAGTGAAATAGATGTCAGCGGAACTCAGCTTGATTCGGTCAACAAATCTGCCCGGCAAGCGATAATTTAAGGTTACGGTTTTTAAGCGGGCGTAAGAGCCGTCTTCAATCCACCTGGTCGAGCCAATGGTATTTCGGTTATCTGCACGCAATGCTCTTGGCATATCGCTTAGATCTCCTTGCTTTCTCCATCTCCTCAATACACTGATGCCCTGGTTATTTTTATTATCCATGCGTTCCAATTCGTAGCGGGTTCCATTAATGATGTCGTTACCATAGGTGAAATTGATGAAGAAGTTTAAGCGGAAAGCCTTATAATTGAATGTATTGTTTAACCCTCCAAAGAAATCAGGATTGGAGTTACCTACAAGGATCCTGTCCTGGGCATTGATGATACCGTCATGGTTGAAATCTTCATACATGGCATCACCACCCCTGAAAGGAAGACCGTTTTCTGAATCTACCCTGATGGTACGGGGTGTGGTGCCGTCGAGTTCGAAAACCACGTTACCTGAAGCGTCTCGAACCACTGCGTCTTCATCACGTGCATAAACACCTTTAAAAACCAGACCGTAATACGTGCCAAGCGCATCTCCTTCTTTTACCTGACTACCAAAACGAGCGTAGTTGTTGTTGAATGTTAAAATACCGCCAGGTAAAGAAGTTACTTTATTAATGTTTCTTGAGATGTTAAATAATACATTCCATCTGAAACCATCTTGTTTTTTCGGGACGATCGGATCAAAGGCGACATCGAAGTCGATCCCGCGATTACTTAAATCACCGAGGTTGATCAATAATCCGGAAGTTAATCCGCTGCTGCTTGGCAACCTTAATGTGTACAGCAGGTCTCTGGTTTTCTTTTCATATAAGTCAATCCCCACTGTAATTTTTTTGAAAAGCTCCATGTCTAAGCCAATATTTTGTTGCATGGTGGTTTCCCATTTCAGATGGTTCAACTGTGGGTTATTTTGAGATACGCCAATCGCATCACCATAGGAATTACCTGTGTTGTACTGACTGATGTAGGCATAGTTTCCGATACCGCTGGATCCTGTTTCACCCCAGGAGTACCGTAATTTTAAGTCGTTAACGAACTTCAGTCTCTCCATAAATTTCTCCCCTGAGATTCTCCAGAAAACTCCTGCAGTTGGGAACATCGCGTACCTGTTTGAGGGTCCAAATTTCGATGAACCTTCTCTGCTTAACCCGAAGTTAATGGAGTATTTATCACCGTAAAATAACTGTGCCTGGGAGAACATTCTGATCAAGGATTCATCGCTGATCCCCGACCGTAGTGCTGCGTAACCTGCCGCGGCACCTAGCGAACGCATTTGGCCCGTACCAGTAGCATAGGCTTCAGTTGTTAAACTGTTTGATAATTGATTGGCGTATTCTGTTCCAAGCAACATGGTGGTCCTGAATTGTTTTCCGAAGCTTTTACCGTAGGTAAGGAATGCATTAGCATTAAAAGCTCTTCGCTCATTATCTCTATTCTGCAAACGGTTAAATTGTACGTCATTCCAGATTACTCCGGTAGCTTCCGGCGGCAAGAATGATGCACCGTTGTCGCCCACAAAATCAAGTGATAAGGTCGTCCTAAATTTCAGGTCCTTGATGATGTCCAGTTCAGCGTTGATGTTCGGTTTCAGATTGGTGCTGAATTGATAGTTGCTTACTGTATTTACATAAGCGATCGGATTATCCTGACCATCCATAAATCCCGGTAAAGAAAAATATCCTTGTTGTGGATTACCTTGCAAGTCAATATCAAACACAGGAAGTAGTGGTGTTCTTGTTAAGGCAATATTTAATGGCGAGCCTCCATTTATATTCCAATAGGTATCACGTTTGCTTCTTGCAAAGAACACGTTAGCTGCAAGCTTTAATTTTTCTGATACTTTATAATCTAAGTTGAACCGTCCGGTAAATCTTTTGAAGCCGACTGCCTTGAAAGCGCTCTGGTCGTCGGAGTAAGATGTGCTGAAATTGTATTTTACAGCTTCTCCACCACCGCCGACAGATAGATTATAATTCTGACTCAACGCGGTTTGGGTCAAGCCTTCGAACCAATTTGTGTTATTCTGATAATATAAGTAAGACTGAAAGGTCGGATCATCAATGATCGGTCGGATGTCATTATTTAATGGATTGATGTTACCATTATTTTGCTCAGCTTCTAAACGCATGGCTTTGTACTCGTTGGCATCCAGCACCGGAATCGGGCGGGGAGCTTCTGTATATTTCGTTTGATTGGAGAAAATGATTGTAGTAACCCCGGACTGACCTCTTTTGGTAGTCACGACGATTACACCGTTCGCGGCTCTTGCACCGTATATGGCTGAAGCATTCGCATCCTTTAAAACATCTATACTTAAAATATCATTTGGATTTAAATCGGCTATCGGACTGATCCTTGCGACATCTGACCCTGCGTTACTTGGATCAAATGAAGTGGATATGATTGGAATACCATCAACAATATAAAGTGGCTGGGCATTACCGGAAATGGTACCAACTCCTCTAATCCTGATATCAGTTCCTGCTCCCGGGTCACCGGACTCCGACACGATCTGAACACCTGCAAGTCGGCCTTGCATCATCTGGTCAATAGAAGTTGCAGGCTAATTGGCAATAGTTTCTGCCTTTAAAGAGGATACTGCACCAATGAGGTCACGCTTTGGCGTATTTACATAACCAGTACTGGCAGAGTAGCCTTTTTTAGCACTGATCAATACCTCTGATAATTCGTTGGCTGTTTCCAGACTTACGTTGATCACAGTTCTTCCATTAATGCTTTCAGTTTTTGTTTTCATACTGATGTAAGAAAACCTAAGCTTATTGGTTGCGCTTGTTAACTTGATGGCATAGGCGCCATCTGCATCTGTGATGACACCATTTACCTGCCTCCCATTTTCATTTACCTCTACAACAGAGACACCTGGCAGGGTTACACCGGAAGGGCTTTCACTTACTTTCCCTTTTATAGTCAGCACTTGTGCTGTTGCTACAGAAAAAAAGCAGAATATGAACATTAAAGCTGCTAAGCAACTCAGTATTTTCTTATTGAACATATGTAACTAATTAAAAAATTTTGAACGTTTATTTGCTTGGGTTCGCTGGAATAGTGTTAGAGTACCGGGGGGATAAGGAGCTTGTCAGTTTTATAGACGTAACCGGTATTGTTTGGTCCGGTATAAAGCAGAGGACTTACATTAGCTGTTATCCCATTTTCATTATTTACCTTACTGCCATTAGCAGTAAAGGTTACGTTATTGGTGGCGCCGCCAAACTCAGTTGTTTTCGACCCGGTTAGCGCCGCCTGGTTCAGGTTGCTGTTGACAATATTATGCTTAAGTAAATTTTGGAATTTAGAGGAAGACAATAACATACTGTTCAGTTGTAGCTGTGATGGCTTATCATAATTGACGTTGGCTTCTTTCATTGCTGCATTGGTAGGGATAAGAAATGTTCCTGTCCTGGTACTGACAGCATAAGTGTTTACCAATCCAGCTGCCTGCAGCGCGCCAAAAAACACTTTAAAATCCGGATCCTTAACGGCTTGGCCTAATGCACTTTTCTCCCTGTCGGATGGTAAGAAAGTATTTTTTATTATATGGACGATTCCATTACTTGCCCTGATGTTCTTTTTTACGAAATCATTTTCTGACCTTAACACTGTTGTTAATAAGGCGTCGCCGTTCGATGACCTCAAGACATTTATTCCGGCCCTGCTGATAATATTGGCAGCCGTCATCATGGTATCAGCCAGCATATAATTTTCCAGCACCTGCTCAATATAATTGGGCGTCAACAATTCTATTTTGTTCTCGAATTTCGCTAACGTTGGCGCGATGTAAGCATTTAAAACGGCATCATCAGGGATGATTAGCGTGGTATATGCAGGTGTTCCCTGACTATTAGCAACCGTTGCGCCGGCAGCCTTGAATTCAACTGCAATATTGGAACCCGCATTCAATAATGGATAGGTTACAGTGAAAGCAGAATCAATTATTCCATCTCTGTTTCTATCAAAAGTATTCAATGCATCTACAGTTTTGGATTGAAGAACCTTTAAGAGTTTGACAAATGTAGTGTTGGAAAGCTCCGGATCTGACTTAAGTATTTCCTCCAGATTTAATAGCGGTACCATTACATCTGATATACCATGTATCACACCATTGTTTGCATCTATGTCTTTTAGCGTAGTGACAATATCGATTCCGTTTATTTTGAATACTGTGGGCTGTGCGACATCAACGTTTACATATTTGCGGCTTCTGGTGATGTAAGTTGTATTTTTAGAGAAAAGTTTGTTTGCAATGTTGTTATACCTGTCCCGGAAGTTATATTCATACCACATACTATTAATTACATGGTAGCCTACGATCAAGTAGAGCTTCTCCAGGGGAACATTGGCTATCGACTGGTAATTATTAGTAGCAAGGTATTTGCTGAACGCTTCATTTGTTGGAGCGAATATTGTATAGGATCCTCCTTTTTCTAAAAATTGAGAATAATTTGCTCTTTCAAGGGCTTCAGTAAATAGACTGAATTCAGGTATTGACTTAACTTTGTCGTACAGATTGCCGCCTTTCGAGCGGTCTTCATTCCAATACTTATCAAAATTCTTGGTGCATGACAATGACAGTAGCGTTATCATGCTGGCAAGGGAGAGAAAAGCGAGGAATGACCGATTTTTCTTTTGTAAAGATTTTATCATCGTAGTATTATTTGGTTAGGTAATTCAATATCCGGCAATGACGAATTTCTAGACCTTTTTGCCAAAGGATTGAAAATCATTCGAAGACAGATTTAAAAGAAGTGATAATTGTTAGCTTCGGAAATGCTAAATCGATCTGACGATCTTAGTAGACTGGATTCCGGTTACGCTCGACCGCGCGTTGCTACTGCGATTAGATTGTTAAATAGTTTTTTTTTCATGATCATACATTTGGTTAGAATTAGTTTAATGTATTTTTCTATCATCGCTCTCAAACGAGAGATGATAAGTTTACATTTGGTTATCGAATATAATAACAACACCTATTTTTGGGATAGCACAATTGTTTAAATATATATGCTGAATGTTCAACGGCTTAAAAAGCTGCTCAAAATGCAAAAAAGGGGGTTTTATTAACCCGGTTTTAATATTTTGAAAAGGTAGCAGTATCAACAGGTTTGAAGAGCAACTGGGAAAACATATATAACCCATTTTTCCAAACCTTAAAGTCATGAAAACCCGGTTCAATGAAATATATGTGCGGAACCTTGTTCTCTAGTAAGTATTCATTAGTGCGCTTGCTGATGTTGACCAAACCATCACTGGCTCCACAAGATATAAATAAGACCTTTAGCATGTCTTTAGCTTTTTTAGGATCTGGCAACAATTCCTGTGGTGATTTCGTATTTGGAGCTGAGGAAAATCCTGCAACCCAGGCAAACTTATCAAGATTACCTAAACCGAAGTTAAGTGATTGCCCTCCTCCCATAGATAAACCGGCGATAGCACGATGTTCCCGATCCTGATACACGCTATAATTCTTTTCAACAAATGGAATTAAATCGTTTAGCAGATCTTTTTCGAAAGTTGAGAAAGCCTCAATCTTGTCTTTGGACATGATGTTTCCAGTAGCACGGTCGTCTTTCATTGCTCGCCCATTGGGCATAACCACAATCATCGGCTCGAGCTTCTTGTCAGCATAAAGATTATCCAAAATCACTTGCGGTTTTCCCCCGTTTAACCACTCTTTTTCATCTCCTCCAATCCCATGCAACAGGTATAGGACAGGATATTTATTGCTTTTCGAATACCCTGGTGGCGTATATGTAATCGCTTTTCTGTTTCCACCTACTGTATTTGAATAATAGCTGATCGTATCAATTTTCCCATGAGCTATAGCAGCGCTTTCGACATCGAATCCTGGAACAGCGGGAGCCACAGGTCCTTGGCCCTGGACTGATATTGAGAATAAAAAAGGCATAGCAGCAACTATCAGGTGCTTTCCATTTAAAAGTTTAGTCAATTGGATCATATTTGGTTTAATTATTAGTTTAGCTTTTAATGAGTATTGCCTGAAACCGCTAAAACTTTAGCCGCAAAGCGCTTGCCTAGTTCCCGGTACCCCGCTGCATTGAAATGGAGTTTGTCAGCCGCTGCGCTACAGCCGCTTGAGGAAATCACATAAGAATTAGGAATAACCTGTGGAAGTGTTGCTATGATTTTATTCATACTGGCACAGATGCCTCCCTGATCTGCATGAACAAGTTCACCAGCGAATAATGGAATTGAGTTATCCTTCAGATTAAGGTCTTTGAGCAGATGGTCGTACACAAGTTTTACCTTCTGTGTCCATAAGCTATCATTGGTATTTGATTCGCCCTGGTGCAGTAAAATGCCTTTGATCACTCCCTGTTTCTGAGCCGCTTTTGCCAGTTCAAGCAACCTTCCGTATGGATTGCCACCATATTGACTGATCATTCCTTTCATCCATTGGGGTGCAGTTGCTGTATAGGCCGAATAATTGTCTTTATCAAAAAGTTCGATTTTGCAACCTCCCACTGCTACATTTATAACACCAACGTGTATTTGATCAGGAAGGTTAGCAACCATCGTTCGTCCAAAGTAGTCTGCAGGAGACAAGCCTGTATTGCATCTGACTAATGGCGGAATAGCAGTGTACCAGTTCCCCGCTACCCTCGTGGAACCAGAACAATCGACAGCTTGTAATACTTTAAATCGATTATTAACACCGGCACTATCCTCGGACTCAATTTTAGCATTCCCTTCCATATTCGATTGTCCGAGACATAAGTAGATGTTGAAGTTTTTATCTTGTGCGAAAATGGTATTGATCATTAGCATGATCAGCATGGATAAAAGCCCTACTTTTTTGGTACTCATACGTGTTCAGTTTTATGCCCTGTAATACAAATTTAGTATATACATCAGATTCTGATGGGAAGAATTGACTAAGAAACGGGTAGAAATGTTATTTGTCTGTACGAAACGGTGAAGCTGGCAGCTTTTCCAAATTGTATAGATTAGGGTTCACCGGGCTATCTGACCAGGCGTAGCGAACATACTTTGGTTCCGAAATCTGATCTGACCAAACAATAACTTTAGCTCCGTCAATTTTCGCATTGGCCCAAATGAACTTCTTATCAGCAGAAGCAATCTCAAATTGAGAGACAGCTTCGCCGTCAATGGTCGTTAATCCGGTACCCGTGTGGCCGAAAGTCACAAAAACCTTATTCTCTCTAATTTCGCAGGATTCAAATACCGGTCCCGAATAAACCAGGTTTTTTTCGCCGTAAATATGGTGTCTGGCTATTAGGGCAAGCCGCTCTCCTACATCCTTCTTATTATCCGGATGTATGTCATTCCATTCGCCAAGGTCAATAGTTACGGCCATCCCTGCAAGGGGAACATTTAACGCCTGCAAAGCGCCTTCTCTAATCAGAGCCAAAGCACTTTCAGCCGGAAGATAACGCATGTCACCATAATTTGGTAACTGGACATAATAGAAAGGGAGGTCCGTCCTGGAGAAATTCCGTCTCCAATCCATGATTAGATTTGGTAGTAAGGTTTTATAAGATTTAGCATTACCAACATTGCTTTCACCCTGGTACCAAAGCACGGCACACAAGCCATAATTTGCTATTGGAGCGATCATGGCGTTATAGAGCGATGTAGGCTGCGCCTGCTCAGAAATTCCGCGAATAGCTGGCGCTTTCGAGGGAACATAAACGGCTCCTACCTTATACTTCCATTCACCTTTCAAATCCATAGATTGGGTACCAGCTTCGATCAAATATGGCTTATCGGGGACGAAACCACCCTTACCAGATGTATTTTCAACTCTGATTACAAAAAGGTTTTTACCTGGCTTTAAAATCCCTGGTTCCAGATTGTACCTTCGTTGCGGGTATTGGTAACCCGTGGATCCTACCTGCTGCCCATTGATATAAAACCTATCTGCATCTACAATCCTGCCCATTTGAATCCGCGCCGATACACCAGTCATTGTAGCAGGAACGTCAAAAACCCGGCGATACCAGATTACTCCATCCAAGTCGCGAATACCTTGGTCCTCCCAATATCCGGGTATATTCATACTTCTCCAGCCTTTGGGCTCGTATTTGACATCATACCATTTAAGATTTCCAGACAAACCCTGATCGCCACTAGCCCTGCCTGTTTGCGCGGCAGAATAAGCCTTACGGTTAATAGTGTTTACATAGGCTGTGTCTTTATTTCGCACAATAACCTCCGACAAGCCTGGAACATTGGCCAGCCCCTGCTCACTAGTCCAGGATTCAATAGCAGTACCACCAACACTGCAATTGATAATCCCTACAGGTATTTTATATTTTGTGAAGATCTGCCGTGCAAAGAAATAAGCTACGGCGGAAAAATCATTTACATCTTTGGAATTAGCAGACTTCCAGCTGCTTTTTGGCAGATCTGGAGAAGGCCCGGTCAACGAGGTGGTCGTAGGAACCCAAAATTGCCTTATTTCAGGGTAGTTTGCTTCAGCGATATCAGAGGCATAGGTAATGTTATGTATTTTCATTTGATGAACCATATTAGACTGGCCCGAACACAGGTACACATCACCAATCAGAATATTTTGCAATACAATAGTATCCAATCCTTTAATTTCCATTTTATAAGGTCCGCCTGCTTTCATGACCGGCAATTTTGCAAGCCATTTTCCATCTGCATCTGTGACCGCACTTACACGCTTACCGTTAAAGTTTATCGTCACTTTTTCTGCTGGCGATGCCCAGCCCCATATGTTAAGCACCACCCCACGTTGCAATACCATACCGTCCGTAATTAAACTTGGTAGTTTAATCTTTGCATCGCTTTGTAGACAAAAGAATAGACTAAGGCATAGGAAAAATGAGACCTGTTGGAAGTAGCGCATGTTAATAGGTTAGCTTTGGTTAGATCTCAAATCTAGCCTAAACCAGAAACATTACTCAGCAGAATTTGATAAATAGGCACAACAAATGTTTAATTCAGGTTCGGGATGTTGCTCTGAAGACCAGTTTGGATTAAATTAAACATTTTTACTAGGATTGGTAACATTAGACCTCTATACACCCTGTCTAGCTTATTACATTTAAAAACTCTAACCAAAATACCTACTGAGCATGAAATGGATTACGACAACGCTAATCACTATTCTATATTTCAATCTGGTGATATCTTCAGTGCGTGCAGAAGACGGTCATGAACTATGGTTAAATAGAAAAAGTGTATCTCCAGTCAAAGTAATCTGCGCAATAAAATCACCTGTACTGGACATTGCAGTACATGAGCTTACAGCTGGATGGAACGGCACTCCGGGTGCTACTATAGTTTTGAATCTAAAATTCGTTAATACCATTAAAAATGACGGCTTCATCCTGGGGAATAATGAAGTCAGGGCAAATTCTGAGCTCGGGATCTTATACGGCGTTTATGAATTGTTGCGTAGGCAGTCTACAGGACAAAAGACAAGTTCAGTGTTGTCAAACCCTTCTTATATGCACCGGATCCTCAACCATTGGGATAATTTAAATGGGACTGTAGAAAGAGGTTATGCAGGCAATTCTATATTTTGGAGAAATGAGAAGGATTCCCTGACCGTTACAGCAAAAGATAAAGCTTTATGGACTGAATATGCCAGGGCAAATGCTAGCATTGGAATAAATGGTACGGTGCTGAATAATGTCAATGCTTCTCCCGCGATATTGACAGCCCAATACCTTCAAAAGGTAAAAGCCATTGCTGAAGTCATGCGTCCATACGGACTTAAAACATATTTATCAGTTAACTTCTCTTCCCCTGTAAGGATTGGCGGACTTAAGACGGCCGATCCCCTAAATCCTGAGGTAAAGCAATGGTGGACGGATAAAGTCAGAGAAATCTATAAGCTCATACCTGATTTTGGTGGCCTGTTAGTTAAAGCTAATAGTGAGGGACAACCCGGTCCCCAAGATTTCGGACGTACGCATGTTGACGGTGCCAACATGCTCGCTGATGCGTTAAAGCCATATCAAGGGATAGTGATGTGGAGGGCTTTCGTTTATAGTCCTTCAAAGATGGACCGCGTGATGCAGGCTTACTCAGAGTTTCTGCCCTTCGACGGGCAGTTTAGAGACAACGTTATTATACAGGTTAAAAATGGTCCATTGGATTTTCAGCCTCGGGAACCTTTCAGCCCGCTTTTTGGGGGCATGAAGAAAACAGCGGTGATGCCTGAGCTTCAAATTACACAAGAATATCTGGGAAGATCAATCCACTTGGTTTACCTAGCGCCCAGCTGGGAAGAATTTTTGAAAAGTGATACTTACCTGAATGGTACCGGAAGCACTGTTGCTAAATACACGGATGGACGGCTGCAGCATCAAAAATATACTGCAATTGCTGGGGTGGCAAATATCGGCCTTGATACGAATTGGTGCGGTCATGATTTTGCGCAGTCAAACTGGTATGCATTTGGTCGGCTAGCCTGGAACAATGGCATGTCCAGTACAGATATCGCCGATGAATGGCTAAAGCTTACTTTCACGGAAAACACATCCAAAGTGATCGCTCCGCTAAAAGCGATTATGATGCACAGCCGGGAGGCAGCAGTCAATTATATGATGCCTCTGGGGCTCCACCATATTTTTGCAGAAGGGCATCATTACGGCCCCGCCCCATGGTTTGCCAACAAAAATCTAAGAGAAGACTGGACCTCTGTGTACTATCATAAAGCAGACACACAGGGGATTGGATTCAATCGCACTCGGACAGGCAGTAATGCCGTAGGTCAGTACAATGAACCGCTGGCCACTCGGTTTAATGATCCTGCAACCTGTCCTGAGGAGTATTTATTGTGGTTTCATCACCTACCCTGGAACTATCGTATGAAAAGCGGAGCTACGCTATGGAATGAGCTCTGTTTCAGGTATGACAAAGGCGTAATACAAGTCCGAGGATTCCAAAATACCTGGAACAAGCTCAAGCCTTATATGGATCAGCAACGTTTTGTTAAGGTACAGAAAAAATTAGAACGACAGTACCAGGATGCCCAGATCTGGAAGGATGCCTGTTTGCTATATTTTCAGCAGTTTAGTCAGCAACCAATACCAGCGCATCATGCTCAACCGACACACCAGCTAAAGGATTTAATTACAGCGAGGCCTCTGGGCATTACCCATTAATAAGAGAAAGTAAAAATGACAAATACTATTGATTCCATGAATTCACAGGATTTACAAACCAGAATAGCCCTGGTAACCGGCGGCGGAGCAGGAATAGGTTTTGCTATTGCAAAAGAGTTTACTGAGGCAGGTATTTATACGATCATAATAGGTAGAGATAACTTGAAGCTTGAAAACGCAAAGAAACAGTTGGGCGATCTTTGTGAGGTCATTGTGTTTGACCTGACTAAACTTGAGAACATTCCTGGGTTGGTACAGCAAATCATCGCGAGGCATAGCAGAATCGATATTCTAGTCAATAATGCAGGGATTAATATGAAAAAAGAATTCTGTGAAGTTTCAGATACCGACTTTATGGAAGTCATACAAACTAATGTATTATCAGTGTTTAGTTTATCGCGTGAGGTTGTTAAAAACATGCTGCTGAAAGGATCAGGTTGTATCATTAATATTAGTTCGATGGCGGCCCGCTATGGTATTCCCAAAGTAATTGCATACACCGCGGCCAAAAGCGCGATTGAAGGTATGACCAAGGCAATGGCCGTAGAGCTTTCCCCGAAAGGGATAAGAATCAACGCCATAGCGCCAGGCTTTATACATAGTGACATGTCAGCGAAGGCTTTGGATGCCGATCCTGAACGTAAGGCCAAGGTATTTTCACGCACGCCAATGGGAGTGATGGGTGAACCTGAAGATATCGGAGCGGCAGCCTTGTTCCTGGCTTCTGATGCCGCCAAATACATTACAGGTTTGATCATGCCGGTTGATGGCGGGAATTCAATTGGCTTTTAATTTAAGAAGAACGGTATGTTAATGGAACAAACAATGAGATGGTTCGGACCAAGCGACCCGGTCAGCTTACAGGATATCAGGCAAGCAGGATGCTCTGGAGTCGTAACGGCTTTACATCACATCCCTGTAGGTGACGTCTGGACGACAGCTGAAATTGCATTAAGAAAGGATATCATTGAGCTTGCAGGCTTGACCTGGACAGTAGTGGAGAGTCTTCCAGTACATGAAGCCATCAAAATGCGAACTGATGACTTCCAACTCTACATTAATAATTACAAGTTGAGCTTGGAAAATCTTGCTGAACATGGTATAAAAATAGTCACTTACAACTTCATGCCTATATTAGATTGGATCCGAACAGATTTGGAATACAAGCTGGAAGATGGCAGTAAAGCCTTAAAATTTGAGAAATCTGCTTTCGTGGCCTTTGATCTGTTTATTTTGAAAAGACCCAATGCCATTCATGAATACCCTCCTGAAGAGATCCATAAAGCTACGCAGCGATTTAATTCTATGTCAGCTGAAGAAACGCTTACCTTAACTAACACGGCCATGCTTGGTTTGCCCGGGAGTAGCGAACCATTCACTTTGCCACAGATCTTAGCAGCACTAAAAACATATGAACAAATAGACAACGCCGTCTTAAAAGCACATTTAATTCAATTTCTACAGGAGATTATTCCTTCAGCTGATCTTGCGGGGATAAAAATGGCAATACACCCTGATGATCCACCCTATTCTGTTTTAGGTCTGCCCAGGATACTCAGTACTGAACAGGACGTTTGGGATATCATTGATGCTGTTCCCTCTATGGCTAACGGGCTATGTTTTTGTACCGGTTCGTTCGGAGCAAGACCGGATAATAATCTCCCAGACATGGTAAAAAGATTTGCAGAACGCATTCATTTTCTTCACCTCCGCAGTACCCAGCAAGACTTGGAAGGGAATTTTTATGAAGCAAATCATCTGGAAGGGAATGCAGATATGTATAAAGTGGTAAAGGAGGTAGTTTTGCTTAGTACAAGGTTGGGAAAGTCCATTCCGATGCGCCCTGACCATGGCCATCAAATGCTCGATGACTTAAAGAAAGTCACGTATCCTGGATATTCAGCAATCGGAAGGTTAAAGGGATTGGCGGAATTACGCGGTTTAGAAATGGGGATATCAAGATTCCTGGCTGAATTGCATGTTGAAGCCGATTTCACAAAGCTCAATTTGGAAACAAATGGTTAGAAAAATCTTTCTCTTAGCCCTGACCTTATTTGTAAATACGTTATTAGCGCAAGCAGGTTTCCCTCCCTTTGTGTCTAAAATCAAAATAAAGGGAGGCTTCTGTATTGCGAGCAAACAGAAGATTGCTACTATAGTCTATAGTGACGGTGAATGGCCGGGGGTTATCAAAGCGGCGAAAGATCTGCAACAGGACATTAAATTGGTAAGCGGACAGGCTCCAGATCTGGTTTCAGGCCGGACTGCTCCAATGGCGATTATTATAGGCACTATAGGGCAAAGCCAAATCATTGATCAGCTAATTAAGAACAAAAAAATTAACACGTCAGGTATTTCAGATAGTTGGGAAGCTACACTGATCGAAGTGGTTAAAAATCCACTGCCGGGGGTCGATAGTGCACTCATCATCGCAGGGAGTGATAAGCGCGGAACCATTTATGGAATTTATGAACTGTCTTATCAAATTGGGGTTAGTCCCTGGCACTACTGGGCCGATGTTCCTGCTCAGAAGAACAAAACCTTATATGTTAGATCAGGTCGGCTTATAAACTCCTCTCCAGCAGTTAAATACAGAGGTATCTTTCTAAACGATGAAGCTCCTGCCCTCTCTGGGTGGGCAAGAAAAGAGTTTGGCGGCTTCAACCATAAATTTTATGAAAAGGTATTTGAACTAATCCTGCGACTAAAAGGAAATTACCTTTGGCCTGCCATGTGGGGTAGTGCTTTTAATGACGATGATCAAATGAATCCTGTGCTGGCTGATGAATATGGAGTGGTGATGGGAACCTCACATCATGAACCTCTGGCACGCGCACACGATGAATGGAGGAGGTTTAAAGGAGGAATTTGGAACTATGAACAAAATCCTGATCAGTTGCGTGCGTTTTGGAAAAGTGGATTAAGCCGTGTGGCCGGTAGGGAACAAATAATCACCGTAGGCATGCGCGGTGATGGAGATGAGCCCATGACCAAGGGAACTGCTACCGCTTTGCTAGAACAAATCGTCACAGACCAGCGTGAAATCATTTCCAATGTCACCAATAAGCCGGCTGCTAAAACTCCACAGCTTTGGGCTTTATATAAGGAGGTTCAGGATTATTATGATCAGGGCATGCGTGTACCCGACGATGTCACACTGTTACTTTGCGACGATAATTGGGGGAACATCCGAAGGTTGCCAGCACTTGATAAATTACCAAGAAAAGGGGGATACGGCATCTATTACCATTTTGATTATGTAGGTGGTCCAAGAAACTATAAATGGATAAATACCAATCCAATACAGAAAATATGGGAACAAATGAATCTGGCTTACCAATATAAGGCCAATCAAATCTGGATCGTTAATGTTGGCGATTTGAAACCAGTGGAGTTTCCCATAGAGTTTTTCCTTGATTTTGCCTGGGCGCCAAATGCTATCCCAGCAGAAAAGCTAAAGGACTACACCATTGCGTGGTGCGGTAAGCAATTCGGTTCTTCGAACGCCACTGAAATAGCAGATATCCTAGATTATTACACGAAGTACAATGGACGTGTGAAACCAGAGCTGCTAAACGAAAATACCTATAGTCTAATTAATTATCAAGAGTTTGATATAGTTGTAAAAGAATACAAAGCGCTCGAAACGAAGGCACAAGTAATTTACAAACGGATGCCTCAAGAATTAAGGGATGCATATTATCAATTGATCATGCATCCTGTCGAAGCAAGCGCTAACCTTTACGAACTTTATTACACAGTCTCAAAAAATAAGTTATATGCGAAACAGGGTCGAGTATTAACTAATGAGTATGCGGACAAGGCAGATTCTTTATTTAAAAGAGATGCTGAGATCAGCAAATACTACAATAAGGTTTTAGCTGCCGGTAAATGGGAGCATATGATGGATCAAACCCATATTGGTTACACTGGATGGCAACAGCCGCAGCGAAACGTGATGCCTAAAACTTATAGGAATTTACCTGCTAAGCCGGGCCTGGGTCTGGCAATCGAAGGTTCAGACAGCTGTTGGACGAAAGATGGTCCGCAGGTTAATACCCTACTCCTTCTGGAAAGACGGACTGGTCAAAGCTTTTACTTAGAATTATTTAATACAGGGAAAGGGAGACTATCCTATGAAATTCTAGCACCAAATTATATCCTGATCACTAATCCTAAAGATTTTCTTGAGACTGAAAAACGAATCAATATTAAAGTGGACTGGGCGAAGGCTCCTCAGGGTATTAAAACTGCACAGGTTGTAGTGAAAGGAAGTGATGGAACCCAAATTACTTTACAGCTCCGGACAAATAACAATAAAGAGGCGAATGCTGAACTGAAAAACTTCTTTCTTCCTCAAGCAGGATATATCTCTTTGGAAGCCCCAAGCTATTCTAGAGCCCTCAGTGGAGGCCCTATTTCCTGGAAAACCATACCCAATTACGGAAAAACAGCTGGTGGTGTAATGCCTGTTCCAGTTACTGCCGCCTCACAAATCCCTGGTAAAAATAGTGCGTATTTAGCCTACGATCTTTATCTGGACAGTGCGGGTACTTACCTACTGAACACTTATATATCGCCAACAATCGATTTCCAAAATACGGGTGGACTGAAATTTGCACTTTCTGTTGATGACCAGCCTGCAACAATAGTTAACACAAGCAGCGCATATAAAAACGAAGGGGCCTGGGGACGATCTGTTATCAATGCCATCAAGATATTTAAAACTCCTTTAAGTTTTGATAAACCAGGAAAACATACCATTAAATATTGGATGGTTGACCCAGGTGTGGTACTACAGAAGCTAGTCTTAGACCTTGGGGGACTGAAGCCTAGTTTCCTTGGGCCACAGCAAACGCGCAACATAAGAACCAAATAATCCTTAGGTAATAATTTAAGCTATGAACAATTTTCACAATAGTGCTCTTCTGTTAGCAACAATAGGTATAATGACATTGAATGGTTGTTACCAAAATGGGAAAGCGGCCAAATTGGAGACAGCTGATAGTACAAAAAAAGTAAAGTTCCTTTCTCCGCCTCTTATTTCTGATATCTATACGGCAGATCCGTCTGCGCATGTCTTTAACGGAAAAATTTATATATATCCTTCTCATGATGTTGATTCAGGCACTCCCGAAAATGACAATGGAGACCATTATGACATGCGTGACTTTCACATTCTGAGTATGGACAGCGTCAATGGCAAAATTAAAGACCATGGAGTTGCCCTAAGTATAAAAGATATCCCTTGGGCCGGCCGGCAACTTTGGGCGCCTGATGCTGCCTATAAAGACGGCACCTATTACTTGTATTTTCCCGTGAAAGACAATATGGATGTTTTCAGGATTGGGGTGGCAACTTCGGAAAATCCCTTCGGCCCATTCAAAGCAAAAGCGAAACCAATCGATGGCAGTTATAGCATTGATCCAGCAGTATTTACTGACACAGACGGCAGTAGTTATATGTTTTTCGGGGGCATCTGGGGAGGCCAATTACAGCGCTGGGATGGTGGCAAGTACGATGTTAATGGATCTAAAACTGATACCAAAAGAGAAAACGAACCAGCTTTGACTCCTAAAGTAGCCAAACTAAGCGCTGATATGCTAAGTTTTGATGGTAGTGTAAAGGATGTAAAAATCCTGGATGCAAATGGCAATGCATTGCTGACTAAAGACCACGACAGAAGATTTTTTGAGGCTGCATGGTTGCATAAATACAAGAATAAATACTATTTCAGCTATTCAACCGGCGATACCCATTATTTGGCCTACGCAATCGGCGATAGCCCATATGGTCCTTTCGCGTATCAGGGTAAATTGATGGATTCTGTTCAAGGTTGGACTACGCACCATTCAATTATTGAACACCATGGTAAATGGTTCTTATACTACCATGATACTCAGCTTTCTAATAAAAGTCACTTACGAAACATTAAGGTAACGGAACTTAAACACAATACGGATGGGAGCATCGAACTCATAAAACCAATTTTAAAGTGAGCGTGATTCTCCAGCCGCATAGATCTTTCGCCTTTGGTTAATGTATTCAGACGGCTGCATATTGTACTTGGCCTTAAACGATTTAGCAAAATAATTCGGAGTGGCAAAGCCCACCGTGTAGGCAACCTGAGAAACGTTTAAATCACTTTTCTCTAGTAACACTGTGGCTTTGTCCAGCTTAACAGACCTGATGAATTCTACAGGGGATATGCCGGTCAACTCCAGGATCTTATGATATAATGAACCCCTGCTCATTCCAACGTGCTTACTTAGATCTTCCACAGACAGCTTTGGATTGTTGAGATTCTCTTCAATATACAGCACTACTTTATTTAGTAACCGGTCGCTATAAGATTCGATTAACACCTCAGGGGTCTGAACCTTGATCTGTTTGGTGTAAGTGTTTTTTAAAGTCCGGTTTAGCAACAGCAGATTTCTAATCTTGGCATTGAGTATCTCGAAATTAAAAGGTTTGGATAGATAATCGTTCGCACCCGTTTCCAGTCCTTTAATCTGTTGTTCTTCTCCTGTCAATGCAGTGAGCAAAACAATTGGAATGTGATTTGTTCGCTTGTCAGACTTTACCTTAATACACAACTCTATCCCGTTCATGAAAGGCATATTGATATCGCTTACTATAATGTTAGGATGATTTGCAAGTGTCTTTTGCCATCCTTCCTGACCGTTTGAGGCTTCATATACCTTATAAAACGGCTTAAGGCAATCTTTAAGGTAAAACCTGTAATCTTCATTATCCTCTACTATTAAAATGGACTGCATTTCCGTACTTGTTTCATGGGTGTCCAAAGTTGCAACTACGTGAACCACTTTATCCATTTCGCAACATTCAGTAAACTCGAGATTTAGTTTATCACTTACGGTGTTTACAATAACGGGAAGCTCAATGGCAAAGGTGCTGCCAATACCAGGTTCACTTTCGACAACGATGCTTCCCCCGTGCATATCCACAAATTCCTTAGCGATCGACAAACCAATTCCACTACCTTGGTTCAGCACCGAGGCAGTGTTATCTACCTGGAAAAACCTGTCAAAGATCTTACTTGTGTTTTCAACCGGAATGCCAATCCCGGTATCAATGATCCTTATGATTAATATTGATTGGCTCGAATCCAGAGTTCGTGGACATTCTTCAATAGTCACCGTAATTGTCCCCCCTGCAGCAGTAAATTTAAAAGCATTAGACAGCAGGTTAAATAAAACACGTTCAATTTTGCTCTGATCGAAAGCAGTAGACAGGTACTTTAACTTGCTGCTAAACTTCAACTGGATCATTTTAGTTTCACTAAGATCATGAAACGATTCCAGCACCTCTTTAATGAAGGAAATCACATCCGCTTCTCTAAGGTCTAACTTAAGTTCGCGTTTTTCTATTTTTCGGAGATCCAGAATTTGGTTCACTAAATTAAGGAGTCGCCGTGCATTTCTTTTCACCATATTTAAAGGAGCGGTTATAACACCCTCTTCATCCTCGTTGATCAGCTTCTCAACAGGTCCCATTATTAAGGAGAGCGGCGTCCTGAATTCATGGCTCAAATCAGTAAGAAATTTGATCTTCAATTGATCTAGCTCCCTTAATCTTTCTCCTTCTTTTCTTTCCTGTTCCAACATTTGCTCAACCCTTACCTTTTCCTGTACGGCAGCAAATTCTAGTTTCAATTTTCTAATACCGAGATGACGGGTGTAAAGAATTGCTCCCGAAACGGCTAATGCATACAGCACATAGGCATATATGGTACGCCAGAACGGAGGCCGGACACTAATTTTTATAGTTGTTTCTTTGGCGTTCCAAATTCCATCATTGTTAGCCGCCTTAACATGAAAAACATATTCTCCCGGATCCAGGTTGGTATAAGATACTGATTTGACCGTGCCTGCATTTGTCCACTTTTTATCAAATCCCTCCAACCAGTAAGCATACTTGTTTTCCGGATTAGCTGTATAGTTCAGTCCGGAATAGTGCAGCATAAAGTTTTGTCCATATCCAAGATTGATTTCATCGGCAGCAGATATGTGTGATCTGAGCGCACCATCAGCAGAAGGACTTACAGAATTATTGTCAATCTTTAAATCTGTTAAAATGACTGCTGGAACATGTTTGTTTTTTTTGAAATCCTTTGGATTGAAATAATTAAATCCTTCAGCACCTCCAAAAAATATTTCTCCATCAGAGGATTTAAATCCGGCACCAGAAATAAAATTGTTGTTTTGAATGCCGTTGTAAATAGTGTAATTAGTAAATTTTCGAGTTTTCCTGTCAAAACTACTGATGCCTTGATTCGTACTCACCCAAATTTTACCTTGCGGGCCTTCAACGATTGCATAAACAGTCGCGCTATTCAACGCATCTTTTTCAGAAAACGTTAAGAAACGGCGCTTATTTTTATCGTATAGGCTTAGCCCACCATTTAACGTACCAACCCAGATGTCGCCCTGCCTATCTTTCAATATAGATAAAGAAACGTTACTGGGAAGTCCACTATTGGCTTTATTGAAATGAGTAAATTTCTTTGTGTCGATATTAAAGACGGCAATCCCTGACCCATAGGATCCAATCCACATATTGCCCTCGTTATCTTCTTCAATGAACCTGATGAAATTATTTGCTGGAATCAACTTTTTGCCTTTTGGCTCATTGAAATATTTAGTCACTACCTTGTGGTCCTGGTTCATTACATTTACTCCTCCCCCATTCGTACCAATCCATATTTGACCGCTCTTGTCCTCTTTTATGCAGAAGATCTCATTCGAATTTAATTGATCACTTCTATCGCCACGCTGGAACTGATGTGTTTTTTCTGTACCCACATCCATGACAAACAAACCCGTTCCATAAGTGCCGATGTAAAGCTTTTTAGCTCTGGTCATTTTCATTGTCATGATAGCAAGCCCAGTAGAATTCTGTTCATTCACTTCCGGCATTTTGATCCTCCTGAATAGTTCCGTTTTCCGGTCGAAAACATTCAGTCCGCCACCATCCGTTCCAACATAGATTTTAGCATCTGCGGATTCTGCAAAGGAGGTGACAATGGATGCATTTAGTCCATTGTGATCATACATGTTGCTCTGTTTCAAATGAAACAGGTTGAGATTGGTATCATACTTATTGATCCCTGCTCTGTATACAGCTAGCCAATACACGCCCTGGTTGTCGATGTACACGTATTTAATAGATTTGCTGGTGAGGCTGTAAATGTTTCTATGGTCAGGCATAAATTTACCCATTTCACCTGTTTTGATATTAAGAGTATGTAGCCCTTCGTCCGTTCCTATCCATAGCTGACTGTCATCATTGGCCGCAAGCGATTGGATTACATTGCTCGTCAATGACTTACTATCACTTTTTATATGCCTGATATTCTTAAATGAATTCGTGCCGGGAAGAAACAAACTGAGTCCGGTCTTTGTACCTATCCATATTTGTCCATCAGAATCTTCGGCAATCGAAGTTACCAAATCACCACTGAGACTGGAGAGATCGGACTTGCTATTTTGAAAATGTTTAAAGGTATGGGTAACCCTGTTATAAAGATATAGGCCAATATTTGTACCTATCCACATTCTATTGTCGCTATCTTCATAGAGGTAACTAACGAGCAAAGATGGATCTATTCCATTTTCATTTCTTGGAATCTTTAGTTTCCTGCTTATCTTAGTTCTCGGATCAAAGACATCTAGTCCGCCATACGTAGCGACCCATATATATCCTTCGACATCGCTGCAGATACTTTTTACTACATCACTGCTTAACGAATTAGGTCCAACGGCAGCCGGAAAATTAGTGAATGAATTATTTGATCTATTATATAAGCTAAGAGAGCCGCCAGAGCTTCCAATCCATAAATTTCCCATTCGATCCTCATGTAAAGCCTTAATATCATTCGCTTGTAAACCTGTCAGATCATCAGACCTATGTTTATATACAGTGAAGTTTGCCCCATCAAATCTGTTAAGTCCGTCTTCAGTCGCAAACCAGAGCAAACCGTAACGGTCTTTTAATATCGCGTTGACACTATTGGATGAAAGTCCATTCTTAGTATTTAAAGAAGTAAAGTCAATTTTTTGCTGTTGTGTATAGCCGGCATGAACACCAAGGATCAATACAGCTATTAAACATATGGTTTTTAAAACGGCCTGATTTAACATGATTGAACAGTCAATTTTTTAAGTACGAATAATTAGTTCTATGGATCCTGGCAGGGTCCACTTTCGATTAATCTGGCTTCCTTTAGCAAGATTTTTAATTAAGGATAATGGTGGCCAGTCAGTTCGACTTTAGCGAAAACCTAAATTATTGTGCATACTTGATTTGGTTTATTATTTGGTTAACTTTTAATATCGTATTGTATCAGAGCTACATTCCGAAACCACTCAATTAGCGTTTTCAGGCTAAGAGCAATCTGTTTTAGGGCGCTATGTGACTATAAATTATAGCCGATACTTGTAGATATTTATAAATGTCTAATTAACGTTTATTTATTCGGAAAAAAAATATAATCTTTTTTCTTTCTTATGATCCAGCTTAGACGTAGATCTGGAGCCATATATATTGCAAAATGTCACAATGGCTTGTCGCCAATGTGACATTTTCTTTGAATATTAGAATAAAATTTTGGAACGACTACTCGAATGTAGCATCATGGCCACTGTACTCGAGCCATTTATATTTACTGGTGTTCTCAGAAACTTTTCCGACTGATGTAGCATAAACACCATATAAGGATCCCACGAAACCCCTGGCAACCGCGGTACTTAAATACTTACCATCAAGTTGGTCTGCGAGGACTTTCCAATCCCCGGCTTTTAGCGCGTAAGAAAACGAATACTTGTCTCTGTCAGAATTGATTTTAAGGAAAATCTTTGCATTTGAGCGCGGTAACACTTCTTCCTTGATCAACTCCATACCGCCATCTGCGTTTGACTTACCCTTATAAAGCTGAATGACTTGTTCCCCTTTACTCTGGGATTTGCACAAGTAATAAAAGTTATTTTCGCTTTGAAATATAACGATACCTGACTTTTCATTATCCTGTTTGGCACTGAAATCCATCTCCGTCGACGCGAAGCTGGTCAAGTGTTGTTGTCTTCTTCCAATAAAAGCAGGATTAGCCCGCCCAGATATGGTTTCCGGTAGTAGTTTCAACGTCAGTGAATTTTTATTGTCTTTGAAGCTGTACCATGTTGGATTATGAGTGCGTAAGAAGAGAAATTCTGTACTTAAACTGTCTTTAAAAGGAGTTTTGATAACAAAATTGCCGTTAAGCGGCACCTGACCTTTAATTTTCTGCTCCTTCCAATTGAAGTTATATTGATATTGCACCTGCTTGTGATCTGGCTCGATCACTGGCCAACCCTCGATCCACTTTACCGGAGCAATGAACGTTTCGCGACCCGTATTGTAAAAGTCGGCCTCGTACGGTCTAACGCCAAGAAACACTGCGTAGGTTTGTCCATCAGGACCATCTACAAGATCTGCATGGCCAACGGAAGAAATAGGGTTTTTTCTTTTTGGATCGAGATTTCGGTGGGTAAGGATAGGATTATTTTCATAAGGGATAAATGGCCCACGCACATCTTTGCTTCTAAAAACCACTTTGGAGTGATTAACGCTAGTGCCACCTTCCGCAGCCATCAGGTAATAGAATTCATTCCTCTTATAAATATGAGGAGCTTCAATCCAAACCGGTTTTTTACTGAGGTCCACCCCACCATTAACCAGGATTTTCTCTGCTCCAACAGGTTTTAATGTAACTAAATCGATTTCAAGAATCTTAACCGTCCTGTGTCCGCTGTATAGTGATTTGCCATCAGGCGGATCACTGTTGTAAATCATATATGCCTTTCCTGCGTCAAAGAACATGGAAGGGTCAATACCACGTGCTTCTTTTATGTAAACAGGATTACTCCATGGACCAGCAGGGTTTTTAGCTGTCATGATAAAGTTTCCACCATGATCAATATCGGTACAAGTGATATAAAATGTTCCCTTTTCATGATTGATGGCCGGTGCAAATAGCCCGCGCGACGTTTGTTCTCCCATGAAGTCCATTTGAGAAGGCCGGGTAACGGCACTCCCAATTTGTTTCCAGTTTTTTAAGTCTTTACTATGCAAAATGGGTATCCCGGGAAAGTAAACAAAGGTGGAATTGACTATATAATAATCGGATCCAACTTTACAAATTGCAGGATCTGGATAAAATCCCGCAAGAATTGGGTTTTTGATGGTAATTTGAGCCTTCACATTGGTAGCAAAAGCACACAGAGAAAGCATAAGAAAAAATAAAACACGCATATTTTTTATCGGTTAGGTTGAACTAAATTGAATGACTAAACTAATCATCTGTCCTAACTTTATGGGCTACATTTGTTAAATTTCATGGAATATATGTCCGTAATAAAATTCAATACATCTGTTACAGACAAAAAGTAGTCTGTTATTGTCTAGTACAATCAATTACAAGCCATGTATTTTTGGGTTTGCGCTGATTTGATGTGCAACCTAACCAATATAAATTAAGCGATATTAGCTTCAATACCGAATATGGACAAATACTCAAAAAGTGGACAATCGATGGTCTATAACAACGCACGTGGTGTAAAACGCTGGATATTGTTCCTGCTTCTACTTACTGGTCCCCTCAGCTTAATTGCACAGCAAAAGAAAGAAGATAAACAGGGTCTGAAAGACTATTACAAAAGCTTTTTTCCCATCGGCGTGGCCGTAACTCCCCGCCAGTTGGTAGATTCTGAACAACGCGCATTGATTCTGAAACATTTTAATAGCCTGACCGCAGAAAATGCAATGAAGATGGGACCAATTCATCCACAGGAGGATCGATATGATTGGACAGGTGCCGACGCCATCGTAAACTTCGCGACTGCAAATGGGCTTAAGGTTAGAGGCCATAACCTCTGTTGGCATACTCAGGCTCCCAAATGGATGTTCGTTGATAGTGCGGGAAATCAGGTTAGTAAAGATGTTCTACTTAAACGTTTGAAAGAACATATCTACGCGGTCGTTGGTCGCTACAAAGGGAAAATCTACGCCTGGGATGTAGTCAATGAAGCAATTTCGGATAACCCAAAAGAATTTTTGCGCAACACTTTGTGGTACAAAATATGCGGGGAAGACTTTATCGCAAAGGCCTTCGAATACGCTCACGAGGCCGATCCAAATGCCGTTCTATTCTACAATGACTATAATACAGAATATCCGGAGAAAAGGCAACGTATTTTTTCTTTACTAAAGAAACTCCGCGACGCCGGTGTACCCGTACATGCAGTTGGGTTACAAGGTCATTGGTCCATCAAAGACCCCTCGCAGGCGATGATTAAGCAGGCTATCGATCAATATGCTTCACTAGATATTAAAGTTCAGGTGACTGAACTCGACGTTTCAGTATATACTGACGGTAATATTCAAGAGCAGGCAGGATCAGCAGGAGCCACAGGCTTCAATGCCGAGCTGCAACAACAGCAGGCCAACCAGTACGGCAAATTCTTTGAAACTTTTAGGCAATACAAGGGCATTTTAACCGGAGTTACGTTTTGGAACCTATCTGATCGCTATAGCTGGCTCGATAATTTCCCTGTTCGAGGTCGTAAAAATTACCCGTTGTTGTTTGATAAGGATCTGCAACCAAAAGCTGCTTACTGGAATGTAATCCGGTTTTAACCGAACTGTATAAATAGAGATTAACGTGAAGATAAAAACATTAGTACTCCTTTTTATGGGGCTTACGCTTCAAAGCTTTGGTCAGGACAAAGGACGTCATCAGCTATGGTATAATAAGCCGGCTAATAACTGGAACGAGGCATTACCAATTGGAAACGGCTTCATCGGTGGAATGATCTTTGGCGGTTTGGACCATGAACGGATCCAGCTTAATGAGTCCACGATCTGGGGAGGCGGACCAAATAACAACATTGATCCACAGGCCGGCAGTAGCATAGCTGAAGTTCGGGTGTTGCTGGCACAGAAGAAATATGTGGAAGCTCAGGAACTGGCCAACCGTAAGCTGGGTCCTAAAGGAAACAGCGGCATGCCCTATCAACTCGCAGGCAATTTATATATTGACTTTCCAGGTCATACGCAGAGTGAAGACTATCGTCGCGACCTTGATATTGCTAATGCAACAGCCTCAACTAGTTACAAGCTAGGCGGAGTTACTTACAAACGGGAGTATTTTACGTCCTTCGGCAGCCAGGTGATGATGGTGAGACTAAGTGCAGACCGTCCTAAAATGATCAGCTGCAAGCTTAGGCTTAAAAGTCCGCTTTCTACAGGCATTGATGTAAAAGCGAATGACCTGATCCTCCAGGGAAAGGGCAGTGACCATGAGAATCAAAAAGGTCAGATTAAGTTTCATGTCATCAGCCGGGTTAAAACCTCTGGCGGTTCTCAGCAAGCTGATACCTCGGGAATTGCAATTGTGAATGCTGATACGGCAGTTATTTATCTTTCGATAGCTACCAACTTCGTGAATTATAAAGATGTGTCTGGAAATTCGCTGTTGAAGGCACAACAGCTATTAGATAAAGCCTATACTCGCAGCTTTAGCCAATTGCTGGAGGCTCACCGTTTGTTTTACAAACAATATTACGACCGAGTGTCCCTCGATTTGGGTGTTACAAAAGCCGCGCAAGAGCCAACCGACCTTCGTATTAAAAATTTCTCGGATGGTAATGATCCGCAACTAGCTGAACTCTATTTCCAGTTTGGCCGTTACCTGTTGATTTCTGCTTCTCAGCCCGGTTCACAACCAGCCAACTTACAAGGGATCTGGAATGGTGAACTTAAAGGCCCCTGGGATAGCAAGTATACCGTCAACATTAATACCGAGATGAACTACTGGCCGAGCGAAGTTACACAGCTTTCTGAACTCAGCAAACCACTGTTTAATATGATCAAAGATCTATCAGTCACCGGGCAGGAAAGTGCAAAACAAATGTATGGTGCCAGAGGCTGGATGATGCACCACAATACAGATATCTGGCGAACTACTGGAATAGTTGACGGCGCATTTTGGGGTCTCTGGCCAATGGGCAGCTCTTGGCTTACTCAGCACTTATGGGAGCATTACCTATATACTTGCAATTTGAAATTCCTTAAAGAATACTATCCCTTAATGAAGTCCGCTGCATGGTATTATATGGATGTATTGCAACAGGATCCGGATCACAAATATATGGTCGTCTCACCGTCGATCTCTCCAGAGAATCAATATCTGGGCGGAAAGACTGCGGTTTCCGTAGCTGCTGGAACAACTATGGACAACCAGCTTGTCTATGGGTTGTTTACTAACCTCATTCGAGCTGCTGGGGTATTAAAAGTTGATAAAACATTTTCAGATAGCCTATCCCGGCTGCGTGACCGCCTGCCGCCAATGCAAATTGGAAAGCACGGGCAACTACAAGAGTGGCTGGAAGATTTTGATAATCCAGAGGATAAACACCGGCATGTCTCCCACCTTTACGGACTGTTCCCCGGTAATCAGATCAGCCCTTTTAAACATCCAAAATTATTTGCAGCTGCTAAAAATTCTTTAATATATAGAGGAGATGTCTCTACGGGATGGTCTATGGCATGGAAGATCAACCTTTGGGCAAGACTGCTCGACGGAAACCATGCTTATAAATTGATTACCGACCAAATAAAACCTGTTGGCGGAGGTTCTGGAGGAACTTACCCAAACCTGTTTGATGCCCACCCGCCCTTCCAGATCGACGGAAACTATGGCTGCAGCTCTGGCATAGCCGAGATGTTGCTACAAAGTCACGATGACGCTATACACCTGTTACCTGCCCTGCCGGATGCCTGGCCAAATGGAAACTTAAAGGGACTAATGGCCAGAGGAGGTTATGAAATTGAGGTGTCCTGGGCGGATCGTAAGATCAACAGGTTGGTTATTCATGCCTCTCAGAATGGAGTTTGTCGCTTGCGTCTTCCCCAGCCCGTCTCCAACAAGCTGTTGAAAAAATCTAACGGTATGCAAAAAGGCATTTTTAATACACCTACTGACATCAGGGAACCGCTGATTAAAGAGAGCCGAAAAGACCTAAGCGTTCAACTGCCGCAGACCTGGCTGTATGATTTTGTAGCTGCTGCTGGAAAGACTTATGTTATAATTGGAAAGTAAACGTCTATAGATCTGCCTTTACCCTGGAGAAAAAAAATTCAACCGAGTGATGAAAGTCACGAAATAAATACACCTCTAATTAACACACAAGGACCATGTACAAAACTATCTTCAAAACACTTCTCTTGCTATCAATTATAATGAATAGCAAAGTGGCAGTCTCCCAGAACAACTTCAGCAGCAAAGTGATCAACATCGGTGTGGTCGTTTCAGACCTCGACCGTTCCTTGGATTTCTATGTCAACGGCATTGGCATGACTAAAACAGGCGGATTCAGCTTAGACCAGGATTTTACTAAGCGATCGGGACTTTCCGGCGGCATACCTTTCGCGATCACGGTTTTAAAGCTTGAAAATAGCCCAGAGGCTACGGAGTTCAAACTAATGAGCTTTGAGAAAAAAGCGGCGCATCGCAAATCAACTTTTGTTCAAGACGATTTAGGTATGCAGTATATCACTATTAACGTTAAATCACTGAAGCCGATTATTGAAAGATTGACTAAATTAAAAGTCAAATTTCTGGGAAGTACTCCAACGCCTCTAAATAAGGACATGCATTTTCTTTTTGTGCAGGACCCTGACGGTAATTTCGTTGAATTAATTGGCCGTGCGGATTAACTAGTCACCTTCATCTATCAGCGCATTCCAGTTACAATAATACTTAGATAACAAAAGGCTATGAGAATTAAAGTTTTAACATTGATTGCAGTAATTGCTGGATTGACATTAAGCGTCAGAACCAATGCACAAACTGCCCAAACAAGCTCAAAAACTGTTGAAGATGGCGGATCCGGCCCCTATAAAGCGCTAATGATCCAAGAAATCTCCCTGCCGACCCATACAATTTTCCGGCCTAAAGACATCAGTGCTTTTGGTCCCAAAAGCAAGTTGCCAATAATTGCATGGGGTAATGGCGCATGCGCTAATTCACCATGGGAACATGTCAATTTCCTTTCCGAGGTTGCCTCTCATGGCTTTCTCATCATCGCTATCGGTCCTATGCCACAGGAAGGTGTAAAGCCAACAGGCCGTAGCTCTTCTGGCCAATTATCAGATGCCATTGACTGGGCAATTGCTCAAAATAACGACAAAGAAAGTCCGCTCTACCAAAAAATAGATGTGACAAAAATAGCTGTAAGCGGAATGTCCTGCGGAGGGCTTCAAACGCTTGAAGTGGCTCCAGATCCCCGGATAACTACCGCGGTTATCTATAATAGCGGCATTTTGGGGGCAGGTGGAGGAATGCCAGGGATGCCCGCACTGAATAAAACCCAGCTTTTAAAGCTACATACGCCTACCCTGTACGTTTTGGGTGGAGAAAAAGACATTGCTTACAATAACGGAATGGACGATTTTAAGCGCATTAATCATGTACCTGTTTTTGTTGCCAACTTAGATGTCGGCCATGGTGGAACCTACAGGCAATACCACGGAGGCGAGTTTGCAAAAGTGGCTATATCGTGGTATAAATGGCAGTTAAAGCGCGATAATAACGCAGGTAAAATGTTTACAGGAAATCCTCCTGGTTTAGCGAAAGATCCCGGCTGGAAAGTTGAAAAGAAGAATATGAATTGATGCAGGAAGCCACGAAAGCCAAAATAATGGCACGCTAAGCAATACTATAGCTATGCATTAACTAAGATGAATTATGCATGACACAAGATACCATCCATGGATGGTATCTTTGTATTGTAAAAATAGAAAATGAAATACAACATATTTTTTCCAGCGCTCAACAACGAGCACTTACCAACATCATCTTCACCTCCAACTGGATTTTAAACCGAATTGCAGCTTCCTTAAAGCCTACAAACCTTTCACTTCAGCAGTTCAATGTGCTGAGCATTCTTTATGGTCAGCCGAAACATACCGCTACTGTAAATCTAATTACTGAACGTCTGATTGACCGCATGCCCAATACCTCCAGACTCTTGAACAAACTATTGGAAAAGGGGCTAATCGAGAAAGAAAGAAACAGTAGCGATCAGCGTGTTGTTTATATCAAACTAACTAAGGAAGGGGTTCTCTTAAAGAAAAAAGCGCGGGTAATCATCGACTCGATACTGGTGAACTTAACAGACGAGGAAGCCGATCACTTAAATGATATGTTAGAAAAAGTAAGAGGTTAAAAAATTTACACATTTACCATCCATGGATGACATTCCTGGAATTAAAAAGAAAAATCATGAATAAAGTAATTCTGTTCAACAAGCGCCCGGTAGGAAAACCTACACTTGACGACTTTAAATTTGTGGAAGAAGAAAAACCTGCGGCAGCAGCTGGTCAGGTATTATTGAAGACATTATATGTATCTGTTGATCCCTACCTGAGGGGTAGGATGACTTCCGCAAAATCATACATCCCCCCTTTCGAGTTAAACAAACCAATCCAATCTGCCCTGGTTGCAGAAGTAGTGGAGTCGAAACTGGATGGTTTCAAAGCTGGAGATTTCGTTACTGGCAATTTAGATTGGAAAGAATTTCAGGTTTCCAACGGAGCTGGCCTGAACAAGGTTGATGCGAACGCAGCAAGCTTATCTACCTATCTTGGTGTATTGGGCATGACCGGTTTGACGGCTTATTTTGGCTTAACAAAGATTGCACATCCGAAACCAGGAGAAACGCTCGTCGTTTCAGGTGCAGCTGGTGCTGTAGGTAGTGTAGTCGGACAAATCGCGAAGATCTTAGGTTGCAAAGTGATTGGCCTCGCTGGTTCTGAAGAAAAAGTAGCACTGTTAAGATCTAAGTTTGGCTTTGACGAAGCGATCAACTACAAAACTACTGAGGATATGAAAGCGGCAATTGCACAGGCCGCACCTAATGGAGTAGACATCTACTTTGATAACGTAGGTGGTGAAATTTCAGATGCCGTGCTTGCCAACATTAACAAATTCGCACGTGTACCTCTCTGCGGTGCAATTTCAAGTTATAACGACACTGAAGTGGAAGTTGGTCCGAGGATCCAGGGAATATTAGTGAAGAATAGTGTACTCATGCAGGGCTTCATCGTCTCAAACTATATTGATCAGTTCAAGGAAGGAATTGAGCAACTCAGTACCTGGTTGCAAGAAGGAAAATTGACCTATTCTGAAACCATAGTCGAAGGTTTTGATCAGATCCCCCAGGCATTTATTGACCTTTTTGAAGGCAAGAACAATGGAAAGATGATCGTTAAGATTTAATTACACATACAATGTTGAATTTCGAATACATGAACCCTACCAAGATCATTTTTGGGAAAGGACAAATAGCAAAATTAACAAAAGAGATCCCTAGTGGTGCGAAAGTGATGTTGCTTTACGGTGGTGGAAGCATAAAAACAAATGGCATTTATGAACAAGTGACGCAAGCTTTACAGGGCTTTGAAGTCGTTGAGTTTTCTGGGATTCCTGCAAACCCGGAATATGAAATCCTAATGAAAGCGTTGGAGATCATTGAATCTGAGCAGATCACATTTATGCTGGCAGTTGGTGGCGGATCCGTAATTGATGGCGTAAAATTCCTCTCTTCCGCAGCCTTGTATGAAGGTGAAGAACCCTGGGATATTTTGAAGAAAAGTATCAGAACTGAAAAAGGCTTGCCTTTTGGAACGGTATTGACGCTTCCTGCTACCGGTTCTGAAATGAATTCTGGTTCTGTGATCACGCGCAAAGAAACACAAGAGAAATTGTCTATGGGCGGTCCTGGTTTATTCCCCATATTTTCTATTCTTGATCCACAGGTAGTGCAGTCAATCCCTCAGCGCCAATTGGCTAATGGCATCATGGATGCCTTCACCCATGTGCTGGAACAATATATGACCTACCCTACTAAAGCGTTCTTACAAGATCGGATTTCCGAAAGCATCCTGCAAACTTTGATTGAAATCGCACCAAGGGTGATGAAAAACCCAGCTGACTACGAAGCGGCAAGTAATTTTATGTGGAGTTGCACAATGGCCTTAAATGGTTTGATACAAAAAGGGGTGCCGACCGACTGGGCAGTCCATGCCATGGGACATGAACTAACAGCAATGTTCGGCATAGACCATGCAAGGACACTTGCTGTGATCGCACCAAGCCATTACCATTATAATTTTGAAGCTAAGAAAGAGAAACTGGCTCAATATGGTAAACGAGTTTGGAACATTGAGGCGGAAACTGTTGAGGAAACTGCAAAGGCAGCTATTGAAAAAACCGTGGAATTTTTCCATTCATTGGGTATCGACACCAAATTATCCGACTACACTGCTGATTATGAAGGCACAGCAGAGAAAATTTCGCAACGTTTCACAGCGCGTGGATGGTTAGGTTTAGGAGAGCACAAAACGCTTGCTCCATCGGATGTTGAACAAATAGTTAAAATGAGTTACTAATTAAAACAATAGTTATGAAAGTATTAGTGGTATTAACCTCACATAGTGAATTAGGAAATACCGGAAAGAAAACCGGTTTCTGGATAGAAGAATTTGCTGCACCGTATTATGCCATGGCAGATGCAGGTGTAGAAATCACAATTGCATCGCCCAAAGGCGGTCAGCCGCCGATAGATCCAAAAAGTGATGAACCCGAAAACCAGACGCCTGCTACAGAACGTTTCCATGCAGATGCAGATCTTAAAGCGAAATTATCTCAATCTGTAGTGCTTGCAGATGTAAAAGCGCAAGATTTTGATGCGGTATTCTATCCTGGAGGCCACGGTCCATTATGGGATTTAGCCAACGATAAAGATTCCATTTCTTTAATTGAAAGCTTTTACAACAGCAGTAAACCTGTTGCATTCGTATGTCATGCGCCGGGTGCATTAATTCATGTCAAAGATGAAAATGGCGAAGCATTAGTAAAAGGAAAGGAAGTTACGGGATTCTCTAATACGGAAGAAGAGGCAGTACAACTGACCAAAGTTGTTCCATTCCTTGTCGAAGACGAGCTGAACAGGTTGGGTGCAACTTATAGCAAAGGCTCAGATTGGGCTTCGTACGTGAAACAGGATGGTTTGCTAATCACTGGTCAGAATCCAGGTTCATCTGAGGAAACAGCCAAACTGTTGTTAGCTGCTTTAAGGAAAGGATAGTAAAAGGAAACCTGCAGCTCACTTTATTGCATGATAAGGATAAACGTTATTGAGAAAACACTAAATGTTTATCCTTATCATTATTCAATAGTTAATCTGGATCTATGAGCTGCATGACAACATTGAACAGCCAGCCTGTTGCGTCGCCCAACCTGGGCGTGTTTCAAAGAACTCATCATGGTCACTTGAATAAGGATCTTTTAGGGCCCGCTGCAGTTTCAAAAACAGTTGATTCTCGCCTTTTTGCAGTTCTTCAATAGCCATATGAAGTAAATAATTCCTCAAAACAAACCTTGGATTGGCTTTGCGCATCCGCGCTGAGCTGTCGTCGCTTGTGCAGGTGTTAACTTTTAAACGAGCTTGATAGCTCTTAATAAGCGTATGAAGCTGGGTGACATCCGCTGGTTCAGGATCACCATAGAGGCTGTTCCTAAAGTATTTAAGCACCTCTTCCTCTGTGGCGAATTCAGTCGGCAAATCAATTAGCAACTGATAAAATATGGTCATATCCGGCTGGATAGCGGTCAATACGTTCTCAAACTCGGCGACAAGCTTCTCGTCATCTTCACCTTTTATACCGTCTAAGCCCAACTTATTTGCCATCATAGCGTAGTACTTCAGCCAATAGAAGTCTGCATAGGTTTCCAGTTGTTTGGATAGTTTGTCATTGTCTGACATCAAGGGTACCAATGCATTTGCAAGGCAGCTCAGGTTCCAGTAAGCGATGTTAGCCTGCTGACCAAAAGCATATCGTTTGCCTGGCAGGTCGGTGGTGTTCGGTGTAAAATCCGGGTCGTAGTTGTCTAGAAAAGAAAAAGGCCCATAGTCAATTGTTAAACCAAGCACAGACATGTTATCGGTGTTCATCACCCCATGTACAAAACCTACCCTCAGCCACTCCACTATCATAGTGGCAGTACGTTCAACAACTTCGCCGAACCAACGAAGTACTTTGTCGTCGCCTTCAATATGGGGATAGAAGCGCTCGATTGTCCAGTCTACCAACTGCGTGAGATTGTCGATTTCATTCCTCGCCCTAAGCATTTCGAAGTTACCAAAGCGTAAAAAGCTTGGAGCGGTACGCATTACAATGGCGCCAGGTTCATAGGCAGGATGCCCGTCGTAAAACATGTCCCGCGCTACTTTGTCGCCGGTAGCAGTTAAAGCCAGTGCCCGCGTAGTAGGTACGCCGAGGTAATGCATCGCTTCACTCATGAGGTATTCCCGCACAGATGAACGCAAAACTGCCCTACCGTCGGCCCTCCGGGAATATGGCGTTGGGCCAGCGCCCTTCAATTGTAACTCCCAGGTGTTGCCTTGCGGAGTTTCCCACTCTCCCAACGTGATCGCCCGACCGTCTCCAAGCTGCCCTGCCCAGTTTCCAAACTGGTGACCGGCATAACAAGCAGCGTAGGGATACATTGTTGTCGTAACCAGGTTGCCGCCTAAAATATTTATGTCGTCGGGATTAGGTGCTGATATACCCAAACGCTCTGCCAGTTCGGTCGACCAGGCAAGAAGTTCAGGTTTCTTTACAGGAGTGGGTACTGCCTTGCTATATAGTACGCCTGGAGTTTGCCTTGCGCTGACATTACCGCTCTCATCCCCCGGGAACGTATCCACGAATTCAGTTTTAAATGCTTTAGAATTTAAGTTTTCCATAAAGTGCTGCTTGATCTAGCTATCGCAGCTAAAGCTATGCCATTTCTGCCAGCAGCGATGGCTTGATAAGCGACTATTGGAGCAAGGCCGGTTTACGGATTACTGTTTGAGTGAGTTACAATATGAATGTATCCTCTGGATCAAACCCGCAGCATTAAATTCATAAACATCACAAGAGTTGACAGCGTTTACCAGCTTTCCCCCTCTCTTAAACTCAGCATAACCATAGATGATTACTTTATCGTCGGATACCAAGTACCCATTTTCAAGGAAATTAGTCTCTACCGATAAAAAATACTTAGCAATCTCATCGCAAAATTCCATTACCTGAGCCTTACCAATTAGGTGTTTATCATCTTCATAGACGTGAAATTCCACATCATCATTAAGGTGTTGAGCTGCCTGATCAAAGTTTCCGTTAGAGAAAAACCTGCCAATTTCCAATTTGGTGTCCATATGATTGTCTAGTTATCAATAAATGCAGTTCCAATTCTTCTAACAAATATACAAAAACTTATTGTTAGTCCAGCCAACATGACTGTATATTAAACTACCGTTTAAATAAACCTCAATGTTATCATCATGATTCAACTTCAGTGCAAGATCCTTCAACATGGGATCAGCTAAATCAAAAGATCTTCTCACCCAAAGATTTTTAGATTTCCATGCCGTTTTAGCGAATTGAGATACATCACCAAAGGGTGCAGCTCCTGTTTTCCAATCACCGGCACTATAATCAGCTGCTTTCCAATCTCCGCTTGGAGTGTTCTCAGTGTAACTAAAATTATAGTCTTGTTCTTCCGAAGATGGAAGAATGGCGTTATATGCCTGCTCTGTATTTCCAAGGAAGCGGTAAGATTTACCGTCCACCTTAATTATTCCCAAAAGTGATTGTTCCGCTCCGGTCCAGTGGTTGGTCACGGAAGCGTTTAATTGGTCTGTGCTCGACCAAATGCTAAAATAAGCGTCATGTGTAATCAATGGGTAAGAGGGGGCTTTGCTTTCTTGAGCTACAGCAATAACAGCAACGAAAATAAAGAATAAGGCTAGTAATTGTTTTTTAATCATGCGATGTGGTACAAAAGTTAGGTGTGGATGTGGTTTACTTTTACTGCTAAAAACCCAGCTGTTTTTGGCAGCTGGGTTAGTATTTTAAAGATAACAAAGTTTTACTTTTCTAACTGATACAATTTGATATGTGTTAATTTGAAATTCTGATCCGCTTGCTGGAAGGTAGCTACAAAACCAAAAGTAACGTTTCTTACTTCCGTGACACGAAAAGCGGTATACGACACTAAAGGAGCATTTCCATTGAATTTTAAGCGACCAAGAACGTTAGCATCCGTTTCAACATTGCCTATGTCAGGAAGGCTGTTAGCTTTTGAGATGACATTATAAAGCTTGTCTTTCACGCTGAAGTCATGAAATTTCAATTCATAAAAGTATTTGTTTACAGGCAAAGGGGCTAAAGAAGTTTGTTCTATTTTACCATTTAAAATTTCCGGTTCACCGCCCCATTTCTCCATAGACATACTATTACCTTCCCATTCATCCCATCCACCCATTCCACCTTCTCTTTGTCTAACAGCTTGGTTAACTCTCCAATCAGCTACTACACCCCATCTGCTTCCAACACGTTCAGAAGCAACGAATTTTGGACCAGTATTCTTGATATATTTGCTGGTAACTTCTTCAACAGAACCGTCGGCAGATATCAACTTACTTATCGTCGCTTGAGATCCCTTTTTTGTTGTAAAAGTAGCTTTGGAAATAAAAAGCTGATCAACGCCATAAGTCTTTGCCGGCTCAAGTTGGTCTCCGGTTGTAGCATCCCCGAAATCCCATTTAATAGATTGGAGTGGTACTGTTGTGTTTATCTTAAATTTAACGGTATTGGCAGTTCCATTCGACGCAGCAAATACTTTTGCAAACTTATTTGCATCTATTTCTAAGACCACAAGTTTACGAGCCGTTGCTCCAGTCTCAGAAGTAGCTGTCATCACGACTTCATATTTTCCATCCCTAAGAAACAAGTGGGTAGGTGAAGTCTCCGTAGACAAGCTGTCATCGCCAAATCGCCATTCAATGGATTTAAAGGCTGTAGAATTGTTCTTAAATGAAAAGGTAAATGGATCGTCTGTTGCCACGATCTCGTAATTAACAGCGGGAAGTGCACCAGTTTCAGTAGTTTCAGCTGGAAAGACACGATCTTTCTCGCAGGCAATAAATGCTGCGGAGCAGAACAGAATTAAAATCGGTTTAAGGATTTTGTTCATGGGAGGGGAAATTTATATTTGGTTAATTTATGTACTCATCCCCTTTCTTAACCGGATGAGTACATAAATATAATGAATATTGTACAGGTAGTCAAACACCATTGTAACAAATTCGTTGTAAAATAAAAAAAGCCAACTCTCTATAGAGTTGGCTTTTAATGAGCAAGAGTATCTTACCTGAAAAGTCTTATTTCTGATGCTTGAAAGCTTGTACCATTAATCATGGAAGTAATGTTCCATCTGTAAAATATAAAAGGCTTCGGCTCTGCAACAGTGAAATAAAACAACTGCTTATATTTATTTCCTGCTTGAGCATAAAACGAGCTGGTTAGATTTCTAGAATCAAGAACTGTCCAGATTTCGCCATTGTCAGAACCCTCTAAAGTCCAGGTTTTTGGATCTCGGCTGTCAGAATCGTTTGCAGATCCTATCGCATAAATTTTAACCGTCTCAGCAGATGCAAATTGGAATTTAAATGTTAATGGAAGTGGCGCAGGGCCCAAATACATTTTAGTTTCTAAATTATTGTCAATTAGTTTGGCTGCATTCTCATTCGTATTGCCGTTATCCGTCGATGCAACGAAAGATAACGTACTTTGAGTGATATTATCAGCGACACCTTCAGGCGTTGCAAATTTATCAAATGTTAACACAGAACCTTTATCTGTAGTTATAGTAACACTAAAGCTATTGAAAGAACCAGGCTGATAATTACGCACAGGTGAAAGACTTTCAGAGACAACTGAAGGAGAAACATCATTAAATGTCCATTTTGCAGAGGCTATTCTTGCTTTACTACTTAAATTAAATTTAACCTGGTTTAATACGCCTGTTTTAGTTGCGGTTACCTTTACGACGCTATCAGCTATAATATTAATATCAACCATTTTTCTAGAAACACCTAATTCTGAATTAAATGCTTGTAAATCAACTTGATATAGACCTGGGGCTAGAAAGACATGACTAGGCGATAAAACTGTAGATAAAGTGTCGTCTCCAAAACGCCACTCTACTTTTTCAAAGCCAGAAGATTTGTTCTCAAATTTAAAAGTGAAAGGATCATCTCCGGGGATAATAGTATAATCTACTAGTGGAAGTTTTTCTGAAGCTGGTACTTCTTGAACTAATACCTGGTCTTTTTCACAGGAAACTAATATGGCAGCGAATACCAATAAAAGGAAGGGCTTAAATATTTTGTTCATTTTTTGGGGGGAATGGTTTGTTAAATAATATGCTAATTTAAACAAAACATATGCCACCAGCACGGATTATCCCCTTCGTACCCAATTTATTACATTCGTGTAAAATAAAAAAAGGTGGCTTTGGGAGCCACCTTTTAAACAAAATATTAAACGATTCTATCTAAATAGTCTGATTTCTGATATTTGGAAGTTGGCACTGCCAAAGGTTGAGGTGACTTTATACCTGTAAAATGCAAATGGTCTTGGATTTGCGATTGTAAAATAGAATAATTTCTTCCACTGGTTGCCAGCTTGGGCATAGAAACTTGTTGCTTGAGTTCTCGAATCAAGAACAGTCCATTCCGTACCATCAATTGATCCTTCGAGAGTCCATACTTTAGGATCTCTCGTATCGGAATCATTAGCCGATCCAATCGCATAAATCTTTACTGTCTGCGGTGAAGCATACTGAAATTTAAAGGTTAATGGGAACGGAGGCCCACCTAAATAAATTTTCGTTTCTAAGTTATTATCGACAAGCTTCGAAGCATTCTCATTGGTATTGCCTGTGTTGTTTGTTGATGGTGTGAACGCAACGTAATTTTGAGTGATATTTTCTGCGATTCCTTCTGGAGTAACAAATTTAGAAAGATCAACGACAGAGCCTTTGTCGGTTACGATATGAACGGTGAACGAATTAAATGATCCCGCTGAGAAAGTCTTTACAGGCTCCAAACTAGTGGATTTACTTTCACCCGCAGCTACACCTGTAAAAGTCCACTCAATCGTCTTGATCTTTGCTTTAACAGTTATTCCAAATTTAACTTGGTTAAGAACACCAGATTTAACAGCTGTAACTTTCGCCACGCTGTCCGGCACTATGTTTATGTCCACAAGTTTTCTTGTCACAGCACCTGTAGATGAAAACGTTTTCAAATCTACCTGATATTTACCTGTAGCCAAATAAACATGGCTTGGAGAAGCTACGGTACTTAAAGTGTCGTCACCAAATCTCCATTCTAATCGTTCATACTTTGAAGAAAGGTTGTTAAAACTATAGGTGAAGCCGTCATTTGGGTCCTTAACAACTTCGAAGTTAGCAAAGGGGTTTACTACAGCTCCTTCATCAACAATATTTGTAGGCTGGTCCTTTTCACATGAGGAGAAAGCTCCTGCTATAAAAAGTAATACTACTGGTTTAATAAATTTTCTCATGGCCTTGTGGTGGTTAAAGTTTGTTTGGTTATAGTCTAGGTAAGATTAGCTTTTTCTGGTGAATTGCAAGCCTTGGAAGTCGTATGCACCTCTGTTCATGAAGAACTTAACTATGTGTCTTCCTTTTTTCAAAGCGAACGTTGATAAATTGGGTTGAAAATTTCCATAGTTATCATTACCGGTTTTCTTATTCTTTAAAGTACCAGTCATATTGATTCCATCAACAAAAATGCTATACCGTCCATCCTCATTGCTACTTCCAATAAATGCATTCATGTCATATATTCCATCTGCCTCAACATTAACAGTGAAGTTTAGCCATTCATTATCTGATGTCCATCCAATAGCCCTACGTGGGATATCATTCACAATGTCTACATATTCACTTGGACGAAATGCTGAAGCTCCTTCTTTAGATTGATTGTTATTATGATAACCAATACCCTCACCCCCTAAATCAAAGATTGCAGCAGGTATAAACTCTGAAACTTTACCAATTGTTCCTGAAATAAGAAATGGCGTGCCATCATACGCACGTACCTGAGTACTTTCAGTGCCTATATATGGTCTTGACAAATTGTTTGCATCAATGACAACAACGATAGACTTCTTGTCTCCACTTGTTTGGTATTTTGAAGGATTATTTAAGGTTAATCCAATCAACCATTTCTTATCTGTAAGCATCATTAACTGCGAAAAATTCGTAGTCAACTGTAAGGTCGCAGTATTTTTTGAAGGATCAAAAGTAACTTTACCGTTTCCAACTGCAAATCTGTCATTAGGCAAAACTGCGGCATTGGCTGCGCCTCCGTTTGCTGCGATAGCCGCTGTAGCAACAGTAGCGTCTTTAATAACATCAACGGTAAACGTCGGTCCAGCAACCCCTGATAACGTCAGCGGAAGGCTAATAGTCAGGTCTTGAGAGCCGGTAGTAAAATTGTTATTGTTAGGCACCAGTAAAGAATTCGCTGTGAAGCCGATATAGTGCACAGCTTCAGCTGCAATTGCCTGCGCAGTATTAATGGTGATGATTCCAACGTTTTTGCCTGGAGCAATGGTATTCCCTTTAGCAGGGCCTGTCATTTTCAAAGCAAGAGCGACGATCTTACCATAATTAATTTCTAGAAAAGATCTACTTACTACAAGATTAAATGTTGCTTGAGTAACTCCAATCGGGACATTTAATACCGGAGGAAGTGAATATGTACCTGCGGCAATTGGTAATGTACCGGTGGCTAACGCGCCCGACGTTACTAAACTTGCAACGGTGTCTGGATTGGCAGTAAGCTGAATTGTAAACGCTCTGGAAGTCGCTGTAGAAAAATTCACGGTGACTGGAACTGTTAATTCTCCACCAGTTAATGTAAAAGCACTTCCTGTACCAATTTCTGTTTTTGTAGCAAGAGAAGCTGAAACGCTTCCATATTCCTCCTTAGACAGTACATCCTCAAGTTTTTCTTTCTCGCATGACGTGAATAAAGATGCACCAATGGCAAGAAGACAAAAGTGCATTAGGGTAAATACTTTTTTCATATTTAAAATCATAATATTATTTATAAGCGGAGCTGTTTAGCAGCTCCGCTAAACATTTTAGTTAGATATCCAAACTTTCCCGTCTAATCCCCACGACTCTTGACGAGGGATGTTGAACCAGCTTATAATTTGTGCAGGCAAATCTGAGTTTTTTGGAACTAGGTTACCTAAAGCAGTAACAGTTGGTGAACATATTAGATCAGAAAATGATTCCCAAGCGTAAGTACCTTGAAGAGTCATATTCGCTTCGAACGGACCCAAATCTTTCATCGTTGTACCTGATCCTTCATTTAGATGCCAATACCCTACAAGGTAATTATAATAAGGATGACTGGCATCCATAGAGGCATCACATGAGTACTGCTGTACCACCGATTCCGGCAATGCAACCTTCCAAATTTTCAATTCAGCTAAATTAACATTGATATTACCGAAATCACCATCCAGCTCACCTGGAGTAAATCCAACTCGCATTGGTGCGGTGTTGTTCATGTTTGGTTTACCTGATAACTTTACATCAACGCTAACCGGTCTTTCCGGAGAACCATTTGGTGCGGGATATGAACCTCCATTATTGGGGCCATTGGCCACTCCTTTTACTCCATCTGTGTAAACTCTGACGTATCTAAAGCCATCAGCCTTTCTCTCGACGACGACGGTTAAATCATGCCAAGTATTGCCGCTAAAATTAGCGCCAGCAATCTCAGTACCATTTCCGAAATCAGTACCTCCAGAGAGGAAGAAACGCCATCCATCATAAAACAAAGAAAAATCCCAGCCCGGATTACTCGCTCCCCAACCTGAATTAGCTTTTTTACCTAAGACAGATGGCCATGCGTAGTAGTAATCACCGCGGGATCTATTCTTCGTTAATCCCTTTTTAATTTTAATAGAAATACTAAAATCAGAAGTATCACCGAAGTTGAAGTTCACAGATTTTGCGTCACTTACTAGACCCTGAGTTTTCTCTGGATCACCCTTGTACCTAACTGCAGCCCCTGCAAAGGAGTTACCTAAGAAAGGTTTACCAATAAAAGTAGGTTTAAAACTAGCATTATAAATCACCGTGAAAACATTAGCATTCGTATTACTAAACACCGTTTTATCATCTTGGTTGGCAGGCAAAACAAACTGGCCACCACGGTTAGAAGTAATAATCACCAACCAGTTTTCTTTAGCGTAGGTTGGTCTTGCTTTAACTGCAGCTACCATCTCACCCACTTTTGCGTCAAACGCATTGATTGCCGCTTTATAAGGAGCAAATGAAACATCAAAGCCTGACGTCTTACCTGCAGCCTCTATTCCTGAAAACTGACCCATAACTAAGGAAGCCGTATCAGTCTTAAGAAACTCTACCATTCTGGATTTAACTGCTTCGTCGTTGCCTGCAAAAGATTCAGAAATATCGGCACCGCCTGTCAATCTCGTCTTAATTACCTCTGAAGAAGTAAAACTTGCAATCCTCAACTTTGGGTTGACAGATTTAATTCTATTAAATATAGAAGGGTACGCACCTAATTTGTTACCTGCAAAATCTTCTGAGATAACCCCATGCTTTTCTTTTTTGACACCGGTAATCATATCTGCCCAGTTAGTGGCATCATTCTTAGTCGTATCGGCTAAGCCAGTCCAGGTATATATGGAATTGCCTATAAGCGATTTAATGTTAATACTTTCTGCGTCTCTAACAGATGTACCCCTTGCTCCATCAGCAATAATATATAGCACTTTAGGAACCTTATAGTCAACATTAGACGATACCGGTGGCGCTCCAGGAATGACTTTTTCGAAGTCACTCTTGCACGACGTGGCAAAAGTTGCTATTAAGAGAGATGCTCCAATATAAGACTGGATCTTTAAATTTTTCATACTCTTTAGTTTATTTTTCAGTTGGTTAGTTTTAAACTGGTCTCTCATCTTATTCTAAAGTTACTCTTATGATATTATTGTAAGGCTTGTTATCGAACATATAAAATTGACCCATTAATATTAATGCACGTTTACCATCAGTCGAAGTGCTCTCCAATACGTCATTGATCTTTTGGTATGAGCCTAAAACATTACCAATTGTATTGTAACCAGCGGCAAGTCCACCAGTCTTATCTACAAACAAGAAGCCCCCTTTTGAAACGCCGTCATAAGACTTAAAATCGCCTGTAATGAGAGATAGACCATCGTTAAGTTGTTTAACAAACGCAGGCTGACCACCACCAAACACTTTTGGAGTGAACGAAGCATCAACCGAACCATCGTAGTTCAACTGAACCATATTAAGTGAAGGCTTGCCGTTAAACGTTCTAAAGTAACCTACCGCTACATATTTGTTGGTAGCCGCATTGTAGCTAACGGATGTGATAATATCATCTGCTCCTGCTCCACCTGGATTGAAAGTCTGGTCAATTGTACCATCTGCATTTAGTCTGATTATTCGTCCTACAGTAGCATCATCAAATTTAGGAAACGCACCATAGCAAAGAATCTTGCCATCCGTGTGCATCAAAGACAATAGAGCTCCTGTACCACCTGGTAAACTCCTACCCAACTTACCTTTATAACCCGGCGCCTTTGGTAAAAACCGCCAGGTAGAATCCAAGCTACCATTAGCATTGAACCTAACCAATTGCCTAACATCAACGCTATCAATTACAGTACTATCTTTATAGGTATAGCTTGGCTGATCATAACGACGCGAAAGATAATAGGTGAAATCTCCGGTAGCAATCAATTTACCTCCAAAACTATATAGCTTAGTTATTGCCCGGTCAACTCCGCCATTGAAAGGAGAAACGGTTACGCCTTTCTTAAGGTACGTTTCTCGTGAAACAGTGTCAATAACACCTGTACTATTGATTTGAGTGATATTACTAATACCTCCACCTCTCTGAGCATAGCCTCCAAAAGCACCTGCGATATAATACTTGCCGTTTAGAAACGCCATGTCATAAAGAGCGCCGTTAGCACCCTCACCTGACTGTAACGTACGGTCCCAGGTACCATCCGGTAATAATCTGGCAATTCGGTTAATCTTTTTGACAATACCTCTATTATCATAATTGGTAAAATCACCAAGGATCATAATATTATTATCCGGAAGTCTAACTCCTTTCAAAACGATTCTGTCAGTACCTATGGTACTTTTCCAGGTTAAGTCGATCTTAACTTTACCGGTAACTGTAAAGTTTGGGCCAAATACTAACTGGTCGTTAACAACAAAAGTAGTCACGCCTGAGCTTGCATTTTTTGGAACTCGAACTTTTATTCCAGCAGCAGTGACTTCCGTAATATCAGCGTCCTCCCCATTAAACTTGAATTTTAATTCCCCTGCCTTAAATTTATCTAATCCGGTAGCAGCAATACTAACAATTGTACCTGCTTCACCTGATTCTGGCACAGGAACTTGTTGAGCATTAGTGACAATACCCAATGCTTCTTTACCACCTTCATAAGGATTCTTGAAGTCCTGCCCCTCCTCCTTACATCCGCCTATTAGTAACCCGGCGAACACAACAACCAAACTGGTATATTTAAATTTCATACTGTTTATATTTAACTATTAAAACTATTTATGTTCCTCAGTATCTTCACCTTTAAAGAGAAGCTAACCATCTCACATTATTTACTTAAAACCACCTCTTGGTAAAAATCAAAATTAAAACCAAACAGGTTCGCTCCTGGACTGGTGATCACATCACCAATAGAAATACTACCTTGAACACCGTTTATGTAAATAAATGTGGTAATCGCCAAGGCATGTACAACGCCATTTTTAGGTTGAATGTCTGAAGAGGCAACCGCCGCTGGAATAAAACTTAACGGGTTTGCAGGATCTGGAATATAAGAGATAGATAACTGACGATATCCTGTGTAGGCAACGCTGTTCGCACTATTATAAACAACACCGATATTAGATAGGTCACCATTGATTCCAGTATAAAATCCACCTGGATAAAGTGGCTTAAGACGGAAGTCCAACTGTGGATAATCTTTTAGTACGTTCTTACCTTTAAACACGTAACGCATCAAGTACTTTCTCCAAATTTCTGAAGGAACATCAGCCAATGTGCGGATGGTATCTTTACGTAAATCAAACAACTGCTGATTTAACCCGTTCCGCAGAAATAGCACATTTGAATTCACCTGACCAATAGTACGTCTGATCACTTCATCAGTAGGTGCAAAGAAAGTAATGTCGTCATTATTAAAAACATCTTCCATGCCCGCCAGCTTGACAATCTGTGCTATGGTATCAAATTTCGGATTAGATTCAAGATACTGTAATACAGTACCATTATATTCTGCTTTGGAAGGTCCACCATCAACAAAGTAATCTTTTGAACATGAGGAAATCATCATTGTCAGCAAGAACGAACATACTGCAACAGACGTAAAATATCTCTTTATTAAATTTTTCATTTGGTTATATTCAATTAGATTAAAGACCGGTTCCTATCCAATATGAATTCAATGTCATATACGGATTATTTGTTAGCGCAGATGTTAGACCAGTAGGACCGTCATCAAGGGTGTTGATTGGCCAAGTCCAACCTCCTCTTCCAAACTTATCAGCTGTTAGTGGATTATCAGTGTAGGCTTTGTTCAAGATCTTTTTAGTACGAACAAGGTCAAAATAACGAGCACCTTCTCCCATCAATTCTTTGGCACGTTCCCAGAAGATGGCATCTTTTAAGTTACCGGCATAAGCACCACCTGGATAAAGAGTAGCAACTGCACGCTGACGAACCATATTTAACATCTTAGTTGCCTCAGCATCCTTTCCTCCCAATTCTGCATAGGCTTCAGCAGCTAGCAATATTGCATCTGAATACCTCATAATTAAATAAGTATTATCTGGGTTTATATCAAGATTAGGATTATTGGCATCGATAAAGGTATTCACAGCAAATTTCTTCAACTGGAATGTTTCCGCATTTTGGTCAAACGGCGCTGTAAACCACGTCGACAGACGTTGGTCATTTAGATCCGGATATAACTTTTGCATATATGCTTCAGTAAATACTGCATAATTGAAACGATGCGTATATTCCGGCTGTTTGTATGGGAAGTGGATAAAAGCATCTCCAAATGGAGAATAAGCATTCGCTTGAGCAAATGGGTTATTTAAGTCTGTATTGTAGTTCAAAGTTCTGAACAATTCAAACAAGCTTTCCTCAGATCGACCCTTAGCAACTGTTGACCATTCACTAATGTTTAGCAAGCGAAACGCACCACTATTTACAATCTCCTCTCCCAATGCCGCAGTTTCAGTATAATACTTCATCTTTTGCGTAGGATCGAAACCTGCATTCCACATATACATGTTCATCAATAAACCTATTGCTGCTCCACGAGTGGCACGTACACCTCTGAGAGATGGATCATTGATAGTCAGGGGCAGATCGTTTTTTGGACCTTTTAAATCCTCGATACATTTATTGACCACGGAGACCATATTTTCTCTAGGTATAGGATCTTTTTGATACGGGGTAGTATAGTATACAACATCTCCATATAACCTTACCATTGTAAAGTAACAAAAGCAGCGGATAAATTTCGCCTCGCCAATGTATCTTTTTGTTTGATCAGCAGTTAGTGAAGGAATACCTTCTTCTAATTTACTAACCAGAATATTGGCTGCCTGAATTACACGGTAGTACTGTCTCCAATTTGTCATATCACGGAAGTTGTATCCCCCTGAAGTAAGGCCCGCAAGTAATAAACGATCATTTACTGTAGTAACCGGTATCGTCTGCTTACCTAAATTACCTTGAGCATTGGGCGTCTGTCTGGTATGTCCTCCCAACAGGCCAATCTCAAGTCTTCCACCCTGAACTGAAGTAATAACCTCTCCTGAACGGAATTCACCAGTTGCTCCGGCAAAAGAAGTTGCAGTATATTTATCAAATAACTGTCCATACATATCAGTGATATTGCTTTCAACATCATCAGCTGATTGATAAAAGTTATTTCCCGTTAATTTGTCTATTGGGGTTATACTTAGAAACTTTTTACAACCGTATTGTGAAGCGCTTACCACAACTAATAAGCAAATAATAATTTTTTTCATATCTTATATTTTTTGTGACTCCAATTAAAATGTAACGTTAAAGCCTAATGTAAACGTTCTTGGGTTTGGATATCCAGCTGAAAGATCCTTACCTAGATTGGTTACATTCTCTGGATTTGGACCCGAATAAGGTGAGAACACAACCAAGTTTGAGCTAGATAAATAAGCACGCACATTGTTTAGTCCGATACGTTTAGAAACTTTTTTATCAAGGCTGTATGAAAGTGTAACCTGATTAATTTTAAAGTAACTTCCGTTTTCCTGCCATAAGGTCTGCTCATATCTAAAGTTATTCATGTTTCTCTCATGTGCATAGTTGTACGCATTTGCATAAGTTGCATCGGAATCACCAGGACCGCTCCAGATATTTAGTTCACCTGCTGGTGGAATGGAATTGGTATTAAAAGGATCACTTAGCAACAGTAAACGCTTAGCTAGCGCATTGTTCAATACGGAACGTTTTGCAGTAAAAGAAGCAAAGACATTTAGTCCAAATTGTTTATACGACCAGTTATTTGTAAAACCACCAGTAACCATAGGCTGTGTATTTCCAGATACCTGTCTATCACTACCACTAATCAGGTAGTCACCATTTGCGTCAAACATTTTTGCATCACCGCCCTGGTAAGAATATAGGTAGGAGCCGCTATTCTCATTTCGCATGCGAAGACCCGTAACAGGATCTACAGGTACATCAGCAGTACTTGCGTATACACCATTATTAACGAGCAAATAATTTGATAACGAATTTCTACCTGTTCTTAGAGCTATGAACTGATTAACATTGTCTTGATTAACCTGGTTTATATACTGTCCATTATATTCATTTGGAATACGAAGTAAAACATCCTGATTCCATGCACCATTCAATGAAACTGTCCACTGTAGTTTGCTTTCCTTTGATAATGGGCGGCTTGTTAACGACAATTCATAACCATAATTGGCAATTGCAGAACCATTACTTTGATAAGTGTCAAAACCTAATGTGTTAGACAATATGTTTGTAAACAGCTCGTTATCTACCTTTTTATAATAAGTATCAAATATAATATCCAGTTTACTATCAAACACACCAACATCAACACCAAAGTTGTATTGAATTACATTTTTAGCTTTCAAATATGGATTTGGAATACGTCCAGTATTGATACCAACCCGTGGCGAGTTGTTATAAAAACCTGTTGGATTATATTCACCATAGATATCAATTAAACTACCATTCGGATAAATATTCTGACCTGCAGTTAAACGGATGTCACCATAATTTAACCACTTTGAATTTTTAAACCAGTTCTCTTTATTGAAGTTCCATTTTAATCCAACGGAAGGATTTCTTGAATAAGGATCTAGTTGACCACTTGCCGACGATCCATCCAAACGATAAGTTAAATCAATAACGTATTTCTTTTGATAATCATAAGTGAAAGCCGCTGCAATAGCTACGGTTTTCAAATCTCGGAAGGTATTTAAAACACCACCGCCTCTAGAGAAATAACCATCATAACCTAGTGGACCTTCAAATTGATCATTTGGAGATCTTTCCAAACGAGTTGCTGCTTCCTGATTGTTTCTAATGTAAAGCTCACTAAATAAATTACCAAAGAAGTTATGGCTTTCATTAATAGATTTCACATAAGAAATGCTATTCCTATTGTATAATGTAGATCCATATCCACTGAAGTTATATACCTGAGCAAACTGACTGTTCGCAGCGGCCGGTAAAAATTTATCTTGTGTTTCCGTTACGTAGTCGTAGTTAACAGTAGTTCCAGCATTCAATCCGGGAAGAAGTTCATAGTTCGCATCCATCTGTGCATTAATGTTTCTTGGACCGGCACTTTCACGGATTTGTAGCGTAGACAGTACATCACTGGTTGCCAACAAGAATGATGGACCAGGTATTAACGACGATCGATTTGCACTGTTGTCAACTACTTTTTGCAATACTCCTGTACCACTACCAGATTGAACTTTTCCTAATGAACCTCTTACCTGACCGAAAAATCTTAGTCTCGTTGTAGGCTTAAATTCCATGTTCATACTCAGAGCGTATCTTTCGAAGCCTGTATTCTCGATAATACCACTTTGAGAGTAGTAACTAACATTTGTTTTATAGTTAAAAATCTCATCACCGCCGTTCAATGCAACGTTATGCGTTGAATTAAATCTATTGCCGTAAAATATATCCTGCCAATCCGTTGAATTGTTGTAAAAGGCATTTAAACTATCAGCCAAAAACGGTGTATTCGTAATTAAATATTTTTGTTCAAACTGGCCATACCGCTCGATTTGAGCAAGCTTGAAATCGCGTTCTGCCTTACCACCGTATGTCTCACGCAATGGTGGGACTGTCGACACAAAAAAGTTAGTAGTATAAGTGATCACAGGTACTTCAGATTTTCCCCGGACAGTCTGTATCAGGATTACACCGTAAGCACCACGTGAGCCGTATAATGCTGTTGCAGTCGCGTCCTTTAAAACTTCAATACTAGCAATATCCTCCTGAGGAATCAGTGAAAGCGGACTTACACCTGGACCCTGTTGATCAAAGCCAAACTCAGAAGCTTTATCAGCGTCCATTGGAACACCATCAATTACATATAGTGGCGACGTCGGTTGTAAGTAAGCACTTTCTCCAGAACCTGTTACCGAAATAGTTGATAATCCACGAATATTTGTACTGCCACGCATACCTGGAGCACCAGTATTATTCTGAATATTCAGTCCAGCAACCTTACCTTGAAGCAGTTGCTCAACGTTACCCACTGGATTGTCCTGAACCTCCTTACCGGAAACGATAAAGGAAGCACCAGTGGTAGTTTCGCGGGTTCTTTTAACGTAGCCCCTAATTACCACATTACCACCTAATGTATTTTGCGTTTCTTTTAAGCGGATGTTTACCACAGCCTGCCCTGCCTTAAGTTTAAGCGTTTGTGTATCGTAACTTACGTAACTGAATGTTAGCGTTGCTCCTTCATCGACAACCACTGAATAGGCTCCGTTAGCATTAACAGTAGCTAAAACCTTCAAAGGAACTCCAGAAGATACATATGCCCCAACCATTGGTTCGTTGGAAGCTGCATCCGTAACCGTTCCCCTTACGGTAACTTTTTTAGTTTGCGCCATCAAATCCTTGCATAGAAAAATGCAGCTGAAAAAAATCGATAGCAGAATTATTTGTTTTCTCATTGTATTAATTTTTATCATTTAGGATTTAATCGTTCTCGAATTTCGGGTTAACTGTTTTAAAATGAAATACAATTTCCCAGTCGCCCTTCTCAAATATTTGGAAATTGGTAGAGATTCTACCTGTTTCTCGGGCATTATTAAAACCTAAACGAGAGAAAAGGAATTCAACATAAGCCACATCCCCACCTTCTGCGAACGTTGGACCACCTGCTGTATACTGTGTGGGAATTCTTGCCAATGGAATTGGATAAGCTACATCGTATTTTACATATTGAGTAGTTTTTACCATGTTGAATCCGTGAACCAACTGATTCCATTTTGTATCACCAAACTTAGCAGGATCTATTGCCGCAGAATCCTTGTTCAGGAACTTGAATCTTAATGAACTACCATTAGCTCCATCACCAGTATATTTTCTAATATACATATACACTAAACCAGTATTGGCATTGTCAGCATTTAGGAAGGGCGTGTTAGTGGACTCCCCTCTGATGGTACCAGACAATTGTGGAAAATTATAAACTCTAGCCTTTCCACCTGGTGTAGTCGTGTTTGGTTTACCTGTTATTGTGTTATAATCAGCACTTGGTTCGTAAGGTACATCAATCTTTGGAGTAAACTGTAAGTTCTTAATTACTCTTGAACCGCCTGAATTACTAATCTTAACATCAAAATATCTGATGTCCTGAGGATAAATTACGGAATCCGCTGGCTTGAGGTCAGCTCTCGTTGCTGTATTCCACATGATGAATTCGCCCGAGTTTCTCATCTCTACCATAGGCCGGTCTTCCAACTTTCTTTTAGCCTCAATTTCAGCTAAACTGGTTTCCTTACCTGTATACTCTGATGTCCAAACGAGTGTCGGTCTGGTCTTTAACATATCGCTAGCATCTCTTCCATCTCCAAACCGTGGATTAACAATCTCGAAAGTCATAGGAAAACTTGAGTTATCAGCATTGAATATATTTTGACGAATAGTTGTTCTCCCCAATCTTGGGTCAAATGTTTTTACTGTAAAGTCAGCTCTTGTACTTAAATAATCTCTTTCGTCTGGTAGGTTGAATATTTTTCTACACCCAGAGAAAGCAACTACTGCAGTAAGCAGTATCAAGGCTTTATATTTTATTGCGTTTTGCATAATAGTCTTTTGGTTTAAAATCTCTGCTTCTAATCTAATTGCCTAAAGTTCATTGTCCATTCCGCCATTTGGAAGAGACCATCACCATGATTGGTTAGAATCGTAAGCCTATAATAGGAGTAAGCAACCGTGTTAGGGAAATCAAAAATCTTAGTTTCAAAATACGAATTGAAATCGATATCCTGACGGGTGTCTAACTGAACCCATGCAGCTCCATCTAATGAACCTTCTAATCTCCAACTTTTCGGATCTCTCGGATGAGAGTCATTCGCCGATGTTAAAGTGTAGACGTTAGCTACTGCAGGTCCTGTAAAAAACTTGTATGTAATAATTGTCGGATTATTATTTCCCTCTGTAAATCTCGAGATAAACTTAGTTAATACGTTATTGTCAAACAATTTATCAATCCTCTCACCGCCTGAAACCACACCATCCTGGTAGTCACCATTAAATTTAACACTATAGGGCGGTGTTGTTGGCTTAGGTAAAGCATTATTATACGCCGTCATATCTGCAAATATTAAATTTGTTGGAGGCGGAACCAAAGTTAGCCGTCTAACGAACTCATCGAAACCGAATACGTGATCAGGTCTCAACAAATGAACGATTCCATTTTTGGTTTTAATGTTCACAGAACTTGTAGTAGTTTTCGACCAATTTGGAACAAATACACTACGCTTGGTATTGGCAAATTCAATGATCTCAGAACCACCATTTTGCCATCCCTGAGCATCAGCATATAAGCGTTGCCCATGCATGGGATATCCATGACGGACACTAAGTATAGTTTGACCGTCGCCAACTGAGAAATCACTGGATAAGAACTGCTTCCTAATTATATACCTTGCAGTCATCGTATCAATGTGCGCCAAATCAGCATTCGCCTTTGGCAAGTCCTTAGATAAAACGGCCTTACCGGATACAATATCCTTTAAGAACACAGCAGGCTTATTTTGAGACCTACGAACCTCATTTAAGTTTTTAATAGCAATCTGAAAACTTAAGTTAGACGGCGCAAAAGTTGTAATGGTACTGTCTTCCAACGTTTTCTGAAGACCTAATTTATCTACCAAAAACAATAGAGAATCATAAACACCTGGTTTACTTTTCAAATAAGCGTAAGTACTTAAATCGGTTGTATTATCAACTGGTTTTGCTCCTTTGTAATCATCTTCTGTCTTACATCCCACTTGAAACATTAGTGCAGGCAACAATGCTGCAGCTAAAAATCTTGAATAAAAATTTGATTTTTTCATGTCTTTCTTTCCTTTATTACTTCCAGTATGAATTTTGTATTAACAGTGGGTTCTGAGCGATAAGGTCTCGTGAGATCGGCCAATATATTCCACCTGTAGTAATCAAGTTCATAAATGCGGCATTGGTTCCTTTGATCTTATTATATCTTACCTGGTCATAAAAATGAGTTCCTTCTCCCATGAATTCCTTTTGTCTTTCCAAAAAGATGGCATCAATCGGTGCACCATTCCTTGTCGCATTGTAAGCTACAAACGTACTTGCACTTTCATTTAATTGACCTTTATTGTCAACATTATATCTCAACTGTCTAACGGTATTCAAATCATTGATTGCATTTGCATTTTCTCCAAGCGCCGCATATGCTTCCGCTCTTAATAATGTAATATCTTCCAATCTCGATACTACAATCGAACTAGAGTAGATCCTGAAAGTTGGGTCAGTTGAACCATCTTGCATAACTTTGATCTTACTAAAGATTGGATACCTTCCAAGGAAGTTCGTGAAGTACGCCTGAGAACGAGTTACTCCGGTCGTATCAATACTGAACCTTCCATCATTCGTTTCTCTAAAGATCGTCAAAATCGAATCTTTCGGAACAAATACGTCTGGGATACTTTTGTTTACGACTGGCTCAGCTAAGGCTAAGGACTCCATGTTTCCGGTGAACGAAGCATCCTGGTGGCCCCAAACAAAACCAAAAGCTAGTAAATGCTCATTTCTTTTGTCATAAAAGAACCCATTTCTTTGAGTTAGAAAGGTTGTAGAGGTGTAGTTCATTGCCGCCCTTGGGTAATCCCTAAGTACAATGTTTGCATATTTAATAACATCTGTATACTTACCTTGCCAAGCTGCAACGTTAGCTAACATACCATAAGCAGTCAACTTTCTTATTAGCGCACCATTCCATCGACTTTCAGATTCGTTATAGTATTGACCTGGTTGTTGAATATCACTAACACTGTAACGATAAGGCAATATTAAGGCAGAAGCAAGCATTTCAGCTTGAACATACTCCAGAATCGCATCTTTATTGGTTCTAGGTACATTCTCAAACGTTCCATCACGAGAAGTAGTTAAAAATGGCACATCTCCCCATATTCTAACCATGTAGAAATATGCGTAAGCTCTTAAGAATCTAACTTGTGCAATATCTACCTCCATATTGTTCTGGGTATACCTGGCATCATTTGCTTTTACTTCAGGGATACGCTCTAGAAAGATATTAGCTGCATTGATGATCGCATAAAATCTTCTCCAATTTGATAGTTCTTTAACTACGGGATAAGATGCGTTAAGGTCGTTCTTGATGATCGCCTTAAGATCCTGACGTATAGGGCTATCAAAATTACCCATACGAATGTCCCCATAAATCCAATGGCCATTATTGTCGGCCAATGCAGCTCTGGTTAACCCGTACACTCCCATAATACCCGCACGGGCATCTTCAAGTGTATTCCAATAGTTCACTTCATTCACCACACGGGTTGAGTTGACATCCAGCGCTTTTTTACAGCCTCCGGCAAGAAGGGTAAAGAAGGCCAGACTCAGCAGAATTATTTTTTTCATTTTCTAAATTTTAAATGGTACTCCAATTAATTTGTCTACGATCAGGAATTAGAAATCCAGTTTTACACCAACAGTATAAGTCCTTGGGATTTGCAAGCCATAACCTGTATCGTATCCGGTAAAACCTGCTAATTCAGGATCCTGTCCAGTATAGTTTGTTAATGTGAACACATTGTGAACACTACCATACACATAGAAACGTTGTACGTTAGGTGACTTTTTGTTAAACATCTTTGTCAAATCGTAACCTATTGAAACTGTACGTAATTTAACAAACGATGCATTTTCAATAAATAGATCCTGATTAACCTGATACGGTGAAACAGAGCTCCATGGATTGTAAATAGGATATTTAGAATAGTCACCACGTTTTTCCCAGAAAGTTACTTCTCTTACTGAATTGATATCATTCAATCCTTCACGATTTACAAAGTCAAACCTGTTTGCCATCTCCTGGTTGATCAGGTCACGACCAAGGTTGTAGTAAAAGTTCAAACTTAATGTCCAGTTCTTATAAGCGAAATCATTGTTGAAACCACCAGAGAATGTTGGAAGCGCATGTCCTTTCAATGTTCTGTCTGCATCTGTAATCGCATTGTCTCCGTTGATATCTTTCCATCGTGGATCTCCAGCTTTCATGGTTATTCCATTATAAGCCATTTTACCACCAGTACTGTTAGAAGGAACTTCAGCATCTGTATTATATATGCCTTCATTAGTTAATACCCAGTAACCGTCAACAGCTTCTCCAACTTTCAATAACCTGTCACCAATAACGATTTGATCCAAGTCACCAGGTAAAGCAGTTAATTTATTTTGATTGAAGTTTACATTGATAGCTGAAGTCCATGAAACTGTATTTGTTTTAGGAAGGATATCACCGCTCAAGGTAAGGTCTACACCAGTATTGCGAATTGCCATTCCATTATTTATAATAGAAGTATAACCATACTCTGCACCAGATGGAATTCCTAATAACATGTTTTTATCATGCTTATAGTATCCGTCAATGCTAGCATGAACGCGGTCGTTTAAAAATGATGCATCAAGACCTAAATTTGCCTGATCAGTATAAGCCCATTCCAATCCATAACCAACTGCCCCAGTATTATATGGACGGGTTAAGGTTGCAATACCATTATATCCAGGAGCAATTAAGTTTCCTGTGAAACCGATAAAGGCGGTGTATTGTGGACCCTGAGCGTAATTGTCAAAGTTTTCATACCTACCCATACGGCCAACACTTCCTCTTAAGTTTAATTCAGAGAACGTCTCGCTATCGCCAAAAAACTCTTTTTTCATATCCCATCCTGCAGATATTACCGGAGAATAGAACCAACGGCTGGTTGGTTGCTGATTTGATGAAGCATCGGCCCGTAGTAATGCAGAGAAATTATATTTGTCTTTGAAACTGTAATCTGCTTTACCGTAAAAAGAAAGCTGATTGTTTCTAGTTCTATCCAGGAACTTATAGACCAATTCTCTTCTAAAGACATAAGGTTCAAGATATTCGGCTGTTCTATTTGGATCGGAACGTAGTAAATTTAACTTGATAAAGTCATTACTTCCTTTATAGGCATATGCAAAGCTATATCTGTAAGTGTCGTACTGTACTGTGTTACCAAGACTAAAATTAAATTTATGATCTTCATTTAGATCTAAATCATACGTTGCAACGTTATCAATCGTCGCACGTTGATTGTATCCGAAATAGTTGGAAGCATAGTTTGTCGTCTGCAATAAAGTTCTTGGAAAGAAAATATCACGGTAACCTTCATAATAATCTAATCCAGCAGTAGTTAGGAACTTAAATTTACCCAAATCAACACCTACTTTTATGTATCCTTCAATGATATTGGATTTGTTTTTATCAAATCCCTTGTCAAATTCTTTTAGATACTGACCATATTTATCTTTGTTCGGTGCAATTGGAGAACTTAAATCTGGAATGTAGTTCACTTGAGCCAATCTGTCACGAACACTTCTATTACGTGTACGTTGAATTCTGTTTGCATTAACCATTGCGCTGAATGTTAGCCATTCAACCGGTTTCATGTTAATAAGGAAACGAGTGTCGTAACGATCAGCTTTAGTTTCATCAGCGACACCAGCACTACGAAGGCTACCAACAGAAAAACGGAAGTTAGCACGGTCCGAACCACCTGCAATACTTGCATTCACACCATATTGTAATGACGAAGCGTAATAATCGTCATCCCAGTTAGATGTACCATAATAATCATTGTTTAATGAATCACTTAGATACAACGGATAGACATCATTGTCGCCGTAAATTCCATTGGCAGTATACTTATTGTAGAACTGTCTTCTAAAATCATTTTCAAATTTACCGTTTGTTGTGGTAACTGCATTTGGAGTAGCCACACCTACATAACTATCAAATGTGATCCTCTTTTTTGTAGCTGATGGGTTTGTAGTCAGTAAAATTACACCATTTGCTGCTTTCGGACCATATATAGCGGTAGCATTTAAACCATTCAGAACCTGAACGGATTGAATGTTAGCCATATTGATATTTGATAAAGGATTAGTTGCCGGACCGATTCTATCGAATTTGAATTGTTGAATGTCAAATGCGAAAGGATGCTCGCCAATTAGAGGAACACCATCTAAAACTACTAAAGGTTGAGTTTGGAAAACCTCACGTTGAGAAAGCAACGGTTGAGACGTTCCATGGATAAACATGTTTTGAACTGTTCCTGGTTCCCCAGATGGTTCAGTAACGTAAAGACCTGCTGCTTCTCCTTTTAAATACTGTTGAAGAGAAATTGCAGGAAAAATAGAAAGCTTCTTTGGATCAAGATTGCTACCCTTAGACTCCAGCTTTCTAGCGATGGTTTTCATCATGGGTTTAATACCAACCGTGGTGGTGTCTACTACTTTGGTAGTGTCCTGCCCTGCTTTGGTAGTATCTTGAAAAAAGCTTCCCTTGATCGAGAAGTTATTCGTAACACAGGCAGACCTAGCCGTATTGCCGAAGGAGTACGTTGTTGTACACAACACACCCAAAAAAGTTATAGTTGCAATAATGCGCATAACAGATAATTAAGTATTAACTGATTAAAAAACTGTTTATTGATTGTTTGATTGTAATTAGAAAATTTTAAATAACACGAAAATCATTATCTAACCTCGAAAATAGCAGAAGTAGTGAAAACAATTCAATGAATCCAAAAAATATTAATTAAATCGGTTTAGCTTGCTTGGAATACTAAAAATCAGTCATACGCAAAACCACACCTGAACCAGGCCCGTAGTGCTTTTGAAAGTGATTGAATGGCTGAAGCGAAAAGTCACTCCATAGGTTTTTTGTAAAAGTTCGATTCATAGCTTGGTTTATAATAAATATATACTTGGTTTACTAAATAACCGACCATTTGTGCAAAATCGGCTATTCCCTTAACAATGATACGAAAGAATTCGTTAATTGCAAATGATTTAACAAGTTTTTTTTTAACATTCTTTAACATTGATTAAAACGCAGTTTTCATATTCCGCTGAGTATTATGTTTGTACATAATAACATACAAAATATCAACAGACCGTAGAAAAATGATAGTTTGTTCACACATACTTTTACGTTTTAACATATCCCAGTAATTATTCCATACTATAAAAAATTACTTCGCTAGTTATCGGACTAAAATTTGTTATTTTGAATGGTATCTAATACAGGCCATTAAACTGATAAAACATATATGCCCGTTCAAAAAATGAATCAAAGCAGCAATATCCTTTCGATAGATATCGGCGGAACAAGTGTTAAAGGCTGTATTCTCAGCAAAGACGGTGAGATGATCACACAATTTCTAAAAGTTCCTACTCCTAAAAGATCAACTCCCGAAGCAATTATCAATTGTATTCAAGAATTGCTTAAATCTCTTAGTGGTGACTTTAGCAGAGTATCTATCGGTTTCCCTGGATATGTAAAAAAAGGAATCGTAGAAACAGCGCCAAATCTCGCAAAAAACAAGTGGTCAAATGTAGACCTCGCCCAGCAGGTGAGTGATCTGTTAAATTTGCCTGTCAGATTGATCAATGATGCAGACCAGCAAGCTTTAGGTATCGTCTCTGGCGAGGGCTTCGAAATTGTCGTAACGGTTGGAACGGGTTTCGGGACCGCATTGGTCTACGATGGAGAACTCCTCCCCCACCTGGAACTTGCCCATTTGCCTATTACAAAAACTAAAGACTACGATAGCTATATCGGAACAGAATCTTTAGAAGAAATCGGTGATGAACGGTGGAATGCAAGGTTGCAAAGAATCATACAGATTTATAAAACAGTTTTCAACTATGATACCTTATATATAGGTGGTGGAAATTCAAAACACATCAGTTTTGAGTTAGATCATAATATAAAGCTTGTAACAAATAGAGATGGCATTAAAGGTGGTGCTAAACTGTGGCAGGTTGCAGAAAAATATCATGTTTTTACTATCTACCCAAAAAACGATAAATAATGAGTAACAAATATACATTAGGAATGATCGGTCTCGGAACAATGGGCCGAAATCTATTGCTTAATATGGCCGATAAAGGCTTCCAGGTTACTGGCTACGACAAAGACAAAAAGATGCTGGAGAAGCTGGAGGAGGATGGTAAAGCTCATAGCCTCAAAGGCTACGAATCTCTGGAAGATTTTTTACAAAGTTTGGAGCTACCAAGACGAATCGTATTGCTCGTTCCTGCAGGCGCAATTGTGGACAGCGTGATAACTGAACTGGCTCCCCTTCTCGAAAAAGGCGATATTATCATTGATAGCGGAAACTCCCATTTTACAGATACCAGCCGTCGCGCTGAAGAATTGTCTGAACAAGGAATTCATTTCTTTGGTATGGGTATTTCAGGTGGTGAAGAAGGTGCACGCTTCGGACCAAGCATGATGCCTGGTGGTGATAAAATTGCCTACGAAGCTGTCCAGCCAATTCTTGAAGCAGTATCCGCAAAAGTTAACGGAGATCCTTGTGTAGCCTACATTGGTCCGGGCGCATCAGGCCACTTCGTTAAAATGGTTCACAATGGAATAGAGTATTCCATGATGCAGATCCTTGCCGAAACTTATGACCTCCTGAAGAACGGATTGGGTTATGATAATGATCAGATCTATGCTTTGTTCGACAAGTGGAACAATGGCCGCCTCAAATCTTTTCTCTTGGAAGTAACGAAAGAGATTTTCAAAGTTAAGGATGAGAAAACTGGCGGAATGTTGATCGACGTTATCAAAGATGAGGCCAAATCTAAAGGCACTGGCAAATGGACTACACAAGTATCCGTGGATCTGCAATTGCCAATTCCAACAATCAACGAAGCAGTAAGTACAAGAGATCTTTCTAAATTCAAAGCACTGCGCGTAGCCTTAGCAGAAGCGTTACCGCATGCGTCTCCGAAAATTGAAGATGCAGCTGGCTTCGAAGTTCAATTGGAACAAGCGCTTTATTTTGCGATGATCACATCCTATGCGCAAGGGTTACATCTTCTAGAACAGGCTTCAACATCGTTCGAATACAATCTCAACCTGAAAGAGATTTCACAAATCTGGCGCGGTGGATGTATCATCAGAGCAGAATTGCTGGAAGACATCTTCCAGGCCTATACCAAGCAGCCAACATTGCCGCATTTATATAGTGACGAAAGCATCCAGTCGCAACTAAAGGAGATCTTACCTGGTACAAGAACTGTAGTCATCACTGCTATTTCAAGTGGCATCGCAATCCCATGTTTCGCCTCTGCCCTAACCTACTATGACTCATTTAGAACGGCCAACTCTCCACTAAACTTAACACAAGCTCAAAGAGACTTTTTTGGCGCACATACTTTTGAACGTATCGACGAGGCAGGAATCTTCCATGCTGACTGGAATGCAAACAATTAGTCCTACAAACTTCAACAGATGAAAACAAACATCAATCTCAACCCAACAATAGTCGTAATTTTTGGTGGAACAGGCGATTTGAACTTACGCAAATTAGCACCGGCATTATATAATCTATATTCAGATAGCTATATGCCAGAGAAGTATGCAATAATCGGCACTGCGCGCAAGCCTCTTAACGACGAAGAGTTCAGAGCGTCTTTAAAGGAAGGCGTAAATACCTTTTCCAGGTCAGGGAAGGTTAAGGACGACAAATGGTCGGACTTTTCTAACCAAATATACTATACTCCGGTAGACGTGGAATCTCCGGAAACCTTCGGCAAGCTTAAAGAATTGATCGAAAAGTACCAAGGGGAATTTGGACCTAAAACTCAAGTTTTATATTACCTGGCTGTTGCACCGAATTTGTTTCCAATGATTGCCAAATGCCTTGCAGATCATGGCCTTGCTGGAACGGAAGAAACCACCAGGATCGTTATCGAAAAGCCTTTCGGAAGAGACCTCGAAACAGCAAAGGAATTAAACAGCATTTTAACCGGCATCTTTACAGAGAAACAGATCTATAGAATTGACCATTACCTTGGTAAGGAAACAGTTCAGAACATCATGGCTTTCCGCTTTGCTAACTCCTTCCTTGAGCCGCTTTGGAATAGAACTTATATTGATCACGTACAAATATCTGTAACAGAACAACTTGGAGTTGGAGACAGAGGTGGCTATTATGAAAGTGCAGGAGCATTAAGGGACATGATCCAGAATCACTTACTGCAGTTGGTCTGTTTAATCGGTATGGAAACTCCCGTGAATTTTGATGCAGATGAGATCAGAAATAAGAAGGTAGATGTTTTAAAAGCCATGCGACCGTTTTCGCCGGAAGACATCCGTTTCAGCACTGTTCGCGGACAGTATACAAGAGGCTGGGTAGAAGGAAAAGAAGTGCCTGGATACAGACATGAAAATGGTGTAGATCCAGAGTCAAATACCGAAACATTTGCGGCAATTAAATTTTTTGTAGACAACTGGAGATGGCAGGGAGTTCCGTTCTATGTAAGAACAGGAAAACGTTTGTTTCAAACATCATCCCTAATTGCGATTCAATTTAAAGACGTACCTCACCACATCTTCCCTCCTGCAGTAACGGAGCATTGGCAACAAAACAGGTTGATCATCAGCATCCAACCAGAAATGAGCATACGTTTACAAGTTCAGGGCAAGAGACCGGGATTAGACATGGTTTTAAATCCTGTCGACATGGTGTTCGACTACAAGGGTACCTATAACTCCGAAACTCCTGAGGCTTATGAGACGCTGCTTTTAGATGTAATGACGGGTGACCAAACTCAGTTTATGCGTGCTGATCAAGTGGAGAGTGCCTGGGAATTATTGATGCCGGTAGTAAATTCATGGGAGAACAAACGGTCGTTAAGTTTCCCAAATTATACAGCAGATTCATGGGGGCCGGAAGACGCAGAGGCTTTAATCGCCAGAGATGGCTTTCACTGGTTCACCCTCCCCTTAAACAAAGATTAGATGAGTGTTTTAATTTATAACAATTCAGCAAAATTATTCCATGATCTTTCGGAATATATCCTGAAGATAGCAAGCCACTCCATCGCAGAAAAGGGTTCTTTTAATTTCGTCTTAACCGGTGGAAATTCACCGAAAACGTTATATGAAATTTTAGCTTCGACCTACAAGGATAAGTTGGACTGGTCGAAGGTATTTTTCTTCTTTGGAGATGAGCGTAATGTGCTTCCAAATCATGAGAGTTACAATGGATTAATGGCTAAACGCTCTATATTGGAACCATTGCAAATTGCCGAAGATCACATCTTTTACGTAAATACCGCTCTTGAACCGGAACAAGCAGCGGCGGAATACAATGACTCAATTGTTAAACACTTTGGAGGCGATGAGATCAATTTCGACCTTATCTTACTTGGCATGGGTGATGACGCTCACACGGCATCTCTTTTCCCTGAAACCAGCATCCTTGATACCCACGAGGCAATTGTATCATCAGTCTATGTCGAAAAACTTTCTACCTATAGAATCACTTTCACAGCGGCACTGATCAATAAGGCCAAAAATATTGCTTTTTTAGTGTTCGGTGATTCTAAAGCACAGGCTATTCAGCATGTTCTAGGTGACACAGACAAAGACACTACAAAATATCCTTCCCAGTTAATTGCGCCGGTTAATGGCACGCTAACCTGGTTTCTGGATGATCAGGCAGCAGCTTTGCTTGAGAACCAATAACAACTGTACAAGCTTACTTTAACTTACTAGTGAGGTCGTAGTGAAGTCAGGCTAACGCCTGACTAAGCTCGACCCTTCGCCGGTTTCCAGACGCTCGATCTACGGTTCTTGGTCGCTCCCTCCTCGGCTCTGAGCCGAAGAGCAACCGAACAGGGACCGAAGAGCTACCGAAGAGGGACCGAAGAGGAGCAAAGCTTACACTGAAGTCAAAGTGAGCTCAGCAAGAGCTCACTAAGAGCCTAGACAGTGTTTAAACAGCATCTTTCAACAGGAATCCCTAAATTAAGTGCGCATTATTTAATTCAATAAGAAGCAAGGATTACTTTAGACAATTAATCGCTCGGTTACTAGCGCATCATTAGCTTGATTTACGCCCCGTAGCTCCACATACTTCACGTTTGGAATCCAGAATGAGCCTCCTTCAATCCGTACGAAGATGCGATCTAACAAAAGTTTCTTGTTGTTAATGGTCACATAAACATGATACTTTTTGTCTACTGCAGATTTAACTAAATATAAAGGCAACTTCTTATGCGACACGAAGCGCAATTCAAATTGGTCTTTACCAAGTTTCTTAGCGTCAATTCCATAAGCGAATTTACGTTGAACATAGGAAAGGTTTTTCTTTACTTGATTTTCATCATAACGGATCCAATAGGCAAGCACAGGTTGAGCTTCATTAACGTTACCGCTTTTGTCCAGATTCAGCTCATAAATTAGGGTATTGCGGTTAGGATCACGTTGCAAATAGAACAGCTGATTAGCAATGCCTTTAGGCAAGGGAAACTTAATTGGAGAGGGGTTACTTTTATCAGCCGATTGGCCAAATGTGTCGAGAAAAACAAATGGTGAAATTTGTAAAGCGAAAAATAAAAAGAGGAAAGCACTGTGCTTGAATGTCTTTTTTAACGTACTGGTTATCATTTCCAAAGATAACAACAACCATTGGCAACTGTAAAAGAAGATTGTCAGACAGACGCAATTATAGCGGATAGTACGTGCCGTCTTGTAAACATTATTAGGCTTTAAAAAGTATTATTGGTATGTTCAATTCCAGATGCCTAAAAGTATAGTGATTGTTGGTGGCGGGCTCGCCGGATTGACTTGCGCAATTCATTTGTTGCAGCGCGGCTATCCAGTTAAACTTATAGAAAAGAACAGGTATCCCCAGCATAAAGTATGTGGGGAGTTCGTATCCAATGAGGTTCGCTCCTACTGGACTTCAATCGGGATAGATGTAAATACCCTTTCCCCTGTCGAGATTTCTAAATTCTCGATCTCCTCGGCTGCAGGAAAGGTAATTTCAAGCAAGTTGCCATTGGGTGGTTTTGGAATCAGCAGATTTACTTTGGATTCTTTTCTTTTTGAAAAAGCCGTTCAATTGGGTTGTCAGGTAATCCATGATACCACTGCCAATATTAATTTTGCTAATGATGCCTTTCGTATTCAAACTTATGAGCACGGGACATTCTCAGCCGACCTGGTTATCGGAGCATTTGGCAAAAGATCCATACTTGATCAGCAATTAAACAGAACGTTTTTTGCTAGGAAATCCTCATGGCTGGCGGTTAAAGCACATTATAAAGGAACATTTAAAAGCGACGGAGTAGCCCTGCACAATTTTGAAGGGGGATATTGCGGGATTTCAAAAGTTGAGAATAATGTCATTAACGTTTGTTACCTCACGGACTCCACTCTATTCAAGAAATTCAAAACCATTGAAGAATTCCAGCAAAAGGTACTTTATCAAAATCCCCACTTAAAGCAGTTCTTTGAATCCGCGGAGATGATCTTTGAGCAGCCGATCACTATTGCCCAGGTCTCCTTTGCGAAAAAGTTGCCGGTTGAAAAGCATATTCTGATGATTGGCGATACGGCAGGTTTGATACATCCCCTTTGCGGTAACGGTATGGCAATGGCAATCCACAGCGCCAAGTTATGTGCCGAATTATGCGACGATTACTTGCAAAATAAGATAAAATCCAGAGCTCATTTAGAAGCGGCTTATACCGCCATATGGAAATCAGTTTTTCAGAAAAGACTCTTGATGAGTAAGATATTATCGTCGATCTTAAACAATAGAAAAGTTTTTAATGTTTTACTGCATTTATTGGCTAGGTTTCCGTTCCTATTGCCGGGAATAATAAGAAGTACTCATGGAAAATCAAATATATAAATGCTGGTAAATACGGAGTTTAGAAGCCAGGCCGTAGAGATCATGGATGATTTTGCCTTAGAAGGCGATCTCCTTCTAGACGCCCTGGACAAAATTGCGAAGATCAACGCCCTCCTAGGTGGCAATAAGGTTACAATAGAAGGCCTTGAAAAGCTAATGCTTAAGCAAAAATCCGGAGCTGAGCTCCGTATTTTGGACGTGGGTTGTGGCAATGGCGACATGTTGCGGACACTTGCCGACTATGCACAGAACAAAGGTCTAAAGTTCCAGCTAATTGGGATGGATGCAAATGCCTTCACCATTGACTACGCGAAAAAGTTGTCTGAAGACTATAAAAACATCAGTTATGTCTGCGCAGATATTTTTGATGAGATTAAACAAGAGCGGCACTATGATGTTATTCTTTGTACATTAACACTACATCATTTCAAGGATGAGGAGATTTTAAAGCTGGTAGCAGGATTTAGGGAGCAAGCAATATTGGGAATCGTAATTAATGACCTACAAAGAAGTAAGCTGGCCTACTATCTTTTTATTGCCGTGTGCAAAGTTTTTGGACTAAATAAAATGTCTAAAGATGATGGGTTGGTTTCTATACTGCGTGGCTTTAAAAAGGATGACATTCTTAAATACGCATCACTTTTGAATATAAATAAACACATTTTGCGTTGGCGATGGGCATTCCGTTACCAATGGATAATACCAACGATATGAGCCACGCGAGCGCTGTAAGAATAAAGACCGTTGCCAAAGTATTACCGGAATTTTCCAGAGAAACTGAAGACATACTACCCTTCCTGGATGTCTGGCTGAGCGGACAAGAAGAGCGTTTCATTAGAAAGGTCAAAAAGATATTTGAGAATGCAGGCGTTTCTAAAAGATACTCGATCATGTCTCCTGCAGAAGTTTTTAGCAAGATTTCTTTTGAAGAACGTAATGACATATACATTAGGGAAGGGATAAAACTAGCTTCGAAATGTCTTTCTGATGCGTTAGAAAAAGCGAATTGGAAGCCAGAGGATTTGGATTACATCATTACGGTCAGTTGCACAGGAATCATGATTCCCTCCCTGGATGCTTACCTGATTAACAAATTAGGCTTAAGGCAAAACATAGTCAGGCTACCCGTAACCGAGATGGGCTGTGCAGCAGGCGTATCCGGGATCATTTATGCTAAAAACTTTTTGGCTGCAAATCCTGGTAAACGCGCAGCGGTAGTAGCTTATGAGTCACCTTCAGCTACGTTTCAGTTTGATGATTACTCCATGGCAAACGTGGTAAGCGCGGCAATTTTCGGCGACGGTGTGGCTACAGTGCTACTTTCTTCTGACCCTGCTGACGAAGGTCCGGAAATACTATCAGAAGAAATGTACCACTTCTTTAATGCAGAGGAAATGATGGGCTTTAGACTCTCCAACACAGGTTTACAGATGGTACTTGACGTTGCCGTTCCGGATACGATTGAAAGCCATTTTCCGGCGATCATCCATCCTTTTCTAGCGGCAAACGATCTGAAGATCGAGGATATCAATCATTTGATATTTCATCCAGGAGGCAAGAAGATTGTCCAGGTAGTAGAAAGTCTATTTGGAAGCTTAGGGAAGAATATAAACGACACGAAAGCCGTCCTGAACTTATATGGAAACATGTCTAGCGCTACCGTTTTATACGTCTTGGAGCGGATGATGGATGCTAAACCTTTAAAAGGAGATTACGGGTTGATGCTTAGCTTTGGTCCTGGTTTTTCTGCTCAGAGGATACTTTTGCAATGGTAAAGGAATTTAGCGAACATAACTACTGGGCGCTGATCCTGGGCGGAAGTACTGGCTTAGGCCTCGCTTCCGCAAAGAAATTAGCAGCGCATGGCATGAACATCTGCATTGTCCACCGGAATCCTGGAATAGAGATGGAAGAGATCTCCTCTAAGTTTGCCGGCATCAAAGCAAGGGGCGTTAAATTTCTGAGTTTTAACCTGGACGTCACTGCTGCTCAAAAGCGCCAGGGGATGCTCAACGACCTTAAAACAGCCTTAGGAGCAACCGGCAGTGTTAGGTGCTTAATTCATAGTATTGCAAAAGGAAGCTTAAAACCGATGACCAAGGAGAACGGGTCCGGGCTTAGCAACGATGACTTTTTGATCACCATGCAGAACATGGCGTTGAGCTTGTACGACTGGACATCCGCAGTATTTGAAGCTGGCCTTTTTGCAAGTGATGCCCGAGTAATCTCTTTTACCAGTGAGGGAAGTACAAAAGCATTAAAATACTATGCTGCAGTTTCTGCTGCAAAGGCAGCAATGGAAGCCATCTCGAGGAGCATTGCACTCGAATTTGCCCCTCATGGGATCCGTGCAAATTGTATACAGGCCGGGCTTACAGAAACGAAGTCACTGAAACAAATACCAGGCAGTGAAGCGCTCATAAAGCACAGCCTGGATAGAAATCCCTATAAACGCCTGACGCAACCAGAAGACGTAGCCAATCTTGTATATCTACTTTGCAGGGATGAAGCCGCATGGATTAATGGTGCTGTAATACCGGTAGATGGCGGAGAACACTTAAATTAAAGGCGAAAGCAAGGATAAGATTTAAGCCCATGAACAAAGAAGAAGTGTTAGCTAATTTGCCCTACAAGGCACCCTTTTTGTTTGTTGACGAGATCCTCGAAATAAACGAAACCAAGGTCATTGGCACCTACACCTTCGTGGCTTCCCTTGATTTTTACAAAGGTCATTTCAAAGATTATCCGGTCACCCCGGGTGTGATTCTCACTGAAACAATGGCTCAGATAGGGCTCGTTTGTCTGGGTATATACCTTTTTGAAAGCTCAGAAGGTGGCCTACCTGAACAAGTGATGCTGACTTCAACTGCGATAGACTTCATGAAGCCGGTTTATCCTGGAGAAAAGGTTAGGGTGCAGGCGGAAAAGCTTTATTTTAGATTTAACAAACTTAAATGCAATGTGCAGATGTTTAATGAAGCAGGTGAAGTCGTTTGCGGAGGTACAATTGCAGGAATGATAAAAAGTAATTTACATGTCTAACAGGGTTGTCATCACAGGTCTTGGCGTAGTTGCTCCAAATGGAGTTGGGATAACTGACTTCAGGCATGCCATAAAAAACGGAATTTCTGGTATAAAACACAACTCAGAATTGGAAGCCCTTCAGTTCTCCTGTCAGATTTCAGGTACTCCTCCACTCCTGCCCGAACACATCGCGGCGTGCTTTTCTGATTTAGAGCTTAGGAACTTTAAAAGCACGGGGATTATGTATGGCGTCATTGCTGGAATGGAAGCATGGAAGGACGCTGGGTTAGCAATTTCAAATGATGAGGCACCCGATTGGGATAGTGGAATTGTGTTTGGCGCCGGTACCTCCGGGATCGATAAGTTTAGAGAGGCCATCTATAAAATTGACAACCTTGAGGTAAGGAAACTGGGTAGCACCGTGGTTTCCCAGATCATGGGGAGTGCGGTAAGTGCACACCTTGGCGGCAAATTAGGCTTAGGAAATCAGGTTACCTCTAACTCCTCCGCCTGCGCTACCGGAACAGAAGCTATTTTAATGGCATATGAGCGAATAAAAACCGGCGCGGCGACTCGAATGCTTGCCGGCAGCACAAGTGACTCCGGGCCCTTTATTTGGGGCGGTTTTGATGCTATTAAAGTTTGCACCTATAAGCACAATGATTCTCCGGCACAAGGCTCAAGACCAATGAGTGCAACCGCAAGTGGATTTGTGCCAGGAAGTGGCTCTGGTGCGATGGTTCTGGAATCCTTAGATTCTGCGTCAGAAAGAGGCACAAAAATCTATGGAGAAGTGTTGGGCGGGAACGTTAATAGCGGTGGCCAACGTGGTTTAGGTACGATGACTGCACCAAATAGCGACGCTGTGCAGCGGTGTATCGTGGCTGCGCTTAAGAACTCTAGGGTAACCGGAAGTCAGGTCGACGTAATTGCTGGTCATCTAACGGCGACATCAAAAGATGCATTGGAGATTGAGAATTGGACAAAAGCTTTAGAAAGATCCGGAGAAGATTTCCCTTACATAAATTCTTCGAAATCGACCACCGGACACTGCATCAGCGCTGCAGGGAGCATAGAATGCGTCGCATCGGTACTTCAATTAAATGAGGACTTTATTTTCCCCAATGTGAACTGTGAAGACCTTAACCCTGAAATTGAAAAATTAATATCGCCCAGCCGGGTTCCCCAGGTATTGTTACAACATAAGATCAATATCTTAGCTAAAGCCAATTTTGGTTTTGGCGATGTAAACGCCTGTATTATTTTTAAAAAATATTAGAATTATCAAATGACCAACGAAGACTTAATTGCTAAACTAAAACCTATTGTTGCCAATTATGCACAGGATAAGGTGGCCTTGGAACAGATCAATCCAGAGACGGATTTTATAAAGGATCTTAAAATCAACTCTGCAAATCTTGTTGATGTGGTTCTCGATGTGGAAGAAGAATTTGACATCGTCATAGACAACGAATCGATGGAACGGATGTTGGATGTGAAGTCGGCAATGGAGATCATAGAAGCAAAGCTTGGAGAAAAATGATAGGTAATGACATCGTGGATCTTAGTCAGGCCGAGCACGACAGCAACTGGAAAAGGCCAGGCTTTTTAAGCAAGTTGTTTACCATAGAAGAGCAGTTTTTAATCTCGTCAAATATCCAACCCGCTAGTATGGTTTGGCTGCTATGGTCAATGAAAGAATCTGCTTACAAGATTGAATCTAGGAATAGCAAGTTAAGAGAATTTGCACCTGTTAAATTATCCTGTAATAACCTGATCATCCATGAAAATACCGCAACTGGTAACGTAACCTACAATGATCAACTATACTTTACAAGCAGTATTATAGAAAAAACCTATATACATACAATTGCTGCAATTACAGTTAATGAACTCAATTCAATTACGGTCCAGATCCTTGAATCCACTAACCATCAAATGCGTATCAATAACCCGGATTCAGTGAGTCACCATGGCAACTTTTTAGCTTTCGCTTATGCGTAGGTTTGCTGGGTCAGGTTTTCTTCAATCAGAAGATTTATAATACCATCTACCATCCCTACCTTCGGCACGTAGATCTGCTTTATCCCCGTCCATTTCATTAGTGTAATAAAGATTTCACAGGCCGGGATAATGACATCAGCACGATCAGGGTTCAAGTCAAATATCGTGATGCGTTCTTTAAGAGAGTGGCTGTTTAAGCTATTGTAGAGAGACTTTAATTTTAAATAAGGAAGTGGCAGCCCTTCTTTTTCTTCAGACATTCTAAACAACTTATTAATATTTCCACCGGTACCAATTCCTGCAAGATTTTTCAATTCTCTTGTATGGTCTTTGACCCAGTTTTTCATCTCTTCCCAAGTCTCTTCCTTGTCCTGATTGTCCAAAATTCTGATGGTTCCGATATCAAATGATTTTGATGCAACGGGTACTTTATTTACAAAAACGGATAGCTCTGTACTTCCACCACCAACGTCGATATACAAATAGTTTTTCTTGATATCCAGATTCTCCTCAATGTGATTCGCATAGATAATATTCGCCTCACGCTGACCTTCAATAATTTCCAGATCAACATCTGCATGTTCCTTTACCTGCTTAACAATGTCAGCACCGTTTTCAGCTTCCCGCATGGCTGATGTTGCACAAGCGAGATATTTGGTAACCCCGTAAACGTCCATCAGACTCTTAAAAGCGGACATGGTTTTCAACAAATCACCCACTTTTTTCGGAGAAATTTTGTGATTTAAGAAGGCGTCATCCCCCAATCTCAAAGGCACCCGGATCAAAGTGTTTTTCTTAAACCTAAAACCTTCATCATCTTTCGAAATATCGGCAATTAAAAGTCTCACTGCATTGGAACCTATGTCTATGGCGGCGTATCGTAGCATTAGCGTTATTGGTGTTTATTTTTAAGGTAATTATAGGTCTGCACTTGCGCCCTAACTTTGGTGGTCAACCTGTTTTTATGGTACTTATTATTGTTCATTTTAGTAATGTCACGTGCTTTGACGTTGTCTTGCAGTTGGAACTCAATGATGTCCCGAATCTCTTGCTGGACTTCCTCATCGAGGACTGGAAACCCTACTTCCACCCTATGCTCAAAATTACGGCTCATCAAATCTGCAGATGACAAGAACATTTCTTCCTTACCGCTATTGCCGAAGATAAATACCCTCGCATGTTCCAAAAATTTATCTATGATACTGATCACAGTAATGTTTTCACTAAAACCCTCAATCCCGGGAACCAGTGTACAAATTCCTCTTATAATAAGTCTGATCTTGACCCCTGCATTACTTGCATCGTAAAGTTTCTGGATAACGCCTTCATCTGCCAGACTATTGACTTTCAAGATCATGTAAGCCGGTTTACCAAGTTTAGCGACCTTAATTTCACGATCAATTAAGCCATATATCTTATTCCTTGACTCCATTGGCGAAACGATAAGGTGTTTAAATCCTTTAGTTACCGTCTTTTTATTTAAAGCCCCGAAAAGCTTAATTAAATCATTGGTTATCTCTTTTTTTGCAGTAAATATGCTATGGTCGCAATACAACTTTGCCGTCTTTTCATTGAAGTTTCCGGTAGCTAGATTGGCGTAATATTTTGGTCTGCCTTTCTCCATTCGTTTGACTAAACAAATCTTGGAATGCACCTTATAATCCGTCAGTCCGTAATTCACATTCACCCCCTCTTCCTGAAGCCTGCTTGTCCAGAAAATGTTCGCCCGCTCATCAAACCTCGCCTTCAACTCTACCAGGCAATGCACCTTTTTTCCATTCTTGGCAGCGTTTATCAAGGCATTGATAACTCTTGAATTTTCTGCAAGTCTATACAAGGTGATATGGATCTCCGTTACCTTTGGGTCAATGGCAGCTTCACGTAAAAAAAGGATGATATAATCATAAGACTGATAGGGCAGATTAACTAAATAATCACGTTCCTGGAGCTTATTGAAAATACTTTCTGTCCGGTGTAAGCCAGCAACTTTTAAAGGGACATTAGGGGCATATTCCAATTCTTTAACGCCCACATTAGGGAACTTTATAAAATCTCCGAATCTATGATATCTGTTACCAGGAATTAAGCTTTCGGCTTCGATCTTCATTTTGGTAACCAGCACGGTAAGCATTTCAAATGGCATTTCCGTATCATACAGCAGTCGCATCGGCTTGCCTTTTTTCCGCTTATCCAGGCTTGCTTTCAGTTCATCAATGAATTTATCACTAATATTTTTATCAATATCTAATTCCGCATCTCTGGTCAATTGAATGGAAAACGCATCGAGAATGTCATAGTTAAAAACGTAAAAGATGTCGTCGAGGCAATACTTTATAATGTCTTCTGCAAGGATGATAAACTTCAAACCGTTCGTTTCCGGTAAGACTAGAAAACGGGGAAGATCTGGCGGTAGTTCAATCAGCGCATATTTTTCGTTTCTTTTCGAAGAGGTATGCGATAACCGTACAAAAAAGTAGAGATACCGGTCTTTCAACTCTGGAAAGGGCTTGTCCAGATCAAGCATAATGGGCACAAGATTGGAGAGGATACGATCCCTAAAATGGTTTCTTACAAACTCGCCCCTTGATACGTTGAGCTGGGTCTCATTCAAAATGAAGATCCTGTTCTGCGCAAGCTCATTCATAAGCGTTGCCTGAAATAGTTGCTCGAACTTTCGCTCCTGCTTTACGACAATATTCTTGATTTCATTAAGGACTTTCTTAGGATTAAACCCTAACAGGTCTTTAGCTTTATCATTAAGATTAGCTAGCCTGCTCATAGTGGCCACCCTAACCCGGTAAAACTCTTCAAGGTTTGATGAAAAAATTGACAGAAACTTAATGCGTTCTATAAGTGGAACAGTTTCGTCGGAAGCTTCTTGTAAAACCCTGTCGTTGAAATACAACCAACTAATTTCCCGGTTTAAGAAAGGCGCTTTTTTTTTCGTCATAAATTAAATACAAAAATCCCTGTTTCCAGGGATATACAAAACTGCAGATTCTAATGTTAAGCAATTGTTAATTAGCAGGCAATTAGTCCGGTTAATTATGTTACTGAACAGTTATTCCGGGGCTTCGGTTTTGGTTTTCGAAGAAACTCTTGGCTTTGCTTCAAGGTCCGTTGCTACCGCTTTAGCTGCTTTGTTAGCAGGCCCTTTAGCTGCTAATTTTTTTGCAACTGCAGCACTGGCTTTTTCAACTGCAGGCTTTACCGTTTCAGCTACAGCCTCGACAGCTGCTTTCGCCGGTTTAGCAATTGCTTTAGCAGCTCTTTCCTCGGTTTCAATTGCAGAAACTTTCACACTCTGAACAACTGGCTTTGCTTTGTTGACTGCTTTCTCGACTGCTTTCTTGGTAGTCTTAGAAACTTTAACTGCGGTCTTCTTAACAGCTGCAACTTTCTCTTCAACCGCAGGTTGAGCGGCAATTTCATCAACCTTCGCTTCTACTGCTGATTTCGCTTCCTTATACTTTTTTGACAGCTTCTTTGCCAGGAATTTACTAACCAATTCAATATCCTTTCCCACTCGCTCTGCATCTTGTCCGAAGTGCTTCACCACTTCAAAAATCTTTGAACTCAGGCTTTTTTCGAATTCCTTTTTCGCTGCCTTTTTAGCGTCTTTCACTCCGGATTTAGGTTTATTGGCTTTCATATTTGTATATTTAAATGTTTAAAGAGATGTATTAGATATTATATTAATCTATACTTTAAATCTACCATAATTTTTTACCATAAAAGCTATAATCATGCCCACTTTTGATATTGTTAGTAAAGTTGACGCGCAAACCTTTGATAATGCGATGAATAATGCAAAGAAAGAAATCTTAAACAGATATGATTTCAGTACCTCTAAAAGCACCATCGAACATGATAAAAAAACAAACCAGATCACAATTGTAACGGAAGATGATATGCGACTGAAAGCTATTGAAGACGCCATAATTTCAAGAATGATTAAGCAGGGACTGGATGCGAAAAGTCTCGACTTTGGAAAAGAGCAATATGCTTCGGGAAATATGATCAGAAAAGAGATTTCTATTAAAGAAGGGATCGATAAAGAAATAGCTAAAAAGATCGTTGCCAAGATTAAAGCCAGTGGCTTGAAAGTACAGGCCTCAATGATGGATGATCAGGTACGGGTTCAAAGCAAAAATATTGACGATTTACAAGGCGTCATTGCATTGTGCAAAAAGGAAGATTTCGGACAGCCTTTGCAATACATCAACATGAGGAACTAATGGAAATCGAAGACCATGGATTCGTGTTTTCTGATGACCCTCAAAAGCTCGATCCCATAAGCATTCATCGATATCTAAGTACGCAATCGTACTGGGCGCAAAACATACCTTTGGAAACCGTAGAACGCTCCATTGACAATTCCCTTTGCTTTGGTGTCTACAAGGACACTATTCAAATTGGATTTGCCCGTTGGATAACAGACAAGGCTACTTTTGCTTACCTCGCCGATGTATATATTGAGGAGGTCTATCGTGGACAAGGGTTATCGAAGAAGCTGTTGTCTTTAATGTTATTTCATAAAGATCTACAAGGCCTGAGAAGATACATGCTCGCTACGCAGGATGCTCAGGGCTTGTATGCACAGTTTGGATTCAAACCGATTGAACATCCGGATCGACTCATGGCAATTGCTATTAAAGATCCCTATAACGATCTTTAAACGGTTTTTACATCTTCTTCTTCGTAATCCTGAATATCGGTGATGTAGCCGTTTATCTTCAGGAAATCAAATAGTGACCGCGCATCAGGAGTGACTGGCATGTTCTCCGTAGTGATCACCTCATTTGTCTTTTTATCTAAAAATGGATAAGCGAAGAGCTTTACGTTTTTACTAAACATATCACTAACGTAACTAAGCAATTGACTGGAATAATTGCCTCCGAAATTAGATGAATTGAACACGAACTTTAGGTTGTTAATGTTGGTTGTAATTCCAACACTTTGAGGGCGACATCGGTCCAGGTATTTAGCCAGTTTGTTGTGTCTTGCAAAGTTGGAAACAATAACTTTGTTACCTGTCTTGCACATCTCCTCGGCTCGTTTTGCAACAGCTTCCAAATCAACGTCTGTAGGTACCGCATCTTCATCAGAAAGCAGGTTGGACATCAGGACCTCAATCAATACACTCAGGTTTTCTTCCTTAACATTTTCGGTACGCACAAACTGGTCCACCGCTTTGTTAAGCATACTAAAGTTAGGGTTGGACTTTTGAAGATACTTTGTCCGCAAAATCATGATGTCTTTCTTATAAAGCAAGTCCTTTGGCAATCTAGGTTTACCCGTTGCGTCAAAGATCGCAGCGTCAGAAAAGTCTTTTGCAATCAGGTATAGGTTGAGCAGTATGTTATTTATGTTCGCAAATGCAGGCCCATTGACTGATATTAAGTCGATTTCCACTGACCCGATCGTGAGGTTGTCTGCTAACGATTCAATCATCGTTTTCGGGTCCTGATGGTGATAGAACGCTGCGTAAACTAGATTTACTCCTATAATCCCCAGCATGTTTTGCTGTAAAGCAGCATCTGTATCTAACAGTCGCACATGGAATACAATTTCATTTGGCTCGCCGCCAGGCTCCACTTGAAAACGTAAACCTATCCATCCATGTGGATCGTTTGACTTATTATAGTTCAATGTAGTTACGGTATCGGCAAACGCAAAAAAGGTACGGTCATCATACTTTTCACCAAATAGTCTTTCGTTTAAAAGGCTGTATTCATGATGTAACATCTTTAGCAACCGCGATTGGCTCACGTACCTTCCAGACTCTTCAACTCCATAGATAGCATCACTAAAGGTCATATCATAGGCAGACATTGTTTTAGCAACTGTACCCGAAGCAGCACCTGCAGTAAAGAAATTACGGGCAACCTCCTGTCCTGCTCCGATCTCGGCGAAAGTGCCATAGATTTTATGATTTAAATTAATCTTAAGGGCCTTTCTCTTGGTGTCAAGTATTTCTCTTTCCATACCGCAAAAATAGCAAAACTGATGGATAATAGTGTCTGGGATCGTATCTTAGTATCCTGATGCTAAACGTTGATAACCTCCGAATACAATTCCTGAATAAAGAAGATAGATCCTGGTCCACAGCGGTGACTAACATCAGCTTCCATGTTGAAAAAGGAAAGGTGCTGGGAATAGTTGGAGAATCCGGTTCTGGAAAATCGGTCACCTCCTTCTCCATCATGCGGCTTCATGATCCACAAGCTACAAAAATAGAGGGTACCATACGGTTCGACGATGTTGATTTACTAACGATTTCTGCTGAAGAAATCCGCCGTTACCGGGGTAATAAAATCGCCATGATCTTTCAGGAGCCGATGACTTCCCTAAACCCCGTATTTACTTGTGGCGAGCAGGTGAAGGAAGCAATTGCACTACATCAACAATTAAACGCCAGAGAAGCAAAAGAGAAGACAATAGCCTTGTTTAAGGAGGTACAACTACCTAGACCTGAACATATATTTGAGAGCTACCCTCATCAGCTGTCTGGGGGACAAAAGCAGCGTGTGATGATCGCGATGGCCTTAAGTTGTAATCCTGAACTGTTAATTGCAGATGAGCCGACAACCGCTTTAGATGTGACTGTTCAAAAGACCATACTTGAGCTGTTGCTGAGATTGAAGACCGAGCGACAAATGGCTATGATATTCATATCCCATGATCTTGGGGTAATTAGTGAAATTGCAGATGAAGTAGCAGTGATGTACAAGGGAAATATCGTGGAGCAGGGACCGGCAAAACAATTGTTCGCCAACCCTAAACATCCCTACACAAAAGGACTTTTGGCTTGTCGCCCCGTGCCTCAGCGGCGTCTGAAAAAACTGCCTGTAGTAGCTGATTTTCTCAATGAAGAGAGCGACCGGTCTATGGCGCATCTTCTTGCAGAAAACACCTATAGCAGTGCTGAAATTGAAGCGAGAAGAGCTTTGCTTTACGCCCGGGATCCGATACTTAAGATAAGTCATCTTTGCACCTGGTTTCCGATTAGGAAGGGCCTTTTCGGGAAAACCACCGATTATGTAAAAGCTGTTGACGATGTCACCTTCGAGGTTTATCCGGGAGAAACATTGGGTCTGGTCGGAGAATCAGGTTGTGGTAAGACAACTTTGGGCAGAAGTATTATCAGGTTGGTAGAACCAACATCGGGGCAGATGATCTTTGACAACACTGATTTGTTATCGTTAAATAAATCTGGTCTTAAGGCGATGAGAAGAGATGTGCAGATTATATTTCAGGACCCTTATTCCTCTTTAAACCCCCGCTTAAGTGTAGGCAGCGCATTGATTGAGCCACTACAGGTACATGGTCTGTTCGACAATGACACTAAACGAAAGCATGTTATTTTAGAACTATTGGAACGTGTAGGCTTAAAGGCAGAACATTACGACAGATATCCACATGAATTTTCCGGAGGTCAGAGACAGCGGATTGTGATTGCAAGGGCACTTGCCTTACAACCTAAATTCATTATTTGCGATGAATCAGTTTCTGCACTCGACGTATCTGTGCAGGCTCAGGTATTGAACTTACTTAGGGAATTGCAACAAGAGATGGGTTTGACCTATATTTTCATTTCTCATGATCTGGCGGTTGTTAAGCATATTTCTGACCGGATGATGGTAATGAATAAAGGAAAAATAGAAGAAATTGGCTTTCCAGACGACATCTACAACCATCCTCAGGCAGCTTATACAAAGAGATTGATTGCGGCAATCCCTGGTGCAGCGGCTGTTTAATTACCGCAGTTCTTTCTTTGGAGACTTGAATGTACTGTTAGGATCCTCTATATTTAAATTATCTGGCTTCTTTAAATCAGCGGACAACCGGATCAGAGCGGTGTTAATCGACCTTCTGATCTCCCTCTCCTTAAGCTTATCGTAATGCTTAAGTAAAACCATTGCTTTGAAGATGACTACATCCTTGTTGATTTCGAGTGTTTTAACGGTCAATCCTTCAGGTACTACATTCGCAGAATAGCCATCAATGGCTTTACTTAAATACTTCTCGAGATATTCAGGCGTGTAACCGTTTTCAATCGCCATGTCGAACTCCACCGAAAGCTTCTTTGTGTTTTGCTTGGACTGGTTGATAATAACAGAACTGAATGCGATTGAGTTTGGAACGATCACCATATCGCTGTCTTCGTTTTGCAAGATCATATTGATCAGTGTGATGTCTAGAATCTTTCCTTCGTCGTTCCCTATTCTGATATGGTCGCCCAGGGATAACCGGTCGGAGAACATAATGATCAGGCCGTTAATCATGTTGTTGATATACTCTTTAAATGTTACGGCGATTGCAGCAGCCACGATTGAAACACTAAAAATGAAGTCCTTAGGATCCACCTTAAACAAAGTAATGAAACCTACCGCAATGAAGACGGTATTTAAAATGGAGACGATCCTGTTGATTCCAAGAATGAAGTTGTCTTTGATGTTGCTTTTAAATTGATGCTTACGGATGTACCAGTAAATGACGGTCAATCGAAGAGTTGAAACCACTAAACTGGCACCGAGAACGATCAGCAAGGCTTTGGCTATGCTATGTATGGGTGTATCCGTATCGTGAAGTACAGGTTTGCTAAAGTAGAAATACATCAAAACGCCCCATACTAATGCCCTAAATATGATGAGGAGGAGTTCCTTACCGGCCTTTCTTTCTCGTTCTTGAATCATTCTTTTTTATCAAACTATAGTAAACTAAACACCGCAAGGGTGATGCGAAGGTACAAAATACAACAATCTATCACTTCAAATTGTTACCTTCACATCATTGATATATTACCTATGGCAAAAAAGAAATCTTCTCACATAGAAGTCGTATTAACACAATTAATTAGCGACGTTCTCGAGAAAAGCAATAATGAGGCCTTGAATTACAAACAGGTTTCTGCACAACTAAACATAACTGACCCCGCATCACGGGAAACTATACTTGAAGTACTTAAAGAGCAAACGAAACAGGGCGTATTTATCGAGCCTGAAAAAGGCAAGTTTAAATTTAAAGATCTTAAAACGTTTGTAACTGGCAAAGTTGATATGACTGCAGACGGTTCTGCGTTCATCATTCCTGACGATGAGTTTGAAAAAGATATTTTCGTTTCGTCCCGCAAGCTTCACAACGCCTTAAACGGCGACAAGGTGAAGGTTTATATGTTCGCTAAAAAGAGCGGAAGAAAGAATGAAGGAGAAGTGATTGAAATTATACAACGGGCGAAGACTGACTTCATCGGCGTTATCAAGATCTCTGATCGATTTGCTTTCGTTAACATCGACGACAGAAAGATGCTTCATGACATCTTTGTACCGCTTACAGACCTTAACGGGGCTAAGAACGGTCAGAAAGTACAAGTGAGCATTACAGACTGGCCAGATGGCGCTAAGAATCCAATTGGGAAAATTACTACCATTCTAGGCGAGCAGGGAGAGAACAATACGGAGATGAATGCCATCCTGGCTCAATTCGGCTTTCCCTTAGAATTCCCTAAAGAAGTAGAGAAAGAAGCAGATGCGATTCCTGAAGGAATTACTGAGTCAGACATGGTAGGCAGAAAAGATTTCAGGGACACGATCACGTTTACTATAGATCCAGCGGATGCTAAAGATTTTGACGATGCGATCTCCTTTAAAAAGCTACCTAACGGAAATTATGAGGTTGGTGTTCACATCGCCGACGTATCTCATTATGTAAGACCTCATACCAATTTAGACAAGGAAGCTTATTCAAGAGCAACATCAGTCTATTTAGTAGACAGGGTGATTCCAATGCTTCCCGAGCGTTTGAGTAATGGTGTTTGTTCACTGCGACCGAATGAAGATAAGCTCTGCTTTGCTGCCGTCTTTGAACTTGATGAGCATGCTAATATCGTCAGTGAATGGTTTGGAAGGACAGCTATTAATTCTGACACCCGTTTCAGTTACGAAGATGCGCAGGAAGTCATTGAAAACAAAGCTGGTAAGCATGTTGAAGAGATTCTTAAGCTCGACGAACTAGCTTATATTTTAAGAGACCGTAAGTTTAAGAACGGAGCGATCAGCTTTGAGAGTACTGAAGTAAAGTTTAAACTTGACGAAAAGGGTAAGCCCCTTGGAGTGTACATCAAGGAACGTAAAGATGCTCACAAATTGATTGAGGACTTTATGTTGCTTGCCAATAGAAGAGTCGCGGAATTTGTTGCTAAAAAGGTGACAGGAAAGAAGAAACTAACGTTTGTGTATCGTTCCCATGACTCGCCAAACCTAGAGAACCTGGGTAACTTTGCGCTTTTTGCTTCCCGTTTCGGATACAAGATCAACATGAAGAATGATAAGGAGATCGCAAAATCATTAAACTTTTTGATGGAGGACGTAGAGGGCAAGAAAGAACAAAATGTGCTGACTCAACTGGCGATAAGATCAATGGCTAAAGCCATATATACCACAAAAAAGACAGGTCACTACGGCCTGGCGTTCGACTATTATACCCATTTCACCTCTCCTATTCGCCGGTATCCAGATGTGATGGTTCACAGGCTGCTAGCTTCGTATCTGAACAATGAGAAGTCAGCTGATGAGGACGACTATGAAAATGCAGCTTCGCATTCATCCGCTATGGAAAAGCGCGCTGCAGATGCGGAACGCGCATCTATTAAGTATAAACAAGCGGAGTATCTCGAAGAGAATGTAGGAAATGAATTTATAGGTATCATATCCGGCGTTACTGAGTGGGGTATGTATGTAGAGATCATTGAAAACAAGTGTGAAGGCATGATCAGATTGCGGGACATCTCGGATGACTTTTATGTGCTTGATGAAAAGAACTATTGTATCGTTGGGCAGCGTAAAAAGAAAAAATATCAGCTGGGTGATGAGGTGAAAGTCAGAGTAAAAAAAGTAGACCTTGCCAAGCGTCAGATAGATTTCACCTTAATCCAAGATTAGTTTCCCTATAAATGCATTCTCCTACAGATCTTTTAAAGCGCATAGAACAAGCAATCTCGACAACACAATATCCAACATATCCAGCGTCATTATATGAGCCTATAAGCTATATTATGAGTTTGGGCGGCAAACGCATAAGACCGACCATGTTACTGATGGCTGTGGATCTTTTTGAGGGCGACTTAGCTGCCGGGATTCCAGCAGCATTAGCGATTGAAACCTTCCATAATTTTACGCTGCTTCACGACGATATCATGGATAACGCTCCACTTCGGAGGGGTCGAGAAACGGTTCATGAAAAATGGGGAACCAATACCGCAATTCTAAGCGGAGATGTCATGATGGTGGAAGCAAACAAACACCTCACTAACGTGCATCTGAGTGTGCTTAAACCAGCACTGGATACTTTCAATATTACTGCCCAGGCGGTCTGCGAAGGTCAGCAGTTAGACATGGAATTTGAAACAAGAGATAATGTAAGCATAGCCGAGTACATTGATATGATCCGCCTCAAGACCGCCGTCTTATTGGGTGGTGCAATGAAGCTAGGTGCTATTGTTTCAAATGCAACGCCGGAACACGCAGAACTCATCTATCAGTTCGGAGAAAACTTAGGAATTGCATTTCAGTTGCAGGATGATATCCTTGACGTTTACGGTGACCCTCTGAAATTCGGAAAACAAGTTGGAGGAGATATTATTTCTGATAAAAAAACCTTTTTACGCTTAAAGCTGCAGGAGGTAGCGGCAGATGAAGATCTTGCGTTGTTAAACGTACAAGCTAATAATGCGGATACTGCTAACAAAATACAGGTCATCACTGGCTTATATGACCAGTATGAGATCAGAATGCTCGCCTCAACCAGGATGAAGCACTATCTTGATCTTGCCTTCCAGGCGTTAGCTAAGATTAATACTTCTGAAGAGCGCAAAACTGAGCTCATAAATATCGCAAACCTGTTAATGAACAGAGAGCAGTAGCGCTGAATCCTTTTAAAGAATTTCCTGCTACACGAAAAAGCCCTTAACACATGATGTGCTAAGGGCTTTTTTATGATTTAGACTAGCTTATATTGCTTGTGTAGCTTTTTCAGTTTCTTCAGTTTCTTCAGCTTGAACTGCTTCTGCAGCAGTTGCTTCAACAACTGGTGTTTCTTCAACAAGTGGAGCCTCAGCTTCTGCAGCTAGAACAGCGACAGGGATTTCAGCAGCAACTTCTTTAACAACAGCAGTAGGAAGAATAGAAACGTATGATTTGTTGTCTTGTTTCTTTTTGAAGATAACAGTTCCGTCAACCAAAGCGAACAATGTATGGTCTTTTCCAATACCTACTCCTTTATCAGGATGGTGTTTTGTACCGCGCTGACGTACTAAAATGTTTCCAGCGATAGCTGCTTGTCCACCAAATATCTTGATACCTAAACGCTTGCTATGGGACTCGCGTCCGTTTCTGGAACTACCGGCTCCTTTTTTGTGTGCCATGATTTATATTTTATAAATTACCTGTAATGGATAATTTGTGTTAATAACTAATTATAAACTGATACCAGAGATCTGGATTTTAGTGAAATACTGACGGTGTCCGTTTTTCTTTTTGTAACCCTTTCTACGTTTCTTCTTGAAAACGATCACTTTATCACCTTTCAAATGAGACACGATCGTAGCGGAAACTGTTGCGCCGGTTAATGCAGGAGCTCCTACAGAAATGACACCACCATCTTCAACCAACAATACATTGTCAAATTCAATACTAGCGCCTTCATCTCCTTGTAAACGGTGTACAAAAAGGTGCTGGTCTTTTGCAACTTTGAATTGCTGCCCTGCTATATTTACTATTGCGTACATTGTTAATTATTTATTTTTTAAATTGTTTATTTTTAACGAGGTGCAAATATAGAATTTATTTTATAAAATACACAAGCAATATTATTATTTACCATAACGCTCTTCTGCGTCGTTAATGCTTTGGGTAATCAATTTCTGCATCTGCGCTGCAACATCCCTAAGCTTAGGCATTTCATTGTAGTTCGTCATGTAAAGCACCTTCTTCGACTTCCTCTTGTAATTGAACTGAATCTCGTAGCGTAAGATCTTGTCAGACTTCAGATTCTCCCCGTCATTGGCAATAACCTCAGGAAAATTCCACAAGCCCAATTCATTGGCTTTATTGTGAAGATAAATGATATCATTGTGCCTCAACTTGACATTCGTGTGGATCAAAGAATCTCTATTGTCAACATACTGATAGTTTCCAGTAGCGGAATCGTAAGTGTTTTGCAGTACTGGACCTACGCCCCATCTGAATTGCAAAGACACAAATTCATTGGATCTGTACTTCGCATTCTTAAGCATTGGCGTATAATAAATTACGCAATAGATCAGGAAAGGAAGTACAATGGTTAACGCAAGAAAGATTTTTTTACCCCTAAAAGTCATGTTTTATATATCTTATTCTAATTAATCTGATGCATCGGTTAGTTCACCTTCCCACTTACTTACCACTGCAGTGGCTAAACTATTGCCAATTACATTGGTTGCAGATCTACCCATATCCAACAATGGATCAATCCCGATCAGTAAGGCTAAACCTGCTTCAGGGATATTGAATGTAGCTATGGTGCCTGCAATTACTACCAGCGACGCGCGGGGTACACCTGCAATTCCTTTACTGGTAAGCATCAGAATCAACAACATCGTGATCTGCTGTTCAAAAGACAGATGGATACCGTAGGCCTGGGCAATAAACAACGACGCAAAGGTCATATAAAGCATAGAACCATCCAAGTTAAAAGAGTAACCCAACGGTAATACGAAACTCACAATTTTATCCTTACAGCCAAATCGTTCCAGCTGCATCATCGTTTTCGGATAGGCAGCTTCACTGCTGGCAGTACTAAAGGCCAGCATTACTGGCTGTTTCATTCTGTTGATCAGGTTGAATACACGCTTCTTTAAGACAAAGAAACCTACAAGGATCAGCAGGCCCCAAAGAAGTAGCATGGTAAAGTAAAACTCGCCAATAAATAGTGCGTAGGTCGACAATACACCCAGGCCCTGTTTGGCCACAATAGCAGCCATGGCACCAAAGACCGCGAAGGGTGCAAAATTCATTACATACCCTGTCACTTTTAAGATCACGTGTGCAACACTATCAAAAAATATAATGATAATTTGTCCCTTCTCCCCAATTGCAGCTGTAGCCACACCAAAGAACAAAGAGAATACAACGATCTGAAGTATTTCATTAGTTGCCATCGCTTCCACCATACTCTTTGGGAAGATGTGGGATATAAAGTCTTTCATGGACAAGGCAACCTTCTGTATTCCGGTATCTACATTACTTGGAGGCAATGGTAGATTCATTGCTTCTCCTGGCCGGAAAATATTGACCATGATCATCCCCAACACCAATGAGAGTAATGAAGCGCTCAAGAACCAGAGCATAGTTTTACCTCCAATTCTGCCTACTGCATTGATATCTCCTACTTTAGCTACACCAACCACGAGCGTGGTGAATACAAGTGGAGCTACAATCATCTTAATGAGCCGCAGAAAAATGTCACTCAATAGTGTTAATGGCTCCAGTTTTTTTTCCCTTAATACTTCGTTATCTTTTCTAATCTGTTCAGCGGCCTTTTTCTGAGCTATTAACGTGCTGTAAGCAACAGACGCGGTATCAGTCACTTTAAGCAATTGACCGTCGATGGCTTTCACCCTGACTTCCGAATCAGCGATCTTCTTATTAAAATCAGTAAATGACTGTACATTTAAATAGTATCCAAGTGCTACTCCAAGTATGAGTGCAAGGAAGATAAAGAACGTTAACCTGTTATTTTTCGACATTTAAGTTAGTTTAATTATTATCTCCGCCGTAAAACTACAATAATTAAATTATTCTATAAAGTTTGTTGAGAAAGCAATAAATTGCACAAGGCCGTAACAAAACGTCTCCGATGGCTTCTAAAAGAAACAAAGCATAATCAGTGGACAATAAGGAAAAGCTATTTAAAGAGATTTTCGACACCAATTCTAAGAAGATCTTCCATCTATGCTATGGATATACGGGAGATGAAGATTCGGCGAACGACCTCCTTCAGGAAACATTCCTTAAAGTCTGGCAGAACCTTGATAAGTTCAGAAACAAATCACTCATCTCTACCTGGATCTATCGAATAGCCGTAAATACTTGTCTTACCTATCTCAGATCTGAGAAAAGGCAGGCAAAAGATGAATTGACTGATAACATTATCGAAAACAGAGCAGAGGAATTCTCTGAGAAAAATGAGCAGGTTGCGTTACTTTACAAATCAATTGCTAAACTGGAAGAGAATGACCGTCTGATCATCACCATGGTACTAGACGAACTACCCTACCATGAAATCGCCGAAATTTCGGGAATCAGCGAAGGAAACCTCAGAGTTAGAATCCATCGCATCAAATCAAAACTTACGGAATTATACAATCAGCATGCAAGAATTTGATCACATACAATCGCTTTGGCAATCACATTCTGTTGAGGTAAAGATCTCATCTGAGGAAATGCTGCTGCAATCAAAGAAGGAAGTGTCAGGCATCAGGGCTAAATCACGCCTTAACCTGCTCGGAATGATTGGCTCATTAGCTACCCTCGGAGCGCTACTTTTATTTGCAGAGTTTCAATCATGGACTACGCTTGCAGGCTTAAGCATCATCGTTATTTTAGTCGCTACCTATACATTTATCCTCTATAAGGATTACAAATTGATCGCCAAAAACGACTTTACAGAACACCCGAGGGCCTTTTTAGATAATTTGAAAGCTTATCAGGTGAATAAATTCACCTTGTACAATAAGCTGTACTGGGTTTACATCACCGCTTTATCAATAGGAGTCATTCTATATGGTTATGAAAAGCTGAATCAGATGTCGCCTGTGATGCAGATCATCTTAATAGTCTTCACTATCTTATGGATGGTTCTTTGCGCAACGGTATTCCGGAAGGCCTATTTAAAAGGAGAGAAAGAACGTATAGCGCTACTGATTGAGAAATTTGAACGAATAAGCGAACAGTTTAAAGATAGCCATTAGACTTATTCCTCTACTTCAGAAGGTGAGAAAGTATTGCTGGATAACCTGTATTTTATTCGTTTAACATCACCTGCCTTTTCTGAGGTGTCCCTCGGATTTACAATTGGAAAGGCACGGAATAACTCCCCTTCTTTAATGGTAAACTTATCATTTCCAGCATAGATCTTCTTCATATTGTTACTTAAGCCAGGGAACGTTATCTTGTTGAAGCTACCCCCTGAGTACTCAAATACATTCAGATCAGAAAAATTCTTCCTGGTCTGGAGTTCAATGTAGATCTCTGGGTTGCCATCGTTATCCATATCCATATTCCATGCATCTGTGATAATCCCTTCCCGCTCGTTTGACAACGATTTATAGTTGTTTTTCAAAGAATCAGAAAGTAATACCAGATAGCCCCCAAGAGAATCCACTCCCTTGCCCCAACTTACGATCTCAAAATTCAGTCCCGGACGGATTTGTATATCTTTATAAAACGGGAATTGATCTTTTTTAGCGGGGGCTACATCTTGCCGGCTTGCGGTTGACGTTTCTTTACCCCCATCGCTACAGGACGCCAATAAAAATACTACCGCAACAACTGCATAGGCACTCGATATCATTTTAGTCATTTTCATTCTCCTTATTTTGCTTTTTCATCTGGAGCACCATTATTCATAACGGTCTCGGTAACCACACTTGTTCTGCTTCCCTGCGTAATCACAATGGTTTTCAATACCCTCTTACTCCCTGCCGGCACTGTTATTTTTAACGGTGCAGTGTACAAGGTCGCATTGTGCGATGGTCTTGAGAGATCAAGTGTATAGTAAATCTTTGAACCTGGCATTGGCTCCTTTAATGTAATCGTAAAATTGTCACCAGTCAGCACTTTATCAGATTGCCCTATCGGAGTTGGCACCCAGTAATTCGTGTTTGTTTTATCCAGCCTGCTTAAATGAACGGGTAAACGTTCTTCAGTAAAATTGACAAGGTCTTTTCTGGCAACAGGACTCCAGGCTATTTCAGATAAAGCAAACATTCTTGGTATAATCATGTACTCTACTTTTTCTGGTGTCCTGATATATTCCGTCCAGACATTCCCTTGAACCCCGATAATGTGAGATTGCTGCTCAGGAGTCAGATCTTTTGGGACAGGATCATAGCCATAGATGATGGAATAGTTGGAGAACCCTCCAATATTTGTCGGTTCGTCTTTCGAATTAGATTGCTTATTATCCAAGTATAAGCCGATTGGTCCACTCGGACTCATAATTACATCATGATTTTGTTTTGCTGCTGATATCCCTCCTTCAGTGCCCCTCCATGACATCACAGTAGCATTTGGCGCTAAGCCACCTTCCAAAATCTCGTCCCAGCCAATTATAGACCGCCCTTTACCATTTATGTATTTTTCAATTCTTTGGATGAAATAGCTCTGTAGTTCATGTTCGTCTTTTAAGCCAAGTTTCTTTATCAGGTCCTGACAAAATGCACTTTCTTTCCAAAACTCTTTAGGACTTTCGTCTCCTCCAATATGGATGTACTTAGAGGGAAACAGTGCAATCACTTCATCTAATACATTTTCCAGAAATTTGAAGGTGTTTTCAGAGGGCACGAAAACGTCTTGATAAACACCCCAGGTCTGTTGAACCTGTTTACCTTTTCTTGACCCGGCCCAGGTGGTCCGATCACTCACAAAGGTATCTCTGTCAGGAAAGCAGCTTAGCTCCGGATAAGCTGCTATTGCCGCGGAGCTATGCCCTGGAAGTTCAATCTCAGGAATAACATTTATAAACCGTTGGCTCGCGTAGGCAACGATGTCTTTAACTTCATCTTGTGTGTAAAAACCTTTATAAACAATGTTATCGTTACCTGTTCCCGGATAGTTACCTATGATCGTACCATTCCGGCTAGAACCAATGGTAGTTAGTTTAGGATATTTCTTGATTTCAATTCGCCATCCCTGATCTTCCGTAAGGTGCCAATGAAAATTGTTGAGCTTATATTGAGACATCAGGTCGATGTACTTCTTCACAAATGCAACCGGAAACATGTGTCTTCCTACGTCAAGATGTAATCCACGGTATTTAAATCTAGGATAATCATTGATCTCCGCAGCATTAATCACTACAGTACCGCCTTTTTGAGCTGGATCAGGCATGAGTTGCATAGCGGACTGCAGACCATAAAATAGTCCTGCGCCTTTGCCAATAATTGTAAACTGTTTGTTGGTGATGCTGATTTTATATCCCTCTGCTGGTAGTTGATCTGCACCTGTAGAAGTAAGCACTATAGCCTTTGCACCGGGGGTGATTACCTTGGTTTCCCTTAATGCAAATCCTGCTTTAGTAAAAATGTAGGCATTTAATAAATCTGCGATCCTGGCATTTGTGGCATCTGCTGAGACTAAAACCACCGTTTTATCAAGAATAAAATTCCCTTGCTTTTTTACAATCGATACGGGAACGGGAATAATCCCCATGTTGACATCAGTTTGTGCGACCGCGGCAACTGAAATAAAAAAGAGTAGCGTGAAGGATAAGATTTTTTTCATACTATGGTTCTTGTCTTATTGGATATTAAGCCCAATATAACAAAAACCATAGTAATTCAGTTAATGGCTAACTAAAGTAACCAGATCTTCCTTAGCAGCAAGGTAGCGTTCCGCATCTAAAGAAGCCATACAGCCAGAACCCGCAGCAGTAATCGCCTGGCGGTAATAATGGTCCTGCACATCACCGCAAGCAAAAACACCTTCAACATTTGTTTTTGTAGTACCTGGAATGGTTTTTAAATAGCCAGTCTCATCCATATCCAACCATCCTTTAAAGATGTCTGTATTTGGTTTATGACCAATTGCTACAAAGAATCCTTCCACGGGAATATCAGACTCCTCACCGGTTTGATTATTTAAAACTCTAACCGCAGTAACGTTCTTACCATTACCTATGATCTCCTTTGTCTCTGTATGGTATATAATTTCTATGTTAGGTGTATTCAGCACCCTGTGTACCATAGCTTTAGATGCTCTGAATTCATCTCTCCTAACCAACATATAAACTTTTCTACAAAGTTTAGCGAGATAAGTCGCCTCTTCGGCAGCGGTATCACCTGCGCCAACAATAGCTACGTCCTGACCTTTGAAAAAGAATCCGTCACATACTGCGCACGCAGATACACCAAAACCATTGTATTGTTGTTCACTTGGCAAACCAAGCCATTTGGCAGTAGCACCAGTAGAAATGATAACGGTATCAGCAGTGATCGTTTTGATCTCATCTACCACAACTTTGTGCGGCAGGGAAGAGAAATCCACAGAACTCACATACCCAAAGCGAATGTCAGTACCAAAGCGTTCTGCTTGTTTACGGAAATCTTCCATCATCTCCGGACCTGTGATCCCCAAAGGATAACCTGGAAAATTATCAACCTCAGTGGTCTGGGTAAGCTGTCCACCTGGCTCCATACCTGTGTACATTACTGGTTTTAAGTCAGCACGGGCTGCATAAATCGCTGCTGTGTAACCTGCGGGACCTGAACCTATAATTAAACAGGGTACGTGTTCTATTTCTTGAGACATATCTATCATTGTATAACGGTACAAATTTACGCTTTATCCAACTTCAAATCAAGCGGCAAATAGCCCCAGACCTAAGAATGTGATACGCCCATTATAATTGTCTCAGGTTTGGATCACTCCAACGTTAAACTTCTTTATAATAGGCGACTGATTAGCCGCTTCGATGCCCATAGAAATAACTGTTCTCGTTTCTAAGGGATCAATAATTCCATCTACCCAAAGCCGTGCAGCGGCATAATATGGAGTGGTTTGAGAATTGTATTTATCAGTCACCTCCCTAAGCATTTCTTCTTTATTTTCAGGAGTAATGACCTCGCCTTTGGCTTTTAATGAGGCCTCTTGTATTTGCAGTAAAACCTTTGCAGCCTGGGCGCCTCCCATGACTGCTATTTTAGCGCTTGGCCAGGCGTAAATCAGTCTTGGATCATAGGCTTTGCCACACATCGCATAATTGCCGGCACCATAAGAATTGCCTATGATAATAGTAAACTTAGGAACCACTGAGTTGGCTACCGCATTAACCATTTTGGCACCATCTTTAATGATCCCACCATGCTCTGACCGGCTACCGACCATAAAGCCAGTGACATCCTGTAGAAATACCAGTGGAATCTTTTTCTGATTGCAGTTCATGATGAAGCGCGTCGCCTTATCGGCGCTGTCGGAGTAGATCACGCCTCCAAACTGCATCTCGCCTTTCTTAGACTTTACAACTTTACGTTGATTGGCCACAATACCTACCGCCCAACCATCAATGCGGCCTAAACCACATATGATACTTTGGCCGTACAGTTTTTTATACTCTTCGAACTCAGAATCGTCTACAAGCCTGTGGATCACCTCAAGCATGTCGTAAGGCTTTTCTCTACTATCCGGTAGCAGTCCGTAGATTTCGTCCTGATCTGCTTTAGGCAGTACTGCCTTGATACGGTCGAAGCCAGCCTTATCAGGCGCACCGATCATGCTCATAATATTCTTGATACTGTCGAGGCAAGCCTGGTCGTTCCGATGCTTGTAGTCGGTAACCCCGGAAATCTCACAATGTGTGCTGGCACCCCCTAAGGTTTCGTTATCAATATCCTCTCCAATTGCAGATTTAACCAGATAGGAACCTGCCAGAAACACAGATCCGGTACCTTCAACAATCATAGCCTCATCGCTCATAATTGGCAAATACGCGCCACCGGCGACACAGGAGCCCATGATAGCAGAGATCTGAACGATCCCCTCTGATGACATCATTGCATTGTTTCTGAACATCCTTCCAAAGTGCTCTTTGTCGGGGAATATTTCATCCTGCATTGGAAGGTATACACCGGCACTATCCACCAGGTAGATCACCGGGAGTCTGTTCTCCATGGCAATTTCTTGTGCCCGAAGGTTTTTCTTGGCTGTCATAGGAAACCAAGCTCCGGCCTTAACCGTCGCATCATTTGCTACGATCATGCACTGTCTACCGGAAACGTATCCAATTCCGCATACGACCCCAGCAGAAGGGCATCCTCCTTGCTCAGCATACATCCCATCGGCAGCAAAAGCCCCCACTTCTAAAAACTTAGAACCTTCGTCTATCAGGTAATCTACACGCTCACGTGCAAGTAATTTGCCTTTTTCTTTTTGCTTTGCTGCACTTTTTTCTCCTCCCCCGAGATAGATCTTCTTGAGCTTCGTTTTAAGCTCATAGACAGACTGTTTATTAACATCCTCGTTTTTATTGAATTCTATATCCATTAGGTTTGGGGATCAAAGTATATACAAGAAATAATTCAGGTACCTGGGACCGGGGTTTAAGCCTCGTACTTCTTGAATATCGATGTTGCCGTATGGCCACCGAATCCAAAAGTATTGTTTAAGACGTAATTAACAGGCTGATGTATTGATTTCCCTAAAATGATATTTAGTCCCTTAGGAATTTCCGGGTCAAGTGTTTGCGTATTTATTGTTCCAGGTATGGTACTGTTCACAATGGACAACACACTGATTACGCTTTCAATCGCACCTGCACCACCTAATAAGTGACCGGTCATCGATTTGGTAGCACTAATAGCAACTGGAAGATCACCGAATATTTTTTTAATGCCATTTAATTCGCCAACATCACCTAAACCGGTAGAAGTAGCGTGGGCATTGATGTAGTCAATTTTATCAGCGGAAATACCAGCATCCGCTAGGGCTTTAGAGATTCCTAGAGAAGCGCCCAATCCATCCGGAGGTGTACCTGTTAAATGGTAAGCATCAGCGGCCATACCGCCACCTGCCATTTCTGCATAAATGTGTGCGCCACGTGCAATCGCGTGTTCGAGTTCTTCTAAAATTAAAGCTCCTCCACCTTCTCCAATTACAAAACCATCTCTTTCTATGTCAAATGGTCGTGATGCAGTTTGAGGATCATCGTTGCGTTTTGAAAGCGCATGAGCGGAATTGAACCCTCCTACCGATGACTCGGTAATTGCAGCTTCAGAACCTCCGGCTACCATAATTGTAGCTTTTCCTAATCTTATGGTGTCAAAAGCATTTATAATTGCTGTATTTGAAGAAGCACAAGCGGAAACAGTGGCATAGTTTGGACCATGTAATTTATGACGGATAGAAATGACCCCGGCAGCGATGTCGACAATCATCTTTGGTATGAAATAAGGACTGAACCTAGGTGTTCCATCTCCTAAGTGATAGTCCTTTAATTGTTGTTCGAACGTACTTATACCGCCATTTCCTGATGCCCATATTACACCAACTTCATAACGTTCTACTTCAGGCATGGCTTCAAAATCCAACCCAGCATCTTTAATCGCCTGATCGCTGGCCGCAATTGCATATTGAGTATATAAGTCGTACTTTTTTATTTCCTTTTTATCAACATATGCTGTAGCATCGAAATCTTTAACCTCAGCAGCAAAATTGGTTTTAAATTTAGATGTATCGAATTTGGTGATCAACGAAACACCACTTTTACCCGCAACTATATTATCCCAAAATTCATTTACAGTATTACCTAAAGGGGTTACGGCACCTAAACCTGTTACTACTACTCTTTTCATATCCACTATTTATTGATTAAATCTCCTGCGGAGGTTTTCATATATTTTATAAAATTAAGGCTTTTTAACCGTAAGTAGCAACAGTTGATTTCAACAACATCTACAAAGCGCTTGATCAGTTCAGTTTCAGCAATTTAAAACTTTTAGAATCAGCTACAAGGATGTCGGCTCCGCCTGCTGCTTTGGCAAATTTAATCCCAATCAAACCTGTCACACGTGGTGAGACCTTGGTATTGGAGTTGTGCACATGTAATACATACTGCAACCTGCCCGCCTTATCTACAAATAAATCCCCGTGCCCGCTTCCATTCAATCCAAGCATCTTACGGGAAATTATCGGATTTCCGGAATACTTTTTCCAAGGTCCCAATGGAGAATTCGAAGTTGCATAGCCTACTGCATAGTCCTTACTTCTAAAGTCATTTGCAGAGTAGATTAGATAATAAAGATTTTGATGCTTAACTACCGTAGGTCCTTCGGTTACTGGCCAACTGGTTTTCTCCGTGTTCTCCCAAAGCTCCGTTCCAACTATACATTCCTTTTCCGTCCCCGGGATTACATCTGAAAGATCTGGCTTCATCTCCGTCACAAAGATCCTGTTGCCATTCTGCAATTTAACATGGTACAAGTACACTTTGCCACTGGCATCAAAATAAACAAAGGGATCTATCTGTTTGACAGTACTGGAAAGTGACTTCAAAACCGTTTGTTGAAACGGCCCAAGCGGACTGGCGCTCGTCGCAATTGCAATCTGCTCATCAGCGGTATAAGCCATGTAATACAGTCCCTTATGTTTAAATACTTGTGGAGCCCAAAAGCCCTTACTGCCAAAGGCCTCACCTTTTCGAAGTACAATCGATTCCCTAATATCTTTAGGTGCAGACCAATTTTTAAGATCTTTAGATAGATAAGCCTGGAAACCTTTGTCACTACTTGTACCATAAAGATAAAAGGTCCCTTTGTCTAAAAAGATCGTAGGATCTGCCATCAGTAAAGGTTTTTTAACGTCTAGACTATCTTCAACGGAAACCAAATGGCCTTTGATCATCCAGATTTCGCTTCTGTCCGAGAAAGCATTCGTACTTGCAACCGCGATGATCGTATCATCTTCCAACACTGCAAGACTATTCCATAAGCACGATTTGTCGGCGGGTATAACGAACGGCACTGATTTGGCTCCGAAGTTCCGCGCCTGGCCATTGCCGACCACAACCTTCATATCAGCATTTTCCATCTTATTGATTCTTCCTTCGGTTCCCTGATAGGAAAGTATCGTCTCGCCACTTCGTAGTTGCCTCAGGTAGGGCGCCCCCGCATAAATTCTTTTATCGATCTGTTCTATTAAAGCATATTCACGATTTTTACTTTCAGCACTGACCACCCTTGACCAATTGTTTTGTAAACTGTTCCGTATGATATAAGGCTTAAAATTCTCATAACCATTGTCCTCTATCGCAAAAGCTACCTCCTTATTGTTTTTTAGCAGTATTGGTGCCGGCATGCCATCTCTTGACCCTTTACGGAAGCTAATAATTTCTCTATTTTTCGTCCAGGTTTCGCCGTTATCCACCGACCGCAACATTGAAATATTTTGCTCGTTCGAGTTCCTATAATCAGATTCATTAGCAAAAAACACCTGAGTCTCGCCGCTAGGAAGCTGCACTGCAGAAGGCTCCCAGCATCCATTTTCGAACTGCCAGTCGGCGTCATAAAGGACTTGTTCTACAGACCAGGTCTTACCATTATCATCACTCATTTTGCACCTGATGCCAAACTTCTTTTCCGGCGACTTTTGCCCAGGTCTTGGGTTGTAAAAAATGATTAACCTACCGTTTCTTAGTTGGATTATGTCTGGAACAGCCTTACTTATCCCATCGTAGCGGGCAGCTACGGTAGTTGCTGGAGACCATGTTGAGCCGAGGTCATTGCTCTTAACCATGACTGTGCTACCGGAAGATTCGTAAACGCAAATCAACGATTTATTATGCAGCTGGATAATGCGACCATAACCACTATGCTTTTCCCCTTCAGAGGAAGACACTTTACGAAGTGTTTGTTGATCCCATACAATATGTTTCCCTTTAGAAGGAGTCTTATCTAGAAAAATTGGCTTGCTGTTACTACTGAATGCCGGTAATAAAATAACAGATAAAATGAAGAGTCGGGTAACAATAGACATTATGAAAATCTTTATCAAATAAAGATATTGGTAATGGATACAATTAGCAACCGTCAATGTCGTTAAACTTGCTACACTCACATCTATTCACTTCTCCCGATCGCAATATGTCTTAAATTAATTTATCAACAGTGATTGGAAGATGCCTGATTCTTTTACCAGTGGCATGAAATACCGCATTGGCAATGGCAGCAGAAAATCCAATCATCCCGATTTCGCCTAATCCTTTTGCTCCGATGGGATCTAATACCCAATCATCTTTGTCAATGAACTTTACTTTTATATTAGGTACGTCAGCGCAAACGGGTACATGATAGTTTTCAAGGCTATTATTTACAAATCCTCCAGTACGATGGTCAATAATACCTTCTTCCATTAGTGCCACTCCAATTCCCCAAACAATAGATCCAAATACCTGACTTTCCGCTGTTTTGGAATTAATAACCCTTCCACAATCCACTACAGTAACTACCCTGTTAACCTTCACAGTACCAGTTAATGGCTTAACTAAAACCTCCACGAAATTAACGCAAAAGGATTTTCCAGAATGTGTCTTTTCTTCTGTCCCAGCTTTTGATTCTTTGGTAACGACCAATTCGCTTAACCGATTTACTTTAAGTACATCTGTAAAAGATATTTTTTCTTGACCATTTTTCACCTTTACAAATCCTCCAACTGCAGTCAGATCATTTCTCAAGCGTCCTTTAAACTTGGAATTTTCGCTTGAAATACTCAAGTCAATTAAGCGATCTTTCAACGCCAGGCAAGCATCATGAATAGCAGATCCAACTGAAGCCGTAGTATGCGACCCAAATTGTCCAGGCGCTGGCGGGAGATTTGAGTTTCCCCATTGGAAATAAATGTTAGTAACCGTTGTATCCAATCTTTGAGCAGCAATCTGAGCTAAAACTGTTGCTGATCCTGGGCCAGTATCGGCTACAGATGTTTTAATAATAAAGGTTCCATCCGCATTAATCTGCGCACTAGCGGTCGCCGGCTCCCGAGTAGATTTATAAATTCCGGCACTCATTCCCATTCCCAGTAAATGACCTCCAGAAGTCATAGAACCAGGCTCTGGGTTTCTTTTTTCCCAACCGAATAAAACCGCACCCTCTTTATAGCATTCTTTTAAGTGATTACTGGTCCAGGGAATATTCTTTTCAAAGTCTCTTTCGGCAAAGTTTTTCAGCCGTAACACAACAGGATCCATTTTTAATGCATACGCGAGCTCATCAACGGCAGATTCCAGCGCAAAAGACCCGGTAGTTTCACCTGGTCCACGGGTATGGGTAGGCGTACTTACATCTAAGGGAATAAGTTGATACCGTGTTTCCAAATTAGCACAGCGGTACATTGATTTTGTTGGATCAGTTATGCGCTCTACGAATTCCTCATAGGTAGATGTCATTCCAACCGCTTCATGTTTTATCCCTATGATTTCTCCAGTTTTTTTAGCGCCTATACTAAACCGCTGAACAGCATAAGGCCTATAGCCGACCATATTAAAAACCTGTTCTCTTTCCAGTGCAACTTTCACTGGCCTGCCAACTTTTTTCGCTCCAAGGACAGCAGCCATTTCATGCGGCCACACCCTGGATGCACTGCCAAAGGCACCACCTACAAATGGTGAATGTACTTCAACCTTATCATTAGCTAAATTAAAGTAATTGACAAATGCATCTTTAGTAGACTGTACGAACTGGGTTTTGTTAAAAATCAACAACTTACCCGAAGGAAGCCAGTGGGCGGTTGTTGCATGAGGCTCCATACTGTTGTGCACTTGGATAGGCGTATGGTATTCCTGGTCGATTTTTACCTCTGCGTTCTCCCACGCATTTGCATCACCGCGTAGAGAGTCCGAAGAACGATGTGGGGTAGTTCTGAAAGCTAAATTTTCCAGCAAATTTGTTTTGTGTGGCTCCTTAATATAATCAACCTCTACCAATGTAGCAGCGTAGGTTGCCTGCTCCAACGTTTCAGCAATGACTAAAGCAACCGGCTGATTATGATGGTATATTTTTTCATCATAGAACAAGCGATATTCCTGTCCGTAGTATCTCGTCTTCGTCTGATCAACTGGTTTATTATACCCAGGCACCTCCGGTCGGTTTAAATGACTCATTACCTCTATAACGCCAGCAGCTCTTTTTGCTTTCCTGGTTAGTATTGAACGGATTGATCCATTTGCAACTGGACTTGTGATGAAAACACCATATGACATGCCACTTATTAGGTATTCTGCAGCATACTTAGCACTGCCCGTAACTTTCAATACGCCCTCGATCCGGTTTGCGGGCTCACCGATCTGCTTATATGCAGTGTTATCGAAATCTTGTGTTACCATTTTTAAGATGAGTTGGTTTATACGATGCTTCTTATTTGGATCAACATTTCATTTCTTAAGAATGTTTCCTATGCTGTCGGCAATTTCAGTCCATTAGGAAACATCTAAGCCGAACTGTTATTGCGTTTTCTCACTCCCTTTATAAATTAATTAAATAAAATGATAACTTCGAATTTGACAATAGTGCCCTAACACCTAATAAACACATACAATGAAAAAAACAATCTTAACCTTCTGCATTGCGTCGCTAACCTTAACAGGTTTTGCACAAAAACCAGCAGATAAGAAAACTTCCGGCAACCCTATATTTCCGGGCTGGTATGCTGATCCCGAAGGTGCAATATTTGGAAAAGAATACTGGATATATCCCACCTTTTCCGCAAAATATGAAGAGCAGATTTTCATGGATGCTTTCAGTTCAAAAGACTTGGTTACCTGGACAAAACACCCGAATATTTTAAGTAAGGACAATGTTAAATGGGCTAATAAAGCCATGTGGGCGCCTTCAATAACGAAAAAGGGCAATAAATACTACTTGTTTTTTGGAGCTAATGATATTCAAAACAATAAAGAACTCGGCGGTATAGGCGTGGCGGTTTCCAAAAAACCAAGTGGTCCGTTTAAAGACCATATCGGCAAACCACTGATCGACGCCTTTCATAATGGCGCACAGCCTATCGATCAATACGTCTTCAAAGACAAAGACGGACAATACTATCTTTTCTATGGCGGTTGGTCACACTGTAACGTCGTGAAATTAAGCGACGACTTCAAAAGTGTCGTTCCATTTCCTGATGGAACCACTTACAAAGAAGTAACACCTAAAGGCTATGTGGAAGGTGCTTTCATGTTTATAAGGAACGGAAAATACTATTTTATGTGGTCTGAAGGCGGATGGACTGGCCCAAACTATTCCGTTGCATACGCCATAGCTGATTCTCCATTAGGTCCATTCAAACGTATTGATAGAATCTTACAACAAGACCCTAAAATCGCAAGAGGTGCAGGACACAACTCTGTACTCAAAAACCCAAAAACGGGTGAATATTACATGGTGTATCACCGCAGACCACTTGAAGAAACCAATGGCAACCACCGTGTTACCTGCATCGATAAGATGGAATTTGATGAAAATGGCTTAATCAAACCTATCAAAATCACTTTCGAAGGGGTTGCCGCAAGTCCGATGAAATAGTAAATAAGCGTGACCGCGGTCACTATTTGAGGTAACTCAAATCATTTCATAACTACCTCTTTCTACCCACTTTTGGGCTATAGAAATGGGTATGTTAAATGAAACAGAAATCATAACAAGGGCGCAATGTTTTCACTGTGGTGAAGACATTGCTTCTAATGTTTATCAGGCAGACGATAAAGGTTTCTGTTGCCTGGGCTGCCAAACAGTTTATCAGGTTCTCCAAAAACATCAGCTTTCAAGCTACTACGTTTACAATGACGTTCCAGGTCAGACTCAAAATAAGGAACAAGTCAACTTTGATTACCTGGATGTAGTAAGCATCGCCAACCAACTCGTCGACTATCAGGACGAAAGGGTAACTGTCATCACCCTCTACATTCCTTCTATCCACTGCAGTTCCTGCATCTGGCTTCTTGAAAACCTACATCAGCTAAACCCTGCCATTTCTGGATCCAGGGTAGACTTCCTTAAAAAGCAGGATGTCATCACCTTTAAAAACAAGGATGCTTCTCTTAAGGAGATCTTTCAAACGCTAAGTTCCATTGGTTATGCACCTACGATCAGCCTCCAGGATGTCGTAAAAGAAAACCAAAACACCAATCCAGAACGTACACTAATCACTAAAATAGCGGTGGCCGGCTTCTGCTTCGGAAACGTAATGTTACTTAGTTTTCCCGACTACTTTGGTCTGGGTGAATTTGAAAATAACTTTAAAAGTTTCTTCGGCTGGCTGAACCTCGCATTTGCGGTACCAATCGTATTATACAGTGGTACCGATTACTTCAAATCTGCCTACACCAACCTCAAAGCTAAAAGGCTAAACCTTGATTTCCCTTTGGCCCTAGGCATCGCTGTAATGTTCATCCGGTCGGTCTATGAAATCCTGCTTCAAACAGGACCCGGTTTCGTGGACACCTTATGCGGACTGGTTTTCTTTCTGCTCATTGGTAAGTGGATGCAACAAAGAACCTTCCATCATATCTCTTTTGAACGGGACTACAGGTCTTATTTTCCGGTTGCAGTAACAACAATCAACAAAGACATCGAGCAGACTATTCCTTTAGCGGAACTGAAAAGAGGTGATCGCATTCTAATCAGGAGTCAGGAAATAATTCCTGCAGATGCGATCCTCCTGAATGGAGCTGCGGAGATCGACTTTAGTTTTGTAACTGGTGAGTCCCTTCCCGTGAAAAAGGTTTATGGAGAGATCATCTATGCTGGCGGTCGCCAGCTTGGGGGCGTACTCGAAATGGAAGTGATCAAGCCGGTAGCCCAAAGCTACCTCACACAGTTATGGAATAACGAAGCATTTCAGGCACCTAAAAACCCTATAAAAACTTTTAGTGATACGGCTAGCCGTTACTTCAGCATTGTCCTACTGAGTATAGCTTTCGGAGCCGCGCTTTACTGGTCGTTCAGCGATGGTGAAAAAGCACTCGCCTCATTTACTGCAGTACTCATTATCGCCTGTCCATGTGCTTTGGCGCTCAGTTCTCCTTTTACCCTTGCCGCAGTGGTAAGCGTATTTGACAAGAATGGCTTCTACTTAAAAAACACTGCCATTGTAGAGCAATTGGCAAGGATAAACACGTTCGTATTCGACAAGACAGGGACTATTACCAATCCTCAGGCCCAGGGCTTATCGTTTGTAGGCAATATTGATGACGCAGAAAAGCAACTCGTAGGTGATCTCGCCCGCAATTCAGGGCATCCGCTAAGCAGGGAGTTAAGTAGATACCTAAATAGACCGCTGAAGTATGGGGTCGAGAATTATATAGAAAAGATTGGCAGAGGTATCAGTGGAACGATCAACGGAAATATTGTAAAATTGGGAAGTTCTGCATTCCTTGGTCTTCCACTGAAAAACTCGCCAGACAACAGTACCATTCACATCCTGATCAACGATCAGTATCTCGGTTATTTCTTAATCAAACAGCAATGGAGAACAGGGTTTAAGGAAGTGATTTCCAAATTAACCAGATGGGCAACTACCTATCTCCTATCGGGAGACAGCAACCGGGAGTCAAATGCACTGGTCCCCTTCTTTAAAGATTCCGCATCGTTACACTTCAACCAGTCACCACAGAATAAACTGGACTACATTTTAGCGCTTCAAGCCAAAGGAAATAAAGTTGCAATGATCGGCGACGGACTAAATGATTCTGGCGCCTTGAAACAAAGCGATCTTGGTATCGCCGTAACAGATAACATTAACAATTTCTCTCCAAGCTGTGATGCCATTCTTGATGGCAAGAATTTCCATAAGATCCCTCAGTTTATACAACTTGCAAAAGACGGCGTAAAGGTGATCTACTTTTCCTTTGCCATCTCCCTAACCTATAACGTGACCGGCTTGTACTTCGCCGTTCAGGGCATCTTATCACCGCTTATTGCCGCAATACTAATGCCGCTAAGTACCATCACCATTATACTATTCACCACGATTGCCGCGCGTGCATATGCGCATAAAAACAAACTTATATGAACATGATCTTCGTTTTAATCGGTTGCAGTATCCTCCTGGCTCTAATCTTTCTAGCCGCCTTCTTTTGGGCAGTTAAGAGCGGGCAGAACGACGATACCTATACCCCCGCAGTACGAATCTTATTTGACGATGAAATAAAAGACCAAACCAATGACTGAAAAATTTTACTACGACAATAAGACCGTCAGAAACTTTGCAATTGCCACCATAGTTTGGGGCATAATAGGCATGACGGTGGGACTACTGATCGCCCTGCAGCTAATCAAGCCCGCAGCTAATCTGGGTTCTCAATACACTACTTTCGGCCGGATCCGCCCATTACACACCAACGCGGTGATCTTCGCCTTCGTAGGTAATGCAATTTTTATGGGGGTATATTACTCCTTGCAACGCTTGCTCAGGGCAAGAATGTTTAGTGATGTGTTGAGCAAGATCCACTTCTGGGGATGGCAGTTGATCATCGTATCCGCAGTGATCACGCTTCCACTAGGCCTGACTTCTTCACATGAATATGCAGAGCTGGAGTGGCCAATTGACATTGCCATCACCCTGATATGGGTTGTGTTCGGTATCAATATGTTTGGAACCATTATCAAGCGAAGAGAACAGCACATGTACGTAGCGATCTGGTTCTACATTGCCACATTCGTCACAGTGGCCGTTCTTCACATCGTTAACTCCTTCCAGTTACCAATTTCTGCATTTAAAAGTTATTACCTGTATGCAGGCGTTCAGGATGCCTTGGTGCAATGGTGGTATGGCCACAACGCCGTAGCGTTTTTCCTCACCACGCCTTACCTGGGAATGATGTATTACTTCCTTCCTAAAATGGCAAACAGGCCTGTGTACTCCTACAAGCTAAGTATCCTCCATTTTTGGTCGCTCATTTTCATCTATATCTGGGCTGGTCCTCACCATTTGTTATACACTTCATTGCCCTCATGGGCACAATCATTAGGCGTGGCTTTCTCGATCATGCTGATTGCACCAAGCTGGGGAGGTATGATCAATGGCTTACTCACTTTAAGAGGCGCCTGGGATAAAGTAAGAGAAGAACCAACACTTAAATTCATGGTAGTTGCACTAACCGCTTACGGTATGGCAACTTTCGAAGGGCCGATGCTTGCGCTGAAACAGATCAATGCCATCGCACATTATACCGATTGGATAGTAGCTCACGTGCATGTTGGTGCATTGGGTTGGAATGGCTTCTTAACGTTTGGTGTTCTTTACTGGTTGATCCCCCGAATCTACAAAACGGATTTATACTCTAAAAAACTAGCATCCTTCCATTTTTGGATAGGTACGCTGGGAATGATTTTTTATGCCGTTCCATTGTATTTTGCCGGATTTACTCAAGGTCTGATGTGGAAAGAGTTCACAGAAGAAGGGCTTCTTAAATACCCTAACTTCCTGGAAACGGTACTACAGATTATTCCAATGTACATCCTGAGGGCTGCTGGTGGAGCAATGTACCTGGCAGGTGTATTGGTAATGACTTATAACTTAATTAAAACGGTTAATCAAGGCAAACTAGTGGCCGATGAACCCGCTGAAGCGCCTGCACTTCCTGTAAACTATACACCACAGGGTACAGATAAGAAAATGCACCGCTTTTTGGAAAGAAAACCCTTGTTATTCATGGTGATTTCTCTCGTGGTGATTCTGATTGGTGGTATGATAGAGATGATGCCGACTTTCACGATCAAATCTAATATTCCTACTATAAGCACAGTCAAACCTTATTCTCCATTAGAGTTGCAAGGTCGTGACCTTTATATCAGAGAGGGTTGTGTAAACTGTCATTCGCAAATGATCAGGCCGTTCCGTTCTGAGACTGAGCGCTATGGCGAATACAGCAAAGCAGGTGAGTTTGTGTATGATCACCCTTTCCTTTGGGGATCGAAACGTACAGGACCTGACCTGGCAAGGGAAGGCGGCAAGTATTCAAATGCATGGCATTTCAACCACTTGCTTGATCCACAAACCATGTCGCCGGGCAGCATTATGCCTCCATATGAATGGTTGATCAATCAGAAGCTGGATACCACCACAACCATCTCTAAAATAAATGCGATGCGCACACTCGGAGTCCCTTATGAAGAAGGCTATGAGCATCAGGCAAATGCAGATTTGCAAGAGCAGGCCGCAGCAATTGCTGCAGACTTAAAACAAGGTAACCTGAGGGTACAAAGTGACAGGGAGATCATCGCCATTATCGCATACATCCAACGTCTCGGAATAGACATTAGAACTAAATAGAACGCTATGTTTAAGCAATTTTTAACACAGGTCACAGATAGCCAGGTATATCTAATCACCTCTCTAGGCATATTTATGCTGTTTTTCTTATTGGTAGGTCTGTTGCTCATCTTCATGAAAAAAGACGAGATAGATTATATGAGTTCACTCCCTCTTAACGACGACGACAATGGCAATGACTGATATATTTATTTGCTTGTTGCTGCTTACCGCAGTCCTGCTCTTTTTAGTATCCTTACTGGTACTAAGGATTATCAAGGTTTATGCACAGGAAGCGTTAAGTCCAATCCGCTTTTCAACTGCAGAAGAGAAAAAAGTTAGGGCGTTAGAGCTTGAACAGATTGAATCTGCCAAACCACCCAAACCTTCTCTTTGGCTGAAGATAATGAGTCTGAAGCCTATTGATCAAGAAAAGGAGCTGGTGATGGAGCATACCTTTGATGGCATTGAAGAGTTAGACAACCCCACTCCTGCCTGGTTTATGGTACTCTTCTACGGAAGTATCCTCATCGCAATTGGCTATCTGCTTAACTATCACGTTTTCAATTACGGCAAGTTGCAGGATGAAGAATATGTGATCGAAGTTCAACAAGCTGAAGAAGCTAAAACAGCGATGCTGATGAAGCCCGGAAATGCAGCTAACCAAATCAATGAAAACAACGTCACCGTCTCAAAAGACAAAGCACAATTTGCAGACGCAGCTATACTATTTACGAACGCCTGTACCCCATGTCATGGACAACATGCGGAAGGAATAGTTGGACCAAACTTAACCGACGAATACTGGCTCCATGGTGGTACTGTTAAAGACATCTTTAAAACCATTAAATATGGGGTTCCGGATAAGGGAATGATTGCCTGGGAGAAAACAATGAGACCAAAGCAAATTGCTGCAATGGCAAACTACATTTTGTCTCTGCAGGGAAGTAATCCAGCCGGAGCGAAAGCACCGCAAGGAAAAAAACTATAGACAATGCCACAGCCTAAAAGAACATGGATCTACCCTAAAATAATTAAGGGAAAGCTGTACAAATACAGGGCGCTGCTTAGCTACTTCTTATTAGCTGTGTTGTTTTCAGCGCCTTTTGTTAAAGTAAACGGCGAGCAAATGATCTTGTTAAATGTATTAGAAAGAAAGTTCGTGTTCTTTGGCCTGGTGTTCTGGCCGCAAGACTTCTACTTGTTTGTACTTGCGCTGCTTACCTTCATCGTGTTTATTGTGTTGTTTACTGTCGTATTTGGAAGGGTATTCTGTGGCTGGGTTTGTCCGCAGACCATATTCCTCGAAATGGTATTTCGGAGAATTGAAAACTGGATAGAAGGTGACAGAAACCAACAACAAAAGCTCGACAATGGTCCCTTAACGGCCAACAAATTCTTTAAAAAGGCATCAAAGCATACCTTGTTTCTAGTCATTTCATTTCTTATTGCCAATACCTTTCTTGCTTACGTGATTGGCTCAGATTCGCTCATTACCATTATCAGCGAGCCGGTAAATGCTCATCTGTCTGGCTTCGTTTCTATAGGGATATTTTCGCTGTTGTTCTATCTTGTATTTTCCAGAATGCGGGAACTCGTGTGTACGGTTGCCTGCCCATATGGCCGACTACAAGGTGTGCTGTTAGACAACCAGAGTATTCTGGTCGCCTATGATTATGTACGCGGAGAGCCTAGAGAGAAGATTAAAAAGGGAGTAGAGCGTAACCATGGAGATTGTATCGACTGTAATTTATGTGTGCAGGTCTGTCCAACAGGAATCGACATCCGCAACGGTACGCAAATGGAGTGTGTGAATTGCACCGCTTGTATCGACGCCTGCGATATGGTTATGGAGAAGATCAACCGGCCCTCCCGGCTTATTGGCTTTAAATCTGAGACGGAAATAAAAACCAACTCTTCTTTTAAAGTCAGCACGAAGATTTACGGTTACACCGGCGTTTTACTCTCGCTGGTATTCATTCTCTTATTCTTATTATTTACAAGATCTCCAGTTAAAAATAACATCCATCGGGCAAGTGGGACATTGTATCAGCTAAACGACCGCGACGGAACTGTAAGCAATCTGTATACTGCAGAAATGGTGAATAAAACCAATAGTACCATCAGCTTTACTATTGTACCAGATAGCAAATCTGCGAAGATTCAATACATCGAAAAACCGGATAGTATTGTGTACGGAGGAAGAACTAAAACAACCTTCTTTCTTGTGCTGCCACAAACAGGCATTGCCAAATATAAAACGTCGGTAGGCTTTAGGATTCTATCTAACGGAAAGGTCCTTGATCGCTTTGAAACAACTTTTATTGCACCACCAAAACTTTAAGATATGAACTGGGGAACTAAATTAATAATAGGAATGCTTTTATTTATGGCCTTTATTGTTGTTCTAGGCATACTTATGATTAGAAGCGATAGCGATGCCCTGGTAGAAACAAATTACTATGAGAAGGGCCTCAACTATGATGACGAATATGCCGCTAAAACTCAGGTCGGTAAAGACCAGGCTAGTCCCGATGTCAATATCGATGCAACAAGCATCAGCATTATCTTTAAAACGGCTGTGAAAGGACAAGTGAAACTAACCAGAAACGACAGCAAGTCGGCTGATACAACCGTTCGTTTCCTAACAAAAACAGGTAAGCTTAATTTAAACATCAGCAAACTCGCTAAAGGCCGTTGGCACATGATCACCTCCTGGGAGAACCTGGAAGGAATTAAATACTTAAAAGATGAGGAGATTTACCTGCCATGAGTGCTGACCGTTTAGCCTTTTTTATTGGCCTGTTGGGATCGCTGCATTGTATAGGCATGTGCGGCCCTCTGGCATTTGCTGTTCCAGTTCGTCAACCGGGATGGCTGAGCATGATTTGGAATAAACTCCTTTATCAAATGGGGCGAATTATCTCCTATACGCTTTTAGGAGCCTTAGTCGGCCTATTGGGTAAGCAAATATGGCAGGCAGGTTTTCAACAAGGCGTAAGCATAGTCACGGGTTTACTGATCCTGACGGCGGCGCTATCTAAAATACTAAAGCTGAACTTGTTGAAAGGAAATCCAACATTTCTATTAAAGCCAATTACCAACTTGTTTAATTACGCCTTTAATCATAAAGCGAATCATTTGATCATCGGAATGATCAACGGAATCCTACCTTGCGGCTTCGTCTACCTGGCATTGGCTGGCGCGATTAACACGGCAACTATTCAAGAAAGCATGAGTTATATGTTCTGGTTTGGTGCAGGTACTACGCCGCTGATGTTCGCGGCCACCATGATTGTAGGCTTTTCGGGGATGCCATTCCGGAAGCGATTAAACAAATTTGTACCTTATATGATGTTGTTTTTAGGACTTTGGTTCTTCATGAGGGGGCTGGAATTGAATATTCCTTATTTAAGCCCCCAGCGCCCGATGTCTACGACAGTTGAATGTATGTAGCCTTAATCGGCCATGCTAAACAGTTGTTCAGAGAATTTGCGATCCCAGAGTCGGACATCAAATGCCATGCAGATGTTCCTTAGAAACCGCTTACCATGGCTGGTAACCTGTAAACTTTCATCGGAAAGCAGTACCAAGCCATCATCGGCAAGCGCTTCTAAGCGCTGAATAGCGGTAGCTAGTTCCGGAGAAATCTCCTCGGCCGACCATTCCGTAGTTCCTTTACACATGATGTCTAAGATATGTTTACGGATGACCAGATCCGTTGCAGTTAAGATATGTCCCTTAAAAACAGGCAATCTTCCTTCGTTAACGATCTTGACATATTCTTCCACGGTCTTCACATTTTGCGCAAAGCCAGTCCAGCAGTCGCTGATCGCGGAGACACCCAATCCAATCAGTATTTTACTCGGTTGCTCGGTATATCCCATAAAATTACGGTGTAATCTACCCTCTTGCTCTGCCTGGTATAAACTGTCTGTGAGTAACGTGAAATGATCCATGCCTATCTCGAGGTAACCAGCACGGGTTAGCATCCCCCTACCCATTTCATACAAGCTCTTTTTAAGCTCCGCATCTGGAAGATGCGCTTCAGTGTACCTCCGCTGACCAGGTCTTACCCAAGGCGTATGCGCATAGCTATAAAAAGCAATGCGGTCAGGCTTAAGCCGGATTACTTCTTCAATGGTTGCCGACAAGCCTTTCAAGGTTTGCAAGGGCAAACCATAAATTAGATCATAGTTGATAGAATGATAGCCAATTTCGCGGGCTAGATTAGTCGTACTTTCTACCGATTCAACCGTTTGAATCCTGTTGATAATCTTTTGAACCTCCAGATCAAAATCCTGTATGCCTAGGCTAAGCCTTCGGAAACCGAGATTGAAGAGCGTCGTTAAGTGTTCTTTAGTCGTATTGCCGGGATGAGCCTCAAAACTAAACTTAGCTTCCGGGAGAAGTTCCGACTGCTCAAGAATTCCGCAGATGAGCATTTCCAGGTTCTGGGGACTAAAAAACGTTGGTGTGCCTCCTCCGAGATGGATCTCCATGATTGCAGGTACCGAATTCAACTTAGTCACATATAAAGACCATTCTTTTAGTACCGCCTCGATGTAAGGGATCTCGACACCGTGGTTCTTAGTAATTCGAGTATTGCATCCACAGTACGTACAAAGACTTTCGCAAAAAGGCAGATGGATGTACAGACTCAACCCCTCCGGCGAGTTTTGGAAGGAACTCACCAACGTTGCACTCCATTTCTGCTCATCAAAAGTGCTTTCTTCCCAGTAAGGTACGGTTGGGTAACTGGTATATCGGGGTGCAGCAACCCGGTATTTCTCAATTAGCTGATCAATGTTCATGAGCACCTAAATTAGCGGCCGCTGAATCGCATGCTTTGGAGCACACACAAGCATCGCCTAAACACCTCTTGCCTTGCCACTTATCAAGGTTGTTTATGGTCTCGGTAGCCAAAGCCAAAGGAATATCTGCTTCAGACAATCCTACGAAAGCCATTTGCGGAACATTGGCGATCTTTATGTTTCTAATTCCCGCAGCCTCTGAATCGATATGTGATACGTCATTAGACCGAGACGCAATATACTTTACACCGAGATCTGCCAGCTTATCTATCACCTTTGCCGATACTTCATCGCTGGTAAATACGATCACAGCCTCTTTGCCTTGAGCGAAGGAAACGGTTTCAATTGATAAAGCGTTAGATATTAACGTAATCTCATGCTTCTTATGATTCGCGATCGCAAGGGGTTCCTTTTCTGCGGACGTGATACTATAGGCTACAACTCTCATACTTATGATTTGAGTGTCAAAAGTAGCGGCTAATAGAAAGTCAAACAATGAGGTCTGTCACCGACAAACAGTGATCTTCATCAGTTTTTCATATTTCTTAAACGGATGCAGTCTAAAATAACAATCTTACTTCCCGTGCGCTCGATCAAGCCCTCATCCTTGAAGTCACTCAAAATCCTGCTCACCGTTTCCGTTGCAATACCCGCCATAGACGCAAGGTTATCTCTTGATACATTTAAGGACAGTTGACTGTTCTCTCCCTCATCCCCTTTTAGCCGCAAAATAACTTCAGCCATCCTTTTTCTAACGGAATGATAAGCCAACTGTAGAAGCTGCACTTCGTTCTGAAGCACATTATTAGCGAGAAGTTTTATGAATTGTCCGGAAACGTCAGGATATTTGTTCAGTAGCAGCTCCATAAGATCTCTTGGAATAAGGCAAAGCGATGTGTTCTCTACCGCCTCAGCAGTCTCCATGTAGTTTTCTCCGGCTAAAAGCGCAGCGGTTCCGAAATATTCTTCCGGTCCATATAAGCCGGTAAGCAGCTCACGGCCATCTTGTGCAACTTTAAAAGTCTTTACTTTACCTGAAAGGATCAAGTAGAGGCCATTGGCAGTGTCTCCTTCATAATAGATCACTTGTCTCTTCTTAATTTGTCGCACTTTACGTTCAGCGATGTGCCTCTTAAGCTCATCAAGACCGTTTTTACTTCCTATCAAATTGCTTAGATGATCAAGCGAAGGACTATTTATAACCTTGTGGTTCTGGTGCTTTTTTAATCTGATCTCAATGGCATTAAACAATTCTACATCGTCAAACGGCTTAGTCAGATAGTCATCGGCACCCATTTCCATCCCTTTACGCATGTCTTGCCGTTCAGTCCGGGCGGTTAGGAAGATGAAAGGAATGACTGCAGTTTCAGGTTTTTTACTCAGCAGATGCAATACACTGTAGCCGTCCATTTCAGGCATCATAATATCACAAAGAATCAGATCTGGTAAGTCGCTGATCGCCCGGGCAACTCCTTCCTTCCCGTTTACAGCCTGGACAACCGCGTAATTCGCAAGCTCCAATATCTCCGCAGTACTCTCCCGGATATCATCATTATCTTCAATTATTAAAACCCTGATCTTATCCATACCTGCTATTGTTGTCTATTAAATGATATTGTGAATCTTGCCCCTTTATTAACCTCACTCGAAAAGTCTACTGTTCCGTTCATTAGTCGGGCATACCTCAACACGATGTTTAAGCCCAACCCGGTACCTGGAATATTCCCGGTGTTGTTGGCTCTAAAGAAAGGCTGAAACAAGTTTTTCTGGTCGAGGTCAGGTATTCCGATTCCATTGTCGCTCACGGTAATGATATAAGTAGCATCCTGAATCTCCGTGTTGAATTCAATAAAAGTATGCTCTCCCGAGTATTTGATTGCATTTGAGATGAGATTAATCATGCAGTTCCGCAGGAGGTTTTGATCCAGATCTACTAACCGTTCTACTCCCGTGTGCTGATAGATGATATTTTGATCTTCTTTAGCGATCATTTGCATTTCTTCGGTAATTTCTTCTGCAAGTTGAACCAGATCGAAGGATTCTGCCTTAGATTGAACGTTTCCGGCCTCTAAGCGTTCCAATGATAAGAAGTCGTTTAAGATTGTTGTCAGGTTACCAACTGCACTTTTGATCTTGTTAACATGTTTCTTAATGTTTTCATTCTCAAATGGTGCCGCATATTTTTCTATTAGAACGGAAGATAGCTGTACAGAGCTAAGCGGAGTACGGAACTCGTGCGAAGCCATGGAGACGAAGCGGCTCTTCATCTGGTTAAGCTCTTTTTCTTTGATCAGCGATAAACTCACTTCTTCTTTAGCCTCCGATAGGGCGCTTACCAACTTTTTAAGAGATTTCGTACGCTCTTCTACCAGCCCTTCAAGTTCTGCAGCATATTCTTTTAAACGGCGCTCTGCTTCTTTTTCTTTGGAAAGGTCGTGTATGAAACCCGTGTAAATTATACGCTCATCGTATTTAACTTCGCTCACTGCCAATCTGAAAGGAAAAGTAGTGCCGTCTTTTCTCAGCCCTCTTACTTCCCTTCCCTTGCCGATAATCCGTTTCTCTCCAGTATGCTGGTAACGGCTGAGGTACCCGTCATGGCCGCTCTTATCTGGTTCGGGCATCAACATGGAAATGTTTCTACCGATCACCTCTTCCATTTCGTAACCAAAGAGTTTTTGTGCTGCCGGATTTAAGCTCTCCACCTTTCCCCTATCGTCAATTGTAATGATGCCATCAATTGCAGTCTCAATAATCGCCTTTAGAAGTTTAGCGCTTTCCATATTGTGTGTTTTAACAAATATAATCAAACCTTGAGCTTAACGTCAGTTAACATCGTCATGCTGAATTTATTTCAGCACCTTGAACTACCATTGCATCGACACCGAGGTACCGGCGTCCGCCGACATAACGTGCGTTGCATGACGTGCGTTGCCATCCCTCGCCCCCACTCTTACCCCTGCAAAATTGAAACTTAGATCACGAAAAAAACATGACCACCGTCACATTTTTACCCCTCTTTTCTCCACTACTTTGCTAACGAAAGCTAAATCAATAATCATGAATCATACCTTCCACATCCCAGTACTGGGCTTAGGCTACTCCATAGATACCCCTTTAAAAGTTGCACGCTTCGGCATTTCGTCGGTCGTTTCAATTGTGGATGATGAACTGATCGAAAGAATGAGGCAGCACATCTGTGAAATTCATAAAGAGCCTTATCAGGCAATCTTAAAGACAGAGCCTGATGCCAGGGCGAAACGAATCACAGCATACCTAAACTTATTATCCGAGCTGGTTGATGAGCAGATCTCTGCCCTTAAGCTTCAGAGTTTCGAGCCAGAAACGGATCTAAGCAAGTACTTTGACTTGCTACCAGAACACGCTGCCCTTAAAAATTCTTACCATCTGATGCTAAGTATGCCTGCAAGCTATGAGAAAATCGTGTTAGAAGAAAAACTACGTAGCAGCATTGTCGCAGGGAATATTGATGTAAACATCATGTCTAAAGTCGACAAGGCAAACTACCTGAAAGGTGCTTACCTGGGTGATGAAAACACCGATGCGCTTGCAGCATTAAGAGGATTTGCAGATAGCAAGTTAAACTCATCCATTGTGATCTCCGCCGGATTAAACCCAAGACTGTTCTCTTATTTAGAACAGTTCCCTGATTTCCAACCGTCCCAGGACGGAACTTTCAACAAACAAATCATTTTGAAAGTGAGCGACTATCGTTCGGGACTAATTCAGGCAAAAGTGCTGGCTAAGAAAGGCTTGTGGGTATCAGAATTTAGAATTGAGTCAGGATTAAATTGTGGCGGACACGCTTTTGCCACAGAAGGTTTCCTTATTGGTCCCATCCTGCAAGAGTTTAAGGACAATCGAAAAGCGATGCATGCAGAGTTACTTCGACTCTATAGCGCCGCCCGACTAGCAAAAAATGCAATACACTGCCCTATAAATCTACACCATAAAATCACAGTGCAAGGTGGAATAGGCACCGCAGAGGAGCATCGCTTTCTGCTAAATTATTACGAGCTTGATGCCGCCGGGTGGGGCAGCCCCTTTCTCCTGGTCCCTGAGGCAACTAATGTAGACCGCGATACGCTCAATGATCTGCAAAACGCTGACGAAGAAGACTTTGTTATAAGCAATGCATCCCCTTTGGGTGTACTGTTCAACAACTTTAAAAAGAGTTCAGCAGAAATACAACGGCAACAGCGCATTGACAATGGTAAACCAGGAAGTCCCTGTACAAAGAAATATCTATGCACCAACACGGAATTTACTACCGAGCCTATTTGTACTGCCTCTAGAAAGTATCAAACCCTTAAGATCAAACAGCTCAGTGAAACAGAATTAAACCCGGCTCTTCTGAAAAACAAGATTGATCTGGTGACAGAGAAAGTGTGTTTATGCGTAGGCTTATGTACCTCAGCTTACAAGAAATATGATTTGTTAAAGCCAAGGGAAAATACGGCAGTGAGTATTTGTCCGGGACCAAACCTGGTGTATTTCGATAAACAGTACACCCTGAAGCAAATGATTGATCATATTTACGGCCGCAGCGACGTATTGGCCGGAAAAGACAGGCCAAACCTATTTACCAAAGAGTTCACCCTCTATGTTGATTATTTAAAAAAGGAAGCGGAAGGTCTTGTATTAGAGTTTAGTGAAAAGAAGGCAAAATATATCAATAAATTCCAGCAGCAAATGGACAATGGTATTGAGTATTACAGGCACCTGATGGCTGATATCGATCCCATGCTGAACTTATGGAATGAAGATCAGATTGAAAAGTTTGAAGCAGTAGCTGATCATTTCAAACGATTGTTCAGAACGGTATCTCCCGTGAGCTAAGCAAGATCTAATCTCCTGATGAGCTCCGTACTTTGCAACTTGCCATGATTCAGCTTGTCCTTGAAAAACAGTTTTGTGGCATCAAAATGCTGCTTGTAACCATTCATATCGCCGTAACCAATCAAGGAAGACCATTCCCTCACAGCAGAGTGGAATTCAAGGTCGTCGGCACGGATGCTTTTATCATAAAGTGCAGTCTCAATGGACTCTTCCAGCAGGTCATCGTTTTGAAACAGCAATTCCGCAATTCCCAGTCTCAATTTAAAGGGAGGCGTTTCGCATATTAAGTTGTGATATGGATTGATCCCAAGTTGGCACCACGCATCAACCATACTCAACAAACTCAAGTGGGAATTTGGTTTTCTTAAGCCCGAATCCGTAGCAAGTGAAAACTCCTGAATAATCTCGTTACTCAGCATAATCTGCTTATTTTGCTTATCAAATACGAAATCGCGGGCTTTATATAAGCGAGCTTTGAACGCTGCTGCCTCTTCTTTAATCATCAGTTTAAATAGTTCAGATTCCGATTGCGCATATTGCCGCACTTGAGCAGAGGCATAAGGATTTAAGATGGCCAAACCCGCATAGATATGTGCCTTGCTACTAAAAATCCTCAGAGTAGTCAAAATTTTAATGTTGTCAATCCCTCCGTTATAGGAATCATTTTCCCACGGGAAGAACCCTGCTTCCTTCCATGCAGTACCCATACTCTCAAAGCCGAAATGAGTCACTGCCTGTGTATCGGCAACTATTTTATCATGATAGTGGTAATCAGAAATCTCTACAATCTCCGATTTTAATGTTGCAAGAACACCCAGCATTCGTTGGTAAGCTTCATCTGAAGTACGGTGCGGAATGACGATCAGCTTCTGGCCAGTGGTATCGATAACCGGACCATGCAAAGAGTGACAAGGGATAATGTGAACATCCTTTGGAAGGTATTTTTCCATCGCTTCTATCTCAGGATGCTTTACGGAAGTCTGACCAGCCACTATTGCGCCGTATTTTGTGGAAGAACCGTACTGCCTGACTACATCAGCTATCTTTTCTGCTTCTACAGAATAGAAGATCACATCGCATTGTCTGGAGACTTCTTTGCCGTCTTCTATTAGTTCGATATCAAATGGTTCAAGTTTTTCTCTGAGCACTTCTAATTGTTGGGGTAAATCACAGCCGTAAACCTGGTAACCTGCTTTCGCAAAGGATATGGCATATAAGCAACCCATATCTCCCAAACCAATCATTCCAATTTTCATATTTTAAAGGTAAGGTATTTCGTGGAGTGAGAGAGAAGTTGTTTGCTTTAGCCATATCGTATTCGCCCCCGTCTCGTAGCACCTAAAACCGCTTAGTTCATCAACGCTCTGGGGAGAAGCTCTACACTCTTTCTATACACGTAAAATTACAATAGACTGTAAATGAGCCCAGTACCACAAATATGGTCTACTGGCACCATTATGAAGTATAGCTTCATCGTAATTGAGATCAATTACTTAATTAAATCACTAAAATAAAAATTATGAAAAAGATCATTTTATCAGCAGCATTTTTAGCATTAGCAGGATTCACTACAGTAAACGCAAACGAGATCAAAGCAAATACATACACAGTTGCGGTTACCCAAGACAGTACCACTAAAACACCGGTTGAGTTGAAAGATCTACCTGATTCAGTAAAAGCCACCCTTGCATCGGAACCAGTAAAAGTCTGGACACCTACTGCAGCTTTCTTGATCACTAATCCAGATAAAACGTCTTATTATTTAATAAACGTTAAAAAAGAAGCAGAAGAAGGTCAATTGAAAATTGACAAAGACGGTAAAATCATACAATAATCCCAATTGATATATACCCCAGTAAAGCCGGACTTGTCCGGCTTTTTTTATGTCCCAAAATCATCATACCTATACTTTTTCTACCCCTAGCTCGTTGTCTAGGCATATCTATGAAAGTAAACTGCCTCCTTCTCCTTCTCCTAATCCCAAAGCTTGCTCCGGCTCAATCCTTCAAATACCCTTCCGCACCTGAACAAGGCAGAACTATAAAGTCGCTCTTGCCTGCTCAGTGGAAAGTTATTGATTCCATAAAAGGAGATTTAAATAATGATAAATCAGAAGATATGGCTCTGGTATTAGAGTTCTATGCGGCGGTAAAAGAAAGCCGTGCATATGGTGATAATGACACAGAGATTGTCAAGGAACTGCAAAAACCACGTATGCTCGCTATCTATTTTAAACAAGGAAAGAATTACAAACTCGCCCTACAGAATAACAATTTCATTCTACGATCTGAAGAAGGAGGCGCACTGGGGGATCCTCTGAGACCAATGGCCATAAAAGCAAACACGCTTGTCTTAAATTACGAAGGTGGTTCAGGATGGCAATGGAAACTAAGTTATGCGTTCAAGCACATTGGAGGCGCCTGGCAGTTAATCAATGCTGTAAATCTGTCTTTTCAGGATGGATCAGACCAAATGATAAAGAACGAATATGATTTTCTAAACCATAAAAGGAAAGTGACCATCGGGAAAACAACCAATCACGATACCGCAAACCAAACAGAAGAACATGCGCTTACAGGCCTCAAACCCCGAACATTTGCAACGTTTAAAAAACCATGGACCTGGGAAATACGCCCGGGAGAATTTCTTTAGTCCCCAAAGAATGCTGGTTTATTAAGTGAGGTTTCGGTCTTTAAACCAAACTTCGTCCGGTACAGCATCAAATTTATTCATCTTGTCAATCAGTACAGACGCGTCCGACTCATTGAAAACAAGCGCACGGTTTGCCGGCTTTAAAAACCGATGCTCCACCATCATGTCCATTTGCGCAAAGAGTGGATCATAAAACCCACCCACATTTAGTACACCCACAGCCTTACCATGAAGACCAAGCTGCAGCCAGGTTAGCACTTCAAAAAACTCTTCCAAAGTTCCAAAACCACCGGGCAATACAATAAAGCCATCTGAAAGATCTGCCATTGCCTTTTTGCGCTCATGCATATTATCGGTAACAATCATTTGCGTTAAAGACCGGTGACCTACCTCCTTGTCCTGCAGGAATTTAGGAATCACGCCAGTTACTTTTCCATTGCGTTTCAGAACTTCGTCCGCAATAACGCCCATGACGCCAACACTGCCGCCGCCATATACTAAAGTAATATCCTGGTCGGTCATTACTTGCGCTAAATCTTCAATGGCGGCCCTTAGTATAGGATCGCCATTGAAATTAGAACCGCAATAAACACATACTGATCTCATGCTTAATGAATTTTAACGTGAATAATTTGGGGCTTCTTTAGTGATGGAAATATCATGCGGGTGACTTTCTCTCATACCTGCAGCAGTAATGCGAACAAACTTGGCCTTTTGAAGATCATCGATCGTCGCCGCTCCACAATAGTGCATACCTGCTCTTAAACCACCAATGTACTGGTAAATAACCTCCGCTAACGTTCCTTTATAAGGTACGCGACCTACAATTCCTTCCGGAACCAATTTGGTAACAACGTCTTCTTCATCTTGAAAATAACGGTCTTTAGAGCCCAGTTGCATTGCTTCAACGGAACCCATACCACGGTAAGACTTAAACTTTCGTCCTTCATAAATGATAGTTTCACCTGGTGATTCCTCTACTCCTGCGAATAGCGATCCAGCCATAATACAGCTTGCTCCTGCCGCGATCGCTTTTACAATATCACCCGTTTGTTTGATACCACCATCTGCGATGACCGGAATTCCTGTGCCGATTAACGCCTGGGCACATTCAAAAACCGCATATAATTGTGGTACACCAACGCCGGCAATAATTCTGGTGGTACAGATAGAGCCCGGACCAATTCCAACTTTAACTGCATCAGCACCTGCTTCGGCTAAAGCTCTTGCACCATCAGCTGTAGCGATGTTGCCGGCAATTACTTGCAAGTCCGGGAATCTTGCCTTAATGGCTTTCACCATATCAATAACCCCCTTCGAATGCCCGTGTGCAGTATCAACTGTGACTACGTCAACTCCTGCCTCTACAAGTGCAGCAACACGGTCTATATTATCGGCAGCAACACCAACAGCGGCTCCGACACGCAGTCTTCCACGCTCATCTTTACAAGCTTTCGGGTAGTTTTTATATTTTTGAATGTCTTTAAAAGTGATCAGACCGGCAAGGCGACCGTCATTGTCGACGACAGGAAGCTTTTCTATTTTGTAGTCCTGCAAAATTTCTTCTGCCTGTAAAAGGGTCGTACCTTCTGCTGCAGTGATCAGGTTTTCTTTGGTCATCACCTCAGAAACCGGACGTTGCATGTCTTTTTGAAAACGAAGATCTCTGTTGGTGATGATTCCTACCAGTTTATAATCAGCGTCAATTACAGGTATTCCCCCAATTTTAAAGTCTTTCATGATTTGAAAAGCGTCCGCAACCTTCGCTGTAGCACTTAACGTTACCGGATCCTGGATCATGCCGCTTTCAGAGCGCTTTACCTTGCGAACTTGCTCAGCCTGACGCTCAATGGACATGTTCTTATGGAGCATACCAATACCCCCAGCCTGGGCAATGGCAATCGCTAAGCCTGCTTCGGTTACGGTATCCATAGCTGCAGAAATTATAGGGACATTGATGCGGATTTTCCTGGTCAGGTAGCTTCCGGTGTCAACATCACGCGGTAAAACTTCAGAGTAGGCAGGTACTAACAATACGTCATCGTAAGTCAGTCCTTCTGCAATAAATTTATTGGGATCGAGTTGCATAGCAAATAATTTAGGAGTTACTATTTGCGAGGCAAAGATACGATTCTAAACCTGATTACACAATAAGGTTCAGAAGATAGACTGTAGGCGTGGGAAAGATTACACTAATATTAAAGAGTCAAAACCATACACATCCAATTATAAAGCTTATTATTGTTATAACCAACCAAACAAACTAATATTAACGCCCCATCTCATGCTCAAAACGCTCCGTTCTGCCCTGTTTGCCGTATCGATTACTTTAATCTGCTTATCCGCCTTCGGAAGGCAAAAAGAGGGAAAAGTAACACCCTTTAAGTATGGTATAATAGACCCGGCCCATTTCGACCTTAAACTCAGTGGCACAGATTCAGCTGCATCCGCGATAGCGATATTCGATATCGGAAAGGGGTACTTTCAGTATACACAAGATAAAACTTCTTATGTAGTTGAAAGGCACACCAGATATCTGATCATTAATAAACAGGGATACGATTATGCAAATCTCGAACTTCAGACGTATAGAGCAAACGGTGAGGCAACTTTTGTATCCCAGATGGAAGGTGCGACCTACAACCTTGAAAATGGGAAGATTGTGGTGAGTAAAATAAGTAAGGATGCCAAGTTCACTGAAAAGCAGGATAAAAACTATAGTATCAAAAAATTCGCTTTGGCAAATGTTAAAGAAGGATGTATAGTTGAGTTTAAATATACCATCAAAACGGATTTTATATTCAGGCTTAGGCCATGGTCCTTTCAACGTCCTATACCTACACTTTATTCGACTTATACGCTTGCTATCCCAAATGAATTTAAGTATAAAGTGAACTCCAAGGGTTACGAGAAAATAACTTCAGAGACTCTAAAAGGAACAGATGAAGTGCTTTACAGGTATTCTGCAGTAAATGTTCCGGGATTAAGGAAGGAGAATTTCACGACTACCATGAATGATTATGTCACACAAGTTAGCTTCGAACTTGCATCTATAAATAATGATTACGGGACCTCTACTGATTATACCTCTAGCTGGCCCAAAATTGCAAAGAGACTGAAAGAAGAGGAAACGTTCGGCGGATTTATAAACAAAAGCGCTTTCACGAAAACACTGCTCCAAGTGATTTTGAAGGGAGCCACTGACCCGGATTCCATTGTAACAAAAGTATTTGAGTACGTGAAAAATAACATCAAATGGAATAAGGAAGATGAATTCTATGCCTCTGTACCCAATCCTAAAACAATCTTGGAGAAGAAAGTTGGCAACACTGCTGACATCAATTTGTGCCTGCTGATTTTACTGAGGGCCGCAAAAATAGAGGTATCGCCAGTACTCATGAGCACAAGGGACAATGGCGCCCATCCTGGAACGCCTTTGATCACAGGCTTCAATTCGGTTATTGTTGAGGCCGTGATTGGTGAAAAACATTTGCTGCTTGATGCAACAGATAAGAACCATTGTGTGGATATGATCGGCTACAACAACCTCAATCATGAAGGCCTTTGCTTAGATCTGGCGAATGAAACTACCAAATGGATCTCCACAGAGAGAAAGAAATCAAGCAGCAAGGTCTTCAACTATTTGTTAAAACTAGATGAAGCTAACAAGCTGGTAGGGCGATTGTTCATTACCTCGACCGATTATGAAGCCATGAAAGTAAGGAACAAGTACTTGTCGGCGACAAATCAAGCTGAATTCCTAAAAGATTACAAGGGTGATAAACCCGGCCTGGTACTAAAAAATTATGAGATTTTAAATTTAAACAACCCTTATGAACCACTTTCTGAGGCTATGGATGTGGAGATTGAGGACAACGTGGAAGAGGCTGGGGATTTAGCCTATTTTACACCGTTGCTTTATGAGAAAACCAAGGAAAACCCATTCTTATTAGAAGACCGGAAGTTTCCTGTTGATTTTGCATATCCTGTGGAAGAGATCTATCGGATTACCATAGAACTGCCTAAAAACTATAAGGTAGAGAAGGCCCCAAAAAATGAAAAACTAGTACTTCCCAATCAAGATGCTACGTTCTCATTCGTTTTTAGTCAGATAGACAATAAGATCGGACTGATCAGTAGAATATGCATCAATAAATCGATATTCTCACCTGAAGAGTACTTTGACCTAAAGGAGCTTTTTAAAAATATCGTCAGGAAGCAGGCGGAACAAGTAGTCATTAAAAAATCTTAACATGAAACCTACGCTCTTATTTATTTTCCTTTTCTCAATTACTGTAAGCGTTAGTGCGCAAAGCATTTACGATATAGGTAAAATTCCAGAAAACCTCTTGTTAAACGCTTCAGTCGTGGTTAGGAATGAAGAACAAACCTACGATATCAAAAGTCCGGGATCTGCATCTTACACCTTTAAAACAGCGATTACAATCCTGAACAAAAATGGAGAAAGCGCAAGTAATATGAGCGAATATTACGATAAGTTCTCTAGCGTTTCGAACTTGAAAGCAACACTTTACGATGGTAAAGGCATAAAGATCAGAGAGTATAAAACGTCAGATTATAAGGATAGAAGCGCGATCTCAAACGGGTCATTGTACGAAGACAATAGGATCAAGTTTTTGGAAGTGCTGCACACCAGTTACCCTTACACCATTGAATATAGCTATAGTGTAGACTATACCGGAATCCGATTTTATCCGTCATGGAATCCCGTCTCCAACTGGGGATACGCAGTGGAAATGTCCAGCTATATTTTCAAAATACCAGAAGGCATGACTTTTAAATATCTGAAGAGCGAAGGTTTGCAAATAGATTCAAATAAGGTTAAAGACAAAATGAATTATAAATGGTCCTGCAAAAACATCCCTGCCGTTGAATATGAGCCAATGAGCACGGGCTTGTCGGCCATTACACCTTGGTTAAAACTCGCGCCTAACCAATTTGAATATGACGGCTACAAGGCGAGAATAGAGAACTGGAGCAATCTTGGAACCTGGTTGTTCGAACTCAGTAACGGATTACAAGTACTACCAGCTGCTACTAAATTGAGGGTACTGGATTTAGTGAAGGAGGCAAAGACCCAAAAGGAAAAAATAAAGATTTTATATAACTTCCTGCAGTCAAATACCCGATATGTTGGTGTTCAGTTAGGCATCGGGGGTTATCGCCCGATTTCCGCAGATAAAGTTTCAACCGTAAATTATAGTGATTGTAAAGGTCTTTCCAACTATATGAAAGCCTTGTTAGCCGCAGCGGACATCAAGTCTGACCTGGTAGTGATAGGAAATGACAGACCTTCCCTTAATCCCCTATTTGCAAGTTTAACACAAGCCAACCATATGATTTTGTGTGTCCCCATGGAAAAGGATACCACCTGGCTGGAATGCACCAGTCAGTATGTACCCATGGGCTTTATTGGGAATGGAAACTCTGATAGGACAATATTGCTTATCGGTGAAGCGGGTGGAAAGCTTGCTCAAACGCCTAAGTATTCACCAGCTAATAATTACCTAAAGAGACGTACGGACGTGTTGCTTGACGAAGAAGGATCTGCGTTGATCAATATTACTGCCCTATATGGCAGCGCACAGTACGAGGACAATATGGATATGATGGTCATTGAGCCATTAGATCAGCGCAAAAGGGTCATGAACAGCTATACAATTCCCAATATGGAAATTGATAAACTGAGTTATAACCAGCCCAATAAGCAGGAGGCTGTAATGGAGGAAAAGATCAGCCTGAAGTCCTCTCAACTCCTTAGCAAGGGAGGTGACAAGATGTTTCTCACCTTAAATCTGCTGAACCGACAGGGAGGAACTGCCACTAATGTGGAGAACCGCAAAACAGGATTCTCTGTCAATTACAGCTACAATGATGAAGATGAGATCGTATACACTATTCCAAAAGGGTTTAAAGTAGAGTTTTTACCCAAGGATGTTTCGATTGAGTCGGAGTTCGGAAAGTATACGGCGAAAGCGATTGCCAGTGGAAATACCATTACGTATACGCGTACTAAAATGATCACTAATAAAAAATATCCACCTGAAAAGTACAACGAGTATGTCGTGTTTTCGAAAAAAATTTACCAGGCAGATAAATCCAAAGGTATCCTGATTAAAGGCGAATAGCTCCCGTTACTTTCTACCAGCAACTACCTTCGTAAAGTCATCTGAATCCAGGTATTTATGCGCTAGCATTCTCAGGTCATTTGAATCAATACTTTTAACCGTATTGATGTAGCGTTCGTAATAACTGTAATCCAAGCCGGAGAAGTACAGATTCTTAAACTTATCCGCATGCGAAAACGCATTTTCAAGACTTCCCAATAAAGAACCTAGCATGTAGCTTCGTACCAGTTCCAGCTCTTTTTCAGGAACAATATCCGTCTTTAACAAGTTGATTTCCTTGTCAATTTCATTTAAAGCGGACTGACACACGTCAGCCCCAACTTCTGTAGCGATAAAGAAGTAGCCCGTATGAAGCAAAGAAACTACTCCTGAGCCGATGCCATAGGTATAGCCTTTTTCTTCCCTGATGTTCGACATTAACCTGGAGCCAAAGTAACCCCCTAAAACACAGTTCAAAACCTGTAGACCAGCGAAGTCTTCATGACTTCTATTAATGGTTAACATTCCCATTCTGATCGCTGACTGCAAGGCCTCTGGTTTTTCAATCAGGAGCTCGGAACCGATCGCTGAAGAGAATTCAAAGTGATTGTTTATGGAAGCCCCGTTATTTGCCCAGTCTTTACCCACAATCGCGTTTAAAATACCGAACTCTTTCTCTTCAAACTTCCCAGCGACGAAGATCGTACAGTTCTCAGGCTTGTACGCGGAATGAAAGTAATCTAAAAGATCTTGTTGTTTAATGGCGTCATAATGCTCAGCAGAAATATTTGAGCCATAGGGCGTGTCACCAAAAAGTGCATTTGCAAACTCTTTTCTAGCTAAATAGTCATTCTTCTGAAGGCTAACCGATAACGATTGCTTTTGATTTTGAATGAATATGGAAAGTTCCTTTTCCGGGAATATACTGGCGTTTAAGATGGAATAGAGAATAGGTAAAACCTCGGCGAGGTGCTTATTCAACGAGTACAGTTTTACCGTGCACTGGTCAGCACCATATTCCGTCTGCAAAAAAGCACCATAAAAGTCTACCTTTTCAGCGATTTCCTTTGCAGATAGCTCAGGTGTTCCATTGTTGATAAGATGGCTCACCGTAAGTGCCTGAAGTGGTTTTGCCACATCCCAGTTGACGTTTCTGAAAACGAACTCTATGCGGACCAGCTCCTGTTGTCCTGCGTTAACAGTAAAAACAGGGATACCATTATCAAGGTGTTGAGCGATAGGTCTTAAAAAATTTATCTCGGAAACCTGTTTTGACTCCGGGGCCAGGGTACGATTAAGCATCTTGTGTAGTTAAATAATACAAGGTAGAAGATTTTTGTTTCTTGAAAGTATCTTTAGCAGCTGTTAAGATCCGCTGCGGCGTAACTTCCAGGTACTTGTCAATCTCGGTGTTTAAGGTCGCGGCATCGCCCAGAAGCTCGTAATAGGCAAGGTTCATCGCTTTATCCAAAAGGCTCATCTCAGCAAACACCATGATAGATTCAGACTTGTTTTTCACTTTGGTCAGCTCATCCGCTGTAACTTCTTCCTGTGTAAGTTCAAACAATTGTTCCCATACAGCTGCCTCAGCTTCTTCTACAGAAACACCTTCCAGCACTTTTCCTTCCACAATAAACAAGCCTTCATCAATACTGCTGGTGATATAGGCATGAATATCACTAAAAAGCTGTTGTTCTTTTAAAAGACTATTGTATAATCTGGAGGATTGTCCCTGCGAAAGTATATCAGCCATTAAATCATAACATTGATATTCAGAGTTAGCCCTATCAGGCATTTTAAAGGCTATATATATAGCGTTCAAAGGGACTGAAGCATGAACGGTTTCCTGTCTGGCTTCAATTTGTGTTTCTTCTTTAGGTAAGTTTCTATTGTATTTATTTCCTGCCGGAATAGGCTCAAACCACTTTTCTGCCAATGCTTTGACCTCTTCAGTTTTGACGTTTCCGCCAACTACCATGATCGCATTCTGAGGATTGTAATGTTTATGGAAGAATGCTTTTACATCCTCCATCTTAGCTTCTTCGATCTGTTTCAAATCCTGTCCGATGGTGGCCCATTGATACGGATGTTTTTGATAGGTCAATGGCCTCAACTTAAGCCAGACATCACCATAGGGTTGATTAAGGTAACGCTGTTTAAACTCCTCACACACCACATTACGTTGAGTTTCCAAGCTTTTCTCTGAAAAAGCAAGGGATAGCATACGATCACTCTCCAGCCAAAAAGCAGTTTCCAGATTGACAGATGGGAGTGTGATGTAATAATTGGTGATGTCGTTACTCGTAAAGGCATTGTTTTCACCACCTACTCTTTGCAATGGCTCATCATAACTTGGAATGTTGACTGATCCACCAAACATTAAGTGCTCAAATAAGTGCGCGAAACCAGTTTTACCAGCCTCTTCATCACGTGCACCAACATCGTATAAAATATTCAACACTGCCATGGGGGTTGTATCATCTTCGTGAACTAAGACCCGAAGCCCGTTGGCTAATGTGAAACGATTAAAATCTACCATATTTTAGTAATAATGGCGCAAAGATAGGAAATTAAGGTAAGGGCAATTGTGATAATCATGTGAAATAAAAAGAAAAGAAGTAATGGTATATTTGTCCTATGGAAACTGCCGAATTATTAGAAAGGGCCTTGCATTTCGACTTCTTAACCAAAGAAGAAGGCGTTTTTTTATATCACAATGCATCAACCGCTGAGTTGGCTTTTGTAGCAAATGAGCTTCGAAAAAAGCAAGTGCCAAGCGGCAAGGTCACCTGGCAGATCGACAGGAACGTAAATACGACTAATGTTTGTATTGCGAACTGCAAGTTTTGCAATTTCTTCCGGAGACCAGGACATGAAGATAGCTACATCACCGATATTGAGACTTACAAAGTCAAGATAGAGGAAACGTTCAGACTTGGTGGCGATCAGCTGTTATTACAGGGCGGTCACCATCCTGATCTTGGCTTAACTTTCTACGCTGATCTTTTTAGCAAGTTGAAAGAACTATATCCTGATCTGAAACTTCATGCATTAGGTCCGCCGGAGATTGCACACGTAGCAAAGCTGGAAAAATTGAGCCATACGGAAGTTCTTGCAGCTTTAAAAGCTGCAGGGATGGATTCACTACCTGGCGCAGGTGCAGAGATCCTGAACGACAGGGTAAGAAGGTTAATCTCTAAAGGCAAATGTGGTGGTCAGGAATGGTTAGATGTGATGCGTGCTGCACACCAGCTGGACATCACTACCTCAGCTACCATGATGTTCGGGCATGTTGAAACTATTGAAGAACGGTTTGAACACCTGGTATGGATCAGAGAGGTTCAAAGCGAAAAGCCTCCTCATGCAAAAGGCTTCTTAGCCTTTATTCCATGGCCATTTCAGGATGACGGAACCCTTTTAAAAAGGTTAAGAGGAATCAGCAATAACGTCTCCGGCGACGAATATATCAGGATGCTTGCCTTAAGTAGAATCATGCTTCCAAATGTTAAGAATATCCAAGCTTCCTGGCTAACAGTAGGGAAAAACGTTGCTGAATTGTGTTTACATGCTGGAGCAAATGACTTTGGATCTATCATGATTGAAGAGAACGTAGTTTCTGCAGCTGGAGCACCACACCGTTTCACGGCAAAAGGCATCCAGGATGCAATTAAAGAAGCCGGGTTTGAACCACAGCTAAGAGGTCAACAATACAATTATAGAGAAATGCCTGCTGAATTAGAGGAACAGGTCATCACCTATTAAGAGAAGGATACTTTGGCGAAGCGTAATGTCACGATCGTGAAGTTTTGCGTAACTGAGATACATAAATAAGGGAGGGTGCGTAAAGCGCCGCCTCCCTTATTGAACTTAACCTGAGAACGATTACGATAATCTAAACGCAGGTTTTATAAACAAGTTGGCAATAGTTACAACTTCAGCTTTTGTTAGGAACTCATCAAAGCTCTCTGCAGCTGCGACTGCCGTAACTCCTGTAGCGATACCTGTAATAGACACGCCTAACTGAGTAACCGTGTTTTCACGAGCATAAACCGGATCTACCTGTGATACACCAGTATCATTAGATATCCCACCAGCTCCTATACTAATCCAAGGTTTCAAACCTGATGCACCAGTTACATTCGCAGCAACCATCTGACGTAAGTGTGAGGCGTGACGAGCTTCCACAGAATGGATTTGTAGCGCTGTAGTAAGTACAGAAAGGCCTTTCAATACTGGGGCCTGGCCTTTATAAGCTCTAACACCAGTATCTTCAAATGCCAATGCAACCTTTAAGAAGGTTTGGTAATTAGTATATACATCTCCAAAGGTTCCTCCGGCAGTAAAATCAAAATTATCATAAGCTAAAGGTGTCCCGGCAGCTCCACCTAATGCAGCAACTAGTAGCTTTACATGTGCGTCCTCATGATCCCGGATCGTTGTTATAGCTCCATGGGCAGCATTACCTGGAACCAGGTTAGTGGCTAAGCCTGGGGCTGCTCGCAGCGCATGATTGTAAAAGTGATATTCCAGGTATTCTAACGCCAAGGCAAATTTAAGTACATCCTGAACTGGAGTTGGTAATGTCTGTCCATAAGCCTTATTGAACATTGATCCCATTGCCAATGGTAAAGCTGCCATTGATATCTTTTTTCCCACGTTGAAAAAATCCTTCATTGCAGACCTTCTTGGGCTCAATCTATCATAGATTTCCCCGTCAACTTTTTCTATTTCTGTTAATATATTTACAATATTCATGATGTTTATTTTAAGATTAAAGGTTGATAACGTTCACTTTGGTTTTAATATATTTACCAGCTATGGCAAGTACTTTATCTGGTGTTAGTGCCTGATCCAAACCGTTTGAATCAACTACTTCAGAATTGGCAAAACTGCCGTTCGAAATAATATCTCGAATGTAGGCTGCATGACGCGCCTCAACAGATACAATCTGTCCCGCAGCTACCAAATACTTATCATCTTTAATCCTTACCCCAGCACCATTGTAAGCAGCAACTCCTAAATCTTCAAAGGCTTTCGCGGTAGCTAAAACGCTGGTTCTATCAGAGAAACTTATGGATGAGAAATCAACCTCCAAACTACCAATACCTGCACTGCCTAACGCTTTTTTAAAGAATTCTCTGTGTGCAATCTCATGAAGCCTGATGTCATCTAATTTTGCACGCTCAGCTGGGGAGAATCCAGACGCGAAGCTAGAAGCCACCTGAATATAAAAAGCTGCTTCTAATTGCTCTAATGCATATGCATAGTTCAAAACACCGAAGTCATCTTTAAAATCTAAAGTGACACCTGCTGATGGAGCAGCTACAATGCCGTCATCCTTAGTACATCCTGCCGCTAATAATGCCGCACCTGCCAGACCTGCTCCTGCAAACTGCAAGAAAGATCGGCGCTGTAGTGGAGCAGTTAATAGGCTCCTTTCTTCTTGCTCTTCTAATTGTTGTAAGTTTTTCATAGTGATTAAGTTTTTAATTAATTGGTTATTAGGGTCAAACGAACTAGTTATTCTTCCTAGTTGTGTCTTTATAGTGTCACATACGAAGGAATAAAACTTTCGGTTTTCTCAATTAGAAAAAAAACGTTGTTAACCATTCTTATTTTTTGATAAATTCACCTTCTAATATAAGCTATGGCACTTCATGCAATTATTGTTGACGATGAGGAATTCGCACGTTCATCCCTATACTTTCTGCTTCAGGAAAACTGCGAAAACATCCAGATTACCGGTATTGCAAAATCTGTAGCAGAAGCTAGAAATCTTCTCGCACAACATCCCATCGACCTTATCTTCTTAGATATCGCCATGCCTGGCGAAAATGGTTTCGAATTAATAGGTAATGCAAGAGACAGCAAAGCACATGTGATTTTTACAACAGCTTACGACCAGTACGCACTGAAAGCCATCAAAGCAAATGCCCTTGATTATTTATTAAAACCAATCGATATTGATGAACTGAAACAGGCAGTGGACAAGGCCGTTGAATACATTTCTTTGAAAAAAAATGGCCTTGCGCGCAATGATAATCTACAAAATTTAGCTCAACAATTACACGACCGTACAGAGATCCGTAAAATTAGTTTGCCCAATGGACAGGGATATAGCTTGACCAACATTTCCGATATCGTACACATCGCAGCTGATAGCAACTATTCTATTTTCTACCTGGTGACCGGAGAAAAAATTACAGTTTCAAAGGTCCTGAAAGAATATGAAGAGATCCTCCCCGTCAATCAGTTTATCAGAGTGCACAAATCAAGTATTGTCAACCTCGATTATGTATTAGAATATAATTCCAGAAACGGACTGGAAGTAACCCTAAAGAATGGTGACAGAATCGCGGTATCAAGAAGGCGTGCGAGCGACTTCCTGGACAAAGTAAAATCATATACCAGTTTTGAAAGTGAAAAGTAGAACTCAACGCTTCCTGTTTTTCTCTTTATTTATGCTGGCTGGCTTTATCAGCAGCAATTCCTACTCCCAATCGGTGTTTTTGCAACACTTCAGTACCAAGAATGGGCTTCCGAGTAATAATTGTTATTACTCGCTTCAAGATTCAAAAGGATACATCTGGATCGCTACTGATGCCGGCGTTAGCCGATTCGATGGTCGTGTTTTCGAAAACTTCTCGATTGACGATGGGCTGCCAGATAATCAAATACTTCAACTAAAAGAAGACCGAAGTGGCAAGATTTGGTTTCTCGCCTTAAACGGTCAGATCAGCTACTTTTTTAACGGCAAGATCTACAACCAAAGTAACAGTGAGCTGCTCCGACTACTCAGATTCAACTCCATTGTCGTTTCCTTCTTTCAAGACACTAAAGGCAGGATATGGTTTGGAACCAATAGGAACCTTTTGGTGATGTGGGACGGCAAAAGTATCATGAAATACATTTCTGCAAATGAGGACAGGCAATTTATAAATTCATTCATACACGAAGATGCTCAGGGTAAAATATGGGCATATAGCAATACAAGCGTTAGGGTATTAGAAGGAAAGTCCTTTAAAATTGTGCCTCATCATTCCCTGCCAATCTCCTATAAAACGGCAATGAACCTGCCTGATAAAAGCCTTGCTTTTCTTGATAAAACCAGACTCAATGTTCGCTATGGCTACACAGAGACTTTCGAAAGGTCTATTCCAGGGCGAACACTAACAGGAGACTTGGGATATTTTTATCTGGATGAGGATAATGGAATATGGATCCCCAACAATTCAGGAGTACATCATATAGAAAAAAATGGTTTAACCTATGATTACGTGCCTAATATTGCGGCCAGCCAGGTCATAAAAGATGCTAAGAATAACATGTGGTTTACCACCGCTAATGGAATGTACATGCTGCCACGGCGTGATGAACGGCTGTATATTGTCGGGCAAAGAGAAGGCCTCACTCAAGATGCCGTAAAGAGCATCACCAAAGATAGAAACAAGTTCTGGCTGGGGATGGATGACGGAACGATAAACATCCTCAGCGCCCCAGGATACAGGGTTAACAACATCAAATTACCTAACACCGAAAAATATAATGTAATCAAGCAGATCAACTATGATAGCCTGCATAATGCCATCTACTTTTCCAGTGAATATGGATTAGGAAGAATCAACAATGCCGACAATCTAAACTCGCCCATTGATTACCTAAAGGAAAGTAACAACTCGATGTTTGTTATTAAAAGTTTCAGCATCTCTAAAAAAGGAAGCTTGTCGCTCGCCTTATCTTCCGGAGTAGTTATTCTGCCCAACAGCAGTGCTAAATTCGAATTTAACTCCTTCTCTTTCAAAAGAGGCGCCGATTTCTTTCCTGGAAGGGCTTATTGTGTTTTTTACGACAATAAGCAGAATCTTTGGTTTTCCAGCATCAGCGGCTTATCCGAGCTGTCAGACGGCAAAGCATCTAACCATTATAAAACGGATTCACTACTCACCAGAAGGATTAACGACATCCAGCAATTGGAAGATGGAACCATCCTTCTTGCCACTGACGGCTATGGATTGGTTTGTATAAAAGATGGGCGCATTACGAAAGTGATTAGCCAGAAGGATGGCCTGGCTGATAACATCTGTAAAAAGCTGTTCGTTAAAAACGGAAAAATTTGGGTGGTTACTAACGAAGGCATTAATAAGGTGTCGATAAACAACAATGAAACAAGCATCGAAACTTTTGAGTACACCAACTCCTTGCTTAAAGATGACGTCAATGGCCTTTATATAGAAGACCAATACGCCTATTTCGCGACAAACAGTGGCGTTGTTTATTTCCAGATTGCGCCGGTCAAGCCTTACGTTGAAGCGCCAAAAGTCTACATTACCTCTATCGTAAATAACCAGATCAAGCTGGATATTGGTAACCCGGATTATGTGCTTAACCCATCCAACAACAGCATTTCTTTCTACTACAGCGCTGTTGACTTTCAAAATAGGAACATTACCTACAGGTACCGTTTGAAAAGTGACGCCAGCTGGACGGAAACCAGAACGAGACGACTGGAGTTTAGCTCACTGGAACCCGGAAAGTACAGCTTTGAACTCAGCGCTAAGAGCACCGACAGCAGTTGGAGTAAACCTGCCATCGTAATCTTTGAGTTAGAGAAACACTTTTGGCAATCTTTATGGTTCATAGCGCTCCTATTCGTAATCGGGGGACTTATCCTTTATAAAGCCGCAGTTACCGTAACCCGAAGGCAAAAGAATAAAGAGCAGGAAGAGTTGTTGTTAAAGAACAAAATTCTGATGCTCGAACAGCGTGCATTACAGGCAATGATGAATCCTCATTTCGTATTCAATGTAATGAACTCGATTCAACACTACATCAATACGAAAGACACGGGATCAGCAAATAAGGTACTGACGGGTTTTGCCCGGTTAATCAGAAAGAATCTGGAGATCTGTACCAAAAGCTACATCAGCGTTGAGGAAGAAATTGAATACCTGGAGCTTTATTTAAGTCTTGAAAAGAAGAGGTTCGGCGGGAAACTCAACTATAAGATCACCGTTGACCCGCTTATTGATCGGGAGGAGACGCTTATTCCGTCCATGATCCTGCAGCCATATATTGAAAACGCGATATGGCACGGCATTATGCCAAAAGAAGAGGGCGGAACAATAGATGTGGTTATTTCATTAACTTCTAATGACAAGCTGTTGATCCAGGTGAAAGATGATGGGGTGGGAATTGACAATTCTCTGAGAGAAAAAAAGGGCGAACACATCAGTAAAGGAATGAGCTTAACAAAAGAGCGTATCAATTTATTAAATCAAGTAGGCTCAAATCCGATACAGATGGACATCCGCCAAAACGGTGATTCCGGCACTTTTGTATCGATTGAGATCGCCTTTTAAGGTAAAAATACCGTTTACTCAGTGATGTATACCACTTACTAAGTATAAATGAATCACTTTAAGATTTGCCTTAAACTTGTTATAGATATTAAAACAAACCGAGTGTTTGTAAGTACGTTCTTAGAGAATTGATCAAAGATATTTTACCTAACCTAAAACTATATCTCAATTCAGGTTTCATTTGTGTGTTAAAAAATGGTAAAGTCCAAAGCTTTACCATTTTTTTATGCCCTAAATTCTCGCTCAAATAATCTTTTATAAATAAAGTGTTCTAACAAGTTGATTTTTGTTTTATTTTTGGGAACACAAAAAATCTAAATGCGGAGCCGGCATTTTTAAGATGATTTGTATTTTTAATGGTAAGTGCAACCCCTGTAATTTTATTGCATATGAAAACTCCAAACAAACCAGTTACTAAAAGTCCAGCAGAAGATCCCGAAGATGAAATGGACGATTCAATCGAAGAGACTACAAAGGACAAATTTGATGATGATGATGACTTCGACGTCCCTCTGGACGACCTTGAAACATTCGATGCATACCCTGCAGACGATGATGACGACGATTATTAATTAACTATCATTATACGATAACCTATTTTACAGCATCCCCAGGGATGCTTTTTAATTATCATACCATCTGTACTGCATGACCATCAAACCCGTTGAAGATAGAATTAGTAAAAAGCAATTTTTAGACGTAGCACGTTTTCTGTATAAAGACGACATAAATTGGATTTGTCCACTTGACAACGATGTAGAAGACATTTTTAACCCGCAGAAGAATACGTTTTTTAAGCACGGCAAGTGTACAAGATGGATCCTTGAAGACGATAACGGCCAGGTCATCGGTAGAATTGCGGCCTTCATTAATGATAAGAAAGCTTACCAGTACGAAGTCCCAACCGGAGGGATAGGTTTCTTCGAATGCATTGATAGTGTAGAAGCAGCAAACAGATTGTTTGATGAAGCGAAAACATGGTTGATGAGCCATGGAATGCAGGCGACAGACGGACCAATCAACTTTGGAGAGAACGATTCTTTCTGGGGCTTGCTTGTAGAAGGCTTCACCCCTCCTTCTTACGGCATGAACTATAATTTCCCTTACTACCTCGACCTTTTCAAACAGTACGGTTTTGAAAAAGTATACGAACAAATTACCAATCACCTAGCTGTACGGAACCCTTTTCCGGAGCGTTTCACTAAAATAGCAACATGGGTAGCGAACAAACCAGGATATAGCTTCGAACATTTCTCTAAGAAGAATGCCGACAAATACGTGAACGACCTAATGGAGATCTATAACGACGCCTGGAAGGACTTTGAGAACTTCGTTCCCGTAAAAAAAGAAACGCTCTTAGAGAGCTTCAAAAAGATGGAAACCATAATGGATGAAAAACTGATCTGGTTCGCATACCTTAACGGAGAACCGGCATCCTTTGTGGTGATTATTCCTGATGCCAATCAAATGATTAAGGATTTTAATGGAAAGCTGGGTCTTATTGAAAAGCTAAAGTTTGTCTACAAGCGCTGGGTGGGCGTAAACAGAATGCGTGCCATTGTGATGGGAACAAAGCAAGCCTATCAAAAACATGGCCTGGAGTCTGCACTTTTTATCAAACTGAAAGAGTATGTTCTGCCCATGAACCAGTACGATGAACTGGAACTATCGTGGGTAGGTGATTTTAACGACAAAATGCTTGCAATTCATCAAGCAACAGGTGCCACCTTTGGTAAGCGGCACCTTACGATGCGGAAGATTTTCTAAGGCTATCTCTCTCTAATTTCTTCGTAGAGATCAATCACTTTCTTTTGAAGCTTAATGATTTCCTCCTCGCGTAGAGAAAGCTTTTCCTTTAATTTGTTTATCTCTTCAGAATTCAACGATTGTGGGTTTTCTCCCTCTTTAGAGATGATATCCATCGTAGAGACTTCGAATAATGTAGCGATTTGATCTAATCTGGAGATATTAATATCGGTAATACCCGTTTCAATCTTGGAAAACGCAGGAATGGAAATACTTAGGCGTTTGGCTACCTCCCCCTGACTCCAACTTTTCTTTTGACGCAATTGCCTAATGTTCTTACCTATGGTATTCATATTTCAGTTTTAAGTTGATACTTTAATGTGTTACCCAAAGGTATTCAACTCACGTGCCAAATTACCAAGATCTAACCCGCTGTAACTCCCGGAACTCATCATCAACAAGTTTGTATCCTGATAACTCATGCTTGTTAAGTAACTTTCCAATAAAGCAATTTCATCAAAAAACACAATTCTATCATCGTTAAACGCCGATTGTACATCTTCTTCAGTGAAGGGCTCCATTTTCTTATGCAGAAATGTTTTTTTATCTATAAAAACAATTGCCACATCAGCTTTTGCCATACTACTGTCGTATTGGCTTAGAAAACCTTTGTTCAGACTACTAAATGTATGCAACTCAATACAGGCTACAAGCTTCCTTTGTGGGAACTGCATTTTCACTGCTTCAATGGTCGCCTTTAGCTTCGAAGGTGAATGTGCAAAATCCTTATAAACATTGGTATTGTCTCTGATGCTAACGATCTCCAGGCGCTTAGCCGCCCCGGTGAACGAAGAAATCGCCGTATGGAAATCATCTTCTGAAACATCAAGCAGCTGACACACCAACTTAGCTGCATTAAGATTCATCAAATTATGGTCGCCAAACACCTCCAATGGTGTTTCACTTGGAAGAAGGTAAGTAATACCATTGTCGATCCTGTGATCCGGAATGTTATAAGGGATCTTAGTAATAGCTGCCGCAGAGGCTTTAGCAATGACATTCAAATCCTGATCAGCCTCACAGTAGATTAAGGTGCCATTTGGTTGTATGGTATCAATAAAGAGCTCAAATTGTCTGGTGTAGTCGGCGTAGGTAGGAAATACGTTAATGTGATCCCAGGCTATTCCACTGATTACGGCGATATTAGCCTTGTACAGGTGGAACTTTGGTCGCCTGTCTATCGGCGAGGCAAGGTATTCGTCCCCTTCTATAATAATTACCGCCGCATCTTCGGTGATCTTAACCATCGTATCGAAGCCGGCTAATTGTGCACCTACCAGATAATCAATATCTCTGCCGTAATAGTTCAACACATGAAGTATCATCGAGGTGATTGTCGTTTTACCGTGGCTACCGCCAATCACTACCCTGAGCTTGTCTTTAGTTTGTTCATAAATATACTCCGGGTAAGAGTATATCTTAAGGCCAAGTTCTTGAGCCATTAGCAGCTCCGGATTATCGGTCAGCGCATGCATACCTAAGATTACCGCGTCAAGATCTGCTGTAATATTCTCCTTGTACCAGCCCATCCTTTCCGGCAGCAAGCCATAATTAGCCAGACGGGTGCTTGAAGGTTCAAAAATAGCATCATCCGAACCACTTACCTGATACCCCTTTTTATGTAATGCAATAGCAAGGTTGTGCATTGCACTCCCTCCTATCGCTATAAAATGTATGCGCATATATTAGTTTTTAGTAAAGTGGGCGGCTACCCAATCACCTATTATCTTATGGTTGATGTACCCGATTGAAAACTCCGCACAGGCCGCCTTTATCATATCCAGATCCGGATGCTCATAAAAGCCGCTAAAGTAAATGGCGCCGCCTGCTTTAAGCACCTTTGCATAGTCAGCGATCTGATCCAGTAAAATATTTCTGTTGATGTTTGCGAGAATGGCATCAAACTGCTGCTCTGGGATGACTTCTTTTCCACCACATATGGCTTTAATATTGGTAATTTTATTTAAGGCAGCGTTTTCCAGCGTACTCAAGTAACAAACGTCATCATTGTCTATCGCTACCAGGTCTCCTGCACCAAGCTTTGCAGCCAGGATTGCTAAAATTCCCGTACCGCAGCCCATATCCAGGATGGATTTCCCAGAAACATCTGCACTTAAAAGGTATTGCATCATCATCGTAGTTGTTTGATGATGTCCCGTTCCAAACGCCATCTTTGGATCAATGACGATCTCGTAAGGGATTTCCGGCCTCGGCTTATGAAAAGTAGCTCTCACATAACATTGCTCGTCGATTACCAGTGGCTCAAAGTTTTTCTCCCATTCTTCGTTCCAGTTCTCAGCAGCGATCTCAGATACGGTAGTAATGCAGTTTAGATCTGCATCCAATGCAGCAGTAACGGCTTCCAATTGATCCGCGTCATAGGAAGCCAGGTCAATAAAAGCAGCAAAACCACCGGTTACATCCTCGAAAGTGTTGTAACCGATGCTGCCTAGTTCGTCAACCAACAAGTCCTTTTGATACTCTTCAATAGCACTGAACTGGAAAGTAACTTGTATGTATTGCATTAAGAATTGAAAGTTTTAATGATATCCAGGAAATCTCTTGATTTCAAAGATGCTCCACCGATCAAACCACCGTCTATATCCGCTTGCGCAAACAGTTCAGCAGCATTTTTTGGGTTACAGCTTCCACCGTAAAGGATGCTTGTCTCTTCCGCAATTGCAGCATCATATTGTGCAGCGATTTCCTGGCGGATAAACGCATGTACTTCCTGAGCTTGCGCTGATGAAGCCGTTAAGCCTGTTCCTATAGCCCAAACTGGCTCATAAGCAATAACGATCTTAGAGAAATCTTCGCTGGATAAAGCGAACACGCCATGGAGTAATTGTGATTTTAACACCTCAAAGTAGCTGCCGTTATTTCTTTCATCCAGGGTTTCACCGATACAAAATAGTGGCGTCAGGCCGTGCTGCAAGGCAAGAACGGTCTTTTCAGCCAACAATTCATCAGATTCTGCAAAATACTGACGTCTTTCTGAATGGCCAATGATCACATACTCACAACCAACCGACTTAATCATTTTAGCAGAGATCTCTCCAGTGTAAGCACCACTTTCTTTTTGATGACAGTTTTGAGCACCAATGCTCAATGCGGTACCGCCTAGTTTGGCAAGACTGTGTAAATGAATCGAAGGCGCGCAGATAATTGCAATCTGATCACCTTTTTTCTCGTCTTTTACCATGTTAACGATTTCCGAGAACAATGATACGCCTTCCGCATAATCAAGGTTCATTTTCCAGTTTCCTGCTACTATTTTCTTTCTCATAATATGTTTGAATAAATTGATAACGACAATAGACTCTTTAAAAGTGTCGATGGATTTTAGTGTCTGTAAATATCTGTGTTAGTATGTCTTTTTCTACCTGATCAAATAAAAGATCTCTACGCTCGAAGACTTTTGTTGCGGTCTCGAACATTTTGTTTAAGCTATATACCTCAAAGCCTTGTGCCCCTCCCCATGCAAAGTCAGGGATGAAATTCCTTGGAAAACCTGCACCAAAAATATTGGCACTTACCCCGGCAACCGTTCCTGTGTTGAACATGGTGTTAATCCCACACTTGGAATGGTCGGCCATGATCAATCCGCAAAATTGCAGTCCGGTCTTCCTGAAACTGGTCGTTGTATAATCCCAAAGACGAACCTCGGCATAATTGTTCTTCAGATTTGAGTTGTTGCTATCTGCTCCAATATTGCACCATTGTCCCATTACCGAGTTGCCAAGATAACCCTCATGACCCTTAGACGAATATCCCCAAATCACCGCATTGTTGATCTCACCACCCACTCTGCTGAATGGCCCTATCGTCGTTTTCCCATAAATCTTCGTTCCCATTTTGACTTGAGAATCATGGCAAAGGACAAAGGAACCGCGAATGTTACTGCCTTCCCAAACTTCTGAGTTGGCACCTATGTATATTGGTCCGGCAAGGCTGTTGAACGTGGCGCATTCTGCCTGTGCACCTTCTTCCGCAAAGAAATGATCACCAATAAATGTATTTGTGCTACTGAGCGGAGCGGAAGTTCTTCCGGAAGTGATGAGGTTGAAGTCCTTACGGATCTCTTCATCATTGAACTTAAAGATATCTTCAGGATAGGTAATTCTGATGAAGCTTTTCGAATAAGCTACAGGTTGATATTGTGCGGTATCGAAAGTCTTCGAAGCGCCATCTGCGTCGCTCTTATAGACCAGTAAAGTTTCTGCAGCGTATAATGCTTGTCCTGCCTGGAGTTGATCGATGGCTTCTAAAAGATCGGCATCCGGACAAACACTTCCATTTATAAACAGTTCCGCATCGTTTGCCTGAGGATATTTTACCTGGAGATAATCGGCGGTAACAAAGCCAGCTTTCGCTTTTAGGTGCTTTTCCCATTTTTGAGAAATCGTTAAGATCCCTAAGCGTAGATCTGCAACCGGTCTGGTGAAGGTAAGAGGAAGCAGGGTCTGCCATGCAGCATCATCAAACAAATTGATTGTCATAGGCAACAAAAATAGAAAAAGTCCCGATGCAACAGCAAGGGGACTCTAAAAATAATTTGTAAAATGGTAAGATTACTTCTTAGCGTAACGAGTTTTGAATTTATCGATACGACCAGCTGTATCAACCAATTTCATTTTACCAGTATAAAAAGGATGTGAAGTATGAGAAATCTCTAACTTGTAAAGAGGATATTCTTTACCATCTTCCCACTGAACAGACTCTTTAGTATCTACACAAGATTTAGTTAAGAAAGAATATTCGTTTGACATATCTTTAAATACTACAAATCTATAGTTTGACGGATGCAGATCTTTTTTCATATTGTTATATACTTATTTGTCGCTTATTTTCAAAGATGCAAATATCAAGATTTTATTTTTAATTTACAAGGAGGTGTATTAATAAATTCGTAATTGTGTCATATTGCACATCCGTTTGCTCATTGCTTTGCATAAAGCAGCCCCCGATTTTCGTTCGTGGGAACAGGGAGCCTTAAAATTGCTAGCCATTTTCTTCGCCATAAGGTTAGGTCTGCTCGAGTCTTGCTTTGGGTGAGGCCGCCGTGCGGCCGCAGTGAGGCCACGGTGAGGCCGCCTTTTGTTAGAGAAAAGGCGGCCTCACCGTGGGAGCGTGATACGATTACGGCAGCAGCAACCAAAGCGTGACTAGACCCTGGTCCGATCCTGGCACAGCTCAATCAGAACTCCGTTTGTTCCCTTCGGGTGAACAAAACACACCAACTTGTTGTCCGCACCTGGTTTGGGTTGCTCATTCAGCAATGTGAATCCTGCTGCTTTAAGTCGTTCCATCTCTTTCAAGATATCCTCGACTTCAAAAGCAATATGATGGATTCCCTCGCCTTTCTTATCAATAAATTTAGCGATTACACTTTGTTCATCGGTTGCGCTTAGCAACTCGATCTTACTGTCTCCTACCTGAAAAAAAGCCGTTTGAACAGCTTCAGAAGAGACGACTTCAGTCTTGTAACAGGGCACACCAAGTAGCGTCTCATACAGGGCAGAAGACTGCGCGATATCTTTTACGGCTATACCTATGTGCTCGACTTTCTTCATATGGCTTTGAACCGTTATTTGAATGTAAAAATGCAGCTTTTGCCTATAGGCGCATAGCTAAAAATTATAACTATTGGGATACTTTTTACGTATCTTTGTGTATTATTAAGATATATAAAAATAATGGAACTTCCTATTTACTTAGATAATAACGCTACTACGCCTCTAGATCCTAGAGTATTAGATGCGATGCTACCATATTTCACCAGCAAGTTCGGTAATGCTGCTAGTCGTAACCATGCTTTTGGCTGGGTTGCGGAAGAGGGCGTTGATTATGCGCGTGAACAGGCTGCAAAATTGATCGGATGTACTGAAAAAGAAATCATTTTCACATCAGGAGCAACTGAGGCAGATAACCTTGGAATTAAAGGTGTTTTTGAAATGTATGCAGAAAAGGGTAATCACATTATCACTGCAACTACAGAACATAAAGCGGTACTGGATACCTGTAAGCATTTGGAAAAGCTTGGCGCGAGAGTCACTTACTTGAATGTGAAAGAAGACGGACTTATCGATCTTCAGGATTTAGAAGCTGCAATGACCGAACAAACTATTCTGGTTACCATCATGTATGGTAATAATGAAATCGGTGTAATTCAGCCAATTAAAGAAATATCAGCAATCGCGCATAAGTGGGGTGCATTGTTTATGACGGATGCTACACAGGCAGTAGGTAAAATTCCTGTTGATGTGAATGCAGATGGCATAGACCTTTTAGCATTCTCCGCACACAAAATGTACGGTCCGAAAGGTGTTGGTGTTCTTTATGTAAGACGTAAAAATCCAAGAGTTAAAGTTACGGCTCAAATGGATGGCGGCGGTCACGAACGTGGTATGCGTTCCGGTACATTAAATGTACCTGGAATCGTTGGTTTAGGTAAAGCTTGTGAACTATGCCGTCTAGAAATGGACAGCGAAGCAACGCGTTTATCTGCCTTAAGAGATAAACTGGAAAGCTCACTAACCGTGATGGAAGAGAGTTATGTAAACGGAAACGTTCAGCATCGCTTACCGCACGTAGCAAACATCTCTTTCAAATATGTAGAAGGTGAAGGCTTAATGATGGCAATGAAAGATTTGGCAGTTTCTTCGGGGTCTGCCTGTACATCCGCGTCCTTAGAACCGTCTTACGTGTTAAAAAGTCTTGGTTTATCAGACGACTTGGCACACTCTTCGATACGATTCGGCTTAGGTCGCTTTACTACAGAAGCAGAAGTGGATTACGCGATTGAAAATACAAAGAAAGCAGTAAATCACCTGAGAGATCTTTCTCCACTTTGGGAGATGTTTAAAGAAGGTATCGATTTAAGTAAAATAGAGTGGGCAGAACACTAATTAAAAGAAAATAATATGGCTTATTCAGAGAAAGTAATGGAACATTATACCAACCCAAGAAATGTTGGTACTTTAAATAAAGATAGCAAATCAGTTGGAACCGGATTAGTTGGCGCACCTGAGTGTGGAGACGTAATGCGTCTTCAGATCGAGGTTGATGAGAACAACGTGATCACTGATGCTAAATTCAAAACATTTGGTTGCGGATCAGCAATTGCTTCTTCTTCCTTAGCAACAGAGTGGTTGAAGGGTAAAACCGTAGATCAGGCAATGGAAATCGATAACATGGACATCGTTGAAGAATTGGCATTACCACCAGTGAAAATTCACTGTTCTGTATTGGCTGAAGATGCGATCAAATCAGCAATAAACGACTTCCGAGTTAAAAACGGTTTGGCGCCATTAGTATTGGCGAAGTCACATCACTAATAAATACCAATACTATGATCACGATAACTGATAAGGCGAAAAGTAAAATTGACCATTTGATGCAGGATGCAGCTATGGACGAGCATTATTTCTTGCGCGTTTCTGTTAAGGGTGGTGGCTGTTCTGGTCTTTCTTATAATCTTGATTTTGATAATGAAGAACAAAAAGGAGATCAGTTTTTCGAGGACAGAGGAATAAAGATTGCTTTAGACATGAAGTCTTTTCTCTATCTCGCAGGCACTGAACTTGATTTCTCAGATGGTTTGAACGGAAAAGGTTTTGCGTTCAATAATCCAAACGCAAGCCGCTCTTGTGGTTGCGGAGAGAGTTTCTCAGTTTAATATTCATTTACTATATTTGAAAGGGCACTTCGGTGCCCTTTTTTTGTTATACAGATAAACCGTTTTAATACATTAACCGAGCTAATTAACATTTATATGGTATCATTTAATGATTTTTCTACCGTTCCTGGTCTGCTTAGGAACGTTGTTGAGAATATTCATAAACCAGAAGAGACATTTTTAATTCACAAAAAAGGCGATAATTGGGAAGAGATCTCCTACCGGACAACTTTGGATGCTGCTGATGCAGTTTCTGCTTTCTGTATAAAAAGGGGCATAGTTAAAGGAGATAGAATGGGCCTGATGATTGAAAACTCCACTGAGTATGTGTATTACGATCAAGGTATTCAGCAAATAGGTGCCATCAATGTTTCAATCTACCCCACCCTATCGGAACATGAAGTGGAATACATCATCAACGATTCTGGAATCAAGGCGATTTTAATAGGTAATGCCTTTCTGTTAAAGAAAGTATTGAAGATTGCAAACAACTGCAAAGATCTGCTTTATATTATTCCCGCTTTTGAAGAGTACACTAAAGTGACGCTAGCTCCCGATCTAAGGGCAAAGGTCCTTTACTTCAATGATATAATAGCGAACCAAGGCAATTTAGAACCTGAGATTCTTGAACAAATAAATAACCTCAGAACCTCCATAAGACCGGCTGACACTTCTTCTTTGATCTATACTTCAGGGACGACCGGTACTCCAAAAGGAGTCATGCTTTCTCACAATAACTTTGTTCGGAACGTCGAGGTATGCTTGCAGCAAATCCCGGTGATCGACGAAACAGAGACTTTTTTGTCGTTTTTACCACTATCGCATGTGTTTGAGCGCACCGCAACTTACCATGTTTGCTGCGCACAAGGATGTAAAATTGCTTTCGCACAAAGCCTGGAACTCCTGGCTAAGAATATGGGAGAAGTCAGGCCGACGGTAATGAGCTGCGTGCCGAGGTTACTGGAGAAGATCCACGACAAAGCGATTAAAGGCGGAACAGCTGCAGGCGGAACTAAAGCTAAAATCTTTTTGTGGGCACTGGATATCGGACAACAATACCGCCAGAAGAAGGAAGCAGGTACAAACCCTGGAATCCTACTTTCGCTTAAAAAGGCGATCGCGGAAAAACTGGTGTTTAGTAAAATAAAAGAGAAAACCGGTGGCAGGTTGAAATTCATGATCTCTGGAGGTGCAGCCTTACCAAAGAATGTTGGGGAGTTTTTTGGAAATTTGGGCATAAAGATTTTGGAAGGTTTTGGTTTAACCGAAACCTCACCTGTGATGTCGGTCACAGAATACCACAGACAGGTGTACGGAACCGTGGGTCGTGTGATCCCTGGTATAGAAATAGGCATACAAGATATAGACAGCAAACATATGGTAAGCGTGCAAACGCATGAAACCTTCAATGAAGATTTTACCTGCGAGGAAGGCGAGATCATTGTAAGAGGACATTGCGTGATGCAGGGCTATTTTAACAAGCCAGCAGAAACGGCTGAGGCAATTGATAAGGACCAATGGTTCCATACCGGAGATATAGGTAGGTTTTACAAGGGCAATCTCCAGATCACCGATCGCTTAAAAAACATGATCGTTAATGCCTATGGCAAGAATGTATACCCTACTCCGGTAGAGAACATCTACTTAAAAAGCTTGAAGATCGATCAGTTGTTTTTGATTGGAGATAAGCGAGAATATTTAACTGCCATCATTATTCCCAATCACGAAACGTTACAAGAAGCCTTCAATTTGCCAACATCCTTCTTTGCTAAATCAGACGTATTTATTGAGGAAAAAGAAATCGTGGACTGGATTGCAAAGGATGTAAAGAAGTATGCGGCAGATTTAGCCAAGTTTGAGCGCATCAAAAACTTCAAGATTAAACGAATGCCTTTTAGCATGGAAGCCGGCGAAATCACGCCAACTATGAAACCAAAGAGGAAAGTAATTGAAAACAAATATGCAGCTGCAATAAATGATATGTATGCAGAATCTGTCGAGGCGGATTAAATGTAAATGTCTATTTTTGCAGAAATTCGGCGGTAAGCCGGTTACACCACATATATGAGTACAGGACTATCAGAACAAGAAGTATTACGTCGCAGTTCGCTGAATCAGTTGCGCGAACTGGGCATCAATCCTTATCCTGCTGAGGAATTCGAGATCAATGCAAATGCAGCAGGTATATTAGCTAACTACGAAGGTAACAATTCAGCATATCAAAATATTAGTATCGCAGGGAGAATTATGACCCGCCGGATCATGGGTCCTGCTTCTTTTGTTGAACTACAAGATGCGACTGGCAGAATACAGGTATACTTAAAAAGAGATGAGCTTTGTCCTGATGAAGACAAAACGCTTTACAACACAGTTTTTAAGAAACTGATGGATCTTGGCGATTTCATAGGTATAAAGGGATACGCTTTCACTACCCAAACTGGTGAAATATCCATTCACGTTACCGAGCTTACCTTGCTTTCAAAATCATTAAAACCGCTTCCTATTGTTAAAAGAGACGAAGAAGGGAATATATACGATGGCTTTACCGATCCGGAATTGCGTTACAGACAACGTTATGTGGATCTAACGGTTAATCCTGATTTCAAGCAGATCTTCATTAACCGCTCAAAGGTGATCAATACCATGCGGGCATATTTCGATGAGCAAGGATGGATGGAAGTAGAGACGCCGATCTTACAGCCAATTCATGGTGGTGCAGCGGCCCGTCCGTTCAACACCCATCATAATACCCTGGATATGCCTTTGTACCTGCGTATCGCCAACGAATTGTATCTGAAAAGGTTGATCGTTGCTGGTTTCGACGGAGTATACGAGTTTGGGAAGATGTTCAGAAATGAAGGTATGGACCGCACACATAATCCAGAGTATACGTCCATGGAAATCTATGTGGCCTACAAAGACTACATCTGGATGATGGCCATGGTAGAGGCGTGTTTTGAGAAGATCGCGGTCGCTATTCATGGATCTCCAATAGTTACTGTAGGTGAACATCAAATCAACTTTGAAGGACCTTATGAGAAACTCACGATGTATGAGTCTATCGAGAAATACACAGGCATCGATGTTTCAGAAATGACAGAGTTGGAACTTCAGGACATCTGCAAGGGTCTGGGCATTGAGATCGATGCAAGTATGGGTCGTGGAAAGCTGATAGATGAGATATTCAGTGAAAAAGTAGAAGCAAACTTAATCCAACCCACATACATTACCGACTACCCTTTAGAGATGACCCCTTTAGCTAAGAAACACCGTAGCAAAGAAGGTCTGGTAGAAAGATTTGAATTATTCATTCTAGGTAAAGAGATTGGAAATGCTTATTCAGAGCTTAATGATCCAATTGATCAACGCGAGCGCTTTGAAGATCAGCTGAAACTGGCTGCTAGAGGCGACGCAGAAGCAATGGCAATGGATGAAGACTTTATCAGGGCTTTGGAGTATGGAATGCCTCCTACCTCAGGCTTAGGAATTGGAATTGACCGTTTGGTAATGCTGATGACTAACCAGTCGACCATACAGGAAGTCTTATTTTTCCCTCAGATGAGGCCGGAGAAAAAAGCAAAAGTGACCACAGATGAGGACTTCATTAATGAAGGCGTAGCTGCAGAATGGGTCCAGGTGATCCGAAAAATGGGAATTAACAGTATTGAGGAGTTAAAAAGTGCAAATCCAAATAAGGTCTTCTATGACCTGGGCGGGATGCGTAAGAAACTAAAGTTAGACCTTGTGATGCCTTCGAAAGAAGAAGTAACTGCCTGGTTCTCTTAACATAAACATAACAGAAGCTTAAAGCCCTGCCGCATTTATTGTAGCAGGGCTTTCTTAATTTAGGATGTACAATAATTCAATATATATGAACATCTCTAGTCTCGAAATAACCGACAACGAATACTGCATCAAATTGAGCAAAGACTCATTTGACCTTACCCTGATCAGACAGTTGATCAAAAGAATCCAGTCAGAACAACTGTTCTTTACAAAGAGGAACGAATATATGGAAGACGATGTGATCAGCAGATCATCGGACTATGTCATCAACGAAAACTTTGACAGGCTTAGCGAAAAGTAAAAACCACACTTTCCGGGTGTGGCTTTTATATCTTCTATCTGTATCTGATCTGTTGTCTGTCCATTAAGACCATCTGGTCTTTCATCTGTTTAATCTGATCTGCCAGCAACTTGTTCTTATCGGCTTTCTTAGCTTCTGATAGGTACATGGTTGCTTCTCTTTTGTTTCGCTTACCCATTGCTATTCCGGCCAGACTCAGCTTTGCCAATGCAATGTTATGATCCATATGTAAGCCCAGGGATACTGCCTTCTTGAAATACTTCTCTGACTGCATCGGTGCTTTCCTGGATTCAATCAATCCTATTAAAAGGTTGTAATAACCGTGTTGTACACGAATCAATTGCTTTTCATAATCAGTGATCCTTTTTAAGAAGCGCTCTGCTTTTGGCATATCGTCTTTTCTAAGAAACCATTGCGCTAATAACATGTTCTCATTGAAGAAGAAAGTTACGAAGACCAATATACTGATAAAGACACCTAAAATACCCCATCCCCAGAAACCGAAGATCATCAGGGCAATTGAAGCTCCTAATAAAACAAAACCTATAATAAGACGAACTATGTTTGGCATAACCACTATTAATTTTGGGCAAATATCGTGTATAATTACTAAATAACAGATTTAATATTTTTATTTCATCAAATAAATACCTGCTATGAACAGCGTACAAACGATTCATGAAAAGACCATGTTGGTCGGTGATTGTACATTGGAAGGCCTGATTGCTTTCCCCGGTTTTACACACTATTACGATAAAGAAAACGATGGCTACCAGCCTGACGAGGAAACGATAGGGGCGCTTAAACCGTTGGTTCAGGGGTTGAAGATCGTCATTGTTATGGGGACCTGGTGTGGGGACAGCCTGCGGCAGGTACCACGCTTTCTGAAAGTAATCCAAGAGCTGGAAATTCCCGAAAACGATGTTAAGATTATTGCGGTTGATCAAACAAAGCGTAGCTTTGAGGAGCAAGTGGCAGTGCTAAACATTGATAAAGTGCCGACGTTTATCTTCTCATTTGATGGCAGGGAAGTTGGAAGAATTGTAGAAATGCCTATGGAAACCTTGGAAAAAGATTGGTATTACCTTTTAACTAACGAATAAAATATGTCCATTGCATTGGAAAAAAGCTGGCTTAAAGCGCTTGAAGGAGAATTTCAAAAGGATTACATGGTCAAGCTAAAAGCATTCTTATTGGAAGAGAAGCAAACCGGGCATACTGTTTATCCAAAAGGATCAGACATCTTTAACGCGCTTAACCATACACCCTTCGACAAAGTAAAGGTGGTAATTTTAGGACAGGATCCCTATCATGGACAAGGACAAGCTCATGGGCTTTCTTTTTCTGTTCAAAAAGGAGTCGGAATACCACCATCGTTAAAGAATATATATAAGGAACTGGTAGATGACTTCCCCGGATATAGGATGCCTGCTCATGGAGAGCTTACCAAATGGGCAGATGAAGGTGTTTTACTTTTGAATGCAACGCTAACGGTAAGGTCCCATGAAGCTAACTCTCACCAGGGTAAAGGCTGGGAGATCTTTACGGATCGCATCATTATGGAACTTTCTGAAAAAAGGGAAGGAATTGTTTTTTTGTTATGGGGTAAGTATGCGCACAATAAATCTGCGCTGATAGATGGGAACAAGCATGTGATCTTAAAAGCGCCACATCCTTCACCTTTTTCAGCGCATACCGGTTTCCTTGGCTGCAAGCACTTCTCTAAAGCAAATGAGATTCTAGAAAAAGAAGGTAAAGGGCCAATTGACTGGCAAATTGTCTAGTACGCTAAAGGTACAATAGGCTCTTTCTTAGTAGTAGACATGATCATCATGGTCTGAAAGGTTTTAACTACAGAGATTTTACTGATCTTATCCATGATCAGACGCTCATAAGCTTTAATGTCATTGACATACACTTTAAGAAGAAAATCCGCCTGCCCTGTTACATGGTGACATTCTGTAATCTCTTTAATCTGGTTCACTTCGTCCAGGAAGATTTGTATGGTGTTGTTTTTATGGAAATCCAGTTGAACCTGAATGAACGTTTTAATGCCCAGACCAAGCTTTTCTTCGTCAACCAAAGCATGATAGCTTTTGATATAGCCCGACATCTCCAGTTTACGCACGCGTTCAAGTGTTGGAGCAGGAGACAATCCGATTTCCTGAGACAATAACAGGTTGGTAATCCGCCCGTTCTCTTGAAGAAGTTTTAGTATTTTAAGGTCCGTTTTGTCTAATTCTACCGCCATCTGAAATTATTTATCATCAAAGATATAACATCAATGGCAATTCGTCCAAATTTAATTCTATAAAATGAAACAATAAATGTCTTTTATTTGTTGACATATTTTTTAGATATCTCTAAATTAATTGTTAGATTTACTTTAATGCAATCAAATACCGAGGAGAACTATTTAAAAGTAATTTATCATTTGTCGCTTTCAACTGAAGGACTGATCACTACAAATTCGATAGCTGACAAAGTGCAGACTAAGGCAGCTTCCGTGACAGATATGATGAGAAAGTTAGCGGAGAAGCAGCTTGTAAATTACCGAAAATATCAAGGAGTTACCTTAACGGAGACTGGAAAAGCTGTTGCAATAAACATCGTGAGGAAACACCGCTTATGGGAAGTTTTTCTGGTTGATAAGCTTCATTTCAAATGGGATGAGGTTCATGATATTGCGGAAGAACTGGAGCACATCAACTCCTCAGAATTGGTGGAGCGACTGAATGAGTATTTAAAATTTCCAACTAATGATCCACACGGGGACCCGATCCCTGATAAGAATGGCAGGTTCGGCAACGAGATATTTATAAAACTCAGCAAGCTTGACCCCGGGCAGGAAGGAATCATTATGGGTGTCAGTGAACACTCCTCCCCTTTTTTAAAACATCTTGAAAAACTTCAGCTCACCTTAGGAAAGCGCATCAGGCTTTTAGAAATCATAGACTTTGATGGCTCCGTAGAGCTGCTTTTAGAAAGCAATAAGATAAATGTAAGTCGTGAGGTAGCTAAGCATCTTTTGATAAAAATATAATGGCAAATAAAGACAACTCAAAGCATTCTGATTCACTGAGTGAGGTACATAATAGCGTTGACACCAGCAAGAGGACCGGCTGGAAACGGATATTATCTTTCCTTGGTCCCGCTTACCTGGTAAGTGTCGGCTATATGGATCCCGGTAACTGGGCCACGGATATAGCTGGGGGTAGCAAATTCGGCTATCAGCTGATATGGATCTTATTGATGTCCAACTTAATTGCGCTGCTGTTGCAGTCACTAAGTGCGCGACTGGGGATTGTTAGGGGATTGGATTTAGCCCAGGCATCCCGACATGCCTATCCTAAATGGGTTAACTTTCCATTGTTTGGTTTGGCACAAACGGCTATTGTTGCTTGTGATCTGGCCGAGATCATTGGTATGGCAATCGGCTTAAATCTTCTGTTTGGACTTCCTTTGATCTGGGGAATCAGCGTCACGATCTTCGACACCATTCTCCTATTGTTTTTGATGAACAAAGGGATGCGAAAAATGGAAGCGTTCATCGTGTCGATGGTGTTTATCGTTGGTCTCTCCTTTCTTGTAGAAATGTTCATAGTTGAACCTTCATTTTTGGAGATCGCAAAGGGATTTGAACCGTCAATGCTTTCTGGTGATGCTTTGTATATCGCGATAGGAATCATTGGTGCTACTGTAATGCCTCACAACTTATATCTTCACTCATCTTTAGTTCAAACGCGAAAGTTTGAGCGTGACGAAAAAGGGATTAAGGAAGCGATCAAATTTAACTTCATTGATACTGCTGTAGCGCTCAATCTTGCCTTTTTTGTAAACGCGGCAATCTTAATATTAGCTGCCGCCGCCTTTTATACTAACGGGTTGCATGAGGTTGCTGAGATTCAGGATGCACATATGCTGCTTCAAAACATCTTTGGTAATGTAGCTCCAACTTTATTCGCCATCGCGTTGATCGCTGCCGGACAAAGTTCTACAGTAACAGGAACTCTGGCTGGACAGATTATAATGGAAGGTCACCTGAAGCTTAGAATTCAGCCATGGCTAAGGAGAATGATCACCAGGCTTTTGGCGATTATACCTGCATTTTTTACCATCCTCTATTTTGGAGATGATGCTTTGGGTGGCCTATTGATCCTAAGTCAGGTCGTGTTGAGTCTACAGCTAGGTTTTGCGGTGATCCCATTGATACATTTCACTTCGGATAAGAAACTGATGAAGGGATTCGCAATTAAACCATGGGTAAAAATATTAGCCTGGGCTAGCTCGATTGTTATTGTCTCTTTGAACGTAAAACTGGTTATTGAGGAAATTACGACCTGGGGCGCAGATGGCGGATGGTATGTGTATTATCTGATTGTTCCTCTGGCTGTTATGATTGGCTTGTTGCTTGTTTATATATTTGTGTATCCTTTGTTAAAGGAAGCGCGAGCGGAACAAATCATTGCACCACATGGCAATGCACTTAACATCGATCAAATCGAGAAAATAAATTACAAAAGAATAGGGATCACCGTTGATTTCTCTAAACATGATAGAAACACCATCAGACATGCATTGATTCAAGGTGGTAAAGATGCGGACTACTACCTGATCCACGTTGTTGAAACCGCTGTTGCGCGCTATCACGGAAAATCAGCTATGGATCACGAGACAAAAAGCGACGAGCTCAACCTGGAGAAGTACAAATTGAACCTGGAAGAGCTGGGTTACACTTCAACTGCACATATCGGATATGGTGGTACGGTTCAGGCAATCGTTGAAATAAGCAACAAAAATCATCTTGAGCTGTTGGTTATGGGCGCTCATGGTCACAAGGGGCTTAAAGACGTTATTTTGGGCACCACTGTCAACTCTGTTCGTCATAGGGTGACTATCCCTGTCCTTATTGTGAGATAAAAAAACGATATTTGCGCCATTGCTATGAAGAACGATATACAGATAAAAAACAAGAGAGCATACTTCGATTACACTATAATTGAAAAATACAACGCAGGGCTGGCATTGCTTGGTACAGAAATAAAGGCCATCAGGCAGGGCAAAGCGAATATGACTGATGCTTTCTGTATGTTCATTGGCGATACCTTATATGTTAGAAATCTGCATATCTCTGAGTATAGCCACAGTTCTTTTCATCATCATGATATAAAAAGAGACCGTATTCTTTTGCTTCAAAAGAAGGAACTGAAGAAACTAAAAGTAAAAGGAGAAGAAAAAGGCTACACCATTGTGCCTTTAAGGATCTTTACCAATGAAAGGGGTTTTGCAAAAATCGAGATTGCTCTGGCAACTGGTAAGAAAGAGTTCGACAAAAGGGATAGCATTAAAGACAGAGAGTCCAAAAGAGAAATGGACCGGGCAATGAAGGTCTAGTTTTACCAGGCCTGATCACCTACCAGAGGCACAAATCTAAAAGTGTCAAGTTCGATCCGATCAAAATCTGACTCACTCACACGAATTACAGTTACCATTTTCTGTGTACGCTCGTCGCCAACAGGTATAACCAATACGCCTCCTATCTTCAACTGTTTCAAAAGTATCTGTGGAACAAAGGGTGCACCGGCGGTGACAATGATTTTATCATAAGGGGCATGGTCGGCTATTCCTCGTGAGCCATCACCAAAGAAGAAGTGAGCGTTATAACCCATTCCCGGAAGAACTCTGATGGTATGTTTGTAAATGCTTTCCTGTCTTTCGATCGTGTACACATTTGCGCCAAGTTCCATAAGTACGCAGGTTTGGTAGCCTGATCCGGTACCAATTTCGAGCACCTTATCCCCTCTTTTGATATGAAGCAACTCACTCTGATAGGCTACGGTATAGGGCTGAGAGATGGTTTGACCGTCGCCGATAGGGAAAGCGATGTCTTTGTAGGCCTGGTTCCAGAAAGTCTCATCAAAGAAAAAGTGTCTTGGAATTTTACCAATCGCTTTAAGCACATTCTTGTCTTCAATTCCCCTGGATGCAAGGTGTAATACCAGCTTTTTTCTTGCCCCCTGTTCTCTGTAATTATCAACAAATTTGTATGCCATAGCAAGTCAAAAATAGCTTTTTGAAATCTATTAAACGCACTGATGCTCCCTCAACGGCGCAACTTAATTCTAATTCGCACAGAATCAATCCCAATAATTTAATATGGATCTACGTCGATCTGGAAGTTTACACCCCGATATTCTTTTTCGGTCTGAAACTGAAGCACGACTTCTTTGAGAACAGATTTTACTTTCGTAACCGATGTAGTTTTATCGCTTTTAATGATCACCTGCTTAATATAGTAGTTTCTGATTCTCGCGATCATAGGCTGTTCTGGTCCGAGCACGCGAGAGCCAAGGTGTTGCCTTAAGGCTGTGGCAAACTTTTGCGCAGCAACGTTGAGTACATCTGCATCCTTGTGCTTGATATTAATAAAAATGAGTTTGGTAAAAGGCGGATAGTGGAATCGTTTTCGCTCTTCCAGCTCATCATGGTACATTTCCAGATAGTTATTCTCAATAACCTGTCTGATGATCCTATGATTTTGATCATAGGCCTGGATGATGACCTTGCCTTGCTTGTCACGGCGACCAGCCCTGCCCGCCACCTGCGCAAGCAACTGGTAACTTCGTTCAAAGGCCCTGAAGTCTGGGAAGTTGAGCAAGGTATCTGCATTAATAACGCCGATGAGCGTTACATTGTCAAAATCGAGACCTTTGGCCACCATTTGAGTTCCAATCAAAATGTCTGTTTTCTTCTCCTGGAAATCCGAGATAATCTGTTGCAGTCCGTTCTTGGTTCTTGTGCTGTCGACGTCTAGCCGGGCAATTTTCACTTCCGGGAACAGCAGACTCAGTTCTTCCTCTACGCGTTCTGTTCCAAAGCCCTTCTGCTCAATATGTACGGAACCGCAAGCCGGACAAATGTTGATACTGCTCTGATGATACCCGCAGTAGTGGCAGTGAAGTTTTCCGCTCGTCTTATGGTAAGTCAAGCTCACGTCGCAGTTAACGCATTTTGGAGCATAACCACAAGTTGCACAGATAAGAATCGTCGCGTAACCTCTTCTGTTCTGGAACAGAATCACCTGCTCCTTATTCTCCAGGGTAAGGGTGATCTCGTCAATAAGTTTGCTGGAGAAGTACGACACCATCTTTTTACGCTTAGTTTCTTCGGCGATGCTGATGACCTCCTGAATAGGGAGTTCGACACCTCCGAAACGCTGGTTTAGCGTGACCAATCCGTACTTACCTGTGGTAGCGTTGTAATAGCTTTCAATGGATGGCGTAGCTGAGCCCAGAACAACCTTCGAATGGTGAAGGTGCCCCATATAGACTGCGGTATCTCTCGCCTGGTACCTTGGCGAAGGATCATGCTGCTTGTAAGACGATTCATGTTCCTCATCAACGACAATTAATTTAAGTTCCTTGAAGGGTAGGAAAACTGCTGATCTTGCGCCTAAAACCACTCTATATTGGCCATTTAGCACCTTATTCCAGATCTCTACACGTTCATTATTGTTAAATTTCGAATGGTAAACGCCGATAGCATCACCAAAATATCGTTGTATTCGCTCAACTATTTGAGTGGTTAACGCAATTTCAGGAAGTAGAAACAGAACCTGCCCGCCTCTTTCTATCGCCTTTTCAATGAGCTTGATATAAATCTGCGTTTTTCCAGAAGCGGTTACTCCATGAAGTAAAACGACATCTTTATCTATGAAGGATTCTTCTATCTGATTCAGTGCTGCATCCTGGCTTTCACTAAGCTTGAAATTCAAGATAAAATCATCTGAATTGTCTTGCAATCTGCTTACCGGTCTTTTAGTCACCGTGAAGATCTCCTTTTCCTGAAGTGCTTTGAAGGCGGGGTTTCCGCAGTCACTTGCGTCGAGCAGTTCCTGCTTGGATATAAAAGTTTGTTGCTTGGATAGTTTTAAGTATGCAAGAAATGCGTTCAGTTGTTTTGGTGCTCTTTCCAGCACACTGAATAGTTGCTTAAGATTTTCCTCATCCTTATAAAAGGGGTTTAATGAAACAAAAGCTTTTAGCAATGGCTTATACTTTTCCATTACTTCTTCAGCGATGTAGACCATCCCTTTGCCAAGTAACGAATTAATGATAGGATAAACGGTTTTTTGTCCAAGCAAGGCAGACACATCGTCTATGGTTAACCTTGGCCTGTTCCGAAAGGCATCTAAAATAGTTTGTTCCTTCTCCGTGAAGACGAGCTCATCAGGATAAGCATCTTCTTTTAATACAATGATCGTTTCACTGGCAAGCTTTAAACCGGTAGGTAAAGCTGCAGACATGACGTCTCCTTCATTACATAAGTAATAGGTAGTCATCCATTCCCAAAGTTGAAGCTGACTTTCTGTAATAATGGGATGAACGTCTATTACATCAATAATATATTTCGCCTCGTAAACTTCAGGCGCATTGGCACTTATAGCTTTGATCAGGGCTGTATAGATCTTGTTCTTCCCGAACTGAACAACCACCCTCTTCCCTACTGCAATTTGATCATTAAGGTCAAATGGAACCCTATAGGTATAGTTCATAGCCAGGGATAGTGGCAATACGACTTCTATAAAAAGGGTTTCGCGTTCGATAAAATCAGGTTCATGGAGCTCGAGCATTTGTTATTTCTTTAAGGCCGACAATAACAGCATGATCCAGCCTATGATTAGCAATAGTCCACCTATAGGAGTGATCGGTCCAACGTAATTAACAAATATAATTTCTGTAACAGACCTTGTAGCCAAAAGGTATAAAGAGCCAGAGAAGAAAAGTATACCGAAGCTGAAAAAGCCGAATGCAAATTTAGTCCATTTGTTCTCTTTTAGCTGTGACAAAAAAAGCAATGCAAAGGTGTGGTAAAATTGATATTCTACTCCTTTCGCCCAAATTGCCAGTGCGTCTGCAGGAATTATATTCTTTAAGCCATGGGCTCCAAAAGCGCCTAAAACAACCGCTACAGCACCAAACAAAGAGGCGGTAATTAATATCTTTCTGTTCATAACAACCTACTTTTTACAAGGCAAACTTATGTAAAAATGTCTTCTAACACCTACTAAAGACAAACAAAATCTCTAAGTTTGTCTACACAGCACATGAAAAAGATTGGATTTATAATCGCCGCGTTATTTATTGCCATCGTAACCATGGCCTACTTGTATTTCTCAGGGTTAAGTTCGGAACATAAAAAAACTCAGCATAGTTTATACGTAGCAGCAGCCCATTCACCTCTAATTTTTTCGTTTGAAAACGAGCAGAGCATAGTCGACATTTTAAAAGGTCAGAATGTTTTACAAGATCTAATTGGAGAAGAGAAAATTGATCAACTCACAGCTTTAACTAACAATGTGTTAGGTGTTCCTGGCGTACAAAAATTCTTTGAGCGACAAAGTGTTTACATTTCACTTCATCCTGGCGACAACAAGTCGTTCTCCTTCCTTTACAGCACACAGATCAATCCTGACTTTACAACGGAACAGTTGTTACAGACGCTTGCGATTGGGAAAGTGGTCCTGACGCCTGATTTAGGTATCTTCAAGATGTCTCTTAATGACAGTACCAATTTTTTTATCGGAATGGAGGGAAATCTGCTTCTTCTATCAACAGAAAGCAAGTTGGTAAAACGTGGTCTGACGGTATCGAGAGATCAACAGAATAAGTTTGCGGAATTTATCCAAGCGAATAGCAGGATTGCTAAAACAAGTCTGGCAGAGCTCTACTTAAATATTGAAAAACTCCCTCATCTGTTAAAAGTTATGATGCCTGGGAAGCTTCCTGTTGAGCTGACTACCTTGGATCGTCAAAATGCTTACGCTGCTTTAGTCTATAACTTCAGCAAAGAAAAGGTGCTGCTGACAGGGACAACTGTACCTCAAAGTTCAGGCAATTACTACTCCATATTTGCAAATGAGACTTCTCAGAAGATTGACATCACCAACATTTTACCAGACAACACTGCGATTTATACTGCCTATGCGGTAGCCAATCATTTATCATTTAGAAGGGCTTTAAAACAATGGTTTAAAGAAAATCAGGAAGTTAAAGAGATTGACAAGACAATTGAAAATATCAACACCACTAATCGGATAGATTTGGAGAAAGTCTTACCGGCTTACTTTAGAAATCAATTCATCACTTTTCAGTTGAGTAGTTCCGAAAAACTTGCTGCAGTGAACCTAACTAACGGAGATAAACTGGATCAGTTGCTGTTGGAACTGAGCACAAACTATTCCGATGAGATTAAGCGGCTTAAGGTCGCTGGTCTTTTATACGCGTTCTTCGGTGAGCCCTTCCGGAATTTTCAAAGACCCTACTATTTAATTATAGACAACTATATGATTATCGCGAACAGTCCAGAGACTTTAGCGTCCTTTAGCCACAGCTACAGAAACAATGAGCTGCTGATTAACAATGGCGATTTTAGCAATGCGGTAGAACAGTTATCGGCCGGCTCGAACATTGAGGTTTACGTAGATTTCAAAAACTCTGCAAACATTGCACAGAAGAATATATACCTGCCTTTCTTTAGGCACATTTATTCTAAAGAAGGCCTTAAAGACTACTCTTCGCTTTCTTATCAATTGAGCAGTGACAATAAGAAGTTTCTAACGAACCTTTTGATGGTTAAAAAGCAGGCTATAAGCGCTCCGGATTCATTGTCCATCATGAAGTAACACAAAAAATTATTTAACTTTATTGTGTTACTTTTAAATATGCTGAGACAATACGCAATAATCCTCGTACTATGTTTTTCATTTGGTCGAGTCGATGCACAACAATTCGGGCTTTTCAACACGAATACGATGTTTGATGGATTTGAAAACCCTGCGCAAAAGACATTTCAACTTGACTATTCGAAGCAATTCAGTTCTAACTTTCTATTGCCAACCTTCGGAGTCACTGGATCAAACAAGGGTAACAACGACTTTATCCGCAAATTAGTTGGCGAAGGGATATACAGTACAAACAATATTGCGCTTGGTGCGAATCAGTTCAACAGGATCTCTGTAAGTTCAAACATCTACCTGGCGACACTTAGGATTTTTCATTCTTATAAATACCAGAAAGAAATTGGCCTTTCCTGGCAGGTGAGATCAGAAGGGTGGGCAGACTTGACTAATGAAACTCTGGCAATTTTCGACTCTTTCCGAAGGTTTGAGCAAAATGGCTTAACAAACATTGACGGAGCATTCAATAGCAAGGGGCTGGCTCAAAGCTACCACCAGTTTAGTTGGAGCTATCGTGAGAATTACGATAAGCAACTTGCTTTCGGCGCGAAGCTGAGTTTTTTAAGCGGGATCAACTATAACAAACTAGATATTACAGAATCCAGCTTTAGTCAGCCAGGAGTGGGCGAAAATATTGAGGTAAAACTTAACGGAACTTACCGGGCCAGCTTCTTAATAGGTGACGAATTTGAGAGGAACGACCTCAATCCATCTTTCAAAAACCCCGGCTTTTCGATAACATTGGGAACTGCCTACACTGCTAAAAACGGAACTTTTGTGATGGCAAACCTAAAGGATTTAGGTGTAATCAGATGGGGAAAAACCTCAGCGGTAACGAGCTTTAACCACATTATACCTGTAGAACTTGGCCCTAACACAACTTCTAAAGATGTTGAAAATCAGATCACAGATGCTGTTTTACAAGACTCGACAAGGAAGGCATTTTATGCCCCTACCAACGCAAAAGTAGACTTTCTTATTTCTAAGACTTTTGGCTTCTATACACCAAGCATTATACTCTCCAAGAATCTGTTCTATAGAGGTGGCGACGTTGCCTGGGTGAATAAATTTGACTACAATGATTTTTCTTTAAGTGCGGTTCCCAATTACAATATAGACGGTTTAATGTTGTTTGGAATGCAAGGGATGTATAAGACGCCCAACTTCGAGATATACCTTGGTTCAGACAATCTATTTAAAACGATTTCACAATATAACAGTATCACTGCCCAAGATGCCACCATTGGATCAGGGTACAACAGCGCCTCATTTTATATGGGTGTAGGCATAAAATTTGGGAGAATTGTTGAGCACCCGCAAAACAGCAGTACGATGCCCGGAATCAACGGCAACGAGTCCAGCTTTTTTGGACGTATATTCAATATCTTTTCAAGAAGAAGATAAGCCTTACTTTGCTATCTTGGGAGTGGTTAAGACGAAGTCTTTAAGATAAAATGGCTCGAAGTAAGCAAGGTCTTCAAACCTTTGGCTTGAAAATGCTTCGAATGACAGCTGACTCATATTTACTGCTGAATTGAAGTTCTGGTTGGAGAAGCGTGCATTCGGATGAGTGATGGCCACTTTACATTTTTCAGCACCATCGCCAATGAAAGTTACCGGACCTTGTTCCAGTCTGTTTAAAAAGCTTTGCTCATCAATAATTTTTGCTGACACCTCCTCTACCGTTGACAAAGAAGCATCGTACACTGAAGTAAAGACCTCCATCCTTCTGGCATCGATCATAGGACAAACGAGGCCGTCAAAACCGCGGTTCGCCTCCATAAATCCTTTAGCCATCATCTCCAATGTGCCTATTGCGATCAGTGGCTTATCTAATGCGAAACATAACCCCTTGGCAGTGGACACACCGATCCTTAATCCGGTATAAGACCCTGGACCCTTACTCACTGCAATAGCATCTAAATCAGCGTAAGAGAAGCCAGCTATTGTCATCACTTCCTGGATGAATAGTGTAAGACTTCCAGCATGGATGTTACTAGCCAGAAGTTCTTTGACGGCAATCGTTTTACCATTTTGCGACAACGCGGCTGAACATACCTGAGTTGCGGTTTCTATTTGAAGTATTATTGCCATGATGCGAAAGTAACAGTTTTATTTAAGGAACCGGGTCATGGCCGTGACCTCCCCAGGGGTGGCAGCTACCGATACGTTTTAAGGTAAGCCAACCGCCTTTAAAAGGCCCGTATTTTTGGATAGCTTCCAGGCCGTATTGAGAGCAAGTAGGCGTATACCGGCAACTGGCGCCGAGCAATGGGGATAATAGCCACTGATATAGCTTAATGACTCCAATAAGAAGCCATCCGAGCAATGTTAACAAGCCTTTATAGATTCGATAAAGGGGATTCATTAACCGTTATGTTGTTAAGTAGCTTTTTAAAAACACCTGAAAGCTTTTTCTCGAAAAAAGAGTAATCATATATCTGTTTACCAATAAACTGGACAGATAACAACAATAGTTTATCAGAATGGAGGATTGAATTGTAAAGCTGAGCCTGCTTTTGGAGGCGATATGCTTCGCGTGTTCTCCGCTTAATTAGATTGCGGTCCACTGCTCTCTTATAACGCTTCTTTGAGACGTTAATAACAACCTGCACCGGAAAACTGGATGGTGTTTCTGTGAGCAGGTAGGAAACCCGGAAAGGGTATAACAAAAAAGAAGAACCGTTCTTAAATAGCAAATCGATTGACTTTCTGCTACATAACCGTTCTTCTTTAGTGAATGTATTCATATTTTGACTGCAAGCTTGCAGATGTATTAAACTGCTAACATCAACTGCTGCAATCAAGAATTATGCTTTATGACGGCCTTCGCTTGAAACCGTTAATCTTTTTCTTCCTTTTGCACGACGTGAAGCTAATACTCTTCTACCGTTTGCTGTAGCCATTCTTTCGCGGAAGCCATGCTTGTTTCTTCTCTTTCTTTGCGAAGGTTGGAATGTTCTTTTCATAACTGTATTATATCTTAACTATTTTTTTAAATAAGAGGTGCAAATATAGTTTGATTATTTTCTAATTGCAAATAGAATTTTAATTATCTAAAGGCCCAACGCAGCCTTTAATTTACCATATCCTGTTTTGCTAACTGGCAGCCAAATATCTGATTTTAATAGGACAACATAGCTGTCCTTCTCTTTAAGTTCGATTTTGGTAACCTGGGCCAGGTTGATAATATAGGAACGGTGAATCCGGATAAACTGCTCTGTATCTAACGTTCTTTCAAAGAAGCTCATGGTCTTGTTTTTATGGTAAATACCCTCTGTTGTACTCAGTTTGACATAGTCATCATCTGCCTCCAAATAATGAATATCAGAGACAGCAATGATTTTAATGACCCCGTTCTTTTTGACAACTACCCTATTGTGTTGTGCCGGACTCATTGCTGCAGATTCTAGCAACTCATCGTTATTAGCTAGATCGGTTCCAGCATTCAACCTCAAAGGCAGCTTCTGCATCGCAAGATCAAACCTGCTCTTTTCAATGGGCTTTAACAGATAATCAACGGCATTGACTTCAAAAGCTTTGATTGCATATTCATCAAATGCAGTGGTAAATATTACTGCAGGTGGATTCTCAACTAACTCCAGCATTTCGAAACCATTGATCTTAGGCATTTGAATGTCCAGAAATATAAAGTCAGGCTGGTATTGAGTTATTGCTTTGAGTCCTTCAAATCCATCACTGCATTCTGCAACCACCTCAATATCAGGGAAGCTACTCAGGTAATGTTTAACAATGTCTCTCGCAAGTGATTCATCGTCAATTAGTATGGTTCTTATCATGGTGCTGAGGGATTTGTAGCGTGGTAATAAATAGTTTGTCTTCGGTGGTGTTAGTCTTCAATAGGTGTTCATCAGCAAAAAGCAAGTAAAGCCTTCTTCTAATTGCAGTAAGGCCGAAGCCCGTACCTCCCGTTGCCTTCATTTCAGGGTCGTAAGGATTTGTTACCTGGATGGTTAATACCTGATGCTCAACTTTGACGTGAATAGAAATAGTGATGGCTGAAGATGTGTTGTAAAGGCCAAACTTAATGGCATTCTCCACTATCGGCTGCAACAAAGTACCAGGTAAGCAAAGTGGCAGACTGTCTTCGTCGATCACAACATCTATACTAAGCCTATGACTGAATCGTACTTTCTCTATGTCTAGATAAAGCTGGATATATTCCATTTCTTCTTCGACATTAACCCAGACTTCATCATCGCGTTTCAATGTTCCGCGTAAGAAAGCCGCTAACTTAGTGATCATCGTTCCTGCTTCTTTAGGATTAACGATCGTTAACGCATACACAGAGTTGAGGCTATTGAAAAGAAAATGGGGTTGTAACTGATGTCTAAGCTTGTTCAGTTCAGCTTCTTTAGACAGATTTTGAGCTGTTAGCAATCGTTGCTGAGTGGCAGACTGTTCTTCCAGTCGGTACCAGAGAATATTCGCAAGAGCACACCAGGCGAGAAAGACAAATATAATGATGAACCTGATGATCACAGAAAGATCGAGGAAGCTCTGATACGTGACATCGTCTGGAAAGAGCATATTCAGCGCAACCTTACTCACTACGGTGATGATAAGGCCTAACATAATGGTCAGGACAAACACAAACAGTATGGTTTCATTTTTAGGCTGATAGTAGCCAAGCAAATTGCTCAGGATGATGCAGCCAATAGCGAGCAGGCCATTGGTAATTAAGCTATCCACAAAAGATATCAGTAAAGTAAAATTGAGCGAGTAATGAAATAAAAATACAAAAACTGCCACCCATACCGAAAATATGATGGCAGCAATTTGTTGAATTCCGGGTACGGACAGTGGTCTGGTTGTCACGGCTTCAAGGTTTAAAAGTTTCGTATATCGACACCGCCGAAAAGAGCAACACCTTTCACTATAAATATCTTTCTTGATCCCAGAGGAGACACTGGTCCTACGGCACGCTTGTCATCCATCCCTCCGAATATTGCTGTAACCTCAGATTTCACTTCCCATCCAGGGGGTACTATGATTTTACAGCCCCCGAAGATAGCGACCACATCCAGGGTTATGGTATTATTGAAGTCCGCCTGTGTAAGATTGATATCACATCCTCCGAATATCGCAATGACATCTCCCCCTTTGAAGTTTTTAGAGAAGATGCGCTGGTGACTTCCTCCGAACACATTTACTGAATCTATAATATCATTGTCTTCTGTATCAGTAGGTATGTAAGCCTGTTCTGGCTGTTCCGAAGCATCTAAAGCAGTAAAATCTGCAGGTGCTTTCTCACGCATCGCTTTTGCTCTCCTTTTACTTACTCCTTTGGGCTTAAAAATAAGAAAGAGTCCAAGGGCGATAAATGCAATTGAAAAATAGTATTTTGATAAATTGTAATCAGTTATTTTTCCCAGTGTAAAAAAGCCGCCTATTAGTACCATTGCTAACCAGCCCCCACCATGAAAATTACGTTTGTATCCAACTAATAAACCAATTGCAATTAATAACATTGGCCAGCTTAGGATCCATCGTGGAATATCCAGCCCCTGATTTCTCAGAAACAGCACCAATCCGATGAATATGATGATTACCCCTGTCCATATTCTACTTGAATTATTATTTGTGAACTTTTCCATATCTGTGCTTTAAATATATTATTTATCCTTAACTATTTGATTAGACTAGAATATCGTTTGTTTGAAACGATTTATTCCGTTTTTCTAATTCAAATGTAGGCGGTAGCATGATCGCCGGCAACGCTTGCCATTTCTATAGCTGCTAATTATCGGTGAAGCCCATTATTTAATCGGTAAAAAGAAACCGTTTATTTGAAGCAAGAGAAAGCTTCCCATGGCTAATATTTGTTGCAAAGAGATGCAGAAATGCGGTAAATCAGGTTGAATTAACGCGATCAGATAGACTTTGTCTTTAACAAATCTCTTATCTCTGTCAGAAGTATTTCCTCCTTCGTTGAAGCCGGTACGGTAGGTGCCGCGGCAGCTTCCTTCCGTTTAAGAGAATTTATTCCTTTTACAAGCAGAAAAACAGCTAGTGCCAATAGAAAAAAGTTTATTGCTACTGTTATGAAATTGCCATAGGCAAAGATTACAGCATTTTCAACCTTCCTGGCTACCTCAATTGATTCGCCATCCTTCACAACTCCTTTCAACACAAGGTACATGTTACTGAAATCTACAGAGCCTATCACAGAGGACACCAATGGCATAATTAAATCCTTCACTACGCTATCAATGATTTTACCAAAAGCACCACCGATGATAACGCCCACAGCAAGATCCATTACACTTCCTTTGACAGCGAATTCTTTAAACTCTTTAACAAACCCCATTTCTATAAATTTAGACGCAAACTATAGAAAACTCTTCGTAATACAAAAATAATGGTCGGCATGATAGGTCACAATTACTTTAACGCCTGAGAAGGCAATATAGAACCTTTGTAAAATTATGTCTGGTTCAGAACTCTTGACCCTTCAAAGGCTACTTTTGCGATCTTTAAATTCGAACATGAAAAGAAAACTCAACGTCCTTCCATTACTCGCGATCGCGATCATTTTCTTTTTACTAAATTGGTATGTTTTATCCGGCTTTGAGCTTGCCTTTAGAAGCGCTTCGACGCCACTTTTCTTCTGGACTTTTATTGCGTTTTCTACCGCATTGTTAGTGTACGCTATAGCCAGGATCCAAAGCCAGGGAATGGGGCTCCTGTTTAAATTTGCGACGCATCTTTTTCTTGTATTATTTGCTACGGAGCTGTTGTTTGCACTTCTCCTCATCATTGGAGACGCTTATGATTTAATCGCCCAAGTTCCCCGCAGTATAATCTGGATCAAATTTGACCTGATTGTTGCTGGTTTATTAATACTCGTCTTCATTTATGGTATGGTCAGAGGCAAATATGCTTATCGTGTTTTAAAGCACACGCTTTACTTCGACGACTTGCCAGAAAGCTTCGATGGTTTCACCATTACTCAAATTTCAGACGTGCACGCTGGAAGTTTCACGAACACTAAAGCAGTACAAAGAGGAATTGAGATGATCAAAGCGCAAAATTCAGATGTTTTTGTCTTCACGGGCGACCTTGTCAATAATAAAGCGGAGGAGATTAAGCCCTGGATAGCGCATTTTAGTCAGATTAAAGCCCCCTTCGGTCAATTTTCCATTCTGGGTAATCATGATTACGGTGATTACGTAAAGTGGGAGTCAGAACAAAGCAAGCATAAAAACCTTGACTTGTTGAAATCTTATCATAAAGATCTAGGTTACAAACTGCTACTTGATGAACATGTGGAAATTCATAAGGGAAATGAAAAAATCGTGTTAGCGGGAGTAGAAAATTGGGGTATTGGATTTGGGGAACGGGGTGATCTTAAAAAGGCACTATCCGGAACCGCTACAGATGCCTTTAAAGTTTTATTGTCTCATGACCCCTCACATTGGGAAGCAGAAGTAATTAAATACAGCTCAAAAATTCAACTTACCCTCTCCGGTCACACTCATGGTATGCAATTTGGTATAGAAGCATTCGGGTTGAAATGGAGTCCGGTTAAATATCGGTATAAACATTGGGCTGGAATAAAGTACCTTGATGGTATGTATCTGAACATCAACCGTGGCTTTGGATTTATCGGCTTTTCTGGACGTGTGGGTATTTGGCCAGAAATAACGGTCATTGAATTGAAAAGAAAAGAAGGAACAAGTTAAATTATATATTTTTGTACCGCTGTAAAAAAAGCAGAACTGCACATCCGAATGGAAAACAACATAGTGAAAGATATTGACGCAGCCTCCGATGCTGCAACCGGTACTTTAAAGAGAATATTTCAAGATAGAAAAAGAACCAATATATTAAGTATCCCGGAGCAAGCAACAATCTCATATCTCGTAAAGCGGGTTCCTGAGTTTATTTCTTCCAATATGCTTACCGTAATTGGTACTGCAGGCTCATTTCTTGTTCTAGCTGGTTTTATCTTGGCAACATACGTTGATAGATCTTATCTGCTCCTTGGTATCTTAGGCCTGGCTATTAATTGGTTTGGAGATTCTTTGGACGGTCGGATTGCTTATTATCGCAATATTCCAAGAAAGTGGTTCGGATTCTCTCTTGACATCATCATGGATTGGGTTGGCACGGTGCTAATTGGACTTGGATATATGGTCTATGCGCGCAATGAATTCGAGCTTATCGCATTCGTCTTTGTTGTTTTGTATGGATGGGCTATGATCATTTCACAATTGCGGTATAAGATTACAGATATCTATAGTATTGACTCTGGACTGGTCGGCCCGACGGAAGTCCGGGTAATTCTTGCAATTATCTTCACAATAGAAGTTATTCAGCCTCACCTGATTGAATATTTTGCAACGGGTATGTGTATTATTCTTTTCATTATTAATGTTGTGGATACCAGAAAACTTTTGAAACTGGGAGATATCCGTGATAACGCAGAACGGTTAGAAAAACTTGCAGGTAAGAATGCGCTTAATGAATAAAGGCAGCGCTATTTACGTTTTCGTTAAGGCTCAGCTTTCTGCTTTTCTAGGGGGGCTGATTGATTACGGGGTAATGATTTTTTGCACAGAAGTCTTTGGCATATACTATCCCATTTCTATAGCAATCGGTGGAGTAATCGGAGCTATATTTAATTTCACGGTAAACAGGTATTGGACATTTAATACTGAAAAAGCAAGTAAGGCCCCGGTAGGAGCCCAACTTGTAAAGTTTATGTTTGTAGTTGCAGGTAGCATCTTTTTAAAAAGCACTGGAACTTTTTTGTTTACCAGTCGGCTTAACATCGATTATAAAATCTCAAGAATAATTGTAGACATTATAGTTTCACTTGGCTTCAATTATCTTCTGCAAACTTACTGGGTCTTTCGGAAACACCCAATCTAAGCTTACTTTCTACCTAGGGTGGTGTCTGGCCAGGCGTCCGTTTTAAAAGGTGATGCTGGCAATCCTGAGCCATCAACCAGGTTACACACGGGATTATTCGCCCAGGCATACCTTACAGAAACAGGATTAGCTACCGCAGCACTACTTACGACAATCTGATTGCCAATAATTTTCGCTTCTGCCCAATGAAATTTCTGGTCTGAACCAGCAACAATGAATCCTTTAACTTCGCCCCCATCTTTTGTCTTCAATCCGCTTTCAACTCCGATAAAAGTCAGTTTAATGGAATTACCTGTTATCAGCTGCGACTTGTAGACCGGACCTGTAAATGGGATTTTTACTCCATAGTCTTTGGCTAGCGCAATAAGTCCTAATCTCTTTCCAACATCTTGCTTATTCTTTGGGTGGATATCCAGATCGTTACCAACGTCAATCGCAACCGCCATTCCGGTATGTGGCAACGATAGTGTTTGCCTTTGGGCATCTCTCAGTTCCGCCCAGGCAGAGGCCACCGGCTTAGTTTCTACTTTCATGAAATTAGCAAGTTGAACAAAGTAGAATGAAAAGTTAGGCTGGTTCCAGCTCTTTCTCCAGTCTTGAATCATAGCAGGAAATAAAGTACGGTACTGATTGGCACGATCTGCATTACTTTCGCCCTGATACCAAATCGCTCCTTTAATAGGAAATTGTAAATAAGGGTTAATCATCGCATTGTATAAAACAGTTGTTCTGTTTGGCCCATCATTACTTCCTGGCATAGGCGCAATCTTCTTAAAGTCAAGCCCTAGTTTCAGTTTCCACTCCCCATTTAGTGAAATTTCCTCACCATCTGACGATGATAAAGAAAGTACATTTTGTCCACCGTACATACCCCCTCCACCACCAGTGTCTGTTACTCTAATTGCGATAACTAAAGGGCCTGTTTTGACCTTGTCTGCAGATATCACATATACTCTGTCATTTCCATAACCTACAGTCTCGCCAACCTTAAGTCCGTTGACAAAAGTTACGTCATTGTCGTCAATAGGACCAAGATTCAGCTTAAGCTCTTTTCCCGCCCATTTTTCAGGGATAGTAACACTTTTCCTAAACCAGACTACGCCATCCAAATTGTCCATTCCATTGCTTTCCCAATTTGCAGGTAAAGTAATAGATTTCCAGGTACTAGCGTCGAATGAAGCAGATTGCCAACCTGCATTGCCGCCTTGAAGCCCTGCATCGTTAGCTAAAACCAACTTGCTCCAGGTAACCAGCTGTTCCTCCATGGAAGGTGCAGCAGTAGCTTCTGCGGAGCGTTCAATCTTTTTAACCGCGTCAACAAAATCCGGAATAGTTTTTAAAGTCGCTGCACTAGTCCATGCTTCCGCAATTGTTCCACCCCAACTGGTATGGATCAAGCCAATTGGAATGCCTGTCTTCTTAAAGACTTCTCTTGCAAAAAAATAGGCTACTGATGAAAATTCAGGGATGTTTTGTGGTGTACAAGTCCGCCAACCTCCCTCCCATACCTTCGCGTCAGCTAATGGAACGTTACTAGTTACGTGATCTGCTTGTAAAAGCCTTATGTTTGGATAGTTAGCATCTTTGATCTCCTTCTCGTAATTGTCAATCTTACCCCAGCCTGCGAGTGGCATTTCCATGTTCGATTGTCCAGAGCAAATCCAGACGTCACCGATTAATACGTCATTCAACACAGTTTTTTCCCCATCATCAATGGTAACGGTATATGGTCCGCCAAACGAAGGTGTTGTGATACCAACTTTGAAATTGCCGCTTTTATCTGCGACTGCGGAAACTTTTGATTTAGCCCAACTAGCATTCACGTGTACAGTTTTGCCAGCATCTGTCTTACCCCAAATCGAAACTTTAGTCTTCTGTTGAAAAACCATATGGTCTGCAAAAACGGAAGGTAATTTCACTTTTGCCTGGCTGGCTTCGAAGGTTAGGAGTATAGGAAAAAAGAAGAGTCCCGCCCGGAGACTCTTAAGAGATTTATTGCTCATACTTATCAGGTTTACAATATAAACTTACTATTTAATTTCGTCTATTTGTAACACCACACTTGTCCTGCTGGAATTGACATTAGGATTAAAGCCAATTTTCATTAAGAAGTCTCCTGTGTAGGATTTGCTTGCATCAATCATTGAATTCGTCCCGGGATATACATTCAGTTCTTTTACTGAATATCTTTTATCACCATTGAGTCCTTTGAACTTAATAGGCGACTTACTGCTTTCATCATATCTGTTGTTTACCAGGTAGTTAAAAATTACTCCGGATGTTTTCTCCACATTTAAATACAGCATGGACGCTACACTTCCTTCTCTTGGATTTGCGAGTCGATATTGATCTCCGTGCCAGATAATTGGCTTTATAACATTGTAAGTCTTTATAGCCTCCTGGCAGTACTTGAGTTCATTGTCTTTTAGATGACTGACCACAATATCAAAACCCAGTTTGCCCATCATAGCCACATCTGTACGAAACTTAATCGGTTGCTTACCCCAATCCGTCACATGGTTAGAGGAGGTGATCGCCGGATAAAAGTAAGAGTATTCCCATTGTATATAAATACGCTCCAGTGGGTCAGTATTATCACTCGGCCAAAATTCAGTAAAGTACTTTAACGCAGCATAGTCGACCCGTCCGCCGCCTCCTGAACACAGCATCATTGGGACTGTAGGGTATTTTGCACGTATCCTCTCTAGCACTTTGTATAGGCCGCGCATGTACTCGATGTAGAAATGGTTTTGATTACCCAGGGTAGCAGAATAAGCATTGTAAATAACTGCATTACAATCCCATTTGATATAGGCAAGCTCCGGGTTTTTTGTAAACAGGTCATTGACGACGCCAAATACAAAGTCCTGCACTTTGGGGTTGGTCAGATCCAGCACAAGCTGGTTTCGGAAGTAATACTCTTCCCGCTTCGGCTGTTTTACCACCCAATCCGGATGTTTTTCATAAAGCTGACTTTTTGGGTTAACCATTTCTGGCTCAATCCAAATTCCAAACTTCACATCGTTATTTCTTGCTTCCTTAACTAAAGAAGCAACACCATTTGGAAGTTTTGTCTTGTTCTCCTCCCAATCCCCTAACCCTGCAGCGTCTCCATTCCGGGGATATTTATTTGCGAACCAGCCGTCATCCAATAGAAAAAGATCTACGCCTAACTTTTTGGTGTCTTTTAAGAGTTCAAAAAGCTTAGGTTCATTGAAGTCAAAATAAGTCGCTTCCCAATTGTTCAACAAGGTAAGGCGCTCACCTTTCCCGTCTAGAATTCTGTAGTTTCTTGCCCAATTGTGCATATTTCTACTGGCATCTCCTTTTCCGGTTGTTGAAAGTGTATACAGAAATGCGGGGTTAACAAATTCTTCATTCGGCTTTAAAGAATAGGGTGAAGCATAGTTATTGATCCCAGAGATGATTTTTAAATTATTTAAGTAATCCAGCTCAATATCAGTTCGGAAATTGCCGCTGTAAGCCAATGAACCGTATAAAACGGTACCTTCATCTTCTGTAGCGGGTCTATCCATTGAGATCATGAATACAGATGGTTGGAATAGGTTTGCCCGAGTACCTAGTTTGGTATCCAAAGTCTTTATTCCGTGAGTGATCCTGGATTCTTCCGGCTGCATTTCTTTAGCCCAGTCTCCATGATATTGGTTTAACCAAAAGCCACCTGCTTTTAGGTAAAGATTTGCAGAAGCGTATTTCTGTAAAAGAACAGTTCCTTTTTCTTTATGCTTAATTACGCTCCATTGTTCCACCACATCATCTTTATAATAAGACTTGTAAAAAAGTGTTACTTGGAAGTCGTACACAGGATCTTTTAAAATAATACTAAGCAGGGAGACATCATCACTTTCTTTCTTAACGGTATGGCTAACATATCTTAAGTCAAGAGAATTATTGCCATCCGCATGTGTGACTGTGATTGCTGGTTCCAGCAGGCTCTTTGAACCTGATGACGTGTATGCAGAGTTCAAAACCCCTGTATATTCTGACGATTGCTTAAACTGCGACGGAATCAGTTGATATTCGGCAGCACTGTTAAGCTTTTTACCGAAATATATCGTGTTTAGGTTCTTCTTATCGTCTGCCTGTAATACAAGAGCATTACTTTTAGTCTCAATGGAGATGTTTACATTCTGGGCATTCACCTCACTCGTAAACAGTATGATAGCGATTGCCGAACCATGTAAAAGGTTAACAAAAAATGGTTTTTTGAAGTTCATTGTGTGATTATACTTTGGCTGTGTATTTCAAATTTAGTCTTAACTACCCAACTTTTATGTATCGAATTGGCATATTGATATGAAATTTTGCCCCTAGATGTGGCACATCATAAATTACCAATGACCGGAAGCATTTTTACCACCGTCTTGCCGGCGGATGCCGCAACCTCACTTATCAATGTAAAAGGTTTGGCTGAAAGCGCCATTTGCCGCGATGTCCCAGGCTTCTATCCTCACCCATGTACGCCCGCTAAGCTTTGCTTTAAATTGAAACAATTTATCACCAAATGCCCGGGTATCAGAAAGATCAATTTTCTCGTGATAGACCTTTGTGCCATCACCTGATATCACTTCTATAAAGTTCATTGGAAAGGTCCAGTTTAACTTAAGTTTGACACTGGCTCTACCGGTCTTATCAAGGGTAATCGTTTCTCCTGAGATCTCGTTATTGATGGTTAATTGCGGCATTAGTACCTCCCCTGTGCTGGAAAAGAATTTTCCCTTTTGCATCGCCGTTAATACTGGTTGCCAACCCTCGGTATAGGCAGGCATTTTGTCCATCATTAAATAATTAACATTTAAATGTGCATACATTTCATTCTCGGGAGTAATCGTAAACAGATCCGCTTCCGTAATAATTGTTTTCTTTTCTCCCCAATTGTTCATGTCATCGAGCAGATCCAACACCCTTTTACCAAGTTTCGGCTCTGAAAGATCTGCAGGCATCGCTTTCCAAGCAGCACCCATAAATTGTTTGGATTTAAAGAATGCTTCCTCTTTATAAACGTCGGGTGCATTAACGGATCCTTTAGTACGTGCGTGAGCGGTCCAGGCTAGTCCATTTTCTGTCTCCAGAAGTTTCAACATGTCGTCTTTATCTCCAATATGATATATCCGACCATAAACCGGATGGTTCTCAAATAAAGGTTGTCCCTTCTTCCGGGACATAATCCAGTACACTTCTTTTGGAAAAAACTGTAACCAGTGCCCACCAAAGAATTCATTGGGTTCCTCCCCTGGTAACAGCAGCAGTTGGCTATCAGAATATTTTTTACACATCTCAAATAACATTTTCAACTCGAGCAATCTGAGTTCGTCTGGACCTTGAGGGTGAGCGGTATAATGAAACTCTGCAAGATGCACGATATCAATTCCCGTTTTCTTAAAAACTTGAACAAAGTCAGGTACATCAGGCATTTCTTTATTTGCCATCATTACCTTCATCACAAACTCATTATGGAAGTGACTGGACATGGTTTTGAATCCAGGCAACTTCACGTAACTATCATCATGAGTGAACTTCTTAATATTTGTAAAGGCGGACTGCTCATCTTTGTCGCTCAGATAGCAGAAAAAATTTAGTCGTTGCTTCGTTAGTGGCGGCGCATTAAACCATGGAACATATCGATTGTCTCCTTTTAGATCTTGTCTAATTCCTATACCGAAGCCATCGATCATGTTTCGGTAGTTGCTGCCGTACCAGGTAAATTTGAGATTAAATGCTTCGTCAAGAGGATAAAAGTATTGGTGTGGAGCTGGAAAAATAGCGATAGCGCCGTGCTCCCCCTTTGCGGCAACTGCGCGGTATTTAACCGCAAGGTTCCTGGCAGTATCAGCAGAACTTACTGCGCTTGTAGCGAACTGATCACTTGTATTTGTCCAGGACACGTTCTTCCAATTGGACTTCTTGTCAATTAAACCTGCATCATAAACTATAGCAGTGGCATCCTCGCTAGTGCTAACTACGGCTGCGATATTAAATAAAGCGCTACCATTGTAAAACGTAATCTCCAGGTGCCCGGAGAATTTGTCTGCACTTAACGACGATATTTTAATCACCGTTCTGCTGCCTACCGTGATGATCTCTGCATTGGTTTTCTTTAAAACAACGGGATAGGTTTTATACGGTTTAAGCGGTACTCTATCAAAAAAAATGTTCCAACCATTTTGAGATAACAAGTCCCTTTTACCTATACTTAATAAGAAAGCGGGGTCAAGATCAGTCGAAATGACTTTAGCAGCTCCGTCTGTAATTAAACTTAAACTTTTAAACAACGGCTCCGCAGGGTCCATGTTAAGCACAACCTAGGCAATACGCTTGTCTTCCGATGGCCATTTAAAACGGAGTAAATTTCCGCTGGCACTAAAAGTAGCCTCATTTTTACGGTTAAACTTTGTTGTGTTTACTTTTACCTGAGCAAGGAGTATTCCTGGAAGTATAAGGAATAAAGATAAGACGAGTTTGAGCTTCATATCTGGTTATTAAGAATCTCTAACATACGACTTTTGCTTAGATTCCTCAAATCAAGCAGGTTGTTCGCTCTTATTGTTGCTGCTGCTGTTGCTGTTGTTGCTCAGAAATAGCATCCATATAACGCTGATAGCTATTCTTTATAGGCATATTTACGCTTGGTTTATTATAATTTACTTCTTTTGGTTGAACATAAGTGTCTGTATCAAAATCTTCATCTTCAAGACCGTAACCAACTGATACATTTACTTCGAGAACGTGACTTAAACCACCCTTATAAACCCCTTTTACAGGTGAACAGTCGCTAAAATCTCTACCAACAGCGAGTCTGACATGCTTTTCATTCGCAATACAATTATTAGTTGGGTCTAAACCGAGCCATCCGTAGTCAGGCAGATATGCTTCTGCCCATGCATGTGTCGCCCCTTCGCCCCGCATCCCATCTTTATTCGGACAAATGTAACCGCTAACGTATCTTGCAGGTATACCGGCAAACCGCAGCATCGTCGTTAACAAATGGGCAAAATCCTGACAAACGCCTGCCTTTAGTCCAATAATCTCTTCAATGGTTGAATCTACAGTAGTTACTCCTTTGATATAATCAAAATTTGAGAACACATAATTACAAAACTTTACGGCCAGCTTGTATGGTGTATCTTCATTGCTGCGCATATCTTTACAGGCATTCAGCAATAGTTCAGCACTTTCAAATTGGCTTTGCTTTAAATAGTCAAGAAACTGGACCTCGCCGCTGATCATATCCAGCATTCCCCATTGCTCCGATAAAAAAATATCGTCTTGAGGTAGCGGTCTTGCTGATGTCTCCACATAGATCTTCGAATATATTTTCAATTGTGTATGTGGCTCAGTTTGCGTAAAAACGCCAACCTCATTTCCGTAATAATCTAAAAAAATGTCTACATCCGGCGTATTTGAAATGTTCAGGTCATGCAGAATTACTTTTTGAAATTCATCCTTGATAGGGAACAAGATGATTTGATTTGCACTGTCCCTAACAGGTGTTTCGTATTTGTAATTGGTAATGTGCTTTATTTTAAATACAGGCATATGATTAGGATTTGGCAAAATAATATACATCAAGCAAATTGGCTATTCCGTAGAGCTCATTGCGTATTTTTAGCAGATAGTTGTGCAGGCCCTCAGACTTCATTGCATTAACGGAATTGTAGGTCACAGTACTCGTCAACCTACCAATGTTAAAGGAAAGGTTATTATAGTGTTGAATGTTTTTGTCACTTTTCAAACGGACAAAATATCTTTGGATATTATGAACTGCATAAATTGCCGACCGGGGGAAATCCCGGTTTAGCATAACCAATTCGAGGATGTTGTCGGCAGTAAATCCTTCCCTATAAGACTTCAAATACAACTCGTAACCGCCAAGGGATAAGAGTAAATGCTTCCAATAAGAAGTATCTGTAAGCAAGTCGGGATCTGAGCTGACCGAGTTAAATTTGGTGTCTAAAATATCAATGGACTGAATACTGCGCTCCAGATATTTGCCGATACTCATAAAGCTCCTGATTTCGCCACGCTCCATTGTACTATCTGCGGTACCATAATAAAGCATTACTTGTTTGACGAGGATATCCAGCGCTGTAAGCGGATCATCTTTTTGTACATACCATAATAGCTTTGGATCTTTGACGGTATGGTAGTAGTCATTCAAACACTGCCAAAGGTCTTTCGCGATATGCTCCTGAACGCTCCTTGCATTTTCCCGGGCCAATGTAATTATATTCAGAATTGAATTTGGGTTGTTGCGACTGAACAATAAATACTCGATTACCGATCTGCTATCGGTCTTGATCCGTGATATATCCTCTTCATCTCCGCCGCTAAATAACCTGATAACGGGGTTCCAGGTAAACTCCTGAATTGTATCCTGAGAAGAAGCATAATTAATCTTAATCATCCTTAAAATACCATCACTACGTTCAACGTAACGACTCAACCAATATAAACTTGAGGCAACTCTACTTAACATATTTTTTATTTTAAGACGATAAAACCCAGGTATCCTTACTCCCGCCACCCTGAGAACTGTTTACAACCAGTGAACCTTCCTTTAATGCCACACGGGTTAAACCCCCAGGAACAATAGAAATGCCATCTGGCCCATATAAAGCATATGGCCTTAAATCTACCCTTCTGGGTTGAAGCTTGCCATTCATGTAGCATGGGGCGCTTGACAGACTGATCGTAGGCTGGGCAATGAAGTTCCTTGGATCTTTCAATATTTCGATTTTATATTCGTCAATCTCTTCTTCTGTTGCCGCATGACCCATCAACATCCCATACCCTCCGCTTCCATTGGTCTTCTTGATCACCATTTTATTAATGTTTTCAAAAACATAAGCCTGTTCATCAGGACTATCTAAACCAAAGGTCGGTACGTTCTTAAGCAATGGCTCTTCATTTAAATAATATTTGATCATGTCAGGAACATAACTGTAAACGGCTTTATCATCAGCTACGCCATTACCAACAGCATTTATGATCGCAACGTTACCTTTCCTGTAAGCACTCATCAAACCTGCCACGCCTAAAACACTCGATGGATTAAACACCAATGGATCAATAAAGTCATCATCCACCCTGCGGTATATCACATCTACCTGTTGCAGGCCAGTAGTAGTTTTCATAAACACTTTGTGATCACGAACCACTAAATCTCGTCCTTCTACCAGTTCTACTCCCATTAACCTTGCCAGTGTCGTATGCTCATAATAAGCAGAGTTATACATTCCCGGGCTCAGCAATACTATTGTAGGATTTGATACTGCTCTTGGAGAAAGAGAAAGTAGATTTTTATAAAGTATCGATGGATACTCTGTTACGCTTCTTACCTTACATTGAGGAATCAGATCTGGGAACAATCGTTTAGTGATCTCCCGATTCTCCAACATATAGCTTACACCGGAAGGCGTTCTTAGATTATCTTCGAGAACGTAGAACGTACCATCAAAATCTCTGATCAAATCTATCCCTGCAATATGGGTATAAATATCATGAGGCACCTTTAGTTGATACATTTCCCTCAGAAAATGAGGACACGAGTAGATTAAGGATGCAGGAATAACACCATCTTTAATGATGAACTGGGTACTGTAAACATCCTTTAAAAACAAGTTAAGCGCTTTCAGCCTTTGCTTAATCCCTTTTTCTATAAATGACCATTCAGTTGAGGTAATCACCCGCGGAATAATATCGAAAGGAAAGATCTTCTCAATACCTTCGCCACTGTCATACACTGTAAATGTGATACCCTGGCTCATAAAAAGACTCTTTGCAAGCTCTTCCTTTTTATTCAAATCATTCGCAGATTCTTTTTCAAGATAACTGATAATCTTATGATACTGTTCTCGAAGATTATTATCCGAAATATACATTTCATCCCACGTATTTGGAACATTTTGGTAATTATTCAGCTCTATTGTACTCATACCCTAAAAATATTCCTAATAATAAGACATTTTACATTAGTAAAACAAGAAGTGGCTTAAAAAAATGATTTTTTAAATCAATAAACGTGAATAGGAAACTATAATTTCCTGCCTGTATTTATCACGCTTACTCCATTGAAGCGGGTTGTTGCAGAACCATGAGAAACCGCACTTACCTGTCCGGGCTGTCCTTTACCATCAGAAAAGGTTCCGCCAAGTCGATAATCAGATTGACCGCAAAGTTGAGTGCAGGAATTCCAGAACTCCTGCGTATTTGACTGATAAGACGCATCTTTTACCATTCCCACTATCTTCCCTTCTTTTACCTCGTAGGCCAGCTGTCCGCTGAACTGAAAATTATAACGTTGCTGATCTATAGAATAAGAATTACGTCCGAACATGTATATGCCCCTTTCGACGTCTTTAACCATGTCTGCTGCTGTTAAAGCGTCATTTCCCGGGGCCAGGGAAACATTTGGCATTCTTTGAAATTGAATGCTATCCCAGCTGTCTGCGTAACAACAACCCTGGGATTCAGTTAATCCAATGATGTGCGCCTGATCTCTGATTGTTTGATAATTTACAAGCACACCATTTTTAATTAGATCCCATTTCCCACACTTTACACCCTCATCATCATAACCGACTGCACCTAAAGAACCTGTTTCTGTCTTATCAGCTATGACATTTACGAGCTTGCTACCAAAGTTAAACTTCTTGCTTTGCCATTTATCTAACGTTAAGAAACTAGTGCCCGCATAGTTTGCTTCATAGCCCAGTACCCTATCTAATTCCGTTGTATGCCCTACAGACTCATGTATGGTAAGAAATAGATGAGAAGGGTCCAAAATAAGGTCCCACTTACCGGGCATTACTGGCTTTGCTTTTAGTTTTTCGTCAACGTGTGCTGTAGCTTCTCTTACATCCTCGAGGATATCGTAACGCTTTTTGTATAAAGTGACAGGCCCACCTTTGATCTTTTCTTCTTCTTTAGGTGTAAGATATTCAAAACCCATACCCATTGGCGCACTTAGTGCGTTTCTGGTTTCAAATTTACCACCGAGGGCATCTATCTTTGTGACCGTAAAGTTAGGCCAGATGCGGTGGATGTCCTGATCAATATAAGAACCATCAGTTGAGGCAAAGTATTTCTGCTCATTGACCATAAATATACTCGAGTTTACATATTTTGCTCCTAACTTAATCGCTTCGTTATTGACGTTTAGTAGTAGATCAACCTTCTCTTTTATTGGAACTTCAAAAGCATTTCTCTCAATTGGGGTCCTCCAATTTACTTCACCAAAACCTTTTTGAGCGGCAAGTTTCACCGGCTCCAACATCAATTTAGAATTTCCTTTTGCAATCGCAACCGCAGTCTCTGCTGCCTTTGCAATACTATCGGTACTCAAATCGTTTGTAGCTGCAAAGCCCCAACTACCGTTTGCTATTACCCTAACACCGAGCCCGTAGGATTCTGAATTTCCTATGTTTTGAACTTGCGCTTCCCTGGTGGAAATTACCTGGTTTAAGTATCTTCCGATTCGAACATCAACATAGGCAGCGCCTTTAGACCTTGCAGCGTTCAATGCAATATCCGCCATCTTCTTTTTGAGTTGAACATCAACCGGAATAAGCAATTCTTCCACACTTATTTGCCTGCCAAGAACTGAAGTCGTGTTCAGTACGGCAGCGCCCACACCCATACCACTTATATATAGAAAATCTCTTCTTCTCACCTTAATAGTATTTAGTAAAAAAGCGATGGCAGTTTGCCATCGCTGTAGTTTTAAACTGCATCAGAGAGCGATGTAAAGGTGAAATCTCTGATCTTCATAGGAGGAATCATTCCGCTCCCAGTTCTGACAGGCTTACCTAATGCTTCAACGTTATTAAGCATTATTACCGGACTTTCATTGAATCGGAAATTCTTAACAGGAAATTTGATTTCTCCATTTTCAATGTAAAATGTGCCGTCTCTAGTCAAGCCCGTTAGCAATAATGTCTGAGGATCGACAGATCTGATGTACCAGAATCTCGTAACAAGAATCCCTCTTTCGGTGCTCTTGATTAACTCCTCTAAAGACTGAGTGCCACCTTCAACAACAATGCTGCGATTAAAAGGAAGGGGTTGCACTCCTTTTTGCTCAGCCCAATATCTGGAGTAAGACAGATTCTTAACCACTCCTTTTTCTACCCATTGGGTCCGTTTTACCGCTAGTCCATCGCCATTCCATGCAGCCGAAGGTAGTTCTGGATTTACAGGATCGGAATAAATATTGACATTTTCCGAGAAGAGTTGCTCTCCTATTCGCGTTCCTCCGCCTTTCTTACTCATAAAGCTTCTACCCTCGTCCGCACTTCTTGCATCAAAGCCTCTAAACATGTTGCCAAGCATATCACTTGCAGCTAAAGGTTCAAGAATAACAGTATACTTACCTGGCTCTATTGCTTTGGCCGATGCAGAACCAGTTGCTTTTGAAGCAGCAATTTTACTAAGTGCTAACGTGTCCATTTTATCCAGGTCGTTGAAACTTTGTTCAACGTAGCCAGAACCAGTCCCTTCTTTATTTCGAATCGTTACGGAAAATGATACGTCCGTACTTTTATTGTATGCAAATAGGTTCTTTGAATTCATAACCGCGTTGAAACGAGTAGAATTTTCTAAAAATCCAGCTGCCTCTAAATTGGCCGCTTTAGAAATTTGTAAGCTTTTGCCAACCATTTCCGCACGGGTATCAGGGGTTATAGCAGCGGTCTTCTCATTGTATGTAGGTGTCTCTATAAAAGTTTGCTGACCCAATAGCGGCATAAATTCAGGATTTTCAGGAGCAAGCATGGCGAGCTCTTCGGCCCTTTTAACCACTTTCTGCAAGGAAACATCATCAAATTCATTAATGCTCGCCGAACCCGTCTTTTTTCCAAAGGTTGAACTTACCGAAAGGTTCATTACACTTATTTGTCCGGCAGTTGAAACGGCATTCCTGGCATATCTAATGTTGCCACCATCGGATCCCGTTAAATTGATTTCACAAGAATCGGCTTTAGAATAACCTAATACTTTCTTTAAAATTACCTGCGCTTCTTCTTTACTTAATATGGCCATATTAGATTTTTCTAGCTGTGTTAATAACATTTACTCCATTGAAACGAGTAGTAGCACTACCATGTGAAACAGCACTGCTTTGCGCAGGCTGACCTTTACCATCATTAAATGATCCACCTAGACGATAATCACTTTCATCGCAAATTGCGGAACATGAGTTCCAAAATTCCTGTGTATTAGATTGGTAGGCGACATCATTCAACATACCGACAATCTTACCGTTTTTTATCTCATAGTAAGTTTGTCCACCGAACTGGAAGTTATAGCGCTGCTGATCAATAGAAAAACTGCCGTTTCCAATGATGTAAATACCTTTCTCTACGTTCTTAATCATGTCATCGACACTTAACTTTTCTTTTCCCGCCTCTAAAGAGATATTTGGCATGCGCTGAAACTGAACGTCATCCCAACCTTGAGAATAACAGCACCCCTGAGATTCCGTCAACCCAATAATATGCGCCTGATCCCGTATCGCCTGGTAGTTTACCAGGATGCCGTCTTTGATAATGTCCCACTTCTTACACTTAACGCCTTCGTCATCATATCCTACAGCGCCCAAAGAATTAACTTGTGTTTTGTCGGCAATGACATTGACTTTATCGCTACCAAACTTAAAGTTTTTGCTCTTCCATTTATCCAGTGTAAGGAAGCTTGTACCCGCATAATTGGCTTCGTAACCCAATACGCGGTCTAGTTCGGTCGGATGACCAACAGACTCATGGATAGTAAGCCACAAATGCGATGGATCTAATACAAGATCGTATTTTCCTGGTTCCACCGATTTAGCCTTTACTTTTTCACTGGCATTAAGAGCGGCAAACTTCACGTCTTCCAACATGTCATAACGCCCTTTATATCTTGGTACAATGCCCGCCACCCTGTCTTCTGGTCTGGCGTTCATATATTCATAGCCCATGCCCATCGGCGAACTTAATGATGATCTGGTCTGGAATTTACCAGATTCACGGTCGATTTTGGTTACTCCAAACGAAGGGTAAATCCGATGAACATCCTGATCTATGTAAGATCCGTCCGTGGATGCAAAATACTTTTGTTCATTAACTGCAAACATGACTGAATTAACAAAGCTAGCTCCGTTTTGCAATGCGATGTCATTTACATTTAAAAGCAGATCTACCTTTTCTTTTACAGGAACTTCAAATGCGTTGATTTCAATAGGTGTTTTCCAGCTAACTTCACCGAAACCCTTTTGGGGAGCCAACTGAACAGATTCACCCTGAATTTTAGAATTGGCTTTGGCAACAGCGACCGCTTGTTCGGCAGCCTTGGCGATAGCATCCTTTGTAACTACATTCGAAGCTGCAAAACCCCAACAGCCATTAGCCAGCACACGTATGCCAACGCCAAAGGATTCTGTATTTGCAACACCCTGAACTCTTTTTTCACGTGTTGAAACAAATTGGTTTAAATAACGGCCAATGCGAATATCGGCATAGGTTGCCCCTTTGCTTCTAGCAGCGTTCAGCGCTACATCAGCAAGTTCCTTTTTTATTTTTACATCAACTCCTTCCAGAGCTTGTAAGGGATCAATGGGATTGCCAAAAGCAGAAAGATCAGGTAGGATCAAAGCTGCTGCACCTAATCCGGAGAGATACAGAAAGTCTTTTCTTTTCAATGTGGTATAGTTTAGGACGGTTAATAATAATCCCAATTTAAAAATTAATAGCATCGAATACTACAACTTTTAATAACATTTTAGTTTCATTACTGATTTCTAAGCAATAATTTCGGTTCTAACCACAAAAAACCAACTGAAAAAAGAAAGGATATAAAAAATATCCATAAAGGCAGTTTTTTATCAGTCATTCTAGCAATTCCATTAACATCACTAATTGATTCAGACAAGCTAGAAACAGAAACATTCAAAATAGAAGTATTGTTGTTCTTCAGATCCTGCCAGGAGCCCTTGTCAAACACAAAAAAAGATGCTTGTTCCCCATTGATATCTATCTTATTCCAGCCATGTTGCACCGCCAAGCTGATTACATCCCACTCAAAAGGTAAAGCCACATTCTGCCGTGGTGCCAATAATTCTTCATTAAGTTTTATGGTTGGCACATCATTCTTCGATTGCCTAACTACTATACGTATGGGTTCTCCTGATAATGGTACTTGAGGAGATATTTCGTATTGCACTTTATTTGGTTTTATCCGTGCTAAATCGCCTACTACCCCAGACCAGTAGGCATTATACATAGCGGCCTTACCTGCAAGTAACCAGGTGTAAGTATTTAACAACACAGATCCCGCAACATTCCCTCTTCCATGCAAAGTACGCTCAGTTAAAACTCTTCCCAACTCATCTTTCCTAATTTGCAAACTGGCACTAGAAGACTTCAAAAAGAGTTTTTGCTCGTCTTTGTCGCTCATTCCAGGGACCTCATACCTCAAAAATTGTGTAGTAAGATTGGCACCCTTAGGTTGCACTCCTTCTGAAATTCGCACAAGCAAACCCATTCCTTCAGACACCGCCTGCTCAATAAGTCTGGACTCCTGGCTATTCATTAATAAAAATTCTGTCTCATCACCTATTAAAACATCGACTTTGTTTAGCATAGGACCGGTGATCCTATTGAGATCCAAAGGTTTCACATTCAAGAAATCGAAACTTAACGCATTTCTGCTGATACGACTTCGAAGCATTACCGAATGACCTTCGTCAAAAAGCCAGTTCTTTAAGAACTTGTATTCAAAGTCTGGATTAGAGGACAGGAGCAAAATATTTAATGGTTTTGACTCAACCACTTCTATTGGGACCATTTCCCGGGTAAGTAATTGTTCTTGTGAGAAGGCTTGAAGTTCAAAGATTGCTTTACCTGACTGCTTTGGAATACCACTCAGCGAAAACTTAAACGTCTTACCTACTGGAATTCGCACGGAATCCAGGTTAGTACCAAAACCACGAAGTATCAGCCTAACTTCTCGGGAAGAAGAATTCACATAGGTTCCCTGTAGCACTAGCTTCTTGGTGTATATAATTCTCGTATTCCAGTGCACTGAGATTAAGCCTTTCGGCTTCGTAGGATAGTAATGAAAGTCATACCTACTCGTCTGTTCAAGATCTGACGTTTTCAACCCATAACCGAAGACATTAATGCTTTTAATTTCAGGCCTGCCTTTCAATAAATAAGACAGATCAGGAATAGCTTGTATCGCATATCCACTTTTATAGGCCTTTGGTACAGCATCCGAGTCGGTGCCTTCCGTAAAAATATTTAATGATTTAGCGCTCACTGTCTCCACTTTATAGCTTAGGGGAACGATTAACAAAACGAGGCTAAGCACCGCGACGACATTTGCTATGATTCTCCATAGCAAATTAGCTTTATTCAAACGCCTGGCCTCAAACAGAAGGAGAACAACGAGTAAAAATACGCCGGAAAATATTACTACATAATGCTTATAGTCCGTCATTCCCCACCCCTTTTTAGATTTTTATAATAACTGTTATAGAGAGAAGAACCAGGCGCACCTTCGCCCCTCACAGGCTTGGCCAGATCCTTCTGTATCAACTTGATGATCGCATGTTGCAAGGTTGAAATTTCACCGTCGGTTTGCGGGCTTCCGGTCATTAATTTCCTAAGGCCTTTCAATGCTGGTAAAAACATTGCAGGGTTAGTGCTTGCAGACACTATAAGCTCGCCTCCAACCCTTCTCAAGGTTTCTAAATGCTTTTCGCTTAAAAGTAAACCAGATTTTTTAATCTCCAATATAGCAAGCGACTGCCTAAGCATCAATTCCCGGTCGTCTCCGCCTTTTAATTTTTCGCTTAAAACGGGACTTAAAATCTTATCTAACTCACCGGACAACCGCTTTTCAAGTTTCAACTGCGAAGTTTTAACTGTCGTTTTAGCAACATAAGCTCTTGATTTCTGTTGTAAATCCTTCAATAACCGAAGCGCTTTATATTCATACGGAAGTGCATCCTGCGGCTTGTAAGTCCTTAGACGAAGCTCAGATCCCCACATTTCTGTAAGCACCGCTTTAAGCTGCATCTTAAGTCCAGGTTCAAAGAAGGTAGCATCCTCTGCCACATCATGCTTATGGGCATATTGATCCATGATCGCCTTCACGTCACCAAACTTTTGTTCGCTCTGATCCTTTTCATCATGATCTCCATCTTTATGGTCATGATCAGCACCTATTTCCGTATCAGACTCCTCCCCTAAAAATTTACCATACCTTAATCTTAAGAGTTTCTGGTCTATACCTATTTCGTTACTCCTTGCCTTGAATTGCTGATCAGGGATGCTTGACTGCTCTTTAAGCAGTTTTTCAGTATCGATGATTATCTGACGCTGGCTCCTGAAATATTCAGGAACAAGATTAACACCGTTACTCATTCCTGCAAGACTCATTAACTCGGTCGTATCAACAATGGACACAAAGTAAACGTCAGAACGACTGGTTTGATCCTTATTATCCGTTGAGCTGACATAAAAATACAGTTCATCACCAGGCTTCATTCCTAACGACCTTAAATCAATTACCTTAGTCAAATCTGCACTGACTTGATTTTTAAAGCGGAAGTCAAACATTACTTTCTTTTCGGTAAAACTGACCCCTTCACCTTTTCCACTTGCCATCGTCGCAGCAATAAACGCGTTAGTAATCCCATAATCATCAACCAGAGATACCTTTAAAGTTACTTTTTGAGGTTGTCCTACATCAATTGTTGTATGCTGCTTTGGTGAACTTACTTTTATACGGACGGGAAGATCAGCGATAATTTCTATCTGATATAGGTCTGACTTAACACCATCTATTTCGATCTGATAAAAGCCTTGTTCAGTTATTTTTCTTTTTAGCTTCCATTCGTTCGGGGAGGCAGCTGTTGTCCGTAAAACAACCTCCTGACTATTGTTAAAAATGAATTTCATATTTTTAACTGGCTGGCTTGTCTCAACTCTCCAGTCGACAACAGACCCTGATTCCACTTTGATTGACAGTTGCTTTTGTGACTTAATCGGACTTCTCGTGTAAGCGGGAGGGGTAATAACAACCCTGAAACTGGAAACTACTTTTGGGATATTATCGTTTATTAGGGGTTCTTTTTTCGCCATCTGAACCGTTGTTTCAGCCCTAAAAGCAGGTATAGAAGGAACAAACGATAGGAATGCGTATACCAGAAGTGAAAAGCAAAATAACCAACCCGCCGTATAAATATTTCTGTTGGGGAAGAAGGGGACTTTCAGCTCTTCTAAATGAACACCTACTTTTCCTTTTTGAAGCACCTCCAATCCAGTTAGCTCGTCCTCTGGCTTTATTAATAATCCAGAACTTTCTTCTAAAACAGGATATGTATGATCAAGAAACCTGATTACTCTTTGATCTTTTATTTGCCAAAAGTTGTTTGCAATTGCCAAAACAAGCAATATCACCAAGAACAATGGCCCCACCCAGTATGGCGTCAATTTGTCAAAAAAAATACAAATAGCGACAATAACGACTGAGATTGCAAGGCTGATCAAACAAGATTCGATTAGCCGAGCGATCCGCCATCTGCTCTCAATTAGTTGTAATTGCTTATTTGAGACCAGTTTATTCATTTGTTGCCTCCCTTCTCTTTATCAATGACAGATAACGTTCTAAACAAAACAATAAGAAAGCAAAAAACCAGAAAGGAAAACTTAGACGTTCCTTAATTAAAATTTGCGTATCAGACTTTTTACTATACTCATTACCGGGCTCAGGAATCTTAATTTCTAGTATTCGCGGGTCCCCAGAAACATTTACGTAACCAAAGTTCTGGTAGGCGGAAACTTCCGGACTAACAATGGGAATCAGGGATCTAACCAATTGGTCTTGCCAAACTAAACTTGTCCAGCTTCGGTCAAAGCGGGTATACAACTTATACAAATCATGACCTCCCTTGCTTTCCTTTGTTAACAGCGGTGTGCCCTGATAATCTGACCAGATCGTAGCACCAAGATAGTTATTGCCAACAATGCGCTTATGCAAAGAGGGATCGTCATTTACTTGACTTCCGTCTTGCAGGCTAATAAAAGAGTTAAGGCTAGCGACTTTACCGGTAGCGTAAGCGAAAATTCTGGCTTGCTTTTTAAAGCTCCCTATAATTTTATCGGACAGGTTTTCAGGCGAAAGCCAAAATATCAAGTCTGCATCACTGAGTCGACTAACGTTCCTTACATATTTTAGCTCAACTTTGAATCCTCTATAAGATGCGATAGACTGAACTGCCGATGCCAGGTACTTGGAGTCAAGGCTATTTGACTCCTGGAATATAGATACATGAGTAACCCCGGTGTCTACCCCAGGTAGCCGTTGAAAGCTGATATAGAAGGGGCTTAACTTCGCCGAATACATTCTTTCCCCATATTTAATCGTGGTCGTCTTCGACTGATCAGCTGTAGCCGAAGAATTCCAGATCAAGCTGATTCTCAGTGGAGGTAAAGGCTCGTTTATCGTTTGAACTGTCTTCTCAGCGTATAAAACCACCGGAAAACCGTTACCAAGTATAGAGTTTAATTGTTTTACAAGTGAAATTGGTTGGATAAGGGGGGTGTCGGGCTTAAACAGTTTAACAGTATCTTCAACGCTTAGTTCATCAAAGCCAAATCCAAAATTGTGAATCTTGTATCCCTTATTTAAAAGCGAATCAATAGTCTTTCTATTCGTAGTATAAACTTGTTTTAAACGAGGCGCAGCAATCATAACCCACCCCTTTTCTTTTGGACCATCCTTCTTGGCTGAAAAGTATGGGTCACATATGGTAAGCGTAAGCATTATTAGCAATAAGCATCTAATAACAAAAAGAAGCCAATCTTTAATTCTAAAACTATTAGAACTTAATTTGGAACTTTCCCCGAGCAGGGCAATACTTCCTATTCGTAACTTTTTTCCCTCCTTTACATTCCATAGATGAATCAGTAATGGTACAACTAATGATACCAGTGCCAATAAACCTAAGGGAGACAGTAACTGCACAGTTTAAACTTTTAATTTATTTCTTTGATTCAAAAAATCCCGCAAGGCAGTGTCTAAGGGTAGGTCTGTTCGTAACATTCTATAAAATATTTTCCGATCTAACATCGAAGTACGAATCCTATCAAGATAAAGCTGCAAATTGTTCTGGTAAGCAGCACGTGCACTGTCCTGATCTATCTGAATCGAACTTCCAGTCTCCATATCCTCGAAAGTGGTATATCCTTTAAAATTTAGTGAAAGCTCATTTTCGGATAGGAGATGAAAAACGACAACCTCATGTTTAAGTGTGTTTACTGCATCCAGAAATGTAAATATTTCCTGGTCTGACTGGTACATATCGGTAATGAAAACCAGCAATTCCTTCTTTTGACTTCCGGCATAAAGCTCTTTATAATGAATTGGCGCTATAAACCGAGCCTTTGGTTTGATCTGCTCTAATTGGAAAAAAATTCTTGATAGATGTTGGTAGTCCAACTTTGGAGACATCGAATAAATGCCCGTTTCGTTTAGCACATATAAGCCAATCGCATCCCCCTGCAAATTTGCAAGATAAGCAAGCGACGCTGCAAGGTACCTGGCGTAATCTATCTTAGTAAACTTTCCATCCTGATGATCCATCGACGCGCTTGCATCAATTACAAATCGAATAGAAACGCTTGTTTCTATTTCTGATTCACGAATGTAGTAGCGATCAGAACGAGCAAACATCTTCCAGTCTAGAGATCTAAGATCATCTCCTGGCTGATAACTTCGGTATTGGCTGAACTCCATCCCCTGACCTTTTATAGTACTTTTATTAATACCACTCATAAAGCCGTCAATAGTCGTTTTTGCCGCAATGGACAAATCCTTTATTGCCATCAGAATCTTAGGATCCAGTAGCTTACTCATTAGTTAAAAGCCTTACTTCTTGTGACTAATTTCAAAAGTTCCGAAGTAACATGATCCGTAGTTACTTCCTCTGCGTCTGCTTTAAAATTCATAAGTATTCTATGTCTTAGAACTGGGTAAGCCATAGTATGAAGATCTTCCATCACAACCGAATACCTTCCATAGATCAAGGCTCTAGCTTTTGCTGTTAATATCAAGGCCTGTCCAGCCCGCGGTCCGGCACCCCAACGCACCCATTCTTTTACGAAGCTTATGCCAGTAGTATCGGGTCTGGTTGCTCTAATGATATCACTAACATAATGAACTAAATCTTCACTAATACTCACCTGTCTGGTTAAGCCTTGAAGATATTTAATTTCCTCGGCACCGATTATCGGATTGACTATTTCCTTCTTTAAACCAGTAGTGCTGGTTAGAATTGCGACTTCTTCTTGTGCGGTAGGGTATCCAATTTTTATGTACAACAAAAAACGATCAAGTTGAGCCTCTGGCAAAGGATAGGTTCCGGCCTGCTCAATGGGGTTTTGGGTAGCTAAAATAAAAAAAGGGCGATCAAGAGGGTAAGTTTGGCCTGCATAAGTTACCTCAAACTCCTGCATTGCCTCCAAAAGTGCAGACTGAGTCTTCGGTGGCGTTCTATTGATCTCATCAGCCAGAACAATATTGGCGAATAAGGGGCCTTTATTGAATTTGAAAAATCGTTTACCTGTAACGTGATCTTCCTCCAAAATCTCTGTCCCTATAATATCTGATGGCATTAAATCAGGCGTAAATTGAATCCTCCGAAAGGATAAATCTAATGCTTGTGATAGCGTTCTAACCATTAGCGTCTTCGCCAAACCAGGCACACCCTCCAACAAACAATGGCCTCCAGCAAGCAATGCTACTAACATCTCTTCGATAATGATGTCCTGACCGACAATAACTTTTTTAATCTCCTTTTTCAGTAGTGATATCTTCTGAACAAGGCTCTGGACATTAGTTTCTGAGATTTCCAAGACAACAGATTTAATTAAGTAAGAATAATGATGTCAATATAGGAGATATGAGCTTAAAAAAAGGTGGTGACATTCAGAATATCGAAAAAATTACAAGATTTAATGGCGCCAAACTAGCTTGTAAGAAAAAATGAAGCTATTTTAGAAGAATGGAACAGGAAAAATTCACTTTCGCACGTATAAAGTATAGCTCGGGTGATTGGGACACTGACCAACGTATGCCTGCCAACATCTTAAACTCATTATTAGAATACACAACAATACCGTTAAACCCGGTAGAAAAGATTATTGAACTGGGGAGCAATGATATATTTTCGTATCCATTCTGCTATTTAAGCGGACATAAGCTTGTTCAATTTAACAATCAGGAGGCCTTAAACTTTAAGAAATACGTTGATAATGGAGGCTTTGTATTCGTAGACGATTGCAATCATGATATTGACGGGCTGTTCGCTAAATCATTTGAGAAACAAATGGACCAACTTTTCGGTCCTAATTCACTGAAGAAAATCCCAAATAATCACAAGATTTATTCGTCGTTCTTCAAGTTTGAAAAAGGTCCGCCTACAACATCATTTGAACTAAACGGTTGGGGCGACGATCTGGTTCATGACTATCTGAAAGCGTTTTCTATAAAGAATAGAATAGCAGTGCTATACAGCAATAAAGACTACGGCTGTGAGTGGGATTACGATTTCAGGAACAAGAGATTCTTAACCGAAGATAATACCAAGTTTGGCGTAAATATTATTCTTTACGCCATGGGAGTAAATAATGTGTAGCTAATCGTTCTAGTTCACGTCAGTAAGCTCAACGGTAAAATCAAGAACGGAATTTGCAGGAATCCCAACTCTAGCCTGGTTGCCGTACCCATAAAACGATGGCAGAAGTAACCTGATTTTTCCACCTTTTTTGATCAAAGGTATTCCGGCTTGCCACCCTGTTATTGCATTGCTTAAAGGAAAAGTAACCGCACTGGTCTTGGCGTCAAACGTCGTACCATCCAGCAGCCTACCAGCGTAAATTACTGAAATGTTGCTTAACGCATTCACTTCAGCTCCAGAACCTGGTGCAATGATTTGGTAAAAAAAATTATACTGAGCGTCTTTCACCACTGGGATGTTATTCGCGAGAGCAAAAGCTCGAATCGCGGTAGTATCTTTCTTAAACTGCCCTTCCACATCAAAATCTTCGAAGCCATAGTCCTTTTTACAAGCCGAAAAACATACAGCGAAGCAAACAAACAGCATTAAATATTTTATCTTTTTCATAGTTATACAAATATAACTTTAAAAAATTGCCTTAAAAATTTTTTAACACTTTAACAAGGGCTTGCGAAATTAGGTCATATCCTTCATCTGATGGGTGTAAACCATCATAAGTGATCTTCACAGCTGACTGTGGATAAGGGATTCATCAGATGGCGAAAATGGTATCTTTGTATACTCCGGATAGGAGTAGTTTTTATAAGCTCCGGTTGAAGGGTCTTTTAATCGTTTGTAGGCAACAAGATCCTTAATACCCATACCTTTTTTATGAAATAGATCGATAACTTTTAAGTGCTCCTTTTCACCTATCTTAACAATTGCATTCGCGAAACTTTCTAAAGACTGACCACTTTTATCCTTATACGATCCCCACGCATGATTCGTTTTGTCCAGAAGATATACAAAATCTGTACGCTGCATAGGTGTTATCAAAATAATTTCTGCATGTGGATTTAGGTTCTTCAGCCTATCTATGATAATCCGAAAAGATCCGTAAAGGGTTTTATTGCCCGTGCTGTTCTCATAATCCGTCAGCTCACCTTTAGGAATACCAGACCACCAATCGTTGGTCCCCAAAAAAACAGAATATACATCCACCTTGACAATACCCAGCTTGTCGATTTCATTTGCTATACCCGAAGACGTCCAGCCATTATGTCCCTGATTAATAAAGTTGACGTTTGGAAGCGCTTCCTTAACTCTCGTCATATACCCTTTAGTGACTCTGTCACCCGTTTCAGCAAGATGATCATTGAGGTAGGTAATGGAATCGCCTATCGCAATCCATGTTATTTCCTTACTTCTGAACGAGCCAAGAACAACAACGGCGAACAGACATGCAATTTTTATTAGTGTCCCATTTAACGGCTTCTTCATAGGTAATTGGTGTTTGTTTGACTTCTGAAATTCGAACCATATATTTTTTTGTCCAAACCCCAATTAGCGGCGAAAGAACTATTGTAGGTAAGAGCCAAGCGATTATTCCTGGCATAATGTGATTATTAACCACTATAAAAGCCGTGGCTGAAGCAATATAGCTGCCTACCATACGCTGCAGGTGAGTGGTGAGCGCACGGGTCTGTTGGTACACTAAAATACAACTATTTTATAAAGTTATCATACAAAATATTTGTAGCTGATGCTAAAAATTCGTTGTATCCATTGGTATAAAGTGGATTGCATCCGTTAGTGATTACAACAATGCCAAACTTTTCTTTTGGGTGAAAAAACATCATGCTGTATAAACCATAAGCAGAACCAGTATGGCCCTTCATAATTTTACCCGGAATCAAGTCTGATACCGTCCGAATAGCGAGTCCATATCCTTCTTCTTCGGAAATCTTAGTTTGCATAACCTTGGCACTCTTCTTCGAAATTATTCTAACACCCTTATAATTCCCCTGGAACATATGCATTGACATGTACTTTGCAAGATCGGTTGCAGATATCTTCATCCCTCCTGTAGGAGAAAATATAGGTGTGCTATAACCCATCACATAGCTTTTAATTTCGTCAGTCCTTGGGTTGTAAGCCATAGGTGCTGCAGTGAATGCTTTAGTCTCGCTACTATACTCATATAACGTGGCAAACCTGTTAGCGTCCAGGTCATCAACCCAGTATCCTCCGTAAAGCTTTAGCGGTTCCAGAATGTGGTTTTTGACGTATTTATCAAAACGCTCACCGGAAAGCTTCTCGATCACTGTCCCCATCATATTGTAATTGAGGTTGCAATATTGATAGCCTTTTCCAGGTTCATAGTCATTATAGCATTTCGCCCAATTCGGATTCTTCTCCGGATTAATCACGTCTAAATTGAAATAGCCCTCGCTGTCATTAATGCTGGAGGTATGGGACATCACCATTTTCAAGGTGATAACCGTTTGCCGGAATTTTGGATTCCTTATCGTAAAGCCAACTACCTTACTGAAGTCATCAGTTAATTTAAGCTTTCCCTTCTCAATGAGTTGAAATATTGAGGTAGCTGAAAATGATTTCGAAATGGACGCTATTCTGAATATATCCGTATCGGATAAAGGTGTTGTGTTTTCTATGTTCTTCAATCCAAAAGAATGGGTGTAAATAATCTCCCCATCCTTAACAACGGCAACCCCCAAACCAACTGCTTGATACTTTTTCATCAAAGTGTTGATCTGGTCCTCTGCCTGGCCGGCTTGTCCAAACACTAATGAGGGGATAAAAATAGTCGCTATGGCTAGTCTTTTAAAAATTGATATAAGGGACATCATCTGGAATTTATATTATAAGAATTGATTTAGTAATAGAACTCCAAGTAGGCCAAGAACCGATACAATCGTTTCCATTGCAGACCAGGTGCTAAATGTTTCTTTAAGCGTAAGATGAAAATATTCCTTGAACATCCAGAAACCCGTATCATTAACATGAGAAAACAGCAAACTTCCTGCACCAACAGACAATACCATTAACTCTGGAGAAGCCCCAACTCCTATTAAGGGTAGTACGATTCCAGAAGCTGTCAAAGCGGCAACAGTTGCAGAACCCAATGTGACTCTTAATGCTCCAGTGATTAACCAGGCCAGTAGCAAAGGGGATAAGTTCAATGTGGATGTTAATTCTTTAACAGTATTCCCAACACCACTATCAATCAAAATTTGTTTAAAGCCACCGCCTGCAGCTATAATAAGGATGATCATTGCTATGCTTTTTACCCCCTCCGTGCAGGAAGCCATTGCTGCTGTTATCTTCAACTTCTGTATAAAGATGGTCAACACAACTGCTATGAGTAAAGCAACCGTTGGGTCGGCTAAAAAAACAAAGATACTTTTGAGTGGATAATCAAAAGAAACCGCTCCACCAATCGTCCCTAAAATTATTATGAAAACTGGCAATAAAGCAGAACTAAAGCTACTCACCGCAGAAGGCAACGAACTGTCGTCTGGAATCAAAAAAGGCGTATCGAATACCTGCCGGTCTCTCTTAATGATCATCCTTGGAAAGAGGACACCGGCAACTATTGCAATGGGCAAGCTTAACATTAAACCATAAAGAAGCGTCTTTCCCATATCTGCATGAAAAATAGCCGCCAAAGCCACTGGTCCTGGATGCGGTGGTAAAAACCCGTGAGTAACTGAAAGTGCGGCAGCCATTGGGATGCCTACATAAAGCTTGGGAAGTTTAGTTGTCGAGGCAATCGCAAACACTAATGGAATCAGTACAACAAATCCCGCATTATAAAATAACGGGATTCCAACTAAAAAACCGGTTAGCAAAACAGCCCATTGAATGTTTCGCTGCCCAAAAGCCTTGATCAGGATAAAAACGATCTTTTTAGCAGATCCACTATCTTCAATTAGCTTGCCCATCATAGCTCCAAGTGCCAATACCAGCACCATACTACCCAGCGTACTTCCCACACCAGAACTTATCGAAGTCATTACCTTGTTTGCAGGCATTCCTAGCAATAAACCGGTTACAATAGCTACAATGACCAGCGCTATCATTGGGTTCAGCTTCTTTACGATCAGCACCAGCAACAATAGTATTCCTAAAAGCACGATAAATAAAGACATCTCTTATTCGTTCAAACGGTGAAGCTTTTTCATAAGGGGACTCAAAGTCTGATAAAGCTCTTTAAATATGAGAAATATTTTTTGGTACGCATCATGTTTAGCTGCGTCAGGCAGAATCGTCCTTAAATCGGTTTTTGACTTTGACATACTAAGCTTTAAGATATCTACGGCAAGAAAGACCGCTCCAACAGCAGACGCATCCTCATCTTGAATGAGAACGAGCTTTTTACCAGTTATGTCTGCCAGCATTTGCACCCAGACTTCAGACTGCACAAAACCACCACTGATGTTCAGTTGGGTAATAGGATCGCTATTACTTTCTACAACACGCATTACATCATACAGCGTGAAGCATATTCCCTCCAACAGCGCTCTGCATAATTGAGATCTATCATGTTGAAGCCTCAGACCAAAAAAAGTTCCGCAACTTTCCGAATCCCATAATGGGGCACGCTCTCCTGACAAATAGGGCAAGAATAACACACCATCACTACCTGCTTGTACCTTATCTATACTTTCAAATAATTGATGATAAACAGCTTCATTCAGCTCCGACTCCTGTAATACATTCTTAAGCAGCCACTGAACCGCAGACCCACCATTGTTTATTGGACCACCACAAATGAAAAAATTCTTTTCGAGTACATAATTAAACGTCATTGTATCATATTGGATGATAGGCGTTCGACTAGCAACCCTTACAGCCCCGCTGGTGCCAATTGTCAAAGCAGCTATCCCAGGCGCTGTTGCAAAGCTCCCCAGATTTGCCAGGCAACCATCGCTTGCACCAATAACGAATTGAGTTGAAGAGAAGATTTTAAGACTTTCGTCTTCCAGATCACCTCCAGACCGGATATATCTTGTTGATACAAGACTTGATAGCTGTTCAGAAGAAATCCCAGCCAAATGCAGCGCCTCTGAATCCCAGTTAAGGTTAATAATATCAAAGAGGCCTGTAGAAGAAGCAATGGAATAGTCGACGACAAACTCGCCGAAAAGCTTAAACCATATGTATTCCTTGATGGACAAAAACTTACGAGCCTTACTGAATACATCGGGTTGATTTTCTTTATACCAAATGATCTTACAAAGAGGCGACATGGCATGTATGGGAGTGCCTGTACGTTCGTATAGGTTTTTACCCATCGGGGAGTTTCTGATTTGCGAGGCAATGATTGCACTCCTTGAATCTGCCCACGTAATCAGTTGAGAAAGCAAGTTGGAGCCATTATCAGTTAGAATCAGACTATGCATTGCACTGCTCAACGAAATAGCAAGAGGTGGCAAACCAAGCTTGTCATTAATTGCAAGCAGGCATGTTTTGAAGGCATCCCAGATTAATTCTGGATCCTGTTCACTAAAGCCTGCCTGAGGAGAGTTGGTTTCATAATAACTCTGATGCACAGATATGGTTTCCCCCTTTAAGTTGAGCGCGACAGCTTTCGTACTGCCGGTTCCAATATCAATGCCGATTATGTATTCCATCGCCTAAATTTAGTATTAAAAGGCAAGGATTAAGGTTTGCCATCTTAAAAATTCAACTTTACTACGGTATCCAGGCTTTCCGCAGATGCGTCTGCCAGATTAATGATTACGTTAGTTTTATCCTGCTTAAACTTCAATTTCGTTCCTCCATCCAGTAAAGTAGCTGATTTTACTTTCTTTGATCCTACAGGAATAGTGACGCTTCTATTGTCCGGTAAAGAAAGTATGTGCGTATACCACGTATTGTCAGTTGACGTCACAACGCCCCAGGGCTGTGCCGCTACAACATTTCCTCGTGTGCCATAAATGCTTTCACCATTAATTTTAATCCATTTTCCAATCTTTTGCAGTGTATCGGTGAATTCCGGTTGGATCTTTCCGTTAGGCATCGGACCTACGTTTAAGAGAAAGTTGGCATTTTTAGCTGCAGCATTTACCAGGTAATGCAAAAGTTGCTTTACAGACTTGTAATTCCGGTCATTGATATTGAAACCCCAACTTCCATTCATTGTTTCACAAGTCTCCAGTGGGATACTACCAATTTTCGCGTCAGCACTAAATCCAGCGGTATTGCTTCCGGGGAGATCTTTTTCGAATAGTTGAAAGTCTTCACCAGCTTTAGGTGAAAGATGGTGGTTATTCCCAATCATGATCTCGGGGTTTAATTTATGGATCAATGCATAAATCTCATTATAGTGCCAGTTGACATCTTTACGCTCCCAATCACCATCGAACCAAATTCCCTTTATGCTTGGATAATTAGTGATTAATTCTGTCAACTGCGTCTTCATAAAATTTATATAGCTATCCCAGTCTCCTTTTTCGGGCTTACCATTAGTTATTTTACTACCATAAGCATAATCATCCCTACCCCAGTCCAGTAATGAATAATAAAATCTAAGTTCGATCCCTTCTTTAACACACTCGTCTGCAAGTTCTTTTAAAGGATCCTTTTCATACGGTGTTGCATCTACAATATTGTAAGGAGAAGCTTTGGTTTTGAACATACTGAAGCCATCATGGTGCCTGGATGTAACAGTAATATACTTCATGCCTGAGTTTTTGGCTAGAGCAACCCATTCCTTAGCGTTGAATTCTTGAGGGTTAAAAAAATCAGCAAGTCTTTTGTAATTGAAATAAGGTATTTTTCGAGTATTCATAATCCACTCTCCATCTGCAAGAATACTGTATACCCCCCAATGAACAAACAAGCCAAACTTCATGTCCAAAAACTTCTCCCTAGCTTTCAGGTTTGATGCAGAAGGAACATAGTTTGAATATTGTTGAGCGTCTGCGTTAGTTAGTACTAGTAGCAGGGCAATGATTAATACATTCCGTTTCATATGATTACATTTGGTTTTGGAAAATTAGTGTTTTAGCAACATGTTATCTTACATCCTTTTATCAAATATGTATACGATATTGGCGTAACGATTAAGAATATTGAAGCCATTACTTTGGCAGCCAGCTCAAAATACTTCAGCGAGTCCTAAGAAGAAACCTCTGGCGCCGTACTTCCCAAATGCGTAATCCAGGCACAAATTTGTGCGAATGTCCTTGTTAAACAATACCCTCAATCCGGCCCCAGCACCTGGCTGCCATCTTTCGAATAATTTAGTCCCTTGCATATCATTCGCAGTTTGTACGTTGACAAAAGTAACCCCGCTGAGAAAGTGATTTCTGGTTATCGGGAAACGATGCTCGAGTTCAGAATAAAAGTATTGTGGTGCTTTGAAATACCCGATAGTATAGCCTCTGCCACTTCTGGAGTAAGCATCTTTCCCGGTACCAGGTAATTCCAGATAGGGCAGCGCACCACTCACCAAATAGGAGCCCCAGTTCCAAAAAGCCAGGACATGCTCCGGATTCTTTGCACTTAAACTCCAATACTTCCTGAAGTCTGTGTTGATCTGGACCGCATTTTTGGAACTACCTAACCAGGTTTGATTGATCCGAATTCCAGCATCTGCATATATACCTTTATAGGCTCTGTTCTGATGATCTCTGGTGGTATACTGGAGATTAAAAAGCAAGCCATTTGACTGGTAATGACTCCTGTCGAAACCATACCTGTCATTATAAATATTATAAGGCGTCAATTCATGAGCTGTTGTTCGATCTTCGATATTTCTTCTGATATCAAACGAAGCACCTGCACCAGCAAAGAGGTTCTTGTAAACCTGCTTGTAGATTTTCTCTCTAAAACTATAATATTCTGCATGAAGAACGTAGCCATTTCGATCGGGATTACTCAAAGCCAAATCTGTAGCGCTTCCATTAGCTGCATTACCAATACCTAATCCAAAATCCGGCGTCACTGTTCTCGCAGCAACTAAACTACCTTGTAAATTGTAAGTGTTTCCTGACGTGTAAACATTGTGGTTAAGGTAAAAATACAAGATCCCTTTGGTTGTAATCGAAGCTGCAGTAGCTGCAACGGACATCAGTGTGTTTGGTTGTTCTCCCAAAATCTTTCCAACGACAGCTTTGATACCAATTTGCGCACCAATACTGGGATTATAAGCCACATTAGGAATTACAGTCACCCCAGATGGTTCACGTTTGATATCAACAGTTTTATTAGGACGAAAAGTACTTCTGAAAAAATCCGCTACGTCATATTGGAAGAGAACCGTATCTTTCCTTATAGAATCGGTGCCCTTTGCAACAGTAGACTGGGCATGACCTAATGCAGGACTAGTGAAAAAGGCAATGCTAAAAGTCAGAAAAGACCCGATCAGGCTTCTTCTAAATAATATACTTTTGAACTTCACTTTCGAATCTTTTTCCAAATGTAACACGAGTCATTGGAACGGCTATGTCTTCAAAAGAAAAATGAAAATTCAAAGACTTATCAGATCCAGCACTAATTTTCGACACCTTTACACCGTTCAGTTTGTGGATGTTAAAACACATATTTTTGACAAACATAACACCAGGTGTACCGTTGTTTACTATATATACTAACCTAAATTATTATGTCATTAATAAAAGATAAAGTATCCGTAGTTCCTGGAGCGGGTTCAATTGTGAACATAGCGTCCATCCATGACCAAGTAGCGGCGCCAAATTACCCGGCATATATCGCTCCTAAACATGCGGTGGTAGGATTAACAAAGAATATCGCTGCTGAGTATGCTCAGAAAGGGATCAGATGTAATGCGGTTGGACCCGGGTATATGACATCATCTCTGGTGGCGGCTACACAGCAATTTGATTAGTATGACGGCACTTGTTGTAAGTATAGCAATCCTAATTATAGCTGGGTACCTTCTATTTAGAAGAAGAAAGACTCAAGCCCCCGACATCCTCGAGTCGACAGTTAAGTATGCGGGAATCCTGAATGCAGAAGTAGCTTTTTATCAGAAACTTGATGATGCTGGCAAATCTCGATTTGAAAATCTAGTAATTAGTTTTCTTAGCGAAACGCGGATTGAAGGTGTAGGCACAGATATAACAGAACTGGATCAGGTATTAATTGCTTCAAGTGCTGTCATTCCTATATTTGGTTTTCCTGAGTGGAAGTACAAAAATCTTAGTAACGTAGTTCTTTATCCACATACCTTCAATAGCGATTTTCAATATGAAGGAGATAGCCGAAATATTATGGGCATGGTCGGTTCAGGCTATATGAATGGGCAGATGCTTCTATCAAGAGATGCTTTACTTGCAGGTTTTTCAAACACTGCTGGAAAAGAAAATGCTGCGGTCCATGAGTTTGTGCACTTGTTAGACAAATCAGATGGCGCGACCGACGGTGTTCCAGAAAACTTTCTGGCACCAGAATTCGCGACCCCATGGCTAAAGATGATGCATAAGGAAATGCAAAATATTGAATCCGGAAACTCAGACATCAATCCTTATGCGATAAGCAATGAAGCAGAATTCCTTGCCGTTGCTGCCGAATACTTCTTCGAAAAGCCTGAAAAGTTTGAGAAAACGCATCCAGACCTTTATGAGATGCTAAGTCGCATCTTCGCCCAAACTCCGGGCTCCTCCGTCACTCATTAAGTGTCGGAGAAACAGCTTCGGATTGTTTAAAAAAGATTTGGTAAGCGTGAAGTGCTCCGTTTCCTCATAAGTAGTTTCCCTAACTCCTTCTTCATCAAACTGATAAATCACCGCGCCCGGATAGCAGATAAGAATAGGTGAGTGTGTAGCTATTATAGACTGAGCCCTCCCGCTCTTATCAAGTTCGTCTATAACAGACATAAATGCCATAATTCTCGCAGGAGAAAGAGCCGCTTCCGGCTCATCAAGGATGTAAATTCCTGACTCAAACTGGTTATTGAATAGCGAAAGAAAGGACTCCCCATGTGACTGTTCGTGAAGTAACCTACCGCCGTAAGCCTCGAGCATTCTCCCACTTGTATCTTCCCTCACAAGATCATCAATGTAGGAAGCAAAATTAAAAAAGCTTTCTGCTCTTATAAAAAAGCCATCGTTAATTCTGCGAGGAGTCCATGTAAGCGCTAACGTTCGGGTTAATGGTGATTCATAGCCATTAAAGCGGTAACCTGTATTCAAATTATGATTGCGGTTACCTCCCCTTAAATTAAAGCCGCATTTCTCTGCAATACCCTCTAGTAAAGTAGACTTACCAGAGCCATTTTCCCCAACAAAAAACGTTACATTCTTCTTGAGTCTTAGTTGCAAACCCTTATTCAGACTTGGAATGTTCTGGAGGTAACTGCCGTCGTCAAGAGGCGGTAGTGATATATTAGATAAGGCTGGCATGTGTGAAAATAAAAAATTAAGTTTGCATATAACCATCTGTTGTTGAAAAAGATTATCGCGCTCACTCTCTTATTCATTTGCGGTAGTATGCTGCAAGTTTTAGCACAGGCAAACCGTAAGGTATCCGGTTCTGTCATCGATTCAACAAATACGATCATACCCAATTCCAAAGTTAGAATCATTCTTGCTAAAGACACGATGACAACGCAGTCAGATGAATATGGCGCCTTTAGCTTTTCAAAGATAAACGAGGAAAAGTTTACCCTTGAAATTTCTAATATTGGCTATCTACCCTACAAGGCCACTTATTCCTTCGCCGAAAAAGAGAAACACAAGAGACTGAACAATTTGATTTTGAAGCCGTCTAGTCAAATGCTCAATGAAGTAGTTATTACCGCCAAACCCAATCCCGTTAGGTTTATGCAAGATACCACTGAATATAACGCCGCAGCATTCCGAGTTAACGAAGGAGACAATGTAGCAGACCTAATTAAACAGTTTCCTGGAATGGAAGTAGATGATCAGTATGGTGTGAAAACGATGGGTAAAGAGATGGTAAAGCTTCGTGTGAATGGAAAAGATTTTTTCACGAGCGATATCAAAGATTTCATTGGAAAACTACCAGCAGGAATCGTATCTAAAATTCAGGTTATTGATGACTTTGGGGATGAGGCCAATTTTACGGGTATCAAAATCGGTGAACCAAGGAAAATGTTAAACATTGTCACAAAGCCAGGAATGGATAACGGAGGATTTGGCGGGGTATCTGGAAACGCCGGAACGAATGAAATGATTGGCAGTGGTGCACAGGTCAACCTATGGAACGGTGTAAAGCAAAGTTCGGCTAATCTTAATGGCAATACCTCAAATAATGGCGCTGGAACTAATCGATCGGTAAGTCTTGGACTAAGTCATAACAACAAGATTACCGACAATATGCGTGGTGGAATCGGATACAATTTCAACAATAATAGGAACGCGTTTTCAAGTGAGCAAGTAATTGAGTCTGTGAATAGCGGAGGAAATTTCATTAACAATTCACAAAATACCGGAGACGATGGAGGCAGTGTTCATAGTCTAAATTCGAACCTGAATTTCAATAATAAAAAGATGTACCTGGACGGCTTTGTAAATGCAAACTATAATAACTCCGCTAATCAAAATGTATCATATGCCCGCCAATCAGGCGTCATTCGTCAGGACCTAAGCAATAGCAATAGTGCCAACACGAGTTCTCCAAATATAAATACGGGATTCAACTTTTCGAAAAAACTGAAAAATTTAAAGAATTCCTTTTCAGGTCGGGCTTCCTTTTCAACATCAAAATCTAATAGCGACCAAAATATCAGAACAAATACACTTTATTATAATAAAGAAACCGGCGTTTTGCAGAAGGATTCGTTGCTAAACAGGGAACTAAACAGCAGTACCAACCAGCAGAATTTTGGAATAGGTTTGAGTTATAGTATTGGGTTAAAAAAAGCTAAAGATACGTTAGGGAAAGGTAGCCTGAATTTTGGTTATAATGCTTCTGGTTCAGTATCAAGCAACCTGGTATCAACGTTTGTGTTTGACAATACCAGCGATAAGGTCTCCTTTGTTGACTCCCTCAGCACTTCTTTTAACAGTACATCATTAAGCCAAAGTGCAAGCTTGAACTACAATTACACTTCCAGTAAAGCAAGGTATAATATTGGGTTAAATGCTAGCCCTAACATGCTTTCAAATAAAGACCTTAGATTAAATCAAACTACACATAACAACACTTTTAACTATTCCCCTTCTATCAACTTTAGTAAAACATTGAAGCAGGGTAAACGTATCTCTATGAACTACCAGGGATCAAATTCGAACCCAACAATTCGCCAGATTCAACCGATTAGAAATAGTCAGAGCCTGCAGAATATAGTAATTGGCAATCCGGATTTAAAACCATCATTCAATCACAACCTGAATGCTAATTTCAACTATTCACAAATTAAAACGGGTAGAAGTTTACAAATAGGCCTAAACGGCTCGGCGACCCAAAGGGAGATCGTAGATAACGTATCACTGATTCCGGATACGCTGAACAGTTTAAAACAAATTACCCGGTATGAAAATGTCAACGGAAACTATCAGGTCAATAGCAATTATACTGTCCATATCCCAATCACGAAAAACAAGAGTGCCATCAGTTATTCAGGTTCTGTCGGATTCTCCAATCGAGCAATCATTTTCAATAACGAAAAAGCCTATGGCAAAGGAGTGAATTTTTCTCAAAGGCTAAGCAGCAACCTTACTTTTAAAAAGGTTTCTCTAAACGCTGACATCAGTTATTCAGTGACCAGCAACAACAATGCAAATAACCTGTATAGGTATTCACAATATCAACCTATTGGAATCGGCCAGATAGGGGCACCAGCTTTTTTTAGAACGAAGACTCTTGGAGGATCATTAAACAGCGGACTTAGGTTGAAAAACTTAAGTCTCGATGGAGGCTTGAATTTCAACACCAATCATAATGACGGTGCAGAAACACAAACGATCCAGGATGTGACTAACCTCCACATGAATATTTTTGGACGCTTGACCATAAGAAAATCATACTACGTGAATTTCTCTGGCAACAAACGAATGAACTATGGGTACTCTTTAGCTAACGCAAATCCTCTGGTAATCAATGGTGGGCTAGAGAAAAGCTTTTTTAAAGACAAATCATTAAGATTCGGTCTTAACGCAAATGATATTCTTGGACAAGGAAACAACCTCTCCAGAACAGTTTCTGGTAATACTATTATAGACAATAGGAACAAGCAGCAAACAAGAGTCTTTACGATGACCCTGAATTATAATCTCTCAAGATTTGGTGGCAGGAATTTCCGGGTTGACGCAGATTAACACTACAAAATCACTATTCCAATACAATAGTGGAAATGGAGCGGGGAGGTAATAATATTGGTTTATCAATCCCGTTTGCCAACTCTGGTTTCATATTTATATCGTCGGCAGACGTGGTTAAATATCTTGTAAAACCACGGTATTTCCGCTTTGCATTTTTTATACTCAGTTTTAGATCCATCTTGACGTTCCCGTAATTAATAGCAACTAACACTAATTTATTATTCCGGTCTAAATAGGAAGAGACCATTAGATTTTTAGCTGTTTCTGAACCTGCATCTTCTTCATGGTCAGTTAGGATCCTAGTCATGCCTGGACGAATAAATCTACTGTAATGCCCAAGTGCCCAAAGATTCTTTGTCACACTAAATTCTCCATTTTTAAAATCTGGTTCGGGGTGGAGCGCAATCAGATAATACCTGGTGTTAACCTTAGCCGGCCCTGGCTCATAAGCATTCCAAAACTGCCATGCTGCAGCATTGCCCACGGTTAGATCGTTATGAATAACCTTTGATAGAAACAACGCACAGTCCATACCACTTCTTGGCCCTTTCTGACCGTCCCTGAATCCATCAGCAAGCATCGAATATTCGGACTGCCAGTACTTTAAGCCGAAAGCCTTTGCCGTATCTGCTAGTTGTTTCCTGATACCTACCAACACATCATCATTAGCCTCAGTAAAATAGCTGTGTCCAGCAATTAGCTTCGGCACATGAGCGAAATTACCCATATACATTTCACTTTTTGGATTGAAAAAGTTCTGGATTTGCCTTGAAGAGCCCCCCGAGCCTCCATATAAATAATTCAGAGCGCCAGCCTCCGGGATTAGAATCTTGCTTTCTAATTTTCGACGCTTCAATGTTGAATCCAAGACTTTAACAATGCTAAAAATCTCTTCATTTCTCCATGGACTTCCTTCCTGATCCGCCTGCATATACTTGCGGGACCAATCCCATTGTGGTTCATTTACGGGACTTACATAGCCAAAGTGGAGATTCTGCTGATCAAAATGCTTAATCACATCACTTAAAAAAGAAGCATATGCAAGGTATGAATCCCCCTTAAGGTTAGACCGGTAATCTTTCTCGGTCTTAAACCCTAAACCGTTTTTAGTAAACTGCACCGGAGGGGAGTTTGAAAAAGCAATAAGGGTTTCTACTCCGTAATCTTTGGCCTTTTGTAGAAAGAAGCGCTGCCCTGCCTGCTTATTCCAATCATAGGAACCGTTAGCATTAAGAAAGGAATCAGACCTTTTCCGGAAATCCTTGATACCACTGCTATCGCCCTGTTCCATCGTGCCTGCACCAATATTGAACCTCCATGCAGATAACCCAATCCCCAGCGGTTGTCCGTTAGCATCTAATTTCTTGCTAAAAAGCAATTCGGCAATTTTTTGCCGCTTTACCTCCAGCCAATATTTCCCTATCCCTTCCGAGTACCAGCAACCTGATGATCCAAAATTGTCGATATTTTGAGCTTTTCTTTTCAGATCGATTTTAACAGTGATTAGCGTGTCAAAAGGCATCATGGCTTTCAACCCTGTTACTGACGATAAGCATAAAGTCAAAGAAACAAGGCAAATCCATATTTGGCAAGGAGTGTATTTTAACAACATTAAGTGGGATTCAAGTAGCCGGCATAACCATTGCAATATAGCCTTTCGTATAGATTTGCTCAAGCTAAGAAACTATTATTCCAATCACTCTTTTGGGCAAGAAATTTCTACATTCATACAGCGTTTAAATCGTATTTGCTAGGTTAAAGATACTATCAGGATAGACAATTAGTATAGGACGAAGTTTGGTAGTAATGCACTCAAGTCCAATGCAAGTCCAATGTAAATCCAATGCAAGTCCAATTTAACCAGTTAAATATTGGACTTGCATTGGATTTTAGTCCCTGTTATTTTGGTTTTGACGAGAGGTCATACCAACCCTAAACGTAAAAAGGCCGGACAACCGTCCAGCCTAATTAATTACTACTAACTCTAAATTTATTTAAGGGCATCCACCCAGTCAAACAAAATTTCTATTTAAAAAATGCATCCAAACCACTTTGTAGAAACACCGCATAATCGCCCGCATTAAAGATCGCACCCTGCGGTGTAACCAATGGCTTCAAATCATGACCTGCCAATACATAAAACGGTTGTGAATTGGTGTTGTAATTTGTCGCCTGGAAATCTGCATTCCACCAGCCCAGGTCGTCCGTCTTGTGTTTCAAAATCTTTGAATAATGGATCTTATCTGCTGGCATCTTGGTCTTACGCTCATCAACATACAATTGAATCAAAACGTATTTCTTGATTAGATTGCCTACTTCAGGCTTGATCCAAACATTGTCCTCCATCTTGCGACAGTTCACACAGGCCCAGCCTGTAAAGTCGATCATTACCGGTTTATTGACTTTCTTGGCATAGGCCAGTCCTTCTTCCAGGTCAAAGAAAGGCGTAAAGCCAACAGGCTTTTTAAACACCTTGTCGTATTTTACTTCCGTTGGAAAATTGGTATCTGCAGGAGCTGAAGCTGAGCCACCTGGAGTGAGGATGAAGTCCTGGGTATTCATTGGTGGCGCTAAACCACTTAATACGCTAACAGGCGCTCCCCATAAACCGGGGATCATGTAAATTGCAAATGCGAAGGAGAACATAGCTAAAAATAATCTTGGAACAGATACAAAAGGTAAATCACTATCATGTGAGAATTTCAGTTTTCCCAGCAGGTAAAAGCCCATCAACAGGAAGATCACGATCCACAGGACCAGGAAAACCTCTCTATCAAACCATTCCCAGTGCCATACCAGATCTGCGGCAGAAAGGAACTTCAAAGCGAAAGCAAGTTCAAGGAAACCAAGGCATACTTTAACGCTATTCAGCCATCCGCCTGATTTAGGCATGGAACTTAGAAAGCCCGGGAAGATCGCCGAAATGGTGAATGGTAGTGATAGTGCTAAAGCAAAGCCAAACATGCCCACTGCCGGACCTAACAACGTTCCTTTGGAGCTGGCCTCCACAAGTAAGGTACCGATAATTGGACCTGTACAAGAAAAGGAAACCAGGGCCAGTGAAGCCGCCATAAAGAAGATACCGCCTAAACCTTTACTGGTATCGGCTTTCTGGTCTATTTTATTAACAAAAGCACTTGGTAATGTGATTTCAAAAGCGCCAAAGAAAGAAATCGCAAAAGTGACCAGAACAAGAAAAAAGAAGAAGTTAAACAGGCCACTGGAACTAAAAGCGTTCAAACCTGCGGAACCAAACAATACCGTGATCAGCAAACCAAAAGCAACATAGATCACAATGATAGAAAGGCCGTAGATCATGGCCTGACCTATACCCTTTTGCTTACTGCCTGCACGCTTGGTAAAATAACTGATTGTCAAAGGTACCATTGGAAAGATACAAGGCATAATGAAGGCTAAAAAGCCGCCTATTAATCCGGCAATGAAAGTTTGCCAAAGGGTTTTCTGAGCCTCTTGTTTTAATGAAAGTGGCTTTACTTCCGCTCTATCCTGACTGTCTGAGACAACTGTTGTGCTAGCTTCCGCTACCGTATCAGTGCTGGTTGTATCTGCAACGATCTCCGTAAATTCATCATTTGATATCGTTGTATCCGTTTGCGAAAAAACGGTAGAAGTGCTACCTAAAAAAAAGAGTACCCCGATAAGGAGCACTCTAAATGTATTTTTGAAATGTAATGTGATCATTGTATTAGCTTACCGGGATTGAAAACTCAACTGTCTCTGGAGGTAAACATTGATGGTCATCACAGACCATAAATTCTACGGATCCTTTAATAACAGTTTTGCCACCTACCAGCTTCACTTTTTGTTGAAAGGTAACCGACTTCTCAAAAAAAGCAACATTCATATCAAAGGTCTTCTCAAATTTACTGATCGGCTTTGGCTCAACAGTTTTACCTACCAAAGAAAAAGCTTTTGCAGGCTTGAAGCTGAATGAAGTTTTAATCGGACCACCATCCGGAACAGTCTGAGAATAGATATGCCATCCATTATCAATCGTTGCTCTGATCAGAAGAGTTGCCTCAGTCTTTGAAGTTTTTTTAGCTAAATAACTCCATTTAACCGGCTTTAATATTTGGCTTTGTACAGCACTTAAGGATAAGAGCATAAGGACTGTGAGCATAAGTTTTTTCATTGTTGGTTGTGTTGGTTTTAGTATGTAGTTGATTATTATTTTAAACGACTAATGGGGTGATAGGTTATAAATTCTGTTTCAGTGGACACGTAACCATCCTTAACCGGCTCTTCCTTCATTAAGTCTGTACTTAAATATTTTTTATTGCTGTCTGAAAAGATAGTGACTACGCAACTTTTGATACCTAGTCTACGCTGTAGTTTAATTGCACCAATAACGTTAGCCCCGGATGATATTCCCACTGCTAGCCCCAATTGCCTGGCAAGTTTCTGAGCCATTAAAATGGCATCGCCGTCATTTGCCTGAATAACTTCATCCAACTGATCCAACTTTACTATCGCTGGAATAAACTCGTCAGATATACCCTGAATTCTATGGCTTCCTACTTTATATCCTGTAGTCAGTGTTGGTGATTCGGCTGGCTCAAGTGGATGGATCTTTACCTTTGGATTCTTGCTTCGAAGATACTTACCTGCACCCATAATGGTTCCGCCAGTGCCTACGCCGGCTACTAAGGCGTCAGGTGTTAATCCACTATTTTTTAACTGCTCCCAGATTTCCACGCCGGTCGTCTGCTCATGTGCGCAAACATTGTCATTGTTATCGAACTGTCGGGGCAAAAAAGTGTTGCCATTTTCAAGAGCCAGCGATTCCGCCAGTCGGATGCTACCTAAAAATCCTCCCTCTTCTTTACTAACAAGGACTACCTCAGCACCAAGACTTTTAATGATGTCGACACGTTCTTTACTAAGCCAGTTGGGCATTATTATTTTTACCGGATGCCCCATCGCCTTACCAATGGCTGCAAATGCGATGCCTGTATTGCCACTTGTAGCTTCTATGATCTCGTCGCCTGGCTTGATCATTCCTTCCTTATAAGCATTGAAAAGTGTGTATAATGCGATCCTATCCTTGATACTGCCAGTAAGATTATAGTGCTCGCATTTCACATATATCCTACCCGGGATACCCTGATAAGTATATTGAAGTTCAAGCATTGGCGTGTTTCCTACCAGATGCCAGAGGTGCTCAAATTTGCGCTCAAGTGCTTCTGTCAGGTTCGTTGTATCGTTGGCTATCGCAATCATGTAGACATTCTATTTTCGGTAAAAATCGATATCCATAACCCATATATCAATATATTACATAATAATCAAGTAATTTTATGGCTATTAACCAAAAAATTGCGATTATTTTCGAAACCACTTCATTTTTTCAATGGAAACTGATAATTTTCCAGTCTAAACAATAGATATGATTAATTCCGAACTGGATCCCACGGATCTTGAGATCCTAAGATTGATGCAGATAGATGCAACAATGACCAACAAAGAACTCGCCTACAAACTAAACAAATCATTAGCGACCGTTCACGAACGGATCAGGAGATTAAAGGAGCATGGTTACATCAAGAAAATCGTAGCTATTTTAGACCGTAAGAAAATTGATCTCGGACTTATGGCTTTTTCACAGGTCCTGCTAAAAGACCACACTTCGGATACGCTATATGCCTTTGAGAACGAAGTTTCAAAATTTGAGGAGGTGATGGAATGTTTGCAAATGACTGGTGCCTTTGATTTTATTTTGCGCATTGCTACCAAAGACATGGACGCTTACCATTTATTTCTAAGGAACAAACTTGCCACTTTACCTAATATTACGACTGTTCAAAGTTTCTTTGTGCTTTCGGAGCCAAAGAGCGACACAGCCTATCCTTTGTAAAACTTTTTAACTCCAAAAGCATTTTGAATATGTTCAGTAAGTATGAACAAGAACGACAGACCATATGTGATTTGCCTGATGATGACTTCCATTGATGGAAAAATACTATCAGATAAATGGGGCAATAGTCCTGAAATTAAAAAGCTGGTTAAGAATTTTGAAACCGCTCATGACTCTTTAGGATTCAAAGCATGGATTGTAGGTCGCACCACAATGGAGAAAGATTTTACCGACTTCGCAAAGCCTGTTATCAAAAAAAATTCGCCGCAGGTTGACCGCATCGATTTTGTAGCAGACCACCGTACCGATTCCTTTGCGATCGCCATTGATGGACATGCTAAACTTGGCTGGAACCAGCCCACAATGCAAGGAGACCACGTAATCACAATTTTGACGGAAGCCGTGGCGGATGGATATCTCGCGCACTTGCAGGATATGGGTGTATCGTATATATTCGCTGGAAAAGAGCAGCTGGATCTGAATCTTGCACTTGCGAAATTGAAAGCTTTGTTTGGTATCGAAACCCTCATGCTGGAAGGCGGCGGGCATATCAACGGCAGCTTTTTGAACGAAGGACTGATCGATGAACTTCATCAGTTGCTTTTGCCTATTGCCGATGGTACTATTGAAACCTCCAGTCTCTTTGAAATTGCTGCTGATGTCAAAAAGGAAGGTGCAACATTACTCAAACTTGAGAAGGTTAAACAAATTGAAGACGATGTGCTTTGGTTGACGTATAAGGTCAATTAAGTATTACTATAAACATAAATTATCATCATTATGCTGGCTCAAATCGCGACAAAAACCTTAAACATCCTGGCAATGATTGCCTTGGCGTCCAGTACTCATGCAGTAGCCCAAAACACGGAGACCGCGTATTTCAAGGATGTCACTGCTACCAGTTTGCCGAGTGATCCCGAAGCGCATCCTTTAGACGTCGTTTTGATCGATGTCAACGGTGACTCCCACTTAGACGCTGTACTTGCAATGGAAAACGCACCTAACCGTTTGTACTTAAACGATGGCAAAGGAGTCTTTACCTGGAAAAAAGGCGTTTTTGCTGAAAAAAAACATGATACCGAACATGTACGTGCGGGAGACTTCGATAAAGATGGCAAGTTAGATCTTGTTTTCGTCGCTGAGGATGACCAGAACCATGAATTTTACCTTGGAAACGGGGATGGTACGTACAGAGATGCGAGCGATCGCCTCCTGGCAAAAAGTGAAGGTAATGGACTTGATATCGGAGATGTCAATGGGGACGGGTTACTGGATATCATTGTAGGGAACACTGGTCCCTCGCCTCATAACTTCCTCTGGTTAAATGACCCTAAGCGGCCAGGGTATTTTATTGACTTTACAAAAGAAGGTCTGCCTGAGCTGAAAACGGAAACGCAATCAGTGAAGTTGGTCGATCTTAACGGCGACAAACACCTCGATTTGATTCTTGGTAACGAAGTTCCTCCAAACCGCCTCTTTTTAAATGATGGAAAAGGTCATTTTAAAGAGCATCCAGAAAAGCTGGAGCTGTTGGTACCTTTACATACCAGGGAGGTCTTGACTTTTGATGCGAATGGCGACAAGCGCCTGGACATTTTATTTCTCAACTTAACAAGCAATGGTGGAGCTTTTGAGAAGGATCCTTCTGCCCGTTTGTTGATAAATGATGGGAAAGGAAGCTTTAAGGATGAAACTGCCAAGCGAATACCAAAGCAGGAATATTCAACCTATGCGGGAATCATTATCGATTTTAACCATGATGGTAAACCAGATATCATCTTTAGCGCAACAAAGATTCCTAAATTCGATCCAATGCAGATGCAAGCTTTGCAGAACGATGGAAAAGGAAATTTCAAGTTAGTTACTTCAGATGTTATCCCTCAATCTACAGTTGGACGAAGCTGGGGTATTGCAGCGGGTGACGTTAATAAAGATGGTAAGCTAGACCTTTTTATAGGTCAATGGGGAACCCAGGCGAGGCTGCTGCTTGGCAAATGAAGCGTTTTAGAAACAGATAATGAATTGGCAGATACCTACACCTATGGAGAGGACGAATCTGTAGATCCTCCGCTGCTTAGCATAGTTTCAATTAAATGACTTCCTAAAGTTATTCGGTGTCATCTCCGTATAGCGTTTAAACAACTTGTTAAAGGATTGAGAGTGTTCAAAGCCCAGGCCATAAGCAATCTCACTAATTGACAAACTCGTAACCGACAGCTTCTCTTTCGCTCTTTCAATCAATTTATTATGAATATGTTGTTGCGTGCTTTGTCCTGATAGCATTTTCAATAAGCCGCTTAAATAATTCGGCGACACATTCAAAGTGTCAGCAACATACTGCACCGTTGGCAAGCCCTTTTTACTCAATGAATCGTTATCAAAATACGCTGCGAGGATCTTATCTAGATGAGCTAAAACAGAATGGTTCGAGATTTTCCTGGTTATGAACTGGCGATGATAAAACCGTTCTGAGTAAGTCAGCAGTAGCTCCAGTTGAGCAAGCATCACATTCTGACTAAACTTATCAATGTTTGAATGATATTCCTGCTGAATGTTTTGCATGATTCCTGCAATAGTTTGCTCCTCTTTATCTGACAGGAACAACGCCTCATGAACCGAATAGTCGAAAAACTCGCTTTGCCTAATTATTTTTGACAGGGGCGTATTCCATAGGAAGTCGGGATGCACCAATAGCATCCATCCCGACTGGTCAATTGGTATATCTTTTCCTACCTCAATACGAAAAATCTGTCCTGGCGCAATAAAGAACATGATGCCTTCGTCAAAGTCATACTCCTGCTGCCCATAGCGCACTTTGGCACCAAAGTTTCTTTTAAGGGCGATGGAATAAAAATCTAATATAATGCTGTTCTCACCTGGAGGCATGTTTTTTACGTCCGCTAGGTTTATAACGCTGATCATCGGATGTTCCGGCTTCGGTAATCCTCTAAATTTATGAAACTCACTAATCGTTTTAAACTTATGAAACAGGATGTTTGCCATGCTCTAAAATAACTATTCCTGACTAAAAGCAGCTGCAAATTCTTTTGCATAGTCTGTCATTTTTACTTTACCCATAACTTCGGGTTTGTTTTGATAATAATCCTGAGCTAGTAAACCACTTCGTAGACCAGCATACATTTCCACTAAACCAGCTGCAATCTTAGGATTCATCCCAATTGACAACAAACCATTTAGAGTCTCCTCATCCGAAACTACCACCCATTTCAGATCAGGTTTACCGATGGCTTCCCCTAATATTCTTGCAGTGTCGTTTCCTGACAGGTCTTCACTTGCTACAGAACGGGAATTTCTACCATGAAAAGGTGTGGTCAGCTCCTCGGCGATCGCCGCAGCAATGTCGATCGGAGAAACCCATGGGATTACATTATCCCCTCCGTAATTTGCTGCGATCATGCCAATTGTCTTAATCATTGGTATATACCCAAGCAAATTGTAGTAAAACGAGTTTGGACGCATGTGCGTAATGGATACGTCCGAAGGTAATTCGTTTAACAGAAGCTCAACATGATGTGCACCGATTAAAATGCCATTCCCTTGTGCTAAATTACCTCCAATTGTACTCAGGTTGACCACTCGCTTAACGCCCGCTTCTTGAATGGCTTTTGAGTAATTGTTACCTAACTCGATATAATAAGCCAGTAAATCAAGATTAGGGTCCATGTAGTTTCCCGGGGGCACCATTGTATAAACGGCATCGGCGCCGGCAAAAGTTCTGCTTAAAAAGTCAATGTCTTTTAAAGAGCCTATCGCGGCATTAGCGCCAATTGCTTCTATCTCGTTTTTCTTTTCAGAATTGCTGCTCACAACAGTAACAACATGTCCTTTCTGCGCTAATTCTGTTGCTAAGGGTTTGCTGATATGTCCCAAAGAACCTGTAATTGCTATTTTCATATTTAAGTGATTTTATGATTCAAAGGTCTGCACAAACAAGATGGTAAATGGAGCCGAATCTACTTTGGTTGTAGCCAAAATGTAACTCCTATGTCAATCAAAAATGAAATAAGTCACAGATATTTTCGGGTATATATACTAATAGGCCAGTCCTATAGACCGTAGTTTCATTAAAAATCAGGTGTTTTGCCTCTGAACTTTTATAAGCATTGCTAGTTGTATTAGGAAACTTATCTATTTATTCATTAATAATCATCCCTATGAAAAACTACATTAATTGTCTATTAATTGTGCTAGCTGCCGGAACGGCAACTGCTCAAACTACAACTCAGAATCCGGCATCCTCCATTACCGCAGACCAATTTATTAATCAGGCAGCACTAAGTGGGATGAAGGAAGTCGCAACTGGAAACCTTGCTAAACGAAAAGCTCAGGACAAAAAAGTTAAAGACTACGGATCCATGATGACAGTGGATCACGGCAAAGCAAATACCGAGCTGATGGCATTGGCAAAAAGAAAGAACATAAAACTTCCTAGACAAAGCGACATCATGCCAACAAGCACTGGCACGACAAACACCGGAACTGGAACAATGGGTACGACCGGTACAATGGGTACCACTGGTACAACCGGAACTACTGGTACAACAGGCACTATGGGAACAACCGGTACTACAGGTACTACTGGCACAACAGGCACAACTGGCACAACTGGCACAACCGGCACAACTGGCACAACAGGCACAACTGGCACAACCGGCACAACTGGCACAACCGGCACAACTGGTACCATGGGCACCACTGGTACTACTGGTACTACTGGTACTACTGGAACAACCGGCACAACAGGTACTATGGGCACCACTGGCACAACTGGTACAACAGGGGGACAGATGAATTCTAACGATATGAAAGGAATGAATAGCACTGCCAGTTCGTTAAAAATGCTGTCTCCAGTAGACATCACTTCTGCAGTTCAAGAACTTAATGCTTTAACTGGTACTCAATTCGATACGGCTTATACTCAAATGATGGTTATGGACCATCAAAATGCAGTGGCCTTATTTGAGCGTGGTGCAGCATCTTCAGATGCAGACGTCAAATCTTTCGCAACAAAACACCTTCCTACTTTGCGCAATCACTTACAACAAATTCAAAGCATAGCAGGTACTAGTAATCCGGGACAACAAACTACTCCAGGCGGCAGTACTGGAACTAGTAACCAATAATCTTTATTTCTTTTAATGTTATAAAACAAAAGAAGCCTTATGTAAGGCTTCTTTTGTTTTATAACAATCTTGTTTTAAGTAAGTTGACTTATTTATTTTTTCGGCTACAACATTTTATCAATCGTCACAGGTAGTTGGCGAATCCTTTTTCCTGTGGCATTGAAAATCGCATTTGTAATAGCCGGAGCAACTCCTATAATCGCAATTTCTCCGATACCTTTAGTTCCTATAGGATCTACGATATAATCTGGCTTGTTCACGAAATGTACTTCTATTTCAGGAACATCTGCGTTGACAGGCACATGATAATCTGCGAAATCTTTGGTGATATATCTGCCATATCTGTGGTCCATCACTGCGTCTTCTAAAAGCGCCATTCCTATACCACCTGTTACACCGCCAATCATTTGATTACCGGCTGTCTTAAGGTTGATAATAGTGCCTGCATCAGCGCAAGTAACGACTTTCTTTACCCGGATCACTCCTGTCACCTCATGAACATGCACTTCTGCAAAATGAACTGAATAAGAGTATTTCGAATAGCCTTTGCCCCCATCACCAGGTTTAGCCGATTTAGTCGTCTCCAAGTGAGGTGTGCCACTTTTCTGGAAGGCCTCCTTAAAAGTGATCTTTGAGTTTTTCCCTTTAAGTTTCATGACGCCGTCTTGGAATTCCACCTGATCTGGCTTTGCACCTCTGAATTCAGGAAGGCTAATAGAAGCTAAAACAATTAGTTGTTCTTTCAACCCTGTACATGCAGCTACTACTGCTGGACCAACCGTATTTACTGTCGAAGATCCACCTTGACTGGGAGCCATAGGGAATGTAGAATCTCCAAGTTCAAAAGTAATCTGTTCCGGTGCCAGTCCAATCGCATCAGCCGCTATCTGTGTCATTGCCGTTCCTGTCCCTGGTCCGATATCTGTAACGGCACTGTGAAGCACCAAAGATCCATTTGCAGTAAGGCGCGCCCTCACGGAAGCTTCTCCACGGTTTGCTCCAAACGTACCGACAGCCATTCCATAACCAACCTTCCAGCGCCCTTCGTTCAGGCTACCAGCTTTTAGCTTTCGTTTGTTCCAACCAATGGCCTTTGCACCCATTTCAAAACATTCCTTAAGGTATTTTGTAGACCAGGGCATGTTTTTTTCTGGATCAGAATCAGTATGATTTAAGACTCTGAAGGCGATCGGATCAATATTTACGGCATAGGCAATTTCATCAATGGCGCTTTCAAGTGCGAAGGCTCCGGTTGCTTCACCAGGACCTCTCATCCATATCGGCGTACTTACATCCAAAGGCAGTATCCTATATCTGGTACTTACATTCGGCGCAGTATACATCATGCGGGTTTGTTGCAGCGTACTCTCTGTGAATTCTTCGTAGGCTGAGGTCTGCCCTATTGAACTATGTGAAATACCTACTAACTTTCCCTCGTTTGTAGCACCGATACCAATCTTTTGCCACGTTCTTGGTCTATATCCGACCATGAAAAACATTTGCTCTCGCGTAAGCATCAGTTTAACGGGCTGTTTAACCATTTTTGCAGCTATAATTGCTGCGGTTTCGTGAGGCCAGTTGTGCAGTCCGTTTCCAAAGGCACCACCCACGAACTTTGCGATTACTTTTACATTTTCTGGTGGCAGCTTCCATTCCTTCGCAAAATTTCTCTGCGTTGGTTGGGTCCCCTGTACTTTATCATATAAAGTTAACCTGTCATCCGCTTCCCAATGTGCGATGATGGCTTGTAATTCCATCGGGTTGTGCATTTCTGAGGAATGTTCGTATTCCATCTCTATCTTCACTGGCGCATTTTTATAGCCATCAACTTCTCCCCGATCATAATCGGCAAGCGGTGATTTTGCGTTCTTCTTTGCCGATGCTGGCAAGACAGCTTTATCCATATTCTTGCTCAGATCCGTCTTATGTTCGGCTTTGGCGTACTGCACTTTTATTAATGATGCCGCATAGGTAGCACGCTCAAATGTATCTGCAACCACCATTGCTACGGGTTGACCATTGAAATAAACCTTATCATCGTAAAAAACACGCAGGGGCCGACCTGCCGTAGAAGGTTCCGTAGGATGTTCATTGTCTGCCGGATAACCTGGAGGCCTGATCGCATTCGTATGAGAAATTACTGCAATAACACCTGGAGCACTTTTCGCGAATTTGGTTTCTATTGATTGGATACGGCCCTTAGTGACTGTACTACTTACCAGCACTGCAAACTTGGTATCCTTCAACAAATATTCTGCAGAGTACTTTGCAGCGCCCGTAACCTTTAACCTACCATCAACCCGGTCTAAGGGCTCGCCTGCTGCATTTAAAATAGTTTCCATAATGATCTAAAAATAGTAGCCTAAATTCCTGAAGCAATCCTAAGCGCTTCAACAATGCTCTTAGGGCCCAGTTGTAATTTAAAATTGTTGTCTCCATATCCTTTAGCTCCCTGCATAGCAATAGCTGCTGCCTGTTCAAAAGCTTGAACAGAAACCTGCTTTCCTTTCAGATCCGCTTCGGCCGCAGCTAAACGCCATGGTTTATGTGCCACGCCACCCATCGCCAAACGTGCTTGCACAATTGTTTTTCCCTTCAATTGTAGCCCTGCAGCTACTGATATCAGTGCAAAGGCATAAGATGCGCGATCGCGGATTTTTAAGTAATGTGCGTGCGTAAGAGAAACCTGAGGTATCGTTACTTCAGTAATCAGCTCGTTTTTATCAAGTACGGTATCTTTCTCCGGATGTTCGCCAGGCAGTCGGTGGAAATCCTTAATCGGAATAACGCGTGCTCCTTTAGGGCCGACGACGTGTACCATAGCATCTAAGGAAACTAGTGCAACGTTCATATCGCTCGGATTCACAGCAATGCATTTTTCATTCGCGCCAAAAATAGCATGCATACGATTGAAACCTTTTAGTGCCCCACAACCGGTGCCAGGCTCTCGTTTGTTACAAGGCATAGCTGTATCATAAAAATACGGACAGCGGGTACGTTGCATGAGATTACCACCGACGGTAGCCATATTTCTCAACTGTGCCGATGCCCCCGCATTTAATGCCTGCGAAAGCAATGAATACTCTTTACTAACAAGTTCATGATCTGCAACATCGCTATTCAGGGCCAGTGAGCCGAGGCGAAGCAGATTGCCATCTTTCTTGATTTCATTCAGAGGAAGCTTTGTGATATCTACCAAACGATTGGGTTGCTCCACATTGCGTTTCATAAGATCAAGCAGGTTTGTACCTCCTGCAATAAATTTCGCTGTAGGATCCTTGGCAATGGCGATTATAGCAGCTTGCTGTGCCGATGGGCGGACGTATTGAAACTGTTTCATATCGTTTGCCCTCCTCGTTTCGCTTCCTGTATCGCATCTACAATATTAGGATATGCTCCGCAGCGACAAATGTTGCCGCTCATAAATTCTCTGATTTCGTCTTCACTGTCTGCATGCCCTTCTCGAACGCATGCAACCGCCGACATAATTTGTCCTGGCGTACAATATCCACATTGAAAACCGTCATGTTTTATAAAAGCTGCCTGCATAGGATGTAGTTGATCTCCGCTAGCCAGGCCCTCTATTGTAGTTACCTTCTTTCCATCGGTCATGACTGCAAGCGTAAGGCAGGAGTTTACCCGTCTTCCGTCGACATGCACCGTACAGGCACCGCATTGGCCGTAGTCACAGCCTTTTTTTGTTCCGGTAAGATCTAAACGTTCTCGTAGAAGGTCCAGCAAAGTAACTCGGGGATCGATTTTCAAACTATGCGACTTGCCATTTATTTCGATGGTACAGGCAACATTTTCAAATGTTTCGGCAAAACGCTCGTCATATTGCTTTTCAGCGGCGGACACTGCGATTGGCGGGATGAGTGCAACCGCTGTCACTACACCAGACTTTTTAAGAAAGTCGCGGCGTGAATTGTGGGTATTATTTTCTTCCATTTATAGACGGATTATGTATTATCTACAATGGTGAGCGTGTATTGTTTTAGATTAGGAAAGAGGTTTTTCAATAACCTTTGGGCATGGCATTCAATTGTTTAATTTGTATATCCTTATAAAAAACCTCTGCAGCTTCACTTTGAATCTGGATTTTTCCTTTCGTCAAAGGAATTTTCTGGCCGTCTTTCACGTAGTGCGAATTTTGGAGCACCATAACAACATGGCCGTTAACGACATGGAAGCTCTTGCCCTCAAACGTGATCAGTTCAATTGTTGTCCAACCGTTATCAGCGGTCTCCCGGTTCTCCGATCTCAAACAGAGTCCTTGTTCATTGCCATGCCCAAAGCCTAGAAAGGGTTGCTTAGCGTTTGCCACACTATTCATTTTGTCTTCTGGCAAGAATGAACGGATCTCAATTGCCGAAGCCCCGACATTCCAATAATCTCCGATGTGGCCCTCCATGATTTGAAATTCTTGCGACAACATCCATGAACGCCAGTAATCAACACCGCTGTCTCCAATGGAATGGTAAAGGATCCCTGAGTCTTTTAAGAGGTTTTGCCTTGGTTCAAACTTCTTCGAGCCCCATTTCACTTTCAATTTTAAGTGATAATTCTCAAATTCTTGTTTCGTGTACAAAGAGCCATAAATCTCTCCACTTACCCTTAACACGTTCTCTCCATCCATTTTTACTAATGAGAAAACTTTCGTTAGATCTTTGTTGTATCCGATCGGAGGTATTTCCTTACCTAGTTCATCAACGGGTATTTTGCCGTTGTATCCAAGCTTATGCCTGTAGCTTAGGTAGTTTTCCCATTTTGAAAGCCTGGAATCTATCAGATTCGTCCAAGGTTGCTCGTTAGTCTTTGAAATCACTAGTTTGGCTGGCAGGCCAAGCGATGCTTGTAAAGAGTTAAAAGTGAGGCTTAGCGGCAGGATAACCGGAAAAATAAACAAGCCTAATGCTTTTGATATCATTTTAATTGCGTCAAGTATATGCCTAATATACTACCAATACTGATGTTATAGTGTTTTTTGTTTAGCAGATTGTTCAATAACTTTAAGACCAATCGTTAAACCGGAGATGACGATCGTAAAACGCTTTCTCTGATAGATGATTTCTACACTTCTTGCTATCAAATGAATTCCTTGAACCTTTATTTTTTCATATGTGAAACAGGATTGTGCTTTTGTGCTTCCGCGTCAACAGTCACATTTTCCCCTGCAGTCAGCAACCATTTGCCATTCTGTTTCACAAAAACCAACAAGGCCATGTTATCATTGCCTGGCATTTTATGTCCAGCGGGCGTAGTAAATTCGCTCACATAACTTTTGAAATGTACAATTGCGGTCGTTGCGCCGATCATACGCACCGAGACTGCCTTTTTAGTCATGGTTGTATTTTTAAACATATTGTCATGATAGAACTGATGAGCGTACTTGACTTCTTTTAAACCTTTCCATACCATACCCACAATGTTAACCCAGCTACAGTCTGCCACACTATAACTTTCCATATCACTATAATCATGCCTGTTCCAGCTATTAACTATCTGATCAACCTGTTTCTCGATCGCTCCTGTATCTGCGTTTTTCACTTGTGCCTGAACAGACATCGCTGATAAAATAAATCCTACTAAAAATAATCTGTATTTCATGATGAAGTTTTTTTTATAAAACTAATTTATAGCCATGGGCATAAATAGTATAAAAACGACATCTTATATCCGCAAGTGCTCCTGTAAGAGCGCAGGAGCGTTACTAATTTGTTTAGCCAGTGTTCCGGGAAGTTCGCCTGCAAACTCTTTGAAATCTCTAATCAAATGCATCTGATCGAAATAGCAACAGGTATGGGCAATGCTAGTCCAACTCAATTGGGGCTGTCGTTCCTTCAACCGGTAAGCCTTCGAGAAACGAATTATTCTGGCAAAAACCTTCGGTGAATAGCCCATGATTTCCTTAGCTCTCCGTTCATACTGACGAAGACTTAGGCAAGCTAAAGAAGCCGCATTGTCTATAGAAAGATTACCTTGCAATTGCCCTTTCATAGCAAATTCCCAGGGCAGTAATAAAGAATACTGGAGTTTGCCCATCAAATAGCCTTCTACTACATTTTTCATTTCTAACGCTGTTTGCGCTTCTTGTAACCGTTCATTCACTTCCGTTATTTCTGGGCCCAACAACAAGGTGGCATCAAAGGGTATATCATACAATTCATGCATCGGCATTTTTAGCAACCTGTGCATACCACCGGGCATGAACGCTACCGAAACAATAACGTGGTGCTGACCCATGCTCACATTAACCTGAGTAACTTGCGGACCTATGATCATGCTTGAAGGCGACTTCTGACTGATATTCCTGCTGTCGCGTGTGACGATTGGATCTCTGGGATAAAAATGTATCGCATGCTGCGGAGTGGGCGGAAAGGGGCTGAACTTAGGTACTGCCTTATCAAACCTGGCCTCGACGACCATAATATGGCTAACGTGATTTTGTAATGCAGGATGAGGAGCATAAAAAGACGGCATCATGTTCATATACCTAATATACAACAATCAAGTAAGTTCTTGATACCCAGATACAATATTAGCACTTTTCAATTTCCTAAAAAAGGGTTAGCGGTTTTCCCGCTAACCCTTTTTCATTAATATCTGGGATTTTGCGTCAAATTTGGATTCAAATCGATGTCCCTTTGAGGAATCGGATAGTATTCATTTCGACCTACGACAAACCCTGTAAAGTCAGCATCTCTACTCGCGAGTGCTGGACTCAAGTCGCCCCAACGTAAGAGATCAGCCCACCTCCATGCTTCACCCGCCAATTCAGTCACACGCTCGTGCTTTAACTGAGTTAAGAATTGTGCCTGATTTAAACCAGGTTTAGCAACACTTAAGCTAGCTAAACCCGCCCTTTGTCTCACCCTATCAACAAATTGGTAAGCTTCGGCAGTTCTGTTTAAACCATTCAGACTTTCTGCATACATTAAAAGCACATCAGCATACCGGATTAGGCGGTAATTATTTGGGGAGCGGAAACCCTCTTCATTTTTCCAGTGATCGTTAAGCAATTTACGGAACCAAACTTTTTGCGCGTCAGGTCCGTTGCCATAACGGCTTGCAAATGTTCTACCATAAACGATAGTTGAATCGGGCCCGTCAGGATCAGTATTATTGAATATAAATGAAGCGGCTAAACGCGGATCCTGAGTGTTTGAAACAGTTCGTTCTTGTAAAAATTCATCAATTAACCACCTGCGAGCTCCCCCATCAGCATAACCTACTCCCGGAGGAGCAAAGAACTGAGGAATAGACGTACCTGTATTGTTAATTCTCGATTCATCGACATCGTCATCAGTATTTTCAGCTTGATTTTCACTAAACTGAATTTCAAAAATAGATTCGCTGTTATTTTCCTTACTGATGATAAAATTATCTCTATAATCAGCAGTTAAACGGTAAGTAGAAGCACCGGCTCCGGTAACCAGGTAGGCGAATGCATCTGCAGCTTGCTGATAGTTCCTTTGTTGAAGGTAAGTTTTGCCTAAAAGTGCATAAGCAGCCCCTTTGGTTGCCCTGCCTATGTCAGTAGCCGGATAACTTACAGGTAAATCTACGACAGCTTCAGTTAAATCTTTAGCCACTTGTGCATAGGCTTGTTCTGTTGTAGCATTTGCAGGAGCGGTCGTTAGTTCAGATGGTTCCAACAGCAATGGTGGGCGGCCGTAGTAAAGTGTCAGGTTAAAGTAGAAGAGCGCCCTTAAAAACTTAGCTTCCGCAATAATTGCCTTCTTTTTTGCTTCATCCATATTAATCGACGGAACATTAGCAATGACCTGATTAGCCCTGAATACTCCAACATATAAGGTAGACCAGGTATCAGCCGTTAAGCCGTTATTATAATCCGTTTGGTTGAAACGCATTAAATTGTTCAGATTACCGTCACCCCCAGACCCAAAACCTTCATCCGACTTCAAAATTCCGTGATAGAATATGACACGAGAGTAAAGACTTGCCGTACGGTAGAACGTACTATACACAGCATTAATTCCTTTTGTAGCATCATTACTGGTCGTCCAAAAAGTTACAATCGCTGGTGCATTTGGATTAAGTTCATCAAAATCTCTCTTACAAGCTGCAAATACGATAAGTACTGCAGTCAATAGGTATATATGTTTTTTCATTACTATCTTATTTAATTAAAATCCTACGCTTAAACCAAATGATATAATCCTTGATGATGGATAATTTCCATTGTCTACTCCCGGCTCAAGATTAGGATTTGCACCAACTACGTCCGGATCAAGACCACTATATTTGGTAATGGTAAATAAGTTTTGGCCACTTATATAAAATCTAGCGTTACTGATATTTGCTTTTGTAAGCATTTTTGAAGGAAAATTATAGCCTAGCTCCACATTACGCATTCTGAAGAAAGATCCGTTTTCAATCCAACGGTCGGTATTTCCTCTAGCGTTCTCATTGATTCCCCTATCATTTTCAGCAAATTGATATCCTAACCTAGGAAAGCTGGTATCAGTATTAGTTGGCGTCCATGGATTTATATCGCTGCGATAATTTGAATTCCCATAGCTGTCCAACTCCCTTAACACATCGTTATATAATTTCTGTCCGAACGCACCATACAATTGAATGGAGAGACTAAAGTCTTTATATCTCGAATTAAATTGTAGTCCTGAAGTGAACTTCGGAAATGGCGAACCGGCAAACACACGATCTTTATCATTAATATCGTCGTTTGTACCCCCATCGATTGTATTAACATAGCGGATATCTCCAGGCTTGGCATAAAGACTTTGCGCTCTATGTGCATTAACTTCTTCCTGGCTTTGAAAAATACCATTGGTTTTTAACACATAGTACTCCCCTATTGATCTCCCAACCTGAGTTCTTGTGTTGCCTGATTGGATAAAATCCTTGGGCAGGCCGGTCTCTAAGTCGATACCCAGGTTACCCAATTCCAGCACCTTATTTTTTACCGTACTGATGTTTGCTGAAATATCCCATGTAAAATCACCTTCGATCTGTGGACGATAGCCCAAATTAAGTTCTAAACCTTTATTTTCAATAGAACCGATATTTACGATTGGATCTCCCTGTAGATTACCGAGGTAACCAGGCAAGGGCTGTCCCAATAATACGTCTTCAGATATTGACCTAAAAACGTCGAAATTGACTGTAACCTTATTTTCTAAAAGCGATGCGTCAAAACCTAGGTTGGTCGTCTTTTTCTTTTCCCATCTTAAATCACCCGAAGCTAGTTTGGCCTGAATCGCACCTGCATTGGTTACTTGGTCGACGCCAAAAACAGCGTTAGGTGCCTGGTTTAAAAACCCTATGTATTGATAAGCGCTTAGTGTATTTACTCCAAGAGCGCCATAGGAACCTCTAAGCTTCAAGTCTGAGATCCAATTTACCTTGAAAAAATCTTCGTTTGAAATTCTCCAGCCAAGAGCCGCTGATGGAAAATACCCTGTCCTGTATTTTGGCGAGAAGCGAGAATCTTTGTCAGACCGGAAAGTCAGGGTCACTAGATATCTATTATCATACGTGTAATTTGCTCTACCCAAATAAGAGTCCAGTAAGCTCCTAAATAATGTCCCTGATGAGTTGCGGCCTTCTCCAGCGGTAGAGGTCAGCGTAGTAAAATAATTGCCACCAAACTGTGCTAGTCGGATACCGCTTCCCGAAGTATTTTCGGTTTGGGTAGTTTGCTGAGTATATCCAACTACTCCATTGATGCTGTGCTTCCCTATTGTATAGTTATAGTTCAACGTATGTTCCAATAGATAATTTAAAAACTGAGAACGGTTATCGTTCAATTGGCTAAAATCAGGGGATTGGTTTTGGTACCAAGAACCTTCCTTTCTCACTGACTTACTTTTATCGAAACTGGTCTCAATACCGGCATTGAATCGATAATTTAACCCTTCAATAACTTTGAAATCCACATAGGCATTACCCAGAATCTTTGAAAAATTAGATTTCACAGAAGTAAGATTGGCAATGGCTGATTGATTACGGGAGAATGTGTTAATGCTTGCATTTGATCCATAACCCCACCCTCCAGGGTTGTTGGTGCCGATTAAAGAATTATCCTGCACAGGAATTAGTGGAATGCTGGTAAACATATCATACCATGGGTTTCCTGCAAAAGCTCCGCCCTGAAATGGTGATTGAGAAGTAGATGACGTAATAGCAAGGTTCTCTCCGAATTTAAATCTTCCTTTCGTAGACTCCGTGTTGACTCTGAAAGACGCGCGCTCAAACTCCCTGGCAATCAATACGCCTTTATCTTGGAAATAGCCTCCTGAAACCAGGTATCTCGATCCATTTCCGCCACCTGAAATGCTCGCATTATAATCTTGTACTGCACCGGTTCTCAACGACTCGTCAATCCAATCCGTATTAACAGCGCCATTGTAATTTGCAACTCCGGGCTGAACAGCAACGCCTGAGGCCTGATATGCACGGGCATTTGTAGCTGCATATTCTGCAGCATTCATCATATCATAAGTTTTAGGCACCTGAGAAACACTGTATCTCGAGGAGACAGCTATTACGGCCGGGCCTTCTTTACCCTTTCTTGTGGTAATTAAAATCACACCATTACCTGCCCTCGAGCCATAAATTGCCGCAGCAGAGGCATCCTTTAAGATCTGAACATCCTCGACATCATTAGGATTAATTGTCGTATTTGCATCCGCGATCATCCCATCAATAACATATAGCGGACTTGCGTTGCCAAAAGTGGCCAAACCGCGGATGTTCACCACGGCCTCTTGCCCTGGTGCACCCCCGGTGCGTACGGATACACCTGGAGCCTGCCCTTGTAAGGTCTCAGGCAATGAGCGAGATACCAGTCGTTGAGTATTGCCGGTGTTAACTGAACTAGTCGCACCAGTAACATCTCTCCTTCTGACAGTCTGATAACCAATAACAACCACTTGATCCAGTGAAGTGTCGGAAGACTCCAATACAACGTTGATCACAGGGGTTGTTCCAACTGGAACCTCCTTGGTAGTAAACCCGATGTAACTAAACACCAAAGTTGAGTTTTCAGGTACAGAAAGGGTGAATCTCCCACTAGCATCAGTGACTGCACCTCTGCCACCGCCTTTTATAGTTACCGATACCCCTGGTAGAATTCCTCCACTAGCGTCTTTCACAACCCCGGTAACTTGGATGTCCAGCCTCAAAGCGTTAATTTCGAAAGGGTTTTTGCTAACTCTTGAGGCGTGAACAGGCGTAATAACCGCAGCCATTATTACAGACACGGCCAGCATACGTTTAAGGCTATCAGCCTGATGAGCATGAAATAAATCAAGTAAATTTTTTTTTTTCATAACTTTTACATTTGTTTAGGACGATAATTTTGAATGGGAAACAAGTTTCCATTTACATTGTCGCTGTAGACAACTCGGATATTCTTCATAATCAGCTAAATTTATATGGTTAGTGTTGCTAGTTTACAGATAGCTTTAGTAAACTCATTTAAAAAAAATACTACCAATCTCTCTTACATATTGTTTCAAAAACTTCTTACAAATATTCATTGCGGACATATGATCGAAGGGAGCGCAATTGACTGTTATATTTTCTGATTATAAAGTTGCATAAGAATGAGTAATAATTAACTTTGTAATACAAAGTACTTTTACGATGATAACAAAGGCTAGTTTAGAGGAATTACATGCAAAAGTTAGAAGTAACAGGTGGATGCGTTATTTCACAACCTTCACCCGCTTTGCATTGATGGCGGGCTTTCTTCCTGCAGGATATGTTAAAATCACAGGAGAACGCTTCACTGACCTGCACAACAATCAGCCTATGGGACATTATCTTGAGGCATTGTTTCATACCGGCTATTATTACACATTTGTGGGTTATGCCCAGATACTTGCAGCGCTTCTATTACTGTTCCCCCGGACCGTAGTGTTAGGAACTTTGATTTATCTGCCTATTATATTTAATATTTGCATTTTATCTCTGGCGGTGAGGTTTGAAGGTTCCTTGCTAACCGCACCATTAATGGTAATTGCCTGTATCTATCTGCTGTGCTGGCACTACGACCGGATCAAGTACATTCTACCATTCTATGAACCGATGTCGGAGCCTCTGGTACAAACGAACAAGTTTCCCGTCTGGTTTTTTAGCGGTGTACTTGTCACTTTCTTGGCTGTGGGCTTTACGGTCACCCACTTGTATAACATCATGCCCCGAAACACATTATCGGACTGCGAAACGCAGTGTGATGACAGCAAAAACCCGGAAGCCTGCAAAATATTTTGTGAATCAATACATGTTAAGGGGCAAGATCTGGATAAGTCGCTGGATGAGTACGAGCAGGCCAAATAGTCACTCTCCCACCCACTGCATCAGAGGCTTCTAAAAGCAGTACCGACTTGCCTGCTGCATTTAGTACTTTAGCAGCGGTTAACCCGGATAACCCGGCACCTATAATAATTACCTCCGCATCTTTCATAAGTTACGCTTTGGCGTTAATAGAATCTTCTTTCAAATGAGGCTCGACCCCCGGCTTGGCATAAGCCAGCTGTCCAACCGGATTTGGAAGATAATAAGTGTCCAAGCCGGCTACCGTCATAGTCATTGCTTTGCTATGGTCAACGGTGCCGTCGGCCGCAATTAAAAGACTTTCAGTCAGGATGTGGACAATTTCACCGATAATAAGGGTTGTATTATTAATTTTCATATCAATCACTTCCCGCAGTTCCAAGCCAATACGGACATTTGACTCCTTAACAAATGGTGCCTTAAAATCTTTTACATAGTGTTTATTGAAACCGCATGCGTCAAACTCAGAGACACCCGAAGGGTAGCTGGCACTGGTTTGATGAGCCTGCATATACCAATCGGGTAAAATATTATTTAGCGTATACTGCCCCGTTGATTTAATATTGCGCAAAGTATCATTATGCTCGCGTTCGGGTCTGATAACCAATTCAATCAACGGCGGGTTTGCACCAAGGTGAAAAGTAGAACTTATGATACATAAATTAGTGACCCCCTTAGTACTTGTTGTACCAAGCAGGTTTAATGAACGGTAACCTATCAGGCTATTAATGAGGCTTATTCTGTAACCTTTTTCTAGCTGACTGATCTGCTCACTATTAATATTATCCATTTAACTTGTTTTTAATTTACCTAAACCACCATCGAGACCGATCACTTGCCCGGTTACCCAATTGCTGTCATCAGAGAGCAGATAAGCTATAGCGCGGCTAATATCTTGCGGCTGACCAATCATTCCCAAAGGATGTCGTTTGCCCATTGCTTCCCGTTTTTCGGGTGTGCTAAGCATGTTTTGAGCTAACGGCGTATCGGTTAAAGAGGGTGCCACCACATTTACCCTGATCTGCTGCGAAGCGAGTTCTGCTGCCAAGGAAAGTGCCAGTCCCTCTACGGCACCTTTCGCCGCAGCGACGCTGGCATGGTAAGGCATTCCTATTCTGGCTGCCACGGAACTGATCAGCACAATGGATGACCCTCCGGCATTTTTAACAGACTTCATACATTGCTGGATCATCCCGACCGCGCCCAAAACGTTCAGGTGAAAATCTTTCAAAAAATCTTCAGCAGTTAATCTCGTAAAGGGTTTGAGGTTAATACTGCCCACCGAATAGACCAGCCCATGCAATTGCTGTGGCAAAAACGTTGCTACAGCATCGAGGTTTCCGGTCACATCAAGTTTGAGAAATTGAACATTAGCCGGCCAGTCCTCAGATGGCGATCTGGATACCACGTAAATATTCGCATTTTGCTGGTGTAGCAGCTTAACAAGTGATAAGCCAATTCCGGAACTGCCGCCGACTACCAAAATATTTTTTCCATCAAAACTCATGATCCTATATATTTAAAAATTCATTCCGAGTTTCTGTGCTTAAAACTTTTCATGATTTATGTTTTATACGGGATACAACAGCAATTGTGGTGCAAGGTTATACCATATCCAAAAATAATACTACTGCTATCGTCCTGCCTGCGGATGAAGGCAGCTTTTCGTTCAGCATTTTTCAAGATTGTTCAAGCAAAAATAGGAATGTAACCTAACCAATTTAGAAGCCTGTAGTGAGTAGGAATTGAATTATTTTCTACTTCAATAGCTTTCTTGCTTCGTCAAGCGCCTTAATATTCTCAAAAAATGCCATCTTTTGGCTTGCGAGATAATTCCCTAAGAATAAAGCTTTACTGAGCAATTGATTTGAATTGTACTTATCCTGCATGCCTCTTTTTACCTTGGCTAAATCGACCAATAAATTAATTACGTTACTCAAATCAGCGCCTTTCAGTTTCTTTTCCAGTAGCACATCTAAAAAGTCTTCGTTCGTTAAGTTTGCAATATCCTGTAAATTAATCCCAATTACTGCCTTCATCAATTCGTCGATTTCCGCAACTTCGATATCAGTAGCGTCACTTTCTTTCAACAAAGATACTTTTGAACGTAGTCTTCTTAGTGCCTCTCCGAAAGCCTCAAGTTGCTTTAATAAATAGTCGCGATTTTCCATGGAATAAATTATACTTTATTTGGCCGTATCTGATCTAGGAGCGCTTTGTTTTACTACCTCCTCTAAAAAAACTTGAAAGGTTTTAAGACTCATGTCTGTGTTGTCTAGTTTAACGATTACTTTCCCACTGCTATCTATAATATATTTGAAAGGGTAGCCCGTGACTGAAGAGAAAGCGTTTCTTTATGCATAAGACGTTGTTTACAAATCAAATATATAATATTTCCGTTCACTTTTGATTGCTAATACGGGTGATTTATTGAATCATGTTTTTCCCGGGTGAATACCCATACAGAGAGGCAATGAAACATCGGTCTAAACTGTCGAAGCATGCAGATAGGAAGAACTTCAATGAGAGCAGAAATACATTCAATAGTGTAGATGCGGTGGGCTCCAGTCATGAAATAAAAACGTATTTCCGGTCAAATAATTTATCTTTACTGCGGTAATATCTAGGATCTATAGTATTGATATAAAGAAGCTGGATGAAATAAACTTATTAAATAACCTGCTGCCTCCAATCCATATATATTAAATGAAATCTAAAAATATAGGTATAGTGCACAATACCTATTTGCTTATGGGAGGTGAAGATCTGGTAGCCGAAAACGAGTACAATTTACTCAAAGAACAAAACCTGAATGTTTTCTTTTTAAAGTTTCAAAACCCTGAAAATACAGTAGTACAGTTTATCGGTTTTCTGTTTTCATTCTTTAACCTTATTTCCTTCTTTAAATGTATAAACTGGCTAAAAAAGAATAAAATAGAGGTTATGCATGTGCATAATTGGTTTTATCTGGCATCGCCGTCTATATTCTGGGCGGCGAAGTTTTGTAAGGTACCGATTGTGCTTACTCTACACAATTACCGTTTAATCTACCCTTCGGGTGTGCTTTCACATGATAGTGACACTTATTTAAAGAACTTGAGTAGCCCATTTCCGTGGGATGCGATCAATGATAGAGTATATCGAAATTCCCGAATATTGACATTTATACTAGCGTTCACTGTCTGGATAAACAAAAAAGTGGGAACATGGAAGCTTATTGATCAGTATATAATTCTTACAGAGCAATCTAAAGAAATCTTCCAGAAGAGCAGCTTCCATATTGAACCTCAGAAATTTAAAGTAAAACCGAACTTTGTTATCCGCGCAAGCGAAAGGAAGCAATGCGTACAACAGGAACATTTTTTATATGTCGGACGTCTATCACAAGAAAAAGGAGTTGATTTTCTCTTGGAAGCGTTTTCAGATTCTACCTATAAACTAAAAATTATTGGTGACGGGCCTTTACAAAGCAGGGTAGAAAAGTTTGTAGCAAATAACCCAAATGTTTCCTACCTGGGTTTTCAAAATAGAGAAGCTATTGAGAGGGAGCTATCTTTATGCAGCGCAGTGATATTCCCGTCTATTTGTTCAGAGACTTTTGGACTGGTAATCATCGAAGCATTCGCTTCATCAACCCCTGTTATCGCCTCCTCTATAGGAGGATCTGGTTCAATTGTAAAGGATCAGTTTAACGGATTACATTTCGAAAAATCAAACTTATCCGATCTACGGTCTAAACTGAAATTTTGGACATCTTTAGATGATTCTGAAAAAGCCCGCTATCGCACAAATGCCTACAATGATTATCTGCAAAACTATAGTCCCAAAACAAATATCGAACAGCTTCTTCAGATTTACCAGTCTACCTCTGGACAGAACTAACAGACTGTAACCTATAAGAATTATGAGTTTTATCAAGCAAATTACTACAAGCTGGGATGATGGACATCCGTTAGATTTTCGCATTGCGGACCTCTTAGAAAAATATAATCTTAAAGGTACATTCTATATACCGAGAACAAACACGCAGAATATAGTTATGGTTGAGGATGATATTCTATCATTATCACGGCGATTTGAAATAGGCGGTCACACATTAAACCATGTTAACCTCAGAAAATGCTCTTCCACCCAGCTAAGGGATGAAATAAAAGGAAGTTATGATTGGCTGGCGGAATTAACCGGCAGATCACCATCATCATTCTGCCCTCCTTTCGGGAAGTATACTAAAGAGGCTCTTGAGGTCATCTATCAATCTGGTTTTAAAACAGTAAGAACAACGGTCCTTCTTTCACCACATACAACATTGCCAGTAATGGATACCACCATGCAGCTATATAATCATTCTGCGTATACCTACACTAAGCACCTTTTTATAAGAAATAGATGGTCAGATCTAAAACTTTGGCTTGGTTCAGGTGCAACAGCAGATACATTTAAGCTGGTGAATTATTATCTGGATTATATTGAAAAATATGGAGGATGCTTTCATCTCTGGGGACACTCCTGGGAGATAGAGAAGTTTGGCTTGTGGAATCAGTTAGAAGCGTTGTTTAGCTTAATGGCAAAGAGAGAGCTATTCAGTTATGTTGAAAATAAAGATATAAAAGGATGAGTGGTAAGTTGATTACCCTTCCTAAATAGTCGTCCTTCTAAGATAAGGTTCTGAAGTCAAAGAGGAAAGGGTTGCTTTTTTATGAGCAACCCTCTCAGATTTTGGGCCTCCAAATGATTTGAGCGGATGATGTTCAATGTATTGAAATTCTAATTTATCAAATAGTGAATTTAACTCATGGATTAAATATCAACCAAGTTTACTAACATTGCCGGTACTTAAAGTACTCCTTATATTTTAAATCTTTCAAAGAGGTTCTCCATCGCATCTGCATCGTTATGGTTCATGAACAATGTTTTCGCTCTGTCCAGACCTTCTATATTCTGCATTTCATCAAGGGTAAGGCTAAAATCGAATATGTTGATATTCTCAACCATCCGGTCTATATGAGAAGATTTAGGAATGACGATTACGCCGCTTTGAATTAAAAATCTAAGCGCTACTTGTGCCGGAGTTTTGTTATACATCTTACTAATTTCTACTAGAACCAGGTTGGTAAATAGTTCAGTACCACCCCGTGCTAGAGGAGACCAGGCTTCCATCACTGTATCGTATTTTTCATGGTGTTTTCGTATTTCTTTTCTCTGATGAAATACATGGGCTTCCAATTGGTTCACCGCAGGCTTAATTTCACTAAATTTAGCAAGGTCCGCAAATTTGTCAGGATAAAAATTACTCAATCCGATCGCTTTGATTTTTCCTGACTTGTACGCTTCTTCCATCGCCCGATACGTTCCATAATAATCATTATACGGTTGATGTATCAAGAGTAAATCGATATAATCTATTTGCAGTTTATGAAGGGATTGTTCTATTGATGCTCTGGCTTTTTCGTACCCTGCATTTGTAATCCACACTTTAGTTGTAATAAAAAGTTCTTCCCGTGGCACACCGCTTTTTACAATAGCGTTGCCCACGCCTTCTTCATTGTAATAAGCCTGCGCTGTATCAATAGAACGATAGCCAACACTGATGGCATCTAATACACAGCGCTCACACTCTTCAGGAGAAACCAGAAAGACACCGTAGCCTAACATTGGCATTTGTACGCCGTTATTTAACTTTACGTATTCCATAATTTTTATTCTATTGTTTACCTATTCTATTTTTTTGAAGATTTCCAGCATTGTTTCTTCATCAATGCTTGCCATATCTATTAACTTTAATGACTTTACCATTTTAAGTGTAGCTGTTTTGTAAAGCTGGAAATGTGGTGTTTGCAAATGCGACTGATAAGCAGCTTTGTTGGCGTACATTTCAACAATGCGTATTTGCGTTGGGTTTTCCTTTTGATACATTGGAAAAATAGCGATTACACCTGGCTCGATCTTTACAGAGGAAGCAGCTTCTTCTTTCAAAATACCAATATATTCATCCAAATATTCTGGAACAATTTCAATTTCCGAAATTCGAACCATCATATCCTTTTCGATTACCCGAACAGTTGGCTTTGACAATAATTTTCTAAGAGTATTTGCCTGTATTTTACCAATATAATTTTCAATCAATTCTGAAACCTGTACCAATTGGCTTTCTACAAGTCCGGTATTCTTTCCCATTGATAAGTGGGATTGCAATTGCGATTCTACACCTGTCATTGCAGACAATGCTGAAATGGTAGCAAGTTCCCTTTGTTGAAAAGTTAGAACATCGCTTTCAAAAACATCCCCAAACAGATGTTCTTTTAGAAATGCGTCAATACGAGGTGCAAACTTACCAAACCCTGCTGCTGGTTTCAATTGCGGAGTTTTGGAAAGTGTTTCCAAAACTTTTTTCCCCTGCTCGTATTTATCAAAATTGTTTTTTATAGGGGTTGCTTCTTTGCCTTGTTTGTCTGAAATTCCTTTTGCTTTTCTTTCCTGGATCACATTCATGAAAGTATTAATACCGTTAAGGCTTCTTGGAAAACCGCAATAGGCATACATCTGCACAAGTAGTTCCTTAATTTCGTTGATAGTTAGCCCTGAATTAAGACCAATATCCAATGCACTTTTCAACTGAGGTATATCTCCTTTTGCTGTTAATGCTGATATAGCAACGATGCTCTGCTGCTTTGCATCTAAAGCTACATTGTTGTTATTATTATCCTGTGCGTTCATGTTGGTGAAACTAAATAATGAAACCGTGAGTGTTATCAACACTTGAAATATGCTTGTTTTCATTACTTAATGTTTAAGTATTCTAGATCTGTTACTTTTTGCAGCCATGTCACGATGCCTTTCTCCGTATTTGGATTGATAGCCATATGTGTCATCGAACGGGTAGGAGTTGCACCGTGCCAATGCTCCGCATTTGGCAGGCATTTAATGACATCTCCTTTATGGATTACCTGTATTGATTTGCCTCTTTCCTGGGTATAACCTCTGCCTTCAATGACAATTAAAATTTGTCCTGCTGGATGGGTATGCCAATTGCTTCTTGCGCCTGGTTCAAAGGTCACACTTCCTATCATAGAATTAAATGTTGTATCATCAGCAACTAATGGTTGCAGCCATGCAGTGCCTGTAAAGTATTCACTTGGAGTTCTATTTCCTTTAGGAAAAAGCGTATCAGAACTGTTTTTGCTTGTTTGTGCAGAAACATTACAACTCAATAGGAGCGCAATGCCCAACTGGAGAGTGAATGCTGTTTTTATGCTTGTCTTTTTCATGATTTGCTGTCAATATTTTAACCCGTATAACTTATATCTTGTTTTTGCAATTTTTAGTGTGAAATGTTTGTCTGATCTGCACTTTTAGATGGAATAGCTATTTTGACAATCATTGCTGCTACCTGCACTCCTATAAAAACTCCATATGAGCCACTTGCATCAAAATCCAACTCATTTATAGCTCTTCCACCAGAATTCGGGTTCGCATAGATATGGATATTACTCACTCCTTTAAGCAAATTCTCTGCAACATTTGTATGTTTTAAGATGGCATTATCACCTTTTTGGGATAAATCACTTGCCATAAGGGGAAGTGCAGCAGCAGCAAGACTGGCATTATATATAAATTTTCTCTTTGTCCAACTGGTAAATGTCTTGGTAGATTCAATTGGCTGTCCTTCTTTTTTTTGCCTGTTCATGTATATTCCAGTCATTATTTGTGACTATGAGTAATATTCATTTCACTTATTTGCACTTCTGAGTTTATAATTAATATGTCTTTGTCGGTAATGGTGTGTTTCCGTTTGTACCCTTGGAGCTGGCACCAAGGTTAGCGCCTAAATCATGATTGGCTAAAAGTTCCTTGGAAGCCCTTGCTCCATGAACCCCAATTCTTGAAAATTCCTGGTCGATTTGTTTAAGATCATCTGCTGTAAACTCCACTTGCAGCGCATTTAAGTATTCCTCTAAGTGCTTTATTGAGGTTGTACCTGGAATGGGTACAATAAACGGATGCTTTGCCATTAACCAGGCGAGTGCTACCTGTGTCGGTGTTGCATACCTTCTTTCGCCAATGCGTTGTAGCAAGGAAACTATCTTCCAGTTTGCTTTTATATTTTCTGGCGTAAAACGTTCTGTGTTATAACGGACATCCAACTTTAGCTCTGTATAAAAATTGGTTACTATTCATCATCCCAGCAACAATAGGCGCAATTACAGCTATGCCAGTAATAAAGACCAGTGGCTTTGTTCAGTTTTACCCGGTAGACCGCGGTACTTGGGTCGGTTTTAGAAATTAATTTCCACCCGAATGTGGATTTTTTATTATTCTGTCTTGCAAAATCGCTTTTGTAGGCTAGCTTAGTTTCTCTAAGCAAGTCGTGCACTTCTACCGAGTTGTCAACATGAAACTCCAAGTAACCCTTTTTTGACGGTACCTCTATATAAATAAAACGATCTTTTTTTACTTTCACCTCACCGGGAATAATTTTAGCACTCGATACTCTTTGTTTTGGAGTTTTGGATGATTCACCGCCCTTCTGAGCTGAAAGATTTAAGGTGCCTATTACAAGAATGCATGCAATGGTCAATGCTCTTACAAATGTCTTTTTTTTCATAACTAAGTTTTTAAATTAATCCGCATTACCGTTATTGATAGCGGTCATTTTTTATTTCTTTTATTGAGAAATTAAATGTTAACAAAACGCATATTTAATTGGAGAAGAATTCAGTGAAAAGGATAAAAAGTAAAGTAATATGTATAAATGCCAATCGTTCGAGGTGTGACTTAATTGTTGCGTGAGTTGACTAAAGTCCTATCAAAGGTCTCCGGATCACTTCCGCCATGTTATTGTTTTTCAATAGTGTTTAGTATGTTCACCTCTTTCCGCGCAAGCTCAAAACCAAATATCTTCAAATTGCTTGCGATGCGGTGATGAGGAACGTATCTAGGAATGACCGCGACACTATTCAGAAGATGCCAGCAAAGTACAACCTGCCCAGGCTGAATGGATTTGCTTTTATCCTTGGTTAGCATTTCTTTAGCTGTCTTAGTTTGGCGTTTAGTATTAACTGAGGCCGGAAAAGTTTTAAAAGGATTCATAGTTCAAAGATCAGTACATATAGATTCTCTGGAATTAGACGTACTACTTTATTTTTTACCATTATTACTGTATTTGTCTCTCTTATAAATCACTACATACTTTAATAGCTAAATTTGTATAACGAAAAGGCTTTAAACATGGTAGAAACAATTGTTTTAGACAGCATACACAAATACAACGCTTTTGGGGGAAAGAACACCTTACACCCAATGGTCAGCGTTTTGGACTTAGCCGAGGCACCACCTACAAAATATAAGCGTTTAGTGATGGACGTTTACTGCATCATGTTTAAGAATACTGCTTGTGGGGATTTGCGGTATGGTAAAGGCCATTATGATTACCAGGATGGCTCCCTTTTATTTTTTGCACCGGGCCAGACCGTAACAGTAGAGGACGATGGCGAATGGCATCACCCTAAAGGATATTGCCTTGTTTTCCATCCTGACCTTTTAAGAGGGACCTCGCTCAACAAAGGCATGCATGAGCATTCCTTCTTTAATTACCAGATGCATGAGGCACTGCATCTCTCTATTGATGAACAGAAGATCATACTGGAAGCTTTTGCAAAAATCGATATTGAGCTCAGGCGTCCAATCGACAGGCACAGTAAAAAGCTCATCGTGTCAGATATTGAGCAGTTGCTTACCTATTGCACACGTTTCTATGACAGGCAATTTATCAGCCGCAATGACACCCACCAAGGTGTATTGGAGAAATTTGAGCAATTAGTAAATGACTATCTTCTTTCAGGCAAAGGGGAAATATTAGGGTTACCTTCTGTAAACTATTTTGCAGGCGAATTATGCTTGTCGCCTAACTACTTCGGCGACTTAGTTAAAAGAGAGACTGGAAAGTCGCCTCAGGAATATATTCAGTTGAAGTTGATTGAAACAGCTAAAGAAAAAATATTTGATGAATCCAAGCCGCTGGGCCAGATTGCATCTGAACTGGGCTTTAAATATTCTTCTCATTTTACCCGGTCATTTAAAAACAAAGTAGGAATGACCCCACTTGAATACCGAAATTCAAACTAGTGGTACTGCATATGGTCAATAGTCTTGGCTTTTCGATCCTACTTATCTTCAATAGTCGTTAAACACCCTACGGCAGACCGCTTTCGTCCTGCCAAACTTTGTGCAGGCCTGCGGGTTGCAAAGGCAATGGCTCTGTTGGCCATTAATTGCTGGGGGCATCCTTATCAAAAGGCAAAATGACATGCATGCGAATCGCGTCGCGGAAGCACTTATCGCTGAAGAGGTATCCTAACCTGTAAAAAGGGTTATCATCGCCGTAAAATGTATAAACTTGAAGTTAGGGCCAACTATTAACTTTGGAAGTGAAAATAACGGTGAAACTAGTGGTAGTAGGGATAAGCAAACTTAACGGGATAATCTGTACTTCAATAATATAATTATTGAACAAGCCGTTCCTCTTGCCTGTATCTCAAGCTCCAGAGCAGATAAGGATCTATCAGCCGTTTGCACATAACACAAGAATAAATAATATCTGCATGGAAATATCATTTAAAAATAAAGTAGCGCTGGTAACCGGGGCAGCATCGGGAATCGGACTGGAAACTGCGAAAGCATTTGCCAAAGCGGGTGCGTCAGTAGCATTAGCAGATATGAATGAAGCAGCCGTCAAAGCGGAAGCAGAAAAACTGATATCGGAAGGTTACAAAGCTATCGGCATCAAATGCGACGTCACTAATGAACAAGAAGTTAAAGCTATGGTTGAGCAAACAGTGGCTGAATTCGGCAGACTGGATGTAGCCTATAATAATGCGGGCATGCATGTAACGGTTGCTGAGACCGCCGACGCTGACGGTGAAGAATTTGACCGTGCCATAGCAGTCAATCTTCGTGGAATATGGAGCTGCATGAAATATGAATTGCAACAGATAAAACTTCATGGTGATGGTGGGGCAATTGTCAATTGCTCTTCTCAAAGCGGATTGGTCGGTACTGCTGGATTAGGCGCTTATACTGCTGCCAAACATGGTGTAGTTGGGCTTACGAAAAGTGCCGCGCTGGAATATGCACCGCGAGGCATACGAATCAATACCATTTGTCCCGGAACAACTGATACGCCGATGGTTGCCAATGCGGTTGCACTTGCACCGGAGCACATGGCAGCCATCATTAAGAGCATTCCAATCGGACGCCTGGGTCTGGCATCAGAGATTGCAGATACTGTGTTATGGCTGTGCAGCCCGGGTGCAGGATTTATAGTCGGCCAGGCGGTGACGACGGACGGCGGTTATACAGTCGCCTAAATAAAAGATTAACATCAAAAGAAAAATATGAAAAGAGAAATATAGGAAGCCTTGAAGTTTCAGCTGTAGGCTACGGTTGCATTGGCCTTAGCCACGCATGCGGCATAATACCCGAAAGGAAAAACGCGTTAAGTATTTTACAGCAGGCATTTGACTTAGGCTGCAATTTTTATGATACCGCCGAAGGCTATGGGAATGGCCATAATAAGGAACTTGTAGAGGAAGCATTCCATTTTACACGAAATGAGGTCATCATTGCTACGAAGTTAAATATCCCCGGTGAACGCATCTATTCCAGAGCTGCTTTACTTAACGAAATCAGAGCGCATCTGGATGCTTCGCTGAAAAGATTACGCACCGACGGGATAGATCTCTATTAACAACATCGCGTCAACAAGGATATCGCTATAGAAGACGTTGCCTGGTGCATGGGTGAGTTCATTAAGGAATGTAAGATACTAGGCTTGAGCCAGTCCCAGGCAACAGAAGATGAATTGAGACGTGCGCACGCTGTAACTCCACTGACCGCCATCCAAAGCGAATATTCTTTGATGGAACGGATGTTTGAAAAGGATGTGATTCCTGCCTGTGAGGAACTGGGTATTGGTTTTGTCGCATTTTCCCCCTTAGCGAGCGGGTTTTTGTCTGGTAAAGTACAGGCCAGCGATAAATATTCTGGTGATGATGTGAGAAGAGCTATTACCCGTTTTGATGATACTAATACTTCAGCCAATCAGCGGCTTTTGGATTTACTAAATAAGATTGCACAGGATAAAAATGCTACACCTGCACAGATTTCACTTGCTTGGATGTTAAATAAAAAAGACATTATCGTGCCTATATCGGGAGGACGGACTCTAGATAGCGAATAGTCTTATTCATATTTATTTGGTTCAGGAAGCTAAATTTACTATCCTGATAATGGTAGATGACCCTGCACAATGAAGATTAGTATAGATACTCTCAAATATCGCTATCTGAAACGCTGCCTTTTGCTGCTAGCTGTATGGCTTCCTTTATCCGTAAATACGTTCCACAACGGCAGATATTTCCTGCCATAGCATCATCGATATCCTGTGATGAAGGACTTTTATTTTCCTTTAATAGTACAGCAGCTGACATGATTTGCCCCGCCTGGCAATAACCACATTGGGATACGTCCAGTTCCAGCCAGGCTTTTTGTAATGGATGGCTGTTTGTTTCCGACAATCCTTCAATGGTAACAACCTTCTTGCCTTGAGCACGGCTTATTTTCGTAACGCAAGAACGGACAGCTTCGCCATCCAGGTGAACCACACATGCTCCGCATTGTGCAACCCCACACCCATATTTGGTTCCTACCAGTCCAATATTATCACGTAATACCCAAAGTAATGGTGTGTTAGGATCCGCATCCACTTTGTATGCCTTTTTATTTATATTTAAAGTAATCATATGATTAGATTGATAGATTAGAAATTATGCACTAGGAATCTCAGACTTCTGTAAAAGAAACGGCTGTTGATAGAAACGTCTTCCGTAGGCTTTATAGAGCGCATTTGCTACAGCACCAAATACTGGTGGAAAGGGCGGTTCCCCCAATCCAGTAGGATCAATATCGTTTTGTACAAATGATACTTCCACCTTCTTAGGAGCCTCATTCATACGGATAATCCTATATTTATGGAAATTGTTCTCTTCAACTACGCCATCTTTATGCGTTAACCCGCCATATAAGCTATTACCAATTCCGTCAATGACAGCTCCTTGAACCATATTTGTTGCTGCATCTGGATTGACCACGATACCACAATCAATAGCAGAAAACACCCGTTCAACATAAGGTTGTCCGTCTCTCATCGTCATATCAACCACATGGGCAGCGTAAGAATTGTGGCAAAAATAGGCAGCAACTCCCCGGCTAAATTTACCGTCGTCAGCGCCAGCCCATCCAGATTTTTCCTTTACCAATCTCAGCACCTCGGCATACCGCTCCGGATCGTACTCATTGTTTTTGCCGACAGGATTTTCTTTAGCTCTTTTCAGTAGGTCCAAACGAAATTCTATCGGATCTTTTCCCATTGCCTCCGCAAGTTCATCTAAAAAAGATTGCTCTGCTGCAGCGTTAAAGTTAGACCTTGGAGCTCGAAAAGCACCAATGGTAATGTTAGAAGGGATTGCCCAACCTTCAGCTAGGTAATTGTCAACCGCACCGGCAGGAAATCTGTTTGCGTGAATAGCGTGTTCCGGGATACCGCCACCTTTAACATGAAAGGCGATCAAGTTTTTATTGTAATCAAGTGCCGCTTTATAAGTAGCAGTATACATTGGACGGTAGATTCCATAGGTAGAATCATCTTCACGACTGTAAATAAGTTTAATAGGCGCCTTTGCCTTTTTTGAAATTAGTGCGGCCTCTGTTAAGTAATGGGTGTAAGCACGACGTCCAAAACCTCCACCCATCCTTGTCATTTGTATTTCTACTTTGTCAGCTGGAAGATTCAATAACTTGCAAAGCGTAGGTTCAGCAAGTCCTGGGGCCTGCAATGGCCCCACCAGCAATGCTTTTTCATCTGTAACATGCGCAAAGAAATTCATGGGCTCCATACAATTGTGCGCCAAAAATGGTGCATCATACGTACGCTCAATGATCTGTGCAGCGTTTTTGAAGGCTGTCTCCGGATCACCGTCCCTTCTTAGTTGCTGAGCTGGCTGCTTGGCAAACTCTCGCATTTTTTGCATTTGTTTTGCGGTAGTCTCTAATTCCCCTGGAACAATAACTTCCTTCTTGCCACCCCTGCCTCCCATCGTATCTTTCACATCTCCTGCAGGCATCCACTCTACAACAAGTTTCTTACGGGCGTTCATCACTTCCCAGGTCGTTTTTCCTACTATCACAAGCAGGTCATTGAATGATCGTACATCAAAACCGGCTTGTTCAAATCCATCCTCATACATCTTTAAGCTAAAGACGTTTTTTATGCCTGGCATCTTTGAGGCTACTGAAGCATCAAATGATTTAAGCTTCATACCGAAGGCTGGTGGATGATGAATCATCGCGATCAGCATTCCGTCATGTCTGTAGTCTAGCCCAAAAAGCGGTTTACCGCTGATGATCTTGGTTCCCTCAACGTTCTTCTGAGAAGTCCTGACAACCTTGAAATCTTTGACTTCTTTTAGCTTTATGTCTTTAGAAACAGGGATTGCTGCTGCTTTGGAAGCAAACTGTCCGTATGTCCCTTTTTTACCACTTTTTTCGTGATATAGATTTCCCGACCTGGTGGTTATTTCAGCTATTGGGACAGCCCATTGCTGTGCTGCAGCCTGCATCATCATGTTTCGGGCTGTTGCACCTGCCATTCTCAAAGGCTTCCAGTAAGATCTTACCGAATTACTTCCTCCCGTAAATTGGGAACCTAATTTGACACTGTCATGCGGTCCCATTTCAACGACAACTTTATTCCAGTCCACATCCAGTTCCTCGGCAACGATCATCGGCAAAGAAGTCATTACATTCTGTCCAAACTCAGGATTAGGACAAATTAACGTAATAATATTTTCAGGGCTGATCTTTACATAGCCATTAACTTCAACTAATTGAATTAGCGGAGCTTCGGCATTGCGGGCAGGAAGGGCAAGTTTAGCAAGACCACTAAAATGAATCATTAAGCCACCCCCAGCGAGTAATGAGGTTTTTAGAAAGGTTCTCCGGCTATTGTCTTTGGTCGTTTCCATACTATATTTATGACATTGTTAGTATTAATCTTGAGGTGCAAAAGCCCCGGTGTTCAACCAGGTGATCCATGCCTTTTTAAATTCTGCATGGCTCAAAGGAGGAAGTGTTCGCCCCTCTCCCATATTCCAACCGGCCAGCACCAAATCATCATCAGCATGTTCGATAAGCTTCTTGATGTCTTTATGCCCGTTTTGTTTAGGATCAACCAACTGTTTAGCCAATTGCTTAGCTGATCTGCCTTCAAATACCATTTTCATATCTGCTGGAGGTAAATGCCAATTGGGATTACCAGGAGGCGTATGCAGTCCGGGCGTGTTGGTTGGTTGGTGGCAATTGGAGCATTTCATAGCATAAACTCCCTTTCCCTCTAGCCCTCTTTTAGGAAGCATAGTATGAAGGTGACTATCATCTCCCTGCAGTGGAACATCTCCTGATGGATGACAATTCATGCATCGGGGACTCATTAATACGGCATAAACTTTTTTAAAAGCATTGACCGAAGCAACACTATCCTTTTCTTTGCTTTCTTTGACTAGTTTGATCGGCCTTCCATTTTGTGGTAAGTCAGACGCAAATGCCATAATAGCTATAAACAAAAATAAACATCCCAATACAAAGAAGGTCCTTATAGCACCATTGGGCTTTTTATCATTAAACTGAATAATACTCATTTATCCTCCTGTATTGTAGTTGTTATGAAATATACAAAAATATCTATATTTGAAAACATGTATTTGATTTATCGTCAATAAGTTACATACTTTCATCATTATTAGTTAACCACCAATTGTAATCATGCTCCGATTATGAATATCCTGGATATCGATCTGTTCAAATGGTTTATTCAGCTGTCCCCCAAGTTCTTTTTTCTTATTCCAAATAGAGGCCTGAATCAAAGGAAGAACTGGTTGATTATTTCTTAAAGCGGTTAGCAGATCAGTTTCCTCCTCACTAAACAGACAGTTTTTAAGTTTGCCATCCGCGGTTAATCGCATTCGGTTGCAGGTGCTGCAAAAGGGAGCAGTCATGGTACTAATGATTGCAAAGGAACCTCTATGTGAGGGAATTGTAAAATGCTTCGCGGTATCATTGGGATTTCCCTTAGCAGGAAAAACAACAAAATCTTGCTGAATCTCTGATAAAATTTCTTCAAGTGAAAACATCTTATTGCTGGTCCATTTATTTCCGGTGAAAGGCATAAACTCAATAAATCTGATCTCAATGGCCTGGTCTTTTGTCCAGCCTATAAAGGCTTTGATTTCATTATCATTAAGCCCCTTCATCACCACCATATTTATTTTTACCGATATGTGATGTTGCAATAGCAAGTTGATATTTTCCCGTACCTGCTCAAACGCATCACGTCTGGTAATGAGTAAAAATTTTTCCCGCTGTAAAGTATCCAAACTAACATTAACAGTTTTTATACCTGCTGAAATCAGTACGGGTAACATTTCGGCTATTCTTGTGCCATTTGTGGTAATAACCAGTTCAACCGGGAGTTTACCAAGTTCAGCAATAATTAGCGCGGCATCTTTGCGCACCAGAGGCTCTCCACCTGTCAGCCTGATCTTTTTCACGCCCTGCGCTACAAAGATTTTGGCCAACGCTAAAATTTCATCTGGCTGCATTAGCCTGGATGCAGGAGTAAAATGGTAGTCCTCTTCAGGCATACAATAGAAACAGCGAAAATTACAGTTATCAGTAAGTGATATCCGCAGATAGTCATGTACACGTCCAAAAGAGTCTTCGATCATAATATCAACTTAAATGTGTGCTACAAACTTCATGATTCTTAGTATTAGTGTAGTTATACGGATTACTGCAATGCTTACCAATTTCACTGATTAGAGCTAAGTCTCAGCAATTATTCCAAGGCAAGGTCATATTCTGCATCATTAACCGGTTTCAACCAAAATGTTCCGGTTTCAGGCTTCCCGGGAACAATCGCCAAGTGGACCATCTCGCTGTCATGCGAGGCGCCGTGCCAGTGCTCTGTATTAAATGGGATCTTGACTAAATCTCCCTCCCTAATTACCTGCACAGGCTTCCCTTTTTCTTGATAATATCCGGTGCCGCTTGTAACTACTAAAATCTGTCCGGTAGGATGAATGTGCCAATTTGTTCTGGCTTTTGGCGAAAAAGTAACCTTGCCCAGTGTTGTTTCATAACCATCTTTTGACGAGACAGGAATATTGGTGAACACTGTTCCTGTGAAGTTCTCTTTTGCCCCTGCAGTTCCTTGGTTGATAATACTCGCTGTATTTTCTGAAAGTTTCGGTAAAGGCGTAATTACATTGTACATTTTATCAAGTGCAGAATGAATTGCCAAAGCTTCTTTATTCCCAACTTTGGCACCTAAAGTAACTGCGATACTACGAAGTTGCGCTTGAGATAGACCGATATTTTTGCCGACGCTTAGATGGGATCCAAGTTGTGCCTCGGCACCATTCAGGGAGGCCAAAGCAGCAATGGTTGCAATCTCCCTTGTTTGATAATCCAAGTTATTCCTATCAAAAATATCAGCGAACAAATGTTCTTTTAAAAACTTGTCGAGCGCTGGCGCAAAGGCATTGGCGCCTTTAAGCTGTGTTTCTTTTACGCCGGTAAGCTTTTCAAGGGTTTCTTTGCCCCTTTGATATTTGTCTCCATTGCCAGGAGCGTCAGTGGGCTCTACCCCTGCCGGGTCAGTAATTCCGTTAGCCCTACGCTCATCCAGTACAGTCATAAAAGTATTAATCGCATTCAGGCTTCTTGGAAAACCGGAATACGCGTATAATTGTACCAAAACTTCTGTAAGCTCTGAAATGGTTAGTCCGGCATCAAGTCCACGGCCGAGCGCTGCCTTTAATCCAAACTGATCTCCTTTGGCTGTGAATGCTGCAGCAGCAACAATCCCTTGCTGTTTAGGCGTTAATATATTTTCCATAATGATTCTTTCTTGCGCTATGAGGGGGGAATAAATAACACTGCTCCAGAAAAGTAATGCTGATAAAAGTAGGTTTTGTCTGGCCATCTTTATTTTTTAATACCAAGGCCCGAAAGCCATTTTGAAACCTCTGCGTTAGTGGTTTCCTTTTTTTCTCCCTCCATAACAAAATAGATTTTGTTCCGCTCTATTCCACCTGTAAATGATACACCTTTCAGCACAGTACTATTTGGAGATAAACTTTTAACCTGATCGAATGAGCTACCAATTCCGTAACCTGCATTTGTATTGAAGGGGATGATTGTTTTGCCTTTCAAATCGTAATTCCTAAGAAATCTTTTGATTGGGGGAGGCAGTTGCATCCCCCAGGTAGGAAAGCCTATAAAAATCGTATCGAACGTCTCAATGCTATCGATCTTTGTCTTAAGAACCGGTAAAAATCCAGTGTTATTTTCCGCGGCTACCTGATCGACAGCCGTCTGATAATCCTCCGGATATGGCTTTTCCAGTTCAAGAGACACCAACTTTCCACCAACATTGCTATGAATCATCTCTGCTACAGCTTTAGTGTTACCTGTTCGGGAAAGATATACGATAAGGGTCTTAGAACTACTGATTTGTTTTTGTTCAGGTGCTATTGACTGTGCGTCTGAGCAGCCATAGGTGAAACCTATGAACATGCTCAATATTAATAATCTTCTTTTTGCTTTCATTGTCTTTAAGTATAATTAGAACTAAGCATCCTGCGATGCTGACTCTGGCTTCCGTACACCCATAAGTTGAATTTTCTCAAGCTCGGTGCGGAACCTTTGAAGTTCTGCTGGAGTAAATTTTACGGCCAGGGCTCCAAGATCTTCTTGAAGATGATGCAGTTTTGTTGTTCCTGGTATCGGGACAATCCATGGTTTTTGCGCCAGTAACCAAGCCAGGGAGAACTGGACAGGAGTGATTCCTTTCTGATCTGACCAGTTTCGAACTAAATTCAGCAAAGCCATATTATTTTTTATTGCCTCGGGGGAAAAATATGGAATAGCAGGAAAGCGGGACTCCGTTGCAAAGCGGCTGTATTCATCAAATTTATCAGCCATAAATCCCCTTACTACTGGACACCAGGGCACAAAGCCGATACCTAGTTCCTCGCATAAATCCAATGTCTTGTTTTCGTGTACCCTCTCCACAAGCGAATATTCATTTTGCAAGGCTGCAACCGGATACACTTGGTGCGCCTTGCGGATATTTTCGTGAGACGCTTCAGACAAACCAAAGTGCAATGCCTTTCCTTCTTTGATTAGTTCCGAAACAGTACCCGCTACATCCTCTATGGGCACCTGAGGATCTACGCGGTGCAAATAAAGCAAATCAATGCGATCGGTCTGTAGACGTTTAAGCATGCCCTCAACTGCTTTGCGAATGCTTTCGGGTTTTGAATCCCTTCCCACATTCTTTCCGTCCTCAAACTTGAATCCCATTTTACTGGCTATTACCACCTTATTCCGTACCGGTCTGAGTGCCTCGCCTACAATTTCTTCAGTTCGGTACGGACCATAAACCTCTGCTGCATCAAAGAATGTTACCCCCTTATCTACTGCCCCACGAATTACTTTTACCATATCGGCCATAGGTCTTGGCGGGTTATAACTATTACTTGCCATACTCATACAGCCAAGCCCTAAAGCAGAGACTTCAAGCTTGCCCAGCTTACGCTTATCTGCAGCAGGCGGCATGCTGGTACCAGACGTGAATCCCAATCCTGAGACAGCGGCTGCTGATGTGAATAATGCTCCTGTGGCCAGAAAATTCCGGCGGTCAATCTTACTATTTTCCATTTTTTAGTATTTAGTAACTCCTATTACCTTGTTTCTCATCTAATCAGTGATTATATTATAACAACACAAAGTTGGGGTCTCGACTTCGCTAATTGCTTATACAGATTACTGTAATGCCTACCAATATCACTGATCGGCAATCAGTTGCTTTCTGGCCCGTAAAACTATCCTTAGCTTTGCTTAAGTAAAAAGAGAAAAAGATGGACGAGTTAACTAACTTTGATACAATTACCCAGTATAATAATTACAACAAAAACGCTACCCCTCACCCACTGGTAAACGTGGTAGATTTATCTAAAGCGGATCCCCGGACACACCATCGGCAGCGTTTTGGATTTTACACCATCTTTCTGAAGGAAATCAAATGTGGCGACCTTCGTTATGGCTGTAATTACTACGATTATGAAGAAGGTACAATGGTATTTGTTGGCCGTGATCAGGTTATTGGTATAGAGAATAAAGAATACTTTCAGCCTCAGGGTAAAGCACTGGTTTTTCATCCCGACTTCATCCGTGGCACCTCTCTTGGCCGCCAGATTCAAGAGTACACTTTCTTTTCTTATGAAGTACATGAAGCGCTTCACCTTTCAAATTCAGAACGAAAAGTTATTCAGGACTGCATAAACAAAATTGAAACAGAGCTGCAGCATCCAATTGACAAACACAGTAAAACTTTAATTGTAAGCAACATTGAGCTGTTGCTCAAATATTGTATCCGATTTTATGACAGACAGTTTATTACAAGAGATGTAGTGAATAAAGGGGTACTTGAAAGATTTGAAGATGTACTTGGCACTTACTTTTCCTCTGAAGAACTACAATTAAATGGCCTTCCAACTGTTGCTTACTGCGCAGAAAGGCTAAACCTCTCGCCTAATTACTTTGGGGATTTAATCAAAAAAGAAACTGGAATATCAGCTTCTGACCACATTCAAAACAAACTGATGGATTTGGCAAAAGAAAAAATGTTCGATCCAAGAAAATCTATCAGTGAAATCGCTTATGAACTAGGCTTTAAATACCCTCAGCATTTTACAAGGGTTTTTAAACAAAAAGTCGGTTCAACCCCTTTAGACTACCGTAAATTAAATTAATTCCTTGCTTAGATTAAGGTTTAAATATCACTAAAAGGGCCCTTTTTTCTCAAAAAGGGCCCTTTCCATTATCTATCTTATTTGATAGTGTTAGGCAACATCCAAAATGCTATTATTCCTAACTTTTTAAGGAAGCCATATCGATTGCGCCTGATGTAGGTCTGAATGGCAGATCCCGCAATACAGGATATCAAATTCTACATCGTAAGGAGTTAATATCCTGCGCTATATGCTCATTTCTTTTAAAAGTTCTTTAGCCCCTGTTGTACCGTAAGCTTTAATATTCTTTGTTTCCATAATTCATTATTGTGGTGAGTTTACACCAATGTTTGTTTTTGAAAAGGTTTCAGGTGAGTTAATGATATCAGTAATTAAAGTGGCTAATGCTTTGCGAGCGATCGTACCACCTTTTTCAGGGGTGCCTTTGGGCGTGGTTTCATACCGTATATCATTTGAGCTGCTGAACCACTCAGGTCTTAAAACCGTATAATCCAACCCGGAGGCCTCTATGACATCAGCCCCTCTGCGGTAAGGCTGAAGTACAGACTTTAATGGAGTTTCGTAAATACCAATAGAGCTAATAAATATGACCCTGTTAACTCCAGCTTCCTTCATTACGGAAACTATGTTTTTATTCATCCCTTCCAGATCACCCGCTAAATTTATATAGACAATATCCTGGCTTTTCATAGCAGTTTTTAGCACTGCTTTATCATTTGCATCACCCTCAATTACTTTACACTTGCCCAATACATTTCCATTAAGCCTGTTTGATTTACGAAGGAACAAGGTAAGGTTGACAGCACCCTGATCAATCAATATATCGGTGACAAGCCGAGCTATACCACCACTTGCTCCTATAATCAGTACATTTTTCATTCTTTAAGATTTACTTCCCTACTCTGTTTTGTAAGTGCGAAGGATAGCGATCTCCCTGAACATTTGTCTCTGCAAAAGCATTATCAATTGCCTGCACATCTGTAGCCGATAGATTAACTGACGCACCTCCGATGTTCTCTGTCAACCGGTGAGATTTAGTCGTTCCTGGTATAGGAACTATCCATGGCTTTTGTGCCAACAACCAGCCTAGGGCAATTTGCGCAGGAGTAGCATTCCTTTGCATTGCTATGTCGCCTAATAATGAAACCAAGAGCTGATTGGCCTTTCTGTTGTCTTCTGAAAAACGGGGTACTACGTTTCGAAAATCTTTAGGGTCAAATTTTGTAGTTTCATTTATAGCACCCGTCAGAAATCCTTTACCTAACGGACTAAATGGAACAAAGCCAATTCCCAGTTCTTCAAGTGTCGGTAGGATTTCTTTCTCTGGTTCTCTCCACCAAATTGAGTACTCACTCTGTAAAGCTGTTACCGGTTGAACGGCATGTGCTTTTCGAATCGATGCAACACCTGCTTCTGAAAGTCCAAAGTGCTTCACTTTGCCTTCTTGAATTAGTTCTTTAACAGTTCCTGCGACATCTTCCATTGGCACATTTGGATCTACTCTGTGCTGATAAAACAAATCAATAACGTCGGTCTTCAATCGTCTTAATGACTCTTCAGCAACAGCTCTTATTCGTTCTGGCCGGCTGTCCTGCCCTTTGCTGGCATCCCCATTTGAAAAGCCAAATTTGGTAGCAATAACCACTTGGTTTCTAAACGGCGCCAATGCATCCCCTACCAATTCTTCATTAGCAATACCGTAGGCTTCAGCAGTATCGAAAAAGGTTATTCCTTCTTCGTAAGCTTGTCTAATAAGCGCAATGGCTTCCTGTTTGTCGGTGGCTGGTCCGTAGCCATAACTTAGCCCCATACAGCCCATTCCCAGAGCCGAAACTTCTAATCCGTTATTTCCTAATACTCTCTTTTCCATAGTTTTATATTTTTAAAGTAATTAAAATGTAGTAGCTATCGAATTCAAAAAAATCCATTTTCCATTTCGATTTTCTAGTTGCATCACCTGTTGCAAACGCCACTTATTTCTTGATCCCCAAATCCGGGCATCAAGCACATTCTGCCCGATGAAAGTCGCCTTTTCCCCTTTTATTTCTACAGAAGTCTTCACTTCTTTATAGGAGTAATATTTCATCCGTTCATTTGCAATCTCAGAGAACCACTCTTTTTTTGATTGTACATAACCCGTCATATGTGTGAGCGTAAAATCCGGAGCTAAAATTTTGTTTAGCTCCACTGTGTTCCGGTCGATCATCAGCTGTGTTAGAAGGCGGGTTACTGCAAGTACTTGAGTTTTATTATTGTCCGATTGATTCGCTTCCATTATACGTTGTGCTTTTGCATTCCCTACGAATTGCGCTAAAATGATCAGGAAAAATAAGGTTGCATTTTTCATGGTCGTTCGCATTGAGTGTTATTCATTTATTTGATCATTTTCGAAAACCACTTAATTATGGCCGGATCGCGATGACTAAAAAATAGGCTTTGATGAGTATCAAGGGATTTAACCGCCTGCATATCTTCTTCAGACAGTTGAAAGTCAAATACATTCAGGTTCTCTTTTAGCCTTTCTTTCCGTACTGATTTTGGGATTACAACCACTCCTCTTTGAATAAGCCAACGCAAAATAACCTGCGCCACTGACTTTCCATATTTCTTTCCAATAGTATCAAGCAGCTCGTTTTTGAACATATCGTTCTTTCCTTCTGCAAAAGATGCCCAAGATTCCATTCTAACACCATTTTCGGTTAAAAAAGCAAGGTCTTCTTCACGTTGGTAAAAAGGATGGGTTTCAATCTGATTAACAGCAGGCGCAACTTTATTATTGACGATAAGATCCATTACCCTGTCTGTATGAAGGTTGCTAACACCGATTGCACGCACTTTCCCATCTGCATAGAACTCTTCCATCGCTCTCCACGACCCATGTACATCACCATATGGTTGGTGAATGAGATATAGATCCAGGTAATCTAATTGTAGTTTATTCAAAGACAGCTGAAATGCTTTTTTTGTTCCTTCATAGCCGTTATCTGCAATCCAAAGCTTTGTGGTGATGAAGAGCTCCTCTCTTGTTATGCCGCTCTCTTTAATAGCTGCGCCCACTGCTTCTTCATTCTGATAGCCAGATGCAGTATCGATAGAGCGGTATCCAAGTTCTAATGCATCCAAAACAGTTTGTTTACACTCGTTGTAATCGGGTATTTGGTAAACGCCTAGCCCTAAAACTGGCATTTCGACACCATTATTTAATTTCACATTTTGCATAATTGAATGTTTAATTAGTTGTGTATTTCTTTCTTCTCTTCCCAGGCAACAGTTGCAATACGTTTTGTAATCAACCAATTGTTATCTTTTTTTAGATATTCATCCTGATAATTCGAGTAGATTGTCCTTAAGTAGATTCTACCACCAGCACTCTGTCTACTATAAATTTTTCTTCCATTTTACTTATCTCTTGATTTAAGGAACAGCATGCTGATTACTCTTCTGAAAGGCCTAATAGCCCTGCATCCAGGCGTTCACCTTGTATATTTATTTCTGACAACCTGGTGTCAATCTCTTTCAAGTCTTCTGTAGTCAGTTCGAGGTCTACCGATTTGATGTTATCATCGATGTAATCGATTTTATCCATACCTGGGATAGGCACGATCCATGGTTTTTGTGCCAGTAACCAAGCCAATGCAATTTGAACCGGATTGGCATTTTTCCTGGCAGCAATGTCACGCAACATTTCCACAAGTGGCATATTGGCTTTGATCGCATCAGGCGTAAAACGGGGAAAATTGGCACGAAGGTCAGTAGCAGCATCGAACTTTGTATCGGCCGTTATATTACCAGCAAGAAAGCCGGTTCCAAGCGGACCCCATGGCACAAAGGCTATGCCCAACTCTTCGCAGACAGGAAGCACCTTTTCTTCAGGTTCCCTTGTCCAGATTGAATACTGGTTCTGCACTGCAGCTACAGGATGTATTGCATTTGCGCGGCGGATGGTGTCAGCCCCTGCTTCGGAAAGTCCGTAATGTTTAATCTTGCCTTGTTGTATTAACTCTTTTAGTGCACCAGCTACTTCTTCAATAGGTACATTCGGGTCAACACGATGCTGGTAATACAAATCGATGTAATCCGTTCTCAGTCGAGTTAAAGATTCTTCGACTACCTTGCGGATATGTTCAGGTTGACTATTGATGCCTGTATCTGAAATCATACCAAATTTGGTAGCAATAATAACATCTTTCCGGAAAGGTTGAAGCGCCTCGCCAACCAAAAGCTCATTGGTTAATGGACCGTAAGCTTCCGCGGTATCAAAAAAGTTAATTCCTCTTTCGAAGCCTGCACGAATAGTTTTTACGCCATCACCAGTGTCAACGGCCTGGCCGGTACCAAAGCTAAGGTTCATACAGCCCATACCCAACGCAGATACTTCCAATCCGCTGTTTCCTAATTTTCTTGTTTTCATGTTATCTTAAATTAGTGAATGTTACCTCAATTATTTAACAGTACAAATGTGAGGTGTTAACAGATATTACAACTTATACAGGTTACTGTTTCACTTACCAATATCAATGGTTGACCTAATTATTTTAAGATTTTAATGACTTTTACACTTTACACGAAGTGCACTACATTACTATTTGCATTATTTGATTAATGAAAACCGTATTCAATGGCATATGTTTAAATATTACCCTTCGTCTATACCCAAAAAGATAAATTATTAAACCTCCTATGACAGAACAATTTTTGTATTTCTTAAGTCTGATTATTGCTATTGTAGCTCTTGTAATGATTGCAGAAAAGATCAAGGTTGCTTACCCAGTTGTATTGGTTGTCGCTGGAGTATTGATTAGCCTCATACCTTCAATACCCCAGATTCATATTGACCCGCAGATAATTTTTATCGTTTTCCTGCCACCTCTACTTTATGAGGCAGCCTGGGCAATTTCCTGGAAGGAAATGTGGCGTTGGCGCCGGATCATCAGCAGTTTTGCCTTTGTAGTGGTATTTTTAACCGCTTTATCTGTTGCCTTTATAGCCAATTGGTTTATTCCAGGATTTTCATTGGCCCTGGGCTTTCTGCTTGGAGGGATAGTCTCACCACCTGACGCGGTAAGTGCAGGTGCAATTCTAAAGTCTGTTAAGGTACCCAAGCGGGTTTCTTCGATCTTGGAAGGAGAAAGCCTGCTTAATGATGCCTCATCACTGATCATATTCCGGTTTGCTTTGATTGCCATAAGTACCGGTCAATTCCTATGGTATAGTGCAGCACTAAGCTTTGGCTGGATGTTAATTGGTGGCATTGGAAGTGGACTTATTATTGGTTGGCTTTTCATTAAGGTGCACAAGTTACTTCCAACGACTGCTAACATAGATACGGTCCTTACGCTAGTTACGCCGTACCTGATGTATATAGCGGCAGAAGAGATACACAGTTCCGGAGTACTCGCTGTGGTGAGTGGTGGATTACTGCTTTCTACAAAGCGGCATTACTTTTTAAATAGCACCTCACGTTTGCAGGGCGTGAACGTATGGGAGAGCTTATCATTTGTATTAAACGGGCTTGTGTTCTTGTTAATAGGCCTTGACCTCCCCGAAATTACAGCAGGACTTGAAAGCGAAGGAATTAGCCTGAACACTGCAATAGGTTACGGTCTAATAATCACCTTAGTACTAATTATTACAAGAATTCTGTCTGCCTATGGTGCTGTTTTTGTGACATTGATTGCAAGAAACTTCATTGAGGTAGCTGACGCTCGTAATCCTGGTTTTAAAACCCCCTTGATACTTGGCTGGACTGGAATGCGTGGGGTTGTATCTCTAGCAGCTGCATTGTCAATACCTGTTAGTTTGAATGGAGCACCATTTCCACATCGAAGCTTGATCCTGTTTATAACCTTCATCGCTATTCTTGGAACCTTGCTACTTCAGGGACTTACCCTGCCGTTTTTGCTTACGAAGTTTAAGATGCCGAATTTTACGGATTACATTTCGGAAAGTGAGGCAGAAAGCTACATTCAAAAGGCGCTAGCCAAAGAGTCTTTAAAGCATCTTAACAGCAAATATAACGGCTTATGGAAAGATTCGCCTTTGTTGCGACAAATGGCAACCAAATGGGAGGATAAAGCCCTTATTGATAATGAAGTTCCTATTTCTTTAGATAGTAAAGATATTTACTTGGACATATTAGACATTCAACGACATTGGCTCATCGAAAAGAATGATACTGACAAACTCTTCGATGAGGATTTAATTCGTAAGCACTTAAGGCTGATTGATATTGAGGAGGAAAAAATAAAATCGATTTAAGATGTTAGCCTCTCGGGCATTGAAGATCTAAATTTCTGCTATAATGAAAGAAAAAGACGTGGAAGAGATGATTAGTTTTGATACAGTAGGCCAATATAGAATGGAAAGGCAAACCACATAGATTACCTTAACAAGGATAAACTACCACTAATCTCTTGGCAATTCGCGCCTAGTTTAATGACATAATAATAAGTACCTGAGGGCAACAGCTCTCCACCTTTTGTTCCATCAAATGCAGTTGCATAGTTGTTAGCGGTAAATACCACAGTACCATAACGATTAAAAAGAGTAAGTGTTAATTTTGGGAATTTCTCTATGTTTTTAATTACCCATTTATCATTTATACCATCGCCATTAGGGGTAAAAGCGGTGGGCGCTTCAATACCATCCTGTACTACCTTAATTTGTATGGGAGTTCTTTCGCTCTCACACTCGGCAAAAGCATAAGTCATGTACAGCGTTTTGTTATCTATAATATTTAGGTTAAACCTGCCCGTTTTATTGGTTATAATTGGGGTAACTGAATACAGGCCATCATATAATCTATAAGTTCCTGTTGTAATGTTAGCAGCAATAATCGTCGACTCCCCAAATGCGCAAATATTTACAGGTTCTACATTTGGCATAGGTGGCGTATCATTAATGTTCGAAATAACAACGGTTGCAATTTCGGTATTACAGGGATTGCCACTGGCATCGGTAACCGTTAAAGTGTAAGAACCCTGTTTCACTTTAGTTAAAACCAGCTGATTGCTAACCTTTACGTTAAATTCGTTTTTCCACTCATAAGTATAGGGTTTTACCCCACCAGTAACTGCAAGCATGGTTACGGCAGCCTTTCCACTTTCACATTTATCCATTTGAATCCCTGCATGGTTAATACTAACATCAAGTGGCTCTATTCGATCTATGCTGTATTTCTGATAAAAACTTTCACAGCCATTAAAATCCGTAAGGTATAAATCATAATCACCATCCGTCAAACCTGTAATTTCGAGTGTATGACCAATTGTTGATTTAGTTGGTCCTACCCACTTTATAGTTTTGATCAATGGAGTATTTGGTCCTGGTGTTATGCTAATGCTTCCATTATTTAGATTACAAGAAGCAGAAGATTTTGAAAAGGCAAAAACGGGATAAACAGTAGGCAACTGCTTTTTAATGGGATATTTTTTGCTGTCTTTAAAACAGGTGCTATTAGCTACCCTTAGGTAATAAACTCCTGGTTTGGCGTTAAGCAATTGTGAGGCATTGCTAACAAGGGTATTTGTTTCATCAAACCATTGGTAAGTGAAGTTGGCATCTGTAGAAGAAGCGCTAATATTGCCAATTTTACCGTTGTTTTCTGCGCAGCTGGCATCGCTTAATTGTATAGCGTCCTCATTAAGCTCAATGCCATTAAATTCGGGAATAGTATAGGTGGTAATGGATGTACATACACTTTCGTCCTTAACTTCGAGTTGATATATGCCTGCAGGCATACCTATTAGATCTTTGGTAGAACCAACTACATCTTGTTTTTCATTTCTCCATTGATAGCTAATTGTTCCAGTACCTGTTACGTTAATTCTTTTAATGCTTCCAGTGGCTGATGAACAATTAGAATGAGTAACTTGAATTGTTGAAACATCTATAACTGGGGCACCAATGCTTTTGATCTGTACCGGACCATAAACTACTTCGCAGTCATCTGTAGTTACGATTTTTAAAGTGTAAGTACCTGCTTTTAATTTTGTGATAGAAAGTGTATTTCCCTTTACTTCGTTTAGCTCATTTGTCCAGGTTAATGTTCGGATGTCATAATTGCCTGCATTAAATAATGATAATCCCTCAATAGATCCATTTTCATCATTACAGCTAGCGTCTATCTTTGAAATGAGGCTGTACTCTACCTTGGGTTGTGCGTCCAGAACGTTAAAGAAACGTTTTTCTGTCTTGCAGTTAGGACCCATATAGGCCGTAAAAGCATATTTACCTGATTTAAGGCCTGAAATATCGAGGTTGCCGCCAATATTGTTACTATCTTCATTTAACCATTCATATTTAGTAGCTCCAGCAACCTGAATACCTGTGATCGACCCGTTTGCTAGCCCACATGTAGATTTGTTAATAACTACATTGCCAAAGTTTACGCTTAGGCCCAAAAACTGTGAAGTTCTATTATTTAAGGTTGCCGAAGCGGTATAACCTGTATTGTTGCCTACCGCCATAGACCAGGTTCCATTCGCCGCAGCGAAGGTCGTGCCTAGGTATGTTTTTGCTTCACATTGCAGACATTCTCCATCAGAAAAAATTTCTATTTCGGCATTAGGGGTTGCGGTACCTGTAATGATGCCATTGTTGTAGCCTACAATTTCTATTTTAGGTATCTCTACCTTTGAATCAAGGGAACTGTATAGAATGGGGGCCTCAGAAACGCAATATATGGAATTTCTTTCTATTAGGATATCACCACAATCACGTGCATATATCCCGCTGGTTCCAGCACCAAAATTTACTCGGTAAGCCATTACATTAGCCTCACCTAAATTTTTACCGCCAATTTTGATTTTGTTGCAATTTTGCAATTCAATCATCGAGTAACAATAGGCTTTGGTCATGTCGCTATTTAACCCTAATCTATTGCCTTGTATCAGCCCAGATGTTGAGATGTTTTTTAAGCTGAACCCGCCACTTAAAACTACCTTATTGTCAACAATTTCAATTCTTTTAAAATCTTGAAAATTATTAGAACTGCCTATTCCCGAAGGAAGTCCCTCTGTACCGAAATTATTATTTTTAACTTTACAAAGCTCACCTATACTTTCTACAGCTTGCGTAGTTGGGTTAATTCCAGAAATATTCACACCATAGTTTCTGTAACCCCATGAATTTCCTTCTGCCTTTGTTTCTCCGCCTAACATGATGTTGTCACACAAGCGAAGATCAACTGTACCGCCAAAAGCAGTGCCAACCACATTAGTTTTATCTGCCGTAATACCAAACCAATTCGATGAAATTTTAATCCTGTTGGTTCTGAGCATGTAGATATCATAGTCACAAGAAAGAAATATGTTTCCTTTTCCTACACCCCCAACTGTAATGTCTGCACTGCCCGTGATATTGATTGTTCTTATTCCTCTTTGGCCGGAGCCAAAATTTGAAAAACAAAGGCCATAAATTTCTACACGATTAATGTTTGAACCATTAAAAGCGCCCGTTTGATTGCTAACATATTCATTTAGGGTTTCTATGGTAACTTTAGCATCGGAAATACCCAGTTTGGCACCAGGGAAACTTGTGCCATCTATCACCAAAGAAGAGGATAAAATTAATGGACTCGTAGTACTGATTTTACCAGCCGTTAGCGCAAAATAAATATAATCAGTTTCTGTAGTACCGTTTGCAGCTGCTAAACTTAATGCTTCTCTTAACGTTCCTGAACCGCTATCTGCACCACTTGTAACTGTAAAATTAGCCGGTTTTACATTTAATGCAGAGAATAGAAGGGTAAGCAAAAGTGAGAGGCGAAACATAGATCGTTAATTTGCAATTTTATTTTGACAAGTGGATTAACCAAAAAGAAGTAATCGTCTGAAACTACCCCTCACCTGCAAAAAGAATCTCTATCATTTGCGCTATTTCAATTCAGCCTACGGCTTCTAACCCCCGCTGGTACTGAAACAAAAACTTCGTTTTTGGGCGACAGAGGCACCTAGCTAAAAATAAAAACCCTCTCTAAATGATTTAGAGAGGGTTGTACCCAGCGCCGGAGTCGAACCGGCACGGTTTCCCACAGGTGTTTGAGACCAGCGCGTCTACCAATTCCGCCAGCTGGGCATTTGCTTATTAGCGGGACGCAAATGTATCAATTGACCCGATAACTACCAAGTTTTATTTGAATTATCTTCTTTTAACTTTTTATCTACCCAAAATGGTGCGAAAGGAAGCAACGAGGCCCCTCCTATTAAAAACACCTTCTTAAAATTCCATTTATACTCCATCCAGCTCATAATCAGAAAGATCATGTACAACACAAACAGCAACCCATGTGCCCAGCCAGTGTATTTAACCGCCAGCGGCATGTCTGCCCAATACTTTAAAGGCATCGCAATAAATATTAAAGCGATATACGAAATCCCTTCCGCAACAGCTATATTTCTAAATATCGATAGTGTAGTCATTCAATAAACCTGCTTTAAGAAGCCGAAGCCTTATCTATACTTTCTTTGATCCGCAGCAAATACTTGCTCCGGTAATAAAGGTCTTTAATGGCGCGAAGTAGAATAGCCTGCTCGGCCTCCGACTTACTTTCAAACGATTCGGTAAGCGCATCAATCTCTGTCTGAATGCCATTGTCGACAGCCGAGACATCAATTTTTACAGCAGCAAGCTTTTCCGCATCAGGATCAAATTGTAAGTCCATAAGGGCTTCATTGATTTCCATCATGTCCATCAGGAAATCCTGAGGTAACACATAATGTTCTCCTTCCGCCAGCTGCCCTTTCAATTCTAAAATATATGGCAAACGTTTCTGAGGACTACTCAGTACCTGGTAAGCCTTGTTGTTAATCGTGCTCAGTTCCAAGACCTCCGCCTGTTTCTCCTCACTTTCGTTAATAAAAAAGTCAGGATGATACTTCTTGCTAAACTCGTAAAACTTTTGTTTAACAACCGCAGTATCTGGATCAAAGCTGACCGGTAAGCCGTAGAATTCAAAGTAATCAATCATACCAGTTTAATTCATTACCGCTTTAAAAATATCGTTTCCGAGCACAAATACCATCAACGATAGCAAGATCACAAAGCCAGCGATCTGTGCCCGCTCCATGAATTTATCTCCAAGTGGCTTTCCTTTAACCATCTCAACAAGCAGGAACACAACATGACCACCATCCAAAGCTGGAATAGGTAACATGTTCATAAAAGCCAAGGCAATCGAAATAAAGCCTGTAGCTGCCCAGAACTTCTTCCAGATCCACTCACCTCCATAAACCTTTCTTGCGATCTCTACAGGACCTGAAAACGCTTTGTTTGCTTTAATCTTTCCAGTCAATACTTTCCAGATGCCTTTTCCATTGTCGGTGAAAACCTTTAATGCCTGGTTTGCCCCTAAAGGAAGGGATTCAAAGAAGCCAAACTTGACGGTCTCTTCCCTAAACTCATTTGGTTTGAAGAACACGCCCAACGCACCAGATGTATCCAGAGGAAGATTATAACTTAATCTCTCCGTACCGCGAATAACATCAAGCTTAATCGTTTTACTTTTATATTTTGGAATGATAGAACGCACCTCCGCATCATACTTAACAGCTACATTATTTACAGCAGCAATGCGATCACCTTTCTTTAACCCTGCTTTTTCAGCGATTCTTCCTGGAGCAATACTGTCCAGGGTGGATGTTCCTAAAGGCATTCTACTAATGAACTCGTCAATCCCTAAGTCAGATACTTTGTTCAAAATATTATCAGGCACTTTAATGTCTATCGCTTTGCCATCACGCATAACGGTTAGCGTAGTGTTACCCAACAAGACTTTGGTACTGATCAATTCATCAAACTGAATAACTTTCTTACCATTAACAGCGACAACTTTATCGCCAACGCGTAGTCCAATCTCTTTACCGATCACACCCGGGTTAATTCCAATTACTGAATTATTCGGGATAAACGTCTCTCCGTATTTGAAAGTCAGCATCCAAAAGATCAGGATCCCAACAACAATGTTTACAAATACACCTCCTAACATTACAATTAGACGCTGCCAAGCCGGTTTTGATCTGAATTCCCAGGGCTGAGGTGGCAAAGCCATCGCCTCCGTATCCATCGATTCGTCAATCATTCCAGTGATCTTCACGTATCCACCCAGTGGCAACCAACCAATTCCGTACTCACAATCCCCTCTTTTAAAGCTGAAAAGTTTAACTCCCCAGGCATCAAAAAACAGGTAAAATTTCTCTACTTTAATTCCAAAGGCCCGGGCTGCTATAAAGTGCCCAAACTCATGTAAAATTACTAGTATCGATAACCCCAGAAGTAACTGGGCCGCCATAATCAGTCCGCTCATATATTATTCTAATATTTTATTTTTTGATTCTATTTAACTTGTTTTGTTACCAATTGATGAGCAAATATACGTGTCTCCTCATCGGTTTCTAAATAATTGTTCAGGCTCGGTTCCGCAATAAATTGTATCGTGTCCATGCAGGATTCAATTACATCACTCATTTCCAGAAAGCCAATCTGATCTTTTAAAAATGCACTTACCACAACTTCATTCGCCCCATTGACGATGCAAGCCATGTTTCCACCCTTTCTTAATGCCTGATAAGCCAGGTCCAAATTACGAAATGCAGTACTGTCTGCCTGTAAAAAGGTCAGCTCCGGATAATCCATAAAATTAAAACGCTTAAAGTCGCTGCTTATTCTCGCAGGATAGGCAAAAGCATAATGAATCGGCAACTTCATATCAGGCAATCCCATCTGTGCCTTCATTGACCCATCATGGAACTGCACCAGAGAGTGCACGATCGACTGTGGATGCACAATCACGTCGATTTGATCAGCTTCCAAATCAAATAGCCACTTTGCCTCAATTACCTCCAGCCCTTTGTTCATTAAAGAAGCAGAATCAATCGTGATCTTAGCCCCCATCACCCAGTTTGGATGCTTCAACGCTGCACTCTTAGTAACCGTTCGTAGAAACTCCCGGTCTTTCCCTATAAAAGGGCCTCCTGAGGCAGTCAAATAGATCTTCTCTACAGAATTCAACTCCTCTCCTACCAGGCACTGAAAGATTGCGGAATGTTCTGAGTCTACCGGAATAATTTTAACGCCGTATTCTTTAGCAAGACGGGTCACCAGATCGCCAGCGACAACCAAGGTTTCCTTATTTGCCAAACCAATATCCTTTCCTGCTTTGATTGCAGCAATTGTCGGCCTTAAACCTGCAGCACCTACAATCGCCGTAAGTACAAGATCCGCCTCGGGAATACTTGCAGCGTCACAAAGGGCGTCTGCACCCGCTAACACTTCTATATCGGTATGTGCTAATCCCGATTTCACTTCCTGGTAACGTTCCGGATCGCAGATAACCACCATAGCAGGTTTGAACTGGAGCGCCTGACTAATCAACAATTCAGTATTGGACTGACCAGTGATTGCGCAGACCCGATAAAGCTCTGGATTTGCCGCTATTACGGATAAAGCTTGTGTTCCTATGGATCCTGTAGACCCTAGTATGGAGATATTCTTCAAATTCTGTAGCTGCTTAAATCATTTGCAATCTTTCTATCGTTCGATAGTCTTGGAACTTTATTCTGTCCGCCAAGTTTCCCCTGTCCCCTCATGTAGTTTACAAAAGCTTCCTTTTGTAACGTGCGAATAATTAACGGTTGAAGGATCTTTCCTTCAATGAGGTCAAAATAGTAAATATTCTTTTTTTGCAATGCCTGATCTACTTTTTTGCTAAATGCGATCAGATCTTTAGGTGGCTCCGAAAACTCCACAAACCATTCATGGTACGGAAGTTCCCCTGCAGCAGTCTCCACTTGTGGTGCAACCGTAAATTCTGTAATACCAACCTGCTCTTCATTAGCAACACTTAACAATGCATGTTCAACCTCTTCCCCAATAACATGCTCACCAAAAGCAGATATAAAATGTTTAATCCTACCGGTAACAAGAATCTTGTAGGGGTTAATGGAGACAAATTTAACGGTGTCTCCAAGACTGTATCCCCAGAGACCGGCATTGGTATTCAAGATTAAAGCGTAATTTTTGTCCAGCTCTACCTCTCCAAGACTCAATCTGGTAGGGCTATCGTTATAATATTCGTCTGCCGGTATGAATTCATAAAACATACCTGCTCTCACAAGTAACAAAAGGCTTTTGTCAGACTGGCTATCCTGGTAGGCTATAAATCCTTCAGAGGCAGGATAGGTCTCGATCGCAGCAATCTTCCGGCCTATACTATTTTCAATCTTTGCACGGTAAGGCTCATAATTCACCCCTCCGTAGACAAATAAACTAAAGTTTTTAAAAATGTCTTTTATCTTCTTGCCATCCGACTTTTCACTCAATTTATCAAAGTACATTTGAACCCATGGTGGGATTCCAGAGATGAGTCGCAAATCTTGTTGCCTGGTTTCGGCAACAATCGCATCTACTTTCTGTTCCCAATCTTCTATACAATTAGTTTCGTAAGAAGGCAGTCTGTTCTTTTGTAAATACGCCGGCACAAGGTGAGCGACGATGCCAGACAACCTGCCAACATCGATCCCATTCTTTCTAGTCAGCACCGGGCTCCCTTGCAAAAAGATCATCTTACCGTCCACAAAGGAGGCATCTCCGGTTTCATGAATATAGGTCAACAAGGCATTGCGTGCAGCTTTGACGTGCTCAGGCATGGACTCCTTAGAAAGTGGAATGTACTTTACGCCTGAGGTAGTGCCCGAAGTCTTCGCAAAATAACGGGGCTTACCTTTCCAAAGAACATCAGCTTCTCCTGCGACAACCCTATCAACATATGTTCTAAGGCTTTCGTAGTCACGGATAGGAACCTGCTTTTTGAAGTCACTATAGTTCTTGATCTCAGAGAAATTATGATCCCTGCCAAAAGCGGTATTCTGAGCCTCTTTTACGAGCATAGCCAACATTTCTTGCTGTGCCGGGACTGCATTCTTTTTCCATTTGTTAATGCCTTTTAAAACAAAGGCAGCAAATGGCTTACTCAATGCTGCTTTTAAGCCCATTATAATTTAAATCAGGTTATGAATGATATCCGGCTCACCTTCTGTCTGATACTCCAGCATCATTTTACGGTATGCGATAGTTAAAGCTACACTGGAAAGTGGAACAATGATAAATGAACTCAGAATATTTACAAAGAAGGCAACAAATGGCCAATGAATTAAGCTGAAGAACAGGTTTAATAAATGGAAGCCTCCGAGTACCAATAATAGTAGCAGTATTTTGGTGAAATTCCCTTTTGTTGTCGCAAGGCTATATTTGATCGAAGCAAACGAACTCAGGTTCTTGTCAATAATGAAGAACGGGAAAAAAGAAATCCTGATCCAGGTAATGAAAATAGCCACTAAGCCGACAGGGATAGCAACACTTGAAACCTTTTGCAGGTCAATACCAGCGTAAACAAACGGGAGGCCCAATAACATGACGACAGAATATACGCCGATGATACAAAGTATGAAATACAGTGTAGCGACTAAAAAGCGAATAATCTGTTGGCGGGTCGGGATCGTGCTCACAATACTAACATCATGCTCTTCATCGTCCAACAAGTGAAAGATGTACTTAAAAAGAGATAAGTTGATAGTGAAAAAGAACATAATGAAGATAAACGCCATCAGTGCGCGTAATCCCCAGTTCACATCTTTCAGAAAGAAAGCCATTAATCCGGATGCAGAGGAGGTAATGAACATCAGGAAGGAAAGCGTAGCGATCGAAAAGTAGTTTCTTTTCGTAACCTGCCATGCCTTGCTAATCACCTCGTTGACAGCAAACGTACTCTCTTTTAAAAAATCTATCATTATTATTTTAGAACTACTTTTTTTATAAAATCCTGCATGAAACCAAGTCCATAACCGGTAAGCTGTATGAATGCAGCGATAATGCTCAAAAATGCAACTTTAAATGATTTGTTGGTTTGCCAGGAGTGAAAAAATACCAACATAAAGTATACCAATAGAATTGAATTGCAGATATAAGCCAAAGGTGCGTAAAAACAATTCATAATAAGGGTAAATATAACTCCACAAGTAAAGACCGCAGGAAAGAAGTGTACTAATTTTAGTTCTGCAGGAAAATGCTTGTAAATGTTAATTCTCGCCCTCCCAAAAAAGTGGACTTGCTTATAAAACTGAACGAAGCTGGTGCGCCGCTTATGAAACACCTTTGCTCCTGGAATCAGCCCTATCTTAAAACCATTCTCATGGATGCGAATGCTATATTCGATATCCTCGCCGAGTCGGGTTAAGATGAATCCACCTAACTTTTCAAATACTTCTCTAGAAACACCCATGTTGAAACTACGCGGATGGAACTGACCAATATGTTTACTGTTACCCCTGATTCCTCCGGTTGTAAATGGAGAAGTCATAGCGCTGCTGATTGCTTTTTGAATCGGCGTGAAACTTTCATGGGCGGCATCAGGACCACCATAAGCATCCAGATTATGCTCAAACAAATAGTCCTTAACCGTCTCCAGGTAATCAGCTGGGATGATACAGTCGGAATCAAAGATCACAAAGTAATCTCCTTTTGCCCGTTCAAAACCATAGTTCCTTGCGAATCCTTGTCCGGCATTAGGTTTGACAAAATATTTCAGGTCAAGCGTATTTTCATATTTCGCTACTACAGCTTTGGCATTCTGGATGGAGCCATCCTCGATAACCAGCACTTCAAACTGCAAATAAGTCTGCTTGGTTAAGCTGAGTAGAAGTTCATCAATTTCTTGCGGACGATTATATAGCGGGATGATTATTGAAAAGAACATGGATTAAAGAATCTCCTTTTCTATCAGGTACTGGTTACGTTCTGGTGCGCTTCTGGAAACCAACTCTGCCACGAAGCCAGTCAGAAATAGTTGTGAGCCCAATATAATAGCTACTAAGGCAATATAAAATAGCGGTTGGTCTGTTACATCTCTTTTCAAAGGTATACCCATTGATATATCATATAGCTTAACGCCAATCAGCCATACAACGAGGACCGCTCCAATGAAAAAGCTCAAAACCCCCATTGTTCCGAAGAAATGCATAGGCCGTTTGCCAAATTTGCCTACGAAAAATATAGATAGTAAGTCTAATAGCCCATTAATAAAGCGGCTCATCCCAAACTTGGTTACACCATATTTGCGGGCACGGTGTTCAACGATTTGCTCCCCTATTTTAGTGAATCCAGCCCATTTTGCAATTACAGGGATGTAACGGTGCATTTCGCCATAAACTTCAATGTTTTTAACCACCTCCTTGCGATACGCTTTAAGCCCGCAATTGAAGTCATGAAGGTTATGAATGCCGGACATCCGTCTCGTCGCCGCATTGTAGATCTTTGTAGGTATTGTTTTACTTAGGGGGTCATACCGTTTCGCCTTCCAGCCAGAGATCAGATCGAATTTTTCTTCCCTTATCCGTCTGTATAATTCAGGGATTTCATCTGGACTATCCTGCAAATCAGCATCCATAGTGATGATGACATCGCCTTGAGCAGCCTTGAAAGCGACATGTAGCGCGGCAGATTTGCCGTAATTCCTTCGAAACTTGATTGCTTTTACATAGGGAAACTGAATCTTTAGTTCTTCAATTACTTCCCATGACCTATCGGTGCTTCCATCGTCGACAAATAGCAATTCGTAAGAGAAGTTATGTTCAGCCATCACCTTTGCAATCCACGAAGTCAGTTCAGGTAGTGATTCGTCTTCATTTAATAATGGGATGACAACAGAAATATCCATGTGCGATTACAATTCGATCCGCAAACTTAGAAAAAATATTCGTGATCCGCCATAAAACCGCCGTGCTCCGCATACATGATATAGAGAAGCTTTAAAATATTCGGTTTTTTTATAACTTTGAATATACCATAATTAAAAACACAGAATGACAAACCTACCTAAGAGCTTAATTGTTGCCTCGTTAATGATTGGAGGAATCAGCATGGCTAACGCGCAAGAAAAAACCAAACCTGAGCAAACTGAAGTTTACACGCCGGTACCGCCGGTAGTGGTAACTAAAGAAGTGACTATCGCTCCGCCATCGGATGCCATTGTTTTGTTTGACGGCAAAGACCTGAGTAAATGGGTCATGACTAACGACAGAAATCAGCCCGCAGCCTGGACTGTTGCAAATAATGTTTTCACGGTAAATAAGAAGTCAGGAAACATTGAGACCAAACAAGCCTTTAACAACTATCAGTTACACATCGAATGGCAAGTGCCTGCTAAGATTGAAGGAAAAGGTCAGGGAAGAGGAAACAGCGGTTTATTCCTAGCCTCTATTGGCAAAGGTGACGATGGTTACGAATTACAAATCCTTGATTCGTACAAAAATGACACGTATACAAATGGACAAGCGGCTAGTATCTACAAGCAAATTGTACCTCTGGCAAACCCAACCCGCAAACCAGGCGATTGGCAAGCATATGATATTATCTGGACTGCACCAACCTTTAACGCAGATCAGACAATTAAAACTCCTGCCAGAGTTACCGTTATTTTCAATGGTGTAGTAGTTCAGAACAATGCAGAGCTTAAAGGCCCAACTCAATATGTTGGTGATCCGGCTTACAGAAAAGCACACGGACCTTCTCCAATTAAGTTGCAATCTCATGGCGACCCAAGTCAGCCATTGAGCTTCCGCAATATCTGGGTAAGAGAGTTGTAGAATTTCAACCATATACAAAAAGGCCCGCCATGGAATTTCTCCTGGCGGGCCTTTTTTATGTAATAGATTTATTCTTCCGCAAATTTAACAGGCGGCTTTTTCTTCATGATCGCAGCTAAGATCAAGGCGAATACGCCAAATACCGCTAGCGAAATACCAAAGTCTGTTACCACATTTTTTGGTGTAACTTTCAGTTTACTTTCAGCGCTTCCTTGCTTAGCCATAGCCTCATCAATTTGCTCCTGCTGCATACCAAATTTAGCCATCATCGCCTGTGCATTCTCATCAGTAGCTGCACCTGCTTTGGCAGGCAGATCCGGATCGATAACTGTTCTTAACACCACATTGTAAACAGTAGATAGCGCAGTAATGATTAGCCCCATGATTAGAAATGATTTGAAAGCTTCCCCAAAAGTCCAAAATCCGCCAAGATCCGTCCTTATAGTTTTACCTGCGTACACCAGCAAAGCTATAAATACCACCATAAGCACCAAACCAACCCACCAGCTGGTAAACAGCATTAATGGATCAATAAAGTGAATGACGAGTGACAATACCACGCTAACCAAGCCAATGATTAAACCGTTTTTGGCTGATAAGCCATTTAACAACTTTTGTCTTTCTTCCATAATTTCTTTAACGTTAATTTAAGTTAAAAGTAGCAATTAATGTGTAAACAGCAATATCAAATTCCTTATTTGCACTATAGTCTTCTAACTCTTTAATTACCTGAATACTAGACTCTGGCTGATGGAAAAACACCATGAATGGCACAAACAACTCTTCCATTTCTTCACTTACGTCAATCATGCCTTTATGACTACAGATATCCTCAACACTAGACTCAACTAATTGTTGATTGCTGATCAGGTCTTCATAGATATGAAATTCATCCTGAAACTCATCTTCTTCAACCAGTAAAAATTCTTTTAAGAAGTCGCCCAATTCTGGTGCAATTTTCTCATCGCGACACTCATTGATATAAAGCAACAGGTTCATTAGCTCGGTACCTCTCTCAATGGTCTCTTCTTCAATGTCAGCCCATTCCTCGCTGTCTAAATAATCCTCTTCTAATTTGTTAATATCGCTGGCGAAGAAGTTGATCATCAAGAGATCAAAATATACCTCTCTTAATTGTTCGAAAGACGGGTATTCATCGAATACTTCATCGAACTCTTCTAATTTCTCGATGAAACCAAGGTCTTTACTAAATACCTCTACCAACGCTTCTTCCAGCTTTACCGAATCTGTGCCTGATACCTCTGCAAACTTATCTAATGATGCAATTAAGGCAGTTTTTACTGTATTATCCATAAGATTGTATTTGATTATTATTAACAACCAGCTTTATTTTACCGGTAAGTGTCTTGTTTAAAAGTGGTGAATTGGCAGACTTTGAGTGGTTATTTGCAAGATCATAAGTCCAGCTTTCTGTAGGATTGTAAACCGTGAAGTTAGCACCTTCTCCTTCTTTTATGGTCGGTACCGCTAATTTTAAAAGCTTACGCGGATTTACAGCTAATTTTTCTGCTATTAACTCTGCGGATAACCCTGCCTTCAATAACAATGGCAGAACGGTCTGCAACGCGATGATGCCGAAAGCAGCGATTTCAAACTCCACATCTTTGTGTTCAATTTCATGCGGACGATGTTGTGAAACTATTGCATCGATCGTTCCATCTTTCAAGGCCGCTATCAAGGCTTTAACATCACTCTTACCCCGTAATGGGGGTTTTACCTTATAGTTGCTATCGAAGCTATTTAAGAGCTCCTCTGTGAAGACAAGGTGGTGTGCTGCAACATCGCAACTGATCTTTACGCCATCTTTCTTAGCTCTCTTTATGAGCAGCACAGAACCAGCAGTCGAAATGTTACTAATGTGCAGAGGCGCATTATGGTAAGTCGCCAAAAATATATCCCTGCTGACCTGCATTTCTTCAGCCAGCGCAGGCAATCCTTTCATTCCGAGCAATACACTAGTTGCGCTCTCATTAATTTGAGATTTACCCGCAATAGCTGCGTTTTCAGGATAGACCATGATCAAACCCTGAAATCCTTTTGCATACTGCAAGGCCCTGCTCATAAAGCCATCATCTGCAATGGCTTTGTTCCCATCTGAAAAAGCTATGGCACCAGCCTGTTGCATGTCGTATAGCTCCGCGAGTTCTTCGCCTTTCATATCGCGACTAATCGCGCCTATTGGATGGACATCAACCAGGTTGTACTTAGCGCGATTAATGATATATTCAACCTCCCCTTTAGAATGCACCACAGGCTTAGTATCTGGCAACACTGCTATTCCTGTAAACCCACCAGCTTTTGCAGCATTGGTCGCAGTGTTAATGTCTTCTCTTGTTTCATATCCCGGATCTCCAATTGAGCAATTCAAGTCGAAAAAACCTGGTGATAATATGCAACCCTTTCCAGCAATAGCGTTCTTCCCGCCTTTTGAACCACTGCTGACTATCTCCGTAATTACGCCATCTTCTACGCTTACATCACAGTTCATTTGATTAAACTGACTATTAGGGTCTACAATGGTTATGTCCGTGATGAGAAGGTTCATGCTGTTTTTAGGGTTTTTGTATTATTAAAAAATTTGATCAGTAAAATCTCAATGGCCAGGAACAATAGCGCTAAAATAACGCAAAATTTCCAAAGCTCAACGCTGTTGCTCCTGGCGGTCACTTGCAACGACTGGGCGTCTTTCTTAGAATTGATTATACTCACATTTTGTTTTCCAGATAGGCTTTTCAGCTCAGCGTCGCTGGCATAGTGCATATCTGATTCTATTCGATTGTCGTTAAAGGCCATCACTGCTAAAGTCGAGTCGCCCTTTTTCAGATCATAGAAACCGGCCTTTTTTATTTGATCGGCAACATACAAAAGGGTGCTCGCCGGAGTCTGGCGAAGGTCCGGAATCGCTTCAAACTGGTCTGATACTAGTGTAAGCGATTGGTTCTTGAGCAAATTGATCTTCTGGCTTTCCAATACATCACTTGTTCCCGTAGTGTAGTACAACGGAAAGGATCTTGAACTGCCAAAGGCAATTTTAAAAAGGATTGGAACAAATACCGGATGCCTGGCCAAATTTCCGTCTTTCGGGTCTAAGGAGGTGGCCGACAAGTATATTTTGCCAGCTCCAATATTATATCTCGCTAGCAAAAATTTGTTTAATGGAAGCTGTAGCACGTCCTGCCTCGACGACCTGTTTTGAGACGTATAGCTGAAGTACCTGTTTACCACTGGCAGATCGAGATTCTTAGGAACCTGATCAAAAACGTCTTTAAAAAGTTCGTTCTTTATATCCAGCGTACTTGAAACAGGCGTACCTGCATTGATCTGCTCAATGGCAGGGAGTGATAAACCTGTCAAAAAAGGAGAATAAAGCGACGCTCCCGCTTCCAGATTTGGAAAGACAACCAGGCTACCACCGTTCTGTACAAATGCTTTCAACTGCTGCGCCAATCCAGATGATGGCTCTTTGAGACCCGTTAATACAATTAGATTGTAACTGGCAAACATGGAATATTTTATATTGCCTTCTGGCATCTCTGTTAGTTTGAAATAGGGATCCGCAGCAAATAATGACCTGATGTAAAGTTGTGAAGGATCACCCGCAATATGCAGGACATTCATTTCCCTACTTACCTGGAAGCTGAAGTTAAGTGCATCGTCAAAGGTCAGCGGGTAATCTTTAATGGTCAGGATCCCTTTTTGCCAACCCGGACTAAGTCCGCTAAAACTCAATGTATCGTTAACTGATTTGCCGGCGGGAACCGCAACATTACCAATCGCTTTCTGCTGACCGTTAATGCTCAACTTCAGCGGAACATCTTTGGCGTCCTCTTCGCCGAAGTTTTTTAGCCGGACAACAAATTTTTCGCTTTGATTGGGCTGATGAACCGGTGATAAACTCCAAATACTGTCGGCAGATATATTAGGCAGGCTATTCGCACTAAGTTTGACAAACGATATGCTAGCGTTGCTGTCTGCCTTGATCGGTTGCGTTCCACTAAAGTTCTTTTGAAAATCCGAGAGTAAATAGCTCAAGTGATTGTTATTGTCGCTGGCATCTGCTTGTTGCCGGTTAATGACTTGTTGTAAAGAACGGCTCGCCGCCGAAATTTTCAACTCTTCCAGCTGTTGAACGAATTCATCTTTGTTCACAAATCGCTGATGTTTACCTTCAAAGTCATTCGTCAGCAGTTGAAACTGATCGTTTAATCCATAACTCGATGCAATTTCCTTTGCTTTTCTTTTAGCCTCATCGAACAGGCTTCCTTCCCGATTGACGGTCTCCATGCTGTAGGAATTATCTACATAAATGCCGATCACGTTTCTTTGGGAGGGATTGTTTGTCTTGCCAGAAGGGATAAAAGGTCTGGCGAAAGCCAGTACCAGAAAGATAATAGCAAGTATTCTGCTGAACAATACCAGCAGGTGTTTAAGCTTTTCACGGGAAGAATTCTGCTCCTTAGCCTCTTTTAAGAATTGTACATTACTAAAATATACTTTCTTGAACTTCCTGAAATTAAATAAGTGAATTACAATAGGAATGGCTATCGTCAGCAGCGCAAAAAGAAAACCTGGGTATAGGAAATTCATTAAAAACCAAAGTTAGAACTTTTACATGAATTTCCTCATTGCATCATATAAAGTTTCATCCAGTTGGTAAACGTCCGGTCTGAATTGTACCGCACCATTTTGCGCCCATGCAGTTAGGTAGTTAATAACAATAGGTACCCGTTTTTTGACGCCAAACCATTTGGGCTTAAGTTGAAAAGTATTTACTGTATCCGCTTTCTTAGCCAGCTTACGTTGGTAGCGTTCCATTTTAGTAGTGTCAATGGGCGGAAGATTAACTTCCATCCTGAGCAGATCGTATTCATCTTTGTCTTTAACCAGATTTTCTGCAAACTCCAAAGGCCGTTCCACCCGCACACATCCATGACTTATGGCACGATTAGCATTTCTAAAGGCGGCCTTGTTGTTGGTATCATGGAGATATACACTTGAATTGTTATCAAAAATGAACTTAAATTTACCCAGCGCGTTCCGACCTCCTGATCCTTGCTTGAACTGGAATGGCAGCTTCTCTCTGGAATATTTATCCCATTGTATGGTGTCAGGATCAAATACCTGTCGCCCTTTGTAATATACTTTAATATTGTTATTAGACAGATAGTAGGGATCTCTTCGCGCCAGATAGTAGATTTCGCTTCTTGCGATACTAAGGGGAATGTTCCAGATCGGATTTACCTGCACTGCATTAAACTTGCTGTAAAGTATTGGTGTTTCGTGATTCTTAGGCTTATCATCCAGGTTTCCAGTTTTCAGGTACTGCTGAATCTTTGCTTTATAATCATCCTCACGTCTTCCGCCAACGCACACTTTCATATGCGATAATGTGTCTTTCTTATCGAACCAGGTCAGGGAGAAATCGGGAATATTCACTTCAACATATTCCTCTCCCAATTTAGGAAGCTTCCAACGCTGGCGCTCCATGTTCACTAGTATTGTTCTTTTAGCCGGCTGATCTTTAGATGGACTCTGCTCGTACCTTGCCAACGCCTGTTGCAAAACGGTATAAGCTTCAGCTTTCGGCTGAACATCCTGCAGCAAGCTAGTTAAAGATTTTGTGTGAAGGACATTCATGGTGCTCAAACTATCCGGTCTGACAACAGGGATATAATATCTGTTCAGGAGCCTTCTTGGATTTAAACTTCCAAAATTGACAAAATTGTAATATTTGATTGCGGAGGTAGCCGCCGTCAATTCCAAATCGGCAATAACAGGATAGACTTCATTGATGCTTTTGAATTTGTTTTCAGCCAATTCTTGAAGTATTCCTTTGAGCTTTTCGTTGTTAAAGATCTCCGGATTGTAACCATGCACCCTGCTGTTGGAAATGTAATGTTGGAGACTGTCTAATTCGCCGTCAAAGTAAAACCTGGTTACCCAGTCAGGATTCTGATTGTTAATTTTATAGAAAGACTTCAACCTTGAGCTGTTAGGCAATTCTTTGGAAACCGAATCAAAGTGGTTAAGGAAAACCTGATTATATACCGCTGTATCAAAATCCTTGTACAACTTATTTTTAAAGCGCTTTTCCAGCAATAAACCGATCTCAGGCGTCTCAACGAACCATTTACAGGAAGAAAGAGAAAGGATAATTGCAGTTAATGCAAAGAGTAATTTTTTCAACAGTTTTATTTTGTACAAAAATAGCAATTTAAGTGCCATGATAGTTCGAAAACGCTAAGCAGCTCAAATCAACTTACTGATATTCTGAAATTTAGTCGTTCAACTCAGAAAACGTACATGAACAGAAGAAGATTAACAAAGAAGCACTAAAAACAGGTTATGTAAACCACTATCAGGAAGACAAAATAAAGTTGTAAACCCAGTACAGTAACAGTAAATTCAATAGTAAACACAGAGTAGTAACAAAACTTTTAGTGTAAACTTAACTTTGTATAGGACAGTCCATTAGTAGTAGGTTGAACCGGGGTTGGTCCGGCGTTGGTTCGGGGTTGGTCCGGTATTGATTCGTCCTAAGCCGAACCAACGTCGGCCCAATACCCTGTCAATAGCGGTCGACATACAAACTGATATTAGGTTCAAATGATGCTGGGCAAGAAGTTTTGTAGTAATTTTTGATTTGTCATTTGGATAGCTATATTTGCAACTCCTCATAATGCTTGTCATTATTGAACGAAACAATTAAAATTAAAATGTTTACAACTTTGAATCATCACTTACATTTGCACCATCGCCAGTTGGCGATGTATATGTAATGTTTTGTACTTCAAAACTTGTTCCGACCAATTTTCATGTTTCATTCAATAATTCTAAAAGCACAAATTGAAAACACTTAAAATAGCTATCCAGAAATCGGGTAGGTTAAACGAAAAATCAGTAGAGATACTTAAAAATTGCGGCCTGTCGTTCGAGAATTACAAGAGCTCTTTAATCACAACTGTAACCAACTTTCCTTTAGAAATCCTTTTTCTTAGAGATGATGATATTCCGGAATACGTTCAGGACGGCATAGCCGACCTGGGTATTGTTGGAGAAAATGTGATCGTTGAAACCGGTGCTCAGGTCACGTATCTGCAGAAGCTGGGCTTCGGAAAATGCACCTTAAAAATTGCGATTCCTAACGAAAGTAACATTACAGAAATCGCACAATTAGGCGGTAAAGCAATCGCTACTTCGTACCCCCTGATCCTTGAAAAATACCTGAAAGAAAACAATGTCGAAGCTGAAGTAAGAACCATTTCTGGGTCGGTAGAAATCGGTCCGGGTTTAGGACTTAGTGATGCCATCTGTGACATCGTTTCCACAGGTGGAACCCTTAAAAGTAATGGACTAAAGCCATTCGCTGAAGTAATGAAATCTGAGGCGGTTCTAATAGGGAAAGCAGGATCTGATCTCTTGCCGGAAGTACAGGAATTGTTGCAACGCATTCGTTCCGTATTGAGAGCTAAGGAGACAAAATATGTCGTACTTAACGTCGCAAAATCCAACCTTGAAAAAGTGGTTGCTCTTTTACCTGGTGTAAAAAGCCCAACCGTTGTTCCGCTTTTTGATGAGGAATGGGTTGCTGTACATTCAGTAATTACGGAACATGATTTTTGGGAAAAGATCAACATTTTAAAAGCAGCGGGAGCCGAAGGAATTGTGGTCATGCCAATTGAAAAAATCATTGTTTAGCAAAAGGAAACATCGTCCTTTTACTGCCATAACGGCTGTTAGGCGATTAACCATTAGTTAACACTAAAACATAACATATTGAAAATCTACAGCTATAAGGATTTATCTGAAGCACAAGTTAAAGAGCTGTGTTTACGTCAGCTTGAAGACGATGAAAGCATTAAAGGCAAAGTGTTTGAGATCGTTGAGCAGGTAAAACTGCATGGTGATGAAGCATTAAGGAGCTATGCGATTCAATTTGATAAGATTGAATTGGAGAACCTTTTCATTGATGCAGAAGAGATTTTAGAAATTGCAAGTACGATACCCGCCGAAGCAAAAGCTGCAATCGATGTCGCCTATGAGAACATTAAACTGTTCCATTCTACACAGGCTTTTACGGAGCCTAAAGTAGAAACGATGTCTGGCGTAAGTTGCTGGAGAGAGAGCAGAGCCATTGAAAAAGTTGGTTTGTATATCCCTGGTGGATCAGCCGTTTTGCCAAGTACATTTTTGATGTTAGGCATCCCGGCAGTACTTGCAGGGTGCAAAGAAATTGTGGTCTGCTCCCCCCCTCAAAAGGATGGAAAAACCAATTGTTATGTTGCGTATTGCGCGGTAAAATTAGGCATCGAAAAGATTTACCTGGCAGGCGGTGCACAGGCAGTCGCGGCCATGGCATATGGCACGGAAAGTGTCCCTAAAGTTTACAAGATTTTCGGCCCCGGAAACAGGTACGTTACGCAGGCAAAACAGTTGGTTCAGTCGGTGACCATGACGGCCATCGATATGCCGGCCGGACCATCAGAAGTATTGGTGATCGCTGATGAAACTGCCAATCCTGCCTTCGTTGCATCAGACCTCTTAGCTCAGGCGGAACACGGTGCAGATAGTCAGGCGATACTGGTTGCCACTTCTCAGGAGATCATAGATCAGGTCCTTCAGCAAGTGGAGCGGCAACTCGAATCCCTGTCGCGGAAAGAAGTAACAGCTAAGGCCATCGGGAACTCCTATGCAGTGCTTGTTGATAACCTGTCGGAAGCTGTGTCTTTCAGCAATACCTACGCTCCGGAGCATTTGATACTTGCAACCACTGCTTATGAGTCTTTGATTCCTTCAATCGTTAATGCAGGTTCTGTCTTTTTAGGAAACCTAACTCCTGAAAGTGCAGGCGACTATGCCTCGGGAACAAACCATACCTTGCCAACGAGTGGTTATGCGAAAGCCTACTCAGGAGTTTCCCTCGATTCTTTTGTTAAAAAGATTACCTTCCAGTACATCACGGAGCAAGGTTTGCAAAACATTGGTCCAACCGTAGAGGTTCTCGCAGCAGCGGAAGGTCTGGATGCACATAAGAATGCAATAAGTATCCGTTTGAAAGGTTAAGCCGAAAACCTGCCTATCATTTAAAAATATTGAAATGGACATTAACAGTTTACAAAGAGAAAATATTAAGAATCTGAAGCCCTATTCTACGGCTAGAGATGAATATAAGGGTCAGGCCAGCGTATTTTTGGATGCTAATGAAAACAGCTACGGATCGCCCCTGGAAAAGAACTATAACCGATACCCTGACCCATTGCAGCTGGATCTTAAAGATGCAATCAGTAAAATCAAAGGAGTTCCGATTGAAAATACTTTCCTGGGAAATGGTAGTGACGAGGCAATTGACTTGCTATTTCGTTCATTTTGCGAGCCTGGCAAAGACAATGTGATCATCTTACCTCCTACTTATGGTATGTATGAGGTTTCTGCAAACATCAACAATGTAGAGATTAGAAAAGTGAATTTATTGTCCAACTTCCAATTGGACCTGGACGGTATTGCAGAGGCAATTGACGAGTTCACTAAGCTCATCTTTATCTGCTCCCCCAACAATCCAACAGGTAATTCCATCGTACGTACTGATATTGAAACCGTATTGGCAAATTTCGGCGGGCTTGTCATCATTGACGAGGCTTATATCAATTATGCAAAACAGCAAACCTTTATTAAAGAACTTACTGAATACCCCAATCTGGTAGTGATGCAAACTTTCTCTAAGGCGTGGGGTTTAGCAGCATTAAGATTAGGTATGGCATTTGCGGCACGACCAGTTATAGATGTGCTTAACAAAGTAAAGCCGCCTTATAACATTAATCAGGCGACTCAGGACATCGCTATTCAAGCCTTGGAAAACATTAGTCAGGTGAACGATTGGATAAAAATTACCGTACAGGAACGGGATCATTTGAGTACTGCCTTAGCCGCCTTACCAATGGTTAAGAAGGTTTATCCATCTGATGCAAATTTTATATTGGTTCAGGTAGAGGATGCTTTAAACACCTACAAGACCTTGGTTGAGCAAGGTATTATTATAAGAGACCGCTCGAAAGTCACGCTGTGTGAAGGCTGTTTGAGAATTACTATAGGTACTGCAGCTGAAAACGAGACGCTGTTGAACGCATTAAAAAACATTTAGATCATGAAGAAAGTACTGTTTATAGATAGAGATGGAACACTAATCAACGAGACCGAAGATGAGCAAATCGACGCCATAGATAAGTTGAGTTTTTATCCAAAAGCTCTCTATTACATGACCAAGATTGCTTCTGAGCTGGACTATGAGTTGATCATGGTTACCAATCAGGATGGGCTTGGAACAACTTCACACCCCGAAGAAAACTTCTGGCCAATTCATAATCTGATCATGAGAACCCTTGAAGGTGAGGGCATTCAGTTTAAAGAAGTCATCATAGACAAAACCTTTGCTCACGACAATGCGATCACCCGCAAACCTAATACAGGTTTATTACTCCATTTCCTGGAGGAAGGGTACGACATGAAGAATTCTTATGTAATAGGCGACCGACTGAATGACGTGATCCTGGCTAAAAACCTTGGAGCGAAAGCAATCTGGCTACGTAATAATGACTTGCTGGGTGTCAATGAGATGATGGAAAAGGCGGAAACCTTGAGTGAATACATTGCTTTGCAAACGCAAAACTGGGTGGACATTTACACCATGCTAAAGGCAGGCTCAAGGACTGTCACCCATGAACGAAATACCAATGAGACAAAGATCAGTATCCACCTTGATCTCGATGGTACAGGAAAAGCGGAAATATCAACAGGTCTAAACTTCTTTGATCACATGCTCGATCAGATCGCAAGACATGGAAGCATGGACCTGAAAATCAAAACCAACGGGGATCTGCATATTGATGAACACCATACCATTGAAGATACGGGAATTGCTTTAGGCGAGGCTTTTGCTAAAGCAATCGGCAATAAATTGGGTCTTGAACGTTACGGTTTTTGTTTGCCGATGGACGACTGTCTGGCCCAGGCTGCAATAGATTTTGGCGGTCGTGCCTGGTTGGTATGGGACGCAGAATTTAAGCGAGAGAAGGTCGGAGACATGCCAACTGAGATGTTTTATCACTTCTTTAAGTCCTTTAGTGACGCGGCCAAATGCAATCTGAACATTAAAGCGGAAGGTGATAATGAACACCATAAGATTGAATCTATCTTTAAGGCTTTTGCAAAGGCGATTAAAATGGCCATCAAAAGAGATGCAGAGAAATTGGTGCTACCGAGCACAAAAGGAATGTTGTAAATGTTTATGCTATGCAAACGGGAGTTCTGAGCGCTGAAGATTTGGAGCTTATTGATAATAAGATAAGACCAAAACATAAGAAGTATGCTGCCTACGTATTTTTAGGACTTTTGCTAGTCAGTACTGTTAGCCCATTTTTTTCAGGCAGGTGGTTTAATAATAGACCATCAGCCTATGAACAAGGCAGGTACCCTTCTGGTTTTATGATCGCAATGCTCATTTTCATGCCGTTGGCTTTATACTTTTATTATCGTATCGTTATTTGTCTTAATAGGGATGTTAAGGATGGAACAAAATACATTGTTCAAGTTCCTATCCTGTCGAAGAAGATGATTGATGACTCCAACTACGAAGTCGTACTGGATAGAGGAAAGCTAAACATTGATAAGATAGTAACAATCCCAAAACGCGATGTTTACAAATGGATTAAAAATGATTTGGTAGAAGTTCATTTTTTGAAAAGAAGTGGAACGGTATTGAGTTATAAAACGGAAAGTTAAAATGATAGGAATTGTGAATTACGGAGCGGGAAACATATTTTCCTTAACCTCGGCACTTGAACGGTTAAACCTTCCCTACGGGATGGTAAATTCTGAGGCCGACCTTGAAAAATATACGCACATTATTATACCGGGGGTTGGTCACGCAGGGGCTGCCATGCGTAAGTTGCAGCAGACTGGCTTGATTGAACCTATCAAGGCGCTTAAAAAGCCTGTCTTAGGTATTTGCGTAGGGATGCAACTAATTACTGAACATTCTGAAGAAGGGGATGCTGAAATGATGAACATTGTACCGGTTAAAACACGCTTATTCAATAAGGATCAGGGAATTAAAATTCCGCATATGGGTTGGAATAACATTGAACATAAAAACAATCCCTTATTTGAGGGTGTTGAAAACGGAGCACAATTTTATTTTGTTCATTCGTACTTTATTGAATATAACCCTACTTTTGACATCGCTGCTGCTAATTATGGAATGCCATTCTCAGCGGCAGTACAAAAAGACAATTTCTATGGCGTACAATTCCATCCTGAGAAGTCTGGAATCGCCGGTGAACGCCTATTAATGAACTTTTCAAACTTAAAACAGTAAAATGTATATAATTCCTGCAATTGATATCTTAGATGGAAAAGTAGTGCGCTTGAGAGAAGGCGACTATAACCAGAAGACGGTTTACGATGTTTCCATTGCGGAAATGATTGAAACTTACCGTTCAAATGGCACCGAATTTATACATATCATTGACTTAAACGGTGCTAAAGGTGATTTCAGCAATCAAGCTGAATTGTTCAATATTATCAAGAAAACAGACATGAAAGTGCAGTATGGTGGAGGAATTCGTACCATCAAACAAGTAACCGATCTATTGGATGCAGGCATCCAAAGGGTTATTGTCGGCACTCAGGCAATTACTAACCCAGACTTCTTACAGGAACTAAGTACTGAAGTAGGCAAAAAATATGATTATGCAAATAGGATTGTAATTGCTATAGACGTGCTTGACGAAGTGATTAAGTACTCGGGTTGGATGGAAAGTTCACCGATAAAACTGATGGATTACGTTGATAAATGTTTGCAACTTGGGTTCTTCAGATTTCTATGCACGGACATCAATAAGGATGGTAAGCTAGGTGGTGCAGCAATAGACTTATATAAAAAGTTGTTGGAACACTCCCCTTTCATTAAACTAATTGCATCTGGTGGTATTAGCTCCATGAGAGATATCGAAGATCTTGCTGAACTTGATATCCGTTCGGTAGTAGTAGGTAAAGCAATTTATGAAGACAGGATAAGCATTGAGGAGATTAAGCAATGGAATTTGAGACAAATGACTTCTCTCTAAGCTGATGCTGAGTAAACGTATCATCCCTTGTTTGGATGTTAAAGATGGAAGAACCGTTAAAGGCGTTAATTTTGTCGACCTGAGAGATGCCGGTGACCCTGTAGAACTCGCCTGGCAATATGCACAGCAGGGAGCTGATGAGCTGGTCTTTCTGGACATTACTGCAACACACGAACGTAGGGGTACCACCATTGAAATGGTAAAGTCTGTAGCGCGTCAGCTCAACATACCATTTACTATTGGGGGAGGGATTACCTCCATTGCCGACGCAGAAGCGCTGTTAAGCTCAGGAGCAGATAAAATCAGCATTAATTCCGCAGCTGTTAGAAATCCTGCGTTAATAGAAGAACTGGCCAAAGCATTTGGGGTTCAGTTTGTAGTACTGGCCGTCGACACTAAATTAGTCAATGGCAAAAACATGGTGCATCTTAACGGTGGTCGTCTGATTACCGAACTGGAAACGGAAGATTGGATTAAAAAAGCAGAAGGTTTAGGTGCTGGGGAGATCCTATTGACTTCAATGGATCATGATGGTACGAAGATTGGCTTTGATTGCCACTTGCTAGACAAGGTTTCCAAGTCCATTAATATCCCTGTTATTGCATCCGGAGGAGCTGGAACAGTAGCACACTTCACAGAAGTATTTCTAGAGACTGGAGTTGATGCGGCATTAGCGGCATCAGTATTTCACTACGGTGAGATCCCAATCCCTTATTTAAAACAAGAATTAAAAAAACACAATATACCGGTTAGGTTGTAAGATAAAAGGCATGACAAATATAGATTTCGATAAAACTCAGGGCTTGGTTCCTGTCATTATACAGGACGTACAAACACTTGAAGTTTTGATGCTCGGCTATATGAATCAGGAAGCCTGGGATAAAACACAGGCTGAAGGAAAAGTTACCTTCTACTCGCGTTCTAAAGGCAGACTTTGGACTAAAGGTGAAGAAAGCGGGAATTTCCTGTATGTCAAGGAAACTCACATTGATTGTGATAACGATACAATTTTGATCAAAGCGACTCCTGTTGGGCCCACCTGCCATACGGGTTCACGCAGCTGTTTCCAAACAAACTACAACCAAAACTTTATTTTTGAATTGGAAAAAATTATCGCTGACCGCTATGACAATCCAACTGAAGAGTCTTATGTAAATAAATTGCGTAAGAAAGGCCTGAACAAGATTGCACAAAAGGTTGGCGAAGAGGGTGTTGAAACGGTTATTGCGGCCCTTGCGGAAACTGACGAGGACTTCATCAACGAAAGTTCTGATCTGATGTTTCACCTCTTGGTTTTGCTGAAAGAAAAAGGCAAATCGCTTTTAGACATTGGCGTTAATCTGGAAGGAAGGCACCTCCAAAAGCCATAACTCAAAATGCTAAAGCATTTACATACATTAACCGGGCACCAGAATCCAATATATGCCTTAAGCGATGGCTTAAACAGCGATACTTTCTATAGCGCTGGTAACGATAAGGGCGTCGTAGAATGGTCTTTAGAACGTCGTGCTTTTGTGAAAGTGTTATTGCCTGTACAAAGTTCTGTTTATGCGCTTCATCGGTTAGATAATCTTTTATTTATAGCGCAAAGAAGTGGTGTTGTACTTGTTTACGACCTGGTAGAAAACATCATTAAAGCAACGCTTTTATTCCATAAAAAAGCCGTTTTTGACCTAAAGACGATTCCTCATAAGCAAGAGCTAATCAGTACCGGTGAGGATGGAAATGTAGCGATATGGTCGCTGAATGACTATTCGCTATTGTATAATTTTACAGTAATCAACGATACCGTTCGAGTAATCGCAGTTAGCAATGATGAAGCCGAAGTTGCTTTAGGTTGCAAGGATGGAATTATTCGAATTTATAATTCATCGGACTTCGGATTTCAACGTGAACTGACAGGTCATAAACTACCTGTTACCGCATTGAAGTACAATCCAACAGGAAATCTACTGGTGTCAGGCAGCCGGGATGCACAATTGAAATTCTGGACTTTGCCTGGTTATGACCTACAAAACCAGGTGGGTGCCCATATGTTTAGTATCTATGGCATCGCATTTCATCCAACTGCCCAGTATTTTGCGACTTGCAGTCAGGACAAAAGTATCAAACTCTGGGGTGCTGAGGACTTTAAGCTTTATAAGATCTTAAGCGTGGAAAAACAAACAGAGGGCCATTTTCACTCCATCAATAAGCTCATGTGGAGCGCTGATGGTAGCTATTTGATTTCCGCAGGTGATGATAGGCAAATCATGATCTGGCAGTTGCAGCCATAATTGATCGCATTAGATCAAACGCTTGATTATTCTAAGTTTGTGGGTGTATTTTCCGAGCTCTTCATTAAAGATGCCCTGACTGTCTATAGGATCAATTTTAACTTTCGATGAGGAATGAATGATCTCTGAAGAATTTAACATGATTCCGACATGTGTAATCCTTCCTTCGTCATTGTCAAAAAAAGCAACGTCTCCGGGCTGCACCTCCTGGAGGAAGTCAACGACTTGCCCTTGCTCAGCCTGTTGCCAGGCATCCCTCCTCAATGGGAATCCGTTGAGTTTAAATACATTTTGTACAAAGCCAGAGCAGTCTATCCCAAAAAACGACCTTCCGCCCCAGAGGTAAGGGGTATTTAAAAAAAATCGGGCACTAAAGATAAGCGCATCAATATTTGTCCACCGCGGAATAATTGGCTCAAACAGAACTTTGTACTGTTGGTTACCAAGAAAGCAATAGCCATCTTTAAAATTAGGAAGATTGCTAGCCGCACTAAGATATAGCTTGTTGTCCTGTGGATCAATCAAAATGTTCATCGCCTGCGCTGGCGCTAGGTACTGCAAATTGTTCGACTCTAAATAATCTGCTTTTGAAGTCAGGGTAAGCTGCCTGAAGTCTACCCAGCCTTCATAGCCTTCAAAAGAACTCCTGATGTACCACCATCGCTCTTGCTGTTCAATTACCTCGACAAAATCTCCGAATAACAACTGTGATGAGTTTTCAGCTTTGTCGGAAGGCTCAGATCTCATAGGGGCGATCGACACCCTGCATATACCAAATAATTGCTCCATAACTCTTTCAGTAGCATAAAAGTAAACTTTTAAATGACTTAATTTGTTGTTAAATTATATTGAAACTTAATTATAGAAGATATGCATCCCAGAAAAATCCTTATTGCTGTAGATAATAGCACTTGCTCTGAAAAAGCTGCCAAGGCGGGATATGATCTCGCTAAAACATTTGATGCAGAGGTGGCGCTTGTAAATATAATCGAGCCGGTTCCTGCAAATATTAATCCCGATCTATCACTCGCGCCGGTGTTTTTGGATACCTATGACAATAGCGAAGAGAACAGCCATGTGCTGCTGAAAGAAATTGAGCGGAAATATGGTCACTGAGTGCCTACCATTTATTTAAGTGTTATAGATAGTGCAGCACATGGAATTATCCAGCAATCTGACGAGTATGGATCTGATCTGATCGTTATAGGTACTTATGGAAGATCCGGATTGTACCACTTTTTGATGGGAAGTGTGGCTGAACACGTTGCAAGAAAGGCGGCATGTCCTGTTCTCATTATTCCTAATAAGTACGAAGAGGTGATATAAAAAAAGGGCGTTCAAATGAACGCCCTTTTCTGTAGATATTGTTAAGCTTATCCTTCCTGATGTAACCAGGTTTTCTTAGCTAAAAGTTCATCTTCTGTTTCACGGACATCCTCATCATCCACGCAACAATCTACCGGACAAACTGCAGCACATTGTGGCTCGTCATGAAACCCTTTACACTCCGTACATTTGTCTGACACAATATAGTACACTTCATCAGATATTGCATCTTGTGAAGACTCTGCCTCAATCTGCTGATCGCCAAAATCAATAATACCGTTAAGGTTGGTACCATCAGAAAATCTCCAGGCCGTGCCTGCGTCATAAATCGCATTATTGGGGCATTCAGGCTCACATGCTCCGCAGTTAATACATTCGTCTGTTATTTTAATAGCCATGGTCGTCTAATTCTATTTGCTAAGTTTACCTTTGCAGCGCAAATATAACACATAAACTTTAAAATTGTTGGAATATGCTGAGCCTTACCATTGAAAAACTAATTATTGCATTCAATAAACTTAGTCTGTTTCTTGCAGATCCGGATCACGATTTCAAGGAGCTGATTACCTCAGCAAGAAATAGCAACGCCTGGTTTACAGAACAGGAAGTTTACAGGTCCTTAAATGCATTAAGTGAAATGCTGAAGGAAGACGAACTGAGGATTTGGTTTCAAGACATTAAAATTACCACAACTCCTAAAAGAGTGGGACTCATTCTTGCAGGAAACATTCCTTTGGTTGGTTTTCATGATGTGATATCTGTTCTTGCAACTGGAAACATTGCATTAATAAAGCTGTCCTCCTCAGACGATAAGTTACTACCAGCAGTTCTTCATCAGCTTTGTACAATTGAGCCTGCATTGCAGGAACAGATCATTTATGTAGAACGGCTTAAAGATTTTGAGTCAGTTATCGCTACAGGAAGCAACAATACATCCAGATATTTTGAATACTATTTCGGGAAAGTCCCTAACATTATTCGGAAGAACCGGACAAGTGTTGCGGTACTTACGGGAAAAGAGCTTCCCGAAGATATCGCTAAACTGGGTCATGATTTTTTTGATTATTTCGGCTTAGGCTGCAGAAATGTTTCGAAAGTTTACCTACCTCAGGACTACGATATCAAGAATTTCTTTGAGCCCTTAGAGCAATACAACGACATTATCAATCATTTTAAATACAATAATAATTACGACTATAACAAATCAATCTATCTGGTTAATAGCGCAAAACACTATGACAATGGTTTTCTTCTACTTAAAGCCGATACTGGATTTTCATCGCCCTTGGCCGTGCTCTATTTTGAACGTTACCAGGAACTTGAGGAAGTAGAAGCTGCACTGAATAGTAATCGCGAGAACCTTCAATGTGTAGTTAGCAACGCAGATTTGCAAATTGGAACTGCGATCCTTGGTTTTGGGGAGAGTCAGCATCCAAAACTTTGGGATTATGCGGATAATATTAATACCATTGAATTTCTCAATAGTCTTCAGGCCGGCTAACAATTATTAAAAACAATTTCATTTTTTTAGGTTATATTGAAGTTCATCAGTCATTGTGATTCAATCGATCTTACATACCAGAACTTTTGCATTAATTTCGATATTGATGTTAATGGCTCTTTCGTCGAACGCTCAGGTATGTGAAGGTTCTCTTGGTGATCCTGTTGTAAACATTGACTTTGGAAGAGGCGGCAGCCGAGGTCCGAGGCCAAATATAATTACCAGCTACAGTTTCTTAGCTACTGGCAGTCCATTTGGCGAAGGTCAATATGCTATAGCGCAAAGTACTACGGGGATGAATGGCGGATGGTATGATATCTTTAACCACACTCCGAATGATTTTGACGGCCATATGATGGTAGTTAATGCTGTTCCTGACCCGGGAGTGTTTTATGAATCCGCTGATGTAATTGATCTTTGTCCGAATACCACTTATGAATTTGCGGCCTGGATAGTTAATTTATTGAGAAGTGTGAACGGCATCCGACCTAATGTAACCTTCACGATTCTGGATATGAATGGAAACGCGATCCGATCGTATAATACTGGGGACTTACGTAACGGAAATCCAGTTTGGGAACAATTTGGGTTTGAATTCAGAACAAACAATGCTGGTCGTGTTAAAATTCGTATGACGAATAATGCGCCGGGTGGCGGAGGAAATGACTTGGCAATTGACGACATTACTTTCCGCGCATGCGGGCCTGTGATCGCTTCTGGGATCGACAATACTACTTTCAGAGAACAAAGCATTTGTGAGAAGAGCGAAAGTACCTTTAAGTTGTCTGCGGAGGTTACTGGCAGCAGTACATTGAAATACCAGTGGCAAATCAATACCGGCACAAATTGGGAAGATGTTCCTGGAGAGACAAGTACTGCTATGGAATATAAGTTTGAGAACGCCACACCAGGTGTTTATCAATTCCGATTAACTGTAGCGGAGCCAGCAAACTTCGCATCTCCGCTTTGTCGTACGGTATCCCCTACCTTAACCATTAACGTAAACAAATACCCTGTTCCCAGGGCGATCAGTAACCTGCCCTGTTTGGGAAAAGACCTCATTCTGGATGTCGCAGATGCAGATGGAACGTATATCTGGTTTGATCCTCAAGGAAGAAAAATATCCGAAGAAAGATCGCTCACCATCAAATCAGCTACTTTCGCAATGATGGGAAAGTATCGGGTTACCGTAACGAGCGGAGGCTGTGCATCAACTTCAGAGGTCGACGTAGCTGTTTTACCTCCACCGTTAGCTAAGGTGGAAAATGCCAACCTGGCGGTCTGTGAAGGATCTTCGGTGGCGTTGAAGGCTAGTGGTGGAACTACGTACGCCTGGTCTCCAGCAGCCGGTTTATCTGCAACCAATATTGCTAATCCTATGGCTTCGCCACTGCGAACAACAACCTATACCGTAAGGGTTGCAAACGGTTCATGCGAAAGCTTTACTTCGGTAAACGTAGTGGTAAATAAGATTCCTGTTGCAAACGCTGGCGAGGACAAAAAGATCGTTTTAGGTGGCAGTACAACGCTTAATGGCAGTGCCACTGGAGATCAGGTGAGCTTTTTCTGGTTGCCCGCGATTGGCTTGGATGACCCAACAAGCTTGACTCCTACCGCTTCGCCCTCGGAAAGCACCAACTACACATTAAATGTCGTATCCAGTCTTGGTTGCGTTACTGCAATAGATACAGCTTTCGTACTAGTTTATGAAAAACTGTCTATCCCGGCCAGTTTTAGTCCTAACGGGGATGGTACAAACGACTTATGGAACATAACTGCTATTGAAACCTACGCACGACCGAAGGTATCGATCATGAACAGGTACGGAGAGTTGGTTTACGAGTCGGTCGATTATTACCTGAAGCCCTGGGATGGAAAGTATAAAAATGTTGACGTTCCGGTAGGCGTCTATTACTATCTGATCTCTTTAGGGCTGGGAGGCAAACCTCTTTCAGGATCGGTTACGCTGATCAGATAAACGTCCTCCATACCACAATTCTCAATTTGAAATACTATTTTTGACTAATGTATATTATAAAGGTAAAAGGCATTGCCAAAATACCAGACTATGTTCAGCTCAGGGACGATAAATTCACTTTGCTTGCTTATTTTAGGGTAGACAGACCAGATAAATCATTAGATAAACTAGGTCTCGGCGATAGATTGCCTTTTATTATGGAATTTGTAAATGATTTGCCCTTCGGTAAAATCGCTAAAATTGATCTTTAAAATGGCGGAAAGCACGGTTATAAGTTTAAGAAACGTAGATGTATTTCAACAAAAGCATCTCGTTCTGTCTAGTGTTAATCTAGATATTACCAAAGGTGAGTTCGTATTTCTTATTGGCCAGACCGGCTCTGGGAAAAGCAGTTTGCTTAAAATAATTTACGGTGACTTACACATTGGAAATGGAGATGGTCTGGTTGCGGGATTTGATCTAAAGAATCTTGCAATTAAAGATGTTCCTTTTCTACGAAGGAAGCTCGGCATTGTATTTCAGGATTTTCAGCTCTTAACGGACCGGACCATAGAGAAGAACCTTGAATTTGTTTTAAAGGCGACAGGCTGGACGGACAAAGCGCTTATTGACGAGCGAGTTAAGGATGTATTGGAGAAAGTGGGACTTCGTTCCAAGATCAGAAAAATGCCTCACGAGTTATCTGGTGGCGAGCAGCAAAGGGTTGTTATTGCAAGGGCATTATTGAACAATCCTGAGATCATTCTTGCGGATGAGCCAACCGGTAACCTGGATCCAGACACCTCTGAAGAGATCGTAATGCTCTTGAGGCAGATCAGTCTTGGCGGTACCTGTGTACTGATGGCGACTCATGATTACCACATTATCCGCACGTTCCCTTCGAGGATCATCAAATGTGAAGGTGGTGTTGTGCATGAAGATGCACAGATTGTGTAAATTATAGGGCTGACAAAAATTTCCTTTTGCGTCACTTTGGTCAGTCTATTCTATAAAAATCTGACAGCATGACGGATATCACGTATTGGCAAAGCATTTGAGTTTACATCAAAAAATTCTACTATACCATGTTTAGCAAGAAGAAGAAAACCATTAACCAAGATCTACCTGTGGAAGAAAACGCAAACGAACAAATAAATACGCAAGATGAACAGTTTCATGTTGAAAATGAGGAGAGTACGCTGATCCCTGAACAAGAAATAGTTCCTGAATTGTCTGTAGAAGAAAAACTACAACAAGATAACGCAGCCTTAAATGATAAATACCTACGGTTATTTGCAGATTTCGACAATTACAAACGTCGTACACAGAAAGAAAGAGTAGAATTGTTGCAGACAGCAGGTAAAGATGTGATTGTTTCTTTACTTTCTATACTAGATGATTTTGACAGAGCGGATAAAGCGATGGAAGGTGCTACAGATGTAGCTGCAGTCCGCGAAGGCATCAACTTAGTGCACACAAAGCTAAAAAGTCTACTTGCACAGAAAGGTTTAAAAGAGATGGAAAGCATCAACACTGTTTTCAATACAGATAACCACGAGGCTATTACTAAAATACCTGCTCCGAATGAGGATATGAAGGGAAAAGTGATTGATGAGCTGGAAAAGGGTTATACATTAAATGATAAAGTGATCCGCTTCGCTAAAGTGGTTGTGGGAAGTTAATATGAGTAAGAGAGATTTTTATGATGTGCTTGGTGTAACCAAAAGTGCATCTGCCGAAGAGATTAAAAAGGCCTACCGTAAAATGGCCATCAAGTACCATCCTGATAAGAACCCCGGCGATAAACAAGCTGAGGATAACTTTAAGGAGGCTGCAGAAGCTTATGAGATTTTGAGCAATGCAGAGAAAAAGCAACGCTATGACCATTATGGTCATGCCGGTGTTGGAGGTGCTTCAGGAGGCGGTGGTGGTGGCTATGGCGGCGGCGGCATGAACATGGAAGACATTTTCAGCCAGTTCGGAGACATTTTTGGAAACGGCGGCGGCGGTGGCGGTAGTCCATTCGACAGTTTCTTCGGAGGCGGAGGACAGCAGTCCCGTGGTGGCAGACGTGTAGCTAAGGGTTCTAATCTTCGCATCAAAGTCAAGCTTACTTTGGAAGAAATCGCGAATGGTGCAGAGAAAAAGATTAAAGTAAATAAGCAGGTTTCCTGTAAAACCTGTGACGGCACGGGCGCTAAAGATAAAGCATCGGTAAGTACTTGTAAGACTTGTAATGGTAGTGGAGCGGTACGCCGGGTAACCAATACCATTCTTGGCCAGATGCAAACGAGTTCAACTTGCCCTACCTGTAATGGAAGTGGTCAGCAGATTACTTCAAAATGTACGGTTTGTCATGGTGAAGGTACTACCCGTGGTGAAGAGACCATTTCAATTAACATTCCGGCAGGCGTAAGTGATGGAATGCAGTTGAGCATGAGTGGCAAAGGAAATGCTGCCCCTAATGGTGGTGTTCCGGGTGACTTGATTATCTTAATTGAGGAGATGCCACACGAATCTCTTAAGAGAGAGGGTAACAATGTAGTTTATGATTTGCACGTTTCTATTATTGATGCAGCCTTAGGTTACAGTGCTGAAGTGCCAACCATTGACGGTAAAGCTAAGATCAAGATCGAACCAGGAACGCAAAGTGGAAAGTTGCTTCGTTTAAAAGGTAAAGGTATTCCAGAGGTAAATTCTTACCACAGAGGTGATGAGATTATTCATGTAAATATCTGGACTCCCAAAGCCTTGAGCGCTGAAGAAAGATCTCTCCTTGAAAAACTAAGAGAGTCACCAAACTTCAAACCTCAGCCTGGCAAGAATGACAAGAGTTTCTTTGAAAAAATGAAAGAATACTTCGAGTAATTTTTAAAACATAAAAAGTTAAGCCACCTTCAGGGTGGCTTTTTTGTACATTTAGGTTTTTAAAACGCCACAGAATGACTGCAGCCGTAATAGATCTGGGAACAAACACTTTCCATTTAATCATAGCAGAACTCTCGGCTGAAGCGCCTCAGGTTCTTTTCAAAACAAATTTACCGGTAAAGCTGGGGGAAGGCAGAATCAATGACCACATCATCATTCCTGAGGCATTTGAGCGAGGCATCAACGCCTTGAAAGGATTTAAAGATGAGATCAATAAATATAACGTTGATGTCGTTAAGGCCATTGGCACATCCGCAATAAGAAGTGCAGAAAACGGACAAGATTTCGTAGACGCGGCCTACCAACGCGCTGGAATTAACATCACAGTTATTGATGGAGATCAGGAAGCTGCCTATATTTATGAGGGAGTCAAGGCAACCGGACTCATTGACAGGACCTCTCTCATCATAGACATAGGTGGTGGTAGCACGGAGTTCATCTTGTGTAATTCAGATGGCGTTCTATGGAAGAAAAGCTATGACATTGGGGCGGCAAGATTGCAACAGGCATACTTCAAATCTGATCCAATGAGCATGCAAGATCAGGAAGCAATAAACCAACGGCTCGAGACGGAACTTGGGGATCTTGAACAAGCTTGCCTACTTCATACACCTTCACAACTTATTGGTTCTGCTGGAGCTTTTGAGAGCTTTGCCACAATGATTCATGGGCAGACTGACATCAAGCAACTAAAAGGAATGCCCATCGATATTAAAGGCTATTCAAATCTGGCTACTAAATTAATCAGTTCCACACATAAAGAACGGGAAGCTTTTGAAGGTTTGATTAAGCTTCGAGTTGATATGATCGTTATCGCCTGCTTAATCACCAACTACATCCTCCATATGATGAGCCCTGAAAGATTAAGTGTATCAACATACGACCTTAAGATGGGCGTGTTATCTTCGTTAAAGGTCTAAATGCTTAGTAGCGCCTGATAAAGCTTTTCAGTGGGCAGGCCCATCACGTTTGTGTAGGATCCTATTATCTTTTCCACACCAATCAATCCTATCCAATCCTGAATGCCATAGGCACCAGCTTTATCAAAGGGATTATAGTTTTTGATATAGAAGTTGATCTGCTCCCTGGTGAGGTGATTGAAAAACACTTCTGTTACGTCGAAGAATGAGGCAGTATGACCGCTGTAAGAAATGCTGACCCCAGTATAAACCTGATGATTAGTTCCTGAAAGCTTTTCAAGGATCTCCATGGCATGAGTAGCATCCTCCGGTTTACCAAGGATTTCTGTTTTGTAAGCAACAATGGTATCCGCTGTAATAACGATATTATCCATACTCTGTTCCAAAAAAGCCGCAGCTTTCTTTTCAGCGATGTGAACAGCGATCTCTGCTGGTAATAAACTATCGGGGTAACTCTCCTCTACATCCTTGATAAGTACTTTAAAATCGAGATTCATTGATTTCATTAATTCTTGTCGGCGTGGAGATTTTGAGGCAAGAATAATTGGTAAGCTTTGCTGATACATGGGGCAAAAATAATAAAAGCGACCTAAAGTCGCTTTTATTATTTGATAATGTCATGGATTATTTGGTTCCGGCGGGACGTTGGCCTCCACCTTCTTGTCTTTTCTTCATCATCTCTTTACGTTCTTCTTTCCAGGCAGTAAAAAGCTTTTTCTGATCAGCCGTTAATAATGCTTCAATTTTAGTTTCAGTAGCTTCATTACCCTTCATCATCACTGCTCTCATTGCTTCTCTGTCATCTCCGACCGAATCACGAAGCTTTTTCATCTTTGCACTCTGCTCCAAATAAATTGCAGAAACTTTAGTCTGTTGATCTGCAGTTAACGTAAGCTTTTCAGTAAGCATGCTGACGCTTCTTTTGGCTCTTTCTTCAGGAGTACCCATTTGGCGTCCACCTTGTCCCTGCTGTGCTTGTGCGAAAGTAGCTACACTAAATAGCAACGCGCAGATAATCAATAATTTTTTCATACTCTTTTAGTTATGTTGTATGAATTAGAGACAAAAGCCAGCTATAAGTTTAATTGGAGTTTGTAACATGCGCGTTGCAGAGAACAGCTATTTTCCAGAATCAGAAGCAAGGGGGTTTTCGTCGAACCAGGTCTTTTGAATTCTCATCACCTTCTCGATGATATCTCTTACTGCCGTTTTACCGCCGTCAAATGGGGAAATATACATAGAGATCGCTTTAACATCTGGTACAGCATCAGCGGGACAAGTGGGAACACCCACTAAACCCATAATCTTCAGATCAGGAACATCATCTCCCATGTAAAGCACCTCAGTTGGTTTGAGGTTATACTTAGTTATTAATGAAGTGTAGATTTCGACTTTATCTGATGCGCCTAAAAACACTTCTTGCAGGCCTAGACCCTCGAAGCGTTTCTCCATTGCGGCGCCTTTACCACCAGAGATAATGCAGACCAAATAGCCTCTTTTAACAGCAAGCTGCAAGGCGTAACCATCTTTTATGTTAAAGCTTCGGAGGAGCTCTCCAGATTCCGAAGCGATTATAGTGCCATCGGTTAGCACGCCATCCACATCAAATAGGAACGTGGTTACCTCCTTAAGCCTCTCCAGAAACATTACTTAATCTTGGTTATCTCTCCACTCGTAAACCCAGGCAGATTGAATTTGTTCAAGATGGCCTTCTGTGCTTTCCTCTCTTGTTCCTTTGAAGTTAGGTATCTCCAAAACCCAATTTAACAGTTCAGTAAAGCGGATGCGGTAAATTTTAGCCTCATTGAATTCGTCGCCAAATTTCTCATATAATTCCTGAGCGATGTCTTCATGATCAGCCCAATGTATAGGTAAAGCAAATTTATCTTGCATGTTTTTTGTATTAATAGTTTAATTAGTGTCCTAAGAAAGCAGATTGGTCTGGAATAGTGATTTCTATATCACCATCTAAGACCACACACTGACAGCCTAGTCTGGATGTAATTCGTGGACGAACGGCCCTATCGATAAAGTCTTCTTCTTTGTCTGAGATTTCCTGAAGGTTATCCATTCCTTTCAGCACATAGACATGGCAGGTACTACAGCCGCAAACGCCACCACAGTTATGTTGAAGCTCTATATTATTATCCAAACAAACATCTAAGACATCCTGACCGCCTGCAATAGGAAGTTCAATAGACGCTTTGCCTTGTTCTTCAAAATTTATCTTTAATTTATAAATACTCATAATTATGTTTCAAAAATAAGCACCAAAAACCGCAATCCTTGCTATTGATGTGATTTTTTAATGCTATCACTTAATGTCTGATAAATGTTTTTTAGTTCAGGCTGACTCTCTAGCAGCTCCAAATGCGCCTGAAGCGTCTTTTTGTCGTTACGAACGGCCGGTCCTGTTTGTGCCTCAATTGGTAATATGTACTGTACTTTCTCAGCAGTCTCCGCAATCAATGGCCTTAGTAGATCAAAATCCAGGTGATGCTGTGCTAACAGGTCGTTACTCAGCGCGTAAAGTTGATTTACGAAATTACAGGCAAATGTTGCCGCAAGATGAAGTATCTTTCTCTTGGCTGAATCTACGGAATAGACAGCGCTGCTCAGACTTTCTGAAAGGTCTTTAAGCAAAGTTAGCGTTTCTTCGTTATTGGCTTCAATGCAAAGTGGCACCCTTGTAAAATCAAGTGCTTTACTTTTTGAGAAGGTTTGCAGCGGATACAACACCCCATGTCGTTTGAAATGAGACAATGCGGCAATGTCCGTGGCTCCTGAAGTATGGACAACTATAGCGTTGCTTACCAATTGAGAAACCAGGTGACTGATCGCATCATCTTTCACTGAGATCATTATTAAATCTGCTTCTTCGCTAATGTCTGACAAACCATGAATGGGTTCGGCATCAACCGCTTCGGCGAGGACTGCTGCATGCTCAAAAGTAGCGCTCCATACTTGCAATACGGTATGTCCAGAGGCTTTAAAAGCTCTGGCCATGTGCGAGGCAACGTTCCCTGAACCCACTAGAACAACTCTCATTAAATCGCTTTAACTTCCTTTTGTCGTCTGAAGATCGAGATCAGAAATCCAATCACCATTACAATTGTCCCAGCCCAGTAGAGATTAATATAAGGAAACTCGATTGATTTAAACACTACCCAATCTTTGGCTTGTTGCGGCTTCTCATACACCTGTAACTCCATCTTTCCCTGTTCTGGGAGAATCTTAGTGAATCTAATCCTTAACCCTAATTCATCAATATTTCGTGCAAAGTCAAAGATATTGTTCCCTTTTACAAGAAATATTGGTTCTGTTTTGAAGATTTTTCCATTAACATCAATCTCAAGAGGAAGGCCTACAGCAAGGTCACCGTCATTCAATATAAGATCTTTGGCTGCTGGTTTATTGTTGAGCGCCTTGACAGTCAAAATGCCGCTACTGGTATGCAGGGTATCCCCTACGGCCAATTGTACAATCCGCGGTGCTTTATAATTTTCTTCCTCAGAATGACCCTCATGGTCATAATCTTCGTCTGCTTCTTTCACAGGAGCGCTGGTCACATGAGTGTAGATGTCATAAGTGAGGTAATGTTTCGTATCCGGGGATGCGATGAGTCCCATTTTATCGTTCGACTGGATATGTGGATTTAGCTCAAAGTCTTCTTTAACAGCGCCTGTCTGCTCATCATAAACTTTAAAATTAAGTTTGTAAAATGTATTTGGAGCAACCGTCGTATCGCTCACATAGGTAACTGTATAACGCCCCATTTTCTTAGGTTCGTTTCTGTAAAGTACAATATTCTCCCCTGGCTTCTCCGCCTTTTCAAAATCTTTTACCGGAATAAAGTTGGAAGCGTTCAATGAGATCGGTTTGTTTGTCGCAGCTGCCACCAAGGCACCTAATAACAATAAAGCAAAGCCTATATGGGCAACTGCAGCTCCAACCAGCTTCTTCTTCCCTCCAAATACTGTAGCTAGTATTTTAGCATTGGAAATTACCGCAAACAGACAGCTGAACGTTAAGAGAACGAACATCAGATTGTGATATACATTTGTCAGGTATACAAATCCGGCAGTTAAGACAGCAGAGATAATTACGGAAGCGAGTATACTGCTGTAAAACTTCCTGGACTCTGTGCGCTTGTATTTCATGAACTGAGTGAAGCCAGATATAATGGTCACGAGCACTGCAAAAGGAGCCTGCCATTGGTTATAATATTTTACAGCGTCAATTGGCGGAGCGAAATTAGTACCAAAAGCCGCATTGAACACCGGTACAGAAGTTACAAAGATGACTTGAATACATGCAATTGTAATTACCAATGAACCGATAAACATCCAGAATTCGCGGGAATAAGTTTCTTCATCTTTGTTAGTTATCGGAAGCTCCTTCCAACGAAGAACCAGCAGGATTATCGGAATTGCGAGGAATACAACGTTATAAAGGATAAGATGGCCAAACATACCCAGGTCAGTAAAGGCATGTACGGAAGTCTCTCCCAGGATTCCGCTTCTTGTTAAAAATGATGCGTATAGCACCAGAATGAAGCTCATGGCGACCAGCACAATAGCTGTAAAGTAGGCATGACCAGTGTTTTTAAAGGCAATCATTACGTGGATACCAGCTATCAAGGTAAGCCATGGAATAATGGACGCATTCTCTACCGGATCCCAGGCCCAGAATCCACCAAAGTTAAGCGCTTCATAAGCCCAGAAAGAGCCCATAATGATTCCCGTTCCCAATATCATGACTGCAAATAGCGCCCATGGCATTGCAGGTTTGATCCACTCTCTATATTTTTTCAACCATAATCCGGAAACTGCATATGCAAAAGGCACAACCATACTTGCGAAGCCTAAAAATAAGGTTGGTGGGTGGATAACCATCCAATAGTTCTGCAATAGTGGGTTTAGTCCCCGGCCATCGGTAATAAACTTTAAGTAGTTTTTGTAATTCTCAGGATCAGCAAAGACAACCGGAGCCATTTCCTTTAAATTTACCGCATCTCTTAGCAGGATGAAAGGCGAGCTTCCAATGCGCTGACCGAAGAACTGCACCCCTAACAACATGGAAGTTAAAAACACCTGAGAGAAAGAAATCACAGTCATTACTCCGTTTTCCCAGGTTCTGGATTTCCAGATCAGTAAAGCGCCAAGCAGTGATTGCCAGAAAGCCCAAAGCCAAAAGCTGCCCTCCTGACCCTCCCAAAAGGCAGAGACGATATAGTAAACAGGAAGTGCCTTCGAAGAGTGTGTATAGACGTAATAATATTCGTTATAGTGATTAAGAATTAAGAAAAACAAGGTGCTTCCTATTCCAATAACAGCAACCCAATTCAATAAAAACGCTACCCGACCGATTCTGGTCCAGGATTGATCGGCAATATCTTTGTTTTTTGCAGCAAAAAAATAAGCTATTGTAGACAACAATGATGCTCCAAACGCAAGAACGATAAAAAATTGTCCGATTTTACCAGGAAGGAGATTCTCTCCAATAAACTGAATATCCATTAAGATTAATTGTATTTTTCCACTTTGCCGTCCTGCTTAACCTCCACAAGGTCATTGTTATACTTGGAGGGGCACTTCATCAAAATCTTAGATGCGTAAAATGTGCCTGATTTCATCTCTCCAACCAATACCAATTTTTCGGAGCGTTCGAAATCCTGGGGTTTGGTACCGTTATAAACCACCTTATTGACGGCGCCTTTCTCATCCTTCATAAAAAAAGAGAAGTGATTGGCATCCTTTTGTGCGTCATAGTAAGTGCCTTTTTCCTTCGCCCAAAAACCCATTACATGAAATTCCCTTGCATCTCTGGCAGCTTCAGAAAACGTAGAATAGCTACTTGTATCCGCATTCAGACTTACAAGGAAACAAACACATATCGCTATCGTGATCAAACCAATGATTGCACTCTTTCTCATCTCGTTATATGGATTTTAGATGATGCAAAGATAAAAAATATAAGTGCCGATAATCTGTAGGCGGGAGGCAATTCCCCGAGATGGCTGTTTATTGATAGTTCTCTGACAATTAATCGTGGTATTCAGATTTGATGAGTTGAGGCATTGACTTTCTCAATTTCAATACCTTAGGCCTGGAAACATTTCTGATATAGGGATCCCAACTATTACGCTTGTAGTAATCCTGATGATCGGTTTCGGCCGGATAGAACACTTCAAAAGGAACGATTTCGGTTGCAATAGGCTTGCTGGATTTATCATTTAGATTTCCAACAATTTCCTTAAGGACTTCATACTCCTCGTTGGATCGGTAAAATGCAACAGACCTGTAGTCGGAACCAAGGTCTGGGCCTTGTCCATTAACCTGAGTGGCATCGTGCGAATGGAAAAATGCGCTTGCAAGATTTTTATAACTAATAACCTTCGAATCATAGTAAACCTGAACTGACTCCGCATGACCAGTAGTTTTCCTTAGTACCTCTTCATAACTTGGGTTTTTAGTGGTTCCACCTGCATACCCACTTAGCACCTTATTTACGCCTTTCAGTTCGACCATACATTCCTGCATCGCCCAAAAGCAACCACCAGCAAACGTAGCTACAGCCTCTCCTTCTTTAGCAGTAGGAACTACCGCATACCCATTTTTACTTTCCAGCTTCTGTCCTTCCTTACAAGAAAACAGACCTAAGGTGATCAGCAGGATTGATATGGCTTTAAGGTTCATTTTATATTTTAATTACATACGACAAATTACAGGAAACGATTCCCCGATCTGGTTTGTTAGCAATTCGCTGACAAAAAAAAACACAATGCTTACACATTGTGGTTCAAATATATCGTGTGTTGCCTTATGGCCACACACCAAGGGTCATGTAAGAAACCGCGATCTTATCGATCGAACCTACAAATGCTGCGGTTCTCAACGTAGTTACACCAGGTTTATTGACTAAATTCTCTCTGATCTCATGATATGAGTGAATCATCGTGTCTTCTAACCCGGAGTTCACCAATTCAAGTTCTGATGCACCTTTAACAATCATCAGTCGGTTCTCCGCAGGTATTGTTTTACCGGTAAGACCCTCAAGCGTATGTATAAGGTTGGCATTGGAGTTCTCTGCATAACGTTTCTCCATGCGACCGAACGCCACATGCGAAAGGTTCTTCAACCATTCAAAATACGATACCGTAACACCACCTGCATTACAATACATATCAGGAATGATGATACCTCCCATTGCTGTAAACAATTCTTCAGCTTCGGGAGTAGTTGGCCCGTTAGCACCTTCTGCAATGATTTTAGCTTTAATATTTCTGATATTGAATTCAGTAAGCTGGTTTTCTAAAGCTGCAGGCACCAAGATATCGCAGGGTTGCTCTAAGCCTTCCATTGAATTTTTGAAGTCTGTAGCCCCAGGGAATCCCAATATAGAGCCTGTATTGTTACGGTGAGCAAAAACCTCGTCAACGTTTAATCCGTTTGCATTATATATAGCACCTTCAAATTCACAAAGTCCAACAATCGTTGCACCAAATTCTGTCAGATACTTCGCTGAATGATAACCAACGTTACCTAGTCCTTGTACGATAACACGTTTGTCTCCCAGACCGGCTTTCAGACCTATCTTTTCCATGTCCTCAGCAACGCCTACACATTCCCTTACCGCATAAGCAACGCCACGGCCAGTCGCTTCTTTTCTACCATGGATGCCGTGTAAGGCGATGGGTTTACCGGTCACACATCCAAGGGCGTCAAGCGAACCTGGATTCATAGTCATATAAGTATCTGCGATCCAACTCATTTCGCGCTCACCTGATCCGTAATCCGGAGCCGGGACATCAATTCCAGGACCTATGAAGTTCTTTTTGATCAGCTCAGTGGTGTAACGACGGGTTATGGTTTCCAGTTCCGCAATGGTATAGTTCTTCGGGTTGATACAAATACCACCTTTAGCTCCACCGAAAGGAACGTTAACAATGGCACATTTATAGGTCATAAGTGCGGCCAGTGCCATCACCTCATCCTCATTTACCATATCACTGTAACGAATACCCCCTTTTGTAGGGCTCATGTGATGGGAGTGTTCTACGCGCCAGGCATCAATTACTTCAAAACCATTGCCTCTGCGGATCGGGAATTGAAAACGATATACACTGTTACAAGCTTTTATCTGGTTTAAAAGACCTTCCGGATGGGAAGTAAACCGTGCTGCACTATCAAAATTTTTACAGACGTCTGCAAAAAAGCTGATGTCATTTGCTGTATTAGCCATGAGTTATTTTTTATGAATTGTAGTAAGTTAGTATTTACACGCGCAAAATTGCATTAAAAAAAACGATTATTGCAAATGCAAATGCCCTTAGTGTATCTGGCACACTAATCAAACATACAGCCAAAAACACCTTTTGTGTGATTTAAATACTATTTAGAGGAGTTATTTTTCTCTAACTTTTTTAATCGTTTATCTAAGAAAAACAGGTAAACAAGCAAACCCAGAAGAATAATTACAATGCAAACCACTACAACATAGATTTTGCCACTACTCCGCAACGTATCTGCCATTTCAATTCCGTTGTCCTGCGCAAACACAGCGATCGAGTTGATCAAAAGAAATAAAGCAATTGTAATTTTCTTCATGTTAAGAGTTGTGTTTTATTTCGAGCGAACGTATTCTAAAGCGAAGGGTGTAGATCCAGTACCCAATTATTGACCACCCAATAAATGCCGGGTATAAAACCGCCCGCATCCGGCTATCCAGATCGTAACTATTGAAGCCTGGATTACCACCATTCCCCGGATGTAATGAGTCTTTAAGACGAGGAAGTACCATGATCAGTACAACCATCATTGGAAACGCAAAAATATTATAGATCGCAGAGATTTTCGCTCTCTTTTGTTCCTCATCAATGGAATTTCGCAATACGAGATAGGCAAAATACAGTAGGATAGCAATTGCTGTAAAATTCTGTTTCACGTCGAAGCTCCAATATTGGCCCCAAGTAAATTTCGCCCAAATCGAACCTGTAACTAATCCGAGCAAACTAAAGACAATGCCAACGTTGACACTTTCAACAGCCTTAAGATCGTCTACCTGATCTGAACTGAGCAGATATTTTATACTATACCAAACCGAAATGGAGAATAAAGTGAGCATCCCAAACCACATGGGAACATGGAAATACAGATTTCTGATGGTCTCATTGAGAATAGCTAAACGGGGAACTCCTAAAAGCAAACCCCCAATAGTAGTGTAGATCACTAATACTGAACCCAGGATCTTCCACCAACTCTTATACATCTTTCATCAATTTAGTCACGCATGCAAAAGTAACAACTTACAGTTTAAATCCTAAATAGATAGTTAGTCTTTCCAGAGATAAGGAAACAAGATCAGCGAAGCAGCTATAGTCATGATATTAATAAGCACCAAAATTCCAACCTCGTCCAGGCTAACACTTCTATCAAGCCCATCTATTGCATTTTTCGACAACTTGATCAGTATAATCAAAACTGGAATGATCAGTGGGAAACTAAGTACCGCCATTAACATCCCTCCGTTACCTGCCTTTGCAGCAATAGCTGAAACCATAGTAAATATGGTGGAAAAGCTTAAGCTCCCCAGGATGACTGCCAGGTAAAACATCAGAAAATCTGGTGGAGAATAACTGAAAACGACGATGTAAACTGCCAGGGCAATGGTTGTTAAAATAACCATCATCAACACGTTATAAATGGTCTTTGCTAAGATGATTGCAGCGGGACTTGCAAGGATATAATTATAAAGCTGCCTCCCTTTGCTCTCTTGCAAAAAGCTTTTTGATACACCATTAATAGAGGCGAAAAGCATAATGATCCAGAACAACGCATTCCAGGTGATCTTATTTTCCAAGGTCACAAATGAAATAAAGCATACAAAGATCGTCGAGACAACATACAGCAAGATGCCATTGATGGCATACTTAGAGCGCCATTCTAACAATATTTCCTTGTACAACAAATGCTTAACTTCTTTTGCAAACTGCATAAGAAGCAAAGATATGCTACATTTACTACAGTTTTAAAGCTTTTGAAAAAATGAATCCGGAACACTGCTCAACGCTAGAGACACCAATTGGTTTGATCACCATACTGGCAGATGATCAACTAATCTCAGAAATCACTTTCGAAGCGCGGGACAATGAGGATAAGCATGAGAACGAGCTCACCAAACTCGCTGCACAACAACTTACCAGCTACTTTGCAGGCACTTTAAAAACATTTGACCTTCCTTTAAAGCAGACTGGAACAGATTTCCAACAGGATGTTTGGCGATCACTTCTCTCCATTGACTATGCAACTACCCTTTCCTATGCCAGGTTCTCTGAACACAAGCCGTTGGCAATACGGGCTATCGCAGCTGCAAATGGTAAAAATAAGTTAGCAGTCGTGATACCCTGTCATCGTGTGATCGGCAGCAACGGCAAGCTTGTTGGTTATGCCGGGGGCCTCTGGCGAAAAAAATGGTTATTGCAACATGAACGCGATGTTGCACAACAAGGTCAGACTGAACTTAAATTCTAAAAAATGAATCCCTATTTAGACATCGCCCTACGAAGTGCCGCGGTATATATTTTCATGCTGATAGCCATCAGGCTAAGTGGAAAGAAGGAACTGTCGCAACTCAATGCGACCGATGTTGTGCTCATACTGTTGATCAGCAATGCCGTGCAAAATGCAATGGTTGGCCCAAACACCTCTTTGCTGGGCGGGATTGCCGCAGCAACGGTGCTCTTTCTGCTAAATTATATATTAAAAAAATGGCTATTTAAGAACAAGCGCTTCAGAGAACTGGTAAACGACAAACCACAAATCCTTATCCACAATGGAAACTTAGATTTTGTGCTCCTGGGTAAGCTGGGTATAACCAACGACGAGCTGCATGAATCTATGCGTGAGCATGGAATCGATCATTTTAAGGAAGTCAAGCTGGCGATGCTAGAGGTGGATGGCAACATTAGCATCATCAGCAATGATGAGCATCTAAAACATATCCAGATCAAAAGTAAAAGGAAACATAAGTCGCTTAGCGATCTCAACTAATTGCTAAACTACTTTTGCTACCCTAGGCTTTCTTACTGTGAACAAAATAAATGCACCGGCAACAATCACATACCAACCCCATTTGTATTTTACCAATCCGGCAGCAAGGTTTACTATCTTTTTAAAATGCAGGAAACTGAAGGAGTCATGCGATTTTAGGTAGACACCAAGCAAGGTAATCAGTACCAGTACAACTGCAGCAAAACCCGCAAATCGGATAACGCCTAATTTCCTCGTAAAGGATCCAATCAATCCTACAACAACCAACACATAAAATGCAATCGCCAGGCGCATGTCTAGATCAAAATAGTTCCAATTACCCACAATTGGAACATGAATAAGTGGGCTTAGCCCGCCTACTGCCATAAGCGCAGCACCTATAATTCCCTGCGTTCTCATTGATTAACCTTGTGTATTAACACCCATTTTATCGGCAAAGTGCGCACAGTAGTCACGAAGATCTTCAACGATAAGTTTTTCACCTGTAGCTTTCAAAAAGCTGTCGCCCATAGTCTGCAGGGTTTCATAAAAGAATCTTTTCATCTCATCAACCGGCATATCTTTGGTCCACAGGTCAATACGTAAAGAGTTTTTATAGTTGTGGTCCCACAAGGCGAGCATCATAGATTTGACTGCTACCTGTTCTTTCGTTTCAGAATCTGTAGATTCCCACAAAAGAGTTTCTGGAACATTATTGTCATCTAACTGAACTGTAATTTTTATTTCTGCTGTCTTCATTTAGCGGATACTTGTTTTTATAATTAATATTAAAATGAGGATGAAGATGACAAGAACGCCCTCTACAACCCATAACTTTTTCAAACTTGGTATAAACTTCCTGAAAATTTGATCGGAAAGGAAAGAAATGATTGCCGCAAGAACCGTTAAACCAGCCATTAAATCAATAAGTGCATCTGGAGTCGCCTGTAAACTCTGCTTTTTGTTCACGAGTAACAAAATTGCAGCTGTCAGACAGACAGCGGACACAATGTTCAATGGTGTGAGTTTAACCTTCAAAATTCCGTGCTTATTTTTTAAACTTCTTTGTTTTCCAGGAAGGCTGATTATTGGTCTTATTACGAGCGGCAGCTGCTATTGCAGCAGCATGTTTTTTCTCATGAAAAGCGCCTTTAAAGTCAGGGTCGTCTCTACGTTTCTGATCATCGATCGCCCTGTTTATCGCTTGTTTCTCTTCATAAGGGGTCTCTTCGATAAAAACTTCCTCTGGCAAAGGTACAACAGGAATTTGTTGCCTAATCAGCTTTTCTATTTTCTCAATGTAATATTTTTCAGCATCGGTACACAACGTTAGTGCGTCTCCTTTAGAGAAAGCCCGGCCGGTTCTCCCGATTCGATGAACATAATCTTCAATTACAATTGGTACATCGAAATTGATGACATGACTAACTTCAGAAACGTCAATGCCTCTGGAGGCAACGTCTGTAGCAACCAGCACCCTAATGTTCCCGTCTTTAAAATCATTTATCGAGTTGATCCTGGTGTTTTGGCCCTTGTTGGCATGAATAACGCGTACCGCTTCAGCACCAAACTTCCGCTCAATAAAGGAGAAAATATTGTCGGCAACAGTTTTTGTTTTGCAGAAGATGATCAATCGGGTAAACTCCTCAACGTTCTTCAACACATGAGCAAGCAAGTTGATCTTAGTTTTGAAATTGGGTACATAATATAAACTCTGAGTCACCGATGCCGCTGGTGTCGCCTGTTGAGCTACCTCTATAATTGTCGGGTTTTTTAAGAAGTCACCAGCGATCTTCTGAACCAGGTCGCTCATTGTGGCCGAGAACAAAAGATTTTGCCGCTTTCGTGGAACCACCTCCAAAATCCTATGGATGGAACCAATGAAACCCATATCCATCATCTTATCAGCTTCATCCAACACAAGAAACTTGAGGTATTGCGTATTGATGTGATTGGCAAGATAGATATCTAAGAACCTTCCTGGGGTGGCAACGATAATATCGACCCCCGCTTTGATTTGTTCAATTTGTGTCTTCGGGCCTAATCCCCCATAAACTACAACCGTACGCAAGTCAGTGTATTTTGAGAATATCTTTACATGCTCTGTGATTTGCATCGCCAGTTCTCGTGTAGGGGCTAAAATAAGCGCCCTTGGTGCATCGCCTTGTGCATATTTTAGCTGCATCAAAATTGGCAATACATATGCGGCAGTTTTACCGGTACCTGTTTCAGCAATACCAAATATGTCCTGGCCCGAGAGGACAGGTGCGATCGCTTTCTCCTGTATCGGGGTGGCAACTGTGAATCCTGCATCCGCTACAGCATTTAATATCTGACGATTGAGGTTGAACTCTTCAAATTCTTTGGGCATTTTGCAAAAATAGTCAAAATATATTTAGTGCATTGGCAGGCAGTCCTGTCGTACCAGAATCCTGCTAACCGCCTCCTTTATCCTAAATATTTTTTCTAAGTTTGAGCGAACAAAACGATCCTGGCATTAATGACAACAATCCTCATCAAATCGGCTTCAATTGTAAACGAAGGGCAAATCACCATCGGAGATGTATTCATTAAAGACGGCTTTATTGTTAAGATTGCTCCGTCAATCGATCTAAAGGCAGATCAGGAGATCAATGCGGAAGGCTTGCATCTATTTCCTGGAATGATCGATGATCAGGTACATTTCAGAGAACCAGGTTTAACCCATAAAGCAGATATCTTCTCAGAAAGCATGGCCGCTGTAGCCGGGGGAATTACTTCCTTTATGGAAATGCCAAATACAGTTCCCAATACGCTTACTCAGGAGTTGTTGGCTGATAAATACAGGATCGCTTCAGAGATGTCACTGGCCAACTATTCCTTTTTCATGGGCGCATCCAACAATAACATCGAAGAGGTTTTGAAAACTGATCCTCGCAATGTTTGTGGAATTAAAGTGTTTATGGGCTCCTCTACAGGAAACATGTTAGTGGATAGTCAGACTGTATTGGAGAACATTTTTAAAGAAGCACCCATGCTGGTTGCGACCCATTGCGAAGACGAGCACACTATCCAGCGAAATCTTGCTATCTATAAGGAGAAATACGGAGATGCACTGACTCCTTCTATGCATCCATTGATAAGAAGTGCCGAAGCCTGCTATATTTCATCTTCAATGGCTATGGATCTGGCGAAGAAGCACAATACCAGACTACATATCTTACACATTTCGACTGCAAAAGAGGTGGGCCTGTTTGACAATGCGACCCCATTAAAAGATAAACGAATCACTGCGGAAGCGTGCATACATCATCTCTGGTTCGATGATAGTGATTATGCAGAGAAAGGGAACTGGATAAAATGGAATCCAGCTGTAAAAACGGCGGAGGATAAAGCTGGTATCTTATCCGGGGTGTTGGATGATCATATTGATATCATTGCAACAGATCACGCTCCGCACACTATTGAAGAAAAAGAACAACCTTACAGTACTGCACCTTCTGGCGGACCATTAGTGCAACATGCCACGTCTGCCTTGCTGGAGCTGTATCATCAAGGGAAGATTACTCTAGAAAAGATTGCTGAAAAAACAGCACATAATGTAGCTATATGCTTCGACATCGATAAACGAGGGTTTATACGAGAAGGTTATTGGGCAGACCTCTACCTCGTTAACTTGAATGATCCTTATAAAGTGACCAGGCAAAATGTCCTCTACAAATGCGGATGGTCTCCTTTCGAAAGTACGACCTTCAAATCTGAAGTTACACACACCATTGTTTCGGGCAACCTCGCGTATATGAAAGGGAAATTTACGACAAATGAGACAGGCAAACGGCTAGCTTTTACCCGGTAATGGACAGAGCGTATAGGCGGAAAACCAAACAATTCCTAATCCTTTTAGCCACAGCGGGTGTGGTATTTTTGCTTGGGCTGAGCAGTTCTTTGGTAGAATATATTTATTCTGATCGCCTTTACCTATTCACTTCTATTGTCCAGCGGTTTGTTAGTTCTTTAGTCCCTTTTGCTATCGGGGACCTACTTTATGTTTTGTTTATAGGATATAGCTTGAAATGCATTGTAGCATTTTTAAAGAAGGTGTTTAAAGGCACGTTGAAAAGAACTGATCGCATCAATATACCCCTTGGTGCATTAAATTTCACTCTATTGCTTTATTTAACTTTTAAGATCTTATGGGGATTGAACTATTCGCGCCCACCTATAGCAGAGCAACTTGGTATCAACAATGAAAAGTATAACACAACCCAGCTTGTCTCCCTGGGAAGATTCTTCATACTCAAATTGAACAAGCTCCAGGCTGTAAACAAAACGAGATTTGACGTCCGCCAGCTAAGTGACATTGCGGTCAGAGGATACGCGAACATGGAGAAATCAAACCCCTTTTTTGACTACCATATTCCTTCCGTTAAGCCGGTAATGTTCAATTGGATAGTTACTAAGATAGGGATTGAGGGTTATTACAACCCACTATCTGGCGAGGCAAATGTGAACATGAGACTGCCTTCGGTTGCTTTACCCTTTGTCACTTGTCATGAAATAGCTCACCAACTGGGCGTTGGTCGCGAAGACGAGGCAAATCTTATTGGTTACCTCGTATCAAGCAACAGCAGCAATCCTTATTTCCAGTACTCGGCTAACTATGCAATGCTCAAGAGTATCCTATTTGAGATTAGAATCAAATCCCCTGAAGACTATGATAAGCTCTTTATAACCATCAACAAAGGCACCGTACGGGACTTCGAAGCAGACCGGGATTTCTGGCGCAAATATAACAATGAAATGTTTGGATATCTGGACGTGGCATTTGATAAATTTCTTAAGCTGAATAATCAGCCAAAAGGCACCGACAGCTATCAGGATATAGTACTTTGGCTTTACAATATCCATAAAAAAGATTTGTAAATTTGCCTCACTATGGCAAAAATATCCATCAATCTGGCAACAGGTTCTTTCCAACAAGAAGAGATTATTGTAGGTATCGATTTAGGTACTACAAACAGCTTGGTTGCCTTTATAAATCCGGAGAAAAACCCTCAGGTGATCAATGACACTGGCAAAGGGTTGTTAGTCCCTTCAGTAGTCCATTTTAATGCGCAGGGCGATGCCATAGTCGGTAACGAAGCCAAAGAATTCTTAATTACTGATCCCGCGAATACTATATTTTCAGTTAAACGCCTTTTAGGAAGGTCTTATAAAGACGTAGCCAACCACCAGGACACATTTTCTTACAAAATCATTGATGATGAAAGTGATTCGTTGGTTAAGATAAAATCAGGTGATCGCTTCTATACGCCCATAGAGTTGTCAGGAGAGATCTTAAAAGAACTGAAAGCCAGAGCGGAACACGCCTTAAAGACGCCTGTCAACCGTGCTGTTATTACCGTACCGGCCTACTTCAATGACAGTCAGCGTCAAGCCACAAGGGATGCAGGTAAATTAGCAGGACTTGATGTTTTGAGAATTGTGAACGAACCCACTGCAGCCAGTTTAGCTTATGGAATCGGTCTTGATCCGACGCAACAAAAAACAATAGCAGTTTATGATCTTGGCGGGGGCACGTTTGACGTATCTATACTGTCCATTCAGAACGGAATCTTTGAAGTGTTGTCTACCAATGGGAACACGTTCTTGGGTGGTGATGATTTTGACAGAGCCATTGTTCATTATTGGATTGAGAAGAATGAGCTGAATAAAGAAGCGCTCTCGGCAGATGGAAGTTTAATGCAATCGCTGAGGTTAAAAGCAGAGGAAGCAAAGAAAGCGTTAAGCAGTCAAAATCTTTTTAATGAGAAGCTGGGTGAAATCTGGTGCACACTGAATAGACAAGGCTTCGAGGCGTTAATTAAGAGTAAAGTTGAAGAAACTATTACTGCATGTAAAAATGCGTTAAGTGACGCAAAGTTAGATGTAGACGCCATTGATGAGGTGATATTGGTAGGTGGATCAACAAGAACACCATATGTTAAGCAGCAAGTTGAAAGCTTTTTCGGTCGTAAACCCCATGATCAGATTAATCCGGATGAAGTTGTTGCGTTAGGAGCAGCTATTCAAGCAGACATCCTTGCGGGCAACCGCTCAGATATCCTGCTTCTGGACGTTACTCCGCTATCTCTTGGAATTGAGACGATGGGCGGTTTAATGGATGTGATCATTCCAAGGAACGCGAAGGTGCCGACAAAAGGGGGCAGACAATATACTACATCTCTGGACGGACAAGTCAACATGAAGATCTCTGTATTCCAGGGTGAGCGTGATCTTGTTAGTGAAAACAGGAAGCTGGCAGAGTTCGACCTTAAAGGAATCCCTGCTATGCCAGCTGGTTTGCCGAAGGTGGATATTAATTTTCTTTTAAATGCAGATGGCATACTGACTGTTCAGGCTATTGAGTTGAGATCGGGCGTTAAGCAGGAGATTGACATTACGCCTAGTTATGGACTAACTGATGATACCGTCGAGAAAATGTTAATTGATAGTATAACCCACGCCAAAAGCGACGTAGAGCAGCGTATGCTGATTGAAGCCAGAAGCGAAGGTGAACAATTGGTTTACACTGCAGAACGATTCATAGACAAGCATTCGGAATTCTTAACGGCGTCAGAAATCAGCGAGACCCGTACTTACATTGAGACATTAAAAATTGCTTTTGCAGCCGTTTCAAAAGATGAGATTTTGAAAAGAGCAGATGAACTAAATGAATTTACAAGGCCATTTGCAGAACGCGTGATGGATGTTGCAGTGTCTGCTGCAATGAAAGGGAAAAGCATCGATAAGTAAATACTTCATGAGATTAAAGTAGAGTATTGCAGAGATGAAGAACTTCTTTATTTCTGCAATACTTGTGTTAGGCCTATTGATGTTCGGTTCCTGGGGATTCTTTGCACACCAGCACATCAACCGTTTTGCCGTATTCACTCTGCCCGTGGGTATGATTCGATTCTACAAATCGAACATTAGCTATATCGCTGACCACGCCGTAGACCCAGATAAACGCAGGTATGCAGACACGGCAGAAGCTCCGAGGCATTACCTTGATGTGGAACTCTATGAAAACCACATTGACAGCATCCCTGAGAAATGGGCCGATGCACTAAAAAAATATGGTCCCCAGAAAATGAGTGATAATGGCATTTTACCGTGGCAACTTCAAAGGAGCTATTACAAATTGGTGGAAGCCTTTGAGGAGCGGGATTCATTAAAAATCCTTATTTATTCGGCCTATATAGGTCACTATATTGCCGATGCCCACGTTCCGCTCCATACCACTCAGAATCATAATGGCCAGTTAACGAATCAGGTTGGTATTCATGCTTTCTGGGAAAGTCGTTTACCCGAACTGTTTTATAAAGAATATAGCTATGTCGTGGGAAAGGCGACCTACATTGAAAGCCCTTTAAAGCAGGCTTGGAAAATCGTAAAAAGCACACATTCCCTTGTAGATTCCGTACTAATTGGCGAGAAAGCAACGGCTAAATCCTTTGCAGGGTTCGAAAAACAAAGTTATTCCAAACGAAAAAAGATCGTGCTGAAACAGTACTCAAAAGAGTACTCCAGGGCGTATCATTCCTGGATGAATAAGATGGTAGAACGGCAAATGCGGTCATCCATTCTTGAGATCGGAAACTTCTGGTATACAGCATGGATTGACGCAGGTCAACCCAGCCTGGAAGGTTTTTAATCTATTTTAACGCCTTTTTTTGTGAACCTGGATTTGACAGCAGCGTAGATGGCTGGCACAAAAGTAACCACAGCGATCACCACAATTACCACATCAAAGTTCTTTTTAACAACCGGAATCTGGCCTAATAAATAACCTGCCATTAATAAGCTTGTAATCCACGCAACGCCGCCTATGATGTTAAATAGGGTAAATTTTCCGAAAGGCATTTTAGCCACACCTGCTACGAATGGCGCAATGGTTCTGAAGATTGGAAGGAAGCGACTAAAGATTATCGCTTTACCACCATGCTTTTCGAAAAACTCGTGAGACTGGTTATAATATTCGAGTTTGAGTATCCGATTGCTTTCCTTGAACACTTTGACCCCGAAGAAACTCCCCAGTTTGTAATTTAAGGAGTTACCTAATATCGCGGCTACGGTCAGTAGCAAAAGCATCGCCCAAATGTTCAATCCAGTATTGCCTCCGGCGATTAATGTACCCATTGCAAATAGCAAAGAATCACCTGGAAGAAATGGTGTAACTACGAAGCCGGTCTCAGCAAATATGATCAGAAAAAGTATGGCGTATGTCCAACCTTGGTAATCTTGAATGATCTCTTCAAGATGTTTATCGATATGTAATAGAAAGTCTACTAAGAAGTTTATGAATTCCAAGAGTTATAAGTTAAGCCCAAAAATAGAAATTAATTCTGAATAAGAAGGTTCCCATATAATTCTGTCCCAGTCGTTCCGTTAAAAAAGATAGTATAAATCTTTCCAGCTTTTAGGTTCGCATCGACAACCGGAGCGGTGACGACAAGTGTTGCTGCAACTTGAAACTTAACTCCCGGATCTACATCATAGTAAGATGAGGCATTGCCAAACCCTAATGCCGGAAACAACTGTCCACCACCAACGACTGAAACACTAAGCGAATTATTAAGAAAGCCGTTTAGGTGAATAAATCTTACTCTTGCTTTTCCTGAAGCAGGAGCTGTCATGTCATCTTCTTTAAGACCGGTAGCTGGAGCACCCTGAAGATTCTGAACATAAAAAAAAGTTGCATAACTTCCTATTACCGCATTATAAGGTATAATGTCACCATTAGGCGCACTCGTACCTGTATTGGCCATGGCTAAGTAATTCTGTCCGGAGTATAGAGAAAGGTAAGCAGTTGCCTGTCCAGCCGCCACAGGGGCCACATCTAACTTACCGTTATTCACATAGACATCCTGAGCCAGGGAGTTGCGAACCGCGTTGACAAACCGGATCTTTACTTCTCCTACAGGAACTTCAGTCTTTTTGACACAGGAGTTCAGAAAGATCAACAAGCCGAATCCTAAGATTAATAATTTTTTCATAGCAATTTATAGTTTAAACAACAATGGCCTGGTTTAATAACCAAGCCATGCTTATATCTTAAATAACAATTAGTTATAATTATTTAACATCACTGGCATAACCAGCATAAGAACGTTTTCATTCTCATCATTAGTATGTGGAATTAACAATCCAGCCCGGTTAGGAGTGGAAAGCTCAAGCGTCACTTCTTCACCACTTAAGTTTCCTAACATTTCAATCAGAAACTTAGCATTGAAACCAATTTCCAGATCTTCACCTTCATATTGACAACTCAAACGCTCATGGGCCTCATTAGCAAAATCAAGATCCTCTGATGATATGTTCAACTCACTTCCACTGATCTTTAAACGAACCTGGTGTGTGGTCTTATTTGCAAAAATAACAACCCTGCGAAGGGTATTTAAAAACAAGGCTCTGTCTATAACAAGCTTGTTTGGATTATTCGCAGGTATAACCGCCTCATAATCAGGATAACGCTCATCTATCAGACGACAAACTAGATTTATGTTTTCAAACTTAAAGAACGCACTGGTTGCATTGTAATCAACTGAAACGTTAACATCTGAGGACGGCAAAGCAGCCTTTAAAAGAGTCAGGGCTTTTTTAGGGAGAATGAATGAAGATGTTTTATCTGCCTTACTATCCGTACGACGGTATCTTACTAGTTTATGAGCATCAGTAGCCACAAAAGTAATGTGCTGATCAGAAAGCTGGCAAAATACACCTGTCATCGCTGGACGAAGTTCATCGTTACTTACTGCAAATATGGTCTTCGTAATAGCTTCTGTAAGAACTGACGCAGGTAAGTTAACAGATGAGGCATTTTCAACAACTGGAATCTTCGGGAAATCATCACCGTTTTCTCCACTTAATTTATATTTTCCATCTCCGGCACTAATCTCAATTGAAAAAGAATTATCATCAATATTAAAGGAGATTGGCTGATCTGGCAAAGTTTTCAAAGTCTCTAGTAAGATTCTAGCAGGAACAGCAACTTTACCACCTTCTTTAGATTCAACAGGCAAAGAAGTAGTCATACTGGTCTGCAAGTCAGTTGCAGATATCGTTAGGTTTCCGTCTTTGATTTCAAAAAGAAAGTTTTCAAGAATAGGCAAAACAGTACTGCTGCTTGAGGCACCATTCACTGTTTGCAAATGTTTTAATAACGTTGATGTGGATACAATAAATCTCATAATTTGATCTAGTCAGTTCTCAAAAATATAAAAATTACCTTGTATACTTACGACTGCGGTAATAATGTTGAAAAATCGCAAATGATATTAACATCGCAATTGGAAGCCCTATATTTAACATTTGCCAGGTTAGTTTTTCAGTTCTCAACTTAGCTCTGTCCAATAACCTGATCTTGACCTCTTTGTTCCTAAGCGTTATTAGACTGTGATCATTGGACAAGTAGTCAACAAAGTTCAGAAGCAACGCTTTGTTTCCAAAACTTCGCTGCGTATATCGATCAAATCCTAGCGGAAAGATGGAGCCATCTTTACTACTCACCTGATTTTTAAACAAATCACCATCTCCTAAAACGATCATTTTACCCGGCTTGCTTTGTGCAGGAACCTCGAAACTCTCTGTGATCCCGGCAGGGACAGATCTGTTTAAAAAGACAGATGGAAAACTTCCCTCTAATAAGATGCCGGTAGTTTCAGGACTGCTTAAGTACTCACGGGGATCAGGCTGCTCTGCAACCATTTGGAGCGACAATAGCTTGGGCGTATTGTGAACCTTATTGTAACCAGAGGTCTTTAGCAGCACACTCTTTTTCAATCCTTTAACCCCTATCGTATCTACTGTACTTACAAACTCCGACCGGATGCCATCAATATTTTTCACCAGGTTGCTCGATGAATCCGGCATAAGCAGCGGATAGTAAATCCAGGGTGCCATTTGAATTTGACCTTGGGCACCGCTGGTGCTTAATGGAATTTCCACACAATTGGCATCCGCGATTAAGTTATAATTTACTCTGGCACCATAGACAAAAAGCATATCATCAAGATTAAGCTTTCTATTAAAGGCCAGTTGTTCACCTGTCTTACTCATACTGTCGAGCTCTGCACCCACCTGGTCAATGCTCCACAAGACACTACCACCTTGCATAACAAAGTAGTTAATCTTATATTTCTGTGCTTCTGTAAACTCCTTTTGGGGTTTAGTAATCACCAGCATGTTCAATTTATCAAGCCCACCTTTATCAATGACATCCAAATTAACCCTCCCAACTTCATAGCTACCAGATAAAGTTGTTATCGCGTCACTGAGTTGCTGATCTGTCAACTCTTCATTACCTTCTGTAAAACCAATTCGTGGATGGCTGCCAGTTACCACTTTTTGAATCGCTGAAGTAAACAAGTACTCTAAATTTTCAATGGAACTGTTAATGTTCTCTTCATAGTCGCTCGCGGCATCGACATTCTGAAGTAATTTAATTGGGTAAGTCTGACCATTCCCTTCCACTAAAGCCATTGGAAATATGGTTTTCTGTGCAAAACCATTGGCGTTTTTGATATTTAAAGTTGTTGGTTCTACCCCTACCCGATAGAGGTTGTTAATAGTGCTATCAAGCGCTGCACCGGAAAGTCCAGCTATAGGATCCGCAAATTGGTAATGAATGGCATGACCGGCATCAGCGCTGTAGTCATTTAGCAAATCTTCTGTAGCATTCTTTAATCTTTTAAAGGCAGCAGGCAGATCCCCATCAAGGTATATGGTAATCGTAATGGGCTCAGTAATTTCTTTCATCACGGCCTTTGTCGCTGGATGCAATGTAAATCGTTTCTCTTTGGTGAAGTCAATACGAGTATAAAAGTATTGTGATGCTACATTTAACAAAATCAGCCCGACAAGGAAACTCAGTACATTGAAGAGCTTTTTATCCTTGGACTTCACCATTTTCGCCCTCCAATCACTAGCTTAGTTAAGCCTAAGAACAAAAGCACAAAGGTCAAAAAATATACAAGGTCTCTTGTGTCGAGAACCCCCCTACTGATGGATTGATAGTGTTGATTGATACTTAAGCTGAGGAGGTAATTCTCCAACGATCGCAATCCGAATATTTTACTAATGGCATCGAATCCGCTTAATGCGATAAAACTTAGAAATACTGCAATAGCGAAAGCAACGACTTGATTATTTGTTAAAGACGAACAAAAAATGCCGATTGCAGTGTAAGCACAGGACAATAAAAGTAAGCCTATGTAGGATCCAAGCACCGCTCCACTATCAATGTTCCCTACAGGATAACCTAAATTATAAATAGAGATATAATAGATAACGGTCGGAATAAGTGCAAGAAGCACGATCATCAGACATGAAAAGTATTTTCCTAATATGATCTGCCAGTCTGTAATAGGCCTTGTGGCTAATAGGACATAGGTTCCTTCTCTCCTTTCCTCGGCGAAAGAACGCATTGTTATTGCGGGGATCAGAAAGAGAAAGAGAAATGGGGCAAGGCTGAAAAAGCTGTTGAGCTCAGCGTACCCATAATCCAAAATAGAGGTGTCTGGAAAGAACCACAATAGCAAACCAGAAGCTAGAAGAAAAACGCCAATGGTGATATAAGCCATCAATGAATTTAGAAGACTAAAGAGTTCTCTTTTAAATACGGCGTACATGCTACCTTAAAAGTTGTATCCGGCACGAAGGCCTATGAAAGAACGGGTACCATTGCTTCGGGACCAACCTTCGTAACGTATACCTGCATCAACGCTCCCCTTATTGGAGACAGGAAATTCCACACCCAAAGTTGGGCTATACGCGAGTGCGGTGCCACTGCCGTTGCCGTTTGCACTGGAAATGACTACACCAGCTTCAGCACTCCCGTAGATATATTCAGACAGGAAGTAGCGCAAACCTGCCTTGATTGGTATAAATCCCTCTCTGTATTTGATATTTGCAAATACTGGGTCACCATTAAAACGAAGATAACCTACGTTAACAGTGAAATTTAGATTCTTATTGATAGGGCGCTGAAAAAGAGCTGAAGGTCCTACTCCATAGTTAACATTTGACCCGAAGTTGCCTAGCGGAAATGCAAAGTCAAGACCTATCCCTATCTTGGAAGTAGGGCGCTGGGCATAAGTAGAAGTTGCGATAAGGATGATAATTATCGTTGCGAATGCTTTTCTCAATGTATTTGTGTTTAGCTGTATTATCGTATCAAATATAAGGGAAAGTAATAAAAAACTTGTTGTTTAGATTACTCGTGTTCCCTGTTTTTCTTCGATAGGACAACAAGTGTCCAAGCTGAGGTTGGTTCCGGGTTGGTTCCGCGTTGGTAGCGGGTTGGTTCCGCCTTGCTACCGCTAAAGCAGAATCAAGGGGGTATCAAGGGGGACTAAATGAAGCTTAACCAAAAGGGTATGACAAACGTAGGTCATAAATGACAAAGGCCTCCTGTCTCCAGGAAGCCTTTAATAAATAGATGAGTGGACTGTTACAATCCGAAGTTGTAAGCCAATCTAAGTCCTACGAATCTATAAGTTCCATTGTTAGACCATGCTTCATAACGTGCACCAAGATCTATTGTGCTTTTATCAGCTACCGGAAATTCTACACCAATATGGGGAGTATAGATAAACCTTGTATCAGAACCTGAACGGGTTCCTATAGCAGCACCTAATTCACCTCCTGCATAAAAATTCTCAGCAATAAAATATCTTGCTCCAACTTTCAATGGAACCACTCCATAATCTGCCACTTTGATTACATTATTATCAACGTTCGCAATTTCCTTGCCTTGAAAATTCAGATATCCACCCGTCGCAATAAAGTTTAACTTATTTGCTATTGGAGTTTGAAACTGCAATGAACCTCCATATCCGAAATCATATCCATCACCAAAGTCACCTGTTGGAAAGGCAAACTCTGCACCGATACCTAATTTAGAACCTGTCATCGCTACATCTTTCGTTTGTGCGTTAACGCTACTAAATCCTAATATTCCTGCTATTGCTGTTACTAAAAATAATCTTTTCATGTTTTTTAATTTATTTATTCATTAAATTTATTGAACAGACATTTACAAAATCCAGGCCAATGGAGGTTTAAGTTCAGCCTCTAACCCTGAATTTTACAATAAGACGCTGGAACTAAGCCGTTAATTTTCTGAAAATATCTTCTAATGACAGTGCGTCATTATTCGATTTTATGCCACTGAGGGTGTCATGAGCAACGATAACGCCTTTGTTGATGATAATTACCTGGTCACATAGTGCTTCAACTTCCTGCATGATATGGGTCGACAGTATCACAGTACGCTCTTGCCCTAAGTCTTTGATCAGCTTCCGAATATCCGCAAGCTGATTAGGATCAAGTCCGGATGTAGGCTCATCCAGTATTAAGACCTTAGGGTCATTAATGATCGCTTGTGCAAGTCCAACACGCTGCCTGTACCCTTTTGACAACATATGGATCTTCTTATGCGATTCTTCGTGTAAACCTACCTGCTCAATCACTTTGTCAACCCGTTGCTTTATATTTGATAACCGATAAGTACTGGCAACGAACTGAAGAAATTCGCGAACATACATATCTGAATATAGAGGTGTATTTTCTGGCAGATAACCCAAGACCTTCTTCACTTCTATCGGTTGCTTTTGAGTGTCGAAGCCTGCAACTTCAGCCAACCCAGAGGTGGGTGATAAATAACAAGACAGCATTTTCATAGTGGTTGACTTTCCTGCCCCATTCGGCCCTAAAAACCCAAGGATTTTTCCGGGACTAGCCTCAAAACTGATAGAATCAACGGCTCGTTGTTTGCCGTATGTTTTTGATAGTCCGGTAACTTTAACACTCATACCCAAAAGTAAGTAAAACCTTGAAAATCCTTCAAATCGATACTTAAGTTAATTCAATTGATTTTTGCACACTTTTGGCTAAGTTTGCATCACTATGGCAAAAAACAATAACGACGAGCAATTTAAAAATGTTATTTCACACGCTAAAGAATACGGTTTTGTATTTCAAAGCAGCGAGATTTATGACGGACTAAGCGCTGTTTATGATTACGGACAGCTAGGCGCTGAATTAAAAAACAATATTAAATCTTATTGGTGGAAAGCCATGGTACAAATGCATGAAAACATTGTAGGAATTGATTCTGCAATCTTTATGCATCCAAAGATCTGGAAAGCGAGTGGCCATGTTGACGGTTTCAACGATCCAATGATCGACAATAAAGATTCTAAGAAACGTTACCGTGCAGATCAATTACTAGAAGATAAGATCGCACGATATGAAAAGGATGGTAAATCGGATAAAGCTGCAAAGCTCCAGGCAGACATGGATGACGCGCTTAAAGCAGATAACCTTCCTTTGTTGAAGACATTAATTGAAGAACACGAGATCGCTTGTCCGGTTAGCGGCACAAGGAACTGGACTGATGTTCGTCAATTCAACCTGATGTTCAGCACTCAGTTTGGCGCAATGGCGGAAGGTTCTGATGAAGTTTACCTTAGACCAGAAACCGCGCAGGGAATATTTGTTAACTTCCTTAATGTACAGAAGTCGGGAAGAATGAAAATTCCTTTTGGGATTGCCCAGATCGGTAAAGCCTTTAGGAACGAAGTGATTGCCCGTCAATTCATTATGCGTATGCGTGAATTCGAACAGATGGAAATGCAATTCTTTGTTCGCCCAGGTGAAGACCAGAAATGGTTTGCCTACTGGAAAGAGGCACGTTTGAAATGGCACCTTGCACTTGGCACATCACCAGAGAAATACCATTTCCATGATCACGTTAAATTGGCACATTATGCCAATGCTGCTACCGACATTGAATTTGAATTCCCATTTGGGTTTAAAGAAGTAGAAGGTATCCACAGCAGGACAGATTTTGATTTATCACAACATCAGGAGTTCTCTGGTAAGAAGATGCAGTATTTCGATGCTGAACTCAATGAGGATGGAAAACCATATGGTAATTACATTCCATATGTGATTGAAACATCGATTGGACTTGACCGGATGTTCCTTCTTACCATGATCAATGCTTTTGAAGAGCAGGATCTAAGTACAGATGAGAAACAAGACAGCAGGACGTTATTGAGACTACACCCATGCCTAGCACCTATAAAGGTCGCTATTTTCCCTCTGACCAAAAAAGATGGGTTACCGGAAAAAGCCCGTGAGATCATGAACAGCCTGAAACTGGACTTTAACTGCATCTATGAAGAAAAAGATGCAATTGGCAAACGATACCGGAGACAAGATGCGATTGGTACGCCGTTCTGCCTAACAATTGATCATCAAACACTGGAAGACAATACCGTAACCATTCGTCACCGCGATACCATGGAGCAACAACGAATAGAGATTAGCGAGCTGCAATCTTTGATTGAAAGCAAAACGAGCTGGAAGAACTTACTTCAATAATAAAAATGATTAAAGGTCTGAACGCTCAAAGGTTCAGACCTTTTACTTGCGTATCAAATGTTGGTCTGCTGTTTGTATTAAAACCTGCAGAAATACGTTATGCGCATATGAGATTAACAGATCTGATACTCCTTCTGGTCATTCCTTTTTTATCAACTCCAAATAGTATAGAAAAGTCCAGACCCCAGGAGACATGGACAAAAGAAGAGCTCAGAGCAGCAAACACCGCTGGAGATGCCAAATACCTTAGCGCTGAAGAGAAAGATATGGTGATCTATATGAATCTGGCAAGGATGGATGGAGAGAAATTCTTTAACACCTATTTTCAGGATTATCTGGAGCAACACAATAAGCAGATGACTAAGTACAGCAACTACAATGAGCTTAAGATCAGCAAAACTGATAAGTACTACCGGAGTTTGGAAGAGGATCTAAAAAAGGTAAAGGGAATGACTGCTCTTTGGCCGGATGAAGCGATGACCTGGGTTGCAAAACAACATGCTAAGGACATGAACAAGAATAATTACGCTACTCACAATTCTTTGGATGGTCGCACGGTAAAAGACCGGATTGGTAAAATGTACCCACGTAAGGCTTGTGGCGAAAACCTTGCTTTCGGGTACTCATCGGGATTAGCCAACATTTGTATGTTACTGTTGGACAGAGGGGTGCCAGATCTTGGACACAGACAAATTATACTTAATGACGACTATAAATTTAATTTCATTGGCGTAAGTATACAGCCGCATAAGGGATATAAATACTGCTCTGTTACGGATTTTGTGGCACTACCGAGATAATAATTTAGTACATTCGTAGTTTAACATCAAGAATGCGCAAAGCTTTATTAAGACTAATAGACTTTTTTTATCCTCCATTCTCACGCTGGTTAACACCACATACTTTTAGGTATTTAGTCTCTGGAGGATCGACGGTTGTCTCGGGAATCATTACTTATTACATTTGTTATAATTGGATTCTAAAACAAACGGATATACGAATTGACATCCCTTTTCTTCCTAACTTAATAACTGCACCTTCCGCAGCCTTAGCGATGGAGACAATCATTACCTTCTGTATTGGTTTCCTTTTAAATAAGTACCTGATCTTTACCTCTTCTGACTTAAAGGGCAGGGTTCAGTTGTTCAGATACGCTTCTGTTTGGGTTACTAACGTTTTATTAACACTTGCATTACTTAAACTTCTGCATGAAGGGCTGGGCATCTATCCTACCGTCGCCAAAACGATAATTTCACTCCTGCTTGCCGTATACAGTTACTTTTCCCAAAAATACTTCACATTTAGAGTGAAAAAATAAAAATCCTTATCTTGCTGAACTAACTAAATTATTACAGCATGAGCAACTTTAATGATTTCAATAATCCGCAAGTTGCCAATCTACCTAAACACCTGCGTCAATTTATTGTCGAACAGCAATACGAAAACTATACCCCTGTAGATCAGGCAGTATGGCGATATGTAATGCGCCAGAATTACAGTTATTTGAAACAGGTTGCTTACTATCCATATATTAAAGGCTTAAAGAGAGCCGGATTGAGCATTGAACACATCCCGCGTCTCCAAACCATGAATGACAATCTTGGAAAGATTGGTTGGGGAGCTGTTACCGTGGATGGCTTTATTCCACCTGCCGCATTTATGGAATATCAGGCTTATCGTGTTTTGGTGATTGCAGCAGATATCCGCCAAATCAATCACATCGCGTACACTCCTGCGCCTGACATTATACATGAATCCGCAGGTCATGCGCCAATAATTGCCGATAGCGATTACAACAATTACCTGAGTTATTTTGGTTCGATTGGTACAAAAGCCATGTTCTCTTCCAAAGATTTTGAATTATATGAAGCAATACGAACGCTTTCGATTTTAAAGGAAGCAGCAGGTACTTCAGAAGAAGAGATTAAAAAAGCCGAGCGACACCTTAAACGCGTTTCGGAGGATATGGGTGAACCTTCGGAAATGGCATTGCTGGGCAGATTACATTGGTGGACCGTCGAATATGGATTGATTGGGACCTTGGAAGAGCCCAAGATCTACGGCGCCGGTTTACTTTCCTCTATAGGGGAAAGTGCTTCCTGTATGCAGCCAAACGTCAAGAAGTTATGGTACAACAAATACACCGTAAATTACCCCTACGACATCACTAAAACACAGCCGCAGCTGTTTGTGACGGCTACCTTTCAAAATCTGATTGACGTTCTGGAGGAATTTGCTGAGACCATGGCATTCAGACGAGGAGGTTCAGAAGGATTAATTAAAGCCATCGAATGTAAGAACCCCGCAACAGCAGTTTACAGTTCTGGTCTGCAGGTCACAGGTACATTCACAGACCTTGGTTTGAATGCGGCAGACGAGCTCACTTATCTTAAGACGACCGGACCCTCTGCTCTTGCGCTAAACGGGAAGCAACTTGAAGGTCATGGCAAGACCTACCATAGCTCTGGGTTCTCATCGCCTGTGGGCAAGTTAAAAGACCAGGAGACCCCTTTAGAAGATTTTAACGAACAGGAATTGGCCGGGGTGGGCCTGATGATTGGCGAACGCACCGAGATCACTTTTGAAAGTGGAATTAAAGTGAAGGGCGTCGTTCAGCAGCTGCTCAAACATGATCAAAAGATCCTAATTATCACCTTTGAAGAATGTACAGTGCAGGAACAGAATGGAAACCTATTGTTCCTACCAGATTGGGGCACCTATGACATGGCAGTTGGCGAGCGCATCACATCCGTATTTAATGGAGCAGCAGATAAGGATGCTTATGAAGATATGCTCTACGTTAGTAATCAGCAGACAAGGCATATTGCCTACGACGCAAAAACTGTAGAATTGCATTGTATTTATGCCAAAATAAGAGCAATAAGGGAAGGTCTGGAAAACACATCCGAATTACCTGAGTTGTTTAGCACTGTCAAAAGTAACTACAGACAGGATTGGTTAGCCGCATTGGAAATATTGGAAATTCTACATCACAAAGATCTATTGCCGCTATTGAGAAGAGAGATCCGCAATTATTTGGAACTAAAGGCCGGTAATGAGAAAGACTATACAAAGTTAATTAATGACGGACTGCATGTTATTGCCAATCCGGTTAGCCAGTTAATTACGCTGGAGGATGAGCACTCAGATACGGTCGATTAAAGAAATACAGATGAATATAATAATTACAGGAGCAAGCAGCGGGATAGGTTTTGAAACCGCTTTAGAATTGACACTAGATACTCAAAATACGGTCGTTTGTATCGCAAGGACTGCTGAGAAATTGCGGAAGCTTTTGGAGATCGCCAAAGGGATTACACCAGACTGCACTTTGCTGCCGGTTGAGTTTGACATTGTGAACGACGATTACAACGCCTTAGTGCCCTTTCTGAAGGAGCGATTAGGAACAGTTGATATTTTAATAAATAATGCCGGTAGCCTGGTCAACAAACCTTTTCTGGAAACTTCAGCTGCAGATATGTGGCAGATGCTGGAGAGCAATGTTATGGGACATTTTAATATGATACAGCATGTGGTTCCATTAATGGGTTCCGGTAGTCACATTGTAAACATTGGAAGCATGGGTGGTTTCCAGGGGAGCGTTAAATTCTCCGGCTTATCTGCTTATTCTTCCAGCAAGTCGGCGTTACACACTTTAACGGAATGTCTGGCTCAGGAGCTGGTAGAAACCGGGATAAAAATTAATTGTCTGGCTCTTGGATCTGCACAAACTGAAATGTTGGAACTGGCCTTCCCTGGGTATCAGTCACCGGTTATGGCTTTCGAAATGGGTAAATATGTAGCTGATTTTGCCAGGACGGGGCACCGGTTTTTTAATGGAAAAACATTACCGGTAGCAGTATCCACACCCTAGAAGTTTTCCACATTTTTGTCAGTTCAATTATATTTTCAATACCTTGGACTAATTGATATGAAGAAAACATTAATTTTATTCAGTCTGATTGTTACTAGTTTGTCCGTGGCGAAGGCCCAGACCACTATACCAGTTCAGTATCAGGAGATGGTTAATAAGCTAATTCGTCAGCTCCCTGAAAAGAAAGAAAAACAGGAAGAAATCCTGACTACAACACCCAATAAACTTCTTGAATTTGCAAAGACTATGTTGGGTATTCGTTACCGAACCGCTTCAAGTAGCCCATCCAGAGGTTTTGATTGCTCAGGCTTTGTCAACTATGTATTTAGCAACTTTGGCTTTAAAGTACCAAGGTCATCAAGGGACTTTGCTGCCAGCGGTGAAACTAAGAAGCTTGAAGATGCAAGAATTGGTGACGTTATTCTTTTTACCGGCACCAATAGCAGCTCACGCACACCAGGCCATGTTGGCATCGTATATTCTATCGATGGAGATGAAGTAAAGTTCATTCACTCCTCTTCTGGCCGTGCTAAAGGAGTAACCATTACCAGCCTTGATGAAGGTTTTTACAAAAAGCGTTTCCTGAAAATTGTTAGCATTCTATAGCAGCAAAAACATTTAAAGCAATACAACTTTCAAAGCCAGTTCAAGTTCACCTGTTGTTAAGAAGTGTTTTGCCAGTTCATGTAACTCGCGCGTTCTGTTATCCGCGTCCCCGATTGTTGCATCAAGCACTTCCTTCACCTCAGGCCTGGTCATAACATCATCCACTTCATCTGCCGAAGGCAAAGCATCTACATTACCTAACATCCCAAGATCATTACCAGTTAATACCATAGAATTCCTTACCGCATGTGGTAAAGCATCAACTCCTATCCCTAACGTTGTCAGTGGTTTTGGAACCTTAAATAGATTATCTTTTGTTACCCTGCAGTACCAGTCACCGCCGAGTCTGGCCACCAGGTCAATCTTCTCCTGATCTATCTTGCCCTCCAGGTCCAGAATGTCTTCATGGATGTGAATGAGCTTAATTTCTGCCAACACCAGGTTTCCTGCACCGGGGTTATTACCAAGATTGATCACTTCGTTAACCACACATTCAAATTGTACAGGTGCCTCTGCAACCCGTGGGGGCTTTACTAATTGCGAAGGCAACATGGTGAAGCCAGACTTCTCAAACTCATTTACGCCTTTTGCATATTCGGTACTAGCAAGGCTCATCTGTTGAACCATGGAGTAATTGACTATATTGATCACACATTCTTTTACCTCCAAAACGTTCTCTAAGCTGTGCTTGGTAGTGTTATCCCTCACACGTCTCGCCGGAGAAAATATGCAAAGTGGCGGGTTAGTACTAAACATATTGAAAAAACTATAGGGACTTAAGTTCACCTGACCGTCCTTGCTTATAGTTGTTGCGAAACAAATAGGCCTCGGTGCAATTGCATACTGTAAATAGTTTTGCAGCTGAAGGGGACTAAGATCAGCAGTTTCAAGTGTTAACATCCTACTTCCTACTTCTTTAAGGCTAAAATTGAGAAGCTACTATCGGCTTTGTTGATGATGTTTGTAAGCACTCCTAAACCCGTGACTTCCATCTCAACGATGTCTCCTTCTTTCAACCATTGCGGATGGTAAGCAGGGTCATTTAACAGACCGGTTCCGTTAAGCTCCAGAAAGCAACCAGTACCAACAGTTCCAGACCCGATGACATCACCAGGTAAGATGTCAACTCCGTAGGCACAACGTTCAATGATCTCAGCGAAAGTCCAGTCCATATCAGCCATATTGCCCGAAGAGACGCTTATTCCATTCACGGAACAGGACATCTTCAGATCATAAGCTTTACCGATATGGCCATCTTTAGCGGTGGTTGCGTATTCTTCCAGTTCATCAGGCGTGACCAGCCAAGGGCCAAGAATTGTGGAGAAATCTTTCCCTTTAGCAGGACCGAGATTTAACAGCATTTCTTCTAACTGTAAGGTTCTTGCAGACATGTCGTTCATAATCATGTATCCTGCAATGTAATTATCTGCCTCAGCAGCAGTGATGTTTCGTCCCTTCTTGCCGATGACTACCGCAACTTCCAACTCAAAGTCTAGTTTTTGAAAGTGATCAGGCATACATTCCACATCCCCCGGCCCCTGAATCGCATTGTGATTTGTAAAATAAAAGACAGGATACTGGTCGAATTCCGGAATCATTTCTACTTTGCGATTTCGCCTGGCTGCTGCAACGTGCTGGCGAAAAGCGTATGCGTCGCGACAGGAAGTTGGATGCGGAACAGGCGCCATTATCTCAAAGAAGGCTTCTTCTTTCGGTTCGATCTCCTTCGACTTGATTTGGGAATCGATCTTTCTTGCCCTTTCCATTAAGACGTCTGAATCTTTTAAAAAGTCAGCCATATTATCTGGCAGTTGTTTGTCGCAGGAATTAAGATTGTAGATATGACCATGTACAAAGACACCCAGGTGCTCTGTATCCTCTGTTTTATAAGATACAAGTTTCATAATGAGTTAGATTTAGGTTGTTTCAAAGCTAGATAAATTTGTAACAAGAACCTATAATTCCTTGTTTGCTAGATTATTTACCTAAATTAGCAGTCGCAAGAAAGCATGACGCCATATAGCAACACATATCAAGATCAAATAGCGAGACAAGCCTTGTCTTCATTCAGGTATGCTATGCTGTCTAAGCTTATCTTTGCGCAATATTCCTTTCTTTAGCCAGTTTTTGGCCCTTTTATTAAAATGCTTTCCGCGTTTTAAAATACTCCCTGTTTTTTATTAGTTCAAAAAATAATTCACCTGCGCTTATGCCTATATATCATACGTTAGGATCCATACCTGCCAAGCGACATACGGTTTTTCGTAAACCAGACGGAAACCTGTATGCAGAGGAACTGGTATCCACAGAAGGGTTTTCTAGTTTGTATTCTTTGGTTTATCACTGCTATCCCCCAACAATTGTAAAATCCCTGGGAACGCCTTATTCTGTAGAACCCACAATTGCGCGGGAAAAGCATTTGAAGCATACGAGTCTTATCGGTTTTAACATCAAGCCGGAAGACGACTACTTAGAAAGCAGGAAACCAGTACTTGTAAATAGTGATCTACACATTTCTCTGGCAGCGCCCAGGAAGTCAATGACGGATTACTTCTACAAAAATAGCCAGGCCGATGAAGTGATCTTCATTCACAAAGGATCGGGCACACTTAAGACAGGCTTTGGTAACATCACGTTTAAATATGGCGACTATCTGGTGGTGCCAAGAGGTACGATCTATCAATTTACATTTGATAATGAGGACAACCGCCTGTTTATTATCGAAAGCTTTAGCCCTATCCGAACACCAAAACGTTACCGCAACCAATATGGTCAGCTCATGGAACATGCCCCCTATTGTGAGCGTGATATCCGCAGGCCCTCCGACTTGGAAACGCATGACGAGCAGGGAGACTTTAAAGTACTGATAAAGAAACAAGGCTTAATCTACCCATATACCTATGGTACCCATCCTTTTGATTTTATAGGCTGGGACGGATTTCACTATCCCTGGGCGTTTTCAATACATGATTTCGAACCCATCACTGGTAGGCTACATCAGCCACCTCCGGTACACCAGACTTTTGAAGGGCATAACTTCGTGATCTGCTCTTTCGTTCCACGCAAGTACGACTATCATCCATTGTCCATCCCGGCGCCTTATAACCATAGCAATGTGGACAGTGATGAGGTCCTTTATTATGTTGATGGAGATTTTATGAGCAGAAAGAGTGTGGTTAAAGGCCAGATTACCTTGCATCCCGGCGGTATTCCTCATGGCCCTCATCCAGGGTCTGTGGAAAAATCCATTGGAAAAGAAAGTACGGATGAATTAGCGGTGATGATAGATCCTTTCAAACCATTGATGTTAACCGACTACGCAGTTGCGATTGAAGATGAGTCTTATTACCAATCATGGTCTTAGCTCTGGTTAACATAAAAAATAAAACAAGCATAGTAAACTAACGATAAACATGAGTACACAAACATTTGCAGAGAAGATAAGTAAGGCTCCAGATTTCTTGCCTATTAATGGCACGGATTTTATTGAACTGTATGTAGGAAATGCAAAACAAGCTGCCCATTATTACAAAACTGCGTTTGGTTTTCAATCATTGGCATACTCGGGACCGGAGACCGGCGTTCGCGACAAGGCTTCCTATGTGTTGCAGCAAGGAAAGATCAGGCTTGTGCTTACCTCCGGTCTCAAGTCGGACGGTGTTATTACCGAGCATGCCAAGAAGCATGGAGATGGTGTAAAGGTGCTTGCGTTATGGGTCGATGATGCTTACAGTGCGTTTGAAGAAACTACGAAGCGGGGTGCAAAACCATATATTGAGCCCTACACTTTGACCGATGAAAATGGAGAAGTGAAAATCTCTGGAATTTATACCTATGGTGAGACGGTCCATATGTTCATTGAAAGAAAGAATTACAGGGGGGCTTTTTTACCAAGATACCAGCCTTGGATTTGTGATTATAACCCCGCTGAAAGCGGACTACTTTATATAGACCACTGTGTAGGAAATGTGGGATGGAACAGGATGGATGAAACAGTTAAATGGTATGAAGAAGTTATGGGTTTCGTAAATATTCTATCATTTGATGATAAACAGATTAACACAGAATACTCTGCATTGATGAGTAAGGTGATGAGTAACGGAAACGGCTTTTCGAAGTTTCCGATAAATGAGCCGGCAGAGGGTAAAAAGAAATCACAAATAGAAGAGTACCTGGAATATTATGAGGGCGAAGGGGTGCAACATATTGCGGTGGCGACGAAAGATATTTTGTCGACTGTAAAAAGCTTGAAAGCTCGAGGGGTTGAGTTTTTAAGTGCACCTCCGGAAGCTTATTACAACATGATGCCATTAAGAGTTGGCGAGATTGATGAAGAGATTGAGCAGCTTAAAGAATTAGGTATTTTGGTAGACTGCGACGAAGAGGGCTATCTATTACAAATATTTACAAAACCTGTCGAAGACAGGCCAACGCTATTTTTTGAGATCATCCAGCGGAAGGGTGCACAGTCTTTCGGAGCTGGAAATTTCAAAGCGCTGTTCGAATCGTTAGAACGCGAGCAAGAGTTAAGGGGTAATTTATAACCTCTTATTCATTTGAAAACTGGGGAGGGCAACTATTGGTTTAGCTGCCCTCTTTTTTATTACAAAAAAATGGTTATTTTAGAATTTGATCAGCTGAGACCGCGATGATAAATGTTACCGACCGAGTAAAACTTTTTCTACTACGTAGCAAGGAAGCATTTGCGTTATTTCAGAAGAATGATCCCCTTCGACTGGCGGGAGCTACCGCTTTCTTTGCCAACTTTGCTTTACCTCCGATCTTGTTGATTTTGATCAGATTGTTTGGGTTCTTTTTCGACAGAAGAATATTTGCAACAAGATTATTTGAACGGTTAGGCGGCATTCTTGATGAACGTAGTACCACTCAGATCAGGCAGACACTTAGAAACATCATAGGTATTGACCATAAATGGTACGCAACCTTGATCAGTTTTGTATTTTTCTTATTTGTAGCCACTACACTTTTTAATGTTATCAAGAATTCCATGGATCAGATTTGGTCTATAGGCATCAGTGATGAATCGGGATTCCTATTTAGGTTGAAATTACGTGCCCGATCAATGGTCATCATCTTGCTAGCGGGGATGCTTTTTTTAACAGGCTTCATGACTGATAGCATTCAGGCATTTATTGGCGGGTATATCAATAACAGCGTTCCAACTTTTGCCAGGATCTTCTTTATTGTATTAAATCAGCTATTATTCATATTGATCGTTACCACATGGTTTACGGTACTTTTCAGGTTTTTAACGAATGGTAGACCAAAATGGATTGCAGCTGTTAGAGGAGGATTGCTAACCGGTATTCTCTTTACTATTGGGAAATACATTTTGCGAATTATGCTGCCGCTGAGTGGAATAGGAAATATTTATGGTGCATCAGGATCAATTGTCCTGATTATGCTTTTTGTCTTTTATTCTTCCTTCATATTTTACTTCGGCGCTTGTTACGTTAAAGTATTAAGCGATTCGAGAGATACTCCTATTCGCCCTATCAAGGGAACTTATAATTACGAGATCAAAGAAATAGTTAAAGACGTTTAGGTTTTAGAGACACTATTATTATTAATAAAAAAGGCGAACCATATATGTTCGCCTTTTTTATTAATAATAATAGTAAAATTAGAAAAGTCTGTAGGCTAATCCAATCGTAAACAAACTCAGTTTTGTATCGTTGTAACCGTCTTTACCGATCTTAGACAAGCCTTGTTCGAATCTTACATCGATACCAAGCTTGCTCACATCTAAACCGGCACCAAATTGCCAAGCAAAATTCTGTCCTTTAAAGTCTCCAGCCAATGCGCTCCCTGCGGCAGTTTTAATGGTCTGCTCGTCATCCAATATGAAAGACACCACTGGACCAGTATTTAGCCTTAACCCAATACCCGCAGCTCCAATCTTGGTACCGATCAAGATTGGCACATCCAAGCTTGTAAACTTTACAGTATTCTCAGCACCTGCATCATTTTTTAAAGTGGTATTCTTTCCGCTCAGGTATAGCTCTGGTTGTAAGTGAATTCCCGCGGCACCGATACGTGTCCAAAGACCAACATAATAACCCGCGCGGTTATCACTGCTAAATGTATTTTCAGTACTTAGCTTAGACAGATTTGTCCCGGCCTTTAACCCGAACTGGAAGCTCGGCACGATCTGACTGAAACCAGTCAGTCCAGAGCATAGCAATATTGCTGATAGGATTAATTTTTTCATGTTGTAATGTTTTATATTATAAATATTAAGTGAAAATATGAATTTTAAATTTCAAAAGTAACTATCTGTTAATTTATATAACAAACCTAAAGCTACAACCAAGTGATGAGACATAAAAAAACCAGGATTAAAACCCTGGCCTTATAAAACTAGAAATGGAACTATTGCCCCGTGGCTTCATCGATCGCCTGTTGTTCCTTTAAAGCATCCACGTTGTTTTTCGATCCGAAATTATCTGTTTTCTCTGCGAAGTAGTCAAGGATACTTTTTATCGTGTCCAGGTTATCCGCTACCCTTTGGTGCATATCAGGCAAATCCTGGTCCAGCTTCTTGTCACTCAGTTCTATATTATCTACCTCAATCTTGCCAAGCTTTTGTATAATTGCTTGTTGTGAGTGTTGTAAGTCTTCTAATTCTCTTACAATCTTCTCCATGAGTTCAAACTTCTTTAAAGTATCCATATTCGTGTTTTTAGTTAGATTAATTTTATAGTTACGTCTTTAGTTGTCCAATTATCTTGCCAACATAGAATGAATAATAGAAAATGGCTTGATAAAGGTTGATAATGAAATGAAAAAAGCGAAATTTGGATAATACCTAAATAACTAATACTTTAGTTATTTACTATAGTCAACCTTATGAAAAAGATTATACTATTTATTTTTGCCTTTACATGTATTCAGACCCTGAGGCTACAGGCGCAAAGTACCTTAGACAATGCTAAACTTTTGGATCTATATCAGACCCAACGGTATACAGAGGCGGCAGCTTACCTGCTCACCGTCTACAAGGAAGACACTCAAGATCCAAAAGAATTGTCTCAATTGGCTTATGCAAATCTAATGGCCGCTAAACTTGGGGATGCAGAAAAAAGCTATCTTAAATTGTATGCGCAACAACCAACAAATCTTTCAACGCTGTTTAGTCTCGCTAATATTAGCATTAGAAGAGGGATTGATGAAAAGGCCAAAGGATATTACGAGGAGATTTTGAAGTTGGACAGCACAAATTTCAATGTCTATAAGCAGTTGGCTTACTTGAATAAGGGCGATATCAATACCGAAAAAATAAAATATCTACGTAAAGCGAATGCTTTGAATCCTACTGATGCAGATGTTGCCTTCAGCCTTTGTGAAATATATTTCAAGATGAACTTTTTTAGTGGAGCTGATAAGATTTTGCAGCCGGCCCTCGCAGCTGATAGCACTAACCTTCAACTGTTGAAGATGAAAATGCCCATTAGCATGGCCAATAAAAAGTATGATGAATCTATTTCAACCGGTTTCAAGCTGTTGAGTTTCGGAGATAGCTCGACGTTCGTACTTAACAATTTGGCTAAGTCCTATTTTCTTAAGCTCGACTACCAAAATGCATTGAAGTATTTCCTGATCATCAACGACAAATCGTTCGATAATGAGGGACTATACTATAATATCGGGTTAAGCTATCGTGGGATTAAAGACTATAAAAACGCCGCGCCGTACTTCGATAAAGCCATAAAGGAGGGGATTTCTAACAAAATCGCATCTTACTATGGGCTCTTAGGTGATTCTTTTGAAGAGATCAATAGAAATGAGGAGGCCAACTCGGCCTATAAGCGTGGGTTGCTTTTTGAAAACAATGGGAGTTTATTGTACAACATCGCCCTGGTGTATGAGACGAAACTGAATGATAAAAAGAATGCCGTTAATTATTATGAGCAATACTTGAAAAGCATTAATGCGAAGGAACACCCTAAGCTAGTCGTCTTCATAAAAAACAAGATTACTGAATTAAAAAAGTGATCAGCGCCTGCTCAAAAGGCGGATTAACGCTTGAACAGTTTCGCTACATACTTGCCAATGATATCGAACTCAAGGTTGACCACGTCATTTTGAAGTATATCCTGAAGGTTTGTATGTTCATGAGTGTACGGTATGATAAAAACAGAAAATTCATCGTCTGCAGAATTAACGACAGTTAAGCTAATTCCATTAACGCATATCGAACCTTTCTCCACCGTTACGTTACCAGGGCCCAGGTCATATTTGAACCTATATTCCCAGCTTCCATCAAGTTCCGCCCGTTTAATACAAACCGCTGTCTGGTCAACGTGACCCTGAACGATATGTCCATCCAAACGACCATTCATTTGCATACAACGCTCCAAATTAACTTTGCTGTTTAGCTTCCAGTTGCCGAGATCTGTTTTTCGCAGCGTCTCGTCAATCGCAGTAACGGTATGACTTCCATTTTCCATGGCAACTACTGTAAGACAAACTCCGTTATGAGCAACGCTTTGATCAATCTTCAATTCATCGCTGATGGCAGATTGGATGGTGAAACTAACGTTGGTACCCTCCCGGGTGATAGCTGAGATTTCTCCCAGGGTTTCTATAATTCCTGTAAACATATATGTTAAAACTTCAATCTGTTCTTTCTCCACTTACTTTCAGCCAAGGGATGAGCTACAGCAACATTACTTTTTGGCATTTTAAAAGCCATTAAGGCCACGATTGCAGCAATGATCGTTTCTTCAGGATCCTCAGAAACTGGCCTTTCCGCATTAAAATACTTACCTACAAAATGAGTGTCGAAGTCCCCGCTTCTAAAAGCTTTATGCTGCATCACAAATTTCCCGAAGTTAAGCGTGGTTTTGATACCGGTAATGTCATATTCATCAATCGCCCTGATCATTCTTTCAATCGCCTCCTCTCGGTTGCTGCCAAAAACAATTAGCTTGGAAATCATGGGATCGTAGTAAATAGGGATCTCCATTCCTTGTTCGAAGCCATCATCCACACGAACGCCATTTCCTTTAGGCGTTCTATAGGTTTCTAAAGTACCAATATCTGGTAAAAAGCCATTTTCAGGATCTTCAGCATAAACCCGAAGTTCAATGGCATGACCATTGATTTTCAAATCTTCCTGCTTAAAACTTAAAGCTTCTCCACGGGCTATCCTAATTTGTTCTTTAACCAGATCCAGTCCGGTGATTAATTCAGTTACAGGATGCTCAACCTGAAGTCTCGTATTCATTTCAAGAAAGAAGAAATCAAGATTTTCATCTAGTATAAATTCCACGGTCCCTGCCCCCACATAGTGAACTGACTTTGCTACTTCGACCGCACAAGCGCCCATCTCTGTCCGCATTTTAGCAGTAAGTATACTTGATGGTGCCTCTTCCACTACCTTTTGGTGTCTCCGTTGAATGGAGCACTCGCGTTCGAACAAGTGGACAATATTTCCATGGGTATCTCCAAGTATCTGGATCTCTATATGTCTGGGTGAGGAAACGAACCTTTCTATAAATACGGCGCCATCTCCGAAAGCTGAGACGGCTTCACTAACTGCCAGCTGCATCTGCTCTTCAAAATCTTCTTTTGTGTTTACAATGCGCATCCCTTTACCGCCCCCACCGGCTGCTGCCTTGATCAATATTGGAAAGCCGACTTCAATAGCACGCAATTTTGCTTCTGCGACATCCGAAATTGCCTCATCAGTTCCGGGAACCATAGGGATGTTATGTTTAAGAGCTGCTGCCTTGGCTGAAAGTTTATTACCCATGATTTCCATAGCCTCTGGAGTTGGGCCGATAAGTATCAGGCCAGCTTCTTTCACCATTCTTGCAAATTTCGCATTCTCAGAAAGGAAGCCATAACCCGGATGAATGGCTTCAGCACCCGTCAATCTGCAAGCCTCAATTATGTTTTCACCTACTAAATAGGATTGATTCGAAGGTGCAGGGCCGATGCAAACCGCTTCATCAGCATATCTGACATGTAGGGCCTCCCGATCAGCATCCGAATAAACGGCGACGGTACTAATTCCCATCTCTCGCGCAGAACGCATAATTCTTAATGCGATTTCACCCCGGTTGGCAATCAGGATTTTTCTCATCGGAGATTTTTTATTGTTTCTAAAGCAAAATCAATCATTTCGGCATCAATTCCAAGGTGGGTAACCATTCTAATTGTCTTTTTACTTGTTGTACCGCAAGCAATGCCTTTGGCCGCAAATTGCGCCACAATCTCATCAGCTGAATAATTCGGAGTGACTTCAAAGATGACAATATTTGTTTGAACAGGCATTACGGAAGCAACGTAGTTGGTCTCGCTTAAGGCTTGAGCGAGTAAAACTGCATGTTGATGGTCAAATTTCAGTCGGTCAACATGATTGTCCAGCGCATAAATACCTGCTGCTGCAAGATATCCTGCCTGCCTCATTCCCCCACCGAAAGCCTTTCTAATCTTAACTGCTCTTTTAATTGTTTCTTTAGATCCAAGCAAGACAGAGCCGACAGGAGCGCCGAGGCCTTTAGACAAACAAACGGAGATACCGTCGAAGTGTTTGCCATAGTTTTTAGCGCTGTCACCTGTAGCTGCCAATGCGTTAAAAATCCTGGCTCCGTCCAAATGAAGCTTTAATCCCTTTATATTACAAAGTGTATGTATTGGCTCTATCTGCGACAGGCTGTAACAAGATCCCCCACCTTTATTCACTGTGTTTTCTAATACAACAAGCGTTGAATTGGGATAGTGAATATTGTCGTCATTAATCTCCGGTTCAATAAGTTCAGGTGATAGAATCCCCCTGGGACCATTCAGTAGTCGAACGGATGCCAGAGAATGGTACGCAATTCCACCACCTTCATAACGGTATACGTGTGCAGACTGATCACATATGACTTCATCCATGGGCTCGGTGAAGCACTTTATTGCGATCTGGTTAGTCATTGTTCCTGAGGGACAAAACAGCCCTGCTTCCATACTGAACATATCCGAAAGCTTAGCCTCCAGTGCAGACACTGTTTCATCTTCTCCAAACACATCATCCCCTACTTTTGCAGTCATCATAGCCTCGAGCATTCCTGGTGTTGGCTTGGTTACTGTATCACTTCTAAAATCAACTTTTATGGCCATAAATTAATACTAAACACAAATATTCGTATTTTTTGTTTAAAGCTAGAGTCTCTAAAATAAAAACAGCGTAAATAGTTCTTTTTTTAAGCTGTGGATGCACTTATTCACCCTTTTTGTTTGTGTAAAAGGAAAGAGACAATTATTAATTTGGATTTTAAAATAACAAGTGTATTTTAGCTTAGTGTTTATTTAACAATATGGTAACACAAAAACGGCGAGCCATGCGTTCGAAACAGCCCTTTAAACACGATTAAACTTATAAAAACTTAAAACAACCAAAACTAAAAGACGACATTTATGAAAGAAAACCATGTTCAGGCAATAGGATTATTGACTTTTATTCAAAAATCTAAGTAAGATGATAGTTATTGCAGACGGTGGCTCTACCAAAACAAATTGGTGTTTAATTAACGAGGCGGGCAGAAAAATTCTATTTAACACAGAAGGTTATAATCCATACTTTTCGAGTGAAGAATACATTGTTGAATCTTTGAATAACTCTTTACCGGATCATCTGGAGAAAGAGAAACTTACTGAGGTTCATTACTATGGCGCAGGCTGTTCTACAGATGCGAAGCGTAAGATCGTTTACGACGCCATGAAACAAGTTTTTTCAAACGCAGATGTAAAAATTGGACACGATCTTTTGGCATCTTGCAGAGCTTTACTTGGCGACGAACCTGGTTTTGCAGCCATTCTAGGTACAGGCACAAACAGTTGCTTGTATGATGGCACCGAGATTAGCCTTAATATTGATTCCCTGGGATATTTCCTTGGTGATGAGGGTAGTGGTTGCTTTATCGGTAAAAGAATCCTTTCTGATTACATGAAAGGATATATGCCAAAAGGCTTAAGAGAAAGTTTTTATGATAATTTCGCATTAACTAACGAAGATATATTCGATAACATCTACAACAAACCACTTCCGAACCGTTTTTGTGCAGGCTTTAGTAAATTCTTGTACGACTTTAAAGACAGTTACGAAGACTATACGTACTCAACAATTGAATATGCATTTACTGCATTTTTCGAGAATCTTGTTGTTCATTATCCGAACTACAAAGACTATAAATTAAACTGTGTAGGTTCGGTGGGATATAGCTTTAGAGATATCTTAAGTGTTGTCGCTGACAAATATGAAATGGGTATTGGGAAGATCATCCGCTCTCCTATAGATGATCTTGTAAATTATCACTTGAATACATCAAAGAAATAAAAAGGATTTTTAATTCAAATGCCCCCAAACAGTTAGACACTGATCGGGGGCATTTTTTATGAGCCATAGTTCGGTTAGAAAGATATTTCTTTTCCAAATAACTTGGCATATCGCCTTTTGTCAAACTTATATAGTGTAGCAGCACGAAAGGATACACCTTGTTGCTTTTCTTCGAGATCTTTAAGTACTCCAAAGCTGAGCATCTTCTTCCGGAAGTTACGCTTGTCCAATTTCTTGTTTAAAATAACTTCGTAAACATTCTGTAATTGCGTAAGCGTGAATTTCTCAGGTAACAGTTCGAAAGCTATTGGTTGGTGTTTGATTCTCCTTTTAATCTTTTCAAGACCGGTTTCAAAGATCTTTTGATGATCAAATGCAAGTTTAGGCAGATCTTTTACATCTATCCAGTTGGCCTTTTTTGCATAAGTACTAATTGGTTTCACTGCCTTATCTCCTCCAAGCCTCAACAAAGCATAATAAGCGATGCTGACTACCCTACCTTGCGGGTGACGGTTAACATCACCAAAAGTATAATACTGTTCCATGTAGATGTTGCTCAAACCGGTAAGCTCATTTAATATCCTGGCAGCAGACTGATCCAAACTCTCGTTTTCGCCAACGATATTCCCCGGTAAAGCCCACCAGTCTTTAAATGGCTCTTGATTCCTTTCAATCAGCAAGATCTTCAATTCTCCTTCATCAAATCCAAAAACGACACAGTCAATGGAGAATGTGGAATTAAACTTTGGTAAAACTTCGCTCAAAATAGTTAGTATTTATAATTTATTAGTTCTCATTCTCAGACCTCTTTCCAATCTTACAAATATATACCGATTCTTCAGAATCAAATTATAGATTCGGTGAGAAAAATAGTAATATAATCCTGAAAAAGGTAAAATACATTTAATATCCTTGCCCGCTAATTACAAAAAAAATACACTTAAAATTACTTAGTGTAAATATTACACCTTATATTCGTATATAAATTATGAAGCCAAATATTAAAAATATTGCTGTACTTACTTCAGGCGGCGATGCTCCTGGAATGAACGCCTGCATCAGAGCGGTAGTTCGGACCGGAATATATAACGGAGTGAATATGTTTGGGGTTTTGCAAGGATACCAGGGACTAATAAATAACAATATTATCCCGATGGATGCAAGATCCGTTAGTAACACGATACACATGGGTGGCACCATTCTTAAAACTGCCCGCTGTTTAGAATTTAAAACAGACGAAGGAATGGAAACTGCCTTTAAAAACTTACAATCAAGAGATATAGATGGCTTAGTTGTAATTGGTGGTGATGGAACTTTCACAGGTGCTCAACGGTTTGGTCAGAAGTTCGGTGTTAGAGTGATGGGTGTTCCAGGAACTATAGACAACGACCTTTATGGATCTGACTTCACCTTAGGATACGACACCGCGATTAATACCGTTATTGAAGCAATAGACAAGATCAGAGATACGGCTGACTCACATGACAGGTTGTTCTTTATCGAAGTAATGGGCAGAGACTCCGGTTGTATTGCTTTAAGGAGTGGGATTGCAAGTGGTGCGGAAGCAGTTTTATTGCCCGAAAAAGAAACCGGCCTTGACGAATTGATCGCACAGTTGGAATCAGGAGCTTCAACTAAAAAATCCTCAAGTATCGTAATTGTATCTGAAGGAAATAAGCTTGGTGGAGCATATGACATCGCAAAGAAAGTTAAAGAGCGCTTTAATCATTATGATACAAAAGTGACTATATTAGGTCACCTTCAAAGAGGCGGTAGTCCAAGCAGCTTTGACAGAATATTAGGAAGCAGACTTGGGTTTGCGGCAGTAAATGAATTGTTAAAAGGTAATACCATGCAAATGGTTGGCCTGAGGGGTAACGAAGTCGTTACTACAGGAATTGAAGAAGCGTTGACAAGGCACTTTTTTAAATTAGAAAGTGATTTATTAGAAATGACAAAAGTATTGTCTATATAAATATTAATGATAGCAGTAGTATACAGCGGTTCGAAAACGGCTTTCTGGAAGATCGCCAGAGATGGAAAAACCATCGCTGACTGTACTATGCCCGGCATTAATCCATGCTTTAACGACCAGAAGGCTATTCTTCAGTTTTTAAACAAAAAAGCAACGCTGATTAATCACGCCGAAAGCATTAAAAAAATCTATGTTTTCGCTGCGGGTGCTTCTTCTAAAGAACGCAGAACCGAATTAGCAGAGACACTGGGCTTATTTTTTAAGAACAGCAAAATCAAAGTTAGGGACGACCTCTACGGAGCGGCAATTTCTGCCTGTTATAATACTAATGGTATAGTAGGTATTCTCGGAAGCGGTTCAAACTGTTCTTATTTTGATGGCAAAAAGTTAGAAAAGAACAACTTCGGACTAGGCTTCGTTCTGGGAGATGAAGGTTCTGCAAATTGTCTGGGAAAGATTGTTCTTAAAGACTTTATGCAAGGGAAATTGCCGAAAGATCTTCAAACAAAATTTGCTTTAAAATACAATCTAGACAGACCTCAAGTATTAGATAGAATTTACAAAAAGCCAATGGTACAACAGTTCCTGAGCTCCTTCTTTGACTTTTACCTTGACCATCGTGATCATCCATATATCGCTGCCATTTTAAACGCTGCGTTTGAGAATTATTTTAAAACTTACCTTTTGCCAACGTTAAAATTACACCCTGGCAATGCCATTCATTTTGTAGGCATTGTGGCAGGAAACTTTCAGGAAGAGCTTAGGGTGATCGCTCAGAAGCATGGACTGGAAATTACTTCGATTACAAAAGAACCTATATACAATCTATTAAATTACTATTCAAATTAACAAAATGAGCAAAATTGGAATCAACGGCTTTGGCCGTATCGGCAGACTGGTATTTAGAGCTGCTTTAAAAAGAGGATTAGATGTTGTTGCAATCAATGACTTAGTCGAGCCGGATTACATGGCTTATATGTTGAAATACGACACTACTCACGGTCGTTTTGATGGCACTATTGCTGTTGAAAACGGACATCTTGTTGTTAATGGTAAAACTATCCGTATTACTGCGGAAAGAGATCCTGCTAACTTGAAATGGGATGAAGTAGGTGTTGAAACGGTTATTGAATCAACTGGTTTATTCTTGACTCAAGTTGATGCTGAAAAACACATCACTGCGGGTGCTAAAAGAGTTGTTCTTTCTGCTCCGGCGAAAGATGATTCTATCCCTACCTATGTAATGGGTGTTAACCATGATAAATTAACTGCAGATCAAACTGTAGTATCTAACGCGTCATGTACTACAAACTGTTTAGCTCCAATTGCTAAAGTATTAAATGACAACTGGGGTATTGCTGAAGGTCTAATGAGTACAGTTCACGCAGTAACAGCAACACAAAAAACTGTTGATGGTCCGTCTGCAAAAGACTGGAGAGGTGGACGTGGTGGTTTCTCTAACATCATTCCTTCTGCAACAGGTGCTGCAAAAGCGGTTACTAAAGTTATTCCTGAATTAAAAGGAAAACTAACAGGTATGGCTTTCCGTGTCCCGGTAGCAGACGTTTCAGTAGTCGATCTAACAGTACGTTTAGAAAGACCTGCAACTTACCAACAAATTAAAGATGCCATGAAAGCTGCTTCAGAAGAAGGACCTTTGAAAGGTGTTCTAGGATATACTGAGGACGAAGTTGTTTCGTCTGACTTCATCGGAGATGATCATGCTTCAATTTTTGACGCAAATGCAGGTATTGCATTGAATGATAACTTCGTGAAAGTTGTTTCATGGTATGATAACGAATGGGGCTATTCATCAGCTTTAGCGAAATTCGTTGAATACTACGGAAACTTAAAATAAAACCCGTTCATACAGGTTTATATTTGGTTAGATAAAGGGATGTTCGTGGATACGACATCCCTTTTCAATTAACGGCTGTCGGTCAATGTCAAAGATTATCTGAGATGTTATCCAGCCAACGGCCATGGCAATATTAACATCGTTCTGTCAAGTCTACCTTTAGCCTGAACAAGAGCTTTTACATTTAGAGCTAATCTCTACGCCTTTTTCGCTTCAAAATCAAGGCTGTAACCAGCGACACAATAAGACCTACGGGCAAAATTTCCATGTAAGTGGTAAGCGCAACACCTATTGGCGTAGCATACCAGTCCTTAAAAGTTTCAATCTGACTGCGAACACCAGCCACTTCTGCCGGAGTCATTTGGCTTACTTTAGCGGGGCTTAACTGATAGGCAGCTAATTTTTCAATAAAATCCGGAAAGAAATTGTAATAGGCAACCATCCACCCGATAACGTAAAGAGTTGAGGCAATCAAAGCCATGTATAAGGACATCAGAAAAGCTCTCCCAAAGCTAATTATGCCACCATGATGCTTGTCCCGGTAATTCTTTACACCTACGAAAATGAGGGAGAATGACAACAGCATGGCGGTATAACCCAACAGCATACTACCATCAAAGGAATTTTTAGAATAACAATATGCGATAGAGAACGACATAAAAGTAGCTACGCATATCCCCGATATCAAGCCGTAGACCAATACATTTTTTTTCATAGTATTTTTGTTAATGTTTAGACAGCAAAAATGAGTAATAGCCACAGCATCGGGATCATACTTTCAGGTGATTTTGATCTAATAACGAATCACAACGCTAAAGTATTAGGGTATAATGTTCAGCCTTCTTGCAATTTCAACCGCTTGCGTACGTCGCTGTACATCTAGCTTTTGAAATATTTTAGACGAATGTGTTTTAACGGTATTTAAAGATATAAAAAGTCGCTCTGCAATTTGCAAATTACTCAGTCCATCCTCCATCAATTGTAAAACTTCTAACTCACGCTTACTAAGACAGAGTCTCGAAACCTCAGCTTCGTTTAATACGAAATGATCTGTTTTAATTAAGACCTGCTTTTCTACCACAACGGTAATGGTTTTAAGGCTGGTTAACTTGTTGGCCAACCAAATACCCAACCCGGTAAAAAGTATAGCAAGAGCACCTGCATACATCTCAACGGTGTGGTCAATAACCACCATCCTCCATTCCAGCCACTTCATCATAAGCAACAGTATAGCCAGGGATGTCCCATAAAGCAGAATAGATCGGTTTCGCACTAAAAACTTGAATGTCATTAAACCATTTAATTTTGTGTTTTAAAAATAGCAGAAAATAAGGAGGTTTAAAAATAAGTAAATTAATGCTTTACGTTATTTAATGATGCACAATTCATCAAAGATTATCAAGTAATGTACCTGCTACAATGTTGATAGATTTAAGTATTTCAAGGTAACGTCTAAGTACACGGAGTGATGCTCTTAGATTTCATAAAACGGTTTAAACACCACATCTTCAATGCTAACCTGCAGCTGTGAATCTTACACTGTATTACATTGGTTTTAGGTGTCAGCGTGAACCTGCCAAGCCCGTAACTTGAAGATGAAACAAAAGTTAGTATTATAAAATAGAACGTGTACTTGCTTACCCTAGCAATTTACCTTTAAGCTAATATTGAAGCAGCTAGTACAGCATAGAGAATGAAGTCTCCGAAAATGAAGCTATAAATCCAATTATTTAGACTGTAAAGCCAAGCACTTAAAACGGTGAAGAGAAAACTGGATTACTAAATCAAATATAAGGTAGGAGATTAATACGAATAACCTGAACACTGCTACTAGCAGTGTAATTAATAAGTCTCAGCACCCTTGACCAGTCGCTTATTAACGTATGCGGCGGCAACTATCATGGCCATACCAAACATTATGGACACATCAGCCAGATTGAAAACGCCTGTCTGAAAGATAACAAAGTCGATATGCAGAAAATCGGTAACTGAGCCAAACACAATTCTATCGTAAAGATTACCAATGCCACCGCCTATCACAAAAGCTGCTCCTATTATGGTTAATTGGGACAGCTTTGACTTGGTCATGATGAAATACAGTCCCATTAACAACACAATTGCTGGAAGAATAATTAATAACGTGAATTTAAAAAACTCCGGAAGCAAACTACCTAAACTTAAAAAAGCACCTGTATTCTCTACTTTCGTCAGGGTGATATTATCTATGTAGACTTTAATATTGTCATAATAACCAATTTCCTTCCGTACGATGTTCTTAGAAATCTGATCGCAACCTACGTTGCAGACTACAATCAGTAGAATTGCAAGCTTAGTAATGCCGGTACTCAATTTCATAGCAAAATTATTTTAGCTAAACTTAGCTAAAATAATTTAAAACTAATCTCCACTAAGCGTTAGGCTAGCTGGTCCTTAGGTTGGCAAACTGATAGCTCTCCGCCACCTGTGCTTTTTCCTTAATCTGAGTAAAAGCAACCTGCACATCATCTTGAAGCTGAGTGATTACGTTTCTGGCTTTGCTATAAGAACATTGATAAATATCATGTGCATTCTGCAATTTGCCAGCTTTAGTATGTTGCCTGCTAGTTTTGTAATTATGGAGTTCAGAGTGTACTGTTCGTTCCACTTTACCGATTTTTAGCGTTTTCGCTTCGAACAAAATTACCCAATCATCGAAGTTGGCATACTTTGCTAAAGCAGTATTCAAATCGTTAACACGACCTTTAGTATCGCCTGTACATGCAACTTTAATCAATTTCCCCTTTAGAGAACCAGCAATATATACAAAACCTACTTTATGTTCTACCAATGCTGCTGCAACTTTACCGGGATCGCACTGCGGACAAAATCCAGCGATGGTTCTTAAACGGTGTGTTGGTTCATTCTCGCACTCCTCAGTATTAACAGCTATAACAGCATCAACTTCAGACATTTGTGCTTTTAAATCATCTGACATCCCCTCGCCTTTGGCGTCAAATAATAGCTCGTAAGAGACTTTGTGTTTTTTAAAAAACTCTTGTTGCTCCTTCGTAAGCTGGTCTTTTGTAATCATTTTATAAAATTACACATATTTCTTGGGTTAAGGTTAATGTAGATGTAAGTATGAAGCTATTAGTAGCTAAGACTTGGCTTAAGTAATGGGAGTATCACCATTCAGACTTAGTCCACACCTTGTTCACACCAAACCCACAATAGGGTACCTTTTCGTGAACAATGTGTGTCTAAAGTGGGTTCAATGTGAGGACTGGCCTGCACTAGTACCTTATTCCATATCAGGTCTGCCTTATCCCCGACTGTTATTGCAATATATAATTTTATTATTAATTAACTTACTACATTGTACCTCAATTATTTAATTAATTATTAATCTTAAAAAAATGGGAAAAATTAAAAAAGGTATTCTTGGTGGAGTATCAGGAAAAGTAGGTGCCGTAGTTGGCGCGCATTGGAGAGGAATCGATTATTTACGAGGAATTCCGAAATTACAGACAAAGCCGAGAACGGAGGCACAACATGCCCAAGCTTCTAAGATGACGCTTTTGCGGGGCTTTTTATTAGGTATTGGAGACGTTGTAAAAAAATGTTTCCAAAATTTTACCGAATACACAGAAATGAATGCGGCGCTGTCTTATAACATGATCAATTCTATCGCTGGAGCCTATCCAAACTTCGAGGTAGATTTCCCTGAACTTGTTTATTCTAAGGGCGAGCTTCTCGGCTCCTGGAGTCCTAAAGCGATTTCAAAAGCGGCAAACCAGGTAACAGTAAGTTGGAAGAACAGACCGTTTTCCACCTTGAGCCTAGCGGATGACAGTGTAATAGTGATTATGTATTGCGTCAAAACCGAAGAATTTCACATTTTTGATGTAATCGGTACGCGTTCGGACAAATCGGTAACACTGGCTGTCCAAGAAGATGTGAGTGGCAATACTGTCCACTGTTATGTTAGTTTCTATTCTAAAACGCGTAAAGTGTCATCTACCAACGAATACATTGGTGAGATCCTTGTAAACTAGCCTCCTTAGTTGAAGTACATAAGGGGCAATAGGCGCCCCTTATGTTTAAACATTAGAATAAAAGGTTGCATTATACCAATTTATATGTAATTTAATTTCTATGAAAAAGCTTTTATACCTGGTTGTCATTGCCTTACTAGGGAGTTGCACAGCAAATGTCTCTGTAGACAAAGTTTACATGCCACATCTGATAAATCCAGGAGAGACTTTCAATGAGTATCCGTCAGAAAAAGACAGTGCCATCACATTCAATATTCATGAAGAAAAAGAAGGAAAGGCAGTGGGTGCAAATCCAAAGGTTTGGTATGATGTAAAGTTTGGAGATACGATCGTTAAGATCCAGCCGAACAAAGCAGACCCTAATTATACGAACGGAAAGTTTATTCGCGGTAAGTTTATGAATACTCAAAAGACATCGTTGTTGGTTCAAATTGCAGATGGTTTTGATTTGCGGGCAAAGTTTTATTTGATTGCATTAAGAAATCATCAGCTAAGTGTGACGGAACTACGACGGCCTACAAAGAAAGAAGGGGACTTAAATTTCATTGGTTTAATCCAACTTGGAAGCGAAGGCTATTTGATAAATAACGATTTTTTAGTTTCTCCGGTCACCTCCAAGGTGTATTTTTTAAAGCGGGAGCAGCCAGATGAGCGCATTCAAGGACAATATTTATTAAAATCTCCAGATAAGGCAACGCTGGTTTTCATGAGACCTTCTTCATTGTATCAGGTGAATTATCAAAACGATGAGTCTTTGACCGTACCTTTCAACTTTGATGCGACTGAACCTGGCTTATATATCTATATACAGGAGAATTATGTTTGGAAGTCCAGGAAACCCGGACTTAGCTTTCTAGTGGAAGACAAGAATACGCTTGCAACAAATTAAATACGCAGGCGATTTGATTTGGATATGTCAGCACATCAATTAACTTTGATAAAATAAATTATCAGTTTAATATTAACCCCTTAATCAAATATAAATTCAAATGAAAAATTTATTCTATGCTTTGGCCTTATCAGCCTTCCTTTTTAGCTGCAGCAGCAAACATGAATCAGTAATTGTTCCACGAGTTCTTACAGAAACGGAACGTTTCAATTCTTACCAGGAAGGAGATGCGCTATTTATAATGAAATACGGAACTGAAGATCGGGTTAAAGATGAAAAAGAGGGCCAGGGAGAATTTAACATAAAATTTAGAGATACTACTATTTATATACAAACGAACGCGTCTGATCCTGCAGCGAAAACAGACAAATTCGCTTTCGCTCAATATGTAAACACTCAAAAAACTACAATACTTGCACAGGCTGCAGGTAAAGAAGGTGCAACAGCGCCAGTTTACCTCATTAGTTTGAATGAAAATAAAGTTGAGGTCATCAGTCTTTCACGTCCATCAAAAGGTGCACAAGACAAGGAATACACTCAAGGCATGATTAAAGTAGGCAAAACCGGATACATTATTAACAACGATTACTTTGTAACTAATGTAAATGCAAAAGCATATGTACTAAAGAGACAAAATCCAGATGAGAGAATTCAAGGAACTTATTTTAACCTTTCTCAGGATAAGCAAACACTTGTATTCTTAACAGCTAATTCTTTATATCAGATCCATTACCCAACAAATCAGGTCAACACACAAGTATTGCCTGCAGATAAAAGTACAACTCCAGACCTGGCTTCAGTTTACATCGCATCCAATTATAAGTGGGTTGTTGATAACAAAATAGCTTTTCTTAGGAAAATTGGAGATAGTAACAAAGTGGTAGACATCTCTTCGTTCAAGTAAATTTAACACCGACGATTCGTATATTAGTTTTCGAAAACTAATATTCATGAAAATATCTCATAAGTTGCCGCTATTGGCAATGTTAGCAATTTTTGCCGCTTGTAACGAAAGCGGCAAAAATTCTTCTACTGCTATATCCGATTCCTCGACCAATGCTCTGCTTGTTAAAAGCGAGCTCCCATATCAAGCTCCTCCATTCGATAAAATTAAAGACAGTGATTTCAAACCGGCTTTTGAAGCGGGAATGAAGGAACACTTATCTGAAATTGACAAAATAGCTTCCAACCCAGAGGTGCCTTCATTCGAAAATACGCTCGTGGCGCTAGAAAGATCCGGCCAAACTTTAAGTCGCGTCAACAACGTATTTAATACGCTAACCGGGGCTAATACAAATGAAGGCTTGCAAAAGCTGCAGGAAGAGGTGGCACCTAAATTGGCTGCTCATCAAGACGCCATTTATTTAAACACAAAGCTTTTTACGCGCATAAAGGATATTTATACAAAAAAGTCCACCTTGAAACTAGATCCGGAGTCTGCTAAACTCATTGAATATTATTATCAAACTTTTGAATTAGCCGGCGCGAAACTAAGTGATTCAAATAAAACCAGTCTAAAAAAGCTAAACGAGCAGGAGGCATCACTAAATGCCAAATTCTCAAATCAATTGCTCGCAGCTGCTAAAGCCGGAGCAGTACTTATTTCGGATAAAGCTGAGCTGGCAGGAATGTCTGAAGGCGACATCAATGCTGCCGCACAAGCAGGCAAAGACAACAAACAAGATGGCAAATGGATGTTGAAGCTACAAAACACGACACAACAGCCATTGTTACAAAGCTTGAACAACCGTACTACCAGACAGAAATTATTCGACGCATCAATTAACCGCGCAGAGAGAGGTGATGCTAACGATACGAGACGAACAATTGCTGAGATCGCTAAAATCAGAGCGCAAAAAGCGAAATTGATGGGCTTCGCCAACTATGCGACCTGGAAACTTCAGGACCAAATGGCGAAAACTCCTGCAGCTGTTGAAACATTCTTCGCCAAGCTGGTTCCTTCCGCAACTGCCAGAGCGAATGCAGAAGCAGCAGACATCCAGTCTGTGATCAACCGTCAAAAGGGAAATTTCAAACTTGCGGCATATGACTGGGACCATTATGCTGAACAGGTTCGTAAAGAGAAGTATGACCTTGATGAAAAGGAGATAAAGCCTTATTTTGAATTAAATAGTGTATTAAAGGATGGTGTATTCTTTGCAGCAACCAAACTTTATGGCATTACTTTCAAGGAGCGCACCGATCTTCCGGTTTATCAAGAAGATGTGAAGGTGTTTGAGCTATTTGAAGAGGATGGAACGTCAATTGGGCTTTTTTACTGTGATTTCTTTAAAAGAGACAACAAATCTGGCGGTGCCTGGATGAGCAATTTAGTGGGCCAATCCGGCTTGTTTGGCACTAAACCAGTCATTTATAACGTGTGTAACTTTACCAAGCCGTCGAAGGGGGAGCCTGCGCTGATCAGCTTTGATGATGTAACTACCATGTTTCATGAATTTGGACATGCATTGCATGGTTTCTTTGCAAGTCAAAAATACCCGAGTCTATCTGGAACCAGCGTTGCAAGAGATTTCGTTGAGTTTCCTTCTCAATTTAATGAGCATTGGGCGATGGACCCTTTGATTTTCAAGAACTATGCGAAGCATTATAAAAGTGGCCAGTTGATGCCACAGGTTTTAGTCGACAAAATTAAAAAGGCCTCTGCATTCAATCAGGGGTACTCTCTAACAGAAACCTTGGCCGCAGCGGCGTTAGATATGCAATGGCATAAACTTACCGCAAATGATCCACTGCAAGACGTTAATAAATTTGAAACGGCTGCATTGGCTAAAACGGGGTTGGCATTGTCATATGTTCCGCCAAGATACAGGTCAAGTTATTTCCTGCACATTTGGGCTAACGGCTATGCAGCTGGTTACTATGCTTATTTATGGACAGAGATGCTCGACAATGACGCTTATTCATGGTTTGAAGAGAACGGTGGATTAAGCAGAGCTAACGGTCAGCGCTTTAGAGACATGATTTTGTCTAGGGGTAATACAGAAGATTATGGAAAGATGTTTAGTGATTTTAGAGGGCACGTACCTGACATTACGCCAATGCTAAAGAACAGGGGCTTGCCTACGAAGTAGGGAGTGTTGTCGAGATTTTAGTGTTTTGGCAAACCCATTGAAGTGGCATTGACGGGTCATATAACGCCATCCTGAATTTATTTCAGGACCTCGGCAAGCGATGCCACCCAGCCCGAGGTTGCGGCCTACGCCCCAAGGACGGGGTAGGATAACCTGTCATTGGTAAGCGGCAACTTTCCGGCTTCTCCCCCACCACTATTATGATGATCATGATCTGAATGATCCTTATGTGTGTGGCTCTCTTCAGGCCCGTTTAGGTCTGCATTGCTATTTTGCGTCATTTATTTCAAGCCAATGGCCATCAGGGTCTTTAAAATAGATCTGTTTTACACCGTCAACCCTGGTTGTAACAGTGCTCGCCTTACCCGGCCAGTCTTCATAATGGACTTTTCTAGCATTTAGATTTTTAACGAAATCCTCTACGGAAGCTACGCTAAAGCACAAGTGCTCATTCTTATCGTGCTCATTCCCTGTCTTTGCACCCTGGATAAGGTGCAGTTGACCCGCAGGACCGAGTGTAAACCAGGTATGGCGGTTGTCTTTAAAAGGCTCAGGAATTTCCTGGAGATTCAATACATCTTTGTAGAATTCAGTTGCCTTCTTAAGATCGGCTACATAAACAGCGATATGGTTTAAAACGGTTACCTGTTTCTTATTTTCGGTTTGAGCCATAGCTTTCTTAGCTGGAGACATAATTATTAGAATAAGGGCGATAAAGAATGCTTGTTTCATCATTAGTTTTAGGATTTCTTAAGCAAGATCGTCAAAATCCTCGGTATTTGACTTCTGTCATTATCATCAAAATATTCATCTAACGCAACCAGCTCAAGTCCGTGTTTCTTGCCGGCAATGATGAAGTCGGATACGTTATGATTGAAGCAGTCAACCACCTGCTGATCGCCTTCAACTGTATCGAATCTGGCTTTTGTGCCCGTATACTGTTTAAAGGGATGTAGTTCACCAATATATACGTACCCTCCCTGATTCAATGATTTACCAACTTCATTGAAAACATAGTCCAGGTTTTCAATGTGTTCCAGTATAAGACTGAAGGTCACTAAATCATATAAACCGTCTCTAAAGTTCCATTTACGAGTGATGTCGGCTTGTTTAAACTGCACCTTATTCGACGTAAACTTATCTTTAGCCCTTGCAAGCATCTGGTCCGACAAATCAACTGCTGTAATTTGCACTGCTTTATCAATCAACCACTCCGTATTTTTACCGGTACCACAACCAATCTCAAGCACCTTGTTAAATGACACCGTAGTTAATGATAGTTTAAGTGCAAGACCTTCCAGATCACGAGTTTTATTGTCGTTCGTATCGTATTGCGCCGCCCAGATATTGTAAGCTTGTTTCGTATTCATATTAACACAAACTTACATGATTTCGGCTATTACTTTAAAGAATTTTCCAGGAGTTTTAGTGACTATCCTCTAATTGCCTCCGTAATGAAGTAGACATTCAGGATCAAATAGGCAGCTAATAGCGTAAGAGACGAGATCCTATCAAATTTGTTAACTGAGCCAAGCTTCCCTCGCTTTATTAGTCTTAAGGAATAGGCAGTAGATATAATTACCACAAGTATGAATACGAGTGTTATTCCATGCAGGGTATCAACTAAAGTGAATGTTGTGGTCTCAGGCAACGAACCGTCGATGATATACTTGTTGCCAATAACAGCGAAAAGTGAGCCTACGCTAAGACCGAACCTGGAATCAATGCTGTCTGAGTGTATATAGAAGCACATAAATGCAATGAAGAATGCCACATACATCCCTAAAAACATCTTTCCAAAGATACCCAGCGCATCCCTGCTGATCCCAACACGAACTTTGAAATTGCTGTACTCAGTATGTGGGACTTTAATTGATGTATCTCCAAATGCCGTTTCATAAACCTTGGTACCTGTAGAGACCTTCAGGCTGTCTATATTCCAACCGCGAATGGTGAAACGCGGGTCATACTGTTTGCCTAAAGTGTCAGGCACAAATATCAGAGATTGAGAATCATATTGTGAGTTCTCAATAGATAAACGCAAGATCTGGTGATCAAAGGGGAAATTGTCTATCGACCATGAATCTTTCATCAGGCACTGGATTTTCATCAATAGATAAACTTCAGTACCAGTGCTATCAATCGTTGAAAAGGATTTGGTAACCGTTTTGGCTTGAGGAATCTCCAGGTTTTCTACAAAATCAAACTCTCTATTTTTATACTTAAGCCATAGCCAAAAGTCTACCGTATATTCCTTTTCTTTGAAATCGATATCATGAATACTTGTGACATAGATTCCGCTTCTAACAGTATCTGGCAAAGTCTCTTGCCCAAACAGGTTAGCGGCGAAACAAATGACTTGCAACACGAACAACAGGGAGAATACTTTAAGTTTTTTCAAGAGAATAGCAGTGCTTTAGACAATACTATAAAGATATGAAAATAACTCCAAGCCAGCTACCCTTTGAAAGCCTCAGAAACAAGTTGATAGGATCTTAGCTTGGCCTCATGATCGTAAATATGTGAACTGGCCATTACTTCATTAACTTGCGTCTGGTCTAAAAACCGTTGAAGGTCTTCCTGTATAGTCGCTTTGCTTCCAATAAATGTACAGGCAAGCATTTGGTTGGCCTGAGCTTCTTCATAAACATCCCATACCTCATCCATGTTATCAACTGGCGGCTGTAACAGCATGCGCTTGCCGGTTACAATACCTCTAAACAACTGGAATAAGGATGTGGCCAGTTTATTCGCCTCAGCATCGGTATCTGCAGCTACAACGTTTACACAAGCAATAACATAGGGCTCAGATAACTGTGCGGAAGGTTTGAAGTTATTGCGGTAAATCTCTATTGCCGTCAAGAATTGCGCAGGTGCGAAGTGACTGGCAAACGCATAAGGCAAGCCAAGCGCCGCCGCAAGATGTGCGCTGTCAGTACTGGATCCCAGGATCCAGATCGGTATCTCCAAGCCCTCGCCTGGAATTGCTCTAACACTACTTTTAGCATTCTCAGCAGAAAAGTACTGCTTTAATTTTAATACATCCTTAGGGAAGTCGTTCGCTGCGTTGAATCTTTCGCCTCTGATGGCCATTGCTGTAACCTGGTCAGTTCCAGGTGCTCTTCCTAAGCCCAGGTCAATACGTCCGGGAAATAAAGATTCCAAGGTGCCGAATTGCTCCGCGATCACTAAGGGGGAGTGATTAGGAAGCATAATGCCCCCAGATCCTACCCTGATCGTTTTAGTACCACCGGCGATATGTCCGATGACTACTGACGTGGCAGAGCTGGCAACGCTGATCATGTTGTGGTGCTCTGCTAACCAATACCTATTGAAACCCCAGTTTTCTACATGCTGTGCAAGGATTAAACTGTTTTTAAATGTATCTGCTGGTGTTTTGCCTTCGATAACAGTGGCAAGATCTAATACTGAATATGGTGTGTTGCTAAGAAGTGCTTTCATGTTACAATTATGAAAGCAAAATTACAGCCTATTTGTGCGAAACCGCTTTTATGGAAAGGATATGACTTTAAATACACTTTTTCCTATCTTGGCAATCCCAAACCAAATAGAATGAGATTTATAGTTCGTCTTCTCTTAGTTAATCTTCTAACAATAACAACTTTTTTTGATGTTAACGCACAGGCGCAAAAAGCAGTTATCCCAGGAGACTTTGCAGACCCATCCGTTATCAGAAAAGGAAATCAGTATTTTGCTGTAGGAACTTCCTCTGAGTGGGCACCTCATTTTCCCATTTATACCTCTTCGAATTTAAAAGACTGGAAACAAACTGGTTATGTATTCGATAAGGCACCTGAGTGGACATCAGGTTCGTTTTGGGCCCCTGAGTATTACTTTCATAACAATACTTACTTCATCTATTATACAGCCAGACGTAAAAAAGACAATGTATCTTACATTGGCGTCGCTACCTCTACCTATCCTGACCGCGGTTTTAAAGACCATGGGGCGATCATTGAATATGGTAAGGAGGCAATAGATGCCTTTGTATACAATGAGAACGGACAGCTGTACATTACTTTCAAAGCCTACGGCCTTGATGACCGTCCAATCGAAATCCTAGGCAGCAAGCTTTCTGCTGATGGTCTTAAACTGGAGGGTGAGCCCTTCACCTTGTTTAAGGATGATAAAAAGATCGGCCTGGAAGGACAAAGCATAATTAAGAAAGATGGCTTCTACTACTTATTCTATTCTGCTGGCAACTGCTGTGGAATCCAGTGCGATTATAATGTGAGGGTTGCGCGGTCGAAAGATTTTAAAGGCCCTTATGTTGATTTTGACAAGAACCCGATCCTACAGGAGAATGCCGATTGGAAGTGTTCAGGTCACGGAACATTTGTTAATACTCCGGCAGGAAAGACATTTTATTTATACCATTCTTATCATAAGACAACAACCGTTTATACTGGTAGACAGGGAATGCTGGCAGAGCTAACCTGGCCTGTTGCTGCTGGTTGGCCTGTGTTCAAAGCGGCCAGTGCTACCTCCGGAACTGATGCAAACAGCAATGTAAACGATGACTTCTCTGCTTCGAAACCATCTCTAGCGTGGCAATGGGATTTCCGTAACTCTAGTCCTGTTTTAACGCAGAGCGCTGGAAATTTACTGATCTCTGGAAGCACTAAAGCGAGCAATAATTCTGGAATCGCAATCACGAGGCGTCCAGTTTCAAACAGTTTTGAAATGGTTACTACCCTTGTTAATGAAAACGCCGCTCAGAAAGGCTTAGTTTTTTACGGCGATGCAAACGCTTCCATCGGTGTTGGTGTAGTTGGTTACAAAGTTGAATTCTGGAAAGTTCAGGACAACAAGCGTTCGGTGATCTCTGATGCTACAATTTTAGCTAACGCTATGGTATCACTGAAACTGACAGTACAGGCGGATCTTAGCTGTAAGGTATTTTATAGAACCGGTAATGCGCCATGGAAAGAACTGGCAGGTCCCGAAACACCTAAAGTCAGTTTCTTGACACAATGGGACAGAAGCCCCCGTATTGGTTTAAACTTTAAGGGAGGAGAAGATCAGAACGCTGTTTTCTCGGACTTTATGATATCCTATAAGTAGCTCAGGTACCAGAAGAGCCATTTTTGCAGCTGACGATCAGCTTTTTTGCGCTGGTGGAATTTACGTTATCAGCCGGGATCTTTTGCAACCACGCTATAGCAGCTGCCTTATTGCCTTCTTTGATGAAACTTAATGCAACGTAGTAAGCCGCATCAAACTTGAACCTTGTTTCGCCTTTATGAAGATTCATAAATATCGTTCTTGCTTCATATTCCTTTCCCGTTTCCACGAGGGTGATGGCAAAATAATAAGACAATGATGGATTTAGCGGATTGAGCATATATTCTTTCTGCAACAATTTCCTTGCTTTTTCGTAATGACCATCATTAAATAATTCGGCACCTTTCGCAATGTTTTCTTGCGCATCAGAACCTGGTGGAGGAAGCGGCATTGTTCTGCTTATCGCATATTCTTTATACAAATCAGAGGACCAGGGCGACCAGATCAGCAGGCCAAGCTGCAATAGTATCCCGCAAATAATGAAGTACTTGAGATATGGGTGTAAAAAAGTTTTTTTTGTAGTTGGAGGTGGTGTCGACAAAACTGGCTCAGCCGTTATGTTCAATGAGCGCTTTGAACTTCTATAGTCTTCCAATGCCTGTCTGAGTTCAGCGTTATCCTTGATTTTAGATTCAAATGAAATCATTTCCTGCATTTCCATATTCCCTTCCAGGTAACGCGCAACGGCTAGGGTATGTTCTTGTTTCATTCGAAAAAACGGATTACTTTCCTTGTTTTAATATCACTGCAGCCAAAGGAGGAATATTGAGCGAAATAGAATATTCTCTGCCATTGCATTCTTGATTTTCGGGAAGCAACAAACCTTTGATCAGCTTGCCACTGCCAAAAAACTCTTCCGCGTCTGTATTAAAAATCTCTTTCCATTTCGCTTTAAAAGGTAAACCAATCCTGTAATTCTCCCTGTAAACAGGTGTCAAGTTTAAGATCACAATCAAAGTGTCTTTAGCTTTTGTGCCTTTTCGTTGATAAACAAATATGGAATGCTGGGTATCGTCTGCATTAATCCATTCGAAACCCTCATGAGAAAAGCTATGTTCAAAAAGCGCTGGCTCAGACTTATAAAGCTTGTTTATTGCCCTCACCGTAGTTTGCATACCGAGGTGTGGCGGATGTTGCAAGAGATGCCAATCCAGTGAATTTTTAAAATCCCACTCGTGAGTCTGCGCAAATTCATTTCCCATGAACAACAGTTTTGTACCTGGTTGTGTGAACATATAAGCATATAGAACGCGAAGGTTTGCAAACTTCTGCCATTCATCTCCTGGCATTTTATAGATCATAGACGACTTACCGTGCACTACTTCATCATGCGAGAAAGGAAGCATGAAGTTTTCGCTGAATGCGTAGGTAATACTAAATGTAAGCTGATGATGGTGGTGCTTTCTATTTAAAGGATCATTCTTGAAATATTTCAAAGTATCGTTCATCCAGCCCATCATCCACTTCATACCAAAACCAAGGCCTCCTGCATGCACGGGATGAGTGACACCGGGGTAGGTACTACTCTCCTCGGCAATGGTATGTACGCCTTCAAAACTGCCATAAACAGCTTCGTTCATGTCCCTAAGAAACTCTATTGCGCCCAGGTTTTCTCTACCACCATGTATGTTCGTTCCGGCATCGCCAGCTTTCCTGGAAAAGTCATAGTATAGCATAGATGCTACGGCGTCTACCCTTAAACCATCCACATGAAATTGATCAAACCAATAAATCGCATTACTAATTAAGAAAGAACGGACTTCATTTCGGTCGTAGTTAAAGATGTATGACTTCCAGTCGGGGTGAAAGCCCTTTCTCATATCGGCATGCTCATATAAATGAGTTCCGTCAAAATTGTAAAGGCCGTGCGCATCGCCGGGAAAGTGAGATGGCACCCAGTCGAGGATTACTGCTATATCATGTTTGTGTAGCGCTTCAATAAGAAACATTAACTCCTCAGGAGTGCCGTGTCTAGAGCTAGCGGCAAAGTAACCGGTGATTTGGTAACCCCATGATGGATAGTAAGGATATTCCATCACAGGCATAAATTCTACGTGAGTAAAGCCCATATCCAAAATATAGGGCACTAAGCTTACAGCAATCTCTTTGTAGGTCAGCACACGCTTAGGATCGCTAGGATCACGCTGCCATGAACCTAAGTGGAGTTCATAAACAGACATCGGTTTGTTTAAAGCATTTAGCTTCGGCCGTTTCTTCAGCCAGGGCTTATCCTTCCAAACGTAGTTACTATCCCAAACCATCGACGCAGTTTGTGGAGGAAGTTCCCAGCGTTTAGCATAGGGATCACCTTTTTCCAGTTCTTCTCCGTTGAAACCTTTGATGGCATATTTATAGACAGCACCCTTCCTGACACCCGCTATAAAGCCTTCCCATATTCCAGAATCATCCACCCTCTTGTTCAGATAATGGGCATTCTTATCCCAGTTGTTAAAATCACCCACCACGTTTACTTCCTGAGCATTCGGAGCCCATACGGAAAAATAGGTCCCTTCTACACCTCCCACCTTAATCAGATGGGAACCGAATTTCTCATATAACCGAAAGTGCTTTCCTGAGATAAATAATGCAACATCAAATTCACTAAACAGGCTATGGGCAAGCACTTTCATTAGTTGTATATTTTTATAATTATAAAGTTCTTATTGGATTTGAATCGTAAGCTACCACGATCATCTAACGTGAAATCTGTTATTTCTTTATCATCAACAGTGACTTTATTTGCCTTAAACGGCATGCCAATAATGTTGTAATTATAAAGTTCATAATTTGGTGTATACAAGCCTGCCTGGCTTTGTTCTATCACCAAATTGGTTTCTGATCCTTTTACCGTAAACTTTTTCTCCGAATAGATATCCTGCTCATAAGCAAAGGTGTCACCATGATCCTCGTATAAAAACGAATTGACTTCGTAGTCTGAAAAGTATACGTTCAACATCACTTCGTCAACCTCCTTCTCACCTACATATTGCATCACCGGATACTCTGGAATTACAGAACCGGCTCTAACAAATAATGGCATATGGTCAAGCGCTGCCGCGATATTGTATTCATTTTCTCCAGTGAGCACCTCGTGGGTCCAGAAGTTAACCCACGTTCCTTTTGGCAGATACACCATGCGCGAGGTCGCTCCTTGCTCCAAAACCGGGCAAACCAATATCTTATCTCCGAAGGTGAATTCATCCTGACGGAAGCTGTTACTGATATCTTCCTGCTCCAGCATTACCAATGGTCTGAGGATAGGGAACCCATAACGGTGGTGCTCCCAGAATACCGAATACAGATAAGGCATTAAGCGGTATCGCAGCTCTATATAGGTTCTGTTGATACTTGTAAATGGCTCTCCGAAGCTCCAAGGTTCACGCTCAGAAGTATCTCCTGCAGAGTGCGCTCTCATAAACGGAGAGAAAGTACCCAGTTGTATCCATCTGGTAAATAATTCAGCATCTGGTTCTCCGCTAAATCCACCGATATCAGTACCAACAAACGGAACACCAGAGATGGACATCCGCTGACATTGTATGTTTCCAAGTTTGAGGTGCTCCCAGGTAGCTACATTATCTCCTGTCCACACACATCCATAGCGCTGCATACCAGAGTATCCGGCACGAGTAATCGTAAATGGACGTTTGTTACGCATTAATTTCTTAAGACCGTCGTAAGTGGAGCGGACCATCTGCATACCGTAGACATTGTGTGCCTTACGGTGAGAACCTCTAAAACCATCGTAATTGTGCCTAACGTCGTTAGGGAACGTTCCAGAACCGAATACTGCCGGCTCGTTCATATCATTCCATACCCCCGCAACGCCAATTTCTACCAGCTCTTTGTAAAGATTTCCCCACCATTCCCGGACGGCTGGATTAGTGAAATCCGGAAACTGGCACCTGCCTGGCCACACATGACCTTCCATAAAATAATCATCACTCCGGCGACAGAAAAAGTTATTCTCTTTTCCTTCCTTAAATACCCAATAGTTATCGTCGACCTTAATTCCCGGGTCAATCATCACCACGGTCTTAAAGCCATCGTTCGCTAACTCCTTGATCATTCGCTTAGGATCAGGGAAGTGCGTTTTATTCCAGGTAAAACAGCGGTAACCATCCATATAATCGATATCAAGATAGATGGCATCGCAAGGAATGTTTCTTGACCTGAAGCCTTCAGCGATCTCTTTTACTTTTTTCTCAGGATAATAGCTCCAGCGACATTGATGATATCCCAATGCCCATTTCGGCGGCATAGGGTGTGTACCGGTTAAGGTTTGATAACGCTTAACCACGTCCATCATGTGCGGTCCGTGTATGTAATAATATTGTAGCTCCCCGCCATCAGCCCAGAAGCTCGTTTTTCCATTGTCCTCTTTTGCAAAGTCGAAGTAAGAGCGGAATGTATTGTCGAAAAATATACCGTAAGCAGCCTTATCATGAACACCAGTATAGAATGGGATAGTCCGGTATAATGGGTCCTGTTCCCAACCGAAAGAATAGGCATCTGTATTCCAGTTCTGGAACTGACGGCCACGTAAATTCATATTCCCTGACTTATCTCCAAGTCCGAAGAAATTTTCTTCTTGCTGGCATTTCTTAGTTGCGTAAACATAATAACCGCCAAAGTCTGCGTTTTCTTCCCAGTGCATTGCAACAGCATCTTCGCTCATGACCATTTCACTTAGGTTATCAACGAATGAGATGTGGAAATCTGCTTTCCGGATTTTGCAGGTAATGGTATTAGTAGACACGGCGTAGCTGTCTTCCAGCTCTTCCAGTTTAAAAGTTGTTACTTTCTGATCTACGACAGGTACTGCATAAGAAAATTCATCCAGGAAAACACTATGTGGTGCCAAACGGACCCTTATGATCTCATCACTGACTACCCTCACTTCTACTCTTGCCCTACCGTCTCCAAAAAAGAACTTATTGCCATCTGCGACAACCGTTTCGACACTGCCGAGGTACTCCTTTACAATCGGCTTTAAATCGGTAACCGGATTGTTTAAATGTTGAACAACTTCGTCCGCTGCCTCCTGCTTATTTGTTATCGTATTATTGTCTTTATTATGATCTGTGATCTCTTCCATGAAAATCTCTTAAGTGTATATCTCTTTTGGATTGCCTAATTCGTATCTAAAGTGTTAAAATTTCCAGTAATACCAAAGGAATATCGAAAGATTAACCTTTTTATACAAGAAAGGCCCTGACGATTGCGCCAGAGCCTTTCAATATCATTTAATCAACCTAAGGGTTGAAAGTGAGGCCAACGTAATACAGTGCCCCTACAGAAGGGTTACCGTAAGAAGTATAGTAGTATTTGTTAAGTATGTTCGATCCACCTAGCTTAAGCATTGTTTTAACTGAAGGTATTTTCAGGTTGATCTGAGCATCCACTGTTCCAAAGGCAGGAACGTCTCCAGAAGAGAAGGAAGAGTTCCAATAGAAAGCATCTTGCCAGCGGTAGTTAACATTGAAACCTACATTTTTAACAATCTCGCTATTACCTAATCCAAGGTTATAACGCACTGTAGGTGTATTAAAATCATTGATGTAAGTTGTAGGCAGATCACCGATCTCATTGTAGGAAACGTTACCGCTTAAATTGTAGTTCGAGATTCTGTAGTCCAGTCCAAATGCAGCACCATATGAGGTTACTTCACCCTCAGCGTTTACGGGAACACCGAATTTTGGAAAATCAGTACCGTTTCGTTGGTAAACGTCAACTGCAGTAATGAAGTTTTTGTACTTGTTATAATAACCATAAGCATCGATCAACAGATTGCCTCCCAGCAAACCTTTGTATCCGATCTCATAAGCTTGTACACTTTCGGGTTTTACTCCTTCAGGATCAAATTTATATTGTTGTAATAGCGCAAAATTAGGCGTACCGGTGGCAACCGAAGATTGGAAAGCTCTGTAACTTACATCAGTAAATGCAATGTTATCAGTCAATAAGCCATACTTATTCAAACTGCCGGGCAAACCACCAATTAAACGCTGGCGACCGCCGGCAACTGATAAGTCAATGTATTGGTTTTGTGTTGTCGGATTACGGTAACCTGTTTGATAGGAAACGCGAATGTTGTTATTAGGAGCTACTGTAAACACACCAGTTACTCTTGGAGTAAAGCGACCTTTAAAGTTGTCGTTCTTGTCATACCTCCCTGCAACGGTTAATTTCAATTTGTCCTCAAACAACTTTTTGCCTACCTGCGCAAAAGCGCCGTATTCTCTGATGTTGATTTCGTTATTTAAATCATCGAAGATGGTACCGCCTGACCTTAATTGATACAATCGGTAAGATCCTCCAACTTGAAAATCTACGACATTATTTAGAGCGTTTGAGAAGTTATACAATCCTTCATAATGATAAAGGTTGGTTTTATCATCGAATTTAGCACCTGCGCCAGAAGAAATAGTACTGTTAATGATACCATTTTTCACATTCTCGAATTGAGGAGTACCTGGTACCAGGCGACCTTGATCCGCAAAACCGCGAGCAGTGTTGTGTGAAGTCGCCTCATCAGCACCTTGCGCACGCGCATTAGAATAAGCCAATGCATACTGAGCAAACCAACCCGATGTAGGGTTATTAGCAGGACCAGCACTCGGGCGATAGGCCTCGTTTATGAATGAGCCAAGGATAGACGAGATATACGAATCACCTGAACGTTCTTGAGTAGTATAGCCTCTTACGAAGAAGTCTTCGCCTTTCAGCTCTAGTTTGTATTGTCCGATACTAAAGTTCTTTAAAGAGTAACGATCGGAACCGGTGTAAACCGAAGTTCCCGTTCCCCAGCTTGCGTGAGCGATTGCTTCTATGGTAGAAGTGAGTTTGTAGTGCATCGCACCAGATGCTTTCAAAGATTGTGTATCATAGTCAACCAGATTCACTTCATTGTAACCTGTTCTTGATACATCTTGAGAAGGCGTAGTTCCTTTCGCCAAGCTGTACAGAACTGGAAGATAAGGAAGTGCAGGGCGCAAATTTGGGTTTCCACCAACAATAGCTGCCAGTTGAGGGTAAGTGGCACCCGATCCGATCAACTGGTTAAACGCTGCGAAGCCAGCAGGCGAGGCTGTAGCAAACCCGCTCGCAAGACCTAATGCTACCGTTCTTAGATTGATATTTGTCTCATCGCCGTAAACGTTTACACCGTCGTAATTAGGATCTGTTTGTCTGTTACCAGCTTTGAACGTGCGCGCATTCCTATCAAAGTTATCGTAGTTGCTTGCTTGCCAATCTTTAGCTTGTAGGAACGAGAAGGTTCCTTTTATAGCAAATCTGTTGTTCCAGGCTTTAGCCATACGAACGTCGAATTGTTTATACTCCTGATTCCCCGTGTTGTCATCATTTACATGATTGATCCCTGTTTTAACCTGGAAGCTTGCACCCTGATAGGCAAATGGGTTTTTAGAGTTCATTAGCATTGTCCCATTAATACCTCCGGCACCATATAACGCAGAGGATGCACCTGGTAACAGTTCCACATTATCTACATCAAGATCATTTAAACCTATAATATTCCCAACGGAAAAATTCAAGCCAGGAGCCTGGTTGTCCATTCCGTCAACATACTGGTTAAAACGAGTATTTCCATTGGAGTTGAAGCCCCTTGTATTTACTGATTTAAAAGTCAAACTTTGAGCACTTACCTCCACACCTTTCATGTTAGTTAAGGCATCATAGAAGGACGGTACAGGGAGTTCCCTTAACGTAGCCTGGCCCATTCGCTCGATCGAAACAGGTGATTCCAGAATCCGTTCAGGAGTACGCGAAGCAGATACAACTACCTCCTGCCCCAGAATGGTAGCAGACTCCAACTGGAAGTCTACATTTGAAGCGCTACCACTAACCTCTTTCTCAATTTGAGTAAAACCAACGTAGGTGATGACGAGTGTAAAAGGAGTTTTTTCTGTCGTTGTTAGTGCGTATCTGCCTTGATTATTAGTAGCAGTACCTGTCACTTTACCCTTGACAGTTATGCCTACGCCAGGCATCGGTAAATTCGTGGCTTTGTCCCTGACTGTTCCACTTATTGTTACACTTTGTGCTTGTGCTATTACCATTGTAAAACACAAAAATAGAAGCGTAAAAAAGGCTTTGGTAAACGTTTTTATCATACCGGATGAATATAAATGGTTAATTAAATTCTAAATCTAAAACAAATAATCAATTATGCAAATTGACTAACGCTTATTATTATTTACATGGATTCAAAATATTTAAAAACTATAAGTTTTATAGTAAATTGCAAGACCGAATTCCTTACCTACTGATCTTGGCAAAGCACTTAATTTAGCAACAATGAATAAAATAAAAGCCATCATAACCATTGTAATACCTGTTTTATTAGCCTTTTCTCTCAATACTAAGTTCGGTGATGCGCCTCCTCTCCTAAAGTTTCTAAACCCCTTTTCAGGATTCTGGCAAAATGCCGAAAGACTTACTGCCCACAAGAACAGTCAAGTTGTCTTAAAGGATACCAGGCAAGACGTTCAAATTGCTTTTGACGACCGCATGATCCCACATGTCTTTGCAAAGAATGATCATGATCTATATTATGCACAAGGGTACATTACCGCTATGCATCGACTTTGGCAAATGGATTTCCAAACGAGATATGCTGCGGGAAGACTATCTGAGGTTGTCGGTAAGAAAGCAATCGAACTGGATCGTTATCAACGTCGGATGGGGATGGTTTATGGCGCAGAAAATTCTTTGAAAGGGATGATGGCTGATCCCCAGTCTAAAGAAATGGTACTTGCTTACACGGCAGGTATTAATGCATACATCCATTCTCTATCGGCTTCAAAACTTCCGTTAGAATACAAGCTCCTGGATTTCAAGCCAGAAGACTGGACTCCAATCAAATGTGCCTTACTATTAAAACAGATGTCGGCTGTTCTTGCCATGGGTTCGAATGAATTCTACATGACCAACATCAGAAAGAAATTTGGTACTGAGGTACTTAAGGATCTATTTCCAGACTACCCTTTTAAGGAGGACCCGATTATCCCGGCAGGAACAAAATGGGACTTCAACCCGCTGCCTATCCCACAAGCGCCGCAGCCATTCGCAGAAGAGACCGTTAAAAATGTTATAACCAAAGAACTTGAGGAAGGTATCGGTAGCAACAACTGGGCCTTGTCTGGTCAAAAAACTGCTTCTGGTTCTCCAATATTGGCTAATGACCCACATCTGGATCTGTCACTTCCGTCTATCTGGTACCAGATCCAGCTTAATGCACCGGGAATAAACGCTTATGGCGTTTCGCTGCCGGGTGCCCCGGGGATCGTTATCGGATTCAACCAGAACACCGCCTGGGGCGTCACAAACGTAGCTGCTGACGTTTTGGATTTCTATCAAATAAAATTCAAAGACAATTCTCATAAAAGCTATTGGTATAACAACAAATGGAATGATACTAAAGTACGTTATGAGAAGATTGTTGTGCGAGGTGGTGGAACAGAGACAGACACCGTATTCTATACCCATCACGGCCCGGTAGTTTACACCCAAAAACCGGAGAATTTTAGCAAGTCTACGAACGTGCCAACAGGCAACGCGCTTCGCTGGATTGCACATGATGAGTCGAATGAGTTAAAAACGTTTTACCTCATGAATAGGGGAAAAAACTATGCAGATTACCGCAAAGCACTGACCTATTATTCCGCACCAGCCCAGAACTTCATCTTTGCTTCTTCAGAAAATGATATCGCCATTACCGCAAATGGTCGTCTCCCGTTAAAGTACAAAGACCAGGGTAAGTTCATATTAGATGGCACAGATCCTAAAACCGACTGGCAGGGATGGATACCAGCGGCTCAAAATCCAACGGTAAAAAACCCTCCAAGACAATTCGTAAGCTCAGCTAACCAATCCTCTACTAATCAGAGCTATCCCTATTATATCAATTGGGAGTTTGCCCCTTACGAACGTGGGAAACGCATTAACGACCGCCTTACCGCAATGAAAGGCGCAACAGCAGATAGTATCAGGTTAATGCAAACCGACAACTACAGCATCTTTGCTCAAAACGTGGTATCCACTTTCGTAGCCAACGTAAACAAGGCAAGCCTAAATGCAACCGAACAAGAAGCGCTGTCCAAAGTGGCAGACTGGAATAAATATTATGATGCTGAATCAATTGGAGCTAGTGTTTTCGACCTTTGGAATAAAAGGCTAATATTTAGTATCTGGGATGATGAATTTACAGTAGAGAACGTGCCTATGCGTTATCCTTCGAGAGACAGGACACTTCATTTGATATTGAATGAACCCAAGTCGCGCTGGATTGACAACGTTAACACTTCAGCTAAGGAGACGCTTAGCGATTTGGTTAATGAATCCTTTAAGTGGGCTTGCAACAGTCTCGAAGAAACGTATGGACCGATTGGTAAATCCTGGGAATGGGCAAATGTTAAGCATACAAACGTACCTCACCTGGCTAAAATACCGGGTTTCGGATCTAAGAGCTTATTAACTGGCGGTGGTAAAATGACTATAAATGCTCAGAGTGAAACAAATGGACCCTCATGGCGAATGGTTATTGAATTAGGCAAGACACCGAAAGGTCATGGTGTGTTTCCGGGTGGACAATCAGGCAATCCCGGTAGTAAGTACTACGACAATATGATTGATACCTGGGCAAATGGCGAGCTATATGATCTGTATTTTATGCAAAGCCCGGATGACCCCTCCGCTAAAATAATCTCAAACCTTAAGATTTCTAAAAAATAGTAATATGGTATTCCTCGTAGTCATCATCGCAGCGTTCTTATTGCAATTGGTTTTACCTTGGTGGGTAATCGTCCTCATCTCCTTCGCAACTTGCGGTTTAATCGGTAAAACAGGCAAAATATCCTTGTGGTCACCTTTCTTTGCAATCTTATTATTATGGACAGCAATGGCGCTATATAAGAGTATTCCCAATGAACACTTACTGGCTTCACGGGTTGGCGAAATGCTCCGCGTAAAAGCCTGGTGGCTGGTGCTGGTTTTAAGTGCAGTATTGGGTGCATTTGTAGCAGGTGTAAGCGGGTTCTGTGGCTACCATTTTAGAAAAGCCGTACTTAGCAACAAATCGACTTCCTAATTACAAGTTGTTACGTATTTTTGCAAGGTGAACGAGTTAGCAGATCAAGTATTTTCGATTTTAGACAATGAAGACTTTGAAAGGGTTGGCCTGGCAGTCTTTCGCCATCAAGCCGAGCACTGTGCAGTATACCGGGATTATATCAGGAATTTGCGCATTGAACCTTCCAGTATCGGGTCGTTAAAACAAGTGCCCTATCTTCCCATAGCCTTTTTTAAGTCGCACGACGTTTTAAGCGACCTGTCTTCAACGCCTCAGATCACCTTTAGTAGCTCAGGAACCACAGGGATGTCCCAAAGCAAACACTTTGTCACAGACGTTGCAATTTATGAGCAAAGCTTTAAAAATGCTTTTGAGCTATTCTACGGTCCCGTTTCCGAGATATGCATCTTAGCATTGTTACCCTCCTACCTGGAACGTGACGGCTCATCGCTAATTTACATGATTGACGAACTGATAAAAGATAGCGGCCATCCTCAAAGTGGTTACTTCTTGCACAATCATGATGATTTAAAAAACAACTTGGAAGCGCTGCAACAAGCGGGTCAGAAAACGCTCCTTATTGGGGTAACCTATGCGCTGCTTGACTTCGTGGAGAGTTACCATCTAAATTTTCCTGAGTTAATTGTTATGGAAACCGGCGGCATGAAAGGCAAACGCAAAGAAATGGTTCGCGAAGAGCTCCATGAGATATTAACGACAGGCTTCGGCGTTACTGCAATTCATAGTGAGTATGGCATGACCGAGCTGCTTTCGCAAGGTTACTCCAAAGGAGAGGGCATCTTCAATTGTCCACCCTGGATGAAGATCACCTTAAGGGATACAAATGATCCTTTATCAGCAGCCGAAAAGCACAAAACCGGCGGCATAAACGTCATCGACCTGGCAAATATCAACTCCTGTTCCTTCATTGCAACTCAAGACCTTGGCCGGGTGTATCCAGATGGGTCCTTTGAAGTGCTCGGCCGGTTTGATAACGCTGACATTCGTGGCTGCAACCTGCTGATCAGCTAAACTGCAATAATTAAATAGTAATTTTTCTTGCCTTTCTGAGCAATAATAAATTTATCATTCAGTAAACTCGCGGAAGTAATCACATCCGAAGGACTAGCAAGCTTTTCTCTATTGATCGAAACACCACCTGCCTGAATCAGCTTTTTAGCCTCCCCTTTCGACGCGAACACTGCCGACTTCTCGGCAAGCAGTGTGGCTGCATCTAAGCCTTCAGCCAATTCAGCTGTAGCAACTTCAAACTGAGGAATACCTTCAAAGATCTCTAAAACCTGCTCATCATTTAAGGTCTTAAAGAAATCCAAAGAGCCGTTGCCAAATAAAAACTCTGAAGTTTTAATAGCTGTCTGTAAAGCTTCTTCAGAATGTGTTCTTACCGTTATATCTTCTGCCAGTGCTTTCTGTAAACTGCGCTGATGTGGTGCTTCATTGTGCATAGCCTCCAACGCTTCTATTTCTTGCTGACTCTTTAATGTAAATATTCTGATCCATTTTTTAGTATCATCATCTGAGGCATTCAACCAGAATTGGTAGAATTTGTAAGGAGAAGTTTTGACCGCATCAAGCCATACTGCACCGCTTTCAGTCTTACCGAACTTGGTGCCGTCTGCTTTCTTGATCAATTGAGTAGTAAGGGCGTAGGCTGTTCCAGCATCCTTTCTTCTAATCAACTCTGTGCCGGTAACAATGTTTCCCCACTGGTCAGAGCCGCCCATCTGGATTAGGCATTTGTGGTGTTTCCATAAGTAATAGAAGTCATAACCTTGTATCAACTGATAGCAAAACTCAGTAAAGGATAAACCAGAATCACCTTCCAGCCTCTTTTTAACACTGTCCTTAGCCATCATGTAATTTACTGTGATGTGCTTACCAATGTCACGGATAAAGGTGAAAAGAGTCATGTCCTTAAACCAGTCAGCATTATTGATCATAACGGCTCCGTTACCGGCATCCTCAAACGTTAAAAACCTGCTGAGTTGTTTTCTTAGCTCGTTCAGATTATGCTCCACCATTTCTTCAGTTTGCAGGTTTCGTTCTGCTGATTTCCCGGAGGGATCACCAACCATACCAGTCGCACCACCAACCAAAGCAAAAGGCTTATGCCCTGCTCTTTGGAAGTGAATTAAAGTCATAATCTGAGTAAGGTGACCAACATGTAGAGAGTCTGCTGTGGGATCAAATCCAATATACCCGGCTGTCATGCCTTCGTTCAATTTATCTTCTGTTCCAGGCATAATATCCTGCAACATACCGCGCCAGCGTAGCTCTTCAACAAAATTAGTCATTGTATTTACTTTTCGCCAAATATAGGAAAAGCATCCTTAACCAATAAAAATCGCTACTTTTAAATAATGAATTTCCTTTCCCATTACTATTTTGAGCGGGATACCACCGATGTTAATGTGATAATTGGAGTGGTGTTGCCCGATTTTGTCAAGAACGCGGAAAAGAACTATAACCTCTATCCGGCTAAAGAAATTCATTCCTTTAAAGGTGATCAAAATCAAGTCAGTTTACATAAAGGCTGGGAAAGACACGTTAAAGTGGATGCCTTATTTCACTCTTCAGCTTTCTTTACTGAACAAACACAGATCCTAAAACAGCTGCTCCTTCCTGCAATGAAAGGCAGTGTAGTAAAACCATTCTTTCTTGCCCACATTGGGGTGGAGTTGGTATTAGACCATTTACTACTAATAAATGAGGACATCAACGTCGAGAATTTTTATAATGCCCTGGCAGCATCGGATAAAGTTGCCCTGGACCAATTTCTTAAAAATTGCGGCCTGACAAACACTACCAATTTCTTCAATTTTCTGAATAACTTCATTTCAGGAAAATACCTGTTCAGCTATCAGAAGATAGAAAACATCGCGTATGCCCTTAACAGAATTTGTATGCGCGTTTGGGAAGATCCCTTTTCCAGGGAACAATTAGATCAGATCACGATACAACTGGAAATCTACAAAGAGCTCCTCTCGACTTCTTATTTATCGATTTTCAATGAGATCGACCCACAACTAAAATAACCCTTAATTTGTATCTTCGCGCTATGTCATTATCCGTTGTAAAAGAGAAAATGGATGCCTTGGTTGCTGAGCTCAACCAACATACCTACAACTATTATGTGTTGGCAATGCCCACCATCGCAGATTATGAATTCGATAAGAAACTCGCTGAGCTCAATCAGCTGGAGATAGAGAACCCTGATCTGGCAGATCCAAACTCTCCAACACAAAAAGTAGGCGGTGACATCACCAAGAGCTTCATTACCGTTCAGCACCGCTGGCCAATGTTGTCACTAGGGAATACTTATAACGAACAGGATCTAAGAGACTTTGATGAACGGGTAAGGAAGTCAATTGGAGACGATTTTCAATATGTATGTGAACTGAAGTTCGACGGACTCTCTATAAGCTTAACGTATGAAGATTCCAAACTAGTCAGGGCTGTAACCCGTGGTGACGGCAGCAAAGGTGACGATGTTACCACAAACGTAAAGACAATAAATAACATTCCGCACCGGTTAAAACTTGATAGTGTTCCTCCCCTGTTTGAAATCCGTGGCGAAATACTGATGCATCGTGCCGCCTTTGAAAAACTAAATAAAGAGCGTGAAGAACTGGGCGAGGTTCAGTATGCTAACCCAAGGAACTTTGCTGCAGGGACCGTTAAAATGCAAGACTCAAAAGAAGTAGCCAAGCGTCCATTAGATTGCTTTCTTTATTCTTTAAACACAGACAAGAATTATTTTAAAACACATTGGGAAAGTTTAGAATCCCTTGCAGACTGGGGCTTTCACATCTCTAAAGACGCTAAGTTAGTAAATGGGCTTGATGATGTTTTAGAATTTATAGCCTATTGGTCAGAACATCGGTTCAAGTTAAGCTATGACATCGATGGCATTGTAATCAAAGTAAATAGCTATGCCCAACAGCAGGAGCTTGGCTTTACCGCCAAATCTCCAAGATGGGCAATTTCTTATAAGTACAAAGCTCAACAGGTAGAAACAGTGCTGGAAAAGGTGACCTATCAGGTCGGTCGCACAGGTGCAGTAACTCCTGTGGCCAATCTTAAGCCGGTTTTTTTGGCAGGTACTACCGTTAAACGCGCAACCTTGCACAATGCTAATGAGATTCTAAGGCTTGATCTGCACGAGGGGGATAGTGTTTTCGTAGAGAAAGGCGGTGAGATCATTCCGAAGATCATTAATGTTAATCTGGACAAGCGTATCGCCGGTGCCGCAAAAGTAATGTACCTGACCCATTGTCCGGAATGCGGCACTAAACTACTTAGAAAAGAAGGTGAAGTTGCCTTTTATTGTCTCAATGATGAAGGTTGCGGCCCACAGATCGTAGGTAAGATCCAGCACTTCATTGGTAGGAAAGCAATGAATATCGACGGATTAGGAGATGAGACTATCGAAGCCTTTTACCAAAGAGGGCTGGTCAGACATATCAGTGATTTATATACATTAAAGGATAGATCAAACGAGTTAAAGCAAATTGAACGTTTTGGAGACCGTTCTATAGAGAACATGCTAAATGGCATTGAGAGGTCTAAAGAAATGCCCTTCGAAAAGGTCTTATTTGGCCTGGGCATCCGGTACGTAGGTGAAACAGTCGCACGGAAACTTGCTTACGGTGCTAAAAACATAGATGTCCTGATCAACGCTTCGCTCGAAGACTTGATCGCTATTGAAGAGATCGGTGTTAAAATCGCGGAAAGCATTGTGGAATACTTCTCTAAACAAGAACATCTGGAACAAATTGTCAGGTTGAAATCTTACGGATTGCAGTTTATAGTTGCAGAAAACGAAATGACCCTCCAAAGTGATAAATTAACTGGAAAAACATTTGTAATTTCGGGCGTTTTTGAAAATTACAGTAGAGAAGAGTTGAAAGATCTGATCGAAAGCAATGGTGGAAAGATTTTGAGTGGTATATCCGCTAAATTGAACTACCTGCTCGCCGGTGATAACATGGGACCATCGAAATTGGAAAAGGCCAAAAAACTAAATGTACCGCTGATAACAGCGGATGATTTATTGGAGATGTTGAAATAATAAAATAAAATGAACAAATTTCATGGAACGGGTGTAGCGTTGGTTACCCCATTTAAGGCAGATGGATCGGTAGATTTTGACGGGTTGAGCAATCTGATCAACTATCTTGTCGACGGGAAAGTAGAGTACCTGATATCCCTTGGTACTACAGGAGAAGCGTCAACCCTTAATAAGGATGAAAAGAAAAAGATTTGGGAGTTTACAGCAGAAATAAACAACGGCCGCTTACCATTAGTAGCCGGCATTGGCGGTAATGATACGCTTGCGGTTGCTAAAGAAATAAAGGAATTTGACATCACCGGCTATGACGCGATTCTTTCTGCAAGCCCATACTACAACAAGCCAACACAAGAGGGTATCTATCAACATTATAAGTATTTAAGCGAGTCTTCAGAACTTCCACTATTTCTTTATAACGTACCTGGAAGAACTGGTAGCAACATGACTTCTGATACGACCTGCAGATTGGCAACCGATTGCAAGAACATTATTGGGATGAAAGAAGCATCAGGTAGCTTTGATCAGTTTAATCAAATTATGCGGGACAAGCCTAAAGATTTCCTGTTGATCTCTGGCGATGACCCGGTAGCATTGCCTATGATCTCACTGGGAGCTGTAGGGGTAATTTCCGTGATCGGGAATGCCTTACCAAAGCAACTGTCTGATATGGTCCGTCTTTGTCTTCAGGGAGATTATAACGCAGCTTTGCCCTTGCACCTCAACCTAATTGAATTCACAAGGCTTATGTTTTTAGAAGGCAACCCGGCAGGTGCTAAAGCAGCATTAAAACACTTTGGAGTGTGCGAAGACCATTTGAGACTACCGTTGGTAAAAGTCTCAGCGCAGCTTTCAAGCGAAATTATAACGGAATGTAATAGAATAAAAAACTAATATACTTTTAAAGAAAAAAGGCGGCCTGATACTCAGACCGCCTTTTTTTTATGCTTATTCGACAGGAAACTGGTTGTGTCTATAGTATCCGTTTTGAAGTTTCTCAGAAACCTCAGTAAAGGCATCTAACGTGCGTTGTACATCTTCTAAAGTATGCATGGCTGTAGGTATTAGTCTTAACTCAATTAGCCCCTTAGGGATAACGGGATAAACAACAATGGAACAGAAGATACTGTAATTCTCTCTTAAGTCCATAGTCAATGCGGTTGCCTCCAATAGTTCCCCTTTTAAGAACACAGGTGTAACCATCGTATTTGTCATACCGATATCGAAGCCCCGTTCCTTTAATCCGGTCTGGAGGGTAGTCGCTATCATCCACAGTTTTTCTCTTAACTCCGGATTGTTCTTTAGCAATTCTAAGCGCTTCAGCAAGCCAATAACCATCGGCATAGGCAATGCCTTTGCGAAGGTCTGTGAACGCATATTGTAACGGAAGAAATTGGTGATTTCTACACTTGACGCAACAAATGCACCAATGCCTGCCATGGATTTTGCAAACGTTCCAAAATAAACATCCACACCCTCAATGCAGTTCTGCTCTTCATGCGTACCAGCACCGGTCGGACCCATTGTTCCAAAACCATGTGCATCATCTATCAGAATCCTGAAATTAAATTCGTTTTTAAGATCGATCAGTTCTTTTATTTTTCCCTGCGCACCTGACATTCCAAATACACCCTCAGTAATCAATAGAATACCTCCACCACTTTGCTCAACTAATTTGGTGGCTCTCTGCAGCTGCTTGCGCGCACTGTCAATATCATTGTGCTGGTAAACAAAACGCTTACCCATATGTAAACGCAGTCCGTCAATGATACAAGCATGAGACTCGCCATCATACACGATCACATCGTTTCTATCTACCAGACTGTCTATAATAGATACCATTCCCTGATAACCGAAGTTTAAAAGGAAGGCATCCGGTTTACCGACAAAAGCGGCAAGTTCCTGTTCCAGTTGCTCATGGTATTTAGAGTTTCCAGACATCATTCTGGCCCCCATTGGATAGGCCATTCCAAATTCCGTAGCTCCGCGGGCATCAGCTTCTCTGACCTCAGGATGATTTGCCAGTCCCAAATAATTATTTAAGCTCCAAACCAAATGTTCTTTACCCCTGAACTGCATGTGTGGGGCTATTTCACCCTCCAATTTCGGAAATGAGAAGTATCCATGTGACCACTTGTGGTGCTGCCCGATTGGGCCCATATGCTTCGCTATCTTTTCAAAAATATCCAATGTTCTAGTATTAAGTTTTAATGCGACAAATTTAAGGTTAATATGTCTGATAACCAATAGTTACAAAAAAGCCTTAGCAGATCTTGCTAAGGCTTTTTATTTTGAACCGCTGGGGTTTAGTCAACGTTATCGTGAAGAAAGGAGTTGTTTGGTCTGATCTCAGTCGATCCGTCTTCGTCATTGCTTAAAGTGAACCTGGACACCTGAGATTCTGAAGAATGAGGTACCTGTTGCAAATTCATTTGCTTTCTCTTATAGGCAGGCTCATTTTCCAACTCCTGCAATCCATTGCTCGTACGCAACTTCATACTTAAGTCCTTTAAACGAAGTATCCGTTCCTTAGATTTTTTAAGCTGATCTTCGATAGACTCATCGCTTTTGTCATCGTCTTCTCCTACTTCTGCAAGTTCCTCCTCATGCGGCTTTGCGTCATTGTTAAATACCGCTGCCGGAGTTTCAAATACAAAGTTGGTTTCCGCTACCTTCACCTCGAATTCAAAGCCCGCATCTGCAGGTGATTCTGCAAGGGAAGGTTCTTCTTCGATTAAGGTATGCTTAACAAATTTGTTTTCCTGCTCCTCATTTGCCTTGCTCTTACTTCCACCGTACAAGTCTCCAAAAAGATCAGACTGTTTCGTTTCATCTTTGAGCTTCATCACCGGCTCCATACTGTTGACAGTTTCTGTCTTAGGCGCCATAAAAGAGTTAACAGGTTCAACTGCTCTCACTAATGGGGCTTCCTCAGGAGTTAACAAAGAAATCTTTTTAACGTTTTTCTTGTCTTCCTCGCGTTGCTCTAAAGTTTGGAAACCAGTGGCTATGATGGTTACAGAAAGCTTATCTTCCAGGCTTTCGTCAATACAGTTACCCCAGATCAGGTCTGCCGATAACCCAGCTTTTTCCTGTATGTAATCAGTAATTATGGTCACTTCGTCCATCGTTACTTCGCGTAAACCTGAACTAATGTTCAACAGGATGTAGCGGGCTCCTTCAATCTCATTGTCTTTCAACAACGGAGAAGCTAATGCTCCTTCTACCGCATTCAAGGCGCGATTTTCACCGTCACAGGCAAAGCTGCCCATGATAGATACACCACTGTCTTTCATTACCGTACGTACATCTTTAAAATCCACGTTGATGTATCCAGGAACTGTAATGATCTCTGCAATACCTTTGGCTGCAGTTGTTAAAATATCATCTGCCTGCGCAAATGCTGAACCCAAAGTAAGGTTACCAAAGATCTCTCTTAAGCGATCGTTGGAGATCACCAAATAAGAATCGACGTATTTCTTTAACTCATCCAAACCGTCATTTGCCTGCATCTTACGTCTTTTACCTTCAAAGGCAAAGGGCGTAGTAATAATGGCCACAGTTAAAATATCCAACTCCTTTGCCGCCTTAGCGATAATCGGACTCGCACCTGTTCCAGTACCACCACCCATTCCTGCTGTGATAAACAGCATTTTTGTAGTGCTGCCAAGCATTTGCTTGATGTCATCTATATTTTCAATAGCTGAGTTTTTACCAACTTCCGGAATAGATCCTGCACCCATGCCTTCTGTTAAGCTTGCGCCCAACTGCACTTTATTAGGAATCGGACTAAACTCTAGCGCCTGAGCATCAGTATTACAGATGATGAAATCAACACCTGTAATTCCCTGACGGTACATATGGTTTACCGCATTACCTCCACCGCCACCAACACCAATTACTTTGATGATTGACGACTTATCTTTTAACATTTCGAACTGCATATCTTTATGAATCAGTTATTTAAAAATTAGTTTTACCTGTTCATCCACCTATGTAATATTAACAATTATTAACAGGCCTTTTCCACAACTGTTAATAATGTGGAAAAGTCGTGATTTGTTGACAAATATTATGGCTTAATATAATCCTCATCACTCACGCTCATGTCGTCTTTGATGAAATCTTTCGTCTTAGCTAATAATTTATCAAATAAGCCACCACCCGGGCGCTTAATCTTCTCTTTATCTTTTGGTCGTTCTACAAAAACACCCGGTTGCTTCATTTCTTCCACCAACTCTTCCGCTTTCTGAATTCCTTTTATCAGTAACCCAACACTAGTCGCATACATCGGGCTCTTCAAATCGTCATAAATGGTTTTAGGCATGTCCTCGTACTTCGATAAATGCTCATTTGGATAACCAACCCTGCAATCTAACCCGGTTACATATTCTACCAACTGCGACAAGTGCTTCAACAAGGCACCGCCACCTGTGATGACTACTCCACCAATCAGTTTCTTTTCGTAGCCTGAAGATTTGATCTCATAATAAACATGCTCAATGATTTCTTCCATACGGGCCTGGATCACAAAGGCGAGGTTTTTTACAGAGATCTCTTTTGGCTCTCTTCCTCTCAATCCAGGAACACAAATGATCTCATTCTCCTTATTTTCTTCTGCCAATGCAGATCCGAACCTCGTTTTTAGTAACTCTGCCTGGTTACGCATTACAGAGCAACCTTCTCTGATATCTTCTGTAACGCTGTTACCACCAAAAGGGATCACTGCGGTATGGCGGATAATACCTTCATGGAAAATTGCAATATCAGTAGTACCACCACCTATATCTACCAAAGCAATACCAGCTTCTTTTTCCTCATCACTCAACACCGATTCTGAAGAAGCCAATGGCTCTAATATCAATTCCTGAGTTTGTAACCCTGCATGGGTCACACACCTCATAATGTTTTTTACCGCCGTCACCTGACCAGAAATAATATGGAAGTTCGCTTCTAACCGAACACCAGCCATTCCAATCGGATCTTTTATCCCAGGCTCATTGTCAATTGTGAACTCCTGAGGTAATACGTGGATGATTTCTTCTCCCGGCGGCATAACCAGTTTGAACATATCATCAATTAATTTATCTATATCTTTTTTGCCAATCTCATTATTTAATTCTCTTCTGGTCAGGATGCCTCTGTGTTGCAAGCTTTTGATGTGCTGACCAGCAATTCCTACGTTAACAACGCGGATCTCAACGTTAGATTGCCCACTGGCAACCTCTACTGCTTGTGAAATCCCCTGCACTGTCTTTTGGATGTTCGAAACTACCCCACGGGTAACTCCCGCAGATTCGGCTTTACCTATGCCCAATACTTCGATCTTCCCATGCTGCGTCCTCCGTCCAACGATTACGCAAATTTTGGTTGTACCAATATCCAAGCCTACTACTATTGGAGATTGTACAGATGGTTTTTCTTTGCCCATAACGGTAATATTTTGTTGAGTGTATATTATTTGTTTTTCCTGGTATTTGTCTTTGTTTTTTCTTCCTCTGCCGTGATCTGCTTTCTGATGTCCTCACGAATAATGGAGTCAATCGGAATCGGCTTCTTCACAGCGCTGTCGGCCGCATCTTTCTTAATTTGCGCCCGCAATGCTACAGAGTCAATGATATTCTTTTCACACACAATTTGATTGGTGTACTTAATGTTAATGGTTTTGTAAGTGTCCCATCCCACTTTTGGCATTGCCTGCTTATAAAAGGCAAGCAGGTTGTTCATTTTTACATCCAGAGAATCCGCTGTCCCTAAGATAATCTTCTGGATCCCTACCCTTGGAATCAGCTCAATATCATTTCTGTCGTTCACATACAGCTGTTCAATCTGGGCGTCCCAGATGGTATCAGTCTTAATATACAAGGCAGTCTTATATAGATCTGCGGCAAGCTTGGTAATTAACGTGTCTACTTTACCACTAAAATGTTCCATGATCCTGCCGTTTGCCACCAATACATTAGCAGTAAAATTGCCTGATACCGGCATCTTTAATCCATCTCTGTCAATGTAATAATCCTGGTCATTTGAATTTATGACTCTCAATATTGGCTGACGTTGCTGTATTTCGATGTGAATCACCCCATCCATATCCGCGTAAACGGTCGCAAAAGCGATGTATGGATTGGCCTTGATGCTCTTCTCAATTTCTTCCAGGTTGATGCCCTCTAGTTGGCGGCCAATCAAATTACCCTGACTCTGTCTCAATATGGCATCGATCTCTTCCCGCTCTATAAAATTATCAGCCCCCGGTATCAGGATCTTGATATCCTTGCAGGTAACCGTTTTCTGCTTGGCCCCCACAAAACTCATCAATACGACTGTTCCGCTCAGACAAAGCACCCAGGCGAAAACCTTGAACACTAATTTCCAGTTGATCCGCTTAAGCATGACTAAACAATTTTTTAAGTGGTTGAACTAATGTGTCAATATCGCCCGCCCCTACGGTAACCAGTAGTTCTGGTCTTTTATCTGCTACTGCATCTAATATTTGCGATTTCGTGTAAATGGCTTTTTCATCAAGGGTAATCTTACCTAGTAAAAAGTTGGAATCAATTCCGGTTAAAGGCTGTTCCCTGGCAGGATAAATCTCCAACAACAAAAGCTCATCTACACTGCTTAATACCTCCGCAAATCCATCTGCAAAATCACGAGTCCGCGTAAACAAATGAGGCTGGAAAATCACCGTCAGCTTCTTCGCCGGGTACAGTTCCCTTATCGCATCAAAGCAGGCCCTCAGTTCTTCAGGATGATGTGCATAATCGTCTACGTAAACTACTTCGGGAGTGTTCACGACATACTCAAAACGTCTTTTCACACCTTTGAAACTTGCGATCGCCTTCTTGATCAAATCACTAGCGATGCCCAACTCCAAGGCAACAACAATTGCAGCCACTGCATTTTCAATATTATGTCTACCGGGAAGCAGTAGTTCTAAGTCGCTGATCGAGTGTTTGCCATCCGAATAATCAAAAAGGAAACGTGCATGTTCCACCCTTATGTTAAAAGCGCTGATGCCAGGTATATTGTTTATTCCGTAACTAATTCCAGCATCCATCGGCAGCCCTGCTTTCACAAATAACGAACCGCTTTCCTTCAGCTGACCGGCAAACATTCTAAAAGATTCATGCAGCTGTGCCTCATCGCCATAAATATCCAGGTGATCAGCATCCATAGAAGTGATAACCGCGATATCCGGGTTTAAAGTTAAAAAGGACCGGTCATATTCATCTGCCTCAACAACCACCACATTATTGTTTCCAAGTATAAAGTTACTCTCGAAATTAGTGGCAATACCACCAAGGAAAGCAGTACAGCCAAAACCCGTATCTGTTAAAAGATGCGCAATAATAGAAGAGGTAGTCGTTTTGCCGTGAGTACCCGCAACAGCGATACAAAACTGACCTCTGCTTATAATCCCAAGCACTTCAGACCTTTTCTTCAATGCAAAGCCCTGGTCCTGGAAGTAATTTAAAATCTTTGAATCCTTAGGTATGGCAGGCGTATATACAACCAGGAGCTCTACGTCATCAGCCTGCAAATTCTCAGGAAGCGTACTTAACTCATCCAGATAAGAAATGGCCATACCCTCCTCTTCAAGAAGAGCAGTCAGATTAGTTTTCGTTTTATCGTAGCCAGATACCGCACATCCTCTGTTCAGAAAATAACGGGCAATAGCACTCATTCCAATTCCGCCAATGCCCACAAAGTATACTGTTTTGATTGCTTCCAGTTTCATCATCTCTGTTGCCCCCTTTCTGCCAGTGCCAGTACTTCCAAAGCGATCAGGTCATCCGCATCAGGCAGTCCCATTTTACCAATGTTTTCCGCCAGCTTGCGCATCCTGTTCTCATCTTTCAGCAATAACAAGGCTTCGCTTAGCAACGTATCTTCCGCAGAGCGATCGTTAATCAACAATGCAGCATTATATTTTACTAAGGCCATTGCGTTCTTTGTTTGGTGGTCTTCGGCAACGTTCGGTGAAGGCACCAGGATCACTGGTTTTTTAATCAGGCACAATTCCGCTATGGTGCCTGCACCTGCCCTCGAGATAATAAGGTCCGCAGCAGCATAGGCCATGTCCATCTTATTTAAAAACTCAAGTATCCTCACATTAGGGTGAAAATCGACACCAAGACGTTCAATAATTCCTTTATAATAGAACTTCCCTGTTTGCCAGATCACCTGTACATCCGCAGCGATGAGGTCCAAAAGGTGTTTCTCTACACTTTTATTCAACGTTCCAGCACCAAGACTACCACCTGTTACCAGAATAATCTTTTTTAAAGGATCAAGGCCCAGCATCTCTGCACCATGGTGATGCTTGTTTATGATATCGACCACGTCTTTGCGGACAGGGTTTCCGGTTTTTAATAAAGTATACGAAGGGAAGAACTGATCCATATCATCGAAAGCAACACAAACTTTAGCTGCCTTCTTGCCCAACCATTTATTCGTAAGTCCCGCGTAGGAGTTTTGCTCCTGAATCAGGTATGGAATACTTTTTAAAGAAGCTGCAAAAAGAATCGGTCCTGAAGCATAACCTCCAACACCTACAACCACGTCAGGTTTAAAATCACGGATCAGTTGTAAAGCTTTTTGTACGCTTCCAAGAACTTTAAATGGTAAACCCAGGTTCTTTACAATGGAACCCCGTTGAATTCCGCTGATGTTCAAGCCTACAATTTTATATCCGGCAGCAGGAACTTTCTCCATCTCCATTCTGCCAGTCGCACCAACAAATAATAGCTCACAGTCGGGCCTCATGCGCCTCAACGCATTCGCTATGGATATTGCCGGAAATATATGTCCGCCAGTACCGCCTCCTGAAATAATTATTCTTGCTGCTCCCATATCCTTTACGCCATTGCAGGGATCTCACCTACAATTATTTTTTTACTTCCGTACTCTTCTACATCTTTACTTACACTCAGGATGATCCCAAAAGCAATACTTGTAAAGAGCAGGGAGGTACCGCCCATACTTACCAGCGGTAATGGAACCCCGGTAACCGGTCCCAGTCCGACCGCTACTGCCATGTTTGCAAAGGCCTGTATCGTCAGACTAAAGCTTAACCCTGCGGCCAGCAGGGCCCCAAATGCCTTGGGTGCCTTGGTCACAATCCGCACACATCGGTACAGCAAGGTGACATAAAGCATCACCATTACTAAAGCGCCAAACGTGCCATATTCTTCCACTATAATTGCAAAGATAAAATCTGAATAAGGATGCGGTAAGAAATTCCTTTGTGTGCTGTTTCCTGGCCCTTTTCCAAAAGCTCCACCGGTAGCCAGAGCTATCTTTGACTGATCCGCCTGATACGTTTTATCAGAGTTCTGCAACTCCGGATGTAAATAGGAGTTTACCCTCGATTTATAAGTAGCAGACCGGGGGCCAAAGAACACAATAAACAGCAACAAGACCCCGCCTCCAGCGCAAACCATCATAATTTGCTTAATACTTATTCGTCCTATGATCAGCAATAAGATGCTTACACCAAAGAGCATTAACCCGGTTGACAAGTTGGCCCAGGCAATCAAGGCAACTACCGCACATACAGAGCCCATTATGGGTAAAAAGGCCTCTTTCACATCTTTAATATTCTCCTGCTTGCGGGTCAGCATCCTTGCCAAAAAGGTAATCAGCGCTAGCTTCGCCAAATCGGAGGTCTGAAAGGTCAAGCCGATCACTGGAATTTTAACCCACCTGGAAGCATCGTTAATGTGCTCCCCAAACGCTGCAGTATACAAAAGCAAAGGTATGGTGATGATCATCAGGATCTTTGAAATCCCTGCGTAATACTTATAATCCAGTAAATGCGCCACATAGATCATGGCAATACCAATAATTACAAAGATCACGTGTTTATACAATAAGTACTTTTCCACAGCCATCCCCTTGTTGTACGCAATTGTGCCGGTAGCACTGTAAACAGTGAGAATAGAAATCATAGACAACAGGATAATGATCAGCCAGATCCAGCGGTCACCTCTTGTCTTATCCAGAATGGTACTGATAGCGATCATATTATAATTCTTTTACGGCAGCCTTAAATTGGTTACCCCTGTCTTCGTAATTCTTAAATAAGTCAAAGCTTGCACAAGCTGGTGATAACAATACCGTATCTCCTTTTTTCGCAAGGTGGTAAGCAACCTGCACGGCTTCATGGGCAGAGAAAGTGTTCACTATGATCTCCACATCATCCTCAAAAGCCTCGTGAATGCGCTTGTTGTCTTTACCCAAACATACGATCGCCTTAACCTTCTGATGCACCATATCTTTCAGCATCTCGTAGTCGTTGCCCTTGTCAACGCCACCCATGATCAAAACCACACCGTTGCTTACGCTTTCCAATGCATACCAGGTAGAGTTTACGTTGGTAGCCTTAGAATCATTAATGTAATTCACACCCGAGATCTTCGCTACGTGCTCCAGTCTATGCTCGATATTCTTGAAATCCCCCATGCTCTCCCGAATGGTAGCATTGCGAATTTCCAGTACTTTGGCAACTATGCCCGAAGCCATAGAGTTGTAAATGTTGTGCTTGCCCTGTAAGGCTAACTCTGATATCGACATGGTTAATGGCTCGTTTTGGTTTATATTGATCTGTATGTTGTCGTTCTCTAAATAGGCACCGTTCTCAATCTTCTTACGGATAGAAAAAGGATAAGCCTTTGCATTGATTCTGTTCTTCTTCAGCATCTTTATCGTTTCTTCATCGTCGGCACAGTAGATGAAAACATCATTGGCCGACTGGTTCCTTGTGATGCGCATCTTTGAGGCCGCATAGTTGCCCAGCTTGTAATCGTACCTGTCTAAATGATCAGGCGTAATATTTAACAGCACGGCGATGTCTGCCTTGAACTCATGCATATCATCCAGCATAAAACTGGAGAGTTCCAGCACATACCATTCAAAATCTGCAGTAGCCACCTGTGCGGCGAAGCTATTTCCAACATTGCCCGCCAAGCCTACATTCAAACCCGCATTCTTCAAAATGTGGTAAGTCAGCATCGTTGTGGTCGTTTTACCGTTCGACCCGGTAATACATACCGTTTTTGCATTGGTATATCTTTTTGCAAACTCGATCTCCGAAATCACCGGGATCTGCTTTTGCTTGATCTCCTTGATAATCGGAACCGTATCGGGAATCCCCGGGCTCTTGATCACTTCGATTGCTTCCAAAATAAGCGATGACGTATGTTGCTGCTCTTCGAAAGGGATATGCAAAGCTTCCAGCTGACTTTTATATTGACCAGGAATAACGCCGAAATCAGATACAAACACGTCAAAGCCCTGCTTCTGCGCCAGCATTGCCGCACCCACACCGCTTTCACCGGCACCTAAAACAACGATCTTCCCTTTATCTAGCATTATCTGAGTTTTAAAGTGATGAGGGTAATGATAGCCAGCAAGACTCCAATGATCCAGAACCTGGTTACAATTTTCGCCTCATGAAAGCCTTTCTTCTGATAATGGTGGTGCAATGGCGCCATCAAAAACACGCGCCTGCCTTCGCCTGTCCGTTTCTTCGTGTATTTAAAATAACCAACCTGGATCATCACGGAAACATTCTCGACAAGGAACACCCCGCAAAGAATAGGAATTAGCAACTCCTTGCGGATCAAAATCGCAAAAACGGCGATGATCCCACCAATAGCTAAACTTCCGGTATCGCCCATAAAAACCTGGGCCGGATAAGAATTGTACCAAAGGAAACCGACACAGGCACCCACAAATGCTCCAGCAAAGATCATCAGCTCGCCGGAGTTCGGGATATACATGATGTTCAGGTAATCGGCGATAACCGTGTTACCACTTACATAAGCCAAAATGCCAAGCGTCAGCCCAATAATTGCAGAGGTACCCGTAGCAAGACCGTCAATCCCATCCGTAATGTTTGCACCGTTTGACACCGCGGTAACAATAACGATCACAAACAGCATGAACACAAACAACGCATATTTCTCATAACCAGGACCTAAAAACTTAAGGACTTTGGCGTAGTCAAACTCATTGTTTTTGTAAAACGGAAAGTTGGTTAGGGTAGACTTCACGTCCTGGGTATAGTAGAAGCTCTCTCCTTTTTGACGCAATACCATGGGTGCGGCGGCTTTGGTCGGACTAACTTCATCAACCGTTTGCCTTACTACTATATTAGGATTCGAATACATGGTCCAGCCAATGATGATCGCTAAACCAACCTGTCCGACTACTTTAAACCTGCCTGCTAAACCTTCCTTGTTTTTCTTAAATACTTTAATGTAATCATCAACAAAACCGATGACGCCCATCCATACTGTGGTAACGATCATCAGGATCACGTAAATGTTCGTGAGGTTGGCCAACAGTAAAGTAGGGATCAGGATTCCCAACAGAATCATAATACCACCCATTGTAGGCGTACCTTGCTTTTGCATTTGTCCTTCTAAACCGAGATTTCTTACCGGCTCACCCACCTGCATCCGCTGCAGATAGTTGATGATGCTCCTACCGAAAACAGTAGTAATCAGCAAGGAGATAATAATAGCCAGAGAGGTTCTGAAGGTGATGTACTGAAACAACCTTAATCCGGGAAAATCATAATTCTGATTCAAATACTCGAATAGATAATATAGCATTAGTTGATTAAGTTAAATTGTTCCAATAAAATCTCCTTATCATCGAAATGATGCCTAACCCCATTTACCTCCTGGTATTTCTCGTGCCCTTTTCCTGCGACTATAATAATGTCTCCCGGTTTTGCCAGGTGACAAGCAGTCTTGATCGCTTCCTTTCTATCTGTGATACTCAATGTTTTTCTTTTGTTTGTTGGTGACACTCCTTGCTCCATTTCCTGGATGATCGTTTGCGGATCTTCCGTTCTTGGGTTATCAGACGTTAATATCACCTTATCGCTCCAGTCACAAGCCACCTGAGCCATGATCGGACGTTTTGTTTTGTCCCGGTCGCCGCCACAGCCGATCACCGTGATCACCTGCTCGTTACCCTTGCGGATATTCTGAACCGTACTCAATACATTTTGAACAGCATCCGGCGTATGCGCATAATCCACAATCCCGATCACGCCATTTTTAGAGCTCACATATTCAAACCTGCCCTCTGCCCCATCCAGGCGACTTAAAGTCGTCAGTACCGTCAATTGATCCTGACCAAGTAATAAGGCAGTGCCATAAGCGGCCAGTAAATTATAGGCATTAAATGAGCCCACCAGTTTAAAAAACACTTCTATCCCGTCTACATCGAGGTGGAGACCATTGAAACTGTTTTCTATAACGGTAGCCTTGTAATCTGCCAGTTGCTTTAAAGCATATGTTTTTTTAGTTGCTTTTGAATTCTGCAGCATGACCATGCCGTTCTTATCATCGGCATTGGTTAAAGCAAAGGCCGTTTTAGGCAGCATATCAAAGAAGCCCCTTTTCGCGCGGATATAGTTATCGAATGTCCCATGAAAATCAAGGTGATCATGAGTGATGTTAGAGAAGACGCCGCCAACAAAAGTAATTCCCTCAATCCGGTGCTGAACTACCGCATGAGAGCTCACTTCCATAAAGCAATACCCGCAACCTTCAGCTACCATTCTATCCAACAGTTCATTCAGCGCCAAAGGATTTGGTGTAGTATGCGTAGCAGTAATGACCTCGTCGTTGATCTGATTCTGAACTGTGGAGATCAAACCAACCTTATAGCCCAACTCCATAAACAATTTAAACAATAGCGTAGCGATGGTCGTCTTTCCATTGGTACCGGTAATACCGACCAGCTGAATCTTAGCGGATGGATTGCCATGAAAGTTCGAAGCCATTACACCAAGCGCAGCAGACGGATCTGCTACCTGGATATAAGTAAGGCCATCCACCCTATCTTCAGGTAAGTGCTCACAAATGATCACTTCTGCACCCGCTGCTATGGTTGTCGCAATGTAGCCATGGCCATCGACAAGCGTCCCTTTGATTGCAAAGAAAACCGAGCCTGCCACCACCTTCCGGGAGTCAAATACAAGCGCAGCCACTTCCCTGTTGGTGGTCCCAACGAGTTCCTTGATTGCTACGCCATATAATACTTCCTGTAATTGCATCTTATTGTAATTCTATAATTAAAGCGTGGCCTTTACCTATTCTGGAGCCCGCAGCAATGGATTGCGCCACTACCTTTCCGCTTCCCTTAACTTTCGTTCTCAGACCGGCATTTCCAGCAAGGAAAAGCGCATCTTTCAGCCCCATGCCTTTGATATCCGGCATGAGCCCTTTTACCGTATTAAATTCCTCATAAGCCACCCCGTTGTTCGTATCCAGCTTCGCAGTTTTTGAAGCATAAAGGGCCTTAATTCCTAAAGCACTGTACACCTTTTTCACCTGCTTGGTCGGACCGATCTTCGCTTCCGGGTTAACTGTATTCCCTACCAGATGAGTGGAGATCTTGTTGTACATCTGCGCATCACTGGCGTAGATCCTGTCGGCAATTTCTCTAAATGGCGGACCAGCTACCAATGCAGCATAGTACTCCCCTTTAGGATCATTGATCACGACGATCAACGAATATTTAGGATTATCTGCCGGAAAATACCCGCAGAAAGAACTTTGGTATTGTCTTTTCGCCCTATAACCGTTTTTGCCGTCTGCCACCTGTGCAGTACCTGTTTTACCTGCGATAGGATAGAATTTAGAAGCGAGGCTTTTTCCGGTACCATTGGTAAAGACACCTTCCAACATGGCTTGCATCTTTTTAATCGTTTTCGGGGAAGCGATCTGATCATTGATCACCCTTGCCTGAAACTGCTTGATTGGATTGCCCAGCTTGCGAATTTCTTTCACGAATATAGGAGCCACATACTTGCCGTCTTTAGCGATTGCGTTGTAAAACGAAAGCATTTTCAAAGGCGTAAGTAACATCTCATAACCATAAGCCATTTGCGCCAGTGTCTGATTTTTATTCCAGCTCTTATTCTTAGGATTCTTAATCACCGGTTGAGCCTCACCAGGAATCTGCAACTCCAGTTTCTCGTTCAGGTGCCAGTCGTACAAATGATCTGTAAACTTCGCCGGATCATTTCTATAATGCGTGTTCACCATCTGGGCGATAGCTGCGTTGGACGATTCTTCAAAAGCCCTTTTAACGGTAACCACACCAATACTTCCGTGGGAATCTTTGATGAGTTTACCTGGAACTTTGTAGTTTCCTGTTCCAATCATAGAGTTGGTATCTACCATTTCGTCTTCCAGCAGCGCCATATAAGATGCCACTTTAAAAGTAGAACCCGGATCCTGGTTACCTGCAATTGCATAGTTGAAGGTTTCCTTATATTCTCCTTTAGCCACTTTCGTGTAATTGGCAATAGCCCTGATCTCTCCGGTTTTCACTTCCATTAAAATAACGGCACCATGATGCGCATCACTGGCAATCAACTGTTTCTCCAACGCTGACTGCGCAAGATCCTGCATGTTGATGTCAATGGTAGAAATGATATCGGCACCCTCTTGAGGTGCAATTTCAGCTTCGTCATTAATTGGCATCCAAACCCCACCGGCGATCCTTTGCATCAGGCGTTTACCTGATTCCCCGTTGATGTATTGTCCGTATGCCCCTTCCAGACCAACCCCGTTCGCTACGTTTTCATTCTTGTAACCAATGGTACGGGCCGCAAGAAATTTAAATGGCCTGATCCTTTTGTTTTGTTGAACGGCGATCAAACCACCGGTATGCTTTCCAATATTATATAATGGGAATGCGCGAACCGCTTTCAGGTCCTGATACCCTACTTTACGTTTAATCAACAGGTAACGTTCTCTATCCCGTCTGGCAGAACGCAGGTAACGGGAATAGGCTTTCGCACTTTTGTCCTTGAAATAATCAGACATCGCCAATCCCAAAGAATCTACCTTTGAATTGAACACCTTGTCATCGGCAATTCCACCTGCATACGTATCCATGCGCAGTTCGTACTCTGGTATAGACGTTGCCAGCAGACTACCGTCTACCGAGTAAATATTTCCTCTGGCAGCTTCTACAGTGACGTACTTTGTAGAGAGACTATCGGCCATGGCACGCCATTTTTGTCCCTCTACAAATTGCACATCACCAAGCCTAACTAATACTGCCACGGCAAACAGCACGATCAGTCCAAAGGAAAGGTAAACCCTTAATATTATGTTCTGTCTAATGTTCATTTCTGCTGACTACAATTTTATTTGGTGGTTCAGTTAATTCTTTAATTCCCAGCGTATCTACTTTTTTGGCTACTTCCGTCAGTTTACTCTTAAACATCAGGTCGGCCTTTAGCGATTTATACTCCCAACTCAATTCTTTTACTTCTTTGTTCAATTTATCAATGTTGCGGATGTTCTTCACTGCCATGTGACTATTGGCGATGTATAACATGCATAACACGGAGATGAAGATCAGGAAAGGCAATGCCTCCGTTGCTGCTTCTTTACTCACTACCCCATCTGTCAAAAACTTCCGAAAAATATTATCCTTCTCCGGCGATTTCCTTTTAGGCTTGGGCTCCAGCTCCTCTGGAAGCTCTTCCTCTTCTATATCTCCTCTAAACCGGTTACTCATAATCTTTCCCCAATTCTAAGTTTCGCACTTCTGGACCTGCTGTTCCTAAGCAGTTCCTCTTCATCAGCAATGACCGCCTTACGGGTGATGACTTTGAAAGGCTTTTCCTCGTTGCCGAAGAAATCTTTCTCCACCTCACCACGAAATTTTCCTTTGGCCAGGTAGCTTTTAACCGGCCTGTCTTCCAGCGAATGGTAAGACATGACGACTAACCTTCCACCCGGTTTTAAAACATCGGCGGTTTGCAACAAGAAATTCTCGAGCACCTCGATCTCCGCGTTCACTTCAATGCGAAGTGCCTGGAAGACCTGGGCCATATATTTATTCTCTTTTCCTTTAGGGATCTGAGCTTCAATTACTTTTTTAAAATCTGAAAGCGTTACGATTGGCTTTTCGACGCGACCAGTGGCCACTGCTTTAGCGAGCGACCTGGCATTCTTAACTTCCCCGTAGATGCCGAAGATCTTGTGCAGCTTATCTTCCGCATAGGTATTCAATACCTCAGCGGCAGTTAACTTACCTTGCTTATCCATCCGCATGTCCAGCGCCGATTCAAACCTGGTAGAGAAACCACGTTCCGGCTCATTGAACTGGTGAGAGGAAACGCCAAGATCAGCAAGAATACCGTCTACCGTTTTGTAACCCAATAAGCGCAAGTTGTTTTTCATAAAAGCGAAGTTCTGATCTACGAAATGAAAGCGTGGGTCTTCGATCACATTGCGTTGCGCATCAGGATCCTGGTCAAAGGCGATCAAAACGCCGTCTTTGCCCAGATGCTTCAGGATTTCGCGGGAGTGACCACCTCCACCGAACGTCACATCCACATAAACCCCGTTGGGTTTGATGTCCAATCCGTTGATGCATTCTTGTAATAATACAGGGACGTGGTAATTATTCTCCATTTGGCCTCCTGTTCTTGTTGCCTAAAAGCTCTTCCGCCAGGTTGGCGAAATCGGCTGGCTCTTTATCAAATTGCGCTTCATAGGCAGCTTTCGACCAGATCTCGATCTTATCGAACTGGCAGGCCAGCACTACTTCTGCATTCACCTCGATACCTACCGACTCCATTAGAGAGTTGGGCAGATTGACACGACCAGTAGCATCCAGAGGAAGATCTGATGCGCCGCGGGTGAAATAGCGAATAAATTCTCTTGTTTTTTGTTCGTATTGGTTGAGGGTGGAAAGGTCTTCGACGATCGTTTCCCAGACTTTCCGAGGATAGATGGTGAGGTGTTGCTCAAATCCACGTTTGATGATAAGTCCCTCTTTGTCAACGTTAGGCAATTGCTTAATTAGCTTGGAAGGCACCATCAAGCGGCCTTTCGCATCTAATTTACAATCAAACTCTCCTAACAACTGAACCATAATATAATATGCGCTTTTTATCTAGTGTAAAAATAGATACTTCTACCACTTTTTACCACATCCTACCACAAAAAGTTTTCAACATATTATTTTGCGTATACCATGCGCCTTAGCGACCCTTTAGAGGCCGAAAACCCGGTGGTAAACAAAACAGGCGTTCCGGTATAAAGGGAACGCCTGCTCTAAAAGTTCATCTGAGGGCTAGTCGTTAATCGCCTTAACCCCAGGCAATTCCTTGCCTTCCATATATTCGAGCAATGCACCACCACCGGTAGAAACATAACTTACCTGATCTTCTAAACCGAATTTTGCGATCGCCGCGGCAGAGTCGCCGCCACCGATTAAAGAGAAGGCATTATTGTCTTGAGTAGCCGCTACAACTGCGTCTGCGATTGCACGCGTTCCCTGCTCAAAATTAGCCATTTCAAACACGCCCATTGGACCATTCCATAACAGCGTTTTTGATTCTTTGATCACCTTAGAAAACAGCTCGATAGACTTCGGACCGATATCAAGACCCATCCAATCTGCTGGGATCTGACCAGAGTCGACCGTATCTTTTTGCGCATCGTTATTGAAATCATCTGCGATCACCGTATCGAGTGGAAGCAATAAGTTTACCCCTTTAGCTTTAGCTTTATCCAGCAATTCGAGGCAAAGCGCCATTCTATCTGCTTCCAATAAAGAAGTACCTATTTCACCACCCTGAGCTTTAGCGAAAGTATAAGCCATACCCCCACCGATGATCAGGTTATCGACTTTATCCAGGAGGCTTTCGATCAATAAGATCTTATCAGAAACCTTGGCGCCACCCATGATGGCAGTAAAAGGTTTTTCAGCACCATGATTTACTTTTTCGGCATTTTTAAGCTCTTCGGCCATCAGGTAACCGAAGTATTTATCATTAGGGAAGAATTCTGCTACGATAGCTGTAGAGGCATGAGCACGGTGAGCGGTACCGAAGGCATCATTCACATAGATATCACCAAGCTTCGCCAATTTACCAGCGAAATCTTTGTCGCCTTTCTCTTCTTCTTTGTAGAAGCGAAGGTTTTCCAGCAACAACACTTCACCTGGAGCAAGCGCAGCTGCAGCAGATTCAGCTTCCTCACCGATACAATCGGCAGAGAACTTAACTTCTACATTCAGCATTTTTGAAAGATCAGCTAAGATGTGTTTCAAAGAATACTTGTCTTCCGGACCACCTTTTGGTCGGCCGAGGTGTGACATTAAGATCACGGAGCCACCATCTTTTAAGATTTTATTGATGGTAGGCAATGCGGCGCGCATGCGTTTATCATCGGTAATATTAAACTCCTTATCCAGGGGTACATTAAAATCGACCCTGATCAGGGCTTTTTTATCTTTGAAATTACAATCGTCTACTGTTCTCATTATTTTTGAAGTAAAAGGTTATCTTAAAGTTTTGATCATGTTAAAGTGCATGCCTATCCCTAGAATTTCAAACTCTTCGGAGGCGATGCGGAAGCCTAATTTCTCATAAAAGCCTACTGCGCCAACACGGGCGTTGCACCAAATATAAGAAGCATTCTGAGAACTGAGCTCGCTCAGCGCAAAATTTATGATGGCTGCCCCCTGGCCCTGGCCCCTGTAATCAGGATGAGTGGCCATACCCCGGAGGCGGACTCCGCCGACCGGTTGATCGGGGTAATCCTCCCAAAAGAAGGTAGCTATGGAGGTGACTTCCGCTCCGGTATAGAAGCCGAGGTGAAAACCATCTTCATTGGCATCTGTGGGGAAGATGCATCTCTGCAATTCGATCCCATTTCTGAGGACCTTACTTCTAAGGGGCAGTGTTTGTGCTGCGGAGATGTACTTAACCATTTTGTTGATCTATCTTTTGAACAAGGTCGGCCAATCTTGCGGAGTAGCCGAATTCATTATCGTACCAGCCTACTACTTTGACCATATCACCTACGATGGAAGTTAGCTGTGCATCAAATATACAAGAATGCGGGTTATCCAGAATATCTACGGAGACGATTGGATCTTCCGTGTATTCGAGGATGGTGCTCATTTCATTGTCGGCCGCCTTTTTAAAAGCTGCGTTGATGGCTTCTATGGAAGTTTGCGTTTTGAGGAGGCAGGTGAAATCTGTGAGGGAGCCATTGAGGACCGGAACCCTGATCCCGGCCCCACCCAGTTTATTGTCAAGTTGCGGGAATATGCGGGTGATCGCTTTCGCCGCGCCAGTACTGGTTGGAATAATGGAAGCAGAAGCGGCTCTGGCTCTGCGAAGATCTTTATGTGGGGCATCGTGCAGGTTCTGATCACCAGTCATGGAGTGTATGGTGGTGATGTATCCTTCAAGCACACCCCAATTGTCGTCGAGAATTTTTACCATTGGTGCAACATTATTGGTGGTACAGGAAGCGTTGGAAAGGATGGCTGATTTCAAATCAATATCTGCATCATTGACACCGAGCACCACGATGGGCACATCCTTATCCGGAGAAGGTGCAGAGATGATGACCTGTTTTGCACCGGCGAGGAGGTGTAGTTCAGCGCCGGACCGTGTGATGTACTTACCGGTAGATTCGATGACCAGATCAATATCTAATTCTTTCCAGGGAAGCGCTGCGGGATTGGGCTGTCTGAATACCCGGATGGACTTACCATTGATGAGCAGGTGATCATTTGCGAAGGAAACCTGACCTTTAAAACCACGGTGCACCGTATCATATTTAAAGAGGTGAGCAAGAGTAGCGGGATCACCGAGGTCGTTTATGGCGACAACATTTATGTTTCGTTCGAGGGCTGTGCGTAAGAATATACGACCGATCCGACCAAAACCATTTATTGCGACGTTCATTATTTTTCTATATTCAAGTACTGTTGAATGCAAAAGTACCGATAATCAGAGACTATATTTTATGCCAAACTCTAATAAAATTCTCAAGCTAAAAAACGAATCATATGTTAGCTCAAACAAAATAAGCCTGCCCCAATAATGGTGAGCAGGCTTGTAAACAGAGACACTAAGTTTAATTGATTTGGATCCAAGATTGTTAATCTCTTTCAAACATTTAATGGATCCAATTTGAATAATAACGTATTGTCTGCTTCTTCCTCAGCTTTCTATATACGCCATCTCCCTCTCTGGACCCTAAAGCGTTCGTGTTGCCTTCTATCGTTGTCAGCCAGTCATTTCGGATAGACTCTACGATTCCACAGTGTCCGACCCTTTTAAGATTAGGAAAATAAATTCCAAAGATCATTCCAGGCTCTGGTTCTTTCGAACGTTTTGAATGCGGGAATAGCGCGGGGCTCCATGCTGATTTGGGAAGTTTGTAGCCAGCCTTATTATAAACCCAACTTACGAACGCCGCGCACCAGGGCGCTCCTTTTTCGAAACCCACATAAGCAAGATAAGCTTCAACACGTATACCACTGTTTGCATTATTTGTTTCCCTGACCCCGATTTCTTCTCGGGCGTACTTGATAATTCTTCCATAACCATTTTCGTTTTTTCTTATAAAACTGCTACCAAACACCCAACTCCCGCTAAAAGAAGTAACGCATAAGAAGCATAATAGAAGCCTATTTGTTGCCATACTGCCATAGTATTAAATTGTGAAACCATATTTCCAATAATTGGTAATCCTACTGATTTGAGTGCCTTTATAAAGAGCCAACCACTTAATCCCACCATTCCTATAAAGCATATTAAGCTTAAGACAATCAATATTAATATGCTGGGGTCCACATAACCAGTTGTCTGATCACTAGTGAACAGTAACATTTGTACTAAGGGCCATGCTAATATCAAAATAATGAGTACCAACACTGGCTTCAAAAGTTCAATTATTTGCTTCTCTCGTATTCCATTAGCTATTGTTTTCATTTTTTTTCAGTTTAAAATTTGTTTACTTTTTTGTTAAAGAAAGATTGGCCTTTTAGACCATCCGAAACGTTCTTTTCTTTTGTCTCAAAGGCCAATCTAAATTGTTAGAGCAGAGTTATCGATCTAAATTCGCTTCTTGAAACGACATCCTCTTCATGATTCATGAATGAAATCCAAACATGAAGTAGCTCAGTACTCATCGAAGCTGGAACGCTTAATGTGTACGCTAATGCGCCTCTGGTAACTGGAGCAATTAGTTCTAAGAACTCACCAACCACTGGGCAAAAAGCAAAAATGATCAACTTGTCAGTAACATTATGCTTTCCTGAACCAACGTTAGCATCCCAGGTAAGCTCGACTTCAGCACTTGCTATGGCTGACATTACCCAGTTGCGGGCTCCAAGTAATGGTCCCTTGCTTAGCTGCACTCGTGAGTAGTCGAGCGCAAAGTTGGGTGAGACTCCTGTGATCGCATCGTCCAATACTTGCTTTACAGCGGAGTTCATAGATGAACCAGTAGTCTGGTAAGCTTGATAACCAATTTGGATGACGTTGAGTGCATTGCTCAACCACCTTGTTACTAATCCGAATTTTAGCCTTTGATTCAATTGTAAAATTGTCGGCTGTTTTGTTGATTTTGACGGACGCATTGAGAAAACATTTTTCCCTTTTCTTCTGCGTCCAACGTTGTTACCTGTTCTCCCGATTAAATCGTAGTAAGGTCCACCCATTAAAAATCCCATGATCTTCTTTTTTAAGTTAAATTATTTTGTTGTTTAAAGCACTAGTTAACCATCCGGCCGGTAAGGTGTTTCCAATTGCTGAATCAAACGTAATGACAATTACTTAACTATTTGTTGATCAGTTATTTATGATATATTTTGATAGGATTTGATAGTTTTTGATCTATTAAAAGAATGCTTTTTACAGGTTATAAAGTAGACTTTGCATAAAACCACTTCTTCCCAATCTTTTTGCATTTGAATGTCCCATCAGTTCTTCTTCTAAATAGAGTCATATCGCCTATATGAAGTAGAGCTTTGACTTCTACTCCATCTAACCAAACATCTTGCTTAGAAACATCCAGGGAGCTTGGGTTCACTTCAGAAGATTCAAGTATCCGAGTCAATAGCAACTCAATTCGTAATAGAACATCTTTCATACGTATCGTTTAAGGAATTTCAATAATCGAAAGTACATGTGAACCGCCTAATCTTTTTAAAAATGCATGCCTCAAAATTACCAACGATAAAATTAAATTCATGAACGATAAAACCATTAATCGTCAATTAAAAAGAATTACCATAAATAATGACTAACCTTACAATCCCAATGACCAAATACAACGCACTCAATACCTTAAGCGGGACCTTCTTAATATTAAACAACGTGTTGAGACTTCTATTCTCAATACCGGTGGCTTTTGCCTTGGTAATGCATGCAGAGACTATTGAGCTTACAGCTTTGGTTCAATTGAAAGGGTTTATGCCCGCAATGATTGCTACTTCTTTAGCTTCATTCATCGTTTTACAATATGTTCACATTCAAAATAAGACTTTAAATAAAGCATACCCTTGGGAAAAGTCTTATAAGGAAAGACTAACAAAGCAATTTTCGCAGTGCATTTTAGCTCCAATAGTAATAGCATTCCTATCCGCTACAATATACTACGGTAGGTATCGCATCGTAATTTCCGACACTGCCTGGTTCACTCATTATTTCATGCCAATTGCACTACTTATATTTGTGCTTAACTTATTGTATGTGGCTAAAGATGCTTTTTTTTTAATCATTAAACCACAGCCTGACTTCGCTTCTGAACTGCGTATCGACAAAAACGCTGACGAAGTTAAAACGATAGTTAAATATGTGAAGTTACCACTTACTTCTAAAATTAAGAACTTTCGAGAAATATGCTTTATCAAGAGTTTCCAAGGAACTCGCATCGCATACACGAAAAGTGGAGATCAATTTGAATGGCCACACCCTATTTGTGACTCCTTGTCTCATTTAGAAGTTGGGAAATACCTGGAAATAAATAGAAGAGAGATCATTGAGAAAAACAACATTGATGACATTACAGAAAATAAACGAATCTTTTTACTCACCTTGAGACATCCAGCAGGGATTGTAGTAAGGGTAAGTCAAAGACATTCTGACGATTACAGGCTTATCTTCCAACACTTGAAGAAGAAGATCGAGATAGCAAACTCAAAAAAGACTGCAACTAAATGAGTGCAAAGATTCGGCTACGAAATATTTATTGTTGATACAAACCAATAATCCATTCTCAATTAATAACGTTATCATTAAACATCAATTATGAAAAATATCGTAATACTGACTGGCTCTGGTATTAGTGTAGAAAGCGGCTTAGAAACGTTTAGAGGTGTCGATAGTTTATGGGAGGGCTATAACTTGTTAGATGTAGCTACCCTTGATGGCTGGAAAAGAAATCCAGGGCTAGTTCAGGAGTTTTACAACTTACAAAGAGGTAAGGTATTGAAGGCAGTGCCTAACCTGGCACATTTAGCTTTAGTTCACCTGGAACGCGCTTTCAATGTGCATATAATAACACAGAATGTAGATGATCTCCATGAACGAGCCGGTTCCAAAAATGTATTGCACCTTCATGGTGAAATTACTAAAGCACAATCTGATGTCGACCCCTCATTAACATACAATATTATTGGTTCTGAAATTACTTCTAATGACAAGTGCATTCATGGAATGAGTCTTCGACCTAACGTTGTTTGGTTCGGCGAATCGGTGTCAAATATGAACTATGCAATATCACTGTGTAGCAGCGCAGATATATTTGCTGTCGTTGGAACTAGTTTAATGGTAATGCCTGCGGCAAGTTTAGTTGATGAAGTACCTTTATATGCACAAAAATTTATCATAGACCCCGACCCTAGTATAGACTACTTTAACTCTATTAAGATTAACAAAACCGCTTCTTTAGGTGTAGAGGAGCTGGTCAAGTATTTGGTGAAATAAGCGACACGTCGCTTGAAATTTTTATGTGTCCACAACTTCGATATAATTCTTAGAATGACCTTCGTTTTCTGAGACATTTATTTCCTTTTTGCTGCGCCAATTTTTATGCATTATTATTTAACAAATGTCTTCTTTGGCGGCTCACTGGCACACTCATCTTATTATCCATAACGAGATATCCTCCGTCTGCTTTTTTAAATGACTCTATCCGATTCTTATTGATCAGCCATGATTGATGAGTTCGTAGAAATCCATAAATGGATAGGATCTGTTCATAGTCAGAAATTGATTTGGATACTATAATTGGCGCAGTTTCATTAGAAATATAGAAGCTGGTGTAGCTATTATCTGCATTACAACATACAATGTTTTCGATAAGTACATAGCGGATCTCATTCTGGTCAGCTAAGGCAATTCGTTTTTGTAAATTATTTCTTTGATGATCGTAAGATTGTAAAAGCATATCAATCTCACCAACGGACGTCTTTCTTTTATGGTTTATTTTATATACAGCTGCAATTAGTTCCTCCGGAATTATTGGCTTTAGTAGATAGTCTGTAGCGGAAAACTTTATGGCTTGTATACCATACTGATCATGCGCAGTTACGAAAATGATGTGAAAGTTATCTATTTGGAGTTGCTTCAAAAGATCAAAACCTGTTTCTTGTTTCATCTTAATATCCAGAAATAAAATATCAACTATCTGGCTATTTAGTAATTCCAATCCATCCTTGACCGAATTTGCAGTGCCAGAAATTGTAAGGTCCGGGCAATATCTTCGGATTATTGTAGACAAAGCTTCAACTGCGACTTGTTCATCGTCCACAATAAAGCAAGTGAGATTTTTCATAGTAACCAATTGTTTAGAGTAAAGGTAGCAACTGTGCCCATTTCCATTTCTACATAAGAGACATCCAGAAAAATTAACATATTTTGAAGCTTTTCGTTATAAATTGAAAGGCGTTTCCTGGTAAGCGAAAGACCGTGACCCTCCGATACTTCACTTGAATACCAAACTGAATCACCGTTGTCTATCGCCCTAATAACTAATGCATTATCTAACCTATTGACGGTAATTTTTATCATTGAAGCATGATGGTTACTACCAAATCCATGACGGATACTGTTTTCCAATATTGGCTGTAAAAGCAAGGGTGGGATGTCAATTAGGTCAGGGTCAAGATCAGGACTAATAGTTATGGTATATTGAAAAGCTAATCGTTGCTGCTCAAGTTGAAGGTAATCTTCTTCCATTTTAAGTTCTTCTTTTAAGGAAATAAATTCTTTCCTACCGCTGTCCATCACATCACGCATAAATTTAGCTACGCTACCAATATAAGCATTAGAGATATCTGGATTATTACTTCCGATAGTACCCTGAATAGCATTAAGCGTATTAAATAGAAAATGAGGATTTAATTGGCCACTAAGTAATGCAAGGTAAGTTTCGGTTTCAATATTTTTCTTAGTGAGGGCCGCTAATTTCTTCTTATTCCTCCGTTCCCTAATGTTAAATCCTATTACGATAATAGCTAAGATTATAATGGAAATGAATGATAGCTGAAACCATGGAAACTTAAATGGGCGCTTATTTACTTGAACTTCTATTGAGTGGATTGTTTCGGGTTGGCTCTGGTAACGAAGAAATATTCTTTGTCTTTTTCCATCCTTCATAGTACTTGGAAGCACCAGGAATATACCAGTTCTTGGATCTCTTGTTTTTATAGACTTCCATTCCAAGGGGTTATTCCCAAATGAATATTCTAATACCTCATTTTCCTGGAGGTTCGTAAATCTTAAAATCCCGAGTGAATTGTATTCTTTTATAAATGTGGTAGAAGAGTCTCCCTTGAAAGCTTTGAATGTGTCAATATTAAGGTTCAAAATATTTTGAAGACTGTGACCTAAATCATCATTTGTTAAAGGAATTTGATAGTAGATAAAATCTGAAGCTTTATCAACGGGACGAAAGATTGCTATTTTCCTAATGATTTCCTTTGTCTCTATCGTTCTGACAGTGATGCTTAACAAATCATCAACCTTTAGCTCAAAACTTCCGGCATGGAAGGTTTGTTCCCAAGGCGCAATAGTAGACGGATCGTCACTCCCAATTCCAAAGATGGTATAATCCTGTATTTCTTTTAGAGTGCGAATTCGTTCCCAGTTTCTGATAACACTATTATTTTGTCTAATCTCAAATTCAAGTTGTTTATAGGGTATGCCCTTAAAATTCCTTAGAAGTTGAAAGTATTTTCCATCTTTTATAAGATAGTTTGGAAGAAAAGTTATGCCAACTTTCGCATTTGATATTACATGGATATTTGTGTAGTTATTATCTGTTCCATACCGGGTTGGAAATTGGTTTTTAGATAAACGGCCGGATGCATGTTCTACGCCAGTAAGTATATAACTAAAATCAAGTTCAGCATTCAAGGCAAAATCTACCGGACAGTTATCGCAAATTTTACCATTGATATTTTTTTTGACTAGGACGGAATTAAATGGAAGTGATAGCGGTCTTTTGTTTGATACGTTTGGTTGAGCATTCGATAAGTCACCAACCAAACAAATTATGATTATCAAGAAAAACATATTTTTTAATGCATGAACTATGTTTTCCATATAGGGATTTAAATATTTTTTGCGGTTTATATTGTATAGCATTTAAAATGATAAATTAATCTGATGTTAGATTGATTTTGTCAATTCAACATTAATAAGTTGCTCTAATCTTGTCTCTATATCATCGTTAAAACCTAACTCCACAAGTTTAATCTTTCCATCCTTTCCTACAATTATTATTGTTGGGTACGCATAAAGTTTATAGTCTTTCGCAAGGTTAGCTGCTTTGTAGTATTGTGGAAAAGTAATTTGTTTTTTCTTTAAGAAAGCCTTTATCTCTTGAGAAGATGTATCTATTAGATTCACACCAATTACAGCAACATTCTGTTTGGCAAATTTTTCATGTAATTTCTGAATTTTGGGAGTCAATATTCTACAAGGCATGCAGGACATATACCAGAAATCTAATAATAATACTTTTCCTTTAAGATTGTTAAGCGTTACAATTTTACTATTGTCAAGGTTAACAGCTGAAAACATTGGAGCAGCAGAATTAATTTTAAGACTATCTGCCTCTTTTTCTTTTGTTACTACTGTTATCGAATCAAAAAAGCTAGTGACTTCCTTAGGCGCTTTAGCCAATTCTTCTATTCTAAAAGCAAAGTCATATATATCAATAGCCTGTCTTTTATTTTGGATTGTCTCACTATATTTTGTTCGACGCATCGGAAGTAACGTACTTTTATTAATCCAATGCCTGTCATAAGACTTCACATCCTGTACCTCATCTGTTTTGAAATCCCTTTTGATCCGAACCTCATCAATAACATAAAATTCTGCCAACGAAGTATCTTGAACAAATTTTAATGATGCCACGTTCTTAGAGCTAAAGCTTGAACGATCGTTGCCTAAAAGATTATATATGCTGTATTTGGCTATTTCATGCTCGCTCCAGTTAGTTGAATAGCTGAGTGAGAGGCTTTTCACTTCACGCTTAAACAATGTATCCGCTTGGATTAGCCATCGAGCTTTGTCTTCGAATGATAAGTACCAGTATGCATTCTTTTTTATTAATCCATTGATGGTTGTCTGTTCGGTTATCATCGGGTTTGGTGCCCTTAACATCGTGTCCTTGAATATTAAATTGTACTTAACGATATTTAAGTTGGCGATTTTATCAAAAGACTTTTGCATAATGGCTAGCGCATTTTTGTCGATTTCTTGTCCGAAGCAGTAATTAGCAGTTAAAATTAGCAATAGGCAGACCGTCAGGTTTTTCATATGAGTTTGTTTGTAACAAATATGGAAAACAGGTAATCGTCTTTATCATCAATATTTGAATCTGGTATTATTCTTCTTGAATCTGGTACTTGTGGAAACAATGAAAGTAACTTTACTTCACAGCGACTGCAGCTTTCAAATCTTAGATCGTAACTATGCGTAGGGGACGTATACCTTCGTTTAGTGAAATAATTGTTTTCTCTTTGCCGTACTTGATATGTAGGTTTAACAGCTAAAAGAGAAAAGGAAAGCGGTCGAAATACTATAATAGTACAGCTTTACTAAATTAATAATTTATAAGCTTCGTTTTGTGAGACCATGTACTTTTTGCCGTTCTAAGCGTTCAAATTATACAGCTAAAAGAAAAATAATATTGGATGGGGGACCATACCTTCGTTTTTGAGATAAGATGCTTAGATTACTAGTGATCTAAATATATAAAGATATAAAATATATTAACGACTTATTCGAAGTTACAATAACAGCTAAAAAACAGGTTGTTACCCTCCTTTCTTGAGACAAAATCCTGCCTTCCTAATCGCGGTTGACTAAATAATAAATATCAAGATATAAATATATAATGATATTAATATATCCCTTATGGATCTATTAAATTACAGCTAATAGAAAAATTGACATTGAATAGCTTCGTTTTATTAGACAACTACCTATTTTTGCCGTGATTTAAGATAGCTAAAAAAGTAAAGAACACATTTTTGTCTTTTGAGGCAATGTACACTTCTTACTTGCCTGATCTCGTTGCCTTTAACATTTTAATAGATTTGTTTTCTACTAATTTTCGGTATTCTTCAGTTTCTACTCCATAAATAGATACTTTTCCTTCCTCATTACAATGGATCCTGAAGCCATAAGTTTTGGCTAATGGAGAAGCCCGAAAACATGGTTGGCCTTTAGAGAAAAATAGTTCTTTAGCTTGATTTATCTCTTGCTCGAGCAAATCGTTTCTTTCTACAAAGACTTTAAAAAATATCTCATCTGATGTGAATGCATAAGGGTGACCAGTAATTAAATCGTATTGACGTTCCGCAATTGTTCGATTTGCTTTTGAGGGCGGCCTTGTCCCACAGTTTGCTTTTGAGTCTTGCGAAACTTCAATAAAAGTATCGTAGTAGTTTGTGGAGTAAACTTTCATATTTAAAAATAACAAAATTGTCGGAAAGAATGGAGAATGCATTTACTTCGACACCCCTTCGTTTTTTAAGACAAATGCCTATCCTCAACCTCCCAATCCTATCTTTTTAAAAGACCTTTTTTTGATAATGTATACTCTCAAAACTTAGGTGCAACCCTGCCCTCATAAGTCTTTAAGGGCTTTTCCAAGAAATGCAATAACGCTCGTGTCGCTTGGCGATGGTGCGCTTGTCGTTTTAAGAATGCCTTTTTTGTCTATAAGCGCATACCGTGGAAATCCCTGCCTAACACCAAAATAGGCATCAAAATATGGTAAATCAGTATCTTCTGCTTTAAGATTTACGCCATCAATTCTGTGGACATTTACCGCATTTAGCCACTGGCTCTTTGAATCATAAAAATCCAAATAAAGAAACACGATATCAGTGCCTTCAAACTTTTTTCTCAATTTAACAGCAGAGGGCATTTCTTCAAGACATGCTTTACACCAGCTTCCCCAAAAATCTACATAAACGAGTTTCCCTAAAAATTCCTCAATCTTGACTTCCTGTCCTGATATGTTTTTCAGCGTGAAGCTGACTTTTTTATTTTGCCTAAATTCTTTTTCAAACCACTTTGTGTCACTTAGTTTGGTGTACGAAGAGTTAGGGTAATCCAATTTAAAGTTTTTTCTAAGTTCTTCCAGAAGGGTTTTGTCGTCAAAGTACTTTATCAAGAACAGCGTAAGTTCTCCTTTTATCACCTCCAGTGTCCGAGGTCTCTCGGATAACACTGAATCCAGAAAAAATATCTCTTTTTTGATCAACAGGGATCTATCTGAGGTTTCCAAAGGGTAACTTTTCTTTACCGTAAATTCAGCATAGTCCAATAGGGCACTCATATATGCCTTTTGGCTTGGGTCATCTTCAAGGATATGAAAATCGCTCCAAAAGTTATAATAGTCCGGTGGTAATGCTTCAGGGATCATTGATTGTAGTAAAGGAAACTGGTTTTTCGCATATATGGTGCTATTAAGGATTTCACCTTCCATTCTTTGAATAAACCTTTCAGATAATCGATTTTGTTTACCTTCTTTTATTAGTTCCAGACGTTCATTCTGAAAGGCATTCCATTTAGAGATATAAGCACTAATCTGGTTTGGTTTATATGCAAGCGCATTTGGAATCAAATAAGGTTGCATAAACTTTGAATCAAACATAAACTTGTTTTCACCGGCAAGGCTCCCACTAAAACTCAATCCAGAGTCTGTGGCAGAAATTATTAATTCACCATTATCAATCCAAATTCTGAAAAAAGTCTTGCCAATATACAGGATCGCCTCTCCTGATTTTGATACTTTGAACACAGATACAAATTTTCCATCCTTGTCAATAATGCCTTGGTCAAGTAACTCCCCATGGTGTTCATTTAGTGCAGATTCGTTGTTGTTAATATGGAAATTAGCGCCTTTAAAAGAAGTCATGTTTCCAGTGATATTACAATCCGCATAGATATTTAAGTTACTTCCTAGGAATAGTACAAGCAATATGGCTTTAGATAGAATATTCTTCATATCAAATTCGGAGCTTAGTCTTTAAAAATACAAAAAGGTTTTTAAATGCTTACTTGTAGGAAAAATAAGAATTTGAAAACGCTCCGCCAAGTCGTTATCATAAGAGGTCAAACGTGTAAATCCGGTTCTATATTTGGCGGTTCATCAAATGGTTTACCAGGTCATTGCTGTAAGAACTAGTCGCATTAGGAAGATTATAGTTAACCCTCGTTTTCTTAAAGACCTCTTGTCTCTTTGCCGTACTTAATGCCATAAAAATTTACAGCTAAAAGAATAGGATTGATTCCTTCGTTTTATGAGATTTCCTTTGATACTAAAATAAACTTTCGTTGTATAACAATAATCAAGCTTTAAACGCTATAGTAAGCGAGAGAGCGTTAATTTAGATAGGAGGGACTATGATCACAGATCACGGTCCCTCTTTCTTTACTTCTTATGAGTAGACAAAGCTCACTAATAATGTGTATATGAAAAAATTCATCTTAATGTTTTCCATTGGTATACTATTTGGCCTAAGCGCATCAGCACAGCTTAAGGATACTGTAGAAAGTAAGGTTTTTACTGGTAATGAAAATTTAAAGGCTGGAACAGTAATCTCGGAGAAGGCATTTAGGAAATTTGCCGGAACATGGGTATATAGCAATAATGAAACACAGCTCATTCTAGAATTAAAAATCAGTTTTACAGCAACTACACAGATGATATATTCATTTGAAACATTATCAGGAGGTTACAAATTAGAAAAAAATGGCAAAACTATAATAGATGCACTTGCGACTTCTTCCATTTATGCACAAGCAGATAGAAGTAACGAAAATAAAATCATACTCAACATCAGCGATAATCGTGTAAGCTTCCCTAAAAGCTGACCATTTAAAAGTAGAATTCTCGACCAAGCGTAGCGCGGGCGATAAAAAGAATTTTTAACTTTAAATGTGTAATATGAAAAAGTCAAGATTTACGGAGACTCAGATTGTCAAAGCAATCAAGGAACATGAAAATGGTAGGAATGTTAATGAGCTATGCCGTGATTTAGGTGTAAGCACTGCATCCTTCTACAAGTGGCGTCAGCGTTATGGTGGTCTGGAAGTTAACGAACTGAAAAGGATAAAGGAGCTGGAAGATGAAAACGCCCGGCTTAAAAAAATGTATGCAAATCTGAGTCTGGTACATGAAACTTTTAAAGAAGCTGTAGAAAAAAAGCGTTAACGTCTGATGAAAAACGCGGGCTGGTGGAAGAAATGGTCAAGAAAATCAGCCATCGTCAGGCGTGTTTATGTGTAAACGTTCCTCGAAGTAGTTGTTTCTATATTCATAAGCAGAAAGATGATGATGAGATTATTGATGAGCTGAAAGTGCTCGTTGAAAAGCATGCTGTTATTGGGTTTTGGAAATGTTACCACAGATTGAGACGCAAAGGCTTTCTTTGGAATCATAAACGGGTATACAGGGTTTATACTGCTATGAAATTGAATATAAGACGGCGAGCAAGAAAACGACTTCCCGCCAGAGTAAAACAAATTCTGTCTACTCCTGAAGCCATCAACCAGGTATGGTCAATCGATTTTATGAGCGACAGCTTATGGGACGGAAGGAAATTTCGAGTACTGAACATAGTAGATGATTATAACAGGGAAATCTTGTGCATCGAGCCTGATCTGTCGTTACCAGCTCATAGGGTTGTAAGAGCATTGGAAGCGTTAGAGCAGTATAGAGGTCTACCAAGCATGATTAGAGTCGACAACGGTCCAGAATTCATTTCAGATAAGCTAGGGGATTGGTGTAATGAGAAAAAGATTACCTTGATATTTATTCAACCCGGTAAACCAACTCAAAATGCATATGTGGAACGATTTAACGGGAGTATGCGTAGGGAATTATTGAATGCTTACATATTCAGAACACTGGACGAAGTAAGAGAAAAAGCTGAAGAATGGATGTATGATTACAATAATCATAGGCCACACAAAGCACTAGGCTTTAAAACGCCAGCTGATTTGTTGCTAGATATTAGCAGCTAAATTCTACTTTTGAATGGTCTGATTTTACGGGAAGCTTACAATCGCACTTACAAGAATACTCCGTTTGAAGCGGTATTAACTGATAATAATACGCTTGTAGTTTCTGAAAGTTCGATTAAAGGAGAAGGAATTAGAAAAGATCCAAAATTAGATTTCTTTAAAAATCTAAGATTAGCCCGTAAAAAAGCTTGAGATAGCCTTCCTTTTTTAAGACAATATTACAGATGAAAGTTGCTCTAAGCTAATTCCAATAATTGCTTGGGTATCCAACTATTAGTATATTGGCGCATGGCAAACTTGTCGTTCCAGGAAAAGAAAATTATTAAAGACAACCTTGTCCAGGCCGGGTATGTTCTTAACTTTTCAAACCCTAGCTTTAACGATTTCATATACGATGTAACCGGAATGAACGCTGATGACCCGAAGTATTCAGAGAACAACTCAGGATCAAAAGGGCAACGTTTACTTAAGTTTATTGAACTTGAATCAGATTATACTGTTGGACTTTTGCTCAAAGCTCTGTTTGAAGAATTGGTTGATTTCAATAAGCAACAAGGTAAATTAAGAGATTCTAATTATTACAGCTTGTATACTAAAATCTTTGACCGTCTAATAAGTGGCGGAAATGTTCTTGAACATATTGACGCCATCCAGGCTACAAATGAAGACAAAGACTTCCATTCACTAGCGAAACTCATACGAGAGAGTATAGAAAAAAACGAGCCAGAAGCTGCGCTCGACAGATTACACACCTACACAATTAAGTTCCTGAAAGAACTTTGTGACCTTCATAAAATTACTTTAACTAAGGGGGAAACGGTTAACGCGCTGTTTGGGAAATATATAAAAGCCATCAGAGAAAAGGGCTTTCTAGAATCTGCAATGGCAGAAAAGATAGTGCAATTTAGTTTCCAAATTATGGATGCTTTTAATGACATCCGTAATAATAGAAGTTATGCGCATGATAACCAAATTCTAAATTATGATGAAAGTGTTCTGATATTCAGTAACATTTCCTCCATGGTTAAGTTTATTCAAGCAATGGAAGCAAAGAATAAGAGCAAGAAAGTTGAAGAAGCAGATTTGGACTGGGGGCAATTCTAATTTCATTCGTCTTGTAAGACACTTCTTTTCTCTAGGGCGTAGTTGATGCTGCATATTTACAGCTAAAGAAAAATGCAGGGGCCATTCCTTCGTTTTTTGAGACAAGATCTAGCATTGCTACCCAAAGTAGCCTATCATAAAACCACCGTGGCTGTTGCACAATGGCTACATTTCTTAAACATCGATTTATCAGATCATTTATTCAGGCTTTAGGACAACTGATACTGATTAACTGAAAATGCTAATAAGTACCGCTGAAAGGTGTCTATAATGACTTTTAGAAAGGTGCTAGAAGTCTTTCTTCTTCCTTTTTTCAGGTACTTCTTCAAATTGAAGGCAATTGCCGCCATCAGCATGACTTTATGGGCACCGGCTTTACCAAGTACCCCTATTTTTCTTAAACCATAGTACTGAGTCAAACTTCCAAAGACAGGTTCCACTGTACTTTGCCGGAGTTTCTTCATCTGTCTTCCTCGTTCACTTTTTTGTCTGCTGTAAGCCCTCAAATACTGCTCGTCATAAACCGTCCTGGTGATCTTTCTGCATGGTATATTTGGTACACAGGTAGATTTCATGGGGCAAACTTTGCAATCCTTGGATGCTGCATAGTAGTTTTTCAATACAGTACCATCCTTGTTCGTATGAAATCCCGTGAATGGTAAAGGCTTGTTCATTGGACAACTGTATTCATCCTTTTCCTTGTTGTAAGGAAAGCCTTCAATTTCAGGTTTATACATGCCAAATACGGGTATCCATCCGGTAACATTTCTTTGTTCAAGAAACTTGTAATTGAAGCCGTTAGAATAACCTGCATCTGCAATCAGGTCCGTCATTGATAGTTCGTTTTTCTTTAATCGGTTTTGCAACTGCATTCCAATGCTAGGGAGATACTGGCTGTCTCTGCCATCGGCGAAGTCTGCCTGAATATGCGAGATTACACCTTCTGCTGTATCCACTGCCATACTGCAGTGGTAGTTCAGTTTTCTGGCTTTGCCAGGCTTTACTGATATACGGGCATCCGGATCATGTGGATTGTAATGTGTTTTGTTGCTAAGTAACTGTGCTTTTTCGTGTGATGCCCCGGGTGCCCCAACTGGATTATCAAGCAGGTTTTGATGGCGTTTTTTAACCCGACTTAACTCGTGCTCCGGCGCAGTTATTTGCACTGAGCTAGGTGGATCATTATTCTTTTTAACTTCCTGATTTTCTTCCTCTACTTTTTTCAAGTGGTTATTAATAGAGATTACTGGTGTTTTCAATTCCACGCTTTCCATTGATGCGTTTGCTTTAACGGGCGCTGAATCTACCGCCTGAGTATGACCGGAAACCATTCCACTGTTTACACAAAGGGTAAATACCTTGTTGAATAATGTTTCGAACAGTGAGGCCGGGTAAAGCTGCCTTGTCCTGCTAATTGTTGAATGCCAGGGTAAGTCTTCGTCTATATCAAATCCAAGAAAATATAACACGTCCATTCGCATGGAGCAATGCTCCACAAGTTTACGGTCAGAGGTAATGTTCTCCAGATAGCCTGTTAGCAGAAGCTTAAAAAAGACCACTGGGTCAATTGACGGGTTTCCGGTCTTGCCATAAAGTTCTTTAGTGTCTTTATATAAAAAGCTCAGATCAAGCGTTTCGCGGAGTTTGCGGTACAGGTTTCCCTTGGGAACCCGGCTCGAGAGCTGGAAGCTGGTGAACAGCTTTTCGGTATAGTCCTTCTGCCTTGCATGCCTTTAATTTACGCATTCTGGCAATTTTATAAAAGCAGAATTTTACATTTATTGGAGTTGTGCAACAGCCACCACCATTTTTTGATAAGAATGAGGGAAGCTGTATGTAGAATTATCTAGCCTTCTTCGTGTTGAACTGAACAGTATATTCTTTAAGCGGGTATCCAGTTTTGGACTTAAATCCTTTACCAGTAATTACAAAATTATAATCTTTGTCTGGCACTAAGGCAAGCTTAACTTTGAAAGATTTTCGATCCTCGCTGAAGCCAATAATACTAGTAAGTGGGAAGTGATCTTTACCTCCTTTACCAAAAGTGATAGATTTTCCTTCTCCCATCGTTTGAGAAAAATTGAATGTTAATTCAGTTAAAGTTGTATCCACGTCAGTTTTTAAATTAATGTCGGGTGAGAGGTTTACAACAGAGGGTTTCAGGGCTTCAAAATCTTTAAGCAATTCGGTTGGGTTCAAAGGCTTGTCATAATATTTAGAAGCCGTCAAAAAATCGTTCAAAAGCTGCAAATTCTGGTAGTTCAGCTCAATAATATCTTTTATGGCCTTTCTCTTATCTGGCTGGTTTTTGTAGTAAGATTGGCAAATAGCATATCCCATAAAGTAACCTAAGTCGGCATGTGGTGCATTAGAGCCATTATACAACCAATTAGACGTTTCAGTACTGAACATTTCTAGTTTGAACAATTCCCTTAATCGGGCTTCATGTTGTCTTCCATACACAGTATAAGCACTGCTATCTATTTTTCCGGTTACTACTTCGCTAATAAAGTCTGCAGAACCCTCTCTGATACTCTGGGCAAGTAAAGTCTGTCCTTTTGGTTGTTGTTGAGTATGAACGTACTCGTGAACATTTACGCTAACTAAATTGGCTCCCTGCTGATTTTTAAAAACATTTTTTAACCAATCGCTTAATTCTGCAGCATCAGTTGTTTGGTCGGCTGTCGCAATTTCGGCTCCCACCAAAACCATATCATTTGTTGTTGTGCCACCAGACCGCAATCCTCCAATAGTGAAATACATCTTAGCAGGACGTAATTCTGGATAAAGTTTTCTAAATTGATTAATGCTTACTTCAATGCGCTTAGCATCCCTTTTAGCTTGCAAAGTGTTTTTTCTTATGCTAGTCCAAAACTTAGGATATTTATTTATAATGTGAACCCAAAGTTCTGCGTCATAATCACGCGCCTTCATAAAAGCTTGTAGTCCTTCAGATCCTTTATCTATATATAGCTTTTGCATATAATTTCTCTGAATGGCTGTGTCAATAGTGGTCTTTACACTATCATAGGCTATCCAAAAACGGTCGATATCCGATGTGTAAATTAGTGATGTCTGGATGTGTTGTGATTTAGTCAAAAGCGGAAATAAAAGGGCGAAAACTAAAAGATATAAATGCTTCATGTAATAAATTTACGGGTTTGACGAGATAATAAAAATTTTAGTTACGTGCTAAATGACCTTTCCTGAATAGGAATTATAATAATATGTCCCTAAGTATTTGAAAAGAATGAAACTGTCCTGGCTTTTCAAAATTTGATCTACCGTAATTTACTAAAAGAATCTGCAGCCACCCAACCGAAGTAAATTGGAACTTTATCATTATTCCCTCCTTTAAAAAGACGCTTGGCGGAACTGACTTTCATTGAAGCTTTACGGCAAATAATGTCGGTTTGTGCGGCAAGTCGTGCTTGCGCCAAAACTATATCCTCCATTATTCCACGGTATTTATAAAAAGAACAAACGTATACAAACCTTTATTTTAACTTGGCACTATATCAAAAGACATTAAGTAGACATGATTCTTAAGCACCTACTACTAGTTCTATTTATTCTTTCAATCCAAGCGAGCATAGCACAGGAAAAAACATCATCCCTTGGTTTTAAAAAATCTCTTTCCGAGGATCTGTCTCCTCTTATTGCCGGAAAACTGACCATCAATATGAAAGCGGGCACTATTCAGGCAAATTTAAAGCTTTCTAACTTGCCAGCACTTGATACAGCTTTCAGAATACGTCTACATCATGGCATGAACATCAAATTTATGGAGGACAGTGTCGGTTTCGTTAGATTCAACAGCAAATCATTAGGAGATGTAATGGATTATAGGCCATATCGTAGTCAAAGCTATCTTGTTTCACCTAGGACAATCCGAGTTAGCTATACTGGTGCTTTTCCAATTTATACAGACACCATGAACTTGGTGGACTATAAATCCATTATTGCATTTAATGGTGAAACCTTAAGAGCTACCGAGGAGAGCAAGTGGTATCCAGTAATATATGATACCAAACATGACCGGGAAATAGAGAAACTTAGCTATAATATTAGCGTAGACTGTCAGGATTGTAAGACGATATACATCAACGGAACTTCAGCCAAACCTGGTCCTTCTGCAAATTTTAAAAGCACAACACCGAGGGCTTTGCTCCTTTTCATGGGGAATTATAGTAAGCAGGAATTTCCCGGGAGTGATTTTCTGAATGCCAAAATGCAAGATGATATTGCTGCTGCGTTCGACCATCAAATAACCGGGATAAAAACTTTCTATGAAAAAAAATTAAAGGTTCCGTATAAAGAAAAAATTATATTTTTAGAACATAAAGCTATTCAGACTTATGGACCTAATCAATCCTGGGGCTTTGTAACTTTCCCAACCATTGCAGTGGCAGGTCTACCATTTAGCAAAACTATAGATCCAAAAACAGGAAAGTTGAATCATTTTGTAAGGTTCTCATTTTACGCACATGAACTGGCCCATTATTACTTTGGCGCTGTCTTCGTGCCTAATTCAACGCTTAGAGACTTTTTCATTGAATCGACAGCAGAATATCTTTCCATGAAAGCAGCAGAACATGAATATGGCAAAGATTCAACTAGAAGTTCTATAAAGTTTAAAAAAGGGCTGCTTGCAGAAAACAAGATCATTCCCTTATCTCAGTTTACTGATAAAGACGAAATGGATGATGCGTATCGATATGCTTATGGACCATTGGTGCTTTTAGCTCTTGAAAAAAGAGTAGGTGAAGAGAAAACATTCCGGGTTTTACAAAATGCCTTGAAAAACAAAGACCAGAACTCTAATTATGCCTTTCTCACAAATATTGTTAAAGAAGCAGGAATTCCTTTATCTGTCTGGAGGGAATTTGAAGCAAATGTTGTCAACGAAATCAATCCTGCTAAAGCATTCCGAAATCTATAGGCTACAATTCATTATTCCCTCCATTTTTAAGAGGGTATCATTAATTAGCCTGTACAGCTTTACTGCAAAAAGAGAAATCTTCGCTTTTGAGACAATTCCTAGCTTGTGCCTGGTCCTTGTATCCTCCATTATTTCACCCTTTAATGATAATCTAAAATTCAGATGCAACTTTATAATCTCAAACTTCGTCTTCTATAAAAATTGTCAGATGGTATATAAAATTACAATCTCTTTTCTACTTGTTTTATGTTTTAATTATGCCTTAGCTCAAAATAAAGATAATTGCCATTGCTCAATAGTTTTAAAGGAAATTATACTCGATATCGAAAATAATTATCCTGGTTACCAGGCAAAATTGAAGGTATACAATGAGAGAGAATACAAGAAGTTGAAAACTAAAGCTATTGAACAAGCATCTACCAATGCAGATCGCGAAAAATGCTTTTATATAATTGAGGGCTATATTCGGTTTTTTAACGATAACCATATTATTTTTACTGATCGGAAGACACAACCTAAACAGGTGCTAAACAAAAAGAATTTGGTTAACGATACCTCCGATCAACTGATTGGTATTTGGCGAAGGAGTAGTGACTCTCTGAGGGTAAAGATTGTAAAGGAATCGAAAGAAAGTACTTCATCTACATACAAAGGTTATATTGTAGAACCCACTGGCAGAATTGGAAATATTCATTTTGAACTCATTGGAAACGAACATGAGTTTAGGGTTCGGAAATACAACAGCTGGTTAACTACCGACTTACTAAGAGGACGAAGGTTAAGAAACCTACTAATTGAACCAGATGGGATTTGGCAGAAAACAGCTTATAAAACAGATGATTTGCATATCAAAACTTCATCATATCCTAATAATTCGAAATTTACTTATAAGCCGATAACGGACAATATTTACTATTTAGGAATACCAGCATTTAAGGTGGATGCTACAGAATTTGACTCGATAATAGTAAATCAAGTCATCCCTCAGGTGAATGCGAACAAAGTTAAAAATTTGATTATAGACCTACGGAATAATGTTGGCGGAAATAGTTCATTTTTGTCTCTAATGAGACTTGTCTACGAAAAACCCTTTTCATTACCAGGCGATTTTTTATATTCGACCGCAGATCTGATAAAAGATTATCAGACCTCTACGAGCCCATATCGTCAATCTATGTTACCTAAATTAGTAGCAAACATTGGAAATTTCGTGCAAAGAGACTCTCTTAAGATGGCCCTCAAAGAAAGCTATCAGTATCCTGCAACCATTAGCATAATTGTAAATGAAAACACAGCAAGCAGTTCAGAGTATTTTTTGAAACTTGCTAAACATAGCATGAAAGTAAGAGTGTATGGAAGGCACACAGCGGGTACGCTGGATTATAGCGAATTGTTCAAACCGGAAAAACTTCCATGTCCGGACTATTTTTTTATGCGTCCTACTACGAAATCATATTGGACAGATACAAATCCCATAGATAATACTGGTATCAAGCCTGATGTAGATCTGAGTTCTTATCCAGACAATGCATGGATAGATATTATAGTTGATAAATATATCAGTAAATAGATTCATAATCCTGGTTATCTGATTAGGCTTAATATGATTTACCATTATTCCCTCCTTTTCTTAGAGACTTATTTTCTCTTTGCGGTACTTAATACGCTTAGAATTTACAGCTAAAAAGAAAGACAGGGAAAGGATAACTTCGTTTTTTAACGATCTTAATTTTTTCTTTAATCTAAATTTTGAAATGGATCACAAAGTTCTATTTGTTTATTTCAACATCTAATTTTGCATTTTTCACGTGAGCTAAATGGTGTTCACAATGCCAAGCATAAATACCAATGTTAATTTTTAATGAAACTAGTTCACCGGTTTCAGGATGTTCGAATTGTCTTTCGAGATCTTCATCTGAGAGGCTATTAAGTAAGTGTACCCACCTTTCGTGTAATCCTTCCAAAATCTTTAAGGAACTTTCGACATGAAATATTTTTGTGTCGGATAATTCTGCCCAAAGATCTTCGAGATATGGTTTAATGACTGGTATTTGTTCCGTTAACGCAAGCTTAAACCTTATTAAGCTGTTCATATGACTGTCAGCGCAATGATTTACAATTTGGCGGACCGACCAACCATTTGGGCGGTATTGTTTCTCAAATTCATTTTCTGTCAAGTTGTGGACTTCGCTTCTCAACTTCTTCGGAAAGTCTTCAATGATACTAATCCACTCCTGAAGAATGATTTTATCAATATGTGTTGGTTTTTTAAATTTTCCTAGTGGATATTTAAGTTTGTCGATGTTTTCCATATTTGCATAAGATAGTTAAGCAGGTACAGATAAGAATTAGGCTTTTAAGATTCTTTTCCATAATACCACCTGTTAAAATCTTCCTTTTTTAAGACAAATACTTTCAGTGCTTAGTGTAATATTTCTTAGACAACCCTTTTTCTAGGCCGTTTTGTTTTTGGCGGATTTAAATCTTTTGGTTTGCTTGAATTTTTATTAAAAACTACTTTATCCAATTTAGGTTTTTCCTCTACTATTTTGAAAATAAGAGTGTTACGCTTAAACAATTCTCCGCTAAGAGACATAATAACATTTTTTGCCGCTTCGTGGTCTTTCATTTCTAAAAATGCATAGCCTTTACATTGTTCTTTAAGCTTATCTCTAATCACTTTAATTGATTGTACTTCACCGTAGATAGCTATGAGTTGCACAAGATCTAGTTCTTTAACTTCAGGGGGTAATCCTCCAACAAACAATTTTATCATTTATAAAATATCGAGACTCAAATATAAATGTGAGAGTAATAAATTACCAAATCTAAGATCAGCTTAAATTAAGCCTCTATATCTTCCTTATTGAGATAGTTATTTTCTCTTTGCCGTACTTGATGCTTTAGATCTATAGCTAAATGAACGAAGGCGGTCGAAATACTATAATCGTGTAGCTTATGTATGCCTTTATTCCCAAAGTTTAAGTTAAGTTTTCTAATATACTTGTTCTCTTTTTGTTGTCGTAAATCCGTTTAGAATTTACAGCTAAAAGAAAAATTGCGATCTAGATTGATTACTTCGTTTTGTGATGCTGCTTAGTTATGCAACAGTAACATAAAATGCAAGCAGATGGTCAGTGAACATTCGCCATGTTCGTCGAGAAATAGCAGGCGTTGGTCTAGGGGTTATTCATGCTGGTATATTACAAGGTTTTTTCGTGCAACGTTTCGGTGCTGATGGCGTCTTAATAACAGAAAACGAAATAAAATCTTAAAAATAGAAAGACATGAAAACGCTAACAAAAACATTATTCGCAGCAGCATTAACAGCTTTAGTATTAACTTCATCAGCAATGACAACTTTTGCAACAGAACAAGTTGCAACAGAATTGGCAGCACCTTCAGCCGAAGGTTTTAATAAAATATGGATAAGTGGTAATGTAAAGGTCGTTTTGACTCAGGGTGACAAGCCAAGCGTAATAGGGACCACCAATTATGATTCAACCCAGACAACCGTGTTGAGCAAAGGGCAAACGCTTTATATCAATTCAACGGAATCGGCCCAGGTAACCCTTAACATCACTGTTAAGGATTTGCAAAGGGTAGAGGCATACGGACAATCCGTAGTAGTGACAAGCAATAACTTTGATGTTAAAAATCTTCAATTGTTCTTGAATCAAAGCGCAACTGCCAAAATCAAAACAACAGTTGGAAGTTTATATACAGTAGTAAAAGATAATGCAGTACTGAAACTAAAGGGTACTGCTGATAAAAGTACCATGGTAGCAAGCAACATAAAAAATGTAAAGTTGGGTGACTTTGCAAGTTTAAGATCAGAATCATATGTTTCTGAAGCCATGATGGCTGACCAAATTGCGCTTAGTAGTTTATCGAAATAGTAGTATTAGTAAGGGTGATTTCAAGAAGCATCAGTTTAATTACTGATGCTTTTTTCATTATAGCAATTCCGTATACATACCCGTAATATCATATAACTAGAATTTCACCTGAAAACTATTACCTCCATTTTATTGGTTCAAATAAATAGCATTCGTGGCTAACTGACGTTATATCTTCGTTTTATGAGAGAATGTTTTCTCATTACCGTAATTGATGCTTTAGATCACAGTTAAAGAAAAAATAGCAAGTTGATACCTTGGTTTCTGGTATACACGCCATGTCAGCTTGTTCTAGCTTTAAGTTATCGTTTTGTTAAATTGCTTGGGATTTCAATGATATTATTTGTTCGTTTATATATTTGCGTCTTTTGTGGGTTTACAATATGGTTAAAATATTTATAGGCGGATTTCCTTTGAACATCCAGGAGATTGAGCTTGCTCAACTAGTATCTATTTATGGCGAAGTATTAACTGTTAAAATAGTAAGAGATAAAATCACTGGTCTATGCAAAGGATATGGATTTATCGAAATGACTAGCCTGGAAGGTGCTAAAAATGCCATAGAAGCGTTAAATGGGAATCAGATGGGGAAGAGAGCACTGTTTCTAAATCTAGTTACTGATTTAGCAATTAATTCAGAAATCAAAAAAGGTTCAAAGCTAAGCTCACCTTTATCAGTGATTAAGGTCGAAACTGGATCTGTAAAACGAAAAAGGCCCAGAATCATTTCTAATCATTAGGTTATAAGGTAATATCTTTAAATCTTCGTGGTCTTAAAACCTTACTTAGTTTTAATTAATTGGATGCTATAATACCACTGAGTAAGAAACAGATTTGTTCATATTAAGTTAACACAGTTGAAGAAACTTGCTGAAAAGCAGATTGTTAATTAATTATGTGGGAAATCATACTTATGGTTATTGGAGGGCTTGGACTTTTCCTGTTTGCCATTAACAACCTTTCAGATACGCTTAAATACCTGCTGGGAGATAAGGCAAAAAAGTGGCTTGGTTTTTTTACCAAAAACATATTTACCGCAATATTAACAGGTGTTGTCATCACTACTATTTTGGATTCGTCTTCTGCAGTAATTATCATGACTATTGTACTTGTAAATGCCGGGGCGCTTATTTCAGACAATCAATGGGCATTGTAATGGGAGCAAATATTGGGACAACATTTTCCAGTCAGCTCATTGCGCTGGATATTGGACAATATTCTCCGATTCCCATTTTCCTGGGATTAGTACTCAGCCTGTTTGCCAAAAGCAAAAGGATTTCAGATACAGGTAGGGTTATCCTTTATTTTGGTATCTTATTTTTTGGCCTTTACACCATGGAACGTGCTGTAGAACCACTTCGCGATCATCCTGGATTCCTATCATGGATGGAGAAATTGGACAATCCTCTGCGAGGTACTGCAATTGGTGCTTTAGTTACCTTAGTTATCCAATCTTCTTCAGCAACTGTTGGAATGGTTATCACATTAGCTAAAAAAGGATTAATTACCCTTGGCGGGGGTATTGCCGTGATGATAGGTGCTGAATTAGGTACCTGTTCAGATACTTTGCTGGCAACAATCCGCTCTGACAGGCAAGCCCTGAAGACAGGAATCTTTCACCTTTTGTTTAATATTGTTTCCATTGCTATTGGTCTGGCCATTTTCCCTGTTTACACTTCATTTATTGAACAGATTTCCGGTAATGCAGCAATCGAGCAAAAAATTGCAAATGCACATATGATCTTTAATACTGCAGGCGTATTAATATTTATTCCTTTAGTGCCTTTTATAGAACGATTGTTGAATCGACTGTTTCCGGTAAAAGAGAAAACTCAATTGGCGAATTCCTGAACATAGCTGATTTGTATATAGGTATATTAAAGTCAATACATTACTTTCTTAAAAGAAAAGAATTTAGGGCGTTGACTTCGCTGAATCATTATTGTTTTTATAATACGTCTCGAGTTCTTTTAACCGTTTTATCTGAGATGGTCTTGGATTTATGAAGGTACGGACTTTCTTAACCAGTGCGAAAGCATCCTGGTAACTCAGACCAGTCTTTAGTAGGTAGGCGATAGTCATTGTAGGTCCCCGGCCAAGTCCCTGGCGACAATGAATGTATATTTTGCCACCATTAGCAATTTCATGATCAGCAAAGTCAGCCCCTTCAGTTAACACGCTTAGTTCAGGCGGAGTATTATCAATAGTGGGAAGGTGCAGATACTTGAATCCTTCGTATTGAGCTTCGCTATAGACTGAATGCTCTCTCATATTGATAATGGCAGTAATACCGAGCGCCTTCATCCTGCGTAGACCCATTAATGTGTATTGACTTCCCAAAAATAAATTTGCAGTGATCTGGCTTCGCTTTAAGGTGGGCATTCCCCGGAATGCACGGTAGACATTATCCCAGATTTTATGGCAAAAAATAGTGAGCAGTGTGATCAGGCTTTTTATTCTTGCAACCATCTAAATTTTAGTTTTAGGGGTTAAGATCTTAATTGCAGATGGAAGCACACTTATCTTCAGTTCACTTCCCTGTTCTTCATGATCATCACAAATAAAGCGCTGCTGCTGGTCCGTCATAATTATAACTTCCCGGCACTTGTAATGTAGCAAAGCCTCGGTCTCCGTTTGAAGTAGTGTACTGCTAGCTATTTTAAACATTGACAACAAACTGGTATCTTTCATTAGTAGCACATCTAAGAAACCATCGCTGATACTGATGTCCGGCTGTAAAGCATAGTCTCCAATACCAATATTCCCGGAATTGGTTACTGTCAGTGACACTCCACTTTGTTCAATCACGTCCCCATCGATTACCATTCTGTAATTAATTGGATCTGCATTGGCCACAGTCTTCATTGCTGTAATTCCATAGGCGAGCTGCCCTACTTTCTCTTTTAGTTCCCGGTTAGCGTCAAGCACCATATCTGCCATAATACCCAGGTTCACTCGGAGTAAAAAAGGAGTACCATTGACCAGGCCCATGTCAATATCTCTGCATTGATAGGCGCCCTCTTTAAGGATATTTAGCGCTTGGGTACTGTCCAGCGGAATACCAAGTTCTTTTGCCATCACATTTGCTGTTCCTCCAGGAAGAATTCCCATAAGCATATCAGTTCCCTGCAAAACAGCAGCCACTTCAGTTACAGTGCCGTCTCCACCATAAACAATTACCACATCTGTTTTACCGATCAATGCAGCTGCTATTTCACTTGCGCTACGGTTGCGTGTTGTCACTTCAACTTCCCAATGATTATCAAACTGTTCCATTGCTGTATTAATTAGCGAAAGGATTGGTTCCTGTTTTCCTGAAGCAGGATTGATAATAAATGTAATGTGTTTAATTTCCATAACTGAACGGGTAGTTTGCAACTATGAAACAAAAAAGAAGGTCTTAGATCGAGTATAATAGGTTATGATTATGTTAACTTTAAAAACCAGTTATTATTTATTACTGTGCCTATAGGAGCAATTAAAATCTGTTTTCGGCGGGTTTTAATTATCAAATCATATAAGCGGCCTCCCTATTCTATTTCACAATGTTGTCTTAATTGTTTGGGGCCCTGAGGCCAGATAAAAGCTGTCGATTGTTTCTTCCAACCCATACTTTTATAAAATTGATCCGCGCCCGGTGCAGCACTAAGATTAACAAAATGATAATTTATTAGTAGGCTATTTAAAGTCATCACTATATGCTTTCCTAGGCCTTGATTTTGGAAATCAGGATCAACTACAATGTCGGCTAACATCGCATAGTAACGACCATCTCCAACCACCCTTCCAAATCCGATAATCATATAATTATGATAAATGAATATAGTATGGGTGCTGATACTGAACGCCTTTGCTATTTCATCTACCAATCTGTGTTTCCAGTTTATCTTAACAAAAAGTAGTAGAACTCGATCCCAGTCAATAGTAGATAAATCCGGGTTCACAATACTTTTATAATTAATAGATTTGATCAGATTCATTTCTAAGGTTTCATTTTTAGCAAAAGCCAATTTGCGAACAAATGTTTAAAAAATCTTAAATAGTAACGCCGAATTCAGTGTCAGGCTTGTTAATAAAAATCAAGTAAAAGATTGCTTGTTAACTTAATGATAACTTGATGCTAAAATAATGTTATGTAATTTTACGCATGCAAATTTCAGCGTATGTTATATATGAATTATTAGTCAGTTTGAATGAGCTTGACCCACAGGTTGGATCATATGAATCTTACGAAAAAATCAAAGGAGGTGTTCTGGTTTATTCATCTGGAGGGATACTTATAGTGCCCGAGTATTTACTTGAACAACAGTTCAGAAGTCCTGAGTCAGTTAACTTCAAGGAGCTTACAACAGTTTTGGCCTCGTTTAGCGTGCATTCATAAGTTGTTATTTATCTTTCCAAGAGTAACATTCTTTTAACTTCATCTTTTAGCACCTCCAGTGATATTACTAATTGAACTTTGTTGCAATTTGACCCTTACTTAATCTATTGTTTAAATGCGATGACCAGTTTTGTATTGGTAAAGAATTACCATAAGTAGAGTTCCAGTTGGTGGTATAAGGAAGTTCGACTCTTTCCTCTACGACAAACCTGGTCATCTGGTTTTATATTTGGTTTAGTAAGGGGAACATCTGGATAGAGTTCCCTATTCTATCTTAAATAGCCAAAATATGGAACATAAGTACAACAATAATCACCTGTTTATATTTCATTTTAAATCAAATCATCACAAATAGCAGACTGGCTATCTTTATACTTTATTAGTATTTAATTCTATTAGAATGACTTCAATATTAAAGTGTAGTTTGATTGAGTGTCGGCGATTGACTAGCATTCACCTGGTAGGTTGTTACTTTATCATTCTCATCAACCTCAACTATTCTATAGCCTCGATAGCTGGTACCCCAGTTACCTCCTATATGTGAATCAAAAAAGTGTGGAAGTTTGCCGGTGTAGAAAACGGCATCTAAGTTATGGTCATGGCCATGAAATACTGCTTTCACATTCGGATAATCATGCAATAGTTGTACTGTTTGTGGCGAATCAACAAAAGCACTCTCTGCAACCCAAAGATGTGGTGGGATATGTAAGACTACGAAAACTGTTTTTAGAGCGGTGAACTTGTCAAGTTCTTTTTTTAGAAAATCAATATTTGGGGCAAGATACTCCCCTGCTGAATTTGATGTATTAGCCAACACAAAACCTACTCCATTCTTCTCCATTGAAAAGTTGTCTTCATAACCGAAGACTGATTTCCAGGTTGCCGTATCTGTATGATCATGGTTTCCTGGAATTGCATAAAACGGAACGTTTAAATGATCATAATAGTTATTTTTGACTTCCAAAAGTAAATCCGGACGATCATGGACCAGATCACCATTAATAATCACAAAATTAAGTGGAATACTACTATGCGCCTCATTTAACCACTTTATAATATTCGCATGGTCTTTTTTATAATCTGTACCTCGCTGACCATAGTGTCCATCAGATGCAATTGCAAACCTCAACTTTAGTTTCCGTGCTGATTGGGGTAAATTGTTATGATCGAATTGGGATAATCCAAAGACAGTATTTGAGGTCCCTGCAAGTAGTAATGTTGTAATAGTGCTTTTTATAAATAATCTGCGGTCAGACATATAAAGTAGAAGAAGTAATTAAAACCAATACTAAGCTTAAAACACCTGGAATAATAGCAATTAGCATAATCTTATATTAAATTATTCATCGATCGTTAAAAATGAATTGGTCTTTGGTGTCAAAGCTAGAAAAAGGATCCTTTCATTCTATTGTTTATATAAGGCAGTTTCTAACACTATCTGATTTAATCTCCTCTTAACATTTACCGAATTACTTTTGTAAAAAGATTTATAGATATGGCAGCGTTTGCGGATGATAGGGATTTCGATCTGATATTTAAATCATTATATGAAAAGTGTAACGATGCAGTCTATAAAAATATATTCAAGCTGGTTAAAGATGAACAGGTGACTGAAGATCTGTTTCAAGAGGTTTTTATTTCTCTTCATCAAAGTCTGCCGACTCTTGACCCTTCAAGATCAATAGAAGGATGGCTTTTTGTTGTAAGTTATCATAAGGCATTGGCGCATTTAAAAGCAAAAGTCAAAACATCTATCACCTATATAGAAAATTATGATGATTACCTCTCCTTAGATTCATCTTATGAAGAGAGTACCACAACACTGGAAGACCAATCTGCAATTTTATCTGAAGCGGTGGATTGTTTATCATCCCGAAAAAGACAGGCATTTACCTTAATTCGCTATGAGAACAAGTCTTTAGATGAAGCAGCTAGTATAATGGGGCTAAGCAGAAAATCCGTAGATGATTATTTAAAGCAGGCTACCAATGATATAAAAAGCATTATTAAACGTCAGTCAATATATACAGTACATAGTTTACTGCTAGTTATCCTTTCAAATCTTTAGTTGCCCTGACTGATTAGTTAATATAAACTTAACTTTTACTTTATCACTAAAGGGAGCTTTTAGCCTATTTACAAATGATAAGAAGATGGAAGAGTTAATCGATAAATTTTGGCAGGGCAAATGTTCGTTGGAAGAGCGAAAGTTTTTATTACAAAACCTGGAAGATCCTTCCCAATTAGAAAGAGATGCATTAAATAAGTATAACACTATAGTTTCGGATCCTAAGGGTAAGGATTATGTATACTATAATGACTTGTTTCTAAGAATAAAGGGTCAGATTGAAGTTGGTCATGAACAGGGTAAACCAAAATATTTGTACCGTCTTTATTCTTTGACGGCTGCAGCTATAGTTGTCATCACCAGTACTTTTTTATTCTTTGGCCAAAAGAAGGAATCTACTCAAAAAATCAATCATTCAGTAACCTTAATAAATAAGGTCATTACCGAAAGCAACACGACCTTAACTGATAAATCCATATTGTTAAAAGATGGGTCTATAGTTAAAATAAGGCCAGGAAGTTCTATTTCCTATACCAGCACTTATAACCTTAAGGAAAGGAACCTAACCCTGTTGAAGGGCGAAGCCTATTTTAAAGTTATAAAGCAAAAGAACAAACCCTTCACAGTTAACTCCAGTGATGTGCTAACGACAGCTCTTGGTACTACGTTTACCATAAGCAAAACTGCCTTAAATAAAGTGGAGATTAAGCTTTTAGAAGGAAAAGTTGTGGTCAGATCCGTGCGTAAAAAGAAGCAGTATTTTATCGATACTTATCTTATTCCCGGACAAACGTTAGTTGCGAATCTGGACTATGGAAGGTTCGTCCTAAAAAATACTATAAATAAGGCTGTCACAGTTCCGAAAGTGCCTGCAAGAATCAAGAAGAAATACCCCGACCTCATTTTTGAAAAAGAATTATTGAGCAATGTATTTCAAAGTCTTGAACAACGTTACAATGTCCATATCGAATATATAATAGATCCGGATAGTAGCCTCTCTTTTACCGGATCAGTTAAATCAGGAGAATCTTTAAACGATATTTTGTCCACCATTTGTGCACTGAATAATTTAAGTTATGCCAAAGAGAGCAATCAGATAATCATTAGTAAAAAATAATCGTAAACCTTAATTAAAATTGAAACTACTTAAAATGGTAATGGAACCCTTATGCTTAAAAATCAAACAACTGACATGAAGAAATCAATAATTAACCGGACATTCCAGGTATGCTGTGTAGCCTTGATGATGTTGATATCTAATTACACATTCGCCCAAACAGCACCTATATTAAGAGGCGTGGTATTGGATGAAGCTGGTAAGAAAATAGAAAATGTTACAGTGAATCTAACAAATCGTGCTGATAAAAAAATACTTAACATAGCTACAAATGCCGAAGGCATGTTTGTGTTTACAGATCTTACAACAAATGAAGTGTATGATCTGTCATTTAGCCATTCTGGGTATGAAAAGTATACTATTAATAATTATCTGATTAAGCCGAATGACAATAATTCGTTACTTATAAGACTGAAAGACGAGTCTAATTCATTAAACGAGGTCGTTGTTGTAGGATACGGCTCGCAGCGGAAATGAGATCTTACAGGCGCTGTCTCTTCTGTCCAAGCTAGTGAGTTCGAAAATCAACCGGCGATAAACGTACAATCCGTATTACAGGGGCGAGTTGCTGGGGTAGCCATCAATACAAATTCCGGCTCCCCCGGAGCACCCTTAAAAGTAAGGATTAGAGGTGCAAATTCAATAAATGCAGGGAATGATCCACTATACGTAGTAGATGGAGTGGCATTAAGCAGTGTTGGTATTCAGGATTTAAACGTGAATGATATCGAATCTATTGATGTCTTAAAAGATGCATCTGCAACTGCGATATATGGGTCAAGAGGAGCCAACGGAATTATTATTATCACGACAAAAAAAGGAAGAAGCGGGAAAACTGTTGTTAATTTTAACTCATTTACAGGATTTAGCAAACTTGCGAAAAGATATGACTTGCTGGATGGGCCAGCCTATGCAAGGCAGGCAAATACAATAGCAGGAGCAGTTGTATTTAAAGATCCAGACAATGCAGTTACAACCGATTGGCAGGATCTGATTTTTAAGACGACAACACTTCAAAATTATCAACTATCCATCTCTGATGGGAGTGAAAAGATAAAATATTTCATTTCGGGGAATTACATTGATCAGCCAGGAATTGTAGTAAACAGCAATTATAAGAAATATGCGCTAAGATCTAATTTAACCGGCAAATTAGGGAATAAGACAGAGGCAACACTGAATCTGTTCGTTTCTCGCGCTAATGCAAAAAACAACGGTAATCTTTCCAAAGGCAATTCAGTTTCAGGTTCTTTAGCGTGGGGTCCGGCGGAGACTCCCTACGACGAAAATCAAGTATACCGTCGGAATTCAGTTTCATCTATATGGGCAAACCCTTTAATGACAGTGTTAGAGCAGGATAATCGAAGCTTTTTGACTTCAGCACTATTTAACGGGTCGCTAAAACATGATTTTACAGATTGGCTGAACCTGACTGTTAATTTAGGCCTTGACTTAAATTCTTTGAAAAGCGCGTATTTAAATAATGACTGGATAGTACCTAATAATGCTGGATCCGGTCAGTCACTTTCAGAAAACTATACCTTTCAAAACAGTAACGTTTTAACCTTTCAAAAGACGTTTAATGAAGTCCATCACCTAAAAGCAATGGCTATTGTTGAGGCAACTTCTAATTCTTCAAATACCTTTACTGCAAGAGGATCGGGGCTAACTACAGTAACTACTGGGTATAACAATCTGGGTTTAAATACTTCGCAGTCTATAAGTTCAGGATATGCAAATTGGGCAATTTTATCATATGTTGGCAGGTTAGATTATTCGTTTAATGATAAATTTCTTTTAAATGCAACCTACCGTGCAGACGGGTCTTCAAAATTTCAAAATCATAAATGGGGTTACTTTCCTTCTATTGGTGCCGGTTATAAGATTTCAGAGGAAGGTTTTATTAAAGATATAAAGGCAATTGATGAATTGAAAATCCGGGGAAGCTGGGGTAGAACAGGGAATCAGAGCATAAACCCATATAGCAGTCTGGGATTGTTATCAGGATTGCAGTACTCTTTTGGAACACCTACGCTATATCAGGGGTATACTCTGGGGAATCCAAAGGCTGATCTTAAATGGGAGACGACGGATCAATATGATTTAGGTGCTGATCTTTCCATGTATAATGGAAGAGTTAATCTTTCTTTGGATGTTTACAGCAAGAAAACAAAAGATTTATTACTGCAAGTGCCCGTAGCATCATATGACGGGGGTGGTATAGTATTTAAGAATATTGGAACGGTTTCTAACAAAGGGTTTGAAGCTACTCTGGAAGTGACCCCGCTTAAGAATAGTTCTTTCGAGTGGCGTACAGCTTTTACAGCTTCGTTAAATAAAAGTAAGGTATTAAGCCTGGGAAGGGATTCTATCATTTACCGACCGATCATAGGTGGGGGAATAGTGAATACTAATATTCAGGTCGTTAAAGTAGGGCAGCCATTAAGTACGTTCTATTTGATACCATGGACAGGAGTCTATCAGCAGGATGATCCTAGACTAGGTTATAAAGCAGGCGATAACAGTTATACTGATATTAGCGGAAATAATTCTGTTGGCTATGAGGACAGAGTGGTTGCTGGAACAGCTACCCCAACTTTTACTTTCGGATTCAATAACACATTAAGCTATAAAAAACTTGATGTCAACATATTTTTCCAGGGAGCAACAGGTAATAAGATTTTTAATGGAGTTTATGCCTCGAATGCGGCTCCTACCAGTGAGATTAAGTACCCAACCATCCAGGAGTCATCCAATTATTGGACGGTCTCAAACCCCACTGCAAAATGGGCAAATCCTGCAAGCAAAACAAACAGGAATTTTGTAGAATCTACACGTTACCTGCAGGACGGGGCCTATTTAAGGTTAAAAAATCTTGCATTTTCTTATTTAATAAGTAAAAGCTTTAATAAAATAGCTGATATAAAAATCAGTTTAATTGGACAGAATTTACTAACCGTTACCAAATATAAGGGATACGATCCTGAGTTGTCTTCTTCAGATATAGCAAGAGATGCTGATGGAGGAATGGATTTCGGCGCATATCCTTTAACAAGAACATTCTCACTTGGTATTAATGCAACCTTTTAATCACATATACAATGAAAAAATACATCTTAATATTCATCGCAATTGTATCCTTAGCTTCCTGTAAGAAATTTTTAGATGAAACACCTAAAGCGGATCTTACATCCGAAAATTTTTATAAAACAGATAATGATCTAGAATTAGCCAGCATTGCTCAGTATAACCAGATTAACAATGCTTTTAATGGCGGACCGGGTTACGGACCAGTGTGGGGGGCAGATGATATTATGACTACCCGTAATGGAAATAAGATTACTTATGCAGATTTTGATACTTTTCAGGCGAACTCTTCCAACGATAAAATGGTGTGGTGGGGAACTTTTTACGGAGTTATTAAATCAAGCAATGGGATTTTAAATAACTATATGGGTAGCGATATCTCCACTGAGAAGAAAAAAGCCGAAGTCGCTGGACAAGCGCATTTTTTAAGGGCGCTAAGTTATTTCTTTTTAACCCGCGTCTGGGGTGAGATCCCTTTAATCCTGGATAACAATATCGGTTATGAAAAGAAGAAATCTGGGCCGGCAGAAATATATGCTCAAATACTTTCTGATCTAGAGAAAGCAGAGGCTATGTTGCCTGACCAGTGGGCAGACAAAAGGAGACAAAATGGGGTTGACCTGGCACCTACAAAAGGATCAGCAAAAGCACTATTAGCCTCAGTCTATTTAACTATGGCAGGATGGCCTTTAAAGCAAACTGATAAATATGCACTTGCTGCTGCAAAGGCAAAGGAAGTAATAGATAACAAGGCCAAATGGGGGTATGACTTGCTGCCAAATTTCGCAGATTTATGGACGATGGCTAATCGCTATAATAAGGAAACCGTGTTTGGCTGTTATTATAATGTGAATACTGCAACAGTACTTGGGGAAAATTCAAACAGGTTATGTATTACGTTTGCTCCAGAAGATGAAGGAGGATTTGGTGTAGGTTATGGAGAGATCAATTTCTTTAATAACTTCCCTGCAGGACCTCGTAAAGATGCCACTTATCAGTATAATTATTTTCTAAATAATAACCCAGCAAATGTAGTTGACTATACGCAGACGCTAAGAAAACACCCATGCTTTATAAAGCAAAGAGATGGAGAAAATTACGTTTGGGCAACACATACAATAAAGGGGTCAAATAGCAGATCAGTGGCTGTTATAAGATATGCCGATGTCTTGTTAACATATGCTGAAGCAAAGGCTATGTCAGGCGTACTGGATCAAAGTGCTTATGATGCAGTGAACATGGTTAGAAAAAGAGCTGGTTTAGGTAATCTGGCGATAGGATTGTCTAAGGAAGACTTTAGAGATCTTGTAATTGCGGAAAGAGGTTGGGAATTTGCAGGTGCTGAACCTGCAGCCAGATGGTTTGACCTTTTAAGAACTGAAACAGTAGCGAAAGCAAATAGTAACAGGAACGCTATAGAAGAACCTTTTAAAGGGATACCTAACGATCTGACACATGCATTTTACTGGGCACCAATTCCTGCTAATGACCAGCAGCTCAATCCAAATCTGTAAATAGTAAAAAGCTATAAAATTGATTATTGTAAAGGGACATTGGTCACAGATCAAAGTCCCTTTATAAATAGAGGTTTTTTTATTATGATAAATCAGTTTGTAGCAAAGATTGTTTATTTATTCCATTCCTCAAGACAAGTTTTATCTGGGTAGGTAAACTAAATATGATATTAAGGTATCAATATATATTGATATAAGGATATCCTATAGTAAGGTTTATAGATAACACGTAAATGAAATGAACATTTAATAGTTTCATTTGTGATACTATGTTTCTTTTTACCTTTTTGGTCTACTCTCGTTCACGAGATAATTTATTTTAACTTTAAATGCTATAATAGATGCGATAGGCTACAAAATTATATGTACCAATAAGGTCATTAGCCATTGGTAAAACCAGAAAAGACATAAGTAATAGTAGGTAAGAAAGTTGTATTAGATATGCGTTTTATAAAAGAGAAATTAGCAGGAATGATTATAATGTTTATAGTCATTGTTTTGAGTTCCAACACTTCTGTACAGGGACAAAGCAGTAGAAATACCAAGGCTGCTTCGGGATTTGAGCAGGCAGATAAAGAACTAAATCAGGTTTACAAGCAGATATTAAAAAATTATGCAGGTCAGCCGCTTTTTATATCAAAGCTAAAGATTGCACAACGTCTTTGGATACAATTAAGAGACGCAGAAATGGGGGCTAAATTTCCTAAAGCCGGCACTTACGGGTCAGTGCAACCGATGTGTGAAGAGGAATACCTTGCACAGTTGACTCGGGAACGTGTTAAGTTTCTAAGAATCTGGTTAACAGGAATACAAGAAGGTGATGTTTGCAGTGGATCTGTTAAAATCAAGTAAGAATTCACATTATATCATCAAATCTAAACTAAGTACTATTATATCAACAACAATCATTACAGCTATGATAATTGGCATTTTCGCAATAAACTAGGTTCATTATCACTGATTAAAGATATAAATGTATAGTGATATTAATATATCCGTGACCAATTATTAGAAATTCCATAAACAGCTAAAAGAAAAGCAGGTTAGTTACCTTCGGTTTGTAAGATACTTTTTTTGTTTTTTGCCGTAACAAATGCTGAAGATATACAGGTATCCCCTTATCTACCATGCGATCCTATAAATTAATACCCACTTAAGCTAAAATATTTAGATAGATAAAGCTATGAACAAGCAAGAATTGAAACAAAAGTTAGATAGTCTTGGTATTTATCCAGGGTTTCACTCGTTAGACGGTGACCTTTTACCTGATTGTATAGTCCTAACTCACAACTATAATCATTGGGAAGTATTCTATTTTGATGAAAGGGGAAACCAAAACAATAGAAAAAACTTTCTCTCAGAAAGCGATGCTTGTAATTATGTTTATAAGCACTTTCAAAAGCAGAAAGAAATTGAAACAAGTACAGGGTATAAATAGATACTTTACATACCATTTACAAGGTATGCGCATAATTTGAGTTGGTTCTTCTTGCCGCATCACTTCTAGATCAGCTTAAAGATAAATTATAGAGAAGGCATACCTTCGTTTTTTAAGATACCTAACCGGGCTTACAGTCATATTGATTAATGTTAAACAATGTTAAATTGTATGCTTCCTTCTATGGCGATTTTCCATTAAGTCTAGTTTTCAGTATATTAGAAGTCTAAGATTGTATTATGAAATCGGCATTATTTATTTTGGTTTTACTTATTCAAGTGTTTTTTTCAATAGCGCAAGTGAAACCTGTTGATGATGGTAAAAGCTTTAAGTCCTACACTTATTCTTTAAATGAGAATAGACGATTAGCTGGCGATCATAAAAACTATGTCGAGGGAATTAGGCTGATTAAAGAATGGTTGACTAAGTATGATAAAGTTTCGAAGGAAACTAAGGATACCGTCAAAGATTTTCATGCGGAGATGTACTATAACCTAGCCTGCTATCAAAATTTGACGGGTGAAACAGGTGAAGCACTTACTGCCTTCGATAATTGCGTGAAATCTGGATACAGCAATTATTACAACACCATACAAGACACAGATCTAAAAAGTCTTCATGGTAACAAGCGCTTCGAAAATGCCCTTATAAGTATTCGGGAAAGGGGAGACATGAATTATATATTAAAAACCTCACCCCCATATGACAATGGTAAAGTAACGGCTTTGCCCCCCTTTATTTATGAGTCTCCAGATTCAAAGGAGCTTGTGGACTTAAAGGTTAAATTCAATTTGGATTCAGTAGCAGGCAACGGTGACGAGATCAGCAAAATAAAGAGATTATTATTTTGGGCTTACAGTATAGTGCCCCATCAAAACGGTGACAATCCACCTTCTAGAAATGCAAATGATATAATTGAGGCTTGCAAACGCGACAACCGGGGGGTGAACTGTCGAATGAAAGCGACCATTTTAAAAGATGCTTTCCACGCGGAGGGATTTAAATCCAGAATGATTACTTGCATGCCAAAAGATACTGCTGACACTGATTGCCATGTGATAAACGTTGTGTGGTCTAAAACACTCAATAAATGGCTATGGATGGATCCAACATTTAATGCATATGTGAGTGATAACAAGGGTGAATTATTAAGTGTTGAAGAAGTAAGAACTCACTTAATCAGAAATTCGGAACTCCTTTTAAATAAAGATGCATTGAAAAACAAAGAATTTTATCTTGACTTTTACATGTCAAAGAATCTTTATTGGTTGCGCTGCCCTGTTAATAGTGTTTGGGATGTGGAGACCTATTCAGAGAATAATACCGTGGTTAAGTATGTTAATCTATATCCTGGTCGATTTAATACAGTTAACTCATCTCGGAAAACTTCGAGTGATACGAAGGTTTTTGAAATTACCAATCCAAATTATTTCTGGCAGAAGCCTCTTGATAACCAATTCTAGTTAAATCAATTCTTCGTTTTTTGAGACTGGGCCCTTTTCTAGCTAGACGAAGAAGAGGCTGGGTTAAAGATTATTTTCTCTTTCTGTTTTAAAGTTTAAAATTATGCCTCTCAACATATTTCCAACTTTAGGGAGAGATACACGTTATTTACGTCCAAATAGATACGATTTATTCTTATGCTTTATAAATCAAAAACGTTCAACTGAATACGCCTGGCAATGAACACCCCAAAAATATCACGGTCAGGAAATCCAGCCTCAATAACTTCTTTATAAGCTTTAAAATGTGAACCTGCGGTCAACACATCATCAAAAAGCATTATGACAGGTTTGACATTCTTAACGTATAATGGGTCAAAGCTGCAGTTTGCCTTAATCTCATCTATAGTATAACGCGGACGGCCTTGTTCCTCTAATGTATGTGTTGCGTCTACACTCTCATTCACCATTATCAGGTCTCGAATATCCGCATCTTTGCCGTGGCAAGCAACGTTGAGAATTCGGTTTAACCGATTATCATATAGAGGATCGCTTTTTGTTTTTGATGGAGGTATAGGCACTATAGTCGTTTCATTAAAATCAACAATCCCAGATAAAATCTTTCTGAAAATTTGTCCTAGCTTATACATGTCCTGCAGCTTGTACTGCCATTCTGTGGTACCTTTTTTGTCAAGTTTCTTTTTGATATTGCTGATCATACTGTTCTCAGGACTATAGTTATATCCGGCTCGCGCTGTATAATTCATCAAGTAGTGGCATTCATCTTCAATAGTCAAATGCGAATGTTCACGTCTAGTGGTCTCATCAATGAGGTATAATGAATAGCTCATTTTCTCACTCCAAGTACCTTGACGATGTCGGCATATTCCTTAACTCTATGAGCGCCCATGCTTTCATATTTCGCCGGCCAGGTGATTTTGTTATTCAAAAAGCAACTTTCTAAAATAAATAATTGTCTGCCTTGATCAATGGCAGCTTTGGCTTGAATCAGCGTGCCCGATGTTTCACCCGCCTCTATAATAATGGTAGCCTCGGTAAGAGCTGACATCGTTTTATTACGTTCAGGAAAAAATAAACGATTGCCATTTATCCCTTGCTGTGTATACCTGTAAAATGGAACCTGGCTTATCAATAGATGTTGTTGCGCGATGAAATTTTGCAAACTCGCGTTCTGCTTAGGATAAAACTCATTCAGAGGCGTACCTATCACAGCAATAGTTCTTCCCTTTTGCTCAATCACAGTGGTATGTGCAGCGGTGTCAATGCCCTGCGCCAATCCCGAGACAATTGTAAAGTCATCGGCAACAAGCAACTTTGTCAATTTTTTAGCTCTAGCAATCCCTTCCTCAGAAGGCTTCCGCGAACCCACTATAGCAACAGACCTCGTATTTAGGTAGTCAATATCACCGCTATAATACAGTATTTGCACAGGTTCTTTTGCATCTTTGAGTCGAGAAGGGTAATCAAAGGTATTGTTGATTAGTAGATTAGTGTTGTAAGCAACATCACTATTAAGTACCAATTTTTTTATGGTTGGCAACAGTTCGTGAATTGCATCTGCATTTACAAAGTCCGACGGTTTACTGCCGGGTACTTTGCTAAAAAGTTCCGACAAACTTTTAAAACTCGCTTTCCGATTTGTCCATAGTGACTCGTAGGCTGCAATTTCTTTTAAAGGTGAGATAGAATTTCTTCTATTTTTTTCGGCTATCATAATTTGGGTATGAGATCTATTAATAAACGCTGCATAGCTCGTATTAGTTCAAATAATAAAAGTTTTAGTCGCATCTGAAAAGCGTAGAGACAAAAATACTAAAAATTTTAGCAATAAGGTATTGAGAGCTAAACTAGATAATTAAATTTAAACTTTCATGATCAAAACTGTCTACATCAAATCAAAGTTCGTTTTGTTAGATACTTGTTTCTATTTTGCCGTAACTGATGCTGAAGATATACAGCAAAAAAAAATGCAGAGGCCATTCCGTCCTTTAATGAGACACTCAAGTTCTCTCTGGTGGGTACCGTTAATAAGTAATAAAAATTGCTAAAAATAATTAGCGTGAACAATAAATCAAAGTTTTAAACGCTATAGTATGTGAAAGCGTTAATTTAGATAAGAGGGACTAAGATCAAAGATCTATATAGCCTCGTTAATGACGGAGTGAGTTTTCTTTTCAATAAGATTTGTTAACGGTTTTAATAAGTTCCTGTAAAAATTTTTAGTGTCGTCTTTTAGAATAGACGTTCTGACCATACTTTCATATCTGTCTTTTTTAATTCCTAGACCCTCAATTATTTCTTTAATGATACCAGTTTCCCTGATAGGGTACCTACTAATCAGTCCATTAATATCACCATTTGCAACAAGTTTATCAAATTTGGATGTTTCTTCTTGAAGAAGCTTTGCTAAATCTATCTCTACATTATGTTTGGCTGCTCCGCTGGCAATGTCGTTATGATCGGGAAGATTGGTCATTGCCATTAACCGGGCCTGTTTTTCACAAAGTCTAGCACACATTCGGGTTCTATGAATATTAATTGAGTTAATTACCTTTGCTGTAGCCTTTTCATATATAATATTCTCATCTTCACCTGATACTATTGAAAGAGCAGATGCTACTCTTTTAATAGTATCTGTGTGGTAATATAAGGATTCAACAGAATAACATTGTGTTGCAGCAATTCCTTTAGAATTGAGTGCACTTATTTGACTGTCAGTTCTGTCGTCGGCGTCTACCAGCCCATAGGCTGATATCCAGTGCAGGTCTGAAGTCTTTCTGATTCCAGTTACAGCTTTCTCTACTGAACTACTGTCATTCATAGATATTACACTGACTTCCGGATATATTAATTGATAGATTTGTTTATCAAGACTTTTGTTATCTCCTTCTACAAATAGCATCTTTTGTTTTGCACCTAGGATATCTAACTTGATGTTATCAGGGATTAAACTAGTATCTTCAATTAGATCTATATTCCAACTTTTGATAGTGTTACCTTGCCATTCGCAACCTCTAACTAGTAAAACGCTTGCGCTAGTCTGGTCTACGGGCAACGTTATATCATGAGTAGAAATAACAAAAGAACAATCAGGTCTTTTTTGAAATAATGATGTTAATAGCGGCGAAATAATTGATCGATGAAGGTGCCTTTCTGGTTCATCAATAATGAATATGGTGCCTGCTGGTGCAGTCATTATGTCTGCGCATATTAATAGGGCATTGCGCTCACCGTCTGAAAGTTTTGCGACACTATAAGGAGCTGATCCGTTTTTTGAAGCAAAAAGTAAGTCTCCTTGTTCTAGTTTTATTTTTACATTAATATTTGAAGCAGACAATAGTTCATTTATAGAATTAATAGCCCCTTGATTACTAGAGAGTTCTGCAACTAAATTTAAATCTCCCGAATCAGCCGCTTCTGCTATGGTTCTTGATCTTTGATTTTCTGCGGATACTAAATCAAAAATCGATATATCAGTACGTTGTACCGAGTAGTCATCCTTATACCTTGATTCAGGCGTATTATCTGCATTTTTAATATATCCTTCATTCAAGACTTTTTGACTTGATGTCACTGCTATACCATTAGAAGTGAACCATCCTTGACGATGTGCAATGATTCTTTTAGCAACCTCTTTATATTGCATATATAGGTTTTGCATCAATGTTGATTTTCCAACACCATTTGCTCCTAGAACGAATAGAGGCTTATTGTTTGTCACCTTGATTTGCTGTTCGCCACCTTCAGTAATGACTTTAAGTGTGAATATAGGGTCACTCATTTTGTAATAATATTTAAGTTATTGTGAATATAATCATATCCGATATAATTCTACAACACGTTAGCCGTTTGGTAAATTATCCACTATTCATAATTTGGCACGCTTATCGACTTAGTACTAAGATAAAATGCTTACGTTTTATAATATAAGTCTCATATATAGCTTTTTACTTAACTCTCACTATTTTTAAAGCTCGGTGAACCGTTTGTTTGAATTTATAGTCAAATACTATTTCATCATTTTCCTGTTCTCTGGGTGTTTCTTCTATCTGTTCCATGACTGTTAGCCTTAATTTGTTGTTATAGGTAGCTCTTAACCAATATAAGGTGGGGTTTTAAACTTTGAAATCGGTTAACAAATGAATCTTCGTTTTCTGAGACAGGATCTTTCTTTGTTCTGATATAGTAGCCTTATCACGACTGATATAAAGGTATAAATGTATAATGATATCAATATATCCCTAACTAATTATTGGAAATTGCAAAACAGCTAAAAGAAAAACAGTTAGTTACCTTTGATTTTCTGAGACAGTTTTTACTATTTACAGTATTGGTACTTTATATAATACTCCAGATAGAGAATAGTAGATGATGGGAGTAATAGCCATGGTTTTCCTTTCAGATGCCTAATGTTCTATGCCGCCACCCAGCCATAGGCCTGTTGCATGCCATATCTCGTAATAATATAACCACACAGAGATCCAGGGTACAATAGTTTCTGAAATTAGGTCTTTTGGTGTCCATTCTCTCGCTTTTGGATAATAAAGGCACAATGATCCATTATCATATGTATGCCTGATTTTGCCGTTAGCCACACGTGGTTTTAGTTGCCCGTTTAACACCCTGATGACAGGGGCCCAGTCCTGTTGATATGTAATTCTAACGCTATATAAGGCGCTCAGCGGAGTTGGCTGAATTACTGATTTTGCAGTGAAGCCATTTGCCTGTACCTGGGCTTTCCAGGCAGGCAGGTTCCGTTTGAAATCGAGGTACTGTTGCATAGCTGTGAGGTTCTTTGTGCCTTTAAAATCAGCTGCCATAAAAGTTGTTTGGTTTAACGATTGTTGATGCAGCGCTAACGCCGGTTATCAAACCGCTAATTTTTGCAACTCCCAACTGATTACTGCTACGTGCCTTCATAATATAGTCCGACTGTTCCACAAGAGAATTTGTACTGGTAGTTTCACCAAACATCTCTTTAAGAATATCGACTGTGCCGTGTATACCTTTCGTACTCTTAATCTTGTCCCATAGCTTCTTGAAATCCGCCATAAACCGGATAAAGCTATAGTAGAGCTCAGGCTCCTTAACCCATTTATCTGAGAAAACCTCGTTAGCGTTTGCTGGGTTTACTATGCGTAATACTTGGCCGTTTAATTGTGTGGCTGCATCATTAGCTCTGTTTACAATTCCCCTTATGGCTTCGTATTCAGATTGTTCACCATTATAGTACAGCCCTGCAATGGTGGTCAAAATTATGCTTGAGGTTGCCAGTTCCGGCCTGTATTTAAAATATACGTCCCTATAGCGTTTGATAAGCTGTACTGCCCTTTGCAACGGCTGCATCAAATGGTATGGTATCTGCTCGGGCAGATCCTCGGCACGTAGTGCCTTTTCCAGTAACAATTGTTCTTGCCTGATATATTTTGACTGGAACCAATCTGCATAACCTTTTGGGTTGCTGGGTGTCCAGTCTTTTAATGAACGATCAGGAACTACAATACGATTTTGATCTAAAGCTGACTTCTGAAACCCCGGTAGTATATCAATGTGGAAGAGGTTAGCATAGACTATTCTTATACACCTGTTCTTTCTCTTTAGCATTGTTTTATATTGCCCATGTTCTCTTAGTCTTCGCTCCAGCTCATTTAATACCTTTAATGGGTCGAACTTCTCGTACGGTATTGTCATGTGAATAACAATGTCCAAATCAAACTCTTCACCTTGTAGGGGCTTTACATTAGTACCGATTCGGTAAGACCCTTGAGGATAAATTTCAAACGGCATATCTTTAAAAAAACCGCTATCCGCTTCTATCCATTCTGAAACCGCGTTATAACTCCTTTCAGCCGATGTACGTCTTGTATCATCAAGTTGCAATTTCTCGGCTATACGATTCAACAAGTCGTCCAACTGCTGATTAAATGTCTGTGGTATATATATATTGTTCATATTATTTTATTTTAAATTCTTTTTCAAATAGGGAAGTTGCATGTTCTGCAATCGCAAATGGTTTGGTATTATCTGGCAGATACCCCAGCCTTTTGATCGCATCCTCAGTTACCCAGTGAAAATCAGACGTTGGTTGCTCTGCCTGCATGAGCTGTTTTAACTCAGCGAGTTGAGCCGGGTTAGGTAGCAGCTCATACACTTCATGGATTAGTATCTCCGGGCAGCCATAAAAGTTTGAGTAATGGATGTATAGCGGGTTTCTATGCAGAAGCTTATAATTGATATGCGGAAAGATACTGGCAGTTAAAATATTGGTGATGATTAATTCTTCACAGAATTCACGCCAGTGCGATATTTCCCGATCTTGATTTGAATCAAACCATTGCAAAAACTTATGTACCCGGCTGCCTTTAACGCGAATTCTCAAATCATGCCTTGTAGTATCGCAAATTGGTATTTGCTGGTCATCCAAAATTTCCAAGTCTTGGAAAAATTTAGAGGAATCTGGCAGGCGCTTGTAAACACCTCCAACAGGTTGGAGCTGATTTATGTTCCGGCCTTTTACCAAAAGGTACTTACCATCAACATGGATCTTAAAGATATATGCCGCAGAAATCCTAATGTGGCGGTACCGGTAGATGGTGCTTGCACAGAAGCAAACCCAAAGCTTAGTTCTTAAATTAATGATGCTGTTGATGGCCATCCCGAGCAATGCTCCAAATGCACCAACCGCCAATTCGTGCATGGTATTATTCACTGTCTTATTACCGATCCATCCATCGCCAAAGAAGATGAATACAGCCAGGAGTATAAATGAAATAATATAAAGTCATAGTTCTCTTTTATTTAGGTATATGAAAAAGTGTGACAAAGCTGTATCTTGTCACGGAATCATATATACTAAACCGAATCACTAATGGGTGACGCTTCTTCATTTGTGTCTTTAAATGACTTGCGTAAGGAATCAACTCTTACCATCATGGAATACATGGGAATGAATGAAGACGAACCGGCGGTGGCGAACCTGGCATTCAATGTATTTTATGAAAGATTTTCTACAACGTTTATGGTAGCTTGTGAAAAAGCCTGTCAACCTTTTGATGGCTTATACGACGGGTTAGCTGAAGTTATTTTTAATAACGCGCTATTGAACGCTTATCTTAAGGCAGCTCAGTTTAAGACTACCCATAAAGAGCCTGAAAATGTGGATAATGACATTAAAAGATGGCTTTATGGAATTGCAAAAAATGAATTGCACATAGAACTTCGTAAAATCAAAGCCAAAGCTAACCTTTCAGTTGTAGATAATATACTGGTACTTGAATCGGAAATAGATCATGAGGAACCGCTTATAGCAGAATCTTACGAAAAGGAGATATTAGAACAAGCTCTCACGACGTTAAATGAAAAGGAGAAAGGGGTGTTGTTGATGTGTTATCAGTTTAGCGAGGATGGCAAAAATATCCCATCAGATGTGATTGATAGAATAAATACTATTTTTAATATTAAAGAACCTAACCGACGGCAGATAAAGAAACGGGCACTTGAAAAAGTGCAACAACAAGTTAATTATTTACTGTCAAAAACAAAACCGAAGAAATGAGTGATTTTAAATTAATACCAGGAAATTTGGATAACCTTTCAGCGTTTGAACGCAGGTTTATCAAATCTCTTAGAAGCAATGGGTATTTGTTTCCGATGTCTGATGAAGAGATCGAGCGTTTTGAAGACTGCCATAAGAAGGAAATTAGAACAGCTATTTCTAAAGTGCCATCGGCTGATGATATATTAAAACGTGGTCGTATCGAAAATAACTGGACATTATCTACTCCGGTTGATGAAGATATTTCTCAAAACATGGCCCAAGCTGCCCGCGAGGGTAAAACACCTACGGATGCCTTAAAGGAAAAAATGTTAGATGACCGGAATAAATCAAAAAACAAATAGTACTCCATCCCAACTAAAAACTCCCCGTAAACGTGTCCTTTCATCATTAGCACGTGGTGTAGCGGACTTATATTGTCCAGAGCTACCAATTTTACCAGAGACTATAGCCACAGCAACTGGACTTACATTTAACTACAATAATTACGAAGATTATTTTGACGGTATGCTGGAGCATCTCAGTGGAGAATTTCATATATATATGAATTTAGACAAATCAGCGCAAGGGAGTGCCCGATCAAGATTTACCTTCGCCCATGAGCTTGGACATTATTTTATAGACGAGCATCGGCTTGCACTTGAGGCCGGTTTGACACCCTCTCACCCTTCCTATACTAACTTCCAGTCAGAAAATATAGTTGAAAAAGAAGCTGATTATTTTGCCAGCTGTTTATTGATGCCAGAGGACAGGATTAAATTCGATTGCTACAATCGGGCATTTGGACCAGAGCTTATAAACTTCATTACTGCCAAATACAACGTTAGTGCTACCGCATTTTTACTTCGTTACGTCCAAAGCGATCAAGTTCCAATAATGGTTATTTGCAGTAGAAATGCAAAGATAAGCTGGCGTTGGCAGAGTGATAATTTTCTGTTTAAATACCTAAAATCAATCAATCGCTCTCTTCCAAATGTTTCCGTAACTGCTGAGTTTTATAAAAATGGCACGGAATACTCAACTCCGCAGAATGATCTATTTGCCGAGGACTGGTTTAACTACACTGACCACGAGCCTAATACTTTCCGCTTGAAAGAATACTGCATTTACGCAAAAAAACAAGATATGGTGTTAACGATGATTTGGTATTAAATCCACTTGTAATATAGTCGAATATGATTTTTAATAACTGTAAGCTTCCCTAAAAGCTGACCATTTAAAAGTAGAATTCTCGACCAAGCGTAGCGCGGGCGATAAAAAGAATTTTTAACTTTAAATGTGTAATATGAAAAAGTCAAGATTTACGGAGACTCAGATTGTCAAAGCAATCAAGGAACATGAAAATGGTAGGAATGTTAATGAGCTATGCCGTGATTTAGGTGTAAGCACTGCATCCTTCTACAAGTGGCGTCAGCGTTATGGTGGTCTGGAAGTTAACGAACTGAAAAGGATAAAGGAGCTGGAAGATGAAAACGCCCGGCTTAAAAAAATGTATGCAAATCTGAGTCTGGTACATGAAACTTTTAAAGAAGCTGTAGAAAAAAAGCGTTAACGTCTGATGAAAAACGCGGGCTGGTGGAAGAAATGGTCAAGAAAATCAGCCATCGTCAGGCGTGTTTATGTGTAAACGTTCCTCGAAGTAGTTGTTTCTATATTCATAAGCAGAAAGATGATGATGAGATTATTGATGAGCTGAAAGTGCTCGTTGAAAAGCATGCTGTTATTGGGTTTTGGAAATGTTACCACAGATTGAGACGCAAAGGCTTTCTTTGGAATCATAAACGGGTATACAGGGTTTATACTGCTATGAAATTGAATATAAGACGGCGAGCAAGAAAACGACTTCCCGCCAGAGTAAAACAAATTCTGTCTACTCCTGAAGCCATCAACCAGGTATGGTCAATCGATTTTATGAGCGACAGCTTATGGGACGGAAGGAAATTTCGAGTACTGAACATAGTAGATGATTATAACAGGGAAATCTTGTGCATCGAGCCTGATCTGTCGTTACCAGCTCATAGGGTTGTAAGAGCATTGGAAGCGTTAGAGCAGTATAGAGGTCTACCAAGCATGATTAGAGTCGACAACGGTCCAGAATTCATTTCAGATAAGCTAGGGGATTGGTGTAATGAGAAAAAGATTACCTTGATATTTATTCAACCCGGTAAACCAACTCAAAATGCATATGTGGAACGATTTAACGGGAGTATGCGTAGGGAATTATTGAATGCTTACATATTCAGAACACTGGACGAAGTAAGAGAAAAAGCTGAAGAATGGATGTATGATTACAATAATCATAGGCCACACAAAGCACTAGGCTTTAAAACGCCAGCTGATTTGTTGCTAGATATTAGCAGCTAAATTCTACTTTTGAATGGTCTGATTTTACGGGAAGCTTACAAGAGTTGGAAACTGACTAGAAGAATTTTATTTCATAAAAAACTAACACTATATCATATCCATAGTAGAAACTTGTATTGGCCATCAGGTATGGCATATGTTTATATTTTGGTTGCTATTTTGAAACTCGGAAGGGGTTGAAGAAATAGTAAGAGTCTCTATCTATCAATTTAGATGGAGACTTTTTAGATTACATAGTAAATATTCGAGTTATATAAACACAACGAAATAGAGCTCTCATTGATTTCAATAGTTCTAAAACAGCTTTTAGCAAATAAAATTTGTATTGTTGAATATAAAAATCCAAATTCTCATCGGTAATGGTTAAATGCTAACTGTGAGTTGGTACATCTTACTAAGTATCACATCTTTGTATCCAAGCTTAACTAAATTAAACCTCATGTCTAAATCAACACGATCACTAGTAATATTCGCTGCAATATTATTAATAGTTAATTCTTTCGTTTATGCGCAGGATCCAGCTAAAATTAGAATTCCCCAGAAAAAGATTCAGAAAACATCATTCACGCTGAACCTACAAAAGATACCTGGTATCGGACCGTCAGGTAATGTGTCCATCGGAACTGGCAGTTTTGACCCAAGTAACGGCGACGAGAGAACCAATGGGTATCCGAAGATTATAAACGAGCCTACGGGACTCCGGAATGTGGTACATTACTTCTATTCACTAAATGATTTTCAATTTAATTATCAAACCTACTGTGCGGGAACTTACAGCAAAGACTTCTTCTTTGACAATGCCCGGAAACGGGAATGGAATCTTGCAGATACCCTAAAGCTATCAAGGAAGGCAATCAAGTGCGGAATCTCCTTGTTGGCCGGGTATAATACCGAAAAAGAAATCGTTTACATCATTGATAAGAATGGTAATTTGGATTTTGCTGATGACGTACTAATGCCCGGTCTTAAGCGCAGTCGCAACTACGAAGAGGGGGCAGTTGAAATCTTAACTGAATACCTATACAATCAGAAAATACAACAGGAAAACATTCTAGTGCGGCCGATTGCTGAGAATAGGACCAATAACGGAACGGATAAGATAGACATTGCATTCGCATTTCCAGAATTCAGATACTCAAGGTTCACTTATCAAGGTCAGTCTTATTTCGTCTGTGCCGATGGAGTTGGACTGGGAGGAAAAAATATTTTTGTAATGAAGGATGCGCCTAACTTTGATCCTGCTAAGCCAGAAGCTAAAGTAGCCTTGAATCAGTTCATCCCAACTGGTAATAAAGATCTGCGGTTTACAGGCTATGAAAAGAATGGAAGCGAGATTACGCTGACCGTCGACAATGGAAACGACCTTTCCCTAACTCCGAAGTCATTCTCCACTCAGGTGGGTTATCTGGCACCTATCATTAAAGGGTATAACTTTCTTGATTCCAATAAAACTAATATGCCCATGATCTCTACAGCAGATCTCAAAGGCAAGTATGTATTTGTCGACTTCTGGAGCACTTACTGCGGCCCCTGCATTGCGGAGTTCCCTTATCTAAAAGAAGTATACCAGAGGTACGATAGAAACAAGTTCGAGATCATTGGCGTCTTAGAGGAGCTTGATACCGCCGTTACATCGCGACTGAGTAAAGAAGGTAACCTGGTTTGGCCTAATATCAAAACCAAGACTAAAGGCACAGAGATCAGCGGCTATAAGATTACGAGTTACCCCACCAGCTTTCTAATTGATCCAATGGGGAAGATCATCGCAATGGACTTAAGAGGCGAAGCGCTTGCAAACAAACTGAAAACGCTGATTAAATAGTTGATCTGCCCCAAATGAGAAAGATAACCGGACTACTTTTATTATTGGCAACCACGATATCAACAGCAGTCTTCTCACAAAAAGAGGAGAAACTTTACTTCGGGAAGAACATCTATTTCAACTTTATCTCAACCGATATCAGAATGAATACCCGGGGGCCTGTTACCTACTCCGCCGAAGATACCAGAATCTATAGTGCCCTGAATTATCTAAGACGCCCTTCTGGGGTTCACGTAAAAGTGACACCAGTAAGTCCCATCATCCTGGGCGTTAAATTAACTGACAGCCTTACTGATTATTATGGTGCAGGGATCACTGTTTTATCAAAGATCTACCAAAGCTATATCATAAAGGACACTTCAAGCGCCATATTGGTTGCACTCGGAATTACGAAGCAAAATGTTAAGGACTATCGCTACCGTGTGATTGAAGACGATACTGTAGAAAGGGTTCGCTGGTCTCCGATACCCTTATCGCAGAATTATGGTGCGAAGGAGCCTTATGGTTTTATAGGGAAATTCAAAGCTCCAGGTAAGCAGCTATTGGTAGAAGTGCAGAATATCAAAGAGTTTAAAATTAGTGATGGCGTTGTGTTCGACTGGCGCAATGATTCTAAGCCGGTTACTACCGAACTATTGGTTGAACTGCCTTATAACGGTACCGATCGCATCGAATACTTCAACATCAACCATCTTGGATTGAACAAAGGATATGCTACTCAATTCGATAAAAAGACAGGCTTGCCGTTAGATTTTAAGTTTCCGGTAGGCAGTGTATCAAACCTACGGCTGAGTCTCAAAAGTCATTTAACCATACCTTACGCTATCTATATGATTAAAAACACTGGTGATCGGATTGACACCGCGTATGTGGAGAACTACTTATTGAACAATTTCTTAGGAAATTACATTGACATAGATAGCCGGCATTTCAATCAGGCGGGAAAATATGAATTGATCATACAGCGTAATGCCAGACTTGGGTATTGGCCGGAAGATCAGGTGTTAAGAATTCCCTTTACCGTACAGCCCCTGCCCTCTTTAGAAAAACGAGCCTCCTTAAGGCAAGCCCTACCCTATTTAATAGCCGCCATAGTCGCTGTCGGATTGCTATTCTGGTTTTACCGTCGCCGGACGAAGGTGAGACTGGCATTGTCTGCACAAGCGAGGCAGAATACCAATTTGAAACTGAGATCTATCCGGGCACAACTCAACCCACATTTTATGTTCAATGCACTCACTTCTATCCAGAATTTGGTCAATAAACATGATATGGAAGGTGCTAATCATTACCTAAGCCATTTCGCCGACTTAACGCGAAAAGTATTAAACACCGGCGACCGCGATCTTATTAGTCTTGAAGACGAAATCAAGATCTTAGATGATTACCTGCAAATGGAACAGTTACGTTTCAATTTCAAATACAAGCTGGAGCTGGGCGCTGATGTAAATGCCGCGAATATAGAGGTGCCTCCGATGTTGCTGCAGCCTTTTGTTGAAAATGGGATCAAACATGGTATTTCTAACCTAAGGGAAAATGGCCTCATCAACGTCTCCATTCAGATACAAGGAAACGATCTGGTATTTTCAATTACAGATAATGGTCCCGGTTTTAAGCAAAACGATACGATGAATTCCAATGGATCATATGGTTTAAGGCTTAGCGAAGAGCGCTTACAATTGTTAAATGAAGTCTACAAACAGCAGCCTGCGAAATTAGATGTCCAGTCGGATGGTAGCGGCACCAGAATAACAATTACGCTTATGAATTGGATATCGTAAATTGGAGGCAATGAGAATAAGCTGTATTATAATTGATGATGAGCCTAATAATGTAGAGAACCTGCAAAGCATCATCAGTACCTATTGTCCGGATTTTGAGGTTGTCGCAACTTCGTTCGATGCAGCTGACGGCAGTATCAAAATTAAAGCGCATCAACCAGATCTGATCTTTCTGGACATTCAGATGCCAGAGGCCTCCGGATTTGATCTGCTAAGGAGTTTTACCTCCATCAATTTCGAAGTAATATTTATCACAGCTTATGATCAATACGGTATCCAGGCTATTAAATTCTCTGCCTTAGATTACTTGCTCAAGCCCATCAATATCGCCGAGTTCAGGCATGCAACGGCAAGGGCAAAGGAAAAGATTGTGTCGAAGAAGAGAAACTACAGCATCGATAATCTGCTTGACTATATGAAGACTGGCCAACGTGAATCACCGAAGATCGCGCTGCCTCTGCTCAATGAGATTATTTACGTGAAGGTGAACACCATTATCAGGTGCGAGGCTGATAACAATTACACAAAGTTCTTTCTGGAGAGTTTAGAACAGATTTTAGTCTGCAAAACTTTGAAGGACTTCGTGGAATTGCTGGAACCTCATGGATTTGCCAGAACCCATCAGTCACATCTTGTAAATCTGAACTTTGTAAAAAGCTATCTAAAGGAGGACGGTGGTACCCTACTGCTCAATGACCAGACGAAGATTCCGATTTCCAGGCAAAACCGGGAGAAGATACGTGACCTGCTAAGTAAAGGATGAAATTAGTATACCTACAATTAAAAACTTATGAAATATCTATTAAGCGTAATTCTGCTCTTCAGCACGCTATGTTCGTTTGCTCTAGGGCAAGGCCATTTTACCATCAAAGGGAATGTAAAGAATTTTGATGCTGACTTTTTCGAGTTCCTAATGACAAGTTTCATGGAGGATGAGATGAAGTCTATCAAAGTTGATAAGGAAGGCAATTTTAAGGAGAATATAGCTATCGAAGGCGTACAGGATATTTATCTTTACCTGAACAACGATGCGATTACAATTTCTGCTTCCGCTGGCGATACACTAGTCCTAAATTGGGATCATAAAAACTTTCAAAAAACATTTGAGCTGAGTAGTCCAAACATCACTTATCGTCAGGACCTTGCGCTAGCAAAAGAACTCTACGAAAAGACAAGGCAAAGAATGCTTAAACTTCAGGAGAGTTTGTACAACAAAGACCTGACGGATTCTGTGAAATGTCTAATGATCAACAACTCGTACAATGTAAGTATGGGAATTATTGCAAAGCATCCTTTCAAGGACATGAAGCCACTTTATGATACTTATTTTGAGCACATAAGCATGTTGTCTAAGATCAAAAAGTTGGAACAGTTCAGCCTTAAATTGAATGTTACTTTCGATGATGTAAGGCAATATGGCGCAAAAGGTATAGATTATCGGAAGATGTCCGAAGAAATTTTCAAGCTTTCACCGACCTACCGAGAGTTTGTATTTAATCGTGTCCGCTTTTACAAACCCTTTTCAAGTTATTATTTTACTGATCAGGAAGATGCTTACAGCTTCAATCCAGGAAAGCAAGATTTCCTTGCCGGTGAGCTTTTCATAGAACTTCCTTCGATAAGGGAATGGTATCTTACCAAGGCAATCATTTTTGGTTTTGGGCACTATGACTTTAATAATTCTAAAGAATTATATGAACAGTTCTTAGCAACCTACTCCAATTCTAAATACGTTGACACACTTAGAAATTATTACAATGCAGTAAGTCGACTTGCACCCGGAAAACCAGCGCCCCAGTTCAGTCTGAAAGATCAGAACAATAAGACTGTATCATTGAAGGATTTTGCTGGTAAGGTTGTCTACATTGATTTCTGGGGCGTGTATTGCGGTCCTTGCATTGCAGATATCCGTGAATATGGAAAGACGGTTCATGATAAGTATCAAAGCAAAGACGTAGTTTTTCTTAACATCTGTGTAGATGAAAAAGGTGATAGATGGAAAGATAAAATGAAATATTTAGAGATGACCGGTGTAAACCTGGTAGCGGAAAGGGGGATCTTATATGAGGTTTGTAAAGCTTATAACGTGAGTGCAGTACCACACTACGTACTTATTGGCAAAGATGGTAAGATTATTAACAACAATGCAATGCGCCTGGGTGGATTGTCTGGTAGTCTGAAAAATCAACTTGATAAAGCATTAGAGTGATCGCTAATCTTTTTTGAAGTGGCTGGGCTGAATGTCGTTAGTACTTAAAATAACATGTTAGTTGCTAGATAAAATTCTTAGCAGTTTCAGGAAACGAAGGGATCCCCTATCTATATCCTTTTCTTTTAGCTGTAAATTTAAGAGTAGCGAAGACAAAATATAAACATTATGCCTTCATTTATCTTAACTTATCAGTGCAAACATTGCTGGTGAAAAAAATTACAAATAAAGGATCTTTTATTCTACAACAATGATCAGAAGAAATGCTTGAGTGCCTCAGAAAACGACCGTATAGTGATAATCCTGTATGCCATGCAACTATCTGTATATTTGATCGTCTTTTACCAAACCAATATATATGATGCTTAATATCTTAAGAAATTTATTGCTCGTTGCCACCCTATTAGCTACGCAAAGCAGCTACGGGCAAACCAAGCGAAACTTGAAACAACTAGATAGCTTGATAGAAACAGCACATAATCTTGGCGTCTTTAATGGGAATTTGCTTGTCTCTGAAAAAGGTAAGGTAATTTATAAGAAAACAATTGGTTGGGCTGATGCCACCGGAAAAATTAAGCTTACAGAAGACTATCGACTTCATATTGGTTCTATTGCCAAAGAATTCAATGCGTTGGCATTATGATGCTTAAGGAACAAGGAAAGTTGAGCCTTGATGACAAAGTGTCAAAGTATTTACCAGAGCTTCCATCATGGGCGAATAAGATTAGCGTAAAAAATTTATTGCAATACACTAGCGGAATTCCGCAGAGCAATTGGATTAAAATAAAAGGGGATGCTGACAACATGAAATACCTTAAGACAGTTGCAGCACTTGGTTTCGAGCCAGGCACTAAATATGATTATAATAATAATGACGTATTCCTACAGAGGAGGATAATCGAAAAAATCACTGGACTACCTTACGCTTCATTTGTAATGGAGAGATTATTCAAGCCATGTGGTATAAAGAGCGCGATTTTTGACCCGCAAGAAATGGACAAGCTAGTTGCTAAGGCCTACAATGACCAAAAAATACAGGATGATTTATCTTGGGAAATTGACGGTTGGCCAGCTTTAAATCTTCTCGATTTTTATAGATGGTCTGAATGCATCAATTCTTTTAGCTTGATTACTCCTGCGTCCACTCAGGAACTTGTCATTCCTTTTTCTACTGATGATCAAACCGGGCTAGGCCACGGAAATATGGAAGGTAAATTACTCATAGCCCACAGACACGATGGAACAGCTAAAAATTATCAGGCACTATTGATTAGTAACGCAACTACATCGACTACATTTATTCTAATGACCAACAATAAACAAGGCAATTTAGATGCTATTAGCAAGTCTGTTAAGTCAATTCTTGAGGGAAAGCCGTATATACAAGTAAGAAGATCCTTTATTGATGATTTTGATAAACAACTTGAAAATATGAACGGAGAACAAGCTCTTACTTTGTATCGAAAGATTAAACTTGAACGTCCCAATCAGTACAGCTATGATGGTGAAAATACACTCAACCAAGTAGGCTACTTTTTCCTGAATAAAAATAAAGTCAATGATGCGATTACGATATTCACTTTTAATACCAAATTGTTCCCTAATTCAGGCAATATGTTCGATAGCTTGGGAGAGGCTTACTACGTTCAAGGTAATAAGAGTAAAGCTCTTGAAAACTATACAATTGCATTTAAACTGGATCCTAGCTTAGAATCAGCAAAGAAAATGATTCAAGAACTAAGATAAAGAAAGATTTAACCTTCTGAATTTTTAGCAAATCGGTTGCAGATCCTTTTACGGGGTACTCTCATTATTCCCTGGTATTTTGAAGTCGGCAGCTAAGTCTAATAAATAACCATTTTCTAATGGTGCAGAGAAATCTTCTTTGAGAGAACATCTTTGTTCAAATCTTCAACTCGAATTTTCTGCTTTTTACGATATCATCTGCGCACCAAGAGTACACTCAGGAAATCTGTTTTTTCAAAACTAAGTTTTATATTGTAGATATGAATCAAGGTTTAATCCTATACTACAAGGAAAGGGCAAAGGAATACGAAAAGATTTATGCTAAACCAGAGCGGCAATGCGATTTGATTTCCACTAAAGACATCTTACAATATATGTTTTGTGAGAAGGATATACTTGAAATAGCTTGTGGAACAGGGTATTGGACAGAGAAAATCGCGAAAACCGCAAAATCAATACATGCAACTGATGTTAATGAAGCTGTTATTGAAATTGCCCAACAAAAAAACCTCGGTAATAATGTCAGATTTGAAGTTGCAGACCTTTACAATCTAGAAATTAAACAGAGATATGAAAGTCTTTTCGGCGGGTTTATCTGGAGTCATATTTTACTTCAAGATCTCGATAGCTTTGTTGAAATTATTGGTCGGAGTCTGGCAAAGAACGGATTGATGGTGTTTATAGATAACAAATTTGTAGAAGGTAGTAATACTCCAATTACAAGCACTGACCAGTTCGGAAACACATACCAGCTTCGGAAACTTGAAAATGGCACATACCACTCTGTTTTAAAGAATTTTCCTACACAAGACTTAATCTTTGAGAAACTTTCCGGTATCGCCGTTGATATCAAGTTTATCAATTTGGAATATTATTGGATTGTAAGTTGCAGGTTAAATAAACCTTATACAAAGAGCACCATCAGTTAACTTCATTCTAGAAAACACCAACTGAACTTAATCGAACTCATGAACAATCTAATGTCTATCGTTATTCCCTGATTTTTTAAGATAGTACTCATTAGTTAGCCTGTACGGCAAAAAGAGAAATCTTCGCCTTTGAAACAATTCCTAGCTTGTCCTGGTCCTTGTATCTTCCGTTATTCGACTGTTTTTTGGTAGAACTTAAGTATTAGAAATGCTCTCTTCCAATTTCATAAAGCAACAAGTCCCCCATAAAAGACGCTTTTAATCCTCACCGTATAGAAGTAGCTGGCAAAAACTAGGATTTTATTTTTTGCTTGCTATAATTATACCTGTTGCCCAGCACTGCCTTGTTAGGTTTATATCTGTCCGTTCATCAAGCAGTTCAAGAAGCCTAATGGCTTTCTCCTGATGTCCTTCGGGCCAGTTTGATTGCGGTAGCATGTCATCAAGAATATACAGTCCACCTGGATTAAGCATATTTAATACTTCGTCCAGCATAAGGTACTTACCGTGCCATGTATCAGCAAAGATCAAGTCAAATTTGATGGCTTTATTGTTTTGAATCCATTCTCCTGCATCCTGATTAATCAGACTTAGCCGGTTATCCTTTAAGAAGTGTTTCGCTATGTTTAAAAAAACAGTATCGTTATCTATAGATGTTAATACTGCATTGTTATCCATACCTTCTAAGATCCATGCAGTAGACAATCCTGTACCAGTACCTAATTCCAATAATTTTCCTCCCGGCTTTGTACCAGCTAAGGTTTTTAATAAAGAACATGTCTTTGGGTCAGATGCCATTGTGAACCCAGACTGTTTAGTGGCTTCATCAATAGCAATATAATTGGTGGGATAATTTCGAACTACTTCGTCTGTCATTGTTAATTATAGCTAAAGTCTAAATGAGTACAGGTTTGTCAAGGTTGCCGTAAACATCATTAAAGAAGGTGTCTACGGTATGCTGGTCTTGGGGAAAGTTATAAACCTTGCTGATTTTTCCATTTTGAAAACTCCAAAGCAGGCAGGACATGGCCTCCATATTTTCGCCCTCTGGCCGGTTACTCCAATTTAAATGACAGTCAATGACATAATCGTCATTTATACCCATAACAATAGGTTTTGCCTGGAAAAAAGAGGTGCTCAACTGCTTTAAATAATTCAGCACTTCTTCCACCCCTGATTTTTTACCACTTAAAGGGTGTTTACCAGGGATAACCCATTCAATAGAAGGAGACAATACTTCCTTGATTGCTTCTAAATCATTGCTTGCATAAGCTTGAAAAAAAGATTCAATTAATTTTAAGTTCGGATGTTGTTCTGCCATTATATAGCTTATTTTATTTAAGTAAGATAATAAATAGTAATCAAATGCTAGAGTGATATATGAGTATCGTTATTCCCTGCATTTTTAAGCCGGTACTCATCAATTAGCCTGTACAGCTTTACTGCAAAAAGAGAAATCTTCGCTTTAGACAATTCCTAGCTTGTGCCTGGTCCTTGTATCCTACATTATTCCACCCTTTTTTGATATTAAAAAGACTTTGTTAACTGGGTATAGGCAAATGAATGGTAATGATTAGCCGAACCTTACGTGTACCTTTTTTTTCCCGCACTTTCTTGCAGAGTATGCTAACATCGAACCACCCAATAATAAAGTAACAGCAAAAATTAGTGCTATAATCCAAAATATCGATTCATAAGTAATTACATGGCGGTATTTGTAAAGTTTAATGACCAGTAGCAAAGCGAATCCAAAGGCCAATAACGAAGCTGCGTTGAGCAATAATTTCTTCTTTTTATCGAAAGTCATACATAAATTTAAATTAGTTAAAACGGTTAGTTGAATGACTACGCTACAAACATCAAACGATTAAATTTTCCATATTAAATTTTGGGGTATCTAGGATTTGATCCTTTAACATTATATAGAGCTATCGCTATTTCCTGGCTCTTATAAGGTCAGGGATATCTACAAGAATTCCACCGTTAAATGATAAGTTTTAAAGTGCATAAACAAGAAAAACTACTTTATATGTAACAAGGTACTATGTTATACATCATAGTATAAATGTTTATTATGAAAAAAGGATACCTTTTGATATTTAGAGCTATAATGCTTTGTTTAATCTCTATTCCGTGCTGGTCTCAAACAGAAAAATTGCTTACAGATAATCCACTCAAAAACATATTGGATAGCGCTGTCCAGGTAGCTGCAACAGACTATATGACTAATCCAGGTACGGTTGGACTTTCAATCGCTATTTATAAAGATGGACGCAGTTCAATGTACAGCTATGGTGAATCAACGAAAGGAAAAGGCCAACTAATTAAAGCAAATCAATTATTTAATTTAGGTTCTGTAGCTAAGACATTTATTGGAATTATGCTTGCACAAGCTGTAATAGATAAAAGAGCAAACTTACAAGACGACATCCGTAAATATCTCCCAGGAAAGTATCCTAATTTACAATACGAAGGTCGCCCCGTAAGATTGATTGACATAGCTAATCATACGTCTGGTCTACCTAAGTCATCCAGAAATTTTTCGGGAAAAACTATGGATAGCATAAAGAATATAAGTCTTCCTAAACAGCTTGATTTCTTTGCGAAGTTTAATCAAGATACTTTAATGAAGGATATGCATAAATTCAAGCTTGACACCTTGCCCGGTACCAAGTACGAATATAACGGAAACGCCATGACAATCCTTATTCTCTTACTTGAACGCATATATCATCAACCGTATGAGCTGTTAGTGACAAATTATCTTAAAAATCATCTAGGCCTTTACGATACAAGAACAAAAATTCCTGTGGATCAACTAAACCGTTTTATTCAGGGCTATAAAGATGCATCGCGTCCTGTACAATGGTATGGTCTCACAAATAATAAAACAAATGAGATTAATACTAACCTTTTTTACCCTGGTGGGCCAAGTATGAATTCAACAATGGCAGATATGCTTAAATACTTAATAGCAAATGTTGAAGAAACGGACCCTGCTATAAGATTATCACACAAGGAAACTTATAAGCAAACAGACAGTACGGGTGTAGGCTTAAGTTGGATGATTGGCAATAATGACGGAAAACGCTTTGTTTACCATAGTGGCAAAACAGGTCTTGGATTTAGCACACTTTGTGTTGCATATCCCGAGGATAAAGTGGGGATCATGATACTTGTCAATGATAACCTTAGTCAAGACAACATATCCCTTTTAAGCGATAAGATTAAAATTGCCCTAATGAAATGATGACTTATTATCATTAATTCCTCCTTTTTTAATAATCTATTTGGATCAAAAAGCCAGGCTATTAAACAAATTAAAACCATCCTAATTAACCTTAAAATATCTTTTCTCTTTTTGCCGATTCTCATAAACCCATTCCATTAATCAAAATGATTTTTATATTTTTGATAATGAGTTTTTGATAATAAAAAAAACATGAAAATTGGCTACGCAAGAGTAAGTACTGCAGATCAAAATTTAGATATGCAATTTAATGCACTGACTGAATATGGATGCAAAACAATCTTCCAGGAAAAGATTTCTGGAAAGAATACAGATAGACCAGAACTAAAGAAACTTTTGGAAAGTCTTCGTAAAGGTGATGAGGTCGTCGTCTGGAAACTAGATCGTCTTGGGCGTTCTCTTCGAGATCTGGTGGACTTGGTCGCTGTGTTCGATAAACAAGGAGTTAACTTCATCAGCCTTCAGGATCACATTAACACTACAACAGCTACAGGTAGATTTACCTTTAATATTTTTGCTTCACTGGCTGAGTTTGAAAGAGAAATTATTCGTGAACGAACGAAGGCTGGCCTTGTCGCAGCCAGAGCAAGAGGTAAAAAGGGAGGCCGCCCTTCAGGCTTATCTCCAGAAAAGCTTCAGTTGGCAATCACTGCTTTGGATCTTCATGATACGGGAAAATATTCCATTTTGGAAATATCCAAAAGACTACATATACCCATCGCCACCTGCTATCGATACATTAAAATTGTAAAAGAGAGCAAGGTTTAAACACACCTTCAAAAAACCAAGGATTTGTAATAGCATTACCCTCGTATTATTATGTTTAAATATGTAGTGGTCTAAACTACTGTTTAGTAAAATATAAAAATTAGGGTTTTCCTCCTGTAGAGTCATCATTATTTATTGATCTGACATTCTTTTTTATGGAGTTGTCGCTTTTGCCAAACTTGTAATTTAGGCTGAAAGTAACAGCACGAAAATAATTCACAGAAGTGTTTGTTTGCGTGAAATCATTTCCTTGGGTTACGCTACTAAAATCTCTAAACTTGCCGAATGGGTTACTTATACTTGCTGCAGCGAATAATTTACTTTTAAACAGCGCCTTATCTATACTAAATGACGAATAAACATTTGGTCTAAACCTACCCTGCAGCGTAATGTTTGCACTTTGGTAATTCACATCTGCATTCAAATGCATACCTTGATTAATGTTATAAGCTATTTTGCCAAAAGCTATGCCTTTTAATCCTTTATTTTTGATTAGTATGTTATCAACTAATCCTTCAAGCCATAGGTGGCTTAAATTACCTCCTGTACTAAAGATGAATTTAGCTGTTATTGGATAACTGACGTTAAAATCCAAGCCAAGTTGCCGTTCTTTTCCTATATTATCATAGGTTGTACGGGTAATCCCAGTAGCATCATCATAAGTGTAAACCTGCTGGATGGTATTGTTTGCGAATGAATAACCAACACCTATATTCAGGCTTAATTTTTTAAAATTACTATAATTCATCAGTAAGTTATTGCTTTTAACAGGTCTCAAATTTGGATTTCCGGCTACTTCAATACTTGGATTTGAACGATCCACAAACGGGTTCAGGTTCCATATATTCGGCCGTTGAATACGTCGCGTGTAACCGATATTCAATGCCTGGTTATTTTCATCAAACTTTAAGGTAGATGATATTGCAGGGATCAGGTTATAATATTCATCCTTAACCTCGGCGTTACCTCTAGAAAATATTGATCTTAACGTTGTGTGCTCTAATCTCCCACCTGCCTGAATGCTAAGGTGCCCTTTGCTATATAGATAGGAATTATATATGCCATAAATATTTTGATCGTTACTGAATATATTACTTTTATCGGCCTGAAGCTGATAGCTAGAACTCGACTCGTCGTAGGAACTATACTGATAGTCACTTTCATTTTCTCTAAATATCCCCTTAATTCCAGATTCTATTTTAAGATTGCCGAAAACGTTTACATAATCAAGCTGGATCGTTTGCTCAAATGCTTTACTATTGTTTATTTGCAAGAAATCCGATGCAGGATAGTTAAATTGGTTGTCTAAAGTTAAACTGTAGTCCGTGTTATCTGTTGTGTTGCTGAGCTTGTAAGATAAGGTGAGCAGTTTGTCTTTTTTCTTTTTAAATACAAGCTGATAATTTAGCCCTACATCCAAGCCGGTCCAGGGATTGATCAGTAAATTTTCTACAGAGTAAGATTGTACTATTGAGTTGCTTTGATCAAACAACCTAGAATTTTGATCATTGTGAGACTTGTATGATCCGTTGTTAATGGATATTTCTCCGGAAAACAAGTTCAGCGAATCAATTTCAAAACTCAATAGTGATGTCAGATAACGGTACTGAGAGTCAAAATTATTTACCCTGTCCTGAGAGAGAAAAGTAGGATTTACACCAGTTGTGGTTCTGTCACTGAATCTGTCTGAATTTGGCGAATTGTAATTTGTTATACCACCAACAAGACTTGCTCCAAACTTACCTTTTTGCACTATAAGGGAACCGCTATTTGATATCCCGCCCACGGGCAGCCTATAGGAAGAATTGATATTTCCGCTATAGCCATTTTCAATGTTTTTATTCGTGATGATGTTGATGATTCCGGCCAACCCTTCACCTTCATATTTTGCAGGTGGTGTAGTAATGATTTCGATCTTCTGAATATTCGATGCGGACATACTTCTTAATACATCCTTTGGGCTCTTAGCCATCATACTGGAAGGTTTGCTATTGATAAATATCCGGTAATTAGGGCTACCTTTTAGTTTGATGTCATCTTCTGCATCAACACTTATTAATGGAATTTTTCTCAGCATATCAAGCACATTTCTTATCCTGCTTTCAGGATCTGCCTGGACATCATAAGTCAACCTATCTATTTCCTGTTTTAAAATTGGCCTTGTACCAATTACATTTACCTGTTTTAAGGCAACATTCGATGCGTGAATATTCAAGACACCCAGATTCCGCAGTTCTACTTTAGCATTTGCCAAAACATCTACTTGTCTAATTTCATAGCCAATCGAAGCAATGCTAATTTTGTAATGCCTGTTGTCCAGGCTGTCAAAATGAAACTTCCCATCTACATCGGTAAAGGTGGATTTCAGACCTTTACCTAAACTGTCCTGCAAAGTGATCGTCGCATATTGAACCAGTTCATTCTTCAACGAATCTTTCACAACTCCGACAATTTGATAAGAACTCTGAGGTAGTTTTTCGATTAGAATATTTTTATCAATCTGACGAAAAGATAAAGTCGAATTTTGTAAAATAAGGTTTAACAACTGCTCAATAGTCCGGCTCTCCTTGCGAACATTAAGATTTGCAATGTTTTTAACATCCGCAATCCGATAATAAAACCTTAAACGTGACTGTTCTTCTATTTTTCTTATCGCCTCTTCAATGTTTTCATTTTTTAATCCCACAATTACCTGTTCAGTAGACATAGATTGCCCTTTGACAGGAAATGCAAACATGATATGCCCACAGCTTATTAATAGTATTGAAGTCAAAAGACTCAAACGCATTATTTTATAAAATTTAATTTTGTCATAGGACATGCATCCATATAAGCGAAAATTACTTCGCTGCATTGTAGCAGAAATTTTCATACTTTTATTCGTTTTTATTGATTGTCAGATCGATTTTAACATCCGGCTAGCCGGTATACTGCAAGCTGATTGGCGTCGGCTTGCAGTTTGTACTTTCACCGCTCGCCTGGCATGCCGTGATTGAAGAGTTAGTCATATCATATTTACCTCATTTTGTTTAATTTATGCATCCTGCACCGTTAATGGTGATGCTGCCGTCCGAATCATATTTATAGGTTGCCTGGTTAAAAGCGCAAATCACTTTTAAAATTTGATCTAATTCATTTCCTTCTAATGCAGTCCCTGAGAACCTGCAACCGCTAACCATTTCGTTTGTAAAACTTATCTTCACATTAAAACGTCTTTGTAGTATAGTAGCTGCCTCTCCAAAGGTGATATTGTTAAAATGCAAATCATCTTGCCAGGCAACCACATTTTGAGCATTGACATCGACTTTTTGCTCCGAGTTATCTTCTGTGTTATAAATAAGCTGTTGGTTCGGTGTGATATAAGCTATCAGGTGATTTTGGTCAGCGACACTGACTTTGCCCCTGGTTACAGTTACCACAACTAGATTTGAACTATTTGAGTTAATATTAAAAGCTGTACCTAATACCGTCGTCTTAACTTTCCCAGTATGAACAATAAAGGGCTTACCTAAGTCATGATGGATGTCAAAGTAAGCTTCTCCTGATAAAAAGACTTCTCTAGTGTTACCAGTGAACTTCTTTGGGTATTTTAGTTCTCCCAATGAATTTACCCAAACTACACTTCCATCATCCAAAGTAACTTTTTCCTTTAATTTGGATGGGACATTAAGAGTGGTAAAGCTCGAAGAATCAACCTCCTTTTGTCCGGAAGGCCAGAAGACCCACAGTGTCATTACTGCAAATAGTATTGCCGCTACTGCAGTTAGCTTTTTCCATAAAGAAAAGGTGCTTATTATCCCAGATTTAGGACCATGGGCTACTATCAATTTATCCGATTGCCCTATGGTAAGGTCAATGTCGCTCCACAAGCTACTTATCCACTGCTCACGGCCTTTGGCATCAAGCTTTTTCCATTGCGTATCTTTCGGTTCGTTCTCAGCAAGCCATTGCTCAACCTGATCATTTTCTAGCGGAGTGGCCTCTCCTCTCAGGTATTTATCTACTAATTTGTCTATATCATGGGAACGCATAAGCTATGATTTGCTTAATTGTCGCACGAAGTGTCATTCAGTACCGTAAGATTTAAAAATAAATTTAGGATTTAAAGTATTAGGCGGCTTTTAAAGCCAATAACTTAAAAATATTGTAATACAAATTCGGATGATCGACTGTCGTAAGTGCTTTAAAGCGGAGGTCAGTTGGTTTTTAACTGTTTGTTCAGAAATGTGCAACCTTTCGGATATTTCAACACTTGTTAAGTGCTCGTCGCGGCTAAGTTGGTAAATTAATTTTGTCTTGGGTGGTAATTCTTCTATAGCTATTAAAATATTTCTTTGAAGTTCTTTGGCTTCCAATATTTTATCTGCACCATAACTGTTAGGTGGCATTGATGCACTGATTCTTAGCGCATGATCACGCCGTATTGCTATGCGCCTAATTCGATCAATTACTTGATGCCTTGTTGCAGAAAAAAGGTACGATTTTAAATTTCCAGTGACATTCAGGCTATCACGGTCTTTCCATAGTTTTGCGAAGATGTCATGAAGAATATCTCGAGCATCCTCTAAATCATATAGCTGTGAACCTGCAAAGCCTGCCAAACTCTCAATGTAACGATTATATATTTCAGTTAAAGCGGCCTTATCATCAACTTTTAGAAGCTGAATCAACTCATTGTCACTTAAAGCCTCTTTTTTTTTCATACTAACGAATGTATTGTTTTTCCCTAAGTATTAACATTTACATAAGAGATTTTGACAATTCAATAATTATCATTAAACGGTCTTTTCTTGAGATGGAGCTTTGCATATTACAAGAATACCAGGGAATAGTGAGAGATTTATTTGGGTTGCAAAATTGAGAATATGTCAATTAAAATAAATTAACTTTGTCTACCCTTACCAGATTCATGCTTGAATATTTGCCGTTTTATCTGATTATTGCTTTTGTTCTGACCACATTTGTGGGTGTAGTAATGATTATTCTTTTAATAAAAACATCCTCAAAACCAATGGGAAGAAAGTCATTCCTTGGAATTATATCTTCGATATCTTTCTTCCTTATCATCCAGGCGCTTATAAGCTTATTGGGAATTTATAAAAATCACCCGGATTCGATACCTCCAAAAATTATTCTCCTAGCAGTTATTCCTGCATTATTTGCAATTATTTTGATCTTCAACACTCGAAAAGGCAAACTGTTTATAGACTCCTTGTCTATGCAAATGCTCACTTATATTCATTTTATCAGGATTCCGGTTGAGCTAGTTCTTTATGGGTTATTTATTAACGGTGCGATTCCAGAGCTAATGACATTTGAAGGTCGCAACGTGGATATTCTCGCAGGGATTACCGCACCGCTTGTAGGGTTTTTCGGTATCTTAAAAGGTAAGATGAGAAAGGCTTCCTTATTAGTATGGAACTTTATCTGCCTTGGGCTACTGCTTAATATCGTAGTTAATGCCGTGCTTTCCGCACCATCTCCATTTCAGCAATTTGGGTTTGATCAGCCAAATGTTGCCATCTTAAATTTCCCCTTCAGCTGGCTGCCAGCATTTATTGTTCCCCTGGTGTTGTTTGCCCACCTTGCGACTATTAGAAGATTAATTAACCATCGTTAGACTTTAGCTTCTAGCAATATAGCAGCATAAAAAATGATCTGTAAGCATAAAACGGTTAGCTAAGAGCTTCATACGTTTTTGCAAGAAAATCTATAAATCGAAATTTACCTCGCTATCATTCAAAAACGGTGGAATAATGGACGATATAAGGACCAGGAACAAGCTATAAATTGACTCCAATGCGAAGATTTCTCTTTTTGCCGTAAAGTTGGTATAGGTCCAATTGATAAAAACCGTTCCAAAATACCAGGGAATTGTGATAATCTGAAGGACAAATTCAAGCTAAGATTAAAGACGACTAAGTGTTTCGTAACAATGATCTAGTTAGCATGACACCTCCGTCTTTAATTTAGTATTATTGTCGATCCAATTTTTTAGTTATTCATTAAACGATTTATTTTAGTGCTTTATTCAATGAAACAGACTTTTTTCCTTTCTTTTCTTATTCTGATTACTAGTTGTGTAAATGCCCAAAGCGTTAAGAACGATTTAATAGATAGTAAAATCTTAAGTGAAGATCAGCGAGTATATGGTCTTTCACAAATTTGGTCAGAAACAAAGTACAATTTCGTCTATTATGACCAACTGAAAATTGACTGGGATAGCCTATACCAAGCAACTATACCGAAGGTAAGAATCGCAAGAACTACATTAGCCTATTACGATGAACTTCGTCATTTTGCTGCGCAATTAAATGATGGACATACTGGCGTATGGTATCCCATGTCTTTCTATAAAGATGAAGCGGCATATGCCCCCTTAACAACTAGCTTAATTGAAGATAAGGTATTCATTACGGCTGTATTAAACGATACACTTACTCAGAAGGGAGTAAAGAAAGGTATGGAAATACTTAAAATAGATGGATTACCCGTAACTAGTTATGCCGAAAAATTTGTTTCTCCCTTTGAAGGAACATCTACTTTGCAAGGTCACAATATGATGGTATATTCCACTTACTTACTTAATGGCCCTATAAACCAACTTTTAAACCTGACGTTAAAAGATCAAAAAGGTAAAATAAAAGAATTTCAAATATCTAGAAAACTCACAAAAAAAGAAATTCCAGCTGTGCAGTTTGCCCTTACTACAGATCAAATTGGACTTTTGACAATTAATGGTTTCAATGCTGATTTTAAAAAGGCATTTGATTCGATTTATCCTAATCTTATTAAGGCTAAATCATTAATTATTGATTTGAGGAATAATGGTGGGGGCGATGGAAGTCAAGGGTATTACTTATTAAAACATCTAACCAAACAGCCCTTTTCTGATCCTATCAGCTCATTCCGACAATATAATGTTGCTATGAGAGTATGGGGAGTAGATGCCAAAACTGACACATATTTTTCTATGACTCCTGGAACAAACAAGCCTTTTGCAGACAGGGTCATTTTCGAAAAACCTATAGTGGTATTAATTGGAAAACAGACCTATTCCGCTGCCGAGGATTTTGCAATTTTATTTGATTACATTAAAAGAGGTCCCCTGATTGGTCAGTTATCAGGAGGAAGTACTGGGCGGCCATTTTTCACAGAACTCCCTGGTGGAGGGACCTTTAGAGTGTGTATTAAAAAAGATACTTATCCAGATGGAAAGCTGTTTGTGGGTGTCGGTATTCATCCTACTATTGTAGTTCCAGAAAATTCGGCATCGTTTATTAAAGGTAAAGACCAGGTTATGGATAAAGCCTTTGACGTTTTACAGGGTAGAAATAATCTTATCAATTAATGCCCGAGCATTATTGACGATTATAATAAAATTAGTACTGCTGCTGTATTAGAAAGCTTTTGATGTCTCATGAATGAGGATTCTATAAGTTCATGGATTATCAAATAACGGTCGGATTATGGAGGCGGTAACTAAAGATAATTGACAGCCAATTAATTTACAAAATCACTTTCTAAGACAGACTAAAAATCTGGAATTTACAATATTTTCCTATTAGTCTGAGTTCGACTAAAGAAAGGTAGTATTTGATCAGATGACTTAGTTTGGTAAGCAATAAATGGTTTCTCATGGAGGAAAATATGTTTTTGAATGGTTCTCTGTGTCAGCATTGCGGGTTACGGAGGAATCCACTCCTCCTTTGTTAGCTGGCTGTTGCATGCAAACAGGAACGATCGTATCATCATCATAAATGTCTTTCTGCAATTTTTTTGTTATCCTTTTTAGAGAGAAATGGGTTCAGTTGCAGTTACTATCAACATCAGATCTGCCAAGACTAAGTTTTTCTGTATCGGGTCTTAGCGTTGTTGCCATGGTAATTTACATTGAAGCTTTTGGGAGGAACGGATAATCTGTGTAGCCATTAGCACCGCCACCTTCATAAAATGTAGCATGATCCGGCTCATTAAGCGGTGCACCAATTTCAAACCGGTGTACCAAGTCTGGATTAGCAATAAAGGGACGGCCAAACGCGATCAGATCTGAAAAGTTATCCCGCTGTTTTTCTATCGCCAGTTCCAGGTCGTAGCCGCTGTTTGCTATGTAAACGCCTTTGTAAAGGTTTCGGAGCTTTTGCATTAAGTTATCATATGTATCTTCACGTGGTGAGCCCGGTAAGGCATTCTCCATAACATGTAGATAGGCTAAATTATACCGATTAAGTTGTTCCGCTATATACGAGAACAACTCCTCCGGATTACTGTCGTCAATATCACCTACAGTTCCAACTGGTGAGATACGAACGCCTACATGATCCGCACTCCATGCCTTTATTACCGCTTCGACAACATCCAATAAAAATCGCGATCTATTTGCAATAGAGCCACCATACTCATCAGTGCGCCGGTTGGTCTTGTCACGGAGAAACTGATCGATAAGATAGCCGCCTCCAGCCAGGATTTCCACGCCGTCAAAACCTGCCTGCTTTGCACGTTTTGCAGCTAGATAATACTGTTCAACTAGTCCAGGGATTTCCTCTGCTTCTAAGGCACGGGGTGTGACACACGACTCAAAACCTTGCTCCGTAAAACATCGTGCCTCTGCTTTAACCGCAGAAGGAGCTACAGGCAGAACTCCATTCGGCTGCATAGACGGATGTGATATACGGCCAACGTGCCAAAGTTGACAAAATATCGTGCCACCGGCAGCGTGAACGGCGTCAGTTACCAGTTTCCAGCCACTTTCCTGTTCATCATTGTAAATTCCAGGTGTTAAAGCGAATCCGAATGCTTGCGGCGATATGTTCGTTGCTTCGCTAATAATCAATCCAGCTGAAGCCCGTTGGGCATAGTACTCCGCAATCATGGCTGTAGGAATACCTGAACTGCCTGCACGGCAACGTGTCATGGGAGCCATAACGAACCTGTTTTTTAAATTTAAACTTTTGTTTTGAAATGGGGAAAAAAGTGCTTCTGAGTTCATTCTGCTAATTGATTTTAATGTGAGTATCTAAAATTTATCTTTTTATAAACAGCAGTACGCTCGTTTATATATGTTTTGGAATCAGCGACAAAGTTATTTAAATTTGCTTTCCTAAGGGAAGCGCTTTCCTAAAGGAAAGTGGATTTACATACATGGAAAAAGAAAACTCACAAGATTGCCTGCATCAAATGCTTGCCATACGCGATACACTGGATGTTATCAATGGCAAATGGAAAATATTAATTATAGTCGCTCTTTTAGATGGCAATAAAAGATTTAAAGAGATAGAAGCCACAGTACCTAAAATAACGCCAAAGGTTCTTGCTAAGGAGTTAAAAGAACTGGAACAACATCAGTTGATCAAACGAGCCGTTTTTGATGACTACCCTATAAGGATAGAATACTCGGCAACACCTTATGCTAAAACGTTAAAACAGATTGTGCAGGACCTCTATGAATGGGGATTAAATCATCGGCAGAAGATATTGAAGCATTAAACGAGTTATGAGCGATTTGTATCTTAACCCGTTCTTAAACCTAAATTTTCAAGAAGCGAAATTATTAAAAAACGGTGGAATTCTTAGAGTATCCTAAATAGCACGGGAATAATTATAGCCTCCCATCATACTTCATAAATTATAGTACTAATACTGTTTAGCTACTGAGCTAAAAATGCGAAATGAAGTTAATAAGTACGTGCTTCCATGAGCGTGATCCTACAACTTAGGGCTTGCTTAATTATAGGGACCTGCTAAGTATTCATGACGGAATAAGATTACGTCAAAAGATATATAACGATTGATTAGATTCACGTTGCAGTAATCTGTAACGTGAATCTAATAATCTGATCAGTTTAATAGCTGCTTGGCAAGGTCTACTGGTTTTGTAAGCATAGCATCGTGACCAGTGTTTATCTCAAGATATTTCCAGTCTTTCTTTGCCTTTGCAATATCGACAGATCTTTGAATCGCCCGAAGTTCTGGCCCTACGCATGCAATATAAGTGATGGGAACATTATTACCGTATGGATTCCTGAGCACCAACTTTTGTGAAAAGGTTCTGTAAGGCTGATTGGTCAGTTTCGCATCTGCCCATTTAATTGTTGCTGAGTCGGTAACCCCGAAAAACTTACTGGATAATATAGGAATGGAAAGTCCGTTATCCGTTTTAAGGGATGCTTTTTTGAAGCCTTCCACTACGTCAGCTGGATTTAGATCATTTGCGCTTTCACCGTTTTGGACAATAAGTGCATCTACAAATACTAGCTTTGATAGACGCTCCGGTATTCGGTCTGCAACCCCTGCAATGACTGCTCCTGCATAACTATGGCCTACTAATACTACGTCATGCAAATCTTCCATCACAATGGTATTTATCACATCTTGAATATGGGTTTCCAAATTTATAGTAGTGTCCAGTGTGTTTCTTCGCTCGCCCTGACCGCTTAGTGTTGGCGTATATACGGCATTGCCTTTTGAACGCAGCTCTTTACCTACCATTTGCCAGCACCAGCCTCCATGAAAAGCACCATGAATGAGGACATATGTATGTGATTTATTATCCTGCTGCGCATAGGTAGTAATTGTCGTGCTACCGAGGAACAACAAGAGGTATAGTAATTTTATTCTAAGTGTTTTCATAATATATTTCTTTATTTTGAACAAAATTAGCACACTAAGGCTGGTCACGCAATAACTCACCCGAAAGTGAGCCTTATACTATCAATCATGTCAAGTAAGATTAAACCCGGGACATCTAATGCCTGTAACATCACTGCCCTGAGCCTGGCTTGTGAAGTAAACGATGTATTAAGGAATGTCAGTCCAAGATGGAAAATGCAGGTTCTTCATAAGATCGCTGCAGGTACCAAGCAATTCAGTTCTTTAAAAATAGCTTTCCCATCACTGTCAGACCAGATCCTTGGAAAAAGACTTGCTGAACTTGTCAGTGACGAACTGATCGAAAAATATATTATTGAGGCAAAAGCGCCAAAACGCATCCACTATTTTGTAACCGATAAAGGTTTCGAATTGCTAAAGATTATCGATGATTTGCATAAATGGGGAATTAAATGGCACTAACTTATTTAGAATATATCTTTATCAAGAAACGGTCTAATAATGGAGTATATAAAATTTGGCGCAAGCCAGATTTGACGGACAAACTGAAATTTCTTTTTTTGCCGTAAAGCTTTAATAAAGGTCAGATCAGCTAGGACCGTCTTTTTAAAGGAGGGAATAATGATAACCTAAATACAAAAACCACATATCCTAATTATGAGGTTATATGAAATCATGTGGTCTAGTTTACTTGTATTCAAGTTACATTATTCCTTTTCACAAGTTATAATAAAGCTCCAAAGAAACCGACGATACGGGTTATTTGCTTTTTTTCATTGTATTCAAAATAATCCGTTCCTTCAATAACTTCCTTATTAGCCAAAATAAGTTCCCACTTAAAACGACCGCTGCCGTGATGACAATCTGCCTTAGAAACCAACCTAAACTTTCTGCCAGGTGACCGTTTGTAAGATTTGTAGATCACTTCTACCAACTGATCAATTCCTACAGCCAAAGGAGTCCGTGGATCTATGTAAGTACTGGTTGCAGACCAACATTTAACTAGCGCCTCTTTGATGGCAGCAGGACTCTCCTGATTCCAAGCATAAGTGTATTGACGTATTGGTTCTTCCATCGCATCATTTAAATCCGTAATTCTTATATCAGCCTGAACTGTAGTTTCACTAACTTTTGAAATCGTTTGTGCAATCGTATTTTCAACTAATAAACTAAGCGACCCTCCTAACACAATCCCACCTATAGCCACTTTTTTTAAAAAGTTATTCCGGTTTTTGTTTATAGATGGGCTATTCATTTTAGTATGGATAGCCGCAACTTGTGATTTGTCTAATTCTTTATTATTAGGAGTTAGCTGTTGTATGATACTTTTCATGATATAATATTCTAGATTAATAGTTTTTATAATTCAAATAAATTTGAATGTAACGGATATATAGATTGGACAATGTGTGCAAACAAGTTACTATTATTGGATCTTGTTTAAACCTCAGACTCCTCAGGCTGTACAAGAGAACGATCGTATTTATCACTCAAACAAATTAACATGATATACATTATAAACCATTTTGTTAGAATATAGCCGGAAATCCTACATTCTATGAAGCTGATTCCGTTTACGAATTCTACTTAGAAATACCGGAGTAATACCGAGGTAAGATGCAATGTGCTTTTGCGTTATTCGCTGTTCTAAACCCGGATACTGTTTTCGAAACTGCATATATCTCTCTTCTGCGCTTTGTGAAAGGCTGGTGGTAATTCGACCTTGGTACATATCAAATCCGTTTTGCGTCAAAATACGGAAGAAGCGCTCAAACTTGGGTACCGCGGTATAAAGTTCTTCTAAGGTTGAGTAATCAATAAAATAAACTATAGTCTCCTCTATTGTACTTATCGAAGAGAATGCTGGAGTTTGCTTCGAGAAGCTTGACATATCCACAGCCCACCAATTCTCCGGAGCAAAGTAAATATTATGTTCAATGCCAAGCTGGTCGGCATAAAAAACTCGCAAGCATCCTTTTTGAACAAAATAAATGTTCCTGCATTTCTCACCAGCGGCTAATAATGGGGTATTCTTAGCAAAAAGTGTATATTTCAACAATGACTTTATGTAATCCTTCTCTTGAGCATTAAGACTAATATGCATTGCAAAATTCGACATTATGAGGTCATGTGAAATCATGTGCTTTGGTTACTCATATTCAAGTTACTTTGTTCCTTTTCACAGGTTTATAATAAAGGGCCAAAGAAACCGACGATACTGGTTATTTGATTTTTTTCATTGAATTCAAAGTAATCCATTCCTTCCACGACATCCTGATTAGCCATAATAAGTTCCCAGCTAAAACGACCGCGACCGTGATGACAGTCTGCTTGAGAAACTAAATTAAACTTTCTCTGGGGCAACTCTTTGTAAGAGTTGTAAATCACTTCCACTAACTGATCAACTCCTATTGCCATAGAAGTCTGCGGATCGATATAAGTGCTGTTATCAGACCAGCATGTAGAGAGTGCTTCTCGGATGGCTGCAGGGCTCTCTTGATTCCAAGCATGAGTGTATTGGCGTACTGATTCTTCTATAGTTATTTGAGTATTCATAAAAAACTGCCAATATGTTTAAGACCTACTTAATTGGCAACTACAAAGGAACATAGTTTAAGCTGGAAAAAAATTAACCTAGTTTTATAATTCAAATTTATTCAAAATTTCAATTATGTATTAAACTAGTAATCTTTGCAATGATTTACGATTATTTAATCCTTTTAAAGCTTGAATTGCTTACACGGCAAAAAAATGGCGACCCTCAAAAAATAGGTGAGGTTATCATTAAAATGGCCCAAGTAAGCGAACCACCTCTTCGTCTACTTTTAGGATCAAATGCACTGCAATTTGCTGGCTACAAAATACAAATGTTGCAGGAAGGTATCGAAGCTAATAAGGAAATCACGCTATCCACAGACTTTCAATAAAACGATCTTATTTCACTTAACAAGTTTTTTATGCCGAAAATTTATTTGAACTGTCCGGTAGAAACGTTTACCGCTAGGGCAAAAGACGATCTTGCAGCGGAACTAACGGCCCTCGCCTTAGAGGTGGAAATTTACCGAATACTCCCTTTGTTCGCAGCACGGTATGGATTTATATTAATGTGTATCATGGCGGAATGTCTGGAGGGACCAAAGTGATCAGCCTCGAAGTAAATGCGCTCGAAGGCGGCTTAGATAAATAATCAAAACAATTGCTTATCCAGAAATTTACAACCTCCATTCAAAGACATGCTGGACTTAAATTCGACGAACTCGCACCAGTGTATATCGTTATAAGAGATGTACCAGAATCAAACTGGGGTGTATTTGGCAAAACTATAAAACTTGAGGATCTTCAAAATCCGCCAGCAGATGCTAAACCAATTTAAAATTGAATATAAGCGCACCCAACTCAACTTGGGTGCCGTACTGGTTTAAAGCTTAAACCTTTATGATATAGATACCCGTCTACAGCCTATTAAATACAGGCTTGTTCAAGATATGTTTATTAAATTTGGTTTACCAAATTTACAGTGCAACATAGATACTCATCAGTTAATTTGAGTTACCATTATATGCTAATCTTCTTTGTTTTGTGTAATTAATTTGGACATAGTAGAATTAAATTTAGAAAGATCCAGATCAGGCATAGCGAAGAATTCTAAGTCAGCGTTTACGATCTCGATAAGCGCTTTATGCAAAATCGCTTCTCCGTTAGGGGTCAGTTTAATTATTTTTGCCCTTGTGTCGGTATCGTGTTCTTTTCGTGTTAAGAACCCTTTGTCTTCTAATGTGCGCAATACTTTTGATACCATCATTCTGTCCGCATTACTTTGGTTGGCTATATCAACTTGTGTAACTGCGTTGCTGTTTTTTGAAAGCCAGCCTAGTGCTGCCAACAATGCAAATTGCGTCTGGGTTAAGTTCAAAGGGTCTAGTACCTTCTTTTGTTTCCGTTGCCAAAGCATCGTGAGTTGTCCAAGCAAATACCCCGGGCTGTCGCTTGGACTTTTAAAATGAAAATCGATTTCTTTAGGCATGATTAGGCTGAAGCATTTGGGTAGATATTAAGTTAAAATCGTGCTCGGTAATTTCAAAGAAACCAAACTTAAATGGATAACCCCAACTTTTTTTGCTTTGGATAAATTCCAGATTGTTAATTAACGGAAGAATAGAGGCGTCTTCACATTGGAAAAACTCAATGTTGCGTCTTGAAGAGCAAAAGTCCTCAGAAACTTGAAACTGATATATATCATCGTCTAACACCTTTCCTACTGCTGTAAATTCCTGACATTTATCTGCTTTACCCATCGTTTTCTTTCCTGAATAGTATACTACAAAATCTCCTTTTCTCATTCGTTTTAAAGGGGAAGATTTTCCGTGACAAGCTTGTGCAATTCCCTCAGTAATTCCTTTTTTTACATGGTCTTTTGATGCTACAATTATCCAATACTTTTTACTAATTTCTTCCATTTAGAATCTCTTTTAATTATAGGCTTCCTTTAAAAATTCGGTAAGTGATTTTGTCTTTCGTCCTAAAATCGTCTCCAAATTAGTCGATTTTTGGTCAAACTCACCTTTGGCAATGGCTAAACTGAAAGTGCTCAGTATTTCAATAACATGACCTGGCAACCCAATGTTATTCATTTTTGCTTCAAATTCAGTTACTTCCGGAGAGATATACCGGATAGGTTCTTTCAAGATCTCAGAGATTTTTTCAGCAATTTCCGAAAAAGTAATTTGTTCACTTCCATTAAATTCCAATATTGTATTTACATAAGCTGAAGGATTCAGAAGAATATTTACTGCTGCTTCCGCTAAATCCTTTTTAGGCACAAAAGAGGTTAACCCAGCTGCTGCAGGCAAATAGATGGTTTTGGTTTTTAGTAGTTGACTCCTATCTCCAATCATCATTTCGATTACTTCGGCATACAAATTATGTTTAAGTATTGTGTAGGCTATTCCAGATGCTTTGATGAAATTTTCTGTTTGTATATGAGAATCCATAAGCGTTGCTAGCGGAGAAGAATCACTTTCGTCTTTTCTTACTCCACTGGTATATAAAATTTGCTTAACACCTGCTGTTTTTGCAGCATCAACAACGTTTTTATGAAGTTTTGAGCGCTGATCATCATCTCCTCCTGAAACAAAGTATAATAAATCAATGCCTTTAAATGCTTTCTCCAAGCTTTCTAAGTTGGCATAGTCTCCAATTTTTACTTCAATGCCATCATTGTCATATTGTTTTGCCAATTCATTTTGTTCGTCTCTTACTAAAGCAGCCAGATTACCAACTTCAGTTTTCTCTTTTAAAAAACTAATAACCTTACTCCCTAAGTCACCTGTGGCTCCTGTAATTAATATTTTGTTCATGTTTTTTGAGTGTTTAATAGTGAATGATGTACTGTTATTTGGATTCCAAAAAGGTTAGTTTATAGCCGTCAAGGTCTTTAACATGGAATGCTCTGCCAAAAGGTGTTTCTATAATTGGCTCCGCGGTTGAAATTCCATTCGCAATAAATTCCGCTTTCAGTTCATCTACGTTTTTATCAATGGCAAACCAGAGAGCTACGCCAATTCCCATTTCTTTTCCTTCAAGTGGTTCAAGAGGTGTACGAATCGCAAAGCTTGCTTCTCCTTGATTATACTTGAAAACACAGGCTTGTGGGTTAGTGTCGCCGATTTCAAATCCTAATTTTTTTTCATAGAAGTCTTTTGATGCTTCCAAATTTTTCACCTGTAGTGATGCAAATGTTAATTTTCTCATATTATATCTTTTTGTTGTTGCAAAGATAGTATATACGACAACAATATTTGTATTTTTTTTATTTCTTTTTGTAGATCATTTCTTCCTTGTAGGAAGAAAATAGGAATTGGGAATAACAAAATAAGTTTGTTTAGGAATAATCGCTCAAATAGTTTTGATCAAGAAATGGTGGAATAAAGAGACACTTGCTTTTTCGAGTTACTAAATTGGGAGGGAATAACAATAAACTTTTGAATATGTATTTACTAGTGCTGCCCATGGCAGTGCTTGACTTGTTGATAATCTCTTCCCCATCGATTTTAAGCGAAATCTGTTTAATATTGGTAATCAATTTCGGACCCACATGAATCCTGCAAAAAACGCATAACCTCAAGGCTATGCGTTTTTTAAAAATGAATTATGATCTCGCTTCGCAAACAATTCTCCTAATTAATAAAAGTCGTTTGAATAAACGCAATAACTGGCACGGGCTTTTATTTTAGTAATTATCTACGGGAATGACGGAAGCTATCACGTACTTCCTTAACAAATAATTCAGGTCTCTCCCAAGCTGGAAAATGGCCGCCTGCTTCCACCTCATTATAATGTATAAGAGTGGGATACCGTTCTTGTACCCACCGTTTAGTGCTCTGGTGGATATCTCGTGGGAACTGACTGTAACCAACCGGCACGTAAATCTTATGCTCTCTAAATTTACGCATACTCTGCCAATAAATGCGCGCTGAAGATGCTGCAGTTGCTGTGAGCCAATAGAACGTGATGTTGTCAAGAATTTCCTCCCGTCCAATTAACTCTTCAGCATTACCGTCAGTATATTTTGCCACAAGCTCGTAGATCCAGGCCGCTTGACCGACTGGTGAATCCGTAAGGCCGTAACTCACCGTTTGCGGACTCTGGATCTGTTGTGTCATATAGCCATTTTCATTTTCAGCAAACGCCTTTTGTCGCTGCAATGCTTGCTCCTCCTGCATATTTTTTGCTTGCATGCCGGGAAATATCGGGAACATATTGAAGTGGACAGCACGTACAGCAGGTAAGCCAATACCCCCTAATGCGTTTGTGATGGCGTAACCCCAATCGCCACCTTGTGCAAAAAAGCCATCATATCCGAGCCGGTGCATTAATTCGACCCACGCGGCTGCTATTCGTTCGGGCGACCAATCAGGTGTCGTAAGTTTCTCAGATAGACCAAAGTTAGGCATAGTAGGCAAGACGACGTGAAATGCATCTTTGGGATCACCTCCATAAGCCCGAGGATCTGCAAGCATTGGTGCAACTTTAAGAAATTCTATCACAGAACCAGGCCATCCATGCGTCAGAATCAGTGGTACTGCATCCGGTTCAGGAGAGCGTAAGTGAAGAAAGTGGATATCCATCCCGTCAATTTGCGTTCTCGACGGCTCAAGCAAGTTCAGCCTCGCTTCGCATTTACGCCAATCGTAGCTCTCAAGCCAATATTTGCTCAGCGCCTGCAGTGAGGCTAGTGGAACGCCTTGACTCCAATCAGATACAGTTTCGCGATCGGGCCAACGCGTGCGCAGCAATCGTTCACGCAAATCGTTCAGTGCGGAATCGGAAAATGAAAAAGGGTGTGGATAAATTGAGTTGTTCTTTGAGTTATTCATAGGATTATATTTAATAAATGTGATGCACAGTATCTGGCTGTGCTTGATTCTACATTGTTTTATTTGCCTGAAATATTTTCTTTGTTAGCGTCATCCAAAAATTCTGCAAGATCTTTGTAGCCATAGAGCACGGCGAGCTCATAAGGAGTTACACCTGTGTGACTTTTTAGGTCTAAACGGGCCCCAGCTTTTACCAAGGCCTGTGCTACATACAAATGCCCATGCCAGACTGCATCGTGGAGAGCAGAAAGGCCATTGTAGGCCCCTTGTACATTAAGACCAAAGACCTGTGAATTATTCTTCGTTTTTTCTTCTGTCAGCATACTTACAATTGAAGCATGACCAAAATAAGTCGCATCATGAAGCGCCATACCACCCATCTTACCTATCAACCTTCGCGGATCTGCTCCTGCATTCAGTAGTATACGTGCTATTTCTGCATATCCTTCTCTAGCTGCGATACCAAGTGGTGTGTAGTTATCGTCCAAGTTACCGACCATTGGTACTTGTTCGTCAACCGGATACTCTATTGAAATAAGATGCTTAACCTCTTGAACATTACCTGCTTTGACGGCTGCAACTAATTTCAGTTTTTCAACAGCAAAGTCATTTGTTTGGATTTGCGCTTCCAGACGACTTGTAATCCCAGTAAGCTTGTCTGCCTTGGCTATGTCCAAAGCAGTCTGGCCCCAACAATTAATAATGTTCATTCGTGCACCACGCTGCAGCAAGCGCTCTACCACAGCCTCGTGCTTATGGAGCACGGCGTCCATCAGCGGCGTGTTACCCAGGATAGGTGTCTGTTGGTCAATAAAAGCACCGTTGTCAATAAGTAGACTAACAACATCAGGGTTTCCGGATTGTACCGCCTTATGTAGCGCAGTGGCACCCATTCGGGGCTCAATAACATGGACGTTTGCACCAGCTGTTAAAAGCAGCTGTGTCATATGGAATTCACCCAGTCCTGATGAAATCATCAGGGGCGTTAACCCCTCAGGGTCAGGCTGGTTAATTTCAGCGCCATTACGGAGCTCTTCAAGCATACTTTTTAAATCCCAAGCACGAACAGCTGCCTTAAAAGCCAAGTTAATTTCAGGTTTATACGAGCTAAGTCTTTTATGCTTGTCAACCGGGAACACAGATTTATTTGTCATAATAATAATTTTTACACCACAAAGGTAACTTACTTTTGGTAACTTACAAGCGGTAGGTTACTTTTTGTAAATATTTTTTATTATTATTACTTTTGCTAAATGAATCATATAAAACAATTGACGAAGAGTGGCAAATTACCAAAGGAAGAACGTCGGGTACAACTATTGGAAACTGCGCTCGAAATCATTCGATCCGAAGGAGCAGACCGTCTAACGTTAGGCTATTTAGCTACTAAGGCAGGCGTTTCAAAGCCAATAACATACGAGCATTTCGGTACTCGTTCTGGATTATTAACCTCAATTTACACATACCTCGATGAGCGGCAAATACAGTCCTTGCGAGCTGCGTTGACAAGTGGCCTGCATAACTCAAAAAATACAGCAGACATGCTCGCGACAGCTTACATTCATTGTTCTGTTGATACTGGGGGGGAATGGCATGCGGTAGGCGCTGCACTGTTAGGTAGTGAAGAAATGGGAAAGGTTCAAAAAGAGTTGCTGGCTGGATATGTTCAGTTATTTATATCAACCCTTGCACCTTTCAGTTCGTTACCTTCCGCAGAATTACATCGGTGCTGCGTCGGGCTGGTTGGAGCAGGTGAAGCCCTTTCGGCAATGATGCTTAATGAACAATGCAGTGAGAAAGAAGCTACTGAAACGTTTTCCTTTTTAATCCAAGCGGCCTTTATTGATCACAGTTTATAAATATTCCGCAAAGGACCTATTTGTAACATAGCCCTCATAGTACTCGTGTTATCTACAAGCGAAGAGTTAATAATTAAACTTAAACGTCTTTGCATTTTACAATTATTTAAATAAAATATGAACATGATATCATCAAAAACACTAATTATAGTTACCCACCCCGACCTCAATCATTCTCTTGTCAACAAACGGTGGATGGATGAATTGAAGAAATTTCCTGCAACATATATAATCCACGACCTGTATACTGCTTATCCGAACGGTCAAATTGATGTTCAACAGGAGCAGCAACTTTTAGAAAAGTTTGATAAAATCGTATTTCAATTTCCATTTTTCTGGTTTAACTGCCCTCCATTATTTAAACAATGGCTTGATGAAGTATTGGTTGAGGGTTGGGCTTTCGGATCGAACAGTAGTTTTGCATTAGAGGGCAAAAAGATTGCACTTGCAATCAGTACTGGTATCGATAAAGATGGTTACCAGCCAACGGGTAAGTACAAGTACACAATGGAGAATTTACTAGCACCTTTTGAATTGACCTTTAATTATATCAAGGCGGACTACCGTCCACCCTTTATTCTTTATGGGATGGAATTGCAGACCACAAGGGAACGTATTGACGAAAGTGCTAGACAATACCTAGATCACCTTGCATCTTTATAGATTTATTTAAATTATGAGCAAGCGTTTAACTAGTTTCCTTAATATACGCCACATAACTAAAAATGTTTAACAAATTTAAAATGCATAAATACCCTTCAGTCAATCATTATCAAAAAACGGTGGAATAATGGAGAATACAATTTGGTACAACTCAGATTTGTCACACAAACCGAAATTTCTCTTTTTGCCGTAAAGCTTTAATTAAAGTCAGATCAGCCAGGGCTATCTTTTTTTAGGAGGGGAATAATGATAGGAGATCACGGTAAACCTTCTTTTTAGCTGTAAATAACTATCGAAACCCTGCTCTGGTACATGTACCCACGTTCCAGGGCAGAACTATCATTAAATTTAACTTTGTGTTTAATTAGCTTCTTAATTCTTTATCTTGGTTCTCTATCATCCAGCCGGGATATTGTTTAGGCAAGGGACTGACTTCTTCAATTTTTAAAAGGTCAATTGCACTTAGACATAAATCGGTTGAACTAACGTTAGACTGCAGCTGTTCTATATTCGTAGCACCAATGATTGTACTAGTAACCCTAGGTTGCTGCCTGACCCAGGCAAGCGCTACCTGTGCAGTGGTTGCTTGATAATTATCACCGATTGTTTTCATTACATCGACCAGATCGTAAGCTTTATTCTTATCAATTGGGGGAAAATCAAAATTGGTCCTTCGAGAATCATTTTCTGCTGTCCCCTCACGAGTATATTTGCCTGATAAAAAGCCTCCGGCAAGTGGACTCCATGGGAAAATGGCAAGGTCATGATCTTTCGCCATTGGGACTAGTTCATGTTCAATATCACGTGTTACCGCTGAATAGAAATACTCAAGACCGATAAATTTATGCCAACCGTTATAATGTGCGATTGCCTGCGCTTTAGCGACCATCCAGGCCGGCCAATTACAAATAGCGATATAGCGCACCTTTCCGCTTTCAACTACATCATTTAAGGAACGTACAATATCTTCGAGCGAAGTTTTAAAATCTACTCCATGGACATATAAAATATCAATGTGGTCGAGTTGGAGGCGCTTCAAACTATCATCGACAGCATTGAAGATATGGTAGCGTGAAAGTCCTGAACTGTTATGGTTTTGTTTCATCTTACCCAGTACCTTGGTAGCTATAACAAGCTCATCACGCTGTATCTGGAGATCTTTCAGACCCTGGCCCAGCAGTTGTTCAGCCTGGCCAAAAGAGTAAACATCGGCGGTATCTATAAAATTGATACCAGATCCAATCACTGCCTCCAGCATTTTGTTAACGTCTTTTTGCTGTAACTGACCAATATTGTTCCACATTCCTGCTTCCTGGCCACCAAAGGTCATAGTTCCAAAACAAAGTTCGGAAACCATCAAGCCAGTTTTTCCAACATAATTATATTTCATGGTTAGGGACGATTAAGGTTTTCTGATAAACGGCTTTGCATGAACAACCCAAACCAATCTTCAAGATGCCAGGTATGCGTGATCTTGCCATCTTTAAGGTGAAGTAATTCCATCATAGATACTTTTACTTTTTGGTTTACAGGTGAAATGCCCATAAATTCTTTGTCATGCGTAAAAGTCATTTCCGCCCGTACTGCAATACGCTCAGCTGTGCCGAATATGTCCTGCATGGTTATTTTTATGTCCGGAAAGGTTTGGCGGAAAAATGTAATCAGGTTCTTTAATCCTTCAGGTCCTACTTTTTGCCCTGGAGCCATCGGTATGTCCTGCCAGTCTGGACTAAAAAGTGTATCAATAATTGTCAGGTCATTTGTTTGCCAGGCTTTATAGAATGCTTGGATAGCTTCGAGCGTTGCTGAACTGATAGGTTCTACCATGTCAGGTGTATAATTTTCTGTATTCATGATTTATTCGTTATTTTTTTGCTTTTAGCTGTTGTAGGGTATTATTTAAATAAGTTCCATAGCCCTCAAAATAATGTTCCGGTTTAGGGTTTTTTAATACATCAAAACAATGGTAACCGGGAAGAATCTCATAACCGAAGAACTTGTAATTAAGCGTAACATTAAGCAGAACATCGTCAGCTGATCCGCCTCCCATCCATAGCTGTTCATTATCTTCAAAACACTCTTGCGGGGCATTCCATGTAGCTGAAATAAACATTGCTTTGCCAGTCATTAAACCACCGGAGCCGTACTGCTTCGAGGGATCGCCCAGCACCCTGCCATCATTGGTCGCCATCCTTTTGCTAAATAGCCCGTTGTTAAATAATTCATCGGCATATTTTTTATAAGACCATGGTAGGTTAGCCCAATTGATTGGTGTTTGCAAAACAATAAGATCACTTAATAGATGCTTTTCGACTTCTTCATCAACATCATAACCCTGGTCTATAATAGTTTCGGACACCCGTATATCGTGTTCACGAAAAAATGATTTCGCTTGTTGAGCAAGAGTTTTGTTAAGCCCGCCTTCGCTAATTCCGTCATATTTTTGATGGGCATTGATAATTAATACTTCTTTCATTATTGAATTTATTTGGCTCAAAGTAAAGCAATAGCTATCTTTGAGGCAAGTACTTACCATTTGGTTTGGTACTTACCTTCACGACTGAAACGTTGATTAACAGCTACATAAAAATGGAAAATATTGAAAAAAAAATTTGGGGTGGTGAGGAATGTCCAATAACTCTGTTTATGGAACAGATTGGTGGAAAATGGAAACCCGTTATTTTGTGGTTGCTTTTTCAGGAGGGAACGATGAGATTTAGCGAATTAGATAAATCCATTAGCGGCATAACTCAGAAAATGCTGTCACAACAGCTCAAAGGGCTGGAAGAAACAGGTACTATTAAGCGGGTATCTTATCCGGTTATACCGCCAAAAGTTGAATACAGCTTGACAGAAAAAGGTAAATCGCTATTTAGTATTCTAAACGGCTTGTGTAAATGGAGCGAGAGCAATCTTTCACATTAATGTTGGGAGATCCACATTTGAAGTAGGTGTTTAAATAAAAGATAATTTTACTGCAATAATAGCTAGTCCAACAATTCATTTGGCAAATTATATGAAGCAATGAACGCACTACGTGTTTATCAAAAAAGGGTGGAATAATGGAGGATTCAGGGACCAGGAATAATAGGAATTATCTAAAAGCTAAGATTTCTCTTTTTGCCGTAAAGCTAGTACAGGTTAATTAATGATTGCCATCTTAAAAAAAGGAGGGAATAATGATATGCCCTTCCCTATAAGGGCTTAATAGATAGCTTCATTTATTTCACTCCTGCCTAGGCCGTCGAATAGATTAGGTAAAAGTGAAACTGAACCGAGTTTTTTTATTTTAAAGGAGTCGCTGCATGTGAATCCTTTATAAAAAGGAAGGCATCATACAAGTCACTCATATTGGTTTTATCGTAGGTTGAAGGTCCGCTTTTTGGTGTATACCCTACAAAACGTAAAGGTTTAACTAATTTTTCAATATTAAAATCGGCAGGATTGAAATACATCACAGGTGTCTTATTCTTGCTTAATAGTTCCTCCCAAGAGCCTTTAATCGGGTTCTCCAAAGGATAGGACCTCATAGGGTTAGTGTAGGTATCACGAGCCTCTATTGTAGCAGCAAAAGTTCCCGTAGCAGTGCCTGTTCCTAACGCAAAATAATTATTAGGGAACATTTTTAACAGATATCCCCCGGCACCCCCAACTTCGTTATTATAGATGCCCGTTTTTGCCACGTGTCCGTTGTGCGCCCAAATGATCATTTTGTCTGTTGGCGCAGTTAGAATAAGGGCAGTATTAACAGCCATTAAGCTATCACGAGTAATTTGAGCAGTAACTTCATAGAATGGTGCAAAACCCTGCATGATGTTGGTTAAAGCGATATGGCTCTCTGCTTTTACGGCGGGCAAGATATCTAGTTTACTCAGCTGTTTGTCTATAGAATCAGCAAATAAATAACCGTTTCTGCTGCTGGTGTACATTTTTTTCCAGTCAAACTTAAATTCCTTAAGGTTCATCCCATTCCAGGCCGAATCCTGTAAGGCTGCTGGGATTGCTAGCTTTTTAATGGCCAGTAATAGATCCGAATTAACTTTCTCCCCAATTATCTCCTTTAATAATTCTACATCCCTGGTTAACATCACATAGTCGATTCCATTAACCACCACTTTCTTTTTATGTTTGCTGTTGTAATCTCTGAGCCAGGTCAGCATTTCCTTCGTTTCTTCATTTTGCCAGATACTTAGCATATGCTTTTTCATCAGCACGTTTAAATCAGCATTTTCGTTTAGTCCTTTGGTGATATACCAACCATCACTGAAATCATTTTCAAAAGCAATATGGGTAAACCCTTTCTCCTCAACCAGGATGCGGGAGATCCAGTAACGCATTTTATAAAACTCGGCGGTACCATGTGTGCCTTCTCCTAATGCCACAATTTTCTTTGTGCTCATTTGCACAATAAGTGGCTTGATAGATTTTCTGAAATTTTCATACCGGTCTGTAGAGACGGATTTCAAGGCTTTGTATTCAAGACCAGTTGTGCTATCCTTTATAAGAGAACGTTTGGTTTTTATAGGACGGCTTTGTTCTGTTATTGTGTTTTGATCATTTGAAGCTGGTGCATCATTGTTTTGAACAGATTGTGCAAACCCAGCGCTTAAACCTGAAATGGTAAGCAACGAAGTAGTTAGGTAAGTAAGTAGTTGACGTTTCATAGTTTCTAATTTTATATCACAAAGAAACCTGGAAAAAATACCTGCTTACTAAAATTTCGACCAGGCTTAAAATTCACACTACCAAATAGGGAATTGCAGGTTTAGTCGGGCAAAAACAGCCCTTTATCGAAACCTGATGGCAATGGTCAATAATTTCTACGACTTTTATAAGGTGTTTAAGAAATCAATAACCTTTCCTGCTGTATTTGAAATTCTAATTTGGTTGCTCTACGTATGTGTCTATAAGTATTCCTATCATCTGGATAGCGCACACTTGCCTCATATACCTGATTCAAATTTTCCTTATCTCACGCTTTGTTTATACAGTATATGCTCAACAGTTTATATAATCTTTTACTACAGATGGGCAGCACCGGAATTGCTGGATCGAAAAAAATACCTCTGGCTGCTTGTTGTAACCGTAATTTACTTTATCGTAATAGCTAAATTGAATGACTTTGCTGTCGCCAGTTTATTTGTCATGCTATCTAAAGGGATGACCGAGCACAGTTATTTTCTTAATTTACAGCAAAACCCAGCCCTTGATCTCAATATAGTGATGACTGATGTGATCGCTTTCCTGTGCATAGCACTTTCCCGTTTCTCTTACCAAAATGAACTTCGTCGCCATAAAATAGAAACAGACCATTTGCAGCTGCAGCTAGCCATGCTTAAAAACCAATTACAACCACATTTTTTATTCAATACACTCAACAGTTTGTATGGAATGAGCTTAAGCAATTCAAAAGATACCTCAAGATTTATACTGCTGCTATCGCAGATGATGCAGTACATATTATATGACTGCGATCAGGAAATGGTGCCTTTGAAAGATGAGCTTGTATTTTTGGAAGGTTATTTCGAACTGGAACAGAAGAAATTTCCAGATGCAGATATCTCTTTTAAAATCACAGGACTGAATGCTGATATTAAAATACCACCAATGCTTTTTTTGCCATTAGTTGAAAACAGTTTCAAACATGGTAAACACAAGCTTGAAAACAAAGCAATGGTAGGATCGGAGGTCATTATAACGCTGAAAAACATAACTTTCCTCATCAAAAATGACACACTTCAACCAGTTTCAACCACATCAAAACAAAAAAAGGGCGGTATTGGACTAGCAAACATCAACAAGCGATTAGCACTATATTATCCAGGACAGTACCAGTTAAACATGACAGAAATCAACAATCAGTATATTGTAGAACTTAAAATAGATTTATAGATGAAATGTGTCATAATAGACGATGAACCTTTTGCGCATCAGGTATTGGAACATTATATTTCTCAAACGCCAGGATTAGAGCTTAAAGCCAAATTCAGGAATACCGTAGAAGCATTTGAATATTTAGGCAAGTCTAAAATAGATTTGTTATTTCTGGATATAGAAATGCCTTTGATAAATGGTATCCATTTCTTAAGTATGCTGCCAAATCCGCCTCAAACCATTTTTACTACAGCACATAAACAATATGCCTTTGAAGGATTCGAATTAAGCGCTTTGGACTATCTATTAAAACCATTTTCATTCGAGCGGTTTACCAAAGCAATAAATAAAGCAAGTATTGGATCAGGGGAAAAATCGGACATGGCTGTTCACAACCTGGTGATAAAAGATAAAGAAGGTATGCTGAATTTAAACCAGCAGCATATTCTTTACATAGAAGGCTGCAGAGACTATGTGAAGATCATTACCGATAATCAGACGCACATCATCTACCATACCCTTAAAGGCATTTTGGAGAAACTAAATTCGAGAGACTTTATACAAGCGCACCGTTCTTACCTTGTCAATAGAATCCATGTTAACCGGATCCACCAAGACGGCCTCATGATGCATGATAAAACAGTTATCCCTATAGGGCAGCACTACCGAAAGCAATTGCTTGAACAGATAAATGGTTAATAATTGACATGCCTATCATTTATAGATGATAAACTCTCCCCTGACGATCGTTCGTATATTATTTAATGTACTGATATTCAGTAAAGGATTGTCGTCCAGAATGAGCAGGTCACCGGCTTTACCCTTTTCAATACTGCCACTTTCTTTAGCAGCGCCCATTAAGGTTGCAGGTATAATAGTTGCGGATCTGATCGCTTCCAGCGGACTTAAACCCAGTTGCACATAACTTTGAATTTCCTCTGAAATAGTGCCTTCATTATCCGTTCCGGCAACGATAGGAATACCATAATCTGCAAACATCTTTACAAATTTGTAGTATACTCCTACTTTTTTGTCCCCAGTTAGCCGGTAAACATTAAGGGTTGGGTCCAGATAGGTATGCTTTGCGATCATATTATTTAACAAGACTTTGTTTGCCGCTAGAAGATCTCCTGTAGACAATTTTAGATTATTCATAAAATAATGAATATGGCTCAGGCTATTCAATCCATTATTGATAAAATAACTAAGTGTGTAACCTGTAGGCAGGTGGCCGACAACCTGCATTTGATTGCGTTTCGCCTCAGCAACAATTAGGTCAAAATTCCTTTTATTGACGCTGTCGTAGATTTTGATCTGGCTGAAGCCAGCATCATGGTATCGCTTCACATTTGCTTTGATCTCCTCTGAATTTGTTGCCAGCATAGCGCCTAAGGTAGCTGGAGATTTACCATCCAACAGCCCTGCCGCATATAAATTAGGAGCAGGTACAGATCCTTTGCTAACCAGGTCTTTCAGCTGCACCACAAAGTCAAACTCATTCCCCATATCCCTTACTGTTGTAACGCCTGAAAGTAAGGCTCGTTGCAGGTAGGATGGGTGAAATATGTGAGCATGCATATCCCACAGACCCGGAATCAGAAACTTATTATTAGCATCGATCACGTGTGCCCCTAGTGGGATTAGCGACTTATTGGCTACACCTACATAGTCAATTTTGCCATTTTTTATTAGCACCATCGTGTTTTTTTGCAATTCACCGCCCTGTTTAACGTCAATGATATTTCCCCCTATAATTGCAATTACACCATATGATTTTCCGATGCTGCTACCTTTTTCTTTATATGCTTGCAGTAAATATCGAGTTGATTGGTTATTTAGTAAGCTGAATTGAGGTAAATATTGCTCAGCGATTACCTCTCTTTTGTCCCCTTCCGTATCAGTGGTCGTCATGAATACGCTCTTTCCTTCCGTATCCGTCCAGAATACCTCATCCAGTCCGTGGTTGATCAGAAAGGCTTTAAGTCCTTTTTGCTCCGCAGGAGCATTTGATTGATTAATTTCATGAATGGTAATGTCCGATCCATCTAACCTAGATTTAACAACCTGAGGACTGCCAGCTTCGAGCCAAAAGGCAATGAGCATTTCTCTCATTTTGATAGATCCGTTATTACTAAGGGGAAAACCACCATCCACTGCTAGCAGTGTATCTAATGTCTCTTGCTTAAAACGGGATGTGTTACCACTGGAAACAAACTTTAATTTTGAATTATTGGTGGTTAAGTTGCTTGTCAGCAATAGCTTTTTCCCACGGTCCTGTGTGCGAATAACAATATGAGTGGAGTTGCTATCAGCTGTGTTTAATGAGGAAACTTCTTCAGTGCCAATTTTATTTTCAAGTTTGAAAACCTGAAATTTTTGTACTTGCTGACTGAAGGAAAAAGGAATGTTTAAAATAAAGCTTATTAAGAATACAAAAGGTATGTAAGCTTCCCTAAAAGCTGACCATTTAAAAGTAGAATTCTCGACCAAGCGTAGCGCGGGCGATAAAAAGAATTTTTAACTTTAAATGTGTAATATGAAAAAGTCAAGATTTACGGAGACTCAGATTGTCAAAGCAATCAAGGAACATGAAAATGGTAGGAATGTTAATGAGCTATGCCGTGATTTAGGTGTAAGCACTGCATCCTTCTACAAGTGGCGTCAGCGTTATGGTGGTCTGGAAGTTAACGAACTGAAAAGGATAAAGGAGCTGGAAGATGAAAACGCCCGGCTTAAAAAAATGTATGCAAATCTGAGTCTGGTACATGAAACTTTTAAAGAAGCTGTAGAAAAAAAGCGTTAACGTCTGATGAAAAACGCGGGCTGGTGGAAGAAATGGTCAAGAAAATCAGCCATCGTCAGGCGTGTTTATGTGTAAACGTTCCTCGAAGTAGTTGTTTCTATATTCATAAGCAGAAAGATGATGATGAGATTATTGATGAGCTGAAAGTGCTCGTTGAAAAGCATGCTGTTATTGGGTTTTGGAAATGTTACCACAGATTGAGACGCAAAGGCTTTCTTTGGAATCATAAACGGGTATACAGGGTTTATACTGCTATGAAATTGAATATAAGACGGCGAGCAAGAAAACGACTTCCCGCCAGAGTAAAACAAATTCTGTCTACTCCTGAAGCCATCAACCAGGTATGGTCAATCGATTTTATGAGCGACAGCTTATGGGACGGAAGGAAATTTCGAGTACTGAACATAGTAGATGATTATAACAGGGAAATCTTGTGCATCGAGCCTGATCTGTCGTTACCAGCTCATAGGGTTGTAAGAGCATTGGAAGCGTTAGAGCAGTATAGAGGTCTACCAAGCATGATTAGAGTCGACAACGGTCCAGAATTCATTTCAGATAAGCTAGGGGATTGGTGTAATGAGAAAAAGATTACCTTGATATTTATTCAACCCGGTAAACCAACTCAAAATGCATATGTGGAACGATTTAACGGGAGTATGCGTAGGGAATTATTGAATGCTTACATATTCAGAACACTGGACGAAGTAAGAGAAAAAGCTGAAGAATGGATGTATGATTACAATAATCATAGGCCACACAAAGCACTAGGCTTTAAAACGCCAGCTGATTTGTTGCTAGATATTAGCAGCTAAATTCTACTTTTGAATGGTCTGATTTTACGGGAAGCTTACAGGTACCCAGCATTTTCTAGTCATTGTCATGATGTAATATTACGTATGATAACTATAAAGCACCTGGTTATTTTCACATTATCAAAAAAGGGTCGTATAAGTGAGAGTCCAAGGATCAGTCAAGTAAAATCTTGTCTCACTAAAGGAAGGAATGCTGCGTCATTAGTAATAAGTTTCTTTTACTGGACATACATTTATCACTAAACAGTCCAACTACGTTATAATCCAGTTAATATTCCGGTTCGCTTTTAACTTTTGTAGACTTAAGTTTATAAACAAAACCTAACAAAAAATATTTCTTTAGCACATTCATCTCTTGAAAAGAGACCTCATTATTTTGTGCGGTACGGAATGTAGCTGTGTTTTGATCTAAAATATCAAACCCGGTTAATTTAATTTGAGACCCTCCTTTAAAATTATAATATAGGGATGTGTCAAGTAAGTTGATATTATCTCTTTCGTTTAAACTAGTAGGAAGATTCTTTACTACATAGGAGGCTTCAAATGACATACCTTTAATTGGGCCAAGGCTTAACGCAGATCCATAAGAATAGGTAGTAAGACTTTGTTCTAAGAAATTCGAATTATTTGTAATTGTATTGCTATTTGTCTGGTAAGTCAAATTATATTTAGGATAAACCTTTATATAATTCTTCCATAATAGTGAAATTTCTGCTTTAATTGATGTTAAGTAAGTAGTGTTTTTGTTTTCTATACTATTAATCCGATTATAACTTTGATAAAGACTAAAATCAGGTGAGAGTCCAATCTGTGAGTTAAGTGATTCGGAAACCCTAATTGATTTAAAATACTGTATATAATTGTATGCTGACCAAGTAGATCCACTTAGATAACTTTTTGTCGAATAAGCAGCATTAATAATATTATAAAAATTTTCGAAACCTACTGAGCCATGCTCGTTATCCACACTCATCCCAAGAGTTAACTGAGACTTTTCTTTATATCTTCTATAATTCAGTATCCAGTTATCTTTTAAGACATTTTGAAATCCATAAAAGGGTAATTTAACCTGTAACTCGTTCGAATTATCTGTTCTTGTTCGAAGGAGGGAGAAAGATGGGGCAACTGTACTTCGCTGCCAGGCGATTTGAAGATCTTTAATCAGCATTGATATGCCCGGCAATACATTAGTGAAATATCTTGTTTGCTCTGGAATTACATTATCATAATTAACATCATATTTTCTATATTCAACGGCGGCATTAACACTCACAGTAATTCCTTCTTTAATAGTCCAGTCTAAGTTAGCTCTAGATGAATATTTATTGGTATTAACATTATATCGATTTTCAAAATCATATCTTCTTGTTCTGGTAAGGGTATCATTTTTTAGCCATAGATCTTGCGAGTATTTCTTCTTGCTATTTTCAAAGAGGAGGTCGACCTGTAGAAGAAATGTTTTGCTCAGGGCAACTTGATACTTAGGTGAAAGGGAGAAGTTACTATTAAAAGTGCCGATTTCTACATCCCGATTAAAAGTTTGATTTAATAAATCACGAGTAATAAGAAATGTATTAACCTGACTTCGCTCATCATTTGATCCATTCTCATAAGTGATCAAATTTTGAAGTGATAGAATATGTTTTTTATTAAATCGAGTTTCAAACTTAAAACTATGTCGATAGGCTGAAAAAGGCATAGAGGCAGATATCTGACTATCATTCTTATTAGATAGCGTATCATTTGTCAAGGTTTTACTTTCGGATCGATAATCAGTTATTGTTCTTTTGAGTTCTATAGATGGCCTTATTTCTAAGAACGTGTTTTCATTTAAGGTTTGGCGAACCAATCCAGATAAGGCGTGCGTACTTGCACTATTACCAATGTTAAGTTTTGAGGAAGAGTTCTGAATGATCTCATCAAAAAAACGGTCATTAGCAGTAGACTGCAATAGCAAACTATTATCATTGTTAAACATGTACATAAAATTGGCTTTTGTACGTTTCCAATCATAATTTACATTTACTCCTATAGCCTTATTATTTGCTACGCCTTGATAAGTTCTTCCACCAAAGTTTAAGTCACTGTTTGATTCGGCTCTATTAAGCCCGCCAAATTCATAAAGTTCACTGTAGTCAAAACTGCCTCTGTTAATATTATTGGCAAAGCCAATTAAACTTACCTGAAGAGTATCTCGGAATGAATTTAAAAGCACACCGCTTTCATAACGGCTTCTAGTACCCCCACTAGCGTATACTTTACCGAAATCAGAACGAAGAAAATTACTTTTCAATTTTAGATTAATTATTACCGGTAAATCTGCTTCATTATTGACTATGAGCTTACTGTTTCCTCTATCACCAAATATTTGCACAGTTTTAATTAAATCTGCATCAAGATTTCTGCTTGCAATCTTCAAATCTGAGTTAAAAAACTCCTTATCATTAACACGTATTGCAGAGACTTTTCTGCCCTGAAAATAGATTTCGCCATTCATATTAACCTGTAAGCCAGGAAGCTGTTTTAAGAGCTCCTCAACATTTGCATTTAGTCGAACTTTAAAATATGCTGTATTATATTCTAAAGAATCTTTATTCATACGAATCGGTAGCCCACCAGATATTACAACTTCGTTAAGAGTTAATGAAGCCAAACTAATCCTTCCAAAATCTCTACTACCTGAATCCAAAAGAAAGTCTTTAATAAATGGAGCTGCTGTAATATGAGTTATAAAAAGCCTAAGTGTCCTGTTGTGTGGTATTTTTATCAGTTGAAATTCTCCCTTTTGATTACTTAAGGTATAAGAGATTACCGAAGTATCAGATTGGTTGACTAAAGTCACAGTTGCTTTGGAGATAGGTTCACCATCTGAATTAATGAGCGTTCCTTTTAATTCTCCTGTTGACTGTGAAAAAGATTTGGAAAAAAGACAACAAAAAAACAATAGCGTTAAAATTCTAAATACCATGCTTCAATATAATATAAATAATACATGCAAAAATTCTAGATGTAAAATACATATGTATATAGAAATAAATTTAATCCTCACAAATAGCCACAGGAAGAAATGTTCATTAGATATGGCGTACCACTTCGTCGGAATACCTAACTGCCGCATTTTTGAAAGGACTGAGCGGTGAGTTTAAATATCTCAACTAGGTAGATCCATTATCAAAAAAACGGTGGAATTCTTAGTTAGTCATTTCTTGACTTCTTAAGGTTTTCTACTTCCAAAGAGGTTTAATGATATGATTTACATCAGGCGAAATTATAACGTGTGATTTTGGGTGGATTTTCTATAAAACCTTTTTTGGCTATTGATAGGTCGTAGGACGATTGCAAACGAACCCAAAATCGAGCAGCCCCTCCAAACACCGTTTCAACTCTTAAGGCTATATTAGGAGTTATAGCTGCCTTACCATTCAATATATTAGACAATGTGGTTCTGGTGACACCTAATAAATCAGCAGCTTTAGCAATGGTTAAATTGCGCCCTTCAACAATTTCAATTTTTAACATTTCCCCTGGATGGGTTAATTCTAACTCTCTTTTCATATCAATGTGTATCTAAATAGTCCAAATCGAAAGCAGATTTGTTTTCAAAGCGGAAGATGATTCGATAATTACCTGTAACATCTAAGCTCCAGAATCCTTGAAGGTCACCCTTTAAAGGATGTGGTCTGAACGAAACCAAATTTGCAAGATCATCAGGTACTTCTTCTAGATCGTCAATAATTTGCAAAATGAGCTTTATTTTCTTCAACTGCACCGGAGGCAGCTTACTACCATCTCCTTTCTCCCAAAGAAGCATTAAGGCCTTACTTTTAATTGTTTCAATCATTTTAGACCGTATAGTGTAAATATACACTATACGTATTTAAAAAGCAAATCGTTGATATATATGTGAATAGTTATTGGCCATTTAACGAAATGGGCCTCTTGATTATCAAATACTCGTCTCATTTGAAATCAAAAAACGGTGGAATAATGGAGGATACAAGGACCAGGCACAAGTTAGGAATTGTCTCAAAGCGAAGATTTCTCTTTTTGCCGTAAAGCTGGTACAAGCTAATTGATGAGTACCGTCTTAAAAATGGAGGGATATTATAGAATATATATTAATTTTCAAAGCTATGCGCTTTTCCGATATTGTCGCCAAATATTTTCAATGAGGTGTGGCTGCTACAGCTTAAAAAAGTAGCTTTCTTATCAAATCTTTGGTAGATGAGTTTCCATCATCAATTGTCAAGAAGTATTTTGTCTGCCAGGTTTGAGTTTTCTCCGCTTGTTTACTTGCAACAGTGTCCCAAGGTGGATAAACTCTAATTCCACGTTTTCCCTCTTTGTTATTAGTAGTAATAATACCTTTTTCTGCCAAGACGAATTTTGGAAAAATAAATTGCCCAAAGTTATTTTCTCTTTTGGCTGCAATTATTATAAAATCAAGGTCATCCGATACCTCAAATGGTTCAGTTATTCCGTCCTTATTTCTTTGCCATATGGTCACAAAATGACCAGACTTTAATGGAGTGATTTTTGCCACCCGGTATTGAATTTTCTTATTATTGAGTTCAAATGAACAAGCTCCATATTCTAAACTTTCGGTACTTAACTTCAGGTTTGTTAAGTCGAACCCGCAATTGTCATAAACCAATTCCTTAACTATTTTAAGCTCGTTTGGAAGTATGATTACATTTGTCGATGTATTGCCCCTTTTCATATTTTAATACTAATGTGTTCGCAGTTTCCAAATATACCTGCTTTATTGATTTGCTCGTCGGTATGATCATTTAAAGGCGACACCTTATCTCTGTTTGAAGAAATTAATTAAACATTGTCAATAACTAAGAATAGGACCATTAGCTTATGTTGCGTGGATAAACTCAATATTTTGGCAATGTTGACAGTGTGTCTTGAAGTGGAATGAAAGGAGCCACATGCTATTAGATTGTAGATTTATCAAAAAATGGTGGAATAATGGAGAATACAAGATTTGGCGCAATCAGTTTTGTCGCACAAAACGAAATTTCTCTTTTGCCGGAAAGCTTTAATTAAGATCAAAGCAGCCAGGAACCTCTTTTTATAGGAGGTGAATATTGCGAATGTAGAAACTAAACTTTAGTCATAAAATAGGCTAGTGAGCAATTTATCCTTGGTAATTATTGCTATCTTTAGTTTATCAACGAATTTAAATGGTATAATGTCTAATGGTATAAAACTTTGAAACGTTGCCGGCTTATGACCACGAGTACTGTTAGAAGAAATAAATAATTTGAATGAAATTTGCTGATAGATTACAAAGCTTCCTTCCTTTTGGATACTTATTTCTTGTTGTACTAGGCATTTTAAAAGAGAGCGTTTTTTATTATCAGTTTGGTATAAATATTCTAAGATATTCCAGTCTCATGGATATTTTAATAAGTCCTATTGCAGATTTGACGTCACACCCGATTGTTCTTGTGGGATTCTGTGCAATCCTTTTCTCCCTATATTTTGCTCTATATTTTTTACCTACCAAAAATTACAATAAACTATGGGTTAGAAAATTCACGAGTTCTCGGGGGGCATCGACTCCCTTATCAGCAAACGAAGTCAAAATTAAATTTGGGAACTTATTCGTGCCCACACTAGCCATATGTTTGTTTTCTTTTTTTCTAGGAATAGGTCTCGGAAACGGGCTTAAAGTTTCCCGAAATATCTTGAACGGGAATCTGAGATATAATTGTAATTTGACATACAACACAAACGAAACCAAGGAGATATATTTAATTGGCTCAAATAGCGTAAATTTATTCTATGTAGAAAAAGGTAATAAGAACATAAGAATATCCCCTATTGGAGCTATAAAAGCAATAGAAGTTTTAACCCTCAAAAACTAAATGGAAAGCAATAAATTAAGTGCATTAAATACAGAGGCTTTATTAAAGAAATACAAACTATTGAAAGCAATTGCAGGAACATTAGCTGGTATGCTTCTGGTATGCTTTATTACGTTAATATATTTATCCCTTAAGAAAGGTTTCAGTCCGCTGTTAATCGTACCAATTGCATTGATGCCGATTCTTATTCTGAATATTATCAATATAAATAATATAAAGAAAGAACTGAATTCAAGAGAAGAATAGATAGATAGCATTAGGAACTATCATTGACAAACTCGATTCCGCACTTGAATCTTTACAGCGGTTTTTATCGATTGTGATTAACTAAGTGGAAATCTGAATTAAAAATTATGATAGAACCAGAAGAACAAGCTGGTATTAACTTATCAATTACTCATTTCTCAGCGCTCAAATATTAATCTATCTATCTAAATGATAAGAATACAGGGCATGCTTTCCCTGCTTATCATTAACAGTGACATTAATATGGTAATGCCCACTTGGAGCGCCGCTTAAATTGATATTCTTGTTGAAATGGAAAATTGTTTGGTCAATCATGTCAGCATCCGTATAAGTAAATTCTGTTGTCCATGTGCTTGACTGCACTTCAACCAAAAGGGCTGCAATTCTATTTGGGGCATTGATAACGCCTGTAAGATTTAAGACCGTAGCGGAAGAAGTTTTGAAGGCAACATCTGTTATACGAGGCAAAGACAAGTCTTTAACAACAGTAAAATCAACTGTTGCCTTAGTCTTTCGGCCTAACTCATCAGTAACAATCATAACTAAAGTGTAGGTTCCCGCCCTGGCCGTCTCAGGTATATCTATATGCTCATGAAAGTCTGCATTTTTTAAGCCTGAATAAGTACCGGTATAAGTCTTTATAAAGTCCCAGCCATAATTGGATTCAGCTAGCGTAATCTGAACCTTTATATCCGCAATCTTTCCAGGAGCTTTTACTTCTGCATCGATGTGCAGATCATTACCACTGTAAGCGATTTTTGAATTATTTAGACCCACTTCTTTAACCATTACAGAAGATTCTTCCAAAGTAAGTGCATTCTCTTTTTTACAGGAGAATAAGAAGCCGGTAGCGATTAGTCCGACTACAAGAACTTTCAAGATCCTACAGTTCATTGAACTATTGCTGGTCATACTTACCATAATAAAACAAGCCGCTTGATCTGAAGACTGTAAGCTTTTTGTTGGATACAAAACCTAGCTCGACAGTACTCCCACTGACATATTTAAAGCCATTTCCCCCTATAAGCGTATAATTATTGGCAGCGTTGTCAATCGTAGCCGCGTCTATACCAGAACCATAGGTTGTTGTACCCGCTTTATTAAAACTATAAATGACTCCGGCTCTGTTGCTAACTTCTCCTATTTTAAACTCGTCCCCTTTGAACTTTTTACCCGCAAGTTCATTGGTCTCTTTAACTTCTAATAATTCACCGATGGCATCATATTCGGTAGTAAGCGCCTTGTAGTAGGCTGAGGTTATTTTCTTGTCTTTGTCCAATGTAAATTTGGCGATACGGGCGTTGCCACCGGTCACCTCAAATACTAGTTCTGTCTCACTTACTGTGTAGGTGCCAACAAGGTTACTAGAAGATGAATTGATAAATAATGCTTTATTATCTTCCAAGAGCTGAATAAAAAAGACGCTGGTATACTTATTTCCGGTTTTTTGCGCAAGCGTTCCTGCAACAAAATGGTCGGTAATTTCAAATGGCTTGCTAGGCTCCGGTTCAGGATCGTTGTTCTTTTTACAACTGGTGAACGCAAGCAAAATAGCTGTAATAAATAATGGTAATGTTTTGAATGTTTTCATATTTGAGGTAAGTATTAAATATATAATATTGGTTTTATTAGTTAACGGCGATGCTATTACACATTGGCCGACAAGGTTTCACAAATGCAACAAAGCTACATTAAATGCTAAACCCCATTTCACCGAATATTGTTTAATAAAATAAATGATTGTATTTAATCACTAAAATATAGAACATTTATTGCAACTTTGTGTCGTTTTGAATTAGGTAGTGAAAAGGAAATTAAATCGTTCAGGCAAGCGCAGATTATAATAGAATTTGTGAAAATTACAAAAACAGATTATTATGAAAGTGGCTTACATTTTACTCTCACCCGTTCAAGGAATACACCACTTAGCAAACAGGATCTTACCGCAACTTGAATCAGGTCAACATGCACTGGATGTAGTTGCTTTATGCTTTTTTGATGAAAATGCTTTCGTTTTAGAACGGGAACATCCAATCAGCCATCGCCTTGAAAAAGTTACCCGGGAAAAGAATATTTTATTACTGATGGCTAAGAAATCAGACATGGAACGGAAGGTGAAGAGCTTGACAGACGGATACCTTATGCGCTTAAGACCGACTGAATGCGCTGTAACTATGGTATGCGGACATGAGCAAATAGCTTGTTTCCCTGACCTTTATGCAGCATTAGGTGAGGCTAACCGACCTGACCATATCCTTTGTTTATAATTATTCGTAAAGTACAGCCAACTAGGAATAGTAATGGGAACAGTTGAAATTCATTAATGTCATAAAAAAAAAAGATCTATGAACATCGTACTTGAAGCAAAAGACCTAAGCAAGAACTATCCAGACAAATCTGCCCTTAAGCAGTTAAACCTGTCCCTCCGCCAAGGCGAGATCTTTAGCTTACTAGGACCAAACGGAGCAGGTAAATCAACTACGATCAATCTTTTCCTAGGCTTTATTATGCCCACCGGCGGAGCTGCCTATATCAACAACCTGGAGGTAACGAAAAACCTGACAGCGGTTAAGAAATACCTGGCTTATATCCCTGAACAGGTGGTTTTATACCCTAATCTAAGCGGCCTGGAGAATCTCTCCTTACTCAGTTCGCTCGCCGGTTTCAACTACACTCGCAATGAGTTGGAAAGTTTCCTGATCAACTCGGGCTTACAGCTAGACGCTATGGCAAAGCGAACAGGAGCTTATTCCAAAGGAATGCGCCAGAAAGTAGGGATTGCTGCTGCGCTCGCTAAAAAAGCCATGGTCCTGCTGTTGGATGAACCTACCTCGGGCCTGGATCCGAAGGCAAGTAACGAGTTTTCAGATTTGCTCTTGCGGTTAAGCAAAGAAGGCACTGCAGTCTTTATGGCCACCCATGATATTTTTAGGGCACGTGAGGTGAGCAGCCGGATCGGCATCATGAAAGACGGCCAACTGGTACACGAGCTAGCCTCAGGCGATATGGATGCCTACGAACTGGAAAAACTTTACCTGGAATATATGCACAACTAGATGATCACAACACTATCCCAAAAAGAATTTATCTCTGCCCTGCGTGATAAGAGGTTTGTCATTCTGGTCAGCATAGTCATCGCATTGCTTGTGCTGGCCGCCAGCACCGGTATAATGAGTTACAATCAGGTCGCCGCTGAAAGACAGATCGCACAGCAAACGGCTAACGAAGATTTTCGCGATCAGCCCCCACGCCACCCACATCGAATGGCACATTATGGTTCCTATGCATTCCGGCCTAAGTCATCGCTCAGTTTCTTTGATTTTGGTCTGGACAGCTTTACCGGCACCATGGTTTATTTAGAAGCTCATCAGCAAAACAGTGCCAATTTCAGCTCGGTACAGCAATCGAGCGGTCTGATGCGGTTTGGTGAAATGACAATTGCATTCGTTTTACAATTGCTCATTCCACTAATCATTATTTTTTTGTGCTTTAATACCTTCACCCAGGAAAAAGAACAGGAAACGATCAAATTGTTGCTGAGCCAAGGCTTGTCAGTAAGCCAGATTGCCAACGCCAAGTTAAAGGGGTACGGAAAATTATTGCTACTTATCATGGTGCCGTCATTGCTAACAGCGTCGTTGTTTTTACTACTTGCTAACAGTCTGTCCGCAAATGCCGACTTCTGGCTCCGGCTATTACTTTTTACCGGAGTTTATGCCTTATATTTCTTTATTTTTCTGGCAGGCAGCATTCTGGTTTCTGCATGGAGCCGGCATTCTCGTACAGCGCTACTTACGTTACTTGGCATTTGGATCACCGCTTGTGTGATCATGCCAAAAGTGACTGCAAACCTGGGCAGTCTTCTTTATCAAACGCCCACAAAGGCTGAGATGGACGCTCATGTACACCATGCGGCTAGCAAAGGAATCAATGGACACAACCCTCAGGACAAGCGAACAGAAGAGTTTACCAAGTCATTACTTCAAAAATATGGGGTAGACTCAGTAAGCCAATTACCGGTTAACATCGACGGCCTGGTAATGGCCGAAGGCGAAGCTTATAGTAGTAAGGTATATGCTCAAGAGTTCGATGAGCTGGCCCAGACGTACGGGCAGCAAAACGCAGTATCAAAATGGGCTTCTTTCATTAACCCTTTTCTCTCTGTGCGATACATCTCCATGGGGCTTGCCGGCACCGACCAGCAGCATTACATACACTTTTTAAAAGCAGCAGAAGACTACCGGTACCGACTTGCCCAGCACCTGAATAAGTTGCAGGCAACCAAACTGCACTATCATGATAAAGAAACCCGGTTAGACGCCAGTAATTGGAAAAACTATCCACCTTTTGAATACCGGCAGCCTTCAGTGAGTTTCGCTTTGAGGGCGCACTGGATTTCTTTCGCGGCACTACTGCTATGGGGCTTTGTCCTTTACCTGGTTTTTAATACACTGCTCAACCGATATTTTCCTTTATGAAGCCAAATACTTTAAAAACGCTATTGCGCATGGAATGGCTCAATTTTAAATCAGAAAAAAGCCTTCTTCTATTCACCCTTCTGATTTTAATTGCTGGTTGCTATGGCATATATTCAGGAACAGCAGAAGTCGACCGGCAGCGGAACAAGATCGCAGGCTTGGATACGATTTACCGGGACAATATCGAGGAAGTGAAAGCAAAATATCCTGATGATGCAGATGCAGGCGATATCGGATACTATCATTTCGCCTTTGCCAAACATATGCCGGATTCCTGGGCTCCTTTATCCATAGGGCAGCGTGATGCTAATCCCTTTTATATCAAGCTTCGATTACTCGCCGTACAAAACCAACTTTACAGTTCGGAAAATACCAACCCGGACAAGCTGGCTACCGGGAGCTTTGACCTGGCTTTTGTACTGGTTTTTATTCTACCGTTATTCATAGTAGCCATCTGCTTCAATATCTATTCTGCAGAAAAAGAACGTGGCACCCTGGCCTTGCTCATGTCGCAGCCAATATCATTGACACAACTATTGTTCGCTAAACTGCTCTTCCGCTTCACTCTGGTATTGCTTCTTGTTTTGCTGCTAATCCTTGCCGGTTCGCTATATAGCGGTGCAGTCTATGACGTTCGTATAGTTATTTGGTTAGCTGGTACGCTGCTTTATTCACTTTTCTGGTTCTGTGTGTGCTACTTTATTATCGTGCTAAAGAAAAGCTCGGCATTCAACGCAATCGCGCTGCTAGGCGCCTGGTTAGTACTTACCTTCATATTACCCGTGCTGATCAATGTTATCGCACAACTCTCGGTGCATACGACCGAAGGATTACAACTGACGCTTAAACAACGCGAAGAAGTACATGCAGGTTGGGACAGGCCTAAAGAACAGACAATGAACCGGTTCTTCGTCTTTTACCCACAATACCGGAACACGAGTAGAATCGAGGAACGCTTTAAGTGGAAGTGGTATTATGCCTTTCAAGAACTGGGTGACCGTTCCGTTGATCGTCTTTATGAAACTTATAAAAGCAAATTAAAGTCTCGATCGGCTTTAGCGGTTTCTTTAAGCAGCGTTAGTGCTCCCGCTACTTTTCAAGGTATATTAAATGCGTCCTGTGCTACCGATTTGGAGACTCAAATGGCCTTCACTGAAAGTGCCAGGCAGTACCATGAACGTATTAAAGCATTTTACTACCCTTTCTTATTCAATGACGAGCCGTTCAGGCATGCCGATTTTCCAAATGAGCCTCAGCATCAATTTATAGCGAAACCCGATTATAACGTTGTAAACAAAGGTTTAATGGTTTTGATCCTAAGTAATCTGGTCATTTATGCCTTGGCTTTTGTAACTAAATATCTGGTTACATCCGAGATCCGGTGATGTGAATGAGAGCGAAACTTAAGAATTCAAAGGACTGCAATTGAAAGCAATACTTATTCCGGTTTTGACACTCCTCCTTATACCAATATTACTTACGACGTTCTATTTGATCATATGTAGCATTATTATCCCGGACTATAGCTTTGGATCACGCGATATTTATAATGCGTTCGCACTTTATGTACTTGGAAGACTGGTGTTTTTTAGGAAAACTGTATATGTATATGTCCTATAACAGCACGGGAATAATCATATACGCCCTCTATGAACTAGTTTACCGGCGTAGGCGGAAGTAAACCAAGTTTGATACTGCTAAGCTTCTAAACATTGCTTCAGCATGCGCTCAAACCCTTCAGGCTTAAGGCTTTTTCCAATGAACACAATACGGCTTTGTTTCAATTCGCCTGCCTCCCACTCTTGTCCGTATTCTACCACTAAACTGGAATTTACCGACTGGACGATTATTTTTCTGCTGTTTTTGGAGGCATAGATTATACCTTTAACCCGATAAACATCTTTTGCCTGGAATAGAAGAAATGCCATAAGCTGATGCTGCAGCATGTTAATGCTAAACGGCTCAGTAAAAGTAAAACTTAACGATACTATGTCTTCATGACGTTGTTGAGATAGCAAAATCGGAGACAAACTAAATTTTGGACGTTTTTCTAAAATCGTTTGTCTTTCAGTTGAAATGATTTCTGAAAAGGGATAATGGTGTTTATGCCCGGAAAGAACAATACCGAAAGGATTAATCTTAACAAGCATGTCTATTAAATAAGAAAGATGATTAGATGAAACTGTATCAGATTTTGTAATAAGTAGTATATCACTGAAACTAATTTGCTGCCGAGCCTCAATTGTCTCCCTTAGTTGAGATTCGATATGTTGCGCATCTATCAGACAGATTACCCGCTCTAAATGATAATAGTGTGGTATGAGGTGTGATTTAAGAAATGGTGCAGCAACCGATGCTGGATCAGCTATTCCGGTAGTTTCTATAATAACCTCGTCAAACTCTAATTTTCTAGACCATAGATCTTCCAGCAGCTGGTGAAAATCCTGACTCAAGGTACAGCAAAGACATCCATTACTAAGCTCATAAATTTCATTGCCAGCCCCAATGATAAGCTGCCCATCTATACTCTCCTCTCCAAACTCATTCTCAATGATTGCAAGCCGCTTAGGCTGATTGTATTTTATAAGTTCATTTAAGAATGTCGTTTTACCTGCTCCCAAAAAACCTGTAATTAATGTGACAGGCTTGGCTATGTGGTTATTCATAATTTAAATCTACAATCCATAATTGTGAAAATTTATCGAAACACCTAAGAACAATAGCTGCCCTTTTCAGGGCAGCCAATTGCACCAACTAAACCAAATTTTCACTAAGCCTTTAAATAGAGGCGTGTATACGTAATCTACAATGAGAATTCTTAATTTAAATCAACATTACCAGAGTCATCACAGCAGGTTTCATTACAAGTCGGACGGTGTAACGTCCAATTGATATAATGTGCTGCTGCAATACTTATACCGCCCATGGGAATCACTACTGATTCTAAGTTCTCAAAAAAGAAATGCCCAGAACCGATTAGCGCAAAGCCGAACACTAAAACTATTAGTGGAATAACACTTTTATGTGACCGATAGGCGGTAGCTAGTGACCACGTGCCCAGTACGATTGAAAGGGAAATCATACCAGTCTCAATCCACTTATTTGCAAGAAACTCCATGCCAATTAAAGGGAGGAATGTGAACACCAGTGGAAGTAATGCGCAATGAACTGCACATGCTATGGAGGCAATCATCCCTAGTTTGTCCATCGACCCGGCTTTGATTCTAATAAACATAAAGCGAATGTATGCAATTAGGTTGCAATAACAAATTTACTGTAAAATATTTGGTCCGGACTATACGTGGAGATGGTTATGAACGCCGGTTACCAGTTGTGTTCTATAAAACTCTACCTCTGCTGCTATCATTAACCAACGATGAATAAGCTAACCTGAATACAATGATGTTAGACCTTGATTAGCATAAAGCTTGCGTATCAAAAAACGGTGAAATAACAACATTATTGAACGGCTTCTTAGATATCCTGGGAATAGTGATAACTGTAATTTTCGTCTGTATTATAATGCTGGTGTCGGCTACTAGCCAAGCCTTTTACGAAAATTCGACAAAGACCTATAACCAAAAGAATAACTCTGGGACTTCACTTAGTTGCTTTCGCTTTTTTGTTTCTTTGATAACAAATAATCAATTGACCACTTACCTCCCCCCTTTATGATTAAGAATACACTACCTAAAAGCATCGCCCAGTCTGTCCTGCTATCATGAAGCATAGACCAGAATCCCTCGTCGATTAATAGTTTAGCCTTGGTAGAGGTTATCGCAACGAGCATAATGGTGAATAAAGGAATAGCAGCTAATCTTGTAAAAAGTCCGAGAAGAACAAATATCCCGCAGACAATTTCAAATGCCCCTACAAAAGGCCCGAGAAAGTCCGGGTTAGGTAATCCTATTTTTTCAAATCTGCCGGCTCCCAGTTTGCTGGCGAACAAAAATTTTTGAATTCCTTCAGAAAAAAACACGGCTCCAACCATTAACCGAATAATTATAACGGAAGTATCCGGTAAAGTTTTTATCATTCTTTGTAGCATAGCGATTTTTTTTTACAAAAAAACTTAACGTTTGTATCTTAACCCTTGCACGGAGTGGAAGCTAATCTACCCGAATAAAATATACCAACTTCCGATTACACGCCTCACCAGCAGAAATCCTTTTAAATGAGTTTTCGAGCGCTGCTAAACCTAAAATTCTTTATCTCCGAATTCACTGGTCGGCAATTTGGCCTTCCCCCCAGTAAGCTTGTTCAGGTTAAAGCTAAAATTTAAAAGGAAAACATCTGTTTCGTAGATATAATTCGTTGAAGTATAAAAATCATTTCCAAAGGTGGTGATTCGCTGTTTGTTTGTTTCCTTAAACCCTAAATCCATATTTTGCCATTGTAAAGTTGCAGAGAACCGACCATCCATAAATGACTTCTTTAATGAGGTATTCGGAATCAGGAACTTGGAATCTCGCCCCTGCGCCGTTGGCCTTGAAGACAGAAAATTTAAATTTCCCTGAAAGCTCCAGGTAGGATTAAGTTTGAATGTGGAGTTTGTATTGATAGAGTAAACCCAATCGGCGTTTGATATGGAAGAGCTGACGCCAAGAATATTAAGATCACCTTTAATCTTATAATTGTAAACATTTCCGCCCAAATAAAAAGTCCACCATTTTGTAGGTTGCAAATTCGTTCCGGCTTCCAAGCCAAATGATCTTGCGAATTCCGCATTCGTGAAAATCCGGTTTAAAATAGTGTCTGCATAGACACTATTTACCCGCTGTATTGGATTTTTGACCCCTTGATAATAAAGTGTCGAGAAAAAAGATCCTGATTTAAAATTGGTATTTACGCCAAGCTCTACCAGATCAATGAAACCTGGCAATAAGTCTGGATCGCCTTGTTCAAGGGTTTCAGAGTGTTCACGTTCCGGAATAGGATTCAATTCAAAGTTATTGGTTCGCTGAACTCTTTTGCTGTATCCCGCTTTAGCTTTCCATGCCTGGTTTAACGTATATAGTAAATTAAGTGAGGGGAATAAATTCGAAAGATTTAACGTGTGTGGATTAGGATCATATGAAAGGTTTACTGCGCGTGTCGCATATTCGTAGCGTAATCCACCTATATATTCCAAATTGTCATGTTTGCCGGAATATTGGCTGTAGATGGAATTGATTTGGTTTTTAGCCTTCGCCGTTCCTCTAAACCTATCCGCGTCGGGTTGTGATGTCGCTGGTGTAACAGAATAATCATACTGTCCATTTTGTGTATCGTATCTGAATTGATAACCGGTTTCCAATTTTCCTTTTCCGATGTTCACTGAATAGTCTAATTTTAGTCTGTAGCCATCAATCGGATTTTCGTAGGGATTATATACTTCCTGTATAACCGAAGCGGTGTTTGGAAAATCAACGTTTTTGTTTCTCGTATTTCCAGACAATCTGGCCCGCTCATAAAGCGCCGAAGCGGTTAAAGCGGATTTGTTTTTGAAGGTATGTGTATAATCCAGATTTCCCAAGGTGAAATTTCCGTCTTTTGTTTGCCGGTTCGAGTTGAAATAAGTAGTGCTTTTAAGGAGGGCGCTATTGGATAAACTCGACGTGGTATTAGTGTACAAAATATCCGCTAAGCGTTCCTGGTGCCTCTTTCCGCTAAAAAAACCGGCGGAAAAACTGTTGCTTGCGTCCGGGGTGAATATTACCGAAGCGCGCCCGCCATAATTATATTTAACAAAACTACGCTCTCCGTTAGAAGGAAACCTCGTAATGGTATTGGCAGTTAAGTTTTTTGTAAAAGCATCTCCTTCTCTGTATCCGGCATTATCATTTCTGGCGTAGTTGCCGCTTGCTGAGATATCCCATTTATCTTTTTTAACGTTGAAAGTTAAATCGCCGCCGAAGCGAGAAGGCTTCTCTTTGTTGCCGTAGGTAATGGTACTAGGCAGCCCGCCAAGCACGTTGGCGGCTACAGTAATGCCATTTGTGGCTCCCTTTTTTGTTGTGATATTTATAATTCCTCCTTTACCATCTGGATCATATTTCGCTGAGGGCGCAGTTATCAGCTCAATGTTTTCAATGGTATTGGCTGGTAATTGACTTAACACGGTCTGCGCGTCAGTGAGGACTGGCTTTCCATTAATTAACACTAAAAATCCTGACGATCCGCGTACACTGATATCACCCTGTCCGTTTACAGAAACCGAAGGGAGATTTTTTAAGACATCCACCGCATTACCCCCTTTAGCAGATTCAAATTGCCCTGCTTTATACGTTTGCTTATCGATCTTGTTACTCGCGACGCTTTGCGAACCTGTTATGCTTACTTCGCTGAGCGCTTTCGAACCTTTGGCTAAAGCTACGGTACCCAGATTTAACTGCTGACCCTCACCTAAAGAAAAAGCCGAAGTTTGCTTCGTTACGTAGCCGATAAAAGCAATTCTTAAATAGTAATTGCCTGGCTTAATTTGACCTATCTCAAAACCGCCATTATTTTTGGTAACATTTCCACCGGCCAGTGATGAATCGCTTGTGTTATATAACGAGACACTCGCATATTCAATTAAAGATTTATCCTGTTCGTCTGAAATTACCCCTTTTACCGAGGCTGTTTGAGCAAATAAAGACGTGGACAGTCCGATCATTATAAATACCAAGAAAAAATAACGGCTCATAAATTAATTTTTCAGCAATGATAAGTACAAAATTTGGGAGAATTCTAGGATTTACAGTTTTATTAAAATCAACGGTTAAACTATGGACACCATTGTATAAATAATTTGTTTTAAACCCATGCAATCCAATAATCTGTTTTACCAGTGAAAGACATAAATCCGTTGTTTTTTCATTACCGTTAGAGGTGCGGAAGATCAAACATTAATGAAAGGTCATCCTGCAAAGGTTGTCCCGAATTCTGTAGTAAAGCCGATCGCACACACCGAAATTCCTCCTTTTGCCGTAAAACTTTAATTAAGGTCAGATCAGCTAGGAACGTCTTTACAGGAGGGAATAATGAGAAACTTATACACCACTTATTCGTTACAAGGGTTGAGTTTATCTGTTTGTTCTGTTGAATGTAAATTTCCCTTATTAAATTTGATCAATGTAACAATGCTACAGGATTTTAGTCTTTTAAATGATTATGCCTCCAAATACAGCCGGACTCGAGCGTACTTTGTTCAGGATACAAAGCATGCTTTAATTACTTAACTTATGTATTTTTCAAAACTTCTTTTTATTCTTTTCGCCTGCTTCTTAGCTGCCTGCAATCATTCATCTTCGTTCGACAAAGAGGTCTGGGTCGATAATCCAGATATGGAAGATACTTCTAATCCCAGAGCATGGATGGTCCAGGATGTAATGAAAAACCATCTAAAATCTGGAATGTCAAGAAAAGCAGTTTTAGACTTATTAGGGAAACCCTACCAAGAAGGTATTGAACGTAGATTGCCAAAAAATACTGCATTACCAGACTCTATTTCATTTGAAAATGATGAAAATTTAAAGCCAGAAAATTCAAAAAAAGCCATGGATGCGATTAACAATTTTTATAGATTGTATGCAGAACCTGTGATGATAATTCGATATCCTGTAGGCTGGTCAACTATTGATCCTAATTTCTTAATCATAAAACTAAATGGCAAACGACAAGTAGAAGAATACTGGGTCGAACAAAGCTAAAACTTAGTATAAAGGATTTTTACCATAGGTATGGCGTTATATCAGTACCAATTAATGGCTAGCAATCGGCTTAAGTAAATAAAAATTCCTGCAAGTAGGATTTTATCGAAAAACGGTGAAAATTTGATAGGATTTCTTGACCCCTACACTTGGCAATTTGTCTTATAAAAAGAAGGTATCCAATCGCTTTTATACATCTATACCTTTATATCATTTGAGATATTGTTGATGTAATTGAAGAATTAAGATCGTGTCTCAAGAAATCCTATATACATTTCTATAACTCGTATACGAGACATCAAGCTAATTCAATAAAACTGAAGATTCAGTTGTTAAACTGAAAATTAAGTTATAGCTTTATGTTATGGAAGAATTAACTAAATCAGAAGAGCGAATCATGCAAATTATCTGGACATTGCAAAAGGCATTCGTAAAGGATATCATAGCAGAAATTGATGAGGAGCCTAAACCACCCTACAATACGATTTCATCTATTGTCAGGTTACTTGAAAAAAAGGGATATGTTTCTTATAAAGCTTACGGTAAAACGTATGAGTATTTCCCTGCCATTAGCAAAGAGGAATATACAAAGACCAGCTTCTCTAAATTATTTAGTGGCTATTTTGACAACTCCCCTTCTAGCCTGCTTTCCTTCATGGTAAAGGAAAGAACCCTAACCCAAAAGGACATAAACGAACTTCAAATGCTCATCGATAAAAACAAAGGATAATATGGAATGGCTCATCTATCTTTCTAAAGTAAGCGCATGTCTTGCTTTATTTTATGCTTTTTATTTCTTCTTTTTGCAACGCCTTACCTTCTTTAACGCCAATCGCTATTATCTACTGGCTACTTTGATTATAAGTGCAATAATACCTTCGTTGGACCTGCAGATACAGGTTTCAGCGGATGAGCGCAAAAGTCGCCAGACTGAAGTTGGTATACCTGCTAATGGTGAAAAAATAGATCAAGTTACTATGAGCCATGCCGAACCTACGTCAATAAAGAAAGAAGTTGCAGACAATGAGTTTCCATGGAGACAGCGAATTGTTCAGGCATATTGGCTGGTAGCTGCTGGTATGTTCGCAATGTTCTTATTTCAATTGTCGAGAATACTATGGTACACACGTCATGTAGATCAAAGGATAGGCCGACTGAGAATTGTTTATAAGCACCAAGGTTTTACCAATTGCTCGTTCTTTAATTATGTATTTTTGGACCAAAAAGGCATGACTGAGGAGGAAATTTCTCAGGTCCTTAAGCATGAGTTGGTACATGTGTCTGGTGCCCATTCTATCGACAGGATTATTAGTGGTTTGTTTAAGATTATCTTATGGTTTAATCCATTAGTATATCTTTATGATCATGCCTTAGAACAGGTACACGAGTATGAAGCTGATAGGCAGACTTCTTCTGAGACCGGAAACACTTTGTATGCAAAACTATTGCTCTCCATAGCGGTCAAGAATAACCATACGTTGGTACATAGCTTCTCAAAAGGTCAACTTAAAAAAAGGATTACGATGCTTTTCAGTGATAAATCTAAAGGCCAAAAAAGACTCAATTATTTTGTTGCCCTACCCCTTGTGGTAGTGCTTGGCTGGTCATTTGGCATTCAGATCGTTTATGCGAAACCGATTGAAATAGCTACCACACTGCCATCTGCCGATACGCGCGCCGATGATATTAAACCGGAAGTTACTCAGTCTCCTAATATGCTGAAGAAAGACGAGGTGATCGCTTCAAAATCACAATCGGACAGCCTATTGATGATTGACTATGGAGTCCTGGGAGAAAAGCCGGAAGTGCTCATAGATGGCAAGATATATCCTTATGATATATTATACCGGATCAGTCCCCGTTGCATTATCTCGCAAAGTTCTCTTGATGGCAGATTAGTACTTACTACAAACGACAAGAAGATTGAGTACGCAACAAAGATCGATAAGGAGAATAAGAGAATACGGAACAAGGCTAAGGCAATCGAAAAGTTCTACGTGCGGTATACGTTAAAGGATCAGGATGGTAGTAAATATGATGAGGTGATGTTTAAAACAGATCGATCAGGTTCTGGTGGCACTGTTACTCTCAAAAAGGGTTCAAAACTCTTATTCACTATTGATGACAAATCATATCCAGAAGAGAAGCTTGGCGGCATTAATAAAGATACATACAAAGACTATGATATGAGTTTAGTATCTGGAATTGAATTAAATGCTGGCGAAATTGCTAAATATGGAACTGGGTATAATGCGCTGGCCAAGCTTTCAAAAAGGGTTGCCAACGAGACAGAAACAGAAATCTCGAAGCCAAGAGTAACTTATATAGCTGATTCTGTAGCTCTTGATCAAGCAAATCAAATAGTGACATTATTTGGAAAACGGTCAAAGCTGGTATTTGGTTATTATACAATTAAAGCAGGACAAATCACTTATAATTCGAAAACACACTCGGGTGTAGCAAAGAATGGAGCTACAGTTTTTAATTCAGGCCAAAACGCCCAGTCCGGTATTGCAGATTCTGTGCATTTTGATTTCAGGTCAAATTCAATTAAACTTTATGGTTTAAAGTAATGACGATTAATGAGCTGCATGTCTACAGGATAAAAATATTAGCTGTAAACACTGATGAAAACATATTGAATAAGGTGAAAAAAGCAATAGATTCTATCTAGCTGGTTCTACGATGATGTTACTAACTTAGGAGAATCACCAGCTAAAGAAAAAGAAAATGGATATCTTGGTTTTTGGGAAACTCTTCTTCTATCCTAATGCTCTGATAACTACTTATTTGATGCTTAATGTGACTGCTAATTTTCTTATTTTAAAAATGTAACAATGGTTCAAGACCCTTTATTTTATGAAGTTCAAGGAGATCATAATCTTGGGCTGATCGTATTTTTAATCATTATAAATATTGTCATGTTTTTCCTGGTGAGCAGAAAAAGAAAGAGAAAGGATGTTGCCTACTTAGTAGGAACAGGAATTGGCTTGGTAATCACATTGCTAGCAACCTTCCTTATATTAACGCTGAAGCAATATACCCAAATCAAGGCCGATGGAGTTTACGTAAAACTCTTTCCTATCCAGATCCAGTACAAGTATCATTCATGGGAAAGTATACAGAAATCATACATCAGAGTTTATAATCCAATTAGTGAGTATGGAGGTTGGGGTTTGAAAGGCAGTAAAAGGAACAGTGCAGTAAATCAAACGGGAAGCGATGGATTACAGCTGGTCTTTAAGGATGGGAATAAGTTGCTGATCGGAACTCAGAAACCTGAAGAAATTGCGGCTGCTTTAAAAAAGATAAATCGTTATGTTAAATGAGGTTAACATTGTGTCTATGTGAAAATTAGCGCTATTTTTCTTAAGCTATAAATTTAATGCATAGCACGGGGAAAAAACATTGTCTTAAAAAATGAAAGGTTTCATCCCGTCTAGATATGGCAGCTATTTCTTGCGCTTAATAACATAGAAATTGCGACTCTATGCGATTGCAGACACCAATAATATCCGGTCTAAAAAAGTATATGAAAAATTGCGGTTTTAGATGTAAAGAGGCATTTGATTATGTGACTGAACCTCATTATCGGTTTGAACTCGTAAACAATATCAACTCTCGATGAAGAACCGTAGCATCGATTTCACGATTTAACGCAGATCTAGTGCCGAACTCTAGGTTAAGTCTTCCGAATACTCAATAGCGATTGTGGTCAGGTTAATGAGTTTACATATTTGTGGTATAGTAATAAACCTCTATACTTATACCTCATGAAAAATTGCGCTTTACTTTTATTATTTCTTTTCCTGGGTAGCTGGTACTGCCTGAGCTCCGTTGCCCAGTCTACAGATCGATTTGGTAATAAATTTAATTTCCAATATAACGGTCTTTTTTATGGCGGACTCAAATCTACGGCAACAGTGCATATACCTGATACTGCCATTTACCAGGCATTTCAGTGGCTTAATACTAAGCCTGACTTTAGATCACCGAATACTCCTATCCTACTTGGCGTGAAATTAAATCCACAAACACGCTCCACATCACCTTTACCTCTGAAGTCTCTTTCTAAATCATATTCCAGCTATTTTATAGCAGATGGATCAGCAGGAGTCGTCATTGCCATGGGAATCAATAAAAACAACATTGCGGATTATGTTTACCGGGTTGTCGAAAGTGACAGCACAGAGATCGTCCCTTGGTCTAAAATCCCCTACTTGGAGCAAAAATATGGTGCGAAACAACCATACGGCTTTATTGGCCGATTTCAGGCACCAGGAAAACTCTTACTTGTTGAAGTGAGGAACATTAAGAATTATACTATCAGAGATGGACTTATTTTTGACTGGCGGACCAGCTCGAAACCTGCTCTTCAACAAATTGCCATCTTTGCCAGAAGAAATGGGCGATTGGAATATGGCAACCTAAGAGGGTCTGAATTTGCAAAGAAATTCGACCCCAGAACAAATATCCCCAGCGATTTAAAGTTTGAACAGGGGGACATAGAACATTTACAGTTGTTTTTCAACGATCACTTCGGCCTCCCATATTCCATCGCGGTTCGCCGACTTGCGAGTAAACTCACCATAAAAGATATAGGTTTTCTTGAACTCGAGATGATAGAGAATTCCTACATTATTCGGGACAATAACTTTGATTACCCCGGTAAATACGAGATCATCGTCAATCGCAGCGATAGCTATGGCCCTCTCGCAGAAAAGGACGCACTCCGCATTCCCTTTGAAGTTTTGCCACGGCCCTTTCAATTTAAGACTCCACGCATTGAAGTAGTCATCATCATCTCGGTAGTTATCCTCATCATAGGAGGATTAATCTTCCTCCGATACCATAAACGCAGCAAAGAAAGACTACAAAAGTCTGCTCAGGAAAAACAGCTGGCAAGCCTCAAGCTAAAATCCATCCGCAGTCAGCTTAACCCACATTTCATGTTCAACGCACTAACTTCCATTCAAAATCTGATCAACAAAAACAACATCGAAGAAGCCAATTTTTACCTGTCTAAATTTGCTGGCTTAACCCGTCAGGTGCTAGACAGCAACAATGAAGAGCTGATCAGCCTTGATGAAGAAGTCAAGCTACTGAACAACTACCTTCAAATGGAACAGCTTAGATTTAATTTTAAATATGAGATCCTGGTCGATGAAAGCCTCAATCAGGCCAATATAGAAATCCCAGCCATGCTCTTGCAGCCCTTTGTTGAGAATGCCGTGAAACATGGTATATCCGGCTTAAAGGAAATGGGAATGCTGTCTGTAAAGATGATGGTTGATAGCAACGATTTGTTGTTGATCATTGCGGACAACGGCAAAGGATTCAGCGAAAAGGAAGGTAGCAATGGATATGGATTAAAACTTAGTGAAGAACGGATCACGCTACTAAATCAATTGTATAAAGAGCAACCACTATCTTTACACCTCAAGCCCGGCGATAGCGGTACAATTGTGACCATTCGCTTAGCAAAATGGATATCATGAAGATCAAAGCCTTAATCATAGACGACGAACCAAATAATATAGAAAATCTTCAGCTCATTATCAATAAGTATAGTGCACATGTATTTGTAGCAGGTACGGCAGATAATGCAGATGAGGCTGCGAAGCTGATTCTGCAGCATAAGCCAGACTTGGTTTTTTTAGACATTCAAATGCCGGAGAAATCAGGCTTTGATTTGCTTTCTGAACTGCCCGAAGTCAACTTTGAAGTCATATTCATTACTGCATACGACAAATACGGTATCCAAGCCATCAAATTTTCGGCACTTGATTACTTGCTCAAACCTATCAACATTGAAGAGTTTAAACTCGCCATTGAAAAGGCGAAACAGAGAATAGAGCTCAGCAAACAGAGCAAGAACATAGACAACCTGCTCGAGTACTTGAAAGCGGGGCAAAAAGGCGGGACTAAGATCGCCCTGCCGACGTTTAAAGAAACGATGTATGTTAGGATCAGTGATGTTATCCGTTGCGAGGCGACCAACAACTACACGACTTTCTATTTGCAAAACCAGGAGCAGGTATTGGTCTGTAAAACACTAAAGGAGTTTGCAGATCTACTAAAACCTCATGATTTCATCCGCACTCATCAATCACATCTAGTCAATATGAATTGTATAAAAAGTTATTTGAAAGAAGATGGAGGCACACTGCTATTGGAAAACCTTCAAAAGGTCCCAATATCCCGGCAGAATAGGGAGATGGTTAAAGCACGTCTGAGTAATTTAGGGAATTGAAATTTGGGCAATCACTACTAAACCCCGCTATTCATTGATAATCTAACATGGACAGATTAATAATTGCATCATTCAACGAAGGCTCAAAATTGAGTTAAGTTCTAGCTTCTGCTTGGTCCTTGTATTCTCCATTATTCCACCGTTTAATAATAGTTTACATGAACATTTCCCCACGTAGTAATTAAAAACTTTAGGCTTTCCTATACTTTCAAACCAAGTAAATTTACACCAGGTACCCCTCGAAATTCAGAGTAAATGTAAAATATACTTGACATATTATATTTTTTGCTTTACATTTGGTAAAAAAAGATTGATATGAAAAATAAGCTCTTACTTCCAGTCCGTTTTAGAAAGACCGGTTGGATCATTTTTATTATTACTACAATAGCCTTCATAGTCGCAAGGAAATATGAGTGGGAACCTTCAATGTTAAACTATACCTATACCGATAATAATGGTCGAGGTTCAAGCGGCACAAACTTGTTAAAGGAAATTTTCTTCACCTGTTGGATGATTGGATTAATGATGATAGCCTTCTCAAAAGAAAAAAATGAAGATGAATACATTGCTTACTTAAGATTATCCAGTTGGCAGTACTCTGTATTTGCATCGTTGATGATATCTATATTAGGTACTTGGTTTATTTATGGTATGAACTACCTAATGTTCTCTGCGCTAAATATGCTTACCGCACCATTAGCCTTTATAGTGATATTTAATCTAACTATATACCGTACTTTAAAAAGAAATACTATCGATGACAAATAACCTGAGAGTCCAGAGAGCCATCATGAATATTACCCAAGCGGAGCTGGCCAATCTAATTCAGGTATCTAGACAAACGATCAATTCAATTGAAGCAGGTAAGTATGTTCCATCAACGGTTCTGGCTTTAAAACTGGCAAGGCTGTTTGAAAAACCTGTAGAAGAAATTTTTCAATTAGAAGACGAAGATTAAACATTCATTACATGAGAATATTTTATGTATCAACTAAGCGAATGATCAAACAAACATGCTTCATCATCCTACTTTGTGTATGTCTACTATTTAGCTTTGCAACTGCTCAGGCACAAAGTACCTCGAAAATCAAGAGCATGCTTCAGCAAGAATTTATCTCCGCAAATTTTCTAGGTCCATATCAGTCCAATGTAAACAGCGAAAAGTTTAATGCTGAAGTTCATATGGATAGCATCTTTACAGCCTTTCAAAAAGCCTGGAAGCAGGCTGCTCCAGATACGCTCAAAAAGTACAAGCTAGACATCAGCCTTGAACAATTTAGTAATATCGATGCCTATTGTTATTTGTGGGCATTATCGAGCTACGCGAAAGACCTGAGGATGTCCACTACTATTAAAAATAAGCTAGTCAAAAACTACATGATCAGCGCTCTGAACAATGATTTGCAGTCGCTTAGTAAACACAAAAACTTAAGCAGCTTAAAGTTGATTTATGCCGCTAATCTACAAAATACGCTAGCCTTAGGAACACAGGCCGACGTAGACACAAATACGTTCCTATCAGTCATCACCCTTTTTAATGATTTCGACCAGGTACTTAAAGGAATAGCAACTCAACCGGATCCTGCTATGTCTAATTACGCGATAGCTCAGCTCAAAACCATGGAACGCTTCCGTTACGATATTAATACTAGGAACGCCTATTATAAACATCAGCCTACCGTCGCTTTTAAGATCATTTTGCAGGGCCTCCTCAATTCTCTATATCCGGTATCCAGCGCATACGCCACCTCTAAACTTCTTCTCAAAGATTATCAGAACACTGCCGACACCAGCAGGGCTCATCAACTGCTAAAAGCACTGATGCTAAATACCAGCACGGACGTTGTTCCAAAAGAGGAACTCAGGGATTGGTATCAAAAATTGGATGGCAAAAATGGTGAAGAACAATACCGCCAGATATCAGCAAAGATTTCCGGATCTTTTCAAGCAGGGTCTTATAATATAAAGTTGCCGAAGCCATGGAAGTTTTTGGCCAACACCGTACCTGAAGAAATGATTAACAAAGTCAAATATTACTTTGTCGATGTTTGGTATACAGGCTGTTTTCCCTGCATAGATGAAATCCCTGCACTCAATGCCTTCTACAATAAGATCAAAGACAGGGAAGACATCCGTCTCATTTCCATTAACACAGACTACAAAAATGGCAAACGAAACGAGCTGGATGTCATAGAGCGAAGCAAAGACTTGAAGATTGCTTTTCCTATAGTTTATGACCATGGCAAGTTGAACCTAAGCACACAATTAAAAGTGACGGGTTACCCATCTAAATTCATAGTAGACAGCAACGGTAAGGTGATTGTTAAATTTGACCAAACTGCTATAAGCCTGAAAACATTTGATCTTTTTATAGATGAGCTTGATAATGGGAAGTTGAAAGTAAATAGGTAAAGACACTGGCTGTTACGAGCTTGATTGGCTTATTAGCCAAGTCTGAGACAGGCAGACTTATTTGCTAGCACAGGCATGAAGTAGCCTTTTGGCTTATTAAGCTGTTCGATATTGAACATTTATTGACCGATAACGGACGTAGTTCATTTCAACTATCGGCCCATAAGCCGTATAATGACTCTTTAAATAGGACTCTAAGATTTGGTATACTTTTGGGGTTTTATAAATTCTTAAGGTCATACTTCAAATCTAAATGAAATCGAGCTACTTATTTATATTTCTCTCATTAACGACGCTTTCCTGCACATTTTACAAAACCGTTAAGAATGGTCAGCCAGGAATTGATGACAATCAGAAGTTCCCTTCTAACAGCTTGACAGCGTCAATTAAACCATATTATTTTCCAGTTTCAAATTCAACGGTTAAGATCGATCCTTCGAAGTTTTCAAGTCCTGGTAATGGATCTTTTGAAAACTACCTTAAGCAGAGAAATACTGTTGCTATGGTAATCGTTAGAAACGATACCTTGATTTATGAAAACTATTTTGATGGTGTTGATAAAGACTCTGCCGTACTGTCGTTTTCCTTATCTAAGTCCTTTACTTCAGCGTTGATTGGCTGCGCCATAAGCGATGGACTGATTAAGTCTATCAATGACCCGATCACCAATTACCTTCCGGAAATGAAAAGGAATAACTTTGATAAGGTAACCATTAAGCATCTTTTGCAAATGACTTCTGGTATCAAGTTCCGAGAGGATCAAGGCAGTCCTTTTCATGAGGATGCCAAATTCTACTACGGAAGCAATTTGACGAGAATGAGTCTCAACCTAAAACTGATCAGGGAGCCAGGAATGAAATTTGAGTATGCAAGCGGGAATACACAATTACTCGGGCTAATTCTTTGGAGAACTTTAAAAGGCAAATCCATCACTCAGTATCTACAAGAGAAGATATGGAACCCATTAGGTATGGAAAGCAATGCACTCTGGAACAAAGACCGTAAGAACGGTATGGAAAAAATGGCTTGCTGTTTAAGTGCTACTGCGCGCGACTTCGCAAAGTTTGGCAACTTATATCTTCATGAAGGTAAGTTTGCGGATCGGCAAATTATTCCTCAAGACTGGGTAAAGCAATCGACTGAGGCGGACACAACTGCTGGTGGAGCAAAATATTATAAATTCCAGTGGTGGCTATCATCCACCTCGAATGAGTTTCTTGCAGAAGGAATTATTAATCAGTATATCTATGTAAATCCTGAAAAGAAGATGGTTATAGTAAAATTAAGCAAAGGGTATGGCGTCTACAATAAGTGGAACTTTTTCAGAGATATTGCAAATCAATTCTAAATTTGATCGACAGAATCACCAAACGAATGGTAATATGCAATGTAACTATCAATCCGAGATTATTGCTTGAACGAAATTATAAAATAAAGTATTCTTTATCCTATGATAGGAATTAGAAGAAATTCGAGGCTGCCTCAGAAAACGACTATTTTTTAATAAGATCTGGGTCAGATTCTATAGAGAAACTATCATAAAGATCAGCTATTAACAGATCTTCTGATCCTGCTTAAGGAGGATTGTGTAATGCCCAGGTAAGAAGCGAGGTGGGCAAGAGGTATCCGGTTGGCAAGCTTTGGGAACCGGTTGAAAAAATTGAGGTATCTTTCGGTTGCATCCTCTGCCATCATCATACTAATCTTGCTTACCTTTTCTACCAGCGCCTTGGAAATGATCTTGTTTATGATCGCATCCCAATTTGTTATCGTCATTGACAGATCTTCCATCGCCTGCCGGGACAAGGTAGTATAAGTACAATCGGTAATGGCCTGAATATATTCCGGTGATGGCATTTTCTGGTTGTAGCTGTCCAGGTCAACAACAAAGTGACTCTCATCCAGGAAATATTTCGTGATATCGTCACCCTTGTTGTTAAAATAGCTTACTCTTAAAACGCCACGTACAAGAAAAGCAAATTCTTTAGGCGTTTTACCGGCCTCCTGGTAGAATTCATCTCTTTTTATTTCATGTTGCACACACTTACTTAGGATCAGTTCGATTTGTTGTTCATTGAAGTTACCAAATAGCAGTAAGTAACTGATTAGTGGGTCCATTTTTGAGATTTAGTAGGTAAATGTAGCGTTTTTATTTAGGCTGTTGACATTGCAAGTATTGCATTATTTGGTTAGCTTTTAAGTACTTACTAAAGTTTGGGAACATTTCAAGATACTCAGTAACAGTAACATCCAGATTCATATTTTTAACTAACCTCACCGAGCGGCTGCCTTTATCTATATTTACTTTCTGCGAAACCTTTATTAAAATATTGTCCCAATTCTGTATCGTAGCTGATAATTCTTCCATAGCAGTCTTTCTGATTACCGAAAGATCGCAACTCGTGATAGCCTGCAAATAGTCAGACGGAATGACGGGAAGCAATAAATGACTTGGCGTAGCAATAAGATCACCTTCACCTATCAAACTACTGGTGATGTTCACTGCGTTCTTATTATAATAGTTATAACGCAAGACTCCATTATCTACGAAGGCAAGGCAGGATTGGATATGACCTGGCTCTAGAAAACACTCCCCTTCCTCCAAATGAACATTTTCAATCTTTCGGCTTATGAGCGCTTGTTGCTGTCCATTTAGTTGATCGAACAATAGCAGCTTATTTATTAATGAATTCATACTGATTTAAATTTTCGTTTTAATGGCGGTATTGTTGACCGCACAGGAAACAAATGTGCTCCTAAATAAGCTTAGAATATTTGCCATTTGGCAAATACGTCATTTTTTAGTGACGAGAAATATTTTTTGGCGTTTGATCGCTATTTGCCATTTGGCAAATGCTGCCCGGGTTTAACTGCGGATGTTTGTATTGTCGTAACGAGACAAAGAAAATATAAATTATAAAATGTTAAAATCATGAATGCACAAACTACAACTTCAGCAAGCAGCAAGTATCCTCAAACAACTGTAACCGCTATCGTCGATGCACCCATTGGACAGGCCTTCGATTATATTGCACCAATATATCTTCCGCGCATCTTCCCTGGCGCCGGGCTTATTCCTGGCATCACCAACACCAGTATCAACGAAGGATGGAATAAGGCAGGTTTGAGCAGGACGGTTTATTTTGCAGACGGCTCTACATCACAGGAAACTATGCTCACCCATAATGCACCAACTTCATTTTCTTATAAGAACGTAAATTTTACTTCTCCGGTTCTTGGTGCGCTTATGTCTCGCCTGGAAGGTGAATGGTTGTTCACTAAAATTGACGATGATAAAACAAAAATAGAATGGACGTACCGGACGATTCCTACTAATTTCTTCGCAAGAATATTCATCCGCGTAGTGCTGATCCGCTTTTTCAAGCAGATGCTTCAACAAGCTTTGGATATTTCAAAAAATGATCTGGAGACTGATAACCTTGCCGGGGCAAAATATCCGCAAGTGCCGGTACCTTCAGTGAAGTGAGCGTACAATTTTTATCAGACTAATTTGGTATTTTGAAAGTATTCGGTATAACTAAAACCAAAGATTAATGGACGCAAAAAATATTCATGAGATGCCGACTCTAAGCACGGCCATGGTTGAAGGTATCTACGTAGATTATTAGGAAATCGGAAGTGGAGATTGTCTAGTCCATTTCTTTACGCACTAGACCCTTTTCTTCTTCCTTTGTAACCGGACGTCCGTCTGGATGGAGTGCATAGGCGGCGACGATATGTGGATCATAAGTTACTACTATTTGACTGTCTTTACTCATGTAAAGATCCATTTCTATCGTTGTACCTAGGCGCAAAGCGTTCCGCGCTGCTTCGATTGTGTTTTCTGGAAGAAGTCCTGCCCCGCCTCGATGCGCCTGCTTATCCAACTTTTGCTGTGCGCAAAGTATCGCTGGCAAGACCATTAGTAAACTAAGCGCTTTAAATATCATATTATTTGTAGATTACAGGTTGTACTTCCCGTTTGAACATTCAAATTATCAAACCAAGTTTTAATATCCTTCATTCCGCCTGGGTATGTATATTGTCCGTTAATCAAAATGAGTATCCTGGATTCTGTATCATACCTGGGTTTAGATTCTTTTCTGGTAAAGGTATTGGGAATAAAAATTTGAAGGGTTGTATATCAAAAGCATTTGGCGCAAGATTGGTATACTTTAATTTTGCTTGGGTAGCATAAGCCTGCATAATGGGTAAACCCTTTGGGGTCCGTTGTAAATCATGGTATCTTTTATTTTCAAATGCCAGTTCTACACGTCTTTCATGTAGTATGATATCCCTTAGTACGGTAGAATTAGTTTCAGTTATAGCGGCTAAGCCAGCTCTTGTCCGCACGGCATTAAGTGCTGCATGGGGAGATTTCCCAAGCTCATTTTGTGCCTCGGCAAGTAAGAGAAGTGCTTCAGCATATCTGTAGATAGGCCAATTATCGTTAGAATTGGATGCTGCTACAAACGGTCCATGAATATATTTTTTGATAAAGGGGGTACTAACCTTGCCAGCTGCAGGCGTATAACCAACAACGCTTTTTACAGCAGATATTGCCATTACAAAACTTGCATCATTCACACCTTCCGCAATACCAATAGAAGCATCCAGGCGCTTATCATTAGGTTCATAGGTGCTGATGATATCAAAGGAAGGTATATTCCAGCCTGCGCCAGTTGTATTACTTGGAAATGCGGTACCAGTTATTAAAGCGGTAGTTGTTGTTTTAGGCAGAAACTGGAATATAAAAGTATTTGGCTGCGTTCCAACTGCGGTACCTTCCAGGTATTGAACTTCGAAAATTGATTCCTTAGCATTCTTATTTGCAGGTATAAATGCATCTGTATAATTTGCATGGAGTCCGTAATTCATTGCTGCAAGGGTATTTAACAATACTTCGGCTTCCTCAAATCTTTTAAGCGTGATATACACATCTGCCAAAAGTATTGTGGCAGCCGCTTTGGTCGCCTCACCTGATTGCGGGAATTTGACTGGTGGCAACAATTCATTAACTGCATCTTTTGCATCAGATATTATTTGTTCATATACCTGTTCAACCGATGACCGGTCTTTAAATGTCTCCTCAGCTTTGCTGACTTCCTTTAGGTATAAGGGAACTCCTCCAAACAAGCGTACAAGCTTGTAATAATTTAAAGCTCGTAAAAATTTAGCTTGTCCATCTGCACTTGCTTTACCAGCTGCTGTTGCTTCTTTAGCATCTGCAATGCGTCCAATGACAATATTAGCCCTCGAGATACCAGTATAGCAATGGTAATAGACCGCGTTTACATAATCATTATTTGCATCATTGTTCCAGTCAGAAACATTCTCTCTGTAAACATTTGCAGTCCCCCGATTATTTGGATTGGGAATGTAATGCGTATTGTCAGATCTCATCTCAGAGGTATGGTAATCATTAACCAGCAGATCACGCAAAGGCACATATGCCGCTATAACGGCTTGTTTAAGCTGTGCATCCGTTTGATAGAACGTACTTGGTGCTAGAGAGTCTTCGGGGACCAGGTTTATAAATTCCTTTTTACAAGATAATGCTGTAGCAGCAAGAATGGCAAGTATAAGTATCTTTTTCATGTTGTTATATTAAACTATTTGAATGTTGTTCGCAAACCGATAGAATAGGTTCGCGGTATTGGGTAAGCATTTTCATCCACCCCTATTCCGTTGATTGCATCAGAGCCTGTAATTCCTATTTCCGGGTTTGCACCACTATAACCAGTAATGATAAAAGCTTGTTGAACTGAAGCATAGATCCTAAAATCCTTCAGCAGGAAGCGATCTTTTAATTTGACCCTGTATCCCAGCGAGATATTTTTAGCAGTGAGATAAGATCCATCCTCCACCCATTGCGTATTTACAGACCTTCCGATAGCAGTAGTGCCAGTTTTCGTACGCGGATAAATGCCCGACCCCGGATTCTCTTCAGATCTCCAGTGATCCAATGCTGCAGCTACAGGAACCCTGGAGCCGTCTAGATTGGTTAAGTATGCCCATTTACCGGCAGCTAAAATTTTACCACCTACTTGACCAGACATCGTTATGTTTAGATCAAACTGCTTATAATTAAAACTATTGGTTAATCCGAAAGTAAAATCAGGAGTGGGATCTCCAATGAAGGTTCTGTCATTTACATCATCTATAATTCCGTCATTATTTAAATCTTTCATTTTTAAAGTTCCAATATCCGAGGATCCATTGTTGGTCAAACCTGTGCTTTGATATTTGGCTGAACTGGCTAGATCAGCAGCATCTTTATACAAGCCTAAATTCACAAACCCATAAAATTCGCCAAGATGATGACCCACTGCATTCCGGTAATAATCCGAAGTAACTGTATTGTTCCTACGCAGGTAACCAGGGTCTACCAGCTTTTTAATCAGGTTCCGCTCAAACGAAATATTAAAGTCTGTATTCCACTGTATATTACCGGTGGTATTCACCGTATTAAGCGTGAATTCATGCCCCCAGAATTCAAATTGACCAATATTGTATTGTATATTCACAAATCCTGATGCCCGTGGAACAGGACGCGCCTGAATTAAGCCGTCAGACATTTTTCGGTAGTAATCATAATTTAAAGAAAGGCGGTTATTAAAAAGGGTAATCTCTAATCCCAGATCCAGTTGCTTATTTCTTTCCCACGCCAACTCAGAATTGCCGAGCGTACCTATAGTCTGCCCTTGAACCAGAACCCCGTTAAGAATGTAATTGTATTTCCCCAGCGTCGGGATGGCTGTGAAATTTCCAAAGGTGTTGTTACCAGTAATACCATAACTCGCTCTGATTTTAAGCAGGTCCAAATTTTTAACACCTTGCATAAACGACTCGTCACTAATAATCCATCCCGCAGATACAGAAGGAAAAGATCCATATTTGCGGTCTGCACCAAATCTGGAGGAACCATCCCGGCGAATGGCTGCCTGTAATAAGTATTTACCTTTATAATTGTAGTTCAAGCGGCCAATAGCCGATAGCAACGAGTATTGGGTAGTACCACTGGTTCCTGCAGAGATAGTTGAAGCCACGTTTAGATAAGGAATATCATCGCTCGGGTAGCCGGTCCCTGTTAAGGAATTGCTTTCAGACTTAAATTTCTGAGCGGAATAACCAGCAAGTGCTTCAATATGATGATTAGTAAGGAAGGTTATATTATAGTCTAGATAAGATTCTGCAGTATAGGAGTAATTGTCTACCGATGAACTTAAACCAGAAGAAGCAACAGGTGCTGCCGCAGAAGTAGAAAGGGTTATAGATGGTGCAAATTGTTTACGTGTTTCTGCGCCTTTATCAATCCCAACGTTGGTTTTTAAACTCAATCCTGGAATGAAGTCATAATTGATATAACCATTTCCTAGAATGCGGGTAGTGTTATAATCATCCACGGTCTCATTAAGTAAGGCAAGCGGGTTAACATAAGCGCTCATACCTGTAGAGAACGCACCTACCGCATAGCTGCCATCTGCATTATATGGACTGTTTATAGGACTAGCTTCGAAAATCCTTTCGTAATAACCTCCCACCCCGTCAGAAGTTAGCCTGTTGTTATGGTCCATGCGGTAACTTGGCGCCAGATTAAAGCCTACCTTTAATTGCTCTTTATTTCCAATTCTAAGATCATGGTTAATACGAAAAGAAAGCAGTTTAGTGCCAGAATTTATTATAACTCCATCTTGTGCCTGATAGCCCAGAAACACCGCTGAAGAAGACTTTTCCCGAGCAGACAGAATACTTAAGTTATAATTTTGTATCGGAGCGGACCGGGTAGTTAAATCAAACCAGTTAGTACCTTCACCATATTGAGCAGGGTTTTGGTAGATTGCAGGTATAACTGCATTAAATGGAGCTTCATACAATTTGGCATCCGTAAATTTCTGATTCATGAATTCTGCCCACTGTGTGCCGTTCATAACTTTAGGAATGCTGTTCTTAGGAATTGTAGCAATCCCATAATTACTTGTAAACTCTATATTGGAATCTCCAGATTTAGCATGCTTTGTGGTAATCAGTATTACTCCGTTAGCAGCACGAGATCCATATAAGGCTGTTGCAGAGGCATCTTTAAGCACAGTAAACGTTTCAATCTCATTCGGGTTAATATTATTGATGCTTCCTGTAATTGGCATCCCGTCGACCACAAATAAGGGTTGATAATCTGTTGCTAAAGAGGCAGCACCACGGATACGAAAGGCTATCCCCCGCCCAGGTTGTCCACTTGTAGCAGCCACATTAACACCAGCCACCTTACCCTGCAGCTGTTGTCCAAATTGCATAACCGGCATATCCTGTAATGGGGCAGCATTGATCTGCGTTATAGCACCTGTCACTTCGCGGCTGCGCTGTTTACCATAACTAACAGTCACTTCTGCTAAACCTTGCGACAACCCATTGAGTTTTACATTGATTATAGATTGATTACCAACTGAAATTTCTCTAATCTCATAACCTATCGATTTAAATATTAAAACACTTCCAGTAACTGCTGAAATTGTATAATTGCCGTCTGTATCTGTTGAAATGCCAGTTTGTGTCCCTTTTATAGTAACACTGGCTCCTGGTATAGCATTGTTGTTTTCATCTGTAACTTTTCCGGTAATCCGGCCTGTTTGCTGTGCGGATGTGAGTGTGTAGCTTAGCAGTACGCACCACAAGCATAAAAAAAATTTGTTAAAGAGCGCAGCGTAGTTTTTTGCCATTGGACGGATGTTTAAAGTGGATTAGGGAGATATACTTTTTACTAATTATTTCTTAACTTGATTTTAAGATTCTTCAAAAGTATGTTCGCCTTGTTAAGGGTAAATGAGCAAAATGTTATTAAAAGACTTCTGCCGGCTCACCACAAAGCCATTCTATCTTTTGCTCGAAACCCTTCTTTACATTGAAGGCAGTTGAGTAAACTCAGGTTCTCAGGGCTTTGAAAAAGAAGATTTATCAAACTGAAACATATTTCTGGAACAGGCAACAAAATACCGCTCAATAAGTTAATAGCACGTTTTAAACTGATATAGAAAAGGGTTGTACCAATGATTATTAATATTCCACTAGTTGCTAAAATGTTTGTGCCAGAACTTTCTCATTTCCAACGGCATTGGATGCTTACAAAGCAAAATTCTTAATCAACGCTTAATATGTAATTAACCTCTAAATCGAGTTTTGATTATACTTTTGTCGATTAACAGCCCAGTTCTTAATCCAGTTTAATACAATATATTCGACATGATCTACCATAATCCAATACTTATAAAAGCAATTTCATATTGCCTGATAGCTCCAATGCTTATATGTGCAGGCGCCTCTTTTCTTTCAGATACCAATGATAAGGAAGAAGAATTTTCTATAGCGATTCTTCCAGACACTCAGTATTATACTTCTGAAAAAAATGGTGGAAAGAAAGAAATGTTCTCTGCACAAACCGAATGGATAATAAAAAACGCTTCAAAAGAAAATATTAAGTATGTTATCCATCTAGGTGATATCTCTGATGACGGAGAAATTTTCCCACAGCAATGGGTTAATGCATCTCAATCTATGTATCTACTAGAAAAGCCGCAACCCGGATATCCTCAGGGCATTCCCTATGGCATGGCCGTAGGAAACCATGATCAAACAAAAAGTCAGTACCCATTAAGCGGTAAGACCGATCAGTATAATAAATATTTTGGCATAAAACACTTTGAAAATAGGAAATGGTATGGTGGGCATTACGGTGACAACAATGACAGTCATTTCGATCTTTTTGAAGGAGGCGGATATAAGTTCATTAGCATTTTTTTTGAATATGATTCTTATGGCGAAGATATAGAAGGTCTTAATAGATGGGCAAGTGCACTGTTGGAAAAATATAAAGATAGGAAAGCAATCTTAGTCAGTCATTCCATGGTTCACTTCAACAAGACCGCAGGCACAAATGAAAAAGCCTTTCCAAAGTTTTCTAAGCAGGGCCAACGTATATTTGACAGATTAAAAAGCTACCCCAATGTATTCCTTACCTTATCAGGTCATGTTGGAGACCATGGAGAAGGATATCGCCAGGATGGTTATGCAGGAAACGTGATTAAGTCATTGTTGTCGGATTATCAGAGCAGGCCCAATGGAGGGCACGGCTTAATGAGGCTAATGAAATTCTCTGCAGCGAGTGACCTGATTACTGTCCGCACCTTCTCCCCGGTTACTGAGGAAGAAGAAACAGATCATGATAGCAAGTTTACTTTTCCATGGCTGCACCATACCACTGTTTCTCGCTTCCAGGACTATAATAACGATGGGATTACAGACGTTTCATTTTTCTCTAAGGGCATGTGGCACATTGCCGGACAGCCGGATTTGAAGTTTGGAGAAACAGGAGATATCGCTGCTCCCGCTGATTACAATGGCGATGGCAAAGTAGAACCAGCGTTTTTCAGGCCATCTGAAGGGAAATTTTATATTCAGGACCGGAAAGAAGTCACACTAGGAAAACCTGGGGATGTGCCTGTATGCGGTGATTATGATGGTGATGGTTTTGCAGAAGTGGCAGTTTACAGACCATCAAATCTTACGTGGTATTTTAACGGACTCGATAGTATCCGATTTGGCAATAAGAATGGTATTCCGGTGCCGGCAGATTATGATGGGGATGGAATGCTTGACGTAGGCTTCTTCCGGAAAGATAATTCCATGTGGCAAACGAGTCTCGGCAACATCCCACTGCAGTTGCCACATGTACCGGGTGATATCCCGGTTCCAGGAGATTATGATGGAGACGGAAGGGCCGAAATGGCCGTTTACCGTCCCGCTACGGGAGAATGGATAATTGATCGGTTTAAGCAACCTATAAAATTCGGTGAACGAGATGATGTTCCTGTTCCTGGAAATTATTTAAATGACGGGAAGACTTACCCAGCAGTGTATAGAGCTGGCAAAATATATCTTCAAAACAATTCCACTATTGACGCAAGTAAAGGTAAACTGCCAGAGATGACAAATATTCCACAGAGACACTAAGCAATCGAATTTAGCAACTGGCCTACGATAGGTCGGTTGATGAGTAGTTATTCGTTGATAAGCTATACAACATGAACCTTGCGTGCTTATTTGCGAAGCCACTAAAATAATAAAGATTAATAGTGCTTTCAGAGAGCAATAAAGGCTTAAATTTATCTTTGACCTTTCAATCCTAGCATTAAAACATCATCAGCACCTATTGTCCGAATTTTAAGGTTGTCGCGACGTCGTTCGATGCGGCTGACGGCGTATCAAAATTAAAGCGCATCAACCTGATCTGATCTTTCTGGACATTCAGATGCCAGAGGCCTCGGGATTTGATCTGCTTAGGAGCTTTAACTCCATAAATTTCGAAGTGATTTTTATCACTGCATATGATCAATACGGAATCCAGGCTATTAAATTCTCTGCCTTAGATTACTTACTCAAGCCCATCAATCTCGCTGAGTTCAGGCACGGCAAGGGCAAAGGAAAAGATCATGTCGAAAAAGAGAAATTACAGCATCGATAATCTGCTTGACTATATGAAGACTGGCCAACGTGAATCACCGAAGATCGCGCTGCCTCTGCTCAATGAGATTATTTACGTGAAGGTGAATACCGTTATCAGGTGCGAGGCTGATAACAATTACACGAAATTCTTTTTGGAGAGTTTAGAACAGATTTTAGTCTGCAAAACTTTGAAGGACTTTGTGGAATTGCTGGAACCTAATGGATTCGCCAGAACCCATCAGTCACATCTCGTAAATCTAAACTTTGTTAAGAGCTATCTAAAGGAGGACGGTGGTACCCTCCTGCTCAATGATCAGACGAAGATTCCCATCTCCCGACAAAACCGGGAGAAAGTACGTGACCTGCTAAGTAAAGGATGAAATTAGGGAAGAAGCTGGGTTAGCACAAAGTTGGATTCATCATCTTGAATTTACAATCTATCGAAGGGCTTATAAGTGCTAGCTTTTGAAGGGCACTTAAAAGGGCAAGCTATAAACTTGCCCTATTGAAAGTCTGAAATATTCACCACCCTAACCAAATGGAGTTACAATCACTTTCCTTTTGGATTTTTTATCTTTAGTTCTCCTATTGTTTTTCCAGTATCACTAAACATCTTTACCTCAAGTGCCTGCTTGTTAGCATTCACTTGAATTATTGTCCGTTCACCGTTTCGTGGCCCCCCACCGATCACAATTGGAAAATTATGTTTTTGAAGGACGGCAGGATGTATTCCGTGAATGTGGGTATGTCCAGCCAACATCAAGTCTATCTTTGCTTTATTTAAGATTGGCCCCCAATGTTCACGGCAAAATTTGGACGGATGATTGTCAGCACTTGCTGTGTAAAATGGGGGAATATGATTGATAATAACACGGTATGTTGCCTTTTTAAAGTCAGGTTTCTGTACCTCTTTTTCTAGCCATGTCTTTTGTTCAAGCCTGTAAGCGTCAAAATCAAGAATCCCTCCATACAAAGGATTATCATCTGTTGTGCCTTCACCGGAATCAAGCACAACGGCATATATTGGTCCAGATTGAAATGAAAAATAAAATTTCTGTTCACCTCCACTCACGTAATCGGGGAACTGCCTAGCATATTGCCCCCTGTCTTCGTGATTGCCCCGCGAGAAAACAAAAGGAACGTCCGTAGAAAATAACTCGCTGATAGGTTCCAGCATATTTTTAATCACCTGATCTTCTCCGGTTTTAAGAGAACTGAATATATCGCCATTGAGCAGTATAAAATCTCTTTTACCCGGTGTTAGAAATTTAAATAGCTGTGCAAAAGTTTCCGGGCGATCATGAACATCATTGTATACTACAAAAGTCGTATTTTCTGCTCCAGGATTTAGTGTTGTAAAAGTGTATGTCTCACTCTCTGCAATCGCACCATAGGTAATCTTATAGGGTTCAAAGCCTTCGATCTTCTTAGAAAACACCTTATAAAAATACATTCTTCCTGGATGCAAGTTTTTAAGAGGGATATCATGAATTGTATTGTTAGCCTGTATGAGACCATCAATACTACAATAAGCTTTTTTGTCAAGAGCTTGCACATTCTCTCCATATTCTACCCAACTCAGGCACTTTTCGCTGGTAATCCACCTTATACGGATAGCATCTTTTTTCACCGCTTGTAGGTATGGCTTGCACTTCATTATTCCAGCAGCTTCTTCACTTTTTCTCTCGTTCGCCGAGAAGGCATACTGTGGAACAAGGCCTGCAACAGCGCCTAACAAACTAAACCTGGTTACAAAACTTCGCCTATTAATTTTATCTTTCTTCATTTCTTCCATTTGATTATCTCCACTCTTCTGCTTGTGCAATGTTAGCGTTATTGTCCAGCTCCCCTTGCGGAATAGGCCAGACATAATCTCTCGGATTAACAAAGTTCTTTTTTGCAGTTGCCGGAAGGGCAGCAATTTCAGTGGCCAACGTTCCCCAACGTTTTAAGTCAAAAAACCGTTGATACTCGAAGCCAAACTCCCAGCGGCGTTCATCTCTGATCATCAATCGCATTTGCTCTTTGGTAAGTCCGGCAGGATAGTCTGGCATTTTCACCCTTCTTCTCACCAGATTCACCGCGTTGTAAACAGAGGCATCTGGCAAACCTAATTCCTCATTCTTGGATTCAGCATACATAAGCAATACGTCGGCATAGCGGATAATATAAAAGTTCTGTGGATTGGCAGCATACTGGTTGGTAGATACTTCGATATATTTTCTTACAGCGAAGGAGGTTGTATTCGCAAAAGACCAAATCTTCTGTCCGGATGCGGTTACATCAGCAGCGGTAAATACGGTTGCCCTTAACCTCGGATCACGGTTCATAAAGCGCGATGTGCCGGTAGCGTTATAAAGGGGAGACTTAGAGCCATAAAGCGTGGAGGCTATAATAGGTTTCCCATCCGTGCAAAGATAGGAGTCTACCAGACTTGCCAACGGTACAAAGCTTGAACGCGGAAGCCTTGGCGCTTGTGAAGTATTCACAACCTCTGCGAAAGTACTTCCATTGTCTACACCATCAGAGGCGAAGTTGATCTGAAAGATGTTCTCTGAGGAAAATTCAGCTGCGCTGTTAGATGTAAACAGCCCAGCGTAATCTGAGTATAAGGTAAAATTGTAGGGTCCTGTCATCAGCTGTGCAAACGTTACGGCAGCATTACTATAGTCCTTTTCCCATAGGTAGATTTTCCCAAGGAGCGCTACTGCTCCACCCCTTCCTGTACGACCATATTCGGCTGCTGGAATTGTCGTCGGAAGATTGGGAATCTTACTAATGAGGTCCTGTTTTAAAAAGGCTAATATCTCTGCCTTCTTTGAAGATGACTTGCCAGTACTCGAAGCGCCATTTGGCTCTAAATACAAAGGAACGTCGCGATAAATGTTGCTTAACTCAAAATATGCAAAGTCTCGAAGAAAAGACGCCTCAGCTATAATTCGATTACGTGATGACTCGCTAATAGAAGCCTTATCAATTTCAGTGGTTCTTTTTATTACATAATTGGCCCTATTAATAACTGTATAAAATTGTGTAAATATATCATTTACAGGTTCGCTTACCGGGCTATTGTTGCCTTTCTCAATATCCCCAAAGTCATCTAGGTTTTGAGTGTTCATTGCATTATCAGCGGCACCATCAAACATGGCATACTTGAAACCGAATAACTTAGGCGATTGGTAGGCATCATATATGCCGTAAAGGCCAAACAGAGCATCTTTCTCGTTTTGATAAAAGAGGGTTTCAGCAATATCATTCGGATTGTCATTTTGCAAGAAACTTTTCTTACAGGCCGTTATACTTACTACTAATAAAATCAATACTATTGATCGTTGGAATATTGTTTTCATAATTTCTAAAACGTTGTGTTAATGCCAGCACTAAAGATTTTTGTTTGCGGATAAGATGAGTTACTAATCTGAAAATTTGCCCTTTCAGGGTCCACATTTCGGTTTGTATTAGTTATGGTAAATAGATTTTGCGCTGCAACGTAGACTCTCATTCTGCTAATCTTGGCTTTTTTAAGCAGACCTGCAGGGAGGGTATATCCAAGTTCCATATTCTTTACTCTTAAATATGAAGAGTTGTCCAACCAGAAAGAACTTGATATAATAGCTTCGGCACCAGCAGTTTTAACGATTGGCCAGTCTCCGTTCGGGTTTCGTTCAGCGTTATATGACCTCTCCCACCAATCTCGCCAAAAATTGTTTTGAGCACCTGCACCAGGAATATTCCCGTAATCATAAGTGTAGATCTCCTTTCCGGCAACGCCCTGTAATAGGAATGTGAAATCAAATCCTTTAAGGTCTGCTCCTCCACTGAAGCCAAAAGTATATGGGGTTGTTGCCTGACCGATTATAGCACGGTCATCGCCATTTATTACACCATCATTATTAAGGTCCTTGAATTTAAGCGACCCTACAATTACATCCGATGTAAAGCGAGGGTATTTATTGTCCATGTCCTGTTGTGTATATAGGCCATCTACCACATATCCGAACCAGGAATTTATCGATGCTCCTTCCTGAATGATCGTCAGTGCATTTGAGGTTGGATCACCATTGATCACCCGCTGACCGTTAAGTTTCTCAACATTATTTTTGTTGTAAGCAAAATTCCCAGCCAGGCGATAATTGAGCTTCCCCACTTGATCATGGAACTCCATATTCAGCTCGACGCCTTTATTTGAGACTTTACCTATATTCTGGTATGCTGATGTTACAGACCCAAACGATTGCGGTAACGGTAGTTGAAAGAGAATACCATCGGTAATGCGATTATAGGCATCCACATTAACAAATAGTCTATTTTTAAAAAGGCCAAGGTCAAGTCCAACATTAGTTGTAGTTGTCTGTTCCCATGTAATCTGTGGGTTTCCAAGATTCGTTATAGATCCTGCGGTCTGCAAAGAACCTCCGATCGTGTAGTACTGGCTAAGGTTGATACTCTGTTGGTAGGTATAGTTACCGATTCTGTCATTTCCTAATCTACCAATACCTGCCCTGACTTTAAGGAATGAGACCACTGGTTCAATAGGCTTGAAAAATGGTTCTTTGGAGATCAACCAACCCAATGAAGCTGAAGGACTGTACCTGTACTCGCCATTGAACCTTGAAGAACCATCGGCCCTAAAGTTCGCCTCAAATAGATATTTATCTTCATAATCGTAATTAACACGGCCGAACAACGATTGAAGAGACCAATCCTGCTGGTTACCCCCAACCGAGAAATTAGCACTAGCGTTATCAAGTTGTTGAAGATCATTACTGGGAAGCTTTTGTCCGGTCGCTCGGATTAGGGTCTGCTTGTAGCTTAATATCTCGTGGCCTAATAGCGCACTAAGCGAATGCTTTCCTTGAAGTTGACCGCTATAACTTAACGTAGACTGCCATTGCGTCTGAATATTATTTGCAACTTGATTGGAAAGATTAGAAACTTCGTTTACAAAAGATGGTTGGCCAAAAGGATTATTGTAAGAATAAGTTGGGTTAAAACTGTCGTTCTTGGTGTTTCCATAAGAATAAGTAAACGCTGATCTGGCAGAAAGTCCTTTTGCTAATTTGACCTCCAGCGATGGCTGCGCATTTAGTTTCATCTCATTGAGTTTTACGTACCCGATCATAGTATTTAACAGCGGATTTTGGACAAGCTTGTTCCCAGTTACATAGGCATTATATACTGCATATTCGCCGTTCAAGTAGGTAACTGGCATATTAGGAACCCGGAGCGCATCCCTTAAGAGCGCTCTCATGCCCCGAAAAGGTTGGGAGGCATTTCTAGAAAAACCCCATAAATTTAAACCAATCTTTATCCCATCTTTAACCTGACTCTGAATATTTGTCCTAAGGGTATAGCGGTTTCCGTCAGTGCCTTTAAGTATTCCTGTTTGCTCAAGTATACCTCCTGAAAGCTCATAAGTAGTGTTTTTAGACTTTCCATTAAAGGAAAGGTTATAATTCTGCATGGGAGCGGTTCGGAAAATGATGTCGTGCCATCGGGTGTTAGCTATATTGTCACTGATCAGACCATTCTTGGCGCTGTCAATCACAGCTGGCGAGTATCGCTTGGATGCCGAGGCCCCATTTTGGAATTCCATGTATTGCCATGCCTCAACAAGATCAGGTAGGTGAAGTGCTTGTTGAAGTGAGGCATTAGCAGAAAAATTGATATTCACTCCTTCTTTAGTAGGCATTTTGGTGGTTACCAGAATGACACCGTTTGCACCACGTGAACCGTAAATGGCGGCAGATGAAGCATCTTTCAATACGGTTACATTAGAAATTTCCTGCGGGGAAAGGTTACCCATATCATTTAGCGTTGCTTGTACACCATCTATAATGACCAGCGGTGTAGCATCGTTCAAGGTGCCTAATCCCCGTATATTTACGTCAGCCTGATCGTATCCTGGCTGCGCGCCACCCTGGATAACTGATACTCCAGGCAAACGACCAGCTAGTATATTAACAGTATTGGACTGAGGCACATTTTCTATGTCCTTAAAGTTTACTGTTGCAACTGCTCCCGTAAGATTCGCTTTCTTTTGAACTCCATAACCTACTGTTACGATAACCTCTTCTAGTTCTTTTGAAGCTTCTTTTAAGCTTATAGTTATTTTGGTACGACCATTCATCTTGATTTCCTGCGTCTGGTAACCGATATAAGAAACTACAAGAACTGCATCTTCAGGGCCATACTCTAAAATAAACTTTCCATTGGTATCAGTCATTGTTGATAAGGTACTGCCTTTAACCTTAACACTAGCCCCTCGGACAGGGCCACCATTTTCATCCATAACCTGGCCTTCAACGTTTAATCTTGCCCGGACTTCTCTTTTAAGGCTTATCACTACTATGTTATCGATTATGCTGTAGGTTAGTGGCTGGTTTTTGAAAACTAACGAAAGTGCCTTATCCAAAGTGACATTTTCTACGTCAATGTCTACAGGGCGTGACGTTTTTAAAATCAAGTTATCATAGAAAAACGTGCTCCCGCTCTGCGCTTTTATTATAACTAGTACCTCGCTTAACGATTTATTTTTTTGATGTAGTGTGATCCTTTGTGCGAGTGCTGATCCGGAAACCTGGATACAGAACGCTACTATAAACAAAATGGTTACTTTCATCACCATAAATAATTTTTGGTAGGATTTCTTTTTCTTAGCGTAGTCTTTCCTACGTTCGTTGATTTGCATACTTTTGCATTGTTTGGTAAAATAATAGTGCTTGTCAATAAGTGTCTATCTGGTTGCCCAACTTTTAGGCTACTGGTGTTACGAGCATCAGTGGCTTTTTTGTCACAACCGTTTTGGTCAGTTATGTTTTCATGTCAGTTTTGGCTTTAAGGTGAAAAATTATGGCTGTATTATTAATTTCTTGTCGTTAATTTTAAAATGTACCCCGCTGCTCTCAAGTATTTTCAACACACTTGATAACTTAAGACTTCTGCTGATTTCTCCAACAAACTCATGCTTGCCGATCACACCCGTATAGACAATTTCAACATCATACCAACGCGATAGTTGACGGAGAAGCACGGGGAGATCAGTATGGTCACAAGAGAAGTTTCCATTTTTCCAGGCTATAACCGACTGTAGGTTAGACTGCTTCTTAACTAACATCTTATTGGCAGAAAGTATAGATTGTTGTCCTGGAATTAGTACCCGGCTGCCATACTTTGAGGCTACCCTTACACTACCCTCAATTAATGTGGTTTTCGTTTCTTGTTCGTCATTATAGGCATTGATGTTAAAATGAGTACCCAACACAGTTACTGTCTGATGTTCGGTCTCTACAATAAATGGTCGGTTGGGATTTTTAGCGACCTCAAAGTACACCTCTCCAGAAACTCTTACTTTTCGCTGTTTGCTACTGAAAACAGTTGGAAATGTTACTGAGGAAGATGCATTTATCCAAGCCCTGGTCCCATCAGGGAGCTCTAATTGATACTGGCCGCCTCTGGGAGTACTAAGTGTATTTATTGTTGAGTTAAGGACAACTATTGGATCCTTTTTCTCACTTGTGTTTACGATTAACTTTCCGCCGTCAACCTTAACGATATGGCCATTTCCACCGTTAGAATTATTTCCGTTCGCAGTTACACCCAATTTGATAGTTGTTCCATTAGCTAAGGCAAGAATCGCCCTGTTGCTTCCAGGCATCGCATCACCTATTAGTACTTTTGCATGTGACCGTTTGCTTTGTGGATGGTGGAGATTAAGGTAAATTGGTAAGGATAGAGCAATGATTATTGTGGCTGCAGCAACATATCGCAGCCAGGCTGGAAATGTCAATCTGACTTTCCTAATCTTCTCAGCCGTTACTTCTCGTTCGTTTTTATCTTCATTATCAGTTGTCGCGTCAAGTAAAAGCAAGTCCAACTTATTCTCACTCATCAAGTGAGAGAAAAGCGTTAGTTCTTCATTCGAACATTTTCCTGAGAGATACCGGTTCACAAGTTGTTTGTAGTATTCTTCATCCATAATTTGATGGCTTTAAATACTAAGAGTGAAGAATGGACTTCAAGGGTAGCAGAAAAAAATAATTATTTTGGAATGACTTGTTTTAGCCAAACCGCAAATGGTACTAAAACCTTGAGGATAAGCCTGAAACTGTTAATACATTGTGCTAGTGATTCCAGCGAGTAACAGGGTAAGTGATATTCCCAATTCTTTTTCGCTGACTCTTCTGAGTACTTTCATTGAATGAACCATATGGTTTTTTACCGCGTTACGGGAAATACCCATTTTTTGGGAAACTTCTTCATACGATTTTCCTTCTTCCCGGCAAAGCAAAAATATTTCTTTCGTGCGCTCCGGAAGCGTAGCCAATATTCTTCTAACAAACGACAAATATTCCTTGGAAAGAAGATCTTCTTCGGTAGAACTACGAAAAGAAATAAAACTTTTAAAGATGTCTTTGGTAGTGGTCTGATCCCGAAAAGCCAGTTTAAGAGTTGTCAACGCATGGTTCCTGGCGATTGTATAAAGGTAGGCTTTGAAGATTCTTACCTCACATAACTGGCCCCGATTTATCCAAATTTTAGTAAACACTTCCTGAGTCGCGTCCTCGCTAATTTGGGGATTTTTAAGAATTCTTAATAGAAAAGCGTAGATGTCATTCGAATACCTATCATATAGTATTGTGAAAGCAGAAGAATCATTATCCTCAAGCAAATGCTGTAATTCGGTATCCGAAAGTATAGATTGACCCATATAATGGAAGTTTGCAAAAGCAAAGAAAGACCTCAACTATTACCTTAGTGTTAAGGAGATATAATCAAGTTAGCATCCTCAAGATGAGACCTACGCCCTAGACAGAAAGCACCATCTAGGATTTTGCTGGCAAGGTTATCTACATTGATTTCTGGGGCGCATTCTGCGGTCCTTGCATTGCAGATATCCGTGAAGATGGCAAGAAAGTTCATGATAAGTATCAAAGCAAAGACGTAGTCTTTCTTAACATCTATGTAGATGAAAAGGCGATAGATGGAAGAATAAAATGGAATATTTAGAGATGACCGGTGTAAACCTGGTAGCGGAAGGATGGACATTAAATGAGGTTTGTAAAGCTTATAACGTCAATGCGGTACCACACTACATCCTTATTGGCAAAGATGGTAAGATTACCCATAAGTATAACCATCATTTCAAACGAAAGAAATATTGACAGCCTAGGATCTTTTATGACACCAATATCAATAGCCTTTTACACCTTTTTGATTATAAAACAATCATCTGATTGAGGTAATTATTGTAAAAATTGTCACAGTCCACGTTAGAATAGCGTATTCGGAACCAGAATACCCGACAAGTGAACTTAACCGGGACGGGCAGTAATGCAGACCTTTGCTATACCAATTGCCGATGCCCTCTACATATGCTTGAGATGAGTAAGAACACCCAACTTTGAAGCGGGCAGGCAGAGAAAGGACTTATTTAAAAAAATTTCACTATTAATTATATTATTATGAACTCAAAAATCACCAACGATAGTCGGACTCACGCGGAGCGCGCATTTCGGCTCCACCTTGAATTATTTACTAATCACAATATGACCGCAGAAGCATATGGTAATCTGATTACAGAGGACGTGGTGCACGAGTACCCGTATGCACCTGTTCCGTTCGCTAATCGGGTAGAGGGGCGCGCCGCGGTTACGGCACACCTTGTAAACGTAACCCGGCTTGCTTCCAACTGGAACTTTACGGACATAACTTTTTCGGCCACGTCTGACCCTAATACAATATTTGTAGAGTTCGAAGGCGGTGGCTTAGTAACGGCAACCGGTAAGGCCTACCACCAGGTATACAGCGCCCGCCTGACCATGCGAGGCGAACAAATAGCCCATTACCGGGAATTTTTTAATCCAAATCAGATTCTCGAAGCCTTCTTCCCCAGCCCATCCGAAGAAAAAATAGTTAAGGAGCATACAGTATCAAACCGCCTTGATTATTTCCATCATGTTGGTATCACTGTGCGCGACCTGGAAGCGACGATCACCTGGTATGAAAAACATCTCGGCTTCAAGCGATTGACTGATTTTGGCTTTCCAGGAGCCAGCGTGGCGTTTATCGGTCGTGGCGATCTCAGGCTTGAGTTCTTTCAAATAGAGAATGCAACGCCGATGGAGGATGGACGGAAAGAGGCTGAATCAAATCTAAGCTTCGGAGGAATCAATCACTTCGCCATTTTTGTGGATGACCTCGATGGTACTCTCATAGATTTGAAGTCCAAGGGAGTTGAGCAAGCATTTACGCTTAACGTTGTACCTGATGGAAGCGGAGACCGCTATACGTTCATTAGAGACAATGAAGACATGCTGATCGAGTTGTATCAGCCCGGATCGAAGTCTAGTTTGAGGCTACAGTCGTCGATGGATTCGATTTGATCTATCTAAAAATTACTACCTCGCTAATTGTTTAAGGAGTAATATTTCAACTCCGTTGCCGCTCATTTTGTCCACGACTTCTTCGCGCACCTAGCTTAACTAGGTGCGCGATGGGTTCCAGGGCAGGGCGCACTGCTGTCTCTATACTACCTATTTATCGAAATATTGATTTACAAGGGCCTCTGCTGTTTATAGGCTAGTGGGGTCTGTCCAGTCTGACGCCGAAAGAATTTACCGAAGGCTGACGCATCGCTGAAGCCCAATTCTTCGGCGACCTGCATAATGCTGCGGTTGGTCTGCCAAAGCAGGTGTTGAGCTTCACGTAACATTTGGCTGTCAATCCATTCCCCTGCCGTCCTCCCTGTGTCCGCTTTCAAAGTTTCGCTCAAATACTTACTGGTAACGAAAAGTAAACTAGCGTAGTCGGCTACTCGGCGACGATTCGGGTCAGGCTGCGCTACTAGCTGCTGGAAACGTGCAACCAAGTCCACCCGGCGGGTTGGGGCTATTGTTGGTGTCATGCGCTCGTAACTGTCAGCGGCTATGAGCAGTAGGATGGCGACGTAGCTGCGCACAATGTCGGCCTGGTAGTGGCTTGGCCGCTTAAGGGTTTGCCGGACCTGCTCCAGCAATTGGCTTACTTGGGCAGTTTCAGAGGATGATAGAGGCAGAACCCGCGTGGCTTGGGCATGAAAGAAGGGAAGTTGCCTTAATCGCGTCGGATCCGTATAAGGGGCTGAGAAAAAGGTTTCGGTAAAAAACAAGGCTTCGGTGTGATAGTCGGCCGACTGCTGCTGCCAGTGGCGTAGCACTTCTGGCCCCAGAAGTATTAGGGAGCCAGGTGCCACTTGGTAGTGCTCCCGGTTTGCTTTTAACACTACGGTGCCCGCCCAGCATAGGCCCACGGCGTAGAACGTGGTGCGGTAGGGAATATTAGTTAATTGCCGACTTGGTGGACTCACCATTAGGTGATAGTCTATCAAAGGAGCCTGAGACATAGGACCCGTCAGGAGTTCGGCAATGGCAACCTTAGGAATTGTGTCAGGCATAAAGTATTACTTGAATCAAATAAATTGCGTTTTCACCATAAATCTAAGATTTTTGGTGAAATATTAATAGTGCCTTAAATGTTAGTATATAGATTTAAGTATGCATGTGAAACTTTGCTTTTCTAATATCATAGCTTTATCGCTAGTATATTTTGTAAATATTATCTTTGATATACGCAGGAATGAGTGGATGCATATCAATGGATAGGTTTAGTTTAGAAAAAAATACGGATGATAGACTTTTGGAGCTAATCAAGATTGATGATGAACCTGCCTTTGCCGAAATATATAATCGATATTGGAAGAAGGTACTTACTGTTGCTATTCACAAAACCTCAGATGTAGTCGAAGCAGAAAACATTGTGCAAGATATCTTCCAGTCATTATGGCAGCGCCGAAATGATTTGCAAATTCATACTAGTTTAGATAACTACCTGATGGTGTCAACCAAATATCGGGTTATCAAGTTCCTGAATCGTCAAAGACAGCAAAGATTATTCGAATCGTCAGGACTTTTAAACATTGACATACTTGATGATTCCACCCAAGAGTACTTAGCTTTTGAGGAATTAAAGGGAAGGCTGGAAGTATTAGTAGCTCAATTGCCCCAAACATGCCAACTAGTTTATCGCTTAAACAAAGAAGAGGGCAAAAGTTATAAGGAGATAGCAGAAACAATGGGAATTTCAGAAAAAGCTGTTGATGGCCATTTAAGTCGCGCTAAAAAAAAGCTACGAAGCCGCTTAGACTCTGATTTAAATAGTTTTTTTCTATAAAGGCTGTTTAAAAATCCAGTATAAAAGAATTATTACTGTTTTTTTGAGGAGTTTAGCGCTTTCAAGGTACTTATAGTTAAAGACTACCTTGATGAAAGATAACTCACAGCAATATAAATTGCAGGAGTACGCGAATAAATGGTTAAAGGGAGAGATCACAGATGCTGAGATGATGGAATTCAACCAATGGTTTCTCCAAGGTTTAGAGATGCCGTATGAAATTCCCGAAAACATTGCTATTTCAGAGAAAGAGCATAAAGAAAAACTCTGGCGGCTGATCATTGCAAACCAACAGACATTCTCTTCTAACATTGCGGAACACCCGTCGCGCAATAAAATTAAATTTCCGCTTTGGTCACGCATTGCATCTATTGCAGCAGTAGTCTTATTGACCCTCTGTACAGGAATTTGGCTTATTAAAGAAAACGGAAAAAATAAATTAGACATCACAACTGCTGATTTGCCACCTGGCAAAAATGGAGCTACACTAACTCTTGCTAATGGTAAAAAAATCATTATTAGCAATGGAAAAGCGGACACACTTGCTAAAAATACTGAAGTTACGATAACAAAAACTGCTGACGGTCAAATCATTTACAATGCGACCAACACTCCTAATCCAGGCATAAATTCTATTAATACACTGGAAACATCTAAAGGTGAACAAACTAAAATTAACCTTCCAGACGGAACAGTGGTTTTTCTAAATGCAGCATCTAGCTTAAAATTTCCAACCTCTTTCAAGAATTTTAACGCACGTACAGTTGAACTTTCCGGTGAAGGGTACTTCTATGTTCACAAAGATGCAAATCACCCCTTTATTGTCAAAACCCGGTATCAGGAAGTAAAAGTACTAGGCACAGAATTTAATGTGAGCAGTTATAGCGATGATTCTGCGGTACGTACTACACTTATGGAGGGCTCTGTGCTCGTAAGTGGAAACAATAATCTTTCCCGTATACTTAAACCTAATCAGCAGGCTGTAAATACAGGAAGAGAAATGAAAATTTTTGATGTGGAAGCACAGTTATTGGTTGATTGGAAACAAGGCTTCTTTATGTTTAACCAAGAAAGCCTTGAGCAACTTATGAAACGTATCTCTCGCTGGTATAATGTAGAAGTGCAGTTTGATAACCCATCTATGAAAAAAGAATTGATATCTGGAACCATCAGTAAATATGAAAAGTTGTCCAGCCTGATCAAAGTATTACAACGCAGTGGCATTGCCACTCTTGAACTTCAAGGAAACGTATTAATTATAAAGGACAAATAAAACGAGCGAACCACTTTTTAAAAGCAAATCAACTAAAACCAGACAACATGAACCAACACAAATTAGGACCGTAGGTTATAGGCTATGTAATGCCATAAGAAAGGCCTCGACCGTGAATCGAAGCCTTCTCATCTGCATTTAGATTCCATGTAAATGATTTCTTAATTAAGGGCTTTGTCGTGCTTAACATCAGACAATCCCATAAAAAACAGACTATTTCAAATGTATAAAAATTATACTTCTTTTCGTCGTATGCAATCTCGCTACGTCTCTAAACTACTGTTGATTATGAAAATAACAGTTTTTATTATGTTTTTCGCTCTTCTACAAGTTAGTGCCTTAACATTTGGACAAGCACTTAGTCTTCAAGAAAAAAATGTTTCTATAGCCAAAATATTCTATGAAATCCGTAAGCAAACAGGTTACGATATACTTCATAGAAGTGATAAGCTCAATACCAGTGCTATCATTAATGCAAATTTCAGCAACACCCCTGTACGCAACGTTCTTGATCAAGTGCTTAAAGGAAGTGAATTGGAATATGTGATTGAAAACCACACCATATTTATCCGGGAAAAACAAAAGTCGCTACTAGATAAATTAGTAGACCGCTTTCTGGAAATAAGTGTAACAGGCAAAATTGTTGACGCAGAAACCGGAAACCCCTTGGCTGGGGCTAACGTTATGGTCAAAGGAAAGAAGAAATCTGCAACTTCAAGAGCCGATGGGACATTTGTACTCGATGATGTCTCTGAAGATGCCACGTTGTTAATTAGTTATGTAGGATACAAGAATCGAGAACTCCCTGCAAACAGCAACCTAAGTAATATCCGAATGGAATTACAAACGGGAGAGCTTGAAGAAGTTGGAATTACCGTAAATACGGGATACCAACGCATTCTGCCACAACAACTAACTGGGGCCGTTTCTCAAATTGGCACCAAAGCCTACGAATCGCGTATAAGTACCGATTTCCTTAGTGGTCTGCAAAACAGGTTGTCAGGTGTGCTTATAAATAATGATGTACAATTCCAGGGAAACAACTTATTTCAAGTTCGGGGAATAGCAACTATGACAGGAAATCCAAGACCACTGATTGTTTTAGATGGATATCCTACCGAACTATCCCTAAACGATATCAATCCTAATGAAATTAAAAATGTAACCGTACTTAAAGATGCAGCAGCGGCAGCCATATATGGTGTTCGCGCATCCAATGGTGTAATTATTATCGACCGTAAGAAAGGGGTAGCTGGGGAGCCGCAATTAGCTTTCAGAAGCACAGTCAGTATAAGGCCACATGATAATTATAGCAGATTCCGTTTTGATAAGGACGGAAATATCGGACTGAATTATTTTCGTACGCGCTGGCAGGACGGAAACATTGGGACATTTGCAAATTATAGAAATTCAGAGTTGACTGGTGCCCAACCCTACTTAACCGGCACCTCATCAGATGCTGCTGTTAATTTATTGATAGATAAATCACTTGGCAGGCTTACTCAGCAGGAACTAGATGCTGGCTTTGCAGAGCTTGCATCATACAACAACGCCGAGGATTATGAGAGGTATTTTTTGCGGGATGCTGTTACTCAGCAATATAATCTTAACGTTTCTGGAGGGAATGATAAAGCTCTTTATTATATCACAGGAAACTACCTGGCAAACAGCCTTAATCAGCGCAATAATGACAATCATAAGTTCCAGCTTTCAGGCCGTTCCAACGTAACATTAAGTAAGCGACTATCTTTAGAATTGCTTACTGATTATAACGAGACTATAGGTAATACATCGCCGATTCCTGACATCCGTAATATCTATTCTGATGAGCGCTTCGCCGACGCCGATGGTAACGCTTTGCCTATTGTATCTGGTTCTGCAAGGGCAGGTAGCAGGTTTACAACCGCCACCCAGGCCGTTGGATTTCTAGATCAACGGATGCGCCCGCTTGATGAAATGAACGAAGTAAATACCAGAGACCGTATAGCTGATTTGAGGTTCTCCACTAATTTGAGATATAAAATTGGAGATGGTCTTGATTTTATGTTAGGGGGTATTTATGAAAATTCAAATTCAGGCCAACGTCGCTTCGCTACAGAGAATTCTTCTTTAACCAAAACACTCATCAATAGATTTATACAACCAGGATCAGCGACCACCACGGCAACCTACAACCTGCCAAGAGGAGGATATCTACAAGAAGCGGAATCCTTACTCCGTAGCTTTACTACCCGCGCCCAACTTACTTATAATAAACGACTAGCAGAAAACCACTCGCTTAATGCTATAATAGGTACGGAGGTCAGGCAAACTGTAAGTCAAGGTTCCAGATCAGCGACTTTTGGTTACAATGATCAGACTTTACTTCAACAGTCTACCGATTATAACCGACTCTTCAATTCCGGCACAACTTTCAATAGTAACTACCTTTATAACTCTTCATCGGTAGTGTTGGGTTATAATGATCTATTTGCACAACTATATAATGACGACCGTTTTCTATCCGGTTACGTAAATGCAGTATATGCCTTTAAAAATCGGTATTCCCTAACTGGTAGCATACGAATAGATCAATCTAATTTATTTGGCACAGATCCTAAGTACCGTTACAAACCACTATGGTCACTTGGAGCAGCTTGGAATTTAGACAGGGAAGCCTTTATGAAGAACGCTGATTGGGTTGATGCCTTGAAACTGCGTATAGCAAAAGGCTTTAATGGCAATATATCTAAAGCTAGCTTACCACAAGTAATCGCCCTATATACACAGAACAATGTGACCCTACCTGCTTACTCTTCGCTTACCATCTCTTCACCTGCAAATAGCGGCTTACGCTGGGAGCAGACTGATAATTTCAATGTTGGATTAGATTTTACGCTGCTTAGAAATATATCTGGAAACATAGATTATTATAACAAAGTAAGTACAGACGTGCTAGGTAATCTAGATGTAGATCCATTTAAAGGAGTGAGTCCTGCCCTGGTTAATCAGGCAAGTATTCGAAACCGTGGAATGGAATTTACTCTTAATGCAGACTGGCTTCGCAAGGCTAGATTTAATTGGAACACGGGACTGGTTGTTTCCTATAACAAAGGTAAAGTGCTAGAGGCCTATGTGCCTAAACCCAGCATTCCGCAATTTAGTCAGCAGGCCTTACCTACTGTGTCATCTCAAGCGGTACTAACAGCTGCTTCAGGAGGCTATATGAAAGGGGAACCGGTAGGCAATATATTTACTTATCGCTATGCTGGAGTGAATGCAGCAGGAACTGCATTATATTATGACAGTCAGGGGAATAAAACAATTTTAACTAGCCTGATTGATGAGGGTTACGGTTCCCTGGACAGCAGGGGAACAACAATTCCAGCGACGAATATCGGAATCAGCAACCGTTTTGATATCGGTAATTTCTACCTGTATTGCATGGTCAACTACTACGGAAACTTTGTGGTGAGAACCCCACTTCCAAACCCTGCAGCCGCAAGACCTATTGATGGTGCGGGTGACTATTGGAAAATTGCTGGAGATGAAACTACTGTAGGATTACCTTCTGCCAATTACATTGCAGCATCAGGTAACGCATACCTGGCCAACTCAGATCGATTTGTCCTCAACGGTTCCTACCTAACACTTGGTGATGTAACAGTCTCTTACAATTTTAGGGAGTTTGAAACTTTTAAGAAAGCGGGCTTTAGCAATTTTGAGCTAAAAATGCAGGCCTCAAACTTCTATACAGTAGGCTTCAATAGTCAAAACTATAGCGTGGCAACTGGAAATTATTTAAAGAAATACATCACACCCACCTACACACTAGGGCTGTTTACTAATTTTTAATTCAATAAATAAAAAATTATGAAGAAACGATATACTGGCATTATGATCCTGATCTCATGCCTAACACTAACAGCATGCAACAAGTTCCTTGACGTTGCGCCTAAAGGCAAAACAACTTTAAATACGGTTAACGACTTTGACCTATGGCTAGGCAATCGCTTTCTTGGTGAGGTGAGTGGCATTCCTCAAATCTGCTGGATGACCGATCACGTGCAAAAGATTCCCTGGCAACCGGATGTAATTGCAGAAGGTGAACGTGCTTATATCTGGGCGGAGCAACTTACTGATGCTGATGCAAGCCCTAAGATGCTTAGTGGAGCTTATCACCATATCTATTATTTTAATACTGTATTGGAAAATATCGATGCAGCGAGTGGCGGTAGTATTGAGCAAAAAAGACAATTGAAAGCGGAAGCTTTACTGGGTCGTGCCCATGAATACTTTTACCTGATCAACCTCTACGGTAAACCCTATGATGCCAGTACGGCTGCTACTGATCTGGCAGTTCCTTTTGTTGTCTCAGCAGACATCAACACTCAGACTCCGCCGAGAGCTACAGTGAAGCAGTTATATGAATACATCATTGGCGACTTAAATGCAGCTATCATAGATCTTCCTGCAAATAATGCTGGTAACCGCTTTCGTGGTTCCGTACATGCTGCTTATAGCGTGCTTGCCCGTGTATATTTATACATGCGAAACTATAGTGAGGCCGCCAAATATGCTCAACTATCGCTGCAACGTCCGGGGGGAGCAGCTGTTACCAATTATAATGGAGTTGTTAAAGGCGTGTTCCCACGTACTACACGTCTCAACGAAATAATCTATGCCCGGGGCAGCGATCCTACTTCAGGAAGTATTGTAAATATTGCTGATTCAACCTTCATTAAATCATTTATGTCAACTGACCTCAGGCTTGCGCTGACATTTTATGAGGGTACGGCATCTCCGTTTAACTATAACACGGTTAAGCCATCGGCTGGCGTGCGTTTCTCTGCCACTGCTAATGGCTACTATGATATACCTGTAGGTACTACGGTGGCTGAGATGAAGCTAATCATCGCTGAAAATGCAATTCGTAACAATGACTTAACAGGTGCCCTAACTCAGTTGAACGAGATTAGAGTAAACCGCTTTGCCCCTGCCAACTATCAGGCCCTCATTTCAAGTAATCAAAAAGAAGTTTTTGAGTGGGTTCTCAGAGAGAGACGTTATGAGATGCCAATGAACGGTTTGCGTTGGTTTGACATGCGCAGACTTGATTACGAAGGTCTAATGCCTGAAATTAACAGAATAGATCAGTCTAAAAAAATCATTGCCACCTTAGCTCCCCATAGTCCGCGTTATACGCTTCAAATTCCATTAAACGCAACAGTCTTTAATCCTGGCATGCCCATTAATCCATAGAGAAAACATGAAAAAAATTATATTGTTAATCCTGTCGTTCGTTATGGGGTTGTCCGCAAACTCACAAGAAAAGTACAGTGTTAATGGAAGACTAACACAGATTCGTCCCAAAGATAAGATATTTCTGAGCTATTATAAGGATGGTAGCTATCATACAGATTCAGTAGTTGCTGTTAACGGTACCTTTAACTTTTCAGGCGATGTAAAAATACCGACCCGAGCAACCATTCAAATTAAAACACCTAAACCTTCAAAAAGTATAGTACCTATTCCCAGGCCATTACAAGACCTCCAGGTGTTCTTCCTCGAAAAAGGCACCATTCAAATAACTGGTGAAAACTTAAAAACAGCAAAGATAAGAGGCGGAAAAACACAGTCAGACAATGATAGATTAACAACCGAACTCAAGCCTCACACTGATCAGGCATATAGTATTTCTAATCAACTCACCTCCTTGTGGAGTAAAGGGGATACCGTTGGACGTTGGGTTTTATCTAGTCAAGCAAGAAGATTAAGTAAGACAATTGCTAATATGCAGGATAGTTTTATTAGATCTAATCCGGACTCTTACCTAAGTTTTGATCTACTTAAGTCTCAGGCTAATTACATTACAGCCAGCAAGTTCGATAGCTTATATAGCGGTTTGTCTAAAAGAATTAAAAGTGCTCCTTATGGAAAAGAGCTTGGCCAACGGCTTGCTATTGCGATAAAGACCGCACTTGGTAATCCTGCAATAGATTTTACGCAACAGACTAACAATCTAACATCTTTCACTCTCTCTTCGTTAAAAGGTAAATACGTACTCATTGATTTCTGGGCAAGCTGGTGCGGGCCGTGTCGGGCAGAAAATCCATATTTAAAAAAAGTTTATCAAAATTTTAAGGCCGACAACTTCGAAATTGTCAGTATATCCCTAGATGATAAAAAGGAACGCTGGTTGAAAGCTATAGAAGATGACGCTTTGCCGTGGATTCATGTGAGCGATCTTAAAGGTTGGAACAATGAAATAGCTATAGCTTACAGTATTCGTGCAATCCCACGCAATTTCCTGATTGACCCTAATGGTTTAATTGTCGCAAAAAACTTACGCGGAGAAGATGTAGAAAAATTGTTAAAGCAAATTTTAGACAAATGAAGATCAATACAAGAGTGCTATGTATTATCCTAAGTTTCATAGCAATACCAGTGTTCGCACAGAAAATACCTGATTCATTGTCATCTAAGACACCGATGACTTATGAAAAAGTAATTAGTGCAAAAGTAAAGAGTCACCAAGGAATGTTCGTTGTGCACCAGCAAGACGAAAACTATTACCTGGAAATTCCTGACAGTTTGCTTAACAGAGATATTTTGATGGTTAGTCGCATTGCCAAATCTTCTATCGAAGGACTAAATACTAGGTTTGCGAGTTACGCCGGTGATAAAATCAACGAGCGGGTTATAACTTTTGAAAAAGGACCCGGCAATAAGATCTTCATGAGAGGTAAAACATATTCCGTCTTATCTAATGACAGCACGGAAAATGGTATGTATCGCTCTGTCATTAGCTCATCAGTACAGTCCATATTAGCAGCGTTTCCAGTCAAAGCGTTTAACACCAGAAGCCCAGGAACCGTAATTGATATTACTTTACTACTAAATGCAGATAATGCCTTGTTTTCCTTTCCCGCATTTTACAAAAAACTACGGAACATTGGAGCTCAGCAAAACGACCGCTCTTACATCAAATCGATACGGGCCTATCCTACAAATGTAGAAATACGTGTAACAAAAACATTTGCAAGCCTTAGTGATTTTGGTAGTAGTGCGCTCAGTTACGAACTGAACAGTTCACTGGTTTTGCTCCCTAGGGTGCCTATGCAGGTACGTTATACCGATCGACGGGTCGGTTATTTTAGCACAACCTTCACAGATTTTGATACAAACCCACAAGGTGTGGAAAGGAAGAGTATCATCAACCGTTGGAGGTTAGAGCCCAAAGAAGCAGACAAGGAAAAATACTTTAAAGGGGAGTTGGTCGAACCTAAAAAGCAAATCATATTTTATATTGATCCGGCTACTCCTAAAAAATGGGTACCATACTTGATTCAAGGTGTAAATGACTGGCAATCTGCGTTTGAAAAGGCAGGATTCAAGAGGGCAATCATTGCTAAAGAAGCGCCCTTGAACGATAGCACATGGAATCTGGAAGATGCGAGCCATTCGGCCATTGTTTACAAACCATCCGAAGAACAAAATGCCTCGGGACCACACATTCATGATCCGCGTAGCGGAGAAATTCTGGAGTCACATATAAATTGGTATCACAATGTTATGCGTTTACTTCAAGGCTGGTATATGATTCAGGCAGGAGCAATTGATCCAAGGGCGGGTAAGATGACGTTTGATGATCAACTTATGGGCGAACTCATTAGGTTTGTTTCATCTCACGAGGTAGGACATACACTTGGACTTGCCCACAATTATGGATCGAGCTCAACAGTACCATCTGAAAAACTGCGGGATAAAAAATTTGTTGAGGCTTTTGGCCATACCCCTTCCATTATGGATTATGCACGCTTCAATTATGTGGCACAGCCTGAAGACCACATTAATTCTAAAGGAATTTACCCTCGTATAGGCGACTATGATTTCTGGGCTATTGAATGGGGTTACAAGCTATTAAAAGGCAAAACTGCGCTTTCAGAAGTTCCTCTTCTCGGCAAACTAACGGCAAATAAGCTAACAAACAATCGATTATGGTTTGGGCCGGAAAGTAACCGAGATGATCCCCGTTCGCAAAGTGAAGACCTGGGAGATAATGCTATGATTTCTAGTGGGTATGGAATCAAAAATCTTAAAAGGATATTAGCTAAATTACCTGACTGGACCAAGTCAGATCGAGAAGGACATGAAGATTTATCAACGATGTATGGACATATCATTAGTCAGTTCACACGTTATATGGGCCATGTAACTAAAAATATAGGAGGTGTCATGGCTACTCCAAAGTCTTCAGCACAAACGGGGACTGTTTTCCAGCGCAATCCGGCATCAAAACAAGAAGAAGCGATGGCTTTCCTTGATCAGCAACTTTTTGATACGCCGAAATGGCTGTTAAGACAAGATATATTAGACAATATAGGTCAGGACCCGATGACACTTATTGCTAAATTACAAGTTCCAGTCATCAATCGCCTGGTAAGCAACTTTACAATCAACAAACTTATTGTTGCAGAAGCTACGGATGGACAAAACTCTTATAAGATAAGCGATCTTTTTATCGATATGAATCGCTCAATGTTCAAAGAACTGAATTCAAACTCCGAAATTGATGTATATCGTCGTAACCTCCAAAAAGTTTATATAAATAAGCTGATAAGCTTGATAAATCCTCCTGCAATAGTAAAAGGCAGTGTGATTTCTGACGATATTGATCAGAATGACGAGATCGTCCAAAATGATATGACCTCGGTAGTGAAAGTCGAACTTAAGAAATTAAATATTCTCTTGAAACAGAAATCATCAGTTTTGACAGGCTTGAGTAAATACCATCTGGATGATCTCTCTGAACGCATAGAGGTTTCTTTTAATAAAAATGCGGCTTATCAAAATCGCTTATGATCAAAATTAGTAACAAGGGCTGATTAAGCTGCAGACTCATTCCCTGCGGTAAAAAGCACTTTTACTTTTTGTTAGGAAGGCAGTATTAAGCTAAGTCTATGTTTGCTCAGTTATGGAAATTCTATTAGTTTCATCAAAAAAGTTGAGAAACCAAGTCAAAAGGGGCGTGATGCCCTTTGACTGCCACAGCGTTTTAATCATACCGTCCACAATCAAGCGGGAAATTAGTGCATGGGAAAGTATCAGTAAGGTCGTAACTATAAGCGATTATGAGCTTCAACAATATCTATCCACCTTCCCAAGGCATGCGTTAGAAAGCATTTACTTAAAAAACAAGGAAGTTAGTATTAAGCTTAGCAGCGCTCAGCATCAAAACCTTTTGTCAGCTATGCAAAATAACAATTTAAGCCATTTGCTTTTGCTAGTTAATCATTATTATGGTTTACGAAATCCACAGCTAGATAGTCTTCGATGTCATATTGTAAAGCAATTGAATAAGCTAATTGATAAATATTATTCTAGTCAACCAAATATTAGATTCTACGCAAATATACTTGGCATCTCACCAACAAAACTAAATCAGATTACCCTGACAGAAAATGGCAAAGTAACTAAAGACATAATAAATCAAAAGCGCATAATTAAGGCAATTGATGAGTTGGCTAACGACCAAACAACAATTAAAGAAATTTCAAACAAGCTCGGATTTCAAAGCATAGCTCATTTCAGTGTTTGGTTCAAGCGCCATCGAAACCATTCACCCTTGCAATACAGAAGAATTGTTAAATGTAAATTGTAACACATGCTTCCCATTTAATTCAATATTTTATGTTCTAAGTGAATCTGAGAATCAGTTATTTGTCCACCTTTTGCCGTAATTTGTTGGGTAAAAAAGCTTTATCGAACATTTATCTTTGGCTTTAAGAATTAGTCAAAAATTGATGATCAAAGAGGATATACATCTATTTGAATTGGGAGCAGGCCGATATGGGTTAATATTATCCCCTATGTTAGCATCCTTTATTCCCGCAGAAGACGCAGCGATAGCTTTCGAACCTCACCGACATGGAACCCACGGCCTTTTTCTTTTAAGATCTGGTGAAATGAGTATGCTGGTGGAGGGACAGGAAGTGAACATGGGGAAGTCATCTCTTTTGCTTGTTCAACCTGGTCAGGTGCACCAATGTATTCGATCAAAAGAAATTTCTGGGTGGGTGATGTTTTTTGATGGAAAGAGTCTAGATACCAGGACACGTTCTATTACCGAGCAATCTGTTGAAAAAATTGCTTTATTTGATCTGGATAATAGTCAATTACAATTTGTTGATCAGTTGCTTCTTTCTATTTATCAGGCATCGAAAGAAAAGATAGCAGGACCTTTTCAAACTCAAATGGTGCATGCATTGATTAACGCGCTCTTTTACCAAGTGGCAAACATGCAATTATTACGTACGTTGTCTGGTGAAAACCCTCCTACGCGAGCTGCGCAAGTTGTACAGGAATTCAAAGATTTGGTTAAACTGCATTACAAAAGAATAAAACGCCCTGTAGCATATGCAGAACTGCTAAACATTTCGGTAAGTCATCTAAATGATACGGTTAAGGCGCTTACCGGCTATTCCTCTACATACCTTTTACAACAGGAAGTTATAGGTGAAGCGCAAAGGCAATTAAGATATACTACTAAAACAGGGAAAGAGATCGCATTTGATTTGGGGTATGATGATTATAAGTATTTCATCCGTTTATTTTCAAAGATTGTCGGGCATTCGCCTGCTGTTTTTAGAAAGGCTACAAAGCGCCTAAAAGTGACATAAATATTGTTCGGATTCTCCAAATAACTTTTAAGTAAAACCAACCCATTAACCAAAGATGAAAGACAAACAAATATTAGTTACAGGTGCAAGTATCGCCGGACCAACCTTGGCTTACTGGTTAAACCGTTATGGTTTTAATGTCACAGTAGTAGAACGTTCTCCTGAACTCAGATTAGGCGGGCAGAATATTGATGTTAAAGGACCGGCACAGGAAATTGCCCATAAAATGAAGATCGAGAATCTAATCTCTGAAAAGAACACGAGTGAAATTGGATTACGCTGGGTAAACATTAAGAACGAAATATTAGCTGAATTTCCAAAGGAAAGTGCACTGAGTATGACCCAGGAGTTAGAAATTCTTCGGGGTGATCTGGTTCAGATACTGTATGATCATACCAAGGGTGATGTTGAATACCGCTTTAATGAGTACGTAACTAGTCTTACCCAAACAGAAGCAAACGTGTCCGTTACATTTTCAAGTGGAAAGACTGAACAATTTGATTTGGTGATAGCTGCTGAAGGTATCGGCTCCCACACAAGACAATTGGCATTCGGCAACCAGCCTGTATTTAAATATTTAGGACTATATACTGCTTATCTGACCATACCTAAAGCGTCCACTGACAGCAATTGGGCACGTTGGTGCAATGCCGAAAATGGAATAGTCTTTTTGATCCGGCCTGATAATTATGGTGGCACCCGGGCCTCGATTACATTTACGGCAAAAGAAGATGAATTCAAAGACCTGACGATTGAGGAGCAAAGACTTGCATTGGCAGACCGTTTAAAAGGAAGCGGATGGGAATCTGATCGGTTGATCAGAGAGCTTGAGAAAGCCACAGACCTTTACTTTGATAGGGTTAGCCAAGTTAAAATCGAGAAATGGAGCGAAGGAAGAGTCGCTATAGTGGGTGATGCTGCATATTGTGCAACTCCCATTGCTGGTAAAGGCACAGACCTGGCTATGTCAGGGGCCTACATATTAGCCGGGGAATTGTCCGTTGCTAACTCTCACCAGGAGGCATTTAATGCTTATGAAAATAAGATGCGCTCGTACGTGGAAAAGTGCCAAAAGTTGCCACCCGGGATACCAAAGCTCGTTTACCCGCAGTCTAAACTTGGCGTAGGTGTATTGAATGGCTTGGTGTTTATAGCCGGCAGCAAGCCAGCTCAGTGGATTCTAAAAATCTTTAGTTCAAAGAAAAAAGTGCTCAACAAAGAAATCATCCTTCCCGATTACGAGAGTTAAGCCCTACACACTTGACTTGACAACTTGAGTTTAGCTACAAACTTCCTCAATATGGATACATCTGAAAGTCTCTAAAGACTGACATTTGTGCTATCATTTTAAACAAAGTATATGAAAAATCAAATCATTTCAATTAGTCCAATTGTATTAAAGGTTCCTGGCCGTAAGGTAGATCTAGAGGTTAAAATCACAGCGCCTGTTATCGGCGATAAACTTCCGGTTGTGTTATTTTCCCATGGCCATGGGAGGTCAAACTTCTTATCTTCATATCGAGGTTATGCTCCACTTGTTGATTTCTACGCAGCACAAGGCTTTGTAGTTGTTCAGCCAACACATCAGGATTCTAAAACATTAAATTTAGATGCCAATGGTCCCGAAGGTGCTTTATTTTGGAGATCACGTGCCGAGGATATGAAGGTTATTATAGACCTTATAGATGAAATACTCGCGGTTATACCGGGACTTAGTGCACGAGTGAATAAAAACCATTTAGCTGCAGTTGGACATTCGCTTGGAGGACATACTGTTTCAATGCTTGCCGGTATGAGCGTAATTGACCCTATAAGCAAACAGGAGATTTCGTTAGAAGAACCTCGTGTAAAAGCCTTTGTAGTTATTGGCGCCCCTGGTAATGGTGCGGATGCCGGGGCAGGTGCCTTAGAAACCTATCCTGTAATCGGAGGGACGGATTTCTCAAAAATGGAAAGAGAGGTACTTGTAGTTGCAGGAGACGGTGATAAAAACGCCTTTTTTTCAGAGAAAGAAGATTGGCGTAAAGATGCATACAATATGAGCCCTGGAAAGAAATATTTGCTTACTGTTTTCCAGAGCGGGCATATGCTTGGCGGTATTTCAGGATACGATGTCGCTGAAACTGACGATGAAAATCCTCAAAGGGTTTCTTTTGTAAGAGAAATGACAGTTGCCTATCTTCGCACATCCCTTATCGCAGAAGATAAGAGCTGGGAGAAGGCTATTGATGACTTAGTTGATAACGAAAAAGCTATGGGTAGAATAGAAAGAAAATTAGTTTAACTAGTTCATATTTAGTGGCTATGGCAAAGAAGCAAATACCTGCAATCATTTAGTTCTTTGGCTAACTTACAAAAGGTGCTGGGTTTACTAAAACCCATGCATCCTTTAATTAGTTTGATAAATGGTACAAATAACTCAAAGGCGATAAAACCTCCAGTTGGCAGACATGTTCTGGACTTCTACAAAACATCATTTAGTTCCGACCTGAAGGCAAAAATAAAATACGGACAAGAATATTACGACTTCAATGAGGGGGGAATGCTCTCTACCCCACCCCATCAGATTATAGGCGATGGCGAAAGCATTAATTAATGCCGCTCCTTATTATATAATGCTTATCCATCCCGATTTCTTCCTTGGTTAACCCATTATTTCAAAAGTAAATCAATATGGTTTTTTTCCTATTCAGTTAACGAAGTACTGCATCTTTCAGAGAAAGAAAAGAAGTGAACCTAAGGAAAGTGGCGATCAGTTCAGGGATGCTGATCGGCAGCGCTTGTTTGATATACTGGCTTCTTAAAGGCTTTCAGCTCCCTGAAACGAGGCTTCAAGTGCAGGAAATAAACCAGGTTACGAAGAGTACGCTTTATTTGTAAAGTTGGACTGACTGGGTGCAAATAAAGTTTAGTGATTTGGTTTATGCCAAAGCGGAAGATAATTATGTGGACTTGCATGAAACAGGTAAACATACCCTTACACGTATTACATTGACCGACTTGCAGACTAAACTCCCAACAGATCAGTTTTTATATGTTCATAAGTCGTTCATAATTTCCCAGCAGAAAATTGAACGGATTGAGAAACGCCAGGTAATTTTAGCGGGAAATAAAATTCCTTTATCTAAATTATATAGAAATCAGCTCCTACAAAACCTTGGAGAGAATCATATATAGCATGAGAATTTGCTTTTAGTATCGTGTCTCAAAAAATCTTGTATACATTTCTATAACTCGTATACGAGATATCAACCTAATTCAAATAAACTGAAGATTCAGTTGTTAAACTGAAAATTAAGTTATAGCTTTAAGTTATGGAAGAATTAACTAAAGCAGAAGAGCGAATCATGCAAATTATCTGGACATTGCAAAAGGCATTCGTAAAGGATATCATAGCAGAAATTGATGAGGAGCCTAAACCACCCTACAATACGATTTCATCTATTGTCAGGTTACTTGAAAAAAAGGGATATGTTTCTTATAAAGCTTACGGTAAAACGTATGAGTATTTCCCTGCCATTAGCAAAGAGGAATATACAAAGACCAGCTTCTCTAAATTATTTAGTGGCTATTTTGACAACTCCCCTTCTAGCCTGCTTTCCTTCATGGTAAAGGAAAGAACCCTAACCCAAAAGGACATAAACGAACTTCAAATGCTCATCGATAAAAACAAAGGATAATATGGAATGGCTCATCTATCTTTCTAAAGTAAGCGCATGTCTTGCTTTATTTTATGCTTTTTATTTCTTCTTTTTGCAACGCCTTACCTTCTTTAACGCCAATCGCTATTATCTACTGGCTACTTTGATTATAAGTGCAATAATACCTTCGTTGGACCTGCAGATACAGGTTTCAGCGGATGAGCGCAAAAGTCGCCAGACTGAAGTTGGTATACCTGCTAATGGTGAAAAAATAGATCAAGTTACTATGAGCCATGCCGAACCTACGTCAATAAAGAAAGAAGTTGCAGACAATGAGTTTCCATGGAGACAGCGAATTGTTCAGGCATATTGGCTGGTAGCTGCTGGTATGTTCGCAATGTTCTTATTTCAATTGTCGAGAATACTATGGTACACACGTCATGTAGATCAAAGGATAGGCCGACTGAGAATTGTTTATAAGCACCAAGGTTTTACCAATTGCTCGTTCTTTAATTATGTATTTTTGGACCAAAAAGGCATGACTGAGGAGGAAATTTCTCAGGTCCTTAAGCATGAGTTGGTACATGTGTCTGGTGCCCATTCTATCGACAGGATTATTAGTGGTTTGTTTAAGATTATCTTATGGTTTAATCCATTAGTATATCTTTATGATCATGCCTTAGAACAGGTACACGAGTATGAAGCTGATAGGCAGACTTCTTCTGAGACCGGAAACACTTTGTATGCAAAACTATTGCTCTCCATAGCGGTCAAGAATAACCATACGTTGGTACATAGCTTCTCAAAAGGTCAACTTAAAAAAAGGATTACGATGCTTTTCAGTGATAAATCTAAAGGCCAAAAAAGACTCAATTATTTTGTTGCCCTACCCCTTGTGGTAGTGCTTGGCTGGTCATTTGGCATTCAGATCGTTTATGCGAAACCGATTGAAATAGCTACCACACTGCCATCTGCCGATACGCGCGCCGATGATATTAAACCGGAAGTTACTCAGTCTCCTAATATGCTGAAGAAAGACGAGGTGATCGCTTCAAAATCACAATCGGACAGCCTATTGATGATTGACTATGGAGTCCTGGGAGAAAAGCCGGAAGTGCTCATAGATGGCAAGATATATCCTTATGATATATTATACCGGATCAGTCCCCGTTGCATTATCTCGCAAAGTTCTCTTGATGGTAAATTAGTGCTTAATACACTCGACAAAAAAATTGAGTACGCTACAAAAATTGATAGGGAGAATAAGAGAACACAGAACATAGCTAAGGCAATCGAAAAATTCTACGCGCGGTATACCTTAAAGAATCAGGATGGCAGTAAATATGATGAGGTGATGTTTAGAACGGATAGAGCAGGTTCTGGTGGCACTGTGACTCTCAAGAAGGGTTCAAAAGTTTTATTCACTATTGATGACAAATCATATCCAGAAGATAAGCTAGGTAGCATTAGTATAGATACGTACAAAGACTATAATATAGAGTTATTATCTGGAATTGTTTTAAGTGCAGAGGAAGTTGCTAAGTATGGAACTGGGTATAATGCGATTGTTAAGCTTTCAAAAAGGATGGCCAACAAGACAGAAACCAAAATTTCTGAGCCAGAAGTAACTTATATAGCTGATTCTGTAGCTCTTGATCAAGCAAATCAGATAGTGACATTGTTCGGAAAACGGTCAAAGCTCGTATTTGGTTATTATACAATTAAAGCAGGACAAATCACTTATAATTCGAAAACAC
>NZ_JBBJLZ010000002.1:0-1056569 GCF_037719805.1 Pedobacter sp. | reverse complement strand
ATCAAAATACCCTTCAGATTTCTCTGAAGGGTATTCTTGTTTATAAGCAGTTTTCTGTTTAACACCCCGTCATTCCGGCGAAGGCCGGAACGCCGGCAAATATTTACATGATATCTATAAGCTTTTCATTAGTTTAATGCTATTAGGCACAAGGTTTGTAGGGAATTTTGGTATATTCGAGACAAATTAAAACGACAAGCTAATGACTTTTTATGCAGAGAGAAGAAAGGAAGTAATGCTACATATAGAGAGCTATATGCTTGATATGATGGGTACTTACTTAAAACCAATTGACACTAATTGGCAGCCTTCTGATTTCTTACCTGATTCTACCAGTGAAACATTTTACCAGGATATTAAAATACTGCGTGAGAATGCAAAAGATCTTTCCTATGACTTGGTAGCCGTTTTGATTGGAGATACCATTACAGAAGAAGCATTACCAACGTATGAATCATGGTTGTCCATGGTTGATGGAATTACAAGAAATGAAGAGGGTGGTTGGATGAAATGGGTACGTCATTGGACTGCTGAAGAAAACCGCCATGGAGATTTACTAAATAGATATTTATACTTGTCTGGTCGTGTTGATATGAGACAAATGGAGATATCTACACAATATCTTATTGCAGACGGTTTTGACATTGGTACTGGTCACGATCCATACAGAAACTTTATTTATACGTCTTTTCAGGAGCTAGCTACAAATATCTCACACAGACGAGTGGCTTCACTAGCTAAGAGAGACGGTGATGCATTGCTTTCGAAAATGTGTGGTGTAATTGCGTCAGATGAGGCTAGACATGCTAAAGCGTATAAAGACTTTATGTCCAAGATATTCGAAGTAGATCCAAATGAGGCAATGATGGCTTTTGAAGATATGATGAGAAAGAAGATCGTTATGCCTGCTCATTTCCTTAGAGAAATGGGTATGAAGATTGGACAAACGTTTGGTCACTTTACAGATGCTGCACAGCGCCTAGGTGTATACACGGCTATTGACTATGTCGAAATTATGCAACAACTAATAGAAGAGTGGAAGCTTGAAAGTATGCGTGACTTAAACGAGACAGGTGAAAAGGCTCGTGATTATATTATGAAACTTCCCAACAGGCTTCTACGTGTTGCTGAACGTATGAACAATCCAACTATGGATTATAAATTCAGCTGGATACACGGTTAATTTTTTAATAGATAGTTATACAAAAGGCCTACTTAACGCAAGTTAAGTAGGCCTTTTAGTGTCTATACGTTATTGACTTGTGAGTTCTGTAATGGGCTCCCCAATGCAGCCACTCGGCATCTGGATATGTAGCATTGCAGCTAAAGTCGCAGAAATATCTGTCATATGATGCGTTTTATTTGTTTTACCAGCTTTTACATTCCATCCCATAAATATACAAGGGATATGAGAATCATAAGGATTCCAGGAACCATGAGTAGTTCCAGTTTTGCCACCTCCAAAATAGTTTGACTTTAGGATATAGTAAATGTCTCCACTTCTCTTTGAATTGTAACCATAGGTGACCATTTTTTTGATCTCGTCAGGAAGTGTCTCTTGGCTTAATTTATTTAGGTCTACGGCATCCAGTACCTGATCTTGCTGCTTTAAGGCCTCAATTGCCATCATTTTAATCGCATCAAAGCTCACCTTAGCGTCTGTAATTGCTTTATGATCAAAGTAAAACTGGTTGTTACTTGATGCGATAATGGCTGATTTAACCTTGAATTTATCTTCGATAGCTATGTTTAATGATTTAGCCACTTGATTATCGTTAAACAATCCCCCAGGCAGCTTATTTTCTTCCATAAAGCCTGGAACGTGTGCAGCACCATGATCTGAGGAGAGAAAGAACAAATAGTTGCCTTTGCCAATAGTCTTATCCAAATAAGTTAAAAATTCTTCCAGGTCTTTATCTAATCTCAAATAGGTGTCCTCAATTTCAATTGAGTTTGGTCCGTACTGGTGTCCAACATAATCGGTGGATGAGCAACTCACTGCAAGGAAATCAGTTGATGGACCTTTACCGAGGTCTTCTGATAGAATCGCTAGTTTTGCAAGGTCCAGAGTCATCGTGTTTCCATAGGGCGTGCTTCTGATCATATCATAGTTTTTACCAGCATACAATTTCAATGGATGAGGAAAAGTTGGAGTTGCTTCTCCTCTTGCCTTACCTTCATATGGCTTGTTATCTCCCGTACTTTGTGTATATGTATTTATTGGATATAAAGTATTCCAGTTCTTGTCATAAAACTTATTAGCTAACTTGATTTTGTTATAGTCTTCCAGCCAAGTTGGAAGTTTTGACATATAATGAGTACTTGTAATCCAATCTCCCGTTCCACCATCATACCAGTATGCGGCATTAGCAGAATGCCCTGCGGGCATTATCGAACCACGGTCTTTAAGAGAAATGCCAATTACTTTGCTCTGGAAGTTAGTGGCTAGGCGGAGTTCATCGGTAATGGTTGTCACTAAAAGATTCTTGGGAGACATCTTTCCCGCTGTTGTATTACTTCCAACAGTGCTGACAGATGTGTCTTCTGCACAATACATATTCCTATTCACGCTACGGTCATACCAGTCGTTACCAACGATGCCGTTTATCGCAGGCACTGAACCTGTATATATACTCGCATGACCACAAGCAGTATATGTCGGCGTGTATGGAATAAAGGTATTCTCGGCAGAGAAACCTTCATTAATTAATCGCTTAAATCCTCCGGCAGAATATCTACTATAGTATCTGTATAAATAATCCCAGCGCATTTGGTCGATAACCATTCCCACGACTAGTTTCGGTCGGCTGACCTGGGATGGAGAGATCCCGTTCAATGGAAGTTTTGATTTCTTGGTCTGTGCTACTGTCGCTAAACTTACAAGACAACCTAATGCAAACAGTTTTAAAGCTTTCTTTATCATCTAAATAATTGTTCCTAATTGTGTTTAAAGGTAGAGAGATCAGAATTACTATTGTGTAAAGTTTTTATAAAACTTCGGCTACCACAAAAGTACTTCCACCAACAAAAATCGCATCATTTATAGATGCAGCTTTTTTAGCCATGGAGAAGGCTTCTGCAACGGTGGGATAACTGCCACCTTTTAAATCTTGAAGTACCGCTTGCAATCTAAGTTCCTCTGCGGGCAATGCACGTTCCAGATCAGGATTACAGAAATAATAAAGTGCATCTTTTGGTAGTTTTTTTAGTACTGATGAAATGTCTTTGTCTCTAACCATTCCCAATACAATATGTAGCTTGTTATAAGCTAATCTATTCAAGTTGGCTATGACTTCTTTAATGCCTGCCTCATTATGGCCAGTATCGCAAATTATTAAAGGGTTATGACCTAATGTGTGCCATCGCCCTTGTAAGCCCGTAAGTCTCGTTACATTGTTTAGCCCTGAATACACGTGTTCAGCTTTAATCTCAAACCCTTGCTTAACTAGGCTTTCAACCGCTTCTACCACTGACAGCACATTTTTAAGCTGGTAAGAACCAGTTAGATCTAGCTTGAGATCGTCAAAAATGTTCTTACTGCCGTTATGAATTGTAAGTACTAGCGTGTCGTTCTCATAGCGTACTTCTTTAACGTTATTAATCTGATCAGCAAAACTGATTTCACTGCAAGTTTGCCTGGCTTTCTGTAAAAATATAACTGCTGTTTCTTCATCGAATTCTCCGATGATTACCGGAACTTTGTCTTTAATTATACCTGCTTTTTCTAAGGCGATTTCTTTTAAGGTATTGCCAAGGAGGTTGGTGTGATCAAGACTTATATTGGTTATTATAGATAGCAAAGGAGTGATAACGTTAGTAGAATCAAGTCTACCACCGAGGCCAACTTCTATGATGGCAATATCTACTTCATTTTCGGCAAAGTACTTAAAGGCCATTCCTACGGTAACTTCAAAGAAAGATGGGTCAAGCTTCTCTACAACTGGCTTTATTTGTTCAGTAAAAGTTTGAACAAACTCCTTTTGTATCATTTGACCGTTGATGCGAATTCGTTCTCGAAAGTCAAGAAGGTGAGGGGAGGTGTAAAGACCAACCTTGTATCCAGCTTCTTGTAAGATTGATGCAAGCATGTGAGAGGTAGATCCCTTGCCATTTGTACCACCAATATGGACAGAGTTAAATTTGAGTTGTGGATTGCCAAGATGTTCGCATAAGGCGATAGTATTGTGAAGGTCTTTCTTATACGCTGATGCTCCTATACGCGTAAACATGGGTAATCTGGAGTATAAATAATCCAGAGTTTGTTGGTAGTCCATTGTTTAGTAACTAAAAATTTTGGAAAGCTATTTCACTTTGAAATTGAATACCACAACACCGATTTGCACATCCGGCGCTGATTCTGACTGTGTTAATCTGGCGCCCATTACTGCATCTCTGCACTTTTGCCATAATTCTCTATCATTAAGTGTTGTTCCTTTGACCCCCGGAGTTGCGTCAATTACGACCCCACTCTTGTTGATTTTAATTCTTACAGCGATTTTCCCAGTCTTTTGTCCGTCATCTTGCGGAGTAACCAGGTTGGTGAACTTTCTTAGAGCAATTGGAGTTTCCCCAAAACCTGAACCACCCTCACCATAATTAGTTGCCAATGGATCACCATCTTTATCTCCCTGATTACCTGCAGTTGTTCCGGTGCCATCGCCACCTCCAGTTCCTTTATTGGTTTTACCTTTATACAAGGCATTTTGGTTAACCACCGGTTTAGCAGGCTTGTTGTTAGAGGTAGCAGTGGGAGTGGTGTTCTTGCTAGTTGTTTTACTATTCACCTTTACCGCATCTTCGGTATTTTGAGTCATTATTTCCTTGTCGCTTGATTCCTTCGTCGGCTGCTCCTTGGTTGGCTCCGTTGGAACTACCTTATCTGGTGGCTGATTGTTAGCGTTAGGGTCGGCCGAGGGTTCTTCTATACTGGTATAGTCATCGCCCATACCTTCAGCGGAAGTTCCATAATTAACAATCATTCCTCCCATGCCTGTATCTACAGGTTCAAATTTTCCAATGATTATAAAAAAGCTCAATATCAATAAAGCGCCCATGATACCTGTAGATATCGCAATGGCTTTAGGATAATTGTTTTCTTCGTTTGAATGTGTCATTGCTTTTTAGGTTCTACTGCTAACACAAGTTTTAGTCCTAACTTATTGGCTACATCATATACTACAAAGGTGTTTTCAATTGAAACCTGGCCATCTGCATAAAGCACTACGGATAAGTCTGGAGCTGAAGCTTTGTAACTCTCTAATGTTTTTTGCAGATTCTCCAGAGTGGTTGGCTGCTTGTCAACAAAATAATTTAAGTCTTTATCAATGGATATCGTTACTGTTTTTTGAGCTGTAGATTGCTGTCCTGATTCCGATCTCGGGAGTAGTAGTTTTACAACTTTGGGGTTGACTACAGCTGATGCCAACAGGAAAAACAACATCAGGAAAAACATGATGTCATTCAACGCTGAGGTGTGGACCTCAACAGTACCTTTTTGTCGTTTGCGTAAATTCATTATTTTCCTGGCTCCTCAAGTAGATCTATGAATTCAATTGAATCTGTCTCCATTCTTAGAATAATACGTTCTACCATGTTGTTTAGTATATGATATAAAACATATGCGATGATACCTACGATTAATCCAGTTGCTGAGGTGATCATTTTTGTATATAAGCCACCAGAAATTGTACCTATTTCAATCGCACCTTTTATAGATACATCATGGAAGATAGTGATAACCCCTATAATTGTACCTACGAATCCCAGCATTGGTGCAATACCCGCAATAATTCCAAGTATGCTTATATTTTTTTCCAACTTGGACACTTCTAACTTTCCATTATTTTCAATAGCTGCTTCTATGTCCTTAATTGGACGACCGATACGTTTCAATCCCTTCTCTAACATGCGGGCAAGCGGAGAATTATTGTTTTTGCAGAGTGCGATCGCATTGTCCAATCTGCCATCATGAATGTATTGCTTAATTTGAAGCATTAGATTTGACTCTGTTTTAGTAGCTTTTCTTATGGTGATGTAACGCTCGACAAATATAATAAGACCGGCGAAGGCAAGTAATGCCAATGGGATCATTACCCAGCCACCTTTAAATAGCAAATCTATGAAATGTAATTCTTCTGGCGCTACTGCAACGGGTTGCGCTAGATTATTGGCTGTGTCGACAAGTTGATTGGCCGTATCGGTTACGCCTTGTAATAATGTAATCATGTTTATTTAGGTTTTTGTATGTGTTTGTTTTGGAAAATGTAAAGGTCCTTATTCTTTAACTTCTGAATAAGCAATTTGCGACCCTCTTTAGCACTTTCTTCATCATTAAAAGTTGCTATACTCATCTTAGTTCTCTTGCCTGGCAAGGCAGGCATAGGCTTCGCTATATAGCCTCTCGACTTCATATCCTTGATATACCAATTCACCTCTTTCTTTGTCAATGAGGCGCCAATAATTTCCCATGTAATAGCCGGTGATGATGTGCTGGGAGGTGGTACTACGCTTGAAATCACTCCAGCTGTATCTTTTGCAGTAAGTGGGATAGCCATTTTACTTGAATCAATAACAGCTGCTGTGTCGATTTTTATGGGTGCAACTGGAGGAATTGCTGGTTTTTTAGTTGTCGTTTGAACTGCGGTAACAGGGCTTTCGTTAAACCACTCAGGTCGGATAAAATATGCGACGGCACCAAGTGTGACCAGTAAGATCACAGCGAGAGCCAGTCCTTTAATCCAGGCAGGGATTCCCCGGCCGGTATCTTCTGATGTATCATTAGATTTTTCGCTAGTCGAAGACGTCGATCTTTCCCGGTCAAAGTGCCAAATGTTTGCGGTTCCATTATCAGAACTTGCTGAGTTAGTATTAGGGCGAGCCTTAACATCTACAGGTTCTGACGCAGTTTCTTTTGAAGCTGATTGTTCTACAAAACCCTGAGGGGTTGGCGATGGCTTAGGCTCCTGGACTTCATCACTCACTTTCGAAACTACCTGTTCTTGGTCAATTTCCTCTTGGATCAGCGTTTCTGGAGTCTCAATTTCTATCTGTGGCTCTGAAGTCGTTATTGGTGAAAGTTCAGTAATTTCGTCATAAACGTCTTGGTTATCATTAACAGTGCTCGTAGCTGGGAGATCAACTAAGCTACTGGTTTCGGCGTCCGACGATGAAGTCTCCTTTTCGGTTGTGCTTAGTTTAGGAAGGCCATAATAGTCCGAGCCTAAATCGGGACTGCCTTGTTCTTTCAATATTAAACTGTTCTCTCTATAGGTGAGTATACCTAAGGAATCCAGATCTGCTTCGTTAGAAACTGCCAACTGCCTTCTGATGTCTTCTTTAAACAGACCGATATAGTGTTTCGCTGATTCCGCTGCTATGTTTCCCCGCTCGGAAAGGTAGATGATCAAATTCGAGGTTTCTGATACCTCATCTTTAAAACTCAAGGTGTGCTTAGGTGGTATAAACGAGTGGCTTTCCATGTCATACCGCCCTGGTACTTTCACTTTAACAAACGTGCCCAGTCCCTCGATTCCAACTTCCTTTTTCGTTTTTAATAAATCTGTCAGGTATGATAAGATATCCATTTTTGTAAAAATAAATTTAAATTCCGTATCAACCAATTAATAATTGAAAAGCTACTAGAATGAGTAACTGATGCCACCAAATACGTTAAGGCCGATTGTTTCGTAATACAAAAATCTGCTATACGATGAATTCAGTAAGTTGTTAACCTTGGCAAATGCAGAAAACTTGTTGTTGATCCTGTAGTTAGCTCCGGCGCCCAGATCGACAAATCCCTTCACTGTAACTACCCTTTCTTGGGTTGGATCTGGGATAAAATATGGGTTTGCGGGTGCTGATGTGTATACTTTTGCTTTACTGTCGTCTTGAATAATAACAGAACCCGTTAATGAAAGCTCGTCCGTAACATTTAGCCAGAAGTCTGAACTTATTCTCAGTAGCGGTTTATACCAGCTTTGAGTTTCTGAAGCTGGACTATAGTCATCAAAGTTTACTTTCCCTGTCCATTTCAATGCATCGCTAACCTGAACTGAAAGTTCTCCTTCAAGGCCTATAAGCTTCATTGACCCGAAGTCATAGATGACATCAAATTTATTGAACTGATTGAAGCTGTTTACGAATAATGGCATATCTTCAATCTTTTTGTGGTAGAAACGTGCTTTATAGCCAAATCCGGGTCCTGCGGTTCCTTTTATACCTCCGCTGATACTTAGCTTTTCAATTGAATTTTTGATAGTGATATTATTATTAAGGAACGGGTTTTCATCAGTGAGCTGCTTTAATGAATTTCTGTTTACGTCACCTTTAACTTCCCCAAAGATCTGTAAGTAATCGGGTATCAGGGTGAAATCAGCAGTAATGGCTGGGAAAATACGAGTCGAAGAAAATGTTCCAAATTCTTGTGCAAAATTTATCCCTGCATTAATTTTTACACCGTTAGCTTGAAGTCTTATATACGGGTTTAGTTTAAATAGGTTGTTTCCTACAGAGGTAAGCGAATCTTTTGTGTTTCCAAATTCAGCAGAACTTGACAGACCTACATTAAAGCTACTAATCCTCTTGTTTAAAGAGCCGGTTAATAGTATTGACTTCTCGGTTGCATTGTATTTATCACTCCACACATATCCATTCACCTTGGCTGCATAACTCAGCGCATCAGGATCTTCCACAAATTTGCTTACGATTTCTCCCTCTGCTTCCACGAAATTCAACACTTGTTTTTCCGGGTTAGGATTTAGAGCAGAATTTTCCTTATCAATACCATAAAAGTATAATCCGTTACGTTGAAAATTGATACGGCCATTTAGAGTATATTGATCTCCAATAGTCCTCCCAAAAGCACTTAGTCTTTGTTGATCAGCCTTTTGTTTATTAAGTTTTCCTGACTGACTAAAATGCTGAAAAAACGCACCAGCTTGCAACCCCGGATCATCGCCAATATTAATATAAGCTTCGCCCAAGAGCGTCTTGGCGGTCCCGAATCCACCTTTAACATAATTATTGATGAACTCATGCTGTTTTTCATCTGCCACCTGCTGAGCCTGTAACTTATTGATATCTGAGTTAAGTTCAAGCTTACGGTCTGTAAGGCTATAATTGAATTTTGCTTTAAACGTTTTTAGATCATTTAAATCGGGACTTCGTCTAAGTTTTACAGCTTCAGCTAACACAGGCTTGTAAGGCCTTACCACTTCAATTTCTTCAGTTACGGCTTTGTCATCTGTCTTTTTTTCAGTAGTCTTGGTATCTTGAGCCTTCAACTCGAAGACGCCCATAGTAAGTAAAATGATAGTAGTATATAATATTTTTTGTAATCTCATGTCTTGTTCTTTATTTGATTTTTAGCAATTTTTCTTTAGCCGTTGGAACGATATCGTCTTTCCCGTCATAGTTGTCAATGATACTTAGTAGTGTACTCTTAGCTTGTAAATTGTCTTTGAGTGCAACATAATTATCCGACAACAGAATGAACGACTTTGCTACCCAATAATCATAGGATGGCATATTATTTATCAAATCAAAACAAGTTTTAGTTGATGTCTTGTAATCTCTTTTTGCATACTGCACAACTGCGAGATTATACTTAGCTTCAGCAGCGGCAACGGTTTTTGTTTTATTAACTACGTTGTTGAACGCTTTTACAGCCATTGCGGTATCGGCTTTAAGTAGGTAAGCTTTACCTGCATATAAGTCAGCACTGTTTTTTTCTTCCTCAGACCCTTTCTCAGATTCCTTGATCAGGTTTACATATTTAACAACGTCGTCTGGCATATTTAACGCGTCATAAGCCTTTAACAAGTTATTCAGCGCGAAACTATAGTGTGCTTTATAGTCTGCAGTAGTTTCTAATCTTTTAAGATAAACGATAGCTTCGTTGTACTTTTTCTGGTCAAGGAATAGCTTAGATATGCTCACTAAAGACCTTTCAGTATAGTCACTGGTCCAGTCAGTTAATATAAATTCATAGTCCGGCACTGCCTCCAGCGGCCTGTCCAGTTTAACTAAGGACTCTGCCCTAACAAACTTTGCTTCTTTATCATGTATTGCTTTCGGGAACTTATCGAAATAAGCATTAACCGCTTCAAAAGCACCCTTGAAATCTCCTTTCAAGTACCTGTTGTTCGCAGCCTGGAATACGATATGGTCTTGTTCTGCAACTGAATAATTACCTAGTGGAGTAGAATTGGCGTAGGTAATAAACCCTTCAGAGTCACCTCTGTCTACGTAAATATTTTTTATGGATTCTAGCGCTTGTTTGGCTTCTTCAGTGCTTGCATACTCTCTGATAACCTTTTTGAACGATTCCAGTGCCTCGTCATCTTTGTCTTGATTATACTGAACCAACCCAATTGTAACCAAGGCTCTGGGTACATAGCTACTATTAGGATATTTGCTTACCAAACTAATTAGATCGGATTTAGATTTGTCAAAGTCGCCTTTATTGAAGTAGGTGTATGCAGTTTCAAATCCTGCATCATCGGCGTAATTTGAATTTGGGAATTTATTCAAAAGCCCCTGCATAGTGGCGATTTTTGCATCATTTGCGTTTTCCAAACCTTGGATCATACCTCGTTGAAAAAGCGCATAATCTTCTCCTGTAGCGCCAGCGGCTATTATTCTATTATAATTAGTTAGCGCATTGCCATAACTTTTACTTACGAAATAAGAATCAGCGAGTCGAATGATTGCATCGTTTACTGTTTTTTGATCTTTGTCATTTCCGTTCAAAAACCTTTCAAAGTAATTTGCTGCTTTGCTATATTTTTCATCTTCAAAGGCAGAATAGGCGAGGGCGTAGTTAGCAAAATTGTATACACCAGTCTTTTTAGCTCCTGGCATCTCCAGGAAAGTCTCAAAATGGTTAACGGCCTCTCCAAATTTCCGTAACTCATAGGAGGCCTCAGCCTTCCAATACGTGTTCAAAGCGAGTACTTCTTCATCTTCAGGAAACTTCTCTGATCTAAGGAACATAGAAAGTGCATTGGGAAATGCACGTTCATTATAAAATTCTAATCCCCTAAAATAAGTTACTTTCTGATAGGCTTCTTTTGCTTCGGGCGACTTATTTTGAATAGGCTCAAGGATATCTATTGCTGCCTGATAATTTTTGCTGGTAAGCAAGATCTCACCAAGTAGCGTTTTGGCTTCATTGATCTTTTTTGAATTTGGAAACTGTTTTAGGAAGTTCTGTGTCGACTCCAAGGCCTGTTGATTGAAATCCAGTTCGTAGCTTAATCGCGCATAGTTAATCCATGACTCTTCCTGTACGACCTTATCAAAGTCTAGTCTGGAAGCCCTAAAAAAAGCGCTTCTTGCTTTTTCTTTGCTTTTAAGCTCAATAAATGAACGACCCAGGGTATACATTCCGCTTTGTAAATAAACATCATCGGTATTAAGTTTCTCAAGTACAGAGATTGACTGCGTATACTTTTTTAGTTGGAAAAGTGAATAACCGTATTGATAGGTAAATAGATTGTTCTGAACATTTGACTTATCCTTCGAATAGAATTCAGCAAAGTATTTTTCTGCGTTCGGATAGTCAGACTTTGCGAAGTATGATGCAGCGATTAAACTCAACATCTCTGCTTCATATTGCTGCTTAGAAGACTTTAGAATTGGAATGGCATAACTTAGAACATCATCATATCTTTCATCGAGATAGTACATTGAGGTGATGTAATAAGGATAACTAGCTTCGTAAGTTGGTGATCCCTTCAGTTTTTCGAAATTACTTAATGCTGTTTTATATTCTTTATTAAGGTAATTGATGTAGGCAAAGTAGTAGGTAGCACTTTCTTGAAAAGGTGATTCTTCTTTCTTTACGGCTTCAAAAAGTGGCTCTGCTTTTTCAATATCTTTCAGTTCAAAATAAGAATAGCCTTGCTTGAATTGGTATTCCAGACGTTGTTTTGCAGAAAGAGAAGATGGATCTGTTTTTTCAAACCACTCGAGAGCCTTCGGGTAATTCTTCTGAGCGAAATACGACTTCCCAACATGGAAATAGGCAAGCTTTGCATTTGAATTTAGTGGATATTCTTTAATAAAATTTTGAAAAAGACTTTCCGCATCACTATTTCCAAGCTCTAAAGCACACACTGCAGCATAAAACTTTGCATTTTCTTTCAGTAAGGAAAGTTCTGCATTACTTTCTTGTTGGATACTTGGTTTTTCACGTATTTGTTCGACAAGCCGAAACTGTTGTGCTGCAGCAACATATTTCTCGTTGTGTAAAAGCTCAAGTCCTGTTTGATAGTTTTTATTAAGATTTACTAACCTGCTGCTCTGGGCATAAGTAGCCGTAAAGCCGCCTGCTAATAACAGCGGAATAAAAAGGTAATTTTTCTGCATTTGATTTCAAATATGGTTGGTACTAATATAAAAATAGTATAATGGCTTATTAACAGAAGTAATTAACAACTGTGGATAACATCAGTTTAACGATAAGAAAATCGAATTGTTGTAAGATGGACTAAACCCGTTGTGAAGCCAGAAGATACAAAACGGCCATTCTTACGGCGACACCGTTCTCAACCTGCTCAAGGATAATCGATTGTTTACTATCGGCTACATCGCTGGTAATCTCAACGCCTCTATTTATTGGACCAGGATGCATAATAATAATTTCCTTATCTAGACGATCAAGGATTTGCTTATTCAAACCATACATCATTGCATACTCTCTTAACGACGGAAAGTATTTGATGTCTTGTCGTTCAAGCTGAATTCTAAGCATATTGGCAACATCGCACCAGTTGAGCGCCTTGACCAGATCATGTTCTACTTTAACCCCTAATGATTCAATGTGCTTTGGTATTAAGGTTGTAGGTCCGCAAACCATCACTTCTGCACCAAGTTTTTGTAGGCATAGAATATTAGAAATAGCTACTCTTGAGTGAAGTATGTCGCCAACAATGACAATTTTCTTTCCTGCTACTTCTCCAAGTTTCTGACGAATCGAGTAGGCGTCCAACAATGCTTGCGTAGGATGCTCATGCGCACCGTCACCTGCATTTATTATTTGTGCATTGATATGTTTGCTAAGAAATACGCCTGCGCCCGCATATGGATGACGCATCACTACCATATCCACTTTCATCGCGAGAATATTGTTCACAGTATCAACAAGCGTTTCTCCTTTGCTTACTGACGACGAGGAAGCTGCAAAGTTGACAACGTCAGCAGAGAGTCGCTTTTCAGCAAGCTCAAATGAAAGTTTGGTACGAGTAGAGTTTTCAAAGAAGATATTTGCAATTGTAACGTCTCGTAAAGAGGGAACTCGCTTAATCGGTCTGTTGATTACATCTTTGAAATTGTCAGCAGTTTCAAAGATCAAATCTATATCGTTTCGGTTTATGTCTTTTATACCCAAAAGATGTCGTGTTGATAATTGTTCTACTGCCATACTATTTATTTGTTTCTGAAATCAAAATCACTTTATCTTCTCCCTCGGTTTCCTTCCAGCTCACTTTTACATGCTGAGAGTTTAGGCTGTCAACCTGCTGACCGATATAGTCCGGCTCAATAGGTAACTGTCTAGAAAATCTCCTGTCGATCAGTACTAGAAGCTCGACTTTAGCAGGTCGGCCATAGGCAAGTAGTGCATCCATTGCAGACCTAATTGTTCTTCCTGTCCAAAGTACATCATCAATAAGAATTACTTTCTTTCCTTCAATAATGAAATCGATTGTATTACTGCTAGCAGACACCAAGCTATCTTTCCGCCTAAAATCGTCCCTAAAAAATGTAATGTCGAGATTTCCTTTTTTGATGGTTTGATCGTCGATAATTGCTGAGAGCTCTTGCTGAATCCTATCAGCAAAAAAGCTGCCTCTTGGCTGAATGCCAATCAAAACAGTATTAGAAAAGTCATTATGATTCTCAATTAATTGGTGACACAGTCTCTTAATTGTGATTTGGAATTTATTTCCGTCTAGCAGAGTTCTTTTTTGCATTGACTAATTATTAAGCAAATATAAAAAATCGAATCGAATAAAACTTACTGTTACCAGCTTTTATGCATGGAGCTTTCACATTAACTTTCTGAGTACAGCGCATAAAAAAAGCCCCTCTAAAGAGGAGCTTTTCAATATATTGACTTAAAGATTAGCTCTTTTTAGCTTTGCTTTCTTCACCTTCCATTTGTTGTTTTAGTTGTGCAAGCACGCTTAAATCACCTAATGTAGATTTTTCAACAGAATCTTTAACTTTTTTCACTGCACTGCTAGAAGCCTTAGCTTCTTTTTTCTTACTAGCTCTTTCTTCAGCAACTGCTTCAGCTTTAGCCTCTTCCCAAATACGGGCGTGAGAAACTACGATACGTTTTGCATCCTTGTTAAATTCAATGATTTTAAAATCATTGGTTTCTTCAGCTTTGATCGTTGAACCGTCTTCCTTAGTCATGTGTTTAGTCGGTACGAAACCTTCTACGCCGTATGGTAAAGCAATAACAGCACCTTTATCAGTTACTTTAACAACTGTTCCTTGATGGATTGAATCTACAGTAAAGATAGTCTCAAAAGTGTCCCAAGGATTTTCTTCCAGTTGTTTGTGTCCTAAGCTTAATTTACGACTCTCAACGTCTAATTCAAGTACAACTACATCTAAAGTTTCACCAACTTTAGTGAACTCATTAGGATGGTTTACTTTTTTAGACCATGAAAGATCAGAGATGTGGATCAAACCGTCAATACCTTCCTCAATTTCAACAAATACACCGAAGTTGGTCATGTTTTTAACCACAGCTGTATGTTTGCTTCCGATTGGATATCTTTCAGCAACATTTTGCCAAGGATCTTGAGTCAGTTGTTTGATTCCCAAGCTCATTTTGCGCTCGTCTCTGTCTAAAGTTAAAACTTCAGCTTCGATTTCATCACTAACTTTCAAGAATTCTTGAGGACTGCGTAAGTTTTGTGACCATGACATTTCTGAAACATGGATCAAACCTTCAACTCCTGGGATAATTTCTAAGAAAGCACCGTAATCTGCGACAGTAACAATTTTACCTTTAACTTTAGAGCCAATTGCAAGATTTGGATCTAACGATTCCCAAGGGTGAGGAGTCAATTGTTTTAAGCCTAAAGCAATACGTTTTTTCTCATCATCGAAATCAAGAACAACAACGTTGATTTTCTCGTCTAAGCTTAGCACTTCTTTTGGATGCTCTATGCGGCCCCAAGAGATATCAGTGATGTGAAGAAGTCCGTCAACACCTCCCAAATCGATGAATACACCGAAGTCAGTAATGTTCTTAACGGTACCTTCCAATACCTGACCTTTCTCAAGCTTAGATACGATTTCAACTTTTTGGCTTTCCAAGTCATCCTCAATAAGGATTTTGTGAGATACAACAACGTTTTTAAATTCGTGGTTAATCTTAACAACTTTGAATTCCATTGTTTTACCCACGTACACATCGTAATCGCGGATAGGTTTGATGTCAATTTGAGAACCTGGTAAGAAAGCCTCAACGCCCATGATGTCAACAATAAGACCACCTTTTGTACGGCTTTTAACAAATCCGTTGATGATTCTATCGTTATCAAGAGCTTCATTAATAGTCTCCCATGATCTCTGAGTTTTAGCTCTTTTACGAGATAAAATCAATTGGCCATTTGCATCTTCAGGAGCCTCCACGAAAACGTCAACGGTATCGCCAACTTTTAAATCAGGTGTATCGCGGAACTCAGACGTAGAGACTAAGCCATCAGATTTAAATCCAACATTTAATACTACATCCTTGTTGTTTATTGAAACAACAATACCGCTAATGATTTCACCTTGAGTGATTTGATTGAAAGTATCGGTATACATGTCTTCAAACTTTTTACGGTCTGCGTCACTGTAATTTCCGAATGCTTTGTCGTCTGCATCCCAGTCAAAATCTTGATCTGGAATTGCTAATGATGATTTGATCTGTTCGATCGATACTGAATCAGCTTCTGATTCGATCGTTTCTTTCTCAGCCAGACGAGCGTCTGCGCCTTGTAGTTCGGCTGTTTTAGCCTCTAGTTCTTTTTCTGCTACTTGTTTTTTAGCCATTAAAATTAAATCTCCTTTGTTCCCGTTAGGGATGTCAAAGATAGAAAATTTATATTTTAATAGAAATCTTTTTTTTTTAAATGTTATTGATATTGAACCGATTGTCAAAGTGTTTAGCCTGTCCTGGCTGTAAAATCACAATTCGCCAAATATTCTTCTGCCTAAGTTGCAAAAAACGAAGGAAAGCGTCGAAGTTCGCAAAAAGTAGTTAACTGTCATATGTGTTTATAGATTTGCTAACTAACCAATATAACATGAAGAAAATAAAAATTACCGACTCCATTACAACAAGAGATGAGTCACTTACAAAGTTTTTACGGGAAACTAGCAAGTATCCTTTGCTTCTTGCTGAGGAGGAATTTATTCTACTCCAAAAATCTAAACAAGGAGATACCAAAGCAAAGGATAAACTCATTTTGTCTAATGCACGATTCCTCGTATCAATCGCTAAAAAATATCAGTCAACCGGCCTCCCTCTGATGGATTTAATTTCCGAAGGTCAGTTCGGACTTATTGACGCTGTTAACCGTTTTGATGAAACCAGAGGATTTAAATTAATTACGTTTGCAGTTTGGCATATTAGACAACACATACATAAATATGTTAATGCCCAATTGCGCCAGATTAGGCTTCCTGCAAATCAAATTATCATCGGGTCAAGGATCAACCGCCTGACCCAGGAGTTGGAACAAATACTAGAGCGTATGCCAACTGAAGCAGAATTATTAGAAGCTTCTGATCTGACAATTGCTCAAATCAAAGATATTACTACAAATCCAAGTTGTGTTTTATCTATTGATAAAGTATCCAACCTGGATAACGGTGGTCGGTTGTTGGATGTTCTCGAAAATAAAAATGCGCCAAAGACAGATTATTATTTGGACTTGGAGTCTAATCAAATCAACCTAGACAGGTTATTCAGAATTCTTCCGCAAAGACAAATGAAAATTGTTCAGCATTTCTTTGGAACGAACGGTTACAACCATCTTACGCTTGAAGAGATTGCTCAGACAGTTGGATTAAGTAAGGAGCGTACGCGGCAAATCAAGGATGATGGTATGAAACGCCTCTCCGCTGCGGTCAAAATCACGGGGTTGCTTCGCGATTAAGATCTAAAATATAAGCCGTTTGTGTATCCCAGTGGTATCTGCAAAGGAAAAAGAAGATGGCAGATTGTTAACTTCTTTTTCAATTGCTTATTCCTATGATCTTCAAGACGTCCCTAAAAAATCTGTCCTTTAAGACCCGCTAGCAAAAAACGCTTCCAATTAATGTTTTAGATGTTCACTTACCTCATTCATCGCAAAGGCTAGTTGTTCTGCTGGACTTAGATCTGTATTGTCCAATATGATGGCGTCATCTGCTCTAACTAGTGGACTTTCAGTTCGGGTTGTATCTGCATAGTCCCTATGAGCTATATTTTCAAAAACTTCTTCCAAGGAAGTACTAAAGTCTCCTTTACTTTGCAGTTCTTTAAACCGCCTTTCCGCTCTTATTTTTGGATCAGCAGTCATAAACAGTTTGACCTGTGCATCTTTAAAAACGGTAGTGCCAATATCGCGTCCATCCATTACAATATCTTTGGATTTCCCCATTCGTTGTTGCTGCTTAACCATTTCCTTACGTACAAATCTGTTTGCGGACACAATACTAACGCTATCCGATACAGGCATCTTACGAATTTCGTCAGATACCTCCTCGGCATTCAAGGTAATATGAGACTCGTAATCTCTAGAGTGGAAATTAAGTTCTATATGATGCATAGCATCACAAACTTGTTCATCATTTTGAGCATCGACGCCATTTCTAAGAAAGTAAAGTGTCACTGCGCGATACATCGCACCAGAATCGACGTAAATAAAGCCAAGTTGCTTTGCCAAAGCCTTAGCCAAAGTACTTTTCCCACAAGATGAATATCCGTCGATAGCTATTACGATGTTCTTTCTCATTAACCAAAGATAAAAGTTTATTTTTACGAAATGTTACCCAGTAGAGAAGATATCATTAAGTCTGTAATTTTTAAAACTTCAAGAAGTGGTGGAAAGGGCGGACAAAACGTAAACAAAGTTTCCAGCAAGGTCGAGCTTGTTTTGCACATTCCCTCAGTACCGTTTTTTACTGAACAAGAGAAAATTATATTACTCGAAAAGCTATCTACGAGACTAGACACTGAAAATTATCTTCATACTGTTTCTCAAGAGGATAGAAGTCAGTTGCTTAACAAGGAAAGGTGCATTGTAAAAATGATTTCTCTGCTAAAGGCTGCTTTGAAAGTACAAAAAAAGCGTATGGTTACTAAAATCCCGAAGTCCGTCATAAGAAAACGTCTTGAGACTAAATCCATCGTGTCTGGTAAAAAGGTTTTAAGAAAGAAGCCCCAAATTGATCATTAAGGTTAATTAAATCTATAATTCATACTAATAACACCCCATTGATGTGCTCTTGCGGTACTTTCGATCTCTTTAGTTTGTAAGATTACTCCAAAATCAAAAGTAAAGCGCTTTGAACTGTAATTGAAACCTAGTTGCTGGGCAAATACAATTGGTTTCACATCAAACGTCACGGGACTAGTGTTATTAAACATGCTGCCCTGTACTGTGGCGTCATACCCTACAAAATTTAGTTGCGGCTTAGCATAAAAGAAGATTTCTCTTGCAACAATCCCTTTGGTTTTGGCATTATGCTCAACAGTCGCGTTTAGGTATGAAGAATTGAATAACTGATTGATACTTCCTGCCCTCAGCAAAATACCTGCACCTGCTCCGCTAAATGTCGTACCCACGTTGGCGTAACCTTCAAAAGACAGGTCTGCAGCGTTGTCGACTAGACGGTGAATAAGTTTTGTATATTGAACGGATAAGTTGATTGCGGCTTCATTTCTGATTTGGTATTCCCAGCCTGCAAGTTCGTAAAAGCCAACGGTATTGTGGAGCAATTCCTGACCATCCTCTGCAAGCGAGCCAGGACCTACTGTACCAATCTCCGCAGAAACTCTTAAAACACTTTCGTTAGATTTAAACCAGCTAAGTGCTCCCCCGGCATACAAATACCCGGCAAAGGGTCTGTCATGCCTGGCGGGATCAGGAGCGTAACCAGAGATTGGGTTGTACATTTTTTGACCTAAAGATATTTCATAGATCTTTTTCTCCAGGCCAGCTTTAAGTTTTGACTGATCTAAAGCTCTCCTAAAGTTCAAAAATAATCCATTAGTGTAATACCGGTCAGATCCCTGTGCTAAATAAGCATCATTTTCACTTCTAAAGCCGAACTCGTTTTTATAATCTTGTGAGTAGCCATAATTTGTTACAAGTAAAAAGAAGACCAAAAGTATAAAGTTAGTCTTCTTCATATTAAATGGAGTTTTAAGCATATCACGCTGAAATTAGGCATAAAGAACATTATTAACAACAGTTACCTTTAACCAACAACATGGAACGCTTACTTTTATCTCAAAAGTACCTCTAGTCTGCCTTTATGCCTTGTGTTACAGAAAGATCTTGTGCATTATTAACCTTGTCCTCAGTTAAGGCCAATTCAATTACTTCTTTCATTTCGGTCACATAGTGAAAACGTAGATCTTTAACATAGCTCTCCTTAATCTCCAGTATATCTTTCCTGTTTGATTTGCAAAGTATGATATCTTTAATATCTGCGCGTTTCGCAGCTAGGATCTTTTCTTTTATGCCCCCTACAGGAAGTACTTTACCCCGTAGCGTTATCTCACCTGTCATTGCCAGGTTCGATTTTACCTTTCGTTGTGTAAATGCAGATGTTAAAGCAGTAAGCATAGTTATGCCAGCGGAAGGGCCATCTTTTGGCGTAGCACCAGCAGGAACATGGATATGTATATCACGCTGATCGAAAAGCAAATGGTCGATATTGAATAGGGCAGCATGCGCTCGTAAATATGCAAGTGCAATGATAGCCGACTCTTTCATAACATCTCCGAGATTTCCGGTGAGCGTAAGTTTTCCTTTGCCAGGACTTAAACTTGCTTCAATAAACAAGATATCTCCGCCAACTGAAGTCCAAGCTAAGCCTGTAACGACTCCGGCTACTTCATTACCTTCATAAAGGTCCTTGTCGTAAATGGGCGCTCCTAAAATGCGTTCAACATCATCGTTTGTTAGGGTAGGATCGTAGGTTTCATCCATTGCTATCTTTGTAGCCACTCCGCGGACAAGAGAACCTATCTTTTTCTCTAAACCACGTACACCTGACTCCCTTGTATAGTCTTCAATGACTTTTTCGATAAGATTATTTTTTAGTACAATATCTTTAGTCTTTATGCCGTGTTGTTCCTTCTGCTTTGGCAACAGGTATTTCTTGGCAATTTCTATCTTTTCCTCTATCGTATAGCCATTTACCTCAATAATTTCCATGCGGTCCAGTAAAGCTGGTTGAATAGAACTTAAAGAATTTGCAGTAGCGATAAAAAGAACGCTGGACAAATCATAATCAGTTTCCACATAGTGGTCATTGAATGCACTGTTTTGTTCCGGATCCAAAACTTCTAATAAGGCAGATGATGGGTCGCCACGCTGATCGGAAGCAACTTTATCAATCTCATCTAAGACGAATACTGGATTAGCGGCTCCAGCTTTTTTAATAGACTGAATAATTCTTCCTGGCATTGCGCCGATATAAGTTTTTCGATGCCCTCTAATTTCTGCTTCATCTCTAATCCCGCCAAGGGCCATTCTGACGTACTTTCGATTTAACGCTTTTGCTATCGACTTACCCAAAGATGTCTTCCCTACCCCTGGAGGACCAACCAGGCAAATAATAGGCGCCTTCATGTCCCGTTTAAGTTTCAAAACAGCAAGGTATTCAATTATACGTCTTTTTACCTTTTCCAAGCCAAAGTGGTCTTTATCAAGTATCCGCTGAGCTCGCTTAAGATCGAAATTATCTTTTGTGAAATCACCCCAGGGTAGATCCAGTAACAACTCCAAATAGTTAATTTGGAGGGAATAATCTGGGGCAGCAGGATTCATTCGGCCAAGCTTGTCCAATTCCTTACTAAAATGCTCCTTAACGTCTACTCCCCATTTCTTTTTACGAGAGCGTAATTGTAAAGCTTCATATTCAAGGTCAGATGAGTTTCCACCTAGTTCTTCTTGTATAGTTTTAAGTTGCTGGTTTAAAAAGTAATCGCGCTGTTGTTTGTCTAGATCAGTACGTACTTTTGACTGAATTTGATTTTTCAACTCCAGCATTTGTAATTCAAGTGTAAGTAACTCCATTACCATAGTTGCACGTCCACGTAGATTCGTCATCTCCAGCATTTTCTGCTTGTCAGAAACGTCAGAATTCATGTTCGACGAAATGAAGTTGATTAAAAAAGAAGTGCTCTCAATATTCTTTAATGCAATTCCAGCCTCACTTGGAATGTTTGGCGAAAGTTGAATAATCTGAGAAGACATCTCCTTGATAGAAGCAACTAGAGCTTTAAATTCTTTGTCAACTTTGTTTTTGGACTCGGTGAACTTAGTAATACTCACTTTAATATAGGGCTCAGATTGCACCTCCTCAATAAGCCGGAAGCGTTGTTTTCCCTGAATAATAACAGTAGTGTTCCCATCTGGCATCTGGAGCATCTTGATAATATGAGCGACCGTACCAACGCTATTTAGTTGATCGAAGGTGGGATCTTCTACAGAGACGTCTTTTTGAGAGACCACACCGATGATCTTATCGCCTTTGTAGGCCTCTTTAATTAATTTGATCGATTTATCCCTGCCAACTGTTATTGGAATAACAACTCCTGGAAAAAGTACGGTATTTCTTAAGGGAAGAATCGGTAGTATTTCAGGAGTATCCTCACTATTCATTTCATCTTCATCCTGTTGAGACATTAATGGGAAGAATTCTGTATCTTCATTTATGATTGGTAATGCGGTGTTAAAAACAAATTGATCTTGTTTGCTCATTAAGTATTTCTTTAATTTTCTAACGACAATGTGACAGCCGTGATTTTCCAGATTGGCATTTAATATATATTCAACACAATTTCAACTCCTGTGCCAAAAACGACATTGCCTTTTTTTGTATGTTAAAAAGTCCGAATAAAATATTTATTTCATTTATAATCATATTTTGTCACCTTCAGCGTTGATATGAAAAGATAATGCTGGTACGATAGTTGACAACTTCCAGTTTTTCCAGTAACTTAAAAATAGTTGTAAGGATTATTAAGGAATTAGGTCAAAACTAAATATATTTATTTCTTATTAAGTAAAATTTAATGAACTATTTCAAACAGACTGCTTTATTACTTCTTGTCTTAATCGCTGGGCAGACAATTGCGCAAACTAATAATTACGACAAATTAGGCTTCCAAGCCTTGATGATGAAAGGAGATTTTAAAGCTGCGGTTTCTCAACTAGAGAAGGCTGACGTAAAAGACCCTAACAATGCTAATGTTTTAAAAATGTTAGGCTACTCTTATTATCAATCCGGTAACTTTGAAAATGCCATATCTACATACAGTAGATACATTACCTTAAAACCTGCAGATTATTCCGCCTATTACTATAGAGGAAAAGCCCGGTTGAATGTCGCGAACGATCCGCGTGAATCACTTAGCCAAATGAGAGATAATTTTTACCTGTCCTCAATTAAGGACTTCACAAAAGCGATTGAATTAAACGGTGAGGAAGATTCGCAGTTGCTTCAAAATCGTGCACTGGCCTACAAGGACTACGCAATTTATAAGTCGTATAAGATTAAGAAGTCCCTAGATAAGACAGCATGTATCGCACTGTTTAATAACTCAGTAGTCGACTTTCAGAAGATCTTAGTACAACAGCCCCAACGTTCTGATATTATCAGCTTAGTCTCTTATGTTAAAGCACAGATAGCGAGCTTGAAGTAGTTATCTAAATTTCCCTTCAACCAGAAAATTCTTATCTGAAAAAAATCTAATACTTTGACGTTTCTTAATCAAATAAGATCTGTTTGGGACATAAATTAAACTATCAACTGAGGTGTATAGTAGATTGGCGTTACGTATGACGATTAGAATCTTGTTGACCTTTCCATTACTAAGGCTCACTTCGATTGCCTTAACTGGGACCTTCTCGTTATTGGATAAATAAGTTTGTTTTGTGTCGTTCTTTGATACGGTAAACAATCCCTTCCACGAGACTCTGTTGATTTCCGCATCACTAAAAATACTAAGTTCTTGTTTCCAATTGGTAACCAGTACTGTTTTTTTTTCCAGCACCCCGTTAACTTCAACACTCTTTATGATCCTCGGCTTCACTTTGCTGAGCCTGGCAATTTCTGTTTCGAAATATCCCTTAATATCAAAATAATTTGCTTGTCCAATTTGTTCTTCATTTATAGCCGGTTTACAGCTGCAGACAAGCAAAAATATTAAGAGCAACCATTTAATGTCTCTTGTCATACCAATACGTTTCCAGTCATTATTTCTGGAATTTCGATATCCATAATAGCTAAGATGGTCGGTGCAACATCACCTAATTTTCCGTTTTTAATAGATTTATGATCATTATCTATTAATATGCAAGGAACTAAGTTTGTGGTGTGGGCAGTATTTGCCGATCCATCTTTATTTACCATGAACTCAGAGTTTCCATGGTCTGCCAGGATGATGAATGAATATCCATTTTCTACCCCCGCTTCAACAACTTGTTTAGCGCAATAGTCAGCGGTTTCCACAGCCTTTACCACGGCAGCAAATACACCGGTATGGCCAACCATGTCTGGGTTCGCGAAATTCAGGCATACAAAATCTGGCCAACCAGATTTTAGTTCCTTAACTATGGCCTCTGTAATTCCAGCAGCACTCATTTCAGGTTGAAGATCGTAAGTTGCTACTTTTGGAGAAGGGACTAGAATTCTCTTTTCATCTTTAAATTGTAGCTCCCTACCTCCAGAAAAGAAGAAAGTTACATGTGGGTATTTTTCAGTTTCGGCAATACGGATTTGCTTTCTATGATTGGTTTCAAGTACCTCGCCTAATGTCTGGGACAGATCATCTTTTGTAAAAACTACTTTAACACCCTTAAAACTCTCATCATAAGTCGTCATTGTCACAAAGTACAAAGGAAGTTTATGCATGTTAAATTCAGGGTAATCGCTCTGACTCAATACCGAAGTGATTTCTCTTCCGCGATCCGTACGGTAATTGAAACAGAAAACTACGTCGTCAGGTTGAATCATCGCAGTGGGCGCCCCGGTCGCATTAGTTACAACTATTGGTCTGATAAATTCATCTGTTATGCCCTCCTTATAAGATTTTTGAATAGCAGAAATTGGATCCGTGACATACTCTCCGATACCTTTTGTAAGGAGGTCATATGCCAATTTCACTCTTTCCCAACGTGTATCACGATCCATAGCATAGTACCTTCCTATCAAGCTTGCTATCTTTGCCGTAGAGCCTTCAATGTGCTGGCTAAGTTCTTTTATGAATCCCAAACCAGAATTAGGATCTGTATCCCGACCATCGAGGAATGCATGTATAAACACATCTTGTAATTCTTGCTCACTGGCAGAATCACACAGTGCTTTCAAATGATTAATATGGGCATGAACGCCTCCGTTAGAGACTAGTCCAATAAAGTGAACTGCTTTTTTGTTTTCCTTAGCATATTTAAAAGCCTCTAAAATTACTTCATTATTGTGAAGAGTTCTGTCTGTTATGGCCTTATTTATTCTTCCTAACTCCTGATAAACTACTCGCCCAGCGCCGAGGTTCATATGACCTACTTCGCTATTTCCCATCTGACCTACAGGCAAACCTACCGCTTCACCAGAGGCTTCTAGTTTTGAGTTCGGATAATTTACCAAAAGTTCATCAAAAAATGGAGTTTCCGCTTGGTATGCAGCATCAGAACTATCTTTGTTGCCATATCCCCAACCATCAAGAATAAGCAGGACTACCTTTTTATTATTCATTTGTGTCTTAAAGTTTCATTTACTAGTACAAAGATAAGTCTATTATGTTTTTTAGCGAAACGATTTGCCGATAAAGAAATCTAACTGTGGCATAATTTATGTGCAATTGCTAAGTTAGTTAAGCTTAATTATGAAGTCATTCTTGTTGTCCGTTGTCTTGCTATTCCATCTTCCTACGTTCATGGCTGCTCAAGGGGACATTATTGATGACTTAAGCAGTCAATTTCGGAATGGGAACTCAAAAGAAATTGCCGCTAATTTTTCTTCAACTGTAGACTTAATCATCATAGATGAAGAAGATGTCTATTCTAAAGCACAGGCGGAACAGATAATAAGAAGTTTTTTTTCCAAATATATTCCTGTAAAATCAACTGTTATACACCGTTTGAATACAAACCCTAATTTCAGATATGGTGCACTCTCTTTGGTAACTAAGAACGGGTCATTCAGAGTTTCGATTACCTTAAAGAAAAACGCAAATGCTTTTTTGATTACCGAATTAAAAATAGAAACTGAGAAATAGTTGCAAAATGCTACTTTTGAGTTTAATTTCAAGTTTTGGATAAGCAAATAATAGATCTATTCATAAAAAATGCCGTTGCCGAGGATCTCGGCGATGGTGATCACACTTCACTCTCTACTATCCCCTCCAATGCTCAGGGTAAAGCAAAGCTAATAATTAAAGAAAATGGTGTTCTAGCGGGCATTGAATTAGCACTTGACATATTTGACTATATAGATTCGAAACTTATTGTTAAAACGCTTTTAACTGATGGACAGCAAGTAAATTTTAATGATATCGCTTTAACGGTCTCCGGGAACACGCATAGTATTCTGTTAGCAGAGCGTCTCGTTCTTAACTGCATGCAAAGAATGAGCGGTATAGCTACTAAAACACACAATATAACCACACTTCTTGCTGGGTATAAAACTAAATTACTTGACACTCGCAAAACTAGCCCAGGGTTAAGGTTTCTTGAAAAATGGGCCGTGCGCATTGGCGGTGGTGTGAATCATAGGATGGGGCTGTATGATATGATCTTAATCAAAGATAATCACGTCGATTACGCCGGCGGCATCGCTAATGCCATCAATGCAGCTAATATTTATCGTCAGACAAATGCCAAGGCACTTCAGATTGAGATCGAAGTCAGAAACCTTTCTGAGCTATCTGCTGTAGTGTTAACAGGGAATGTTGATCGTATTATGTTAGATAACTTTGAAATTGAGAATTTAAAAAAAGCTATTGATCTTATAAATGGTCGTTTTGTTACTGAGGCTTCTGGAGGCATCACTGAACTTAATATCGTTGACTATGCTGCATGTGGGGTGGATTATATATCTATGGGCGCATTAACTCATTCCGTTAAAAGTTTAGATATGAGTTTAAAGGCCTTTTAGGTATGATATCAATATTTTCAATCTCAGCGCTCCTGTTCGCGTATCTGTTTGGCTCTATACCTACCGCGGTATGGCTTGGACAGGCTTTTTATGGCGTTGATGTTAGGGAATATGGCAGTGGAAATGCTGGAGCTACTAATACGTTCAGGGTGCTTGGAAAGAAGGCGGGCATTGCTGTAATGATTATCGACATTGCCAAAGGTTACACTGCAACAAACCTTGCTTATTTTATAGGTCTCTCCGTTACGGGTCCCCAACATACTTCTCAGTTCGTAAATTATCAGCTTGCGCTTGGTGTCACAGCGGTGATGGGCCATCTATTTCCAATATTTGCAGGGTTTAGAGGTGGAAAAGGAGTCGCTACTCTTTTTGGAATGATTTTGGCAGTTAACCTACCGGCAGCTATGTTTTGCGTTCTTGTCTTTGTTGTAGTTTTGTTGGCAACTAAATATGTTTCGTTAGGCTCTATATGTGCGGGTTTTACTTTTCCGCTGAGCACTATTTTCATATTACAGTCCACAATTCGATCAGAAGTGTTATACGGTATGTGTGTATGTGTTTTAATACTGGTGACGCACCAAAAGAATCTAGAGCGACTCCTCAAAGGCAAAGAATCAAAAGTTTATCTGTTCAAGAAAAAAACCAGTTAAATCAAGAAATTTATGAGAAAGTTATTAGTTATCGGTGCAGCCATCATGGGCCTCACTATTTCGTCTTGCACAACAGTCCCGTTGACGGGTAGGAGCAGATTAAATTTAGTCAGCGATTCACAAGTGTTGCCAATGGCGTTTCAGGCGTATGGGGAGTTTTTAACCGAGAACAAGGGCGCAGTCCTTTCAACATCCAATGCTCAGGCACAACAAGTAAAACGTGTAGGAAACAATATAATTGCCTCTGTCAAGTCGTATATGAATAATAATGGTTACGCAGAGTTGATTAAAGATTATCAATGGGAGGTTAATGTTGTTCAAAGTAAAGACTTGAATGCCTGGTGTATGCCTGGAGGAAAGATTGTAGTCTACACAGGTATTCTTCCGGTAACAAAAGATGACGCCGGATTAGCTACCGTAATGGGTCACGAGATCGCTCATGCTATTGCAGGCCACTCTGCTGAACGTATGTCTAAGGAAATGGTATCACAAGGTATCGGAGCTGCAGGTAACGTAGCTCTTTCTAAAAATGCTAAAACTCAATCTGTATTCAATACACTCTATGGAGTAGGCACGCCTTTGGTAATGTTAAAATATGGACGTGATCAAGAACTTGAGGCTGACAGATTAGGACTAATCTTTATGGCGATGGCGGGTTACAATCCCCAAAGTGCTACAGCCTTTTGGCAAAGAATGGCTTCAGCTTCGGAAGGAAGTCAGAAACCACCTGAATTCTTAAGTACACACCCAAGTGATGCAACAAGAATAGGACGAATTCAAAATGCACTTCCTGAAGCGCAGAAATACTATAAGTCTACAACAGGAAAACCTATAAAATAATTAGATGCTACCTCAGGGTAGCATTTTTAATTTCCAAGCGTTTGTAAAATGGCGGTTGCCTTTAACATACACTCTTCATATTCATGGCCTGCGTCAGAGGAATAGGTGATCGCTCCACCAACCTGGAATGAGAGATACTTCTTTTCAGCGCTGTACAAAATACTTCGAATAATAACATTCAAATCAAAGTCACCGGAGGGATCAACATATCCCATTGCTCCCGCATAGACTCCCCGCTTTGTCATCTCCAATGACTCGATCAGTTGCATCGCCCTTACCTTTGGTGCACCAGTCATAGAGCCCATTGGAAACGTATTCCTAATCGCCTCAATAAAGTGCAATGCCGGATCAAGATCACAACTTATGGTGGAAATCATTTGATAAACCTGTGGAAACCCATATATGCCAAATAGTTCCTCAACTTTTACCGTACCTTTCACTGCGCTTTTCGAAAGGTCATTTCTAACCAAATCAACAATCATTACGTTTTCAGCCCGTTCTTTAGTACTGTTTTGGAGACTGGTTTTATTCAGTTCATCCTGCAAGGGATTTTCGCTTCGTTTAGCGGTACCCTTAATAGGTTGTGATATTAGTTTCGTTCCTCGTTTACAGAGGAATCGTTCAGGAGTAGCAGATAAAATGTAATTATTATACTGTTTGAAGTACCCTGAAAACGGAGTAGGGGATAGCTTTTTAAGTTTTAAATAAACAGACAAAGGATCGATAGAAGCATGTGTGGCAAAAAATTCCTGACAGAATGTGGCTTCATAAATATCTCCACGTTGGATATATTCGTGCATCTCTGCAACCGAAATCATATAATCTTTTTGCTCCATCCGTACTTTTACTGCTAACGATGCAAGCTCTACAGTATCTTTTATTTGGACTTCATGGATCGTCTCGATGACGTCTGCATTTCCTATAATAACATGAACCTCATTAGCTAATCCAATTATCAAATATTCAGGGATAAAAAAGAAGAGGTCCGGCAATTGCAGCCCATCCGGATTTTGAGAATCAAGTTGTTCAATCTCGTTTTTTAAGTCATAACTTAAAAATCCGAACATCCATGTTTTATGTAGTTCGTAAAACGCTTTCCATGTATCAAAAGCGTTTCCAACAATGCAGCTGATCTCCGCTCTAGCTCCTGCGGCTATGAGAAAGTCATATTTGCCGTATTGGTCGCTATATTCATTTGAATCGAGATAACAACAAACATCAAACCCATCAGCCCAGGTGAGTGCCTTTTGTTTGAATACTTGTATCTCTTCGGCCTTCATAACTTCACTAGATGTATGGATGTGTTTTTAAGTCTATTCAACAAAAAAGGCGACACTATGCCGCCTTTGTATGATCAAAATAAATTAACTAATTCAACGCTAAGGTTTGGGTCCGATCCGGTCCAACCGATAAGTATTTTACAGGTACTTTAAGTTCTTCCTCAAGAAAAGAAATATATTCTGCTAGTTGCTTAGGAATCTCATCTATAGCCGTAATCTTAGTTACATCTGTTTTCCATCCATCAATCTCTTTTAAAATAGGGGTAGGCTGAACGGTGATGATGTCATATGGCATGTAGTCAATAACTTCGCCATTGTGTTCATAGTGCGTGCATACATAAATGGAATCAAATCCATCCAGTACATCTGCCTTCATCATGATCAAATCAGTAACGCCATTTAGCATAATTGCATATTTCAATGCAGGAAGATCAATCCAGCCACAACGACGAGCGCGACCAGTAGTTGCGCCAAACTCATGGCCAACCGAGCGCAGTTTTTCTCCTACTTCATTGTCCAGTTCTGTAGGGAATGGACCTCCGCCTACACGTGTGCAATAGGCTTTGAAAATTCCGTAAACATTGCCAATCTTATTTGGAGCAATACCTAGCCCAGTACAGGCGCCAGCAGTTGTTGTATTTGAAGAAGTAACGAAAGGATAAGAGCCAAAATCCACGTCTAACAAGGTACCTTGCGCCCCTTCGGCTAATACGGTCTTTCCTTCGCTTAAAAAGCCATTTACATAATGCTCGCTATCAACGTGAGGAATACTCTTTATAAATTCGATCGCTTCAAAAAATGCAGCTTCCTTCTCAGATAAATCGTATTCAAATTCATAATGAGATAACAGATCTTTATGCTTTTGAACCAGCTTGTTATAGCGTTCCTTAAAATCAGGAAGGGTGGTATCACCAATTCTCAAACCGTTACGACCAGTTTTGTCCATGTAAGTAGGACCAATGCCTTTTAAGGTTGACCCTATCTTATCTTTACCCATCTTTTGTTCGTTCGCTGCATCAAGCAGCTGATGAGTAGGAAGAATAAGATGTGCCTTCCGGGCAATTACTAATTTACCTTTACCAACAGGGTCATGACCTGCTGCTTTAAGGTTATCTAACTCCCTTTTTAGAATGATCGGGTCTATAACCACGCCATTGCCAATAAGGTTCATTGTTTTTTCGTTAAATATACCTGATGGAATAGTGTTTAAAACAAACTTTTTGCCATCAAATTCTAAAGTATGTCCGGCATTCGGACCGCCTTGAAAACGAGCTATCAAATCATATTGAGGACTTAATACATCAACAATTTTTCCTTTGCCTTCATCGCCCCATTGCAGGCCTAGAAGCACGTCTACTTGCGTCATTCTTAATTTTTAATAAAAATAATTATAATTCGATTTCTAACTCGCATTCTTAATTGCTGTAGTCTGACTGTTCATTGATGCCTTAGCAGCACAATCAAAACAGACACCATATAAGTTAAGGGAATGGTGCTTGATCTCAAACTTCAAAAGATCGCCAACCATGCTTTGTATTTGATGTACACGTGGGTCGCAAAACTCCACAACTTTACCGCAATCAATACATATAATGTGATCATGCTGGTGGTAGCCATAAGATTTTTCAAATTGAGCCATGTTCTTACCAAATTGATGCTTGGTAACAAGGTCACAAGAAACCAACAGCTCTAAAGTATTATATACCGTTGCTCTACTCACCCGGTATTTTTGATTTTTCATGTGGATATATAACGTTTCAACGTCAAAATGATCATCCCTTGAATAAATTTCTTCTAAAATAGCGAAACGCTCAGGTGTTTTTCTAAGACTTTTGTTTTCGAGGTAGGCTTCAAATATTTTTCTTACCAGCTCGCTGTTATGGTTTGTAGACATAGTATTAAACTCCTTTCAAAGGTATCAATTTTTATATTAAACGCTAATCATTTGTTGGTATTTTAAGCATCGAAGCGCGTTACTGCCGTGACTCCTTTTACCAGCAACAGGTTTTCAATCAAGTGGTCCAGATGCTCTTTGTCATTCACGTAAATCATGATCGACCCATCAAAAATACCATTGTCTGTATCTACTGTGATCGAACGCATGTTTACTTTGAAATCATTAGAAATTACTTTCGTGATGTTATTGATTAATCCTACATCGTCAATGCCAATGATATGAAGTCCTGTTAAAAACGTAAGTTCCTGTTGCTTATTCCATTTGGCTTTAACTACCCGATAGCCGTAATTGGCCATAAGCTGCGCGGCATTAGGGCAACTTGTTCTATGAATTTTTATTCCTTCATTTACAGTCACAAAACCAAATACATCATCACCTGGAATCGGATTGCAACATGCAGCTAACGTGTAATCAATTTTTTGCAGGTCTTCACCAATCAACAAAGTATCAGATTCTTTACCCTTAACCTTATTTAGGATCGCATCGATTTTCTGATCTTCGTTTTTTTCTGTCCCTCTATTTTCAATCTCTTTCTCGCTCGCAAGATAGTCTTTGAGGTCTTTCAGTTCTACCTTGCCATGAGCAACAGCTATGAAAAGCTCCTGGGTAGATTGCAGTTTGAAGAAATAACTAATCTTGTTTAGATTATCGGTGTTATAGGTGATTTTAAGTGATTTGAGTTTGCGTTCCAAAGCTTCCTTACCCATCTCTGCAATCTTCCTCTTCTCTTCTTTCAAAGAAGACTTAATCTTTGATTTTGCCTTTGCAGTGACAACGGTATTTAGCCAGTCCTCTTTAGGAGTTTGTTTGCTGGATGTGATAATCTCTACCTGATCCCCGTTTTGAAGCTTATAGGAAAGCGGAACTAATTTGTGATTAACCTTCGCGCCTATACACTTTGCGCCTACATCCGTATGAATTTCAAAAGCAAAGTCAAGGGCCGTAGCGCCCAGAGGTAGTTGTATTAATGCCCCTTTAGGTGTGAAAATAAAAATCTCATCAGAGAACAGATTCATTTTAAAATCATCAAGGAAATCCAATGCATTCGCTTCTGGATTATTAAGCATCTCCCTAACTTTCGATATCCATTGGTCGAGTCCATTATCATTACTGGACTCTTTATATTTCCAGTGCGCGGCAAACCCTTTTTCAGCAATTTCATTCATTCGCTGGGTTCTGATCTGTACTTCTACCCACTGACCCTTCGGGCCCATCACAGTGGTATGTAAAGACTCATAACCATTTCCTTTAGGTGAAGAGACCCAATCCCGTAGCCTGTCTGGATTTGGACGATAAAGATCGGTAACAATGGAGTAGGCTTTCCAGCAATCTGCTTTTTCATGCTCAGGTAAACTATCCAAAATAATCCTCACCGCAAATAAGTCATATACTTCCTCAAATGGGATGTTCTTACTTTTCATCTTATTCCAAATCGAATGGATGGATTTTGGACGACCATAAATATTAGCTGTTAAACCCTGTTCGGCAAGAATCTCATCAATCGGATCTACAAACCTTTTTATGAATAATGAACGCTCCGCTTTTTTTTCATTTAGCTGCGTAGCAATATATTTATACGTATCGGGTTCCAGATATTTCATGGAAAGGTCTTCTAGTTCGGACTTTATTGTATAAAGACCCAATCTGTGAGCCAAAGGTGCATACAGGTAGATTGTTTCAGAAGCGATCTTTAATTGCTTTTGGCGTGGCATGAAATCCATTGTGCGCATATTATGCAACCTGTCAGCCAGCTTAATCAAAATCACCCTAACGTCGTCCGCTAGCGTCAGCAACATCTTTCTGAAGTTTTCCGCCTGCAATGAACTGTTGTAGTCGAATACTCCTGAAATTTTGGTTAAGCCATCAATGATCTTTGCAGTCTTCTTACCAAATTCACGCTCGATGTCCTCTAATGTTATGTCGGTGTCTTCAACCACATCATGTAGCAATGCACAAACAATGGAAGTGGTCCCCAGGCCTATTTCTTCAGCTGCAATTTGCGCTACTGCAATCGGATGATAGATATAGGGCTCGCCAGATTTACGTCGCATGTTTTTATGGCTTTCAAGTGCCATATCAAAAGCTTTTCTTATTTCCTTCTTATCTCCACGTTGCATCGTTGGTTTACAAGCACGTAAAAGGGCCCGGTATCTTTTTAAGATCTCCCGCTTTTCTACTTCTAAATCAATTACTAATGCGTTTTTCATCAACATCTTGTCTTATGTTAGTCAATATAAGTTTTTTATTCGCTGCCCTGCTGACCCACACAATAAAAGTTCGTCTTAGCTGTTCTTTTAGGTAGTCCCGCTAACATATTATTTAAACAAAAAATAAGTTATTTATTTTATTATTAATTACATTAGAGTTCAAATCAAAAGCTTAATATAAATTAGCCTTATCTTTACAGGGTTATAAATTTATGAAATTTTATAGGTTATTTATTCTGTCAATTGTCATTATTAGCAGCATATCCGCGACTGCTCAAGTCTCCGGTTTGCCAGCCAAGATGCCTGTTTTGGGCAAGAATGATACTATTCGTGTGGCTGGAACAAATGACAACGGAGAGATGATTCCTTGGATACCTCTACACGAGGTGGTTATTTATGGCTATAGGATATTTAAGACCCCTGCTGATCAGGTTGCGTTTAATAGGTTAAGATACAACGTCATGAAGGTAATGCCTTATGCTTTATTTGCCAAAAGAAGGTATGAGCAATTAGAGCGGGAAGTAGCCTCCACAGAAGACAAGAAAGAACGAAAGAAATTTGTAAAGCAATGTGATAAGGAGATTAAAGATATGTTCAACCGTGAAATCAAAGAGTTAACGATCACGCAAGGGCAAATTTTAACAAAATTAATAGATAGGGAGCTTGGACGTACAACTTATGATATAGTAAAAGAAACAAAAGGTGGCATCACCGCGTTTCTTTACCAATCTGTTGCCAGGGTTGTTGGTCATAACTTAAAAAGTACCTATGATCCTCAACAAGACAGAGACATTGAATCAATTATTGTCTCTTCTGGCTTTTATCAATAAACCTATGTCTAATCCCTCCAAAAGCATTCATCAATTTAAGGTTAAACGTATCGACGGTGTAGAAACCAATTTTTCATCTTACAAAAACAAAGTCCTTCTCATTGTTAATATAGCCACCGGCTGTGGCTTCGCTCCGCAACTTAAGGAACTTCAGCAATTGAGAGAAGAATTGAATGACAGTGACTTTGAAGTTCTGGCATTTCCTTCAAACGATTTCGGCCGACAGGAACCATTAGACGGTCAGGCAATAGGTGTTTTTTGCCAGCTTAACCATGGGGTGCAGTTCCCCATATTTCAAAAAATCATGGTTAGAGGAGAAGCAGCACACCCCTTGTTTAAATTCCTGTCTCAAACCTCCACCCCGAGGTGGAACTTCCATAAATACCTGATCAACCGAGACGGTGAAGTGGTCGACTACTTTTACCCCTTTACTACTCCGCTTTCCGCGAAAGTGAAAAAGAAAATCCTCAAATTAATATAACGCTCGAAAAATTCATATGAAATTAGATTTATTGGTGCTTGCTGTACATCCCGACGATGCAGAACTCGGTTGTTCAGGTACCATCCTGAAGCACATTGCGGAAGGAAAAAAGGTAGGTGTTGTTGATTTTACACGAGGAGAATTAGGTACACGTGGCACCGCCGAAACGCGTGATGAAGAAGCTAAAGCCTCTTCGAAAATAATGGGACTTGTAGCCAGAGAAAACCTGAGTTTTCGGGACGGCTTTTTCCTTAATGATGAAACTCACCAACTTGAGGTGATCAAGATGATTCGGAAGTACCAGCCGGAGATAGTGCTGAGCAACGCATTACATGATAGGCATCCCGATCATGGGAGGGCTGGTGATCTGGCTAATGATGCTTGTTTTTACTCAGGTTTATCAAAGGTTAAAACCAGCTTGTTAGGTGTACGGCAGCAAGCCTGGAGGCCTTCGTTGGTACTTCAGTACATTCAAGACCGATATATAAAACCAGACATCATCATAGATATCACTCCTTATATGGAACAAAAGATTGCTTGTATTCAAGCATTCAAAACGCAATTTTTTAATCCGGATCAAGAAGACGGACCGGGTACCTATATATCATCTCCGGAGTTTTTCGACAGCATTATAGGAAGGGCCAGGGAAATGGGTAAGTCAATAGGCACTACTTATGCCGAAGGCTTCACTTCGAGGAAACTGTTAGGAGTTAATAGTTTATTTGATCTAAGGTAATAACGCTTAGTTGTAACTATATTGAACTTTACAATGAATTAAGTATTTTATCCATAACAAACAGTCCCTCATCTATATGTTTCGGCTCCATACACAGTGCAGGTCTAAATCGTATGGTCCGATCTCCACAACCTAAAAACATTACATTCCTATCCATGCCTTCTTTAAGAAAGGCATTCCGCATGTCTTTATTGGGTAAGTCAAATGCACACATCAGACCTTTTCCCCGCACATTACTTATCTTTTCAAACCTGCTTGCAAGTTGTTGAAGGCCAGTGTGCAGATAGGAACCTACATTAGCGGCATTTTCGCATAGCCTGTCCTCTTCAATAATTCGTAATATTTGAGAGGATCTAACCATGTCGACCAGATTTCCTCCCCAGGTGGAATTTATCCGGGAAGAAACAGTAAATACATTCCGTTCAATCTCATCCACTTTATTTCCTACCAATATTCCGCAAACCTGCATTTTCTTGCCAAAGGCCAATATATCAGGCTGGGCTTCTTCACTGTAATGTTGATGACACCAGAATTTCCCTGTTAATCCAACACCTGTCTGAACTTCATCATAAATAAGAAAGGCATCGTTTTCATCAGCAAGAGTTTTCAGTTGGATTAAAAACTCTTCCCTTAAATGTTTATCCCCACCTTCAGATTGAATGGGTTCGATAATGATCGCACAAATGTCATCCTTGTGATCAGCAAAAGCCTTTTTAACCTGGCTGATGGAGATCGCTTCAGAATCAATCGCAGTTTGTAAATTCTCACCTATTAAAGGATAGGTTACCATTGGAGTAGCCACTCGCGGCCAATCGAACTTAGCATACCATTTCGTTTTCTCAGGAGAAGTATTGGTCAAGCTTAAAGTATAACCGGTTCTACCGTGAAACGCATTTTCAAAATGCAAAACTTTGAAGCCCTTTTCATGCTGATAACCTTTTTCAAAATTCTTCTGCACTTTCCAGTCCATTGCTACCTTTATTGCGTTTTCTATTGCCAAACCCCCACCAGCAATGAAAAAGGCATGTGGAAGATAGTTTGGGATACCAACCCTTGAAAAGGTATCTACAAATTCAGCATAGTGCTGCGTATAAACGTCAGAATTTGATGGATTAGCAAGTGCTGCCTGCAATAAATGTTTCTTAAAACTGTCGTCGCCAATCATCTTTGGATGGTTATAACCAAGAGGAACAGAAGCGAAGCAAGTGAAAAAATCCAAAAGTCTACGATTGTACTTTGAATCATGAATGTAGACACCCTCACTTTTTTCGATGTCATAGGTTAAGTCGAAGCCATCCGCTAAAACGTGTTTGCTTAAGCTTTGATTAACGTCTGCAGGAGCTATGGTCAGTTTATACATGATCCTTTCGTTTATAACCAAACTTAGAGAAAAATAAGCACACCCTTCTTGTTTAAGCGATCATTTTACACGGTCACGTCAAAGTAAAGACTCTTTTGCAAACTTTTCTTTCCAATACAAGTTTCTAATTTGGACTAAATTTATTTGATGAAAGTATTACTTGTTGAAGATACGCCAGATCTCGTTTCAATAATTTTAAGGGGATTAAGTGAAGAGGGAATGGAGGTGAGTGTAGCAGGCGACGGTGATACGGCTCTTGGAATGGCCTTGAAACATAAATTTGACGTGATCATTCTGGATATTATGCTTCCTGGCATTAATGGTATCCAAGTTTGTAGAGAAATAAGGAAGAAAGATGAAAATGTGGCTATCATAATGCTTACCGCATTAGGTAGTACTGAAAATATCGTCACAGGCCTTGAAAGCGGTGCTGACGATTATTTAGTAAAGCCTTTCAAACTAATGGAGCTTTCTGCAAGAATGCGTACCCTTGTAAGAAGGAGCAGATCAACCGCCGCCCCTCAAGAAAAACTATCAGTTGCAAATCTCGAAATAAACATTTCATCCAAGACAGTCGCCAGAGCAGGAAAATCCATTAGTTTAACCGCAACAGAATATCGTCTTTTGGAGTATCTGATGCGCAATCACAATCGAGTACTTTCAAGAATTCAGATCTTAGAAAACGTGTGGGATATAGATTTCAATATGGGCACTAATGTAGTAGATGTTTACATAAATTATGTCCGTAAGAAGATAGACCTCCCTGATTCTGGCAAACTGATTCATACTGTTTTTGGTATGGGCTATATTTTAAAGGAAGAGGTGATTAATGAAAATTCAAAATAAGATAACTTTATTGTTTTTCGGATTGGGCACCGTAGGTTTAATTCTGCTTACGGCCTCCATCTTTTACTTTGTGTCAGAGTTTAACTTTGAAGATTTCTTTAAACGATTGGAAGCAAGAGCGAACCTTGCTGCGGAAATAAAAATTCATCCAGATGATAAGTCGGCCGCTTATCAGGAGGTAAGAAACCGTTATCTCGAAAAGTTGTCTGCAGAGCGGGACTTCCAGATCAAAGTTGATTCCAATGGCAACTTCAGCCAACCAGCAGGCTTGAAGCTTCCTGAAACGTTTTACAAGTCGGTACTGCAAAGCGGAAAAGCCCGCTACAATGAGAAAAATAATTTTTACTATGGTGGGTTGTATCATACGGACTGGGGTGATTATATCGTAGTCGTTTCTGCAGCAGACCCCTATGGCTTCAAAGAGTTGGACGCACTTAGCAAGATTCTTGTCATTGTTTTCATCGTATTCTTAGTGCTCATCTTCGTCGCTGGACGTATATTCTCACATTACACAGTTAAGCCCATCACTTCTATCATTAAAAGGGTTAATAATATTTCTGCCAACAATCTAAATTCCCGTTTAAAAGAGTTGAAAGGTAAAGACGAGCTAGCAGAGTTGGTTTTCACCTTTAATAATATGTTAAACAGACTGGAAACAGCCTTTGAAACGCAGAACAACTTCGTCAGCAATGCCTCCCACGAATTAAAAACGCCCTTGGCCATCATTAATGGAGAACTAGAACTACTACTTACTCAGGATGACCTCTCCGAACAAACTAAAACAGCTTTACAAGTTGTATCATCTCATGCTGAAAAGCTGAGTCATATTCTAACAAGTCTTCTCGGATTAGCTCAGTCCGGTTTTGACGGGAAGCGTCAGAACTGGCAGAAAATAAGAGTTGATGAACTGGTATTAAATGTGGCAGAAGCAGTTAAAAAAATTGATCCTGAAGGAACGATCCAGATTGACTTCAATGAGCTTCCTCAAGATGAATCCCAACTGCTCATTGATGGAAACCTCAACCTTCTTCAACTTGCATTTAGCAATATCTTCTTAAACGCCTGCAAATACTCTAACCATCAAACGGTAAAGGTTAGCGTTACTTCTAAACAGGGACGTATCAGTGTGAGCGTGGTTGATGTAGGGATCGGAATACCAGACGAGGAACAGCAACACATATTTGAGCCTTTTTTTAGAGCTTCTAATACCACAAATTTTGATGGGCATGGAGTAGGCCTTCCACTCACCTTAAATATCATACGTTTACACAAAGGTTCCATCGGCATCCGTTCAGAAGAAAACGTTGGTACAGAGATTAATTTGATGATTCCTGTTAGCGGCTTCTAATGACTTTCTAATAAAAATATTCCTGATAGCTATCTTTAATGAAATACACCCTTATTTTTAAGAATACCTCTATATCTAAGAAATCATGAGCTTAAATTCTAATGCCAATCTAATGACTATTTAAGCTGGCTCTAATGTTTCCACTGTAGTATTGTATAAGTAATTAGTCAAGGAAATAACCCTTTAAAAACGATACTTATGAAAACAATCCTAGTTCCTACAGATTTCACACAAAATTCTCTCGATTGCATACCAAGCCTTTGTGCGCAATTTGCGACCCAGAAAGTTTCAATTGTGTTTGTTCATATGTTCAAGCTCTCCGACTCTATTGGAGACCTCTTGATGCTTTCCAGAAGATCAAGAGAATTTGAAAACATCAGCGACGAGTTCTATACCACATGTAGCTCCTATAAAGCTCAGCTCAAAAATCTGGAAGCAGTTAAAATTGAATTCTTCTACGGTAGCACCATGAGTATGTTCCGTAACTTTTTGGAAAACCATGAAGTGGATTGTATTCTCAACCCGATTAACTGCTCCTGCGGGAAAATTAATAAGTCGAGTATTGATCCGCTAACACTTATCGAGAAATCAAAACTTCCCATGGTCAGCCTGATGCAAGTACAAAAAGAAGCGCTACCTAAACAACCACGCTTTATTGCCGAGCCGGAATTACAAGAAGCCTAATTTTTCACCATTAACCTATGAAAAATGTTATTAAAAGAAAATATTCCAGTTAAATACATATTCGGTAAGATCAAAGTCGAAGTCATGTTTGTTACCCTATATGCGGTTCTTATTGCTGTATTGTACAATAATTTCCACATCACACGGATCTCTATCCCAATAGCAGTACCCACGATGTTAGGCACCGTAATTTCATTGCTTCTAGCATTCAAATCCAATCAGGCTTATGATAGGTGGTGGGAGGCAAGAACAATTTGGGGCGCAATAGTTAATGATACCAGAACACTAACACGGCAGCTTTTGACCTTTGTTGATGATCCCTATGGTGAAGATAATGAAAGGGCCTTCTGCGAACGAATGGCAAAAAGGCAGGTTGCATGGTGTCATGCGTTAAGTCGCCATTTACGCGGTCATGATCCCTTAACGGGCTTGGATAAACTAATCAGTAAGGAGGACATCGAATTCATAAGCCGCTATAACAATATTCCTCTTGCATTGCAAGAGTTGCAAGGTGTAGATTTGAGAAATGCATTCAAATTAGGATGGATCAATGAATTCCAACAGGTCCAGATTGATAAAACACTAACCGCTTTCTCAAACGAGATGGGCGGGTGTGAAAGAATTAAGAATACAGTATTTCCAGTAACCTATAGTGTATACATCAGGTTTTCCTTGTTTCTTTTTATCCTGCTGCTACCTTTCGGCTTGATTGAATTCTTCGGAATAGTCGAGGTTCCTTTCGTAATTGCGATCGCGTCGTCTTTCTTATTAATTGAAAAGATGGCAATTCATCTTCAAGATCCATTTGAAAATAAGCCGACTGATACGCCTACCACTGCCATTTGTAACACCATTGAGCGTGACATTAAGCAGATGCTGAAGGAGAACTACAGACAAGAGGAGAATCAATCAGGTAGCCCTGCTCAAAAAACAAAAATGTACTACGTTCTTTAAGCTTAGATTTTTTCTTTAATCCCCATTAAACCTAGTAGCCCGCCAGTATGGAGGGCTATTATTTTTTCTTCTGGTTGAAAATAACCTTTGCTTAGTAGATCTTCCAAAGCATAAAACATTTTTGCAGTATAAACGTGGTCTATCAAAATTCCTTCTTCAGCGGTAAAGCTTCTAATAAATTTTATGAGTTCCGGGGTAGTCTTAGCGTATCCGCCAAAGTGGTAATCCATGTGTAGGGTCAACTGAGTGCGGACAGGTACGTATTTATTGATCTCCTCTTTTAGGAAACTTCCGCCTTTAAGAACTGGAATCACGTGAAGTTGGGTAGTTAAACCGGCATCATAGATCCCTTTCAAAAGTCCTGCAGCGGTTGTGCCGGTTCCAGCCGCGCAAAATATATGCTTTACATCTTGTGGCAACTCGGAAATAATCTCCGCACAGCCCATCACAGCCTCCATACAAGCTCCACCTTCATCTACAAAATAAGTATTCAGGTCTTTTTGAAAGTGTTGTTCGTAGAGTGATTTTTTATCTTTGTAAGATTCTCTGTCTACGAAGATTAGTTCCATGCCGAACAAGCGACAGAGCATAAGCATTTCATTTGTAAGAGATTCACCTCTTACAAATGATGTACTTTTTAGTCCAGACCTCGAGCAGGCAGCGGCAGTAGCAACTAAGTGGTTCGAATATGCGCCGCCGAATGTTACGATGTGGTTTTTGTTCTGACGGCCAGCCTCTTTAAGTATATACTTAAGTTTTCGCCATTTGTTCCCAGAGATATAAGGATCAATTAAATCATCTCTTTTGACAAGGACCTGATGTAAGGACGGACGTTTTAGCTGTTCTACTGGGCTAAAAATATTTAAAAACATTTAAACAAAATAACAGCCAGCTTGTTGAGTAATAAAATTAGGGTTTGAAATAGATCTTTCTGATTAGATAGGGAAAGAAATTCAGGACGATTTTTACATTTTGAGTAAAATTTTTCATAATCAAGAGTATTAGGTTGCGTTATTCGCAGGCCCTCAAATAGCAAGCCAATTTCTTTTTTCTAATATGTAATCTGTAAAGATTAGTTTTGCGCATTGGAATCACCCTGCGTTATTAACTTAGAAATAAGCATTAGCGGAAGAGTTAACGATTCCCTAACATGAAAAAAAGGAAAATTTAATGGAAAACCTCAGCAGCTCGACCGAGCTTGATGATCAGGAATTGTACGAACATCTGAACATTGTTGTAGATAAAGGACAGTCTCTTCTTCGCATTGACAAGTTTTTAATGCATCGTGTCGAAAACGCTTCCAGAAATCGCATTCAGAATGCCATAGACGCAGGAAATGTACTTGTGAACAAGACCACGGTCAAAGCAAGTTACAAGGTAAAACCAGCAGATGAGATCTCGGTTGTGTTTCCACACCCGCCGAGAGATACCGAAGTTTATCCAGAAGATATTCCATTAGATATTATTTATGAAGACAAGGATTTACTGGTTGTAAACAAGCCTGCAGGCATGGTAGTACATCCTGGGTATAATAATTATACAGGAACATTGGTAAATGCGTTGGCTTTCCACTTCGAACAACTGCCAGAATTGCCGGGAAATGAAGGAAGGCCCGGATTAGTACACCGTATAGATAAAGATACATCTGGTCTTTTGCTGATCAGCAAGAATGAGATCACAATGACCAAGCTCGCTAAACAATTTTTTGACCACTCCATTACCCGTAAATATATCGCCCTGGCATGGGGTGATGTGCTTGAAAATGGTACAGTTACAGGTTATATTGGACGTAGTCTAAAGAATAGAATCATCATGGATGTATATGATGATGAAGAAAAAGGTAAGTGGTCGGTAACACATTATACGGTTTTGGAACGTTTAGGGTATGTAACTTTAATCAGCTGCCAGCTAGAAACTGGTCGCACACATCAAATCAGAGCACATATGCAACACATTGGTCACCCACTTTTCAACGACACCAACTACGGTGGAGACAAGATCGTTAAGGGTACGACCTTTAATAAATACAAACAGTTTGTGCAAAATACGTTCAACTTGTTGCCGCGACAAGCTCTGCACGCACAAACGTTGGGCTTTATCCATCCAACTACTCAACAGTACATGGAATTTGAAGCACCGTTGCCTCCTGATTTTGACGCGGCATTAAACAAATGGAGAAACTATATCGTACAACCTTAGTTCATGCAACCACAATACATCTTACATAACGACGAATTCTTTTTATCTACCCAAGCTGTTCTAACTGCGCAAAACCGCGCTTTTAGATACGGGGATGGTCTTTTTGAATCCATGAGGATGTGCAGTGGGAAGTTGCAGTTTGCCGAAAAGCATGCAGATCGACTTACTGCGGGAATGAAGGCTTTGAAAATGGAAGGCGCGGGCTTAATGGATGAATATTTTCTTAGGCAAAAAGCTTCAGAGCTGGCTAAACGCAACAAACTAAAGGAGGGCGCTAGGTTAAGGCTTTCTGTTTACCGTGCGGATGGCGGCTTGTATGCTCCCGAAAATAACAAAACCGGCTACTTGCTTGAAGCCAGTGTAATGCCCTCAGATCGTTATGAACTTAACAAAAAGGGTCTGATCGTAAACGTATTCGATGAGATCACCAAACCGACAGATAAACTTTCAAACTTCAAAACAAGTAATTCGCTATTATACGTCATGGCCGGTATCTATAGAAAGCAAAACACCCTTGATGATGCGTTTATCTTAAACAGCAATGGGTTCCTTTGCGAAAGTATCAGCTCCAACGTTTTTGTTGTTTATAACAAGCAAATTTACACGCCGGCGCTCACTGAAGGATGTGTCGCAGGAGTGATGCGGAGCGTGGTCATGGAAATTGCCAAAAATGATGACCTGCCTTTAATTGAGGCACAAATAAACCCAGAGGTGCTAAAAGAAGCAGAGGAGGTTTTTGTAACCAATGCAATAACCGGCATCCAGTGGGTGATGGGCTATGGTAGAAAGCGTTATTTTAATGAAGTATCTAAACTGTTGAGCAGCAAGTTAAATTCGCAATTGTCTTAAGGTCTGATCCCGTTTTAAATTTCCTGAATAAAGTTGCATTAAAGAAAAGCTGAGGTTATGCCAGGCTTCTAGTGATCTCACTGTGTCTACGGTCTGAGCTCACATTGAGCTTTATTACACCTTTGCGCTCCCTATGCGCTTGCTAGTCGGCCTCTGGTCGGCTCTGAGCCGAGGAGGAACCGAAGAGGAAGCGAAGGGCAACCGAAGAGGGACCGAAGAGGGAGCGACATCATACTGAGTTTTCAGTGGCTTCAATGCGTCATCATTAAGAGCCTGTCGCAACGTTGACGTAACGCTAGGTTAGCTCAAAATGTCGCTTTGATCACCAATACCCGGCGCTTACCAAGTAATCAGTTCACAATCTCCGCATTTGGTAATTTTGCAGGCTTAAGATTGAGAGTTATTAGCATATTTATAGAAAATTGATAGTTCATTTCAAGATAAATCATGATGAAAAAGATAGTATTTATATTTATTGCCGTTTTACTGGTTCAATTAAACGAAAATTGTAAAGCTCAGGATCTCAGCCAGCAGAACGAAATATTTTGGCATACTAACACTACTCAGGGAATTACATGGGACATTACTAATGAAAAGCGGTTGCCACATGCAGATAATATTGAAATGTCGGGTTCCATGGTATCAGGAATTATTAGGTATACCGTCAACTCTAATAAGCAAGTAAGTATCGTTAGAGATGTGATTTTTCCTCAACTTCGAAATTATAACAAACCAAATGAGTCCATGTACCGGGCTTATCTGCGTTCTGATTATGGTGATAATGTTCTACCGGTCATAACCTTCGCAGAAAAGAAATATGAAATTGGAAAGCTTGATTCGGTGAAGATCAATGGTAAGATCAGCTTTTATTTTAAAGAAAATGATGGAATTCAGGTGATCAGGTCGTTCTTTCCATCAATGGATAAGCGGGTTTTTGTAGAAAAGTGGACGTTGGTTAATACTGGATCAAAGCCTAGAACATTAGCTATTGGAGCTACGGAATTCAGTCAAAATGAATCAGGATGGCATGGACAATATCATCGTAAAATAACAACAGACGCACAGAAACAGACCACTATTGCTCCTGGAGAAAAATACGAATTTGGAATATTCTTTACAGCTACATTAAACGATGAATCTCAGCCTGAGAAATCATTAGTTGCGGTAGAGCGTACCCGGGATCTCTTTTTAGATAGTGTTTCTAAAAACTTGCAACTCCTATCGCCTGATAAAGAGCTCAACACCTTGTTTTACTTTTCAAAGATCAGAGCCGCAGAGAGCATCTTTAAGTCCCGTTTAGGTTTAATCCATTCTCCAGGAGGCGGAAATTATTACTTAGGTATCTGGGCTAATGACCAGGCCGAATATAGCGGACCTTTCTTTGCATATTTGGGGTATCAAACCGGCATGCAGGCTGCCATGAACACTTACCGGATATTTAAGCAAAACATTCCCAAAGATGGCAGCAAGATATCTGCCTCATTTGAACTGGACGTTACTTTCCCTTTCGGAGACAATGACAGGGGAGATGCCGCCATGATTGCTTATGGTGCCACCCATTTTTTATTGGCATCAGGAGATAGAAATAAAGCGGAAGAGATTTGGCCTTTGATCGATTGGTGCTTGAAATATACTCAGAAAAGGCTGAATGCAGAAGGAGTGGTCGCCTCAGAAAGTGATGAACTAGAAGGAAGATTTCCGACTGGGAAAGCGAACTTATCGACCTCTTCGTTATACTACGGTGCACTGATACAAGCTGCCAACCTGGCGAATGCGATGGGCAAGTCGCCGGCGTTAGGTAAAAGTTATCGGGAACAAGCGAAACAGTTGGCTAAAGCCATTGAAACTTACTTCGGTTCAAACATTCAAGGATTAAATACCTATAAATATTACAAGGAAAACGTAACGCTAAGAAGTTGGATCTGTCTACCCTTGGTTGTGGGTTTAAATGCAAGAAAAGAGGCAACGCTAGACGCTTTATTTAATAAATTGTGGTCTGCAAATGGCGTAGTTACCGAACTGAAGGCCAATCAGGCTGAAGCAAAGGTTTTTTGGGATCGGGGAACGCTGTATGCGTTTAGGGGTGCTTTTAAGGCCGGCGCAGCAGATCAGGCGTTAAAGCGCCTGACTGAATATTCAAAAACCCGTTTAACTGGCTTCCGTGTTCCATATGTGGTTGAAGCATGGCCTGAGAATGGGATGGCCCACTTATCTGCCGAAAGTGCATTGTACTGCCGGATCTTTACTGAAGGTTTATTCGGGCTTGAGCCTATTGGATTTAATGCCTTTTCATTAACACCCAATTTACCGTCCGATTGGAATTTCGCTGAAATTAAGAATATTCATGCCTTCAATGGTATATTCGACATCCGCTTAACCCGGGAGCAAGGTGAATTAAAGCTGGTAATAGTTAAAAGCGGTAAAATTTTAGTTAGCAAAGTAATAAGGAATGGAGCGCAAACAACGATTTCCGTTAACTAATGTAGCAACTTGATTATTTTCTTTATATTGTGGTCACTAACCAATAAAAACCCCCCATTGGACTATAGCAGCCATACCGATCAAGAGTTAACCAGCAGGTTTATCGCTGGTGATGATGCTGCATTCAAAGAAATTTATCTCAGTTACGATAAACCTTTATTCTTATATGCCTATCATAAGCTGGGAAATAGAGAAGAGTCTAGAGACATGGTGCAGGATGTATTTGCCTGGCTATTGAACAACAGAGAAAGTTTTGATCCAAATACTACACTTACAGGCTACCTCTATAAGTCTGTCCTAAATAAAGTTTATAACGTTTATAAGCATAAAGACGTGTTGAAAAAATACGCGGATGAGGGTAATAGGTATCTGGACAGAGAAACGACCGAGACTGATTTTATGATTCGGGAGAAGGATATCCAGGCGATGATTGATAAAGAAATTTCGGCTATGCCGAAAGGAATGCGGGAGGTCTATGAAATGCGACGTATGCAATATCTTTCAATAAAGGCGACTGCTGAACAATTGGGGGTTGCAGAGTCAACGGTCATCACCCAAATGAAACGTGCGATGAAGCATTTGCGGTTGAAACTTGGTTTATTGATTTATTTATTTACTTTTTTATATTGAACTATCTCTGGGCTTTGTCCCCAATTTAAGTTTTTGAATTGCCTTTAATTAAAATGATGACTCTCGAGAAGGATAAGAATGGAAAATAAAGATATCAGGGATGAAGAAGCCACCAAATACTGGTTACATTATTTCAGAAGAAATGATGTCCCTGAGTTAACGGAAGAAGAATTGGATCGAGAAAGCGAATACATGTATTCGGCGTTGATGCAGGCTTCTGAGCAGCCTTATAGAAAGACTACACGTTTTAATTACCCTTTATGGTCTGCTGCTGCTGCGGTACTGTTGGTGATCGGAGTTTCCTTATTCTATTTTAAATCTCCAAAGTCAGTTCATAGCGATCAGCAAGCTAAGACCGCAGCAGTGGACGTAATACCGGGCAAAACCGCCGCCACACTGATTTTAGCCGGTGGCCAACAAATTAAACTTTCTGATGTTCAAAGCGGAAAGATTGCCGAACAGGCAGGAGTTCATATCTTCAAGGCGGCAGAAAACAAATTGGTTTACCAGGCTGCGGACGTCAGCGTAAAAAATACCCAGACAAACACCATTCTTACTGCGAAAGGCGAGCAATATAGCGTAGACCTTCCCGACGGGACTAAAGTGTGGTTGAATGCTGCGTCATCATTAAAGTTTCCGACCACCTTTGCTTCCTTGTCAAACAGAATAGTTGAACTGACGGGGGAGGCATACTTTGAGGTGGCAAGAGACAAATCTCATCCATTTATTGTTAAGACTAATAAACAGGACATTAAAGTTCTAGGGACACATTTCAATGTAAGCAGCTATCCCGATGAGCAAGTCACTAAAACTACCTTAATGGAAGGTTCAGTTAAAGTCGTTTCCAAGAATAACGCCTCTTCTGTAGCGACACTCAAACCTGGGCAGCAGGCCCAACTTTCTTCGAAGGCTTTGAAAGTAAAGGAAGTTGACTTGTCGGAGAGCACAGCATGGAAAGATGGCGACTTTAACTTTGAAAATGAAGAGTTTAGCAGCATCTTGAGACAAGTTTCCCGCTGGTATAATGTAGAAATCATAGACCAGGGCAATCATGATGGATTGAAGCTTTCAGGTATGGTTTCCCGTTCTAAAAGCTTGTTTACGGTGCTGATGTCACTTGAGCGTACTGCCAAATTGAAGTTTAAGATTGAGGGTAGAAAGGTGACCGTCCTTGAATAATGAAATCCCTTAGTGTATTTTTAATTGTTTTCTTGACTATTTCCGGGATGAAAAGTTCCGCCCAGCGCGTTACTTTGCATCGAAAGAACGTCACATTACCGCATGTTTTTAAGGAGATAAGGAAGCAGACTAAATATGATTTTCTCTATAATGCCGACTTATTAAAAGGTGCTAAACCCGTAAATGTAAGTTTCAACAATTCAAGACTAGAGCAGGCCTTAGACAGTCTGCTGAAAAGCAATGCGCTGCAATATACTATTGAGAATAAGGTAGTGCTGATCACCGCAAAAGAGACGTTTATACAGTTAAAGCAGGTTTCTTACTTGATTTCTGGAGTGGTTAAGGACAAGCAAGGGGTGACCCTTCCAGGAGCTAACGTTTTACTGAGCGGTTACCAGATAGGTACGGCGGCAGATAGTGCCGGTCGGTTTGTACTGAAGGGCCTTACACCAGGGAATTATAACCTCTTGGTAGAGATGATTGGGTATCTGCCGTTGACACAGAATGTCATCGTTACCAACAAGGCAAAAGAGGTACAAGTTGTGCTTGAAGAAAACGTAAACCAGTTAACGGAGGTGGTGGTTAGGCCAGATCCGTTTCGCTCAGAGTATTTGGCATCGTTTAGAGAGAACTTTATCGGGACTTCGCCAAACGCCAAGAAGTGTGTGATCATTAATCCGGAAGTGATCCGATTTGACTATGATAAGGACCTGCGAATATTAAAGGCCAGTTCGGATGAATTGCTCATCGTTGAGAATAGGGCCTTGGGATACACTTTAAAGTATTTGCTAAGTTATTTTGAGAAGGACTATGAAACCAATGTGGTCCATTTTTATGGCTACCCATATTTTGAGGAGTTAGAAAGGAAGGAGTCTAAGATTAAACGCTATGCTAAACTCAGGCGATCCGCTTACATTGGCTCTCCCCAGCATTTCTTTAGGGCGTTATACAACAACACCTATCGAGAGCAAGGATTTCTTATCAATAGTTTGGTTAAAATGCCAAATATGAAGAAGAAGCCGGATAATGTGATTGATGAGCGACTCAAACTTCTTTCTGAAAAGATGCGTAAGCGGAGGGATGAGAAGCGCAGGAAGGAATCGCTTTCCTATTGGACATCAATGAAAATTTTACCTGATACGGTTGAGGTATTGCTGCGGGAGGAAGTTGCCAGACATACTTTGGTTCAACAAAAGACTCCCGCACTTAAAACACTTAATTTTGAGGATGCCCTATATGTTATTTTCATAAAAGAAGGCGAGCCAAAGGACTACACGAAGTATTCAGGATACAAAATTCAGCGGCCAAATGACTTTGTAAACTTCCAGATTTCTTTACTTTACAGGTTGAAACCATCACCCGGTTTTTATGAGAATGGGGGTTTGTTTGATCCGGAATCACTGCTTTTTGAAGGTATGTGGGCTTATGAAAAAGTAGCAGATATGGTTCCAATGGATTATGTACTGGATAAATCTGAGAAATAAGACTAATAAATAATTAACGTTAAATTGACGTTTAATTTATCTTTCGTATATTAGCTTCAATTAAGAGGAAAGACTGTGTGTTTTTTTTATTGGTTTTCTAACTAAATACTTGTGATGATACCCATGATGTTAAAAGTAAATGCTTTAAGGCAAACCCTTTTATTTTTGAATTTGACGTTTGTTTTTTTGCTTTTTTCAGCAAAGGTTACTTGTCAGAATAAGTATCCATTTCAACTCTTTAAATCTTCAGAAGTCACTTTATCAGATGGCATGTTTAAGCAGGCTGAACAAACCGACTTGCATTATATGCTGGCTTTAAACGCAGACCGCTTATTGGCTCCATATCTTCGCGAAGCAGGGCTTAACCCCAAAGTTGAAAGCTATACCAATTGGGAAAACACTGGTTTGGATGGCCATATTGGAGGACATTACCTCACCGCACTGTCTCTGATGTATGCATCGACCGGTGATTTGAAAATTGCTGCACGGTTAAAGTATATGCTTTCAGAACTAAAGCGTTGTCAGGACGCAAACGGAAACGGATACATCGGTGGAGTCCCTGGAAGTAAAAAGTTATGGGCTGATATTGCTAGTGGAAATATTGAAGCTGAAACGTTTAGTCTAAATAAGAAATGGGTGCCACTCTACAATATCCATAAAATATTTGCCGGATTACGGGATGCTTATTTACATACAGGGAATTTGGAAGCGAAAACAATGCTGGTCAAATATAGCGACTGGTTTGTTTGGCTGACTGATAAATTATCCGACGATCAAATACAAATGATGTTAAAGTCTGAACACGGAGGGATCAATGAAGTTCTTGCGGATGTTTATGAGATTACCGGCGACAAGAAGTATTTAAAACTTGCTTATCAGTTCTCTGATAATAAAATACTTGACCCGCTCTCTAAGGGGGAAGATCGTCTTAATGGTATTCATGCAAATACCCAGATCCCTAAAATTATTGGTTTTAAGAGAATTGCAGATTTGAGTAAGGACTCTTTGTATGCAAAAGCTGCGTTGTTCTTTTGGAATGAAGTGGTAGGAAAGAGGAGTGTTGCTAATGGTGGAAACAGTGTTAGAGAGCATTTTAATCCAATAAATGATTTTTCAGGAATGATAAATAGCGTTGAAGGTCCGGAAACCTGCAACAGTTATAATATGCTCAAACTGACTAAACTTTTCTACGAATCTGAGGGTACGATAAGTTATATAGATTACTATGAGCGTACCCTATACAACCATATTCTTTCTTCACAGCATCCTGACAAGGGAGGCTTTGTATATTTTACTCCGATGAGGCCAGGGCACTACCGGGTATATTCACAACCTGAAACGAGTTTTTGGTGCTGCGTAGGTTCAGGCTTAGAGAATCATGCGAAGTACAACGAAATGATCTATGCCTATAAAGGGGAAAATCTTTACCTCAATCTTTTTATTCCTTCTAGGTTAAATTGGAAGGATAAAGGTTTGACTTTTGAACAGCAAACACAGTTTCCGGAGAAGGACAAAACGATTTTTACGGTTACCTCAGGTAAAGGAGCAAAGTTTACTTTGAACGTCCGTTATCCGTCGTGGGTTTCAAAAGGAGCATTAAAGATAAGTGTGAATGGTAAAGCTGTAACTGTTAACGTCAATCCTGGATCTTATGCTTCGATCAGTCGGGCTTGGACAAAGGGCGATAGGGTGGAAGTTACTTTGCCAATGGAAACAAAAACGGAGCAAATGCCTGATGGTTCTAAGTATGTCGCCGTACTACATGGTCCGATATTGCTTGCAGCTAAGCCTGATACGGTGGGTATGACAGGTTTATTTGCTAATGATAGCAGGATGGGGCATATTGCATCAGGAAAGCAGCGGCCGCTTCAAGACATGCCTCTTTTTATAGCTAATGGAAGTCCGTTGGCGCAACACGTGAAAGCTGTTCCTGGTAAGAGCATGACCTTTACTGCGGCTCAACTTATTTATCCTGTTAGTTTCAAGGATTTGGAGCTCATTCCATTTTATAAGATCCATGACTCCAGGTATATTATATATTGGCAAGAGGAGACTTTAGCCGAGCTTGCTAAAATAAAGGAAAAACTAGCTGAGGAGCAACGTATAGCTGATGAGCTTTCCAAAATTACCATCGATATGGTTTATCCTGGAGAGCAACAGCCAGAGTCTGATCACTTTTTCAAGGGCGAACAGACGAATACAGGTATCTATAAAGACAGGCATTGGCGAAGTGCTCGTGGTTGGTTCAGTTATGAATTGAATGATCCGAAGAAGGAAGCAGGTTATTTAAGACTCAGTTATTATGGTCGTGATCATAACCGAAAGTTTAAAATTATTGTTAATGAGCAGCTTCTGGCAAATGTGAGTCTGGATGGGAGTAAGGGTGATAAATTCTATACTATAGACTATCCAATATCTTCTAATTTTATCAGTGCTGATTCTGGGAAGTTAAATGTCAAGTTTGTTGCAGAGGAGGGTTCTGAAACTGCTGGTGTTTATGAATTGAGGTTAATTAAGAATTAAAACACACAAGACAAAAGAAATACAGTCTTTCAAAGTTGATTCTGAATCCCGCTTTTACTGTTTTTGTTTAGCGGCATGGCAATCGAGCAGAAATAGTGGTTCCGAAGAATCTATCCGCTTTGCTTTGAGTAATGATGGTTACACCTACAAAGCATTGAATGGGAACGAACCCGTGATAGACTCAAAGAAGATCAGTTCGACTGGGAGTGTGGGCACCGCAGACTATATATGACGCTGTAGCTAAATAGTCTATGACTTATTGGTCAATGAAGCATGGAAACAATCCCGACAAAATCTATTGGGCTTATGCCAATAAGGATTTTACTGACTTGGAGACTGAGCCGAAGCAGCTGTTTTTTAGTCCGACAAACGGTGCTTGCATAGATGGAGATATCATTTTCAATGAGGAGAAATTTCAACTATGAAAAAGATACTGCTGGACTTAACCCTTTTAATCAGTCCCACAATATGTTGTTGAACCGGGCGATGGGCGGATTGAATGGCGGTGATCTGGGTGATACCAAGTTTCCCAACCGCTTCGAGGTTGACTATGTCAGGGTTTATCAGAAATAGACGCCTGTAGCTGCGCGGTAAATCAGGTTATTTATTTTAGTATTTACGGTTTCCTTGTCCCCAATTTGACTTAGTTCGTTGTCTTTAATAGTACTAACCAACTATAAAACATTATGATACGGAAGCGCTCTCTTCTCACCTTTCTGTTCGTTACAGTCTTGGGGTTTCTGGCATTTGTTCCAAGGGATGACGATCCTTTGGACAAGCTGGTTGCTGCTTTACAGAAATGGACGGAGATCAATGCTCAGGAAAAGGTTTATCTCCATATGGATAAGCCTTATTATGCCTTGGGTGATACGATATGGTTTAAGGCATACGTTGTTACCGGTTCAAGACATCAGCTTTCTGCCTTGAGCGGGGCGTTATATGTGGATTTGATCACCGAAAAAGACTCCATAGTTAAAAGCTTGAAACTCCCTGTCAGCGCTGGAATGAGCATGGGCGACTTTACTTTAGAAGACGATCTGAGAGAGGGTAATTACCGCATCCGGGCCTACACCCAATGGATGCGCAATGCAGGAGAAGATTATTTCTTTGACCGGACCTTCACGGTAGGAACACCTGTTAGCAATGAGGTTTTAGTTAAATCCGCCTACAATTATACCACGGTTGAGGGTAAACAGGTGCTAACCGCCTTACTGAATTACACAGATGATGAAGGTAAGGCACTATCCGGTCGGGAAGTGCAGTACGATATTATGGTTGACAAGCAAAGAGTCCATAGCAAGTCTGCCAGAACCGATTCTGATGGCAATATCTCCATCGCTATTTCCAATACTGAACAGTCAGATTTAAGGGGCGCTTACATTAGAACAGTTATAGAAAGCGATGCGAAAAAGAAAGTGGTAAAAGACTTTCCGATTAAGGCTGGCATGACCCAGACTGATGTTCAGTTTTTTCCTGAAAGCGGTAATCTGGTGAATGGGATTTTATCCAGAGTTGCATTTAAAGCTACTGGAATTGATGGAATAGGTTTGTCGGTTAAGGGAAAGGTGTTTGATAATGAGAACAAGGAGGTGGTATCAATTGAAACCATGCATGCAGGCATGGGATCTTTTCTGCTGAACCCCGAAGCAGGCAAGACGTATACTGCAAAGTTGAGCTTTCCAGATGGTTCAGAAAAAGTAATCCCATTACCTAAAGCGAATGACGATGGGTATGTACTGAGTGTTTACCAACCTAATCAGGATAGTATTCTGGTACGGGTGAGTACTTCTCCCGCATTATTGAAAGTAGCAGCCGGAGCACCGATCAACGTTAATATCATTGCTCAAACCGGCGGGGAAACAGTTGTTGCCTCACCAGTTAAGATTGAAAGGCAACTGACTTCATTCTGGCTTCAAAAGAGTGCCTTTCCTTCAGGCATCGTGCAATTCACCTTGTTCAGTAATACAGGAGAACCTTTAAACGAAAGACTCGCTTTCATAAAAACGAAGGACCGGATGCAGCTGAAGCTGAGCAGCGCAAAAAGTAATTATAAAAGCAAGGAGAAGGTAGATCTAGAACTGGAGGCCAGGGATAGGAACGATAAGATGGTCGCGGGAAACTTCTCGGTGACCGTAATCGATGAGAGTAAAGTTCCGATGAATGAGGACAGTGAACATACGATCTTCTCAGATCTGCTGTTGACTTCAGATTTGAAGGGATATGTTGAAAAGCCAAACTACTATTTCAGTAAGGAAACAGAAGAAGTAAACAAGGCACTGGACAACCTAATGCTTACGCAGGGTTACAGGAGGTTTCTATGGAAAGAGCTGGCTGCAGATCCAAGTACCGCCTACCTAACTGACCCTATGTTCAAAAAGGAGAGTTTAGGTACCGATATTTCGGGAGTAGTGAAAACACTTGGGGATAAAATAGTTTCGAATGCAAAGATCACCTTGGTTTCTACAAAAATAGGGGTGTTTGAGACGGCTACCGCTGATGCCAACGGAAGGTTTAAGTTTGAAGGACTGGTTTTGACAGACAGCATTAAGTTTACGGTCCAGGCCAAGACAGAAAAGAACGGCACAAAGGTAGAAGTAGTGCTTGATAGTGTGCCTAAGCTAGTTGTAAATAAAAACAAGAATATTGGCGATGTGAGCACAAACATCCCATATTTGATGAAGGCCTACATTGACAACAGTAAAAAGCTTGATGACTTCTATGAAAAGACTGGTCAGTTGAATAGGGTGCAAAAGCTAAGGGAAGTAAATATAACCGCCAGGAAAAAGCCAGTTCAAACCTATGCTGCCCAGGGACAACTTCGAATTCCTGACGGGCATTCAGATCAAACTTTGGTTATAGAAAGGCCTGAGCTGTGTGCTACTTTGGGAATATGTCTGCAAGGACGTCTGGGGGGTATACTTTTTGGAGAATACAAATGCAGTCCATATTCGACAATTACAAATTATCCGATCTACAGAACGGTCCCTATGCTCACGATTTTAGATGGTCGGTCAATTACAGATTGCGATGAACTTTCAGGAATTTATGATGGCAATGTTTTAGATCCAATGGACATCGTAAAGATAGAAGTTGTTAGGACCAATTTTGCTTTAATGGCGACTGTTAGTCGTGATGGTGTTCCTGTTCCTGCTCTATTCATTTACACACGCCGGGGCCTGCAAAAGAAACAGTACGTTCCAAACGTAGCCAATATTTCGCCTAAGGGCTTTAATAAAGCAAGAGAATTCTATACTCCTCGTTACGACAGACCGGGTAGCGAAAATACGCTGCCCGACTATCGTTCTACCGTCTACTGGAATGCCAATCTAAAGACGTATTCTACAGGGAAAGCGAGTTTCAGTTATTTCAACGCAGATGGTCCCGGTAACTATAAAGTCATTATTGAAGGCATCAATGCCGAAGGAGAGTTGGGAAGAGAGGTTTACAGATACAAGGTAGACGCCGCCGAAAATGAGCCAATTCAAGCATTTGCCTACAAAGCTAAGTCAGATACAATTACAAGTGCTCTAAATATTCTTAATAAAGCGTTACCTATTGAGAAAGTGTATTTACATACAGATAAGCCATACTATTTAGTCGGTGATACAATTTGGTTTAAAGCTTATGTTGCCTCAGGAAGCAACCATTTACCATCGACTCAGAGTGGGACACTTTATGTTGATTTGATAACCGAAGGTGATTCAATATTGCAGACCAGAAAGCTGGAATTGACATCTGGAACCGCTAAAGCCGAGTTTATGCTCGATGACAGCACTGCCCGGGAAGGGAACTACCGCATTAGGGCCTATACCCAGTGGATGCGAAATGCTGGGCCGGAGTATTTTTACGATCGAACATTCATCGTAGGAAACGCTGTCACAAACAACGTATTTTCAAAAATTAGCTACCGCTATAAGGAGGGCGCTGGAAAGGGTAAAATAGCTGCGTTGGTAAAATATGCAGACGAGAAAGGGGAGCCTTTTGCAGAAAAAGAAGTGGACTATCAACTGACGGAAAGCTACAAAACACTGGTTTCGAGCTCAGGAAAGACCAATTCACAAGGAGAGCTCCTTATAGATCTTCCTGAAACCAAGGATGTACAATTGAATCGACCGTACTTATCGACCCAACTAAATGTGAGTAAAAACCAGGTTATTCCAAAGACATTTTCAATTAGAAGTGGTAACCCCGAACCAGATTTTCAATTTTTCCCGGAAGGAGGGGTACTACTTAATGATGTCCGGCACAAAATTGCTTTTAAGGTTGCTGGAATAGATGGATTGGGAATGACAGTCAGTGGCATTGTCGTTGATTCCGATGGTAAGACTGTGGCTCAAATTCAGACACAGCATCTTGGTATGGGAGCTTTTACCATAATGCCTGAGTCCGGCAAAACTTATACAGCAAAAGTTAAGTTTGCAGATGGCAGTGAACGATCATATACATTGCCGGCAGCTTCTGATAGTGGGTATGCCTTGGCAATATCTCCAAAAGGAAGAGATTCGATTGCAGTTACAGTAAACGTAGGTAGGAAGACCTTCCAATTAAATCAAATTCTGAAAGTCGTTGGGCAGTCTAACCAAACGGCTTGGGTTACCAGAGATGTTAGTATGGATAAATCTAGCAGCACCTTATTTCTGCCTGTTAAAGATTATCCATCGGGGTTGACACAGTTCACTTTGTTTAGTCAAGACCTCCGGCCTTTGAATGAGCGACTTGTATTTCTCCAGAACAGAGATACACTTACGCTCAATGTTTTTGAAATGAAGACAGCTTATGCTCAGAAGGAAAAGGTAGCGTTTCAACTGGAAGCTAAGGGAGACGGTTTAAATGGAGTTCCTGCTAACCTTTCTGTGTCAGTAGTTAGTGAAACTTCGGTTCCTAGTATTCCTGGCAACGAAAACTCGATCTTCGCTCAATTACTACTTTCAGCTGATTTAAAAGGCTACATTGAGAAGCCTAATTACTACTTCACAAGTGTTTCAGATACGACCCGGTCTCATCTCGACTTACTTATGCTAACTCAGGGATACCGACGGTTTATTTGGAAAGATGTTATTGCCAGTACATTCAAGCCCGCCCAATACAACACTGAGAAAGTGGTTAAAACTATTACCGGTAGCCTGAGGACGCTAAATAACAAGGTGCTCCCTGATGGAAAGGTCATGCTATTTAACAACAAAAATGGGGCGATACTTACTGCAATCACAAACAGCGAAGGCAGGTTTAGTTTTGATAATGTAAGCTTCACCAAAGATGCAAAGTTCACGATTCAAGGACGCACTACGACTGGAGGAAAAAATGTGATTACGTTAGTAGATGAAGTTGCTGCGCAAAGTGTAACCCCAAATATTAATATCGGAGATCTTAGTAACGATATTGCAGCACAAACCAAGGTTTCTTTAGAGGCGGCGAAGGCACAAGATCTGGAATTGGATAAAGATGGAAAAGTAAGCAAAGCAAGGCAATTGAGAGAAGTACAAATAAAATCGGTTAAGAAATGGAGTTTTGGAAATAAGATCAGCGATAGTCAGGCTGACCAGGTGTTCAGGCCTGATTCAAGCAGGCCTTGTGCGACATTGATGGAATGCCTTATAGAGATGGATAGAAATTCAAGTGTTTCCTTTAAGCAAGAAATGGATGATTCTGAACGGAAGTGCGGAATGCTGAACGTTTTTATGAGTAAGGAAGCGAAAGAGTATACGGTTTTAATTGATAATATGCTGGTTAAAAGATGTGACTATCAAGACCTGTTACTTGGGACTCCAATGAGCATTGAAAAAATACTTTTTTCTCATCAAAGTGCCGCAATTAGCGCCCGACTACTAACAGGTTATTATAGGGGAGGTATACCACCGCCAGTAATCGCAATCTATACGAAAAACGGAAATTTTAGAGCCGGCTACGATCCATCAATTGCCACTTACTCACCGAGGACCTATGACGTGTCAAAGGAGTTTTACCTACCACGATATGATGTTGTTAGCGATAGCACTGTCGCTGATTTGCGCAGTACAATATACTGGAACCCTTCAATAATTACCGTTGCTAATGGAAGAATTCCAGTCAATTTCTTTAATGGAGACCGTCTAGGTGCTTATAGGGTAACCATAGAAGGAATCGGTAAAAATGGCTTTTTAGGTAGAAAGGTATTTCGGTATGAAGTGATGGCGACGCCCTGAAATAGATTACTTTGATGCTTCCTACAACCTTACACCCCTCAAAAACTCCTCAACCGTCATTCTTTTTTTGCCTTCATATTGAATGTCAATCAATTTAATGAAGCCATCCTTTGTAGCAAATTTAAGAAACGTTTTTCCATCTGTTAGGAAGCCTCCCGCAGCAATACCTGGTTCTTTATCTTCTAATTCTGCCTTAAAAATTTTTAGCGTTTTTTCGTTAAGCTTTGTAAAGGCTGTTGGGTATGGGCTTAAGCCTCTAATCTTGTTAAACAAAACTTGTACTGGCTGGTTCCAATCAATAAAACAATCGTCTTTGAAGATCTTTGGTGCATGTTTAAGCTCATCACTTTCAGGTTGAGGTTGCTCTTGATAATCACCGGTAGCAATCGCAGTAACGGTTTTGACCAACAAGTCCGCGCCCACGTTCATTAACTTGTCGTGAAGCTCGCCAGCTGTTTCATCATCAGCTATAGCAACTTTTTCGTAGAAGATGACGTCTCCGGTGTCAATTTCGTGTTTAAGAAAGAAGGTAGTGACTCCACTTTCTTTCTCTCCATTAATAATGGCATGATTGATTGGCGCGGCCCCCCGGTACTGAGGTAGTAGGCTAGCATGAAGATTGATGGTTCCTTTTGCAGGCATATCCCAAACGATCTCTGGTAACATTCTAAAAGCGACTACCACCTGTAGATCTGCACCTAGATTGCTTAAGGCTTCAATAAAAGCTGGGTCCTTTAATTTCAGGGGCTGTAATACAGTGATTCCTTTGGAAATGGCATACTGCTTTACTGCGCTTTCCTGAAGTTTTTGTCCCCGTCCAGCTGGTTTATCTGCCGCAGTTACTACCCCTACGACCTCAAAGCCAGCATCAACAAGTGCAGCTAACGATGCCACTGCAAAGTCCGGGGTTCCCATAAAAACTATTTTCATCAATCTATGTTTATGTGTACAGCAATCAAATTTAGCGGATATTTCCACATTATATGGTACAGACCCTCGATGAAATCAAATTAAGTGGCTTGACGTATTCGAGCGATAGTCAGTCTGGAATATACCGCATAGGTACTCCAGGCAATTTTCATTATGAGACCAAAGATGGCCAAACTGTTACCGATGAAGATAAGCTTGCCAGGATCAATTCGTTAGTTATACCTCCCGCATGGACTCAAGTTTGGATTGCCAATAGAAAGAGCGCCTATTTACAGGTGACAGGCATAGATGCTGCGGGAAGAAAGCAATATAAGTACCATCCTGACTGGACTTCAAGGAGGTCTGAAAGCAAGTACTTCAGGTTATTGGAATTCGGGAAAACCCTTCCATTAGCGCGTAAAAGGATTGCCAGAGATTTAAAGCGTAAGGACTTTGATGAGCGCAAAGTACTGGCTATTTGCATGCAGGTGATGCTTAAAACACTTATCAGGGTTGGTAACGATGCTTACCGAGAACTATATGGTAGTCATGGCTTAACAACGCTTAGAAACAAACATGTCAAGATACAAGGTAATCATTTAAGGCTCAAATTTGTAGGTAAGAAAGGCGTTCATCAAGATGTTAATCTAACCGATAAAACACTTGCCAGGTTGGTTAAGCAATGTATGGAAATTCCAGGGCAAGACCTCTTCCAATATTACACTAAGGGAAAGGAGCACCGTCCAATTGACTCCGGGAAGCTAAACAATTATATAAGAGAGATCACTGATTGCGACTTCACAGCTAAAGACTTTCGGACCTGGGGTGGAACGTTAGAAGCGTTGAGGCAACTGGCAAAATGCGGCGTCGTAACTCCCGCTGAGACTGCCACTGCTAAGAAAAAGGTAATTGTACAGGTCTTAGACTGTGTGGCTAGTAAACTTGGTAATACACGGGCTGTTTGTAAAAGTTCTTATGTGTACCCAGTCTTATTGGAAGCGTTTGAAAATAGCCAGCTCGATAAATACTTAAGAAAAGTAAATATAAAACCAGCTGTTAGTCTTACTGCGATGGAAAATGATGAGAAGGTGCTGATGGCGTTTTTAAAAGCAGTGAAGAATAAAAAGATCACCATCAAAAAAGCTGCAAGTAAAAAAGCACTCGCGAAGAAAAGTGCTTAATCGGTAGGTGGGGTAGTTACTGGGCTAACCGGCTGCTCTTCCTGCTCACGCTTTGCAGCAGTATCTTTAAATTCAGCCTCTTCTTTATTATAATCCTTATCCTCCGGCTTCTTTACGACTTTATCACCCTCCGGCACTTTACCTTTTGGAGCTTCTTCTTGAAAGTTACTACTAGGTTTTTCATTTGTTTTCTTGGATGCGCTGTTCATATTTTTCGTTTTCTATTCGTACAACAGATATTTCTTTCGCATTGTTTTGTATCGGCTCAAACCCGGCTCCCAACTTGCGCGGATTTCATTCTCGGATTTACCGGCTATGATTTGTGTCCTGAAGTCACCTACACCTATCAATCTTTCAATTGTTCCCATCTGGCTACTAAGCTTGGTATTGAAGAAATCTGCTTTATTTGGTGACGCTTTATACAACTCAATAAGCCAGCTCAGGTTTAATTTCTTTTCTTTCCTGATCTTCGAAACATCATAGTTTCTTAAATCTAATCCATAACAGACCTGGTTCATAAACAGGGGTGTTTCCGCCATTCCTTTTATACTAACTGGCTTATAGGAATAGTCAAACTTGCCCTTCAAGAAAGGTGAGCCAATTACAGTAAAAGGAAATTGAGTACCGCGACCATGATTTAGATATGTTCCTTCAAATAGACAGGTGGATGGGTATAATAGGATAGACTGCGCAGAGTTTAAATTGGGAGATGGCTTCACCGGAAGTTCGTAGGGGGTGTCATGGGTATAGTTGGCAACTTTGATAATCTTTAATTTACATTTTAATTTATTGTCCAGCCAACCTTCTCCATTTAGCATTTGAGCATACTCCGCAACAGTTAATCCATGTACCACTGGAATTGGCTTCAGTCCGATACCAGATTTGAACTGTGGATCTAAGATCGGGCCGTCAATATAGAAGCCATTTGGATTGGGCCTGTCAAGGATTAGTACTTCCTTTTTATTTGCCGCACAAGCCTCCATTACATGTTGCAAGGTATTGATGTAAGTATAAAATCTAACTCCTACATCCTGAATGTCAAATATCATCACATCAACATCCGCGAGATCCTCTTTTGTTGGAATGGCATGCTTTCCATAAAGAGAGATTGCTTTAATCCCGGTTTTAGTATCCACATCATCCGAAACACTCACGCCAGCACTGGCATTACCTCTAAAACCGTGCTCAGGTCCAAAGATCTTCACAATCTGAACACCAAGGTTTAAAAGGCTATCAACTGAAGTTTCCTTTCCAATGATGGAAGTTGGGTTAACTACCATCCCAACACGTTTACCTTTTAAATAAGGAACATACAATTGAGTTTGTTCGGCACCCGTGAGCAGTGCACCAGCCTTTGTAGGGGCAATGTTTTCCGGCTTAACTTCGTAAAGATTCGGGACTCCCTGGTTTGTAACAAGTTTGGGAGCATCACAGGCCTGAAAGGTTAAGGCGAGTAATAATGTGTTTGTGATATTTAAAATAGTTGACATCATACAATCAAATATAAAGTTTTCCAAAGAGTTTGCTATATTGTTGCTGCAAAACCAAATAGGAACCATGAAGATCAAATTGCTAGTTTTCGCCGCGGCACTCACCGTGGTCTCTGGATATACTGTAAAGACTCCCCACAATCTTCAGCTGGAAGATAAATATCAGTCTGAACAAACACAGCTATTTCTGCCGGAAGACCTTGAAGCCACACTTTGGGCAGAATCACCGAAGTTTTACAATCCAACAAATATTGATGTAGATGCCAAAGGCAGAATATGGGTAACAGAGGCTGTCAATTACAGGAAGTATAACAACAAGGCGCCTCATTACCAGGATAGAGTGGAGGGTGACCGGGTTGTTATTTTAGAGGATAAAGACGGTGATGGCGTCGCAGAAAGTTCTAAAGTGTTCGTGCAGGATAAAGACCTCCTTGCTCCACTTGGGATTGCAGTTATAGGGAATAAAGTTATTGTATCCTGCGCACCTTCCATTATCGTTTATACAGATGAAAATGGGGATGATAAACCTGATAAGAAAGAAGTTTTTCTTACTGGTTTTGGTGGTAAAGATCACGATCATAGTCTTCATGCGTTAATCTCAGGGCCTAATGGAAAGTACTACTTCAATGCCGGAAATGCTGGTCCGCATATGGTGACTGATAAAGCGGGATGGAACCTGCGTTCTGGAAGTAATTATAATGGTGGTTCTCCATACAACAATAGCAATAAAGGTGGTTTGGTTAGTGATGATGGCAAGGTGTGGGTTGGTGGGATCGCCATGCGTGTTAATCCCGATGGTACTGGTTTAAAAGTACTTGGACATAACTTCCGCAATTCTTATGAATTCACGGTAGATTCTTATGGAAATATGTGGCAGAATGACAACGACGACGATGGTAACAGAGGAGTACGCGTATCCTGGCTTATGGAAGGGGCCAATATGGGGTATGCAAGTGCCGATGGTACACGTAGATGGGAAGCAGATCGTAGGCCTGACCAGAAAACCGCTACTGCGCATTGGCACCAGGAAGATCCCGGAGTGTTGCCTTATGGGGACAATACCGGTGCGGGTTCTCCTACAGGAGTGGCTTTCAATGAAAGTGATTTACTGGGAGAAAAGTATCGGGGCATGCTGCTTGCCTGCGACGCTGGTAGAAACGTAATATTTGCATATAATCCAACCACAAATGGGGCTGGCTACGATTTAACAAGGCAAAACCTCATCACTTCTCTTCCCGATAAGGATGTTGCAAACGCGCAAAGCTATGCTTCAAATGAAGATAAGACGAAGTGGTTCCGCCCGAGTGATGTAGCTATAGGTACTGATGGCGCGATTTACGTAGCCGATTGGTACGATAGCATGGTTGGTGGTCACCGGATGAATGACACGACTGGAAGCGGAAGAATTTATCGCATTGCGCCTAAAGGCAAAAAATTAACAAGTCCTAAGTACAACCTTAAAAATACTAAAGGTCAGATTGAGGCACTTTTAAGTCCTGCTGTAAATGTTCGAAACTCAGGTTTTGTTCTTTTAGCAGCACAAGGATCAAAAGCTGTAAAAGATGTAAAGAAAGTATTAACAAGCACTAATCCTTACCATAGAGCAAGGGCAGTTTGGCTATTATCTAACATGGGCGCTACAGGTATTGCAGAAACGGAAACGTTGCTAAAAGACACTGACCCTAATTTGCGGATAGCAGCGTTTAGGGCATTGAGAGATACGAAGTCAGACTTCATGAAATATGCCTCTCTTTTGAGTAAAGATCCTTCTGCAGCAGTACGAAGAGAAGTCGCTGTTTCCTTAAGAAATGAGGCATTTAATAGCTCAAGCGATGTTTTATTGTCATTGGCTACGGGATACGATGGTAAGGACAGGTTTTACCTTGAAGCCCTTGGTCTGGCCGCGGAAGGAAAGGAGGAAGCTTTATATCCTGTGTTAAACAAAAATCTGGGAGCCGAACCACTTAAATGGTCTTCGTCGTTTGCAGATCTTGTTTGGCGGTTACACCCAAAACTGGCTGTTTCAGCGCTCAAAGAAAGAGCAAGTTCTGATCAGCTGTCGGATGTCTTAAAAAAGCAGGCAATGGTGACTCTTGGTTTTATAAAGGATCAGCAAGCAGTTGACGCCATGCAAAGCTTACTTGCTATTAAGGACCCACGGATCAGCTCACAAGCCATTTGGTGGCTGCGTTTCCGTCAGAGCAACGAATGGAGCGACTTTAAGATGGATTTACCTGCAACGGCTTCTGAATTAAACGCGGAGAGTCAGAAAAAGATGCTTGCTCAAAAGCTAAAATTGGAAAACAACACTTCCTCAGTTAAGGATAGATCTGATGCAATTATCGCTATGGCTAAGGACAAGGTAGGTGGAGAAATGCTGATCGGGTTGGCTGCAGAGAAAAAGCTTTCTGCTCCGCAAATTGCAGAGGTGAGCAAAGTGATTTTTAGCAATCCGGATCAGACCGTTCGTGTACTGGCAAGTGATTACTTTAAAAAGCCAGGAGTTGACGTAGTGCTGTCAATACCGAAGATCGCTAAGTTACAGGGAGATGTAAAAGAAGGCAGAATGATGTTCCAAAATAAATGTATGACCTGTCATAAGGTGGGCACGGAGGGCGCGAATATTGGGCCCGAGCTTACTTTGATCAATAAGAAGTTTGAAAAGAATGGGCTCCTTGATGCCATTGTAAATCCAAGCGCAGGGATGGCCTTCGGTTACGAGTCATGGCTGATTACAAAGAAGGACGGTACAACTGTTTCTGGCTTCCTTCAGGCAGATGGCGAAACAGTTGTTTTAAAAGGAATGGGAGGTGATAGGATGAATGTCAAAGCCTCGGATATTGCTACTCGCAAGCAGTTCTCCACTTCCATCATGCCCGAGCCTTCAGCATTGCAGATAAACGAAAAGAATCTTGCCGATATAGTAGAATATCTGCTCCTTATTAAACAATAATTATTTGCATTTTTGTCGGGTCACCTTAAAAAGCAAATATTGAATACAGAATACTTTATTGCAGGGCGCATTGCCATTAAATCCGAACGAACGTTTTCGAAACTGATCGTTCGGATTGCTATTATTGGAGTAATTCTTAGCCTTGCGGTAATGATGCTTTCTATCGGTATCATTAAGGGGTTTAAAACAGAGATACAGGATAAGATTAGAGGTTACATTGGTGATATCCGGATCTTTAAATATGATTTAAATAACTCCTTTGAATTGTCGCCATTTGTCCCTGCTCCGGCCACAATAAATAATCTGAAAAAGAACCCGGAGGTAGAATACTTCCAGCCTTATGCTACAAAGCCCGCCATCATATCCGCAAATGATGAGGTAGAAGGCATTAATTTTAAGGGTATTGATTCTACATTCAATTGGGATTACATTGAGAAGCATATGGTGAGTGGCAAAGTATTGAACTTTTCCGACAGTGCCGGTGCCACCAAACAGATCATGATCTCCCAATTCACTGCTAACCGCTTAAAGTTGAAGGTAGGCGACAACTTCATTATGCACTTCGTTCAAAATCCCCCACGCAGAAGGCCATTCACTATCGTAGGAATTTATAGCATAGGAGTAGAGGAAATAGACAAGAATTTTGTGCTTGGCGACATCAACCTTATTCGAAGATTGAACGACTGGAAACCGAATGAGATAGGTGGAATAGAGATCCGTATCAAAGATTTTAACAAATTGAAAGCTACTTCCACAGGTATTTACGAAGGTCTGGAGATTAAACTGAAGTCTGAATCTGTACAGGATTATTTTCCTGCTATTTTCACCTGGCTTTCTTTACTGGATGTTAATACCAAGGTGCTGCTGGTACTGATGATGGTTGTTGGCGTCATAAACATGATCACTGCTTTGCTAATCATGATCTTGGAACGCACAAACATGATTGGAATGCTTAAAGCTTTTGGTATGACCGACTTCAGCGTGATGAAGGTCTTCTTATACAACGCATTGTACCTTGTAGGTTTAGGTTTATTGCTAGGTAATGCTTTAGGGCTGGGATTAGCTTTATTGCAAACGCAGACGCATATTTTTAAGCTTGATCAAACTTCCTATTATTTAGCCTATGTTCCAATGGAGATCCACCTTTTAGATGTCGTTTTACTAAATATAGGCATCGGGGCAGTTTGCTTAATCGTGCTTATTTTGCCTTCCTTATTGGTCAGCAAAATAAGCCCGTTAAAAGCAATAAGGTTTAAATAGTCCTTCTAGTTTGCATTCTTAACATACTTGTCTAACCAGGTATTCATTTCCCATAGCATGTGAAGGATGTTTTCCTTTCCACGATATCCATGGGCCTCATAGGGCAGGTAAACGAAACGTGTTGTTCCTCCAAAACCCTTTATGGCATTGAACAGCCGCTCACTGTTAATAGGAAAGGTTCCTTGATTGTCATCCATCTCTCCATGGATTAGAAGAATAGGTGTCTTAATTTTATTGGCGTAACTGAAAGGACTCATTTGGAAGTATAGATCAGGCGCATCCCAATAGGTACGGTCTTCATTTTGAAACCCAAATGGAGTTAAAGTACGATTGTATGCACCGCTGCGCGCAATTCCGGCTTTAAAAAGATTGGTATGTGCCAGAAGGTTCGCCGTCATAAAGGCACCATAGCTATGGCCACCTACTGCCATTCTGTTTTTATCTCCAACGCCCATTTCGCTTAGCTTTTTGATTGCGGCATCTGCGTTCAGTTTCAATTGCTCTACGAAAGTGTCATTAGGTTTCTTGCCATCTTTTGCAACAATTGGCATCTCTGCGTTGTCAAGAACTGCATAGCCTTGAGTGACAAAGAAAATTGGGCCTCCGGAGCTGATCGTGGTAAATTTATCCTGTGATCCGCGAATTTGCGCAGCATCAGCCGCTGAATTAAATTCTCTTGGATAAGCCCAAATTAGTACTGGTAACGGACCATCCTTAGTTTTGTCATATCCTTTGGGAAGATACAAGTCGCCCGTAAGGTCAATGCCATCAGCTCTCTTATAAGATATTTTCTCTTTGCTAACACCTTCCATCTGTGGATATGGATTACCAAAATTCGTAATGGCGCGGTCCGCAATGCGAAGTTTTAAATTTTTTATAAAGTAGTTGGGCGCATCTTTCTGACTTTCTTTACGTGTCAACAAAACCAGTTTTTGCGGGTCTAATACGTCGGTTACCATTTCAAATGAACCGGTTTGGGAACGCCACAGTATTTCAGATTTTTTGGTCTTAAGGTCAAATTTTGCAAGAAAGGGGAGGTCACCCTTGTCTGAGGCACCAGTAGTGTTGTTCAACAGCAGCTTAGTGCCATTGTCTGTAGTTAAGATAACATCTCTTCCAAACTTGTTTTTAGTAGTTACAGGAGTGCCTGGATTGTTATAAGCATCCGTTGTATTTAACTCATAAAGGGTTTCCAAAGATTTTGTCAGTGGATTGAACCTGCTTAGTTTTGATGTCTGTTTTGTTCTAGAGATCTCTCTTACTAAAGCTAAAGTAGAATTACCCCAGCTAATTCCACTAAACCTCATGGCAGTCTTAAATATTTCTTTAGGTGCTGCACTGAAAGGTGCAGATAATGCATAAATCGCATCATGGAAAGGAACATCTTTTTTGATTAACCCACTATCCAGTGGTTGTGCCCAAACTACTGTTGCAGCCTCATCATCACGCCAATCATAACCTCTAGGTACGTTTTGTACATTGTCGTATCCTGAAGGTCTAACTTCCGTTGACGGAAGTTCAACAAGATTCTTAACTACTTTTCCTGATCTGTCTGTAATTTTTATAGAGGATGGAAAGCCACCGGCAGATACCAAGTAAGAGAACGGTTTTCTAATCGTTCTTATCATCATATAAGTGTTGTCAGGAGAGAGGGACACACCGCTATAGATCGCAGGCACTCCAATCAGGCGCTCCACTCCGTTCTTGTTCTCCACCAATTGTGAGGTGGCAAAAAACTCAAAGAGTTGTTCGTCAAACGGAGATTTAATAAGATCCTGCAATGTCGCACTTGGAGCAGCCTTGCCAAGATTCTGTTGAATGGTTGGGCCTTTCGGCATAAGAGGTCTTGCTGGGGCTAAGGTAGCGGCTTTCGTAATCGTTCTGTATAGCAACGTATTGTCGTCAGCCCAAATTACGCCTGTACCCATAATTGCATTAAGAGGCTCTTTGTTCATCTGGGTTGCTTTACCGGTAACCACATCAATTACATACAGGTCAACCTTATCTTTATTCGTTTGAGTAAAAGAAATTTTAGTCTCAGCGGGGTTCCAGCTCACGTTTCCGGCAAATAGCGGGCTAGGCAAACCGGTCACTTCTACCGTCTTGTCAGTTTTGATGTTTTTTAAACTGAAATTGTTAATGAAAGTCTGCCGACTAGGGGAATAGTTATTCGGATTGATCCGCATACCAGCTATTCTGTATTCTGGCATCGCCAGCTCTTCCACAGAAGGGTACGAATTGCGTTCACTAAATAGCATCCATTCGGCTTTGCTGTCTATGCTTACAGTTGGAGTGGGTTTTGCCAGCAGCAATTCAGCAATAGCTTGCGGCGGCATTTGATAGTCTACAGCATCCTGTCCAAATACGGAGCAAGTTCCGGCTACCAAAAACAGGTTAAGTATTAGTTTTTTCATATAAGAACAACTTTTTTGATGATAATCCGACTAATTTACAGAATGTTCATGCGCAGGAGCCTGCATTTGTATCAAAATGTTGATACAAATGTTAAATAATACATTTTCAAGATCAGATGTATCCGACTGTTTTTCTATTTAGATTTGCCCTATGGCTGAACTGAGTACTGCGGAGACGATCTATCAAAAAGTTATTTCTTTTATAGATTCTACCAATCAAAATATCTTCTTGACAGGAAAAGCAGGTACTGGAAAAACAACGCTACTTAAGAAAATAAAAGAACAGAGTACAAAAAAGATAATTGTGGTCGCACCTACTGGTGTAGCAGCAATGAATGCGAAAGGAACAACCATCAACTCCCTATTTCAACTGCCCCCCGGATCGTTCTTTCCGGGAGACATTGACCTTCAAACACTTCAATCTGGTATCGTATCTATTACATCACTCGTTGCCGACCTTTCCTATAGCAGAGATAAGCTAACTCTTCTAAACGAATTGGAGCTATTGGTTATTGATGAGGTTTCTATGGTTCGCTGTGATTTGCTGGATGTAATTGATGCCATTTTACGCTCAGTTAGAAAAAATAGCGCTCCCTTCGGAGGTGTGCAATTATTGTTAATAGGAGACTTATATCAGCTTCCACCGGTAACCAAACGGGAAGAGTGGTCGTTTCTGCGCAATGCATATCCTACGCCGTATTTTTTTGATGCTGTAGTTGTCCGTAAAAATCCCTTGCTTCAAGTGGAACTTACTGAAGTATTTAGACAAACGGAACCAGAGTTTATCAATATCTTAAATGACATTAGGAATAATCAAATTAGTGATGAAAGCCTAAAGCTATTAAACAGGCGATATCAGCCAGATTTTGCTTCTACTGAAGATCTGAATCCGATCATAATTACGTCTCATAACGTAGAAGCGAATTCTATCAATAAGAAAAAGCTTGAAGAATTGGCTGGTATGGAGTACACTTTTGAAGGTGAGATCAGTGGCGAGTTCAGAGATTTAGGAATGCAGGCAGACCAAAGCCTCAAACTCAAGGAAGGGGCACAGGTTATGTTCATTAAAAACGATACGGGAGATGACCGTAAGTTCTATAATGGTAAAATTGGAAAGATAAAATCAATACGTAATAATGAGATCTGGATTTCCTTTCCGCATGAAGACGATTTGTTGCTGGAGAAGTCTTCATGGCAGTCATTTGAATACAAAACTGATACAGAAGAAGCCATTGTTCAACAGCAGGTAGGAGAGTTTTCGCAGTATCCTGTAAAATTGGCCTGGGCAGTTACTATACATAAGAGTCAGGGTCTAACATTTGATCAAGCAATTATTGATGCTGGAAAATCTTTTGTTGCCGGACAGGTTTATGTCGCCCTTAGTCGCGTTCGTACTTTAAATGGCTTGATCCTGCAGTCAAAAATCAGCACAGAGAGTTTACGGTCAAACATTGAAGTGATCAAGTATATGAAGCCATCTTCCGTAGAGGAGATGGAAGATCTACTCATCGTTGCTCAGGAAAAATATATTCTCGATCTTGTGCTCTCACATTTTTCACTTAACAGTCTACAAGTTGGACTTGAAACCATCAGTTCCAATTCAGAGATTCAGAAAGCAAATATTACAGATTTTAAAATGTTGCTTGTTCAGTTGGAGAAGTCTGTATCAGACCTGATCGCCGTTGTGGTTAAATTCCAAAGTCAGGTTAGGGTATTGCATTTGCAAGGTAGTTTCGCTGAGCAGCAGGCTTTGCAGTCCAGAATCGAATCAGCACTAAGTTACTTCACGAAAGAAATCACGATTCAGTTATTGAACCCGCTTAACAAGAATATCCGGGTCAAGCCAAAGAACAAGATCCAGCAACAGATTCAACACATGTTGTTGAAGTATAGACAAATTATTGAAAGCAAAATATCAATGATGCAGTACGCATCTGGCTTACTGAAAGACCCTATTGATAAAAAGAATTATGTTCCCTGGATAGCTGAGCAGAAAGAAAAAGCGAGGCGTAAACCTGGCGCTTCCAATTCCGCTCAGCAAAATATTAGTCTACAATTGTTTTAATTCCTGTCGTAAAAAGCAGGTGGCTCTATCCCTAGACCTCTTAAGTATACCGTTCCCTGTGCACGATGGTGAATCTCATTGTCCTTGAAATACAAGATAGTAGAAAAAACCTGACCTTCATATTGACCAAAAGCTAAGACATTCTCCTCAAATCTTTCTTGAGAAATCTGAGAAAAGTATTTTGTTATCTCTTCAGTTGACTCATCCCATAGTTGCAGCAAACTCTCTTTTGTACGTTGGTTCTCTGCCAAAGTGTGTTCTGAGAACCCTTCGGTATTTTCCCAATTATCCAATGCGATTCCTTTAATTCCCGGACCAGAAAGATCGATAAGCTCCTTCACCATCTCTGCAAAAGGGCGCATTCCACCAATGCTATAGGTGAAAAGTTTATCCTCCGGAAAAGCAGCAATAACTTTTCTTGTTAGCCTGCGGTGGCCTAACCATTCGTTCAAAAAGTTGGCAGAAGAGACGAAAGGAGTAATTTCTGTGTTAATGTCAGCTGTGTTCATAATTAAGTGGTTTATATAATTTCTGATACAAAGAAAAGCATGGCCACTGACAACCCTATGGCAGTCTGAAATCAACTACTTAAATTATTTTATTTGCTCAAAAAAGAACACCCCTTTTTTATTTGAAACTACAATGTCAACTAATTTGTCCTTATTCATATCAATAGCATTGGTTTGTAAACCATTCCCAGAATCGTTGTCTATTTGATGTGGAATCCAAGCAGGGGTTTTTCCAGGATTATACTCAAACCAATACAATACTGCTGGGTCATACTCTCCTGGATCGTGTCCATGATGAGCAAAAAATCGCTTTCCAGTAACAAGATCGAGGTTCCCATCCCTATTCATGTCGACAAGACCAAGGCCATGAGTCTGTGAAAAAGTTTTTGAAATCTCATGGTGCTTCCAGGTGATTGCTCCTTGTGCATCAGCAACCTGCTCATGCCACCATATTCCAAAGTCATGGGCAGAGGCGCTAATTACGTCTACATCTCCATCCTTGTCTAAGTCCATCGCATGCATCTGGGAACTCTCTTCGCCTAGATCTGCTGGATGCCAGGTCCAATTACCTTGGGCTTTGATATCTGCTGGTCCTTCCCACCATCCGATTCTTGTAATGACGTCGGCTCTGCCATCCTTATTCAAGTCCGCATAGCCCAAGCCATGTGTAAATTGATGTGTAGCTCTGTCCTTCACATCGCTGATGACATGAACGGTCCATTCCAGCTCCCCCTTTTTCTTAGGAGACTCCAGCCATACCATTCGATTGCCTTTGGAGTCATTACACAGTAGATCAATTCTGCCATCCCCATCCATATCTACAAATCTTGGGGATTCATTTCCCACAGAAGAATATAATGGATGTACTTTCCAAAGCTCATCTATACTTTTCGGGTTTTCATACCAAACAGCGGCTTCTCCAGGGAAATCAACGCGAATAACATCTATCCAGCCATCCTGGTTGATGTCAATTGCATGGTTAAGAAAAGAGTTGGAATATTCCACCTTCCAGTCATATTTCTTTATCGGCTTTGCAATTTCATGTTGCTTCCACGTAGGCGCTTCAAACCAATAAGCTCCAGCAATGATGTCCAGTTTTCCGTCTTTATTTATGTCACCTATTGCAGAACCCTCTGAAAGAAAATCTGTAGTGATAACATGCTTTTTAAACTTGATCTCTTTGCCTGAAGCAGTCTGGGCAATATTGCTTTCTACTGAAATCAGATTTACAGCTGTAAATAAAATAGCAGTTGCGAGGTTAGAATTGATTCGTATCATACGATTGTTTTAAAACGTTTATGTCGGCCAGCTGAAGGCTGTCCTAATACTGATGGAATGAATCCGAAACAAACTCAAGTACCTTAGGGAGCGATGCACGCCAGTAAGTCCAGGTATGGCCGCCATCACGAACACGAAATTCGTGAGGGACTTCCTTCTTCCTCATTGCAATATGTAGCAAAGCGTTACCCTCATATAAAAAGTCATCATCACCGCAATCTATAAACCAACGTACCGCCTTCTTTTGCTCGTCTGGCATGTTGTTTACTAATGCTACAGCACTATGGCGGTTAAAATAGGTGGTAATCGCCGTATCCGCAAGGGTAGGGTTTGCTCTTGATAAAGACTGTTTTGCATCGGCAGCGGTAAGTGGACCTACTGAGGCGCTCAGCGGACAAGCGGAAGAAAAAAGTTCGGGATGGTGCAATGCATACATCAATGTACCGCCGCCGCCCATTGATAGTCCAGAAATGGCACGACCACGTTTATCTGTCTTTGCTCGGTATTTCTTTTCTACAAATGGAATAAGCTCCTTGAAAAAGAAATCTTCATAATTCCAGTCTCCTTTTACATCATTGAAGTAGCCGCGACGACCAGTGTTTGCATCAGGCATTACGATAATCATCGGAGTCGCTGTGCCGTTTGCAATTGCTTTATCCGTAATGTTTAAAACCTCTCCAAACTGTACCCAGCCAGTCTGATCGTCGCCAGATCCATGCAGTAAATATAATACCGGGTAACTACGGCCAGAGGTTTCGTAGTCTGGAGGCAGGTAAACTGCAAACTTACGGTCGCTTTTTAATATTTTGCTAGGAAGACTGAGATTGTCATACACTTTTCCAGTTTGAGCGCTTAATAATAAAGGACTAAGCAGCGTCACTAGTACTATCGCGGTAAGGAGTTTTTTCATACGGTTGTTCGAGATTATCTTTGGTTTTTGATAGCAATATATGAATTTGTATGCATTAAAAATATAGCTCTATATTTGTGATTTACTTAAGATTCAACAATGAGGAAATCTCTTTTATTATTTGCCCTTCCATTTTTAGCATGTTTTCTTAGTACAGAATTCAGCTCTGCTCAAATAGCCCGAATAAACTCTGGAGCTATTTATACTATAAAATCAAGAGCCAATAATAAATTGCTTACAGTGAGCAATTCCTCGATGGATAATTCTGCGATTGTGAACTCCTGGACGGATACACAAAGTGATGCTCAGCGATGGATCATTAAGCATCTGGGTAAAGGGGTTTATACTTTCCAGAATGTAGCTTCTGGAAAGATGTTACATGTTTCTTCCCATACTGAAGAGTCTGTAAAGATAGACCAATATGAAAACGATAATGGAGATGCTATCAAATGGGTAATTAAAAGTGCCGGTAGTGGTACTTATTATTTTAAGCCTGTTACCAAATCTAAATATTCTCTGAATCTCCAGGGCGCAGAAGAAGCGGATGGAACTACTGTAAATCTAGCTCAGTCATCTACGGAGAGCGTACAAAAGTGGGTGCTTCAAAAAGATCGTCTACCCGCTAAACTTACGAGAAGGAAATTGCTGATAAAACCTTTGAAGCTTGGTTTTTACATTATAAAATGGAAAGTGGTAAAGGATTTTGGGATCGTGCAGAGATGATGGAAGTCGTTCTAGATGCATACGAAGTTACAAAAGACCCGAAGTACATTAATCGTTTTAATACAATGTACACCAATTTTATTGCTGTTAATAAATCGGACTGGATGTATAATGATTTTAACGACGATATAGCTTGGGCAGTTTTATTTTCTGTTCGTGGGTATTTATTTACGGATAAGAAGGCTTATCTGGATAAAGGCAAGGAGCAATTTGATAAGATGTATGCAAGGGCTTTTACCAATACTTATGGCGGTGGATTAAATTGGTTCGAAACAAAAACATCTAAAAACTCCTGTATTCAGGGTCCAGCTATGGTTGCGGCTTGTTACTTAGCACAGGCAACCGGTGATAAAACCTATTACGATAAGGCCATTGCATTGTATAGCTGGTCAAAAAACTACCTGTTTAATGCTGAAACAGGTAAGGTAAATGATAACATTGATTTAGATAAGAAAACAGGATTGATTAAAACCGGAACCTGGAGCTCAACTTATAACCAAGGAACATTTCTAGGTGCAGCCACCATGCTTTATAACTATACAAAAGAGAAGAATTATTTATTAGACGCAGAAAAGATTGCAGTCTATGCGCGTGATGAAATGTACAAGGGAAAAACGATGAATAATGAGGAGGGAGGTAATGATTTGCCGGGTTTCAAAGGTATTTTTGCTCGTTATGCACGTATGTATACACTAGGAACTAAGCATACAGAATTGGTCGAATGGTTGAAATTAAATGGTAAAGTAGCCTATAATAATAGAAACTCTTTAGGAGTAATTCATACCAAATGGGGTACAAAAACTGGTGAGGCAAAACAGGGGTCTGCTTTTGGTGCATCAACAGCTGTTTCATTATTAATTAATACCTTGGGTTTAACAAGTCAGTAAGCGAAAGCTAAAATTGTTAGTAAATTATTTCAATTTGCTAACTAAGTTAGTTTTATATTTGTTCTATTATCAGATATGGAACTAATAAGTGCTAAAAGAGGAATTATCGACCAGCTCCAAAAAAAAATACTTCTTCTGGAAGGCTTTAAAGCGGAGTCATGTCCTTCTTCTAATAGTTTTTCTTTAGCCTCAATAGAAACCGCCTTCCCCAATTCAATCTTCCCAACAGGTGCTATTCATGAGTTTATCAATGCTGCTCCTGAACATGCAGCTGCATCAGGGGGCTTCATTGCTGGCATACTTAAATTTTTAATGGTTAAAGGAGGCGCTTGTTTATGGATTAGCGCATCAAGAACTTTATTTCCACCAGCCTTGAAATTATTCGGTGTAGAACCCGATCGCATTATCTTTATTGATCTGAAAAGAGAGAAAGATGTGCTTTGGGCCATGGAAGAAGCGCTAAAATGTGAAGGGCTGGCGGCTGTTATAGCTGAAGTTTCGGATATTAATCTCACCCAATCCAGAAGACTTCAATTAACTGTTGAAAGAAGTAAGGTAACCGGGTTGATTTTAAGAAATAATAACCAGAAGCTTGCAACAACTGCATGTGTAGCCCGATGGCAAATCAAGCCAATTATCTCCAAGCTGGAAGATGGAATGCCTGGTGTCGGCTTCCCACGCTGGAATGTATCGCTTTTAAAAGTAAAAAATGGTATTCCAGGGTCCTGGGATATCGAATGGTCAGCAGGAAGATTCAATCTTGTAAATGATCGGGAAATTCTTGTTGAAACACTTCAGGTTGGATAGTTATGGCTAAGCGCTATTTATCCATATGGTTTAGGTATTTAACTACCGATTGGCTAATTCTACATCGAACAGCGCTAAAAGAGCGGCCCTTTGTCTTTGCTATTCCTGTGCATGGTAGAAAACTAGTTTCTGCGATGAATGCAATCGCGGAGGCGGAAGGCATTGAAATCAATATGCCTACCGCAGATGCCAAAGCACTCGTTCCCGGGTTAGAAATCATAGATGATAAACCCGGTCGAAATCTTAAATTGTTAAAAGGGCTAGGAGAGTGGTGTATCAGATATGCGCCAATTGTATCCATTGATCCGCCGGATGGCTTAGTCTTAGACATCAGTGGCTGTACTCATCTATGGAATGGAGAACGTGAATACTTAAAAGAAATAGTTAACCGTATCAAAAGCAAGGGATACTATGCACGTGCGGCGATTGCAGACACAGTTGGGACAGCCTGGGCAATTTCAAGGTATGGAAGCTTATCACCGATTATTGCTGAAGGAGAACAGATTGAAGCTTTACTTCCATTAAGTCCTGCTGCTTTACGAATAGAGGAAATAGTACTGCAAAGGCTTCATAAATTAGGTTTAACTCAGATTCAAAGTTTTATAGGTATGCCCAGATCTGTCTTAAGAAGAAGATTTGGTGATGACCTATTGCTGAGGTTAGGTCAGGCATTAGGACAAGAAGAAGAAGTGATTGAGCCCTTACAAGTTCAGCAAGCTCATACGGAAAGATTGCCCTGTTTAGAGCCTATTAAAACCGCAACTGGAATAGAGATCGCAATTAAACGCTTACTTGAAAAACTGTGCGGCAGACTGATACAAGGAGGTATGGGATTAAGGTCCGCTAAATTACTTTGCTATCGGATTGATGGGAGGGTAGTTGAGGTTAGTATTGGTACAAACGCTGCATCTAATTCCCAGGATCATTTATTGGCTTTATTTGTATTAAAGATACCTGGCATTGCACCAGCCCTTGGAATCGAGCTTTTTGTAATTGAAGCCACTAAAATAGAAGAATTGATACCTCCCCAGGAGGTCTTATGGGCTGTTAACCCCGGAGTAAACGACAATAGCGTAACGGAGTTATTGGATAGATTGACCGTTAAAGCAGGGGCAACCATAGTAAACAGATATCTGCCTGATGAGCATTACTGGCCGGAACGTACCACTAAACTAGCTAGTTCTATTGATGAAAAACCCGCTATTTCCTGGCATAATAATCCCCGTCCAACACAACTATTGACAAAACCAGAGCGGATTGAAGTCAGTGTCCCTATACCTGATTATGCACCCATGCTTTTCAGGTATAAAGGAGTCACTCATAATATCCGTAAGGCAGACGGGCCTGAACGGATTGAACGGGAATGGTGGATGGATGAAGGAGAACATAGGGATTATTACCAGGTGGAGGATGAAATGGGACAGCGTTACTGGCTTTTCCGATCTGGTCATTATCAGAATGAAAAAGCTCAGCAATGGTTCATACATGGATATTTTGCCTAATAAATTATGACTGGCTATACAGAACTGCAGGTAACCACCAATTTTACTTTTCTCAGAGGTGCATCACATCCCGAAGAGATGGTGGAGCAAGCGCTTGCGTTTGGCTATACCAAAGTAGCAATTACGGATCGAAATACCCTTGCTGGAGTGGTCCGTGCCTATGCTGCAGCAAAAGATAAAGAAATAGAGATCATTGTTGCCTGTCGTTTAGATCTGCTGGATGGGCCAAGTTTACTTGCTTATCCTACCAACCAGGAAGCTTATAGCAGACTCTCCGGACTGCTAACTATTGGAAATCTTCGGGCTGAAAAAGGTAAATGTTATTTATACAAATCAGATGTGTATACACATGCTCAAGGCATGCTTTTTATTGTCATTCCACCCGAATCACTAAATGAATCCTTTCAATTCGAGCCTGACTTTGAGCAGCAATTAAAAGAGTATAAATCCAGGCTAGGCGCTTCCCTATATCTTGCTGTTACCCGTACCTACCAGAGTAACGATCATAAACGATTATTCCGACTTTCGCAGTTGTCCGGCCAGTTTAATGCGCCATTAGCAGCAACAAATGATGTTCATTATCATAACTTTTCCAGGCGTGAACTGCAAGATGTGCTGACATGCGTCAGAGAAAAATGCACGATAACTAACGCAGGTTTTAGATTACATCAGAATGCAGAGCGACACATGAAGTCAATAGAAGAAATGCATCGGCTCTTTAGACAATATCCTCAAGCCATTGAAAATGCAGCATACATTGCCAGTTGTTGTCAATTTTCTTTAAGCAGTTTAAAATACAATTATCCCGAAGAACTTACAACAGAAGGAAGAACTCCTCAAGAAGAATTGATTTTCCTAACCTGGGAAGGAGCAAAAGAAAGATTTCCTGAAGGTATCTCTGATAAGACCAAAGAATCCATCGCTCATGAGTTAAAGTTCGTGGAAGAAATGAACTACGCCTCTTATTTTCTCACTGTTTTTGATATCGTGAGGTTCGCAAAAGAGCAAAAAATACTTTGTCAGGGTAGAGGCTCGGCGGCGAATTCTACGGTGTGTTATTGTCTTGGAATTACTTCTGTTGACCCCACTAAATTTGATCTTTTGTTTGAACGGTTCATTTCCTCTGCCAGAAATGAACCTCCCGATATAGATGTTGATTTTGAACACGAGCGGAGGGAAGAAGTAATGCAATATATCTATAATAAATATGGCCGGGACCGTGCTGCTATTGTTGCAACGGTGACTCAACAGCATCAAAAAGGAGCAATCAGAGATGTAGGGAAAGTTATGGGATTATCCGTAGATACCGTTAATCGCCTTTCCTCTTCTATCTGGCAGTACTCAGAGGAGTGGTTTGAAAAAGAAAGAATAGTAGAACAGGGCCTGAATCCTGAAGATCCTTTACTCAAAAAGGTGCTGCAACTCACAGGGCAGATGATCGGGTTTCCACGACAGTTAGGTCAGCATACAGGTGGTTTTGTAATTACACAGGGTAAACTTTCAGACTTCTGTCCTATAATTAACGCCCGTATGGAAGACCGTACAAATATCGAATGGAATAAGGATGATATTGATGCACTTGGATTCTTGAAGATCGATGTGTTAGCTTTAGGTATGCTCACCTGCATCCGCAAAGCATTTGATCTTGCAAAACAACATTATGATCTTGACCTCACCTTAGCAAGTATCAATAAGACAGAGGATGCAAAGGTGTACGACATGATTTGCAACGCCGATACCATCGGGGTCTTTCAAATTGAAAGCCGGGCACAACAATCCATGCTTCCAAGGCTTCAGCCCAGATGCTTTTATGATCTGGTCATTGAAGTTGCAATCGTTCGTCCGGGGCCAATACAGGGAGATATGGTTCACCCATATTTGAGAAGAAGAAATAAGGAAGAAGCTACAACTTATCCATCTAAAGAGCTGGAGGAGATCTTAAAACGGACGTTAGGTATTCCCTTATTTCAGGAACAAGCAATGAAGATTGCTATGGTTGCTGCTAAGTTTACTCCAACTGAAGCAGATGAACTGCGTCGAAGCATGGCTACCTTCAAGCTTAAAGGGATGGTAAGCCGTTTTCAAAAGAAGCTGATTGATGGCATGATTGCAAATGGTTATGATGAAGAATTCGCAAATCGAATTTTTAAGCAACTGGAAGGATTCGGGAGTTATGGCTTTCCTGAGAGCCATGCCGCCAGTTTCGCCCTTCTAGTGTATGTTTCCTGCTGGCTTAAATGTCACTATCCTGATGTTTTTGCTACCGCTTTATTAAACAGTATGCCTATGGGGTTTTACCAGCCCGCGCAAATCATTATTGATGCGAAGAACCACCAAGTTGAAGTTCGGCCTATAGATGTGAACTATTCAGTATGGGACAATACCCTTGAAGAAAAGGCCGGGGAATGTCGTGCCTTGAGACTTGGTTTCCGGCAGATTAAAGGAATGAAAGAAGAGGACATTGAAATGCTCCTATCTGGACGGAAATTACCTTTCAGTACTATAACTGGTATCAGAGAGGCCGGTGTTTCTCAGAATGCATTGGAAAGGCTTGCAGACGCCGATGCTTTCAGGTCTTTAGGCCTGGACAGGAGACAGGCACTCTGGGAAGTCTCCGCCCTGCATGACAGACCTGTTGCATTATTTGAAGGTCAGCCTTCAGAAAGTGTCCTGGAACCACAAGTTTCCCTACCATTAATGAGTGCTTCAGAACATGTGGTGCAAGATTATGCTTCTACTTCCTTGTCTTTAAAGGCACATCCTGTAAGTTTTGCACGTGAAAAACTGCAGTTACTACATGTGCTATCATCTCAAGAAACACAGGATTCTCCCGATGGAAAACTGCTTAAAGTTGCAGGACTAGTATTGGTTAGGCAACGACCGGGTACCGCAGGTGGGGTTTGCTTTATTACCATTGAAGATGAAACTGGCTTCTCTAACCTGGTAGTATTTCAAAACTTGTTTGAAAAGTTTAGGAAGGAGATCCTACATTCCCGATTGCTTATGGTAGAAGGGAAGCTACAACGGGAAGGTAAAGTGGTACATGTTATTGTTCAACGCTGTTTTGACCTGTCAAAACTATTACCTGGCTCAAATACAATAAACAATGATGATTCCCCAATACTTTCACAATCAAGAGCAGAGGAAAAATCTCCTTACCCTACAGAAAACAAAAGAACTCAGGTAAGAATTCAAGTGGATAAAGAAATTTTTCCTCCCGCCAGAAACTTCAAATAGCCATGCTACAATGGCCTTAAGACAGTATTTGTTCCGCAAAGACAGATTTGACTCAGGAATGCTTAAATTTGCAGTTTCAATTATAAAATAATAAGAACTGTGTCTTTAGATAAATTAAAATTAAGCAAGCAATTGGTTTCAGCAATGACTGATGCTGGGTATCTTTCGCCGAAAGAAATACAGGCTAAAAGTATGTCCAGAATCCTCGGCGGACAAGACATTATTGCTGTTGGTCCGGATGGCTTTGGCAAAACGACCACCTATGTGCTTGGCGTTTTAATGAAGCTAAAATACAGTACAGATGAAGCCCCTAAAGTTTTAATACTTGTTCCAGATCAGGAGCGTGTATTAGCTGTGATCGAACAGTTCAAAACACTTAGTGGAAATAAGAATCTACGCATTATCGGAATGTATGGAACCGGTGGAATGGAAGAGCAAGTTTTGGATCTCTTAGAGGGAGTAGATATTGTTGTTTCTACACCTACCAGAGCTCGTGCTGTATACCTAAAACTAGGCTTAAACCTAAACAGGTTACAGATGTTCATCGTTGATGATGCAGAAGTTATTGTAAAACAAGGTATGCAATTGCCAGTTTGTGAACTCGCCAGGAGCGCCGGCAAGTGCCAGCATTTGATCTTTACAACTGTGGTTCACGACAAACTAAGTCATATGATTGACCAATTCTTAAGCTTACCAACTTTGTTGGAAGTTGAAGATCTTGGAGAGAAAACTGCTGAAACACATGAACTGCTTTTATACCAGGTTCCCAATTTTAAAACCAAAGTAAATCTGCTTGATCTGATGCTTCGCGATGACGAGGTATTTCAGAAAGTTGCAGTTTTTGTAAACACCCGTTTAACTGCTCAAAAGCTGAGCGAGTTACTACCTTCACGTAAGCCTGGAGACATTTCTGTATTGAATCCTCTGTTTTTTGATGAAGCCGGGTTTGACCATATTGAAGATTTTAAAGAGACACCAGAAGCAAGGATCTTGATTATTTCTAACGAAGGTTCTTCCAATACATTAGACCTTTCTGGAATACCATTTCTTTTTCATTTAGAGGTACCTGAGAATAAAGAAACCTTTTTAAGTAGAGTTATAAAGTCGGGAGACGAAGAAGTGGTGTCCATCACATTTGCAACAGATATGGAGCTTGTAGACGTCAAGAAGTTAGAACAGTCTATTGGTGCGAAGATCCCTGTAATGGAATTGCCAGCTGAACTGACTATCGATAAAGCGGCAAAACCAGCGAAGGTAAAAACTACTAAAGAGAATCCTGAAGAACCTAGAGGTGGTGGTGCGTATCACGATAAAAAGGAAAGCAACACAAAGGACTATAATTATGGCATCGGACAAAAAGCAAAGATGACCATGAAGAAAAAGCATGGTTAAACCTTCTTAGCCTCGTTCCAGTAGACATCCATTTCAGCAAGGGTCATATCTTGTAATGCCTTACCGTTTTCCTTTGCCTTTTCTTCAAGGTACTGAAAACGCTTTATGAACTTTTTATTCGTCTTCTCTAATGCGTTCTCGGGATTGATATTAATAAAACGCGCATAATTGATAAGCGAGAACAACAGGTCACCAAACTCGCCTTCAGCCTTTTCAACGTCTATTTCAGCATCAGATGCGACGTTATATTCGTCTTTGAATTCCTGAAGCTCTTCCTCCACTTTTTCCCAAACTTGCTCCTTGGTATCCCAGTCGAAGCCTACTCCACGCGCCTTTTCCTGAATTCTACTTGCTTTTACCAGCGAAGGTAAGCCCTTTGGAACCCCTCCTAAAACCGACTTATTCCCTTCCTTAAGCTTTAGTTTTTCCCAGTTGCGTTTCACGTCATGCTCGTCTTGAACTTCAACGTCACCATAAATATGGGGGTGTCTGCCAATCAATTTGTCACAAACACCGTTCAATACATCAAGTATCGTAAAATCGTTTGTTTCCGAGGCGATACGGGCATAAAAGACCAGGTGCATCATTACATCTCCCAATTCCTTTTTAACCTCTTGTAAATCGCCTTCTAATATCGCATCAGACAACTCGTAGGTTTCTTCGATGGTAAGGTGACGTAGGGTCTCCATCGTCTGCTTGTTATCCCATGGGCACTCAGTACGTAAGGTATCAAGTATAATCAATAGTCTTTCGAAAGCTGATCTAGGGTTGCTGGCTGTCGCAGGAGGTATGTTATTCGGCATTTATTCTTGTTCTTCTAGTTTGATATTCTTTGTTATCCTGTAAACCTTGCGTTTCTTATTGGGCTTTTCATCTCCACCAAGTAAAATCCCCCAAGGTTTTAGCTGGTCTACGCGGTCAAAGATAATTTTTAACATCGCTAAATAGGGTATGCAAAGAAACATACCTGATATTCCCCAAACCATTTCACCGACTATGATCCCAATAAAAGCAAACAAGGCATTGATCTTAACTTTTGAACCGACCACTAAGGGCATCAGAATATTACCGTCAACAGCATGTACACCAGCATAAACTGCAATGACCAGTAACATCTTTGCTGCCCCGGCAGTTGCGAAAGTGATGATGATACTGATCAGCAGGGCACTGAAGATTCCTATGTACGGAATGATATTGAAGATCCCTGCGATGAGGCCTAAAAGGATGGCGTATTTGACGCCTAGAGCCCAAAGTACCAACATCATCAGGATGGTCACTATGATCATTTGTAGGAAAAGTCCGGTAATGTACTTCTTAATGATGTACTGGATCTTCTGAACGATTTCACTTACCTTTTGGGTATGCTCTTCCGCAAATACCGAGGTTAAGAACCTAAATAAAATCTTTCGGTAATTGAGGATAAAAAAGGTGAATAGCAATAGAAATGCAAGGAATAACAGCGTAGACGACAGTGTCATTAAAGTAGCGCCCAATACGGTAGCACTCGTCGCCAAAGCAGTCGTTGCACTGTCTTTCAAGTAATCAATTTGCTTTTTCGTATTAACATGAAAAGTATTGGAGATCCACAGTTGGACATCATGGAAGGAGCTTTCTGCCTGTTTCTTTAAAAGCGGCCAGTCTTGCCAGAGGTCGGTTAGCTGGTTAACCAGAAAATACAGTATACATGAAATTACTGCAATCATTAATACAACCGAGACAATAGAGGCGAGACTTCTTTTCAACCGGAACTTATTCTCCAAAAAGTTAGACAGAGGAAGCAATAACAAGGCAAGCAAAAAGGAAGTTAATAGAGGTGCAAGTAGCGTCTGACCTAATATCGCCAGGTATCCAAGGCAAACTATAGAGAATAGAACCAGGGCGAGTTTCGCATAAAAAGGAACAAAGTTAGGTCTCATGACTTATTTCCAATCACTTGCATCGTCCAATATTTCAATATCTTCCGTATTTAATTTCAGAGCGGCAGCTCTTGTCAGATCCTCCAATTGAGCTAAGCTGGTTACACTTGCAATTGGGGCAGTTATCGAGTTGCGTTTCATTAACCAGGCCAAAGCAACGCTGCCCTGATTGGCGCTGTATTGTTCAGAAACAATATCTAATGCTTTAAGGATCCTGAAACCTCTTTCATTTAAATACGCTTTAACTCCACCTCCACGTTGACTTTTGCTTAAGTCGCTCTCTGACCTATATTTGCCGGTTAAAAAGCCGCTGGCCAGTGCGTAGTAATTCAAAACACCGAGATTATGATCTAATACAATCTGCTCATATTTGCTTTCATAATTCTCTCTGCTGTACAAATTGTATTCAGGTTGCAACGTTTCATATCTCGCCAGGCCTAGCTTTTCTGAAGTTTCCAGCGACTCCAGTAAGCGTTCCGGTGATATATTCGAAGCGCCGATCCATCGGACTTTACCTTCTTTTATCAGCTGGTCATAGGCTTCCAGTGTTTCTTGAACCGGTGTTTGTTTGTCATCAAAATGTGTTTGATAGAGGTCAATGTAATCAGTTTTAAGTCGTTTTAATGATGCTTCCGCAGCCTGAAGGATGTATTTCTTTGATAAGCCTTTTTGACCCGGACCCATTTCAGATCCCACTTTAGTGGAAATAATGATGTCACCACGGTTTTTCCTTTCCTGCATCCAGTTACCAATAATAGTCTCAGATTCACCTCCTTGATTTCCAGGTTTCCATTTTGAGTACACGTCGGCCGTATCAATGAAATTGAAGCCCGCCTCTGTAAAGCCATTAAGGATGCTAAATGAGGTTTGCTCGTCTATGGTCCAGCCAAAAACGTTTCCTCCGAAGGTAATCGGATACACTTCGAGGTCTGTGTTACCTAGTAATCTTTTTTTCATATGTATTGAAGCTGTTTAGGGAGCTATAGGCTAGTCCACCAGGGCAATTTAACAATTGTATTGACCTGATGTTTCTGCATCCTCACTTATTTACAAACAAAATTCAAATCAGCTACCAATGACAGGACGCTTTTTTGCAATCGTCATTGCGGCGTAGGCCGCAACCTCGGACTGGATGGCATCGCTATGCCGAGGTCCTGATACCGGCCTTCGCCGGCATGACGAATTTAGAATGACGATGCGTAAGGTGTTAGCCTAAAGACTTTGTTGCCCGTAACATCTCTCTTTTGCCGGCCGCACCCGGTAATTTTTCAACAGTATAACCAATGCTTTTCAGAGCACGCTTAAGCTTTCCCGTAATGGCGTAGGTCACAAATATACCGCCTGGCTTAAGGAACTGACAAACCTGAGCAATGATCTCATCTGTCCACATCTCCGGTTGATGCTGAACAGAGAAAGCATCGAAGTAGATGAGGTGATACTGCTCGGGCGACTCGTATCGATGTAGATAAGTATGAACTATTCGCAAACTTTGTCCGGGAAGGATGTCAACTTTCTGCTGCAACGCCTTCCCGTAATTAAGCACCAAACCATTCCAAATTTTAGGCAGCACATACTGATTATATCCAGTTGATTCCAGCTCTTCAGACCGTAGCGGAAAGGCTTCCAGTCCGGTATAATCCAACTTGTATTCATGATAATCGCAGTAAGCAACGCTCATAAGAAAGTTTAGTCCTGTACCGAAGCCCACTTCCAGCACCTTGATCTCTTCCCCGGGAAAACACTCCACTGCATGCGCTAACCCTGCGGCGATAAAAACATGCTTGCTTTCCTGCAAGGCGCCATGCCTGGAGTGGTAATGCTCTCCAACACTTTCATTATAAAGCGTATTTGATCCGTCTGCTGTTGGGGTGATCTTATTCATCCTTGCAAACTTAATAAAAAGGCAATAGCATGGAACAATTACATATATACTTTTAACTTTAAGGATTGGCGGCTATTAGAAATTCTTAAACAAATGAATCATCATGGATATAGAGACTTTTAGAGATTATTGCCTCAGCCTGGAAGGATCCACTGAAGGGATGAAATGGGATCACCTTTGCTTCATGATCGAAGAGAAGATCTTTGTCCTTGTTTCGCTTGATGAAGGTGCCCTTTGCTTTAAATGTGACCCGGATGATTTTGATGAACTGGTCGCAAGAGACGGTATTAGTCAAGCTCCTCATTTTGCACGCAGACAATGGATCGCCGTCGACAGTCTGGAAGTAATGGCAGATAAAGAACTACAAGAGCGTGTTGCCCAATCCAGATTACTGGTTCTTAAAAAGCTAAGCAAAAAAACACAAGCCAAATATGCGTGCTAGATCACTTCTCCGACCCAAAATCCTCATCTTATGCACTGCTCTACTTGTCCTGCTTGCTGTAAATAGTTGCAGTAAGCGCGTTAGCAAAGTGGCAAACACTACTTCACTGATTAAAGGTTTTCTGAATCCACCACCGTCAAGCAAGCCAGGTGTATACTGGTACTTTATGGATGGCAATATGTCCAAAGCATCCATGACCGCAGATTTAGAATCCATGAAGAAAGCCGGGATTGGTAACCTGGTCTTCCTCGAAGTAAACGTTGGAATCCCAAGGGGTAAAGTCGACTTTTTAAGCGAAGAATGGCAAGGAATGTTTGCACATGCCGTGAACGAATGCGAACGCCTGGATATTGCTATGACACTGGGTATAGGTCCTGGCTGGACAGGCAGTGGCGGCCCCTGGGTAAAACCAGCTGAATCTATGTTACATCTCGTCTCTTCGAGCACCCTTGTCGATGAGCGTAATAAATCCAAGATAATTTTACCTGTTCCCAAACCCAAGGCGCCGTATTTTGGGGAGGGTGCTTTCACTGATGAACTCAAAAAGCAATGGAATGATTACGATGAAGATGTGGCGGTATTGGCTTACCCTGCTCAAAATGTACCTGATCTTTCAAAGCTTCCCCTGATCTCTGACATCGCAGAGAAGGCGCTATATACCAGAGCTCCATATTCCTCTGCTCCCGGGGTCAAACCTTACCTATCTTATTCCACAAAATATGAGACGGTCGCCGCTGGCACTGCTGTTTTACGAAAAGATATAGTTGACCTTACCAGTAAAATGAAGCCAAGCGGTGAACTTGACTGGAAGGTGCCACCCGGTAAATGGATCGTGCTGCGGTTTGGAAAACGAAACAATGGAGCAATCACAAGACCTGCGCCTTATCCTGGCTTAGGCTTCGAAGCTGATAAGTTTGATACCCTTGCAATGAAAAATCACCTTGATCATTATACCGGAGTGTTGATCAATAAAATAGGCAAGAACTTCAAAAACAGCGTCGGCGGACTTAAAATGCTGCATATGGACAGTTGGGAGATGGGTGCTCAGAACTGGACAAATCGCTTCAGAGAAGAATTCATTGCGCGAAGAGGGTATGATCCACTGCCATTCTATCCTGTCTATAACGGAACAATTGTTGAAAGTTCTGAACTCAGCGAACGTTTTCTATGGGATCTAAGGCAGACTTCTCAAGAGCTTGCCTTGCAAAATCATGCAGGTTTTGTAAAGCAATATGCCAACAAGAATGGAATGGGCCTGTCTATCGAACCATACGACATGAACCCGAACTCGGACCTTGAACTCGGCGCTATAGCCGATGTCCCGATGGCAGAGTTTTGGAGCGCTGGCCTTGGCTTTAATTCTGCTTTCAGCTGTATTGAAGCTACCTCTATAGCCCACGTAAACGGGATTCCGCTTGTTCCGGCAGAAGCCTTTACGGCCCAGGACAATGAGGGCTGGAAACAGCATCCGGCCTCCATGAAGAATCAAGGAGACTGGGCATTTGCAGCTGGTATCAATCGTTTCGTTTTCCATACTTTCCAGAACCAGGTGTTGCCTGATTCCTTGAAACCCGGCATGACCATGGGGCCTTATGGAGTACAATGGAACAGAAATCAAACCTGGTGGCCGATGGTGGGTGCCTATCACGAGTATCTATCGCGATCGCAATATCTTTTGCAACAGGGTAGTGCTGTTGCCGACCTACTTTATCTAACTCCCGAAGGTTCGCCACATGTATTTAAACCGCCACTTTCTGCCCTAACGAATGATCCAGTTATGCCGGATAGGAAGGGGTACAATTTCGATGGTTGTGCGCCAGGTCAGCTCTATAACGCTAGTGTAACCGATGGTAGAATTGTGTTTCCTGGAGGCGCTTCCTATCGTCTACTGGTACTCCCTGTGGTAAAAACCATGACCCCTAAGTTACTTGCGAAGATCAAGGGTTTAATTGCTGAAGGAGCAGTAGTCGTCGGTGCGCCTCCGGAGCAGGCACCCGGTCTAACCGGTTATCCGCGATCTGATCTTGAGATCAAAGCGGAGGCAACCGCCATCTGGGGCACAATGGTAGTGCCTACAAAACAAACGACTAAATTTTATGGCAAGGGGAAAGTTATCTGGGGTGGGGAACTGGAAACTAAGCTCGATTACTTATATCCTCATTATGACCTGACAGCTGAAATACTTCGCTCGATGAATGTGCTGCCAGACTTTGAATCGGACGGCCCGATTCGCTATACTCATCGTGCCTCGAAGGATTTTGATATATACTTCCTCTCCAACCGTAGCGATAAGCGAGTCAAGGCCAGTGGAAAATTTAGAAGTCACAAATCCCGCAGGCCTATTTTATTGGATGCAGTAACCGGACAGTTAGTAGACCTACGTTTACCGGCTGCGAAAACTGAGCTATCTACGATTAGTTTGAATTTCGAGCCGTATCAAAGCTGTTTTGTTCTCTTTTCAAAAGCGGAGATGAATGGTTTGGTTCCAGATCATGTTATGTCCCGTCCGAAATCTCAAACTATCTTAGAAGGTCCATGGCAGTTAACCTTTGATCCCAAATGGGGTGGCCCAGGGCCAAGAATATTTGAACGTCTTACCGATTGGTCGGTAAATGCGGACAAAGGAATTAAGTATTATTCTGGCATCGCCGTTTACAAGAAGCTGTTTGATGCACCGGCAGGTTTCTTAGCGGGATCGACCGGCTTAAAGGAAAGCTGGCTTCTTAATCTTGGTGAGGTGAAAAACATGGCAAGAGTTACGTTGAACGGTAAAGATCTTGGAGTCGTGTGGACAGCGCCCTGGCAAGTCGATATCAGTGCTGCTTTAAAAGCGAAAGACAATGTATTGGAGATTGAGGTTGCAAACCTCTGGCCAAATCGTTTAATCGGTGATGAGCTGTTACCAGACGACGGTATTCAAAATGGGCAGTGGCCAGAATGGTTACAAAAAGGCCTGCCTAGACCAACTAAACGCGTTTCGTTTACCACTTTTAAACATTATAGTAAAGATTCACCGTTATTTAAGTCTGGCTTGCTGGGCCCGGTATCTTTAGTACAGAAGTATTGATAATAACCCGGTCATTTACACGCCCCGTCATGCTGAATTAATTTCAGGACCTCGGTCAAGCGATGCCACCCGGTCCGAGGTGCCAGCATCCGCCGGCAAGACGTAAAAACGCCCCATCATCTTGGATGACGGGGCGTTTTATTAAAAAAATACGGATTGCTTATAGCTACCTTACCACATCCGTATCCTGTCCTCTGGTTTTTTAAACAATTTATCTCCAGGTTGAACATTAAATGCTTTATACCAGGCATCCATATTTACTGGTGCTCCAATGGTTCTGTATGGTCCAGGAGAGTGCGGATCCGTTTTTATCAATTGAGCGGCAGTTTCAGGAAGAATGTTACCTCTCCAAACTTGTGCCCACGATAAAAAGAAGCGCTGATCTGGCGTGAACCCGTCAATTTTCTCTTCAGACTGGCCCTGTTTAGTCATCTTGAAAGCAGTATACGCTGCATTTAATCCACCTAAATCACCAATGTTTTCGCCCATTGTTAATTTACCCAATACGTGAATGGTATCCAATACGGTGTACGCATCGAACTGCTCGCCCAATGCTTTGGTTTTTGCTTCAAACTTCGCTTTATCTTCATCTGTCCACCAGTTGCGAAGATTACCATCTTTATCATACTGACTTCCCTGATCATCAAATCCATGAGACATTTCATGACCGATTACTGCTCCAATGCCACCATAATTTACGGCATCATCGGCAGCCGCATCAAAAAACGGAAACTGAAGAATCCCTGCAGGGAATACAATTTCATTCATAGTAGGGCTGTAAGAAGCATTCACAGTTGGCGGGGTCATGCCGAAACGTGTACGATCAACAGGTTTACCAAGGCGATCAACCATTTCTTTGTATCCCCAGGCACCTGCATTACGTAAGTTTTGGAAATAAGTTGCTTTGTTAATCGCTAAACCATCATAAGTTCTCCATTTGTCTGGATAGCCGATCTTCGGAACAAACGCATGCAACTTGTCTAGCGCCTTTTGTTTCGTCGCCTCGCTCATCCAATCCAGACCCTTGATTCTAATTTCAAAAGCTTTTCTAAGGTTGGTGATTAACTCGGCCATTCTAGCTTTAGCCTCAGGTTTGAAATACTTGGCAACGTAAAGCTGACCGAGTAACTCTCCAATGGTACCATCAGTTAAGCTAGACATGCGTTGCCATCTTGGAGTCTCTACTTTTTGGCCACTTTGCGCCTGACTAAACGCAAAACTAGCTTTTACAAAAGGAGAGCTTAGATTGCCAGCCGACCCTTTCAACACATTCCATTCCAGATAGGTCTTCCAGTCTGCCACAGGTACCGTTTTTAACATGCCATCCAAACTAACAAAGAACTTTGGTGCAGAAACCAATACGGTATCCTGACCAGCAACCTTGAACTTCGTAAACATGCTTTTCCAATCGATATTTGGAGTCGTTTTGCTGAAGTCTGCAACTGTAAATTTATTGTACGTCTTATATTGATCGCGCATCTCCAATCTTGACATCTGCGCTTCAGCAAATTGCTTTTCTATCGCCATTACTGTTGCAGCCTTTTTTTGCGCGTCGGCAGGACTGCTTCCAGTTAGGGTAAATAAGGTATTCATGTAAGTGTTGTACGCCTCACGTATTTTTACACTTCTGGAATCATCCAATAAATAGTAGTCACGATCCGGAAGCGTTGTTCCTCCCTGGCTTAACTGAGGCAGATATTTGGTGACATTTTTTCTATCCTGGCCAACACTAAAGCCGAACATTGGTCCACCAATGCCTGAAGTTCTCATGTAGGCAACCTGATCAAGAATGCTTTGCAGGGTTTTAATCTGTTTTATTCTCTCCAGATCGGCCTTAATTGGGGTATATCCTAATTTTTCGATAGCAGCGCTATCCATTGCGGCAGCATAAAAATCACCAACCCTTTTCTTTACTGAGCCGACAGGAGCAGATTTATCAGCGGCGGCTTCTTCTACTACGCTTCTTACAGCGTTCGAGTTAAAATCTCTCAGGGCGTTAAATGTTCCCCAGCGTGTTTCTTTTGCGGGCACCGGATTGTTTTTTATCCAGGTACCGCTCGCATAATTGTAAAAATCATCACCAGGCTTAACAGTAAGATCCATATTAGCCGGATCAATTAATTTTGCAGGGAGTTGAGCATTGGCAGAATAGCTTGCCGCTAAAATGCCAAGGACTGCAAAGCAGCCTTTGAAATTGTCAATAATCATAAGTAGTTAAATTATTCAGTCTAAGCGTAAAATTAGGAAATAGGAATTGTCAACACCCCACCTAATGAAAATATTACTTATTAAACCAGTAGTAGATTTTAGCAAGGCCTACCTTTCTGAGGATGGTAGCTGTTATAGAAAAGACATTTACAGTTTTCATGAGTTTGCTTTTAATACCTATTTAACACTTTTTAACATTTTTTATTGTGTAATACCAATATTTAATGTTGTTATAAGTTCTAGCTGTACTATCATTATAACCAGAGGGTATGTTTGGTATTAGGACCAGGTGATACCTGGCTCGGGTCTTGCTTTGGGTGTTGCCGCACTTATCCCGTCGTGCTTTCACTATGAGGCCGCCTTTTCTCTAGCAAAAGGCGGCCTCACCGTGGCCTCACTGTGGCCTCATGGTGGCCTCACCCAAAGCAAGACCCGAGCAGATCCCGAGTGCTATCCTATATTAAACTAAGGAATTTTTGCGGTAGTGCTGAACTTTTTCCGCTGACCCAAATAGAGTCCAAACAAGACAAGTAGCGTACCGGCAATAGTAAATAGGGTGATGGGCTCATTCATCAACCACCAGGCGTAAACAAACCCGAATAAAGGACATAAAAAGAGATACAGCGAAGCCTTGACCGTATCTATTTTGAGCAGGTAGAACCAGCAGATCAAACCGACTACAGAAACGGCTACGCTTAGCCACAGTATCGAGAATATGAAGTGCTTGTCGATTACAACAAATGAGAAATCACCGAATATCAGTGTTATAGGCAGTAAGAGGATTCCGCCGATTGTAACCTGCCAACCATTAATCAGGATGTTCGGTAGTTTCCATTTCACGCTTGCATAGTAGACGCTCGCAAAAGAAACGGAAATCATACTTAAAGCTAACAATAGCAGTCCGAGGAGGGACGTGCTACTGTCTTTCAACAATGGGTAGGTGGCAATCCCAATTCCGGCCATGCTGATCACAATGCTATAAATTTCTTCTTTTGCAGGGCGCCGGCCCATTAACCAGGAGGAAAACAGGACGATCAATAAGGGATTAGTGGATGTGGCAAGGCTGCCAATCCCTGCTGCGGCAAATTTCATGGAATACACATAGAGTCCAAGATAAACGGTGGTATTTAGGGCTCCGAAAATAGCAAGGTGCTCCCATTCAACGCTCTTCGGTAGTTTATACGCAGCATCTTTTTTAAAAAGGTAGCCGTAGCCGAGCAGAATCAGGCCGGCAATAAAGAACCGGATATTGGCAAGTATCAGCGGAGGAGCAGAAAGTATCCCAAACTTTGTTGCTACAGAAGCCGAGGCCCATAACATGGCAAACAGAACACCGATCAAGAAATTTTTCACGCCTCAAAGTTACAATATCTCAAAAGCATACAGATTATTTAAGCGAAACCTCAACTGATCTTTTTTTTCTTAATTTTGTCGTTCAAATCCGATACTTTCTCAAACAAAATGAGCATTTCCACTAAATACGATCCGGCAGCAACCGAAGACAAATGGTACAGCTACTGGATGTCAAAGAACTTTTTCCATTCAGAGCCAGACGAGCGCGAGCCATACACGATAGTAATCCCTCCACCAAACGTCACAGGCGTGCTTCATATGGGGCATATGCTGAACAATACCATTCAGGATGTTCTGATACGCAGGGCTAGAATGATGGGGAAAAATGCGTGCTGGGTGCCGGGAACAGATCATGCTTCTATTGCTACTGAGGCTAAAGTTGTGGCCATGCTTAAAGAGCGAGGCATCAGTAAAAAAGACCTGACCCGGGAAGAGTTCTTGAAGTATGCCTGGGAATGGAAAGAGAAGTATGGTGGAATCATCTTAGAGCAACTGAAAAAGTTAGGCGCCTCATGTGATTGGGAACGTACCCGTTTCACGATGGAAGACGATCTTTCTGATGCGGTTATTGATACCTTCATTCACCTTTATAAAAAAGGCAGAATCTATCGTGGGATAAGAATGGTGAACTGGGATCCGGCAGGTAAGACAGCCGTTTCCGACGAAGAAGTTATTCGTAAAGAGGTAAACCAGAAACTATATTACATTAAGTACCTGGTAGCTGGAACTGACGTTGCAACACCTGAATTCATCACTGTTGCTACCACAAGACCTGAAACGATTATGGCAGATGCAGCGATTTGCATTAACCCTAACGATGAAAGGTATACTCATTTAAAAGGTAAATCTGTATTTGTTCCATTGATCAACAGAGAAATCCCGGTGATTGAGGATGAGTATGTAACCATGGATTTTGGTACCGGATGTTTGAAGGTGACGCCTGCACATGATCTTAACGATTATGAGCTGGGTGTAAAACATAAATTGCCGGTAATTGATATACTCAATGACGATGGAACACTAAATGAACTGGCAGTAGTGCTAGTGGGGGAAGATCGTTTTGTCGCAAGAAAGAAGATTGCGGTATTGCTGGATGAAGCCGGGCACCTCGACAAAGTGGAGGACTATAAATCACAGGTTGGGTTTTCTGAGCGTACAAATGCAGCTATAGAGCCGAAGCTGTCGATGCAATGGTTCTGTAAGATGGATGAAATGGCAAAGCCAGCATTGGAAGATGTATTAAATGGCGATGTTAAACTGATTCCTGAAAAATTCGTTAATACCTACCGCCATTGGATGGAGAATGTCCGCGACTGGAATATTAGTCGCCAGCTGTGGTGGGGTCAGCAGATCCCTGCATGGTATGATGATAAAGGCAACTGGGTGGTAGCCAAAACCAGAGAAGAAGCCTTAGACGAGTTTTTAAAAGTTAAAGATATAGACGGTGTTTTTACAGACGCTGAAGTTGCCGGTTTTAAGCACCAACTGTCACCGTTTTTACATCAGGATCCTGATGTGATGGATACCTGGTTCTCTTCCTGGTTGTGGCCGATATCGGTGTTCGACGGTTTTAAGAACCCTGATAATAAAGACATAAATTACTATTACCCAACCAATGATCTGGTAACTGCGCCAGAGATCTTGTTTTTCTGGGTAGCAAGGATGATCATGGCCGGCCATGAATTTAGAGGTCAGAAGCCCTTTACCAACGTATACTTAACAGGTATTGTAAGGGATAAACTGGGCAGAAAAATGTCTAAGTCACTGGGTAACTCACCTGATCCTATTGGTCTGATCGAAAAGTATGGTGCAGACGGAGTTCGTGTTGGTATGCTTTTGTGTTCTCCGGCAGGTAACGATTTGATGTTTGATGAAAGCTACTGTGAGCAGGGAAGGAATTTTGCCAACAAGATATGGAATGCTTTCAGACTGGTAAAAGGCTGGGAAGTAGATGACTCGCTGGAAAATCCGAATGCGCAGGCGATCCTTTGGTTCGAGAACCGTTTTAATGAGGCTTTAGGCGAGATCCAGGACAACTTTGCGTCCTACAGATTGTCAGAAGCATTGATGGCTTGCTATAAGCTGGTTTGGGATGATTTCTGCGCCTGGTACCTTGAAATGGTAAAGCCAGATTATCAGCATCCGATAGATGCAGAAACTCTGAAAGTCACCGTTGGCTTCTTCGAGAACATCTTGAAGCTTTTACATCCATTTATGCCGTTCTTAACAGAAGAATTGTGGCATGATGAGATCTTTGGTCACAGGGATGAGTTGGACTGCTGTATAGTAGCCAGCTACCCTACAGTTGGAGCAGCAGATGCTGCATTACTTAAGGAAGTAGAAACAATTAAAGGATTGGTAGCAGAGATCCGTAACGTTAGAAATACGAAGCAGATTTCGCCAAAAGAGGCGTTGCCTTTAGCGATTAAACTCAATTCAACTCTGGAGTACGAGAAATGGCTAAACATCGTGTTCAAGCTTGCCAATATCAGTCAGGTTGAGTTTGTAAACGCGAAAATACCGGGGGCGGTAGCCTTTATGGTTGGGAATGACGAATTCTTTATTTACTTGAGTGAGGAGATAGATGTAGATGCAGAGCGCGAACGGTTGAACGCTGAGCTGGTTTATTTACAAGGCTTTTTGAAATCAGTAGATGCGAAGTTAAGCAACGAGAGATTTGTTCAAAACGCCAAGCCGGAAGTGATACAGAATGAGCGAAACAAAAAGGCAGATGCAGAAAGCAAGATGAAGATCATTGAAGAAAGTCTGGCTGCGCTAAAATAGCGCAGCTTACAATTCTGTATAGAGCGGCAATTCTTTGACAAAGGCAAAGCTGCCATTCAAGTGGTCAATCTTTGCATAGCAGTGCTGCAAGCCGTTTGTGACCACCAGCCATCTTGTTTTGTGAATAGAATTGTACCGGGATGCCTGGTCAAAGACCCGCTGCGTGATCTTGATCCCCGGTGCCTTACATTCTATGACCATAACTCTTTCACCGGTTTGGTCGAAAATTACAATATCTGTCCTTTTCTGCAATTGATTGAGGTTAAGTCCTGCTTCAATCTGGATTAATGACCTTGGGAATTTTTTCTCTGAGATCAGGTATTGAATAAAATGTTGCCTCACCCATTCTTCGGGCGTCAGGACCAGATGTTTCTTCCTTACTTCATCAAAAATAAAATGCTGAGAATCCTTTAAAGTGATTCTAAAAGGGTGCTGCGGCAGATTAAGTGGGGTAGGCGTAAATGACATTTCTGTAAAAATAGGCAAAAAAATTATCTAAGTTTGAGGAATATATGAGTGCTGCCGAGATCATTAAAGATATAAAAGCGAGGAAGTTTAAGCCAGTGTACCTGCTGCACGGTGAAGAACCCTATTATATTGACCAGATCATCCATTACATGGAGCAGCATGTGCTGAATGACATGGAACGCGGTTTTAATCAGACCGTTTTGTACGGTAAAGATACCGATATGGCAACCATTATGAACGCGGCGAAGCGCTACCCGATGATGTCAGACTTCCAGCTTGTGGTTGTCAAAGAAGCACAGGATTTGAAGTGGGCGAAAGAGACGGAGGGGAGCAGCAAAGAGGCTGAGTTTGTGCTCAATTACTTTGAGAAGCCAATGCCGACCACCATTCTTGTGCTCGGTTTCAAATACGCCAATTTCGATAAGCGGAAGAAGATTTTCAAAGCCATCAGCAAGAGCGGTTTGGTATTCCAATCTGACCTGGTGAGGGACTATAAACTTGCAGAGTGGATAGAGGGCCTCGTTAAGGAAAAGGGGTATAAGATAGCGCCACAAGCATCTGCCCTGATGGCGGAATACTTGGGAACCGACCTTTCAAAGATCTCTAACGAGGTTGAGAAACTGATCTTAAACATTAGCAAGGACATCACTATTGATATTGATCTGGTGCAAAAGAACATTGGCATCAGTAAAGAATATAATGTTTTTGAACTTCAAAAGGCGCTGGCAGTGAAAAACGTGTTGAAATGCAATCAGATCATCACTTATTTCGGAGACAATCCCAAAGCGAACCCTCTCGTTATGGTCATGGCAAACCTTAATACTTACTTTTCAAAGGTCCTTAAGTATCATTATCTGCAAAACAAAGGAGATGCGGCAAAGGAATTAGGTGTGAACCCATATTTTGTAAAGGATTTTGAGACTGCAGCCCGGAATTACAGCTTAAATAAGACATTTGATATCATTAGTCTGATGCGGGAGTATGATTTAAAGAGTAAAGGAGTGGACAGTACCGGAAATACCACGGACGGCGAGCTGCTGAAAGAATTGTTGTTTAAAATCTTGCACTAATGTAACTGCAAAGTTATATTGGTGACTGTTATTTTAAAATGCTCTGTGTTATCTTTACAGGGACTTACAGAACTTAAATTTCATGAAAAAACTTTTATTGTTAACCTTATTGGGTGCAGCAGCAATTTCCAGTGCTGATGCTCAAACAAGGCCAACTAACCCAACAACCACGCCGGCCACTGGCGACACCACTAAGAGAGCAGCAGGAATGGCGTTTCCGGGAGCTGCTAAAGCACAACCAAAACCTTATGATCAGGTCATTACTAGTAAGGCCATCAGCCGTAAACGGATGATCACCACGCACAAACTGGATGATAAATTCTTTTTTGAGATCGCGGATTCTACGTTAGGTCGTGATATTCTTGTAGTAAGCAGAATTTCAAGAGCAGGTGCAGAAGTGCGTTCTGCTTCAGGTTATGCCGGTGATCAAATTGGAAGTACAGTAATCCGTTTCGAAAAAGGCCCGTCAAACAGGATCTTTATGCGTAAGATCTCTTACAGAACTTACGGTCCGGATAGTACAACGGCAATGTATCAAAACTTACAACGTTCAAACATTCAGGCCATTGCTGCGGCGTTTAATATCGCTGCTTTCTCTCCAAATAAAAGAGGGAGCGTAATTGACATGACTGATTACATCAATAGTGATAATGAGATCTTTTATTTCGGATCACCTGCTGTAAAAACGAACTTTAGATTGGGTACGCAGTTGTCAGATAGAAGTTACATTTTAGGTGTAAGAAGTTTTCCAACTAACGTCGAGATCAATGTGGTTAAAACCTATACTTTAACTGCAGCTCCGAATCCTTTTGGTGCGGCTGCTCCCGCAGGTTTTGGCGGCGGTGCACCATCAGGCGCATCAACGGTTGAATTGAACGCATCTCTGGTTATTCTACCTAAAGTGCCGATGAAGCCGAGGTATTTTGACCCTAGAGTCGGTTATTTCACTGTTGGTTATACAGATTTTGACTCAAACCCTCAAGGGGTAAAAGATATTGACATGGTAAAACGCTGGAGGTTAGAGCCGAAAGCTGTGGACATGGCTAAATACAAAAGAGGTGAATTGGTAGAGCCGGTGAAACCAATTGTGTTCTATATTGATCCTGCAACTCCAAAAGAATGGGTGCCTTATTTAATGGCTGGTGTGAACGATTGGCAGAAAGCTTTTGAGAAATCAGGTTTTAAAAATGCAATCATGGCGAAGATGGCACCTACTTCTAAAGAAGATTCTACCTGGAGCCTTGATGATGCACGTCACTCTGCTATTGTTTACAAGCCATCAGAAATTGCAAATGCAAGCGGTCCGAGTATCTCAGATCCACGCAGTGGTGAGATTATGGAAAGCCATATCAACTGGTACCACAACGTGATGAAACTGGTTCATGACTGGTATATGATACAGGCTTCTGCAATTGATCCAAGAGCGCAGAAAATGAACTTTAGTCCGGAGTTAATGGGCGACCTGATCCGTTTCGTATCTTCTCACGAAGTTGGTCATACTTTAGGTCTGCGTCACAACTACGGTTCAAGTTCAACTACTCCTTCGGAAAAACTACGTGATAAAGCGTTCGTTGAGGCCAATGGCCACACGCCGTCGATCATGGATTATGCCCGTTTCAACTATGTAGCGCAACCTGAAGACAACATTAAGCCGAAAGGAATTTATCCTCGCATTGGTGACTACGATCTGTGGGCAATTGAATGGGGCTACAAAATGCTGCCTGACGCTAAAAATGCAAATGCTGAAATTCCTGTGTTGAATAAGTTGACCATGGAGAAGTTAAAGAACAACCGCCTATGGTTTGGTACAGAGACTAACCCTGATGATCCACGTTCTCAAAGTGAAGATTTAGGTGACAATGCAATGATCTCAAGCGATTACGGTATCAAGAACTTAAAAAGAATCCTGGTTAAATTTCCAGACTGGACTAAAGCGAATAACGAAGGTTATGAGAACCTGACAACAATGTACGGTCAATTAACTACCCAACTTAACAGGTACATGGGCCATGTTTCCAAGAACATTGGAGGTGTATTTGAAACTCCTAAAACTGTGGAGCAAGGCGGTACCATTTATCAGCGTACTCCTGCGGCTAAGCAGAAAGAGGCAATGGTATTCCTGGACAAACAATTGTTCACAACACCTACCTGGTTGTTAGATCAAAATATCCTTGACAAAATAGGTGAGGATCCTACTAGCGTTGTTTCAAGGCTGCAAGGCCCTACACTTAACAGGTTGGTAAGTACCAATACTTTGAATAAACTGATTACTGCAGAAGCTGCTGATGGTGCAGGTGCCTACAAAATCACTGACTTCTTCTCAGACATGCAAGCTAGCGTATTCTCTGAGTTAAAATCGAATACAGCAATTGATGTTTACCGTCGTAACCTTCAGAAGAACTACGTTGAGAAGCTAATTGCAATTGTTAAGCCGGCTGCTCCTTCAACCTCATCGATTTCAATGGTGGGTGGAAGAATCACTGTTAGCAGTGGTGCTCCATCACAGAGTGATGTGATTTCGGTTGTTAAAGGTCAGCTTCGTGAGTTAAATACTGCGATCAAATCATCTACAGCCAGCGCAACTGGACTAAGCAAATATCACCTGGAAGACTTGTCTGACAGGATCGACAGTGCTTTGAAAAGCAAAGATTAATTTCCCCTTAGTTTGATAATTCAAAAGGCAGTCCGGAAGGGCTGCCTTTTTTGTACCTGAATATTTTCAACTGGTCATTTGAGTTCTTAGAACTGGTCGTCGGTAAGCTCTTTGTTCACCATTGCACCGGCAAGGTTGCCACTGTATACAGCACTGGCTACTGCCCTTAACATGGTAGAATTATCTCCGCAAGCATAAATCCCTTTTACGGTTGTCGCCTGGAAGTTGTTCACTTGGATATGGCCGTGTTCCGTCAACTCACAGCCTAATGAAACTGGGATGTTTGAATGTTGTGTGAACTTTACTGCGGCATAAAGGGCAGAGAAGTGTTCGGTGCTGCCATCTTCAAAGATCAGCGTTTCCAGCTGTCCGTCTTGGTGCAGAATCTCCGAAAGCCCCGTCTCTACGATCTTAATCTGATGTGAATTGAGTTTTTGGAGCTCTTCTTCATTGAAATCAGCCTTACCATTTGTAAGGATAGTAAGATCGTTTGTTAGGTTATTTACGAGAGAAGCAAGATGAATTGCTCGTGCGCCATTTGCTAGAATAGCGGTTTTCTGTTTGGCTATTTCGTATCCATGGCAATACGGACAATGGACTACAGAGATGCCCCAGCATTCTAAAAAGCCCTTAATATCGGGCATTATATCCATGATTCCGGATGCCATAATTAACTTTTGTGATGAAAACTGCTGGCCGCTCTTTGTACCAATTACAAAGCCATTTTCGCTTTTGCTTCCGCTTATGGCAATGTCATTTATCAGCTTGACGGTAGGGTACTTTAGGACTTCGGCTCGGGCTTTGTCGGCAATTACGCCAGGTCTTTCTCCATCCTGAGTAAGGAAATTATGGGAGTGGGGCGTCTGTCGGTTGCAACGTAATCCACTATCAATAATAAGAACTTTTCTTAGTGATCGTCCCAATGCCATTGCAGCGGAGAGTCCCGCATAGCTTCCCCCGATTACAATTACTTCGTAGTCTTTAGCGTCTTCCATATCGTTACTTATCTTTAAATATGATTACCATCTTCAGGACAAAGTTAAGCACTTCCTGTTATTTATTGCAACACGATTGCAATAAATAACAGGAAGTGCAGCGATATGGTTTGGCGGTCTACTGGGAAATGCGGTTATCTTGGAAAGCAAGGGAAGGGTGATTGTTTACAAAGGGAAGGTGATCGTAAATTCCGTTCCTACGTTAACGGTGCTCTCAACAGATATCTTTCCTTTCATTGTTTCTACTTGGGTCTTCACCATGAACAATCCCATGCCTTTGCCGTCAACATGCTGATGAAAGCGTTTATATAGGCCAAATATCTGGTTCTTCCTTTTGGCGAGGTCAATACCGATACCATTGTCTTTGAATGTGATCACCAGGTGCTTATCCTTTTTAGTAGACTTTACTTCTATTACGGGCGTTTTGTCCGCCTGGCGATACTTTATGCTATTAGAAATAAGGTTGAAGAAGATGCTGTAGATGTAGCTTTTGAAAGTGAGGAGTTCAGTAGCCTCCACAAAGTCAGTCCTGATTTCCACTCCTTCGGTTTTAATCAGGTTATCGATGCTATGTTTAATATCGTCAATCAGGTCCGAGAGGTTTACCATCTCCTTCTTCAAAGAATGCTCCTTCTTTACTGTAAGGATCGTATTTAGATCAAGGATGACATTATTTAGCAAATTTACAGAAGACGTTAATGCGTTGTTCAACATCTTTTTCGTTTCTGTAGGATGACTTTCTTCCTTCATCTCCATCGCCAGACCCATAATGTTCGCGACAGGTGCTCTTAAGTTATGGGAGATAATGTATGAAAATTGTTCAAGCTCTGTGTTGGAGATAACCAACTCCTTGGTGTACGTGTGCAGATCTTTGTTCAGTTCTTTTAACCTTAAATCTGATAATTTTCGCTGTGTAATATCTTTAAGATAGACAGAAAGGCCATTGCTGGACGGATAGACAGTCACATCAAGCCAGCTGTTTGTCTTTTCATAAAATGCCTCAAAGTGTTGGATTGTGTTTTTCTCGAGGGACTTCCGGAAATTGCTATGAAATGAGGTGTTGTCAGTTTCTTCAAAGACCTGCAGCAGGTTTTTACCAATTGCCTGATTTCTGGCACATTCTAACAACTTTTCTGACTCTTTATTCCAATAGGTCACGATCCAGTTTTCATCCATAGCAAAGAAAGCATCTCCTATACTTTCAAGTATAATATTCTTTTCTTCGAAAGCTCTTAACACTTCTACTTCAGCTTGTTTTCTGGCAGAAATATCTCTAATAATAATAGAAGTACGCTCATTACCCGCACCGTCTTTAAATAAAGCAGAGGTCAACTCGCCCGGGAACTTGCTTCCATCTTTGCGGATACAGGTGACTTGTGCTGAAGTCTTTTCCGATAATTGTAGTTCTACATTATCAGCGGCCACTCCGCTGTCATCGTTTTCCATCAGTCCAGACCTTTCAATAAGACAGATTTCTGCTTCGGTCATTTGGAAGATCGCGCAGGCGGCTGGATTCGCCGCAAGAATATCCCCATTCGTGACGGTGAGCAATATCCCATCCATACTATTTTCATAGAAGGAACGGTACTTCTCTTCGCTTTCGCGGATGATATGTTCCGAATGAATGCTATCCGTTATGTCACGGAAATTGTCTACGATACCCCCGATGGATGGGTCATGCAGCATGTTCGTTAAAACATGCTCTATCCAAATCCAGTTGCCGTTCTTGTGGATCATTCTGGTCGGTTCACCTTTAAAAGAGACCCCCGGATTAGCGATCGCTTTCCGCATCAATCTTTCAAGAACAACCAAATCATCCGGATGTATGATCTTATCAAAATCAAGCTTCATACCCTCTGAATAAGAGTAACCTGATATATTTCTGATCGATGGGGAAACATACTGTGGTCTGCCTTTTTCGCACAGCACCGTTATTCCGTCAGAACTGTTTTCTATAAGCGCTCTAAATCGCTTCTCGTTTTTAATGACATCGTCTATAAAAACTTGCCTTTCTCTTTTAAACCGGTATTTTTCTAATGCGTTTTGAATAGCAATTGGCAGTCTTTTAAGGCGATCTTTCAAGATATAATCATCGGCGCCTTTATTGATTACGTTGACGGCAAACTCCTCAGATACATTTGCTGTAATAAGTATAAAAGGGATGTTTAACTCCGCTTCCTCTAAGATTTCCAGTGCTTCGAAAGAGTTGAAGGAGGGGAGAGAATGGTCGCAAAGGACAATGTCGGGGACGAAAGTACTCAGTGCCTTAAGGTATTCTGTTTTCGTATCGATAAGCAGTCTCTCGAACTCTAGGTTTCCTTTTTTCAGAACTCGCTGTACCAATTCAGCGTCACTTGATGAGTCTTCAAGATGTAAGATTCTAAGTTTATGCATCACAGGTTATTGAGGTGTGTTATTGACAACTAACCAGTAAAAGCCAAGATCGGCTATGGTTTTAGAGAAGTTCTCAAAGCCAACTGGCTTTACGACATAACTGTTCACACCCAGCTCATGGCTCTCAACGATGTCTTTCTCTTCTTTGGATGAAGTCATCATAACGATAGGAATATTCTTAGTTCTCTCATCATTCTTCACCTGACGCAATACTTCCAGACCGTTAACTTTTGGCATTTTGATATCTAAGAAGATCACCTTGGGTTTCTGGTTAATATCTCTACCGATGTACTCACCAAAGGCGAAAATATAGTCAATGGCCTGAGCCCCATCTGTTAGGTGTACCAGGTTGTTGGCGAGATTGTGTTTTTTCAAGGCTCTTATGGTAAGAAGCGCATCCGACCGGTTGTCTTCTACAAGAAGTATATCTGTATTTCCGTTAGGCATAGTATGAAGAGGTTAAGTATGATTCATTAAGTGGGGAGGGAAAAATAAAAGCAGGCACCTTCATCAACCTTTGCTTCGGCCCAAACCTTACCTGAGTGTTTGGCAATAATTCTGTGGATAATAGCCAGGCCGACACCTGTGCCCTCAAACTCGTTATTACTGTGGAGTCGCTGGAATACGCCGAACAACTTATCGTAATAGCGCATGTCGAACCCGACCCCATTGTCTTTCACATAGTAGATCACTTGACCAGCTTCGGTGTATGATCCGATTTCAACTTTAGCTCGCGCCTTTTTACCCGTGTACTTAAAAGCATTAGAGATTAAGTTGATCAATACCTGTTTGATCAGGTTCGGATCTCCTTGACTATTTGTCAAACGCAAAATTGAAACTTCGATTGTGCGGTGTAATTCCTGTTGTTGGAGTTCAGTAACCACTGTGTTTATCAGTGCTTTCATGTTGACATTAGCAATGGACAGCTTTTGCTTACCAATATGCGAGAACTCGAGGAGGTTATCAATCAACTGACCCATCCGTTTCGAATTTGCGATAATCTCTTCCATTACCATCCGGCCGTCATCATCAAATTTATCTGCGTAATCTTCCGCCAATACCTGTGTAAAGCCATTAATCGCCCTTAATGGGGAGCGAAGATCATGGGATACGGAGTAAGAGAATGATTCTAGTTCTTGATTGGCCGCCTCTAATTGGGAGGTCCGCTCGACTATCTTTTGTTCAAGTCCAATATTTAATTCAACTATTTGCGACTTGGCATCCTTAAGTTCTTGATTTGCATTATAGAGCTCTGTGGCACGCTTCTCTTTTTCAAGATTCTGAAAGGCCAGCTCCTCATTTGCAATTACTAATTCCGCAGCACGTTTCTCCTTTTCTTTATTTTGAAAGGCAAGTTCGAGGTTGGCAACAATGAGTTCTGCAGCGCGTTTTTCTTTCTCTTCATTCTGGAAACGCAATTCTTTATTGGCAATTAACAATTCTGCTGCCCGCTTTTCCTTTTCTTCATTCTGGAAGGCAAGTTCAAGATTGGCAATGATCAGTTCTGCAGCACGTTTTTCTTTCTCTTGATTCTGAAACCTCAATTCTTTATTTGCGATGAGCAGTTCTGCCGCCCGCTTTTCTTTCTCCTCGTTTTGAAGAATGAAGCGTTCATCAGCATTAGTTAAATCTTTCGATTCAGGAGTTTCTTTCATACTTAAGTTAGTAGCGCAAAACAAGCTGGAGCTTAAAGCTTTTCGATAGTTGTTGATTACGAAGTTAATATAATAAACTTCAGTGACAAAAGCGTCATTTCTTGCTAGTTAATTCCTAGGAGGGGCTAGCCTATCGTTCCGTTTTTTGCTAAGAAAGTTCCGTAATGGGATATCATAAAGCACCATCACCAGGTAGGCGGCGCCAAGGAGTAGAAAGAGTCCTACTATAATAATGAGCGTCAGTTGCATGGTGCCTGGCTTTTGACTGGTGTAATAGTTGCCGAACATCCATAGCACCGCGTAATGGGTCATGTACAAGGGGTATGAGATCTGCCCTGAAACTATGCAGAGCTTTTTCAATTGAGGAGTCAACTTAGCGCCTGCACCAAAAGCAATCAGCAGGGGAAAGTAGAGCAGTACAACCAAGGGCTCAGATAACCAATTCCATTTGGAGAAAGGCATGATGAATGCAAAGAATAATAATATAGCAAGGCCTACGAAGCCGAGTTTGTTCTTGATGATCCAGTTAGAACGGTAAATAAGCAGACCGGCCAAAAATGAATAGGAAATCCGTGCGCAACCGTCCCAGAAAGTTGGACCACTCCAGCCGCCGAGTAAATTGCCTGAACGGTAGCTGACAAAGCAAATCGCTCCTGCAGAAAGTACGGTCAGCAGTAATAATAAGCTGCGACCAATTTTATAAAGCACCAACACGTAGACAATGTTGGCAATGTATTCCCAAAACAAGGACCATGCGGGCGCGTTGAAGCTGAAGAGATTAAAACCACGATCGGCGATTGCAGGGTATGGAATAAGAAATATTGAGCATAAGAAAGTTAGAACGATCTTGCCGGTGCTATACAATTCTGGGTGGCCGCCAAAAGGGTCGAACAGAAAAGCCAGCAGGCCTAACACGGACCCCGCTACAACAAGTGGGTGGAGCCGGATTATTCTTGCTTTAAGAAAGCCAAGAATGCCCATTTTAGAAATACGATCATCATACGCATACCCGATTACAAAGCCGGAAAGACAAAAAAAGAAGTCTACAGCTAGAAAACCGTGTCCGATGAAGTTCTTGCTGGCATCTGTGTAAGCCCATTCCATAAAATGGAAGGTTACTACGGCCAAAGCGGCAACCCCCCGTAACCCATCGAGAATTTCAAAGTGCTGTTTCGAGCGGGGTAATGTAGCGGTGGTGTCGTTCATTTTTATTTACGGAAAATCCGATCAATGTGGGTATGGCAGCTGATTTAAGGCAGCACCAAGGTATCAAAATCAATGGTTCCATCAAAATCGCCCGGTAGAGATTGTTGCGTTTTAGTGAACACAATCGGCTAAGTGCCACCCAGTCCGAGGTTGCGGCCGACGCCGGCTTGACGATTGTGAAAACCTTAATGGAATCTACCTTGTTAACAGTTCAAATCCGTTTACCGTATAAATGATTTGCAGAAACTATGAATAAAAAAGCTTTAATATTCGATCTGGACGATACCATATATCCTACAAAGTCTGTAGTTGATGACATGTACAAGGAACTATTTTCACTATTGAAAGGACAAGTCAGTGATGAGGTACTTGACAATGTTCGCGCTGATATACTGACTACTCCCTTTCACGTTATTGCCGAACGTCACACAATAGACAAGGAATTAAGCGATCAGGCATTGAAAATGTGCCTTGATATGGAATACAGCGGTACTATGCAGCCATTTGAAGATTATCATCTGACCAAAAACAATGCAGCAGACCGGTTCTTGGTAACCGCAGGTTATACGAAGTTGCAGAAAAGTAAAATACGACAACTAGGTATCGACAAGGAATTCAAGGAGATATTCATACCGGATCCTTACACATCGGAACTAAGCAAAACAGATGTTTTTAAGCAAATTTTAAACACCTATCATTACGAACCCTCTGAAGTGCTAGTAATTGGTGACAATCCAGAAACAGAAATATCAGCCGCTAAAGAACTAGGGATAGAGTCGTTTTTATATGATTATGAAGGTAAGTTCTCACCTGCTTTAGCCGAATATTACGGAACTACTTATCATAATTTCGCCGAGCTCAAGATCAAATAGGCTGCAATCATGGGAGCGGTTCGAATATTATCCTATTAAGCGGGTACTGCAGATAATTTTGTCTCTTTCGAGGGAATCAAGCGATTCAAAAGCTTTTCAATAAATGGAACCAGAGGGATGAAGATCAGCACGCCTGTTGTGTTAAAGATCATATGCGCATTTGCTATTTTTTGTTCAATGCTCGCATTTCCTGAGATGTGTGCTATAAAAGTTGTAAATAGTGGAAGGATCAGAATTCCTATTGTTATAGACACCACATTGAAAAGCAAATGAAACATGCCAGTTTTAATAGCTTGCCTGTCTGAACGGATAGTCGCCAAAAGCGTATCAGAGCAAGTCCCCAGTTCTGCTCCGATCATCACGGCAATTCCTCCCCCTAGGTTGATTAGGCCTTTTTTTGCGAGGGTAAGCACCATTCCAACAGTTGCTGAAGATGATTGTATTACTAAGGTGACTAAAGCGCCGATTGCGGTACCTCGCAAAGGATCATCAAGTTTTTCCATCCATGATAAAAATGCCGGATCATCTTTTAAGGGTTCAACGGCACGTTCCATTGTGTACAGGCCAAAGAACAGGATTCCAAAGAATAGCACAACTTTGCCAGCTTTGGAGATTCTTTCACTTTTAGAGAACAGGCTTAATACGAGACCTAAAAAGATAGGGATTGGGGAATATTGTCCAATGTCTAATGCAATCAGCTGACTGGAAAAGGTAGTGCCGATATTCGCTCCCATCACAATCCCCATAGACTGCCTGAAGGTAAGTGCTTTTGCATTTACGAGCACAATCGTCATGATAATTACAGCAGAGGACGAGTCAAGAATCGTGGTAATCACTATGCCCGTTAGGATCGCTGTAAAAACATTCTTTGTAAAGTAACCAAGCCATTTCTTCGCTTTGTCGCCTAGTAGCTCCTTAAGTGTGTCGGAAAGGTTATTAATTGCGAACAAGAACAACCCAAGTCCTCCAAGTACCATTAGTATAATTTCCCAAACACTTGCCATATACTAAATGTGCTAGATTTATTTTGATTTCTTAAAGGTTATAATCTAACAATAAATCCATTTGGGAGTATAGGATTGCATGTTATGTTTATGTTAACAATGTCAATTAAATGTTCTAAATTCTGTACCTAAAGACTTGACATTAAATTAATCTTGTCTTTATATCAAAACTTCACCTTTGTTATAGGTAAAGCAATTACCCCATGTAGAGTGCCAGTTGGTGGCCAGTGAATGTTCGACTCCTTCCTCTACAACACAGCGCTCAGCTGGTATATATTTGGTTAGAAAGGGGAGCATCCGGATAGAGCTCCCCTTTTTTAGTTCACTCGCCGTCTAACCAGCATCTTTTATTAAATTCGCAGCTCAATAAAGATAAATAAACAATGAACCACTGGTTAGTAAAGTCCGAACCATTTAAATATAGTTGGGATAAGTTTAATGAAGACGGACGAACCATTTGGGATGGCGTACGGAATTACCAGGCGCGTAACAATCTCAGAGAGATGAAGGAAGGCGATTTAGTGCTCTTTTACCATAGCAATGAGGGAAAGAACGTTGTTGGTATTGCCAAGGTGGTTAAAGAATCTTATCAAGATCCAACTACGGATAATGCGAATTGGTTGGTAGTAGATCTTGCTCCGGTAGAGCCACTTAAACACCCGGTTTCATTAGAACAGATCAAAGCGGAAGAAAGTCTGAAAGACATTTCACTGATCAGGCAGGGAAGGCTCTCTGTTATGTCCCTAAAGGCTGAAGAGTTTGATAAAATACTAGAAATGGGCAGCTAAAGCAACTCCTCTGGAAAGAACAAGGCTTTGAGCTCAAGCGCGTCATGAGCTTTCATTTTGCCGCTAAGTATCAGTCTCAGTTGCCGTCTTCTGAGTGCCCCGGCAAATAACTCTTTTTCTTCCTCAGTTTCTGGTACAAGCTCCGGCACCGGAATGGTCTCGTTGTTCTGACCAACCGCTACAAAAGTGTAGTAGGCTTCATTGGATTTTATGCGGTTGCCAGAAGGAATGTTCTCCGCCCAGACATCTAAGCGGACTTCTACTGAAGTATTAAAGGCCCGGGAGACCTTGGCTTCAATCGTTATCACATCGCCAAGTTTGATCGGCTGTTTGAATGATACATTGTCTACCGAAGCGGTTACAACGATTCTATTACAATGTTTTTGCGCAGAGATCGCTGCAGCAATGTCCATCCAGTGCAAAAGTCTTCCACCCATCAGGTTGTTTAAGGTGTTGGTGTCATTTGGTAACACCAATTCATTCATGATGGTAAAAGAGTGGCTCGGGTTTTTTACTTTAAGACTCATATTTTAGCGCTTCACGTTGTTAATGTTTGTAAATCCTATCAATTCTTCCCAGCGTGAGCCTGGTTTGCGGTAATAAACAAACACCTGATACGTATTCTCAGTCTCAAAAAAAGAAGCTTCAAAAATAGTTTCATCAGCCTTGCCGGTGTCTTTGTCCAGCCAAACGTATTTATAGTCGTAAAGCCCTTGTTTCAAAGTGATGTTTCCTAAAAAACGATTCTTTGTAGGATCGTAATTAAGCTTGTTGCTTTCGTTTAGGACATAATTGTTTAAACGCCCCACTACATATGCAGCTCCGTTTTTTGTAGGAGGAGGCGAATTCAAAGTAAACGACACTCCGGTGTAATCCGCATCTGTGATCGGCTCCCGGCCTTCAGTATTCCTGATGAAGAAAGCCCCGTTCTCATCAATCAAATTGCTGTACTTAGCTTTATTTGCTACCGGATCGGGAAAAAGAATAACATTGATTATTGAATCTTTGATGATGTCCTGTACATTTTCTGCTTTATAACGCAAACTTCGGATGTCAAACTTCCTGAACTCATTACCTCCCGGAAAATCATTTGTGTTTAGGTCATTGTAAACCAAAGCACCAGGTTTAATAAACGAAGGTTTAGTATTTATGACTGCCGTCAGCGGGTCTGCATTTTGCATTACAACCGCCTTCACATCAGCATATGCGTTCTGTATAGCTATCTTATGAAAGATCGTAAAGTTCAGTTTCTGATTGCTGGATCTTAAAGCTACCTGCTGACTTGGAACCACCTCAGCTGCAATGTTAACAACCTGCTCCACCACGAAGAATCTTTGAGAAATGACTGGTTTATTCAAGTTGCCATCCTCATAAACCTTCAGTAGATAATTCCCTGAGATCTTAGGTTTGATCTGCCCATTCGGTAGTTGTAGCTGATAATGGGTGAATTTTTGTAAGGTGCCAAATGAATACTTATAATTTTGAATCCTGTCTTCTGATAGACCTTCCAGATAATCCATTGAAGAAAGACGGGAGGGCTTCCAGTCAGATGTGCAATGTTCAATGGCATACCAATACACCTTACTTCCCCCATTCAGATCGTCGAACGAGAAGAGCAGTTGCTCATTGGAATTTAAAGTAATTACCGGAATCGACTGCTCTTTCTGCGTATTGAAACATGTTACCGTTTTGATGTTCGACTGATAAATTTTGTTTTCAAACACAAATTGCTGCTGTGCGGCAGCAATTTGTAAGTTCAATAGGAATAGCAGCAGGAGTCCAAAAGGCTTCATTACTTACTTTCCATGTCCATGATATCAGATGCGAGGTCTTCCCAGGTAGTCTGAGCAGTATCCAGCAGATTCTTCGCAGCGAGGTAACGTTTGTTTGCTTCTGAAAGCTTAGAGGAGTCCGAATACGTTTTTTCATCTGCTATTTCAGATTCAATCACCTTCACTTGCTTTTCAAAGTCTGAGATATCTGTCTCAATCTTTTTAAGCTGCTCATTTAGTTTCTTCAACTGTTGCTGAAGATTCGGACTGGCAGGTTTATCTTCTACTACCTTCTTAACTTCTTTATCAGGTCTTACCGGTACAGGAGTCGGGGCTGCTGGTGGTCTTTTGCTATTCCATTCTTCGTATTCAGCGTACGTACCTGGATATTCTTTAATGTCTTTATCTTCGATAAACCAGATCTTATTGGCTACATGATCAAGGAAGTACCTATCGTGGGATACGGCTATGAATGTACCTTCATACTGCGTAAGCGCTTGAATAAGGATATTCACCGATTGGATATCAAGGTGATTCGTTGGCTCATCCAGGATCAGGAAGTTGGAGTCAGTCGTTAATGATTTCGCTAAAGCAACCCTTGATTTCTCTCCTCCTGACAATACGCGGATCTTTTTGAAAACATCATCACCAGTAAACAGGAAGCAGCCTAAAATGCCACGAAGTTCAGTATCTGTATGTTTTGGAGCAAATGCCTGGAGTTCTTCTAGAATAGTATTCTCCAAATGCAGAGACTCCAACTGATGCTGAGCAAAGAATGTTGTGGTCACATTATGGCCAGTTTCGCACTTTCCTGTGAAGTCTTCAGCACCCGCAATAATTCTAAGCAGGGTAGACTTACCCTTACCATTCGCACCGATAAGTGCAATCTTATCGCCTTTTTCGATCAATCCATCAGCATTGTCTAATATTTCAATGTTCGGATAGCTTTTATAAGCATCTTCTACTTTAATTACGTGTCGGCCAGATGGTTTAGAGAACTTGAACTGGAAGTTAACCGTAGGGTTGTCGTCATCAACATCTTCCACACGCTCCATTTTATCCAGCGCTTTCATTCTGGATTGCGCCATCTTAGCTTTAGAAGCTTTCGCCCTGAAGCGTTCAATCAATCTTTCTTCCTGCTTGATCTTAGCCTGTTGGTTTTTAAATTCACCTTTCTGGATTTCACCTCTCAGGGACTTTTCTTCCAGGTAGAAACTGTAATTACCGGAATAAGGGGTAAGCTTTCCTTTGCGGGATTCAACGATCTTGTTCACTACTTTATCAAGGAAGTACCTATCATGAGATACGATTACAATCGCACCTTCAAAGCTGCCTAAATAAGTTTCCAGCCATTTGATGGAAGGTAAATCCATGTGGTTGGTTGGCTCATCCAATAAAAGGATGTCTGGTGTCTGCAAAAGGATTTTCGCCAGCATCACACGCATTCTCCATCCTCCAGAGAAAGTATTCAATGGTCTGTGTTGATCTTCAGTGCTAAATCCAAGACCTGCAAGAATCTCATTTGCCCTGTATTCTATGCTGTAACCATCTAAAGCTTCAAATTCTTGTTGCTTGTCACTTAGTTTATATAAAACGTCTTCAGAATAGTCGGTCTCAATCTTCTTTAACAATTCTTCTATTTCATCATGGAGCTGATTTTGGCGTTCAAAGGCCTCCATTGCAACATGCAAAATGCTATGGTGCGAGTCGTACGAAAGCAAATCCTGATTCAGGTAGCCTATTTTCAAGTCTTTCGACATAGAAATGCTTCCTGAAGACGGTCCGTATTCACCAACTATTATTTTTAAAAGGGTAGATTTTCCTGTTCCGTTGGCACCAATAAGTCCAACCCGATCTCCAGGTTTAATGTGCCAGTTTGCCTCGTCGTATAAAGCTCTGGAGCCTATAAGGAATGTTAAGTCGTTTATTGAAATCATGTGATTGCAAAAATACAAACAAATGTGCATTTTTGGCATTAATTAATTCCTTCGTTCCATGTACCGTCTGATTAAACCTATATTCTTCCAATTTGACCCGGAGAAAGTCCACCATTTTGTTGTGAAACGTTTAAAGTGGTTCCATGAGCACTTCCCACTGGGAGAAACGATTATAAGAAGTAGCTTCGACGTTAAGATAAAAGGATTGGAGCGAGAGGTCTTTGGCATCAAGTTTAAAAACCCTGTTGGCCTTGCTGCGGGTTTTGACAAGAACGGCGAGTACATTGAAGCATTAAGCGATATGGGATTTGGTTTTATCGAAGTTGGTACGGTAACACCATTGCCTCAGCCGGGTAACGACAAGCCAAGAATGTTCCGCTTAGAGGCTGATAAAGCCATTATCAACCGGATGGGCTTTAACAACAAAGGCGTGGATACGCTTGCCGAAAGATTAAGGCAGTTGAAAAGTAAGAATTCAGAGATCGTTATTGGCGGTAACATAGGTAAAAACAAAAATACGCCGAATGAAGATGCGGTTAGTGACTATATTAAATGTTTCGAGCGGCTTCATAAAGTTGTAGACTATTTTGTAGTGAACGTAAGTTCTCCGAACACTCCTGGTTTAAGGGCATTGCAGGAAAAAGAGCCTTTAATGGATCTACTCAACACTTTAGAGCAACGCAATCAACAGAATCCGGTTAAACGCCCGATTCTTTTAAAAATCGCTCCTGATCTTACCGATGAGCAACTTGACGACATTGTAGAAATCGTTCTTAAAACAGGCATCGCAGGAGTAATTGCTACCAATACCACGGTAGACCGGAGCGGTCTTTACTCAGAAGAAGCTCTTTTAAAGGAAACCGGCGGTTTAAGTGGGAAGCCACTAACTCAACGATCAACTGAAGTTATCAGGTATTTGTCTAACAAGTCAAATAAGGCTTTTCCAATCATTGGAGTAGGAGGGATTCATTCTCCTCAGGATGCGAAGGATAAGCTGGAAGCAGGCGCTTCACTTGTACAGTTGTACACGGGCTTCATTTATGAAGGACCGGGTTTGATTAAGGACATTTGCAAGGAATTGGTTAAGGGCTAAGGTTTTTCGTCATCCCTCCCGTCATTTAAACCGTCCCTTCCCCGCCGTCATTCTGAACTTGTTTCAGAACCTCGGAAGAGAAGTGAGATTATTTAGGGCTGGGGTACCGGCCTGCGCCGGCATAACGTTCGTGCTCCTGCATGACGTTTCGTGCTCCCGCATGACGTTTCACTCGCCCGCTTGACGAGACGATGCGGTGACCAACCACAACTTAACTACATACAAAACCTTCCGCAGGCCTTTCCCATAAAAACAAAAAGCCCTTCTACAACGTAGAAAGGCTTAATATCCTATAGAAAAAACTATGCTCTAGCTGAAAGCTGATCTAAAACAGCATTGTTTTTAGCCAACTGATCTGTTAAAGATTGTCTTGAACGGCTACCTAACTCAATGTTAGTCGCTAGTTTCAAGTTTTTCACATCTAACTTTGCGAAAGTCTTATTCCTTCTGTCTTTTCTTTTTAGTCTTGTAACTGCCATGTTAATGTTTTTTTATTTAAATATTTAAATCCTGAGGTCGAGAGCGGATTCGAACCGCTGTAGGAGGTTTTGCAGACCTCTGCCTAGCCACTCGGCCACTCGACCCTGTTAAAATTCAGGCTGCAAAAATAGTAATTATTAGTTACTATGCAATTTATTTCTGTAAATATCTGCTGATGTCCGAACAAATGATCGCAGCAGAAATAGCAACGTTTAAGGATTCAGCCGCTCCAACGCGCGGTATCGTCACCGGATCAGTGATATAAGTTCTTACTTCCTCTGTTATCCCCTGACCTTCATTTCCAAGAATTACCAAGCCTTCCTTGCCCCATTCCGTCCGATACATACTTTTTCCGTCCAGTAAGGCACCAAAAACCGGAAGCCGGTTTACAGCAAGCAATGCCCTCAGATCCTGATAACAAACCTTCACCCGTGCCAGAGAACCCATGGTTGCCTGTGCCGTTTTGGGATTGTAAACTTCCACGGTATTCAACGAGCAAACAATATGTTTAAATCCAAACCAGTCCGCAGTCCTGATAATCGTACCCATATTGCCTGGGTCCTGGATACCATCAAGAATTAAAGTAAAGGATCCTGCTAAATCCTTCGCCGACAATGTTTCCCCATCAGGAATGTGAACCAGCGCTAAAATTCCCTGCGGCGTTTGCAACGTACTAATCTTGTCCAATTCAGCGTTGTTTACTTCAAATAACTCTATATTTGCTGGCAAAACCGGGAGTAACGACTGGTAATGAGAGAGATAATAGATGCTGTGAATCTTGAATGGTGAGTTGGTAAATTCTACGATAGATTTTATACCTTCAACGATGAATATCCCACTTTCTTTACGGTACTTTTTTTGATGTAACGATTTTATAAAACTTAACTGAGACTTTGAAAGCATATCTTCCTTGTAAACAAAACACCTTTTGTCCTGCAATATTACTATTTATTCTCCTCTTTATATCGGCATGCTCCTCAACAAAATATATCGCAGACTACCAGTCTATCGTTAAAAAGGTAGAAATAGATAGTGTAAATAAATTGTTTGAAGAAGAAGCACTCAACTATATTCAGAAAGACATCAGGCCTACATCTACCATCGGGATCAACGTATTAATTTACAACATCTTCAATACTAAAGACGGTAAGTACAAAACAACAGGCATCAAACCCCTCGGTAATCCGCCACCGATCCTGGATAGTGCATTGGTAGAGATTTCAAGGGACCAGATACAGAAATTCTTAGTCAGCAAAGGTTATTTTAAAGCCAAAGTAACTTCTTCTATCGAGGTCAAAAAGCAAAAGGCCAAAGTTAGGTTTAAAGCAAACCAGGGACCTTCCTTCGCTATCAATAAAATTAGCTTCCAAATACCTGATAGTGCGACCAAAAGCACCTATTTAAACAATAAATCTGTTTTTACGCACTTCAAAGAGGGTATGCGTTATGATGATGACTCCCTGGCTTATGAAAGAGATCACATTTATCAGGTCATGAAAGAGAATGGGTATTTCGACTTCGCCAGACCTTACGTGAAGTTCGAACTGGATACCAATCTAAATGCCAGTAAGGTCAATGTGTCCCTGTTGATCGACAATCCTAAAGACAAAACTGCGCATCAAAAATACGCTATCGGAGAAACCAATCTGATCATCGCTCCAGATGCCGATGGTTTTCAAGCACCGATTGATAGCCTGCTTAACAGTGCCAGCAAAACCTCCAAAGTGTACAGGGGCCTTAAGTACACTGACTATTCCGGTAAATTTAGAAGAGGTCCTATCGCCCGCTATAATTTTTTGCAGGATTCGACAACCTACGATATCAGAAATGAAACGTTAACTTATGATCGGATGTATGAGCTTAACGTTTTTAAAAACGTTAAAATTGACTATGCAAAAGCGCAGGATAGTTCCAATAGAGTAATGCCAGTAATTCAACTGATCCCCCAAAAGATCATGAGCAACAGGGTAGAGGGAGAGGTTCCTTTTAATGGCGGTACTGTAGGTTTCACCCTGAGTAATACCTATACCAACAACAACTTGTTTAGAGGTGCGGAACGATTTGAGTTCCAGGTGAAGGGCGGACTACAATCTCGTGTTGGAAACGGAAGCGCACTTTTCAGTGACATCTATCAAAGGGATTTCTCACTGAGTGCTAACTTAAGCGTTCCACGGTTAATGCTGCCCTTTATTTCCTTGAGACCAGGGCGGCGAGGAGGTATGCCACATACTATTTTCTCTACCAGTTATGCGTATGCCTTGCAAACGGATTTCTTCCAGCGTCATGTCTTCCTCAACTCCGTAACCTACGAATTTGTGGAATCTAAGTCTAAATACCACTCAGTTACCCCATTAAATTTTGAATATAGATTGGGTAATCTAAGCAGTAACTTATCGGATAATATTATCCGGAACAATCAGTATTATGTGCGGCTCCTCAGTAGAAAAGACATCACGCTAGGGATAAAATATACCTACTCCCTGAACTCTGATAAGCTGTTAACCAATAGCGACTTCCTCTATTTTAGGGGTAATATAGATATTGCAGGTAATATGCTACAGCTTGCGTCTAAGCTTTCGGGGACTAAGCACGATCCTCAGTCGGGTGATTTTGCAGAGATATTCGGTTTGCCATTCAACCAGTATGTCCGTCCGGAGGTGGATGTAAGATGGTATAAAGGTCTCGGTGGGGAAAAGCAACTGGTTACCCGAATCAATGCAGGTGTTGGTTTCGCCTACGGAAACTCGACTGCCATGCCATTTGAAAAGTTGTTTTTCGCCGGTGGTTCCAGCGGAGTTCGTGCTTTTCAGGCAAGAACTCTCGGGCCAGGTAATTACAACAGGGGCGTCAGTATTCCTGATTCTGCTACACGAAGGTCGCTTTTTGGTATAGATCAGCTAGGTGATATGCATATCGAAGCCAACCTGGAATACAGGTATCTTCTGCTGAACAAATTCTTTGGCGCTAAACTTAAAGGCGCATTCTTTCTAGATGCTGGAAACGTATGGAACGTCTCCAGCAACAACGCCGATCCATCCACTAAATTCGACTTTTCGAAGCTAGGAAGACAGCTTGGTATCGGTACGGGCGCTGGTTTCAGATATGACGTTCAGTACTTCGTATTTCGTTTCGACGTAGGTTTAAAGCTTAAGGATCCACAGTTTCAGGGTTCAGACCAATGGGTGATCAGTAAACTCTTCAATGGTGGCAGAGATTTTAAACGCACGTATAACGCATTAAACAGCCCGATGCAGTACCGGTTTGTTCAATATAACTTTGGTATAGGAATGCCTTTCTAAAAAGCACTTTTAAGACCGTCAAATATGGTCTCAAAGAAAGTCCCAAGGCTCAAACCATTGCTATGATTGAAGTAGATGAAGATCAGGAATAGTATCACAGCTATAATCAGGAATTTCCGGAACAAGAAGGCAATCACGAAAAGTATTACTGGAAATAGTACCAGCCACATGCTATTGAAAGCGTAGGGAGTCAAGCTTCCTTCTTTTTTATAAACATAAAATAGCTTGCTATGGGTGCCCTGATCGTTCTGATGCTTGATGTAAACGAATGCTGAACTCTCTAAAGGTAGCGGTATAACAGCCACACCATCACTAAACCGTACCTCCTGGGTAAATCCACTTACACTAAACGTATAGATGCCATTAACCTTCTCAATGGGGTTGTCCAACGAATCTGCTGCAATAATAGCGAGCTTGCTATTTTTCAATAGACTCTCCTTCACAATAAAGTTATTAATGTCTGCGCTTTGCGCATAACCGTAAATCGAGGTGCTAAGTAGCAGGATCAGGAGGCGTATTGTTTTCATTCGAAGCTTTGATTTATTCTATTGATCGTTTGTTGTAGATCAGGTATCCCAAATGTAGTAAAACGCCGTTTCTTTTTATCGGGTCGTCGTAGATATTATAACTAAAGCTAATCGGCCCAACAGGAGTGTGATAAACAAGTCCAACTGTAGCCGCATATTGCCATTGCGTTAGCGGAGAAGCATGAGCGACTCCCTGAAAACCTACTTTCTCAAACTTCTCATAAGGTAAAAACGCATAGCCTTCCGCCCTGATATCCAGATGGCGCCGTATGCTGTAAACATTTTTTAAGCCCCCAGCCAGGTAACTTGTGGCCCTGAAGTTTTGCAGAAACAACGAGCGACTGTCCTGCAAGGGATAAAAAGCAGGCGCTGCCAATAAGGTAGAGTAGTAATTTGAGAATAGCGGTTGATTGGAGAAAACTGCTTCAGCAAGATACCCCAGTGAGTACTTCCGCTTATGAATAAAGTAGTTTTCATCACTTACTTTGACATTAAACCATTGTCTGTACTTGCTATCCACTACGAGTTTGTTCACCGGTACTGCTACCACAGAACTTTCCGTGGAGCCAATGCCGCCCGATTGAAAACTCTCTCTGCCCGCGTAGAAGTTAAAGCTCATCAGGAAGTTTCTTCCCCTGCTGGCATATTGTTTTCTATTAAAGTTATATTGCTCAAAAGATAGGGTGGACCGGGAGGCGTTTAAAACCGTCTTATCCAGTTGATCGCCAACAGCATACGAATTAATCGGACTGTATTTGTCGCTGTTGTTAATAAAGGACGTACCTATACTGATTCGCGTATTTCTATTCAAGGGCATGCCCAGCCTAAGGCCAATTCTTCTATCAGCCTGCTCCATGTAGGTCGGATTCGGGTTTTCTATGAAAATAGAACTTGTATTGTAGTAATCAAAGTGGTTATAAGTCAGGTCTGCGGCCAAAAATAAGGGCAGTCGGGAGGGATAATCTACCCTTCCGCTCAGTTGTACCGACTCGTAGAATCTTCCGGAAAACACATTTGTTCCAAAAGTATAGGACTTCTTATTAAGGTAATTATATTGTAGTCCCAAAAACACATTGCTGATCGGTCTGGTAGAAATATTCCCTCCAAAATCAACCGTAAAGCTCTTTTGGGGTTTCGCGACGATCTCAAAGTTGTAACTGTCAGACACCGGGTTATAACTGATCTTCGGGTATACAGTTTCAAACGTTTCGTCTGCAACCAGCTTATAATACCCTTGCTTGATATCGGCCAGGTCGAAGGTTCGCTGGTCGCGTTTAAATAAGCGCTCCACATACTTCTTCTGCTGCGCATTTACTCCAGTTACCGTTACGCCGGTAAACAAGAGGTTAGGCTTTTTGTTGTTAAAGCCATTCCTCCTTTCAATGAGTGTCTCATTTGAAACGCGCCTTGCAATCCGTTCCTTAAGTTGTGGCATCTCAGCCATCGTAGCGTCATAGCCCTGTTTGATTAGCGCTGCTACCGGGTTAAAGTTCGACACAGAGTATCCACTAAGATCTGGTTGAATATAGACGCCGTTCTTGCCAATCAAGGTGGAGTCCGATTTGGAGAGAAACATGAAGACCATCAATCGGCTCATTAGCCTGTCGTCGTTTGCCTTGGGGTATTCATTGAAGATCTTCGCGGATACATTTGCACCGATCATTACGTCAGGATTGAAGTTGGTCTTCATCACATCCGCAGGGAAGTTATTGTACAAGCCGCCATCAAAGACATACTTTTCCTCCAGCTTTATGGGTCTATAGATCAATGGAACAGTCATGGTTGCGCGAACAGCTTCCGCCAGACTTCCTTTGCTTACGGTGATGCTGGTCTGGGAGAGGACGTCGGAAACCATACATCTAAAAGGAACAAAGAGATTATCGAAATTATCCTTTGAGATTGCGGATGCCTGTGAAAACAGCTCTAGAAGCGCAAAATTTAATGGAATATCGTTGACCAGGTTGGAACGGACGTTAAGTCGCAGGTTACTGTCTACCGATAATTTTGCGGTAAGTATGGAGGGGTTAATGCTTTTCTTCTGAAAAAAGAACGAATAGTCGCTCGTATATCTTCCTCCAACCCAATCCTGAAAATCTCTACTTAAGGCAATCTGTTCGATTTGTGCAGGAGAATACCCGGCGGAGTACATAGCTCCAACGATCCCGCCCATGGAGGTTCCTGTAATATAGTCTATGGGTATATTGTTTTCTTCTAGAGCTTTTAGAATTCCGATATGCGCAATGCCTTTTGCCCCTCCTCCACTTAATACTAAACCGACTTTCTGCGCATAAGTCTGAGTCATGCTTAAGGAGAGTAGCAGGTAAAGAAAGTATCTTAGGGATCTCACATCACTAATCTAGGCTTTTTTATCGTATACAAAAAAAGCGCCGGGCCAAACTCTTCTTACTATTGTTAGTTCAATCTCATAATGGTGAAAGTTAAAACGGCAGCGTAGCTTACCCAAATAAAATAGGGAATGAAGAGCAGGCCGGCGGTTTTGTCGATCTTATAAAACACAAGGCCATTTATAACGATCATCACCAATAACGCCAAAATCTCGTAAAACGCCCCGTCAATTTGATGGGAGTAGAAGAAAAAGAAGGACCACAGTAGATTGAGCAACAATTGAATCGCATAAATCGCAACAACACGTGGCAGGTGTTCTATATGCTTTCTCTTTTGCCAAACCAAATACGAAGCAATCCCAATGATCAGAAAAAGCGTCGTCCATACTGTAGGGAAAGCCCAGTTTGGCGGTGTAAAAGAAGGTTTGTTAATGGTAAGGTACCAGGTGTTAACTGATTCCTGAGTAAGAAAACCTCCTAGTGCACCAACACTCATTGGGATAAGTATATTGATCAAGAGCGCTGGAAAGCTGAATTTCGCTGATTGCTGTGTTGTAGCCATAAATTACGATCTGTTTACCCTATAACTCCTGCGTTAAGGTAAAGTTCCGCAATATAGTAAACCAATATTATTTATAGATTTATAGAATCGGAACGGACGAGGAAACCCATTGGGGCTGTTTAAAAAAAATAACATGAGATACATCGTTGTAGTACTGTTTTTAGCCATCACATTCCCTTGCTTTTCACAGCAACAAAACCTATCAAAAGCTTCTTCTACCGAGTCATTTTTCCTTACCTCTGCAGCTTCCCACGGAGGTAAGTACAATTGGCAGATACAGAAAGTAGAGAAAGCGGGGTCTTCCGGCGAAATTATTTCGTCGAATAGTTATAAGGCAGAATCCTGGTCGCAGGGCGTTGTTCCCGGAACAGTACTCAGCAGTCTCGTGCATGACAAGACCTATCCTGATTTCTATTATGGCGACCTAAACAGGCGGTCCAACAAGATTATCCCGGATATCGCAGATGTAGGAAAGCAATTTTACCACTACTGGTACCGTACCAATTTTGAAATACCTGCAAATTTCAGCGGAAAGCGAATCTGGCTGAAACTGCACGGCATCAACTATAAAAGCGAAGTATGGTTTAATGGAAAAAAGCTCGGTAACCTGAACGGCATGTTCAATACCAGGTCTTTTGATATCACTGCGCTCGTAAGCGGCAAGTCAAACTCGCTGGCCATTAAAGTATCTCCAGTGGATGTGCCGGGCAGTAGCGGACCCAAGAATCAAAAGTCTAATGGTGCTGTTGGAGAAAATAGCAATGGTGGTAATGGTGAGATAGGAAGAAACGTTACCATGCTTATGAGCGTAGGTTGGGACTTTACGTTGCCTGATGGCGTCCGTGATCGGAACACAGGGATATGGAGAGATGTAGAAGTTTATACCACCGGAGATGTAGTTCTTGAAAACCCATTTGTACAAACCAAACTGCCATTGCCAGATACGACTTCGGCTAAGCAGACGGTCTCCGTAGAGGTTTTAAATGCTACAAACATAGTCCAGGTTGGTATTTTAAAGGGTGTTATTAAACAAACAAAAGGCACGTTTCAACAGGAATTGCGTTTACAGCCAAATGAGCGTCGAACAATCGTTTTCAGTCCTGAAGAATACACAGCTTTGCAACTGAAGAAACCAAAGCTTTGGTGGCCCATCAACAAAGGAAACCAGTCGCTATATAACCTGGAACTTAGCTTTGTGCAGGGTAGTCAGGTCAGTCATGTCAAGAATGTGAAATATGGTGTGAGGGAGATCACTTCCGATCAAAACACACCAGATAAGTCGCGCAGATTTCTCGTAAATGGTTACCCTGTATTTATCAGAGGAACAAATTGGGTGCCTGAAGCGATGCTTAGGAATTCTGTTAAAAGAACACATGCTGAACTAAAATACACGAAGCAATCCGGTTTAAATTTGTTAAGACTTTGGGGCGGTGGAATTGCAGAGTCAGATTATTTCTTTGATCAATGTGATGAACTCGGCTTTCTCGTATGGAACGAATACTGGCTCACTGGTGATACACAATTTCCGTCGGACGTTCCCTTGTACCTCGAAAACATAGAAAGTACGGTGAAAAGAATTAGAAACCATGCTTCACTGGCTTACCACGTTTCTTCAAATGAGTCAACAGAAGTTAAAGGTGCTGCGAACCTGATCAGATCATTAGATCCTTCGAGGGGATACCAAATGCAATCAGAATGCTGTGGCATTCATGATGGAAGCCCCTATAAGTACGAAAACCCGATGCAGTACTTTGAAAATACAGCATCCAAGAGAGGGAGCAGAGTAGATGGTTTCAATCCGGAGTATGGAACTCCCTGCCTTCCAACAGTAGAATCATTGAGAGAAATGATGCCGGCGAAGGACCTTTGGCCTATCAATAAGAAAGTCTGGGATTACATGGATGGCAATGGTTTTCATCAAATCACAACCAAATACACCGACGCGGTAAATCAGTTCGGAGCGTCCAGTTCAATTGAGGAGTTCGCAAAGAAGGCCCAGTTTGTTGGTGCTTTAAACTACCGGGCCATTTGGGAAGTTTGGAACTATAACAAGTTCGCTTTTGGCGACAGGTGGGCATCAGGGTTTCTGTTTTGGTACCATAATAGTCCGACAAGACAAACAGGCGGTAGGATGTATGATTGGAGCCTGGAGCCGACTGCAGCGCTTTACTACTCTCAGGACGGTCTTGAACCTCTACACGCACAGTTCGATTACTTAAAAAACACGGTTTCTGTTTACAATGACTACCGCAAGGCTTTTAAAGGATATAAGCTGACAGCGGAAGTCTATGACATTCATTCAAAACGGATCAGCACCAGGTCTAAAAACATTGACATCCCGTCTGACGGCTTAGTTAAGGATGCGTTAAGTCTGGAGTTTCCAGAAAGTATTTCTCAGGTGCACTTTATAAAGCTTATCTTGAAAGACCGCAGGGGGAAGATCATTTCTGATTCTTTTTACTGGCGATCTAGGGATAAGTATGCTGGCGCATGGACTTTAACCGGACCAGCTATTTCAGGATTTCAAAGTCTTAAAGATTTAGGAAAGACGCGGTTGAACCTTGCAACGTCTTTTGTAGGAGATGGTTTGGTAGAAGTTAAGTTGTCCAACAAATCTTCCATAATTGCGTTTTTCACTCAATTGAAGTTGCAAAACGCGGAAGGTAAGAGTATCAGTCCTGCATTCTATTCAGATAACTTTTTCAACTTATTGCCTGGTGAGTCAAAAACGGTAAGGGTAAAGTATGATGAAGACGACCTTAAAGGCAGCAGACTAAAGCTAGTTGTTGATGGCTTCAATTTAAGCCCTACGACATTTGGTCGTTAGAAAGATATTGGTCACAACCATGGAATAATACTTTATCAGTATAAGGTGATATCTTGCTGACATAAACCAAACCTTAAGCATTGTCATTTGTTTTCACAGTATATCAAAATAACTCTTATGGAAAATAGCGAAGAAAATAACTCGAAAGAGCTGCTTAATGATGATATTAAGTTCGAAAACGCAGATGTAGATCCTGGATTTTCGCCTCATGAGGAAGAGAGTGATGAATCAAAAGAAGGAGATAGTGGTGAATTGACAGGCCGTGAGGACAAGCGCGAGAACGATATTGATGCGGGTTTAAGCATCAGCGAGATGCGCGAAGGGAAGAAAGAAGGGAAGGAAGTTGAAGACTCGGATGCGCTTAATTATAAGAATGACCGTGAGAATGGCGCCTATAATCCTAAAAACATTTAAAGATCGAAAGACTTGATTAAAGCGGGTTGCCAGTGGCAACCCGCTTTTTTGCGCTTAAGGCGAAGGTAAGCCAGAAGCTTCATTAACTTTAAAAGTATGTTCCTGCCGTCTCATCGGCCTGTACTAGATTCTCCAAATGTTTACTGAAGTCTGGATCTTGCAGCGCAATACATATCCCTTTTGGATACTGTTAACAAACATGTATCTTTATTTAACGTGTACCTATCATGACAAGGAAGTTGACATTAACCGTAGAGGAGGTTGTTATTAAAAAAGCGAAGTCTTACGCCAAGCTAACAGGCAGGAGTTTATCCGAAATAGTAGAAAAGTATCTGGAAACACTCACTGAAGAACACCCTGAAATAAAACAGATTTCCCCTGAATTGAATAAGTTAGCCCGGTCGGTTAGGCTACCTGTAAACTTCGACAAGAAAAAAGAACTTGACGCTTATTTCGAAAGTAAACATTTATGAAGGATGTATTTCTAAATACGAAAATTCTAAGTTTGGATTTAAGAGAGTTGCTTTATAAATTATTAGATTTTATTGAGCTGATTTCTATTAAAGGTTAGGTGAAAATATTCGATATCTTTAATCAATGAAAATAGCGCTGGCATCTCCTTCTTTTCCAAAAAGTATTAAAGATGGATTAACTATGCTTGAAGAACTGACAAAGGAAGCTTCTGAAAAGCTGGCTGAAATTATCTGTTTTCCAGAATCTTATTTACCGGGCTATCCAGGAATGGGTTATTCGCAAGAAGACCGAACCACTGTAAGTTTGCAAAGTGCTTTAGATAAAGTCTGCGAAATTGCGGCTATGTTCTCTATTGCAATCATTGTCCCAATGGATTGGTATATCAATCAACAATTGGTCAATCTGGCATATGTTGTTTCCGGAAAGGGAGAAATATTAGGCTATCAAACAAAGAACCAGTTAGACCCTTCCGAGGATGACATTTGGGTTCCGGGTACAAACAGATCTGTGTTCGAAGTAAACGATGTAAAGTTTGGTATAACTATTTGTCATGAGGGATTTCGTTACCCTGAATCTGTAAGATGGGCAGCGCAACAAGGAGCCAAAATTGTCTTTCATCCCCATTTTAGCGGCAGTAACACAGCGGGCACACTACTTAAGGAATGGGGTGATAAAAGCAATCCTTACTATGAAAAAGCAATGATGATGAGGGCCTTGGAAAATACCATCTTCTTTGCCAGCGTTAACTACTCATCTCTCTATTCTGAATCAGCAACTTCAATTATTGACCCCATTGGCAATTGCATCCTGCATGAAGTTTATGGGAGAACCGGTGTACTCGTTGGTGATATTGATCTTAGCAAAGCGACGGGTCTGTTAGCGAAAAGGTTTAATAACTCATTGTATCATTAAATTCTATTTTGCTAAGCCTTAAAGACATCAATAAACGATACGGTAGCTATGAAGTGCTGAACTTTAGTAACTGGAATCTTGACGAAGGAATACACTGGCTAAAAGGTGGTAATGGTACCGGAAAGTCAACCTTATTCAAAATCATCTCAGGACAAATACCGTTCAAAGGTACGGTGGAATTGAATGGCACTAGCTTAAGAAAAGAACCAAAAGCATTCCGATCTAAAATCAGTTTTGCAGAAGCTGAGCCACAATACCCGCTATTTATAAAAGGAAAAGAACTGATTGAATTTTATACAGAAACCCGCAGGGCTGATCAAGAACAGGCAGATGAGCTTGCAAATTATTTCGATATGACACCGTTTCTTGATCAAGTTGTAGGAAGTTATTCCAGCGGCATGTTGAAAAAACTGTCATTGATCTGTGCTTTTGTCGGCAACGCTGAGCTCTACATTCTGGATGAACCGCTGATCACCATTGATAGTCAATCTGCAACTAAGCTTAATAAACTAATCACTGAGAAAGCCTCAAAAGGGAAGAGCTTTTTGATATCCTCCCACCAGGAAGTTAGCAGAGACCAACTTAAGGTCGATCAAGTTTATCACATTGTCGATAAGCAAATCATTCAACTCTAGATGTTGAAGCTATTGATCAACAGTTTAGCGAAAGAGTTCTATCAGCAGCATGCTGGCTATTTCATCATAGGATTTTATGTTTTGTTCGGAGTAGTGGAACCCTCACAATTAATTGGTTACCATAAAGCTTTGTTATTAGCTGCGGTTTCGTCTCCGATGGGACTTTTGGTTGTATTTACTGCCTGGATCTTATATGGCATTAAAGTTCATTTTTTCATCAAACAAAGATTGAACGGTACGACCTATAATTTTATAAAAGAAGTAGGCACTATGAGCAGACATCGGCAGATCAAGTTATGGCTGGCATTATATGGCGTATTACTTTTGCCGATCCTTATCTACGTTCTGGCTTTGGTTGGCATCAGTGTTTATAGCCACCATTTTACGAGCCTTATTTACATTATAATTGTTTTTTCCGCTCTGACCTTTTGCTTATCCTACCTATCTTATCGATCCGTAACATTCGGTTTTCTAAAGCGAGAAAGGCAGCAAATCACTTTGTTTACAAAGCTGAAAAGGCCATTCTTTAGCTGGCCATTATTCTATTTGTTAAATGAACAACCGCTAATGCTGTTGATGTGCAAAATCGTGTCGCTCGTTTTCTTCAAAAGCATACTCTGGATGTTTGCAGACGTAGGGACAGATATCCGGGTGTTGTTAGTCGCCTTACTGGCATCAGTTTTATGCCATTCAACATTGGTCTTTACCCTGTTGAAGTTTGAAATCAAGTGCTTAAGCTTTAGTAAAAGCCTGCCGATTTCGATTTACAAACGGTTAGGCTGCTGGTTATTGACTTCCGCTATTATTCTACTGCCTGAATGGATGTTTTTGATGATCGCATCGGAGTACGACTTATATTCAATTGCAAATGGATTTTTGTTTGGTCTGGCTGGATTGCTATTTCTGTTAGTCGTATTGTACGTTGTAAAACTAGACATGGATATCTATCTCCGGTGGTTGCTTTTTTTCTTCTTTATCTCAATGTGGTCAATTCTTGGGCATTATTATCTGTCATTCAGTTTGGTATTACTGGGAAGTTGCACGCTGTACTATTTGATCAATTATGATAAAGTTGACCTGAGCACAAATTAATGGGGGATTTTAGAAATTTCCCCCATTAATTAAGTAATATGTTATTGCAATGTACTTGTAAGGTCGTACTGCAACATCCTTTAAAATTAGTTTAACAGCTCATCTGTGGATGGCTTTGAAGTCCATTTATAACAGTACTATTAATAGTTAATCGTAATTGGAAAAGACTTAAAGGCACTCATATTGTGTGTCGTGTTAGTGTAAACAATTACAATGTTGTAATTGCCCGATTCCCAACTTTTACCTCCGTTTATGGCATTAGCGACAGGGGAATTATTGTCATTTGCAGCTCCAATTTTTATGTTTACAGGATAACTACTAATGTTAGGGTCTTTATTCCAAATATAAGTGGAAAAGCCCGAGACTTTAAGAAAGCTGTGTTCTCTATTGAAAATTACTATGGCTTTAGAAAAATCTAACTTTGCTGCAGTTTCAGGACGGTAATTCGCATTTTGTTTAATCAGTAAGACATATGCTACGCCATCATCTTTTATGTTAGTAATTTCGGCATTTACAAATAGGGAATCACCTTTATTAATTAGGCCGCCCTCTTTAAGTTTCTCTCCTTTAAACATTAAGTTCATATTTCGGGTAACAGTAACCTTAATGGCAGGGTCTACTGGAAGCTTATCGGGATGATAAATCCGGAAATCTTCTTTTATTTCCAGTGTGGATCCGTTTTGGTCGATTACAAGAAATATAAAGTCATACTTCCCTTCCGGTGCGTCTTTAGGGATATCAAAATGCTTGTGGACATTTGTATTTTTTGCGCCTTTGTATTGGCTCCAGGTAAGTTCAAATGTCCATGGTTGAGCGTAAGTCTCGGTATTTTTTTGCAAAATCTTCACCTGTACGCTTTCAATTTTATCACCCGCAATAATATCCGCATTTAGATGAAAATCTTTACCTTGAACACCCATTTTGTTGTTATTGTAACCAATTTCTATTAGTTCAACAGTGGGTTTGGTTGCCTCTGGTATAGGACTTTCGTCTTTTTTACAAGCTGAAAACAGGCTAATTGCCAAAAGGAAAGCTGTAGTATATTTTATAATTTTCATTCTAGATTTTAATGGTATACGTTTTTGTAATCAATGTAATAGGCTGTATCTGGTCATTGCCAAATGACAAAGCCTGAAAGGCCATGTAAGACAGCCGCTATAAATATTTGTTGTAGCATGAATTGCACGCAAGTATCAGTAGAGTTTATTCCATAAGATTAAACCAGCCCAATAGCAAGTTTTTGAAATAAAGGAGGGCCTTTGTTGGTAAGGCCTTGCAGCGTAAAAATATAAATGCCAAGAATAACTTCTGGCAGCTTTACTGTAAAAGTTCGTACTGGAGCCGTTAAAAGCTGACGTCCCGATATCAGGTATTTTTCGTGTTGATAATGTGTTAAAATTGTGCAGATTGGACACTTCTTAATTTCAGATTCAATTTCCTTTTCAGTATGCTCAACTAAACCTTCATTGTAGTGCGCATGAAATACCGGAACAGCAAAAACAAAACCCAACAGCATGACCAGTATCATAGATACTGCCTTCCAAATGCAATTTAATCTTTCTTGTTTGTTTTGCCTCACAATGCATCAAAGTTGCATAAAACAATCTGTTTCTGCAATATGGCCTTAAACTATTTAAATCAAAAGACGAATCTATCTAACTTGTCAATCGCCCTAATATCAAGGGTAGTAAAAAAAACTTCGTTTTGCTGGCCAATAATCGAACCTGTTCTAACTGTTACATCATCGTTAGCTAATTTTTCACAACTTGCAGTCCCTACAGGCCTTTACATGAGAACTGAACTGACTAATGAAATGGCCACAAAGCCACACTATCCCATACTAGACGGCCTCCGTGGTGTCGCAGCACTTATAGTTGTCACATTTCATCTGGCCGAACCTTTTTCAACAAGTAACCTGGATAAATTCGTAAATCACGGCTACCTGGCTGTCGACTTCTTTTTTCTACTATCAGGCTTCGTGATCGGCTATGCTTACGACGATCGCTGGACTAAAACCACTGTTGGCAATTTTTTCAAACGCCGCATTGAACGTCTCCAGCCAATGGTCGTGTTAGGTATGACCCTTGGAGCCATTGGATTTTATTATACTGATTCTACGTTATGGCCACTCATTCATACTGTTCCCATCTGGAAGATGATACTGGTGATGCTGATCGGTTATACCATTCTTCCAGTACCATTATCGTTGGATATACGTGGCTGGCAAGAGATGCATCCCCTGAACAGCGTGGGATGGTCATTGTTCTTTGAGTACATTGCAAACATTCTTTATGCCGTTTGGATCAGGAAATTTTCTACTATGGCATTAAGTATTTTAGTCGGTATTGCTGCTATCGCACTTGCACATCTGGCAATTTCCAATGGAGACGTAAGTGGTGGCTGGACGCTGAATGTGGAACAGGTACGCATTGGGTTTACACGTACCATGTACCCTTTCTTTGCTGGTCTGTTACTTTCACGTCTAGCAAAGCCTACTCAAATCAAGAATGCTTTTTTATGGTGCAGTCTCTTAGTGGCTATAGTGCTTTATATGCCACGGATTGGTGGTGGAGACCTTCTTTGGTTGAACGGTATCTATGACGCTGTCTGCATCATTATCGTATTCCCGCTTATTGTTTACCTTGGCGCCAGTGGCGTGATGCAAACCAAACGGGAAAACAGGCTTTGCAAATTCTTAGGTGATATCTCGTATCCGCTATACATGGTACATTATCCGCTGGTTTACTTTTATGTGGCCTGGATCAGTAACAACAAAGGAATGACGATTACCGATGCATTGCCTTATGCAGTCACCATTTTTATAGGTTCAATCGTTCTGGCTTATGTTGCATTAAAATGGTATGATGAGCCGGTCCGCAAATGGTTACGAAAAAAGCTGGCCTAGGTTTCGACAGCTCCGGGACTGATCCACGGGTTATTATTGTAATGGAAAATAGTGTCCGAATGGGCTTGATGGTCGCTATGAAGCCTTCAAAATTGTTCCTTGAGTACTATTATTTTTTTATTTCTTAATAAAGTTTCTGTAACGAATCTGTTTTTTCATGGTAAATTATTCTGTAAGTTTGAGTAAACCAGTACTCCATGCTTAAATTCCATAAATTAGTTTTCTCTATGCTTCTTGCAACTGCATTCTTAAGCTGTAAGAAAAGCAGTTCCAATTCCCCTCTAGAGCCTATAGACCCGGTTGTCGTAACTCCCTTCGTCTCCGCTACAGCAGCAGGATCCTTAACGAAAGTAGAAATGCAGCAACAGGCCAGTTTAATGGGATTTGGAACGGCATTGAATCCCTTAATAAATTATTCCACAGACTTCTTTAAGATTGTTTACAGGACAACTTATCAGGGAAAAGTAATAGAGGTCTCAGGATTGATTGGATTGCCAAAAAATGGTCCTGCAAACCCTTCCATAATCAGCGGTCAGCATGAAACACGTTTCCTAAAGAGTTCCGCGCCTTCTCGTTTTTCCACAAATACTTCTACTGGGTATGAACTGCTTGCTGCTATGGGTTATGTAGTTGTGATACCAGATTATATTGGGTTTGGAAGCTCTGAGAGTGCTTTTCATCCGTATTATATAAAAGAAGCCACAGCCGCTGCGGTTGTAGATATGATTAAGGCTTCAAAGGAATATCTTGAAAGTAAGAAATTTACAACCAGCAGCAGGTTATTTTTGGTCGGATATTCTGAAGGTGGTTATGCCACTTTAGCTGCACAGCATGAGATTGAAACCAATCCAGCCCTTGGGTTAACCCTCACTGCCGCTGCAGCCGGTGCCGGCGCCTTTGACCTCAGTACAATGCTCACTGAAGTTGCAAAAAGCGAACAGTCGATGGGCGCTGCTTACCTCACCTATCTATTGATGGCATACAATACCCATTACGGTTGGAACCGGTCACTTAACACTATTTTCAGCGAGCCTTATGCAGCGGCAATTCCGAATTTATATAAGGGCGATATCGATGGTCCGGCCATCAACTCAAAACTTACTGTAAACCTCAAGACCCTGTTTACACCTACTTTTAGTGCTGATTTAATTACTACAGGGAAAGAAGCAGTGCTGAAAACGGCATTGAGGACAAATAGTTTTTTTGACTGGTACCCTAAAAGCCTCACCCGTTTATATCATGGTACGGAAGATGAAATTGTGCCTTACAAAAGTAGCCAAACCACCTATGATGCGTTTATTGCTGCTGGAGCAACCAAAGTAACACTCACGCCGGTTCGTGGTACACACGTTACAGCAGCCAGCAGTATGATGGTGGATGTGTTGCCATGGATCATGTCTATCGATAAATAGGCCTGATCTATTTCACCCTATTGAATAAGAATAGGTCCTTAAACACCCACTTACCCTCCTGAAGGTTACCTCTGGCAATAACAAATTGATTGGCGCCGCGTTTTTCGTATAATATTCGGAGATCTTCACCTTCTTTCTGAAATACTGCGCGGTCTTTTGCGGATTCTACAAAAGCGTAACGGTCCTGCTTGTCTTTATCTTCTGAACCAATCAATCCAGGTTGGAAATGTTTTACCAGGGAAACGAAGCCCTTGTCTTGTTGTTCGTAGGCCAGCATTTCATAAAGGGCAGCTTTACCGTCCTTCATAAAGCGCATAAAACCTAAAATATTGTCTCCTACCGGAGCAAGCCAAACCCCGTCTATGGTCTGGCCTTCTGCTGTCTTAGCTTGCCAGTGACCTTCAATGAAACTGACATCAGCCACTGAACCGACTTTTCCGGCTGTTTGCGCATTTGAATTTAACGCAAGGCAAATCATTAACAGGGGTGTTAGGTATAAGGAATGCTTCATAACAGTGGATTAATTTGGTTGATCTTAAAGATACAAAAAGCCTGGGATGAAGCATTCATAAAGCTAATTTTATTGAGAATTATGTGTGTGTATAGCTATGTTAGGATTTGCATTTGTCCGAGGTTTCCAGGGCCTTGCTAGGGCGTTGCTAGGGGGTTGCTAGGGCCTTGCTAGGGCTAACGGCCCTAGATACGCTTTAGCAATACTTTGGAAAGGGCTTCGTAGAGCTCCACTTGTCTCAGACAGATATAGGGTTCGTTATTAAGAAATGCTTAAATTAGGGATGGGACTCGTCAGGACAGTGCATGACGGCTTTATGGAAATTATTATGGATACTAGTGAAGTTATAAGTTACTTTATTCTAAATACTAACCAATTATGAACCAGCACTCTAACAGGCTCGTGACCTTACTGAGCTTACTTTTCTTGTTCAATTTTTCAGGTAACGCGATGGCACAAAAGCTTTCTCTATACGATTTAAAGGTCGAGCATCTGGTAAATCCACTTAATATTGATAATCCCCAACCGCGTTTTAGCTGGAAAATAAATTCTAGTGTAAAAAGTACGGTACAAACGAACTATGAAATCAGAGTAGGTAAGACTGCTGCAATCGGTAAGCCCTTTTGGGCCAGTAATAAGGCTGTTGACCAGTCTGTTTTAATTGCCTATTCAGGACCTAACCTCAGTTCAAAAACCCGTTACTTCTGGCAGGTACGGATAAAAGATAACCATGGAAATACTTCCCCGTGGTCGGCCATACAACACTTTCAAACCGGATTGAAAGCGGCAGACTGGACGGGTAAATGGATTACCGTGGAAGGAAAAGACAGTTCGAAGATCAGTCCATTGTTCAGAAAAGAGATATCTTTAACAAAGACTGTACGTTCTGCAATGGTCTATATGACTGCAAAAGGACTCTACGAAGCTCATATCAATGGAAAACGAGTGAGCGATTATTATTTTGCACCGGGTTGGACCAGTTATAGGAAGCATTTGCAGTATCAGGTTTATGATGTTACCAACTCCCTACAGAAAGGAGCAAATGCAATAGGGGTTACACTTGGAGATGGCTGGTATAAAGGTAGAATCGGTTTTGGTGGTCAGCATAATTTTTATGGAGACACCAGGGCATTACTATTCCAGCTGGAAGTTGAGTTTACCGACGGCACAAAAGAAACCATAAACAGCGATGAGAGCTGGAAGTCTAGCAACGGACCTATACTGGCCTCTGATGTGTATGATGGGGAAACCTATGATGCGAGGCGTGAAAAAGAAGGATGGATGGTAAGCGGATATTCCGAAGATGCTTCTTGGAAAGGAGTAAGGATCTTAGAAAAGGGCACCGAACAGTTGGTTGGTATGAGTGGACCACTTGTAAAAAAACACGAGACCTTTAAAGCGCTTAAGATCTTTAAGACGCCAAACGGCGAGACTGTTGTCGACTTCGGACAAAACATGGTGGGTTGGGTCATGTTGAAGGCAAAAGGCCCGGCGGGTACAAAGATCACTTTAAGTCACACAGAGGTTTTAGATAAAGCCGGTAACTTTTATACCGAGAACCTTCGTACAGCTAAGGCTCAGGATCACTATATACTTAAAGATGGGGCGGAGCAAGTGTTTGAACCACATTTTACCTTCCAGGGTTTTAGATATGTTAAGGTGGAAGGTTATCCCGGGGAATTGAAGCTCGATGATCTAACCGGAGTAGCGTTGTATTCTGATATGCACACAACTGGTAAATTCAGTACTTCAAATCCTTTGCTAAACCAATTGCAACACAACATCCAGTGGGGACAAAAAGGGAATTTCGTTGATGTGCCGACTGATTGCCCACAAAGAGATGAAAGACTTGGTTGGACTGGTGATGCTCAGGCATTCGCTGCTACAGCGGCCTATAATATGGATGTGTCAGGGTTTTTCACCAAATGGCTGAAAGACGTTAAGGCTGATCAAACACCCACGGGGGCTATTCCGCATGTGGTTCCAAATGTAATGGACGACGGTCAGAGTGGTGCTGCAGGTTGGGCCGACGTAGGTACAGTGATTCCATGGGACATGTACGTGTTATATGGGGATAAACGGATTTTGGAGGTGCAGTATGAAAGCATGCAGAAATGGGTTGGCTTCATTACTTCAAAAGCAAAAAACGATTTATGGAACACCGGATTCCATTTCGGAGACTGGTTGTTTTATCGTCCGAATGACGACAATGACGGCCGTGCCGCTGTGACCGATAAGTATATGATCGCTCAAACGTTCTATGCCCACTCCACTCAGTTATTGATCAATGCGGCTAATGTGTTAGGTAAGAAAGAAGACGTTGAAAAGTACAGCAATTTATTGCAAAATATTAAAGCAGCGTATGTTAAGGAATACATGACCCCTAGTGGCAAACTGGTATCCAACACACAAACCGCTTATGTTCTCGCACTGCAATTTGACATGCTTCCAGAGAATTTGAGAGCTCAGGCTTCGGATCGCCTTGTTGCCAACATAAGAGATTACGGCAACCACCTGACAACCGGTTTCCTTGGAACACCTTATCTGTGTCATGTACTCAGCAGATTTGGACATGAAAACGTTGCTTATGATCTGCTCATGCAAGAAAGTTATCCTTCATGGTTGTATCCGGTAAAAATGGGAGCGACCACAATTTGGGAGAGATGGGACGGGATTAAGCCTGATGGAAGTTTTCAAACGCCAGATATGAACTCATTCAACCATTATGCGTATGGCGCCATTGGGGACTGGATGTAAAAAAATGTAGCGGGGATAAATGCTGTTGCAACTGCCCCGGGCTATAAAGAAATCCTGATCAAGCCCATCCCGGGAGGAAAGCTGACCAGTGCCTCTGCTGAACTGGATACTTCATACGGCATTGTTAAGTCGGCATGGACGCTTGCTGATGGTCTCTTTAAATTAGATGTTAGCATTCCTGCAAATGCAAAAGCAACAGTTGTGCTTCCAGTTAGTGGCAAAAAGGAACAAATCGGCTCTGGGAAATATCACTATGAATATAAGTACTAAATGTCTTAACATTGTATAACAACGAAATACACAAAATGAAACCTACTTTACGGAGAACCTTCCATGCTTCACTGCTATTCGTGTGCATTGCGTTGTCGACGCAGGCATACGGGAGGGCGCAAACAGAACCGATTGACTTGCAAACCGAACACCTTGTTGCTCCTTTGGGAATAGATGTTCCTAGTCCACGTTTATCATGGATGATGAAAGACCTGCGTCAGGGTGCAAAGCAGTTGGCTTATCGCGTTTATGTGGGAAAGGATTCTGCGGAGGTCGTGAAGAAAAAAGGCCTCACCTGGGATACAGGTAAACTGCTGTCCTCCATTAGCCTGGTTGTTTATAAAGGGAAAGCATTGGAACCGTACACAAAGTATTATTGGTTGGTAGAAATTTGGGGCAAAGATGGGTTAGCGAGCTCCACCACTGCGTTGACCAATTTTGAAACTGGGTTAATGTCGATGACGAACTGGAAGGGTTCATGGATTTCAGACAACAATGGAGTGGAGGTTAAGCCTGCTCCTTACTTTAGAACGGTTTTTTCTGCAGAAAAGAGAATTAAAACAGCGAGGGCTTACATTGCTTGTGGCGGCTTATATGAACTGTATTTAAACGGCAGGAAAGTTGGAAATCACAGGATGGATCCGATGTATACCCGTTTCGACAGGCGTACGCTTTACGTTGCCTATGATGTAACTGCTCAACTGCAGAACGGAAAAAATGCCGTAGGCGTTTTGTTGGGAAATGGCTGGTACAATCACCAATCTACGGCGGTATGGGACTTTCATAAAGCACCCTGGAGGAACCGGCCAACGTTTTGTCTGGATCTAAGGATTACTTATACAGATGGTACGGTGGAAACAGTGACTTCGGGGAGAGAATGGAAAACAGCTTTAAGTCCTGTTACCTTCAACAGCATCTATACTGCCGAGCATTATGATGCGAGACAGGAACAACTGGGATGGAATGTTGTCAATTTTGATGATTCGAAATGGGGCAACTGCACTTTCAGAAGTGCGCCTTCAGATAACATCGTTTCACAGTCTTTGCATCCGATAAGAAACGTAGAGAAGATCCCCGCGAAATCCTTGAGTAAAGTAAATGATACGACCTACATATTTGACCTTGGAAGAAACATCTCCGGAGTTAGTCAGATTAGTCTGAATGGAGAGTCAGGAACAGTTGTGAAACTGAAACACACGGAGCGATTGTCAGCAAATGGCAGAGCAGATATGTCTAATATTGACCAGCACTATCGTCCGACGGATAATACAGACCCTTTTCAGGTAGATATTTTGACTTTAAACGGGAGGGGAGAAGAAAACTTTACTCCGCATTTCAACTATAAAGGCTTCCAGTATGTGGAGGTTACGAGTAGTAAACCGATTACATTGACTAAAGGAAGTTTGGTTGGATATTTTATGCACAGCGATGTTCCTCCGATTGGGGAGATCAAATCCTCCAATCCAACGTTGGATAAAATCTGGTTTGCGACTAACAATTCCTACTTGTCTAACTTTTTTGGTTATCCAACAGATTGTCCGCAGCGGGAGAAAAACGGATGGACTGGTGACGCACACATTGCGGTGGAAACAGGTCTGATGAACTTTGATGGCATTACGATCTATGAGAAATGGCTGGCCGATCACCGTGATGAGCAACAACCGAATGGGGTTTTGCCTTCTATAATTCCGACAGATGGTTGGGGATATGAGTGGGGCAATGGCCCGGATTGGACCAGTACTATTGCGATCATTCCATGGAATGTGTATTTATACTATGGTGATGATAGAATTCTTCGGTCCAACTATGACAACATTAAAAGATATGTTGACCATATCGGGGATATCAGTCCGTCGGGCTTAACCACCTGGGGCCTGGGAGATTGGGTGCCGGTAAGCACTAAACCGCCTGTAGAATTCACTTCATCTGTATTCTATTATGTCGATGCTGTGATTCTTTCAAAGACCGCTAAACTATTGAATAAGACCGATGACTATACTAAATATGCGGCGTTAGCGCTCAAAATAAAAAATGCATTTAATACCAAATATCTGAATACTACAACTGGAATGTATGGTACGGGTTTACAAGCTGAATTTGCTATGCCTTTGTATGCGGAGATGGTTCCGGACAATCTGAAGGCCAAAGTGGCTGCAAACCTTGCGAAGAAGGTTGGCGAAAGCAATAATCATCCTGATGCAGGAATCCTGGGTGCAAAAGCGTTATTACATGCTTTAAGTGAGAATGGTTATTCTGATCTTGCCTATAAAGTGGCTTCACAAGAAACCTATCCTTCCTGGGGTTGGTGGATTGTAAACGGTGCGACAACACTTTACGAAAACTGGAGAATTGATGCGAAAAGTGACATTTCGCTCAATCATATTATGTTTGGTGATATTGGTGCCTGGATTTACAAAGGAATCGGCGGTATTAAAACCGATGAACAAGGTGCAGGATTTAAAAACGTCATATTGAAACCTAATTTTGTGGTCGGACTAGACCAGTTTGAGGCGAAGCATAAAGGACCATACGGAGAGATTATTTCTTCCTGGAAACGCAATGGCGATGCGGTTACCTACAAAGTGACTATACCTGCAAACTCCACTGCCACCGTCTATTTGCCGGTAGCTGCTGGCAAACAAGCCTACAGTGGGGGTAAAATTGTGGCCAATAAGCTTAGTATTCCGTCTGGACAGTATTTGTACGAAATCAGATAAGATGAAACCCGTTCCTTTCTTTGAATTCATTAGTATTGACGAATACTCAGCAACCCCAAAATACTTACAGTTGGGAAGCGCGATCATCAATGCTGTCGAAGAGGGGAAGCTGGATAAGGCGCACCTGTTGCCATCGATCAACGAATTAAGTATACGGCTCGAGATTTCAAGAGATACAGCCGAGAAGGGTTACAAGTACCTGAAGAATCTTGGCGTGATTAATTCTGTTCCCGGTAAGGGCTACTACATCTCTAATTTAGAGTTTAAGCAAAAACTCAAGATCTTTCTGCTTTTTAACAAGTTAAGTGCGCATAAGAAAATAGTTTACGATGCCTTTATTGCCGCTTTGGGCGATGAGGTGTCTGTAGATTTTTACGTTTATAATAACGATTTTAGGTTGTTTAAGCGGTTCTTGAACAATAAAAAGGAAAATTATTCTCATTACGTAATCATTCCCCACTTTATTGAAGGAGAGGAATATGCCCGTGATATTATCAATCAGATCCCTAAAGAGAAGCTAATCCTTCTGGATAAAAAGATTGCTGGCGTTGATGGGGAGTATGGTGCTGCTTACGAAAACTTTGAGAAAAACATTTATGATGCCCTGGAGGAGGCGAGGGAAGAGTTAAGCAAATACCATACGCTTAAGATCATTTTCCCTAAGAAGAGCTATTTTCCCAAAGAGATTCTTGATGGATTTCACAGGTTTTGTCAGCAATACGCCTTTTCGCATCATGTGGTCAGCAACATCATTACCGAGCCGATCAATGAGGGGGAAGTCTTTATCAACCTGATGGAGGCAGATCTGGTCACTTTGCTGGAGCGATTGATCAGCTTGAACTTTCAGATTGGGAAAGACATTGGGGTGATCTCTTATAATGAGACCCCGCTGAAGAAGATCTTGCTGAATGGAATCACTACGATCTCCACTGATTTCAAGTTTATGGGCACCGTAGCAGCAGATCTGATCCTTGACAACTCTAAGAGACATGTAGAAGTACCTTTTTATTATACCAAGCGCGCTTCATTATAACAAAAAAGGCACGAATGGCCTGCTTTCATGATAGTACAGGACGGTTTAGCAGAACCGTTCGTTTAAATTAGTAACTAATATCTAACCAAATTATAAAAACGGTATGCCAGTAATCTTCGGAGTAATATTTCATTTTATAGGAGGCTTTGCTTCCGGTAGTTTCTACATTCCTTTTAAAAAGGTAAAGGGCTGGGCTTGGGAAAGCTACTGGATAGTAGGTGGATTGGCCTCGTGGCTTATTGTGCCGCCGATTGCGGCCTATCTGACCATTCCAGGATATATGGACATTATCAAAGCAACTGATGGACAGGTACTTATTCTGACCTACTTCTTTGGCTTGCTTTGGGGAATTGGCGGACTGACCTACGGATTGGGCGTCCGTTACCTTGGTGTTTCGCTTGGAAGTTCGATTATTTTAGGGCTATGTTCTGTATTTGGCGCGATCATCCCATCTATCTATTATAATTTTAATCCGAAAGCTGGAAAAGACAGTTTCAATGATATGATCGGAAATCCCTGGGGCCAATGGGTCTTAGCGGGTCTGGTTGTTTGCGTGATCGGGATCATCATTTGCGGTAAAGCAGGAGGAATGAAAGAGAAAGATCTTATTGCATCCGGCAAGGCTGATCCATCAAACAAGGAGTACAAATTGGGAATCGGACTGATCGTTTCCATCGTGTCAGGGGTTCTAAGTGCTTGTTTCGCCTTTGGTATTGATGCGGGAAAAGTGATGGCAGATACGGCCAATGAATCCTGGAAAGCGCTTCATCCGGGACAAGGAGCGTTCCTCTTCCAAAACAATGTGACTTACATCGTCATCTTATGGGGCGGATTGACGACTAACCTCTTCTGGTGCATGCTGTTGAATTTCCGCAATAAAACGTTTGGAGATTACACTAATAACCAAACACCACTTTTAAAGAACTACATTTTTTCTGCTTTGGCGGGCACCACCTGGTTTTTGCAGTTCTTCTTTTACGGGATGGGCGAAAGTAAATTAGGTAATGGCGCTAGTTCCTGGATCCTTCACATGGCATTTATCATACTCGTTGCAAATGCCTGGGGTTTGGTTTTGAAAGAGTGGAGCGGAGTACAACGAAAAACATTTATTACCGTTATAGCTGGCATCGGGATCATTATCCTATCAGTGCTGATTGTGGGCTATGGTAATTCTCTAAAAATATAATATAGACAAATTATGACTGTTAGAACGACTGACTTCAAACATGTGAGTTATTTATGGAACGATGCAAAGGCTGCTGAACTAGCAGGAGATGAAGTTGCATTGTTGATCTACCGTTCCAATTTATTGGGAGCGGACTTGCGTCTGACTAACTACGGAGGGGGGAATACCTCTTGCAAGGCGATGACCAAACACCCCTTAACGGGTGAGCAAACTCGTGTTATGTGGGTAAAAGGATCTGGTGGAGACATAGGTACGTTGAAGAAAAGTGGATTAGCAGCCTTGTACGTGGATCGGTTGGAAAGCCTGAAGAATATCTACCGTGGATTGGAGCATGAAGATGAAATGGTAGAGCTCTTTAACCACTGCATTTATGATCTAAGCTCCAAAGCGCCTTCTATCGATACCGCCTTACATGGTTTCCTGCCTTTCAATCATATTGATCACTTGCACCCGGATGCAGCCATAGCGATCGCTGCTGCTAAAGATGGTAAGGCAATTACAGCCGAATTGTTTAATGGAGAGATCGGTTGGGTGGAATGGCAGAAGCCAGGTTTTGATCTCGGTTTGCAATTGAGACAGTGCCTGGACGAGAATCCAGGGATCAAGGGCATTATGCTTGGATCTCATGGGTTGTTTACCTGGGGCAATACAGCCTATGAAAGCTATATCAATACACTTGAAGTGGTTGAGAAATGCGCAGAATACCTTGCCGGTAGTTATGGTAAAAAAGGACCTGTATTTGGCGGACAAAAGATTGAAAGCTTACAAGAGGCAGATAGAAAGAAGCAAGCGGCCGCTTTGGCGCCTGTTCTGCGAGGTTTATGCTCGAGCAAGAACCATATGATCGGTCATTTTACTGATGACACCCGCGTATTGGAATTTATTAATTCTAATGACCTGAGTACTTTGGCACCATTAGGTACCAGCTGTCCGGATCACTTTTTAAGGACGAAGATCAGTCCTTTAGTACTCAACCTGGATCCTTCGGAGGATCTAAGCGATGTCACAGCTTTGAAAGCCCGACTACTTCCTGAATTTGAGGGCTACAGAGAGATGTACACCTCATATTACGAGACTTGTAAGCATGAAAATAGTCCTGCTATAAGAGACACTAATCCCGTAATTATTCTTTATCCTGGAGTTGGAATGTTTTCTTTCTCCAAGGATAAGCAAACGGCCAGAGTTGCAGCAGAGTTTTATATCAACTCAATAAACGTGATGAAGGGGGCAGAAGCGATTTCAACTTACACTTCATTACCTCGTCAGGAGGCTTTCAACATCGAATATTGGTTGTTAGAAGAGGCTAAATTACAGCGTATGCCTAAGCCAAAGGCATTGTCTGGAAAGATTGCTTTAGTAACCGGTAGCGCCGGTGGGATTGGAAAAGCGATTGCGAAGAAGTTCATCGACGAAGGTGCGGTAGTGGTGGTCAATGACAATGACGCCGGTCGACTTTCGGAGGCCGAGTCATGGTTTGCCGCAACTTACCCGAAAGATAGTTTCAGCACTGCTTTGCTGGATGTAACGCATGGAGAACAGATTCGTGAGGCTTTTGATAGTGCTGCTCTTGCTTTTGGAGGAGTAGATATTGTGGTAAATTGTGCTGGTTTGTCTATCTCTAAGCCTATTGAAGAGCATACAGAGAAAGATTGGGACCTCCTTTATGACGTTTTAGTGAAAGGACAGTTTTTTATCACTCAAGCAGGTGTTAATGTAATGAGGAAGCAAGATATTGGTGGCGACGTCATTAACATTGTCAGCAAAAATGCTTTGGTATCCGGGCCGAATAACGCCGGTTACGGATCAGCTAAGGCGGCGCAGTTGCATTTAAGCAGATTGAATGCCGCTGAATTAGGTGTGGACCGGATCAGGGTAAACGTCGTAAACCCGGACGCTGTTATTTCAGACAGTAAAATCTGGGCTGGGGCATGGGCAGAAGGAAGAGCTAAAGCCTACGGAATTACTGTGGCCGAGCTCCCTGCGTTCTATGCAAAGCGTACGTTATTAAATGAAGTGATCTTGCCTGAAGATATCGCTAACGCTTGTTTTGCGGTAACTGGAGGTCTATTAAATAAGTCAACAGGAAATGTTTTGAATGTAGACGGCGGCGTCGCTACTGCATTTGTTCGCTAAAATTAGGGTTATGAAACTAGAAAATTATCAGATTGCATCACACAATACGGACCTTGTTGCAGCTCATCAGCGCAAGCTGGATTTTATCAGCGCTGAGATCCCTGGATCTTCTGCAATTGTAGACAAATTAGTCGATTTTCAAATCGCTATCCCCAGCTGGGCTTTAGGCACAGGGGGCACCCGATTTGGTCGTTTTTCGTCGGGTGGAGAGCCACGGAACATAGAAGAAAAGATTGAAGATATCGGTTTGTTGCATAAGTTAAACGGGTCGAGCGGTGCGATTTCACTGCACATACCATGGGATACGGCTGATAATCCGACGGCAATCAAAGCATTGGCAGCACAGCATGGTCTACGTTTTGATGCCATGAATTCCAACACTTTTCAGGATCAGCCGGATCAGGAGCTCAGCTATAAATTTGGCTCATTACAACACGTTGATAAAGCCGTTAGGCAACAGGCGATTGATCATAATATTGAGGTCATTAGGCAAGGTGTTGAACTCGGTTCTAAAGCTTTGACCATTTGGCTGTCGGATGGATCCTGTTTCCCTGGCCAGTTGAACTTTAGAAAAGCGTTTCAGAATACACTGGAAAGCTTAAAAGAGATTTACGCTGCTTTGCCGTCAGATTGGAAGGTTTTTGTGGAGTATAAGGCATTCGAGCCTAACTTTTACTCTACAACGGTAGGGGACTGGGGACAATCGTTGCTATTTACCAGCAAACTCGGTCCGCAGGCCTACACTTTGGTCGACCTTGGTCACCATTTACCTAACGCAAACATTGAGCAGATCGTTTCTTTATTGCTAATGGAAGAAAAGTTGGGTGGGTTTCACTTCAACGATTCTAAATATGGTGATGACGACTTGACTGCTGGCAGCATAAAACCATATCAGCTATTCTTAATTTTTAATGAATTAGTTGAGGGAATGGACGCTCGTGGCATGAACCATGCAGCCGATTTAGGTTGGATGATCGATGCTTCGCACAATGTTAAAGATCCGTTGGAAGATCTTTTGCAGTCGGTCGAGGCGATAATGATTGCCTACGCCCAGGCGTTGTCCGTAGATCGCGACGCCCTGGTGTCAGCACAAGCGATCAGTGATGTGGCGCGTTGTCAGGAGATCTTACAAGAGGCCTTTAGAACAGATGTGCGTCCGCTGGTAGCTGAGGCTCGATTACGCAGTGGTGCAGCCCTCAATCCTTTGAGTGTATACAGACAATATAAGGTTAGGGAACAGTTGATTGAGAACCGTGGTAGCAAAACCGTTGCAACAGGATTATAGGAATGACGTTAAACCTTGATGCGATACCTGTCATTGCTGTTTTCGACGTAGGTAAAACTAATAAGAAACTGTTTTTATTTGACGAGAATTACAAGATCGTATTTGAACGAACGGCACGCTTTATTGAAACGGTGGATGAAGATGGAGAGCCCTGTGAAAATCTGGAGAGCTTAAGATTATCCATTTTTGACTCTTTGCGTGAAGTGTTTAAAAACCCTGCTTATGCCGTTAAGTCGATTAATTTTGCGACTTATGGCGCAAGTTTCGTATATATTGATGAAGACGGTAAACCATTGGCCCCTTTGTACAATTACCTTAAGGCATATCCTGAGTCGCTGAAGGCAAAGTTTTATGCCGACTATGGCGGGGAAGAAGCCTTTAGTAATCGCACGGCCTCACCTGTGTTGGGAAGTTTAAATTCAGGGATGCAGTTATACCGCTTTAAAAAAGAGCAGCCAGAGCTGTTTAAAAAGACAAAGTACGCATTACATTTACCACAATATCTAAGCTATCTCATCTCTGGAGAAGCCTATTCTGACATCACCAGTATTGGCTGCCATACCAACCTTTGGGATTTCCAGAAACATGACTATCATGAATGGGTTTATACAGAAGGGATAGCTGAAAAGTTAGCGCCTATTGTGCGCGCCGATCAAGTGATGCCGGCCGCTTTTCCAGGTAATAACTATGCGGTTGGTGCGGGGTTTCACGACAGCTCTGCGGCACTTATTCCTTATCTCGTTAGTTTCGCCGAGCCTTTTATTTTACTATCTACAGGTACCTGGTGTATAAGTTTGAATCCGTTTAATGCATCGCCATTAACCGCTGAGGAATTAAAAAACGACTGCCTTTGCTACTTGCAGTATGAAGGGAAACCTGTGAAAGCTTCCCGTCTTTTCGCCGGATACGAACATGAGCAGCAAGTAAAACGGATTGCCACACACTATGGAACGGACATCATTAGCTATCGTGCGGTTCCTTTTGACGCTAAAATCATTGAAACTTTAGCAGGTGTTAATGGCGCTACTCAAATATCTGAAACTGGAAAAACGCTGAAGGAGTCTGCTTTTGGAGACCGAGACCTTTCAGAGATTGAATCAGATGTTGTTGCTTATCACCAGCTTATTTTAGATTTAGTGAATGCACAATATATCTCAACACAAATGGTGTTATCAAGTACCAACGTTAAAAGAATATTTGTGGACGGTGGCTTTAGCAAAAATGTGATCTTTATGAACCTGTTAGCCAGAGCCTTTCCTAAAGTTGAGGTTTTTGCGGCTCATATGGCACAGGCAACAGCAGTTGGAGCTGCCATTGCCATCCATAAATCCTGGAACACCAAGCCGATGCCTAACGACATTATTGGCTTAAAATATTATTCCGTATTGCAATCTTAATAAGTTAGTTGTACACGACTTTTGAATAGCCCCTTTTTCCGTCAATCGAAAGTTGTGGCAAGCCATCACTTGATACAGCAACATAGGTTAGTGTAAAATCGGCTTTACTTCCCAAACCTGCTGCTCCTGACATACTGTTGAAATTTCCGGTAATGTGGATTTTCGGGGTTGAAGAACCGGCATCTTCGACCGTGTATTTAAGCTTCGCTTTACCGGCTGCGGTCATGAGTTTGCTTGCCGAGAATGTTGTATAGAAGCTTACTTCTGAGCTTGACGTAAATTCAAGCTTTTCAAATTTAATGACCGCGTCTTGTTGCGGAGTTAAAGAGGTTTCCCAGCTGGTGCCATTGAGTGTCATTGCAGTGGCCACTTCTTCTTTTTTGCAGCCTAAGGCCACAATGCACAATACTAAAATAGTAATGATTCTTTTCATAATAATAGGGTTTAATAGTTAAATAGCAAACTTAAATGATTACTGTAAAGGTACATAATCAATTTGAAACTAGTATTAACGCCCTGTTAAATGAATAATGAAATAAACGTATATGGAATATTCTTAAATTTTTATAAATCCCGCAAGATCAGTCTTTATTCAAGTAGTTACTTATGACGGGAACCAGTTTATGCTGTAGTTCCTTGTGAACTGCTTCTTCGTTGATTTTGCCTCCTAATGCGTAGTATCTTATTTTTCCGGTTTTGTCAATAACGAGGGTTGTCGGATAACCGAATAGGTGAAAAGTTTTATTTCCAATTGCAGAATTAGGGTCTGCAATCGTCTGGAACAGAAAAGAGGTAGACTCCAGATGTTTTTTAAGATCGCTTTCTTTTTCTCTTGCGATAGACAAGAAAACTACATCTTTCCCTTTGAATTGTTGAACGACTGTATTCAGAGGTGTAATTTCTAACCTACATGGGACACAAGCAATAAACCAAAAATTCAGGACTACAACCTTCCCTTTTAGTTTCGAAAGCCGAATAGGCTTTCCGCCAAGGGTAGTGCCTTCAAATTCGGGGGCAAGCACACCATCCATTGAACCTGGAAGCTCTATATCATATTTTCTATCTCCTGTAAATTTTGATATCGCCTTATCATACTCGTTATTCTGGGCATATGCAGAATTCAGTACTATAAAGCCAAAAATGGAAAGCCTAAAGACGCTTCTAATCAAAGAAGTGCCGATCCCCTTAGCCCTCCTGCCGTTTATACTGATGGAGGTATTTTTTATCTCTTTAAGCATTGCTTTAAGTTATGGTTTGAATTTCATTGATCATTCTGTTGATTTCATCTGCAGCTTTACATAAATATTAGATAGTAGCAGCTCCAGAGCGTAGCAAATATATATATTAATGCAATTAGCAAACTTAGCTTGCTAACCGCCTTATGTTTAAAGAATAAAATGCTAACAGCGACACAGGAACTCAAGCTCAGCGCCACGCCGGTATAGCTTAAAATATGCTCGAATGTGCCGGTGAACAACAACAACACAGTTATCCCGTATTGAATTATTACTGCATGCAAGGGCACCGGTTTCTTCTTTAGCCGAGGTAGCATAGCATCGATGACTCTCGGACCGGTCCATACCATTGCACTTATTGTTGAAACTAGTAATAAGCTAATAATTGCGGAAGCAATTTTACCTCCAATTGTCCCAAATATGGAAGAAGCGGCAAGCGCTCCAATTTCAATGACTCCAGTAGTGTTTGCTAGTGGGATAACTTTTAAAAAGATGACGTTTAAAAAAATATAAAGTACAGTAACGATCAGCGTTCCCCAAACTATTGATTTTTTGATGTTTTTAACAGGGCGATCAATCTCATTGAATATGTAAATGCTCGCATTCCAGCCGGAGTAAGCAAAAGAAACATATACAAGGGAGGAAAGAAAGCCCTTGCTTATTAACAGTTTTTGGTCTGTCTCTCTGAATGATAGGTCCAGATAATTAACTGAACTAAAGTAACCACATATAATGAAGATGACTATTAGCAAAAGCTTTAAAGTGGTACTCAGTAATTGGAAACCGCTAGCTATTTTAAGATTGAAACAATGAAACAGCGTGACAAAGCTGATAGCGCAAAAGGCGATCAATTTAACATTTATGTGGGGGTAGAGCTGGCCAACGTGTGCTCCGAGAGCTATTCCCGCTAAAGCGACCGGACCTGAAAACCCTGCGATAATTGAAACGAGGCCAACTATTTTTGCCGCATTGATAGAATATGTGTTACTAATGTAATGATATTCACCGCCGGAGCCGGGAAAAAGCCTTGCGAGTTCAACATAACTCAGTCCGCCGCAAATTGCAATTACCCCTCCACATAACCACAGCAGTAGTACTACAGTCACTGATGGAAGCAGAGCTGTTTGAAAACCTAAACTGGTAAACACTCCTGTTCCTATCATATTCGCAATTACCAATGCTGTTGCAGTATAAAAGCCGATCTTATTTTTTACCAGCATCATTTAATAGTGCTAACATTAAATCGTATGCTCTTAGCGTGCCGTCTTCCCGAAGGTATTTCTTCCGAAGGTTTTGATACTTCAGCAATGCATATTCAGCCCTCGCTTTGGTAAGTTCATCTACCTTTGTTGGCTTTTCTCCCTTAGACAACGCGTAGACGAAGTGCCCGGTTGTGCCACTAAAAACAGGGATTTGGTAGAAGTCTCGCTTTACAAATTCTCCTGTTTTGTCGTTACTTATTGATGCTGCCACGAAAAATTCGACTGCATGATCTGGATAGCCAAATAGATACCCATACGACCTGAATCGGTCATATTTGTGTTCATATTCCGTTGTGTTTATAACAAACTGACCGCTTGCTCCAGGCACGTACCCGAATTGTCCATAGAATGCGGCGTTGGCCGTCAATAAAGAATCCACCAGGCTTTGACGGTAAATATTGATCTGTAGGATACGCTCACCCTTGCTTTGCATTTTGAATGGGAGCATGATAAATTTAAGGTCACCAAATTGTAGTGCATTTATAACTTTCTGATACCTTTCCAGTTTTAGATAGTCTGGCGACTCAACGTCAGTAACTTTTGCAACACCAGCGACTGCAGTGTCTGGCTGAGCAATTTTTAGGACAAGATCTGATGCACTGCTCATTGGTTTCAAACTACTGATCACCGTATATAAACCTTCATTGTCTAATACCCTTTTGATAAGAGTATCGGCTAGTTGTTTGTCAGGGACAGAAAGTGACTGATATTCTGAACTTACATGCCGGTTCAATGAATAGTGTTGTTTGCTGCATCCGGCTATAAGGATAGACAGCGTAAAGATAATTATAGTGTATTTTTTCATCTTAAAAAATAATTGATAGTGATGTTTGAAACAGGGTTCTTCTGTTGTTGCCGCTCATTTGCTGCGGTGTAGAGACCTTGTTTCCATAACTTAAAGACCAGCGGTAGTTGCTTTGTTTAAAGTTTAAGTCAGCTAATATCGCGGCCTCCGCTACGAAGAAGTCGGCGGTACTAAATATGAAGTCGGGTTCTGTGATCAGTCCCGAAATGATGGAAGCGTTGCCGACAAAAATCTCTTTCTGCAAATTTTTATAGTAGCCTATTAAAGGCGTTCCCGTCAAGGCCAGTTTGCTGGAGACCTTGTACCTTAATGCCATGCTAATTTTGGTATAAGCCATTAAAGTTGTCCAATCCGTTTGCGCTACGCTTTCTGCATAGTTGGCATAGCTCAAGCCTGGATATAGATTAAGCGCCAAATTACTTTTTCCTGAGGATAAGGAGTACCAGCTGAACCGGCTGTCCAGACCTGATAGGTAGTAAGTTGGATTGACGGCGTTGAAATATCCATCATATCCAAGCCCGTCCCTGAACCAGGCAGTGGCTGAGGCAGACATTCCCGATTTACTTTCATTTTGGTAGCTCAGATATACGCTTCCCTTAGTTTCATCAAGGGAGCCAACTAAAAGGGATAAAGAGGGATCATTTTTTTGCACTCCTTCATTCACGTTTTCGGTACGCTTTGCATATCTGGCACCTATAAGAATAGACGTATTTCCTGATTTGTGTAAATAATCTCCGCCGGATTCCCATCCAGAGCTGTTAACAAACCGCTCTGCACTTACAATTGTCGTTGGCACCGCTGTGCCGTATCCCCTAAGGTCATATAGCATCGCGTTATCCCTTGAATACATTCCGGTTTCTATGACCTGGCGAGAGCCGGTGAATCCTCCTGTTATACTTACTGTGTTTTGTTTGTTGAAATTAAATCCGATAGCAGGCATGAGCCGGTAATCCATGAAGCGATACAGCGGCCTGGGGTGATTGTCTCGGGCGCTTTGCTCGGCCTCATATTCCAATGACAAGCCCAAAGTCAACTTTCCTATTGCCGGTGCGGTCATATTCAGACCTGCACGAATTTGATCACCTTTCCAGTTGCCGCCTTGAAGATCGGCCGTAATAAAGGGATTGCCGCTGAAAGGCCTTGCGACATTCGAATATTTAACGCTATCGTTGAATAGTTTTTGATATTGAAAGTCGCCAAGAAATTGCCAGTTCTTGTATTTTGTGATTCCGCTTGCTTTAATACCTCCACGTTGTCCCTTCAGGTAATCCTGGGGTCTTTTGAAGCGTCCGTTCTCAATACTGTAAAATATACCAGCCTCAGCAAATTGGGGCAAACTACCATAGGAAAGGAAAATTGGATTTTTACTTACTTGCCATGAATTCGCCCTCAGCTGATGCTGAAAGTAAAACAAACTATCTGCCTTTGACTGCGCAAATAACGCAGTCAAGGGAGCAAATAGCAAGATTGTAAATAACGAAATAAGGTTCGCTTTCTTGTTGATACGCTTCATTTCGGTTAAAAACCTTTTGGGGTGGGAATTGTCAGTTTCTCAAAGTCAGATCCACTGTTATTGGTGTCCTGTAGAATCTTGCGGCCGTTGATGGTTGTCGTCGATTTGCGCCTAAAACTTTCGCCTGTGTAGGTGGAAGTAGCAAATGCAAATCCTGCATCCAGGGCGACAGGAACACGTTTGTAGCTTCCGCTTCCAGCATCCTTTAATGCCTCAAAAGCATCAATTACCAATGCGTTTGGTATTTTTATGTATTCTGTTGTTCCACCTGTTACTGTAGCTTTTTCTAGTTTGGTAAATTCATCGGTACGGAAAATTACGATTCCAGGGCCGAATACAGTAATCAGCCAATCAAAACCTCCTGTGAAGTGTAATTTTTCAAGGTTTGGCACACTAGGAGCATCAGCGTCCCGGTTATCCGGACGTTCATTGTAGGTTTCCCAGTCTGCTTTTGAAAGATCTACTGGGCTCGCGGGATTTAAGGTAGCTTCTTTATGGTTTACCCCATCTTGAGCAACAACTATGCTGGCACCGGGATTTAATGGGTGCTGTTTTCCAGATCCTGGGATTTTCCAGACATTACTTGCAAACGAATTGTTTTGATCCGATCCGAAGGGTGTAGTAGGATTGTTCGGATTTATTAATCCGGAATTTCCAAAAATGTCTGCGATGCAAAGTTGGTCAAGGTAAATCACTTCTGTGGAGTTGTTATAGATTTCAATAAACTGATCTGAAAAGTAATTCCCACCGCTTGGGGTTTTAGACCCGGTGTAATAGATCTCCTTGATGACTAAGCTGCCCGCTGGCGAACCCGCAAGTTTTAAAACAAGTTGATTGCTTGTAGTAGAGGAGATGTCAACTTCTGTTTTCGAAGCATTAAGTGTGATCACCTGACTGATTCCGGTTAACTGGAAACTTTCTGTAGCTGTTAGTGTCCTGGTAACTGATACATCATACGCTCCTGGAATGATCTGGGTAAAAGTTGCAATTCCGGTGCTATTAGTTTTAACGGTGACCACCGATCCTGTGTTTTTACTGGTTAGCTTTACCTCTGAATCGGTCGCTGTTGCAATGCTGTAATTTTCGGGGTACTCAACCTTGACTGTTAATGTTGCCTGCTGGATTTGGGCACCTTCCCGCTTCTTGCAACCAAAGAATGCTGAGGTGAGCAAGAGTAATAGTACTGCTGTTTTTGTTGTTGTTTTCATGTTCTATTATAATTTGATAGTAAATTCTGCACTGAAAAATAAGTTCTGGTTACGTTGGATATAAGTTGCTCGGGAGGGGTCATAGTACCTGCCAAGTTCAGCTGGAACGTTATTGATCTTGAAAGAAAAGCTGCTGTTGTTTTTAAGCTCTTTTGTGACCTCAATGTTGAAAAGCCACAACGGCGGTTGTTTAACTATAAAGCGCAACGAAGAGTTCAATGGTCGCATGATATCTTGGTACTCAGGGCGCATTGATTCCTCCTGCGAAAGGAATACGGTGTTGCCCGTCTTATCCATATATCCGATTGCATAAGGGCTTAAGTCTATTCCCGAGCTTGTATTGAGCCAGATAGTCTGTGCCAGCCCGCTTAGAAGAAAATTTAACCCTGGTATACGAGTAACAAATCCAAGTGTCGTATTAAATCTTTGCCCTTTGTTCCCATAGCCGGAACTGAATATACCAATTCTGTTTGGGGCAACATTTGAGAAGACTGCTCGGGTAGCATCTGCCGCGTTACCTTCATCATAGGAGACCGTACTAATATAGGCGCCACTAAAGTCAAATGAGGTGTTGATCCAGCTGATAGGCTTCGTTCTAATCTGAAATTCTAAGCCGGTGTTTTCAATTCTGCGGTTATTTGCACTCACGTCCATCGCGGCATAGAATGGGTCAACACGGGATGGTGTAGGACTAAGCACCGGAGGTTTACCTGCTGGAAATTCGATTGCTTCGTATTTTTCCACATTTAACACCGTCACCGTACGATCGGTACCATAGGCACCGCGACTAATTTCATGGTATCCGGTAACATAACCATCAAGATATTCGTTCTCCAAATCAAGACCTACCTCAAACTTTTGAGCTTTATATGATCTGATATTTTCATTGATCGTGTCAAATACCCGTGTCGTCATCACTACAAGGCGTTCGTCAGGGTTCTCTGCATGATAGTTAAAATTGACAAGGTCAAAATATCTTTTTCCTGGATAGAGGTAAGAAAGAGTGGGGGATTTGGAGGTGATGCCATAACCACCTTTGATCTTTAAGGTGGGGATTGCTTCAATAGCAAAGTTTACTCTTGGTGCAAGTACGTTGCCGAATTTCCCTACAAATGGATTTTGAGGAGCAATATTATCATATCGCAAACCGGCGACCATTTGATAGCTGCGATTGAAGAGCTTTCCTTCAAGTCGCTTTTCTATGTAATAGGCGATCTGGTCGAGGGCCGGTATTTCATCATAGCTGCGCGGCCGGTCTCCTACACTGTAGTTTTGACGGGGCGGTCGTGTGGCATCAAACATCCTTCCTTCGCCTCTGTTTCCGTCATAGCGGTATTCAGCACCGACCATTATGGAATTTAAGATCATGCCCTCAAGTCGGCCGTATAGTGAAAGCGCTTTCCCCGAGACAGTAACTTTGCTTAAATACTCACTTTCACCATATCTGGCAGGACCGGTGTAATCTTCCTCGACGGCAGTAACCGGAAAAAGGTCTCTAACAGTAAGCTCCTGGACATAGCTCTTTTGATGGCTGTAACTGACACCGATGTCATAGTTCAAATACTTTAAAAAGTTCTCTGGGCTATTCAACTTGCCATTTGTGCTGAAGCGAAAACCATTGTCCCGGCTATACACTTTCCGCTGATAGGTAAGGTCATCGGGATCCTGTTTGTTATTGTCTAGTGTATTCAACAAGGCTAATTTGGTGGTGGTAAAGAAGTTTTTTTGCCAGGGCTTGGACCATGTGAGCTGAGAAGTCAGCCTGGTGTATTGCGATAAGGTATTTCTAGGATCTTCGACAGCATAAGTTAAATCGTTGTCTATGTTGATTATGCCGCCTTTGCCACCAAGCTTAGTACCAAAGCCTGCTGTTTGTTGGATTAAGGTAGGATTTACCCTGGTCGTAAACTGCGGACCAAACACTCCAGCACGGGTGTTGACCAGTACGACCCCAGTAGTCAGGTCGCCGTACCGAACCGATGGGATTCCCGTAATCACTTCTATGCTTTCTATTTGGTCGGCCGGGATCTGTCTTAGATCATTTCCGCGCCCTGCGACTGAAGAAAAGGGGGCAAGGCTTCCAGGGCTACTGTTCAGAATGTTTACGTTAGACTGCATATTGCCATTGTTGGAAAGTGGTATGCCGTCTAAAACGATAGCTGTACCAAGCGAATTGGCACGAGCAGCATCCTGGTTAGTTCCTGATGCGGAAGGTACCTGTCTTAATATGATTTGCTGTGCGCTGGAAAGATCTGGGTTTATTGCAAGCTGCCCGGGCACAAGTTGTAACGCATCTGATAAGCTGGTCGGCTGACGGTGTTTAATTGCCGATTTATCCAGTATAGACGAGGATCCAATTTTCCGTTGACGAGACAATACAGATATCTCTTTCAGTGCCAGCGAAAGTATTTCCATGGTGATATTAAGCGTCGTGTCTGCTTTGGGATTTATAACGATCTGAACCGGCTTTCTGCCGAGCAGAGAGACGTTGAGTATGGTTGGCCCGAAAGGTTGACCTTTAAGTGCAAAACTCCCATTGACTGAGGTTAAAGCATAATTGTTAGAGTTGGCCGATTGAATGAAGACGCCTTCCAGCGCTTCACCATCTTCAGCCTTTGATACTTTGCCGGTAATGGTGATTTTCCCTTGCTGAGCGTTAGCCGCAAGAAACCATCCGCTTAGCAGCAAGCCAAGTAAAAATTTATACATTGATGTAATGAAGTAATCAGGTAATAGCCGTAGCCATTAGAGAAATGAAGAATTAGAAAGAAGTTGCTAAACTTCTGGGGGTCCTTTGTTGGTAAAGTGTAGAACTTCTGTCTGGGGAATTAGGTAGATTGAGAGAAGACGAGGTTGTCTTAATATTTTAACGGGAGATGCGTATTCATAATCATTTGAACCGCTGAGAAATTTACTTTGACTATGAATCATGTAATCGCAAACGGCACAATTCTCTGTGCTACCACTTACGCTTGAATTTGTCTTAGCCTTCCGCGTTTGCCTATGATGGTGCAAGTTTTGAATGAAGTTCACTGACAAAAACAACAGGCATAGCAGGGCAGCAGAAACTTTTAGGATTCTGCATATAGGAGAGTAAGATGCCGTAGTTAAGTTGTTCAACGTGCAGCAAAGTTGCAACTATTAACTTCAAAATCAAAGTGGAATTTATTTAAATCGACTATAGGTGATTAATGGAAGTGAATATTATTGCTAATAAGAACAAAAATCATGGCTTATTAATCGCAACTTTGCTGCAGCTAAATAAGTCATGAATTAAAGTTCATGGCTAAAGGTTAAGATTAATGATTACCTGATATGAAGTATATTTTATTCGGCATAGTTATTACTATAACTGGCATAGTGCTATCTATAATTGAACACCATGAAGTTCCTGCCGAACTGAACCTGGATTCGCTGGAAAGACCAGGCATTAGTTATAAAAAGTTTCTTTTTCCGTACCTGATCCCAATTGGAATCTTTGTAGCTACGATAGGATTCGGAGAAATTCTTTCTAAAACCAAAAAGAAAAAAAGAAATTATTATACTATGAAAAGTGTATTATAACTGTTGTAAAAGAAATTATTAAGAAATTTTAACGTTGCTTTGCATCACCAATGAAGAAAAAGGCTGTTATAAAATATGTTGCTTACTTATTGCTCTTTGCAATACAGTTTGCTGCTGTGCCTTTTCATCAGGTATTTCACAAACATAAAGCCTCTACTTTTAACAAATCCGGTCTCACTAGTTTAAAGAACTTTGAGAAAGCATGTTGCAAACCTTTCGATGGTATCTTCGGAACTACGGAGCCTGCAGAGCTGGAATCTTCAAAACTTAGTTTTGTTCGGGTAATATATCTCGAACCTACAAGTCAGTTTACATTTTCCCGATTTGTTCAATCCGCTAATAAAGCCCCGCCTGTAGTAATAGCATAATCTTTTAGATCATCTATTAACTATTTACAGGAAAATGAAAAATTGCTTAAGGCTTCTTTTGCCTTTACTTATCTATATTATGCCGTATGCTGCAGTAGCCCAGAACTGCAATAGCATGGTCTTTGGCGCTATTCGCGACAGCCAAGATCGTTCTTTGCTGCCTGGGGCCGGAGTAGTACTTAAAGAAACCGGAGTAAGTTCGGTGACTGATACCGACGGTCATTACCACCTAAACAACCTTTGTCCCGGTAAGTATACCTTGGTTATATCTTACGTAGGGTATCAGACTAAAGAGGTAGCGATAACAATTAGCACGCAAAAAGAACTTAATATTTCGCTTATTAATGAGTCACAGGGCTTGAAGACCGTAAGCATTGAAGGGCAGAGGACAGAACTTAAACCCTTGCAGCTTAGCGCGAGGTTAGACGGAAAATCCCTGGAAATGACAAGAGGCGAGTCATTAGGGGAGTCTTTGAAAGTTATTCCAGGCGTCAACTCAATTCAGACAGGCCCTACGATTTCTAAACCCGTTATACAAGGGCTTTACGGTAACAGGGTATTAATTTATAATGCGGGCGTAAGGCAAGAGGGGCAGCAATGGGGCAGTGAACATGCACCGGAAGTAGATCCTTTTATTGCAAGTCAGATCACTGTTGTTAAAGGCGCAGCCAGTGTAATGTATGGTGCTGAAGCGATTGGTGGGGTTGTGCTGGTAGAACCAGCTCCCTTGGAATACACACCCGGTGTAACGGGGAAAGTAAACCTTGTAGGTATGACCAACAGCGGCCTTGGTGCTTTGTCTTCTATGTTAGAAGGCAGTCCGGATAAAAATCACCATTTCAGTTGGAGGATACAAGGAACTGGCCGGATTGCTGGAAATTCAAAGACGGCAGACTATTACCTTAAGAACACCGGACTTAGAGAATACAATGGCGCATTCTTATTAGGCTATCGAAACAAGGCGCTCACTGCCGATTTATATGCCAGCACTTTCAATACCAAACTGGCTATTTTTAGTGGCTCAAATGTAGGTAGTACGGAAGACAGAAACTCGGCAATTGGACGGGATGAGCCATTAGCAATTTATCAATCCGATCTCAATTATACGATTGAACGTCCGTATCAAGATGTAAATCATCATCTGGTAAAGCTTAGGGCAGGTTATAACCTTCCAAACACAGGAACCCTCAATCTACAATACAGCTACCAGCAGAACTACCGGAAGGAATATGATGTGGTTCGCGCCTCCAGCGAGGATAACTATCAATACCGATTTGATTTGAATACCCAGGTGTTGGATGCATCTTTTGATCATCAGCCGGTGCTAGGGTTTAGTGGTCGGGTGGGTGTAAATGCAATCTCCCAACACAACTATTATGACGGTGCTTATTTGATTCCTTTTTTCAAAAGCTATAGCGGTGCGGCTTACCTAATTGAACGCTGGAGCTGGCAGAAGCTTGAAATGGAAGCAGGTTTCAGATATGACAAGAAGTGGATGGAGGCGACAAAGCGAATTAGTCCTCGCGACAATAACAGTCCGATTGAAAAGCCTGAGTTTAACTTTAATCAACTATCAGCTACATTGGGTGCGGCTTACAATCTTCCAGGGGATTATCGTTTAACCGGAACCTTTTCTAAAGGCTGGAGACCGCCTTCTATTAACGAACTATTTATTGAAGGTGTACATCAAGGTAATGCTGCATTTGAGCGCGGTGACAGAAGTCTGCAAGAAGAAAAATCATTGAACCTCTCTGCGGGAATCAGCAAGCAAATTGGCCACTTAACAGGAAGTGTTGAAGTATATCGCAACCAAATTGATGGCTATATTTATCTTCAGCCGCAACTGGACGCATCTGGAGTACCAATATTTGAGATTACCCAACGCGGAGGGTTTTTAGCTTACCAATATGTGCAGATCAATTCCCGGTTTACAGGAATGGATGCTACAGTTAACTATGATTTGAACGATAGGTTTAGGTTGACAGGGAAGTTTGCTTCCGTAAGGGCATACAATACAGACAATGACGAACATCTTATTTACATTCCTGCAGATAAGTTTACTGGCGCCCTGCGGTATAGTTTACCCGATACGAAGAGATTTAAGACCACAACCATTGATTTTGAGGCCACACATGTTTCGCGTCAATCTAAAGTTAGGGACAATCAGGATTTTACACCAGCTCCTGACGCTTATACGCTTGTCGGTGCCTCCGTTGCTTCTTCCTTACCTGTTAAGGGCTATAATTGGAACTTATCGTTAAGTGTGAATAATTTATTCAATGCTAATTATCGCGATTACTTAAACAGGTTCAGGTACTATAGTGCCGACTTGGGTCGTAACATCATTCTTAGATTGCAAATACCTTTTGGAAATAAACAATAATAAAACAATTAAAAACACGATCATGAAAACAAACAATGTAAAATTTGGAATGATTGCAGCAGCTGCAGTCCTAATGAGCTTATCAGCATGCAAGAAAGATAAAGACTTGCCAGAGGCTGATGAAAACGAACTGATTACGAAAGTATCCCTTAAGTTCACTAATGTTACAAACAGCGGCGACGTCGCGACGGTTACCTGGGCCGATCCTGATGGAGAGGGTGGTGTTCCAGCGACAATCGGTACACTAAATTTGAAAGCTAATGCGACTTATACCTTTGAAATATCCGAGGTGTTGAATGAAACTGCTTCAAACGCAGATGACCGCAATGTGCTTGCAGAAATTAACGAGGAATCCGATGAGCACTTATGGGTGTATAAGCCTAATACTGGCCTAAATATTAACCTTGTTAGAACTGATAAAGACGAAAATAATTTCCAGATAGGTTTGAAAGGTGCCGCCGCTACTGGGGCAATATCTACTGGACAATTGCAGGTAACCCTTCGTCATCAACCAGAGGGGAAAAATGGGACAGAAGCCCCAGGAAGTACCGACTTCGATGCGGTATTCCCCGTTACAATCAAATAGACTACCGCTTGTTAAAAGTAAGTAGTTGACATTTTAGCCTTGCAGTTTGGTTTAGTTAATAGTAGAAGTTCCGGACGGATGTCCGGACTTCTTTGTTTTAAGCTAAGGGATACGGTTCAAGAAGTATACATTGTATCAGATTACCTTTAGTAATCAAGTCTTGCCAGGTCATCTGAATATAATAAAACAACAAAGACTATAATCGCAACATGGTTGCAATTATATTTGAGACATGAAATCACTTATTAAAGTAGAAAGGCTAGACCAGTGGGGAATGACCGCTTCTATAGCCTGCGCTATTCATTGTGCAGCGTTACCCTTAGTAACCACCGCTCTGCCGCTTTTAGGGCTAGAATTTCTTGCAAATGTATGGGTTGAAATCATAATGATAATTCTTTCTTTGGTCTTAGGAACATGGTCATTGCTCGGTACTTTTGGAAAACACAAAGACATTATGCCTATACTAATATTGACTATTGGGTTCCTCTTTATTTCAGGTGGGCACTTTATATGGCATGATCTGGAAGCGATCCTGATCCCGTTAGGTGGGTTTACACTTGCAGGGGCACATTTCATAAATTGGAAACTCGTCCGCACCTGCAGTCATAATCACAGTCCAAATGTTGGCAATGAACTCAAATAAAATAATTATTAATGCCATTCGTTGCATTGGCATGATGCTCTTGATTTGCCTCCTTACTTCTAGCAATGCTAATGCTCAACATAGTGCTAGCGATCTTTTGCGTTCCGATAATTGGGACATCATTAATACTCTCGAGTATAGGTTGGAAAAGAACGCTGACATTTTTCCTATATTCTCTGAGAAACTAAAAACACACGCTAATAAGGAATTTGAACTTACCGGATATCTTATACCAATTCGTGAAGGTCTGAATCAGACGCGGTTTCTTCTATCTACTTTGCCAATTAATCAATGTTACTATTGCGGTCAGAATGGTATTCCAGCTATGATCCTTGTGGAGATGACTGAAGGGGTTAAGTTCACAAACCGTCCTATAAGATTAAAAGGCAAATTGAAATTGAAGAATGTCAATCTGAGGGACTATCCCCCAATTACCTTGACGAGTGCGGTTGAATACAAGTAGTAATGAATTCATGCCTTAAACAACTTAACATATGAAAAGAAAACTAGTATTTGGAACTCTGATACTCTTTATAAGTATGGTTAATCCTGGTTGCCGTCACGAAAAGGTTGATGGCATGAAGCTATATCAACTATACCTGAAAAGCAAGATCATTCGCTAGGAATTTTCCTCAAGGATGCTATTCTGTACACTTATATTATTCGTCTATCTGATTGACGAATAAAGCCTCGTAAATTATGCTAGTAGACATTAAGAACAGATAGTCTGTGAAATTAGTTACTTAGTAACCCTGAGGTTACTGTTACTTTTTGTAACAAAGTAACCTAAGTAAACTAACCTGTGCTAACTTCGCATCATAAATTTTAAAAATCTAATCATGGACTTTACAAATAAAAATGTAGTAATCACAGGTGGAACTACTGGAATAGGACTAGCGACAGCAAAAGCATTTATCACCGCAGGCGCTACTGTTTGGATTACAGGTAGAAATGCTGGCAATTTGCAAAAGGCAACCGCAGAAATAAACCATCCAAGATTGTTTACTGTAGTGTCGGACGCTTCAAAACTTGAAGACATTTCGATCCTGGAGAAAGCTGTTGCAGAAAGTGGAAATAAATTAGATGTCCTTTTCTTGAACGCAGGAATTGCCGCATTTGAGCCAATTGAAAATGTGACTGAAGCAAGTTTTGATGCACAATTTAATACCAATGTTAAGGGCCATTTCTTTACATTACAAAAATTAATTCCACACCTTGCAGATGGAGCGTCAGTAGTGTTCACATCTTCCACGGTTGCAACAGCTGCAAATTCAGGAGCAAGCATTTATTCTGCAACTAAAGGCGCATTAAATAAAATTGCCCAGATTGCCGCAAACGAATTGGCAGGAAGGAAAATCCGTGTAAACTGTGTTAGTCCGGGGCCAATTTTAACGCCTGGTTTGGAAGGCGCAGTACCTGCAGAAGCACATGAGTATTTGGCTGGCGCTACTGCTCTTCAGCGGATTGGTAATCCGGATGAAGTTGCAAATACAGTGCTGTTTCTGGCTTCTGATGGCGCGAGTTTCATTACCGGAACAGAGATCGTAGTTGACGGTGGTTACCTGAACTACGCGGTAAAATAATTATTGGCTACTTAGCTCATTAAGATGCAACATAAAAAAGCCTTTAGATTTTATCTAAAGGCTTTAATTATTTGTTGGTAACATCCCCTGAGGGATGTACTTTGTGTCCTCGAAGGGATTCGAACCCCCATCATCAGAACCGGAATCTGACATTCTATCCATTGAACTACGAAGACTTAAGGTCGGCAAAGATATAAAAAGATTGAATAAATCGGTTAATCAACTTAAACCTAAACTTTGGAACAACAAGCGCTGATTTAACATCCAGTTAAACCCATCCGCCCGTTTCAATTCCTCGAATCAAGTATTGTGGAATGGTAATTGGGCTCCCCGACTAATATTTAATGAGCCGGGGACCTTTTATTTAAAAATAAAAGGCAATTTTGAAGCGGTAAAAAACTGATGATAGTATTTAAACCTGCGTATGGAAGAAACCGTTGTTGAAGAAATCGAACGTTTACTGGCCTTAGAGGACGATAAACAATTGAAAATCTATCTTGATGATCTGAATATATCAGACGTCGAACATTTAATAGATGAACTCCCTCAACATGCGGTAAAGTTTATAGATACGCTTTCTGTTAAAAGAGCGGTTAATGTTTTCAGGATCCTGGATTTCCCAACACAGGAAAAGATCATTAAGAAGCTGTCCGGCGACAAGCTTGCTCAACTAATTAATTTACTGCCTCCGGATGACCGGACTTCATTGTTTAGTGAGCTTAAAGGTGATGCCGTTGCAAAATTAATTAAACTCTTACCTGCTAAAGATCGGGTAGAAGCGTTGTCTTTACTCGGTTATGAAGAAGATAGTGTTGGTAGGTTAATGACTCCAGATTATGTAGCGGTAAAAATTGATTGGACCGTTAACCGGGTACTTGAGCACATCAGGCGTTACGGTAAGAATTCGGAAACTATTGATGTGGTTTATGTGATTGACAAGGATGGTATTTTGCTTGATGACATTAGAATACGCGAAATATTACTGGCAGATCCGGAAGCAATGATAGGGGATCTAACGGATCAGCGCTTGATCGCTCTGAAGGCTGACGACCACCAGGAAGAGGCTATTAATACCTTTAGGATGAACAACCGTGTAGCACTGCCCGTGGTGGATGACAGCAATGTTCTCTTGGGGATCGTGACGGTAGACGACATTCTTTGGATCGCCAACGAAGAATATACCGAAGATATGCACAAGATTGGTGGTACACAAGCACTTGATGAACCTTATCTGGATATGCCCATCTTTGGGCTATTTAAAAGGAGAGTAGGTTGGCTTGCGGTACTTTTTCTTGGCGAGATGCTTACGGCTACTGCTATGCAACATTTTGAAGCCGACATAGCTAAGGCAGTCGTTCTGGCAATGTTTGTTCCTTTGATTATTTCAAGTGGTGGAAACAGTGGTTCTCAAGCTTCCACGCTAATTATCCAGGCTATGGCCCTCGGTGAGATCACTATTACAGATTGGTGGCGTGTAATGCGACGGGAAATTATTTCCGGCTTAATGCTGGGAGTAGTGCTCGGTACAATGGGCTTTCTTAGGATACTTGTATATGCCTTTCTTTTTCCAGCAATGTACGGACCGCACTGGGTACTCATCGGCGCAACTGTGGGAGTTTCATTAGTTGGCGTTGTGCTCTGGGGATCGCTGGCAGGATCAATGCTGCCGTTACTCCTTAAAAAACTAGGAGCCGATCCTGCTACGTCATCGGCTCCATTTGTGGCAACCCTTGTTGATGTAACAGGGCTGATCATATATTTTTCGGTTGCGGTATTGTTCCTTACCGGTGTGCTCTTATAAATGTTAAACGTTGAATCTGAAGTGCATAATGTCGCCATCTTCCACGACGTAAGTTTTACCTTCTATACCCAACTTGCCGGCATCCTTACATGCTGCCTCAGAACCTAGGGTTACAAAGTCAATGTACTTAATGACCTCAGCGCGGATAAAACCTTTCTCAAAATCGGTATGGATCACACCAGCAGCCTGAGGAGCAGTAAATCCTTTAGTGATTGTCCATGCTCTAACTTCCTGTACACCCGCAGTAAAGTAAGTGTAAAGGTCTAACAGGCGGTAAGCAGCTACGATGAGCTTATTTACTCCTGATTCTGTTAATCCAAGATCTCCAAGAAACTCCTGGCGCTCTTCGTAACTGTCCAGCTCAGCGATCTCAGACTCGATCTTTGCAGAGATGACTAACACTTCCGCATTCTCATCTTTTACAGCTTCTTTTACCCGGTCTACGTAGGCATTTCCATTGATTACAGAAGCCTCATCTACATTACAAACATACATCACCGGCTTCTGGGTAAGTAATCCTAGGTCTTCGATGAAAGCGAAGTCCTCTGCGTTTACTGCGGCTGATCTGGCAGATAATCCAGCTTCCAAGTGTGTTTTGATTACGCTTAGAATCTCAAAAGTTCTTTTGGCATCCTTATCTGTCTTGGCCAACTTCTCCACCTTCTGGATGCGTTTGGTCACCGTGTCCAGATCCTTCAATTGCAATTCTGTATCAATGATCTCTTTGTCACGTATTGGGTCCACAGAGCCATCAACGTGAATTACGTTTCCATCATCAAAGCAACGCAAAACATGGATAACAGCATTGGTAGCTCTAATGTTGCCTAAAAACTGGTTTCCTAGTCCTTCACCTTTAGAAGCACCTTTCACCAATCCAGCGATATCTACAATCTCAATGGTATTTGGAACCACACGATTCGGTTTAACCAGTTCCTCGAGCTTAGTTAATCTCTCGTCCGGCACAGTGATTACGCCGATATTGGGTTCGATAGTACAAAAAGGAAAGTTTGCCGCTTGTGCTTTTGCGTTAGATAAACAGTTAAATAAGGTGGATTTTCCAACATTTGGTAACCCAACTATACCACATTGTAATGCCATGTATGATTATTTTCTTGATTTGCCCGCAAAGGTATCAAATTTTTAAAAATAATCTTTATGTTTAGAAACCGAAAACCTAAGGATTTAGTCTACAATGGAAGAGATATACGACAATACATCAAATGAAAATCAAGAGCCGGAGCCCGTTCTATTAACCATTACTGAAGACGTTAGGAGTTTTATTTATGAAACTTCCAAGTGGACAAAATTCCTCTCGATTGTGGGCTTTGTTTTTACAGGACTTATGATCCTGCTGTCGTTAAGCGTAGGTGCGATTATGTCATCTATGAACACGATGGTAGGGGCTCAAAATAACCCCTACGCGGCTATGGGTACAGGTTTTCTTACAGTTTTCCTGTTGATTACTGCTGCGATCTACTTTTACCCGAGCTTTATCTTGTTCAAGTTTAGCACTGCTGCTAAACAAGCGGTGCTTTATGGTGACCAGGAAAGTTTAAGTGTGGCAATGGGCAAGATGAAATCCTTCTTTAAGTTCTGGGGAATCCTGCTGATCGTTCTTCTTGGATTTTACGCACTGGCACTAGTTTCGGCAATTGTAGCCGGAATTGGCGCAGCGAACATGGGCTAACGCTTGTATTTAAACGTTTTGAGTTCTTTCATCAACAGACCCTGCAGATAAGGATTAATTAGTCTTGCAATTCCCATACCGATTGCTCCGACTGGGGGCTGATAAGAAAGGACAACCTTTAGTTTAGTCCCAAGTCCATCCTGGCTCTCCGCGAAGGTAACGCGACCAACATGGTGTATGAACGAATCCTGACTGGAGCTCCAGCCGATTAGTTTTCCCGGCTCGTCCTTTACCATCTTAGCATCCCAGCTTACCGAAAAGAATTTACCGAGGATGTTGGATTTCCAGTGAGATTTTTCTCCATCAACCACATCCACATCAAGCAAATGTTTTATGCTTCCCGGAAGATTTTCCAGGTTTCTCCAATAGGCATAAACGATTGCAGGGGGACTGTCTACTTCGAACTCTCCTCTGATATTAATTGCCTTAGTCGTATGCGCATCTATTCCCATTTGCTCATACAAAAAACACCTCCCTGTTCCCCCCCGGTAAGTCAGATAGGCTCCATATATAAACGGTGCTTTGAAGGGTCTCGTGATTCCTCTGCTTAATAGCACTCCGCCAAGAAATACGGAAAACAACCGTTCTGATATGCCAAGATTCTGATAGTGTTCTTTTTCGATAGAGAAGTCTGCAGAGCGAAGATTTAAGTTGTGATGTTTGATTTCCATGACAGATTTAGTTTCTAACATAATATAAAGGTTTAATTTTAACAGTTTGCGGTATTAAAAGTTTACGATTTGCTTAAAATGTTCTACTTTGGTTATCAGCAAATCCTTTAGATATGAATAGGTTTTCTTTATTTACACTCTTTGCTTTACTAATTTGTGGTACTATATATGCTCAAAAACTTCCACAAGCAGTAGGCGCAGTCCCTAATAAATACCAGCTGGAGTGGCAGGACCTGGAGTATTACATGTTCATCCACTTTGGTCCGAACACTTTTACTGATAAAGAATGGGGGCATGGCGATGAGGATCCGAAGGTATTTAACCCTAAGAAGCTGGATGCCCGACAATGGGCCCGCACTGCTAAGGCGGCAGGTATGAAGGCGATTATCATCACCGCGAAGCATCATGATGGATTTTGTCTTTTCCCGAGCAAATTCAGTACACATACCGTAAGAGAAAGTGCCTGGAAGGATGGTAAGGGGGATGTGTTAAAGGACTTGTCTGCAGCCTGCAAGGAGTATGGTTTGAAGTTTGGCGTTTACTTATCGCCATGGGATAGAAATCATCCGGACTATGGAACGCCGAAATACAATGACATTTTCGCTAAAACACTTAATGAGGTACATACGCAGTACGGGCCGATCTTCGAGCAGTGGTTTGACGGTGCAAAAGGGGAAAAGGAAAAGAACCAGCAGTACGATTTCCCTAAATTCTATGAGGTGGTTAGAAAGAATAATCCACAGGCGATTATATTTAGCGATATCGGGCCTGATGCAAGGTGGATGGGGAATGAGAATGGAGTTGCAGGCGAAACCAACTGGTCTACCTTAAATACAGATGGCTTTGGCGTTGGGGCAGACGCACCGCCAGCCAAAGTTTTGAATACTGGCAATGAAGGTGGCAAACATTGGATCCCTGCGGAAGTGGACGTATCTATCAGACCGGGCTGGTTTTATAGCGCAGCCACTGATGACAAAGTGAAAACGTTGAAGGAACTGGTGTCAATTTACAATACCTCAGTTGGCAGAAACAGCAATTTGTTGCTAAATGTGCCGGTCAATAGAGATGGGTTAATTCACCCTGCTGACTCTTCAAGGCTGATGGAATTTAAGCGGTATTTAGATCAGGCCTTCAAGACAAATCTTGCTAAGGGAATGAAAGTCAGTACATTTCCGGCGACAAAGCCGACGGTTACCTCAAACCTGACAGATGGAAATACAAATACTGTATGGACTATTCAAGGTCAGGTGAAAGGTTTGAATGTGACCATTGACCTGGGGAAACCAACTACCTTTAATTGCATTGTTCTCCAGGAATACATTAAAATCGGTCAACGGATTAAGGAGTTCGGCATATTCTATTGGGACGGAACAAAATATCAAAGTTTAGGAAACCATACCACGGTTGGTCATAAAAGAATTCTTTCTTTTCCAACGATAACCAGCAGCAGGATCATGATTATGTTTAATGAGACACGTGGTGTAAATCCAGTACTTTCTGAGGTGGGTGTCTATAAAACACCAGACCTCTAGGCTCAGACAAAGGCTGTGGTCGCATTGCTACTGCAGGATTCATAAATAATTGAAAATTAAATTGATCGAATAGTAATTTTCCGTATCTTTGCGCAAATTTTATGAAGAAAATAGTAGATTACAGGAAGTTATTAGGTGTGCAAAAAGATGCCGAGTTGAAAGAACTAAAGACCATTTACAGGAATTTAATGAAAGACTGGCACCCGGATAAATTTCAGGATAGTGAAGAAGCTAAGGTTGAGGCCGAAGTTAAAAGTAAGGAAATAATTGAGGCTTACCACTTTCTAGTAAGCATCGCTCCAGAAACTCTTGCGCTTACTAAAGAGGAATATGATCAGACTACGGCAATGTGCGGAATAGCAGATTACAATTGGGCTGGCCTTGTGCTTACCGTAAAGTTCCTTGACGGCAGCGCTTATGAGTATTTCGGTGTTCCAAAACAAATTTACGTGAAACTAGTAAATGCTGACTCCCCAGGTAGGTTTGCACGCAGACACATCTTTACTTCATTCCCATACAGAAACATTGCTAAACTCGCAGAAGCTTAGTAAAAACGCTGGTTTAAAAAAGTATTTATTATCTTTATAAAAGATAAAATTTATACTCTTGGCCGAAAATATAGTAAACATTCAAGCTGATATAGAAGCCGTTGGTCGCATAGAAGCTGTAGATTCCATTTTGGAGATCATTTGTCGCAGTACCGGAATGGGTTTTGCAGCAGTAGCTAGAGTGACTGATACGAGTTGGGTTGCCTGCGCTGTCCGTGACGAAATCGATTTCGGACTTTTGCCTGGAGGCGAATTGACTCTGGAAACTACCATTTGTCATGAGATCCGTCAGAATCACAAATCTGTAGTTATTGATCATGTGAAGGAGGATCCTGAATTTGCCGCACATCATACTCCAGCGATGTATGGCTTTCAAAGCTACATCTCCGTGCCTATCTTTAAAAAAAATGGTGTATTTTTTGGAACTCTTTGTGCTATTGACCCCTCGCCGGCGAACCTAAAACATTCAGAAATTCCAGCAATGTTCAAAATGTTTGCTGAACTGATCGCTTTTCACCTGGATGCAATTGAGAAGCTCGCGCTAAGCGAACTTAGGCTAAGGGAGGAACAGCAAACTGCAGAACTTAGAGAACAATTTATAGCCATACTTGGCCATGACCTCCGTAACCCGATTGGTGCGATTACAAATGCGGCTCAACTCCTGGTTCGGAAAGACCCAGATGACCTTACTAAAAAGCTGACAACCATCATCCAGAATTCTTCTTATAGAATGAAAGGATTAATAGATAACATTCTTGATTTCGCACGCGGCCGTCTGGGTTCAGGTATAGTCGCAACTTACGGCGAGCAAGGAAAGATAGGTGATATCTTAGATCAAGTTGTGACGGAGCTTAGGATGGTGTGGCCTTCCAGGCTAATTGAGACTGATTACAGAATTGCGCTACCTGTTATGTGCGACGAGACAAGAATGTCTCAGCTTTTCTCCAACCTTTTGAGCAATGCCCTAAGCCATGGTGATGCGGCTTATCCGGTAAAGATCCAGGCGTATACGAAGGATGATGAATTCTACCTTTCGACAGTTAACCGCGGAGAGCCGATTTCAGAGGCGACCAAGGCACGTTTGTTCCAACCATTTTATCGGGGCGAAGTAAAAGCCGGACAAGAAGGATTAGGTCTTGGCCTATACATTTGTGCTGAGATTGCGGCAGCTCATTCCGGTACACTTGAAGTAACTTCAACTTCTGATCAGACTTGCTTTACCTTAAAAATGCCTGTGTCTAAAACAGCTTAAAACCGAATACCTTCTTCGGGTGTTGTTTTCCATATTTATCGAAAACTAATTTATGAGTAACATCTATTCGGGGACAAGTGGCCTTCTGTTACCGGTTAAGAATAAGTTTTTCTATCCGGAAGAATTCAAAGAAAAGAGCCGGTTGTGTTACTACGGATCACTTATGAATTCTATTGAAATCAATAGCTCCTTCTATAAAGTTCCCATGGCTTCTACCGTTCAAAAATGGGCTGACGATGTCCCATTCGATTTCAAATTTACGTTTAAACTGTTTAGAGAAATTACCCATAACAAGGAGCTGCTCTTTAATCCTGATCAGGTGTATCATTTCATGAATATCATAGACCGGGTGGGAGATAAGAAGGGTTGTCTGTTGATTCAGTTTCCTCCAAGTATCAAGATTAATAGCTTCAGACAGTTTGGTTTATTACTTAACCACCTAAGACTAAGTGACCCCGATGGAGCTTGGCATATGGCTTTTGAGTTTCGCCACAATTCCTGGTATTGCGAAGAACTCTATGAACTTTTGGCTGAGCATAAGATGAGCTTAGTTGTTCATGATAAAACACCGGCAAATACACCAATGATCGAGATGGAATCCTCCTTTGCTTATCTTAGGTTTCATGGACCCGGTGGGAGCTACCGTGGTAGCTACAGTGATGATGTGCTGTATGAATATGCTACATACATTCGGGAATGGCAATTAGAAGATAAAAAGGTGTACGTTTATTTCAATAATACCATGGGAAATGCGATTGACAACAGAAACACCTTACTGGCGATGCTTGCGGAGTTATAGGCATAAAAAAAGGAGCTTTTAAAGCTCCTTTTTTTATAATGTTGTGGATGTTACTCCGATATAGTCTTTAAAGTCTGCGGCTTCAGCATATTCTTTGAAATTTTTAATGTCTTCACGGATCATCTTTTCAAATACCCCATTGAATAACGATACTACTCCTCTGCCTACGCTACCTGCTGGTGGGAAATAATCGATTTCAATGTGAATATCAGTCCCCATTCCATTTAAAGTATCACGGAACTCTACCTTGCCCGCATTCTCAATCATAGAACCTTCTATCGACTGCCATCCAAGGTAACTTCCTTCATCCTCTCTGGTGATCTCCGCATTCCATGCTAGCTCAATTAAGTTGCCGGGAATATTTGCCACCCAATGACTTTCTGTGCCGCTGGTCTCATAAACAGTTTTTAGGTGCTTCATGAACCTCGGAAGGTTTGAAAGTTCTCTCCAGAAGGCGTATACCTTATCTTTTGGAGCGTTAACCGTGATGTCTTCGGTAATATTGATCGCCTCAGGATCAGTTGTGTCTTTGCCTAGTCGTTCGTAGATCGGGCAAACACCGGTTGCACCACGGTATATCAGATAGCCGCCAGCAGCTGCCCCCTGTAAAGCCAGAAAGGGATGATGTATAATATTTTTTAAACCTTTATACAGCAAGTATGAACCTGCTACAATAGAAAGGGCGCGTTCACCTTGATCTATGTTTTCTTTTCCTGTGGGTTGGATGCTAAGATCTTTTAGCCCACTTACTACTTTGCTTTTTAGTTCGTTGTTCATGTTTTTTAAGATTGTACAATTAGGAACAATGATGAAAACCTAAAGTTTAAATTTTCTTTTATTGGCACTGCCCGCTTTAGGCTTACCTGGGCAACTCCATCAAGTCTAACCGGATCAGTTGCGATTCTTCGACGCCCAGGATCTCGGCGATCTCGAAAAATCTATTAAGGGTGATTTTACTATAGCCTAGTTCTATCTTGCTATACGCATTTTGCGAAATATGTAGTTTGGTCGCTATGAAGTCTTGAGAGTAATTTCTAAAATGACGAACCTTCTTTAAAAATGTAAAAACTTCAACAAGTAGGCGTTAAATTTGTTTACACATAAAATACACGATTAGCTCACCAGAAGTCATTTTGGTATTTGCTTTTTTGGTTATTTTTAATATTTTTAGGAAAAAAAATACAAACATTAAATTTATTATGAAAAACGGTACAGTAAAATTTTTTAACAGCGAAAAAGGATTTGGTTTTATTAAAGAGGATAACGGTAATGAAATTTTCGTTCATGTTTCTGGTCTGATTGATGAGATACGTGAAAATGATCAGGTTGTTTATGAAGTTCAGGAAGGCAAAAAAGGCTTAAACGCTGTTAAAGTTAAGTTAGCTTAATCATCGCCCTAAAACGATACAACAATGCCTCTTAAAGACTAAACTAATAATATTAGTTTAGTCTTTTGTTTTGCTATAAATATTAGCTTACTTTTGTCGGGTAAGGTATCCATATTATGGCAGACGACAAGCATATTATACACATGGATCAGGATGCTTTTTTCGTTTCTGTTGAGCAGCGAAAAAATACCAGTCTTGTAGGTAAGCCCGTGATTATAGGCGGGACCTCTGATCGGGGGGTGGTTACTTCCTGTAGTTATGAGGCCAGAAAATATGGCGTCCATGCGGCAATGCCTGCACGTATGGCAAAAATGCTATGCCCTCATGCCATCTTTTTAAGAGGGAACATGGATGAGTACGCTAAAGCGTCCCTCGAAATTACTGACATCATAAGGCAACGTGTTCCTCTATTCGAAAAAGCAAGCATCGATGAGCATTATATTGACATGACCGGAATGGACCGTTTTCACGGCTGCATGAAGTTTGCCCAAGAGCTTAAAGACGAAATCACCAGAGAGCTTTCTCTTCCCATTTCCTTCGGTCTGTCTGTGAACAAAACGGTTGCCAAGATGGCCACGAATGAATGTAAGCCTGATGGTGAATTGAACGTCCTCCTACATGAGGTTCAACCCTTCCTAAACCCGCTGTCCATTAGAAAGATACCAGGACTTGGTGAAAAATCCTTCGTGAAGCTAAGTGATATGGGTATAAAGAAAATTTATACCCTCGCGCAGATCCATCCGGATCATATGAGTGCATTACTTGGAAAGACAGGACTTCATCTGCTTCAAAAGGCAAAAGGTATCGACTACAGCCCTGTTGTTCCTTTTAGTGAACAAAAAAGTATCGGCACGCAATGCACCTTTAAGTCAGACAGTATCGATGTCAACATGATCAACAACTTGATCACGGCCATGGTGATGGACATTGCGTTTCAACTTCGCCAAAAGAAGAAGCTAGCGGCCTGCATCACTGTTACCATCAGATATTCCAACTTTGAGGATGTTACCAAGCAGGCTTCCATTGGATATACTTCATTGGATGACACGCTGATCGAGAAAGCTAAACAACTATTTAAACAGCTCTATACCAAACGTATGTTGTTAAGGCTGGTAAGTGTGCGGCTATCAAATCTTGTTAGCGGCTTTGAGCAAATAAATCTCTATAGCGGTTCTCAGCAGAAATATAACCTGATACAGGCTATGGATAAGATCAAAAATAGATTTGGAGAGAAGGCGGTAACAAGAGCCGCTACGCTGGATGTAAAGTTGTAAGTAATGTATTTGAATGTTCATTCCCAATACAGCCTCCGCTATGGAACGATGTCAATCGAAACACTCGTGGCTGAGGCCTCTTCGCGAGGTATCACTCAAATGGCATTAACTGACATCAATAACTGTACAGGGATGTTGGAGTTTATGAGGGAGTGCGACAAGAGAAACATAAAACCGATAGCAGGCATGGAAATCCGGAGGGATAATCGCCTCATGTACATCTGTATTGCTAAAAATAGGGAGGGCGTGCGGGAGATCAACGAATTTCTTAGTCAGTACAATCTAAGTCAGACAGAGAAGCCAGAGGAATGCCCTGCTTTTGCACACGCGTTCTGCATTTATCCGTTCTCTTACAAAAAAGAGCTGAAACACAATGAGTTTATTGGTATTCGGTACGACGAGCTTCACTTTCTATACAGGCAAGATATCTCTAGGTTTAAACATAAAATGGTTGCATTGCAGCCAGTTTTTGTGAGCAATAAAGTAGAGTACAGGCTCCATCAATACCTGAGGGGCATAGACACCAATTCTCTTTTGACCACGCTTGATCCCGGCGAAATGTGCAGTCCTAATGATTTATTTTTACAGCCAGGTGAATTGGAATCCAGGTTTGCTAAGTATACGTTTGTCTTAGATCAAACGCGGGAGCTTATGTCGCAGTGTGTGATGGATTACCCTCGTGGTCAAATCAAACTCAACCGCAAAACGTTCACTGGTAATGCAAATGACGATCGGGAACTGTTAAAGAAACTTGCCTTCAGTGGGGTGGTTAGTCGGTATGGGAAAGACAACAAGGAAGCTGTTAAAAAAGTGAAGGAGGAGTTAGCCGTCATCTTTGAGATGAATTTCTGTTCTTACTTTCTCATCACCTGGGACATTATCAGGTATGCAAGTGACCAGGGCTACTATCACGTTGGGCGCGGATCAGGTGCAAATAGTACGGTTGCGTATTGTCTGCGCATTACAGACGTAGACCCTCTGGAACTGGATCTTTATTTTGAGCGGTTTCTAAACAATAAGCGAAGCTCATCACCGGACTTTGACCTTGACTTCTCCTGGGACGAGCGTGAGGATGTTCAGGATTATATCTTCAAGCGGTATGGAAAAGCACATACCGCACTCTTAGGCACCATGTCAACGTTTAAAGACAGGTCTATCATTCGAGAGATTGGTAAGGTGATGGGTTTGCCGAAATCGGAGATTGATGGATACATGGACCCAATGAAATCTACAGAACTCAGAGACAATAGCACGTTTAACAAAATCAATGCAATTCGTGAATTGCTTAGTGAGATGCCCAATCAACGGAGCATTCATGCAGGGGGAATTATTATTTCAGAAGAGCCGATCTATTATTATACTGCTTTAGATCTTCCGCCTAAGGGAATGCCGACTGTACAATGGGATATGTATGAAGCAGAGGCGATTGGCTATGATAAATATGATATTTTAAGTCAGCGGGGTATAGGTCACATCAAAGAAGCAGTTCGGCTGATTAGCGAGAATCAAGGTAAAAAGGTTGACATCCATGACACTAAGAGATTCATGAAGGATGACAACCTCAATGAGAAACTTAAAGTTGGTGACACGATCGGATGCTTTTACATTGAATCTCCTGCTATGCGCCAACTTCTTGGCAAGCTTAAATGTGAAAATTACCTTACCCTTGTTGCTGCAAGTTCGATTATCCGGCCTGGCGTAGCACAATCCGGGATGATGAAGACATATATCCGGAACTACCATCGTCCGGATGAAGTAGTTTACCTGCATGATGTAATGAAAGATCAGCTCGGGGAGACGTTTGGAGTGATGGTTTATCAAGAGGACGTGATCAAGGTATGTATTCATTATGCAGGGATGGACGGGACTGATGCCGATATTCTTCGTAGGGGGATGAGCGGCAAATACAGGTCACGTGTGGAGTTTGATAAGTTGGTAGAGAAGTTTCATGAGGGAGCAAAGCTTCTAGGCAGACCTGAACAGATCACAAGGGAGGTGTGGCGACAAGTATCCAGCTTTGCAGGCTATAGCTTTAGTAAGGCACACTCCGCGAGTTTCGCGGTTGAAAGTTACCAGAGCCTTTTCTTAAAAACCTACTATCCGAAGGAGTTTATGGTAGCCGTTTTAAATAATTATGGAGGCTTTTATAACCGTTCGCTTTACGTACATGAGCTCCAAAAGGCAGGCGCTACTTTGCACCTCCCATGTGTAAATCGTAGTTCTGCAGTGGTGTCTATTGGTGATGATGAGGCCTATCTGGGTTTTATAGGTATTCAGGGACTCGAAAATAAGTGGGTTAATGTCATTCCAACGGACCGGAATAGAAACGGTGAGTACTTAGACCTGGAAGACCTGATAAAGCGTTTGGGAATTGGTCTGGAACAATTAATTATATTAATTAGGGTGGGTGCCTTGCGGTTTACCGGAAAAAGTAAGAAGACACTATTGTGGGATGCTCATCTTTTCCTCGGCCAAAAGGTGAAGCAGGGTCATCATACGGAGCTCTTTCTAACGAAATCTAAAACGTATACCCTACCTGAATTTGTAAATACAGATCTGGAAAACGCTTTTCATGAGCTTGAACTTCTAGGTTTTCCTGTTACATTGACTATGTTCCAACTATTAAAAACCTTGTATCGAGGGGAAGCGAGGGCTGGAAGTCTAAAAGTATACTTAGGTCAGACCATAAAAATAGTTGGGATGTATGTTTGCGAGAAAACAGTTCGAACTAAAAACGGCAAGAAGATGTGGTTCGGTACGTTTTTAGATGTTGATGGAGATTTCTTTGATACAACACACTTTTCGACTACTACACCAACCTATCCCTTTAGGGGAACGGGTTGTTATTTGATTTTAGGGAAGGTGGTGGAAGATTTTGGCTTTCCTAGCATTGAGGTAAGCCGTTTTGCGAAGCTTCCGATACTTGAAAACCCGGTGCTCAGCTAAAAGACTACAGGTTCTTAAGCTTGTGTTTAAGTATTCCGGCGGCATGAGTATATCCACCTTCGGATCCGTCTACAAAATGAATGTGACCATCTTCCAGATCTCTGACATAACAAGACATTACCGCACTCGGACTTACAAATATCCCATACCAAATAATCCCATCGTTTTCGAGGGAATCTAGCGCAGTCTTAAGTTTCAAACGTTGAGCTTCTGTGCCTGAAATCACAGTGTTGATTCGACCATCAATGACTAAAGTGTCAGACATTTCTACCAATTTTCTTAAGTAGCGTCTGCCTTTACTGGTCCGGAAATACAGATAACCATAAAGATTGGTAACCCATGTCTTTAAGAACTCCCAAGTTGGAATGTTTCCAATCCTGGTTTTCATTTCAACGCCTAACCTGCTCAGAGAAGTATTGAGCTTGAGTTTAGAAACCGAGATTGGTTGTCGAAGTTTAGGAACCCCATATATCTCGTCCATTTTAAGAAAGACTTTTCTAAAGGCATCTGTTTGTTCTACGCCTTCCGCTGCCATGATTAAGATGCTGACTACCTCGTTATCTTTCTTCGGAGGACTGATTTTATCCCACCGGCATTGCATTCCATTCAGATCCGGTTCGCCATCTTCATCCTTATCACATTGAAAAAGATAATCTTCGTCTTTAATGACACTTTCGGCATAAGCAAGACCATTACCGAGCAGAATAGGAATGGAAAGTGTAGCAGATATTTTGGTCTTACTTAAGAGAAGTTTATGCCCTTTTTCATAGATCTGTTTTACAGATACTGTTCCTGCTCGCAGTTCTAGCCCTACTCTTTCCAGTGTGTTGGTGCTATACAGCTGAAGTGCCTGCATGGCGGCCTGGAGAATTGAGTCGGGAACTATAAAGGTTGCCCCATCTCCACCGAAGAAAAAAGGTACAGTGATGTTTGCTTTGTAAGCTAAATTAAGAACGGCAACAATACTTCCGGTTGCAATGAAGTTAACCGTTTCGTGAAGACCGTTAGCTACAGCTTTAGTGGAACTCTTAATGTCTGTAATGATCACATGCCAATCACCGGGGACCTCTTTAAAAAGGTTTTTTTGTAGCATCATTTCAGCAAGTGAGGCCTTACTATCCTTTAAGTGGTTATAAAAATGATCTGATATAGATTCCAAGGACAAGATTTTTATATGAACTTTAGGCTATTTGCGTTACTGCTGCGGTAACCATTAATTGGCCTACGTGCCTCATAGTGTGTTCTGCCGCATGTACTAAAAGGCCGATGACTGTAGATGGCAGACCAGCTCTTCCAACCCCGCGGTAATCAGCTAACGAATTGCCATCAGTAGTTTTTAGTTGCTGCAAAGCCATATCAACTTGTTGGTTAAAACGTTCTACCAAATCGGCTACCTGGTAGCCATCAGCTGTATCACTGCCTTCTTCTGCAAGTTGAACAAATTGAAATTCAGACAATAGTTCGCCTTTCGCATACGTAAATACCCGGTCTAATACACCGCTTAAATGTTGCAAATGAAAACCGACAGAGGCTAATCCTACCGGGCGTATCCATAATCTTTCGACCGGATAGCCGTTCATGTAGTCTTCTATCTCTTCACGGGCTTGAAGCAGTGCGTGGGCGATAGGCTGGAGCATTGGAATGATATCCGGCAGGGGACCTCTCTGCCATACTTCTAGTTTCTGAGACATATCTATCAACTGAGACTCAAATATGCATATAAATGATTTTACAAACGATTCTATAAGATTGTCGAAACCGGTAATCTTTCCGTCGGAAATCATAACAGGCAAAAATAAATAGATTGCACTCGTTATAGTTGCTAACTGTATTAAGGGAATTGTAGAAGATGAGCATTAAAGCTAAGCAAGCACCGCTTAGTAAAAATATTTTCAGTTCTTTTTTATTGGGTTTGCGTACCCGTTAAGTCTGTTTTTGATCCTTAAAACAACAGGTTTGGGGACCCCCGGGGACTGCCACATAAAAATCCAATAACGTTCCTTTGGCAAATGCTTCTTTGAAATGACTATGTACAATGTCGCAACCGAGAAGCTTATATGAAGTTAACAGAGCAACGACTTAAGAACGACTTTGCAACGACTTTGAACGACTTGAGAATGACCTTTGTCATTTCAGAGTGATTTGAAGTCTTACATATTCAGTCAAAAGTCCCTGCCGGGGAGACTTCACATTATTTAATTTCACTCATTTAACATGACCATTTATCATGGCAAAAATCAGAAAAGGGATTCTCGGCCCAGTATCCGGAACTTTAGGTCCAATCGTTGGTGGAACCTGGAAGGGAATCCCCTACATCAAAATGATTTCACAAAAGAAACCAAAAAGTTCTCCAGGACAAATCGCGGCTAGGAAAAAGCTGGTCTTTATTAACGACTTCCTAGTTCCATTCCATTCCTACCTTACGGTAGGTTTTGCTAATCATGCAGAACAACGCACTGAAATCAGTGCGGCGTTAAGTATCAACTATTATGACGCTTTCCCCTGGAAGGAAGCCGAAATAGAAGTCGACCTTTCCAAATTTTCAATCAGCAAAGGCACCTTGCCGACTTTGAATAGCCTCAGGGTAATACATTCAGCCGAGGCGATCGATTTCAATTGGGAAAGTACGTCCAAGGGCCATGCATCTTTAAGTGATCAGGTGATGCTTGTCGCATATTGTCCAAAGCTTCATGAAACCTTTGGTTGTATTGGAGGCGCTACGAGAGCTCAAAAACATTGGCAACTGGTAATCGACACCGAGCTTGCTGGTAGACTAGTTCACATTTATGTGAGCGTGGCCTCGGTAAACAGAAAATTTGTTGCTGATAGTATCTATTGGGGATCGCTTCCGCTTTAAGCTATTTTCGTTACTGCTGCGGTAACAATAAATTGGCCTACGTGCCTCATTGTGTGTTCCGCAGCATGTACTAAAAGGCTGATGACTGTGGATGGCCCAGAAATAGGAACCGGTAATATTTCCGTCAGGAATGATAAGCGTCGATAATAAAGTCGATGCGCTCGTTATATTTGCTAACAGTGTTAAGCAAACCAAGTAGTATGGGTATCGTAGAACGGAAAATCAGAAAGAAAGAAGAATTCAAAGCGAGTATTCTCGAAGCAGCATGGCTTCAGGTCTTGACTGAGGGTTGGCAGTCCTTGTCCATTCGTAAAATTGCGGATGCTATAGAATATAGCGTTCCAGTAATCTATAGCCACTTTGAGAACAAAGAAGCTATTTTGTTAGAATTCACCAAAGAGGGTTTTCAAAAGCTTGCTGAGCGTCTACAGGACGTGAAAAACAATACTTCTGGTCCAGCCAGTCAATTAGAGCAGATCGCTCATTCCTATTGGGATTTTGCTTTTGACCATAAGGAATATTATCAGTTGATGTTTGGTCTGGGGATACCGGCTTGTGATCGAGTAAACCAGGTTGCCGAAATGAAATCGATGACGATGGTAATGATTACTACAATTAAAGAAGCTATTGCGAAAAGTAATAACCCTGATGCAGACTCTTTTTTAAAGTTTCACACGTACTTGTCAATACTCCATGGGCTCGTTTCCATACAGATGATTGAAAAGGAAGGGAAGCCGGGAGCGGATAAAAAAATGATTCTTCAGGATGCCATCTCCGGATTTATACAGTCCTTATCTATTAAATAGTTTTAAAAATTGTTATGTTTACCCTGGTAAAACGAAAATTCTATGAAGCAAATATTCAATACTAATTTCAATCACAGTGCTTTAAACCTGATGTTCCTTTTGTTGAGAGTAGCGATAGGTGTTATGATGTTGACTCACGGATACGGTAAGTTGCAATCTGCGTTGGCTGGTGGCGAAATTCAGTTTATGGATCCCTTTGGTCTGGGACAAGCCGCTTCCCTGTATTTGGCAGTTTTTGCAGAGTTCTTTTGTTCTATTCTTTTAATAATTGGTGCTGCTACAAGGCTTGCTACAATCCCGTTGATTGTGACTATGCTAGTCGCTGTTCTGGTTGCACATGCCAGCGATCCTTTCCAGAAAAAGGAATTGGCTTTGCATTATCTTCTTGTCTACATTGTAATACTGGTCTGTGGTGCAGGAAAATATAGTATAGACTATATTATTAGTCGCAACTACGGTAAACGCAGACGTTAATCATATCAATAGCACGCTTATTGCGTTATAGGTACTATGAAAAGAATCGTATTATTTTCCCTCTTGATAATAGCGGCTTCTAGCTGTGGCATAAACAGACAGGCGCAGCAGATCAAAGCGCTGGAGAAGTGTACTTACAAAGTAACCTCTGCAGATGAGATCACAGTTGGCGGTACAGATGTAAAAAAACTGTTTGCTGGTCAGGAACTAAATCTTGCCAGTCTCCCTGGCCTCGCTTTTGGCTTGCTTAGGCAGGATGTGCCCTTAAAAGCCCGGTTGAATCTGGAAATTAAGAATCCCTCCAGTGAAGATGCTGCGATCAATCAATTCGAGTATAAAATTCTTGTAAATAACACAGATCTTGCAGAAGGCGTTGTTAATCAGGAAGTCAACGTTCCAGCCGGACAATCGACTGTTGTTCCAGTGAATATGATTGTGAATCTTTATCCGTTTGTTTCTAATAAGAAAGTTATGGATGAGATAGCGGCATTTGTTAAGGCAGGTAAAAGTGGTAGTGCCGAGAAAAAAGGGTTACTTACTTTAAAGATAAGACCGAGCATTAAAGTTGGCAATAGCCTGGTGAAATATCCCGGATTTATCACCATTGATAAAGAGATAAGCAGTAAGATTCTCCTATAAGAACCGTAGTACTTTTGCAGCATTGTTACTGATTTAACTTGAATTTCAAGTAAGGATTCCTATTTTTTGGTTAATTTCGAAAATCAAGATCCAAACATGAAATCTAAAATAGTCTGCTCTGTTGTCCTGTTTTTAACTCCCTTTTGTGTGTCTGCCCAACAAATGCCGCAATTAAATGCAGCGGAAATTAAGCAAGGCATAGAAAGCTTGGAAGTGACAGGAAGTGTGCTTTATATAGCTGCTCATCCTGATGATGAGAATACAAGACTCCTTGCCTATCTGGCTAAAGAAAAGAAAGTCAGGACCGGTTATCTATCGTTGACAAGGGGAGACGGTGGACAAAACCTAATAGGTAGCGAGCAAGCGGAACTTCTGGGTTTGATTCGTACGCAAGAGTTATTGTCGGCAAGAAGAACAGACGGTGCAGAACAATTCTTTACCCGGGCCAACGACTTCGGCTTCTCCAAAAACCCAGAAGAAAGTTTCAAGATATGGGGCAAGGCAAAAATCTTATCTGACGTCGTATGGGTCATACGAAAGTTTCAACCAGATGTAATTATTACTCGCTTCCCTGAAGATTCACGGGCCGGCCATGGCCATCATTCCGGATCAGCGATACTTGCCAGGGAAGCCTTTTCAGCTGCGGCAGATCCTAAGCAATTTCCTGAACAGCTTGCATTCGTTAAGCCATGGCAAGCGAAAAGAATTGTGTGGAATACTTTTAATTTCGGCGGCACAAATACAACATCAGACGAGCAACTTAAGATTGAAGTGGGTGGTTTCAATGCACTTTTAGGCAAAAGCTATGGCGAGATTGCTGCAGAAAGCAGATCAAATCACAGAAGTCAGGGCTTCGGTTCGGCGAGACAAAGGGGTGGAGGACTTGAGTTTTTCAGTCCGACTGCAGGCGACAAAGCCAATAAAGATTTGTTTGAAGGCATTGATTTTACCCTAGGGAGAAATCAGGGATATACTGCCATTCAAGGATTGCTAAACGAGATCAGCTCAGAATATGAAGTCTCAGCGCCTTCCAAATCGATACCGAAACTTTTAAAACTTAGACAACTCGTAAAAGATAAGACGTTTAAAAAAGACTTACTTGACAATTTGATTCTGGCATGTGCCGGGATATGGCTGGAAGGAGCCGCAGTGAATCCTTCTTATGCTTTGAATGAGCCAGTGAATGTACGACTGCAAGCCATCTCGCGGGCAGGAAAATCGTTTGCATTGCCGATTATTGTTACTGAAGAAACAACAGGTACACTGCTGGATTTGAAACCAAATCAACTATCTTCAAAAGAGGTAAGCTTGACGGGACGAACTACTCTTTCACAACCCTATTGGTTAGAAAAGCCACATGCACTGGGCGCTTTCACTGTTGACTCCCTGTCGAAGATAGGACTTGCAGAGAATCCAGTTGGATTAAGTGTGCTATTTAAGATTAAAATTGGTGACCAGCAAATTCTGAAACGCATGCCTGTAGTTTACAAATACACCGATCAGGTAAGAGGAGAATTGTACCAGCCACTGGTGATCGCTCCGCCTGTAACGGCCACGATGACAGAAAAGGCTTTTGTATTTAACGGTAACGATTCGAAAGTAATTAGTGTTCAGCTTAGGAGTTTTAAAAATAACGCATCCGGCAGTTTAAAGCCAAAGCTGCCTGTGGGCTGGAGAGCCTCTCCAGAAAGTTTAAACTTTATGATGGCAAACAAGGGTGATGAACAACTGGTCACCTTTACAGTAACCCCTGCAGGAAATACCACGGGTGGCAAAATGGTTTTAGATGTTGTCGTGGATGACAAAACTTATAATTATGGACTGCGTGTTATTGATTACGATCACATACCATTGCAAACATTGTTTCCACCTGCAGAAGCCGGAGTGGAAAAGGTTGATCTTAAACTTGCAGGGAAGCGGATAGGGTACATCGCTGGAGCTGGAGATCTTGTATCAGAATCTTTAAAGCAGATAGGATATGATGTAACCAACCTGACCGAAAGCCAGGTTGTAAATTCAGACCTTTCCCAATTCGATGCAATCGTAACCGGAGTACGGTTTTATAACGTAAATGAGCAGGTTAAAAGCCTTCAACCGAAGTTAATGAAATACGTTGAAAATGGTGGCGTGCTGTTGGTACAGTATAATGTCAACTCACCACTTAAGGTCGATGATCTCGGACCGTATCCGTTCAGACTAAGTCGTGATCGGGTAACTGAAGAGGATGCTAAGGTATCCGTGCTGGTCCCTGATCACGCCGCGTTTAACTATCCGAATAAGATTACTGAAAAAGATTTCAATGGCTGGATTCAGGAACGAGGTTTATATTTCGTGACAGACGTCGATCAGCATTATACGCCTTTAATCAGTATCCATGACACCGCTGAACAGGGCAATACCGGAGCTTTGATCGTGACCAATTACGGAAAGGGAAAATACGTTTATACCGGGCTTTCCTTCTTTAGACAGTTGCCGGCAGGGGTGCCTGGGGCTTATCGTTTGTTTGTTAACCTACTTTCTGTAAGCAAGTAAAAGCGATGGAAAAGCTTCAATACAAAAAATATTATTTCTTTCTTATTGGCTGGTTGATATTCCTGATATTGATGTTTTATGCATTTACTAAATATTTCGCATGAGCAATCTTGACTGGGTAGTATTGGTGCTAACACTCGTTGTAATTGTATTTTACGGCGTTTACAAAAGTCGCGGAGCCAAGGACATTGACGGCTATTTATTGGGTAATCAATCTTTACCATGGTACCAGGTATGTTTATCGGTGATGGCAACTCAGGCTAGTGCAATTACTTTTCTATCTGCGCCAGGCCTCGCATATACTTCGGGAATGAGCTTTGTCCAGTTCTATCTCGGCCTGCCTCTGGCAATGATTGTCCTTTGTATCACTTTTGTGCCTATCTTCCATAAGCTGAAGGTCTATACTGCTTATGAGTACCTCGAACAGCGGTTTGACTTGAAGACCAGAGCACTTACTGCATTTTTGTTCCTTATTCAAAGGGGCCTTTCCACTGGAATTACCATATATGCACCCTCCATTATCTTATCTACCATCCTGGACATCAACACGACATATACGACCTTATTTATTGGAAGCCTGGTCGTGTTTTACACTGTTTATGGAGGAACAAAAGCTGTTTCTTATACACAAATGCTTCAGATGAGCATCATTTTCTGTGGCCTTTTTGCCGCTGGGATTATGGTCGTTCATTTGCTGCCGGATAATATCGGTTTCATAAAAGCAATCAGCATTGCAGGGAAAATGGGAAGGACGAATGCCATAGACTTCAAACTTGATTTAAATAATCAGTATACGGTCTGGTCTGGATTGATCGGTGGATTTTTTTTGCAACTGTCTTATTTCGGAACCGACCAAAGTCAGGTCGGGCGCTATTTGTCTGGCGCCTCAGTGAATGAGAGCAGGAGGGGATTGCTGATGAATGGATTGGTTAAGATTCCAATGCAATTTTTGATCTTGCTAATTGGTGTCTTAGTTTTCACGTTTTACCAATATAACAAGCCGCCCATCTTCTTCAATTCTTTCGAGCTTAACAAATTGGAAAGCAGTAAATATAAGCCGCAACTCGATCTGATAAAAGGGGAGTATAATGCTGCGTTTAGCGCAAAACAGAAAGAGATCGTCAAAATGAATGATGCGCTTGAGTCGGATGACCATACACGCATTGATGCGCAGCGAAAAGTGCTACAGACCGCAGATCAGCGAGATAAGGACATTCGGGCAAAGGTGGTGAAGTTGATGGAGAAAAATGATATTCAGTCGAATACGAAAGACAATAACTATATATTTTTAAGCTTTGTAACGCAGTACCTTCCAAAAGGCTTGGTAGGACTACTCATCGCTATCATCTTTTTAGCTTCAATGGGATCCACTGCAAGCGCATTGAATTCATTGGCTTCTACAACAGTTATCGACATTTATAAGAGATTGATAAGGAAAAGTGGCACTGATAACGAGTATTTACAGGCGTCTCGGTTGGCGACGGTATTTTGGGGAGTCATTTGTATTGTTATGGCGCTGTACGCAAGCAAAATAGGTAACCTATTGGAGGCGGTTAATATTTTGGGATCATACATTTATGGAACAATCTTAGGCGTTTTTCTGGTTGCTTTCTATGTTAGGCACGTCAACGGAAAGGCCGTGTTTATTGCGGCTATTCTGGCAGAGATTGCGGTTGTCGCAATTGGGCAATCCGATAAGATTGCTTACCTCTGGCTAAATCTAATTGGTTGTTTACTCGTAGTAGGCTTAGGAGTGGTGATACAAACGCTTGTACGTAGCTCGCCGAAAGACTAAACTATCGCCTCACCTGTTTCCGTGGGCAAGACGATAGTAATTGGAAACCTAATCTTTATTTCTTTGCTTCAGCAAGCAAAGCTGAGTTTAAACGAACATACTCTGCATTCTTAGCTTCTTCGGCAACTTTGACGCCTTCAGTTGCACTGATCGCTGCTCCTTTCTTATCTCCCATTTTTAGTTGGATGCGTCCTTTCCACAGTTTGAAGTATGGTGCTTTTGGATCCGAAGCTTCCGCTGCTGTAGCCCATTCTAAAGCTTTATTAAGATCTTTCCCGTTTTCAAAATAATATTGCGCAGCTGCGAAATATGGTTTCTTTTCACCCTTCATCGCTTCTTCGATACCTGCCATAACTTTTGTATCAACATCAGTTGTCAGGTTAATATTAAGTGCAGTATTCTCCCACATTAACTGCAACTTGGCGGTCGTTGGATAAACGTCTGCCAATTGAATGCTGAAGGTTTCGGTTTTATCTTTCAATTTTACAGGTTTCACTGTCACTCTGAACAAGTCCTCTTCTGGTTTATACTCATATGCGCCCCATTGTTTCGCACCTTTGTTGATGATGACTGTCCACTCATTTGCTCCAGGAATGGTAAACAACCCGTATGTACCTGCAGGAAGATCCTTTCCTTCTATTTTAATCGCTTCTGTTGTAGTGATCGTGGTAGCGGAGTTAGCGCCAGTACGCCAAACTGAACCGAATGGTTCGAGGGCGCCAAAGATTTTTCTTCCCTTAGTATTTGGGCGTGAGTAGTTAACTGTAATAGTTCCTAATCCAAATGCCTGGGTTAACGTTTGGGACGTGCTTGGTTGTGGCATTTTAAGTCCTTGTGCATTCAGACCGGTGTGTAAGGTGGCCGAAACTGCAAGTAACAACATCGTTTTTAAAATCGTTTTCATTGTCTTGTTTAATTTAAGTTTTGTGTCTACAAAATTACGTTTATTATTAGCAATCATTCCTAAATTAGCCCCTATGCTTAATTGTCGTATTGCTGTGCTCTATTTTTCTGTTTTAATGATGTCCTGTTCCGGATCGAAATACCTCAGTGACCCGGGGCTTGAAAGCGGAGTGTCAAGAAAATTAGCTTCCTATAGAAAATCAGTAGTATCTGATATCAATTACAATTTGTTTTTTGAGATACCATCTGAAAAGAGTGAGGATATTCCTGCCACAGAAGTACTGTCGTTTAAACTTCTTAAGGTGAAGCATCCTTTACAACTCGATTTTAAAGAACTTGCTTCGAAGCTTAAAACCGTAACTGTAAACGGTAAAACAATTAGCATCAAACATCAGGAAGAACACCTTGTCATCGCAGCAGAATTCCTGAAAGCTGGAGGCAATGAGATAAAGATTGATTTTATAGCAGGGAACGGCGCCTTAAACCGGAATGCCGATTATCTATACACGCTCTTTGTGCCAGACCGCGCGAGGACGGTTTTCCCCTGCTTTGATCAACCGGACTTAAAAGCGACCTACACATTGAGTTTGGGGATTTCGAAAACATGGAAGGCGTTGGCGAACGGCGCATTGCGGGATTCGATTATACGGGGCGAAAGGAAGACCATGAACTACAACACATCAGATACCATCAGTACTTATTTATTTGCTTTTGCTGCAGGGAATTTTTTTCATGCGAAAGGAGCAACGGGTAACTTTGTATCTGACTTTTTATACCGTGAAACTGATACGGCAAAGATCAAAAGTAGTGTTCGCGAGGTCTTTTCTTTACATGATTCAGCACTGAAATATCTTGAAAGCTGGACTGGCATACCATATCCCTTCCAAAAGTTTGGTTTTGTTGCTATCCCTGATTTTCAATTTGGCGGGATGGAACATGTTGGGAATATACAGTATAAATCTTCTGCACTATTTTTAGATGCAGGTTCGACAAAAGATCAGTTCAACTCTAGAAGCAATGTGATCTCACATGAAACTGCTCATATGTGGTTTGGGGATTTGGTAACGATGAACTGGTTTACCGATGTTTGGATGAAAGAGGTCTTTGCGAATTTTATGGCCGATAAAAGTACTGAGGCGCTGACTGGAAAAGACATGTTCGACCTGAAGTTCCTTGTCGACCATTTTACACTTGCTTATGGAATAGACCGCACGACCGGCGCTAATCCGATCAGGCAGGATTTAAATAACTTAAAAGACGCAGGCACGCTTTATGGAAATATCATATACCATAAGGCTCCCATTATGATGCGGCAACTGGAGAGATTGATGGGCAAGGATAAGTTTCAGGAAGGCGTTCGGGTTTATCTTAAAAAATTCCGGAATGGTAACGCCTCCTGGCCTCAACTTATTGGTATTCTTGACGAGTATACCCCAGAAGATCTTCAGAAATGGAATAAAGTTTGGGTTAACGAACCCGGGCGGCCATTAATTGAGTACAAACTGGAGACTGCCGGAAATAAAATTACGAAACTCACGGTATTTCAACGGGCTGAGTTTGGAAAGGACAGGCTTTGGCCCCAACTCTTTGAATTTGAAATGTTCTTTCCCGGCGGTAGTAAAGAGATTACAGTGAATCTGAATGCGGCACAGGTTGTGGTACCGCAGGCTGTCGGACTTGATGTTCCCGCTTTTATACTGTTTAACAGTTCCGGGCAAGGTTATGGCGTCTGGCCGGCAGATCAATCCATGTTTCAGTATATCACAAAGATGGAAAAGCCGTTACATCGTGCTTCGGCATACATCTCTGTTTACGAGAATATGCTTATTGGACGAACAATCAACCCGAAAGAGGCCCTTAATCTTTTTGTAGCAAACCTGGATACGGAGAAAGAGGAGCTTAATGTGAAGTTGCTTAGCAATTATATAAATAACATTTACTGGGGTTTCCTGACGTCAGAGGAGCGCCTTAATTTGGCAGGTAGCTTAGAGACGGCACTTTGGAATGCAATGGAAAAGCAACCGGCCGCAAACATCAAAAAGCTATTATTTAAGACCTATCAAGACATTTTTACTACTAATACGGCCAGAGACAGAATCTATACTATATGGGCAGATTCATCTCCAGCTTCTGGCATCAAATTGACTGAGGATGATTACACTTCAATTGCCTTCTCACTGGCGCTTCGGAATGATAAAGACACTACCATACTCGCTAAGCAATTAGGACGAATTAGCAATGCGGACAGAAGAAGACGGTTCGAATTCATAATGCCTGCCTTGGCTGCTAACGAAGTGATTCGAGATGCATTTTTTAAAAGTTTATCTATCAAAGCAAACAGGGAAAAGGAAGCAAATGTCACAACTGCGCTGTTTTATTTACATCATCCGCTTAGACAGTCATCCGCTATTAAATACCTTCCGGAAAGCTTAAATTTACTATCAGAAATACAGGCTACGGGTGATATCTTCTTCCCTCAAAATTGGCTTCAATCCACTCTTGGGTCTTATCAAAGCAACCAGGCGGCGGATATAGTTCGTAAGTTTCTTTCGGAGCATCCTGATTACAATCCGAAGTTGAAAGCAAAGATCTTGCAGACCGCCGATAACTTGTTTAAAGCGGAAAGATTGCTGAAACACAAGTGATTATTTTAGCTCGGTATAAGTGATTTTGTAGGTTTTAGAAATGCCACTATGTTTGATTCTAACTTCAGTAGGATAGTCGTCAGTTCCGTATAGGTATTCGTAGGCGACGTGTTCAGTCAGAAGTTTTGGGTTTGTAAAACTGAGGATGTTATTTATTCCAGGATTGAGAAAAACTTCATTGATCTCAATCCTCAATAACTGACAGAATAATACAGACTGAAATATATTGTTTTTAATGTCGTAGCTGTAATTATAGTCACTTACTGAACCGCTTGCGGTTACGGCAGAGCTCAGCAGGTTGCCATTTGCTTGATATCCCAATGTATTATCTGTAAGTAAGGAACCGCTAACTGCATAAGTTTTGATGTTGTTTATTTGAGACGAGGTGTTGTAAGTCAGATAATACTTTTCGGTTGGGGTTGAGCGTTGTCCGCTGATGTCAAATCTCGATGCTCGTGTAATCTGGCCGTTTGCGATCAGGTAATCTACAGACTGCGAATTTACCTTGTCTTTGTATTTCTGAAGCTTTTTAAGAACATTATCCGCATAGGTCATCAGGTAAACTATTCCACCTGAAAACTTCATTTCTGTAATCAGTGCGGTGTTTTCCATATAAACGAGGTCTACTGTTAAATCACTGGTTGTAATCTTTACAGGCAGCATGTTCTTCTTTTTTGGTGGAATTACTACAGCGGGTTTTTCCACCTCTTCGGTCTCCGTTACCGGTGTTGGTTTACCAGGTTTCATTTTCTTGCAACTTGCAAAGGCAAGTACTATCATTAGAGGAAGAATGCCGGTTCGAACGAGTGATTTTATCATGATGAAATATGCTGGTGTTATGCTAACATCAGCAGGATTTTTTTATGAAGCCAAACTGCCTCGCGGTTTTAGTGTTGGTGGATACAATAAACTGGCAATGATATGTTTAAAGCCAAGTCATCCTGAATTTATTTCAGGACCTTGGCATAGCGATGCCACCCAGCCCAAGGTTGCGGCCTACGCCGCAAAGACGGGGGGGTAGGATAACTTGTCATTGCCTTTTCTGCATTCGGCACTGGTTCGTCATACGTTGTATGCTACGCCGGTCTTGGCAGGGTATTGAGCTGGGGTTGAACCGGCTTAGGACGAACCAATACCGGATCAACCCCGGTCCAACCTACCATTGTCTTATACTGAAATAAGTTTACATAAGAAGGTTTTATTACTACGCTGTGTTTACAAATATCATTGGCTTTTTTCAAACAATCGACCCTCCTTAACTCTTTGTATAAGAAATTTAAATAGCTTAATTATGGACAGGTTAGTCATTGAGTCTGCTTTATCAGATGTAAACGAAATATTTTTATCAGGGGTGAACGACCCCACTTCACAGCGCCTTGGAATTGTATTGGGTTTTAAAGCCGCAAATATTGATCAGGTACTCAATGCGTTTACAGGTCTTAAAGATATCGTGTGCGATAAAGAAGTCCTATTCGTGATTTGCCAAACACGGATGGCTGGTATCTACGATTTGGAAATTAAAACGGAAGGTTTGGATGAACCTATCAGAATTATGAATAAAGCGATTGACAATGAAACTTTAGGCGGAATTGAAGATAAAGTGAATAGTGGCGCCCAAATTATATTGACTACTAATGTATCTGAAGACGATAACATGATTGAGCTTACCCAGGTGCTGATTAAGGCCTGCAATGAAGTTGCTTAATTGTAACAATTTAAATGCTTTTCAATAAGTGAATTTTGCTTCCGCCAGCAATAGGCGGTGAATTTCATTAGATCGAACCTGTCAGGAGCTGCCCTTGTGCAGCGTAGGCACAATATCGTTGTAACAATATCTGTTTACTTCATCTAAATGACTACAAAATTGCAGCAAGTGTGGAACGGTATAAGTGCCGAAAAATTGTTTTGAGGATTAAACCTAACCAATGGTACTCAGTCATAACGTAAACAAAGCGGCAATTCTAGTTATTATATTATGAAATCAAAATTCTTAACAGGTGCACTCACCGGGTTCTTCTTAACAGGAACTTTAACCTTTGCCCAGGCGCAAAAAATTACCGAATTACAGGAAGTAAGCATTTACGCTCCACAGCTTACAAAAGCTGATGGAAGGAATAGTGAGTGGGCTAATGCCACATTTGCACAAAATAAGGCTACCGGGATCTCCTATCTGATCAGTAACGATGATAAAAACCTTTACTTAATCGTCAGATCAACTGAAGTAGGTAACAATACCAAGATTATGGCTGGTGGAATTACTTTCTCCGTGAATCCTGATGGGAAAAAGAAAGAAAAAGAAAGTATCACATTAACATACCCGCTTATTAACCGCGCTCAATTTAGACGTGGTGGCCAGGGTGGTGGCGGCGGCGGTCGGCCGGCATTTGGCGGAATGGGTGGTGGTATGGGTGCTGGGGGCGTTCAACTAACACCTAAGCAACGCGACTCTACAATGGCGGCAATGCAGAAAACCCAGCTAGCTCTGGTTAAAGAAATTAAGATTAAGGGATTCAAAAAAACTACTGATACCCTTGTGTCAATTTATAATGATATGGGTATTAAGGCTGCAGCCAGCATAGATAAAGACAATGTGTTCTTCTATGAGGCAGCGATTCCCTTTGAGGAATTGGGCCTGACCCTGGACAATGCAAAAGAGTTCGCCTATAATGTAAAATTAAATGGTTTACAACTGCCTGGCATGGACTTCAACCGTGGAGGTGGCGGCGGCGGCGGCGGATTTGGTGGAGGCGGTGGCGGCGGCGGCGGTCAAGTCCAAGTAAGAATGGGCGGCGGAGGTGGCGGTGGACCACGAGGTGGAGGAATAGACTTTCAGGCACTAATAAGTCCAACTGACTTTTGGGGTAAATACACTTTGACTAAAAAATAATCCCAACGGACACCATACCATTTATATCACACATACACACAAATGAATAATTTTTCTAGGACATTAAGATCAGGCTTCGTACTGGTTCTTCTGGTATTTTGCGCTTCAAATCTTTTTGCCCAAACCCCACCACCCCCTCTCCCAACGAGGGAAGTCAGCGGTATAGTTAAGGACAGCACTGATCTGGGCGTTATCGGTGCAACTGTAAGCTTGACTTCTGATAAAGACACCTTGAAAACCAGCACTAACAACGACGGTATATTCATTTTTAAAAACGTCAAGTCTGCAACCTATACGATTTTGGTAACCAGCATAGGCTATACGAATTCCAAGCCAATGCGTTTTAAGCAAAACGATACTACGCCTAGAATCGTCATGGACCCAATTGTTCTGAAGGATGAAAGCAATACGTTGAACACGGTGGTGATCAACGGAACGCCATCTATAACTTACAAGACGGATACAGTAGAGTATAGAGCAAGTGATTATGTGGTTAGAAAAAATGCCACAGTTGATGAACTGTTGAAAAAGATGGAAGGGATGGAAGTCGGGACTGATGGTTCGTTAATTCATCAGGGCCAGGCCGTAACTAAGGCAAAGTTGAACGGAAAGGATTTTGTGGGTGGGGATCTCGCCAATGCGATTAAAAATCTTCCGGCAGAGATCGTAGACAAAATTCAAATGGTTGATGACTATGGTGACCAGGCAGCCCGTACAGGAGTAAAGGATGGTGATCCTCAAAGAATACTAAATATTACGACGAGAACAGATAAGTCGGTTGGTAATATGGCAAATATCAATGTTGCAGGAGGTAGCAACGAACGCTACGACGCCGGTATATTTGCGACCCGTATCAATGGAAACCAAACTATTGGCTTAAACGGTAACTTTAAAAATACTGTTAATGGAGTGAACGGTTCTGATGGGGGAGGCGGCGCTTCCGGAGGTACTACGAGGTCTGGAAACGGATCTCTAAGCGTAAGAGACAAGTTAGGGAAAATAGTAGAATACAATTTGAACTACGGCATCACTGGGAATGACGTAAATGCCATTAGTGATATAGAATCGCTATCATTCGCCATTGATAGTGCAGGTAACCGTGTTCCCATTAATAGAGCGATCACAAGAAACGGTGATAACGACAACAGAACTCACAATTTTAGGCTAGAGCTAGAAGCTAATCTAGATTCACTTAACTTTTTACGGGTCATTCCAACGTTCAGATTCAATTCAACAACGAACATGAATGAGTCGTTTACATTACAAAGAAGTCCAATAGGTAATCAAAATCAGAATACGAAAAACAACAGTAAAAATAAGACTCCTGAATTTGGGGGGTCGTTATTCTACCAACATATTTTTAAGGGAAATAGAAGAAGGAACTTCTCTCTCCAGGCGGATCTAAATTCAAATGATTACGAAGCAGAGCAGAACCAACTGCAAAGAATTGAATACCTCAATGATCCTGCTGATGCGGTTATCAGAGATTCGCTGGTAAATCGCATTGTTGCACGGAACAACTTGCGTAGTAACTACAGGGGAAGCGTTACTTACGTCGAACCACTTTCAGTGAACACACAACTAGAGTTTAACGGGCAATTGAACTATAATGGCTATGACAACAGCGCCGTTACAAGAAACGTGACAGCGACTGGATTCTCGTCAATCATTGATTCATTAAGTAATATCTTCAAATATTCCTTCACACAAGGACGTATTGCTTTAAACTTCAGGTATGGCCTGAGCAGTACCTCCAAGGTTCGCTTTTCAGCGGGAGTAACTGGAGTACCAGCAGTATTATCTGGAACGAAAGTAAGCTTAGGAACTAACATAAATAGAGAGAGTTTTAATGTTATCCCTATTGCGAGATTTGAATATCTTTGGTCAAGGCAACACCGGATGTCGCTAAATTATTCAGGTAATGCCAATGAACCAAGTTTTGAGCAGATTCAACCTGTGCGGGATGTTTCCAATCCGCAAAACCCAGTAATTGGTAATCCAAATCTGCGTGCTACGTTTACACACACGATCAGAGCTGATTATAACAATTACATCGCAAACTCCAGGTTGAACTACAGCGTTAATCTAAACGCCAACTTTACAGAGAACGCTGTTATTAGAAACAATAGTTTAATTAACGATCCGAGCTACATTCCAAGAGCCGGTGAACGTGCTCAGCAAATTACAGAAACTCGCTTTGAGAATGCAGATGGCGTATATCGTCTTAATGGTAATTATTCAATTAGCAAACAACTTGACAATAGAAAGTATAATCTGACCTTTGCTGGTAGAGTTACTTATGACAATGGAGTTTCGGTATACAGAGGGGTTCGAAATCTTTCTAAAAATGTCACTTTTTTCGAGCGGTTTGGCCCTCGAATCAATCCAACCGAATGGTTTGAGATAAACCCTAATATTTCTTACAACCATACTAAACAAACAAACACAGTTTTCTCGAATAACGAGGTGAATACATTGGCTTTAAACGTTGATGGAAGGGTTTACTTATGGCAAACCAATTTGTTCGGTTATAGCGCAAGCAAGAACTTCATTACCGGAATAAGTTCAAACGTAAACAATAACCCTTTGGTTGTAAATATGTATTACGAAAAGGAACTGTTTGAAAGAAGAGGGAAAATAGGACTCCAGGTATTCGACGTTTTTAACCAGAACAATTACATCAATCGTGATCAAAGTACCGATGGAGGTTATACTGATACGAAGTCGAACGCTTTAAGCCGATATTTCATGGTAAGACTTAGCATGAGACTCCAAAAATGGTCGGGCGCAAGAGGACGTAACGGTGGAGATGTTCGAAGAAGAGGTGACGGAAGTTTCCAATAAAATTTCTAAATTGTAGTCCTGTTTTTAACTTGACTAAACACATGCATGGATTTAAGCGCCTGATAGTAATTCTAACCGCTATTGGGTTGTTGGTAGTACTATTTTCCCGCTGTCTCGACACTAGCACTGACGAAGGCTACAAACTGGTGGCTACTGACAGTACAAAAGCAGGCTCGGCAACTTGCATACAATGCCATAAGGCGGTCTATGACAACTACCTGGCTAGTCCGCATCAGAAGACATCCAGACTTATTGAAGGCCATGATCTCTTACAGGCAGACAGTGCAAGGTCCAACCGGTTTTCTTTCGATGATCATCTATCAATCGCTATTGAACGCAGGGATAGTGGATCCTATCAAGTTGCCTATGTGGACGGTGAGGAACAGTTGTCAAGAAGGTTTGATGTTGCTTTTGGATCTGGTAAAGACGCCATTACTTTTGCTACCTGGCGCGGCACAAAGTTGAATCAAATGCAGCTTACTTACTTTAGCAGGATCAAGAGTTGGGCGAATAGCCCGGGTTACCGCGATAAGCAACTTTATTTTTCCAGGCAGATAGATATGAGGTGCTTAGAATGCCACACTTCTTATGCGGAACAAAAGGTGGAATCAAGCGGAACTCTTGTGACCTCCCAGGAATTGGTGAGGAGCTCGGTCGCTTATGGTATTGATTGTGAGCGATGCCACGGGCCAGCTGGAAAGCATGCCGAATTTCAACTTAAGCACCCGGAACAGAAGACTGCCAAATTTATGACCGTCTATAAATCCCTTACCAGAAAACAGAGAACTGATGCTTGTTCCGCTTGTCACTCAGGTAGCGATCGTAAATCGATTAAATCCACCTTTGCGTTCAAAGCGGGGGACAACTTAGATGAATTTATTGATAAAAGCTCTGAAACGGTTCCTGATCCTGACGTTCATGGTCAGCAAATGCAAATGCTGGCTGCGAGTGCCTGTTATATTCAAAGCAAAACGTTGGATTGTAATACTTGCCATACGATTCATGGGGATCAAACTCAGGGCCTAACGGCATATTCGAAGCAGTGTGTTAACTGCCACCAATCAGTGAAGCATTCAGCAAAGACCTTAACAAGTCAAATGGTGGAAACGAATTGTATCGACTGTCATATGCCCCTGAAACCCTCAAAAGCGATTAGTTTCAAACTTCAGGGACAATCAAAAATTGCGGCCTATCTGCTTAGGTCGCACAAAATAGCCGTATACTAAAAAACCCCATGTGACAATAGGGTTGTATAGGTATAGACTAGGAAGTCATTATCTAAAAAGTGAAATCCTCATTTTGAGCTCTTGACACAACCTCTTGGTTCTCTGAGTATTCATAACGTTTTTCAACTACTTCCTGGTGGTTCTTAATATATTCAACAGTTTCATTTAAGCCTTCTGCGAACTTTTCAAAGTCTTCTTTGTAAAGGAAAATCTTATGTTTTACAAATACGCCGTCTTCCAGTCTTTTCTTACTTTCGGTTAAGGTTAGGTAGTAGTCTCCTGATCTTGTCGCTTTTACATCGAAAAAATAAGTTCTTTTTCCGGCCCTTACTTTCTTAGAAAAAACCTCTTCTCTCTCTTTGTTGTCAAATTCTCCCATGGTTGCTATAGCTCTTTGTTATTGGTTTTGGTAAATATAAAGCAATAATTATTAAAGTTCAAAATAGAAATTACACAGAATGGTTTTCCTCTTCCAGTAGTTGATTTTGATACATTTCTGCGTAAGCACCGTCTAACTTTAACAGTTGATCATGAGTTCCTTGCTCTACTAAAGTTCCATTGTCAAGAACAAGGATTTTGTCTGCGTTTTTAATAGTTGAAATCCTATGGGCTATTAGAATACTGGTCTTTCCGTTCATCACTTTACCAAGATTTGTCAAAATCTCTTCCTCAGTTCTAGTGTCTACTGCAGAAAGACAATCGTCGAAGATCAATATTGCAGGTTCCTTAATCAAAGCACGGGCAATCGATACCCTTTGTTTTTGTCCCCCTGAAAGCGTAATTCCCCGTTCGCCTAACATCGTCTCAAACTTGAGCTCGAAATCGATAATGTTGCTATAAACAGCGGCATTTTTAGCTGCCTGTTCCACTTCCTCGTCTTTTACCTGCTCCAATCCAAAGGCGATATTATTCCTGATCGTATCTGAAAAAAGAAATACTTCTTGCGGAACAAAGCCGATTTGGTTTCTAAAACCTTGCAGATTGATCGCTTTAATAGGGGTATCATCGATTAAGATGTCACCGCCATCTACGTCATACATACGCATGATAAGGTTGGCTAAAGTAGACTTTCCAGATCCGGTACGACCGATGATTGCAACAAATTGTCCTGCTTCAATCTGGAAACTTATGTTTTTTAACGCTTGGATACCGGTATCCGGATAGGTGAAACTCACATCTTTAAACTCGACATTTCCCTCAATTTTAATAATGTCATCAGTTGAAGAAACGATATCGGGCTGCAGCTCTAGAAATTCATTGATTCTTTTTTGCGATGCTGATGCGCGTTGTATTAAAGTGGTTACCCAACCGAGCATGGATACGGGGAACGTTAACTGATTCACATACACTATAAACTCTGCTATATTTCCTGGAGTGATGGACCCTTTCATAACTTGTATTCCACCAACATATATAGTAAGTATGGTGCTCAACCCTACAAGTAACAGCATCGTTGGGTAAAAGAGGGCTTGAACCTTTACCAGATTCATCGCGTTCTTTTTATAGGCCTCGCTTTCAGAAGCGAATACAGTTTTAGTATGATCTTCTCTGACATACGATTTTATGACCCGAATGCCAGAAAAACGCTCCTGAACAAAGCTAGACAGTCTGGACAATTGCTCCTGAATCTGCTCGCTCTTGTGATTGATCATGGTATTTACATAGTAGATAATGACTACAAGTATGGGCAATGGCAGTAAGCAAAAAATTGCCAGTGTAACATTGACAGAAAGCATCGCATATATTACCAACAGAAACAGCACTGCGGTATTGATGGCATACATGATCGCAGGGCCCACATACATTCTTACCCTGTTGACATCTTCGGTCGCCCTGTTCATTAAATCTCCGGTGTTGTTCCGGCGATAAAAACCAAGACTTAACTTTTGATAGTGGCCATAGATTTCATTTTTCATGTCATACTCTATATGGCGTGACATCAGAATTATCGTCTGACGCATGAAAAAGAGGAACAAGCCTCTAAGGAGATACAGAAACAGCACTAAAACACCGAAATATAACAGGCTGTAACTAAAAATATCATAGACCACCTCCCGACGGTCAAATCCTTCAAATAAACTATATATAAGGATGTTCTCCGATATTAAATTGAATGCATGGCCGATTACCTGCGCGGGTATGACACCGAAGATGTTTGAAATGACTACGAAGAAGACCCCCGGTATCAACCACCACTTATATTTATAAAAGTATTTGTTTAATATTTTTAGGTGTTTCATGAGTCTGTAAAGTTAGCCAATTGAAACATTAAATTTTTAAAGACTTAAGTTTATGCAATGTAAATATTGTTTTTTTGAGTAGTTTTGCGCAATAGCTGATAACAATCATCATATGTCTGATAATAGTTCTAGTGTACATTCTGTTTTAGATCAAATTGGTGCCTCAGGGCATAAGAAAGTGGTTTATTGTAACGACGCAGATACAGGATTAAGAGCTATAATTGCTATTCACGACACTACATTAGGTCCTGCTCTGGGTGGTACACGTATGTGGAGCTACGCAACAGAAGCCGAAGCCCTTGAAGATGTATTAAGATTATCTAGAGCTATGACTTATAAAGCTGCAATTACCGGTCTTAATCTAGGCGGCGGAAATGCAGTGATCATCGGAGATTCCAGAAAGGGAAAGTCGGAAGCAATGATGAGAAGTTATGGCCGCTTCATCAAAAATCTAAACGGAGAGTTTATTACTGCAGAAGATGTGGGTACCAATACGAGAGATATGGAATATATCCGTATGGAGACTACACATGTTACAGGCGTTCCAGAATCAATGGGCGGTGCAGGTGATCCAGCGCCTACTACTGCAAAAGGAGTCTTCTTAGGTATTAAAGCTTGTGTTAAGGAAGTTTTCGGTACAGATATGCTGGCTGGAAGATCTGTAGTTGTACAAGGAATTGGAAATGTTGGAGCTCACCTGGTAGAGCTGTTAAGAGCTGAAAACGTTGAGGTCTACGTAAGTGATATCGATGAGGAGCGTTTACAGCATGTAGCACGTACCTTTAAAGCCAAGCCAATTGCTGCGGACAAGATCTTTGCACTAAACGCCGATATATATGCTCCATGTGCGCTGGGGGCGACGTTGAACGACAAAACCATCAGTAAGATGAACTTCGCAATTATTGCGGGTTCTGCAAACAACCAGCTTGCTAATGAACAGGTTCACGGTCAACTTTTGCTTGATAAAGGTATTTTGTTTGCACCTGACTATCTGATCAACGCAGGCGGTTTAATCAGCTGTTATTCTGAGCTTACTGGTTACGGTAAAAAGCGTACCATTCAGCTTACAGAGAATATATATAACGCTACACGTGATGTGATCAAAATGTCGAAAAAGGAGAACATCCCTACAGTTTTGGCAGCTAACCGGATCGCAGAACAAAGAATTATTGATATCAAAAAAATAAAATCATCATTTTAAATAACAAGGTAATTTACCACTCGTTCTTACATTCATGTTAAATAGAAGGCACTTAAGAATTAAAGCTTTGCAAAGCATTTTTGCATGGCACATGACCGACAAAAGAGACACTACTTCTTCAAAGAAGCAGTTAATGCAGAACATCGACAATGTATATGAAATGTACATATGGATGCTTTCTCTTTTGGTTGAAGTTACAGAATACACAGAAATAGACGCTGCCGAACGCGCTAACAAACATCTTCCGACAGCTGAAGACTTGAATCCTAATCTTAAACTACTGAACAACAACTTTGCAGTAGTACTCAAGAAAAACCCAGAATTTATCTCTGCTGTTAGCAAATACAAGATTAACTGGATGTCTGATCCAGAATTTGTAAAAGCTATATTCAATACTTTAAAAGTTACTCCGGAATATCTCGCTTACCTTGCAGAGGACAAAGATGGTCTTGAAGATTCTAAAAGCATCATTAAGTTTGTTTTTAGAAAAGTTATTTTGAAGAGCCACAATATCATTCAGGCCTTTGAAGATAAATTCATAAGCTGGTCTGTAGACAAAGAAGTGATGCAGGGTATGGTTGCCAAAACCATTAAAAACTTTACTTCAGAAGATCCCTCTGCTAACAAACTGACTCCTATCAGTCCGGATTGGGAGGAAGATGGAAAGTTTGTTGAAGACCTTTTTGTTTACACCCTAAGAAATGATAAAGAATATCAGGCTTATATTGCAGAGAGAACGAAGAACTGGGAATCTGAGAGGATTGCTTTGATGGATACTATCTTAATGAAAATGGCCATCTGTGAGCTGCTAAACTTCCCCTCGATACCTGTTAAGGTAACGATCAATGAGTATCTTGATCTTTCAAAAGATTACAGTACACCGAAAAGTAATTCTTTCATTAACGGTATCTTAGATAAGATTATGGGAGATCTTAAAAGAAACAACAGTATTAAAAAACTCGGTCGCGGACTTATAGAAGAATAAACATGAAAAAAACCCTGTTATTGGCATTCGCAGCATTATCTCTTGCATCATGTCAACCAAGCACAAAAACTGCTGAAACAATTTCATCAGACAGTACCAGCACTGCTGCTACAGCAACTCCTGCTGTAAAAGCAAGCACTGCAGAGATCTTATTTACTAACGATATTTACAACTTCGGTGAGATAAAAAAAGGTGAAATTGTAACCTACGATTTTAAGTTCAAGAACACCGGTAAAGAACCATTGATCATTAAAGATGCCTTGGCGACCTGCGGTTGTACCGTTCCTGAAATTCCAAAAGAGCCGATTCTTCCTGGAGCTGAAGGCGTACTTAAAGTGGTGTTCAATAGCGCGGGCAAACCTGCTGGGCCATTAAGAAAACAAGTTACAGTAAGTTCAAATGCCCTCAATAGTCCAGTTGCCATTCAGCTTTTAGGTACAATTAAAGAATAACTAATTTATAAACACAATATGATATCAACAATAATCTTGCAAGTGGGTGGCGGTAACATGATTAGTACTTTAGTACCAATGGTGCTAATTATGATCGTTTTCTACTTCTTTATGATCAGACCTCAGGTTAAAAAAGCTAAAGACCACAAAAAGTTGGTTGCAGATCTTAAAAAAGGCGATAAAATAGTAACAACGGCAGGTATTCACGGCCGGATCGTAGACATGAACGAACTTACTTTCTTAATCGAAGTTGAAAGTGGTACTAAGATTCGTTTCGATAAATCTGCTATTTCTTTAGACGCTACAAAAGCTGCAGTTCCTAAAATAGATACCGTTAAAGCATAAGCTTCTTTCAGAATTACAAAGCCGCTTCAATATTTGGAGCGGCTTTTTAGTTTTGTTATTTTTCACTACTTTACAGCCATGCCCCTGATACGACTTACAAAGATCGAGCGAAAGCGTTTTCTGGTAGTAATAACCTGTTTGTTACTGGCAATAGGAGCATGGCTATTCATGGCCCTGAGTAAAAAATACCTTTATACCGCCAAAACGGTACTTTACTATAAAAACTTTCCGTTAAAGAAGGCCTTCCATCCTTTGCAATCGGACACAGTGGATTTGCAGGTGGAAGGCACGGGCTGGCAATTGTTATTTGCAAGGCTAAGGGTCAAGCCACAATCTATATCTATCGACCTCGATAAACTCAATTCAAGGAATTACGTCTTATTCGCTGAACAGCTTGCTAATGTCAATCGTCAGCTGGAAACCTCACAGAAGATTATATCAGTAATCCCTGACACCTTATACTTTGACTTCACTTTGCGGACTGTTAAACGTGTGCCCGTGAAACTGGTTTCTAACATTTCGTTTGTAAAGCAATACGGTATTTCGGGCGATATCTCCATTATTCCGGAGTATGTTACCCTCTCCGGCCCGAATGATAAGTTAGAGAAAATTAGTGAGTGGCCAACTGATACGCTTCAGTTAAAGGATGTCCGCACAACGCGGGTAACACGCGTTGCCATCGCTCAGAATAAAATGAAGAACGTGAGCGTCTTTCCCACTAGTGCTGAAGTAACCGTTCCTGTAGATGAGTTCACAGAGAAAACAATCGAAATACCTGTCAAGGTGATCAATAACAGGCAGTACTACGACGTAAAACTTTATCCTAAAAAAGTAAAGGTTACATTCATGGTTGCGCTTTCTAAGTATCAGCAGATTAATGAAACGTATATTGATGCCGTAGCGGACCTTAATGAATGGAAAATCTCTAATCATAATAAGCTTCGTGTGATTTTAAGCAGGGTTCCTGACTTTTGTAAAGTGGTAAGTATTGTACCTGCTAAAGTTGATTTTATAATTGAGAAGTAATGCTTAAAATAGGAATTACGGGTGGTATAGGAAGTGGTAAAACCACGGTGTGCAAGGTGTTTGAGACCTTAGGTATTCCTGTATTCTATGCAGATACGGTCGCGAAAAGTATTATGGTGGTTGACCCAATGCTTATTACTGGTGTCAAGGAGGCATTCGGTCCCCTAAGCTACTTCGATGACGGTCGTCTTAACAATAAGCATATAGCAAGCATAGTTTTTTCAAACCCTGCAGAACTTGCGAAGTTGAACAACCTGGTCCATCCCGCCGTATTTAGGGCATTTGACAGTTGGGTAGCAGAAGTAGATAGTAAAGCCCCATATATACTAAAGGAGGCGGCACTGTTATTTGAAAGTGAATCTTACAAAATGTGTGACCAAAGTATTTTGGTGATTGCACCACATGAGCTAAAACTGGAACGCGTTGTTGCCCGGGATTCAGTCAGCGCTGATCAGGTTATCGCCAGGATGGATAAGCAGTTTTCTGACGAACAGAAAATAGAATTGGCCGATCATGTCCTATACAACAATGAATCACAATCCGTCATCACCCAGGTAATGGAGCTGCACAAGCTTTTCCTTAACTAATAAACCTTTAATGATTTTAGAAGATTTTATCATCATAGACAAAACAGGTCTGTATTGCCGTTATGGCAACTTTTATTTGGATCCAAAAGAACCGACCATTGATGCTGTTATTTCACATGCGCATGGTGACCATGCAATAGGTGGGCACCAAGCCGTTTACTGTACGGAAGCGACGTCGCTTTTTATGAAGCATAGGTATAAAAAGAATGCCGGAGCAACGTTTAATCTCTCTCCATACCGTGAAAGTTTTAACATCAGAGGCGTCAGCATTACTTTCATACCCGCAGGTCATATGCTAGGTTCCGCAATGATATTAATGGAGTATCAGGGTATAAAATATCTTTATACTGGTGATTATAAATTGCAACCTGATGCGACATGTGAGCCGATTGAGTTCGTCAAGGCGCATGTTTTGATCACAGAAACTACATTTGCAGATTCAAATACTCAACACCCTGACGCAGAAAGCGAGATTCTTAAATTGAACTCCACGCAAAGTAACATCATGCTCGGTGCCTATGTATTGGGGAAGAGTCAGCGGCTTATTGATCTGATGACTAAACACTGCCCGCAAAAGCGCATACTCGTCCATTATAGCATGATGCCTTTTCTAAAGATTTACGAACAAATGGGAATCAACCCCGGGAAGTACGAGATCTACGATAGAAAGGTGATGAAAGCAAACCAGACAAATTTGGTGTATATGGTACCGCCAATGGTGTATAACAGCTACTCGAGAGCAGTAAATGTTGTTCGCGTATTCGCAACTGGTTGGAAGCATCTACAAAAAGGCAACGAAATCCAATTGCTCGTGTCTGACCATGCCGACTGGAATGATATTCTCAAGTCCGTTGAGAATATTGAACCGTTAGAGGTTTGGACCAACCATGGGGATGGGAAGGAACTGAAGTCTCATTTTGAAAACAGGTTAATTGTTAAGTCACTGAACTGATGATTGAGGGTGATGACTATTATCTAAACGAAGAGGGATTTATGGTTTTTACAGAAACATATCACAAAAAACGTGGTTATTGCTGTAAGAATAAGTGTAAGCACTGTCCATGGGATTACGGGAAGATTAAACCCGACAAACCGGAAGGCAATAAGGATCAGGACTAAAGATGAATATACATCAACAGGCAATTGGAAAGCTATTTTTAACGTACAACTGGTATAGTGACAGGCTGAAGAAATCAGTAGCTCCTTATGATATTACTACACAGCAATTCAATGTACTGCGTATTTTACAAGGGCAGTATCCGCGACCGTCTACCGTTAGTTTTGTTAAAGAGACCATGCTGGATAAAATGTGTGATGCTTCTAGAATCGTAGACAGGCTTGTGCAAAAAAAGCTGATCATAAAAGATAACAATTCCCGGGACAAGCGTGCGGTAGACATCATCATCAGCGAAAAAGGATTGTCCCTTTTAGAAAGAATCGATCATGAAGTAAGCATTCCAGACATTATCTCTAAAAACTTAACCTTAAAGGAGGCGCAAGAGCTAAATCAGCTTCTGGATAAGGTCCGCGGCTAAAAGGCGTGCGTGTGGCCTGAACTAAAATAACCGATCAAGGCGATCGAGATCCCCAACAAAACAGCAACCATCTTTCTCTTACTCACTTTGTGTTCAACACTTGACTCGAATAGAATCGTTGTAGAGATATGTAGAAATATACCAATCACTATTCCCATTATTCTGTTGAAGTAATTTTCCACTCCTCCAATGCTGCCGTTGCTGATTCCATTACTAACATAAAACCCAAGAGGTGCCATCACCGCGAAAACGCTGATGTACATAATAATCTTTGTTTTATTGAAATGATTCTGCATTAGAATACTCGCTAATGCAAACGCAGCAGGAATATGGTGTAGCGCAATTCCATAGATTAGCGCGTTATGTTGGTCTTTTGCCAAGGGCATACCTTCTAAAAAAGCATGTAAACATAAACTGATCATTATGCCCCAGGGGAACACCTGGTTTTCATGGTGCTTATGGATGTGTCCGTGTTCCACTCCTTCAGAAAACTGCTCCAGGAACACCTGCAATAGAAAGCCGATCAATATGAAAATGCCGATATCTTCATGTTCACCACCATGGTAAGCATCGGGGATCAGGTGCAAGACGGTGATGGCGAAAAGATAGGCACCACTAAAGGAGAGGATTAGTTTCAGCAACTGCGATTTATCGCTTTTGACAAGAAAGATAGCGGTACCACCAAAAAACGCGCACAGAAAAAGAGTAAGTAACTTCCAGATCTCCATTATATTTTCGTTTGTAGCTTGTTGTATAGTTTAGTCGTTAGCAGGCCAATCATTGTGCCCAGAATAGCGCCAGAGATGACATCTATGGGGTAATGTACACCAACGTAAATCTGAGAAAACGATATTAGGAATGCCCATGCCAAAGCTAAAGGTAAAATTGGTTTCCATCTCCGATAAAAAAGAAAAATCAGAAACACAGCAATTGCAAAATGGTTGGTAGCATGAGCCGAGGGAAAGCTGTAGCCGCTCCCACAGGGAACACGGTGAATTATTTCGTCGGTTAGATTTATGGCGTTACATGGCCTGATCCGACCAACGCTGTATTTAATCAACCTGGAAGCCGTTATATCGCTAATTGCGAAGGAGAGCAAAAGCATTGCAATCATTAACCAGCCTTTTCTTTGATACTCCTTAACGCAAAAAACTATTATAAAAAGATAAAGGGGAGCCCAGAAGTACCTGTTCCGCATCAGTGGTGCCAACCAATCTAAAAAAGGATTTGAAAGCCCCTTGTGGATCATTAAGAATAGATCCACATCAAACTGTTGCAAGCTCTCGATCATTCCTTGGTACAAACTAAGACTAAGCGGTCTGATTTAACCTCATCATAGGGATCAAGTCCATAACTTCCAAACACGTGCTTAATATACAAACCGCTCTTTACACACATCCTTTCAAAATCTGCTAATGTAAAGGCTTGAACTCTCTCTTCAAAGGCATAAGCCTTGCTTTTATGTTCAAAATTTATGTGCTTAATGATCTTACCCTCAGAGACAAACTTATGAAGGTGAAACTCGATACCCTCAACGGTCTTAATCTCCTGATTAGTAAGGTTCTTAAGGATCTTTTGTGTGTTAAAATAATCGATAACTAACGTTCCATCCGACTTAATTCCTTTTCTGAAAGACTTTAAAGCATTGACATGTTCTTTTTCTGTTTCGAAATAACCAAAGCTTGTAAAAAGATTCATTGCAATATCGAAATAGTTAATGAAAGCAAGCTTACGCATATCATGAACAAAAAAGTGTAGATTCTTCTGCTCAAACTGCTGCGCATACTTGATGCTTTGCTCTGAAAGATCAATTCCGGTTACATCATATCCTTTTTTGTTAAGATAAATGGAGTGTCGTCCACGACCACAGGCGATATCGAGAATCTTAGACTGTGCTGGTGGTTTTAAGAATGCAGATAGGTTATCAATCAGGTATTCTGCTTCTTCATCGTTTCGCTGACTATAAAGTATGTGATAAAATGGAGAGTTGAACCAGTACTGAAACCACTTACGCTGCATAGAGCCTTCTTTGAGTATTTTTTAGAAAGCACAAATATAGTATTTGTAACGCATTTGACAGGATTATGCGCCTCTATATGTTATAATCCCTAGGTTTGCTCTTTTTTTGCTAATTTTGAAAAAACTGAATACATTGACTTTAATAAAATCTATCTCTGGCATTAGGGGAACCATAGGCGGCATTGCCGGAAATGGCCTCACTCCAATCGACATCGTAAAATTTACAGCTGCTTATGGTTTCTGGGTAATTAGTAAGACAAATAATCGAAAGATTGTTTTAGGTCGTGATGCCAGGATTTCTGGTGATATGGTAAACAATCTCGTTACTGGCACTTTACAAGGTCTTGGTATCGAGGTTATTGATCTTGGCTTGTCTACAACTCCTACTGTCGAAATTGCTGTTCCGATGGAGCAGGCCGGTGGAGGTATTATTCTGACAGCCAGCCATAATCCTAAACAATGGAATGCTTTAAAACTATTAAACCAGGACGGCGAATTTATAAGTGATGCAGACGGCAAAGAAGTGCTTGATCTGGCGGAGAAGGCCGATTTCAATTTCGCCGAGGTAGATAAGCTTGGTAAAGTGACATTTAATGACAGTTACCTCCAAAAGCATATAGACATCATCTTAAACTTGCCACTTGTAGATGTTGCCGCTATTAAGGCCGCCAATTTTAAGATAGTAATCGATTGTGTGAACTCCACTGGAGGAATATTCGTTCCTGTGTTGTTGAGCGCGTTAGGCGTAGAAACCGTTCATGAGCTGTATTGCGAGCCGAACGGACAATTTCCACATAATCCTGAGCCACTTCCAGAGAATCTAACGGAGATAGCTAAAGTAGTACAAAGCAAAAATGCAGACCTTGGAATAGTCGTGGATCCGGATGTTGACAGACTATGTTTCGTATGTGAAGATGGTTCCATGTTCGGTGAGGAATATACCTTGGTTGCTGTTGCAGACTATATATTGCGCAACACTCCTGGTAATTCAGTCTCGAATCTTTCCTCCACAAGAGCGCTAAGAGATGTAACTGAAAAGGCTGGAGGTAGCTACAATGCAGCCGCAGTAGGGGAGGTGAACGTGGTGAACAAGATGAAAGAGACCAATGCAGTTATTGGTGGAGAAGGCAATGGTGGAATTATCTACCCTGAACTCCATTATGGACGTGATGCCCTCGTTGGTATTGCACTCTTTTTAACTCATCTGGCCAAGTTTGGAAAACAAATTTCTCTTCTGCGCAAAACCTATCCTGAATATTATATCTCTAAAAACAAGATCACATTAACGCCTGAAATGGATATCGATGCCTTGTTGCTAAAGGTGCAAGAGAAGTATAAGAATCAGCCAAATAGTACGATAGATGGGCTAAAGATCGAATTTGAGAAAGAATGGGTTCATTTAAGGCGTTCAAATACGGAGCCTATCATCCGGATTTATAGCGAGGCAGGCAGTGAGACTGTAGCTGAAGCGTTGGCCCGGAAGATCATTTCCGACATAAAAGAAATTCTAAAACTGAGCTAAAATGAATCGAATATATTTAGATAATGCCGCAACTACACCACTCGATCCAATTGTGATTGCCGAGATGGTGAACGTGATGAATACTTACTACGGAAATCCATCGTCGATACATGCACAGGGCCGGGAAGTCCGGACATTGATAGAAAACGCAAGAAAATCTGTTTCCGCGACGTTAAACGCGACGCCTGCAGAAATCTTTTTTACTTCTGGAGGTACTGAGGCCGATAATACGGCAATTCGTTGTGGAATAGCTGCTTTCAACATCAAACATGCAATTACTTCCAAAATTGAACACCATGCTGTGGAGCAGACATTAAAAATGTTGCTAAAAGATGGGACTATAGATAAGCTCAGCTTCGTGAACGTTGATGCTAAGGGCAATATTGATTATGAGCATCTCGAAGAGCTTCTTCAAAACAATGAACGCTCATTTGTATCCTTAATGCAAGCTAATAATGAGCTGGGTACGCTGACTGATATTGACCGCATCGGTGATATTTGTGAGCAATACAACGCGATATACCACTGTGATACCGTGCAAACAATGGGACATTACAAACATGATGTAAGAAAATTGAAAGCTCATTTTATCGTTTGTGCGGCTCATAAATTGCATGGCCCTAAGGGAGTAGGCTTTTTATACGTAAACCATACCGTTAAGATTAGTCCAATGATCTTCGGCGGCGCACAGGAACGTAATATGCGTGGCGGAACGGAAAATGTGTATGGTATTGTAGGTTTAGCCAAAGCTCTTGAAATCGCTTATCGGGAGATGGACAGCCACCAGGCGCATATTCAGGGCTTGAAGGACTACATGAAAGAGAAATTAACGAGGGAAATTTCTGACTTGTTTTTCAATGGAGAAACAGATGCCGATAAAAGCTTGTATACCGTATTAAATGTTTCTTTTCCTGCAATGGATATGTCAGACATGTTGCTTTTCAACCTTGACATAAACGGAATTTCCGCATCAGGAGGCAGTGCATGCTCTTCAGGGTCAAACATTGGTTCTCATGTGCTTACTGGGATAGGCGCAGATCCCAACCGCCCATCTGTCAGGTTTTCTTTCAGCAAGTACAACACCCGGGAAGAGATAGATTTTGTTGTGGAGAAGGTAAAGGAGATTGTTGAGCAGAATGTCGCAGTTTAGTTTTAAAACAATCAGTTAGCTGAGATTGTTATCCCTGTATAATCCATTTATAACTAAACTTTGAATTATGAATACTACAGAGAACGAAGACGACAAAAAGAATATAGCAAGAACGGATATTGATGAAACGCTAGGTGAAACAAATGAGGAATCTACTGGCGAAACTTCAACGGTGAAGGGTACAGAAAGAACATCTTTCTCCGGCGCCCCTAAACGTAAAAGTACATCTTTAGGATCAAGCCATGAGCCAGGTACTACGCCAGGCAGAGAATTTTAAACTATTTATACCATTTTTGAAACACAGTCTTGAAACAAGGCTGTGTTTTTTTGTTTTTGATACCCTATGTGAAAATCTTATATTGCAACTGCATTGTAACACATAGATGATTCAAATAACATGATTAAAAAACTTTTAACCGCTGCAGCACTTGTGGCATCCTTCAGTGTTTCAGCACAGACGGTAGGTAAGATTACCAATCCTGAAGAATGGATTAATCCATTAATGGGTACACTGAGTAAACCTTCTCTTTCAAACGGAAACACGTATCCTTCGATCGCAGTGCCATGGGGGATGAATTTTTGGACACCACAAACAGGTAAAATGGGCGATGGTTGGGCATATACGTATGATGCCGATAAGATCAGAGGTTTCAAGCAAACTCACCAACCTTCACCATGGATGAACGATTATGGACAGTTCTCGATCATGCCAGTAACCGGCAAGAAAAGATTTGTTCAGGATGAAAGAGCCAGTTGGTATTCCCACAAAGCAGAAGTTGTTAAACCATATTACTATAGTGTTTATCTGGCTGATGCTGATGTTACCACAGAGATCACACCAACTGAAAGAGCTGCACAATTCCGCTTCACTTTCCCTAAAGCAGATACATCGTTTGTAGTTGTTGATGCTTTTGACAAAGGATCATACATTAAGATCATTCCTGGAGAGCGCAAAATCGTTGGTTACAGCACCAGACACGCGCATAAAGTTCCTGCAAACTTCAAGAATTACTTCGTTATTTACTTTGACAAACCGTTCCTCTCCGCTGATGGCTGGAAAGGTGCAGAGCTTTTAAAAGGAGAAATGGAAGTCAAAGCCGATCACTCGGGCGCTATTATCGGTTTCAAAACCGCAAAAGGTGAGCAGGTGAACATGAAAGTTGCTTCTTCGTTTATCAGCATTGAGCAGGCAGACATCTCTTTGAAGCGCGAATTGGCTAATGACAGCTTTGACGCTACAAAAGCAAAAGCAAAAGCAATCTGGAATAAGACGTTGAGTAGAGTGAGTGTTGAAGGCGGTACTATAGATCAGACCCGTACTTTCTACTCTTGTTTGTACCGTACTTTGTTCTTCCCGAACAAGTTGTATGAAATGGATGCTAACAATAAAATAATGCACTGGAGCCCATATAACGGCAAAGTTCTACCAGGCTATATGTTTGCTGGTACAGGATTCTGGGATACCTTCAGAGCTTTGTATCCTTTCTTAAACTTAATGTATCCATCCATCAATAAAGAGATGCAAGAAGGTTTAGCCAATGACTATAAAGAAGGTGGTTTCCTTCCAGAATGGTCTAGTCCTGGTTACTCGAACATCATGGTTGGTAACAACAGTGCTTCAGTAGTTTCAGACGCATATATTAAAGGAATGCGTGGTTACGACATTAACACTTTATGGTCTGCTCTTAAAAACGGTGCGAATAACGAAGGACCTGAAGGTACTGGTCGTACAGGTGTTAAGTACTACAATGATTTAGGTTACGTACCTTATGATGTAAAAATCAATGAGAATGCTGCAAGAACATTGGAGTATTCTTACGATGACTTTGCTATCTATCAATTGGGTAGAGCGTTAGGTAAGCCAGCTTCGGAGATTGAGATCTTCAAAACCCGTGCGATGAACTACAAAAAACTATTTGATCCTGCTTCCGGATTAATGCGTGGTAAAAATGCAGATGGAAAGTTCCAGTCTCCATTTAACCCATTCAAATGGGGTGATGCATTTACTGAAGGTAACAGCTGGCACTATTCCTGGTCGGTATTTCAGGATATTGATGGCTTATCTAAGTTAATGGGTGGTAAAGATAAGTTTGTTCAGAAGTTAGATTCTGTATTCTCCTTGCCTCCTGTATTTGATGATAGCTATTATGGTGGTGTTATTCACGAGATCCGTGAGATGCAGATTGCCAACATGGGTCAGTATGCTCATGGTAATCAGCCGATTCAGCACATGATTTATTTATACAACTATGGCGGTGCGCCTTGGAAAACTCAGTATTGGGTTCGCGAAACGATGAACAGGATGTATAAAGCTACACCTGATGGCTATTGTGGAGATGAAGATAATGGTCAGACTTCTGCATGGTATGTCTTCTCTGCTTTAGGATTCTATCCGGTAACACCTGCTACAGATCAATACGTACTGGGAGCACCCTTGTTCAAAAAGGTGACCATCAGTTTGGAGAACGGTAAGCAAATTGTGATAAATGCACCAAAGAATAGCGATGAGAACAGATATGTAAACGCGTTGAAGTACAATGGCAGCGTGCAGAGCAAAAGCTGGTTGAGCCACGCTAACTTGTTAAAAGGGGCAGTGCTTGACTTTGACATGATTGGTACGCCAAACAAAACAAGAGGTGCTAAGGAAACAGATTTCCCGTACTCTTTGTCTACGGAGAAATAATACGGTTTGTTATCAACATGATAACGGATCGTCATATTATAACCTCGTCATCCTGAATTTATTTCAGGACCTCGACCTTGCTAATCTGAGGTACCGGCCTTCGCCGGCATGACGTATGGCAAAACCGCATGACGTGCTTTATAAAGCCCCTTTCAAAGTTGAAAGGGGCTTTTTTTACAACCTAAACGCTCAACCAAACCTCATTTTCCACCATACCATGAACAGACTGCTACTCCTAATCACTCTGACGTTTGTCGCTCTAACCACCAAAGCGCAACAGGTCGACACACTTATTCGGATGGCCGCTTACAAATCCTACTATTCTTACCAGGTGAAAAGTCCTTTATACGTCACCTATACCCTCTCAAAAGGTGGAGGCGACTGTAACCGTGCCAAGTTTAGCTTCAAGAAATGTGGCATAAAAACAGCGGATGATGATGACTACTCTGAAACTGGCTACGATAAAGGCCATCTCGCGAACGCGGAAGACTTTGCCTACAACTGCAGCCTCGATAAAGAGACTTTTTGCTACTACAACTGCGTACCGCAAACCACAAAACTAAACAGAGGGATCTGGAAAACATGGGAAACAAAAGTCAGGAAACTTTCACAGTCTAAGCCCGTATTCGTTATTGCCGGCGCAATCTACACTAACAAACTTTTAAAGAAAGGTCATTCTGTAGTAACGCCAGATTATTGCTACAAGATCATTGTAGATCCACCCACTGGAAATATTATCCATTGCCTGTTGTTTCCAAACGACAACAGTGGGAGGGTGGAAGCACTTAGCTTAACCGCTTTAAAGGCGAAGCTGAAATATCCATTAGTGCCTTGAAAGGCTAGTTCTTAACCATTCTCAAAAAAGAAGTCAACTTCGCCTTCATCTCTCTACGGTCCACAATAAAGTCCAGGAAGCCGTGCTCTAATACAAACTCTGCAGTCTGAAAGCCTTTAGGCAAATCCTTTTTAATGGTTTCCTTGATTACCCTCGGACCGGCAAACCCGATCAAAGCACCCGGCTCAGCAACATTGATATCGCCCAGCATTGCATAAGATGCAGTGACGCCACCAGTTGTAGGATCGGTTAATAATGAAATGTATGGTATTTTAGCCTGACTTAACAGCGCTAATTTTGCTGATGTCTTTGCCATTTGCATTAACGAAAACGCCGCTTCCATCATTCTTGCGCCACCTGATTTTGAGATCATCAGGAAGGGTATGTTATGTTTTATTGAATAGTCAATTGAACGTGCAATTTTCTCACCTACAACGGAGCCCATTGAACCACCTATGAAGTTAAAATCCATACAGGCGATCACAAGGTCTTCGCCATCAACCTTTCCGTGTCCGGCTCTGATCGCATCTTTTAAACCTGTTTTAGCTTGACTTTCGAGCAGTCTATCAGCATAAGGCTTGGTATCTGTAAACTGTAAAGGATCACCTGATGTCAAGTTCGCGAAGAGCTCAGTAAACTGGTTGTCGTCAAAAAGGACCTGAAAATACTCTTTACTGCCAACCCTTAAATGGTAATCACAATACTGGCAAACGTATTTATTTTCCAAAAGGTCTGCAGTGTGAAGTGCTTTTTTACAATTCGGACACTTGTTCCATAAACCGTCTGGAGCTTCCTTTTTCTCTTCGGTAGATGTACTGATACCTTTCTTTTCTCTCTTAAACCAAGCCATGTTATTTCCTGAAAAATGCGAGTACAAAGAAACAAAAAAAATCAATAGTAAATGGCCGGACTTATCGTGTTTGTCAGATGCGTTCTAAATGACAGAAATAATGACGTTTACACTTGTCCAAAGTGATATTTTTCCTAACTTCGGCTTATATATAAATTATTAAAGATGAGTTTAAAAGGCTATAAAGGCGTAATTTACGGAGATGCTGTTCAAGAGTTATTTGAGCAGGCTAAAAAACACCAGTTTGCATTACCTGCGGTTAACGTTACAGGAACCAATACCATCAATGCGGTAATGGAAACTGCTAAGGCAGTTAATTCGCCAGTAATTATTCAGTTGTCTAACGGTGGAGCGCAGTTCTACGCTGGTAAAACCTTAAACAACGATAACCTTAATGCATGTGTATTAGGAGCGGTTTCTGCTGCTAAACATGTTCATTTATTGGCTGAGCACTATGGTGTTGCCGTTATTTTGCATACTGACCACGCTGCTAAAAAACTGTTACCATGGATTGACGGATTGTTAGATCATGGAGAAAAGTTCTTTGCTGAAACAGGGAAACCATTGTTTTCATCTCACATGTTAGACCTGTCTGAAGAGTCTATCGAAGAGAATATGGAGATCTGTGTGAAGTACTTTGAGCGCATGGCGAAGATAGGTATGACCATTGAAATTGAACTTGGTGTTACAGGTGGAGAAGAAGATGGCGTTGATAACAGCGATGTTGACAGCTCTAAATTATACACTCAACCATCTGAAGTTGCATATGCTTACGAAGAATTGAGTAAAGTAAGTGACAAGTTTACTGTTGCTGCGGCATTCGGTAACGTTCACGGTGTTTACAAACCAGGCAATGTTAAGTTACAACCGGTTATTCTAAAGAATTCTCAGGACTACCTTAAAGAGAAGCTGAATTTAACTGCTGAGAAGCCGATCAATTTTGTATTCCATGGTGGTTCAGGTTCTTCTCAGGAAGAGATCAGAGAGGCTATTTCTTATGGAGCAATCAAAATGAACATCGATACGGATATGCAATGGGCATTCTGGGAAGGTATCTTAGATTACTATAAAGCAAACGAAGGTTATCTTCAAGCGCAAATCGGTAATGTTGATGGAGATGATAAGCCAAACAAAAAATACTATGATCCTCGCGTATGGTTGCGTAAAGGTGAAGAGCAATTCGTTGCACGTTTAAAACAAGCATTCGAAGATCTTAACTGTAAAGACGCCAGCGATAAAATATAATCGTTTCTATTGAAAAAGCGTCGTAGAAGAACTCTACGACGCTTTTTCTATTAATGCACGAGTCATCAATTGCCATCATCAACCGTCATTATCGTCATCCTGAATTTATTTCAGGACCTCAGACTTGCTCTTCCGAGATTCTGAAATAAATTCAGGATGACGGCTTTAGCCTAAACCAATCTAAATGCAACTCATCCAAATCTCTAAAATCGGAAGTCAAACTGCCCTCGAACAAGCGTTCCTGATACGCAGAACGGTGTTTGTCGAGGAACAGGGCTGCCCACCAGAGCTGGAACTAGCGAACGAAGAAGAGTCTACGCATTTCCTGGCTACGATAAAAGACCAACCTTGCGGTGCCTGCAGGTGGAGAAAAACAGATAAGGGTTATAAATTAGAACGGTTCGCTGTGCTTAAAGACTTTAGGGGAAAAGGAGTCGGACAAGCCCTGGTCGCTGCCGTCCTTGCAGATTTACCTGAAGAAGCGCATCACATTTACCTTAACTCGCAACTGGACGCTATTGGCCTTTACGCTAAATTTGGTTTCCAAAAAGAAGGTGACCAATTTGAAGAAGCTGGCATTCAACACTTTAAAATGGTGAAAACACCCGCTGGGATAAAGCCATAGCCTCATTCCATTTGCCCATATCCAAACCCAAAGCTTCCCCTTTAGATTCCAAAAATAAGATGAGTTCTTCTGTCGCCAAATTGCCAGTAAGTTCATCGCTTGCCATAGGGCATCCCCCGTATCCTTTCAAAGCGCTGTCAAAGCGCCTGCAGCCCGCGCCATAAGCGGCTTCCAGCTTCTCCAGACGAGTATCAGGTGTACTGTGCAGATGGACCCCAATTTCTACCTCCGAAAAGTCACTTAGGAGAGGAGTAAGCAACAAATCGATCTTTTCAGGCGTAGAAACGCCCGTAGTATCCGACAACGACAATATAGAAGCCCCTGCCTGAACCAACCTCGATGACCAATAGGCAACTATGGCTTCATCCCAGGGATCACCGTAAGGGTTGCCGAAACCCATCGACAAATAGATCACTGCCTCCTTACCAGAGACGGCGCAGAGCTCCAGCATGCGCTCTACCGTTTCCATAGACTCTTCGATGCTCGAATTAGTATTGCGCTGCTGAAAGGTCTCAGAGATTGAAAAAGGGAAACCCAGGTAACTAATCTCTTCATTTAGAATAGCTGCTTCAGCGCCTCTTATATTAGCAACTATCGCTAACAACTTCGACTTAGATACAGACAAATCTAAAAGCGATAAAACCTCTGCTGTGTCTTTCAACTGAGGTATCGCTTTTTCAGAGACAAAGCTTCCGAAATCGATGGTGTCAAAGCCCACCTCTAAAAGCAAATTAATGTATTCTGCCTTTAACGAAGTGTCTATGAAATGATGAATGCCTTGCATGGCATCGCGTGGACATTCAATAAGTTTGATCGCACTCATAAAACTAAAGCTAACAAATAAACCCCTAAAACAGAAAAAGGCATCCCATAAATGGAATGCCTTAGCTATATTTTTATAAGCAATAGTTACTTTTTGCTGCTTCCTAAGTCAATTACAACAGGAGTAGAGATACATAATGATGAGTACGTACCGATGATACGACCGATCAACAGCGCAAAGATAAACCCGCGAATACTGTCTCCACCAAAGATGAAGATAACTAACAATACGAAGAACACAGTTAATGAAGTCAGGATAGTACGACTCAATGTGCTGTTCAAAGCAAAGTTGATTAATGTATTGCGTTCTTCGCCATGCAGATCTTCTTTACCTGATTCTTTTAAACGCTCACGGATTCTATCAAACACAACTACCGTTTCCGTCATGGTGTAACCCATTACCGTTAAAATCGCTGCGATGAAATCCTGACCGATCTCCAATGAGAATGGCATAATACCATCTAGAATCGTATAGAATGATAATACCATTAACACATCATGGAACAGGGCGATAACCGCTCCTAAACCATATTGCCATTTCTTAAACCTGATCACGATATAGATAAACATGAACAGACAGGATACCAATACCGCATAGAAGGCACCGTTAACGATGTCACTCGCAATAATAGGAGTCACCTTCTGCGAGCTCATGATTTCAAACTTGTTGTTCAATGGAGTCAAACCTTTCTTCAACGCATCTTCAACCACTTTATCCGTCTTAGGATCCTGATCTTCAATATGGAAAGTAGTAGTGATCTTCACCTGACTATCTTCACCTGCAGTCTTAACCTCTGGAGTTTCGTTTCCGAATGCCGGGTTTAACTGTGTTTTAAGATCTTCCGTGTTTACCCCTTTATCAAAGTGAACTAAATACGTTCTACCACCTTTAAAATCAACACCTAGGTTCAATCCACCATTTTTAAAGTAGAAGATGAAACCTAGAACGATAACAACTGTAGAGATGATATAGTAGATCTTACGACGGCCTACAAAGTTGAACGCAACGTTTTTGAAGGCGTTACGAGTCATGCTATTATCAAACGTGATCTCCGCTTTGCGATTTAACATAGAATCAAATACCACTCTTGAGATCGCTACAGCAGCGAACAATGAAGAAAGGATACCGATACACAAAGTAGTTGCGAAACCTTGAACAGGTCCGCTACCGAATACATAAAGAATAGCACCTAATATAAACAGGGTAACGTTGGAGTCAATAATTGACGGCATCGCGTGTTTGAAACCTTCTTTAATCGCTAGTGCAGTCGTTTTCCCCTGAGCAAGTTCCTCACGGATCCGCTCAAAGATCAGGATGTTCGCATCTACCGCTAAACCAATTGTTAATACGATACCAGCGATACCAGGAAGCGTCAATACAGCTCCAAGAGAGATCAGCGTACCGATAATGAAAAACAAGTTCAGTAATAACGCAAAGTTAGCAACCCATCCTGCACGGTTATAATAAAATGCCATGAAGATCAGGATCACAATAAACGCAATTACAAAGGAGATTAAACCGTCATGAATCGCCTGAGCACCTAGCGTTGGACCAACCACATAACTACCTGCAATACGAGCAGGAGCGGGCAATTTACCAGCTTTTAATATGTTCGCTAAATCCTGCGTATCCTCAACAGTGAAGTTACCTGTGATAGAAGAGTTACCACCAGAGATCTCATCCTGTACAGTAGGAGCAGAGTAAACTGTGTTATCTAATACGATAGCAATTGCTTGTTTTTCCTGACCAGATGATGCTTCAGCAGTGATCTTTTTCCATTTTTCAGCACCTTCACCAGTCATCCTCATGGTAACCTCTGGTTTATTTCCATCCTGGAAGTCAGCACGTGCATCAGCAATCGCTTCACCACCTAAATCTGGCTTGCCATCCGTAGAGGTAACTTTGATTGCATATAAGTCGTAGATCTTTACAGAAGAACCAGGGCCAGTATTCACGCCCATATCAGTAGGCTTAACGCTCCACATGAATTTCATGCTCTGAGGGATAATAGCAGCTACTTCTGGTCTTTTGAAGTATGCATTTACTTTAGCTGTATCTTTTCTGGCAACCCAACCTACCACTGCTCCCGGACGCAATTGCTGCTGACCGTTTTCACCTGGATATGTTGGAACATTTAATACTGCAAATAATGGGTTGTTAGCCATAGACTCCGCTCTTAAAGCTGAAGTATCAGTAACAGATTTATTTTTAGCAAGACCTGCTAGTTTACCACCGGCAGCAGCGGTATCGCCTGCTTTTTTAGTAGTATCAGAAGATTTTAATGTAGATGCAAGGGTAGTATTGATGTTTTGAAGGATTGGATAGACTTCCTGATTGTTGTAAACTTTCCAGAATTGCAACTCGGCTGATCCTTGAAGTAAACGCGAAACACGTTCTTGATCCTGAACTCCTGGCATTTCAATAAGGATACGGTTCGTACCTTCTTGTTTCTGCATATTCGGACTAACTACACCAAAACCGTCAATACGACTTCTTATGATGTCGAACGAACGATCGATAGCACTTGTAGCTTCCCTTGATAAATACTTCTTAACGTCTGAGTTAGATGCATCAGCTTTTAAAGTGGTTGCATTATCCTGATTGGAAAAGAAATCAGCTAACTTAACATTTGGGGAAAGTCTTTCGAATTCATTGATAAATAAGCCGATGTAATCTTTACCACCAGCGTTCAATTGAACCTGAGCAGTTTTCAATGCCTGATTAAAGTTAGCATCATCGGTATTGTTAGCCAGTGATTTAACCAACTCAGATAACGATATCTCCATCGTTACGTTCATACCACCTTTAAGGTCTAGCCCAAGGTTAATTTCTTTTGATTTACAAAACTGATAGTCAAATCCAAACAAAGGATAGACTTCTACTGTTGCCATAGAATCTAAATAAGCTTTCTCCTTACTTAAATCACCTTTGGCGTATGCTTTAGCGTCATTTTCAACTTTCGAAGTCACGAAGTTAAATGAGAGAGAATACACACAGACAATCCCTAAAAGGATTGCCATAAATTTAATAAAACCTTTACCCTGCATTTGTTTGTAATTATTAGTCTATATCAGCTATATATTTTTTTAACAAGTCGGCAAATCTAATTATTTTTTTAATTAATAGACCACGTTGTCAGATTTTTATTCGAGTGGTACTTTATTTGCGCTCGAGTGTGGAAAAAGTGAAGCTAAGGTTGTTTTTCTCGTCTGGAAGGTGCTTTTCGGAAGCCGTTTCTACCCACAGATTCTTGTCTATTTCGGGGAAAAAAGCATCTGCTTCAAAGGTCTCATGAACCACCGTTAAAAAGATCTTATCCGTGTGTTTCATGGCCATTTTATAGATCTCGGCGCCGCCGATGATAAACACTTCGCCATCTTCCTTAGCCAATTCCAAAGCATCTTCAATGGTATGAACCACTTCAGTACCTTCAATTTGTAGGTCTGTATTGCGGGTGATGATGATGTTTCTTCTGTTTCGCAACGGTTTCCCGACAGATTCAAAGGTTTTGCGGCCCATGATCACAGTGTGACCGTTGGTGATCGTTTTAAAATGCCTTAAGTCCTTTGGCAGATACCAAAGCAGTTCGTTATCCTTGCCAATGGCGTTGTTCTCGCCGATTGCTACTACCATTGTTACCGTCATACCGCTACTACTCCTTTAATATGAGGGTGCGCTTCATAATCCTTTAACGTAAAGTCTTCGAATTTAAAGTTGAAGATATCTTTTACCTCGGGATTAAGCTCCATGGTCGGTAATTTTTTCGGATCTCTGCTCAACTGAAGTTTTGCCTGTTCGATGTGGTTATTATATAGATGTGCATCGCCGAGCGTATGAATGAACTCACCATATTCCAACCCGCAAACTTGCGCTACCATCATCGTTAGGAGCGCATAGGAAGCAATATTAAATGGTACGCCTAAAAAAATATCGGCACTGCGTTGGTACAGCTGGCAACTCAATTTACCGTCCGCCACGTAAAACTGGAACAGCGCGTGGCATGCCGGCAAAGCCATATGCTCAATTTCAGCAACGTTCCATGCGGAGACAATAATTCTTCTGGAATCAGGATTTGTCTTGATCGTATTGATGATCTGACTGATCTGGTCTATTTTGCCACCATCTGGTTTAGGCCATGAACGCCATTGAGAACCGTACACTGGTCCGAGCTCACCATTTTCGTCTGCCCATTCGTCCCAGATTCGGACGCCGTTATCTTTTAAATATTTAATGTTGGTATCACCGCTTAAAAACCAGATCAGCTCGTGTATGATAGACTTAAGATGTAGCTTTTTGGTAGTAACCATAGGAAAGCCCTCCTGAAGGTTAAACCGCATCTGATAGCCAAAAACGCTGATAGTCCCAGTGCCGGTACGATCGTGTTTTTGTGCGCCGTGATCCAGCACATGTTGCATTAAATCTAGATATTGCTTCATTAAAACTTTTATAGGGTTATTACCAGCTGCAAAAGTAAGAATTATAACTTTACTTTTGAAAGGTAAGTCCACTGATTAGTCGCGAAGATGTGATGTCTTCTATCCGAAAAAAGCCGGCCTTTTACAAAAGCCGGCTGTATAGGTCTCTTAAAACTTAAAGAGTGATTGGCACCTTCCCTTCGGCAATCCTACACAGGTCTGCTATCGTAAAATGCTTATTGCTTCTATATGGTTCCCAACATGGCAAACAGGGTTTCCAGAATGGGTTTTGGTTTAAGAACGAAGTATTGTCACCCTCCAGCAACCCCACAAACACTTCCGTTACAATTCTTGCACCCACATCACCTAGCTTTAAGCCCATTTGTTGCACCTCGGCTTCTTTAAGGATGTAAAACCAAAGTGGGGTACTATGCTCAAAACCAACCTTGTACGCTTTAAGATCATCGAAGACTTCTGCATCCAATGGTTTAAAGCGCATTGCATGGGCTACCCTTTGACCGGAAGGAAGACTAAAGGTTAGGCTTCTGAGCAGGTTTCGAGAAGCCAATGAAATCACATCTGCGGAAGCGAAACCTGGCAGCTGGAAGAGGGGTGAAGACAGCTTGGTGTCTATCAACTTGTTTGGTCGCACGCTCCCGTCACCGAGGTTGAAAAAGGTGTGCCAGTCCAGGAATCTTCGTTCAGCACGTTTTCCTCCACGGAGATCATTTGGGTCGGCATGCATTGGATCAGCAGCAAAATCAAAGATGTCGGCAAAGAAAGGCGTAGGGTTTGGCTGGTTTGATATACCAAAGTTGGCTCTGTAAGATGGCCTAATCTGGCTGTGACCGAATCTATAGGCGGCAACCGAGAATTCGACAGGAATAAATGGATCGTTATTCCAGCCATAAAACTTCCTGCCATTGTTGATTACGTCATCCACTACCTCCTGGCCACAGAGTAGGGGCAGGAATTCATGTAGTAAAATCCATTGATAATGCCATCGTACTTGTTCCTGAGCTTCTCTAAAAATCACAGATGGAGATTTTGTGGGATATTTAGTCCTTATAGCATCGACAACCACATTGTGAAAGCGAAGGAAAAGGACCTGCAGCTGGGAAACAATTAAGTTTTCATCGTTTCTTGGATCCCCAATCAGTGCCGTATTCTGAGAATTTCTGGGTAGGTCACATTTTTCTATATCCTCTTTGCCCTTGACTCCTAAGGAGTGCAAAAGCATTTTTATACCCATGCCGTCTGACTGGTCGTACAGGTGAGGCGAAGCGCCTGGCCCGCTTCCATAGACATTGTCAAGGGCAAGGCTGGGTGTGCGGAAGTTTTCGATGAACTCCGGATCACTCTGACGCTCCAGGCTGGAGGTCGGATCAAAGGTGATGTCGTGGTCAAGAAACTGCCCCAGAAACGTCATTCCTGCGGTCATGGTTGGTGAGTTGGGATTATTGACCTGTAGTGAGGCGTTGACAATAAGATCAACAGGATTCTGGGTAAGGTCATCCTTGGCATCCATAATGCCGCCTTTTCTTCCAATGTCTGTAAGGGCTTCCCTCACCTTTTTGGTGTCCTGTGCAAATGCTGGAAGTGAGGGAAAGATCCTTCCGAATTTTCCTTTGTCATAAAAGCGGGAAGTGAAAGGAACGATGTCCTGGTAAAGTGCGCCGTGTCTACTCATGATTTTTATATTTGGTTACTTAAATATAAAGATTAAAATATATAGCACGAAGAAATATTATACACAACAAACTGAGGGATTGAATATTACGACAAGATGAGTCTCTGAGTTGCTGAATAACTAGAAGCGCGCTCGGCACATTTACTTTCTGAACTTATTTACTTTCTGAACTCATTTAATTCTTCAGGAAACCAGGGCTTCATAGCCCTAACGTTTTGTTGTGCCTGTGCGGAAACAGGGATCTGCCAGACTTTGAAAAAGTCAGTCAGGTTTCGATCGGTGGTTTTACAAATAGTGTTGAACCATAGATCGCACTTCTCCTGGTTGGTTTGGGGATACTCGCTCGTTGGCAAGTTGCGGTAAATCTTGTTTGCGTCTAATATCGACTGCCATCCGAATTTATCTATGATCTGGATGTACATGCTCAGTGCGAGAAAAGGATTCTCCTGCCACTTCTCATAGGAAGGCTTATCTTTTATAAACTCTTTAATTTTAGTGATGGCAGTCGCCCGGTCCGGGATGTTTTCATGGTTGTAAAGGCCCTTGTTGAGCACTTTGTCGTAGATATAGGCAGTGAAAAGGTTTACTGTCACTTCTATTGTACCTTCAAGTTCGAGATCAACGAATTGATGGCGATGCCCCAGTTCATGAAAGGTACCCCAAGAACCATTTTTACGCATGAAGTCAGCATCCAGCATCCATTCGCAACTTTGATCATCCGGTACAACTATTCTTCCCCGGGTGGTATACATATATCCATGGGCAACATCCCGATCTACAATTATCCTTTCGTTATGAGTCCTTTTCCGCGAAATCACTGCCAGGTCTGCATCTGCATCCATTACTTCGTCCCAAAATTGCATGAGTTTGACTGGATTGTTTAAGTGTCGAATGCGGTAGGAGGGCACAGTAAGCACTATTTTATCTGTTGCCAATTCCGCCCAGGGCGCAGGATTGTTGCGAACTTTGGTAACCCATTCTTCTTCGGTAGTTTCGCCAAGTTTAAAGTAAGGCGCTTCTACTGCACCTTCTACTTTCACATCAAGCACTTTGATGGATGTCGTATCGGCAATATTAATCATGAGTAGTCCGCCATAAGGAGAGTAAATCTCCGTTGTACCTTGCTTTAACCCAAACTTTTTAATAAGGCTGGGGCCGATACGTGTAATTTGGTCGAGATCTGTTACATCATCAATGTGCAAGCCAATTTGTGCCTCCATAAACTGATTTAAATCTGGTATGGTTATCTTAATGGTTTCGCCAGCAGTTACATAAAGGCCTGTGGTATGCGGTCTTAAAAAGACATCATTATATTCAGGCAGGCCTTGTTTACCCGATTGTACAGGAATGCGAACAGTTTTAACGACTCTTTTAGCATCTGTGGGAACAGAGCCGGGAAAAGACTCATGACCCGGATATTTCGCTTTTGGATCCGTCTCTAGATGATGTTCCAGGTCGTACAGCCAATAGCCCATCTTCATCCCGTTTTTCTTTTCCTCATTTTGCAGGGATACCGGATGTTCCAGCGAGGGAATCGGCAAAGGTTCCGGAACCTTGTAATCAGATTTGAGTTTATCTATTACCGGGTAGCTATATTCTTTGTATTTAAACACAAACTCCATTGTTGGCCTGGTCAGCGATTCATCAATATATAGCTCTCGAAGTGTTTTCGGTTTGATAAAGCCTGGTTGCATCGTATTTATCTTTAGGTATTCAGGTATAGTATCCGTAATCATTGTTTGGCTCTCGCTTGACGTGGCGATTAGGAGGTTCGCATTTGTTATTCCTGCCTTTGCAAACAAATTATTGATACCAAGAAAAGCAGGTTTAGCAGTACTTTTTGGCAGACGGTCCCTATTCATGGTATAATACGGTGATCCGAATATCAGCGTGCCTCCATTAGAAATAAATGCCTCTATATCTTTTAGCGCTTCCGGACTAATTACATCTTCAGTAAGGAATAAAATGTCTGTGTTATTTTTGAACTTAAAGTCTTTGAGTGTATAGACTTCAGTGGAAAGCCCCCGAATAAAAGTATTCAGTTCTTTAGCTGCACCTGCTGCGATCGCTATTTTTGGATTTGATTTTCCCGGTCTAGCCCATTTTATACTATTTTCAATGAAAGTTTGTACCTCCGTTTTCTGTAGGAGTGGTGCTCTGTAATAGGCGTTTGTTCCGGTTAGTAGTAATTTGCCTTTGCCAATTGTTGAAGTCACGACAACAGCAGCTTTCATTTCTACTTCCACAGATACTTTTGCTACAGCTTCGATCTCCGGTTGTAGCCCGATGATATAGAAAACAGAAGTTTGCTCACCTGCTGGAAGTGGCATTCCGGACAAATTTAGGTCAGGTTTGACAGTTTGGGCTTGCAAAGCGCCAAATAGAAACAGGATAAAGGAGGATAGAACTAAAATTTTTAAGCGCATTTGAAAGAGGTTATTGAATGACTAATATAGTCGCAATAACGGCTCTGCTGAAAAATTTAACATTTAAGTTTTATTGACAATATCTCTTAGCACCAGATCAAGCTCATTGGCCGCATTGGCAAGGTAGTTTGTTAATTCTTTTGCTTCTGGATTGAGCAGTTCTCCTTCATTCAGAAGAGTAGTCAATCCGAGAATGCTTGAAAGCGGCCCACGTACTTTATGTGCCTGTATCCAGGAGATTTCCTTGAGTTTGGCGTTTTGGTCTTCTATCGCCTTAATGTGAGTCATCCGCTCAGTAATGTCCTGCATAGAGCCGATGATGCGAATAGGTTTGCCATCATTATTGAACAATATAAAGGCACGGTCCAGTACACAACAGTAGGACCCATCTGCCCGCTGGAACCTGTATTCAACACTTAGCCGTGTCCGTTGTCGTTCTACAAGCCGGCTCAGTTTATGAACTACCCGTTCCAGGTCTTCCGGATGTACCCGGCTTTGCCACCAGCTTTCATCAAAACTGGTGGTTTGATAGCCGAATATATCTTTGATTCCCTGATTCCAGATCATTTGACCTGTAAGCATGTCCCAATCCCATATGGCGTCGCTGGTAGCCTTAGACACGATATTGAACCGGGCAATACTATCTTCCATAGCCTGAGTGGCCCTTAGTTCTACCGTACGGTCTATGACCATTACGAGTCTTGCATTTTTGCCTTCAAAGCAGACCGTATTCCCTTCAACGAAGACTTCAATTATTTCGCCATTCTTTTTTAGGTGCTTAACACTGCTCTTGCTCGGTATGCCGACCGTGATGCATGTCTTTAGATTTTCAACAAAGCAGGAGAAGTCATTAACCGGCCGAATATCGGCGATAGTCATCGCTAAAAATTCTTGTCTGGTATAACCATAATGATTAATAGCTGCTTCGTTGACGTCGAGGAATTTCAGGCTATCTATGTCGTAAACCCATTGGGGAAGGGGACTTAGACTAAATAGGTCGCTATATTTTTTTTTCTCCTGTTCAAGCTCCATGGTGGAATATTTTCTGGCTGTGATATCTTTAAAATATATTGATAGGCCATTACCCGAAGGGAATGCTGCTACTTCCAACCAAACTTTCCTCGGCTCATAGTATTCCTCAAACCTCACGGAGATGTTATTTTCCATTGCACAATGATATTCTTTGAAAAACTTAAGATCAATAGCGTTATCATAAGCTTGCCATAGGTTCTTTCCTACAATCTCATCTCGCGGCATCAATAATAGCCGCTCAGCTTCTTTATTCCAATAAGTCACAATCCAATTGGAATTCACTTCGAAAAATGCATCTGTGAAACTTTCGAGGATGTTTGATATCCGCTGCTGATATTCCTGTAATATCACACGATAATCCTGCTGATCGCTACTAACGGAGGGTAAGGTGTCTGTCAATTTGTTCATACGGTGTGGTCATGATATCAAGGTAGAAAAAATGTTGGGTAAAGCGCTTAAGATCAACAAGAAAAAACTTGTGGCAGAGGAGCCAATTAGTTGCGAACGTTGAAGCATTTTTATCCTTATACAAGGATGCTTAAAGCTTTCATACAAAATCTCCGAACATTATTCTAAAAGGCGTCTTAAGAAACGTTTTGTACCTATTTTTTTATAAGTTTGTCTATAGGGGGAGTGAATGTATAATGTTAGTTTAGATAGTGCTGAGGATTCTGTGCTTTTAACTCGTTTGAGTGAAGGTAGTAAGCCTGCATTTGATGCAATCTACAATAGGTATTGGAAGCTTGTCTATCAGTTAGCACTAAAAAGACTTAACGATTCGGAAAAAGCTCAGGATGTTGCTCAGGATGTATTCGTTCAGCTTTGGACGCGGGGAAGCAAGTCAGTCATTGAAAACTTACCAGCGTATTTATTGATTTCCTCCAGAAATGGAGTCTTTAAAGTAATGGAGAAAGAAGCGCGGCTAGTCGCTGTTCCTGTGGAGGCTTCGCAAGATTTTGAGAGCCCATTCGATAGGGCGGATTCAGCTATGCTTCACAGAGAATTTTTAGATGCATTTAACAAATTAGTGGAGGCTCTGCCTGATCAGCAACGATTGATATTTAAAATGCGCTTTGAAGAGGACTTAAGTAGTCAACAAATAGCAGATGCCCTAAATATATCACCTAAAACAGTAAGAAATCAGATTGGGAAGGTGCTTTCTACGTTAAGGCAAAGCTTATTGGTGCTAAATATTCTAATTATTGCCTATTCTTTTCATTAAAAGGGAAGAATTATAGATTATAATCTGCGTCTTGTGCCCATAATGGCTATAAACTTGAGCGCTATCTCATTTTTATTAAATATATTTTTAATCTGCATGGGCTATCTGAGTTTTTTTGACTCATATAGTTAGGAATAGCACCATGACCAGCCAATACAAACAACTTTTTCTTAAGATTTTAGAACGTTATCGACTTGGTAAAGCAAGTTATGATGAAATCACCTTTTTAGAAAAGTACTACAATCTCTTTGAAACAGATGAAGATGTCGTCCTTACTGTGGAAGAGTATTCATTGATAAAAAATGCTATTAAAGCGAAGGTCGACCGCAAGATTGCCTTGCTTTCAAAGCACAAACCGGCTAGACGACTTTGGCCTTCCTGGGCGAAGTATTCGGCCGTGGCAGCAGTGTTCTTAGTGATTTCTACTTCTATTTTAGTTTTCAGAAACCACCAGCTCAATGGAAAGTATGCGTTGACGGCCGCTGATGATCTCGAACCAGGTGGACATCGGGCAATTCTAACACTCGCTAATGGCAAGAAGATAATATTGGATACTGCGGGTACAGGTGAAATCGCCAGTGAGTCTGGTATTACTGTTACCAAAACAAAAGATGGACAGTTGGTTTATACTGTTGCTAATGTTAGCGGCGATGATGGTGGTATAGTTAGCAATACGATTACTACGCCCAATGGTGGAAACTATCAGGTCATTCTACCCGATGGAACAGATGTGATATTAAACGCAGCTTCATCATTAACTTTTCCTACGAGCTTCAAAGGAGCAGAGCGGGCGGTAACTCTTGATGGAGAGGCTTATTTTGAAGTGACTAAAAATGAGGCTTTCCCTTTTAAAGTAGAGTCGGGGAAGCAGACAGTTGAAGTTCTGGGGACCCACTTCAATATCAATGCTTATCATGACGAACCGATTGTTAAGACTACGCTTTTAGAAGGATCGGTTAAGGTGCATTCTGGAACTGCCCATGCATTGATCAAACCGGGACAACAGACCTTAGTTACATGGACTGATGTTAACCACATAAATACCCGTGAGGCCGATTTGGACAAAGAAATGGCATGGAAGAATGGGGCATTTTCTTTTGACAACGATGACTTGAAGTCTGTGATGCGACAAATTGCCCGCTGGTATGATGCAGAGGTTATTTACGAAGGTGAGTTTCCGAACGATACTTTTATTGGAGGGATATCCAGAAACAGTAAGTTATCTCAAGTTGCTCAAATCTTAGCGTTAAATAATATCAATCTCAAAATAATTGGCAAGACCATCAGGGTTTCTTACAAGACCCCTGCGCCATAATTAAATAAGCAATTAACTAAATAAATCACAACTAAACCACCAACAAGCTTATGAAAACACGACTACTTCAGATTTAGAGCCAGATAGTACAAGAGACTAGAAAGCCGAAAGTGTCTCACCACTTCCGGCTGTAAAAAAAGGTCGGCAGCAAGCGTCTAAACCAGCTGCATTTATTTAACCCTTATCTTATTCAAAAGTATGAAATTAACTTTTCTTTACAACCCTGCATTTGACATGCGGAAGGTAAAGTACAAATTCCTAATAGTGATGAAGTTAACCGCTATTTTGTTACTCCTCGGCACGCTGCACTTATCAGCAGCGAGCTATTCTCAAAGCATCACGATTTCTAAGCGGAACACCACTTTAAGCGCACTTTTTAAAGATGTAAAAAAGCAGACCGGTTATCTTTTCTTTTACAATGGAAAGGTAAAGATCAGTAACCAGCCGGTTGATATAGAGCTTAAAAATGTACCACTGGAGGACGCGCTAACTGCTGTTCTTAAAAACTTTCCATTAAATTTCAATATTGTAGACAAGACAATAGTTATCACGAACAAACTGCCTGAGAAAGCGGGCTTTGCGAGTTCTGCTAATTTCATTGAAGTCACTGGAAAGGTCATTGACAGTAAGACCCAGTTACCTATTCCGGGAGTTAATATCTATGTAAAGGGCAAAAAGGCTACCAGAACCTCTACCAATGATAAGGGGGAATTTAAGATCAATAGCAATCCTGATGATGTATTGGTTTTCGTTTATGTTGGCTTTAAAGAAAAAGAAGTCAAAGTTGGTGACGAAAAATACCTTACAATAAGTCTGGAAGATCAGGTAAACCAGATGGAAGATGTTGTCATCACCGGTTATCAAACTATCAAAAAAGAAAGTTATACGGGTAACGCGATTGTGATCAAGGGAGAGGATTTGAAGAGAACTAATCCTCAAAACCTGCTTAAGGCGATTCAGTCATTTGATCCTTCATTTAGAATTGCAACAAACAACCTTGCAGGTTCTGATCCAAATGCTCTGCCCCGAATTAATGTTAGGGGAGTAACAGCGTTACCAGGCATTCCAACCAACAAAGATGATGTGTTAGACAGAAATAATATCGCTGCTTCATTTAATCTGCCAGCCTTTATTTTGGATGGATTTGAAGTGAATGTGCAAAAGGTAATAGATCTTGATATTAATCGTATTGAATCAGTTACGTTGCTAAAAGATGCTGCGGCTTCTGCAGTATATGGTTCCAGAGCAGCAAATGGTGTAATGGTTATTACCACTAAAGCACCTGTGGCAGGAAAACTCCAGTTGTTTTATAACTACGAGATGAACTTCACAGCTCCTGATCTTTCAGACTATCATGTTTTGAATGCAGAACAGAAGGTTCAGTATGAGCAACTAGCTGGTCTTTACACTTATGGAGCTGGAGCAAACGGTCCTACTCAACAGGATGTTTTAGATGCTCAATTGTTTTCGAGATTAAAGAATGTAGCAGGTGGTGTTAATACTTATTGGTTGTCACAACCTTTAAGAAATACCTACGGTCAGAAGCATTCCTTGAACGCACAAGGTGGAGACCAAACCTTCCGTTATGGAGTAGATGCACGTTACCAAACAAGGCCTGGAGTAATGAAAGGAACTACCCGCGATCAATATAGTGGTGGCATGAACTTCATTTACAGTCCTAATTCCCGGTTAATCATAAGGAACGATTTAAGCATCGCTCAAAATAACGGAGCTAATTCTCCATATGGAAGCTTTTCAACTTACGCTAAAATGAATCCTTACTATCCTAAGACAGATAGCACTGGCAGAATAATACAAGAGCTAGGACGATGGAGTGTAAATACTTTCCAGAATGAAGATGGTAAACAGTATGTAAGTGAAAATGTATTTAATCCATTGTTTGAATCTAGTCTAAGCAACTTTTCAAAAGATGCGTCTACCGAAATTTTGAACGCCTTTACTGCAGATTATAAGCTATCGCCAAGCTTCCGCTTGAGAGCATTGTTGAGTTACACTAAAACTGATTACAAGTTTGATGAATTCAAATCTCCATTGAGTAATGAATTTTTCAATTATGAAACGCAGAACTTAAACAACCGCGGAAGCTATAATTTCAACAGCAGAGCAACAGATAAACTTGATGCAAACTCTACGCTTAGCTATTTTAAGCAGGTGAATGATCATTCCTTCAATTTGGTTGTAGGAGTGAACGTATTGTCAAGTACAGAAAATTACAAAGCATTTAGCGCACAAGGCTTTTCAAACGATCGGTTTAGCAATGTTGGATTTGCAAGAATTTACAAAGAGAACTCGAGGCCAGATGGAAATGTATTGATCAAACGAACCTTAAGTTCATTTTTCTCAGGTAATTATTCTTATAAAAACAAATACTTATTTGATGGATCATTTAGAATGGACGGTTCGTCCAGCTTTGGTTCCAATAAGCGCTTTGCGCCATTCGGTTCTGTTGGTATAGGTTGGAACATGCACAATGAAGATTTCCTGAAGGACTCAGAAGTGATCAGTCAGATAAGATTGAAAGGTAGTGTTGGGTTATTAGGCTCCATTGCATTTGATCCCTATCTATCCAGGTCTATCTACACCTATCAAAATGACAACTGGTATTCTACAGGTGTAGGTGCTACTGCAATGGGTTATGGAAATAGTAATCTGGAATGGCAAAAGACACAGACGTTTGATATAGGCGCTGATTTAGGCTTTTTCAAAGACAGAGTGATCATTTCTCCACGGTACTATAACAAGCTTACCAAGGGTTTGATTACTGACATCAACCTTGTTCCATCCACAGGTTTCACCAGTTATAAAGAAAACCTGGGTGACATGGAGAATAAGGGATATGAGGTGTATTTGCAAGCAAATGTTCTCAGAGCAAACGATTTGAATATCAATATTACGGGTAATGCTGCCCATAACACGAATACGTTGGTTAAGATCTCTAATTCTTTAAAGGCCTTTAATAGTAAGATTGATGATTTGCAGAGTGATGATGACAACGAGCTATATACCATTCCTTTGGTAAGATACAATGAGGGTCAGTCTATGAATACAATCTATGCCGTCAGATCTCTTGGTATTGATCCTGAGAATGGTAAAGAAATTTACGTAAAAAATGATGGGTCGCTTACTTACGATTATGACATCAAGGACACAAGAGCTGTTGGGAATACTACACCGACACTGGATGGAAATATTGGTGGGAACATTTTATATAAGGGTTTTACGATGAGTTTCAGCCTTTATTTCAAATTTGGGGGTCAGTTGTATAATCAGACATTAATTGACAGGATTGAAAACGCTAATCCCAGAGAAAATGTGGATAGCAGAGCATTGTCTCAGCGATGGATTAAGCCAGGAGATAATGCGCTTTATAAGAACATTCAGGATCTAACATTAACTCGTGCCAGCTCCCGGTTTGTGCAGAAAGACAATCTGATTGATCTGCAGTCGGTATACCTGTCTTATGATTTTAAAAGGGACCTGATTAAAAAAGCAGGCTTTCAGAATCTCCGTGCGGCAATCTCTATGAATGATATCTATCGCCTATCTAGCGTAGACATTGAGAGGGGTATAGATTATCCATTTGCACGCAGCTTTACATTTTCACTACAAGCATCATTTTAATCTCTAGCAATATGAAAAAATACTTATATATCATCGCGATTTCTCTGCTAGTCTGCTCGTCCTGCAAGAAGTTTCTTGATGTGCAGCCTGAATCTGATATCACTAAAGAGCAACTATTCAATTCTGAAGATGGGTTTAAGGAGGCATTAAATGGCGTCTATAACTACTGTGCTGGCAAAGATTTGTACGGTGATGTTTTAACCTTTAAGAACTTGGAGCTTATGGCTCAGAACTATGCGCCTTCAAATGTCAGTTATAATAACATTCAATCGTTCTCATATGCTGATGGAGGTGTTATTGGCGACAATGATGGCATCTGGATTCATGGGTATAGAGCAATCGGATACTGTAATGCAATTCTAGAGGCAATTGATGCTAAGAAGGACGTCTTTGCTGGTAATAACTATGACTTAGTCAAGGGGGAAGCATTGACGCTTAGAGCTTATCTGCATTTCGATATGTTGAGGTTATTTGCTCCATCCTTTAAAAACAATCCGGCAGCAAAGGCCATACCTTATGTTACTACGGTTTCTATAAATTCTACTCCGTTCTCTACAACTACAGAAATACTAGACAAGATTGTTGCAGATCTTTCAGCAGCAAAAATATTGTTAAAGTCAGACCCAATCATCACCTCCGGATACGTAGTTGGCTATCCAAATAAGACTTATGCAGGTACGGTTGCTGAGAAAGACAAAGCTACTGAAATCAGTAGTGGAAGTATGTTTCTTCAAAACAGGAGGCATCGTATGAATTACTATGCTGCCTGTGGTGAGTTGGCCAGAGTTTATTTATATAAAGAAGATTTTGCCAAAAGTTTGGAGAATGCAAATGAAGTGATCAACGCTAAGAAATTTCCATGGACTACGAAAGAGGACTTTTTTAGTAATTTTTCAAATCAAAGGGACAAGATTTTCTATCCGGAATTAATTGCTGGCTGGTACATTCCAGACTCAAAAAAGATGTTGGAAGGGTACTTCACAAATATAAATGCTGCTTTTTCTCCGCTTGTTTCTCAGAAGGATATCATTTTTGAAAAAGGAACAGTTGGAGCAGATGACTGGCGTTGGATGCTATGGTTTACAGATGTGTTATCTTCGAATTCTCCAAGTCGCGCTTACCTAAGAAAATATGATGTGTACCCAGACGAAATTGGAAATGCACATCCGCTAATGGCACCGGCAATCAGGCTTTCTGAAATGTACTATATCGCTGCAGAAGCCAGCTTCGATACCGATAAAGCAAAGGCGATCACTTATTTCAATACCGTAAGGGAGCATCGTGGAATTGGTGATGGATTGCCTGCGAGCATTGACAAAACTGAGTTCCTTAACAAATTGGTTGCGGAATGTCGCAAGGAATTCTTCGCAGAAGGACAGATATTCTACATGTACAAACGCTTAAACAGAGATATTACGAACGCGAACGGCCAGGTTTATCCGGCAACCGATCGAATCTTCGTATTGCCTCTGCCATTAGATGAACAGGCTTACAGAAACTAAACAGACACCTCATGAAAAGAACAATATTTTATACTTTACTTATTAGTATGCTCTTTGTTGCCTGCAAGAAAGATGTAGACTTTGCATATGATTCACCGGATAATATCTATCTTAATTATCTAAACGATGATGGAACTCAAGACACACTGCCAGTTACCTATTCATTTGCTTATAGTCCGGGATTAGCAAAAGACACCCTTTGGGTTCCGGTTAAGATTGCTGGTAAGCGGGTAAACCGCGAACGAAAATTCAAGATTGCTGTCGTGGCCTCGTTAACTAATGCACAGCAAGAGCTGCACTATGAGCCTTTGAAAGCAGAATATATTATGCCTGCAGATTCAGGTACGATTAAGATTCCGGTCATTATAAAGAACATTGATCCGTTATTGGCGGAGAAATCAGTTGTTTTGACTATTGGTACAGCAGCAACTGCTGATTTTGGAGAATCGCTACCTATAAAGCTACGTTGGAGAACTTTGATCTTTTCTAACAGATTAGAAGAGCCTTCATGGTGGAAGTATTGGCAAGGAAACCTTGGCGGTCCTTACAATAGGGTTGTCCATCAGTTATTTCTGATTTCAGGAGGGAAAGACTTGATTAATCCAGGGGCACCAAATGGCTATCTGGAGATTCCACGAACTCTATATTACATTGAGAATTTAAGGAACCTTACAAACGATCCTTTTACCTGGGTAACAAGAAATCCTGAGAAAGGCTACATACTTACAAAAAGAACTGATGGTACAAATGACTATGATTTCTATAATGCGAATTCGCCGACAATCAAGTTTACTGTGAAGTTTTTCCCTCAGGTGAATAGATACTTCTTTGTAAATGAGAAAGGAACCCAGATTGTATTATAAACTTAAAGCTAAGACAATGAGATTTAAATATATATTAATGCTGGTTATGATAACCAGCTTTTGCACCTCTTGCAAGAAGGATCTTGGAAACTACAACTATCATCCCGTATCAGAACCTTTGATAAGTGGAATAACTGATGTAAATTTTTCTGCACTAATTGGAGACTCGTTAATTATAAAACCAACGGTTACTTTTGAGGGAGCAGATCCAATTAAGGACCTTGACTTTGAATGGCGAATATTAATTCTGGAAGACCTAAGAGAAGCAGTTTACACAGGCTATCCGCTAAAGCTACTTTATAACTTAGGGACAGGTGAACGTGCTTCTACGCTGACCGTAACTGATAAGCGGAATGGCTTGAAATATAAATATAAATTTAAGGTAACAGGTACCACTCAGTTTTCTAAAGGTACATTAGTGCTGAGTTCGGTCAATGGCTCCTCAAAGTTATCGTTTATTAAACCTGACGATGTTACAGTGTTGGCAGACATTTATCAATCCCTTAATGGTAAGGCTTTGCCATCAAATCCTGTTCAATTGTATTATTCTAAACCACTGCCCTATCAGGTATTGACGAAAGAGGAATACTGGCTGTTGTGTAACGACCCGGCAAATCAAAGTGTGGTTGTGGATGCAAATACTTTTTTGAAGAAGACAAATTTTAGTGATCAGTTCTTTCTGCCGCCTGCGACTATTGTTCCTGGTTACCTTGAACCTTATTTAGGGCAGATTCAGATGGGCACCGTTCCTACTGGTGTAATTAACTCTAAACTTTACGTTGGTGTACAGACGACTGCTCCATTTGCGCCCGACTATGGCAAATTTGGTAATGAGCAAAATGGGGATTATTTGTTGTCAAAATACTTCACACATGGAAGTAACTTCTTTTTTGGCTTTGATACTAAAGCAAAAGGATTTGTTGTGTTTGGGGGTGATGGGACTTATTTAGGTACTAAGTACCAATCACCAACTGTCCCCGTATTCGATCCGAGGAATGTTGGAATGAGCAATCTGATCTTTATGAAGACGGGTGAAGATGGTGGTAATTATGCATTCTTTCAGCAGCCCGATGGTGTAGTTTATGAACTAGGATTTAATTACGATTTGAATGGAAATGATAAATGGTTTGAACCCGCCTTTAAGAGGGTGTTTGTTGGCTCTGCATTAATTAATGCAGATAGCAAGTGGGTTAAGAACAACTTAAATGTTTTCTACTTCTCTTCTAATGATAAAATCTACCGCTATAATCCAATTAATCAGGACTTACGAGTACTTGATGCTGCGCTTGCAGGTAAGAAAGTGTCCATGCTCAAGATCAGCAGTGATGATAATAGTTTAACCGTAGGTGTGGATGGGGCTATACTGACCCTGGATGTTACGGTAGGTAAAAACGGAAATATTACAAAAACAATTAATGGCATACCGGGAGCTCCGGTTGACATCATATTTAGAAAGTAAAAATTATGAAACTAAGATTATTTATTCTAGCAGCGCTTTTTGCGCCAGTCGCTTCCTTTGCGCAAGCTAACAACTTCACGATTACTGGCCATATTGGCAAGCTTACTAAGCCGGCTATGGCTTATCTTGATTATTCTGATCAAGGTAGTGGTGGTGGCAATACCGATTCTGTTTACTTAGTTGATGGTACCTTCAAATTTACAGGAAAAGTATCTGGCTATACAACAGCGAGAATGGCACTTTCTCATGAGGGTAAAGGAAAGGGTCATGCAATATATGCTCCCGGTGCCGATGTGGTATACATTTACTTTGGAAAAGAGAATGTTGTCTTCACTTCCAACGATTCATTAGATAACGCTGTGGTAACTGGTTCGAAAGTTTATAATGAGCAGGCTGCTTATAACAAGTTTATTGGAGGTTCTATTATGGCTTTGACAAAAGCTGTAAACATTGATTTTAATAGTGGCACTGAGGAACAGAAGAAGGATACTCTTTATATGAAGAAGGTAGATTTGAAATATCGTAAGAATCTTGCGGCGCGTACGGAGAAGCAATGGGAGTTTGCTAAGGCTAATCCCAAATCGTTCTTCGGTTTAGTAGCGCTTTCCGAAGCTGCGAATGTTAAAGATGCTGTTCGTGCACAGCCTATTTTAAATACCTTTAGCAAAGAGCTGCTTGCAACCGATATGGGTAAAGAGCTTCAACAGCGTTTAAATGCTTCGAATTTAACTGCGATTGGTGCAGTAGCTCCAGTGTTTACTCAAAACGATGTCTCTGGAAAAGCGGTATCACTAGCTGATTACAAAGGAAAATTAGTATTGGTAGAATTCTGGGCAAGCTGGTGCTCGCCATGTAGGGCAGAAAATCCGAACCTGGTAAAACAATATAACACTTACAAGGACAAAGGATTTGAAATATTGTCTGTTTCTCTGGATAGCGACAAAAAGCTTTGGCTTGGCGCAATCGAGAAAGATGGCTTACCATGGACTCATGTTTCTGATCTTAAAGGCTGGAACAATGAAGTAGGAAGGCTTTATGGCGTTAGAGCTGTTCCTGCAAGTTATCTGGTAGGTAAAGATGGCAAGATTGTAGGTGCCGGATTACGAGGCGATGCCTTGAATAAAAAGCTTGCAGAGATGTTAGATTAGTTTTAAGTTAGTAGTCTGAGAGGGGCGATGCAAAGGCATTTGCCCCTTTTTGCTTTAAGCCACTTTTTCGTACGTTTGCTTTTCAAAAAACGTCGCATGCTTGCTTTTGCTAATGCTAAAATAAATCTTGGGTTACAGGTAGTTGAGAAGAGGGTAGATGGTTACCATAATCTTGAAACGGTATTTTATCCGGTCAGGATTAACGATGTTATAGAGATTAGTGATGCTGCTGTTACATCTTTCGTTTCGTTAGGTATGGAGATACCAGGAAATTCTTCAGATAACCTCTGTTTAAAGGCTTATAATGCGTTAAGGAATGACTTTGATCTTCCTCCGCAGAAGATCACACTATTAAAAAATATTCCAATAGGTGCGGGCTTAGGAGGAGGCTCGTCTGATGCAGCTTTTCTGGTCAAGTTACTTAATGAGAAGTTCGCGTTAGGATTGTCGATATTGGAGTTGGAGGATTATGTTAGGCACTTGGGTGCTGATTGTGCGTTTTTTATAGAAAATAAGCCGGTTTATGCAGCAGGTAAAGGAGATGAGTTTTCTCCGCTCGAGCTTGACCTTTCTTCATATGAAATAGTTGTGGTAAAGCCTGAAGTTCATGTGTCTACGGCGGATGCCTATGGAGGAATTCTGCCTACGGTTCCTGAAAGTTCGGTGAAAGATTTGATACATTTGCCGGTGCGGGAGTGGAGATCTTGTATTTTCAATGATTTTGAAAAGAACGTATTTAAGAAATATTCCCAGATAGAGCGGCTGAAGGATGAGTTGTATCATGCAGGGGCAATATTTGCGCTCATGAGTGGCAGTGGTTCATCGGTTTTCGGGATATTTGAGGGGAAGGTAAAGCTGGAGCAACTGGAGAAGGAATGTGAGGTTTTTTACGGGTGTTAGGTTGGAAGGGTGTAGGGAGCGCCCGCATGGTGAACTTCTGTTATGGTGACCTTTCGTCATGTCGGCGAAGGCCGGTAACTCGGACCAGCAAGGCCGGGGTCCTGAAATAAATTCAGGATTACGAAGGAGTGAAAGACATGACTAAGCATGAGAAAATAAATTTTGAATAAGCAATAAAATGGAAATAAATCTGATACGTAAAAGCGGTAAATTCAATTTCGAGGCAGAGAACGGAACAGGGTTCAAAGTTGAACTGGATGCTAAAGAAGCAATTGGTGGTGAAGGAAAAGGATTCCGTCCTATGGAAATGCTGTTGGTTGGACTTGGTGGTTGCAGTGGTATTGACATGGTGAATGTCCTCAGCAAACAGAAGGAGCCCTTAAATGACGTTAAAATAAAGATCAATGCAACTAGAAAAGATGAAGAGATGCCGCCGATTTTCGACGTTATAGATGTCCATTTCGATCTTTATGGAGCCTTGAACGTTCAGAAAGTAGAACGTGCGCTTGCGCTGACTTTTGATAAGTACTGCTCTGTATCCAATATACTTGGTCGTTCTGCAACCTTAAATTTTACTTATACCATTCATAACTAATAAAGCAATAATAATAGCGTTACCCATCATGCAAGAAGATAATTTTGAAACCCTAGCCATACGTTTACAAATTGAAAGAAGTCAGTATAAAGAGCATTCTGTGCCACTTTATTTAACTTCTAGTTATAAATTCGATGACGCGGAGGAGATGCGTGCCCTTTTTGCTAATGAGAAAGAGGGGAACGTCTATAGTCGTTATGCAAATCCAAATACGGACGAGCTTATTAATAAAATGTCTGTTCTGGAAGGTGCTGAAAACGGTTGGGCAACCTCCAGCGGTATGGCCGCTATTTTTACAACCTTCATGACTTTCCTGGGATCAGGCGATCATGTATTGTCTAGTCGATCTGTTTTCGGGTCTACGCACCAGCTACTTAACAATATTTTTCCGAAATGGGGTATCACTTATTCCTACGCAGATCTTGATAAGCCTGAGCAGTGGGAAAGTGGCATCAAAGAAAACACAAAAATGATCTTTGTTGAAACGCCTTCAAATCCAGGAATCGATATCATTGATTTAGAATGGTTAGTTAAACTGGCAAAGACTCGCAATATTTTAGTGGTTGTGGACAATTGTTTCGCGACGCCATACTTACAACAGCCGATTAAGTTGGGTGCCGATATCTCTATACACTCTGCCACCAAATTCATTGATGGGCAAGGTCGTACGCTAGGTGGTATTATTTTAGGATCTAACAAGCTGATTAAAGATATTGAAGGGTTTGCAAGGCATAGTGGACCGGCGATGTCGCCATTTAACGCCTGGCTGCTCTCTAAGAGTTTGGAGACCTTAGCCGTACGGATGGACAGGCATTGTGAAAATGCTTTAAAAGTAGCGGAATATTTGGAGGCACAACCATCCGTCAAAAAGGTAATGTATCCCTTTCTAAAATCTCATCCTCAATATGAAATCGCTAAAAAGCAAATGAAATTGGGTGGAGGTATAGTGACCCTGGTCATTCATGGAGGTGTTGAAGCAGCAAGTGCATTTATGGATAAGCTAAAAATGTTCTCTATTTCTGCAAATCTTGGCGATACGCGGTCAATAGCAACGCATCCCGCTACAAGTACGCATTCAAAACTTACAGAAGAGCAACGCCTTGAGGTTGGTATTGAGCAGGGTACAATCCGTTTATCTATTGGTCTGGAGCATGTTGATGATATCCTAAAAGATATTTCTCAAGCACTAGCTAACTAATATAATCGCGGTCTTCATCGCTTAAGTCATTTTTACGGTCTGCAGGATTAGCTTGTGGACCGTCTTTGTCATAACTGGTGACTGTGGTCTTTGGTTTAGCGGCCCAGTATCCGACTATAAAACCAATGAACGTACAGACGCCCACAATAACCAGCTTGGAGACGTCTGCTTTACCGAAGATAAAGTTGAACTCGACAGCTTCTGTATTAAGCATCAGGAAAATGATAATGATAGCGGTAATGGCGATGATGGAGATGGTTTTTGCGCTCATGTGTTTAATTTAGAAGCTGTAGTTTAAAATTAGTTCTAATATAGGTTTCTGATTATAGATTTTATTAACAAAAACGACTCTTCCACCCAACTCAACGTTAGGCTGGTAACGTAATACGTTCATGTTACTACGCAATTCAAAGCCATATGTTTTAGGTTCTGAAACATTTGTTTCGGTACCTATGTTCTCATAATGGCAAAATAAACTTGCTCGTAGCGTTCGTACATAGGCCAATGGCCCAATTTCCGCATCGGGAAATGCAATGGGAAAACGGTAGTTGAACAGCAAAGTATTTCTTAGCTGACTTTTTGCGAGAATATTGTTGTAACCATACACCGAATTGATCTCTCTGTCAAACCGTCTGATCCCCCAGGAGTTTTGCCAATTGAAATTAGCGAGGAAAGAGTGATTTCTTGCGAATCCTGGGAAATACAAAAATCCTTCTGCTGAGAAAAGACCACCTGCTAGTTTATTGTCGAAGGGCTGGTGGAGATAAGCTACTCTTAAGATCTGCGCCCACCTGGGTGCAATATCCCGCTCCGCCTGCCTGCTGCTGTGTGTAAAGGAAACATTATACTCCATCGGGAAGTTTAACGTCTTCACAAAGCTCGATGGGAGGTTTTCGAGTTGATAGCGTTGCGTATAACTTGTAAGTGTGTTTAAGGAGAGGCTATACGAATCGTTAAAGGAATTTACCGTTAGCGGAAGGGACGCCTGAAGTTGCACATTATTTTCCCTCCAATCGCCTTGCTTGCTTATCCTATTCTGGGTATAAAAAGTTCTTCTCGGCCGGTTTCTGTAAGTGGCGGATAAGATTGGGTAAAACGCCTTCAGCGAGAACCCAGTGCTATACTCAAGGCGGTTTAAGTCGCGGTGATACTCAACACCTCCAAAGGAATCGAAGGTGTTGAGCAGGTTGTTTGAAACCAGTTGAAGACCGCCTTTGTATTCATTTTCTATGGTAGGATTCAGGCTGTGCAGGTTAAACAGGTTCCCTAACGCATGATAAGGCTTAGATTCAAAAGTTTGAGTTGGAACATCAGAGAAAACATTAGCGGAGGATTCCTGTCGCTGTGTTGTTGCGCCAAAATTCACGAAAGAGTTGGTAGCTGGATTACTAGAAGATATCGTGTCGATGTTAGTTTGCGCGATCTGATATCCGGTTACCTGATAGTTGTTAAACACCATTTCCTTAGCGTTTATAGGGGAAGCATTAAAAGCGCCGTATTTAGAGGCGCTGAGAGCGCTTACATTCCTTGAGATGGTGTCTATGCTGTAAATGTTATCGATGCCGCTGTAGTGGGCGTTAAAAACTATCCCCTGATTGAAGAATATCGGCCTGCTTAGCTGTTGCTGAGATTCGGGGATAAGCTTATCGGATTTAGTACCGTTTGTCACCCACAGTGCCTTCCCACTTTCGGATACGCTGACGTACGTTATGATATTCCCTGTGGCGTCGTAAGAAGGCGTCTGAAGGATCAGATTTTCCTGGTTGGGTAAAGTTCTTAGCATCTTCCCGGTAGTTGCGTCCAGTTCAATCAAATTGGATTGGTTGCTTAAATCGATCTGAACTGCTACAATCTTTTTAGCGTCCGCAGACAGGGAAGGGGAGAAAAGTCTAGTTCTTTTGGTTAGACTGGTTATTCTCTTTGTTTGAAAGTTGTAGGTGCAGATGACGCTGTAACTTCTTTGGCGATAACGGGGATCATACCTGATCTCATCCCAGGTGATGGTATTATTGGCGTAGCTAAACCAGGGCTGTTCTTGGTAAGCGATGCTAAACATTCTCTTTTCAGTTTTGTCTGAATCGATGAGGACAAAGTGGGAGGTCTCCGACTTGCTTTGTTTGAGGGTCAAAGTTTTGCTATTAGGTAATCTAACCGGCAGGAAGTAATTTGTAGCGAAAGTAGAGGCCTTGTTTAGTGACGTGTAATTCTTAATGTTTGAACTGTCCGCCTGATTTCTCCAATTAGTCTTTAGGATTGCGGTGGTTTGCCTGAACCATTTCTTAGTTCCTGAGCCGGTGTATTTCTTAAGGCTATTTGAAAAAGGGTATAGTCTTAATGGCCGGTGCCGAAGGTCGGTCAGTACAGTGTCGAAAATGTCTTTCCCAAAGTGCTTTTTTATGTTTGAAACATTGAGGTAGCCATATTGGTAATAGCCGGGCGTGATGTCTTTTGATGAACCGAAATTGATCTTGCTATAAGAGAAGTTTTTACCTTCTAAAAGGTTCGCCCGGTAAGGCATAATCCAGGAAGGCTGGCGACCTCTTCCGGCCCGGCTTAAGGCGGTCTCAATGGTTACTGCATCACCTTCAAAAAACCATAGTGGAACGCTGGCCCCGAACCATGCAAAGTACACATCTTCGGGGAAGGGGCGGGCTTTTCCTCCGGTCAGTTTGTCGAACTGTGCGATGTGCCTGAGTTCATGAACCGCGAGGTTGTTTAGCCAGTCCTGACTATCGAACTGTTGAGGTGGCGTTGTAAAGAACTCTGACTTCTTTGGGGCCAGCTGCACAAAGCCATTTGCAATGACTCCCCGGTTTTGAAGTAGGAGTGGAATAACTGTTCTGTCTCTCCTAAGGCTGGCGCCGACATGGGGATAGATATAACCGAGTGTGTTCGCCATGCGCTGTGCTTCTTTCTCTAGTTCTGTCGGATAAATAATCTGAAACCCGCTCGCCGAGATTTGGCGCCATTTTACACTAAGGGGGTTTTGATCTCTATTAAATATCTGTGCATTTGTGCTATGTGCTGATAAGGTTAAAGTTAGTATGGATAACATACTGAATTTCAATAAGTAATAACATGGTTTATGAGGCATAATGAGTTAATGCTAATATATTTAGTATATTTATAAGTTGGAAATGCATTTAGTAAAAATATTAAATTTAGGTATGTTATTATAAATGTCTGAAAATGTGTAGGATATAACTTACATTCAAAGTGAGTAAAATTGAGAATTATATAAAATAAACTAGTATTATGCCACTCAGTAGCTCGTTATATCAAAACAATAACGCTAGTTAGTTTTACTCTGTTAAGATACACTAATTAAGGAAATTTTTAGATGACTTTTGGACTAACTGCGCGGCTATCCTACCCCCGTTATTGCGGCGTATGCCACAACCTCGGATTAGGTGGCATCGCTATGCCGAGGTCCTGAAATGAATTCAGGATGACGATGCCTAAATATTTAAGTGCTCCCATTGTTTTGCAAAACACTAACATTTTCAGATCGGGCCGTATTCATTTCACTGCCATCATCTGCTAGAATTTAAGGGCAACAGTCGGTTTTACCGGTCGGATACTACGCTAAACCCTTGCGTTTTTTATAGATTGGATACAGGAAAATAGAGCCTAAAATGAGGGTTGCTCCAAGGTAGAATCCGATGGACATGGTCTCTCTATTTCCAAAAAACAAGAAAGCTAGAATGATACCATAGACGGGTTCCAAATTGGTAATCAGTGCCACCCTAAATGCAGACAATGTACGCATGACGGAGACTCCAGCAACGTAGGCAAGAGCGGTGCAAATGGTGCCTAAAACAAGTAGGTAAAACCAGTCGGACGAGCTTAGATTGAAGGTCTCATTTTGCAGCTCATTCGTTGCAAATCTATATACAGTTATCCAGAAACATGCGCCCGTGAGCTCATAAAAACCAATCAATTTTGGGTCACTTTTTTGGACTAAGGTTGAGTTAACTGTTGCAAATAGACTCGAGGCAAGTGCAGAAGACAGCCCTAAAATAATGCCCTTTGTGTACTGAGATTCGAACTTAAAAATCAGATATATACCGAGGATAATTACCATACCAATAACTATATCGGAAGCAAGAATCGACTGTCTTTTGATCAGCGGTTCCAGTATTGCGGTAAATAGAGTGGAAGATGATAGACACACCAAAGTGACAGAGACTGTCGATACCTTAATCGCATGAAAGAATAATATCCAATGTATTGCGACGATGCTCCCTGTAAAGAAAAATTGAAGAAACTGCTTCCTGGAGACTCTGATGCTTGTTTTAGTCAGAAGAAAGTAGACCAGTAGCGTGATGCTGGCTATCATTACCCGATACCAAACCATCTGCACTGCACTTACAGAGATTAAATTACCTAGAATACCAGTAAATCCCCATATCAGCACTGTAAAATGTAGGATCAGAAGGTTTCTATTCGCTGTTGATGTGCCCATTATATTGTTGTAGAACTATTTTGGTGCTTTTCTAAGCAAATAGTACCCAAGGAGTCCGAAGATAATGGTTGGGGCTAAGACTGAAAAAAGAGGAGAAATCCCACCTTTAAGGGAAAACATTTTTGCAAATTGCCCAAGTACAATATATCCAAAACTTAAAAGAATGCCTATTCCAAGTGGTAAGCCCACTCCTCCGCGAACTTTACGCGAAGATAAGGCCACACCAATTAATGTCAGTACAAATGCAGATAAGGGGCTTAACCAGCGTTTATAGCGCTCGAAGAGCAAGTCGTTCCAAACGCCCGTACCTCTGATCTTTTCTTTCTTAATTTTATCGGCCAGTTCTCGGTTACTAAGGTTCTCAAAGACGTTATCATATGCAGAGAAGTCATCGGGTTGCATATCTAGAATAGTATCCTTTGTAGTGCCATAGGCGCCGCTTTTAAGAGATTCTTTAAGATCTTTGATATACCGTGTTGAGTAATTTTGTAATCGCCAGACGCGCTTCACCGAATCATAGCTGACACGTTCGGCTACTATCTTTTTAACCAATACGTCGCCCTTAAAATTGTCAAGATTGAACTTTGAACCTATTTTCGTTTTGTTATCGAAGTTGTCCATATAGATGAACGTGTGCTCATCTAACCTCATATGTATGTTGTTCTTTGACGAAGGATCATTCTTCTTTACATAGGTGTTCTCAAAGCTGTTTTTAAGGCGATTAGTATAAGGAAGAATATAGAGATTTGAAGCCAGATTGAAGGCGAAGATGATGAAAGCTGAAATAAAGTAGGGCAGAAGAAAGCGGTTAAAGCTTACGCCTCCGCTTAGAATAGGAACAATCTCAGTTTGATCAGCCATTTTTGCTGTAAAAAAGATGACGGCAATGAAGTTGATGAGTGGCGACAACATATTAACATAAAACGGGATAGAACCCGCATAATAGAGTGTGATCACCTGCCAAAACGTAAGCTTTGCACTCAGGAAATCATCCAGTTTTTCAGACAGATCAAAGATGATAATGATGACAATAAACAGGGTTAGGGTATATAAGAATGTTCCCAGATACTTGCTGATGATGTACCAATCAATGATCTTTATCCTGCTTTTGAAGATGTTCATTTATAATTTGTTTCCTAATATGGTTACCATTTTGTTTTTCCAGGCATAAAACTCCCCGCTAATGATCTTTTCACGGGCCTCTTTTACGAGCCAGGTATAGAAGTGAAGATTGTGTAAGGTAGCAATTTGCGCACCAAGCATCTCTTTTGAGTGCATTAGATGTCTTAAATATGCTTTAGAATAGGTGGTATCTGCGTAAAGGTCGCTATCTGCTTCGATCGGCGAGAAATCATCCGCCCATTTTTTGTTTCCAATGTTAATGATGCCATTCTTTGTAAACAACATACCATTTCTGGCATTTCTGGTAGGCATGACGCAATCGAACATGTCTATACCTAAAGCGATGTTTTCCAGTATATTAATTGGCGTACCAACTCCCATGAGGTATCTTGGCTTTTCCCAAGGTAGAATATCACATACAATCTCTGACATTGCGTACATTTCTTCTGCAGGTTCTCCTACGGATAAACCACCGATTGCATTGCCTTCCCGGTCCATTGAGGCGATGAACTCAGCTGACTTCACTCTTAAATCTTTATAAACAGAGCCCTGGACTATTGGGAAAAGCGTTTGATCAAAGCCATATTTGGACTCCGTTGTATCAAATCTTTTGCAACAACGTTTTAACCATCTGTGCGTCATGTTGATGGATGATGCAGCATAACTATAATCGCAAGGGTATGGTGTACACTCATCGAAGGCCATGATGATATCGGCACCAATGGTTCGCTGAATATCCATGGCATATTCTGGCGTGAAGAGGTGTTTAGAGCCGTCAATATGAGAGCGGAAGGTAACTCCTTCCTCTTTGATTTTTCTAACTTTACTTAGAGAATATACTTGATAACCACCACTGTCTGTAAGAATTGGTCGGTCCCAGCCAATAAACTTATGTAAACCGCCTGACTGTTCAATGATGTCTAATCCGGGTCTGAGATAAAGGTGATAAGTATTTCCGAGTATGATTTTGGCGTCAATGTCGTTTTTCAACTCGCGTTGGTGCACCGCTTTAACGGTCCCTGCCGTTCCAACAGGCATAAAAATAGGTGTTTGTATCTCCCCATGGTCCGTAGTAACAGTACCTGCTCTGGCCTTGGAATGTATATCCTTTGCCGCTAAACTAAATTTCATTTGTGTTTCCTTATGCGTTAATGTCGAAACAACGATTGATTGCATGACATTATTAAAATCTGCCAAAAGTAGCAAAAAACCAGCTATTTAAGGGCGTAAATTTTTATCAACATACAAGTTCATTGCAGATTTAAAATGAGAGATTTGCAAATTACCCGGAACGATTTGGAACTAACAATAACAGAGATTTACCTTTTAGGTGCATTAACTTTTTGCTTGATTATACAGCTGTATTATAGCCTGTTCGTTCATCTTAAATTGGCGGTTTATCCTGTGGTAGCGCTTCCTTCTGAAGCCCGAAAGCCTTTAAGTGTTATCATTTGTGCAAGAAATGAAATCGTGAATCTTAAGGAATACCTACATCTGGTACTCACTCAGAATTATCCTCATTATGAGGTGATCGTAGTGAATGATCGTTCCTGGGACGGAACAGGTGATCTGTTAGAAGAGTTTGGGAAGCAATATAAGCACCTTAAGATTGTAAGCATTGCTGATGGACAAAAGTTTATAGCTGGGAAAAAATTTGCTGTGACTATGGGAATTAAAGCAGCAGAACATGATTGGTTGGTATTTACGGACGCGGACTGTGCGCCTGCCTCATCGCAATGGCTGTTAGGAATGCAGCAACCGGAAGATGAGCAGATCGAAATTCTATTGGGGTATTCCCCATACCTGAAGCGAAAAGGTTTATTAAATGCATTGATTCGTTTTGAGACTTTTTTTACTGCTGTAAATTATCTTTCTTTTGCATTGAAAGGAATGCCCTACATGGGTGTTGGGAGGAATTTGGCTTATAAAAAGTCGCTTTTCTTCAAAAACAAGGGATTCGCTGCACATATGCACATCCCTTCCGGAGACGATGATTTGTTTGTAAATGCCCATGCGACGAGGTTTAATACTGCCATACAGATCAACCCGGATGCACAGGTATGGAGCAGTCCGAACGCCACTTTCGGTGCTTATTTGAGACAGAAAAAACGCCACTTTGGAGCTGGCAAGCTCTATAAAGGCAAGCATAAATTTGTTCTTACTTTCCAAATTGCCATACAATTTCTGTTTTATGCGCTGTTGGTCTCGCTGATGTTCTTTAAACCGGCTGTATATATTGCCTTAGGGACATTTGCTTTAAGTATTTTAGTCAGAAGCTTCGTTTATCCGCGGCTACTAAAACGACTAAGCTACAGTGGACTCCGCTGGTGGTTTCCTATTCTGGATATTCTGCTCTTCATTTTTCTGGTGTTTAACGCCATAGTCTCTATATTTGTTAAAAAAGTCCAGTGGAAATAAAATCGACATTAATTCAAGAGTACTTTCCGGGTCTTACCGAAGATCAAATTGAGAAGTTTGATAAGCTATATGAATTGTATAGTTTTTGGAATGCACAGATTAATGTTATTTCCAGGAAAGACATTGAGGAATTATACGAGCGTCATATTCTGCACTCCCTTGGTATTGCAAAATTCTGCAGCTTTAAGCCTGGAGAAAAGGTACTTGATGTTGGAACTGGAGGAGGATTTCCAGGTATTCCTTTGGCAATACTATTTCCAGAAACGCAGTTTCACCTGGTAGATTCGATCGGTAAAAAGATAAAGGTTGTTGTGGAAGTAGCGGCAGCACTGGGTATTTCCAACGTAAAGGCAAGCCATTTACGTGCTGAACAAGTGAGTGACAAATATGACTTTGTTGTTTCGAGGGCTGTTACCAGGTTGATTGATTTTTACCCCTGGATACAAGGCAAGTTCAATAAAGATTCTAAGAACGCAATAGCAAATGGCATTCTTTACCTGAAGGGGGGCGATTTAGCCGAAGAAATAGCCGAATCAAAGCTGAAAGCAGAATTATATCCACTCTCAGCGTATTTTAAGGAAGAGTTCTTCGAAACCAAATACGTGGTCTACATCCCTCAATAAGCCAACTTCATAGGCATAGTCCTGACACTTTTCTTCTATAGTGGTTTCTACAATATATATAGCAGAGATTGCTATATGAGTTTAGTACACAAGATTGCTCTAACACTGATAAAGAGTGTTGGGCATGTAACAGCTAAAAATTTGCTTGGCCACTTTGGTTCAGCGGAGCTTGTTTTTGGTGCCAGTTTGAAACAGTTAATGGAAATTCCCGGCGTAGGGCCAGTTACAGCTGCGGAAATTGTTAACAATGACGCCTTGAAACTCGCAGAAGAGCAGATCAGGTTCTTAAAGAAACATAAGATCGAGGTAATGTTTTTTGGTGATGAGAATTATCCCCGCAGACTAATAGAGTGTTTTGATGCACCTATACTTTTATATTTCAGAGGAAGTGTTGACGTAAATCACCCTCGGATTGTTAGTGTGGTGGGAACCAGAAAAGCAACGGATTATGGCCGCTATTTGTGTCGGCAGCTAGCAGAGGTTCTCTCTGCTTATGATGTGCTGATCATAAGTGGACTGGCATATGGAATTGATGTAACAGCCCATAAAGAGAGTCTTCAACATAACATTCCTACCATAGGGGTTCTTGCGCATGGGTTAGATCGAATCTATCCCCAATTACATCATTCTGTAGCGCAGAAAATGGTGTACAATGGGGGTCTTATCACCGAGTTTCCGCTTCAAACAAATCCGGATAAGGAAAACTTTCCAAAGAGGAACAGGATCATCGCCGGACTGGCTGATGCCACGATCGTTGTTGAAGCAACTTTGAAGGGTGGCGCATTGATCACTGCAGATATTGCCAATTCTTATGACAGAGATGTCTATGCTTTTCCAGGAAGGGTTAATGATGTGTATTCTGAAGGATGTAATTTCCTGATTAAAACCAGTCGTGCAGCTTTGATTAACCATGCAAAAGACTTTGTCTACTACATGGGGTGGGATTCTGCAATCCCCAAACCGGTTACAAAAGTTCAGTTGCCGCTGGGGCTTAGTCCGGAAGAACAGCAAATATTTGAGATCTTACAGCTATCGTCGGCACGAATAGACGAGCTGGGTGTTAAGTGTGGTATTACTCAAAGTAAACTCGCGATGCATCTCTTAAATCTTGAAATGCAAGGGTTGTTGATTTCTCTGCCCGGTAAAGTGTATAAACTCAACCAATAATATTAATTAAAAGCCCATATATAAGGTTGTTTTAATGTCTATTGACTAACTAGATTAAAATATAATTTTTTATTCTGCAGGCTCATAAAATAATATTTTGATTTTCTATTAGAAAATAGAATTGTGCAGCCTAATAGGTATTTTTGTATCATGTGGTATAACAATATTTTAGAAACAATAGGTAACACCCCTCTGGTGAGGCTAAATACTGTAACTAAGGAAATACCTGCTACAGTGCTTGCTAAAATTGAGACGACCAACCCTGGAAATTCTATTAAAGACAGGATGGCAATCAAAATGATTCAGGATGCGGAGCAGTCCGGCGTTCTGAAACCAGGTGGGACAATTATAGAAGGAACGTCAGGAAATACAGGTATGGGGCTTGCTATGGCCGCTATTGTAAAGGGGTACAAATGTATCTTCACAACCACGGATAAACAGTCGAAAGAGAAAGTAGATGCTTTACGCGCATTTGGCGCTGAGGTGATCGTTTGCCCAACGAATGTCGAGCCGGAGGATCCGCGATCTTATTATTCTGTTTCATCCCGTCTGGAGCGGGAAGTGCCTAATTCATGGAAGCCGAACCAGTATGATAATCTTGCCAATACGCAGGCACATTATGAGCAAACCGGGCCAGAGATATGGGAGCAAACTGAAGGCAAGATCACACACCTCGTCGTTGGTGTTGGAACGGGCGGTACCATCTCCGGAACTGGTAAGTATTTAAAAGAAAAGAACCCAAACATTAAGGTGTGGGGTATTGATACCTACGGTTCCGTATTTAAAAAATACAAGGAAACCGGTATTCTTGATAAAAATGAGATATATCCGTACATAACTGAGGGTATAGGGGAGGACTTCCTTCCGAAGAACGTTGATTTTGATGTGATTGATCTATTTGAGAAAGTAACTGACAAGGATGCAGCGCTTATGACAAGAGATATTGCCCGTAAGGAAGGTATCTTTGTTGGTAATTCGGCTGGGTCAGCAATAGCAGGATTGCTTCAGTTGAAAGATAAGCTCAAGCCTGAAGATGTAGTAGTCGTAATTTTTCATGATCATGGTAGCCGGTACATGGGTAAGATGTACAATGAAGATTGGCTGAGAGAGCGTGGATTTCTGACAGATGAAAAGCTGACCGCAAAAACAATCATTGCAAAGAAAGACAACACTGAGATTGTAACGATAGATTGTGAAAAGACTATTCTAGAAGCGATTAATACAATGCATATGCTCAATATATCTCAAATACCCGTTACCCAAAAACAGATGGTAGTTGGAAAATTGGCAGAAAGTGACATATTAAAAGCGTTAATGGTAAATCCCTCACTAAAGTCTGCGAAGGTTCAGGAGATCATGTCGGCAACGTTCCCTTTTGTTGATTTGAACACTTCGATAGATCGCATTTCTGCTTTGATTAACAAAGAAAACAGTGCTGTATTAGTGGAATCAGAAAGCGGTACGATTGAGATTATTACTCAGTATGACATCATAAATGCCATCTCTGCTTAGTAAATATTCTAATTAAAGGGCTATAAAAAATGCCCCTCTTCTGAGGGGCATTTTTTATTTAGTGGGAAGGAGCAGAAGCTTCGACACGTTTTATTTGCGCGCCTAAAGCCCTTAGGCGTATATCAATGTCCTGATATCCACGTTCGATCTGTTCAATATTAAATATGGTTGACTTACCTTCCGCTGATAAAGCGGCTATTAGTAAGGAGACACCTGCGCGGATATCAGGAGAGGTCATACTTATGCCTCTAAGTTTATACTGCTTGTCAATTCCATTTACCGTAGCTCTATGGGGATCACATAGGATGATTTGGGCACCCATATCAATAAGCTTGTCTACAAAAAACAACCTGCTTTCAAACATTTTCTGGTGAATTAAAACATTCCCTTTTGCTTGAGTAGCCACAACTAAAACAATGCTAAGTAAGTCAGGAGTAAATCCTGGCCATGGAGAATCTGCAATGGTAAGCATCGAACCGTCAATGAAAGACTCAATAACATAATGTTTCTGAGATGGGATATAAATATCGTCACCCCTCAATTCGAATTTGATACCAAGCTTACGGAACACATCTGGAATTACACCCAGCTCTGAATAGCAGACATTTTTTATGGTGATCTCCGACTCTGTCATAGCTGCAAGTCCGATAAATGAACCAATCTCGATCATATCAGGGAGCATTCTGTGTTCAGTACCTCCAAGTTTCTCAACTCCCTCAATGGTTAAGAGATTTGAACCAACACCGGTGATTTTTGCACCCATGCGGTTAAGCATCTTGCAAAGCTGTTGTAAATAGGGCTCGCAGGCGGCATTGTAAATTGTTGTGATTCCTTTTGCTAAGACAGCAGCCATCACAATGTTCGCTGTACCAGTTACTGAAGCCTCATCCAACAAGATATAAGCTCCTTTTAGATCAGTGGCATCAACGTTAAAAAACTCTTTTTTGCTATCATAAACAAACCTGGCACCTAGCTTTTCAAAGCCCAGGAAATGGGTGTCTAATCTTCTTCTTCCTATCTTATCGCCTCCTGGTTTAGGGATAGCAGCAGTACCAAAACGCCCTAATAGTGGTCCTACGATCATGATTGAGCCCCTTAACCCGCCACCTTTAGCCTTAAAGGTATCAGATAAGAAGAACTTTAAGTCTATGTTTTTCGCCTCGAAAGTATAGGTATCTTTTGAAAGACGCTCGATGTGAACGCCCATATCGCCAAGCAATTCTATAAGCTTATTTACGTCTTTAATGTCAGGAATATTACTGACTGTAATCTTTTGATCAGTTAACAGAACTGCAGCTATAATTTGTAATGCTTCGTTCTTTGCTCCCTGAGGGTGAATTTCGCCCTTCAACTTCTTTCCACCAATTATTTCAAATGCATTCATATTGTCAATAAGTATTTGTATTTTAAGATTGGTAGGCTAGCTTCTTTGTTTTGGATTGTTATTACGCTGCTGCGGGCGGCCATTGTTACTTCCTTGTCTGTTTTTGCTATTGCTGTTGTTGTTGTTATTGTTTCTTCCACGATTGTTGTTAAGAGGCCTGGCAACAACCGGTTTAAATTCAACCTTAGCTAGATTGATGTTTTCATCTAATTCTAGTTCTCCGTTTGAAAGTTCACGTAGGTTTTTGATGATCGTCTCGTCAGTTACTGAATCTTTATTCCAGGTAACGTATGCCATTTTCATGAAGTTGGCGATGCCCTGCACCATAGAAGCTCGTTTTTCAGGTTCATCTTTTACAGCTTTGGCTTTCTCAATCATTACTTCGACAGTTTTGCCATAGTGTTTATATTTAATCTTTTGTTGAGGGTAACCGATATGCGCAGGTTTAACTAACGCAGCTTCAGGTGTTGGTTTTGGATAAGGAGAATCTACGTCGATCTTATAGCCGGAAATGATGTGTAAATGGTCCCAAAGTTTATGTTTGAAATCAGCAACATCTCTTAAATGCGGATTTAAAAATCCCATAAGGTCAATTACTGCTTGTGCGTATCTATTTCTTTCTTCAAGATCCGGTAACTCTATAATGTACTTAACCATATTTTGTACATTACGGCCATATTCTGCCAGAATCAGCTCGTTTCTTGTGGTGTTATAATCAAAATTCATGCGTATTTATTTCTATGAATGTAATCGTTTATCTTTTATTTAACAATTCGCAATTTAGCAAATTTTAGCAACAACTGTTTGTTGCCCAATCCCTGGAAGAATACAGTGGCTTTGACATCAGGAAGATTACCTTCCAAACTTACAATCTTACCGAATCCAAACTTCTCGTGCTCAACATCCATACCATTTTGAAATGCTGATGCCACATCTGGAGTAAAGCCAGGTGTTGGAACGTGTGCTTTAGGAAGTATCGAAGTAGTTTTCGGTCTCTGAACCGGTGTTCTCGAAGGGGTAGAGGACGCTGTAGCCTCCCGCTGCTGTGACCAGGTTCTGCGTTCGGTATCGAAACTATTATCTCCCAATACACTTTTTGTCGGCTTTACCACCTCTAACTCAAGAAATTTAGCGTTTATTTCATTGATAAAGCGGCTAGGTTCACAATTCGTCAAAGTTCCCCATCGGTATCGGGAGGTGGCGTAGGTTAAAGTAAGCTTCTTTTCAGCACGAGTGATAGCGACGTAGAACAATCGGCGTTCTTCCTCAAGATCTGTTCTTGAATTGAGACTCATTTGTGATGGGAAAAGATTTTCTTCCAAGCCGACGACGAAAACGTTCTTGAATTCCAATCCCTTAGCGGAGTGAATGGTCATCAAAGAGACTGTATCCCTTGTTTTGTCGTCCTGACGGTCGTCGTTCGTTAGTAGTGCGATGTCCTGCATAAAAACAGCCAAACTCCTGTCTTCAATGTCTTCACGCTCTGCGAATTCTTTTATACCATTTAATAGCTCTTGTATATTTTCATAGCGACTACGGCCTTCAACGCTGTCGTCTGTATGTAACTCTTTGAGAATACCTGAATGCTGTGCGATATACAGGGCTGTTTCATAGGCGTCTAACTTCTTTGATTCTGCAGCGAAACTTTGGATTAACATCGCAAAGTCGTTAAGCTGATTCGCTATCCTGCCTTCAATATATTGCTGTGGGGCACAAATTACCTCCCACATTGTGATATCATTTTTGTCAGCAGCAACAATTATCTTATCGACTGTTGTATCACCTAGTCCTCTTTTTGGATAGTTAATAACCCTTTTTATAGCCTCCTCATCAGACGGATTAAAGGTTAATCGAAAGTAAGCGATAATATCTTTTACCTCTTTGCGCTGATAGAAAGAGAGCCCACCATATATTTTATAAGGTACATTCAGTTTTCTTAAAGCTTCCTCCATTGCCCTCGATTGGGCGTTAGTGCGGTAAAGTATAGCGAAGTCATTGTGGTTATATCCTTTGGATGTTCGCTCTTGAACAATCGCTTCTGCAACTAGCTTTCCTTCCTCATTGTCCGTGAACGCGCGCTGAACTTTAATCCGGTCGCCTGGTTCATTGTCGGAGAATACATTTTTCTCCAGCTGATTTTTATTATTGGCGATGATACTATTAGCGACTTCAACGATGTTTTGTGTAGATCGATAATTTTGCTCAAGCTTATAAACTTTCAAATCGGGGTAATCCCTTTCAAAATTCAATATATTTTGAATGTTCGCCCCCCTAAAGGCGTAGATACTTTGAGCATCATCACCTACAACACAAATGTTTTGGTAAGCAGCAGCTAACTTTTTAACGATTGTATACTGTGAAAAGTTTGTATCCTGGTACTCATCCACCATTAGATACTTGAACTTCTGTTGATACTTGTTAAGCACGTCGGGGTGGCTTTTCAACAATACGTTTGTTTTAAAGAGTAGATCGTCGAAATCCATAGCACCAGCTTTAAAGCAGCGCTTGGTGTAGGTTTCGTATATAGTGCCTAGTAAAGGTCTTTTATTACCGACATCTTCTGACTGAATTTCGGCACTTTCCAAATATTCAGAGTGAGAAATAAGATTGTTTTTTGCTGAAGAAATTCGGTTGTAGACGAAGTTTGCATTGTAAAGCTTATCGTCGAGCTGTAACTCTCGAAGGATGGATCTGATCAGGCTTTTGCTATCATCGGTATCATAGATTGTGAAATTTGATGGGTATCCAATTTTTTCAGCCTCTACTCGAAGTATCTTCGCAAATACCGAGTGGAAGGTACCCATCCAGATATTCTTAGCCTCAGACCCCACAACTTTCATGATACGCTCGCGCATATCCTTGGAAGCTTTATTAGTAAAAGTCAGCACTAAAATGTTGAAAGGGTCTATTCCTTTCTCAATTAAGTAAGCTACCCGATAAGTGATTACACGGGTTTTTCCAGAGCCGGCACCTGCCACTATCATTGCCGGGCCTTGTGTATTTTCTACTGCTGCACGTTGTTGGGGGTTTAAACCTGCTAAATAATCCAAATCCGTTTCCTGTTCTTGCTGTTTAAGATATGTTTGCTAGGAAGCATGAATATGCTTCTGAACCACAAAACTACATTTTTTTCAGATTACATCCAGTCCTTTTCCGAACTTTCAACCTGATATAACCAATAATTCATCAACATTTGAAGGGTATCATAGTTGCCGAATCTGAAGGTGATATTTCCTGCTGCAGTGTGGCAGGTGATATAGCCAATATTGGCTTTACGGTGCCAAAGCATTTGCTTGATGGTCATGGCTTGAATCTTATGCGGTACGATGATTTGGCGCTCAATATCCCAAATTCCATGTTGCTTTATGATGTACTCACCGGACACAAACAGCCGGTGGTTTCTAAACCTATAGTAGATCATAGTTGCAGCCAAGATTGCATAAGCCACGAAATACGGAACGTAATCCAGCATCGGGTAACGCCAGTTATTTAAGGTTAGGAGAATTAAAAACGGAACAATGATCCAGAAAACTATGCTTAGAAATACAAAGCGGTAATTAGGTGACAATTTAAGTCCTTCTTTTGGCACCTCATTAAAGATCATTGTGAGTATCTGGTCGCGCTCTTTTGAACTGCAACCAGGTATTTCTATATCGCTATTTTTGGTTTCCTTGTTACTTTGTGTGACCGTTGAATTTTGTTTCATTCGCATGTCCAACATGTTCAGTTTCTTCTGGAAGTAGTTTTGCGTATAGACGCTGATCTGAACACGATGAGGATTTAAAAAGGTGTTCTTCTTTGCCAGTAAGCCAGAGTTGACCACAAGGGAGTTTTTTTGCTTAAAAACCTCGAAGTCGAAATACTTGATAAATGTTCGGATAATGTTCAGGACAAGAAGGAAGATGAGCACCCCAGAGATCATGATGCCGATGGAGATAAGGGTAATTCCTTGTTGAAATGCTTGACCAACTTGATCTCGGTCCACTTCAAAGATGTCTATGATATCTTTCAAACTTTGGAAACCGGCAGCCAAAAATGCGATAACAAGTGCTATAGTCTGTCCGTAATTAGAAGTAGCACCGATTTTAAGCAACGTTAAAGGGCTTAATTTTAAGAAAGGCGTGGTAACTATTGGCTCGTTGGACAACTCGGCAGAACTCATTTCTTTCTGCAATTCCGGCCTGTTATCCCGGTTTAGCAGTTTCTTTTTTAACTCTTCAGCAGATGTCTTATCTATTGCTCTGATTGTTCCTTCCTTTTTGTCGCTCCCCGCAGTATCAATTTGCAGGGTGTAGAAACCAATAATCCGTTGTAAAAAAGACTGATTGATATTCACTTGCTGAATTTTATCGAGGTGTATGGTCAGACTTGTTTTTACGAACACACCTTCGTTTATCACAAAGGCATCATCCTTTTCATTGATGTAAAAAGTGAAGGATTGGTATCTGAAGTATGCAAACACTGCCACTAAAAGAACAACAATGCACATTCCCAGAAAGATATAGGATCTTGAAGAGGTATCAGATCTAAAAATAATAACAAGAAGAGGTATCGCCAGGTTTCTGATAAGTTTCTGAAGTGTATTAAGAAACATAAATATTATCCCAGTAGCCGATTGTTTTCTTGGGCTACTGAAATCGTAATTATTGGATTCCATTATTGAGGCGTTTAGCTAATAATTCTCTTATGCTTTTTGCCTGATTGATTTCAAGGCCATAAATCTTAATGTTTCCTGTAGCCCCACCGGCTGTGAAAACATCAATCGCACCCAGATGATACATTCTAGAAAATATCCCTTCGTTTAGCGTCACATGTTGGACGCGATTGAAGGGTATCACAGTTGTCGTAGCAGATAAAATTCCACTCCGATATATGATGTCTCTTTCTCTGACTGCTAGTCCGCGTCTTTTAAAACTAAGCCTAAACAGAATGAAAAGGAATGCGCTGAAAAAAATTATTGCTAGAATGATATATATGATATAAGCCCTTGTTTCTTCACGAAGCACCAGGATCAATGCTGCTGCTGCGCAAATAAATAAAATACTGATACAAATATTCAGCACTATCACTTTCCAATAGTTAGGATGGAGTGATTCGAGCGGTATTTCCTGATAACGAGGTAGTGAATTGATGTCAATTGGCTCGTTGCTGAAATTCTCCATTAGGACTTTAAGTTATGGTAGGTAACGAAAGTAAAGAATAATTATATTTGTCCAAAATCAATCGTATGCAAGAGATCAAAAACTATGTAGAAAGCAATAAACAGCGTTTTTTAGAGGAGCTGTTTGAGTTGCTGCGCTTCCCATCGGTAAGTGCAGACCCGAAATATAAAGCTGATGTTTTAAAGACGGCCGATTTTGTTGCACAGAAGCTAGCTGATGCTGGTGCAGACAAAGTAGAGATTTGTGAAACTGCTGGATACCCGATCGTCTATGGCGAGAAATTAATTGACCCTTCATTACCTACTGTACTCATTTATGGTCATTATGATGTTCAGCCTGCTGATCCACTGGAACTATGGAAGACACCTCCTTTTGAACCAACAATTAGAGACGGTAAGATTTATGCGCGAGGTGCCTGTGATGATAAGGGCCAGTTCTATATGCATATAAAGGCATTTGAGTTGATGATGCAAACGAACACCCTTGCTTGCAATGTTAAATTTATGATTGAAGGCGAAGAAGAAGTGGGTTCCGCTAATCTTGGGATCTTTGTTAATGCTAATGTTGGCCGCCTTAAAGCAGATGTCGTTTTAATTTCAGATACTTCTATGATCAGCATGGAAAACCCGTCTATTGAAACCGGACTGCGTGGACTAGCCTATATGGAGGTCGAAGTCGTTGGACCAAATCGCGATCTTCACTCCGGTGTTTACGGTGGTGCTGTAGCCAATCCGGCGACTATCCTGTGTAAGATGATCGCTTCTCTGCACGATGAGAACAACCATATCACTATTCCGGCATTTTATGATAAAGTTGTCGAGCTTTCTGATGAAGAAAAGCTAGCACTCAATTCGGCGCCTTTTGATTTGGAAGATTATAAAACAGATTTGGATATTGCAGAAGAATGGGGTGAGCAAGGCTATTCAACGTTAGAGCGGACTGGAACCAGACCGACTTTAGAAGTTAACGGAATCTGGAGTGGTTATATTGGAGAAGGTGCCAAGACGGTGTTACCATCAAAAGCTAATGCAAAAATTTCAATGCGTTTGGTTCCGCATCAAAGCTCAGAAGAGATCGCAGAAATCTTTACCAAGCACTTTGAAAGCATTGCTCCTTCTAATGTAAAAGTAAAAGTGACGGCTCATCATGGTGGCGAGCCAGTAGTAACGCCGACCGATAGTATTGCATACCGTGCTGCGGAACAGGCAATTCTGGATTCCTTCGGAAAGCTACCGATTCCTACGAGGGGCGGAGGAAGTATTCCTATTGTTGCTTTGTTTGAAAGTGCGCTTGGAATCAAGTCTGTACTATTTGGCTTTGGTCTTGACAGCGATTCACTTCATTCTCCCAATGAGAAGTATGACATATATAACTACTATAAGGGAATTGAGACTTTGCCGTTGTTTCATAAATACTTTGCAGAATTGAGTAAAGTGTAGCGTTCTTTCGCTCTGTTGAAAACACCAATATTCCTTCTCTCCTCGGATTTTGAAGTAAATCCGGATGTCGATCAGGAACATTGGTGTTTTCAATTTGGCGGGAAGAGTGGGGTTTGAGTTATGGACGAATTATTACTGGTATGAAATTAACGGATGGAGCGTAAGAATCCGATTTTACAGAAAGGGAAGGGTAATGCTGGGGTTACAGGGGCGAAGGGTACAAGCCGGGCGAAGGCGGGTGTTGGCGGAGCACCAGGTAGGAGCCGAACGAAATCTGCTACTCCGAGGAAGAGAAAAAGCACAGGTAAAGGGCTTTCGTCGGGTTTAAGGGTTGCTCTTGTCTGTATGGTGCTAGTTCTACTATCACCTTTCTACTATGGATATGTGATCAAGGTTTTTAGTTCAAGCTGGAGATGGATCACAGATATAGGAGAAGATCCGAATTACAGGACGTATAGTAGCTATAACATTAAGATTCCAAAGGGGCATTCGGTGCATGGGATTGATGTCTCCTCCTATCAGGGCAAGATAGATTGGAAGATGGTAAAAGCGATGCGGGATGACGATGTCGGCGTTACTTTTGCCTTTATTAAGGCTACAGAGGGGATGTTTAAGGTTGATCCGTATTTCCAACGGAATTGGCGGGAAGCCCCCAAATCCGGTATCATCTGCGGTGCCTATCATTATCTGATACCGAAAAAGTCTGGAGAATGGCAGGCTAAATTCTTTTTACAGACCGTGAGGTTCGAATCTGGGGATCTACCGCCTGTATGCGATATTGAAGAACTTAGTGGTGTCCCTGCTTCAAAGATGAGGGTTCAACTCAGCGAATTTTTGGAACATGTGGAAAGTAAAACCGGTGTAAAGCCAATAATATATACAGGCTTGTCATTTTATAAGGACTATTTAGAGGGGCACTTCGATGGGTACCCTTTGTGGATCGCACACTATTACCAGCCAAAGCTCAAAGTAGGAAAGCGTACAAAATGGCAGTTTTGGCAACATTCGGATAAAGCAAAAATTTCAGGTATCGGACATGTAGTCGATTTCAATGCATTTAATGGTGACAGTCTGGCCTTCTATAATATGCTAATTAAGTAGAAGCCTTTGAGCAATGTTTGCCTTCCAAATCTTCTGCTTTTCGTCATTGAAGCCATGTTCGGTTTCAATATCGTATCTTCTATTTTCTTCGGCAAGAACCTTCATAAGTTGAAGGTAAATAGTTCTTGTTTTTGTTTTAAAGTTCGTTGGTAGATACCTCTGCGAGCTTAATTGTTTATATAGTGTTCTCCCGTAGATAACGGCTAAATCAGTATGGCCTTGCTCGTGCTCAAGTAATTTTAGCTTTCCGCTTGTTCTGAGGTTTTGCAGCCGCTGGAAGTTGACTACGGTATTTGGAGTATCTAGCATTATCCGCACCTCAAAACTCAAACTAACGCTGTTTCCTTTTTGAATTGCACGATATTTATATAATGTCTTATGAGCCGTATATGCAATATAGGGTAGGCGAGAATTCTCTGTCTTTTTGAATGCGCTCCAAGTGAGCTTTATCCTGGGTATTTTTTGATTTTGTGCAAACGGTTTGCTCGCAGTCAAGCAAAGGAGTTGTAGGAATACTAATATTTTAAAGAGATAAAGAGAAACTGCTCTGCTCAAATTATCGGCTATTTAATGAATTGTCCATTTCTCGCAAGTGTCAAGGAATGCAGGATCGGCGTCTGCACCAATGCCGGGCGTATCTGGTACATCAATGGTATACCCATTGTATGTAATGCCGCCTAGTACAGGATCAATGAGATGGCCAAGTAAAGGCGAGTCCATATCAAAAAAGGTAATATTCGGACTTGCCAAGGCGAAGTGCATACTTGCACTAATAGCAATTCTCGTTTCTAACATTCCTCCCATCATGCATTTTATCCCACTTTGTAAGGCAATCTCATGTATTTTTTGGGCTTCTAGTATTCCTCCAGATTTAGAAAATTTGATATTCAAATAAGAACATGAAGCACTATTAATCAGCTTTCGAGCGTCGTGGTGATTATAACAACTTTCATCAGCCATGATTTTAATTGGAGAGTTTGCGTGTAGTTCGGGTAGCCTGTCATCGTACCATGTACGCATTGGTTGTTCACAAAATTCAATGTTAAAATCTAGCATTGCAGTTAATGCATATAGCGCTTCGTCAAAATCCCAGCCTTGATTGGCGTCGAGCCTGAGTATCATTTCTTCGCCAACTGCGGACCTGATTTGCCTTACTCTTTCGATGTCATCATGTATGCCTTTTCCTAGTTTGACTTTGATTATGCTACATCCCGTCGCTTTTAAATCACGGGCCGCTGCAGACATGTTTTCAGGGCTGTCAATGCCGATTGTTATATCAGTCACCAGGCTACGTTTTTGTCCGCCGAGAAACTGGTATAATGGCACTCCGGCATCTTTGGAAGCAATATCGAACAGTGCCATATCAAATGCACTCTTGATGGTACCGTTGTGTGCAGCATACCCTAATAAATCATCCATTCTATCTGGGATTGCTAAAGGATCTTTGCCAACAAGAATTTTAGCAAATTCTTTTGCCATGGCAATGCAGGTCTCCTGATTTTCACCTACAATCATTGGGAAGGCGGAGCACTCCCCAACTCCAACAATATTTTGGTCTGTATATATTCTAACCAAAACATTCTGAGCAAAGTACATTGTGCCCGTCGAGATAACAAAGGGCTTTATCGGGATGCTAAACCTGTAAATTTCAACATGTGTGATCTTCATGGCATAGGGCTTGTGGCGTAAAAGTACGATATATCTTTTACCTTTAAAACATGAATTCACAACCTAACCGTTTGATAGAAGCCTCGTCTCCATACTTATTGCAACACGCTTACAATCCTGTAAACTGGTTTGAGTGGGGTCCGGAGGCGCTGCAAAAAGCTCAAGATGAAAACAAACTTATCCTGGTAAGTATTGGTTATTCCGCCTGCCATTGGTGTCATGTAATGGAAAGGGAAAGCTTTGAATTGACTGAAGTGGCCGAAGTCATGAATGCTCATTTTGTTTGCATTAAAGTAGATAGGGAAGAGCGGCCAGATATCGATCAAATTTACATGATGGCTATTCAATTGATGACCGGTAGTGGGGGCTGGCCTCTGAATTGTATCTGTTTGCCGGATCAACGCCCAATTTATGGTGGTACTTATTTTGGAAAGGATGACTGGATCAATGTCTTGTTGAGCGTTTCAAACCTTTGGTCACAGGAACCTGAAAAGGCATTCCAATATGCCGACCGGTTAACAGATGGTATTCAAAAATCTGAAAAGTTCGTACCTAATGAATTGCTCAAGGACTTCGATCGTGAGGATCTTGTTAATATTATCACACCTTGGAAACGACATTTTGATATGGTTGAAGGCGGTTATAGTAAAGCGCCTAAATTTCCGTTGCCTAACAATTGGCAGTTTATGCTCCGGTTTAGCAAACTAATGGCAGATGACGTTACACATGTGTCTGTTATGCACACACTTGAAAAGATGGCTATGGGTGGTATTTACGATCATATTGGTGGTGGGTTTGCCAGATATTCAGTGGATGGACAATGGCATGTTCCGCATTTTGAAAAAATGCTTTATGATAATGCACAGATGCTAAGTCTTTATGCAGAGGCTTATCAATATTCAAGAGCACCTAGATTTAAAGAGGTAGCGGATGAGATCATCGCATGGCTTCAACGGGAAATGATGTCAGAACAAGGACTTTTCTATTCCGCTTTAGACGCAGACAGTGAAGGAGTAGAGGGGAAGTTTTATGTTTGGGATAAGCAAGAGTTTGATGAAGTACTGGGTGATGATGCATCATTGCTGCACGATTATTTTGATGTAACCAAAGATGGTAATTGGGAAGAGGAACAAACAAATATTCTCCGTACCAAATACGCTGAAGAAGAATATGCGCAGGTAAAGGGAATAACTGTTTTAGAGCTGCAGGAGAAAATACTTGAGGCCAAGAAGAAACTGCTGCTGCGGCGAACTGATCGTATTAGACCTGGCTTGGACGATAAGTGTTTAACAGCATGGAACGCAATGACAATTAGAGGTCTCATCAACTGTGCCCAGGTTTTTGAGAATGATCACTATTACCAGCTTGCTACCAAAGCCGCGAAGTTTATATTATCCGACTTAAAAACAACTGAAGGCAGCGTCTATCGTAATTTCAAAAGTGGGAACAAGAGTATCCCGGGATTCTTGGATGATTATGCCTTTTTGATTGATGCGCTCATCGGACTTTATGAGTTTGACTTTAACGAACGCTGGTTGGACGAAGCAAAAGAATTGACAACATATGTGTTGAGCAACTTCGCAGACGATGATTCGCCGATGTTATATTATACTTCCCAGGAAGGAGAAACTTTGATTGCAAGGAAACATGAAATCATGGACAACGTAATTCCCGCATCAAACTCTATAATGGCTCAAAATTTGCAAAAACTAGGTTTGATGTATGACGTAAGGGAGTTCTCTGAACGCGCGTCTGCTATGTTGGCGTCCGTTCATCCGCAGATTAGCAATTACGGTTCCGCCTATTCAAACTGGTGCATTCTGTTGTTGTATGAAGTGTTTGGAATAAATGAGATTGCGATAATTGGAGAAGAGCCCGAGAAAACAAGGCGGGAGTTCAATCACAATTATATACCTAACAAACCTTTTTTAGCAGGAACAAATTCTGAACTTCCTTTGTTAAAAGATAAGCAAAGCTTTGAAACAAAGATTTATATTTGCCGGAATAAGGTTTGCCAGTTGCCCGTGAGTACGGTTGAGGAAGCATTACTATTGATAACTAAATAACATCATAATGAGTATTAAACCCAATACAGTAGTATCATTAACGTACGAATTACATACTACTAATGAAGAAGGACAACAAGTTTTTGTAGAGAAAGCCGATGAACAAAATGCATTGGTATTTCTATATGGTACAGGAATGATGTTACCAAAATTCGAAGAGCATTTAGCAGGCTTGCAGGTTGGTGATGAATACGGCTTTGAACTTTCTGCAGCCGATGGTTACGGAGAGTTAGATCCAGGGGCGTTTGCAGATCTTCCAAAAGATATGTTTAAGGATGTAGATGTTCCATCTGTTGGCGACGTAATTCCTTTGCAAGATAATGAAGGCAATCATTTTCAGGCTGGTGTTACGGCGGTAGGTGAGGAAACCATTTCCGTAGATCTGAACCATCCAATGGCTGGCAAAGATTTAATATTTGCAGGTAAGATCATCTCTGTTCGTGAAGCGACACAAGACGAATTAAGTCATGGTCACGCTCATGGAGCTGATGGTCATGCGGGTCACTAATTGACCACTAGCTAAAAAAACCTTGTTTGATTCCCCTCCTCGGATTTTGAAGTAAAATCCGGATGTCGGTAAATCAAACAAGGTTTTTTTATAGACGGGTAATTGTTAGGGCTTTGATTAGGAAATGAGGTAGAAGTGATGAGACAACTCGATCAATTAGTTAATTAATTAGTTAATTAATTAATGAGGCGACTAAGGCAATGGGAGGATTGTCCATTGCGTTTCCAACGTTGAGCTTCAGTGTTCCTTTGACTTTCACCGTTTGATAGGTAAACTTTATCGGTTCGGTCATTTCAACCATGACCATTATGGGAACTCCATTTTTACCGCAATAAAAACATTGGTTTATAGGCAGGGTAGAAAGCATGAATTTTGTTTGCTTCATTCCATCTTTAATGGGAACGATGTATCCTTCCAGTTCAAAAGTTTTGTTAGCGAATTTCTTTATATTGTTGTTGTAGACAGCATACATTTCTGTATCCTTCACAATTTTGAAATCAACGCTACCGATAACATCCCAATTGTCCGAAATAATCTGATCATCAGGGTTATGTTGTGCTTTAACAGCTAGTCCGGTAAATAGTATAAGTGCTAAAAGTATCTTTCTCATAGGTGATTAGTTTTTAGATAGTATTTTCGAAATATTTGCACCGTAAGCTTGTATTGCGGGTATCACAGAAGCAAATATACCGATTGCTAATCCTGCAACAAATAGATAAATCTCAGTATTAAGTAAAACTAGCCCCGTTAGCTTTGCCTGGCTGCTTTCCTGGTAAGCACCTACAATTTCGATTGCCAAATGCCCTAAAGCTATTCCTATGACTGTTCCGGCGAGAGTTAATAGTACACCTTCCGAAATAATAATAAAGAATAACGTCCCTCTGGAAGCGCCTAGTGTACGCATTATGGCGAGGTCATAATTTCTTTCTTTAAGAGAATTGTATAGATTGATAAATACGCTGATAGCAGCAATCAACATGATCATTACAGCAAACCATTGTAGGGTCTCTACGCCAACGCCAATTAGAGAAAAAAGACGGGTACTTTCTTGTGCAGGTGACGCTGCTTGCATATTTGTTGACTCATTTACCATCCTTGGGAACATCACCACAGACATCGGAGATCGGTATTGAATTAAAAGTGAAGTTAATTCCCGCTCTTCATCCTCGTGACTTCCCTTCGTGTCGTGGTCGTGATCGTCATGCATTTCCCAAACACTTTCTACATCGGTTAGTATTAAGTTGTCTGTTACATTGCCCTGACTCTCGAAGATACCAACCACAATATAAGGATGAGCCTTATGTACATCAGAGCTTCCTGTAAGTCCGTGTGCGCCATTGAATTTATCACCAACTTTTAGCTTTTGTTCTTTAGCTACATTACTACCAATGTTGGTTTCGAATTGCGCTGAACGGAGCTTACCTGACGCGAGCTTTAAATTATATAAGTTAACAAAATTACTGTCCGTACCCACAATCCTAACTCCATTATAATTGTCTCCCAGCGCAAGAGGTACCGCTCTCTTTACAAAGGGACTGTGTGCAAGTTCCATCGCTTCTTTTAATGGAATATTTCCAGTAGGAAAATCTATATAGTATATACTGCTTAAAATTAGTTGAAGTGGACTCCCTTTTGCACCAACTACCAGGTCAATATCCTTTGAATTATTCTCCAGCTTATCACTAATTTGTGATGACGCAAGCAGAAGAATTGTTAATATACCTGTGCCAAAAGCAATTAGCAGAATATTCAATGCAGAAGATAACGGTTTAGACCAGATACTTTTCCAGCTGATTTTTAGTGGGCTCATTGCAACTCGTATCTACGGGTAAACGCTTCTTTAACTCTATTGTCATGTGTTGCTACCACTAGTGTTGCCTGATTCAAACTTGACTGAGTTAACAGTAAATTTAATACCGCTAATGCGTTTATGTTGTCTAAGCTTGATGTAGGTTCATCAGCAATCAGCAATGATGGTTTATTTATAACTGCCCTGGCAATGGAAACTCTTTGAAGCTGGCCCTGGCTAAGTTCATTGGGATAAGCATGTCTTTTCTCTGCAATATCGAGGGACTCCAGAACTTCTAATATCCGAGTCTTATCTACAGGAAGTTTTGCGAAGCTCTGCGCCATTGCTAGATTTTCAATAGTAGTAAGGCTCTTGATAAGATGCGGCCGTTGGAAAACAATGCCAACGTTTCGCCCCCTGAACTGATCAAGTTGTTTAGGACTAAGGTTATAGATGGAGGTGTTGTCAATCGCTACCTCTCCCTTTGTTGGTTTCAAGATACCGGTCAGAATATGCAATAACGTAGTTTTTCCACTCCCTGAGGAACCTAACAACAACCATTGCTCCCCAGTGCCTATTTCCCAATCTTTAAAGGAAATTACTTTGTCAGCAGTGTAGCTATGGAAAATGGATTTTAGCGTAATCATAGAAGGATATACGGAGTTTAAGGCAAAAATAGTATATCGCTTTGAATTGAATATACATTGGATGTAAAGGATTTGCTACTGCAATGCATTCTCTACCTTCTTGGTCTCGAATAAATTATCAGGACGGCATATCCAAAGAACTGGTATTAGTAAAACGGTAGCAATGGGTAGAATTCTGTAATAAAGCAAAAGTTGGTAAGGCATGCTGCCAATGACGTCCCTGCCTATGATAGGTGTAAATATTACACCAACAATAACTAGCATAATCCACATAGGAATAGTCATTCTTAGCTTAATGGAAGTCCAGTTTGTGACAAAGAACCAGCTGAGATAAACAAAAGCTGGAGCTATATAAAGAAAGGCATACAGTTGTTGATGAGGATAAATTAAGGGGACCGCAATAAAAATATAAGACATTTCCCAATACTGGCGTAATCTATTACTGATGCTTTTGAACGGTAGACTGCGTAAAAATAACAATGTTAGAAGGACGAAAAATGCCCGCACTACATTAAGGATAAGTGTCGCCTGCTCAATGGGCAGATTTATAAAATTCCTTTTATAGGGAAGAATTCCTACAGTATCTGTCAGGTATACCGGGATCAACGCTACAAGGCTACTAGGCCCATCTTCTGCTTCAATCGTCCACTCCTTATTTACAGGGTTAATCACACTAAACCATTCCTTAAGCAAGCTCGCGTTCTTTTCCCACCCGAGGAAAAGAGCAGGAAGATACAAGTATATGCCATACAATAAGCAAGTTAGTAATCCTGCCTTAATTTTCTTTCTGTAAAAGAGGTAGAAAAGGAAAGCGAGCGGCAAGAGCTTAATATTGATCGCTAAAGCCAGTAAAGCAGCGCCGGAAAAGTTCTTTCCATTTCTAAACCAATGCATGCTTTGCAACGTGGCCCAAAGTAGGAAAGTCGTCATCTGCACACAGCGCATATCGAATAAGATAAAGCGTAGCGTAAAGAGTACTACCAAAAATAACCACCACTGCTTCTGCTTCTCGGTGAGTGTGGAAATGGCGAAGTAATCGGTAGAGAGAACCCAAATTCGGTACATCAAAAAATAGGAGAAAAAGATCCAGATAATTTGGGGTACAATAATGGGTAAGGAGGAAAATGGTGCTAAAAGAAGCGCAAACAGAGGACTATAATAGTAATTCAAGTTTTGAGCAAAAGGTGGCCTATAGATATTTAGTCCATTGATGATCTTATGACCAGCATCCAGAAACACCTCAAAGTCGTGACCGTTTTTAGCACAGTTAAAGGCATAAATAGAAGCGATAAGAAAAACGCCAATCTTAAAGATTAAAATTCTGTTAGTCCGAAGCGTTTTTAGCATACCTATCCCTGAGCCATCATTTTACCGGTTGTCGAAAATTATTTATTTCCTCTTGATGCGGCAAATTCTTCTGTCTGAATATACTCATCATAACTCATCATCTTATCAATTCCACCATTTGGCGTTAATTCAATGATCCTTGTTGCGACAGACTCGGTTAAAGCGTGATCTCGTGAAGTAAATAAGGCAGTGCCTTTGAAATCTTTAAGGCCATTATTGAGGGCAGTAATTGATTCCAGGTCAAGGTGATTGGTCGGCTCATCTAACAACAACAAGTTTGCATGTTTAAGCATCATCTGCGAGAACATACAACGCATCTTCTCTCCACCAGATAAGACTTTAACATTCTTAAGTACCTCTTCACCAGAGAAAAGCATTCTCCCTAAGAAGCTTCTAACAAACTGCTCATCCTGATCTGTTCCCGAGTATTCGCGGAGCCAGTCTACCAGATTCTCATCTTTATTCTCAAAATATTGTGAGTTATCGTTAGGGATGTCTGCAATATTAATAGTTACGCCAAATTTGAAATCGCCTGTGTAGTTTTTCTCACGTCCGCTTAATATATTGTAGAAAGCGGTAGTAGCAAGACTATTTTTAGACAGCATGGCAATCTTATCACCTTTGTTGACCATGAAGCTCACGTTTTTGAACAACACGTCACCGTTAAGCGTACAAGACAAATTCTCGACCTGTAAAATTTGGTCACCTGCCTCGCGTCCTAAGTTATTAAATAGGATCGCAGGATATTTTCGGCTCGAGGCTTTAATTTCCGATATATCAATTTTATCAAGCGCTTTTTTACGGGAAGTAGCCTGTTTTGACTTCGATGCGTTCGCACTAAAGCGTTGAATAAATTCCTGAAGTTCCTTTACTTTCTCTTCCAGCTTTTTGTTCTGATCACTTCTTTGCTTAAGCGCTAATTGACTGGACTCGTACCAAAAAGTATAATTACCTGAATATATATTCATCTTAGCAAAATCAATGTCTACGATATGCGTACATACCGCATCAAGAAAGTGCCTATCATGAGAAACCACTAAAACGATACTTTGATAGTCAGCTAAAAAGTTCTCTAACCAGGCAATTGTATCTATATCGAGATCATTCGTTGGCTCATCCAGTAAGAGAATATCTGGATCACCAAACAAGGCTTGCGCAAGAAGTACGCGTACCTTCTGGTTACCATCAAGCTCTTTCAACTGTTTGTAGTGATGTTCTTCCTTAATACCCAGGTTGCTTAGCATTGTTGCAGCATTGCTCTCCATGTTCCATCCGTCCATTTCGGCAAACCTATTTTCGAGCTCACCAGCGCGTTCTCCATCTTTATCTGAGAAATCTTCTTTTAAATAGATAGCATCCTTCTCTTTCATGATGTCATAGAGTTCTTTATGACCCATCATAACAGTTTCGATCACGCTAAACTCATCAAATTCATAGTGATTTTGTTTCAATACCGCCATCCGCTCACCGGGTGTAAAAGCAACTGTCCCAGAGGTTTGGTTGACTTCCCCAGAAAGTATTTTGAGGAATGTTGACTTACCGGCACCGTTGGCACCGATTACGCCATAACAATTCCCCTGGTTGAACTTTAAATTAACATCTTCAAATAAAGTGCGTTTTCCGTAGCGGAGGGATAGGTTAGATACTGAAATCATATATTGAATATAAGCCGCAAAGGTAAGTAATATTTATAAAATGATTTAAAAACAGACATCGAAGTTTTATACGAGATCATAACGCGAAGAAGAAGTGTCTTTCCAATAAGCAATAGGTTCAACTTCATCCAAAAAGCTACCTGAGTCGGAAGAGATTACTGCAGCCTGTGCTATGCAAATATGGCCCTTACATAAAAGGCTTTTAATGTAGGTGCGTACTGGAGTTCTCCTTGAATGGTTGTAGAATTAAAGGATTATCTTAACTTAGGGGGAACAAGAAAAGTGTGTTGGCTTGTTACACATGGAATATCTTAAAGAAAAACCGAAAACAGCTACACGCACACCAATTGATAACAAGATCAAGTGGATAGACTCATAAGTTATGCAAGCAATTAAAAATCAACTATATCAACAAAGTTTAACCTTTATTGAACAACGAATTCAAACCGCTGAAACGGCTTTACAACAAGCCAGAGAGGCAAGTAATGATGACACTAAGAGTAGTGCTGGGGATAAATATGAAACCAGTAGAGAAATGATGCAACAGGATATTGATAGGAACAAACGCTTGTTATTAGACGCGCAAGACAATTTACGCGTGTTGCAATCAATAGATTCTTCTGTGAAATCGATAAATGTTGCACATGGTAGCTACGTGATCACCAACCAAGGCTCTTTTTATATTAGTGTGAGTGCAGGTCAGCTTCATGTAGGTGACAAAACCATATTTGCCATATCGCCCGCGTCACCGATAGGTAAGTTGTTACTTGATAAGCAAAAGGGAAATGGCTTTGAGTTCAATGGTAAGAAATACCAGATAGAAAGTGTAGAATAAAGATTAAGAACAGCTTAAAAGCTGTTCTTAATGCTGTTGCTAAGTGTTTTTGGACTCCAATATCCGCTAGCAATGATTCTTCTTATCGTGAACAATGGTTCTTTCTCATCACGTTTTGTGGATAAAGCAAAAGCCATCTTAAACCCACGTTTTTTTAACTCAGGAATACCTTCTGCGTTCCATAGTCCAAAGGGGTAGGCAAATTCGGTCATTTTCTTGCCCGTAATTTCCTCCAACTTCTTTGTCGGCTTGTCCAGTTGTTCTTCCCAATCTTTGCCCGTGTATTTCTTAAAGTTTTTATGGTCGTAAGTGTGGCTTCCAATCACATTTCCAGCATCTGAAAGCGATTTGATTTGCTCTCTGGTCATGTAATCAACAAACTTACCTTTGCGTCCTATTGAAACCGTCATAATAAAATACACGGCTTTAAACCCATATTTCTTTAGTGTAGGTGCAGCAACGGTATACTGATCCATATCAGTATCATCGAAGGTGAACATAATTGGTTTACTCGGTAAAGACGCTCCCGTATTCAAATACGCATACAATTGGTCGGGAAGAATAGAGTGATAACCGCTGTCCGCAAGCATCTTAACCTGATCCTTGAAATTTTGTTCTTCAACAATATAGTCTTTGCCAACCTTCCCGTCTGAAGCTTTCCAGTTCCGAATCTGGTGATAACAAAGGATAGGTACCTGCCTGCGGCCAAGAATAACTTTTGCATCAGCAACCTTAATCGTATTGATATCAATTTTTGTGTTAGTTATCGAGTCGTCGGAATTCTGACCGTTTTCATCTTTCGCAGCTGACGTAAGTTCCGTCTTGCCTTCAAATGCACCGTTGGCTTCTGAATTTGACTGGCATCCTGAAGTAACAATGGTAGCGGCTGTTAAAAAGGTTAATAGATAATGCTTCATTTAATGATTTTTGCTACAAAACTATAAAATCAACTGATTATTTACTCCGGTTGCTAACACATTTATTACAATTAATATCCCTGCAAGAATATTTTAATCAATAATTTAGGCAGCTAACTAATTCACGTTATGAAGAGACTTTACATACTGTTTTTATTGATTTCATTCGTTTGCTATAATGCGACTTCGCAGGTTAAAACTTATACGATGTCTGAAGTAGCGCCACCATCGCCAAAAGCTAATTACCAACTCGCCTCTAGATTCTCTCCTAACAAAGTGAGAAAAATGGTTTATTCTACCGCCGTAGATCCTCATTGGTTAAAAATGAGCAATCGTTTCTGGTATGAGTATGAAACTCCAAATGGGAAGCAATGGTACATCGTGGACCCAATTGCTAAAAGCAAAAGAAAGATATTTGATAATGCGAAATTAGCTGCCGAGATCACTACGATCATCAGAGACCCCTTTGATGCACAGCATTTGCCGTTAATGAACGTCAAATTTGCGGCCGACGAAAAGAGCCTCACCTTTGAAGTTTTAAGTTCTATTGATGAGCTGAAGAAAGACCGTAAAGACAAAAAAGCTGCAGATTCCATGCAGAAAAAGACTTATAATTTTAACTATGTTGTTGCAAGTCAAAAGCTGACTGAAGTGCCAAACTTTAGTAAGCCAAAGGCGAAACCTATGTGGGGTTCAGTAGCCCCAGATTCTTCGGCAATTATATTCTCCAGAAACTACAACCTGTATTGGATGGACAAAGTGAATTACAAAAAGGCCGTTAAAAATGAAGAAGATAGTACCATAGTGGAACATCAACTCACTAAAGACGGGGTTAAGTTTTACGCATATGGAAGTGACGGAGATGGGGAAAGCAACGAAGATGAATTAAAAAACATTAAGAAGCGGAAAAGAGCATTTGTGTTATGGTCTCCAAACGCTAAGTATTTTGTCCTGTCTCGTACGGACTCCAGAAAAGTGAAAGACCTTTGGGTGATAAACAACGTAGCTCCAGGCCGTCCGACACTTGAAAGCTATAAATATCAGATGCCTGGCGAAAAGGAGTCGCCAATAGATGAGCTTCTGCTTTTCAATTTCCCTGCTAAGACCTTTAAAAAACTTAATATTGCTGCTTTCAAGGACCAGTCTGTATCGTTGTGGTCTGCTCCCTCTTTGAATAAAGACAGAGACAACGAGTTCAGACCCTCTCTATGGTTAGGGGACAATAGCAAACTGTATTTCTCCCGGACGAGCCGGGATTTAAAGAGAATTGATGTCTGTACCATTGATATCAATACAGAAAAAGTGAATCCGGTTATCGATGAGCGGTTCAATACATACGTTGAGATCTCCCGTCCCGGTCTGGTTGATGGCGGTAATGAATTGATACATTGGTCGGAGCGGGACGGATGGGGCCATTTTTATCTTTTAGATAAGGCTGGAAAAGTAAAGAACCAAATTACCAAAGGTCCTTTCCACACCGAAAACATCATTAATATCGATCAAAAGAACCGAGTGCTTTACTTTACAGCTAATGGCCGAGAAGTGAATGAAGATCCATACTACTATCACTTGTATAGGATAAATTTTGATGGCACAGGGATGAAACTTCTGGATGGGGGCGACTTTGATCATGCAATTAATATGAATGATGAAGGGAAGTTCTTTGTAGACAATTCGTCAAGAGTTAATACTGCACCTAAGTCCGTGCTAATGGACAATACGGGGAAGGTGGTGATGAATCTGGAAGCTACGGATCTTAGTCTTTTAATGGCAACAGGTTATAAGTTTCCTGAACCGTTTAAAGTGAAGGCTGACGACGGCGTTACTGATATATATGGAGTAATGTACAAACCTTTTGATTTTGACCCCAACAAAAAATATCCAATTATAGAATATGTGTACCCTGGGCCACAGACGGAAGCTGTGAATAAGTCTTTCACAAAGAGCATGGACAATACGGATCGCCTTGCACAATTGGGATATATCGTAATCTCAGTAGGTAATAGGGGAGGGAATCCGGCAAGATCAAAGTGGTACCATACATTTGGATACGGTAACCTACGTGATTATGGTCTAGCGGATAAGAAAGCTGCTATTGAACAATTGGCTGATAAATACAAATTTATTGATGCAACTAAGGTTGGCATCACCGGGCACTCTGGAGGTGGCTTTATGTCTACAGCAGCAATGCTCGTTTATCCGGAATTCTTTAAGGTAGCTGTTTCAAAAGCAGGTAATCATGATAATAGTATTTACAACAGATGGTGGAGTGAAAAACACCATGGAGTAAAAGAGATTATATCTGCCAAGGGAGATACTACGTTCACCTATGACATTGAGAAAAATCCACAAATTGCCAAGAATCTAAAAGGTCATTTAATGATCATGACCGGTGATATTGACAACAATGTTCATCCTGCAAATACCATTAGACTAGCTAATGCACTCATGAAAGAAGGTAAGCGGTTTGAATTCGTAATTTTACCAGGTCAACGTCATAGCTTTGGTGACTTAACAGAATACGCCTTTTGGAAGCTTGCAGATCACTTTAACAAATATTTGATCGGTGATTTTGAGACGCCGGATCAGGTGGACATGGTTGAGATAGACCGGGAGGTGGAAAGAAAGAAATAGTTATTGCAATAAAAAAAAGGTCTATATTATGAAACCTTTATACGTATTACAAATGTTATCTAAAAATGAGACTATTAATAGAACGTAAACCAGTAAAAGTATATCCCGATCCTAAAAGGGTAATAGCAAGATTCTTCTTCAACGGAGATAAAAGAGCCCTAGATGTAGTTAAACATGTGATGAGTCTTACTCCCGTTGAGGTTTTTGGGATTATTTCACCATTACTCCAAGAGTACTCTAAGAGACACCGAAACATAACAAAAATACTCACCAGGCACTGCAAAAAAGTGAAGCCTAGCATTGAGGAAGCAGGGCATGATTTTGAAAGCCTGGAAAAATATCATAGGTTATTGATAGGTTCTTACTTTACTCATGAATATTCGATTGAATCTGCAGCTTTCTTCAACCCTTCTATTGTTGAAGATCCTGACCAGTCAGACCTGGTAGAAGGGGAGCGCAGAGTGATCATTAGTTTCAGGGCTGTTGGCGAGGGTCACATTTCATCAGTCGTTTTTAGACGGGCATTGATTGATAGGAATAATGATATTACAGTTATTCCGGCAGGGAACTATATCGATGAAGCCGAAGTCATAAAAAATGCGGTGTACAATAAGAAATTATTCCTGAAGAAGGCCGCCGACTCGAAGATAGATGTAGAAATATTAGACGAGGTGGGTACAAAATTGGAAGAAAAATTTGATTACGCTACCCTTCGTAAAATCATTTTAGACTCTAAACATCTCCAACAAGAGGATTTGAGGAAACTAGAGTATGATAAGATCCTCTGGCTTTCTGATACCTATCATGAGATCAGTTTTTCTAGAGACACCGATATCTCAGATCGGGTGATCTTCCCTATTTCGGAATTTGAACGTAAAGGTATTGAGGATGCAAGGTTTGTCCGTTTCGTAAAAGATGACGGTTCCATAGTATACTACGCTACTTATACTGCATTCGATGGTGCTATGATTATGCCCAAATTGCTTCAAACGACAGATTTCTACGATTTCAAGATCAGTCCGCTACATGGTGTTGGAGCGCAAAACAAAAACCTGGCGTTATTTCCTCGCAAGATCAACGGGAAATATGCAATGATGTCAAGAATTGATGGTTGCAACAATTACCTGATGTATTCAGATAAACTAACGGTTTGGGATAACCCAGTGAAGCTACAAAGCCCTAAGTTCCCTTGGGAGTTTATCCAAATAGGAAACTGTGGTTCGCCAATAGAAACCGAAGCTGGATGGTTAGTCATCACTCATGGAGTCGGACCAATGCGCCGCTATTGCTTAGGCGCTAGTTTGTTTGACCTTAATGATCCTTCTATTGAAATAGGAAGATTACGTGAGCCTTTGGTAATTCCCAATAACGATGAACGTGAAGGGTACGTGCCAAACGTGTTGTATTCATGTGGTGCCATTATCAATAATGGTGAACTGATAATCCCCTATGGATTATCAGATTATTGTTCATCATTTGCCACAGTAGGCCTTGATGTTCTATTGGAAAAGTTGAAAAACTCCGATACTTTATAAGCCAATTATAATATTTGATGGTAGAGGGCGATATAGTCTTCTACCATTTTTTGTTGAGAGAAATTGTCTGTCGCCCAGTTTCTACAATTAAGCCTGTTCAGCTCTGAAACATTAGCAACTGATTCCACAGCTTCGTCAACATTATTTACCAGGAAGCCTGTCTCTCCGTCTCTAATCAATTCGGGCATCGAGCCGCGATTAAATGCGATGACCGGGGTGCCGCACAACATTGCTTCAGCAACACTAAGGCCAAAAGGTTCATCGAAACTGATAGGATGCAAGAGTGCGAAGGCATTGCGCAACAATTCGTTCCTTTTCTCTGGACCGGCAGAACCTATAAATTTAATATCATCATTTAGAAAAGGCTCAACCTTTTCCCTGTAGTATTCCGAATTCTGTATGATACCCGCAATTACCAGCTTTCTTTTGGTCTTAAGCGCAATTTCTATGGCCTCAGCAGTTCCTTTATCAGGATGAATGCGACCAAAAAATAACAGGTAGTCACCCGGATGGTCGTTGAAATCAAAACCTTTAATGTCTAACCCATTATATACAGTTGCTAAATACGCCAAAGACGAATGTCTGTTTGCATCACTTATAGAGACATAATGTCCTAAAGCGTTATATTTTTGATATACTTTTAAGATCTTTTCAGAAGAAAAACCATGTATAGTAGTAATCAAAGGCGTTTTGATTAAACCGCTATAGCTTAGTGGCAAGAAATCGTAATGATTGTGGATGATATCAAACTTGTCGGCCTTCTCCATCAGGTTACTGATATGCAAGCATTCTGCCACCTTGGCATCCTGAGTCCGGTCTTCCTCATAGCTTGCATCTATCACTGAATCCAGGGACCCAGCGGTCAGAGAGTCGCCAGTTGCAAAAAGTGTAACATCCATTCCCTTTTCTACCAATCCTTCGGTAAGATTAGAAGCCATTTGTTCCCAGGGCCCATAATGGCGTGGAGGAGTCCTCCATGCCACTGGTGCCAATACTGCTATCTTCATCTTAACTAAAATGTCTGTTGTTGTGCAGCAACAAGGTCATTGCTTTGCATAAACTCGTATTCAAACTCCATCGCTTTCAAAACAACCAAATGGGATATCCAATAAGCCAGCGTACTCTCTGCACCTTGATTTCTATTTAATCCGTGCGTCTGTAAGCCATCAGCACACCCTTTGGTCTCATGATCAAATAATGGAATTCGCAGGATGTTTTCGCCCAGGAACCATTGGTACGAAAGGTACATTTGTTTAATATAGGTCTTGTCATGAGTAATTTCGTAGGCTTTGAAATACATCAACACCATCGCCATAGTTTCTATAGCCTGCTGATCATAGACCGCCATTTCTGAGCCATCTCTAAACAACCATCCATCATTTCCAACTGGATTCAGGTAACCATTGATCAGAGTTTTTTGAGTCAGGTACTCCATGCTTTCAAAAGCTATATCATATGCTTCCTGATCCTTGCTGATTTCATAATAGCTCAAAAGGGCTAATGGCAAAATAGCATTATCGTAGGTCATCTTTTCTTCAAACCAGTTCCAATGACCCTTCTTATTCTTGCGGTAAGCAGCTTTCAGCGGCTCCGCTAATTTATCCAATTGATCTTTGATATGCTCATCCCCAGGATGTGCCTTTAGAAAATAGGTCAGGCCAATAATGGTATTTCCGAAACCTCGTAAATGCTTCAAGCCTTTGAAATGCGGAACAGATCTTAAAAACAACTCTCTGGCAAATTCCCTATAGGAGTTGTTAGGTGCATTCTTGATCAAATAACCTAGCGACCAGATGGTTCTTCCGAACGAATCTTCCGTCCCTATTTCATCCAGGTACTCTCTTCTGAAGCTTAAGAAGTTTCTAAAGTTTCCATCATCACATTGCATGTATTGGATATAACTCAAGTAGATTGGCAGAAGCTCTAAAGCATCTTTACTTTTATTCTGTTGATAAGCAAGGATGGTAAGTATTAAAGCTCTGGCATTATCATCAACACAGTACCCTTCCTTCAAGTTAGGAATGCCATATTTCGCATGCTGAACAATACCAGTGTCATCCGTTAAACGTTTAATATGTGCCAGATTAAACGCAGGCATGATATCCGGATCTATTATAGGTTTACCACCAGTTGCTTTTTCAGAAAGATATTTGTCTATCGCTTCGTTTAGAACATCAACAAAAACGTCGCCGGTGCTTGGCCAACGCAGGTGCAACCCATACTCATAGGCATTTGCTTTTAACTCTTTAAGTTTTACTTCGTCGGCGAAAAGCTCATTGACAATTTCTGCTAATAAAGTAGAATTTTTAAAATCAAAAAGTCTGCCCCGTTGTTCGGAAAGCAACTCCTGTGCATGCCAGTAGGGCGTCGAAACTACTGCGGCACCCGCACCTACTGCGTATGAAAGCGTACCACTGGTAATCTGGGCCTCATTAAGATAAGGCGTGATATACATGTCACAAGCGGTTAAGTAATCGTGCAACTCTTCCTCAGACACAAATTTATTTATAAATGTGAGGTTATCCTCAACGTTCAGACTCTTAGCCAGTCGCTTCAAACTATCTCTATACTCTTCGCCAGAATTCTTTATTACACCAGGGTGAGTAGTTCCTAATATAACGTACATCACATTAGGGTTCTGGGCAACAATAGCAGGCAAGGCTTCAATAACCGTTTCCAGACCCTTATTCCTACTGATCAAACCGAAAGTAAACAACACCTTTTTGCCTTTAAAAGCAATGGAATTCTTCACCGGATTTTCTTCTTTTGGCTCAAGATCCGGAACACCGTGCTCTATAAGTTGAATTTTATGATAGGGTATGCCATAAATGGTAGTTAGAAAGCGCACGGCGCGGTGACTCATAACTACAATCCTCGAAGAATATTTAGCTATTTCACGCAACACCGTAAGTTGCATGTAATTCGGGTCTTTAAGAATCGTGTGGAAAATAGTGATTAACGGCTTTTGTAGACGGGCAATAAGCGGAAGGATGTAGACTCCACATTCTCCGCCGTAAATTCCATATTCATGTTCTAAAATACAGGCATTTGCCAAACTTGTGTTTATATAGTCTGCTGCACGGATATAGTCTTTTTGATTCTCTTGTCTGATAACACATTTTACTTCTTTAGGATACTCGTATTCATCTAACGAGTCCGCGTCATTCATGGCAACAACAAAACTCTCCTCAGAAACCGCGTTTTTATTAGAGCCGATTGCTCTAAGCAGATTATGATTGAAAGTTGCGATGCCGCATTCCCGAGGGGGATAAGAAGATATGTAAGCGATTTTCATAATTAATATTGTCTTATATATATAACAAAAAAAACAGAGAAATGTTCTCTATTGGAGTATATGGGAAACAGAATTTACCATTAAGTTAATTTTTATTAACCATTTAGAATCATAGCTGTTTGTAATGTGGCAAAATAGAAACGGGAATTATTAACTTTGGGCTTTTTATACAAAACCTATGAATAACACGGCTCCAACTTCAGATATTGTTGAAAAGACTGTATTCCCAATCCTTTTTGCAATAAGCTTCTCCCATCTGCTCAATGACACCATACAATCCCTAATTCCTGCAATATACCCAATCGTAAAGAATACTTACCATTTAACTTTTTCGCAGATAGGTTTAATCACCCTGACGTTCCAAATGGCAGCCTCTCTTTTCCAACCGTTTGTTGGCATGTACACCGATAAAAACCCACAGCCGTACTCTTTAGCCTTGGGTATGAGTTTCACCCTTTGCGGTCTGGTTATGCTAGCATTTTCAACCGGCTTCTACATGATGCTGTTTTCTGTCGCATTAGTAGGAACGGGCTCTTCAGTATTTCATCCTGAAGCCTCCAGAATGGCAAGTGCAGCATCAGGCGGCAAACGCGGTTTGGCCCAATCTATCTTTCAACTTGGTGGTAATGCCGGCAGTTCCATCGGACCGCTATTAGCCGCTTGGATTATTGTCCCGAATGGACAGTTTAGTATTGTATGGTTTTCTGTTATTGCATTGCTCGCGATTTTTATCTTAAGCAGAGTAGGGGGTTGGTACAAACAACATATTGTGTTAAAGGCAAAACAGGGTTCTCGCCAACAACTGATCACAAACCATTTTTCCCGTAGAAAAGTGATTTTTGCAGTAATCATTTTGTTGATACTTATATTTTCTAAGTATTTTTATATGGCCAGTTTAACCAGTTATTTCACATTCTATGTGATTGATAAGTTCCATCTTTCTGTCCAAAGCTCCCAAATTTACCTTTTCGTTTTTCTATTTTCAGTTGCAGCCGGAACTTTAGCTGGCGGTCCAATAGGAGATCGATTCGGAAGAAAGTACGTGATCTGGTTCTCCATTCTTGGAACAGCTCCATTCGCGTTAATGCTGCCATATGCAAACTTATTCTGGACAGGTGTTTTAATCGTTCCAATAGGCATGATTCTGGCATCTGCCTTCTCCGCAATACTCGTTTATGCTCAGGAGCTCATTCCAGGTAAAGTAGGTTTGGTGTCAGGTCTGTTCTTTGGTTTTGCTTTCGGAATGGGCGGAATCGGATCGGCCTTACTAGGTAAACTGGCCGACATAACCAGCATCAATTATGTATTTCAGGTCTGTTCATTTCTCCCACTGATCGGTCTTTTAACCGGGTTTCTTCCAAATATTGAAACCAAGAAGAAATAAAGAAAAACGGCTTGTGTCGGATTTCAACACGAGCCGTAGCTAGTTACTTGTTGTTAACGAAAACAAACTGATGTTCGAACATGTCAAGCTTAATATGACTATCCTTGTCGATCTTTCCTGCCAGAATCTCTTTAGACAATTCATTTAGTATGCGTTTCTGAATGACACGTTTCAGTGGTCTTGCTCCAAACTGTGGGTCATAGCCTAACTCCGCAAGCCAGTCCAATGCCTCCGGCGAAGCCTCGATGGTTACGCCCATTTCGGCAAGCGTTTCCTGTACATGCCTGAACTGTAGATCTACAATGTTTCTGATCTCTCCTCTATTTAACGGAGTGAACATGATTAATTCGTCTATCCTGTTCAGAAACTCTGGTCTAATGGTCTGCTTTAACAATTCGAATAGTTCGTTCTTAGTCTTTGCTATAACCTCGTCTCTGTTCTCATCGCTTAGTGACTTGAAGTTATCCTGTATCAAATGAGATCCGATGTTTGAAGTCATGATAATGATCGAATTCTTGAAATTTACCACCCTACCCTTATTGTCAGTCAATCTTCCATCATCCAACACCTGTAGAAGAATATTGAATACGTCGGGGTGTGCTTTCTCGATCTCATCCAGAAGGATTACTGAATAAGGTTTCCTTCTTACCGCCTCCGTTAGCTGACCACCTTCATCATATCCTACATATCCCGGAGGCGCTCCAATCAAACGAGAAACCGCATGACGTTCCTGATATTCACTCATATCTATCCTCGTCATCGCATTCTCGTCATTGAAAAGGAACTCCGCCAATGCTTTCGCCAATTCTGTCTTACCAACTCCCGTGGTGCCTAAAAATATAAAGGAACCGATTGGTTTACGTTTATCCTGTAAGCCAGCTCTGGACCTCCGGATCGCATCAGATATAGCTTCAATAGCTTCATCTTGTCCTGCAACACGTTTGTGAAGTTCCGCCTCTAAGTTTAGTAACTTCTCCCGTTCACTTGAGATCAGCTTAGTGATAGGAATGCCCGTCCATCGTCCAACAACGCCGGCGATGTCATCAGCAGTCACTTCTTCTTTCAGCATTCTGCTTTCGCTTTGCTGACTGGCCAAAGTTTCTTTAAATTTTTCCGTCCTGTCCTGAGCTTCCTTAATTTTTCCGTAGCGGATTTCAGCAACTTTACCGTAATCACCGGCACGTTCCGCCTGTTCTGCCTCGAGCTTATAGTTCTCTATTAGCTCTAACTCGTTATTAATATTGTCTACAAGGTCTTTCTCACCTTGCCATTTTGCTTTGATCTCATCTCTTTCTGCCGAGATATTAGCGATCTCTTCTCCAAGACTTGCAACTTTCTTTATATCGTTCTCCCGTCTAATCGCTTCCCTTTCGATTTCAAGCTGCATGATCTTGCGATTCAACTCATCCACTTCCTCCGGAACGGAATCCATTTCCAGCCTCAGCTTTGAAGCCGCTTCGTCCATTAAATCTATCGCTTTATCTGGTAGAAAACGGTCTGCTATATAGCGTTGTGACAATTCAACGGCAGCAATAATCGCTTCATCTTTAATTCTAACCTTATGGTGGGTCTCATATCTTTCTTTAAGTCCGCGCAAAATCGAAATTGCATCTTGAGTATCCGGCTCATTCACCATTACCTTTTGGAAACGCCTTTCTAATGCTTTATCTTTTTCCAGATACTTTTGATATTCGTCAAGAGTCGTCGCGCCAATAGCACGCAGTTCTCCTCTTGCAAGCGCAGGTTTTAAAATGTTTGCGGCATCCATTGCACCTTCACCACCACCAGCGCCAACTAAGGTATGAATCTCATCAATAAACAGGATGATATCTCCATCACTTTGAGAAACCTCCTTGACTACAGCCTTAAGCCGCTCCTCAAATTCTCCCTTGTACTTAGCTCCCGCGATTAAAGCGCCCATATCCAATGAGTAAACGGTTTTGCTTTTTAAGTTAGTTGGTACATCACCTTTAATAATTCTGAAAGCGATACCTTCAGCGATGGCAGTTTTACCTACACCCGGCTCACCGATTAATATAGGATTGTTCTTAGTTCTTCTTGATAGAATTTGAATAACCCTTCTGATCTCGTCATCACGGCCGATTACCGGATCTAACTTACCAGATTCTGCATATTCATTTAAGTTCCTGGCGTACTTACCGAGTGCCTGATACGTAGCCTCTGCGTTTTGATCCGTAACCCTGTTATCGCCCCGAAGACTTATGATCGCCTTTTTAAGGTCCTTTTCATTCACTCCCTGGTCTTTCAGCAAATTAGAAGTTGCATCGTTAACCGATAAAATACCCAACAGTACATGTTCTACGGAAACAAACTCGTCCTTGAATTCTTTCAGATAAGACTGTGCTTTTTGTAAAGTTGAATTGCTTCCGGAAGTTAAATATGGACTGCTTCCGCTAACTTTTGGAAACTTTGAGATCTGGGAATCAAGATTCTGGTTAAGTATATTTAAGTTGAGGTTCAACTTCTTCAAAACATACGAAACCACATTTTCATCAACAGTAAGCAAGCCTTTAAGGAGGTGTGCTGTCTCAATAGCTTGCTGCTGATTGCCTTCTGCTATTGCGGAAGCCTGTTGAATTGCTTCCTGAGCTTTGATTGTGAAGTTGTTGAAGTTCATATCTCCAGTTCAACAAAGGAGATGCCAGCAGGCTTTAGTCTTTAGATATCGGAAATTATGTCCGCTCTCCGCATATCAAAATAACTAATTGTCTGATAAATAATGATTTAACCGGAAAAATTGTCTTGTCTGAAGAAAAAGAACTGACGTTCTTTCCTTGGAACCTCTTACTTTTCAGTTATAACATGGGATGGCCCTGAGAAGATTATTTAAGAATCTCTTTCAAACGCTCAGTTTGATGATCAGCAAGTTTCTGCAAGGGACCTGCAGCAAGCATCTTCATCATCATATTCAAATCAGCAGATAAAATATGTTTCGCAGTAGTGCCCCCGTGACCATTGTCCTCAACAGTCCATTTTAATTCCACATCAAAAGGTGGTTTCTCGGTAGGTATGGCGGTCAATTCTTTATTCTCAATGCGTTCAGAGATTTTGATCGCAAGTTTAGCCATGTTCTGGATGGTGAAACTTGCTTCGTCTTTTGTCGATGACCAGTTATAAATGTTTTCAGGCATCAACTGTTGATGGTTGTTTAGATCCGCCAAAAACTCATATACCTGTGGAACCGGAAGATTAATCTCAGTAGTACTTTCTATAACTGTCATTCTATGATTATGATAATTTTTCTAATTCTTTACCCCATTCTGATGGGTTGCTGCGCCATTTCGTAAGCATGTCAACGTCATTCTGCGCAATAATACTATGCTCGGCAGCATAGGAGATCAGCGTGTTGTAATCTGATAATGTGGCGTATCTGCACTTTGCAGCCTTGAAATTCTCATCTGCCTGATCAAAGCCGTAAGTAAAAATAGCCACTAAACCCGCTACTGAAAGGCCAGCATTTCTTAAAGCATCAACCGCTTGTAGACTGCTCTTCCCTGTAGAGATCAAGTCTTCGATAACAACTACCCGTTGACCTTCTACAATTTCACCCTCAATTAAATTACCTGTTCCATGCTCTTTTGCCTTAGCTCGTACATATGCAAATGGCAAACCAAGCTCCTGAGCGACTAAGGCGCCTTGTGGAATTCCTGCTGTAGCAACACCCGCAATTAAGTCTACAGAACCAAATTCCTCTTGAATTAATTGTGTAAGTTTTTGTCTGATGTATGTTCTCACTGAAGGATGAGATAGCGTGACTCTATTGTCACAATAAATTGGCGATTTCCAACCCGAAGCCCAAGTAAATGGATTATTAGGTTGTAACTTTATTGCTTTAATTTGTAATAAAAATTCCGCTACCTTTAGTTCAATATCACTTTTATTATACATGGCTCAAAAATACAGAATTTATATTAATGACAATACCTTGTTTATCGCAGATTCTGCGCCGAAGCAACTGAAGAAAATCCAACAACTTGAAGCAGAGGATTTTGATTTTCCAACATTTTACAAAAACATAGACAAGGCCGCTCTTCAAGACTACCTCCTAATTGCTTCAGACCCTAAGAAGTTGTTCAATAAGATCAAAAAAAGTTGTGAATTAATCAAAGCAGCAGGCGGTCTGGTAAAGAACGCGAAAGGTAGTTACCTTTTTATTTTTCGCAATAAAAAGTGGGATCTTCCAAAAGGAAAGGTAGAAAAAGGGGAGAAAATGAAGGAAGCTGGATTGAGAGAAGTAGAAGAGGAATGCGGAGTAAAAATTCATACCAACGATAAAAAGCTTTGTAAAACTTACCACGTCTATACACTTGGCAACAAGCCTGTTCTAAAGAAAACAAACTGGTACAGCATGACAGTGAAAGGGGAACCTAAACTGATCCCTCAAAAAGAGGAGGGTATCACCAAAGCAGTATGGCTCAGAGCAGACGAACTGAAGCCAGTTTTAAAAAACACATTTCCTTCCATCGTACAGGTACTTGAAGAGGGTAAGTTGCTTTAAAAAAGAGAAATTTATTTTATAAAGGGCACAGCTTCGACAGGAATAAACTTACTGACGTCACCGCCATGCTTTAAAATTTCGCGTACTATCGTCGAGCTGATCGCACCGTATTCAGGTCTGCTAAATAATAGAATGGTCTCAATGTCAGGCATCATGGTTTGGTTGATCTGGGCAATTGGTTTTTCATACTCAAAATCACCAACGGATCTTACGCCCCTGATGATAAAGGTCGCACCGTTTTGTTTGCAAAATGTAACCGTCAGTCCTTCGTAAAGTTGAACTTCCACCTTATCAATTCCAGCGAAAACCGCCTTAACAACGCCTTTTCTTTCTTCAGGACTAAAACACCCTTGCTTAGCGCTATTAATACCAATTCCAACTATAACCTTATCAAACAATGGTAACGCTCGTTTCAGAATGTCTGCATGAGCTATGGTTATAGGGTCAAAGGAACCTGGAAAAACTGCGATCTTCATAAGTACGGATATGCTAAATAATTTTTTCAAAGAAGCTAAAAGAAGAATTTCCGTATCGCCGTGTCTCTTTAAAACCGGGTTGTGCATTCAATTTCAATAGCGATGGATGTTCTACAATCAGTAAGCCGTTATCGGCCAGAAAACCGTTATTCATAACCAATTCCGGAATCTTAGGAATAGTTGGTAGATCATAAGGTGGATCAGCAAATATGATTTGATAACTTCTCTTAGGTAAAGCCAGGTATTTGAAAACGTCAGCTTTCTCCACAGTGATCTCCTTCAACTGATGTGTGTCAATCACGGATTTTACCCAATAAATGCAGCCAGAATGCTTGTCTACAGCAGTTACGCTTCTGATTCCCCTTGAAGCAAACTCGAAACTAATGTTTCCCGTCCCGCAGAATAGATCGAGTACATCACAACTGTCAAAATCGTACGTATTGTACAAGATATTGAACAATGCCTCTTTAGCCATGTCAGTAGTAGGACGCACCGGCAGACTTTCAGGAGCATTAAATCTTACGCCTTTTAAGCGACCTCCGATTATTCGCATAATTGCAAAGCTAATAAGCCACTATAATATTGATTAGGCATGTCATAAAGAATTGTGCCATTCAGCTTCTCTGCGTCAGGCTCTAAAAATTCTATTGCAGAAAAGTATCGCCCTATAACTTCGAACTTCTTATCCTCCTCGTGAATGATGCCACTTATATATACTTTAGTTGTCTGTGTATCAATGGTCAACTGTTTGATCATCAGTAATAAATAATAATTAAATTCTTCAGCGTCGGCTGTTTCATAGTAGTTCTCAAAAATCAACTTCCCATTATCCATAAGCAGTCCATTAAACGAACCAACAGTAAAATCTAATATAAGATGCTTGTTAGACTGCATACCGGATAAAGCAAAAAGAGGCGCCGTATGGTCATAGATCTTGCTAATTCCAAACCTGGTAATCAGCAGTTCTTCCATATCGTGATCGAGGTTAAAAATAGATGTGAACTTTTCTCCGCCTTGTAAATGCAATTGCTCGGACTGCCCGGGAATAAAAAATTTAGCATAAACATTTAGATTCCTGGCGTCTAGCAATTCATTAGGGATGGCAATCGTATTCCGGGTATAAACCGAAGCTTTTATAGTCTGGAAAGAGATGGACAGGTAAGGATCATTACTTAGAACATCAGAAAGCTCAGCGACCACATTTTTACTTTCCTGCTGGTCGTAAAGAACAACCAGGCGGTTTGCTGTTGTATCAATAATCGCATAAGAAAAGTTGTCTGTAGTAACTTTAATCAGCAAGTCACAATTGTGAGCCGAGTTCAAGTCAAATTCCGGATCAACTAATATTATGCTATTTTTGCTGTTCATATTCACAAACATATTCTTTTTTTTTAAAATCATCACCACCGCACATTTGATAAATGGATAAAGCCAGCTTAATCGCGCAATCATATCAATTTAGTCCTACCGAAGAGCAACTTGTTTTCTGCCAGGAAATGGCTACTTTCCTATCGCAACCACTGGATAAGCAATGTTTCATCTTGCGTGGTTATGCCGGAACCGGTAAAACCACCTCTGTTGGCGCTTTAGTTAAAGCGCTTCCCAGATTTGGATACCGGAGTGTGTTAATGGCTCCAACCGGTCGTGCGGCAAAAGTGATGAGTAATTATACCGGTCGGATGGCGCTAACAGTGCACAAAAGAATCTATCGTAAAAAATCCTCGGTCGCCACTGAAATGTCCTTCCAGCTTGCACCGAATCTTGCAGAATACACCCTGTTTATTGTGGATGAAGCCTCCATGATCGCCGATGAATGGAACCTTAAAACGGGATCCTCTTTTTTGAAAGACCTCATGCAATATGTTTATAACGGAAAAAATTGTGCAGTCGCTTTTGTCGGTGATACTGCTCAGCTGCCCCCCGTAGGAAGTTTAGACAGTCCGGCATTAAACGCAAGTTACATTGCGCAGCAGTTTGGCCTGGCCGTCAAAGCCGTCGAATTAAAAGAGGTAGTCCGACAAGAGAAAAAATCAGGCATTTTAGCAAATGCGACCATGCTTCGGAAGATTATTAACAAGGAACTAGAGGAGGATGAGAAGATTGAGCTTCCCAAGTTCCTCACGAAAACTTACAAGGATATCTTCAGAATGACCGGTTTGAAGTTCGTGGAAGGACTAGAATATGCGTACAGTAAGTTTGGTATAGAGAATGCACTGGTTGTTTGTCGCTCCAACAAGTCTGCCAACATCTACAACCAGCAGATCCGTTCCCGTTTACTATATCGCGATGAAGAGCTGACTGGCGGGGATCAGATCATGGTGGTAAAAAATAACTACTTCTGGCTCCCGGAAAATGAATCGGCGGCCTTTATAGCCAATGGCGATATGGCTCGAATCACAAGAGTAAGGGGTATTGAAGAACGTTATGGTCTTCGGTTTTGTGAGGTGAATCTGGAACTGATAGATTTTCCGGAAGCAGGAAATATCACTTGTAAGGTAATGCTCGACACGCTCACGTCGGAGTCCCCAAGCCTCAATTATGAACAAAACAATAAGTTGTTCGAAGACCTCAATCTGGATTACGACCATTTAAGCAATAAGAGAGAACGATTTGCCGCCATTAAAGAGGATCCATATTATAATGCCTTACAAATAAAATTTGCTTATGCGGTAACCTGCCATAAGGCTCAAGGCGGGCAATGGGACGCTGTATTTGTAGATCAGGGGTACCTTACAGATGAAATGGTAGATATGGATTTTATGCGTTGGCTATACACAGGGGTTACCCGTGCAAAGAAAGAGTTGTTTCTCGTCAATTTTTCCAGTAACTTATTCACCAGTGTAATGGAAGACGAGTATTAACAGAAGACTTATGAAGCTTGCATATGGAGTGAAGCAGAAAACAAAGATAGCAGCAATCTTATTGTGCATCTTGGCTTGTACGATGTCGATCAGAGCGCTCGAAGAAAGAAATATAAAAAGCTTGAACAGCTCGTTTTCCTCGGTTTATTCGGATAGACTGGTTCCTACGATACTCCTTTTTGATATCGCAGAACACCTTCACGCAAGAAGCGCTTTATTTAATATAGTAAGCTATGACGAAAGTGATGTACGGCTGCCGGCTGATTTCAATGTAAATATAGCTGCACATGATGCCGCCATCCGCGAGCTATTGACGAAGTATGAAAAAACTTATTTGGTAGAATCTGAAAAACAGCAATTGAGAAAGTTGAAAAGCTTACTGACCGAATACAAGTTGGTAGAGCATCAGATCGCACTATACACTCATCTTAAGGATACGTTATCTGCCAGGCGGATCCTGGATCTCAAGAGAAATACAACATTTGATGCTGCCTTTAAAAGCCTTAAAGCGTTAATGAATATACAGAACCAAGTAGGCGAGGAGTTGATAAAAGATTCAACCTTCATTATTTCCGATAGCAAGTTATATTCTGCTTTACAATCGGCACTGGCCGTAATTATTGGTGTTTTGATTGTGAATCTGGTGTTCGTGTCGAAAGTGACCATAAGGCCTACTGATAATTTTCATTTGAACTAACTTGCACGTGGCATTGATATGATAAATGTAGACCCTTTATTCTCTTCTGTTTCGAGAGTTAAAGTACCACCATGCTGTTCCACGATGTCTTTAGAGATGTGTAAACCTAAACCTAACGATTTCTCTCCATTTAACCCGGCCCTCCCTGCTTTAGAGAACTGATCAAACAGCAGATTTCTTAAATTCTCAGGGATGCCTATGCCATAGTCCTTAACGCTGATCAGGCAGTGTTGCTCAAATCTTGACACCTCTATTTCTATTGGAGTGTCATTATCCGAGAACTTGATACCATTACCTATCAGGTTATCGATAACCCGATTAAACTTCGCCGGGTTTAAAGGGGTGAATAAAACTGCTTCTGCACAGTTAAATTTAATCTTTCTGTTCTCTTGAGCGTTCATTTGCCAACTGGCGCAGATGCTGTTGATGTAATCAACCAAGTCAACGGTCTGAAGCTGATAAGGTGCCTTTTCCACTTGAATTACCTCTACAAGGTCGTTAATGATGTCTTTCGCCTGCCTTGCAGAACCTAAAATCAAATCAAGTTCTGTGTGCTCATTTTGTTGGTTCTCCTCAATGAGTATGCGGCTCAAAGCTTCAATATTATTAAGCGGATTTCTAAGATCATGTGCAACAAAGCCCAGTATCTCTCCTTTTTGCCTGTTAAGTTCCTGAACTTCTATATTCTTTTCTTCCAGCTGCCTCAGCTGTACAAAATGTTGCGACTTATAAAAATAACTATACCGGGAGCAGATGTAAAGCACAAATGCCATTAGGATAGAGGCTACCAGATTTAAAAACTGCTGTGCGGGCGTTAGGCTTGGAACGATCATCCCAACGGCAAATAGAAAGATGACAAACAGCGATAGCGAAATAATGTACTTAAACTCAAGGGCGAAAAAAAGACTGACCACAACTATACCGGTGAGAAACAAGGTAAGCGTGTTTTTCGCATTGTGCATCGAATAAACATAACTTAAAAAGAAGGTCACCGAAAGTAAGAATAACGTAAAAGCGAAGGTCAGCAGGTTTCTTTGTTGTGCGTTCCAGTTCTTATATTTTAGGGCTATTGAACTCAATATAATAAAGCTGGAAGATCCGATCAGCTGTATTAAGTTGCTCAGATTGTATTCCATGATGTTTGGAACGGTGATAATATTAGCATACTGCAGATGGGCAAGGAACCTGATGAAAGAAGCGAGAATAAACAGCGCGGTACTCAACAGTCGGACTTGCCTAACGTTTATATAGCTGTATGCATCCTTAAAATCTAAGGAGTAGTTAACTGGCGTTTTATAATTGAGAAGGTTAAGCAATCCAGGGATTTTAAACACAATATTACACAAAAGGAATCTTTTATTATCTTATTTTTGGCAAAAGATTTTCTATGACCCATATCGCCGCAATCGAATTCAATAAAGCCTTTATTCTAAAGTTTATAAAGTTTGGTGTAGTCGGTTTTTCGGGGATGATTGTTGATTTTGGAATCACCTTCCTTTTTAAAGAAAAGCTAAAGATTCATAAGTATGTTGCTAACTCTCTGGGTTTTATTGTCGCAACAGGTACAAATTATAGCTTAAATAGGCTCTGGACCTTTAACAATCATGATCCCAATACGGCAATGCAGTTCGGGAAATTTTTTGTGATCTCTTTGATAGGACTTGCAATGAGTAATGGCATCATTTATCTATTCCATGAAAAGCTGAAGTGGAACTTCTATTTTGCAAAAGCTTTCGCAATTGGCCTGGTTTCTTTATGGAATTTTTTCGCAAACTATCTCTACACCTTTACAGGATAAAGGATGTTGAAAAAAGTCAAAACCGCTAAGCAGTTACTTCCTATATTCCTTGCGCTCTGGGCCATCATGAACCTGATACAGGCCTTTTTTATGGATCTGCATCCCGATGAGGCTTACTACTGGCTGTATTCGAAGTTTCTAGCCTGGGGATATTTCGACCATCCGCCAATGGTGGCTTTATTTATAAAAATAGGCGACACCCTCAGTCATACACCGTTGGGTCTCCGGCTGGTTACGATAATTAGTACCACAACCGCATTTTACCTGCTTTGGAAGGTAGTTAGCGCCTATACGCAGCACATCACACTATATATTCTTCTCGCCGGTTCTATTGTTTTATTCCATGTTTATGGATTTGTAACCACTCCGGATGCTCCGCTCTTCTTCTTCACCGCGCTGTTCTTTTATGTATATCAGCGATACCTTAAAGAAGATAGCTACCTAATGGCCTCTATTTTAGCCCTTGTGGTTGCCTGCCTGCTCTACAGTAAGTATCACGCCATTCTTATACTATTCTTTACTATCCTATCTAACTTTAAGTTATTCAAAAGGCCTTCTTTCTGGGTGATCATCGTCTTTGCGATCACTGCCTTTCTGCCGCACCTCTGGTGGCAGTTTCAGAATAATTACCCTTCTTTCTATTATCATATCATAGATCGGTCAGCAGAAGCCTATCGTTTTGAGTTCACTTACCAGTACCTTTTCGGACAGCTGGCTCTGGCCGGACCATTAGTTGGCTGGTTCTTATACCAAAGTGCTTCCAGGTACAAATCTGAGGATTACTTTACTAAAGCACTGCTCTTTAATTTTTACGGAATCTTTATCTTCTTTTTCTTAAGCACATTCAAAGGAAGGGTAGAAGCCCACTGGACGCTACCAGGGATGATCTGCCTGATGCTACTTGCTTACCTGCAATTGGCAAAAAAAGGAGTTCCAGGGTGGTTTACAAAAGTCGCCATTCTCAACATATTCATCATCCTGATCATCAGAATCATCATGATCGTACCTATTCCAATCCTAATGAAGAATAAGTTGGTCAAGAGTTATTTCGGTAATAAGGAATGGGCATTGGAGATCCAAAAGTTCTCAGGTAACAGTCCTGTATTATTCGAAGACTCCTTTCAGCTCGCCTCCAAGTATAATTATTATACCAACAGCACCAAAGGGTTCGCATACAACTCCAGAAATTACAGGAAAAATCAATATGATATTTGGCCACTTGACGATCAATTCAGGAATCGTCAGGCCTACTATCTGATGCTTCAGCCAGATCCGACTAAAAAACTCGATACCATGTTTACCAACAAGGGAATTGTGTTTGGTACCGGGATCAACCACGTCAGGATGTACCAGCGTGTAAACATAGCATCAGTAGCAGCTATAGGAATACTCAAGCCCGGAACTGTTGTCCAATTGAAACTGAAGATCACAAACCCATATCCCGATACCATCACCCTTGGGAACAAAAATCAGATATGGAAGTGTTTCCTTGAATATGGTTATAAGGTGAACAACAAACTCATCCACCCTATGATCGCTGTGACTGCGAATTTAGAAGGCACTATAATCCCTCAAGGACAATCTGTTGTCGTTCCTGCAACAATTATCTCGCCGGAAAAGGCTGGCAAGTACAAGCTCGAATTCTCAGTAAGAACAGAGCCTTTCATTGGCAGTAGAAACAGCAGCCGCATCAGTGTAGAAGTTGCTCCGTAAAACAGCTAATTAACCCATGCGGCCTTTCAAACTATTGTGCGTCGTAGATAACAACTTTTTCAAACAGCTCGCGAAATTGGTCTAAAAATGCCGTGTGTAACTCATGAACCTGGTATACATCATGACCTTCCATGCCTTCGAAAAAGATAATCAGTGAAAATGTATAGGTAACGTCAACCACCGCACGGTCAATAGCTGCGGGAGTTCCAATGTGGAACGTTTTAACGGTTTCTATATTTTCAAGTGATTCCAGGCCTTTTTTAAAAGCGGCGATTTGATCTTCTGTAGTTTCGGCTTTCAACCAAAATAAAACGTGATGAGCTAACATAGTTATCGATTTTCAGCAAATATATAATTATTACTGCATCCGGCCTCTCTCGTCTTCGGAAGCATTGTTCTGGTGTTTACTCTTTCTAGCGAAGCTGTCGCTGCCAAACCGATAGGTAAAAGCAAGTCCAACCCGCTGTGTATCCGTTCGGGTCGTCTGGAAGTACTGCGCATTTCCCAGGCCAACAGAACCATTGTTATACACCCATGAATTAAATATGTCGTCAAAATTGAGGCGGATGCTTGCCTTATCATTCCATATCTTCTTCTGGATCCCTGCATTCACGCGGTACATACCTGAAGTAAACGTTTGTCCGTTATAGTCCCTGCTGGCATAATAGCCACCTGCTTCAGCAGCCCAACCACCCTTAAAATTAAACTGGTTATTTAAGTTAAACCTCGCTATGTAGGTGCTGAAATGAATGATCGACTGCGTGGTTTTGCCTTTTAATCCTATGTTAGAAAGCTGGATGTCACTGTTTGCAGTCCACCATTCTGTAACAGGAACATTCAAGCCTGTATTAAACAGTATCATATACCCCTGTCCAATGTTATCCTGCTTGGTATAGAATATGTCGTCGATAACAGTGGTTGTTGGTAGGATCACATCAATAAAATGGTTGTAACTCACCCCAAACCTCAACCAGCGCTGATGTTGGTATTTAAGCTCATAGCGGTATTGTGCCTGCGCTCTAAGCATCGGATTGCCTACTGTATAAGAATATTTGTCCCTGAAAAACACAAAGGGATTCAGATTTTGATAGTTCGGCCTGTTGATCCGCCTGCTTAGCACAAGACTAAGGGACCTCGTATTGGTGCTGTCAAGCTTATACATAAAAGCAACTCCAGGGAAAAACTGCGTGTAACTCCTGCTAAAGTTGCTTTCGGCGACGTCTGCGTTCCCAAATTGCTTGCCCGACGCGTTCGTGTTCTCCACTCGCAAACCCACTTGAACGCTCCATGCCTTCCAGGCCTTCTGACCATTCAAATAAGCAGCATTAATGTTTTCTGTATAGTTGAAATCGTTTGACCTTGTATTATCCAACAAAGGAGCGGAGCCGTTCAATAGGTAATAGTTCGCTATATTGTTGTTGTTGACTAAGCTACTTTTAAATCCTGCCTCCAACTTCGCTTTGTTTTTTAGGGGATGTACATAATCTCCCTTTACTGTGTAGATTCTACTATCAGAAGGTAAAAGGTATAAAAATTGATCGTTGGTATTTTGATCGCCATCACCATTGTACCTTAAGTAGCTGGCATCGAACGACAACTCTTTTCCGCTCTTTCCAAAATTATGAGCAAGATTAAGGTTGAGCCCAACGTTTGTTCTGTCGTCTAAAGAGCGTGTATTTCCAGCGCTTAAGCTGTCAAGCTGATCGCCAGCATTGAAGGACTTACTGTCATAATCCAGCAGAACATTCCGTTTATAGGTACTTAAACTAACTTGCATGCCGACCGTCGTAAAAGTGGTTAGAGCGTAATCAACTCCCAAGCTTCCATTTAACCCTTCAGCTGCGGACTGTTGATCATTCAGCAAGATAATCCTGCTGGTCAATTGTTCCTTTTCGCTGTAAAAGTTACGGTTGTAGTATCCAAAGAGAAACCCTTATCTCTGCTGTAACCGAGATTGCTGAAAACGTTCAGTTTTTTGCGGTTGTAATTTAAATTCAATGAGTGGTTGCTTCTACCCAACTGTCCCTGACTGTAGGCTGTAGCCAAGTTTCCGATGACACCAGCTGTCCTGTCTTTTTTCAGCTTAATATTTATGATCCCATTGCCTGCAGCATCATATTTTGAAGAAGGATTATCTATCAGCTCTATTTTATCGAGGCTGCTCCCCGGCAAGGATTTCAAGTAATTAGTGAGATCAGAGGCCGACATATACGTTTGCCTGCCGTCAATAAGCACCATGACCCCAGCTCTTCCATTTAAACTAATCACACCGTTCGCATCTATAATTACGCCAGGCGTTTTTTCCAGGACCTCCATCGTGTTGCTACTCGAACTACTGATCATAGACCCTACATTTACAATCGTTTTATCAATCTCCATTTGTATCAAAGGTTTCTTCCCTTTGATAGTTACTTCATTCAGTTTGATGTCTTTCGTTTCCTTTTGAAGGGAGTCTTTAAGAGCGGAGGTTTTCGTTGGGGGCTTTTGCGCAAAAGCAATAGTTGTGGTAAGCAATGCGAAGAGGAACGTAGTATACATTTTCATTTGATTGTTGTTTTACAATTCAAATGTTGTCTTAATCGCTTATTGCCGAGAATATAAATGTTGTACCTTAGGAAGGCGATGATAGAAGTGTCTTTATCGGTGACCAACGAACTGATCCCCGTTTAACAGGGGTTCGTCACTAATAGCTTATCATTTGACCTTTATTATTTCTGTCTTCTGAAAACTTGTGCAGCTTTGTAGCCATGGTTCAATTAATTTATAGTACTGTTTAAATGAAACTCTTCAGCAAAGGATCAGCTAATAGTTTCTTCGGAAACAACCTCTATTTCATACTTGCCTGCCTTAGCGGCATCCCCATATTCATTGCTATACATCCCTATGTAGAGTCCATTTCAATAAATGACGATGAATCTGTTTCTTTTGCTGCCACTGTTTTTTTCATATTGGGCGTCTTTAGTGGGAGGTACATCTCCCAGGTGTGGTCGGCCAAGTTAACCAAGCTCCCTATTCCTTTGATGTTTTTCCTCGCGGTTTTGATCACAAGTTCAGTTGGTTGGCTTTTTTTTCATGCAGACTTCCCGTTACAAGGCCGCGCCGCTATTAACCTGATCTTGTTTTGGATACCCTTCATTTTGGTCAGCATTGCACTGGGTGTCATGATCAAGGTCGTTCATGCAGTCACACAAAATCAACTGATCGAAGCGCAAAGCGATGCAGCGCATAGCAAGAGCGAGCTTAATCTTCTACAATCGCAGTTAAGCCCTCATTTTCTGTTCAATACGCTCAATAACTTATATGGCCTTTCCATCTCTGATCACGAGAAAATTCCTCAACTGTTATTAAAGCTCTCAGAATTGTTAAGATATTCGGTATATGATGCAACTGAGGTGTATGTCCCCCTAAAAAATGAGATGTCGTACATCAGGAACTATATTGACTTTGAAAAGATTAGAATAGGAGATAGGCTGCTGCTTACTACAGAGATCGAGGAAATGTTGGATCCGGAAATTAAAATAGCGCCCATGCTGCTGATTGTGTTCATAGAAAATGCTTTTAAGCATTCCAAAAATACCGCTTCTCCAGAGATATTTGTGGACCTAAAATTAAGGATATGGGGCAACTCAATTTTGTTCCTTATTAAGAACAGTTTTGGAATAGAAAAGGAAGAGAACAGTATATTGGGTAAAAGTGGCGGTATCGGATTGGCAAACGTGACTAAGCGGTTGGAACTGCTCTATCCAAACGCACATGAGCTTATTGTGAAAAGTGACGAACGTTTTTATTCAGTAGAACTGCGCTTAAATATCAGATAATATGACTGCATTGAACTGCCTAATCGTAGATGATGAACCTATCGCAAGAGATATCATTAACAGCTATTGTGCGCATTTAACTAACTTGAAGGTCATCGCATCCTGCGGAAACGCACTTGAAGCTAAAGCGATTCTCCAAAATCAACACATTGATATTTTGTTTCTGGATATTAATATGCCAGTAATTGACGGGGTATCTTTTGCAAAGACCTTGAAAAACAAACCGCAGATCATTTTTAGCACAGCCTATAAGGAATATGCAACCGACGCTTTTGACCTGGAAGCATGCGACTACCTTCTAAAGCCCTTTTCGTTCGACCGTTTCATGATCGCGGTGGACAAAGCGATTGCCCGGTTAAAGCCAGGAATGGCAATTGACAATTCTGGCCTAACTTCCGGAGCGCCCGATCAAAAGGAGGATTACCTATTTATAAAGACCGATGGAAAAATTTTCAAGGTATTATTTGATGAATTAAAGTACGCAGAGGCGCAAGGTAACTATACAAGGATCGTCACTCAAACGACTACTTTGATGCCTAAAATGCCTTTTTCCAGTTTTGAAGAACTGTTGCCCTCTAGTCGCTTTATTAGAATTCACAGATCCTTTATGATCAACAAATCGAAAATAAGTCACATTGAAGGCAACAGGGTGTTTATTGGCGAGGCCGAACTTCCAATAGGAAATAACTACAGGGAGCTGTTGTTGAAAGAGTTAGGGTTTAATAAAGCATAAGTTCAAAAGGGGCGACAAGTTCTCCTGCCGCCCATTAAATCAATTGTGTTATCCCTAAGACACGCTTAGTTTAAACCTTATCTGACTTTGGTACACGAGTACCTTTTTCGCCTTTTTGTTTTCCAGCATGGTCTTTCATGCCTTGTTTGCGTTTCTCTTTCCATTCTTTGTAAGATGCACGTTGTTTTTCATCAAGAACGTTGTTGATTTTGGTATCTCTCTCTTCCATAGCTGCTTTCATAGCAGTTCTGTCCCTGTTCTCACCTTTAACGTGTTTCGCTTTAACCTTTTTTGAATCTTCAAGGTTTAGCGCATAGATCTTAGATTTCTGGTCCGCCGTTAACGATAACTTTTTATCCAGTACGTCTGTTGCTCGTTGAGCACGTTCTTCAGGGGACTTCTGAACTCTCTTAGAGTCTGTTGTTTGTGACATTGCTACCGTACCCATGCTGATGAGTAGTATAGCGCTTAGAATGAACTTTTTCATAGGATTTCCGTTGTGTTTAGTGAATAGATCGAATCGGCAGACAATAGTTTAATCCTTAAATGTTAAGAAATGTTAAAGGAAGTTAAGGAGTTCGACCGTTTATACTTCAGGGGAACTTAGACTGGGTGCTGGACTGCCTAAGGGCAGGGTTTGACGTAGGGCGAAGGTTAATCGTATTTAACCAGGACTTAACAGGGTGTTGACAGGGGCAACCTCCCTGTTAGGTCCCTGTTATCTCCCTGTCGGATACAACTAAATCCGGTCTTTAACAGCTATGCGTTGGCTATTGCTCGGGTTACTTTGTCGTTAAAGTTAACAATTTAATCGCATATTCTATTATGCTCCATTTAACCGTTGAAATCCTAACATACCAGGGTCGGTTTAACATATTTTAACACAAAACACTTGATTTAAAACTTGCAGGAAGTCTAACGTTTGTCTAATTTTCGCAGCGAAAAAATCGGTCTAAATGGAAGCGTTAAATACAAATACAGACAATTCAAACTATGGCACAGATCTGCGTGCCTTGAATGAAATGATACAGAAAGAGAGCACCTTCATTGATCTCCTTTTTAATGAAATGGATAAGGTTATTGTTGGCCAGCGGTACATGGTAGAACGTCTGATGATTGGTCTTCTGGCTGATGGTCATATACTTTTAGAAGGTGTTCCTGGATTAGCGAAGACATTAGCCATCAATACTTTGTCGAAATGTATCGATGCTGGTTTCAGCAGAATTCAGTTTACTCCAGACCTTCTTCCTGCCGATTTATTAGGTACAATGATCTATAACCAGAAAAAGGAAGAGTTTATTGTAAGGAAGGGTCCTTTGTTCTCTAACTTCATCCTAGCTGATGAGATCAATAGAGCGCCAGCAAAGGTACAAAGTGCTTTATTAGAAGCAATGCAAGAACGTCAGGTAACTATCGGCGACAACACTTTTCCGCTTCCGACCCCATTTTTAGTACTTGCTACACAAAACCCGATTGAACAAGAAGGAACGTACCCGCTTCCTGAGGCGCAGGTCGACAGGTTCATGTTGAAGGTGGTGATTGGCTATCCTAAGAAAGAAGATGAGAAGCAGATCATGCGTGCAAACATAGCCCCTCAGGGCATGCCTAAGCCATCAAAAATTCTTCATCCAGACGATATCATCCGGGCAAGAAAAGTGGTGAGAGAGGTATATATGGACGAGAAAATTGAGCAGTATATCATCGACATCGTGTTTGCTACACGTTTTCCGGAGCAGTATAAGCTTGCAGATTACAAGAATCTGATCAGCTTCGGTGCATCGCCCCGCGCAAGTATTAACCTTGCCCTGGCAGCTAAAGCATACGCTTTTATTAAAAGAAGGGGATATGTGATCCCGGAAGATGTGAGGGCGATCTGTCATGATGTGCTAAGACACCGCATAGGCCTGACTTATGAAGCCGAAGCGGAAAATGTAACCTCGGAGAATATCATCACAGGAATATTAAATGCAGTTGAAGTACCATAATTTATGGATACCAAAGATCTCTTAAAAAAGGTTAGAAAGATCGAGATAAAATCCCGTGGATTGAGTAACCAGATCTTCTCTGGGGAGTACCAATCTGCTTTCAAAGGACGTGGCATGGCCTTTTCTGAGGTTCGGGAATACCAGGTTGGCGATGAGATCCGAACCATCGACTGGAATGTCACTGCCCGTTTTAACCACCCTTACGTTAAGGTTTTCGACGAAGAACGGGAAATGACTGTCATGCTGCTGGTCGATGTCAGCGGGTCAAAGAACTTTGGTACGCAGACGCAACTTAAGCAGGAGTTGGCTACGGAGATCTGTGCAGTACTTGCCTTTTCAGCGATTCAAAATAACGATAAAGTCGGCGTTCTTTTTTTCAGCGACCAGGTAGAAAAGTTTATACCTCCAAAGAAGGGAAGGAGTCATATCTTGATGATCATCAGAGAGCTGATTAATTTCGAGCCTAAACAAAAGGGTACGAACGTTGCAGAAGCGCTTAGGTTTTTTACTGGAGCGATCAAAAAACGATGTACCTCATTTTTAATATCAGATTTCATGAGCAGCAGCTTTGAGAATGAGCTGAAGATTGCCAATAGAAAACATGATCTGGTGGCATTGAGGCTGTTTGATTTACACGAAGAAGAGTTTCCGAACCTCGGACTTATCCCTGTAAAGGATGAAGAAACCGGTCAGGTAGCCTGGATAAACACAAGTGATAAAGAAGTGCGATTTGAATTTAAGCGCGCGGCTTTAGAACGGAATGGTAGGCTAGAGGATTTGTTTAAAAGATCTGGTGTTGATTTTACCAAAATAGGTACCCATCAATCTTATATAAAACCGTTAATGACATTGTTTAAAAAGCGAGGAGCAAAGAGGTAAGTATGAAAGGACATATTAACTGGTGTTTACTGCTGTGCTTAACGGCATTTAGTTTTTCGGCTAAGGCACAGGATGTTAGGGTTTCATCTAAGCTTGATAAAGCGACTATCCTACTAGGAGATCAGACGATATTGCGACTAACCGCGGATCTGCCGGTAAACGGAAAGGTAAGCTTTCCGATCGTTGGGGATACGCTTTCTTCAAAGGTACAGGTGGTCAGTGCTGGGAAATTGGACACCTTAAAGGATCAATCTGGAAGGTGGACCATCAGTCAGGCATATACCATTACCGCTTTTGATGCGGGGGTGCAGATCATTCCCTCCTTTACCTTTACTTCAAACGGTGCAGCGGTTAAAACCGATCCGATAACACTGCAGGTGCAGGCCGTAAAGGTGGATACCACAAAGGCAATTTACGACATCAAGCAGCCTTTAGCTGTGAAGTACAGCTTTATGGATTGGCTTCGGGACAATTCTGTTAAGGTTTTGTTAGGACTACTGCTGATTATTATTTTGATTGGGGTATGGTTTTATTTCAAGAAGAGAAAGAAGCCAGAGCCGGTTGTTATAGCCGTAAAGCCCGTTATCCCTCCGGATGTGCAGGCCTTAAATAAGCTAACGGCTTTACGTGATAAAAAGCTTTTGGAGCAAGACGAAGTAAAGCAATATCACAGCGAACTTACTGATATCATCAGAGAATTTCTGGAGAAAAGGTATAAGATCAGAGCAATGGAGCAGACTTCTGATGAGATCTTCTCTGGAATACGACACCTGGAGATTACTGAAGAAAACAAGAACAGGTTGAGACAGATGCTGATGCTTGCCGATTTGGTCAAGTTTGCTAAACAAAAGCCTTTAAACAGTGACAATAACCTCAGTATGGATAATGCAATAGGCTTTGTAAGTGCCTCAGCAGAAGTGAATCCATTCCCTAATGATGCAGCAAAGAGAGATGGACTTATTTAAAGGAATTGAATTTGCAAACCCGGGCTTCTTTTGGCTTCTGGTTTTTCTTCCCTTGATGATCGGCTGGTATATCTGGAAGAATAAGACGTTACAAGGTACATTGAGGATGTCGACCGTGACTGGTTTTACGAAAGTTAAGTCAAGTTATGGTGTTTTGAGGCACTATGGAATTGTGTTCAGAGTATTGGCAACGCTGTTTTTGGTGATTGCAATGGCTAGACCTCAGTCGGCCTTAAGTTGGCAGAACTCTACCACCGAAGGTATAGACATTGTGATTGCAACTGATATTTCTGGAAGTATGCTGGCGGAGGATTTGAAGCCTAACCGTCTAGAGGCAAGTAAAAACATCGCGATAGATTTTATAAAAGACAGGCCGGATGACAGGATCGGATTGGTGATCTTTAGTGGAGAGAGCTTTACGCAATGTCCGCTTACTATTGATCATGATGTGCTGATCAACCTTTTCAAAGATGTAAACAACGGGATGATCGAAGATGGAACGGCGATTGGAATGGGACTTGCAACCGCGGTTAACCGGTTGAAAGATAGTGAAGCGAAGAGTAAAGTGGTTATACTACTTACTGATGGATCCAACACAGGAGGCTCGATCCCTCCGTTGACGGCGGCTGAGATTGCAAACAAGATGAAGATCCGTGTGTACACGGTAGGTGTGGGGACGAAGGGCATGGCGCCTTATCCGGTGCCTACGAGCCAAGGGATCCAGTATCAGCAGGTGCCGGTGACCATTGACGAAACAACATTGACCGGAATAGCAAAGGCTACCGGCGGTAAATACTTCCGGGCAACCAACAACGAGAAGCTTAAAGAGATTTATCAGCAGATTGATAAGCTTGAAAAAGCGAAGATCGCTGTTACAGAATACCACAAAAAGACCGAGCGTTTCTTGCCTTTTGTGCTAATTGCATTGCTGCTTCTACTGATAGAATTCGCATTGAGAAACACCATATTTAAAGGAGCCTTAAGTTAGTATTATGTTACGTTTTGAACACATACAGTTGTTATGGGCCTTGGCATTGTTGCCAATAATGATCCTTGTATTTATTCTGATCAAAAGATGGCAACGGCAAGCGCTTAAAGCTTTTGGCGATCTTAAGACGGTTAGACAGGTGATCCCTGAGGTCTCATTTAGCCGACCAAAGATCAAGTTCTGGATATTTCTGATCGCTTTTGCTTCATTGATCCTTGCTGCGGCAAACCCTCAGATTGGAACGAAGACGGAGGAGGCGAAACGTAGTGGATCAGACCTGATGATCTTGCTGGATGTTTCTAATAGCATGCTAGCCGGTGATCTATCGCCCAACAGATTGGAGAACGCTAAGCGGGCAATATCGCAACTTATTGATAATCTGCATAATGATCGTGTTGGAATCATTATTTTCGCGGGGGAGGCCTATGTTCAGCTTCCAATAACGACCGACTATTCGGCTGCTAAACTCTTCTTAAACAACATTACGACCGACATAGTCCCAACGCAGGGAACTGCAATCGGGGCTGCCATTGAGATGGGAATGAAATCTTTTGACCTAGTAAACGGTACGAGTAAAGCGATGATACTGATGACTGATGGAGAAAACCATGAGGATGATGCGGTTAGTGCGGCAAAAGCGGCGAATTCGAAGGACGTAACCATCCATGTGATTGGGTTAGGTTCAACGGAGGGTGCGCCAATGCCAATTTTCGACAACGGAAACCCTGTTGGCTTCCGGAAAGATGAGAATGGTCAGACTGTGGTAAGTAAATTGAATAAAGAGATGTGTAAAGAGGTTGCCGCTGCTGGGAATGGGGCGTATGTTAGGGCTTCCAATGCAAACAGCGGCTTAAATATCATAATGGACCAGGTAAATAAGATGCAGAAAAAGACCTATGATAGTCGCATGTTCAAAAACTACGAAAATCGGTTTCAGTTTTTTATCGGCATCACTCTGATCTTGCTCCTGGTAGAATTCTTTATCTCTAACAGGAAGAATTTGAAGTTAAGTGCATTAAATCTATTTGAGGTAAGGGAGTCATGAGGGTATTAATTATTATCAGTTTTATAGCATTTCAGGGTTCTTTGCTCTACGCACAGAAGGAAAAGAAGGACATCCACGAGGGTAATCAGTTGTATCAACAGAAGAAATATAAGGAAGCGGAAGCCAGTTACAGGAAATCAGTTGTGAAATCCCAACAGTCTGTGGCTGGTAATTTCAATCTTGGAGATGCTTTATATAAGCAGAAAAAGCTGGAAGATGCAGGTAAGAAATTCACAGATATCGCCAATACCTCTACTGATAAAGCAGTCAAATCACAAGCTTATCATAACCTTGGTAACTCGCTTTTAGAATCTAACAAGATTGAAGAAAGTATTGCGGCTTATAAGAAGTCTTTGATCAACAATCCAAAAGATGATCAGACGAGGTACAATCTTGCCTATGCGCAAGAGAAGCTTAAGCAGCAACAGCAGGACAAGAAGAACGATAAGAAAAAGGACGATAAGGATAAGAAAGATCCGAAGGACAAGGATAAGCAGGATCAGAACAAAGACCAGAAAGACAAAGATAAACAGGACAAGGACAAACAGAATCAGGATAAGAAGGACCAGGATAAGAAAGATGAGAAAGGCGAACAGCCACAGCCTGATAAATTGTCTAAGGAGGAAGCGGAGCGCTTATTGGAAGCTTTAAATCAGGAAGAGAAACAGACGCAGGATAAGCTTAAAAACAAAAAAGCTAAGGGCGTTAAAGGGCGTATCGTAAAAGATTGGTAGGTTTGACTGACAATGAAATTTAAGTATATCATATTATTTCTGGGCTTCCTGCTGGTCGCGAAACCGCTTTTAGCCGCAGATATTACATTTACAGCTTCGGCAAGCAGGACCAGGGTAGCTGTAGGTGAAGTTTTTGAAGTAAGTTTCGCTGTAAACGGAAGTATTCAACGTTTCGGACCTCCTGCATTTGAAGGTTTCCAAGTTGTCGGCGGGCCTAATCAATCCTCAAGCATGACTTCTGTGAATGGCGTTACTACGGTGAGTATGTCGCTCGGTTACGACCTCGTCGCTGCCAGGGAAGGGGTGTATACGATTCCTGCTGCTGTAGCAGTGGTTGACGGGAAGCAATACCGGTCTAACGCGATAAGAATTACTGTTGTGAAAGGACCGCCCGCCGGGCAGGGAGGTAATCGTGCTGGCGCAGCCGATTTAAGCGCATCTAATACTGATCCTTCTTTTGATATTAAGAAACGGCTGTTCATCAGGGCAGTTAGCGATAAAACAAGCGTATATCAAGGTGAACAGCTGGCAGTTACTTACAAACTTTACACTAACATTGATATTGTGGACAATGCGCTGGACAAGTTGCCGGATTTCAATGGTTTCTGGAGCCAGGAGATTAAGATAAATACCCAGAGTATTGACTGGACCACTGAGATCTTCAATGGCGCGAGATATAATGTTGCCACCTTAAAAAAGGTGCTTTTATTTCCAGAAAGGTTTGGGAAGCTTGCTTTGGATCCACTAGCGATGACGTTCGTTGTAAGACAACAGGTGCCATCGAATGACCCTATGGAACAGTTTTTCGGCGGCGCTGTTAAGGATGTGAAGTATAAGATCAAAAGCTTACCGATCAGTATCAATGTAAAGCAGCTTCCGGAGGCAGGTAAGCCAGAAGGATTCCAGGGCGCTGTAGGTAATTTTGCGATCGCTTCCTCAATCGATAAAAGTGCTTTAAAGGCCAATGAGGCCTTGAATTATAAGCTTAAAGTCACAGGATCAGGAAACTTCAAACTCCTAAAAACACCGGAACTGACCGTTGCTACGGATATAGAAAAGTATGATCCAAAGATTGCTGACCAATTGACACAAACGCTTGAAGGGGTATCAGGAAACAGAGAATACACTTACTTGCTTATTCCCAGGCATGAAGGAACCTATCAATTAGCTCCTTTCCAATTTTCTTATTTCAATCCTGCTACCAGGAAGTATGTCGTGCTTAATACAGCCGCCTATGATTTGAAAGTGGCAAAAGGCGACCCTGGAACTAACGTTACGGCATTTGCAAATGGCGGTCAGCAGGACGTAGCGGAATTAGAGAAGGACATCAGGTACATCAAGACTTCCCCCTCGGATCTTGCAATGTCCGGTAATGGTTTTTATGGCTCGGTATTGTTTTTCTTTTCTTTAATTGCTGGTCCGATAGCTTTTTTACTAGCGCTTGGATACCGTACATGGTCTCGCGATCATAACAAAGATGCGGTGGCGGTGAAAGGTCGCAAAGCCAGTAAAATAGCTGCAAGACACATGGCTAACGCACAGAAACAGCTGACTTCAGGAGATACAAAAATTTTCTTCGAGGCAGTCTATAAAGGGCTGTATGGATACCTTGCCGATAAATTGAATATCTCAGCGGCGGATTTGAGCAAGGAAATCATTGGTGATGCCTTAAGGAAAAGGTCGGTGGATGCAGCAGTGATTAAAGATGTGGATGAAACAATAGACCTCTGCGAAATGGCAAGGTATGCACCTATGTCGGGCGTATCTCAACCTGAGGTACTTGAACGAGCTAAACGTATAATTAAAGACATTGAAAATGCACAGACGTAACCTGATACTATTTCTCGGGCTTTTACTCATGCCCTTCTTTAGTGTTGCTAAAGATTCAGCGGAGTCGCTGTATGTTAAAGCGAATAAGGAATTTGCAGAAAAAAAGTATGAAGCAGCTGTGAATACCTACCAGAGGGTGCTGGATGCAGGTGCCAAAACTGCGGCAGTCTACTATAATTTAGGAAATGCACATTACAGGTTGAACAGCTTTGCTTCTGCTATATTGAACTATGAGCGGGCGCGTCGACTGGCTCCGAACGACAGGGACGTTATTGTGAACCTGGCTTTGGCCAATTCAAAGATTACAGATAAAATGGAAGTACTGCCCGAGTTGTTTTTAACGAGGTGGTGGACCTCTTTTCTATTACTACTGACCGTGCAGGGCTGGTCGATGATAGGCGTGCTGTTTTTACTTACCGGGTTTACGGGTCTGATTATCTACCTTTATTCTCAAGCATATAGATCCAAGCGCCTTTCTTTTTATAGCGGTCTGGTGATGGTTGTGCTGGGTATCTGCTTTATATCTTTTGCCAGGGCAGTAGAGAGTTATATGGAAGCGCATAAAGAAGGTGTTGTTTTCAATGGAACAGTCAATGTTAAAAGTGCGCCAGACGCAAAGCAGAAGACGTTAATGCTGATACATGAGGGAACAAAACTCCGGATCATTGACTCGAAGAACGATTGGCTTAAAGTAGAGCTTCCTAATGGAACAATCGGGTGGGTAGAAGCTAGAACGTTGCAACTGATTTAACCTTTTTTACTTGTTTCTTATCAAAATTACCATTTATAGACCGTAATGCCGCTATTAAAGTCCATATGCCTTTTCATATGCATGCTGATCTCGCACTTGGCTGTTGCACAACAGGAGCAGATTCAATTCTCCAGACTTGATCTTGCGAATGGACTGTCCCATGATCAGGTAAATAGCATTTTTAAGGATGACAAAGGTTTCCTATGGTTTGGAACATTGGCTGGCCTTAACCGATTTGATGGCTATGAGTTTAAAGTTTTCAAGCATGATCCCAGAGACAGTACATCCATCAATGATGATTACATACTGAACATTTATGCGCTTCCAAACGATTGCTTATATATCCTGACTCGCAGTGGCGGCAATATCTACGATCCACGACAGCAAAGATTTAGCAGTGATGTGAATGGTTACCTTAAGAAATTACATATTCAGGCAACTGGGATTCTTGATATTTTAAAAGATAAGAACGGTAATTTCTGGTTTAATGCCGGAGCAGAGGGAGTGTTTAAATATGATCCTTTAAAGGCTTCTACCCGTCATTTTCCGATAAGGGGCAGAGGAGCTGTGCTGCACAACAACCCGGTATCGGCATTGCAAATGGATACCAATGATAATGTTTGGCTGATCCATCGCGATAAGGTCATAGAGATGTTAAGTGTGACTACCGGAAAAGTACAGCGACGGATCACTACGCTGCAGGTTAAGGCAGCCGCCGATCAACAGGACTTTAAGCTCTTTATTGACCGTGATGGTGATTTTTGGGTGTATACATTGAACAATCAACGAGGAATTGAATTTTACTCTACAGATAAGAACATCAGACGTTTTATTGATAAAGGAACAGGGGCGCTCAATAATAATCTAATTAATGGAATACTCCAGGATGCAGCAGGGCAGATCTGGATCGGCACGGATCATGGTGGCCTAAATTTGTTGGATAAAGAAGATTTCAGTGTCAGGTACCTTACAAACAAGGAAGACGATCCAAAGAGTATTGGACAGAATAGCATTCTATGTTTATATAAAGATCCCACAGGAATCATATGGCTGGGTACTTATAAAAAAGGCATCAGCTTTTACCATAAAAAGATCCTTAAATTTCCCCTTTATCGTCATCTATATTCCAATCCTAATGGTCTTACCTATGATGATGTTAACCGTTTTGTGGAGGATGAAAAAGGGAACCTTTGGATTGGTACAAACGGAGGCGGTCTCTTCTACTTTAACCGCAAGACGGGGCAGTTCAGGCAATACAAACATCAGGCAGGTAATACCAATAGCCTGAGCAACGACATCATTGTTGGCCTTTACATTGACAGCGCCAAAAAGCTATGGATAGGCACTTATCTTGGTGGACTGGACTGTTTTGATGGGAGTACGTTCCGACATTACAAACACGATCCAAAGGATCCAAATAGCCTGGTAGACGATCGTGTCTGGGATATTATGGAAGACAGTCAGCAGCGGTTGTGGATTTCTACCCTTGGGGGTGGTTTAGATATGTTTGATCGCCAGAAGAATACATTTTTTCATAGAAGAGTTGTACAGCCGAATAGTGTCAGTTCTGATTTTATTTCCTGTACAGTTGCCGATAAAAAAGGCAACATCTGGATTGGTACATCAGATGGACTGGATCAGTTGCAGCCTAACGGTAAAATGTTGCATTATAAAGCCGAGGCTGGGAAACCAAACAGCCTGAACAATAAGGTAATCTACGATCTGATGCTGGATAGCCGCGGCTTTCTTTGGATAGCCACACGAGATGGGCTTAGCAGGTTTAACCCACAAACCAGAAAATTTAGAAATTTTGAAGTAAAGGATGGCCTGAAGGAAATGGCAACCTTAAAGATTGTAGAGGATCATAACCAAAACCTTTGGGTGAGCACTGCAAATGGCTTGTTCTCCGTTACCGTGGAGAAGGACAAGCAAGATTATGCTTACACCTTTAGAAAATACGATGCCTACGATGGTTTGCAGGGTAATGCTTTTAATGCGAATGCAGGATATAAAATGAAGTCTGGGGAACTGCTTTTTGGCGGTGCAAACGGTTTTAACCTGTTTTTACCTGGAAATATCCGGAATGATAACAGCAAACCTACTATCATTCTATCGGATCTTCAGATCGCAAACAAAAGCATAGAGATTGGAGAAACCTATAACGGGAGCATAATATTAAATAAGTCCATCTCCTTTACAGATACATTGAACCTTAATTACAGTCAAAATGGCTTTACCCTTGAGTTTGCAGCGCTTAACTTCTTTGATCCGAAAAAGATCAGGTACCGCTATAAGCTTATCGGGTTCAACAAACACTGGCAAGAGCTGTCTGGCGACAACAGAAGAGCCACATATACCAATATTGATCCTGGAAACTATGTTTTTAAGATCGTTTCCACAGATGCTTCTGGAAACTGGGTAAACAATGCGGTAAGCTTGAACGTTGCGATCCGGCCACCTTTTTACCGTACCTGGCTGGCTTACCTCATCTATCTTTTAGGGATTGCGACCGCTTTGCTGCTCATCCGGCGCAGGGGTATCCAACGACTTCGCGAGGAATTTCTTCTTGAACAAGAAAGGCAGCAGGCCAGGACCATGCATGAACTGGATATGCTGAAGATCAAGTTTTTTACGAACATGAGCCATGAGTTCAGAACACCGCTATCACTAATTATTACTCCGCTTGAGAAATTAATAAAGCATTCCCGTGAACAGCAAAAGCAACCGCTGATGATGATCCAGCGAAATGGACGTCGGTTGCTTAACCTCGTTAATCAACTTCTAGACTTCCGTCGCATGGAGGTTCAGGAACTGTTGCTGCACCGTAAGCCTGGTGACCTGATCAAGTTCATACGTGAGCTTTCTTTTTCTTTTACGGATGAGGCGGAGAAAAAGAATATACGGTTCGCCTTTAGAAGCAGTCGCAATAGTCTGATCACACTGTTTGATCATGATAAGATTGAGCGGATCTTGTTTAATCTTCTATCTAACGCTTTTAAATTTACACCCGAAGGCGGCCAGGTCACCGTAGAGTTAAAGGACGGACCAGACTTTAAGCAGTTGCCCACCTTGGTCCTTCTTGTTATGGATACTGGTATTGGTGTTCCTGATGATAAGCGGGAGAAGATCTTTGAGCGCTTTTTTCAAAGTGATGTCCCTGATTCGATCGTTAATCAGGGAAGTGGTATCGGCCTCTCTATTACCAAAGAGTTTGTTAAACTGCACAACGGGGACATCTCTGTTACAGCCCGGGAAGGAGGAGGGTCCATATTTACGGTCATTATGCCATTGCCAGAAGTGCAATCGCCATTCGAGTACGAAGACGAAGTAGCAGCTTCCGATCCCGAACAGGTTTTGGTGGAAACGGTCGGCAATATCAAGAAGCCGCTTGTCTTGCTTGTGGAAGATAATGACGACTTCAGGTTTTATCTGAAGGATAACCTCAGGGAATACTATGACATCGTTGAAGCGTCAAACGGGCGTTCCGGATGGCAGAAGGTATTGGCCTTGCAGCCGAATCTCGTGGTTAGCGACGTCAGCATGCCGGGGCTTAGCGGTACAGAACTGTGCAGGAAGATTAAGGCGGACAAACGTACGGCCGCTATCCCTGTTATTTTGCTCACTGCCTTGGTAGCGGAAGAGGAGCAGCTGGAAGGATTGGAAACAGGAGCCAACGATTACATGACTAAGCCTTTCAATTTTGAAATTCTTTTGTACAAAATAAGGAACCTGGTTACCCAGCAAAGGATTTCCAAGCAAACCTATCAAAAGCAACTCGAGGTAAAACCTTCTGAAACAATCATAGAGTCGCAGGATGAGAAATTTGTAAGGATGGTTTCTCTTCGTATGGACAATCACTTGTCGGATCCGGATTATTCAGTAGATCAGTTGAGCAGCGAAATGAACATTAGCAGGGTAGGCCTGTACAAGAAATTACTGGCACTAACCGGCAAATCACCCGTTGCCTTTATGCGCAGTCACCGTTTAAAGTGTGCCCTCCCGCTGTTAGAGAAGTCGCAGCTCACTATTGCACAGATCGCCTATGAAGTTGGTTACAACAACCCTAAACAGTTCAGCAAGTACTTTAAACAGGAATATGGGGTGCTGCCATCTGCCTATGTAGCTACTCTAGCGGACAAAAAATAGGCAGTTAACATTTGAGTACCTAATCGTTAACATCTGCATGCCCTCTTCATTTACTCTTAACACTAATTTCGTTATCAATAAACCAATTATAAATCAGCGCCAGGCAGGAATTAATCTTCCTAATGGGTGAAACGAGTTTTTGAATGCAACGACCCAGGCTAAATCAAGCTGTACTATTTTTGTTTTGCGCCGTTACCTCTATTTCTGTTTTTGCACAGGGGCAACGAGATTATACACAGACTCCAACTGGCGTCGAGATTTCCATCAAGCAACCGTTATATGGTATAAAGCTTATACGACTTGAACCGCTCAGTGATAAGATCATTCATGTGACCGCTGGCCAGGATTTGAGTAGCTCCAACAGTTTGATAGCCATTAAACGTAACGATACGAAGGTCGCTTATACTTTAAAGCAAACTGGTGATGTTTTGATCCTGTCTACCAAAGCCATCCGTGCTGAAGTCTCTACCACAACCGGCAACATTATTTTCAAAGATCTGCAGGGTAAAATATTATTAGCTCAATCTAAGACACCCTATCAGGCATTGCTACCCAAGTTGTATAGCGGCGAATCGTCTTACCAGCTGACCCAGGTATTTGATGCTCAGAATAACGAAGCCTATTACGGACTGGGGCAGCACCAGCAAGGTATGGTGAACTACCGTGGACGGCGCGTGGATCTTGTGCAGTACAATACGGAAGTGGCTGTTCCTTTTTTTGTTTCTAATAAAAACTATGGCATATTATGGGATAACTATTCCATCACCCGGGCAGGTGATATCCGTGATTACGAACCGCTAAATGCCCTTCAGCTATTTTCAAAAGACGGTGAAGAAGGATGGCTGACTGCCAGCTATGCAACTAAAGAAGCACCCGAGAAAGTAGTGCTCAGTCAGCCTGCATCTGAAATATCCCTGGACTGGTTGAGTGATCAACATAAATTTCCAACAGCGCTTAAAATGCAGGATGCCATTGTTACCTATGAAGGTGCGATCGGCAGTGGAATTAGTGGTCGCTACCAGTTGCAACTTAAATATGCCGGATATGTAAAGGTTTGGTTTGAAGGAAAGCTTGTTGCTGATTATTGGCGTCAGGCCTGGAATCCGGGTGCCGCGGTCATTGATCTGGACCTTACCAAGGGCAACAAGTCAAAGTTTAAGATCGAATGGATACCTGATGGCTCTGAATCTTACTTGGGTTTAACCTGTTTACCTCCTCAAACGGAAATAGAGAAAAACACCTTTGCATTGCAATCTGAATCTGGAAAGGCTGTGGATTACTATTTCATCCAGGGGGATAACGCAGATCAGGTGATTAGCGGCTATCGCGAGATCAGTGGAAAAGCAACGATGTTACCTAAATGGGCAATGGGTTTTTGGCAAAGTAGGGAGCGTTACAAAACGCAAGATGAAATATTGAATACCGTAAAAGAATTCCGTTCGCGCAAGATTCCGCTGGATAATATCGTACTCGATTGGTCCTATTGGAAACAAGACCAGTGGGGAAGTCAGGAATTTGACCTTAGCCGCTTTCCTGATGCGGATCAGATGATCAAAAAGCTCCACGAACAGCATGTCAACTTCATGATCTCTGTTTGGCCTAAATTTTATAAGGACGTAGATAGCTACAACACCTTTGATAAAGCTAATTTCCTCTTCAAAAGGAACATTGCAGATGGCCGACGCGATTGGATTGCGAAAGGTTATCAAAACACGTTCTATGACCCTTTTAATGCCAATGCCCGAACGGCATTTTGAGAGCTGATGAGCAAAAAACTCTACCACAAAGGAATTGATGCCTGGTGGATGGATGCTACAGAGCCGGATATGCACTCTAATCTTTCTGTGCCACAGCGTAAAGAGCTGATGACGCCTACGGCAATTGGTGCTTCGACAACGTATTTTAATGCCTTTCCTTTACAAAATGCTAAAGCAGTATATGAGGGACAACGGCAGGAGAACCCTGAGAAGCGGGTGTTTATTCTGACCCGCTCTGCCTATGCAGGTTCGCAGCGCTATGCGGCCACAACTTGGAGTGGTGATATCGCCTCCCGCTGGGAGGATATGAAATCGCAGATTGGTGCAGGTATCAACTTTTCGCTATCAGGAATGCCTTTCTGGACCATGGACATCGGCGGTTTTTCGGTAGAACGACGTTACGAAAAAGCTACAGGCAAAGACCTGGATGAATGGCGCGAATTAAACACTCGCTGGTTTCAATTTGGAGCCTTTGTTCCGTTGTTCCGTGTGCATGGACAATTTCCCTTCCGTGAGGTCTACAATATTGCACCTGCCGATCATCCGGCTTATAAGAGTATGCTTTATTACAATCAGATGCGTTACCGCCTGATGCCATATATTTATACGCTTTCTGGCAGGAGCTATCATGAAAATTATACGCTGATGCGTGGGCTCATGATGGATTTTCCATCTGATCCTCAGGTGTTAAATATTGGAGACTCTTATCTGTTCGGACCTTCGTTGCTCATCAATCCAGTATATACTTATCTGGACCGCACACGTAGTGTATACTTGCCCGCCGGACAAGGCTGGTACGATTTCTATACCGGTAAGTTTTTCTCTGGCGGCCAGCGCATCAATGCGGTAGCAGACTATGAAAGGATGCCGGTGTATGTCAAAGAAGGGTCGATCATCCCGATGGGACCAGCTTTACAATACACAGATGAAAAGCCGGCCAACACCATTACCTTATATGTTTATACAGGCAAAGATGCCAGTTTCTCGTTGTATGAAGACGAAGGAAACAGTTATAACTATGAGAAAGGGGCATATTCGAATATCGACCTGCGCTACAAAGAAAGTACACGTACGCTGACTATTGCAGCGCGGAAAGGCAGCTTTAAAGGGATGCTGGAAAACCGGACGTTCAGGGTCATCTGGATAACTCCCGACCGGCCTGTGAAACTGGACTTCGATAAGGAACAGGCGGTCACTATAAAATACTCGGGAAGCGCAATTGAACTAAAAAAGTAACTTATTAACAAATCACCAAATTATAAACGCATGAATAAATTAATTACAAGAAAGGCCTGGCATTCTGTATGCAGATTGCTGTTTCTGCTTTGTTTCTTTGCAATGGACTCTTATGGGCAGGAAAGCCGTATAACAGGAACAATAGCAGACACCCAGGGGGCGGCCATACCAGGTGTAAATGTCAAAGTGAAAGGCACGTCTAATGGGACAATTACTGATGCCTCAGGCAAGTTTAGCATTGCCGCTAAAACCGGTGATGTGTTAACCATCAGTTATATCGGCTTTGAAACGAGAGAGCTTACTGTTGGAACTGCGACCAACCTGGGAAATGTTCAGTTGACATCAGATAATGTGACACTTCAGGAAGTCTCTGTGGTTTCTATCGGTTATGGTACTACCACCAAGAAAGATCTTACCGGAGCCGTATCATCTGTACGTGCTACTGATATCAAGAATGGTTCACTGGCTACCTTTGATCAGGCCTTACAGGGCAGAGCGGCAGGTGTTGTAGTCAACACCAATTCAGGTCAGCCTGGGGGAGGAGTTTCTATTCAAATCCGCGGTGTCGCCACTCTGGGAGGTGCAGAACCATTGTATGTCGTAGACGGTATATTTTACGGGGGTGATGGGAACAATCAAATCTATACCGGAGGAACGCCGACCACTAATCCACTCGCTTCATTGAACCCGAGTGATATTGAGTCTGTCGATATTTTAAAAGACGCTTCGGCGACGGCCATTTATGGTTCAAGAGGAAGTAATGGTGTTGTTATCGTTACCACAAAGAGAGGTGCGTCTGGTGCGCCAAAGCTAAACTTTGATGCCTCTTATGGCGTACAGCAACTGCCATACTATATGCCGGTAATGAGCCTGCAAGAGTTTGCTGTTTTCAGGAATGAAAGAGTTAGGAATATCGGAGGTACTTTTACACCGGAATTTGCAGATCCATCAGTGCTTGGTGAAGGTACCAACTGGCAAAAGGAGATTTTTAACAATGCGCCATTGCAGAACTATAACCTAAACCTGAGCGGCGGTGATGACCGTAATAAGTACCTGATCAGTGCGGGTTATTTTGACCAGGAAGGTATAGCGACGAATTCAAACTTTAAACGCTATAGCAGTCGTATTAATTTTGATAATAAAACCACTAGCTGGCTTAAATTAGGAACGAGTGTATCAATGTCCCGAGTGATAGAAAACATCAATAACCAGAGTGGAAACCTGATTTCCTTTGCCATTCGTCAGTCTCCAGATATACCTGCCAGGAATCCTGATGGTACTTATGGTGGACCATATGATCCCAATTTCCCTTTATCGGGCGGTAACCCGCTTGCCATCGCCGAACTATCTTTGAACGAGCGTAAGCGTGTGGAGCTTTACGGTAACTTTTACTCCGACATCCTATTTTATAAAGACCTGACCTTAAGAAGTGAGGTAAGTGGAAACCTGAACAGCGGTAACATTTACCAATTTACCCCAACTTACAAATTCGGCGTAGTAGAGAATCTGGTAAGTTCTGCTACTCGTGGCAACACCAACGGAACGGGCCTTACCTATAGGAACTATTTTACCTATGTCCATAAGTTCTTTGATAAGCTTGATGTGAATGCTACCCTTGGGCATGAGGCTACTTCATCTGTTTATGAATTTGTCAATGCCGGAACCACTGGACTGTTAACTAATAATATTTCTGAGTTGAGTCAGGGTAACGCCGAAGACGCAACAGCGACGAGCGGTAAAGGGCATTCGGCTATCGAGTCTTATTTCGGAAGGTTTAATGTAACTTTTGCTGATAAGTATTTGCTAACCGCAACCGTAAGGAATGATGGTTCATCAAACTTCGCTGAGAATAAAAGGTGGAATTTTAACTCGGCATTTGGCTTCGCCTGGCGTGTATCAGAAGAGGCATTCATGAAAGAGAGTAACGTCAACCTTAAGCTACGTCTTGGATATGGAACGTTAAATAATCAAAATATCGGGAATTACGCCTACGGCGCTAAACTGAATACGGTGCAGACCGGTGGCTTCGGAACTACAGTTCTGATCTCCAATCTTTCTAATCTTGACCTCACCTGGGAGAAAACCAAAACTTCAAACATAGGTATAGATGTAGGCTTTTTTAACGACCGTATTCAGCTTACCGCTGATGCCTATTTGAAGAAAACAGATGGACTACTACAGACATTGCCATTGGCTTTGTATTCTGGAACCAGTGTTGGTTATGCTACTGGCGCTCTAGGTGCTCCAGCATATAATCTGGGTTCCATAGATAACAAGGGTTTTGAGTTCACCTTGAATACCGCAAATATCAAGTCAGAAGATTTCAACTGGAGCAGTACGCTGACTTTATCCAGGAACAAAAATAAGGTAACTGGCCTGGTGACCAATAATACCATCATTCCTACGTATGTAGATGGAACTACAATTGTTTCACAAACGTCCGTTGGCACTTCTATTGCAGAATTTTATGGTTATGAAATGATTGGGATCTTCAAAGACGCCGCAGATTTACAAAATAGTGCGAGGCCTGCTGGCTCTAATGGCGAGATCCTTCCAATTGATCCCAATAATGTTTGGGTTGGAGATATCAAGTTCAGAGACCTTGACGGAAATGGTATCATAGATGAAAAAGACCGTACCTATTTGGGCTCGCCTATGCCGAAGTTTCAGTTCGGAATTAACAATGCCTTCCGTTACAAAGCGTTCGAACTAACCCTTTTTCTTAATGGAAACTATGGCAATAAGATCTTCAATAATCTTAAAAGAGAGAATGAAGACACTGGAGGTAACTTCGGAATGCTGAAATCTGTAGCCGACTTCGCAAGAATCGGTCTTATCGATCCTGCAGGATCAGCAACAGATGTAAACAATGTTTATCTGATCAACGGAGATACTAAAGTACCACGGGTAACTTATGCGAATGTGAACAACAATGCCAGACCTTCGACGCGTTTTATTGAGGATGGTTCATACATCAGGTTGAAATCTGCTGTGTTGGGATATAACCTACCATGGAACCTGATTCACAAAGCGAAATTAAGCTATATGAAGGTATACGCTAATGTTCAGAATGTGTTTACGATCACCAATTATACCGGATATGATCCGGAGGTTGGATCGGCCTCACAAAGTGCATTATCTTCAGGTATAGATTATGGCCGTTACCCTTCGTCCAGGACGTTCACTTTTGGTTTATCGGCTGGGTTTTAACATTTAATATAACAATTATGAAAAATATAAAATTGCTGCTTAGCACCATCGCCATTTTGATTGTAGCAGCCGGTTGTAAAAAAGACTTTTTAGAGCGCATTCCGTTGGATGCTGTAACTATTGACAATTTTTATCAGACAGAGGGTGACTTAAGAAAAGTGACTGGAGCCTTATATGGTTCTCCATGGTTCGATTATAATGATAAGGTGCTTCTTTTCATCGGGGATGCCTTGTCCGGCAACCTTGGTGGTGGTAATGCCGGCTCCTGGAACAGTTTTGCAGTATCATCAGGCGAAACCGGAGTCAACGAGGGTTGGCGTTCTTTGTACCGCATCATTGCACATTGCAACATGAACATCATCTATTTCAATGAAAAGGCTTCAGCTTCTATTTCTGCAGAATCAAAAAATGCAGCCATAGCTGAACTAAAGTTCTTAAGAGGAACGGCTTACTTCCAACTGGTGCAACTATGGGGAGCGGTGCCGATTATTGAAGACAACAGGACACTGGTAGATATGCCTTCCAGACCAAGAAATACCATTAAAGATATCTATCGTTTCATCATTAATGATTTGCGTTTTGCTTCAGAAAACCTAAGAGTGGTAAAAGATGCAGGACGGGTTAACAAATGGTCGGCTGAAGGTATGTTGGCTAAAGTATACCTTACAAGATCGGGTTTGAAAGATGATGGCACTGGCAATGGAAACGGTATGCGAACACAGCTTTACCTGGACAGCGCTAAATATTATGCTGGCGATGTGTGTAAGAACAGTGGTCTAAATCTGATGCCTGTCTATACAGATCTATTTAAAATTGCGAATAACAACAATGACGAATCACTTTTCGCCTTACAATGGGTAGGTAGTACGACCTATGGTATCGGCAACTCTACCCAATCTTACTATGCTGCCGAACCGAAGTTAACGGGAGTAGGAAATGGCTGGGGGGCAGCCAATACCATAAGTATTGACCTGTTTTCGAATAAGTTTGTAAGCGGCGATACACGCCGCAAAGCAACTTACATGCAGAGCGGGGACGTCTATCCTGAGTTGCTGAAGGCAACTGGTGGTTATACGGTAACTAGTACCACCCCTAATCTGAAGAAATATATTGTTGGTACCCCGGCTGATAATGATGGCAAAGGTGTTTTCTTTTTATCGACAGGCATCAATACGTATATGCTGCGTTTAGCCGATGTATACCTGTTATATGCAGAGGCCATCTGTGCCAATTCATCATCCACAGCTGATGCTGATGCACTGTTATATTTTAACAAGGTGCATACAAGGGCAGGTCTAACTGCCAAAACTGGTAGCCTGACGATTACGGATATCCTTGCAGAAAGACGAATTGAACTTGCTTTTGAAGGCCAGTATTGGTTTGATCTACTTAGACAGCACGACATCAATCCTGCTCAGACAATCGCTAGGTTGGCTAATCAGGATAGAGGAACGGTATCTTACAATTCAACTACCAATACTACCGTATATACAAGCAAAAAAGTAGCGCCATCTGAATCAGCTTTTAAATTGCCTTATCCTGAAGCTGATGTGGTCACCAATCCATTGCTTAGAGATGCACCGGTACCTTATTACAAGTAGATTATTCAATCCAAAATCACTAAAGATGAAAAACTTAATATTCCACCGCCATAAATTACAATTGTTTATTATACTGATCGCGCTTGCCTGCTTTACGGCCTGCAAGAAAGAGAATACTTACAGCAGTAGCGACGCCCCGGTAATCACCCGGATCAGGGCCGTAAGCGCTGCTCCTAACGATTCTACGCTGACTAAGGTACTACCGGGACAACTGGTGGTAATTCAAGGAGACAATCTTCTTGGCGCAACAGCAGTCTATTTTAATGGCGTGTCTGCGACTTTTAATGCCGCTTTGGTAGCTAAAACGAACCTGGTGGTTACGGTACCTGAGCCGGACTTTTCAAAACCTGTTGCCGGTCAGGAAAATACAATCAGAGTGGTTACCAATGCTGGGGAAACTTCTTTCAATCTGCCCCTAGTACCACCGCCACCGACGATCACAGGTGTAGATTATGAATATAGAGCTGCCGGACAAGTGTTAACCATCTATGGTCAATACCTTTATATGGTTAGTAAAGTAGCTTTTACCGGGGGTGATGGGACTAATATTGTCAGCAACGCTACGGGCACTTCGCTGCAGGTAACTATCCCTGCGGCTGCTACCACTGGAAGAATCGTCTTAAGCACTAAAGGTGGCTCAGTATCTTACGCAAGCTACAATGACAGAGTAACAGGAATGTTTTCTAACTTCGATGATATTAATAAATTCCAATATTGGTCGGCTTCACAAACAAACGATGCCACGCTGTTCCCGGGTGGTACTGGCAGTTATGTACAGATGAAGTTTGACAATGTAGGCATCAATGATCAGGCATGGTATGATGGAGGAAGGTCAATCAATATGAATGATGGTGAGTGGGTGCCAGCTGCCAATATCTCTGATCCTACGACAGATTGGGCGTTGAAATTTGACATTTATGTAAAAGAAGCATGGAAGACTGGTGCTTTGCTGATCCGTACAGATTCCTATACCTATATGGCACGTTATGAGCCTTGGAAAACAGCCACGGGTGGTTCTTTTACTACGGCGGGCTGGACTACGGTTACCTTACCACTTTCTAATTTCAAGAAGGAAGCTGCTGGTTTCCAGGGTACGGGTGAGGCTATTCCTAATTTGAGCACCTTGCTAGGTGCGAATGGCACAAAGGCGATGTCATTTATGTTCTATAATGATTCTTCAACGCCAATTGCCAAGTTTGATGCTGCGATCGATAACATCAGGATCGTTAAAATTAAATAGTACATGAGCAGGAAATTGTTATTTCTGGTGGGAGTGATCGCTTTGTCGGCCAGTTCCTGCAAGAAAGATAAAACGACCAAGGCAGAGAATTTGCCTGAGGTCGTCAACCCACCTGTTACACCGGTTACTCCGCCTACAGAAGCTGCGCTAGCGGCCTCTGTAGGCTTTTTTCTGGATGATTGGCAAGCACGGACTTTTACTGCGCCTGCTTTTGCTGAGATTGCAAAACCTACTGCTGCAGCAACAGTAAATGTCACGGTGGATTACAGTAAGACACTGACAAAGGTCTCCAAATACCTGTTCGGTACCAATGCGAATACTTACATCGGGCAGATGGTCAATGAACCGATTTTGATCAACCACTTGAAAAATCTGTCACCCAATGTGATCAGATTTCCAGGAGGAAATCTGTCCAGTATCTATTTCTTTAATGCGACCAACGGGGTTAATCCAGCTGATGCGCCCGGCAAGCTGTATGATACTAATGGCAACCCGGTAGACGCCGGTTATTGGTATGGTAAGAATACAGAGAGCTGGACCTTATCTCTGGAAAACTATTATGCGATGCTGCAACAAACCAACACCAAAGGGATTATTACGGTCAACTATGGCTATGCCCGTTATGGCACGAGTGCACATCCCGATCAAGTAGCTGCTCACCTGGCCGCGGATTGGGTACGAGCTGACCGGGGAAGAACGAAGTTCTGGGAGATTGGTAACGAAAGCAGTGGGCCGTGGCAGGCCGGATGGAAGATCGATGTCCGTTTGAATAAAGACGGTCAGCCGGAGATTATTGACGGCGAGACCTATGGAAAGCATTTCAAGGTCTTTGCAGATTCAATGCGTAAAGCAGCTGTTGAAGTGGGCGCACAGATTAAGATTGGCGCACAACTTGTTCAGCATGACCCTGTTAGTTCCTGGAATATGGTAGACAGAACCTGGAATACCGGTTACTTCAAACAAGCGGGCAATGATGCGGATTTCTACATTGTACATGACTATTATACTCCATTGGGTGAGAACACAAATGCGGTAACAATTTTGAATTCCCCGGTCGGTATTAGCAAGTCTATGATGGATTGGATGAAAACGACCACTCAAAGGGCAGGGGTGCCACTCAAACCAATTGCACTCACAGAGTGGAATATCGGAGCAGAAGGCAGTAAGCAGATGGTTTCTCACGTTGCAGGTATCCACGCGGTGATGGTATTGGGAGAGCTGATCAAAAATCAGTTCGGTATGGCGTCAAGATGGGATATTGCTAACGGCTATAACTATGGCAACGACCACGGGATGTTTAGTTTAGGCGACGAAGGTAATGGCGTAGCTAAATGGTCGCCTAGACCCGCGTTCTACTACCAGTACTTCTTCCAGCGCTTTACAGGTGACCGAATGGTCAATAGTACTGTATCAGGTACTGAGGATGTACTTTGCTATGCATCTGGCTTTAGTTCAGGTGAAGCAGGTATTGTTTTGGTCAACAAAGGTACAAATGCTCAGGTGACCAATGTTAGTATCAATAACTTCAATGCCGGCAAGCGATATTATTATTATGTGCTTACAGGTGGCACTGATAATGGCGAATTTTCAGGAAAGGTGTTGATCAATGACAATGGTCCTGAAGGTGCAGCCGGTGGGCCGTTGACCTATCAAACGCTTTTGGCAAGATCAGTGGCTATATCAGGCGGCATAAATATCACTTTACCACCAAGGTCTGTGGTTTTTGTTGCTGCGGAATAGTATTGCCAGTACAGAAAACGGGCGATTAACCCTGCTAGCTGGAACATTGCAGCTCATCTGATCTAGTTTGGCAAAAGACAATAAAAAATGCCCCAAAGGTCTTAAAAAGCTCTGGGGCTTATTTTATTTTAGTCCTTCTTTTAGTTCTATAGACTTTTGCTCGATTAGTATCTTAGCTTCTTTTAAACTAATATTCGCGACAGCTCCATTTGTATTTTTGACGTAGATGGCTGTGAATCCGATGCCGGTAGTTTCACCAATCGCGACAAGTGTGCTCCCCTTCGCGAAATACACAGTGTCATCGTCGTCTCCAACTAATGTATACCGCTCCAAGTAAAAGGTACCGAAGTCTTGTGGAACAATGTTAGCAGTATTAAATACGACTATTGAGCCCTCCAATAAATTGTTCTTGAAGCTGTAAAATATGTTGCTGATCTTGGTATTCTCCCCATTATACATTAAAGAGGTTGCATCTTCACCACCTGTGGCCAAAGTTCTGGTTTCTTTAGATTTGACATTGGCTTTAGTGAAAGTGAAATCAATGTAGGGCTCTGTGAATAAAGTCGAATAGGGGTTAATAGTTATTTGGGAAGTCAGCGTTTTCCCATCTTTAGTGGCCGTCACTGTCGTTTTGCCAATACGTTTACCTTTAAATAATCCCGATGTTTCGATTGTCCCGATGGTTACATCACTTGATTTCCAGACATAAGTAGATTCATCAATGTCATTGTTTCCTTGTTTAACGGAGAACTGGTGCTCTTTGTCGTAATTCAACGTGAGTTCGGTTGCGTCAATTGTACTTTCAGGAGTAGACTCCTTCTTACTGCAAGCGCTAAGGATGAGAGAGAACGCTACAAGCGTTAATAGATGTTTTTTCATTGCTTTTTTTAAATAAGGTATAAATAAAAGTAGTAAAATATACTCATATCCTTCTTATGAAAAGCTTCAAAATATCGGTTGTGAAATAAAGAGAGCCAGTATCACAAGCCAAGTAATATATATCGGTAGAAAGGCCGTAGAAGCAGGTACTGGCAAAAGACCAGCAGTAACTATACGTCTAGTGAGACCTTTATTGGTTCGTACTGATTGACAACGATTCCATTACTGCAATAAATAGAATCTACTAGCGTAAATGCCTGTCGACTCTTAAAAATGGACAGTCCGGAACCCAGGGCCGTAGGGTTAACAAACAAATGCAGTTCATCTATCAGCTGGCATTCGATAAGCTCAGAAACAAAGGTACCACCACCATACACAATAAGGTCTTTCCCCTGCTGCTGTTTCAATTTGTTGACTGCGCTTACCAGGTCGCCATTTTCCACCTGTACGTTTCTGCCGCTTATGTTTTTCATGGTTTTGCTGAAGACAATCTTTGGCGTATCCACAAATTTTTTCGCATAAGGATATTCGGAGCTGTCGGGCTGGTTGTCAACTACATTTTCCCAGTAGGTAATAAAACCAGCTGCCATCTTACGGCCCATGATGATGGTGTCCATACCATCAGTAAGCGTTTGGAGCCGCTCCAATTGACGACCATCCATTTCGGGTGACATCCAATCCAGTTCGCCGTTTTGGCCTGCAATAAATCCGTCTATCGAGATGTTTATCTGTAACTTAAGCTTTCTCATATTTTTGTTTTTGAAGCGTTCAAGTTAGTTAAAGCTAATAGGTTCTACTGTTTAATTTTCTTGCGAAATGGCCTGAGTGAAATACATAATGGTGGTCACAATGAAATAGTTGTTTTACCCTACTGGCTTAAATTAAGCGTAGAACGATTATTTTTGAAGAGTTATCGCGCATGTTGTACATATATGTGTGCTAAGTATAAAAATTTTAAAAATGGAACTGTTTGATCTGATTAGAGATAGTAGTGAAAACCTACTTCCCAAAGACGGAATTGTAAATTACTATGGGAAAATATTAGAGACAGCACAAGCTGACCAATATTTGGATACGCTGCTGAAAACCATTGAGTGGCGTAATGATGAAGCATTGATCTTTGGAAAAAGGATCATTACCAAACGGAAGGTGGCATGGTATGGCGAAAAGCCTTTTGAATACACCTACTCCAATATAACTAAGCTCGCCTTACCCTGGACTCAGGAACTGATTGAACTTAAGGGTATTGCAGAACAGGCCTGTGGAGAGATATTTAACTCTTGCCTTTTAAATCTTTACCATTCGGGTGAGGAGGGCATGGCATGGCATAGTGATGGTGAAAAAGATTTAGAAACAAATGGTGCCATAGGTTCAATAAGTTTCGGTGCTGAGCGGAAGTTCATGTTTAAACATAAAGAGTCAAAGGACACGGTGGTTTGCCAATTGGAACATGGAAGCCTATTAGTGATGAAAGATACTACTCAAACTCATTGGCTGCATCGATTACCGCCAACAAAGAAAGTTATCACGCCACGTGTTAATTTGACTTTTAGATCGATTGTGAATGGTTAAAACTGATTTACATCGGCTTTTAATAGCTAATTTCCTAGTACTACCTTAACAAGCAATGGTCTCGGATAGTTTGTGAGTTGCTGAGTATACGTAACTTCCTCCTTCCAATAGTCTGTACTTCTATGGGTATTTTAGATACTCTTTATCCATTCCATATTTTTTCTATGTCTTTGGAGCCGAAAGAAAGTATCATAGTTTCTTTTTACGTTACTAACGTCATAGATAAGTATAGAGATTGTTATATCAAGATTAAGCAGCGTATCTAGATACCAATTAGCCTTTGGTGGTCTCCTATGGAACTATTCTATCAACAAAGCCTATAGGTTCTAATTTCGATTAACGGCACATTAAGTGCTAAAAAAAATGGACAAGTGCAGAATTATCTGACTTGTCCATTTTTGTGGAGCCGAAGGGGTTCGAACCCTTGTCCAGTTGTGTGGCAAATTATGCCTTCTACATGCTTATTTTCCAATTGATTTTCGGGATCTGGCGGGCTGGAAACCGACCTTACCGTTCACCTTAGGTGCTTTATCTCACATCTGTACCACACCTTACAAATGCCAGCGTCGTTATTTCGATGCCCCGGATTCTAGCCTAACATCGCGGCAGCCAGAGGGACAAAAGCAAACTAATTCTAAATTAGGCTGCTAAGGCGTAGTTATTTTCGCCAATCAAAGTGTGAACGTTCTCTTTTAAGTGCTCTCCGTACAACGCACTGCATGCTAACATACGTACCTCCACCCTGTCAAATCCAAAACGGCCCCGTTTGTTATTATTGCAAAAGTACTAAAATTATGCCATAATTCTACCAGGATACTGTTTTAAAGCAACATCCAGACAGTCCATCGCTCTGTTAAGATCCTCAGTATTCAATACATAAGCCATTCTAACCTCGCTTTTTCCTGATCCTGGAGTCGAATAAAAACCTGTAGCCGGTGCCAGCATGACAGTTTCACCGTTGTGCTCGAAGCTTTCAAGCATCCACTGACAGAATTTATCGGAGTCATCAATTGGAAACTTCGCCACAACATAAAATGCTCCGCCCGGGTTAGGACAATAAACACCTTCTATGTTATTAAGCCTTTTCACAAGGGTGTCCCTGCGTAAGGTGTATTCCTTGTTCACTTCTTCGAAATAGCTATCTGGGGTGTCTACAGCTGCAGTTCCAGCAATCTGCTCGACCATACCAGGGCTGAGTCTTGCTTGCGCAAACTTGAGTCCGGATTGGATAACTTCTTTGTTTTTTGTTATTAAGCAACCAAGGCGTGCGCCACAAGCACTGTAGCGTTTTGAAACCGTATCCATGATGACTACATGTTCTGATAAGCCATCAAGGTGCATCGGAGAAATGAATTCCCTGCCGTCATAACAGAACTCTCTGTATGCTTCGTCAGAGAAAAGGAACAGATCGTATTTCAAACACAGCTCTTTCAATGCTTCCAATTCTTCTCGCGAGTACAAATAGCCAGTGGGATTGTTGGGATTGCAAATGATGATTGCTTTAGTCTTATCGGTTATCAGCTTCTCAAATTCTGCAATAGGGGGGAGTGCGAAACCATTCTCAATATAGGATAGAATGGGCTTAACAACCACGTTGCTCATGCAGGCAAAGCCATTGTAATTTGCGTAGAAAGGTTCAGGAATAATGATTTCGTCGCCTTCGTTTACGCAGGTTTGCATGGCAATGGTTATAGCCTCGGAGCCGCCAACTGTAACCAGGATATCAGCAGGTGTTATGCCATAACCTAACTTATTGTAATACTCTGCAAGTTTAGTACGGTAGCTCAACGTACCTTCAGAAGGTGTATATGCCCAAACATCAAAGTCAATGTTTTTAATAGCATTCAGCATGCCCTCCGGAGTGGCAATGTCTGGCTGACCGATGTTCAAATGATAAACTTTTTTACCCTCTTGTTTTGCCTTGTCGGCAAAGGGTGTCAACTTCCTGATGGGTGAGGCGGGCATCTGTACCCCTTTGTCTGAAATCTTAGGCATGGCACAAAAATAAAAAACCTCGTTGATTAACGAGGTTTTTTACAAAATATGTTTATTAAATATTATTCGGCAGCAGCTGTAGCAGCTCCAGGAGCAACCGTCTGACCTTTAATGTAAAGGTATTTGGTGCTGATTTTCGCATTTGAAGTAATGGTTACTGGTTTAGTAAATGGCATTGCAGTTGGAGTTGGCGTGTAAGTAACTTTAATTACACCACTTTGTCCTTTTTTAATAGGTGTTCTTGGCCATTCCGGAACGGTACATCCACAACTTGCAGATACGTTAGTAATGATCAGTGGCTTTTCGCCTATGTTTGTGAATTTGAATTCAACTGAAACCGGTTTTGTTGTTGGTATTTTACCGAAATCATATGTTTCCTTGTCAAATTTAAAATCCGGAGCATCAGATTGCTCAGCAGGTTTAGCGGTTTGCGCCTGAGCAGCAACTCCGATCCCTAAGACAAAGGCAAATAGTACGACTAACTTTTTCATTTTACTTGGGTTTTAAAACAAATTTAATGTTTTATACATCAAATCAAAAAGTATTCCAATATATAAATTAGGTCCCCCGCTTAAGTCATACTTTAGATTTTATGTATCTTTGTGATATAACCGATTTGCTTATGATGCCAGATAGTAAATTTACGACAAACCCAATCGACGCTTCCGAATTGAGTTTTGACGACTTCAAAACCATCGTCATCAACGACTACAAAATTGCCTATGAGAGCAGACAAGCTAGCTTATTAGGACGAAAGGAAGTGCTGACGGGTAAGGCTAAATTTGGTATTTTCGGCGACGGCAAAGAAGTTCCGCAAATTGCAATGGCAAAGGCCTTCAAAAATGGTGATTGGCGTGCAGGTTACTATAGAGATCAGACCTTTGCATTTGCAGCTGGTATTTGCACCATGAAGGAGTTCTTTGCTCAGCTATACGCTCATCCAGACCTAGAGGCAGAACCTGCTTCCGGAGGGCGACAAATGAACTGCCACTTTGCTACCCGCTCTTTAAACGAAGATGGAAGCTGGAAAGATCTTACCCAAATGAAGAATTCTTCTTCAGACATTTCTCCAACAGGTGGTCAGATGGCCCGTTTGGTCGGTCTTGCTTACGCCTCAAAGTTATATAGACAAAACAAGCAACTTGACTACCTAACCAACTTTTCAGTTGATGGCAATGAAGTGGCTTTTGGTACCATTGGTAACGCCTCCACCTCTGAAGGAGTGTTTTTCGAGGCCATAAATGCCGCTGGCGTGTTACAGATTCCCATGGCAATATCTATTTGGGATGACGCCTACGGTATCTCTGTTCCTGCTAAATATCAAACTACAAAAGAAGATATATCTGAAGTATTAAAAGGTTTCCAAAGAGAAAAAGGTACCGCAGGTATTGAGATCTATAAAGTAAGGGCCTGGGATTATCCTGCGCTCTGTGAATTGTATGAAACAGCTATCGCGGTTTGTCGCACAGAGCATGTGCCGGTAATGATCCATGTCACCGAAGTTACCCAGCCCCTTGGGCATTCTACATCCGGTTCTCATGAGCGTTATAAAGAGAAAGCGCGGTTGGAATGGGAGAAAGAGTACGACTGCATTGTTCAAATGCGCAAGTGGATGATTGAATCTGCAATTGCTACTGATGAAGAAATTACTAAACTAGAAGAAACCGCAAAGATATTTGTACGTGAAACTCAGCGTGAGGCCTGGAACGAATTTCTAGCTGCAATTAAGGTGGAGAAGGATCAGGCTGTTACCTTGATAGGTGCGGTTGCTAACGGAGATGCGGAGATTAAGAAGATTGCTTCACAGCTTGCTGCGACTGCTGATGCCTCAAGAAAAGACGTTATCTCTTCTGTACGTAAGGTGTTAAGACTGACTACGTCCCTGGATTCAGAGGAGCGGACTGCGCTGTTAGACTGGTACAACGCACAGGGTGAAATCAATGAAGATCGCTACCATACCAAGCTTTTTACAGATGGAGCAGAAAGTCCTTTATTGGTACCACAAGTTGCCCCTGAATACCTGGAATCAAGTAAAATGATCGATGGTCGGGAGATTTTGAATGCTTGCTTCGATGCTAATTTCGCGAGAGACATGCGTTTGGTGGCCTTCGGAGAAGATTTAGGAGCCATCGGCGATGTAAACCAGGGTTTTGCAGGCTTACAAAACAAGTACGGAGAACTGAGGATAACGGATACCGGGATCAGAGAGATGACGATTATCGGACAAGGGATTGGCCTTGCATTGCGTGGATTGAAACCTATCGCAGAGATCCAGTACATGGATTATTTGTTATACGCTTTAAATGTAATGAGTGATGACCTTGCCAGTCTTTCTTATCGGACTAAGGCAGGTCAGAAAGCGCCTGTAATCATCAGAACACGTGGTCATCGGTTAGAAGGTGTATGGCATTCTGGGTCACCAATATCGATGATTTTAGGTTCTCTGAGAGGTCTGCATTTATGTGTTCCAAGAAATATGACGCAGGCTGCCGGTATGTACAATACTTTGTTCAGGGCGGATGAGCCTGCGCTGATGGTGGAGTGCTTAAATGGATACAGACTAAAAGAAAAGCTTCCCGAGAATGTTGGCGAGTATACGGTGCCTCTTGGCCAGGCGGACTTGCTTCGGGAAGGATCAGACATTACCATCGTTTCTTACGGTGCAACACTTAAAATCGTAGAAGAAGCGGCTATAGAACTATCAACCCTTTTTGGTATTTCTGTAGAAATCATCGATCCTCAAACATTGATGCCATTTGATATTGATCACCAATGTGCAGAATCACTTAAGAAGACGAACAAGCTACTGGTAGTGGATGAAGATGTACCGGGAGGTGGTGCTGCTTACATAATGCAACACATTTTAGAAGAGCAAAACGGATATTATTACCTGGATGGTCAGCCAAGAACATTAACTGCTAAAGCACACAGACCGCCTTATGGGTCTGATGGGGATTACTTCAGCAAACCATCTGTGGATGACGTAGTAGAGGCGGTTTACAAAATGATGCATGATCATAACGCATCAAAGTTCCCCGCCATATTTTAACAGGATTAGTTTAGATTTTACTCACTTGAGTTCTTAAGAAGTGATCTGCTAAGACCAGGGCGGCCATTGCCTCGACAATGACTACGGCCCTCGGTACTACGCAAGGATCATGTCTGCCTTTGCCCTTGATCTCTGCTGCTTCACCAGCCGCATTAATCGTTTGCTGGTTGTGCATGATGGTAGCTACAGGCTTAAATGCAACTGTAAAGCTGATCTCCATGCCGTTTGATATACCGCCTTGCACACCTCCCGAAAAGTTCGTTAACGTTCTAGGTTGCTGGCTGCCAGACAAAAAGATATCATTATGTTCTGAGCCTCTCATTTCACTACCGGCAAAGCCAGATCCATACTCAAAACCATGAACCGCATTGATGCTAAGCATTGCCTTACCTAAGTCGGCATGAAGCTTATCAAAAACGGGTTCTCCTAACCCAACCGGACAATTCCTCACAATGCAATTGATCCTTCCACCAACCGTATCACCATCTTTTCGCACATTATCGATGAAATCAATCATTTGATTTGCCGTTGCTGGATCTGCACAGCGAACGATGTTTTCTTCTCTGACGGCCAATAGGTTCTCAATGGAATCACCGCTAAGGTTGGGTGCTACAATCTTCCCTACGGATGAAACGTGCGCAAATATCTCGACTCCATGGTGTTTCAGAAGCAGTTTTGCGATGGCACCAGCTGCCACGCGTGCAGCCGTTTCGCGAGCGGAAGAACGACCACCGCCACGGTGATCTCTGATTCCATACTTCGCATCATAAGTATAATCGGCATGGGAGGGACGGTAAACATCCGTATTGTGACTGTAGTCCTTACTGCGCTGGTCCTCATTTGGAATCAGCATCATAATTGGCGTACCTGTACTTTTTCCTTCAAAAGTACCTGAGAGGATCTGTACCGTATCACTCTCCTTACGTTGGGTAGTTATCTTAGATTGTCCGGGTTTCCGTTTGTCGAGTTCCGACTGGATGAAATCCAGGTCTATGGGTAACTGCGCCGGACAGCCGTCTAGTATGACACCGATGGCAACTCCGTGAGATTCTCCAAAAGTACTGATGCGAAATAACTGACCAAATGAATTACCTGCCATGTGTCTTTATATTTTAGTGTTCTTTAATTGTGAAACCTGCTTTTTCCAGATCTTTCCAGAAGTCGGGATAAGACTTTTCTACCACATCCATATCTTCCAGCTCAACGGTGTTAATGAGCAGTGCAATTGGTGCGAAAGCCATCGCCATTCTGTGGTCATCGTAGGTTTTAATGGTAACATGGTCGGGGAAGTGCAGCCCCTCGCAGTTTAAGCTATAAAACAGATCTTTTTCAATGAGCGAAACGCCGATCTTAGCCAGTTCATTTTGTAAAGCCAACACCCTGTCCGTTTCTTTAATTTTAAGGGTTTCCAGTCCAGTAAACTTTAAGTTTTTACCGAGGACAGCAGCGCATACGATGATGGTTTGAGCTAAATCCGGACAATCTTTCAGGTCCATCACCTCGTCTGAGAAGTTCTTTTCAGCCGTGTTCAGTATTATACCTTGAGTTGTTGACTCGGTTGAAACGCCAAAACTGTGCATGATTTGCCGGATGCGGCTATCACCCTGTAAACTTTTGTCTTTTAGATAGGGAAGGGTAATCTCTGCATTGTCAGCTAAGGCCGCGATGCTATACCAGTAAGATGCAGCACTCCAATCTGGCTCAACTGTCAGGACCGCTTGCTGGAATTCGTGCGGTTTTATCGTGATGTTTTTACCCTGCCATTCATGAGCAATTCCCGCCTCGGCGAGCATCTCTAAGGTCATTTTTACATAAGGAAGAGAGGTCAGTTCGCCCTCAATTTCGAGTGTTAGTCCCTTAGAGAGCGTAGGAGCGATCATTAAAAGCGCTGAAATGTACTGACTACTGATATCGCCTTTTATCTTAACTGAATTTGCAGACTGCTGGAGTGGCCCCTGTATTAAGATAGGCGGAAAGCCATTTTGTTCTGCATAAACGATGTCGGCACCAATGGCTTTTAAAGCTTCGGCTAAAATTCCTATGGGGCGCTGCTTCATGCGCTCAGAGCCTGTGAGTAGAAACTTGCCCTCTTTAGCAGCTAAAAAAGCCGTTAAGAAACGCATTGCAGTTCCTGCAGGTCCAACATCAACAGTTTGCTGATCTTCGGTATTTTGCAAAAGCCCATCGAGTATCCGTTTCAACGTAACCGTATCAGCTGCGTTCGACATGTTTTCAACTGCAACGAGGCCTTTGCTAAGGGCGCTGATGATCAGCGCCCTGTTACATTCACTCTTTGATCCCGTTAAGGTAATTTCCGTACGGATCTGTTTGTCGCCCGTAAAGGAAACAAGCGCATTCTTTATCATATTTTCGTCTGAACGGTCTGACTAAGATTGAACAGTATCTGTATGCGCTTCGGCAGCGATACCTTTTTCAGCCTGACCAGCGTTCATGATTTCAGTTTGTTTTCGAATAGATTCTCCGTGAACAAGCTCTAAAAACTTCTCAATAAAGCTTACATCTAATTTCAAGGCTTTAGCGAAAGAAGCACCTTTTTTAATGATCGCTTCCCAACGGTTAACCTGTAAAATAGTAACTTGGTTGTCACGTTTATATTCACCTATTTTGCCTACAAGAGCCATTCGCTCACCCAATTTCTGCAATAAAACGTCATCGATCTTATCGATTTGCTTGCGAAGGTCAGCCAATTGATCAACAAAAACTTCGTTAGCGGATTCTGGTTCGCGAATAGTAAGGCGATCAGCAAGCTCTGATAAAGCCGCAGGAGTTAGTTGTTGTTTAGCATCTGTCCAAGCCACTGATGGATCAACGTGGGCTTCGATCATTAGTCCTTGCATATCAAGATCCAATGCTTTTTGAGAAATGTATGGAATCAATTCTCTATTTCCACAAATATGACTTGGATCGTTAAGAATCGGTAATTCAGGACATAATGTTTTCAACTGTATGGCAAGTTCCCACATTGGTTCATTGCGGAAAGATGTTTTTTCATAAGAGGAGAATCCGCGGTGAATAGCACCTAATTTAGTGATACCAGCACCGTTGATTCTTTCTAACGCACCGATCCATAACTGCAGATCAGGGTTAATAGGATTTTTTACTAATACTGGGATGTCGACGCCTCTTAAGGCATCAGCTATTTCCTGAACAGTGAAAGGATTAACGGTTGAACGTGCACCAATCCATAGAATATCTACACCAGCAGCCAAAGCTTCTTCCACATGTTTTGCATTAGCAACTTCCACAGCTGTAGGTAATCCTGTTTCTGCTTTAGCCCTTTTTAACCACTCTAAACCGATACTCCCGATACCTTCGAATTCTCCCGGACGAGTACGTGGCTTCCATATTCCTGCTCTTAAAACAGATACTTTACCTGTCACAGCCAAAAGGTGGGCAGTAGTTAACAGTTGTTCTTCAGTTTCTGCACTGCATGGTCCAGAAATGATTAGTGGTTCATTTTTGATGTTTAACCAGGTGCTCAACGGCTGGATGTTTAATTCTATTTTCATTGTTTTGGGGTTTGTCTTGTTTTCTATTCTAGTTAAGGGAAAAGTTAAACTTTATCGTTTTTTTGGTATTCTCCCAGTATATTAAAGTTTGAGGTATATTTTAGTGTTTGTCTAATCGCCTTGTCGTACTTCTCAGTACTTGGCCATTCCAGATCGACGTAGAAGTAATATTCATTTCTCTTGCCTAATACCGGGAGCGACTGGATCTTAGTTAAACTCACTTCCTGTTCAGCAAAGATGTTCAGCACTGTAGCCAACGAACCTGGCTTGTGGCCGACTTGAAAGCATATTGATGCTTTATCAATTTCTTTCCCTTCATCTGTCTTTTCCTTTTTTAGGATCAGGAAACGGGTGTAATTCTTTTTGTTGGATTCAACACGGCGTTCTAAGATGTTTAATCCATAAAGCTCAGCAGCAAGACTATTGGCAATTGCCATAGTATCGGTAAGTTGCTCTTCCTTAATACGTTTTGCGCAAGCTGCGGTATCAGTGCTTTCTTCAATTTTGATGTGTGGGTAATCATAGAAGAAGTCAATACACTGACGAATAGCGATAGGATGGGAGGTCACCGTTTTAATGTCTTCAAATTTCACTCCTGGCAAGGCCATTAAGTGGAGCTGAATCGCTAAATACACTTCGCCGACTACCGAAAAACCGAAGTCCCTGATGAGCGTATAATTTGGTAAAAGGCTTCCGGCGATGGAGTTCTCAATCGCCATCACGACAAAGTCGGCTTCATTCTGCTCTAACTTATCGCAGGTTTCTTTGAAAGAGTTACACTCAACAGTTTCTATATCCTTTCCAAAAAACTTAAAAGCAGCTTCTTCGTGGAACGATGCTTTGATACCCTGGATAGCTACTCTTGATTTTGTCTTCATTTTTATGTTAATCGGTGGTGTTGTCTTAGCTTTAAACGCAAAAAAGTCCCGGCTTCAGGCCGGGACTTTCTTATACAATTATCTTAGTTGAATATGTGCATATCAGTCCCGGCTCTTACTAAAGTAATAGAAGTAACCAAACCAATATGTAGTGATGTTTTTCAAAATTTTCTCTTTTCGTTATTTCAAATGTACTAACAAAATTTAATTTGTCAATAGTTAATTAAAAAAAATGTTCAATTGTTTTAGCTTTAGGTATTGGATAGGCTTCAAACCACGATTGTTCCTTTACTAGTACCGGAACAAGTAGTTATCGCTTTAATGCCTTGATTTGTTCGTTAAAGTAGATTAGGCTGTCTAGAATGTCCTGGGTGGTTACCCTGCAATTGTAACTGCAAGCGCCGATATTTTTCAATAACGAAAACATGATGTGTCCATCTTCATTCTTTTTATCGCTTTGCATGAACTGAAGCAGCTTTGGATGACTTTTAGGCTTTATCTCGTATTTAGGGTATAGGCTCAATAAATAAGCGGTAATTTCAGCTAGCTCTTCTTCTTGTAAAGTGTTGTTTCTGACGGATAGGAATGCCTCGCATATCATTCCAATGGCGATTGCTTCCCCATGGTTTAACGGTTTTTTGTCGTTGATAAGCGAGTAAGTTTCTACAGCATGACCGATTGTGTGACCGTAGTTTAGGATCTTTCTCAATCCTCTCTCTTGTGGGTCGGCTGTTACCACTTCATTCTTTATCTCGACGGACCTATATATGGCGGCTGCGGCTACTTTTTTATAATCAGCTGATTTTAGCTCCTGAAAATACTTTTCATCAGCAATCAGACCGTGTTTAATCATTTCAGCAAATCCGGAAAGCATTTCTCTTACTGGCAGTGATTCCAGGAATTTGGTCTCGATAAAAACCGCCTGAGGTAGCGTAAAAGTACCTACCATATTCTTTACGTTGTCAATATCAATCCCTGTTTTTCCTCCTACAGATGCATCTACCTGGGACAATAGGGTAGTGGGGATGTTGATGAAGTCGATACCACGTTTATAAGTTGAAGCTACAAAGCCGCCCATATCGGTAATGACACCTCCACCAAGATTGATCATCAGACACTTCCGGTCGGCTTCAAAATCCAGAAGTGTTTTCCATATACCTATACAGAAGTCAATGTTTTTATTTTCTTCTCCAGGATCTGTTTCGATCAGGTCGAAGCCCGTATAATCATCAAGCATCTGCTGAAAAACCGGTAGACAGGCTTCAGCGGTGTTACGGTCTACAAACACAAACACTTTGCTGTATCTTTCAGAGCTGATGATATCTGCCAATGGCGCCAATTGTGTGTCAAAATGGATGGAGTGTCCGGCGCTGTCTAAAGTTTTCATTAAATCACCTTTATTTTCTGTCCCATAAAATCAATCACATCGCCAACGCGAACCTTCAATCTCTTGCGGTAATCGACTTTGCCATTGTATTTAACAAGCCCATCTTCTACGACAGTTTGTGCTTCACCACCACTTTGAACAGTTCCAGTTGCCTTAAGCAACGCTATTAGTGGTATAAATTCGCCTTCTAGTTTAAATTCCATCATCGTAAGAGCAAACTTACAATTATTTACAAAGTGTTTTACCTGTCCTTGCTATGGATTGCATATTTTTGCCGCAAAAGAATTTAACTTAATGAAATTGTCCCCCAAGAAAGAACTGAACTTTGACAATACTGAAATAGCTTTTAAAAATAAATCAAATGCTGAGTTGAACGCTGCTTACTTGCTGTTCAAAATAATCAGCAGTAATTTCCTTACGCGCGTTGGTCCGCCAATCACTAACTTTTTTCTAAATATTGGCCTTCCAATCAAGGGGATAATTAAAGCGACGATTTTTAAACATTTTTGTGGTGGAGAGACGATTGCAGAATGTGAGCATACCATTGAGCAATTAAACTCTGGTAAAGTGGGTACCATTTTAGATTACTCGGTAGAGGGGGAAGAAGAGGAAGCTGTTTTTGACTTTACCTGCGAGGAGATTATCAGAACCATTAACCGTGGGGCAGGAGATAGCCGCATTCCAATTACGGTATTCAAGGTTACGGGAATTGGAAGATTCGGTCTCCTGGAAAAGCTGGATGCTAAACAATCTTTGAATGCCGACGAACAGAAGGAGTTTGAAAGAGTTCAGCGCAGGTGCGAGAAAATCTGCAGAGCTGCCTTTGATACCAAAGTACCCGTGATGATCGATGCCGAAGAAACCTGGATACAGGATACTATTGATCAACTGGCTTTAGAGATGATGCGGTTATTTAATAAAAATGGCATCATTGTATACAACACCTACCAGATGTACAGGCATGATAAATTAGCCGATATGAAAGCAGATCACGAGATTGCCAGACGGGAAAGATTTATTCTCGGCGTAAAAATGGTTCGTGGTGCATATATGGAAAAAGAGCGCAGAAGAGCCGAAGAGATGGGTTATACATCACCGATACAGCCAACGAAGCAGGCTTCTGATGATGATTATGATGAGTCGTTACGTTATTCAGTAGCTCATCTGGATGAGATCGCGGTTGTTTGTGGGACACATAATGAACAAAGTTCAAAATTGTTGGCGCAGCTCCTTGATGAGTATCAAATTGACCACAATCATCCACATGTATATTTTGCCCAGCTTTTGGGAATGAGCGATAATTTGAGTTTCAATTTATCAGACGGTGGCTACAATGTTGCAAAGTATGTGCCTTACGGCCCTGTGAAAGCAGTAATGCCTTATCTATTTAGACGGGCACAGGAAAACACTTCGATAGCTGGACAAACGAGCAGGGAATTGGGGCTGATCATCAAAGAGAAAAAGCGTAGAAAGATTGCCGGCTAGGTTGGACGCTAATAGGCGCTATCAATCTGTTTAAAGTTTTAGCAGCTCTTCCATGATTCCTGTAAGAGGTATTGCCGTAACATTTTCTCCCAGCGGGAATTTATCTTGACCGGCATAAACAACAAAGCGCTTATCTGGAGCTATGTCCTGACAAGCCAGGTAATATCCTTTAGAGAGAGACGGCGAGGTGCTACGTTTAATCTCTGTCACCCATTTCTCCCGCCCGGAAAATTCCAGTACCAGGTCGATCTCCGCCCCGCTTATAATTACCATGCAAATTAAACATTAAATGTTGGATTTGCATGGTTCATATCAAATTGGTGCCACTAGACACTATAAATCAAAAAAAAGCCTCCCAGAAAACTGGAAGGCTTGTGGGCCATGATGGGCTCGAACCATCGACCAAAAGATTATGAGTCTTCTACTCTAACCAACTGAGCTAATGGCCCTGAAAAATCTATTAGATTTTGCGAGTGCAATGTTACATATTTGTATCGAATTATGGAAACAGTTTTAGCACAAAATATAAAAAACATTATTTTCGATTATGGCAATGTCATCTTCGAAATAGACTTCAAGAAGGCACAAAATGCGCTTGCACAGTTAGGTATCCCCAACATCGAATCTTTTTTCGGTCACAAAGGGCACAACGAACTTTTCTCTGACTTGGAAACGGGAGCGATTACTGCCGCCGAGTTCCGAACTGGAATTAGAGATGCAGCAAACAATCAGGACCTGACTGATGAGCAGATAGACAATGCCTGGAACAGTATTTTTGTTGGTGTGCCTCCCCGAGTGCATGATACGCTTTTGGAAATGAAGGGCAAATACCGAACGTTTCTGCTCAGCAATACCAATGAAATCCATTACAAATACTTCCTTAGTTACTTAAAAAGAGAGTATGCAATTGATAGCAACGACCACCTTTTTGAAAAGACATATTACTCACAGCTCATGTTTCTTAGAAAGCCGCATGTCGAAATCTTTCAGCGGGTACTAACAGAGAATGGACTTGTACCTGAAGAAACTCTCTTTATCGATGATAGTCCACAGCATCTAATAGGAGCAGCACATGCAGGTATGCATACATTACTGATGGATAGGAAACCAGCGGAACTTAGACAGTTCCTGATCGATCATAAGCTGCTTTAATTAAACCTTAGTTCTCGCAGGCTCAGTTTTCCCATTATGACACGTAATGCAGGAGATGGCGATCATCGCTTTTCCCTCTTTGTCTTTCATGTCATGAAAGTATTTCTTGTTGATTTTTGCCGTCATGCGCATCATGTAACGTGCAGTTTCTTTTTCCTGCTTTTCATCAGATGCAAAGTCCATCTTCTTTGGATTATCTTTCATTGGCGAATGACAAAATCCGCATTTTACACCCAGACCAAGCTTAAAACCATCCATCACCTTGTCAAGATCATCTTTGCTGATGTTCTTTGGCAACACCTTTAAATTTTTAAACTTAGGCTCCGCAGGTTGTTGTTTAGGCATAAATGCACTTAAACTAACAATCATTGCCAATAATAAAGTTAAGGTGATAGTTTTCTTATGCTGCATAGTCTCTAATTCTTGAAACTAATTAAAGCAACCCTTAAATAGCTGAAATTTAGAAAGCTTCAAGATAGACAGCTAATCCAACTGTAAATTTAGAATTTATGAGTATTTTAACATTTTATTACCACCATGAAACGTTTATACTCTATTTTTTTGCTGGTCTTTCCCTTTTTGTGGTTAACCAGTGGCGAAAGCTCCATTCCAACTGCCATTACCGAATCCCGGGAGTTCTCTAATCCTGTTCTTCCATCAGGGGCTGATCCATGGACTATATATAAAGACGGGTACTACTACTATACCAATACTAGCGGCAACAGACTAGAGATTTGGAAAACTAAAAACCTGGTTGACCTTAAAACGGCAGAACGCAAGGTGGTATGGAGGCCACCTCTGGGTACTAAGTATTCCAAAGAGATCTGGGCGCCAGAGCTGCATTATCTGGATGATAAATGGTATATGTACTTCGCAGCTGATGATGGGAATAACAACAACCATAGAATGTATGTCGTAGAAAACGCTTCAGAAGATCCAATGGAGGGCGATTGGGTGTTCAAAGGGAAAGTAGGGGATAGCTCAGACACCTGGGCTATTGACGGCACTGTATTCGAACATAAGAAGGAGCTGTACATGCTATGGTCAGGATGGGAAGGTACAAAGAATGGCCAGCAAAATATCTATATCGCAAAGATGTCTAACCCATGGACGATTTCTACCGAACGCCGGCTTTTATCGTCCCCTCAACTTGATTGGGAAAAAGTAGGTTCTTCTAAAGATCCTTATGTAAGTGTTAATGAAGGGCCACAGATCCTTACACATAAGTCAAAGATATTTTTAGTGTACTCATCGAGTGGTTGCTGGACAGATTCTTATAACCTGGGAATGCTGACTTTTACCGGAAAGAAAGACCTCTTAGATCCTAATTCATGGGTTAAGAGCAAAACGCCGGTATTTAGCAAGTCTGAACAAAACGGAGTTTATGCACCCGGTCACAATTCCTTTTTCAAATCCACGGATGGAAAAGAAGATTGGATCCTGTACCATGCCAACGACAGTCCCGGACTGGGTTGTGGTCGTTTTAGATCTCCAAGAGCACAACGCTTTACCTGGAATAAAGACGGATCACCGAACTTCGGAGTGCCTGTGAGCTTAGGAGAGCAGGTGAAGGCTCCCGAATAATTAAAGGATAAAATACTTTTTTAGCAGTTCTTCCAGTTCCTTTGGATACAAGGGCTTTTTCAACAGCTTGATCACGTTTGGATTAGCCTCTGCCTTCATTAAATCTCCAAAATCAAGGGTAGAAGAAAGAATCGCAATTACACACTTTTCTTTAACCTCTTTAGAGAACTTCTTAAAACTCTCCAGGAATTCAAAGCCATCCATATCTGGCATTTGAATATCCAATAATATGAAATCAGGTATCTCATCGAGCTGATGAATACGCTCGTTAATGTATAATAAACCTTCCTCAGCAGATTGGCAAAGTATGATTTCTTCGAAAAGTCCGGACAAAGTGATGAGTTTTGAATTGACCTTTAAATCAATCATATTATCATCAATTAACATTACTTTTCTTTGCTTATTTGCCATTCGGGATCGTGATTATAAAAGTAGTACCTTCTGAAGTATTGGAACTTACAGAGATTTTGCCATCTATCTTGTTTAAAGCTTCTTTAACAATGAACAACCCAAGGCCACTACCTTGATTGGTCTTGATCTTAAAGAATTGAGTAAAGATCTTCTCCAGGTGCTCATTCAGAATGCCCATTCCATTATCACTAATGGTAATCTCAGCTTCAGTTGGAGTAACCTGGATATGGATGTCAACCTTTTTATCAACTGAATCCTCTCTTTGATATTTTATTGCGTTAGAAATCAAATTGCCTAAAATCACCTCAATACGAAACGCATCGCCATAAAAGGCGATATCCTGTCTAATATCAGTGTGAAAATAAGTTTCCTTATCCGTGTAGGAATATAACTCAATCAGAGAAGGCACCAATGCTTCAAAATCAATTTCGGTATGTTCCGAAACATCCTTACTGTTTTTGTAGTATTGAAGCGTCTTCTGAACATAGTAGTCCAGCTTATTAGAGCAGGTTTCGATTAAACTCCAGTATTCTCCACTAGATTCAAACAATCCTTCCATCTTAACCAGATTAACAATCCCCATGGCAGAAACAAGAGGTGCTCTTAACTCATGAGAGATACTGTAGATAAACCGGTTTAGCTCATCGTTCGTTTTCTCTAACTCAGCTACTTTGTCTCTTAGATCAATCTTCGTCCGATATGCGTCATAGGCATTCTTAATGGAATTATGAAGCTCAAGGTCGTTCCAAGGTTTCGTGATGTACCTATAAATATCACCATGGTTGATCGCGTCTGCCAATGCCTCTATATCCGTATATCCAGTCAGTAGAATTCGTATTGGATCAGGATAAGTGTGTATAATGCTTTTAAAAAACTCAACACCTGTAGTCTGGGGCATCTTTTGATCCGCAATGATTACGTGCACTGAAATATTTTCAAGGATCTTTAGTCCTTCAGCAGCAGAATTTGCGGTATAAATTTCATACTGTCGTCTGAAACCAGCTTTGAAAGCATGTAGATTATTCTCTTCATCATCAATGTACAGTACCCGTACGGTCGTTGCATTCATTCTACGTTTTACTTAGAGTTTATAGGCAATGTAATAATAAATTCTGTACCCTGATTTAATTTTGTAATAACATCTATATTACCATTGTGATTCTCTATAATTCTGAACACAATAGACAATCCGAGACCTGTTCCTTCACCCACATCCTTAGTTGTAAAAAACGGCTCGAAGATCTTTTGCTTAACCTCATCAGGCATTCCGGTTCCAGAATCCTTAATACTGATTTTTACATTTGCGCCATCCTGCCAGGTCTTAATCGATAATATACCTTCATTGTCTTTCGGTTCTTTAGACTTGATCGCATGCACTGCGTTGGTGATTAAATTCATAAATACCTGATTAATTTTTCCAGGCAAGCATTCAACTGGCGGTAGGTCTCCAAAGTCCTTAACTACCTGCAAATGATCGGGGAAAGTGTTCTTAACCAATACAAGAGTGGAAGCAATTCCTTCATTTAAATCAACTGGCTTCGTATCATTTTCATCCAGGCGACTAAAGTTTTTCAGGCTTCTTATAATTTCGGCTGTTCTTCGTGCACCCTCACCGATCCCAGAGAGCAATGATTTAATTTCGTCTCTAACAAAGACAATATCTATCTGCTTCTTGAAAGATTCAATCCTTGCGATTTGAGGTTGAAGATCAGCTTCCGTATCAAGGCTTTCATACATTTTGATAACGGTGTCCAGATCCAGGATGTCTAGCTCAAGGGGCTTAATGTTTGAAGTAACAAAGTTGATAGGATTGTTAATTTCATGGGCAATACCAGCGGTTAGCTGTCCCAATCCTGCCATCTTCTCTGAATCGACCAGCTGGCTTTGAGCTTCTTTCAATTCAGTTAAAGTGATGTTCAGCATCTCATTGGTTTCCATCAACTCCTCTGTTCTCTCCACTACTTTCTTTTCCAAAATAATGTTTTGTTCCAGAACAATTCTTTCATTCTCTTTCAATGCCTGAAGCGTCGCTTCCTGTGATTCTTCCTTATCCTTTTTATAGATATTGATCTTATCCGCAAGAGCAAAGGAAAGTAGGATGACCTCCAACATGGAACCGAGCGTTATTGAATAGTTCGTAAAAGAATTATATGGCAGTATGCCAAACTCTCTCAACACGTAAATAAAAATACCAGCTAATAACGGTAGCCAAGCTAAGAGGAAGAACTTTGCTGGTCTATAGTTTTGACTTGCTGCCCTAATAGAAACGAATAGAATAAAGACTGATACGATGCCGGCAAAGAATTGTAGAATGGTATAAGAGGTACCAAAGTCGCCAATCAGCGTTAACGCTATCGCAACTGAATAGACGATATAAAACAGAAAGAACGCCCTGCTTAACACAGGAAATAGTATTTTAATGTTCAAGAACCGGCGTGCAAATTCTAATCCGCTGATGTTTACTAAAGCAGTTAATACAAAGAATGCCCTGGTTGCAATATACGGGCTTTCGGGCCAAAGATACTGAAAGGAATAACCCTCTATGGTAGCCTGAGTCAGCCCTACAATAAGGATATAGACTACATAGTAAAGATAAATAGAATCATCAACGGTAAAATAAATGAAGAGGTTGTAGAAGAACATCACTGCGATTACGCCGAAAAATACTCCAAAGAGCAAGTTTGAAAGAAGAATGTTATCAATTGCAGTAGGCTTCGTAGTCAAGCTTATGGGGAGCTGGAGGTTTTGCGTAGATAGTATTTTGAAGTAGTACGTTTCGGTAGAACCTATAGGGATGGTGAGATCATATATATACTTATGAAAATTCAACATTCTTGCCGTAAACGGTACAGATTGCCCTGCTCGGCTAACGTCATACCTTCCATTATTGGGATAATAAAATTCGATCTCACGAAATGGAGACTGATCAAATTGAAGGCTTAGCTCTCCCTCGCTGCTGGTATTAGTAACCTCAATTTTTAACCAGACTGGAGTCTTTTGAATACCAAGATCTGGAACTTCATTGACAAAGTGCTTAAATTGAGTAATCCCCCGGATAGCTTGTATATCAGCTCTCCCTGAGCTATCAATATAATACTTCATATACTTGCCTAGCTTAACGGGCTCATCGCTTGCAGAGAAAACGATTTGGGCGTTCAAGGAACCAATGGAAAGACACAGCATTAAAAAGGAGGTAATCATGCTGCGGAAAAAAAACACGTCGTTGTTGTTCATATAATTTATAACGGAAGAACGCTTTTTGGAATTACCAGGTCATAGTGTATGTGAACTTCTCTTTTTCTATGCTTTTCAATACGCTCGATATTTGGAGTTTTAACTAGTTCGCTAATCGCCTGGTATTCCTGCGGACTAGCTTTAGAGAGCACCTGAACATCTTTTAAAATCATGAAGGTAGCCAATAAGTCTAGCTTTGGGTAATAAAAAGTGCCATTATTCCCAGCGGTTGGCTCAATTTCGTAACCCACGTCTTGGGCCATTTGTACCGTATAAGGTGCACACAACGCAAACAGAGAGTTCAAACCAATCTGAACAGATGCTACAACAGCCGCCCTAGTTAAAAAAACAGCTCCTATGCCCATTCCAGCCACCTCCCTTGAGTTCCATAAACCACATATCTCTCCTGTACCAGCAGCTACATACTGGTCGATAATCGACGGGACATACGGGTCTATTATCTTCGTCGCCTCTTCCATCGGTAATCTAAAATCTTTTGTCGCTATATGCACCCTCGCGCCTCCTAATACCCGACCGTTATCTGTGTCAAACACCGTTAGTACATATACATTGGGGTTGTACATCCATGTGTCGGTGGACGAGGTAACCTTCATAATTCCTATATTTTCGAGAACGTGCCTGTGTCCCTGTAGGAACTTCTGACAAGATTCAATATCGTCAACTGCTTTGAATAGCTTTATACGTATCAACTTGTCTTAATTGTTTAGATGAAAAAATGTAGATTCAATCGGTCGTCGCAAAGATAGTGTTGAAGGTTGATTCGCCAATGCCAATCGAAAAATGAATACAGCTTGTCGCCCTCCCAGCTCTGGAACAAGTGTTGCAAATTTTGCTTTGCTGTCCTCAAATTGTTGCTGATAGTAGGGGTCCAGGTCTTCTCCTCCTCCCTCAGTTAATCTTGCGAGCATGAATACAAGCTGTGAGATGGGCTGAAATGATATACCCCTCAGATTAGCTTCGATCCAGATACGTTCCACTGCCCGTCCACCTTTTAAAAAATTTATTGCTGAATATTCAGGCATTGAAATGATCCCCAATGCAGAGGATGCCGCCACCGCTTTGTGAACACTTTTCTTGAAAGCATGACCGCCTTTTAATTCGCGGACCATGGCTATCGCATCAGCATCTTTGGCAATATGCAATGCGGCAACTTCAGAGGCAGTAGCGCCAAGTGTTCTGGTATCTAGACCGTCTCGCTTTAATTCGTTTTCTTCAATGGTCCACCTTAATTCATTTTGGAAAGTATCATAGTGTCCCCGTGGGTGAATAATCCGCAGCATTTCTGTTGTAGCCAAAATCTCTCCAAGGTCGCCCATCAACTGTGGATCCGTCACAAAGTGCAGTTGTGCACCTTCAAAAGATTCAATGGATTTTTGCAGCTCAACATAAACACTTTCATCTAGAAGTTTCTTCTCGGTAAGCGTTCTGTTCGTCAGTCTAAGACCGATTCCTTTTGCAAGGTTGGCCATTGACCGTTCTTTGCTTTCTTTGAAGCTAACTATTGCTACTAATCTTTGATCATCTTCAAGTGGAAAGTACCCCAGACTAGTCGCAATCCCTAAAGACGATGATTTAATATATATGTTCTCTACAACTGCTCCAATAGCTAGGTAGGAGCCAAGATGTTTGTAGTCCAATAGGGAGTGAGAGAAATGTGCATCATGAAATATATGCAGCTTATTGTTTTTATAAACGAACTTCCAGGCCTGTGCGTTGCCACCAGAAGGGGCAAGCGTCCCGGCTGTAACAATTTCAGTAATCGTTTGATTATCCAAAGTTAGGGCATCATTTGAAGAAACTGGAAGCTTCGAAATTACCTTCAACATCTCCGCCTCTGTTAATTCTGCTGGTGGGATAAATGCGGGCAGTATTGCAGCCCCATCTTTCGGGGTCCTATCACCTACCAGTTCATCTAAATCGATATAATACCTACCAGAATCCTTAAACTGATCCAATAATATGCGCCTTGCTACATCTGTTGTTAGTGCGCCGCCCAACACTACTGAAGAGGCAAGTTGCGGCCAGGTGTTAATTGAAGACTCGACCTCAATCATCGATGCCTTTAATCGCTTCGAAATACTGTCGGCTCCAACCATTTTCAAAATATGAGGTATTTTCTGTTCGTTGGTGAGGTCTTTTATATTGTCTGGATTCAAGGTTCCGACGTAGCCATGTAAAATCGGTCGTTCGGGCTCCAAATCAAATCGTTCCACATCAAGCATGCCTCTGTCATTCGTATCCATCACCACAGGCACCTTAAGTTCGCGGGCCTTGAACCGGCTTTCAATTTTTATATCCAGCCCATCGCAAACCTCTACAAATAGGTCAAGGACTCCACCTTCCTGGAAGAACTGGTCCATGTTGTTCTTGTTCAGACCATCAGAAAATAAGACTACATTGATAAAAGGATCGATCTCAGAGATTTCTCTCGCTGCAATAATCGTCTTTTGGATGCCCAAATTATGTACCCCTGTACGCAGTCTGTTCAGGTTACTTAGTTCGGCAGTATCGAAATCCGCAAGTCTCAACTCCCCGCAGGTCCGTTCCATCGCCAGTGTAAGTGCGATCGACTGTCCAACTGAAAGCCCTACAATCCCGATCTTCTTTTCGCTTAGGAGTTTTTGTTCGGCCCTGGTAATCTTATTCTGATTTCTATTGGTACGAACCTCTACAAATTCTACTTCGTCCAGCAAATGTACCAGCATGTTGTTCCAGGGATAATAGACCCATACGCCATACTCATCTATTGGCAGACCATTCAAATGTTTAATTGTTAAAGCACTGAGTTCATCGGACGTTAATCTTTTTGCAGGATTCAGACACTTCATCAACTCATGCAACTGCGAGTTAATTTCATCATGAATCCGCAAAGCGGGGTTTGTAGATAGAAGTTCTTGCAAGGCAAGTTTAGATTTCTGACTATTTTTCCTGTAAAAGAGAGGTTTAAATGCCGACATGAGGGGTACGGATTGGTTACCAGATTTTATCATTAGAAATTATATTTTTAACAATTAAATGTATAAGGTTTGACGAAACAAAAATAGCTATATTTAATAAATTATTACGGTCTGGCTAGTTATTAATCGCTTTTGTTTAATTTTGATCTTGAATGTCAAACATACCAATTAACATCTTGTATGTGGATGATGAAATCCACAATCTCACAGCTTTTCAGGCAACGTTTAGAAGAGTCTTTAATGTTTATCTGGCTGAGTCAGCTAAAGATGGATTATCCATCTTAAAAAAGGAAGATATTCATATAATAATTACTGATCAGCGGATGCCGGGTATGACGGGAATAGAGTTTCTGGCTTCTATACTTATTGATTATCCAGACCCTATTCGCTTCCTCTTAACTGGGTACTCAGATCTTAATGCAGTTATAGACGCTATAAACGTAGGTCAGGTTTACTTGTACGCAACGAAGCCCTGGATGGAAGAGGAATTAAAGAATAACATCATCCGAGCCTTTGAGGTATTTTCTCTCAGAAAAGAAAATAAAGTGCTCAACGATCAGCTGTCAATAGTCAACGGTCAACTCGAATTTATGTTAACACAAAAATTATTGTCATAGCTTTTTAATTTAAAAAAATTCCATTGTGTATTCGACTCATCTAACCACTACCTTTGACAAATGAATTCTGAGGCGGTAATTAATGTTTTATACGTAGATGATGAAGTTCATAACCTGAACGCGTTTAAAGCCAGCTTTAGACGGCTGTTCAATATCTTCATTGCCGAGTCTGCCCTTGAGGGCCGTGCTATCCTGGAAAATAATGACATCCACGTAATCATCACTGATCAACGAATGCCAGTTACTACTGGAATCGAATTCCTGGAATCCATTATTCCTCATTTCCCTGAACCGATAAGAATCTTACTTACTGGATATGCTGATATAAATGCGGTAATCGATGCCATAAACCGGGGTCAGGTCTATAAATACATACAAAAACCCTGGACGGAGGATGACCTTCGTATCAATATTCAGAAAGCCTTTGAAATCTATTCCCTAAGAAAAGAAAACCGGGAGTTGACAGAACGCTTACTACTTGCAAACAAACAACTAGAAATTCTGTTAAGCCGAGACTAACCTAGTTCGTCTTTTTCACGTATATAGTGTTATGGTATGAAGAACTGGGCACTTGTTTTCTTGTTATTATGCAGCTATGCCTTTGTAAATTGTGCAAAAGGGCAGAATATATCAAACGAAGGCACTAATTTTTGGGCTGTCTTCCCCACGCATGATCCCTCTGGTACAAACCTTGCAAGAATCAGACTCTATATTACGGCTAAAGCTTCTTCAGAAGTAACTATATATGTTGGAAATACTCCGATTTTAAGAAAATCTGTAGAGCCCAATGTTGCGGTTCCTATTGACGTACCAAGATCAGCGGCATATATCGATTCTGCCGATAGAAACAAGGTGCTCAGCGGAAGGGGAATTCGCATTCAAGTTACGGAGGGTAGGCCTAAAGTTGCTGTCTATGCACACATCTACGCTGGATTCAGGTCCGCCGCCACGCTCGTACTGCCTGTCGAGTCCCTCGGACAAAAGTATTATTCCATGAATTACACCCAGTCCGAAAACAGGAATTCAACCAACCGGAATTTCATAGTGCTCGTTGCTACCGAAGATAATACGCGCCTTTTAATTCATATGAAGGGAAGTTCTCAAAAGATCTCTGTCCACCTGCCAAAAGCTGGAGATGTGTATGAGTATCTTCCCAACGGTTTAAATGACCTCACAGGTACCTTCGTCGAGGTAGATAAAGCATATGCCAATAATTGCGATAAACGGTTCGCCATGTTTTCCGGAAGTACATCTGTTACCATTGGTGGCAGTTGCGCGCAATCGCTTGATCCCTTATACCAGCAACTCTATCCCACAACGAGTTGGGGCAGAACGTACGGGGTTGTTCCCTTTATCAACCGTTATTATGCCTTACGAATTGTGGCCGAACAGGACGGCACTGTGATCAATTTCAACCGCAGGTCAGTCACTTTGAAGGCAGGGGAATTCTACACTACCGAAGAATTTCTGAGTGAGCCAATGTTTGTCACCGCCAATAAGAACATTAGTGTAGCACAGTATGCGTTGTCACAGGCTTGCGGCAATGTGTCTGGCCCGCCCTTAGGCGACCCCGAAATGGTCATCCTCAATCCGGTCGAATTTAATATCAAGTCGGTGACCTTATTCTCTTCCACATTGGAGGCGATAAGCGTAAAATATCTGAATGTTTTTATAAAGACCGCAGCCGTCAGCTCCTTCCGGATTGACGGCAGGAGAGTAGGGGGCTGGCAGCAGATGCCTGAGAATCCTTCGTACTCCTATGTTCAATTCCAGGTTATCGACAGCACTTTCAAAATTTCTGCCAACGATGGTTTTAACGCTGTGGCCTATGGATTCGGCTCCACAGAGTCCTATGCTTATTCCGCGGGAACAAATCTTGCAGCCAATAATTTCCTGCTTATCAACAATGCAATTACAAAGATTGACGCGCCCAATGCCTGTATTAATCAGGCATCAAGTTTCAAGATCACACTTGATTATAAAGCCGTCAGCATCACATGGAAACTCGACAATCTACCTGCTAGAGAATATACACCGGTCCCCCAGGAAGTTCAGACATCTAGGGGAGTAAGTTACATTTATGAGTACGACGAAAAGTCCACCTTTACAGAAATCAGCAAGCATCAAATGTTGGTCACTGTTGTTAAACCCGATGACGGAAATTGTTTTTCCGGAGCCATCGATTACGAATTTGACTTTGACGTTTATCCGCTTCCAATAGCGACAGCGCTTATAGATTTAAACCCATGCCCCGATACTGAAATCCAGTTTACGGATGACAACAGTGATTCTCAGATCTCTGATAAACCCGTAAACAGATGGCTTTGGGATTTTGGAGATGGTCAAACCTCTACAGAACAGAACCCTACACACGTCTATGTCAGGTCCGGCGTTTTTGAAGTTAAGTTCTTTGCAGGGGTTGACGACGGCTGTTTGTCGGACGTATTTACAAAGAAGGTCACTGTTAAACCCCTAATAACGCCCTTGTTTACTGTTAACGAAACGGGGTGTGTAAATACTGATCTGCTTTTTACCGATGCCTCCACCGTAGAAAATGGAAGTACGATCACCAGCAGGGAATGGGATTTCGGTGATGGCAAAAAGGCGACTACAAACAACGTCAACCATCAGTATGTGGCAAGCGGGATTTACACAGTTAAACTAACTGTTAGATCAAGCGATGGATGTATTAATACTACGACTAAAAGTGTTACCATCCTGAAAGTACCTACTCCGGATTTTAGTTTACCCGACGCTTGCACGAGCGATATTGTGATTTTTCCGAACTTAAGTACAGATGCAGATGCTAGTAGCGGCCCCTTAACTTATGTTTGGGATTTCGGTGACGGTACGGTACCTGCTGCTAGCAATAGATCCACCGAAAAGAACGGCTCCCATCAATTCGCCACAGCAGGTACATATACGGTTAGCCTAACTGGGACCAATGTAAGCGGTTGCTCTTTCACAAAAACACAAGTTTTTACGGTAAATGGAGCTGTAATCACGCCAAGTTTTACAGTTAAAAATGAAGCGAATTTATGTAGCAATCAAGAGATTACTCTAATCAACACCTCCACTGTCAACTCAGGAAAAATTACCAGGGTCGAGTTCTACAGGGGCGCTAATGGCGCCCCGAACGGCCAGCCAGACATCAGTGATACCAGCCCGAACAACACCAAAGAATACAACACCTTCAAATACCCCGCATTCACGACACCAATAGCGCGAACGTTTACAATCACTATGATCGTTTACTCTGGAACGTCTTGCTATGAGCAAGTAACCAAAACCATTACTTTGAAACCTTCACCTGCATTGGTGTTTGATCCGGTTCCACCAATATGCTACAACGCCGGAGTAACCCAGATCACTCAGGCGAAAGAAACTCTGGGCGTTGCCGGCGTCGGAATATTCTCTGGAACCGGGATAACAGCAGATGGTCTGTTCGACCCTGCTCGGGCTGGCGTAGGAACACATTTGATCACTTACACTTACAATGGTCAAAATACCTGCGCTGAATCCATCACTCAAAACGTAGTCGTATATCCTTCCCCAACAGTGACCCTCGACAAAGAGATCTTTCTACTGATAGGCGGACAAAAGAGGATAGAGGCTTCGGCTAGCGGCAACGGATTAACCTACAAATGGACGCCTTCCATAGGTTTGGACAGGGATGACGTTTTAAATCCAGTGGTACAGGGCGATGACGATCGTTTGTATACCCTTACGGTTACGTCGAATCAAGGCTGCTCTACCTCCCAAACCATCATGATAAATATCTTAAGGGCGGTTGAGCCCTATACGGCATTTAGCCCCAATGGTGACAGTGTTAACGATACCTGGAGCATCAAATACATTGATTCCTACCCGGATGTTGAAGTGGAGATTTTTAATCGTTACGGACAGAAAGTGTTCTACAGCAGGGGCTACAAAAATCCATTCGATGGAAATTTCAATAATCAAGCGCTACCTGTCGGAGTTTATTACTATATTATCAATCCAAATATAGGTACGAAGAAAGTTACAGGATCTTTAACAATTTTAAGATAAGTGAAACGACGGGCAACGATATTCTCGATCTTGTTACTGCTTTCTGCGGCGGCTTACGCCCAGCAAAGACCGCAGTATACTCAATATATTTTTAATAATTACCTGCTCAATCCTGCCCTCAGTGGGATGGAAAACTACACCGATCTTAGGTTTGGCTACCGTAAGCAATGGACGGGCATAAATAATGCGCCCCAAACCTCTTTCGTGTCAGCCAACTTTAGCCTTGGCGACGACTATCTCTGGAGAAACGCGCTCTCGCTGCCTGATAAGGGCGACAATCCAATGAGCCGGAACTATATGCAAAACTATACTTCCTCTCCCGCGCACCATGGCTTTGGGGTGATCGCAGTGCTGGATGATGTAGGACCGCTATCAAGGTTAGATGCAAGCCTAACCTACGCTTACCATTTACAGGTTAACAATGCGCTGAATTTTTCAGTAGGAGTGGCTGCGGGCGTATCCAGAATCGGCCTGGACAGGAGTCAATTGACTTTTGAGGAGCAAAACGATCCAGCGATTGCAAATACAATCGTTAGCCAGGTTAAGCCTGATCTTGGGCTTGGTGTATGGTTATATGGAGCCAATTTCTTCGCAGGTGCCTCAGTGCAGCAGATCTTGCCGCAAAAATTGGTGTTCACAACCAGCCCTACAGAATTCAGTACGGGTAAAGAAGTTCCACACTTGTTTCTTACGACAGGATACCGCTTCTTTGTCGCAGAAGATATAGCTATGACACCATCAGTTATGGTCAAACATGTGAGTCCGACCCCAGTATCTGTAGACGCCAACTTAAAAGTTGCCTTCCGGGATAGACTGTGGATAGGAGGTAGCTACCGTAAAAGCGACTCTTTTTCTGCGCTCGCCGGCATCAATCTCAACAAGACCTTCAATCTCACCTACTCTTACGATTTCATTACTTCGGAACTGAATACCGTTAGTAATGGAAGTCATGAAATCGTCCTCGGCATACAACTAAATAATGTGTATGAAGTAATGAGTAGCATGAAAATGTGGTAGCTGCTTTACTTTTCAAATATAAATTACAACTCCTTACGTAAGCGTGCGACAGGAATATTCATCTGTTCCCTATACTTAGCTACAGTCCTTCTGGCGATGTTATAACCTCTTTCTTTAAGAATGTCAGTCAGCTTTTCATCAGCCAATGGCTTGCGTTTGTCTTCATTTCCAATGCAGTCTTCTAAAATCTTCTTAACTTCTTTGTTGGACACTTCTTCTCCACTTTCAGTTTGAATAGCTTCAGAGAAGAAAGACTTTAACAGGAATGTTCCAAATTCAGTCTGCACATATTTGGAGTTGGCAACTCTGGATACCGTAGAGATATCCATATCGATCTTGTCAGCGATATCTTTTAGAATCATAGGACGCATCTTGCGTTCATCACCCGTAAGCAAATATTCATACTGATATTGCATGATCGCATTCATCGTTTTCAGCAAGGTTTGCTGCCTTTGTTTGATGGCATCAATAAACCACTTTGCTGAGTCTAATTTCTGCTTTACAAACTGAACTGCTTCCTTCAATTTTTTGTCTTTTGTGGCAGCTTTATCATAGTGATCGAACATATCGATGTATGAACGGCTTACTCTTAACTCCGGTGCATTTTTGGAGTTCAAAGTCAGGATAAGCACGCCATCATTGTTTGATACGTGGAAGTCTGGAATGATTTGTAATTGTTTGGTGGTAACCTGATTAGAATCTCCGGGCTTAGGGTTGAGCCTTAAGATTTCCGCGATGATCTCTTTAAGATCTTCACTATTTAATCCTAAAGATTTTTCCAGTTTATCGTAGTGCTTACGTGTGAACTCATCTAAATGGAGCTCAACAATCTCAATTGCTTTTTGAATAATGAGGTTGTTGGGATCTTTTCTTTTCAATTGGAGCGTTAGGCACTCTTGCAAATCCCTTGCAGCGATTCCCGGAGGATCGAAGCTTTGAATGACTTTCAGCATGTCTAAAACATCTTCTTCTTCAACCATTAGGTTTTGTGAAAATGCGAGGTCATCTATCATGGAAGTAATGGGTCTCCGCAAATAACCATCATCATCTAAACTCCCGATGATCTGTTTACCAACGATAAAATCCGGGTCTGATAGCGGTACCAGATCCAGCTGCTCTTGCAGACTTTCAAAAAAAGTACTTTCGATAGCTATCGGTGTTTCCTTTTTTTCTTCGTCATCATCGCCATTATTGTAAGATGTACTGTAGTCGTTGGTATTGTCATCCTGCAAATAATCGTCTACGTTAAATTCGTCCGTGTTTTCTTCTTTACTGCTTGAATCATAATCGTCGGGCGTATCATTTAAGTCGTCATATTCACTTTTAACTTCTTCGGCAACCATCAGGCTGGGATCTTCCAGAGCTGGATTCTCTTCTAATTCTTCCTTAATACGTGTATCTAGAGCAACAGTCGGTACCTGCAACAATTTAATAAATTGAATTTGTTGCGGAGATAACTTTTGAAGTAGTTTTTGTTGTAGATGTTGTTTAAGCATAAGAAGATTAATCGGTATATTAATACCAGTTCCAAAAATAGGAATTTTCAAGAATATAAAGTACTATAGTGTTTAATATGTTTGGGGGCAAAAGATTATGTTGCCGGATATCGAATACCATTTTAGTTCGATGCTGGTTCGGGTTTTGCTTTGGGTGAGGCCACCATGCGGCCGCAGTGAGGCCACGGTGAGGCCGCCTTTTGCTTGAAAAAAGGTGGCCTCACCGTGTGAGCACTATGCCTTCTAGGCGGCAACAACCAAAGCCAGAACCGAGCGAGAACCGAACGCACCCGAACTGTAAATCGTCAGCTATATGCCTTCCTTAGCAGTTTTTTGTAAAAAAACATGAACTATATATACGACCAAGCCTATATACTTTATATATTTGCTTTATGAAAACAGCGAATCCTGTCTTTAATAGTATTTTCACGTATTACGTGACCCTTTAAGATCAGAAGTTGTTTCAAAAAAAACTTCGAGCTTCATCAGTCGCCAGGCAGAGTAGCTTTTTTTACTTAAGACCAAACTTAGATGCAAAGCTTTAGAACAGAGTTAGAGAATCCTATTGTCGAAAAAGATATCATTGATCTAGAAAAAAAGATCAGACTATTCCGCGAAGGTAAGATCCATGATGAGAAATTCAGAAGTCTTAGATTAGCCCGTGGAGTATACGGCCAGCGCCAGCCAGGTGTACAAATGGTACGTCTAAAACTTCCTTTTGGTAAAGTCACATTTAAGCAGCTGCTTCGCATTGCGGACGTTGCAGATGAGTACGCGAGCGGCAATTTACACCTGACTACAAGACAAGATATTCAGATTCACTATGTGAGTTTAGATAGAACCCCTCAACTTTGGGAAGAGTTGGAACGTGATGATGTCACCTTGAGAGAGGCTTGTGGAAACACAGTGCGCAACGTAACGTCTTCGCCAGATTCTGGTATCAATCCAAACGAGGTATTCGATGTTTCGCCCTATGCGCACGCATTCTTTACGTATTTTTTAAGAAATCCGATCTGTCAGGAAATGGGAAGGAAGATCAAGTTCTCGTTTTCTTCTGATGACAGGGACACGGCTTACAGCTATATCCATGATCTTGGTTTTATACCGAAGATCAATGAACAAGGTGAACGTGGTTTTAAGGTAATGATGGCTGGTGGATTAGGTGCTCAGCCGTTTCTGGCGTCGCCGATCTTTGATTTCCTTCATGAGGATCAAATTATCCCATATGCAGAATCTTTGCTGAGGGTGTTTGATCGTTACGGCGAAAGAACCAATAGAAATAAGGCACGACTAAAATACCTGGTACAGAAACTTGGTCTTGACGAAGTTTTAAGACTTGTAGAAGAGGAACGCATTGCCAATAAATCTAAGTCCTTCAAGATAGATAGAAATACAGTTCCTGCACCCAATTTGCCGGAAGCAGTAAGTTTTCCCGTGTTGAATGAAGTAGTGAATGCTATGGATTACAAACACTGGCGCGCGACAAATGCCGTTGCACAAAAGCAAGAAGGTTTCTTCGGTGTATACATCAAGGTATCTAAAGGAGACATTAAAACTGAAAGCGCCCGTGCACTAGTGAATGCCATCAAGCCATATGTGGCTGATGAAATCAGGATTACGCAGAATCAGGGATTGCTATTAAAGTTCGTTAGAGAAGATGCATTGCCTTTGTTGTTTTCAGTGCTTAAACCACTTGGATTTGCGGTTCCAGGCTTTGACAGCATCGCCGATGTGACCACTTGTCCGGGTACTGATACATGTAACCTTGGAATCTCAAACAGTATGTCGCTTTCTGTGGCTTTGGAAGATGTGATCTACGAAGAGTATCCAGAGTTAATTTACGATAAAGACCTTAAAATAAAAATAAGTGGCTGTATGAATTCATGCGGACAACATGGTTTGGCGCACATCGGCTTCCATGGTAGTTCTGTGAAAGCAAACGGTAAAGTGGTGCCTGCTGTTCAAGTCATGCTTGGTGGTGGCACTGTTGGAAACGGCGAGGGTAGGGTAGCAGAAAGGGTGATCAAAGCACCTTCTAAGCGTGCTACTGATGTTTTGAGAACGTTATTGAATGATTTCTCGGGCGGATCTGAAGACAAAGAAACCTTCCATAGCTATTACGACAGACAAGGTAAAGATTACTTCTATCAGTTGTTGAAGCCTTTAGCGGACCTTACCAATCTGAAAGATGAAGAGTATGTAGATTGGGGTCATGAGGAAACTTTCGTTACTGCAATTGGTGTTGGAGAATGTGCTGGTGTAGTGATTGACCTTGTCGCGACCTTGCTTCTGGAAGGTTTTGAAAAACTGGAATGGGCAGAGGCGTCTTATGAGTCAGGTGCATGGGCTGATGCCATTTACCATACTTATGCTGTGTTTGTGAGCAGTGCTAAGGCTTTGTTATTAGATAAAGGAGTGAGCAGTAGCACGCAAATTGGTGTGATCCGTGAGTTTGATGCCAATTATGTGGAGACAGGGGAAATCAGTTTACCGAATTCTTTCAATGAACTGGTATTGCAGATTAATAAAAATGAGCCGACAGAAGAGTTTGCGACTGCATATTTATCAGAAGTAAGGGCATTTATTGCTCAGATTAAGACTATGAAATCGCTTTAAGCACAAAAGGGGAAGACCAAAATGACGACTAAAAATATAAATATTAAGGAGCCAAGAATTACCTTGGTTGGAGCAGGTCCGGGTGATCCTGAATTGATCACTATGAGGGGTGCCAATGCCTTAAAAAGTGCCGATGTGGTGTTGTATGATGCCCTTGTGAATGAAGGTGTGTTGGATTACGCAAACCCTGAGGCGATCAAAGTTTATGTTGGAAAAAGATCAGGAGAGCATTCTTTTGGTCAGGAAGTCATCAATAAACTGATGATCGATTACGCTTTGAACTTCGGACATGTGGTGCGTTTAAAAGGCGGAGATCCATTTGTTTTTGGAAGAGGATATGAAGAACTGGATTTTGCGGCTGGTTACAGCATTCCAGTGACGGTGGTTCCAGGGCTTTCTAGTTCAATTTCTGTCCCAGGATTACAACAAATTCCGGTCACACACAGGGGATTGAGTGAAAGCTTTTGGGTAGTAACAGGTACTACAGCTAACGGAAAAATCTCTAATGATCTCTATGAAGCAGCGCGTTCTAAAGCAACCGTGGTTGTATTGATGGGACTTGGCAAATTGAAAGAGATTGTGAAGTTGTTTCAGAATGAGGGTAAAGGTTTATTGCCTGTGGCCGCCATTCAAAGTGGGTCGACCGATAATGAGAAACTGGCGGTAGGTGTGGTGGATACAATTGTAGAGATTGTACAGGAGAAAGGAATTAAGGCTCCAGCATTACTGATCTTCGGTGAAGTGGTTTCTTTACATCCTTCCTTCCAGCCGATCAGAGACTTTTACCAGGCATTGAAAGAAGAGTTATAGTTTCAATGGAAGGCAATCAGTTATTTCCTGTCTTCATAAAACTCGATACCATCCACACCTTGCTCATTGGAGCAGGGCCAATTGGTCTGGAGAAGTTAACGGCTATATTGGACAATAGTCCGAATGCCCGTGTGACTGTTATCGGACAAGAGATATCAGAAGAATTGGCTGAGAAGGCTGCTTTATTTGAGTTTGTTAAGGTTTTTCAAAAGAGCTTTGAGCCATCAGATTTAGAAGGGAAAGATTTGATTGTTGCGGCGACCAATAACGCGCCTTTGAACGAAGAAGTGAAACAGTTGGCCAGCTCGAGGAACTTGTTGGCAAACTTCGCGGATAAACCCGAGTTGTGCAACTTTTACCTGGGATCGGTAGTTAGAAAAGGAGACTTGAAGATTGCAATCTCTACTAACGGTAAATCGCCGACAATTGCCAAGCGTTTGAAAGAAGTGTTGAACGACAATCTTCCCAATGAATTGAACGACACTTTGCAGCAAATGCAAGCATTACGAAATATACTAAACGGCGACTTTGCATCTAAAGTAAAAAAGCTGAATGAAGTGACCGCTTCATTGGTAAGTGATAAAAATACTGCAGTTGTTTTGCCATCGAGTGTTCCAGCGGTTACTTCTAAAGACAACAGGGTCAGTTTGAAATGGCTGATCTGGTTGGCTATTGTATTTTCATTCGCTATAGTAATCACAGCCTTTTGGAATAAGGAACCACAGTTTCAGGCGTTCGTAGCCGATATTAACCCTATATTTTATTGGTTTCTTGTAGGAGGTTTTATCTTCTCTATGATTGATGGCGCTATTGGAATGTCTTACGGTGTTACTTCCACATCATTTTCGTTGGCGATGGGTGTTCCGCCTGCTTCGGCAAGTATGGGCGTTCATTTGTCAGAGATTCTCAGTAACGGCATTGCCGGATGGATGCATTATCGTTTTGGAAATGTGAACTGGAAGCTGTTTAAGTTACTGGTTATCCCGGGTATTTTGGGAGCTGTAACGGGTGCCTACTTGCTTTCTTCTCTGGAACATTACAGCAATTATACCAAGCCCTTTGTGTCTCTTTACACGTTGATCTTAGGAGGTGTTATTTTATCTAAGGCGTTAAAACCTAAACAGAAAGGCAGGCATCAGGGTGGCAAGATCAAAAGGATTTCACTTTTGGGCGCTTTCGGAGGATTCATCGACGCTGTAGGCGGAGGAGGATGGGGTTCCATTGTGCTTTCTAGTTTGATGGCAGGAGGAAGAAGCCCTCGTTTCTCATTGGGCACAGTAAAAATTACCAGGTTTTTTATTGCGCTAATGAGCTCTTTGACATTTATTACCATGTTAAATGGTAAACATTGGGAAGCTGTTGCCGGACTGGTTATTGGCAGCGCTTTGGCATCGCCGATTGCGGCAAGAGTTTCTAATAAGATTTCGGCAAAAGCCATCATGTTATCGGTCGGGGTGATCGTCATTTTGGTGAGTTTGCGCAGTATCATTAATTTTATCGTTAAATAGGTTTGATCATGAAGGAACATTTTGAAGCAATAGCAGAGAAAATAAAAGGCCTTGATCCGGTAGACGCCTTGAGGTATTTTGCAGAGGCGTATAAAGGGAAGATCGTTTTTTCTACTAGTTTTGGCTGGGAGGATCAAGTGATCACGCATATGATCTTCGCTAATAATATTCCAATAAAGGTTTTTACGCTGGAAACCGGAAGATTGTTTCCAGAAACTTATTATGTTTGGAACAGGACTTTGGATATTTATAAGAAGCCCATTCATGCTTATCATCCAAATGCAGAGCTGCTACAGGATCTGGTAAGCGCAAAAGGGCCAAACAGTTTTTATGAATCGGTAGACAATAGAAAGCAGTGCTGCTTTATCCGTAAGATGGAGCCACTGAAACGTGCCTTGTCTGGGAATACTTTTTGGGTAACCGGGATAAGATCGGAACAGTCAGTGAACAGGCATGACATGTCTAACCTGGAATGGGATGAGCAAAATCAGATGATTAAGTTCCACCCGATCTTTGACTGGTCGCTCGATGAACTAAAGGCATATATTAAAGAGAACAACATAGTTTACAATACTTTGCACGATAAAGGTTTCCCAAGTATAGGATGTGCTCCTTGTACCAGAGCGGTTGCTCCGGGTGAAGATTTCAGGGCAGGAAGATGGTGGTGGGAAGACCAGTCGAAAAAAGAATGCGGCTTACATGCCACCACGTAATTGCAATAAGACACATGAGTAAATATAATTTAGATTATTTAGACGAACTAGAAGCGGAGGCCATTCACATTTTACGTGAAGTGGCGGGGCAGTTCGAGAAGCCTGCGCTGCTGTTTTCCGGTGGCAAGGATTCCATTACTTTAGTCAGGCTCGCAGAGAAAGCGTTCCGACCAGGTAAATTTCCTTTTCCATTGGTGCACATCGACACTGGTCACAACTTTGAAGAAACGATTACCTACCGGGATCAGATGGTTGAGCGGATTGGCGAAAAACTGATAGTTGGTCATGTTCAGGATTCAATAAATCAGGGGAAGGTTGTTGAGCAGACTGGCAAGAACGCGAGCAGGAATGCTTTGCAGACAGTTACGCTGTTGGATACCATCGCTCTGCATGGCTTCGATGCCTGTATTGGTGGTGCAAGAAGAGATGAAGAAAAGGCAAGAGCTAAAGAAAGAATCTTTTCAGTTCGTGATGAATTCGGGCAGTGGGATCCTAAAAGACAACGCCCGGAGCTTTGGAACATTTATAACGGGAAGATCCACAAGGGCGAGAACGTACGTGTTTTCCCAATCAGCAATTGGACCGAGCTAGACGTTTGGAACTATATTAAAAGAGAGAACATTGAGTTGCCGACGATATATTTCGCGCATGATAGAGATGTAATTACCCGGAACGGCCAGTTAATGGCGGCCTCACCTTTTCTGAATATGGATGGCGATGATGTGGTGGAGCATAAGAAGGTAAGGTTCCGTACGGTTGGTGATATGAGCTGTACTGCAGCTGTAGAGTCTGACGCCGATCAGCTTGACGACATCATCGCTGAGATCAGTGCATCAAAAATAAGTGAACGAGGTGCCCGCATGGACGATAAAGTATCCGAAGCCGCGATGGAAGACCGCAAAAAAGGGGGATATTTCTAATGAATTTACTAAAGTTTTTTACAGCGGGAAGCGTTGATGATGGGAAAAGTACCCTGATCGGAAGGCTGTTATATGATACCGATTCTATACTTGCAGATCAGCTTGAGGCGTTGCAACAATCGAACCGCAAAAACGACGATGGCAGTATTGACCTGGCCATTTTGACCGATGGATTAAGGGCAGAAAGAGAGCAGGGGATTACCATTGACGTAGCTTATAAGTATTTTCAAACGGCTAAACGCAAGTTTATTATTGCGGATACGCCGGGCCATATCCAATATACCCGTAACATGGTAACCGGTGCTTCGACAGCCAAGTTGGCGATCATTCTGATCGACTCCCGTAATGGTGTGGTGGAGCAAACGATCAGACACTCCTACCTGGTATCCTTGTTAGGTATAGAGCACGTTGTGGTTTGTTTGAACAAGATGGACATGATTGATTATAGCGAAACCGTTTTTGATGCCATTGTTGAAAGGTATAAGCTACTTGCGTCAGACCTGGGATTGAAAGACGTTACTTTTATTCCTGTTAGCGCTTTGAAGGGCGATAACGTGGTGAATGAGTCGGAAAACATGCCTTGGTACCAAGGAACAAGCCTTCTTCATTTCCTGGAAACGGTTGACGTGGAAGTTGGTCCAGATTATAACCTTGCCCGTATGCCTGTCCAGTGGGTGGTACGGCCTCAAACCGACGAGCTACATGACTATAGGGGATATGCAGGCCGTGTATTAAGTGGTGCCTTTAGTGTAAACGATAAGGTAACTGTATTACCTTCAGGGAGTACCTCTGTTATTGAGCGTATCGAAATATTTGACCAACGGCCGCAAGAAGTCGTTGCAGGTCAGTCGGTGACCCTTCATTTGCGTGACAACATTGACATTAGCAGGGGAGATGTATTGGTGAATTCAAATCACTTGCCACAGAGCTCCCAATTAATTGAAGCGGATGTTTGCTGGATGGATTCCCGTCCACTTGACGAAAGCATCACTTATCTGCTACAGCACAACAGTAAGGTAACTAAATGTAAGATCCGTGAGATTGTTTACAAAGTAGACATTAATACCCTTGAAAAGCAGCCTGCTTACGATTTCAAATTGAATGATATCGGTAGGGTAATCCTTAAAACAGCTGATTCATTGCCTTTCGATTTTTACACCGAAAACAAAGCGAATGGTGCTGTAATACTGATAGATAGTCGTACTAATTTAACAGCTGCCGCCCTTATGTTCAGGGCAGTTGCTGATTAGTGTTTAAACATTTTCGATACAACCTGGAAGCTTTTTTCGATGCTGCCAGGTTGTAGTTGTTTTTATCTCTTTCTGTTGTCCGTATTTGTGCTTTCTACTGCAGCTCCGGCAGAGACAATACCTAGTACACCAACACCCGTAATTATGTTGCCATGTGTGGTTGTTCTTTTTGTGTAGAAGACGTCTGAAAAATTTCCGCCGTTATAATCAACCAAATTATTTGGGCTTACATACGACCTGATAGATCTTGAAATATAAAATTCATTGTCAAGTGCGAAAGCTTTCTTTCCAGTTTCTGATTCAGTATATAGTGTAAGATAACTTCTAAAGAATACTGGAGAGTTTTCTCTCGTGAAATTCACAGAATGAACTTTAACCCGCCCTTGATGACTAGCGACTTGTTCCGTTTTCTTGAATGTTGTGTCAGGAAGAGCAATAAAGGCTGCACTTTTTAGAAATATTGTCTTGCTCTCTACTTTTGAGTTTGGTGGTATAAAACTAGTTGGGTTCGGAGTGGCGATTTCACCTTTAATTTCTCCATCAGTTCCTGTGATGTTCGACTGCCGCCAGGTGTCTAAAGAAAGGTCGCCATTGAATGCGATTTTATCCGGGACATAGCTTGTTGACTTTTCTTCAAAGATTAGAGAAGATTTGGCCCAGTCAACATACAGTGGCACTTGCAGCTTATTCTTCACGGTGATCTTGACGGGGGCATTTTCCCCTGCAAAACTGTAGGTGACTTGAACTGAATCGTTTTCAATGTTGAACTGCCCCGTTTGCTCATCCTTGAGCGCATTGGTGCTACTAAGCGTGCTGATGTAATACTTCGAACATGACGTAATGCTCAAGAAGCAAACAGCGCTTAAACAGAGGTTAAATAATCTTTTCATTTGTGTGTTTTTTGTGTACTACAAGTTAAGAATCGCCTATTGAATTTTAAATGGATAACCGCAATGTTACATTAGAGGACTCATTGCTCACGTCTCTCCATCGCATTGGCCTTCCAAAATAGACTTGAACTAAAACTGTTTCTTCCTCTTTCGCTTCCCTTACTTTCCCTTCATTTGCTTTTCGATATACTGCACAATCATTTCATAAAACTTGTTTTTCCATCAACGCACCCCGGAAAACAAAATTTAAATTATTTGTTGCACTTATTTGCTTTCTTCTTGTTATTGCCTAATTTAACTCACTATTAAAACCTCAAATAGAATTATAATGGAAATTATTCACCTCAGTGCAGAATGTTATCCTATCGCCAAAGTAGGCGGTTTGGGAGATGTGGTTGGGGCCTTACCAAAATATCAAAACAAGATCGGGCACATTGCTAAGGTGGTGATGCCTGCCTATGATACTAAGTTCCTAAGAGAGAACGAATTCGAAGTAGTGTATGACGGCTGGGGAAAACTGGGTTTCCAAAATTTTCCTGTCAGAATTTTCAGAGAGATCACCAACAAGTTGGGCTTCGATCTTTTTCTGGTACACATCTCGGGTCTGATGGATAGGCCTAATGTGTACGGTTATGCAGATGATACAGAGCGTTTTCTTGCTTTTCAAATCGCGGTATTAGATTGGATTGCCCAATGGGAGCACCGTCCGGATGTGATTCACTGTCATGACCACCATACAGGTCTCATTCCTTTTATGGCGGCTTATTGCGGTCAGTACCGTCAGCTGCGACAAATTCCAACTGTTTTAACGATTCACAATGCCCAGTATCAGGGTCAGTTTGGCTGGGACAAGCTACATTATCTCCCTGCATTTGACGCCTGGAAGTCGGGGATGTTAGAGTGGAAAGGGATGATCAATCCATTGGCCTCGGCCATTAAGTGCGCCTGGAAAGTAACAACAGTATCACCAAGTTATCTGGATGAGATCAGTTACAAAGCGAACGGTTTAGAATCGCTATTCGCGCAGGAGCGCGGTAAATCGGTTGGCGTTTTGAATGGGATAGACAATGATGTCTGGAATCCTGCTGCGGATTCAATGCTGGAAAAACAGTTCAACTTAAGAACCGTAGATAGCGGAAAAAAAGCAAACAAAGAGGCCTTATGTCGTGTTTTCAACCTGGATGCGAGCAAACCATTGTTTACATTCATAGGCAGACTTGTCGGAGAAAAGGGAGCTGATCTTTTACCAGAAATATTTTATAATGCCTTGCAGCAATTCAGCGGGGCGATGAACGTATTGGTTTTAGGTTCCGGAGACCCGGAAGTAGAGCGCCGGCTGGCACAATTAGAGAGTGTATTTCCTGGTAATTACAATGCTTATATCGGTTACAACGAAGTATTGTCGCACCAGATCTATGCAGGGGCAGATTTTCTGCTGATGCCGAGTAGGGTGGAACCTTGCGGATTAAACCAGATGTACGCCTTGAGATATGGCACAATCCCTCTTGTGCGAAGGATCGGTGGATTAAGAGATACAGTGATAGATATTGGTGATGGAGGATTTGGAGTTTGTCATGATCAAACGAGCGTCTCTGACGTAGGACACGCAATAGGAAGGGCAATGGAATTGTACACAGACAAGAAAAAAGTAAAAGATATCCGTAAGGTGATGATGAAGATCGATCATTCTTGGGATAGAGCGGCACAAGAATATATAAATCTGTACCAAATATAACGACAAACAAACTATGACTGAAAAAGTATTAGGTGTAATTCTTGGCGGTGGCCAAGGTTCCAGGTTAGCCCCACTTACACAAACGAGATCCAAACCAGCGGTACCGATCGCAGGAAAATATCGATTAGTTGATATCCCTATTTCTAACTGTCTAAATTCAGGCATACATCGTATGTTCGTTTTGACTCAGTTTAACTCGGCATCACTAAATAAGCACATCAAGAACACCTATCATTTTAGCCATTTCAGCGACGCTTTTGTAGATATTTTAGCAGCAGAGCAAACTCCTGATAACCCAACCTGGTTTCAGGGTACAGCTGATGCGGTAAGGCAAGTGATGCACCATTTATTAAATCATGAATTTGAGTACGTATTGATACTTTCGGGCGATCAATTGTATCAGATGGATTTCAATGAGATGGTGGATGCACATATTGCTGCCGGCGTGGAGGTTACTTTAGCAACCATACCTGTAAATGCAAAAGATGCGCCTGATTTTGGAATTCTAAAAGCTAATGAGAGCAATATTATTACCTCATTTATTGAAAAGCCTAAAACGAATCTACAAGATTGGACTTCTGACACTGGTGAGGAGATGCATGCAGAAGGTCGCGATTACCTGGCCTCTATGGGTATCTATATCTTTAACAGAGATCTTTTGATCAAGATATTTGCAGAGAACGAAGATGAGAAGGATTTCGGGAAAGAGATTATTCCAAGAATGTTGAACGAATATGATGTGCTAAGCTATCAGTATGAAGGCTACTGGACAGATATCGGTAACATTTGTTCATTTTTTGAAGCGAACCTGGGGCTGACTGACGACATCCCTAAATTTAACTTGTTTGACCATAACCACAGCATCTTTACAAGGGCGCGCATGCTTCCTCCTTCGAAAATTCTGGGAACAACGCTGGATAAAACGATCATCGCAGAAGGCTGTATCTTACAGGCAGAAAGCATCAAACATGCTGTTATTGGCATTAGGTCACGAATAGGTGTTGGTACTCATATCCAAAGTTGTTATATCATGGGAAGCGATAAGTACCAGACGCTGGAAGAGATTCAGGAAGATAAGGACAACGGAAATCCGATGATTGGCATCGGAGATAACTGTAAGATCACCAATGCTATTGTAGATAAAAATAGCCGAATTGGTGATAACGTAACCATCAATGGGGGTAATCATTTGGAAGATGCCGACTTCGAATTATATACAGTTAAGGACGGAATTGTAGTGGTTAAGAAAGGCGCTATCATCCCGGACGGAACTGAGATTTAGTTTCAGTTATATTTAAATACCAGCGAGAAGGTGGTCTTGACTAACGGTGCGGAAGTCACATCTAAGCTGCCATAGTGCATTTTCATAATGTTTCGGGTAATGGTTAGTCCAATACCCGAACCATTTTTCCTAGTAGTGAAAAACGGCACAAATATCTTTTCTGTAAGTTCAGGAGAGACTCCGTTACCATTGTCAGATACATCTATATAGAGCTTATTGAGCTCCAATCGGTAGGCCATCTCTATCTTTCCGTTTTCAATACCTTCCAATGCATATATGCTATTGGTAACCAGGTTAATCAGCGCTTGCTCTACTAGTTTAAGGTCAATGTTCAGCGTTATTTTAGAAGAGGTTTGCGCGACGATCAAAGTAATGTTCTTTTGCTGAGCAAATGATTGCATTAAGGTCTTCATGTGTCTCAGGATTTCACCAATGGTGTGATAGGCAAGAACCGGCGTAGGCAATTCAGCTATTAAACGGTAGTCTTTAACGAAATCTAACAGACCCTCTGACCTGCGTTTAATGGTTTGAATGGCAGGTTTTAGATCTTCCAGTTCATCATAAGTCAACACCGATTTATCTTGTATCATCGAGTTCACTGTATCCGAAAGGGAACTGATTGGGGTGATAGAATTGAGTATCTCATGAGAAATAACGCCGATTAACCTATTCCATGCCTCAGATTCTTTCTGTTCGATCTCATCTTTTATGTTTTGGAAGGAAATGATAGTATAGTTATTTTGATACAGATTCAATGGGATGATCTCTGTTGACAGCTGAGTCAACTTGTCCTGGATCTTGATCTCAATAAACTTTTTACCACCTGCTTTAATGCTGGTTATCTCTTTAGCGAACTGCGGAAGGTGTTGTTCAAGGCGGTGCCAGTACTTATAGGCAGGTACATTAAGTAAGGTTACCGCAGTCTGATTGATCAGAACGATTTCTTTTCGCTCCTCTGCTTCTGTGGTTTCCTGGACTACGATTACACCAACAGGAACTTGCTCCAGGATCGTTTTGATGAGGAGAAACATGGAGTCTTTCTCCAACTGGATATTCTTATGCACCTGAATGATGTCATTAAATGACTCGTAGAGTTCCGGAAAGCTTCCGTTGGTAACCTTGTTACGAAAGTTCAATGTGCTATCTCTTGTCTTAACCGCAAGGATGAACCTTTTGATGTCCTCCCTGATTTGATCGATGTAGTAATAAAGACTGATCAGGGCTGCCAATAAGATAATTGAGACACCAGTTATAGTGAAGTATAGGTTGGTTCGCTTGATCAGGTGATATAAAAGGATCGCCAGTAAGTTGATGACCAGCAAGCGGAAGAGGAGACGGTAGGTGAACCTTTGGTAAAACATTATAGTTCGAATTTCTCTATCCTACGGTACAGCGCTGCACGTGTCAGGCCAAGATCTGCCGCTGCTCTTGAAATGTTCCCCTTGTGCTTGTCTATCGCCTTCTGGACCATTAACTTCTCCATTTCTTCTAATCCAAGGTTGCTGGAAGAGATGGCGTGGTTGCCGAACTTCTGCGGTCTTAGTTGAAGGTCGTTGATGGTTATTTCAGACCCTTCGGACATAATTACGGCACGTTCAATTACGTGCTGCAGTTCTCTTATATTTCCCGGCCATGGATAACTTAGCAGCGCAGATTGGGCGTTTTCGTTGATGTTTGCAAGGTCTTTGTGATACTTATTGCTAAACGTGCTCAAAAAGTGATTGGCCAATAGAATGATATCTTCACCCCGGTTGCATAGGCTTGGAAGCATCAGCTCGACCGTGTTGATCCGGAATAGTAAATCCTGTCGGAACGAACCTTTTGTCACCATCTCATTTAGCGGCATATTGGTTGCAGTGATCAACCGGACATTTATCTTTCGTTCTTTACTTTCCCCCAGTCTGTTGATGGTTCTGTTTTGGATCACACTGAGGAGCTTCGATTGTAACGCAAGGGATAAGTTACCTATCTCATCTAAGAATATTGTACCGCCTTCTGCCATCTCGAATCTGCCGGGCTTGTCTTCTTTTGCGTCGGTGAAGGCGCCTTTTGCATAACCGAACAGCTCACTTTCGAAAAGATTCTCGTTGAGGGAGCCAAGATCAACATGCATAAATACCTGGTTTTTGCGGGGGGAAAGCTTATGCAGTTCATAAGCGAAGACTTGTTTCCCAGTGCCATTTTCGCCAAGGATCAGGACGTTAGCGTCAGTAGGGCCAACTTTCACCAATACATTTTGAAGGTGCTTAATGGGTTCAGAGGTACCGATAATGTTTTCGAACTGACGATTGACGTCTTTCTGCAACGAGGAATGAATCTTTTCAAGCTTGTTAACTTTCTTATTGGATTGGCGGAGTTTCGACGCAGAGGAAAGCGTAGCAAACAACTTCTCGTTTTCCCAGGGCTTTAGGATAAAATCGGTAGCCCCTTTTTTTATCGCTTGAACGGCGAGTTCAACATTGCCATAAGCGGTCATTAAAATCACCACATAATCTTTGTCAATCGATAAAATATGTTCCAGCCAATAAAGGCCTTCTCTACCATCACTGACACCCTTCTGATAGTTCATGTCCAGCATAATGATATCAATTTCATTGCGACTTAAGAGCACATTTATCTCTTTTGGAGATTTACAGGTGACTATCTTAGCAAAGTGCTGTTTAAGGAAAAGCTTTGCACTTAATAGAATATCTTCATCGTCATCAATAACTAAAACTGTAGCATCTATCATAATGGAAGTTTTAAAAATGTGGTGGTCTGGTTAACATTTCAAAATTAATAAAACTGTTCATTGATGCACATCAACTGTCCGGTAATGAACATGAAATGTTATTGAAATTTGTTAATTATTTGATTTACAGTAATATGTACAGATATTTCACTGTGGCATATCGTTGGTATAGAACGAATTGAGTTTTAGCATATAATGGATAAGATAATAGAACGTAAGAGATTTAATAAGAAAACGATACTAATGATTGTGGGCGCTCTCCTTTTTGTGGGCCTTGTGGGATATGGATATAGCTTGTCTTTAAATAAGGTTTATAAGGCTGATGCTGATAAGGTGACTATTAGTCCTGTGATTTATGGTGATTTCGAGGATGTAGTGTTGCTAAATGCGAGTGTAGTGCCGTTGACGTCGGTCATTATTAGTTCACCGGAGGGAGGAACGGTTGCAGAGATATTCACGGAAAATGGGGCGAACGTAGTTAAAGGAACGCCCTTGCTTAGAATTACTAATCCAAATGCGCTATCCAGCTACACCTCTAGTGAAACGGGGATTACCGAACAAATCAACCAGCTTCGGAAGTTGAGGTTGGATCTGGAACAGAATCAACGCGTTATGAGTCAAGACATGATGGAGATTGAAAACAGTCTGAGAACGGCGAGCAGGAAGTTTAAAGTCGATAGCACTTTGTTCTCAAAAAAGGTAATCACTACACAAGAATTTGCTGCTTCGAGTCAGGATTATGAGTATTACCAGGGACGTAAAAAAATTCTTAAGGAGGCGGTTAAACAGGAGAATCAAAGCAGGATTATGCAATTGCAGCAGATAGATTTTTCAATTGGCAGAATGAATGAGAGCCTGGAGACCATTAGGCAGAATATTGAAAACATGACTATCAAAGCGCCTGTGGCCGGTAGCTTATCATCCTACGATCCCATTATTGGTAAATCTTATAATGTCAATGAGATGCTTGGGAAAATTGATGTGATGCAGGGGTATAAACTTCAGGCAGGAGTTGATGAATACTACATTAACAGGGTGAAGGAAGGGCAGACTGCGAATTGCGACTTTAATGGGAAAACATATAAGCTTAGTGTGAAAAAGGTAATCCCTGAGGTTACGTCCGGACAATTTCAGATAGAACTCATTTTTGAAGGTCGGTCGCCTTTAGAGTTGCGAAGAGGCTTATCGATGCAGGTGAAATTAACCTTGTCAGACAATAGTAAATCGTTACTGGTTAGTCAGGGCCAATTCTTTCAAAGCACAGGAGGATCCTGGGTCTTTGTGTTGAAGAATGGTAAAGCCACCCGCAGAAACGTGAAGATTGGGCGTAAGAATTATTTGTATTACGAAATACTGGATGGGTTACAGAATGGAGAACAGGTAATCACTTCGTCTTACGATCAATTCACCCAGTATGACATCATTGAAATAAAGAATTAAAGATATAACCATGATAAGAATCGAAAATCTGGAAAAAGTTTACAAAACAGAAGAGATAGAAACTACTGCATTGAACGGCATAAACATGCATGTTGTAGCAGGAGAATTTGTTTCGATAATGGGTCCATCGGGCTGCGGTAAATCCACCTTATTAAACGTTATGGGACTTCTGGATAAGCCGGAAAGCGGAAGTTATAAGTTTCTGGAAACCGAGCTGTTAAAGCTTAATGATAGAGCACGGGCTAATTTTAGAAAGCAAAACATGGGCTTTGTCTTTCAGAACTTCAATCTTATAGATGAGCTTACTGTATTTGAGAACATTGAATTGCCATTGATCTATAATAAAATTCCTTCTGCGGAAAGAAAGAGGTTAGTTAATGAAATTATTGAAAGGATGAACATTGTGAACCGGAGCGGCCATTTCCCTCAGCAATTGTCAGGTGGTCAGCAGCAACGTGTAGCCGTAGCACGTGCGCTGGTTACCAAGCCGAAGTTGGTTTTGGCGGATGAGCCGACGGGTAATTTGGACAGTTCACATGGGAATGAAGTAATGGAGTTGCTTTGTGAATTAAATGAGACTGGCACAACGATCGTGATGGTTACTCACTCTTCGCATGATGCAAGTTTTTCTAACCGGATTATTAACCTAAAGGATGGCCATGTGATCTCGGAGAAGATTAACAAGAGCCGTAATGAAGAACTGATTTAACCTTTCAAGCCTGATGTTTAGACTCAACTTAAAAATCGCACTGCGCAACCTTTGGAAAAATAAGGGGTTCACGTTAATTAACCTTGGCGGATTGGCAATCGGCTTAGCCAGTTGTATGATACTGCTGCTTTATGTAGCGTATGAGTGGAGTTATGATAAGCAATTTTCAAACAGTGACAAGACTTATGTAGTCTACCAAAGCTCGGTAGCTAATGGTAAAACCTTTAGTTGGGCCTGGACCCCGGGTGTGATGGCGAATGAAGTTGCGGCAAATGTGCCGGGAGTTAAATATGCTTCACACTCAACCTACCCAAACTCTAACCTGATTAGTTACGGAGATAAGAAAATAACCAGCAGAACGGTTTTTGCGGATCAGTTTTTTACAAAGATTCTAGATTTTAAGTTTATTAAGGGCAATCCTGGAAACGTACTGAGGAACGTGAATAGTATAATACTTACCGAGTCTTTTGCGCATAAACTTTTTGGAAATGAAGATCCGATTAATAAAACGGTGGTGCTTGAGAACCAGGATGTATTGAAGGTAGAGGCTGTGATTGAAGATATTCCAGAGAACAGCAGTATACAATTTGAGAGTTTAATGCCATGGGCGTTATTTGAGAAAAGGGAGGAATGGGCTCGTGGAATAAACTGGGGAAATAACATGTGCCTTACTCTGGTTCAGTTAAAAAGCAATGATTTTTTTATGGGTGCAAATGCCTCGATAAGTGGAATTTATAAGCGCAACCAGGAAGAAAATAAGGCTGAAGCTCTTTTGCATCCCTTAACGAAGTGGCACCTGTATAGCGACTTTGACAATGGGAAGTCCGTTGGTGGAAAGATCTCGCAGCTTAAGATATTTTTGCTTTTAGCCTTTTGTATACTACTTATTGCATGTGTCAACTTTATGAATTTATCTACCGCACGCTCTGAGCGGAGGGCAAAAGAAGTGGGTATCAGAAAGGCAATTGGTTCTACCCGTAAATCACTCATAGGCCAATTTCTGATCGAATCAATAGTCATCACGTTTGCGTCGGCAGTACTAGCGTTCGTACTTGTGGAAATTAGTCTGCCTTACTTCAATAATTTATTGAATATTAAATTGACGATTGACTATAGTAGTTTGACTTTTTGGACTACGCTTGTGGGTTTAATGGCGTTTACAGGATTGGTTGCAGGAAGTTATCCTGCACTATATTTATCCTCTTTTGAGCCTATTGCTGTATTAAAGGGTTTGAAAATTAAATCGGATTCCTCTGTCTCTATCAGGAAGGTTTTAGTTGTGGTACAGTTTGTTTTTGCGGTGTGTTTGATTGTCGTGACGCTTGTTATTTATCAGCAACTCAGATTCGTGCAAAACAAACCGATTGGATATGATAAGGCTAATCTGGTTCAGATCAATATTCAGGGCAAAATGGGGGACGAGCATAAGCTTGAACTACTTAAAACGCTAATTATGAAATCTGGAGCAGCAACTCATGTAACCTTTTTTAGCAAGGATATCACGGAAGATGGGAACAATACAACGAATATTTCCTGGGAAGGTAGGATAAAAGGTGAATCCATCTTGTTTAATACCAGAGGCATAGGTTCAGATTTTATTAAAACTATAGGCACATCGCTTGTAAGTGGTAGGGAGCTTTCGACAAAGTTTAGGAACGATAGTGCCCGAGTAATGTTGAATGAAGCGGCAGTAAAAATGATGGGTCTAAAGAACCCGGTGGGCGCAACCATTTATTGGGGTGATACCAAGCTTACTAATATTGGGGTAATTAAGGATTTTGTAGTGGAAAGCGCCTTTCAAAAGGTAGCACCAATGATATTTTATCCAAGTTATATAGATGGGGCATCCGTAATTATCGTGCGTTTGAATTCGAAGCAGAACATCAGTTCTTCCCTGGAAAAAATAGACCAGTTGGTTAAACAAGTTGAACCAGAATACCCGGTGAACAGGAAGTTTGTGGACGAAAGCTTTGCATTAAAGTTCCAAAACGAAAAGCTGCTTGGGATTTTGTCCAACTGGTTTGGAGGTTTTGCAATATCCATTTCCTGTCTGGGATTGTTAGGATTAGCACTATTCATGGCAGAGCAGCGCAAAAAGGAAATCAGTATACGTAAGGTTTTGGGAGCGAGCACCGCCAATATACTTACGCTATTAAATAAGGACTTTATTAAACTGGTTGCTATTGCAAATGTAATTGCATTTCCTTTAGCCTATATCGCTAGCAGCAGATGGCTTTCTGCCTACGAGTACCGGGTTTCTATTTCAGCTATACCTTTCCTTGTTGCAGTTGGAGTGTCGGTGATTATCGCTGTATTGACTGTCAGCATACAATCCGTCAAGGTAGCCAAAGCAAACCCTATTGATGCCTTAAAATACGAATAACGAAGCTATGTTTAAACTTAATTTAAAAATCGCCTTAAGGAACCTTTGGAAAAACAGGGGAATCACGACCATTAATATTGGCGGATTGGCTGTTGCTTTGGCGGCGTTCATTTTGGTAATGATTTACGCTACCTATGAAACCACATATGATAAGGAAAATCCGAATTACGACAACATCTACATTGTGGGTAGAACGCTACCTGAATTCAACACTAATTTTACCCCTCCGCCTTTAGGCAGGGCCATTAAAGCGAATTTTCCAGAAGTTGAAGCAGTTGGGACGACCAAAAAAGGGGGCTTTGAGTTTGCGATAAGCACTGAACAGCATACAGTTTTCGCCACCAATTATCTGATTATGGATTATGAGGCAGCAAAATTGTTTCACCTGAAACCTGATGGGGGCTTGGAAAAGCCAGAGAGTAGTGACCGCCACTTCTTTTATTTAAATAAGGAGACGATGAAAACCTTATTTCCTAATAAGAAAGACACCAAGCCTGAAATGGTAAAGATAGGGGGGCGAATTGCTGGTCAGTCGGGAGAGTTAAGGGGTTCTATAGCCAGTAATCCGCATTCTAATATAGCTTTCAACGCACTGTCATTACGAAGAGAACTTGGTATAGGAGAGAGTTACGGTTACAACAACTACAATACCTACATATTGGTCAGACCTGGAACAGATATTTCAAATCTAGAACGTAAGATTGATGCGCTCTATCAGAGAGAGCAGGTTAAGGACGGTATAGAGTTAGCTTCAGATCACTCTAAGAGAACAAGTATCTTTTTAGACCCACTTAAAAACCTGCATTTACGGCCTAAAGCAGCAAACGACGCTAGTTATAAGGTCATTGTTGCCTTGTCTGTATTGGCGGTTTTAATATTGGTCATTGCCTGTATTAACTTCACGAATTTAAGCATAGCTCAGGCCACCAAAAGAGCTAAGGAAGTTGGAATTAAGAAAGTGCTGGGCGTGTACCGTTACCAACTTACCTTTCAGTTTATAATGGAAATTTTGCTACAATGTTTCGTTGCCACGATACTAGCGCTTGCAATCGCTGAGCTTTTACTTCCGAAATTTAATGCCCTATTTGACGTTTCATTAAGTATTTGGAAGGGTCAAAGTATGTTAGTCTATCAGCTTCCGCTTATTTTACTGGCTATAACGCTCATTGCCGGTGCTTACCCAGCAGTTGTACTTTCAGGTTTTAAACCGGCACTGGTACTTAAGGGTAATTTCAATACTGCTCCCAGTACCTCTTGGTTGAGGAATGCGCTCCTTGTGATTCAGTTTAGCGTTGCCGTTATATTTATTATTGGATTGCTGATCATCAGCAGTCAACTGAAGTACATGCGCACCCAAGACACTGGGTTTAATCCGAAGCAAGTGGTTTACCTAAAAAATATGACTATTTTTTCTAATCCTAAGATCTTCCAGCCTTTTAGAGAGAAGGTAATGGACATCCCCGGCGTGCAGTCTGTTACGGTTGCGAGTGATATTCCTGACGGATCTGAAAATGGCTCAAATACTTATACTGCTAACGGTAAAGAGGCTATGATTGATTTCCTGGATGTAGACTTTGATTATTTTGAAACCCTAGATATCAAACTGGCAAAGGGTCGGTTTTTTTCCAACGATTATAAGACAGATACAGCCAATTCAGTGGTTTTAAACGAATCTGCAGTCGCTAAATATGGCTTGACTGATCCAATTGGAAAGAATATAAGAGGCTGCAACATGGATTACAAGATTGTTGGAGTTGTCAAGGATTTTAAATCTCAAGGTTTTGAGATCCCCGTTCAGCCTACTTTATATGCCATTAAAAATCCCTGTGGCAATATGAAGCTGCAGGTGATGGTTAAGATTGATCAGGCACATATGGCGGAAGCGCTAAAAATCTTGCAGTTACGTTGGTCGGAGATCAACGTAAAAGATGGCGAGAACTTCAGGTATCATTTTTTAAATGACTTATACGGTAAATTGTTTCATAAACAGGAGCAACTCCAATCTGTATTTTTTGCGGCTGCTTTATTAACAATCCTCATTGCCCTACTGGGATTGTTTGCCTTTGCGAAGTACATGACGAACAATAGAATCAAAGAAATCGCTTTGCGTAAGATACTTGGCGCAAGTGATCTGCAGGTATTGCGGTTATTGAACACGTCTTTTTTCAAAATAGTATTGCTTGCTAACCTGGTGTCATGGCCAATAGCCTATGTACTTACTCAGAAATGGTTAGAAACATTTGCTTACCGGGTGGAAATGCCAATACTTCCTTTTGTATTAAGTGCATTGCTAACCATTGTGTTGACAGTAATAACTGTTAGTGCACAAGCAGCAGCAGCAGTGAAAGCAAATCCGGTAGATGCTTTGAAATATGAATAACTAACTAATCAAAATATGTTTCGACTGAACTTAAAAATTGCGTTACGGAACCTTTGGAAATACAAAGGGTACACTGCGATCAACGTCATGGGGCTCTCGGTGGGTTTAGCAGGATGCCTGATGATATTTATTTTCTTGAACTATCAATTGGGATTTGACAAAGGCTACGAAAATAGCGACCGGATATACAGGGCGGTTTCTTCTTTCCAATATCCGGATGACAAATTCTACACCAACGGAGTACCAAGACCCTTTGTGCCTGCTTTAAGGCAAGATTTGAGTCAGCAGTTCGAGAAAGTGGCTGGTGTAAGGGCTAGTGGCGGCATAGTAAGGTATATTGGTGATGGTACCAGGGCAGAGGTTAAAAAAAGTGAACGGATTATCTATGCGGAGCCTGAACTTTTTGATATTTTGAAAATTAAATGGCTTGCTGGCAGTCCGGTTTCCTTGAAAGAGCCTTTTACGATCACGCTATCTAAACATACAGCAGAAACTTATTTCGGCAGATGGGAGAATGCAGTTGGCAAGCGATTGATTTTCAATAATAGAGAAACGTATAGGGTGACTGGAGTATTTGCTGACTTCCCGCAAAACACGAGTTTCCCTTTCAAGCTGGTGATGTCTTACGAAAGCGATAAAAACAGGCCCAATGATGGTTGGGGCTCAGTTTCTTCCAGTCAAGAATGTTATATGCTGCTTAGAAAAGGAATTGACATCAAGAGTCTTGACGGTCCGTTAGCTGCTTTTATTAAAAAATATTACACAAGCAATGCCCCAAGTAAGGAAAACCACATATTTCAGGCGTTGAAAGATATTCATTACGATGAACGCTTTAATAATTTCGGAGGCAACGTTACGCCACGGTCGCAGCTAATCGGACTCACTGTTATTGGCTTATTTCTGTTATTAACTGCCTGTATAAACTTTATCAATATTGCTACTGCCCAGGCGGTGAGCAGGTCTAAAGAGGTTGGTATTCGCAAGGTAATGGGCAGTATGCGTAAGCAACTCATCTGGCAATTTTTGAGTGAGACCACGTTAATAACGATGGTAGCGCTGATGTTTGCCTGTGTAATTACCGAACTTAGTTTGCCAGGAATGGAGTCTTTATTCGGCGAAGGCATCACGTTTAGCCTTTTTGGGCATAAAGAAGTTTACGTATTCATGGTTTTGTTAATTGTCATTGTTAGTTTTCTTGCTGGCTTGTATCCCGCGTTGGTAATGTCGGGTTTTAGTCCGGCGCTGGCAATTAAAAATAAGATCAGCTCGACGAATGCGGGAGGTATAGGATTGAGAAAGACGCTTGTTGTGGTACAGTTTGCCATTACCGCAATCCTGATCATTGGAACATTGGTAGTAATGAACCAGATGAGCTTCATGAGAAGTAAATCTCTTGGATTCGATAGTACCAGTATTGCGGTTGTGCAGATGCCTGCCGATAGCCTCAGCATGGTAAAATTTAATACGCTTAAAGACCTATTGCTAAAAAACAGTAGTATTAAAAGCGCTAGTTTTTGCCAAACGCCGCCTTCTTCTTATAACAATAGTGAAACTAGTTTCTCGTTCAACGGCAGCAAGGATCTTGATTTTCAAGCCAATATCAAAGTGGTAGATGAAGACTATTTTCGTACATTCTCTCTGCCGATAGTGGCTGGGCGTTCGTTGTCTAAAAGCGATACCACTAAGGAGTACGTAGTTAATGAGACACTGCTTAAAAAGCTGAATGTATTGAAGCCAGAAGACGCTTTAGGTAAGCTTATTCTCTTAAATGGCCTTTCGGCGCCCATAGTAGGGGTGGTGAAAGATTTCAATAACGTATCCTTACACGAACGGATCTCTCCTATTATTATGTTCTCCAATAAAAATCGGCTGAGCCAACTTGCAATCAAGATAGAATCAAGCCAGATGATGCCCACAATGAAGATGGTGGAACGCGAATGGAACAAAATGTTCCCTGACTATGTATATTCTTCCATTTTTATGGATGAACAAATCAATAATTACTATCAATCAGAACGGGTGATGGGCACCTTGTTTAAGGTCTTTGCGGGCGTGGTGATCTTTATCTCATTCATAGGGCTGTTCGGCTTAATTTCTTTTGTAGCTACTCAGCGAACAAAAGAGATTGCCATAAGGAAGGTGTTGGGTGCAAGCACGGTTGAACTGGTTAGAATGCTTAATAGTTCGTTTCTGTGGATGGTTTTTATTGCTAATTTAATTGCATGGCCAATAACCTACATTTTTGTATCAAAGTGGCTTGCGGGGTTTGCTTACAGGGCGCCTTTGAATATCTGGCCATTTGTGCTCGCTGCAGTATTATCGGTGGTCATTACGCTGATTACAGTGAGTTTGAGATCATACGGCGCGGCAACCGGTAATACCATTGATTCCTTAAAATACGAATAAAACCATGATAGATTTACAAAACATAGAAAAGTATTACTCCAGTAAAGGCGTTAAAAGTTACATTTTACGTCATGTTTCGACCAGTATTCAAGAAGGTGAATTTGTTTCCATCATGGGCCCTTCGGGTGCTGGTAAGTCGACCTTACTGAATATTCTCGGGATGCTGGAAGAGCCGACGTACGGGGTATATAACTTCATGGGTGAAGATGTGACATCTTTAAACGAACGTAAAAGAATTGAGCTTTACCGCAACCATATAGGCTTTGTCTTTCAAGCCTATCATTTGATTGACGAAATGACCGTTGCAGAGAATATTGAGGCACCTTTATTATATAAAAAGATTGGAAGCTCTGAGCGTAAAAGCAGGGTTGCAGACATGCTTGACCGATTTAATATGGTTGGTAAGAAAGATTTGTTTCCCAATCAGTTGTCAGGCGGTCAACAACAGTTGGTAGGAGTAGCAAGGGCTCTGGCTGCTCAACCAACCATCATATTGGCTGATGAACCAACCGGTAACCTCCAATCCGCACAGGCGCTGCAGATTATGGAATTGTTTAGAAAGTTGAATCAGGAAGAAGGAATCACAATAATCCAAGTGACTCACTCTGAGGTTAATGCACAATATGGAACCCGCATTCTTAATTTGTTGGATGGTGTTATTAAAGAGGATATTCTGACTGCTGGATAACAGAAGTTTAGACTGAATGTCAAACTTACAAGGCAGCCGCTTCTAATCCGGTTGAGGCATTGAAGTATGAATAAGGCTATCTATCTTTGTGGCATGCAGCGAGGTTTTACTGATCAGATTGGTCGCCAGGTTACTTTTGATTATCCCCCTAAAAGGATTGTTTCCTTGGTTCCATCGCAGACTGAGCTTTTGTTTGACTTGGGATTGGACGCAGAGGTAGTTGGTCTGACTAAGTTTTGTATTCATCCGATTGACAAGTTTGCGCGCTGTGTAAAAATAGGAGGAACCAAGAAGGTCAATATTGAGCTGATCAAGAACCTTCAACCTGATTTAATCATCGGAAATAAAGAGGAGAACTCAGTAGCAGACATTGAAGAATTGTCCTCCCTTTTCCCTGTCTGGATGAGTGAGATTTACACAATAGATGATGCCAAGCGGACTATTGTGCAGATTGGCGAGCTGGTAGACCGACAACCTGAGGCGTCATACTTAATACACCTTATAAGTGCAGGTTTCTCAGATCTTCAAACGCTTGCAATAGAGCGTGGGATTAATAAGAGAGTAGCGTACTTAATTTGGAAAAATCCTTTTATGGCTGCTGGCCGAAATACGTTCATAAGTGATATTCTCGTCGGGAATGGAATGAACAACGTGATTAAGGTACCGCGTTACCCGGAAGTGGACTTGTCAGAACTTGCCCTTTTGAAACCCGATTTGGTCTTTTTATCCTCTGAACCTTATCCTTTCACTGATAAGCATGTTCAAGAAATTCAATTACTACTGCCTGATGCCAAGGTGATGCTGGTTGATGGAGAAATGTTTTCCTGGTATGGCAGCAGGCTCGTAAAAGCTGTACAATACTTCTTTGAGTTTCAAAAAGAAATATCGGCGAAATAATATTTTTAGTATTCACCGATATTTTTTGTGCATTTACCGGGGTATGACTGGCTAATACCTGCTAAACATTGATGTGCAAGTGTTTTCATGATAGTTTTGAAGAAAAAAAGTCATGGAAACTCTAAACAGAAAAAACAACCGCAATTTCAATATTGGTGTCCTCTTTATCATCATAGGGGCGATATTCATCGCTAAAAATCTGGGACTACTCATTCCCTTCTGGATCTTAAGCTGGAAATCTTTTCTACTGATTATGGGTCTCTTGATCGGATATAATAAGAACTTCAAACCCGGTGGATGGATTGTTATGGTCTTTATGGGGTTCTTGCTAACGTTAAAGACTATTGTGCCATTCTCGTTGGGTCAATTTGCATTACCATTAATATTAATTGGATTAGGCATATACGTGATATTTAAGCCTAACGGTAATTTTGGCGGAGGTCACTTTAGAAAAGACAAGTTGAACTTTGATCAGCCTACGTCAGAGGGAAAATAATTCTTATTTTTATGGCTTATGGAAAATAAGGCCATTGCACGTAAGCTTCGTTTGTTGTCCCAATTAATGGAGCTTCATAATGTAAATCCATTTAAGATTAAGTCAGTAGCGAATGCTGCTTTGAAGGTCGACAAGCTGCCATTTGCAATTAAGGATAGGTCTCTTGAAGAGATCGGACAAATTGACGGCCTCGGTAAAAGCATCTCAGGGAAAGTTTGGGAATTGCTACAAACAGGAACAATGGGTGACTTACAGGCTATCCTGACAGACACTCCGGAAGGCATTGTAGAAATGCTTGGAATTAAGGGGATAGGGCCGAAAAAGATTGCGGTAATCTGGAAAGATCTTGCCATCGAAAACATAGGTGAACTTTATTATGCCTGCAATGAAAACAGGCTCATCGAGGCGAAAGGGTTTGGTTTGAAAACTCAGGAAGAAATTCGCAAAATCATCGAGTTTAGAATGGCTGGTGAGGGTAAATTTCTTTACTCGCTTGCAGAACCGCTTGTTAATAAGCTCTTCGAAGATCTGTCTGTATGGCTGAATGGTTTTGAAGGCGAGTCCTTGTTGGGCGTTGCTGGAGAATACAGACGGTGCCTTGAGGTTATTAAGGAAATAGAATTGGTATTAGGTGCACAGGATATTGAAGAGGTGGCAGATTGCCTGGCAGACTTTGAGCCTTTACAATTTGAATTACAAACATCTGGTACATATGAAGCAAAAACACCATTTGGACTACAGGTATATCTTCATTTGGTACCAAAGGAGGCATTTTATCTCAAGTATTTTGAACTGACCGGTAATTTAAGTCATGTCGAGCAAGTGCTGTCATTAGCCGGTGTTGGTAATTATGTCAACGAGCACGCTATCTATGAAAAAGCAGGCCTAGCTTATGTAGAGCCTGAGTTGAGAGAAGGACTTGATGAGATTGAGCTGGCTAAATTAAATCGTTTACCAACACTGATAAAATATGAAGATCTGAAGGGAAGTTTGCATAACCACTCGACCTGGAGTGATGGCGTAAATACGTTGGAAGAGATGGCACTTTATTGTAAAGACCACTTGCAGTTGGAGTATCTCGGTATTTGCGATCACTCTAAATCTGCATTTTATGCGAGTGGTTTAAGTGAGCAAAGAATATTTGCTCAACACAAAGAAATCGATGAACTTAACGCAGGGCTAGCGCCATTCAAGATCTTTAAGGGAATCGAAAGTGATATCCTTTATGATGGCTCGTTGGATTATCCACAGGAAATTCTGAATACTTTTGATTTCGTAGTTGCGTCAGTGCATAGCATTCTTCGTATGGATGAGGAGAAGGCAACAACACGATTAGTGACTGCAATCGAAAACCCTTATACTACGATATTAGGTCACCCTACCGGCAGGCTACTATTGAGCCGAAAAGGGTATCCAATCAATTATAAAAAAGTTGTTGACGCTTGTGCGGCGAACAATGTAGTGATTGAGATAAATTCCAATCCACTACGGCTCGACCTGGATTGGCGGTGGCATCGCTATGCTTTAGAAAAAGGTGTTTTGCTTTCTATCAATCCAGACGCACATAGGGCAGAGGGCTTGCATGATATGCGGTACGGCGTGTTGATTGGTAGGAAAGGTGGGTTAGAAGCAAGTCAGTGCCTAAACGCCTTAGGTTTGCAGGAGATTACTCAGCATTTTACTAGTAAGAAAGGTAAATGAGCGCCAAGGGCAAAATATTAATTATCCGGTTTTCTGCCATGGGCGATGTAGCAATGACATCTCCAGTGTTAAAGGAGTTTTCTAAAGCATATCCTTTAGAAGAACTTATAGTGGTAAGTCGAGGCTCGTATCAGCCATTTTTCAGTGATATTCCCAATGTGGAGTTTATCGCCTTTGACTCAAAAGGAAAACATAAGACGTTCTTTGGGCTCTTAAAGTTCTTTTTGCAATTAAGAAGATACAAAATCAAGTGCGTTGCTGACCTTCACAATAATTTAAGAAGTAGAATATTGTGCATTTTGTTCTTTTTCAGCGGGATCAAAACGGCTTCTGTAGATAAAGGGCGTCCAGAAAAGAAGCGGCTTACCAGGAAGCGCGAGAAACAGCTCATACCTTTAAAATCTACCGTATCACGATATGCGGAAGTATTTGCGAAGCTAGGATTCCCTTTCAACTTACGTAATCATTTAACGTCCCATGCGTATGATAAGCCTGACAATGAACATTGGGTTGGAGTCAGTCCTTTTGCTCAGCACTTACAAAAAGTATATCCTTTGCATAAAATGGAACGGGTAGTGCTTGAACTTGCAGGAAAAGGAATTAAGCTATTTATTTTTGGAGGTTCGTCTGACGAAGCTGTAATTGCGAATGACTGGGCATCCAAGCATCAAAATATCACTTCAATGGTTAACAAGATCACATTGGCTGAAGAATTGGAATTTATAGCTAGGCTTGACCTAATGCTTAGCATGGACTCTTCGGGAATGCATTTAGCATCATTAAGTCAGGTACCAGTGGTATCCGTTTGGGGCGCTACCCATCCCTATGTCGGTTTTCTGGGATATGGCCAATCAATAAATGATGCTGTTCAAATAGATTTATATTGTCGACCTTGCTCTGTCTATGGAAATGTTCCCTGCTATCGAGGTGATTTCGCTTGCATGAACAATTTACCAGAGCAGAATATTGTTGATAAAGTACTTGATAAACTTTATAACTATGAAACAGCTATTGTTAATTAGACACGGGAAGTCTGAATGGGGAAATGCCCATCTAAGTGATTTTGACAGGCCTTTAAACCCAAGGGGGCACCGGAATGCACCGGAAATGGCGCTTCGGTTAGTCCGTAAAAATTTAGTACCAGAGATTACTATAAGCAGCCCAGCGTTGCGGGCTCTTACTACGGCCAGCCATTTCGAACATGCATGGCATAGGTCAATAGCGCAAATTAAACAAGATAGTTCAATTTATGAGGCTGCGGTTCCTGCTTTGTTACATCTTGTAAATAACATCGAAAACAAATACAATCGCGCAGCATTGTTTGGACACAATCCAGGTTTTACCGATTTAGCAAATTACCTAACAGATGCGAATATCGACAATTTACCTACTTGTGGGATTGTAATCTTAGAATTTACGACGGATCACTGGAGCGAAATCGCCGTCGGCACCGGAAGATTGCTGGACTTTGATTATCCTAAGAAAGTACAATAACTAGAACTTCAAGTGCTTAACCGTCAGCCCGTTATTTTTCAATTGTTTTAAGGAATCAATTCCTATTTTAAGATGTGTTTCTACGTAGGTACTTGTTACCGCGCTATCGCTTTCGGCAGTTTTAACACCCTCTGGGATCATAGGCTGATCTGAAACCAGCAGTAAAGCACCAGTCGGAATCTTGTTTGCGAAACCTGCCGTAAATATCGTAGCGGTTTCCATGTCTACAGCCATTGCTCTCAACGTTTTCAGATACTTTTTAAAGTGTTTGTCGTGCTCCCAAACTCTTCGGTTGGTAGTAAAACAAGTTCCGGTCCAATAATCCCTGGAGTGGTCTCTGATCGTTGTGGAGATAGCTTTCTGCAATGCGAAGGATGGTAGGGCTGGTACTTCTGGAGGAAGGTAATCGTTGGAAGTTCCTTCACCTCTTATTGCCGCTATTGGTAGAATGAGATCTCCGAGCTGATTCTTCTTTTTCAAACCGCCGCATTTGCCAAGAAATAAGACGGCCTTTGGGCTGATGGCTGTAAGCAAATCCATCATGGTTGCAGCAAGAGGGCTTCCCATTCCAAAGTTGATAATCGTGATCCCGTTCGCAGTTACGCTTTGCATTGGTTTGTCCAGACCCATGATTGGAGCGTTATCGTTCCACTCAGAAAACATTTGTACATATTTGCTAAAATTAGTTAGCAAGATATAATCACTGAACTGATCAAGAGGTCGTCCAGTATAACGCGGCAGCCAATTTCTAACGATATCCGCTTTTGTTTTCAAGCCAGACTTGACCGCGGAATTAACTTCCTTAACCTTTTTAGATTTTGCTACTACCGTTTCATCTTTCTTTACGTCTTTCTCTTCGTTCATATATAATTGATTTTAGTTAATGATGTTGTTAACTGATCTCTTGTAGGTTATCAGTGAGAGGTTGTTCGTTTGCGCTTAATGGTAGCCTGCAGTTTATAGTTATAGCCACGTCTTTACGGCGAAGACAAGGACCTCGGACTGGGTGGTATCGCCATGCCGAGGTCCTGAAATGAATTCAGGATGACGGGGTACTAAACCTGTCATTGTCACTTCTTTGTATTTGCCAAAGCACTAAAACCGCAGATGACGGTGATGTTACTGTTATCACAACTTCTTATACATCGCTAAAAAATACCTGATAAAAAAAATCCCCGGACAAACCGGGGATTAGATATTTTAAGCAGCCTTTAGTTTTTTAAAGTCGGCCTTTTCAAATTTCTCCACCGCATAATCTAATGAGATGTGAAGGTCCTTAATGTTAGGATCGGATGGGATATCGAACATGGCATCCAGCATAATTGCCTCGCATATGGATCTCAAGCCCCTCGCACCTAGCTTATATTCCATTGCCTTATCAACAATGAAGTCAAGAACATCGTCCTCAAAAACTAGCTCCACGTTTTCATATTCAAACAACTTCACATACTGGCGGAAGAGTGAATTTTTTGGCTCTGTCAAGATGTTTCTTAATGCATCTTTATCCAATGGATTTAAATGTGTTAATACAGGTACCCTACCAATCAATTCAGGTATTAAACCGAAAGATTTTAAATCTTGTGGAGTAATGTATTTGTAGAGATTTTTTAAGTCAAGATCGACATCATCTTTCTTTACCTTATAACCAACAGCCTGAGTGCGCAATCGGTTCGCAATCTTACGCTCAATGCCATCAAAAGCACCACCACAAATAAATAGAATATTGTTAGTATTGACCGGGATCATCTTCTGATCCGGATGTTTACGACCACCTTGAGGGGGTACATTAACTACTGTTCCTTCTAAGATCTTAAGTAACGCCTGTTGAACACCTTCACCTGAAACATCTCTGGTAATAGAAGGATTATCGCTTTTCCTTGCTACTTTATCCACTTCGTCAATGTAAACGATACCTCGTTCTGCAGAAGCAACATCATAATCTGCAGCTTGTAACAGACGGGTTAAAATGCTTTCCACATCCTCACCTACATAACCGGCTTCAGTTAATACTGTCGCATCGCATATACAAAATGGAACATGCAGGATTTTTGCAATAGTTTTCGCCAAAAGCGTCTTTCCGGTGCCAGTTTCGCCTACAAGCATGATGTTAGACTTTTCAATCTCAACTTCATCGCCTTTATCAACCTTCTGGCTCAATCTTTTATAATGATTGTAAACCGCTACCGAAAGAACCTTTTTTGCGTCATCCTGACCAATAACATATTGGTCAATATGTGCCTTGATTTCATGGGGTTTTAAAAGCGTAACCGAGGTGTCAAGACCTTTTGATTTTTTGCTTCCTAACTCTTGAACAAGCAGCTGATTGGCCTGGGTAACACATTTGTCACAGATAAAAGCATCAAGACCTTCGATTAACATCAAAGTATCCTGCTTACCAGATCCGCAAAATGAGCAACGGGATTCTTTAGTTTGTTTAGCCATTATTAGTCTTTCTTATTCGCAGTCAATACCTCATCGATCATTCCAAACTCTTTCGCCTGGTCAGCTTTCATCCAGTAATCCCTGTCCGAAGCCTTTTCTACCCAGTCATAAGTTTGTCCAGAGTGATTCGAGATGATATCGTATAATTCTTTCTTCAATTTAAGCATCTCTCTTAAGTTGATCTCCATATCTGAAGCCACACCCTGTGCACCACCCGATGGCTGGTGAATCATAACGCGGGAGTGAGGTAACGCTGCGCGCTTGCCTTTCGCTCCGGCTACCAAAAGTACAGCGCCCATTGAAGCAGCCATACCGGTACATATTGTAGCTACGTCTGGAGCAATGTATTGCATGGTGTCATAAATCCCTAAGCCTGCATAAACAGACCCACCCGGTGAGTTAATGTAAATCTGAATATCTCTGTTGTTATCTGTAGATTGTAAGAATAACAACTGTGCCTGGATGATGTTTGCGTTACCTTCATAGATCGCGTCACCTAAAAATATGATTCGATCCATCATCAAACGAGAAAACACATCCATCTGCGCAACATTCAATTGACGTTCCTCAATGATGTAAGGAGTCATGCTTTTTGGGGAGTTATTGGTAGCACCAATATAACGGTCAACATTCAAACCATTAATGCGGTGATGCTTAACTGCATATTTTCTGAATTCGTCTTTATCTATGTTCATAATATTTTCCTGTCTTTTATCAAACTTTGTTCACCAAATTAGTTAATCTAATGTGGTTATTTATTGTGGTATTGTAAAATTTAACTATTGTGTATAAACAAGGCGGCCTTAAGAAAGCCGCCTTGTGTTAAAAATCCATAAAGTTGTGCTGTTATCAGCCTATTTCAACGCTATAAATTCATTATAAGGTATATCCTTTTGATCCAGGGTTGCAACCGACTTGATGTATTCGAAAACTTTTAATGCTTTCACTTCATCAAAGATGCGATTTGCGTTATCTTTCTCTTTCAAGAAGGTCGCGGTATACTGTGCCAGTTCAGCTTCAGGCATAGGAGCAGGGCTGTACATTCTAAATTGAGCATCCAAACGCTGTTTGGCTGTTGCAAACACATCTTCATATTTAATCTCGATGTTATTGTCCTTAATCAGCTTGTTCTCGATCAAGGTCCACTTCAGGTTCTTAGCGAAGTCGTTATATCCTTCAGCAAGTTCTTCATCAGTCAATTTCTCATTCGTTGCTTTCAACCACCTGCGTAAAAATTCATCTGGAAGTTCGATATTCACACTTTCAAGTAACTGATTGTAGATGTCGTTCTGCAGTTTACGATCTGCATCCTGCTGAAACATTCCTTCTACTTCTTCCGTAATCCTAGTGGTGAAACCGGCTTCGTCCGTCACTGTACCTTCACCAAATATTTTATCAAAGAACTCTTGGTTTAAATCCGACTCTTCTAAACGATTTACGTTTTTGATCGTCACTTTGAATTTTGAATCAAGCTCTTTGGCGTCTTCCTCACTAATGTTTAACAATTTGGCGATAACCACCTCGTTTTTATCAAAAGCTTTCGGAACATCCAGCTCAATTACGTCATCCTTCTTTAAACCAATCAGAGATTCTGCAATCTCTTTGTTAGTAACCAAGTCTAAGCGAATAGAACCGGTACTCGTGATGCCACCTTCAAAAACTGAACCATCAGCAGAAAGTTGTGTTAATTCGGCATAAAGAACATCATCCTCTGCCGAAACTTCAGGGTTTGTCATCTTGCCATAGCTCTTGCGGATGTTCTTGATACGTGATGCAAGGGTCTCTTCGTCAGCTTTAACTTTATATTCAATAAATGTATCTTTCGATGTAATGTCAATATCAATGGTAGGAGCAAGGCCTAGTTCGTAATCAAATTCGAACTCATCAGTGTTGTCCCATCTAAATTCTATGGAGTCGTCCATTACTGGTAGCGGCTGACCAAGAATTTCTACTTTATTATCTGTTAAATGTTTGTTTAGGGTCTCGCTTAGTAAGTTATTCACTTCTTCAACAAGTATACTTCTGCCGTACATCTTTTTGATGTGTGCTACAGGAACCATTCCCTTACGAAAACCAGGAAGGTTAGCTTTTTTTGCTTGCTCTTTTAGAGATCTATCAACCTTTTCAGTATAATCTTCAGGCGCTATTTTAATTTTTACAACTGCACTTAAGTCGTTAATATTTTCCTGTGTAATGTTCATCTTTCTGAATCAATGTTTTATAATCGTCTTTATATAAAAATTCCCCCGTTTAGCGGGGGAATTTTTGTGCGGATGAAGGGACTCGAACCCCCACGCCGTGAAGCGCCAGATCCTAAGTCTGGTGCGGCTACCAATTACGCCACATCCGCAGTTAGGATTGAATTAGGATTGCAAAGATAGAGATAGTTTTTAATTGTCAAAACGCTTTGCAAATTATTTTCGACCTCCAGGCTTAAAGCGCTGGATCTCAGCTAAACATTTTATCTAACAATGAAATCGATTTGAAGACTTATTGTACTTTTATCTCAAAAGGCATCCTCATTTGTACGCCCGACTTCATAATCGTCGATTTAATTTGTTCATATAAATAGAAATGAGCGCCTAACTCCTGCTTCGCATAATACATTCTGATCTTATCAGAACTGCTGTCAATGAAGGACTGAAGTGGGTCGAGAATTTCCGGATATTCAACCACTTTATATTCTTTTACTTTTCCTTTTTTCGCAGCAGCAACAATCGCATCATAAAAACTACCTGTTCTATCAGCGAGGCCGATTCTCACTGCGTCAGTCCCTACCCAAACCCTGCCACCTGCAATGCTATCGATATAGGCTTTTGACCTCTTTCTGCCGTCGGCCACTCTTGTTATAAATCCATCATAAACTCTGTTTACATCCGTCTGGATAATCAATCGCTCCCCCGGGGTAAGTGGGCGATCTGTACTCATAATGTCGGCATACTTGCCAGTCTTAACGCCATCAAAAGTAATCCCTAGCTTTTCGTTATATAATTTTTGAAAGTTTGGAATGACCCCAAAAACACCAATAGAGCCCGTAATGGTATTTGGCTGTACAAATATAGAATCCGCTGCGCAGCCAATGTAGTAACCTCCAGAGGCGGCCACATCACCAAAGGAAGCAATCACCGGTTTAACTTTCTTTGCCAAAACAATCTCTCTCCAGATTACATCGGATGCTAGCGCACTACCACCAGGAGAATTTACCCGCAATACAATGCCTTTAATTGTAGAATCCATTCTTGCTTTTCTAATGGTTCTTGAAATCCGCTCAGAACCAATCTGCATATCAGAACCCTCGCCACCAATGATGTCGCCATTTGCATAGATAATGGCAATCTTATTTTTTCCACTTTCACTTTTCTCATTCGCAACGTTTTTCGCATAATCGTTGATCGATATGGAAGACAGATTGCTCTTGGATTTTTTACCACTCAATGCTTTTAGCTCTTCAAGAATTTGATCTTCATATCTTAGTCCGTCTACGAGCTTCTTGTCCACTGCATCCTGAGGCTTCTGAATTTGGTAATTGTCAGCTATACTATGAAGTTCTGCTACGCTAATTTTTCTGGATCCTGAAATACCTTGTAAAAATGTTTGATACAAACCTCCCATATAGGCAGTAACCTGCTCGCGATTTTTATCACTCATTTTAGTTGTAAAGAAGGGCTCGACAGCACTTTTGTAATTTCCTACACGAATGATCTGAGCCTCTATCCCTAATTTATCCAGGGCACCTTTAAAGAACATCACTTGAGAGCTCAATCCTTTAAATTCTAAAGCACCCTCAGGGTTCAGATAAACTTTATCCGCTGCAGAAGCAAGGTAATAGGCACCTTGGGTGTACACCTCGCTATAAGCAACTATTTTTTTACCACTCTTTCTAAAATTAAGCAGGGCATTACGTACCTCCGTCATTGTTGCATAGCCTGCATTCGGTGAGCTTACATTTATATAGATACATTTGATGTCATCATCTGTCTTTGCGCTTTCCAATGCCTTGATCAGATCGTTAAATCCAATGCTTTTTTCACCGTTGCTTCCAAGTAGAGGAAGATTAGCAAAGGTGTCATCCGGACTACGTTCTACTATAGCTTGATCCAGGTTCATAAACAGCACTGAATTCTTGCTTACCGGAACAGATTTATCTGTCTCCATAGAAGAAACTAAACCTACAATGAGAAGAATGGAAACAAGGATGATAAGGAAAAAAGAAATGACAACACCAAGGACAGTCGCAAAAACGTATTTAAAAAATTCTCTCATTTGAAGGTTAAAGTTTTAATTTGTAAATATAAAATAAAATAGCCTCTGGCTTTTATGGTATTGGATCACAATAAGATTTATTTGTTACTGGGCAGCAATATGGGGGCCAGACTTCAGCTACTCGATAGCGCCGTTAAAAATATCAATAATCAAATCGGAGAAATCCTGGACAAATCTTCAGTTTATGAAACGGCAGCATGGGGCAATACCAATCAGGCAGGCTTTTTAAACGTTGCTTTAGCTGTAAATACGGTGCTTACACCGCTTGAAGTCTTAGGTAAGGCGTTGGAAATAGAAGCGGGGCTTGGCCGCATTCGGGAAGAAAAATGGGGTGCCCGACTTATTGACATCGACATCATTTTTTACGGAAACGAAATTGTTAACGTCCAGGGTTCTCTTTGTATTCCACATCCCGAAATGCACAATCGGAGATTTGTACTTGAACCATTGGCGGAGATCGCTCCAGATCTTGAGCATCCAGTGTTAAAAAAGTCAGTTTCAGCCCTCTTAAAAGAGCTCGATGACCAACTGGAGGTTACTAAAATATAAAATTCACTCATTGCATATAAAAACATTTTTATCTAAGTTTGTTCAACAATGATCGACGTAAACAAAAACAACAAGCCTTTAGATCTTTCTTATCTTAGAGAAATGTCTGGCGATAGTCCGGAGTTCATTATTGAAATGATCGATCTCTTTAAATCCCAGACGCCTATCTATTTATCGGAGCTTGAAGACGCCATTGCTGAAAAAGATTGGGATAAAGTGGCTTCCAGCGCGCACAAGATGAAACCAACATTCACTTATGTAGGTAGGGAAGATGTTAAAGATCACTTGCAGGGAATCGAGCAGGGTGGTCGTGATAAATCAGATATGCAAGGATTAGCAACTGCCTTCGAAGAAGTAAGGGTTTTTATGGGAACCTTGTATGCGCAGTTAGATGACGCAAAAGCCGATCTTCAAAAGAAACTTTAAGCTTTAATTTTTCTAAAGTGTGCCAGTGAAAACCCTATGTACAATAGTAGGATAAAAGGTACGGCAACAAATTTCAAAACCATTGCAAGCGCAATTGAACAGATTAAAAAGAGGTATTTGTATTTGTTATGATTCCAGCTTAAGTTGCTAAGCTTCATTGAAAAAATCTTTATTTCACTTACCAATAACCAGCTTAAGATAACGATCAAAGCGATCAAAACTAGCGTTGAACCTACGATTTGGGGATAGTCTTCCCGGATAAATGGCAGTGAAACAATCAGTAAGGTATTCATTGGCGTATTAAGCCCTATAAAATCTTCTGTTTGCCGCAAATCCACATTAAACTTTGCAAGGCGCAATGCAGAGAACACCGTAACAATAAATCCAAGGTAAGGGACAATTTCAGAATTATAGTCGCTCTCTGATAACAATTTGAACAGTACCACTCCAGGTAAGAATCCGAAGCTGACCATATCTGCCAACGAATCCAATTCTTTACCTATAGAAGATTTTACGTTTAGCGCACGGGCGGCCAGTCCGTCAAAGAAATCGAAGACTCCGGAAAGTAAAACAAAGTAGGCTGCTATTTCAAGCGCCCCATTAAAAGCATAAACTATCCCAATGCAACCTGAGAAAAGATTAGCGCAGGTAATTGCATTGGGAATGTGCTTTTTGATCATCTATTGTAAACTCTAGAATTAACTGTTCATAGAAATAAGGAACTCTTCATTAGATTTTGTCCCCTTGATCTGTGCCTGAACAAATTCCATCGCTTCCTGTGCATTCATATCTGCAAGGTGGTTTCTTAAGATCCAAACCCTTTGCAAAGTATCTCTGTCATGCAGTAGGTCATCTCTTCTCGTACTTGAAGCCGTGATATCGATTGCAGGGAAGATACGTTTGTTTGATAATTTACGATCCAACTGAAGTTCCATATTACCGGTACCTTTAAATTCTTCAAAGATCACTTCATCCATTTTAGATCCTGTATCAGTTAACGCAGTCGCCAGGATAGTAAGTGAACCACCCTTTTCGATGTTACGTGCCGCACCGAAGAAGCGCTTAGGCTTGTGTAAAGCATTTGCATCGACACCACCTGATAAAATTTTACCGGAAGCAGGCGCAGTGGTATTGTATGCTCTGGCCAATCTGGTGATTGAATCCAGTAAGATCACAACATCATGTCCGCATTCTACTAACCTTTTGGCTTTCTCCAAAACGATGTTTGCAATTTTTACATGGCGCTCTGCAGGCTCGTCAAAAGTTGAAGCAATTACTTCAGCTCTAACACTTCTCGCCATATCTGTTACCTCCTCAGGCCGCTCATCTATCAATAAAATGATTAAATACACTTCAGGATGGTTTTTAGCGATCGCGTTGGCCACTTCTTTCAACAAGTTTGTCTTACCGGTTTTAGGTTGTGCAACAATTAAACCACGCTGACCTTTTCCTATTGGAGTGAACAAATCAATAATTCTCGTCGAATAGTTATTTGTTTCTGTAAACAGATTTAACCTTTCTGTAGGAAACAATGGAGTGAGGTAGTCAAAAGGAACCCTGTCTCTAACATCCGCAGGAAGGCGACCGTTAATGGTTTCTACCCTTACTAATGGAAAATATTTTTCTCCTTCTTTCGGTGGACGAATGCTTCCTTTTACAGTATCGCCAGTCTTTAAACCGAACAGTTTGATTTGCGACTGTGATACATAGATATCATCAGGTGAAGAAAGATAATTATAATCCGCAGATCTTAAGAAACCATATCCATCAGGCATGATTTCTAATACACCTTCGTTGGTGATGGTATTGTCAAAATCAAGGTTGGAGTAACTGTTCTCATTCTGTTTCTGAGCAGATATATTACCAGTATTTTGTCCTTTTTGTCTGTTGTCATCTCTGGGTTCTCTTGGTCCTTTAACTTTCTTTTCAAAGGCCGGAGCGGGAGCAGCAACGTTTGGAACAGCTACCTCTGTTGCCGGAGCAGCTTCAGGTGTGTCAGGTGTTACTGGCGCAGTTTTTTCTGCAGATGGAGTGGGTTCCACTTTTTCCTCTGGAGCAGCTTCTTCCTCAGTCTTACCTTCAGAAATACCAACCGGATCAAATAACGAAGCCCTGTTGAATGGTTTTATGGTGTTTTTCTCTTCTTCCTCTTTAGGGATTCTGATTCTTTTTCTTGTAGATTTTTCAGCAGTAGCTTCTTTAGGAGCTTTAGATTTTAAGGGCTTTACAGCCGCGACAGTCTCAACATCAGCGGAGACTTCGATAGGTCCGTCCTGATCTGTAATCTGAGCGATGATTTCCACCAATTCGGCTTTGCGTAACTCGTCTGCGTTTAAAATACCTTGTGATTTTGCTAACTCACGCAGTTCTGCAGTGAGCTTTTCATTTAATTCTGTTTTGTTAAACATTATATGATATTCGGTGTTGAGAAATTTTTATAAAAATATCTATCAGTCAAAGCAAGAAATTCGGCTATTATTAATCGTAGGAAACAAAATTTTGCGAATATTTTCTGGAATGGTCAGATAAACTTTTAAGGAATTATGTTGCAATTGTATGTAATTGTAAACGAAACTGCAAGGAATATTTAAAATTGTTTTTCAAATTATAGCTAAAAACCAAACCTATGGAACATAAACTAAGGTTAAATTTAACATCTTTGTGCACCCATTTCGTACCATAATGAATAAAAAGCAGCTATTTGGACATATAAAAATTAAGAGATCTTTTTTATGTGTTGGTCTTGATCCCGTTTTGGAAAACATACCCAAACATCTTTTAAAGTATGATAATCCTGTTCTGGAATTCAACAAGCAAATTATAGATGCAACAAAAGACCTGTGCGTAGCCTACAAACCTAACACTGCTTTCTTTGAGTGTATGGGTTTGAAAGGTTGGGAAACTCTTATTGAAACATGGAAATATATTCCTACTGACATTTTTACAATTGCTGATGCAAAAAGAGGAGATATAGGGAACACTTCAGCCATGTATGCCAATGCTTTTTTTAATGAAGCGCAGTCCGGTATGAGTTTCGATGCCATTACGGTAGCACCCTATATGGGTGAGGACTCTGTAAGTCCTTTCTTAAATCACAAAGAAAAATGGGTAATCTTGCTAGCGCTAACTTCTAACCTGGGGCACAACGATTTTCAGCTTACAGAAAGTGAAAACGGCAAGCTATATGAGCAAGTAATCAGAACTTCCTCAAAATGGGCAGATAGTGAACAATTAATGTATGTCGTTGGTGCCACCAAGGCTGAGGAATTCAAGAATATACGAACCCTCGCTCCAGATAATTTTTTGCTTGTTCCGGGAGTTGGTGCGCAAGGCGGAAGTCTTTCCGATGTCTGCCAGTTTGGTCTCAACAAAGAATGTGGTCTTTTAGTTAATTCATCAAGAGGTATTATATATGCTTCGAAGGGCGAAGATTTTGCCGAAAGAGCAAGGGAAGAAGCGCTAAAGTTACAGCAGGAAATGGAGCAGATCCTTTACAGTGCCAATATTGTATGAAAGTAAAACCGGATTTACGTCTTGTCCTCGCTTTAGTCGGTGTCGCATTAATCTGGGGCACTACTTATCTTGGGATACGGGTAGCGGTTGATACCATTCCACCATGGTTTGTTACCGCAATGAGGCAAGGGATAGCCTCTCTTATTTTATTTGCAATACTTTGGCATAAAAATGAATTCAAATGGCATGGATGGCCTTATCTGCGCCGTCAATTCCTGGTTTCTACGTTGATGATTGTCATCGGAAACGGGATGACTACCGTGGCCGAACAAAGCATTCCGAGCGGATTGACATCCTTGCTAAATGCATTGAGTCCGCTGCTTGTTTTCATAGGGAGCGTAATTTTCGGCTTGCAAAAACCAAGTTTAAAAGGAGTGCTCGGTGTACTTATAGGGTTCCTGGGTGTCGCTTTCATCTTTAGGGATGGCATCGCCGATCTGGTCGATCCTAATTATCGCTTTGGCATTATTTGTATATGCACAGCGCTTACAGGTTGGTCGCTGGGAACTATATACACTAAAAAGAACTCCTATAAAACAAGCAATATTTTTCTTGATCTTTTTTATCAATTTTTATTCTCTGCGGTCGTGCAGCTTGGGCTTGCTCTGGTGATCCATCGAAATGCTGATTTTTCTACCTGGACCGCAGTAAGCTTGCTTGCGGTTGTCTACCTGGCGATTTTCGGTTCTGTAGTTGCATTCTTTTGTTACCATTACGCATTAAAACGCATAACTGCCACAGAGGTGTCTGTACTATCATACTTCAATACCGTTATCGCTCTCTTCTTGGGCTGGCTTATACTTAGTGAAAAGATTACCTTCGATATCGTGATCGCTACTCTTCTTATCATTCTAGGCGTTTTCATTACCAACTATAAGAAAGAGCCTAAAGCAGCTAACCTGTTATAATTTCACAAAGATAGTAGAGGTTGGTCGGATGGAGATATCCGAAAACTTCCTTTTTTTTATCTGGCGATACCGACTGTTAAACAGTGCTCATCATACATGTGTCAATGGAGAAGTGCTGGAAATCTTACAGCCAGGGATCCTGAATACGCATGCCGGGCCGGACTTTACTGAGGCTAAGCTCTTGATAGATGGTAGAAGATGGGCCGGAAATGTGGAGATCCATACCAAATCATCTGACTGGCAATTGCACAAGCATCAAACCAATGAATTCTATGAGTCGGTGATTTTACATGTGGTGTATGAGAATGATCTTGCTATTAAAAACAAAAGCGGACAATCAATCCCTACTTTGATCATGAAGGGGCTATTCCCCGAGCTGCTCTTTCAAAACTACGTAAAAATGCTTGCAGGCACTGATAGCTTTCCATGCCGCCCACAAATTAAAGAGGTGGAACCAATTGCCGTAACTGCTTTTCTTTCCCGGATACTAGTAGAGCGCTTAGAACAAAAAACAACTGAGGTCCTTGAGAAGGTCAGGGATCTCAAAGGCAACTGGTATGAAACCTTTTATTTCTTCCTTGCAAGAAACTTCGGATTCAAAGTGAATGCTTTGCCATTTGAACTGCTTGCTAACGCGCTGCCGTTGCAGCTGCTTAATAAGCACAGCGATAGTCTTATTCAGGTTGAAGCGATGGTATTTGGGCAGTCGGGCTTCCTTGAAAATTCTGAGCTGGATGGCGAACATGCACAGCTTCTCCAAAGCGAATACCGGTTTCTGCAGCTTAAATACAACTTGAAACCATTAGATGTATCGGTTTGGAAGTTCTTGAGAATGAGACCGGCAAGTTTTCCAACTATTCGGTTGGCACAATTTGCGGCGCTTCATGCCCAGTCAAACCAGTTGTTCGCAAAAGTAATTAAGGCTCCTGATCTTAAAACGATCCATGTCTTGTTTAACAATCTGCCAGTAAGTCCTTATTGGCAGACACATTACCATTTTAAGAAACCAGCGCTTGAAATGAAGGTTCAGCTTGGAAAGAAATCTGTGGAGAATATTTTGATCAATACCGTTTGTGTTTTTCTATTTGCTTACGGTAAATATACTGCCCAAATGCATTTGGCAGACAGGGCGTTGGAATACCTTGAGAAGATTCCTGCAGAACAGAATTCAATTGTAAATCAATATGTTGATGCTGGACTGAAAATTGATAGTGCATTTCTATCACAATCATTGCTGCACTTAAATAAATATTATTGTGTTCACAAAAAATGTTTAAATTGTAGCATTGGAATTAAAATATTAAGGAGGTAACATGTTTCAGAAGACCATCACTTATTTTGAAAAACAAAGTTTCGGTGTATGTACTTACATCGCTGAGCGACTGAACATGTCTATCGGTAAGATCCGACTTTTCTTTATTTACTCCTCATTTTTAGCAGTAGGCTTTCCCATTGTATTCTACGTATTGGCGGCGCTGGTACTTGATATCCGTGGCTATATAAAAAAGATCCGTGTCCGCATTTGGGACGTATAAATTTGATGTTAAGTTACCCCTTGGTTTGTAAGGCATTTATATGGGGTTTTTCTGACTACGTCCTGGCTTTGTGTAAGCTACGTCTATGTTATGTGTTTACTATGTTCCCACCCGAAGTGAAGACATAAATTACACCAAGAGAAGAGCTATGTCAGAACGGGTCTTATAAACTTCATATAAACCAATTATAAACCGCTTCATCCATTTTCCAATGATTTCGAGGATCCTGATTATTATATTATATTCGTATTAGCATCCCATATCGCCGAAATAATTTACGGTCTCGATAAATGCTTAGACAATTTATTTAAGTTTGTTGATTCATAATATTTGTAACGAAAAATGTCGGTAAGGGGTAATCAGTTCAAGTCCAATTCTTTCAAAAACGAACCATCTGGTAAAGAGAATCCCCGCCCATCCAATGCCCGGACGGTGAGAGAGAAAGTAGACTTTATGCCTTCTTTAGACTTCCAGAATGGCAGAGCCATTAAGATAATTGGATTGGTCTTTATCGTATTTGCTTTATATTTCCTCATTGCATTTACCTCCTATTTGTTTACATGGCAAGAAGACTACAGCTATGTAGTAGACGCTAATGGTGGATGGAGTAATTTGTTCAAGTCTTACGAAGAGCTTCAGCTCGTAAATATCCCTCCGGTTGTACAAAACTGGTTAGGTAAATTTGGTGCACTGCTATCACATCAATTTATTTACGAATGGTTCGGTGTTGCTTCCTTCCTTTTCATATTTATATTCTTTGTAATCGGTTATCGATTGTTATTTAAAGTAAAGATCGTTTCTATAGAAAAAGCGTTGGGTTACAGCTTGTTTTTTCTATTGTTCTTTTCACTTGTCTTTGGTTTCGGACATTCGTTCTTAGGTGACACTCCGCATTTTATGGAAGGCGAATTTGGCTATTGGAGCAATAGACTTTTAGTTGCGCAGATCGGAAGGGCTGGAGTAGGTGGGCTGATTGCTTTCCTGGCGTTAAGCATTCTTATCATCGCTTATAATATTGATTTTAAAATGCCTGAGCGTATAAGAGAGGATTCAATCGTACCGGATGAGCCTGAAAGTGTTGAACTCGTATCTGAGGTACGATCGGAACCAGTTGAGTTTACCGTGAATGATAAATTGGGGAGGGTAAAGAAACAGGAACAGAATGTTGTAATCACTCCTTCCAGATTTGAAGAGAAGATTGAAGACGAGGTAATCATACCGAACTTTACACCAGCGGTAAACGTAATGAACGCGCCGATAATCTTGTCTCCCACCATTGATACTCCCTTGGCGAAGCCTGAACCTGTTCTCACCATTGAAAAATCGCCTGAACTCACAATTGAGCTAACTGAAGAAGATAAGAAATCTGAGGAGTTGGTAGAACAGTTCGGAGCGTACGATCCAACTTTGGACTTGGCGAGTTATAAATATCCACACCTGGACTTGCTTGAAAATTACGGGTCTAACAAGATCTCTGTTGATGCCGATGAGCTTGAAGCGAATAAGAATAAGATTGTAGAGACCTTAAATCACTACAATATTGAGATTGATAAGATTAAGGCGACAATTGGCCCAACAGTTACACTTTACGAAATCATTCCGGCACCGGGTGTGAGAATTTCGAAGATCAAGAATCTGGAAGACGACATTGCCTTAAGTTTAGCCGCTTTAGGAATTAGGATTATTGCGCCCATGCCTGGAAAGGGAACAATTGGTATTGAGGTGCCTAATCTGCATCCGGAGATGGTTTCAATGCGTAGTATTCTAGCTACTGAGAAGTTTCAGACCACTACAATGGATCTGCCGATTGCCTTAGGAAAGACCATTTCCAACGAAGTTTACATTGCAGATTTGGCTAAGATGCCCCATTTGTTAGTTGCAGGAGCAACCGGCCAAGGTAAATCAGTTGGGATCAATGCAATCCTGGTTTCTTTACTTTATAAAAAGCATCCTGCGCAATTAAAGTTTGTCTTGGTAGATCCAAAGAAAGTAGAGCTAACGCTGTTTAACAAGATCGAGCGTCACTTTTTGGCTAAACTGCCTGGCGAGGCCGACGCAATTATCACAGACACCAAGAAAGTTATTAATACCTTGAATTCCTTATGTATTGAAATGGATCAACGTTATGATCTACTGAAAGATGCACAGGTGAGGAACTTAAAAGAATATAATGAGAAATTCATTAAGAGAAAGCTAAATCCCAACAATTCACACCGGTTCTTACCTTACATCGTGTTAATTGTGGATGAGTTCGCAGATTTGATGATGACTGCAGGTAAAGAGGTTGAAACACCAATCGCAAGGTTGGCGCAATTGGCACGAGCTGTAGGAATCCACCTTGTTCTGGCGACACAAAGGCCATCTGTAAATATCATCACCGGTACAATAAAAGCCAATTTCCCGGCGAGACTTGCCTTCAGGGTGCTTTCAAAGATTGACTCCAGAACGATTTTAGATAGCGGCGGTGCTGATCAGTTGATTGGTAGGGGAGATATGTTGTTGTCTACAGGCAACGACCTGATCAGGTTACAGTGTGCTTTTGTTGATACCCCGGAAGTCGACCGTATTTCTGACTTCATTGGCACCCAGAGAGGTTATCCGGAAGCTTACCAATTGCCGGAATACATTGATGAAGCTGCAGAATCTGCGAAGCTGGACTTCGATCCAAATGATAGAGATTCTATGTTTGAAGACGCAGCCCGTTTAATCGTTATGCACCAGCAGGGATCTACTTCTTTGATCCAGCGAAAACTGAAGTTAGGATACAACCGGGCCGGAAGGATTATTGACCAACTAGAATCAGCCGGGGTCGTTGGTCCGTTTGAAGGCAGCAAAGCGAGAGAAGTTCTCATCCCTGATGATTATGCTTTGGAACAGTTCTTGAATGGATTGAACAGTAAGTAATCATTAACATCACACAACATGAAACAAATAACGGCGCTTTTGCTATTGACCGTTGGTACGGTATTGGGTTTACAAGCCCAAACAGACACAAAAGCAAAGGCTATTCTTGCAGAGGTTAGCAAGAAATACAGATCCTATAATGTCATCAAGACAGATTTCAGCTTTACGCTGGAGAATCCTCAGGCAAAGATTAAAGAGACTCAACAAGGAAGTCTGATCGCTAATTCTGAAGCTAACAAGTATAAAGTGAGCATGACAGAGCAAGAAGTATATAGCGATGGAAAAAGTCAATGGACGTATTTGAAGGAAAATAAGGAAGTTCAGATTACGGATGTAGACAACAACGCTGATGGTGTTAACCCTGCGAAGATCTTCACCATCTATGAAAAAGGCTACAAATATCTGTTTGTGAGCGAAAAGAAAGTTGGGGCTAAGACGCTTCAGACTATAGATCTTAGTCCGCTCGATATCAAGAAAACCGTTTTTAAAATCCGGTTAACTATTGATAAAGTTGCGAAGCAAATTACTAATGTGGTAATCTTTGATAAAAGCGGAAATAGATATACTTATGCCATCAAAGCCTTCACCCCGAACGTAAAAGTTGCAGAGACAGTGTTCGCTTTTGACGCTAAGAAATATCCTGGCGTTGAGGTTGTAGATCTAAGGTAACATGGTTACATTTGAGCCTTAACGATTCCGATTTGAAAATTACTTTTTTAGGTACCGGTACTTCCCAGGGCGTTCCTGTTATTACGTGTAACTGCGAAGTTTGTCAGTCGGACGATAACAGAAACAACAGATTACGCGTCTCGATTTTAATTGAGACTGCAGATAAGACGATCGTTATCGATAGCGGGCCTGATTTCAGGTACCAGATGTTACGTGCGAAAGTTAAGGACCTTGACGCCATATTGTTTACCCATGAGCATAAGGACCATGTTGCTGGATTGGACGATATTCGCCCTTTCAATTACTTGCTACATAAGAATATTGATATTTATGCAACTGGTCAGGTGCAGGACGCTTTGAAGAGAGAATTCGCTTATATTTTCTCTGATGCTAAGTATCCTGGTTTACCACAAATTGAACTTCATACAATAAATAAAGATCCTTTTTCTATAGGTGAAACTAAGGTTATTCCGTTGGCAATTATGCACTATAAGCTTCCAATCTTAGGGTTCAGGATTGGCGACTTCACTTATATCACTGATGCAAAGACGATCTCTGATGAAACAGTTGAGAAAGTAAGGGGGACAAGGATTCTAGTGGTGAACGCTTTACAACGTGAAAGCCATATTTCGCATTTCACATTGAAGGAAGCGATTGCGTTCGCTGAGAAGATTGGGGCGGAGCAAACCTACTTTACGCACATCAGCCACAATCTGGGTCTGCATGAAGAGGTGGAGAAAGAATTACCTGCAGGCATGAAATTAGCTTATGATGGCTTGACTTTATTGTCTGAATAAATATATATTTGCAACTCTTTAACACCCGGGTGGCGAAATTGGTAGACGCGCCAGCTTGAGGGGCTGGTGCCGGTAACGGTGTGGCAGTTCGAATCTGCTCTCGGGTACAATGGTTAGAGTTAAAGCCCTGTAGATTATACATTTACAGGGCTTATTCATTTTAAGGGTACGTATATGGGGACACTTTTGGCCGTTAATTTTTAAGATATTCAAATTTTAATTTCCAAGCGTATTGCGCCACTGTGTTATTTGTTCTATCCAATCGCGAGTCAAGGAATTGGGCCTTTTAATTCTTAGAAAGGTTCATTAAAGAACTAAGCCACCAACCTTTCCCGACATCCTCGCATTATAACCTTGCCATACACCGAAATTATACATGTTTGTCCTATCAGCATCAAATTGATTCCTTAAATAATCATCTTGGACAATAATGGTCATGTCAGAGTACAGGTTCCTTATTTGATTGTTCGGGTCAGAGGTGATGAAATACACCGGAATGAACCCGTCAGTATAATTGAAGGTTCCGGTTGAAGCGTCAAGTCCTCCAGGGGAAAGCATGTTCATCTGAAAAAACTTAATATCATAAGTCATAGAATACTCAGGATGGTCGCTCAGAACACGACCTCTATAATATTCTCCAACTTCAAGACCAACTTTAAAACCTTGCTCATAGAGAGGATTTAATAGTGGATTCTGTGCATTAGCTTTAAACGCACCAACGTAGCCTACAATGATTAAAAGTGTAAAGATGAATTTTTTCATAACAAAATTTTTTAGGTTATATTTTTGCTTAATTTAACTTATTACTGTGTATAAACAACACGGAATGTAAAAATCATTTCACAATAGTTCCACTCTATTCAATATGCATTTTCTGTGCATCCCTGTATCTTGAGTGATAGTAGAAAAACCTTGATCAATCGCAGATGTTTCACAGCTTTAAGATCAAGTGACCGTATTAAAGTCTTCGCACTGTATCGACTATAAGCCTCCCACACGCGTACGTAAAGACCCCCTTTAATTGCTGATGGCTGCTCCACTATACGTGTAATGATGTGCGAAAAACCTTCAGTACATCCAGATGCTAATATTCTTTTAATGTAAGGTTTTGTAAGGTTTTGATTAATTGCTTTTTATAGTGTCGGAATTTGTAGGATCAGATATTCCTTACACGCACGCGTAGTGACCGACGATAATTATAATTGAACGTTAACATTTGTTAACAGTCGCACGTGTAATAACCTCCGAAAAACCTTTATTAGTTTCAGGTTTTATCAGGTTTTACTTCTGTTATTGATGCTTTTCCCTCGCGCGCACGTATCGTTTTGAAAATTCAATATACCATTTGATCCAGCCTCGCGCGTGTGCGCGTACCGTTCCGAATTCTGCAAATAATGTTAGGTTTTGTTAGGTTTTTGAATAACAAGTTTCAAAGGCTTAACTAGTGGAATGAGGACAGTCCAAAATTAGCCACTCCTATAGGTTGAACTATATTGAACTATAATTTAAAGGGATCCTGTTATGATTAACCTGTTAATGTCATCGTGGGTTATATGATTCACCCGTTCTTTCCGCCTCATCAAATTGCTGTACTTCTTAGTTGGCTTGCCTCTATAAGTTTTTTTAAGGTGCTTCTGCATCAGCTGAGCACAGATATCGTTATTACCAAACACGAAATCTAAGAGCTTATCCAAATCCCTTCCTTTTCTAGATTTTGTTTGACAGGTGTACAAACCATCTATTTGAGACTGGTGTACGAATCTTTGACCATTGAAAAATAGTTTCCAACATAGCTTATTGGTAACCGGGCAAATGAACAACCATATCAAAGCATTATTGCCTAAGTTGGATGTTCTTGAAGTGATCTCAATACGATGTTGCTGCGCTTCTCCTCCAATGTTATAACTCAAATTAATATGACCTCTGCCAGCATTTACGTGAGTCATGGAATGTGTACCCACCTTGGCATTCATTTTAAAGTACTCACTCCATTCCAAAGGACCACTAACCATATGACCGGGTATAATAAAGCCCATCTGCTTTAGGATACTAATGTTTAGTCCCTTGTCTCATCAATTAAGGTTCTACCCTGGCAATGGTATGGCATAGTAATTTATTATTTGAAGCCTAGATTATTAGGGAACTCTAACTTTTTGCAAATATCGCTATTCACTAGATGACGTTGGTATAGCATGGTCTGAACCATAACATTTGATAACAAGCTTGCACGCGCCTGCGTAAGGATAGTGGATAATCCCTCACAGATAGTAACCTTTGGTGTATACGCGTGTAGTGATAGTGTTTAACCTTTAAAATCCCTTAACGCGTATGATAGTAGAAAAACCTTTAGCAGCCTACACGCGTACAGATAGCAACATAAATAGTAAGTCATTTTTGGAGTCGAAAGTTATGCTCCATGACTGACTCTAAAAACACTTCAATAGATCCCGCTAGAATCATTGTTGATTCGTTCCAAAGTAGTATCTATTCGTCTGTCTTTATAAAGGAATCTCGGTAAGAGCTGGCATTAACTAACTTTTTTTATTTTTCGCAAATATTGATATTGAAATGGCTCGAACTGGATTTGTCTATTTTCAATGTGCCTCATAATTTTCATGATTAGTTGCCGTCCTTTTTTAAAAGTTACGCAATATGCGGCTGCACGATAAAACACTTTAGGTTCTTTCAATGTGCTTAAAAATGCCCCTGGATTCCAATTGTTCTTTATTGTTTTATTACAAAATGTACGAATCAAGTTCTCGCAGTAGTCCCATGATTCAACTTGATATTGCTTTTTAGGTTTGAATTTCAATATGTTTACCAGTGTTTCTATAATCCCCCAATCATCATTATCCATATTCTCTTCGAAATCTTTCGGAATTATATTCCAATTATGCTGGCCGAGTTGCAAATTTTCTGCAAAAACATAAACATCTTGAAAAGTGACAGATACTAGCCATTCTGAATTGGCAATATCATTGTTAAAGCCTATCGTTAATAAAAGAGAGGCAAGATATTCAACATTACCTCGATACTCCGTAAGTTTAAGTTTCTTGTAAGCTGTTAACCATGTATTATGGCTGAAACCGAGTGTGAGAATTTTTCTACTGGCGAGATTATCGAAGATTAACGCAAACATTTTGGAATGTATTCTTCTTTCGTTAGATCTTAACCACTTGATAAACTGTTGATCTTTTTCTTTTGTAATGAAGTTTTTCCAACCAGCAGTAAATTGTTGTGTTGCTTTACCCTGGTTATACCATTCTAACGAAGAGTTAAATACTAAATCGTTATTCTTCCAGTATAATTCAAAAATTATTTCACTTCCGACCTCAAGTATGACTTTGATGAGACGCGGCCAATCGCGAATTAAATTATGTTGAAGAAACTGAAAAAATAAATCTCGTTGCTGGTGATGTGGTAACCGCCAGATGGTTTCACTGTAAACTATGTTTTCAGAACGTAATATCAGAGGTAAGGCGGTGGCATAGTTCCTTGACAGCAAATCTAATATTAGATTATCCGGAAGCTCAATTTCATCCCACAGATGGTCTGAAATCCTTCCACTTGGACAATCAGAGATCATAGATAAGAGTTCTTCCAGTTGAATTTTTCCATTCTGTAACAAATTGATTAGCCGACGTTCAATATTCAAAGTTATGCCGTCCAAATAGTCCAAATCAGACGCAAATAGAATAAATTTAACTATTTCTTTCTCTGATTCGGGATAGTCTATCAAGCTATCTTCTGTATAAATTTTTGACTTAAGATTTTTTCCCTGCTTCGGGTTAGAAAAATTATTCTGAATAAGACTGTTAACCTCATGGAAATCTTTTTCAAAATATATTAAATGATACAACTTGATTAGAGGAATATAATTTTTCCTAAAACCGTCAATGTCAGAGCCATAATTCCACAAGAATTTACGCAAGTCGTTCTTTCTACTAGTATGTAGTATCTTAACCCAATCGTTAATCGGATCACTTTTGTGATATATTAATATTTCTGCTTCAGATCGGCTAACAGACTTTATACTTTCTTCAGGAATTATCTGCAAATCAAACAAACGATTGTTCAGGGATTTTAAATTTAAGGCTCCGCTACAGAAAAAGAAGTTTCTTCTTAGACGTGGCCACTGATTACTCCAAAGATTAATAATTTCACTTTCATATTCATTAGGTGAGCCTGCTGGTACAATTATCGGCACACCCGAATTTTCGTATACCATTTGATAAATTGAGTCGTCGATTTCTCTGTTAGAAATAGTCTCTGAACTTCTTAGTAGTGAATTGAATTCAACTTCAATCTGTAAGTTATACTTATCATATTCGTTTACAGTTGGTCGCTCGAACAACTTAACAAGAGCGATTAAGTCAGGTATTTTGCCCAAATCTGGGTATCTAATTAATAAAGTTTGCGTCCAAACACAACCTGGCCGTCTCATTTCACTTGCATACCAAGTCCTTGCAAAAGCATATAGGCTTTCAGAGGCCAGAGGATAGCCTGTAACATAACTTTCAAAATTTGCATTAATCAACGTTCCGGAAAGATCAGACTGGAAGAGTAATACTTTATTACCTTCTTCACCAATGGGAAAAGAACTGGCAAGTACCTGATGCCCGTTTTGATAACCATGCAAAGTTTGTTGTAGTGTGATGATCATTCAATTAACCAGGTTATGGGTGTTGCTATATCTTTAGAATAATTCGCACCATCAAAAATATTTACTCTATCTTCAGGAAGCATCTTAACAAACTCATCTAATCCGTCCGTATTATCATAGTCAACACCTTGTGCACTTACACCAAAGAACTTAAAAATCAAATCACTAGTATTACAATATAAAAATTGATACAGTAAAGGTAAATTACTTTTCACAACTTCATCAGGCCTCTTATTTGGGAAATTTTCCATTACCTTATCCCATTTGGAGACGACAATAGCTACTTTAGATGGTTCTGCTCTACTTAAGCTAAATAAAAGGTATTGTAATATTTCTACTAGTTTTACTTGATTAGAGCTATTGATGTGCTGATAAATCTTTGCATTTGCCAAAGGAGACTTACTTTCCTTGGTATCTACTTTGCCACTTTCTTTATTCTCTTCCTTACCACGCTGTTTTTGCTTGGCTGACTCTTCCATAACGTCTTCCAAATCACCATATTGCTCCAATATCTGCCGCTCATCCATAATTGTTCTAGCGATATTATTCTCATGGTAGGGATCTACAAATAAGATTAATTGATGAGAAGTTTTCATTAAATGGAAATAGTCTTCCGTCCATTCCCGATCTTTGAAATGAGCATCGAAAAGTTCTCCAAAGAAATCTGGAATATTGAGCACAGCAACTTCTTGTGAATCCTTATATTGTAGGTTCATTACAACTTCACCAACATCTTTCGCTAAAAACGTACGGCCGATTTCAGAAAAAGATAACCAAGCCTCACTGATCTTATTTAAATATTGCTGATTGCCAGATTTTAGTGAGTGAAGCCGTAAAGAACAATGAGGACTATTGTTAAGCATTAGCGCCCACAATGCTGCAATATAGGTGGTCTTCCCAGACGCAGGCAAGCCAATAATTGAAATGTTTTTTCCTGGCATATTAAAATAGAAGGTTATCAATCATTCTGGCAGATTTTTCCAGAACAATTGGATTAGGTAAATCCTGAACTTTAACGGTCCATAAATCCATTAACCTGGAAAGACCATGACCAAGTTTGTATTTAACAAAAGTCCGTGGCCTCACCGCGATTTGTAAAAAGCTTAAATCCATGAAATTATCATTAAAATCCCTGGTGAAAGGGGCAACAATTAGAGATTCAAAATCAAAATTGATTTCATCTAGCACATCCCATTTAGAAACGATTATGGAAAGTCTTATGGATTTAGTGAAAATCTGTTCGTCGATAGCCTTTCTTATAAAAGTTTTTGCTTGTGTTAAAACTGATTGTACTGTTCTAGGATTAAGCAATTTTTCACCATCAATGATATAGCTAATATGGACGGAGTCGGTGATGACCTCTAAATCTTTCATATCATTTGTATTACCCTTGGCTCGTTGGACTTTTTCTCCTGCTATATCTGAAATCAGTAAGTGCAATGCCTTTTTGGACTTAGGGTCACGCTTTAAAGCGAGATGCAAAAATCGAAATTCGTCGCTTTTAGTTCTCTCTGTGTCGTAATCGCTGTTGCCTGAGGCTAGTCTTGAATAAAAGCATCGTTTTTCAAACCCGATTTGAGTCAGTGACCCCGCAAAATGCAATTTGTTAAATACTCCTACTTGAAACATTTCAAATAATGTTGCGAGTATAGTTGTCTTGCCACTGTCCTGTTCACCCAGAATAAAAATCTTATCTACTGGGTACCGGTAAGACACCTGCGTCAGTTCATTAAGTTTAAACTCTTCGCCTTTGAAAAGTTTAAAGGTGTTGGTGACAACCGGTTTTTGAGAGGTCGATGGGCTCTGTCCGTTATCCTCCGCTGCACTGTCATCATCAAGTCCTGCAATGTTCTCATCCAAATAAAAATGTGGACATTGCGTAAGATCTTCAATCCCTTCTAAACACTTGCCATCTTTTTTTACAGTACAATCCTCCTGATCGCATTTCTTAAGTCCGGGCATACTAGTTAAGGTTATGTAGAAGAAAAAGTTCTTGGAGAATCTGAGATGCCAAGGCAGGTGGCTGGAAAGTTTTCTTTAGATCACCACCGTTAAACTCAGAAGTGTAAATATTGGCCCAATCAGATGATTTTCCTGTGGTGATAAATCTTGAAAATGCTGTAAGAATGGGGGTAAACTCGGTTTCAGGTTTAAATCCTGATAAAATAGGTGTTATTTCGGAGGTATCAAATTTGCTGATCATATCAAAAGGCGAATACGCCTTGTCTGAGCCCTTTGATTGAACACAGTTTGAAATTGCTTTATTTATTATTGCATCTATTTTTCTGTTGCTCAATGAAAATTCAATAATATCAAATATCTCTTTAGCAATAATTGGTATTGCCTTCGGCAATCCTATAGCTTTAAATGGCTGGTCAAAAGTTTGACTGGCTTCACCAAACAACCACCATAGTATATTAGTTTCCTCGGAAAATACCTTCTGAGCCTGGAACAAAGAATTAACTGCGGTTGTCAAAACAAAATGATCGCCAGCGACAAATGCATAACCCGCTACTTCGCTACGATTCGTAAGATCAGTTATTTCCGTTTGTTGTTCTCCAAGGTTAGTTTCACGCAAAATTGACGCTTGTTCCCTTAGAAAGGTTGTAGCGTTGCTCATTACAGGAATAGTGGAAGTTATTTCATATTGCTCCAAAAAGTTAATTGATTTTATGGCTAAAGCGATTGATATGTTTAACTGAAAATCTTCTTCAAGTTGGAAACATATCAAGATTCCCGCAAGAACTTGCAAAAGATGGTCATTTCCGCTAACCGGGAATACAAGGTCTGCCTCTTTGAATGCTTTTATAAATTCCGTTCTTGAATCTTCATTTACTACCGGTAATCCCCAATACATCCTAATGACGTCGAGCCAAAAGTCCATATCGTCGGTGTCCAATAATTCCCTGATGGCAGTAATTCTGAAAGCCTGGGTTTCTGCGGTTAATTGACTGTCTAGGGGTCTATACCAATCTGCGAAGTTATATTCTGCTGTTGAACTCATTAATTTTTTATTTTATGAATGGATTTTTAAGATTACCAAATGATTTAATTCCGTTTATACCATTCCATAAAGAGGCAATTAACCCTTTTTCCTTTACGAGTTTAAATACTTCCTTATCTCGTTCAATGATATTTTCATGATTTAGAGCGCCAATATCAATTCCGATAGAATCAATGATTTTTAATTTATCAAAGTCGTTTAAACTTAGATAGGCTCTTATTGTACTTTGAATTGGTGACAGCATATTTGTCTCCTTTTTTTGTAACGTAGATGTAAACTGACTCAGAATTTCTTTAGCAATTTCGGTATTAATTTTTTCTTGAATGTCATTTGCAATTGATTCTTTTACTGAGTCATCAACAGAGGAAGCTTCAAAAAATTGTCTAACATGGTCAAATGTGGGATTATCATTAAATATCATCTTAAGTATTCCCTCATTACCTGATGGAAAAAAATGGCCGTTGAAATATTGCTGTAAAATAACGGGAATATTTTCTATGTCTCCATCATCGGGGATGATCGGGAAAAACTTCTCGTTAATTGTTTGATTATTAATTAACTCCTGAGTAATAATTCCACCTTCATAAATTGCACCGCGGCCCTTTCCCGGCTCTTCTTTCTTTCTAAATCTATTTAGATAGGCAGGTGTACAAACGATCAACACCACGTCGCTGGATTCAATTTGATCTGCCATCCATGTTGGCCATCCCATTTTCGGTGGTCTGTTAGAAAATAAGTGATCAGTCGTAACCAATACTTTTCCATTTGCATTAGTAGTGATCCACTGGGCAAGATCTGCGACCTCCTTCTTTAGTTTGTCGCTCTCCCATGCGTAACTGATAAAAACGTTAATTACAGACAAGTGATTTTATATTAGGTTAATATTATGTGTAAATATAGTGATAAAAATTATTCTCATTTAACCTATCAGAAACGTGTCTATGTGCGTATCAAATTTAACAGCTAATATTTAAACGAGATTGGCGCAGTTCAAGCACACTTTTATTGAATCAATGCATGATTGCCGGTTCGGCTGCTTTCACTTTATTCTCTTGTAAGCTATGTTTTTACGGTTTTCCAACCCTCAGGTATATGATGATTCAGTATCACTTATAGGCTGTTGACACACAAATTCTGTTTCGCAGTTAGCACCTAGTCAAGACCAAGCCCTAAAGGGTTTGCTCGGAAAAAATCTTCCCTGCCCAGCAGAAGCTGGCCCAGATTTTTTTTCCGGCAATGGCTTGCCAGTGCTCCTTACTAGATCAGGCGAAGGTGATTATCAAAAAGCCAGGAATAGCTCCTGCCGAAAGGTAGTACGCAGGTGGGAACTTAAAGTATTTAATACAATGGAAATTAAAGTAACAGAAAACGGACAAGCAAAAGTAAACACTGTCAAAGCCGACAAAACCCCAAAATTCGTAGCAGGAAACCCTGTAAATGAGGTACTAAAAAAGGTGAAGAAGGCAAAACAGCGGACACAAAGCCACAGACAACACCTGAAGTGCCAAAGGTCGAGCCGACAAAAGCAGAGATTAAAAGCCATTTCCAGTTGGAAAAGCCTGCTTTGAATTTAGAGCAGACTCTTAAAAATTAAAGATTTAAGCAGATTATCCAATCAAAGGGAAAAGCTGATCGGCACAATTGACAACTTGGAAAGCTTTGAAATTAAACAGGAGGACGAAGCAGAGGAAACCAATCTTTAACCGCTCTCAGCGTTGCGAGCTTAAAATACCGATGAGCGACATCACCTATATCACTACCATAGCCGGTTTCACTTACCTGTCTCTGGTTACCGATGCCTATTCAAGGAAAATAGTAGGACACTATTTATCAAAGGATTTAAAGGCATCAGGGTGCATAAAAGCCCTCAATCAAGCACTGAATGCAAGAATCGATTCCGAAAACACCCTGATACATCATTCTGGTAGAGGCACACAATATTGCTGTGATGATTATGTTTCAAGGCTCAAACAAAAACAGATTTCTATCAGTGTGACTCAAAGTGGGAGCCCTTACGATAACGCTATTGCAGAACGTGTTAACGGGATACTCAAGATTGAATTCGATCTCTACAGGACCTTTCGCTCTTATGATCAGGCAAGCCAGGCGGTGGATCGTGCAATCTTTTAATACAACAACCTAAGACTGCACGCAAGCTGCAACTACCAAACCCCAGAAAACGTACATGAACAGAAAAAAATTAACAATCAAGTACAAAAAACAGGTTATGTAAACCACTATCAGGAAGAAAACATAATATTTTAAACTCAGTACAGTAACAGTAAATTCAATAGTAAACACAGAGTAGTAACAAAACTTTTAGTGTAACTTATTTCAGTATAGGACACTGTGCAACTGTTGGGCTGTTGAGTCGGCGTTCAGTCGGTGTTCAGTCGGGGTTGAGTCGGGGTTGGTTCGGCCATAGCCGTTTTAATGCCTAGTCAACAGTGACTTAACCAATAATAAGTAGTACATTACAATAACACTAAAACAACATATTATGGGAAGGTTAAAAAATGGTGCTTCAGGCGCAGTCACAGGCAAAGTAGGTGGAGTAGTGACTTACGAATTACGTGGTCAAACCGTAGCTCGAAAAGTTGGAACAAGGAAATTTAAGGCAACGGCAAACCAACTGCCATGTAGGGAGGGTATGCGTGTTGTCAATGCATTCTTAAAACCGATAAAAGGTCTTATAAATCTTGGATTTCTTTTTGAAGCCGAGGGTACTACTAAAAATCAATATAATGTAGCCACCTCATACATTTTACTAAATGCATTGAAGGGCAAATTTCCCAACATCAGTATAGATTACGATAAAGTCATGATTAGCGCTGGAAAATTAAAACCAATTAGCAATCCGTCAGTATCAAAAAGCAGCCAATCAATACGGTTAGATTGGACCTACGACTCTAATACTGAATTTGCTAATAGAAATGATAGGACTATGATATTGTTAATCTTTTCAAACGGTGACGAACCAATTTATTTCTTAAGTGGCTCGTTACGCTCAGAGGAAAATCAAATCATCGACTTAGGTCCGAAAAGCCTTAGTGGCTCCTTCCATATCTATGTCTGCTTCTTCGCAGAAGACAGGGCAAGCGTTAGCGATAGCAAGTATCTTTATATCGCTTAATCGGTCAGTTCAGTTAAGTGAATTAGCCACCGAAGGTGGGGTCGAGTAAAGAGCTGTTTATCACTTTTGTGATAGTGGCTTAGAAAATGTTAGTTCATAAATTCCGTTTTTGGATCCCATTCCGATGTAAATATGGTCGGCGATGACGTAACAGAAACTCCATTGTCCAGGCAGTATACCGGAATTCTGAATGAAATACCGTTTCCATTTATCTTCACTTGGCAGATACTCATAAAGATTACGTGTCTCATAATTATCGTAACCCGCTCCGCCATACATAAACAAATGACCACGGTAATTAAACATCGCTGGTTTAAGCGCTCCCCATTCAAAGCCGTCTATCACTAGTGGCGATTTGTCGATCAAGTTTGGCGTTTTCAAGTCCAACTCATACCAAAGAGAACGAAAATCGCTGGGTGAACCTGAAAGTTGTGTACGCCTGGTAGTTGCAGTGACATAAATTTTTTCATTAAATACCATAGCCTTATAATTCGTTACCTTATGATCTAGTACCATAAGCTGCCTCCAGGAACCGCTTGCAGGATCAAATTCGCCTAATATGCTTTCGCTGACGTTATTTTTTGCTATCGCGCTGCTGAAACCATGGATCAGGAATGCATAAATCTTTCCTTGGTAAACAAAGGTCGTGGCATTATCAATGTATTCCTGAGCTGAGTTCGTAGAAACGTAATCCATCAACTTAACCATGCCCCAGATATTACTTTCAGGTGCATACCATCTAATGAATGCGCCTTGCCCGGAGGAGAAAGGCCTAAACCAGATTTTGCCATTGACTTCAAGTCCTTCATCTCCCAACGCTGGATTACCATAAACTTCATTGATTTTCTGACCGGTCAATGCCCAGGTATTACTATTTGGATTCCATGCGGACACGTCGAATACAGTCGTGTAAACGTTGTCTTTAAATCTGAAGAAAGCATTCCCTCCATAACCGCTGGGATGTGTAGACAGTTGTTTGGCAGTGAGCTGATTGGAGTTGTCGTAAGTAAGTTCACTCTCAAATACAAGGCTTCCTTTGTAGTAAAGTTTAAAGGGTAGGGGTCCCGGAGTTTGCGTTTCAAAAACGGAAAAATTCAACAGATAAGTATTTTCCGTTCCGGCTACAGGTGCGACAGATAGGAGAGAAATTTCATTGGCGCCCAGAGTGGCTTTATAGCTCAACATGTTCTTGTCAGGCTGATCGGCAAGCAACTCAAGCGCTATACCGTTGTCTTTTGATTGTACCAGCATTTTGTTAAATTCCCCCGGCCAATGCAAATTGAAACCATTAGAAATGGCTTTGCTGATTTTAAATAAGCGGGTGATGCCTTTGTGGTCGACGGCAAAAATCCTATACCAATAGCTCGTAAATGCGCTGAGTTTCCTTGCCACAACAAGATAGCTGCCATTCTTCTCCACGCCTTTCAGACGAGTCACAGTTTGTTCTTCCTTTACCAACGCAAGGGAGTCCGTAGCGTATAGAAGACCAGTTTCGGAAAACATGTTGTTGTTAAGCTGATAGGATATCGAAAAGCTATTTTGTGTGGTATTGCTTAGTTGAATATCTTTCAACTCGAGCGAGATTTCTTGCTCTACGGTCTCTTTCTTACATGCGTTTACTGCAACCAACAGCACGGCAGATAGTAGCAACGTCTTTAGATTATTCATAATCGCCTTTCGAATTGGTTTTAATTAAAATCATTCCTGCTGGTCCGGCGCTGGTGGTGGTGCCATAAGTGACCCCAGTCATAATGAAGCCTTTGTCTGAAGTCTGTAACAGGCTCCGTCCATTACCATATTGTTTTCCTGGGTAAGTTTTATTCCACTCGAGGTTCAGCTCTGCATCATATTTTAACAAGCCCGCTTTACTGACGTAGGAGCCTTCCATGCTCGTAGAGATGGCAACACCGCCATCTGTTGTATTGACCATACCATATGCTGTTTCGGCAAAACTGAATTGAGGCTTGATCATCTTCACAAGGTCTCCATTCAGCTCTGTTTTCACCAGGTAAATGCGATAGGTAACTGAAGAGCTGAATCCGCAGGTAATGAGTTTATTATCTGAGGTGATGCGAATGGATTGCGCAAAACTGAATCCAGTATTTTCATAGGTACGGCTCCAGAGCACTGTACCATTTTTATCCAACTTAAACTGCCATAGGGAGCTCAGGTCATATCCGGTTTCCTGATCACCGCAGAGGTATAAATTTCCATTCTGATCCTCTACCAAGTCGGTAGCCTGATTACGCCTTTTATCACCATACAATTTTTTCCAGATGACCTGACCGTTTAGGTCTAGTTTGATCACTGCAGCCTTGCTCATCATGGTTTTATCTGTGACTGGAAAGGGGTAATCTTCAATCTCTTGTCCGACAACCACCAAATGGTTGTCTCTAGTCAACGTTATGCTATACAGCTCTCCTTGTGCAGTAGTACCCTGCAGATCTATTTGCTTTTTCCATATGAGGTTTCCGTTAAAGTCAAATTTGAAAACATAATCGGCACTTGACATTGCATAGCCTCCCGGTACCTCAACTAGCTTTGGGTTCCCCGGATAGATGTCCAAAGTCTTATACCACTCCACTTCTCCAAGCAAATTCACTTTAACCATCAGCGTATTCCAGGATTCAAAGGCAATCCTTCCTCCAATAATGTAGCCTCCGTCTGAAGTGGCAAGTATCGATCTGCCTTCCATACCAGCTGGGTTTTCAACATAGAGGGTTTTAAGGAACTTGATGAAGCCGTCATTGGTCCTGAACTCAAATGAAACCGATTCTGAATTTCCCTTAGGGTCTATAGCTATAATTTTACCTTTGTAACTACGGGACGGACTTAGACTTTCTAGTTTAAACGTCTTGGTAGTTAATTTGGAGGCTACTTGCTTCTCCTCTAATTCGACAGTATAAGTCACTTCGTCGTATTCCGGATCAAACGATTCGGACCATTTAAGCACTGCAGAATTATGGGCAATGTCTGAGACACTGACTTCAAATAGTTCCGGTTTAAGGTCCTCTGTTTTTTTCGCAGGTGCGTCAGGAACCAGGATTGTGGTTTTAGTACAGGAACTGAGGGCAAAGCAAATCAGGAGGCTGAGCGTAATTTTGGAGAGCGTATTCATTGGGTTTATTGATGTAAGTGTTAACCAATTTAAGTGAAATTAGCAGCAAAATGATTATTGAAGACTGTTTTTAGAAGCCAGCGCTGAGTTTAGAAATGAAAGAATGACGGAAGCCGGGACTACTATGGTACTTGTGCGGCTGAACCTAGCGATGTTAATTCCGTAGAATTTTCCCATCTGGTCAAGTACCGGACCGCCACATTGCTCAGGCATTATATCAGCACCATGTGCAAAAACAGCATCGAATCCATCCCGCCTGCCGCTTTTACCACCTTTGAGTAGATCTGCTGGATGTTTAGCGGGCCTTTCAGGCCTCGATGACAGTACAATTTCCTTACTAATTCGCTCCCCTAAGCGAAGCACATCGAACTTGATGGTATCGCCTATCCAATATTTTATCAGCTGATTTCCGTAGTCCTCAGGCTTATTGATTGTTGCGCTATCAATGCTAGCCACCTGATCGCCTACCTGGAGACCAGCATTGCCTGCCGGACTTCCTGGCTGTACCACAGTGATCGCGACAGGTTCTTTATAGGCCACGGCAGCACCAAGATATGCCATAGCTGCTACTTTACTTAAAGGAAAGTAAGTACTGCCTATTACGCTCACCTGGCTCAACGTTGCGTTTGGCTGAACTGAGAGGAGGAAATCACCAAGCTTGCCAGTATTGATCGAATCCTTAACGAATGTGTTTAGGCTAATTCCACCTTTAACTTTTGCGACTGGCTCCAGCAAAACGAGGTCTGTTTTTTTGTCCCTATAGATCGCCTTGGCAGAAAGTGTTTTGCCATCGACAAACTTTACAACGGGATTTGCTCCGATCAGAGAGCTTTTACTGATGATATAAGTAAGCTTTGGTGTCTTGATTATAGTGCCCAGCACTTGCTGCGGCTTACCTGCATCAGCACTCTCAATTGATACCACGTTGCCGCTATATAGCTTGGCAGATTTCAAAAAGTTTATGTCAAGGCTTGCAAGTTTGGGGAAGCTTAAGATCTTCATCGGATCATTTCCAACCACATCTTCATGTTCAGGCAAGGCGGTATAAGTCTTTCGTACGTTTAATGCAGTCCAATACTTTCTATACAAATCTACGGGCACTTCGTAGTCCAAATCTCCGTTTATAGCGCTATGCAGGCCAATCACCCGGCCTAAATAATCGAACACTGGCCCGCCGGAATCGCCAGGTTCCATCCTGCAAGTGGTTTGAAGAAAGCCGTATTCATTTATCACACTGGTGATGCTTCCAAACCGTACCAATGGCAGAGGCTGGTTAAGGCTTTCGGGATAAGCGATACTTATAACTGGTTCGTTCAGCTTTATAGCCGAAGACCAGCCCATCTCGGCGTAGGGCCATGTACCCGGCGTTATGATCCTCATCATTGCTACATCAGGCATCATTGGAGTTTTCTCAAATTCAATTTTCCCGAGGCCCTCGGCTATGCAGGTCTTTCCATTAGGGAAAGTTACCATGTAAGTCTGTCCGGGCGTATTCACATGAGCGGCGGTAAGTATGTGTCCATCTGAAGTAACAACTACGCCACTGAATTGCGGACCGGCCTGTTGATTTTTTACGGTGTCATACGCCCACATCCGGATACTGGCTGGATAAGCTTTTTTAATTCCCGCCTTTGTGAGCGATTGTATTTGTTTGACGTCTAACTGCTGACCAAAGCAAAAGTTGTAAGTGAAAAATGATAAAACCAGTAAAAGTATTTTTTTCATGTAAGAGCGGTAATTGGTGTTTTTGCCACGCAGTGTTGGCGGCCCGACAAAACTACAATTAATGTTAAGGTATTCGTAAGCGAATGTTTCGGCATGGCGCTTAATAACTCTTTAATGGCAGCTGATTTGGGGAGATACCGTACTTCTTTTTGAAAGTAAAAGAGAAGTGGGAGAGGTCTTCAAAACCTACTTCAAGGAAAACCTCCGTCGGCTTCTTCTTTTTTTCCGTTAATTGATAGTAGGCAAGTTCCAGTCTCTTTTCCGTTAACCATCTTTGGGGCGTCGTATTAAAGAGCTTTTTAAAATCCCGATTAAAGGTAGACAGACTACGGCCAGTTAAATAGCCAATTTTCTCTAAAGACATATTGAACATAAAATTCCGCTGCATGAAGTTGACCAGGTCTATCTTGCCTGGAACATCAAAATTTGCCAGTAAGTTATCTACGCCCGAATCAATCAGCCGCAGGATATTTATCGCCTCTTCAATTTTAAGTGTCGCCAAACTCTCCGGAAATTCCCCTTCCACATCAAAATAGGGTATGAGTGAAGCGAGGCAGCTCTCCAGCAGAGGGTGGTTGTTAAAACGGTATATCTTCTGTTCAGGTTGGCCGGTTTTTTTAATGCCGATCCTCTCATAAAACTTCTTGAGTCGTTCTATAGAGAGATGCATTACTACAGTCTTATGCGGCAGGCCATGTTTAGGATAATTGATGATCGTGGCCAGTTCATTTCTTGGAATCAGGAAGATATCACCCGTTTTAAAAACGAAACTGGTATCGGCCTGAATGATCTTTGTCTCGCCCGAAATAAACCACACTAGCATATGGTCCTCAAACATCAGATCTGACTTGAACAGCTTGTCTTCATAACTAGAAAGCTTGATTTCTGGACTGAGGTATTTAGATATATGTTCCATTGTTCTAAAGTTATTGGTTTTTATCTGATTTCAATATCTAGCATTCGTCAACCCGAACATCGTGTAGGTGTAGCAAATGTTACGTAAGTCCTGATAAATTTCGCAAAGGTTAACAGAAACAGAAGAATCCCCGGAGGCGCTTTAACCAACTTCAAATACAATCCCAGTCATGTCCTCTGTTAGGCTCCATAGCCTCTTGGCATTGCGCTCTTCTAATGAGTATTCTTGTACCCCGCGTGTGCCTAAACCATTGTCTTGTCCGAAACTACCGAGGTCTAGTTCAGCAATGTCTCCATCTTCGCAATACACGCCCCCTATACCATCAAGCATTGGACTAGTTGCGCACCATATCGTGGTAGCGGCACCTTGTGCGATGGTTTTAAGACTAGCGATAATCTCAGGACGGATCTCCCCATCCTCACCGAAGAAGCCCATCTGTTTAAACAGTTCCAAATCTGCATTCCTAGCCAACTCTGTCCCGTGTATAGATCCCGGGTGCAATGAAAAGGCTCTTACATTGAATGGTTTAGCCTTGTTATCGAACTCAAGGGCGAATAGATTGCTCGCCGTTTTTGACTGCCCATAGGCCTGTAGCGTTTCATATGCGCGGTGCTCGAAATTTGGATCCTCGAAATTAAAGGCTGCCATCTGATGGCCGTAGGAAGATACATTGACTACCCTAGCACCATTAGCTTTTTTTAGCGCCGGCCAAAGTCTTGCCACCAGCTGGAACTGCCCCAGGTAGTTGGTTGCCAATTGTGATTCGATACCGCGACAGTCTCTTTGCAGTGGTACCCACATGATTCCTGCGTTGTTGATCAACAAATGAAGCGGTCTTCCGGATTTCAGAAATTGATCTGCAAAAGTGTCAATTGATGCTGGGTCAATCAGGTTCATAGCTTCCAGTTCTACGTTTGGAATACCCGCAAGGTTCTTCTTTGCTTTTTCCAGGTCTCTTGCTGGAACGATAACTGTTGCCCCTGCAGCTGCAAGCACTTTTGTTGTTTCTAAGCCGATGCCAGAATTTCCGCCTGTAACGATGGCGATTTTTCCTGTAAGGTCAATGCCGTTAATAACTTCCAACGCTGTTGATTTTGCATTAAATCCTGACCCAATTGGGTGTTGTAACGCTCCTTGATAATTGTTCTTTTCCATTTTCTTTTGTTTAAATGATATAGAACAAATTTAGGCAGCTGATGAGGAACCGGTTTTGTTGAGCGTGTCAACTTACTTTGTTTAGAATGTCAACGGTTTGGAACCGATTTGGCTGCGCCCAAATCCGAACGTGAGAAAGAATGAGTAGGGCTCTATTTCGTTTAACCTAATTCCCTTTAATAATCAAGAATTTGGAGGCATTGGTAGCAAAACTGGTTCTGGCTCACTTACAATGACAGTAAATGATGGGCAAACAGGTGATATGCTTTGGAGGTTTTTTAAGGCAATGAGTGATAGCGTCTTTACATCATAAATTGTATAATATTTAATAGATAATCGGTTATTTACCGATTATCTATTAAATATTATACAATTGTGTATGAACATCTTGCAATCTATTAAGGCCTTTGCAGGGCAACCGATTACTCATCAGTTGTTAATCTCCTTACTGAAAGGTTACAAAAGACCTAATGACAAGATCCATTCGTTACTTAAAGAAGGGTTTTTATCAGCTGTAAAACGTGGAATATATACACCCGGGCCAAATTTACCAGACCAACCTCAACCGGAACCTTTTTTGCTTGCAAATCATTTACTAGGGCCAAGCTACGTCTCCCTGGATGCAGCGTTATCATTTCACGGTCTTATACCTGAGCGCGTTTATGAAATAACTTCTGTGACAACTAAGTTTCCGCGTAGTTTCTCAACTCCTGGCGGGTTATTTTCTTATGTGCATCTGGGCCTTCCTTATTACGCTTTCGGTATCCAACAGGTTCAGTTATCAGATAACCAGTTCGCAATGATCGCGTCGCCTGAGAAATCACTTTTCGATAAAATTGTAACAACTTCCGGACTCACGCTAAGAAGCGTAAAATCCGCTCGAAGTTATGCCATTGAGAATTTAAGGATAGATGAGGATAGACTGAGCGCCCTGGATATAACAAAAATGACCTCATGGCTGGATGACGCACCCAAAAAAGAAAGTTTAGTGAATTTGATCAAAATGATGGAGAGCTTATGATAAAAGAATGGTTGGAATCGTATCACCCGCAAATAAGGATGAGGCACAACAGGCCATCTGAAGATACTTCATTAAGAAAACTCGTTGAAGGCGGCGGCGCCAAAGCCAACCAATGGAAGTGAATCCAGGCTCCTTCCTTAATCTTCGCAGAGTGAAGATAGCATTATGGCGTAGTCCGGAATAATCAGTTAATTTGCCTAGAATTTAAACCCATGTTTGACGAACTAAGCAAATACAAAAAGAACGGTCATTTTTTCTTTCAAGCGGATGATCAACTCGCGAAGGTTTCGAACGTACCTAAAGATTTCGAAGGCATTTACCTGATTTACGCCCTTGAGCGAGGAAGAATCAATTTGGTTTATATCAATAGTAAACTCCCCGAAGGTCATTGGGCACCAAAGATGCTTCTCGAAAACATAGAAGCATTGGATGTTTATTGGTATGTTACTCAGGACAAGCGTACAAAAGACGTTCCCAAAGATGTGGAGGAAGAAATACTAGAAATATATCAGTCTATATACGGAACAACTCCACGGTGGAATGAGCGCTTCTAATCTTCTGGCCTTTCTTTCGGATTAGCCATTCTCACTATTCTGGGTTGGAATTTCGCGATTACCTCAACCAGATCATGTTGCGCTGCCATTACCGCGTGAATGTCTTTGTAAGCCATCGGCGCTTCATCCATATCGCTTCCCATCAGTGTAATGCGCTTATCAACAAGATTTGCCGCAATTGCGATTTTGTCCAGCGTTTTAAAAGCTGCAGAACGGCTCATTAATCTTCCAGCTCCGTGGCTAGCAGAATTGATGCTTGATGCATTGCCTTTCCCACGTACAACAAAGCCTGGCGTACTCATCGAGCCTGGAATAATTCCCAGTACACCTTCGCCGGCAGGAGTAGCTCCTTTACGGTGGACCATTACCTCAGTGCCGTCCTCGAGTTGCTCTTTCCAGGCAAAATTATGGTGATTTTCTATGCGCATAAGGGGGTTAAGGTTCAAAGCTTTTGCAATCTTATTGTGAATCTCGTGATGGTTCGCACTCGCATATTCCCCTGCCAAATTCATCGCGATCCAGTATTCCTGTCCGTCTTCTTTATCCAGATCCAACCATGCCAGATGTTTCGCTTCTGCAGGAAGCTTAGTTTTCGTCATCGCGATCTTGCTATAATGATTTGCAATATTCCCGCCGAATCCCCGCGAACCTGAATGAGAAAGCAAGGCCAGGTAAGCGCCCGCTGGAACGCCATCCAATGTATCATCAGGAATGGTAAGCTCCCCCCATTCTACAAAGTGATTACCGGTTCCGCTTGTTCCGAGTTGCGCATATGCTTTATCTCTTAAACTCCGGATTATTTTTGTTTCCTTCCATGCAGAGCTATCAAACAAGGAGCTGTCAAAGTATCTTTTTGTCGTTCCGCCCATGCCGAAATTCGTATGCTCTAGAAGTAAGCTTTTCAGCATGTCTTTCTCTCTGTCCACTGTGGCTGCGGGAAGATCGAAAATGCTTAAACACATTCTGCAAGCGATGTCTACACCTACAGCAAAAGGTATAATTGCGTTTGCGTCTGTAGCAAGCACTCCACCAATTGGCAACCCATAACCCTGATGGGCATCTGGCATTAAAGCCCCTGCAATTGCAATTGGCAACTGTACAGCAGTTCTCATTTGTGCCAGGGCGCCCGCTTCAATGTGTTCCAATCCCCATATGGGAAATTCCGAAACGTTTTCCTTTAGCTTAAAGTTACTGCGTTCGGGCTTCGGCAGCCTGCCACGTTTACGCTGACTAACGACTTCATCTGCTATATTTTTGAACTGTCCACCTTCCTGTAAAGCGTAAGGGAGTGGATCGTCTATCAATGATTCGAGGTTAGCCAATATCTCCGCTTTGCTCATTATCTTGTTTTTCAACAAGCCATTAGCAACCCGACTAAACCTCGCTAATAGCTCTGCCTCGCTGAGTCCTAAAGGAGACAATTCGCTGTTGCTGATTCTTTCTTTTCCCATAACCTTCAATATTCAATACTACAAAGGCACAAAGCACTATATTTCGATAGATACCAAATGAGCCAGACTGCTAGCTAAGATCTTAGGACTTGATCAACAATAACCAATCGTGATCTCCCGCTGGAGGAGTAAAACTCTTCAACTCTTCAAAGGCAACTGGCTGTTTAGGCTCTTTTTTACCAGTAGATGGGTCAACCCATATTGCGGTCAATTGTTTGGAATTAAGCTTTCCGAGATTGATTTTAAGCGTTCTCGGACCAGGGAGGTACGATACAGAGAAGCTGCCATCATTCGCAATTGCCGTGATCGACAGGTTATTGGTCGCCACAACTCCACTACCGGAAACGGCAACGCTTTTCGTAGAATCGGGCACCAGCTTTTCCCATTTCAAGGCTGAAAAGAACTCATAAAAGTGCTTCAACGAAGAAGCTCCCGGTAGTTGAACATAGGTTCTCCAGTTTTGGTCGCACTTCCAGGTGGGGGAGCCGTATCCATTCCCAATGCCTCCGCCGAGCACAGCCCAGTAGGCTTGTTTCCTGGCTTGCAATGCGGAGCCCCAGCTTTCATGCTCTCCTTCATAAGTAGACTCGCCAAGAATAAAAGGCTTTGTTGGTTTTTTAGCATACTCTTTCCATGCTACCTCATAAACATCTGGCTGGTTCAGGTTCCAGGCTTTGTTAAAACCTCTAAAATAAGTGTAAACCATACTGAAATCCAACCAAGACTCATCTTTCCAAACATCAGTGCTGGAGTGAGAGGAGGCTGCATGATAGGTGATCAACTGTTTACTTGAATGCGCTTTTATCCCGAGAGCCAGCTGGCGATAATTGTCTTGATCTCCATTCGGATCGTTATCTCCGCCAAGGATCCAAAGCATATTTTTATATCTAGAAAAGCGCTTGCCCAGAAATTCGCCAAACTTAAAGTTGCCCTCCGGTTTATTTACAGACATCGCTTTGCCTTTTCCAGCCCACCCTTCGCCGCAACAACCCGCCCAAAGCGGTGCAATGGAAAGTATAAGCCTTAACGAGTCCGCCTTTTTAACCACCCATTCCACATGGTCAAAATACGCGGGATTGGGAGTGCTAAAGTCGCCGCTGTTCAAAAAAGGTCGCTGTCCATAACGGTTAATAGGCGATTCACCGTTGAAATCTGCGAAACCTGTTAAAATAATTTGAACAACATTGAACCCTTGGGCTTTTCGCTGTAGGAGGTAATCCAGGGCTTCTTCCTTGTTGAGCTTAATAAACAGCATCCAGGCGGTGTCTCCGTTGTAAAGAAAGTATCTTCCATTTTGATCCACTAAATGTCTCTGGTCTTTTGCTACACGCAACGGCAGCGCCAGTTTTCCTGACTGTCCAGAGGCAGTTATGCATGTTAAGAGCAGTGCAAGCGTAAGAAGTTTCATAGCTAACAAGTTAGAAATAAAAGCTTGACTTTGCTAAAGGCCTTGTCACAGATTATACTGTACTTATTTCGGTTCTCCGTTTCATCCGCGTTGGTACCCCTTTGGTTCTGCTTTAGCGGTACCAAGGCGGTATCAAGGGGGTACCAACGCGGTACCAAGGCGGTCTCAACCTCGGTCGAATGACAATCTGTCCTATACGACAGGTGATAAATAAATAGCAACTTTATAAATGATGCACATCACTTAAAAAGCTAATCGTTGTCAACTGGTAAAGCAAATGATAACACGAGTTTACATGACATTTCATTGCTATGCTAGTGATGAAAAAAATGAATAAGATGCCAGGTTATATTTTGAGACCCTTCCCTTTAGTATTGTGGTTAATGGTGCTGCTATGGCCTGTTTTAGGTTTTAAATCGGCAACTGTTGAATCGAACGCTCCTGGTCCGGTTCGATGGGTTTTAAGTAAACAGAGTACGCTAAAAGTAAATGGCAGTACAAATATCAACAAGTTTAGCTGTTTGATTCCAGAGTATGTAAAACCTGATACCCTAACCCTTGCCAAAATCAACAGCCTGCAACGTGTAAAACTTACAGGCTCTGTAGTTTTGGATGTGCTGAAGTTCGACTGCAAAAATGTTATGATGACCAGCGATCTCCGGAAAACGCTAAAGGCTAAACAGTACCCTAAGCTAAGCATAACCTTCGAAGACCTCAGCAGTTATCCAGATCCATCGCGTTCTGGGAACTCAATTAAAGGTTTTGTAACCATTGAGCTGGCAGGTGCTGTAAAACGTTTTGAAATTGATTATCAGTTTGTGATGACGGGTAGTACTAACCTTCGTCTCATTGGCAGCAAGAGGGTGAATTTCTCCGATTTTAATATTGTCCCCCCGAAAAGACTTGGAGGAATGATTAAAACAAACAATGAGTTGGATGTAGAATTCATGCTCAACATAAAAATTCTAAACTAGTAATAATGAGAAAAATTATTTATCCTGGCTTTGTCGCAGGAATCGTACTGTCTATCCTGAGTTATGGTAGTTTGTATCTGGGCATCAAGTTTTTTCCAAGCTTTTTTGTGGATTATAACAATCCGTTATTTGATTCCCATGGTGATCGGGATATCCTTTTTTATACACATGCCTTTGTGATCAGCTTTGCTTTATCCTGGTTTTGGGATCGCTTTAAAAAATTGTTTGCGGGATCATTCTTGCTAAGGGGGCTGGAGTTCGGGTTTGTCTATGCTGTGGTTGCGTTGCTACCCGTTATGTGGATTACATTTAGCGCAATGGATGTTACCGTGGTGATGGTGGTCAGCTGGTTATTGTATGGGTTTGTCCAATCTATCATCGCTGGGATCGTGTTCGCTAAGCTTAATCCATAAAGAAATGCCTCGTCTTATAATTCTAATTAAAAAGCACGAGAGCTCAGGAAATAATGTGACGACAATCACCTTTATAGATGTTTGCAATTATTTGTAGCGAAATACTTTAGTATACTTTTGATTAAACAAATTAATCAAAATGTTATGAAAAAAATTCTACAATTTAATCGGTTAAATACCACTTTAAAATACTTTTCAGCTCTGATCTTTGCGCCGCTATTATTTGGCACTCAGCTGCATGCGCAGGACACGTACAAGTTAAACGGTTCTAAAGAAAACGTGGTTAAAGTCTCTGGAAAATCCAATGTTCACGATTGGGATATGACTGCACAAAATCCTGTATCTGATGCAGACTTTGGTCCTTTAGTCGGCAGCGACAATGTACCTAAATCTTTAACTTCCCTGAACTTCAGTGTAAATGCCAAAGGTCTCAAAAGCGAGCACAGTTCTATGGATACTCGTACTCACAAAGTGATTAAGGCAGACGCTAATCCTAAGATTACTTTTAAATCCAGTAGCGCTGTAATTACTCCGGTATCTAAAGGCAAGTTTTCGGTAAAAGTAACTGGATCCCTAAGCATCGCCGGTGTTTCTAAAATAGTAACCCTGCAAGCCATTGGTGTAGTAAACGCCGATCAAACCATTACTTGTAACGGAATTCAAAAGTTAAAGCTGACCGACTACAGCATTGAGCCACCAAGTTTTATGCTTGGCGCAATGAAGGTAGGAGATGAGCTAAGCATTGCCTACAACCTCAACTTTAAAAATTAACCAACAATCAATCATACTCACGATCATGAAAATAGCAACATGGGCAATTATTGCCTTTAGTATCGCACCATTCACTTCATTTGCACAATTCCAGAAAATCGACAACCTAAGACCCTATGACAAAACCGGGATTAACGTATTCGAAGATCCAAAAGATTCATCTACGACCTTCGATGGTTTAAAACTGAAGTTTGGTGCTGGATTTACACAACAATTCCAAAATTTAAAACACAAAAATCCCGGTGCAGTAAATAATAACATTGGTTCGTTCAGCCCGGCTGTTCCGGGTAACAGATTGAAGATCATTACTCCAGGATTTCAAACTGCACAGGCCAATCTGTATATGGATGTTCAGTTGGCGGATGGGATCAGGTTGAACATCACCAGCTACCTTTCTACCAAACACCACAATGAAACTTGGGTAAAAGGAGGGTATATTCAATTTGATAAACTACCATTTGATGGCAAAATCTGGGACGATATCATGGAGATCGCTACCATTAAGATAGGACACTTTGAAGTAGATTACGGCGATCAGCATTTCCGCAGAAGTGATGGCGGTAGCGCTATTTACAATCCATTCATGGAGGGCAATATTGTAGACGAGTTTGCTACAGAGATTGGCGGACAAGTCATGTTGAGAAAAAATGGCTTTTTCGGTGTAATCGGTGCAACCAATGGAATGATAAAAGGTAATGTTGATTCCTTGTATGCAGCATCAAATCCTGATGGCGATTACCACAAAGCTCCATCCATATTGCTAAAAGGGGGATTTGATAAACAAGTTATGGATGATGTGCGCCTAAGAGTAAGCGGTTCATATTACGGCAATCAAAGTTCTGGAGGAAATACCATATTTGGTGGCGACCGTTCTGGTTCTAACTATCAATACGTAATGGAATTGAATTCTGCTAACCCAAGCAGCACATCAGGCGCTGGAACACCATTGGCTTTTTCCGGACGTTTCAATCCCGGCTTTAGCAAGAAAGTGAACACATTCATGTTCAACGGATTCTTAAAAGTTAAAGGATTAGAATTGTTTGGTACCTACGAAACCGCTTCTGGAAGAACTTCACGAGAAACAGACAACAGGAAGATGAGTCAGTTCGCAGCAGATGCAGTGTATCGCTTCGGTAAAAATGAAAACTTGTTCATAGGCGCTAAATACAATACTGCTAAAGCACGCTTAGCGAATACAACTGCGGTAACCTACACAGGTGACGTAACAGTTAATCGCATTGCAGGAGCAGCTGGTTGGTTTTTAACTAGAAACGTGTTGTTGAAAGGTGAATATGTGGTACAGAAATATCAAGATTTCCCTACTCAGGACTATCGTGCAGGAGGCAAATTCAACGGATATGTTATTGAAGCAGTAGTTGGATTTTAATCTTTAAGATCATGATACCTAAAACAATGAAAGCAGCGGTTATCCATGAGTTTGGAGCACCGTTGCATATCGAGGAAGTTCAGGTTAGAGAACCTGAAGAAAATGAAATCCTGGTAAAGGTGATTGCCTGTGGCGTTTGTCATACAGATTTGCATGCATGTACCGGTGACTGGCCTGCTAAGCCAACAATGCCTTTGATACCAGGGCACGAAGCGATAGGATATGTAGTGGCTCTGGGCCGTAATGTTAAGCATATCAAAGATGGAGATATAGTTGGAGTGCCTTGGTTATATAGTGCCTGCGGATGTTGTGAGTACTGCTATACGGGTTGGGAAACGCTTTGTGAGAGCCAGCAGAATGGTGGCTATAGTGTTGATGGAGGCTTCGCGGAATATGTAGTTGCCGATTCAAGATACGTAGCACGCTTTCCTTCCAATATCGATTTTACAGCGATGGCACCTATCATTTGTGCAGGTGTTACGGTATATAAAGGTTTGAAGGAAACTGAAGCTAAACCAGGAGAGTGGGTAGCCATTTCGGGTATTGGAGGCTTAGGACATCTTGCTGTTCAATATGCAAAAGCCATGGGATTACATGTTGCTGCTATTGACATTTCTGATGATAAACTGCAACTCGCAAAAGACCTGGGTGCAGATCTGACTGTCAATGCGAGAAATGTAGATCCTGGAAGCTTCTTAAAGAAAGAGACTGGCGGGATGCATGGTGTTCTTGTTACTGCTCCGTCGCCAATTGCCTTTAATCAGGGATTAAGTGCTTTGAGGCGCAAAGGAATCCTTTCGATCAATGGCTTACCAGCGGGAACTTTTGACTTGTCCATTTTCGATACTGTGATTAATGGCACAACCATTAGAGGCTCTATTGTAGGTACAAGAAAAGATATGCAGGAAGCAATTTCTTTTGCACTGGAAGGAAAGGTTAAAGCTACTGTCAAGGCTGCTAAGCTGGAAGATATAAATTCCGTGTTTGATGATATGAAAAAAGGAGATATCAGTGGTAGAATAGTATTGGAGATTGCAAAACCTTAACTTTGCCATTTCAATACCTAACTGTCAATGACTTTAATTCATAGCGTCAAACCATTTAACGGTCTATCGGCCGACGAGCTTTATCAAATACTTCGCTTACGCAGCGAAGTATTTGTTGTAGAACAAAACTGCGTTTTTCTGGATCAGGATAATAAGGACCAGTATTGTTACCACGTTTCTTTATTCTCTGAGGGGCAGTTGGCCGCTTATAGCCGACTAGTGCCTGCAGGCGTTTCCTATGTAGAGGTGTCAATTGGCAGGGTAGTGACTTCCCCGGCGTTCAGAGGTACGGGCTTGGGTCGGGAGTTGATGAAACTTTCCATTCAGAGCTGCGAAGAACTGTATGGCAAGGGTGACATTCGGATTGGGGCTCAAACTTATGCTTTGCCTTTTTATGCTTCCTTAGGTTTTATAGCTGACGGGGACGTTTACGATGAGGATGGCATTGAGCATGTGGAAATGGTTAGAGCTGGCGGTTCTTTCCCGAGGTCCCGGGCTTCTAACGGATGACGGAAGAAAGCTAGCCATTATCTACGAATCCCGGATACAATGTCATACCACCATCCACATAAATGGTGGTGCCTACAACGTAGTCACTCTCATCTGATGCGAGCCAAACGGCAACTTTTCCGATATCTTCAACATCACCAATGCGCTTATAAGGAATGAGCTTCAGCAATTCTTTCTTCTTTTCTTCGTCACTCCAAACCTCTTCGTTGATGTCGGTAGCAATTGCTCCGGGCGATATTGCATTTACCCTGATCTTTTTAGGGGCAATTTCTAGCGCGAGTGATTTCATGAGCATCAGGATACCTCCCTTCGAAGAAGCATAATTGACGTGTCCAGCCCAAGGGATAATATCATGCACTGAACTGATAAATATGATGTTTCCTTTGCAATCACCGTTATCTTCTTTTGTTTCGAAGTGTCTGATCGCTTCGCGAGCGCATAGAAATTGTCCGGTAAGGTTTGTGTTGATTACGCCCGACCATTCATCTAAAGTCATCTGAGAGAAGGAATTGTCCATTTGGATCCCTGCATTATTGATCAGGACATCAAACCTTCCGTAGGTGTCTATTGCAAGGTTCATCAGTGCGGCTGCTTCTTCTTCAATGCCCACATCGGCTTTGTAAATGAGACCCTTACCACCCGATTCTATGATGGTGTTTAGGGTATGGGTTGCGCCTTCTTCGTCGCTATGGTAATTGACCACTACATTTGCACCAAGTTTTCCGAACGCAATAGCGATCCCTTGACCTATTCCGGAGCTAGCTCCGGTTACGACTACTGTTTTATCTAGTTTCTGCATAGGAGTTTTTTGGTTACAACAGAAGATTTTGAAGATCGTTTGAGTTGTTAAAGAAATTACGAGAGGCAGGCGGTGTGGCGATCGTCCAGTTGTCTTTAGTGGTCGTTCAGTTGTTTTTATCGGTCGTCATTCCGGTGAAGACCGGGACCTCGTAGTTGGTGGCATCGCCATACCGAGGTCCTGATACCGGCCTTCGCCGGCATGACGAATTCAAGTTGACGGAGTTGTAAACCTCTTTACAATGAGAATATGCTTGACTCCTGAATTTCATCCTGGGCATGGGTCACTAGCAGTACCGTAGTGTTCTGTTCTTGAAAAAGCGTCTTCAAATTGGAGATCAGTTGTGTTTTTAAGACTTGATCCAGTGCAGAGAAGGGCTCGTCCATTAAAAGAAGTGCTGGTTTTGTGGATAGGGCTCTTAGGATTCCAAGTCTTTGCTGCTGTCCACCTGATAACTGCCTGGGAATGCTATTTCTGAAAGATTCCATTTGTCCGATTTCTAGCAAATGGCTGATGTAAACCTCATCTTGGCTTCCGTAACGCAAGTGTTGCTCCACAGTCATGTTAGGGAACAATGCGTAATCCTGAAATACAAATCCAACGCTGCGGTCTTGAATCCTCTTTGAGTAATTTGCGGAGGAGTCAAACCATAACTCCTCATTTACTTTTATAGTACCATGTTCAGGCTGAATCAGTCCTGCAATAACTTTAAGTAAGGTGGTCTTTCCTGCGCCGGAAGCGCCAGCTATCCTACTGATGCCTTTCGATTGAAAGGAAGTTTTAACCCGCAGTTCTACAATGCCCCCGTAGGTTTTTATACGCTTGGTTATGTCAATGTCTATCATTCAAAAGGACTTTTAACTGCTTTTCTATTGAACAAAAAGACGGCCAGCACGATGCTGAATGTGATTGCGAAAAGTATAAGGGCATAGTCATTCGCTGCCCTGTAATCCATCGTTTCCACAGCATCGTAAATGGCTATTGAGGCCACCTTGGTTACTCCGGGGATATTTCCCCCGATCATTAAGACCACGCCAAATTCTCCTAAAGTATGTGCAAAGGTAAGCACTGCTGCGGTTAAGATTGAAGCTTTTATGTTAGGCAACTGTATTTTTAAGAACGTCTCCATTTTTGACTTCCCCATAGTAAAGGAAGCTTCGGCCAAAGATCTGGGTAGTTGTGAGAAGGCAGATTTAATTGGGCTGATCATGAAAGGTAAGCTGTAAATTAGGGAAGCAATTACCAGGCCCTCGAATGAAAAAACAAGCTGGACATCGAAGTGTTCTTGCAACCAGTGTCCTAAGGAATTAGTCGGACTAAAGGCCAATAGAAGGTAGAAGCCTAACACTGAAGGCGGCAAAACAAGTGGCATCGTAATAAGTGCTTCAATGATTAGTCGGGCAACTGAACTTTTACGTGATAACCAATACCCTATAGGAATGCCGATTACGAGTAAGATCAAAGTGGTTAAAAGCGCCAGTTTTATGCTAAGCCATATCGGTTCCAGGTCCATATTACTTCTTTGTGATCGGGGAGTGGTACCCGCTGTTGCTGATAATTTTTATCGCCTCAGGGGAAGTCAGATAGTTGAAAAATCTAACGGCTTCTGTTAATTTACCTGGTTTGGCGTGGCGAAGCAGAATAGCTGCCTGTGCGATTGGATGGTAACTTTTAGAATCGATTCTTGCCCAGTTCAGGTTACCACTTTTATTATCTTCATAGAGAAACGCCTCCGTTGTAAAACCAATTGTTACCGCTCCGGTCTGAAGATACGTATTCACCTGCGAGATGCTTTCTCCACGTATGAGTTTCGATTTAATCTTCGTATCTAGTTTGTAGAATGCCAGCGCTTCTTCAGCGGCTTTGCCGTAGGGTGCTGTTAGTGAATTGGCAATGGCAACCTTCTTTATCTGATTGCCAATTAAAGTATTTTGCCAGTTATTTAAGTCCAGTTTGTCGTTTCCACATATAATTAAGCTCCCTAATGCATAGATAACAGGTTTTCTTAAGCCGAAGCCGGCCGCGTAGAGTTGATCTGGAAATTTTGTATCAGCCGAAAGAAATACATCATAGGGTGCGCCATTCATAATTTGAGTACTGAGTTTGCCAGAGGCACCTATAATTGCCTCCGTCTCGATGCCTGTGCGCTTTTTGAAGTCTGCCTGCAGTCTTTTCATTAGTCCTTGCGCATTTGCCGCGACTGCAACCCTAAGCGGTTGTGCGAAGGTCTGATTCCCAAGAAGAATCAATAACATTAACAGCAGGGTAGGGTGTTTATTCAATCTCATTGTTTGAAAGCGGCTTTTATTGCTCCCCTTAATATCCGGCTCAATATAGTAACGATTGTTTACTCCTACCGGGTAATATTTAAAAAGGTTGCTCTTCTGTAACTAAGAATTGTAATTTCACCTTGTATAAGAAAACAAATGGCTTAAAAGCGAGCTTAACAGGACAAAACATATCATGTAATGCAAGAAGAACAAAAATCTGATAAAGCCATTATGGTTTGCTTCGGGGAAGTCCTTTGGGACGTCTTCCCTGATGGTGCAAAGAAGCCTGGAGGGGCACCCATGAATGTAGCATATAACTTGCGAAGGCTGGGCGTAGATTGCACAATGATCTCGCGAGTGGGAAATGACGACAATGGCAAGGAGCTGCTGAAGCAGCTGGAGACTTGGGGAATGACGACGGAATACATTGAGCAGGACCCTGAATATCCGACCAGCACAGTTGCGTTAGTGCTTGATGAGCATAACGATGCCTCATATACTATCTTTGAAGACGTGGCCTGGGATAACATCCCACTTTTAGAGCTCTATAAGATGAAGGTTCAGGAGTCTGAGGTTTTGGTTTTCGGGAGTCTCGCTATGCGCAGTTCAACTTCCTATAATACCTTGATGGAATTGGTAAAGCTGGCTAAGATTAAAGTTTTGGATATAAACTTAAGGTTGCCACATTTTAACCTTGAAAAGATTGTCGCCATTTTACCAGAGATAGATGTTTTAAAACTGAACAAAGCGGAACTTAATTTCTTGATTGAGGCATTGGAGGTTGATATTGAGACGGATGAACACCTACGGATTAAGTATATTCAGGATCGTTTTGGTATAGCTGAAATCGTTTTAACTAAAGGAAGTAAGGGAGCCAATTATTACCGTTATAATAATCAACTTCACCAGGACGCTTATCAGATTGACATTAATGATACGGTTGGGAGCGGGGATGCTTTCTTTGCCGGCTTTTTAGCAGCTAGATATGATTTGAAAACTGCTGATAACAATGCTGAAATACTGAATATGGCAATAGCGACCGGTGCTTTTATTACTACAAAAGAAGGAGCTTGTCCGCCTTATACTTTACCAGAGCTGCTTGACTTCCAAGAGAAACGTACGATCAGATGATAAAGTTTGGAGCATCAATACTGTCCTGGATATTGCCTGACTGGAAAGCAGTCGAAGGCGAATATGCCATCAAGAAAACAGCTGCTGCAGGTTTCGATCTACTGGAAATACTGTTGCCACCTTCCCGGAAAATTGAAACGGCTACAGTCAGGAAACAGCTCAAAGAAAACAGAATTGAGGCTGTTTGTTCTTTTAATCTACCGGCAAACAGCCATATTCCCTTTTACCCGGATAAGGCCTTAAGCGATATTAAGTGGGCGCTTGACATTGCTAAAGAGTTAGATTCTCGAATTCTAGCGGGTGTCCTTCATAGTGGAATTGGTGTGTTCTCGGGAGCCGTAAAAACTTCCACGGAACAAGACACCGTAGTTCAGGTTCTGTCTGACGCAGCGGATTATGCCGAGCGTTTGGGTATTGTCATATGCATCGAACCGATTAACAGGTATGAAAGCTACATCTGTAATGTTGCCAGCGATGTATTGAATTTGATTGATCAGGTTGGTTCAAGCGCTCTGGCTGTACATTTGGATACTTTCCACATGAACATTGAGGAAGAAAACTTTTCTGATCCCGTACTCAAAAGTGGATATCTTCTTAGACATCTGCACATCACAGAAAGTAACCGGGGGATGCCGACTGAAGGCAACGTACGTTGGGACGACCTTTTCCAGGCATTAGCTGATATCAATTATCAGGGTGCATTGGTACTGGAAAACTTTTCATCCTCGATTGCGGGTATGTCAGCACGTGTAAATTTATGGCAACCTTCAAAATATGATGCTGACGAATTAGCAGCCGGTAGTTTGGCTTTCATTAAAAGAAAAGCGCTGGAATATGGGCTCTAACTAAAACAGGTTAATTCATCGGTCAAGCCATTGCTTGAAGTTGACCGCTTTTTCCCGGCTGATCACGATTTCTGCATCAGGGTATTTTTTGATGACCACCTTAAGCTTGCCATTGAAGTAATTGTGAATGTCTTTGATCACACCCAGAGAAATGATATGCTGTCTGTTGGCCCTGAAAAATAAGGAAGGATCCAGTTGTTCCTCCAGTTCGTCCATAGTTTGAGTGGTTGCATATACCTGCCCATCGGTCGAGACTAGATGCGTTACTTTAAATTCGGAATAAATATAATCTACGTCCTCGACACCTACCGATTTATAACCATCATTTAAGGGAATCAAAAACCTGGATCGGAAACTCGCCCCTTGTTTTTTAATAATATTGATCAGGTCGGCGATCCCCGGGTCTGGCTGTTTGCTATGAACCAATTGCCTGAATTTAGTAAGCGCTGCCTCTAGTTCAGGTTTGTGAATTGGTTTTAACAGGTAATCTATACTATTTACTTTGAAAGCCCGAATGGCGTACTCATCATATGCTGTAGTAAAGATAACGGGAGCCGTTACTGTACAGGAAGAAAAGATCTCGAAACACAATCCGTCTGCTAACCTAACGTCCATCAGAATCAAATAGGGAGCAGGCTGATTATTAAACCATTCGATACTATCAGAAACGCTCTCCAGTATATCGCAAACTATAAATTCAGGATCGATTTCCTTTACCATCGCCTGCAATCGGTTTGCATTGTGTTTTTCATCCTCGATAATCAAGATCTTCATTAGTTAAGTGGTTAAATCCATTAATGGAAGTTTGACCTGAAACAGATTATCTGCTTCAGTAATTTCGGGCAATCTTTCAGAAAGCAATTTATAACGGCTTTGAATGTTCAGTAAACCAGTTCCTGTTGAAGGTATATTATAATTAAGGCGTTGTAAGGTATTCGTAACTAGCAGGTCTCCATCTTCATCTGCAGTTATGGTGAGCAGCAATGGCTTTGAACGGGAAGCAGTGTTGTGTTTAATGGCGTTCTCAATCAATAGCTGTAGGGTGATAGGTGGAATTCCCTTTTTCAAAACCGAGTCAGGAAGGACCAACTCCATCTTAATGTTTTCTCCAAGGCGAATCTTAATCAGGTAAAAGTAAGCGTTAGCAAAGTCTATTTCTTCTTCAACCGAGATGATGTTTTTATGTACATTAATAATCATGTATCGGTACACTCTAGAAAGTTTCTCCAGGAAATGTTGTGCAAGATTTTGGTCTTCAGCGATAAGGGCGGAAAGAGTGCTGAAATTGTTAAACATGAAATGTGGGTCGAGCTGCATTTTAAGTGATTCCAATTCTGCTTCAAGTGCTATACGCTTAAATTCTGCTGCCCTTAAATTTAGGGTAGAGCTCTCCATTAAGGCTACTTTCCACTGCTGCAAGAAAAAGTTTCCGGTATAGATCAGGCTGATGAGTATGGATAATAAAACGCTAACAACGAAAGTTTGCCGAAGTGCAATCGAATTGATGTCGCTGAACTTTCTACCATCACCGAATAAGGTCATGGTGGTATTCATATATAAATATAAAAAGACAATTGTTGTCAGTATTTGCACACAAAACTGCAGGATAAGCCGGGCCATGAGAAATTCCTGCCATCTCATTTTTCTGTCAAGAAATTTTGCGAGTGCCAGGCTGATTTCTGTTAAACCAATACAGTAAATCAGGACGAAAATAAGTTCTCTGAAGATTGCGGTTCTTGTTCTTTCAAAAAAGCTTGTCCAGGAGCGATATGGGTCTATCATCACAGACAGAATATAAAAGGCAATAAATACCACAGGTATAACGATGAACCTGAAATACTTATAAAAGTCTTTTGCCTGCCTGTTTAACTTCATTTTGGTTATTGAGCTACAAGATTAGTAAAAGTTTAGTCTTTTTTTGTGCGATAACTTACTCAAGGGTAATATTTTCCTACTAAAACGGAGAAATAGAGAACTCAAGCAAATGGTTGTTCGGTTGGGTATGCTTTTTGTGCTGCTTCAGTTATGAATTTTCTATGTTCAGTCAATTTTTCAACAACATCCATCTCAATTCAGGATACTTTTGCACTTTCAATTTTCCAGGTCATATAACTATGAATTTTAATTACCTAAAAGTCTTAATACTCGCTTGCGCAAGTGTCCTTATTCCAGGGATCGTATTTGCGCAAACGGATAGTGCTGGGACGGTGTTACAGAAGGCCACATTGCAAGATGTGATTAATTATGCCTTAAGAAATAAGCCCTTAGTACAACAGTCGCTGATTGATGAAGAAATCGGCGAGCGTGATATTAAATCTGCGCTGTCAGGCTGGCTACCTCAAATTAATGGAAATGGTACCATCAACCATAATCTTAAACAGCAAACGCAATTGCTTACCACAAACGGACAAAGCTCATTGCTAACATTTGGTGGTAAAAATACCTCTTCATTCACATTGCAAGCAGATCAACAGATTCTTAATGCCGGGTTGATACAGGCTTCAAAAACCGCTAAATATTTTAGACAGCAATACAAGCAGACTACAGAGAATAACAAGATCAATACTGTAGTTGATGTCAGTAAGGCTTTTTACGATATTTTAACAAGTAAGGAGCAACTGAACATCATCACCGAAAATATTGCACGTTTGGAAAAGCAATACCGTGATGCCAAAGCTCAGTATGAGGCCGGCATTGTTGATAAGACGGATTTTCAAAGGGCACAAATCAGCTTAAGTAATTCGAGAGCCGATTGGAAACGAACTCAGGAGTTACTCAAAGCCAAGTATGCCTATTTACGGGAGCTTATTGGTTACACTGCGAATAAGGAATTTGATCTGGCTTACAGTGAAGGAGAAATGGAAAGGAACATGCTGATCGATACCAACCAGAGGGTAAGTTATCCTGGTCGTATTGAATATCGTTTGCTTGAAACACAGCGGGAGTTGCAACGGATAAATACCAGCTATAATAAGCTTTCTTACCTGCCGTCTTTATCTGGATTTTACAATTACGGATGGAATTATCAAAGCCAGGAATTTAGTCAGCTTTATGATCGTGTTTTCCCGAGCTCCGTAGTAGGACTAAAGTTAAGCATTCCAGTATTTTTAGGAGGAAGGCGTACTCAAGAGATTAAAATTTCTCAATTACAGGAGAAAAGGATTGATCTTGATTTGCTGGAAACCAGAAATCAGATTAACACGCAATACGAATCGGCTATGGCAACGTATAAAGCCAACCTCAACGACTTAAATACATCCAGGGCGAACGTCGAGATTTCAAGACAGGTCTATAACACCATAAAACTGCAATATGATGAGGGAATAAAAACCTATCTGGATCTGATGACTTCGGAAACAGATCTTCGTACTGCTCAATTAAATTATTTAAACGCATTATATAGCCTTTTGTCATCAAAACTCGACGTACAACAGGCGTTAGGCACAGTATCCATCAATTAATATGCATCAAATGAATATGATTAGCAACATAAAACTGGGAGTTATAATTCTTGGTTCCATCGCCCTAGCCTCTTGTGGAGGAGGAGACCAAACCGCACAACAACAAGGACCGCCCCCGGCTACACCAGTAACAACCGCTACTGTAACAGAAGAGGATGTAGTTACCACAGACACTTATCCAGGTGTCGTTGTAGCTTTGAACGAGGTTGAATTACGACCACAAGTTGGCGGTTATGTGACGGCTATTTTTGTGTCAGATGGACAAAAAGTAGTTAAAGGCCAGAAACTGTATGAAATAGATAGAACAAAGTACATTGCAACTTATAATGCAGCTAAAGCTGATGTTGCTGTTTCAAAGTCAAATCGTGATAAGGCAAAAAAAGATGCAGACAGATATACAAGACTAGCTGAACAAGATGCTGTGGCCAGACAACGCGTAGATTATGCATTGACTGACTTAGCAAACGCCGCGTCACAGGTAGCTGCTGCCCAGGCTCAACTTTCTTCTGCTGCCAATGATCTGCAACGTGCGACTATAGTTTCGCCCTTAACTGGAACCATTGGTATTTCACAAGTTAAGCTTGGTGCACTTGCTTCGCCTGGTACGACCCTATTAAACACAGTTTCTACAAATAACCCTATAGCAGTAGATATCACAGTAAATCAAGCTGAGATCCCACGTTTCACAAGGCTTCAAAACACATCATCGGCTGTAAAAGACTCACTATTTAGTGTTCAATTGCAAGACGGTAGTATTTTTAAAGGTCAAGGCCGTATTGTAGCGATAGATCGTGCTGTTGATCCTCAAACTGGAACAATCAGAGTTCGGATTAGTTATCCAAATCCTCAGGGCAGATTGATTTCAGGTATGACGGTTAATTTGAAAGCGCTGAATATGTCGTCGGGACGCCAACTGGTAATACCCTATAAAGCAGTGCAGGAGCAGCTGGGGATGTTTAACGTGTATGTAGTTGGTGACAGTAGTAAAGCTGAAGCCAGAAACGTTAAGCTTGGAAAGCAATTTGGCCAAAGTGTTGTTGTAAGCAGTGGTTTAAATCCAGGTGATGTGATTGTAGTGGAGGGTGTACAAAATGTTAAACCTGGTGCAAAGGTACAAGCCGGAACGCCGGGTCAGGCAGCTGGACAACAACCTGCTACTGCTGCGACATCAGTTAAGAAATAGTTTAAAGATCTAAGAAGAACATAATGATTTCAGAAGTTTTTATAAGACGACCGATCACAGCCATTGTAATTTCGCTGTTGTTGGTGTTGATAGGTACGATTGTACTTACAACATTACCGATCAGTCAATACCCCAATATTGCGCCACCGACGGTAACAGTTAGTGGAACGTATACAGGAGCCGATGCCCAAACTGTAGAACAAACTGTAACAACACCTATTGAAAGCCAGATCAATGGAACACCGGGGATGAAGTATTTATCGTCGAACAGCACTTCTGATGGTCGTTCTGCCATCACAGTAACGTTTGATGTAGGGACTAATATTGACGTTGCGGCACTTGATGTACAGAATAGGGTGGGTATAGCAGAGCCGGCATTACCGGAAGCTGTTAGACGCCTAGGTGTTACCACTAAAAAAGCAAATAATGATATCTTGATGGTTCTTGGTTTATATTCACCAAATGGAACCTATGACCAGAAGTTCATATCCAATTATGTTAATCTTTATGTTAAAGATGCACTTCTCCGGATACCCGGGGTAGGAGATGTGCAGGCATTTGGTCAGCCTTTTAGTATGCGCGTTTGGCTTGATGCTAACAAGTTAGCCAGGTTAAACATTACGCCAGCAGAGGTTTCTGCGGCGATAGCAGAGCAGAATTCACGTATACCAGGTGGTACTGTTGGTGGGCCTCCACAAAACTCGAATCAAACCTTTGAATTTTCAGTTCTATTAGATGCGGATTTGAACTCTCAGGAGCAATTTGAGAACATCGTTGTTAAATCTGGAGTTGGTGGTTCTTCGGTTTATTTGAAAGACATTGCCAGGATCGAACTTGGGGAGTTCAGTTATGCGACCCGTTCAAAAGTTAATGGAAAGGTTTCGTCCATGATGGCAATCAATCAGACTCCAGGTGGAAATGCAGTGGCTACGGCCGATGGGATTGAAAAGCAATTGCAGGAGCTTAAGAAGTCCTTTCCTAAAGACCTGGATTACGTTATAGGATATGAGACCGTTTCCATAGTAAAGGTCTCCATAAGTGAGGTGGTTCACACCTTGGTTGAGGCGCTGATATTGGTGACACTGGTTGTATTTTTCTTCCTGCAAAGTTGGAGAGCCACACTAATACCGGTTCTTGCAATACCTGTATCCATCATTGGTACTTTCATTCTCTTTACGATACTTGGCTTTTCAATCAACGTCTTGACGATGTTTGGATTTGTATTGGCGATTGGTATTGTAGTGGATGATGCAATTGTTGTGGTTGAGGCCGTTCAGCATTATATGGATCACGAAGGGCTTTCTGCTCCAGAAGCTACCCGGAAGGCGATGAAAGATATAACAGCGCCGGTTATAGCGATTGCATTAATACTAGCGGCAGTATTTATTCCTGTCGGGTTTATTCCAGGGATGGTAGGTCAACTTTATCAACAGTTTGCCATAACGATTGCTGTTTCTGTGATACTTTCAGCCTTTATTGCTTTATCACTTACGCCCGCATTATGCTCATTGTTATTGAAGCCGATGAACTTAAATTCAGAATCCAGAGGCTTGAATAAATTCTTTTTCAAGTTTAATGTCTGGTTCGCGAAGGTGACAAACAAGTACTCGAATGGCGTTAAATGGGCCTTGAAAAAAGCACCACTGGTTATAGTGATCCTGGTATGTCTGTATGTAGGAACGGTTGGGTTATTTGTTAAAAAGCCTGGAGGATTTATACCGGGTGAGGATGCTGGTATCTTCCTGATGGGAGTAACCTTACCTGAAGGAGCATCTGCAGCAAGAACGGATGCCTTTATTAAGAGGATTACCGAAACCATTCAGAAAAAATATCCTGAGGTAAAGAACATCACGTCTATCGGAGGTATTAATATATTGAATAGATCATTTAAATCCAATGCTGCAACATTTTTTGTTCAACTGAAAGGTTGGGACGATCGTGAAGGAGATGTGGCAACAACGATAGCTGGTGTGACCAAAGAGTTCGCTGGCGATAAAGACGGAAGTGTGCTTGCTGTAGCACCACCTCCGATTCCTGGTTTAGGTATCAGTGGAGGATTCTCGCTGCAAATTCAGGAAAAACAAGCGGGAGACATTAAAGCTTTTGAAGCGAACGTTGGGAAGTTCTTAATGGCGGCAAATCAAAGGCCTGAAATAGGTATGGCTTATACCCTGTTCAATTCGAAAACACCAAACTACCAGGTTCATGTTGATCGTGACCAGGCAAAAAGAATGGGGGTTTCAATAGGTGCGGTTTATAGTACCATTTCCGCTTATCTGGGTAGTAGTTATGTGAACGATTTCACCAGGTACGGTAGAAACTTTAGGGTGGTAACGCAGGCCGATACGAGCTTCCGTAAAGGAATTGAAGATCTAAGCAGACTTTATGTAAAAAATACTTCTGGTAATTCTGTGCCCTTGAGTTCGATAGTAAGTTATGAGATTGTAGAAAAGCCCTCGATTATTAATCACTTTAACTTGTTCAGATCGATAGAAATTACTGGATCTGCTAAGCCGGGATCGAGTTCTGGGGATGCGTTGAAGGCGTTGGAAGAAGTAGCAAAGGAAACTTTGCCTGCGAATTATAGCTACAACTTCTCTGGACTGAGTGCTGAGGAAAAAGAAGCTGGTAACAGTACGACTATGATTTTTGCCTTGATTATTGTATTTGTATTCTTGTTGTTAGCATCCTTATATGAAAGTTGGTCTGTTCCGTTCTCTATTCTGCTGTCTGTTCCATTAGGCTTATTTGGCGCTATCCTGGCGTTGACTTTCCTACCTAAATTGGACAATAACATTTATGCTCAGGTAGGATTAATAACATTGATCGGACTTTCAGCAAAGAATGCGATTTTGATCGTTGAGTTCGCAAAAGAGCGTGTGGATTGGGGTATGGAATTAATTGCTGCAACAATAGAAGCAGTTAAGCTACGTTTAAGGCCAATTATAATGACCTCCCTAGCCTTTATTTTGGGTGTTATTCCCCTGATCATTTCTCATGGTGCCGGTGCAGTATCAAGGAAAACTATTGGATGGACGGTTGCTGCCGGTATGCTTTCAGCTACAATTCTAGCACTTTTCATTGTCCCTGTGCTGTTTGTACTGATTACTAAGCTTGCCTATGGTAAGAAGAAACTGGCTGAATTAGAAGCCTCTTACAATGCAGATGAACATAAGGATACGCTACACGCGGATTAAATTTAAAGTTTGATTTATACCATTATAAAAGTGGAAGTTAGTTAATTCTAGCTTCCACTTTCTTTTAGTACCTGAAGCAGATCATCTGCACCGCCATCGAATTTAGTGCCGTTAATAAAAAAGGAAGGCGTGCCATTTACGCCGCTTCTTACGCCACTCTCGAAATCGTTCTCGACTTTAGTAGAGATCTCTTCCGAATTTAAGTCCCATTCAAACTGTTCCCTGTCTAATCCAAGCTTTTCCGCCAGCGTATCGAGGAAGTCTTCATTAAGCTGATCCTGATTTTCAAATATGGCATCATGCATCTCCCAAAATTTACCCTGTTTGCCAGCTGCCTCAGCTGCCTGAGAGGCGATGTTGGCATATCGATGTGCCTCTTGTAGGGGAAAGTTTCGAAATACAAATAATATTTGATCACCAAATGTAGATTGTATGTTTTTAACAATGGAATAGGCGTCCCGACAATATGGACACTGATAATCGCCATATTCTACTAATTTGACTGCGGCCTGTTCATTACCCTGGGTTTGATCTGCAGGTCCGATTTCTGGTTTTAGTGACATAAGCTATTTTGATTTGGTTAGTTCTTCAAGTGCTTCTAATATTCCGTCCGCTCCGGGGTTCATCGCCGTTGGCGACACATAACTCCATGCAATGGTACCTTGGGTATCAATAACAAACAGCGCCCGCTTACATTCGCCTGCAGCTTCATCGTATACTCCATATTGTTTAGATACTTCCCCTTTAGGCTCAAAATCTGAAAGCAATGTGAAGTGTAATTTTCGGTCTTTTGAGAAAGCGAGGTGGCACCAGCGGCTGTCTACAGAAATGCCTAAAATGGTTGCATTGTATTTGCCGAATATTTTAAGCATCTCGTTGTAAAGAACCATCTGATCGCTGCAGACCGGACTCCAATCTGCTGGATAAAACGCGAGTACTACGTTTTTCCCTTTCAGTTCACTTAACTTAACCTTTTGATCTGGGGTGGCAAATAATTCGAATTCTGGTGCTTGTTCTCCTTGTTGTAGCATGGTATATCGATTATATACAATAAGATACTATGAAACGAGCAATATTGTTTTCTTTTACAATGCGTTTTGCAATTTGACGACAATTAGCTTGCCGCTAATCTCCCCGGGCTTTAAGAGAGAAGCATCCACAACTACATTTTTGCCGGAAGACTTGATCTTCAACTCTTTGTTAATCCCGAGGATTGAAGCTTTGGTGCCACTCTTCAGTTTAAGATCTCTTATTGTAAACTTGGATGCGAATGCTGGGTAAATGCAGTACAAATCTTTTCCCTTAATGGTAAAGAATGCTTCAACATGAGCTTGATCACCTGCAGGGAGCACCATTTTAGCAATGTCGTAGCCGGCCATATAAGACTCTCCTTTTTTCTCTGGCATTTTCCCCTCACTCCATTGATAGGATTTAGTATAAGCTTCGCTACCATAAATGGCTTCACCATTAACCCCTAACCAGGTGCCTATATCAGTAAGCCTTTGTTGCATGATCACGGGGATGCGGCCATCAGCAGTTGGCCCGATATCCAATAGGAGATTACCGCCCCTGGAAACAATGTCAACCAGCATTAAAATCAAGTCATGACTTGTTTTATAATCTTCCAGTTTCTCATTCCTATTGTAACCGTAGGAGTGTCCGATGCCACGACTTTCTTCCCATATTACATTTGGATCCATGCCGCTGCCATATTCGGAAGTTGTGTAAGTAGAGCCCGTGTTTTTACCCCTCGTATTTTTACCCCAACGATCGTTAACTACGACAGATTTCGCCACTGGAGATTCGTTGTAAAGCCAGGCCAACAGCTCTGGACTACGCCATTCTTCGTCTGTAAGATCCCATTCTCCGTCTGAGAATATCACTGCAGGTTTATATTTTGTGACCAGGTCTTTGAACTGAGGAAACAAGTGTTCCGACACAAATTTCTTTTTATCACTTTTCCAGAGCGGATTAAACCATTCATAGAGCGAATAGTAAAAGCCCATTTTAAGGCCAGCATCGTTTACAGATTTTGTAAGGTCGCCCAGCAAGTCCCGCTTAGGCGTACCAGTTACTGCGTTCCAGGGTTTGCCCCAGCTTTTATCTGCCTCCTTGCTTTCCCATAATGCATAGCCCTCATGATGCTTAGAAGTTAGCACTACGTATTTAGCACCTGATTTCTTAAACAGATCTGCCCATGCATTTGGATCATAGAGCTCTGCTTTGAAAGATTTCTCAAAAGAAGGGTACATAAACTCGCTGCCATAGTTCTTATTATGGAAGCTGCTAAAGTCCTTTTGTTTTTCAATCAAACGCCACCAGTACCATTCAGAATAGCTATCACCACTATTTTCTATAACAGGCGCGTAGGAGGGGACTGCATAGACACCCCAATGTATAAAAATTCCAAATTTATCCTGATGGAACCATTCCGGGATTTTCCGTTGATTTAGTGAGTTCCAGTTGGCCTCGTACTTTTGGGCAACCGCAACTGTTGCGAATAGCGTGCTTAGCATTAGCAGTATAGATTTTCTCATATCATCCAATTTACAATTAAATCTCTTTTATTAACTTAGATTTTATGAAGATCAAAGCCATAGTTATTTATGTTCTTGTTTGCGTTAACGGATTTCAAGAAGTATCTGCTCAAACTAAAGAGAAAGTATTTAACGCTGATATTATTATTTACGGTGGTACATCCGCAGCAGTTATGGCGGGTGTTCAGGCAAGTAAAATGGGTAAAACGGTTATACTGGTATCCCCCGACAAGCATTTAGGTGGCCTCACTTCGGGGGGTCTTGGCTTTACAGATACAGGTAATAAAGAAGTGATTGGAGGCTTGGCAAGGGAATTTTACCATCGGATATTTCTTCATTATTCACGAGACTCCGCCTGGAAATGGCAGAAGAAAGAGGATTATGGCAATAAGGGACAGGGCACACCGGCGATTGACGGCGCCGACCGCACGATGTGGATCTTCGAACCCCATGTGGCCGAACAGATTATGGAAGACTTCGTTAAAGAAAATGCATTGGCTGTTCATCGCAACGAATGGTTGAACCGGAAGAAAGGTCTAGTAAAAAAGGATGGTAAAATAGTCTCCATAAGAACGCTTAGTGGCAAAGTATACAAAGGGAAAGTGTTTATTGACGCTACTTATGAAGGAGATTTGATGGCTGCGGCTGGAGTAAGCTATCATGTGGGTAGGGAAGCGAATACGATCTATGGTGAGACGTGGAATGGTGTACAAACGAACGTTTTTCAACACGGCCATCATTTTGCGAAAGCAATTGATCCTTATAAAACCCCTGGTAAGAAGAGCAGCGGCTTATTGACAGGAATTTCTGCCTCCGCTCCAGGCCTGAGAGGGCAAGGCGATGATAAGTTGCAGGCCTACTGCTTTCGGATGTGTTTAACAAATAATCTAGACAACAAGATCACTTTTCCAAAGCCCGACCGCTACAATGCCTTGGACTATGAGTTGTTAGTCAGGGTTTTTGAAAGTGGCTGGAAGGAATTATTTGATAAATACGACCCAGTTCCTAATAGGAAAACTGATACGAACAACCACGGACCTTTCAGTACAGACTTTATAGGAATGAATTACAAGTATCCTGAAGCTACGTATGCCGAAAGAAAGAAGATCATTAAGGACCATGAAAACTATCAAAAAGGTTTGATGTATTTTATGGCAACAGACCCCAGAGTACCTAAGGCTTTACAAGATAGATTGAATACCTGGGGCTTGTCGAAAGATGAGTTCACAGACAATGGCAACTGGCCTCATCAATTGTACATTAGAGAAGCGAGAAGAATGGTCAGTAATTTAGTCATGACTGAAAATGAAGTTCTCGGGAAACGAGAAGTGCCAAAACCGATTGGAATGGGTTCCTATTCGTTAGACTCTCATAATGTTCAACGGTATGTGAGTAGCGAAGGCTTTGTTCAAAATGAAGGTGACATAGGCGTCAAAGCCCCTAAACCTTATAGCATCGGTTATGATGCTATTGTTCCTAAAGAAATCCAGTGTTCAAATTTACTTGTTCCGGTATGTCTTTCCAGTTCTCACATTGCTTATGGCTCCGTAAGAATGGAACCTGTTTTCATGATACTGGGAGAATCTGCCGCTACCGCCGCTTCTATCGCGATTGATGATAGTCTGACTGTTCAACAAGTTCCATACATCAAATTGGCTCAGCTATTATTAGGGCAAAAGCAGCGTTTAAACTAAACGTCTTTGATATTTGTTACGCTTAAAACTGTTTTAATGGTCTAAATTCTACGGTAATTCCATTACGAAGTGATATTTATTGCAATTCTTCATGTTTAATTTACATGTCAGTGCTTAATTCTAGGTTTTTGTGTCTTTTAACAAAGATATTTTAAACTTTTGCTTAGTACTCACTACTAACCAGGCATTTATTATTAAAAAATTGATTTTTTACGCTGTTTCGAGCTCTAAAATTGAATTCTTTGGCTAAAACAATTATCATAGAATTGCAATATCCTAGGGATTATGGAGAAAATGCTTAGTGTAAGTTTTACACTATTGAATATTATTTCTACATTTGTAGAGTCAAGCAGCAACGCTGTGATCATAAAAAGAATAAATAGGTAATGTGCAATTACCTTAAGGACAAAAATCCCGTTCATACAGGGTTTATATTTGGTTAGAAAGAGATAGAGCTTGGATGAGTCTATCTCTTTTATTTTTTACAAATACTTGCCAATTTTATTTACCTTTCGTTATTTACTAACCTATTTGCATCACATTCCCTATGAAACAATATATAATCGCCTTTTTGCTGATGGCTATCGCCTATACCAGTTCCGCTCAAAACAAGGATGCCATTCTAGGTAAATGGGTTAACTCAACGAATGAGGCGCATCTTGAAATCAACAAAAGATCCAATAAATTCTATGGTAAGCTCGTCTGGCTAAAAGACCCTAAGGACGAGAAAGGTAATGTAAAAACAGATTTTCAAAATCCTAATGCCAACTTAAGATCTAAACCGATCTTGGGACTCGAAATTCTTAAAGACTTTGTTTACGAAGATGGCAAGTGGACAGACGGTAACATTTACGATCCAAAGTCTGGCAAAGTCTACAGTTGCAATTTGACATTGAAAAGCAACGGCGATCTGAATATGAGGGGCTACCTAGGCGTATCTATTCTTGGTAGAACAGAAGTTTGGAAACGCGTTAAATAATGAAAAAGCTACTATTCTTAGTTCTATTATTACCATTTGTTGTTTTGGGGCAGTCTTATAGTTTCATCCAACAAACAAGTGGTACTTTAACAAGTATCAGAGGGATGTCAATTGTTTCAGATGAAGTCGCATGGGTAAGTGGGAGTAATGGTACCGTTGGCAGAACGGTAGATGGTGGGTTGCATTGGCAATGGATTAAGCCGGAAGGTTATGAGAAGTTTGATTTTAGAGACATCGAGGCTTTTGATAGTAACAGAGCAATCATAGTCAACGCAGGTTCACCAGCATATATTCTGATTACTAAAGATGGAGGTAATTCCTGGACACAAACTTACAAAAACATAGATTCTGCGATTTTTCTTGACGGTATGGATTTTTGGGATGAGAAGCGTGGAATCATCTTCGGCGATCCAATCAAGAACAAGATGCAGATTCTTAAGACAATTGACGGGGGACTTTCATGGGAAAACATATCAGCGAATTTAAAGTCGGATTTACTTCCAGGAGAGGCTGGTTTTGCCGCGAGTGGAACTACAATTAGAGCTTTGGGCAATGGGAAGGTATGGGTTGCTACTGGCGGTGCAGCTTCCAATTTGTATTACTCCAATAACTATGGCGACAAGTGGGGCGTCTATAAGTGTCCCATTCTCCAAGGCGAAAGTAGTACTGGACCTTTTTCAATAGCATTCTATAATAAGAAAGTAGGGGTAGTAGTCGGCGGGAACTATTTGAAAGATAACGAGAAAAGCAACAACGTCTTATTGACAACCAATTCAGGACGAACATGGACCAAGCCGCTTAAACCAGTCGATGGTTACCGGTCCGGCGTAATCTATGTTAATAACAAGACCTTGATAGCGACCGGCTCTTCTGGGACAGATTTGTCGACTGATGGAGGCATCAGCTGGTACAATATTTCTAAACTGAACTTCAATGTTATTCAAAAATCTAAGTCTGGAAAACTTGTTCTTCTCGCTGGCAATAAAGGTGAGATATACAAACTAATAAGTAAGTAATGGCAGTCAAACTGAGATCCGTCCACCATATTGCGATCATTTGCACGGACTACGAATTGTCGAAGCGATTTTATACTGATGTCTTAGGGCTGCAAATTATTCGCGAAGTATACAGAACTGAAAGGCAGTCTTATAAGTTAGATCTATCTTTGAATGGCGATTACATAATTGAGTTGTTTTCATTTCCGACGCCCCCACAGCGACCGTCTAAACCTGAGGCGGCAGGCTTAAGGCATCTTGCTTTTGAAGTCGAAGAACTTGACGAGATTGTACTTGAGCTTAAAAGGAACGGCGTAATTGCGGAGCAAATTCGTATAGATGAATTTACAGGAAAGCGTTTCACATTCATTGCTGATCCCGACGGTTTACCCTTGGAATTTTATGAAAAATAATAAAGCCAGGTCATCCAACCTGGCTTATTCAAACAAAACTTAGATCTAACCAAACATCTAAAGATCAAACAATACTTAAATTGTATTTGACGTCAAGGGCGGATTCGAACCGCCGTGGAAGGTTTTGCAGACCCTTACCTAACCCCTCGGCCACATGACTATAAGACAAATATAGGTAAAGTCTATTAAATTGGTAGATATTTGTGAAATATTTTTTATATATCTTTTTCGAGACGAAGAGTAATTTCAATTTCCTCTCCAATTTCATCTATAGTAGCTTCATCCAGAATCACGTTCGCTCTGTCTGAATTTAAATCATGTCTATAGAAGGGCAGATCGCCAGCCTGTAGTTCTTCCTCTGAGACCAAGTCCCAACAATCTGCCTCATACTTTACTGCGCCTAGAATTGCCCCAAAATAGATTACTTTGTATTGCTGATCGGAGGTAGGTAAGATCGTTAATGTGACGTTATTGTCACCGTAACCAATCTTTATGTTAAAAGGTTCCATAATACACTTAACCGCTCGGGTCCTCAATTGTTTTGCTCCAGCTTAAGGCCTGACTGGACAATCTGGACAGCCAACCTGGTGATAGCAGTCCTACTTCGAGGCGATTGTAGCGCCGGTTTATACCTATTCTTTGGAGACAACCGATCGGTTGCCTTTGTGCAATCCGCTTCTAAAATTGAATGTCATTAAACCACTTTTTGTAGATAGTTTGATATACACCGTTTTGTTTCAGTAAACTTAATACGTCGTTAAACTGATCTTTAAGTTGAACATCGCCTTTTTTCAAGGCAATAGCATACTGCGAGTCGGTGCCTGGAAGGTACATTCCTACTTTGAGTTTTTTATTCTTTTGAAGAAAACCACCGGCTATCGGGGAGTCATCGATCAGCAAATCGATTTTGCCGGATTGCAACTTTCTATAAAGATCCTTATTCGTTTCGGCATGAACCATATTGTTTCCCGGAAAATTCATATGAACATACCGTTCTGCCTCCGTTGCCTCTCTAATCCCAATCGTTTTGTTTTTGAAGTCGGTAATTCCTTTAAGACTGTCTTCCTCCTTGATCACCGCGCAAAGTCGGAAATGTAGATAAGGATTTGTGAACTCCAGGATATGCCTACGAGAGGGGGTAACTGTTACTGCGGAGCAGATAATATCCAGTTCGCCTTTAAATAAGTGTTCTAGTATTGTAGACCATAAAGATACCTGGTATTCTATTTCTAACCCCAAATGATCAGTGATTGCCTTTAAAAGGTCAACCTCAAAGCCTTCAAAGCCTTCGGAATTGTAGTCAGAGTGCATCGGAAATGGAGCGGCGGAATCTAATCCGACTTTTATCACCTTTTTTTCGGTCATCTGATGAAAAAACAAATAAATGGTTACTTATTCCAGCGAATTTAATGCTTTAATAGCGAAAAAGGGTCAGGTTTGAGTCTTAATCCCGTTACTTTATTCAGATGACCTTGTGTTTTCTTGGCTTATTTGGTGCTCGGCATATTAATAATAAATCAAACCAATAGTTCTCAAAAAGGTTGAATGCATATACCTATCGAGAAATATTATGAATGAAGCAGATAAAATAAGCCGCCGTAAAGCATTGGGCGGTCTTGGCGTAGGCATTGCAACTATAGCAGCCGGACCTGCATTTGGTGCCGCCGACTCGGATGTCCTAAGTGGTAATGCTACAGCAGCCCTTGACGATCCAACTACGAAGTATCCTAAACCTCCCTTCAAGGAGCAGTCTCAGCCCTGGCCAGGTTTAGCCAGTAAAATGGATCCAAAGCCTGACCATGGAGAAACGAGCTATAAAGGGTCCGGGAGATTAGCTGGTCGTAAAGCACTAATCACTGGTGGCGACTCCGGAATGGGTAGAGCAGCCGCCATAGCGTTTGCCAGGGAAGGTGCAGATGTGGCAATTAATTATCTACCTGACGAAGAGCCCGATGCTAAAGAAGTAGTAGCGCTTATCCGGAAAGCCGGACGTAAAGCGGTTGCAATCCCAGGTGATCTCAGAGATGAAGCATTTTGCAAAAGACTTGTTGAAGAAGCGGTTAAAGGTCTTGGTGGTTTGGATATTCTAGTTAATAACGCCGCGAGACAGCAGACTCACGAATCCATTTTAGACATTAGTTCTGAGCAGTTCGACTGGACGATGAAGACGAATATCTACGCTCCGTTTTGGTTAACTAAAGCTGCTTTGCCACATCTAAAACCAGGCTCTGCTATCATTTCGACCACATCACAACAAGCTACTGATCCATCTGCAGAATTGTTTGACTATGCACAAACCAAAGCGGCAAATACGAGTTTCGTACGTTCGCTTGCCAAGCAGTTAGCTTCAAAAGGTATCCGTGTTAATGGTGTAGCGCCTGGACCAATATGGACTCCATTACAAGTTAGCGGCGGTGCCACAATGGAAAAGTTGAAGACATTTGGTGGCGATACTCCAATGGGCAGACCAGGTCAGCCAGTAGAACTTGCTTCTATTTACGTACAACTAGCGGCAGCAGATGCAAGTTATGCAACGGGCCAAGTTTACGGAGCTATGGGTGGCAGTGGTCAGCCTTAAATAGCTAACTTTGAATATGAATTGGACCAGTCATTTGCTAGATCAAAGCGCTCAGGTAGCACTAATTAAGAATAGAGACCAGAAGCAAAGCGTTGCCGATAAGATTGCAGACCGTGTCAGGAATGGTGATGTCATTGGCGTTGGTTCTGGTTCAACATCGTTATTAGCTGTTTATTCTATCGCGAAAAAAGTAGCTGATAAAAATTTGAGCATTAAAGTTATTCCCACTTCGCTGGAAATGAAATTTGCCTGTCAGAATTTAAATCTACTCATAACCGATCTTACAGTAGATAAGGTAGACTGGTGCCTCGATGGTGCCGATGAGGTTGACTCCGAATATAACCTAAATAAGGGCAGGGGTGGTGCACTATTCAAAGAGAAATTAGTAATGATGAGTTGTAATGAGCGTTATATACTCGTTGATCCAAGTAAGTTGGTTCCTGTCATAGGAACCAACTTTCCTATACCTGTAGAAATATATCCAATGGCTTTAAGATACGTAGAATCTGAGCTGATAAAACTCGGCTCAACAGAGATGAGTATGAGATTAGCGGGAGGGAAAGACGGTCCTGTGCTTACTGAAAGCGGATGTCTCATTCTAGATGTATATTTTGAGAAGATATACACTGGATTGGAAAAAGAGATTAAATCAATTACAGGTGTATTAGAAAGTGGTCTTTTCCAGGGTTACAATCCTATACTAATTACTTCCTAAAGTTCAGTTAAGACCGGTAGAGTAAACCAAAAAATGCTACCACTATTTAATTCGCTCTTTGCGCCGATTTGACCATGGTGTTTTTTGATAATTTCTTCACAGATGTACAGACCTAAACCAAGGCCAGTGTAGAGAGAACTTGCGTTACCAACCTGATAGTAACGGTCAAAAAGATAGCGAATCTTTTCTGCAGGTATTCCGGGGCCTTTATCGATTACCGATACCTTGACGTAACCGTCTATTTTTTCAATCTCTATTAAAATCGCTTTCGCATCAGGGGCGTACTTTATTGCGTTAGTAATGAAATTAACCAAAACCTGTTCAATTCTGATCGTATCCGCCAGAACTTCAATTTCCCTTTCCCCTTCAATTATTATGGTATGTGAAGCCAGATCTAGTTCATCAACGCAGGAGGTAATAAGATTAAAAAGGTTGAACTGTTGGCGGCTTATGTTGAGTTGACCTTGATTGGCCATACTTGCATTTAATAAATCCTCGATTAATACATTGACCTTGTCAAGACTTTTACTTGCCTGAGCAATAAGTCTAAATGATAGATCAGACGGAGCGTTTGCCTTTATCCGGTCAAGCATTTGCAGTGAGCCCTTCAAACTCGTAATAGGTGTTTTTATTTCATGACTGGCAATGCTGATAAAATCATCCTTATACTGCTGTAATAGTCGAAGTTCCTGAATATCTGTGGCAGTACCTACCCAAAGTTGTATATGGTCCTGAGCCTTAATCGGCATTAGCCGGATTAGGTGCCACCTAAATATTTCGTCAGATCTTTTTATCCTAATTTGGAATTCGCCACCATCTTTCCCACGCAGGATGGAAATAAATCCAGCTAAACCAAGCACCAGATCGTCAGGATGGATTACAACTTTAAAGCCCTGCATCTCTGTTCTAACACTATCCAGACCGGTATAGTCATACCAGCGTTGATTGTAATAGTCTACCTTACCACCCACTGTATTCGTCCAGGCGATTTGCGGAATAGTCTCCATCATGCTTCTAAATCTGCTTTCACTTTCCAGAAGCGCTGTGGTGCGCGTAACCACTCTTGTTTCCAACTCCTGGTTGAGGGAGAGAAGCTCAAAATTGAGCATCTTCAATTCTTCGGCAATTACTAGTTTCTCCTTCCTTAGCTGCGCATCATCAATAGCTCTTTTAATTTTTGTAGGCAGCGTAAAGAGATTGGCTTTTGATACATAGTCCGTTACTCCCGATTTAATGAGTTCAACCGCATTTTCCTCTCCGATAACTCCTGAAATGATGATAAAAGGTGTGAGTGGGTTGTTCTGCTGTTTAATTTGGAAAGCAGTCACAGCATCAAAGGAAGGCAAAGAAAAGTCTGAAAGGATTAGGTCTGGTTTATAATTCTCTAAAGCTTGTTCAAACGTTTTTCGTGTCTGAACGATTTCCGAAAGAAATATAACTCCTGATTTTCTTAGTTCACGACAAAGCAGATCGGCATCGCTTTCATTGTCTTCTACAATTAGAATTTTGATCATGTACTTCTAAAGTGCAGGTTGACTTAAGACCATCCAATACATTCCGATTTGCTTAACGGCCTGGAAGAAATTATCACTATCCACTGGTTTAACGATGTAGCTGTTTGCTCCTAGAGCGAAACATTTTTCGATATCAGGTCCTTCGTTGGAAGATGTTAACATGACCACCGGAAGGGACTTTAAGTTCGGATCCGCCTTTATAATCTCCAACACTTGAAGGCCTGATACTTTCGGCATCTTTAAGTCCAATAGTACTAACTTCGGAAACTCTTTTGGATTACGCTCTGAATACTCTCCACGGCAAAATAGAAAATCCAACGCTTCTGCGCCATTGATTACATGATGCAGCTTGTTGTGGAAACCACTTTTATTTAAAGCGCGAACGGTAAGTGCAGCATCATCCTGACTGTCTTCAACGAACAAAATTTCAACGTTATGGTAACTCATTATGTTATTCTAAATTATAGTTTGTTCTATGCTTGGTAGGCTAAAGTAGAAAGTGGAGCCCTCATCTAATTTTGACTCCGCCCATGCTACACCATTGTGACGCTGTACAATCTTCTGTACAATTGCAAGGCCGATACCTGTACCTTCAAATTCCTCCTGAGAATGCAGCCGTTGGAAAACCCCAAATAGCTTATCATAATATTGCATGTCAAAACCTGCGCCTTTATCTCTTACGAAATAGACAATCATATTATTTTGCTTATAGGCACCTACCTCAACAACTGTTTCTGCTTTATGTCTGGAATATTTAACTGCATTTGAAATAAGGTTGATCCAAACTTGTTTAATTAACAACTTGTCACCCATGGCAGCAGGTAAAGTGTCGATAGTATAAATCGGTAGGTTTTCATCATCTTCTGTTAATTCATCCTGAACGGCCCTAACCAAAGCGTTCATGTCCATGGCTGAAAAGCTTACCTGTTTTCTTCCTAGTTTTGAAAATGCAAGTAAGTCATCAATCAGCTCGCCCATTTTCTTTGAGTTACGGGTAATGGAATGAAGAATTTTAATACCTTCATTATCGAAGGCTTCCATATAATCTTCTACAAGTATTCTCGTGTATCCATGGATGGCACGTATAGGCGCCCGGAGATCATGCGAAACAGAGTAGGAGAATGATTCAAGCTCCTTATTAACAACTTCCAGTTCTTTATTAGCAAATTCCAGTTGTGACGTTCGCTCAATGACTTTTCTTTCTAGTTCATCATTAAGTTTACGGATGTCATCTTCAGCACTTTTCAGCTCACGATTTGCGATAATAAGTTCTTCTGCGCGCTTTTCTTTTTCCTCGTTTTGGAAAGCTAACTCTTTGTTAGCGATAATGAGTTCTTCAGCCCGTTTCTCTTTTTCCTTGTTTTGGAAGGCAAGTTCTTTATTGGCTATGACAAGTTCCTCAGCCCGGGTCTCTTTTTCCTTGTTTTGGAAAGCTAACTCTTTATTAGCGATAATGAGTTCTTCAGCCCGTTTCTCTTTTTCCTTGTTTTGAAAGGCGAGTTCTTTATTGGCTATGACAAGTTCCTCAGCCCTGGTCTCTTTTTCCTTGTTTTGAAAAGCCAGTTCTTTATTGGCAATAAGTAATTCTGCAGCGCGCTTCTCTCTTTGAAGGTTCTGAAGGGCAATCTCCTTATTAGCCAGGAAGAGTTCATCGTTCTCTTTATTGTTCATTCTTATTGTGAGATTTATCCAGGACTTGATAGAATATTAAGACTGGTTTAGGGGCAGCACTTCTCTAGTGCCAAAGTTTTAAAGCTAAGCTATTAATTGATCAAACCAGCGGTATTTCACATATATCGCTCCCTATCATTCTGCAGCAATGTGTCATGCACGATAACCATATAAACTTTTTATTGCCTAAACTGTTATTTAACGCAATCTAGACTTATGAATATGATCAGAACACTGCTCTGCGCTTCATTGATTTTTCTAACCTGCGAATCCGGTTACGCACAGGCAACAAAAATGACTAGTGTTAATTTATTTAATCCTGTTCCGAAAGACATGTTGCGCGATATGGAAACGGACCGTCCTGATATTACCGAATCTCCATTTACCGTTGATGCAGGGCACATTCAATATGAAGCAGATCTGCTAAAGTTTAAACGCGAAAAAGATGAGCTTAGTAATCAGCAAACATTGCTAATCAACCAGGCGAACTTGAAGCTTGGTATTACCAACTCAGCTGACTTACAGATAATCATACAAGCCTTTGGCACACAGCGCGACTTAGATCTGGTTACTGGGAACAAGACAAACACTCATGGCCTTGGCAATTTGATACTCCGGCTAAAACAGAATATATCGGGAAATGGTGGCGGAAACTTCTCTATTGCTATTTTACCCTATATCAAATTTCCAACATCTCAACTGGAGCCAGACCAAAGGTACGAGGGTGGGATAATTCTACCCATGCAGCTGAAGCTTCCAAATGATTGGAAACTGGGATTCCAGATCGAAGGAGATCGTTTACAAGATAAATATGATCACAGTCTACACACGGAACTTTTACAATCGTTAACGCTAAGCCATGAAATCATAAAGGGACTGGAAGGTATAGGAGAGACTTTTTATACCTATGATTTTAAGCAGCACCATTGGTCAAGCTATTTGAATGGATCGTTGCAACTCTCATTAGCAAATAATCTTTTACTTGACGCAGGGCTTAATTACGGTATCCAGGCGGATGCGGAAAAAACGTACTTTATTGGGACGTCTTTTCGATTCTGATTAAAAATATTCCGATGGAATTATCTATTGTTTAGCTTTGAAGGAAAGATCTGCTTGCTCGTTAGAGTTGCAAAATGCAAATGATAAATCGAAGGCTGGGCCTTTTCAATTAAGGAAATCCTATGAACCGTAATAAAAGAATGGCTTCCCAAATTTGAAAAGCCATTCTTTACTATTTTCTTATTCGAAGTCCTGAGCGGTATAGTCGCTCCATTGAGCTACACCATCCGGTTCAGACTGCTTTACTTCTGTACTTCGTATAGCACTTAGATCTTTATTAAGCTCTTCGCTTTCTGCGATTTCAGCTTCTTTTTCATCATCGAGTACTGTAAGACCTTCAGTTTGCATAACTTCCGTCACAGGGTCTGAGATGTATTCCCACTGTAATCCCATGCCTGGCATTTCGCCTTGGTTCCAAGGACCTCGCACGCTTTGAGAAGGCGACATATTGAAATACTGTTGTGTAAATCTAGGATCAGCTTGTAGAACTCCGGGAGGGAAATTAGGCTGAATTGTTTCCAGTGCTGCTTCGAACATTTTGTAATGCGCAACTTCGCGTGTCATTAAAAACGAAAGCGTTTCCTTTACGTAAGGGTCATCAGTAAATTTCATCAAATGCTCATAGACTAATTTCGCACGGGATTCCGAGGCAAGATTACTTCTTAAGTCAACTGTAAGGTCTCCATTAGAATGAATATATGACGCACACCATGGAATACCCTGACTATTTCTCAAAGTTGGCCCACCACCAGTAATGATAGGAAACTGCGGGTTTGCACTTAAAGCCGCATGAATAATATTTTCTTTGGCAGCTTTACCTTCTAAGACCTGCATGATTTCCGAAGAATCAGCGGCATCCTTAAGTTCACCGTTAACTCCTTTTAACAACATTTGGATCGTAGCACCCACGATCTCCAGGTGTGAAAATTCTTCAGTAGCGATGTCCATAAGCATATCATACTTATCGGGATGCGGCTGTTTAGCCCCAAATGCCTGCGTAAAATATTGCATGGCTGCTGCTAGTTCGCCATTTTCTCCGCCAAATTGTTCCAGCAAAATGTTGGCAAATGCTGGGTCTGGACGGGATACCCGAGCATTGAATTGTAAATCTTTTGAATGGTGAAACATAACTTTAATTTTAGGTTTAAAAACACTTTGAAAGAACAATGCACATGCCGACGTTAGGAAAACCGGTAATATTAATATCGAAGGGGTATTTTGATTCAAAGAACACGTAGATTAGTCCTTCATCCAGTACAATTCGGTTAATACGCGTTTATAGAGTATTAATACGCATTTTTTAGACTGAATTGTTATTGGCACTTACATTGATTTAACTTGCCGCAAGCCGCTTAAAGGCTGTATAACATCTAAATAAATGATTAAAGAAAGTTCTGTATACGATTATCTAATAGTTGGAAGTGGCTTGTTCGGCTGTGTCTTTGCACACGAAGCTACCAAACGCGGCAAACGTTGTCTAGTGATAGATAAGCGAGAGCACGCCGGTGGAAATGTTTATTGTGATCATATTGAAGGAATAAATGTCCATAAATATGGAGCACATATTTTTCATACCAATGACCGTCAAATCTGGGATTATGTTAATTCGTTTGTAGAATTTAACCGCTATACGAACAGTCCGTTGGCTAACTTTGAGGGAACTTTGTATAATTTACCTTTCAACATGAATACCTTTTATCAGTTATGGAAAGTTAAAACCCCTGAAGAAGCTAAAGCAAAGATCCAGTCCCAAATAGATCAGAACAAAAGCGGCACTCCAGCAAATCTTGAAGAACAAGCAATTTCGCTTATTGGGACAGACATTTACTATAAGATAATTAAAGGCTATACAGAAAAGCAATGGGGCAGAGCAGCTACTGAGCTACCTGCATTTATTATTAAACGTTTACCTGTTCGCTATACTTATGATAATAACTATTTTGATGATAAATATCAGGGGATTCCAATTGGCGGATATAATAAATTAACTGAAGGCTTGTTGGCCGGTATTACCGTAGAACTTGGTGTTGATTATTTTGCAGACAGGGAACGCTGGAACAGCATGGCTGATCAAATTGTTTTTACCGGAAATATTGACCAGTATTATGGATATCAGTTCGGAAAACTAGAATATAGAAGTCTTAGATTTGAACATACCGTATACGATCAGGAAAATTATCAAGGTAATGCCGTTATTAACTACACAGAACAGCATATACCTTATACCAGAACAATCGAACATAAACACTTCGAGTTCGGTACTCAAGCCAAAACGGTAGTTACTAAAGAGTATCCGGAAGAATGGACCCCGGAGAAAGAAGCATATTATCCTGTAAATGATGCTCGAAATACTGAGTTATATCTAAAATATAAAGCACTCTCAGACCAGGAACGTAATGTAATTTTTGGAGGTAGACTTGCAGAATATAAATACTACGATATGCACCAAATTATCGGTTCTGCCTTAAAAAAGGTCAAAACTCATTTTTCAGAGTAACAGATTCAACTAAATGCTCAGCCAAAAGGAATTGCGATTCTAATAAGGCTGAGGCATACGGTTGATTTAACCACCTTGCATTTGGCTGGCTTTCACTTGCGTCCCAAAGACCTGAATGATGCCAGTTATGCAAGTGATCCCAATCTGGGCGGTCAATAATTGGGTAAAGACAAATGCCTTCTAACGGTACGCCAAACTCTATTGCCTTAATACATTCTTTAGTAATCAGTTCTAACCAATTTGGTCTATGTTCGCCAGAATGACTTGTCTCAGCGATTATCACTGGTTGACCGTATCTCTGATAGGCCTCTAGAAGCAGTGAAGAAAGGCCCCTCCATCTGGGATCAGGCTCAAGGTTTGCCCATGGCAGGAACTCAAACAGATTAGATATCCACTGATTATTATAATAGAAATTGAATCCCATGTAATCAATGAGTCCAGATTCACCACCAAGTTCAGGACACATTTTACCTGTAAGCATATCTAAGGCCTGATATTGTATCTCGTGTTGTTCATTAGAATTTAAAATTTCAGCATCAGAAGCATTAAGTGGCGGTACAATATTCACTATTGGCTCCGTACTCATTATAAGTATCGTTTCATCGATAGCTTTCATAGCTTTAATGCCCTGAATATAAGCTCGAATCAACGAATATTTTACATCCCAACCCATTCCTTTGCAATATGGGGTAGTGCTAGCATGATCACCGCCGAGCCAGGATATAAATCCTACTTCATTAATTGGAGTCACAATTAGTAATCCTTCAGGTGAAATACCTCTATAAAACCGGACGAAGGCCTCACACAAGGCGACAAACCGGCTTGAAAAGTGGGGGTGCAAGGGAGACAGGTCATCTGGAAATCCAAAGTGGCATATATCCCATATCTGTTGGATGCCTTTGTCTTTTCCAGCTTTGATCATCAACTCAACCGTTGAAAAATTATATACATAAGGCCGCTCTTCTACCTTACTCCAACGGATTCCCTCTCTAACAGTGCTAATATTAAGTTGTGAAAGTAAGTCGTAATCTTCATGAATCTGATCAATGTGACCAGTAAGGCTAAGTAAGTCTACCCGGTTACCGTAGTGGTTGAGTTGGTCAGTACATTCATAACCTGCCATCCAAAAGGATCTAAAAGGAGTGTTATCCATATTAGCTTGCCAGCAATTTGTCTTGAGCCTGAACCTGAGATATCTTGCTTTTCATCTGGGAATAGGTGTTATCCCAAGACTTGTCAGCTAAAAATGCATCTACTTTCGCTAACCATTTAGAAGATTTTTTAACACTCAATAGTGTGTCAGCGGCAGATAAAAATTCTTCCTTCGTTCCTGCTACTTGTACTAGTCCTTGCAATCCGTAAGGATTAATTACATCACGAATAGGCGTAGAGACCACCGGTACACCAGCAGCTAAATACTCCGGGGTCTTCGTTGGGCTAATAAACCGGGTCGATTCATTAAGTTTAAAAGGAATCATTGCTAGATCCCACCCGGATAAGTATCCCGGCAATTGCTGATAAGATCTCTGACCCATGTAGGTAATATTAGGATGTTTTGGCAAACTCGAAGGATCAATCTTAACCACAGGTCCAATAAGAATTATTTGCCAATCAGGTCGCTGCTGCGCAATATGATTTATAAGTTCAAGGTCAAACCTTTCATCAATCACGCCGAAAAATCCAACTTTTACACCTTTTACTCTTGCCTGATCTTCAGGTTCAGTCTTTATCAATCTGGATGACGCGAAATGCTGTTTATCGATGCTGCTTGGAAATGCAAAAATGTTGCCATGATGATGTTTTTTAGCTTCATAAAGCGAATAACCGCCTGTGAAGACAAGATCTGATACCCTTAGCAACTTCTTTTCTAAGTCCAAAAGTTCTTTTGGTGCAAAGTCGAAAGCAGATAGTTCGTCCATACAATCGAATATAATTGTATAGGGTTTAAGGTGTGAAGAAAAAGAAAGCGCCATTGGTGTATAATACCAGAATATCCATTCCTGCAAATCCTCTTTATAAAGGAATTTATCAACGATGGACTTTAACGAAGAATTAGTTTCTTCGGTACTAAGCCCAGACTTGAAATGCGGTCTTAAAACGGTTAAAGTATCGGACTTTTTGTCGACCTCAAGATAAGCCATTTCTATTGTGTCAAAAATCGGCTCCTCAAGAAAGAAGACATTCAAGTCCTGCGAAAAACGTGTCAACAAATGTTGCGGACGTTGAAAAACGAAATCCCAGCGTAAATGTGAGAAGCACAATAAATTTTTTTGTGATGATTCCTCAGAACCGATTGAATTATAACTTTTCTTCATATTTTAAACATAATTAAAACCAGGTTTTCTTCCTTTTTTTACGCATTGAAAAGTACAATACAACGCCTATTGCAGTGAGCGTCGCAACTTTAGTAGCCATTCCTTTTGGGTTGTATTTCCATTCGACTTTCCATCCTCTTTCTGACACGATATTTGGTACATGTCCTTTGGCGAAATCTTCTATAATTCCTTCGAAAACATTAATACGGTCGGCAAGAATAAGTGGAATCCAATGGCGGTAACGGTCCTCGCTATGTTTGAAAGCATAGCGTCTTATGACCCCACTCAGACCAGATGGCGGAACGGAAGTTCCAAATACCCGTGTCATTGCAGGACGCTCGGTAGACATCAATACTTCCACAGATTCAGGTTGTTGCTCAGCACGTTCGTAGTGACTTCGGTTATGGTCGTCACCTGTGTAATTCTTCATTGGATAATTTGGCTCGTTCTCTGGATCAGCGTCCATTCCCCAGCCAGGTATCTCTTTATAATCAAAATTGTTTGTTTCCATTTCTTAATGTTTAAGGGATCAATACGGTCTTAATGCAATTGTCAAGTTTAGATGAGAACAATCGGTACGCATCTGCCACCTCTGCAAGAGGCACTCTGTGAGTAATTAGTCCCTTTGGGTTTAATCTCCCCGAAAGTACATGATCAATAAGCTTAGGAAGCAATCGCTTCACAGATGCCTGGTTGGCTCTGATTGTTATCCCCTTATTAACAACATTACCAATAGGAATTAAGTTAAAAGGGGGGCCATATACGCCAACTATCGAGACAATACCACCTTTTTTAACTGAATTAATTGCCCACTGCAATGCAGTTCCTGCGCCTGCCTGCATCAACATGACACGTCCACTAAACGTTTGAAGCGTATTTCCTTCAGCTTCACATCCAACGCAGTCGATACAAACATCCGCACCAAACCAATCTGTAGTCTTCTTTATAAACATTACTGGATCTGCCATATCCTTGAAATTATAGGCTTCACACTTAGCATAGTTCTTAGCAAACTCAAGTCTGTAATCTACGTGATCAATTATAATCACCCGTGAAGGACCAAAGAACCAGGCACAACGCGCCGCCATAATCCCAATTGGACCTGCACCAAATATTACTACCGTATCGCCTTGCTTGATTCCACCCATTTCAGCGGCCTGGTATCCTGTAGGAACAACATCTGTAAGCAACACCGCATCATCCGGATCCATTTCTGCAGGTATTACTGTTGGACCCACATCAGCATAAGGTACCCTCACGTATTCCGCTTGACCACCATCATAACCGCCTGCAGTATGCGAATAACCGAATATTCCGCCAACAGCAGTTGCCATTGGATTAGATTCGTGGCAATTACCAAATAAACCTTGCTTACAAAAGTTACATTTTCCACATGCTACATTGAACGGAACCAGCACCTGGTCGCCGACTTTCAGATTCTGTACTAAAGGGCCAACTTCTTCAACGATCCCAGTAAACTCGTGACCAAACGTCGAACCTACCCGGGTATCCGGCACCATCCCATGATAAAGATGAAGGTCTGATCCGCAAATACAAGTGCGAGTAACCCTCACAATAGCATCTTCCGGGTGTAAAATCTCTGGCATAGGCCGCTGTTCAGCCCTGACCCGATATGGGCCTCTATAGTTCTTGCTAACATAAACGATTGTTATATTGGTGAATAGTTTCCTATTGTATAAAAAATTTGCGTCCTGTTTGTTTTATGTATTGGTACAATACGTATTCTCCGCAGTCAGGAGCCACATTTTGGGGTCAAATACTTGCTAGTTTTCAAACGTTCCTATCCGGAAAGTTCAATTTTTTATTGAATAATATTACTTAAAACAGCCTTTCTAATCAGACTAGCAGTATTCGTTGTACTTGTCTTTTTAAGCAGTTCCTGGCGATGGCCCTCAATTGTCCGTTTACTGAGGAACAGCTTTTGAGCCATTTCATTATTTGTCATGCCTCCCGCAATAAGATTCAGCACTTCCAGTTCTCGCGAACTAAATCGTCGGTTGTCTATCATACAATCTTTAGACTTAAAGTTTGATAATAGCTGTACAGTCAATTTGCCGGGAATATAAACACCGCCTTGCATTGCGAATTTTATTCCGAAGAAGAGTTCTGATCTATCAATATCTTTAGTCAAAAACCCATGAGCACCTTCATTAATTGCTTTCGCAACTTGATCAAAATCATCAATCATTGATAGGAAAACGATTTTTATTTTAGGGTAAAGTACACGAAGCTTGCTTAGCAAGTTGATTCCGTCCATTTCCGGCATGGCGATGTCGGAGAGCACCAAGTCAGCCAGGACGTCCTTACTTAATAAGTTCAAAACATCTAGACCGTTATCTGCTTCGCCTACGACGTTTAATTCCGGATCTTCTTTAAGAAGCATCTTTATTCCCTTTCGAACTAGCTTTTGGTCTTCGGCAATAATGATGTTGATCATAACAATATTTTGGTTTGGACTATCGCAATATTTTTATCCATACTTTAATTGGTCTGGCCAGGGGATGGACTTACTTCTTGTAGATCATCACCGTTATTCACATTGCTTAAATTAAGTGTCTTGCCAATGGCTACCGCTTTATTGTAATGCGCCTGAATAATTGGGAGTGTTTTGGCTGCAAATGCTTTAACATCAGGATTAGTTAATTTCTGACCGGCTGTAAATAATTTAACTGTCTTAGCATGATCTGAAAGCATCATAGTGATATATTGCTGATCAAATTTGTGGTCATTTAAGACTTGTAGGTCACGTAGGTGCTTTGCGTGATCTTCTGGCAATGTCTTCGGAATAGTTGCTAAAACTTTGCCGGCAAGCATCGCAACCTCCTGATTAGCCTTTCCGTGATCTTTTAGCATTAACATTGCAAACTCTTTTACTGCAGGATCTTTAGTCTGTGTGGTTGCTGCATTTGCTGCCTCAACTTCCATCAAACCACCTACTGCTGCAGCTTGTAAAAATGTGGTCTCATCGGTCGCATCAGCATCATGAACATGTTCAGTATCATTTAGCATGGTGGAATCCTTGATAGAGTCAAGCGCAGTGGTTTTTTCATTGGCAGCGTCCTTATTTTCATTATTTGCGCAAGATTGAAGCAGAATAGCTACAATAAATAGTGCAGGAATTTTTAAGCTGGTTTTCATGTTCGTTGTTTTTGGTATGCAACACTTAGTATTATGTATTAGTTTTATAAATTTAAAGCTTGAATAAAGCTCAACCCACAATTAAGCGACGCTATTTTCAATTTTCATCTTAGTGATGTAACTTAGGACTAAATTTTTTTACAGAAATATGCTTGAATCCAAGAAACCACAAGGCGAAAACATTGAGGAACTGAACAGTCAAATCGACGGTCATCAGTTACGAGAGGTTCAAATGAATGCTGAAATTAGGGGCCAGGAGGCGATAATAGCTAAACTACGCCTGGCCGAAGAACGCAGCGCCATTCTTGCTGCGATCGTAGATTCCTCAGACGATGCAATTATTAGTAAAGATCTGGACGGCATCATTACAAGCTGGAATCATTCTGCTGAGCGAATTTTTGGTTATTTAGCTTCGGAAATGTTAGGACATTCTATCATAAAATTGATCCCAACAGACCGCACTAATGAAGAAGCCCTTTTCCTGAGTAAGATACGTCTGGGAGAACGAATACAGAATTTCCAGACCATAAGGGTTGCCAAAAATGGAAAGCAAATAAATGTGTCATTAACTATTTCTCCAGTGAAAGATAATCAGGGTTTAATCATTGGTGTTTCAAAGATTGCCCGGGATATTGCGGAACTGATACAGGCCGAAGGAAATAGTGCAATGCTTTCTGCAATTGTATCTTATTCGGACGATGCAATTATTAGTAAGGATTTGGACAGCATTGTGACTAGTTGGAACCGTTCCGCAGAGCGTTTATTTGGCTACAGCGCAGCGGAAATGATAGGAGAGTCTATCGTAAAACTGATACCTTCTGACCGTCGTCAGGAGGAACCTGAGATTATAGCTAAACTGAAAACAGGTAAGCGGGTTGACCATTTTGAGACTAAACGTTTGACTAAAAGAGGTACGCTTCTTGACGTCTCCTTAACCATTTCACCATTAATTGATCAAACTGGGAGAATTATTGGGATTTCCAAAATTGCCAGGGATATCACAGATAAAAAGCTGGAAGAGCAGCGTAAGAATGATTTTATAGCGATTGTTAGCCATGAACTTAAAACCCCGCTAACGTCCATGCGCTCCTATGTCCAACTTGCGTTGCTAAAAGCCCAGGAACGTGATGACACTTTTAGTATAAGCGTGTTAAATCGAGCAGATAATCAAACTCTTAAGATGACTACAATGATTCGGGATTTCTTGAACTTATCCAGACTGGAAGAAGGGAAGATGTCGTTGAACCGCTCAGACTTTTCTTTGATGAAATTGATGGACGAAGTTGTGGCAGACAGCGTTACCATTGCACCTGCTCATATTATAAACTATAAGCCATGCCCAAGTACCATGATTAATGGCGATTATGAGAAATTGTCTCAGGTGTTAACCAATTTAATAGGCAACGCAATCAAATATTCTCCAGAGGGTAGTACGGTCACAGTAGCATGCACTGTTGAAAGCGACCATGTGAGATTTCTGGTCTCTGATCAGGGATATGGCATTTCAGCCGCTGACCAGCCCCGGCTTTTCGAGAGATTTTATCGTGTACAGGACGAGCGGCAACACCAGGTAACCGGGTTTGGGATTGGCTTGTATCTAGTATCTGAAGTACTCAAGTTACATGGTAGTGAGATAAAAGTGCAAAGCGAACTAGAAAAAGGTTCTACATTTTCGTTCAACCTTCCGCTCAACATTAGTGCATAATTTGAGTTAATACTCCTAGATGACTAATCTCTTATTTTTCGACGATGCGCTGGCACCGTTTTTACTGGCTCACTGCTATTAGTAGATAAAAAGCTGTTAATTTTTATCCCTAAGTAATTGACTACTTCTGTGGTCAACTCGATTTCCGTACGAGAGTTTTTATACCCCATTTTATATTCTGGTAGCCCAGATTCAGGGATAGAATTGCGATCCATCAAAACCCAGGAATGACCCAGATACTGCACTACCCCTAGTACTCCACCAAAATAGACGATGGTAAATTGCATGTCAGTATTAGGAAGGATGGTCAGGGTGAGTTCCTGAGCATTGTAGTTAATTCTGATATTAAAGGGTTCCATAGTTCATACAGATAACATCTGCTGAAAACAATGGTTTAAAAGACTGATTCTAAACTGCAGCTCTCCAACTAGAACGAAAAAAGCCGGCTACCTGAACAGATAGCCGGCTTAAAAGAATAGATCCTTCTAAAATCTGTACCCTAAAGTCGTGATGAACTGACGAGGGGCGATGGGATTAATACTATAATTTTCATGTACAAAGTAGTTTAACTCGTTCGTAATGTTAGAGATCTTTGCAAGGAGCGAGAGATTTTTCCATGAATAACCTCCTGAAAGGTCAAATGTAGTAAAGTCACCCAAAGGAATCAATCTGCTTGCCGTTTGGATTTTGGAATCATTATAACCACCATTTCTGTTTCCAGTGTAATAGGCGGATGCTCCAACTTTGAGACCTTTTAACTTGCCATCCTGAAGCGTATAAAATAAAGATCCATTTGCTGTATTCTTAGTCGTGCCTACCAGACGTTGACCTTCAACAATACCGCCTACAGTTGAAGTTGCTTTTCCAGAAGGGTTGGCAGTCGTCACTGGTACATCATAAGTAATTAAAGTTTTATCACGGGTTTCCGTATACCGGATAAAATTATAGCTATAACCTGCAATGAAGTTTAGTCCTGGCCATATTGTTCCCGTCAAGTCTAATTCAACACCATCGCTTAGGGTTTTGCCATTCAATTCTTTAATATTACTGTCGCCGTTTCCAGTGCCGTCAGCTTTAACCAACGCCTGCTGGGCAAAGTTGTTATTTTTAATACTGTAGGCAGTAATATTAGCTGATAACTTCCCATTCAGGAAATCGTTTTTGATACCTGCTTCATATTGGTCTACCAGAGAAGGGTCTAGTGTCGCTCCATAAATATCTAGACCAGTATTAGCAATCAAGTTGTTTGCATAACTCACGTATATTGAGCTAGTCTTTAGCGGTTGATAGATCAAAGCTAATTTAGGAGAGAATGCTTTCTCAGTTTTACCTGCTCCTTTGGTAGTCGTATTGGTGGCGAATGTATTAATATTTGTGCCAGGTGTTTTTTGGAACGTGTAACGAATTCCGGCCAGAACCTTAAATTGGTCAGTTAATGATACCAAATCTTGCACAAAAGCACCCATTCTATATATTGGAGCTCTAGTTCTGCTAATATTGTTTGCTATCGGCTCAACACCACTGCCAAAAAATGTTGCTGGATCTAAAAGATTTACACTTCCATAATTGAAGGTTGCCGAACCAGTTTGCCCGTAATTAAAGCCATTCGAAGTGGTTTTAGACTGATCCGCGTCTGCACCAATTAATATTTTGTGGTTAATTCCACCAGTGTTTACGTCACCGTTTAAGTTAATTTGCTGATTGTACGAAAACTCTTGAGTTTTTGATCGGGTCACATTACGAAGCGCAACTCCAGCGGCGTTTGCGAAGGGGCGTTCTGTGCTATAATAATCTCTGTTATAGGACTGTAATGAACCAAGAACATTGATTTTCCAGCTATCATTAAACTGATGATTAACACTCAATTGCGAAGAAACTGTATTTGTGTTGTTGTATGCCCATGGTGCATTAATATAGGTGCCGCGACCAATGTTTACGATCTTGTTATCTATTGTTCCGATACCAAAATCAGGAGTATAATCACTTTTTAAGTAGTCACCCTGGAGTAAGATGTCAGTTTTATCAGACAGCTTATAAAGCAAAGATGGATTTATATATACCCTGTCGGCCTTTACGTTGTTTCTATAACTCGCAGCTTCCTCATAAGTACCAATAGCACGGAAAGCTAACTTCTTACTAATTGGGCCATATAGATCAACCGTTGGTTTGTATAGATCATAACTTCCTGTACGAAAAGAAACCTCGCCACCGTTTTCAAACTTAGGTTTTTTAGTCACCATATTTACTACAGCACCCCCGCTAACACCACCATATAAAAGTGCAGCACTTCCTTTCAAAACTTCTACTGATTCTAAAGTACTCGTTTCCGGCATTCCGCCTGTGCTGGTACGCGCACCGTTCTTAAAAACGTTGTTTCCACCAAGGCTATATCCGCGAGCGAAGAAAGTCTCGCCACTTACACCACCTCTATTTTCACCGTAAGCCACACCGTTAACATTTTTTAAAACATCGCTTAACCGATTTGCTTGTTGATCAGCAATGATCTGGGTCCCAATTATTTGTAAAGCTTGTGGAAGATCCCTGGACGGAATACTGATTTTACCAGTAGTGATAGATTTCGCATTTGGCGATTTATAAGTTGATATCACGATCTCATTTAATTGTGAGCCACTTTCTGTTAAGGTAAAGTCTGCAGTTACAGCATCCCCATCCACTACAGTTACTTTCTGACTTTGCACTTGCAAACCAACTGAAGAAGTTCTTACAGTGTACTCGCCACTTTTGAGATTGTGAAAGATGAATACTCCAGATTCATTAGTGGAGGTTTTCTTGCTGTTTTCAACAATCAAAACAGTAACAGAGGCAGCCGGCTGCCCATCGTTCGTCTTAACTTTTCCACGGATTGAGCCATTGGCAATTCCGGAGGCTAACTGTGCGGAGAGCGAAATGCTTGACAGCAATAGCATAGCTATAAACATGGTGGAGTAAAAATATTTCATTAGCTTATTTAGATTAATTCTATGCAAATGTAATTGTGTAAGCCAACATTGCCAAATTTATTTAGAATAAGTTTAAATAAGCAGTAGTTTAATGTTAAATTGCTCTAAAACAGGAGCCCTTTGCTAAACTTTAAGACATTGAAAGGGTTATATACTATGTCTATCAAAAAACATATGGAACACAACTTGGAACGATTTATAGCAGCTCAAAAGGGCGTTTTCCAAACTGCACTTTCTGAACTTCAACAAGGCAGGAAGCAAACCCACTGGATGTGGTTTATTTTTCCTCAAATCCAAGGTCTTGGTTTTAGCGATACGGCCAAATTTTACGCTGTCGAGAATTTAGCAGAAGCCCAGCACTTCATGCAACATCGGGTCTTGGGTCCAAGACTGGTTCTTATTTCTTCTGCTTTATTAGAACTAGAATCGGCAGATGCCTATAAAATCTTTGGCAGTCCAGATGATCTTAAGCTACACTCCTCCATGACACTGTTTTCGGAAGTACCAAACACAAACCCAGTTTTTACGAAAGTTTTAGAGAAGTTCTTTGGTTCCAGAAAAGACAACAAGACCTTGAAGATGCTTGCTTTGTTAAATGGAACGCGTTAGTGACTTTCCGCAATCCGAATTGTAGAACGGGCGTTTTCAACAGCATAGCCTTCAATATCATTGTTAAAGTAAAGATAAGCCTTAGTTGAAGCTGGCGTTTCGTTGATTCGGTTAATGACGTTTTTTAATTCGTTATCAGTGTAGCCGGAGGCATAGAGATGCTCTCTTCCATGTAGCCGATAATAAACATGCGTTGTATTTGCAATTAGGTCATCAGGAAAATCTGGATGTGACATACCGCAAAACGCAATGTTCCGCTGACCTAGTCGAGCAATTGCTTCGTCGTTCCACCAGCTTTTATGTCTGAATTCAACTACGTTTTCAAAAGTTGGGTCAACGCTATCCATGATTCTTTGAATATTGATTTCTGTGTATGAAAAGTTGGGGGGAAACTGAAATAGTACGCTACCTAACTTTTTCTGCAGACCTTCTCCAATGAGGCCGTAAAAATCGCCAAGCATTCGGGAAGTATCATTCAACTTCTTAAAATGGGTAATGGACCTGGGTACTTTAACCGAAAATACAAAATTAGCGGGTGAATTTTTGTGCCAATCCTGTAGTGTTTCCAGCTTTGGAAACCGATAAAATGTCACATTGAGTTCTAGTGTAGAAAAGTACTGGCAGTAAAAGGCGAACCAATTTTTAACAGCAAGACCTTCGGGATAAAACTTCCCCCTCCAATGTTTATAATGAAAGCCGGAACAGCCTACTAAAAACTGCATATTTGTCTAAATAATAGGATAAACCAATATTCAAACAAATATGTTCACCGTTGAGACAAAATAATTGATGTCGAATGGTTTTTCTATATAAGCGTCCGCCTTGCAAGCTAACGCAATCTCCGGCAGTCCGGGGCATGCTGAAATCAAAATAGCTGGTGTATCAGCAGTAAGGATATTGTTTTTAATCTTTTCACACAAGTGAGCGCCATTGATAAAATTTCCTAATTTATAGTCAATTATAATTATATCGGGATGAATTATTCGAAGATCGACATCAAAGGAACCAACCGTAGTTTGAAATACTACGTAGCCAGCTTGCTTTAAAATTTCCATTATAATGTAAGCTGTGTCTACATCGTTTTCAATAACCAAAATTTTTTTACCCATAAGACGTGTTATGAGGCAAAGTTCAATAAATAAACTTCAATGAAAATACGTATGTTAATGTGTTAAGTACGGAAACAAAATTAAGTACTAGTAGTTGGACACCGTAAGCTAATATTTTAAAAGTGCTCTAACTATTGCCTTACATTCCTTGTGACGCTTCCTTTGCTGATGTTTAGTTTGAAACGAACTTTAGCCCAACAATTGACCCTACGAGCGTTGTAATGAACAGTAGCCTCCAGAAAGTAGCGGGTTCATTGAAGACAAAAATACCCATTAGCACTGTGCCAACCGCACCTATTCCAGTCCAGACTGCATAAGCAGTGCCAATTGGCAATGTTTGTGTAGCCTTCCATAATAAGGTCATGCTTGCAAGTAGTGCTGCAAGAAAAAATACAAACCACCAATATTTTGCAGCACCAGTCGCATCTTTCATCTTACCAAGGCAAAAAGTAAAGCCTACCTCGAATAGGCCGCCTATAATTACTAAAACCCAATTCATATCTTTAATTTATAATACAAAGAACTACAAAAAAATTGAGGCTGATTCTATCCAATTCTAAATAGTTGAACTTTTAGGGAGCGAAGATTACTTGATTAGCAACAGCCTGGCTACTCCACATTTAACAATCGGTTGTTTATACATTGTGATTATTAGTAACATTGCATAGTGGAACCTGAAAAAAAGATAAAATACGATAAACGGACCGGACTTGTAAAGGCTGAGAACTACTGTGCCTATCAGGAACGTTCGCAACAGGAGGTAAGGTCTAAGCTTTATGATTGGGGTCTTTGGCCAAATGAGGTTGAAGAAGTTATTTCTGAGCTTATTGAAAATAATTTCCTGAATGAGGAAAGGTTTGCCAGGGCGTATGTATCTGGTAAGTTCAATATCAAACATTGGGGTAAGATCAAGATCAAGCAAGGATTGAAATTAAAGAAGATCACGGATAAGATGATTGCGGTTGCTTTAAATACGATCGATTATGACAAGTACTTACAAACTATTCTTGATACAGCGGAAAAGAAATTACCTCTTATAAAAGAAAGTGATCCCTATAAAAGAAAATATAAGCTGGTGACCTATCTAATGACTAAGGGTTTTGAAAATGATTTAATTTTAGAGGTACTGAAATCCAATAACTTATCCTAACACATCTTTTTTTTATTCGAAATAACTTGACAACGATAGAAATCTGTTTATATTTGCATTCCCAAACGGAAAGACAGGGATTGTAAAACAAGCCTTTCTAGACAGCGGGAATATCGGATGATGTTAATTATACCAATGCGAAAGTAGCTCAGTTGGTAGAGCACGACCTTGCCAAGGTCGGGGTCGCGAGTTCGAATCTCGTCTTTCGCTCTAAATGCCTTCACCTATCATGAAGGCATTTATTTTAAAAGGTTAACACCTGCTCAGATGGTGGAACTGGTAGACACGCAGGACTTAAAATCCTGTGACCTTAAAAGTCGTGCGGGTTCGATTCCCGCTCTGAGTACAAACCCGGATACAGTACGAATGGTCGTTCTGATCCGGGTTTTTTTATTGCCTAACGTGTTGTTAATCTGATAGATAAGAAGTGCTGCTTCATTGACTAAAGCGGTTCGATGTCCTGTTTCTGAATAAGTCCATTTTTCGGGGAACATCGAACCGACAATAAACCGCTGACCTTCAATATCGGCGTTTAAATACAATAGATCAAGCTTTTTAAGGTTTTCTATAGCTTTGTAAACGAGAGCATCAATATCGACACATGCACCACTCCCGGCAGTACAATCAGTTAACTTTGCTTCCAACCTCACAATCTTTTCTTTGGCTTCGGATTTAATTAATTTATAATCAGCTTGATCAATACTATCATTTAAAAGAAGTTCTCTGGCTTTAGTAATACGATTATTATTATCTGTAATTTGGGATATTAGGTTCCTCTTTTCATCCTGTTCAAATTGCTTCCCATCTTTGTACAGATCGCAAATTACCTCCTTGAATAATTCGGCCATTCCGGGTTTAGGAATATACTTTCTTAATTCTTCAACGAATGCCATATTTACGGTAGAAGCCTTATGCCTCACCCGACAAGCAGACCGGCAATGATAATAGTGGTGATATCCATTTCTGCCTTTTGATGCGCTACCGGTAAGCACTCTGGAGCATTTTGTGCAATTAAGAAATCCTCTTAGAGGAAGTTTTTCTTGCGAGACTATTGTTATTCCTTGTGGAGCTATATCTCTTTTTCTGCCCGTAAGTATATCCTGCACATCGTAAAAAAGTGATTCAGGAATAATAGGCTCATGCAATCCTTTAACTAAGTACGATTCTTCATTTTTATAAGCGGCCACATATACTTTCCCGCAATAGCCTACATTTCTAATAGCCGTCCAAAAACTGTTTACACTACATTTTAATCCCCTTTCTCTTGCTATTCTCCATATCTCCGAAGTGGAATAAATCCCCTCAGCGATTTGTTCAAAAGCCCACCTAATATGAGATGCCTGCGGCTCTGAAATAGCCACATACTTTCTTCCGTTTTCGTCAACCTTGTTAGCATAGCCCGGAGGGGCAACGCCCATCCACCGACCCTCTTTTCTGGCTTGACGCATCCCATGTTTCACGTTTAATGCGCGTCTGTCATTTTCGATTTCCGGTGTGGTCAGATAAACGGCAAGCATCATCTTATTTTCCGGGACATTCATATCTAGGGGCTGCTCGATAGCCTGTGGCTCCACTCCAATTTTTCGTAGGGTGCTAATCATTTGATAAGCATCACTTGCGTTACGGCTAAAACGATCCCATTTTGTAAAAAGCACTAAATCTGTTTTTTCCTTATGTTTTTTAAGTTCAGCCAATAGGTTTTTCCATTGAGGCCGTTCAAATGTTTTAGCTGAATGATCTTCAAATAATACTTTCCGGACTTTGATATTGTTGATTTCGCAATATTTTAGAAGGACATCCTCTTGGTTGCGTTGGGAGTAGCCTTTATCAGCCTGTTCATCTGTACTGACACGTATATATAGGTCTGCAATTTTCATAGATAATCAGCGGGAGTGATTTTATTTTTTCTTGTTAACTTGTTGATCTATTGCCAATTTAGCGAATTTATACATGAAGTCCAAGATTTTTTTTGCTTCATCTATGGATAAAATTGTGCCATATTCCTGAAGGATTTTAACGGCTTTTTCCGGTGTTATCGATCGTTTTTCCTGTTGCATTTATCTCACCTTTCTTTTATACGATCGTAAATCTGCATCCATTTGAGATAGATTAATCGCAAGGATTGCGCAAGGTGCGAGAGATATTAATCGAGAAATTTTACGGATGAATCAGTTCTATTATAATCACTTCACAAATTTTCTGTCGTTAGAATGGGGCATTGGAACCTGTTATTTTTATTTACCGCACCTACCGTTTCAATTGCGAACCCCGGCAAGGTATGCTCCTCACATTTGCTATCAATTCAGAAAGTCTGAACCAAATTCGCAGAAGCCGAACGGTAAGCACCGGCCCTCGTGTGGCGGGCAGCAAGATGTATTTTTGTCCACAAAAATATCTTGCCGTCCTTGAGGCCGGGACTTCGCTGCGGAACTTGCGAAGTCTGAAACATTTTAAAAGAGCTGAAAATGCCAAGGAAAAAAGCGGTAAACCAACAAGAACTTTATACCTGTTCGATCAGGACAAGAGTCACTCAAACGACTTTCGAAAGGCTGGAAAAAATTAGGAAAGAAAGTGACTGTGCATCTATCGGAGAAATAGCCCGTAAGGTGCTTTCAAATGAAAAGATTAACTGCTTTTACCGAGACGTCTCTCTGAATGCGCCAATGGAAGAGATGGCACTAATCCGCAAAGAACTTAAAGCAATTGGCATCAACATCAATCAACAGACAAGGCATTTTCACACCAGTGAAAAAGAAGCGCAAAAGGCTTTTTACATACTAAAGACCACAGAATTGTACACAAAAGTAGGTACTAAGGTAGAGGAGTTACTAATCATTATATCACAATTAGCAGATAAATGGTTGCCAAAATCATAAGCGGCAAAAGTATCAGGGGTATGCTTCACTATAATGAGAATAAAGTTTTAGAGAAGTCTGCTAGCTTAATGTTGGCTATTGGGTTTGCCACGGATGTTATCGGCATGAGCCTGACCCAAAAGTTACAGCGATTTGAGCATCTTACGATGTTAAACGGCAAAGTAAAAACGAACGCAGTACATATATCATTGAATTTTGATAATGAAGATAAATTGAATGATGATCAGTTGCAACGAATTACGATTGCTTATATGGATAAAATTGGTTTTGGCGATCAACCTTACTTGGTTTATAAACATAATGATGCCGCCCACCCGCACATTCACATAGCCACTACTAATATGAAAGCCGATGGAAAACGGATAGACCTGCACGGCATCGGCAGAACACTATCAGAAACTGCAAGAAAGGATATTGAAAAGGAGTTTAATCTAATAAAGGCAGAAGGTAGGCAACTTAGCAATACGCTAGGGATTAAAGCTGCTGATATAGAAAAGGCCAGTTATGGAAAAATTCCCACTAAGCGGGCAATCAACAACATTGTAAATGCGGTTGTCAGTACTTACAAATTTACCTCGCTTGCAGAGTTTAATTCTATACTCCTACAGTTCAACGTAATTGCTGACCGGGGAAAAGAAAATTCTTTAATGTTTCAAAAAAATGGGTTGATGTATTCGCTCATTAATGAAAAAGGTGAGCAAGTGGGTGTTCCGATTAAAGCCAGCGCACTTTACAACCAACCAACTTTAAAAAACCTCGAAATAAAATTTGGGCAGAACTTAGAGAAGCGAAAGGCATATCGTGAAAACTTAAAGGAAGCCATCGAATCTATATTCAGTAAATACGCTAATATTACTAAAGCTACTTTCATAACCGAAATGGCAAAACAGAATATTAACATAGCATTCCGGCAAAATGAGTCGGGATTTATATACGGGGTCACATTTATCGACAACAAAAACAAAACCGTATTTAATGGGAGCGACCTAGGAAAAACTTATAGTGTCAAAGCCCTCACAACACGGTTTGAAAACAGTGATAAACTAGTAAAACCGGAACTAAAAACCTACCTCAAGCCAGTTCAACAAACCGATTATCTTAAAAAAGATCAGTCCGTTAAAACGTATTTGAAGCCATTGGAACCAACCAATTACCTCAAAGGACTACTGAGTAAAACCACAACGGACTTTGCTTCAGGAATGCCATTTAAAAAGAAAAAGAAGAAAAAAGGACAAGTTCAAGAACACTCGCAATCATTATAAATTTTATTCATTCTCCTTTCAGGAGAGTTCAGTAAAAGACTTATGCAAACAGGAGAAGATACACAGGGATTACGCAAGATTATTGATTTTACCAGGCTTATTAGCTTATTTATTCTAAGCGTTCATTTCTATACCGCTTGTTATGAAGCCTTTCAGCAGTGGGGCTGGACAGCAGAAATTACCAATAGGATTATTATGAATATTAGCAGAACAGGGTTGCTTATGGGAATGCTAAAGCCAAAACTTAGCGCATTGGTATTTCTGATTATTTCATTAATAGGTGCTAAGGGCAAAAAAGATGAACAAATGCGAAAGGATACAATTGGGATTTATTGCGGATTGGGATTGTTGCTGTACTTTACCAGCGTTTTAAGTTTCTACCTCAATGCTCCTCCAAGCGTTATCGCCATCAGTTATATCGGATTGACTAGCTTAGGATATTTATTGATTTTAACGGGAGGTGTTCGATTATCCAGGTTATTAAAATCGGCTATGCAAACGGATATCTTTAACAAGGAAAATGAGACTTTCCCTCAGGAAGAACGGTTGCTGGATAACGAATATTCTATAAACCTTCCTGCGGTATATAATTTAAAAGGCAAGCAACGGAAAAGTTGGATAAACTTTATAAACCCTTTTCGCGGGATACTTATTGCCGGAACACCTGGAGCAGGTAAAAGCTATTTCATTATCCGGCATATCATTGATCAGCATATGAAAAAGGGCTTTACAATGTTTCTATATGATTTTAAATACGATGACCTGACGAAAATAGCTTATAACAAATTACTGAAATATCAGAATAACTACCCGAAAAAGCCTTCATTCTATGTGATTAATTTTGACGACTTGAACAGAACTCATCGCTGTAACCCGCTCGATCCGCATGGAATGGAAGATATTACTGATGCCACAGAAGCAAGCCGTACTATCATGTTGGGGCTAAATAGGGAGTGGATTAAGAAGCAAGGCGATTTTTTTGTGGAATCACCAATCAACTTTCTAACAGCCATAATTTGGTTTCTCAGAAAATATGATAACGGAAAATACTGTACGTTGCCGCACGTGATTGAATTGATGCAAGCAGATTACGATGCATTGTTTGCTATACTGCAAACTGAAGAAGAAATTAAGGTTTTGATCAACCCATTTATTTCCGCCTATAATAACAATGCGAAGGCTCAGCTTGAAGGACAAATTGCCAGTGCAAAGATTGGTTTGGCAAGATTATCTTCACCTCAATTGTACTATGTGTTATCTGATAATGATTTTACTTTGGATGTAAATAATCCTGACGACCCTAAAATTGTTTGTTTAGGTAATAATCCTCAAAAGCTACAAATCTATGGAGCGGTACTCTCTCTTTATATCTCCCGAATGATAAAACTGGTAAATCGTAAGAATCAGCTTAAAAGCAGTTTAATATTCGATGAATTCCCGACTATCTATTTCAATAATATGGATAGCCTGATAGCTACAGCACGAAGTAATAAAGTAGCTACTATTTTAGCTGTTCAGGATTTTAGCCAATTAAAGAAAGATTATGGTGCAGAGCAAGCTGATGTCATTACAGGCATAGTGGGTAATATTATCAGTGGACAAGTAACTGGCGATACCGCAAAAACTTTATCTGAGAATTTTGGAAAAATTGTACAGGATAAAAACAGTATGACAATTAATAGCTCTGATACCTCAACAACTAAAAGTACCCAATTGGATTATGCCATACCTGCCGCTAAAATAGCCGCATTGTCTTCCGGTGAATTTGTGGGTATTGTTGCCGATAATCCTGAACAGAAAATACAGCTTAAAATATTCCATAGCGAAATACAAAATAATCATGCTGAAATAAAAAGGGAAGAAGAAAGTTATAAGCCCATTCCGGTTATTCAGAAAGTTTCTATAGAGGATATTCAAGAGAACTATCAAAAGGTAAAACTAGAGATTCAAGAATTAATTGAATCTCAGCTTATCTTATTAGAGAATCCAAAATGCGAAAAGGTACTAGAAAGCGAAGATAGTTCAATTAGTAATACAGGATTATCAATGTAGGAAAATGAACAAATGCCAGTAGTTTCTTATATACTAAAGAGGTTATTACTATCATTTTTGTAAATGAATTTAATTGTTACTGGTTTTAAAAGCTTCAAGTTATCAATCCTTATTCTTTATATACTCCTCCGCCTTCTTATTGCATTTATCACAAATCCCGTACACTATTAAAGTTACGTTTGCGGTGGTGAAGCCTGCTGGCATAGAAAGCTTTGGTAGGTGAAGTTCATCTAAGCAGTAAACATTTAAACAGACGGTGCAATTGAAATGAACATGCTTGTCATCATGTTTTTGTTCTGAGCAGGATTTATCACAGGTAGCATAATTTGCAGTACCATTCATGTCCAGAATTTTATGTATAATGCCTTTCTCCTCAAATGTTTTAAGAACACGGTACAACGTTACCCGATCTACTTCTTTGCCCAGAATTTCTTCCAAATGGGGTTGTGAGGTAGCCGTTTCACGGGAAGAAAGAATTTTTAAGACGCTTAATCTGGGTTTGGTTTTTTTGAGGTCATTCCTCTCCAGTAATTGGTCAAATTCATTTTCAGTTTTACGTCCTTCCATACCATGTAAAAGTAAGAATTTTATCTTGAAAGGGCTTTTGTAATTAGCTTGAGAGGGATGTATTGTATTATAGATGTGAAGCAGATTAGGGAATAGTAGTTACCTCAAGAAATACTTAATGACAATAAGTTGCATTTAAAGATAGTATTGCGTTCCTTTGCAAATCATATATGCGGAATCAGGTATTCATAAAATCAACAACATTGATATTGCTTCTAGCGATATTTACCTATGTTGTGCCTGTACATCAGTTATTTCATAAGCATAAGGCCAACACTGATTATTCGGTTTCTGATAGTAAGGTAACCGTTAAGAGCCATGAAAAACCTTGCTGTAAACCCGTACAGTTTTTAAAAGATTCTATACTTACAACAACTACCATATTTGCTTATTCTGTGAAAGCAGATGTAGTATTTATCATAAGTTCGCCTAAAAAGGTATTCCAATCTTTATTTTTCATCACCAATAAAGCTCCTCCAATCTACAGCTAAATAAAAGCTAATTAGATTTAAGAGGAACATATGAAAAATTATCTAAGGCAGATATTGCCTTTAATTACAGCTTTTTTACTATATCCTTTTGTTTCAATTTCTCAGCCATGTAATTACATGATTTTTGGCTCGGTTAAAGATTCAAAAGATAAAAACATTCTTTCAGGAGCAAGTATCAGGATCAAGGAACTTAATCAATCGATACAATCTGAAGATGATAGCCATTATCATTTTAGCGGACTTTGCAAGGGGAAATACACCTTGCTGATTTCATTTGTTGGTTATCAGGATAAAGAGATTAGTATTAATTTAAATAAAAGCGCTACCGAAATTAATATTTTTCTGATATCGGAAATTTCTCAGCTTTCGGAAGTTGAAGTTACAGGCTCACGAAATACTACCAAACCTTTACAGACCAGTAGTAAACTCAGCGGCAAACAGCTTGAACTCAGCCGGGGCCAGTCTCTAGGTGAAGCACTTAAAACTATTCCTGGCTTAAATTCCATTCAAACAGGCCCATCAATTTCTAAGCCCGTTATTCATGGGCTTCATTCTAACCGGGTGCTTATATATAATGCCGGAGTTAGGCAGGAAGGCCAGCAATGGGGCAGCGAACATGCTCCGGAAATAGATCCTTTTATTGCAAACCAAATTACGGTAGTAAAAGGTGCCGCCAGCGTGATGTATGGAGCAGATGCTATGGGTGGTGTTATTTTGCTTGAGCCCTCCCCTTTAAAATTTGAAAAGGCTTTGTTTGGGCAGGTAAACATGGTTGGCATGAGCAACAACGGTCAGGGTGCTTTTTCAGGAATGCTAGAAAATTCTCATGGTAAACATTCCTCTTTTAGTTGGCGGGCGCAGGGAACATACAAAATTGCCGGAAATTCTAAAACCGCAGATTATTATATGAATAATACAGGTTTTAGTGAATATAATGGCGCTTTAATGTTTGGCTACCGAAAAGCCGGATTTAGTGGGGATGTTTATTTAAGCAGTTTTAATACCAAAATCGGAATATTTAGTGGCTCACACATAGGCAGTACAACGGATCTACTGAATGCCATCAGTAGAAACGAACCTTTTAAATCTGATCAGTCAACACTTTCTTATCAAATAAATAGGCCATACCAATTAATTCGGCATCAAATTTTAAAGCTAAAATCAAGTTACGCTATCAGTGGGTTAGGAAGCCTGAATGCGCAATACAGTATTCAGCAAAATAATAGGGAAGAGTACGATATAGTTCGGCAATCAAACGAAAATAAATACCAGCTTAAGTTTGATTTGAATACACAAACTGCCGATGTATTTCTGGATCATGATCCGATTTTAGGATTGCGTGGCCGAATTGGAATCAACGGGATGTTTCAGCATAATTTTTACGATGGCAGGTATTTAATTCCATTTTTCGACAGCTATAGCGGCGGTGTTTTTCTTATTGAACGATGGACTAAAAACAAGCTGTCAATCGAAGGCGGTATCCGTTATGATTATAAGATGATGGAAGCCCGGCTCCGTGAAAACGTTTATGATAACAACAGCTCGGAAATACGGCCCAAGTTTAATTTCAATCAACTGTCTGGAACCTTAGGGGCATCTTATAACCTAACGGAAAATTATCGTTTCAGCACCACCATCGCAAAAGCATGGCGCCCTCCGGCAATAAATGAATTGTTTAGCAATGGGGTTCATCACGGAAGTGCCTCTTTTGAAAAAGGCGATAGAAATTTACAAGAAGAATCCTCTTTTAATTTAACAGCCGGTGTGAGTAAAATAACTGGCAAATTTAAAGGGGAAGCAAGCATCTATCTGAATACAATCAACAACTATATCTATCTAAAACCAGATCTAGTTCCCGTACTTACCGTTCGGGGTGCTTTTCCATCTTTTCAGTATGTACAAGTTGATGCTCGTTTTACAGGTGCTGATTTACTTTCTAGTTATCAATTTAATAATACCCTAAATACCACACTGAAATATTCGTTTGTAAGGGCTTATGACGTTGCTTCGGATAAGCATCTTGAATTTATTCCCTCAGACAAGGTAACGCTGACAACAGGATTTAATCTGCCCGATTTTAAAGTTTTTAAGAATTCTGCTATTGATTTAACGGGCAGCCACACCGCTCGGCAATGGAGAGTAAAAGCGGAGCAGGATTACGCCCCAACTCCCCAAGCATACACCTTATTTAATGTAGATTTTAGTACCACAATACCCATAGCCAGCCATCAGGCAAGTATAAGTTTAAGCTGCTGGAATGTATTTAATACCGCCTACCGGGATTACCTGAACAGGTTTAGATACTATACAGATGATACAGGCAGAAATTTTATCATACGTCTGCAAATACCAATAGGAACAAATAAAAATCAACTAAATAATTAAAATTTAAAACTATGTTAAAAAGCAAATTCAAATTATCATTACTAGCTGTAGCAGCCATAATGTTAAGTGTTTCTTCATGTAAAAAGGATGATCCGCTTCCCGAAGTGGAAGAAAATGAACTCATTACTACGCTAAGGTTAAAGTTTACCAATAAAGCCAATGCATCTGATGTTAAACTAGTGTCTTGGAAAGATTTGGATGGCGATGGAGGTAATGCACCGGTAATTGGTGAAATTATACTGGCTCCTAATACCAGCTACAAAATGGAGATAGATGCGGTGTTGAATGAAGCACAAAATCCCGTAGTGAATACTAAAGAAGAGGTTATTAAGGAAGCAGTAGACCATTTATTCGTTTTCAAACCTACCCCTGCCAATGTACTAACTGTAACAGTTACCGATAAAGACAGTAAAAATTTACCTCTTGGTATTGTATCTGATGCGGTTACAACAACTGCTGCTACAGGTAAATTACAGGTAATTTTAAGGCATCAGCCAGGTATTAAAACAGGCTCTGAAACTCCAGGCAGTACAGATTTAGATGCAACTTTTAATGTGAAAGTTCAATAAGATTAAACTTAAGAGGCTGTTTCAAAATTTGATGCAGCCTCTTAAATTATTTTTAAGCTGGTTAAAAACTTTCATTAATAAGTTCTTTATTCATCATTGCTCCCGCCATTGTTCCTGCCGCAATCGCAGCAGAAAGAGCACGCATAGGTGTTGTATTATCCCCAGCGGCATAAATTCCAGTAACCGAAGTTCGTTGCATATCATCTACTTTGGTATATCCGGTATCAGTTAACTCACAGCTTAAAGTTTCAGGTATATTAGTATGCTGCTCAAATGCTATTTTCGCAAATATTGCCTTAAAATCTACTGCGGGTTTATCCTTAAAAACCACATGCTTTATTGTGCCATTTTCATGCTCAAAACTTGTAATCTCGTTTTCGATAATTGAAATCTTATTCCTTTGCAGTTTATCGGTTTGATCAGTTGTTAAGGTTGATTTTCCGTTAGTTAAGATGGTTAGATTTTTTGACCAGTGATGTATCATTTTGCCCATCTCAAAAGCTAATTCACCATTTGCCAGAACAGCCAGGTTTTGTCCAGCAACTTCAAATCCATGACAATAAGGGCAATGTAAAACGGAAATTCCCCAGCATTCGGCGAAGCCCTTTATATTGGGCATTATATCTTTCACTCCCGTAGCGAAAATTAATTTCTTAGCATCGTATTTTTTTCCGGCCAGAGTGACTGCCTCAAATTCATTGTTTTTGCCCGAGATGGAAACAGCCGTATCATTGATTGATTTGATTGTTTTGTAGCCAAGCACCTGTGATTTTGCGGTAGCTGAAATTACAGCCGGATGTTGTCCATCGTGTGTTATGAAGTTGTGCGATTGCGGTGTTTGCCTGTTGCAAGGCAAACCGCTATCAATGATAAGCACTTTTCTTAAAGAACGGCCTAACGCCATAGCAGCAGAAAGACCGGCGTAACTGCCGCCTATTATAATTACATCGTATTTTACTTCTGATCCTTTAAAACTCATACGGTAGCATTCAATATTGGATATGTAAGATTTGTATTCGATATCATCCTTTTCGTTTGCCTTCTAACCACAAAAAATACAATGAGCATGTATAAAATATTTTCAATAAAAAGGCCATAATACACTCCGCTTTTCCCAGCGAAAGTGGGCAACAAAATCAGTAAGGGGATGAATAGAACCATCTCTCTACCTAAAGCTAAATAGGTAGCAATTTTTGCGTTCCCTGTACCTTGTAAAAAAACCATACTCGTAGAAGATATGGGTGCTAAGGGAAGAATGCACATTAAAAGCCTGAAATGGAAAATATTTTGTTCTGAAAATTCCATTTTCGGTAATATGAGTGAGAGCAGAACCTCTGGAAAAAGAAAAACCGGAATCAATATCAGCAACATCAAACTGCTACAGGCAATTCGGAATAGTTTTAAAGCCGAAATACTGCGTTCGTAATTTCCTGCACCATAGTTTATTCCAACAATTGGCTGCATGGCTTGCAGCATTCCAAAAATAGGTATTACCGAAAAAGAAAAAATGCGAAAAACGGCAGAAAAAAAAGCCACTTCTGAACTGTTGTTGTATAAAGTGACCGTTTTAAAAAGGAATATCTGCCTTAAAAAATTATTTAACTGCATAACAAGGGCGGATATCCCGACAGAGGAAATAGCTGAAATAATTACCCAATCTGCCTTAAACTTATTCAGATTTATGGTTACAGCACTTCGTCCAGAGAGTAAGTAATATAGTATCGAAGCGGAATAAATGGCCATTGATATAATAGTAGCCCAAGCAGATCCCATCACACCTAAACCAAAATAACCCATCAATATAGGATTAAGAATAATATTTATCAGCACAGAAACCGCAGTGACACGCATTGTAAATTTCATTAGCCCTTCTGCACGGATAAGAGCCGACACCCCAAGTCCGAAAATGCTGGTAACACAGCCAGCCATCATCCATTTATAATACAAAGTTCCTTCTTCAAGTACACCAGTTTCTGCTCCCATCAACATCATAAGCGGCCGGGCATAAGCAAATCCTAAAACACCTAGAATGAAGGATACGCCGATAGTATAGATCAATACATACGTAAAAATATTTTTGGTGACGTATTCGTTTCCGTTGCCAATGGCACGACTTAATACGTTCGACGCTCCTGAGGAAATAAAGCCTGTTAACGCAGAGTTAACCACCAATAAAGGCATAGACAGCGAAACCCCCGCCAGCGCATCGGCACCCATAATCCGCCCTGCAAACACGGCATCTACAAAAGAGTTAAGAGAAATAACCAGCATACTCATAATCCCCGGAAGGGACATTTGATACATCAGCTTTCCTAGCTTATCTTTAAGAATCGCATCTTTTGAGCGCATCTGAATAAAAATATTAAGTGTTTTTTTGAGCAACAACATAAGCTGCCACGAAAAGAATAAGTGATATGATTAAAAGCTGCATCATTCCACTGATAATGGGATAATCGGTTGCCTCCGATGCCTTCTGCTCTGTAAATTGGGGTGCTTGAAGATAGTCGCTTTTCACAAAGTTTTCATCACTAAACAGTTTGGAATAGTAAAACTTAACCAAAGTTTGATGATAGGCTGTGACCGAATGGTTAAAGCGTTGAAAAGCATATAAATTCGATTCACTAATGGCATCAAAAAGGTTTTGGGCCCGTACAGCTGGGTTTATCACATTAAAATGACCCGCAATTTGGTCCCGTTCTTTTACCTGGTTCTGGTAATTTTCAACAAGATTTTTCGACTCTTGGTCCCTTAAAACGGTGAAAGCAGCATGGCCCTTACCATACAGGTTTTTAGTGGTATCTACCTTCTTAAAATCAGGATGGTGATGCAGAAATTCACGAATAACCGCTTTCTGATTGGCATCATCTTCTTCATTAGCAACACCCATCCTTCGGCTTATTCCAGATAATATTGTGGTGTTTAAGGGCATTGCCACCGTGATCATAATATTTATTAAAGCCGGAATAATAATCAGAAACAACAACCATAAACCGATTCCAGAAATAGCGTTAAAGGCAGAATTTCTGTTAAATGAAATGATAAGGAAAAGCAGCGTAAACCAAAAAAGAAAGTAGACTAAAACAGTTCCTACCCAGGCGAATACCTTATCATATTCTACTGAAAAACTGATTTCCGAAAAAATGAACCCCACAATGCAGAGGATAATTGCGGTACTAAACAAGAGCACAAAGTAAAATAGCAGCTTAATTAACATGATTTTATGAACAGGCACCGCTTGAGATTTTAATAAAGGGAGCACACCCTTGTCCTTGTCGGACGAGAGGATACTATAACAAAAAGCAATGATAACCAATGGGAAGAGGTAGATCAAAACAAACGATAAGTCGAAATTTCCGGCCAGCAGTTTCTGAGGATTGGCTATCTCGTTTTGAAAAATCTGGTAGTATAAACTCATTGCCGAGAGCTTATAATAGTAGGGCTGTAAATCACGCTGACCGATAGAAAGTGGCGCAAGCGCTGACGGTGTAAATATTGCAGCGTATTGATGCTTGTGCCAGGCAAAACCAGGAACCGCAGCTAACTGCCATGCTTTTTTACCTTCTTTTGTAGTAGTATCAGCGTTAAAGCCTTCTTCAATTTTTACTAACTGTTTTGCTTGTAGTTGCTTTACCTGCTCTATAACCTGCCGCTGTTTTTGTATTTCTGTACAGCCGTAATAAATAGCGTAAAAACCTAGCAGAGCGGTTAAAAACAGAATAAATAATTGAAATCTGTTTCGTGTAAAATGCAGCCATTCATACTTAAATAAAAACTTAATCATAGTGTTTGTTGTGGTATTTTAATTCAGCCTTCAGCTTTGAGCCTTCACCTTATATCGCCGATTTATTCACCCAAAAAGTAACAAGTACCGAAATCATTATAGCCCAAAACACCAATGTCAAAAACTCAAATCTGTAATTTGCTATAGCGTTTTTCACTCCCGGTATTTCATAACTAAAATCTTTAACAGACTGCCATAGCTTTCCATCTGCCTTATACTCGTAAAACTCTCCGGTTTTAGAATGGTCTCGGTAATCGAAATTCATTTTTCGCACCAAATCCCTGCGGTATTGTTCAGCTGCATTTTGAAAATCAGCATACGTATAAAAGTCGGTAGCCGAAAGTGACATAGATAAATTGCGGATGGATAAATACGGGTTAAAACTACTAGCGTACGTACTCACTTCATTCTGCTTCACGAATTGATTAAATAAGCTTTTAGAATGCTTATCGTGTATAGAATTCGAAAAATCTTCATAAACCTGTGCACAGGCAGCTTCGTAATTTATAGGCAATTGCGCAACCGAGTCCACCCGGTATTGCTTTAAAAGCCTGCTGGTAAAATTTACAATAAGCGTATCCTTAAGCGTGTTGCGTTCAATTCTACTATCAATATCTTGTTTAATTTTCTGGTGATAACTGTTTATAGAGGGTAGCGGAAACAAGTTTCCGGCAGTATTTGCGGTGGTTTTTGGTATAATAATGGTAAACAGAATCCAAACTGCAAGCAGGGTAAGCAACGCATTTCCCGATACATTCGAATACGATGAAACCCATACCGACAATCCAATGAATATGAAAAAGTAGAGGGAGTAGCTTATCAATAGAAATGAGATTCGCCAAAAAATATCTTCCGTAAACATCATCTCCGGGCGTGTAAATATTCCCACCATCAGCATGAGGATAGCCGGTATCAAAATCGCAAATATCAACATACTATAAGCCGTAATTTTGCCCCAGGCCAGTGTTTTAAACGAAATACCCTGACTCAGTATGATTTTTAATGTGCCATTTTCCCGCTCTTGAGTAAACGACGAAAAGCATAAAAATATAATCAGTAGCGGAATTAAAATCTGCAATACCAGGGCAATAGATAATTCACCAAACCGAATCATAGCTCCATAATCCTGCGCCGGCCTAAACATAAACTCGTGCTGGTAATGAGCTTCTAAATAAATAGACGAACCCGTGTAAGCATCCAAGCCGAAGTCAAAAAAACTCAAACCCGTTTTGGGCTTAAATACAAACGTTCCGTAGTGCGCAGCAATATGCGGGTGCTTATCGCCCTGGTTAAGCCATTGTTGTCTTTTCTGCTCTTTTGCATAAGCAAGTTGTTCTTTTTGGGTTTTGTAATTCAGGTAGCCGCCCGCTCCGGCTACTAACAATAAAATACAAATAATACCCGCCGTAAGCTGAACCTGCAGATTTCTTGTAGCTGTAAAAATTTCTTTCTTTATAATAATTTTCAGTTTGCTCACGCTTTTACATTTTAACGCAGACAGCGTTCTGAACGCTGTCTGCGTTTGTTTATACAAAGATTGTCGTGTGGTCCCAGCCTTACCGGGAATTATTGGGGCGAGCCCCCAATGAAGAATTGGGGTCGGGCTTTACGTTGCAAGTCCTCGCCCCAAAGAAAAATTGGGGCTGTGGGCTTTCCACTACAATCCCTCACGCAGCCTGCAAAACGCTTGATTTGTTATCTAAATCTCCACTTCCTTAATCAGCCCATTAGCTATCATTTCCTCATATTCCGTCTCACAATGGTTAAACAGAACACTTGCTTTTGAATTCATCCCATCCGCATTATTCCAGATCGCTCTTGTTTTACCTTCCAAAATATACGCCTCGTCTGTTTCCCGGTTCAAAATGTAGGTGCTGGCCTCCGCTTCTTTTTCTAAAATCAGAAAATACGGATTGCGAACAGGTAAGTGTTCTTGCGGCAAAACCGAAATGATTTCCCGTTCTTCGTTATAGCTTAAAAAGGTATGTTCAGACTTAAAAGTAATCTCCTTTTTTTCATCGCCACGCAGCTCAAACGCCACTATATTTTCAGCTAATAAATCATTTTCGGGATAATACTCTATCAGTTTTATCGGCACAGGTTCAGGAGAGTAATTCACCAAAACAGCTTTACCATTGCCCTCCAGATATCTAGAATCATCAATCCCCACTTTCTCTACAAAAAAGAAATCGTCGGCTGCTGTTCTAGAATGGCGTATTTCTCCATCGCTTATTACTTCAGAAATCAGCGTATATTTTCCTAAAACAGCATTATCAGGTACTGCGTATGTAAAATAAAAATGCCGCCCGCCTTGAATATTTTCTAATATATCAACCAGTTTTTCCCGACTGTTTTTCCCGCTTAAATAACTCGCCACAAAAAGTAGGGGGAAGTTTTTATTCAGGTATAGAAGTTTGTTTTCTTGTACCGCCTTTGTCTCATCAGCTACAGATGGCAAAGCCAGCACATGTTTTTCAAACAACATGGTAATATTTCCTTCGGGGTCTTTAACACCTATCCTAACCAAAGGAAACCAATATGTGCCCTTTAAAGCAGCGGTGTTAATATTCCAGTGGATAGTAACTGATGTGCCTTGCAGTGTTCGTTTAGGAAAGATGCTCATTTAAATTTTTCTTAAATTTTTTATGTTTTCCGGACTATAAATAGCCGGATAGGTGTGAAACCACTTAATTACTGTATCATCGCCAAAATGGTCATAGGTAGTAGAAATGACTCTTTCTAGCTTAGCGGTAAAGGCAGATTGCGCAGCATCCTTATCAGTTACTAAAAGTTCTTTGTGTTGTAATTTTTCAGCTTTTGTTGCCGGTTGGTGATGTAAAAAACGTGCGAAATTTGTTTCGCAAAAAGCATGGTATTCTCGTGTAAAGAGGATAAAATTATGCCACATTTCATCTAAAATCAAAAGCTCGTCGGGTATAAAAATCCCGGGTAACAGACTTAGGTATAAAAACTTTTTGGTTTCAGTAAAAATATCCTGGGCTTCATCTTCCGTAACGTTCATCATATTGGTGAAACGATAAATAATATCCTCGTTTTGATACGCCAAAATAGCTGTGAGTTGTTGTGAATCCATTTTGATAGTGTTGTAAACAGCGGACCCTTAGGCCCGCTGTTTAAATTGTTATAACGTTCCAGTACAGTGACCAGCACAATGAGTACTAGAACCATTAACTCTGTTTGATAGAATTAAAGCGATTAGCTCTTCTTTACTTAAGTTTTTCATGTTATATAAGATTAAATTTTTCGCCTACTCTGGTTGAGGTTTTCAGCTTCCCCTCGTTATTGCAATAACAATACAAGTATAATGAAATATTATTTAAATGCAACTATGTTGCATTTAAATAATAAAATGTTTTTTATGTTTTAGGGGACAAGGATGAGAGTTTAAAGCCGGTCGGATTCTTCAATTCGCTGAGTCTTGTTACCCGATAAATGCCCTCCTAAATGATAAATGAGCGTAAAATTAAATCGTCTGCTATCCGGTTTTGTACTATAACTGGTAGTAGCTGTATTGGTAATGGTATAACCCTGATATCGAATGGTTCTGAACAAATCAGAAAAAGAAAAACGGGCATCAAGCTTTTTATTGAAAAAGGATTTTTTAAAGCCACCATCTATTGAAAAAAAGGATTTATAAACATAAACTCCGTTTAACGTGGGCGAGGTATAGTGTGCTGTTAGCTCTGATTTTATTTTTTTTGGTAAGTCAAAAATATGGCTACTGATAACATCTACCGCCGTTTTGCTGACGTTTCGTATTCCGTTCATTTCTTGTAATGGATATTCGGTATAACTTAAATTGATGGTATTGGTAGTATTCCAGAACGAAGTCACCTTGTTCGGACTTACCAATAAAAGATCGTACCTGCTTCTGTTTTTGAAATTTGCATTACTCGTTATCAGTACCCCCGAACTATTGTCTAAAACTGCACTTTGAGAGATGAAGTTATTAGAGCGATTATAGCTAAGTGTGGCTATATATTTATCATAGATTGAATAGGTGATAGATGATAACCAGGCTATCTCTGGTTTTAAGCTTGGGTTTCCTTGGAAATAAGCATACTTATCAGAAAAGTACCTTACCGGATTTAAATTACTGTAAGCTGGCCGGTTAATTCGGCTGCTTATAGAAAAGGTGATTTTATGGTTTGTATTTATATCTCGACTTACGGAGAATGAAGGAAACAGGTTGGTATATTCTCTTGAGTTTTGAGTGTTAGTGCTGATAGAATTTCCATTTGAACGGGTGTGTTCTAAACGAAGCCCGGCATTAATGCTGGTGTTTTTCCATTTTTGTTCCGCCGAAAAATAGGCCGCAGAAATTTGCTCGTCATAAATAAAGTTGTCGCTAAGCGAGCGAGCAAATATGTAAGTGTTGTTGATTAATGAGTCATATTTGAAATCATTGTTTATCGTTACGGAAGAGTACTTTAAGCCAATTTTAAAGCGGATTCCTTCAAAAGGCAATTCCAAGTCGGTTTTTATAGAACGTATGGTGATAGTGCTTGGCTGGTGAAAATTTAATTGCTGGTAAGGCTGTAACATATTACCGCTGATATCCTTCCAGCTGTTGCTGATGGAGCCGTCGGAATTGTTACGATAAGCTATATAATCGCCATTTGCGGTAAGCACAGTTCCATTAGTATCCAAACTGGTTTTATAACTTAGGTTGTACCCGTTATTGTAATAGGGTTCCTTCAATATATTTTGGTTTTGAATAATGGATTGAGAACCAGAAACTGCGGATGAGACAAGCGTAGGGCCGCCTGAGTTTCGGCTCCAATCATCCGTGTAGCCATTGTATGAAAAGCCCAGTTCCATATTTTTCTTCAGGTAAATATCCAGACCGGCCCGATAGCTGTAATAATATGTCTGCATTTCATCGGCTATTTCACGATTATAAACTAAGGTTTCATTATTTTTTTGCCTGATTTGCTCACCGTTTCGCCGGGCTAAAGAATGGCGATGGTCATACCCCAGATTACCATAAAAATTAAATTTTTTGGTCTTTATATTTCCCGTAATACTTTCACGGTTTAAAAGATAATGACCTGCCCCAATGCCGGCACTTATATCGGTAGCATAGCCTGGCTTGTTGCTCTTCTTTGTAATGATATTGATAACCCCTGCGTTACCGGAAGCATCGAATTCTGCTGTTGGCGTATTGCTGATTTCTATCCTGCTGATATTGGATGAATTCATGCCTTTTAACATATTACTTAGTTGCTGGGCCGATAGGTAATTTGCTTTCCCATCAATCAATACATTCACTGCAGACGAACCTTTGAGCAGGAGGTTTTCGTTTTGGTCGACTGTAACTCCGGGCGTTCGTTGAAGAAGTTCCAAGGCTGAACTTCCGGTTGCTGCCGGACTTTGTTCAATGTCGTAGATCAGCTTAGCGTCCTTTAGTTTTAAAGCATCTGTCTTGCTGGTAATTACAACCTCTTTTAATGAGTTCATCTTCGGCTGAAGAACAATTGCAGTCAGTACTATTTCTGGTTTATTAGCAGTTGCCTCAATAATTGAAGATTTGAAAGAAGCGTACGCTAAGCCTGTAATTTTGATGAAATACCTTCCGGAAGAAATCTTAAACTGAAACACACCTTTTTCATTGCTTTGCGTGTTACTCACAAGCAAACTGTCTTTCTCTGCATAAAGCGATACGGTTAAGCCACTTAAATGATTTGATTTTAAATCTGTTATTTTTCCTGTTATGGTGATGCTTTCTAACGATTGAGAAAACACTTGCGAATGGAACACGAATAACAGTAGCAATAAATAGAAATGGATGTATTTCATGTCGGTTTTTTATGCGCTAGTGCGTTAACGATGGAAGCGGCATCCTTTTTGGCTTCTCCAGCCAAAAAGATACAGCGGACAGCGTGTTAAAACGCCCAAACTTTTATATTACTACTTTTAACTTAAAACTTTCAACTTTTCACCTACCTGTGCATGTGCTGCAAATAAAGTTTCTCCAATTCTTCAAAGCTTATATCGTCCGAACGGAAAGACTCTAATAAATTACCTTGCTTCATGATGCCGATATGTGTACCCGTATCTTTTGAGCGAAATAAATCATGCGTTGCCATTAGCGTAGCTACGCCCAAGGTTCTCATTTTCAAAAGCAGTTCAGAAAATTCGTTGCTAGCTTTAGGGTCAAGCCCGGATGTGGGTTCATCCAGTAACAGCACTTTTGCATTCTTAGCAATAGCCAGGGCAATACCCACCTTTTGCCTCATCCCTTTAGAGTAAGTGGAAACTCTTTTATTAAAGAAATCTGCCTGTAAACCTGCCTGACTTAAAAAATCTTCCAGTTCCGCATGTTTGAATTTCTTATCAGACAAGCCGCAGAAAAAGTCAAGATTTTCCAATCCCGTAAGCATGGGATACAACATCAAATTCTCGGGGATATAGGTCAAAAACTTTTTAGTATTTACAGGTTCGGTTACTACATCTAGTTCATTAATCAGTACTTGCCCTGATGTAGGCTGAATAAAATTGAGAAACAAATTGATAGTTGTTGATTTCCCCGCTCCATTCGCTCCCAGTAAACAGAAAATCTCACCCGGACGAACGGTAAGGTTAAGATTGTTTAAGGCGATATGATTTTGGTACTTCTTGCTTAGTTCAATAGCTTGTAACATGAGATTGATTTGAATTAAGTTTCAGACACCTTTTGAGGTGTCTGAAACTATTGATGACTTATTGATCTATTTTTGCGAATCCGTTACATGGGCCGGAGCTGAAATCGAACTCTTTAGCTACCGCTCCATCGCTAATTTTGTAAGAGTAAATTGAGTTGCTTGTGGCTGCATTTACATTAAAGTAAATCTTGCTATTATCAAATTTAGTAGCAAATGCATACCTTCCTTTAAAGCCTGGAATTGTGCTTGATATATTGCCGGAGGTAGTTTTATTAGCCAGATCAATTTTGTAGTACTGACAACTGAAAACAGTAGATTTATCAAAGGGATACGCTGTAGCATCATCAAATCGTACCGTAAACGTCTGACCGTTTCCGAAGTGTAGAATTCCTAAACATGGCTTTCCAGTTGCAGCATTCAGGTCGAAAAAGTAAGCAGGGTCAAAAGTAGTTTCCCCGTTTTTTATTTTTAGTATACCGCTTGGCTTGCCTTTATTGGCATAGCCCATTACATAAATATCACCGTTAGAATCTTTAACTAAACCGTTAGCTGCGAATGATGATTCTGAACCACCGTTCCACATTTGACTGCTTCTGTCATCAGATATTAGTTTCACAAGAGTGCCGGTAGTTTTATCAATTACGGCTATAAAAACTTTATCTTCCAAATTATTGAAAGTGGCATCTTGATAGTTTACTCCCATATAAATGTGATTATCTCTTTGCACCAGGCCGATGTAATACATTTCGGTTGCACCAGTTTTTAATAGTCCGCTTAGGTCTATAGTGCTAGAAACTTGCATTGTTGACGGATTGAACTTCACCAATTTTGGCAGACTGCCGAAGCCTGCAACGGTTGCATAAGCTTCAGTTTCACTAGTAAAAGAAACCGCCCCCATAGTTTTTAAACCAGGTATTACAAACGAACCCACTTCTTGCGGTTTCCCTTCAGCATCGAAAAAGTATTTTCTAAGTGTTGCGGGCGCACCAAAGTTATTTTGGTAAACGTATTTTCCATACTTGTAAATTGTCGCCGAACTTGGTGATTCTAAAGCTGTGCTAGTGCCTAATGTTCCACTCGGAAATGTAGGTGTACTGAACAAATAAGAGGTAGTAGGTGCCGTTGTTCCAGTTATACTGATAGCATACTTGGCTTCACCTGTTTCTTCTTTTACTTCATTATCGTCTTTTTTACAAGCTTGAGTGCTGATGACTAGGAATGCCGATAAGGCCAGAAAATAGTTTGATTTTTTCATTTTTTGTTAATTACGTTGGGTTTTTGATATATAAAATCTTGTTTTAAGACTGAACGAGCGTCCGGGAAGCTGGACGTTAAAATTGTCGTAGGTTTTCTGATTGCTTAAATTGTAGCTTTCGAAAGTGAACGTAAGGTTATTTTTAAAGGAGCAGGATATTCCTGCGTTTTGAAGAAACTGAGAAGGAATAAGATTCTTTCGATTTTTATCTCCATCAACCTCCCAATACAGAAAATATTCATGAGTATAATTGAGGTTTAACCATAGCTTAGTTATAACATCTCTGTTAAAAAGCCTGTTTCTATTATAATTAATGCCACTATTAGCAATAAAATAAGGGATATTAGGTATACGCGAGTTAACATACCGGCCTGAGCTGGCATCACCTGTAATGGTTCCTCTGTTTCTTAAATCCTGATAAGTAGCATTGCAATTAAAGTCTAAAGCCTTATTTAAGTGGTAGTTTGCCGCTGCTTCTATTCCTTTTATTCTTGCGGAATTAAGGTTTTTACTCATGCCGTTTCCCCTGGTGTTGGTTTCAAGGAATATCAGATCCTGAACGTTTCTGTAAAATCCGGTTATCTCCGCATCAATTTTGTCTTCATTAATTAGGACGTTAAGGTTTAAATTGTCACTTGACTCTGGTTTCAGATTCGGATTGGGCTTTATCAACATCAGGTTTCCGAACGCTTCTTCTACATCAGGCAAACGAAGAGCATGTTCAAAAGAAGTTTTAAGAAGAATATTATTGTTTAGCGGATAAGTGAGTGCTGCATTATAGGTGATATTTTTAATATTTTGCAAAGATTGAATATGCTGGTTATTGACAAGTTCATAACTGCTCATCTCGGCATAAAAATGCTTTACCGAAGTACTTAACCTTAGTTTGTTATTAAATAAAGTTCCATCAAAGCCAATACCGCCAATGTTTTTTAGCAGAACAGAAGGTTTTCCGAAAAAATCAATTCCGTAATTAGCGGATTGCGATAATGTATCTTTGCCTGTTCTGCGATAATGCTGGAAAGTGTTTATGAAGGAGATTTTATATTGATCACTAAGCCGCCATGACAGCATGGTGCGTTGATTGATGATATTAGTGTAAATATTTAAATATTTAGCTTTTTCAAGTTCTCCTTCATCCGGTTTTAATCTGCGATCAAAAACATTCCCGTTCCAGATGTATATATTTTGAGAGGTATCAACATTTACACCATTAACCCTATTGAAAGATGATTGACTTATCAGACTGATCCCCTTAAAAAGATTGTTTTTTTGATATTTCAGTAAGGCATTGTATAGCGTTTCATGATAAGTTGCTTTACCGTATGGCTGAGTCATTATCAGATTATGCTGCAATTGTTTATCCAGCTCACTTCTGCTGAGAGTAAGTGCAAGCTGATCTGCCCATGAGATATTTACAATTCCAGCTTCCGCCTTAACTAGCTGATTTTTATACCTGTCGTGAAAACGCTCGACTTCACGGGTTTCCAGATTATAATTTTGATTAGGAATGCCAACCGTTATTTTATAGTTATTATCTGAATAACCACCAGAGGCAATTAAACTGGTATAAAATTTTTCAGACCAGAATTTTTTGCCTGCAAAGTTTAACCTGTGTGTATTAAAGGAACTTAGTGCATATGAAGCATCTATATAATTGATTCTTTCCTTTCGGGTAATGATATTGATAGCCCCGCCTAAAGCATCAACTCCTAATTCTATTGGTAGCACACTTTTGTAAACCTCAATTCGCTCTATCTGCTCAAGCGGCAAATTATTTACTCCCTGTGTTTCGCCTAGATTATCTAAGGGCAGGCCGTCCAGAAAAAATTTAATTTGCTTTCCTGTGCTGCCGTTAACAAAGAAATCAACCCGTGATCCATACCCACCATCCTGTTTTACTTTTATTCCAGAAGTTTGCCTTAATATTTGTACCGGCGTTATATTAGAATTATAATACGGCTTAACATCAACTACAGTAACGTTGCCGGGGCTTTCCTTTATTATTTTTAGAATGTTGCTTTTTACTACAACCTCTTGTAAGTTGTGCAATGAATCAAGCGTATGCTTAACCGGCTTTGTTACAATTTGCGAGTAGCATATACATGGCACAAGCCACATATACAAGGCAATTGTTCTTGTCATGAAAGAAAAATTTAAAAATATAACCGTGAAAATTTAAAGGAGAACTATCCTTGAAAATTGCAAAACAGAAAGGCAAGCCGCCACAAAAGCAATCTTGTTTTCTATTAATTAAGGGGTTAAACTAAAGAAGGAGGGCCTTTATTGGTCCAGCAATGGACAAGGGATTTAAAGACACTTAATAGATAAAGAGTATTAACTGTTATTGTTGATTTAAAGAATGTTAAAAGCTCAATGGAATCAAAACCGATAGAATTACCCGTTTGTTGGGTGGATAAGAATTTACATATATCGCAGATTGGACTCGGTGTATGTATTACTTTTTCAACGCTGTTTTGGTTCTTGTTGGTGGATATCTGGATATCACCTGATGAGGAATGATGGTGCAAAGCCTCTATAATGGGAATGGAAATAAATAGTGAAAGCAAAGCAAGGGCTACCCCACGTTGCAATACTTTATTCAGTTGCTTTGAAAAACTAATTCTTCTCATTAATTCAACAAAGTTGCATTTAAAAATGCGATTAAAAAAAATTATTTGATTATTTCTTGGAATAATTCCAGTTGTGTTTGATAGATTATGGTTGAAAGATAAGTTTCAATCTATGAGTTGATTACTTTTCTTGCTCGATTAGAATACTAAGGTTGACTTCCAGAGCAATTGATATTTCCAGAAGAGTAGATAGCATAAAATCTTCTGTAGCGTTTTCAATCCGGCTTATTTTAGCCCGTTCCACATCGCACCTATTTGCGAGGTCTTGCTGTGAAAAACCTTTTTCAAGTCTGATTTTCCTTAAGTTATTACCTATAGCCGTGTAAAAATCTTTGTGCTTTTCCTTCATGGATTGGAAAAGTCAAAGTGCGTGCTTGCGCTAAATTAAACTCGTGTCAGTACTGACACAAATAAAAATACTGTCATAACACAACTTTGTTGCAATAACATTAAGGTAACGTAAAGATTCTGTTTACACCTTCTTGGAAAAACATTTAACCGCAAAATTAATAACGTGCCGACCTATGAAGAAAGCAGCATACCGTGATAAACAATTTATCATCAACATCCTTACTGATTCATTTCAAACCAACCAAAGTGTAAACTATCTGATTCACCAAGACAAAAAGAAAACAGATCGTATCAGATATTTAATGGATTATTCTTTTGAGACGTGTTTCAATTATGGAGAAGTGTTTATTTCGGATGATGAGAAAGCTTGTGCCTTAATTCTATATCCTGACCAAAAGCGAACATCTTTAAAATCGGTTATGCTTGATGTAAAGCTGATTTTCAATTGCATAGGCATTGCTAATATTAAAAAAGCTATGTCTCGCGAATCAAAAATAAAAAGCATACAACCAAAAATGGCTTTATACTATCTATGGTTTATTGGTGTCGAGCCAGAATTTCAAGGCTCTAGCATAGGAAGCAATCTTCTAAAAGAGGTAATAGCACACAGTCAGAAAGTGAACAGACCTGTTTTTCTTGAAACATCTACCTTGAAAAATATACCCTGGTATCAACGATTTGGCTTTGAAATATATAACGAACTCGATCTAGGCTATAAATTGTTTTTTCTGAAAAGGGTTACTGATAAATAATAATATGTTGGTATTTGGTACAGAGATGCACGTGGTTACGTTCATCTTCGCAATTTTGGAAATTATTCTGTTTTCCTATCAGCTAATATATTATTTATCAAGACCGCAAGACAAGGGCAGGTATTGGTATTTAATACTTCTGTTCCTTCTTATAGTATATAATATAACCGGAGGATTATTTCCCGACCCCGGTATTGGCATTCCAATAGTCGTTCAAAATATTATTGCTTATGGGAGTGGCTTTATTATGGCCTCATATTTTCCTTTTTATTTTTACAAGGGATTTGAGTTAAACAGATTAAGGTTTCATGCCATTTATGGTGTTTTATTATTCCTGCTTCTCCCTTACCTGGTATTCTTTGTAATTGAATATTCTATCCATCAGAATTTAGACTATGCAATAAAATATGGCATAGTAGTTCCATTTTTTTATTCTTTGGTATTGCTGTGGGCTATAATCAGGGCTGTTTATTTAAAATATAGACAAAATAGGAATAATTGGGAAGTTATTGCTGTTTGCCTTGCGGTAGTTCCCTGGGTTTCGATGACTGTACTTGCATACCTGCACGCCAGCCAATTAATTGAAGTTATTTTCACTAATGGCGGTTTTGTGGTAATCACCATCATTTTTATATCTAAATCCATCACGCAGGCTAAACTTGAATATCAGCAGTTGATAGATTTGACAATTAATGGAGTGCGGCCAACTTCCTTTCAAGAAAATTGCTGTCAATTTCAATTTACTAAAAGGGAAATTGAAATTGTACAACTGCTAAGGCAAGGCCTTAAATATCAGATTATAGCAAACCAGCTTCACATTTCTGAATTGACGGTTAAAACTCATGTTCAAAACCTCTTTGAAAAAGCGGGTGCCAAGAACAGAACAGAACTCATTCATAAATTGGAAAATCGATAGATTTTATTGTCTTACAAAGTTAGTTAGCTGATTTTTGCCTAAAATACTCCTTTAGAAGTAGTAGAATACTCCAATTAGCGTATTGGCATAACGATATAGTTTATGGAATTTTAACAAGCAAAATGAAAGGAAGCATTATGGATAAATTTCTACTATTTTCTTGCTTTAGTGAATAGAGATAAGCCAGTTAACGGGCAAAAGCAGGATTCATTTAACCTGTGTTATTTATGTTACATCTATCAATGGATAAGCTGTACCTCCAGCTTAATGAAGACCTGGAAGCGATTGAGAAAAATGAAAGTGACCCACTAAAACGAATGGTGAGTGCGGTAAGTAAAATCCGTGATTCATTAGACAACCTAAAATTACTGATAGTTAACAACCCATTTTCAGAGATTACCGAAGAAATTCATTTTTTCAAGCACATCAAACCCAAATTTTCTTCAAAACTCATCTATCAAATCGAAAGCTACAAAATTAATTGTGCCAGACCTTGCGGGACATTAGAAACGCTTAAGGCATATTTTGAAAAGGAATTGATTTTTATTGAACGGTTTTTCCGTCAAAATCAATTTCTATACGAGTATTACCGTCAAGGAATGGTAGAGCTTGATTCAATGTATTTCGTTCGTGGAGCAGGAGTTCAGACAGGAATTTTACCGGACATCCCAGATCTGCAATCAGATTTCTCGACCAGTTGCGATTATTTATTCTCCAAATTCATCGCTTATGAATTATTGCAAATTTACATTTTAACAGAGTTGGGCAAACTTAATTCGACCAGCATTTATATCCCTGAAAACAAGAAAGAACTTCCTGAACTAAAGTGGACAGGTGATAAAGTTAACCTGGTGGAAGTTATTTATGGGATTTACTTTACGGGCCAGTTAAATCATGGCAATGCAGACCTTTCTGTAATTATCCGATTCATGGAAAGGTCATTGCAAATTGATTTGTCACGATCCTACCGTGATTTTATAGACATCCGAAATCGTAAACGATCAAGCCCAACCCGGTATATAGATGAAATGCGGGAATCTATTAGCAAGAAAGTGGATGAGGATTTAGCGTTAAAACGACCTAGAAGAACAAGTATAAATGCTGATTTAAAATAAATCGTTCGCAAGGTGCGATGTTCTTGCGAGTCAAAAATTTGCAGACGGGCAACCTTTGCTTTTGTAAATCCGGCACAATGTAGTGCCGGGAAAAGCAACGTATTATGTTACATCAATTCACATGGCTACAGTTTCTAATTGCCGCCCTCATTTTCGTACTGATTTGGTATCTGGCTATTATTCTTTTGTTTTACAGAGATAAGATAGCAGAACTTTTTTCTGGAAAATCAAAATCTCAACAACCCGAAAAACTTAGGCGGGAATGGGAGGAAGACTTTGAATATGATGAACCGGAAAATGATGACGACCTGATGGGAAGGAAAGTTTTTCCCGATGGAGAAAGCGAGGTAAGTATGCACATGCTGGGCTTTGTTCCAAAGGTAAACCCAGATGAAAAGCTTGCTCAATTAGGTGTAATTCCTGATGTGATGGAAGAATTAAAAAGCATCTTCCATATTCTGGAAAAAGAAAACGGCACAAAGGAGGATTTTATATCGCTGTTCGCTCTGGTAAGTTCAAAGTACCCCAATCTTAGCAATACGTCCAACCTGGAGAACTTAAACAATTTTATACGGGAAAATCTGCCTTTTGAGCTTACAGAGGAAGAGTTAAAAAAGCTTTGGTCATAGTCTCACTATACCATGAATCACAAATATTTCAACTAAAACCCATGAAAAATCAACATATAAGTCCTAAAAAACAAGCATTAGCAAAATCACTTTTACTCGCTTTTACACTCTGTGTTTACAATATGCTTTGCAGTATTTCACTATTTGCACAGGATGGTAATGCCGGGATACAGGAAGCCACGGATAAAGTGAAAGGATATTTTGATTCCGGAACCGATTTGATGTATGCCATTGGTGCGGTAGTAGGAATTATCGGTGCTATCAAAGTCTTCAATAAATGGAATGCAGGGGAACCAGATACCAATAAAGTTGCGGCGGCTTGGTTTGGCTCTTGTGTTTTCTTAGTAGTAGTTGCCACAGTTCTAAAATCATTCTTCGGTATTTAATTAATCATAAAATTAATCCTCCCTTCATCGGGAGGATTTTAGGAGGCATTATGAGCTCAGTATATCATATCAATAAAGGCATCAATAAGCCAATAGAATTTAAAGGTTTGAAAGCGCAATACATCGCTTACTTAGCATTAGGTCTTGTTTTCCTGCTTATCAGTTTTGCTGTATTATACATTTCCGGATTAAGCCTTTTCGTTATTCTTCCGGTCATCATTGGCTTGGGAACGCTTTTGTTTTTTACCGTTTTTCACCTGAGTCACAAATTTGGCGAGCATGGACTGATGAAGTATTTTTCTAGGCGCAACCATCCAAAATACCTAAAGGTAAATTCAAGAAGAGTCTTTATTCAGCTTAGAAAGGAGGCTTATGCTACCTATTGAAAAAATAATGCCATTGTATAAAGTACATCACCATGCTATATTATCTACTCATGGCGACATTACCATTGCTTTTGAAGCAACGCTGCCGGATATATTTACTCAATCAGACCGGGATTATGAAGCTTACCATCAGGCTTTTGTGAAAGCGATTAAGGTTTTACCGAAATTCAGTATATTCCATAAACAGGATTGGTTTACCGAAGCTTCATATCGTGCAGATTTTGACAAGAGTGGCAATAGCTTCTTATCCAGTAGCAGTGAAAAATTTTTCAATGAGCGGCCTTACCTTGCGCACCGATGTTACATTTTTTTAACAAAAAAACCTGATGGCAGGAGGTTGTCCAGCTCCATATATTCTAATATTCTAAGGAAATCAATCGTTCCCCAACAAACAGTCAATCCAATATTATTCAATGATTTTCTGGATTGTGCTGGTCAATTTGAACGCATCTTAACGGATAGCGGGTTTGTGAAATTGCGGAGACTGAATGATGAAGAGCTCGCAGGAACGGCAAACAAGCCGGGTATTATTGAACGATATTGCTTTTTGCTTAAACCCAATCAGCATTCTATTATCCGGGATATTCACCTAAAAGATAAAATCAGTATTGGCGACCGGCAATGCGAGTTATACACCTTATCCGATGCACAAGATCTGCCAACTTTATGTGGCAGCCGGATCAATTATGATAAGTACAGTACTGACCGTACAAAGTTTAGTATTGGTTTTGCTTCGCCTCTGGGACAATTGCTCAACTGTAATCATATCTATAATCAATACCTGTTTATTGAGGATGCACAAAAGATCATTAAGCGACTAGAGGCAAAAAAGTTAAGACTGCAATCTCTTTCCAGTTATAGCAGAGAAAATGCCATTGGCAGGGATGCTTGTAATGATTTTCTCAATGAAGCCATTGGTCAGCAACGCCTTCCGGTTAAAGCCCATTTTAATGTACTGGCATGGTCGAATAATGAAACCAAAATAAAAGACCTTAAAAATTTAGTGGGTTCTGCAATGGCCCAAATGGATGCCACAGCCAAACAAGAAACGGATGGTGCACCGCAAGTTTGGTGGGCTGGTTTACCGGGCAATGAAGCCGATTTTCCGATGAATGATACTTTCGACACTTTTGTGGAACAGGCCGCTTGCTTTTTTAACCTGGAAACCAATTATCAGGATAGCATCAGTCCGTTTGGTTTGCGTTTGGGTGATCGCCTTTCCGGAAAACCGGTGCATGTTGATATATCAGACGAACCCATCAAGCAGGGCTATACCACCAATCGCAATAAGTTCATTTTAGGTCCAAGCGGATCAGGCAAATCTTTCTTTACTAACCATCTGGTGCGTTCATATTATGAGCAGGGCACTCATATTGTTTTGGTGGATGTAGGACATAGCTATAAAGGCTTATGCGATTTGGTTGGAGGGTATTACTTTACGTATTCTGAAAAAAATCCCATTAAGTTCAACCCCTTTTACCTGACCGATGGAGACGTATTAGATACAGAGAAAAAAGAAAGTATAAAAACCCTCCTTCTTGCTCTTTGGAAAAAAGAGGACGAAACGTTCCGCCGCTCAGAATATGTGGCCTTATCTAACGCTTTGACGGGTTACTTTGAGCATTTGGATAAACACCTGAATATCTTTCCTTGCTTCAATACCTTTTATGATTACCTGATGAAAGAATACTTGCAGGTGCTGGAAGATGGAAAGGTAAAAGAAAAGGATTTTGACATTGGCAATTTTCTATATGTGCTCAACCCTTATTACAAAGGAGGGGAATTTGACTATTTGCTTAACGCGACAGAGAACCTCGATTTGCTTAATGAAAGGCTGGTAGTATTCGAAATTGATTCCATAAAAGACCATCCGATTTTATTTCCTGCTGTAACGCTCATCATTATGGAAGTCTTTATTTCCAAAATGCGTAAGCTGAAAGGAATCAGAAAGATGATTCTGATTGAAGAATGCTGGAAAGCTATTGCGAAGGAAGGAATGGCAGAATACATCAAGTACCTTTTTAAAACGGTAAGGAAATTCTTTGGTGAAGCGGTAGTTGTTACGCAGGAAGTAGAAGATATTATTAGTTCTCCGGTAGTTAAGCAGGCCATTATCAATAACAGCGACTGTAAAATTCTCCTCGATCAAAGTAAGTATCAAAATAAATTTGACCAGATACAGGAGCTTCTCGGCTTGACTGAAAAAGAGAAGGCCCAAATTCTTTCCATGAACAAAGCCAATGATCCCAAACGCAAATACAAAGAAGTATTCATTTCACTAGGCGGGCAGCATAGCAAGGTTTACCGTACGGAAGTGTCTTTGGAAGAATATCTGGCTTATACAACCGAGGAGAGTGAAAAAATGAAAGTACAGCAATACGCGGATCAATACGGAAGTATTCAAAAAGGTATAGCGGTACTGGCACAGGAGATTAGAACTGCGCAGCATTCATGAGACCAAAAAGAAGAGAAAAAATATCAATCAATCAAATCATTAATACCATGAAAGTAAACATCATTTTAATTGCAATCGTAGCTGTTTTAATATCAGGCTGCACAGACGACAAAACCAGATCATTTATTCCCGGAACTTATGTAAACCATGCCGAAAGTGAATATAGCACGGTCAATGACACGCTAACTATCGAAGCTTCCGAAAGTAATAATTTCCAGATTATTCGAAACACTGGATTTAAGCGCATTAGAAACGGAAAGGCAGGAAAGAAAGAATACGAAACCGAAAAGTGGAATGCCATTTATGATGAAGGAACTAAAACCCTGACAGAAACTAGTAAAGGCAAGCTTATCACTTTTTACCCGGATGCAAATAAGCTAATGGTCGGAAAGCGTGAATATCAAAAAATTAATTAATCATAGAACCTATGAATAGTAAGAAACCAATCGATGTAAACCCTTACATCGGTGCAATTCAAAAAAGTATGAAAAAGTATATGGTCATTCTGCCCATGAGTGCTATGACTCTCTTTGTGTCATTGCCAGCAGATGCAAAAGCTCAGGTTGCCGTAATGGAGGTAATTAAAGCAGGTGTTAAAAAGGTTATCAAAGCGGTAGACCTTAAAGTTCAGCGATTACAAAATGAAACCATCTGGCTTCAAAACGCACAAAAAGTATTGGAAAACCAACTTTCAAAGTTGAAACTAACTGAAATTGCGGATTGGACAACAAAGCAAAAAGAGCTTTACAGTAAGTATTACACTGAATTATGGGAAATTAAGTCTGCTATTACCTACTATAAGCGGATTAAAGAGCTAACCGAAAAGCAGATTGCCATTGTTGACGAATATCGCTGGGCCTGGGGATTGTTTACGAAAGACAAACACTTCTCGCCTGAAGAGCTCAATTATATGGAAACCGTCTATTCCGGTATTCTTGATGCCAGTATCAAAAATCTTGACCAGATCCTTTTAGTAGTGAACAGCTTTAAAACCCAGATGTCTGATGCGGCACGTTTGGAAATTATCCACGCCGCCGCTAACGAGATGGATACCAATTACAACGATCTTAAAAAATTCAATACCCAAAATAGTATGCTCAGTATTCAGCGGGCAAAATCAGCAGACGAGGTAGTTACATTAAAAGAACTGTATGGAATTGAATAAGGTGAAAGCAGAAAGGTTAAAGTTGGGAAGTCCGTTCAAGGGTTTCGGGTTCTTCCTTTTGCTGATTTTTTTCACCCAAGCAATATATGCACAAACATGGGATGAATCTTTCAATCAGAAGAAAACTCAAATCAAGTATTTGGGGGAACAACTGGCAGCATTAAAACTTTACGCTGGTTATATGAAGAAGGGTTATGAGATTGTAGGAAATGGCGTTCATACAGTTAAGGATATTAAAAATGGAGAATTTACCCTACATCAGCGGTTTTTTAATTCTTTGGAAAACATTAATCCGGCTATTCGTAACAGCAATAAGATTGCTGATATAATATCCAGTCAATTAGCAATTAACAAAAGCTTTAAGCTAATTAAGGGTAATAATAATCTATCCGATTCTAATCTGGAATATATCACCAGGGTAAAGAACCAAGTTCAAGAAGAATGTAATAGAGATTTAGAAGAACTGCTTTTAGTTATTACTTCCGGAAAAATTGAAATGGAAGATGATGAGCGAATCAAGCGATTGGAAAAAATTTATAACTCTATGTTGGATAAATCAGCTTTTGCACAATCTTTCTGCAATGAGGTTTTTCTGTTGATCCGCCAAAAAGAGAACGAACAACGATCTATAAACGTAATTCGAGATTACTATGAAAAAGATTGAATCACTAGTTTGTGCAGTGAGAGTTTACTGCAAAATAGTAGGACTTACCCTTTGCATTTGTGCTTTTTGCTTTAACTTTTCCTGGGCACAATCACAGGAAGTACAACAGCTATTGCTGAATGTAGAAAAGCTAAGTCAGCTTAAAAATATTTTAAGTGATATGAAGAAAGGCTATCAGATAGTCAGTACTGGTTATAATGCTGTAAAAAATGTATCGCAAGGAAATTTTTCGCTTCATGAAGTATTTCTTGATGGCTTGATGCTGGTAAACCCAGAGATTAAAAAGTATCATCGGGTAAAAGATATTATTACCTATCAAACAGACATCGTAAAAGAGTACAAAAACGCTTTTAACCGATTCAAGAGTTCCGGTAACTTTACTGGAAAAGAAATCCATTATTTAGGTAAAGTCTATCAGCAATTATTTGATCAGAGTTTGAACAACCTGAATGAATTGACATTGGTGATTACCTCATCTAAATTGCGAATGTCTGATGATGAACGACTGCAGGCCATCGACCGGATATTTATAGATACTGAGGATAAACTTCAGTTCCTTAGAGATTTTAACAAGCAAGCCCATATTCTGAATATCCAGAGGACTAAAGAAAAATTGGATATTTCTGCCACCCAAAGACTTTATCCCATTAATTAACCCCTAAAACCACGAAATGAAATTCTTAAAAAACTTCTCCGCCAACTGGCGGGGGTTAGGGGGCTTATGTTTTCTGTTTCTGCTTCCCTCACTTTCTCAGGCTCAGAGTTTGGCAGGAGAGATAAATAGTATGCAATCTGAACTTGATAAAGTATACAGTCAGATGTTGCCGTTATGTTCCAGATTAATTGGTGTAGGCCGAGGTATTGCCGGATTTGCCGCTTTGTGGTATATCGCTTCAAGGGTATGGCGACAAATTGCCGCAGCAGAGCCGATAGACTTCTATCCCTTATTGCGTCCTTTTGCTTTAGGGATGGCTATTGTGATGTTTCCGGCGGTTATCGCTTTAATAAACGGGGTGTTACAGCCAACCGTTTCAGCAACTAAAGCCATGGTGAAAGATTCTAATAAAGCCATAGCTGTCTTGCTTAAGAAAAAGGAAGAAGCAGTTAAAAAATCAGATTCCTGGCAAATGTATGTAGGCGATAGTGGGAACGGTGATTCGGAGAAATGGTATAAATACACCCATCCCAAAGATCCCGACCGTGACGATGAAGGAATGTTTGAAGGTATCAGCAATGATATAAAGTTCTTCATGGATAAGCAGAATTATAATTTTCGCAATTCCATTAAGCAATGGCTTAGTCAGGTATTGGAAGTACTTTATGCTGCATCGTCCTTATGTATTAATACACTCCGAACTTTTTTCCTGATTGTACTAGCTATTCTTGGTCCTTTGGTGTTCGGGTTTGCCGTATTTGACGGATTCCAACATACATTAACTGTGTGGTTGGCAAGGTATGTAAACATTTTTCTATGGTTGCCCATCGCTAATATCTTCGGAAGTATTATAGGTAAAATACAGGAAAACATGCTGCGCCTTGATATTTCGCAAATTGGGCATCAGGGAGATACCTTTTTCAGTAGCACCGATACAGCATACCTGATCTTTCTCATTATTGGCATTGTGGGTTACTTTTCTGTTCCTAATGTGGCAAATTATGTGGTACATGCAGGAGGGGGAAATACCATTCTGCAACGGGTAAATACAATAGTGAGTAGTACCAGTTCTACCGCACAGGGCGCAGCAATAGCTGGCGGAGGAATGGCAGCTGATGCTTTAGGAGATGGAGCAAGAAGAGTAATACAAAGTTTTTCGGGTTCTGGTAATAGCGACTATTTCGCTGACAAAGCCGGAGGATCACAGCATCAACACGATAAGTTATCAGGAAAGTCTTGATACTAAATACTGATTAAAAACACTCAAAGATGTTTACACAATTCAAAAATATCGACACAGCTTTTAAGCATATAAAAACGTTTAGTATTTACCTGATAATGGCTAACATACTAACGATATGTTTCTGCATTTATAAAAGCTATCAGCTCGTTAATGATGCACAGAGCCGGGTGCATATTCTATATAATGGTAAAGTTCTGGAAGCCATAGCTTCAGATAGAAAAACTAACCTGCCAGTAGAATTAAGGGATCACATTAAAACCTTTCATCAACACTTCTTTAATCTTGATCCTGACGATAAAGCCATTCAGGCTAATATTTCTAAATCATTGTATCTGGCAGATGAATCGGCAAAAAAGGAGTATGATAATCTTCGAGAATCCGGGTACTACAACAATCTGATTTCTGCTAATATCAGCCAGGAGATTGAAGTGGATAGCATTAATGTGGATGTTAATCAATACCCTTATTTATTTACCTGTTATGCGACACAAAAACTGGTTAGATCAAGCAGTACGGTAACAAGAAAGCTGATTTCAAGGGGCTTGGTTAGGGATATTAAAACACAGACCGACAACAATCCGCACGGCTTTTTAATACAGAAATGGGAAATATTAGAGAATCGGGATGAACTTAAGGATTGAGTGTGATGAAGGCTTTTAACGAAAACAAGAGTAGAAAGCACCCTACGCCTCAACAGGAAGAACTCGCATTCAGGATGGCAAACCGAATCATTCTAACCCAGAAGAAATTAGCCAATTATTTAAATCAAAAAACCAGCAATTTTTCAGTTAAAGTTCAGATGGTTCTATTAATAGTGTTCTGCTTGCTATTTGCGGCTATAAATACTTATCTGCTCGTCTGTCAGTAATTCAAAAAATTATATCAAAATGGAAACAAAAGAAAAAAACAAAAGAAAACTTTTATTAGTGCTGCCTCTATTGGTATTGCCTTTTCTTTCACTTGCTTTTTTTGCTCTTGGAGGTGGTAAAGGCGATCTATCATCCGAAACCCAAGCCGTTCAAAAAGGTATTAATACCGATTTGCCGGATGCACAATTTAAAAGAAACGATCCACAGGATAAGCTAAGCTTATATGAACTAACTAAACGAGATTCTGCGAAGGTTCAAAGTGATTTGAACAATTTTTATTTAAACGAGGAAATTGAGGATAATTCCTTTCCTACTGCTAAAAATTATCTTGATCCGAATGAGCAACGCATCCAGGAAAAGTTGTCACAAATTAATCGGGAAATTAATAAACCAGTTCATCAAAATTCGTCTAAAGCTACCAATACCTATCCGACGCCAAGCTCAAAAATTGATATTGGCAGCGATGTTGACAGGCTGGAAAAGCTAATGAAAACGATGCAAGCAGGGGGAATTGAAGATCCTGAAATGGAACAACTAAGCGGTATGTTGGATAAGATTATGGTAATTCAAAATCCTGGATTAGCTGGTAAAATATCAATAAAAACTCCGTCAAATAATGATAATGCCTTTGAAGCTATACCTGTTGTTATTGAAGGAGATCAAAAGGTATCTCAAGGTGGAGTAGTGAAGCTTAGACTGTTGGATACCATTAGGCTGAGAGGTCAAATGATCCCAAAAAATCAGTTACTATTTGGTTCATGTAATATCACCAACCAACGGCTAATTCTTAATATTAACACGATACGTTTGGGGAACTCTATTATTCCTGTCGACCTCTCAGTATACGATTTGGATGGGATAAAGGGAATAAATGTACCTGAAGCCTTAATCAAAGATGCTGTCAACGATGGCACAGAAGATGCCATCCGCGATATTCAATTAATGACGATTGATCAGTCCATTGCCACACAGGTTGCCGGCGCCGGAATTAACGCCGCTAAAGGCCTTATTAGCAAAAAAGTTAAGCGTATAAAAGTTAAGCTGAAAGCAGGACAATCGGTCTTGCTTCGGAATAATGCGATTAAGGACAGATAGATCAATGTAAATAAAAATAGCCATGCATTTACAGGCCCTGAAAATAGAAGCAGCCCAGGAAATTGCAAACTATGTTAAAAAGCAGATGGAAGAAGGGAAGGGCTGGGTAGTGTATGAAACGGATACCCCAATGACTGGTACTTGGGATGTAAAATGTTTTGCCTCCCGGTTCGATGCCTTGCATTATGAGCATGATAACAGTGTGATTTGGGAAATGCTGAATACAATAGCTATAACTGAATTCCTGTTTATGCTCGGGCAAGCTGGTAAAACAAAGGAAGATAGTTTAATTAACGGGGAATTTCCTCAAAAAACGGATAGTATGAATTTAAACAATTTAGAAAATCTTAAGGAAGAGCTCAAGGAGCTTCGCTTTGACAAAAAACTGGCAGAGGAAATGGAGAAAAATATGCACAAGAATTTACCTGAATTTCAGCTTCGTCAGCATTTACCTGCCGACAAAGGACAAGTAGATTTCACCTTGCATTTTAAACAATCAGGGCAGTCTGATTTCTTTTATTTCAATAAGTATGAGGTTGCTGTTAATAATGCCAAACCTCTTGATGAAGGTCAAAAATATATGGTGATTTCTCCCGGAGAACAAGGGAAACCCGTATTTCGCAAATTTGACAGCCCTAATGAAGCAATTACTTATTTTAAGGAACAGAAAGGTAGCAGCGAACTGGCTTCCGGTAAAGATGTAGCACATAAAACCACCCTTGCCACAATGGAAAAGGATAAGGTAAATTATGTTTCTAAAGATTTCCAGAAAACATTTTATACTCCTGCTGTAACCCAAACGGTATATGTGGAGAAAGGCCAGGGCTTCACCGCAGAGCAAGCAGCCAATCTCATTCAGGGACGATCCGTATACCGGGATAATTTACTGAACCTTGGCGGACAGCCTTACAAAGCTTGGATTAAATTAGATTTTGATAGCCCGAAAGATCGCTTTGATAATTTTAAAACCAAGCAGTACCATGATCCATCTTATGGATTTGATTTACAAAAAACGTTAGATAAATACAACATCAAAGAACTTGCCGATCCTGCCAAGCGAGAAAAATTAGAAGAATCTCTTAAAAATGGGAATCGCCCATTGATTACCACTTTCAAAGAAGGACAAGAGCAAAAGTTACGCATAGAGGCAGTGCCTAGGTATGCTCAGGTGAATATGTTTGCTGAAAACGGTAAGCCGGAAAAAAGGGAACAATTTTTAAAAGAGCCAAAACTGGAGCAAGCCGTAAATCAATCCAAAGGGAAAGGCAAAGAAAAAGAGATGGCCGAAAGCCAAGGATTGAGCAGATAAAGATATAAACAGTTAAAAATAATTTTTAATTTCAATTTAAAATTCAAACATGGAAAAATTTCAAAAGATAAAAGAACTTATCGAAACCGCTGAAAAAGATGCAAGTGCATTCTATGAGAAAGGCACCAAAGCAGCAGGTACAAGGCTTCGTAATGCTATGCAGCAGTTAAAGTCTGCGGCCCAAGATATTCGAAATGAAGTAACTGAACTAAAAAACCAAGAAAAATAAGTTTTTTAAAAGAGTCTGAAAGTTGTTTCAGGCTCTTTTTTTTATCCTCCTAAAGTAATTAGAACCAAATAGCAACCTGTAATAGGCCAGCAATAAAATCCGGTTCTTCCATTCTTCCATCACCCGATTTTCTTGAATACAGAAGAGCAAATCGTTCCTCATTGCACTTCTTGCCGTTTTTAATATAAAACTATCCTAGACCTTTACGTAAACTCAAAGTTTTAAAAAGCTGAGTTATGTCAGCAGAAAACAGGTTCGTCATACTTCCCTCACCCGTTTCTTGCTAATTTGGAAGAACAGGTTCCGTTCCTCCACCTGCACTTCCTGCCACTGGTATTTTCATAATCTTCTTTAACCGCATATAAATTTCCCCCAGACTTTTTGGTTAGCAAATTTCTGAACAATGCCTTTGTCGTCAAGACCAAGCCCTGCGGGTTTGCTGAAAAATAATCTCCACACCTCCGCTGCGCTCCGGGTAGTATTTTTTTTCGCAAAGTCTTGCCTTTCAAAGGCATTGTGTTCAGGTGAGGGTGCTTAACAAAAAGCCAGGAGGCCCTGCCGACTGACTTTCTAACAATTGAGCTATGAAAGTACAAAAAGGCAGAAGCCCACCAAAACACGAATTCGCAGAGAAGCCGAAGAAAGCAGATGCTCCAATCGGGAAATTATCCAAATTATTTTATTAAGTAAAAAATCAAAAATCATGAAAACGCAAGAAGTAAAAACAATCAGCTCTAACAAATCAGTAAGTAATAACGCACCCACTAAATTAGAAAACGTGGGTATCAATCCTGAAAAAGTTAATGGATTACCCATCAGTACAGATTTTAACGGGGAAAGTAAAAAAGATGAACCTAAAAAACCTGATGAAACCCCTGCAACCGAGCCTACAAAAGAAAAGGAAATAAAGGAAGCTGAAAAAACAGAAATCAAGTTTCAAAAACCCGCTCTTAACCTCGAAAGTACCTTAAAGTTAGTGGAAGAATTACACCGCCGGAAAATTCAGCGTGACCGGCTTTTAGAAACTATTGATACGTTGGAAGCCTTTGAAGTAGCCCAAATTGATGATGCAGACCAAACGGACAGCAATCATTTTCAAGGTTGTGTTTTGACAATTGAAGACGACGAACGCAGGAAGTTTACAACCAAAAACCCTGTTATTATACAAGCGGTGGCACAATTTGTAAATAGCATGTGTGTAAATCGACTTTCAGAAATTGAGGCAGGAATTACCATCCCTGCATAATAATAATTAAACGCCCCTTGATTTGAGGGGCGTATTTTCTAATCTAATAGAGAAAACATCATGTACGAATTATTTATAGAGTTAACCAACCAAATTTTTTGGGAAGGTTATGCAGAACAGTTAGCTAATGAAAACCCGCAGGTTTTCACCATCGAATACAATGATTTTTTATCAAATTACAATTAACCTTATGAAAAGAGAAGTAGTTTATTTAATGGTATTGGCGGAAATAGAATCCGAACATAAAAACATATCAGATACCGTTCACGAATTGGAAACAGAATCAGTTCTTAGCATGAGTGATACCCCAAATGTTAAGGTTCTGATTACAGAACTATTATTAACCAGAGTTAGAAACCCAAAAACAAAACGTCATGGCTCACAATATTAATTATAATACCCAAACACAGAAACACAGCTTTTTTAGTGTAAAAGAAAAAGCCTGGCATAATTTAGGGCAGATTATCGAAGATTACCCAACAAGTGCCGAAGCAATTATTCATGCAGGTTTAAATTATACCGTAGAGAAACGCCCACTATTTACTTTTGATAATGAAAATGCTAACTGCGAATCCGATTTAATCATTCCTGAAATTGAAGTTCCCAATTTTTATGCGACTGTGCGAAACGATACAGAACAGGTTTTAGGAGTAGTTGGTAATGATTACGAAGTAATCCAAAACGTAGATGCGTTTGGTTTCTTTGATTCCATTGTAGGTGGAACGGACGGTATTCTATACGAAACGGCCGGGGCTTTGGGAAATGGTGAACGCATCTTTATAACTGCAAAATTGCCCGACTATATCCGAGTTGGAAGAGATGATTTAATAGAGAATTATCTCTTTTTAACAACCTCGCATGATGGTTATGGAAGCATAACGGCTTCATTTACACCTATCAGAATTGTTTGCAACAATACGTTGAATGCCGCTTTAAAGGGTGCTGTAAATTGTATCAAGATTCGACATACTTCAAGTGCATCCGAGCGTTTAAAACAAGCTCATAAATTGTTAGGTATCAGCAATCTGCTAGCTTATGAATTGGAAGAAGTATTTAACCACTGGTCTAAAATCCGTATCACGGATCATGCCGTTAAGCGATTGGTTCAAGTGGCAATGGCACCCAATAAAGAAGTATTGCAAAATCTTCAAAATGGAAAAGAGGATGAATTATCAAGCACGTTTAATAATATGGTAAGTTCTGTTATGGATTATGCTTTAACAAGTCAAACACAGCAGGAAGCCACTACAAAAGGAACTTTATTTGGTGCTTATAATGCGGTAACGGGTTATTTTCAGAACGTGAGGAATTATAAAGATGAGGAAAGTAAGTTGAAATCTATTATGTATGGTACTGGCTTGCAACGGTCACAAACGGCATTTAATCTGTGTGAAGAATTTGCATTGCATGGTGTAAATGTGCTTAATTGAGTATTAAAATGCCCTTCATGCCCATTGGCAATATGTGTATGAGGGCATTTCGCCTTGCGTTTTAAGTGCCTTTTAAGTTCTGAAACTGTGTCACATAAGGGCTGCCACAAGAAATAATATATAATTGTATATTTTTCATTAGTCTTGTTTAATTTAAAATTATTGCTCCTGATAATCTAATGCTTGTTGAACAAAATTCATTACTTTATCAATGTCAGCTATAGAAGCCACTCCAACTTCAACATCACCATTTCCCCAGCGCCCTAAATCTGTTACATTTTTACAGACATTGTCAGGGTCAATGAGTTCGGCGAATGGCATATTTAAGGATAGGCGAAGTCGTGATTTTTGAGGGACTATATCCACAAAATTTGTGGACGTTTTAAAGGCGATGTATAACTTTTTAAACTCCTCTCTAACGGATTCATCTAACTCAAGAATTCTTTTTCTAAGTTCTTCAAATGTTCCAAGCATATCGCCTGAAAGGTATTCATAATGAGATAAGGAATATTCATTAGCCTGCCGTTTTTCCGATTCAGCATATAATCCAAGTTTTTCAGTCGGAATATTTGGGTAATTCCAAATAAGTGATGCTTTTTGAGCTAGTTGCTCTGCGCGTTGTTGAATGTGAATATCGTCCCAAACTTCTGTGGTACGCAGGTAGCTGTTTAAGTTAAGGGGCGAATTATTAAACCCTCCATCAATTGTTTTCTTTCTATTGAAGGAATGATCGCTAAGTTCTGAATTATAGCCGGTCAAGGTAATATTGCCTAATGTGTGTAACCATGTGCTTTGAATTTCCTTCCAATCTTCTCCTAGCATTTGTTGCCATTCACTATTTAAGTTTTCATTCTGTGGCAAAATATGCTCTATAGTATAATCACTAATGGAAACCCACTCTTTCCGCTTATAATTCTCCATCTTACTTAGAAAGTAGGTTTTCGAACGGAAATTGTAAACATCTTTTATCTTTATCTCCCTTATAAATTCATTATCATTCGGGAAGCGCTTGTACCCATTAAACAATTGCATGGTAGCCGCCAAGCTGTTCCAATAATCGGATCTATCAACAGATTTGTATAGGGTGAGAAAGGTCTTATTTAAACTGTTTGTGGGAATACCACAGATTGCTCTGCGGAAGACATAATTTTCTACAAGTTGGAGTACCTGAAGGAAAATTTCCTTTGTTATAATACTTTTTGAGTAATCATTATAAACGGCAAGTAAAAATGGATACGCAACATCGACTCTTAGGGTGGCAAGATTTTTAAAAGCGATAAGAAGGTCTCTATCTTTCTCTTTTAATAACACCATATTAGCATAGTAAGCTGCATATTCAGTTATTTCAGCTACGATATCTTCAATTAATAATCCATTAGCATAAACTTTAAAAGCGTTGTATACGCTATTGATATTGGGAATTAAGCCTGTTTTAGCAGAAAGAAAATCCCTCATGAAACGGTCAAAATACGCGGTGTAGTCATTGCCATAATTCTGTTCCATTGGATACCAATACTTCTCATACAAAGTTGATTGTATCTTAATTTCCTGACCCATTAGAATATAATTCCTAATTAAGTCGGCTTGTGATAAATCTAGACCCGTAGAGTTCATGCTCTCAAAGATTAATTGGGGATTATCTTTCTCTTTTTCAAGTGTTACATCTACAACAAACAACTTCATTAAGCCATTATAAATAGCTATGACATTATCACTAGAAATTTCTTTTTTGAAGAATTCATAATTTTCTGTAATACGCTGAGAGTGTTTTTCTGGAAGCGGATGCCCGTTTAATAAACTTATGTAGGTTTCTTTATCTTTTCTGGTTAAGAGCAATTTATAATGCAGATCCTTATCTTCTTCCGCATTAAGTAAATAATAGTTTTTGAGTTTAGTATTATTAGTTTCAATATCAATCTCGGTAGTTTTCAGAAATTCTGATAATGCGAGAATAATTAAACACACAGTTGTAACGCGCTGCTGACCGTCTATAATTAATAGTTGGGGAACATCTGTGGTATTGTAAATACTTTCTTGAAAATAAACTACAGATCCGACGAAATGGCCCGATGTAGATTTGGTATTGCCGGCCTTTAATATATCCTGGAAAAGCTGTCTGCATTGTGATAATTGCCAGCTGTATGTTCTTTGATAAATCGGAATTACAAACTGTTTTGGTCCTTTAATGACATCAAGTAATCGAGCTGATTTTGCTTGCATAATGTGTAGGTGGAATTTTAGTTAGTCATTTCCATAACATTGTCCTCGCCGAACCATTCTCGGGCTTTAGTTACAATATTTGGATGTGGATTATGATAAAATACGGCTAACTTCTCTTTAGCCCTTGTACAGCACACGTAAAATATTTTTTGGGTTCTTTCAAGAATTCTTGGAAATGATTCCAACTTACTTTTGGTTTTTGATTTTCCAGCAACTAGCTCGTTATGTACGTTTTCGGTATCAAATAAATAGTTGAAGTTATAATCACTCCATCCTCCGTTGTCTAAAATAACCAATACATCATCAAATTCAGTTCCCTTAGTTTTGTGCTGAGTTGAAAACGGGGTTTTGCCTTCTAAATAGTTATATAATAGTTGGAAATCCGAAAAGCGCACGCACTTAACTCTGTTATACAGATAAGGCTTACTATCAATAAAAGCGTTAAGCCTATCGTCAATAAGGCAGATGCCTTTTTCATCTGCCGCGACAATTATCTCTTCGATGGTTTTATCTCCAACGTTTATTAAACTCTCGATGTTTTCCTTTAATATCTTCTTGTCAGCGATATTTTGTATACGAAATCTGTAATCAGTAGCACGGAGAAAGTCATTATAGAATCGCTGTTGGTAAAGTGAAATATTAGTCTGTATCTTAAATAGATGTTTTATTAAATTATCTCTTTTAGTTCCCTTTTTTGCAGCGTCTTTTTCATCTTTCTTCTTGTCGTCGATTAGAGCATCCTTATCCAGATAGATTTTTCGAACTTCTGAGAATAATTGATCCTTCAACTGATTATATAATTCTGCACTTGCTGGTTCCTGAAGGAGAATAGTCTTTTTCAATTCTCTTTGCCTGTTCTTTAATTGATATTTGTCTACTACCATATCAAAAGTATCGGTATCAAATATTTCTATTTCAGTAACATTATTTTTTTTGTTGTCTTTTATTTTCTTCAAAATATCAGCTTTTAGGCCAATGACAGGATCTTTATCATAAATATCCATTAGTGTTCTAAATCCAGCTTTATCTGCTATTAGATTATGGGTCAGGTTCAACTCTTTTGTCTTCGCTGCATTCTTAAATTGCCAGGCGGAATGCTCGGAAAGGAAGTTTTCAACTCTTGAAATATCTCCGTTAACTGAATAAAGAAATAATATATCTCCTTCTTTTAACGTGCCGTCTGACATATTAGGAGCTTGATTATCTAATGACGGAACTTGAACTATTCCATCAGTTCTCAACAGATTGGCCAGCTCAATAATTTTTTTCGGATTACGGCGGTTCTGTTTTTTTTTTATCTCGGGGACTTCATCTGAATAGTCATCTAGATTGCCAATAGTATCGTCATAGATCGATTGCATCGCATCACCAAAGAACCCTATTATATTTTGCTTTTTACTAAGACAGAAGTGGACAAGAAAGATATCTACCACAGACTGGCTAGTATCCTGATATTCATCTATAAAAATAAAAGGGTATTTATCTTTGACGATATCGCTCAATTTAGGATACATCTTAAAAAGGACGTTGGCAATAGTCAGTATCTCGTCGTGAGATATAATACCTTCTTTTAACTTCACATACTCCCTGTATTGAACACCTTCCTCAAATAAGTCGAAATAGTCCTGTGGTAGAGGGTGGAGCTCATCAATCGCAAATTGCGTTATTGTTTCATCATTGCAAAGACTTACCAAGGCAAGCTTTAACTCTTTTTGAAAATGTTTTATATTGTCCCAAAGAAAATCATGAATTGTGGTAACATTTAGATTTTTGTGATTAACACGTTCTTCAATCTCTTTTACAGCTGCATTAGTGTAAGTCATGCATGCTATTTTTGAGGAAGGATGTTCTGCTATTACTTGTCTGATGACCTGAACTAATGAATAAGTCTTGCCACTGCCGGCACCACCGCTAAGCAGAAAGTTTTTGTTCGCATCAATAGCGGTAAATATTTCCTGAACCTCTGGCTCGAGCTCTAATCTTGTTTCAACCATAATAAGCCTTCTTTAATGTATGCAGGAATCTTCCAGTTACTCAAATTAGAGTCACTATGGTAAATTATATCCATAGCGAAATGTGTTTTTTTCTTTATGCATTTTTCCGCCAAGAAATACGCATTATTATTCGCCACGTCCAAGAAATTTCTGTTTTTTAGCCCATTAAAATTATCTTTATTATCGGCGATAAACTGTCGATTGATATGGATATAGGCATCTTCAAAACTTCTTCCGTGGTATCCATCATCCATAATTTGATAAATAACACACAATTTTCCATCTTCCGCATTTTGCCAAACCTCAGCTACCTTGTTGAAGCATTTGTTCGTTATAGTATAACTTTTTAAGTCGTTTAATGTAGCAGCACCAAAGAAGAAACTAAGTGCAGCATTAGAGTAATTGATGCCGTCTGCTACAGCTACTGCTTGCATGTTTTCATCTATAGCATCTAAGTCCGTGACGATTAAAGATTTTATACCCAGAAAGTCGATGAATTTTTCAAAAATGTGAGAGTAAGCACCAACTTCAATGACCGATATATTCTGAGAAAGAAGTGGTAGGCAAGTATCTTCTTCACCGGCTAATTCAAACTTTGCTTTCTCTTGAATATCGATTTTTTTCATCATTGTCGGCAACAAAATTCTTTCTGTGTCGCCCTCAATGAGTATCGCTTTGTCAGCAAAGAAAATTTCTGCTCTGCTGATAGTAAGATATTGAGTTAGAAATTGGTATTGATTTGTATTCAAATCATAGTCTTTTTTAAGATCTTTTAAATTTTTCGCATCAATCCCGTTAATGCCTTGTTTCTTCAAGTATTTGATGTCATTAAAGTCGCTATCGGCAACAATATGTGAAGAGTGTGTGCTAATGATATATTGTAACTTTCGCTGAATACCATCTTTCCTTAAAATACCCTCACCCAGGAGGCTTTTAATGTTTTTAATAAAAACATATTGCATTTGCGGGTGTGTATGAGCTTCTGGTTCTTCGATAATGAGAAGGTTTATATCTGCTGGAATTTTATCTGCCTCTCTCTTGAACTCATGTACCAATATTTCGATTTCAAATATCATACTGATTAGGTTCATATAACCTAATCCATTATAATGTTCAGGCAGTCGGTTTTCCTCATCATGTTTATAAACAACAGTTGTATTGCCCTTTAAAAGTTCCCGATGTTGTAGTGTAGATATAATTTCAATGTCGGATTCGTTTATTTTTACGCCTCCAAAAGCTTTAACTTTCTCAACTATTCCGTTGAATAAGGATTTGTAAATACCGCTTAGATGATCATCTGTTTCACTGAGGGTTTCTTTAAAATCATCTACTGCCTTGTTCTGCTCCTCGGTGGATTCTGTTTTTTCATAGATTCTAGATGTTTGGCCAGAAAGGGTTTTATCTACCTCCTTGTTCGTAACATCCCTTCGTGCACTGATAAACTTGAAATTAATAATATCCTTAGTGCTTATATCTTCTTTAGTTAAATTAAGATAGACGTCTTCATTTACATTACTATATATAAGGTTGTACTCAAAAGATTTTTTATGGAGTTGAAAAAAGTCTTGTTGCTTCCCCTTTAAAAATTCATAAACACCTTTTGTCCTATATTTTTCATCGTTAGCTAACTTTGCAGCTTCAACTTCTTTATGCTCTGTAAATGCATTTCTTATTTTTAGATAATTCGTGTAATCAAGCAAGTATTCAAAACCAAGGACAATAATGTTATTGTTGGGATCTAAATCCATCATCACGCGGCTAACATTAGATAGATTGTCATGTTCGTTGTATTCTATAAAAACTTTAAGTTTTATGCCTGATGTGCTGTATTCATTTTCTAGAAGTAAGTTATCGCTCTCTAGTAAACCTTTAACATGTTTTTTATATTCTATATTAAAATCATCAAACAGAAATTTATTCCGCTCCGACTGATTTAGAAATTTCTCTAACACAACCAGAATGGATGTCTTTCCCGTATTATTCTTCCCGATTACAAGAGATAACTCATTTTCCAAATCCATGGAAAACTGTCTTAATAGTCGGAAGTTTATGATTTCAATTTTGAATATTTTCATGATAATGTTAGGTCATTGTTAGCTATCTACGCATCTATATGCTATTTTCTATTAGTTCTTCTGCTTGCCATTTTTTTCCAGATATCCCTCAGAACTTTTAATTCCTCCTTTTTAAAACCATGATATCCTATTAGAAGCTCATTGTCTACTATATCAAGAGCATCTTCTATTTTTCGTTGCCTTATTAAAGAATCCAGTTTCAAAAAATCAATATTAATATCTCCAACTATAGGAATTTTTATCTCCTGGATCTCTGTGGGTTCAAATGTTAAGACACCTCCACCATAACTTCTTCCAGTAATTTCTGAAAAGGCAAATGTTAGTGAATTCAAAAATGAGGCAGTTACAATATTTCTGTCTGTATTTCCCTTAAACTTTACTCGGTGTATTGTATCTGTTGATGAAGCTCCCGTTTTATTCATAATCATTTTAGGATAGTCGCCAACTTGTCGCAATGCAAATGCGTCCGGCACCCATAATGAAGGAGTAATGTACCAGCGTTTCCTTATCCTCGTTTTATATCCAGTATGAAAACTCTGTTCTTCCCCATATTTTATGTATTTCTGACACGCTTTTGGAAGCATTTCGAAATCTTCATTAGGAGGCATGAATAGATATATTGAATTTTGTGCTACCGAATTATTTGAAAAATCTTCCTCTGAAAACGTAATTCCTTTAAGTTGATTTGACCTGCTGACAACAGGAATAGTATATGGCTGTAATTTCCATTGATTTACCTGTTGTTCGTTTAACATGAAAAATTCATTTCTGCCAGTAACCAACCCAACTTCCACTTTCATTATGTCACCGCAAGAAATAATTCTTTTGTCGTTCTTTAATCGCTTTAATAAATGTATCTCCTCTTCGTTAAGGAAATACTTAGTCCATTTTTCAGTACTGTGATCAATCGGTTTAACGTTGGAACCATTTATTTCTTTAAAGTTCAAGCCATCTAAATCCTTTATATTCTCACATTCAATTACTCTTATTCCTTTACCGTGATGTACCTTTTTCTCGCATAAAAGCAGAACTACTTCTTGTTGGATATCTTGAAAAACTAACTTTTTAAATGTCACAATTGTGATGCGTTGAAAAAACTTTGAAAGGAACACCCTTGTTTCAGCTGCATATTTGACCTGAAATAACTCTGCTGGAATTACCATTGCCATCTTGCCCGAATCCTTTAGTAGTGAAGCGGATATGACAAGAAATGGCACCCAGATATTTGTTAGTTTATTTGGTTTTAATCCCAGGTCTTGCATCATTTGTATAGCCAGTGCCCTGTGTTCTTCAGGAAAATTTTGATACCTTATAAAAGGTGGATTTCCTATAACAACATCATATTTTTTGGAAGTGCTACTTTCTATATAACTAAAGAAATCACTATTGATAATAGTATTGGAATTTAGACCTAATTTGGCTGCTCTTTTCTTTGCCTTTATAGACTCCTCTTCGATTAGCTCAATACCTTTTATCCTTCCTTTGAGACTTTCTCCTTTAATACCTAATTCTTTGAAACGAAGGATAGCGGATTCTACAAAGTTACCATCTCCGCAACTTGGCTCTAATATACTTTGCGTGTCAGCATTTATGCTCCATCGGCATAAAAATTCGGCAATCGCTTTTGGAGTATAGTACCCGCCTCTTAGCTTTTGATCGATTATATTTTCTTTAACTTCTTGCATTAACTTCTATTGATAATTCAGTTTTAAACATTTCATCACTCATGACAATGTTATAATCGTCATTGCTTATTTGGTACAGCTTATTGACTGCTTCTATTACATACTTCTGAAGAGTATCTAATTTTCTTTTCAAGACCGTTCTATTACTACCATAAGAACCACTCAAATATTCCTTTTTTGTGGTCATTAATTCATCTACAGTTTGTACAATGTAATTGTAGAGATCGACATCAACTTTTTCTTTCCAGTCTATCGTTCGTATGGGAAGGTTTTCAATAAATTGTTTACCATGGGAATAGTAAGCGCCCCTAAATTCACTTGCACCAGATTTTACCATATTTTCAAAAAGTGGGTGTGATAATATTCCCAGAAAGTAATTCAAAGAATATTTGGACCTGTTTAACAGAGCATAATATGGCCCGTTACCCCCACCAGTAAACTGTATATCATCTTTATCCAATGCATAAGGAGCTTCTGTTGCTAAAACTGACCATATTAATTTAGGGGTATTATGAAATCTCGTAAGGCTTTGCGATCGGCCAAACTGAAACCATTTCACTTTACTTTCTTCACCCTTTCTTGCTGCAATTTCGTAGTGATCACCAATCTTTTTGTTATCGATTTTCCGCTGCAATAGCTTATCCCTGTTAGATAGCAGATATTCATAGGCTAATGGGAATTGGTTTTTCAATTTTTCTTCCGTAAAAAGTAATGCTTTACCATTAGTAATCTCATACGGGAAAATAATCTGTGCATTTGGTGCAATTGATTCGAATGAGCTAAATGACAATTTGTAGATTGCTGGTAGGCATATGTCTTTTTCTAATTCCCATGTTTTTCCGTTTTTTGAAAAAAAGTAGGAACTACTTGTTGACTGGGTAGGTTCAAATATATAAACCTTATCATCACTGGTCTGCAATCCAACACTGATTTCTGCGAGTTTATTTAAAGAAACTGAATTCGTACTTCTAATCCGGTCAAATACTTCTTTTGTTTTAGGGGCAAGAAATATCCAAGGATCAGACTTATACTCAGCAGTAACATATTCAATACATTCTTGGTCAGATCCAAGTTGCTGAGATGATATTCTTTTTATCCGTTTGAAAGGGAAGGTGTTTTTTTTATTCTTCTGGAGAATTAGAATTGCCGTATAAGTTGAACGTTCTGGAAATACTTGAGTAACGCCAAAATGTATGATCTTAGATAGTTGACTATTAGACGTAATATAATTTCTTAATGCCTTACCACCCTTTATAAGGAAAAATTTATGAGGAATAATATATCCTAAAAGCCCATGAGAATTTAAAAGGGCTATTGCTCTTTGGATGAATACATAATATTTATCAATCGTATCTTTTGACGCTACAGCATATCCTGAAATAGCAGACTGATAATATTTGACTTCTTCAGGCGCATATTTCACGAGGTTTTGAATACGTACATATGGAGGATTACCAATTATGGCGTCGAAGCCTTTGGTTTCTGCCAAAAAGTTAAATTCTTTTTCCCAATCAAAGGGTTTCAAATCAAACAAAAGCTGGTTGTTTGATATCGATCCTCGTAAAAACTGGAAAAACTTACTATCAACTAAAGAATTTCCACATTTGATGTTACCTTTCAAATTAGGTAATACCTTTTCGGGATTGTGACTAATGAAACTTTCAACGGAAGCTAAATTCTCTCCCTCTAAAAGCTTTAATAATAGGCTAAATTCTGTTACTTCAGCGGCGTAAGGATTAATATCGACTCCGAATAAATTTTGCTCTAAGATCTGTCTCTTCGCTTTTAATGTGAGGCTGATAGTGGATTCGTCTATATTTTGTATTAATTGCTTATCAAGTATCTTTTCTTTAATTATTTGCTGTAGAATCTTCTCTGTCAAAAAATCATACGCCGATAACAAAAAGGTTCCTGAGCCACAACATATATCCGCAACTTTAATTTTTATCAATTCACTATAACTTTTCCCGCTTGTTGCTGGAAAAAGAGTGTCATTTACAATTTGATCAACAATAATTTTAGGTGTAGGTACAACGCCTTTCGACGCTGAAACTTCGGGCTCTTCTAAAATTAATAGTTGTCTTTCATCAGTAAACGCAATCCGGCTTCCTAGAAACCGTTCATAAATTTGGCTTAAAATAGATGGATCAACTACAGAAAAATCGTACGGACTTAGCGGGTAGTACAATTCGCTAAAGATTTCAATCAACACGTTAGAATCTAAATCTATTCGGAGTGTTAATGTATCTTCGATGAAGTCAAATAGGCCAGAGTTGAATTTTTTGTCAGATTGGCTAAATAATTGTTTTAACTCCGAATAGCTTTTTATATTCCTTAATGTCTCAAATTTCTCTATAGTTCTATCCTCACAAATCCGGAGAAATATAATTCTATTTAGTAATCTCTGTATTAAGAAATTTATATCATCGACATTTAAAGTGGCATTTGCGCTTATAGCCGACTCTGCTAGACTTTTTCGCCACTTCTCAATTTGTTTAAGAAAGTAATCGTCAAAGGTTTGACCTTTCCTTTCATAAACTGAGTATAAATCGTCGAGCAATCCAGAGTTAGCAGAATCAAAAGACATCAGCTGAGTTATTTCCGCGAACGCATCTTCATATTCGTCGTAATTGAAAACTTTGATACGGGCCACCAATTCATTTTCTAAACTATCGGGTTTGAACCGACAGTCATAGATAACGATATTTTCAAAATTTGTAAGCACCGAAATACCAAGATTGGCATTCCAACCATATCTTCTTGTCTGGAAAGCAGCCTTAGCCGATTTTAATATATCAACGGAGGGCTTCTTTACTTCAACAAATAATTTTCTTGTACCGTTAATACGCAAAGTATAGTCTGGACTTTTCTTTGTCTGCTCATCTTCAATTTCAATATATTCCTCTTGAATTACATCCCTTAAGAAATGTGTTTTACCTTTTTCGTTGTCAACATCCCATCCCATACATTTAAGTAAAGGATCAATAAAGTCGTTACGTAACTGTGTTTCGTTATAAACTGCTTTAAGGTAGTTAATTCGTTCAAAGTTATACTTTTGTATGAGTTCGGAAATGTTCATTATTTATCAAAATCAATTTTTCCTTGGTGAATATTTTTTGCTTTTAAAAATTTAATTTTTTCTTCAGCTACCTTAAGTATTTCATTTGGATTATCCTCCTCTAATAGATCATAAGCAACTTTATCACTTAATAATATAAGTCCAAGTTCATTCTCTTTTTCATGAAATAAAGTAGCTAGTGGATTGAGCATATCTTTATTGGCCGAACGTTCACCACGTTCTATCTTGCTAAGTGTTGATGGGTCAATGTCAAGCGCAGCTGCAACTTTTCGTAATGGTAATCCATTATGCTCTCTTAACTTCCGAATATGTTCCCCAAAAGATTCTTTATTGATTGCCATTTTACTAAAATGTCTGGATTTATAATTTTGGACAATTTATGTCAAAAATATTACATTTGCAATGACAATTACTGTCCTGCTATCAAATGCATTGGCCCAAAATTTTGAACGTCTGTTGTATTCAACGAGATAATAAAGAAACTAAAGGTAATACGACCATCACTAAAGCCGCACGTACATCAGAGGAAAGTAATTTGTAAACTAATGTCGCCAATATATGGTTTAGCAGTTGATTCGACTTTAATCCTGTTTTGATATTTTTAAAATGTCTTTCAGGCCACCAAAGCAGCTATTCGCTTTAAATCTTCAATAAACTGGTTCGACAATAGTCCGGTTTTGAGTACTCCTAACGGATTAAACCCTTGTAATTAATAACTTACAGGGGTTTTTTATTTCACAATACAGTGTTTATAGAAACTTACTTACTGCCTTTAGGGTAGTTTCCTATGCTTTTGCGATTTGGTGTAATTGGCCTCCAGGTTTTCTATCACATCCTTGCGCTTAAATCGGAGTTGAGCATCTAACAATGTGTGCCCTATCTCGTTCGTATGCGACTAAATCCAGTTGTTCTTAAATCAAGTCATTCCATAACCTGTGTGCTTGATAGGTATAGTGCTTGGTGACTTAATACAGTAGCTGCATAAATTTATTCAATCATTTCTATCAACATCTGATATGCGCTCGATTCTATTGTTATTACTCCATACTAATTTTTAGGAAGGGCTCAAAGATGTAATCACAGTACCTTTGGTCCAACTTGTGTTGAGCTTACATCAACACCAATATGAAAGCTATGCAAATCAGTAGTAAGTCCAAGTTTTACTGGGCTAGATTGGACTTGTATTGCTTTTACATTGGACTTGCATTGGACTTGAGCAAAATTCAACCTAACTCTGAGTATGTCCTGAAGTGGTGTGCCCTCGCCAAAAAAAGACCCTACATATTTGCAGGGTTTAACTTTATTTTACTTTCAACGGTATTGACGGCATTGAGTCAGGCGGGATTGTATCAGGAGCAACCGGGTGTTTGTAATTAATCTCAGGTGCCGTCAATGTCTCTTGGCTGCAACCTGCGAGTCCTAGACTCGTCAAGCTGATCAAAATTATAAGTCTTTTCCCGTCCTGTGTTAAACCGATGTGATTGGCCTAACTCCTTATGATGTGCGGTCAATGCCTTGTCTGCTTTCTTGCGTCCTTTGATCAACTCCCTTTTATAAGATTTAGCATCCGGCCCCCCCGTATACATACTTTAACTCATCCGACATTGGCATCTCACGATGAGAAAACGCAAAGCCATGAAATAGAAAGTTGCAAAGATACCTTGAGGAAGTATCCGGCAGGAATATTGACATCATTGCTTATCCCACAAATTATAATGATATCACTATTGAAGTTGTGAAAACAGAGTTTATCTTTGGGATTTACCACAAAGGCAAAAGTTATAGAGACTTTGTGCAATCCATTCGAATTAGGCAGATGACAAGTCATAAATCAGGACGGAGAGTCTTTAACGAAGTTTTAAATACATTTGGCTTTTAATTTAGTAAATTTTTGGTGCTTAGCGTCGAGAAGGATACCCATCGGGATGTCAAATTTACCCCACTTATTAAACATCTTACGTATACTATGCCCATAATCCAAGACCATTTGTTTGAATCTTTTTTTACAAATACATTTTTATCAAGGGCCGTTTTAACCCCAAGAGAGCGTTCGCTAGTATCTAATTGGAGTGAAAAAAGGATTAACGAATTTAGTACAGGGCGCTATTGTGCCAGAAAGACGCTTGAGGCTTCAGGCCTAGAACACCATGATCTTTTAATTGGAGATAACAGAGAGCCCTTATGGCCCGAAAGTGTCACCGGCTCAATTAGTCATTGTGAAAATCTCGTAGGAGCTATTTCCGCGAAGAAAGATAAAGTAAGAGCACTTGGATTAGATATTGAAATGGTAGGCAAAGTAGAGCGTGAATTATGGGATTTGGTGTTCACTGCAACAGAACAAAACTTTTTGAAAGAACTTAAGCCTGAATTTGCGGCCGTTTTCAGCACTGTAATCTTTAGCGCAAAAGAGTGCTTTTATAAGTTACAATTTCCACTTACAAATACATATATCGATTTTAAGGATATTGAAATATCAATTAATAATGGGGAACTCAAGCTATACTGGGTAAAGGAGTATAATGATATAGCACCAATTTTTAAAAAGGTAGTGCTAAAGTTTATCAAACAAAAATCCAATGTCATCACTTATGGTTATCTACTTTGAGAATGTGAAAATTGCACCTTTCTTTGTGATACCAAATCCAAGCATATAGCATTAGGTTGTTTACCATTCAAGTACGCATATGAAAAAAATAAACATTATCTGTTTGCCATTTGCCGGAGGCAACAAGTATTCTTACAGAGCATATTCCGTCTCTTATACTGCATCGTTAAATTTTGTAACGTTAGAGTATCCTGGAAGAGGAGCAAGAATTAAAGAAGCCTTAACAGTCAATCTCGAGGATTTGGTAGATGATCTGTATACCCAATGTATCGCATTAATTAATGAAGGCGACTATGCTTTATATGGACACAGTATGGGCGGATTACTAAGCTATCTGCTTGCAAAAAAGATTCTAGCGAATAATTTGAATGTTCCTAAACATTTATTTGTTACTGGTACAGTTGGTCCATCAGCCCCGGTGCGGTTAGAAAAAAAGCGCTCATTGCTGGGGAAAGAAGCGTTTCTTCAGGAAATAAAAGATTTTGGCGGCATGCCTGATGAAATCCTGAAAAATGATGAGCTGTTGGATTTCTTCGAGCCTATTTTGCGTGCGGATTTTACGGTGAGTGAAAGTTATCGCCACAATGTCATCCCCCCACTAAATATTCCTATTACTGTTATAACAGGAAGTCAAGAGGATATGGAAATTGATGAAATTAAGACCTGGCAAAGAGAGACTACCGAGCCAGTTGATTTTAGAGTATTAAGTGGAGGGCATTTTTTTATTTATGAGCACGTTGACAGTATCTTAAAGATCATTATTAATAAACTTTCTTCAGTGCGAACTAGATAAATAACTTACCGATTTATAAACAATTTTATAAGAAGGGAATCAGATATTGCTGCCAGCCCGCTTCAGATGCTCCAATACAAGCGGTAATATATCAATCAGATACAAAATTAATGCTAATAGATACTTGCAATTACCACACTCCCAGTTATTATGCGTGATTTTAATAAAATGACTGCATATCCCTTAAAAATGCAACATTCTGTTAAATTGATTCTAAAATTTTTGAAGATGAGTAAGTTTATGCTAAGAATTTTTAAACATTAACTTTTGGATCCTCCAATTACATTATGGGCGAATGCTGATGATTATAAATCGAAAATGAATGATGATAATGCTCACATAATTTCAATGTCTAATTAATCTTATTTTACATATTTCTACTTCTTCAAATTAGTTTTTTGTGTAACTTTATATTCCGATATTCCTTGAACGACTATTTTATGAATGATAAAGTAATGTATTTAAAACCCAATCTAGTTTTAGAACCATTGGTAGATAAATGGTATGCTTGGAGCCATTTAGTTTCCCCGGCTACAGCCGCTATGAACATTCTTGGACGTCATCTTACCATTATTGAATCATATTTATCTGCACCGGATATACATGCAGAAGCCGTTCTTAATCCCAAAATGCGGGGCGGCCCTTTTATGGATTTTGGCGGCAAACGTCTAGATGAAGTAGAAACTCTCGAGCAGGAGTCATATAAAAAGCAGGAAAAAGTGATTCAGTTTGCAAAAGCCGTAAAAGAACTGGATAAATTATTATTGAATGAAGCAAAAGGATACGGTTTAGAAGACCTCTATAAAAAGGTACCGGAACTGTTGAAAGGCTATGTTGAATTATTTTACGACCGTAACAATAATCCAGGCTTCCGATTTTTCGAATCTCTGCTTTACGAAAGTGAGTTTTATAATAAAGCGTCACAAAGTATTGCTTTATGGATCACTAATAATGATGAACGACCATTTTGCTTAAGTACGCCACGTTTGGCAGAGCCAGATGTACTGCATATGGACTTACCTTTTGATCATCCATGCATCGATGAACTGGCCAAAATGAAACGCAGTCCTCAAACGCTGGGTTTTATTAAAGCTATTTGTGGTATACCTCCTGCACAAGAAGCCCTATTTGATAGTTTTTTTACTGAAACTCCTCCTCCTCCTTACGAGAAATATTCAGGCGATAAAATCAGAATGCGTTATTTTGGTCACGCCTGTATCTTGGTAGAAACAAAAGACATTAGCATACTTGTCGATCCATTAATCAGTTATTACGGCTATAATTCATCTGTAGATCATTTCTCTGATGTAGATTTGCCCGATACCATTGATTATGTTTTAATCACTCATAATCATCAGGATCATATCCTGTTCGAAACCTTGCTGCCTTTAAGACACAAAATAAAAAATCTTATTGTGCCAAGAACAAACAGCGGCAAATTGGAAGATCCGGATTTAAGGCTTATGTTTCAAAATGTAGGTTTTAACAATGTGATCGCCATGGATGAGATGGAAACGATAAAATTCAGCGATGCGTTAATTACCGGCTTGCCTTTTATTGGTGAACATTCTGATTTGAATATTTTAACTAAGATGTGTTACTTAATAAAGATAGGTGAATTCAAATTATTATTCCTGGCAGATTCACGTGTAGTTGAACCCGAATTATATAGGAATATTTATCGCCATATCGGCAATGTGGATGTGATGTTTTTGGGTATGGAATGTGATGGTGCACCACTTACCTGGTTATATGGGCCGTTGTTGACTAAGAAACTCGCCAGAGACATGGATGGAAGCAGGCGACTTGCCGGTTCTGACTGCGAAAAAGGTATGGCGCTGGTAGATATATTTAGTCCGAAGGAAGCTTATGTATATGCCATGGGGCAAGAGCCTTGGTGTGAGTTTATAAGTAGTATTAAGTATACCGACGAATCTAATCCAATTGTGCAATCTAACAAGCTTGTAAATTTATGTAGAGCGCGAGGAATAGTAGCAGAGCGATTATTTGGTGAAAAAGAGCTGCTTTATAACAAACAAATTACCACAGTTTAATTTAGATGCTCAAGAGCTGAGCGTTCTCATATGTCAGATACCCATTTTCCTTTGCACCCTGCACAGCAGGAGGTTTATACAGACCAATTTCTAAATATGGATAGCCCCTTATATAATATAGGGGGCTATATTGTATTACGAGGGAAATTAGATAAAGCAAAATTTTATGAAACAATTAATTCGGCTCCTGCAGTATTTGATTGTTTTAAATTAAGATTCAAGCTGGACAAACCAGATTATTTATGTCATTACGAAGAGGATTATACCACATATAATTTATCTGAGCTCGACTTTAGTAAAAAAGAGAACTCAGAAGAGGAGGCAAAGATTTGGGCACAAAGCAGGTTCAATACACCCTTACTTTTAAACCTTGATACTCCCCCTTTTGAACAATACTTATTAAAAATTTCCGACAATGAGCATTGGTTTTTTGGCAAGTATCACCACTTAATTACTGATGGTTATGGCTTTGTTGTTTGGATACAATATATCTCTAAGAAGTATCAATCTTTAATAGCTGAAAATAACCTTGAGTTTTCATATCCTTCCTACAAAGATGAGGCAATTAAAGCTACTCAATATTTACACTCTTCTGATTTTAAAACCGATGCTTCCTATTGGAAAGAAAGGATATTAAATAAACCGGAAAAGCTGCTTCAAAAAAAACGTTTCCATCTAAATAACTTAAACGGAAGCACATCTATCTACAAATTTATTCTCACTAATGATAAAAGGCAACTGCTTGAAGAATTACAACTGAATACAAAAGCCAGTTTGCAACAATTAACTCTTGCAGCATTACTTATTTATTTTGGTAAAACAACCGGAGAAGATGAATTTGTATTCGGCGTGCCTATCCATAAACGCGGATCCAGAGTCTTACGGAATATTGTGGGAATGTTCAGCGGCATCCTTCCTTTTAAAGGGCGTTTTCAGAAACAAAGAATTTTAAAGGATTTTTTAACTGAAATTTCCGGTATTCAGAAAACAGATTATCGCCATCAGAATTACCCTATCGGAGAAATAAGCAGACATTTAAAAGTTAATAACTCTGACGGTTATTTTTATGATGTTGTTGTTAATTATGAGCCTTTAAATTTCGAACTAAACTTTAATGAACAATTACAATCAAGCATTGTCCGTTTAGCCAACGAGGATGAGCGAACTCCTTTACAGCTAGCTTGGCGCGATTATGGCACACAGCAGGCACTAGAGCTTCAGGTTCATTTCAGTCAGGAGTACTTTAGCGCTGAAGAAGCAGAGCTATTCACCAAGCGTATTATTTATATAATTGAACAGTTTTCTGAAAAACTGAACGATACTATTGGAAGTATTCAAATACTTCCCTCTAAAGAGCTAGCCTTACTATCTTCTTACAATTCACCTGCATATCCGTATTCGTCAAATGAAACGTTAGTTGACTTGATTGAACAGCAGATTGAAAGAACCCCTTATAAAATCGCCGTCTTAAATGAAGAAGCACAAATTAGTTATGCAGAACTAAATGAACGTTCTAATCAGCTGGCGCATTATCTGCAAAGTAAGGGCGTTACCGCCGAAACACTTGTGCCAGTATGTCTTGATCGCAATATTAACATGTTAATTGGTATTCTTGGTATTTTGAAATCCGGCGCAGCATACGTTCCGATTGATCCTGAATACCCAAAAGAGCGTATAAGTTATATGCTTGAAGATACCCATGCAACTTTAATAATAAGTAGTGTCTATAGTCGAGCTAGTTTGCCCGATTGTAAAGGAGTTACAGTAATTGAACTGGACGGCATTAATCAAATAAAAATAGCAAACCAGCCGACAAGTAATTTAAAAGGAACAACACGGCCTCACACACTTGCCTACGTAGTTTATACTTCAGGCTCTACAGGCATTCCTAAAGGTGTAATGATTGAGCATTCCAATGCGTTTTCATTCCTTAACTGGTGTCGCCGGGAGTTTTCTGGTAGTATTTTTGAAACTGTTTACGCTACAACCTCTATTTGTTTTGATTTATCAGTATTTGAATTATTTTATCCGTTAACCGTAGGTAAAACATTACGCATACTTGAAAACGGATTAGAGATTGGAAAATATCTATCAAAAGATCCATCGGTTCTGATTAATACGGTACCAAGTGTTGTAGACAGCTTATTAAATGAACGTATAGCCTTGAACCTCGCCTCGGTTATTAATATGGCCGGTGAGCCTGTTCCTTTAAACATCTTACAAAAAATAGATACTGAAAAAACAGAAATCCGTAACTTATACGGCCCAACAGAAGACACCACTTACAGTACGGTCTACCGCTTAAAGAAAAACGCTCCTATCCTTATTGGTAAGCCAATATCCAATACCTACATATATATACTTAGTCAGGATAAAGAATTGTGTCCGATTGGTGTTTCTGGTGAGATTTACATAGGAGGTTCTGGTCTGGCAAGAGGATATTTAAATCAATTAGAATTAACAGATAAAAATTTTCTAGCCGATCCTTTTAGTCCAGAAGCTGGGCCTAAAATCTATAAAACGGGTGATTTGGGAAGATGGTTACCTGATGGAAATATAGAATATTTAAACCGGATCGATTATCAGGTAAAGATAAGGGGCTTTAGAATTGAACCCGGTGAAATTGAAAACGTACTAATGCAAAATAGTGCGGTAAAGCAGGCGGTTGTATTAGCCAAGGAAGATATAACAGGAAATATGCGTTTGATAGCTTATATCGTTCCGGGAGATAAACTTGATAAGGAAGCAATTCAAAACTACCTGCAAAAAAAGGTACCGCATTACATGGTGCCTGCATTATGGGTGGAAATGGAGCATTTCCCATTAACTCTCAATGGAAAGATTGACCGTAAAGCTCTTCCTAATCCTGAAGAAACGGACTTGTTGCATGCGCAATATACTGCACCTCGTAACGATTTGGAAAAGGCGCTTTCTGTAATCTGGCAGCAAGTATTGCAGATTGAACAAGTTGGGGTCCATGATAATTTTTTCGCACTAGGAGGCCATTCACTTCTGGGCATGCAGGTAGTATCAGCTATCCGGCAAGAATTAGCTTTGGAGCTGCCCATAAAAAGCCTGTTTATCCATCCTACAATTGCCGGATTGGCAGCTCAGCTGGGGCAGCAACAAGAGCAACATCTTCTGCCAATTAAGCCACTGCAACACAACGTAGGGTCTATTCCTTTATCTTTTAGCCAGGAGCGGTTATGGTTTATTGACCAATTAGAAGGCAGTGTTCAATATCATCTTCCAGCAGTGTTACGCTTGCGTGGGAAGCTGAGTGTGTCAGCTTTAGAGTCGGCCTTTAAAGCTATCGTTGAGCGTCACGAGATCTTGAGAACAGTTGTTCTTGAGAAGGAAGGGCTTGGTTATCAGGGAATTATAAGCGCCCAAACATGGGGGATGTCAAAATTAGATGGAAAAGCTTATGTTGAGAATGAAGCCTTATTACAGGCCTATATTCAAAAGCAGATCCTTATGCCATTCGACTTGTCTTCTGACTATATGCTACGAGCAGAGTTGGTCAGTTTAGGTAAAGAAGAATACATTTTAATAGTGACCATGCACCATATTGCCTCGGATGCCTGGTCGATGTCTATTATTGTAAAAGAGGTGGCGGAACTTTACAACATTTACAAGCAAAACCGTCCTTCCTCGCTTTCTCCCCTTCCTTTGCAGTATGCAGATTATTCAGTATGGCAGCGTGAGAACCTACAAGGAGCTTTATTGGAGCAAAAACTGAACTATTGGAAAACCAAGCTTAGTGGACTTAAACCCTTGGAACTACCATTAGATTATAGGCGGCCAATCGTACGAAACATGCATGGCGCAACAGTAGGTTTTAGTATTGATAAGGACTTTACGGAACAACTTCAATCGTTTAGCCAGAAGCAGAATGTTACTTTGTTCATGACCCTTCTTTCTGCCTTCAAGGTATTGCTTCATCGCTATAGCGGACAGGAAGACATATGTGTAGGAACTCCAATTGCTAACAGGACTCTGCGTGAAACAGAGAACATGGTTGGGTTCTTTGTGAATACCCTGGCATTACGGAGCGATTTGGGAGGTGACCCTACGTTTAAGAATCTCCTACAAAACATAAGAGATATAGCGCTGGAAGCTTATAAATATCAAGATGCGCCATTTGAGAAGGTTGTGGAAGCGGTGGTTAAAGATCGGGATCAGAGCCGCAGCCCTCTTTTCCAGGTAATGCTGGTACTCCAGAATACACCTTATATTCCGAAACTCGACCTTGGAGAGGTAAAATTGACTTCTGAAGAGTTTGCAAATACTACCTCGAAATTTGATCTCACGTTTACACTGACCACCACAGTATTAGGACTTGAATGCTATGTGGAGTACAATACCGACCTGTACCGCAAAGAGACTATTGAACGCATGATTGGCCATTACACCACTCTATTGCATTCGATATTGAATAATCCTGACCAGCAAATTAGTTCTTTAACATTGCTCGGTGATTCCGAGAAAAATCAGCTTCTTAATGAGTTTAGTGGTTACCCGGCTCAATTTCCCACTGATGAGACCATTGTCAGCCTATTTTATAAACAGGTAATTATAAATCCTCATGCTCTTGCCTTAGTGTTTGAAGACAAGGAAATGACTTACCGGCAGTTGAATGAACGGTCAAATCAGTTGGCTCGTTACCTTCAAATCAAAGGAGTAAAAGCTGAAACACTGGTGGCCATATGTCTGGAACGTGGGTTAGATATGATCATAGGGATTCTTGGCATACTCAAAGCCGGCGGGGCCTATGTTCCAATTGATCCGGAATATCCGCAAGAACGGATAAACTTTATGCTTGAGGATACTAAAGCTAACCTATTGATAACGAGTCTTGAATGCAGAGGCAAGATTACTGACCACGAAGGTATTACACTCATAGAGCTTGATGGAAAAGATCAGGAAAAGATTGACCGTCACGAGTTAACGAATCTACCCGACGTTAGTTTTCCACGTAACCTAGCGTATGTGATTTATACTTCCGGATCTACCGGTAAGCCTAAGGGGGTAATGATTGAGCACGGTGGGGTCGTTAATCTGACATATACCCAAATTAAACCTTTGGAATTACACACAGGTATTAGTGTTTTTCAATTTGCATCTTTTAGTTTCGACGCTTCCTGCTACGAGATTTTCTGTACTCTGTTATCCGGGGGAAAACTAGTGTTAGCCAGAAAAGAAACGCTTTTGGATGTGAAAGCACTTGGAAATATTCTTAAAAAGCATCAGATAGAATTGATAACACTTCCTCCAAGCTATCAATCCATGCTTAGAGATGATATATTCAGTGTAAAAACGATTGTATCAGCGGGTGAGATTCTTAATACTGGACACGTAACGGCATTACAGAAAAAAGGAGTAAAAGTAATTAACGCTTATGGCCCAACTGAAAACACTGTGTGCGCAGTCTTATCAGAAAACCCAATTGATGAACATGGACGCATATCAATCGGCAAGCCTCTTTCGAATGTATCGGTATATATTGTAGATAAGGTTGGCCAGTTGTTACCCATTGGGGTAGCAGGCGAGTTGTGGATCGGCGGAGTGCAGGTTGGGAGGGGCTATTTGAACCGTCCGGAACTGAGTGCAGAAAAGTTCATAAGTAATCCCTTCAGTTTAGAAGGCGGTCGTTTATATAAGACAGGAGATTTATGCCGCTGGTTACCTGATGGGAACATCGAATTTCTTGGCCGTATCGATCATCAGGTCAAGATTCGCGGTTACCGTATCGAGCTTGGCGAGATCGAGAGTGTATTGCAGGAGCATCCATCAGTAAGCCAGGCCGTAGTATTGGCCCGCAAAGATGCACAAGGCAATAATCGCTTGGTAGGGTATACGGTACCAGCAGAAGGCAGCACGTTTGATAAAGTAGAGATTCAAACCTACCTGTCCTCCCGTCTGCCGGATTATATGATACCTCAGTTGTGGGTAGAGCTCAGGGAACTTCCTTTGACATCCAGCGGCAAGGCAGACCGTAAGGCTTTACCTGATCCCGATGTGAGCGATCAGTTAAAAGATCAGTATGTTGCTCCGGTAACAGAAAGCCAAATCTCCTTGGCCAGGATCTGGCAGCAGCTCCTTAATGTTGACCAGGTAGGAATTCATGATAACTTTTTCGAGCTGGGAGGTCATTCCCTTCTTGCCATGCGTGTCATCTCTACGGTAAGACGTGAACTTGATCAGGAGCTGTCGATAAAATCTTTATTTCAATACCCCACCATTGCCTTGCTGTCGAAGCATCTGGAAGAGCAGGAACAAGAGTCCGTACTGCCCGCTATTATAGTTGGCCCTCGTCCTTCCTTAATACCCTTATCTTATAGTCAGGAGCGGTTGTGGTTTATAGACCAGTTAGGAGGAAGTGTCCATTACCACCTGCCTTCAGTGCTGCGACTAAGTGGGAAGCTGGATAAAGGCGCCCTGTCACAGTCCCTTGCCTCCATCATTGAGCGCCATGAAGTATTGCGCACGGTGATTAGAGAAGAAGAAGGACAGGCCTATCAGAATATCCGTCCGGGCCGGCAGTGGAGCCTTCGGGAGTTAGCAGCCCCCTCCTGGAAAGAAGAAGAGCTTACCTCACATATCAGCGGCGAGATCAGTTTACCATTTGATTTGAGCAAAGATTACATGCTACGGGCTCTGCTGATCAGTCAGGCAGAAGAAGACCATCTTCTGGTGGTGACGATTCACCACATTGCTTCCGATGCCTGGTCAAGCTCGATATTGGTCAGGGAAATGATAGAACTTTACAGTTCCTATCAAGAGGGCCGCAAACCCAATCTGCCAACCCTTCCTCTCCAGTATGCCGACTATTCGCTGTGGCAGCGAGCATACCTGCAGGGCGAGATACTAGCCTCCAAGCTGTCTTACTGGAAGTCGAAGCTTGATGGGTTAAGTGTTCTTCAGCTGCCTACGGATTATGTTCGGCCGGCCGTTCAGAGCACACGCGGGGATTCATTCGCATTCAGCATCGACCAAAACCTATCAGCATCTCTTCAGGCACTGAGCCAGGCCGAAGGTGTGACTCTATACATGACCCTGCTTGCCGCGTTCAAAATATTGCTTTACCGGTACAGCGGACAGGAAGATATTTGTGTAGGCAGCCCCGTTGCAGGGCGCAGCCACCATGAAATCGAAGGTTTAATCGGTTTCTTTGTCAATACGCTGGCTCTGAGAACAGAGCTTAGCGGAGACAGTTCATTCACCACGGTGTTACAATCGGTTAAAGAAACTACCCTGGAGGCCTACAACCACCAGGAGGTACCTTTTGAGAAAGTGGTAGAGGCAGTGGTTCGTGAACGTGATCCCAGTCGCAGTCCGCTCTTCCAGGTCATGCTTGTGTTACAGAACACCCCTGATGTTCCAGAGCTTCGCTTGGGAGAGGTGTCCTTAAGTCCGAAAGTTTTCAGTCAAGATATTTCCAAGTTTGAGATGTCTTTTAATATGATTGAGACTAATAACGGTCTTCAGGGATCAGTCGAATACAATACTGACCTGTACTCACAACAGACCATACAGCGGATGACCACCCACTTTGCAAACCTGCTGGACTCTATAATAAGATTTCCTTCAGGGGAAATAAGATCCTTTGATTTGCTAAGTGGTTCGGAAAGGTCGATGCTTCTGGAAGAATTCCAGGGACCAAAGAGTTCCTATCCTATAGATAAAACAATTACAGACCTGTTTGAAAAACAGGTATTGGAGAGTCCGGATGCCATAGCAGTAGCATTTGAGGATACCCAGCTAACTTATAATTCTCTAAATATAAGAGCAAACCAGCTTGCTCATTACCTATTGAGCAAGGGAGCAGCACGCGGGCAACTCATTCCAATATGTATTGAGCGTAGCACTGAAATGATTGTAGGCATTTTGGGAATCCTAAAGGCCGGATGTGCCTATGTTCCTATAGACCCGGATTATCCTCAAGAACGTATCAATTATATGCTTGAGGATACTCAGGCATCTTTGGTGTTAAGCAGCCGGTCAACTAAATGGAAACTAAGCCAGTTAAAGGACGAAGAGATCATCGATCTGCGTACAATAGATCTCAAAGATCAGCCTGAGCTGAATCCTGATACTGGTTTATCATCTTCAGATCTAGCGTATGTGATCTATACATCCGGATCTACCGGTAAACCCAAGGGAACGATGAATGAACACCGGGGGATTGTAAACCGGTTGGCATGGGCACAGGATTATTTCAGACTAAGCAGTGAAGATTCGATTCTACAAAAAACCACCTATAGTTTTGACGTTTCAGTATGGGAGCTTTTATGGCCTTTACTTGCAGGAGCCAGGCTGGTATTTGCCAAGCCGGGAGGTCATAAAGACAACGAGTATTTAAAAGATATTATTAACAGGGAAAAGATAACGATGCTGCATTTTGTGCCATCGATGTTAAGCGCCTTTTTAACTGAATTTCAGGAAGGAGAATGTCCCGGTCTGAAACGAGTATTATGCAGCGGGGAAGTGTTAAGCCCAGCTCAGGCAGCCTTATTCAAAGAAAAATTACCATCTTCAGAGTTGCATAATTTATATGGGCCAACAGAGGCAGCCATAGATGTAACTTACTGGAGCATGCCGGCTGAGGCAGAGGATGTTAGTATAGTGCCGATTGGCAAGCCTCTTTCTAACGTATCGGTATATATTGTAGATAAGGTTGGCCAGTTGGTACCCATTGGGGTACCAGGCGAGTTGTGGATCGGCGGAGTGCAGGTTGGGAGGGGCTATTTGAACCGTCCGGAACTGAGTGCAGAAAAGTTCATAAGTAATCCCTTCAGTTTAGAAGGCGGTCGTTTATATAAGACAGGAGATTTATGCCGCTGGTTACCTGATGGGAACATCGAATTTCTTGGCCGTATCGATCATCAGGTCAAGATTCGCGGTTACCGTATCGAGCTTGGCGAGATCGAGAGTGTATTGCAGGAGCATCCATCAGTAAGCCAGGCCGTAGTATTGGCCCGCAAAGATGCACAAGGCAATAATCGCTTGGTAGGGTATACGGTACCAGCAGAAGGCAGCACGTTTGATAAAGTAGAGATTCAAACCTACCTGTCCTCCCGTTTGCCGGATTATATGATACCTCAGTTGTGGGTAGAGCTCAGGGAACTTCCTTTAACATCAAGCGGCAAGGCAGACCGTAAGGCTTTACCTGATCCTGATGTGAGCGATCAGTTAAAAGATCAGTATGTTGCTCCCGTAACAGAAAGTCAAATCGCCTTGGCCAGGATCTGGCAGCAGCTCCTTAATGTTGACCAGATAGGAATTCATGATAACTTTTTCGAGCTGGGGGGCGATTCGATTCTAACAATACAGGTCATAAGTCGTATGCGTAGTGCCGGCTATGAGCTTCAGCCAAAAGATATATTTACAAGACAGACAATAAGCCGCTTGTCTAAGTTGTTATCGATTGGGTCCGCTGCAACCATATCGGGAGAAGAGGGAGTATTAAAGGGATCTGCTAAGCTACTGCCCATTCAACGCTGGTATTTAGAACAATCTCAAGATCCGATTTCTTATTTTAACCAAAGCGTTTTATTACAGATAGATAAGAGTATAACAACTCCGATACTTATAGATGCATTCCAGCAGTTACTTGACCATCATGATGCGCTCCGATTTGTTTATACAAAAGTAGAAAATGAGTGGTATCAGGAGTATGGAAAAGGACAATTAGAGCTGGTAACTGAAAATCTGCAGCTAATCGATATGGACTCGCTGCCAAACCGTATACTCGAGTGCGCAGACCGTATTCAACAAAGTCTGGACATCACAACAGGTCGCCTTATAGGGATATTATGGATACAGACACCATCCGTTGAAAGCCATAACCGTTTATTAATCGTCATCCATCACCTGGCAATAGATGGGGTTTCCTGGCGGATTGTGCTAGAGGATCTACAGCGCTTATTGGCGGGCATCAAAAATAAACAGTCTGTCAACCTTGGGCCCAAGAGCAGTTCGTACCGCCAATGGTATGAAGCTCTCGAGTTGTATGGAAAAAGCGAAAGTATATTAGCTCAGGAAACCTACTGGTCAAAGATTTTAAAAAACTACAAACCTTTAATTACTGATAAACTGTACGAGAGAAAAGTGCAGGTAAAAAATTTAAGTCAGGTGATGCGTAGTTTGGATACTGACCAAACACGACTATTATTACAGGAGGTTCCTCGGGTTTATCATACCGAGGTTAACGACATCTTGCTAGCGGCTTTAGCCCAGACTTTGTGTGAATGGCAGAACACTAAAGCTATTGTCATCGGCCTTGAAGGACACGGAAGAGAACAAATCTCTGAAAAGGTTGATATCAGTCGTTCGGTAGGGTGGTTTACCAGTCTTTATCCTGTGTTGCTTCAAACAGGCGCTGTGCAAGAAGATGGAGATCTGATAAAGACGATCAAAGAACTGTTGCGTCAAGTGCCAGATAAAGGCGTTGGTTACGGCGTATTGCGCTATATTACCGGGAAGTCTGCACTACAAGAGACTGATCCGTGGGATATAATATTTAACTATTTGGGACAGCTTGATACTACCTTAAGTGAAGATAGTGTATTGCAAAGTAGTATTGAGTCATCGGGTTCCTCCCAGAGCGATTTACATCTAGTGAGGGAAAAGCTCTTCGTAAGCAGTTCTGTTCAAGAAGGGCAATTAGTTCTTCAGTGGCGATATAGCACCCTTCATTATCACACCTCTACCATAGAATCGCTGATTGAAAATTATCAGAAGAATCTGCAATCTCTAATCTCACATTGTATAGATCAAGGTAAGAAAAGCGTGGTTTATACTCCTTCGGATTATGGCCTGGGTACAGTTATAACTTATCAGGAACTTGATAGATTTTTAGAGGAACCAGTTAACGGAAAGAAGAGAGAAGCTCAGATAGCAGGTCTCTACGGGTTAAGTGGCTTGCAGCAAGGGATGCTATTTCATGGTCTTTACGATGGAAGAGCTGGTTCATATGTGGAGCAGCTTAGTTGTGATGTGATTGGAGTAAAAGATCCAAAAGTTATTTTTAATAGTTGGAATGATTTATTAGCCCGTCATAGTATACTTCGGAGTAGCTTTCATTACGATGAATTTGCTGTACCAATACAATGTGTTTACCGGGAGGCCACATTGCCAATAACAGAACTGGACTATCGGAATATATCATCTTCCGAGCAACTTATTGCACTAGAAGAGTACCAGCTTGCCGACCGTGCTAGAGGCTTTGACTTTAAGGATGCACCACTAATGCGACTGGCTTTTATTCGTTTAAGTGCCGACCGTTACAGGATGCTTTTGACCTACCATCATATTTTATTTGATGGCTGGTCTTTGCCTATCCTTCTTGAAGAATTTTTAAATACCTACGATCTGTTGTCGAGTGGTATAGAAGCACTAAGATTTGAAGAAGACAGGTATGAAGATTATATCAGGTATATTGAAAGCAGGGATAAATTTGCTGCGGAACTCTATTGGAAGAAGTATTTACAGCGGGTAGAGCAGCCTACTCTTCTTCCCTTTATAGGAGCAACATTAGAGCGCACAAAAGGTGCGGGGGTGTATAAAGCTGAGCATTTACGCTTTGGATTTAAGCAAACTTCCCGTATATCAGATTATGCACATACTCATCATCTGACCTTGAATACCATTATGCAGGGCATATGGTCCTTCCTTCTGCACCGTTATACTGGAAGTAAAGATATCCTCTATGGAGTGATCGTATCCGGCCGGCCGGAAGAGTTGCCTGGGGTGGAGCAGCGCGTAGGAATGTATATTAACACTCTGCCTCTTCATTCAATAATTGAAGAAAATCAACCAATCACCGAGTGGTTGCAGGCTATTCAGAATGGCCAAGTATCATCCCGTCAGTACCAGTACACTCCTTTACAGGATATACAGCGCTGGACCGGAGTTCAGGGAGATCTATTTGACAGTTTACTGGTCTTCGAAAACTATCCGGTAAGTAAAGTGATCTCATCAGCACAATGGAGTCTGCAAGTTGAGAATGTTCAGATACAGGAACAAGTCAATTATCCGCTTAGCATCAGGATAGCTGTTGGGGAAGAAATTAACATCAGTTTCAGTTACAACTCCGGATTGTTAAAGAAAGAGTATGTACAGGAAATAAGTGAACATTTTGAACATGTCTTGTGGCAGATACTAAGGAATAGTGAAGCCAGGCTAAGTGCCATAAATTTGCTGACAGCACGCGAAAAGAAACGTCTTTTGAAAAATTTTAACGGGCAAGAGGCTTCTTATCCCGATAAGACAATTGCAGCTCTGTTTGAGGAACAGGTTTTAAAAACCCCTGAATCAGTAGCAATAGTCTATGAAGAAATTGAGCTAACCTATAAAACACTTAATACAAGAGCTAACCAGCTTGCCCATTACCTGTTAAACAAGGGAGTAGAATGTGAGACCTTAATTCCCATATGTATTGAACGCAGTGCTGAGATGATCGTAGGTATTTTAGGTATCATCAAAGCAGGCTGTGCCTATGTACCGATTGGTCCGGGTTACCCTGTTGAACCTATTAATTATATGCTCGAAGATACCGGAGCCACCCTTGTTTTGAGCAGCAGCTTAAGTAAGGAGAAGCTGAACCATGCAGGAGGTATACAGATTATTGAGTTGGATACGATTGATTTTAGCGATCAGTCAGAACACAACCCTGAGACCGGTTTATCATCTTCGAACCTGGCTTATGTAATCTATACTTCGGGATCTACAGGTCGGCCAAAAGGGGTAATGATTGAACATGGATCAGTAGCCAACTTCCTTTATACCCAGGGAAGGTATTTTAATATCGGAGAAGATGAGCGCATACTGCAATTTTCCAATTACACTTTTGATGCATCTGTTGAGCAAATATTTTTAGCCTTGCTTAATGGCAGTTCGTTGATCATGTTTGCAGAGGGATTACAACAAGATCCAAGACTTTTTGAAGATTTTTTACAAGAAAAAGCGATCACCCATTTACACGCTACCCCGTTGTTCCTGGAAAATATAAATGGAGGCAGTTATAAGAGCTTAAGGCGTGTAATTGCCGGCGGTGATGTATGCAGAAAAGGCCTTGCTGCCAGATGGAAAGATAAAGTTAAGTTTTATAATAAGTACGGACCCACCGAAACTACAGTAACAGCCCTGGAATATCATGAAATTAGTATTCAAAATAACGATCATTTACCGATTGGCAAGCCTCTTTCCAATGTATCGGTATATATTGTAGATAAGGTTGGCCAGTTGTTACCCATTGGGGTAGCAGGCGAGTTGTGGATCGGCGGAGTGCAGGTTGGGAGGGGCTATTTGAACCGTCCGGAACTGAGTGCAGAAAAGTTCATAAGTAATCCCTTCAGTTTAGAAGGCGGTCGTTTATATAAGACAGGAGATTTATGCCGCTGGTTACCTGATGGGAACATCGAATTTCTTGGCCGTATCGATCATCAGGTCAAGATTCGCGGTTACCGTATCGAGCTTGGCGAGATCGAGAGTGTATTGCAGGAGCATCCATCAGTAAGCCAGGCCGTAGTATTGGCCCGCAAAGATGCACAAGGCAATAATCGCTTGGTAGGGTATACGGTACCAGCAGAAGGCAGCACGTTTGATAAAGTAGAGATTCAAACCTACCTGTCCTCCCGTCTGCCGGATTATATGATACCTCAGTTGTGGGTAGAGCTCAGGGAACTTCCTTTGACATCCAGCGGCAAGGCAGACCGTAAGGCTTTACCTGATCCCGATGTGAGCGATCAGTTAAAAGATCAGTATGTTGCTCCGGTAACAGAAAGCCAAATCTCCTTGGCCAGGATCTGGCAGCAGCTCCTTAATGTTGACCAGGTAGGAATTCATGATAACTTTTTCGAGCTGGGAGGTCATTCCCTTCTTGCCATGCGTGTCATCTCTACGGTAAGACGTGAACTTGATCAGGAGCTGTCGATAAAATCTTTATTTCAATACCCCACCATTGCCTTGCTGTCGAAGCATCTGGAAGAGCAGGAACAAGAGTCCGTACTGCCCGCTATTATAGTTGGCCCTCGTCCTTCCTTAATACCCTTATCTTATAGTCAGGAGCGGTTGTGGTTTATAGACCAGTTAGGAGGAAGTGTCCATTACCACCTGCCTTCAGTGCTGCGACTAAGTGGGAAGCTGGATAAAGGCGCCCTGTCACAGTCCCTTGCCTCCATCATTGAGCGCCATGAAGTATTGCGCACGGTGATTAGAGAAGAAGAAGGACAGGCCTATCAGAATATCCGTCCGGGCCGGCAGTGGAGCCTTCGGGAGTTAGCAGCCCCCTCCTGGAAAGAAGAAGAGCTTACCTCACATATCAGCGGCGAGATCAGTTTACCATTTGATTTGAGCAAAGATTACATGCTACGGGCTCTGCTGATCAGTCAGGCAGAAGAAGACCATCTTCTGGTGGTGACGATTCACCACATTGCTTCCGATGCCTGGTCAAGCTCGATATTGGTCAGGGAAATGATAGAACTTTACAGTTCCTATCAAGAGGGCCGCAAACCCAATCTGCCAACCCTTCCTCTCCAGTATGCCGACTATTCGCTGTGGCAGCGAGCATACCTGCAGGGCGAGATACTAGCCTCCAAGCTGTCTTACTGGAAGTCGAAGCTTGATGGGTTAAGTGTTCTTCAGCTGCCTACGGATTATGTTCGGCCGGCCGTTCAGAGCACACGCGGGGATTCATTCGCATTCAGCATCGACCAAAACCTATCAGCATCTCTTCAGGCACTGAGCCAGGCCGAAGGTGTGACTCTATACATGACCCTGCTTGCCGCGTTCAAAATATTGCTTTACCGGTACAGCGGACAGGAAGATATTTGTGTAGGCAGCCCCGTTGCAGGGCGCAGCCACCATGAAATCGAAGGTTTAATCGGTTTCTTTGTCAATACGCTGGCTCTGAGAACAGAGCTTAGCGGAGACAGTTCATTCACCACGGTGTTACAATCGGTTAAAGAAACTACCCTGGAGGCCTACAACCACCAGGAGGTACCTTTTGAGAAAGTGGTAGAGGCAGTGGTTCGTGAACGTGATCCCAGTCGCAGTCCTTTATTTCAGGTGATGCTTGTGTTAGGTAATACTCCGGACATTCCAGACTTAAGGTTCAGTGAACTCAATTTGTCGGATTATGCCCTTGAACAAACAACTGTTAAGTTCGATCTGACGTTCTTTATTAGTGAAACCAACACTGGCTTACAAGGAATGGTACAATATAGTACCGACTTATACAAAACAGAAACAATACAGCGAATGACGGGTCATTTTATGACCCTTTTAGAGTCGATCGCTTTCTTTCCAAAGGCGGAGGTAGGATCAATACAGATGCTTGGCAGGTCAGAGCAACAGACCCTGCTATCTGGAATCAACACTTCTAATGTAATATACCCAAAAGAAAAAACGATTCTAGACTTTTTTGAAGAGCAGGCGTTAAAGAGTCCTGACTCAGTAGCGGTAGTTTTTGAGGGAGAGAAGTTAACGTATCGGTCACTTGCGGTTAGGTCTAACCAATTGGCCCACTATCTTTTGAGCAAAGGTGCAGAGCTTGAGAGCCTCATACCAATATGTATCGAACGCAGCACTGATATGATTGTTGGCATCCTTGGAATCATGAAAGCAGGATGTGCCTATGTTCCTATAGACACTGATTATCCGCAGAATCGGATTAATTATATGCTCGAAGATACAAAGGCCAGGATAGTAGTGAGCAGCAGTACGAGCTCTTGGAAACTGCCATATGCGGCAACGCTGGAGGTGATTGAGTTAGACGGAGACCGTGTAACACTGAGACAGCAAAGTACAGATCGGCCTCAAATAAGCGCTAAAGCAAGTCATTTAGCATATGTAATCTATACCTCCGGCTCTACAGGTATGCCCAAAGGCGTATTGGTAGAACACAGTCAACTGCTGGACTACGTATTCGGCCTTGATGCCCGAACGGGTATTAACAACTGTAGTTCTTTTGCGCTGGTTTCAACCACTGCAACCGATTTAGGGAATACCATGCTTTTTAGTTGGCTGGTATTTGGGGGCGCATTACATATATTCTCTAAGGAGACGGTTAGCGATGCCGAGGCTCTTCATAACTATTTTGAGGAACATGATATTGATTGTTTAAAGATAGTCCCCTCACACTGGAAAGCCCTTAGTCCTGACAATAGTTTAGTACTACCTAACCGACTGCTTATATTCGGAGGAGAGGCGCTGCCAGTGGGAATTATCGAATCAATCAGGCTATCCGGATCAACCTGTCGTATCGTGAACCATTACGGTCCTACAGAGACGACGATTGGGAAGTTATTGCACGAAGTAGATTTAGAGCGGGAGTATGACCAGACGATCCCAATCGGGACACCATTTTCCAACACCAGAGTTTACATTTTAAGCAGGGATAATTCCTTATGTCCAATAGGGGTACCAGGCCAGCTATACATTGGCGGCTTCGGCCTTGCCCGAGGATATTTAAATAACGAAGCCTTAAGCAGCGAAAAGTTTATTCCGGATCCCTTCAATAGCCAAGAGCCATCGCTGCTCTATAGTACCGGCGACCAGGTCAAATACGAGACAGACGGAAACATCACCTTTATCGGACGGGTAGACAACCAGGTAAAGATACGAGGCTACAGGATCGAACCCGGTGAGATAGAAAACACTATCCTGCAGAGCGGCTATGTAAGCCAGGTCGTAGTGTTGAACCATGCTGATAAGCAGGGGAACAATAAACTGGCAGGGTACATTGTAACTGAGGCCGGCTTTTCCAGAGAAGAGCTGATGGGTTATTTGAAAAAAATGCTGCCCGAATATATGATCCCTTCTAATATCATAGAGTTGGATGCCCTGCCCCGGACAGCAAATGGAAAAGTAGACCGACACGCCCTGCCTGATCCCGATTCAGGAAGTCAGGCAGGAGAAAGCTATACCGCTCCCGTTACAGCAACCCAGCAGCAGCTATCAGTGATATGGGCAGATATCTTAGAAGTAGACCAGGTAGGCCTGCATGATGATTTCTTTGAACTAGGAGGACACTCACTTCTGGCCGTACGCCTGATGTCGGTGATCCGAAAAAACTTTTCAGCCGAGTTAGCTATCAGTGATATCTTTGACTATCCCACGGTAGGTCAGCTATCGGCCCATCTGGATCAGCAGCAGCAGGAAGAAACCCTTCCGGGCATAAAGGCAGTAGATCCGCGGCCGGCACAAATCCCCCTCTCCTTCAGCCAGGAGCGTCTGTGGTTTATCGATCAGCTCGGCGGGAGCCAGCAGTATCACATCCCAGCCGTGCTCCGTTTACAAGGAAATTTAAACATCCGAGCCCTTGAACATGCCCTAAAAGGCTGCATTGAGCGGCATGAGATCCTTCGGACGGTAGTCCGGCAGGAGGAAGGCCAGGGATACCAGTATATTCAGAGCGCCCCGGAATGGCAATTGGCCAAAACCAAAGGGGATAACCTGACACACGAGCAGCTAGAGGCCCATATCCGGGAACAAGTCACCGCCCCCTTTAACCTCTCATCAGACTACATGCTTCGGGCGGAGTTGATCAGCCAGGCTGCAGAAGAACATCTGCTGGTAGTGACGATGCACCATATCGCCTCAGACGGATGGTCTCGTTCAGTGCTGGTAAAAGAAGTAGCTGAGCTTTACCGATCTTATGTCGAGGGTCGGCCTGCCGGCTTAGCTCATTTACCTGTTCAGTATGCCGATTACGCCATCTGGCAGCGGAGCCACCTTCAGGGCCGAATCCTGGAAAAGAAACTCGATTACTGGAAGAACAAGCTCTCTGGCGTAAGCCCGCTGCAGTTACCCACCGATTACAGTCGTCCTGCCCTCCAGGGCAGAGCAGGAGCGATGTACCATTTCCAGCTCGATATAAGCCTGAGCAGCCAGCTTAAAGACCTCAGTCTGTCCTCAGGAGCCACCCTTTATATGACTCTGCTCTCTGCCTTTAAAGTATTACTTTATCGCTACAGCGGTCAGGAGGATATTTGCGTAGGCAGCCCAGTAGCAGGGCGCAGCCACTTGGAGATCGAAGGCCTGATCGGCTTTTTTGTCAATACGCTGGCTCTTCGGAGCCAATTAAACAGCCGGATGAGCTACCTTGAACTTTTAGAAAGCGTAAAAGCTACCACGCTTGAAGCTTATAATCATCAGGAAGTACCTTTTGAGCGTGTAGTGGAAGCCGTAGTAAAAGATCGGGACCAGAGCCGAAGCCCCTTGTTCCAGGTCATGTTTCTATTACAGAATACTCCCGAAGTACCTGAGCTGCGCTTAGGTGAAGTAGCGTTGCGAGGAGAAGATACAGGACACGCCACCTCCAAATTCGATCTGACCTTCGGAGCACAAGAGACATCTGATGGCCTTCAGTGCCAGGTAGAATACAGTACAGAATTATATAGCCTGGAAACGATTAGCCGGATGGCCGGTCACTTCCAACGACTGCTGACCTCGATTGTCAGCCATCCGGGCAAGGCGATCAGCGATCATATTATGTTAAGCCCGGCCGAAGAAAAACAGTTACTCCAGGACTTTAACGCAACAGAAGCAGCATATCCTCAAGCAGCCACAATCGTAAGCTTATTTGAAGAACAAGCAGGACGGAGCTCCGGAGCCACGGCGGTAGTATTTGAAGAAGAAACACTCAGCTATGAAGAGTTAAACGAGCGATCCAATCAACTGGCCCGTTACCTGCAAAAGCGAGGAGCAGGCCCCGAGACGCTGGTTCCCGTTTGTTTAGAGCGGAGTCTAAATATGATCATCGGTGTGCTTGGCATACTTAAAGCCGGAGCTGCGTATGTTCCTATCGACCCGGAGTATCCGATCGACAGAATCAGCTATATGCTGAAAGACAGCGGCGCAGGCATTATGCTAAGCAGCGGCACTATATTAAAGAGTCTACCTCTGCCAGAAGGGATGGAAGCCATTGATGTGGAAGCAGCTAAAGAAGCTATTGCTCAGGAGAGCACACAAGACCTTCCTCTTGCCGCTCAACCTCATAATCTGGCTTATGTAATTTATACCTCTGGTTCTACAGGCAAACCAAAGGGGGTTAAAATGCCGGTAAGTAGTTTAGTGAATTTACTATGGTGGCAGGAGCAACAATTTAAAACTCATAGCAGACGGGTTTTACAATTTGCGAGTATTACATTCGATGTAAGTTTTCAGGAAATATTTTCTACGCTTTGTTTCGGAAGCGAACTATATTTGATAGGAGCAGATAGGAGAAGGGACATGAGTGAAATTGTGAAATTGATAGAAAAGAAGGCTATCACTCATTTGTTTGTTCCTTATATTGTATTGAAAAACCTTGCGGAATATATAAACCAGGCAGGTTATCGACCAGTTTCTCTACAACAAATTATTGTAGCCGGAGAACAGTTGAAGCTAACAAATGATATACAAGATCTAGGCATCAAAAACGGAATCAGATTTATCAATCAATATGGACCAACAGAGGCACATGTGGTTACCAGTTATGTAATAAATAACGATGACAGGTCAATATTACCCCCAATAGGCCGGCCAATTGATAATTTAAACATACACATAATTAATAAGGACGGTAAGTTAGTACCCATTGGCGTTCCCGGCGAAATTTGTATCGGAGGAGCAGGCTTGGCAAACGGATATTTAAATCGCGAAGAGTTAACCGCTGAAAAATTTGTAGAAAATCCATTTAGTAGTAAACCTAATGCCAGGATATATAAGACAGGCGACTTAGGCAGCTGGTTACCTGATGGAAATATCAGATATATTGGAAGAATTGATGAACAGGTAAAAATTCGGGGCTTTAGGGTTGAGTTAGGCGAAATAGAGAGCGTTCTGCAAGAGCATGATAAAATAAAGCAGGCTGTAGTTATAGCTAAAGAAAGCACTGAAGGTAATAAAAGACTGATTGCCTATGTAGTACCACAAGATGTATATAAAAAAGAAGATCTGGTAAATTACCTTAAGGAGCGACTGCCGGAATATATGGTGCCTGCCTTATGGATAGAACTGGAACATTTACCGGTTACAAAAAATGGAAAGGTTGATAAACGAGCATTACCTGACATTGAATTTAGTAACCCATTAAGCGATGAGTACATTGCTCCGCAAACGGAAACTGAGTTAACCTTGGCGGAAATGTGGAAGGAGCTTTTAGGTGTTGAACGGGTGAGTGTGCATGATAATTTTTTCGAAATAGGCGGTCACTCCTTAATGGTTATTAAGATGGTCTCCCATATTAAGAAAGAGTTTGAATTATCAATACCAATCTCGGTACTATTTAAATTTACTACTATTGGCGAGTTAAGTAAATATTTGGAATGGGAAAAAAGTACTAGCCAAATTGAGGATACAAGTTCTTTTGAAGAGTTAGATTTATAAAAGTAGATATGGTTAGCAAAATTATTGATCTGTTACAGGTTGCTAAAAGCAAAGGTATCCATGTTTTATTAAACGACGGAGGCCTTAAACTTAAGTTTTCCAAAGACAATATTCCTGATCCGAAATTAATTCAGGAGATCAAAGACAACAAAGAATTGATCCTTGATTTTTTAAATGAAAGTAAGAGGTCAGCAAAGGTGGAAGCGTTTGAAAGCGAATTGCAGGCATTTAACAGAAGTACTTATGAGCATATCCCTTTATCTTATAGTCAGGAGCGATTATGGTTTATTAACCAACTAGCGGGCAGTGTACAATATCATATGCCTATTGTTCTTAATTTAAAAGGTAGATTAAAAAGGGATGTATTAGAAAAGGCTTTAAAGTCAGTTGTAGACCGGCACGAGATCCTGAGAACTGTATACGCAGAAAACGGTGTAAATCCATACCAAATTGTTAATACTGCGGTAGACTGGAAATTAGAGAATATTGATGGATCTATTTACACAAATGATTCTACAAAATTAAATGAACTTATTCAGGACAGTATTTACACCCCGTTTAATCTTGCAAAAGATTATATGCTTAAGGCATCACTGGTGCAATTAACCCGGGAAGAACATATATTGGTTGCTACGGTTCATCATATCGCAGCTGACGGATCGTCTATCCCGATTCTTATTAAAGAGTTTATTGATTATTATGAATCTGCTGTGCGAGAACAGCCCTCAACACTTGAAGAACTTAAAATTCAGTATGCCGATTTTGCCATCTGGCAAAGAAAGTATTTAAGCGGGGAGTTTCTGGATAAAAAACTAGAATACTGGAAAAAAAAACTTAGCAACATAGCTCCGCTACAGTTGCCAACTGATTTTCATCGCCCTGAGGTACCAAGCAGTAAAGGGGCTATTATCCCTTTTAGTATAGATGAAGCACTAACAAAGCAGTTACTTGTACTAAGTCAAATCCAGGACGTAACACCATTTATGTTGTTGCTTTCTGCTTTTAAGGTATTACTATATCGCTACAGCGGAGAAAAAGATATTTGCGTAGGTGCACCTACTGCGGGTCGTCAGCATCATGCAGTAGAAAATTTGATTGGCTTTTTTATTAATACTTTAGTATTACGTACTTATATAAATCCTGAGGCATCTTTTGTTGAACTTTTACAATCTGTAAAAGCAACTACATTAGAGGCGTATGAGAATCAGGAAGTACCCTTTGAGAAGATAGTTGAAGCAACAACAACCGGTCGTGATTTGAGTCAGAACCCTCTGTTTCAGGTGATGTTTGTTTTTCAGAATACTCACGAAGTTCCGGTAATCCGGCTAAGCGATTTAGATTTAAAAATTGAAAATTCTGTTCATGTCACTTCAAAATTTGACCTGACTTTAATAGTTAAGTTAACCCAGGGTGTCTTACATGGCTCAGTAGAATTTAATACAGATCTGTTTAAGAAGGAAACGATAGAACGACTCATTGGACATTTTACCACGTTGTTAAATTCTATAGCAGCCTTACCTCAACAAAAGCTAAGCGGCTTAAAAATGCTATCGAAAGAGGAACTTCACCTTTTAGAAGGTTTTAATTACTCCACCAAAAGTTATCCTCAGTTAGGTACCATTATAAGCCTTTTTGAAGCACAAGTTCTGAAAATCCCTGATTCTACGGCACTTGTTTTCGAAGGAAAGGAATTAACGTATAAAGAGCTGAATGAACGTTCCAATCAATTAGCCCGCTATCTGGAAAAAAAGGGAGTAACTGCTGGTTTATTAGTGCCAATTTGTATAGAAAGAGGCCTTAATATGGTTGTCGGAATCTTAGGCATCCTTAAAATAGGAGCGGCTTATGTACCTATAGACCCGCAATACCCGCAAGAGCGCATCAATTATATGCTGGCAGATACGGCGGCTAATTATTTAATAACCAGCAGTACTGCAGTAAACAGACTTTCAGGATTAAAAGAAATAGAAGTTATAAACTTAGATAGGGAACTGAATCAGATCAGTAATGAATCTATAGAAAATCTTCCGCAAAGTATAAGCCCTCATAATCTAGCTTATGTAATCTATACGTCAGGATCAACAGGGAAGCCTAAGGGGGTAATGATAGAAAATCGAAGCGTAGTAAACCTTTTTTACAGCCTGATTGATCCGTTACATTTGCGGGAAGGAATCAGCATATTGCAATTCGCCTCCTTCAGTTTTGATGTATCATGTCATGAAATTTTCTGTTCGTTATTATCAGGCGGTAAACTTATACTGGTAAGTAATGAAACGTTGCTTGATAGGGCCAAATTGGGTGATATTTTAAACCGTTACGAGGTAGAATTAATTACAGTTCCACCTTCCTATCAGGCAATATTCAAAGAGGAGGTATTTAAATTAAAGATTGTAGTATCGACAGGGGAAATGCTTAATACCGAATATGTATTGGCTATACAACAAAAAGGGATTAAGGTCATTAACGCTTACGGCCCAACCGAAAATACCGTTTATGCCACCTTAACAGATGAGCCTTTGCATTCTAACGGCGCGGTTTCTATCGGAAAACCAATTGCTAATACATCCATCAACATAGTAGATAGACACCATAATCTTTCGCCCATAGGCATACCAGGTGAACTATATATCGGCGGATTACAAGTGGCCAGAGGTTATTTAAATTTGCCAGAGTTAACCGCAGAAAAATTTATAATCAATCCTTTTAAGGAACATTCGGATGAGCGGTTATATAAGACAGGAGATTTGGGGCGATGGCTTCCCGATGGAAATATTGAATTGCTTGGCCGAACAGACGATCAGGTTAAAATTAGGGGTTATCGAATCGAGCTTGGTGAAATTGAGCAGGTAATTCAGCAAAGCGGACTGGTAAATCAGGTGGTGGTAACAGCCAGAGAAGATGCGGCGGGTGCTAAACGCCTTATAAGCTATGTATCAGCCGACAACGGATTCAAGGAAAAACTTATAAGGTATCTTCAAACTAAACTACCTGCTTATATGATACCAGGCTTTTGGGTGTTAGTGGAAACATTTCCTTTAACACCAAACGGTAAGATTGATAGAAAAGCCTTGCCTGATCCTGAATTGAAAGATATTATCCTGACTGAATATACCGCGCCTCGTACCGCTGAGGAAAGCCTAATCGTAAACATTTGGAAAGAGTTACTTGGTGTTGAACGAATAGGAGTTCATGATAATTTTTTTGAACTTGGCGGGCATTCTCTTTTGGCTATGCGAGTCATTTCCTCATTGAGAGAAGCACATGGCACGGAACTTCAAATACGGAATATATTTTTACATCCCACTATTGCAGGTTTAGCAACCCTGCTAACTCCGGAGACCGAGAATATCCAGCCGGCTATTACCGCAATTTATCCGCGTCCTGAAAAAATACCTTTGTCATTTAGTCAGGAACGTTTGTGGTTTATCGATCAGCTGGATGGCAGCGTAGAATATCATATACCCGCAATCTTAAATTTAAAAGGCTCACTAAATTTTAAGGCATTAGAATACGCCTTAAAAACATTAGTGGAACGCCACGAGGTGTTACGTACAGTCATATTGCAAGAAGAAGGTCTCGCATGGCAACAAGTACGACCGGCAGACAATTGGTCGCTTAATCGTATCGATAATGCCTCCTGGGTTAGCAATCCGGCACAATTAAGAAGTAATATTCAAAACTTGTTTTTACACCCTTTTGATTTATCATCAGATTTTATGCTTCGCGCGGATATAATTTGTGTAAATAATTCTGAGAATATTCTTGTGATAACTATGCACCATATTGCTTCAGATGGGTGGTCGATTGCCATTATAGTGAAGGAGTTGGTGGAACTTTACAATTCTTATGGGAAAGCCAAACCACAATTAGCAGCATTGCCGATCCAATATGCCGATTTCTCTATCTGGGAACGTAATTTTTTAACTGGGCCGGTTTATAAACAGAAATTAGATTATTGGCGTTCCCAGTTGTTGGGAGTAGTACCCTTAGAGCTCCCAACAGATTTTACACGCCCGGCTTTTAAAGGAAAAAACGGATATGGATATGGTTTCAAAATTGATAAAATTTTAAGCAACGGGCTAAAAGAATTAAGCCGTTCTACGAACAGTACTTTATTCATGATCTTGCTTTCAGCATTCAAAGTATTACTTCATCGCTACAGTAATCAGAAAGATATTTGCGTTGGTTCGCCTATTGCCGGGCGGAGCCACAAGGCCGTCGAGGGGATGGTAGGATTTTTCGTAAATACACTTGCTATAAGAAGTAATGTAGAAAGCGAAAATGAATTCATTGAACTGGTTGCACAGGTAAGGTCTACGCTATTAGATGCGTATAGTCACCAGGAAATACCCTTTGAGAAAGTTGTAGACGCGGTAGTGAAAGACAGGGATCAAAGCCGCAACCCCTTGTTTCAGGTAATGTTTACCTTTCAGAACCTACCTGAAATGGTAGAACTTCGATTGGGGGACGTTGAATTAAATACCGAGTCGTTTGTAAACACCACAGTTAAATTAGAGTTGGGGTTCAAATTTAAAGAAACAGACGATGGCATTATTGGTTACGTAGAATACAGCACAGACCTCTATAACAAATCTACCATCCACCGCATGGTGGAACATTTTACTACATTACTTACTTCTATAATCAACAACCCAAATGAGCGTATCGGGCGGTTGAAGTTACTTCCTGTGGAAGAAGAAATACAAATTGCGAATTTCAACAGTTCTATAAATCCTTTTCTCGAGATTACTGTTCTTGCGCTGTTTGAGCAGCAAGCTATGAAAAGCCCACATGCGATTGCGCTGATTTTGGAGGAAGAGGAATTAACGTATGCCAAGCTCGATGAAGACTCGAACCGGTTAGCACATTATCTCATTTCCAAAGGCGTAAAGTCTGAAGTGCTGGTACCAATATGCCTTGAAAGAAGTTTAGCGATGATTGTGGGGATTTTAGGAATACTTAAGGCTGGCGGTACTTACGTACCAATAGATCCGGAGTATCCACAAGAACGGATTAAGTATATATTAGAAGATACCGCCGCAACATTGGCGGTAGGGAGTGCTGCCAGTTCATCAAAAATTAAATTCAATTCAGAAATACAGGTAGTTGAGCTGGATGGGGTAGACCATAAAGCAATTAATAACCAATCCAATTCTCACCCGCAGCTAGTTGTTAAGCCTGACAGTTCCGCGTACGTAATCTATACATCGGGTTCTACCGGCAAACCCAAAGGGGTGATAGCTGACCATGCTTCGGTGTCAAACTTGATACAGGCTCAAACCAGATATTTTAATATTACGGAAGAAGAGAGGATACTGCAATTTTCTAATTACGCTTTTGATGCGTCTGTAGAGCAAATATTTTTAGCACTATGTAATGGTGCTAAACTCATATTGTTTAAAGAAGGATTGCAGTTAGATACCGAGCGGTTTGAGAATTACTTAAATCAAAAAGAGGTAAGTCATTTACATGCTACGCCACTTTTTCTAGAGCAACTAAAAAATCATAATTTCAAGAACTTAAAACGCGTAATTGCCGGGGGCGATGTTTGCAAAAAAGAATTAGCCAACAGGTGGAAAGATATTACAAGCTTTTATAACGAGTATGGGCCAACCGAAACCACTGTAACGGCCATAGAATATTTGGAAGATGGAAGCTCTTCCACGCATAGTCAGGTACCCATAGGAAAACCACTACCTAATACCCAGGTCTACATTGTTGATGGCCAACACAACCTGGTTCCTGTAGGAATTTTCGGCGAACTATATATTGGTGGATTGCAAGTTGCCAGGGGCTATTTAAATATGCCCGAGGAAACGAAAGAAAAGTTTATTGATAATCCCTTTATCACGGGAAGGGGCCGCTTGTATAAAACCGGAGATTATGGCCGGTGGCTTCCGGATGGAGATATAGAATATCTTGGAAGGAAAGATAATCAGGTAAAGATACGCGGCTATCGCATCGAGCTTGGGGAAATTGAAAGCATTGTTCAGCAAAGCGGTCTGGTAAGTCAAAATTTAGTGCTTGCCCGGAAAGATAAGCAGGGGAATAAACGACTGGTGGGGTATGCAGTTGCTGCCGGTAAGTTCGACAAACTCAAACTAACCGAATATCTTCTTGAAAGATTGCCCGCCTATATGGTGCCGAGCTTATGGGTAGAACTAAGTTCTATACCCTTAAACAGCAACGGAAAGGTTGATTATAAAGCTTTACCCGAACTTGAATTGAGTGAATCGCAGACAAGCAATTTTTTTGCGCCGCGAAACCTGGTAGAAACACATCTTGTCGAAATTTGGAACGACCTGTTAGATGCTCAGCAAATTAGTATAGAAGATAATTTTTTTGAGCTGGGAGGCGATTCAATTTTAACGATACAAGTAGTTAGCAGAATGCGTCGTTTAGGATACGAAGTGCAGCCAAAGGATTTATTCATGTTTCAAACAATCGCTGGTTTATCGGCAGCAATCTCAGAGCGCACCGGTGCTAAATCGTCCGGTGAACAAGGCATATTATCCGGCTCCTGCGATTTGTTGCCTATACAGCAACGGTACCTGGAGTTAAAACCACAAGCAGTTTCTCACTATAATCAAAGTGTTTTAATTGGACTTAGTAAGCAGTTAAACCGATCAATAATTGAAAAAGCATTACAGCAGTTAGTGTCACATCATGATGCGCTTCGTTTCAGCTACACTTTGTTAAACGGAAATTGGCAACAGAATTACGGGTTAGCCAAGGTAGAGTTATTAACTCTTGATCTTAGTGATGCTGCACCTGGCCATTTAAGTTCTTTAATCGAAAATCATGCAAACTATATTCAACAAAGTTTGGATATAAATGCTGGCGGAGTTGTGAAATTTCTATGGATTAAAACACCCGAGCATGAATCTCACAATCGCTTATTATTTATTATTCATCATTTGGCGATAGACGGTGTTTCATGGAGAATTTTATTAGAAGATCTGGATTTAGCATTAACCCGTATTGAAGCTAACGAGCCTGTGGACCTGGGCCAGAAAAGCAGTTCTTACCGCCAATGGGCAAACGCCTTACATCAATTCAGCCAAGACCGGAAATTACTTTCACAGCAAAATTATTGGTTAACTATTGCTGGCAATAGTCAAAGCTTAAAGTATGATAAACTTAGTACAGGCAGAGCTACAATCTTCGATACGGCACAAATAAAGATGTGTTTGGGAGTTGAACATACAAAATATTTGTTGCACAACGTTTCTCAGGCTTATCAGACTGAAATCAACGATATTTTGATGACCGCCCTAGCCATCACTTTATGTAACTGGATAGGCTCAGAAAAGATAGTTATAGGCTTAGAAGGTCATGGAAGAGAACATGTGCAAGACAATATTGATACCAGCCGCACAGTAGGATGGTTCACTACTATATATCCAGTTTTGCTGCGCATAGAGCCGGGTTTTGATTATGGTGATCTTATAAAATCTAACAAGGAGCAAATTAGGCAGATACCGGATAAAGGAATAGGTTATGGCGTGCTCAAGTATATTGCAAAAGAACCTTTATTACAAAACAAAGATCCATGGGATATAGTATTTAATTACTTAGGACAGGTTGATAATGTAATAAACAAAAGCGAATGGTTTACTGCCGCAATCGAAGCTACCGGAACATCAGAAAATACGTCTCACGAAATTGTTGAAACCATTTCTGTAAACGGCTCTATAAAGCGTAGTAATCTATGTCTTACCTGGCGGTATAGCACCGCTCATTTCGAAGAGCACACGTTGCAAACTTTAGTAAATAATTATCAGTTAAACCTGGTTAAGTTGATCGAACACTGTGTTGATCAAGCCGGAAAAGGGACAGTTTATACGCCGTCGGATTATGGTCTGGGCTCAGACATAAGTTATCGGGAATTGGATAATTTTCTTGAAGATAACGACACCGATGACATTATGAGTTTTTAAATTTAAGTATGGAAATTAAGGAGTTCATCTCTTCTCTTGAGAAAAAACATTTTTCGTTGGTGGTACAAAACGAAAAGCTTGTTCTTAAAGGAAATAAAAATAAGTTAACGAAAGAAATGATGGACTCTATTAGAGGAGACTATCAGATAATCGACTATATCAAAAAAAATAAGGAAGAGATAATCAGCTATATTTTAAACGCTGAGTTGAGCCTTCCGGAGAGAAAATCGAAAAATATAGTTTCTATTTATCGGTTAAGCGGTTTGCAGCATGGAATCTTATTTCATGCGCTATATGATAAAACCGCCGGTGCGTTTGTAGAGCAGCTAAGCTGTGATTTGGTTGGAGCCGATGTTGAGATTTATAAGCGCAGCTGGGATACTATATTGCGTAACCACACAATATTACGCAGTAGCTTTAATTATGATGAATTTAGTATACCCGTACAATGCGTTTACCGCGCAGTTCAGTTACCTATCGAAGAACTTGACTATAGTAGTCTGACTGTTGATGAACAGGTTGCTGCCATTCGGGCGTATGAGCAGACAGACCGGGTGAGGGGTTTTGATTTTAAGGTGCCTCCACTAATGCGAATAACATTAACCCGCCTTAATGATAACCGTTACCGGATGCTATTGACTTACCACGCCATTTTATTGGATGGATGGTCGATGCAAGTTCTGATGGAGGAATTTTTGCGCAGCTACGACCTGTTATCGACCGGAGAGAGTATTCCACCTGTGGCCGAAGACCGGTACGAAGATTTTATCCGTTACCTCGAAAGTCCAGATAAAGCGAATTCAGAAGAGTATTGGCGTAACTATCTAAAGGGGGTTACAGAAAGTACCCTCCTGCCCTTTACTTCATCAACTGCCGATCGCAACAAAGGAGTTGGCGAATATGATACCATAAAATTGAGGCTCGGGGTGGATGAGACTTCACAGATAGAGCGATTTGCCCAAGAAAATCGCCTTACAGTAAACACGATTATGCAGGGAGCCTGGTCTTATCTGTTACATGGTTATACTTGCCAGAAAGATATTGTTTACGGTATTATCGTATCCGGAAGGCCAGATGATTTGCCAAATGTAGAACAGAGGGTTGGGATGTATGTTAACACTCTTGTGTTACGTTCAGAAATGCGGGAAGAGCAAACCATCTCAGCCTGGTTGCAAAACATTCAGGCGGAGCAGGTAGCTTCACGTCAACATCAGAATACTCCTTTGCAGGAAGCATTAAGATATACCGACGTTCAGGGAGATTTATTTGATAGCTTATTGGTTGTTGAAAATTACCCGGTAAGCAAAGCCATAGGTTTAAAAGAGTGGCGCTTACAGGTCGAAAACGTGCATATCAACGAGCAGATTAATTATCCTTTAAGCATTATGATCGGCATAGCCGGAGAAATTACCGTCAACTTTAATTATAATGCTGATGTAATACAAAAACAATATGTTGAGAATATAAGCCGCCATTTTAAGCATATTCTATTACAGATTGCACAGCGGGGGAACCTAATAGTTGGCGACTTGCAACTATTGCCTGCAGATGAATTGCAGCAAATTGAAAGATTCAATCTGACCAAAAGAGACTACCCTGAGGATAACACTCTTGTAGATCTTTTTGAAAAACAGGTAACACAAACACCACTTACCATAGCTGTGGTGTTTGAAGGAAAGCAACTTACGTATGATGAATTAAATAAGCGGTCTAATCAGCTCGCACACTTTTTAATATCTAAAGGTGTTAGGGCCGAAACGCTGGTGCCACTTTGCATCGAGCGAAGTCTCGAGATGATTATAGCAATTTGGGGAATTTTAAAAGCGGGAGCTGCGTACGTTCCTGTTGACCCTGAGTATCCGCAAGAACGTATTAATTATATTATAGAAGATACTGGTGCGAAGTATTTAATAAGCAGCACAATTTTTCTTTCGAAACTGGCGTACTTTAAAAAGATAGCAGAGATCATCGATCTTGAAACCGATTGGCCTTTAATAAATGTACAGAAGACAGACAATCCATTCCGCGTGGCTCAACCCACAAATCTTGCCTATGTGATTTATACTTCGGGCTCTACAGGGAAACCCAAAGGAGCCATGAACGAACATCGGGGCATTGTTAACAGACTTTGCTGGGCGCAAGAAAACTATTGTTTAACCAAAAACGATGCCGTCCTTCAAAAAACCACCTTCTGTTTTGATGTATCTGTTTGGGAGCTTTTATGGCCTTCTTTAATTGGTGCTAAATTAGTATTTGCTAAGCCGAACGGGCATAGAGATAACGAGTACTTAAAATCTGTTATCAACACCGAAGGTATTACCATCTTGCACTTTGTGCCATCCATGCTGGAAACTTTTTTGGCGGATCTTCAACCTTTGGAGTGCGCGGGCTTGAGAAAAGTATTATGCAGCGGTGATGTCTTACAGCCGTCTCAGGCAATGTTATTTAGAAAAAAATTGCCTTTAGCAGAATTGCACAATCTGTACGGTCCCACGGAGGCGGCTATTGATGTTACATACTGGGAATTACCCAATGATGAGAGCGAGATAAGAACCATCCCGATAGGGAAACCTGTAGCCAATACAACTATACATATCTTAGATAAAAACAAACATTTCGTTCCAATTGGTGTCGGGGGAGAGATCTTTATAGCAGGTGTGCAAGTAGGCCGGGGTTATTTAAATCAGGAAGAATTAACCAATCAAAACTTCATTGCGAACCCATTAAACGCCGGATCCGAATCGAAAGTATACAAAACTGGCGATCTGGGCCGTTGGTTAGCCGATGGCAATATCGAGTACCTTGGTAGAAAAGATGATCAGGTAAAAATTCGCGGATATCGCATTGAACTTGGTGAGATAGAGGTTGCATTAGAAAAAAGCGGCTTGGTAAATACACAGATTGTTATTGCCCGCGATGATTTTAACGGAAACAAGCAACTGTCTTGCTATGTGGTGCCAGCCGAGGGGTTTACCAAAGATAAAGCTGTAGCATTTTTAAAAACCCGGTTACCCGAATATATGATACCCGCGTTTTGGGTTGAGCTAGACTCTTTACCCACAACGGCAATTGGAAAAGTCGACAGAAAAGCATTAATAGCTATCAGGCAAATATCAAAACCGACATATATAGCTCCTCGAAATGAACTTGAAATAAAGCTGGCCACAGCCTGGCGAGAATTACTTAAAATTGATAAAATAGGGGTAAACGATAATTTTTTTGAACTTGGTGGACATTCCTTACTCGCTATGCGGATGCTTTCGTGGATTCGGCGAGAATTAAAAGCGGAAATAGAAATAAAGGAGTTATTTGAAAATGCAACCGTAGCCGCTTTAGCATCCCGACTTGCTGACAAAAGTTCAGACGAGTCGCTCGCTTCAATAAAAGCGGTACATCCACGGCCGGAAAAAATACCACTTTCTTTTAGTCAGGAGCGGTTATGGTTTATAGATCGCCTTGGCGGAAGTTTGCAATACCACTTGCCGGTAGTGTTGTGTTTGGAGGGAAAGCTAAACGTTGAAGCCCTGGAATTTGCTATGAAGACTGTTGTTGGGCGGCATGAAATTCTAAGAACAGTGATTCGTGATACCGAAGGTCAAGGTTTCCAATATGTGAACAGTGCCGAGTTTTGGTCGTTGAGGAAAGTAGATAAAGCTGAATCCATACCAGATGACGTAACAATCCAATCTTACATCCAGGATTGCATAAGCTCCGCCTTCGACCTTTCAGAAGATTATATGCTCCGTGCCGAATTAATCAGAATAAAAGATGATGAGCATATACTCGTAGCTACTCTACACCACATTGCATCAGACGGCTGGTCAATGCCTATCTTGGTTCAGGAAGTTGTAGAATTGTATACTGCATATACTCAATTACGCGAGCCAAAACTGCCCCCATTGCCTGTTCAATATGCAGACTATGCACTTTGGCAGCGAGGATATTTGACCGGTGATTTCTTGGAAAAAAAAGTTAGTTATTGGAAAAAGCAGCTTGATAACGTAACACCATTACAACTTTCGTCTGATTATGGGCGCAAACCATTTCAGAAGATAAATGGTGTGCTTGCCGAGTTCTCCGTCCCTCTAGAACTTGTTAAACAGATCAGGAAACTGGCATCTACCGAAGATGCAACCCTTTTCATGACTTTATTAGCTGCCTTTAAGGTATTGCTATACCGTTATACTGATCAGGAAGATATTTGCGTAGGAACCCCCGTTGCAAACCGGAACCACGCAGATATAGAAGGCTTAATCGGATTCTTTGTAAACACACTAGCTTTACGAACCAAAGTTCAAGGCGAACTAACCTTTCCGGAGCTTCTTCGCGAGGTGAAATCTACCACACTTGAAGCATACAATCATCAGGATGTTCCTTTTGAAAAAATTGTGGAGGCCGTGGTAAAGGATCGTGACACCTCACGCAGCCCACTATTTCAGGTTATGTTCGATTTCCAGAATGCACCTTATGTACCGACTTTAAGTTTGGGAGATTTAACACTTTCAAGCATTAAATCAGCACATAATACAACCCAGTTTGAACTCAGTTTCACCCTAAAAGAAACGTCTGAGGGCTTGCGTGGTTCGGTGGAATACAATACCGAGTTGTTTAATGCAGATATGATTAATGGACTAATAAACCATTTTATCATCCTTTTAAACTCAATTGTAACCAATTTGCATAGCAAAATTTACAGCCTGCAAATGCTAGGCCCGGCCGAAGAACATAAACTGTTGAACGGCTTTTGTGCTACGCAAGCTAGGTATGCAACCGATAAAACAATTCCCGAACTGATTGAGGAGCAAGCTGTCAACAGTTCCGACTCAGTAGCTTTAGTATGTGAAGATAAGCATATCAGTTACAAATCGCTGAACGAGCGGGCAAACCAGCTTGCCCATTTTTTACGGGAAAAAGGAGTAGTTGCTGGCAGTATAGTACCTGTCTGTATGGAGTGCAGTGTACAGATGATCATTGTATTTATTGCAGTACTTAAAGCCGGAGCCGCCTACGTTCCTGTAGATCCGGAATATCCGCAAGACCGGATAAATTTCATGCTGAAAGATATTGATGCTAAGCTTGTAATCTGCAATACCACCCTAAAGGCGAAGCTCGACATTGACGCTTCAATTGTTACCATAGACACTAGCGCTGAACAAATCAGTATCGAGAGCAAAGAAAATCTGGATTTAAAACCCGCCTATACTGATCTGGCTTATGTAATATACACCTCGGGCTCAACCGGGCAGCCCAAAGGGGTTATGATAGAACATAAAAGTTTGTTAAATTATGTATTAACGTTTAAACAATATTTTTCCGTTTCCGCTGCCGATACTGTTCTACAGCAGTCGTCCATTTCCTTTGATACTATGGTCGAGGAGCTTTATCCCGCTTTAATTTCCGGCGCCCGTGTTATTCTGGTAAAAGGGCGTGGTAAAGATATTAATGCTATCAAAAAATACATCGAACATGATAAAGTTACCCTATTAAGCACAACCCCTACAACATTAGAATGGCTCAATAAAGAAAACATATCATCTTCTTATTTAAGATATATCATAAGCGGAGGTGAAGTTTTATCTGCGGAATATATAACAAATCTATTTTCGAAAGTGCAGATAGTTAATTCATACGGCCCAACCGAAGCCACTGTATGTGTAACTTATAACGAAGTTAAAGAGCTTTCAACAGCGCATATAATTGGTAGCCCATTACCGAATATCCGTTTGTACATTTTAGATAGCTATCAAAACCTGGTACCTATAGGAGCCGTCGGCGAACTTTATATTGCCGGGGTGCAGGTTGCCCGAGGATATTTTAACAGGCCGGAATTAACTGAGCAAAAGTTTGTTGACGACAAATTCAGCTCTGAGAATGGAGCCCAGCTATATCGCACCGGCGACTTGGCAAGATGGCGTACCGATGGAAACCTCGAATATTTGGGCCGTAATGACGAGCAAATTAAAATTCGGGGTATCCGTATTGAGCTTGGTGAAGTAGAAAACGCAATACGCCAAAGTGAGTTGGTGGAACAGGTAGTAGTTTTGGCTAAAGATAGTCCACAAGGTAAGCGACTGGTTGCTTACTTTATTCCGGCTTCGACTTATGACAGAGAGGTGCTTGGAAACCAGTTGCGAAGTATGCTGCCCGAATACATGCTCCCGTCGTCTTGGGTAGAGATAGAAAGCCTGCCCCTGACACCTAATGGAAAGATAAACAGGAGATATTTGTCAGCCCTGGAACAAGAAGATATCAGTCCGGTTGCGTATATTGCCCCTCGTAATGAATTGGAACAAAAGCTTGTGTTATTATGGCAAGAGCTACTTAACACCGAGCGAATCGGCATCAACGATAACTTTTTTGAGTTAGGTGGACATTCTTTGTTGGCAATGCGGCTAGTATCTTACATGGAAAGTAAATTACAGATAACTGTGCCGATACATATATTATTTCAGTTTTCATCCATCAGTGAGTTAAGTAAGTATTTGGAGGTGCAAAAAAACGTAGACCCTCCACAAGAAACCACATCATACAAATTAATAGACGTTTAAGCAGCTGCGGTAATTAGGAGAATATGGAAACCACGTTTCAGAAAGCGATAGATATTTTATATGCCGCCCGGCAGAAGGGGGTTGAAATTCTATTGAATAAAGATAAACTCCAGCTAAAAATTGATCAGAACCAGGAGATAGATGAAGATTTACTTCAGCTTATCAGACAAAATAAACAGTTACTAATTGATCTTTTAAGTGAGGACGGCTGGAAGTCAAAAAAAACATCTGATGAACAGGATTTAATTACACCCTTCGACAGAAATAGAGTTTCTCAGATTCCATTATCTTTTAGCCAGGAGCGTTTATGGTTTATCGATCAGTTGGAAGGCAGTGTTCAGTACCATCTTCCGGCTGTGCTTCAATTACGTGGCACGCTAGATACAAGTGCTCTATCCCAGGCCTTAAAAGCCATCGTAGATCGGCATGAGGTGCTTCGCACTGTTATTGTTGAGGAAGGAGGCGTTGGTTATCAGGTAGTAAAAAGTGCCGAAAACTGGGAGTTAACCCTCGCAGCAAATGAACTCTATGTGAGGGATGGGGCATTATTGCAATCATACATCCGAGAACGGATTATGCGTCCTTTCGATTTGTCATCAGACTATATGTTTCGGGCCGAGTTGATTAAACTGGCCGAAGAGGAGCATATCTTAGTGGTAAACATGCACCACATTGCTTCAGATGCCTGGTCTATATCTATTATTGTAAAGGAGGTTACAGCATTGTACGAAGCATATAGGCAAGGGCGTCCGTTACCTCTTGCACCTCTAACCTTGCAGTACTCGGATTATTCTTTATGGCAACGCCAAAGTATGAGTGGCGCTTTACTTGAAGAAAAACTAGGCTATTGGAAGAATAAGTTAAACGAAGTAGAAGTGTTAGAACTTCCTACCGATTACGACCGACCAGTAGTGCAAAGTACCATCGGAGCAATGGTGTCCTTCAATGTAAGCCAAACTCTGAAAAGCCAGCTTAAGGATCTTAGCCTATTACGTGGAGTAAGCCTCTATATGACTATGCTTTCAGCTTTTAAAGTTCTACTTTATCGTTACAGCGGCCAAGAGGACATTTGTGTAGGCACATCCATTGCTGGTCGGCCTCAGCCGTCGTTGGAAGAGTTGGTTGGATTTTTCGTGAATACTCTCGCTTTACGCGACAAGTTAAGCGGAGATATGGCTTTTTATACCCTGCTAGATAAGGTGAAATCTACCACACTTGAGGCCTATGCAAATGTTGAAGTGCCTTTCGGAAAAGTTGTGGAAGCGGTAAGTAAAGAGCGCGATCCTGGTCGAAGCCCATTATTCCAGGTGATGCTGGTAATGGGTAATACTCCTGAAGTACCGGAGCTTCGCTTAGACGACCTCGTGCTTACAAGCTTAGGGCAAGAACTAACAGCAGTAAAATTCGATCTAACCTTTTTCCTTACAGAAACCCCGTCGGGCTTAACCATAGCTGTTCAGTACAGCACCGCCTTATACACGCCAGAGCGAATAGAAAGGATGGTTGGTCATTATATTAACCTGTTAACGTCTGCGGTAACAAATCCGGCCGATCAAATAAGTCGTTTAGAGATGTTGAACGATACAGAAGTTGCAGAGTTAACTAATGGGATTAATGTTAGCAATAGCAATTACCTTCCAGGGAAGTCTCTTCTGGATTATTTTCAATCTGAGGCAATGCGAAGCCTGGATTTCGCTGCAGTAGAATTTGAAGGAGAGACCCTCAGTTATGCCACCCTGGAAGAGCGTTCCAACCAGTTAGCAAACTACCTGATCAGCCGAGGCGTTCGGGCTGATAGTTTAGTGCCATTGTATATAGACCGTGGCCTGGAAATGGTCATCGGTATTCTCGGAATATTAAAATCTGGTGGTGCTTATGTACCCCTTGATACGGGTCTTCCAGATGAGAGGCTAAATTTTATGCTGGAAGATACTAAGGCTACTTTAGTGGTAAGCAGTAGTGCAAACAGGCCCAGGCTAGAGGCCAGTGGCCTGCATATCATAGAACTCGATCACCCAGATTCTTCACTCCAAACTCAGATCAAGAGCTTACCGTCACTAAAAATTTTACCTAATCATCTAGCCTATGTAATCTACACCTCCGGCTCTACCGGTATGCCCAAAGGCGTGTTAGTAGAACATGGTCAGTTGTTAGATTATATATTCGGCTTAAATTCTCGCATTAATATCAACAGCTGTAGTTCTTATGCGTTGGTTTCAACCTTTGCAACGGATTTAGGCAACACTGTTTTGTATAGTTGGCTTGTGTCGGGCGGAACGTTGCATGTATTTTCGAAAGATACGGTTAGTGATGCCAAGGCACTACATGCCTATTTTCGGCGTCACCGCATCGATTGCCTAAAGATTGTACCTTCACACTGGCAGGCTTTACTGCTGGATGGCGAACCCCTGCTTTCTCGTAACTTGCTGATTTTTGGGGGAGAAACCTTAACAGGGAGTCAGATAGAAACAATCCGCGAAAGCGGAACGAGTTGCCGCATCGTGAACCATTACGGGCCCACCGAAACTACCATCGGAAAATTATTACATGAGGTTGATTTAGACAAACAATATGGAGAGAAAGTTCCCATCGGGAAACCGTTCTCTAATACCAGGATATACGTGCTTAGTGCAGATAATGCCTTATGTCCGGTGGGCGTACCTGGTCAATTATTTATCGGCGGTTCCGGCGTATGCCGCGGCTATCTAGACAATGAGAAACTGAATCAGGAAAAATTTATAACAGACCCCTTCCACCGGGGTACTCTTGTAAGACTTTATAAAACCGGCGACCGTGTGCGCTATCTGCCTGGGGGTGATATAGAGTTTATTGGCCGGGTAGACGACCAGGTAAAGATACGCGGATACAGGGTAGAGCCTGGAGAAGTGAGTCGGGTTTTAGAGCAGAGCGCGGAGGTAAAACAGGCTGTAGCTATCGCTTATCAGGATAAGTTTGGCAGCACCCAACTGGTTGCTTATGTAGTTCCGGCGCACCGCTTTGACAGCGACTCGCTCCTTTCCTACCTTCGCTCAACCCTGCCGGACTACATGGTTCCCACCCATTTGATAGAGTTAGAATCCCTACCCTTAACAGAAAATGGAAAAGTCGATCGTCGTTCCCTACCCGATCCCGAGTTCGGAATTCTTCCGTGGGCGGGAGGCTACACCCCACCGGTTACAGCCACCCAGCAGCGTTTAGCCGAGATCTGGGCAAATATTTTAGAAGCAGAGCAGGTAGGCTTGCACGATGATTTTTTCGAACTAGGCGGTCACTCGCTTCTGGCTGTACGCTTGTTGTCGGCCATCCGTAAGAGCTTTTCAGCCGAGTTAGCCATCAGTGATATATTCGACTACCCCACGGTAGGCCAGCTGTCAGCCCATTTAGATCAGGATCATCAAAAAGCAGATATCATACCGGGTATTGAAGTCATCCAGCCCCGCCCCGAACAAATACCCCTATCTTTCAGCCAGGAGCGGTTATGGTTTATCGATCAGTTGGGGGGGAGCGGGCAGTATCATATCCCCGCCGTCCTCCACCTGCACGGGAAGCTGGACACTGCGGCCCTGGAGCAGGCCTTGAAGGCAATTATTCAGCGTCACCAGGTCCTTCGCACCGTAGTCCGGCAGGAAGAAGGCCAAGGATATCAGTATATCCGAAGCGCAGACGAATGGCAGCTTAACAAGACCCGTGGAGAGGCACTTACCAGGGAACAGTTAGAAGCCCATATCGAAGAACAAATTACCGCCCCCTTCGATCTGTCGGCAGACTATATGCTACGGGCAGAGCTGATCAGCCAGCAGGAAGAAAAACATATTCTAGTGGTTACCATGCACCATATCGCCTCAGACGGCTGGTCGCGTCCGATACTGGTAAAAGAAGTAGCCGAACTTTACCGCTCCTATACCGAAGGTCGTGCCGCCGCGTTAGCCCCTTTACCCCTTCAGTATGCCGATTATGCCATCTGGCAGCGAAGTTACCTTCAAGGGGCAATACTGGAGAAGAAACTGGAATACTGGAAGAACAAACTCTCTGGAGTAAGCCCCTTACAGTTACCTACCGATTACAGCCGCCCGGCCCAGCAGGGTACGGCGGGAGCGATGTACAATTTCAAACTGGACAGCAGTCTGAGCAGTCAGATAAAAGAGTTAAGCCTGTCATCCGGGGCCACCCTTTATATGACCCTGTTGTCCGCCTTTAAGGCATTACTGTACCGCTATAGCGGACAAGAAGATATTTGCGTAGGCAGTCCGGTAGCAGGGCGCAGCCACCAGGAGATTGAAGGGCTGATCGGCTTCTTTGTCAATACGCTGCCCCTTCGGAGCGAGCTAAACGGTCAGATGAGTTTCCGTGATTTATTAAAGAGTGTAAAAGCGACCACGCTGGAAGCCTACAGCCACCAGGAAGTACCATTTGAGCGCATAGTAGAAGCCGTAGTCAAAGAACGCGACCAGAGCCGCAGCCCTTTGTTCCAGGTGATGTTTTTACTTCAAAACACCCCCGATGTACCCGAGCTTCGCTTAGGCGAGGTAACTATAGCGGGAGAAAACATCGGCCACGCCAGCTCCAAGTTCGATCTTACCTTCGGGGTGGTAGAAACCCTAGAAGGGCTGCAATGCTATGTAGAATATAGTACAGAGCTGTACAGCCGGGAGACGATCATCAGGATGTCAGATCACTTCCAGAAGCTTCTGGCCTCCATCGGCAGTAACCCAGGCAGCCCGATAAGCGATTTAGGGATGTTAAGTACCTCGGAAGAAAAGCAGCTGCTGGAAGAGTTTAACGCAACAGAGACGGCTTATCCCGAGTCAGCTACGATTGTTAGTCTGTTCGAGGACCAGGTAAGACAAAGACCTGGAGCAACGGCAATAGTATTCGAAGAAGAAAGGCTGAGCTATGAAGAATTAAACGCTCGTTCCAACCAGCTGGCCCACTACCTGCAGCGTAGAGGATGCGGCCCTGAGAGTTTAGTGCCGGTTTGTATAGTACGGAGCCCGGATATGATAATCGGTATTCTTGGAGTTCTGAAAGCAGGGGGTGCATATGTACCCATCGACCCGGAATATCCGGCAGACCGGATCAGCTATATGCTGCAGGATAGCGGATGTGGCATGTTGCTTAGCAGCGGCAGTGCACTAAAGCGTTTAGCGCTGGCCCCGGAGATCGAAGCTATCGACATAGAAGGAGCCGGTGAGGCCATCGGCAGGGAAAGTGCTGAAAACCTTCCTCTTGTAGCCAGTCCCCCCAACCTGGCTTACGTGATCTATACCTCGGGCTCTACTGGGAAACCAAAGGGGGTGATGATAGAGCATACCAGCGTTGTCAATCTGATTCATAGCCAGATCGAGCCACTCCATCTACGCCCCGGAATCAGCGTTTTTCAGTTTGCCTCTCTAAGCTTTGATGCCTCTTGCTACGAGATATTTTGTACGCTGTTGTGTGGAGGAAAACTGGTCCTTGCCCCTAAAGACACGCTGCTTGATGCATCAGCCCTTAGTAAGATTCTAAGCAATCAAAAAGTAGAACTTATTACCCTTCCCCCAAGCTATCAGTCAATATTTAAAGAAGAAGTCTTTGATCTCAAAACGATCATATCTGCGGGCGAGGCTCTGAATGCAGAATACGCATTGGCATTGCGTGAAAAAGGCGTTCGGGTAATTAATGCGTACGGGCCTACAGAAAATACTGTATGCGCGGTTTTAACAGATGAGCCTATAACATCAAATGGTTCCATAACCATTGGTAAGCCCATCTCCAATGTTGAGATTTTTATTCTTGGTGCAGCCGGAGAGTTATTACCGGTAGGAGTGACAGGAGAGCTCCATATAGGCGGTTCGCAACTGGCACGGGGCTACCTTAATCGTAACGAGTTAACTAAAGAGCGGTTTATTCCAAACCCTTTTGATTTGGATTCAGGCGCCCGTTTATATAAAACTGGCGATGTAGCACGCTGGTTGCCGGATGGAAATATTGAATACCTAGGCCGTATAGATGACCAGGTAAAAATTCATGGTTACCGGATAGAGCCGGGCGAGATAGAAAGTGTAATTCAGCAAAGCGGTCAGGTAAAGCAGGCAGTAGTATTGGCTCGGGGTCAGCATCTAAGTAAGTACCTGGTAGGGTATGTGATATGGTCTTCCGATTCTAACAAAGATACTCTTTTAAGTTATCTGGGAGGTGTTTTGCCAGAGTACATGATACCGGGCTTCTGGGTCGAGCTTGAAAGTTTCCCCTTAACGCCAAGTGGGAAGATTGATCGGAAAGCTCTTCCTGAACCCGAATTGGCGAATATAGTAACAAGCCGGACCTATGTTGCCCCCCGTACAGATTTTGAAGTTGGTGTGGCTCGGATCTGGGAACGGTTGCTAAACCATGAACGTGTAGGGATGGAAGATAATTTCTTTGATCTGGGAGGGCATTCGTTACTGGCTATGCGAGTAATAGCATCCACACGCAAAGAGTTCGGCAATGAGCTGAATATTAAAGATCTGTTTGTTTATCCCACTATCGCTGGATTATCAAATAGGTTGATGCAAATAAAGGGAAATCAAACTGACGATTTTAACTCAGAAGTTCTTGTCCCGATTAAGACAGGAGGTTTCAAAGATCCTTTATATTTCATTTGTGGTGCAGGAGGAACGGTCTTTACCTTCAAGATTTTTTCAGAGTATCTGGATGAAAATCAACCTGTGTACGGCTTACAACAACCCACCGAGATTGCTTCGTTGGAATCATTTCCTGATACTTTGGAAGGCATAGCTTCGAGATACATAGAAGAGATACTGAGACAAAATCCTTCTGGCCCTTATGCACTTGCCGGACATTGTCAAGGTGGAATAATTGCATTTGAAATGGCCAGGCAATTAAAAGTCCTGAAAAGAACGGTGACTTTGTTGAGCCTAATTGATACGATTATTATCGAAAAGCCGAAGAGAATGGCTCCAGGCTTTAGCAATTTTTTCAATTTGCGTTCTATCGCTCTAAAGGTGATAGCAAATGTAGTTTTGAAAGTTCATTTTGAGTTTTTCTTGGTTAAAAACCATCCGAGGCAAGCTCTAAAATATAAGATGAATAAAATCCAGGGTGTTTTAGGGCCTGGGATGTCGGGAAAGGTAGAGGATAGGGGAGTTTTTTCACAAATGGAAAATTTATTACAGGAAGCCACCCTTAATTATCGCATAAAGGATTATGATGGAGATATTCTGGCATTTTACGCTAAGGATCATTATTATTTTTTAGATAACTTGAACAACATAGCGTACGGTGCAAGAAGTTATGATGAAAAAATAAAAATGGCTTGGAAAGAATATGCAAAGGCTGTTAAGATTTATGAATTGGAGGGCGAGCACTCCACAATTTTTACCCGCCGATATGTAAAACGATTCGCAGAGATTATGCAAGCACATTTAGACAGGAAAAGTATATGGTTATAGTTGGCAATGAAAGATAGTTGGAAGCACACTTTTGGTAAAAAGGATAGCTCAGGCAAAAAAAAATCGGGTTTCTTGCCTCTGCAAGACCGACTTGGGGCCTATCGTTATCTCCCGAAATTCTTAAATCTGATTTGGAATACAAGCCCTTGGCTAACTTCGGTAGGTGTTTTTATGCGCATTTCGCAATCGGTATTGCCGTTGGGAGTACTCTATGCTGGAAAGCTGATTATCGATCAGGTTGTAAATATTATACGAGACCAAACTGTGTCTCATACATATTTGTGGCAATTAGTAGGAATTGAATTCGTTTTAATAATCCTTATCGCAACATGCGGCAAAATCAGTATGCTTGTTGAAGAGTTGCTCGGCGATTTACTAACCAGCCGAACAAGCATAATGATAATGTCTCACGCCGCCAAGATTGATTTAGACCAATTCGAAGATTCTGTTTTTTATGATAAGCTAGAGCGCGCCAGACAACAGACGGGAGGACGAGCCCAACTTCTTTCACATATATTTGCCCAGCTCCAAGATGTGCTTACCGTAGGAATTATGGCTACCGGTTTAGTAGTTTACAACCCGTGGCTAATTTTAATACTGTTTATAGCAGTTATTCCTTCGTTTGTTGGTGAAGCATACTTTAATTCTAAAAACTACAATTTAATCCGTCGACAAACTCAGGGCCGACGCGAGCTCGACTATCTAACTCTTATTGGAAGTGGAGATACGGCTGCCAAAGAGGTAAGACTTTTTGACTTGTCTCAGTTTCTTATCACCAGATTTAGAAATTTATTCACTGCCTTTTACAGAGATAGAAAATCGTTGGGTGTTCGAAGAACAGGTTTGGGTATTTTACTAGGAATACCAGGTTCTTTAGGTTATTATATTGTTTTTATATATATTATAAGGGATGTAATTTCAGGCGCAATTACTATTGGTGGCTTAACCCTTTTGCTAGCAACGATTCGCCAGCTTGGAATGCTTTTTCAAAATGTGGCAAGGCGTTTCAATGCGGTTGCTAAAGAAGCAATTTATTTACAAGATTTCTTTGACTTTTTCGAAATTATGCCTAAGATTAAAGTGCCGCTTAATCCGAGGCCCTTTCCTAATCCCATTAAAATGGGCTTCACTTTCGAGAATGTTGGTTTTAAATATATTAATTCAGAGCGTTGGGCCAATCGACATTTAAACTTTACGCTTCGCCCGGGCGAGAAACTGGCGCTGGTTGGGGAAAACGGAGCGGGTAAAACAACTTTGGTAAAACTCCTGGTTCGACTTTATGATCCTACTGAAGGTCATATTTTGCTCGATGGTCACAACTTGCAAGAGTATGATTTAACAGAGTTACGGAGGGAGATGGGAATTATTTTTCAGGACTTTCTCCGCTATCAAATGACAATGTCTGAAAATATCGCTGTTGGTAATATCAGTCAGAAAGACAATGAAAAACTGATCGTAAACGCAGCAAAGCGAAGCCTAGCCGACGCAATCATTCAAAAATTGCCTCATCAATATAACCAGATGTTAGGGAAACAATTTAATAACGGAGTTGAACTTTCGGGCGGTGAATGGCAAAAAGTGGCCTTAGCAAGGGCTTACATGCGTGATGCGAGGATAATGATTCTCGATGAACCAACGGCAGCATTGGATGCCAGATCTGAGTATGAGGTTTTTCAGCGCTTTTCTGAGGCTACAAAAGACAAGACTGCAGTACTAATCTCACACCGTTTCTCTACAGTTAGAATGGCAGACCGAATTTTGGTGCTGGATAAGGGTGAAATACTTGAAATTGGCAGCCATGAAGAGTTATTGACTCAAGAAGGAAGATATGCCGAGTTATTTCAATTACAGGCATCCGGATACAAATAAAGGACAGATTAACTTTCAGCATTATTTTATTGCTGGCTCAGCCGGGTATTTTTTGGCCAAATAGCCGCGAGTTCGTAAATCCATTCGGGTGCCTTCCATTCATTAATCTGCCCCAAGATGGAGTTAGGCTGAATAAGGCACTGCGATTCTCTCGTCGGCCATCTCCGACGTTAGATGCGTCTTGACTCGGAGACAGCGTTTAGACTTGATTTTAGATATGCGGCGGATTATTTTGCGGTATAACGAAAGCGTCCCCTTTTGATAAAAAATGCGTACAGAGATTTCGAATAGATATTGCATCCTTTGAACTGAAATGGAGAACATTGCTTTCCGTGATGTTGTGACCTTCGATCATAATAACTATTCCACTTCCAACAACTTCCGCTTCAATTCCATTTCGGACTACAATTGCTGTATCCTCCTCTATTCCTATACCGATACAGGTTGGGTTAGTAGCTATGACCTGTGCCATACGTACCACGCGTCCACGGTCCACAAAATGAGTATCCAGGCAAACGTCTTTCAGAAATTCGAGGCCAGTTGTGACCTTTACTTCACCAGTAATCTGCTGTACCTCTTGATTGCCCGCATAAATCATTGGTGTAGACATTGCCATAGCTCCCGCACTTGTACCGCCAATCACTAACCCGTCATTAATATAACGTTGCTTTAGAACCAATAAAGCTTTGCTTCCTCCATATAATGATGTTAGCTTCAGTTGATCACCGCCACTAAAAAATACTCCATCTACCTCTTGCATCCAGGATATATCGTCCTTTAATACCTCTTCTCTAACTTCGTGATGGATATGAATCAGATTTTCAACGTTAATTTCTGCGAAGGCCTCCTTATAGTCCTGGAAAATTTCAGCGCCTTCGCTACTCGCTGTAGTTATAACCGCAATAACTGGGTTCTCTTTCCCGATGATGCTAACAAATGACCTTAAGATTTCAAGCGGTTCTGAATTCTCCTTCTGAATTTCCTTTTCCGGCTTCTCGCCTTTACTCTCTTTTCCTCCGATGATCACTAATACACCATTAGGTACCGGGCATTCATTGATTGGTTTTTGTTTCATAATAGAAGATCTCTCAAGGAAACTCCTCATGTTAAGCTTTAGTTTTGCTAAAGTAAATTAATAAAAGAGGCTTTGCGTTTGGTACAATCGAAGCATGTTCTAAGTTCAGTACTTTTCCTGCCACGATGGGTAAAGTGCTCATTTGTTAGTCGACCGATGACGGCTTTATTGTGAGTTATACGCCTGATGCACTGGCCCTTTCAACAAGGAATACGTATTCTTTAGAAGCATAAACCTTCTCGCCCTCATCGTATTGCGTATTTGAAAAAGCATTGACATGAACGTAACTGTAGAGAAAATCAGCCAGACAAGGGGTGCAAGCTTCGGCTTACACATACAGCGCATACGGGAAGATTTTCCCATGTTGAAAATGAAGTATCATATGGTATCTTGTTTATTTAAAATTTGTTTATTTCTAATGATTCTAAACTACTTACCGCACGCTAACTTAATATACATTTAATTTTCGCTCAACATTCACAGTCTAGTTTTGTCGCAAACGAAAACAAAACTATGAACAACAAATTATTTAATAAAAAGTCACTTACGCTTGCAGTGGCGGCATTCGTAAGCGCCGCAGTCGCAATCAGTGCGTGTACCAAAGATAGAGGTCAGGAGCAAATCGTTCCGCCGGTAACATCAGCAGAACTAAAAGACTTTTCTGTAAACCCGTCATTGCTGACTACGATGCCTGGTTTCGAAAGCTTAAAAATAACGACTTTAATCAGCTCAGATGATGTGCTTGCAGAATCACCCAATTTTATATTTGGTGCTCAGCCAGACGGTGCAGGAATTATTCGGAATCCAGCAGGTGAGGGCTTTATAATGATAAACAATCATGAAATCCTTCAATCGGTTTCCAGGGTTTATCTGGATAAGAATTTTAAGCCGGTAAAAGGTGAATATATTGTTGACTCAGATGGCGGTATGACGAGACTTTGCTCTGCAACTTTAGCAACACCTGAAGAACATGGTTTTGCCAAGCCTATTTTTTTAACAGCCGGAGAGAGCGGTGCTGAATCAATGATTCATGCTATAGATCCATTAGCAACTGCAGAGAAAAAGAACAATCAAAGAACGCTAAGTGCTTTAGGTAGATGGAGTGCAGAAAATGCGGTTCCGTTGCCGAAGGGTGCTTATAGTGGTAAAAGTGTAATCTTGATTGGTGAGGATGAAACTGATGGTCAGTTGGCAATGTACGTTTCCAATACCCAGGGTGATCTTCAAAATGGAAAACTATATGTGATGAAACGCAGTACCAATGATCCTGTAGAGACGAGCATGAGTAAAGGACAAAGTTATGATGTAGAGTTTGTGGAGCTGGACAATGTGAAAAGCAGTATTGGAGCGCAACTTCAACAGCAGACTATTGATAAAAAGGCTTTAATGCTGGCCAGGGTAGAAGATATAGACTATAGAAAAGGCAGTGCAGCAAATGGGAGAGAGATTTACTTTACAGCAACTGGCGTAAGTCAAGGCGATAAATTGACGCCAGTAAATGGAAAGACAATGTGGGGTAGAGTATACAAGTTGGTATTAGATGAAAGCAATCCTCTAAAAGGTAAACTTGAAGTAGCTGTTGACGGAAACGACAGTCCTGGAAAAAGCATTGTCAATCCAGACAACATATGTGTCACCGAAAACTTTGTTTACATCCAGGAAGATGGAGATTCTTTCTATAAGAACAATGATCACGACGGTACAATTTGGCAGTTTACAATGGCTTCAAAAGCGTTGAAACCAATGCTACAAATGAACCATAGAAGAGGAGACGCAACCTTTAACGCCAAATACAATCCGTCAAATAATTTACAATTAAGTACTTGGGAATATGGCGCTATGTACGACGTGTCTGAGTTGACTGGAACACCGGACACATTTGTAGTGAATTTACATCCACATACCTGGACTAGTGATAAATACAAGAATGCAGACGGTGGCTCTACAAGATTAGTTAACAATAACGAGGGTGGTCAAGTGGTCATCGTAAGAGGTATTTCAAAATAATTGCAATTCCGTTTTATGTATCCCTGGCAACTCTTGTTGCCAGGGATATTTTATTTCAAGTGATCAATGATAGTGTTTAATAAAAAGATTGGTGTTTTTGCGACACTCCTATTGCTAACAACCTCTGTATCTATTTTCTGTAATCTTGAACAAGTAACCGAGACTGTGTTGGTTAAACAGTACTTCGATAAAAATCTGCTTGAGTTACAGGAGATAGTGAGTAAGTCTTTTTTAAGCGCCGTTAACCATGGGGACGAAAAGAAAATCAAAGAAGAATTTCTACTTACGCGGCAAAAATATAAGGAGGTTGAGTTTTATGTAGAGTACTTTTTTCCGACTACAGCAGTCCTGCTAAATGGGGCACCCATAGACGAAATTGAACTCGGTGAAAATCTAATTGAAAATCCTACAGGGTTTCAAGTTATGGAGGAGTTAATTTTCAACGGCCCAGTTGCTAAAAATAAAGAAGAGCTGCTTAACGAGATCAAAAAGATGAAACTTAATTTGGCTAGGATCTCCAGGTTCAATGAACAGTATCAGATTACAGATGCCCAGATCCTTGATGCCCTTAGATTGGAGATTTTTAGAATCACGAGCTTAGGAATAACTGGTTTCGATGCCCCACTCGCTTTAAACTCGCTGCCAGAGTCGGCATCGGCCTTGCGTGGCGTTCATGCCGTTCTGGATTGTTATGGTGATCAAACAACTAATGTGCTTGTTAATCAAGCTATCAACTTTGTGCAATCGGCGGAATCTTACGATAATTTCGACAGACTCCAGTTTACTACGGAGTTCTTGCAGCCTATCAATGAAGGAATCGCCTCATTGCGAAACAAAAGACAAATACTGACAGCAGCAAGTGGTTCGGCACTTAGGGAAGATGCAACAAGTATGTTTGGGAAAAACGCTTTTGATGTAAATCGTTTTGTAAGTAACAGCGCCTCCTTTATCAGTAAAGAAAAATCGACATTAGGTGAAGCCTTGTTCAGTGATGTAATTTTGTCAAATAACGGCGGGCGGAGCTGTCAGAGTTGTCATCATCAAGCTTTGGCTTTTACCGACGGATTACCGAAGCCGGCGGGAATCTCCAAATTAAAAATGCTTGACCGCAATACGCCGACATTAATGTATGCCGGTTTACAGCGTGGTTTCTTTTACGACTTAAAAGCTGGATCTTTAGAAGATCAGGCCCTTGACGTTGTTCATCATAAAGAAGAGATGGGTGGTTCTCTGGAACAGGCTACAATCCGCATTAATAAAACGAAAAAATATAGTAAGCTTTTTAAAGATGCCTTTCCCGATTCTACAGGTACGGCAAATCCCTGGAAGATTCAGCATGCATTGGCATCCTACATAAGGTCTTTGTCTCCATTTACCTCAAAGTTGGACCGCTATATGGGAGGAGACAAGTCGCAGTTAACATCCGTTGAGAAATCTGGTTATAATCTTTTTATGGGAAAGGCTAAATGTGGCAGCTGTCATTTTGCTCCCATCTTCAATGGAACTCAGGCACCACTTTTCCTTAAGAGTGAAGCTGAAGTACTTGGTGTTCCTTCAGCTCCGGATACGATCGCTGCTGTGATTGATTCGGACCCGGGAAGGTTTGGTCTTTACCAATATCCTCAGTACCGTTATGCTTTTAAGACGCCTACAGTAAGAAATATTTCTAGAACAGCTCCTTATATGCACAATGGGGTTTACAGAACGTTAGAACAGGTGCTTGATTTTTATAATCGGGGCGGTGGCGCAGGAATTGGAATACATTTAGACAACCAAACACTTTCAGGTGATCCGCTTAAGCTAAGCCGCAATGAAATTAAATCGGTCATTGCATTTTTGAACGCACTGGAAGATAAACCTTAAGAATTGAAATCAGACAATCACAACTCCCAATTCATATACTTTTTAACAGCGGCCTTATAATCCATGCTTGTGGGAATCATCAAATAGACATCATTAGGCAACAGCAATAACTTGGTAGGGTAGGACGCAATCTTGAATTGTTTTTCTACTTTATCATCCGACATGAGTACCTGATAGCTAAATTTCTTCTTCTCCATGAAATCATCTACCAAATTCTTTTTGTCGTAACATGCTATTGTCGTAACCATCAATTTATCTGGCACAGGGTTGTTAACATGTAAGTCTTCAATTTTATCTATTTCAGCGACACAGGCGCCACACCAGGTACCCCAAAAGTCGATAAAAACATATTTACCATTACCAGTTGCATTGTTAACCTCCAAACCCCCACGTTCTTTTAAATTGAACTTAGGCGACGCCGGTAACTTGTCTTTTAATGCTTGTCTAAAAAACACGTTAAAATCCCCTTGCGGAAAAGCTTTGACATATTTTTCTTTCAATATCGTATAGCGATCGGGCTCAACAATCACCATGTCCACATACTTTTTAAGCATTTCCTCCGGAGACATCCCTGTTGCCCCTGCAGAATTAATATACAACTCTGTATAGTTCCTTTCGGGTAAAAAAGGATATTCGTCGCTAACTATATACTTGTTTCCAATGAGTTGATCTTGGGTCGGTAGGTAGTCGCTGGCTAGCTGCAAGTATCTCGTTGCATGTTTCGGTTCCATTAAACTCTTCCTGTAATACGCATCGGCAAGTTGCTTTCGCAACAAGAACTGGAGCGGCTGCACACGACTTTCAAAGTGATACCTGTCCATACTTTCGCCCTCAAAGGGCTTGCTTGCATCTGCGATCCCATCTCTAAACATCTCCATACTGTAATCCAAATAGGCGTTACTGATTGAATCAGGAACCTTAAGTGTCTTCATCCGGTCGTATATCAATAGTCGATAGCGACCATAATTGTCAAATACACTACTGAAGCGCTCATCGGCCAGGGTTTCAACTTCTTTAGGGGTACTAGCTAAGGTTGCGCGAAGATACACTGCTACGCCATCGAAGACGTCGCTCAGCTTCGGTAGGTTAAGTTTCAAAGCTCCATTAACCATTTCCTGGATCTTTAAGAGCTCTGCTCTGCTGGTTTTTGGATTACGGATATCTTCTGCGATGGTAAAATTCGCCACATATGCAACATGCGCCACATTTGACGGATAGTCGCCACTTGCGGCGAACTTAGTAAACATAACTTTCAGTGCTTCTGTAAATTTTTCTGTATTTCTTTGCTCATACGCCTTTGTTGCCTTAGACGCTACGTCAGCATCAGTGCGTAAGTACTCCAGCGGAACTTTCTCGATCAGTTTCATCTTGGCTTCATAGTCAAACCAGCTTAACACCTGTATCGCAGCAGCGTTAAATTCAAGGTCGTTAGGATCAACCAGCTTCGACAGAGAATCGAGCTTCTTTCTCGCAACTTCTTCTAAATCCACTTTTCCTTTGCTTTCGCCGTACCATTCATATAGGTCAATAGCATCCCGGACAGCTTTTTTCTGGGGAGTTTGGTAAGCTTTAAGGTTGGTTTCATTTGCGAATTCACTGAACAAATCCATAGTAGACTTAAACCCGGCGATGTTGGATGACTTTAGACTAAACCACCATCCATAACGGTCAGATTGCTTTGTACCTTTAATGGGGACCGTCCCCTGAGCAATAGAGTCCATATAAAAGAAATTAGTCAGTCCTGAACTAATATCAACCACGGTTTCCTTTTTCAGAGTTATGAGTGCATCAACTTTTCCTGGCTCAAATTTGCGGAAGACGGTATCTATTTTTGGCGCAGTGCGACGGTTAAACGCATACCCGATCTTCCTGATAAAGGACTCTGGGAGAGTAGCGTATTTAATGAATTTTTCATTGGGGTCTCCATATCGGTTCTCTGGTACTTGCTGCTTAATTGCTTGTCTTTTGATCTTCGCTACGATACTATCAAGGCCTCTGATAGCCGTGACCTTTCCAGCGGTATCCATATCGAAAAATACCGGATTTTTGCTGAGAACATCGTTAATAACGTTGGAGATGGTTGACGTAGGAGTAGAAGGTACGTTGCTATCTTCTATTCGGCCATTATGGGAATAATAAGATAACTTTCTACCAGATTGCATTTTTATATTATAAACTCCCTTTTTCCATCCAAGTACCTCAAATTGATAGGTACTTAGGTTAAGGCTCTTAATCTCTATGGAATGCAGGTAACTGTTTCGTTCCAGCAACTCATATGTTAATTTCTGGCCTTTAACTAGTTTCACTTTTTGTGCCTTGGCAAAAGTACCGACAATAAGCAATGCCAGACAGAGAATAAATTTTTTCATGAGCGTTTTATTTGGTATTCCTCAAATAAAAGTCAGAGTTCAGACTAAGCCAATATTTGGTTATCAGCAAGTTAGTTAAAATGTTTAATAACTAGTAGACTTTAGTGAGCTAGCTCATCATGGCCCCAATTTTTTAGGGAATAGTGCCAGTTCGAATCTGAAACATCGCCTGTTGGCTTTTGCGCCAAATGCCGCTTTATATATCCTATCACTTTTTGCATATGTTTGTAGTCGGATTCAGCAAGGTTACTTTTATGTTTACGCAAGATTTCTGTAATCCGCTCTCCAGATTTATGTCCAATCGACTCCCCATCGCCGCTGTCCCATCCGACAGATTTAGATTCTTCTGATTCCAACCACTTATCGAGCTTTGATGGGCTCATGTTTACCAAGTCTGTAAACTCCTCGTAGATTTCTTTCTGATCCATTGTCGACAATTTATTAATACTTAACGCTTCAAAAGAAAATTCGTTTACAAAGTATCGCGTTGCGAATGTTATGGCCGACTGGCTGAATAGATAGCAAAAAGAAACCAGTCTATCTTCGAGGATTCACATCGCTTAATTCTGGGGTAGGTACCGCCAGATCGGTACTCATCTTAAGCATTCTTTTAAAAAACTTTTCTACATCATCGGCTTCGTTAGTGATTTTAACTACCTGACCTTTTGCGTTTACAAGGATATGGGTTGGGTAACTGGAAACATTCAATTGCTTGGACATATAACCTTCTTGTTCTGCTACGGTCTCATAGTCAAACCTGGTCTTTTCCAGGAACCTTTTCAAATGCTTTTTGTCATCTATAGCCAAGCTCAAAAAAATAATATCGTTTCTGTTCTTGTAGCTTTCGACAAGATCGTTTAATTGAGGCATTTCTTTAACGCATGGAACGCAAGAAATAAACCAACACTTCATCAAGATAATTTTGCCTTTAGTATTTTCATTCGTATAATGCGCACCTGTTAAGGTAGTAAAATCGAATTTCGGAACCTGTTGGCCTTCCATATTAAAAAATACCAACTGCTCTGTAGCAAATTGCTTCATATACTCAGAGATATACTTGTCCGATTTCTTAGGCGCGCGTTTTAATTGATAGCGTATGGTATCACTTGGATTGATTAATATGGGCTGAAACTTACCAGTGCTTAAAAGGTTCAAGAACTTAGTTTTTGAAACCCTCTTATAATTGTTGTCAGTGGCAAGGAAATCTTCATTTAGTTTTATATTCTTGCTGTAGTAGTTCCAAAACGAATTGAATTCAGTAAAGGGTGTAGCTTCTTTAATAGTTTCAAGCTTAGTTTGAACCACAATGTCTATTTTAACAATAGGCTCCCTGGTTGTGTTATTGTTGCAACTGATTAATAGAATAGCTAACGAAACAACCGGTGTTATATAGCGCATGACCTTCAAATGTATGATTAAGATAACAATTTTTTGTTTGATACAATCTACAAGTTGCCTTACATTTGATTTATTTTCCGCCATAATGAAATTATCTATCAAACCTGAGAGGCTATCACGAGTATTCAAGAAACATCATATAGAAGGTCTCCCTTTTTCCGCTTCAATCAATGAGTTTAGCGCTCCAGACACTGGTGATCCACATGACCATCCTTTCGACTTTGTGACGCATATTTTAGATGGGGGATATACAGAGCGAACGTATAGCATAGATGAGCAAGGTAATGTTAAAATCCAAGATGTCGAACGCAAGCCTGGCACATCTCATTTCGTTAAAGCAACAGATATCCATCAGATAGTTCACCTTACCACGGGCCACTGCGTAACGCTAATGATCCCACAATCTGGTCATGTCAGGGCTACTTGCTTTTATCGTTTTTTAGATGGAAGAGCTTATCGAAGGTTGTGGAACAAGCGTAAATTTATGCCAGTGACCCAAGGGGATTTGGTTTAACACAAACGAAGATATTGCTTGTTATTTACCAATGGAAACAGCAGTGCCAGGCTTATTTTTATATTCTGATTTTATTGATGAAATACGGGAAAAACAACTATTAGAAGAGATAGATAACCAAAAGTGGGTTGTTGACTATTCAAGGAGGTTACAGTATTACGGCTTTCGCAATGAGCTGGATAAGCCGTACGACCTCATAGCATTCCCAATACCTATCCCACCGCAAATCCTCCAATTATCATTAGAGATTGTAGAACAGAAAGTGCTGCTTCTCCAACCAGACCAGGTGATCATCAATGAATATACTCCAGGGGAAGGAATTAAGCCACATAAAGACCGGAATTATTTCGAGAACCAAATATGTGGTGTAAACTTAGGAAGCGGTTGCATCATGAAATTTATTAAAGGCAAAAATCTGGAGGTTTTTGATGTGGAGATTCCAAGACGATCCTTATATGTGATGCAGGATGATGCTCGCAGGAAATGGAGTCATGGTATACCACCGAGGAAGAAAGACAGTATAAATGGCATTGTGCAACACCGGGAAAGAAGGGTGTCAATTACTTACCGAAAAGTCAAACCTTCGAAAGTACAACCTCTCGATCCTAATGGAAAAGTGGCCAAAATGTTAAAGGAGGTATTCTTGGTCGGCCAGTAACTAATTAAGTATTATGGAAATACGAGAACAAATCAAGGCGTATATTGAATCTCAAGCGGAACCAAAACGCAGTGAAATTATAGAACTGCATCAACTCATCTTGAGAATAATGCCAGACTGTAAACTATGGTTCATAGATGGTAAAGACAGCAAAGGGAAAATTGTTTCTAACCCGAGTATAGGATATGGATTACAGAGCATTATCTATGCAGATGGAAAAACCAGGGAATTTTATCAAATCGGTATCAGCACAAATACATTAGGAATTTCAGTTTATATCCTTGGTATCAAAGACAAGAACTACTTAGTACAGACCTATGGGAAAGACCTCGGAAAGGCAAGTGTAACGGGGTATTGCATTAAATTCAAAACGTTAGCAGGTATAAAAATTGATAAGCTTGAAGAGGCAATTCGTTACGGCTTTGAGCATAATCATTCAGCTACATAGCAAACGCCAGATCAGCCAACACAACCATTCGTCACATATTCAAGTAGGTTCATCACATTTTTATTCTTGTAAAAATAAGTAGGCGTAACATTGTGAATCAAATCCGCTTATCATGACTAAATTAAACGAATCTGCCCGGGTAGAACTCATCGCATTTACAGCAATTGCCATTGTGGCTTTCCTTTTTAATGCTTTCGAAGCCGTAAATGAACACATAAGTATTCAAAACCATGTGTTTTATGAAAGATTCTGGATCCACCTGCTTTTTACCTATGTAATTACCTGTCTAAGTTATTTTATACTGTTCTTTTATGTAAGTGCGGAAACAATTGGCGGAGCACCTAAATCTCCCAATGCCATCATTCTTGTCTCCTTATTTATTGAAATATGCTTTATTGTTGGACTCATCAATCCATACTTTGCAATGATACTGGCCATAAAAATGATGACCATTTATGTTCTCTCCATCAAGAAACAGGAAAAACAGAACGTTGCACAAGATGCGTTGCTATTGTTTTCTCTTGCACTTTTTGTTCATGGTGTCTCTGTAGTAGTAAACTATAATATTGAAATTGCTCAGATTTTAAGCACTATATTACCTATTGCCATACTTCATTACCTGTACATCCTTCATGTTATACTACCGAACCTGAATGGTAAAAGGAGATTGTTCTGGAAGTTCTTGGGACGAATCGTGCTAACAACCCTCGCTTGTCAACTGCTTTTAGCTCTTATGATGTTGGCGTTTGACATTAATGACGCAGTAAATTACCTTATTCCGTTAAACACTGGCGCACAATTAATCGCCGTACCTCTGATCTCCTTTATTGTATACAAAGGCAGAATGAGGAGAGATCTGGAGGAAATTAGAGCGCTTAAAACCGAACTTGGCAAATCTGACGCTAATCTCAACTTTCTGAAGTCCCAGATCAATCCGCATTTCCTGTTTAACGCACTAAATACGCTATATGGAACTGCCTTGCAGGAAAATGCAGAGCGTACAGGTGAAGGGATTCAAAAGTTAGGGGATATGATGCGCTTTATGCTGGAAGAGAACGTAGCGGACAAAACGTTACTGGCCACAGATATCAATTATCTGAAAAACTACATCTCATTACAAAAACTACGAATTGCGACGAGTCCAAACATCAACATCGAAACGGATATAGAAGAACCGGCAGAGCAGTACCTCATTGCGCCGATGATGCTGTTACCTTTTGTAGAAAATGCTTTTAAACACGGGATCAGCCTTAACACCCCTTCTCATGTTAAATTAACTCTTCAGACTAAAGACGGTCAACTGTTTCTGGATGTAAGCAACAGCATCAACAAAGCCAGTGAAACAGATCCTGAGCGCTTGCATGGAGGCATTGGGTTACAGAATGTAAAACAGCGTCTCTCGCTGCTCTACCCCAATAAGCATGAACTTATCATCAGGGAAAATGCGAAAGAGTTTTTTGTACATCTTACAATTGAGCTGTCCGGAATTGATTAGTTTTATCCTATGATCGCAATTGCTATTGATGATGAACCTATTGCTCTTGATATTGTGAGGTTACATGCTTCTAAACTGCCAATCTTAACACTAGCGGCCACTTTCACCAACGCCTTCGAAGCCATGCATTACTTGCAGCAACATCAAGTGGATCTAATCTTTTTGGATATTAAGATGCCTGATATTAACGGGATAGACTTCATTCATGCCTTAAATAGCCCACCTATGGTCATTTTTACTACGGCTTATTCAGAACATGCCGTAAAAAGCTTCGAACTGGATGCCATAGATTACCTGCTTAAACCTTTCTCTCTTCCACGTTTTATAAAGGCTTGTAATAAAGCAAACGAATTATATAACCTTCGGTTAAGGCCGGCGGGCGATCAACCTCAGGAATATTTGTTTATTAAGGATAGTTATGAGCAGATCAAAGTTCAATTAGAGGACATTCTGTTTATTGAGGCAGCCGGAAACTATACCAGAATCCAACTACAGGACCAAAGAATGCTTAGCACACGGATGACCATCGGCGACATGTTGAAACTGCTTCCCCTTAAAAAATTTGTACGAACGCACCGTGCGTTTATAATTGCCCTGAATAAAGTGGATAAGTATGATCGGAGTCAGATATGGCTCGGAAGTCACATTGTTCCTATAGGAAACACTTATTCGCAGTGTCTTCAGGAACTCCGCGATTCGCCCAGCTCTTGAAAATTGTTAGTAGATGCACTTATAATTCTTCCAGATGTTCAAGGCAATAGTTGGCGCGTAGTAAAATAGCTTCTCTGTCTAGTGCAGCCATTTTATCCCATAAGCGATAAACCATTGAAAGTCGAAAGTTTAAGCTCAACTTCTCGCGATGGCGATCATGAAAGTCCCAGTAAAGGCTATTGAATGGACAAGCGTTATATTCTGTTCTTTTCGTCCGGTCATAGTGGCAATTCTCACAATAATTACTTTGTTTGTGAATGTAATTGGCGCTTCCAGTGTAGGGTTTGGATCCAGTGATTCCCCCATCTGCATACTGACTCATCCCTCTGGTATTCGTAACCTCGACCCATTGAATTGCATCAATGTAAATTCCGAGATACCAAAAATCAACGTCGTCCGGATTAATACCTGCCAACAAAGCAAAGTTACCAGAGATCATCAAGCGCTGGATATGATGTGCGTAGGCATGTTCCAATGATTGGCTGATGCTATGCTTTAAACAATTCATTTTGGTCTTCCCAGTCCAATACCAATCTGGCAATTTCCTTTGGTGATTAAAATAATTCAAAGTCTCGAATTCCGGCATCTTCAGCCAGTAGATACCACGCATGTACTCGCGCCAGCCTATGATCTGTCGAAGAAATCCCTCCAATTGGTTAATGGAAATACTCTTTCTATCTTGTTCCCAGGCGGCAATTGCGGCTCCCACTACTTCTTTGGGCGAAAGCATCTTTGAATTCATTGCGAAAGACAGTCGGGAATGGTAAATCGACCATTCGTCTGTATGCATTGCATCCTGAAACGTACCAAACAAGGGGAGGCAGTATTCGGTGAAATAGTTTAACAGTTTAATAGCCTGCTTATGGTTAAGGGGCCAGTAAAAATAATCGGGATTTATGGAACCAATTGTTTTTACGTCTGCTTTCGTAATGCGCTCATATTGGGCTCGCACATTGTTATCTAACAACAATGGTGGGTTCGGCTTGTGATTCTTCGGTAATTTACTTCTGTTTTCTTCATCGAAATTCCATTTTCCTCCTACAGGTTCCTTACCAGCCATAAGTATCTGATGTTTCCTGCGCATCTCCCGGTAGAAGTTTTCCATTAATAACCCTTTTTTCCCAGAGAAGAATGTGCCTAATTCCTCCCGATCAGTATAAAAATGTTCGGTATCGTAGGCCTGACTTGGGATCTCTAATCTGCTACAGTATGCTTTTAGATTTTCATCCAGCCGATACTCATCAGGCAGCTGATATTCAAATTTTTCTATAGTAAACTTTTCTATCAGGGTATCGCAGTTGGCTTCAAAGCTTTGCTTATTCGATGGTTCATCAAGTTTTATATAAACCGTATCGTGACCTGTAGCTTTTAGATCCTCTGCAAAATTCTCCATTGCTGCGAAGAATGCACAGGCCTTTTGAATGTGATGCCACACATAATCAGTCTCCGACCGCACTTCCATCATTACATATAAGGTCGATGCATCCTGACTGGCGTACCAGCAATGCCGAAAATTGAGCTGGTCGCCCAAAATCAGTCTTAATGTCTTGTACTTGTTTTCCATGAATAGTTAACATTTCAAGTGATTCTAACCGTCCCAATTGAGATGGGGCCCTATCAAATTTAAACATTGTGAATAGTGACGCTGCTAGAATATAATAGTCTATTAAACGACATTCAATTCAAACCATGAATCAATTTGATAAGCTTAACATGTAATTTGAATGAAATGTTCTACTATGGGGAATGGATCGTAATGATGATGTAAGAGTCGTTTCCATTCAACATATTCGTGTGATTCTCGGAATCCGATAGTGTGATCCTCCAGTTTATCCCACTCAACGAGAAGAACATACTTATTAGAAACCTCAATACATTTCTGTAAACTATGCTTTTTATATCCTGGGATCGCCGATATATATTTGCCAGCCTCTTTGAAATCGTTCTCAAACTCTTTGATTTGATTGTCTTTTACAAATAGCACAGCAATTTCTGTTATCATCTCAAGATTTTTGTTGCAATATATAATGTTATATTATATGGGTAATATTTAAATAGTTCCATCTGCCCCCAATGCGATTTTCTTAAATTTTACAAGATATCTCTTAAAAATCTAGCAGCCGTATCTAACAAGATTGTCGATCCAACGTTATAGTTGCGCATCAATATTATGGAGTATTTACTGTCATCATCGATTAAATACTGAGAAGCATAACCTGGAATTAGTCCGCTGTGACCGATCAAATTAACGTTAGTTCTAGGGTCTAACCCTATGCCTAAGCCGTAATCTTTACCTCCTTTTGGCGTTATTTGCATCTTACGTATGCTGGCTTTAGTTAGTAGACCTGATTTTACTATAAATGTGCAGATAAATTTAGCCAAATCTGTGGGAGTTGAGAAGAGGCCGCTATTCGGCACACCGTACCCTAATCCTTGCAACTGTGATTTTGGTAATCTCTTATCTACGACTCCATCAGGATTATGTAGCCCTTGCGCAACATGAGACAAACAGGCACTGTTAGGTGCAAAGAAAGTATTCTTCATACTCAACGGATCGAGTATCCTCTGTTTAATCATTTCCATATACGGCTTACCCGATGCGCGTTCTAAAGCAAGCCCAAGAATGCAGAAACCAACATCTGAGTGCAGCCAATGATCTCCGGGCTTTGATTCAAACCTTAAGCTACTCAAAGAAGATAATGTTATTTTGTCCCATTCATTGACAGGGCCGAAATTAGCACCACTCATTTCAGACCATCGCATCAACCCTGAGGTGTTAGACGCCAATTGCCTTAATGTAAACTTTGTATCCTTGCTATAACCAATTATATTAACTACTTCAGGTAGATATTGTTCGGCCGGATCATCTAAATTGACGATTTTATCCTCAACCAATAACATTAATAATGTTGCTGTAAAGGTTTTTGTTATGGATGCTATGCGGTATATAGTACGAGTATCGGCTACCTCTTTACTATCTTGGTTAGCGTAGCCAAAGGCACTTGACCATATCACTTTATTATTTTTGATTACCGCTGCAGATATGCTTCCGTCTAAGCCATCTTTGCTTAAATCTGTTCTTAGTTCTCTCTCAAGCCGAGCTTATTGCTTGCGTTTCACGTTCGCTATTCTGCGCAAAGCATGCTATTGGACACAAATAAGTAAGGAGCAGCGCTGCAGTAAAGGCAAACCAAGAACTTTTAAAAGGTATCATATATGCTTAGTTTCTAAATTATAATAAGTTAGAAGCATTTGGCTTATCGAAGATAATGTTTTTTAAAAAGTATTTTACTTTCGTTTGTAAGACTTCAGACCACTACGGTTTACGAAACAATGCAATATTTTGAGTGATCAAAAATTAGTTCAGTACAATTTTAACCAGTTATTACCCGTAATGATTAATTATTTTTCACAACCATCCTTTACAGTATTCAAAGGCTTAAAACGCTTAAAAAGAATTGTATTTTGTACCCAATGTGTCAGATTAAGTTGCCTTTCCTATTAGCAAACATAAATAATCATAAAATGAAGTTACCATTTCTCATATTCTTCAGTCTACTGAGCACTATTTCCTGCCTGGCTCAAAATACTTCCAAACTATTAAAAGACACCACAACCCTCAGAGTTTACTACGTTCTTTCCAAAAAGGCTAAGGGTGCAGATCAGGTTGCTCGTGTTGATACGATGCTTTTAGACATTGGAAAAAGCTTTTCCAGATTTTATGATCCTGGAAGATTGAAAAGAGATTCTGCAATCAGCAACATCATTAGTACAACTGACCCAAGTTCAATAAAAGGTGTAAACGTGATCAAGGACGACGAAACAGGTAGTATGTCTGAGATGGAGGGGACGGTTTCATCTAGTGCTCTGGAGGGTGAAAGCTATCAAATCATAAAAAGTAGAAGAGGGGAAGTGACGGTCTTTGATTATGGTCAGCACATAGTGACCAAACTGCAGTATGAAGACAATTTCCCTAAACTGATCTGGCAATTACAAGAGGGAACAGATTCCATCGGTGGTTATGCATGTCAAAAAGCAACTTTAAACTTTAGAGGTCGTAATTATACGGCTTGGTTTACCACCGAGATTCCGATCAGTGAAGGCCCCTGGAAATTATCTGGACTTCCTGGATTGATCTTAAAGGTCGAAGACGCAGAACAGCTATTCTCTTTCATCATGATTGGCTTAATCCAGCCCAAACAGATCATGCCTTATCAAGTTGCCAAATCAGAGTATTTAAAAATTAGCAGAGAAGATTACAGGAAACAAGTGCTAAAAAGGGGCGCTGGGATGAAAGTCAACTTCACCAATGGGATCATGACCATAGGAACAGTTCCTAACAAGTCTACGCCAACCCTAATGGAGCTGGAATGAAAGTCAAGATAACGCTCTCTTTGATTTTTATACTTTTTGCTTTTCATCAATTGTATGCCCAAACAACATTTCGCGGTACAGTTAAAGACGTTGACGAGAAAAAACCCATGTCGGGAATCAGCATTACTGTAAAGGCAAAAGGAGCAACTGCTATCCTTAATTACGCTTTGTCTGACGACAAAGGCAACTACAAACTGACCTTCAAAACGTCTTCTGATAGCGTTTTAGTGGCTGTCTCCGGCATGAGCATTAAAAGGCAAAACATCTCTTACTTGAATAGGGATCAAACCCTAGACTTTAATGTTGCTTTTGAAAGAGTCGTCTTAAAAGAAATGACCGTAAAGCCGCCCAAGATCCGCAGACTGGATGACACCCTGAATTACGATGTAGACCAATTTACCAATAAAAGCGACCGCACCATCGGCGAGGTTCTTAGACGAATGCCTGGAATTAAGGTGGCAGAGAATGGGTCCATATCGTACAACGGTAAACCAATTAACAGATTTTATATCGACAATCAGGACATGTTGGAGGGGCGATATGGGGTGGCAACAAATAATATTGAAGCAAAGGATGTTGCTTCGGTGCAAGTGATGGAAAATCACCAGCCTATAAAAGCTTTAAAAGGCAAAGAGTTCAGGGAGGAGGGAGCAATCAATCTCAAACTAAAAGAAAGTGCCAAAAATGTACTAGTAGCCACCGCCCAGATTGGCGCAGGTGGCGCTCCTTTCTTGTGGAATAATGAAGCGTTTAGTATGTATTTCGGTAAGGGAAAGCAACTTTTGACTACGTATAAAGGCAACAATACCGGTGATGATTCTGCATCTGACCTACAAAATTTCTTTGGCGGTGACAACTATTTGAGCTTCCCGATTGGCTTAGGAATCCAATCCCCGTCTGGTCCGGCTGTAAGTCGCAAACGATACTTGCTAAATAATGATCATGCCATATCCGTCAATAGTCTGCGGAGTTTCGGCAAAGACTATAAGTTAACAGGAAATATTGGGTATGCTACTGATAGGCAGAAAAAGGATAGCTATTCTAGGATTGAAAATTACCTTCCTGGTGATAGTACTTTAATAATAGAGGAACGCCTTCATTCTTTAGAGCGTTATCATTATGTGGATGGAACTGTAAAGCTAAATGCCAATACCGATGCTTATTTCTTCGACAATTCATTGAGGTTTAATGGAGATTTAGCTCGCAACGATTATGGTAGCGTAAGTAATAGTCAGTTTATTGAGCAAAATAGATCAGCGCCTTACTTTAGAATCAGCAATAACTTAAGTGTGATAAAGAATTATAAGAAAACAACTGTCCGACTGAGTTCTTATAACGGCTATGGAACAAAAGATGAGCAATTACTTGTTCGGCCGATGCTTTATCCAACACTATTTGCGGAGGGTACTACATCAAATGGATTACAGCAATCTTTGGCACAAAAAAGTTTCGTTAGTGTAAGTAATATAGGCTTTGGAGTGAATCATGGGAAGTTCAGACAAAATTATAATACAGGATTCAATGCTAATGTAGTTCACCTAAACTCCGCTTTACAAAGCGCTGGAAGTATCGGTGATTTAGGTGGTAAAGCTGATTCGCTGAGCAATCTTATCAACTGGCGTAGATACGATACATCCCTATCGCCAGAATATTCTTACATTGATAAGGTAGCAAATATCACCCTAAGGCTGCCTGCAACGTATATTGTTCAGCAGAATAATGACAGGTTAGGGAATATGGAGCGTGATATGAATCGCTTATTTTTTACCCCTTCGATCGCTGTAATTTATAGATTAAATCTGCTTTGGCAACTGAACGGTCGTGCTGGATACTCCAGAGGCCTGGATGGTTTGGCTTATGGATTTACCGGGTACATCATGGAATCATACCGTTCCTTAACTAGAAACGAGGGCCAATTGCCGGAAATGAGCTCCCTATCTTATGCCTTTGATTTAAAATATAGCCACCCAATTACCCAGGTATTCGGTTACCTATCTGGCGGTTCTTACAAATCTAAAAGTAACCTTCTTTTTGGCACGGAATTTCAGGGATTTTTGGCTATTAGGAGAACCTTAATTATTCCGAACTCCAGTAAGGGGTATAACTTTACTTTAAATGCGGGGAAGGGCTTTGATGGTACGTTTAAGAAAGTTGAATTTACAGCCAGTTACAACAATTCAGAAAATGTACAGCTCAATCAATTGGTAATCACTCAGTTTGAGAACAGAAGTTATGCGGCGGGTGCAGGTATAGAATTAAAGGCATCGAAGTGGGGTAATTTTGATTACGGAATAAGCTACTGGAGAAGTGAGAATGTTGTTCAATATGATACCAGGAACTTTGATCCCATCAATTCTTTTTCACAAATTGGAGTACTGAATTTCTATCCTGTAAAAAAGTTGATCGTCAACCTAAAGTACGATTACAATTACAATAGCGCAGTTACTGGCAACGGTAGGATTATGAATTTCGCAGATGCCAGTATCCGATACAAGCTTAAGACCGTGGAATTTACGCTTAACTACAACAACATCTTCAATACAAAACGATATATTTCTGCAGCATATAGTGGAATTGGATCTTACTATGCGAGTTATGATTTAAGGCCAACTCAGGTTTTAGCCAAGATTAGGTTTAAGATAAATTAGTTTTGAATTAATCAAAATGAGTAGCTAAATAATGAACTGAATGCAGCTGACTTAAATATTTGATGCGCTATAGGCTGATGATTTCTCCTACAGCGGGAAGCAAGAGGGTAGCAGAAAAAGCATTTTCATCCTTCAGCTGCGTAATTAAGCGGGCGGGTTCAAGCAGCGGCTCATCGGATAAGTCGAAAGTACCATAATGCATCGGAATCAAATGAATAGGTTTCAATTCATTACTGGTTTTAGCCACTTCTTCAGGGTGCATATGTGATGGAGACATGAACCAGCGGGGCGCAAAAGCGCCAATACCGGCTAAATAGTAGTTTATAACACCAAAAAGTTCACCCACTTTTTTTACATGATTCCCATAGCCGCTATCTCCGCCAAAATAGATATTCATACCCTTGCTTTGAATTATAAAAGCACCCCACAATGTGGCATTAGTATCACTAAAACCACGACGTGACCAGTGCCTTGTTGGAAGAAACGCTATTTGGAGGTGAGCATGATTTAGCGGGTACTGCTGATACCAACCGGCTGCCTGAATTCTTTTGGACCCCGTCCACTCTTTCAGCAAAAGCGTATCCAGTCCTAGTCCGCAAAGCCAGGTAGCTTCCGGGTTTTGTTTGGCTAATAGTTGAATACTTTCTTTATCACAGTGATCGCGGTGATTATGTGATATAAGTATATAATCAATATCCTCAAAAACTTGGGTTTTAAAAGGCAATTCTGATTGTCTTTTTAAAAACCTACTGGAGGTCAATACCGGATCAATGAGCAAGCGGATACCGTTTAAATGAATCAGAAAGGAGGCATGCCCCAGCCAGATAATAGCATTATCCGGGATTTCATCAAGGGCGTGTCGTTGAATTACTTGTAATCGTCGGGTATTGCTTTTCTTTTCGGCTTTATAAGGATTAGCGGTGGTTTGCCATTTAATTAAATCACGCATTTTGGGCAAGAAAACATGCTCTTCGTTCATAAATAATCCTTTCTGGTCTAATGGCGTACCAGGATAATTATCGGTACCCGGCACTGCAGAAAACGAAGGATTGCTGGTATAAGTGGTTTGAATCGGCATGTAACGTTTAGATTTATGTATAGCGTAGGCAGAAGTAGGAATATCCAAAGGAGCTCTACCTAACAAGTAAAGATAAGTGCATAGCTTAATTCTTCAATAAAAACTTCTACTGATACAATGGTATTCGAAATTACCAATCCTCTATTTTTGGTGAAAACGGCCTCTATTCACTCAATTATGATGCTATTGCTTACATATGCACTACTTAAAAGATTTATCAAAACATAAACCGGTTACTCCTTTTGAAAAGTTATGTGTGCCAGTTTAAAAATACATATAGCCTCGCGTTTTTGAAACAGGATCCTGGTGATTTATTTTCAAATTTAAGCGGCGAATCTAAAATGAACATTGTTAAATTAACTATATTATACTGAAAAAATAAATCCTGTATCAAATCTAAAATTTTAATTACCAAATCATCTGAAGATGGCTCTTAAACCCTTACCCCCGCATATAGATATCGAGCGCGCTCAAACACAATTAGGAGTCAATAGAACTGTCCTTACTTATATTTATAACAAGTTTGAGGACAAGCCTGATTTTACAGCACTTGATCTTCCTTGTGGCAATGCAGAATTTCTAACTTGTTTGAAACAACTTTTTCCTGCATCATCTCTAACCGGTGGGGACATGCTTACGCCATCTAAAACTGACCATATCAACTTTTATCAGATGGATTTAACGGAGGATTTTCCTTTTGCCAATGATGCGAGGTTTGACATGGTTACTTCCATCAGCGGAGTAATGATGTTTAGCAATACGTTACGATTTCTAAAAAATTGCACCTATCATTTAAAACCTGGTGGAACTTTTATTCTTACTAATGATAATTCAAGCAACATTAAAGATCGATTGGCATTTTTGATTTTGGGGCGTTATCGCCTTTTTAATTTGGTTTTTGAAGATGATCAGCCAATGACAGAAAATGTTCCAATTAATGAACTCGTAAGAATAATCCGCAATCATGATATAGAGATAGAAGATATTTTATATACTTCACTTTACAAAAAAGATTGGATATATGCCCCAATTGCAGCTATAGTGTATGCAACGCAATACCTGTATTTGAAAAGAATGAAAACGAGAATACCTGAAGCCCTGAAATGGAAAATGTATCCTTTCAAGCATCTGCTTTGTAGACACTATATTATTTATGGTAAGAAAAGGTAATAATACATCTTAGATTTACTGAAAATATTAGAATCACTTTAACTAATTGGAGTAAATCAATTCTTCGTTCTTTAAGACACCTTCTACCAAAAGGATATCTGAAATGCTTTTACAACTAAATTGATATTTTTCTTTTTTTAGGTACATTGTTACCTATTTCCTTATCTAATTTACTTTTCACCTATGAAATTGGAAATTCGAACAAGTATATCACATAGGTCGTTAGTGGACATTTCCCTTTGCTGTATCATGCGTATAATTCGACAACTCTTACATGTAGATACTTAAGTCTTTGATTAAATTGTTACTTTAGTTCGTAACCAACCCAGCTCTCATGACTAAAATAAAAAATGCTCTTTTTCTTTTGTCAATTACATGTATTTTGAATTCATGTGGACTCACTAAGGGTACAAAAAACGAACCGAAGGCTATAGCTAAAGGTACTACTGTAAACGGTATTGAAAGGAAGTCCTGGGTAACGAGATTTACCATCGGTATGTTGGAATATTTCGGTAGAAAACAAGATGGGCAAGAAGATAAGCATCCTACCGAGAAGGTTTGGCCTCCAAAGAAATAGTTCGTCCCTATTGGTGATTAACAGCGATCCAGCTGGCCACTTTTGTAGTGGATATTTTTCATACTTAAGAGAATCTTGTGAGTATATCGAACTAGTGATTATAGAAAACCAAAGGAAAATACAGTAGCCTTTCATACTTACGGATCAAACTTTATGGTAACTCGTTACTTAACTATTTTCCCAAACCTCTAATTCTGATTTCATTGAATTTTTCTAAATTCTCTTTAGACCTTGTGCTAATCTGAATGAGAGATAAGTTGCGATTGGCACCTTTCAACTTCATTTCTCCGGGCAAGGTTACATTAACAGATAGTATATAACCCTCCTCAATTTTTGTAATTGACTCATCAACTAGTTGCCCGTCAACAAAGTAAAGGGCTGCGCTGGAAGCAAGCTTCGCGTACTTATTTTTAATCTCTGAAGGGGTTAGAAAGGTTAATTTGTTATCGTTTTTTGTTTTTATATATATTTCTCCGGCCGTTGTTTCGTGTTTAATCTCTATAGATGCAATCTGCTCTGAATTGAAGAATGGATTTTGAATGTCAAGCGATACTCCGTTTACAAAGTATGCTGGCGAATTAACTTTTTTTTGCGACGGCTGCAAATATTTCACTTGTATAAGGTCTTTATTATCCTGCGAAATCCCAATAGCAGGTAGGAAAGAAACAAATATTAAGGTTAGCATTTTAATTTTTGAGTGCATGGCCATCGGTTTAGATAACGAATTAACAAGATACATAAAATCTTACTAAGCCCGATTACCCTTATGAACTTAATATCATTTTTAGCAGTTGGCTTTATTCTTTTATGTGAATAGGTGACTAAAAGAAATACAGCAGACAAAATGGTTGCGACAGTAAAAACTTCGTTATTAAAATAGTTTCTAGGTATTTATGACTAAAACTTAGGCCAGTTCAGTGTTAGGTTGCACAATTACTTCTTCAATGCTAAATCAAGAATGTTTTCATTCTCCGGCAACAGATCCCAAAGGCCTTGAGCAGCTGAACTAACAATTTTACCTCCTCTGTCTATCACTACATATCTGGGAATTGAATTGATATTGTAATCTTTGGATACGCCAGAATTATTGGCATTTTCAGTAATTAGGTTGACTCCGTTCAAATTTAAACTTGCAATGGCTTTTTTCCAGGGCTGCTCCGTTTCATCAGTGCATATGTTAAGGAAAATAACATCCTTCTCTTTATATTTCTCATGCACCTTCGCTGAATTCTCTAATATATCTAACCTGCATGGACCACAGTGTACGCCCCAGAAATCAATATAAACAACTTTACCATTAAAATCTGACAGGGATACCATTTTACCGTTCGTATCGTTTAAAGTAAAACCAGGTGCAGGTTGACCTACACTTAAATTCTTCAAATTAGAATAGTATTTAATCAGGTTTTTTTTCAAGTCTGAATCCGCAGTCTCCAATAAATAACGATTGTATATTTCAAGTGTATTTGTATACTCACTACCCTCAAATCCATCTTTTATAATCATTGCTCCGTACCAATCTCTAATCCGACGTATATTTAGAAAAGCTTGCCCCATCAGGTATTGGGATTTTATAAAATTGGGGGTCTGTTCACTTTTTTCTAATGCGAGGTGACCATTAAACAGTCCTTGAAATCTAATCCATTCGAATAAAAACTTTCGGTAATTAGTTGACTTATTGAACGCGATTTCATTCAGTAACTTATAATCTAACAGCGACGAAGATATATTTTTATTCAGTGCTTCCTTTACTATAGGATCGGCAATGGTTAATTTATATTTGTCAATTAGCTTGGCGTCGACTAAAAGACCCATGTACTTATAATTCGTTGTAAGCAGCATTAAGCTGCTCAAATTTGGTGCTGCTATCAATCTTAACTTCCTGATTTTTATCCCTAATTTTTTCAAGCGCAAACAGCTCAAGAATCGCTTTGTATTCGCCAGTCCGTCCTTTTTGATTTCCCTGTATTGCAAACGTTTTACTAAAGTTCTTATGATCCCAGGTCAGCGTAATGGTATCTCCCGGTTTTGCGAAAAAGGTATAGGTTTCATTGTTTAGCTCCAGTATAAAGTCTTGTAGACTTTCAGTTTCAATTTCCCTAAAGAAGTTTCCCTCTTTGTCTACAACAATGTTGTAATTTTTCCAGTCTAAAAAGGCATCCTGTACCATTCCAAAATAAGTTTGGTCATAATTTTTTATATTTCCCCGTATGATGTATGAGCTGTTAACCTGAGAAAAAGCGACGACAGGAAGACCAAATGTTATTAAACTAATTAGCAGTTTTCGATAATTGAGGCGTATGGACTTAATCATAACTATTTGAGATAAACGTTATTAAATATACAGATAAACTGAGTCTAGCTGCTACTTATAATTTTATTTCAGCTGTGGTTTTATGGTTGGAGCACAGAGAATAGTTAAAATACCTATGGGAGCATTTGAATCCTTCGGGCACTCCACGGATATAAACTATTTTAACCTATCTACATTTACGTAAAAATCTGTATCTAAATACAACGGTGACTTCGGTATTCCCTTTAAATTGATCGATTTCCATTTCATAGTAGGAAGGAGCCATTTGCCGTTAGTAAAACTAGTTTTAATTGGCATCTCGAAGCCTAAAATACAGCCATTATATCTGTAATACATTTTCTTTCCGGTCAACCTATATTCGAAAGTTGGAATCTCTTTATTTCTTAAATACTGATTAAAAAGTGGCTTTAAGTTTTTGCCGCTTGCCTTATTTATAAAGGCTTCGACATCGCTTGAATTAACAGTTTTATGATAAAATTGAGAGGACAGTGCCTGCAGTATCACACGAAATTGCTTATCATCATCGATAATTGTTCTCAGCATATGAACCAACTTCCATCCCCTTAGATACATATAGGATCCCCCGCTTTCAAATACCCCGTAACGTCTGATGAGCGGCTCCAGGTTTTTCGTTTTCCCGATCGTTCGGAATTCAAAGAACTCCTTAGCTGCCTTTTTACCATACTGATTTTCGATAAAAAGCTCTTCAGCAAATCCTGCAAACCCTTCATGGATCCAATTTTCTGTAATATCGTTCACCGTTATACTGTTACCGAACCACTCATGTGCAATTTCATGAACCACTAGTCGGTCTGTTTTCAGGTCCCAGAAGCCAAGATTATTAATCTTGATTCGTCCGTATTTAAAGCCATTTCCATACGCAACGGCACTTTGATGTTCCATACCCGGATATGGTGTCTCCACCATCTTAAAACTGTCTTCATAGAACGGATAAGCACCAAACCAGTATTCCAAAGTTTTCAATGTTTTCTCTACCTCAACTTGTAAGTAAGACTGAACTTTATCTAGATTATAATCCAACACCCAGTAGTCCGTATTTAAATTTCCTTTTATCCCCTTATATAGCAGCGGCACCTCTTTATATTTACCAATGTAAAATGCGATGCCGTAATTATTAATTGGGTTGACTACTGTCCATTTGTAAGTGACTGTGCCGTCTTTATTGTCAATCTGGCTACTCATTCGACCATTTCCGACTGCTTTTAAGGTATCAGGAACCCTAATTGAAATTGAAGCACCCCTTTCAGGCTCATCACTTTGGTGCTCTTTGCAAGGAAACCAAACACTTGCACCAACAAGTTGAGCACCTAGAGTAATCCAAGGCCGACCCAATGAATCGGCAGTCCAGGAAATTCCGCCATCCCATGGGGGATTTGTAGACTCTTTCGGTGTGCCTGAATAATAAATATCTATTACATGGTCAGATTTATATTTCAGAGTAGGAAGCCTAATAAACCATGCGTCGCCTTCTTGCTGCAAGGAAACGCTTTGCTGTTCAAAGATGGCGCTATCAATAACTAAAGGTGCCTGCAAATCAATTTGCATCGAATAGTTTTGTACACTTTCTACTGTTTCAAATGATATCCTATTTCTTCCGGTTATTGACTTTTGACTAACGTGAGGGGTAACAAATAAGTCATAGTGCTTGAGATCCCACCATCTCCTGCCTTCCATAATACTACCCTTTAGCGTGTCTTTTCTGGAGGGTACCTTAGTTGTCTGGGCTTGCAGATGCCAGTGGACCGTAATCAACAAGAAAACAAGGCTTATAAATTTTAATCTCATAAGTTTCTAATAGCTAGATACAATCCCAATCTAGGAGGTACCTGATTGATGCTTTTTGTCATCGCTTGCTGTCATTGGTAGTTGATAAATGATAAGGTACACATCATTTGGCAGTAGTAACAACTTATCCTGTATTTTCTCTAAGACGTCTTGTACAACCTATGTCTTGACAATCTATAAGCTTTGTCCTGGATATTTTCTATTACCGCTCGGCAAATAGCGGTAACAATAGAGTCACATAGGTAGCCTTGTCATTCTCTAACTGCAACATAACTGCTGAAACCACTCTTTTTCTAGGTCAGCCTTGGTCTTTAGAGATGTTTTTCCTGCATTATGGTTAAGTCAATCTCATTAGAATTGAGACCATGACACAACTCCATCCAGATGATATCCGTACTTGTCCGGATTATAAACTGCTTATACTTGTAAGGCATAGGATCATACATGTCTTCCGCATAAACGGGTTTTTCCTTATCGATCAATTCGGCTGCCGCCCTTGGTAGGCCACCAGAATAGATCTGAACTCCACCAAGCTTCTCGATTTCTTTAGTAAACTGGTTTACCACATAAGTATCTTCAAATGAGTCGCCAGATTGATAGACGCGCGAGTGGTAATAGACACCACTTACCTTCTGGACCAGACTATCATTGTAGAAATAGTATTTTTCTTCAAGCTTCCTATTTTTATCACTTGAAAACTTATAGCCCTCTGGCGCTTTCAAATAGGGAAAAGTACCCAGTTCATTTGTTGAAATAGGCACAAGATCTAAGTTAAACCCCACTGCACTAGCTGCAGGGGTGGCGGACTTTACTTGCAATGTATCGGCACTGCCAACGATCGGGCCTTTGTTCTTCTTATCGTTAGTACATGAACCTGAAGCCAATGACACCACTATAAGGATAAAGCAGTAAACTCTCATGTCTTATTTTTACTTTCCCAAAAGTAACATGATTATTTTAATCGAAAGTTCATTGATTGTTAACCTGGTATTATCTTATCGCTAACTGCTTAAAAACTGGTACTAATCATCACTTGCATGATGTCTCTTCGGACGTCTCCATCAAGCTCACGCTGTAACCACCTCAAATAACCGACTTCAAAATCAAGTTTTTTACTAGCCCTAAAACCTATTGCCGCATAAGGCCGGTTCTGATCAAATATGCTCCCGTTAACCCGGTCACGATGCTGTACATTAAGAAAAATCTCATCCTGCAACTTAATATATAGTCCCTCACTGAAGTCAGAATTAGCTATAATTGGCGCCTGAAGGCTGGCGAAAATTCTGGCTCGCTGACTAAATTCTACCGCTTCTTCTTTAATGAAGCGCTGCTCGAACCGTCCTCGTAGCGAAAATTCTTTTCTCCGATGCTGAAAGTCAAACTGATATTGCTGATAAATGCGGTGCTCCCTGCTATACTCTTTTCCTTCGTCTGTCTTCTCCCACTCACCCAAATAAGCATATCCAAGTGCTACACTATGTTGCTTACTCAAGTTGTAACTCAGCGCCGTGCGTGACAACAAGTTCTTCCAGTAAGTATATTGATCAGCAGTACGCAGTTGAACGTCGGCCAGCAAGTCAATCTTCGAAGAGATCTTCTGCGTATGAGAAAGGAAGAGCCAACCGCCATTTTCCGACCTCTGTGCGGTTACATGAGTAATCTGCAGGAGAAATAGACTGGTAATTACGATTTGTTTAAACTTCACGGATTTGGATATTTTGCAGAGGCAACAGATGGAGTTGGAATTGGTTTGCATTATGCAACAGTTTGTGCCTGTTTGAGGTAGTTATAAAGATTTAATTATAACTTGAACAGTATAAAAGCTCAGTAAACCCAGTATCGATGTTAAAACCAACTCTTACAGCTGCTGTATTATTTATCATGTCGTTTTCAACGGCCATTGGCCAAGACAAGCCGACCGGTTTATTGGTCAATCTAATAGCGCATACCGAAAAGACCAATACATTGATAAATTCAAAGCTTCCTTTGTTCAGCTGGATAGTGCCCGGAAGTGCCAATGGAACACGCCAAGTTGCCTATGAATTGATACTATCGGATTCTTTCCTTGAAGCGAAGAACGGAAAAGGGAACGTTTGGACCAGCGGAAAAAGAGGAGTAGATAGCTCAATATCAGTAAGGGCCATTGACGTAAATCTCCAACCCTCAACGACATATTTTTGGCGGGTGAAAACAAAAACTAACACCGCAGGCGAGAGTGACTGGTCAGATATAAAAACTTTTAAGACAGCAGATCAGCTGAATGAATCCAACGTTTCCTCGGAAGCACTGGTAAAAACAAGGCAATCACCATCAACAATCAAACAGCTTTCTTCAGAGCTTTCGTTTCTTGATTTTGGCAAGGATGCATTTGCTCAATTAAGTTTGAGTCTGTCTTCAAAAGATGGACGCGACACCGTGGTAGTCAGTTTCGGAGAGGCAATTAAAGCGGGTCGGTTGGACGCAAATCCTGGCGGTACTGTTCGGTACCAGAAGGTCAGGGTGCCACTCTCAAAAGGAAGCAAGCGCTATCAAATCAAATTTAATAAGGATCAAAGAAACATAGGTCCGGCAGCCATATTAATGCCCGACGAGGTAGGCGAAGTGTACCCCTTCCGCTATGTAGAAGTGGAAGATTACGGCACTCGTCTGTCTAAAAAAGATGTGCAGCGCGACATGGTGCATTACCCATTTGATGATGAAGCTTCATACTTTAAATGTAGTAATGATACCTTAAATCAGATATGGAAGCTTTGCAAATACTCCATCAAAGCGACGTCATTTGCAGGTATTTATGTGGACGGAAATCGAGAAAGAATCCCTTATGAAGCGGATGCGCTCATAAATCAGCTTGGTCATTATGGTGTAGATCGGGAATATTCTATGGCCCGTAAGTCAATGTCTTATTTATTAAAACATCCTACCTGGCCTACAGAATGGATTCTTCAGGCATTAATTATATCCTGGAATGACTATTTGTACACGGGTGACAAGCAACTCCTGGAAAGCAATTATGAGATCTTAAAAAACAGAACATTGATGCAGCTCAAAGGAAATAATGGTCTAATATCCAGTACCTCTGGCTTGCAAACAAATGAGTTTGCTGAATCCATTAACTTCAACGGAAAAATTAGGGATATTGTTGACTGGCCACTAAGTGAAACGGATGGTTATGTTTTTAATAAATATAACGCAGTTGTGAATGCCTTCTACTATCAAGCCCTGGTCAAAATGGAGAAGATCGCTGGCGCACTCGACCGAAAATCTGATGTGAACTTTTACAGACAGGAATCAGAAAAGCTTAGAGCTGCCTATACCACAACATTTTTAGATCCCACAACCGGTTTATATAAAGACGGAGAAGCGACCACCCATTCTTCTCTGCACGCAAATATGTTTGCTATGTCTCTTGGGCTTGTCGATGAAAAGAATAAAGGCCAGGTGTCGGACTTCATAAAGTCCAAGGGCATGGCATGCAGTGTCTATGGGTCGCAGTTCCTGATGGAATCATTATACGACGGGTTCAATGGTGAATATGCAAGGAAGCTGTTGACTGATAGTGGAACTCGAAGCTGGTATAATATGATCAGGGTAGGGTCCACCATCACGTTGGAGGCATGGGACAATAAGTTCAAACCCAATCAGGACTGGAATCATGCATGGGGTGCTGCTCCGGCCAATATCATCCCGAGAAAGCTAATGGGAATCGAACCAACTTCCCCGGGTTTCGAAGATATTTTGATCATGCCGCAGACTGGTGATCTTGAAGAAGCAGAAATCTTAACACCAACTATTCGTGGCCCAATATCTTTGAAAATAAGCAATAAGAAAGTGTATACCCTTAAAGTGACATTGCCGGCTAACATGCGCGGCCAGGTCTATTTGCCCGTACTGGAAGGGAAAACGGAGATTACTTGTAACGGAAAACGTGTTTCAGCGAGTCCGGTTCCAGGTAAGCCATTTTTCAATGCCGGAAAGATAGAATCCGGTACCTGGACCTTCACAATGAAACAAAAATGAGTAGTTTTGAACCATGAGTCACGCCAGTTATTCGATTGCTCTTATAGCAAAAATTTTAGAGGCAGCCCCTGTTTTTGCTGATTCAAAAGCGGTGATCAGTCAGCTGGTGACCGACAGCAGAAGCGTAATAGACCCAGCTGAATCCTTGTTTTTTGCCTTAAAGGCACAAAGAGACGGCCATATGTACGTTGCTGATGCCTATGCTAATGGAATTCGAAACTTCGTCATCACTGAAATCAGATCTGTTGAAACGTACGAAGATGTCAACCTGCTCATTGTATCAGATGTACTGCTTTCACTTCAAAAGCTATCAGCCTACAATAGAAGTCAGTTTGACCTTAAGGTAATGGCAATCACCGGTAGCAATGGAAAGACGATAGTTAAAGAATGGCTTTATCAACTGCTGGCAAGTGATTTCAACATTGTTAAAAGTCCCAAAAGCTTCAATTCTCAAATCGGAGTGCCTCTTTCAGTGTGGCAAATTGAAGAAGAACATACCCTGGGTATCTTTGAAGCCGGTATTTCCAGAACCGGGGAGATGGATAGTCTGGCCCAGATCATCAAGCCAACGATAGGAATTCTAACGAACATCGGGGAGGCCCATGCTGAAGGTTTCTCTTCCCACCTGGAAAAGCTGAAAGAAAAACTAAGACTCTTTACCGACGCAGAATTATTAATCTACAGTGCGGATTATACAACGGGACTTACTTCTAAAGACCTTCCTGGTAAAGTCCAGTTTTCCTGGAGCTTGAAAGAAAAAGCTGATCTACAAATTCTTTTCATCGAACCCATCGAGGGGAAATGTTATGTAAGGGCTTTGTATAAACACGAAGAGATCGAATGTTTGATACCTTTCCGGGACCAGGCCTCTGTTGAAAATGGTATCATTTGTTGGGCCACCTTGTTGGCACTGGGATATACCGGAAAAGAGGCTGATGCCAGATTAGAAAAGTTAAGCCGGGTTAGCATGAGGCTAGAACTAAAGACAGGTATTAATCAATGCTCTGTGATAGACGATTCTTACAGTGCAGATACCTCTTCATTAGCAATTGCACTTGACTTTTTAAACCTTCAGAATCAACACGCAAAAAAAACGTTAATCTTATCGGATCTCGTAGAAACCGGTAAGACCAACGAGGTGCTGTATACTGAGATATCGGCGCTCCTTAAACAGAAAAACTTAAACCGTTTAATTGGAATCGGTCCGAATATCTCTGGCTCGGCGGAGCTCTTCGATCTTGAGAAAACTTTCTTTGAAGATACTCAGTCGTTCATTCAGAATTTTCCTGCGCTACACTTTAACAATGAGACTATTCTAGTTAAGGGTGCGCGTAAGTTTGAGTTTGAGCGGATCAGTAAATTAATCACACAAAAGATCCATGATACCGTTCTCGAAATTGATCTGAACGCTTTGTCTGGTAATCTCCAGTTTTATAAAAACAAACTCAAGCCAGGTGTAAAGGTAATGGCAATGGTTAAGGCATTCTCGTATGGCAGCGGAAGTTTCGAGATTGCCAACCTGCTTCAATACCATAAAGTGGATTACCTGGCAGTAGCCTATACCGATGAAGGGGTATCACTTAGAACAGCAGGCATTACGATGCCAATTATGGTCATGAGTCCGGAACCTTCAGGCTTCGATGCGATCATTAAACATAACCTGGAGCCTGAAATTTACAGCTTAGAGATTTTGAAAAGCTTTGGTAGCTATCTTAATGACAACGAATACGATTACCCTATCCACCTGAAGCTTGATACCGGAATGCATCGTTTAGGGTTTGAAGAGCCAGATCTGCAAGATCTCTTACGCACAATAGGCGAAACCAAAAAGCTGAAAGTGATTTCCGTATTCTCGCATTTTGTTGGGAGCGACAACGCTATTCTGGATGAATTTTCAACCTACCAGTTGGGCAGGTTTCTGGATATGGCCAAGGTCATTGAAGAAACGCTGGGATATCCATTTATCAGGCATATTTCAAATACTTCTGGAATCACAAGGCATACCCATGCTCAACTTGATATGGTGAGAATTGGAATCGGATTATATGGTTTTGATGGCAGCCTTGTAAACAATCAAGGTCTTAAAACAGTCGCTGTGCTCAAAACGACCGTCACACAGGTAAAGAAGCTAAAGGCCAATGAGACCGTTGGCTATAGTCGCAAGGGTGTGCTGCCCGGTGGAGGAGAGATTGCAACGGTTAAAATAGGTTATGCGGATGGCTACAACCGTCAATTTGGAAATGGAGTGGGTAAAATGATTATAAACGGGAAGCGGGTAAGCACTGTTGGTGTGATTTGCATGGATATGTGCATGCTTGATGTAACCGGTTTAGACGTGAAAATAGGTGACGAAGTGATTGTTTTTAATTCTGAGCTTCCAATAGCAGAGTTGGCTAATCAAATAGATACCATCCCTTATGAAATATTGACTAACATTTCTCAAAGGGTTAAACGTGTCTATTTTTACGAGTAAGACAAGCGATTTTCTCCTTAAAACAGCTAAGCGGCTTAATTTTTTCTAAGTTTGCAGCATGAACAAGATCGGCAGGGCATTTGTAAATTACATGATCAAAGGATTGTTGATCGTTTTGCCGATTGCATTAAGTGTATTAATTGTAATCTGGTCGGTCACTACCGTGGATAGTTGGTTAAACGTCAACAACATCTTAGGGGTTGATCCGCACACCGGTGCGAGCAGAAATATACCTGGACTCGGCCTGGCCCTGGTGTTAGCAATCGTCCTCACAGCAGGTATTTTTGTGACTTACTTCGTTACTGAACCAATGTACAACTGGTTTCAGCGAATAATGAATAGGTTGCCCATCGTAAAGTTTATTTATTCCTCGATAAAAGACCTCACAGAAGCCTTTGTAGGTGATGAGAAAAAGTTTAATGCCCCAGTCATCGTTGAAGTAGAAGGTGAAATGAAACGGATAGGTTTTTTAACGCAAAGTGATCTTGCTTCCATTGGGCTGCCTGGAGAATCAATCGTTTATTTTCCGTTCTCTTACTCTTTCGCCGGACAAGTTTACGTCGTTAAAAACGAAAGGATCAAAGCTTTAGACATGAGTGCAGCAGACGCAATGAAACTTGTTGTTTCAGGCGGCGTTACCCATTTCTAGCACCTGGAAGTTGTGCCCTTTTCTAACACTTAAAAATTCGGTTTCAGTACGTATTTCTCGTAGAACCTGAAGATATGTTCTGTTGCTTCTTCTGCAGTATCAACAAGTCTAAACAAGTTCAAATCTTCTTCATGGATATTGTGCTCTGCATGCAGCATGGTCTTAGTGATCCAGTCTACCAAGCCACTCCAGTATTCTTTGCCCACTAGTACAATTGGGAACCTTGCTATTTTACCGGTTTGAATGAGCGTGATCGCTTCAAAAAGCTCGTCCATTGTTCCCATACCGCCAGGTAACACGATAAAGCCTTGTGAATATTTCATAAACATCACTTTTCGGATGAAGAAATAATCAAACTCCAACAGCTTATTATGGTCAATGTATTTATTATGAAATTGTTCAAAAGGGAGCTCAATGTTCAAGCCCACAGATTTCCCGCCATTCATGTGTGCGCCTTTGTTTCCGGCTTCCATGATACCCGGTCCGCCGCCTGTAATCACGCCGTAGCCACGATCAGTAAGCAGCTTACCACATTGAACTGCAATTTCATAATACTTGTTTGTTTCTGCAGTTCTTGCTGAACCGAAAATGGATACGCATGGGCCGATTTTAGCAAGTTTTTCAAACCCGTCAACAAACTCAGCCATAATTTTAAAGATCTGCCAGGAATCTGTAACCTTAATCTCCTGCCAGTTTTTGTTTTCAAACGCACTTCTTATTTTCTCTTCACTAGTCATTCTTTTGCTCTTCTAAAATTTGGTTTGCAAATCTGTTTTCTTACTGATCAGTAATAATCCAATAAAGGTGATCATACCATTAACCAGAATCAGTTCTACACTAAACTTGTATCCTCCTAATAATTGTGCCGAATATTCATTGAGTACGTAACAAATTGCAGGCGAAATAAGGCAGATAAAAGGCACTAATTTATCATGCAGGCCACGATTTCTGACAAACAAGCCGAAGCTGTAAAGCCCTAAGAGGGGGCCGTAGGTATAAGAGGCCACCCGAAATATCCCCTTCACTACCGATTCGTCATTTATTGTGTTAAACACAATGATCACTAAAAACATGAGTATGGAAAAGCCAACATGTACTAAATGTCTCTTGTTAACAGATGCCTTTGAATTGGTGTCATTACCCTTGTCCATCTGTAGAAAATCTACGCAGAACGAAGTAGTCAACGCAGTAAGTGCAGAATCCGTCGTCGCAAAAGTAGCCGCCGTTAAGCCGAGCATAAAAACAATCCCTGGGATCAAGGTCAGGTGATTAAATGCAATTTCAGGGAACAGAAAGTCAGTTCGTGGTTTTCCCGTTATATGATCGAGTGGGATTTCAATGCCGTTTTTAGCAGCAAAAATGTATAGTAAAGCGCCCACGCTAAGGAAAAAGATATTCAATACAACGAATACTGCTGTAAATGTAAACATGTTCTTTTGTGCCTCGCCAATGGTTTTCATGCTCAGGTTCTTTTGCATCAGGTCCTGATCCAGTCCTGTCATTGCAATGGTCACAAAAATCCCCCCCAATAGCTGTTTGCTAAAATGGAAGTTGCTCGTCAGGAAGTCTTCATAGAAGAACACCTTGGCATACCCGCTATTCTTTATCGTTTCAAAAGTTTCTGGAATATTCAGGTTCAGACTGCTACAGATAAAATAGAGGGTAAGGAATACTGATAGCACCAGGAAAAATGTTTGGAGTGTATCTGTTATAATAATTGTCTTTAACCCTCCTTTGAAGGTGTATGACCAGATCAATACTAAGGAAATCATTACAGTAGCCCAAAACGGAACCCCGTAACTGTCGAAAATAAAGCGTTGTAAAACAATGACTACCAGGTAAAGTCTGAAGGCAGAACCGATGGTTCTGCTGATCAGGAATATGAATGCTGCGGTTTTATAACTGTAAAAGCCGAGCCGCTGTTCGATATAACTATAAATAGACGTCAGCTTCATTCTGTAATAAAGAGGAAGAAGTACTGTGGCTATGATGATGAACCCAATCGCGTTACCTATAATGAACTGAAAATACTGAAACTGATTTCCTGCAGGTGAACCTACCTCGCCCGGGACAGAAATAAAGGTGACGCCTGAGAGTGCGGTACCAATCATTCCGAACGCTACCAGGTACCATTTCGAGTTTCTGTTGGCAATAAAAAAGGTAGAGTTATCAGATGACTTTCTTGATGTCGCAAATGCGATAATTATCAGAATGAGAAAGTAACCGATGAGAAAAGATAACAGGATAGCCGGACTCATAGTATGTTTTTAGCGGTTAAATGTAAGAAATGAAACGGTGAAACGGAGAAGGTACCAAAATAATTTTAAAGGCACATGGAAATGCTTAAGCACTTTTATTTAAGTTTGTAAGATGAACTTTTCTTCCAAATTACTTGAAGACGCAGTTAGTGAATTTGCTAAATTACCAGGGATAGGACAAAAGACTGCCCTTCGTTTGGTGTTGCATTTACTGAACAAGGAAACCGAAGAAGTAGCTCATTTTGGCAATTCGATCATCCGGCTTAGGAACGAAATTAAGCACTGTGTAATTTGCCATAACATTTCCGATCACAACACCTGTGAGATCTGTACCGCCAATAAACGTGACAGAGAGGTTATATGTGTAGTAGAAGATACAAGGGACGTGATGGCAGTTGAAAACACATCACAATATTTTGGCGTTTACCACGTATTGGGCGGACTGATTTCTCCTATGGATGGAATAGGCCCAACGGATCTTTTCATTGACTCCCTAGTACAGCGCGTGGCAACAACACCAGTGAAGGAAGTGATATTGGCATTAAGCGCAACAATGGAAGGGGATACCACACTTTTTTACCTCTATAAAAGACTAAAAGAATATCAGATTCCAATTACTACCATTGCAAGAGGGATTGCCTTTGGAGGTGAGCTGGAATATGCTGATGAAATCACTTTGGGAAGGTCTATCGTCACGCGAATTCCCTACGAAAACTCACTAATCAGATAGTTTATATGAACTTTAAGCATAAAGTTGTCATTATTACCGGTGCATCATCCGGTATCGGAAAAGCCTGTGCTGAGGAATTTGCGAAGCGTGGTGCTAATTTGGTACTTGCCGCAAGACAATACGTTACCCTTTGCGAGATCACCGCCCAGCTGGAGAAGCAATATGGCATCAAAGCAGTTGCAGTTCAGGCAGACGTAAGTAAAGAAGAAGACTGTGCACATTTGATCAACCAGGCGGTTGCTACGTTCGGCCAAATTGATGTATTGATCAACAACGCAGGATTATCTATGAGGGCACTATTTCAGGATGTTGACCTCAGCGTGTTAAAGAACCTGATGGACGTTAACTTCTGGGGAACGGTGTATTGTAGCAAATATGCGTTAACTGAAATTCTAAAAACCAAAGGCAGTATCATTGGCGTATCTTCAATTGCAGGCTATCGTGGCTTACCTGGCCGAACCGGTTATTCTGCTTCTAAGTTTGCGATGAATGGCTTTATGGAATCACTGAGAACAGAGCTATTGAAAACTGGCGTGCATGTAATGGTTGCTTGTCCGGGCTTTACTACTTCCAACATTCGCGTTGCAGCATTGTCAGAAGATGGAAGTTCTCATGGAGAGACCAGTATGGATGAAGGTAAGATGATGACAGCTGAAGAAGTAGCGGTTCTAATGGCGAATGGAATAGCAAACAGAAAACGGACTCTTGTCATTACCGGACAAGGGAAGCTTACGGTATGGCTAAATAAATTGTTGCCGGGCTTGGCAGATAAACTGGTGTTCGATCACTTTACAAAAGAAAAAAACGCCTTAATAAGATAAAATGAAACTTGCTTTGATGTGGCTAGCTTTTCTTGGGATGCCTTTGGTGGTGCTTGCAAAAGTTAAAGTCGAGAAGAATATTAATTACAGCAGTTCAGTAAATGACGTTCGGCGTCAGCTGGATATCTATCATAAAGCTAAAGTTGACACCGCACAGGATGTATTGATATTCGTTCATGGTGGTTCATGGAGCAGTGGTAAGAAAGATATTTACTGGTGGCTGGGCAGAAACTTTGCCAGAAAGGGGGTGGTCGCCGTGACAATTAACTACGGACTAGCTCCCGATAATCAATATGGGCAGATGGCTAATGATTGTGCAACCGCCGTTAAATGGGTAGTTAACCATATCTCTGAATATGGCGGTAACCCAAAGCGGATTTACTTGATGGGACACTCAGCAGGGGCACATTTAGCCGAGCTCATCAATTCGGATCCACAATATTTTAAGGCCCTTGCAATTGCTAATCCTATAAGAGGTGTCATCTTGAATGATCCCTTTGGCCTGGATATGCGGGAGTACCTGACTCAGGCGGAGAAAGACAATAATTACTTCGATTTCCTAAGGACTTTCACTAAAGATCAGGAAACCTGGACAAAAGGTTCACCTTTAAACTATGTATCCAACGTACATAATCCGCACCTGCTGTTTTACGGAGAGAAGACTTATCCTGCAATTCAAATTCAAACTGAACGGTTAAACAAATTGCTACTGGAACAGAAAGTTCCTCAGGAAATGCATGTAATAAAGAACAAAAAGCATGTCGGTATGATCACTCAAATGATCTTTCGCTTTAATGATCTTTACGACTACGCACTTACTTTTATTAAACGCAATTAATTGTAATTTTTTGAGGAAACATTTGTTGCTTTGCAAAAACAACTCCATATTTGCCTTACAATGATACTAACGAATGGACTTAATAACTGGTGGTGGCACAATGCGCAAGCATAGTGTAACCCTATTTTGAACATTTTATTTTTTATAATAATATTTCAGGGTTGCTATAAGGCAGCCTTTTTTGTTTTAGCGCATTTCATAAATTATCGTTCAGAAGTTTAAGCATGAAAAAAATACTTAGCCACTTATTTGAAAATAAAACATTTAGCAGGACTGAATCCCAGAAGATTCTAACCTCAATTGCTTTGGGTGAATTCAATACTTCTCAGATCGCAGCATTCATCACTGCCTTTGGTATGCGAAATATTACTGTTGCAGAGTTGCAAGGTTTCAGAGATGCCATGCTTGACCTTTGTTTGAAAGTAGATTTTTCAGATTATGAATTGGTTGATCTATGCGGAACCGGGGGGGATGGAAAGGATACTTTCAATATCTCTACACTTGCATCGTTCATCGTTTCGGGAGCAGGATACAAAGTAGCCAAGCATGGTAACTACGGTGTTTCTTCTGGCTGCGGCTCATCTAATGTGATGGAGTATGTTGGATATAAATTTACCAACGATCAGGATCAATTGAAGCGAAGCTTAGATAGCGCAGGGATTTGTTTTATCCACGCGCCGTTATTTAATCCCGCTATGAAAACTGTTGCCCCGATCAGAAAAGAGCTTGGTGTAAAAACCTTTTTTAACATGCTGGGCCCAATGGTAAATCCTGCTCAGCCTAAAAATCAGATCGTAGGTGTGTTTTCTCTTGAGTTGGCCCGCTTATATGCTTATCTGTATCAGGATACTGATAAAAACTACACCATTCTCCATGCGGTGGATGGCTTTGATGAAATCTCATTAACCTGTGATTTTAAAACTTTTACTAAAACCGGCGAGTCATTTAGAACAGTTTCAAGCCTTGGATTTGAATTGATCAGCGAAAACGACATTAAAGGTGGCGATACCGTAGAATCATCAGCGAAGATTTTTATGGAAGTATTGAATGGAACTGGCACTGCTGCCCAGCAAAATGTGGTGCTTTGCAATGCGGCCCTTGCTATAAACACCATCGATGATAGTAAAACATTTGGCGATTGCTTCTACGAGGCAGAAGAATCTCTGATGACTAAAAAAGCATTGCAGAGCTTTAAAACATTGCTAGACTAATGAGGATTAAACTGAAAATATGTGGGATGAGAGATTCCGAAAATATTCGGGAGGTGAGCCTGTTGAGACCAGATTTCATGGGCTTCATCTTCTATCCCTATTCAAAAAGGTTTGTTGGCGGGCTTGATCCTCTAGTGCTTTCGCAATTACCTGAAAACATCGCGAAGGTAGGGGTGTTTGTTAACCATGATCTGATAGAAGTAGTTCAAATTGCGGAACGTTATCACCTGAACTTACTGCAATTGCATGGAGATGAGTCGGCCAATTATGTGGTAGCTTTAAAACAGCAACTTGCAGGTAGTGATGTCAAAATAATGAAGGCTTTTGGAGTAGACGAAAAGTTTAATTTTTCAGCGCTTGATAACTATCAAGCCGCTGTGGATTACTTTCTTTTTGATACGCAAACCTCTGAATATGGCGGCTCAGGCCAGCATTTTAACTGGGACTTATTGAAAAGGTATACACTCGATAATCCTTACTTCCTCAGCGGAGGAATTGGTTTGGAGAGTCTGGAGTCATTAAAAAAGATAGACGATAAACGGCTTTTTGCAGTGGACGTAAACAGTAAGTTCGAGCTGGAGCCTGGTATGAAAGATATTAATAAATTAGATGAATTTAAGAAACAGCTATGAGTTATTTTGTGAATGAAAAGGGTTATTACGGAGATTTCGGAGGAGCATATATCCCTGAAATGCTGTATCCAAATGTAGAGGAGCTTAGACTTAATTACTTAAAAATCATAAACGATGAAGGCTTTCAAAAGGAGCTTCATCAGTTGCTGAAAGATTATGTAGGCAGGCCATCACCTCTATACCTAGCTAAACGCCTTTCGGAAAAATACAATGCTAACATCTTTCTAAAAAGGGAAGATCTGAATCATACGGGCGCGCATAAGATTAACAATACCGTAGGTCAGATTCTTCTCGCGGAGCGCCTTGGTAAGAAGCGAATTATAGCAGAAACAGGTGCCGGGCAGCATGGTGTTGCAACAGCCACAGTTTGTGCCTTGAGAGGTCTGGAATGCGTGGTATATATGGGTGAGGTAGACATCAAAAGACAAGCTCCTAACGTTGCAAGAATGAAGATGCTTGGGGCAAGGGTTGTACCCGCAACTTCAGGTAGTAAAACGCTGAAAGATGCAACCAATGAAGCCATGCGTGACTGGATTAATAATCCCATTGATACCCACTACATCATTGGATCAGTGGTCGGTCCGCATCCTTATCCTGATATGGTTGGGTTGTTCCAATCTATTATCTCCGAGGAGACAAAGAAGCAGTTGATCGAGCAGACCGGCAATGATCAGCCAGACTATGTATTGGCTTGTGTTGGTGGCGGTAGCAATGCATTAGGCATGTTTTATCACTTCTTAGACGATGAGAACGTTAAGTTAATAGCTGTTGAAGCAGCCGGTAAGGGGGTTAGCAGTGGCTTTTCAGCGGCAACCACCTCATTAGGCAAAGAAGGCGTGCTGCATGGAAGCCGGAGTATCCTCATGCAAACTCATGATGGTCAGGTTGTCGAGCCACATTCCGTATCCGCTGGTCTGGATTATCCTGGTATCGGTCCCCAGCATGCCCATTTATTCAAAACTGGCCGGGGAAAATATGTTTCGATCACCGATGATGAATCTTTAGATGCAGGCCTGTTATTAACACAGCTTGAGGGGATTATTCCAGCAATCGAGAGCGCACATGCACTTGCTTACCTCGAAAAAATGACTTTTGTGGGTGGCGAAAATGTTGTGATTTGTCTTTCTGGTCGCGGCGACAAAGACATGGATACTTATATGAAACATTTCAACTTATAAAATGAGCAGATTAAAACAGTTATTTCAGGAAAAGAAAAACATCCTGTCTATATATTATACGGCGGGCTATCCATCCCTGGGAGATACCGTTGCGATTGCTGAGGAGTTGGAACGTTCAGGTGCAGATCTTCTGGAAATAGGTTTCCCTTATTCAGACCCTGTTGCTGATGGACCTATCATACAGGCAAGCAGTAAGATTGCGTTGGATAATGGCATGGACCTGAAGTTATTGTTTCAACAGCTGAAAGATCTTAGAAAAACGGTCAGCATTCCAGTTTTGTTGATGGGTTATGTAAATCCGATGCTTCAATTCGGGGTCGAGAATTTCTGTAAATCTTGTGCAGAAGTAGGGGTTGATGGCTGCATTGTTCCCGACTTACCCATGGTAGAGTATGAAGAACTTTACGCAACAATATTTGAGCAATACGGATTAAGTAACATATTTCTGATTACTCCTCAGACTTCTCCGGAGCGCATTCAAAAGATTGATGGCTTAAGCAGTGGATTTATCTACCTATTGTCTTCGTCAGCAACTACAGGGCAGAACTTAAGTGTATCCGATGCTACTGAAGCTTATTTTGCCAGAATAGCCGATTTAAAGCTGAAAAACCCAACAGTTATTGGGTTTGGGATCAGTAGCAAAGAGACTTTTGATAAAGCTTGTCAGTATGCAGGTGGCGGTATTATCGGAAGTGCCTTTGTAAAAAGTTTAGATGCAAATGACTTGAAGGGAAGTATTCGCAACTTTATGAAAGACTTTAAGCCTCAGATAGAACAGCTTACTAGCTAGGCAATCATGCTTTCGAGATCACCTTTTCCTTGTCTGATGATTTCAAAGCCACCGGAAGTACAATCTACAACTGTTGATGGTTCGTTATCACCATAACCGCCATCAACAATAAGATCTACTTTATCTTCATACTTTTCATGTATCAATTCGGGATCTGTTGAGTACTCTATGACATCGTCATCATCATGGATGGAGGTACTTAGAATCGGATTTCCGAGTTGTAAAACGATTTCTCGGGCAATGTCATTATCAGGCACCCTAATTCCAACCGTCTTTTTGTTAGAACTAAGCAGCTTGGGTACGTTGTTATTGGCGTTGAAAATAAAAGTAAAAGGTCCAGGTAATGCCTTTTTGAGCACTCTGAAAACTATGGTATCGATTGGTTTAATGTAATCCGAGATATGTCTCAAATCAGAGCAAATAAAAGAGAAGTTCGCTTTTTCAGGCTTTACGCCTCTAAGTTTACAAATCCTTTCTACAGCTTTTTGATTGGTAATGTCGCATCCCATGCCATAAACAGTGTCGGTAGGATAGATGATAATCCCTCCTTTTTTCAATACCTCTACGACCTGTTCTATCGCTTTCGGGTTTGGATTCTCAGGATATATTTTGATAAGCATATGTAAAATTAAGCAAATCCTAAGCCGGAAATAGCTTTAATAAGTCTTCAGACTGTAAATCTGAAGACTATAGAACCATCTTTATTAAAATTCGGCATTTTTAGGGAAGCGCGGGAAGGCAATTACATCTCTGATGTTGGTCATTCCGCTCACAAATAAGATGAGGCGTTCAAAGCCAAGCCCGAAACCAGCATGTGGGGCGGAACCGAATCTCCTGGTGTCTAAATACCACCAAAGTTCATCCTGAGGGATATTCATCTCGTCCATGCGACTGGTTAACCTATCAAGACGTTCTTCACGCTGTGATCCGCCAATGATCTCTCCAATGCCCGGAAAAAGGATATCCATTGCAGCAACGGTTTTTCTGCCTTGAGCATCCGGTTCATTTTGTCGCATATAAAAGGATTTAATATCCGCAGGATAATCGGTAAGAATAACAGGTTTTTTGAAATGTTTTTCTACTAAAAAGCGTTCATGTTCTGATTGGAGATCCGCTCCCCACTCATCAATGATATATTTAAATTGTTTTTTCTGATTGGGTTTAGAAGATTTAAGAATCGCGATAGCTTCAGTATAGGTTAAACGCTCGAAATCGTTATTCAGGCAGAAGTTTAGCTTGTCGATAAGCGATAGTTCTGAGCGTTCACTCTGAGGCTTAGACTTCTCTTCTTCCAATAAGCGGCCATTTAAGAATTCTATCTCATCCTTGCAGTTTTTTAAGGCATAATCGATCACATATTTCAGCATATCTTCTGCCAGTTGCATATTGTCTTCGAGATCTGCAAAAGCAACTTCTGGTTCAATCATCCAGAATTCTGCAAGGTGACGGGTAGTATTCGAATTCTCTGCTCTGAATGTTGGTCCGAAAGTATAGATCTGACCAAAAGCCATTGCTGCGAGCTCGCCTTCCAGTTGCCCGGAAACCGTTAGGTTACTGGAACGGGAAAAAAAGTCTTGTGAGTAATCAACTTTTCCATCTTCGGTACGTGGCACATTGTCGAAATCCAATGTAGTTACTCTAAACATTTCTCCAGCACCCTCTGCATCTGATGCCGTGATGATTGGCGTATGCATGTAGACAAAACCTCTTTCGTTGTAGAATTGATGAATGGCGAAAGCGAGTGCATGGCGAAGTTTAAAGACCGCATTAAAGGTGTTGGTGCGGAAGCGCAGGTGAGCAATCTCCCTAAGAAACTCAAGACTGTGCTTCTTAGGCTGTAAAGGAAATTTCTCAGGGTCACTATCTCCGAGAATTTCTATGGAAGTTGCTTTTACATCAACGCGTTGACCTTTCCCAAGGGATTCGACAATAGTTCCTGTTACTGCAATTGCAGCACCAGTGGTGATCCTTTTGAGAAGTTCCTCCGGGGTGTTATTAAAGTCTACCACGATCTGGATGTTTCCCATGCAGGAACCATCGTTTAAAGCAATAAACTGATTGTTTCTGAAGGTTCTTACCCAACCCATTACGGTTACTTCTCTATCGAAATCTGTTGTTTCTAACAGACGCTGTATTTTTTCTCTTTTAATCATGATATTTTCTGGAGCGGGGCAAAAATAATCAAATCCTCGAAGAATCAGATGCAAATATTTAGGATTGCTAAATCCTATAGAATTATCAATTTTCCAAGTGATTTTTTATTAAATATTGTAATTTCTGTATAAATGGAATGTTAATCTGGAATATTCTGTCTCTACTTCAACTCTTAAAGTCAAAAACAGTGTAAAAGACGAAAAACTAGGATGATTTATATGCGTTAATCAAGATTTGGTTGAATTATCTATATAAAAAATCATTTATTGTAAATAAAAGATGTTTAATATCAATGATTTAGGTATAAATAGGCTATTTAACCCAATAATTATTCAACAATTTTATAAAATAGTAGTTTTTCTAAAAAAAAGTTCCTATGTTTGTATTGCTCGTTTAATTTATATTTGGTTAGAGAGGCCTACAACTGGATAGTTGTAGGCCTTTTCTTTTTAAGGCATTTCCCAAAAATAATATTTATAAAAAAAGAGCTGCGAATGCAGCTCTTCAGATCTTAACCAAACTGCCAGTTCATTAGCAGTATTGACTTGTGTTTATGCTAGTACTTGTGTAACTAAAGCTGCAGCATCCTTCAATGCGATTGCAGAGTATACTTTAAGTCCAGACTCATCAATTAATTTCTTTGCTTCTACAGCGTTTGTGCCTTGCAGACGGCAAATGATTGGCACTGGGACATCACCAATTTCTTTGTATGCATCAATAACACCTTGCGCAACTCTATCGCAACGTACAATACCACCAAAGATGTTGATCAGGATTGCTTTAACATTAGGGTCCTTAAGAATAATGTTGAAACCAGCTTTAACAGTTTGTGCATTAGCGGTTCCACCTACGTCCAGGAAGTTAGCAGGTTCACCACCGGCAATTTTAATGATATCCATGGTTGCCATTGCTAAACCAGCTCCGTTAACCATACAACCTACGTTTCCGTCAAGTTTCACATAGTTAAGGTTTGATTCACTAGCTTCCACATCTGTTGGATCTTCTTCCAGTTTATCACGCATCGCTGCATAATCAGGATGACGGAACAATGCGTTCTCATCTAAGTCAACTTTCGCATCTACAGCGATTATTTTATCATCAGAGGTTTTAAGGACAGGATTGATCTCAAACATTGCTGAATCCGTGCTGTCATACGCTTTATAGAGTGCAGTAACAAACTTTACCATTTCTTTGAAAGCAGCACCACTAAGTCCTAAGTTAAAAGCAACCTTGCGAGCTTGAAACGCTTGAAGACCAACTTTTGGATCGATTTCTTCTTTGAAGATCAAGTGTGGAGTATGTTCTGCAACTTCCTCGATGTCCATACCGCCTTCAGTAGAATACATGATGATGTTTCTGCCACTTGCGCGGTTTAACAAAACACTCACATAAAATTCTTTTGTTTCAGATGCTCCAGGGTAATAAACATCCTGAGCAACCAATATCTTATTCACTTTCTTTCCTTCCGGACCAGTTTGAGGAGTTACCAATTGCATACCTAAAATAGCGGTTGCCCTTTCTCTTACCTCATCAAGGTTTTTGGCAAGTTTAACACCTCCGCCTTTACCTCTTCCTCCAGCATGGATTTGTGCTTTAATCACAACCCAGTCAGAATTATAATCGGTTTTCATTTTTTTAGCAGCTTCTACAGCTTGCTCAACCGTATCTGCAACTACGCCTTCCTGTACGGAGACACCAAAACTTTTGAGGATTTCTTTACCTTGATATTCGTGGATATTCATTTGCTGAAAAAATTTGCTCAAATCTACAATTTCAGATTGGTTTTAAAAACACTAAGTTTGCAATTATGCTAAAAGCAACGGGTATCAAAAAAGCTTATGGGAGCCTTCCCATTTTGAAGGGTGTAGACTTTAGTGTTGCCAAAGGAGAGATCGTAAGCATCATTGGAGCCTCTGGAGCTGGCAAAAGTACACTGCTTCACATACTTGGAACGCTAGATAAGCCAGACCATGGAGAAGTTGAATTAAATGGCACTAAGATTAATAAGCTAAATGGGGAGTTACTTAGCATTTTTCGCAACAGAAACATTGGCTTTGTCTTTCAATTTCATCATCTTTTACCAGAATTTACAGCCTTAGAAAATATATGTATTCCTGCTTTTATTGCGAAAGTCCCAAAGAAGGATGCAGAAACACGGGCTCATGAACTTCTGGAGCTCTTGGGTCTTAAGGAGCGGGCACATCACAAGCCAAATGAACTATCCGGAGGCGAACAGCAGCGTATCGCCGTTGCACGTGCACTGGTTAACCGTCCTTCTATTGTGCTGGCCGACGAACCATCAGGTAACCTCGATTCAGCCAACGCAAGCGCTTTACATCAGTTCTTTATTACGCTAAGAGACAATTTTAAGCAAACATTTGTTATTGTAACCCACAATGAGGATCTCGCAAAGATCAGCGATAGGGTAGTTACAATGAAAGACGGACTAATTATATAACCTTGAAAATACTAATAACCGGAGGTAAATCAATTCAGGCTTTAAAGCTTGTGAAGGCCTACCCTGAAGATCAGGTGATTTTAGCGGATTACGGCGACATGCCTTCTTTTCCATCTGCCACTTACCGTTTCATCTCTCTCGGCGATCAAAATAATGAGGTTATTGCGCATAACTTGCTAACCATCTGTTTGGACGAGGCCGTAGACGAAATACTTCCTCTCCATAGATTTGAAGCTGATGAGTTGCTGAAGTCGAAGATCTTATTTGATGAATACAACATCACAGTCATAACACCATTGCTGGACCAATTAATTGATTAAACAGAATGGGAGCGGAGCGTGACCTCGGAAAGTATGAGTCCTTCATATTTGAGTACGACAATGTATTGTATCCTGAAAAAGATTATTTACTGCAAGTATATTACTTGTTTGCGCAGTTTGTGGAATACGCAGAGCAGCGAGATGCAGTGGAGCTACTAGCATATATGACAGAAGATTTTGCCAACAATGGGCATGATGGCATCTTTGAAAGAACGGTTAAGCAATTTGATCTGGAAAAAAAGTACAGGGTGAATTTTGACTTGTTGATGCAAAATGTAAAGTTGCCTTTGAAACTATTGTTATTCGACGAGATGCTTCAATTGCTTATTTCCGTAGCGAAGAATGGGAAACAAATATTCTTACTAGCAAACGGAGATCCTGTTGTGGCCCTAAATAAGATCAGACAGACCGAATGGAATGGTATGGAGTCAAGTTTAACAGTTTACTTTGCTGAAGAGTTCACTGAGGACTCAACAGAGAATATTCTCTTAAAAATCCTTGAAAAGCATGGTGTTAAGAGAGAAAAGTGTCTATTTGTGGGACATTCTAGTCAGGCAATTCTCATAAATCCGCAAAGCGGAATTAATTACCTGAATGCTGCTGATCTATTCGCCTGACAATTACGTTTATACGTCTTTAAGTTGTAAATTCACGCTGTCATTTACAAATAAAATAATTAATCGCCCCTTCTACTACTAATTAAGAAATCATCCAACACGAATGAAAAACAAGAACTTCAAAAAATGGGCACTTCTTTCAGCGGTGTTTATAACTGTAGCTGTTTCAGCATGCAAGAAGAATAAAACGGACTCAGAGCCAGTTGATCCCCCTACTACGGAAACTAATGCTAAGCAAACGTCGACAACTAACAGATTGGAGTTAAGTAACGACTCCTTGTTTTTGTATGCAAAAGAAATTTACTTCTGGAATGAGTCACTGCCTAGCTATGACGATTATGAGCCAAGGAAGTACAGTAAATTAAGCGCTACGGCTACAGAGTCGGCAACGCTTGTAAACTTAGAAAACAACCTGTTCAATTTGATTAAAGTGTCAGGAAAAGCCGATTACGTTAGTACTTCCGGATCGCCTAAATATTCCTATATTAATGATAGCGACACTGATAATCCAACTCCAACGTCTGCTTCGCCAAATGATCAGGCATCAGTTGACTTAGAAGGAAACGGAAATGATGTTGGTATTTATAGAATATCTGCTGTTGGACAAACCGCAACAGAATACAGATTGTACATCTCTGCAGTATTTGAAAACAGCCCCGCATTTAAAGCCGGTTTGAGTCGCGGTGCTTACATTACACATATTAATGGAACAAAGATTGGTGCCATTGAGCAAACGGCTACCGGCGGAGCTATCGCCTCATCTGAGGTTAATTTAATCAACTCCACTATTTATGGTAATCCAACTTCCATAACAGTTGCTGGGGTGAAAACTAATGGTTCTTCGTTTGATGTTACATTAGCTAAAACGTCTTATAAAAGTAGTCCGATCTTCAAGAGTAATGTCCTGACTGCAGGTAGCAGAAAAATCGGTTATCTGGCATACGCGCGTTTTTCTAACACTGCCAACTCGATTGACACTTTAAATGGTGTATTTAAAGATTTTGCTGCAAAAGGCGTGACAGATCTTGTTATAGATTTACGTTATAATGGAGGCGGATACGTTAGTACTGCAGAACATTTGACCAACCTAATCGCTCCATCAACGGCATCTGGCGTAATGTATATCGAGCATTTCAACAACAACCTGAAGAATAGAAAGACGACAGATCCAAGTATTTTAAAGAATCAACCTTTACTTGATGCCAATGATAAAGTTCAGTATAATGCAAAAGGAAGTATGATTACTTATGCAGACATTGACTATTCAGTTGCTAACAATACCAATAACTTCGCTAAAAAGGGTAACCTGGGCGGTGTTACGAATGTTGTCTTTATCGTTAGCGGTGGTACTGCTTCAGCGAGTGAATTGGTAATAAATAGTCTTAAGCCAAAGATGAAGGTCACACTTGTCGGTAAAACCACATATGGTAAGCCTGTCGGATTTTTCCCGGTCACACTGGAAAATAGATATGAGGTTTATCTCTCATTGTTTGAGACTAGAAATTCTCTTGACCAGGGCGGGTATTATACAGGAATGATACCTGAGGTCGACGGTGGTAGTGACTTAGGAAACTATGATTTTGGTAATCCTCTGGACGGTTATTTGGCTAAGGCAATAAGCGTGCTGGCACCCGGTGCAACTGCTGTAGTATCATCCAACAGGTTATCAAGTGCGAGTGGTGTTAAAACGAATCAAGTCAAAGTTAACGCAAACTTTGATGAAGAGGGCAGAGGCTTTGTTGGTATGATTGAAACCAGGCTTAAAGTTAAAAAATAAGTTCTTTTATAGTTGTTTGGAACCTGCCTCTTTTTAGAGGCAGGTTTTTTTATGTGATCAGTTTTACCAGTAAGGTGATAACATCATTTTTTTGTCATGCTTAGTTTAGGTATTGGTACTTAAGTGAATTAAATGCATATTTAATCATACGAAAAGCCAATTATATATATATGTTAGGTGAACTTATTACCAAAGAATCTATCGAACTCAGTCAAATTATCCCAGCTGAAGAGAATCATATTGAAGAACTTAGAAGCAAGTTAAATTCTGCACAGCGATTGGGTAACGAATTCAAATCGAAAACTGATATTACTTTCAACACAAGACAAGGGCCTAAGACAGTGAGTACTACGGTATGGTCAGTAACTGAAAAGTACCTGCAATTGAAAAGTGGGGTCCACATTCCGCTGAACAGTATTATTGATATAGACTTTTAGTCTATTGCTTTTTCATCTGCAGCTTATCCTTGAAGATTTGCTGGATATCGCGTTCTTTATCAATATTGTTGGCAATCTCTAATATTGCGTTTACTGCATTTGAATAGAATTCCTTATTGATATTTTGAAACTCGTCGGTTGCTTTATGATAATCTTTATGGTCTTCAACACCGAAGTATAGAAAGGGGATATTCTTAGCATTAAAAGCGCCCTGATCACTTTGGTCGGTCCAGTCATTATCCCTGCCCAGTTTCGGGTCGTCGTGTCCGAAAAGCACTTTAATATCCGGGCTTTTTAGTGTGAAATATTTTTTAAGCTCCGGATACTTAAATGTTCCACAGGCATAGAGCTCGCTCTTGTCATTGTGGGCAATCATATCCATATTGATATTAAGCTTAATTTTCTCCAGTGAAACTGTTGGATTAGCAACGAATGCTTTGGCACCTTGTAAACCCATCTCTTCCGCATCAAAAGCGGCAAATATAATGGTGTTATTAGGTTTGTTTTTCGCAAAATAGGTAGCAATGCTTAAAAGTCCCCCTACGCCAGAAGCGTTATCATCTGCACCATTAAATACCTCATTTTTCACAATGCCCAAATGATCATAATGGGCGGAGATCACAATGACATTGTCAGTCTTGCCTTGCACATACCCAATCATGTTAATGCCCTTTACGTCGGCAGCCGTACCTCTTTTGACGCTAAATGGTTGTTCAAAGCCTGGAGTACTGCTAAATGCTTTCAAGCCAAGTTCTTTAAATCTTCCCAAAATATATGTCCTTGACATTTCAGCTCCTTTAGTTCCCGTTTTTCGACCTTCGTATTGGTCGGAAGACAACGTTTGGACATCCTTCAACAACTGCGAGTCTCCAGACTGCGCATCTGTCTTTTTAACGGTGCTACAGCTTAATAATAGGCCAAGGGGTAATAATAGGAGTAATTTCATAGTAAATATTTCAATAAAGATAGGCATATAACAAAAAAGATCGAGCGGTGGGCTCAATCTTTATTATAATAACGTGGCGTTATATCATTTTCAACTACTATCGTCCTTCCGGCGAAGGCTGGAATCTTATTATCCTAAATAAGATTTCAGGATTTTGCTTCTTGAAGTATGACGAAGACGTTGCAATGCTTTGTCCTTAATTTGACGTACACGTTCACGAGTTAGGTTAAACTTCTCTCCAATCTCTTCAAGGGAAAGGGGGTGGTTGGTGCTTAATCCGAAAAACAATACGATGATCTCGCGTTCTCTTTCAGTTAGAGTAGATAGTGATCTTTTAATTTCTTCAGACAAAGATTCATTGATCAGGTTACTATCTGTGTTAGGCTCATGGTTTTCCAATACATCAAGCAAAGTGTTTTCTTCACCTTGAACGAATGGCGCATCCATTGATACGTGTCTTCCGGAGTTACTTAGCGTGTCGGAAATTTTATCTACTGTAGTTTCTAGTACATCTGCTAACTCTTCAGGAGAAGGCTCACGCTCAAATTCCTGCTCTAGTTTAGAAAATGCTTTACTGATCTTACTCAGTGAGCCAACCTGGTTCAATGGTAAACGAACAATACGACTTTGCTCGGCAATAGCCTGTAAGATCGACTGACGAATCCACCACACTGCATAGGAGATAAACTTGAAACCCTTTGTTTCATCAAAACGCTTTGCCGCTTTAATTAAACCAAGGTTTCCCTCGTTAATTAAATCTCCAAGAGTTAAACCCTGATTTTGATATTGTTTTGCAACTGAAACAACGAAACGCAAATTTGTCTTGGTCAAACGTTCTAATGCGGCCTGGTCACCCTCGCGTATCTTTCTTGCTAATATTACTTCTTCTTCGGCTGTAATTAAATCTACCTTACCAATTTCGTGAAGGTACTTATCTAATGACTGACTTTCGCGATTAGTAATCGACTGCGTGATTTTGAGTTGTCTCATTTATATGCTTTGGTACTCTTTATGTGTCTGAACGTGCAAAAGTAATAATTTTAAGGTCATTTATACATAAATTCCCGAAAACGTTACACCTTACACAACTTATTTATACTTTAAATTACTAGCAAAAATTATTCCAAAATACTTTTGTCAGTGCCACTAAAGAACAGGCATTAACAACTATTATTTATTGAATTACAATAAATATATTATGAATATCAATAATAACTCGTTATGTTTGCTTTTAGTAAAATTATAGCAATTGAAATGGAGAGGCATGCTCACAGAACAAATATTTTTCCTGTTTGAACTGCTTTGCCTTTGGAATCAAAAGCATTACTTAAAATGTATAATCCCTTAACTATTTAGTATTCAGTAAAATGAGAGATGAACTTAAATTTCTAAAAGTAACAAAGGTCGTTTTGGTGATTGTGGCTGTTGTTGCTTTTGCAATTACCTGCTATCAGGTGAGGGAAGGTTTTATGAAAGGATGGAAGGGTGGAGCTGAAGCATCGGTTAATTCCAAAGCCCATCATCTGCCACTTTTCGAAAATAACATTATCCCTGCGAATGATTCCTTGCACTTTATTGGCAGTAATGGCTCCGCCTTCTATCTGAAAACAAGATATCAGGTTTCAGGAGATGTTTATATTAGACAGCGTCCGCAGAAGATAATTTCCTTTTTTTATGGTTTTAAAAATCTACTATCCTTATCAATGCTCGCATTTGGTGTTTTATTGTTGTTAAAGCTGTATCGTTTTATCGATGACTCTTCAAAAGGAAGAATCTTTACCCTTGAAAATATCAATAGGGTGAAAATAATAGGAGTGTATTGTATTTTGCTAAGCTTTACGGCTTTTATATGGGATCTTTGCAGCTATTTTATCATCAAAGAAGTATTTAGCCACACCTCGTTTACTACTGCCTATTCTTTCGATTTTAACTATTTGTTACTAACCGTTGGTATTGTAACAATCGTGATCATGCAGGTGTTCAGAAAAGGGTATGACCTACAACAAGATCAAGAATTAACAGTATAAATGCCGATTATAATCAATCTTGATGTGATGCTTGCCAGGCGCAAGATGTCATTAACCCAATTGAGCGAACGGGTAGGAATTACGATGTCAAATCTTTCTATATTAAAGACAGGAAAAGCCAAGGCGGTAAGGTTTGAGACACTGGAAGCAATTTGTGAAGTGTTACAATGTCAGCCTGGCGATCTACTGGAATACCGTGCTGAAGCTTAACATTTAAATACTTTCCAGACTGAATGTTTCGTTTAGTCTGATGCCTTTTTCCGTTTCCGTTACGGTACAACATTCGTGTACAGCATCGTGCTCCAAGAAAAGTATATAGTCATTGTCGGCCGCTTCTTTCAAAAAGGCTTTCTTTTCAGTCAATGTTTTCATCGGAAACATGTCGTAGGCCATCACATAGGGTAATGGAATGTGACCGGTTGAAGGCAACAGATCAGCCATGTAAATAATTGTCCTATTTTTATACTTGATCTGTGGAAGCATCATAGCGTCCGTATGGCCATAAGCAAACCTAATACTTATTCCCTCTTGAAATTCTACACCTTCTTTGTCTTCGATGAAACGAAGTTGGCCGCTCTCCTGTATAGGCATAATGTTGTCTCTTAGAAAGGATGCTTTTTCTCTATCGTTGGGATTAACCGCCCAGTTCCAGTGTTGTTCATTGCTCCAATAGACAGCATTTTTAAAAGCCGGACGAAGTTTTTCTCCCTCCCGAACAATCGAACCTCCGCAATGATCAAAATGTAAGTGTGTTAGAAACACATCGGTGATGTCATCTTTGTGAAACCCTTTTGCCGCAAGTGACTTATCGAGGCTGTCATCTCCATGAAGGTAATAGTGTTTCAAAAACTTTTCATCTTGTTTGTTGCCAATGCCATTGTCGATCAGTATCAACCGCTCCCCATCTTCTACCAGCATACAACGCATTGCCCAGGTACATAAATTATTTTCGTCGGCGGGGTTAGTTTTATTCCAGATTGATTTTGGAACAACGCCAAACATGGCACCGCCATCTAGCTTAAAAAGTCCTGTTTCTATGGCGTGTAATTTCATTGCGGTAGAATAGATTTTTAAAAAGAAAGGCCGCGTAAGCGGCCTTCATATGTTAACAAGGAATATATTATAAATGGATTACTTCGCCATAAGCATCGGCTGCAGCTTCCATTATTGCTTCACTCATGGTTGGGTGTGGGTGTACAGATTTAATTATCTCATGTCCTGTAGTTTCCAATTTTCGGGCGACAACAATCTCTGCGATCATTTCGGTAACATTGTTTCCAATCATGTGCGCACCTAATAACTCACCATATTTAGCATCGAAGATCAACTTGACGAAACCATCTTTTGCGCCTGAAGCACTCGCTTTACCAGATGCAGAAAACGGAAACTTACCTATCTTCAATTCATAGCCCGCAGCTTTAGCCGCTCTTTCAGTGAAACCTACTGAGGCAATCTCAGGACTGCAATAGGTACACCCAGGGATATTATTGTAGTCCAACGGTTCTGGTTTGTGCCCAGCAATTTTTTCTACGCAGATAATTCCTTCTGCCGAAGCTACATGAGCAAGTGCTTGTCCGCTTACGATGTCGCCAATTGCATAGTAACCCTTAACAGATGTGTTATAGAACTCATCTACAACAACCTTTCCTTTTTCAGTTTTGATGCCAGTTTCTTCCAGGCCAATGTTTTCAATGTTGGCCACAACACCAGCAGCAGAAAGCACGATATCGCATTCTAAAGTTTGCATTCCTGAAGCAGTTTTCACCTGCACCTTACAACCGGTGCCGCTGGTATCAACCGACTCTACACTCGAGGAAACCATGATATCGATGCCCACCTTTTTGAAGCTCCTAAGCAGTTGCTTAGATACGTCTTCATCTTCAACCGGTACCACATTATCTAAAAACTCGACGATGGTAACTTTCGTGCCCATTGTCGCGTAAAAATATGCAAACTCAACGCCGATAGCACCTGAACCTACAACAACCATAGATTTAGGTTGCTCAGGAAGAACCATTGCTTGTCTATAGCCTATAACTTTTTTGCCGTCTTGTTTAAGGTTAGGTAATTCTCTTGATCTGCTACCTGTAGCAACTATTATATTTGTAGCTGTGTAATCTTTAGAAGCGCCATCTGCACCCTTAACTTCGATTGTATTTCCAGGTTTCACTTTTCCAGTGCCCATGATCACATCGATTTTGTTTTTTTTCATAAGGAATTGAACGCCTTTGCTCATTCCATCAGCAACACCACGACTACGTTTAATAACGGCGGCAAAATCGGCTTCACCAGTCGCTTGAATTCCATAATCGGACGCGTGGTTGATATATTCAAAGACTTGAGCGCTCTTAAGTAAAGCTTTAGTAGGTATACAGCCCCAATTCAGACAAATGCCACCTAATGACTCGCGTTCAATAACAGCAGTTTTCAAACCGAGTTGAGAAGCCCTGATTGCGGCTACGTATCCACCTGGACCGCTACCTAATACAATTAAATCGTAGTTCATATCTTTAATTAAAGGAATTTTAACTTAGTAAAAGCCAAAATTATAAAAAATGTTCATTAAAAGTAAAGTTAAGTTCTATGTGGCTTGTCATATTTGATTACTAAGGAAATCTGTATGAGATTAAAAGCTCCGAAGCTGTTTAAGGAGTATCGAAGACCTCCTAGGCCTATTCATTTACTACAATTGTCCAAATATTTTCTGATAACATTGGTGTCTTCCTGACACTCTTAGGGGTGCCTTCCTTATCTGTTCCACCGTTAATAAGGCGTTCATTAACCCTTGCCAGGCCCTCTTTAGGGCCGCTAGCCCTACCAAGGCCCTAGCAAGGCCCTAGCAAGGCCCTAGCAACGCCCTAGCAACCCCCTGGAAACCTCAAATTAATGACAGTGAAATTCCTGATAGAAAGCAACTTCCAGTTTTTTGGTCATAACATTAAAATTTCGCTCAAATTGTTGAAAAGTATAGCTGTTGTTAACGATAAATTAACATTGAAATCAAAATATCGTGTTTTTTAATATATACCTTTGCCGCAGTTATACTAATTTTCATTTTTTCACTTAAAAAACAAACAAACAAAACAAAAAAGTATGAATAAATCTCTACTATTTAAAATCGTAGTTCTGTTATTCGTTTTTGTTGGTTCTATTGGCGCAGTAAATGCCCAGGTTACCACTTCAACATTAACGGGTACCGTAAAAGATGCTAAAGGTATTTTGCCTGGTGCGGGGGTTAAAGCTACTCACACTCCAACAGGAACAGTCTACAGCACAACAACAAATGCAGAAGGCCGTTTCAACATTGTAAACATGCGTATAGGTGGTCCTTATACAATTGAAATCAGCTATATCGGCTATCAGTCAGGACGAGTATCTGATATTTATCTAAAATTAGGTGAACCATTCGTTCTGAATACGTCACTTAACGACAATGCCAATCAGTTAACTGAAGTCGTAGTAACAGGAACTAAAGACGCTAACTTTAATGGAAAGCGTGTTGGGCCATCTACTAACGTAAGTAGAGAACAATTACAAAACCTTCCAACGCTATCTCGTTCATTAAACGATTTTACACGTTTAACGCCACAAGCTAGTGGTTCAATCAACGGAGGTTCTGGTCAGTCTTTTTCTGGTGTCAACAATAGATATAACAATATCTCTATTGACGGAGCGGTAAACAATGACGTTTTTGGTTTAGCCTCTAACGGAGCACCAGGCGGTCAGGCGAATACACAGCCTATTTCACTTGACGCGATTCAAGAAATTCAAATCGTTTTGTCACCGTACGATGTAAGTAATGGTAATTTTGCTGGTGCTGGTATCAACGCGGTAACCCGTTCAGGGTCAAATAAATTTGAGGGGTCTGCTTATTTCTTCGGTAGAAACGAAAATACAGTAGGGAAAAGTCCGGATGCTGCAAGAATTAAAGCAACTGAATTTTACAATACACAATATGGTTTCCGTCTAGGCGGTCCAATTATCCAAAACAAATTATTTTTCTTTGTTAACGGAGAGCTTGGAAGAGTACAACAACCAACTACTTTCAACGTTGGTGACCCAGGATCTCTGCTTTCATCAACTGACGCACAATCTATTGTTAATACCTTAAACACTAGATACGGATACAATCCTGGCTCATATGATGCAATAAACACTAAGACACAAAATAATAAAGTATTTGCACGTTTAGACTGGAACATCAATGCAAAGAACCAGTTAACACTTCGTCACAATTACATTAAAGCGTTTGACGATAACATTTCAAGAAGTGCTACTTCATTCCGTTTTGGAAGCAATTCTTACAGATTTAACGATTTGCAGAACAACTCTGTATTAGAGTTAAGAAGTTCGATATCTGACAAATTGTCTAACAATTTAATCGTAGGTTACTCAAGGATTAGAGATACAAGAGCATATGAAGGTCAGTTGTTTCCTCAAATCAGGATCAACAATATCAGTAATATTTCTACAAACTCTGTTTTCTTAGGGTCTGAAGCAAGTTCTACGGCTAACGAATTGGATCAAGATGTTCTTGAATTCACAGATAATTTTAAGATTTTCGCTAACAAGCATACTTTTACAATCGGTACTCACAATGAGTTCTTCAAGTTCAGGAACTTGTTTATGAATAACGCGGCCGGAGCCTATGTTTATAACAATCTAGCTGATTTTACCAATAACGTTAAACCATTTTCTGCCGCATCGAGTTATTCGATTGTTCCAGGAGAAACAAGACCAGCTGCAACGTTTAGTGCTGCACAATTAGGTTTTTACTTTCAGGATGAGATTGATGTGTTTACCGGTTTCAGATTAGTAGCTGATTTAAGAGCAGACGTACCTATCATCAACGATACGCCTCCGGCTAATCCGTTGGTTGCGTCAACTTTCGCTAATCAAAGAACAGATCAGATTCCTAGTGGTCGTATCTTAGTTTCACCACGTGTTGGTTTCAACTGGGATTTAACTGGCGACAGATCAATTCAATTAAGAGGTGGGACAGCCTTATTAACAAGTCGTGCTCCATATGTATGGCTATCCAATCAGTTCTCTAACAACGGTATGTTAACTGCAAATATTAATGCAACAAACAGCACCGGTACATTTATTGCCGATCCTGCAAATCAAAAAGCAGCTGGTGGTACTGTAGGTACAACGTATGAGGTTAACTTGGCTAACCCTAGCTTAAAATTGCCTCAATTGTTTAGAAGTAACCTTGCTGCCGATTTTAAATTACCTTTAGGTATTTTGGCAACTTTAGAAGGTATCTACTCTAAAACCATTAACAATATTCTTTATAGTAACATTAACTTGAAGAACTCAACGGGCAGAATCAACCCTAATCTTTCAGCAGGGAATGATACTCGTCCTATATTTGCTTATCCAACTGCTGGTGGTAAAGTTAATCCAACTTTCACCAACGCCTTTTATTTGGACAATACTAGCAAAGGTGATTCATACTCCTTAACTGCACAATTACAAAAAGCATTTGGAAATCTATATGCTACTGCAGCTTATACGTATGGAGAGTCGAGAGACGTGAACTCTGGTACAAGCAGTACTGCTTCTTCAAACACCAATTTTGTTCAAACGTTAACAGGTCCTAATTATCCGCCATTGGCAATATCAAACTTTGATATTCGTCACAGGGTTATCGGTAGCTTAAACTACACGATTAACTATGGTAAACAAAAATCTTCAGGTACTACAATATCATTGTTCTATCAAGGCAGATCTGGAACTCCTTTTACTTACTTATATGAAGGAGATTTAAACCAGGATGGTGCTACAGGAAACGATTTGTTATATGTTCCGCGTAACCTTTCTGAAATTAAATTAGCAATCATTCCTGCGACTACCGTTGGTGGTGTAACAACTCCAGCTGTACCTATTGAAACACAATGGGCTAATCTAGATGCGTTCATTAGTAATGACCCATATTTGAGTAAGATCAGAGGTCAGTATACTGATCGTAACGGTGCAAGAATGCCTTGGGAAGATATGTTCGACTTAAGAATTATGCAAACTTTAGGTACTATTATCAAAGGATCAAAAAACAATATCCAGTTGTCATTTGATGTATTCAATGTTGGTAACTTGATCAACAAAGACTGGGGAAGATCTTATTTCTTAGCAAATCAGGCTTCTACTTTGATCAAATACAATTATAACGCAACTACAGGTGGTACTTTCAACTTCACTCCGCCTGCGAACGCAGAAAACAAAGCATACTCAGTGTCATCATTTACTTCAAGATGGCAAGGTCAGGTTGGACTTCGTTACAACTTCAACTAGTAGCTAATAATAATTTTTTTATAACTACATTTTGTACCTTCATGTCAAGCCAAAGCCTAATGAAGTGTCGATTACTGAGTCTATTATTTAATAGTATTCTTGCTCTAGTCTCTCTATCGCCCCTTAGTATAACCGCTCAATTTGCGACACCTAAATTTAAAGTAGTTGCTTTTTATACCGGAAAAAACGATCAGGTACATGTGAGTTTCGTTCATGAAGCCAACAAATGGTTTCCCAAGATGGGATTAAAGCATGGCTTTGATTACGATTCGACCAGCAACTGGAACAATTTGAATAAAGAATTTTTATCAAAATATCAGGTCGTGCTTTTTCTGGACACAAGACCTGAAGCACCTGCTCAGCGTCTGGCATTTGAAGAATACATGAGAGGAGGGGCATGGATCGGGTTTCATCATGGGGCATAATGATATGGACTATGAACACGCCCCTTACACTAAAGAGCTATCCCGAACATTTGAAATGAAGAACAAAACAAGTTTATCATCTCTGGTTTATTGTGGTTAGGGCATTCCAAATAATAATTTTATTACTTTTATAGTATGATCAAATTTTCCAAAAGCTATCAAGCCATGTTAGTTGTATTTATGGCTTGCTCAACTTCAATATCCACCTTTGCGCAGTTGCAGTTCCCGGGTGAGGGAAATCTTAAATATGTAGACCCTAGAATCGGAAATGTAGGTGCAATCCTGGAGCCAACCAGACCCACCATCCAACTTCCAAATCAGGTGATTAGAATGACCCCACAACGGGCAGATTACATCGATGATCAGATCAGTAACTTTCCATTAACGGTTGTTTCGCATCGCAATGGACAGGTGTTTTCAGTGAAACCCGCTATAGCAGCGACAGACCAGAAGCGCATGACCTATGATCACGATCTCGAGGTCAACAGACCATGGTATTATTCTACTTACCTCGTTGATAATGATATCAAAGTTGAGTTCAGTCCTGGAAAAAAAGCCGGTATATTTAAGTTTAGCTTCCCGGAGAATGGCGGTAAAGCTCTTGTATTGGGCCATTATAACGGTGGAGTAAGTGAATATGACCTTTCATCTGATAAGGTTCTCACGGGAATGGAAACCTGGGATGGAGTGAAAGTATACCTTTACGGTACCTTAAACGCAAACTCAACTTCGGAGAAAAACGGTAACAAGCTCTTGGTTACGTTTGATAGTCAAGCACCTAAGACGATTGAACTCAGATATGCATTGTCATTCATTAGTGCCGAGCAAGCGAAAAAAAACTATAGCAATGAATTAAAATCAGTGAGTTTTGATCAGCAAACCAAACTTGGTGAGGCGGCCTGGTCAAAAGTGATCAACCAAGTTCAGTCGACCGGTGGAACTGAAGCTCAAAAACGTTCTTTTTACACTGCACTCTATCGTTGCTACGAGCGTATGGTAGACATCTTAGAAGACGGTCAGTATTATAGCGGGTACGATAAAAAAATACATACTTCCAACCGGCCTTTCTTTGTGGATGATTGGGTTTGGGATACTTATCTGGCACAACACCCTTTAAGGACAATTCTCGATCCTGCAATGGAAGGTGATATCCTGAACTCTTATGTTGACATGTATAAACAAAGTGGTTGGGTACCCACATTTCCTCTCCTGTATGGTGATAATCCATGCATGAATGGATTCCATTCGACGATTACGTTCCTTGATGGTTATCGTAAAGGAATCAGAAACTATGATGTTCAGGCTGCCTATGAGGGCATGTATAAAAATGCCACTCAAGCAACGATGTTGCCATGGAAAAACGGTCCGAAGACTGATCTGGAAGATTTCTATTATGATAAAGGCTATTTCCCGGCATTAAAAATTGGTGAAAAGGAAACCAATAAAACTGTTCATGGCTTCGAGAAACGTCAGGCAGTTGCCATTACACTCGGTCATAGTTATGACGATTGGGCCTTAGCTCAAATGGCTAAAGACTTAAACAAGACATCGGATTTTGCTAAGTTTTCTGCCAGGGCAGACTACTACAAGAACCTTTGGGATCCTAAAACGCAAATGTTCCTGCCAAAAGATAAAGATGGTAAATGGGTGGAGATCGATCCAAAGTTCGATGGTGGAATGGGTGGTAGAGATTTTTATGATGAAAATAATGGCTGGACTTACCTTTGGCAAGTCCAACACGATGTTAAAGGGTTAATCAACCTATTTGGCGGAGTGCCTAGTTTCGAAGCAAAGTTGGATCAATTGTTCCGTGAACCACTTGGCAGAAGTAAATATGAACTTTGGGCAAAGTTTCAAGACTTTACGGGTATCAATGGACAATATTCTATGGGTAACGAGCCGAGTTTCCATATTCCATATCTATTCAACTTCACATCGTCTCCATGGAAAACACAAAAGAAAATACGTTTCCTTTTGGACACCTGGTATAAAGACAATGTATTTGGAATCCCAGGTGATGAAGATGGTGGTGGGATGTCGGCTTTTGTTGTGTTTTCTTCCATGGGCTTTTATCCGGTAACTCCAGGGACTCCGGTATATACTATTGGTAGTCCAGTATTCGAAAAAGTAGCCATTGACCTTCCAAACGGAAAGCAGTTTCAAATGATTGCGAACAAATGTTCCGTCATGAATAAGTACATCCAAAGTGCTAAACTAAATGGAAAAGTGCTCGATACGCCGTGGTTTACCCATGAGCAACTTGTTTCTGGTGGCAAGCTTGAACTGGAAATGGGACCGCTTCCAAACAAAATGTGGGGGCTAAAATAGCTGAATAGATTGCCGTTATTGTTTAGTATACATATAACTTTTTCGTAAGATATATGTATACCTTCATATCAACTGAATATAAACAATAACACCAATTAATGAAAAGGAAATTCCTAATCTGCATTATCGGGGTGTCTATGCTGGTATATGCCTGCAAAGTAGCACAACAATCACTCCCGAGAGATGCCAGTGGTAAAATCATAGTAAATCTTAATCCTTCTCCTACCTACTTAAGTCCTCAGGAAAGTCTAAAAACCATCCACCTTCCTAAAGGATATCACTTAGAACTAGTGGCTAGCGAGCCCATGATTAACGAGCCTGTAGCCATAACTTGGGACGGTAACGGTCGCCTGTTTGTTGCAGAGATGAATACCTATATGCAGGATGCGAATGGAACAGGGGAATCAAAGCACGTGTGTACGATCAAACGGTTGGAAGATACCAATGGCGATGGCAAAATGGATAAGTCAGTCGTATTTTTAGATAGTTTGCTATTACCTAGAATGATCTTAGCGCTTGACGACCGTCTACTGGTTGCTGAGACGTATGATAATAACATTTACAGCTACCGGGATACCAATGGTGATGGCATCGCTGATGAAAAGAAAAAGGTGTTCAGCAACGACAAGGAAAACCGAAGCAATCTGGAACACCAAAGAAGCGGACTCGTGTGGAATCTGGACAATAAGATCTATGTCACGGTGGAGAATGTTCGATATAAATTTGAAAACAATGTATTAGCATCAGAGAATTTACATGATAGTCCGGGTGGGCAGTGGGGGCTTGCTAATGACAATTATGGCAGGCTTTACTTTTCCTCTGCCGGTGGTGAGAACCCGGCTTTTAACTTTCAACAGAATCCATATTACGGAAGTCTGGATTTGAAAGACCAATTTAATGAGGAATTTCAGGCGGTGTGGCCGATCATTTCAACTCCGGATGTTCAAGGAGGAACAGGTAGGTTGCGACCTGATAGTACCCTAAATCATTTTACGGCATGCACAGGACAATCTATTTTTAGAGGTAACGCTTTACCTGCGGACTTCAATGGTGATTTGCTGGTTTGCGAGCCAGTTGGCCGGTTGATCAGACGTGCTAAAGTGACCAACACGAACGGCAAAATCACTTTAAAGAACGCTTACGATAAAGAAGAGTTTATTGCGTCGACTGACATGAACTTTAGACCTGTGAATACTGCAACTGGTCCGGATGGCTGCTTATACATCGTCGACATGTATCGTGGAATCATTCAGGAAAGCGCATGGACGAAGCCCGGAAGTTACCTGCGACCAGAGATTGTAAAAAGGGGTTTAGATAAAAACACCAGTCGCGGCCGTATTTATCGCTTAGTATATGATGGCATTAAGCCTGATAAGACTTTGCCAAGGATGCTTAGTTTACCGAGTTCACAACTAGTTCCTTACCTATCACACGCCAATGGTTGGTGGAGGGAGAATGCACAAAAAATATTAGTGGTTCGGGGTGATCAGTCAGTTTCCCCTGCTTTGAAAACAATGGCGTCGACCTCCAGTAATGCCCTTGCAAGGATTCATGCCTTATGGACACTGAAAGGTTTAAAAGCTTTAGATCGGGAGACCTTGTTACAAGCGTTTCAAGATAAGTATGCAGAGGTTAGGAAGACCGCCGTATGGATTGCGGACGAAGATGTTAGAAACGGCGACAAAGAACTTGTTGCAGCATTGGCGCCACTTATAAACGACCCGAGTGCAGATGTCCGCTACCAACTGGCCTTGACATTAAGATTTAACGATTCAGAAATGTCAGAAGCGGTAAAAGCTGATCTGCAGAAATCTCATCCGGAAGACATTGCTATGGTAGCCTCACAGCGCAGGTATCAAAATCAGATCAACGATCGTTTGAGAAAGGAACGCGAAAATAAAATGTTAGCCGAAGCAGACCAAAAGTTGGTTGTAGAGGGGGCAACTATTTTCAAACAGCTCTGTGCAACCTGCCATGGTGCCGATGGCAAAGGAGTGGCCAATGGAGGAAAGGGCTTTCCGGCACCTGCATTATATGGAGCAAAAGATGTGAAAGGCGATTCGGACAAATTGATCAAGATCCTTCTTCATGGACTCTCAGGTCCGGTTGATGGTAAAAATTACACTGATGTTATGCCTGCTTTAGGCTTCAATAGCGATGAGTATATAGCTTCAGTACTCAGCTATGTTAGAAACGATATGGGTAATAAGGCATCAATAGTAAAAGCTGCGGATGTGAAGAAGGTGAGGGAGTCCACATCAGGAAGAACTAAGAATTGGACCATCGCAGAACTTGATGCTTTGAAAAAATAATAGGATATTTAAAACGGTTGCTACGAAATGTAGCACGCTAACCAAATAATAAAAAGAAATACATGCTGCTACTAGGAATCGATGTAGGTACATCATCCATTAAGGTCTCCGTTGTTGATGCTGCTAATAGTAGCATTATAGCGACGGCTCAATATCCAGATACAGAGACAGAAATCCTTACTTTAAAACATGGCTGGGCTGAACAAAATCCAGATATGTGGTGGGAACACGTTCAAAAAGCTATCGATAGATGTAATCGACAGCGGAAGTACAACCCGGCAGATATCGCTGCAATCGGTATCGCTTACCAAATGCATGGGTTGGTGATCATCGACGAAAATGGCAAAAGCTTGAGGAACAGCATCATATGGTGTGATAGTCGTGCCGTTGAAACCGGAGATCAGGCAATGACAGCCATTGGTTCGGAACGCGCGCTTGAACATTTACTCAATTCACCTGGTAATTTTACTGCGTCTAAACTTGCCTGGGTCAAAGCCAATGAGCCAGAGAACTATGCTAAGATTTCGAAAGTAATGCTTCCGGGCGATTATATCGCGTTTAAGTTGACAGGCGATGTAACGACGAGTATATCTGCCCTTTCTGAGGGGATCTTCTGGGACTTTAAAGAAAATGAACTTTCAAAAGATGTGATGAACTATTACGGTTTTGACGAGGCTATCATACCAACAATCAATCCGGTATTCTCTGCTCATGGACATTTATCAAACTCCATCGCTGCATTACTAGGCTTGAAGGCAGGTATTCCGGTATCTTATAAATCGGGTGACCAGCCTAATAACGCGTTGTCATTAAATGTTACCGAGCCAGGCGAAGTTGCAGCCACAGCCGGAACATCAGGAGTCATTTATGGGGTCACCGACCAATTGTTGTGTGATCAGCAGTCGCGTGTAAATACATTCGCTCATGTGAACCACAGCATTGAAAAGCAGCGTTTAGGGGTTTTACTCTGTATCAATGGCACAGGAAGCATGAACAGATGGACTAAAACACTGGCTGGTTCAGCGTTGAGTTATTCTGAAATGAATAAATCAGCCTCCGCTATCCAGCCTGGAAGTGAAGGACTGAGAGTTTTGCCATTTGGAAACGGAGCAGAGCGGATGTTAAATAATAAGATTGCTGGTGCTCACCTTCGCAACATAGACCTGAACTTGCATACAAGTGGACATATATTCCGCGCGGTTCAGGAAGGAATTGCCTTTTCATTCAGATACGGATTAGATATTTTAAGAGAGAACGGCATGCAGCCTTCAATAATACGGGCCGGACAATCGAATTTATTTCTAAGTGAGGTTTTTACACAATCGTTTGTAGATATTACCGGAGTACCTGTGGAGTTGCATGAAAGTGATGGCAGCTATGGCGCTGCGATCGGAGCTGGAATTGGCGCAGGAATTTATGCCTCGGCGAGTGAAGCTTTCAGTTATAAAAAAACATTAAAGGTCGTAGAGCCATCATCAGTTTCGCTAGAAGATTATTATCAGGATTGGAAAACTATTTTAGTTAGCCAGTTGTCAAATTAACATAAATTTTAAACACATATCAACCATTGTACTATGTCAGCACTTCATTCAGAGAACGAATTTTTTAAAGGAATCCAACAGGTAAAATTTGAAGGACCTGGAAGCGATAATCCACTAGCATTCCGTTATTACGACCCGGAGCGGGTTGTTGCAGGTAAAACATTGAAAGATCATCTGCGCTTTGCCGGTGCCTATTGGCATTCGTTCTGCGGAAACGGTGCCGATCCATTCGGTGCACCTACCCACAATTTTGCATGGGATGTGAAGTCTGATCCGGTAGAACGCGCTAAAGATAAGATGGATGCTGCATTTGAGTTCCTGACTAAAATGGACCTTCCTTACTATTGTTTCCATGATTTGGATCTGGTAGATTATGGAACCGATATCAGGGAAAACGACCGCAGGCTGCAAGCTCTTGTTGACTATGCTAAAGAAAAACAAGCAGCTACTGGAGTGAAACTGTTATGGGGAACTGCTAACTTGTTTTCAAACCCGAGATACATGAACGGTGCTGCCACTAATCCAGACTTTCATGTTCTGGCTCATGGTGCAGCACAGGTAAAAGCAGCCATAGATGCTACTATTGCGCTGGGCGGTGAAAATTATGTATTCTGGGGTGGAAGAGAAGGCTATATGTCGCTTCTAAACACGAATATGAAGCGTGAACAGGAAAATTTTGCGAAATTTCTACATGCATCGAAAGATTATGCGCGCAAAAATGGCTTTAAAGGCACCTTCTTTATTGAGCCTAAACCTTGTGAGCCAACGAAACATCAATACGATTACGACGCGGCAACAGTATTAGGTTTCTTACAGAGATATGATTTAATGGATGATTTCAAGCTTAATCTTGAAGTTAACCATGCGACACTTGCAGGCCATACTTTCCAACATGAGTTGCAAGTTGCTGCAGATGCAGGTTTACTTGGTTCAATAGATGCAAATCGTGGCGATACACAAAACGGTTGGGATACAGATCAATTTCCTAACAACATCAATGAACTGGTTGAATCTATGTTAATCATCATTGAAGCAGGTGGATTACAAGGTGGCGGTATTAATTTTGATGCTAAAATCCGCAGAAACTCTACGGATCCCGCAGATCTTTTTTATGCACATGTTGGCGGTATGGATCTTTTCGCACGCGCCTTGATTATCGCTCATGAGATCTTAGAGAAATCTGATTACAAAAAAATCAGAACCGATCGCTATGCTTCTTTTGATACAGGAAAAGGTAAAGAATTTACAGATGGTGGATTAACACTTGAGCAGTTACGCGATTATGCAATTGAACAAGGTGAGCCAGCAACTATAAGCGGTCGTCAGGAGTATCTTGAAAACTTAACCAACAGGTACATATAAACGCGGCATGAAAAGGATCGTCTCCTTGATGTCGCTAACATTGATTGTTTTCAGCAGTTTTTCGCAGTCCAGGTCCCCATTAAATGGGGACCTGAAACTGTGGTATGATAAACCTGCTGATAAAGTTTGGGAAGCGGCGCTGCCCATTGGCAATGGCCGCATCGCGGGCATGGTGTACGGAAATCCTGCATCCGAATTGATCAAGCTAAACGAGAGCACTATCTGGTCTGGCGGACCTAACAGGAATGACAATCCGAAGGCATTGGCTGCACTTCCGGAAATAAGAAGATTACTATTCGCCGGTGAATATGGGAAAGCTAGTGATCTTGCTGCACCAAATGTAGAGTCCCGAATTAACGGGATGAATTACCAGTTATTGGGTAATCTTAAAATTCTATTTCCTGGGCATGAGCGTTACATTAACTATTATCGGGACCTTGATATTGATAAAGCGGTTGCAAAAACGAGTTATACAGTTGATGGGGTTACGTTTACCAGAGAGATATTTGCCTCACTGACTGATCAGGTAATTGCACTGCGAATCACCGCAACTAAACCAGGGCAATTAAACTTCTCTGTGGGTATGGAAAGCAATCAGAAAGTCCAGCTGTCCACCCGTAAAGGGAATGAGCTGGTACTAAATGGGATCTCGGGAGATAAAGATGGTATCAAAGGCGCGGTTAAGTTTAACTCAATCGTACGAGTGACCACCGACGGAGGAAAGGTCAATGCGGAAGACAGCTCAGTAGAAGTAAAAGGTGCTAATTCTGCGACGTTGCTCATTTCAATTGCAACTAACTTTAATAACTATCAAGATTTATCTGGTGATGAAAAGAAACGCGCAGCTGATTATCTTTACAAAGCAGTTTCAAAGAACTATGGACTACTTAAGAGTAGTCATATCGCGGCTTACCGGAAATTATTTTACCGTGTCAAGTTAGATCTGGGCACCAGCGCTGCGGTAAAACAACCGACAGATGTCAGGATTGCGAACTTTGCAAAGGGTGGAGATCCGTCGTTGGCGAGTCTTTACTTTCAGTTTGGACGGTATCTGTTAATTTCTTCTTCACAGCCAGGAGGGCAACCGGCCAATCTTCAGGGCATCTGGAATGACAAAATGAACCCGCCCTGGGGCAGTAAGTACACCATCAATATCAATACAGAAATGAATTACTGGCCTGCGGAGTCCACCAATCTTACAGAAATGCATGAGCCTTTAATTAAAATGGTTCAGGAGCTTTCTGGGACAGGTAGAGAGACCGCTAAAGTAATGTATGGGTCGAATGGCTGGGTTGCCCATCACAATACAGATTTGTGGAGGATTACCGGTCACGTCGATGGCGTATATTCGGGCATGTGGCCTATGGGTGGTGCATGGTTAAGCAGACATCTATGGGATAAGTACCTGTATAGCGGCGATAAAAAGTACCTGGCTTCTGTGTATGATGCATTGAAAGGATCAGCACAGTTTTATGCCGATTTCTTGACAGAAGAGCCTAGTCATAGGTGGCTTGTAGTAGCCCCTTCGAATTCTCCGGAGAATGCACCTGCAGTTGCCAAGGGTAAGTCTACGCAGGCAGGAACGACGATGGATAATCAGATTGTATTCGAGCTGTTCTCAAATATGATCCGTGCTGCAGCAGTATTAGGGAAAGATGCTGAATTTGTAGAAAAACTTAAAGGACTGAGAAAACGACTTCCGCCTATGCAGATTGGTCAACATAACCAGCTGCAGGAATGGATGCTTGATCTGGATAATCCGGCTGATAAGCATCGGCATGTTTCTCATTTGTATGGTGTATTCCCTTCGGGGGAAATATCTCCATATCGTACGCCGGAATTATTTGACGCTGCCAGGACTTCATTATTATATAGGGGTGATGTTTCTACCGGCTGGTCGATGGGTTGGAAAGTTAACTTATGGGCGCGCTTTCTTGATGGAAACCATGCTTATAAGCTGTTAACAGATCAGTTAAGCCCAGCTACGAATCGTTCAGAATCCGGAGGGACATATCCTAATCTTTTTGATGCACATCCGCCATTTCAAATAGATGGTAATTTTGGATGCACTGCAGGCATTGCAGAAATGCTAATGCAAAGTTACGATGGTGACATTCATTTACTTCCTGCTTTGCCGGATGTCTGGTCGGAGGGAAGTGTAAGCGGATTAAGAGCAAGAGGCGGTTTTGAGATCGCAAACCTGACCTGGCGTAATGGCAAAGTGACTAAGCTGGTAATTAAGTCAAATTTGGGTGGGAAATGCAGAATACGGGTATCGAGTTCTTTGAAAGGTAAGCTGGTTCCGGCTGTAGGCGACAACCCAAATCCATTCTACGCAGTCAATGAAACCCCTAAGCCTATTATCTCAGAGAAGGCTAAACTGAAACCAACTGGTGTAAAGGAAACATTACTTTACGATTTTAATACAAAACCGGGACAAACGGTTATATTTACCTTATAGTTTTATAAAAGGTCAACCAAATATTTATAATCAATCATGAACGATTTAGCCACTAAGCCCGCTTTCACGGACAAGAAATTCCTTGTAACCATCATTTTCGTTACCTCATTATTTATGTTTTGGGGGATTGCCATTACTATGGCAGACGTATTGAATAAGCACTTTCAGCAGACGATGAGTTTGTCCAAAACACAATCCGCCTTTGTTCAGTTTGCAGTTTTTGGTGCTTATGGCATAATGGGAATTCCGGCAGGCCTGTTCATGAAAAGATTTGGTTATAAAAAAGGCGTACTACTAGGTCTCTCACTATTTGCGGCCGGGGCTTTTCTATTCATACCTGCTGCAAATGTCTCGTCATTTGCCTTTTTTGCGGTTGCATTGTTTATCGTAGGTTGCGGGTTATCTACGTTAGAAACAGTTGCACACCCTTTTGTTGCTTCTTTAGGTGACCAACGCACCAGTGATTTACGGATTAACTTTGCACAGACGTTTAATGCAGTTGGCACGATGCTGGGCCCAATCATTGGAGGCTATTTTCTATTGAGTAATAATGTTGAAGGCAGTACAGATCTTACTTCTGTGAAAGTGCTTTACGCGGTGATCGGTGCAGTTATACTGGTTGTCGCTATCTCGTTTTCATTCGTTAAGGTGCCGGAATTAACGGATCCACATGTAGTGACTTCAACTGATGAAGCTGCAGTAAATGTGGATCTTGCTCCTGAGAAAGGCCTTTTTAGTCACAAGCACTTTGTGTGGGCGGTAATTGCTCAGTTCTTTAATGTTGCAGCTCAGGCGGGTACATGGGCATTTTTCATCAATTACTCGCATGAGATCATCGGATTAGAATCTTCAAAAGCGTCCTACTATATGGGTGGCTTTTTCATGGGAATGATGCTGGCAGGCCGTATCATCGGTACGTTTGTAATGCGTTATATTGCTCCTAATAAGTTACTTGCGGCTTTCGCCCTGGGAAATATTATTATGTGCGTCATTGTGGCTCAAGGTTTTGGAATGGTATCGTTTGTAGCCTTACTCATGATTAATTTCTTCTTTAGTATTATGTTTCCGACCATTTTTAGCTTGGGTCTAAAAAATTTAGGTAAGCACACACAACAAGCAGCGTCATTTATATCAATGGGCGTTGTAGGTGGAGCATTCTTTCCATTTGTGATGGGCTATGTCGCAGATAATTACAGTGTTGCTCAGGCCTATTATACACCAATGATTTGCTATTTTGTGATCTTTCTTTTCGGATACAAATACTATAAAGTAAAGCATCACTAAGAACTAACTCGGTTTTACTTTTGAACGGAATATACTAATGAAAATATCAGCTAACAAATGGCTAGTAGGAGCCGCATTATGCTTGTGCAGTCAATCTGCTAAAGCGCAAGACTGGCCAAATTTGAAACGTTTTCAGGAGGAAAATGCTAAGCTAGCCGCACCTGCTCCTAATGAAAAGCGGGTCGTGTTTATGGGTAATTCAATTACTGAAGGTTGGAAAAATACCTCTCCGGAATTTTTTAACGGCAGGCCTTATGTTAACAGGGGGATAAGTGGACAGACGACTCCACAAATGCTAATTCGTTTTCATCAGGACGTGGTGAACCTAAAGCCAAAGGTTGTCGTTTTACTTTGCGGCATTAATGACATTGCTGGTAATACCGGACCATCAACGTTGGAAATGATCGAAGACAATATCGCTGCGATGGCTGAGATAGCTAAGGCGAACAAAATAAGTGTGGTATTGTCCTCTGTACTTCCTGCCTTTGACTTTCCCTGGAAGCCGCGGATGGAACCAGCAAATAAGGTAATTGCATTAAATAATTGGATAAAAGAATACGCTGTTGCAAATAAGCTGGTATATCTGGATTACTTTTCTGCAATGAAAGATGAAAGAAACGGTTTGCCCGTAAATCTTGCTTACGATGGTATACACCCTACAAAGGCTGGTTATGCGATAATGGAGCCATTAGTCGAAAAAGCTATTGCGCAGGCAATGAAAAAGAAAGTCAAGTAAGTATCCTAATTATATACGAACTCACCGTTTTCTGTAATAATGGTAACTTGCTTTTTGCCAGAAGATTCGACTCTGCCGATAATTTTTGCATCAATATTAAAGCTCTTCGAGATCTCAATGATTGAATCCGCGATTTCCGCAGGAACATATAGCTCCATTCTGTGGCCCATATTGAAAACTCTATACATCTCTTTCCAGTCTGTACCGGATTGTTCTTGAATCAGCTTAAAAAGAGGAGGGATTGGAAACAAATTATCTTTTATGATGTGGACATTATCATTTACAAAGTGAAGCACTTTTGTCTGGGCACCACCACTGCAATGAACAATACCATGGATCTGAGAACGAAAGCCTTCTAATATTTTTTTTATTACAGGAGCATAAGTGCGGGTCGGGGACAATACAAGCTTCCCAGCAGTCACTGTCGTTCCTTCTGGATCTATTTCAACAAGATCTGTCAGTTTCTTACCTCCCGAAAATACTAGGTCATATGGAACGGCAGGATCAAAACTTTCAGGGAATGCTGCTGCAACTGATTTATCGAAGACGTCATGTCTAGCAGAGGTTAATCCATTAGAACCCATGCCACCATTGTATTCGCTTTCATAACTAGCCTGTCCGCTTGAGGATAGGCCTACAATAACGTCTCCCGCCTGAATTTTGTCATTGCTAATGATTTTATCGCGTTCAAGGCGACAAGTAACAGTAGAGTCTACAATTATCGTTCTTACCAAGTCACCTACGTCGGCTGTTTCACCACCGGTAGAATAAATGGAGATGCCTTGGGAACGCAGTTCGGCTAGTATCTCTTCCGTACCGTTAATTATGGCAGCGATAACTTCGCCTGGAATCAGGTTCTTATTTCTGCCAATCGTGGACGATAGAAGGATGTTATCAGTAGCACCAACACAGATTAAATCATCTATGTTCATGATGATTGCGTCTTGTGCAATACCTCTCCAAACAGAGATGTCGCCAGTTTCTTTCCAGTACACGTAAGCCAATGAGGATTTTGTGCCGGCACCGTCAGCATGCATAATGTTACAGAATGCATCATCCCCACCTAAAATATCAGGAATGATCTTACAGAATGCCTGAGGAAAAATACCTTTGTCAATGTTCTTAATTGCCTGGTGTACATCCTCTTTTGATGCAGAAACGCCGCGTTGATTATACCTGTTATCACTCATGTGTTGCAAAGATAGGGAAACACCTGAATTCTACAATTCGGAGGGTCTATTTGGTGCAAAAAATAACCCCTGCTGTGAAAGCAGGGGTTATCAAAAAGCTTGTTTTATTTAGATGGTGAGTTTATTTTAAGAATAACAACTCTCTAAATTTAGGTAAAGGCCAAACGCTATCGTCAACGATTTGCTCTAATTTATCTGTATGGTAACGGATGGTGTCAAAGTAAGATTTCACCTGCTCATCATAACTGATTGCTTTCTCACGAGTATCTTCAATGTTGTTGGTCACTTTGCGTGCCTCTAACATGGTATCAATGCTGGTTTTAACAACGCCTAAATGCTCGGAAATTTTGTTGATGATTGATAAAGGAGTTGCTAACGCTTCTTCGCTAAGCCCAAGATCTTTTAATCCTTTTGCATTTTGTATCAAGGTATTTTGGTAAGCGATCGCAGCAGGTATGATCATGCTATGCGTTACTTCACCCATTACTCTCGCCTCAATTTGTAGCTTTTTATAATAGTTCTCTAACAAGATCTCATGACGGGCGTGAAGTTCACGTTTGCTGAAGATGTTCGTTTTAGTGAACAGCTCAGTAGATTTATTACTTACATAAGCATCTAACGCAACTGGAGTGGTTTTAATATTAGACAATCCGCGTTTTTCCGCTTCGTCTGCCCACTCCTGGCTATATCCATTTCCTTCGAAACGAATGTCTTTAGATTCTTTAATGTATTTTTTGATCACCGTTAAAAGAGCGACATCTTTCTTCTCACCTTTCTTGATCAATTTATCAACGTCAACTTTAAACTTAACCAATTGATCAGCAACGATTGCGTTTAAAACTGTCATTGGTGCTGATGAGTTGGCAGAAGAACCTACCGCTCTTAACTCAAATTTGTTACCAGTAAAGGCAAATGGAGAAGTACGATTACGATCTGTATTGTCCAACAAGATTTGTGGAATCTTAGGAATACCTAACCACAATGCATTGTCTTCTTTAACTTTCTTGCTGATACGTGAGTGCTCAATCTCATCTAATACCTCGTTCAATTGCTGACCAAGGAAGATAGAGATGATCGCTGGTGGAGCTTCGTTGGCACCTAAACGGTGATCGTTGCTTACTGAAGCAATTGACGCTCTTAATAAATCTGCATGCTCATGAACGGCCTTGACTGTGTTCACAAAGAATGCTAAGAACATCAGGTTGTTTTTAGGCGTTTTACCTGGAGCCAAAAGGTTTTTTCCTGTATCAGTAATTAGTGACCAGTTGTTGTGTTTACCTGATCCATTAATTCCAGCATATGGTTTCTCGTGCAATAACACTTTGAATTTATGTCTTAATGCAACTTTCTCCATCAAATCCATTAACAATTGGTTATGATCGATCGCTAAGTTGATTTCTTCGTAAATAGGAGCACACTCAAATTGCATCGGAGCAACTTCATTATGTCTCGTTTTTAAAGGTATACCTAATTTTAAGGCCTCATTTTCAAAGTCAACCATGTAGCTGAATACACGCTCAGGGATAGATCCAAAATAATGATCTTCCAATTGCTGTCCTTTAGCAGACATGTGTCCGAATAAAGTACGGCCAGTCATTACTAAATCTGGACGAGCATTATATAACGCAAGATCTACTAAGAAATACTCTTGCTCGATACCTAAAGAGGCATTTACTTTGGTAATGCTTTTATCGAAAAACTGACAAACATCAACAGCAGCTTTATCCATAGCATTTAATGCTTTTAATAAAGGAGCTTTATAATCTAATGCTTCGCCAGTGTAAGAAACGAAAACTGTCGGAATGCAAAGTGTTTTACCAGCTGCGCTTTCCATAATGAATGCTGGTGATGAAGGATCCCAGGCCGTGTAACCACGAGCTTCAAAAGTATTACGGATACCTCCGTTCGGAAAACTAGAAGCATCTGGCTCTTGCTGAACTAAAGCGCTACCCGCAAATACTTCGATCGGACCATCACTGCTAGGTTCAAAAAAGGAATCATGTTTCTCAGCAGTAGTACCTGTTAATGGTTGGAACCAGTGCGTGTAGTGCGTTGCGCCTTTTCCCATTGCCCAGCTTTTGATCGCAGTTGCAATATGGTTAGCGTCTTCCTGGTTGATCAATTCACCGTTATCAATGGCTGAAACAAGTTTATTGTAAACCTCCTTTGATAAGAAATCTTTCATTTTTTTCTTATCAAAAACATTAGCGCCAAAAAAATCAGAGATTTTCGTCGATGGCGACTTAACCTCTGGAGAAATCCTTGATTGCGCTTCTTTTAATGCAATTGTCCTTAAGCTTTTCATTTATTTGTTTGAATATTTATTGAAAATAAAGTTTTTGTTCAGTTTTTCTACGGAATTGTTGTAAAAATACGAATGTGAATATATATTCAAAGTGTTTTTTATTATTTGTTAGTAATTATCTAAGATTTAAACATTATTTCTACAAACAATAATGCAGTCAGTACGTTTCTGCCCCTGGTTCAGACAGTTGTAACTATCCGTCTGATAATATATCTTGTATATACAAGTACTTTTATTTATGTTTGGTTTGTGTGTTTTTATCACCTAACGAAATACCACTTGAAAAAATCACTGACAACTCTTTTTGCGGCATTAGCTCTAATGGGTAGTGTTTTTGGACAAAGCGCTAAGCCCAAATCAACTCCATCAAACCTTTCTTTTGTTGATCCGTCCATAGGCGGAGTGGGCCTTATTCTTGAACCGACCCGTCCAACTGTTCAGCTTCCCAACCATATGATCCGGGTATTTCCGGTTAGAAGAGATGCATTGGATGATCAGATCAGTTTCTTTCCCTTGACTGTTGCATCTCACAGAATCGTATCTCTTTTTCAATTCATGCCGGTCAGCGGTACAGTTAATAATGAGATATGGGATAAAAAAGAGGTCTATAACCATGAATCCCTTAGCCCATACTACTATAAATCTGAATTAGGAGCCGAAAGTACTATCATTGAGTTCGTGCCTTCTAAGAAATCAGGATATTTTAAAGTCAGATTCCAAAATCACCAGCCTCATTACCTGAGAATGGGAATATTTAATGAGGATGGCAGCATATTGTTTTCGGGAGATAGATTCATTAGCGGAACAGAAATATTCAGGGGTATGAAGGCTTACTTTTATGCAGAGACGAGTACTGATATTCAGGAGGCGATTTATCGTACACCAGACAATAAAAAGCAGTTGCTACTTAAAACCGGTGGTAAGGAATTGAGCTTCAAATACGGGATTTCATACATCAGCATTGAACAAGCGAAATTAAATCTGCAGAAAGAAATACCTGCCTGGGACTTTCAAAAGCTGAAAGCGAATGCGCATGGAGCGTGGGACAAAGTCTTGTCTCAGATCAATGTGGAAGGAGGAACAACAGCACAGAAACGCGTTTTCTATACGTCGCTTTACAGAAGTTACGAGCGTATGGTGGACATCAATGAATATGGAAGATATTATAGTGCTTATGATCACCAAATCCACGAAAGCAATAAGCCGTTTTTTGTAGACAATTGGATTTGGGATACTTACATTGCCCTTGAGCCTTTGCACATGATACTCAATCCAGCAAAGGAAGCGGACAAGATTAGCTCTTACATTACCATGTACAAGCAGGGTGGTTCTATTCCCGCATTTGCCACGATCTTTGGAGACTGGCCCGCTATGACTGGCAACCATGCTGCATCCTGGTTTGCAGATGCTTACTATAAAGGTATTCGCAATTTCGATCTGAACACTGCTTACGAAGGTCTAAAAAAGAACTCCCTACAGGCAACCCTACTTCCATGGAACAACGGACCACTAACCGTTCTGGATTCTTTTTACAATGCGAAAGGTTACATGCCCGCTCTTCCGTATGGAGAAGCCGAGACTGTCCCTCAGGTAGAGAACGTTTGGGAAAAGCGCCAGTCGGTATCTGTCACGCTTGAAAACAGTTTCAGTGATTGGAATATCGCTCAGTTAGCGGCAGTATTAGGTAAAAGAGAGGATGAAAATCTCTTCCTAAAAAGGTCGAAAAACTATGAAAACGTCTATAGAAAAGATAAAGGGTTCATGTGGGCGAAAGATAAAAATGGCAATTGGATAGATAATATGGATCCAAAAGCAGCTGGTCGCGAATTCTTCACAGAAAATAATGCTTATACCTATAACTGGGTGGTGAAGCACGATTTCAAAGGTCTGTTTAACCTGATGGGTGGAAGGGAAAAACCGGAGGAAAAGCTAGATCAATTGTTCAGAGAAGACCTTGGTAATTCCAAGTTCGCTTTTTGGAAGACACAGCCTGACGCTTCTGGGTTAGTCGGACAATTTGTAATGGGCAATGAGCCTAGTTTCCATATCCCTTACTTATACAACTATACTGGTGCCCCATGGAAAACGCAAAAGAGGATTAGGATGTTGTTGGATACCTGGTACACGGACAACTTGTTCGGTATTCCTGGTGATGAAGACGGAGGAGGGATGACTGCATTTGTCGTATTTTCCATGATGGGCTTTTTTCCTATCACACCTGGAATCCCTGTATATAATATTGGGAGTCCGGTGTTTACGCAAGCCACGATCAATCTACCCTCTGGTAAAAAGTTTACCATCAAAGCCTTAAACAATTCAAAAGAGAACGTCTACATTCAAAGTGCAACGCTAAACGGCAAGCCCCTGTTAAAGCCATGGTTTACACATAACGATCTGTTGAATGGGGGTATGATAAAATTGATTATGGGCGACCGGCCTAATAAAACTTGGGGAGTTAATGTTGCTAGTGCTGCGCCACCGTCAGCGATTGACTTCAACGTTGGAAGTATGAAGTAATATTTCTTAAAAATGTTATGGAAAGCATAGTATGGATTCATCCTATCAGTGAACCAATACTTAAAATCATGCTAAACACCTCATCAAATTTGTACAAGGCGGAGTGGCTTAACCTCGTCTTCAAAAGTCGAAACCAATCGTATGGTGCATATGCACTTCGCTCAGAATCTGCACGAACAACTATGCTTGCATTGTTTATAGGCTCTGCTATTTTTATTCTTGCTTTCACAGGTCCCAAGATCTATTCCTTATTCAACAAAGAAGAGGTTGTTGTCAATACAATCAGCGATGACAAAATTGTAGATATCGTATTGCCGGCCAAAGTTGAGCAGCCTAAGATCAATGAAAAGCTTGAACTTCCCAAGGCAGATCCGATCAAGGAAAAGATTAAAACGGTAAAGCCGATGTCAAGACCAACACCAGTCGCAGATGCGCCTCCCTTTTCTCCGCCTACAATTGAGGAGATGGACCATGCCGCCGTAAGCACTGTTACTCAGTCAGGCGTTGAGACGGATCTGGGTACTGCACCTTTAGAAGGTGCTGGAAATGGTACAGGAGTAGGGACAAATGCTTCAGAAGGAACAGGTACCGGTGAGGAGATTTATGATGTGATAGGTATTGAAGCTTTGCCAGAGTTCGAAGGAGGCATGAAAGCCTGGTATAAATTTATTCAACGAAACCTAAGGTATCCCGCTGCCGCAATTGATCAGGAAAAGCAGGGCAAGGTTTTTATTTCCTTTGTGATCGAACGTGATGGTTCTATTAGTGATGTGAAGGTGATGAAAGGGGTTGGCTACGGAATGGATGAAGAAGCATCAAGGGTAATTAAAAAGTCTCCCAAATGGACACCGGGCAGACAGAACGGTAAATCAGTTCGTGTCAGGTTCAATATGCCTATCACTTTTGCTATTGGATTGTAGGAATAGGTAAATCGAGACAAATCCCTATCTTTAATAGATGACATTCAGATCCTTATACCTCAGCCTTTTTTTCTTAATTAGCACTTCATCGTTGATCGCTCAAAACAAAGTCATCGTTCCAGGCGGAGTCTGGCCAGATAACAAGGGAAATCATGTTCAGGCGCATGGTGGTGGGATCATCAGGATGAAAGATACTTTTTTTTGGTATGGTGAGGAGCGGAGGCAGGGGCTGGATAAGGTTTCCGGTATGTAAGCTGTTATTCTTCCAAAGACTTAATGAACTGGAAGTTTAGAGGCCACGTGGTGAAGATGGCTGATCCCGAGCAATTAGGTGAGGGATGGGTGCTGGAGCGGCCAAAGGTCTTTTTTAATAAGAAGACCAAAAAGTACGTGATGTATTTTCACCTGGATGATAAAAAATATAAATTGGCAAGGGTAGGCATCGCTGTGAGTGATAAAGCGGATGGGCAGTTTACGTATGTGAAAAGTTTCCGCCCATTGGGCGAGCAGAGTCGGGATATCGGTCAGTTTATCGATGATAATGGTACACCTTATTTGATCTTCGAAGATCGGCCAAACGGTTTTCATATCGCAAGCTTATCGGAAGACTATATGAATGTGGAAAAGGAAATGACGTTGGTAAAAGCATTCATGGAAGGTGGTGCGATTGTTAATTATGGCGGCATGTACTACTCAATAGGCTCGCATTTAACAGGTTGGGATCCAAATCCTAATGAATACTCTACTGCGCCGACACTTAGTGGGCCCTGGGCTCCGTTTAAAAACATCGCACCTATAGAAGCCAAAACTTACGGGTCACAGTCTACCATGCTGCTTAAAATAGTGGGGACAAAAAAGACGACCGTTATATTCATGGGCGATCAATGGAAGCCGGCTTCCCAATGGGATTCACGATACCTTTGGATGCCCCTTGAAATCGGTGACGGTAAGTTATTGCTTCCAGAGCCGAAGCCCTGGACAATAAATGTTAAGACTGGAGAGTGGAAGTATGTTGACGCTCCACCCAAACCCTAGCATTCACGAAAGCCTCCATCCATGGAGAAACCTGATCTTTACGTCCTTTTGGATAATTAGCCCAATTCCATTGGAATAAAGAACGCTCAATGTGAGGCATCATTACCAGGTGACGACCACTTTCATCACACATCATCGCCGTGTTGTAATCCGAACCATTAGGGCTGGCAGGGTAGCTTTCATACGCATATTTGGCGACAATGCGGTACTGTTCTTCTGAGTAAGGCAGTTGGAAACGACCTTCGCCATGGGAAACCCAGACACCTAATGTGCTACCTGCTAAGGAAGAAAGCATTACTGAGTTGTTTTCTGCTACGGTTAAAGAACTGAAAACGCTCTCATGCTTATGACTTTCATTGTGCAGCATCTTAGGTTTCTCAGTATGGTCTTTATTAATAAGCCCCAGTTCCACAAAGAGCTGACAGCCGTTACAAACCCCTACTGAAAGCGTATCCGGACGGGCAAAGAAGTTTTCTAAAGCAACTTTTGCCTTTTCGTTGTAAAGGAAGGCACCTGCCCAACCTTTTGCAGAGCCCAATACATCTGAATTGGAAAATCCGCCTACAGCACCTATAAATTGAATATCTTCCAGCGTTTCTCTACCGGAGATCAAATCGGTCATGTGTACGTCCTTCACATCAAAACCAGCCAGGTACATCGCATTTGCCAATTCCCTTTCTGAGTTACTTCCCTTTTCACGAATGATAGCTGCTTTAGGACGAGGTTTAGTCGCGTCAATAACAGGTTTTAGTCCGTCAAAATGGCTTGGAAAGTTATATATTAAAGGCTGATTTTTGTAATTATCATAGCGCTCTTTAGCTTTCAAAGGACCGCTCTGTTTTCTGTCAAGTAAGTATGAGGTCTTATACCAAACGTCACGTAGGTGATTGATATCAAGGCTCAAAGTATCTGCGGCGCCATTCTTAATGGTCAAGGTTGCGTTTGATGTTACTTCACCAATTTTATAAGCCTTGATTAAATGGTCTGATAAAACAGATTCTACTTCTGTCGAAGCTTGAAATACAATCCCTACGTTCTCTGAAAATAACAGTTTGATATTATCCTCTTCATCTAATGAAGTAAGGTCAAGGTCTGCGCCAAGGTCTAGATCAGCAAAGCACAATTCAAGTAAGGTAGTAATCAAACCGCCTGAGCCTATGTCATGACCTGCCTGGATCTTTTCGTCTTTTATTAATTGTTGAATGGTGTTAAAAGTGGTTATTAATTGATCAACATCTTTAACATCAGGGGTTTTTGTACCAATCTTGTTTAGGATCTGTCCGAAAGAAGAGCCACCAAGCTTATAATTATCGTTAGATAGGTTGATGTAGTAAATTGAACCACCATCTTTTTGCAATACTGGCTCAACAACTTTAGTAATATCGTCACAATTACCAGCTGCCGAAATAATCACCGTTCCGGGAGCGATAACCTGATCATCCTTGTATTTTTGCTTCATGGAGAGCGAATCCTTCCCGGTAGGAATGTTAATTCCAAGACCGATAGCGAAATCTGAACAGGCTTTAACAGCGTCGTACAACCTTGCATCTTCTCCTTCGTTTTTACATGCCCACATCCAGTTGGCTGATAAAGAAACGCTTTTTAAGCCATCCTTAAGCGGTGCCCATACAAGGTTAGAAAGTGATTCTGCTATTGCAATGCGACTTCCTGCTGCGGCATCAATCAACGCAGATATTGGCGCATGACCGATAGAAGTAGCGATGCCTTCTTTACCCTGAAAATCCAAAGCCATTACTCCACAATTATTTAAAGGTAGTTGCAATGGGCCAGCGCATTGCTGTTTCGCAACGCGACCACCAACGCAGCGGTCAACTTTATTGGTTAACCAGTCCTTTGAAGCAACAGCTTCAAGCTGTAGAACTTGCTCCAGGTAGGTTTGAAAAAGATCAGCTTCATAAGTGATCTCCTGATATTTTCTCTCAATAGCTTTATCTTCCATTACCACTTTCGGTGAACTCCCGAACATGTCTTTTAGCTCCAGATCCATCGGTTTAGCACCTGTAGATTCAGATTTGAACGTAAAGCGATGGTCGCCGGTCACGGTACCAACAGTGTACATTGGCGAACGTTCACGGTCTGCTATCTTTTGAAGTGTTTCTATATCTTTCTGCCCAATCACTAAGCCCATTCGCTCTTGTGATTCATTACCGATGATCTCTTTTGAGGATAGGGTAGGATCTCCGACCGGTAACCTATCAAGGTCAATTAAGCCACCTGTTTCTTCTACCAGTTCTGAAAGGCAGTTTAAATGGCCACCTGCACCATGGTCGTGAATGGAAATAATGCTATTTTGTTCGCTTTCAACCATACCACGAACTGCATTGGCAGCACGTTTCTGCATTTCAGGGTTAGATCTTTGAACGGCATTTAATTCGATGCCGCTACCTAATTGGCCAGTATCAGCTGACGACACCGCCGCACCACCCATACCTATTCTGTAGTTTTCGCCACCAAGGATAACGATTTTGTCACCCTCAGCAGGTTTCTTTTTAATGGCCTGACTTGCTTTGCCGTAACCTACGCCGCCAGCAAGCATGATCACCTTATCAAATCCAAGCTTACGGGAATGTTCTTCATGTTCAAAGGTTAATACCGAGCCGGTAATTAGCGGCTGACCGAATTTGTTACCAAAATCTGTTGCTCCGTTGGAAGCTTTGATCAGGATATCCATCGGTGTCTGATACAACCATTGTCTTTCCTCCACCGCTTTTTCCCATGGGCGATCATCTTCCAGACGAGACAATGCCGTCATGTAAACAGCCGTTCCTGCAAGGGGCAAAGAACCCTGTCCACCTGCCAATCTATCTCTGATCTCACCACCCGCACCTGTTGCAGCGCCATTGAAAGGTTCTACAGTGGTAGGGAAATTATGAGTTTCTGCTTTAATTGAAATAACAGATTCGAAGTCGCTGACGGTATAATAGTCAGGAATATCTGCACGTTTTGGTGCGAATTGTTGAACAGTTGGCCCTTTAACGAAAGCCACATTGTCTTTATAGGCCGAGACGATGTCATTAGGATGCGTCTCAGATGTTTTCCTGATTAACTTGAAAAGTGAGCTAGGTTGCTCCACGCCATCTATAACGAACTTCCCGTTAAAGATCTTATGGCGACAATGTTCAGAATTAACTTGCGAGAAGCCAAAGACTTCTGAATCTGTCAGCGGTCTTTCTAACCTTTTAGCAAGTGTTTCCAGGTATTCAACTTCTTCTGCACTTAAGGAAAGACCTTCTTGTTTATTGTAGGCCGCGATATCTGTGATGGGTAATATAGGTTCGGGCTTTATGTTAATCGTATATATATCTTGATTCAGTTCTTCATACTTCTGAGACAACATAGGATCGAAGTCGGAATGACCTTCCTCCGCTACTGTAAACTCTTCAATTCTGATGATGCCTTTAATGTCCATGTTTTGAGTGATCTCGACTGCATTGGTACTCCATGGAGTGATCATGGCTGCACGTGGACCTACGTAAACGCTATTTAAGGTTGTTTCTTGTTGAAGTTTTGCGCCGCCAAAGAGCCATTCTAGTTTTGTGATGTCTGTTGGGGAAATGTTTTCTGCTGTCTGTAATGCGAAAACCGTCTTTGTTGGGCTTGAGAAGAAATAAATCATGTTTATTTTTTGAAGATGCAAATTTAGCTTTAAAAATTTAAAAGGGGGAGGATCGATGCTAATATCTCCTGCTTTTTTAACTTTGGGCAACTACTAAAAGTATGGGCAACCTTTTTAAGTTTAAAGAATTTCAGGTTGACCAGCAAGGTTGCGCTATGAGGATCAATACGGACGGCGTTATTCTAGGCGCTATAAGTGAGTTTCCTTCTTCTGCTTCGCTATTTAGGGCCTTGGATATAGGAACCGGGACTGGGGTCATTGCGATGATGCTTGCACAGCGGTTTAAGACTGCGATTATAGATGCGGTTGAGATAGACAACTCCGCTGCAAAGGCAGCCGGAGTAAACTTTTTAAACTCTACTTTTGCTGATCGCGTAGCTGTAGTTTCTGGTGATATTGCATCTTATCAGTCTTCTGTTTCATATGATTTAATCGTCTCAAATCCCCCGTTCTTTACCAATGATTTAAAGAGTTTAGAGTCAAGGAAAAGCCTTGCACGTCATGCTGCGGATAGTTTTTTTGAAGTGTTGGTTTCTAAATCTTCGAAACTGCTTTCTGTCAACGGCTTGCTCTGGTTGATATTGCCAGTGAAGCAAGCAGATGTAGTAATAGGTTTAGCCGTTGCCCATGGACTTCATCTGAATCGGGTAGTTTATATTCATTCGGATGTAAACAAGCCTTTGATTAGAAAAGTAATTTGTTTAGGTAAACAGGTAGAAGATTTGAAAGAAGAAACGTTATATATTTACGAATCGGAAGGAGTGCACACGCAGGCGTACAGATATTTGTTACGGGAGTTCTTTTTGGCGTTTTGAGTAGGTTGGCATGTTGTTAGGCTGTTGTCGCTGTTCGGCTTAACCGGTCTTCCTGAATTCGTCATGCCGGCGCAGGCCGGTATCAGGACCTCGGCATGGCGATGCCACCCAGTCCGCGGTCCCGGTCTTCACCGGGATGACGCACGTTTAACAACAAAAACACACCACACCACCAACACCAAAAACACACCACACCACCAACACCAATAACAACACCCTAACCCTAAACCCTACACCAACAAAAAACTAATGGTTAAAATAGGCCTAATTTCCGATACTCACAGCTACCTCGATGACGCCGTATTCAAGCACTTCGCTGACTGTGATGAAGTCTGGCATGCCGGTGATTTCGGACCCGGTGTTGCCGAGCCACTAAAGGCTTTCAAGCCCTTGCGTGGGGTATACGGAAATATCGACGACCAGGTCATCAGACAAGAGTTTCCTGAGCATCTTCGTTTTACCATCGAGGGGCTCGATGTTTGGATAACCCATATCGGCGGCTATCCTGGAAGATACAGCTTAGAAGTCAAAAAGGAAATCCTTTCCAATCCTCCTAAGCTGTTTATTACCGGGCACTCTCACATTTTAAAAGTAATGTTCGATAAAAAAATAGATTGCCTGCACATTAATCCTGGTGCAGCCGGAAACTCAGGCTGGCATCGCGTTAAAACACTTGTCAAATTCTCTATTTCTGAGGGCAAAATCCAAGATTTTCAAGTAATAGAGATCGGTAATCGCTAAAACCGGAAGCCAGGTCCTAAGTCGGTCCTTCAATCTGATATGGTGGTATCAGGCCAAGGTAAGTCGTACCGGAAGCTTTCTTCCGGTTAAAAGACACTACAGCAATGTACGCATGCAATGGTTTACCTATCATTTGCTCACTCATAGAGAACCGGTGTTCCTTTTTTGAGCGATTGACGTTTCCGATAAAACCATCCGTCGACTTAAGTTGCTCGCTATAAACTGCGAGCATCACCTGATCATTGAAATGTGTTAATGGGCCCGAATTGTCGTCCCATAAGATATTATTGTTTGACTATCAATGTATGATAGGACTACGTTGGTCAGTCCCGCTAAGGAGCCGGAGCTGATCTGCATTTCCGAATAATCAATGTCCAGGTCGGGCATCGTTCCTGTAAAGACAGTGTTATAGACACTTGAGAGTGCCGCTGCCATAGTAGTCTTTCTGACTGCAAGCGCTTGAAATCCAGTGGCAATGTATGGATGAAAAGGAACGAGCCATTCGTTTACATAAGCAAATTTTTGATTATTTGCCTTTTGAGCGACACTTCGTATTGGGTTTTTAACATATTTCTGTGCCTTTTTTAGATAAGGAATTCCCATCCAGCTGGAGCCTATTAGTGCGCCCAACTTTCCTGTTAAAGGCCCGAATATGCCTTGTTTGATCTTTGCCATCGCAAATCTGTGTTTAAAATTGAATATTCTAGTTAATATGAGCTTTGTACCGAAGTTCTTTAAGTACTTGGTTGTTGTGTGATTTTAATGTAATTGCTATGGTCCACGCGCTAGCTTACACATAGGTAGGACAAAGCTTACACGGAGCCAAGACATAGCCTGATAAACTAGTAATGAACTGCAACGTAGATCTGTGTTAAGCGAAGGAATGGTATTGTATGGAGTAAAATTTATCATGATTTGGAGCGGCGTTATCTTATCGCTGAAACGAACCTACATTATGTTATTCATCGATTTCTATCTTTTACAGTTAAAATGAGTTATGTGTACACTTAAACTGATTATCTATACACATAAAATGATTATCTGTACACTTAATACTTATGTGTACACTTAAAACGGTTACCTGTACACATAACTGGTAGGTGCGAACCGAAACAAATCCAGGAGGATTAACGATTTACAGTTACAAGCCCAGGATTTAAACAAATTTTGTGTAACTATGAATGTACATGCTTCACGCTTGTTAACAAATTGTCTGTCAGACTAGCCAAATATAAAATGAAGGTCTCCCTTAGCCATCTACTTCTTCTGATGTTTTTTACAACATACGCAAGCAACGTTAACGCTTTCCAATCCAGAGAAGATTCATTACTAACTAAAGCCAATGTAGTAAAGCAAATGGCAGAGGACCTCATTAAAAAAGGTTTCACTGCCGGTGATGGGTATGGCGAAGTTTGGATCAGGGATTTCAATACTTTCATCAATGTTTCCTCGATGGTTAATGACAAGGCTACCGTCAAGAAATACCTACTCACCTTCCTTAAATTTCAACAGTCGGACGGCAGCATCCTTGATGGTTACATCCCGTCTACCAATACCAGCGTAGGCTACAATTACTACAAATCACCCTTGGCTCCCGAATACATTGGACATAAAAATACTGTGGAGAAAGACCAGGAGTCATCACTCCTTCAGGCGGTGTCCAAATACATAAAGATTACTGGAGACAAAGCAATTTTGAAAGACACAGTAGGAGGTAATTCAGTGCAAAAACAGTTAGAAGGAGCAATGAAGTTCTTGTTAAAAGACCGTTTTGAAAGCAAATATGGATTGATCTGGGGAGCGACTACCTCCGATTGGGGAGACGTCCAACCCGAGCATGATTGGGGAGTTGAACTTAATGCGGATACCCACAAGGCGATTGACATCTACGATAATGCCATGTTTGTCATTGCCATTAATAACTTCCTTGAATTCGCAGAACTGTCCAGTCAAGACCGGAAATACTGGACTAAAACAGGTGCCGATCTTAAGGCAAACATAAGAAAGTACCTCTGGGATCAGAAAAGGCAAAAGTTCAGACCGCATATTTACTTGAGTGGTTCGCCATTCCCAAATACATTTGATGAAGAAGAGATTTACTATCACGGGGGAACAACTATTGCAATAGAAGCCGGTATCCTTACCAAGAAACAGGTAAAGGAAGCTTATTTAAAAATGGAAGACAATGTTTCAAAGGCTAAAGCGGCTACAATTGGGTTGACATTGTATCCAGTGTATCCCGCAGGAACCTTTAAAAACGGCGGCATGGGACCTTATTCTTATCAGAACGGCGGTGACTGGACTTGGTTTGGTGGTCGGATGATTTCTGAACTCATTAGACATGGTTACCTCACTGAAGCAAGAGCGGCGCTTTCCCCTATGTTAGATCGGGTGATTAAGAACAAAGGGTTTTACGAATGGTATACTCCAGATAACCGACCTCAGGGTTCTTCGAGCTTCAAGGGCGAGGCGGGTGTACTTTGGACTGCAATTACTCAGCTTAATGCTGCAGCGTTAAAAAACAAATAATTCATTGAAATATGTCAGGTAAGTTACTTAAGTCAATCGGGTTGGCGATCCTCATCATCTTTAGTACGGGAGTGTCGAGGGTACAGTCACAGGTGATCTGGGAAATTGGTAAGTCAGACAATAAAAGTGAAGAGATGGCCCTGGCCCCCGCTGGCTATGCAAAGTTTCTGGATCAGGACTTTGGCTGGGAAGATCGTTTCTTCTTAATCGGCTATTCTAAAGCAAAAACCGACTTTGCTTATGTATTGCCCGGACCTGATGATGGCTGGGGAGGAACGGGACCGACCTCGGGATTAAGAACTCATCATGCGAACGTCTTATTCGGTTTAAAGAACAAACCGGTTGAAGGGAATTATAAATTGGTAATCGATCTCCTTGGTTACCAGTCGGTCACACCACCTTTATTTAAGGTAAGCATTAACGGTAAGAGCTACGTAAAACAACTGCCGAAGCACAGCCTTGACAATTCCGTTACTGGTGATCTTAAAGGTGCTCAAGAGTTTGTTTGGGAAATTCCGCTAAAAGCCAATCAGTTAAGGGAAGGCGGAAACGAGGTCTCGTTAACTACACTCGACGGCTCATGGATGGTCTTCGATCAACTTAAACTGATCGGTCCGAAGATAGTAGAACTGACCACTAATACCACTGCTTTCCTACGCAACGTAGCTGCGGCCAGCTACGAAATTCAGTTAGATGGGAAGCGTTATCAGCCGTTGCTTACAGATGTTCAACATTTATCTGGTAAACCTGTAATTACTGTGAAGCTTGATGGAAAGCAGATTTTTAAAGAACGGTTAGACAGTGCCAGGTATCAGTTTGAAGTACCAATGCCGGCTGTTCGCACAAAGTTAAACAGCAAATATGAGATCTTTAGCGGCGGCATACTCCTGGAACGTGGTATCGTTACACGATCGCCATTTAAAGAGAATACACCAGCTGATTATGTAGATACTAAAATGGGTACAGCGCATTCCAGGTGGATGATCGCACCTGGACCATGGATGCCATTCAGTATGGTGAAACTAAGTCCCGATAACCAGAACTCTGGTTGGCAAAGTGGTTATGATCCTACTTTTGAAAGCGTTGGGGTATTCAGTCACATCCATGAGTGGACTATGGCAGGGTTAGGGACGCTTCCAGCAAACGGGCCGTTAAAGATTAAAGGGGGCGACGAGCGGATTGCTGATGACGGCTACCGCTCTGAGATAGATAAAACTACAGAGGAACCACCTTTAGGATATTATAAAGTTATGCTTAAGAAATATAACATTAAAGCAGAACTTACGGCCACTACACGATGCGGTTTCCAACGGTATACTTACCCAAAAGCAGTGGACTCAAGAATAATGATTGATCTGCAGATTCCTGCCGAGTATAATTATTCGCTAAAAAATGTCAGCCTCAAAAAAGTAAGCGATTACAGGATTGAAGGCTTCAGTAGACAATTTACTCCTAATGCATGGTCAGGCGATGTCAATCAGGATTATACCGTACATTTTGTGATCGAGTTTGACCAGCCAATTAAAAAGTTTGGCTCTTGGATCAACGAGGATGTAGGGGATAAAGATTTGATAGAAACTGGTGCTGTGAAGGACGCTGGTGCATTTGTAGAGTTTGATACCCGAAAAAATCAAGTCGTTCAAATGCGTACGGGAATTTCACTGGTCAGTGTAGCTGGTGCTGCGCAAAACCTGGATAAAGAAGTAACCAGGCCTTTCGGTTGGAGCTTCGACAAAGTAAGGGACGCCCAGCGAGATTCCTGGAACAAGTTGATTGGCCGCGTCCAGATCAGCGCTAACGATCGTCGCGAAAAGATCAGGTTCTATAGCAATATGTACCGAGGTTTAGCTAGTCGCAATACCTGGAGTGACGTTGACGGCAAGTGGGTAGATGCGACACAGAAGATCCAGCAATTGAAAGACCCGGAAGCCCTGGCGCTGGGTTGTGACGCTTTCTGGAATACCTTCTGGAATCTAAATCAGTTTTGGAACCTGATCACACCCGAATGGTCGTCCAAATGGGTCAAATCTCAGCTTGCGATGTATGATGCAAATGGCTGGCTGGCGAAAGGACCGGCGGGTATGAACTACGTACCGGTAATGGTTGCTGAGCATGAGATCCCTTTAATTGTAGGTGCTTATCAAATGGGGATCCGTGATTTCGATGCGGATAAAGCATTTAGCGCTGTTTATAAGATGCAAACCACACCTGCGCAAAAGGTCGGACTTGGTTTTGCCGGCAACAGGGATCTGGAAGCATATTTAAAATACAAGTATGTTCCGTATGACAAAGGACGTTTCTCCAATACACTGGAGTATGCATATGATGATTGGACGGTTGCTCAATTTGCAAAGTCACTTGGAAAAACACAGCAAGCTTCCGAGTTTACATTGAGATCAGCGTATTGGAAGAATGCTATAGACCAGGAATCCGGATACGCTAAGCTTAAGAAATCTGATGGCAGCTGGTTCCCTGATTTTGATCCGTTCAAATCAGGCGCAAACGAGCATTACGTTGAGGGAAATGCCTGGCAGCTTACCTATTTTGTGCCACAGGATGTTTCCGGGTTAGCAAAGCACATTGGGACAGATAGGTTCGTGGAAAGATTATCCTGGGGATTTGGCGAAAGCAACAGGTTGCGTTTCAATGCACCAGGCGACCAGTATTGGGATTACCCGGTAATACAAGGGAATCAGCAGTCGATGCACTTTGCTTTCTTGTTTAATTGGGTTAAAAAGCCATGGCTAACGCAGAAATGGAGTCGCGCCATAATCGACCGGTATTACGGTTATGATTTGGCAAACGCCTATCTGGGTGATGAGGATCAGGGACAAATGAGTGCCTGGTTTGTGATGGCTTCTTTAGGTTTGTTCCAAACAGACGGTGGTTGTAGTACGGAACCTGTGTATGAGCTTGGAAGTCCTATTTTCTCAAAAGTGACTATCGACCTTGGGAACCAGTATGGAAGGGGAAGATCTTTTACTATTGAAGCAAAGAATGTATCAAGAGCTAACAAATACATTCAAAGTGCTACTTTAAACGGCAAGCCTTTGAACTCATTTAAGTTTCCAGCTTCAGAACTGCTGAAAGGTGGATCGTTGAAGCTCATCATGGGGTCAAAGCCGAATGAAGCCTGGGGAGTATTTTAGCTAAGCTCTCCGACTCTCTACAGTGTAGATGAAACTATCTGCTTTGTAATACCCTAAATTGTATTCTATTGGCTTACTTGTCTGATCGAATACATAGCGTTTGCGGAATAGAATCGGACTGCCAACTTCTGTTTCGAGTTTCCCTGCAATAAATTTATCAGCAGATTTAGCACTTATTTCCTCTTTAGAAAGCTCTGTGATCACATTATAATCCTTTTCTAAAATATCATAAAGTGGTCGTTTAAAATCTTCTTCTCCGGTGAGGCCAGTTTGAGGATGGAAATAAGATACAAAATAAACAAACGGACCTTCTACGCGCCCTCTTAGTCTTTCCAACTTTAGTATCTTTTCATTAGATTTTATGTTAAAGAACTGAGCAATTTTCTCTTCCGGATACACCCAACTTACATGCAATTCAAAGTTCTTGATGGGGATCCCCCGCGCTTTCATTTCCTGAGAAAAGCTCAGCCAGTTCACCGATTTTGAGCTAATCGTAGCGTCAGCGATCTTAGTGCCTACGCCTTTTTTCCGAATCAATAAGCCATCATAAACCAGTTTATTGAGCGCTTGTCGCAATGTAGTTCTCGAGATACCCAGCTGTAACGCTAGCTCCACTTCATTTGGCAGCAATTTACCGTTTTGATATTGTGGATCCTTGATCATTTTACGCAAAAGCTCTTCCGCCTGAATGTGAAGGGGGACTGAGCTTTTATGATTAAGTGTGATTTTCATAGCTTATGTGGCTGTTAGGAGGCCGCAATATAAATAAAATTAAGCTTCAGTATAATTAGTTATGTGTGTACAATATCATCGTATATCGTTTGGTATGTTGATACATATACTTATATTTGAATATACCATATTTTACATGACGAACCCAAATATAGATACTCCCTGGAGAGAAAGTTCCCAGCCCCTTTTGCCTGCACAGCGCAGCCTTGAAGCTAAAAAACATCACCGCTACGACCATATTCCTAGTCATGCCTTAGGCGATGGAAAGGTTTTTAATGGTTACAATAGCCTTGTCGCCTGGATCATTGAACAAGAGACAGTAATTATTGATGGTTATGTAGGGGTATTTTTTGATACCGTACAACAGCAGATTGATTCAAAATTGAAAGCGCTTGGATATAGCGTAAACTGGCAGCTATCCGCCGATTATCTGAAAACAGAAACCGAGCTGGATCTGCTTGTTAAACCATATTTAGGTGCAACCGAAAGTGTTTGGGGTACAAAGACGGACTTACAATTGGAAAATTTCTTCAATAGCGAGCTTGCAAAGGTACAAACAGATCCAGCCTGCCAGATCAATATTTTCATAGGCTTAGGTGCCGCAATTTGCGGATGGGATGCTCCGGTAGTCTATTTTGATATCCCTAAAAATGAAATTCAATACCGAATGCGTGCGGGTTCTGTAATGAATATTGGAAAATCGCAGACGGAGGCCGGTCCTGCTATGTATAAGCGTTTCTACTTTGTAGACTGGGTTGTTGCAGATCAACACCGCAACGGAATGTTAACAAAGATTGCGATAATCGCAGATGGCCAGTGGAATGACAATGTAACCTGGTGTTTGAAGGAAAGTTTGTTGGAAGGCTTTGCAGCAATGTCAAAAACTGTGTTTCGTGTGCGTCCATGGTTCGAGAAAGGATCCTGGGGCGGACAGTGGATGAAGGAAAATGTAGGCGGTTTGAACAACGCCGAGGTCAACTACGCCTGGTCTTTCGAGCTGATCACACCGGAGAACGGGCTCATTTTTGAAAGCGATGACAATCTATTGGAAGTATCTTTTGATTTCCTGATGCGCTATCAATATGCCGCTGTAATTGGTAAGCATGCGGAGCTTTTTGGGCCCTATTTTCCAATAAGATTTGATTTCCTTGATACCTTTGACGGAGGTAACTTGTCCATTCAATGCCATCCATCAAAGGAATATATCAAAGATAATTTCGGAGAGCACATCACTCAGGATGAAACTTATTACATTTTGGACTGCAAACCAGGAGCAAAGGTCTATCTGGGTTTTCAGGAAGATATAGAGCCAGTCGAGTTCCGTAAAGTGCTGGAAAATAGTGCAGCTAATAATGAAGAAATAGAAGTGGAGCGCTTTATACAGGCATTTCCAGCTCATAAACATGATCTGTTTCTTATTCCTAATGGTACCGTTCACAGTTCCGGCGTAAACAATATGGTACTGGAGATCAGTGCTACGCCCTATATATTTACTTTTAAAATGTATGACTGGTTGTCACTCGATCTTAACGGCAACCCAAGGCCTATTAATATCAATCATGCGTTCAACAATCTTCGTTTTGAAAGGAAAGGGGAGGTCGTTCCGTCGGAGCACATTGCGCATCCTGTAGTGTTAGAGAAAGGCGAAGACTGGGCACTCATTCATTTACCGACACACAGAGAACATTTCTATGATGTGCACAGACTCGATTTTGTTACCAGTGTTGATGTAAACACTGAAGATTCCTGCCATGTGATGATGCTTGTTGAAGGTGAATACGTGGAACTGGAACTTAACGGACAATCTGCCGGAACATTCGCCTATGCGGAAACCTTCGTGATCCCTGCGGCTACTAAACATTACAAATTGATAAATCGAGGTCAAACGTCCGCCAAAGTGATTAAAGCCTTTATTAAAGAAGAAACCAAATTATAATTATATAAGTATGAACACATCTTATCGATTTTACCTCGGGTTAATCACCGTAGTTGCATCCCTCGGCGGCCTGCTTTTCGGCTTTGACATGGCCGTCATTTCCGGCGTATTGCCCTTTGTCAGAAAACAGTTCGACCTGACTGCGCTTCAGGAAGGATGGTTTGTCTCTTCCGCATTAGTAGGTTGCATCGTTGGAGTTGCTTTCTCCGGCGACTTAAGCGACAGGTTGGGGCGTAAGAAACTCTTATTCTTTTCAGCCTTCTTATTCCTGATCTCTGCGGTTGGTTGCGCATTGGTCCATTCATTAACCTGGTTAATCACTTTTCGTTTAATTGGTGGTGTTGGCGTCGGTATCGCTTCCATAGTTGTCCCTTTATATCTATCTGAAATTGCCCCTGCTAGTATCAGAGGTAGGTTAGTGACTTGTTACCAGCTTGCTATAACTGTCGGTATTTTGCTGGCCTACATCACTAATTCATTATTATTAAGCCATTCTGAGTCGTCAATTGGTTCCGTTACTACTTCCTTATTTGACCTCGTATACGTTTCAGAAGTGTGGCGTGGAATGTTTAGCATCGGAACCATTCTTGCAATATTGTTTCTTATTGGGTTGTTCTTCGTTCCCGAAAGTCCAAGGTGGTTAATGAGAAAAGGCCAGGTTTCAGAAGGACTTCTCATTTTGAAGAAGATAAACAATAATGAAGAAGTTCCGGTTAATCAAGCTGGAAGTGGCCTGGAAGACAATGACTCCGGAAGCTACAAAGAGCTTTTTAGTCCACGGTTACGTAAAGCCTTACTTTTAGGGATTTTACTACCGTTATTTTCTCAGTTGAGCGGGATAAACGCTATCATTTACTACGGACCATCTATATTGAATGATGCAGGTATCGCGCTGAGTAACTCCTTCCTTGGTCAAATCATATTCGGCGTTGCCAATCTTGTATTCACTTTCATTGCCATCTGGAAAGTTGACGACTGGGGTAGAAGACCGCTTTACATTGTCGGAACGCTGGGCGCAACTATCAGTCTGGTAATCACAGGAGTATTTTTTTATTTAGGGATGACTACCAGCATATTTCTAATCATAAGCATGACACTATTTCTAGCCTGTTTTGCATTCTCTATTGGACCCTTGAAATTCGTAGTGGCTTCTGAGATCTTTCCTACTAAAATCAGAGGCAAAGCAATGGGTGTAAGCATCATGGTGATGTGGGTAGCCGATACCATAATGGGTCAGCTAACACCGGTTTTACTCCGTGAAGCTGGGTCTGCCGTCACTTTCTGGGTCTTCGGGTTTTTCTGTATGATTGCGTTTATAACAGTGTACAAATTACTCCCAGAGACCAAGGGTAAATCTTTGGAAGAGATAGAGAAGTTCTGGCTAGACAAATAAAGCTATTGTGTGGAAGGGGGAGGTACATTTACTCCCCAATTCACATTTGGCTGTGCGCCCATTTTGAATTCCAAGTTACCACCTTGCATCAGTTCATCCCTAAATAACCAGCAGTTATCCAATTGCTTCCCGTTAAAGCTGGCAGACTGGATATAAATATTCTCTGCTGAATTACCGATAGCAGAAATATTTAGCTTCTTCCCGTTACCAAGTGTAATGGCAATATCTTTAAATACAGGGCTACCTAATTCGATTATCGGCCTTAGGTCAGTCAAACCTTTGACGTCAAACAGGCCCATAGCAGCCATTACGTACCAGGACCCGAGTTGACCTTGATCTTCATCCTGTCCATAGCCATAGCCATGAATAGGGTCAGTTCCATAAAATTCATCACAAATCGCACGTACCCATTTTTGAGTAAGCCAAGGTTTTCCGGAGAAGTTGAATAACCAGCTCACATGCAGGTTTGGTTGATTCCCATGGTTATAGTTTGATTTTATGCCTGCAAACGCGTCAATCTCTTTACCACCGCCAAAGCCGTTCTTTTGTGCAGTACTAAAAATGTCGTCCAGTCTGTTGTTGAATTCATCTTTGCCTATTTTACTGATCAAGCCAGCAGGATTGTGAGGCACATAGAAAGTATATTGAACCGCGTTTCCTTCCTGGAAACCACGCCAAGGCTGAAGCGGGTCAAACTTATCGATGAATGAACCATTTGCGATTTTAGGCTGTATGAGCTTATTCTTCGGATTGAACAGTAGCTGCCAGCCATTAGATTTTTCTTTGAATAGGTTATAGTCATCTATTTTACCCAATGCCTTTGCCATCTGTCCGGCGGCAAAGGCGCTATAGCTGTATTCCATAGTATGTGAGGCAGAAAATTGAGATCCACTTGGATTTGTTGTGTTTTCATTAAGAAAAGGAACATACCCATATTTCATGAAGGCTTCAACATCAAGCTTTCCTGAGCCAACAGGCCTGTTGGCTCCATCAACTTCATTGGCTTTGATCGCCTTGTAAGCAAGCTCAACATCATAATCCCGTATCCCGGAATTATACGCTCCAACAATTGCCAGTCCAACGAAGTTTGTTCCAACTCCAGATGTAAACTGTCCATTTGAGATGCCATCACCGAACCAACCCCTATTTTTGTATACCTCTAGCTGCGTTTGTACATAGTCCTTATACCGGTCTGGGTAGGATAGGGCCCAGAGCTGTGTCAGGTTCCAAAATGCTCCCCAAATTGCATCTGTATTATAGAAGTTATAGTTTGGTTTGCCGTTTGCATTCAGGGGTAATCTTCCAACTGAGTCCTTCCCAAACTTTGGAAAGTAGCCATTCACATCACTTGCAATGCCTCTGCCTAGTAGGGCGTGATAAAGACCAGTATAGAATTTAGTCTTATTCTGTTTATTGGTATCCGTAACAGTGATCTTACTGAGCTCTTTTCGCCAGATCTGCTGCGCTTTGTCTTTTGCTTGCTCGAAAGTTAAATTCGAGGCTTCTGTCTGAAGGTTGATCTTTGCATTGTCAGTTGAGGTGTAAGACAGCCCTATCTTCATTTCAACCGTCTCATTCGCAGCAGTCGCATACTCCAGAAACAAACCAGCGCCTTTACCCTTTATGGCTCTGGTATTCTCGTACGCCTGCTTTGCATCAAAAGCGCCCACACTTTTCGGCGTTTTGCTAAGCTCTCCATAGAAGTACATGGCTATTTTCCCTTTAGCATCGTATTGTTGGATGTATTTAGGGTAGGTGACTACAAATCCTTTAAAATGTGTTGGGTCGACCATCTCTATTGAAGCGTCGGTCACGTCCGAACTTTCACCTTGCTTATTACCGATGTCCAGGATGATTCTAGATTGTTGATTTTGCGGGAAAGTGTAACGATGGATTCCAACTCTTTCCGTAGCGGTAAGCTCTGCCGTAATATTGTAGTCATCCAAAAGAACTTTATAATAACCCGGTTGAGCGATCTCATTCTTTCTGTCAAACGACGACCTATAGCCGATTCCTGGCTTTTCCAGTTCCCCAGGCCTGACTTTTAACGGACCTGTTGTTGGCATTACGGAAACACCACCGATTTGCCATTCATGAAAATGTACAAATCCTTCAATAGAATTGTGTCTTGTATCATACCCTACTGCTTCCCAACCTGAAGGGTTACCATAGTGCGCGTTCGTTGATGGGGCAAGTTTGGCCATACCGTGAGGCAGTGCAGCTGGCGTATAAAAGAACCACCTGCTGTGCGCTGTGCCGATATTGGGATTTACAAATCGAAGTACATCGTCTTGTTTAAGTGTTTTACAAGATGCAAATGCAAATAGAATCAATGCAATTGGGAGAAACCTATGTTTGTACATAATCAGAAAGATGAGCAGTTTATAATTCGGTATGTACAAACATATCGATAATTTATGTATTGGCATAGCGTCGTGTAATCTGTTTATTTATTACGTTCTTGTTTTTACCAGTGGTGGATAATGACTATCATCAATTGAAACCCTGATGACCGTCATATAATTCAGATCATCTTTTAATAACCTTTGGGTATAAACAAAAAGGTTATGAAAAAAGTAATCGATTCAACACTGTCAGCTGAGCTTCAAGAACTTTATCTTGAAAATAAGGAATGGCTATCAGACCTCTTGTATCTGCAAGATGAGATGCGTTTCTTCAAAAAGCTATTTAATCAGATTCTTTCCACTGGTGTTGAAAGAGAGCATCTTTTGAAACTAGAGATGATCACCTCGAGCATGAACTGCATCAAGAATCGCCGGACACATCTTAAGACGCTATTGGAATCCCGAAAGTCTCAACTTTCACAGCTGCTACAAGGAAACGATGTGGAGATAAAAATAGAATTTATAGAAGAGGATGCTGCCATTGTTTTGGAGATTAATTCAATAATGCTAGCAGAAACGGTGCTTAAAAATGAGTTGTTTAAGCTATCCAAACATCAGCGATCAGTTGACACACTGCTTGTAGCCAGAAAACCATTAAGGGTTAAGCGTTATCCCCTTCTCTAATTCATCATGAAAAGCTGTCTCTTCAAAACGGGTTGTTTACTCTTTATCCTAAATTCTTTTGTTTTTAATGCCACTGCGCAAACGCTATATCGTACCACTCTTAAAAGCCCGCCATTACAGGTCAAAGCAAAGTTCGACAGTACACAGGTCAGTGTATTTATGCGCTCATTTCCTAAACTGAAGCGCTACGAAGATGAACTACGAACATTCTACCGAAAAAGAGATTACAACTTTGCCTGGTTTCAAGATGGAAAGTTAATTGAACAAGCCGGCGCTTTGAGGAACAGGCTACTGAATTTAAAGGCGGATGGTGTATATAAAAAGCTTACTTATACAGATTTACTGGATTCACTGGTGCTGGAAAAGAATATTAGTGTTGCGCTAAATATCAAGCTCGAACTCCTGTTAACAGCTGAATATTTTGTGTTCTCTAGTTTGGTCTGGGAAGGTATGGATACCTTCGTAAGTACCGACAACAACTGGCTTCTACCGAGAAAGAAAGTAGCCTATGAACTGTATTTGGATAGCCTGATTCAATCTTCAGGTTCTGCTTCTACTGCAAACAGGGAACCTGTATACAGACAGTATGAATTGCTTAAGGCAAGTTTGGGAAAGTATAGAGACCTTGATAGTCGGAACGTTTGGGTAAAGATCCTTTCAAATACGAACGCGAAGTCGTCTAATACCGCCTTCACAATTAGCCAGGTAAAGAAAAGGTTATTTCTATTAGAAGATTATTCGGCAAAGCTTTTAGATAGTTTACCTGACAATGAACTCAATTTAGCACTGGTACGCTTTCAGAAAAGACACGGCCTAAATCCCAATGGCAAAATTGACAAAGCAACACTATTTGAGTTAAATACACCGCTTAAAACGAGAATTCAACAGATCCTGGTGAACATGGAAAGAAACAGGTGGCTTCCAGTTACCGCAACGGGTGACTATGTAGCTGTAAATATTCCAGAATTTCAAATGCACGTTTACAACAACGATAGCCTCTTGTGGAGTTCTAATGCGGTTGTAGGCAAAGTCGCAAATCCAACCACTTTGTTCTATGGTGAAATTAATCAGGTAGTTTTCAGTCCGTATTGGAACGTTCCGGAGTCTATTGTAAAACAAGAAATCCTTCCTGGTATAAAGAGAGATTCCAAATACCTGGGTAAACATAACATGGAGATTACAGGTCGGCGAAACGGACTGCCAATAGTAAGGCAGAAGCCCGGTATTTCAAATGCTCTGGGACAAGTGAAGTTTCTATTTCCTAATAGCTACAGTATCTACCTGCATGATACACCCCGGAAGTCGCTATTTAATGAGTCTGACAGAGCTTTTAGTCATGGCTGTATACGTGTTGAGCAACCTGAGAAGTTAGCGGCCTTCCTGTTAAAGGACAAGCCACAATGGAACGATGAAAGCATTGAAAGAGCAATGCAGTCTGGAAGGGAAAAATATACTTCTCTAGACCAAAAAGTCCCTGTGTTCATCGTCTACCTGACCGCTTTTATAGACCGTGAAAATAAGCTGAATTTTAGAAAGGACATCTATGGGCTTGATCCCAAGCTAGCCGCAACTATCATTTCAGGAGAAGGAAACTATTAAAATCAAACTGCTTAGAATTTGCTTTTTTTATAATAACAGCGGTGGCTCCCGTTCGTCGAGAAATTACGGGCGTTCGTCTAAGGGTTACTCATGCTGGTATATTACCAGGTTTTTGCTTGCAACGTTTCTGTGATGACTGCGTCTTAATAACAGAAAACGAAACAAAATCTTAAAATCTAAATACATGAAAAATCTTACCAAAACATTATTCGCAGCAGCATTAACAGCAGTAGTAATCACTTCATCAGCAATGACAACTTTCGCAACCGAACCTGTTGCAGCAAAGACGACAACTTATTCAGCAGAAGGCTTTAACAAAATCTGGGTGAGCGGAAACGTAAAGATCGTATTGACACAAGGTGATAACCAAAGCGTAGTCGGCACCAGCAACTATGACTCGACTAAAACTTCAGTATTGAGCAAAGGACAAACATTGTTTATCAATTCCATGGAGTCTAGCCAGGTAACCCTTAACATTACCGTAAAAGACTTGCAAAGGGTAGAAGCGTACGGACAATCAGTGGTGATTACCAGCAACAACTTTGATGTGTCGAACCTCCAGTTGTTTCTAAATCAAAGCGCTACTGCAAACATCAAAACTACAGTAGGCAGTTTATATACTGTTGTTAACGATAAAGCAGTACTTAAACTAAACGGTACTGCAGACAAAAGCACTATGGTTGCTATCAACATGAAAAATGTGAAGCTGCGTAACTTTGCAAGTTTAAGATCAGAATCTTATGCTTCTGAAGCCATCATGAAGGCAGGACAAACTGCAATGGCGTTAGCAAAATAGAAAGGTTAGTTTTTAGTTGAGTTGCAGCTGCCCTTAGGGCAGCTGTTCTTATTTACTATTTCCGGTCTACTGGAAAGAAGACTGCAGTTCTATAAGGTCTGAATAAACAATTGCTGCAGGATTATGAAACTGCAGGTCAAGGATAGCGTCTGGTATTTCCAAAACACCGGTAGTAGTTTGCACGGCGATGCCAGCTCTGATTTTTTTATACGACAGGTATTCCCCAATAGCCGGATCTAATTCTTTCAGCCTGATGAGCAATTCATAGATGACATAGGATGAATGCATGCTGCAAAAGTACAGAACTTGTTTGACGCTTTAGTCAAAAGGCCGTCATTGGGCAGCGAATCCCCTTAAATCTTATTGTCTTCGTGTTTTTCTGGCTTAGCCTCAGACTGGTTGGCTTCTTTCTCAAATTTCTTTTCATCTTTCACGTTTCTCTTGATAAGCCAAGCTAATAAGATAATGACGAGAAGGATAAATGGAATTAAAATCCAATAGTTTATTTCCATAGTGTTTTTATGAAATGATTAGCAAGAAGGTAATATAACAATATTTATCTGTTGTTGACTTCGAAGCCGCCATAAGTAAGCATTTCGGCGTGGTGAGCGACAACCAGATTAAGCTCCAATCTTTCAATCAGATCTTGCGCCTGACGAATGTTTCTATGCATATCAATAATTCCCCTTATTTCTATTCCTTTAGCCATGAGCTTGAATTTATTCGGCTCAAACTTGTTAATGAAAATCTGAAGGTCAGGGCTTATAGCAATTTTCTTTGTATCCATGTAGAGAAGCTGTTATGTAGTGCAAAGGAAGTCGGTTTCCATCAATATAAAGTGGCGAAGATGTTATCTTGTTGTTAACCTTAAAGCCATTGGTTAACACATGATATAAGGGTAGATGTGTTTTTTAACGGAACATAGTTTGACCTGGCAATACCAGTGCCGCTTAATATTGAGTTATTCATTATAATTTCTGAAAAGGTTAACGGTAGCTTAATATAGGTGCGGTAATTTTGTTGCGACTAGCATCATGAGCAACAAAACAGACCAAGAACTTTTCCATGCCATGCAATCGGGCGATGAACTTGCTTTTCAATCTCTGTTTAATCGGCACTGGGAAGCTTTGTACAATAGCGTATATAAACTTCTGGCAGACGATGACCAGACGAAGGATGTACTTCAGAATGCATTTATCGAAATATGGAGCAAAAGAGACACTTTGGTGGTAGGATCCTCAATTTTTCCTTACCTGGTCAGCGTTGCGAAAAATGAGGTGATTAGCCTCTTTCGTAAAAACAAAATACGGCTCGCAGGGGACGAAGTTTTACTAGCTAATCTTCATCGGGTAACCTATCCGGATGAACAATTAATTGCTGGAGAGCTGCAACATGTAATTGACAGCGAACTCGTGAGCATGCCTAATAATATGAGGCAATGCTTTGTTCTCAGTAGGTATGAAGACAAATCCATTCGTAAAATATCCAGAGAGTTGACCTTATCGGAACAAACGGTAAAAAACAATATTTCAGAGGCCCTGCGAAGGTTGCGTAAGCGATTGAACCGAACCTCGACAGGTTATCCAGCACTACTGTTGATTCTGCTTATAGATTTAACACAAAGGTAATGTTGAGATAAAGTACTTTTTCTGCTTTCATTCGCTATTAGGTAGATGAAAGTAAACAAGAGGTCTTTAAAAGAATATTTCAGGGACTATCAATTGGGCCGGCTCAATAAAGATGAAAAACAATTAATTGACGATTGGTTTGACATTCAAATCCAAGATGAACTTAAAGACCCTGTTGATCGTAAACTAGTTCTTTCGTCAACCAAAGAGAAAATATTTGAAAACATTAGCAATGTAATCCGCCAGAAATCACTTAGAAAAAGTAATTTTCTGGTAAAGTGGCTAAGTATAGCTTGCATGCTATCTGTTCTTACAACGGGAGGATTATTACTTAATAGTTCGCTTCAAAATAAGTCAAAAGAGAAATATACCTGGAAGCCCTACCAGACCTCGAAAGGGGAGGTTAAACAAATAATACTTTCAGATGGCACCCAGATTTGGATGAATTCAGATACAAAGATTCAACTTAGATCAGATTTCAATGCTGTTTCAATGAGAACTTTAAGATTGGAGTTTGGAGAGGCTTTCTTTCAGGTCAAACGTGATCCTTCAAAGCCTTTCTCTATTACCACAGGCCAAATTACAACTACGGTGTTAGGTACGTCATTCAATATCAGGTCTTACCCTGAGATGTCTGCTTACAAAATTGCCGTTGCCACCGGAAAGGTAAAAGTGGACTTCAGAAACGGCAAGAAGAGTAAAAATTTAGCCGAACAGCTAATCAAAGATCAGGTGCTTAACGTTGACGCTAAATCAGGTAGGGCACAGATTTCTACTACAAACGTTTCCGTTATTGGTAACTGGCGCTTAAACCGTTCAATCTATATGGACGCGCTTACCCTTTCTCAGATAGGCCAGGAGCTTTCGAGGCAATATAAAATTAACGTTAAGGTGACTAGCGGAACTGGTCATAATGAACAAGTATATACCCTTACACTTCGCCATCAAGACTTAAACACTGTGCTTCGGCAGCTTGTGCTTGAAACAGGGATGAACTACCAATTAACTGATCAAATGTTAACCTTAAACCCTTCCAGATGAGTTAGAAAGACAATTTTTAAAAAAGCCGAAAGTGTTTACCCACTCCCGGCCCGATCAAACTATAGTAGTTTGATCTGATTCAATCAATCATAGAAACTAATCAAAACAATTAAATATGCATTATTATTACCACATATTACAAAGAGCGGTCAGAAAAGTAACTTTCCTGACCCAAAATCGCGTACTCTATACATTCATCGCGTTCATGCTAATTGGAGCGAACGCGCTCGGACAATCCACGGATGCCTCGGTGAACGGAAAAGTTACAGATGAAAAAGGTTCAGGAATTCCAGGTGCTTCTATTGTTCTTCGCAACGAATCAACCGGTTTTCGGACAGTTACCGCAACAGGTAAAGATGGCTCATACTCTTTAATCCAGCTACCTCTGGGTAGACCATACACATTAACGGTAACCTATATCGGTTATCCAAAGCAAGTGAAAACAGATTTTGCATTGAATCAAGGGGATCACATTGTCGCCGACTTCAAACTAACGGAGGCTGCTAACCAGCTTACTGAAGTTCAGGTGAATGGTAATGGCCTGGCAAAACGTATCGACAGGCTCGGATCCAGCACAGCGATCACTGCACAGAACATCCAGCAGCTTCCTACCCAAAATAGAAACTTCAATAATTTATCAGCTTTAGCACCAACTACAAATGGAACCAACATTAGTGGGCAACGCGCCTCTTCGACTAATTATCTGATTGACGGTGCTAGTGCTAGAAATAACTTAACCTCAGGAGCGATAGGAAGCGGTCCATATTCGTTATCGCTTGAAGCCATTCGCGAATTTGAAGTGGCAACCAACGTGTATGATGTTTATAAGGGAAGAGAAGGTGGAGGTACTGTAAGTGCGGTTACCAAATCGGGTACCAATACATTAACAGGGTCTATTTTTGATTATTACCGTTCGGACTATTTAGCAAGTCCATATGATATTCGTGGCGTTAAAAGGGAACAAAAGTTTACGACCAATCAATATGGTTTTAGCTTAGGTGGTGCAATAATCAAGGACAAGCTTCATTTCTTTACAGCCTTGGATCGCCAGGATGAAAGTATGCCTTTCTTTATCGCTGATATCCGTGACAACGATGATGCGATCAGCTTAGGTATCAGTAAAGGTGCACTGGATAGTGTGGTAAATATCGGAAGAGCCAAATATGGATTGGGTAGCGGTCCTCAGGTAGGAGAGTTCAAACGTAAAACACTGGCCAATACTTTCTTTGCACGTTTAGACTGGCAAATTAACGACAAGCACCGGTTAACTTTGAGAAACAATTACAGCGACTGGAACAATCCGGTAAGTAACAGTGACAATTCGAATATTAATCTTTTTGAAGTATATGGCGATTTTAAGTCCAGAGAAAATAGCACCTTGCTGTCACTCAGGTCTCAACTCGCACCTACCTTTTTAAATGAGTTTAAAGTGCAGTATCAGTCTGCAACAAGAAACTACGTACCGAACAGTGAACTTCCTGCAGCAAATATACCAAGGGCAATTGTAACTGTACGTTCAACCTTACCTAACGGAACTCTAGGTAGCAAAACTGTTCAGCTTGGCGGACAACGTTTTTTTCCAGAAAACAATTTGGAGAACCAGTTCCAATTGGTGAATACCTCTTATTATAATGCAGATAAGTACAAGTTCACCTTTGGAACCGACAATACGCTGACCTATATGGATACCTATATTTCAAGCGAGCAGAACGGTCGATTTATCTTTAACAGTTTGGCAGACTTCAACAATTTGAATGCTTCCAGATATGCCAGGGAAGCGCCGATTAATGGTAAGCCAACGGTTCAGCAATACATCTTAAATGCATCATTATTTGGTCAGGTTGAATTTGACGTCATTCCAAACTTAAACGCCATGTTTGGGGTACGATATGATGTTACAAGTTTCCTAACCCAAGCAGATTACAATCCGGTTGTAGAGCGAACATTAGGACTTAGAACTGATAGTAAAATTACAGATGCAGGTAAAATACAGCCCCGTGTTCAATTGACATGGGATATTAATGGAGAAAAAACAGATATCATTCGTTTTGGCGGAGGTATGTTTTCCGCGAATCCTGTGAACTATGCACAAGTAAATAATATCCAAAATAGCGGAACAAAAGTCGCTTCAATCGATGTATCTCGTCCGGCTAATGGAACAAGTCTTGTTCCGGTTCCTGACTTTCCTTCATATAGAAGAGACCCTTCAACTGCTCCAGGAATCATTGCAGGGGTGCCTTATGTATCCACCATTAATTTAAATGACCCTAATCTAAAAATGCCATCCATTTTTAAGACTAACTTAAGCTATAACAAAATTATTGGCGATCGCTTAAGATTAGGCATAAATTTATTGTACAGTTACACCAGAAACAATTACGTCTACCTTGATCGAAATTTAGTAGACAACCCGTATTTCCGATTGGCTAACGAAGAAAACCGTGGAGTATTTGTGCCGGCCACTACCATTACAGCTTCCGGCACTACTAATAACGTTTTGGGAAGAAAAACCAATGAGGTTGGGCGCGTTTTAATGCTCACAAATGGTGCGAACTTAGAACAAAAAGCCATGATATTGGACGCTAGTTTCCGCTATCTCAAAGACGGCTATATCAATGTGAGTTACACGTTGAATGATGCAAGAGACAATTCGTCTTATAATGGGAATGTAGCCAATACATCTACCTTTAGACCCGTTAAATCTGATCCGAGAGACTTATCCGAAGTTTCCTATTCTGACAATCAGTACCGCCATAAAGTAGTGGTTTACGGTACTACACCATCCTGGAAAGGCTTTTCGCTTAGTGGAGCATTCAGAGGAATTGGAGGTACGCGTTACTCCCTTACTGTTGATGCCGATCTAAATGGCGATTTCGTGGGTGGTCCGGGCGATGACAATGATCTTGCATTTGTGTTTGATCCGAATAATGCGTTAACAAGCGCGACTGTTAAAGCTTCTATGGAAAAGATATTAAACAATCAAGACAACAGGGCGAAAGATTATATCCGTGAAAGTTTAGGTAAAATCGCCAACCGTAATGGTGGAGAAAATCCTTTTTCAGGAACGTTTGATCTAAGAATAATGAAAGACTTTAAAACTTATGAAAGTCAGAAACTAACTGTGAGTGTGGATGTGTTCAACTTCGCAAACTTATTAGATAAAACAAAAGGAGTAAACTATAATCTGGGCAATCAATCACTATTATTAGTGACAAGATTTGATCAGGCAAAACAACAATATGAATATCGGGTGAATGAAAACGTGGGAGTGACACAAGCGGGAGGTACCCCTTATCAGATCCAGGTTGGTGCCAGATATTCTTTTTAATTAACTATTATTCATGGATTCACGTAGAGACTTTATTAAAAAAGCTGCCTTCCTAACCGGAGGTGCTGCTTTTATTCAAACATTACCGCCGGTTATTCAAAAGGCCTTGGCTATCGATCCTTCGCTGGGCAGTACATTTTATGACGCAGAACACGTTGTTTTCCTAATGCAAGAAAATCGTTCGTTTGATCATGTATTTGGCACAATGCAAGGGGTTCGGGGATTTAATGATCCAAGGGCAATTGATCTTCCAAACAAAAATAAAGTCTTCCTGCAAACCAATGCTGCGGGTGAAACTTACGCCCCGTTTCATTTAGATATCAAAGAAACGAAGATTGCATGGATGGGGTCAACACCACACAACTGGACTGATCAAACCGATGCAAGAAACGAAGGAAAATATGATAAGTGGTTGGACGTTAAAAAACCATACAAGACTACTTATGCACATATCCCTTTAACCATAGGCTATTGTAAGCGAGAGGATTTTCCATTCTACCACTCCCTGGCGGATGCATTCACGGTTTGTGACCAAAACTTTTGCTCGGTAATAGCAGGTACCCACCCAAACCGATATTATTGGATGACAGGTACTAACCGGGAGAAGAATATTCCTGAAGCTAAGGCTCACGTTTGGAATATCAACAACTACGATAAACCAACACTAAATTGGAAAACTTTCCCTGAAAGATTAGAGGAACAGGGATTATCCTGGAAAATCTACCAAAATGAGCTCACAATGGGCTTTGGACTTAACGGCGAAGCTGGTTCCTGGCTAGGTAATTTCGGTACTAACGTAATCGAATACTTTGAGCAATATCAGGTTAGACTTCACCCCGGTGCGATCGCTAACCTCCAGGAAAAGAAAAAATTACTAATGGACCAGATTGCTTTGTCGGAAAGCCAAAACCTGACTGCTGAGCAGTTAACAAAGGTCGAAGCAGTTAAAAAGCTATTGCAGAAAACGCTTGCGGAAGAAAAAGTATATACTACAGCTGCCCATCAGGACTTGTCTGCCACTACAAAAGCTTTGAATGCGAAAGCTTTCAGTACAAATGTGGGCGACCCTAACTTTCATAACGTTGCGCCATTTACTTATGATGACAAAGGTGTTTCTCGCGAAATGAACCTTCCAAAAGGAGATATTTTACATCAGTTTAGAAAAGATGTTGATGAGGGAACCTTGCCATTAGTATCCTGGCTGATGACCCCTGCAAACTTCTCTGACCACCCAGGTTCCCCTTGGTTTGGATCATGGTTTGTAAATGAGGTAATGGAGATTCTTACTAAAAATCCAGAAGTCTGGAAGAAGACCATTTTTGTAATGACCTATGATGAAAATGACGGTTATTTTGATCATGTGCCTCCATTTGTGCCACCAAATCCATTTGGAGAACATACAGGAAAGGTGTCGGAAGGTTTAAATACAAAGATGGATTTCGCCACTAAAGCGCAGCAAACTAATCCATCCATGAAAGAGAGTAACTATCGTGAGGCGCAGATCGGATTGGGATATCGGGTACCCATGGTTATTGTGTCGCCTTGGACTCGAGGCGGATATGTGTGTTCTGAGGTATTCGACCATACATCATCGCTTCAATTTTTGGAAACTTTCATCGAAAAGAAAACCGGTAAGAAGATCCTAGAGGAAAATATAACGGACTGGAGGAGAACGGTATCTGGCGACCTGAGTTCTGCATTCCGACCATACAAAGGGGAGGAAATCAAAACTCCGGAGTTTATGGAGAAGCAGGAGTTTGTTAAAAAGATCTATTCTGCTAAATTTAAAGAAGAGCCTGATAATTATAGGAAGCTAAGCGCTGATGAGGTTATTCAAATTAATCAGGATTCACTAAGCTCTCCTTATTTTCCGCAGCAAGAGAAAGGCATCCGCTCCGCATGTGCGCTTCCTTATGAACTGTATGTGAACGGAGCAGTAATTGAAGACAAATTCCGTATCAGTTTTAAAGCTGGCGATGCTGTCTTTGGAAGTCAGTCATCCGGAGCACCTTTCATGGTATACGCTATGAACCCTTTTAAAAACGAAGTATTAAGAAGTTGGAATTACACAGTGAAAGCTGGAGACCTACTTACTGACGAGTGGTCTCTAAATGATTTTGAAGGGAAAAACTGTCACCTAAGAGTTTATGGCCCTAATGGCTTTTATCGGGAATTTCAATCTTCTCACAATGATCCTGGATTAAGTGCAGAATGTAATTATCAAAACGATGCAATAAGACCATCAAATCTAAGTGGTAATCTAACGCTTAGTGTAACTAACAATACCAATAAGGTAGCCCACATATCGATTCAAGATAAGAGCTATAAGAAAGGAAAGAAACTGTTAACAGTTAAGGCAAACGGGAAGTCAAGTATTGTATTTGACCTTTCAAAGAGCTTCAACTGGTACGATCTTGAAATTACTGCAGCAGAACATAATGGTTTTAGCCAGCGGTTTGCAGGCCGTGTAGAAACTGGTTTAGTTACTAAAACAGATCCATTGATGGGACAAATGGTCTAAGGAAGATGCGTAGCTACTGCTTTCTTTTATTGTTTTCATTGTTTATAGCAAATCCATTTTTGTCGTTTAGTCAGACGACAAAAACTACCTTGGGAGGGCATGTTAGCGCACAATTTCAACAAGATTTGGCAGGAGTCTCTATTAGCTTAATCCATCTTCCATCAGGAACTATCTATGGTTGTAGTACTAACTCATCTGGAACTTATTTTTTACCAGACTTAAAACCGGGCGGTCCTTACCGGATAGAAGCTTATACCAAGAACTTTGAAAAATACCAGGAAACTGGTATTTTTTTTAAGCTTGGTCAACCTGCTAAGCTAAATATAGTGATGCAAAATCAGACCTATCAATTGCCTGAAATTAAAATCACTGCTACCTTACCCAAATCGATAAAAGAAAGTTCAACTGGCCCCGTTTTCCATGCTGGCAAATTAGAATTGGAAGCGTTACCAAGCAGTCGTAGAAGCTTATCGGACTATGTTAAGCTTAATCCACTGGCTTTTGGAGCAGCCATTGCCGGGGGCAATTATCGACAAAATTTCATTACAATCGACGGCTCCGAATTCAATAATAACTTTGGGGTGGGTGATAATCTCCCGGGTAATGGTGCCCAGCCGATTGCGCTTGATGCCATAGCAGAGATTTCAGTTGAGGCGGCGCCATATCATTCTATTTGGGAATCTGGCTTTATAGGAAGCGCGATCAATATTATCAGTCGCTCAGGCAGTAACCAGGTTGAGGGATCACTGTATGGCTATTTTCGAAATCAGGACAGCTATGGTTATAAGGCAGCAGATCAACAAATTGAGAAACGACTCGTTAAGTACTACCTTACCGGTTTCAGATTAGGCGGACCCATAATAGAAAATAAACTGTTTTATTTCGCAAGTCTGGAAACAGAAACCGAGCAATTACAACCTCAGCCGTTTAAAGCGGCCACTCCAGGGCAGGCTTACGGTAGCAATAATTATATCTCCAGACCAACTGCTACTGAACTAGATGAAATCAGTAACTACCTATGGAATACCTATGAATACGAGACCGGCCCGTATCAAAATTATAATTTTAATAATCGAAGCACCAAGGCATTGCTGCGATTGGATTGGAATGCTGGTGCTAACCATAAAGTTAGCCTCCGATATAATCAATTGCATGCCCAAAGGCCAGAACTGCTAAATGGTTCAAGAAGTCCGCTGGTGCCTTATGCTGCGAGCGCCGGACGCAGAACAGTAAACGCTCTTCCATTTAGCAACTCCAATTTTACCACGCTGTCTGACTTTTATTCGCTCGCGGGAGAATGGAACAGCCGACTGTCTCCTGCACTAACGCATACCTTACGTGCTTCCTACACCAGACAATATGAACCCCGAAAATCTGAAAGCGCTTTATTCCCCTTCGTAGACATCTTAAAAGACGGCATACCTTTTACTTCATTTGGTTATGAGCCCTTTAGTTACGGGAATTCGCGGGATGTTTCTTTACTATCTTTAAATGACCGAGTACAATGGATACATGGCACCAGCATCTGGACCGCGGGTTTTCAGTTAGATTACAGCAGTACAAAAAATAGTTATATGCCATTTGGAACAGGATATTACACTTTCCGATCCTGGGAAGATTTCACTTCCGGTGAAAAGCCTGTTGATTATGCGTTGACTTCTTCACAAAACGGACAGGCCAAAGTCCCTGAGTATAGCTTTAACTACCTATCTAACGCTGTCTTTGTACAAAATAACTTTAAATTAAATAATAAGCTTAGCCTAACTGCGGGACTAAGAATTGATTTACCTTTCTTTCCCAAACCTCTGCCTGAAAATAAGCTGCTTGCGTCACTAACCTTTGCTGGCGGTCAACACATAAATACTGCTCAGCTACCCAATCCAGCTCTACTATTTGCACCAAGGGCTGGAATTACATACAACTTAAATGCTGATAATTCAATAAGGCTTAGATTCGGGTCAGGTATATTTACCGGCAGAATACCCTTTGTATGGGTTATCTCCCAGGCCCGTTATTCTGGCGTTTCTCAGCTAACTCAAACTTGGCAAGGCAGTCAAAACACACCATATAGTTTCCAGCAAAATCCACAGAATCCAAACCTTTCTGAGCAGACTACGGCATTGCCTTCTGTAACCAGTGTGTTGGCTCGCGATTTTAAGATGCCACAAAGCTGGAAGTCAACGATTGGGGTTGATATGGATTTGCCAGGAGGGTTAAAAGGATCTATAGAAGCCCTTTATAGCAGAGATATCAGGGGTATTTTGTTTAAAGACATTAATCTTGTTGAACCAGTTGCGTTGAACATTCCGGGCTATGCTGATCATAGACTGGTATATCTCTCCCAAAACCAATCGAAGTTCATAAATCCATTAAATAAATCAGGACAACTTGACTCACAGGGGAGTTCGGCGCTGAATGTAGTCGTAGTAGGCAATTCTTCGAAAGGATTTTACTTTGCCCGCACTTTAAGGATTGAAAAGCAAGCGGGGAAAGACTTCTATTTCTCCTTTGCCTATAGTAGGAATCTCGCCAAAAACAATAACGATGGAGATGGTGACCAGACCTTATCAGCCTTAAATGCCACTCCAACGATTAATGGAATCAATCATCCTGAACTCGGCAATGCAGCGTATGTTCCACCAAATCGAATTGTCTCCACTTTAATTTTTACAAAACAGTACACCAAACACCTCAAACTTACTATAGGTATGGTTTATCAGGGTGCTAATGAAGGTCGCTTCTCCTATACCTACGGGAGAGATTTTATAGGCGACGGTACCAATCGGTCGCTTATCTACGTACCTAATGATGCATCAGAAATTACTTTCTCGCCATTGACAACAACGCTTTCCGGAAAAACAATTGCCTATAGCGCCCAACAGCAGAAAGATGCCTTTCTAGCTTACATCGCTCAGGATTCCTATTTACGGAAGCGAAAAGGAAAGTATGCGGAACGTAATGCAGCTTTGATGCCCTGGAGACATCAGTTCGATATTCGGTTTATGCAGGAGTTGCTTGATTTCGGTCCAGGCAAAAAGCATGGATTAGAATTAAGTATTGATGTAATTAATGCAGGTAACTTAATAAACAGAAACTGGGGTTTAAGACAACAGGTAACCGCGAGCTCTATTCTCATCCCAAGTAATCTTGACCAAATCAGTCCCAACGGAAATACCGTTCCAACTTTTCAAATGGCTACTTCCGGAGGTAATCTGGTGACCCAAACTTTCAAATACGACTTGAGCACCAATTCCACCTATCAAATGCAGTTTGGATTAAGATATTCATTTTAATAAGTCGCGGCTAGCTACTATAACGTAATTGACTTGTAACAAGTTAAGTACACTAAATCCTTTGGGCATTGATATTGTAGTTTTACTGCACACACAAACTAATATGAAATTTTTTACGAGAACAGCTTTGATCATGCTTCTGCTTACCGGCAGTATTCTGAGTAGCAAAGCGCAAAATTACACGGTTAAGGGGTTGGTAGTGGACACCGCAGGCCTCCCGCTTCCAGGTGCCGTGGTCCGGGTTAAATGGGGAACTGATAGCACGGGAATCTCTGCAAATAATGACGGATCATTCAGTTTAGGCAATGTCAAGTCAAGACAATTTACCCTTTCGGCTGCATTTATTGGTTTCCAAACCCTTATAAAGCAGTTTAGCTTTGCAGAAGGAAGTGTTTTTGACGTCTCTGCACTGAAGTTGAAAGTAGAATCAAACACACTTGATGCAGTTGTGATCTCTGGTATGCCGCCAGTCAAAGTTACTGAGGATACCGTGAGCTTTAATGCCACGTCTTTTCCTGTAAGAGAAGGCGACGCTGTTGATGAAATACTAAAAAAGCTGCCTGGAATTAAAGTGGATAAAGATGGGAATGTAACCAGTCAGGGAACTCCGGTAAGCAAGATCAGGGTAAACGGAAAAGACTTCTTTGGTACAGATGTAGCTACGGCAATCAAAAATTTGCCTGCTGACATTATCAAAAACCTACAATTTATAGATGATTATGGAGATCAGGCAAATCTAACGGGCCTTAAAACCGGCGAACCTCAAAAGATACTGAACCTTACTATTCAAGAAGATAAGAAAAAAGGATACTTTGCTAGAGCTTCCGGCGGCCTTGGCAATGCCGAAAGATACAATACAAGTCTTAGGGCCAATAGCATGAACAATGAGCGGCAGATTAGTTTTGACGGTACAGTAAATAACGCTAATAACCGTGGCGGAGGTGGAGACGGCTTAACCACTCGTGATGCTGCCGGACTGAATTACCGCAACGAATGGAATGAGAAGCTATCAGCAGATGGCTGGTACAACTTTGAGCACGTAAATAACAATACCGTAAGTACGTCACTCACCCAGAATTTCCTGGAGAGCACAGGAAGTCAGTTCACCAGGCTTGAAAATGCGAAGAATGACAATACGAATATTCGCGACAACCATGGTTTCGGAGGTAATTTGGAATACAAGGCCGACACGTTGAACTACCTTAAAATATCTCCGGAGTTTAGTTATAATCAGAACACTGGACGTTTTGGTGGTATCTCTAACATTTCACAACAGAGCTTGTTTACCAATAGAACTAGCAATAATACCAGCGCCAACAGTTCCTTGAACCTTAAAACGAATCTCTTTTATAACCATAAGTTTAGCAAAAAAGGAAGAAACTTTAGCCTTTGGGGGAATGTAAACTATAACAATGGAGACAATAGTAATGATGTTTTTAACGATTACAGGATCACGGAGAACGGGGTAGACTCCACCAGAACTCAAAACCAGCTTAATGATCAGTCGAACAAAAGCTTTGGTACCTACGCTGGATTTTCTTACATGGAGCCATTGTGGAAAAAGACATTTGTGGAGTTCAATTATAATTATGGAAGAACCGCCACTACGAACAACAGAAACGTATATGACGTTTATAGCGGTCTGGAACAATTTAATACAGACTTAAGTAACAATTATGACTATCAGTTTGTCACTAATAAAGTGGGTATGAATTATCGTTTCATAGACGACAAATTCAACTATACCCTGGGGTTAAACGCTCAGCCCGCGGTGCTTACAGGGCAAAACTTAAGTAAGAATATTCAAACTTCACAACGGACGTTTAACATCATCCCTTCTGCCAGACTATCCTACAAGTTCACAAACCAGAAGTCTTTTGACGTTAATTACTGGGGTAAGAACAATCAGCCAGGTTTCTATCAATTGCAACCAATTACAGATAATTCAAACCTTCAAAATACCATCACTGGTAATCCTAATCTTAAGCCAGAGTTCGTGCATAGTATTAATGCGCACTATAAACAGTCAGACTGGAATCTTGGGCATGTGTTATTCGCAAACGTAACATACAACCAGACCCAGGACAAGATTGTGACTACGAAAGTGTTGATTCCAGGAACATTAAATCAAACGACCAGTTATACCAACACAGATGGTTTTTACAGCCTTCAGGGAGATTATTATGTTGGTAAGCCTTTTATGGAGCGTAAGTTTTCCATTGGTTATTCTGGCTATGGACGATTAAATAATAATGTTGCATTCATTGACAATAACAAGAACTTCGGTAAAAATACCGTTTGGAGGCAAGAGCTTGAGTTCAAAGTTGACCTGGAAAACATTGTTAATCTGGAGATAGAAACGGCTTACTCTCAAGACAAAACGGAATATTCCCAAGAGAGCTTTGAGGACCGTCTCACCAGGCGATACGAGTACGGAATTGAAGGAAGGAATTACTTTTTCAAAGACCTGACAATTGGATATGACCTCACGAAACAGATCAATACCGGGTTCAATAACGCTCAGGTGCGCAATCCAACGATCTTACGTATGTTTATGGAATATAAGCTAATGAAGAGAGACCGTGGAACTTTGCGCCTTGATGGCTTTGATCTTTTTGATGAAAACTCAGGGATATCCAGAGATGTTTTTGATAACGTTATTGTCGATAGACAGGTAAACAGACTAGGCAGATACTTCATGTTATCGTTCATTTTCAAGGTAAACAAATTCGGATAAGCAGTTTTAGTCTTTACTCCTTATGGTTGTAAATTAGGTTTACTTGGCACAAGGTAAGTGTCAATGAAAAACTGTATTTTTGGAGTCAAGTCTTCCCAACCTGCCTACCATGACTAATGTTTCCAACGGAATCAAACATCCTGAAAATACAACGCATAGAAGCCTCTCTTCTTCTTTTATAGAGGCTGATCTGGCGCTGGTTGCGTTGGATTCTGCCAATGTAGGTATCTGGATCATGGATGCGAACTCCGGGGAGTTTTTGTCTTCCATACGCACAAGAACACTGTTTGGGCATGCCCCTGATGAAGAACTCGGGTTTGAGCACGCGATCCAGCGCGTGGCAAAGAAACATCAAAAGATGGTTATAAAAGCGGTACTTAATGCCACCCAGAACAAGACGAATTTGTATGTGGAGTGCCCGGTAATCTTCTCTTCAGATCATAAGCAGCGGTGGTTAAGTATCACTGGCGGATTTGGCTCCTCAGGCGTTGGAGACGGTTTCTTTTCCGGAATCGTCGTCGACATTACCACACAAAAGCAGAATGAAATGCGCAGGAGCAAATTCATTGGTATTGTTAGCCATGAACTCAAAACGCCGCTGACAGCATTAAAGGCTTATGTACAACTGCTGAGCAACTGGGCAAAAAAGCAGAAGGATAGTTTCACCATTGGCGCACTGTCCAAGGTGGAAAGGCAGGTTAAAAAGATGCTCAGCATGATTAATGGCCTGCTTAGTTTGTCTGGCGCCGAAGCTGGAAAGATCCATCTCACTAAAAAGTCTTTCTTAATCTCAGAACTTGTGGATGAAGTGATTGAAGAAACCATGTTCTTAACCTCTTCACATAAGATAACAAGAATGCCTTGTGAGCCAATAATGGTAAGTGCAGATCGCGATAAAATTGAACAAGTGCTCGTTAACCTCTTAAGTAACGCAGCAAAATATTCCAGTCAGGACCTGCCCATAGAGATTGTTTGTGCCGACAATAACAATTTTGTTGAAGTAGCAATTAAAGATCATGGGATGGGTATTGATTCGGAGGACATTACTCAGCTCTTTCAACCACATTACCGCGTAGAGCGTGCCGAAACCGAGAGTATAGCGGGATTTGGTATTGGATTGTACCTCTGTGCTGAAATTGTACGGCATGACGGCAACATCTGGGTAGAGAGTGAATTAGGGAAAGGTAGTACTTTCAAATTTACCCTTCCTGCATAAGCTTGTTTATGCAGTGTTGAAATAGTGAAGCAGCAACAAGAGCGTCTTCGCATCGTTGATAGTCCCAGCCTTCAACTGCTCTCTTGCTTGTTCAAAGCTCAGTTCAACCAGTTCTATTTCTTCACCCTCTTCTTCCAGACCACCGCCTTCTTCATGTTTGCCTGAGCTTGCGTAATTTGCTATAAAAAGGTGCAAAAGTTCGGTAATGGCTCCAGCAGAAGTATAAATAGCTGCAACTTTTTGAAGGTTTGTAACTTCAAAGCCCGTTTCCTCCATCACTTCCCGTAGCGCAGCTTCTTCTGGCTGCTCACCTTCATCAATCAGCCCTGCGCAGGTTTCAACAAGATAGCCGGTTTCGTTGCCGTTTAAGTATGTTGGCATTCTAAACTGTTTTGTCAACAAGAAAACTTCTTTCTCCGGATCCGCCAATAGCACACTAACAGCGTCAGGTCGAAAGTAAACTTCGTTTTTCTGTTCATGCATGTCGCCCTTAAGCGTAGGTTTTTCGTAAGTGATCGATTTCAGTTGAAATTTCTCATCAGAAATCACTTCCTCCTTTAAAATCTTTATCTTTTTCATAGTAGCGTAAGTTGCCAGTAAAGTGTGCGACAGCAGGAGCGACGCTCACGGTCTCTGAGACTAACAACTTCTACAGACTGTAGTTTTGCGCAAAAAAAAGATATCGCTTCCCTGTTTTCTTCTTTATAGCAGCTAAACGCGGTAAGCACCGGGCGTTAAAGTGGTTTGCTTTTTAAAAAAGTTATTGAAGTGTGATGGCGCCTCAAAGCCAAGGCTATAACTGATTTCCGAAATATTCCAGTTGGTATGTTTCAATAATGCGATGGCTTCTGTCGTTAGTCGTTCCGCAATATGCGATGTAGTGGTCTTACCCGTAGAAGTTTTTACTGCCCTGTTCAAATGGTTGGTGTGCACATTCAGCTTATCGGCGAAATCTTTTGCTGAGCGGAGTGAGAACTGCTGCGACCGTGTTTCTATTGGGAACTGACGCTCTAAAAGCTCGGTAAAAACGGCCGTGATGCGTGCATTGGCATCCGCGTGTGTATAAAGTGTTTCCGACGGTTGAAGTTTTAACGCACCATGAATCATTTCCAGGATGTAATTCCTAATCAGGTCATACTTGAAAACGTAAGTTGAATCCAATTCATCCAGCATCTTTTCAAAGATTTGCTCAAATGCTGTGTCCTGCTGCGGAGTTAATACGTACGCCGGTTTCCCATTCACCGCATACATGGGTAAGTCCTTAAGACTGCCACGTATATGCTCGGCAAAGAAAGCGTCTTTTAATATGCAGAAGTATCCACCTTCATCTTCCGTTAGTCGTTCAAAGGTATATGGTATTTGAGGGTTGAAGAAAAGCAGGGTGCTGCCAGCTACTTCAAGGGTTTTGTCGCCATAATGATAAAGGTGTTTCCCGCGCATTAACGCGATTTTATAGAAGTCCCGGCGGCTGTACTGAATTGGCGGCCGACCGGGCAGGTAACACTCTTCCATCTTAAATACGTTGAAATGCCCCAGGTCATTGTTGACATGATCGTATTTGAGATTGAACTTATTCTCATAGAAATCCTTCAGTGTCTCTGTTACTTCCATATTGTAAATTTAAAACATTAATTGTCAAAACCGGTACTGGTACCCAGCGCTCTGTAGACTTCCATGTCTTTTTCGACCAAGGCGATCTTTTGAGCGGCTGTCTCGTAAGCGTCAGCGCCAAGGAAAAGATGCAGGGCAGGATTCTCGTCCTGAGCGACCGCGATCATTACATCGGCTGCCTTTTCCGGATCACCGGGCTGATTGGCATTGATGCTTTGCTGATGCGCCGTTTGCATAGCCCTGACATTTACGTATTCTTCAATCTCATTTTTAGGAGTAACGATGGAGCCTTCATCCAGGAAATTAGTACGGAAATATCCAGGCATCACCAAAGTGACATTGACGTTGAAAGGTTTCACTTCGTGCGATAAGGATTCTGTAAAACCATGCACAGCGAATTTAGTGGCGCAATAGATTCCGAAAGCCGGGAAACCTCCTGTAAAGCCGCCGATGGATGAAATATTGAAGATATGACCGTTCTTTTTAGCCCTAAAATGAGGGAGTGCCTGGCGGATAACGTTAAGTGATCCAAAAACATTTACATCAAAGTTTGTTCTGGCCTCGGCGTCCGACAGCTCTTCCAAACCGCCCATTAGTCCGTAACCGGCATTGTTTACTACTACATCGATACTGCCAAAATGCGCGATCGCATCGCCCATTGCTTGTCTGACGTCTGCTTCGTCAACGAGATCCATTGCCAAAGGTAAAAAGTTGGCGGATTCAATCCCGACAGCTGCTATTAGTGTGTCGATTGTTCGCGATGTTGCGGCTACGTTGTAGCCCTGTGCTAGTAATTTTTTTGTTAAGGTTAGTCCGAGGCCTTTAGAAGCTCCCGTGATAAACCATGTTTTCCTTATGTTCATAGTTGTAATTTTATGGTACAAAGGTGCCCTAAACGGAAGCATAGGTGTTAGCAAGGTTCAAACAGATCCTTGCGAAATTCAAACAATTGGATGTGCGATCAAGTACTTAGTTTACTTTGAATTGAAAGACCTCGGACTGAGAGGTATTGCCTTTTGAATCTTTAGAGACCACTTTCCAGTAATATAATGTCCGAGAAGAAACCGGAACATCAGCCAGGAAACTATCAGCATGATTGTTTTTTATTAATACGGGGACTGAAGGACCGAAATAAATGTCATATCTGATGATGTCTTTGTCAACATCACTTCCAATCCAGTGCAGCTTCACCTTTCCATCTGGAGTTGTAACATTTTCTCCCATTAAAGGACTTAAGATTTCAGCGGGGAATGGCGCATAAGTAACTGCTCCGGGTCCCGAATTGTAAAATTTCCATTCATCACTCTGAGCTAAAGAACCGGAATTTCTAGAGATCACGTGCCAGGAGTACGGTGTGTTCTGATTGATGGTGATGGTAATAGTATTCTCCGACGTGTTATAAGAGGAAGAGGCTCCTGTCAGCAAGTTTCTTATCACTAACTCATAGGAAGAAGTATTTTCAGATGGATTCCATTTAAAAACAACCGCACTCTGTGTGCCTGATACGATCGAACCTGTGGTACATGCCTCATTTAGGAGCGGGGATACCAGCGTTACTTTAGATGGAATAAGATCAGGTTTGCTCTTGCTGCATGACAGTGAAAATAACAGAAAGAACAGGAGTATTAGTTTACGCATCATTTTTTCTCGATTTTATGTACGGATTCAGTGCCATCAGATTTAAACCGGAGCAGATACATTCCTTTAGAAAGGATAGATAAGTTTATGCTTATTGTCCCATCTTGTGACGACACATTTTGGGAGAATACAACTCTACCTTGGAGATTAATTATGTTTATAGAAGCTTTCTGAACTGTAGTGGATATACTTAACTCATCGTCAAACGGGTTAGGATAAACTAGAATTCCCTCGGCATTGATCATTTTGCTGAACACACCTTGGCAGTCTTTTTCTGTGGACACCTTTAGTTGATTGCTGCCGTTTTTAAGTTTCAAGGACAGGTGACTTTCCGAAGTACTATATATTTTTCCGTTAAGATCAATGATGTAAGACGTTCCGCCTTGCATTACAAGATCAACCATATTCGTGTTTAGGTTAACAGAAGAGTAAACAGATAAATCCTTAGGCTCAGTGATTACCACATCGTAGCACTGTTTATATGCCGCCTGTCCTTCTACATAAATACAAATATTATAGGATCCTGATGGTAGGTTTTTAATCTCCAGGCCTGTAGTAAAGGTATAAGTATCGTTCAAATTGTTTCCTGTGATAACCGCTTTATAGTTCATGGATTGAACCGCTTTGATACCAACCAGTCCATTGTTACTGGTTTTGCAGGTTTCTCCGTTAATTTGTAAGGTGAAATTGTTAGCGGGCAAACCGAAGACAACTGTGACATGAATTGCATTTGACCGCACTTCTACATTATTCAAAACAACGCTTGCGACGTAGCTTCCCTGTTCTGTAACCGTTAGAGACGTTCCGTAGATCCCCGGGATCTCAACGTCATCCTTGTACCATTTGTAGGTATAACCCGACCCTGCAGTCAGCGACAATACAACATTTGAACCCGTCGAGAAAGTAGTTTTGCCGCTAGCGGTTAACACTGGAACAGGAATAAACGTAAAGCCTGAAATCTTTGCAGTTCCTGCCGCAGACTCCACTACAATATCTCCTGATTTAGCTCTTTGTGGTACTTGTGCCGTTATGGCTGCTGAAGCAACTTGCATGATTATGGCCGGTGCTCCACCGAAAGTTACAGACAGTACGTTTTCGAAAGCTGTTCCTTTAATTTCAACTAAAGTGCCCGCCTCTGCTGTTAATGGGATTACAGAAGTAATTGTCGGCATTGGTAGAACTACATTCTTTATATCTAATCTATAGGTTACTGAAGGAGAGGCGTCTCCATACCTGTTGTATACCCTCATGTAGTAAGTGTCACCTACTTTCAAGTTGGTTAATGCCGCTGTTTTTATTTGTTGATAGCCTGAAATTTCTGAGCAATGTATAGAAGTAAGATTGCTTGGAGTACCGCTGTAGACCTGGAACATGGATTCATCGAAACTTACCGGACTGAGTGCAAAACTTAATGCAGTGCTGGTTGCTACAAATTTGTACCATACGTCCTTTGCTTCGTATCCTGTGTCGTAACAAGGCGCAAATGATTGTGTGGCATACTCCAGTGATCCGTTGAAAGTAGTATTGACGGCTATTGAAGTTGCCCCGGCGGTCTCATCATTTGCTGGGATCGCCCGAGTGGTGATGTAGGTATTGAAATCTGTAGTCGCGGTACTGCCGTCCCTCAGATAAAGCCTGTAGTAATACGTGTTTCCAGGAACCAGGTTTACAAGCTCTGCAGTATTGTTTGGAGAATCTTTGCAGAGGATTGATGTGAGATTGCCGCAGGTTCCTTGAAATACCTCCACAATATGCCTGGCACTGTTGATTGCCCTTGAGATCACCTGATGCCTGGAAGCGGTAGCGGTAAATCTAAACCAGATGTCATTCCCGGCTGAGCCCGAACAAGCGGGCATGGACAAGGTTGCTCCTAGGTTTGAAAAGACGGAACTCACCGTGCCTGTATTTGTGTTAATGTCTATTGCGCCAGAACAATCGTCATTTGCAAGCTTGTTATCTGTTGTAGTTATATCTAACTTATAGGTTACAGAAGGGGAGGCATCGCCCCACCTGTTATATACCCTCATAAAATACGTGTCACCCACTTTAAGGTTGGTTAATGCCGCTGTTTTAATCTCTTCATATTTTGAAACTCCGGAGCAGAATATAGAAGTAAGATTTCCTGGAGTTCCGCTGTAGACCTGAAACATAGATTCGTCGAAACTTACCGGGCTCAGTGCAAAGTTGTGTGCAGTGCTGGTCGCCACAAACTTGTACCATACGTCCTTTGCTTCGTATCCTGTGTTGTAACAAGGGGCAAATGATTGAGTAGCATATTCAAGTGATCCGTTAAAAGTGGTATTGATGGCTACTGAGGCTGCCCCGGCGGGCTCGTCATTTATTGGAATTGGGCGTGTGGTGATGTAGGTATTGAAATCTGTGGCCGCGGTACTGCCGTCGCCGAGGTAAAGTCGGTAATAATACGTGTTTCCAGGAACCAGGTTTACAAGCTCTGCAGTATTGTTTGGAGAATCCTTACATAGAATTGAGGTCAGGTTGCCGCAGGTTCCCTGAAATACCTCCACAATATGCCTGGCACTGTTGATTGCCCTTGAGATCACCTGGTGCCTGGAAGCGGTAGCGGTAAATTTAAACCAGATGTCATTCCCGGCTGAGCCTGAACAGGCGGGCATGGACAAGGTTGCTCCTAGATTTGAAAAGACGGAGCTGACCGTACCTGCATCTGTATTGATAGGTATTGCACCAGAACAATCGTCATTTACAGGAGATATTGGTGATGCTTTTGCAGAGATCCCTGTCAGTGAACAAAACAAAAGTAAAAAAACAAGTATTTGCTTTTTCATTGAGAGGTTAATTACGTTGTTTTATAAAGATATAAAATAGTAGTTAAAGATGACACACGAAAAAGCTGGGTTATCGAGTTAAAAAAAATCACAATACGTCAAGGAACAATTGTGAGCGCTTCGCAGCAGACACAAGTGACACCTACATTGTCCGATTTCATTCTGTTATGAAATGAAGCGATAGTGGTGCCCGCTAACTACTTTTTTTTTGAAACTATAGGCTATCCTTGTTGATCAATCATGGGGCCCGTCGGATCGAATTACAGTAATAGCAGTAAAATAATAGCAATGGTTTGTAGTAAGGAAGGATGGTGCTACTGATGTCAGCTTTACGCTGGACATTCCAGATTCGATGGTTCTTATCTGGTATCTTGGTTTAAATACGCATAACGCCCGCAACTTTGTTTGGCTGTAGTTAACGACGGTTGTAATCAGCTTATATTATTTTGAAACTGGCAGCATAAAACCAAAATTTTCATTAGAATAATATACTTACAATATACGAAAATTAGCTGATAAAAACAAATTATTCAGCGCTTATTTTCGACTTAAACGAAAGATAGTCAGTGATTTCAGGGCTTGAATTGCTTATAAAGACTATTTAAAAAACCAAGCTCGATATTTGATTTTTTAAGGCATTTTAAAGCACAGCTATCACATCAAGAAGTCCAAAACTACTAAGCGGATATAATATAAGGCAAGACCTTAGAAACTGGACAAACTGGGGACTCCTTGGGAACTCAGAGGGGACTCAATGGGAAACGGCCTGCCTTTTCCCAAAGAGTACCCTCTGATATACCTCGTAATGCGCAGGTTATGCAAGAGGAGGTACCAACAAAAAAACCCCTTACCAAATTAACGGCAGGGGCTTCTCAACTAAACTAATCTAAACCACTTATACAACCAAATGGAATAGAAATAGTTTTAATATTTGAACAATTAAATTAGCAAAGAAGGCCCTATGCACGGTTTTTCTACTAATTATGCACTATACCTTATATCCCTATAGAGAGTTCTGTCTTGAACGGACTTAAGAAAGAAAAAAACGTGCTTGCAATTCATATCGCAAATACTGCTGGCGGTGCCTGGCTGGATGCAGGATTGGTATCGAAGGTAGTTTCCTCTACTCCGATTGCGCTTGCACAACAGAAGAGCGTAAATATCACTGCGACTCAAACAAAGTATGAGTTCAAATCAGGTGGTGTTGATCTATCACTTACTTTTACTTCGCCTTTATTATTGGATGATTTGCATATGGTATCCAGGCCGATTTCTTATGTAACTTATAAAGTAAAAGCCAATGACAAAAAGGTTCACAATGTAGAGGTGCTCTTCAATGCCTCTACTAATATTGCTACAAATACATCTGGACAAGAAGTTAAGGCAGATGTCGCAAATTCCGGCCCACTGGCAATTTTGAAAGCAGGTACCACAGAACAGCCTATTTTAAAGAAGAGAGGAGATGATCTGAGAATAGATTGGGGATACATGTATATCGCAACGCCTGTAACTAATAAAGCAAGTCAGTATATTGTTTCTCAAAAGAATGCGGTTTCCGACTTCACAAAGGGCCTGAAAATTAGCAGGCCCTCGTCTCAAACAGGAACAAAGTTGTCTTTAAGCACAGTGCTTACTTTTGGTAAAGTAGGTGCAGTAGAGAAGCAGCAATATGTGATGGTGGGATATGACGACCAGGAATCCGTTCAATACTTCGGACAAAACTTAAAAGCATACTGGAATAGCGATGGAAGCAAAACGTTCAATAGCGAGCTGATCAAAGCTAGCGTAGATTATAGTAAGATCATTCAGAAAAGTAATGCTTTCGATGCATCAATGTATAAAAACGCTTTAGTCGCTGGTGGTGAAAAATATGCGAAACTCTGTGTCTTAGGGTACAGACAGGCCATTGCTGCCCACAAACTGGTGAAGAGTCCTACTGGTGACTTGTTGTTTATGTCAAAAGAAAACTTTAGCAATGGTTCAATATATACCGTTGACATCACTTATCCTTCAGCTCCTCTATTTCTTGCTTACAACCCTGAACTAGTTAAGGGTCTGTTAAACGGTATATTCGCTTATAGTGAAAGTGGGAAATGGGTTAAACCGTTCGCAGCACATGATTTGGGAACCTATCCATTGGCAAACGGGCAGACTTACGGTGAAGATATGCCGGTTGAAGAATCAGGTAATATGATCATCCTAACTGGCGCCCTTGCTAAAGCTGAAGGCAATGTCGACTATGCCAAAAAGCACTGGAAAACGCTAGGGGTGTGGGCGGAATATCTAAGTAGAGAAGGTTTTGATCCTGGAAATCAATTGTGTACAGACGATTTCGCAGGTCACCTTGCAAGAAATTCAAACTTGTCCGTCAAGGCGATAGTTGCTTTGGGAACGTATGGCATGTTGGCAGAAAAGCTCGGTGAAACTGCTGAAGCCAAAAAATATACCACTATGGCAAAAGAAATGGCTTTGAAATGGATGACGATGGCTGATGATGGCGACCATTATTCATTAACTTTTGATAAAAAGGGCACATGGAGTCAGAAGTACAATATGGTATGGGATAAACTATTGGAACTAAACCTATTTCCAAAATCAGTTTATGAGAAAGAAATCAAGTTTTATCTTACTAAGCAGAATGCCTACGGACTGCCCTTAGATAGTCGTAAGACTTATTCAAAATCTGACTGGATTCTATGGACTTCTGTATTGGCAGATAATAAAGCAGATTTTGAGGCTTTAGTAAACCCTGTTTACAAATATGCTAACGAAACAACCTCAAGGGTGCCTTTGAGTGATTGGCATGAAACAACTACCGGCAAAATGACTGGCTTTCAAGCGAGAAGTGTTGTAGGTGGGTATTTTATCAAGATGCTGGAGTACGACTGGAAAAAGAAGTAACTTTTTTTACTTACAATAAAGGCCATAGCGTTATCAAACACTATGGCCTTTTGTATGATTGACAGATTTCTATTTGCCTAGCGCTTGATAAATCTCCGTAAAAAGTAATCCGCTTCCTCCACCGTAATGGTGTACAATAGGTACTTTTCTGACCGATCGGTTAAGGTTTTGAATTAGCTCTTCTTCTTCTTCAGGCTTTAGACCTGCTCCAATTAGTACGAGTTGAAACGAAGTCGCTTTAAAAAGCGTTAATGCCTGCTCAAGCGTATTCGCTCCCGTTCCGCGCATGGACGAATTAGCGTCGATAAGTCGAACAATGGTTTTCAAAATTTCATCATGCGTACAAACAATCAGTATCTCCGTTTTGTCCATGTTAATAGTTCATTGGTACTTCCATTAAAAGTATGTTGCTTCCTGCTGTAGCTTTTATAACCACCTCTTCAGTATCCCATATTCCAAAACCATCCCTGTCATTCAACATTTGTTGGCCGACTTCTGCCGCTCCTTTGATCATGAATACGTATAAGCCATTCTCTCTGTTCTTTAGCTTATAGGTGGTGGTGGTTACGACATCGAACTCTGCAATGTTGAACCATGCGTCCTGATAGATCCAAACTCCGGCGTCATCGCTATCAGGAGACAAGATTTGTCTGAACTGATTTGGCACCGTATCATTTGAATATCGTTGTTGCTGATATCTTGGTTCCACGTTCCTTTGATTGGGAAATAGCCAGATCTGAAGAAATGCTGCAGCTTCAGCTTCATTTTTATTGAACTCTTTGTGGTAAATCCCTGTTCCAGCGCTCATCACCTGGATTTCACCCGCTTCAATAACTGCGACATTATTCATACTGTCTTCATGCTGCAAAGCGCCACTAAGGGGGATAGAGATAATTTCCATATTATCATGTGGATGCTCTCCAAAGCCCATACCGCCATTTACCCAGTCGTCATTCAAGACCCTTAGTGCACCAAATTGAATACGTTCAGGATTATAGCTGCCTCCAAAACTGAAGGTATGGTAGCTTTTCAACCATCCGTGATCTGATTTATCTCTGCTTTCTGCAGTATGTAATATTGACTGTGCCATATCGTTGCGGTTATAATATTTGTCAAAGTTACTGCTGAGTAAGTTTAAAAATCTTAACCTAGAATAAGAAAGGAGGTAGAAATCTTGTCAATCTTAATTAATTGGAATGGCGTGGAGCTTGGTCTTCCTTATTTTTTCTTTACAGGTACTTTTTTAGCATCCTTTGCAGAGGTAGAATTTTCAGGTTCTGAACCTTTGGGCTTTTTTGGATCCACAATCTCTGCTTTTTGAGTTTTGTTCTTTGGAGTTTTCATGGCTTTCGTATTTACTGAATATGATATATTTGTTAACGTTAACAATTTGATGTCTTAATAAGTTTCCGATACCTCAAAAAGCTATATATTTAGCCACCAAAGATGTTTCTATGCGATTAAAGTTCCTGTGCCTTGTTGCGCTTCTATTCTCTGCCCTAAATGTTGTTCAGGGACAAAATGTAGAGGGAAGTGTCGGCGTCCATTCTTTTGCAGACAATCGCGAATATGGGAAGTCGGGGAGATATCCTCAAACCATCTTTGGAATAAGGCTCTCTCCGGAAATCGGATTACTGCTTGACAGCACTCATCGAATCCGTGTAGGCTTTAATGCGCTTCATGAATTTGGTTCTTCAAAGTTTACTGATCATATCGATCCGGTCGCTTATTACCAGTACGTTAAGAAGGACTGGGATTTTTATATGGGCGCTTTTCCGAGGTATCAATTGCTTACGGATTACCCTAGATCTATATTAACCGATACGCTAAACTACTACAGGCCAAACGTTGAAGGGATGTTAGTCAAGTTTGAAAATGAACATTACAGACAGACACTCTGGATTGACTGGACGAGCAGACAGACCGCAACGGCAAGAGAAAACTTTCTTTTCGGGTTATCCGGCAAGTATAAAACAGGTCTATTGTTCATTTCCCATTATGCAATGATGCTGCATAACGCCGGTCCTGCCGTAAGCATAGAGGGTGATCACATTGAAGATAACGGCGCTCTCGCAGTGAAAGTTGGCCTCGACCTTTCAAAAAAGACCTTTCTGGACTCCCTCACAGTAAATGTTGGTGGCCTGATGTCATTTGAGCGTGTCCGCACAATTGGTGGCTGGAAAACTCCCAAAGGTCTACTACTTGAATTTCATGCAGAATACAAAGGGTTTGGAATCATAAACTCTTATTATAATGGCGAAGGTCACAACATCAGGTTTGGAGACCGCTTTTACACCTCCAAAGTTTACAACAGAACAGACCTTACCTGGAGGCCCATTCTCTTCAAAAATATTGAAGGCATTTTAGACCTTTCTTTTCATTTCGTGGATGGCGTAGTTGACAGTCAGCAAGCTTTCGGACTCCGCTATAATATTATGGGGAGTAAAAAAATCAGATAGTTATGAGAAATATCTTTACGCTTATCATTCTGTTATATGTCAATTTTGCCTTAGGGCAACAGAAATCTCCTGTTGATATACACGGACAACTGAAAATCTCTAAGGGGCAACTGCTCGATAAAAATAATGCACCGCCACAGCTTCGTGGAATCAGTATGTCATGGAGCATTTGGGGAGGGCAAAAGTATTATACGCCTGAAGTTATCGGTTGGTTACATAGAGATTTCAAGGCAAATATCGTCAGACTTGCCATGGGCATTGAGCCTGATGGCGGTTATTTGAAAAATCCAGCAATGCAGAAGCAATTGATAATCAGTTCCATTGATGCGGCAATAGCAAATGGTATGTATGTGCTGATCGACTGGCACGATCACCATGCAGATCAGCACCAGCATGAAGCTATTTCTTTTTTTAGCGAGATGGCCAATCGATACAAGAGAAAGCATAATGTGATCTATGAAGTGTTCAACGAGCCCACGAAAATTGATTGGAAAATTGTCAAAAGCTATTCCACGGCGGTAATAAAAGCGATCAGAAAATACGATAAAGAGAATGTAATTGTAGTCGGAAGCCCGTCATGGGATCAGGATGTTGATGTCGTAGCTAAAGATCCGATCCTGGGGTTCAAAAACATCGCTTACTCTTTTCATTTCTACGCTTCAGATCCAAACCACCAGGCTGCATTGATGAAAAAGGCTGATGTGGCTATCGCCTCAGGTTTAGCTTTGGTTGTTACAGAGTGGGGAGTTGGGGAGTCTAACGGTAATGGCGTTTTTGATCTAACCAAGACAGAAAAGTGGGTGCAATGGATGGAGAAAAATAAACTAAGCTGGGCAAACTGGAATATCACCGATAAAAAGGAGACAACCGCTATACTGAACAAAGGCGCTTCAATTAAGGGCAACTGGACCGCTGAGCAACTAACACCAGGCGGTAAATATATTAGAGAAAAGCTTAGGACACTAAACGGCACCGCTAACATAAAATAGCATGAAACTTTCCGTACTTCTTTTTATACTTTGCCTGGCGGGACAATCTCAAGGCCAACCATTTACAGTAGCCACTGGTAAACCAGTGGACCAGGTGAACGTGTTCCTGGGCTCCTCGGGCGACCATGGTCAGATGTCGCCTGCAGCATCTTACCCTTTCGGAATGCTGAGCATCGGACCGCAAACGTACCCCACCACACATATGGGGTATGAGCACCTGGCAAAGAAGTTTACAGGCTTCACGCATACCAGATTCGAAGGAGTTGGCTGCACTGGAAGTGGTGGTCTTATCCTTGTGAAGCCTTTTTTAGGTAGCGATCCAGCTAGTTCTCTACTCATCAAATCCACTGAAAAAGCCAGTCCTGGTTATTACGAAGTTGGTTTTGTAAATCAGATTAAGGCCCGGCTTACGGTATTAAAAAATGGCGGTAAGCACCACTACGACTTCCCTGAGGGCGAAAAAGGGTTGTCTGTCGATCTTTCTCATGCCTTTTCCGGAGGGTTTGTGGCAGAGGAACATCAGATTGACAATAACACATTAACCGGTTGGATAGATGCGAAAACCACTTGTTCAGTTGGCAGGTATAGGGTCTATTACTGTCTTAGTTTAGCAGCAGATGCCACCTGGAAAGATCTTGGGGACCATAAGTTGCAGGTTATGTTGGCAATCGACAAAAAGGAGGTTGAACTCAATGTAGCGCTCTCTTCAATTAACATCGCTGCGGCAAAAGCATCCATCAATAAAGACAACTTCACCGTATTACAACGACAAACGAGTGCTGAATGGAACAACTTACTGAGCAGAATTGCTGTTGAAGGAGACACAAAAGATGCGAGCCTCTTTTACTCCTTGTTATACAGAACGATGCAATCTCCGTATATGATTTCAGAACCTGATGGCCAATACCGTTCAACAAAAGGTGAAATACAAAAAAGCAAGGAGTTGCGCTATAACGGCTGGGCAATATGGGACAACTACAGAACACAGTTGCCATTGCTTTCATTAGTCACGCCAGAAAAATACTCCGGAATGGTAACCTCACTTGCAGATTTATACAATTCGGGCAAAAAGGACTATGCAACGCTTACAGAACCGTCAAATACCGTGCGTTCAGAACACGCCATCGTCGTTTTGCTAGACGCTTACAGGAAAGGGTACAAAGTCGATTTTAAAAAAATCGCTGATTCTCTTGTAAAGGAAGTTGATGGTCTGGATTATAAGGCGCCAGACAAAGCACTGGAATCCAGCTATGATGCCTGGGCACTTTCAGAGATCTTTTCAATATTAAAGAACAATGAACTGGCGGATAAATATAAGGCAAAGGCGCTTGAATATAAGCAATATTGGGTCAAAGACTTCCAGGATATGAAGAGACGCGATGTAGATCAGATGCAAGCAAGAGGGTTATATCAGGGAACCATTTGGCAGTACAGATGGTTTGTTCCTTATGATGTTAAAGGTTTGATCGCGCTTAATGGTGGGGAACAATCTTATCTTGCCCGACTTGATGAATTCTTTGACAGGGACTTATACAATCATGCAAATGAGCCTGATCTTCAAGTACCTCTAATGTACAACGTTACCAACGAATTATGGAAAAGCCAGGATTGGATGCACCAGATCGCTGCGGATACGGTAATCCAAAACTACTTTAACGACAACAGCAGAGGAATTGGTTCTAACATCGGTAAGATTTACAGAAACCAACCAGATGCCTATTTAAGAACCATGGACGATGATGCCGGCGCTATGTCGGCCTGGTACGTCTTTACAGCCAGCGGTTTTTCACCTGCCTGCGTTGGTTGGCCGGTATATTACTTAAACGTTCCACTCTTTCAATCGCTTACCTATAAGCTTCCAAAAGGAAAGACCCTACGCATTGAAGTAGAGAACTTTGGCGCTCATAATAAATATATAAAGAAGGTATTGTTGAATGGAAAGGAGTTTAACCGGAACTACATCACACAACATGAAATCAATGCAGGCGGTACGCTAAAGATTATTGCTTCAGCCGTCCCGGTTAAGGATTGGCAACCTGAAAAGTGGGTAAGCTCATTTAATTAAGACCAGCCTTGCGACTGATCACCTTTGTAAAGCTTTTAAAAAACGGCCAGGTTCTAAGACTTTTCATGACTTTAAGTTCTTCAATAATGCTGCTTTCTCCATCCAAAAAAGAGAATACAGTTTTTGCATCGGTGCTTTTAAAGAGGTCGCTAAATAATTGATGCCCTTGGTACTTGCCTTCTGCCAGTACATTTAAAAGGGTAGCATCATATATTCTCTCTTTTTGCCCCAAGGATTCTTTATCAAAAAAAGGCGTTGCCGTTTCCTCAAAGGCCTGCAAAATCTTGGTGATCGTCCTTTGAACATTAGTAAAAGTATAGCCTGTCGACCCCCGTGTATCACCACCGGAGGTCCCAATGTTTATTACGTTTCCAGATCTTCTTTCAAACTGATAATCCGTCATTGGGATCACGCCAAATTCACTATCAATGACCTCATAATCATCCAACTTCAGCACTTCAGTAATATATTTTTTGAGTTCAGCATCGTACTCCTCCTCCTCAAGCAGTTCTTTTGAGAATAGCGTATACTCCACAAAAATCTCCTTCTCACTCATCGGTAGTGTATAAAGAAAGGTAGTTCCATTTCTCTGTGAGGTCCTGAAATCCATTAAATATGCTTGGTCAGAATAAAATTTCCCATCATTAGTTCTAATCGTTAAGCCCTTGAAGTGTTGAAGAAAGTACTGCTCCCATGGCTTTAAAGCCGGTTTCTGGAATAAGGAATTAAAAGCGAACCTACATTGATAATTTGCTGTATCGGTTTTAACCACACACGAGTCGCCTACTGATTCAATTGAGCTGATCGAACCTTCAAGCCAATCAACTTCCTTAATTGTCTTCAAAAAATCAACAGTTAACCTATAGAAATCTATTCCCTTAATGGTCTTATAAGTATAAGGGAGGTGATTTAGATTTATTTGTTGATGGTCATTTGTAAAAAATACCAACTGGTTCCACTTGTGGTAGACCAGATCTTCGAACACTCCAGGTGATTTTTCCCAAAAAGACCAGGTCCTGTCATTGCTGTCTTTTTTAGATCGATCAATGATCAAAACACGCTGATTTTTCCAGACGCCAGAAGAATACGCCCTGTAGGCCAGACTGAGTCCGGCGAGTCCGGCCCCACAAATAATAATGTCGTATTTCTCAGCCATAGGAATTAGTCAGTTCTACTTTCCGTAGGTGAAGCTTACGCTATCCTTTACAACCAATCCACTTATATTCTGAGAGTTATATTTTAGCTTGTACGTTGCGGGTTTTGTTATCGCATAACCCTTCAACAGGTCTACTGTTACAGATAGGCTATCCTTCGGTTGAATCTTAACATAACTTTCCGCAGGAGGCGGCATCATCCGTTTTGCCATTGCGCCTTTATACATTGCCTCTTCGCCGCTTTCATCTGTAATGTCTAAATATTTGCTTATTAACGGCTCAAAAGGCGTATGCCATTTACAGAATTGCTGAACACTGTCGGCATCATTGTAAACTGTAAACCGCATTTGAACTGCTTCACCAGCCTTAATAACTGGTGCAACCGTCATTTTTGCGTACAAAGGTGATGAAACAGCTGTGATTGTGGTATCTGATTTTAAAGAATCGGAGCTGGCTGCAGAATCCGAGTTTCTAGTACTTTGACTGCAAGAGGCAAGCGTAAGGGCTGCTAAAACAAGAATAGAATTTTTCATAATATATGACCTGATTAGCAGGAATAATGCCACGATCAACTGCAAAGATATAAATTACATGCGGTAGTGGTTTGATGTCATACTTTTAAACTTGGCTGGTAATAATTAGGTAAGAAACTTTCAAATTCTATTGTTAAAAAACGTTAAATGACAGTCCCTCTAGCTCTAAAGTCTAATATCCTGGTATATTTGGAGCTTAGACCCGTTCATACAGGTTTATATTTGGTTAGAAAAGGGGAGCATCCGGATGGAGAGCCCCTTTTTATTTTTAGTTTTAAATTAAAATGCTAATATTTGTAGCATATGTCTCGCGAACTAACAACAACCGTCCTGGCTATCAAAGAGCCTAGACCTGGGAATGACCTGCCGCTACAGAAGGTAATGGATAAGAGGTTAGATAAATTTGCTTCTGAAATGCAATCTGAGCTGGAGATCCTTTTGGAAGGTGAGCAGGACTGTGAAGACCTGGTGGTCTGGATTAGCTATACCGCTAATTATGCCATCCGCTGGAAAATAGTGAACGATGTTCCTCCTCAAATCGAGAAAGTAGTATATGATCTTTGTGCGAAGCGCGGTTACATCATTTGGAAGGGTAGTATCATTAGTGTAAAAAAGTATTAAGGAAATGACGATAGGAGAGATCGAAGATATTGAAGGCGCGTTTCATGGAATTACCCTACCTGAGGGCCCAATTTTATTAAATGAAGCTACCAGGATTATCGACGTAAAAGCTTTTATCGAAGCGCAACTGAGCATTATCAAGAATGCTCCGGAAAGCAGGATGAGTCTACCAGCCTACGAGCGATTAATCGCTTTGAAGGAGATGATAACTGCATAATCTGCAGATTGTAAGAACGATGTTTACGCTTTTTCAAACCGATATTAAACACTGCCAGATCCCAGACGGTCTGAGTCTCCTAGTCGACAACAAACCACACGAACTTTCTTTATTAGCAGCAGCAGAATTACAACACCTCCTTAGCCATAGTGAGACGCTTTTTCATAATTTTGGTCTGCATGAAACAACTGAATCTGCTATCATTGGAAAAATGTTTGGCGTCCTGGCCGTGCAGCTAAATACAGGTGAGTATGGATATTTGGCAGCTTTTTCCGGGAAACTAGGGGGCAAAAATACCTATCGGGAGTTTGTGCCTCCGGTTTTTGATCTGCTCACAGAGGGTAGTTTCCTAAATCTTGGCATGCAGGATTTGACCCGGATGAATGAGGAGATCAGAGCGCTTGAGCAAAATGATCCTGAGCTGAAAGCATTGAAATCCAGCCGCCGCAGTCACTCCATTGCATTGCAAAAACAGATTTTCGAGCAATATTACTTTTTGAACCAGAAAAGGACACAAAAAAGCCTACTTGAGATATTCGAAGATGCAGGCTATAAAAACCCCCCTGCGGGTGCCGGCGAATGCGCGGGAATCAAACTACTTCAATACGCATTTCAACATGGAATGAAGCCTTTGGCACTAGCGGAATTCTGGTGGGGACAATCTCCTAAATCTGCTACCTGGAAACACGGTCAGTTTTATCCCTGTTGTAAGGAAAAGTGCGAACCGATACTAAAGCACATGCTCAGTTAGCTATTTAAACATTTCGTATTCAAAAGTGTATTTTGCTTCCCCAACCTGCCTCTCACTAGCATCCTTAAATGTGGAGACTAAAGTGAACGGAAAGCCATCTGAGTCATATGTATAAATATTTTTAGTGGTTAAGAAAGAACCGTTGTCATAACTAACTTTACTTTCCAACACCTCGTTCGCAGAATACCGGTCCAAGCCACCTTCAATACCAATTACATATTTCAAGCTAGCATTAAAAAACCTATTTTTTTTTGTTCCATATTTTATATCCTCGATAACTAATCCTTGTCCAAAATCTGAAGTTGTTTTAATAATATTATGGTTTGCATAGGTATATTTAACTAGATTCACTACTATACCACTTTGAGTTTCATGTGTTTCACTAACCTGGTCACCATCGTATAGGTAGCCGGTAGTAATGGTTTTATCAGGAAATGTGGTTGTCGCTTTAGTAGGTCGGCCATTCGTAAAAGAAATGGTAATTTTAGCTGGACCTATTTCCATCGCAGACAAATCTTTACCATCGTAAGTATAAGTTCTGGTGCCGTAAGTTTCTTTTATGGTCTTCAATCTTCGCTGGTTGTCATAAGTATAAGTTGTAAAGCTAGTTGTACCACCCTGAACCTGAATAGCCCTTACTAACAACTTTACAGGCAAACTTTCTTCCTGAACTTCTTTATATTTCTTGCAGGAACTCAGGCTGAGCATCACCATCGATGCAAGTAGCGTCATTCTCATTTTCATACGTTTATCTCTGGTTAGTAATACTTTATACAATGTAAGAAATATTTTAATCCGAAGTGAATTCGTTCTTAATTCCCACGCGAAAAACATTTTAGCTTGGTTTACAGTTTAATGCTAAACAATTAATCAGAACAAAATCCAATGGAAAATCATACAATGCTGCAGTACTTTGAATGGTATTATCCCAAAGATGGAACTTTATGGAAAAAGTTTCAGGCACATGCTGAAAAGCTAAAGCAGTCTGGAATTGATACCGTCTGGTTACCTCCTGCACATAAAGGTATGGAGGGCCTTGAGTCCAGAGGATACGATTCTTATGATCTGTATGATTTAGGTGAGTTCAACCAGCAAGGTTCGGTCAGAACAAAGTATGGCACAAAAGATGAATATATTGCGGCTGTAAAATCAGCAAAAGAGCATGGCGTCCAGGTTTATGCAGACATTGTCTTAAATCACCTAGGTGGTGCAGACGAGCATGAGCCAGTTATAGTTAGAAAGGTCGATCCGAATAATCGTAATGAATTTATTTCGGAACCCTACGAGATAGATGCCTACACAAAGTTCACTTATCCCGGAAGAAATGGACAATATTCGGATTTTCAATGGGACCACAAATGTTTCACGGGTACCGATTATGATGAACGTACAAAAGAAACTGCGATTTTTAGTATACAAAACGAGTACGGAGACGGATGGGAAGATGTATTAGATAAAGAAAATGGTAACTATGATTACCTGATGCTTGCAGATATTGATTTCCGGAATCCCTACGTGAGAGAAGAATTGAAACGATGGGGCAAATGGTTTTATGAAACAACTGGAATAGATGGTTTTCGCTTAGATGCCATAAAGCATATGCCGGCTGGCTTTTATAATGAATGGCTGGACTTTATGCGCAGGGAAACCGGAGCAGAGCTGTTCACTGTTGGAGAGTATTGGGCACCTTATGACCTGCAGTCGCTATTGGATTATCTGAGTCTTACAGAAGGGCGAATGTCCTTATTTGATGCCTGCCTCCAAGCTAATTTCTCCAGGGCATCAAAGGCCGGAGAACATTTTGATCTATGTACAATTTTCGATGGATCTTTGGTGCAAGTGCGACCGGAACTTGCCGTTACTCTTGTTGAAAATCACGATACTCAGCCATTGCAATCTTTGGAGCAGACCGTCGAACCTTGGTTCAGGGCCCATGCTTACGCTATGATCTTACTGCGCGCAGCAGGTTATCCCTGCGTTTTTTATGCGGATGTTTATGGTTCTAACTATATCGATAAGGGAACAGATGGCGGCGATTATGAAGTAACAATGGAACCTCTTCCACAATTGCCTGCGTTGTTACAGCTACGCAAGAAACAGGCCTACGGCGAGCAAAGAGATTATCTGGACCACCCCAGCTGCATCGGCTGGACAAGATTAGGTGATGATGAGCACGAAAATTCTGGATTAGCTGTTGTACTTTCAAACGGAGAAAAAGGACACAAAACAATGGAAATAGGTAAAGCGTTCGCCGGAAAATCATTGAAGGACTGCCTTGGTCAGGCTGAAGGAGAGGTCTTGATTAACGAGGAAGGCTGGGGAGATTTCTATTGCGAAGCCGGATCTGTATCGGTTTGGGCAATCTGCGAATAAACACTTAACTTCGTTTTAAAGAAACTAAACTCTTTAAGCATGAACAAAAAAGGTTTATTGATTATTTTAATGACTGTTTTCACAAGCGGTCATCTATACTCAGAGGACAAACCTAAAGATTTTTACAAGAAAGAGCTGCAGTCGTTGCAGGCATCTATTCAGAAGAATTTTTACGATAAAGCATCTGGTTATTATTTGGTTGTGACAGACCCATCACAGCGCGAAAATAAGAATGGTTACCTCAGAGAATATACCTATCTGTGGTCGTTGTGTGCACTATTCCAGGCGGCAAATGAGATAGAGAAATTAGATCCCAAAGCGAATCTTATGTCACCTTTAGTAACTAATATGGCTGATTACTTCAATCCTGCTCCTCCTAGAGGGGGCTATACGGATTATATCATGAAGCTTAAGCCTGGCGAGCGCTACTACGACGATAATCAATGGATAGGCATCACCGCTCTCGACGCCTATGCGAGGAAAAAGAAGAAGTCTGACCTCGAACTCGGTAAGTCAATGTATGATTTCATGATGACAGGTTACAACCAGGTTTTGGGGGGAGGAATTTACTGGAAGGAAGGCTCTTTGGATTCTAAAAACACCTGTTCAAACGGTCCCGGCGTTTTGGTTGCCCTTCAGATGTACCAGGCTACCAAACAAAAAGCTTATCTGGACACTGCCTTGAAGATATTTAACTGGACAAATGAGAAACTGAGAAGCCCGGCTGGTTTGTATTATGACAACATCAGAACAAAGGATGGGAGTGTTGACAAAGCGACGCTTTCATACAATACAGGAACCATGCTGGAGTCCAATGTTTATCTCTATGAGTTAACAGCAGACAAGAAGTATTTAGCAGCTGCAAATGCGATTGCAGATAGCTCTCTCACTTTCTTTTATGGCAGCAACAAGTTTAGAGATGGATATTGGTTCAATGCGGTCCTGTTACGTGGCTACCAACATCTTTTAAAGCACAACAAAGACACAAAATATATTAAAGGTTTTCAAGCTGCCTTAGACAATGCGTTGAAGACTGAAAAGAATGAGGCAGGTTTGTTTAACGCAAAAGAGGGAGTTCAAAATCTCGTTGAACATGGAGGTATGTTAGAAATACTAGCGCGCTTTGCATGGCTGGAAAAAGAGAAAGTAATATAAGTAAGCACATGATCAAGCATTTTAAATCCGCCATTTTCACGTTGCTGTTCGTCAGTATTTCTTTTCTTAGCAAGGCCGGCCCCGGAATAACAAAGATTCTTTACGGTGAAATAGCAGGTCAGAAAGTTTACCAATATACGCTGGTGAACAAAAAAGGCATGATCGTTAAGATTATCACTTATGGCGCCAGCATAACAGATGTGATCACTGCCGATAAGAACGGGAAGATGGGTAATGTAGTATTTGGCTTTGATTCTCTTAGTGCCTATACCGGTCCTCAAAACGCACTGATGGGTGCAGTTGTGGGCCGCGTTGCTAATCGGATAGCTGGAGGCAAGTTCATATTAAACGGCAAGGAGTACCAGCTAAGCGCTAACATCCATGGCGGTAAAATAGGTTTTGATAAGAAGGTTTGGACTGCTGAAGAATTAACGTCTAAGAAGTTGGTGCCTTTAAAACTCAGTTACTTCAGTAAAGATGGGGAGGAGGGTTATCCCGGTAATCTAAAAGCAAGTGTAACCTATTCGCTGACTGAGAACAACGAATTAATCATTCAGTATGACGCGACTACAGATAAGCCAACTCATGTCAATTTAACCAATCATAGCTATTTTAACCTCTCAGGTGGACATGATCCTACGATACTGAATACAAGCCTTACAATTCTGGCAGATCAGTGTCTTGAGGCCGGAAAAGGCAATGTTCCAACCGGAAAGCTGATTAATGTAAAGAATACTCCGTTTGATTTTAGCACAGCGCATAAAATTGGCGAAAGGATAACAGAAAAGTATCCGCCAACATCCGAAGGGAATGGTTATGACCTTACCTATGTGCTCCGCAATCAAAGCGGCGAATTAAAGTTGGCTGCTACGGCTTATGAACCTACGACTGGGAGAGTACTACAAGCCTATACAACGGAACCGGGCCTGGTATTTTATACCGCTAATCACTTCAATACAAAACTAATCGGGAAGGGTGGCAAGCCGGCTGAAAAGCATGGTGCATTTTGTCTGGAAACGCAACATTATCCCAACGCTCCAAATCAACCAATGTTTCCATCTACGATTCTAGATCCCGGGAAAACTTACCAGTCAAAAACCATCTTCAAATTTTCGACATTATAATACTGCCGCTGTCAGTAAGCACTGTTATTTTGCTATGTTTGGTTAACCTTAAAACCAAACAATGAAAAACATCTATATTTCTTTCGCCCTGGCGATGACTATCCTTTCCTGCAAGCAAGCCGGCAAATCAGACGCGAGCGTAGCGAACAAACAGTTTGCCGTTATGTGTGAACAATACTACGAAGACGGTTTAAAACTTAATCCCTTAGCGGCGACTTACATCGGCGATGAACGGTACAATGATTTACTCGCCAATGATGGCTCCCAAGCATTCATCAATGAATACAAGAATTTCAATCAAAGATATCTCGACAGTTTAACAGCCTACGACAGGGAATCTCTTGATGCCAATGATAAGCTCTCTTTCGACTATTTAAAAGATCAGATTGATATGAACATTGAAGGTCTAAAATATCATTCAGAGTATCTACCTTTTAACCAAATGTTCGCATTGCCTTTAACAATAGGGCAACTTGGATCAGGGACTGGAGCACAACCGTTCAAAACCGTAAAAAATTATGAAGACTGGCTGAAACGTGCCTCGGCATTTTCTGTATGGGCTGATACTGCGATAGCTAACTTTAAAAAAGGTCAGGCGGCAGGTATTGTACTTCCTAAAGCCCTTGTAGTTAAAATGGTTCCTCAAATGCAAGCCATGGTAGTCAATGATCCCAAAACAAGTCTGTTTTATGGGCCGATTAATCTAATGCCAAAAACATTCAGCGCAGCAGAGAAGGAAAAATTGACTCAAGCCTATTTGAATGCGATCTCGTCAGTCGTTATCCCAACTTACAAACGACTTGGTGACTTTCTGCAAAACGAATACCTGCCAAAGGCAAGAACGACCTCTGGTTATTCTTCCATGCCTGGTGGCGCAGAATGGTATGCCTATTTGGTTAGACAACAGACCACTACTAATAAGACACCTGAAGAGGTATATCAAACCGGCTTGAAAGAAGTCTCGAGAATTAAGTCGGAAATGGATAGTATTAAAAACTTGGTCGGTTTCAAAGGTAATCTTCCAGCGTTCTTTGAATACATGAAAACGGATAAGAAATTTATGCCTTATCAAAATACAAAGGAGATTCTTGGGGCTTTCGAAAACATCCATCAAAGAATGAAACCCAACCTCAAAAAAATGTTTGAGAAGGAGCCAAAAACACCTTTTGAAATCCGTCAAACAGAGGCGTTCAGAGCTGCTTCAGCAAGCGCTGAATATAACCAAGGCTCTGCTGATGGTAAGCGGCCCGGGATTTTTTACGTACCAATATTGGACGCTAAAACATTCAATATTACCTCAGGTATGGAATCCTTGTTCCTTCACGAAGCTATTCCTGGTCACCATTATCAAATTTCACTAACACAGGAAAACACACTGCTTCCAAAGTTTCGTCGTTTTGGAGGTCACAATGCATATGTTGAAGGTTGGGCGCTATATTGCGAATCATTAGGTAAGGAGCTTGGCTTGTATCAGGATCCTTATCAACACATGGGTGCCTTGGGTGATGAAATGCACAGGGCGATACGTTTGGTTGTAGACGTTGCTATTCATACCAAAAATATGAGCAGGGAAGCGGCAATTAAATATATGACTGATAACGAAGCGATCGGTACGGAAGGGGCTACTGCAGAGATTGAGCGCTATATGGGAATACCGGGACAAGCATTGGGTTACAAGACTGGCGCCATGAAAATCAGAGAGCTTCGGGCAAAGTACATGAACCAAATGGGGGCCAAGTTCAAACTTGCTTCGTTTCATACCGAAGTGCTAAAAGACGGCTCCTTGCCTTTGTCCGTATTTGAGTCCAAAATGGACGCATGGGCAGATAGTCAGAAATAGAGGAGCACAATTGATCTGGCATGGTTGTAGTGATATTGAGTATTATTAAACCATGCCACATGCGAAAACTTTCGATCAGTTCATTTAGTACGAAAAATATAAGCCTTCAATTCAGGCGAGGAATAAAGCGCCTGTCTGCAGGAGGGTTTAAGCAGATTTTCTCTAACATCGATCAGTTAGGCATCAAAAGGGGAGTGGATAAACTGGGAATAGACAAATTCATCAATCAATGCGCCTATATGGCTGCAGGATCAGGGCTTGTTACTGGAATAGGTGGGATCAGTTCGATGCTTATTGGGATTCCTTTAGATGTAATCAACCTGATCACACAGCAATTTAGAGTAACTTTGGCTATTTCCTATTACAAGACAGGAAGTTATCAAATTAATTTTGAAGACTTCTTTAAGATCGTAGCGACGACAGTCAAGGCTGATACCAAGCTTGCGCTTAGTAAAAACATAATGGAGGAAGTTGCAGAAAAGCTGGCGATGACGCTGGGCTCGAAGACCTCTCAGCGTTTGGTTCCTATCGTGGGTGGATTGATAGGTGGAACCGTCAACTATCTGTTTATAAAGGGAGTAGCCAAGACGCTGCTTAATGCGGAAGCGCCTGACACTAAAACATTTCTTAGTTGATTTAAACAATGGAAAATACACCTCAATTAAAGCCCAAGGCGTTTTTGTTTGACTTGAACGGTACTATGATCGATGATATGCAATTCCATGCGACAGCCTGGTCAAGCATACTTAATGATGATCTTGGTGCAGGCCTCAGTCTGGAGCAAGTAAAACTACAGATGTACGGCAAAAATACAGAGTTATTGGAACGCGTGTTTGGTAAAGGACGTTTCAGTAAAGATCAAGAGCAAGAGATCTTCATAAAAAAGGAAGAGAAATACCAGGCGGAGTACCTTTCACATATGAAATTGATAGATGGTCTCCATGGGATATTTGTTGAAGCCCTGGGAAAGGGAATAAAGTTAGCAATCGGATCAGCCGCAAGCCCTTTTAATATTAATTATATTTTAGACAACCTTGATATCCGTCATTACTTTGAAGCCATTGTGAGTGCTGATGATGTGGAGATCAGCAAGCCTGATCCAGAAACATTTTTGAAAGCAGCAAAAATTTTGGGCGTACCTGCGGAGCAATGTATTGTTTTTGAAGATGCACCGAAAGGAGTCGAGGCGGCTAAGTATGCTGGCATGAAAGCAGTTGTACTGACAACCATGCATAAGAAAGAAGATTTCGAACCGGGTCCACATATCATCGGCTTTATCTCTGATTATACGGACCCTCTGCTGTCTAGCCTGTTTGCCTAACTTTCCAGTTTTTCGTTAGTACGAAACAGATCGCATACTGCTGCTGCAAGCGCTACTAAAATAAAAAGTAGAATGGGATAGTTGAATTTCATATGTCTTGTATTTCTATTCAATTTAAAGATGCAAACGTAGTATAAACTGAATGTTAATCTCTTGTAACCATTCAGTCCCCATTAAATCGAACTTCTAAACAAGATCCTGATTTCGCTGTTAATAGTTTTAGAAACTCCTAGCTACGCCCTTCTATGCCTGAACTACCTGACTTGGAAATATTTGCTGCTAATCTCGAAAAGCAGTTTAAGAACAAAACATTAGACAAGCTGGAAGTCGTTGTTGCAAAAAAGCTAAATGCAACTGTAACGGAACTCAAGGAAGCTTTTGAAGGTAAAAAGTTACAGGCAGTACTTCGGGAAGGCAAAACGTTGCAACTACATTTTAGCGGGGGGCAGGTTCTCGGGCTACACCTGATGCTTCATGGCGCAATCCGTTTGCTCGAAGAAGACAATGAAGTTAGATTTAAAATCCTGGAGTTTCATTTCAAGAATCACAAAGGTTTTGCACTCACTGATTTTCAGAAGCAAGCGACACCAACACTTAATCCGCCAGATTCTGACGTACCTGATGCCTTATCAAAAGATTTCAATATCACCTATTTTAAACAGTTGCTAAGCAAGAAGAAGACATCAATCAAGCAAGTACTGATGGATCAGAAGCTCATCCGTGGTATTGGAAATACTTATGCAGACGAGATCCTATGGGATGCTAAAATCTCGCCTTTTTCCATCGCCAAGGCCATTCCAGAGATGAAAGTTAAAGACCTTTATCAATCCATTGAGGCAGTTCTGCGTAAAGAAATTATGCAACTTACACGAGCGATTCCTGATAGTTTTGACACTGAAGTTAAAGACTTTCTAAAAATTCATAATCCCGATTTAAAGCAATCGCCAACAGGTCATGAGATTAAAATCGATAAGAACGCCGGCAGGAAGACCTATTATACGATTGAACAAGTTGAGTTCCAATCGGAGCTTATCCGGCATTCTTAGTAGTCCGGGAGTGCGTTACCAAGCCTTTTCTACACCCTTGCTTAACCCTTACTAAGGCCGCTAGCCCTACCAAGGCCCTAGCAAGGCCCTAGCAACCCCCTAGCAACCCCCTGGCAACCACAGACAAAAATACGGCATGTACAAGGTGTCTCGTCCTGATTTGGCTATACACCAAAACGGAAATTACCCTACTATTTTGAAGTGGCACCCGGTGCTGGTAAATGGTACTAAAAATATTTTTTAGTCGACTCTCACCTTTTCAAGCCCGTTTTTCCAATATCCTTAAAGGAAGGCATCGCTTTTGGAACACGCGCTTCAATAAGAAAGATGAGAAATGAACAATGAAATAATATTTGTGCGTATTGCTACCATAAATGATATCAAATACGTCGATGAAATTATTAGAGAAACAGAGGCATCTGCTGTCGCAAAGGGAACCGGCATCAGCAAAAGAACCCCTGAATCTGTTGCACAAAAAATGCGTGATGGCAAAGCGGTCATCGCACTAACCAGCGCTGGGAGATGGGTAGGGTTCTCCTATTTTGACACATGGGAAAATGCGAAGTTCGTTTCTAACTCAGGGCTGATCGTGGCACCTGAATTTCGTCAGTCAGGAGTAGCAAGGTCAATAAAGGACCGCGTTTTTAAAATCTCGAGAAGGACTTATCCAACAGCCAAAATCTTCAGCATCACATCAGGTACTGCAATCATGAAGATGAATTCATTTGATCATACCTATACATCGAACGAAATTTTCAATACCATTAAATCACACTTTTTGTGACACCACACTTAGGGCCAATGTAATGACGCCATCTTCAATAGATAAAATGCATCCGGTAGTTAAAGCTGGACTTGCGATAGGAAGAAGAACCTATGCTTCACCAACAAGTTCCGACCAGGGTTGGTTAAACATGCCATCGATAAAAATGGGCCCTGGCGACTCTGCGAGGTCTCATAGCGCAAATGAATACATCTATCTCTCGGAGGTTAGCGATGGGATCACTGTTTATATAGATTTGTTAGATTCTATAATTTCCTATCTTGCGCTGAATAATTTAGGGGATTTAGAAATATATGAATCACACCACCAATAAGAATCCGGTAATGCAAGATACAGTGCTGATCATTGACGATGAGAAAAAGCTATGTGGCCTCTTGGCCCGTATTATCGAATTGGAAGGCTTCAAAGTTTTTCAAGCTTTTACTGGAAAAGAAGGGCTTAAGATTCTTAAAGCCGAAGATGTATTGGTTGTTTTAAGTGATGTAAAACTGCCTGATTACAATGGTGTTGAATTGGTTACAGAGATAAAAAAAATCAATCCGATTATAGAAGTCATTAATCTAACTGCGTTTGGCACCATATCAGATGGTGTTATGGCTATGCGAAATGGCGCTTTTGACTACATCACCAAGGGGGATGATAACGACAAAATTATTCCACTTGTCTACAAAGCAATGGATAAGGCAAAGCTGAATGCCCGCGTCTATGAACTGGAGAAGCGAATTGTAAAAAAGTATGACTTTGATGGTATTCTAGGTACGTCCAATTCAATTAAGGAAGCCATTTCATTAGCTCAAAAAGTTTCTGCCACTAGTACAACGGTTTTATTACTTGGGGAGACGGGTACCGGCAAGGAAGTATTTGCCCAGGCCATTCACTATGAAGGTCCAAGGAAGCTGAAGCCTTTTGTAGCAGTAAACTGTAGTGGATTCAATTCTGAATTACTGGAAAGCGAATTGTTCGGCTATAAAGCAGGGGCTTTTACGGGGGCAACCAAGGACAAGAAAGGTCTGCTGGAAGAAGCAAATGATGGTACTATATTTCTCGATGAAATAGGAGAGATGAGCCTGGATCTTCAAGCTAAACTGCTGCGGGTTCTCGAAAATCAAACCTATATCAAAGTGGGAGATACGCAAACCAGTCAGGTTAATGTTAGGATTATTGCCGCCACCAACAGAGATTTGAAGAATGAGGCCGAAGCTGGGCGGTTTAGATTGGATCTGTTTTACCGGCTCTCCATATTTTCAATTGAATTGCCACCACTGTCTCACAGGAGGGAGGATATTCTGCCAATCGCTATGCACTATCTCGCTGAATTTACAGCAAAGGTAAACAAGCCTGCATTCTCTGTTGACAAGGAATTTGTGAAATTGCTTACCGGGCACAACTGGAAAGGAAACATTAGGGAGCTTAAGAATGTAATGGAGCGCGTAGTTATCCTTGCTGATGATGTAAAAATCACGGCTAGCCTGCTGCCTTATGAATTTCACCATCAATCCACCGTTGCAGATCCTATGAATATGCAGACGATGGAAAAGCAGCACATTATAAAAGTTCTACACTTTACTAAAGGCAACAAGACAGAAACAGCGCGGCTACTTGGAATTGGGCTTACAACTTTGTATCGAAAAATTGATGAGTATCAAATAGAAGCTTAATAGGTAGTTGCGATAAATCATCGCCCCAGTTTGATAAAAACCCTTCCATAATGGAAGGGTTTTTACGTTTAGAACAGATTTCAATTTCTCATTTACCAATGTAATTATTTGATTAACAGTTAGTTAATAGTGTTTGTTAAATGCTTGGCACCTGTATTGGAATAGGGGTTACAACATATAAACATATCATGCTAACAATCCTATTATTCGTCGCCCAGCTGATCCTTTGCTGGGTAGTTTACAAATCCATCGACTGGTTCGAAAAAATCTAAAATTATGATCGCATTATTCATTATCGCAATCGCCGTTTTCATTTACATGATCTACGTGCTGATTAAACCTGAAAAATTTTAATTGAACGCCATGAACACAGAATTACTTGGAGTAATAGCCACCTACGGGCTCACGCTCCTGATCGCTATTCCGCTAGGGAAGTACCTGGCAAAGGTATTTGCCGGAGAAAAAGTCTGGACAGACTTTTTAAAACCTATTGAAGCAGGAATCTATAAGCTTTCTGGAATCAATCCTAAAGAAGAAATGAACTGGAAGCAGCATATGAAAGCGCTTCTTACCATTAACCTGGTATGGTTGGTATACGGATTTTTTGTACTGATCTTTCAAGATAAGCTTCCTCTTAATCCGGACGGAAACCCGGGCATGACCGCTGATCTTTCTTTTAGTACCATTATCAGTTTCGTAGTTAACTGCGATTTGCAGCATTACTCTGGAGAAAGTGGGGTCACTTATTTAACGCAACACATTGTGATGATGTTCTTGATGTTTGTAAGTTGTGCGACAGGTATCGCCGCTGCAGTGGTATTCTTTAAAGCCTTCCGTGATAAGACCAGTGAGAAGCTTGATAACTTTTGGGAGTTTTTCGTGAAATCAATCACCCGGTTATTATTGCCTCTGTCTTTAGTAGTAGCGTTGATCCTAGCCTTTAATGGTACACCAACAAGCTATGAAGGTAAGGATCAATATATTTCGCTTCAGGGAGATACGGTAAATGTTTCCAGAGGACCTGCTGCGGGTATGATCGCAATTAAACACTTGGGTACAAATGGTGGTGGCTGGTTTGGTGCCAACTCTTCTCATCCGCTTGAGAACCCTAATTATGTGACCAATTCAGTAGAATTGATCGCACAAGTAATTATTCCTATAGCCATGGTTATCGCTTTCGGTATCTTCATTAGGAGAAGAAAACTTGGCTGGATCATCTTTGGTGTAATGACCATTGGGATGTTTTTACTGCTCATTCCAACGATTAGTTCAGAACTTGGTGGAAGTCCTGCCCTTGAAAAATTGGGGATCTCTCAATCGACCGGTGCAATGGAAGGTAAAGAGGTTCGCTTTGGTCCTGCAATTACAGGATACTGGAGTACGGTTACTACCATCATCTCCACTGGTTCTGTAAACAGTATGCACGATAGTGCAATGCCATTAACAGGCATGTGGCAGTTGTTAGGCATGATGGTGAACTCCTTCTACGGAGGTTGTGGGGTTGGTGTCTTAAACTACTTTATTTACTTGATTATTGCTGTATTCATATCTGGTTTAATGGTAGGTAGAACACCTGAGTTCCTTGGTCACAAAGTAGAAGCAAGAGAGGTGAAGATAGCAGCGATCATTACGCTTTTAAGTCCTTTCTTGATATTGGCAGGAACAGCAATCGCCAGTTACACCTTTATTAGCCATGGGGACGCTGCCTGGGCAGTGCAACCACAAAACTGGCTGAATAACCCTGGCTTCCATGGCTTCTCCGAAATGTTGTACGAGGTTACTTCTTCCAACGCCAACAATGGTTCTGGATTCGAAGGTTTGGGAGATAACAACGTGTTCTGGAACGTACTAACAGGTTTCGTTCTATTGATTGGTCGTTTTATTCCAATCATTGGTCCAGTTGCTATCGCCGGTTTATTGGGTGCAAAAAAATACATCCCAGAATCTGCAGGTACCTTAAAAACAGACACGCTTACTTTCGGTCTGATGACCTTTGCAGTAATTGTTGTCTTAAATGCACTTTCTTACTTCCCTGCCCTGGCTTTAGGTCCATTAGCAGAATATTTTACCATGCTTAAATAGAAATTTACAGACATGAAAACTTCATCAAATAAATTATTTGAACCTGCTTTAGTGCAAACTGCATTAAAACAGTCTTTCATCAAGCTTGATCCAAGAGTGATGATTAAAAATCCGGTCATGTTTACTGTTGAGATCGGAACTTTAGTCATGGCTTATATGACCGTATACTCGATCAGCCATGAAGGTCAGGGATCACCTTTTTACAATTTCTTTATATTTCTTCTTCTTTTACTTACAGTGCTGTTTGCCAATTTTGCAGAGGCGATCGCCGAAGCCAGAGGTAAAGCCCAGGCAGATTCCTTACGGAAGACCCGTGAAGAAACGCCTGCAAAAGTGGTGTTGGAGAACGGCACTATTGAGACACGTTCTTCTGCACTGTTAAAAAAAGGTGATGTATTTATCTGTGAAGCTGGTGATACGATTCCGACAGATGGTGAGATTATTCAGGGTATAGCTACCATTGATGAATCTGCCATCACAGGAGAGTCTGCGCCGGTAATCCGTGAATCTGGCGGTGATAAATCTTCAGTAACCGGGGGTACTAAAGTGCTTTCAGATCAAATCAAAGTGCAGGTGAATACACAACCTGGAGAGAGCTTTTTAGATAAGATGATTGCCCTGGTAGAAGGTGCATCCAGACAAAAAACGCCTAACGAAATCGCGTTAACCATCTTGCTTGCCAGTTTTACATTGGTGTTTATCATTGTTTGTATAACCTTAAAGCCATTCGCAGATTATGCAAATACGCCTATAACAGTTGCTGCGCTGATCTCTTTGTTCGTGTGTTTAATACCCACAACCATTGGCGGTCTTTTGTCTGCAATCGGCATCGCAGGAATGGATAGGGCGTTACGTGCAAACGTAATTACCAAATCAGGTAAAGCTGTAGAAACGGCAGGTGATATTGACGTACTGCTTTTAGACAAGACAGGTACCATTACGATCGGTAACCGTAAGGCAACCCATTTTTATCCTGCTCCAGGAGTAGATAGCAATGAATTTATAGAAGCATGCGTGATGAGCTCACTCGCTGATGAAACTCCGGAAGGTAAATCGATATTGGAGTTGGCTGTCTTGCAAGAGTTTAAAGTGATGGCTGCTCCAGCAGGATCTACGTTTATCAAGTTTACTGCGGAGACCCGCTCCAGCGGTTTAGATACAACTGATGGCAAAAGAACCCGAAAAGGTGCATTTGACTCGATCCGTAATATGGTATTGATGGCAGGCAATCCGTTTCCAATAGAAACTGAAGATCAGGTTAAAGCGATCTCCAATAATGGAGGAACACCACTGGTTGTTGCCGTTAATGAAAAAACCATGGGCGTAATTGAGCTGCAGGATATTATCAAACCGGGTATTAGCGAACGTTTTGAACGCCTTAGAAAGATGGGCGTGAAGACGGTGATGGTTACGGGTGACAATCCACTAACCGCAAAGTTTATCGCTGAGAAAGCAGGTGTAGATGATTTTATCGCAGAGGCTAAACCAGAGGATAAAATGAATTACATCAAGGATGAGCAGGCATTAGGTAAACTGGTTGCCATGATGGGCGACGGTACTAACGATGCACCGGCGCTTGCGCAGGCAGATGTAGGTGTAGCAATGAACAGTGGTACACAGGCAGCGAAAGAAGCTGGAAACATGGTCGACTTAGATAACGACCCAACCAAATTGATCGAAATCGTTGAAATTGGTAAGCAGCTATTAATTACACGTGGTACGCTAACTACATTCTCTATTGCGAATGATGTGGCTAAATACTTTGCAATTGTACCCGCATTGTTTATCGCGTCGATCCCTGCGTTGCAAAGCCTGAATATAATGGGCCTACACAGTCCGGAGAGTGCAATCATGTCAGCTGTAATCTTCAATGCGATCATCATACCTATTCTAATCCCTTTGGCACTAAAAGGAGTGGAATACAAACCGATCGGAGCAAGTGCACTCTTACGCAGAAACCTTTTGATCTATGGCCTGGGTGGTGTGATTGCGCCGTTTATCGGCATTAAACTAATCGATATGCTGGTAGGCTTATTTGTATAACATTAAAATCAATAATCATGAAAAAGTACATCTTACAATCAATACGCTTAACTGCAGTCTTAATGGTATTGCTATGCGTAATATATCCACTAATCGTAGCTTTTGCCGGTGGTTTTGCCAAAGGCAGTGGTGGTGGTGAAAAAATAACGAAAGACGGCAAAGTAGTCGGTTATGCGCTGCTGGGTCAGTCCTTTACAAAACCAGAATACTTCTGGGGAAGACCATCTGCGGTGGGCTACAATGCGGCCGGTTCTGCCGGATCGAATAAAGGGCCTTCGAATGCAGATTATTTGAAACAGGTTTCCGATAGAATAGATACGCTTCTAAAGTATAACCCGGGCTTGCGAAAAGCAGATATACCTGCTGATATGGTCACTGCCTCAGGAAGCGGACTGGACCCAAATATTTCTGAGAAAGGTGCAATAATTCAGATTAAAAGAATTGCTGCAATCCGCAATGTGGACGAGAAGAAGGTTGCAGACTTGGTTGTTAAAAACACCGAAGGCCCTTTGTTAGGCTTGTTTGGACCTACCTCTGTTAACGTACTAAAACTCAATCTTGCTTTAGACGAATTAAAAAAATAGAATATATGAAAAAACTATTATTACTAGCTGCAGCATTAACTACAGGAACAATTGCTTACGGCCAGGAAGAGCCTAAAATTAAAGTATCAGGCTATCTGGAAACCTACTTTGGCTATGACTTTAACAAGCCGACTGATAATAACAGACCGGGCTTTGTTTATTCTCACAATAGACACAATGAAATGAACCTTAACCTTGGTTTTATAAAAGGGAATTATGAGAATGGAAGGATCAGAGCAAATCTGGCGGTAATGGCTGGTACTTATTCCAATGCCAATCTTGCTGCTGAACCTGGGGTATTAAAGAATGTGTTTGAAGCGAACGCTGGATTTAAACTATCCGAAAAAGCCAACTTATGGATAGATGCCGGAGTGTTCTCCTCACACATAGGTTTTGAAAGCGCGGTTTCGAAAGATTGCTGGGTACTCACACGCAACATTTCTTCGGAGAATACGCCATACTATGAGTCAGGTGCTAAGATCACGTACGGAACCAACGATGGGAAATTTACGGTTGCAGGATTCTATTTAAATGGATGGCAACGGATGACCCGTCAAAACGGAAATAGTCAGCCTGCCGGAGGGGTCCAGTTAACCTGGAAACCAACTGGAAAAATAACGGTAAATTACAGCAATTATATGGGTACAGAGGGAGCGGATTCAGTTCGTGTACAACGCATATATCACAACGTATATGGTATCTTCCAGGTAACAGACAATTTTGGCGTTACGCTTGGATTAGACTATGGAACGCAGGAAAAATCAAAAGGCAGTAATGATAACAATGAAGTATTGTCTCCAGTTGCTATTGCTCAATACAGACTTTCTGAAAAATGGGCAGTTGCAGGCGGAGTTGAATATTACGAAGACAAAAATGGTGTCTTTATATCAACAGGCACACCCAATGGATTTAAAACAACTGGTTATTCATTAAATCTGGACTATGCGCCAATAAGTAACGCGGTAATCAGGTTGGAAGGCAAAGTTTACGACAGTAAAGACAAAGTGTTCACGAGGGACTTAAATGCGGTTAACCATAATGCAGCGCTTACCGCGAGTATTGCAGTCTCTTTTTAAAATGACAACAATGGCGCCGGAGCTTTTTAAACAAAGAAGGTTACATCAATTCAAAATGGTAACGTTATACGATGGAAGATGAGAACAAATCTGGTTCCGTAAAAAAATTCCTTGAATTGGTAAAAAAATCAAGGAGAGGAAAGTTTAAGGTCTATATAGGCATGAGTGCCGGCGTAGGAAAAACTTACCGGATGCTCCAGGAAGCTCATGCATTGCGAAAGAATGGTATAGACATAAAAATTGGCTATATCGAGACGCACAATAGGGTGGAGACGCATGCACTCTTAGACGGTATCAGCATCATTCCGAGGCGTAAAATCTTTTACAAAGGGAAGGAACTCGAGGAAATGGATGTCAACGCCATCATCAATATTCATCCGGAAGTAGTAATTGTTGATGAATTGGCGCATAGTAATGTGGAGGGGAGTAAAAACGCCAAGCGCTGGCAGGACGTGTCTGATATTCTTGATGCGGGTATCAGTGTGATATCAGCAGTGAACATTCAGCATTTGGAAAGTATGAATGCCGAAATTGAGACCATCACTGGAATACCAATTACAGAGCGCATACCTGATAAAATACTGGAATCGGCAGATGAGATTGTAAATATAGATTTGACAGCTGATGAGCTTATTGATCGGTTGAAAGCCGGGAAAATCTATGATGAATCTAAAATCCAGCGGGCGCTGAATAATTTCTTCCAGCCGGAAAGAATACTACAACTAAGAGAGCTGGCTTTGAAAGAAGTGGCCCATCACCTGGAAAGGAAAATTAATGTAGAAGTGCCTAAGCAGATCAAACTTCGTCCAGAAAAGTTTATGGCTTGTATTTCTACAAACCACAAGACGGCCAAAGTCATTATTCGAAAGACTGCTAGACTCGCTTCTTACTATCGCTCTCCGTGGATTGTGCTGTATGTGCAGCGAAGTGCTGAAAATGGCGATCGAATAAAATTAGATCTCCAACGGCACCTGATCAATAATTTGAAATTGGCAACAGAGCTTGGAGGAGAGGTGCTTAGAATTAAAAGTGATGATATCACAAAGACCATTACTACGATTGCTGCGGAAAAAGAGGTGACAACCATTTGCATAGGCAAACCGCATTTGAGCCTGTTTCAAGTTATAACAGGTACGGCTCTGTTTAATCAATTACTAAAAGGCATTGCAGATACAGAGACTGATCTTGTGATTTTATCTTAACAGTTTATACAGAAAGTTTATACAAATGAAAATAAAAACGAAACTACGACTGGGCTTTGGATTCTTGTTTCTGGTCATCTTAATTTTTGGAGGTATGTCCATGTATTTCATGCATCGGATTTCAGAAGGCGCGAAAGTTGTGCTAAAGGATAACTATAAAAGCTTGAAATTCAGTGGCAAGATGAGGGCTATTCTGGAAGACAATAGTCTCCCGTTATCTCCTGAAATGAAAAAAGAATTCGGCTCTCAGCTGATACTGGAAGAAAAGAACATTACAGAGCCAGGAGAAGGAAAAGCCGTGAAAATGCTTAATAGCGCTTACCGTCAATTTACGGACCCTAACAGTAGTCCAGAGGCAATTAAATCGGCACTAAGCAATGCGCGCAAGATCCTTAGATCTATCGATGATCTAAATATGAATGCCATCGTCAGGAAAAATGATGCTGCTCAACACGGTGTTGAACAGGCTGCTACTTACTTAATATTTGCCGCTTCGATGTCTTTTCTGATTCTCTTTTCATTTGTGATAAATTTCCCTGGATTTGTTGCAAACCCATTAAGAGAATTCTCCGCAGCCCTTAAAGAAATCAGTCATAAGAATTATAAACAGCGATTGGAATTTAATGGTAGTGATGAATTCGCCGAGCTTGCCGTTGAGTTTAATGCCATGACCACGCAGCTAAACAAATGGGAGAATTCCAACCTGGCAAAACTGCAGTCCGAAAAACTCAGGATAGAGGCGATCATTGAACAAATGCAAGACGCGATTATTGGCTTAAATGAGAAAGAAGAGGTACTGTTTATGAATACTGTTGCAGCACAACTGCTTAATCTAAATGAAAAAGAAGTAGTGGGTGCTAATGCACGTGAGTTGATGAAGAGAAATGATCTCCTTAATAAGATCCTGGAGATCAACAGTGGCGATAAACCAATGAAGATCTATGCAGATAGCAAGGAGTCTTATTTTCAGCTGGAGAGAAGAGAGATTACAATCCCAGTTTTGGACGACCAACCTGATGTCGTCATTAAGACAAGCAGGAAAGCTGCTGGTGAAGTATATATTCTAAAAAATATCACGAAATACAAGGAGCTTGATGAGGCAAAAACAAATTTTATAGCAACTGTTTCGCACGAGTTGAAGACACCAATATCTTCAATAAAAATGAGCTTGAAGTTAATGGATGACGACCGTGTTGGGAATATGAATCCTGAACAGAAAGAACTCGTTCAACATATGAAAGAAGATTGCGGCCGGCTCTTAAAGATAACCAGCGAGCTATTGGATCTGGCACAGGTGGAGACTGGTAATCTGCAATTAAATTTCGTAAAATCCGATCCACGCAAAATAGCTATCTACGCTTTAGATGCAGTTAGGTTCCAGGCGGAGCAGAAAGAGGTTGAACTGGAACTGGTGTCCAGAAATGATTTGCCTAAAATCAATGTAGATACTGAAAAGACTGCTTGGGTACTGGTAAACTTCCTATCGAATGCGCTCCGTTACAGTCCGCAGAAATCAAAAGTAGTGATACAGATTGTGGAGACTGGAAACAATATTGAATTCTCCGTGCGCGATTTTGGGAAAGGTATAGATGAACAATATCAGAAGCGTCTGTTTGATCGGTATTTTCAAGTGCCGACTGATGGTAATAACAAATCTGGTTCAGGTCTTGGACTTGCAATTTCTAAAGATTTTATTAGTGCTCAGGGAGGAATGATTTGGGTAGAGAGTGCAATTGGTGAAGGAAGCAGGTTTTGTTTCCTGCTTCCTGTAGTTAGTTAATTATGGCCTAATTGGCTCCCAATAAGATTGGATTCTTACTATTGCCCATGATAATGATCTTGGTATTTGGTGAAATCGCAATGTCTTTTTGAGCCAAGATGGATTCATATTGCAACTGCTTGTCGCTTAGCCCCGTTGAAAGTATGCGTTGGTAGTCGGCAATACCTTGCGCCTCGATTCTTTTGCGCTCTGCCAATTGTCTTTCTTTCTGCAATACAAACTGCATCTTTTGAGCGTCCTGCTCTGCATTGATCTTCGATTCAATGGCTTTTCTTACAGACTCAGGTAGGGTTACGTTCCTAACAAGCAGCTGTTCAAGTTTCAGTCCACGTTTAGCAAAGCTTAGGTCAATAGCAGCGAATATCTTATTCTGAAATTCCTGGCGCCTTGTCGAATAAAGTGCTACTGCTTCATAGGACACCGCATTGTCGCGTATTGCCGTTCTCGCAACTGGACGTACGATTTTGTCTAGGTAATCATCGCCGATTTCCTTCAGGATTCTCGGCGCATCCTTAGGCGTCACACTAAAAAGAACTGATAAGTCGATGGTAACCTCCAAACCATCCGAAGTAAGAATCCTTATGGCATCATCGCCCGCCTTACTGCCTTCATCATGGATGGCAGACATGGTATAATTTTGGGTTTTTACGTCAAAAGTTGTGACTTCAACCAGTGGATTAATGACGTTTAATCCACTGTAGAGTACTTGGTCATCTACTTTCCCATAGAGTGTTTTAACGCCGACCTGGCCTGCGTCGATGACCTTGAACATAGAGAGCGCGGCTCCGAGCACTACAATTAAAATTCCAGCTGCGCGAATAGCAATGCTGTACTTTGTTAATGGGCTATCGCCTCTGGCAATTAAAAAGCTCATAATTGTGATGAGCGCGCCTAAGATTAGGAGAAACATATACTTTGATTTAAGTTATGCGATTATGGGCGCAAAATGAATGCCTCAAGGAAGCATTTAATTAAAAGATTCTTAAGCGGGCTTTAAAGCAGCATTTTTAGTTCGAAAGCTAATATCCGTATTAGCTCAACCCTTTCAAAATGGATTGGTCCTTTCCATTTTGGAAGGGTTGAGTTTAACCTGAAGTATATCTCCAAGAGCGGCAAGCATTTTGCACCATTAAGTTTATGGAAGAAAATGCTAACCTGAATACAGCTGTGAATCCACTAATTCTTACATTGGGAATAGATGAGTCCAGTCAGCGCTTTTTTAATGAGATGCGCGTTAAACATTTTCCGCCGGAGCGGAATTTGTTAAAAGCACATTTAACACTCTTCCATCAGTTGCCAAATAGTGAAGACACATTTAAAACATTAAATACCATCGCTATGAAACCTTTTAATATGAAAGTGATTGGTCTCATCAATCTTGGTGCAGGTGTAGCTTATAAGATTGAAAGTCCCGAGCTCATGTCGCTACGTCAGCAGCTTTACTCCACCTTCGTTGATCAGCTTATTCTTCAGGATAAACATGGTTTCCGCGCGCACATTACCATACAAAATAAAACCACTCCGGAGCAGGCAAGATCGCTGCTTGCGGAACTATCTGCTAGTTTTGAACCTTTTAATATTGTCGCGAAAGGCTTAGACCTTTGGGAGTACCTGGGCGGACCATGGGAACATAAGATGCATTACGACTTCCAAAAAACTATTTAGACAGATAAAAGTAAAACATGGCTTTAACAATTTGGCTCATTGCTCGTTTTCCTGTTACCCAATCAGAGATGCTCTCTCTGTCAATCCCTGTTTCGAATGCAATTTGCTTGATACGGACATCTTTCTCTTTCATCTTCCTTTCCAGCCAAACCGAATTAACGATAGAAGTTGGGTTGGGAAGGTAAGGGACGGCTTCTACTTCAATCTCAAAAGTTGAAAGTGCTTTTTCGAAAACCTCTAACGTTCTTTTGATCAGGGTAGTCTGATTTGCATATTTCCCGGAGCGGGTTTCAGATTGTGTGGTTTCAATCGAAACAGAGGTTTTATCAACGCTTAAGATGCAAAACTCAATATTGGATTGTGCTTTATGTACTGCAGCGGCCTTGTCAATTTGTTCAAGTTGATCCAGGTTTAATTTATCGCTTAGTTTTTCTACCCCTAATATAGTGCTCATATTGAAATGCAAGATTGTAGGTTCTTTAACAAAGCTTTTGCCGGTTTTGTTTAGGTGGAGACGGTTTAGCGACCTCCACTGGCCTAAGCAAAATTGGAGATTAGCATTTATTAGCCTACTTTGTAAGTCATTGCCTGGTAATGTTCGCGATCTAACCAATATGAACTCATAAATGAAGAAGAGATTAAATATAGCGCTTAGAATTGGACTCAGAATTATGGCAGTTTGGCTGGTCGCCTTTGTGACCATACAATTCACAAACCTGGAGCCACCTGCGCTGACCTTGAGAAAGAACGCCCGTATCGTATTGATTGGCAATAACCTTGGCTCAAGAATGATGAATTATGGACATTTCGAAACGGAAATGCACTTGAGATATCCAGACCTTAACCTTTTCATTAGAAACATGTGTGATGGTGGTAATACGCCCGGGTTTCGTCCTCATGCCAGCCGGATTTCTCCATGGGCCTTCCCAGGTGCAGAAAAGTTTCAGACAGAATTAGCACATCCCTCAGATAGTCAAGGTTTTTTTGAAACAGAAGATGAGTGGCTTGCACGATTGAAAGCGGATATCATTATTGCGTTTTTTGGATATAATGAATCTTTTTCTGGCCCTAAGGGCCTTGAAAACTATAAAGCAGAACTCGATTCTTTTATCAAGCACACGCTAAAGCAACAATACAATGGCCACGCCATTCCACAGCTGGTGATAGTTTCGCCTATAGCATTCGAAGATTTATCTGCCCGATACGACCTTCCTAATGGTAAGCAAGAGAATATAAACCTTTCACTGTATTCGGCAGCAATGAAGGAAGTAGCCACCAGTAACTATGTACGCTTTGCCGATACCTATACGGTTACTAAAAAATGGTTTGAGGATGCGCAGAGTCCGCTGACTATAGACGGTTCACAGTTAAGCGATGATGGTTATTTACGGTTCGCACCGCTGCTGTCGGATCTTGTATTTGGTAAGTCAGGTGTCAAATCTGAACCCAACAGAGCTATGGTGCGAGAGGCAGTACAAGAGAAGAACTGGATGTGGCACAACGATTTCAAGATACCTAATGGAGTCCATGCATACGGCCGCAGGTACGATCCTTTTGGCCCTGATAACTATCCCGCAGAAATCAGGAAGCTAAGGGAATTAGCTACGATTAGGGATACCGCGATCTGGATGGCTTCAAACGGTCAGCGCATGGACCTTGCTGCAGCAGATAAGAGAACAACGCCTATACCAACGGTTAAAACGAATTATACGCCAGGACCTTCCGAGAAAATGGGATACTTATCTGGAAAGGAAGCCATTAGCAAGTTGAAGGTCGCCGACGGGTTTAAAATAGAACTTTTTGCCTCCGAACAGGAGTTTCCAGACCTGGCTAAGCCATGTCAGATCAGCTTCGATACTAAAGGGCGGTTATGGGTAGCTACCATGCCTAGCTATCCGCATTATAAACCGGGTGACCAAAAGCCGAATGACAAGCTGATTATATTGGAAGATACAGATAACGATGGCAAGGCAGATAAGCAGACTGTTTTTGCTGAGGTGCTTCACCTCCCACTCGGATTTGAGATTACAGCGGAGGGGGTATATCTATCTCAGGGCACAAACTTTACGCTGCTCAAGGATATGGACGGCGATGGGAAAGCAGATCGCAAAGAGATTTTGCTGAGTGGTTTTGACGACCATGATACCCACCATAACATTCACGCTTTCGCCGCTGATCCGTCAGGGGCAATATACATGGGGGAAGGGGTATTCCTGCATACCAGTGTGGAGACGTCTTATGGTCTGTACGCGCTACGAATGGCGGCTTTTACCGCTACAACCCTCAGCGTAGACATTTGGAGCGTACTGCTCAGCCTTATGTTCCTAATCCATGGGGGATCGCGTTTGACGATTGGGGACAAAATTTTTATGCGGAGACGTCAAGTCCTGATGTTCGTTGGATGATGCCAGTAAGTGTAAAGTCGAGATATGGCGAAGAAACTGAGGTGTCCCGCGATCTACTGCAAGCTGATCATCGTGTGAGGCCAACCTCCGGCCTGGAGTTTGTTTCCAGTCGCCACTTTCCGGACGAGCTGCAGGGTGATTTTCTAATTAACAACACCATTGGCTTTTTAGGAACCAAAGAGCATACTTTGAAAGATGAAGGGACTGGATACAAGAGCAGGCACAGACAGGATTTGTTGGTCGCTTCCGATAGGAACTTTAGACCAGTAGATATGGAGTTCGCTCCGGACGGTTCATTGTATGTGGCCGACTGGCATAATATTCTTATCGGTCATATGCAACACAATGCCCGCGATCCATTGAGAGATCACGTGCATGGTCGTATTTATCGCATAACTTACCCTTCCCGGCCTTTAGTTAAACCAGCTGTTATTGCTGGCGCGGAGATCAAGACGTTATTGGAAAACCTTAAATTGCCGGAATACAGAACAAGATATAGAACAAGGGCAGAGCTTCGTGGTCGCGAAAGCGCTCAAGTATCGCCGCTTCTAAGTGCTTGGGCAGCAGCGTTAGATAAAGCTGACCCGAGATATGAACATCACCTTTTAGAAGCACTTTGGGTAAGTTGGGGACTGAATCATGTAGACCAGCAACTTCTACAGCAATTGCTGAAAGCGAAGGATTACCATGCCCGAGCTGCTGCGGTACGCGTGCTTCGGTATACCGGACATCAGGTCAAAGATCAGCAGGAACTTCTATTTCAGGCGGCTGCGGATGTTCATGGTCGAGTAAGGCTTGAAGCGATTACTACCGCTTCCTGGTTGAAAAAAGACCGTGGATTGGCAATACTCAATGTAGCAAGTAAAGCACCAATTGACGATTGGATGCGTGCAGCTTATGAAACGGCTTTAGCGCACCTGAACGACAGATCTGTAACCGAAAAGAAAGAATCAACGCCAGAGACCGGGCTTCAGGGCGCTGGTCGTGCTTCTTACGTTAAAGGCAAAGCGATCTTTTCTAAAGAAGGATATTGTACTACTTGCCATCAACCCGATGGTAAAGGCCTTCCGGCCTCAGGATTTCCACCGCTTTCCGAAACCAAATGGGTTACAGGCAGTGAAGACCGGTTAATAAAAATTATTCTCAGTGGTTTACATGGACCAATCAAAGTGAACGGACAAGATTACGCTGGGCAGGTTCCAATGACTCCATTTGGTGGAATGCTCAAAGATGATGAAGTAGCAGCAGTCGCAACTTACGTGAGAAATTCCTTTGGCAACCAATCCTCAACTGTCAGTGCGGGAAGAGTGAAGGCGATCAGGCTTGCTACTAAAGCTAAAAAAGGTTTTTATGCACCCGCTGAATTGCTTAAGCTGCATCCACTCGAAAATTAAGAAAGGTATTAAGGTTGTCTGTATGGAACATTCATGTCTATCTTACCCGCCCATGTTTTAGGGACGGGCTTTCCTAATGACCAGTGAATTGCATTTATTACCAGCCGCTGAAGGGATGGGTCATTAAAGTCCTGAGGATGGCCTAAAGTTGTCATGAACGATCTCCCACCAGCTGCTGTTTTCCACGTCCATGCAACCGGGTTCTCTATGGCAGCCTTGTCTGGATTCACTGATTTCCCCATCAGCAACCAAGTCGAGCCTTTTACTGGATAGTCAGGTAGAACATGATACAACCAGGAAGCTGCATGAAACGTGGGAGCTACACCTGTGAGTATAGGATGTTTGCTTTGATTAGCAATGATGGATACATCAGTAGTCGAATTATGTCCGTAGTGCGTATGACCACCTTTTCCCCAACCGCCCGGCGCACCAAAAGCGAGTTCGGCGAAGCTGTTCCATTTCTCAGAAACATGGCCTGCTGGAAAATTGAATGCATGTGTGCTGGTTCTAAAGCCAACTACTGGCTTACCAGACTTCATATAATCTTCTATATATTTAAGCTGGTCCTCTGGTAAACGTCTCCAGCGAAGAAAAAATATAGCCAGGTCAGCATCTTTAAGCACCTCTAAACCAGGGATGTTTTCTTCTGAGTTGTGGTTAGGTGAAGACTTTAATACGATTGTTCTCATTCCGTAATTCTTCTCCAACTCGGCCGCAAAGAGGGGCATCGTCGCTTCGCTGCTGTACTCGTGATCTCCGGTCACAAAAACGACCACTGGTTTTTTTAGCTTAGTTTGAGCCAACGCATGAAAAGAGCTGAACAGGAAGAGTAGCAATGTAACTAAGCCAAAGTTTTTCATGATCGTCGTTTTTGGTTTTGCGTCGTTGTTATCAAAAATAAGATTATAAAGGTAAAAAGCAAGAGAAACGGTTTTGAGGTGAGCTTAACAAAACTATCGCAGTCATACAATGTTAGTTCCGTGACAGGTAGGTTTATGCGACCGTTATTATCCGATCGTCTTTATGCGATCATCCTTATCCGATCGTCATCCCGGTGAAGACCGGGACCTCGGACTAGGTGGCATCGCTGGGCCGAGGTCCTGAAATAAATTCAGGATGGCGGGGGGGTTGTAAAACCTGCCAAAATTTAACTAAAATCACAGAATGAAAATAAACCGAAGTTGTTTGCTGATTTTCCTGCTCCAAGTGGCGATAGACCTTTCGGGCTATAGTCAGGAAAAGCCTGTTCCAATCAAAGAGGGTGCTTTAGTTTACCAGACTTATTGCGCAGGCTGCCATGGCAAACAACTTGAAGGTGCTGCGGCAGCTTCGCTTTTGAACAAAGAACTCAAGCACGGAACGGATCGACAATCGATACTCCGCACCGTCCATAATGGGATACCTGGAACTGAAATGATGAAGTGGGCTGGAGTGATCACTGAAAAAGAAATCGCATCCGTTACGGACTACATTCTGGCGGTAAGGAAGTCGCCGGAGCTTGCCCAACCAAAGACTGAAAAGCCTTCAGAAATAAACACAAAACACTATAAGCTTAAAATTGAACGACTAATTATACAGGGCTTAGAGCGACCATGGGGGATCACTTTTGTTGATGCAAAAAGGGCTTTAATTACAGGCAATAAAGGGGAGCTACACTGGATGATCAATGGGAAATTGGACACCCAGCAGGTAGTAGGGATTCCAAAAAGCTACGCGTCCGATCAGGTTGGTGGAATGATGGACATTATTGTCGATCCGCAATACGCTAAAAATGGATGGGTATACCTTGCGTATAGTCATAACCGGGCAAACAATCCCGACAAAAGAACAGCAGGGATGACTAAGGTTGTTCGTGGAAAGGTGAAAGGGCATCGGTGGCTGGAAGAACAAGCGTTGTTTCAAGTAAACGATTCTTTGCTGGTCCAGGGAGGTACAAGATGGGGCTGTCGCTTTATGTTTGACAAAGCTGGGTATTTATATTTTACGATCGGCGATATGGATCGGGCGAAAGATGCTCAAATCCTATCCAGACCTGCTGGAAAAATATATCGGATAAACAAGGATGGAACTATACCAAAAGATAATCCCTTTTATAATCGGTCGGGGGTTCTCGGGGCCATTTACAGCTATGGTAATCGAAATGCTCAAGGTCTTGCTCAGCATCCAAAAACCGGACTGATCTATGCTACAGAGCATGGTCCACAAGGAGGTGATGAATTGAACATCATTAAAAAAGGCGCAAATTATGGATGGCCGATCATCACGTATGGAATCGATTACAGTGGAAGTAAGGTCTCAGACCTGACTCAAAAAGAAGGAATGGAGCAGCCGATCACCTACTGGACGCCGTCTATTGCGGTTAGCGCTATTGCCTTCAATGGTGGAAAATTGTTCCCTGCATGGCAAAACGATCTGCTGGTAGGAGCATTAAAATTTGAAGAGTTAAGAAGGTTAGTTATTGATGGGGATCAGGTTAAAGAGCAGGAGATTCTGTTAAAAGGGTATGGCCGGATAAGAGACGTTTGTATGGGGCCAGATGGCGCATTGTACGTATTAACGAATTCGCCTGATGCGGTTTTAAGACTTAAGCCGGAATAATAATCACAGCTAATTAAGCGTGTCTTAATTTTAAGAACATGATTTGGATGGTCTTGATATTTTGCATCTTTATCGCAAATCCTGATCATGATAAAACAGATATCGATTAGTAACTTTTTATCCCTGGAAAAACCAGTTCCTTTAGTCGATGTACGCACACCAGCAGAATTTGCGCAGGGCAAGATTCCCGGTGCTTTCAATATCCCAATATTTAGTAATGAGGAGCGTGTGAAAGTTGGTACGACTTATAAGCAGGTTGGTAGGGAAGAGGCGATACTACTGGGTTTTGATTTGACGGGGAACAAATGGTCTCAATTTATTAAAGAAGCTCTAAGAATTGCACCTTCGAAAGTAATAGCTGTCCATTGTTGGAGGGGAGGAATGCGAAGTGGTGCTATGGCATGGGCATTCAATCTCTACGGCTTCGAAGTGTATCTAATTGAGGGTGGTTATAAAAAGTTTCGGAATTGGACTTTAGAACAGTTCAGCAAGACTTACCATCTAACCGTCTTAGGAGGCATGACTGGATCGGGCAAGACAAAACTACTCCATCAGTTGGGCCGTATGAATGAGCAGGTTTTGGATCTTGAAGAGCTTGCGCAACACCAGGGTTCTTCTTATGGTACCATGAACTGTTTGGTTCAGCCAACGCAAGAACAGTTCGAGAATGATATGGCGCTGCGTTTGGCGAAGTGTGACTCTCTTAAACGTATTTGGGTTGAGGATGAAAGTCTTACCATTGGTAAGCTATGCATTCCAAAACCATTTTGGAATCAAATGAGAAGTTCAATGGTTTTCAAGATTGAAACTCCGTTATCACAGCGTATAACGGCCTTAGCAAAGGAGTATGGCGCACTTGATAAAGATTTCTTGATCACTTGTACAGAAAGGATCCGGAAACGATTGGGACCAGAGCAAACAAAAAATGCAATAATCGCAATTGAAGAAAATAGAATGGAGGATTTTGTAAGTCTGCTGCTCGTATATTATGACAAGACCTATAGCGCCGGGTTGAAAAAGCGTGAGTTGACAAAGATTATTGCTGTTCAACTTGAGGCTGCTGATGTCGCTTTTAATGCGAAAAAGGTTCTGACTTCAGTAGAATCAAACAAGAAATAAGAATGGAAGAAATTAAGCTTACACAATATTCTCATGGTGCCGGTTGTGGCTGTAAAATCAGTCCTGCAGTGCTAGATAAAATATTACATACGAACGTGCCAGCCGTGATCGATAGTCGATTGCTCGTAGGGAATGATAAACGTGATGATGCTGCGGTATTTGATTTAGGTAATGGTACAGGACTGATCTCGACAACTGATTTCTTCATGCCGATCGTAGACGATCCTTACGACTTCGGAAGAATCGCCTCTGCAAACGCAATCAGTGACGTTTATGCAATGGGAGGCAAGCCAGTGATGGCAATTGCTATCTTAGGATGGCCGATAAACAAGCTTCCTGCAGAGGTCGCCCAAAGAGTTCTCGAAGGGGCGCGTTCGGTTTGTGCGGAAGCGGGGATCGTCCTCGCTGGTGGACACAGCATTGATTGTCCGGAGCCGGTGTTCGGACTTTCAGTAAATGGCTTAGTTGAAATTAGTTGTTTGAAGCAGAATTCAACTGCTACCTCAGGTTGTAAACTATACCTAACTAAAGCCCTTGGCGTAGGCATTTTATCTACGGCACAAAAGCGAGGCATATTAAGGCCTGAAGATGCCACCATTGCTTTAAACAGCATGACAACACTGAACAAACTCGGAGAAACGTTTGGTAAGCTACCCGGGGTAAAAGCGATGACCGACGTGACTGGCTTTGGTTTACTTGGGCACCTTGCCGAGATGTGCGAGGGCAGCGGCTTATCTGCAGTAATTGAGTTTGAAAAAGTTCCAGTTATCCCTTCTGTATCACGTTACCTGGAGCAGAACTGTTTTCCAGGAGGTACGGAGAGAAATTGGAATAGCTATGGTCATAAGGTGCATAAACTAAGTGATTTCCAAAGATCGGTGTTGGCCGATCCACAGACTAGTGGAGGCCTGCTTGTCGCCGTTTCTCAGGATTTTATCGAAGAGTTCGAAAAGATTTTAGGGCAGCATGGACTTGATGAAGTTCACCTCATCCCTTTTGGTTGGTTAGAAGATAAGAAAGGCGAACACCTGATTAAAGTATTATAGTTTAAGTATTTGAGTTCCTCTGCATTGATTTCCAAACGCTAGCTGCAAACCAATTCTGCGTTGATGTGTTTAATTATCAGGACGAAGCATTAGAACTTATGAAAACTAACTATCAACAACTCAGAAACGTAATTGTGGCAGGTCTAACCGTCCTGGCATTAAATGGATGTTCGGACAATAAGAATTCCGGGGAAAATCCCGAAACACCATCTCCGGGTACGACAACAGCACCCGTGGAAACATTGCCTGCAAATTCCAAATACAAGCCTGCATTTGCAGGCCAGACACGGGTTGATGGCATGAAAACCAATACTGCATACCGCTCAGAAATATTGACCACAGCGCTTAAAAGTCCATGGGGGATTGCAGCACTTCCGGGAGGGAAATTTCTTATCAATGAAAAAGTCGGGAATATGCGTATTGTTAGCACGACAGGCGCAATCGGGGAACCGATTTCAGGCTTACCTGCAGTTAATTCGGTCGGGCAGGGTGGACTTTTAGGCTTGTGTCTAGATCCCGACTTTGCTAGTAACAGAATGGTCTATTGGTCTTTCTCCCAGCCATCAACAAGTGGTAACGTTACAGCAATAGGAAAGGGAAGATTATCTAATGACGAACGAAACTTGGAAAGTGTCACCATCATTTACCGAGCCACTCCCGCATATTCTGGAACCCTTCACTACGGAGGAAGGGTAGTATTTGATCGAAGCGGCAATCTCCTGGCTAGTACCGGTGAGCGTTCAGATTTAGTGACCCGTCCAGATGCCCAGTCCTTAACTTCAGGATTAGGTAAGGTCATTAGAATTACCAGGGAGGGGCAACCTGCTGCGGGTAACCCTTTTGTGGGCCAGGTAGATGCGAGACCAGAAATATATTCTTACGGACACAGAAATCCACAAGGGTTAGCTATTCAGCCGTCAAGTGGTGCCATTTGGCAAGGTGAGCATGGACCTAAAGGTGGTGATGAGATTAATAAACTTCAGGCAGGAGCCAATTATGGCTGGCCAATCATTGGCTACGGTCTGGAATATAGTGGTGAGAAAGTTGGCGAAGGCATACAGCAACGCAACGGGCTTCAACAACCGGTTTATTACTGGGACCCAGTGGTTTCACCTAGTGGAATGACGTTCTATAGTGGTAACAAAGTGCCTGAATGGCAAAACAATCTTTTCATAGGTAGTCTTAGCGGTATGCATATTGTGCGCCTGGCTATCGAAAACGATAAGGTAGTAGGAGAAGAGCGATTACTCGAAAAAGAAGGTCAGCGTTTCAGAGACATCACCCAAGGTATCGATGGCGCGTTGTATGCGATCACTGATCAAGGAAGATTATATCGAATTGATAAGCAATAATAAATAGTCATAAACATCATTCAAAATCATTAACTTGGTATACCAAATATCAAAGTGATGAAGTCTTGGAGTATTGTTTTGTTGTATACTGTTCTTTTTTGGAGTTTCAAGTCTTCAGCCTCGGTTGTCGCTAAATCTCAAATACCAAGAATAATTTTTGATACGGACATGGGGCCTGACTATGACGACATAGGGGCTATTGCAGTTTTGCATGCACTTGCAGCAAAAGGAGAGTGTGAAATTTTGGCAACCGTCGCTAGTGATGGCCACGTCTCAATCTCGCCTGCAATTGAACTTTTCAATGTTTACTTTAACAGACCAAACATTCCGATAGGGATTCCAGGACCGAACGCTCCAAACTTCCCGAGTGGAAACAAGTGGAATGAAGCAATGCTTAGCCATTTTAAAAAAGAAGTGCTAAAACAGAAGCAATACCCAAAGGCTGTGGATATTTATCGTCAGATATTAGCCAGTGAAGAAGACAACAGTGTAACCATAGTCACTGTGGGGTTCCTTTCAAACATTAGTGACTTACTCAATTCTGTTCCTGACAAGTTTTCTAAACTGAACGGTTTGGATCTGGTAAAGAAGAAGGTTAAGAATTGGGTGGCGATGGCAGGCAGTTTTCCTCAAGGAAGAGAATTCAATGTATTAAAGGATGCGGCTGCATCGGAGAATGCGATCAACAAGTGGCCAAAGCCTATCTTATTTAGTGGGTATGAAATTGGAGATAGAATTTTCACCGGAGGTAAAGTGGCAAAACAAGGCTCCGTAGGAAGTCCAGTTGCGTGGGGTTATGCTTATAACTTACGAACCTACACAGAAAAAGAAGAACAAAACAGACAGTCCTGGGATCAAACGGCAGTGCTGTGTGCAATCAGAGACCCTGCAAGATATTTTTATGTAAATGGACCTGGTAAATTCGAAGTGGACAAAGACGGAAATAATACCTGGAATGCTGATAAAAATGCGAATCATTATTTTCTCTCCCACAAGTACCCTTACAAAAAGGTGGAGGAAGTTTTAGATGAATTGATGCGCTTTGAAGTAAAGAAGTAAGTTTAGCTTAAAACGTTCTGTTCCCTGAATGCATGGTCTTTATCAGCCTTTGTTACTGGAAGGGTTCTTCCTTTCCAACTGACCGATTTGGTGCAGCGGCGATAGACGGAAACCAACCCGATGTAGAGCAGGCTAGACATTTGTAAAGGATGTAGAAGTATCTGCCAAATCTTTTCTCCAGATAATCTACCTGTGAAGAATCGAATAAGCGTGAGAATTAAAAGTAGTCCAGCGATCATGTATGGATCAGTGCTGCTCAGAATAAGTATAGGCCCTACAATAACAATAGCTAAAAAAATCAGGAATAATGAAATGCTGTCATTAAATGGCGTAATAAAATTCTTACTGAACCCGTTTACCGCGTCTGCAAAACCAGTGTACATTCGACAAGTCATTAAGTTTCCAGACAATAAACCTTCCCCCTTTTCGCCGTTTTGCTTTACCATCTTCATAATAGCCAAATCTTCTGTAATTCTTCCCCGAGCACGATTATGCCATTTATAATGTTGATAGTTCTCGGCAGTAAACATCATGAATTGTCCACAAGCTGCGGAAAAGATGGGATAGGAATGGCTCTCTATTAGCCTAATAGGGAGCAATGTAAAGAGTAAATAATTCATTAGCGGTACAGTGATCTTTTCACCGAATGTGTGAATCTGCTGCTTACAAAATAAGCTGAGAAGAGAAAGATTCTTGGTCCGCATTTGCTGAATACCACTAGTGATCAGTTCAGGATGTAATTCTACATCTGCGTCCAGAAATACCAGATAACGGCCGTTCGCCGCTTGAGCCAACTGGTGGCAAGCGAAGTTCTTTCCTGTCCATCCCTCTGGTAATGCTTGTCCGGGTAAAAGCTTAATGTTGGAATGTTTATTGGAATATTCCTCGACTATTGCCCTGGTGCGGTCCACCGAGTGGTCATCCAGAACGATAATCTCCAACGAAACGCCTTTCTGTACCAATAAAGAGTTAAGCAGTCTTCTGATGTTATGTTCCTCATCCCGTGCTGGAACCAGAATAGAAACTAAGCTAGAAAACACAAAGGGCCGCGATTTAAGCACTGGAGCGCTGAAATAGTTGTAACCGGCTACCAGAAGCCTGAGAATTAAGAAAGTAAAGGTGACAATAATAAGAAGCAATACCATTTCTTTGACACAACCCTCCTTTCCTCGTTTAGTTTTTAAAAACTATTTAAACAGATCGAATGCCTTTTCATCGTCGCCAAGCCATTGGTATCTGAATAGAGTGCTTTCTTGTTCTCCCTCTTTGGTTTTTGCAGGATGAGAGATGTAAAATGTGCCATCACCGATAGGCCATAAACCCGTCGAGCCCCATGGAAAATGCCAGCCCCTGATGCCAGACACCGGATCTTTTTCCCCCGCTTCCAATAGTGGAAGTGTTTTTACTTTAAGTGTTTTGTTATCTGACTTAATGAAACCCTCGACAGGTTTCTTCGTAGCATCTATGACAAAAAGGTCGTAATTTGGGAAGGCAGGCTTTGATCCACGATACACTGCTGCAAACAGGTAACCAGTTTGAGAATCGTAAGCGAGGTTTTGTATGCCATATTTAGAATTACCAGTCTTAACGAAGTATTTGTCCATCGGCTGGTCTGGTCCTGAACGGTGAAGTGTCTCCTGTGAAAGTTTCCTGGAATACATCCCCCAATCACTAACGTCATACTTCAAGATCACCTGCTGGTCATTGTCCGTCCTTTTATTATCTCCATATATGCCATATGCAACGTATAAATATTCTTTGCCAGATGCTTTAGAACCGATTGCAGGTGCGAAAGCTATTCCATCAATGCCAGAACAGGCAAAACGGTGTAAGACCTTCGCACCTCCATCAGTTACTTCAGCATTATAATCATCAGTTGCTTCTTTAATAAATACGGTGCGCAACAAATCTTCTTTTTCTGCATTCATATCTGGACGGATAATGGCAGCAACATCGAAAATTGCAACATAAAACCCATCTTCATGAATGGGCTTCGAACCCAGCTTCTTCTGGATACCCTTACCTATGGCGTCATTTTTATACTCCAAGGAGCCGTAAACTTTCCCATCTTTCGTCATATCCAGATCACCCAGATGCCCGACCAGCCCGGTTACGCTCCCTATCATTTTTCCAGACAAATCCGTTTTTACTAGTTTGTCGGTAAAGGAGAAATACACAAAACCATTCTTTTGATCTACAACCACACCCTGTACATGAAAGTTGCCTTTTCTACCCGAGTATATGGAATCAGGAAGTTTGATCTGCTGCGACCAGCCCGTCGTTGTCATCGTAAGTAACGCCAGCAGAACAGAGGTGATGTATTTCATTGCTTTAATTTATGCTTCTGTAGCGGTCTTTCCAATAATTACTGCAGTATTTTCTGTTGCGATCGTATTCACGTACCTCCATTCAGATTTTGCCTGACTGGCTGTAAAGGAAGCCATCACATAGCCTCTTTTTGTTGCATCGAGATATTGCAAGTCGTTGATGAGTAGAGCAATTGCCTGTTCGAAACCTGCGACTGTTGCTGTATTGGAGCCAAAGATCGCTTCAAAACCTGGCGAAGAAACTGAAGCCGTAGCAAACTCAGCTCCAACTTTGCGTCCGCTGACGTCCTTTAGATCTGAGTACCAGGCATTGTGCGTGTCCCCAGCCAGTGAAATCAGCTTTTTTCCATTTGCAGCAACATAAACTGCTTCCCGCTCAACAGGGTAGCCATCCCAAGCATCAAGGTTGTAAGGAAGAACAGTTTCTACCCTGGCTTTTTCAGCTGCTGTTAAGGTTGGATCGTTTTTCAGTAATCGGGTTTTGATAATTACTAATTGAGTCATTACCGTATTGAACTGCGCAAGTAGTGCAGGATCTGTGGATCCCGAAGTAATCTGTGCCACCATTAAAAGCAATTCGGCAGGCATATACATTTTTCCCATCAGCACCTGGTTACCAAGAACCTGCCACTTGGCTGTACTGCCTGATAGTTTGCCGCTTAGCCAGTTCTTTTGTTCTACTCCAAGAATGGTCCGTTGTGGATTTTGCCAGGCAGCTAAAAAGGCATTGGTGTTTAGACCTGTCTGGGTCAGGTAGTCACCATAACTGATCTGTTTGTCGCGACCAACAATACGGGTGTCTAACATGACAAGGTTAACGATGCCAGCAATCTCAAAATTGCGGTATATTTTAGCGTTGTCTGTTACACGGGCAGGTAAGTATTCATGCCATACCTGTATGGCACTCATTTTCCTGGTATTGAAATCGCCTTCATTTGCCTGATGATTCTGAGCGCCATCTTTGTAAGCGTCATTCGCAATCTCGTGGTCATCCCATACACAGATGAAAGGTTTCATTTGATGTGCTTTTTGCAATTGCTTATCGCTGCGGTATTGACGATAACGTTCCCTGTAATCGGCAATCGTAAAGATTTCGCCAACAGGTTTATGGCCGCGGTTAAGCGCTGCAGTTGCAGGATCAGTTCCATAACCCCCAGCCTGATATTCGTAAATATAATCTCCCAGGTGAACAACAAAGTCAGCGTCTGACTCAGCTACAGCTCCGTATACGTTAAATAAGCCCGACTGGAAATTAGCGCAGGAGACGACCGCCATCTTTACCTCAGAACTTTGTCCTGCAGCAGGCAGCGTCTTTGTTTCTCCGATTACAGAAACAGCTTTACTTGTATCGGAACGAAAACGGTAGTAATATTTAGTATTCGATGTTAAGTTACTTACATCGACATAAACGGTATTGTCGCTTTTGGTATCTGCCTGAACAGATTGGCTGACTACCAAACTCTTGAAATCTTTATCTTTGGCAACATCCAGTAATATAATCGGCTTGCCAGATTCCTGATTCGCAGGGGTGTACCGAGTCCAAAGAATTACCCTGTTTTGTGAAGGGTCGAAACTTGCCACACCTTCGTAAAAACCTTGTCCGTCATAAATAACATCTTTCTCACCATCCTTCTTTTTGCAGCCAGCAAGGGCAGAGGGCAGTAAAAAGGCTCCGGTTGCAGCAATAGCAGAATTTCTTAGAAACTTCCTGCGACTTAATGTTTCAAGTACATGTTTTGAGTTCATAGTTTGATATTTAGCTAAGATATCTCAGGAAAGTTTTCTCTGAGTGAACCCTACGTAATCCTATCGTTAACAATGAACTTTGCATGGTTTGCTAAACCTAATTTAAGCGACAAAAAGTAATAAACCAAATGGTTCCTTAGTCATCGTCATCTTTCTTTTTCTTCTCAAGGATGACAAACGCACTTCGCTTCGGTGCAGGCATAATGCTATGCTCTCCCTTTACGGATTTCCAAACTACTTCGTTAAGATCGAGGTCAGGCGCAGCATCTTCCATGGCAAAATTGAATAGCTCAGAGCGCCTGCTGCTTTCATTGACGGCAACGTTTCTGGTATCCAGATTTATCGAAGGCTTTATAAGGGTAAAAGGTGTGAAATCCGGCTTGCTGGTAAAGCACTCATAAAGCGGCACTGCACCGGCATCATATTGGCTCATTGGTGGCAGTCCGAGGATCAGTTCCATCGTTCTTAGAAAACCAGAAGTTGAGTACATAGTATGTACAGCCGCTTCTCGTTTAACGTAGGGGCCTACAACAAAAGCTGCTGAGCGATGCGCATCTACGTGGTCAGGACCGTTTTGTGCATCATCTTCTAGAATAAATACGACTGATTCCTTCCATACCTTACTGTGGGACAAATGCTCGATGATCCGGCCGACAGCCAAATCATTATCAGCCACTGCTGCCTGCGGGGATACCTTACCTTTCTTTTGCCCACTGGTATGGTCATTAGAAATTCTGAGGGTACTAAATTGAGGTACTGCACCTGCAATCAGCAAAGAATCAAAGTCATGTTCCCAGGCGTCAACTCTCACCTGATCAGTAATATCCATATCAAAACCTGGCGATTGTGCACACATGTGTCCTTGCAGTGACTTGATATTAGCTTTCGCGTAAGCACCAAATTCTCCGTAGCTTCGGTAAGAAACACCCGCACGCTGGCAGTAGTCCCAGATAAAACCGCCTTTTGGATAAGTCACCGGTCGGCCGCCCTCAAACGTTGTCGAACCGCCACGCGAACCATAACTTGTTGGCCAGGTTTTCTCAACCACGTCCGTAGCATAAGCTGCCATACTCCAGTTGTGACCATCCGCACTTACCTCGGCATCAACATAAAAATTATCAAGCAATACAAATTTCTCTGCAAGTGCATGGTGGTTAGGAGTAATCTTCCTACCAAAAAGACATAAGGATGAATCTCCGTTACCTTGTGGCAAGTCGCCCAGGACCTGATCATAAGTACGGTTTTCTTTTATAATGTAAAACACGTGTTTTATAGGCGATTTCTCTCCGGCCCTGCGTGGTATTGGATTGCCAGCTTCACCCTCAGCTACAGTAGTTTTCTTGTCTGTAAATGGGGTGTTGGCATAAACCTGTTTGGTATAGGCTTTCAACTGTTCAGGCTTAGGAGCATTGATAAATGATAGCGTTCCTTTGAATAAACCTGCGATATACTGTAGTCTGCTATTTGCAGTACTTCCCATATGATAGCCGCTGTTGTCTACTTTAGAAATCGGCTGCGGTCCTTTTGGATTAGGTAGAGAAGTATTTCCTTTTCCATTGGTAACCAGAATTTTGTTACCTAAAGTTTTAACGCTTGTTGGATACCAACCTACCGGGATAAAACCTTGGCTTAAGCTGCTGCCGGGCTTAGTTACATCAAATACGGCGAGGCAGTTGTTATCAGCATTGGCGATATACAAGCTCTTCTCGTTGGCGCTCAAGGCCAGACCGTTTGTTGTAGAACCTGTTAACTGAGTTGCATAAAGAGTAGTGGCAATCGTTTCTATGACCTTACCCGTCACTGTATTGATGACTGATACGGTATTATCACTGGCATTAGCAACAAAAAGAAAGTTTCCTTTCTTGTTCAAAAGTAGCTCGTTTGGGTGATCGCCAACCGGGATAATCTTTGTTATTTTCTCGGTAGCGACCTGAACCACGGCTATGGCCTTGCCTCCCCAAAGAGAGATATAAAGTCTACTTTCATCTGCGGATAACACGCAGCTGTAGGCTATAGCAGGAAGCTGTACTTTACCCAGGATCTTTTTTTGTCCCGGGTTGATGATGTATAGAGTACTGTCTTCTTTTGTAACGGTATACAGTTTGGTATTCAATTTGTTAACTACAATACCAGCAGGACTGATCTTACCCTTTGGCCATATGGGGCCGAGTTTAATGGTATCGCAATCACCAAGAAGTCCATTCTTAATTTTAAAATCAAGGATCCAGTTGTCATTGCCGCCCGAAGCATATAAATGCTGCTCGTCCTTGCTGAAAGCCAATCCATACCAGGACTTAGTGAGAACCCGTTCGTCAATGATCCGTTCGGTCTTAGGATCGATCAGTTGCAGCGACTGTGTACTTTGACCATTGTTCGTTATTGCTAGAAATCTTCCTGTGGAACTTAGCTGCATGTTAAGTGGCAAGTCGCCTAGCTGTATAGAAGAACCTGCCGGACTTAACTTCCATCCGTTAGGTAGAAGAATCTGGCTGCTTGTCCCTGATTTACCCGGAAGTTGGGCAAAGCTCTGTCCGACTAAGACAAAGACTGCAAATATTAATAGGAATAAATGTTTCATGCTGTTTATTTGAATAGATTGAAGTTTACCAGAGCTCTAATGGAATATCCGTTAGAATTATCGCCAAGTTCACGAATGGCTAATGAAGATATAGCGTTGCTCCGTGTAGCGTAAAACACTGGGCCACCTGAAAAAGAAAAGGAAAGTTTTGAATTGGAGGGGGCAAGGTTCAAAGAAGGCCCTACCATTAGTTTTGCTCCTCCTTCAGCTTCGTCCGCTTCCCAGAACCCCTCTAAATCTTGACCAATTGCTTCAACACCTAAGAACAAGGCGGGCGACAGTCGGTATTGAAAGCCCAGGCTGCTGATAAAGTCTAGTTTGTCTCTGCTACTGTCGAAGGCCTTTTCAAACCTAAGGTTTCCCGTAGCACGCCATTTTTCCTGATCTAAAGACATCACGATCCTGCTTATGGCAGATTTGACGTTAGACCAGTCGCGGCTAGCGCCTAAGCTGGCACCAAGTCTAAAGCCATTGCTACTTTTTCCACCACCAATGAAGTCACGTAACACTTCTGCTTGCTGAGCGGAAGACACGCCGCCTCTGTTCGCGAAACCAAGAGAGGCTGTCGCATATAAAGTAAACCGGTTGCCAAGATAGCCTTTCACTCCAAACTGTTGACCCATTCCATCATAGCCAAACTGGCCAGAAGTGTGCTCGCCGTAACTACCTGAATAATGGACATTCCAGTGAGGGCCATCACCGGTAAGTGAGTTTACGGTATATAGAAACGGTTGGGCAGATTGCTGTGCGGTAGCCCAAAATCCGAGGCTCATTAACAGGGGGAATAGAAGCTTTTTCATGACGTGTTTTAAGTCTGCTATAGTCGACTATTTCGATGAATTAAATAAAATCTTTCTGTTAAGATTAGGTTAAGTTCTGGCCTAACGAGGCACTGTTGCAGGCCTCATCATGCGGCTTTCGTCCGCTACTAATTATTTCTAAACCTTTTTAATCTTATCCGGTTAAACTTGAAAACTTAATATTATGCCTTTAGTGATTCTGGGATTTCTGCTGACAAATTTTTTTACCATCGCCTTTGTATGGCTTGATGTTTATCTATGGAGGCAATGGTACTTATATAAAGATCTGCTCACCGAACAAGATCATGATTATGCGCAGCGCTGCCTGATTGGGGCAATCGCGTTAATTGTTTACTTATTAGTCGGCAGATTCATTATTCGGATGCTCTTTAGCAAAAGCCGTAAGGGTGAAGATGAACCCAAAGCAGAACGTTATCCTGAACAACAAAGGATTGATAGACCAGATGGAAGTGTAATCAACGTAGAGCACGGAGGTCAGAAGGGCAAACAAACAATCGTTTTCATACATGGATGGAATTCGAATAGCATGCAATGGTATTATCAGAAAAAGCAGTTTGAAAAGGACTACCACCTGGTGTTAATGGATCACCCCGGCCTTGGTAAGTCTAAACGTCCGGACAACCGCGACTATAGTCTTGAAAAGTTAGCGGCAGATTTGGATGCAGTGATTATCCAGTCGGGCGCTAAAGATCCGGTGCTTTGGGGACACAGCATGGGCGGTTTTACTATCTTGACCTATTGTAAGGTATATCTTGGAAAGCTTTCAAGCATAAAGGGCATCATTCTGGAGCACACAACTTATACGAATCCTACTAAAACTGCGATACTTAGTGGTCTGTTAACGAAGATACAAAACCCGGTACTCAAACCGCTTTGTTGGCTGATGGTTGCACTATCTCCATTATTATGGCTAAGCAGATGGATGAGTTATATCAACGGAAACAGTTTAATTATGACCAGGTTCTTAACGTTCGCTGGTACCCAAACAGGGAAGCAATTGGATTTCACTACCCTGCTTTCTACGATGGCACCTCCGGCCATTACCGGGAGAGGTGTTTTAGGAATGTTTGAATATGAGGCGACTGAGATCTTGAGTCGCATTACGGTTCCTGCGCTGGTTATCGGGGCTAAGTATGATCGTCTGACTAAACCTGAGGCGAGCATCACGATGAACAAAAACATTCCAGGGTCCAGCTTGCTAATGCTGTCTCCAGCAGGACATATGGGCTTTGTTGAAAGGCATCAGGAAGTTAACGAGGCTGCAAGTAATTTCTTTAGCTCTATTAAGAAGGGATAGTTTTATTCTTTAGTGTAACAATTATTTTCCGTCAAACTCCTACAGCTATCAGCGGTATCGTACTTGACCGCATCATGCGTATTAAATACGTCCTCTAATAACAATTCACCCGTTTTTCTTCAGTCGAAACAAAACATCGGTAAGACCCCTTCTTGGGGCAGCAATATCTAAAAAGCAAAATAGATCATTTATGACTCCTAAAGGAAAGTTATTAATGATTGGCGGCGCTGAGGACCGTAGCGACAGGGTTACCCCTGAAATTAGTGAGGCGGGAAAAGCCTCTCCTGTGTATGCGGAGAACTTAACAGTGCATCTGTTGACGGGAAACTGTAGGGTCCATCTAAGTACGCGTAAGATGTCAGCTAATTAAAAAAACAGGACCTAATATTAAGGTCCTGTTGTAAAATAAAATGGATTAGTGTTCGTCTGGGATATCGGTATCCAGATCACCATCGTCCAATCCAAGATCAAGTTCCTCCTGATCCCTATCGAATCCTTTAGAAGTGCCTTGAGCTGCAAAATCAGAATCTGCAGCATCTTCATCGCGGCTATTTACTCCGGCGGTTGCCGAAGAGTCGGCCTGCGGTTTAATGCCTTGCTGCTCGTTTTCGTCCAGGGATCCAGGATTGTGTCCCTTGCTGCTTTGTAATGAGTCGTCTGTATTCATTTGTTGAGGGTGTTTATTTTCTAGTGATCCTGATCAAGAACTCCAGGTTCCGAATCTAAATTTGTTGAATCAAGGTTGCTATTTGGGTCATCAGCGGGGCTAGGTGTGCCCTTCGAGGGCATATGGGGCAGCTCGGCATCTGCACCTCCATCTTCAGGACCACGTAGCATTTCTTCACCGTCCTCGCCGCTGGTCACCTTGTTTCCTTCTTCTTCTAGCTGCTCATTTTCTTCCATGTTCAATGTGATTTAAAATATTTAACTGCTTGATTTACCTGTCCAGTTAGTTAGTACCACGTTCGCGAGTCCAATACCTAACAAAGCTAAATTAAAAGAAAGTGAATTTTTGTCTTTCCTTATTTTGCGGTAACCGCTCAATAGCGCAATACCAGTCAAGTTAGCGATATCGATGGCCAAGTGTATGTTTGATGGAATCAGAGGTTTTAACGCATAACGATGTTTCGACAATGCTCCATACAACAACACTTGCACTGCGACTCCCTGGTACAGCCGGATTACTTTCTTGTCTGCGCCTATTAGTGTTGGGACTGTTGCTGCGGCGATGCCAAATGCATAATCAAGAAGACCATGTTGATCTATTGAGATCGGCTTGTAAGATGCGGTTGTTTCCATAGGATAGATTCTTATTTCTGTACCGGTCTTGTAGTAGTGTCTTTAACCCGTTCGTTGTTTTTAAGGCTGTCTTTTTTAGAAGTATTTTTCTTCTTAGTTGCCTTCTTTTTGGTGGAAGACTTTTTCTTAGTTTGTTTCTTCGTGGTGTCTTGGCGGGTGGTGTCTTGTTGTGGGACATCAATGGCCGATGCTGAAAAGCAGAATGCAGACAGCATGAGACTCATAAGTAACTTTTTCATAGGAGTTGTTCTAGTGTTTAAAAATATAGAATGTTTCTGGTCAACAGTCCGGCAATGCAGCGGGTTTTATAGAATTAGAGTTCAAGTATAAATCTCCTTCTTCGGTGTTTATACTTAATGTTGGCTTTTGCGAAGCCACACGAGGAAACCATTCTTCTTCATAAATGTTGAGCAGATGTAGTTTTAAATCAGCCCTCATGACGAACCTTTTACCTGCTTGCATATCCTGTAATAAACAGATACGGGACGCTATTTATAACGGCGCTTTTTATCCTAATCTCTTGATCATATTATCGGCATTTATCGTGCTCGCTGTGATATTAGCCATCTTAACGTATTTGAATCTAAATGCACAGCGACGAAGAAAGCAGCATCCGGATGGCTCAGCTTCGCGCTCCCGAGTACCTTTAAATACGGCAGGTATGGTGTTGGGTATTGGGCTTGGCGGATTTGTAGATGGCATTGTTTTGCACCAGCTGCTACAGTGGCATGAAATGTTATCTGCAAAGATACCGGCAACTAATTATGTAGGCAAAAGTGTCAATATGTTCTGGGACGGAGTATTCCATGCCTTCTGCTTTTTAGTCGTTCTATTGGGACTTATGTTACTGTGGCGTGCGGCAACTTCCTCGATCGCGTTGAAGTCGGGCCGGCTGCTAATAGGAGGGATGCTTTCAGGCTGGGCGATGTTCAACCTTGTAGAAGGAACTATCGACCATCACCTGCTAAAGCTTCATAATGTAATGGAATACGCACCAGATCATGATATTGCGAATTTCACTTTTCTAGGCGGCTCTGTGCTGATGTTGCTATTTGGTACCTGGTTAAGCAGAACTTCAAAGGATCTTAGTGTTCTGAACTAAATATGGTCGGGGACCTGTACAACTGGCGATAACTTGATTCCCAGATAGCGCCCTGCGGCAACGCCAGCGATTAAACCTGCAGTGAAGAAAGCCGTAAAATAGGTATTACCCCGGCCAAGATCTGCACTAATGCCAACGGACACTTCCAAAATAAGTCCAAGAGCGGTGGCGAAAAGGAGGTAACGGTTAACACTTGCGGCTTCGTTATAATAGGAGATCAAGAAAGATGCAGCCATATATACCATCCCAAATAGGACCGACTCAATCACTATATTGTCTATTAGTAGCCCTCTTGTACATGAAGCAAGCAATTCTACCATAAAGCCGAATGACAATAGAGACATTACTGTTGGGCGAGTGAATAATGTTCTCAATGTAGAAGCCCCAACCTGGTTAATACTGAAGACCAAACTTAAGAAAACACTTAAAATGCTCATATAAACTAGGTAATAACTAAATTCTATAAGACCACTATTGAACATATACAATGGGTATTTGATTGACATGCCAGGCATCAGTGTGTAAAGTGGTGTGGTAAACAATATTCGAACTATTATCGGAAGGCATGATAACATAAGTAAGCTAATAGGATTCTGTTCCACCTGGTTTTGTATGTAACCAGAAATATGCCGCTTGTACTTTACCAGACTCCAAAGTCCAATAATCACCATGAGGTGGATAATTGTAACCAGTGAAACTGCAATAATAGAACTGCCGAAATTCTTGTGAATCAGAAAATATAATACTGTTATAACAGTAGCGACGATGGATGGTATGCCATAGAATACATTAAAGCCCAGGAGAAGATAAGCCCAGACTTTATTACCCTTTAAGGAAGTATTGACTTTGCTGTATTCCTCAGTGAGAACTTCAACTCCACCGATTCGCTTGCAGGCAATGATAAATGATTCTTCTTCTGATAAGCCCTGTTTTATCATTGCCTCAGTTGAATCATGAAGATGGTTGGTCAGTTCGTTTTTATCTGAGTTGGTGATGCTACCTTGTTGATTAATTAAGCTGATGTAATCGTCGATTGCTTGTTTAAGATCGAAGTTGGAAGGTGCCATAATTTGTTGATTAAGTCGTTAATAAAGTTGAGTTGTGAGTATTGTGCTTCAAGTTCCTGCTTTCCCTTGCCAGTGATGGTATAATACCTCCGCTCGCGCCCAGACTCCGCTATTTTCCAATCCCCCTTGATCCATTCTTTAGCCTCCATCTTCTTTAGCACCGGATAAAGCGTTCCTTCTGCTATTTTTAGTTCGCCTCCTGTCTTGTCTTTCAGTTCCTGGATAATTTGGTATCCATAGCTTTCCTGCCTTCGCACTATCAATAGTATTAAAGGGGTAAGGGAGCTTGCCATAAATTCCTTATTCAATTCTACCATAAATCGAATATACATAGAAGTTCTATGTATGATAATGATTAATTGAAAAATATTTCTTACTTGCTCGAAAGAAGGTTTTTAATAACTTGATAGGGAACAGGGCATTAGATGTTAAATTACGTTAATTACTAAATAGCGATTGCATCGGTTCTTTAAACTAGTGTATCTTGTATTTATGAAACGCTTTTCTCTTCTTCTTTGCTTCCTTTTGCTCAATGTTTGTGCATCTTATCCTCAGGATATAAAAACTTTATTGTTAAAGAACGTTAGCCAATTGCCGATGCCGGCGAATGGCGAGCAGCCTTTGGCTACCTTTTTTACCGTGAACGAAGTTCCGCAAATCATTGCTGTTGGTAAGCTGGAAGCAAGGGATGATATACGTGCCACCGTTATAATGGCATCGATTTTAGGGAAAGGCCGGTTACTATTATTCGGTTCTCCTGCCTACTTTGAAAGCACGCAACTTAAGAACAGCAGCGTGATGCAGCTGTTCAAAAATGCCTTGCACTTGTCTGGATCTAAGCCTCGTATAGCTATTTTCGGAAAGTCGAACACTGCTCTAAAAGGGTTTGTTCACAACCAGGGCGGTGAAACATATGACATCAACTCAATCAAGCTGGAGCGAAATACAGATATTTTGATACTTAGCCAGGACGTTGAAAATCAGGTAGAGTTAGATCACATGGAAACGTTCGTCAAGGAGGGTGGCACCTTGTGGTTTGCCTCGCCTTACGGCGCCTTGAACAATAGATGGTCAGTTGCCAATCCTAGAGGTGGTGAACTAAAAATCAACTCGCTGCTGGTAAAAGCTGGTGCCTATGCCTATAACATGGTAATTAAACGTGGCCCTAAGAATGCGATGTTAACCACTGATAGCATTCCTCCCTACTTGCACATCAACACCGTGCTCCCGCACATTTCCAGTGGGTGGGACCAGTACCAACGAAACGTAGATTACTACATCATAAACCCAATGCTCAAACTGGTGTTTAAATACAATGCAAAAGGCTCAACGGTGTTGCAGAGCATTAAAAAATATTATTCTCTACCAGATTCAATACGCATCCCTACATCAGCAAACCCAATGATTCTTCCAAGCGAAAGGCATAAAGTGGAGTACAAGTTGCTTACAATGTTTTATGAAAAGGCTATGGATTTTAATAATCATCCGGAAGCAAAAGCTGGTGGCCATGAGTTATTTCCGGGGCCGGTAGCTGCTACCGCAGTAAGAGTAAAAGAAACGGCATCAATTCCTGTTAAAGTTGGAACGCAAGGGCTTATTGATCCGCCTTCCGTTTATCATCGTGCTCATTCGACTGGATACTATGTTCCAGCAGGAGAAAAGGTTAAGCTTACTATCAGCAAAGAATTATGGAAACGCGGACTTATAGCTCAGGTCGGTGTGCATAGCGATGACGTTACGAATCTGAATAAGATGACAAGAACGCCCACAAATCTTGTCAGTAAATTTCCGTTGGACAAAGAGACGACTGAAGTATATTCTCCATATGGGGGGTTGTTGTTGCTGAGTATCCCTGATAATTTAAGGTCAGACACGGTAAAACTGGTAGTTGATGGAGCAGTGAAAGCGCCCTATTTCAAGTTGGGGGAGACTAGCGAATCAGAATGGAATGCTTCAATAAGAGCATATCCAGGCCCCTGGGCAGAGCTCGCAACCGATAATATTGTGTTAACTGTGCCTTCCTATCGGTTAAGAACGCTAAATAACCCTGAAAAACTAATGCAGTTTTGGGATAAGGTCATGGACGCAGATGCAGAGTTGGCAGTAATCTCAAAAAAGCGGGTACATCAGGAAAGGATTATCGTAGACAACGATGTTGCATATGGTTATATGTTTACTACCTGGGACCGGATTGTGGTGCCAGATGACCAGAGCTGTGAATGGATGCTCAATGAAGAATTTATAAGTAAGAATGGTTCCTGGGGTACCTTTCATGAGCTCGGCCATCGGCATCAGTTCGCCTACTTAGACTTCCCGGGTACAGGTGAGGTTACTGTCAACCTTTTCACCATGTATGTCTATGATAAAGTATTAGGCAGAGGACTATACAATCATAATAATCTGAAAGAGAAGGAAGAGATGATAAAGCGGATCAAGGCTTACCTTGCTAACAATCCAAGCTACGAAAAATGGTCTGCGGATCCCTTTCTAGCATTAAGTATGTACGTTCAGATCATAGATAAGTTTGGCTGGGAAGCAATATTAAATGTGCACCGCATATATAGGAAAATGCCAACAGCACGTTATCCTAAAACAGATCAGGATAAAAGAGACTTATGGTTTGTGAATATTTGCAAGTCAACTAATCGGAATTTGTCGGATTTCTTTGATACCTGGAAAGTTCCAGTATCTGCAAAAGCAAAAAAGCAAGTGGGGGCCTTAGAAACTTGGTTTCCGCAAGAGCTGAAGTAAAAGAGCGATTAATATGTACTTTAATTACAAAGACTCTTCGATCGCTTCACCGAGGCGCTGCAGATCCTCCGCTTCCAAATGGACTTTGGAGTTTTCAAGCATCACCCATTGTCCGGTCTCGTCACGCTTTAACCGCATGTCGCTTTCTTGCAAATCAACGGGTTGCTCTCCACCTTCAAAGAAATCCACAAGGTTTAGTATGCAGGCATAAGTATCTTCAGGTAACTTTTGTATAGTGACATAGGTAAGCACGCCACTCATTTTAAACTGTGTCTTTACTGTTTCCATATTGATCGTTTAAACTTTGAACAATCGCGAGAGTTTCTTTGTTTATTCCGATTTGTTATCCCGTATTCTGCGCAGGCCAGCTGCGTATGTACAACATAACTAGGTTAATGAACCCAATAATCAATAACCATAACTTCGGCCAGCATAGGATCCACCATTGCGCTGAAGGCTTTATGTTTGGGATGCGAGCCGTAAACTTCAAGATCATGCGCATTTTTCACACTTACGACAAAGCATTGACTGAATTTCTTTTTGCCTGGCTTGATGTCATCCCCACCTTCAAAGGCTTTGATTTGGGGGATCTCCTTTTGTAATGCGTAGAATGCCTGCCTTACTTTCTGCTGTTGCTCGAAAGTGATTTCTGGCTTATAACTAAATGCAACGACATGCTGTAGTTTTCTTTCTTTGGGACCAGTACCCTTTAGGGTTATTGAAATAAGGGTAATGAACACTACGGTGAGGAGAGACAGGCTAGTTTTCATCATATCGTTTTTTATTCATCAAATGACAAGTTAGCGTTTCCATAACCTAATGTCAAGCGCCGTACTTCGCTGAACTTTGCTTTTTAGCAGACTAGATAACTAGTAGTGCGATATCAAAACTATAGCCGGTTCCTATATGTTATTTATCAGATTCCAGAATTGGAATAGATTGCCAGTACGAATTAAGGAAATTATGCGGAAAAAGGAAATAAAGAAGAGGATAGTTACTATGCATGACGGAGCTAAGCATTCGCTGCGAGGCTTTATGAAGAAAGGCGATCAGGAAAAGCTCCATCAGTTTCGCGTTGGTATCAAGAAACTGCGGGCCGTTGCAGCGCTGATTGAAGAAACTGCCGATGCCGATGATCTGCGCCGGGACTTAAAGCCTTTTAAAGGAACTTATCAGCTAAGTGGAAAAGTACGTGACAGTTATTTGCATATCGGATTAGCGAAAAAAGTCTCTGCACCTGCAGATTACCTTTCTAAACAAAAAGCAACGCTTAAAAAAGCATCTCGTCAACTTCGCAAAGGTCGTCCACATCATTTAAAAATGCTGCGGAGTTCAAAGAAGAAGATGCTTAAGCATGTTCAAGGTGCTAAGAACAAACATATTAACTTATTTTATACAACCGAATTGCAGGCCATCGCCGACTGCGTTACTCAAAGTGAAGGTGTGGAAGAACTTCACGATTGTCGGAAACGCCTTAAAGTATTGATATATAATTTGCCGTTGGTAGGGGCTGCCGTTCAGCTACCTGTTAATGAAGAATACCTTCAGCAGTTACAAGCAGCGATTGGGGACTGGCATGATAACGTGTTGGCGGCTGAACAGTTTCCAGAATTAGGTAAGAGCTCCCAGGCGTTATTTGAGGAAGTTAAGCAGTTGTCAGCAAACTTTTATGAAAGGGCAATTACGAAAACAAAAGCATTAAAGGTTTAAATATGGGACTCGAGATTGAACGTAAATTTTTGGTAAAGAAAGACCTTTGGCAGGCTTTAGATAAACCTGAAGGAAAACATTACCGTCAGGGGTACTTGCTTAATGCTAAGGACAGGGTAGTTCGTGTTAGGATAGCGGGCGACGAGGGTTACATCACTATAAAAGGGGAACCACAAGGCATCAGCAGGCTTGAATTTGAATATCCGATTCCGAAGACCGACGTAGAAGAGATGCTTGATCATTTTAAGCCTGAGGGTACAGAAAAGATCCGGTACCGGATTTCAGCTGGTGAGGGCCTAACCTGGGAAGTGGATGAGTTTCTTGGTGCCAACGAGGGACTGATTGTAGCGGAAATTGAACTATCGCATGAGGACGAAACCTTTGCGCGGCCGGAATGGATAGCGCTCGAGGTTACAACGGACGGTCGCTATTCCAATTCCAATCTTTCAATTCATGGTTTTTCTTCTTGGTTGCTCGACGAGCAAACCAAAGTTTAATTGCTAGCCGGTAATCCCGGCTTAGCACCGTTTTTAAGCTCCTTAAGTTCATCTTTCTCCAGATTATCTGCCAGATCAGTAGCATTAGAGAATCTGCTTTGGCTGAACGGACTATCAGATGGTAAGGAGCCTTCCATATCTTTTGTATTGCTTCCGGGAACATCAGTCATTTTATCAGGTAGCCCAATACGCTGTGCGTTTTCTATTTCTCCAGGGTTGGCGTTTGTGTATCCTATGTCGCTTGTTGCCGCTTCCGGCTTAAGGTCATCCGGTTTTGCTTCCAGATATTTGTTTGCCATTTCTTGCCATTGTTGCTCTTCAGCCAGCAACGTATCCTCAACTAATATAGTTTCTGTATGGGGAGCGGCCTGTTCGGGTAGCTCATCAAGTAGCTCAATTAATGCCTTAGCAACAGGTCCAGCCGAAAGTGGGTTTTGACCAGTGATCAGTAATCCGTCTTTTTCGACGTGCGAAAGAAAGGGGATAAGCGCGGTCTTTACTTCGGCGCCTAGTTCCTCTAGTCTGGTTTGCAGCAAATAAGGTACATTCCCACTTCTTCCAACCAGACTTTCCTCCGTATTGCTGAAGGCAGAGATTGTCTTACCTTTCAAAAAGCCGGGTCTTTGTAGATCAGCATTGATGAGCGCTGCTACTCCGTGACAGACGGCAGCTACAGGTTTGCCAGCATCCAAGAAGTTATGTATCAGGATGCCACTGTTATTGTCTACGGCGAGGTCCCAGATAGGGCCATGCCCGCCTGGATAAAATACGGCGTCGTAGTCGGCCGCATTAATCAGGCCTAACACCGTGGTTTGCGAAAAAGCGTTTTTAGCGCTCTCATCGTCCTGAAACCGGCGGTTTGATCCAGTTATGTTCTCCGTTAGCTCACTCATCGGGTCTACTGGCGGTCGGCCTCCCTTTTGGCTGCTGAGCGTTACGGTGTAGCCTGCGTCAATGAATTCATAATACGGGTCTGTAAATTCTCCAAGCCAAACGCCTGTTTTGCCGGCGGTGTTTTCCATAGTACTGTGCGAGGTCAGTACCATCAGTATCTTTTTCATAGGACGTAAGTTACTTTACGTCTTCAGGATCGATCTCCACACCTTCTTCGTCTACCTGCTGATTTTGCGCCCAGTTTGTATCCGTCGGTTGTTCGCGTTCTTGTTCTTTTTTAGTTTCACTTGTAATTTCTTGTTGTTGCGGATCTTTTTCTTCCAGGTCTTTCATAGCATTTCAATTTTAGGTTCAGATACTTAACAACCGGAAAATAATTTGGTTCATGAAAAATGAATGGAGATCACTCGACTTGGAAGGTCGTTCGGTTAGATTTAAATAAAGAAACCCCTTACTTATTACGGTAAGGGGTTCTAACCTGAACTAAAACAACCAAATATGTTTTTTATAGATCGCCAAACCTATAAACGAATATAGCTTGTAGTTTTAACAATAACGACAAAAAAGTATTCCTTATAGTTGTATTTAATAAATCGACTCCTTAAGTGGCAACATTATACAAAATCAGGCTTTAAGAGAAGGCCGTTCAATTCAGAATTTCTACCAAATTAGATGCTAGGTTTGCGGATTAAGTCGTCACATGCTCAAACTAATATTTAAAGGCCGATATAGCATTCTGTTTTCCTTTATACTTGTTTTTATTATCGTTTCTTTTCTAGTCAGGGCTGGATTATTGCTGATATCTTTGCCGAAAGCCAACTTTGATCTTCCCGGAATACTAAGAATTTTCTTTCTTGGATTAGACTATGATCTGGGAGTTGCATTGTTGCTTACTTCAGTATACAACCTATACTTGTTACTGTTGCCCCAAAGATGGGCGAATTCGTTATGGAATAGGTTAGTTACTTATACCGGTTTATTCCTAGTGTTGCTAATTTCTTTCTTCTCCTTTTTTGCGGAACTTACCTTTTGGCAGGAGTTTGAAAGCAGGTTCAATTTTATCGCGGTCGACTATCTGATTTACACCTACGAGGTCATTCATAATATTGATGAATCTTATCCGCTGCCTCTGCTCATTGCAGGAGTTTTAACGCTCGTGGTATTCGTGATGTGGCTATTTTGGAGACAAAGGGTACTTCAAAAGTCATTTATATCATCCATCTCCTTTAAAACACGTCTGATTATTTCTACTTTATTACTGATTGTAACCATATCTTATCCGGTGCTACTAAGTAACACGTATGCAGAATTAGGGAAAAATCGTTACGAAGATGAACTTTCGAAAGCAGGGATCTATTCTTTTTTTTCAGCGTTCAAAAATAACGAGTTGAATTACAATGATTTTTATTCCTTATTGCCCAAAGACGAAGCCTACAGGCTGATCAGAAAAGAATTGCAGCATCCGAACAGTACTTTTGCTCAAAAGGGCGCTTCTATCTTGAGAAAGATCAAAAGCAATGATAAATCCTATACTCCAAATGTAATTATGATAACGGTGGAAAGCCTAAGCGCAGATTTTATGGCGCATTTTGGCAGTGCTGAGCATTTGACACCCGTACTGGATTCTCTGGCAGATCAAGGTTTGCTTTTTACCAATATGTATGCTACTGGCACGAGGACTGTAAGAGGCATGGAGGCTTTAAGCCTTTCGATACCCCCGACTCCCGGCAGCAGCATTGTTAGGCGCCAGGATAACCAAAACCTGATGACAGTGGGTCATATCTTTGAGCAGGCCGGCTATACCAGGACTTTCTTCTACGGAGGCGACGGATATTTCGACAATATGAATGAATACTTTGGAAGTAATGGGTTTAACATAACTGACCGTGGACGTAACCTGAAAATCGGTGATACCTACAAGACCAAAAGAACGATCATATCGGACAAAGAAGTCCATTTTAAAAACGCATGGGGAATTAGTGATGGCGACTTGTATGAAGCGGTGGTGAGTGGTGCCGATAGAGATTACAAGGCTGGCAAGCGTTTTTATAATTTTGTGATGACAACTTCTAATCACAGGCCTTTTACTTTTCCTAATGGCAAAATTGAAAGGAAGCCTGGTAACCGAGAGGCTGCTGTTAGGTACACTGATTATGCCATAGGAAATTTTCTCGGAGAAATCCAGATGAAGCCCTGGTATAAAAACACCGTAATTATCATTGTTGCAGATCATTGTGCAGGGAGTGCGGGTAAAAATGAGATTGAGATCAGCAAATATCATATACCCTGCATGATCTTCAACCTTCCGAAAAAAGGAAAGAAAGTGATTGGTAGCATGTGTTCCCAGATCGATCTTTATCCTACACTTTTTAGTTTGCTGGGATGGACCTATGAAAGTAATTTATACGGCCAAAATGTATTAGACTCTACTTTTAAGCCAAGAGCAGTTCTAGGTACTTATCAAAAACTGGCATATCTAAAAAACGATAGTCTAGTTATTTTGGGTCCACAACAAAGCGTAGAGACGTTAATTTACAATAAGGCCGATGGTACGGAAACCGCACATCCGTTATCCAAAGGTGTAATTGATCAGGCAAAAGCTAATTATCAAACCGCATACGATCTTTACAAGAATGGGGGACTTCACCAATAAACCATGGTCATAATCCATATCTTTATCCTTATGAGAAGATTTGGCTTGTGAAAGTATTGATCATCGAAGACGAGCCAGAACTGGCAAAGAGCATGGTAGATTACCTTTCCGGACAGCAATATGTTTGCGAACTGGCTAGCGACTACAATCAGGCCCAAGCTAAGATTGGCGCCTATCAATATGATTGCATCTTGCTTGATCTGATGCTTCCGGGTGGTAGTGGGATACAAATACTAGATGCGCTGAAGTTAGAAAATAAACAAGATGGGGTGATCATCATCTCCGCCAAGAATTCGTTAGATGACCGCATTAACGGACTAAAGCTTGGGGCGGACGACTATTTATCTAAGCCTTTCCATCTTTCGGAACTTGCGGCACGAATATTTTCAGTGATCCGAAGAAGAAACTTTGCCAATTCCAATATAATCGTGCAGGGAGTTTTAAAAATCGATTTATTGGCTAAGACGGTTGCGGTAGGCCCCGCTGTGATTGCGCTGACGAAAAAGGAGTTTGAACTGCTGATATTCTTTGTTGGTAATAAGAATAAGGTTATTTCTAAAAGTGCGCTAGCGGAGCACTTGTCTGGTGACCTTGCGGATATGCTCGACAACCACGATTTTATTTATGCGCATATAAAGAATTTGAAGAAGAAATTAAGCGAAGCCGGGTCAGGTCACTACTTGAAAACCTTATACGGAAACGGATATAAATGGGAAGTATGAATAAACTTCTTAATAAGTCACTAAAACGGTTTACCGTCTACGCAGGAATTGTATTGGCCTGCAGTATCCCAGTTTATTATTTTGCTATTAGTCAGTTATGGGAGTATGAGTTAGCTGAGCATCATATTACACTGACCGCTGAAGCTGGCCGGGAGGACACCTTTTTGATTATAGGCGCAATCACATTATTGACGGTATTCTTTTTCACACTGATACTAGGCGGGTTTGTCTGGCTTAATCGCAGGATATCTAGACAGCTTTGGCAACCCTTTTATCAGACGCTTGAAAAGATCAAAGCATTCGATCTGAACAGCAACTCAACAGTTAAGTTTGAATCCGGAAACATCATTGAATTTGAAGAATTAAACTCCAGTATTGATAAGCTGCTGAAAAGTAATATTGAAACCTTCCGTCAGCAAAAGGAATTTACTGAAAACGCCTCTCATGAACTTCAAACACCATTAGCAATCGTACAGTCAAAACTTGACTTATTGCTTCAGGATGGCGACCTTAGTGCTGCACAGTCGCAAATTATTGAACAGACAAACAATGCTTTGTCCAGGGTTTCCAGAATCAACAAAAATCTGCTGTTGCTTGCTAAAATTGAAAATAAGCAATTTATGGAAAAACAGCTGATTTCTGTTGCCGAGCCTCTTGTAGATATTTTGGATCTGCTTTCAGGTCTATTCGAAGACCGAATGCTAGAAAGAAACATCAGTCCGGAATGTATAGTCGAAGGAAATAAAATTCTACTTGAAATTATGCTAAATAATCTGTTAATGAATTCCCTAAGGCATACTAATAAGGGCGTCAGGATATTCATTTCGCTTACCGGGTCTCGACTTGTAATTTCAAACCCGGGTACCTTTGCGCTGGATGGCCTAAGATTGTTCAAGAGATTCACGGCTGCCTTGGATCAAACGCCAGGCAGTGGTCTTGGGCTTGCAATAGTAAAGGAAATCTGCAATAGGTATGGTTGGAACATTGGGTACAGGTTTGTTGAAATGCACCATGAATTCTCAATTGAGTTTACTTAAGTCTTCGTTTAGGAGTTCAGTTTGGTGTAGGTGTGTCATAAGTCATGTTCTTTTTCATGTTTTCCCAATTTTAATTAGTAAACCACTTAAAAATATATTTAAGGGTTAGGAGTTCTAATCATAAAAAAAATGTAAGCTTTGTAAATAAAAACTTGACACTATGCTAGATAGCCGAAATCTACGGTCCGGAAAAGGCAAGTACCTCATGGGCTTCATACTGCTTATGTTTATCTCTGCAATGTGCGCAGCTTTCACGATGACTGATAGGGAAGACTTTGCAATCGCAAGGAGAGAAGTCTTGCTCCGTAAAATAGGACATGAGCTGCTCTTGCACTCGGGTGATAGTACATCAAGGGTTCAACCGGTAAAAAAGATCACTAAGAATGAGTACCAGATCAGTTTTGAAAACGAGTTTTCATTTCAACCGGATTCGCTGATGAGGATAACTCAGCGTTTGTTAGCCAAAGACCCGCTAGGGAGTGATTATGTTGTCAATGTTCTTGAAAATGGTAAGTCTGGTGTAACCTATGGATATGCGATGTCCAAAGACAAAAAAGACGATATCGTAGCTTGTGTAGGAAGAAAGCAACCTAGCGCACGTTATCTAATCAACATTAAATTTAAACCAGGTGGTATGGCTACAGCAAAGAATGAATATGTTCTAGGCGGGCTGTCTATTATGGCTTTTGTTGGGTTGATTTATTTTGGATCCACTAAGCCTAAGCCGCGCCGGATTTCACCTAATGTACAGGATACTGGGTTGGTCACTTTGGGCTCGATGTTATTCGATGCGAAAAACCGTAAGCTCATCATAGATGAAACGACAATAGAGCTGACTGGAACAGAAACCCGTGTACTGCAAATTTTCGCAGCTACTCCCAACGAGACCCTCGAACGGAGCCGGCTACAAAAAGAGGTATGGGAAGATGAAGGGGTTATTGTAGGCCGCAGTCTTGATATGTTCATATCGAAACTTAGGAAGAAACTGGAGCTTGATCCAAATAGCAATATTATTGTTGTACGCGGCAAGGGATACAAACTCGAAATTAATTCTTAATCTTCCTATACATCGCCGAACCTAATTTAAGGCATCGCCGTCTGTAAGCGATTCTATTGGTTCGGGCTTAAGTTTGCAAAATCAATTGTTTATGGTTACGCTTGCGGTACTGGAGTTGAAACGTTCCATAAATCAGTGCCTACAGGCAGCAAACGTTCTATTCTGGACACAGGGCAATTGCGAAGACATAAATAGGGGCTTCCTGTTTGATAGAGCGATTTAAATCTTCCGTAAGATGTATGTTCTATTTCTTCTAAGTGTAAAGATTACTTTCTTTTAGGCGTAAAGATAAGACCAGTGATAGCGATTCCTGACAATACTAATGCAACTGCTGAAAAGATGTATCCAAATGTTGTCCGATCCGCTACAAAGAACTTATACGCAAAGACTGCTATTAAGACACTCAATAAAGCATATATTGCAACTGCCTTGAGTTGATTACCATTTTGAGTAGCCATTAGGGCCAGGCGGGCTGCCATTACTTTGTCTTGTTTTCTTTGATAATCTCCATTTTTATATTGGTAACTGCATGAAGAGCAAATGAGCGTTAGATCGCTATCTTCACTGATCTCCGCTGTAAGTATGCCTTGTGATAAATCTCCTGTCAGCGCACTAAACTCAATATTACTTTCGTCTATTATGTATTCATTGGAAGCACATTTTGGGCATAGGTGTTCAGTAGTCATGGTATTTGGTTATCAAATGTTTATTAAAGTCAACGTAAATATAACTTATCTAAACAAATAATGAGCACTGTAGGTATAATTAGTATTCTTAAAACAATTAGCCTGTCTTCGCCTAGGCGCTCGATCGACTAGGGTATTAAGATGCCAAAAGCGTCCTTTAAAGGATTATGGGCAGTATTTTATTAATTGTTGAACTTTTTTTTCGCCTAATAATGATAACAACCCGCGGCTCTCTTTCTATCGTAAAAACGAACATGCTTCGATCACATCTCTCCCCAAGAAACTGCGCTAATTTTAGTTGATATGAGCTTAGAAAGACAGTGTTTTTGCTGGCTCTTTCTTACGTGAAATGTATGTCTTCTTTGTGTGCGGAGCGGTAGTAGGGACGTAGGTAGGACAAAGCTTACACATAGCCAAGACATAGCTCTAGTAATCTCATATAAACTCATACCGCATGTCTTTAGAATCGATAACGTTGGTGAAGATAATATTAATTTTCAAGGCTTTTCAATTTATCGCCACTGCATCGTTTACTGCAATAAAGAACCGCATCCCAGTTTTTCTCCCATTTCTTTCTCCAGGTAAACGGGCGTTGGCAGACCCGGCATATTTTTGTCGGAAGGTGTTGTTTCTTTACATCTTTCATTAGTTAGTCATGCTGCATTGAAGGTACTGGATGGAGAAGATCAATCATTAGGAGCTTATTGGCTTAAATGCCGTGTTTATGAAGAAACTGTTCCAACGCTTTATTGGTTTCCTCAGGGAACTCCGCCAGGCTTTGATGTCCGCCTTTTACCACAACCATGTCACTACCTTTAATTCGTTGGTACTGGTGCAGTCCGGCTATAGGGTCGATGAGGCGGTCGTCTTCGGCTGCAATGATTAGGCAAGGGATGTCAATGTTTTTTAGCACATTTCCAGCATCGAATGCAAAAGTAGATAACAGCGTCTCGGCAGTGGTTTTTGCTTTTGTATTTACTGCCAAAGTGGTCATAGATCTTAAAGTAGCTACACTTTGTTTCCCGGTGAACAGCACGAGCCGGTAAAACAGGGCGCTCAGGCCCGAACTGTAGGCTGCGTAAGCAAGAGTGGTAAACACCTCGCTATTTCTGGCAATGTTTTGCAAAATCGGAGTGATTAGTGTCGATTGCAGTAACCATGGCAACGGGCCAATCGGCATGGTCTTAAGTGGATTGGTATAACTGCAGCTTTGAAGGATAATGGCTGACGGGGCGGGCGTAAGTTTAAGTTTGCAATATTCCTGAATCATCATTCCACCTAGACTGTGCCCATATAGCACAGGTTGATGAATGCTCAATTGGGTTAAAACAGCACTAAGGTCGATGGCCAGAGCTTTGACGGAAAGGTCGGCCGAATCCGCAGAACGGCCATGCCCAGGTAAATCAATCAAGATCAGTCGATAGTCGTTACTGAAATGTTGCTGCTGGTACTGCCATTGGTCGCTGCTGGAATTGATGCCATGGATAAAAACTAGTGGGGTGGCGTCAATAGGTCCTTCAATTTTAACAAACAGTACATTCCCTGTAGGGCTCTCAATATGAGATTCGTGGCTTTGCTGATTATTTTCGGGACGTATCTTTTTTTCATTACGGCTAGACAGTAACCAGGATAGCGGATATCTGCCAAACATAAGTATTAGCGCTGCGGCTCCATAGCCACATGTTTTTAGGTTCAGTTTCATATATCGATAGCGATAGGTACATGATGAATCATACTTGGCTATAATAACCAAGCGGAATTATAAGAGTTTTTATTAATAATTTTAATATCGACTTAACATAGCAGGCCGTATCTTTGCTGATGAGTACCTTCCCCATTCAGAAACATAACACGCCTGTAGTCAAGCTAAATCAGCCGGACGACAACCACAAGTTTCAGCCATTGCCCAAGGCTTCAGGTGAATATCCCTATCATTTGTCTGCTGACAGTCTGTCAACGAATAGCCAAGAGCTTGTTTTTCATATGGTGGGTGACACCGGCGGAAGACTTAACCCTGACTTTCAGAAAAAGGTCGCTACAGAAATGACCCGTCACTTCGGCGGCGTTTCACAACAGGAGGGCAGCCCGCAGTTCCTTTACCACTTGGGAGATGTGGTTTATCACTTTGGTGAAGCTGCACATTACGATGAGCAATTTTTTTTACCTTATAGCAAGTATCCTGCGCCAATATTTGCCATTGCGGGGAACCACGACAGTGATGTGAACCCCGACAGCGAGGTTCCTTACCAAAGCCTGGATGCATTCCAGGCTGTTTTCTGTAATGCCGTTTCAGCCGATATCAGCTTTAGTAGTGAGCGAAGCTGGAAAAGCAGAACTCAGCCTAACATTTATTGGACGTTGGAGACGCCTTTGGCAAATATCATCGGCTTACATACCAATGTTCCCAAATATGGAATCGTCACTTCAGAACAGCGAGACTGGTTTGTTGAAGAATTGAAAGCGGCCGATAAACAGCGACCAGACAAGGCGATTATCGTTTGCCTGCATCATGCACCCTATTCTGCAGACTTTAACCACAGTTCAAGTTTGCCGATGATTAATTTTCTGGAGGATGCATTCCGTCAAAGCGGAGTGCGACCAGATATCATCTTCAGCGGACATGTGCACAATTACCAGCGTTTTCAAAAGAGTTACCCTGACGGTAAGCTGTTACCTTTTATCGTTGCGGGAGCGGGTGGGTTCGATGAATTGCACGCGCTTGCCCGAATCGACCAGGATGCCTATAGCGCCGACCACCCGCTGCTTAAAGATGTTGTACTGATGAACTACTGCGACAACCAGCATGGCTTTCTGAAAATCAAGCTGAATCGTCTGCCTACGGGTGTAAGCCTGACCGGTGAATACTATACGATTCTCCATCAGATAGATCCGGAGGAACATGCCACACTTGCCGACCAGTTTACATATACATTTAAGGGTGAATAGCGACAATCTTGCTTTACTAAACATCTTCCTCCTGCTATGAAGTATATGATTTGCCTATTCGCGTTGTTCTTGGTCTCTTGTGCAAACAACAGCCAGTCCATTAAGGTTAAGGGCTCCGACACGGAAGTCAACCTTGCCGTTACCCTGGCCGAAAACTTTTATAAGATCAATAATGATTACAGCTTGTCGATATCCGGTGGCGGGTCGGGTCTAGGCATTGCTTCCCTGCTAAACGGCCAGACGGATGCGGCCAACTCTTCCAGACCGATTAATGAGGAAGAGGAAAAGCTTTTCAAAATTAAAAATATTAGACTGCGCACGGTCGTTTTTGCTGAGGATGCAACAGCCTTTATCGTACAGAAAAGCTTTCCACTCGACTCGATTGATGTCATAACATTAAGGAACATATTAAGCGGACAATACCGAAACTGGAAGCAGTTAACGGGCCAGGACATGCCAATAAACATTTACGGCCGCCAAAGTAACTCCGGCACCCATTCCTTTATTCGTAAGAAGCTCAAAATTGATTTTAGCCGCGAGGCTAAGGAAATGAACGGAAATGCGCAGATCATGCAAGGCATCAAAACCGATAAATCTGGCATTGGTTACGTGGGGGTCGGCTACATCCTTCATAACGGCGTTAGCCAGCCCATAAAGGTTCTGAAGATCAGTGGCCGTAAAGGTGAAGTGGCCATTTCCCCGCTTGATAAGAACGCCATTCTGGCCAAGCGATACTACTTTCAGCGACCGCTGTACCAGTTCATTCCCGAATCATCATGGAAGAAAGTCTCTGCCTTTATTGCCTACGAAAAAAGCGATGCAGGAAAAAGGATTATTGAGTCTTCCGGTTATTACATCTTACCTATAGGCAAACAACTATGAATCCAACGCGAAAAGAAAAGATTGACCGTACGGCCCGGTTGCTGTTCAAAATTAGCGGCTTGCTCGTCATCGCTATCCTGGGCGGTATATTCCTGATGCTGGTCTGGAATACTTTTGCATTTTTTCTTAAAGTAAAGCCGCTAGATTTTATCACCGGTACGCAGTGGAATCCTTCAGGAAGCCATGCCAGCTTCGGCATATTGCCTTTGTTGGTCAGCACCATACTTGTTACGCTAGGTGCAATGGTTATTGCCATTCCCTTGGGAATCTTCACTGCGGCTTATATCTCAGAGTATGCAGGCAAACGCCTGAAGAACATACTCAAGCCGCTGGTTGAGATGCTAGCCGCCATACCCTCTGTGGCTATCGGCTTTTTAGGGATCGTTGTATTGGGGCCCTTCCTGGCGCAGCTGACCATGCAGTCTAACGGCTTAAATGCCCTTAATGGAGCAATATTGCTGTCTATTATGGCATTGCCCACTATCATTACTGTAACGGAAGATGCTTTGAATGGCGTGCCAAAAACCTACAAAGAAGCCAGCTACGGTATCGGCGCCACTAAATGGCAAACGTTGATCAGGATAACCATACCTGCCGCCGCTCCTGGCATTATTGCCGCCGTCATGTTGGGCGTGGGCCGGGCTATAGGTGAAACCATGACCGTGCTGATGGCTACCGGAAATGTATCCGCTTTTCCAAAAGGCTTTTTTCATTCCGTTCGTACTATCACCGCTACCATTGCCATTGAAATGGGCGAAGTACCGTATCAAACCACGCATTATTACGCACTGTTCGCTATTGCTACCGTATTGTTCATGATGACATTGCTAGTGAACTTATTGGGTGAGTATTTTGTGAACCGGTATAAGAAATATCAGGCTATATGAAGAAACTATCGTCGATTATCGAATGGGGAACACTGCTGCTCAGCACAGGCATCGTATGTTTCTTCCTGGCTGTTATTTTATGGGATGTGTTCAGCAAAGGTGCAAGTTCAGTTTCCTGGGAATTTGTAAGCGCACAGCCGCATAATAGTATGACCAGTGGCGGAGTTTTGCCTGCTATTTTAGGGACGGTTTTATTAACCGTGATCACTGCCCTTGTAGCAGCGCCTTTTGGCATCAGCTGTGCCGTCTATCTCAATGAGTATGCGCCGGATAGCTGGCTTAAAAGATTGATCCGGGCGTCTATTCGTAACCTTGCGGGCGTGCCATCCATCATTTACGGGTTATTTGGTCTCGCTCTTTTTGTACAGGGTTTGCGAATGGGAACTTCGCTTTTATCAGCCGGACTTACCCTGGGTCTGCTGTCTTTGCCCTATATCATTACGACGACCGAGGAAGCGCTGCGCCGCGTACCACGCAGGATGCGTGAAGGTGCCTTAGCTTTGGGTGCCACGCAGTTCGAATCGATCAAAGATGTGGTGCTGCCCTCCGCATTGCCAGGCATACTGACTGGCCTCGTCTTGACGCTTTCACGGGCAGCAGGTGAAACCGCGCCGATACTTTTCACCGGCGTGGCTTTTTATATCAATAAACCTGCAGGCTATCTCAATCAGGAATTTATGGCACTGCCATATCATCTATACATGCTGGCTACCCAGCACCAGGATATCGAAAAAGTAAGGCCTTTGGCCTATGCTACGGCGTTGATCCTGGTCTTGGTGGTATTTCTCTTAAATCTATCAGCGTTCTACATCCGCTATAAACATAGTAAAAATGAATGAGGAACAAAAGCTTTCTGCTCATAACGTCAATCTTTGGTTCGGTGAAAAGCAGGTATTAAAAAATATAAACGTTGTTTTCCCGAAAAACCAGGTCACTGCATTGATCGGGCCGTCGGGTTGCGGCAAGAGCACGCTGCTACGCTGTTTTAACCGGATGCATGAGCTGTCACCCGATGCAAGGATCGAAGGGAAGTTTGTACTGGATGATGAAGAGCTATACGGAAAAGCTGTCTCCGCTACACAAGTACGCCGACGTATTGGAATGGTCTTTCAGCAGCCCAATCCTTTTCCTAAAAGTATTTATGACAATATCGATTACGGGTTGAAGATCAACAATATTCCCCGGGCTGACCGTGAAGAGATTATTGAGAATGCGCTTAAAGAGAGCTTTTTGTGGGACGAAGTGAAGGATGATCTACAAAAGCCGGCCACTCGTTTATCCGGCGGGCAGCAGCAGCGCTTGTGCATTGCGCGTACGGTAGCGCTCCGGCCAGAAGTGATCTTAATGGATGAACCCTGCTCGGCGCTCGACCCATTGAGTACCTCCAAAGTCGAGGAACTTATCGTCACGTTAAAGAAGGATTACACGATCGTTATCGTCACGCACAACATGCAGCAGGCACAGCGTGTTGCCGACAAAACGATTTTTATGTACCTCGGTGAGGTGGTTGAAGAAGGAGAAACCAGCAACATCTTTGGTAATCCGCAGAACCAATTAACGCAAAATTATGTCAATGGTCGGTTCGGGTAGCCTGTACCTGATTCATAGCTGGGTGAGATGTAGGTAATTTATTGTTTCTCAGTTAGGTGCGATTTATCACAGTTACTCCTCAAATGCGAGAAATACTGCACAAACCGTTGCACAACCGCATGCTTTTGGAAACCGTAGGCAATCTTTCAGAGTATATTAACCGAAAGAAACCAAACCAAATACCAAGACTACATGCAACGGATAATTTACTTAGACATTGACCTGGGCTATAAAGCTACAGAGGTTAAAAATCAATATCAATTAATTAATAAACAGATGGAGATTTCCAGACAAGGATATCATATTGTCTGTGTTTTAGATCTAGACAATCAAACTGTAATACAAAAGTGCGACTCATTCTCGGCACATGCTGACTTTGTCAAAAAATGCTATCCCAATTATTTGCCGGAACTAGTTTTGTCATAAATCAGTGGCTAGGGGAGAGCAAGTTCATAATTGCTGAATAAATTGCCACAGAATCCTAACTCTTAAAGGCGACAATTCTATCAATTGTCGCCTTTTTTATCATACAAGTTTTGCTATTACCAAAACTTCACATAAAGTGCTGTGATGATCAATAGTGTAAGTACAATTAATACCAGCGTAGAATTACTGACTTTAAACATTCCTTTGTCTAACTCAAAAGCTTTAGGATTGACTTTAGGGCCGGCTAGACTCATCAAGATCATGATTAACATAGTAAAACCGAAGGATAGTCCCATGCAAATGTGAAATGGAATCTCGTATCCGCCAGCACCATTGGTGTAAGCAGTGTAAAGCCATGTGTCATTTCCTAATAATTTCGGTGCCAGCTCATTGAAGAATACCGAGAATAAGAAGCCGGAAATTACCCCTGCAATAGCAGCGCTTCCAGTTGTCCGTTTCCAGAACATACCAAGGATAAACATCGCAAACACACCGGGGCTGATAAACCCTGTATACTTTTGGATAAAGGTGAATCCTCCTGCTCCGCCAATTCCCAATAAGTCATTCCAGGTAAATAGTACAGCAAGAATCATCCCTACAAATACGGTAGCTCTCCCTACAAACACCAAATCTCTTTGATCTGTACCTTTTTTGAAATACTTAGCATAGACATCCAGCGTAAAAATGGTTGAAATGCTATTTACCTTACCCGCAAGCGAGGCAACAATTGCTGCTGTTAATGCTGCAACTGAAAGGCCCTTTAAGCCCACTGGGTGAAAGGTCAACACAGCAGAATAAGCACCATCTTTACCACCAATCAGTTGAGGAAGGTGACCGTTTTTGTACAACACAAATGCAGCTATACCTGGAAGCATGACGATCAATGGCATCAATAATTTCAAGAATCCGGCAAATAGAATACCTGTTCTGGCAGTCTGTAAATCAGCACCTAAGGCGCGCTGGGTAATATACTGGTTACATCCCCAATAGTTTAAATTGATGATCCAGATACCGGCAACGTAAGAGGCTAGACCAGGAAAGGTTAAATACTTGCTGATCTCATTCTGGCTTGAAGTAGCCGTGGGTTTAGGAATGATCATCTTGAAGTGTTCAGGAGCTTGCTCCATTAACACGTTGAATCCTGCAATGGCATTACTTCCAACTCCAAATTTTTCACCTACAACAGTTAAAGCAATATAAGTGGTGACCAGTCCGCCGAATATCAACACAGCTACCTGTATTACGTCTGTGTAGGCCACTACTTTCATTCCGCCTAAAGAAATTAAAAGCGCGAATACTGCCAAGCCGATCATAATTATATGCAGATACCCCCCGCCAGTTAAGCCATTAATCGCAACAGCTCCTAAATACAATATGGAGGTCAGGTTCACGAATACATACAAGAACAACCAGAATATCGCCATAATTAGCGCTACAGATTCGTTATACCTTGTCTTCAAAAACTGAGGCATTGTATAGATCTTATTTTTAAGATATACGGGTATAAACCAGACGGCCACAATAATTAATGCGATTGCTGCAATCCACTCATATGCTGCCACTGCTATTCCCAGAAAGAAGCCTTCGCCACTCATTCCAATAAATTGCTCTGCAGAGATATTAGATGCGATTAACGACGCTCCAATGGCCCACCAGGTCAGTGTTCCCTCTGCAAGGAAAAAAGCCTTTGCATCATGTTCCCCTTTTTCCCGTTTTCGGTAGATGTAATATCCGTAGCCAGAAACTACTAGAAAATAGATAAGAAAGACTACGTAGTCCGTAGTCACTAAGCTGTTGTTCATGTTATATTTGGTTCTTTAGTTACTATTTATAGTACATCTCATTCCAGTGAAGCTCATTTCTAAACTGGTTTAAGGTAGTCTCTGGTCCGATGTTAATGTACTCCAAACCCGCGATATTCGCAAAATCCTGAAGGTGAGCAGTGGTTAAGTTCTGACTATATGCGGTATGGTGAGCACCACCTGCATAAATCCATGCAGCGCATCCTGTCTTCATGTCTGGTAAGGTTTTCCATAATACTCTTGCAACGGGTAGATTTGGTAATTCTTCCTCAGCTTCAACGGCCTCTACTTCATTCACAAGAAGACGGAAACGGTTACCCATGTCTATTAACGATGCGTTTAGCGCAGCACCACCTGCCACATTAAATACCAGTCTGGCGGGATCTGACTTTCCTCCGATACCAAGAGGATGAACCTCTAAAGTTGGCTTATCTTTAGCTAAAGATGAATCAACTTCCAACATATGAGATCCCGAGACCATTGGGTTTTCCGGATTGAAGTGATAGGTGTAATCTTCCATGAAGGCATTTCCTCCTGGCAATCCCGCACCCATTACTTTGCATGCTCTAACCAGTGCTGTTGTTTTCCAATCTCCTTCGCCGGCAAAACCATATCCTGCTTCCATCAGCCTCTGAGCTGCGATACCAGGAAGTTGAACCATGCCATGCAAATCTTCGAAGGTATCAGTAAAGCCTTTAAAGTTTCCGTCTTCTAAAAACTTCTTAAGACCTAGTTCAATCTTGGCTGCTTCGTAAACTGATGACCGTTTCGATCCTCCCTTAAGAAGCTCGGACGACATAGTGTAGCTCTCTTCATAAACTTTCAAAAGATTATTGATTGCTTCTTCCGGGATAATCTCTATTACCTGGACTAAGTCGCCAATGCCATATGTATTTACAGAAAAGCCGAACTTTAGCTCTGCTTCAACCTTGTCGCCATCTGTCACGGCTACATAGCGCATATTATCGCCAAATCTAACGAATTTTGCACCCTGCCAATCATACCAGCCTGCAGCAGCTCTAGTCCAGGTATTTATCTGTTCTAAAACCTCCTCGTCCTGCCAATGACCAACAACAACTTTGCGATCTTTTCTCATACGAGAAACCATAAAGCCAAATTCACGGTCGCCATGTGCACTCTGATTCAGATTCATAAAGTCCATATCAATTGTATTCCATGGAATGTCTCTATTGTATTGAGTATGCAAATGAAGTAAAGGTTTTTGTAAGATGTTTAGACCCCTGATCCACATTTTCGCAGGAGAAAAGGTGTGCATCCAGGTAATTACCCCAATACAATTGGGGGCAATATTTGATTGCTGTAAAGTTTCAAAGATCTCCTCTGAGCTTTTAACGATTGGTTTATAAACTACATTTACTGGTATTTGCTGTGCATCACTAATTGATTTCGCAACCTCTTGAGCATGCTCTGCCACTTTTTTTAACGTTTCTTCGCCGTAGAGATCCTGACTCCCGGTAATGAACCAAACTTCTAATTCTTTTAAATCTATCATTTTATAAGCTTTAAATTTTATCAATAATTATTGTCCGTAATAGCTATCCGGTCCATGTTTGCGTTCAAAATGCTTTTTTATTAAAGCAGCTTTCAGTTTTGGTGATTGAGGGTTGATTTGTCTGGTGAGGATTGCCATTTGTGCAACTGCCTCCAGCACTGCGCTATTGTAAACGGCCTTATGAGCTGTTTTGCCCCATGTAAATGGTGCATGATTACCTACCAAAATCATTTCTACTTCCTGATGGCTTAAGCCCAATTGATCAAAGTGGTTAATGATCTGGAAACCGGTCTCGTACTCGTAATTACCGGCAATCATTTCATCAGCCATTGGCGGAGCACAAGGAATATCGACAGTTAAATGGTCTGCATGTGTAGTTCCAAATATTGGAATATCAGTTTGCGCCTGAGCCCATGCCGTAGCGTAGGTAGAATGGGTGTGGACTATGCCTGAGATGCTGTCCCAATGCTTGTAAAGAACGGCATGTGTTTTTGTATCAGAGGATGGTCTCAGGTCTCCTTCGATCGTATTTCCATCGAAGTCGACGATAACCATACTATCCGGACTTAGATCTTCATAGGGTACACCGCTAGGCTTGATCGCAAATACGCCTTGATCTCTGTCTGCCGAACTTACATTCCCGAAAGTGAACAGTACTAGCCCTAATTTTGGAAGCTGCATGTTGGCCTCGTAGGCCTCTTCTCTAATCCTGTGATAATTACCCATGTTGAACGTTTGCCTCTAAATAACTTCCCATCGATTTATACTGAGCAAATCTTTTTGTAAAATATTCCCTGTTTGCGGCATTGGGAAGATATTCGGTATCAAAACCGCTTCCCATGGCCGACATTGCATCTTCTATTGTCGGATAAATCTCTGCAACCACAGCAGCAAACATTGCGGCTCCTAAGGCACAGGTATGGTTAAATTTGTGGATCCTGATAGGCATGTCTAAAACGTCAGACATCATTTGCATCACAAATGGAGATTTCTTAGCTACTCCTCCAATACCGATGATACCTTTAACCGGAATACCTTCAGAGATGAAACGGTCAACTATGTTTTTTGCTCCAAAACAGGTGGCTTCGACAAGTGCCTTAAACATTTTTGGTGCATCGCTACCAAGATCCAATTGATAAATAGCTCCCTTTAAACCTTGATTGGCATCCGGAGTTCTTCTGCCATTCAACCAATCGATTGCCATTTCATCGTCTTCTGTATTAAGCAACAATGCTGCCCGTTCACTTAATAATGGTATAATCTTGTCCAGCATTTCTTCCTCCAGTGCTGCTAGTTTAGAAGGATCAATAAAAGCAGAGTCTGCTAGAAGATTCTTGATTGGCCAGGCCAAAATACTTTTAAACCATGCGTATACATCGCCAAAGGCAGACTGACCAGCTTCCAGACCAGCCATTCCGGGGATTACAGAACCATTCACCTGTCCGCAAATGCCTTTAATCAACTTGCCTTCAATATCAACAGTTGGAGCAACGAGGATATCACAAGTAGAAGTACCCATAACTTTACTAAGGTGATAGGGTTCAATTTGTCCGCCAACAGCGCCCATATGTGCATCAAATGCACCTACTCCCACTACAACAGACTCCTCTAGACCTAATCTTTCTGCCCATTCCCGACTGAGATGACCGGCGGATTGATCAGAGGTATAGGTATCTTCAAACAGCCGTTCTCTAAATCCGTCCAAAAGAGGATCCAGTGATGCAAAAAAGTCATTAGGAGGCAAGCCATCGAATTCCTCGGCCCATAAAGCTTTATGCCCGGCAGCGCAGCGACTACGTTTCATTTCTTTGGCGTCTGTTCCACCGGTCAGAAGAAATGGAATCCAGTCACAGTGTTCCACCCAAGAATAGCAGGCAGATTTCACTTGAGAATCAACCTTTAATGTGCGAAGTAACTTCGCCCAAAACCACTCGGATGAATAAATACTTCCTACATACTTCAGATAGTTTGTTTCAAACTTCAAAGCATGTTCATTAATCTGAGCCGCTTCTTTGATGGCTGTATGGTCTTTCCAAAGAACAAACATTGCATGGGGATTCTCTTCAAATCCTGGAACAAGCGCAAGGGGAACGCCCTGCTCGTTAACAGCTACAGGCGTAGAACCAGTAGTATCCACAGCAATCCCTTTAATCCGCCCGACAATCTCTTTGCCGCCAGCTTTCTCAATACAATCTTTGATAGTGATTTCTAAGCCTTCGATATAGTCAAGCGGGTGTTGCCTGAATTGGTTTGCAGAGGGGTTACAATAAAGCCCTTTCTGCCACCTTGAATAATAGTGCACGGACGAAGAAACTTCTTGGCCGGTGCTGGCGTCAACGATTACAGATCTTACAGAATCAGATCCATAATCAATGCCAATTACATATTTGGTTGTACTCATCATCTATATTAAACGTCTAATTAACGTTTAATATTTAAGATTTAAAAACTTCTTTGTAATTATTTTAAATCTAACTGATCATGTTCTCGGGGTTAGGCATAAAGTTCAGGAAAGAATGGAACTTTTCTTTATACTTGATATGGTCAAGCTGAAAGTAAAACGCTCCTCTTTTAGATGCAGACTTATCTTTTTCATCTAGTTTAATAAGTAATCCAGTTGAACTTAGTTTCCTGATGAAGTTTCGATTGTCAATTTGTGTATTGTAAACCTGCTCATATAAGCTCTGTAACTGAGGAATAGTAAATTTTTCAGGAAGCAGTTCAAATAAAATGGGGTGAAGCGCCGCTTTATACCTAAGCTTACGTTTTGCATCTTCCACCATTTGGTCATGGTCAAAAATGAGTTCTGGTGCTTCGCTCAATAAGAACCACTCGGCGTGGTACCTGTCGCTGATCTGAGTTTCGTATTTATGAATATCAATCAAGGAAAAATAGGCAACTGACACGGTTCGCTCCATAGGAGCTCTGTCTGGATGACCATAAGTTTTAAACTGTTCAAGATAGACGTCTTCAAGACCTGTAAGCTCCAGCAAGATTCGCGCTGCTGCACCATCGACATCTTCTGTCGCGGTCACAAATCCCCCCATTAAACTCCAATGATCGGTAACAGGCTCAAAACTTCTTTTAATCAGCAGAATCTTTAAGTCATTGCCATCAAATCCAAAAATGATACAATCGACGGCGAGCAATACGTGTGACTGCTGAGAATATTTAGTCATTTATCTTAACTGAAAATAATTGTAATTGCCAAATATAGCTTTGTTTAAATCAATAAGAAAGAAGCAATAGTCTAATGAAGTTATCCATGAAACTACTTACTGATGCGTACACCTTTTAAGGTCGGTACTACTGGTATAATGTTCCCGTTTTCGTCAAAAGTGAGTCTATCAATGCAAACTTCTCTGTTGAACCCTGCAGCGTCACCCATTTTAATTCCATTTGGACGGGTGAAACGGTGATAAACAATATAGAATTCATCTTTTCCAGGGACATGAACAACGGAATTATGACCAGTTGCATATATGCCTAACTGCTCGTTTTTTGATAGCACTCTATTGTTATCGGGAACGTTAATTTTTCCTGTAGGCGAATCTGATGTGCCATAGCGAACGCCGTAATTTGCATCGCGAGTATCATTTTCTGACCATAAAAAGTAATACTTTCCTTTGCGATAAAATACCTCTGTCCCTTCTCTATACGTATGATCTGGAGTGATTATTTTAATTGCGGCGGTATCTACGGACATCATGTCTTCATTTAGGGGGGCTACAGCCATATATCCGTTTCCCCAGTAAAGGTAACTTTTGCCAGTTTTAGGATCGGCGAATACATCAGGGTCTATCTCCTGTCCATCTTTAACGTTTTTAGGGCGTCCGGATATCAGTGGCTTGCCGTTATCTTTAAATGGCCCGGAGGGATTTTCTGCAACTGCGACTCCGATCTTTTGAGCAGCAGTGAAATAGTAGTAATAAAGGTATTTTCCATCACGCTCCTTTTCTATGATTGTTGGTGCCCAAGCATTCCGTTTTCCCCATTTAACGTCTCTTGGGAGATCAAGGATCACCCCGTCATCCTTCCAATCTGCCAGATCCGATGAAGAGAATGACTTGAAGTAAGTTCCAGACCAGCCATTAAAGCCATCGGAGGTGGGATAAATGTGGTATTTTCCGGTCTTCTTGGAGTACATGATCTCTGGATCCGCATAATATCCGTCTAATACCGGATTTAAATCAACTGAACCATTAATCTCATATGTTTTTGCCGAATTTCCTGGAACGTTAACTTTAATTTTCACCGGTACTTTACTTAAGTTGTATGGTGGTTTAGGATTAATCTGAGTTCCTGGAAACATAACGAATTTTGGATCCAAAGCACTAAGCTCAGCAATGCTTTTCACAGGTAGATATACGAGGGATTTACTGGTATCGACCACTATATTGTTGAGCTTAACTTTAGGGCTTTGAACTGAATTAATGAACTGATCAGGGTTATACCATTTTTTTTGTAAGCGCGCAGCTTCTTCACTGGTCAAAGGTAAAACCGTACCGTGGCGCGGATGAAAGTTCATTTTGATAGAATTGTCTACCACTTTGAAGTTCTTCAGATCTTTACTTTGAGTGAACTGGTATTTTCCTTTGGTGTATAAGTCATACATCATGATGTATCCACATCCATTATTTAGTTTGAAAACGCCGGAGCCCTCCACAGGATCGGTGGTTTGCTGCACGCTGCCAGGCTGTAAGACGTATCCTTCTTTCAATTGATCCGAGATAGCAACCCTAATACCAAGGTCTTTGCCCTCTGTTTTAAAGAAAAGGTGGTATTTTCCATTATTGTAAATAATGTCTCCGTCAATACAAGAATGGCCGTTTGGATGAACAAACAGCTGCTTAGGTTCGCTTTCTAAGTCGCTGAAGTCTTTGTTTGCATAAGCCCAGTATATGATATCCGGGCCACTTCCGTGTTGCATTGACCAATAAATCATATACTTTCCTACTATAGGATCATAGATGGTTTGAGGTGCCCAAACGCGATTCAGAGTTTCATGCCCCGTAAACCTTTTTTGAATATTGACCACACTGGAGGTCCATGTTAGCAGATCTTTAGATTTCAAAAGCACCATAGCGCGGTTAGAATTCCATCCTTTGGAGGAGGTCATGTCCGTGACGACCATATAGAAAGTTTTACCATCGGCACCTCGTAAAATGTGAGGATCTCTAACGCCGCCAGTTGAACTGATAGCTTCGGAACTTATAACAGGCTGGTTATTATTTAATGCTCTATATACAAATCCATCGTTGCTAAGCGCAAAACGAATAGATTCCTCTGCCTTTTCGTTCCCGGTGAAGTATACAAAAAGGTACGAACTGAACTTCTGTGATTGTGCACGGAGCGTAATACACTGAAGTGATATTAGAAAAGTTAGTACTGTTAGTTTAATTTTATACATACTCATTTCAAAGTCTGTTGTTTTATTGGGTTGAGATTTGTCTGGAAACTTATGCCGTGATTATTAAAGTTTTGGTTTTTTTAAAACGTTGATAGTGCTGGCCTTTATTAATTCATAAAGTTCTTCTGATGACGTGCGAATATAATAAAATATTAAGCGTCACATAAACGTTTAATATTTATTATTACTGCTTAAGCCCGACAAGCAAGAGCCCATGTCCATGCCCACATTCACCTTCCTTAAGGTATTTGTTAAAAAGTTCGAGGATGATCTGATTGCTTTCAGTTGCAATGTCTGGAGTTTTAAACCACCAGTGTTTACGAATTTCCGTTTTGTAAGGTTAGGAGATAGTACACCCTGCTCACCTTTATCTACTCTGTAGACCTCAGGATGTTGACGATAGTCGATATTCGGTTTCCAGTGATCACTTTCGGTGATGAATCCGAGTAAAAGGGTTTGCGAAGTGTATCTATACATAAGCTTAACATTCCGTTCGTTGATAAGTACTTTATTGAATTATCTAGGTCGGAAACTATATCTTATTAGGAAGTGTTGGGTGATTATGCAATTATCTTCCACTAGCATTCTTTCTGGTTTGTGGAAGAAATCGGTTCATGAGATGTAAAACCAAGAACTAACGATGACAGTGGCCTCTTTTGATCTATACAACTTCATTGATGACGGGATTATTCCCAATAGTAAATACCCAGTCATTGTTTACCATCATGTATCGGATAGGGAAGGTGATGCTGCTGCTAACTTTTTACAACACAGGTTTGCAGAGAACGGGTGGAGCAATGCCTTTCGATGGCGGGTGTATAATTATCATCATTACCATACCAACACTCACGAAGTGTTAGGCGTTTATGCTGGTAATGCCATGTTGCAGCTAGGCGGGCCAATGGGTGAGAAGCTGCACGTTCGCGTTGGTGATGTAATTGTTTTACCTGCTGGTACTGGACATATTGCGCTCAGCAATAGTGATGACTTTGCTGTTGTGGGTGCTTATCCTGATGGGATGAAACCCGATCTGATTAAACTAGAGGATGAGCGGCCGGAAAATGTGCTGCATAAAGTCGATTCGTTGCCTATGCCTCAGCATGACCCTTTGTATGGTGATGCAGCCGGTGCAATGTTCAGTTCCTGGAATAAGCGAGAGAACCGCTAACAGCAATTTATGAATTCTGCTAGTGCGATTAATTAGTCATTTGTAGCATAAAACATTGAAAAACGTGTTGCTGACTACCCGTTTGAGAAAAGACAGTCTGAAATTTTATCGATATTCGGTGGTAGAAAACGACAGCAAGATTTTTCTATTATAAAGATCTACTCACTAGCTGGAAGTTAATTTTTTTCAACTATATTTTCTTTAGCCATTTTTTCAAAATCTGCTCAATCTCCGATATCCGAAAAGGTTTAGCCACATAATCATCTATACCAACGGCGAGGCACTTTTCCATATCTTCCTTCATTGCGTCTGCAGTAAGGGCAACAATTATAACATCCCGATTTGGCTCCGGCAAATTGCGGATCGCTACTGTAGCATCCAACCCATCCATGACTGGCATATGGATGTCCATGAAGATAAGTTGCGGATTCTGTTTTGCAGCAATTTCGAGCGCCTGTGCACCTGTAGTTGCTTTCAAAACCTGAAATCCCATTCTGATCAGCACTTCACAGATCAATATCATGTTCATTGCATTGTCTTCGGCCACTAATATGCATTTAGCATCCTTAAAATATTCGATTGCGTCACCTCCATATGTTTGTTTATTTGCCATAGTGTTGTCAAAAATATCCATTAAAATAGTAGTCAGACCATGGAGTTTTACGGGTTTTGACAAGAATTTATGAATACCTATACCTTCGGCCTCTTGTCGGTACAGATCCATTTCTAAAGATGAAAGCATAAGGATAAAAGGACTGGCACATCGCTCATCCAACTCTTTTATCTTTTTTACCAGTGCTATCCCATCCATTTCTGGCATTTGATGATCGGTAACAATAAGGTCGAACATTTTACCCTCTGTTATCGAGTCTTTGATCATGACAAGCGCTTCTCGGCCGCTGAGACATGTTTTACATGGAATGTTTAAGAACTCAAATATGCCTTTCATCAGGCAGCAGTTCGTCGGATTATCATCTACCACCAGCACGTTCTTCAACAAAGGCTTGGGAAGGGGGTTGGTGTCTAAATCTTCCTTTACTACCTCAAGGGTGAGATGGCAAATGAAGGTGCTACCTTTCCCCAGGTCGCTCTCTACATCCAGCGTTCCACCCATTAATTCAATCAAGTTTTTACAGATGGTGAGTCCAAGGCCAGTGCCGCCATAGGTACGCGTTGTAGAACCGTCAGCTTGCGTAAAGCTTTCGAAGATCTTTTGTAGCTTAGATGCGGCGATACCGATTCCTGAGTCCTTAACCGCGATTATAAAATCAAGATATTTTACATTACCTCTTTCATATACTCCATTTTCAGCGTGTAAGCTTACAAGAATCTCTCCTTTTGGTGTAAATTTAAGTGCGTTGCCCAACAAGTTTGTCAGAACTTGTTTAATTCGACTCGGGTCACCCATAAGCTGTAGTGGCAACCGTGGATCTATACTGCAGACAAGCTCAATGTTTTTTTCATGAGCCTTAATGGACATGACATCTACGGTTTCTTCTATAATAGCCCGCGGGCTAAAGGAAAGGTGGTCAATGATAAATTTGCCAGCCTCCATTTTTGAAAAGTCAAGAATGTCATTGATGATATCCAGTAATATATAAGATGATTTCCCAACAAGTTCCAAATACTCTCTTTGTGCAGGCAAAAGCTTGGTAGTTAACACCAGATCGGTAAATCCGATGATGCCGTTCATAGGCGTTCTGAGTTCATGACTCATGTTAGACATAAAATCGCTTTTGGCTTTATTTGCAGCTTCAGCAGCGTCTTTAGCGATAAGCAGATCTCGATACTGCCTTATACTTTTCTTAAACATTGGTGTAATCACAAGCAAACCAAGGGTAACAAGCGAGACGACCAATACAGCAAGTATGAACATATTCAACCTAAAGATTTGTTCATCTACCAGTTCTTGGTTAGATCTTGCAATTTTGCTTACTAAATTCATTTTATCTAAGAATTTAGATTCACTGTCATTTAAGACCCTCGAAAAAGAACGACTAGAGGATAAAGCATTTAAATCTGAGCTTAAGGCTTTTTCTGCAGTGCGTACAATATGGTCATAAGCGGGAGTTACCGCTTTTATAAGCTTAATTAGCTGTACTTTTTCCTTATCACTTCCAAGGCTTGCATTTACTACGTGCTGGCAAACAAAACGGTGCTGCATTTGAAATTCCCGTAGGTTTTCCCGAAGCTCGATACGGGAAAAGGAAGTGTCGTTTAAGACAAGTAAAACATTTTTCAAAATTTGTTGACTAAGAATCTGCTGCCTTTCTGATACTTTTTCTATTTCTTCCCGAGCATCGTCCTGATTTGTTTTAAGACTGATGTAATAAAATCCAAAACAAGTAAATATTAGGACGACAAAAACCAGCGATACAGTTATCTTAATTAGTTTTTTGAACTTGTCCATAGCAATTAAGTGAAATCAGCTTTTTATTATGCAATTTGAATTTCTATAGCTGTTTTTCTAATTCCACTTTCAGGAATTAGCGCAGCTACAACAGAGATTATCAACCATTAGTTGTTTTTTCTTGATGACGAATGCAATTTAGGTGCCTTGGTTTTATACTGGTTAGTTTGTCTAACTAAAGACTAGATTTAAAAAGGTATGATTATATATTGGCATTACGAAAAGTTTAGCAATATACTAAGCAAGCAAATTATGAAGAAAGTTGAACTTAGACCGTAGTCTATTTCTAAAGTAATGACTATTACTATTTTGGAGAAGGCATTAGTTCTAATTTATGATTGTAATGCTGATGTATTCAAGCATTTGAATAGCTAAGCGATTTATGACAAAAGTATGCTAGGTTCAAAAATCTATTTAGGCTTACTTGCGTTGATAAAACAAAAAAGAGGCTGTATCATAAATCATGATCAGCCTCTTTTTTTTACGTGGAGCCGAAGGGGTTCGAACCCTTGTTCAGATTTCAGCACTAACTTTTTTTTCACTCTGCATTTGATTTAATCTGTTGATTTTCTTATATTTAAGTAATAAAACAGAGCGAAAATGTCAGCAAATAAACCTGTTTTCAGGCCCTACCACCAAAACCAGTTAATGGCCCTTCCTCCCAGTTTTGATGAGTTGATACCAGCCGGCCATACTGTAAGGGTTGTCAATGATGTAATCAACGCAATAAACATTGAACCGCTACTGAAAGCTTACCATGTGCGTGGAGGTTCTAACTATCATCCACTTTTGCTCCTAAAAGTATTGGTATACGGTTATGTGACGAACATCTATTCAAGTCGAAAGCTTGCTGAGGCTTGTAAGGAAAGAATACCCTTTATGTGGCTGAGTGCAATGAGCAAGCCAGACCACAACACTATAAACCGCTTTCGGGGTGTACGTCTTAAACATGCACTGCGTAACGTATTTGAAGAGGTTGTAAAACTTTTAGCCGAAGAGGGCTTGTTGAGCATAGATCAGGTTTATACCGATGGGACTAAGATCGAAGCTAATGCTAACAAATACACTTTCGTCTGGAAGAAGTCAATCCAGACTAACAAGGAAAAGATGAAAACTCAGCTGGAAGAGATCTGGAACTATGCCCAGAATATTGCAGCAGATGAAGACCTGATGCCAGAGCCGCCTACAGCAACTAATATTAATAAAGAAAGCGTTAAGGCGACGGTTGAGAAGCTTAACAAAGTGCTGGCAGATAATGATAAGGTGGATAAGAAAGTAAAAGCCAAACTCCGCTACATCAACAAGAACTTTCCTGTGAACATTGAGAAATACGAGCAGCAGGAGGCTATTCTGAAGACAAGAAACAGCTATAGTAAAACCGATACCGATGCCACCTTCATGAGGATGAAGGAGGACCACATGTTGAACGGGCAGCTGAAGCCCGGGTACAACGTTCAAATCTCCAGCTCGAACCAATTCATCGTTAATTATACAATCCACCACAACCCAACCGATACGACCACCTTAAAAGCTCATTTAGAACAACACCAAAATAGTTTTGGCAGAGCACCCGAGGTAATCACCGCAGATGCGGGGTATGGATCAGAAGAAATTACAGTTTGCTGGAAGCAAAACAGATAACAGGGTATGTGAAATACAACAGCTTTGATAAAGGGCAGGATGATAACTATAACAACAAGTTCCCTTTTGCGGCAGAGAAATTGTTTTATAACAATCAGCAAGATGTCTATATCTGCCCGATAGGCCAGCAAATGCATTATATAGGTGATGCAATCAATAAAACCAGTACAGGCTTTATACAAACCTATAGAAGATACCACGCTGAAAACTGCACAAACTGCCCGCTAAACGGGGCATGTCATAAGGCAAAAGGCAACCGGGTTATTGACGTAAATGTAAACTTGAGAAAGCAAAAACGGCGCGCCCACGAGTTGTTAAATACTGAAGAAGGAATAAAGCATCGGAAAAAGCGGTGCTTCGATGTAGAACCAGTCTTCGCAAATATCAAGCAAAACCATGGGTTCCGAAGATTCATGCTACGTGGTAAGGCAAAAGTAGAAATAGAATGGGGGTTATTGGCAATCGCACAGAACTTAAGGAAAAAAGTAGCTTAAAAGATCTTAACAGCCTTTTTATTGAATTTAATAGCCCTAAAAATCATTTTTAGACTTAGGAAAGAAACATAAGTCTCGGACAAAATAAATAATCAGAAGAACAGAGTATAAAAAAAGAGGCTGATCATTTCTTCAATGATACAGCCTCTTTTCATGCATTTTGATATTGCTTTCCGCGGAGAGTGGGGGATTCGAACCCGCGGACCCTTTGACAAGTCAACAGTTTTCAAGACTGCCGCAATCGACCACTCTGCCAACTCTCCGCTGCAAAAGTACAAATTGAACTCTATTATGCAAACAGTGATGAGAATATTTTCGCTTGAAATCGATAAATGCTTAAAACAGAGACAGAAAAAGTTATTTCCTGGTTAGCCTATCTTCCACAGAAGCCGGTTTTTTAAACAAATTGAAGTTCGGCTTGATGATTTTAACGCTCCTTTTTGAAAGGTCAACGCTCGCATTCAGCTCAAAGCCGACAAGAAGGATCAAAGAATTCAAGTAAAGCCAGATCATTATTACGATCAAAGTTCCGATTGATCCATAGATCTTGTTATAGGAACTAAAGTTGTTAATGTAAAAGGAGAATCCCCAGATTGTGAGAAAAGCCAGAATAGTCGCCAGCCAAGACCCAGCACTAAAAAAGCGCCACTTCTTCGCATGAGCAGGGCCATAACGATATAGTATTGAAATGGTCACAAAATAAAGGGTTCCCAGGAGTGCCCATCTGCTTAGTTGGATTGCAAAGGTTGCAAGGCCGTCCCGAATATTAAGGTTTGAGTTCAGATAGTTTAAAGCGAACTCCCCAATTGTCATTGCTATGATGCAGACAATCACAGATAAGGCAATGATTATAGTCAGTACAATGGCGATCAGTCTCTGCTTGAACCAGGTACGCGTTTCAATGATTAAGGAGGACTTATTAAAGGCCATCATTAGATTGTGCACGCCGTTTGTTGAGAAGAATAGCGCCAAAATAAATCCAAAGGATAGCAAGCCTCCGTTCTGCTTCAGAACGATCTCTTCTAGCGTCGTTTTGAAGGCCCCGTATGCATCTTGTGGTAAGATTAGGATGATCAGCTCCATCAGTTTATCCTGGAAGTTTAAACCACCCCATTTGGGAATGAAAGGGATTAGTGTAAATAGGAAGATAATGCCGGGGAATATAGCCAGCATAAAGTTGTAAGCAAGCGATGATGCCTTGTTGACTAATGAGTCTTTACCTATCTCTTTAAAAAAGAAAGTAGCTACCGTATAAAGGGGTAGGGGACTAAAGCCGGGAAGGATGCATACCTTTGTCCAGTCAATAAACAACGCATATATTCTAACTTTTAAGAGTTGTTTATGTACCCAATCCATATTAACTTATTTAAAACACTGTTGAATCCTACCCATGAAGTCCGGCGGGGGCAAACAAGGCTTGTTTTTAGCCATGTCTACGAATACTAATGTTGTTGCGCCGATGTTGATCAGCTCTTCAGCTTCATTAAAAAGCTCATACTTGAAGTGAATTCTGATGCCTGGTAATTGATCGACAGTTGTCTTTACAGTAATCTCCTGATCGTACAGGGCTGGTTTAATAAACTTGCTGCTCAAATCGAGCACAGGCAACATAATGCCGCTCGCTTCCATTGCAGCATAATCCATTCCCAGACTTCGCAGCATCTCCACACGACCAACTTCATAGTACTGAGCATAGTTGCAGTAGTACATGTAGCCCATTTGATCGGTCTCTCCATATCGAACCCTTATTTTCGTAGTGTGTGAGTACATGTTATCTGAAAATGTTTCTTTTATTCAATGCATTTCTATATTTCTTTGCATTGCGCTCATGCTCTTGCACCGTAACCGCAAAATTGTGGTATCCGGAGAAGTCCTCCTTCGCACACATGTAGATGTAGTTGTTGTCGTTCTTGTTCAGAACTGCATCAATGGCATTAATGCTCGGCATCATGATTGGTCCTGGAGGCAGACCAGCAAATTTATAGGTATTGTATTTTGATTGCACATTCAATAAGGCATTGGTAACCCTCTTCACTGTGAAATCGCCATTCGCATAAATAACCGTAGGATCCGCCTGAAGCAGAATACCTTTGTTAAGCCGGTTAAGATAAAGGCCAGCAATGATTGGCATCTCTTTGTCATACAGGGCTTCTGCATCTACAACAGAAGCTAAGATCGAGACCTCAATAGGAGTGAGGTTTAAAGACGCAGCTTTCGCTTTACGATCTGCAGTCCAGAATTTATCATATTCTGCATGCATCCTGTTGAAGAACTCTGACGCCGGGGTATTCCAATACATTTCGTAAGTGTTCGGAATGAACATCACATAACTGTTGTCGGCATTGAAGCCATACTTTTCAAGCAATGCTGTCGAATCCAGCACACTTAAAAATGTCAGTGAGTCGGGTTCAAGGTTGCGCGATAAATAGCCGGCAAAGTTTTCCTTCATCCTAATGTTCTGGAACTTCAGTTTTACAGGCTCCTGATTACCTGCTTTTAACATGTTAATTAAGGCCCTGTTGTTCATGCCTTTCTCAATTCTATACCGTCCGGGTTTTAATGATTTACCTAATCCCATCTTTTCAGCAGCCTTGCTAAAAGTTTCCACGTTATCTAACGTTCCTTTGTCACTAAGTTCCTTAAAAAGATCTTCTTTCGAAGATCCTGTCCGCACATACACATACTTGCTTTTGCCAGTGGTATTTGGTGCGAAGTATACATTGTAGAAACTTATTCCATAATATCCACCAACAACCAGGATTGCCAATAATAAAGCGATAACTATCTTTCCTTTTGAAGTTCCGCTTTGTTTTTGCTCTTCTGACATAAAATACGCTGTTATTTTTTATTAGATAAGGTAATATTTACTGGGGTAAATTTCTTGATTTTAGTAATCGAATCAGTCAAAAAGGGATCTTGTTTAACGATCATGGCTGATGCGGTATCTGTGATATCGCCTTCGTAGATGATCATTCCTAAGTTCAAAGATGAACCTCTTAAAGAGAATATTGCTTCGTCTTTTGTTAAGCCGATCAGCATCGGGATATCCACTTCTTCATCGCCTTTTCCATCGCCCAATACGAAGTCGATTCTTGATCCCTTCGGAATGGTCTGACCTACACTTAATGGTTGACCACCAAAGCTCACTTCGAGCACCACATCTCTACTTACATCAGCTTTGTAGGTGGTATCACCTAGTTTTAAACCATAGCTGTCGATGATGGCTCTTGCCTGACTAAAGGGTTTGAATTCAACATCAGGGAATTTCACGTCTGGAGCGGTGTTCATACTTACCGTCAGGTATATTGTTCTGTTGTCTTTGACGAAGGTATTTGCGTTTGGATCCTGATCAATCACGGTGCCCGGAGGGGTATCCATGATGTAAACAGAATCAACCTCATAACGTAGTCCCAAATCCTCCAGTTTGCTCACTGCCTGAGTAAATGATAGTCCTTTTAATGCAGGAACGTTCAGGCCTTGTCCATGTTTGGTATAATATCTCAAACTAAAAAAGGCGACAAAAATGATTACAGCAACGGTAATGACTGCTGCGGTCAAATTTGATCGGAAAGATTTAGTTTTAAGATAGGAAATGAATTTAGCCATGCTGTTTTTCTATTCAAATAGGTACAAACACCAAATTTAGGCTAAAAAATATTTTTAATAGAATTAAAATAACATCTCCACAACTAATTTATCTTTGTAGATATGAGAAAAACGATCGCATTGCTAACCGGCGGTACTACCGGAGAGTGGGTAATTTCTGTGAAAAGTGCTGCTACTATTGCACACAATCTGGATGCAGATAAGTTCGATGTTTATAAGATCATGCTAACGCATCAGGGCTGGTTTTACGAGCCGGCAGACTCTGTAAAGATTGCAATTGACCGCAATGATTTTTCTTTGATGCTAAATGGCAAAAAGATCAAATTCGATGGGGTTTTTATCGCTATCCACGGATCTCCTGGAGAGGACGGCAAGCTACAAGGCTATTTTGATATGCTTGGCCTGCCTTATACTACCTGTGATGCAATAACTTCAGCTATAACCATGAACAAAGGTTATACCAAAGCGATTGTAGCTGATATCTATCAACTGAATGTTGCAAAGTCCGTTCAAATCTTTAAAGACGCTGGTTACGACGTCGAGCAGATCAAACGGGATTTACAATTACCGTACTTCGTGAAACCCAACAACGGTGGTAGTAGTATTGGTATGAGTAAGGTAACCCATGCCGATGACCTTAAGCAAGCTATTGAGAAAGCTTTTGCTGAAGATACTCAGATTTTAATCGAAGAGTTCATTTCTGGAAGAGAATTTACCGTCGGAGTTGTGAAATTAGATGGTAAGATAACTGTGTTACCTGCGACTGAAGTAGAGACTGCAAAGGAGTTCTTTGATTTTGAAGCCAAGTATACTCCGGGTGTAGCTACAGAGACTACCCCTGCTAAAATAAGACCTGAAACCAGAGATCGTGTAGCTAAGATTGCTGAGGCAGTCTATTTGAAACTCAACTGCAGGGGAGTAGTTAGAATGGACTTCATACTTTCAGGAGATGAGGAAGGTTTCTATTTCATAGAGATTAATACCATACCGGGACAGACGGCAACAAGCTTTATCCCTCAGCAGGTAGCTGCTATGGGTATGAAACTCAATGATTTTTATACTAAGCTGATTAGGGAAACTATTGGTTAGCCTTTTAGCTTGTCTTTGTAACCTCTTAGCATCTTTTTAACCTGTTATCAATTTGTATGTGGACCGCTATTGACTGGGCATTGAGTAGGGGTTGATTCGGCCAGGGATAAACCAACCCCTACTGAACCCCTACTCAACCCCTACTGAACCCCTACTGAACCTACAGCGAAAACATTTTAATAATGAATATTAAATATTTATTAGACAGGCAGTTCAAAGTTTCTCTGTATAAGAAAGGCGAAACGATCTACCATCCGGACTCACAGCCAAGAGCTGTATACTTTATTAAAAGTGGTAAAGTGAAAATGGTGACGGTTAATAGTGAGGGACAAGAGTTCATACAAGGAATTTTTACAAATAATGAGTATTTTGGCGAGCCTGCGCTGCTACTTAATAAGCCATATCTGGCGTATACGATTGCGATTCAAGACTCGGAGATCATTTCTGTGAGCAAGACTGAGTTCTTTGATTTTCTGGAATCAGACAGGGCTTTTAGCTTGCGTTTAATTTTAACTTTGAGCGATCGGTTATTCTACAAGTCAATGATGCTGGAAGAACTGGCCAATGAGCATGCCGATCACCGGGTCAAAACGTTACTTATCTTTTTATTAAAAGAGGTGGCTCCGGGTCAGGAATTAAAGGTCACCAGGCAACAGTTGGCCGATATGGCGGGGTTAAGAGTTGAAACAGTTATTCGTCTTATCAAACAACCTCGCAATCAAAACGGCTTTAAACTTATCAAAGGCAAAATTGTTAAGGATTTAATATGATCCAGATCATAAAATTAGTTCGACGGACTTGCTACCTTTGCTTATCCGTATAATAGATCGAAAACAACAAGCACATGAAGCCAGTATCTAAGATTCAAGCCGTAATACAGTGTAAATGTCCGAGATGCCGTAAAGGCGCTATCTTTTCTGGTCCGATGTTTTCATTTAAAGGACAGGTAACTAATGAATATTGTCCTTCCTGCCGACTTCGTTTCGAACGTGAGCCAGGCTTTTTTTATGTCTCTATGTTTATCAGCTATGCGATGAATGTCGCCGAGATGATTGCGATCTGTGTTGGAGCCTATATTCTTGGCATGGAACTAACGTTTGAGAACCTGTGGGGCTACATTGGGGTCATTGTAGTTTGTGTGTTGCTTTTTGCGCCTTTTAACTACAGGTATTCGAGAGTGATGTTGTTGCACTGGCTTACTCCCGGACTTGGTTATGTACCAGAAACAAATGAAACTATTTCTAAACATTTATAGTCTTCCACTTTCCTTTCTTAAAGAGTAGGAAACCGGCAAGCGCAATCCCTAGTTCCGCAACGGGTATTGCAATGAAAACTCCCTTCGGACCCAGCTCAAGGTACTTTGCGAGAAAATAGGCTAGGGGTATTTGAAACAACCAAAATCCAAAGAAGTTGACCTTTGTTGGTGTCCAGGTGTCGCCGGCCCCATTGAAAGTGCTGATCAATACCATGCCGATTCCATAGAAAATATATCCTGCACTCATGATGTTTAAGGCCGTTCGGGCAACAGCTCTGATTGCTGAGTCGTTTGTAAAAAAGGCTATAAAATAGTCTCCAAAGGCGAAGGTAAGCGCCATAACGATAATCATGTAGATGACGACGTACTTTGCTGTTTTCATTACGGATTGCTCTGCTCTATCTACCTTTTTAGCGCCAAGGTTTTGTCCCACTAAAGTAGCAGCAGCATTACTCATTCCCCACGCAGGTAGCATGAAGAACATCATTAGCCTCAAGGCGGTCTGATAACCTGCGGACCCATGATCACCGCCGGTCGTCGCTACAAGTTGAGCCAGAAATATCCAGCTACAAGACGCAATTACAAACTGGAAGATCGCTGGTGTCGCGATTTTTAATAATGCTTTTATTTGTTCGAAATGAGGTTTGAAATAAGCCAATTTGGGCTTGAGTGAACCTTTTCCACTGAATAAATGGTACAGCTGATAGCAAACACCTAATCCTCTGCCAATTGTTGTCGCAATGGCGGCGCCAGTTAATCCGCATGCTGGAATCGGCCCCAAACCATTAATTAAAACGGGACACAGGATGATGTTAAACAGGTTGGCGATGATAAGACTTTTCATCGCGATTGCTGCATTCCCGGCACCTCTGAAAATACCGTTGATCAGGAATAGCAAAACGATAATAGTGCTGCTTCCCATCATAATTCGGGTAAACGTTACGCCTTCGGCTGCAGTCTGCGGAGAGGCACCCATTAGAGTTAAAATGTCAGCTGCGTAGATAAATGCAAAAACACTTAAGACAAGATTTATTGCAATGGCAACCACAATAGATTGCATACCCGCTTTAGATGCAGCAACTGGATCCTTTTCTCCAATCCTACGGGCAACAACGGCAGTTGCTGCCATGCTCATTCCTACGGCAAGAGAATAAATAATGGTAAGTACAGATTCCGTTAATCCCACGGTTTGTATCGCAATACTGCTGTTGTGTAAATGGCCGACAAAATAAAGATCTACCAGCGCAAAAATAGATTCCATTGCCATTTCCAGCATCATCGGAATCGCAAGCAGGATCACGGAAAGACGAATACTACCTTCTGTGAAGTCAAGCTCTTTGCCGCTTAGCGACTGTTTAATTACCGATAGTATTTTTGCTAATTCCAATCTATTAGATACTGTATGCTTTTATCATTTCTTCATTCACTTTACAGCCTTTACCTGTGGTGGTATCAATCATAACATAGTCGAACCAACCATCTGAAGCGATTTTACCAGTGCGCTTATTTTCAATCTCGAATTGTACCCTGCAGCCTTTCTCATTTATGGTGAGGATGCCTGTTCTGACTTTTATGAAATCGCCCAAAATAAGAGGCCGTTTAAAGTCAACTAGCGCTGTCCTTACCACCCAGCCAAACCCGCTACTTAAAAAGGACTCCATTGGCATTTTATAGAAGTCGGCCATTTGATCATACCTGGCAGCTAAAACGTAGTCAAAATATTTGCTGTTGTGTACATGATTAAACATGTCGATATCATCCGGACGAACTCTGAGTTCACTTTCAAAAATACTATACTGTGTTTTCTCCATTGGTCTTGGTAATTTAACAAAAATATACAAAATTGAATCAAACAGTCTATTGCTTATTTTTAAAACTTAGCCTATCTTTGCACCTAATTAATTAATCCATAAACACTTTAGTATCATTCAAGAATGTATTTAAGTACAGAAAAAAAAGCCGAGATTTTTAAACAACACGGCGAAGTAGAAACTAACACGGGTTCTGCAGAAGGTCAGGTAGCGTTATTTACGTATCGTATTGCGCATTTGACAGAGCATTTAAAGAAAAATCGTAAAGATTTCTCTACTCAGTTATCACTACAAAAATTAGTAGGTAAACGTCGTGGTATCCTGGCATATCTATTTAAGAAAGATATCAATCGCTACCGTGCTATCATCAAAGGCTTAGGCTTAAGAGATATCATTAAGCCTCTAGGAACTAGAGACGGTAAGTAAGCGTAACAATATCATTAAAAGCCATTCTTTGAGGATGGCTTTTTTACTTTGAAAAGTAAAATACAATATATAAATCCGGTGTGTCGAAAGAGGAAAACACACCACAACTAATTTTAAATGAATGTTATAAAAAAATCGTTCGACCTTGGTGATGGAAGAATAGTTGAAATCGAAACAGGTAAATTAGCTAAACAAGCTGATGGATCTGTAGTGGTAAAGATGGGTGATACTATGTTATTGGCAACTGTAGTTTCTACAGTAGGCGCAAAATCTGGTGTTGACTTTTTACCGTTATCTGTAGATTATCAAGAGAAATATGCTGCCGCTGGCCGTATTCCTGGAGGTTTCCTACGTCGTGAAGCAAGATTATCAGATTATGAGGTTCTAATCTCACGTCTGGTTGACCGTGCATTGCGCCCAATGTTCCCTGAAGATTATCATTCGGATACACAGGTAATGATCTCGTTGATCTCTTCTGATAAAAATATTACACCTGATTGTTTAGCCGGTTTAGCTGCATCTGCTGCTATTGCAGTTTCTGATATCCCTTTCAACGGGCCGATATCTGAAGTTCGCGTTGCCAGAATTGATGGTAAGTTTGTAATCAACCCTTACTTAAGTGATTTGGAACGCGCCGATATGGAGTTCCTTGTTGCCGGTACTGAAAATGATATCATCATGGTTGAAGGTGAATGTGATGAGATTTCTGAAGCCGAAATGGTTGAAGCAATCGAATTTGCACACAAAGCCATTGTTGTTCAGGTTCAAATACAAAAAGAATTGGCTGAGGCTGTAGGTAAGACTGTTAAACGTACGTACTCTCATGAGGATAGCAATCCTGAATTGAAAGAGCAGGTTTATGCAGCTACTTACGATAAAGTTTACGCCATCGCAAAAAGCAATACAGCAAAATCGGAACGTGGACATGCTTTTGGTGCTGTTCTTATGGACTTCATTGCCGGTCTTGGAGAAGGCATTGACGACGTAACCGGTTTCTTATCGAAAAAATACTTCCACGATGTACAATATGATGCGATCCGTAACCTTGTTTTAGATGAAGGAATTCGTTTAGACGGTCGTGACGTTCGTACGGTACGCCCGATCTGGAGTGAAGTAGGTTATTTGCCTTCTGCTCACGGTTCAGCTGTATTTACACGTGGTGAAACTCAAGCTCTGACTACTGTTACTTTAGGTTCTAAAGATGATGAGCAGATGATTGACGGTGCTTTCGTTAATGGATACAACAAATTCTTATTGCATTATAATTTCCCTGGTTTCTCAACTGGTGAAGTACGTCCAAATCGTGGTGCTGGTCGCCGTGAGATTGGTCATGGTAACTTAGCAATGCGTTCGTTGAAGAAAGTATTGCCAGGATTAGAAGAAAACCCTTATACAATTCGTATCGTTTCTGATATTTTAGAATCAAACGGTTCATCATCAATGGCAACTGTTTGTGCTGGTACACTAGCATTAATGGATGCAGGTATCAAAATCACAGCTCCAGTTTCTGGAATTGCTATGGGATTGATCACTGATGAGAAAACTGGTAAGTATGCTATCCTTTCAGACATTCTGGGTGATGAAGATCATTTGGGTGATATGGACTTCAAGGTAGCTGGTACTGAAAAAGGTATTGTTGCTTGTCAGATGGATTTAAAGATCAATGGTTTGAAGTGGGAAGTACTGACTGCTGCATTAAACCAAGCTAAGGAAGCTCGTTTGCACATCTTAGAAGAGATGAAGAAAACCATTTCTGCACCTCGTGAAGATTACAAAGACCACGCTCCACGTATCGTTTCTTTAACTATTGACAAAGAATTCATTGGTGCAGTAATCGGCCCAGGCGGTAAAATCATCCAGGAAATGCAACGTGAAACCGGTGCTTCTATCTCTATTGAAGAGGTTGGAAACAAAGGTATCGTTGAAATATTTGCTGATAATAAAGCTGCTATTGATGCTGCAGTTACACGTATCAATGCTATTGCTGCTAAACCAGACATAGGTGCGACTTACGATGGTAAAGTGAAATCTATTATGCCATTTGGTGCATTTGTAGAGATCATGCCAGGTAAAGATGGCCTTTTGCACATCTCTGAGATTGCATGGGAGCGTTTAGAAACCATGGATGGCGTTCTTAAAGAAGGCGACAAAATCCAGGTTAAACTTTTAGATATCGACAAACAAGGAAAAATGAAACTTTCAAGAAAAGCTTTATTGCCTCGTCCACCGAGAGCTGAAGCTGGAACTGAAAATAAAACAGTTTAGTAGATTAGTTTAATCACATAAATTATGAAAACCTCTGCACTCCGCAGAGGTTTTTTCGTTAAACAGCATTATTAATTATATTTACTGTATGAAACACTTAATCGCCCCATCTATTCTTTCTGCTGACTTCGGTAACTTGCAGCGGGATATTGAAATGATCAATACTAGTGCGGCAGATTGGGTCCATGTAGATGTTATGGATGGCGTATTCGTTCCAAACATCTCCTTCGGGTTTCCCGTGATGAAAGCTGTTGCTGAACATGCAAAGAAGCCTCTCGACGTACATTTAATGATTGTTCATCCAGAACAATATATTGAGCGCTTTGCTGAAGCTGGTGCGGCTGTTATTACCGTTCATTACGAAGCGTGTATCCATTTGCATCGGACTATCGAAGCTATCCATGATGCTGGATGTAAGGCGTCAGTGGCATTAAATCCGCATACTTCTGTGTCGTTGCTGAAAGATATTTTGACTGACTTGGACATGGTGTTGATCATGTCGGTAAATCCAGGTTTCGGCGGGCAAAAATTTATCCCTAATACGTTGAATAAGATTCGGGAATTGAGAAGTATGGCGTCCACTGTTAATCCCGATCTGCTTATCGAAGTTGATGGTGGAATTGGAATGCATAATATTCAGGAACTAGTTTCTGCAGGTGCTAACGTATTTGTTGCCGGGAACGCTGTATTTGCGGCTTCTTCTCCCACAGACATGATTTCTTTATTAAAGAACAGCGATACTGAAGCCTTCAAATCAATTTAGTTGATGCTTCGCCTCTGGTTGTTATTGCTTTTTCTAATTACCGGAGTCAGAATGGTAACTGCCCAACCTTTGGTCAAGGTTACAGGTGTAGTGAGAGACAGTGAAAGGGTATTAATGTCTAAGGTTACCGTTAGTGTTCTGGGTCAGAGCCAGTACACGACTACAGATAAAAATGGCACCTACGACATATATTCTTCTACAACTTCATTTACTTTAAAATTCACCTTACTAGGTTATAACCCGCTGCTCGTGGAGATTAAGCAGGATAAGGCCGGAAGAATAAATAAGGATGTGGTTTTAGTTAGTAACATCAACGAACTGGAGCAAGTAACGATTACAAACAAGCAAAATCAGTTGAGCAATAGTATACTCCTTAACGTTAAGGAAGTTTCAGGTATGCCTTCAGCCTCTGGAAACTTTGAAATCATTCTGAAAACATTGCCAGGGGTGTCCACAAACAATGAACTGAGTTCTCAGTACAGCGTGCGGGGGGGTAACTTTGATGAAAATATTTTGTATGTAAATGATGTGGAGATCAGCAGGCCGGTTTTAATCCGGAATGGTCAGCAGGAAGGCTTGAGTTTTATCAACAGCGATCTTTTGAGCTCGGCAAAGTTTTCTGCAGGAGGCTTTGAATCCAGGTATGGTGATAAGCTTTCTTCGGTACTGGATGTCAAGTATGAGCGGCCGGACAGCAATGAACACGTGTTAAATTTAGGTCTGCTTGGTGCATCTATTAGTTCAAAACTGGTAGGTCGCAATAGCTTTCTGCTGGCAGGGCTGAGATACAAAAATAACAACAGCATTTTAAATAACCAGGATGATAAGGGCAGCTATGTTCCGAGTTTTAAGGATTTTCAATTGGTTTATAGCCAGTTTTTGTCAGCGAATTTTAGTCTGAGTTTCTTAGGGAGTTATAACAGCGGGGTCTTTAAGTTGTTGCCGGAGAGTAGGGAGACCCAATTTGGTACGCTGGATACCCGCCTTCGTTTAGCAACCGAGTACAGCGGTAAAGAGCTGGATGAATATACTACTGTTGGTGGAGCAATTACAGCTACCTGGTTTCCCAGGTCGAATTTAGTCATAAAATGGATAAATAGTTATTTCCGGATCCTGGAGGATGAGCGCATAGATATTGAGGGGCAATACCTTTTTGAAGAAACTAACAACGGCAACTTCGGCGTGATCCGTACGAACAGGGGTATTGGAAGTTACACCAATTATGCCCGGAATAGTTTGGTTTCCCAGACGTTTAGCACGGGGTTAAAAGCGGATAAAACGTATGAAAATCATACATTTTCATTAGGAGCCCGGTTTGAACATAAAAACTATATTGATAACCTGAATGAGTATAGCTTAATAGACTCAGCGGGATATATTATTGAGGGACCTAAGAGCTTTTATCAGAATAATCCCATCGATGTTAAGAACAGAATTTCTATTCAAAACATGACCGCGTATATTCAGGATAGTTATGAGGTGAGTTCTAATACTGTGCTGCAACTCGGTCTAAGAGCCAGCTTTAATAGCTTAGGTAACCAGCAGCTGTTGCTTAGCCCACGTCTGTTACTGGCGTACAGGCCAGCTACCAATAATAAAATCTGGAGGTTTACTGCAGGGGTTTATCAGCAGCCGCCCGACTACAGAAGTATCAGGGCTTTTGATGGCGTGCTTAATACAAGCCAAAAAGCACAGCGGTCTTATAATACGTCTACGGGCTTAGACTATGCTTTTGATGGCTTAGGTACCAGGCTCAAGTTTACATCGGAATTGTATGTGAAATATCAGGACCGATTGATCCCGTATATGCTGGACAATGTCCGGATAAAGTACCTTGCCAATGAGGTTGCTAAAGGGTACACTTACGGCGCCGATTTTAGTGTAGGGGGTGAATTCGTTAAGGACTTGATATCCTATTTCAGGGTTTCATTCATGAAGGCTAATCAGGATATTGTTGGCGACGAGACTGGGTATCTGAAGCGGCCTACTGATCAACGCGTTAACTTCTCCGTTTACTTTCAAGACAGGCTGTTAAATAGTCCTACTTACAAGGTGCATTTGAATATGTTATACGGTTCAAGACTTCCCGTTGGAGCTCCGCTATTGCAAAGGTATTCTGATAGCTTCAGCATACCTGCTTACAAGCGGGTTGATATCGGCTTTTCGAAAGACTTTCTGGATGATGCGATACAGAGGAGAATGCCCTTGCTTGACAGGTATTTTAGTTCGCTTGCCGCTCACGTGGAAGTATTTAATTTGCTGAACATAAATAACACCGTTTCATATCTATGGTTAAAGGATGTAAACAACGTACAATATGCGATTCCGAACTACTTAACTGGTCGGCAATTGAACCTTAAACTGATGATAAAGTTCAAGAATTCGAAATGATAAATAATTTAAAACTGTTACATTTACCATAATAAACAAATATAAAATGAGACATAATTTTGGCGCAGGCCCCTGTATTTTACCTCAGGAAGTATTTAAGCAAGCAGCACAAGCAGTTTTAGATTTTAAGGATGGCTTATCCATTTTAGAAATATCACACCGTACTCCAGAGTTTGAAAATGTGGTTGAAGAAACAACAAGGCTTATCAAAGAGTTGATGAATGTGCCTGAAGGTTATTCAGTACTACTTTTACAGGGTGGCGCAAGTTTGCAATTTGCAATGGTACCCATGAATTTGTTACCTGAAGGTGGAACCGCAAGTTATTTGGAAACCGGTGTTTGGGCTAATAAAGCGATTAAAGAAGTTTCCACTTTTGGCAAAGCAAACATCGTAGCTTCTTCCAAAGAGTCTAACTTTACTTTTGTACCAAAGGACTATACCATTCCTGAAGACAGTGCTTATTTCCATTGTACCTCTAACAATACGATCTATGGCACAGAGATCTTTGATTTTCCTGCTACGTCCATTCCAGTTGTTTGCGATATGTCATCAGACATCATGAGTCGTGTAATTGACGTTTCAAAATTCGATCTTATTTATGCGGGTGCTCAAAAGAACATTGGCCCGGCAGGTTTAACGGTTGTTATTGTTAAAGACGAAATCTTAGGTAAGTCTGGTAGAAAAATCCCTTCAATGCTTGATTATCAAGTTCAAATTGATGGAGGATCTATGTACAATACCCCTCCTGTATTTTCAATTTATACGGCAATGTTGAACCTCAGGTGGTTAAGATCGAAAGGTGGCGTTGCTGAAATTGAGAAAGAAAACAAAGCTAAGGCGCATGCCCTATATACTGAAATTGACCGGAATCCGCTTTTTAAAGGTACTTGTGCTGTAGAAGATCGTTCAAGAATGAATGTTTGTTTTGTGATGCAAAATCCTGAATTGGAAAAACCATTCTTGAAATTTGTGGAAGAGAATGATATCGAAGGCTTAAAGGGCCATAGAAGTGTAGGAGGGTTTAGGGCATCTATCTACAATGCTCTTCCTATCACTAGTGTCCATACATTAATAGATTTAATGCAGATTTTTGCAGAAAAACATCAATAAGAAAACATAATGATTAGAATACTTGCAAACGATGGTATAGATCCAATCGGCAAAGCGCTACTTGAAGAAGCTGGTTTTATTGTCGATACGCAAACTGTACCTCAGGATAAACTAGTGGAAGCATTGAAAAATTATGATGCCATAACTGTAAGAAGTGCAACACAGCTTCGTAAGGAAACCATTGATCAGAGCCCAAGCATCAAGTTAATTGGTAGAGGTGGAGTTGGCATGGATAATATAGATGTAGATTATGCACGAAGCAAAGGCATTAGCGTAGTAAATACTCCAGCTGCTTCTTCGCTTTCAGTTGCCGAACTTGTGTTTGCGCATTTATTTACAGGTGTTCGATTTTTACAGGATGCGAATAGAAAGATGCCTGTTGAGGGAGCTACGAAATTTAACAATTTGAAGAAAGCGTATGCTAAAGGGATTGAACTTAGAGGTAAGACTTTAGGGATAATTGGCTTTGGCCGGATAGGTAGAGAGACCGCGAGTGTAGCTTTGGGATTAGGTATGAACGTAATTGCATATGATCTCTATCCTTTTGAGGGTAATATTACATTGAAACTGCAAGGTGGAATTACTGTTGATATCCCGGTGAAAACGGTATCATTAGAGGAGGTCATATCTAAAAGTGATTTTATTTCCCTGCATACACCATTTGCAGATAAGCCTATATTAGGAGTTGAAGAGTTTGCAAAGATGAAAGATGGGGTAGGAGTGGTGAACTGTTCAAGGGGCGGTACCATTGATGAAGAGGCATTGCTTGCAGCTTTAGATGGAGGAAAGGTGTCCTTCGCCGGACTGGATGTATTTGACAATGAACCTACACCGTTGGCTGCGATATTATCGCACCCGAAGATTTCGTTAACACCTCACATTGGGGCATCAACAAATGAGGCACAAGAAAGAATTGGTACCGAGTTGGCTAATTTGATTATTGCACATTTCAAAGGGTAAAGTGATTTAATGAAGTGTGCTTGATAGGGTTTTGATATCAAGCACACTTTGTTGTTGAAGGGGTAATGAAATGTGTGTACCTCCCCCCGTCATCCTGCATTCGTCATGCCGGCGAAGGCCGGTATCAGAACCTCGGCATAACAATGCCGCCCAGGCCGAGTTCCCGGTCTTCACCGGGACGATCGTGGCTAAAAAGGCCCTTTACTACTCACTATGCTCTTAACCTTATTTTGAAAGTAAAAATAACTGCCAATCAAAGCGGCCAATAAGAAAAGTATGATATAAATTGCCAGCCCTCCTAATGAGGTTGTTTTAGTCGTAGTTTTTAATCTTTCATTTTCTTCCTGCAGCTTCTTAATTGACTGCATATAGCTCAGCATCCTGCTGTTTACTTCGGAAGCTGTATTTTTCGCCGCAATGACCTCCTGATCTTTATACTCCATCAGAACCTTCAATTCTTTAAATATGTTATTGTCGTTCAGCACAATTTGACGAAGGATCTCGTTAGAGTTTTTGACATCAGACTTTGTCTGAAAGCCGAAGATTCCAGTCTTCGTATCCAGGCTTTGATCGTACTGGCCAAACTTCGCGCTGCGCTGATTTAACAAAGCATTTACTTTAAGCCGCTGGGTTTGATAGGCAGTGGTGTCTGCTTGCTGAGCATAGACCGCCTGGCCGATGACAACAAAGTATAATAGTAAAAAAGTTTTCATTAATGAGCTCTATATAGATGAACTGATAACATTAATAGCAAAGACTATGCCTTAGGGATGGAATTCAACCCTAATGATGTCGTTTAAATGTAGCCCTAGTAAGCCACTGGCTTTGCCTTTATTGATTGCAATCTCCAGATGGTTACTGATCCCGAACAAACAAAGCTTTTCACCCTCCTGAACCTCATTGTAATGCCAGCTTAACTTTGTAATCGTTTCACTTTTTCTAAAATATAGTGTGAAGTCCCTGTTTCGCTGAATTTTACTAAAAAGGTCTTTCGTGATGTTTGTAATGACATTGCAGAAAGTGTCAATGTAGATCACACTACCTCTGATAATGTCACGTTCGATCACGGGATTAAGCAGCATTCTTTGTTCTATGCCATCTGTTGCAACTCCAATATCTCTTAACCGGCCACCTTTTGCAAGTTGTACTGCTGCCTTAACAAATATATCCACTAGAGGAAAGTGGAGATATTTCAGGTCCTGCATTATATTCAATTCAACAATTTCTTCAGGGGCATCATTAAACAACAAAGAGAAGATTCCGTTATCAGCCCCTACAAAAAAGTGATCCCGGTACTTTAACGCAATGTACTTTGTGTTTTCACTAAATACGGAATCAATGCCGATCAAGTGAACGGTTCCTTTAGGGAAATAAGGATAAACGTTTTTCAGAACAAAGGCGGCGTAGGAGATGTTGAATGAAGGAACGTCATGTGTAACATCAACAATATTAGCCGTAGGCATGATGCTCAGGATACTGCCTTTTAAAGCAGCCTGATAGAAGTCCTTCGAGCCCAAATCTGTCGTTAATGTTATAATGGCCATTAAAAATTGAATATTTATTCTTAATCTTGCGTAAGCGGTTTGCCGCGTACAAATATTCAATTTTTATATCAAAATATACACTTCTATCTTAAAAACAATATTTTGAACGAACTGAAATTAACACTAGAATCTGTAAACCCTGCTCAATTTTGGGGTCCCAATAATGAGCATTATGAGATCATCAAAAACGCATTTCCAAAGTTAAAAGTTGTTGCCCGTGGTACTGAGGTAAAGGTACTTGGCGACGAATTGGAACTCAAAAATTTCGAGAATAAATACAACCAGCTTATCGCCCATTTAGAGAAATACAGTGCACTGACGGCAAGCGACGTGGATACGATAGTTGGAGCTAAAAAATCATCATCTTCTGAAGAAAACGCTACCGATAAGCCTGCACCTAGTGGTGGCGGGGGCGAGGTGATCGTTTTTGGAAATAATGGACTGATGATTAAAGCGAGAACCGCTAATCAACGACGGATGGTTGAGAGTATCAGTAAGAATGATGTTTTGTTTGCTATCGGTCCAGCTGGTACAGGTAAAACTTATACCGCTGTTGCTTTAGCTGTTCGCGCATTGAAAAATAAGGAGATCAAAAGAATTATCCTCACCAGACCTGCCGTTGAAGCGGGAGAGAACCTCGGGTTTTTACCTGGGGATCTGAAAGAGAAAGTTGATCCTTATCTCAGGCCGTTATACGATGCGTTGGATGACATGATTCCCGCAGAAAGACTTAAGCTGTATTTAGAAAACAGGACTATAGAAATCGCTCCGCTTGCATTTATGCGGGGTAGAACGTTAGATAATTGTTTCGTTATTTTGGACGAAGCACAGAACTCCACTGATCTTCAGTTGAAGATGTTCTTAACCAGAATGGGCCCCTCCGCTAAATTTATAGTAACCGGCGATGTCACTCAAATCGATTTACCTAGAAAACAAATGTCAGGTTTGAATAACGCATTACGCATTCTTGATGATATTCCAGGAATTGAAACTATCTATTTGACTGGAGAAGATGTAGTGAGGCATAAACTTGTCAAACGCATCTTGAAAGCTTACGGAGATATACAATAATTAAGAAATTACCTTAAAAGTCACTTTCCCAATACATGACAGCAATTAAAGAAACACATTTCAACCTCCCGAAGCAATCCAGTTTTTACAAAGGGAAAGTAAGAGATGTTTATACGATCAATGATCAATATATGGCAATGGTAGTTACAGATAGAATCTCCGCATTTGACGTTGTTCTTCCTGAAGCCATTCCTTTTAAGGGACAAGTATTGAATCAGATCGCAGCGAAATTTCTTGCAGCCACCAAAGATATCGTTCCAAATTGGGTGCTTGATGTGCCTGATGAAATGGTTACAATTGGAAAAATCTGTGAGCCTTTTAAAGTTGAAATGGTTATTAGAGGCTACTTAGCCGGTCATGCATGGCGGGAATACAGTGCCGGAAAAAGAGGTGTCTGTGGCGTTTCATTACCAGATGGTTTGAAGGAAAACGACAAGCTGCCGGCTCCGATTATCACCCCAACGACTAAAGCTGCAGTCGGGCACGATGAAGATATTTCAAAAGAGGATATATTAGCTAAAGGAATTGTCTCGCTATTCGATTACACTCACCTGGAAAACTATACTCAGGCGCTTTACAAACGCGGGACTGAAATTGCGAAAGAGCGTGGATTAATCCTGGTAGATACCAAGTATGAATTTGGAAAAGTCGGCGATGATATTTATCTAATCGATGAAATACACACTCCGGACTCTTCACGATATTTCTATGCGGAAGGGTACGAAGACAGACAGGATAATAATGAGCCACAAAAGCAGCTTTCAAAAGAATTCGTGCGTAAATGGCTTATAGAGAATGGCTTTCAGGGTAAAGACGGGCAGTCGGTACCCGATATGGATAATGAATTGATCAATTCTATATCTGAACGATATATTGAGTTGTTTGAGCAAATTACCGGCGATAAGTTTTTAAAGAACGAAAGCACCGATGTACTTGAACGAATCGAGCGAAACATCAATACAGGGATAAATAGATTATTTTCATAATCACACACAAAGGAAGCCTATGAACTTTGCCGTTGATAAACACCAAAAGTATGTAGTACTAAAGCTTGAAGAGTCGAATTTCACAGACGATCATAACGCTGACTTGAAGTCTCAGCTGATCTCGCTCAATGCAGAAGGTTTCCATAACATGGTACTGGACCTCTCTGCTGTGAAGGAAATTAATGATTCACAAGATTTGAGCAGCCTGCAAACCGGCAAGAAGCTTTGTAAAAAGGCGAAGGGACTTTTTATCATCACTGGCATAAATAATACAATTAAGGAAATTTTGAAGATTTCTAATCTGAATAAGTCACTGAACATCGTCGGGAAGCTCGAAGAAGCGGCCGACTTAATATTCATGGAAGAACTAGAGAAGGAACTTTTAGGAGGAGTGGAGAAGGATTAATGAAGTTTGAAGTAACAATTTTAGGCAGCAGTTCTGCGACACCAGTTCATAATAGGAACCCTACGTCACAGCTATTAAATTGCAATGAGAAGTTTTACTTGATTGACTGTGGAGAGGGAACTCAGCAACAGTTGATTAAATACAATTTCAAAGCAAATAAGATAGATCATATTTTTATAAGTCATCTTCATGGTGATCATTATTTCGGGTTAATTGGTTTACTTTCCAGTCTCCATCTGAATGGACGCATCAAGCCAATGAAGATATTTGCGCCATATCCCTTACAAGAGATTCTAGCATTGCAGTTCAAGCATTCTGAGACAATCTTGAGGTATCCACTTGAATTTAGTGGAATTACTGCGGATGAATCACGCACTATTTTTGAAAACGCTGATTTAACGGTCGACACTGTTATTCTAAATCATAGAATACCCTGTACAGGCTTCAAGTTTACGCAGAAGAAAAGGATGAGGAAATTACTGGTTGAGCGATTAGAGGAAGAGGGTATTGGAATTGAATATTATCCACTTTTAAAGAGGGGTGCTAATTTGGCGCTTCCTGGAGGTCAGGTTATTTTAAATCAAGATTATACTACTAATCCAGAGGAGCCTAAAAGCTATGGATATTGTTCAGATACTTTATTCGATGAGCGGTATTTTAGCACAATAGAAAATTGCAGCCTACTGTATCATGAATCTACATTTCTCCATGAATTATTAGAACGCGCTAATCAAACGCATCATACTACTGCTTTACAGGCTGCTGAAGTCGCTAACAGAACACATGCTGATAAATTGCTTATTGGGCACTTCTCTTCACGATATAAGACGCTGTTGCCATTATTAGAAGAGGCAATTTCAGTGTTTAAGAATACTGAACTCGCTATTGAGGGCATTACATTTCGAGTCTAACTAATTGTCTTTCTTGCTGCCGCCTCCAAATACTGAGAAGTGGACGTAGCGCTTGGGATTTTCTTTAAGATCAATTATCAGATTATCCAGATTTTTTGAAGCATTGTTCAAGTTGTCGTACATTTTGGTATCGTTAACCAGCATACCTAATGTTCCCTGACCACTGTTAACCTTGACTACGATACTTTGAAGATCGGCCACTGCTTTGTTTGCATTGTCTATTGTCTGCTTAAAGTTAGCAGCTGCAACTTGATCAGTAATCGTATTTATATTATTAAGGATGGCGTTGATCTTTTGATTGTTCTGCTTTAGATTATTAGATATCGCTTCAACGTTCGAAAGAATAGAAGAGATCCTTGAGCCCTCTGAGCCTACAAGATTATCTACTTTCTTAGAAGTAGCTTCCAATGAGGCAAGCGTAGATGCTATGCTATTGAAACTCTTGTCAACATTCTTCTGGAAGTTTGGGTTCAATATCGTGTTCACACTTGTTAAAATGGAATCCATCTTTGCAATGATGACCTCTGCTTTTTTCTGTACGGGTTCAACAGTTTCCAATAGACCTTTAGCAACATTAGCGTTGAGCGTATCGCCATCTTGAGCGAAATCTATTCCTGTGCCCAGTGCCATCACAATTGCTTTGCCACCTAATAAATCTGTGCTTTCTAACTTGGCAATACTATTTCTGGGAATCTCATATTTGCCTTTAATCTTCAAAGTTGCTACAATAGAGCCATCCGGTTGTAATTGAAGCTTATCAACCCGACCAATTTGAAATCCATTAATAAGCACTGGTTTGGAAACGCCCAAGCCATCTACATGAGAATACTTAGCATATAGAACAGTTTCGCTGGAGAAAATAGCATTTCCTTTTAAGAAGTTGTATCCGATAATTAGAAGGGCGATAGAGAAGGCAGCTAATATGCCTACTTTGGTTTCATTTGCAATTTTCATTCAGTACTTAATTTGTTTCAGTTTCTTGTCTATAAGTCTTAACCGCTCTGAAAATTGAATTAACAATTTCCGCTTGTCCGTTGGCAGAGTTGATGTATTCTTCCTCGTCTGGATTCGAAATGAATCCTATTTCGGTAAGAATCGCAGGCATTCCACAGCGTTGCAGAATAAGTAATCCTTGCTCCTTAACACCTCTGTTCACTCTGTTATCAATTTTTGTATAATTATCCTGAATAAGTCGCGCTAACTTCAAACTTTTATCCCTGAATACATTTTTAAACAAAGATAGTATAATAAATGTTTCGGGATCCTTAGGGTCATAACCATTATAGTTCTGTTTGTAATTCTTTTCAAGCTTGATGTCTTCGTTCTCACGAATCGCTGCGTCTTGTTCGTTTAAGCGGTGCGATCCTGCAACAAAAGTTTCGGTGCCTCTGGTTGTACGATTCTTCGTGTAAGCATATCTAGGAACACTTTTACCGCTCTTGCTCTTTGTATATCCAGTAATCACCCTGTTATCGGGCATCGAGTTGCAGTGGATGGAAATGAAAATGTCTGCATTGTTATCATTAGCCAGGGCTGCCCGTTTGTAGAAGTCTACGTCAACGTCTGTTTTTCGAGTGTAGAGCACTTTAATACCAGGCATATCCTCCTCAAATTTCTTTCCGAGTTTAAGTGCGACCGCAAGCGCCACATTTTTCTCAAAGGAAGTAGTTCCTCGTGCCCCTGGCTTCTTTCCCCCATGCCCGGCGTCGATGACAATAGTTCTAACCCGATAGGTTTGAGAGAACAATTCGCCGGCGAAGCCTAAGATTAAGATGGGTAATAGAAACAGTGTGTGCTTTAATCTCATTTCTGGTCGCAGTTATCCCTCGATAACTTTTCTATAGTTTTTAATAGCTTCTAACAAACAGTTTGTTATTTCGTTTTGACCAGATTCAGAATTCATGTAGTCCTCTTCCTCTGGATTACTGATAAAACCAATTTCAGTTAAAATAGCAGGCATTCCCGCCCTTGCAAGTACCGCCAGGCTTTTCTCCTGAACACCCCGGTCAACGCGACCAACGTTAATGTACTGATCCTGCACCAATTTGGCCAGCTTCAAGCTTTGGGTACGGAAGGTATTTTTCATTAGGGAAAGAATGATAAAGTTTTCAGGATTGTTTGGGTCAAAGCCTTCATAGTTTTCTTTGTAGTTTTCTTCCAGAAAGATAGCCGCATTCTCCCGTTTGATAGCTTCGTCTTGCTCATTTACACGTCCCATCCCTGAAACAAACGTTTCTACGCCGCGAGTACTTGTACTTTTCCTGGCAACTGTCTTTGTTATCGGCACTCTCTTACCGTTGCTATTTCGTCTGCTACCAGTTACGATAGTTGACCGATGCACCGGCATATCATTGCAATGAATAGAAATAAACAGGTCTGCTTTGGCATTGTTAGCAATGGAAATTCGCTCATATAAAGGAATGAAAACGTCTTCAGTTCTAGTGTAAATCACCTTAACATCTTTCATGTTTGCCTCAATCACTGAACCCAGGTGCAGCGCGGTTTTTAAGGCCACATCTTTCTCTGTAGAATACAGCCCTCTTGTGCTCCCATCTTTGCCTCCGTGGCCGGCGTCAATAACGATTGTTTTTATTTTATATTCTTGCGTAAAGCCTTGATAACTAGCTAGCATAGTAAGTGCGAAGGAAATAAATACGGTCAAAACAACTTTTGGTCTAAGCAATGGTATATTTTTCATTAATTTTGAACGTTTTGGATTATACATTTAATGCAAAAATAACATTCACACACGAAATTGAAACTTTTACTGAATATCATTTTTATTAGTTCTTTTTTATTGTTGGTTTGCACCAGTAATAAAGCCACAGCTTTTTCCAATTTCTCTATTCAGCAAGACACTACGATCAGAAGGCCTGCCACCAGTGGCCCGACTCGTCCGCAGTCGCCGGTAACAGGGTCAACTACAACACAAAGTAAACCAAAAGATACGGTTGCTTCTGAGAAAGTAGAATATAAAGCTAAAGATTCAACTGTTGTAGATAAAACGAGCGAAATCGTTTATTTGTATGGGGAGGCGCGGGTTATGTATCAGGGTTTCGAACTTGATGCGGATTATATCGAATTCAACACTAAGACCAATCTGGTTTATGCGAGAGGGAGAACCAACGCTAAAGGTAAATACGTTGGTCGGCCAATCTTAAAAATGGAAGGTCAGGGAACGTCGATGGCAGATTCGCTTAGGTATAACATCAAAACAGGTGCGGGTACAATTCACGGTGTCTTTTCAGAACAAGAAGGAGGTTTTTTCTCAGGTGGTAAGGCAAAAAAGCAACCGGATGATGAAATTCACAGTAAAGGACAAATTTACAGTACATGTAACTTACCACATCCCCATTTCGGTATTTACATCACTAAAGGTATTGTTACCGAGAAACAAATCATCACCGGCCCTGTATATCTTGAAATAGAAGATATACCATTACCTCTAGGCCTTCCTTTTGCATTCTTTCCAAAACCTAATAAGAAAAGCTCCGGATTTATTCTTCCGAGTCCAGGTGAAGATTTTACCAGAGGATTTTTTCTAAGAGACGGAGGCTATTACATTGGCTTAAATGATTTTTGGGATGCCAAAGTCTTGGGAACAATATTCACCCGTGGCTCTTATGAAGGCTCATTGCTTTCAAACTATATTAAGCGTTACAAGTACATGGGGACTATAAATTTCCGATATGCCAATTCGAGATATGGTTCTGAGGGTTCACCTGATTTTTCCGCAAGGAAAGATTTTAACATTCAATGGAACCATAGCCAAAATGCAAATTCCAAGCCAGGTACAAACTTCTCTGCATCCGTAGATGCGGGAACAAGCAGCTATAATGCAAATACTGCTGCTGGAAATACCTATGATCCTAACAGGATTGCACAAAACACGCTTAGATCAAGTATCGCCTATGGTAAGATATTTGGAAACGGAATCACCTTTGGTTCAGACTTCTCGGGTTATCAGAATACGCAAGACCAAAGTATTGGTTTAACGCTTCCAAACGTCAGTTTGGCTGTGCCAACTTTCAATCCTTTTGATTCTAAAGATCGTGTTGGAGAACAGAAATGGTATCAAAAAATAACCGTTGGTTATAGCTTACAAGCCAGCAATACCATTACAACAACGGAGAGCCAGCTATTCAAGAAGGAAAGTTTGCAGAAATTCAAAAATGGTGTCAACCACCAAATACCTATTAATATGGCTTTTAATGTCCTTGACTACTTCAACTTCAATACAGGTGTCTCGTACACGGAGAGGTGGCATTTCCAAACCATCGAAAAGACCTACTTAAGGGTTGTGAATGCTGATGATAAAATTATCACGGACACCATTCCGGGATTCAGGCGAAATAGTGAATACAACTTAAGCATGGGTACTTCCACTAAAATCTATAGTACAGCGCAGTTTACCAAATTCGGAAATTTCAAAGCCCTTAGGCATGTGATGACTCCTTCTGTCAATTTTAGTTACCGCCCGGATTTTTCAACTCTTCAACGCGGATACTATAAGGAAGCGCGATACACTGACGGAACCCAAGTCAGGGATATCGATGGAAGAGCATTAACGTATTCTATTTTTGAAGGTTCATTGTACGGTGGCCCAGGTGCAGGACAAAATGCATCAATTTCCTTCGGCATAGACAATACCGTTGAGGCAAAAGTGCTAACTCCAAGGGATACCACTGGAAAAGGGGAACGAAAGATCCCGATCATACAGGGCTTAAGCATCAATGGTTCCTATAATTTTCTTGCAACTAGAGAGAAATTGTCAATACTAAGTTTTAACGGACGTTCTCAATTCTCTGACAAATTAGGTATTAACTATAACGGTCAATTAGACCCATATCAAACTGCTCTGGTTGACGATGGCAATGGAAATAAGGTTTTGTCTATTGTGGACAAATATACCTGGGAAGCAGGTAAACTGCCCCGCCTAACTAATTTTGGCTTTAGTTTCAACTACAGCCTGAATCCTGAAGCGTTAAAGCGTCGAAACATGAACGAAGACGAACTTCGGGAAAATGCTTCAAAACTTGGGGCTGTAACCAAAGAGCAGGCTGACGCACTTGCAATGGTTAGCCGGGATCCAAACGCATTCGTGGACTTTAAACTACCGTGGAACTTTGCATTTGATTATGCTTTTCAATACAGTACCGACCGCGTCGGAGGGAATGGATCGGTTACGAATACCTTGAACTTCAACGGTGATGTGAATGTTACGCCCAAATGGAAAGTGCAGTTTCGCTCAGGATGGGATTTCAAGGCAAATACATTTTCCATTACCAACTTACAGATATATCGCGATCTGCATTGCTGGGATATGAGTATAAGCTGGGTTCCTTTCGGAGCTTATCAATCGTATTCTGTTGATATAAAAGTTAAAGCTTCCGTTCTTCAAGACCTGAAACTTAGTAAAAGAAAAGCTTACTACACTCGTTTTTAAACACCCATTATGCTAGCTGAGATTATAACCATAGGAGATGAAATTCTAATAGGTCAAATTGTGGACACCAATTCTGCCTGGATGGCTCAACAGCTGAATTTGATTGGAGTTAAGGTTAAGCAAATCACCTCAGTATCTGATGATGCTGATCACATCATGGAGGCTTTAGAACTAGCACAGAGACGAGCGAAGGTTATCTTGATCACAGGCGGCTTAGGACCAACAAAAGACGACATCACCAAATTCACTCTTGCCCGTTATTTCAATATGGGGTTAAGGCGTGATGAGGAAACACTTAAACATATTGAAGGAATCTTCGAACGTTTAAATCGCCCGATGATTGACTTAAATAGAAAACAGGCAGATGTACCCGATGGCTGTTTGGTCATTCAGAATAAAAACGGAACGGCACCCTGCATGTGGTTTGAATCTGGTGAAAACATCATCGTTTCCATGCCTGGGGTTCCCTTCGAAATGATGTATTTGATGGAGGAAGAAATCTTACCCAGGCTCAAACGCGCATTTAAACTTCCATTTATTTTTCATAAAACCATTCTCACCGCAGGCATCGGAGAGTCTTTTCTTGCCACTGAAATAGAATCCATAGAAGACAGTTTGCCACCTCACATCAAGTTAGCGTATTTACCAAAACTTGGACAGGTAAGGTTGAGACTAAGTGGCACTGGCGATGATGAGGATAGTTTAAAGCATGATATTGAATCCTCAGCACAGCTGATCATAAAAAGAATTAAGCCATATGTCGTTATAGAAGATGATGTTGCGCTGGAAAAAGCGGTGCTTGATGCGATGGAGTCCCGCGGTCTGTCGCTGTCTACTGCAGAGAGTTGCACAGGAGGCTACATCGCGCATTTAATCACCAAACATCCCGGCTCTTCAGCTTTGTATAAAGGTGGAGGTGTAGTATATGCAAATGAGCTAAAGCAATCAGTTCTTGGTGTTTCATCAGATACCCTGAGTAGTTTTGGTGCTGTCAGTGAAGAGACGGTTAGAGAAATGGCACAGGGAGCCTTAAGTCACTTTAAAACCGATTATGCTGTTTCTGTAAGTGGTATTGCAGGTCCAGGTGGTGAGCTACCTCATAAACCGGTCGGTACGGTTTGGATTGCCGTTGCAAGTAAGCATGGGGTCGTATCGAAGTTATTTCAGTTCGGTAATAAACGTATTCAAAACATAGAGCGTTCTGCTTCAGCGGCTTTAATGATGATTCTTAATGAACTAAAGCGAAACACCCTTTAAGTCTTCGAAATACTTTACTTTTGCAATCGTTATCAACATTGAAATAAAAGATGGCTCAATACGAATTATTGTTACCAAAAATGGGGGAAAGTGTTGCTGAAGCAACCGTCATTAAATGGATGAAGCAGCCTGGCGATAAGATAGCAATGGACGATACCATTTTGGAAATTGCTACAGATAAGGTTGACTCTGAAGTACCTTCACCAGTAGCTGGCACATTAATTAAGCTTTTATACAAGGAAGACGAGATAGTCCAGGTAGGCGCTGTTATTGCAATTATTGATACAGAAAGCATCGTAGAAGTTCCATTTGTTCCTGAAATTAAGAAGGAGACCCCTTTAGCGCAACAGGCACCAGCACCAAAAAAGGAAGTGCCTACAGCAGAACATACATCAATACCAGCGTCTTCGAGTCGATTCTATTCTCCTCTTGTCAAAAATATCGCCAGTCAGGAAAACATTTCTTTGGTTGAACTCGATGGCATAACTGGTACCGGAGCAGAGGGCAGACTTACTAAAGACGATCTTCTGGATTACATTTCTAAAAGAGCAGCTCAAAGCAGTGCTAAGCCTGTGATTGCTGAACCAGTTGTCGATAATGAAACTAAGCCGGCGGTTAGCCTGGGTGGGGGAGATGAGATCATAGAGATGGACAGGATGCGCAGAATGATCGCAGATCATATGGTATTAAGTGTATCGACCGCTCCTCACGTAACTTCTTTTGTCGAGGCAGATGTAACTAATCTCGTGTTATGGAGAGAAAAGATAAAGGCAGGTTTTGAGAAACGAGAGGGTGAAAAAATTACTTTCACACCAATCTTTGTTGAAGCGGTGGCAAAGGCTATTAAAGATTTTCCGATGATTAACGTAAGTGTCAACGGGACACAGATCATTAAAAAGCGAGATATAAATATTGGCCTGGCCGCAGCACTTCCAAATGGTAATTTAATCGTTCCAGTGATAAAGAATGCCGATCAGCTCAACCTTGTCGGCTTAACAAAGTCGGTCAACGACCTTGCAAGCAGAGCGAAAAACTCGAAACTTAAGCCTGACGACACACAAAGTGGAACTTTCACCTTAACGAATGTAGGTTCCTTTGGGAATGTAACGGGAACGCCAATCATCAATCAACCCCAGGTAGCGATACTTGCAGTTGGTGAAATCAAAAAGAAACCGGCTGTTTTAGAGACCGAATTCGGTGATGTAATCGCAATTAGACATATGATGTTTTTATCACTTTCCTATGATCATCGTGTAGTCGATGGCGCGCTAGGTGGATCTTTTGTACGTAGAGTAGGTGATTACCTCGAAAATTGGGATATCAACAGAGAAATATAATATAAGAAAAGGCCCTGATCGGGGCCTTTTCTCTTTTAAAACAAAACAAAGTATAAACTAAATTGACAAAACTTCTTCTTTCGCAATGTTTTGAATCTGTTGTTCGGTGTAGGTATACCGACCCGTATGAGCTATAAAAATATCTTTCTGTTCGAGCAAATTCCGATTAGCAAGAAGTGATTTAAGGCTCACATTTCCAATTACATATTTATAGTCGTTTCTCGAGAAGCGTTCTGAGATATGCTCCACCTTCAATTTCTCCAGGGTGTACTCATGAGTATATCTTATATAAACTTCAATATTAACATGGTCTGTATGGATCAAACCATTGCGCTGGTGGTATTTCTTGTATTCGTACCGATAATCGTAACGAAGTGCTGCGATGTCAGATAGTACTGCTGCCCCGGTAGGATGACCTCCTGCTCCTTTGCCAAAAAAGAACTGTTTATCTGCAAATGCCGCCTGAACAGTGACTCCGTTATACTCATTCTCTACGTTAAATAGAAAATCATCGGATTTTACAAACTTAGGTAAAACGTAGGTGACCACTTGCTTAGTACTGATCTTTCTTACCGTTGGAACAAGCTTGATCTTGTAATTCTTTTCCTTCGCATAACGTATGTCGTGCTCAGAAAGATTTTGAATCCCCACGTTAAGGATTTGGTCTGGACTAATAAAAAGACCGTAAGCATGTGCTGTAGCAATTGCCAGCTTGAATTTAGCGTCATAACCACCAACGTCCAGAATAGGGTTAGATTCTGCAAAGCCCAGGTCTTGCGCCTGCTTTAAAGCCACTCCATACTCCAAGCCTTCATTAAAGATCTTGGAGAGTATGTAATTTGAAGAACCGTTAAAAATACCGCTGATCCCGTGAAGCAATTCATTGTCGTAGTACTCTTCCAGGTTTCTGATAATTGGAATACTTCCGCAAACTGCCCCCTCATAAAGTAGTGATGATCCGTAAGTTGACTGCAATTCAACTAGTTCAGCCAAATGCATGGCGATCATCTTCTTATTTGCAGAAACTACATTCTTACCTCCTATAAGAGCACGTTTTACAATTTCAAAAGCAACGTCTGCATCATTTATTAGCTCTACGATCGTATTGATATCTGGGTTATCTAGAATTTCGTTATGGTCTGTAGTGAACAACTTCGGGTCCAGGCTTCTCTCTTTACCTGGGTTCTTAATAACGATCTTGACAATCTCGAGATTAAGGTCCTGACCACGGATAATATCATGAAGCCCCTGGCCAACTACTCCGAATCCAAAAAGGCCTATCTTAAGTTTCTTACTCATTATGATTATGCAGTTCTATGGAGTTTGACTATTTTCTTATTTGCATTGTCTTTCAGGAAATTGCCTATAATATGGGTAAGTGCATCCGTTTCGATTAAGAATCCGTCATGACCATAGGCCGAACTGATACTTTTAAAAGTCGCATCTGGAATAGTTAACCCCAGGTATGCTTGTTCAGTCACTGGAAACAGTACATCATTTTCTATCCCTATCACTAAAGTGTTTGCCTTTATTTGTCCTAACGCATCCGCTATACTTTTACGGCCCCTGCCAACATTATGACTATCCATTGCCTTGGTCAGGTAATAATAGCTGTAAGCATTAAACCTGTTACACAACTTTTCACCCTGGTAACCTTGGTAGGACGCTGCTCTGAAGTTATTTGTTTTGTCGTTCACACTCTCCAATTGCGTGGATGAGTAAGCCTCGTAAGTTCTGTATGATAAAAGAGCGATGCTACGAGCGGTCTTCAACCCTTTTAATCCTCCTTTAGGATGATGAGCATAGAAGCTACGATCCGTTGAAATTGCAAGTCGCTGACTCTCGTTAAAGGCAATGCCCCATGGAGAATGGGCAGCGTTGGTTGCCACTAAAATCAGGTTTTCAATCTTACTAGAATCAATTATAGCCCACTCCATCGCCTGTTGGCCGCCTAATGATCCACCGATCAGGACTTTAATCTTTTCAATACCCAAGTGATCAGCTAATAAACGATGCCCACCAACGATATCCCGGATTGTAAACTCTGGAAAAGCAAGATAATAAGATTGTCCGGTTGCGTAATTGATACTTAAGGGATTTGTACTTCCATAGTGCGATCCCAATACGTTAGCACATACGATGAAGTGTTCATCGGGATTAAAAAAATCGTTATCTCCAAACAAGCCTTTCCACCAGTCCAAGACGTCAGCATTAGCTGTAAGTGCATGACAAACCCAGATCACATTGTCTTTGTTGCTGTTTAACTTGCCATAGGTTTGATAAGCAATCTGTAGGTTTGTCAGCTCGTTCCCACTTTCCAGTTGAAACGGCTTATCGTAGTTGTAGGTAGCCCTGGTACTCATTATATCAGACAAAACATTTTAAAATTAAAGGTTGATACTTGCGAATGCCTGCTCAAAATCTGCTTTGATGTCATCAATGTGCTCCAAACCAACTGATACCCTTAACAAATTAGGTAATACTCCCGAAGCAGCTTGTTCTTCTACACTAAGTTGTTGGTGTGTTGTTGCCGAAGGTTGAATAATCAATGTTTTCGCGTCACCTACGTTTGCTACATGGCTCACCAACTTTAGATTATCTACAACCGCAGTTGCACTACTCGCATCTCCGTTCAACTCAAAGGACAATACCGCACCAAAACCGTTCTGTAAATACTTTTTAGCATTGGCATGATATGGACTGTTCTCCAATCCAGGGTAGTTGACTTTTTTCACAGCTTCATGAGCATCAAGCCACTGCGCCAGCGCTAAAGCATTGTCTACATGGCGTTGAACTCTCAAAGATAACGTCTCTAAGCCCTGAATAAGTAGAAACGAGTTGAAAGGGGACAAAGCCGGACCAAAGTCACGTAAACCTTCAACTCTGGCTCTAATGCTAAACTGTATATTTCCAAACGGACCTCCAATACCGAAGACATCATTAAATACCAAGCCATGATAGCCTTCAGAAGGATCAGTAAACTGAGGGTATTTGCCATTTCCCCAATTGTAAGTTCCACCGTCAACAATTACGCCGCCAATACTTGTACCATGCCCACCAATCCATTTCGTGGCCGATTGAACTACAATATGAGCTCCATGCGCTAGTGGTTTGAAAAGATATCCTGCGGCACCAAAAGTATTGTCAACAATTAACGGCAAATCATGCTTGTTAGCTATCGCTGATAACCGCTCAAAATCGATGATACTGAAAGACGGGTTTCCTATGCTTTCTAAATAGATCGCCTTAGTCTTGCTGTCAATCTTTGCTTCGAAGTCTTCTACGTCATCGCCATTGGCAAATTTAACCTCAATGCCGATACGCTTAAACGCAACTTTAAATTGGTTATATGAACCTCCGTATAAGTGTGTAGAAGAGACAAAGTTGTCGCCTACCTGAAGGATGTTATTTAGTGCGATAAACTGCGCTGCTTGTCCGGACCCCACTGCTAATGCTGCAATACCGCCTTCTAATGCGGCTACTCTCTTCTCGAACACATCAGTGGTCGGATTCATAATGCGGGTATAGATGTTGCCGAACTCTTTTAAGGCAAAGAGATTTGCACCATGCTCAGAGTTTTTAAATGCATAAGAGGTAGTTTGGTAAATCGGTACAGCTCTTGAACCCGTTGTTGGATCTACTTCCTGACCAGCATGAAGTTGTAGTGTTTCGAATTTATAGGAGGTTGACATAATTTAAGATTTAAATTGAGAATTTGAGTTAAACATAGTTGTGTTGCGTACCCTTTACAGGCCTTCCAGTTGGATTCAATTATACAAAGGGAAGATTTGAGATTTTATAGCATGCAACAGCACATATAGGAGCAAAGCCTATAGCGACAACAATTTATCTGATCAATAGCGGATGTTACATTTTTCATTCTGTCTAATTTATCTTTCCAGGTAGCACCATGCTATCCCGGTCAGGAATTGGCACCTTCTCCTCTTGGAGGGTTGCCAGTGGGTCATTGAGCCTGTCTCTCGCCACTTCTTTATAAATCAAACCGTGTAAACGAACAAGGTTGACTTCTATATAGCTCGTGCTATATACTTAGACAAATGTAGGGCATGCACGTAAATCTACCAAAATATAATTCTGAATATTTCGTAACAATCTAATAAACAATATAATAAATTTAATAAAGGTAGTAAAACAGCCCTAGTTTTACTTCTAATCTACACCCAAAGCTTGGTTAAAGTCTTCAATTAAGTCGTCTATGTGTTCAAGACCAACCGATATCCGAATTAAATTCTGTGGTGTTTTAGTGTCTGGTCCTTCTACTGAGGCCCTGTGTTCTATAAGGCTCTCTACGCCCCCGAGGCTCGTTGCCTGCGCGAATATCTTAACAGCATTAACAACCTTTCGTGCTTCTTCAGCGCCACCCTTAACTAAAACAGACATCATTCCTCCAAAAGAACTCATCTGCTTTTTGGCGATCTCATGCTGCGGATGGGACGTTAGTCCAGGGTAGTAGACTGCCTCAATCTGTGGATGTTGCTCAAGATAGTTGGCCAAAGCCATTCCATTTTCACTATGTGCACGCATCCGGTAGGGAAGTGTCTTGATGCTTCGAAGTAAAAGGAAGCAATCAAAAGGGGACGGCACCGCGCCACCAATTTGCTGAACGTTTCTAATCGCTTCCCAAAGTGAATCCACTTTGGCAGTAATCAATACTCCGCCTAGCACGTCACTATGACCACCGATGTATTTTGTGGAGGAATGCATAACGATATCGGCGCCAAGGTCAATAGGATTTTGAAGACATGGAGAGGCGAAGGTACTGTCGCAAGCCAGTGTTAGGTTATGTTTTCTAGCAATAGCTGAAATCGCAAGGATGTCAGTTACCTTTAACAAAGGGTTTGAAGGGGTCTCTATCCAGATTAAGGTCGTATTGTCTTTTATGAAACTTTCAACGTTTTCAAGGACAGTAAGGTCAATGAAATCGAACTCAAGGGTGCCAGCGAAGATGGACATCAACTGTTTCTTGAAACCCCAATACATGTCATCCGGAGCAATGATGTGGCTGCCAGGTTTTAGCGCTTGAAACAGACTCATACCTGCTGTATTTCCGGAAGAAAAAGCGCAGGCTTCAGCACCATGCTCTAAATCAGCCAGTGTTTTTTCCAGGTTGGAACGGTTAGGATTACTTACCCTGCTGTACATATGTCCGCCTGAATAGCCACCTTCTTCATTTCTCAAGAAGGTTGTGGAAAGGTTGATAGGAGTGGTGACATCATTGGTGCTGGCTTTGAATAAATTTCCGGCATGTATCGCAAGTGTTTCGGGCTTCATTATGATAATGTTAGGTAAATAAGCACTTAAAAAGTATAACTAGTATAAAGGTAGAAATTATTCTGTTTATGTTTTGGCAAGATTTATGTAATTGGAAAGCAAACAAACGTTGATATGAAAAGAATATTCCTAATAGCAGCCATTTTATGCAGTTCATTAATGGTACTACAAAGTTGTTCACCAAAAGGTGCTGCAAACACAACAGTTAAAAGAGGTAACATCACCGGTAACTGGGTTTTGAGCGATATTACTTTTGAAGGACTTCCACAATCTGCAGTTAAAACATTGTTTGATGAAGGTTCTTATACTTGTTTTCAAGGAAGTACGTGGAGTTTAACAAACAGTGGTAATGGTACCTATACCTTGCCAGGTGGTGGCGCTTGCGCAGCAAAAACACAATCTATCTATTGGTCAGCTTCACCTGCGGATCAAACTTTCCAGTTTAAAAAGATCTTTGAAGGAGATAAGGCTAAGAACGTAACTTCTGGTTATCGTTTAGTGCTTACTTCAAGCGATGGCGACAGTATGGTGATCAAATCACCAGTAGAATACGGTACTTCACCAGCTTACATCGTTCTTAACTTCACAAAAGCAGTGAAATAATTCTAAAACCTATTTATAAAAAGGGATTCAATTAATTTTGAATCCCTTTTTTTTGTCCTCTTTTACATGTGCCTGACAGGATACAACTCCAATTGAAACTTCTTCTCTTGATTTTATCTTACTTTTGCCTTATTATAAAGACTTAATGAATACAACGTCAGCATTAGCGGTTATAATTAACGATCAGGACTTATCTGAGCAACTTAGGTCAATAGCTAAAAAGGTGTTGACTCAGGAACGTATCAGTTTTAACGAAGGTGTTTACCTGTACGAACACGCGGAGCTTGGATACCTGGGTACCCTCGCTAACCATATTCGGGAACGCAAACACGGAGACAAAACCTATTTCAACAAGAACTTCCACCTGGAGCCTACAAATCTTTGTGTTTACGATTGCAAGTTCTGTTCCTATTCCCGTCTGATCAAACAGAAGGATGAGGGATGGGCCCTGACGCTCGAAGAGATGCTCGACGTGGTCAAGAAATATGATGGGGAAGATGTTACTGAAGTTCATATTGTTGGAGGTGTTCTACCACAGTACGATGTAGCCTTCTATTCTGCACTTTTTACTGCGATAAAACAACACCGGCCTGAGCTTCATGTAAAAGCGCTCACACCTGTTGAGTATCACTATATATTCAAAAAAGCGAAGATTGATTATGCAACCGGAATGAAGCTCATGAAAGAGGCCGGACTCGAGTCTATTCCAGGCGGTGGCGCAGAGATCTTTCATCCAGAAATTCGGGAGCTAATTGCGAAAGACAAATGCACAGGCGAGCAGTGGTTGCAAATTCACGAAGAGTGGCACAAATTAGGCATGCGTTCTAATGCAACGATGCTTTATGGCCACATCGAGAAATACGAACATCGGGTTGACCATATGGAGCAGCTGCGCCAGTTGCAAGATAGAACGGGAGGGTTCCAGACATTCATCCCATTAAAGTTCAGAAATCAACACAACCAGATGGAACATGTACCAGAGGTTTCGGTGATTGAAGATCTGAGAAACTATGCCATATCAAGGATTTACCTTGACAACTTTGACCACATCAAAGCTTACTGGGCAATGATTAGCAGACAAACTGCTCAACTTTCCTTAAACTTTGGTGTTGATGATATTGATGGGACACTTGATGATACCACTAAAATTTACTCCATGGCGGGCGCAGAAGAGCAACACCCGGCTATGAGCACCAAAGAGCTTGTTAATTTGATAAAACAAGTGAAACGCAAACCGATAGAAAGAGACACCCTATACAATGTAGTTACCGATTTTAGCGACGTGGTGTTTGAAGAGGATATAAAACCCCAATATTATAAACTACCAGTAATTAACTAGATGGACAAAGAACTATATATCATCAGACACGGTGAAACGGAATTAAATAAGCAGGGAATCGTTCAAGGCAGAGGTATAAACAGTGATCTTAATGATACCGGCCGGGCGCAAGCAGCAGCTTTTTATGATCGATATAAAGATGTTCCTTTTGAAAAAATATACACATCAACCTTAAAACGGACGCATCAAACTGTTCAACGTTTTATTGATGCAGGTATACCTTGGCAACAACTTGCGGGTTTGGATGAGCTCGCCTGGGGAGAATGGGAGGGTAAGCCTAATGATGCTAATGCCATTGCTGCCTTTAGAGAAATAATGGATAAATGGCAGTCAGGCGATTACGATTCTAAGTTTGAAGGGGGAGAAAGCCCTAATGAGGTGCTTGCTCGTCTAACTGAAGCTGTCAGTATCATTAAAAGCCATCAAAAAGAGAAACTGGTTTTGGTTTGTATGCACGGTCGCGCTATGCGTTTACTGCTGTGTTTACTTGCAAACAAGCCGCTATCTGAAATGGGTGATTTTCCACACCTGAATACAACGCTTTACAAAGTAGAGTTAACCAACGATATTTTTACCATCGTTGAATTTAACAATACCGATCATTTAAAAAAGTCCCTTGAATAAAATAAAAGTTTCTGCAGTAGCTTATACCAACACAAAGCCGTTCATCTACGGCATAGCACGTTCAGAAGTAATTGATAAAATAGATCTTAGTCTGGATATACCTTCAGATTGTGCCGCCAAGCTGATTAATCAGCAGGTTGATATCGGCCTTATACCAGTGGCAGCTATACCTTTTGTGCCTAATGCAAACATAGTGGCAGACTATTGTATCGGTTCTGTTGGCGCAGTAAACTCCGTATTTATATTTAGTAACGTTCCGGCAGAGCAGATCAAAACCCTGAGACTTGACAGTGAATCAAGAACCTCCAACAACCTTGCAAAAGTACTTCTTAAGTTTCACTGGAAGAAAGAGGTGGAGTATACAACCGACGTAAATGCCGCAACAGATGCACTTGTTTTGATTGGCGACCGTACATTTGGTAAAAAGGAGACCTATCCCTACGCATACGATATGGGAGAGGAGTGGATGCGCTTTACTGGCCTTCCCTTTGTTTATGCTGCCTGGGTTGCTAACAAGCCGATTGACCCCTCATTCATTAAAGAGTTCAATACAGCATTGGCTTTAGGACTTGCTCACCGGACTGAATTGTTAAATGAATTACCTGTGCAGCAAGGGTTTGACCTCAAAGATTATCTCTTCAACAAGCTTGATTTCGACTTAACGCCTAAAAAGCGCGAAGCTTTAGACCTTTTCCTTTCCTATATATCAAGGTTGTAACCTATACACAATCGTTAAATTTTCCACAAACCATAAAGGCTCCAAATGAAGGTGGTATATTTACGATTTTGTAAACAGATATATTTTGGCGAAAGACGTATATAAAGAAACCCCGTTAATGCAACAATATAACGCCATCAAGGCGAAATATCCTGGCGCATTACTTTTATTTAGAGTCGGTGATTTTTATGAAACCTTTGGTGAAGATGCGGTTAAAACCGCACAGATATTAGGCATCGTATTAACCCGCAGGGGCACCGGGCCTAATGGTGCACTGGAGCTTGCAGGTTTTCCACACCATTCGCTCGATAACTATCTTTCTAAACTAGTAAGGGCCGGTCAGCGAGTAGCAATATGCGATCAACTCGAAGACCCGAAAGCTACTAAAACAATCGTTAAACGAGGGGTTACAGAACTGATAACACCTGGTGTTGCCTACAGTGACAATATATTAAACCAGAAATCCAACAACTATCTTGCAGCTGTTTATTTTGAAAAAAGTACGCTTGGCGTATCTTTCGTCGACATATCCACCGGTGAATTTCTGGTTGCACAAGGGGATGCAGAATATATCGACAAATTATTGCAAGGTTTTAAACCGAACGAGGTTGTTTTCCAGAAGACGAAACGCAAAGAATTTCTTGAACTGTTTGGTGATAAGTTTTACACTTTTCACCTCGATGACTGGGCCTTTACGTCCGACTATGCAAATGAAATTCTGACCAGGCATTTTGAAGTGAATTCTTTAAAAGGCTTCGGGGTAGATAAGCTTCAAGCAGGTGTTGTAGCCGCCGGGGTGGTATTGCACTATCTGAATGACACGGAGCATCGCAACTTAAAGCACATCAGCGCTATATCCCGATTGGAAGAAGATAAGTTTGTATGGCTGGATCGCTTTACCATCCGTAACCTGGAACTCGTTAGCTCTCCACATGACAATGCGGTAACACTTTTTGAGGTACTAGATAAAACTTCCACCCCAATGGGTGCCAGATTATTGTATAAGTGGATCATCATGCCATTAAAGGAGCTTAAACCTATTGAAGAGCGCCTGGGCATGGTAGAGTATCTTGTAAAAGACGAATCCCTTCTAGAATCTTTTACCAACCATATCAAACAGATTGGAGACCTGGAGCGCCTGATCTCTAAAGTCGGCTTGCAACGCGTCGGTCCTAGAGAACTTTGCGCCCTTAAAAAGGCATTATATCATATTGAATCGGTAAAAAAGATAGCCGAAGAAAGTAAAAATCCCTACCTCGGTATATTGGCAGAACAGCTTAATCCTTGTTTAACGATCAGGGAGAAACTGGAAAGGGAACTGCAGCAAGATCCTCCAGCGTTGTTGATTAAGGGTAACGTGATATCGGATGGCATTGATGATGAACTTGACCGCCTGAGAAAGATTGCTTTTGGCGGGAAAGACTACCTGGTTGAAATACAGAAACGGGAGGCAGCCTCCACAGGAATACCTTCATTGAAAGTAGCCTTTAATAACGTTTTTGGATATTACCTCGAAGTAACCCATACCCATAAAGACAAGGTGCCTGAAGACTGGATCCGTAAGCAAACGCTGGTAAGTGCAGAGCGATACATCACACCAGAACTAAAAGAATACGAAGAGCAAATTCTTGGCGCTGAAGAAAAGATACAGGTTATAGAAGTGCGCATGTACAACGAATTGATGTTTCAGGTATCTGCGTATATCAAACAAATACAGCTGAACGCCTTCTTGATTGCCCAATTAGATGTGCTGCTATGTTTTGCTCAGCTCGCTATCAAAAACCATTACGTAAAGCCAGAAATGAATAGCGAAAGAACGCTGGACATCAAGGGGGGCAGACATCCGGTTATTGAGCAACGACTCCCGGTTGGAGAAGAATATATTACCAATGATGTGTTTTTGGATAATGAGACGCAACAGATAATCATCATCACAGGGCCAAACATGTCTGGTAAGTCGGCTATATTAAGGCAAACCGGCCTTATCGTGCTGATGGCTCAAATGGGCTGTTTCGTGCCTGCTAAAACCGCCTCAATTGGTTTGGTAGATAAAATATTTACCCGAGTCGGTGCGTCAGACAATCTATCTTCGGGGGAAAGTACATTCATGGTAGAGATGAATGAGACAGCCAGTATCCTTAATAATATATCGGACAATAGCTTGATTCTTCTTGATGAGATCGGCCGGGGCACCAGCACGTATGACGGGATATCTATTGCATGGGCAATAGCTGAGTTTCTGCATCAACACCCTACAGCTAAACCCAAAACCCTATTTGCAACTCATTATCATGAGCTCAACGAGTTGTCAAATACCATGGGAAGGATCAAAAACTTTAACGTCTCTATTAAAGAGGTCGGCAACCGTGTCATCTTCTTAAGAAAGCTTGTTCCTGGAGGGAGTGAACACAGTTTTGGTATTCATGTCGCAAAAATGGCAGGTATGCCTCCCAAACTGATCAATCGGGCCAATGAGATTCTTAAGAAACTGGAGATAGACAGAACTGAGGGACAAAGTATTAAAGACAGCATAAAGAAAGTACAGAACCAGGCATATCAGCTCCAGATGTTTTCCGTAGAAGACCCTGTACTGGTTAAGATACGGGACTCAATAAACAACCTTGATGTTAATATTCTGACACCCGTAGAAGCCTTATTGAAATTAGATGAGATTCAACGTATTATCAAGCAATAGGAATTATGGGCTTTAAAAGAGGATTCTTGAATAAGCTTATCTTTGGAATGGTAGTTCTTACTTTTTTAGCATCTTGCTCTTCCAGGAGGCCAGCGGTAAAAACCACCGCTGCGGCTGCAAATATGGCGAGTGCGATGGCCAATTTAAGGAGCAAGCAGCTTTACCGTTTCATCACGGAGTGGACCGGGGTAAGGTACAAACTAGGTGGATTGGACAAGTCTGGCATCGACTGTTCCGGATTTGCATTGCTATTGGAAAGAGATATATATAGCTTAGATTTGCCCAGACGATCGCGCGAACAAGCAGAAATTATAAAAGAGAAAGAGCTCAGGCAGTTAAAAGAGGGAGACCTTATATTTTTCTCTTTTGGAGGCTCAGCTGTAGACCATGTCGGAGTGTATCTGAATAACAATTACTTTGTTCATGCTTCAACAACCAGGGGAGTAGTAGTTGATGACCTTACACTACCCGCTTACCAAAAGGCAATGGTAAAGGCTGGTACTATTAAAAACTAATAATATGTCGAATAACGAACAAGATTCCTTCTGGAACAAATATAAACGCTTTGCTACTACTGAGATCTTAATGTATCTGATCATGATTATCGGCATCGCCGTTGGGATTATGATATTAAGTTAGTTCACGCTGAAAATGATCTTGTTATGATCGTTACTCGTTACTGTGTTAAAGAAATCAGCAAACTTCACGTAATCTTCGGCGGGGAAAGTTCCGTTATTAAGTATGATCTTTCTACTATAATGTAACTTATTCCCTTCCAATTTTGTGGTTAGCGTATAGGAACCAAACGGAGACTGCAAGTCCACATCCTTAGGCTTTAAATCTATTTTATACCCCTCGGGTAAATTGTATACCACCACATCAATGTCTGTGTATCCACGATTAATGTAGACAGGTAAAGTTCGGTTTCTAACCTCTGGAACTTGCTTCGCCTTGTTAAATGCGTTTAAAGTAAGGTAAACATGCTTGTTGTTTTCTGGTGCGTATCTAGGGATACTGAGGTCCAGACTTTCTAATGTCAACGGATCAATTTCCTTTTTCTGAGAAAGCTTTACGTTAGTAAAATTAATATTGTCAATATCATACTGATCTTTAAGCAGCTTCAACTGATCTGAATAAGGTTTGTTAATCAAGCGATCATAGTTGTCATATTGTGAGCCACTAAACACAGTATTGATTTTTCCTTGTATACTCCCATCCGCTGCAAGAGTCAATTCTGCCTCTCTCTTTAAAATGTTTTGAACGGTACTCAATGCAGGTGTTTTGAGCACCTTTCCGCCTTCAGGAGTGCAAGCGAGTACATACCGGTCATCTGTAAATGTCCCTAAATAGCCAAAAGGATTTTCCTGACTCGTGCATTCTAACCAGGTGGTATCTTTTTCAAATGGCAGACATAAGATGATGTGATTTCCCTGATCCATACTGGCAAAGTCGGGGTCAATGCTTTTCTTCATGCTCCCGGCAAAGACTACACAATAGTAACTCTCTACATCAACCGCCTTTAATAGGGTTTGAGCATAATTAACCAAAGCTTTACAGTCGCCATAGGATAGCCGATCTACCTCAGAAGCCGCAAAGGGTTGGAAACCACCAATACCAACCTGAACACTTATATAGCGGGTCTTCTTTTGCAAGTACTCGTAAACGCGTTTCGCTTTCTCTTTGTCGCTTGACGCTCCCTTCACCAGGTCATTCACCATTTTTACAGTCTGTGGACTAAGCTCTTGTCTGCTTTTAATCAAGTCGTCATAAACCCACTTACCTAGTTCTTTCCAATCTTTATAATTTCCCTGGTGACCATAGTAGCTAAACTTTTCAGCAGCTACTTTTACATAGGTGAGATAGGTATCAGGATCCGGTGCGTAGGGTTCTGATTTGAAAGCATTTACTTTACTGACACTCCATTTGTAACTTTCCAGCTTGTCGGTTTTGACAACCTCAGGTTTACTCTTATAATTGTATTCTTTAATGCGGATTTTATCGCCCGGTTTGCAGGTGAACGTATAGGTGCTGAGTTCAACTGCCAGGTCAGGAGAGGGATTAGCGTACCATTCCGGAAGGTTGAGATTCTGCTTAAACCTCATTTCATACTCATAAATAACGGTATATGGATAAGTGTTCACTGATGGCGTAAAGTGCTTTATCCGGTCATCTTCAAAAAGCGAGAAGTCGCTTACTGCACTCTCATCTGTGAAGTCACTCAGACTAAATTTGCCTACAACAATACCCGATTCGTTTAGCACCAGACCCTTAACACTTTTAATAATTGTGTTTTTGTTATAGTAAAGGCCGAGTCCAGCTTTTTCAGTCGCATTCTTGTTTAAGACGGTAATGACTTTCTTAACCGTAAAAATTACGTTTTCAGGCGCGCGCATGTCAACAGCCGTTTCCATGTTTCTGATTACGGCATTGGCCCTTGTCTTTAGGGTTGCTGGTATGTTTTCAACATTATAGTTGCTGTAATCCTGAGCCCAGCATCTCATACTTATTAGTAAGGCAATCAGTAGAAATCTAACTTTCATCCTATTTACTTTTCTTTAAAACTATGTCAGTCTTTTGCTGCTGTATCATCCTGCTATAAAACTCCTTTAGCGATAAGTACTCATCCGGACTATATATCGGTTTGTTCAACTGGAAAACCTGGCTTATTGATAACGTTTCGCCTACTAATGTAGTATTTGACACGAACCTGCCGCCGTTTTCCGGTAAGGCCATGGAGAGGTTCTTAGGCTGTTCAGCCAGACCCCAGTTCTCTGGGAGCTTAATGATCATCGTTACACGTTCCTCACGGGCAGCACCCATGTCAACAGGATAGGTACGATCATTCAAATTGAAGGGGTTTTTATTGATCCTGCCAATAAAAAAGGGATTAAAGAATAGTTGCGAATAGTTTAACCCATCAAACAACTTCATGTCAATCTCGTACTTCTCAACCAATGCATTATCAAGGGTATCTACATTCTCGATAGAATGATTCAGAATCTTCATATTGGGCCACCGTTCATCCAGCTTCTCGACAAACTCGTCAATGGATCCTGCAGCATTAATCTGTTCTCTTTTCGAAAGGGCAGCATAGCCCATGGAATAGGTCGTTAACATTCCTTTTAAGTTTCCATTTGGTGCTATCGCCGCTTCTAAAATATATTTGGTGGTTTCTCTTTGAGGAGCTTTAATCTCATACCAATAGGATGATTTTTTTAAGCCTATTGCCCTGGCGTTGCCATTAACACAGGATAGCGGGATAAGGCCAAAGGGCAATCTCGCATCGGTAGCATCTAATAAATACACCTGATCATCAATGTTCAGCTTAGCAATTACATAGTTGAAATCAGAGATCACAGGGTAGAGGCTATTTACTAGTCCGTTCTGTCTTGTAGATAAGATCAAGGCTTCTGCATTCAACCCCGCCGCGGTTAAAGCCGTAACTAATGACAGATTTATATCACCAACGTTTCCTGATCTGGTCTCTAAAGCTTTTTTTATGCCGTTCTCCGCATAAATACCTATAAATTCATTACGCTTAATGTTCTTGCCAATGTAGTTATAGATCGCTCTTGCCTTACTTAAGTCGTCAGTAGCATCTTTGATAATAGTGGGTAATAAGGGTAAGAAAAGATCCTTACGCTTGAGCTGTGCACCGAATGATTTATTGTCCAGCAACTCTTTATCTACATCTTTCCATGTTTTAGTTACACTCACCTTTCCTCCTGATGGAACCTCATAGTCCGAGAGTTCATAATAGATTGCCGACTTAAAGTTCTCCGCTGAAGTCATGTAATCCTCTTCTACAAATGCGGGTATATCAGTCATGGTGTATGTCAGCTTCGAACAATCCGCTTTTATGCCTGATGCAACGAAACATTCTCTTATCAGTTCAGACTTCGTCGATGTTAGTTTCTTTGCACCTCGCAGAGATACATTGTAATTGTAATTTGCGGGGATGCTGGCTACAAACTGACTTTTTAACTTTGGGATTCGGGACTGAAACTCCCAACTCTTAAAATTGAAGATGCTGGGAATGTGCAGCCTGTAACTGTACTCGATGATACTACCCTCCATCAGATTAGGCATCGCAAACTTAGTAAGGTTCACATATTTGTTTCTTCTCTCTGTGAAAACTTTCTTTTTATCCAGTTCGTACCGTACTAATTTGCCATCAACAAAGTTGACGGTTGTCGCCTTCAACTCCTCTATAAAGTCTTCGTTTTCGGCATAAGTTCTCAAGGGAATGACTACGTTTCCATTGTCGAAGCCGTTCTTGTTAAAGATTTTTATTCTTACATGGTATTCATAATCTATATAGAGATAACCTTTGTCGTTGTTAACCCGCATGGCTGCGGCGCCATACTCGTTAATGACCATCGCATTTGCATTACTGTCTAACTGCGTGTTCTTCAAATTGATGTCAGTTCCAGTTATGGAAGCGTAGGGAAAATCCTGCCCAAAAGCAGAGAAAGAAAGGATAGAAAGAAATAAAGTAAGAAAACGGTATCTCATAGTTAAGAGCTATTTGGCATCACAATATAATCACCAGATTCAGAAATAAAAAAACATATTCGGTTTAAATGAATCATTTTCACGACTTTTGAATGTTACAAAACGCTACACATGAAACTTAATTTAATACGTCCCCTCGCTTTTTTTGATCTTGAAACTACTGGTGTCAACGTTGGTGCTGATCGCATCGTAGAAATTGCCATACTAAAAGCAATGCCAGACGGCTCAGAACTGATAAAGACCTTGAGGATTAATCCAGAAATGCCAATCCCTTTACAATCGTCATTAATTCACGGCATTTATGAAGAACACATATTAAATGAACCTACTTTCAAATCAGTAGCACAAGAATTGGCAGATTTTATCGGTGATGCCGACCTGGCAGGTTACAATTCCAATAGGTTTGATATCCCCGTTCTATTAGAAGAGTTCTTAAGGGCAGGCGTTGATTTTGAAATGAATGACCGGAAGTTTGTTGATGTTCAAAACATATTCCATCAAATGGAGCAGCGCACATTGCGTGCTGCCTATAAGTTCTATTGTGATAAAGACATTATCAATGCGCATTCCGCAGAGGCTGACATCACAGCAACTTACCACGTTTTATTGGCGCAATTAGACCGCTACAAAGACACTGATTTTGAGGATAAGCAAGGCCAATTTTCAAAGCCAGTTCAAAACGATGTAGATGCATTACATGCATTCACTAACATGAATAAGCCCGTAGACTTTGCAGGACGTATGGTGTTTAACGAAGAGGGACAAGAGATGTTTAACTTCGGTAAACATAAGGGCAAAACCGTAGAACAGGTATTCGACATAGAGCCTAGTTATTACGCCTGGATGAAGCAGGGAGATTTCCCGCTATATACCAAGAAAAAGCTGACTGAAATCTGGGAACGTTGGAACAAGAAGAAAGAAGCACTTAAGCAGGAAAAGAAAGAACTGGAAAGAGGACTTGCAAACGCAGCTGCTAAGCCTGCAGACGCATCACCTGTACAGGCACCTGTTCCACCTAAACCAGTTTATACACAGCCACGGCCGCAGTTTGCACCTAAGAAAGAACCTAAGGCAGTTGAAGTAACCAACGATATGTTGGAACAACTAAAAATGAAGTTTGGTAAGTAAGCGCTCCGGATCAACGGTTAAACTTGTTTCAAGAAATCAATATTCCTCGTCAGGCCTTTAAATTTAGTCCGCTTTACCGCAGAGTTCTTAAAGATCTTTTGAAAAACATCCTCTGTAATGTCCAACCAGTCTTCCTTTTTCATCTGAAGTAGATTGTCGTTTGGCTTGAAAGCAGGTTCTGAATGTGGAGTAGCGAACCGATTCCAGGGACACACATCCTGACAAATGTCGCAGCCGAACATCCAATTGTCCATCTTGTTGTTGAAATGACTGGGAATCTCGTCTTTAAGCTCAATGGTCAAATAAGAAATACACTGCTGCGCATTTATAATGAAGGGAGACAGTATGGCTTCGGTAGGGCAGGCATCAATACATTTGGTACAAGTGCCGCAATGGTCGGCTTCAAAGGGATTGTCGTACTCCAGATCCAGGTCTAGTATTAATTCAGCCAGGAAAAAGAAGGAGCCACTTTTTTTGCTGATCAGGTTACTGTTTTTGCCGATCCAACCAATCCCTGAGCGTTTTGCCCAAGCCCGGTCCAACACCGGTGCAGAGTCCACAAAAGCGCGTCCGGAAACCTCCCCAACCTGAGCGGAAATGAATTCCAGAAGTTCAAACAATTTCGACTTAATAACCTGATGATAATCAGATCCGAATGCATACTTAGAGATCTTCGGCGCCTCAGGGTCAGTTTGTGCTGCTTCTGAATAGTAGTTTAAGGTAAGGGAGATGACAGACTTTGCGTCATCAACCAGTAACCTTGGATCAAGCCTCTTGTCAAAATGGTTTTCCATGTAAGCCATCTTTCCATGATGATTGTTACTTAGCCATTTTTCCAACCGCGGAGCTTCCTCTGCAAGAAAGTCAGCCTTGGCAATACCGCATTGCATAAAGCCGAGGCGTATGGCCTCTTCTTTTATGAGCTTGCTGTATCTGCTTCGGTTATCAATCATAAGTTGCAAAGATAAACTTTAGGATTAAAAACATTTTATCAAGCCTACTGTTATAAAAGAATCAAATTAAACGAACTAAACTCAACATCATGGAAAATAAAGATCCTAATTATAGCGAAGATCCCAATCATATTGAAGACCCAAATAAGCCTTCAAAACCTGTTGAGCACAATTATGCAAAACACGAAAACGATCCGGGTCCATCTCCGCAGGCAGTAGACGAGTATAACAATAAGGGTGCAGGACCGGTTCTAAAATGGATTCTTCCTGTAATTGTTCTCATACTGTTAATCTTTTGGTTCTTCACCCGTAAATAGGTTAGGATAATTCAATAAACGAAAAAGGACTGCCATAATGGTGGTCCTTTTTTGTTAGAACAGTTTCCCCATTTGTCCGGGATAATTTCTCTTCAAGTGTTTATAGGCCGCTTCGGTCGCTTCCCTACCTCTGGCGGTTCTCATCAGAAAGCCTTCCTGAATTAGAAAAGGCTCATATACTTCTTCAATTGTGCCTTCGTCATCACCTACAGCAGTTGCTATCGTCTTCAAACCAACAGGGCCACCCTTAAATTTATCAATAATAGTAACCAGAATCTTATTGTCCATCTCATCCAGACCATGCTCATCCACATTTAGCGCGTTCAAGGCGTAACGTGCAATCTCTGTATCAATCTCTCCATTGCCCTTGATCTGTGCAAAATCTCTCGTCCGTCTTAATAATGCATTTGCGATCCTTGGCGTTCCACGACTTCTCCTTGCAATTTCATAAGCACCTTCATCGGTGATCGGTGTTTTTAATATTTCGGAAGAACGCAAAACGATTGTAGTCAATAACTTGGCGTCATAATACGCCAGACGGGAATTAATCCCAAACCTAGCCCTTAATGGGGCGGTAAGCAGTCCGGAACGTGTGGTAGCTCCGACAAGCGTAAACGGATTTAAGTTGATTTGTACAGATCGGGCGTTAGGGCCACTTTCAAGCATAATATCGATCTTGAAATCCTCCATTGCAGAGTACAAGTATTCTTCTACCAGTGGGCTTAGGCGATGTATTTCGTCTATAAATAGAATGTCTCCCGTATCCAGATTGGTCAATAACCCAGCGAGATCACCAGGCTTGTCAAGTACAGGACCAGACGTTACCTTAATGCCAACATTCATTTCATTAGCAATAATATATGATAAGGTGGTCTTTCCAAGACCTGGAGGGCCATGCAACAGCACATGATCAAGTGGCTCGCCTCTAAGCTTCGCTGCCTGAACAAAGATCTTTAGGTTTTCCATTACCTTTTCCTGTCCGGTGAAGTCCTCAAAAGCCTGCGGACGCAGAACTCTTTCAATGTCCCGTTCTAAAGGAGATAAACTTTCCGAAGAGGGATCAAGGTTTTCATTCATTTGGTAAAGTTAGGATAAAAGGTCCGTTTTGCTAAATTTATTAGATATTTTGATCTCTTTTGTATTGGCTGAATATTGATAAAATCCTTCTCCAGACTTAATTCCTTTCTTTCCAGCAGCAACCATATTTACCAGCAGGGGACAGGGTGCGTACTTCGGGTTTCCGAAACCGTCATGAAGAACGCTCAAAATAGATAGGCAGACATCCAAGCCTATAAAATCTGCCAATTGCAGAGGTCCCATCGGGTGTGCCATGCCGAGCTTCATCACTGTATCAATTTCTTCCACACCAGCTACGCCCTCAAACAAGGAGTAGATGGCTTCGTTAATCATGGGCATCAGGATCCTGTTGGCAATAAAACCTGGATAATCGTTCACGGCTACCGGCGTTTTATTCAGTCCCCTTGACAGTTCGAACACTGTAGCAGTGGTCTGATCACTTGTTCCATAACCCCTGATCACTTCTACCAATTTCATTAAAGGCACTGGGTTCATGAAATGCATCCCAATAACCTGATCTGGTCTTGAAGTAACTGAAGCGATTTTAGTGATAGATATGGAAGAAGTGTTGCTAGCCAGGATAGCGTTAGCAGGGGCAAAGGCATCCAAATCTTTGAAGATAGCTAGTTTGAGTTCCAGGTCTTCAGTGGCAGCTTCCACCACAAAATCCGCGTCTGCGACACCGGATTTTAGGTCAGTAGCCGTTGATATCCTACTGAGCGCTGTTGATTTTTCATCAGCTGTAAGTGTTCCTTTCTCAACCTGTCTTTGCAAATTCTTATCGATAGTTGTCAGTGCACGATCAAGTGCCTCCTGACTGATGTCAATCAGCCTTACCCTGTGGCCAAACTGTGCGAAGGTATGGGCAATACCATTCCCCATTGTCCCTGATCCAATGACTGCAATTCTCATATGATTGTGTTAGGGTGCTAGTCTGCTTATTTTCCATGAACCTTCAGTAAAATCGTAGCAGATCCGGTCGTGCAATCTACTCGATCTTCCCTGCCAGAACTCAATATGTTTGGGTTCAACCAGGTAACCGCCCCAGTTGTCAGGTTTGGGGATCTCTTTTCCTTCATAATCCGCCATAAGAGCAGACACTTTGTCTTCTAGTACTGCCCGGTCGCTAATAACCGCACTTTGGGGGGATGCAATAGCACCGATCTGGCTTCCTATGGGTCTTGATCGGAAATAAGCCTCTGAAACTTCCTTGTCTACTTTACTGACAATACCTTCTATTCGCACCTGTCTCTCTAATTCTGCCCAGAAAAAGACAAGAGCAGCCTGCGGATTTTCTACCAGGTCATTTGCTTTCTTACTTTGATAATTTGTGTAAAACACAAATCCCTGATCATCGAAGCCCTTTAAGAGTACAATGCGGGCAGAAGGCTTTCCATCGCTATCGGCAGTAGCAAATGTCATTACATTCGGTTCATAAAGCTGTGCTTTAACCGCATCAGAAAACCACATTTTAAACTGTAGAATTGGATCAGCGGCTACATCACTTTCAGAAAGAGAGGCAATGCGATAATCTTGGCGTAAGTTTTGTAAGTTTGCGTTAGTAAGCTCCATACACAAAAATAGGGTTACTTATTTAATTTCACTTTATATATTCCAAAATGTTAAGTCGCACACAACCTTCCCTGGGAAAACTATTGATTTCTGAACCTTTTCTTGCGGATCCTAACTTCAAACGCTCGGTGGTCCTGATCAGCGATTATCAGAATGAAGGAACAGTGGGCTTTGTGCTTAACCACATCAGTTTGTTATTGCTTCGAGATTTGGTCCCAGAGATGCCTGAAGCAGACTTTCCGGTATATATAGGTGGTCCTGTTGCAACTGATACCGTTCATTTCATTCATAGATGTTTTGATAAAATGAATGATGGTCAGGAAATCGCTAAAGGAATTTATTGGGGTGGTAACTTCGAAACCCTAAAGGTGTTGATAAACAATGGAAGTATTAAGTCGCATGAGGTAAAATTCTTTATCGGTTACTCTGGATGGGCACCTAATCAACTTAAAGGTGAAATTGAGGAAAATACCTGGATAGTTTCTGATCAGTACCACGCTGACGTTGTGTTCTCAGATAATGAGGAAGAACTGTGGCGCGAAGTTATTATCAACTTGGGTCCTAAATACGCTCATGTCAGCAACTTCCCTGTAGATCCACGATTAAACTGATTATAAGTCGGCAGCGCTCTCCTCCACTTTCTTACGTAAATCATCTTTATACCTCTGCATTTTATCTGCAAGTGCCTCATCTGCTGTGGATAAAATTTGCACGGCAAGCAAACCTGCATTTTTTGCAGCATTTAAAGCGACTGTCGCCACTGGAATACCGTTGGGCATTTGCAGGATAGATAAAATAGAATCCCAGCCATCAATAGAATTAGAGGACTTCACGGGCACACCAATAACGGGTAAAACGGTAATTGATGCCACCATGCCTGGTAAATGAGCCGCGCCACCAGCGCCGGCAATGATCACTTTCAAGCCTCTTTTTGCAGCGCTTTTAGCGTATTCAAACATCCGCTCCGGAGTTCGGTGAGCAGATACTACTGTTATTTCAAACTCAATACCAAACTCTTTGCAAACGTCAGCCGCATCCTGCATAATATGAAGGTCAGACTTGCTGCCCATTATAATTCCAACTTTTATACTCATCAGGAGATCACCTTTAATGTGTTTTTAATAAAATCTGCTTTTTCAATAGCCGCTTCGCGGTTTTGATCTACGATGGTAATGTGTCCCATCTTCCGGAAAGGCTTAGTGTACTTTTTACCATAAAGGTGAACGTAGACGCCATCCAAGGCCATTACTTTCTCTAGGCCTTCATAATGTGCCACCCCGTTATGACCTTTTTCGCCCAGAAGATTGATCATGACCGCATTGCTTATCGATCTGCTATCGCCCAGGGGTAAGCTGAAGATTGAGCGCAAATGCTGCTCAAACTGAGACACGTAATTGCCTTCAATAGTATGATGACCGCTATTGTGAGGACGCGGAGCCAATTCGTTGACTAGAATCTCACCATTCCTGGTAACGAACATCTCTACCGCTAATAAACCAGTAATATTTAACGAATTAGCGATTTGCTTTGCGATTTCCTCTGCTTTGTCTTGAATGGCTTCCGGATAAGTGGAAGGAGAAATGAGAAATTCAACAAGATTAGCTTCCGAATTAAACTCCATTTCCACCATTGGGAAAGTTTTGACCTCGCCTTTAGGGTTACGACTCACTATTACCGCTATTTCCTTCTCGAAATCAACAAGCTCTTCAATCAGACAAGGTGCATCAAAAGCATTGTCAATTTCTGAAATACTGTTAATTTTCATTACGCCTTTACCATCATAACCATCTTTACGCTGCTTTAGCATGTATGGAAAGCTGAAATTGCTGTTCCTGATGTCTTCCCTGGTGTTTGCCAACTGGAAGGGGGCGGTAGGAATATCGTTCTCTTTGAAAAATTGTTTTTGAACACCTTTATCCTGAATCAATCTGATCACTCTGGATTGAGGATAAACAAGTTTGCCTTCCTTTTCCAGCTGTTCAAGTGCTTCTATATTTACTTTTTCAATCTCAATGGTAATAATATCTGCTTTTTTCCCGAAGTTATAAACGGTATCAAAATCTGTAATTGAGCCACATTCGAAATAATTTGCAATGTGTTTACATGGAGCCTCGGGATCTGGATCTAATATTAACGTGGTAAGGTTGTAATTAATAGCTTCCTGAATAAGCATCCGGCCCAACTGCCCCCCACCCAGAATTCCTAATTTCAAATCACTTATCTGTTTTGCCATATCTATATGAGAAAGTTATGCTTATTTTGCACAAAAATAACATTATTAACGGATTGATGGATGCAGACGCTATAATTATTGGTGCAGGAGCTTGTGGATTGATGTGCGCAGTACAAGCCGGATATCTGGGCAAAAAGGTTATTATCTTAGAAAAAAGTGATAAGCCTGGAGCTAAAATTCTGATCTCCGGGGGTGGTAGATGTAATTATACCAACCTTTTTACTGATGATGAAAACTTTATCTCTAATAACAAACATTTTCTAAAATCTTCCCTAACACAATGGTCAGTCGAAGATACCATCAGCTTTTTTGAAACCTATGGTATTCAGGGACAAGAGAAAACCTTAGGCCAGCTGTTTCCAATTGATAAGTCTGCAAAGGATATCGTAGAAGTCTTCGCCAACCTTTGTAAAGATCTCGACCAACAGATCATCACCAGTGCTGACGTGTCTGAAGTCTCTCGGTCAGATCAAGGCTTTAGTGTCTTGTTTCAAAAGAATGGCAAGTCCAGAACACTGAAGGCGCCGAAAATTGTAATCGCCACTGGCGGCTTGCCAATACCGAAGATGGGTGCCACGGATTTCGCATTGCGATTTGCGAGGAAACACGACTTAAATATCATCGAAACTGCCCCTGCACTAGTGCCATTGACCATTACCGGCAAGGACGAGGAATGGTATGCACAGCTATCCGGGAACACTGTTTTTTGTGAAGTCAGCAATGATCGGATTTCCTTTGAAGAAAACATCCTTTTTACGCACTGGGGATTAAGCGGGCCGGCTATTTTGCAGATTTCATCCTACTGGCGAAGAGGTGAAGTCTTTAACCTTGACCTGCTGCCGGGCAAAAATATATCTGAACTGATAGAGGAGGAGCGGTCCCTTAACGGCAAAACCCTTCTTTCGACGTTGTTAACGCGTTTCTTCACAAGGAAATTCAGCGATGCGATGGCGAAATTTATGCCAGTGGAGAAAAATGTTGCCGCATTGACCAGATCAGAGATAGAACTGATCCATAAAACCATACATTTGTTTAAGGTTAAAGCCGCCGGTGATAAAGGCTATGATAAAGCTGAGGTCATGCGCGGCGGTATTGATACCAATGAGCTATCTTCCAAGACCCTGGAATGTAAAAAAGTACCCGGACTATATTTTGGTGGTGAATGTGTTGATATCACGGGCTGGCTTGGCGGTTACAACTTTCAATGGGCCTGGGCTTCTGGGTTCGTTATTGCCCAAAACATCTAATCGAATTTCCTTTACAACTAGGATATATCAAGATAAGTATAGCTTTGTGGTGACTTTACGGTAACCTCAGCTTGAACTCAGCGTGACGTTTGCATCAAGTCGGCCCCCATTCGCCCTTTTTACGGTTCTTGGTCGCTTGCTGGTCGGCTCTGAGCCGAAGAGCAACCGAAGAGGAAGCGAAGGGCAACCGAAGAGGGACCGAAGAGGAGCAGAGTTCACAGTGAATTCAGGCTGAACTCAAAGTGGCGTCATTACGAGTCTGGCCGAACGTTATTCTCTTGTCATCATCCCCCGCCATCCCTTGTAATCGCCCGTCATCCCGGTGAAAACCGGGACCTCGGACCAACAATGGAAGTTGGCGTTTTTACGCACTTCGTCCCGGTGAAACTCGGGACCTCGTAAGAGCCGGATGATGAGTAGTTTGCAGGATATTAAGGTTGCGGATCGTATGATTACCCCTCTCGCTTCCGAGGTCCCGGTTTTCACCGGGATGACGGGGATTTATAGCAATCACAATCACCAACAATCACAATGACTAACCAAGAAATTGCTAGCTTTGACTATGGAACCTTTTGAAATTATTATAGACATCAACGGCAACGACCATCCCTTATTAGCTGTGCCCTTCTCCGGGGAAATTAAATACAACATATTTAACGGCCTCGATCATCTGTGCGCAGTGTGGCCGTCGGTTGACAACGAGCAGGTGACCTGGTTATCAGATAAAGATGTTCAGGTTGAGCTACTCCAAATGATTGGCACAGGTATTGAAAAAGCAATCAATGATCAGCTGGCTGCCAATGAATAAATAGCATTAAATAACACGCCTCTGACTAGCATACAGAAACTATTTTCCTCCGAAAAACGTTACTTTACTTGTTAATTCCAAAGTTAGAAAGGTACCAGTAAATGATTATTGAAACACAAACAACAACTATAAATATGATAAATAAGTTTAAAAGTCTCGCGCTCTGCGGGTTATTGCTTGCATTTAATTCCAATGCATTCTCTCAGGTAGCTCCGGCTGCAACCAGCAAACCAGCACCAAATGGCTGGCATTTATTAGATAAAACTAAAGAAGGGTTCTCTGGTATAAGCGTTAACAAAGCGTATTCTGAACTGCTAAAAGGCAAGAAAGGAACCACTGTTACCGTAGCAGTTATCGATTCAGGTGTGGATACCTTACATCAGGATCTTAAAGAGGTCTTATGGAAAAATCCTAAGGAGAAAGCTGGTAACGGTAAAGATGATGACAAGAACGGCTATGCCGATGATGTTTACGGATGGAATTTCCTTGGTGGAAAAGACGGTCGCAGTGTTGGAAAAGACACGGAAGAATCAGAGCGTTTATACAAAAAACTTAAAGCTCAAACTACCGTAGCGCCAAAAGACACAGCCTTATATACCAAGTTAAAAGCTAAATACGAAGCCCCGTCGGAGGCTAATCGTACTAAACTTCAAAACTTTCAACAATCCTATCAGGGAATCAAATGGGCAGATAGTCTAATTCGCACAGGTCTGAAGAAAGACACCATCAAAGGTACAGATCTTGAAACGTTCAAATCTCAAAATCCTAAGGTTGAAAATGCAAGAGTTGGCTTGCTTTCGATGTTGAAGGGAAACAAGATGATGGACATCAATATTTCTCAGTTTAGAGATGACTTCGGCGCCTATGTGAAAACTTTAGAGGCAAGTGCCGCTGTCGTTAATTCGCCCCTTGTAAACTATAGAGCCGATATTGTCAAAGACAACTATACTGATTTCTCTGACCGTTTTTATGGCAATAAAGATGTGATGGCTAGTTTCGCTTTTCATGGAACGCATGTATCCGGAATCATAGCTGCAAAGCGCGACAATGAATTGGGTATTGATGGCGTTGCCGATAATGTAAAAATCATGATGGTCCGTGCAGTTCCAGATGGAGATGAGCATGATAAAGACATCGCACTTGCTATCCGCTATGCTGTTGACAATGGTGCTAAAGTGATTTCAATGAGCTTTGGTAAGAGTTATTCTCCTGAAAAACAATGGGTAGATGACGCAATCAGATATGCAGAAAAGAAGAATGTACTACTTGTACACGCTGCAGGTAACGACTCCAAAAATATTGACGTCGAAGACAACTTCCCTAATCCAATGTATTTGTCTGACGCTAAAAGGGCAACCAACATGATCACCGTTGGTGCAAGTGGAGATCTTGCCAACGGAGGTTTGACAGCCAGGTTCTCTAACTACGGCAAAACAATGGTTGATGTTTTTGCACCCGGTGTTCAGATCTACTCGACCATCCCAGGAGGAAACACCTATGGAAATGCGAACGGAACAAGTATGGCAGCACCAGTTGTTTCTGGTATAGCCGCTTTAATTCTGGAGCACTATCCGAAACTTAAGCCAGCACAAGTGATAGATATTCTTGTGAAAAGCTGCTACAAGCCTACAGAAACGGTTACTAAGCCTGGAACCGATGAGCAAATTGCTTTTTCTGAGCTATGCAGAAGCGGTGGTATCGTTAACGCTTATGAAGCTTTGAAACTGGCAGCGACCTACAAATAGTTAAGGAATCCGGATGCTTTGAGCTTTGTTTTCTAACTGATAAATCACGCTTTTGATGTGTTTATCCAGTGTTTGAGGAGCTTTAACGGTATTTAGGTATTTCAGAATTTCTTTACGTCTATAAGGGCTTAGCGACTCAAATTGAGTTTCTAAGCCTTTTTCTTTGAGAAGAAGCTCCAGTACCGGCGGTATAGGGTACTGTTTTTCTGCATCTTCAAAATCCTCTTCAAGTACAAATTTGGCAACATCTCCAACCTTCGTTTTTGCACCTTTAAGTGTTGCCATATTCACAAAAAGGCGATGAGCCGCATCTTTAACCGGTACCAATGATTTATGAAAGGGAAAGTCATTTACCGTTCCTTTGACCTTAATAAAACCTTTCACCACCGTTAATTTTGAGGTGATGAGCTCTGGAACGTCAACTACAAAGTTGATTCCCGATCTGTAGATTCTGGCCTTGAATTTATATAGTTTGGGTTTCACCATAGAAAGAGCAATTTACTGATTATATGAATTGTGTGCTTTACATCAAACAACTTATTCCATTAGAAAGGATTAATTAGAACAAATACTGTTAATTTGCCTGTAAATAATGTAAACCGTGTTTTCAGAGATCAATAGCAACGTTTGCCGATATGTAAGTTTTAGCACAGAGGAACTTGAACTTTTCAATACCCTACTAAGGCACAAACACTTTCCAAAAAAAACATATTTGTTGAGAGCCGGCGAGGTCTGCAATTTCGAAGGGTTCATCTTAAAAGGCTCATTAAGGAAATACTATATTGATGACAATGGCAATGAAGTCATCATCCAATTCGGAATTGAGAACGGTTGGATCAGCGACATCGCCAGCTTCTCGGATCAAAAACCTGGTAACCTGTTTATTGAAACCTTGGAAGATACTGAACTGCTGATGCTGGACCCAAAAAGTAAAGAAAGCCTGCTCACCAAAGTCCCAAAGTTTGAGCGTTTTTATCGGAAGCTGGTCGAGAAAAACATCTCGACGATGCAAAACAGGCTCTACTTTAGCATTGCGAAAACTGCGGAACAGAAATATCTCGACTTCCTGGAACATTACCCAGGCATTCCACAACGGGTTCCACAGCACTATATCGCCTCTTATTTAGGGATGACGCCAGAATTCTTAAGTAAGGTTAGGGCACGTCTGTTAAAAAAGTAAGCCTAAATCTGTTTCTTGTCCTAGTTCAATGCCCGGGGTTTTGTGTCTGACTACCTTTGGAGTATCAAATAACAAAAGATCATGGAAAATAGAATTTTAGGACTTCATCACATTACTGCTATTGCAGGTGATGCCAAACGCAACTTTGACTTTTACACCCGGGTACTTGGACTTCGCTTTATTAAGAAAACGGTAAACTTTGATGATCCCCATACGTATCATTTCTATTTCGGCGACGAAACCGGTAGCGCAGGCACTATTTTAACTTTCTTCCCATGGGGTGATGAGATTCAACAAGGAAGAAAAGGATCTGGCATGGCAACTGAGATCGGCTATTCGGTTCCAGAAGGCAGCATCGATTTTTGGATGAAGAGATTTGAAGATAACAACGTAATCTATAATAAACCATCAGTGAAATTCGGAGAGAAGTACTTGACCTTCCTTGATCCGGATGGTTTGAAACTGGAGCTGACAGAAGTAAGTAATGATTCACGTAAATCCTGGGAAACAGCAGAAGTCAACGCTGCCGTTGCCACAAAGGGTTTTCATCATATCACCCTTACATTGAAAGACAAAACTGCTACTGCCTTAATATTGACCAGTGTTTTTGGCTATCGCCTGGTTCAAACAGAAGGCAACAGATATCGCTATGCGACGGATGCAGCGGCAGAAGCATCTCTGGTGGATATCGTGGAAATACCTTCTGAAAACCGCGGTTTTAATGCGAATGGCACTGTTCACCATGTGGCTTTCAGAGTAAAAGATGATGCTGCATTAATGGAATTCAGAGATAAAATAGTGAAACTCGGCTTGAGTATCACCCCTCAGATTGACCGTAACTACTTCCATTCTCTGTACTTCAGAGAGCCAGGAGGGGTTCTGTTCGAAATCGCCACAGAAAATCCAGGCTTCACTGTCGACGAACCGTTAGCAGAACTCGGACTAAATCTAAAACTCCCTGCGCAATACGAAAGTCAGCGCGAAGAGATTGAAGCACGATTAGTAAAACTTAACTAACTCAACTCACATGGAATATCAGCCTTTAAAATACATTTACAAAGCTTCAGGTAACCCTGAAGCTTACACTTTGCTCTTGTTGCACGGTACCGGTGGAGATGAAAACGACTTGCTTGGCCTTGGCGAAAGCTTCGGTGCAGACCTTAATCTGCTAAGCGTCCGTGGGAACGTCTCCGAACATGGGATGCCTCGTTATTTCAAGCGTCTTGGAATGGGGATCTTCGATGAGCAGGACGTAAACTTCAGAGCAGAAGAGTTGTTAAGCTTTGTGGAAAACCTTGCCGTACAGGAAGGCTTTGACATCAAGAAAGTTGTCGCTTTAGGCTATTCAAATGGTGCAAACATTGCCGGTGCGATATTAGTTAAATCTCCCGAGGCTTTCGCAGGAGCCATTTTATTCCGACCAATGCCGCCATTTAAAACGATACCTGTGTTTTCTTCCACTAGGAAGGCGCCAGTATTTTTTAGTAGCGGAGCAGTGGATCCGACAGTAGATCCTGGCAGTACAAAGGCCTACATAGAGACGCTTGAGAGCGGGGGGTTTCATGTCACCTCATATAGCTTACCAGCGAGTCATAATTTAACCCAGGAAGATGTAGAACTGGCTCGTGAGTGGTTTAATAAGTCCTTCAGATAGTATGTTTCCTATTTGTTTGTCTTATATTAGTCTATAATACAACCAGATATGAAACTTTTATTAGCTCTATTATTATCAGCGTCTTTAGGTTTTACCTATGCCCAGAAGGTTAGTCAGAAAATGCTTATTGTCGATTTAAATGCAGACAAGGGCGTGGTCACTGATGGGGAATTGGTGGAACAATGGAAGAATCAGGTTTCCTCTTTTATAGTAAAGGACTTTTCCAGACGTGACGAAGGGCGCAGTGCTGCAGGATCGGGGAGGCCCAAACTCATTAAGAGGGTTGATGCTTTAAAGGGACATGGAACGCTGGTATTCAATAAACAAGAGTTGGTTAATATGGATGAAGATGCCTTTGATCATCTGGTTACCGGAAGCGGTTACACCTGGTTTAGTATACTTAAAGCCGGGAAGCAGTCGGGCGAACTACCTAATGTCAACTGCTTTTTTGGCAACCTTCGCAACCAGCCTAATAACGAGGGAATTTGGGGAGGATTTAATGACGACAATAGCTTTTGGATGAGCAGCAGAAATGCGATTACATTTGGGAGATGGGACCAAAATAACCCCTATGTGACTTCGAAAGAGATCGTAAGTCCCGATCGTTATTACCTGATTATGGGCAGAATGGGGAAGGGAACAGATACGGTTCAACTTCACTTATATCTTAATGATGGCGCTAAAGCTATAGCTTCAAGTCCTTTTCCTGTAAATGTGAAAGCGAATTCGTCCCGTATGGCAATAGGGCAGGAGCGGGATGCGGTGCAGCATCCGGGACGAGAATCATTTGTTGGTGAAATGGCGAGGTTTCTTCTTTATGACCGACCGTTGAGTGATGACGAGATGGTTAAGACCGCAAAATTGTTGGTCGGTTACTATGGGATCGTGGTTAAGTAACATCAACTTCCGACCTCCCGGCGTATGCCGGGACCTCGCCCTTCAACCTATTCTGACGCTTTTGCTGCAGGATAAATGATGTTCTGTGAAATCTGTTTTAGGTAAGCAATCGCGTTCTGCAAGTCTTTAAAGCTTTGTTCTAATAGCGATGCCGGTTGAGTCAGCTTCAGCTCCAGTGCCAGGAGGTATAGAATTTCATAGTTACCTGCTTTCATTTCCAGTATGGTCTTCCCGGTATGCAGTAATTGTACATCCTTTAAAATAGATTTTTGCTTGCTAAAGCCAGCTACTTCTTTCATTCTCTTTAAAAGCTCATCGTCTAAAGTAGAGGTGATTCTGATCGTTTTTAGTTTTTGAAAATCAATGATGAGTTGTAGCCTGGAAACATGACTCTCGCCATTAAATGACTCCGGTGATAGCGCTGTCCCTAATTCGGGGGTGAGCGTAGTTTGCGACATGGCTTCGAAACTTTTAAGGTATTTCTTTTCAGCAGCACACATTTCAACCAGAGAATGATTGAATACTTCAGAGAGGTTTAACGGAGGTGTTTTCATTTCAGACTATAACAGTAAGGGCAAGATAAGTGTTTTTAATAAAATGTCACGACCATATTATCTAAAGACATTCTGACAGGGATTGTGCTTGCTGCAACGGTTGTTAGGGTATCAAGCGAACATTGCGTCAGACTTTAAGGAATTATCGTGTTATTGAGCAAACAAGGTACTATATTTGCTCTAGTGGGCTAAGACATTAGATGTATGATGAAAGTTTTTGTTGGGGGTCTTCCTCCCGATGTTGATGAATTAGATTTGGTAGGCTTCATAAGCACTTATGCAGAAGTCAGTACAATTAAAGTAGTAAGGGACCGGGCAACTAAAAAGTGCAAAGGCTATGCTTTTTTGCAAATGACCACTGATAAAATGGCGGAACGAGCAGTGTCAGAACTTGATGGAAGAAGATATAAAGGTAATACACTTACGGTTAACATCTCTTAGTCAATAATATCCCGCTCCTGGAAAACATAATGATAGCGCTCGAAGTTTATTGAGTAGTTCATCTAACTTCTATTCCTATGAAATTTCCACGTATTGCTTTAGTTTTCGTATCCGGGGCTTGCATGCTTACCTCCTGTTATACTCAAAAAAAGGTTGCCGAAGATGGCACGGTCACCACGACCAGAACTCCGATCACAACGCTTAAACCGAACGCTCCTAATCCAAGTCAAAGCGTGATCAATGCCAGTGGCGACGGCTTAACCATAGGTATTCCTAATGGTAATGACCTAAGAGCGGGATCCTCAGAAAATGCTACAATAATCGCAAATAACGCTATTGCCAAAGTGAATGGCCCTACGGGAGTCAACCAGCAACGCCTTGATAGTTTAACCTCGGTTGATTTTATGAACAAAATCGCTGTACATCAAATGACCATGATCAAGTTAAGTGCATTGATACAAAGTAAATCAACTGACAAAAAGATAGCTGATTTTGCAAAGGTAATGTTGGCTAGTCAAGAGGCAGAACAGAAAGACTTAAAGAGATTATCGAGTTATAAGAATGTGGTTTTGCCGGGCACAGTGAACGTGAGTCAGCAGTCAAGTAATTTATCTTCTGAGTCCTATTTGCAAATGGTCATTGAAGATCAACAGAATGCCATCAGATTCTTTGAAGTTGGTAACAAATCCAAAGATGCGGAGATCAAGGCTTTTGCTGCTAAATACCTTCCTGTTTCACGTAGACACCTGCAGGAAGCGCAGTCCCTCAGTAAATAATCACTAGTTTAACGGTTCCTGACCAACTCATGCAAAACTATAAAAATCATATCCGGTTTTATCCCGCCCACCATTTCATATTTTATCCGATTGTAGGATTCTTATTGGTTTTTGCGCTGAGAAAAGCATTTACTGATGATGCAAACAGTACTTTATGGTTCTTTGCTGCTGCAATAGTCTTCCTGATAGGGTGGTTGTCGTTTATGGTAAGGCAACATTATGGTATGACTGTTCAGAATAGAGTTGTCGTTCTAGAAATGAGGCACAGGTATTATGTGTTGACCAATCAGCGTTTAGAATCTATTGAAGACAAGCTAAGTTTTGGTCAGATCGCTGCTTTAAGATTTGCATCGGATGAAGAGCTGCCGGCATTGGTGCAACGAACCCTAGCTGAACACCTTTCAGCAGCTGACATCAAAAAGGCCATTAAATCATGGTTACCTGATAACAGAAGAATTTAGTTCAACGATGGTTGCTTTTGGTGCGGAAGAGATATCATTAGCAGCCTTTCTGGTTGTGCTGATGGCTGTTTGCCTAAAGTTTAACAAACTGACACTATCTGGATCCCTTGCCACCGGCATGATCGGCGTTTGCGTCTATCTCGCTGATCACTTGAGGGGAGTATTGCTACTTCTGATATTTTTTATCACCAGCGTCCTCGCCACTGCACACAAAAAAGAATTTAAAGTCAAGGTTCATCGGGACGCTACTCAGCTCATGGGAAGAACTGCCGGACAGGTATTCGCAAATGGTGGTGTAGCCGCATTATGTGCCTTGCTAAGTATCCTTGATTCGGAGCATCTTCAACTATATCTCGTTATGCTGGCATCAAGTCTCGCTTCTGCCTTAGCAGATACACTTTCATCCGAGCTTGGTATTGTTTACGGTCGGAGATTTTATAATATACTTTCCTTAAAAAGGGATACAAACGGACTGGACGGGGTAGTAAGTGCTGAAGGTTCGCTAATTGGCGCAGCTGGTGCCTTTGTTGTGGGTCTGAGCTTTGCAGGCTTCAGCATTACGGCTTTGTGTATTGGAGTGGCTGGTATATCAGGCAATTTGATGGACTCAATAATCGGCGCATCTTTGGAGAGAAAAGGAATAATTGGAAATAACTTCGTAAATTTCTTGAACACATTATTTGCCGCGATCGTCGGATTGCTCCTTTATATTTTAATTATTACCTCTTGACCAAATGAAGACCATTCTATGCGTGTTATTTCTCTTTTTTAGTGCTTTAGTTGTTAACGGCCAGGCAACTTTAGGTATCAGTGGTGTAGTTAAGAATGTTGCCGGTGAACCGGTTGACGCTGCAACTGTCTTCATAAACGGTTCAAAACAGATCACTAAGACCGATAGCAAAGGTGAATTCCTGTTCAATAATGTCGGGTCAGGAACCTATCAATTGGTCGTAAATATGATCGGGTATGCCTCGGTTAAGCAAAACGTGGTTTTACAATTTCAATCCGCTAAACTAAATATTACACTTACAGAAAAACAGATTGTTCTTGCTGAAGTCGTTATTGGCGACGGATCTGAACGCGCTAAACAGATAAAGACTTTCATCAAAAACTTTCTTGGTGAGTCTGAAAATGCTAAGGGCTGCACCATCACCAACACAAATTTATTGGAGTTCAGTACCCGTCAGACGCTGTTAGAAGCAACAACCAGCGACTTCCTAATTATTGAGAATAAGGCCCTGGGTTATAAGATCCGCTATTTGCTTAGGAACTTTAGGTTCAACAGTGGTACCGGCATCACCAGTTACGACGGGGAGTCATTGTTTGAAAACATGGAGGGTACTGCCGAGCAGCAGGAGCAGTGGAAGTTGAACAGAAGGAAAGCTTATGAGGGATCGTTTATGCATTATTTAAGGTCTTTATACGCCAACACGACAAGGAAGGAAGGCTTTTTAACGTATAACATTATGAATAGAACGGCTCCGCTGGAATTAGATCCTAAGCTTGTGGACATGGAACAATTTCTGTTCACTGTAGACAGCAATTTCGTTGAACTTAAGTTTAAGAGGCGCTTTTATATCTATCATAATGCAAAGAAAGCAGCAGTGGAAGAGAAAGTTACTGATGATAAAACGGTAACGCAAACGATGGACAAAGAGGGGTCAATTATGACGCTGTTTCTTGATAACGCTATCCTCGACAAAAAGGGGAGCTATGTGGATTACAGGAGCTTTTATATCCAGGGATACTGGGGGAAAAAGCGTTTAGGTGATCAGCTACCATTCGAATATCAGCCAGGTGATTAACACCAACAACGTGTGATCATGAATAGAATAAGTATTTTTGCAGCTGAAAGTATGAAGTACACCTTAGATCTGTTCGATTTCAAGCAAAAGGTCAATTATAAAAATGAGATTCTTGCCGGCCTGACCGTCGCGATGACAATGATGCCGGAATCACTTTCTTTTGCAATTCTTGCGGGCTTTCCGCCGCTTACCGGTTTGTATGCTGCGTTTATCATGGGCATTATTACGTCGATATTTGGCGGCAGACCAGGGCTCATTTCCGGTGGTGCTGGTGCCACCGTTATCGTACTTATCGCTTTAATGAAATCTAATGGATTGGAGTATGTATTTGCGGCAGTCGCCTTAGCCGGTTCGATCCAAATTGCTGTCGGTCTTTTCAAACTTGGAAAGTTCATCAGGCTCGTGCCTCAGTCTGTGATGTACGGATTTGTCAATGGGCTTGCTATTGTAATCTTCATGGCTCAATTGGAGCAATTCAAGACTGTTGTTAACGGAAATCTCGTTTGGTTATCAGGTTCAGCTTTGTATACGATGATCGGTTTAGTGCTGCTGACAATCGCTATTGTCTTTCTGTTTCCTAAGGTCACCAAAGCAATTCCACCTTCCCTTGTGGCCATCATTGTAGTTTTTGCAATTGTACTTGGCTTCCAAATTGACACGAGAACGGTTCGCGATATCGCTTCAGTGAGCGGAGGTTTCCCTCCCTTTCACATTCCTTTAGTACCCGTTAATCTGGAGACGCTTTACATCATTTTTCCTTACGCTTTGATTATGGCTGGCGTTGGATTAACTGAAGGACTGCTGACCGTGAATCTTGTAGACGAGATTACTGGAACCGTTGGTAATAGAAACCGGGAGTGCATTGCACAAGGAACAGCAAACATTGCAAACGGCTTCTTTTTCGGCATGGGCGGTTGTCCAATGATCGCCCAAACGTTAGTTAATCTATCCGCTGGTGCCAGGGCCCGGTTATCTGGCATTATAGCTTCTTTGACCATTCTAATAATCATCTTATTTGCTGCACCTGTCATTGAACTCGTCCCGATGGCTGCCTTAACGGGAGTGATGATCATGGTAGCGATAGGCACATTTGAGTGGATCAGTTTCAAGATCATCAACAAGATGCCTAAACAGGATGTGTTTGTGGGCATTGTGGTTGCTTTAATTACCGTTTGGCTTCACAATCTGGCACTTGCTGTTTTGGTTGGTGTCATTATTTCTGCACTTGTATTTGCCTGGGAAAGTGCTAAACGGATTCGTGCCCGTAAGACCATTGATGCAGATGGAGTGAAGCATTATGCGATATATGGTCCCTTATTTTTTGGCTCGGTAGCAGGGTTTAATGAGAAGTTTGACGTTGAAGGCGACCCAAAAAAGGTTATTGTTGACTTCAAAGACTCCAGGGTCGCTGACATGAGTGGAATCGATGCTTTACATAAATTAACGGAGCGTTATCAAAAGGCTGGAAAGGAACTCCATTTGCGCCACTTGAGTTTGGAAAGCAGACGTTTGCTCACCAACGCATCACCAATCATCAGTGTAAACATTTTTGGGGAAGAGCGTTCCTAATCGTTATTTAGCTCTGACGTTTCTTTTGTATCCTTCATGAAGACGTACACCATAAGCGAAATAAATATGCATATGGTAATGTACCAGTAATAATAGGACTCATGGTTCCAATCTTTAAGCCACAAAGCAATATATTCTGCGGTACCGCCAAATATGGCGACCGTTAAGGCATAGGGTAGTCCCACCCCTAATGCTCTCACCTGCGCAGGAAACAATTCTGCTTTGACAATCGCATTGATACTTGTATAACCACTTACGATAATCAGTGCTGCCAGGAGGAGGAAAAACGCAGTCCACTGGGAAGTGGTTTGACTTAAAGCGGTTAGGAGCGGAACTGTGAAGATGGTTCCCAACACTCCAAAACCTATCAGCAATGGCCGGCGCCCAATTTTGTCAGATAGCGCGCCAAATAAAGGCTGCATCGCCGCAAATATTAAGAGTGTTAAAAAAGACATTAGGGTCGACTGCTCCTTAGTTAAATGCACGGTATTGACAAGAAACTTTTGCATATAGGTCGTATAGGTGTAAAACGCCAATGTACCGCCGAGAGTTAGTCCGACCACTTTAATTACTGCTTTTGGGTGTTTCAACAGTTCTTTTAAAGTGCCTTTTTTCGTAGAATTGTTCTTCTGATTTTCAAAAGCAGCAGTTTCCTCCAGGTTTTTTCTGAGGTATAATGCAACAATCGATAGAATTGCGCCAAATACAAAGGGTATTCGCCAACCCCATTCCATAAGTTCAGCCTCGGATAAAAGCACCTTTTGAAGTAATAGTTGAATGCCAAGGGCGATTAACTGGCCACCAATTAAGGTAACGTATTGAAAACTGGAGTAAAAACCACGGCGGTTCTTTGTTGCCATCTCGCTGAGGTAAGTGGCAGAAACACCATATTCGCCGCCAACACTAAGACCCTGAAGGAGTCTTGCTGTAAGTAACAGGATGGGTGCGACAATGCCGATGGCTGCATAGGTTGGTGTAAGCGCAATGAGGAGGGATCCTGCCGACATCAAAAGCACTGAGTACGTCATCGACTGCTTCCTTCCAATGCGATCTGCAATCCTACCGAAGATGTAACCACCTAAGGGACGCATCAGGAAGCCAAGTGCAAATATACCTGCAGTATTGAGTAGTTGGGCTGTCGCATCTCCTTTAGGGAAGAAAGATCCGGAAAAGTAAATTGCAAATGCAGAATAAGCGTACCAGTCATACCACTCTACCAGATTCCCGACGGAGCCCCCGAATATTGCTTTTAGCCTTCTGCCTGATATTTTTTCGTCCATCTATTCAAAAGTAGTCATAGTATGTAAATCTACCAATGACAGGTAGCGTTTATTCGAGCGTCATCCCGGTGAAGACCGGGACCTCGGACTGGGTGGCATTGCTATGCCGAGGTCCTGAAATAATTCAGGAAGACGTGGGTTTACACCTGTCATTGCCACTTCTTTGTGTTTGCCAAAACACTTTGCAAGAAATAAAATGGAGGTTCCAGACTGTTGAATTATTTGCGTCGTCCAAACAATTTCCTCCTTTAAACCTTTTAGGTATAAGAAAAACAATAGGTATGGAAAATACAAATGAGAATGCGCATCTGAATATTGAGACGGTAACTCCGGAGACTGAGAACGAAGGACTGCCTAACGATCAAAAGCACAACCATCGCGTCGAGAACGAGGGCACTAAGGATGCAAGTGACCATGCAGACGCTAACAACACCCCTGAGAAGCAACCTTCCGCCATTTACGAGAAGACTAATACGGCTGACGAGGATGTATCGCATGATGAAAAACCGGCGAGCAATGATGAAAAACCAGCGAGCAACGATGATGCGGCTTCTAAAGTGGAAACGGTTTCTCCTTAGCTATAACCGTTTTTCATTTAATTACAGGATGAGGCCTTTTAAAGCCACCATGGTGTAATCGCCATAATTACTTATCGCTTTTAAGATATCGGCAATTAATTGCTTATTATTTAGCGGCTTACCTTTCGTAGGAGCGACTAATACCTTTTTATCGACGGGCCCAGGCGTTACTTTCGTGGCGAACCAGGTTACGTTTTCGTGGGGTACTGCAACACCTAATATCATACCGGGCAAACCGTTAAAAGACTCTGGTCCGCCTGAAACGTGGATATCGTCTGTATAAAACGCAACGGCGTATATGGAATCAAGCAGTACGCCGTTGGCCCGTTTACACGTATAGCCTGCGATAATTCTGGTTTCATCTGTCAGTTTCCATTTTATCTTTCTTAGGCTATCATGAACGAGATAGGTCCTTTCGAAGAAGTCCTTTTGAATGGTGCTCTTCTTCCCAGATAGATCCGAATACACAATGTTTAGCTGATTTGCCATTGGGGAATCGTAAGTCCAATAGATTGACTCTCCTTTAACAGGTACAAATAATGTTGTGGTGTTGTCGAAGCTCAATATGCTTTTCCGCGTTAAAAACTGCGGTTGGTCGCGCAGATACTCCTCGTAATGCGGTTTCATATCGAGCGTATGCTTAGTGACTTTCTTTTTTACTATAGCAAACATATTAGCCGTTTTTTCATATTCGATAACGCCGCTGGTTACGAATTTAGCATGCTGCGAATAGGCGTTACTAGCTATGAAAGCCAGCAGCCAAATTATAGCGTTGTTTACGTATTTCATGGTTGTTGAGGTTGTTGTGATTTGCCGAATTTGCTGAAATCCCATATGGCTGCAATCATAAAGTATCGTCTTATAGTGGCATTTCTGCTTTCTTGAAACATGCCGTCGTCTTGAGTTCTTCTGTAGCCAGTATTCTGGTTTAACAGGTCATTTCCGGTTATAGTAAATTTCAGTCCTTCTTCCTTGAAGAATGACCTGCCCAGGTAAGCTGTAATCAGGGTTTGGTCGAAGCTTTTATTAAAGACTTCACTTTTACCGGTATACGAGTAATTAACATCTGAACCAATAAAGAATTGAAATGGAAGCTTTGTGTATAGACTTAACCTGGACGTTAAACCATAGCTGTTGTTGTTTTGAGATTGAAGGGATGAAGTGCTTACCTTATAGTTTGGTCCCAAATCGAAACTTGCTCTGTAATTGACCTTGTTCTTCCACACACTCAATCCGGGTGAGTAAGTCGTTGTCGTCATTTTGTTTAGCTCAGCATTGATGTAATTATAGGAGACGCTACTCGAAGCTTCAAAACTAATACTGGCTATAAAGTCGATTTTAGGGATGTGCCCGTACACTTCAGAATACATGCTCCAGGTATTGGGTTGTTTGTTCTTCAGGTTCGCCCAACTATAGGTGTTTACCCCCGATGAATCAGTGGATCGGTTTTGCACAATTCCGTTATAGGTATTCGAGATTGAAGTGTTAAAATTGATTCCTCTATCCAACGTAGGTTGGTACTTATAATACTTAAAGAACAGGTAATTGGTGAAAGAAGGTCTAAGCAAGGGATTCCCAACACTAATATTTAAAGGGTCCGTATTTTGTGCAACTGTAAATAATTGCTCTGCATAGGGTTGTCTGGTATTTCCGTTATAGTTAAGATTGACACTTGTCCCTTTACTCAGCTCATGCCACAGGTAAACTGCTGGGGACCAATTGTTAAAATTTCTTTTGATAGTAGTGTTACCTAGTTTATTGTTTTGATTGAAGTCGACGTTAGAATAGCCTCCAACCACGTTTATACTTACTTTAGGCTTGACATAGGCCATATTTAATTGAAAATCGTTTGTTGTATTCTGTGTGCGGAGGTGGTTGCTAAACAAGGGATCAAGTAAGTCATATGTATTCGCTGTTGACTTATTATACGACAGGTTTTTTACATCATTTATTGCGCCTTGTAGCGAGTACCCAACATTCAAATTGAGGTGTTCGAAGAGTGCTTCTGTAAAATTTATGCCTGCAGAGTAATTGGATCTTGTGTCTTTACTGGGTTTAAATTGGTCAACCACGTTTGAACTGTCCGGCATTCCCTGGCTATCGAAATAATCTAAGGTAGCGTTGAGAAATGTCTCACTATCAGAACCACTTAATACGGCAGACGACTTTAACGTTAGGCTACGGCCTTTTTTATTGAAGCGTTTGTTGTAATTACTTCGAAAATAGAAAGACTGATTGTTATTCTCCGAGCTGGATAGATTAGTCCCTGTATTCAAGGTAATTCCGTTACCTCTCGAAGTCTTGCTATCGCTAAGGCGCTCAAATGAATTGCTGCTGTTTGCTCCGGTAATGTCTATGGAAAGTTCTGAAGTGGAATCTAACTTCTTTGTATAAATGGCTCCTATTGATTGGTTGATCAGTTCCTGTCGGGAGGTCGAATTTCTATTAGTCAGATTGAAATTGCCAGGCAATGTATTTTGAGTTAACGTATTGCTACTGAAGTCGAGGATAAGGCTTCCTGCTTTAACGTTAGCATTAATCGATTCTTTGTCCTTATTCCACTTGTTGATAAAGGCGATGCCGCCATCCCTTGCCTGGGGTAGCCCTGTTCCCTGACGAAAGCCCATATTAGTTCCGCCCACTCCAAATTTGTTGTTGTCATCTCCGCTCAGACCCACCCGGCCAGTGTTTCCGAAATTACCATAAGCCGCTATCTTCTGTTTTTCATTGAACTTGTTGATTGCCGCCTGAGCAGTGTAGTAATCGTCAGTGCCATATCCAGCCTCCGTTTTTCCAAAGATTCCCTTCTTTTTGTCTTCCCTCAGCTGAATGTTGATGGTCTTAATTTTCACGCCATCTTCTATACCGGTGCGTTTAGCCTCGTCACTTTTTGCGTCATACACCTGAACCGTTTCGACCATGTCAGCACGAATGTTCTTGGTGATTAGCGCTGGATCATCGCCAAAAAACTCCTCTCCATCCAACAGTATTTTTTCTACTACTGTTCCCTGAAAGACGATTTCGCCGTTGCGATTGGTTTTCATCCCTGGGAACTGCTTGATCAGATCTTCTACTTTTGCGTTCTTCTGCGTCTCGAATGCTGCGGCGTTAAATTCGGTAGTATCACCTTTCATTTTTATGGAAGCCATTCTGGCTTTGATTATGACCTCTTGCAAAAGTTTAGATCTGAGAATCATGTTAATAGTTCCGAAATCCTTCATGGGTTGCTTATCGTCGAGCGTAAAATGTTCTACATAATCCGCAAATTCAGGATAAGAGATCATGAGCAGATAGTTACCCGGTGGGATATTTTTGATCTCAAAACGGCCCTTATCTGCATAAACGAAAGTTTGAAGTATAGAATCCCTGGCAGTGATTATTGAAATGGTTGCCTGATCAAGCTTGGTTTGTGAAGCACTATCAATAGCGACTCCTTTCAGCCCAAATTGAGTTTGTGCGAGAAGACTACTGGTAATAAAACACAGTACTGTAATTAATGAAGTGGTTAGTCTCATGAGATGCGTCGTTATTGCAATATAACATTTACTTTTGGTTAATTAAAACATCCCTCAGCGACAGTTTTATCAATGAAATTAAAGAGACCCCTTAAACGAATTATGATCGCATTATTAGTGATTTGTTGCATATTGACACTTTCCGTCTTTCTTTTTTTACAGCAAGCTTCTTTTGGAGCTTCTCCTACAGGAGCCAGGTTGGAGCGGATCAAACGCTCAGCCCAATATGCTGATGGCGCATTTCAAAACCAATCAGAGACGCCTACTTTGACTGGAGGCGGCACCTATTTTGGGGTAATGGTCAATTTCCTTTTCACGAAATATGAGCGGAAGTCTCCGGATTTTGTTTTGCCCTCCATAAAAAGGGATCTTAAGATCCTCCCTTCGGATAAACCGGAACTGACCTGGTTTGGTCATTCATCTTATCTACTTCAGGTCGACGGGCTTAATATTCTTGTGGATCCTGTGTTCAGCGGAAGGACTTCTCCGGTAAGTTGGGCAGGAACTAAGGCTTTTGATGGAACAGATGTTTACAAAGCTGAAGATATGCCACGAATTGATGTGATGGTCATTAGTCATGATCACTACGACCATCTGGATTATGAAACGGTATTGAAGCTAAAAGATAGGGTAGGCCTGTTTGTAACTTCTTTAGGTGTTGGTGCACATTTAGAATCATGGGGAGTACCCCCAGAAAAGATCAAAGAGCTGGACTGGTGGGAGACCGCGGAAGTCAGGCCGGGTGTCCATTTTACGGCAGCGCCAGCGAGGCACTTTTCTGGTCGGGGCATCGTTCGTAACAAGACCCTTTGGTCATCATTTATTTTCAAAACTTCTGATTACAGCATTTATTTAGGTGGTGATTCAGGATATGATAAACATTTTGCTAAGATCGGCCTGGAATACGGGCCCTTTGATCTGGCTATTTTAGAAAATGGGCAGTACAATCTTTTCTGGTCTAATATCCATATGATGCCGGAAGAGACCGCGCAAGCAGCAATCGAGTTAAAAGCGAAGGTACTTCTTCCTGTTCATTGGGGTAAGTTTGCGTTAGCCACTCATGACTGGGATGAACCAATTGGCCGGGTTTTGAAGAAAGCACTGACACTCAACCTGAAGGTAATTACGCCAATTATTGGTCAACAAGTTATTTTAGACAGTGTGATGCCTCAATCACGCTGGTGGATTAAGCCTGCTGTTATGGAATAATTACTATTCTGACATCTTAGTACTGTCTTAACATTAAAACTATGGCTGAGCTAAGTATTTCCCAGAACAAAAGAATGGTCCCGAAAGTAGATCTTACTGCGATGGTTGACCTTGCATTCTTACTGATTACCTTTTTTATGCTAACGACTTCTTTGTCGAAGCCTGTTGCAATGGATATTGCAAAACCTGACATCACGCCTGATGATACCAGGGCGCCTTGGCCTGCCTCTAGAACGATGACCATACTTTTGGGATCAGACGACAAAATTGGGTGGTATATGGGCGAGACTGATCTTGCAAAGCCGAAGCTGGCCGCGTTCGCTAACATCAGACAAGTGATTCTAGCCTATAAAGGCGTAGTGGCGAAAGCAAACAATGGTGATTCCCGCAAAACGCTTAATTTGATTGTTAAGCCCTTACCTGGATCTAATTACAAGAATTTCGTTGACATCATGGACGAGATTAATCTGGCGAATCTGAAGTCTGCCCCAGCTATCGATGATGAGCACATCACAGCAGCAGAAAGATCTTTCTTAAAATAATAAAACAACAATTAGAACAGAGTGTTAAACATTGGTCAAACTATAGGGGTATATATTGACGGATAGTTGAAGCAGGCTTCTTTGAAGTCTGCTTTTTTTATGGGGAATATTTTGAGGAAAAATTCCGGGAATTTAATTGGCTCCGATGAGTATCTTCGCCCAATATGACAATCACAATCCCTTCTCTGGAGAATCAGGAAGAATTACTTGTACTTTGGGAGGCATCGGTGCGGGCAACTCACGACTTTCTTAAAGAGGCTGATATACAAGTCTACAAGAAGCTGATTGGAGACAAATACCTTCAGAGTCTGGATCTGTATTGTATTTTGAAGGAGCACCGTATTGCTGGGTTCATTGGACTACAAGGTGAATTGATTCAAATGTTATTCGTTCATCCGGACTTCATGAAACAGGGCCTCGGAAGAACGCTCGTCAACTTCGCAGTTCTTGAACACCATGTAACTGAAGTAGACGTCAATGAACAGAATACTTCCGCCTTAGCCTTTTATAGGAATTTGGGTTTTGAACCTTTTGATCGATTCGAATCTGATGACGCAGGCAAGCCCTTTCCAATTCTAAGCCTTTCTTTAGCTATTACTCACTAAGTAATATTAAGCGAAAGAATCAACTTTAGCTTAAACCGTCTTAAGAACAAATGTTATCTTTAGCGTGTTAGATCTCAAATAAAATACTATGGCTAAGTTTCAAGATATTATCAATTCCGATAAACCAGTGTTAGTAGATTTTTCTGCAGAGTGGTGTGGACCATGTAAAATGATGGCGCCTATTTTGTCTCAGTTAAAGACCATGGTGGGTGAAACTACTACCATCTTAAAAGTCGATGTGGATAAGAATCCAGAGGTATCACAGCAATTCAATATTCAAGGGGTTCCTACGTTAATCCTTTTTCATAAGGGCGCTATAAAATGGAGACAGAGTGGAGTCTTGCAAGCCAGTCAGCTTAAAGGAATTATCGACAGCTTTGCATAATTAAATTTTTAACAGCGTTGAGGTTTGCTTTAATACTTTTTGTCCTGCTTTAGAAACCTCTATTGTAGCAGATGGAATGCCATTATTGTTAAGCAAAGCTATGATACAATCGTATTGGTAATCACCGCTAAGAAAACGGTAATAGTGATTGCCGCCACTACCATCGGGTGTCCATGTTCCATTCAATAATACTAGGTCGGGCGTGCTCACGGTGTTCGATCCGCGCGACCAGGAGGCATATCTATACTTGTTGCCTTCCATTTCGTCGATCCTGATTATAAACTTTTGGGTTTCCATATACAGAATGGGTTTACGGTAATTACGTAAATTTGCAGGTAGCCTGGATTTGTCTTTAGCGATTAGTAAATCACTCAACCGTTTCTCTGAAACAGACTGATGGTTCACACTAGTCAGTTTGCCATCAATCCAAAGTAGCCCTTGTAAGAGCATTATTCCACGCCAGCCTACCTTCGACCAGTCGTTTATCGGGTCAGAATGAGTGATTATGTTTTTCAAACTATCATCAAATATCTCTGTATACCGTTGGATAAATTCACACTTGTTATATACTGCTGGAATTGGATATACTCTTCTAAGCGGATATTTGACCTGATCAGCTAGCTTGCCTACTTGTTCGGTTTGTATTAACTCGACGAAGTCGGCAACTGTCTTTTTGTCTTTAATATCAGATAGCTGCCCAAAACTACTCAGAGCGAAAGAGGTGCAAATCAAGAATAGTATCAAGCCACTACCAAAGTTTTTCATTGTCACTGGTTGTTAACATAGCCGTCTCTAATATAGCAAATTGTCGCTACTTATTCGTTCTGTCATCTTTAAGTAAATGCTCAACAGCACGAAATCTGTTTATGACTTTCTTTCGTTAATTAAACAGAAGCAAGTGAGATGAGGTTGATTGTGAGAAGGTTGAGTGAGGTTGAATAACACACGTGAGACGGATGATGTGAGGTTGACGGATCCGGAGAGAAGTATTTCTTTCCGGATTTTTTATTAGACTGATTTTGAAAATGCTGATTTTTTAGGATGGTGTTGCTACTGTCAGGTAACTTGTATTCGGGCTGCGTTTCCATCATTTAAACCACTGTTAAGCCTTTCGTACCCCCTTGCTAAAGCGTTTCTAGGGCGATTAGCCCTAGCTAGGCCCTAGCTAGGCCCTAGCAAGGCCCTAGCAACCCCCTAGCAACCCCCTGGAAACCACGAATTAATGACAGTATCTAGTCCATGGGAGAAGCCTTGTCATGTCTTATCCTGAAATAGTTATACAGGGTGGGTAACTTAATTTGATATTGACTATACAGCTTTAAAAAGTTAAAACTTTTATATCTGAAAATCGTTAAAGTTGAGTACCCATACATGAACTAAATAAGGCAATGGAAAACGAAATAATCAATAATGCAGACCAGTCGGATTGGATTAAAAAATCTATCGTTATTAATGCATCTGATGATAAAGTGTGGCATATATTAACAAATACAGAAGACATCAAAAAATGGGCTGTAGCATTTGAAGAAGGTACTCAGGTGTTGTCAGAATGGACTGAAGGAGCAGAAGTAGTTTGGAAGGATGCTAATGATGAGAAACTAATGAAAGGTAAAGTCGAAGTTAGTTATCCTGCGAAATTATTAAAGGTTGGCTTCTACGAGGATATGAACGCTAGCGATACCGACGAACTTGGAGAATATAAAGAGCATTACCTAGTGACTGAAGAGGCAGGGAAAACCACCTTCAGTCTTGAAAGTGGGCCGCTAACTGATGAATATATTAAATTATTAGGTCCTCAATGGGATGAAGCATTGAAGACTATCAAGGCACTTGCAGAGGGGTTATAAGTATAAGGAGCCCGAAGGCTCCTTATAGGTTTTTAATCACAATTTGGCACCGTATAAGTCCAGGTTTCTGATGTGCCTGTTGGAAAGCTGTACATCATTCCCTTGCCACTTTCAAACCAAAGTTTGCCCCTTAACTTTTCGCGACCGCCAATTTCGTTCATAGACAGACTGTCGTAAAGACGACCGTTGATCATTACATATTTAATTTTTTCTGAGTTTCTGATGTCTTCAAGAGGATTGGCGTCCATGATTACAAGGTCTGCAAGCTTTCCTACTTCTAGTGAACCAATCTCTTTGCTCATCCCTAAATAAGAAGCTCCATTTATTGTAGCGTTTCTTATAGCTTGCAAAGGACTCATACCCCCTTGAACAAACATCCACAGTTCCCAATGTGCGCCAAGCCCCTGAATCTGGCCATGAGCTCCAAGGTTAACTTTCGTGCCACCATCAGCAATCTGCTTAACCGCCTTAGAGACATCAATATGTCCGTAATCTCCATATTCAGAAGTAGTTCTCCTTCTAGCCCGTGAATCAATAATTGGACGTGGTGTAAAGGCCATTAGCCGCTCGTTTTCCCAAACGTTCGTTCTGTCGTACCAGTAGTTTTCACCCCACTGACTACCATAACTGACAATCAGGGTTGGCGTGTAAGCTACATTTGTTTTATTCCAAAATGACACTACATCTTTATAGACCGGGGCAACGGGCAAGCTGTGTTCGATACCCGTATGGCCGTCTGCAATCATGTTCATATTTGTCAAGAAAGTAGAGCCGCCTTCTGGCACAACTTCCATCTTTAGAATTCTCGCTGCTTCTAATATCTGCTGACGCTGCTCCCGTCGGGGTTGGTTGTATGATTTTACTGAAAATGCACCAACCGCCTTTAAGCGCCTAAGGTGAGAAAGTGCATCATCCAAACTATTTATTACCACTTTGGAGTCGCCATCTGCCCCATATAGGATAGAGCCTGTAGAGTATAAACGCGGCCCAACCAAGCGGCCTGCTTTAATCATTTCAGCCTGACTAAATACCATTTCAGTATTACTTGACGGATCATGTGCCGTGGTAACGCCGAAGGCAAGATTCGCCAGGTAAGACCAGTCTTGCTGAGGAGAGATACCGTCTGGACTGGTTCTTAGATGCGCGTGAACATCTACGATACCAGGCATGATAGTTTTGCCCTTCACATCAACAACCCGTGCATTTGCCGGGACTGCTACATCTGCAACTTTGCCTACAGCTATTATCTTGTTGTTTTCAATGAGGATTGTTCCTTCTTCGATTACATCATCACCTTTCATGGTAACGATTCGGGCGCCCTTTAAAGCAGTTAGACCAATTGGTACGTCTGTTTTAAGCTGTAGCCCCATGGCTAATCCTGTGCTGTCTGGAGCCGGAATATTTTGTACTGCGCCATCTACGAAATTGAAAGTGTTTCTGATCTCACGTGAGTAATATTGATCGCCTAAAGTCCAGAACAATTTGTTGCTGTCGCCACTCCAATGTAAATAGGTCCCTGCATCTTTAGTAACCCTTGTTAGAGGAATTGATCTGTTTCCAGATGACAAATCTAAAGGGCTTCCTGTAGTAACCATCGGTGTGATATAGACGTTAAACAATTCTGTAAATGCCATCCATTTTCCATCCGGACTAGGGCAAAACTGGGTAGCGTAAGTGGAGGTGTAGTGGCTGCGCTCGTTCGAACCGTTAAGGTCTATGCTCTTAAGTGCCTTCTTTCCAGCATCATACCCTTGAAATAAGATGCGACTGTCATCAGCACTAAACTGCGGTTTGATGCCGCTTTCCGATACCAGTGTTTTAGCTCCACCATTAGCTGACATGACGAAGATTCCTGTTCCTCTTCCATATGCATACCCAAGCACATCATTTCCTACGCCTTTGCGGAACACAATCTTATCACCTTTAGTAGAATAGGAAGGGGAGTAATAAAACCCTTTTTCATCTGTTAGGGTTGTTGTTTTACCTGTTTTAAGGTCGGCTCTTTTGATCGCACCTTTAAAAGCGTCGCTCCATGCGCTATAGATCACAAACTTTCCGTCAGGACTAATGTCTGGTTCGAACTCAAAATCAAAGCCGGCCGTTACTCTTTCAGGTTTACCGTTTGGAAGTTCTTTTTTATAAAGTACACCAGCCGCATTGAATACTACAAATTTACCATCAGGAGATGTTGTAAGCTGCCTGATCATCTTCGAGTTAAAGTCGTTTTCAAATACCTTATGCGGAAAATGCAGCGATTCCTGAACGATTTGTTTGCTGCTTACACGAAAAGGAATCTCAACTGTGACAAGCGATGCCAATTCGATTTTCTTTATCTTTCCCTTTGCATAAAAAATAATACTCAGGTTGTCGGGAGTCCATGCAAAGTTTGGATAAACGCCGAAAATAGCCCATGTCTCTTGCTGATCATGAGAAAGGTCTTCTGTTAAAGGCCATTCCTCACCTGTGGTAAGGTTCTGCACATACAATACCGATTTCAACCGTACACGTTTCACGTAGGCCATCATTTTACCATCAGGGGAAATCTGTGGTCTAACGGAACCGCCGTCCTGAGCAATTAAGTTGCTTAGCTTTCCAGTTGTCATATCGAGCTGACGAATCGCGTAGATTAATCCATTAGGATCCTTGCTGTATTCAAAGTTCGGCCCTGGGGACACATCTTCGCTGAAGTATAAATACCTTCCATCCGGAGAAACATTTGGCTCTCCGGCATCCTGCTGATCGTTCTTTCTTTTAGTCAATTGAACGCCGTCGCCACCGTAGATGCTGTACATCCACATTTCGCCCGCACCTAATGAACGCGATCCTGTGAAATGTTTACGTGCAATTACGTAGTCGCTCTTAGGTGTCCAGGTTGCGTTATTCAGAAGTCGGAAGTTCTCTTTTGTAATTTGTTTCTTGTTGGAACCGTCCCTGTTCATGATCCAGATGTTATCGGCACCGGTTTTATCACTCGTGTAAGAGATATATTTTCCGTTCGGACTAAATCTAGGCTGGACGTCCCATGCAACTCCGCCACTTAAAACGGTAGCGTTACCACCTGTGACAGGCATAATGTAGATGTCTCCAAGGAGGTCAAACACAATATCTTTACCGTCTGAACTCACATCAAGATTCATCCAGGTACCTTCATCGGTTTCTACAGTGAAGCTTTTGGTAGGCCCTTTATATTTTTCAATATCCCATCCTTTTTCTTGAGCTTGGGACATTTGAGTTAAGAATAGTGTAGCTAATAGTAGAAATTTTCTCATAGATAGCGGCTAGTTATATACTGCGCAATTTACAATAATATCAGTTCAATTTTATAGTTTTGGATGGTACCATTTTATGAATGAAGCGGAGCTATTAAAACGATATTGGGGTTTTGATGATTTCAGGCCCTTGCAGGATGAGATTATCTATTCAGTGCTGAATGGTCGTGATACATTAGCCCTAATGCCTACGGGTGGAGGTAAATCTTTATGTTTTCAGCTTCCGGCATTGGCTTTGGATGGAATATGCATTGTCGTTTCTCCACTGATTGCTTTAATGAAAGATCAGGTTGAACACCTGAAAGCCAAGGGGATCGAAGCTGTAGCAATCTATGCAGGCATGGGCAAACGTGAAATCGATATCCTGTTGGACAACTGTGTTTACGGAAACATTAAGTTTTTATACCTGTCTCCTGAGCGACTGCTTTCTGATCTGGTCAGGATCAGGATTTCTTATATGAAAGTTAACTTAATTGCAATTGATGAGGCCCACTGTATATCTCAGTGGGGTTACGACTTCAGACCTCCGTATCTAAAGATCAACGAATTAAGAGAAATACATCCAAAGGTCCCCATTTTGGCATTAACGGCGACAGCAACGCAGCGCGTCAGGCTTGATATCATTGAAAAGCTTCAGTTAAAAGAACCGAACGTTTTTGTTAAAAGCTTTGCCAGAAGGAACTTGAGTTATGTGGTTCTAGGTGATGAAGACAAGTACAAAAAATTAATATCCATTATAAAAAATGTTAAAGGAAGCGGACTGGTTTACGTAAGGAACCGACGTGAAACCTCTGAAGTTGCATTATTTTTAAAAAGGAACCATATTTCGGCAGACTTTTATCACGCCGGAATTGAAAGAGACGAACGGTTTACGAAACAAGCTGCGTGGAAAGACAATCAAATTCAAGTGATGGTTGCGACTAATGCATTTGGGATGGGTATAGACAAGCCCGACGTTCGTTTTGTTGTGCATCTTGATCTGCCGGAAAGCTTAGAAGCGTATTATCAGGAAGCAGGAAGGGCAGGAAGAGACGGCAAAAAGGCGTATGGAGTGCTGCTCGCTAACAAGTCTGATCAGTTGGCATTGGAGGCAAAGTATTCAAACAGCTTTCCTTCTGTAGCCGAAATAAAAAAACTTTACCATGATTTGGGGAGCTATTTTCAGTTGGCTTATGGCGCGGGAGAGGGTATTACATTTGATTTCGATCTTGCAGACTTTTGTAAGCGCTTTAATATCGGTGTAATCAAAGCAATGGCGGCGCTGAAGTTTTTGGAACACGATGGCTATGTCACGCTGTCGGAGAATATTTTCCTGCAGTCCAGAGTGCTGTTTTTGGTTGGTCATGAGGACGTCTATAGGTTTCAAATTGAAAACGCAGGGTATGATAAACTGATCAAATCCATTTTACGGTCTTACGGTGGTGCCTTCGATGTCTATGTTAAGATTCAGGAATCTGATCTTGCTAAAAAGACGGGTGGTTCCTACAAAGATGTGATTCGACATTTGCAGTTTTTGGAGCAGCAGGGGCTTTTGTCTTATCTGCCACAAACGGATCAACCTCAGCTACAGTTCATCAGGGCGAGGGTAGATGGTTTGCACCTGGATATTGATGTAAAATATATTGAGCTAAGAAAAAAAGTTCAGGCAGACCAGATCAAAGCGGTTATGGTCTATGCGGTGACTTCTGAATGCAGAAGCATCCAACTCCTTAGATATTTTGATGAGCCTGGAGCAGAGAAATGTGGCGTTTGTGATGTGTGTCTTGCTGAAAAGAAAGCGGATGATTACGAGCAATTAGATGACCGGATTGATTACGAGATCGCGACTCTCTTACAAACGCAGTCGTACTTGCTAGCTGAACTTGTTAATGAATTGACGACTGGGACAGAACAGCAGCGACTTGGGCGGATCAGACAACTGCTGGATGCAGGTAAAATAAAAACAGATAGTAAAAATTATTACCTTTAAAATATGAAAAAATTACTCGCCGTTATCTTGTTTTTCCCTGTTCTACTGGCAGGATGTTCATCAGGATGTATTGAAGATTCAGGAATCCGTATTGCGAAGGGAATGGTTGTTAAGCCATTCGATAAAATAGCTGTAGAAGGAGCTATTAAAGTAATTCTGAAACAGGACAGCAGCTATGCGATCAAGATTGAAGCAGATTCAAACATTATGGGGAAGATAGAAGCAGATGTAAGCGGTTCTGAGCTTACTTTGAAACTCGAAAAGAAATCGTATTGCGGCTCTGATACAATAGTGATTTATGCAGGTATTGGTGAGCTTAAAGAACTTACCGGTTCTGGTGCGGTGCATGTGAGATCTCAAGGCCTTGTTAATGGTAAGGATCTGACAATGAAATTCGCAGGGGCAGCTGATGTTTCTTTGGAATTGAGCATTGCAAATTTAACAACAAACATGGATGGGATCGGAAAGCTAAATTTGTCTGGTCAGGCAGGTACTCATAAGCTGACCACTACGGGCTCTTCCGAAACAACCGCCTATAATTTTATAGCTGGCGTTTATGATATCCACATCACAGGAAATGGTAAAGCAAGTATAAATGTATTAAACGAGCTTAAGGTGAATACAGATGGCTCCAGTGAGATCTACTATAAAGGAAACCCAAAGAAGGTTGATGAAAAAAAATCGGGTGCTGCTAAATTAGAAAAAGTAAACTAGCTCGATGAAAAACGATAAGAAGGTTATCAGATCCTGGGCATTTTTCGACTGGGCAAATTCTGCATACAACCTGGTAATTACATCGACTATTTTTCCAGCCTACTATACTATTATTACCCGGACTGACGCTCATGGGGATCAGGTCAGCTTTTTTGGTATCCAGTTCACAAACACTGCACTTTCTAATTATGCACTGTCGTTTGCCTATTTAATGATGGTGATTTTATTGCCAATTGTCTCGTCTATTGCAGATTACAGAGGAAATAAGAAAGTGTTTATGAAATTCTTCACCTATATGGGTGGAATGGCCTGTATAGGTTTGTATTTCTTTAAACTGGAGACTTTAGAACTGGGAATTATTTGTTTTGTGATTGCCGCTATGGGATACATTGGAGGGGTACTTATTAATAATTCGTATTTGCCTGAAATAGCTACACCTGATCAGCAAGATCGGGTGAGTGCCAAAGGTTTTTCTTTCGGTTACATCGGCAGCGTGATATTGCAGTTGATCTGTTTCGTATTTGTATTGAAGCCGGAGTTATTTGGTATAGTTGACGCTTCGTTCCCAGCGCGTTTATCTTTCTTACTGGTGGGCGTTTGGTGGATTGGTTTTGCACAGATACCCTTTAAGGCTTTGCCGGACGGCCATGCCGGAAACAAAAAGATCAACAAAAACATTATTAAAAATGGCTTTCAAGAACTATCTAAAGTTTGGGGTCAGCTATCTAAAATGAGATTCCTGAAGCTCTTTTTGCTTGCTTTCTTTTTTTACTCTATGGGCGTGCAAACGATTATGCTAGCTGCTGCTGGCTTTGGAGAGAAAACATTGCAACTAGGCACTGAAAAATTAATTGCCACCATACTGATCATTCAACTAGTTGCTATTTTAGGTGCCATAATGATGTCTTATTTCGCTAAGAAGGTTGGAAATATTAGGGTGTTGATCTACGTTGTACTGATTTGGATTGGCGCATGCATTTGCGGTTACTATGTGGCTAATGAATATCAGTTTTATGCCCTGGCAGCTCTAGTTGGACTGATTATGGGAGGGATTCAGTCATTATCCAGGTCGACATTTTCAAAGTATATTCCGGAAGACAGTCCAGATACAACTTCCTTTTTCAGCTTCTATGATGTTACAGAAAAGCTGGCAATAGTTATAGGTTTGTTTAGCTTTGCATTTATTGAGGAGCTCACTGGCAGTATGCGAAATTCTATTATCGCCTTGGCGGGCTTTTTTATAATAGGTTTGGTGTTTTTGTTAGCTCTCAAAAGGGTTGAAAAGAAATTAGTAGGGATTTAATGAGAGTAGAACTATTTGTGCCGTGTTTTGTGGATCAATTGTATCCTGAAACGGCATTTAGTACCATAAAATTATTAGAAAAGTCGGGTTGTGAGGTGTTTTACAATTCAGCACAAACTTGCTGCGGTCAGCCGGCTTATAATGCCGGTTACTGGGAACAAGCTAAGGAGACAGGTATTAAGTTTTTGAACGACTTTTCGGAAACAGATTACATAGTTGCACCTTCCGCTTCTTGCGTAGGAATGGTAAAAAGTGGATTTAATGATTTGTTCACTAATACCACAGTTCACAATAGGTGTCGAAATATCCAAGGGAATATTTATGAGTTGTCGGACTTTCTGGTCAATGTTTTAAAGAAGGATTATTTTGGTGCAGAGCTGGATGGTAAGGCAGTTTATCATGACTCCTGCAGTGGACTAAGAGAGTGTAAAATTAAAGAAGAGCCGAGGTTACTGTTGTCCAAAGTACACGGGTTGGAAATGGTAGAAATGAAAGATACGGATATGTGCTGCGGATTTGGAGGAACTTTTGCCGTTAAATTTGATGCCATTTCCTCTGCGATGGCTGAGCAGAAGGTTAACCATGCGCTTGACCAGGGTGCTGAATATGTTATTTCAACCGATTTATCGTGTCTCATGCATTTGCAGGGATATATAGACAAAAATCAAATCCCCCTAAAGACTATGCACCTTGCCGATGTATTGGCCAACGGATGGCTTGAAAGTACCGAATATTAGTTAGCTTTGAATCAATGATCACATTGTAGGTGATTGACTATATAATTTTTATCAATTTTTTAAATCATAGTTGTAGATGATTAACATTACTTTACCTGACGGCTCGAGTCGTCAGTACGAAAAGGGCACTTCTGCCCATCAAATTGCATTATCAATTTCTGAGGGCCTTGCCCGAAATGTATTGGCCGCAGAGGTTAACGGTGAAATTTGGGACTCTTCAAGACCTATTGAATCTGATTCAACTGTTAAGTTGTTAACATGGAATGATGCCGCAGGTAAGTCTACCTTCTGGCATTCGTCTGCCCACATTATGGCCGAAGCGTTAGAAGAGCTTTATCCGGGAACTAAGTTTGGTATTGGTCCGGCTATTGAAACTGGGTTTTACTATGATGTAGACTTCGGCGACAGAGAGTTTTCTTCTGATGAATTTAAGGCGATTGAGGCTAAGATTATTGAGCTGGCAAAAAAGAAAGAAGTTTTTGAGCGCAAAGCGGTATCTAAAGCTGATGCGTTGACTTATTTTACTGAAAAAGGTGATGAATACAAACTCGACCTTTTGGAAGGTTTGGAGGATGGAAAGATCACGTTCTACACTCAGGGAGAGTTTACCGATTTATGTCGAGGACCGCACATTCCAAATACTGGCTTTATCAAGGCGGTAAAGCTAATGAATGTTGCAGGTGCGTATTGGAGAGGTGATGAGACCAGAAAGCAACTTACCCGGATTTATGGCGTTACTTTCCCTAAAGCCAGCGAGCTGACTGAGTATCTTCATATGATTGAAGAAGCTAAGAAACGAGATCACAGAAAGCTTGGAAAAGAATTAGAGCTTTTCGCATTTTCTGAAAAAGTTGGAATGGGCTTACCTTTATGGTTGCCGAAAGGAGCTGCATTGCGCGAGCGATTGGTACAATTTCTAACTAAAGCTCAAGGGAAAGCGGGATACGAGCAAGTAATCACCCCACATATAGGGCACAAGAATTTATACATTACATCCGGGCACTATGAAAAATATGGAAAAGACAGTTTCCAGCCTATAAAGACACCTCAGGAAGGGGAGGAGTTTTTCTTAAAACCGATGAATTGTCCGCATCACTGTGAGATCTATAAAGTTAAACCACGGTCATATAAAGACTTACCCCTGCGCTTCGCAGAGTTTGGTACCGTTTACCGTTATGAGCAAAGTGGAGAGCTTCATGGTTTGACAAGGGTTCGTGGCTTTACTCAGGATGACGCACACTTATTCTGCAGACCAGACCAGGTAAAAGAAGAATTCAAAAAGGTTATCGATCTTGTTTTGTATGTATTTAAATCATTAGGATTTAATGACTACACTGCTCAGGTTTCTTTAAGAGATCCCGACAATAAGACGAAATATATAGGTAGCGACGAGAATTGGCATCTTGCTGAATCGGCAATTATAGAGGCTGCTGCTGAAAAAGGTTTGCCGACGGTTGTAGAATATGGGGAAGCTGCGTTTTATGGTCCGAAGCTAGACTTTATGGTTAAGGATGCGTTGGGCAGAAAATGGCAGCTTGGAACTATTCAGGTAGATTATAATTTGCCTGAGCGCTTTGAACTTGAATATACAGGAAGCGATAATATGAAGCACCGGCCGGTGATGATTCACAGGGCGCCGTTTGGTTCACTGGAAAGATTCATTGCAGTACTGATTGAGCACTGTGCTGGAAATTTTCCTTTATGGCTATCGCCGGAGCAGTTTATCATACTTCCGATCTCGGAAAAGTATGAAGAATATGCAAAAAAAGTTTCAGATGAATTAAATAATTCCGATATTCGCGGGCTGATTGACTTTCGAGATGAAAAGATCGGGAGAAAAATCAGAGACGCAGAGGTTAAAAAGATACCTTACATGCTGATCATTGGAGAGAAAGAGATGGCTGAAGGTCAGTTATCAGTAAGGAAACATGGTGAGGGTGATTTAGGATCGATGACATTGCAAGAGTTTAGTGAATTATTAATTAGAGAAGTAACAGTTTAACAGGATATAAATTTGGCATTAGGCAGACCAGGATTTAATAGGGGACCACGTCCTCCTTTTAAGAAAAAAGAAGCAGAACATAATATTAATCAGTTTATCAGAGCACAAGAGGTTAGGTTAGCTGGTGATAATGTTGAACCGGGGATCTATCCTTTGGCAAAAGCTTTGGCCCTTGCTGATGAATTAGAGCTTGACCTTGTTGAGATTTCACCGAACGCTGTTCCTCCTGTATGTAGAATAATTGATTACAGTAAGTTTGTTTACGAGCAAAAGAAGAAGCAGAAAGAAATCAAATCTAATGCTAAGCAAACTGTAATAAAGGAGATCAGATTCGGTCCTAACACGAACGACCATGATTTTCAATTTAAGCTAAAACACGCGGTTAGCTTTTTGGAAAGTGGCGAGAAAGTTAGGGCTTATGTTCACTTCAAAGGTAGAGCAATTGTATATAAAGAGCAGGGTGAAATCTTGTTGTTGAAGTTTGCTCAGGCGTTGGAAGATGTAGGAAAGGTAGAGTTGTTGCCTAAATTAGAAGGTAAGCGTATGTTTTTAACGCTTGCACCAAAACTTGCTAAAAAATAAAGTAAAATTAAATAAATAAACAAGGTTATGCCAAAAATGAAAACCAATTCCAGTGCTAAAAAGCGTTTTTCGCTTACTGGAACAGGTAAAATCGCTAGAAAGAACGCATTCAAAAGCCACATTTTAACAAAGATGTCGACTAAACGTAAGCGTAATTTAGGAAACACCTCAATGGTGTCAGCAGCTGACATGGGCAACGTTAAACGTATGCTTGCAATCGGTAAATAATTAAATTTTTAACCAGGTAACAGGTAGTAAGTTTGCTGAAAAACGCGACGCCTTTTATCAAAAACAATTAAAACATGCCACGTTCGGTAAACGCAGTAGCTTCGAGAAGAAGAAGGAAAAAGGTTCTTAATTTAGCTAAAGGCTATTGGGGATCAAGAAGCAAGGTATTCACCATTGCTAAAAACACGGTTGAAAAAGGTTTGCAATATGCATACCGTGACCGTAAAGTTAAGAAAAGAGAGTTTCGTGGATTGTGGATTCAGCGTATCAACGCCGGAGCACGCCTACACGGTATTTCATACTCCCAATTAATTGGTAAACTTGCTGTTAAAAATATTGGTTTGAACCGTAAAGTTCTTGCTGACTTAGCAATGAATCATCCAGATGCTTTTAAAGCTGTAATTGATCTAGTAAAATAGACATCATAACTAATGTTTCGAAGAAGGGAGGCCAAAAGCTTCCCTTTTTTTATGAACTAGAATTCCAGGTATTGACCTGCGTCTTTTATAGTTTCTTTATCCAAGGTCTGGAATAAGGGGATGTGGCCGATGATCCTGGCTTTACTGTAATGTTCTATATAGCGTTGACTCTCTTCATTCGCAATGCCGTTGAAAATAATGCCTCTTAAATCAATTCCTTTACTTGTTAGCGCTTCGATGCTTAGTAAGGTGTGGTTTATACTACCCAAGTAGTTCTGAGAGACAAGAATGACTTTTATGTTTAAAGATTGGATGTAGTCTATCATCAACTCCTTTTCATTTAATGGTACCATTAGTCCACCTGCACCCTCTATAATTAAGTTTCTATCGGTCTCTGGAATACTTAACTTTTGAATACTGAGTTCTATACCGTCAATCTTTGCGGAGAGGTGGGGTGATAGCGGCTTCGTTAGTTTAAAGCGCTCCGGATGAATGACGGAATTGGTGTTGCTAATAAGACTCTCAATTTTTAGGCTATCGCTGCTATCCAGGTCACCCGATTGAATAGGTTTCCAATAGTCTGCATGAAGCTTTTCTGTAATTATGGCACTGACAATAGTTTTGCCTATACCGGTGCCAATTCCCGTAACGAAGTAGGTATCGTTCATTGTAAATTCAGTTCTTTAAGATGGAGAACGAGTTTTTCGATCTCCTGATCGGTATTGTAAAGATGCAGACAAATTCTAATTCGTTCTTTTCCCAAAGGAACGGTTGGGCTTAATATAGCCCTGACATCAAAGCCCGCTGTCTGCAGTTTAGCAGCGGCATCTTTTGCGTTGGCGTTGCCGGGGACGATCAGGGTTTGAATTGCACTGGGACTTGCTACTGCATGTTCCATTTTGTAAGCGATTAGAAGCTCAGCATAATGCGCTATTTTTTGCTTTATTTGAGGAGTGTAATCTGTAGCAATAAGCATTTTATAGGCGCTCTTGACGTAAAAAAGGGTATGAATTGGAGCCGCTGTTGTGTATATGAAAGGCCTTGCAAAATTAATGAGGTATTGCTTTAAATTATGGCTTCCCAGAACAATGGCACCATGACAGCCTAGGGCTTTACCGAAGGTTACTACCCTTGCAAAGACTTTTTGTTCCAGATGAAGTGCCTGTACTAATCCCTTTCCGTTTTGGCCAAAGACACCAGTAGCATGGGCTTCATCAACTATAAGATTAGCATGATAGGTTTCACATAGCTCCGAGATCAGGAGAAGTGCAGCCATGTCGCCGTCCATCGAATATACGCTCTCTACTACCACATAAACAATACCTTTTGCTACTTTGAGCTTCTCTTCAAGCTGAACTATATCATTGTGACGAAAGGTGTAACGATTTGCATGAGTCAGTCTGGCACCGTCAATTAGGCTGGCATGAATGAGTTCGTCGCAAATGAAAGTATCGCCTTTTTGAGCAAGGCAGGAAAGTAGGCCGACGTTAGCATCATAGCCTGAGTTGAAGATCAAGCCACTCTCTGCATGATGAAAGTCTGAGATAAAAGCTTCGGTTTCTTCAATGTAGGCTGTGTTTCCACTAAGGAGGCGCGATCCTCCCGATCCGTTATTGAACGCAGAAGCGTTCATCATTTCTAGTTCAACCGCTTTTCTTAATTCGTGAGAGCTCGCAAAACCGAGATAATCATTGGAACAAAAATCAATGGGCGGTCTAACAGAAATGAGTTTTCTCAGAGAGCCGTCTATTGTTCTTTCATTTAGCCGCGATTGAATATAGTTTTCTGCGTTATTCATGCATTAACTAATTCTTGTTTAGCTGGGAAATAGATTTTTGCATTTGAGACATCATAGTTGTAAGCGTTTCTATAGTGGGCTCCGGCGTTGGGTCAGGAAGAGTTGAAGAAATATATGCTTTGGCTTTCCAGATCTCAAGAATGTCTTCTGAAGCAATGCTATAAGGATCATAAACTTTATTGTCTGAAATTAGCTTTAAGTCTTTATTTTCTTTGAAGCGATTTCCGGCACGTTTATAAACGACACCTTCGTTTTTACTGATGACTACGTAAGTCTCACCAATTTTCACATCATTCCAGTTGTCCATGTATTCTCCAAGAATGATACTGCCAGACTGAATGGGAAGCATTGAATCTCCGATGATTTCAAACGCCCTGAAAGTGCCATTCTTTAGGAAAGGAAGAGGCAGCTGAAATTTAGGAAGCTCTTGTACAAATTGTGGATCTGAAAATCCATTGAGGTAACCTGCGCTCGCTTTAACTGGAACCATCTCGATGTTCTCATTATCATCTTTGTCTACAGTGATACTTAATATTCGAAGATTTGAACCCTGACTCTTTAGTTTAGGCTTCCAGGTGTCATTGATGGTTTCGTTGATAAACTCATCAATAGTTAAGTCGAAGAACTCTGCTATTCTTTTTAGTAAATCATATTTTGGTTCTGCACGATCTTCTTCATAAGCACCGATCAATGATCTTTTAATTTCCATTGCATCAGCGAATTGCTGCTGAGTATGGCCTTTTTTCTTTCTTAGGTACTTGAGGTTAGAGGAAATATTCGACATAAAATAAAAGTTTAAAATAAGTTTGTTTTTACTAAATAAGTTAGTATTATTGTGCCAATAAAGTTAGTAATATTTATTTGTTTATCCAATATGTAACTAACCTAATTAGTTTATATCCCAAAATACTCAGAGTTATGAAGAAATTCGTTTACATTGTTACCGACAGGAACCGCACTAGTTTACACGTAGGGATGAGTTCTGACCTCATTAAGACATTGGATTTTTACAAGCAAATGCCTTGTTTGTTCTTTGACAGCGGACAGCAATTAACAAGACTAGTTTATTTTGAGGAATTTAAAACTGAAGAACAAGCATTAAGTCGCTTCAAGTTAGTAAGCAGATTTACAAGAACACAGAAAGAAAGGGTGGTAAGATCATGTAATCCAGATTGGATAGATCTTACGATTGGTTTAGACTTTGAGCACATTATGTCCTCCAAAAAGATGGTTAACCAGGTGAATCTACCATTTAGCATTATGTCATAAAAAAAGGGATCCCGTGTCGAGATCCCTTATAAAATTCTTTTAGTCTTAACTTACCAACCTGGTGCGAAAGTCAAACCAAAAACGCCTGCTTTAACATCTTTCCTTTGGAAAGGAATCGCATAATAGGGCTCAATCACGAAATAGCCTAATACGTTTACCCGTAGCGAAATTCCCACACTAAGCGCTGGGACTCTTTCATTAGTAGTTTGGGTAGTGATCACCTTTCCATCAGGGTCCAGGACCGGCTGTCCGTTTGCATCTTTAACTTCTTCAGTTACGTAAGTAGGACTTCCCTTAAACGATACTTTAGAGCCATCGCGCCATGCTAATCCGGCATCAAAGAAAAGGTTTAGGTCACTCAATAAGAAACGGGAAGGAATTGCTGCCAACTTTTTAGGACCAGTGAATGGTAAGCGTACTTCAAAGTTAAATACAGCCATTTTACTACCTGATAACTGATTGATGTCAATGCCACCATTGCCTGTGCCACTGCTGTTATATAATGAATTAGCTTCATAACCTCTTATGAAGTATGGATAACCAACGAAGAGGGGATAGAGGTTCTCTCCATCTTTTCCAATTCTTAAGTAATTGTAAGTTCTGGCTGCAAAAGTTACAGGTTTTGCTCTCACGTATTTTCTCGCGTCAAGCGTTACGGCAGAGAACTTAAAGTCCCCAAAGTACTGCTCAACACCTACACGGTACCTAAAGCCATCCAGTGGAGCAGTTAAGCCGTTAATAGAATTGTCACCGACGAAGGATGCATTCAGTTGGAAGATGCCAAACGGATCTAAAGGGATCCCAAATTCACTAGTAGCATCACTAGTTTTGATCTTCGTTTTCTCGGAGGTCAGATAAAAACCATTGTAGTCGTAGTAATTGCTGATCCTGTCAACCCTGTAGCTATAGTGAGACACCGCCGCACCTGTCTCGAATCTATGAATCTTATTAAAAGGATAGGAACCGAATACTTGTACCTGATCCTCAAAGGTTCTTACTATGTTCGTTCGGTCAACAATCACGTCAGCCTTGTTACCGTCATTGTATTCCAACTGATCCTGAACAACCTCTCTAAAACCAGTTAAATAGGGGATATGTGAAAATGCTACTCCCCAGTTTATCCGTTTTTGTTGATTAATATATCCTACTAATCCGCCAAAGTCGTAAATCTCCCCGTTCACTGATAAGTTGGCAACGATTTGATTTCTGCCTAGAATATCGCTGAACATACCTAATATACCGCCTTGTACGCCCGTTCCAAAACGACTCGTAGAAACACCCACGCCGCTGTTCGCAAGGTAATCCAATCTAAACTTTGGTTTGTAAGGAACCAGCCTCATCGAATCAGCACTAGTCTTTTCAAAGCGTTCGAAATTACCTAGATTGGAATTTACAACATCAACCCCTGTAGTCTCTTTAGGAGGTAGGATTGCCGCATCAAAGTTAACTGCATTGGCATCAACAGCTTTCGATCTGAAGTTGCTTACAGGAGAATTATACAGTGTATATCTTTGTGAACGATAATAACTGTAAATGATATCGTCATTGTTGGATACGGTTAAAGCAGGGGAGAACTCAGTGATACCACTAATACCAGTAAAATAGTCGGTCAATTGTTTAACTGACTTATCTGCCAATCCATACTGATACAAATTTCTAAAACCATCCCTGTTGGATAGGAAGAAGAGAGATTTGCTGTCTCCGGAAAACTGGGCATTTAAATTATTCGCCCCTGGGAAGACAGGGACATCATTTAGTGCCTTGGTAGCAATGTCATATATGGTAAGATTTATTGGGTGAACAGCATTGGTTCCATTTAGTCTTCTCGATGCCCTGTCAGATGAAAAAGCGATCATTTTGCCATCTCTTGAATAATTAGGTGCATAGTCGGAAAATTCATCATTCGTAACTTGTGTCACCTGCTTGGTTTTAAGACTATAGGAGAAAATGTCGCTCTGGCCCTCTACCATTCCTGAAAAGGCAATGTCATCACCATTTGGCGACCAGGTTAAATTGCCGAACTGTTCCACCTTGTCCATGTTTGTACTTAGGACCTGTCTACCGCTGGCGACATCAATAATCATCAGCTCATTTCTTCCTTTACTAAAAATACTGAATGCAAATCGCTTACTGTCTGGTGACCACGTGCCAGCCGACTCGAGGAAGTTAAAATCGTCAATATGGGAATTAGATATCTGACTGCTGAGTTTCCTAAGAATCTTTCCGGTTTTGGCATCAGCAAGGAAAAGGTCAATACCAAACAGATCTTTTTCAGAAAGGAACGCAAGGTATTTACCATCAGGGCTAATCGCCGGTGCCACGTTCATATTACCCGCATTTTTATTGTCAATAATCTTAGTGCCGCTTATTTTAATCTGTGAACTGTCTGCTTTTAGCATTGGACGGTAATGCGACTCAATGGCATTCTTCCATAATCCGGAAAGTGTATTGTCATCGTAGCCAAAGGTATACTTCAATCCATTCTCGTAACCAAACCTTGCGGTCGCCTTAAATAATGGAACAATGGTCGTATCACCATAAACGGATCCTACGAAGGTCCAAAAGGCCTGTCCATATCGATATGGAAAATATTTATTCGAATTGGTCAAATCCTTCAATGACGGAATATCCCTGTTTAGTAAAGCGTCCCTCATCCACATTGAGGTAAACGCATCGGTCTTCCCAACCGACAAGTATTCTGCCATCCCTTCAACCATCCAAAGTGGAATCTGGCCTATGCTTTCAATTCCTATTGAATCCTTCTCTAGGAGAATGTGGTATTGGAAAGCGTGGACCAACTCGTGACCAAGTACGTGTCTCGTTTGGTTATTGAGCTCCATTACGGGCATGATCACCCGGTTCTTCAAAGCCTCCGTTACGCCACCGGTACCAATGCCGATATCCCCTTGTAGCGCTGTCGTTTGCTGGAAATCAGGGTGGTTGCTATATAGGATGATCGGATTCTTTGTGAGAAAAGTATCTCTGAATACCTCTTGGTGCATCTTATACCAGGTTTCGGCATCTTCAGCTAGCTTTTTAATAAGCTTTTCATTCTTCAAGTAGTAGTAAATTTCGAAGTGTGGGGTCTGCAATACTTTAAACTTCTCATTTTTATACCTTACTTTGTTTTGGCCAAAATACTGCGCTTTGACTGAAATGACAGAGAACAGTGTGATGATCAGTATAGGAATAATTCTTCTAATTAAGTTAGCGTTCATTATCATAAGTAATTAGTTTAGGTTGTAGTTGATCTACTGATCATTTTTGTTCTTCTCTTTCTCTTCCTGGCGTTGCTTCCTCTTAAGCTGTCTTTCTTCCTTCTTAGTTAGAGGAGCTTCAGTAGCAGGCTGTTTAGTCGGTTGTTTTGCAGCTTCCTGAGGCTTATTGTCTTCAGTTCGTTGTGGCTGGACCTCTTCATTTGTGCCTTGTTGTTGCTCATCTAATGTCGGCACGTCGAATTCTGTTGAGTCTATTGCAAGGCTATCAGAAGAAGTGGTATCTACTTCGTATCGAGGAGTCGGACAATCGATATCTACAGATATTTTCACTTTTGCTTTTGGAAAGGGCCCCATTGTGTAGCCAGTGGAGGGGTCTTTATAAACCTTCTCCATAAACTTTGCGAAGATTGGCAATGCAGTTCTTGATCCTTCGCCTGTTTCACCATTTTTGAAGTGTGCAGTCCTTTCATCGCAGCCAACCCAGACACCTGTTACCAAATCCTTGGTAATACCCATGTACCAGGCATCTACGTAATCAGAGGAGGTTCCGGTTTTGCCGCCTATCTGATTGTTCTTTTTCCAAAGATCCCATTCCCACAAAGCCTGGGAGGTTCCACCTGGTTCTTCCATACCGCCCCGGAACATATATAACATTAACCAGGATATCTCCTCAGATAATACACGCTTGGTCTTGGCCTTGAATTCTTCCAGAATATTGTCGTCCAGGTCGGTTATCTTCTCTACGAGTATCGGATCAGTCTTGATGCCATCATTTAAGAAGGTACCATAAGCTTTAACCATTTCGAAAACAGAAACGTCATTAGGACCCAGGCTTACCGAAGGGACAGTAGCCAGATGACTGTCAATGCCACATTCATGTGCCCATTTTACCACATTTTCTGCACCGACAGCCTGAGTTACCTGGGCGGTTATCGTATTTACGGACTTCGCCATTGCCCATCGTAAAGACATCTCTCTATAGCTGTTACTCCAGTCGGCATTCCTTGGCTCCCAATACTCAGTCTTGCCATTTTCCTGATAGGGGATGCGTACTGGTCTATCTGTAAAAGTTGTGCAGGGGCTCATGCCCTTTTCTAAAGCAGCTAAATACGCGAATGGCTTGAATGTAGAGCCGGCCTGACGCTTAGACTGATTAACATGATCATACTTGAAGAATTTATGGTCTATACCACCCACCCATACTTTGATCTTGCCATTGAAAGGGTCCAGCGTCATCATCCCAGTATTCATGATCTTTCCGTAATACCGTATGGAGTCCATTGTAGAGAACAAGGTGTCACGGTCACCTTTCCAGGTGAATATCTTCATTTTCTTTTTGCGGTTAAAATAAGATTCGACTGAATCAGGGCTATCCTTAAATTTCTTTTCCAGCATGGAATATATTGGAAGATTTTTCATTGCCCGGTTTGGATAATCCACCTTCTTCTTCTCAGAGTCTTCCCAGGGATCTTCATTTCCCCAAACGCTATAGAACCTCCTTTGAATGGTCTTCATTTGCTCTGCAACGGCTTCTTCGGCATACTTCTGCAACTTCGAATCTATCGTTGTATAGATTTTTAAACCGTCTTCATAAAGGTCGTAGTTATTATCAGCACACCATTTCTCCAGATATTTATCAACAGCGGCGCGTAGATACGAGTCACCATCACTGCCGTTGTCTACTCTTCCCTCAATAAGTTTGATGGGCTGTAATTTAAAGCTATCTAGCTGCGAGGCATTGATGTAATTGTATTTATTCATTTGAGAAAGTGCAACGTTCCTTCTTTCCAGCGCTTTTTCGGGATTCTTTATCGGATTGTATAGTGAGGTGCCTTTAAGCATTCCCACTAATAGCGCTGACTCCGGGATGTTTAACGTATCGGGTTCTTTATCAAAGTAAATTCTTGAAGCGGTTTTGATACCATAGGCATTGTTTCCGAAGGAAACAGTGTTCAGGTACATGGTAATAATCTCGTTCTTTGAATAATTGGACTCTAACTTGACCGCGGTGGACCACTCCTTGAGTTTAGGAATGATAGTTCGCACGAGTGGAATTCTACTTAAGAGTCCTTGTGACTTGTTGTATCTGGTACGGTAAAGGTTTTTAGCGAGTTGCTGAGTGATTGTGCTTGCACCACGTTTATCACCTGTAGCTGTCGAGATTCCGCTGGACAATAGCGACCGAAAATCGATTCCCATATGCTTGTAAAAACGAACATCCTCAGTAGCGACTAATGCATTAATAACGCTCGGAGCAATTTCGTCAAAGCTTACCGGAGTACGGTTCTCTTTGTAGTAGCGACCAATTAATTTTCCATCAGAGGTGTATAGTTCAGAACCTACTCGCTGGGTTGGAACTTTGATATCTTTAATTGACGGTGAGTAGCCAAATAACCATAAGAAGTTGATTTGTAGAGCGCAAAAGAAAATTATGATGGAGTATAAAAAGATGACAGGGTAACGGATATATCTATTGCGAATTTCTTTAAACATGGGTATAAAGATCAAAAAAAACGTAAAATTGTTTGTGTTAATTTATGTTAAAACTCAATTACAAATAAAGGCATTTAAATCACTTAAATTTTAGACTAATATTTAAATTGAAACTTAGTCAGATCCGGCATAAAAGGGCGGTGCCTTTCCAATTCAAAATGATAAATTGCCTGACCAAGGTTTTTAAGAAAAGGAAAGCAAATGGTTTCGTATTCATACTTTCCATCATTATATATGCCGTCTTCATTCGAATGAACCACTGCGGTCAGGAAGTACTCCATCTTGTTCTTGAAATCAACAAAGTATGAGTTGTCAATAATGAAACCATAGGAGTCGCCATATTTGTTAAATATCCTAATGTCAGGATGTATTATTGCTTCTTTTTCACGACCGTAATACAACATTTTAGCGTAAGTTGGCCAATATTCTTCCGCTTTATACTTTGGGTAGGCACTTTCTGTTGGGAACATGCTCATGTAGGTATAGATCAATGTATAGTCTTCCGCATTGAGATTGAATCGTTCTTCAAGGGGAAATGCTTCAGGAAACATTAATCTCTTTAGCATCTCTTGTTGATCAGCGATACTGAAAGCATTTTTATTAAATAGAGTGAATGGCCTGTTAACCAGTTGTTCTGCGCTGTCAATATAGCCTGTACCCATCACTGTATTGGTTAAAGTCAAGGGGTACTCGTTTGAATCATATTGTGCTGGTTTGCTGTAAATAAGTTTCTTACCGGCGTAAAAATAAATTGGATTGGTATGCTTAGACCGTTCATTCGCATCGCCGATCGCCAAACGATTCAGTATTCTACTATTAATAAAGCCATACTTCTTTAATTTCCTGTTGATCTCTTCCCGGCCAATAAATTCAAAAAGACGATTGAATGCATCATTATCGCTAGTGAGTAAGATCTTTTTGATATAGTGTTCGATTGATGGTAAGCCGCTTTCAGCAGAAGAATCTTTTAATACTTTGGATTGACCTTGATAGGAACTGTCGGTGATCATGACTGACTTAGGTGTCAAATGCTTTACTTTCAATTCATTTACTTTCTCTAAAGCAAATATAACCGCAGCGAGTTTTACCGTACTTGCCGGATAAAAATAGCGTTGATCATCCAGATTATAGCTGTACGTCTTAAAGGATGGTTTGTTGGTTTTATCCCTATTTACTTGTGTGTATAGAATCTGTATCTGATTTTTATTTGGTTGGCTGAGAAATTTAGAAAATTGATCCGGATGCTTTTTAAGTATTTCCTCGATTAGATTTGAGCCGTTTTCCTGGGCCATAGCATTCCCCGTGATTAAGAGTATGAAAAGAAAAGAAATGTACTTCATTGCTTACTTAGTTACCTAAAGATAATGAAGTTTGTGCAATCCTCTATTATTAACTAACTTCGCGCTGCTTTTGGTTCCCTGTTTGCCGACAGGGATTAAAAGGGAATACGGTGTAATTCCGTAACTGTCCCGCAGCTGTAAGCTTCATAACGGTGTTCAAATCGTTGCCACTGTCTGTAAAGATGGGAAGGTAGGATGTCCGGAAGTAAGTCAGAAGACCTGCCAAGCGCTAAATATTTCATAGCTTTCGGGGATTGAAGCTTGGAGTGAGTGCTTTATTTATGTATTTCATTTCCTGGATCTAACTGTTTGCTGTGGGTTTAAACACTCGCAACAAAAATGATAAGAAACAAAAACGCCTTTGGGCGATTGTATGCTTTTATCTTCTCTACTGCTTTAGCAGTGGCATTTTGCTGCTGTATGCCTTTTGTTTTAATGGCTCAGGACAGTGTTGCTCTAAAAGAAGTAAAAATTCGATCTATAAGCAGGAGACAAACTTCTTCAACGCCGCTGCAACTTTTGTCAGGTGATGAACTTCAAAGACTGAACAGCCTAAATGTAGCGGATGCACTTCGCCTATTTTCCGGTGTACAGATTAAAGATTACGGAGGAATAGGAGGACTGAAGACGATAAACGTTCGTAGCCTTGGAACTCAGTATACGGGTGTTTTTTATGACGGGATACAGCTAGGTAATGTGCAAAACGGACAAGTTGATCTAGGTAAATATTCGTTGGACAACCTTGAAGAGATAGAATTATATAACGGTCAGAAAAGTACAATCTTCCAATCGGCTAAAGGTTTTGCAGCAGGCAGTTCTTTATATCTAAATACAAGAACCCCGCGATTTGAAGGAGGTAAACGATATCATCTTGACGCCAAGATAAAAACAGGCTCTTTTGGTCTTGTAAATCCCTCCGTGTTGGTTCAAAATAAATTTAGTGATAACGTCAGTGGTAGCTTGAATGCAGAATACACCAAGGCTAGTGGCAAATATGAATTCAGGTATACTAACGGTGTATTTGATACGACTGCGATAAGGAATAATAGTGATGTAGAACGAATGCGTTTAGAATATGCTGTTCATTGGTTAATGGAGGATAGTAGCAATTTCAAGGCGCGGTTATATCTGTATACTGATAAAATGGGTCTCCCGGGTGCTATTGTCAGTAATAAATTCAATTATTCGCAGCGAAGCTGGAATAAAAACGCGTTTTTACAGACCTCCTACCAGAAAGCTTTTGGCGCAAAGTATACGTTGCTGGCTGCCGGCAAGGTTGGTTATGATTATAATAGATATGTTGATCCTGAAAACATTTCCTTAAATGGTGTGCTTGACAATAAATTTGATCATCAGGAAATGTACCTGTCTCTGGCGAATCAGTATCGCTTCAACAAAGTTTTGGAGCTTGTATTCTCGACAGATCTTCAATTTAATACGCTAGATGCCAACCTTTATAGGTTCTCCTATCCAAGTCGGAATACGGTTTTAACTGCGCTGGCCTTGCATCTAAATTTGAATAAGCTTGACATTCAAGGTAATTTACTTGGAACATTTATTCACGACAAGGTTGAAGATGGTACTCCCGCTGGAAACAAACAGAAGCTTAGCCCTACATTACTATTGTCGTGGCAGCCGTTTAAGGGTAAAGAATTTAGGTTGAGATCGTTCTATAAAAGTATTTATCGAATGCCAACATTTAATGATCTGTATTATACTGATTTTGGGAGAACCTATCTTAAGCCAGAGTATGCGAGGCAGTATGATGTTGGTTTCACATTACTTAAAAGTTTCGAGGAAGCGACATTACAACAGATTTCATTTCAGGCGGATGCCTATTATAATCAGGTCAAAGATAAGATAGTTGCTGTGCCAGGTAATAATGCCCAGCGATGGAGTATGGAAAATATTGGGAATGTGACTATAAAAGGTTTTGATTTCAACTTGCAGAGTTCATGGAAACTAAATATTTGGAAATTAAATGCAGGTGTGACTTACACTTATCAGGATGCATTGGATATTACTCCATTGAACCAAGGGGCGGTAAGTTACGAAAGACAGCTTCCTTACACACCTAAGCACAGCGGATCTTTTGTAGCTGGAGCAAGCTACCGGATGTTATCACTGAATTATAATTTTATTTATACTGGCGAACGCTATAACCAGAAAGCTAACCTCCTTGTAAACTATGTAGAACCCTGGTATACACATGACCTTGTGATTCAGTACTTACTTAAGCTACCACTGAATGAGATGAGGTTAGGTATGGAAGTCAATAATTTGTTTAATCAGTATTACGACGTAGTTGCAAACTTCCCTATGCCTGGCCGTTCCTATCGTTTCAGCTTAACCTATAAAATATGAGTTTAAAAATAAATATAAAGTTCCTGATTGTCGTTTTGTCTATAGCTATAATAGGTTGTAGGAAGGATACGCAAGTTGTACCTGAAGAGGTAACCAATACGTTGTTTCCTGCAGAAGCCGGGGCGTTAGTCAGGGGACTCTACCTGATTAATGAAGGTAACATGTACATGAATAAGGCCTCCTTGGATTATGTTGACTTTACCACAGGTAGCTATAGAAGAAACATCTATAGCCAGGCTAACCCAGAGGTCACGAAGGGCCTGGGAGACGTAGGGAACGATATTGGAGTTTACGGCTCAAAACTATATATAGTTGTAAATGGATCAAATAAAGTTGAAGTTCTGAATGCGAAGACAGGTAAACGCATCCAGCAAATTGACATTATCAATTGCAGATACATTACTTTTAGCAGGGGTAAAGCCTACGTGAGCGCTTACTTAGGACAAATTGGAGATCCGACATCAGCAAACGGCATCGTTGCAGAAATAGATACTACCATACTGAAAGAGACAAGGCGGGTGAAAGTTGGAAGAGAGCCGGAAGAGATGGCGGTTGTAGGTGATAACCTATACATTGCGAATTCTGGAGGATACACACCTGGTAATTACGAAAACACGGTCTCTGTGGTGAATGTTGGAAGTTTTGCGGAAACAAAACGCATCCCTGTTGGCATCAATTTACACCGACTTAAGGCTGACCGGTATGGTGACCTATATGTTACCTCCAGGGGAGACTACCTAAATGAGCCCTCAAAGCTGTACGTTATCAGCACACAAACAGATAAGGTAAAGAAAGTTTTTGATGTAGCTGCTAGCAATATAGTTATCGATGATGACCTGGCCTATATCTACAGTTCAACGTTCAATGTTTTAACTGGGAAAAATACGATCTCCTATGATATGATTGATGTTAAAGATGATGTTCTGCTGAACAGGAAGTTCATCACCGATGGCACAGATAGGCTAATTAAAATTCCATATGGCCTTGCTATTCATCCTACTAGTAAAGACGTGTTCGTAACGGACGCGACGGATCACGTCACCCCTGGTCTGCTCTACTGTTTTGATTCTACGGGAAAGAAGAAATGGTCGGTTGAGACTGGGGATATTCCCGCACAATTTGCATTTGTATATAAATAGAAAATAAATTAAACACGATGAAAAGAACAATTACAAACTTTAGTAAAACAGGTCTGGCCCTTTTGGTCGGAGCAACCCTGGTAAGCGCCTGTACCAAAGATAGGGGTATAATTAAGGAGAGACTTCCAAAAGAAACAGTGGGCGTATATGCGTTATGTGAAGGCGCTTTTGGTGCAACAAATAATAGCACTATCACCTATTATGATATTGCGAGTTCGACAACGACACAAGATTATTTCAAGAAACAAAATGGCATCGCACTCGGCACGAACGCTAATGATTTAAAACAATACGGAAGCAAAATGTACTGTGTAGTTACTGGATCAACAGTAGCAGCTAAGGATTCATATGTAGAAGTTATAGATATTGCCACTGGAAAATCGCTTAAACGGATTGCATTTTACGACGCTAGCAAGGGTTATTCTCCAAGGCATATCGGCTTTTATAACGGGAAGGCTTATGTTTCAAGTTACGATGGATATATTTCAAAAATTGATACTACTTCGTTGAGCATTGAGTCAAGAGTAGCAGTAGGCGGTGCCTTGGATGGTGTAACCGTTGTAAACAGTAAGTTATATGTTGCTAACTCTTTACGATCAGATTTTCCAAGTACAAACACGGCGTCCATTTCTGTTGTTGATCTAACATCCTTCACTAAGCTAAAAGATATTACTGTGAATGTAAATCCGACCAAACTGGCTGCAACAGATTTAGGGGAAATTTATGCGATTACAAATGGCACTTATACTTCTCCATTTATAGCACCATCGTTGGAGCGATTAAATGCGATGACAGATACTAAAACACAGACTTATAACTATAGTCTGGGTGGTATCGCGATCCATGGTAGCAACGGGTTGGTGATTGTTAACGGTAATTATCCTGCTCCTAATGCTTTAAAAATACTGAACACAAGCACTGGTGCAATAGGTACCAATTTCATCGCAGAGACAGAGATAGTTTCATTATATGCGGTAACTATAAATCCTTTCAACGAAGATGTGTATGTGGCAGATGCAAACAACTATGGTACAGCCGGAAAAATCGTTGCATTCTCTTCCACAGGGAAGAAGAAGTTCGAGTTTTTTACCGGAGCAATCCCGCAAACCGTTGTATTCAATTATAGCTATAAATAAAATTAGAAATGAGTATTAGAAGTCAGTTCCTTATTGCGTTAATCGGTTTAACTTGTTTTTCTGCGTGTAAAAAGGATAGCGAAGAAACCCAGTTAGCGCCATCTATAAAAATGGCGAATGAAAGCGCATCCTTAAATGGGAAAGTAAATGAAGCCATTACACTAAAAGCGAATAATATACTTGGTAATCAAATTAGTCAAGAATGGTTAGTAAACACCGAGGTTAAAAGTAATACCGCTGTTTTGGAGTTCATCCCGACAAAGTCCGGAATTTATAACATCGATTATATAGCAAAGAATAACGCTGGTAGCTACACGTTTAAATACGTGTTGACTGTTGCGGTTCCAGAGGTTCCCGTTAGTGCTGGGAGCAATAGATATGTCACAAGTTTCTTTGAATACGCGCCGGCAGCGGGTCAATTTATGAACGAAGACAGCTGGGGCAACCAAGAAAGTGGTAGATCAATTGTAGGTAAGCAGGGAACTCCTGGCGTATCCCTGGGCGCTTTCGGGGGCTATGTAGTGTATGGTTTTGACCATACGGTTATTAATCAGCCTGATAAAGAAGACATCATTGTTTATGGTAACGCTATCCGCAGTTTATCTGAGCCGGGCGTGGTGTGGGTGATGCAGGATGAGAATGGCAATGGTAAACCTGACGACACCTGGTACGAACTTGCTGGTAGCGAATTCGGTAAGGATGGGTATGTTCGCGCTTACTCGGTCACATATACGCTTCCAACACCACCTACATTAAGCGTTTCCTGGAAAGACAATAAGGGAAATACAGGGCTTGTAAAACAAAGTTTTCATAAGAAGAATCACTATCCTTTATGGATTGCCGCTAACGAATTTACCAGGACGGGCACATTGTTACCCTCTACTGGCATCAAAGGAACGGTTTCTGCATCTTTTGCGTTTGGCTATGCCGATAATACGCCAGGTGGAGATAATGTTGACATTGCGAATGCAATAGATAAAGACGGCAAAAAGGTTGTTCTAAAAGGTATTGACTTTATAAAAGTTCAAACTGGAATCATGGCAGACCTTACCATTCTAGGGGAGCTCTCAACAGAGATTACCGGAATTGCTGATATCAGTCTTATAAAATAACGGCTGTTTTATCATAGCCGGAAATATCATAACTTTGTATTTTTAATTATAAATAATGTCTGAAGCTAAATTTAATCCGCGTACCCTTATTTTATTATTGATTGTAGCACTTGTCACGATACTAAGGACTGTAGCGCCTTTCTCTGACAATTTTAGTCAGATTGCTAACTTCTCTGCAGTTGGTGCTATTACGCTATTTAGCGGATCTTATTTTAGAAATCCAGCACAGTCGTTTGCGATCCCTCTGCTTACCTTATTATTAACAGATGTCATTCTGGCGACAACAATATATAAGGAATATAGTAACGGTTTTTTATATGACGGATGGTATTGGACCTATATCGCATTTGCACTGATGGTTTTGGTCACCAGGCTGATTGTAACTAAAATAAACATCCTAAACGTTGTACTTGGATCGTTGGTCGTTGTATTGATCCATTGGATCGTCACTGACCTGGGGGTTTGGTATGGGTCTAATTATCCACAAACACTAGCTGGGTTCTGGGCTGTATTGGCTGCGGCCATTCCCTTTGAACTGCGTTTTTTATATGGAACATTAGCTTATGGTGTTTTAATGTTCGGCTCTTTCGAACTATTAAAAGTCAAATATCCTGTTCTCAGTTTGAGGAGAGAGCGGCTAAGATAATCTTAAACTGATTCCTGCTCTTACGCAGGAATCAGTTATTTAATGTTTTGTGAGAATAGACTTTCTTCCGATTAAAAGGACAAGAAAGGCTAATGTCGAGCAGGCTGCCATGATAGCCAGCATTGGGACAACGGAGTGGGCGTCTAAAAGCCCGATCCCAACAGAAGCCAGGGCCCCTAAACCCATTTGTATCGCTCCCATCAACGCTGCTGCACTTCCCGCATTTTTCGTAAATGGAGCTAAGGTCAGAGCCGAGGCATTTGGACTTACAAAACCAAGACAGCAAAGGAATACGAATAGTAAAAAGATGGTTGTATATAAGCCGAACCATCCGTTAATTCCGCCTATCAAAAAGAACAGAATCGTGATTACCTGGGCAAGCATAGCGAAAAATATGATCTGCTCACTTTTATAATTTCTCAACAGCAGAGTATTCACTTGGCTAGAGCCGATAAATCCTACAGAAAGAAGTGCGAAAATCCATCCGTAAGTTTCCTCCTTGACCCTGAAAATATCCATGAAAAGAAGCGGAGATCCCGATATGTATACAAAGAGACCAGCGAATGCCAGCGCTCCTGTGAGCGCATATGTGTAAAACTGTGGCTCACGCATAACGTGGATGAAGTTACTGATGATTGGCTTAGGTTTCAGAGACATTGTTGTATCTGGTTTGTAAGCTTCAGGTAGCCATAAGAACGAAGCGATCAAATTAAATGCGCCAATTCCTCCCAAGATTATAAAAATAGTATGCCAACCCAGATGTGCAGTTACGTAACCGCCGAGAGTAGGTGCTATCATTGGTGAAACACCAAGAACGAGCATAAGCATTGCAAAAACTTTTGCACTGTCTTTAATTGGAAATAAGTCTCTTACCATTGCTACCGCAGCTACGGTAGCAGCACAGCTACCCAAGGCCTGGATAAAGCGAAGCGCAATCAATGCGTCAATGCTGGTGGCTAATGCGCAGCCCGCTGAGGCAATAATATACAACACTAATCCAAAGTAAAGCGGTTTTTTTCGTCCGAATCTGTCCAGCAAAGGTCCGTAAAGTAGTTGTCCCGCAGAGATACCTATGAAAAAGCTGGAGAGTGAAAGGGCTACTTTTGATACTGTTGTATTCAAATCTTTTGCAATAGCTGGAAAGCCCGGGAGGTACATGTCAATAGAGAAGGGAGCAAGGGCAGTTAACGACCCCAGGATCAGGATCAGAAGGAAATATTTTTTATTTGTCATTGTTTGCAAATATATGGTTTGAACTGTAGAACATTGATTTGTGTTCACTAGTTTAGTATTTTAGTTAAAGAAGGTTTTAAGGCCTACAGCAATTAAAAATTATTTAATAATTAGATTTCCAGATATGCATACATTAAAATTTAAAACAGATATCAAATGCCAGGCTTGCATCGACAAAGTAACTCCTATTTTAAATGAGCTGAACAATGTTGCCAAGTGGGAGGTGGATACCACTCATCCTGATAAAGTCTTAAGCATAGAAACTGATGCCGCATTAAATCCTAAAGAGGTGATTATGCAATTGGATAAAGTTGGGTACCAAGCTATTAAGATATAGCTGCTTCCCCATTTTAGATCCATTTCTTAACGATTAATTGACGTGAGCTGATCTTATATTTCGCATCGAGCCTATAACTTTGTAACATTAAGCCAAAAAAAGCAACTAATTGGAAAGAAGCCTGCTCATGCCATTCTTTAAACACTATTCATTTGATCTTTGGCTAACGTTAATAAAGTCAAATCCTGCGTTTAAGATTGAACGTGCTAAGTATTTCCATGCTCACTATAATAAGTTAGGTAAGTCCTTACAAGAAGTTGCTGCCGTTTTTAGAAATGTGGATTTGATGGTCAATAGTATCAATGAGAAATCAGGTTTAAACATTGATGCTGAAGAAATGTATTTGATAGTCATAAGCACTATTAATAATTATAGCACCGATTTCTCTGATATCAACGTTAGTGAGTTGTATAGCAACATGGAAACCCTTTTGTTGGAAAACATGCCCGTTATGTACTGTCCGGAAAGCCTTGGTGTATTGCATCAGTTAAAAGAGTAAGGGCATAGTACCACCAGCCTTTTAAGTAACACTGGGTTCATTAAAGGAATAACATTGAGAAAGATTTTACATCATTTAGGACTCGACCAGGCATTGGATTTTCAGCTTTATTCTGATGAGGTTAGGATGTCAAAGCCTAATCCTAAGTTTTTCCAGTTAATGATAGATACCATCGATCAGAAGAAGCACCTATCAATCGGGCCTCACGAAATAATCCACATTGGTGACAATCCAGCGGCAGATTACCGTGGTGCTACTTCGTTTGGGATAAAGTCACTTTTAATCAACTCCAATCACTTAAATATAAAACACCTACTCTCATGATTCCCTATACGTACTCCCTCCATAAAATTCATAACGGTGTTAACTTCGGATTTAACCCGAATCACTATAGCCGATTTAAGTTTGGAGATGACCTGATAGCAAAGGAATTTGGCAAATCTTTAGCAGATGGCTTTATTAAGGACGTCTTGGAAGACAGTGCTATAAACGACCAGATTGTAGTCATCTCCAGTCCATACTGCTTTATACCTACTGCAACCTTTGCCATGAAGAATTACTTTGTTTACCAGCTCAACCATTGGCTGGCAGAAAACAATAAGCCTGTGGTACAGGAAGCTAAAATTCATAGGACGATTACTTACAAAGAAGACTACGGGGAATTAAATGCGGAAGACAGATTAAAATTGATTGGCAATGATTCCTTCCATATTGATAAAGACTTTTTAAAGGACAAGGTGCTCTTTTTTCTTGATGACATTAGAATTACTGGCAGTCACGAGAAAATGATCCTTAAGATGGTTAAAGACTATAAGCTGAACAATAGCATTTTCATGCTTTATTTCGCAGAATTAGTAAACGCTGATATACACCCGAATATTGAGAACTATTTGAATTACCATCTTATTAAAACTGTCTCGGATCTTGACATAGTGGTTAAAAGCGGTAATTTTTGTTTTAATACCAGGATTGTTAAATATATCTTAAATTGCGATTTCAATAGCTTTCAGTCCTTTTTAGAGCATCAGACTGACAGTTTTATTCAAAGTCTATACAATTTATCGTTAGGAAACAGTTATCATACCATCGAGAGTTATTCGGAGAATTTTAACTTTTTAAAAAACTACATTGTTAATAAAAAATATAACCTAATATAATATGGCCATTAATTTACAAAAAGGGCAAAGAGAAAACATCGACGCTCCTAAATTTACAATAGGACTTGGGTGGGATACAAACAGCTCGACTACAGGAAGTGCTTTTGATTTGGATGCTTCGATCTTTATGTTGGATCAAAACAAGAAGTTGGTTTCGGATGAACATCTAGTCTTTTATAACAACTTAAAGTCTCCTGATGAGGCTGTTGAGCATACAGGTGATAATCTCACGGGTGATGGCGATGGTGATGATGAGCAAATCAAAGTGGATCTTACCAAAGCAGATAGCAGAGTATCAGAGATCTGTGTTGTGGTCACCATACATGACGCTGACAGCAGAAGACAAAATTTTGGGCAAGTACGAAACTCATTTGTTAGAATTTTTGATGCAGTAACCAACGAAGTGCTTCTTAAGTATGAATTAGAAGAAGATTTTTCCATTGAAACTGCAGTCGAATTTGGTCGCATATACAAGCGTGAAGGAAAATGGAAGTTTGAAGCTGTAGGAATGGGCATGAAAGGCGGTTTACAAGACTATTTAAATAAATATCAATAATATCATGGCTATTAATCTTCAAAAAGGGCAGCGCATTAGTTTAGAAAAAGCTAACGGCAGCAAGCTTCAAAATATTTGCGTAGGCATCAACTGGGGTGCTATTGAGAAGAAGGGGATGTTTGGTTTTGGTACAACGAAAGAGGCAGTTGATCTGGATGCCAGTTGTGCACTTTACGGTGAAGCAAAGAACCTATCTGAAGTAGTATATTTTGGAAATCTAGGTTCGAAGGACGGTGCAGTAAGACACAGCGGTGATGATTTAACTGGTGATATGGGCGGCGATGACGGATTGGATAATGAAGTGATCACTCTTGATTTCTCCAGGTTGAATAGTTCTGTGAATTATGTTGCCTTTGTTTTGAACAGTTTCAGGGGCCATGACTTCGGTACCATTCCATTTGCATCTATAAGAATCTATGAGGGCACACCGAAACAAGTCAATGAAGTGTTTGCCAAATATGATATCGCTAACGGTGCTGGATTTGCCGGTCACGTTTCAATGGTATTGGGTGTTTTTTACAAGAAGAATGGCGAATGGAAATTCAATGCTATCGGTGAACCAACTAAGGATAAAAAACTGGAAGAAACAGTGAAAACGGTAACACAAAGCTATCTGTAAAGGTTAGTACTGATAATTACTCAGATTATGGAAACGAACGCTAATGAAATTCAAACCATCAGTCCAGCAAAGCTTGATAAGGATGGCAACGTTAACCTTGCAGTGGTAACTCCTGAGGAGGAAGCTAAATATAAAGAAATTGGTAAATCGCTGGAACCATCTGATGTGAATTCGATTCTGAACTATGGTTCTGACGCACAGAATTCGATGGAAAAATACAGTAATGATTTTCTTTCGTCAGTGCGAACTTACAATAGTGGCGAAGTAGGCGGACTGATCAATGAACTGCTTACAGAACTGAATTATATCGATGTTGGTGAATTAGAACAAACCGGAATTAAAGGTTTCCTGTCTAAAATACCCTTCCTTAAAAATCTTTTTGTTGACGTGAAAAAGCTATTTCAAAAGTATGATGTAGTAATTAATAATGTTGATAAGATCACCAATAAAGTAAAAGCAGGCAGACTAAACTCTATAAAAGATAACAGTTCGTTGCAAACGATGTTTGATAGTAACGTCGGCTATATCCATCAAATGGAAGAGTTGATTATTTCGGGCCAACTTAAATACAATGAACTCAGTTTAAAACTTGCGGAAATGGAAGGCCGCCCGGCTGACTATCAAGACTATGAAATTGCAGATTTAAGAGATTTCTTAAGCCGCCTGGATAAGAGGCTAGCGGATATGAAAATCGTCCGTTTCATTATGATTCAGTCACTTGCTCAGATTCGGGTAGTACAAAATAACAACACTTCCATTGCGGAGAAAGCACAGTCAATAGTCTCTACTACTATTCCGGTCTGGAAAAATCAGCTTACCCTTGCAGTCGCCCTTCAGAGACAGAAGGCGAATGTGGAAATGCAGAAGAAAATCTCGGATACAACCAATACAATCCTTCAAAAAAACGCAGATATGCTAAAACAAAATAGCATAGATGTTGCTAGAGAGAACGAAAAGACTGTTGTTTCTATCGATACTTTAAAATTGACAACTCAATCTTTGATTGAGACGCTTAATGAAGTGAAGCAAATCCATGAGGCCGGCGCACAAAGTAGAAGGGTTTTAGATGGAGAGCTAAAAACCTTAGAAACTGAACTTAAGAAAAACGTTACAAGGGTAAATTAACTGCTTAGATGGATGAACGCCATGCAAATATTTTAAAAGCTTCCCGCACAGAGATTAGTCGCTTACAGCTACTATCTGCGTTTTTTGAAGAAGAGACACTTTATAAAATATTTTTGCGGAGTCAGGTAATTCATCAGATGTTTGAGAACAACGAAGATCTTGATATAGATAAACTTGAGATTTTTCATGTTCAATTCACCGCTAGTTTAATAGAATTACTACGTAAAATCAAGAAGAGCAATGAGAAGAATGTAAGCTTGATTTATGACGAGATTGCTTTAAATAGAGAGTTGATTGATAAGATTGGTAATTCTGCATTTAATGAAAAGAACTTTCATTTAGATAAGCAACAGCAGTCGTTGAAAGTCAATCAATCCTTGCGGAAGCTGTTTCAGGTGCTATCTGATCATAATGAAGAATTTCCGTTTTCGAAGAATATCAATTCTTTTAGTTCCAGGTATGCGGCCGATTTCTACTTCGATATTACAGCGGAGCAATTGGGAACGTTAATCAATTTTGATTCAAAAGATATGTATGTAGATACCCATGCAAGCATTCAAAAAAGGCTGATGGGGCAGTTGTGCAAATTTGAATTCAGGACAGAGTTCTATTGTGGATTGAAATCGGGGCAGCTTATTATCGAGATCTACAAATTCCTTGACAAGGACAAGTACTTCCTGTTTTTCCCAAGCAGGAATTTATTTTTGTTTTGTGACTTGTCCACTTTAAAGGGAGTAGACTTTAGCAACAATCAGAGTGAGAAGGGCAGGGTTATTCAAGAGCTTTCCTATAAAAATGATACACTAACAAGTAGTGCTGCCGCACTAAAAACTCTTATTCCTGCTGAAATTATTGCGCTGCTTAAGGAGAACTATAGCAAAATTTCAGATATCAATTTTCTCGATCACTTGAACAACTATGATGTTCAGGCTAATATTTTAAAAGCGATGCTGAAAACCGATCTTTTTTAGCATTTTTAACCAATAAAGTACAGTCTAAAAATAATTGACATATAATGGATAATAATTTAATAAATCACCCAGGAGTAATAGTTGGCTTTGCCGTTTTGGTATTAGTCATGCTGCTTTTGGATTTAGGAGTTTTCAATAAAAAAGTACATGCAGTAAGCAGTAAAGAAGCAGCAATCTGGTCAGTGGTGTGGATTTCTTTGTCTATGGCATTTAGTGGTGTGATCTACTATGTTTCCGGCTTTGAAAAGTTTACCCAATTTCAATCTGCATATTGGATCGAGAAGGCCTTATCGGTAGATAATCTCTTTGTCTTCATATTGGTATTTGGGTTTTTCAACGTGCCGAAAGAGCTTCATCATAAGGTGTTGTTTTGGGGCATCATTGGTGCCTTACTATTTAGGGCGATATTCATTTTTGCAGGAGTCGGCTTAATCAATCTTACCTATCTACCTGCAATGACTCTTTTTGGACATACTGTCCAAATTAACGTCGTTATGCTTTTATTTGGATTGTTTTTAATCTATGCTGGTATCAAATCCGGGGTAAGCAGTGATGATGATGATGAAGACAAGGATTTCAGCAAAAGTGCCGGCGCAAGACTGATCTATAAGTTTTTTAAGGTCAGCAAAGAATTTGACGGTGGCAATTTTTTTACTATACAAAATGGCGTGAGGATAGCTACCCCGTTGTTAGTAGTTGTTGCGGTGATTGAGTTTACAGACGTTTTGTTTGCGGTAGACTCTATTCCGGCTATATTTGCAATAGCTCCAGATGATCCTTTGATATTGTATACCTCTAATATTTTTGCTATCCTTGGTTTAAGAGCATTGTACTTTTTGCTTGCGAATTTCATTCATATGTTTAGTTTGTTAAAGTACGGACTAGCTGTAATTCTAACATTCATCGGGGTAAAAATGGTTATTGCGCCTATATATCACATCTCCTCACCACTTTCATTGTCAATTGTAGGAGGTGTTTTAATTCTTTCTGTAATTGCTTCCTTATTGTTTGTGTCTAAGGAAACTGCAGAAGAGAAATAGCTTTGATGTTAAGAACCAATTTATTAAATTCACGACGAAATATACTAACATAATATGCGTACAACAGGAAAAGTTAAATGGTTTAATTCTGCAAAGGGATTTGGTTTTATTACTCCAGAACAAGGAGGTAAAGATATTTTCGTACACTTTTCGGCAATCGCAGGAGATTCCTTCAAGGAATTGGCGGAAGGTGACAGTGTAGAATTTGAGTTGAATGAAGGTAAAAAAGGCCCTGAAGCATCTAATGTAACGGTTCTTTAATTATTCAATTTCTAGTAAAAAAGGGGTATGCTTAGCATTACCCCTTTTTTATTATCTAAATCAGATATGACCAAAATGACAATAAGTATTCTCGGTTGCGGCTGGTACGGTCTTCCATTAGCTAAAAGATTATTAGCTAGTGGCTATACTATTAAAGGGTCTACTACAAGCGAGTCAAAGCTATCTCAATTGGAGCGTGAAGGGATCATGCCATATTTGGTCAACTTCAGTTCAAATGAAGACAGCTATGACCCTTCGTTTTTTGAGGCGGATGTGCTAATTATTTCTCTTCCGCCTAAAAAAAGCGCAGGCGAGCATGGGGAGTATCCCCAAAAGATGAAGAGAATTGTAGATGCCCTGCAAAAAGGTAAGATAAAAAGCGTACTAATGATCAGCTCCACATCAGTGTATGGCGATGTAAATCGTGAAGTCGTTGTTGGTGAGATCCCTCTACCGGATAACGAATCGGGAGCAGCGATTTTGGAAGCAGAACGAATAATTGGCGAATACAAATCAATCGACTTAACTATACTACGGTTTGGCGGGTTGATTGGACCAGGTAGAAATCTGGCGAAGTTCTTCTCAGGCAAGACTGAGGTTGCAAATGGGCTTGCGCCTGTAAACCTTCTTCATCTGGAAGAGTGTATTTTGCTTACCGAACATATTTTAAATACTCATGCATTTGGCTACACCTTAAACGCTTGTTCTCCAGATCATCCTACAAGAATGGAAATTTATACCACTATCTCGGAAATAACTGGTTTGGCAAAACCTGATTTTCTCCCAGAGCTTGTGAAATGGAAGCTTGTGAACGGGAATGGGGTCTCTGAGCAATTAAATTATAAGTACCTGGTAAACAAATGGTCCGAATTTCTTACGCCGGATAACTTATAAATTCGGTTAGCGCTACTTATTTAAATATTAACTTGCTTATTAATACGATACCCGCACTATGAAATTAACGATTTGGGGAGCAGCACAGCAGGTAACAGGCAGCATGCATCTTTTGCAGCTTGACCATTATAATATTCTGGTTGATTGCGGCTTGGATTATGAAAAAGACACTTATCAGGAAGAAAATCAATACTTTCCATTCGATCCGAGCGAAATCGATCTTGTAATACTCACTCACGCGCATATTGACCATTCGGGGAATTTACCGACACTTGTTCGTATGGGTTTCGAAGGTCAGGTTCTTTCTACTTCTCCAACAGCGGATCTTGCAGAATTGCTGTTATTAGATTCCGTAAATATATTTCTTAGTAAACAGCAAAAACATTCTAAACATAAACATAGAAGATCATCAGGCCCACAACCACTTTATCTTCATAAGCATGTGACGGAAACAATGGAACGCTTTGTTACCGTTGCCTTTCATAAGAATTTTGAAGTAAATGAACAGCTGTCCGTCACTTTCATACCTGTTGGGCACTTACTGGGCGCTGCGGCAGTAGTATTGACAGTCAAAGAAGGAAAAGCGTACAAGAAAATTGCGTTTACCGGTGACATTGGCCGCAACGGCTATCCGGTGTTGGTAAATCCAGATCCGATCCCCCAGGTTGACTATTTAGTTATTGAATCTACTTATGGCGGAAGGGTACACAGCACGGATACCAATCTTCAAGATAAGTTAGTAGAGACTATCAATGAAACTTGTGTGAAGTTTCCTGGTAGATTGATTATTCCTGCATTTAGTATTGGCCGCACTCAATCTCTGGTTTATTCTCTTAATAAGATCTTCAGTGAGGGCTTGCTACCCCCGGTCAAGATATTCGTAGATAGTCCATTGGCAAGCTATGCAACGGACATTTACAGGAAACATCAGCATTTACTTAATGAGGAGTCACAGGATTTCTATCGGCGTAAAGGAGATGAGTTTGAATTTGAAGAACTTACCTATGTCCAAGATAAGAGGGAGAGTTTGTCAGTTTCTAATTATCATGAGCCCTGTATCATCATTTCTTCAGCAGGTATGCTCGAGGGTGGAAGAATTCAGGATCATTTGTACTATAACATTCAAAATTACTATTGTACCATACTTATTATAGGATATTGTGCGAAGGGAACTTTAGGAAACAGGCTCCTAAGAGGAGATCCAATTGTAAGATTAAGGAACCGGGACCTCATGGTTTACGCAACTATTAAGCAAACAGATTTATTGAGTGGACACGGGGATCATAATGATTTGGTTAATACAGTAAAAACTCAAAACCCAAAGGAGATCAAAAAGGTCTTTCTTGTTCATGGTGAAATCAAAAGTATGACAAGTCTTTCTCTAGCCCTCGAAGACGAAGGATATCGAGTTGAAATGCCTTTAAAGGGTGTATGTTACGACATCTAGTAAGCATTTTCTGCTAATTGTATCAAAAAGTGGACATCCTTAATTAGCAAATATTGCGGATTCTATTATTTCAGTTACCTATAATGCGACTTGTAAAGTCTTGACCTTTAGACTCATTAAGTTAAAAAATCACTGCTTATCTGATTTGGCAGGATTATTACGTATAGCAATCTGTTCACTAGAACGCGAACTTTTTAATATTAACTTAAGAAAAATGAAATCAAAATTTACAAAAGCGGCAATGATAGTTTCCCTGGTCGGATTATCGTCGCAATTATTTGCACAAGATGATGCAAAAGTATCAGGGGATAGGTTCTCAAAAAAGGATTTCCGTACCTGGTCAATCGGATTGAACGGTGGAATGTTGACTCATTATACTCCGTTTAACAACAGATCTAACGGTGATTTCAGTACACCTTATGAGCAATGGGGATATGGAGGTTATATCAAAAAGCAAATTCTTCCTGGCTTTGGTATCCAAGCGGATTTTTTAGCAGGAAAAGTTGAAGGTGGTAGACCAAACGGTGGTGTACTTCCAGCCGACGCGCGTTTTACTTCTACAATCGATTGGTCAGCAGCTTTAAGCGGTAACTTTACTATTGCTAACATGAGCCTGAATCAGAAAAGGAATATTTTATCACCTTATTTAACTGCAGGTGCTGGTTACATGTCTTCTAGTGCAAACACAGATGCAGTTGGAGCTGGTATAGGAAATACTTCCTTCACAGAAAACTGGTTTGTTCCAATTGGAGCCGGCTTCAAGTTTGGCGTATCAAAAGGAGTTAACATTGATCTTGGTTACACAGTTAACTTTATGAAAGATGGTAATTTTGATGGAATTCCAAGTGATGCTAATGATAGGTTCTCTTATGCACATGCTGGTATAGAAATCGCTTTGGGTAGAAAAGGAACTTCTCAACTACAAAATTTCAGTGCGATTGCTGCTTTACGTGAAGCAAGTGCTGCAGAAAGCGCTGAACTTAAAAGACAATTAGCGACATCTGAAGAGAATGCTAGAAGAGATAGAGAAGCAGCCGCTGCTAAATATGCTCAGGAACTAGGTGATGATGATGCTGATGGTGTAGCTAACAAATTTGATAAATGCCCAGGCACAACTTCAAATACAGTTGTTGATGGAGCAGGTTGTCCATTGAAAGCGCCAGCACAAATAGTAAGAGAGAAAATTGTTATTACCGAAGCAGATCGTAAAGTAGTTGATGAAGCCATCAGAAACTTAGAGTTTGATTTAGGTAAAGCTACTATCCGTTCAACTTCTAATGCAACACTTGATCGAGTAGCTGCTTTATTAGTAGAGAAAAACTTCAGCTTGAAATTAGCTGGTCACACGGATAACAGTGGTTCAATGGCGTTAAACCTACGTTTGTCTAAAGACAGAGCAGAATCTGTTAAAGCGTATTTAGTTTCTCAAGGTGCTAACGCATCTAGAATTGAAGCAACAGGCTACGGACCTAATCAGCCAATTGCAAGTAATAAAACTGCAGATGGTCGTCAGAAAAACCGTCGTGTTGAGTTCTCATTGTTTTAATGATAGAAACATCGGAACATTTATTCTTCAATGAATGAATTAAACCAACTTATTAACTTTTAGAAATGGGCCTGTATCATATATTGATGCAGGCTCATTTTGTATAGGCAAACTTAAGAACAACAAATTTGTTAAAATCATATAAAAACGTAATTATTATGGAAACTTCTAAGAAACCTCTAAAGGATCACCCCGAACTCAAAGTTGATCAAAGACTTAACCTTGGCTTGGATGCAGATCAATCTTCAGATGAGCAAGAGAGAATGTATAATACTGATAATGATCAAGTATCGGGCAATACTGACGAACCAGTACATTCCCCTTTGGATGACAAATGATAAGTTTGGCATGATTTTTCTTAACCATGTGTATTACACACTTAATTTAAAATTATGAAACGTATATTTTCAATACTAGGAATCGTAGCAATGCTTTCAGCATGTTCCAATAATGCGAAACTAGAAGAGGCTGCAAAGCAACAAGCAATCACAGCCGTTAAGGATAGTTTGAAACTTGATAGCTTCAAAAAAGTAGAACAAGAACGTGTGGCTGTTGCTGCAAAACAAGCAGAAGATGAAAGAGTAGCTGCTAGAGTACGTGAGGAAAAACGTGAGCTTTTGTTGGCAGAGAGGAATGAAGCAGCTCCTTCTCCAAGAAGTTACTCTGAAACTCCTACAACTACCACTAAGAAAAAAGGATGGAGTTCTGCAGCGAAGGGTACTGTGATTGGTGCAGGTGCTGGAGCTTTAGGCGGTGTACTTATAGATAAAAAAGATGGAAGAGGTGCGATCATCGGCGGCCTTGCTGGTGCCGGTGCCGGATATTTAATCGGTCGTGATAAAGACAGAAAATCTGGTAGAGTGCAGCCTAAAAATTAGGTCAGTTTATACCATTTTAAGTAGAGCCATTAGATAAAACTAATGGCTCTATTTTTTTTAGGCAAAATTCTCAGTAAAATCGTTTATTCACAATTCGTTTTGGCTAAATATTTCGTATGTTCGTTAAGAATTAAGTGATAATAATTACTTGCTTAAATAAATTTAAATGGCTAAGAAGCAGATATTAGTTGTGGATGACGAGATTAGCATACTTAAGTTGTTGAATTTTGTCTTGTCCAAGGAATATGATTTGGTCATCAAAAATAGCGGTGTAGAGGCGCTAACGTGGTTAGAAGAAGGTAATTCGCCTGCTTTGATACTTTCCGATCTGGAAATGCCGTACTTCGACGGCACCTCCTTCATTCATAATTTAAAGATTAGCGGATTTTACAGAGACACTCCCGTGATCATTTTGTCTGGTGCCATCAATCTTAATGAACGGGTTTCCAAAATGAATTTTGAACTTGATGATTATATTCCAAAACCGTTTAATCCTGTGCAGTTGAAAGAAGCTATCTCAAATGTTTTCAAAAAGTATGAAGCCGTTGCAAACTAATCATAACATGCAAAACAGTCAACATTCAATAACGCTCCTGTTTTCTTCTGCATTATTTGAATCTGAACTCTTACCAGAGCTTTCCTCACAGTTTTCCCTACACGCAGAATCAAATGTAAGCTCCTTAGAGAGCTATCTCAGGGAGCAATCCTTATTTAGTTTGCCTGACGTGATCCTTCTTGAGGTAGACGAAGAGCTGAAGTGTTTTGAATTCGTGAGGATGCTTAAAAGAAATGCTTTATTGAAAGGGCTGGTCATTATTTTACTGGCTAAAGAAAAGCAGGATAGCATTCGTAAGCTGGCTATGGAACATAAGGTTAATGACCTATATTTCTCGCCAATCCCTGTTCAGGATCTTTGTGAACGTATCGTTTTCCTTGTTAAGTTTAAGTTAATAAAGCCTGAATTTGCTGAACTATCTCAAACCGACTATAGTTATAAGATACCAACATTTAAACGCGTATTTGACATTGCTGTTGCTGGTACTGCCTTACTTTTACTTTCGCCGTTGTTTCTGATCATTGCGGCGCTCGTAGCACTTGAGTCGAAAGGCCCCATAATCTTTAAAAGCAAAAGGGTAGGTACTGGTTATAAAGTGTTCGACTTTTACAAATTTCGATCTATGCGTTCTGGCGCCAGTGCCGAACTAAACGCCTTAGGTGACTTAAATCAATACAAGGCCGAAGATACTGCAAAGAGTGTTTTCGTGAAGCTTAAAAACGATCCACGTATTACGAGGTTCGGCCAGTTTATAAGGACGTATTCCATAGATGAACTTCCTCAGCTCCTTAACGTCTTGAAAGGGGATATGTCGTTAGTAGGCAATAGGCCTTTGCCACTTTATGAAGCGGAAATGCTTACATCTAATGAATGGACGATGAGATTTCTTGGTCCAGCTGGCCTAACCGGCTTATGGCAGGTTAGCCGAAGAGGGAAAGCAGATATGTCTGAACGCGAGAGAAAGCGATTGGACAACTTTTACGCTCAGAATTATTCGTTCTGGCTTGACTTAAAAATCTTACTAAAAACACTACCCGCAACGGTTCAAAAAGAAAAGGTTTAATGCTTCGGGTATAGAAACAAAAAGGGGTTAACTTCGAAAGTTTAACCCGTTTTTATTTCTCTAAAGATTTACTGCTCTTCGCAATTCTGTCTGGTTATGTTCACACCGTTTAGAATAACATCAAACTCAGTCCTTCTGTTCATTTGTTGGTCTTCTTCAGAGCAAGGCACATCGTCGAAGCAACGATTAACTAAACGAGTCTTTCCGAAATACTCAACTTTGACCCTTGAAGGGCTAATCCCTTTAGCAATTAGATAGCTTTTGGATGCCTCCGCACGTCTCAATGAAAGGTTTTTATTATATTCATTGGTCGCCCGACTATCACAATGGCTGGAAGTGATAATCGTAATTTCCGGATGCTTCTTCATTAATGCGACAAGTTCATTTAACGCCGGTCTCGCATCCGGTCTGATGTCACTTTTATCTAAGTCATAGTATACATTTTGAACGGCGAATAGCATTTTTAAAGAGTCACAGTTTTTTAAGATAAACTTCTGAGGGGTTCCTGTTTTATTTAATTTAAGGTCCAATCGTAGAACTGTGTCTTTATCCACTCCTACAGAAGTTACAAAACCGATTTCGTTGATATACCCCTGTTTCTGTGCAGTCGTCTCGTAGTCAGTTTCTCTTGGCATCTCTCGTCTAAACTCCCCCTTTGCGTTCGTACGAATAGTGTCGGTACCATCTAAGTGTTTTAATAGAATTCTACTACCAGCTAAAGGTAGTCTTGTATTCCGGTCTGTGACTGTTCCTTCTAAAACAATAGTATTTGTAATCCGTTTAAACAAGTATATATCATCGTCGCCACGTCTGTTTGAAGAAAAGTAACCGGTTCTATTATCATTTGATCTGACCAACCCAAAATCATCCGTAGAAGAGTTAACAGGAGCACCAAGGTTTCTCACCGCAGAGATCGGTCTCAAGTCTTTCAGCCGTACCTCAAACAAGTCCAGCCCGCCTAATCCTGGATGCCCTGTAGAGGCGAAGATTAGATTGTTATCCTTTTCGAGATTAGGGAACACCTCATTGCCTTCGGTGTTGATCTGTTTACCCATATTTATAGGCCTGGTCCACTGCCCATTCCCCGATCTTACACAGTAATACAAATCCGTACCTCCATATCCACCTGGCTTATCAGATGCGAATATCAAAATGTTTCCATCCTTACTCAGCGAAGGGTGGCCATTAGAATATTCATTGCTATTGTAGGGGAATTCTAGAACCTTACTCAAATTATTACCAAAAGCAGTATACAATTTCAGCTTGTTAATACCGTCTTTACTTATGCGTGCTGAACCACCAACATAATTATTTCTGGTAAATATTAGCGATCCATTCGGAAATACTGCCGCCGGACCCTCATGAACTTTGGTATTTACGTTCCCGCGCAATAATTTAAGATTCACTTTGTCTGCAAGTAACACCGCGATAGTGTCTCTTTGAAGTGATGAGGTATACTGATTTAACGTTTTGGTATCATTACTCGTTGGCGGGGTGTCGTCGTCATTCCGCCTCAACCTTTTAGAAGTACTATTTTGTGCTTGTTGCAACAGACTATCTGGATCGATAGTGTTTACATCCTTGAGTAACACTGTAAAGAGATTGCTAAAGGGCGTATTGTTCCACAAAAAAGTACCTCGGGGAGATTTCGGAGCAAGTCTATTACTACTAAACATTAATCCTTCTTTGTAAAAGATCGGGGAGTAGTCAGATCCCTGAGAATTGATATTTAGGTATGATACTTTCCAAAGTCCTGGATTTTTTATCAGGTTACCAATGTTCGTACGAACAAAGGCTGATGCCCGCTTATCCACTGGTACCAAAGAAAGGTACTTCCTATACCACTTTTCTGAAGCCTCATACCGCTGTTTGTTAGCTAAAACTTCAGCATAAGATAACGCCCATTCAGGTTTAACTGTTTTTTGAGAACTTAACTTTTCATACCATTTCAGTGCACCATCGTAGTTTTTGACCATTTTGTAGCTGTAAGCTAACATATCCTGGGCACTTATATTGGTAGAATCCTTCGCCAGTATTTCAGTGAAAAGCGAGATTGCACTTACATATTTTAAAGACTTAAATTCTGCAGTCGCCTCCCTTATTGCATTGCCGTTCTGTGTCTGAGTGTATCCCTGAGTAATAAAAGATCCCAGCAAGGTGAGAACGATGACAACGTATTTGATAGTTATTTTCATGTTAGAAAAATCTTGGAGATAAATATTTGCCTCTTGAAAACCCAAACTCATAACGAAGCATGATTTCGTGGCTGCCGCTATTAAATCCTTGCAAAGCTGTAAGGCTATGGTCATAACTATAACCAATACGAACATTTTCAGTCGCCTGTATTTCTATTAATGCAGATATGTCGGCACTGGTTCGGTATTGTATCCCTACTCCAAGCGCTTGTTTGATCCATAGAGTCGCGTTTAAATCAGCTTCAAGAGGAGCTCCTTTAACGCCTTTTATCAAAAAAGACGGTTTAAGGTCCAGGTCCTCTGAAACTGGAAATACATAACCGGAAGCTAAAAACATATGCACTTCTTGCTTACCAACCAGCGTGGTCCCATCTGAACTTTGATTGAGTTGGTTGGGTAGCAAGTCCTGCGCTGATAGGCCAACATAGAATCTATCAGAGTTATAATAAACTCCGGTTCCGAAGTTAAACAGTATCTTATCGACATTTTCAGCAAATGCAGGATCGTAGGCAGGAATTGACTCCAGAGGTACATTTGTTAAGTTACGTTTGTACTGTTGCACATTACCCTGGATGCCGAAGCTTAGCGATCCTTTCTCCATTCTAATTCTGTAAGCTCCACTAATGGCCGCCCCATTTGTTTGCTCCACACCAAGCTTATCAGTAATAAACTGCAGGCCTAAACCAATTCGTTTGTCCCATAGGGGCGCATCTATTGAAAGTGTTCCGGTTTTTGGAGCCCCTTCTATGCCGGTCCATTGGTTTCTATATAATGTGGTGGCCGACAATACATTTCTGCTTCCTGCATAAGCGGGGTTAATTGCAAGTGTATTAAACATGTATTGGGTATACATTGCATCTTGCTGTGCTTTCACGTTTGTGGTCAACAAGTTAATTGCAATGCAAAATATAAGTGGTATAAATCTTTTCATTATCTGTTGATAGTTAAGTGGCCAACTCTTTTTTCCTGACCATCGATAGTCACAATATAGAAGTACGTTCCAGTAGGTACGTCATCACCGATATGGATGCCCATATTTGTTTTACCGTCCCAGGTGTTTTCGTACGCATTAGATTCATAGATCTTATTAGACCATCTGTTAAAGATTTGTAGTCTGACAGATCTTCCTTGAATATTCTCCAGGACAAATCTGTCGTGTATTCCATCGCCATTGGGAGAAAAGCCTCCAGGAATAAATAGATCTTTGAATATTAAAAGCGCCGGAGTTGGTGTAGCAGAAGTATATATCCCATTTGCGTCAGGCACTGGATTCAGCCCATCACTCGAGTCGTCTTTTACCTCAGAATTATCGAGTGAAGAACTGCCCTTAATTTGGGCGCTATTGTTATACGTCCCCCCTGATTTTGTCAAAGTGACATTGATTTCAAGGTCTATATATGCGCTTAAGCTAGATTGGATCAAACTGGTTGCAAGTAGCACTTCTTTCACTGAAGTTCCGTTATAGGCGCTATTGACTTGTAATTCACCTGTCGAAGTCAAACTTTTGACAGCAATTATTGCCCCGGGGAAAGTCAAGAACAGATCGTCTATTAAACTTAAGCCGGTAATTGCATAGCTGTTAGGATTGATTACTGTAAAGCGGTATTTCAAAACATAGCTTCCATCTGTGTTTTTTACAGTGGAAGTTAACGCTTTACCCAAGCCAATTTGTGCTGGTTTAGGTATCGTAATGGTAACCGTTCCTGGTAACGATTCGACATTATTACAATCCTTATAAACATAGGTAAAGTTGTCTGCGCCGAAATAAGTTGCTGGAGGGGTTGGGGTATAGATCACCTCATTGGTAGCGCTCACCGTTAGTGTGCCATGAGTCGGCGGCGTTTTGATAACAATGGTGCCACATGCAGGCAAAGGAATATCAATTTTCTTTGGCTGACCGTATGGAATATTGACTGGCAAATCTGGTGCTTTTGCTATTGCTGAAACCACGTTGATAGTAACGGTTATGGGATCTGACTCTAAACCGTCAACTGTTGTTAGCTTATAGGTAAAGGTGTCTGTCCCAGTAAAGCCGGCGGATGGTGTATATATCATCGTTCCTGCAACGTTAAGGGTTACGGTGCCTTTGCCCGGTTGGGTTATTGCAACTGCGGAAGTTCCTGCCTTGCTGATGTCGTTAAGTTTTAAATCTAACGTCACAGGGGTGTTGATAAGGGTTGTCGTATTATCTGGGGAACCAACTGGTTTAACGTTGACAACAACATTAATCGGGCTTGAATCTACTCCGTCTGTTCTCAGTCTATAGGTGAAGGAGTCTTTTCCACTAAACCCGTTATTAGGTGTGTAGGTTACTGTTCCGTCAGGGTTAACCAAAGCGGTCCCATTGAACGGTTCTGAATTTTTTATTACAGTAGCGTTTGTAACATTGACATCATTATTGATAACAGGAATAGTTACCGCTACATTAGTTCTCGTATTTGCAAGATCATCAACGCCGCCAGATTGTTTGTAGGTATCAATTGTTACGTTTCTGATCTCGTGAAAGTTAGTCTGATAGCCAGTTGATGATGCCAAGCCATATCGAAGTAGGGGTGGTGCAGCTTCTGCATATAAGAAGTTATCAATTACAGTTGTCGTAACCATTGGATTACCTCCTCTTGTGATTTTTACTGTAATATAATAACCTGGTCCGGTCTTGTTTGGAATCATGTCCAACATAACTCTTCTATAACCAGTTGTATTCTGATTAGGCTCCCTTATTGCTCCGTTACCGACCAAATTAAAGCCTGGACTACCATTTATTGGGAAGTCATTTAGTACACGCACAGTGGTTAGAAACTGGTAGTTACCGGCAGTTAAAGAACTACCGTTGCCCTTTCCTCTTAATGTTACAGATTGCGGCCGCAAACCGGGTATTCCCCCAGACCTGCCTTCGGTCGGATTTGAGAAATTACCATACTCATCCAAACCTATTGCCATGTAGCCTTTGCTCACGCCTTCGGAAATCGGATTGGTCGTGGTAATTTGTGCATAACCGAGTGAACCTCCGAAACCCCCGATGGTAAATTTGTCATCTACACTCGCATCGAATAAAAAGAAACTAATACCATCGGCCCCGTCGCCTCCATAGATATAATATTCAAATTCTATACTCAGACCCTGGGTTGAAGGAAGGTTTACATTGCTATAGATATAACCCTTCTGGTCTTGCTTATTACTTGTCAACCTTAAATATCCTGCACCTGTAGGATCAACAGGAGTACCAGAGTGCACACCATTTTCAAACTTTGCACCCGCGGCAGTTAAAAAAGCCGATGCGTTCCCGCCAAAGCTTATGCCATTGGCAGTACTATTTCTGAAACTTTCAACATACGGAAATTGTGCTTTTGCCTTCGGGATAAAAAAGAGAAACGTCAATATCAATATGGAGTATTGTAGATGTTTATTCATATGTTATATCTAGTTTAAAAATAAACCGTTAAGTTGTTGAAGGTAACGCCTGCCCAGGCAAACGATGGAGCCCTCCAGGCAGAAACACGATTGAAACGTCAAAAATGGATAATTGAGCGACCAGAACGGATATTTATGCACCTTTTGATTGATTTAGTGCAATATTAAGCATTTAAAATGTGGTTTCTAACCTCGGTATGTGTAAAGAATTTTAGGGTTATAAAAAGATTTTATGTGTTTCCCAGTTTAAATCCACTTGATATAATATTCTTCTAAGGTTTATTATTGTAAATTAGTTATTGACTATACATATTATTACTTTATTTTTACTACCTCATAGAATACAGGAACAGAACATGAGTCTAAAATTTACCTATTCACTTATCTTATTATTTCTAATCACTCAATCCGCCAGGTCCCAAGAAAGTATTCTGAATGATTTGTCTTATTTGTACATGGAAAAGCTGATTGCCGTTGCAAAAGAAAACTATCCCCGTCAAAAGATCTTTGCACAGCAAGTAGACTTAGCTAAGGCGAGATTACAATCTGAGAAAAGTTCCTGGCTCGACCCTTTCAGTTTTTCTTACAATTACAGATCGAATACAGAGAATGGAAACAACGTTGATTTTCAAACAGCTGGTATATTACTCAGCGGATATCAATTCGGAGTTACTTTAAGTCCGAGTATATTTTTAAGAAACCCTTCTAATATAAAAGCAGCCCGGGAAGATGTGAAAATCGCAGAATCATCGAGGGCTGAATATGATCTTACACTCGAATCCGAAGTCAAACGCCGCTATTTAACCTATTTACAAGCATTTAACGTACTTAAATTGCGTTCTAAAGCGGTGATTGATATCGAATCCACCTTTAAGTTGATAAAGTCGCGGTATGAGAGAAACGAAGTGACCTTTGAGAATTACAATAGTGCATCTATAGCGCAATTACAGGCTCATGAGGCCAAGATCGTCGCGGAGGCAGCGTCGGCATCGTCAAAGATTTTATTGGAAGAAATGCTTACTAAGAAACTGGAAGAGATAAAATAATGGAAGAGATAAATCTTTTTTTACGCCTGCTTAAAAAATACCTTTACATCCTAATTATAATACCAATTATTGCCGTTATCGTTACTTTTTTCTTAGTACGTAACCTTCCCGACACTTATCTCTCAATGGCTCAAATATCCACAGGTATAGTGGATGAAACTCAAAACGTTCTTTTGACTAAGGAGGAGGCAACCAAAACCTCGGAAGTCAGTCAGAAGTTTGCCAACCTGGTGGAGGTCATGCGTCTTAAGAAATTACTTGATCAGGTCTCTTACCAATTAATAATTCATGACTTAACGTCGAGCACACCCTATAGAAAGCGCAGTAAATTAATCACCTCCTTACCAAAGAGCGTACTGGATAATGCTTTAAGAACATATAAGGAAAACTTTCAGGAAACTCAAGGGCTAAACTTATGGAATAAAGAGCAAAGTGTCTTCTACGAAATACTGCGTTCAATGGACTATGATAGCGAATCGCTAAAAAGTAAACTGAGAATTGGAAGAGCTGGTGATAGTGATTTTATCAATATAGAGTACGAATCAGAAAACCCTGAATTATCTGCATTTGTGGCTAATACTTTGAGTTCTGAATTTATTAAATATTATACGGTCTTAGTCAAAACTAATCAGCTTAAGGCTAATAAGTTCCTGGGTAACCTTCTTGCTGAAAAGAAGATGCTTATGAACCAAAGCGTACAGGTTTTAAGAAATTATAAAGTCACCAATCGGGTTCTGAATCTGGACGAACAATCCGGACAACTTTATGAGCAAATCTTGCTGTTCGGTAACAGACGCCAGGAGGCTTTAGAAGGAATCGCTGCTAAAGGTGGCGCACTTCGTCAGATCGACTCGAAATTTAATCCTAAAGAACGAGGATACCTGGAGTCTACTTTAACTAAAGTGAATCAGGACATCATGGGCACCCGCGAAGATCTCAGAAACCTGTATGATCTTTATATCGACAATGACTTTGAACCTGGCTATAAAAGATCAATAGACTCATTACAACAAGTACTTGGCGCTCAGATCAATTCATCGACCGACCAGTTCATCTATAATCCCTTGGTATCTAAACAAGCACTTGTAGAGCAAAAGCTTAGAATGGAGATCGAGCTGGACTTAGCGAAGTATGGAATGAATTCCATGCAGAAGCAATTAAAAAGTCTTAACTCGCAGTTTGATGAATTAGTTCCTCATGAAGCAGACGTCCAGAGTATGGAAAGAGATGTAGAGGTAGCCAGTAAGGAATACCTGGATGTTTTAGATAAGTTCAATCAGAGCAGTTTAGAATCTGCTTTTTCTGTAAGATTGAAATTACTGCAGCAGGCAATGCCAGGCTTGGCTCAGCCTTCAAAGAAGATGCTACTGGTTATCCTTAGTGGAATGATCGCTTTTGCATTTTGTATCTTAATCATATTTATTTTGTTTTTTATCGACAATAAAATTAGAACTCCTAAGGATTTAGCAAATAAGTCAAAGCTTCCGGTATTAGGATTCTTAAAATCTATGAAAGGTTCTATCGTCGATCTCGAGAAGATTTGGCGGGCAAATACTGATGAATCGATATTAAGAGGATTTAAAAATCAGCTTCGTTCAATAAGATTTGAGATTGAAAATGACTTTAAAGAAAAGGTCTTAGTCATTACCAGTCTGAAGGAAGGGGAGGGAAAGTCGTTGTTAACCTTAAGTCTTGCTTACGCATGGAAGATGACTAATAAACGGATTTTAATTATCGATGGTAATTTTAAGAATCCAAAAATTAGTAATAGTATAACACCTACAATGTATTTGGAGGATTATTTTACTGGAAATACTAAACTTTCTGACCTGGTCATTCAGTCGTCCTTTGAGTTTATGGCAAACAGGGGTGGAGACTTATCAATTTTTGAAATCGTTAATGAGACCGTTATAAAAGAACGGCTGGATGATTTAAGAACTATGTTTGATATCATCATTATTGAGACAGCAGCCTTAGATCAATTAAATCTTTCAAAGGAATGGATATTATTCGGAGATAGGGTGGTCGGAGTGTTTGAGGCGAATCAATCTTTGAACGAAGAGAAGAAGCAAAACATTGGCTATCTGGAAGCACTTGGTAACAGATTTTCCGGTTGGATCCTAAATAAAGTACCAGTTGATAAAGTAGCCAAAGGCATATGAGTTTTCTATTAATTATATGGATTATCCTGCAGATTTCAATCGGTTATAATCTGGTATTGCCATTCCTATTGTGGTTCGCCTGGAGAATAAGTGGACGGAAATCTTTGGCAAACGCTAATGGAGCGGTAATTGTTGCCGAGGCGGACTATGCTATAATTGTAACTGCCTACGAACAAACTCAATCCTTAAGCGCTGTAGTTGATTCAATTTTGAAGATGGATTATCTAAACTACATTGTCTATATAGTGGCCGATAAATGCGACGTATCGAACCTGCAATTCACAGATCCAAGGGTGATTGTCTTAAGGCCACCTGTGGTTCTTGGAAGCAACACCGCTTCTCATAGGTATGCAATTAATAACTTTATAAGAGATCATGAACGTCTAACAATTATTGACAGTGACAACGTCCTTCATACTGATTACTTAAACCAGTTGAACTTATCCTTTAATAAAGGGTTTATCGCTGTCCAAGGATTGCGAATGGCTAAAAACACAGATACAACGATCGCCTGTCTGGATTCTGCACGGGACATTTTCTACCATTTTTACGATGGAAGAGTATTGTTCGATCTTGGTTCATCTGCAACTTTGGCCGGTTCCGGGATGGCTTTCACGAAGGGATATTACCAGGACTTTTTAAAACAACATCAAGTAGATGGCGCTGGCTTTGATAAGGTACTTCAAAACTACATTGTAAGCCGCGGGGATAGAATTGCCTTCAATGAGCTGGCTATCGTATACGACGAAAAATCATCTAAATCAGAGCAATTGGTAAACCAACGTTCCCGGTGGATCAACACCTGGTTTAAGTACTTTTCGTATGGTTTTGCACTAGTCCGGAAGGGCGTAAGTAGTGGATCGCTTAACCAATTTCTTTTCGGAATGACCTTATTAAGACCGCCTTTATTCATTTTTCTGTTACTATCTATTCTCTTTTTGCTTTTCAACTTATGGTTTGCACCATTAGTCTCCGTCCTGTGGATTTTAGGTATGTTGCTCTTCGTTCTAAGTTTCTTTATTGCTTTGAAAAGTAGTGATACCCCTGCTATTATCTATAGGTCATTATCTAGGATACCTACATTCATGTTTCACCAAGTCATTTCGCTTATAAAAAGCCGTAATGCAAATAAAGCCTCTGTCGCAACTCTGCATTATCACTCAGACGGAATTCTAAATGCTAAAAAGCAGGAGTAATGAGAACGGAACCCCAGAAAAGGAAGGTAGATACCAACAAACTGCTCGATGCTCAACAAGATATTGCGAGGAGAGTGGCTATATTGGTCTGTTTCCTACTTGTATTCTATTTTTTTATTAAACTCCTCTTTTTATAATGAGCAGAACTAGTTACAAGCATGGAATAAGTACACCGTCAGAGACATTGTCTCAGTATCTGACGCGTATCTTCCTTGATGAAAAGCTCTTAAATAAAGAAGGGTTTTTGGTTTTAACTTTGTCTTCCATACTTAATGCGTTAATCGTCGGGAAATTTGGCATAACCGGTGCGGCCATGATTGTGATCTTACTGGTTGCGCTGCCTACTATATATGCCATTGTTGCCTATCCGAAATTTGGAATGGTCACATTGCTTTTCTCCTCCTATTTCATCATGTTCATCATTCGTATGAACTTGGTTGATTTCCCCCTGGGAACAGTCATGGATACTATACAGGCGCTGCTGATACTTGGCTTTTTTATAAAACAAAAGTCACATGCAGATTGGTCTATTTTTAAAGATGCTATCGGAATAGGTATGTTGGTTTGGATCGCATATAACGTGTTTCAGGTTGCAAATCCCGTGGCTGATTCCCGTATGGCATGGTTATACACTATCCGATCCGTTGCTGCTGTGATGCTAATGTATTTTATCTTTGTATACCATATAAAGACCATCCAGTTTATCCGATTTATTCTCAAGATGTGGTTGGCGTTAGGAGCTTTCGCTGCTATCTATGGATTCAAACAGGAATACGTTGGGTTTTTTGCATTTGAAGAGTTGTCGCTACAAGATGATCTTTTAAGAAGCCTTCTATTCATTGATGGTGTATGGAGGAAATTTTCCATTTTTTCTGACCCAGTTGCCTTTTCTTATAATATGGTGACTTGTAGTATCTTCTGTATTACGATGTTATTTGGGGATATGAAAGGATGGAAGAAGCTTGTTCTTTCAGCCCTTGCTGTACTCTATATCTGGTCTATGCTTTTCTCTGGAACCAGAGGAGCGTATGTAATGATACCGGCGGCTATCGGACTGCTTACCGTTATTAACTTCAATAGAAGGGTTTTCTTCTTTGCAATTGGGGCTGGGGTTTTGCTTTTTTTAGTGGTAAATACGCCGACATCTAACCAAAGTATCAAACGATTTCAGTCTGCATTCAAGCCTTCAGAGGATGCATCTTATAACGTTAGAACTATTAATCAAAAGCGAATTCAACCGTATATCAGAACTCACCCATTTGGGGGTGGTTTGGGAGCCACAGGCGCATGGGGGGCACGTTTCTCTCCCGGTTCATTCCTTTCCAAATTCCCGCCAGATAGTGGTTATGTGCGTGTCGCAGTTGAGATCGGCTGGGTGGGACTGATTGTGTTTTGTTCGTTAATATTTATCGTACTTAGGACGGGGATCAACAACTACTATAAGATTGATGATCCGGAACTAAAACGTTATTGCCTGGCAATGATTCTTATCGTTTTCGCTTATGCGCTAGGTAATTATCCACAAGAAGCGATCGTTCAGTTCCCCTCTAACATTTACTTTTATTTTTTCATTGCCTTATTAACAATAACCTTTAAGCTTGACCAAGAAATGAAGAAAGCAAAAGGTCCTGCTCTTCTAAATAAAACTAAAGTACTACCATCGTAGGTTTAAGATAATTAAATATGAATTTATTAACGGTTCCAGATTGGATTGCCAGATTCAATTTCCCTTATAAAGATTTTGGTGACATTCCCCAGTCAGCTTTTGATAAGATAAATAGCCAGCTTGATAGCATCCAATCTGAGCAGCCAGTTGTGAGCATATTAGTCTCGGCATATAATGAAGAGATCAATATCTTAAAATGCGTGGCTTCCTTAAGCGAAACGAAGTCCAAATTTCCACTCGAAATAGTGGTAACTAACAATAATTCTAACGACCGGACGCAGGATACGTTAGACCATCTGAAAGTTTCAAGTGTCTTTCAGGGCATTCAGGGATGGGGTCCCGCAAGGCAAAAGGGTTTAGAAACCGCAAAAGGCAAATATATATTATTAGCTGATGCCGACTGCATCTATCCCTCCACCTGGGTTGATGAGATGATTAACGTATTGTCGAAACCTGAAGTCGTTTGTGTCTATGGTCGGTACTCTTTCCTTCCTGAAAATGGGTTTCCAAGATGGAAGCTCTCCCTGCTTGAGCAACTTAAAAACGTAATAGCTGAATACCGTCATCTCAAACGCCCCTATTTGAATACCTATGGTATCAGTATGGGCTTCATTCGTGAATACGCTCTAAAAATTGGGTTTGTTATGGAGAAGGTAAGAGGGGAAGATGGAAGAATGGCTTTCGACTTGATGAAGTATGGCTCAATTAAACAAGTAAGATCAACCAAGGCTATTGTCTGGACAGGTCCCAGAACGCTTGAGCGCGATGGAAGTTTTTCAAAGGTGCTCAGAAACCGTATTGCTAAAGAGTTTGGTAGATTCTTTCAATTAATGACCGCAGAAAAACCACATGATACTAAAAAGTCTGGTAATGACTAACCTTCTTCTTCATGTTAACAGATAAAACCATATTTATCTTCGGAATAGCAAAGTACGATGGGCAGTTTGAGTCCACCAGTTACACCACCGCCAAATTCTTGGCTAAAGATAACGATGTATACTATATCGACTATCCCTATACGATCAAAGACTATTTTAATAAAAGAGACGACACTTTTTCAAAAAGACAGAAAGCGTTCTTTTCTCTGGATCATTGTTTAATCTCTACAGAAACTGCGCGGTTAAAGATTCTCATTTTGCCGCCCTTATTGTCCATAAACTTTCTCGCCGAAGGACCTCTATATCGGTTCTTACTAGACGTTAATGAGAAAATTATTGTTAACAGGGTTAAAGGTGTTCTTAAGAAAATTAAGGTATCGCAATTCGTTTTTATCAACTCTCATAATTTTCACTATCCCAATGTTGGACCAAAACTGAATGCAAAACTGTCTGTCTATCATTGTGTTGACCCGCTGGTCATCGACTATGATAGAAAACACGGAGTAGTTTCCGAAGCGCAGATCGTGGCTAGCAGTGATGTCGTTATATGTACAAGCAGACAACTCTATAGAGAAAAGCTGGTGCATAATGTCAATACTTACTTTATTCCTAACGCCGCCGATATCACTCATAGCTCGAAAGTACTTAACGAGGACTTGGAGATACATCCTGGATTACGCGACATTCCTCACCCTATTGTCGGTTACCTGGGTAATATAGAAAGGCGAATAGATTTTGATCTGCTTACTAAATTTGCAGAGGATCAAACCAATACCAGTTTGGTTCTTGTAGGTCCGGTTGTTGAAGAATATATACCGAAAGGGTTTAGACAATTAAAAAATGTTTACTTCATTGACAGGGTTCCCTACGAAGATATGCCTTCTGTAGTCAAGGGTTTCGATGTCGCCATCATTCCCTTTAAAAAAGATGAGGTAAGTGCCACAATCTTTCCATTGAAATTGTTCGAATACCTTGGCTCCGGAAAACCGACGGTGTTGACGGACTTTAATTTAGACTTGATGGAGTTCACAGGCTCTTCCGTGTTCTATTGCAAAGACAGCCTTGAGTTTATCACTGCAATCAAGGAATGCATTGATAACGATACGCTACAAGCGAGAGATCTTAGGGTTGCTATCGCTAAGGATCACACCTGGGAAAAAGTTCTACTTCAGTTCAGTACGCTGCTTCAGGAATTCTATGAGAAGAAAAACACCATTAGTGACTAGAAGTGACATTACAATACGTCACACCAAACAAACTTGTCTGTCATCACTTTCTTAGGATGTTCCTTACCTATTCTAAAGCCTAACCAATTCTTAGGCGCATAGACCGTGTTTTTCTTTTCAGACAGGTAAGCTGCCCACCATGCAAAACTACTATTCGATATAATTGCGATGTCTGAATTCTTAATGATCTGAAAATCAGTGATCTCATTATTAGAAGAGAAGATGTAATTGGGCTTTTCTTTGAAGTAAGACCGTACAAATTCTATATCATCACTAACAAAGAATACCTTATGATCGCTAATATCTCCTAAGTCGGTGAGCCTTTTTTCGAAATATTCCATCGGCAACGAGATGTCTCGTTTTCCATAATTTAAGTAGTCTGTTCTCCGGATATGGACAACAACTGTTTTGTAATTGTTAAAAACCTGCCCGTATTCAACTTCAAACCGGTCTGTAAACTCTTTTTTAATCTTGATATTTAGTCCGCCTATTATCTTTTTAACATAGAAGTCGGTCTGGAAAAAACCTTTATATATCGTCTGGTTCTTTACTACAACAATCTTAGGCACCTCTATACTCTGTATATAGACTTCATTAAACTTAAGTATCTTAGGCACGGCGCGTGCTAGAACCGAGTATGCCTTAGAACCCAACGTAAAGTTGTCGAAGGTTCCTAAATCAAAATATTTCGTTAAATAGCCATGATGGGGATTCACAAAAAAGAATGTTTTCCCTGGGTTATTTGTTTTTAAATATTGAAAAAACGCATATTGAAAGATCTGATTTCCTAGTCGACCAATAAACTTGACACCAATCATATTAATTCTTCTTTAAAATATATTTATTTAAAAACTCCGGGTAAAATTTAAAGGCATAGACAAAGGCATTTAATGGATTCACCCGTAGCTCCTTCCAAAGTATATATTGTGCAACGGAAAAGCCGAATATATTCGATATCAAGGTCGCATATGCAGCGCCAATGGTTCCGTACTTTTTGATGAAAAAGTAATTCAGAATAAGAATGACGAATGTGTTAACCACTACTACAATGAAGGTTATCCGCGTTTTGCCGATAGAGTCAATTATCACTCCGAACTGCCTCCCAAAGGGCCCTAAAACGCAATACAGTAGCGTTACATTTAGGATGGGGATTGTGTCCTGGTACTTGCTGCCAGCTAAAAGATTAATGATATAGCCATCGAAAATATATATAAATATTAAAGCAGGAATAACCATTGCCAGAATAGTACCGACAGACTTTTCATACAGATACTTTATTGCTGGCTTTCCCTCACTTTCAATACGTTTCGCACTTTGAGGAAACACAATTATCGCGACCGCATTGGTCGGGATATCGACCAGGTTCACCACTTTTACCGCAATACTAAAGGATCCTGAAGCAGCTGGTGAAATCATCCCGGCAAGCATCCACTGGTCAATTGTACCCGATAGAATTGAACTGAGAGAGGTAGCAAACGCGTATTTTCCATAATGAAATATCTTCATGATCCATCCCTTGCTAAACTCGTAAGCAAGATGGACATATCTTTTCGTATAGATCCAGGCTGCAATCAATCCCAGAGCAACGCTTATCATTTGGATGTATACCAATGAAACCAAATTCGTAGTTATTTTCAAAGAGAAACAAACCAGCAAAAAGCTAAACAGTACTAATCCCCGAACTAAACTACTTGCAAAAACGCCCTTGTAACTGAAATTGGCTTGTTCAATGCAATTTAATTGTGTGATTATACCTGAGAACAAGAAAACGATGTTATAAAGATGAAACATCGGCTCAAGCTCCGGTGCCTTAAGTAGTCGCGCTAACGCACCTGCAAACAATAGATTAAATATCACACAAATTACAGTCAGACTCACACTAATAGTAAGCGAGGCAGAAAGGATGCCCGTATGTTCGGATTTGTCAGAACTAGACATGAATTTAATTAAGGCGCTCTGTATCAACCCATTTCTCACAATTTCCAATATTGTGATAGTTTGCATGTAAATGCCCCATACTCCATAATCGTTTTTGCTGAGTAGCCGTACCAACACAAAGAAAGTTGCCAGATTGATAATGGTGCCAGAGAAATTTTGCAACAAATTTATTATCCCAGATTTGAGCCAATAGTTGTCTTTTTCGTTCTGGACTTTCTGCATTGTTTGATCTTTATATATTAACTGATTTCTCGATTTGGCCTCTTAATGTGATTCTGGTGGATTCTACCTTAGGATACTTTTATAATAATCATCTTAGATAATCAACATTAAATTTTACATGCCTGTAAATGTCCCTGACAAATGAAATCACTATATTATTACTTTGCCTAAGTTTGTGCCGGTTGATGGTACTTGGCTCATCTTCAGTATTTTCCTGAGTAAATAATTCTTGATAATTATTATAAAACAACGCCTTTCCTTTCCTCTTCAAAAATGTCATCATCATTTTATACTCTGCAGCGTCGCTCGGTATTCCCTCGATATAATGACCAAATTTGTCGCAAAAGTCGTTTCTTCGGAGATGCGGGTGATCGCTGTACATATAAAACTTCTGATAACCTGGATACCAGGGAAGAATCGAAAATTGCATCTCCGAGAAGTCACTATTATAAGACTTAAGAAAAGGATATTTAAAATAAGCGTAGAATCTAATTATGTCATACTCTTTGCTCGACTTCATGATTTCTAAGGCAATCTTGAACTTTGACGGAAACAATTCCTGTGGAACAAAATCTTCCTGGACATATAGAACATAGGGAGTTTTAACCGCGTACTGACCCTTATTAATATTATTCGCTAAGCCCCTGTTTACAGGTGTAGTCAATAGCGAGAAGTTGTATTTCTCGGCCAGCGCTTTAAGCTTGCTAATGGTCTCATCACTACTTTTATCATCAGACACTATAATGTGCTCAAACGAACAATCAAGACTCTTAAAGCTCAATAGCAGTCGCTCTAATGATTCACTTCTATTAAAATGTGTAATTAACAGTGTTACGCCTTCGAAAAACATCATAAGTAAGCCAGAGCCTCCATTTAAAGCTACAAGTACCGAAGATATTAAAATTATTCTGTGATCAACCCTTAAGTTTCAATAATCTAACTACTATTATTCAGATAAAGTGATCTTCTATTTTCGCGAAGATATTTGAGGTTCAAAAGCACTTATATTTTATATTTGTATACAACTTTAGGTTTTGATCAAAATCTCTGAAAAGCTAGTAAATTTACATATGATGCAAATCACCGACTTTAGCGAAATTTCATTATTGATCACAGTTTACAACAGAAGTTCTTCCCTTGAGCGACTACTAAATGCTTTTTCTGAACTTAAAGTTCAATTAGGAGAAATTATTGTATCGGATGATTTCAGTAGTGACTACCACTATACCAAAATGCTAGAGATTCAGAAGAGATTTGATTTTCAACTGATCAGGCCAGCCCGGAACGGTGGACTGGCTAACAACATTAATAAAGGACAAAGAGCTGTTAGCAGGCCATATACGCTATATGTACAGGAAGATTTCATTCCAAAGCCGAAGTTTATTGAGACAATGACTGCGGCTTTAAAGATTATGAAAGAAGATTTACCTGTCGATACCATTAGGTTCTATTCTTATTTTCCATATCCATATACCCAGCCATATGATCATTTATTCGATGAAATGGTCTTCAAGGGCTCCTTATTGAACTGGAATCACCTTAAATTTTATGTCTACAGCGACCATCCGCATCTGAGACGAACTTCTTTTAATGACAAATTTGGTGAGTACACAGAAGGCATACAGTCGGACAAAGCAGAATTTGAAATGTGCTTATCCTATATCAAAAATAAGGGTAGGGGACTTTTGCTGAAAGACTTTAATTCTGTTTTTGATCAGAAGAACGATCCGGATGAACCTAGTACCATAGGAAGACAAAGCTGGAGAGAAGGAAATTCCATCCCTCTACAAACATTAAGAAAGGTGTTTTTAATTTACAGATTCTTGAAGAACCACCTACAGCTATCGAAAAAGCGCTAACTTACCAGGTTTTTATACAATTGAATGTGTCGATTTACAGGATCTTCCTGATTATACCAGTCCAATATATTCCTGGCACAATCCGGGAATGCTGTTTGCCCTTGTTTTTTTAGATCTAAGACTTCCTTTAACTTCAAATGTAACTCATCTACTGCTCCAGGACTGAACAATAATCCACTAACTTGGTCCTCACAATAGTCAGGCACACCTCCTGTCTTTGAGCCCAGAAGAGGGGTATTACAAAGTAATGCTTCTGTTCCTGTAAGCCCAAAGGTTTCTTCTAACGATGGGATTACGAAGAAGTCCAGTGCAGAATATAATAAGGAATGAAACAATTTATTCTTGATCGTTTCAAACCTGACGGTTTGAATAGTAGGATTCTGATTTGCTCCGTTGTCTTTCGCATTCCCAAAGGTGACTAGCTTAATACATTGCTGATCCGCAATAGTCAGTTTGCCAATCGCATCCATTAAAATGCGGTAACCTTTTCTCTTGTTTTCCAAATCATCAGCACCCACTCCGAGAACTAAATGCTCATCTCCAAATCTCAGTGCCGTTTTTGCAATACTCTTCTCAATTGGACTATAGTTCTTCAAGTCTAGAATGCAAGGGATTTGAAGACAGGATATACCAGGCAAGTATTCCGAAACCTTTTCTACAGTAAACTTACTGCTTCCAATGAATTGTACTTTTGCTTCATTGATGTACTTATGCTTTAAAGTTCTTAGCTTGTCTTCGATACCTTTGAAAGTCGGGTTTCTCGCTACATCTTGTTCATAATGGAAACCACCTAATATTGGGTTCAGGTCATGAGCAGTCCAAACTACAGGCTTCTTTACATTCTCGAAGAAGCTCGGAACATCTACGAAGTCACCAACCCAATGCAGGTGAATGATATCAGCGTTTTTAACCAATTCATGCTCATGTAGTTTAATTTCAGAAAACGGTGTTGTAAATGCCTCGTAATTGCCGGTTAACCCTTTCAACAACCGGCCCTTTCGATCCAACCCAAATCGTTCCTTAGATTTTGTAATAAAGCTTTTCCTGGAGTTTACCGTATAAACCTCTTTGGAAAGGTTTTCATCCATTGAAAAGTAACAGAGTACTTTTGAATCAATACCGCTATCCAACAGGGCATTATGTAGCCTCATCACTGCTATTCCTGCCCCTCCGGTAATGTAACTTGTTATATGTAATACTTTCATCCTATCAAATTACACTGGTAATGCACTAAACTAGAAATATTCGTTGATGTAGGATTTAACTTCGTCATCCGTCTTTGCGTGAAGGATCTTTGCTCCAGAGAATTTTGGGAAAAGCGTCTCGAAACATTTAAAATAATGCTCTGGACCTTTCTTAGACAGGATAAGATTTATGCCTCCAAAATAGCTGGCCAATGAGGCTGTTCCACCATGGATTGAAATAAATCGCTCTGAATTAGCATAGACCATCAGTTGTAAGTGATTAAAGTTTTTCGCTTTTGCCTTATTTTCCTTGAAGAGGTCCTCCATTAAAATGACATCCGGATAATTCACTTTCAACCAGTCATATTCATTCATGTCATAAATATCACTGTTATCCATCGTTATATTTTCCGGTCTTGGTCTGTTATAGATGATCGTATACTTAGACTCCAGTTTCTCAATCATGTATTGAATCATTTCTATACTGAAGAAACTTATCGGCGGACCATCCCATTCCATGTTGTAGCGGTTAGCGATAACTAGAATAGGCTTGTCATATCTGTAGATATTATTGGAATATTCCGCCTTCAGTGGCACCGTTTCCCATTTACTCATGTCATAGTCATGGCTATAAAGGATTCTCGGTGTTTCATAATTATAGTTACCCTTCGTCGTCCTGATATCATAGATTTCGTGGTGGTCTTGCGAGAAAAAGTACAATTCCTTGGTGTATTTTGCGCCTTCAGTAGTCAATAGGGTACCATTTTTATGATGCCAGTAGGCGAACGGCAATGCGTACATGATATCGGGAGCGAACTCGCCGGAAAAAGAGATCTTCTTGTATTTCGGTTTAGTGATGTAATCTTTTATTACATATTTAAGTTGAACCAATTCGCAGAAATAAGTATCTCTATAAAAATATTTCAAAGCTTTAGGTACGTTTCTAAACCTGATAATTATGTAGAGACTTAATATTTTATTAATGATTTTGGTTAACATAGGGATTTTAAAATAGGGTGATGATGTATTTAAACAGTCCGGAACTTTAATTCGCGGACTGTTATTATTCTTAGCTATTTAATTGGATAGATCTTGGTGTTATCTACATTTCCGTCACTATACCAATCGATGTTGTTCTGCCCTAAACTGGATGCCCAATTGCTAAAGCTTTGATAGGCGGCTGTTATTGCAACCTTTTCCACTGGATATTTAAAGTTGCTGATCGGTAATTCAATCGCCCATGGCAGATTTTGAGTTTTACTTACGTAGCTCATATACCCCGCGCCAACTTGGCCTTTTCCTATTGTACCGTCATCACCAGACTGGAATAAGCTGAGGTCAGCTAAGTCCGTCGGCTTCTTGTTTTTCAGGTGGGTCTCATATCCTCTGCCAAATCCAGGTGTATTATTCCAGATAAATGGATTGTAGTTTCCAATGCCGAATTGTTCCACGCTGATTTCTGGTTTTACATCGAAGCTGATGTCATAGTTGACAGGAGCAGAGGCGCCCTCCGAAACTATTGTACCCCATAATGACTGCTGTGCGCGGCTATCTTTGAATAAAATTAATACCAGGTCTTTAGATACAGGCTGCTCTTCTACCTGCGCTCCTTTGACATTACTCACAGATGCTAAAGGAAGATCAAACTGAATTCCTGCACCATTTTTATAGCTTCCACCACTTGCACGCAAAGAATAATCTGCATCCACATGAACCACTTTATTGGCTGCATTACTAATAACCTGATAACGATAAGTTAAAACAATATCATTCATATCATAATCGCCTCTTGTAGGGAAGTTATCTTCAAATGCTATAGTAGTTCCACCATCGTTATAGTTAAACGAGTAGTTAATAAACGCTTTATCTGGATCAGTTGGGAAGGCGTCTTTCACATCAGGAATGCCATCACCGTCTGTATCAGAAACTACCTGCTTACCATTACCTTCGTTACATTCGTTCTTTTCTATGTAGATCCCATTGCCAGTTGTAGCAACGGCAGGATTATTAAAGGCTTCGCTTTTAATCTTGTTGGAAGGATCTGCATACACAATTGTCCCAGTAATCTTTTTGCCACCGTTATTAATATTGTCACGTGAAGTGGACACAACCTTGAATAAAGAAGTCCTTCCTTCACCTTTTAATGTTCCATCCAATGATGAAATAACATTAGTCTTAAACAAAGCCCCATTTCTAAGGATAGTTGAGCCTTTCAGATTAGATTCATTATCGACCTGAATGTAACTGGTGTTTAGCACCTCAGAATTATTATCAAATACATCCAAAGTGATCAGCTTGCAATTGTTAATAAGCGTGCCGCTGTTTTGAACATAATTTTGCACAGTGACGGAGCCACCGTTGGTAAAAGTACCTGATGCATTCACTTTTGAGTTACGTGCCAGTATAATACCGGTATTTACTACCGTTGGGCTATTATTTAAAGATACCTCGCCACTCGAAACGGTCCAATTGCCAGTGTTCGTAAATTTACCTGCGATGGTCGTTTGTTTAGTTTCCAGTATATCATTATTGACAAATGTCGGCGTGTTACTAGAGTTAAAATTTCCGTTAACTTTAAGTGTTCCTTCGTTGGTAAATGTGCCTCCAGAGTTGAAATTGCTGCTCACGTTGATCGTACCGTAGTTAGTACCGTCTCCATTACTTTCTGTTACGAAGTCTCCGTTAACATTCATGGTACCCTGATTTAAAAAATTAGGACTTAACACTTTAACGTTTCCTGTTGATACCGTTCCGAAGTTTTTAAATACTGATGGGCCTTCCCAATTCAAGTTGTTAAAAGTAACCGAGGCGCCTGCTGCTACGATAACAGTTACATTGTTCGTCATCTTTAAACCTTCTACTGTTACACCCGTGCCGCAAATTCTCATTGTGCCGCCATTAGTGTTTTGAACTTTAACAGTAATATTGCTGCCAGTAACGCAATAAATGGTATTGGCATTCATATCGAAACTATTTTGCGAACTTTGTTGGATAATGACGCCGCATCCTGAAGTACAAGAAGGACTGTTTTCTATTGGTAGGACAGCAGAGATAGCAGCGTTCGTTGGTTTCAAACCAGAACTGGTTACAATATTGTTTTGCCCAATGGAAACTGATACTTTATCAGTAGTTACAGCGATTGTCTGACTAAGTTCTTCTCCGTTAGGTGTGAACCGTTCTAAATAAACCTCTTTAATCGTATTTGGAATAGAGATTTTAGTGTTAAAAGAACTTGTAATGGAAGCCGAGCCTCTGGATAATAAGGTTCCACCATTCTTTGGATCTGCAGAATAGATAGAGATTACGTGAAGTTTGCTACCGAATTGAGTGTCACTAATTCCTATATTAAAATTAACATCTCTGGAAGTAGCCCATGAAAAGGCAGGAGAGGCCGATAAATTGTTAATATCTGGACCCTGAATGTTTTCAGGTAAGTTGTTTTTCTCGCATGACGTGATGATGCTGAAAATTAAAAGAATTGCTAGTAGTTTTGTTTTCATAGTTTTTGGTTAATGATAATAGTAGTCTGCCAATATCGTTCCCAAAATGTCTTAACAACTACTGGTACTAATATTTATAACCAAATATACATGTAAAACGCACTTAAGTATACGCTGGATCACAAAATCTTCTCTTAAAATAAAAAGATTATTTTTGAAGCTGAGCCATTTCCCAGCTGTGTTATAAAAGTTGTGGAATCCTTTTCCCAAAAGTCAATATAGTGGACACTCTTCGGTTCAGTTCGGGTCTTGCTTTGGGTGAGGCCGCCATGAGGCCATAGTGAGGCCACGGTGAGGCCGCCTTTTGCTAGGGAAAAGGCGGCCTCACCGTGAGCGCATAGTGCCTATACGGTGGAAGGATCTCGAACCAGCTCAAAGGCAGTCACGACCAGATCCGTATATAAACCAAACCAAATTATACAGATCCTGTTCTACATAAATAACACGCTTCTATATGAATACACGTCAAATTAGCTTGATGATCAATGGTCAACAAAAACAACTCCAGCTTAAGCCATGGGTTAGCTTTTTGGACTGTCTTCGGGAACACCTGGATCTTACCGGAACAAAGAAAGGCTGTGATCATGGTCAGTGTGGTGCTTGTACGGTCATTGTTGACGGCAAAAGGGTACTTAGCTGCCTAACACTCGCTGTAATGAATGAAGGTTCGGAAATAACAACTATTGAGGGCATTGCTGAAAATGGCGAACTACATCCACTTCAGCAGGCATTCATCGATCATGATGCTTTCCAATGTGGGTACTGTACACCCGGGCAGATCTGCAGTGCGATTGGGATGTTTAAAGAAGGTAAAGCGAAAACAGAAGCCGATGTTAAGGAGCTGATGAGCGGCAACCTTTGTCGTTGTGGAGCAAATACAAATATTATATCCGCGATTATGGATGTTAAAAACGGAGGTCAGCATGAATGATCTTAATTATTCTAGACCATCCAACATTCAAGATGCAATTCAACAAGTAACACATACACAAGATAGCCACTATATCGCTGGGGGTACTAACCTCATCGACTTATTAAAATACAATCTTAGTAAGGCCGCTGAGCTGGTAGATATAAATCATCTATCCCATACTGAAGCGTTCGTGCCGGGAGCTGACGGTTCCTTATGGTTAAGCGCTTTCACTACAAATGCGGATACCGCTTATTACCCACTTATAGAGGAAAAGTATCCACTTCTTTCTAAAGCTATTCTTGCAGGTGCCTCTCCACAAATCAGAAATATGGCCACTAATGGAGGCAACCTGCTTCAACGTACCCGATGTTATTATTTTTACGATGCCGGTTCTCCGTGTAACAAGCGGATGCCCGGGTCTGGTTGCCCAGCCATTAAAGGCTATAACAGAAATATGGCTATTCTAGGAACAAGCGACGACTGTATTGCTGTCTTTCCTTCAGATATGTGCGTGGCCTTAGCCGCTCTGGATGCTGTGGTCCATGTTCAAGGTGCAAATGGAAAACGTACAATTTCGTTTACAGATTTTCACCGGTTACCTGGGAACACACCGCATATAGACAATACATTAGAAGCGGACGAGCTAATTATTGGTATTGAATTGCCGGCTCAGGGCTTTCCTGATAATTACTCCTATTTAAAACTTAGGGACAGGAATTCCTACGCCTTTGCGTTGGTCTCTGTGGCAACAGGTTTTCAACTGGAAAATAACTTAATTAAGGAAGCAAGAATTGCTTTGGGCGGCGTTTCCCATAAGCCATGGCGAGTTAAGGAGGCAGAAGAATTCTTGATGGGTAAAGCTCCAACAAGGGAGAACTTTTCTGAAGCTGCGGAGATGATCCTAGCCGGCGCCGTGGGATACGAATTCAATTCCTTCAAAATTAATCTAGCTAAAAAGGCGATCGTCCGCAATTGCATGATGGCGCTTCATCCAGAATCACAGCAACCAGGTGCGCAGCCTTCCGCTTAATCTAATAATCTTATGCCAGTAAAACCAACAATAGGTCAGCCGATCAGCAGGCTGGAAGGACATTTAAAAGTTACAGGTGAGGCAAAGTATTCCGGTGAATATAACGTTCCCGGTCTGCTTTATGGATATGTAGTCAACAGTACCATCACTAAAGGCAGGATCCTCAAGATTCACACGGACGAAGTCAAGAAGATACCTGGGGTGATCGAAGTCTTTACTTATAAGAACCGGCCATCCTTAGCTTGGTTTAGTATGCAGTACTCTGATATGGATGCTCCACCAGGAAGCCCATTTAAGCCATTGCATGATGATGAGATAAATTATAATGGACAGCCGATTGCATTGGTTGTTGCGGAAAGCTTTGAGCTTGCAAGATATGCGGCATTCTTGCTAGCAGTCGATTATGAGGAGGAGGCCTTCGAGACAAGATTGGAAACTTTCCAGGCTGAGGCGAGGTCGCCTAAAAAAGGGATCGCAACTATGTTAAAGCCATTACCACCACCAGACAAAGGTGATGTGGATAAAGCTATCAAAGAATCGTTCGCAACGGCTTCTGGCTATTTTCTCCATGGAACTGAACACCACAATCCTTTAGAACTCTTTGCTACCACAACCATTTACGAAGGGGAAGGGAAAGTTACTATTTATGATAAAACGCAGGGAACGGTAAATTGCCAGCTTTATGTAGGTAATGTATTCGGCTTGCATTTTAAAGATGTAAGAGTCATTTCTCCCTATGTTGGCGGGGCGTTTGGCTCTGGACTAAGACCGCAATACCAGCTCTTTATGTCGGTAATGGCCGCCTTGGAGTTGAAACGTCCGGTAAGGGTTACGTTAGACAGACATCAGATGTATAGCTTCGGGCACAGACCTCCAACTATTCAAAGAACAATGTTTGGAGCGGATCAAAACGGTATGTTGAATTCAATGTACCATGAGGCCATAGGAGAAACCTCCCGATTTGAAGATTATACCGAGGTTGTGGTCAACTGGGCGCCAATGCTTTATCCTTCTCCAAACAGTCGCATGGTATACAAACTACTGCCTCTGGACGTATTTACGCCACTAGATATGCGTGCACCGGGTGGCAGTACCGGTCTTCATGCGATAGAAGCCACAATGGACGAGCTTTCTTACCAGTTGAACATTGATCCATTGGAGCTAAGGATTTTAAATTACGCCGAACGGGATGAGAGCGTGGGTCGCCCTTATTCAAGTAAAGAATTGAGGCAGTGCTACATTCAGGGCGCCGATAAATTCGGCTGGTCTAAACGGAGTCCTACACCGAGAAGTATGCGCAGGGGCAATAAATTGGTTGGGTTCGGAATGGCGACCGGAATCTGGGAATCGATGATTGTACCAGCCCGGGCTGAGGCAGGAATCACGGCAGACGGAAAATTATTGGTTAAGAGCGCCGTAACTGATATAGGAACCGGCACTTTGACTGTGATGACTCAGATTGCCGCCGATGAATTAGGGATGGATATGGCAGATGTTATCTTTGAATATGGGGATAGTAAACTACCTTTTGCGCCGATCCAGGGAGGCTCATTCACCACGTCAACTGTAGGTTCTGCAATTAAGGCAGCAGGAACTGCATTGCGCAAGAAACTGTTTAAGAAAGCCAGGCAGGTGAGCCAGTCGCCATTTACAGATGTTGACTTCACTGATGTCATTTTTGAAGGCGGTTATATCCGGTTAAAAAGTGATTCTTTGAAGGGTTTAAGCTTAAAATCCCTGGTGGTAGCGAACAAAGGAAAGACGATAAAGAGCACAAACTTTAATGTTCCAAATATTTTTAAGTTGAAAAAATACTCAAGAGCAGCGCATAGCGCGGTTTTTGTCGAAGTAGAAGTAGATGAAGAATTAGGGATTGTTAACGTGACAAGAGCGGTCACCGCTGTTGCTGCTGGTAAAATTATCAACCCAAAAACTGCAAGAAGCCAAATTCTTGGTGGAATGGTTTGGAGCATCAGTAAAGCGTTAAGAGAGGAGACGATCACTGATCATAATCTGGGTAAGTATATGAATCAGAATCTCTCAGAATATCATATTCCGGTACATGCGGATATTCATGATTTGGACGTTATATTCGTGGAGGAAAAAGATGAGATCGTAAACGAGCTCGGTAGCAAAGGACTTGGCGAGATTGGTTTGGTAGGTATGCCACCGGCTATCGCAAATGCCATATATCATGCTACCGGAAAACGAATCAATCAATTTCCAATTCATTTTGATTCATTGCTGGAAGATGAAAGAGATCTTAGCCATACTAAATAGCTACGAGAAAGCAGAAAAAGAAGGGAAGAAGTCCGCACTGGCTACGGTGGTCGGGGTGGAAGGATCTTCTTACCGCAGGCCCGGGGCGAGAATGCTGGTCACCGATGATGGGCAACTGACCGGCGCTATTAGTGGAGGTTGTTTAGAGGGCGATGCTTTAAGAAAAGCATTGGCTGCGATTAATCAGCGCGAGAATAAGCTGGTTACCTATGATACTACTGATGAAGATGATGCTAAATTTGGTGTTCAGCTTGGTTGTAATGGTATTGTCCACATCTTGTTTGAACCCATAGATTCTTCTGACTTTCAAAATCCTGTCCACTTGTTAAAAGCATTAGCTGCGGAAAGAAGCAATGCGGTTGTGGTTACTCTATTTAACCTTCATTCTTTTAAACAACGGGGTACGATTTTTCTTTACCGACCAGACCGGAAATATATTGACTTTGAGGAGCCAGAACTGGATTTAGATCAAGAAGCTTCGGAAGTATACACTACCGGCATTTCGATTTTTAGAAGCTACAGTCCGACAAAAGGATCCGAGGCTTTTTTAGAGTTTATACCACCGAACTTACACCTGGTAATTGCTGGTGCTGGCAATGATGTACAGCCGCTTGTCGAAATGGCCTATGTTTTAGGTTGGAAAATCACGGTCCTGGATGGAAGACCATCTCATGCAACTACAGCAAGGTTTTCAAAAGCTGATCAGGTATTAATAGTAAAGCCTGATGTCGTTTTCGATCATGTGGAAGTTGACGCGCGAACGGTTTTTGTAATGATGACGCATAATTATAACTATGATCTGGCACTAATGGAGCTCATTCTGGAGAAAGAGTTTTTCTATTTGGGAATGCTGGGGCCGAAAAAGAAATTGGATAGAATGCTTGGAGAGCTGGCAGACAAGGGTTTTGTAGTGAATGATGCTATGCTATCCAGGATACACGGTCCTATTGGGTTAGACATCGGCGCAGAAACTTCGGAAGAGATCGCACTGTCTATTCTGGCGGAAATAAAAGCGGTGATGAGCAATCATTCTGCGAAATTTTTGAAGGATAAAATGGCGCCAATTCATTTTAAAGAAAAAGCTACTAATGGATAACACAGCAATCATCATACTGGCAGGAGGTAATTCATCACGATTAGGAAGGGCTAAACAGCTTTTGCCTTATAAAGGAACAACATTGGTTCGAAATATTGTCGATGCTGCACTTGTGGCTGCTTTGGTGCCAACTATTGTTGTGACAGGCGCTTCCTCTGAGGAGGTCTCTAAAGAGCTAGACGGCATGAAGGTAGAATTGGTGTATAACCAAAATTGGAAGCAAGGTATGGGTTCAGGAATAGTTACCGGGATGAATAGATTGCTAGCGATGGTGCCATTGGTCGAAAATGTTATCATTGCGGTTTGTGATCAACCTTTTGTGACGTCGGACATTCTTATTAATTTGCACTCCTTAAAAAACAAAAGCAAAAAGACCATTGTTTCATCAGCGTATGCCGATACAGTTGGAACACCGGTACTTTTTAATAAGATACATTTTAGAGCGCTGTTGGGTTTAAAAGGAAACACAGGCGCAAAGAATTTAATTGAAGAACAGAAAGAAGATATGATTAGTTTGCCTTTTGAAAGAGGAAGTTTGGATATCGATACGGAGGCGGATTACTTAAAACTTATCAATGATTAAAGATTCTTTTGGAAGGGTTCATGATTACCTAAGACTATCTCTTACTGATAATTGCAATTTCAGGTGCTTTTATTGCATGCCTGAAGAGGACTATGATTTTACTCCAGCGTCCAGATTGATGCAGCCGAAGGAAATACTTGCCTTAGCAGAGATTTTTGTAGCACAGGGTGTTAAAAAGATCAGGTTAACCGGTGGTGAGCCGCTGGTACGGAAAGATGCAGCGGAAATTATCAGTTCTCTTGGTCAACTGCCTGTTGAGTTGGCTATCACCACTAATGGCTCCAGAATCCATGAATTGTTACCTGTATTGCTTCAGGCAAATATACGGTCTATAAATATTAGCCTTGACACGCTCCAACCTGCCAGGTTCTTCAAGATCACTCAGAGAGACCTATTTGATCAGGTTAAAAGCAACATAGATCTTTTGCTTAGGAACGGAATCAAGGTTAAGATCAATGTAGTATTGATGAAAGGGTTCAATGATGATGAGATTTTAGATTTCCTGGCATGGACCAATCATACTGAAATAGAAATTCGATTTATAGAGTTCATGCCGTTTAACGGGAACAGATGGACCAGTAATCAGGTGTACTCGTTGGAGGAAATCTTGAACGTTGCCGGCAGCCGTTATGAAGTTTTACCATTGGCGGGTAGTGCAAACGATACCGCAAAACATTATATGATTCCAGGGCATGTTGGGTCATTTGCAGTAATAAGCACAATGACGGCGCCTTTTTGCAGCACTTGTAACAGAATGCGACTAACGGCGGATGGCAAATTGAAAAATTGCTTGTTCTCTACTGATGAAACGGATCTATTGTCTGCATTAAGACGAAATGAAGATGTGCTGCCATTAATTTTCAGTAATATCTATAGTAAGAAGAAGGCTTTAGGCGGACAATTCACTGTAGATTTCGAAGATATTGAGGCATCAGCACTTCATAATCGAAGCATGATAACGATTGGGGGATGATTAACGTTGCTGAAGCAAAGGCTGCTATTCTCCTTAGCGTTAAACTCCCAAAACCGGTGACTATGCCGCTTTTAAAGGCATTAGGGCATGTTTTGGCTAAAGACATTTTTGCCTCAATAGATATTCCTGCATTTAAGCAAAGTTCTATGGATGGTTACGCTATTAAGTTTGAGGATCATGAGGTTCCTTTACTTATTAAAGGTGAGATGGCGGCTGGGACTGACGTGACTTTTAAGATAAACAGCGGTGAAACGGCCCGAATATTTACCGGAGCACCATTACCTGAGGGTGCAGATACCGTTGTAATGCAAGAAAAGGTAAGCTTGGGGCATGGAAGTGTTTCGATACAGGATCCTTTGCTCAAGGTTGGCGCAAATACCCGGGAGAAAGGTTCTGAAGTTAGGGCTGGGGCGCTGGCCATTCAAAAAAACAGCTTACTGACACCAGCGGCCTTAGGTTTTATTGCTGGTATTGGAGAAACAGTTGTTACGGTTTATCCCATGCCCAAAGTTAGCGTCATTTTAACTGGTAGAGAGCTTCAGGCGCCCGGAAACCCATTAGGGCCCGGTCAGGTTTATGAATCCAATTCGTTTTCTTTACGTGGTGCGCTATTTCAGGCAGGGATTCATGATGTTCAGCTGTTTACAGCAGAAGACGACTTGCTGAAGCTCAAAGCAATACTAAGTAAGGCAATGGAAATTAGTGATGTCGTCCTGCTTACGGGTGGAGTGAGTGTTGGCGACTATGATTTTGTAGTGGAAGCTGCAGCGCTATGTGGTGTAAAACAGGTGTTTCATAAAGTTAAACAGAAACCAGGGAAGCCCTTGTACTTTGGTGTGTTAGGTGATAAATTAGTGTTCGGACTGCCTGGAAATCCATCTTCGGTATTAAATTGTTATTACCAGTATGTATTGCCTGCAATCGAGGCTATTTCTGGAAAGACGGTGACAGATCGTTTTGCAACTGCAGTTATGCAGAAAGCCTATGAGAAAGGCGCAGGTCTCACTCATTTTATAAAGGCAGTTTTCGATGGCGGTATGGTAAGTCCATTAACTGCGCAAGAATCATTTCGTATGAGTTCTTTTGCTGCGGCAAATTGCATGATTTGTTTAGACGAGGAAAAGACGCATTTTAAGGAAGGTGAAGCAGTGAAAGTATATATGTTGCCTTTGTGATTAGCTTTAGTACTTTGGCAAACACAAAAATTGGCAATGACATGTTTACATATCGTCATCCTAAATTTATTTCAGGACCTCGGCATAGCGATGCCACCCATTCCGAGGTTGCGGTCTACGCCGCAAGGACGGGTGTAGGATAAACTGTCATTGGTGATTTATTTCAGGACTCGGAATAACAATACCACGAGGTACCGGTATCCCCGGGATGATAATGGTGGATTAACCTACAATTAATTGATAACTAAAATATGACAATCAACTTTTTAAGTTTTGGTAGTTTAACAGAAATAGTGGCAAATGGTCAAATCACAAGCATCGACTTCAGTGATTCGGATTCGGTAAAAAACTATTTGATCGCCAACTATCCGGTTATTGCGGAAAAGAAGTTTATTATGGCAGTTAATAAATCGATCATTCAGCAAAATACGGTTTTAAATGAATTTGATACTGTAGCAATCTTACCGCCTTTTTCGGGAGGATAGATTGATAAATTTGATAACGCCCAAAATATGTCAGATACAAAAGACAAGAAAATTAGAAACATTTTTACAGAAGGACCAATTAGTCCGGCCTTCATTGCGGATAGCATTGCAAAGCACAGCACGAAAACTGACATTGGAGCTCATAACATCTTTCTGGGGCAAGTCCGAAAAGATGATCTTGCGGGAAAAATTGTAGCTGGAATAGAATATACAGCCTATGAAGATATGGCTTTGGAGAAAATGCAAGAGATGAGAGAAGATATTTTTCAAAAATATGAACTTACCTGCATGCATGTCCACCATAGCTTGGGATTAGTGCTAACCGGGGAGCTTTGTCTGTTTGTCTTCACATCTTCAAAACGTAGGACAGCAGCAATCGAGGCTTGTCAGGAATTAGTGGAAAGAATCAAAGCCGAACTCCCAATTTGGGGTAAGGAAATATTTGAAGGAGAAGGACATCAATGGAAACAAAACAGCTGACATGGTAAACATTACTCATAAATCCAATACGCTACGTATTGCTATTGCCTCGGCAATTTTGAAGGTGTCAAAGCCAGAAACTATCACGGCAATACGCGAGCGAAAGGTACCTAAAGGCGACGTTTTCGAATTCGCTCGTGCTGCGGGATTGTTAGGCGTTAAAAAGACAAGTGATGTGATACCTGATTGTCACCCCTTGCCTATTGAATTTACTGCCATTACTTATGAAATAGAGGGGTTGCACGTAATTATTACAGTTGAGGTCCATACAATTTATAAGACAGGTGTTGAAGTAGAAGCAATGCACGGTGCGTCTGTGACTGCGCTGACCATGTATGATATGCTGAAGCCAATTGATAAGGGTGTAGAGATCAGTACCATTCGTTTGGAAACAAAGTCTGGCGGAAAATCTGATCTTAATAACATAAAGTTAAAGGATCTAAAATCGGCAGTTGTGGTTTGTTCTGATCGGGTCTCCAGAGGAGAAATGGAAGATACTGCCGGGAAGGCAATAATAAATAAACTGGAGGTCTTTGGAATCAATACCACAAGCTATCAGGTTATTCCTGACGAGTTTGATGATATCCAATCGCTAGTTAAAAAACTAACAAGCGAAAACTATGATTTGGTTATTTTCACTGGTGGAACAGGCTTATCTTCCAGGGACGTGACCGTTGATGCCATTCTTCCTTTGATCGAACGGCCTATTGATGGTATTATGGAAACGGCCAGAAGATATGGACAAGATAGGATGCCTTACGCAATGTTGTCACGGGGAGTAGCAGGGCTAATTGGTGAAACCTTAATTATCACTGCGCCAGGATCAAAGAAAGGTGCGTCAGAAACAATTGATGCCTTATTCCCTCAGGTCCTGCATCTATTTAAGGTACTCGAAGGGAAGGGCCATTAAGGCTTAGGTATTTAGAAATTCAAATGGACAATGTAGGTATTCTCTCCTAATTCCGGATCGTACTCGTAAACAAAGCTGTCAGCCGCCATCGTGATAATGTAAAGCCCAAAGTGTTCAGGTATTTGATTTATATCTGGATTTTCTTCCTGCTTGGGCTTCAAAAATTCAAACTTATATTGTCCAAGTGGCTGGATGTTATGTTTGTTCGACTCTGAAAAACTAATGTTTAAAATATTATCGACATCTTCAAAAGGAAGTTGCGGTGAGCTATCGCTAAAGGCGATCTTGATTCCTTTCTCGATCTTTTGAATGCTTAGGTGGGGCTGATCTATCACTAACTGGATCAACGTGAAGCCTTCACTGCTATGCTTTATTGAATTCGTAATGAGCTCAATAAGGATCAATCTTATTCTTCTTTGATAGCCAAGATCAAGAGAGACATGCTCTATTATTTTAGAAATTACATTGTTCGTGTTCTCGAAAATCTTTTCGGGATCATTTTCAATGCTCAACTTTATTAGGATTGGAAATGTGTTCATTTAAAATCTTCAATAGCTGTTTCCAGGGAATTCATCAAATTGAAGATCTTGTCCAACCGGGTTAGCTCAAATAGATTTCTGATGTCATTGTTCAACTCGATCAATGTTAGTTTACCATTTCGGGGAACAAGATTTTTGAGTATTGCAACCAATGCGCCAAGAAACGAACTATCAAGATATTCTACATGCTCAAATGATATGATCAAGTTTCTTGTTCCAGATTCTATTTCTTTGAAGACTATTTCTTTGAAGTTTTCAGATTTGGTAAGGTTGGCATCCTTATCTATAATAGTAAGTAACACCAGGTCGTCGATGTTCTGTTTTTTTACGTTCATTTAGACTTTTTTTATAATGATGATGCTGCAATCATCAATTTGTGAAACATGCTTGTCAAAAAGCCTGTCCTTAATCGTTTGTGTTGTCTCTTTATTTTGCTTAAAGTTGTACAATTTTTCTTTAAATAAATTGATATCTGACTTCTTTTCACCATTAATCTCAAAATCGATCATTCCGTCAGATATCATATAAAGCTCTTCATTTAAATCAAGTTTGATGTCCATTTCGGAGTAGTGTTCGAATTCAGAAAACCCTAACAAGATTCCATCAGACTTAAAATATCGAAGTTCCGGACCCTTTTCTTCAAACTTCAAAACCGGAAGATCTCCTGCCCCAGAGTATTTGACCGTTCCTAGCTCGTCATCCAATAATACGATACTTAATGTAGAAAATATATCGCTCAATAATTCATCATCGTGTATGACCCTGTTTAATTTATTTAGAATCTCTGACAAAGAATAGTTCTCATCATAAACACAAAGTCGTATGGCCGAACGGATGTAACTTAAAAAGCTGAAGGAAAAAAACCAGGCTCCCCATTTCTTTCCCATGACATCTCCAAGAACGATAAAAGTATATCTTTCATTTATTTGAATGAAGTCTATGAAGTCTCCACCCGGTTGATTTTGAAAAGACTGATTGAAGTAATCGATTATAAAGTGCTTAAGTAGCGGCGCTTTTTTAGGGATGTTACGTAAGTTTAGACGTTCCGCAATGCCTTTTATCTCGCTTAGGGAACGTTCATAATGTTCTCTTACAGCTTGTAAAAGATTATCAATTTTAGAAAGAATGTGGGAGGGAGGAGTGTTTTTTGCAATGTAATCGATGGCCTTTAAATCCAATCCCTGTTGCACGTTATCTATGTCATTGACGGAGGTCAGGAATAGAAAAGGTATGTTTTTAAAAGAATCTTGCTTTAGAAGCCTGCGCCTGAACTCAAAGCCGTCTTTACCGGGCATCTCATAATCAGACATAATAAGATCGGGAGTTTCCGACTGCAGAATAGTTTCTGCTTCGTCTACAGATAAAGCGATCATACAATGGTAGCCGTTGGTTGTAAGTAGTTTCTCAAAAAGACGCAACTGAAAAATATCATCATCCACTAATAAAATGATTCTATTCATCACGTTTTAAATTTAATAAAGCATTGATCATAATATATATTCCTACTGCAACAATAATCAAGGAAATCAGATCCATTAATGTTACTCCATCATTCTCGGTGAAGTGAAAAATAGTGAACATCTCGAAGTACGGCGGAGCCGGCATGATGATCATTGCAAATCCCAGAGTTACAAATAGCAGTCCAATTATTCCTTTTACCAGGCGACTAATAACCGACTTAATGTTAATTTTCTTGGCATCGGAAGAGTCAAAGTGAGTGTTGTTAAGCAGCAGTTCGAGCTTATCCAATTGTTCCATCTTGTCAAGGTCGGACATCGTAAGATTCCTTACTTCTTTGATTGAACTTCCCCCATTCAGCTTTTGATCCAGACTAATATTCAATCTGCCCTTGATGTTTTTGACGTTTTCAGAGTCCAGATCACTCTTTTCTAACAAAGAAATGAACTCTTCCAGTTTGTTGAGGAGCGCTTCGTTGTTGCCATCGAGGTGCTCAAACCGAGTTATTTCTTCGGTTAATTTGGTTTTGTTAGGCAAAATATACTACTTTGATGAAAATTAATCCAAGTTAGGTTTTAAAAATGGCTTTAATCTCAATTATCACAGTAAATTTTAATCAACCTCAAGCCACTTTAGCCCTTCTCAAATCTATTTATGAGTGTTATCCTAAAGCAAATCTGGAAATCATTGTAGTGGATAATGCCAGTACCGAAGATCATGGAGCAGAGTTCAAAAATACTGAACTTCATGTGCTTTACATCCGCTCCGAAAAGAATCTAGGATTTGCAGGTGGTAATAATTTGGGAATAAAATCCGCAAAAGGAGAATTTATATTCCTGGTAAATAACGACACGGAATTTAGTCCGGGATTGCTCGAAACTTTAACCGCTACGCTGGAGTCGGACCCTACTATTGGAATCATTTCTCCCAAAATCAACTACTTTGACAATAAGCAAATTATACAATATGCTGGTTTCAGCCCTATGAACTATCACACCGGCAGGAACGCGTGTGTAGGTCAATTTAAGACTGATAGTAGACAGTATGATAATATTGTTGGGGAGACCGGATACGTACATGGTGCGGCAATGATGATCAGAAGATCAGCTTTAAAGGCAGCAGGAGCTATGGCTGAAAATTTCTTCCTCTATTATGAAGAAATGGACTGGTGTGAGCAGATCAAACGCTCAGGCTTCAAGATTTGGGTCAACACGAATGCACTTATCTATCACAAAGAATCTCTTTCTGTAGGCAAAAATAGCGCAGTTAAAGAGTTCTTCATGAATAGAAACAGGATACTATTTATCCGGAGAAATGCTACGGCTCAACAAAAGCTTGTGTTCTGGATCTATTTCATAGGTTTCGTTACTCCGAGGAACATAATTAAGTACCTCAGGGAAGGAAATAGTTCCTTTGTGAGCATAATTTTTAAAGCGATTTTCTGGAATATCGGAAATAAAACGACAAGTACCAATTTAGGCTACACTATAAAATAAATATGATCTCCATCTTTTGGATTGCACTCTTTTTAGTATTCTATACATTTTTCGGCTATGGCATTTTGTTGTACATTCTAGTAAGAATAAAACGTCTGACAAATCCTTCAATAAGAAATAGTTACAGCTTTGAGGAGCTGCCTACTTGTACGGTCATTGTTGCAGCTTACAATGAGGCTGATTTCATTGAGGAAAAAATTAAGAATACCCTCGCTTTAAATTATCCTGCGGGGAAACTGAAGTTTATTTTTGTTACCGACGGATCATCTGACGATACTCCAGAGATCGTAGCGAATTACCCGGAAATTAAGCTGTTACATTCGCCTTTGCGCCTTGGAAAAATTTCAGCAGTTCATAGATCTGTTTTAGAAGTTGAGACAGACTTGATTGTCTTCACAGATGCTAATACGTTCCTTAATCCCGATGCGTTAGTCTTGATGTGCAGACACTATGCTGATCTTCGAGTTGGAGCGGTAGCAGGGGAGAAGAGGGTGATGATTGAAGCATCCGCAGATGCAACTGCCGGTGAGGGATTTTATTGGAAATACGAGTCAAAGCTCAAAACCTGGGATTCTGAATTACACTCTGTGGTTGGTGCCGCAGGTGAACTATTTAGTATTCGTAAAAGTCAATATGAGGCTGTACCATCAAACAGTGTACTTGACGACTTTATGATATCTATGAGAATTGCGGAGAAGGGCTTTATAATAGTTTATGAACCAGAAGCTTTTGCTCAGGAGACTTCATCCGCCAATGTAGGAGAGGAGTTAAAAAGAAAGATAAGGATTGCCGCAGGTGGCATGCAATCCATCATTTGGCTTAAATCACTGTTAAATCCTTTTAAGTTCCCCATACTTAGTTTTCAGTATATAAGTCACCGGGTGCTGCGTTGGACCATTACGCCGTTTCTAATGATTTTGGCCTTGATTTTAAACCTGGTGATCGTAGGTCAGGGCAACACCTTAATTTACGGACTGCTCTTAGGTGCTCAACTTGCATTCTATGGCTCAGCGTATATTGGCAAAAGGTTAGAAGACCAAAAGATCAGGGTGAAGTTGCTTTTTGTACCTTACTATTTCTGCATGATGAATTATGCGGTCTTTGCAGGTATGATACGTTACTTTAAGGGAAATCAATCGGTAGTATGGGAAAAAGCAGTAAGGAAATAAAGAAAGAGAATAATTGACTATTCTCTTTCTTTGGTATTGTTCGGGCGGGGCGCCGGGGTGACTGGTCGCACAGCCGGTTTTTCGGGTGGTGTGGAAACGATCTCTCCAAATTCATTTACGTAAGCCATCATGCTCTCCAAATCTCCTCCTGAAGAATTTTGTTGACGTTCCTGCTTGCGTTGTTCTTTATCTTCTTTTTTCTTTTGTCTATTTTTTTCCAGTTGCTTCTTCATGAAGGTTGCCTGAGATTTAGCCATATATATATGTTTAAGTGAAGCCAGTCAATAGAATGATCTGACAAAATAGGGGATTGTAGTTATCCCGGTTTATGCAAATATAGCAATTTTTAGCTGTTTATCAAAGTTCCAGTTCGACACGAAAAGTGGAGGAAGTAGTAGTTGCATAAACCTTCGTAGTTGCCTTTCTAAGTGTACCCCGTATTACATATTTCAAATCACCAGTCGCAATGATGTCTTTTAAGTCTTCGGCTGTTGCATTTACCGGAATGTTTAACGTTTTAACTTGGGAGTCGGATACATTCAGTGTGGCCAGTACGTTTGATGAGAGGCTACCTCCCTGCAGTCTAATACTCAGGGTTTCGAAGTTAGCGAAGGTAACATCTTTGACCGTATCCGTTATTGTTAAGTTAATACTGTTTATTCGGAGTTTTTTGACATTCTTCGACGATAAGCGGGTATTTTGCAACTTGATCAATGCGTCAAGATCAAATGGGACAGGTATGGTAGCGATAGTCGTCCCAGTATCAAGGCTTGAGATAATTGGTATATTGTAAGCCGCTGGACCTTGATTTACAGTAATATTCATCACCGTAGTATCATTGATCTTGCTACAGGCAGAACTTAGCATTAAGCTTGCAATTAGGAAGAAAAAGGCGCTACCTCGCATATATTTTGTGGTTTTAGTGTCAATATTTTATTTTGTTAAATTATTAAACCTTTAATAATCAGTTAACTTAAAAGTCATTTGATGAAGTGATGTAACAAGTAAGTATGCATGTTAACGTTGAATGGAGTAACAAAAGGCAGAATAAAATTTGGTAATCGTAGTTAACGTAAACTCCGTCAGTGTTTTACGGAGCTCATATTAAAGTGATGCTATTCATACTGCTGCCTTTTGTATGCCGCTGAAAAATCACTTCTCATTAGCTTGAAACGTTCAATTACTGTGCCGATAAAAGCCTCATCCAGCATTGCGAAAATCTCATTGGCGCCTCCCCCACTCAAGTCCAACTCTGACAATTTATAGCTTTGTTCAAGTGTTCCTTGTTCAAACTTTACAATATACTTTTGATTCATGTTGAACAATGTGATCTTGCACTCCGGGTGTGGCAATTCTGCGATAACTCTCATTTTAAATTTAAATTGTTTACGAAATAACAAGTATAAGTAATTGGAATTTGAAACTGTGGCTACTTACCCACAGACAATATTAATCCCAATTCGTTTTATCTCACCAAAGTTCTCTAAAACATCTGTGTTATTAATATGACTTTAAAGGTCTCAAAAATACATATTTTTGACTGATATAATTTAACAATGGCGGAAGATCTAACCATTATAACGACTGTGGGTAAAGAAGAACAATACCTGTCCTTATTACCTCAAATAAAGGCTTTAATTGCTGGGGAAACTGACCAGATAGCAAACCTTGCTAATATTACGGCAGCGCTAAAAGATCAATTCAAATGGTTTTGGGTTGGCTTTTATCTCGTGAAGGAAGGAGAGTTGGTCTTGGGCCCCTTTCAGGGACCTGTAGCCTGTACGAGAATTAAAAAAGGGAAAGGTGTTTGCGGTTCATCCTGGGAGCGGGCCGAGCTATTGATCGTTCCTGATGTAGATGAGTTTCCAGGCCACATTGCCTGTGCCGCTGCTTCAAGATCAGAGATTGTCCTGCCGTTATATAGGGAAGGCCAAATCATTGGAGTTTTGGATGTTGATAGTGAGTACCTTGAGCATTTTGATCAGATAGACGCTAAATATCTTCAACAAATTTTAGATTTTCTTAATGGCTAAATTACCTTATTCCTATTTTCAGACACTCGATGTCAACGCTGTTGCTATTGACCTTATCGGAAAGTATCTATTTACATCAATCGACGGTGTTATTACCGGTGGCATAATCGTTGAGACTGAAGCGTATAAAGGAAATGAAGATAAAGCCTCTCACGCTTATGGCGGAAGGTTAACGAATAGGACGCAGACCATGTACTTAGAGGGGGGATCTTCCTACGTCTATTTATGTTATGGGATTCACCACTTATTTAATGTAGTCACTGGGCCAAAGGGAATTCCGCATGCGGTATTAATTAGAGGGCTGGAGCCGGTTGAAGGGCTGGAACATATGCTTGTCAGAAGAAACATGACTATCTTGAAGCCAAACATAACCGCCGGTCCTGGAGCTTTAGCTAAAGCAATGGGCATCGATAAAAACCTAAATACTGCTGATTTACTTGGCGAACAAGTCTGGATTGAAGATCGGGGATTGGTATTTAACAGAGATCAAATTGCAGCTTGTCCCAGGGTTGGGGTGGCCTATGCAGATGATCATGCCTTGTTGCCCTGGCGTTATTTTGTAAAGGGCAATAAGTTTGTGAGCAAGCCTAATAATTCTACGGAATAATGAAAATACAAAGTGAACAGATAATCAAGTTTGAAAATACACTTGACTACGCTAAGCGCATGGATGAAGAGGATCCACTTCTGCAGTTCAGACAGGAATTCTTATTCCCGCGCCACAATGGTCAGCCTTTTATCTATTTGTGTGGAAATTCATTAGGCTTACAGCCTAAAGCAGCACGTGAGGTCCTTAATATTCAACTCGCAAACTGGGAAAATCTCGCAGTTGAAGGTTGGTTTCAGGGAGATGCGCCCTGGATGTTTTATCATAAGGCTCTAAAGAAAATGATCGCTTCGGTTGTAGGGGCAAAGGATTCGGAAGTTTGTCCGATGAACACCTTGACGGTCAACTTGCACCTCCTCATGGTAAGCTTTTACAAGCCTTCCGGAAATCGTTATAAGATATTAATGGAAGCCGGTGCATTTCCTTCTGACCAATATGCGGTAGAAAGCCAGCTTCGATTCCATGGCTATGATCCCGGTGATGCCATTATTGAGGTCGCTCCAAGAGAAGGCGAATTTACCTTAAGAACTGAAGATATTACAGCGCAGATAGCAGCACATGGTGAAGAGATTGCGCTCGTTTTATTCGGCGGGATCAATTACTTCAGTGGTCAATTGTTTGATATGAAGGCAATTACTGAAGCGGGCCATGCTGTTGGTGCAGTTGTTGGATTTGATCTGGCTCATGCCGCAGGAAACGTTCCACTGGAGCTGCATGACTGGCAGGTTGACTTTGCCTGCTGGTGCTCTTACAAGTACCAAAATTCAGGTCCGGGCGGGATAAGTGCTATATTTGTTCATGAAAAGCACTTTGAGGACAAGTCCTTAAACCGGTTTTCCGGTTGGTGGGGATTCCAGGAGTCCAAACGTTTCAAGATGGAAAAAGGCTTTGTCCCTGAGAATGGTGCGGATGGATGGCAGGTAAGTTGTACGCAGGTTATCCCAATGGCACTTTATCATGCCTCTTTGTTGATATTCGAGAAAGCAGGGTATATGGAGCCCCTTCGTAAAAAGAGTGTTGCTTTGACCTCTTACCTTTTTTACATGATCGATCAGGTGAACCTGGCATTAGGAGGTGAATACTACAAAATCATTACACCTACCGACAATAGAGAAAGGGGAGCACAAGTTTCAATTGTCGCAAAGCAAGATGGAAAGCTTGTCTTTGACGAACTAGTAGCCAACAAAGTTCTCGGTGATTGGCGCGAACCTGACGTGATAAGACTAAGTCCTGTCCCATTGTACAATTCATTTGAGGACATTTTTACCGCTGGAAATCTGCTGCTACTGATCAGTAAAAAGATATTTAAATAGTTTTACATGATAAATTACAATCCGAAAGCCTGGTTTACTTTCATATTTCACATTCACAAAGCTGATACAATCAGAAAGGTATGGCCGCTTATGTTAAGTGTCGCTGTATTCTCCGGGCTCATTGCTTTTATAGAATTGAACTACCTTAAACTTGGCGAAAGTGTCCACGTAAGGAACATCGGTATGATGCATACACTTCTAGGGCTGGTCATTTCACTTTTACTGGTATTTAGAACCAATACTTCGTACGACAGGTGGTGGGAAGGTAGAAAGCTACTTGGTGCATTGACCAATGTAAGCAGAAATTTTGCTATCAAAATCAAGTCTCTTCGTCTTGATGAAAGTCATGTCGAGTTTTTTGAATACGGAATACCTAAATTTGCCTTTGCTTTAAAGGAGCATCTGCGAGAGAAACAATATTTCGGGAAGAACAGCTTTTTAATCGAGGTAGATGGGGGTAAACACATTCCAAACCAAGTAGCAACAAGTTTGTCTATGAGAGTCTATGATCTGCTTGCAGCAGGATCAATTACCCAAGAGCAATTGATTATACTTACAGCAGACATTCAGCAGTTCACTGATATCTGTGGTGGTTGTGAGCGTATTAAGAAGACCCCAATTCCTTTTTCCTATAGTGCTTTTATTAAAAAGTTTGTCTTTGTTTATGTACTTACCTTGCCGATTGGCTGGGTATTTAGCCTTGGCTATTTTGTAGTGCCAATTGTCCCCTTTATCCTGTATGTGCTGGCAAGTTTGGAACTGATAGCTGAGGAGATTGAGGATCCATTTGGTTTTGATGCTAATGATCTGCCGGTCGATATTATCTGCGATAACATCGAGAAGCACGTCAGCGAAATTTTACGATAAGATGGTTATGATTGCCTGGGATCCAATATATGCCCATCCACTCTCTGAAGGCCATCGCTTTCCTATGCTGAAGTACGAACTCATTCCGGAACAGTTACTTCATGAGGGAGTAATTACTGAAGCTAATCTATTTTCTCCAAACGCTGTTGCAGAAGAAGTCATTCTGCTTTCCCATAAACAGAGTTACTGGGAACAGCTAAGAGATCTTACTCTTCCGGCTAAAGAACAGCGACGTGTGGGATTTCCTTTGTCGCCCCAATTGATCGAGCGGGAAATTAGAATTGCACAGGGCACCATAGATGCCGCCGTCTATGCTATCGAAAATGGGATTGCTTACAATGTAGCGGGCGGTACTCATCATGCAGGGAGCAACTGGGGTGAGGGCTTTTGTATGCTTAACGACCAGGCGATCGCAGCAAATTACCTACTTTCAAAAGGACTGGCTGAGAAGATTCTAATTATTGACCTGGACGTTCATCAAGGTAATGGCTCGGCAGAAATTTTTAGAGATGAGCCCAAAGTTTTTACATGCTCTATGCATGGAGAGAAAAATTTCCCGTTTAGAAAAGAGCAGTCTGATCTGGATATTGGCTTAGACGATGGCACTGCGGACGAAGAGTATTTGAAAATATTGAGACAGACACTACCATCTCTACTAGAATTTTCAGCTGACTTTGTTTTCTACCTGGCAGGAGTCGATGTTTTAAGTAGTGATAGTTTAGGCAAGCTTAAACTCTCTAAGTCCGCTTGTAAAGAACGTGATAGACTGGTGCTGCAGTATTGTAAAGACAATAATCTACCAGTGCAAGTGAGCATGGGAGGAGGATACTCCCCGGAAATTAAAGATATTGTTGATGCACATTGTAACACTTTCAAGGTAGGAATTGATATTTTTGCCTGAATATGAAAATTGTAATAGCAGAAAAGCCTTCTGTGGCACGTGAGCTCGCTAAGGTGTTTGGCGCGACGACAAAGAAAGATGGGTATATAGAGGGTAAAGGATATTCTTTTACCTGGGCATTTGGACATTTGCTTCAGCTTGCTCCACCACAGGAGTACGGATATATAGGCTGGAGACGACAACACTTACCAATGTTGCCGTTGAAGTTTAAATTAGGCATACGGAAAATAAAAACCAAAGATGGCTTAGTTGAAGATCCTGGAGTTAGGAAACAGCTGGACATTATTAAGAAGCTTTTCGATGAAGCAACTGAAATTATTGTTGCGACCGATGCAGGGCGTGAGGGTGAACTTATATTTCGCTATATCTACTACTTTCTAAAATGCAAAAAGCCATTTAAGCGTTTGTGGATCTCCTCACAAACTGACGAGGCGATAAAAGAAGGCTTCAGGAATTTGAAGCCTGGTGTAGAGTATGACAGTTTGTTTAATTCAGCCCATTGCCGCTCGGAGTCCGATTGGCTGGTTGGAATGAATGCAACACAAGCCTTAAGTATTTCTGCAGGCTCCAAATCGGTACTGTCTTTAGGAAGGGTGCAAACTCCGACGCTTGCGATGATCTGTTCACGTTTCCTGGAGATAAAAAACTTTGTGCCTCAAACTTTTTATCAACTGGCTATTCAGGTTGACAAAGATGGGCAGCTGTTTCGTGCCATGTCATTGACTAACTTCGAAAAGAAGGAAGACGCGGAAGCTTTGTTCGCGAAGATTGAAGATACCGAATCCGGGTTTCCGATGGGGGCGAAGATTGCTGCTGTAGAGGCTAAACCAAGAAAAGAACCTCCTCCTTTGCTACATGATCTAAGCAGTTTGCAACAAGAGGCAAATAAGAAAAAAAGTCTGACGGCTGACCAAACCCTAAACATTCTTCAGGGATTGTATGAAAGCAAGTTAATCACTTACCCCCGGACGGGTAGTCGTTATATCGGACCCGATGTTTTTGCCGGTGTGCCTAGCTTAATAGCTAAACTTAAAGCACATGAAGACTTTGGTAAACAAGCAGAATTTTTAGGGACAGTTCCACTAAATAAACGGAGCGTAAATGCAAAAAAGGTAACTGATCACCATGCGATTCTCCCTACCGGCGAATCGCCGCATCAATTAACTGGTGATAAACTGGCTCTTTATAATATGGTAGCTGGTAGAATGCTGGAGGCTTTTCATCAGGAATGTGTGAAAGAAATCACAAAGATTACTGTGGAATCTGGCTCTACATTCATTGCAAATGGCACTGTGGTAAGAAGTGCTGGCTGGCGTTCTGTTTTCAACGATAAAGATGAAGAGAAGAAAGATGAAGAGAACCCTTCATTGCCCAAATTAAAACAAGGAGAAACTTTGCCAATTGTAAAGAAGGCCTTGCTCGAGAAACAGACGAAGCCGAAGTCGCTGTATAATGAGGCTTCTTTATTAAAAGCTTTGGAAACTTCGGGAAAGGATATTGAAGATGAAGAGCTACGTTATGCAATGAAAGATAGCGGTTTGGGTACGCCCGCAACCAGGGCGGCAATTATTGAGACGCTCATTAACAGAACCTATGTAACCCGGGAGAAAAGAAACCTTGTGCCAACTGCGAAAGGGCTTGCCGTATATGACGTTGTGAAGGATAAGAAGATTGCCCAGGCTGAATTAACCGGGCAGTGGGAGAAACGGCTGGAAGAAATAAGGTCTGGTGCTTCCGTGGCCGACTTTAAAGCGGAGATCGCGGAATATACTAAGACGATTACGAGCGAATTATTAGTGGCAGGGGTGGGGATGTTCCCTAATTAAACAATATACTACAGGACGATGTTTGTAATAAAGACTAAGAACTATCAAGATGAAAACTGACCTTATAGAAATATTCCAGACCATTAGAGCTTCCTTACAGCCGTACGCAACACTCGGTTTTGATAACCGTACAAATAGCGAGACGCTATACGATTTGTGGAGTAACAAAAATGTTGAAATTGACGGAACACTTAAAAATGAGGTGTTTTTTACCAGCGTTTCTATAGAGGATAGTTATGTAAGTGTTCGTCTGCTACCAGACGAAATGATAAAAGACTTGAAAGAAATTGCTGGTTCTGGCCTTTCGGAGTTGCTGACTGATGCTGGATATTTTAAGATTACTGAATTAGACGATGCTTTACTGGCACATGTTGAAGAAGCAGTAGCGGCAACATTTAAAGTTTATAAAGACAACGGTTGGGTAGTTTAAAACCTTGGCATGCCGAGCTTTTAGAGGAGCTAGATTTTATGGTAGTTCCGTTTGAGCTATTGCCCGATAACTGTTACGACTTGGTATCTTTAAAAGCAGGCACCGTCGTTCTTAATTTGATGAGCTTCGACAGTACAAAGTTGCCTGAAGAGTTAATTGAACTTCAAGAAACGTTTGGACGAAAAAATTCACAACTGATCCACGTTTGGGAAGACGTATGGGGCAGCAGAAAAGAACAGGTTTTAAGTCGGATAAAAGCGATAGTTGGGTTCAACACACGCATTCATGCTCGAAAAACAGCTGTTACCATTTTATCTCAGTTAGAGGCCGACGCGTTTCTTAATGAAAATCATTTACAGTATACTGTTCGTCTAAAATATCGGTATGGGCTCGTCTTAGATAGCAGATTGGTTGCAGTTGCTGGTTTTAGCGCATTACGAAAAATGCATAACGATATGGATGACTACAGATCTGCTGAGTTGATTCGCTTTGCAAACCTGCAAGATACCACAGTGGTAGGTGGATTCACCAAGATACTGGCTCATTTTATAAAAGTTCATCAGCCAGACGATGTGATGAGTTATGCAGACAGGGATTGGTCACTGGGTTCAAGTTATGAAAGATCTGGATTTAAACATGTTGAAACCACGCTACCTTCCAGAATTTTCGTGGACAAGAAGACGCTAGCAAGAACTTTCCCTCATCGTTTGACGAATATTTCAAGCGAAAACGGATATTTTGAAGTCTATAATACCGGTAATTTGAAATACATCCTGGCTTGTGAATAGTGTAAATCCTTTGATTATCATATTGGGACCGACAGCGTCTGGTAAAACCAATTTGGCAGTAAGGTTAGCCTACGAGTTAGGTGCAGAAATCATAAGCGCTGATAGTCGCCAGGTGTTTCGGGATATGAACATTGGCACGGGAAAAGACTTGTCTGAATACAGTTTTGCTGGACGCAGCATCGCTCATCATCTAATAGATATCAAATCAGCTGGAGAAAAATATAATGTCAACGAATTTAAAGAGGATTTTTATAAAGTCTTTCAACAACTAAATAGTGAAGGCATATTAACAATACTCTGCGGTGGTACCGGTATGTACATTCACAGTCTGCTTCAAAACCAGACCTATACCGCAATTCCTAACAATCATGAATTACGGACTGCATTAAGTAGTCTTGATATTGAAGAATTACGGACTAGACTAGCCCGTTATCCGGTCGAGTTTACTCGGCATGCAGACCTTAGTTCTCATAAACGACTGGTAAGAGCGATTGAAGTTGCTGAGTATTTACTTGTCAATAAGCTGCCGGTTGCAGCAAAGCCAATTACTAACACTTTGGTAATTGGGTTGAACCCAGAGGTTGAAATCCGAAGGTCAAACATTATATCCAGATTAGAACGGCGCATTGAGGACGGATTAATTATTGAAGTTCAGCAACTCATTGACAACGGGTTAAGTGAAGAGATGCTGGAATACTATGGATTGGAATACAGGTTTGTTGGTGCTTATTTGAAGGGCAATTATACATTAGTTGAACTAAAAGATCGACTTAGCACAGCAATTTGTCAATATGCTAAAAGGCAAATGACTTTCTTCAGGAAGATGGAAAAAGATGGCATTACAATTAATTGGTTCAATCCAAGTGCGGAACCTAATAAATTATTTAATAGCGTGTTAGCGTTAATTAAGAGTTCCATAGACATTTAAATTTTATTTGTTTACAAATTCTTGCGGTGGGATATTCTTGTATGGCATACAATTTGTTATCGTGGTGTTGGCAGTGAAGTTACTGCAAATTGAACTTAAACAAACGAAAATGAAATTATCTACAAAATTTATGGCGTCTGCAGTAGCTGCAGTTGCACTATTCTTATCAACAAATGTTAATGCACAAGAATCTCGTAAGTTCGGGATTGGTCTAAGTCTTGGAGTACCGACTACAGATCTATATAGTTTTGCAATTGGCGCTGACGCTCGTATGCAATTTGACGTGACTAAAAGATTATCAGTTCCTGTGGCAGTAGGTTACAATCATTATATCGCTAAAGATGATGTTGCTGATCTTCATGACTATGGATACATTCCTGTAAAAACTGGTTTGAAATACTTCTTTGACCCAAGTGGATCTGGAGTTTATGCGATGGGTGAAGTTGGAGCTGCTTTCGGAGTAACTAGCGATGCAAAAACAACATTCCTTTATGCGCCAACAGTTGGATACTCGTTTAGTAACGGACTTGACTTAGGTGTAAGATATGAGAACACAGGCAAAGGAGTAAATGCTTTACCAAATACTCAAATGGGCCAAGTAGCATTACGTATTGCTTACGGTTTCAAACTTTAATACGAAATCAAGAGATGCCTTGAGTGCTACTATGCGTTCAAGGCATTTTTTATATCTATAATTATTGTTAGTGTCTCTAAAAAAATATTTATTTCTTCTTTTTTAAAAACCGCCCGGAAGTTTGCTTCGTAAATATAATAAATAACAATCCAATATTATCAACCTTATAAATTGAATCTTATGAAAACTATTACAAAAATTCTTTCAATCGCTGCAGTTGCATTGACGATTGGTACTACTAGTGCAAGTGCACAATCTATGGAACGCACTACTGGAGTACGCCTTGGTTTCGGCCTTAATGGCGGTGTTGCGGAAAAGGGCTCTCCATTTGAATATGGTGTTGGCGCAGATGCAAGACTTCAATTGGACCTAACTAAGGAGCTTTCACTTACTGCTACGGGCGGCTATACTCGCTTAATGGCTAAAGACAACATGGGTGATGATTATGATTTCATTCCGGCTAAAGGTGGTGTTAAAATATTTCCGATAGGTAACATGTATACCATGGGTGAGATAGGTGCTGGTTTTGGAATTAAAGACGGCTCTAAAACATCGTTAATCTTCGGTGGTGGAATCGGTTATGAATGGAATGGTGGAGTAGACATCAGCGCTAGATATGAAGGTTACAGACAAGATAGTTCTTCTAGCACTTACAGACCTCAAAATGGACAATTTGCTTTACGTATAGCCTACGGATTTAAATTGTAACACTTAATTATCATATTCTATTTAAGCCTCTGATTTTTCAGGGGCTTTTTTAGTTATTTAGATTTAAAATAGTAATTTAACAGAAAAACAGCTTGGCGGGCTTTACAACCAAATAAATAACACTATTATGAAAAGATTTCTTGCGGCAGGAATGCTAATGATCCTATTTTCGTGCAGCAACTCTCAGCAAAAAGATACTGCTTTAGCTAGTGATACTGCTGCGGTACCTGGCGAACAAACGAGCGCTGTTAATTTAGTTGATTCTAAAGCTCAAACAATCTACAACGATTACATCTCTTTAAAGAATTCTTTGGTAGCCACCAAATATGAAGAAGCGCAGCAATCAGCGGAGAAACTTAAAGCAAGCCTTTCCAACTACCCTGGTTGTGAAAACACCGCATTAATTGCCGGAAAGATCTTTACTGCTAAAGATATTCCGGAGCAACGTAAGGAATTTACCTTATTAAGCTCAGACGTTATTGCAATGTTCAAACATACTGACCTGACTAGTGGTTCTATCTATGTTCAACACTGCCCAATGGCGAACAATGGCAACGGCGGTGATTGGCTATCATCTGAAAAGAAAATTCAGAATCCGTATTACGGAGATGAGATGTTAGAATGTGGAGCTGTTTTAGAAACAATCAATTAGAAGTATTATAATTTAAATTTAGAATATATATATGTCAGATATTGTAGAAATTAAGATTGATGGTAAGGTGTATGAGTTTCCTGTAGTAACAGGAACAGAAGGGGAGAAGGCCATCGACATTTCAAAACTGAGGGATTTAACCGGGCACATCACATTAGATTTTGGTTACAAGAATACCGGCTCAACAAAAAGTGCAATTACCTTCCTTGACGGAGAGCAGGGGATACTTAAATACCGAGGTTATCCTATTGAAGAACTAGCTGCCAAATCGACGTTTTTAGAGGTTGCTTACCTTTTGATCTATGGAGATCTTCCAGCTAAAGAAGAACTTGACGGTTTTCAATCAAAGATCAGAATGCATACGCTGATTCATGAGGATATGAAAAAGTTCCTTGACGGATACCCTTCAAAATCTCACCCGATGGCTCAACTGGCATCACTCGTGTGTTCTTTATCTACATTTTATCCAGAATCTTTAAATGCAAATTCTTCTGCTGAAACCATGGATCTAACCATGATTAAGTTGTTGGCTAAGTTTCCTACAATTGTTTCCTTTATCTACAAGAAGTCGCTAGGTCATCCACTTATTTATCCTAAGAACAAGTACGACTACGTAAGTAACTTCCTCAACATGATATTTGGACAACGGACCGAAGAGATCGAGATTGATCCGGTTGTTGTTACGGCAATGAACACCTTGCTGATCCTGCATGCTGATCATGAACAAAATTGCTCTGCATCAACGGTAAGAATGGTTGGTTCTTCGGACTGTAATCTTTATGCGTCTGTTTCTGCAGGCATCGCTGCATTGTGGGGGCCACTGCATGGTGGCGCAAACCAAGCGGTAATCGAAATGCTGGAACTCATCAAAGAAGATGGTGGAGATACAGAAAAATGGATCAATAAGGCTAAGGATAAAAATGATCCTTTCAGAATGATGGGCTTCGGTCACAGAGTATATAAGAACTTTGACCCAAGAGCAAAGATTATTAAGAAAGCCTGTGATGATATCCTTGAGAAACTCGGCATAGATGATCCGGTTTTAGAGATAGCAAAAAAATTGGAGGAAGCCGCGTTAAGTGATCCTTATTTTGTTGAGCGTAAACTTTACCCAAATGTGGATTTTTACTCAGGTATAATCTATCGAGCATTAGGATTTCCTACGGATATGTTCACCGTGTTATTTGCTTTAGGCCGTCTTCCAGGGTGGATTGCTCAGTGGAAAGAGATGCATGAAAACAAGGAACCAATTGGTCGCCCTCGTCAGATTTATACAGGACACACGAATAGAGAATTCGAAGCTATTGAAAACAGATAATAGCATTCCGCTTAATAAAAAACCCGTTTCATTAATAATGAGGCGGGTTTTTTATTAAGTCATCATGAAATAGATGAGATTTCGAATTAATGCTTCAGTCAGATACAAAGAAAACGCATACAAAAAGAATAGACTTATCATCTTCCCAATTGTTTTACCTTTAGACCTTTTGTAGAAAACTCTTAATCCCGTATACAAATACCAGCATACCCATACAAATATTCCGAATCCAAGCGCGGTTCCCATAAAAGAACCAATTCCAAAAATGTATTTGATAACCGGGTATGTGACGATGGATACAATAAAGTAAGCAGTCATTCCATGAATAGTAAAAATCAGATGATCCAGGTAATAAATGTGATTCTTCCTGAAGTTTATCATAATAAAGAAGGCCAGTAGAGGCATGAGAAGAAAATATTGCTTAGGTTCATATTTCTTCACTTCCTCACCGATTGTCCAGTTGCCTTTAGCCGACTTAACATTAACCTTTATGTCCTGTTTTTTAAGTTGGCGCTCGAACCAATTGTCTCGTTCTGCCTCTGGTAAATGCTTTTGTCTGAAAAGGTACGAGTCATAAGTGCTGTCCCGCCTTTTTTCATGAACCCGCTCCAGCGAAGTGATCAAATCATTTAGCGACTTGGAACTGGACGAATCAGGGCGTATTTTCCTGAGACTATCGAGATATCTACCTTGAGCAGCGAAACTCATCATGTCATACTGATACTTAACCCCTTCAATTTTTGCTCTGTCAAGGACATACTTAAGTTCACCTTTTAAATTACCAGCCTTATCAACCCTTGTCTGAACATTATCAAGTGAAGCTGCGGTCACAGCCTTTGCCTTTACGTTGTCTTTCTCGGTATGCTCTTCCCTCGCAGCAGGAACAATTAAGAAATAGACGATAGATACAAAAATATAGAGATTAACCGGGTTTATATATCGGGCCCTCTTACCTGCGATATAATCCAAAGTCACCATTCCTGGCTTCGTTAACAGGGGAGAGATGGTTTGAAAGAACTTTGAATCGAAGTGAAAGTAATGGGCTATGCTATGCCCGATAAAGCCCCAGAATGATTCCTTTAGCTCAATATTTGGTTGCCCACAGTCGCTGCAGTAGTGCTTTTCTACATAGCTGCCGCAATTCAAACAAATGTGTTCTTTCCTATACTTTCCGGTTGACATAAAATTCTAGTGATTCATCGCTTTGATGGCCTCGTCTTCTGCCCGGTTATGCTTGTATTTAAATATGAAAGGAAATACCAATGCAAGGACCAAGGTATATGCTGAGAAGGTTAGCCATATGTTATGCCAGTCCTTGCTTTGATCCGCGAAAGTAAAGAACTTCTCGATGATCAAGCCGCTAGCGAAGCTCCCAAACAATGCTCCAAACCCGTTTACCATCATCATAAACAATCCCTGGGCACTTCCACGCATCGTTTGATCAATTTGTGTTTCAACAAATAAGGAACCTGAAATGTTAAAGAAGTCAAACGCCATTCCGTAGATAATGCAGGATAGGACAATCATCCATAAACCCCCGGCCGGATCAGCAAAAGCAAACAAGCCAAACCTCAATACCCAAGCCAGCATACTAAAAAGCATCACGTACTTGATGCCAAACTTTCTGAGAAAGAATGGTATAGCCAAAATAAACAGTGTTTCCGAGATCTGTGAGATAGACATTATAATTGCCGGGTATTTTACTGCCAGCAAATCTGTATAAGCGGGAATGTTTTTGAAGTCATGTAAAAAGGTATCGCCGTAGGCATTGGTCAATTGTAATGCTGCGCCGAGAAACATGGAGAACAGAAAGAACACCGCAAACTTTCTTTGTTTGAACAACGTAAAGGCGCGTAATCCTAGGGCATCAACAAAGGTTTTCGTCTCAATCTTGTTTGCCAAAGGAGGGCATTTGGGTAGCGTAAAGGAATAGATGCCTAATATTAACGATACTGCAGAAGCGATGTAGAATTGATTGGAGGAAGCCTCGTTGCCGGACAAGCTTACTACCCATAAGGCAGCGATAAACCCAATTGTTCCCCAGATTCTAATTGGTGGATAATCTTTGACCACATCCTTGTTGTTACTTTTAAGCGCTGAGTACGCTACCGTGATGGATAAGGACAGCGTAGGCATGTAAAAGATCATATTCAATAGGATGACCCAGAAGAAGGTTGTCGGATTGTCTACCAGGGGCAAGCAAAAAAGAACTATTGCACCAAGAATGTGCATGGTTCCGTACAGTTTCTCGGCATTTATAAAGCGATCGGAGATAATTCCTGTAATTGCTGGCATAAATATCGAAGCAATACCCATTGTAGAGAAGATCACTCCGAATTCTGCCCCTGACCATTGCTTATTTTGGAACCAATAGACCCCAATAGTTATTAGCCATGATCCCCAGATGAAAAATTGCATGAAATTCATCAGGGTCAAGCGAAACTTAACGTTCATAATTGTAGTTTAGTTTGAAAATAGCAAGTAATGGCTGAATATAGTACTGTTTCAAATAGGAACCTTATTCGGATTTATTTCTTTTGTTGATCTCATCCCGTATTCTTGCAGCTTTCTCGTAAGCTTCCTCAGTTATTGCTTCCTGAAGTTTTTGCTGCAGCTCTTCGGTACTCCAATCTTTGTAACCCGAAGACGGAATCGACGTGGTGATGTCTTCAGAGCCTTGTTCTTTCGGAATATTGTCCATATTCTCTAGAAATAGTAAGTCGTTGCCTTCAATCACAATCCCTGCAGAGGAAAGGATGAATTCATAAGTATAAATTGCAGCATTGAACCGAACCGCTAATGCTATGGCATCTGAAGTTCTTGCATCAATTTCTTTGGTGTTCTCTCCATCACTACAGATTAGTTTTGCGAAGAAGACTCCTTCAACAAGGTTATATATCAGTACTTCCTGGATTTGTATGGCATAAGCTTCGGCTAAGGTTTTAAACAGATCATGCGTTAGTGGCCTCGATGGAGTCATTTGCTCAATCTCAATCGCGATTGCCTGCGCCTCAAATGCACCAATAATTATTGGCAGACGTCTTCTTCCATTCACTTCCCCGAGAACTAAAGCGTAAGCGCCAGACTGAGTTTGGCTGTAGGACAAACCTACAATGTCAAGTTTTACTTTTTTCATATTAAGATGAGCCGCTGTCAGGACAAGCCTAAGCAGCGGCTTATGTTTACCCTTTATGGGATTTTAAGGCTTCAATTAACTTTGGAACAACGTCAAATGCATCTCCAACAATGCCATAATCAGCTACTTTAAAGAAAGGAGCCTCCGGGTCTTTGTTAATTACAACAATGACTTTTGAAGAGCTGACTCCAGCTAAATGCTGTATTGCTCCAGAAATACCTATAGCGATATAAAGATTCGGACTAATTGCGATTCCAGTCTGACCTACGTGTTCAGAATGTGGTCTCCAGTCTGCATCAGAAACTGGCTTGGAGCAGGCCGTGGCCGCACCAAGAAGAGTTGCTAACTCTTCGATCATTCCCCAGTTCTCCGGGCCTTTTAAACCACGTCCTGCTGATACCACCAATTCTGCATCGGGCAATGATACCTTATTTGTTGCTCTTACGATCTCCTTTACGATGGCATTAAGATCAGTTGATTTAATAATAGGACTAAAAGCTTCAACTGAAGCTTCAGTCGCACTTTCTTTTACGCCAAAGGCATTGGGGTTCAGTGCAATAACCTTCTTCTCAGATAGAAGTTCGGTCGTTGCAAAAGCCTTACCGGAGAAAGCGGTCTTTTTAACCAGGAACTTTCCACCTTCCATAACAGGAAGCTCAACTGCGCCGTCGATTAAGCCGGCCTCAAGCTTAACAGCTATTCTTGGTGCAAGTCCCTTTCCAGAGAAAGAGTTCGATAATACTACGATGTCTGCAGACTCAGCTTTAGCTGCTTCTACAATAATAGATGCATAAGCCTGATTGACGAACTTTTGCAACTGCTCATTCGAAACATTGAGGACCTTTGATGCGCCATAGCTCCCTAATAATTTTAATTCTAACTCTTCAACGTTTCCTATGGAGATTGCTGTTAAAGTGGTGCTTTGTTTATCTGCAATGGCTTTTGCATAAGAAACTGCCTCAAATACAGATTTCTTGAATTTACCATCGACTTGTTCTACATATACTAAAACTGACATACGGTCTTTTAAGATTTAAAATTGATGAACTTTAAATGACTTTCGCTTCCTGATGAAGAAGGTCAATTAATTTAGACGGATCCTCTGCCGGAACTAATTTAACGGTTCCCCGGGGAGGAGGTGTTTCAAAATTGCTAATTTTTACTACTTCAGCAACAGGCTTTGCTTCTAGAACCTGCAAGGGTTTAGTTCTCGCAGACATGATCCCCCGCATATTAGGTATTTTAGGTTCGGCAGTACCTTCAGCACAACTCGCCACAAATTTACCGGTAACGGTGATCACTTCTTTTCCACCTTCTATTTCACGGTCAATCGTAGCCGTAGATCCGTCATATTCAAGTTTCTTTATAATTGAGATTGATGGGATATCCATAAATTCTCCAATCATAGCAGCTACCTGTGAGCCATTATAATCGATAGACTCACGTCCACACAAGATCATATCGAAATCCTGTGTCTTGGCATATTCAGAGATTTGATAGGCCACATAGTATGCATCCCTTGGGGTAGCATTGATCCTAACGGCATCATCCGCTCCAATCGCCAGTGCTTTCCTAACGGTAGGATCAGTCTGACTTTCTCCTACGTTTACTACAGTCACGGTGCCTTTACCACCTTCACATAGCTCAATCGCTTTAGCTAGCGCGATTTCATCGTAGGGGTTAACTATAAATTGCACACCGGCAGTATTGAATTGTGTATTATCGCTGGTAAAAGTTATTTTTGTCGTTGTGTCGGGTACATTACTGATACAAACTAATATCTTCATACGTTTAATATTTATATAAAAGGTTATTCATAAGGTGAGGTGCCTTCAAGACTCCGATGCCTTTGTGCAAATCTACTTAAAAAAGCAGGGATAAAAAATGCAAAGTACCCGATTGGCCAAGTTATTAGAATTTTTAGAAAGTGACCCCAATGATCCATTTATATTATATGCACTTGCTACTGAATACAATTCATTAGCCAATGCAGAGAAGGCTTTTGCCTATTATTTAAAGCTGGTTGCAGAACATCCGGAATACGTTGGAACTTACTATCATCTTGGTAAACTGTACGAGAAAACCGGCGATCTGGATGCAGCGATTAAAGTATATCAAAATGGGATGACCGCAGCAAGAACCAAAAGGGATATGCATGCATTTTCAGAGTTACAAGGCGCCTTCAACTCTGCATCCGGACTGGATTACGAAGACGAATAGTATACTATGCTTAACAGGAAGCACTTATTATTTTTAAGAGACGTTGTCTTCTTTACTCTTACGGCTTTTGGTGGTGCTCAGGCCCATCTATCTCTACTTTTGAGGTATTTTGTTAAGAATAACCGTTACATCTCAGAAGAACAATTGTTGGAGATCAATGCACTGGCACAGGTACTACCCGGGCCGGCATCTACACAAACCCTTGTTGGTATTGCCTACAAGGTTGGTGGCTTAAAACTATCACTGATTACCTTTTTAATATGGATCTTGCCCTCAGCTGCTGTGATGACCTTTGCCGCGATCAGCTATGCGCGGTTCGACCAAAAGCAAAAATTTTCTGAGATATTGGAATATATTCAGCCTATTGCCCTTGGCATCGTTGCCTATGGGGGATACATCCTTGCGCGCCGTGTGTTGGCCACCCAGGTGAGCATCTTTTTAGCAGTATCTGCCGCTATCTGTACCTTAGTTTTAAGAAATGCTTATGTGTTTCCAATGGCTATCCTGATAGGTGGAATGGTTTCCTCCGCCTTAGAAACTCCAAAAGAGGAGAGTGACATCAGAGTTAAATTGTTCTCAAACATCAACAGAAAAAAACTGATCTATTTCCTTGGACTCCTCTTGCTTCTGGCATTATTAGGAGCCATCATTAACAGAACTTCCCCCTTTAGCTTACCTATAAGGCTTTTTGAGAACTTTTACCGCAACGGCATTTTTATCTTCGGAGGAGGGCAGGTACTGGTGCCTCTAATGTTTACAGAGTTTGTACAGATGAAACAGTATTTGCATGCCTCAGGCTTCCTTTCTGGATTTGCACTGCAACAGGTATTGCCCGGACCAACATTCTCCTTCACCAGCTACATAGGCGCCCTGAGCATGAGGAACTTCGGCTACGGATTAGGAGGGCAAGTTCTAGGGGGCTTTGTGGCAGTAATAGGAATAAACCTACCAGGTTTGATCCTTGTGCTGTTTATTGTTCCCTTTTGGGATGATTTGAAGAAAATAGCCCGAATCAAATATTCGTTGTCAGGCATCAACGCTGTCAGCGTCGGCTTTATAATAGCAGCGTTTATCTTACTTGTCATTCCTATCCGACTGGATATTACGGCGATTGGCATACTACTGCTTACCTTTTTGATTCTAAACTTCACCAAAATCAGCCCTAGTATCCTCGTTATAGCAGGTATTTTACTTGGCTACTTTATATAAATCTCCGACTAAAACGGAGCATCTTCATCATGCATATCATCCATCCTTGAAGGCTTGATAATAACGTTTCCTGATGGTCTGTCGAAGTTCTGAGAAGGACTCATTCCTGCGCCTGCACTGTCCATAGAGAAGGAGGTTGGAGCTGCAAAGTTGTCTTCCAGATCGGTAAACTTTACATACTTTCCAATGAAGCGTAAAGGAACAATACCTGTTTCACCATTACGGTGCTTTGCAATGATGACCTCTCCAATTCCGGCTTGCGATCTACCTTGTTCATCTTCAGTGATCCCGTAATATTCAGGTCTGTATAAAAACAAAACCATATCTGCATCCTGCTCAATGGAGCCGGATTCACGTAGATCTGATAGCATTGGTCTCTTACCATTTGCTCCGGGTCTGCTTTCGACAGCACGACTCAACTGGGAAAGCGCCAATACCGGAACGTTTAGTTCTTTGGCAACAGACTTCAAGGCTCTTGATATACTACCAATTTCTTGTTCCCTGTTACCGCCACCACTTTGACCTTCACCTTTACCATGCATTAGTTGCAAGTAGTCGACGATGATCAGCTGAAGATCGTATTGTGATTTAAGTCTACGGCATTTAGCGCGGAATTCAAAAATGTTAAGTGCTGGAGTATCGTCGATCAATAGTGGAGCCTCAGTTAACGTACCTATTTTACTGTGCAGCTGTTGCCATTCCCATTCGGCAAGGTTTCCCTTTCTGATCTTCTCTTGTTCTATTTCCGTTTCCCCAGAGATCAAACGATTTACTAGCTGTACAGAAGACATCTCTAGCGAGAATACTACAACAGGTCTTTTAAAATCTACAGCAGCGTTACGGGCGCAGGTAAGTACGAACGCCGTCTTACCCATTGCCGGTCTTGCCGCGATGATCACCAGATCTGAAGGTTGCCATCCACCAGTTATCCTGTCCAGATCAGTAAAGCCGGAAGGTACCCCAGTTAAGCCGTCACTTTTTCCTCTCAATTCTTCAAGTGTAGCTAGAGATTGTTTAATAATCTCATCCATTTTCTGCGTATCTCTTCTTAAGTTATTTTGAGCGATATCAAACAGATTTTTCTCCGCATGGTCTAAAAGGTCAAAGATGTCTGTAGTGTCTTCGTAAGCACTTTGGATGATCTCAGAAGAGATTCTGATGAGTTCTCTTTGAATATATTTTTGCGATATAATCCGTGCATGATATTCAATGTTCGCCGCGGATGCCACACGATTGGTGAGGTTTGTGATATAATAGGCACCACCAACCATCTCAAGCAGACCAAGAGTTCTAAGTTCTGCAGTTACGGTAAGTATGTCGACAGGTTTTGACTTTTGAAAAAGACCTTGTATCGCCTCAAATATCTTTTTATGCGCTTCATGATAAAAGACATCAGGCTTTAAGATGTCAATAACGGTAGAAAGTGCATCTTTTTCAAGCATCAGCGCACCCAGCACAGCCTCTTCGAGATCGATAGCCTGAGGCGGTATTTTACCCAGCGTATTCATGGAAGTTGCTAATCTGCTCTTCCTTGCTGTGAAATTAGTTTTGTCTTGCCCCTGTGATCCGTTATCGATACTCATAGGTACAAAAATAGGCAAAAATTAAGTCCTGCCTAATTCTGTTTATACACATTCGCCAGTCAATAGTTTGATTGTTTTAACAAGGTGCGAAACCTTTTATAAAATTTATTAACAGCGAAATGTTGATAAGGGATTACAATCCTGCTATTATTGCCAGATAATAGTTCAGAATCATGAATTGAAGATTTAGGTGCTACTTCCCCTTGCACTACTTGCCGACTCACAGGTATTTCAGTGCGTATTCGTTGGGTAAACGACCCCTCTTGCCCAAGGAGTGTGCAATGATATACCTTGGAGTTCCCTAGTTGTGCAAACCGAGCTACATAGCGGCTGATTTCTCCAAACATCTTACCCCGGTCTAAATGGGTGTAAAAACAAGCATTACGGAATCCCCAATAATTTGGACTATTTTTGCCCTTCAATATTAAAAAATGGAAAATTCCAGAAGACCGCAAAGACCTAAAGAGAATAATGAATTTATATTTGGTATCCGTGCCGTTATTGAAGCAATAAAAGCCGGAAAGGATATTGAAAGTATCTACATCCAACGGGGCTTAGGAGGTGATGTCATTCTGGAATTAAAAGCATTGTTAAAGGAAGTAGATGCTCCGGTACATAATGTTCCTGTCGAGAAATTAAACAGAATGACCCTTAAGAACCATCAGGGTGTCATAGCAGTGATCTCAGCTATCACTTTTCAAAAGATAGAAGATATCATTCCTTTGATTTATGAAAAAGGAGAAACTCCTCTGGTTCTGATACTCGATGGAATAACAGATGTAAGAAACATGGGTGCTATCGCAAGAACTGCTGCTTGTGCTGGAGTCCATGCTATCATTGTGCCAACAAAAAACTCAGCACAAATCAATGCAGATGCTATTAAGACGTCTGCCGGTGCTTTGTTTACCATTCCAGTTTGCAGACATCCAAACCTGCATAAGACTGCGTTGTATCTGCAGGAATGCGGTCTTCAAATTGTTGGTTGTACGGAAAAAACAACTGACCTAATCTATGCACCTGATTATACCGCTCCAACAGCGATTGTAATGGGCGCAGAGGACGAAGGAATCTCTAACGAGATCTTAAGGATGGCAAATCACCTCGCGAAGATTCCAATGATGGGAGAGATCAACTCTTTAAATGTTTCTGTATCGGCAGGCGTTATATTATACGAGGCAATACGACAAAGAACGACTCAACTTAGCTAATCCTCTTCAAACAAGTATCCGCTATAAGCAAGCCCTTTCGCTACGCTGATAAAGTTATCGCCGGAGTGAATAGGCTTGTCTGGAAATCTGCTGTTGAATAAATTCCTTACCGCCGAAACCATCGAGGTGCCACCGGTTAGGAACAAGCTGTCAATATCAGAAGTTTGAATGCTGTTCTTAGAAAGAAAATCCTCTAAATAAGTGCTGATCTTGTTAAGGTCTCTTGAAATTATCTGATCGTATTCTACTCTAGAAACACCCTCATTTATATCAATTCCCATTTTAGAATAGCTAAACTGCGTATGGTGACTCCCGGACAATTCCAGCTTACTCTGCTCTATGGACTGAAATAGGGAATAGCCAAGATTGTTTTCTGTAAGCGTGATCAGGTTTTTGAACTTCTTGTCCTGCTTTGAATAGTGGTAATAATTTTGGATATCGTTTTTAATCTTCTGGCCATTGAAGAAATTCATTTGTTCCCAGGAACAGATATTGGCGAATAAGGAAACAGGTACGTTAAGCATTTTACCGGGAGCAGCCTCATATAGGGTGTGTTTCCCAAAATAGGGAGTGCCTTTGTCCCACATAAAGGAGGAGTCAAAACTGTCTCCACCTATATAGATACCCCCATTTGCAATAATGTCTTTTTGCCTTTCCTTCTCACCAGCCCTTGTCGGGTCTAAAGATAGAAAAGTAAAATCTGTAGTTCCTCCACCTAAGTCGGCTACCAGCACTTTCTCTTTCTGTTTTAAGGTTCGCTCATACGCAAAGGCGGCGCCAATTGGTTCAAATTGAAATCTAACCTCTGAGAAATCGGCATTGGTTGCGGCTTTGTTTAGCCGGTTCTGTGCCAACGAATCCTTCGTGGTATCATCATCGTCAAAAAACACCGGCCTGCCAATTACTGCTTTCCGACAATCTACTCCCGTTATAGAATCTGCTCTCCTTTTCAGTTCTTTCAAAATGAGTGTAACAAGATCGGAGGCATTTAACTTAGTATTGTGAACTTTCGTTTCGATGAAACTGCTTCTAGGCAGAATGCGTTTAATGGACTTCATGAAACGACCGCTCATGCCATCACTAACATAAGCGTCAATGGCTTCTTTGCCCACGACATAGTTCAATGGTGCTGAACTACTCTGATCAGCAAAGAAGTACAAGAGCGAAGGAATGATAATGGTTTCTACGATCTCTTTCGAATCTTCGTTGTATATGGAAAGTGCAGAGTTGGTTGTTCCAAAATCAATTCCGTAAAGGAAGTTATTCATGTGTTATTGGGCCCGGGCTATTAAATATATTTTGTACCAAATCTGGATTTTACATCAGCAACTATTTGCTTGACGCTTTGCTCGGCAGATCTGGGGCAAATTAACAGCGTATTATTGGATTCTACTACAATATAATCGTGCAAATCCTGAAGGATAACCAATTTATTTTCTGGAACGTTTACCATGCAATTCGAAGAATTATACATCATCACCTTTTTTGATGGAATCACCGCGTTTCCAACATAGTCGTGTTCAGCGATATCATAGATGGATGCCCATGTTCCAAGATCAGACCATCCAAAGTCCGCAGGCAGCACAAATACGTTTTCGGCCTTCTCCATGATTCCGAAATCTATAGAGATATTGGTGCACTGCTGGTAAGCATCACTAATAAAGTGAGGTTCGCTATCGGTATTATAAAGCGAATTTCCCTGGTAAAAGATCTCATGCATGTCAGGTAAATGCCTTTGAAATGCCTTGTTTATTGAATTGGCAGACCAAATAAAGATCCCTGCATTCCAAAGAAAATCACCGCTTTGTATAAATGACTTGGCCAGGTCCAGGTTGGGTTTCTCAGTAAATATCTTCACCTTAAAGATCTGGTCGTCAGTCGGCAAGGTTTGTTCGGTATATTGAATATAGCCGTAACCAGTGTCTGGCCGACTTGGTTTAATGCCAAGGGTGATCAGGCAATCATTTTCGGCCGCTGCTTTCAGAGACTGTGTAATCGCTGCAACGAAGGCATCCGGATTGGTGATAGTATGGTCAGAAGGCGCTACTACAATAGTGGCCTCTGGATTAAGCATGGCTATCTTCATGGAGCCATAAGAAATACAGGGGGCGGTATTGCGCATAATCGGCTCTGCGAGGATTTGATTGTCGCTGATATCCGGAAGTTGTTCCTTAATTATGTCTTTATAGATCTCGTTGGTAACGATAAAGATGTTTTCGGCGGGGCATATTTTTAGGAAACGTTCATAGGTGCTCTGAATAAGCGTCTTGCCGACTCCAAAGAAATCAATGAACTGTTTAGGGAATTCAGTTGTACTTACAGGCCAGAACCTGCTGCCGACACCGCCAGCCATTATAAGGGCGTAATTATTTTTATTCATAGTGATCTCTAGATAATCCCTTCCTGAAGAAGATCATGTAAATGTATCATACCAAAGTAGTTATTGGAATCGGTAATCAACAGTTGTGTAATGTTATTCTCCTTAATTAACTCGAGTGCTTGTACAGCGAGTACTTCTTTATCAAGATGTTTCGGGTTTGGTGTCATGAGATCCCTGGCTGTTATGTTTGTTAAGTTGGAATGTTGCTCAAGCATTCGTCTAATATCGCCATCAGTAATAATCCCCAAAATGTCATTGCCATCTACAACAACAACAGCACCCAAACGGTTTTGACTGATTTCAACAATAACATCTTTAACCGACGCAGTTGGGTGAATGGCTGGCTTTGAATTCCGAACAGCCAGGTCCCCGGTTTTAAGATATAACCTCTTGCCAAGTGCTCCACCCGGATGGAACTTTCCGAAATCCTTTTCATTAAAATTCCTGGCATTTAAGAGACAAATCGCTAACGCGTCACCCATTGCCAATTGGGCCGTAGTGCTTGTAGTTGGGGCCAGATTATGAGGGCAAGCTTCCTTCTCAACATAGGTATTCAGAACGAAATCTGCCTGCAAAGCAAGCTCCGAATTCAGTTGCCCAACCATGCCAATCACAATATTCCCAGTTTGTTTAAGCAGGGGGGTAAGAACTTTGATCTCAGGGGTGTTACCGCTTTTAGACAGACAAATCACCACATCGTTGTCTCTGATCATTCCTAGGTCACCATGAACGGCATCTGCGGCATGCATAAAAATAGAAGGAGTACCTGTGGAGTTGAAAGTGGCCACTATTTTCTGCGCGATGATTGCACTTTTGCCTATTCCAGTCACTATTACGCGACCTTCAATCTTCACGATTAACTCTACAATCTTAACAAAGTCGTCATCTATATTTTTTATCAGGCCTAAAATTGCCTGGGCTTCTAAGTTTAAAGTGCTGATAGCGTCCTGTATTATGGATTTTTTACTTTTCAAACAGAATTTATTAGTATATTGATGCTTTGTATGAGTGCAAAATTATGTTATTTTGAAGTAAAAATGGCACTGAATATTTTATACACAGAATGGATGTGAAAAAGTCGTTGTTTGACAACTTACAAACCTTTTTTGGTTTTGATAATTTTAAAGGTGATCAGGAGTCGATCATCACCAATGTTCTGGAGAAAAAGAACACTTTTGTTATCATGCCAACCGGAGGAGGGAAATCTATTTGCTACCAATTACCCGCATTGATGCAAGGTGGAACGGCCATCGTTATTTCGCCGCTTATTGCACTAATGAAAAACCAGGTTGATCAGTTAAGAGCGTTCGGAGGAAGTGATAGTATCGCTCATTTTCTAAATTCTTCTCTTAACAAAGCAGAAATCACACAGGTGAAAAGCGACTTGTTATCTGGCCAGACGAAGCTGCTTTATGTTGCGCCAGAATCGCTGTCAAAAGCTGAAAATATTGAATTTCTAAAGCTTATTACTATATCTTTTGTTGCGGTTGATGAGGCTCACTGTATTTCGGAGTGGGGACATGATTTCCGACCAGAATACAGGAAGATCAGACAAGTCATTCAAGGACTTGGAGAAGAGATACCTATTATTGCGCTTACCGCTACAGCAACACCTAAGGTACAGCAAGACATCATCAAAAATCTACAGATGTCTGACGCCGCTCTTTTTAAATCCTCTTTCAATCGTCCGAACCTTTTCTATGAGATCCGGCCGAAGAGAGATGTGCTCAAAGAGATTATAAGGTACATCAAACAAAATACCGGTAAGTCCGGAATCATTTATTGCTTAAGTCGTAAAAAGGTAGAAGAAGTTGCGGAAACCTTAAACTTGAACGGCATCAAAGCACTCCCTTATCATGCAGGCCTTGAGCCTAAGGTTAGGGCAGACACTCAGGATAAGTTCCTTATGGAGGACGTGGAAGTCATTGTGGCCACGATTGCTTTCGGGATGGGCATCGATAAGCCTGATGTTCGTTTTGTGATCCATCACGACATACCAAAAAGTATGGAAGGGTATTATCAGGAAACCGGAAGAGCTGGACGTGATGGCGGTGAAGGAATTTGTATTGCATTTTATGCCCAGAAGGACGTTGATAAGCTGGCTAAATTTATGAAAGACAAGCCAGTATCTGAACGGGAGATTGGTACACAAATATTAAAAGAAGTTATAGACTATGCAGAGTCTGGGGTTTGCAGAAGAAAGCAAATACTACACTATTTTGGCGAGAACTTCAATGAAACAGGTTGCAACTGCATGTGCGACAATTGTAAAAAGCCTAAGCAGCAGTTTGATGCAGAAGATTCTTTAGGAATCCTGTTGAAACTGATCAAGAAGATAGGGGAGAAGTTTGACGATGCACACATCCTCAACCTGATCATGGGTTCTGAGACAGCTCAGACCATTGCTTATGAACACAGTAAGCTGCCTGAGTTCGGAATTGGTGTTGTTGAAGGAGAAAATCATTGGAAATCATTAATCAGGCAAGCAGTATTAAATAATTTCTTGTCGAAAGACATTGATAATTATGGTCTGTTAAGCCTGACGACTATAGGGTTAAATTATATCCACAATCCATACAGCTTGAAGTTCATTTTGAATGAACCAATTGAAAGTGCGGCGGATGATGATGAGGATGATGTTAAGCACGGATCGGGCACGCTGGATACTCAATTGCTTCAATTGCTAAAGGATCTTACGAAGAAGATTGCAAAGCAAAGAAACGTTCCTCCTTTTGTTGTGTTTCAAGACCCATCGTTAGAAGAGATGTGTACCCACTATCCAATTACCATCGAAGAACTGAAACAGATTTCGGGAGTAGGTAATGGTAAGGCGATGAAGTTTGGGAATCCATTTCTTGACCTCATAAAAAAATACGTAGAGGATAATGACATTGAGCGCCCGATTGATCTGATCATAAAAACTCAGGCTAATAAATCGCAGCTTAAGGTTTCTATCATCCAAAACATAGATAGAAAAATTGGTCTTGAAGATATAGCAAAGTCAAAGGGGATAACATACGATGACATTTTGAAAGAAGTAGAAGCAATTGTTAATTCCGGAACCAAACTTAATCTGACCTATTTTGTCGATGAGCTAATTGACGAAGACAGGCAAGATGAGGTATTCGACTATTTTCAGTCTGCAGAGAACGACTCCATTGACGAAGCATTGAAAGAACTAGGAGAATCAGACTACTCTAGAGAAGAAATTCAGTTAATGCGTATCAAGTTCATGTCTGAACTAGGCAACTAAACCATTATCATGATCAACTTTAAATTAGATAAACTTAAGAACCAGGATTCTGGTAACTTCTTTTTAATGGCCGGGCCTTGTGCCATTGAAGGGGAAGAAATGGCGCTGCGCATCGCTGAAAAGATCGTTACCATCACAGACAAGCTTCAGATTCCTTATATTTTCAAAGGATCTTATCGCAAAGCAAATCGTTCAAAAGGAAGCTCTTTCTCCGGAATAGGTGACGAAATAGCGCTTAGGATCCTGGAAAAGGTTGGTAGAACTTTTGGGGTGCCTACTGTGACTGATATTCATGCACATGAGGAAGCGGCAATGGCTGCAGACTATGTGGATATCCTTCAGATTCCCGCATTCTTATGTCGTCAGACTGATTTATTAATCGCAGCTGCAAAAACAGGCAAGGTTGTTAATGTCAAAAAAGGGCAGTTCCTGTCTGCAGGATCAATGAAGTTTGCAGTGGAGAAGATTATGGAAGCTGGTAATAACAAGGTGATTTTAACGGATAGGGGAAATACCTTTGGCTATCAGGACTTAATCGTTGATTATCGGGGTCTACCTGAAATGCAAAGTTTTAATGTGCCTGTTGTAATGGATTGCACTCACTCTTTACAGCAACCAAATCAAAGTACTGGCGTCACTGGTGGTAAACCTGAATTGATCGGGACCATTGCTAAAGCTGCAATTGCTGTTGGTGCAGATGGACTCTTTATTGAAACACACCCTGATCCTGCCAATGCGAAGTCCGATGGTGCTAATATGCTTCATCTCGACCGTCTGGAAGAGTTGCTTGTCAAATTAGTAAGGATTAGACAGGCGGTTATTTAAATCCAGTTACGACAAACGAAGTTCTTCGATTCTGCTGTCTGTTTTGTTCCGTATCATTAGCCTTAATCGGTTGTCGTTTGCCATATCCCTTGTAGGTAAGTCTTTCGGCATGAATTTTCTGCGTCAGTAAATAAGTGTAGACTGATTTGGCTCTATTTAAGGAAAGCTTTTCGTTTTGGTCGTCATTACCAATACTGTCCGTATGGCCTTGTATTTCTATCCTGAGGCTCGGGTTGTTCAGCAAAAGCTGAGACAGGTTATACAGTTCGGTAAGTGATTCAGGAAGCAATGTGAATTCATTCGTATTAAAGAAGACATTTTTAAGTACCACATCATTACCAATCTTAATTTTCGTGAGCTTTACTTGTATTAAAAAGGGCTTGTCAAATGAGCCTTTGAGTGGTGAGATATTCTCTGAGTAGAATAGATAGCCATCGGCGCTTACATTGAGCGCATAATTACCGCCAAGCGCTGTGACTGCAAGAAAGGCCCCATTTTCAGGAGAGGTATAGTCATTGTAAGTGATGTCTTCACTTTTGAGGTTTACCATCTGTACTTCTGAGTCTAGAAAGGCTCCTGTTTCTTTATCAGTTACCGTCCCTCTAACATAGGTGATTGCGAATGGTTTTTTATCCAGGGGCATCTGAAAATGGTAGATATCCATATCCCCAAAGCCACCTTCCAGATTAGAAGAAAAAAGTCCCTGTGTTCCATCTGGAGAGACGATGAGACCAGTTTCTTCCTTAAAAGTATTGATAGGATAGCCTAAATTCTCCGGTCTTGTCCATTTTCCCTGCTCATTGATTCTGCTTAGAAAGATATCCTTGTTTCCCATTCCTGGCCAGCCGTCTGACGAAAAGTACAATGTTCTGCCATCTGGATGCATGAACGGTGTATGTTCATCGTATGGTGTGTTAATGTCAGGTCCGAGATTAATTGCTGCACTCCAATAGCCATCGCTTTGTAAGGTGCTCTTCCAGATGTCGTAGCTGCCGTAACCCCCAGGGCGGTTACTTACAAAATAAAGGGTGCTTCCGTCTGGACTTATAGCGGGCTGGGAATCCCAATAAAGTGAATTTACTTTACCACCCAGGTTGAACGGAATTCCCCAGGTGTTACCTTCTTTATGAGACAGATATATGTCGCAGCGCCCAAAACTATCCGGACGCCCGCAGCTGGTAAAAAAAAGATAAGAGCCATCAGGTGAGAGCGATTGCGCACCTTCATTGAAGTCAGGCGTATTGATTTTAGCACTTAGTGCTTTTGAATCACTCCATTTGCCGTCTTTGCGCTGCGCAATGTAAAAATCTTCGTTATCATTAATATTTCTGCTAAATATCAATGTATTTCCGTCTGCCGTTAGGGAAGGGAAATAGTCTCTGTTCACCGTATTGATTTCCGGTCCCATATTAACAGGCTTGTATTCTACAGGACTTTGTAGGGCTTTAATTGCAAACTCAGCGTCTGTTGTGTATTTCTTAGCTTTACCAGTAAATGTTGGGTCGTTGCCTTTATACTGCCTTATAAATGCTTGAATATGCTTCAGGGCATTCTGGTAGTCGCCTGTTCCCAGCTCAGCTTCTGCTAATCCGAAGTAGACCCTTGGCTCAATCGTTTCAGATAAGGATATTGCTTTTAGATAAGCTGATTTTGCTTTTGACAGTTCCTTTAACCTTCGGTTCAGATCTCCAAGTTGGATAAACGCATATTGGAAGGCAGGATCAAAGATCACTGATTCTTCGAGTGCAGCAACAGCAGCTTCAAATTGATCTTTCTTAAGAGAAACCTGTGCTTTTTCGAAACTATCCTGAGCCTTTTTTACAGAAGATTTCTGAGCCCATACCGTTTGGGCTATAGAAAGACACAGGATAATGATAATCCACTTTTTCATTGAGGCAGGATTAGCTTGATGACTAAAGCTAATGTTAAAAGCTCAGAAACTAAGGTATATTGAGATATTTGTGTGTTTGTAATGAAATTTCCCATTTAGGATTGGCCATCACATATTCAATAATGAGGGGTGTCATCTCCTTTGATCTTGACCATTCAGGCTGCAGGTATAATTTGCAACCTGGCGAAACAGTAGCCGAATATTCTTCCGCCCATTTAAAATCACTTTTGTTAAAAACGATCACCTTTAACTCATTTGCAAAAGGGGTAACATCTGGTCGAGGAGCTTTAAATTTCTTCGGGGAAAGACAGATCCAGTCCCAGTGACCCGACAATGGATAAGCCCCAGAAGTTTCAATAAAGGTAAGGATGCCCCGATCGTGCAGCTTTTTTGTTAAGTAATCAAGGTTATAAATTAAAGGCTCTCCTCCGGTGATGACAACTGCTTTACCAGGAAAACTATCTGCCTTCGCGGCAATCTCATCAGCAAATGTGAGCGGGTGCTGTTCGGCATCCCAACTTTCTTTGACATCGCACCATGGGCAACCGACATCACAACCTCCTAAACGAATAAAATAGGCCGCTTTTCCAGTATTGAAACCTTCTCCCTGAATGGTGTAGAATTCTTCCATTAATGGAAGTAAAGTGCCGTCTGCTGGTATTTGATGTGCCATAAATAAGGCCGCAAATGTAAATAAAATAATATAAGCAGAAGTCAAAGTACGTATATTGACGTGTTTAATGACGACAACATGAAAATGTTGGCCCTCTAAATTCTAAAAGCTTGAATTGGATCAAAGTAAACGACGCTATCCCTTCAGAAGACTTCGTAAAGCAAATAAAGCTTGAGGGAAAAACTTTGTGTCTTATTAAAGAGCAGGGTAAGCTTTATGCAGTTGAAAATTCATGCCCACATGCAGGTGGTATTCTAAGCGGAGGCTGGTGCAAGAACGGAAATATCATTTGTCCGATTCACCGTTGGGAATACAGCCTCGAAAACGGAAGAGGTGCTCAGGGTCAGGGCGACTATATCAATACCTATCCAGTAGACGTCCGGGATGATGGCACCTATATTGGTTTAAAAACCGGCTTTTGGAAGAAGCTTTTTAGTTAATAACTAGTTAATAGATCTCTCCCTTAGCTGAGGCCAGTGTGTTCTTTAATAATCCTACAATAGTCATTAGACCTACACCGCCTGGAACAGGGGTGATCCAGGATGCTTTCTCAGAGACACTTTCAAAATCAACGTCACCAAAGAGCTTGTAACCTGATTTCGTAACCTCAGACGTTTCTCTGTTCATACCTACGTCAATTACAACCGCGCCCGATTTTACCATGTCAGCCGTTATGAAATTCTTCTTACCGATTGCTGCGACAATGATATCGGCTTGAAGGGTTATTTCTTTAAGATTGGTGGTTCTGCTGTGTGTCAGGGTTACCGTGCAATTACCTGGAGAAACATTTCGAGCCATAAGGATGCTCATCGGACTACCTACAATGTTACTACGTCCTACCACCACGCAATGTTTGCCTACGGTGTCGATGTTGTACGCTTCTAACATCATCATGATTCCGTAAGGTGTTGCAGGGATAAAGCAAGGCAGGTTACGCATCATTCTTCCCAGATTTACCGGATGAAAACCGTCTACGTCTTTCCTATAGTCAATCGTTTCGGTAACCTTTTCGGGGTCGATATGCTTAGGCAAAGGAAGCTGAACAATTAATCCATCCACACCTTCATCTGCATTGATCTCTTTTATCTTAGACAACAGATCCTCCTCCGTTACCGAAGTGTCATAACGTACCAGTGAAGATTTAAAACCTACTTTCTCGCAGTTCTTCATTTTGCTCGCAACATAAGTTTCGCTTCCACCGTCGTTACCAACCAGTATGGCTACGAGATGTGGCTTCCTTCCACTTTCTGCAAGAAATGATGCGGCTTCATCCGCAATAGACAATTTAACTTTCTCTGATACGAACTTTCCGTCAAGTAACTGCATGGTCAAGGCTTGTTGCTTTATTTTATTATTTAGTCAAGTTTTAATACGGCCATAAAGGCGGTTTGAGGGATTTCAACGTTACCGACCTGGCGCATGCGTTTCTTTCCTTTTTTCTGTTTTTCCAGTAGTTTACGCTTACGTGAAATATCACCACCGTAGCATTTAGCGGTAACGTCTTTCCGTAACGCTTTAACCGTTTCTCTTGCTATGATCTTCGCACCGATAGAAGCCTGAATTATAATCTCAAACTGTTGACGGGGGATTAATTCTCTTAGTTTCTCACATATCCTCTTACCAAAATCATAAGAGTTGCTGCGGTGGATTAGTGAAGATAACGCATCAACCGGCTCTGCGTTAAGAAGGATATCAAGCCTCACTAAATCAGACTTTCGGTAGCCTATTTGATGATAATCAAATGATGCATAACCTTTTGATATCGTCTTCAATCTATCATAGAAGTCGAACACAATCTCTCCCATAGGGATCTCAAAAACCAGCTCCACCCGGTCAGATGTCAGATAAGATTGGTTGACAATGATTCCACGCTTCTGAATACATAGTGACATTACCGGTCCGACGAATTCTGATTTGGTAATGATATTCGCTTTAATATATGGCTCTTCAACGTATTCCAGTTTGCTTGGATCCGGAAGGTCAGATGGGTTATTTACACTGATTAGCTCCGACTTTGTGGTCATAGCCTGATAGGAAACGTTTGGAACTGTGGTGATCACAGTCATATCAAACTCGCGTTCCAGACGTTCCTGTATAATCTCCATGTGGAGCATTCCAAGGAAACCGCATCGGAATCCAAAGCCTAAAGCAGCAGAAGATTCTGGCTCAAAAACGATAGAGGCATCATTCAGCTGCAACTTGTGCATAGCCTCTCTAAGTTCCTCGAACTCGTCAGTATCCACCGGATATATCCCGGCGAATACCATTGGCTTAACTTCCTCAAAGCCCTTAATAGGCTCTGAACTTGGCTTGTCCTTATGGGTTATGGTATCACCTACCTTTACTTCTCTTGCTTCTTTAATACCAGAGATAATGTAGCCTACATCTCCGGTTTTGATGACATCTTTAGGCGCTTGCTTAAGCTTCAGCGTACCTACTTCTTCCGCAATATATTCCTTTCCGGTAGCAACGAATTTTACTTTATCACCTTTCCTTATCTCTCCGTTAAGTACTTTGAAATAAGCGATGATTCCTCTGAACGAGTTGAATACAGAGTCAAAGATCAGTGCCTGAAGCTCACTGTCGGGGTTACCTTTCGGTGCAGGAACACGCGCTACAATTGCTCTTAAGATATCATGCACACCCTGACCGGTTTTACCGGACGCAGGAATGATATCTTCCCTTTTACAACCGATGAGTTCAATGATCTGATCTTTTACCTCTTCCGGCATCGCTCCAGGTAAATCCATTTTATTAAGGATTGGTATGATCTCAAGATCATGTTCCAACGCCAGATACAAATTTGAAATAGTTTGAGCCTGAATACCTTGTGAAGCATCTACGATCAGTAAAGCACCCTCACAGGCTGCAATTGATCTTGATACTTCGTAAGAAAAATCTACGTGTCCAGGCGTATCAATCAGATTAAAGATATAGGGTTGGTCATCCTGGACGTAATCCATTTGAATAGCATGACTTTTAATCGTAATTCCCCGCTCACGCTCTAAATCCATGTCATCCAGCAGCTGTGCTTGAGATTCCCTTTGAGTAATGGTATTGGTATACTCTAATAAACGGTCAGCCAGCGTGCTTTTTCCGTGGTCAATATGTGCAATTATGCAGAAATTACGTATATGCTTCATCAGTGGCGCAAAGATAAGATTTTGCGGGAACTATTGGCTAGGTCGATCAGATTCTTTACTATGGCACTATCTGTTAAACTATAGCTGTATTCATCTGCATCGCCACCCATGCTAATGCTCTTATTTCTAAAGGCCATATTACTCTGGTAAACTTGCCTGGCAGAACCATGGAACTCCCTGATGCCAGTCGACTGGGTGATTTCAGCAATGTTACTAAGCGCGATACCTGCACCGGCCATTATGGTAATGCGATTTCCAGCCTGAACAACCAATTGTTTAATGATTTCTATACCGTCATATGCGGTGGCCATACCTCCTGAAGTAAGGATCCGGTCGAAACCAAGTGCAATGATATCCTCTAAAGCAGTGAAAAGGTCGTTAGTCATATCGAATGCCCGGTGAAAAGTCACTTTCATGGGTTTTGCCAACGCCACCAATTTCATGCACCTTTCCATATCAACCGATCCGTCTTCCTTTAAGATACCGATCACAACGCCATCACAGCCCAGCTTCTTACATTCTTGAATATCTTCACACATGATATCAAATTCCAGATCAGAATATAGAAAGTCACCGCCCCGGGGCCTAATGATGGGGTAGACCTCAATTTTCAGTCGTTCCTTGGCGAGCTTAATCTGAGCGTAACTTGGCGTTGTTCCACCCTCCAGCAAGTTGTCGCAAAGTTCCACCCGTACTGCACCTCCTTTTTCAGCTTCAATAGCCGAAATGAGCGAATTCGCACAAACTTCCATGTATACCATAACCTCCTTTAGCTGTAATAACTCTTGCCCGCAATCAGCAAGTCATTCTTCTTTGCATCACAAACGGCATAGCTGAAGCCAGTTTGAATCGCATAAGCTCCATATTCACCTTTTTTATTCAAGGCTAAAAACCCCACCTGAATATTCTTTGCGATATCAGGCTTTTTCTTAATAATCCGCATAACGGCTTCTTTGCAAGCTGCCTCCGGGGACAACCCTTGTCGCATCAGTTCAACTACCAAAAAGCTGCCTACGTTTCTGATCACCTCTTCTCCAACTCCGGTAGAGGTTGCACCTCCGATCTCATTGTCGACGTATAAACCAGCGCCAATAATGGGACTGTCGCCAACTCTTCCATGAAGTTTGTAAGCCATGCCACTGGTGGTACATGCACCAGAAAGGTTTCCTTTAGCATCAAGAGCAAGCATTCCAATTGTATCGTGATTATACTGGTTCCCAGGTAACTTTGTAGGAGCTGCTTTATCATAAAGTTTGTTCTCAATGTTCATTACCGGAGCATATTTTGCCGTCTTTAACCAGGCTTTCCAGGCAGCTTCACTTTCTTTAGTAAGTAAATTCTCTTTCTTGAATCCATTTTCTAATGCAAATTGAAGCGCACCGTCGCCAACCAGCATCACATGTGGCGTCTTTTCCATGACCAGTCTTGCTACAGAAATTGGGTGACTAATGTGTTCCATACCGGCCACCGAGCCACAGTTGCCAAATTCATCCATGATACATGCGTCGAGAGTTACGTGCCCATCTCTATCTGGTAATCCTCCATAACCGACGGTTTGAATCTTAGGATCTGCTTCTGGTACGCGAACACCTGTTTCTACAGCGTCGAGCGCTCTGCCTCCGGTGGATAAGACTTTCCAGGCTGCCTGATTTGCAGGTATCCCAAAATCCCATGTGGAGATAACGATGGGGCTGCCAATAGTACGGGCCTGTAATACTGCCGCCATGCTTTTTTTATCTACAGCCAGTAGTGAGGCCGACAATGCCGTTGCCTTAATGAATTTTCTGCGGTTGAACATCGCTTGCTCGTGTTGTTAAATGATTTGAAAATTATCCGCATCCTTTAGAAAAGGGAAGCTGTTACGTGTTTTTACCAGATCGTCGTAGCCTATACTAAAAGTATAAAGGTCTTCATCTTCCGGTTTATAATAAATTGTTTTCCCCATTGGGTCTATACATTGAGAATGACCACTATGGTAGACTTCCTTTCCATCGTGACCCACTCTGTTTACCGCAATTACATAACTTTGGTTTTCAATGGCGCGGGCAGGAATCAGGGCATTCCAATGTGTTGTACGCTTATCTGGCCAGCTTGCAACAAGCAGCAAGACATCATATTCTTTATTCTTATTTCTTAGCCATACCGGGAAACGTAAGTCATAGCAAATGGCCAATCTGATTTTCCAGCCCTTAAGTTCAACTATTACATTTTCTGTACCCGGCTGATAGTTTTTGTCCTCTTCGCTTAACCCAAACAGATGACGTTTATTGTAAAAGCTGAAGGCCCCATCCGGCTGCATCCATATTAAGCGGTTATAATACAGTTCATTCTCTTTAATAATAAGGCTTCCTGTAACTACACAATCATACTTAGTTGCAGTTTCAGCCATCCATTGCATAGTTTTTCCGTTCATTTCTTCAGAAAGTGCAACTGCATTCATACTAAAGCCGGTATTAAACATTTCTGGTAATATAATAACATCTGTCTTCTCCTTAATGCCCATAGAAAGCCGGAGCGCCAGGTTTTGAAGATTTTTATCAATGTTTTCCCAAAACAGATAGGCCTGAAAAATAGTAATTTTTAGGTTACTGATGTTTAGGTAATTGGAATCCTCCATAATACTATTTCAATTAAATGTAACTTATACTTTCATTAATCTCTCAACGGCTTTTTCAAGGGTTTCTTGCTTTTTAGCGAAACAAAACCTCAGTACATGGTGATCTGTATATCTACTGTAGAAGGCAGAAACCGGAATGCTGGCGACTCCAAATTCCTTCACCAGTTTAATCGCCATGTCCTTATCATTCAGGTCGTTAACCCCTTTGTAAGTTACACATTGGAAATATGAACCATTACAAGGTAATAATTTAAATTTGGTTTCATTAAGAAGGCTTCTGAACAGGTCGCGCTTCTGTTGAAAAAAGCCTGCGAGCTCAGTGTATCTGGCAGGGACAGCAAGGTATTTAGCTATGCCGACTTGCATAGGCGTGTTTACGCTGAAAACGTTGAACTGATGAACCTTTCTAAACTCTTTCATTAAGTAAGCGGGAGCTAAACAGTATCCTAGCTTCCAGCCTGTTGCATGCAATAGTTTTCCAAACGAGGCTACAATGAAACTTCGTTCCCGAAGCACAGGATATTTGGATACGCTAAGGTGTTCTTCTCCATCGTAAATGATGTGTTCATAAACCTCATCGCTTAGGATCAAAATATCTGTGTCCTTGGTTAGCTTTATTAACTCTTGAAGGTCAGCTTCCTTAAGCGTTCTACCCGTTGGATTCTGAGGACTGTTTATAATGATCATTTTCGTATTTGCCGAAAATAACTTCTTCACCATATTCCAGTCGATCTCATAATCCGGTTCAGAAAGCTCAAAGGGCTTAACTAAACCACCAAATAATTTAATGGTTGGGGAGTAGCAATCGTAAGCGGGTTCAAAGATGATCACCTCATCACCGGGATTAATAGTTGCAGCAAGTGCTGTAAATATCGCTTGTGTACCACCAGCACAAATGGTTATTTCTGTTTCCGGATCGTATTGGACGCCATATAACATTTCGTTTTTCGCGGCAATAACATTCCTCAGTTCAACACTGCCTGCCATAGGCGCATACTGATTGTTGCCATTGCTCATTGCTTCAGATACATAAGCAATCAACTCTGGATCGCAATCAAAATCCGGAAAGCCTTGTGAAAGATTGATCGCATTATGTTCTGCAGCGAGTTTGGACATTACAGTAAAGATCGTAGTGCCTACTCCCGGTAATTTCGATGATATAGATCTCATGTCCAGCGAAAATAGAAATAATTATTCTCCCTGTATATGAGATTTATTTAATAATTTCAACCTGCTATGACTTTTAAAACTAAAGAGAGCAAGCTCTTGCTCATACTCGGTGCTTTTTTTGTTGCAAATGCCATCTTGTCCGAATTCATCGGCGTAAAAATATTCACCGTTGAGGGCACTTTGGGAATCAAGCATTTTGACATCAATATGCTAGGCGTGCCAAATCTTTCTTTTAATATGTCTGCAGGAGTACTTACCTGGCCTATCATATTTATTATGACTGATATTATCAATGAGTATTTCGGGGTAAAGCAAGTGAGATTTCTTTCCATTCTTACTGCTGTGCTTATTTCTTACGCCTTCCTTGTAGTTGCTGCAGCAATGAACCTGACACCTTCTGATTTCTGGGTTGTGCAAAAAGTTAATGGGAAGCAATTAGATATGGACAATGCGTTTGCCGGTATTTTTGGTTAGGGAATGTGGATTATAGTCGGTTCCATTGTCGCCTTTCTAATTGGTCAGATTGTCGATGTGTTGATCTTCCATAAGATCAAAAAGATAACCGGAGAAAAGGCACTTTGGCTTCGTTCCACCGGTTCAACGCTTGTCTCTCAATTGATCGATAGTTTTGTTGTTATCTTTATTGCTTTTTATCTCAACCCGCAATATAGCTGGAGCTGGCAAATGGTGGCCGCAATCGGACTAGTGAATTATACCTATAAATTTATTGTTGCAATTCTTATGACCCCCATACTTTACCTCGTTCATAGTGTAATAGATAAATACCTTGGTAAGGACCTCTCACAAAGAATGATATCTATGGCCGGAAGGCAATAACAGGCGTAAATTAAATAGGTAGAAACCTTTTTACGTGTCTCAACAGGTTGTCGAGATCAAAGGGCTTGCTGATGAAATCATCAGAGCAGGCTTCCTCAAGAACAGCTTTTTCAGCTGCGTGCGCAGACATGATAATGATGTTGATGTTTTTTGTAAATTCCCGCTCCTTCATGTCCCGGCATATGTCAATTCCATTACCATCTGGCAACATCACATCAAGAAGAATCAGATCAGGTATGTTAGCTTCAAGTGATTGATAAAAGTCGGTAACGTTCGACGATGATTCCACTCTGTAACCAGATTCCACTAATATATATTCTACTATAAACCGTATGTCATCATCGTCTTCAACAACATGTATAAGTTTACTCATAATTAAGCTTCTGTATTTCGGAAAAATAACGCTCTAAAGGAAAAAAGGTTTTGAAAACATGGACATAGTGCTCAAATAATATATATTTGGCGCATAAATTAAATAATTGAACATGGAAAAATTTTCACAAGTGAAGGAATTACTAGCTTCTGTTGAAGCTGATGCGGAGAAGTTTTATAGTGCTGGTAACAGTGCAGCTGGAACAAGAGTTCGTAAAGCGATGCAAGATTTAAAGGTACTTGCGCAAGAAATTCGTGCAGAAGTAACTGATAAAAAAAATAGCGCTAAATAAGTTCGATTTTATTTAAGTCCCAGCAGTGACTCGATCACTGCTGGATATTTCTACTTCTCATCATGAGCTACACTCCTAATCCTGAAAGGTATAACAAAATGAAGTATAGGCGTTGTGGAAACAGCGGTATAATGCTTCCGGAAATCTCGTTGGGCCTTTGGCACAACTTCGGGCATGTGGACCAGCTCGAAAACAGCGCCAATATACTGAAGCTGGCCTTTGATAATGGGATCACCCATTTCGACCTGGCTAATAATTACGGCCCACCCCCTGGATCAGCAGAAGAGAACTTTGGTAAGCTTTTGGAAAGGGATTTCAGAGGTTATAGAGATGAGATGATTATTTCTACGAAAGCAGGCTATACCATGTGGGACGGACCTTACGGTGATTGGGGCTCAAAGAAGTATCTTATTTCAAGTCTCGACCAGAGTCTTAGAAGAATGAAACTGGATTACGTGGACATTTTTTATCACCATAGACCTGATCCTGACACTCCGCTTGAGGAAACAATGTATGCACTTGATCTGGTAGTTCGCCAGGGAAAGGCGTTGTATGCAGGAATATCTAATTACAGAGCGGAAGAGGCAGCGAAAGCAATCCAAATTCTTAAAGAGTTAGGTACGCCTTGCCTCATTCACCAGCCAAAGTACTCCATGTATGAGCGCTGGGTAGAGGGTGGTTTAATGGAACTGCTCGGTAAAGAAGGTGTGGGCTGTATTCCTTTTTCGCCTCTTGCTCAAGGTCTGCTTACCGATAAATACCTAAAGGGCATACCTGCGGATTCCCGGGCCGCCAAAGCTCACGGAGCTTTACAACTTGATCAGATCACTGAAGAAAAGATTGTTCAGCTAAACAAGTTGAATGCTATCGCAGAAAGCAGGGGTCAGAAACTTGCGCAGATGGCACTCTCCTGGCTTTTGAAAGATAAGCGCGTAACATCGGTACTGGTCGGGGCAAGCAAGCCTGAACAATTGGCAGACTCGCTGAAATGTCTTGAAGCTACTGACTTCAGTCCGGAAGAACTCAGCCAGATCGAAGCAATTCTTGCCGTTGCATAATATAGTTATGGAAGAAACTCAAGGTTTGCCTATACTTAATGCAGAAGAAACCAGGATACTGGGTGTCTTAATGGAGAAGTCCAAGACGACTCCGGAATATTACCCAATGACCGTTAATGCCATCACCGTGGCCTGCAATCAGAAGACTTCCCGCAAGCCTGTCGTACAGTATGACGATCAAACTGTGATGCTGGTGTTGGATACATTGAAGCGGAAAGGATTGATTTCTACGGCGACTGGTGGATCCAGCCGGTCAATTAAATACAAGCATAACTTCGCTATTGTTTTTCCTGTACTACCTGCAGAGGTCTCCATCTTATGCTTATTGATGTTAAGAGGGCCACAGACGCCTGGTGAAATTAACACCAACTCAGGTAGGCTATATGAGTTTGATTCTTTGGAAGAAGTGCAAGCTGTACTCGAGCGACTCTCAGAACCGGAAATGCCATATATTATGCAATTACCGAAGAAAGCAGGCCAGAAAGAAACCCGTTACACCCATCTTCTAAGCGGCACTCCAGATCTTTCCCAATTGGAACAAGAAATTGAGACCTTTGCTAAGCCTCCACCTGAATTAGAGGTCAGGCTTGCGAAAGTGGAGGAGGAACTCGCCTTGTTAAAGGCTGATTTTGATAAACTTATGAAAGAGCTAATCGGCTGATTTTATCTTTCCAAGATCCATACTATCAATCTTCAGACTATCATTTATAACCGGTTTCTCTGTGATTTTTGCTTCCGGAGCCCTAAGTCTCAGTTTGGGCTCAGAGCAGGAAGACAATGTAAGAAGGAGCATAAAAGTGCGTAAAATTGTTTTCATAACTTCTGACTAATTGATTACTTCGGTCAAAAGTACAAACAAAGGCGAGGACTCTTTACTACCTGCATTCTTGTGACAAAATTATGGCCAAGGTGATGCATAAAAACAATTCTGTAAATCGCCTGTTAGATCAAAAACATTTTAAAACGAAAGACATGGCTAACGAATCAACACCAAAACCAGAATCAAAAGAATACGATATAGATCATCCTCAAAACCTCGCTGCCCCACAGTTCAATAGTGACACAGATAAACGTGATGGTGCCTCGCTACCTGCTATAGAGAACATGAATGACGAGGATGAGAAAGTGAAACCTGAAGACTCAAACCGAAGTAACTTGCCAGCAACGGATTTAGGGAACAGCCCTGATGACGATGAAGGTGATAAAGAAAGAATTATTAGGAGGTAAAATCTCCTTGCTTAATCTTCTCTTCTTCTTTCTGGGCAATTAATTTGCCCTTTTTTAGGTCTATACGTAAGAGATTATATAAACTCATATAAACGTTGGCAATCCAAATTATAGAGAAACCGGCAATAATATAGCCACGCCAGTCTGAATAAAGCAAAGTATAGCGTGTCATTATTAATATTGCCAGAGTCACATAATGACTGAAGCAGTATTCGCAGGTAAGCATATAAAAAACTTTCCTCGCTACGAATATTTTGCTGTTATGTGACTTCTCGACACAAAAGCTTCTTGGCTCTTTAAAAATCTCTTCCTTAGTGACCGTCCAGGCAATACATGCAACTGGTAAGGCAAGTATAAATATCCAGTAAATAGGCTGATCCATTGAAATTCAAATGACTTGTTTATCCAGTCCTAACAAACTTTGTTAAACATTGTTCTCCAATTAATTCTTCCTAAGCGGATAATGACGTTATTTGTCGTCTAATGAATTCAAATTAGGAGCGATGAAGAAAAGACACAATATCTTTGAACGAATATCCAATCGAATAACAACCTGGACAGGAAGCGCTTCCGCATTCAGTACAGCACTATTAATCATAGTTATATGGTTAATTACTGGTCCAATATTCCATTATTCAGACACCTGGCAGCTCGTGATAAACACCGGAACAACCATTATTACGTTCCTGATGGTGTTTTTAATACAGAAATCACAAAATAAGGATTCAAAAGCAATTCAATTGAAATTGAATGAGCTAGTGGCAGCAAGTTCGCACGCAAGTAACAGATTGGTCGATATCGAGGACCTTACAGAGGCAGAGTTAGATATACTTCACAAATACTATCAAACACTCTCTGATATCGCAGAAGCCGATAATGACATTCATAAATCTCACTCCATAGACCAGGCTATCGTTCGACATAGAAAGAAAAAGACGCTGATTCAGAAGGGCGATTCCTAAATCCATTGGTTACTTTTTTCTAACTTCTTCATACAGCTCTATCAGGAGGCTTTGCAGCTTTATAATTTCTTCCTCCCTTTTATTAAGCTTGTCTGTGAGGTGGCCTAGTTCTTCCTTTTTCCTTGAGTGAAGCTTATCCTGGTCCTGGGCAAGAAGCGTCGTCACCGGCACTTCAAAGATTTTTGCAATCTGGTCAAGTCTGGAATAATTCACATCAGTGATCCCGGTTTCTATTTTCGAAAACGCAGGCGTTGAAATGTTAAGCTGCTTCGCAACCTGGCTTTGATTCCAATTGTGCTTCTGCCTTAAAGCTTTGATATTTTTGCCGATATGATCCATAAATCTGTGAAGTTGTTTGTTAATATAGTATTTAAGTTACAAAGAAAATTAAATGATTTACGAAATAATAACGACGCTAGATTTATCCTTTGCACAAATATCTTGTAAACTTATTAACGGCAGGCGTTTTATCTTTCATTTAAGTTAAAATAGAAACACTTAACATTCTATTCCTGTCAAATCAAGTATTTAGCAAAACGATGTGCCCTTTAAAGTGTTTTACACCTTAAATCCGTCCACATGAGTACTCGTCCGTTTAAACTTTTTTATATTTCTCTAATACCATGTTTGCTTTTCTTTTCCTGCAAAACCAGTATCATAAATCCATTTAAACCGGCATCACCTCATGAGCAATACCAGCGGAAACTTACAAGTACAGGCTTTGATAAAACCGCCGCAGGTTTAGCCTGGATAAGCGCTTCTCAGGCTAGTCTGCAAACGCCTGCGCAGATAAAGCTTCCTTTTAAAGAAAGGGGATATTTTGCTGCAGAGAACATACCTGCTGTAGCTTATACCTTTAATGCCACAAAAGGTCAAAAGATCAACATTTCACTATCACAGAAACCAGTAAATAATTTTAAAATTTACGTTGATCTGTTTTCTCTAGAGAATCAGACAATCAAGTCTCTGGCTTATATTGATACAGTTAAAGCGGCTATTGAATACGAGATTGACTATACTGGCAATTACCTGGTCCGACTTCAGCCAGAATTGTTAACTAACGGAGAGTATACACTCGAAATTAATTACGGGCCCTCACTGGAGTATCCGGTTAAAACAAGTTCTAGAAATACCATTCAAAGCTTCTTTGGAGACGGTCGCGATGCCAACAGCCGTAAACATGAGGGTATAGACATGTTCGCACCTCGCTTAACTCCTGTGATCGCTGCTGCAGAAGGAACGGTAACCCGTGTAAATGAAAATAACCTTGGCGGTAGAGTAGTATGGATGAGACCAACGGGAAAGAACTACACGTTATATTATGCCCATTTGGACAAGCAGATTGCAGTCGAGGGTCAGCAGGTATCAATAGGAGACACCCTCGGTCTTATGGGTAATACAGGCAATGCGCGGACCACTGCACCACATTTACATTTTGGCATTTATACAACAGGTGGCGCGGTAGATCCCTTTCCTTTTGTCAATCCAATAGTTAAACCACTGCCAGAAATCCTGGCTTCAACTATAAATTTGAATGCAACAATGCGGACGAATAGAAGTACCGAGGTACTGTTGGGAACCGAAGAGGGAGCAACAAAGATCTCCACTTTACCATCGAATACCATTGTACGTGTGCATGCTGCCACCCGAAACTGGTATCGGATTGAATTGCCGGATGGAAGAGCAGGCTATCTACAAAGTAATAGAGTCGGCTCGATTGCAAAGCCAATAAAAGCCATAAAGATCAATCGGGCTGAACAAACGGTATTCGATAAACCTGATAGCAATGCTGCGCTTAAAGCAACTATTCCGCTTCATTCTACAGCAAATATTCTAGGTTACTCCGGAGACTTTGCACTGATCGAAGGATCAGCGGATACAGTGGGCTGGATTAAAGCCAGGTAATAAAGAAGGAATTTCACCGACCGATTTCAACAGTTCACCGCCTTTTGCTCCGGACTTTACCTTGCCTCTGTTTCAATGCCAAAGGATATCACTGATCTTTAGTTTAATATTTATATATCGCATATATAATCTTCAACGGTTAGAACATGCTTATTATTTAAATCATTAAGCAATGAACATCATGATTTTTAAAACTTCGGTACAAGACAAAGAGGATTTAACGTTGGTAAGACCATTGATGAATATCCTATTCGGTGAGAAAAACTGGACCTTCGCATTTGAAGATGAAGACAAGATTCTACGTGTCGTAAGCTCCATTCCCTGTGGTCCTGTTATAGAAGAGATCTTTATGCAACGGGGCTTTTTTTGTCAGGAGCTACAGTATTCTTTGAGCGATTTCAATGTCTGATCTGTTTAATTAGTTTTTTCCAGCTATATTGGGCCGAATTCGTTATTGATATAAACTTATTGCCCCTTTATGACTAAAAATATCTTTATAGCGTCAGCAGAGCCCTATAGTGGGAAGTCAGTCATCGCTTTCGGTATGATCAATATGCTCCTGGCAAAGACCCAAAAAGTTGGTTATTTCAAGCCGATCATTGCGCAGGAAAACCCGAAGGAAAAAGACCAGCATGTAGAAGCGATGCTGGATTACTTTTCTCTTCCAATAAATTACGAAGACGCGTTTGCATTCACCCGCCAGGAGATGTTGCATCAGTCAGAAGATTCCAGCGACATTCTAAATACTATTATCAGCAAATATAAAAAGCTAGAGGATAACTACGACTTCACCGTCATCGAAGGCAGTGACTTCCTGGGAGAGGGCATTGCCTTCGAGTTCGAGTCGAACGCGTTAATGGCGAAAAACCTTGGCGCTCCTGTACTGATTGTTGTCTCGGGTAAAGGCAAAACCGCTAGTGAGTTGTTTAAAACGGCAATTAACATCTATCGCAATTTTTTAATGCGAGATGTGCAGGTCTTAGGCGTTATCGCAAACATGGTAAACCCGGATGAGGCCGAAAGAATCAAGCAGGCATTGTCCAATCAACTCCCTCCTGAATTGTTGATCGCTGTTATTCCAATAGAAAGTGGGTTACAGAGCCCTACAATGAAAGAGATCACCGCTGCTCTGGACGCCACTGTGCTATTTGGTGCTGATTTGATGGACAATCAGGTGGACAACTTTGTAACTGGAGCAATGATGCTTCCAAACTTCTTAAGGCATATTAAAGACAATCTTTTAATAGTTACACCTGGCGACCGGGGAGACATCATTATCGGCTCCTTACAAGCCAATCTTTCTGCTAACTATCCAAAGATCGCTGGTATTGTTTTGACTGCAGGCAGCTTACCAGATGAACCTATGATCAAGCTAATCGAGGGTCTGCAAACCATCATTCCAATAATTTCTGTTCAGAAGGGTACCTTCGAAACCACCACTGCAATTGGTGCAATACACTCTAAAATCACTATAGACAATAAAAAGAAGATTGAACTTGCAATAGATATTTTCGAGAAATATGTCGACCTGAAGGCTCTTGATAACAAGATCATTACTTTTAGCTACGAGGGGATCACGCCGCACATGTTTCAATACCAATTGGTTAAATGGGCTAAAAGCCAGAAGAAGCATATCGTACTGCCGGAGGGTAACGATGATAGGATCTTAAAAGCAGTAGAAAAGTTAATCGCTCAGGATATTGTAGAGATCACCTTATTAGGAGATCCCGCAGAGATTGGTGCCAGCGTTAAAAGATTGGGCCTCACCTTGGACTTAAATTCAATTCACATCCATAATCCGGCTGTTTCGGAGCACTACAATGATTATGTGACAACGCTATACGAGCTGCGTAAAACAAAGAATGTGAACATGGAGATGGCTACTGATATGATGACAGACGTTTCGTACTACGGTACCATGATGGTGTACAAAGGTCATGCAGATGGAATGGTATCCGGTGCTGTTCACACGACTCAACACACTATAAGGCCTGCGTTGCAATTTATTAAGACCAAGCCGGGCGTCTCTGTAGTTTCCTCTATTTTCTTTATGTGTTTACCGGAGCGGGTAGCTATTTTCGGAGACTGTGCGGTAAATCCCAATCCAACTGCACAGCAGCTTGCAGAAATAGCGATCTCCTCGGCATTGAGCAGTGCTAAATTTGGCATCGAACCTAGAATCGCCATGCTATCTTACTCCTCCGGAACATCCGGGGAAGGGGAAGATGTAGAACGCGTTAGAGAAGCAACAGCCATTGTTAAGGCAAGGCACCCGGAGCTCAAAATAGAAGGACCAATACAATACGATGCCGCAGTTGACCCACTTGTTGGGCAACAAAAGCTACCTGGCTCAGAAGTGGCCGGCCGCGCCAGTGTATTGATATTTCCGGATTTAAATACAGGAAACAACACTTATAAGGCGGTGCAAAGAGAGACAGGAGCACTTGCGATTGGCCCAATGTTACAAGGTCTCAATAAACCAATTAATGATTTGAGTCGCGGATGCACGGTAGATGATATATTTAATACCGTAGTGATCACCGCTATCCAGGCACAGGAAATCTAATTCTTTTATGAACATTCTAGTTATCAACTCAGGGAGTAGCTCCCTGAAATATCAGCTTTTCAAAATGCCAGTCAAAGACCCGATCTGTAGCGGCTTGGTAGAACGAATTGGCATTGAAGGATCCTTTGTAAAACATAGCGTGTACGTTGGAGCAGAAAAGCATTCTGTTTCCAAAGAAGGTTTTATCGCCAATCACGCGGAAGCCTTAAATCACGTCCTTCATTTGCTGGAGGAAGGCGAGTATCCGGTAATTAATAGTCCCGATGACATCACTGCAGTCGGTCACCGGGTTGTTCATGGAGGGGAGCACTTTAGTGCTGCGACCATCATTAACGCTGAAGTTAAAGGGCACATTAAGCAGCTGTTTTCTCTGGCACCATTGCACAATCCGGTAAATTACACGTGTATTGAAGTGGCTGAAGACACTTTCAAGAAGGCGGTTCAAGTTGCTGTGTTTGATACGGCATTTCACCAAACGATCCCCGAACAGGCATACAGATATGCAATACCAGAATCCTATTATAAAGAGCGTGGAATCCGGGTGTATGGTTTCCATGGTACCAGCCACAAATATGTGAGTGAACAAGCCAATCAATGGCTTGGAAGACAAGATACCAAATTAATTAGCATCCATTTGGGTAACGGCTGTAGCATTACGGCAATCAAAGACGGTCAATCTGTCGACACTTCAATGGGCTTTGGTCCCCTAAGCGGTTTGATGATGGGAACCCGTTCAGGGGATATTGATCCTTCTGTGATTTTTCACCTGATGGAACATGCCGGCTATACCCTCGAGCAGCTTAGTTCGTTATTAAATAAACAATCAGGGCTTCTGGGTGTAGGTGGCTCAAGTGATATGCGCGACATCAGGAAGTTAACTGCTGAAGGCGATGAATCCGCAGTCTTAGCGCTTAAACTCTATGCGTATAGAATTAAGAAGTTCATTGGTGCCTATGCTGCAGTATTAAATGGAATTGACGCCATCATTTTCACTGCGGGGGTAGGAGAAAACGATGTCGCTATGCGGAAGGCAGTCTGCGAAGAATTAGATTTCCTTGGGATTTCCCTAAACGAAGCGCATAACAACAGCTACCATGGAGTAGCCACTGACATCAGTAATCCGGAAGGAAAAGTTAAAATCCTTGTTATCCCGACAAACGAAGAATTTGAAATTGCCAGCCAATGTTATAGCTTAATGAGTTAAAACTTAGCGCGTATACCTATTCCCAATTTGAAAATGTCAGTTACCGATAATGCTGTGGAGTTCTGAAAGAAGTTAACCAGATAATAATCGTTAGTATTAAATTCAGAATAGATACTAAGCGCTTTTAAACCTGTTCTGTCGAGTACTTTACCTTTGGTTAGCTGAAATTCATTACTGAAAGAAAGGTGAGGCCTTGCGGCTTCAGAAAAGTAGTAATATCCTTTTGGATATTGAACCGTGTCAAAGTTGAAACCTAGATTTTTATTAAAGGTATATCTTACAAACAGTCCAGGGTTGAACGGGTAAACTTTCGCCCAGTTACTAATGTTGATCACAAATGGTCTGTAGGCAAATTTCGCAGTTACAATGTGCAAGGAGCCACCTTTAGATTCAGGAACATAGCCATAATTAATATCAATATTCCCACGTTTATTAGGAAACAATTCATAGCCGGCACCTACGCTCAAATAACCGATACTTCCCGCAAATTGTATGATTACATCTTCCGGAATTAAAAACTTTTGAGCTTTACTGTCAAAGCCGATCCCAAGAAGTATTGTAAGTGCGAGTCGCTTAAAAAAATATACGCTCATAAGAAAGTTTGTTATTGATAATTTTAGCCATTAAAAATTCCCGTGCACCTACAGTCGCTGTGATGATATAAGGTATTGAAGAACCCGGATAGCCGAATTCTGAATAGGTATGCGTATGCCCATGAAAAGAGGCAATAAAGCCAGGAGTTTTATCGAACAAAGAATGGTATGGCGTAATCAACGCCGGATCGTAGTCTTCGGAATTTGGTGGTACATGAGAGATTCCAACATAACCGGTCACACCTGCTTGGGGTTGAACTTGTTTAGTCAGCCATCCGATGTCGGGCGCAGTACCGTTAAACCCATATTCTCTACCATTGGTATTGTGGCAAATGAATTTGATGCCCCGGTAAACGAAACTATAATTAAGTTCCCCATACATCCGTTTAAATACGGCAGCTCCTTTATTGACAAGGTCATGGTTTCCGATGACTGAAATGTATGGTGCATTGAGCTTAATCTAGTTCTCTGGCGAGCCATTCCATTTCCTGCAACACGCCGAACTCCGAAAGATCACCTGCCATGGCCACGAAATCCAGTCCGTTAATCTGATTTATCTTTTTAACCAGTGTGGTCACTTCGTTATACGAGCGCTGGGTATCTCCGGTGATGACAAACCTGATGGTGTCATCTTTAAAACTGTTTTTTTGCAGCTTACTTAAGCCAGCAGCATTTAGATCTCTTGGTGAATCCCGGTCGGATGTCTGTTCGGGACTAAATTCCAGTGAGTTACAGGAAAGGAATAAGAAAAGGACTGGTATTAATAGGAAAGGTATTCTCATAAAAGGAATTAAAACAGTCAGCCGACCAAAAACGATGCCTGTTCAGGCCGCAAATGGCTGCATGAGTTAATGAATTTTGTTTATGACATTTCAGAAACGCAAGGCTTTAAACAAAACCCTGATCAGCGGGTTTTGAATTGATGAAACGCATACTCTTCTTTGGCGATAGCCTGACAGCGGGTTATGGACTTGCCAATGTGTCGTTGGATTCTTTGCCAGCTTTACTTCAGCAGAAGATTGACCATAACCATTTGCCTTACCACATTACAAATGCAGGAATCAGTGGAGATACTACAGCAGGTGGTTTGCAACGCATAGGATTACTGTTGCACCAGCAAGTTGATGTCTTCGTGCTCGAACTAGGTGCTAATGATATACTGAGAGGAATACCTCCAAAGACTTCATTAAAAAATCTTCATGGGATTGTTGATACCGTAAAAGCCAAATATCCTGAAGCTAAGTTATTGTTATTGGGAATGGAATTACCTGCCTGGATTCCAGGTTTAGTTGTATCAGAATTCAGGGCAATTTTTAAACAGGTTGCAGAAGCCAATGGGATGGCGTTCGTGCCGTTTTTTTTGGATGGTGTTGCAGGTATAAAGCACCTGAACCTACAGGATGGCATTCACCCCACGGCTGCTGGCTATAAAATTATTGCAGAACGAATCTGGCCTGCACTTAGAAAACTTCTCCAGGATTAATATCTTTCTAATCTGGAGTTTTTAGTAACTTGTGCCTTCCATCGAAATGGGTTGTTTTTTCCAATGTGCAGCCTTTGAAAAGAGCTTACGTGAAGTTACCACAACAACGACTCAGTAACGACTCTGTAATGACTTCGGACGACTCGACAATGACTATAGTCATTTCATAATCACTTAAACGCACGTCAATCTCGTATTTCAGCCATCACTGTGTGAACTCGTTATAAACGGCGTTCTAATTCTGCGCAAGCTTAATGGAGCGTTTGTTCGAAAATAAACGCTTTGTTCGATATCGGGCAAATTTGGAATTGCAAGGTAAGCTTAAATGTCTGATTTTTAAAGGATTGTTATTGGTATTACTGTTGTAATTATCCTGCCAAATAAAAGGCAATGGATAAGTCGATAGCAATCGAGATCACAACTAAACGTAAAAGAAAGCGCAACACTATCATTATAGTGGCAATCGTAATACTGATTGCCAGCGTATTTCTCGTTCGTGCTTTTATCCAACCCAGCATTAGCCGCGCAGAACTCACCTCTGCGGCAGTCGGAATTGGCGACATAGAAAATACCATAAATGCTTCCGGCGAAATATTACCTGAGTTCGAAGAAGTGCTAACCAGTCCTATCAATGCAGCAATACGTGAGGTGCTGATGGATGCAGGCATGAAGATTAAAGCAGGAAAGTCCATCCTCACCCTAGATAAATCTGCTGCTCAGAACGAATACGACAAATTGGGATTTCTTATCGAATCGAAAGAGAATGAGATCCGCAAGCTTAAGCTGGATTTAGAGAAAAGCTTTTACGACATTAAATCTAATAATAGCATCAAGCAGTTACGCATCAGTAATTTCAAAGATGCAGTTTCAAGCGCTCAACGGCTTTTTAAAGCAGGTGGTGGCACCAAAGAGGATATTGATCAGGCTGAGTTGAACTTGAAGGTTGCAGAACTTGAAAAACAGCAATTGGAAAACGAAATCAGAAGTAAGCAACAAACTATGAAAATTGAGATCAGAGAAGCTGAGATCTCTCTGGCGATTCAAAAGAGCGATCAGGCTGCGCTTACCAGAAAACTTAAGTTAGCAGATATCATCGCCACCCGGGATGGGGTAATCACCTGGGTGAATAAAAATATCGGCGCTAGTGTTACAGAGGGACAATCTTTAGCCAGAATCGCGAACCTAACTGGGTATAAAGTTGCCGGAAGTATCTCAGATACACAGCTGGAAGATATTAGAAACAATATGCCGGCTATCATTAGGATCAACGATACACAACTCCGTGGTCGCATAAACAATATTTCCCCGGCGGTTAACAACTCAATCGTTTCTTTTGATGTCCGCCTGGATAAAAAGGACAACAAGCTGCTCCGCCCAAATATGAAAGTAGATGTTTTTTTAGTGACGGCCACGAGAAACAAGGTACTGAGGGTTCCTAACGGTGCTGCTTTCAAAGGTTCTAATGAACAGATGGTTTTTGTTTTAAGTAACGGGAAGGCAGAGCAAAGACGAGTAAGGCTAGGGTTGAGTAATTTCGATTTTATAGAAGTATTGAGTGGTTTGAAGCAAGGAGAAGTAGTCATCACTTCAGATATGAAAGCTTATGAGTATGCCCATCAGATCCTGATCAAATAGCCTGGAGATGAGAAAGATTATAATTTTTAGTATGTTTTTGGCTATGATGGTTGGAAGTTCGCTGGGTTCCTATGGAGGATATCTTGCACAGGTTGATACCCTTAAACTCACCTTAAAAGAGGCCGTTGAACTGGCAAAAGCAAACTCGATCGCTGCTAAACAAGCGGTGACTGTTAAAGAAACAAAGTACTGGGAATGGCTGACATTCAAGTCGAATTATCAGCCACAATTGGCCCTCAGCGGGATCTTGCCTGGTTACAATAAAACGTATGCTCAGGTATTGCAGCCTAACGGGACCATCCTCTTCCAGCCCATCCACAACGACAATTCCTCATTAACCTTAGATTTTAAGCAAAGTATTGCGGCCACAGGTGGTACAATTTACGGGACGACTGAACTACAGCGATTCAGCGACTTTGACCGGAATACCGTTCTATACAATGGAACACCCTATGGATTGGGCTATACGCAACCTTTACTACAATACAATAGTTTAAAATGGGATAAGAAGATTGAGCCGCTAAAGTTCGATGAAAGCAAACAGGCTTATATTGAGTCACAGGAGCAAATCTCTATTAGAATAACTGAATACTTCTTTGATCTTTTGCTTGCGCAAGTGAACCTGCGTCTTGCACAAACGAACTTTGCAAATACAGGGAAGATCCTGAATATCGCAAACACCAAGTTCGAGTTGGGGAAGATTTCTAAGAACGAGATTTTACAGTTGCAACTGGAAGTGTTAAATGCGCAGAAGTCGGTGGGAACAGCTAAGCGGGATTTTGAAATTGCTGCGTTAAACTTAAAAAGCTATAGTGGTATCGAAGGAGAGGAGCGTTTGAGTTTAGTGATGCCAGATCCGGTAGGCCAATTTAGCGTTTCAGCCGAAAAAGTTATTGCGGAGGCCTTTGAGAACAGATCTGACGCCATCGCTTTCGTCCGGCGACTCGCAGAAGCAAAACGCGAGGTAGCAAAGGCGAAAGGGGAAAATGGTTTAGTAGCAACGCTACGTGCAAATCTTGGGTTTTCTAACGCTGCTAACCGGGTATTTGATGTATATCGATCGCCCAAAAGCCAGCAGTCGGTAGAACTACAGCTCTCCATTCCGGTACTGGATTGGGGAAGATCTAAATCCAGAACGAAGACTGCGCAGGCCAATGAGCAATTTGCGGTGTATGAGGTAGAGCAGGACAAACAGACGTTTAAGCAGCAGATCATCACTCAGGTCACCTTGTTTGATATGATGCAGGAGCAAATGGACTTGACGGTTCGGGCAGATCGGATAGCGTCTGAGAAATATCAGATTGCTTCGGAGCGCTATATACTGGGTAACCTGAGTATTACAGATCTAAGTATTGCTTTTCAAGAAAATGACCGGGCAAAACGTGACTTTGTGGCAGCGCTGCGCGACTTTTGGGGCGCTTACTATCAATTGAGATTCCTTTCGCTATATGACTTTGAAACCAACCAGAAAATAAAATATTAAAAGACAGGATATGATAAGATTACAGAACATCGAAAAGGTATACCGGACGGATACCGTGGAAACGCTTGCTATCAACGGCATTAGTCTGGATATCGCGCGAGGAGAGTTTCTCTCCATTATGGGTCCCTCCGGCTGTGGGAAAAGTACGTTATTGAACATTATTGGGCTATTGGATGAACCATCGAAAGGCTTGATAAGGATTGATGACCAGGATACAAGTAGTTTTGGTGACCAGCAAATGGCGAAGTTTCGCAACCAGAAATTGGGCTTTATTTTTCAGAGTTACCATTTGATCAATGATCTCCAAGTGCTCGACAATGTGGAACTGCCGCTTTTGTACCGTGATTCTTCGGCTAAAGAAAGAAGAGAACTGGCGACAGAAGCCTTGGAGAAGGTAGGTCTTAGTAACCGTCTTAAACACTTCCCTAATCAGTTGAGTGGTGGTCAGCGACAACGTGTGGCCATTGCACGGGCAATTGTCGGCAGACCCCAGATCATTCTTGCTGATGAACCGACTGGTAACCTGGATAGTGTAATGGGGAATGAAGTTATGGACATACTCATTAGCTTAAATAAAAAAGAGGGTACAACGATAGTTATGGTGACACATGATGAGCAAATGGCGCATAAGACGGATCGTTTGGTAAGGTTGTTTGATGGATCCCAAGTTCAATAGTTATGCTTAGAAATTACTTTAAAATAGCTATAGCTGTACTAAAGCGAAGAAAGTTCTTCACTTTTATCAGCTTGTTCGGGATCAGCCTAACCCTCACAATTCTTATAGTAGCTACCGCTTATATGGATAAGTTGCTGAGTCCTGATTACCCAGATTATAAAAGAGATCGCTCCTTATACATCACCGGTATTGAATATCAAAACAGTAAAGAAGGTTGGATTAATAGGAGTGACGTTTCTTATTACTTTCTAGATCACTATGTATCCAAGCTCAAAAATGTATATAAAATTGCTATTTCTTCGGGTCCAAAATCATCAAATGCGTATGTTAACAACAAGAAACTCGTCATTGCTTATAAATACACTAATGCAGCGTATTGGGATGTATTAGAATATAACTTTCTGGAAGGAAAACCATTCTCTCAACGGGAGATTGACAACGCAGAATTGATAACAGTCATATCTAAAGAAACCAAGGAAGCTTATTTTGGAAATAGCGGACCCGTAGTAGGGAAATATATCTCTGCCGATAACATCAATTATAGGGTCATAGGGGTTGTGGATAATGTTTCGGAAACACTTAACCATCTGGCAGGTGATATGTACTTGCCCTACACACTCTCCCGCGACGCCAAAAGTACAGAACTTATGGGCGCTTTCAATGGCATTCTGCTGGCAAAAAGCAAAGCTGAGCTACCTTTAATGAAGAATGAATTCAACCAAATGGTCAAAAGGCTTCCTTTACCAAGTAAAGAATTTGACAGATTGTACTGCAATGCCGACTCTTTCTTTGATAATACGACCAGATCTATTGCAGGTGATTCTACAAAAACCGCGACTTCAAAGGTAGTATCCGCTGCTGTTATACTTTTGCTGCTATTTTTGCTGCTGCCGACAATTAACCTGGTAAATATCAATATAACCAGGATTTTGGAACGATCATCCGAAATTGGTGTCAGAAAGGCATTTGGTGCCTCATCAAAAACACTTGTATTGCAGTTCCTTGTCGAGAATTTGATACTTACCTTTTTTGGTGCGCTAATAGGCCTGTGTCTTTCTTCATTAGTTATCTATGTGATCAACGAAGCCAGTCTCATCTCAAATATGCAACTTAAAATAAACTTCACTGTATTGTTCTACAGCCTGATTGCCTGTATTTTCTTTGGTTTGATTTCAGGCGTTTATCCCGCTTGGCTCATGTCCAGATTAAATGTTGTAAAAGCGCTCAAAGGTTAATACTTACTAAAAAAACATTAATATGTTTAGACATTTATTTAAACTCACATGGAATAAAAGAAAGCACAACTTTCTTTTCCTATCTGAAATACTCGTTTCTTTCCTGGTGATATTTGCAGTCTTTTCTTACCTGATCTATAACTATCAGAACTATCGCCAAGCCCCCGGCTTCGATTATAAAAGAGTTTGGGCCATTGAATATGACAATCGTGAACTGACAAAGGACCGCGATTCATTGTCTATGTTTTATGAACGTCTTCACAGCTCATTGAAGTCTATGCCACAGATTGAAGAGGTTTCTTTCTCAAGTGCTAATTTCCCTTATGCTGATAGCTTCATGAGTACAGGGTTAAGTCAGAATGGTCAGAAATTTAATAACGTAAGCAATTTTTTTGTAGGGGCAGATTATACTAAGGTCTGGAATATTTCTTTGACTGAAGGCAGATGGTTTCTTCCGGAAGACGCTAGCAGTAAGAATAGAAGCATCTTAATTAATGAAACGCTAAAGAAGCTGATGTTTGGAAAAGGAACTGCAACTGGGAAACTTATTGGCGATTTTGATAATTCTAATAAGCTAAAAGTTATCGGGGTTGTACCTGATGTTAAAGCCAACGGTGATTTTTCGCCGGTCAATAGTGCAATGTATACTTTACTTGATTCTAATGGCTTGAGAGATACGCACATAATCCTATTGAAAGTAGGGGAAAATGCAGATGCAACTTTTGAAGGTAAGTTGTATAAATTCATGGCAAGCTCAACTAAAAGTGCCGTAGAGATCCGGCATGTCGAGGAAATGCGCGACGCAAAAAACAGGACGACTTACATACCCATGATTATTTTTATGATCATCTCAGGTTTTTTAATATTTAATGTTGCCTTAGGCCTCTTTGGCGTTCTTTGGTATAACATCAGCAAAAGAAGGTCTGAGATTGGGTTAAGAAGAGCGATTGGAGCAAGCGGTGTTTCCGTTTCCTATCAACTTGTTTTCGAAGCAATGATCCTAGCCACAATCTCGCTGGCATTAGGTTGTTTCTTCGCTGTCCAGTTTCCATTACTCAACGTCTTTAGCATTCCCGCCAGCGTGTATATCATTGCTATTTTCTTGTCGGTTTTATTTATCTACACGTTAGTCTTTGTTTGTTCTTTTTATCCCGGTAGACAAGCTGCGGGAATCCGTCCGGCAATTGCATTACACGAAGAATAATAAGTATGTTAACTTTGAATATGATTTTAATCGTTGACGACGATATCGCAGTGAGAACATCTCTGGAGCTTTTGCTTACCGGCTCTGGGAACAGCGTCTTTACCGCAGATAATCCAATAGACGCGTTAGCTATTGTCAATCAACGTGTACCGCAACTGATCATCCTGGATTTAAATTTTTCCATAGGTACTTCCGGTGATGAAGGAATGCAATTGCTCAGTAATATCAGAGCAATTGATGCTCAGGTGCCAATAATTTTAATTACAGGTTGGGCGAGTATCGAGCTTGCCGTTAAGGGGATGAAACTAGGTGCAAATGATTTCATTAATAAACCCTGGAACAATGAGCATGTGTTGCAATCTGTAAACACGCTATTGGATTTGCAGGCACCAAAGGCGAAACATGCAACGCGAAGCCAGCTGGATGCCTCATTCTCTTTTAAGCATATTATAGGCGAGGATCCAGAGATACTAAGTATCCTGGAAACAATTGCGCAGGTTGCAGCAACCGACGCTTCTGTACTCATACTTGGAGAAAGCGGTACTGGAAAAGAACTTATAGCAGAGGCCATTCATGAAAATAGCTTGCGCAGAAACAAGCCGTTTGTCAAAGTAAACCTTGGTGGCGTTTCTTCATCGCTATTTGAGAGCGAAATGTTCGGACATGTGCGCGGTGCCTTTACCGACGCGCGCTTTGACCGGACCGGCAGATTCGAAATGGCAGATAAAGGAACCATCTTTCTGGATGAAATCGGTGAACTGGAAAGTGGCAGTCAAGTAAAACTGCTGCGGGTGCTTCAGGATCGTACCTACGAAGTACTAGGAAGTAGCAAGACAAAAAAGGTTGACATTCGCGTTGTCTGCGCTACCAACAAGGACCTGTTTGAAATGGTTAACATGGAGACTTTCAGAGAGGACCTGCTTTATCGCATCAATCTGATTACGATCAGGCTTCCTTCTTTAAGAGCACGTAAGGGAGATATTCCATTGCTGGTGAATTTTTTCATAGCTAATCTTAAAGAAATATATAACCGTCCACGCTTGTCGGTGAGCCCTGCTGCTATGAAATGGCTCCAACAACTGGAGCTTCCCGGTAACATCAGGCAGCTAAAGAACTTGGTTGAACGCTCTATTTTGGTAAGTAAAACTGATGAGCTTGGTGTTGGTGATTTTCAAGTTCATTTGGAAGTCGCTACTGTAAAGAAGAATAAAGCGGAGCTTCCAGGTGTAGGCGTGATAACCTTGGAACAGATGGAAGTGGAGATGGTTAAAAAGGCAATGCAATTTCACCAAAACAGGATTTCAAAGGCAGCAGCATCACTCGGCATCACAAGAAATTCACTTTACCGTAGGTTGGAGAAGTACCAGATACCGTTCAATGAGACTGAAGACTAAGTACATCCTGTTCATATCTGTACTTCACCTGGCTTTTCTAGGTTTGAGTTATTTGATCTTAAAACAAGATAAGATTATATTTTTCATTTCAGAGGTGCTCATCATTATATCGGTTATCATTTCAATCGGACTTTACCAACAACTAATCCAGCCTTTGTCATACCTTAAAGAAGGTATTAATGCAATTAAGGACCGGGACTTTAGCGTTAAATTTCTGCCAACCGGTAAAAAAGAAATGGATGAATTAATCCAGGTGTATAATGAGATGATGGATGCGCTCAGAGAAGAGCGGACCCGGCAGGAGGAGCAACATTTTTTTCTCGAAAAGCTGATTTATACGTCACCTACAGGTATCATTGTTTTGGACTACGACCATCAGATCAAGCAGATCAATCCAAAAGCAACCAAAATCCTGGCAGAGGGTGAAGAGCAGTTTTTAAGGGATATAGAGTCCTTGAAACCAGGTGAGTCAAGAACATTTAAAATAGGGGTAATGAATACCTACAAGATTCAGAAATCCAACTTTGTTGACCGTGGCTTTGCCAGAGTTTTTATTATGATAGAAGAGCTGACTGCAGAAATCTTCGAAGCAGAAAAAAAGGCCTACGGTAAAGTGATCAGGATGATGGCTCATGAGGTGAACAATACCGTGGGGCCGGTTAATTCTATACTTAACGTCGCCCTTGGAACTGATGATTTGTGGGTTGATGCGCCACGCTCTGCTTTAAAGAATGCAATACAGGTAGCTGTGGAACGCAACCAGAACCTAAATCTGTTTATGAGAAACTTCGCCGATCTTGTAAAACTCTCGCCGGTGAACAGGCTTACCGTGAGCTTAAATCGACTAATCCTGACTGTCGTTGACCTGATGAAGATAAAGGCTGATCAACAAAAAATAGGTCTCGAATTACACCTTCCTCTTAATGAAGTTCTCATTCATGCAGATGCGCTACAAATGGAGCAGGTTTTGATTAACATTATAAAAAATGCCATGGAGTCTATTGAGTTTGGAGGCTTGATTAAGATTACACTAGATGCAGGGTTGCGTCAGGTAGTCTTCAATGATAATGGGAAAGGGATAACCCCGGAACATGCAGAAATGCTCTTCAGTCCATTTTTCAGTACAAAGAAAGACGGACAAGGGATAGGCTTAACGCTCGTTCGCGAAATTCTTCATAATCATGGATATGGTTTTTCTCTTAAAACGCTAGAACAAGGTAACACCGCGTTTACGATAGTTCTCTAACCGCTTCCGGTTGTATGATGATAAAGCTTACAAGCGGGTAAGCTTCCTTGATCGAAGCTCTGATCCTGATAATAGCAGCATTAATACCTTCCGTATTTAGCTCTGCTTTAAATGCAATGATCAACATTAACACTACCTCTTCAGGTGACTGATAGGTCGATAAAACATGCCTTGCCTGTAGTACACTTTCGTCCTGCTCTGCAAGTTTGATGATCTTCTGTTGTGTCTCAGCTGCGATGCCCTCACCCATCAATAAGCTTCTGCTTTCCCTCGCTAAGATCATCGAAATTGCAACCAGCAGTAGTCCCACTAGCAGTGACGCAAATCCGTCCATCCATGGCAGATTGTATTTGTGTCCGATAAATAAGCAAATCGCAACCATACTCAAGCCCAGCACAGCGCCACCGTCTTCGAAGAGTACAAGGAAGTTTGCTGGATTCTTGCTTTTAATTATGGCCGACCACAAAGAATCATTTCCTTTAACTGCCTTAAATTCTTTCCAGGCAATAAAAAGAGAGATCCCTTCAAAAATTAAAGATACGCCTAGCACAACATAATTCCAGAATGGATCACGAAGTTCATCCGGATGAATAATGTGCGTAATGCCCTGGTAGATCGACAAGCCACCACCAAGGCCAAAGATCAATATTGATACAATAAACGACCAGAAATACAACTCTTTGCCGTAGCCAAATGGCCTAGCTGCATCTGCAGGTTTCTTACTCTGACGAATTCCAAATAAGAGAAGCAATTGATTAACGGTATCTACTAAAGAGTGAATGCCTTCGGAAATCATCGCAGCGCTGCTACTTAGGCCTCCGGCAACAAATTTAGTGATGGCAATTAGTAAGTTGGCGATTAAGGCGCTGTAAATTGAATTCTTGGATGCGGTTTTTGGCTTCATTTCCTGGTATTAACAGAAAAGAGACACAAATGATTTTGAGACTAAGAAGAAATAAGTTTCTTTTTTAATTATATTTATAACACACACATTGAAACTAAATATAAACTCAAATGAAAAAATTAATCATGTTGGCAGCGTTTACGCTGTCTTGCCTATGCACTCAGGCACAGGAAAAATCTATTAGGTTAGGAGCCAAAATCGGCGCAAACTTCTCACTCTTCACCCAGTCTGTCGCACCTTTCGATCAAAAGAATGGAACGCGCTTCGAATTCTTTGACCGTGATGCGCGTATTTCAGGCATGGGCGGACTTACCGCAGAATTCATCCTTACCAAAGGGTTTTCTTTTGGTGTTGAATTTCTCTTCAGTTCTAGAGGAATGACTTATAAAGAGGAAAATAACTATGCGGTGATCCTCGATGACGAAGGCGAAAACACAGCTACAAACCGTTACACCTATAATATTGATTACCTTGAAGTTCCTGTTACGATCAATTATAATTTTAAGGAAGCATCTTCCTCTTTACGGTTAGTTGGATATATTGGAATGGCTCCTTCGATGGCTATTCACGGGAAAACTAAATTGAGGTACGCGGAAGGTCTAGATGGAGATGGATACCGGGCTGCCAATGAAAACTCCAGCCTTAATAACGTCCGATTATACAATAACAATATTCTTGTCGGTTTTCAGGCAGGCGAAAACTCCACAAAGAGGCTGGGAGGGTACCTGGATCTGCGGGCAACGCATACCCTACGTCCTACTTTTGTTAACCAAACTCAGGGAGCTAACAATGCCAACACTAAAATCGTTACATTCACATTCGCAGTCGGTATTCGCATTTAGTGTAATATTTCTAAATTAGACTGTTAACCAGGTATAATGTAAGTTATGGATAAAGAGCAACTCAGAAGTCAGGAATGGTTTGGTAAAAAGGGTAAAGACGGTTTTATTTACCGGGCCTGGATGAAGAATCAGGGAATTCCTTCGCATCAATTGAATGGGAAACCGGTAATTGGAATATGTAACACCTGGTCTGAGCTCACACCATGCAATGCCCACTTTCGGGAGATTGCAGAATCGGTAAAGAATGGCATCTATGAGGCAGGTGGCTTTCCGGTAGAATTTCCGGTGATGTCGCTCGGGGAAACGCTGATGAAGCCAACAGCCATGCTTTTTAGAAACCTGGTAAGTATGGACGTTGAAGAGTCCATCCGGGCGAATCCGCTGGACGGCGTAGTATTGCTTTGTGGATGTGACAAAACCACACCTGCTCTGGTAATGGGTGCATGTAGCGTCGACATTCCCACAATAGTCGTATCTGGCGGGCCGATGCTAACAGGCAAGCATCTAGGAAAGGATATAGGAACCTCCGATATCTGGAACTTCTTTGAGAATAACCGCTCGGGGTTAATGACTGACGAGGAACTTTACGTTGCTGAATCTTGTCTGGCGAGAAGCAGGGGACACTGCGCCGTGATGGGTACAGCATCCACGATGGCCTGCATGGTAGAAGCCTTAGGTTTGTCACTAGCTCATAATGCAGCAATACCTGCTTCCGATTCCAGACGCAAGGCATTAGCTCATTTGTCTGGAAACAGAATCGTAGATATGGTACGGGAAGACTTAAAACCTTCCCAGATCCTGACGAGACAGGCGTTCGACAATGCCATTACTGTAAACGCAGCAATAGGGGGTTCCACTAATTTTATCATTCACTTACTTGCAATAGCCGCCAGAATTGGTGTGGATCTAACGATTGATGATTTCAATACATCGGATTGGGGGGTGCCGCTTCTTGCTAACCTTCAGCCGTCAGGCAAATTCTTCATGGAAGATTTTTACTATGCAGGCGGCCTGCCAGCTTTAATGAAGGAGTTACGGTCTCACCTGCACAATGAAGTAATTACCGTTTCAGGTAAGCCATTGTCTGCAAATTACGACGATTGCAACTGTTTCAATCCGAATGTCATTGGATCGATGTCTACGCCTTTTAATACTACCGCAGGCATTATGGTGGTTAAGGGAAACCTTTGTGAGAACGGTGCAGTATTGAAGCCTTCTGCCGCCACAAACGCTTTGATGCAACACCGCGGAAAAGCAGTTGTATTTGAGAACATCGAAGACTACAAACATAAGATCGATGATCCTGAACTAGATGTTGACGAGGGTGACATACTCGTATTAAAAAATGTAGGTCCACGCGGGTACCCTGGAATGCCCGAAGTTGGAAATATGTCTATCCCAAAAAAGCTGCTTGATAAGGGCATTCGCGATATGGTTCGTATTTCCGATGGCAGGATGAGTGGTACAGGATTTGGAACTGTCGTCCTGCATGTTTCACCAGAAGCGGCTGTAGGGGGTACGCTTGCTGTCGTTCAAAACGGAGATATGATCACTTTAGATGTAGCTAATAGAAGCCTTACTCTTGAAATTTCTGATGAAGAGATTTTGGAACGTAAAGGAAAACTCGTTGTAGGAGACGATATTGTTTCAAGGGGTTATACGCATCTGTACCAACAGCATGTGGAACAGGCACACCTCGGCGCAGACTTCGATTTCTTAAAGGGCGGTTCAGGAAGTAAAGTCATTAAAGACTCACACTAGATAGTTATGGATACACAGTTTAATGGGCAAGTGGCCATAGTTACCGGGGCCGGAAAAGGGATCGGTTATCAGATTTCTTCGGAACTTGCAAAGCATGGTGCCTTTGTGGTCATGAACGATACAGATGAACAACTGATTAACGAAGTATCTGCTCAGATCAATGCGCACTACGGTGAAAAAACAGTTGCAGTCTCCGGCGATGCCGGTGACATAGCGCTCATCCAAAGCCTTGTAGACAAAGCTGTGCAGCAATTTGGACAGCTTAATATCGTTGTCGCCAATGCTGGAATTACCTTATTTGGCGATTTTTTAACCTATGAGCCGGATGCTTTTCAATCCGTAATGAAAGTTAATTTACAAGGAAGTTTCTTTCTGGCTCAACGCGCATCCAGAGAAATGATCCGGCAAAACAAGGGTGGGAGAATTCTACTCATGTCTTCTGTCACAGGACTTCAGGCACACAAAGATCTGGGGGCCTATGCAATGACTAAAGCGGGACTACAGATGCTGGCAAAAAATCTTGTCATTGAGCTTTCCGAATATGGCATTACAGTTAATACCGTAGCGCCAGGAGCAACACTTACCGAACGAACGTTAGCAGATGAAGACTACAAAAGTACCTGGGCACGTATTACACCTACCGGCAGAGCTGGTACGGTAGAAGATGTAGCTAACGCAGTATTATTTTTAGTATCTCCCGCTGCATCGCAAATAACTGGTCAGACTCTTGTGGTAGATGGGGGCTGGAGTGCAGTAAGTGTATCTCCGTTTTAAAGCTTCTTTTATGGCAGAACTATCAATTTTCGCAGCCTCCCAAAATGTACTAGGGGAATCTCCCTTCTGGCATCAAGCCCGGCAGAGTGTGTTTTGGGTAGACATTGATTCGGGCACACTGCATGAGCAAGGATTAGTATCTGGCAGCAGTAATACCTGGCGTTTAGGTAATAAGATATCAGTTATTCTTTCTGCAGAGGGCGATCATTTGTTGCTCGGTTCCCTGGATGGCATCGCAAGATTTAATCTGTTGACACAGGACTGGGACCTGGTCGTACCTATTGAAGTCGGCGCGTCTGGGCTTCGGTGTAACGACGGTGCTTTTGACGGGCAAGGAAATCTTTGGATTGGTAATATGAATATGCAGGTTAAGGAAGGTCTTGGAAGTTTGTACCGTGTTCGTGAAAATCGGGAACCTTCGAAAATTCTTGATCAGCTTACCATTCCAAACGGCTTGGTCTTTTCTTTAGATCACAAGCGGATGTATTTCATTGATACCCCAACTAAGACGGTGATGTCTTACTTTATCGACCCAATTGGTAATCTATTATTGGAGAGACCAGCAGTTGTAATCCCAAATAATATGGGAATGCCCGATGGGATGACAATAGATGAACAGGGCATGTTATGGGTTGCCTTGTATGGAGGTGCAGCGGTTAGTCGTTGGAATCCCGAAAATGGAAGATTACTCGAGGTAGTTCCCGTTCCTGCTCTACATGTCACTAATTGTTGCTTTGCGGGCGACGAACTCGATGAGTTAATCGTAACCTCCGCCAGTGAAAACATGACCCAGGCTGAATTAGCAATGTATCCTCAATCTGGTAATGTCTTCAGAATCAAATCCCTTGGCGCAAAAGGGATTAAAATGCAATCTCATAAACCTTCGACCACATTTTTCCAGTGACATACACCTTCTTTGTATCCGGGTCATAAGCAATGCCATTCATTTCGTTAGCATTCGGATTGTCTGCTTTCTCGGCTGCGTAAATGGGGTTCATATCTAGTCTGGCAACTATGTTGCCCGTCGCAGGGTCAATTTTAACGATATCATTGGTGAGCCAAACGTTCGCATAAATGTAGCCGTCTATGTACTCCAGTTCATTGATCATAGGTAAAGGCTGTCCGTCTCTAGTCACCGTAATCGTCTTGATCGGCTTTTGGGTATTTGGGTCGAGGTAAGTTAATGCGCTGGAACCATCGCTCATAATGATGGACTTACCATCTGTCGTCAATCCCCAACCTTCAAGGTTTGCATATTTAAACTCACCTAGCTTCTTGAAGGTGTTTGCATCATAAATGAATCCTTTCTGATTTTTATAAGTGACCTGATACAACTTGTCGTTTAAAATAACTACGCCTTCTCCAAAGTAAATTGAACGGTCCAATTCAATTTTTTCATCGAGTTTACCTGTCTTGGTATTTAAAATACCAATTAGCGATCTGGCGGAAGGTTTATCACTTGGTGAGCCTGTACTTTCTATAAATTGTCCCTTGTGGACAAGGAAACCTTCCGTAAATGATACCGTATCATGGGGAAATGTACCATTCAGCTTAAATGTCAGATTCTGTATGGGATTCGGTAAAACAGCCGTAGCAGCATCTTCCGTAGTATTTTCTTCATTGCTACAGCTATTTAAAACAGCCAGTGCCAGTATGTAAATTAGTGACCTGAATTTCATGCCATAAATCTAATGAAATTAGAGAACTTCGAAACGGTACTTTTTTAAAGTAAATATATAGACTTGTTTACCTATTCAGCTGAAATGCAGATGATGGATTTGTTACTGTAATTTGATCGAATTCTTTTAATGTTAAGCCATTTTGTAGCAGTCGTGGCTTAAGTTTGGTAAACAGCGTGACATAGGGTACGGTATTACCATTTTGATAGGGCTGAAAATTTGTCTCCGAATCTTTGCGGACGACCGCAAACCCATCGTCCTGAGAAACTAGTAACCTTGAAAGCAGGCCTGCTGACTTAAATCTCATGATGTCACTTTCGTACTTGCTCAAAGAGGTTTCTGTACTATTCAGTCCGTCAAGACTGATCCAACAACCACTTTTAGCTAAACGTATCTGGGTGTCGCCTTTCTCATCGTTCTGAGCATGCACCCAGATGAAAGCCGAAGGTTTTACACCCATCGTCTTAAGGATGTCAAGTTGCTGAATTGCCGCTTCGGCGTTGCCTGTATGTATTGCTATTTTTAAGCCAGTCTTCAAGTGGGTTATCGCAGCTGATTTGATCAGTTTGATCTCAATCTCTTTCAAAGGTCCATTGTCAGTGCCCAGTTTTATAAATCCGGGCTTGATTTCGGTACCATCAATTCCATGCGTATATTCAGTTATCCATCGTTCAGAGAGTTGGCGATCTGATTCGGTGTATGCATGATCAGGCAGATATTTTTGTCCAACGGCTGCATAGTACCCCGTGTTGGTGATGATATTTAAGCCGCTTAAAGAAGATAACTGTTTCAAAAGCTTTACATTTTTTCCTATGTATGACGGACTGCATTCGAAAAGACTTTTAATGCCAACTTTTTTTATGGTCTCAAGGTGCGGTAACAACACAGCCAAGGCTCGTTCATCGGTATACTCCGCATGGTCAGTGCTTTTAGCCCCCGCAAAGTCAGTTATAAAATGCTCGTGTGGCAAGCTGTGTCCAAGCTCAGAAGCGTGGATTTTTCCTTTGACTGTCATCAAAAAAGGTTCTGCCACGGGAACGTTGATCGACGACTTCTGCCCCGCAAATGCTGGAACAGCGCAGAGGAAAGCTATAAAGTCCCGTCTCTTCATTCCGTGAATTTAACAATTTTACTTAGATTCGTCTAACCACCTATAAACCAAAAGTATGAATACTAAGCCAGTCGCTCTTTTTGCTTTTTTTATTGTAAGCTTGTCCTCGCTTTGTTTCAACCCTGCTTTTAGTCAGCACTCAGATTTGTCACCACGAGCGCTACGGTGTGAATATTTAGACGATCCGGAAGGACTGGATGAGCGGCAGCCCAGGTTAAGCTGGACGCTTGAAACTAGTGACCCTGAGAAATTCGGTTCAGGGCAAAATTCATATCAGCTTTTAGTTGGTACTTCCTTAAGTAGCCTGAAGGCCGGTAAAGGAGATGCCTGGGATTCCGGATGGATCAAATCTTCGCAGATGCAACTTATCAATTACGCGGGAAGGTCACTCGTGTCCGACAAAAAATATTATTGGAAGGTCCGTATCAAGGATGAAAAAGGTAATGTTTCGTCCTGGAGTAACACTGCCCAATGGAGCACGGGTTTATTAAGTCAATCAGAATGGCAGGCTAAATGGATTGGTACAGATCAGATCTATGATCCTGCAGTGGGCGATTGTAACATCTGGGATCCCTGGCTTCGTAAGAACTTTAGCGTCCCGAAGAAGCCGGCACGTGCCATGATCTTCCTGGCCTCTGTAGGATTCCATGAGCTATATGTTAATGGTAAAAAAGTGACCGATGATGTTCTGTCGCCAGCTGTAACTGATCATACAAAACGTGCAAGATACGTCGCTTATGATATTGCGCCATTCCTTACAAAAGGGGAAAATGTGATTGCAATATGGCTAGGTACTTCTTGGTCGATTTTCGGCCCATACATAGAAAAATCCAGACCAAATACTCCTATTGTAATTGCCCAGGCGAGAATAGATGGGCAGCTTCTAAAAACGGATGAAAGCTGGTTAACCCATAAAAGTCCAAACAAGCTGCTGGGCACCTGGGATTTTGGTAAGATGGGAGGAGAGCTTTACGATGCGAGTAAAGAGGAACCTAACTGGAACGCCTTAGATGTCGACAAAGCAGAATGGCAAAAGGCTGTTGTGTACAAGCCCAACCTAACCCTATCTGCGCAGCAAGTTGAACCGAACAAAGTTTTTGATGAGATCAGGCCTACCTCAATTGTGGCCAGGACAGATGGCTCTTTTCGCGTGGATATGGGTGTCAATTTCGCTGGCTGGACTGCTGTAAATGTGAGTGGCGACCCGGGCGACAAAGTGGAGTTTCTATATTCAGAACGGGAGCAGGAAGATATGACTTTCAATCTTCACAGCGCCTACATCATTGGTAAAACGGGGAAAGGAACATTCAAAAATCGTTTCAACTACAGCTCTGGGCGGTGGATTACCATTAAGGGATTAAAGCATCAGCCTGCCCTAACTGATATTAAGGGCTGGATGCTGCGGACAAATTATAAGGAATCTGCAGAATTCGAATGCTCAGATCCTTTACAAAACTGGATCTATAAAACGGTGAAATGGACTTTTCAAAATCTTTCAATTGGAGGCTTTATTGTCGACTGTCCTCAACGTGAGCGACTCGGGTATGGTGGTGATGCTCATGCTACTTGCGAGACAGGTATGATGAACTATAAGATGGGGGCCTTTTACACGAAGTGGATGGAAGATTGGCGGGACGTTAAAGGGACGGAAACCGTTGTGGGTAATATGTATGATACGGCCTGGTTTCACAAGGGCTCAATGAGCGGTCGCCCTTTAAATAAAGGTATTTTACCACACAGTGCGCCAACCTACATGGGAGGAGGTGGCCCGGCCTGGGGTGGGATAGTAGTTGCGTTACCATGGTTTGTTTATCAGCAGGAAGGTGATGTAAGGATGTTGAATAAAAATTTTGAATTGATTCAGGATTGGCTAGCTTTTTTAAAGACACAGTCCAAGGATAATATGCTGACTAGATATGGCGGAGACTGGGACTTTCTGGGTGACTGGTTATGGCCTGGTGCGACAGCCGAAGGTATGAATAACAACAAGCCACAGGCTGTGTTCCTTAACAATTGCTATATGGTATTTAATTTCAGAACCGCTGCCAAAATTGCCCGTGTCCTTGGCAAGAGCAGAGAGGCTTTAGACTGGGAGCAGCAGGCTTCTGCAACAAGTGCAGCGATTCATGCTAAATATTACAATGCTGATGACCACAGTTATTCTGACCGGTCAATGTCTAATCTTGCTGCTTCGTTGCTAGGAGAAATTATGCCGGTTGAATTAAAGCCATTGATTATGAAGCGTCTCGAAAAGGAAATCATGGAGGTACGAAACGGGCATATAAATGTAGGCATTACCGGTGGCGCTATGCTTTTTAGAGTGTTGAGAGAAGCTGGTCGTGATGATTTGATCTATTCGATGACCTCGAAAACCACTTACCCTAGCTGGGGCTTTATGAAAGAGAATGGAGCAACGACCATTTGGGAAATGTGGGAAAAAGACTTGCCTGGGCATTCGTTGCTGCACAGTTCCTATCTCTATCCGGGAGCCTGGTACATTGATGGCTTAGCTGGAATCAAAAAAGATGCTAACAGGCCTGGTATGCAGCATTTCGTGCTCAGGCCACCAATGCTCAAAGAAGAACAGATGGCTTGGGCAAAGGCTACGATGGATTCGCCTTCCGGGTTAATTAAAACATATTGGAAGCGTGAGAATAGAATACTTTATTATGAGATCACGGTGCCTCCTAATACCAGCGCAACTTTGCAAATTCCTGTGGCTGAAGCAGGCACAATATCAGGAGCAGGCATAGGCTTTAAGGATGCCGGGATGAAAGATGGATTTAAGACTTATCACCTTGGATCCGGGAATTACAAATTGCAGTTTAAAAGGAGCTGAAATAATCATTGATCTCGCATCGGTAGCTGTTTCGCTTTTCCCCAGACCTCGTAAATTTTGTCTCCTTTGCTGCTTAAACCACTGTGATGCCATTTGTCGCCTTCCAGTTTACCGTCGAAGCTAAGCGCAGCGCCCACGCGGGAATTGTCCCTTGAAAAGAATTCAATGTTCTCCGTATATATTCCATCTTTAAACGTGTATGACCCACCTCCTGTACCGGCAAACAGCTTTTTATCCGGATCAATAGCCACCCATTGAAATTTGGTACCAGTAAGCATTTTATAGGTTTGTCTGCTGCCCGTTTGATGGATCTCTGCGACTTTTCCATCGTCACCCATTCTCCCGGTGATCTTCCATACTCCGGCCAGTGGAGCCTTCCCTTCGTCTACTTTGCTAAACTTAATTTCGCCCTGCTCCATTTGCAATGCCAGTTGATTACCTGGTACGGAGAAAGGGATGCTCATTTGTTCACCCACTTTTGTAGAATCGCTGCTGTTGTAAAGTACCTTCACATTCAGTTTGCCGTTAGAAAGCTCGAAGTTACCACCCTGGCTCATGACAAATGCTTTTCCTTGTTTAAGCGTATAAAAACAAAAGTTATCCTGGAAGAATAAATAATGGGTCTCTTCTCCATTTGTGAGCTGCCAGGCGCCTGTCACTGCGGTGGATTGTGCCAGGGTAGCGCTGATGATTGCAAAAAATAGGACTACGATTACAAATAGTTTTCTCATTTTTGGATGTATTTTGTTGTCTTAAGATAGGTACAAATAATAGCATATGGAAATATTTCAGCGGACAATAAGCTTAAGAGCCAGAAGACGAGGCTTTCATTTAATTACTGCAGAACTGGAAGCAGCTTTGCCAGAGATTTCTAAGTTAAAGGTTGGCATTTGCCAGGTTTTTATTCAGCATACCTCTGCTTCTTTAACAATCAACGAGAATGCAGATCCAACAGTCAGAGCCGACTTTGAAATGTACTTTAACAAGACGGTATTGGAGGACGACCCAGAATATCAACACGACTATGAAGGATCCGATGATATGCCTGCTCATTTAAAAGCGGCGCTGCTCGGTTCTTCAGTAACAATTCCAATCACGCGCGGAAGGCTGGCTTTTGGTACCTGGCAAGGCATCTATCTCTGTGAGCATAGAAACCAGGCTGGGCAGAGGAACCTCGTAATTACTGCCTGGGGTAGCACATTATAGGCATTTATTCGTGTTCAGTTAATCCTTAAGTAAGCGTTGCTGAGGGGTTGTTAGGCCGTATCTAGGGCTAAGGGATATACCAACGCCCTAGCAACGCCCTAGCAAGGCCCTAGCAAGGCCCTGGAAACCACGAGCAACATCCGAAAAATATTCTAGATTTGTCTTGAGCGATTGGAAGTAATTCTCTATCTTTCAATGCCTTTTAAAGCGCCGTAACCAAATAATAAACGTCAAACGTCTGTATGAAGATTTTTTACTTGTTAATTGCAGTTACGCTCTCCTGTATTTCGTTCTCTAATGCTCAAAACCTCCGAAAAAAAGTTAAGCTGTTTGATGGCAAGACCTTTAAGGGTTGGCAAGGTGATCTGGGTAAAACATGGACCATTGAAGATGGTGCTATCGTAGGTGGAAATGGCATTGAAATGGTTCTGCACAATGAGTTTATCAAGACAGATGGAGAATACTCCAACTACAGCCTTAAATTAAAATTTAAGCTTACTGGGACGGAAGGCTTTGTAAATGGGGGCGTGCAATTCCACAGTCAGCGCATCACCGATCCTAACTTTGAAATGATTGGTTATCAAGCCGATATTGGAGAAGGGTTTTGGGCATCGTTATACGATGAATCACGCAGGAACAAATTGCTCGCGACCGCTGATCCGGAGAAAGTTAAATCGATACTGAAGCTCAATAACTGGAATGACTATGAAGTCAGGACTGTAGGCCGGCGAATTCAAATCTTTCTTAATGGCAAGCAAACGGTTGACTACACTGAACAGGATCAAAGTATTCCGCAGTCTGGGCATATTGCCTTCCAACTTCATGGAGGTGGCAAGACTAAGGTCCAATACAAGGACATCATTTTGCAAAGGCTCAAATAGCTCCCAAATTCTAAACACAAATAAACCAAATATATCATGACTACCAAACGTTACATCATTACTCTTCTAACTGCTGTGCTTATAATTCCGTTGAGCTATGCATTCAAAAGCGACGCATTAAAACTTATATCCTCAAGAAAGGAGGTTAAATTCGACAGGGAATTTATTCTTGAATCCACTATGCTAGGATATATAGGTCAGGATGGAAAGCGCAACCCTACTTTAAAAATGAGTAAGGGAGAGCTGGTACGTATAAAATTAGTCAATGGCGAATTAATGACGCACGACATTGCGATCGAAAAGGCTGGAGTAAAAAGCAAAACGCTTGTTGAAAAAGGCGATACCACGAGCGTAGTATTCCGTGCAGATAAAAGTGATGTCTATTTTTGCAGTATTCCAGGGCATCGGGCTGCAGGGATGGTTGGAAAGATTGAGGTAACAGAAGGTGCAGTTAAAACAGAAGTTGTCGTTGCAGGGATGCTGCCAAAAAAAGGAACTAAAACGCTGAACCTGAACTTCGAAAAGGCTACACTTGAAGACTGGACAGCTACCGGAGATGCGTTTACTAGTCCGCTGGTTGGAGCAGATATTGCTTCTGTCTATGAAAAGGACGTAAAAACCGGTATCAGTAGTGCCTATTTTGTGAGTAGCGGAGGTACTAAAAATTATAAAAAGACTGGAACACTAACCTCCGTGCCATTTTTGGTCACACAACCCTTTGCTTCATTTAAAGTGTCGGGTGGCGCCTTACAAGATACCAGAGTGGAATTGGTGCAGGCCGATAACAAAAAAGTGTTTTATCAAATCACAGGTGCAGGTAGGGCGACGCTTCAACCGGTAGTTGTTGATATGAAAGAGCTGATGAACAAGGAGATCTTCATTCGCATTGTAGATAATGAGACCGGTATATCGCAGATCCCATACATTGGCGACGATATATGGGGTCATATTAATTTCGATGATTTTCTGTTTTACGCTACCCGTCCCAACTTTTCTAACGAGTTAAAGAAAGAGGATATTATAATTCTTCCGCCGCTGGATCCTGTAGTTAATTCCGGGCTATCTGGTTTAAAAGCCGCAGAAGCGATGACAACTAAAAACGGTTTCAGCGTGAAATTAGCTGCCGCTGAACCAGACATCATTCGTCCAATTAGTTTTACCATTGATGCGAGAGGCAGATTATGGGTTGTTGAGGCCCATACTTACCCAATTCGCGCTGCTGAAGGGCAGGGCAAAGACAGGGTCTTGATTATGGAAGATACCAATGGAGACGGAACGCTGGATAAACGGACTGTTTTTATGGAAGGGCTTAATCTTGTAACAGGAATTGAAGTCGGCATGGGGGGCGTTTGGTTGGGCGCTGCACCGAATCTATTGTTTATCCCAATTGATATGAAGACGGATAAACCTGCTGGTCCACCGCAGATTCTACTTGATGGTTGGGGTTATCAGGATACTCATGAGATGTTGAACAACTTAAAGTGGGGTCCGGATGGATGGCTTTACGGAACGCACGGCGTATTTACGCAATCCAATGTAGGTGCTCCGGGCGCAACCGATGCTGAAAGAACCAGATTAAATGCTGGGGTTTGGCGGTATCACCCAACGTCAAAAAAGTTTGAATTGTTCGCCGAAGGTACCAGTAATCCATGGGGTATAGATTTTAATGACTACGGACAATCATTTGTGACCGTTTGCGTAATTCCCCACATGTTTCAAATGATTCAAGGAGCGAGGTATCTCCGCCAGGCAGGAAACCACTTCAATCCTTACACTTATGATGACATTAAAGAAATGGGCGACCATGTACATTGGATCGGCGATAGAGGTCCGCATGCAGGTAATTTCAGGTCTAATTCTAAAGGCGGCGGTCATGCACACGCTGGTGCCATGATCTATTTAGGTAGTGAAAAATGGCCAGCTGAATACCGCAATAATATCTTCATGAACAACATCCACGGAAGTAGAGTCAATATGGACGTGCTTACACGTAAAGGATCTGGTTATGTTGCAAGCCATGGCGAAGATTTTTTATTGACCAATGACACTTGGTCTCAATGGCTGAACTTTAAATATGACCAGAGCGGCTCTGTGTTCGCTATAGACTGGTATGATAAAAATCAGTGCCACAGTCCGAATCCTGATGTTCACCAGAAAACGATGGGTAGGATTTTCAAGATCAGCCATTCGAGCGACCAGTGGAAGAAGGTAGATTTATACAAGGCTTCAGACAAAGAATTGGTAGAATGCCAGTTGAATAAGAACGAATGGTATGTAAGAGAAGCGCGCCAGATATTACAGGAGAGAGGTCCGAACAAGAAAGTTCATAAAATGCTGAAAGAATTTTTAGCCAATAACCCGGATGAGACCAGGAAGCTTCGTGCACTTTGGGCTTTGCATGTAACGAAAGGCCTGGAAGAAACGGACCTGTTAGCCTTGCTATCCAATACCAGCGAATACGTGAGAAGCTGGGCGATCCAACTAATTGCCGAAGACAAGAACCCTTCTGCTGCTGCCATGAAGCGATTTGCGGAACTCGCGGCATCAGACCCCTCAGCAATGGTGAGGTTGTATTTAACCTCTGCACTACAGCGCGTTGATCCAGGTAAGAGATTTGAAATACTAGAGGCTCTGGTGCAGCATGAAGAAGATAAAGATGACCACAACCTTCCTTTGATGCTTTGGTATGCATTAGAACCAACCGTTCCTGTTGATATGAACAGGGCCCTGGCAATTGCGGCAAAAGCTAAAGCACCAAGGTTACTGACCTTCACTAAAGATCGTTTGACTGCTATTAATACACCTGATGCTAAAAAGGTATTGGATGCATTTAACCAGCAAATGGGTACGATGAAGATGGACCATAGTCAGCATAAAATGAAGTAGAAGTGGACCGCTAAAACCTTATCGGTTTACCTATTGTTTCTAGTGGAAATTGAATTCTTATGGGCTTAGAGAAATATAAGGACAAGCGCGATTTTAGCAAAACTGCGGAACCTAAAGCTGGTAAAAGCAGTGATAAGAACAAATTGCTTTTTGTTATTCAAAAGCATGATGCATCACGTCTCCATTACGATTTCCGTTTGGAAATGGAGGGGGTGTTGAAAAGCTGGGCCGTGCCTAAGGGACCATCAACTGATCCTAAGATGAAGCGACTAGCCATGATGGTAGAGGACCACCCATTTGACTACAGGACTTTTGAGGGGATAATTCCTGAGGGAGAATACGGGGGAGGGACTGTTATTGTTTGGGACCAGGGAACTTACGAGCCCATTGAGGACATCAAGGGTAAGAAAGCACAAGAGAAGCATTTATTGGAGCAGCTGGAGGCGGGGTCGCTAAAGATCAAGCTTCATGGCGAAAAGCTCAAAGGTGAATTTGCCTTGGTCAAGACCCATGGTATGGCTGAAAATAGTTGGTTGTTAATTAAACATAAAGACGATTTTGCGTCTGCCGAAGACATTACAAAGGAAGACAAATCTGTCTTATCGCATCAGACCATTGCAGAAGTAGAAAAGGACAGTGATCAGGTGTGGCATAGCAATAGAACTGACGAGGCTCCTGTAAAGGCAAAAGCGAAACGGGGACCCAAGTCTGAAAAGAAATTAGTAAAAAAAGACAGTGAATTAGGAATTCGTTTGGGTATGAAGCCTATGCTTGCGACGCTGGTAAATGAGCCCTTTGACGACCCGGACTGGCAATATGAGGTTAAATGGGATGGTTACCGTGCGCTAGCGTTTTTGAATAAAGGCGAAGTTGACTTAGTCTCCAGGAACAATAAGAGCTTCAAGGAGAAATTCTATCCGATTTATGAGCTGTTGAAGACCTTTCAAATGGACGCAGTATTTGATGGAGAGATATTGGTGCTAAATGAAAAAGGGATCTCTAATTTTGGAGATCTGCAGAATTGGCGAAGTGAAGCTGATGGAGAGCTTGTTTATTATGTTTTTGATCTGATCTGGCATGATGGAAAAGATCTGAAAGATTTTCCACTTCATGAGCGGCAAAAGCTTTTGGAACAGGTGTTGCCGCAAGATGATGATCGGGTCAGGTTAAGCAAAGTCTTTACTACCAATGGGATTGATTTTTATCGTGCTGCGGAGAAAATGGGCCTTGAGGGAATCATTGCAAAGAAAAAAGACAGTATTTATGTGCCTGATTTCCGTTCGAAGGATTGGCTAAAGGTCAAAGTGCATAAGAGGCAAGAGGTAATTATTGCCGGATATACCAAGAATACCGACACCACTAAACCCTTTAGTTCTTTGTTGCTTGCTGTTTATGTTGACGGTGCATTAGAATATGTTGGAAAGGTTGGAACCGGTTTTTCGGTAAAGCTTCAAAAAGAGATGATGGCGCAATTCGAGCCCTTAATTACCGATGAAAGCCCATTTAAAGAGGTGCCTGACATCAATAAGCCTTCGCGTTTCAGACCAAATCCACCGAAGGCAAAAGCGACCTGGCTTAAACCGGAACTGGTTTGCGAGATTGCATTTGCAGAAGTAACCAGTGACGGTGTATTTCGACACCCGTCCTTTGAAGGCATGAGGATTGACAAGAAGGCAAAAGAGGTTATCCGGGAGGTTGCTGCGCCAACACAAGATTTGGTTGATAAAGTTGCAGAGGTTGTAGAAGAAGTGAGTTCGGAGACTGAGGTGCACGAAACCGGTTTAAAACCGCCTAAGAGCGAAACGAAAAAGACGCTCTTAAATCCGAAAGATGAAACGCAGGTCAGGAAAGTCAATGGTCATGAGTTAAAATTTACCCATTTAAGCAAGCTATACTGGCCTGAGGAGAATATTAGCAAAAGGGATTTGTTTAACTACTACTATCAAATCGCTGATTATATTCTTCCTTATCTAAAAGACAGGCCAATGTCGTTGAACAGATTTCCGGGAGGAATTCACGGAAAGAGCTTTTATCAAAAGAACGTCAAAGACTCCGCTCCTGATTGGGCGAACACCTTCCCTTATTCTACCAGTGACGGTGAAGAAAAGGAGTATTTAGTGGGCACCGATGAGGCATCGCTGCTATGGATGGCATCATTAGGTTGCATCGAAATGAATCCTTGGTTTAGCAGAACGACATCTCCAGACCATCCGGATTACTGTGTAATTGATTTAGATCCCGATAAACAGACTTTTGACCAGGTGGTTGAAACTGCAAATGTGGTTAAGGAAATTCTGGACACAATCGGTGTTCCTTCCTTCTGTAAGACTTCCGGTTCAACGGGCATACATATTTACATTCCCCTGGCTGCAAAGTATGACTACGATCAAAGTCAGCTTTTTGCCAGGATCATTGTCAATATTGTGCACAAGCAACTCCCAGACTTTACGAGTGTGGAACGGATGATTGCAAACAGAGATGGTAAGATGTACTTAGATTTCTTGCAAAACCGGCCCGGGGCAACTATTGCGGGACCTTACTCGTTAAGACCAAAACCTGGAGCTACGGTATCCATGCCACTGCATTGGGAGGAAGTTAAGAAAGGTTTGCAAATGAAAGATTTTACTATTGCGAATGCAGTAGAACGGGTTAGGGCAGAGGGGGACCTTTTCAAAGGTGTGCTTGGCAAAGGCATCGACTTGGAAGAGACGATCAAGAAAGCGAAAAGCATGTTTGAGTAAGGCGTTGTTACGAACGGTCACGGAGCGTCATCAGGGTGACGCTCGTTACCGGTTAAGCGCTACAAAAATATTGGTCGGTCTAGTTTTATCGCGATGCGATGCGCTGCGTTCATTAAGCCAACATGGCTATAGGCCTGCGGGAAGTTACCCCACTGACTCCCATTACTTTCATCTACGTCTTCGCTAAACAGGCCTAAATGATTGGCATATTTGATTATCGACTCAAACTCCCTGATTGCATCATCCAGTCTACCAACACAAGCCAACGCTTCAACATACCAAAAAGCACAAATTAAGAATGTGGTTTTCGGTTTCCCGAAGTCATCTGTATGCTTATACCTGTAGAACAAACCGTTTTCTGCTTTCAACTCTTGCTCCAGCGCCATCAGATGATCTTTCGCTTTTTGCGAATTCGGATCAAGGTAATTCATCAGTATGAGCTGCAGCGTACTGGCATCAAGATGTGAACTTCCTACAGCATGGTTATATACTTTTCGTTCCGGATCGTAGCAGTCTTCAATGTGTTGAGCCGCTTTTTTAATCAAGATGCTGGCCCGCTCTTCAAACTCTGCATTGCCAATGGTCTTGGCCATTTTAAGCGCTGCATTTGCACCTGCCCATTGAAAGAGATTAGTATAGCAATGAATGTGAGCAAGATTTCTAAATTCCCAGATGCCGGCATCTTCCTCATCAATGGTATGTTCAATTTTAGTCAGCAAATAGTCGAGCCACTGAGAAGAGTCTCGCCGCTCTTTAAAGATAAAACGGGAATCTGTATAAAGAGGCAACATAGACACGAGAACCTGACCATAGATATCATTCTGAATGTGTTCATAAGCCTGGTTTCCTATACGAACGGGTTGGTTGCCCTGATAGCCGGCTATATGGTCGAGTATACGCTCTGTAAGTACTCTTTCTCCTGCGATTCCAAATAATGGCTGATAACGTTCATCGTTTCTAAAGGAGATATCCGTCACATAACCGAAATACTTTTCCATTTCTTCAAAGTGTCCAATGTGACTTAGCGCATTGATCACATAGTAAGTATCACGCATCCAGCAGTATCGGTAATCCCAATTTCTAGTGCTCCCCGGAGACTCGGGGAGGCTGGTCGTACTGGCTGCTATTATTGCGCCTGTATCTTCATATTGATGAATTTTCAATACTAATGCAGAACGTATAACGATAGGTTGATAGAAGATGGCTATACTTGAGTGTTTGATCCAGCGCCTCCAGTAATTGATGGTCTCTGTTAAGAAGCGCTCAGCCGTGCTGTTGATAGGTGCGTCGAGATTGTGTCCGTATGTTAAGATCAGATACTTTGTTTCATTGAGTGCAAAATATTTACCATCCTCTATATAACTTAGAGAGATATTGGTACTTAGTTGCATATCTTCATCTGCACCTGTAAATTCAATGTGATTACTTCCACGGTGTCCGAGTTGTTTTATTGTTCCATAATCAGCTACAGGTTTACACACAACTCTAACTCTTGGATTTCCTATGATCGTTTCAATCTTTCTAATCAACATCAATGGCTTATAGTAGCGTTCATGCTGATAAAATCTCGGTGCAAAGTCCGTGATTCTATAAGTGCCTTCTGAATTAGTGATCTCCGTACAGATGACATTTGTATTTTCAAAATAGAATTGGTTAGACTCAAACTCACCGCTTGGGCGAATAGAGAATTCACCACCTTTATCGGCGTCCAGTAGACCTCCGAACACGAAAGTACTGTCAAACCTTGGCCAGCAAAGCCAATCTATATTTGTATTTTTATTCACGTGCGCGAGGTAGGCGCAGTTTCCGATGATACCAGTTTGATAGGTATGTCTTTCTTGCATATTAGGTTGCCCGATTGTTTTATAAGTCTGAAAATGTAGTAAGTAATTCCCTGACCTCGTTATAATCTTTTAAATAATATTTGGCTGCAGAAATGTTACTGCCTACTTTAATGGTAAAAGCCCCGTCTGGGAGCGCCTTAAATATGTCCTCATCCGTATGGTCATCTCCAAATCCAATAATAAAATCCGGCTGGACATCTAACAGCCAGTTTTGAGTGGCTTTGCCCTTATTGACTTCAATGTTTTTGAATTCAATCACCTTATTCCCTTCTAACATCTGAAGCCCCTTGTCGGCAATCGTCATTCGCAGATGGTTCGTGATTTCATTGGCTCTGAGCTCTCCAAGTCCTTTTTCAACACGTCGGTAATGCCAGACCAGTGAGTAACTTTTATCTTCAATAAATGACCCCGGCGTTCTGTCGGTGTAGGCATCCAGTACTGCTTTTACTTCATTCTTCCACTTGTCGGTCAGTAATGGCAGCACCTTCCATTCTTCACCCAGATGCTTTTGCCATGCGCCATGTTCTGCGATCAGATCCACGTTTAAGTGACCGAACCATTGTTCAAGCGTTTGATAGTTGCGACCACTGATCAGTATCACCTTATTTGCAGGATCTTGTGTTAATTTAGTTAAGATAGTATAAAGAGCTTCATCCGGTGCGGCTTTATTGATGTCGCCATGGAAGCCAACGAGGGTTCCATCATAATCCAAAAAGATAAATCTATTTTTCGCGTTAGCATAAGCAGTACCAATATCTGCTCGGATAGCCGGCGATGCGTATTTTGTAAGTAAAGACTCCTGCATTTGTTTAACCTCTGATAATTTCTCCATAAAGTTTTTAACCCAAAGGTTAATATTGAATTTCTTTACGATGTACCGCATACTGGTCATGCGCGTAACCTGCTCTTCCAGAGGCATTTTTATAGCTTCGATGATTGCCCGCATAATGTCACCAATATTATTTGGGTTAACGATAAGCGCATCATTAAGTTCTTTAGATGCACCTGCCATTTCACTTAGAATTAATACGCCATCATTGTTGGTTCTGGAAGCGACATACTCTTTACTAACCAAGTTCATGCCATCTCTCATCGGAGTAACTAAACAGATATCCGCTACAGAGTATAGGGCTGATAGATATTCTATCGAGTAAGAGCGGTAGAAGTAATGAATGGGCATCCAGTTCATCGTTCTAAACCGGGAGTTTATGTTGCCAACTAACTGATCAATATTGTGCCGTAACTCTTTGTATTTTGGAACTGTGTCTCTCGAAGGTACGATGATCATAACCAGTTCAATCTTTTCGATATAATCAGGATGAAGCTGCAACAATAGTTCCAGCGCCTGAAGCCTTTGTATGATTCCTTTGGAGTAATCCAGTCTATCAATAGATAGAATTATCTTCTGATTTTTATGCACATCCTTAAAAGCTGCGGAGTGCCTGGATACTTTGGTGTTTTTCGTTAACTCATCAAATTTATCATTATCGATTCCCATTGGGAAGGCTTCCACTACAATTTGGCGGCTCTTATGAATAAGTACATTTTCTGAAAGCTTCGCTGATGACAGACGGGAAGCGGCGCTTAGGAAGTGACGCACGTCATCGAAGGTATGGAAACCCAAAAGGTCGGCACCTAGAATCCCATCAATAATTTCTTCTCTCCAGGGAATCAACCGGAATATCTCATAGGATGGAAACGGAATGTGCTGAAAGAAGCCGATGGTTACTTGCGGCATATTACTTCTTACATAGGAGGGAAGCAGTAACAGTTGATAATCATGAATCCATAAGGTGTCTCTGTCGCCGATATGATTTATGACCTCCCGACTAAACTTTTCATTGACGGTTTTATAGGAATCCCAGTAGTCTTGTTCGAAATTGGCATAGGTAGCGACATAGTGAAAGATTGGCCATAGGGTTTCGTTGCTGAATCCTTCATAGTAAAGATTGATTTCTTCGTTACTTAGAAAGACAGGTATGAGATTTAAAGCGGTGAGTTTCTGTCTGACTTCTTCCTGCCGATCCTCCGGGACTTCAATTCCAGGCCATCCAATCCAAATATTATTACCGGTTTTGTATACCGAGCCTAGTCCTGTTGCTAAGCCGCCTTCGCTAGCCTGTAGTATATATTCGCCGTTTTGCTCAGTGATCTTTACCGGGAGACGATTTGATACTATTATAGTTCTGTTATCACCTGTCATATCACATAAAACAACGACATCAAGCGTTAATTGTTTATTTTCTTTTTAATTTGGCGCTTTATAATCTATCCTTATGAAGTTGTCTTTTTTAAAATTGTTGCCTGTTTTAGCCGTTGCAAGTTTATGTTCCTGCTCCTCTCTTTACCTACCAAATGTTCCTAACACCCCCATGCTGAGTACAAAAGGAGAATTTAGCGGTGGCGCCCATGCGTCCCTTGGAGGCAACCTAAGTTTAAACGGTGCTTACGCGGCTTCGAACCATTTTGGTGTAATTGGAAGCCTGTCTTATTTAAATAATGATGGCAGCAGAAAGGACTTAAAACAGAAGCTTGGCGAAATAGGAGGTGGGTACTTCAGTTCATTTGGTCCTGACGACAATCGCATCATAGAAGTTTATGCAGGATATGGAGGGGGCAGAACTGACCGAACCTATTTTAACTACGATAACGACATTTTAACAAGTACAGAGCAGCAGGAAACGACGTATAGTAAAACCTTTTTTCAGGTGAATTACAGCTCCAGAAAAGCCAATAATTTAAAACTCTTTGGGAAAGCGTTCCCAATCAATTATGGAACCGCGGTCAGGATTAGTCATGTAAACATGAAGACCTTTTTAATCAATGGAATCGGGCAGCCGAGGGAAGGTAATTTGTTTTTAGAGCCGATCTTTTTCACCCGTATGAGGTTGAGTGATACTTTCCAGTTACAGTATACCTCCAGCGGGAACTTCGGGCTAAATAGCCGGAAGTTCATAAGTGCTGGAAATTCTATATTTACGATCGGTGCCGTCGTAAATATAGGTGGTAAGGTAAAATAGTTTATTTAAGTGTTAAGACCCAATCAACGATAGACTTAACATCAGCAACCTTCATAGTTGTGTGCGGAGGCATTGGAACTTCGCCCCAAACACCTGCACCACCTTTAATGATTTTATTAGTTAAATAATCCATTGCTTTAGGATCGTCTTTATACTTGGCTGCAACTGCCTGAAATGCAGGACCTACAGATTTTTCATTCGTTTTGTGACAGATCGTACAATCTGTTTTAGCCATAATAGCTTTTGCTATGGCTTCTTTGGAAGCAGCACCAGTCTGGTGACCCATAGTTGTTGCGCCCGCTTTGGCGACTGTGGCGGGTTTAGTTACTGCGCCATTGTTGTAATCAATTCTCACAAGAGCTGCATCAGGATTCTTTGCAAACCAGCCTTTTCCGTATTCCAGAACATACAATTTGTTATCCGGACCAAGTTCCATATCAATTGGAGCAGCAAGTGGTACATTACCCATAAAAGGCTCCATGCTAACATAGTCGCCATTTGGCGCCATAGTTACCGCTTTAACCCAACCACGAACCCACTCATAGATTAAAAGCTTACCGTTATAGTAGGCAGGGTATGAGGTAATGCCTGGTTTAGTATAGAATACAGGACCGGCCATTGCTGTACGGCCTCCTTCACCTACCTGAGGGAAATCTGGCGATACTGCATAAGGATACCATATATATGCAGGCTGTGCTGGTGGTAATTGCGTTAAACCAGTGTTGTTAGGTGAATTATTGATTGGCGCAGCAGGGTCAAATGCATCACCACTCTGACCATTTGTATAATCATACGCACGGTAAGGATAGTTTTTGCCAATAAATAATGGCCACCCAAAGTTACCAGCTTTACGTGCCTGGTTAACCTCATCATATCCTCTTGGTCCTCTGTTAGGGTCGTCATTCTGAGCATCAGGGCCTACTTCACCCCAGTATAAATAACCAGTTTTTTTGTCGACTGAAATTCTATATGGATTTCTGTTACCCATTACAAAGATCTCAGGTTTTGCTTTAGGATCATTTTTAGCGAATAAGTTGCCGTCAGGAATACTGTATGTTCCATCAGCGTTCATTTTAATTCTTAAGATCTTTCCTCTTAGATCGTTCGTATTACCCGCTGATCTTCTTGAATCGTATTGATGCAGATCAGGGCGGTTATCCAAAGGAGCAAATCCTTTATTCTGGAACTTGTCATTTGGAGCCTTGGTATCAAACGGTGTGGAGTTGTCACCGGCAGATACATACAGCAGGTTACCGGGACCGAAAGCAATTGAACCGCCGGTGTGGCAGCAAATTTCTCTTTGAGAATAAAATTCCAGGATCACTTTTTCAGACGTCAGGGAAACTATATCATTGACAAGTTTAAAACGTGACAAGCGGTTTACCGATTTTGCGATAGGGCTATAGAACGCGTAAACAAAACTATTAGTCGCGAAATTTGGATCTACTGCGAGGCCTAAGAGGCCTTCTTCTGCATTTACATCTTTAACGCTTGTTTTGCTATAAACATCTAGTTTTCCTGCATCTTTCAGGGTTTTAGTAGCATTTTTATAGATCAGGAATTCTCCTCGTCTCTGAGAGATTAGAACGTCCTTGTTCGGTAACACGGCTATTTCAGTAGGCTCGGTAAATTGTCCCTGCGTAAGGGTTACCTTCACGAATCTGTTCTGATCTGGTGTGTCAATGGCTAGTTTGTTTGTGATTTTGCTAATTACGCCTGTCGTTTTAAATTGGGTAAATGCAAAAAGCGAAGTCAGGACTACGCCTGACAGTACTAATTTCAAAGGTGCTTTCATGAAAGTTTAATGTGTGTTGGTTTCAAAAATTAAATATAGAAAGATATCTTCAAGATTTTCACCTATATTCGAGATTGTAACAAAATCATTATTTTACAAAGTTTACGATTAATCCACGATTTTGCTACTTTTAGACTTTTTAAACCTAAAACACAGTATGAAACTTAATTACCTAAAGTTTGGAACGACCGCTTTTGTGTGGTTGTTAGGAACTGCGCTTGCGTCTGGTCAGCAATTAGCTGATCAATCAGGAATTGATCTTAAAGATCTTTCAGCATTCAAAAACCCGGGTCAGACATGGTCGGTCGCGGGTGGCGTAACTGCAAATCTGAATGAAGTGAACGTTTTAAACATCACGAAAGGGACGGGGGTCCTGGTGAACCAACCAACAAAGAAAATTGCCGGTGCTGATCTGCTTACGGTGGGAGAGCATGGTGACATCGTTCTTGAACTTGATTACCTGATGGCAAAAGGAGCCAACTCAGGAATTTATTTGCAAGGCATCTACGAAATTCAACTGGAAGATTCCTGGGGTATGTTGAATTCAACTGCTTCTAATAATGGCGGTATCTATGCCAGATGGGATGATACTAAACCAGAAGGAAAACAAGGATATGAAGGACATGCTCCACGTCAGAATACAAGTAAGGCACCAGGCCTTTGGCAACATATCAGAATAGCTTTTCAAGCTGCAAAGTTTGATGGTTCGTTGAAAAAAACTCAAAATGCACGTATCATTTCAATCGAACTGAATGGTGTTCAAATTCATGATAATGTTGAATTGTTCGGATCTACCAGAGGAGCTAACGGATTTGAAAAACCACTTGGTGCATTGCGCTTGCAAGGTGATCATGGTGCTGTTGCATTCAAAAACATTAAATTCTCTAAGTTGCCGGCCGATGCGGTAAGCAGACAAAGGGGGAATGATACTGATCCGATTTATATCAATGTGGCTACTACTCCGAACGTCCGCAGTTTTGTAGACATTCCAGGTGGAACTAAAGTAGTTCACGCGATCTCTGTAAGCAGTCCTTCGCAAGTACACTATAGCTATGATCTAGATAATGGATATCTGTTCCAGGCATGGCATGGTGATTTCGTTGATGCGACTCCAATGTGGCATGATCGAGGTAACGGTACTTCCAGACCTCGCGGTAGTGTAACCACTTTCACTAAGACTCCTGTACCTGCATTGGCAAAACTTGCTGACGCAAACGCAGCTTGGTTAGCAGATACAACGGGAACTGGTTTCCGCACGAAAGGTTATATGATCGATGATCAGAATCGTCCAACTTTTACCTACACAATGTACGGCACCAAGGTTACTGATGCAATCAAAGTATTAGATGGTGGTCAGGGATTAAGCAGAGAGATCAGCCTTGCTTCGCCAGTTGATAATGTATATGCATTATTAGCTACTGGAGTCTCTGATATTCAGGAGACATCAAAAGGTGTATACCTTATAGATGGTCAGTCGTTTTATATCAAATTTGACGACATCAAAACCAAACCTGTGATCAGGGATGCGAATGGCAAGAAAGACTTAATTGTTCTTGTACGTGGCAAGTTAAATTATTCTATTTTATTTTAAAGGCGTTTAGATAATGAAATATACTTTTAAAATGCTGGCAATGCTGGCTTTAAGTTTCAGTTTTACAACGGGGTTTGCTCAGGAAACACCAAAGGAAGAAGATTTCTTCAAGATCAATAAGGTAAGGACACCCGAAGGATTGATACTTGAGGTAGGGGGGTTGGTAACACTACCGAATGGTGACCTTGGAATATCTACGAGAAGGGGTGATGTTTATATTGTTGAGAATCCAACAAGCAACAGACCTTTCTTCCGTCACTTTGCAAGTGGATTGCACGAGATTTTAGGATTAGCTTATAAAGATGGCGCATTATATTGTGCACAACGTGGTGAGCTAACTAAATTGATAGATAACAATATGGATGGCAAAGCGGACGTTTACGAAACCGTTTATGCATGGCCATTAAGCGGTCACTATCATGAGTACAGCTTCGGACCAAAAATCGCTCCTGACGGATCATTCTTCGTAACTGGTAACGTTGCTTTTGGTGATGAAATGTGGTATCGTGGCGAGAGCCGTGTTCCAATGCGTGGTTGGGCAATGAATATAACAGAAGACGGTAAAATGCAGCCATGGGCTACAGGAATGCGTTCACCTGCTGGACCAGCTGTTATTGATGGACAATTATATTATACCGATAACCAGGGAGACTGGGTAGGATCGGGTGCAATTTGGAGAGTTAATAAAGGTGATTTTATCGGACACCCTGCTGGACTTAGATGGACAGGCAGATCTGATTCTCCAGTTAAATTAACTGAAGAGTATTTCAGATCTAAAATTAATGAAAGAAGAGATGTTAACGCTGAAGGCAGAGCGATCAAGCCGGAAAACAGAGTTGACGAGAACTTCAAAATGCTTTGGGAGATGAAGAAAGACTTCCCTGAACTAAGATTGCCTTCTGTATGGCTACCTTATGGTATTCTAGGTATCTCTACTTCGGAGCCAACAAAGATTCCCGCAGGAGCTTTTGGACCGTTCGAAGGTCAGATCCTGGTTGGTGATCAAGGTATGAGTATCATTTCACGTATCTTTTTTGAAACGGTTAATGGTGTAGAACAAGGTGCATCGTTTATGTTCAGAAGCGGTTTCCGTTCTGGAGTTTTAAGAATGTCATGGGGTACTGACAATTCACTGTTTGTAGGTGAAAGCAACCGTGGTTGGGGTTCTGCCGGTGATGCAAATGAAGGTCTTGAGCGTTTAGTTTACAATCCAGCGAAAACTCCCTTTGAAATGAAAGCTGTTAGGGCAATGCCTGATGGTTTTGAAATTGAGTTTACAAACCCGGTTGATTTGAAAACGGCTAACGACTTATCTTCTTATAATGTTGAAAGCTACCTTTATAAATATCACCCGGTATATGGTTCGCCACCGATCAACAAACAGGCATTGAAAATCAAAGGAGTGAAAGTATCTGCTGACGGTTTAAGAGCTAGATTGGTTATGGATGGTTTACGTCAGTACTACATTCACACCCTGACTGTTGAAGGTGTGAAAGAAAGAGCTGGTGCTGCTTCTATATTGCACCCAATCGCTTACTATACATTGAACAGTATTCCTAACGGAGACAAATTATCAATGTCTGAATTGAGTACGAAAAATTCATCAAATGATAAAACCGTTTCTACAATTCCGGGCGGTGTTAAAAAGGGGACAATCCCTGGTAAAGTGCTGTCGCCATCTAAGAATGCACCAGAAGTTAAAGGTGCAGCTGCTAATTCAGCTGTAGCAAATTCTGGTAAAACTACTGCACCAACTTATGATCAGGTGAAAGGTTTGTTAACCAGTTACACTTGTGTAGCTTGTCACAACCCAACTAAGAAACTGGTTGGTCCTGCATTTTCAGAGGTTGCTAAACGCAAATACACAGCTGAGAAAATTGTTTCATTGATTCACAATCCACAGCCACAGAACTGGCCGACATATCCGACAGAAATGCCGCCTATGCCGCAGGTTACTAAAGCCGATGGATTGAAGATTGCAGCATACATTAATTCGCTGGCTAAATAGTCATTTACGATAACTTACTACTGATATTTATTTGGTATAATCCTCACAAGTTGAAGATTATATCAAATAAATATTTTATTTTAACACCCTCTTAGAACCTCACAACCGGTATAAACAATGAATAAATTAGACACCTATGATTACGTTGTATTCTTTATATACTTCATAATTGTATCAGCGTACGGATTTTATATCTATTACAAAAAGAAGACTGCCTCTGCAGATTCAAAGGACTACTTTCTAGCAGAAGGTTCGTTAACGTGGTGGGCAATTGGTGCCTCACTTATTGCCTCCAATATCTCTGCCGAGCAGATGATTGGGATGAGCGGTTCCGGTTTCAAACTTGGTTTGGCGATATCCGCTTATGAATGGATGGCTTCTGCTACTCTGATCATCGTGGCAGTATTTTTTATGCCGGTATATTTGAAGAACAAGATCTTCACGATGCCGCAGTTTTTAAGTCAGCGTTATAATGAGCGGGTGGCAATGATTATGGCTGTTTTCTGGTTAATGCTTTATATCGTTGTTAACCTGATGTCTATCCTTTATTTAGGAGCCTTGGCGATTAGCGGTATCTCAGATCTTCCAATTACACTGTGTATTTTGGGACTGGCAATCTTTGCTATCATTATTACACTCGGAGGGATGAAAGTAATTGGGTATACTGATGTTATTCAGGTATTCTTTTTAGTACTTGGCGGACTAGTTGCCACTTATATTGCTTTAAATATGATTTCTGGTGAACAGGGAATTGTTAAAGGATTCAATATTCTAAGATCCGGAGCTTCAGAGCACTTCCATTTAATATTTAAGAAAGACAATCCCAATTATCTCGATCTTCCTGGACTAAGTGTTATTATTGGAGGTATGTGGATCGCGAATCTGAGTTACTGGGGATGTAATCAGTATATCACTCAAAGAGCGCTTGGTGCCTCTTTACCAGTTGCGAGAGCTGGACTGCTTTTTGCGGCATTTTTGAAAATGTTAATGCCTGTTATCGTCGTTATTCCAGGTATTGCAGTGTATTACATCATTAAAGAAAAAGTTCCAGGAATAAGTGGAGCCGATTTGTTGACCTCGTCAGGTATTCAGGATCCTAATAAAGCTTATCCGGCATTATTGGGGCTTTTGCCGATCGGTTTAAAAGGACTTTCTTTTGCCGCATTAACGGCAGCGATTGTAGCTTCTTTAGCTGGTAAAGCAAATAGTATTGCAACAATTTTTACGTTAGACATTTACAAAAAAGCGTTCAATCCTTCTGCAGGTGAAGGCAGATTGGTAAACGTTGGAAAGATCACTGTTGTGGTTTCGATGTTGTTGGCGGTGGTACTTTCACTAATCATTGGGGATGCACTAATGGGCGAAGGTAAACAAGGCTTCCAATACATCCAGGAGTACACTGGTTTTGTATCTCCGGGTATATTCGCAATGTTTATCCTTGGTTTCTTCTGGAAAAAGACCACTTCGAATGCGGCGATGTTTGCTACGATAGGTGGATTTGTTGTATCTGTGATCTTGAAATTCTTACCTGGGTGGGTTGATCTCTCCCCGCTATATGAATTTGGCTGGGCGGCTGCAAACTCTGCAGGCGTATTTGAGATTCCATTTATGGATAGGATGGTTATCGTATTTGTTGTATGTATAATTGGTATGTATATAATTAGTATGGTTGAGTATAGAAAAGGTGTCAAAACCAACGGGCTGGAAGTTGATGCTAGTATGTTTAAAGTATCGAATTCTTTCGCAATCGGGTCATTGATCATCTTTGCAATGATAGTCGCATTGTACACTGCCTTCTGGTAGTCTGCAAAGAGTCTTTTAAACAAACAAAGAGGCCGGATGATTAATTCATCCGGCCTCTTTGTTTATTGTATTTATTGTTATTAGTACTTGAAGACTTTACCGCCTACCATTACTTCTTGCTTCGCTTCGTCGAAAGTTGCCTTCTGGCCAGTTCTTATCGCTGCGTTGGTCATGATATTTGCTATAGAGTGAGAGTATCCTGCCTCAATCGGTGCATTGGTCTCTTTTCTGCTTCTTACACACTCCATCCAGTTTCGCATATGAGCTGAAGTAAGTTTATCACCACCGGTGTTTGCGGATGCGGCAACTTTCTCTACCATCTCACTAAGTTTTATTTCTGGTAGCAGGTTAGCTTGCATATTCATCGCCTTTGCAGCCCCTGCAGATAAGCCTCCTTTTGGAGAAACCGTATTGTTGATCAGGTTCAGCTCTCCTCCGTTGGCATAGTAGATCTCCGCCGGATTCTCATCTCCATTGTGCATTCTGGATGTAAATACTACCTGAAAACCAGTGGTTGGATCATTTTCCTTGCCATAATCAAATACTGCAGTGGTCGTATCCCAATTGCGGCGACCATCTTTCCACTTATAGATTCCCCCATTAGCTACTACACTGCGCGGATGCTTCAGGCCTGAGAACCAGTGGACAGTGTCGATCTGATGGGACATCCATTGGCCTGGCATTCCCGATGAAAATGGCCAAAATAGCCTGAACTCTAAATATTTACGAGGATCCCATTCTTCGAAAGGACGGTTTAATAGGAATCGCTTCCAGTCGGTATCTTCTTGCTTAAGCTTGCCCACTAAATCTGGTCTCCGCCATCTACCTGGCTGATTAACGTTCCAGCTCAGTTCAACCATAGTAATGTCTCCAAACTTACCTTCTTTTATGAACTCCGACGCGGCCTTATAGTTGCCTCCGCTACGTCTTTGAGATCCAATCTGGAAAACTTGCTTAGATGATTTAACAGCCTTTAAAGCCATTCTTGCATCTTCCATCGTTTCTGCAAAAGGCTTTTCACAATAGACATCACACTTGTTGTTAACCGCTTCAGCGGCATGCGAGGCATGTGCGAAATCTGGTGAACTGATGATTACCGCGTCAATGCTTTTTAGTCCATACAACTCATCATTATTTCTGCACGCGGTGATGTCGTGACCCAACTTGCTCTTGAGATGTTCTACACCTAAACCTCTTCGATAATTCCAAAGATCAGAAACAGCTGTGATATCAAAATTCAGCTCTTTATTGTGGTTCAAAAAGCTTGGTAACAGCGCATCTTTAAATCGGTCGGAGAAACCAACTATTCCTACGCGGACCCGATCATTGGCGCCAATGATGTTACTGTAACTTTTGGCTGACCAGCCCATTGTACCTGCATAGGTGGCGGCCGTGGCGATGGCAGACTGTTTGATAAAATTTCTTCTAGACTCTTCCATGATTTATATTAAAGCTCTTTAATTTTGATACTTCTGAATGACACGCGGTCGCCATGATCCTGTAAAAGGATATGGCCTTTAGGTGCCATTCCAAACCCTTTCCAATCTTTATACTTACTTGCTGCAACCAATGCCTGGAATTCCGGTGTGCCCCGGGTAAACTCCGTTACCTTAATCCCGTTTAACCAATATTCTATTCTATTGTCTTTGTAAACTCTTATAAAACCGCGGTTCCATTCTCCAATTGATCGGGTGGAGTTCGCTATCTTTTTACTAGCGATAAGGTCATACAAAGAACCTAAAGTACGGTTCCCGTCTTTGCCAAGCTTAGCATCCGGATGTCTTAGGTCATCCAGGACCTGGTATTCCATGCCAATTGCAGAGCCTTTATTTCCCTCACTCAGTGTTACGAAGTACTTGACACCACTGTTTGCGCCCTCTGTTAGTTTAAAATCAAACTTAAGCTCAAAGGGACCATACTCTTTTACAGTAACAATATCTCCTCCATTCGTTGACTCTGATCCTGTTGCTTTGTCAACGCTTAATTCTCCATTGGAAATATTCCAACCCTTTTCCGGAAACTTATCTTTATAGGCACCGATCCAGCCGGTAGTAGTTTTGCCATCCCATAGTAATGAAAACCCTTCTTTCTTCTCTTGCGCAGACAAGTTATTAGGGATCATATTGACTACGTATATCCCACCTGCTTTACTAGGTTTAAGACCGGTGGTCTGAATGCGTATGTTACGCCAGCGGATTTGTTTCCCTGGTTTATCGTTCTTGCCAATTGCATGCACCTGAAGTGCTATGAAGCCGCTTGGTGTAAGAATATCAACAACATTTGCAGTAGGTATGCCATTGAGCCAGACTCTTATTGAACTGCCAATGCATTCGATTCTGTATTTATTCCAGCCTTCCTTTTTGAAGGCATCTTGACCAGCTGGATTAATATCCATCGGGTACAACCAACCGCGTCTTGCCTCGTCATAGATTCCGCCACTCCATTTCCTGCTGGAGGGATCTACTTCAACCTGATAACCATGTACACGGCCGTTTTGATAGTCTGATTTGCTCTCGCTTCTAATCTGAATACCTGAGTTCATCGAGTTATCGACCATAAGCTCCAGTTCAAGAATGAAGTCACCATAGGTCTTCTCAGTTGCCAGGAAAGAATTTGGCTCATCCGATACTGTAGTTCCTACAATTTCGCCATTAGCGATCGTATAACTGGCCTTACCATTCAGCTGTTTCCAACCTGTTAGATCTTTACCATTGAAAAGGTTTTGCCAGCTACCAGATTGGGCCATTGAAGAAAGCGGGATGGCGCCGATAATTAGCGCAGAGACGATTAGTATTTTTGTATTTCTCATTGTAGGTGTTGACAATTTACGGGCTAGTTCATTTTGGCAAATGCAGTTGCGAGTTCATTTAATGCTTCCGGTTTAACTTCTGTATTGGTGGTGATTAGCATCCGATATCGAAACGTGACGGACTGCCCGGGTTTTAGCGTAAGGTTAAGTTTTTCCTTCCCATTACTGAAGACTTCCTGACCGAGTGGATTTGCGGCAAAAAGTCCATAGTCACGGGCGTGCCAGTATGTAGGGTAGCCGGGATTTTTAGGATGGTCAATTATAGCAACAGAGAGTGGTTTGCCTTCTTTAACACCAGAAAGCATGCACCAAATACCCCTGGTGGCCCATACTCCAGCACCAGTTTTACCTTCACTGGTCAAATAATTTCCACTTGCTCCATTACCGGATGCTGCAACTTTTGTGATGTTGCCATGGCTGTCTGTAAACTCCTCCACTTTGTCCGAGGCAAACTCGAGTTCTTTGGTAAGACGAAGCCCTACCATGCCATCTTTTATGTCTTTAAAACGAACGGTGTCATTTTGAGCAGTTAACGTAGTTATTCTGTCAATAGTTCTTGAATCATCCGCTCCACTAAATAAAAATCTCGTTTGTTCCTTTAATAAAATCTGTTTGTCCTGGTTTTCCCAATTGGCGGTGTAGGATACCTCGCCCACTTTTGAGCCACTTTTAGTTCCTGTTACCTTCACGTTCCTGATCCATCCATATTTAGCTTTTCGGTCTGCCGGTATCGCATAAGAATTGTTCCAGAAGTCCAGGCCATTTACACTTTCATAATTAAGCCAGTAACCGATGTGGTGAGGATGGTCTGTGCGTTCACCATCCCGACTTTTCAATGGAAACCCTCTGGTAACGATTGCGCCATTGGCGGCGTTAATAGGGTATAGTACCGGCTTCTCCATATTGTCTGGAAAGATCAAACTGGTAAAAGCCTTTCCATCGATCATCACAGCTACACTCTTTTCAGTCTTGTTCTCTATTACCTTAACGCTTTTCGTTTGAGCACTGGCTTGCAGCGTGAAACACGAGCAGGCAAGAAGTAAGAATTTGTTCATGATATTTGGTTAGGTCGTTCCACTATTTCAGGGATGTTTAAATAAATATAGCCTTCTTTACGTAAAAACTCCTCAATAACCGCCCTTACCACTGAAAAATTACGAAAACGATTGCGGCACCGAATAGTTGATATGGGTAATAACTCTTATTATTGTAATCAATTTTTCGCTGATGAAACGCAAGCACTTTCTTTCCTTTTTATTGACCGCCAGTGCCATCCTGCCGGTACAAAGAAGCTTAGGGAATGGAAGTGGTTTGGGTCGCCTACTACCGTCTGGATTCAAAATACCGCCCTATCTCAAAAGGGGTGACACTATAGGCATCACAAGTCCAGCCAGCTACATTTCGATAGCAGATGTGCAAGCAGGTGTTAAACTGATGGAGAGCTGGGGTTTTAAGGTAGAAATAGGAAAATCAGTTGGTCAAAAGGACTTTGTCCTCGGTGGTACAGATCAAGAGCGGTTGGCCGACTTCCAGGCGATGCTTGACAACTCAGCCATAAATGCAATTATGTGCGCCAGGGGAGGATACGGTGTGGTAAGAATAATTGACCAGATTGATTTTGATGCATTCAAAGGTAATCCCAAGTGGATAATTGGCTTTAGCGATATCACTTTGCTACATAGTCACGTTAATTCTCGGTATGGTATCGCAACTTTACATTCAAAAATGTGCAATAGCTTTCCTACTGAGTGGAGCGATGCGACTCCAATGCAAATTGAAACTATATTGTCGATCCGCCAAACCCTATGTGGTGAGCCAGTAAAATATACTGCAGTTGCATCAACCTATAATAGATATGGTAAGGTGGAAGGCGCATTGGTTGGAGGCAATTTGAGTTTGATCGAGACGGCCGCTGGAACTTCCTCTGAGTTGACAACCCATGGAAAAATTCTATTTCTGGAGGACACACAAGAGCAGCTTTACAGCATAGACAGAATGCTATGGAATCTTAAGAGAACAGGAAAATTGAAGCATTTGAAGGGATTGATTATTGGAGGTTTTAAGGTAAAAGCTGACACACCAGGCTATGAATTTGGTAAGACTGTCTATGAATTGGTACTAGAAAAGGTAAAAGACTACAAATATCCACTTTGCTTTGATTTCCCCGTTGGTCATCAGGTTGACAATTATGCGCTTAAATGCGGCGCGAGGCATATCTTTACGGTTGACCAGAATGGAGGATCTCTTGTCTCTATCTAGCCACAATTCAATTAAGCTGTCTCAGCTTACTGGACATATCCAACAGACGCTTGATCATGTCTTTGCTAAGCAGACTTATTGGGTGATAGCAGATATCACCAATTACACCTATAAGGCTCAGGCGAACTTCCATTACTTTGAACTTGTAGAAAAGGATTCTGCATCATCGAAAATTATCGCAAAGATAGCTGGGAGGGCATGGGGCAATGCCTCCTTAAATATATTGAACTTTGAAAATGCTACTGGCCAGAAATTTAAGAACGACATCAATGTCTTAATTCAGGTTTCTGTACAGTACAGCGCTGCTTTCGGTCTGCAACTGAACCTATTGGATATAGACACGAACTATACCCTTGGCTTGTTTGAACAACAGAGAAACCAAACACTCGAACGGTTGGTCAAAGAAAACGCTCAGTTTATTCAGAAAGTAGGCGAGCAGTATGTCACCAGAAATAATTCAATTAAATTACCAAGCGTAATCCAAAGGTTAGCCATTGTTTCTTCGGAAACTTCCGCTGGCTATCTGGATTTCAAGCATACACTTGAAACGAATCCTTTTAGGTACCATTTCGAAATAGACGACTATTTTACGCTTGTTCAGGGAGAAGTAAATGCATCGCAAATTGTGGGAAAAATCATTGAAGCTTTCCAATCGGAAAATACCTATGATGCGTTGGTCATTATTCGTGGCGGAGGCGCTCAGATGGACTTTCTGGTATTCGATAATTATGAACTTAGCAGGGCTGTTGCTAAATTTCCAATACCAATTATAACGGGTATTGGTCATCAAAAAAATGAAACCATAGTTGATATTATGGCGCATACAGCAACAAAGACGCCTACAAAAGCAGCTGAATTTATCATAGCGCACAACCGTAGATTTGAAGAAACCATCCTCAGCATGCAAAAAATGATGTTAATAAAAACCCTTCAATCACTCACGCAGCAGAAGGAGAGACTCGGACATTTGAATAACATCATGGTAAATTCGACGAAAGATCTTTTGCATAGCTACTACAAAAATATTGTTAATCTGTCCCGCTTAGTCCTTAACAACCCACGGATTGTTCTATCCGACAAGGTAAAAGATCTTAAAAATGTAATTGCTAATTTAAAATCTTACAATAAATCTTATTTACATAGTCAGCGAGGTCAAATTGCCCATTTTCAATCGGTAGCTAGAATGATGAGTCCGCAGAACATTCTTAACAAAGGATTTGCAATAGTGAAAATTAAGGAGAAGATACAAAGTAGTGCTGACGATATTCGGGAAGGGGATGAGATGACTGTAACCTTCGCAGCCACAGAAGTTAAAACAATTGTACAATCAAAATCAACATACGATGGAAGAGAATTTGACATATGAAGCGGCCTATAAAGAGCTCACTGATATTGCTTACGATATTGAAAATGAATCTGTGTCTGTCGATGTTCTAGCCGACAAAGTTAAGCGAGCGTCGATACTAATCGGATATTGTCAGGCAAAGTTACGCACTACTGAAACCGAAGTGAACAATATTATCAAGCAAATGGAAGGTAACAGCTAGAGCCAGTTGTTTTCTTTATACCAATTCACGGTCTCTGTAACTCCTTTTTCGAGATCAAAACGAGGTGTAAAGCCTAATTCGTTTTTAATGTTTAGTATATTACAGGCCCAGTTTATTGCTGTGAGCTCTGCCATCTTTTCCTTATTTAAGGTTGGCGTGTTTTTACTCCGGCTATAAAGTAGTTCCATAACCGATGCGAGCGCATCGACTACGAAAATTGGAAGATGAAACTTGAAAGTACTTTTCCCTAACGCCTTTTTTATAGCAATGGCCAATGCATAACGATCATAAGTATTGCCATCAGAAACGTTATAGGAAACGCCCACAATATCGGAGAAAAGCGCCTTAACGATTATCTGAGCCAGGTCTATCACATAAACAAAGCTAAGCTGTTGTTCGAAATTTCCGATATGAGGTTCGAGCCCTTTGTTGATCGTATTAAAAAGAATGAAGAGATCTTTTTCACGCGGACCGTAAACTGCGGTCGGTCTCATTGTAATTAACGGCAGGTTGGATACTTCGGAAAGATACTGTTCTGCAAGGATTTTGCTTGCGCCATAGCTCGTCACTGGGTGTGCTGGTGAATTATCCTGCAGCTCCTTCTTAAGATGTGTTAAAGGACCGATTGCCGCAAGACTGCTGATGAAGACGAACTTCTTGATTGTGTAGTTAGCAGTGCTAATTGCAAGGCCTAGGTTTCTGGTAAATTCAGCATTTACTTTATTATAAATGGCTTGATCTTTCGCTTTAGTGATGCCTGCAGCATGAATGATGTAATCAAATTGATGTGTCTCTAAAACAATTTTAAGTTCTTCAACGGAACTGTAATCTAGATTCACATATGAAATCTTAAAAGACTTCAAATGACTTATGTCACTATGCTCACGCACTGCTGCATGAACGTCAAGTCCTGCCGATAGTGCCTGATCAATCAAGTGATAACCAACGAAACCTGTGGCACCAGTAATTAGCACCTTTTCGCTCATATGCTTTTCTCGAAGATTCTGTATTTCTTGTAGGGATCACCCTTAATTGCAATGATAGCATTATTGACCAAATCATTATGCTCCAGGGTCCAGCCAGCCTCCGCATACTTTAAGCCTTTTTCGCGGTAAGCCTGGATGATGCGGGCGTAGATACAAGCCTCAATTCCCATTTTACGGTAACCGTCAACCACTCCCAGTAAGAGAATTCTGATCCCGGTTACCTTACTTTTGCCAAATAGAAGTTTGAATAATCCTGTAGGTAACAAGCGGCCTTTCTTGATCTTGATCTGTATCTGATTCATATCAGGTATTGCTACACCGAAGCCTACTAATTTACCGTCTTTTTCTGCGACTAAACAGAAATCCTTGTCCAGCACCAACTTTAGATCTTTCGCTTGATAATCGAACTCTTCATCATTTAAAGGACTGAAACCAATATTTTTGTCCCAGGCTTTATTATACACCTCCCGTAGACTGGCAGCCTCTTCTTTGAATTTCTTTAAATTAATTTTGCGTATTGTGATCCCATTGCGTGTTAAACGCTCTTCAAGGCGACTCAACAACTTTACAGACCGATCGTCGTAATCATCGCCTGTAAATCTCCAGGCAATAAGATCAACTTTCTTCTTTAGTCCAGCAGATTCCAGTAAGGTGATATAATATTCTGCGTTGTAAGGCATCATCACTACCGGAGGAGAATCAAATCCCTGGATGAGTAGTCCGCAGCTTTCATTAGTGGAGAAATTAACCGGACCAATTAAAGACCCGCTAATACCTTTCTCTTTTAACCAGTCTTCAGCGGTCTTTATTAGAAGATCTGCCGCATTTTGATCATTAATACAGTCGAAAAATCCGAAAAAGCCATCGTTGGCATTATTCAATGTATTGTGGCTGTTGTTTAATATGGACGCTATACGACCTATTACCTTGTCTTCATCGTACAGTAAAAAACACTGCAGCGAAGAGTGTTTATGGAATGGATGGGTAGTAAGTAGATCGCGCTGAGCTATAAAAAGCTCTGGAACATAGTTTGGATCTTGAGCATAAAGATCATGTGGAAAATCAATAAAGGTTGCTAATTGTTTCTTGCTGCTTACAGCAACGATTTTTCTCATGAAATGATTACTTGCGCTTTTGTTTGGACTTGAACCTGTTTCACTGCTGCTGTAAGTTTCTCTACTGCCTCCTCTATTTGCTCAAAAGTATGAGTAGCCATCAACGAGAATCTAATTAAAGAAGAGTCAGACGGTACTGCAGGGGACACTACTGGATTAACAAATATTCCATTCTTACTTAAGATGTTCGTAATTAAGAAAGTCTTGTCATTGTCCCGGATATAAACAGGTATAATTGGACTGTCGGTATGGCCTATATCAAAACCTGCTTCAACCAATAGTTTCTTTGCATAATTAGTGTTGGCCCATAGCTGGTCAATGCGTTCTGGTTCAGACTCAATAATGTCAAGCGCTGCAATCACACTGGCAACCGCTGCAGGAGGCATGCTTGCGCTAAACATTAACGACCTGGCGCGATGCTTAACAAATTCAATCGTTTCTTCTGTTCCAGCAATAAACCCTCCTAAAGAAGCAAGTGATTTACTAAAGGTTCCCATGATCAAATCTACCTTGTCTGTTAATCCAAAATGAGAAGCTGTACCTGAGCCATTAAGTCCGATGACACCCAGACTGTGTGCATCATCCATCATGATATTAGCTCCAAATTCGTCAGCGATTTTAACAATTTCAGGAAGATTTACAAGGTCACCTTCCATACTGAATATTCCATCAGCAACGATGAGCTTAGCGGCATCTTCAGGAAGTCTGCTTAATTTCTTACGCAAATCGTCCATGTCATTGTGCGCATATTTTATAGACCTTGAGAATGATAATCTGCTGCCGTCAATGATTGAGGCATGATCGTATTCATCAAGAATCAAGTAGTCGTTTCTATCGAGCAAGCAGGAGATTACGCCAAGGTTTACTTGAAAGCCTGTGCTGAATAACACGGCGGCCTCTTTCCCAACGTAGGCAGCAAGTCTCTTTTCTAATTCAATATGAATGTCCAGCGTACCGTTTAGGAACCTTGAGCCAGCACAGCCCGTGCCGTATTTGTCAATTGCTCTCTTAGCAGCTTCTTTAATTTCAGGGTGATTCGTTAATCCAAGATAGGAATTAGAGCCAAACATTAACACCTTCTTCCCATCTATAATCACCTCCGTGTCTTGTCCAGATTCAATTGCCCGGAAATAAGGATATAATCCTTTTTCCTTGATTGCTGTAGCGTCTTTGAAAGCAGCTATCCTATCGTGTAATTTTTTACGCATGCTAGTCCTTATGTTTAGATTACAGAGCTGATTGTATTGTAGTTCGGTTTATTATTAGGGATCATTTGCTCTGTTTGATAACACCTTTTTTACATTCAGTTAAAAGTCAACATTTATGCCAACAAATAAACTTCCCAAATCTAAGACCATAAACAGAGAAAACAAAACATAAAAGTCGACCAGGATTGAATATATTACTTTTTAAATTAAATATTACATTTTACTTATAAAAATTAATGCTTTAAGGCTGATGCGAGGTACTCACAATGTGATTAAGGGCAGGCGCCCTGACTAAATAAGATTTAAGGTCAAAAAAAACGGAGGTAAATCTTGCGACCTACCCCCGTTAAATTAACGCTCTCGATTATATAAACGAATCCAACGTCAAAAAGGTTTTATAAAACTGAAAAAAAATTCTTAAAGGAAAACAGGGATAATCCTTTCAGATATATCCCTGTTATAATAGATGGTTAGTCCACCACAGACTAACCTAAACCAAACAAACTACAGCAATAACGTTGGATATTTCAGTTTGTTTCCTTAAAATAAATTCCCACAAAAATGTGACACAAGCATTGTCCTGATTTTAATGATAAAAGATAATATTTCAACCTTCGCTTTTACACGTATATTGTATAATCAAAACATGAATTACTATGGATCAGAAAATAATCAACTTGTATGATGAGTATACCCATACCTCGTTAAGCCGAATGGATTTTATGAAAAGGCTTGCGGTTCTAACTGGGAGCACTGCCTTAGCCTTAACCATATTGCCGTTGCTCGAAAATAATTATGCCTCGGGAGCGATGATGCAAGATGACAACGTAAGTACAGAAAATGTAACCTACCCGGGTGTGGACGGAGATATGAAGGCAGTATTGTCAACTCCGAAAGGAACAAAGAAGCTGGGTAGTGTTTTGGTTATTCATGAGAATCGTGGGCTTAATCCCCACATTATAAACGTTACAAAACGTGTAGCAGCGGCAGGGTTTATTGCTCTTGGAGTTGATGCCTTATCACCTTTGGGTGGAACACCAGCAGACGAAGACAAGGGTAGAGAAATGATCGGCAAACTTGACCCGGCAAAAAATCTCCAAAATTATCTGAATGGCCTTCAATATTTAAGAGCACTAAAAAAAGGCAACGGAAGGGTAGGATGCATAGGTTTTTGTTGGGGAGGGGGAATGGCAAATCAGCTTGCCGTTAATGACCCAAAATTGCAGGCTGCAGTGGCTTACTATGGGTCGCAGGCCAAGGCTGAAGACGTACCAAAGATTAAGTCCAGCCTGATGCTTCACTATGGTGGCCTTGATGAGCGCATAAATGCAGGTATCCCGGCATATGAGGCTGCACTTAAAGCTAACAATATTGATTACAAGGTTTTTATATATGAAGGGGTAAACCATGCCTTCAATAATGATACTTCTCCAACCAGGTATAATGAGGCAGCAGCTAAGCTTGCCTGGGATAGAACTATTGCCTTATTCAAAAAAGTGTTATGAAACCATGAATAAATTAGGCACAGTAATCTGCATACTTATTTACGTTAGTTTAAGTTTATCCTCGTTTTTAGTAACCGCGCAGGATAAGCTCCGTATTGCAGATTCTGAAACAATTACAGGTTTTTTAGGAAATCGTTTAACAAAGTCTTACGACAACCGGATTCTTTTTCAGGATGTTAACATATTGGTAGAACCTTTCCGACATCGGGAAGAGACTAGTCAGTGGCAAAGCGAATTCTGGGGAAAGTGGTTCACATCTGCGGTGCTTGCTTACCGGTACCAGCCTACTCCAGCCTTAAAAGCAAAATTGCAGGATGCTATTAGCGGACTCCTCGCTACTCAAAGTCCGGATGGTTACATTGGGAACTATTCTGAGAAGGCGAGATTACAGGAATGGGATATCTGGGGGCGTAAATATTGTATGCTGGGTTTGCTCGATTACTACCAGTTAACAGGAGATACTAAAAGTCTGCAGGCGGCAAAGCATTTAGCCAATAACTTGATTGCAGACCTGAAAAAAGCGGATGGTATTATAGTCACGAAAGGCAACTATCGTGGCATGGCTGCTTCATCAATCCTTGAGCCAATTTGCAAATTGTATAACGCAACCAAAGATAAAAAGTATCTGAGTTTTGCAACAAACATTGTTGACCAATGGGAACGACCCGACGGGCCGAAATTGATCAGCAAGGCAAGCATTGATGTAGCCAAGCGCTTTCCGAAGCCAAAGAACTGGTATTCATTTGAACAAGGACAAAAAGCCTATGAGATGATGTCCTGCTACGAAGGCCTTCTTGAACTCTATAGAATAACCGGCAGAGTGGAATACAAAAAAGCTGTGGAGATGACCTGGCAAAACATTTATGACACGGAAATCAATCTGGCTGGTTCAGGTGCTTCATCAGAGATGTGGTTTGGAGGGAAGAGTTTGCAAACCGATCCAATACACCATTATCAGGAGACTTGCGTTACTGTGACCTGGATTAAGTTATGCCATCAACTTTTCAGGCTCACAGGAGAGTCAAAGTACGCCGATGCCGCCGAACAAAGCTTTTACAATGCGCTGCTTGGTTCAATGAGTTTAGACGGACACGACTGGGCAAAGTACACACCATTATCTGGGTTAAGATTACCTGGCACCGGTCAGTGTGGCATGGATCTGAATTGTTGCGTCGCAAGTGGTCCACGTGCGCTATTTAATTTCCCTGCACATATGGTCATGAAGGCTGATGGTGGTATTTTTATTAACTATTACGCCGCTGGCATTTTCAAGACCACCACTCCGAAAGGTCAACAGGTCGACGTAACCCAGCAGACAGAATACCCAAAAACCGGGTTTATCAAGTTAGCATTAAAGCTTGCTAAGTCAGAAACGTTTGCTATTGCCATAAGAATTCCTGCATGGAGTAAAATTAATCACTTGACATTGAATGGTATACCGATCGAAAATATAAGTCCTGGATATCACATCATAAAGCGTAAATGGAGCAACGCCGATGTTATAGAACTAAAACTTGATATGCGTGGAAGAGTCACCTATTTAGGCGAAAAACCTGCTTATGTAGCTCTATTAAGGGGGCCTATTCTATTGGCAAGGGATGAGGCGTTAAAAGGAATAAATATGGCTGCAATTGTGAGTCCTGGAAGCACTGATGGGTATGTAGCTTTGGAAGAGGTTAGTTCCTCAAGTACCTGGATGCAATTCCGGTTAAAGTTCAGCCCGGAATCCTACAAGGAATCTGGTGACCAACCCGATTATGTACCACTTTGTGACTATGCTTCGGCGGGTAATTCCAGCGCTACTTCATTCAGAACCTGGTTTCCGCAGTTAATTGATCCCAAGGGTTTCCAAATAACGAATTAAAATTCCCAGGCGCTGTGATAGCTTAGTTTTTCGTCCGCATATCGGACAAAATTTGAGTAAAAAGCGAGTTTAGACAATGTAGCACTGTCTCCAATAACAACAAGTTTTTTTCTAGCTCTGGTCATAGCAACATTCATTCGTCTGATATCTGACAGAAATCCAATAACTTGCTCGTCATTGCTTCGGGTAAGGCTCAAATAGATAACGTCTCTTTCCTGACCCTGGAAGCTATCTACTGTATTTATGGTAATATTTTCACATACTTCGGCGGCGATGCCACTGGAATCCAGTCCAGAGCGCAGCATTTTTACCTGCTCCTGATAAGGTGCAATGACACCAATGCTTGGAAATTTTTCCAAATCGTAATAAGTTCTTAAAATAGTTATATAGTCAGCAAGATGTTTCAATAGGAAGTTAGCTTCGTCGGGGTTTGCCACGCTGCTGCCTTCCAGCCTTTCTTCAAAACCCCGCCCTGCAGTGTCGATGAACTGAAGGGCCTTATCACCCGGAAAAAGCAAATGACCTGCTACTGACGCATGTGCCTTAAGTACACCTCCGTAAAATACTTCTGAGGAATAGCCCATAATGTCCTCATGCATCCTGTATTGCTCTTCCAATAACACGACCGCCTCCGGGTATAGCGCTACAACTTTTTCAAGTAAAGTTTTGCTTAATCCCTTCCTCGCCGCTTCCGCAGACTTGATAGTAGGACTCAACTGACAATGGTCGCCGGCAAGGACTAGTTTCGAAGCTTTCAAGATCGGTATCCAGCAGCCCGGTTCTAACGCCTGTCCGGCTTCGTCAATGATTACCGTGTGGAACTCCATACCCTTAACCAAGCGGTGATTCGCGCCGACTAAAGTAGCTGATATTACTTGAGCTTTAGTCAAGAGCTGGTCTATGATATATTGCTCTATATCGTCTGCTTCTTTCAGGACCTTATGCGCCTCATTAAATAATGCTTTCCGTTGCTCTTGCTCCGCACGACCAAAGTTGCGCTTATACTTATGCGCCATGTTTTTGTATTCTGCAGCTTGTTTCTTTAACTTCTTTATAGATTTTAAAGACTCATGGCCAGCCATTTTGCCATCAATAGTTAGCGACAACAATTTCTCAGAAACCCTGGTGGGGTTTCCGATTCTCAAGACCTCAAGACCTTCGTCCGCCAGTTTTTCAGTTAGCAAATCAACTGCAGTATTGCTTGGAGCGACTACCAGAATCTGTTTTCCATCGCTTTTGATCAGCGCTTTAATCGCTTGAACAAGGGTAGTAGTCTTACCTGTTCCAGGCGGCCCGTGTACAATTGCAAGTTCGTTTGCTTCAAGAATTCTTCGAACAGCCTCCTGTTGCTTCTCATTCAAGGCAGGGATATCGTAAAGATAGTTTGCTTGTTGAAAACGAGGCTTAACAGCACCGGTAATTACTTTCAATAATGGAATAACTGGTGATTTTAATTTGCCACCTTCCAACGTATCTGTTAATAATGCCGAAGCTTTTTTTAAAGCGAACTGCATTTCATCATAAGTGTAATTGTCAAATAGAAGATCAACACCAAGTTTACCTTGTCTGCTCCAATCAGGAAGTTCGTCGACTTTTAAGCTGATCTTCATTTTATCGCTACCCACATAGGCCACAACCCCTTCTATACGGTCGTTTCCTTCATCATGGTTTGAAAATAAGGCAACTGAAGATCCAAATCTAAACTGGTGATTTAAATCCTGATGTGTTGTGCGTTCTAATTCTATAGTCAGGTAATCGCCTCTACCAATCTCAGTGCCCCTTATCGCAATTGGATACCATGAAAGGCCCTTTAAACGCCTGTCAGCCGCCGATGACGATTCAGTCTGATCGTGATATGATTTAAGGTCTGCGTCTTTCTCAAGTCTGAGCAGCTGGGTTAATTGATCGAAATAGTCCATGAACTGCAAAACTAACGCATATTGCACTAAACAGTTTCAATTAGATGCAGTTTAATGGTAGGTTTAAAGTTTTAAAGCTATTTAATATATGCAGCATGATAACTTATTCTCATAAGATAACGTTAACTCCAGAGTCTTTAAAAGATATTTATGGAAGTGATGATAGTTCTAAGCGTCTGGAAGTAGTATTGTCAGGCTCAACTGTGCTTTACACGTTGATATTGGATTATGAGTATGGCAAAGGAAATCTTTCAAATGTTAAGCTCATTGAGAATAGTTTGGTGATGAATTCTGAAGCGACGGGCAGCTTCAGAGTAAGTTATGATATCAATGAATTCTCCGTTTGTTCTGCACTGGATTACACCGGAGTGTATTCGATGCTCTTGAACTTTGTTCTGAATTGGGAAAGTGCAGAAATCGTTTTAACGGGAGAAGATCGCTACGAATGATTAAGTAAATAAGCCGAAGCTATCTTGTGCATCGTTCCAAAAGTTGTCTAAAGCCAACAAACGCGGCTTTAAAAAGCTGATCAATGCGGGCCAGTCTTCCCTTTTAAATATGCTTAATCCGTAAACTGCGGTCGAGATCCTTGATATCGCCTTTCCATAGTCATCAGTCGTGTGCAATTCCCATGTCCAGTCTTCATCCAGGTGGTCCCTTAACATGCTTTTAAATTCTTGGAACTGTTCAAATAGAAGGCTTTGCATACTCAGGTCAGTATGATTCATTTCTATGCCAATTCGCGCTTTCTTACCATCGGCTTCCATTTTGAAATATAAATGTTTAATGCCGGTCTTATAATTAACCCAATTCACCCGTAGTCCTGCACTCGATGTCTCCAATGCCATATATTGACCGAAAGTCGTCCAGAATTCTTGTTTAAGCGTAGCTACTTCGTCTTTTGAATACAAAATGTAAATTGAGTTTAGGTTCGCGGTAAATTTACAAACATGGTGATAACAAAGGAAGACTAAAATAAAAGACCGATCCCTTACCAGGCTCGCTGGTAGCCCAGATTCTACCATCGTGACGTTGAATGATCTCGGCACTTAAATAAAGACCTATTCCAAATCCGGAAATATGTTTAGTATTTTGGTTTTCCACGCGATAAAATCTATCAAACAATTTTCCCAGATCGGTAGAATTGATGCCAATTCCTTCATCTGAAATAGACACTTCAAGAAAATCCTGCTTAACGGCGCAGTGCACTTCGATGCAGCCACCGCCTGGGGAATACTTGATGGCATTTCCTATCAAGTTTGAAACAACAGAGCCAATTTTTTCCCGGTCCGCAAATACTGGGATACAACCGCAATGAGCAAGGTCAATATTGTGAGTGCTAACAGAGAGGCGAAGCTCTTCAATAATTTCTTTTACCAGTTCGTCTATATCAAAATACTGTTTTTCAATAAGAATCTTTCCAGATTCCAACCTGGAAAGATTAAGAAAGCCATTTATCATTGAGCTCATCTTCTTAACCTGGAGGTTTGTCTTTTTCAAAACACCTTGAGCAAAACTGTCATTGCTGGTTTCAGCTTTAGTCATAAGAAGTTGGGTATACCCCATTACCGAGGTTAGCGGCGTTTTAAGCTCATGGCTTACCATTCCAATAAAGTCATTTTTGCGCAGCTCGTTTTCTTTTTCCTCTGTGATGTCTATGACTAATCCAGAAAAGTGTCCTTGCTGAACTCCTTTTGAAGGATAAATCTTCCCTAATGCCCTGATCCATCTTTTCTTTCCGTCGAAGCCAAGGATAGGATGCTCCATGTGATAAGCTTTTCCAGCATGGAGTGCCTCCTCTAGCGCCATCTTAACCAGTTCCCGATGATCTTCCGGTATTCTATCGACGATTTCTTCATAGGTAAACTCAACCTGCGATGAGAGTCCAAATAGTTCCTTAAGCCTGTTTGATGCGAGAAACTGTTTAGTTCCAAGTTCCATATGCCAAGTAGCGGCCTCGGCTGCCTCTATGGAAAGCCGCAGCATCTCCTCCGCACGTTCCAACCGTTCGTTTGACAATGCGAGCTCCTGATTTGAGAAGCGCATTTCTTCATTAATGGCTTGTAACTCTTCTGCTGTTTCCTCTATCTGATGTCGTGTTCGAACCTGCTCCGACACCTCCGTGCCAATCGAGATAAGACCGTTAATATTGCCTTCCAAATCAAATAAAGGCTCATATACGAAGTTGAAATACACCGTTTCGATGGTATCTTTCCGCTGAATATTCATAGGTAACTCTGTAGCTACAAATGGATCACCACTTAGATAGATAAGATCCAATAGGTTGATAAAACCCTGCGCTTTCAATTCAGGTATAGCTTTTAAAATAGGTTTGTTGAATACATCTGCAGACTTACGGCCCCAAAGTTCCAGGGCTCTCGAGTTTACGATCTCTACAATGTGGTCAGGCCCCCGGAAGATTGCGATAGCAACTGGAGCCTGTAAAATGATCAATCTTAGATTCCGTTCGTTTTCTTTGATTTTCTTCTGCTGAAGTACCTTTTTTGTTGTTTCATTAAAAATGATCAAAACACCGGCAATTTGACCCCTTTCGTCATGAACTGGATTATAGCTCAATGTGACATAGATATCTTCGAGCTTCCCCTTGCGATACGCCGACAGCAATTCATCTTCTTTCCAGGCCGCATCGCCTCCGTTCATTACTTTCATGACGCCAGGCTCAATTTTTGCCCAGCTTTCCTGCCACACTGAACCCCCTGTTGGCACTGCATTTAAAGAACTTGTAGCCCAATCATTCGCAATTAAAAGAAAAGCGTCGTTATGAAAGCAGATCAGGTCCTCACCCCAGATGAGTAGCATAGGGAACTTCGCATTCAATACAATACCCACAGTAGTTTTAAGGCTTTGTTGCCAGGTATGTGGCTCACCTAATTTTGAAGCCGACCAATCAAAGGAACGTAGGGCTTCTCCTGTCTCACCACCGCCCTGTAGGAACGGATGATTCTGATTTTGAGTATGTTCAACCACTGCCATCTAACTAAAGTACGATGTTTTCTGTAAATTTTAAAAAACATATGGCCTGATTTTTATTAGATTTAATTTATGAAGATAGCAACTTACAATGTTAACGGTGTAAACGGCAGGCTTCCTGTTTTACTTAGATGGCTTGAGCAAGAAAAGCCTGATATTGTTTGTTTACAGGAGTTAAAAGCACCGCAGGAGAAATTTCCAGAGCAAGCTATTAAAGAAGCAGGTTACAACGCCATATGGCAGGGCCAAAAAAGTTGGAATGGTGTTGCAATCCTGGCCCGGGGTTTAGAGATCAAAGAAACCAGGAGAGGTTTGCCAGGAGATGAAGAGGATTTGCACAGCCGTTACATTGAGGCGTTTGTTGGCGGTATAATTATCGGTTGTCTGTATTTACCGAATGGAAATCCAGCGCCAGGTCCCAAGTTGGATTACAAGATGGCTTGGTTCAATCGCCTGGCCCAACATGCCAAAGAGTTGCTTACTTATGATTTGCCAATTGTCCTGGTAGGAGATTATAATGTTATGCCAACAGAAAATGATGTCTATAAACCCGAACGTTGGGTGGATGACGCTTTGTTCAGACCAGAAGTGCGGGAAGCCTTCCACAATCTGGTGGCATTAGGCTGGACAGACGCCATACGAAAACTATATCCCACGGAGACGATCTACACATTCTATGACTACTTTAGAAATGCATATGCTCGTGATGCCGGACTTCGCATAGATCATTTTTTACTAAATCCAATATTGGATAAACGTCTTCTCGCAGCTGGTGTCAATCGTGATGTTAGAGGTTGGGAGAAAAGTAGTGACCACTGTCCGGTTTGGATCGAAATCAAAGATTGATATTTAGCCGATAGCAGGCAAAAGAAAACGGGGGCATAGTCCCTAAAGACCAAAATCCCCCGTTTAAATTAACGCTCTCGAGGCAAATATAAGGTACTTCTCTTGTGTAGACAAGTATTTTTTGTTTTAAATCTCATAGAGTGTCTCAAAGGGCTCAATTCCAGCGAGAAAGAATTTTTGATTACAGGCATTTAGTTTACAGCAACAATTTCTAATAAAATATTGTTAACAAGGAAAATCAGTACATACATGAAGAAAACTCTCTTGAATCTCCGATACCTATGTTTAGGATTGTGGGTTGCTGCTACAACGCTTGGGTGTACAGAAGATCAGCCAAAGTCCCAAGGGCAAACAAAAAAAAGTGAGATCACATGGTACCGAAATCCTTTCATCTATAACGTAGATGTTGATGCCTTTAAAGATAGTGATGGTGACGGTACCGGAGATTTTAAAGGTCTCACCTGGCAGCTTGATTACTTAAAAGAACTGGGTGTTGATGTCATCTGGTTATCTCCGTTCCAGCCAACGCCTGACAATGATGACGGTTATGACGTTACTGACTATTACGGTATTGATAGCCGCCTGGGTAAGGAAAAGGATTTCTCTAAATTTATGCAGGAAGCCAAAAAGAGGAATATAAAGGTGATCATGGATGTTGTGCTTAACCACACTTCGATCGATCACAAATGGTATCAGGCAGCACGGTCAGACACAACTTCGAAGTTTAATTCATGGTACGTATGGTCTAAGGAACAGCCTAAAGATTTCGATAAAGGTATGGTTTTCCCCGGAGTGCAAACAGAAACCTGGACTTGGGATGACATCGCCAAGCATTATTATTTTCATAGGTTTTACGATTTTCAGCCAGACCTGAATTATAAAAACAAGGATGTACAACAAGAGGCAGTCAAAGTGCTAAAATATTGGCTCGGTAAAGGCGTGGACGGTTTTAGATTAGATGCTGTGCCATTTATTATAGATGTTCCAAATGCACAAGGCAAATCCGCAGATCCCATGTTTGACATACTTACTATGTTCAGGGATTCAATTAAAGCAATCAAGCCTGACGCAGTGTTATTAGGAGAGGCTAACGTAAGTGCGGAAGAGAACCGGGATTTCTTTGGAGAGAACGGAGACCGACTTCAAATGATGTTCAATTTTTACGCAAATCAGTACTTGTTTTATGGTTTAGCCCTGCAAGATCCGAAGCCTTTCGCTAAAGCATTAGAGGAATTTAGAGAGAAACCGGGATCATCGCAATGGGCCTTCTTTCTAAGAAATCATGATGAAATTGATCTGGGACGGTTATCCAAGTCCGAACGTAACAAGGTATATGATGAATTTGGACCTGAGGCGAATATGCAACTGTATGATCGTGGCATTAGGCGTCGTCTGGCACCAATGCTCCAAGATCCTTTAAAGATAAAGATGGCATACAGTCTGTTGCTATCTTTGCCAGGGGCGCCTGTAATCCGGTATGGAGAAGAATTGGGTATGGGAGATGACTTGACACTTAAGGAACGACTGTCTGTGCGAACGCCCATGCAGTGGGATACCAGTAGTAACGCTGGATTTTCGTCCTCATCTAAACTTTTCAGGCCGGTAATTAGCATTGGTAAGTATGCCTATAATAAAGTTAATGTGGCTAAGGAAGAGAAAGACGCTCATTCATTATTAACGTTTATTAAACAAATGGTAAAGCTAAGAAGGGAGCATCCGGAAATTGGTTTAGGGGAGTGGGAGGTTCTTAAAACGAAATCGAAGGTTTTTGTTATCAAATACACTTATGGAGATAAAGTGTTAATAGCGGTAAACAATTTTAGTGAGAAGCCTGAGGAGGTTTCGCTCACACCCTTCAATGAATCCAAAAAGCGAATTGTGCCTTTGATCCCAGGTGAACAACCACAACCGAAGAACAATAGCTTTAATATAGATGGATACGGTTACCAGTGGTTCGCGCTTCAGTAATAAGTGAAATTTACTTGCCGTTTCCGCTTGACAAAGCGATAAGTATAGCGCCTGATAAAATCAGGGCTCCACCTACCATTAGTTGCCATGTTAATTTTTCTTTAAGAAATATTACTGACAGCACTATGGTGAAAAGGAGGGATGTACGCTCTATTGTAACAATAAAAGAGGCCGGACCCATGGTTAAAGCTTTATATGATAATAACGTGGAAAGCGTAGTCAGCACGCCAGCGAGTAACAGAACGAGCCATGCTTTGCCTTCGATCTCTTTGATAGTGGTGTGATTGCCCTGATAAAAAACTACGGACCAGGTTATGGACAGGATAAGAACGGCTTGAATAGCAAAAGCTAGACTGGGGTCAACGTTTTTTAGACCAAGCTTAGTAAGAAAAATAACTAATGCAGCAGATAGTGCGGCAAGTACGGCGTATAAAATCCACATATATTATTAATTTATTAGTTAGCCTTTTTAATCAAACCTTTTACTAAACCCTTCCATTGCGGATAAGCGAACCCAAGCATAGCACTCCAGCCAACCACGGTATTTCTAATATTATCGAAGGTATTAGCCGTGTCCCTGTTAGGCATCTCATTGCGGCCATGTTGTTCAGCGAGAACAAGAAGTCCCGATCTTTTAACCTGAAAGGTTGAGCTGGCGACATCAGTTAGAAAGTGTGCCGTATTCTGATTGTCGCTTAAAGGATGAACCGAGGGCCTGACGGTCATGCTGATAACGGCAGCATCTGGGTCGTTCTCCTCTAGTATAGTCTCGATGACTACCCAATCATACCCTTGACCTGCTTTTGTTCCAGGGCCGGGAATATCGATTCTGATGTAATCGCCTTCAATCGCTTGCCTTTCAACTACTCTTCCTGAATGGTCGAAAAGCTTAAAAGACGATAGGGGAAGCATCGCATATTCAAACCACCTATTTACATTAAGCAACCGTTGCTTAACCATAGCATAATGAGAAATCGCTTCTTCCATAGTGGACAAAGTTTCTTCTGAACTTGCATTTATCGAAGAACCAACTGTCTGGTCTGGAACGTGTGTCTTGCCAAGATCATCGCTTTCATTGTTGCTCATAATCGCTTGCCTTAAGAGGGGTTTACAAATTAGCTTAACAATAATTACGGACAGTTGTTTAATGAACTATCTAATCCAGCCTGCAGGATTTTGAGCCTTAAGGCCTTTCCATATCTGAAATTGTAAATGAGGTTTACCCGCTTCATTTGCAACAACTCCGATCGCTTGATTTGTGCTTACTTTTTCGCCGACAGACACACTCACTGATTTCAGATTATGATAAACGGTATAATATAAACCGTGACTAATTAGGACGTAATATTTTCCATAAGGACTCGCCACTTGTTTTACTGTTCCATCGAAGACGGCATGAACTGCGGCATTTTCGTCAGGTTCAAGATTAATCCCATCGTTATAATAGACCGCCTGCCCTTCGTTATGCTTTCCAAACCCTTCAGTTATTCTGCCTGCTACAGGCCTTGGTAATGAACCTCTGTTTCTTTCGAAGTCGGAAGATAGTTTAGTTAAAACCGTAGGTACCGTAGTCGGGCGCTCCGCTTCTGGTTCCTTTTTTGTCGCTACAGGAGCTGCTGGAATTGGTTTGTTGGCCGCCTTAGCTTTCGCCACCTCTGCGGCTCTTAACTTGGCCTGTGCAATTCGCTCTCTTTCTGCAGCTGCTTTCTTCCTGGCCAATTCGAGCCGTGCGGCCTCCTCAGCCTTTCTCTTAGCAATAGCAATGTCTCTCAGGATCGCCGCACGAATCTGACCGTCTATTACGGTTTGCTTCTTTCTTCGTTCAACGATACCCTGACGGAATTTCTTTTCTTCCGCACTATACTTATTAAGTGCCTGATCTTGCTCTTGTTTACTTTGCCCTAGCTTGGTCTTTTCTGATTCCTGCTCCTTCATCAGACTACCTTTCTCTCTCAGATTCTTATCGAGGATAACGATCTTGTATTTTAGGTCTTTCTCTTTCCCTTCAATGAATCCAGCTTGTTTTTTGCGATAATCACCAAATTGCCGGAGGTACTTCATCCTCATGTAAGCCTGATGAAAGTCGCTGGAAGCAAAAATAAACATCATTTTTGTATAGGAGTTCTGGTTCTTTTGAGCAAAGCGAATCATGCTTGCATACTCCTTCTTAAGCTCGCTTAATTGCCCATGAAGGTTATTTACCGTCTTTGAATTTTTATGGATTTCCTGATCGAGTGATCGCATCTCAGAATTGATGACATCCATTTTTTCTTGCATCAAAGAGATCTTCTTATTCAGATCAGCAATTTGCTTGATGGTTAGATTCTTGTTGCTTGCTGCTTTGTTCGCATTTCTCTGAAGCTGATCTATTTCCCGCTGCAACTGTTCTTTCTTCTTTCTTAGTGCTGCGGGGTTGCTTTGTCCGAACGCCAGAATTCCACATAGAATTAGAGTCAGCAAGGCGCACAGCGGTTTTGTTAGCTTCATTGCCGCAAAAGTATCAAAATTATCAGAAATAATCCTGTAAGAAGTATTCTTGGGTGTTGCAATAAATGGAAGAATAAATGTTGAGATCTTTTACATTAGTTTGCAGCCTCCTCTTCATATGAACCAATGGCTCGGCAATCTTAACATTCAGTAATTTACTCACTTGCTTATCCCCATTTACTGCCCATATCTTTTGCTCTCCGGTTGCAATGTCAATATTGTAATGTTCTTTGATGGTCTTAAAGAGTGATACATTTTCGAGATTCTTACTGATAAACCGTGGAAGGTTCAAATTAGTGATATAGGTTTCTTCATACAAAACCGGGATGTTATCAATTTGTCTTAGTCTGGTAAAGTACAAACAGCCTTTTTTTAATTCAACCTCATTTAATTCATAAAAGAAGTCAAGCGGCCAGTGTTGTTTCGTTTGTTTCTGTAAGATTTGTGTAGTTAGCGTCTGGTTTCCAATGCCAGCAGTTACTCCGGAAAAAGAAAGAATCCCCAAGCCTCTTTTTGGCTCCGTTACAATACTTCCTTTTCCATGCTTCCTGGTGATGTAACCCATGTTTGTAAGTCCTGAAAGCGCCTGGCGGATGGTCACCCTCGTTGTGTTATAGGTTTTGCATAAATCATTCTCCGACGGAAGCAGATCACCTTTTATATATTTAGAATCATCAATTGACTTTTTTAAGTCATCTATAACCTTTTTATAAAGTGGAATCGTATCTCTTCTGATCATTGGGTAGCGTCTTAGGTAGGTTAAACAAATATAAAATATTTCCTCAGGTTTGTACTTGTGTATACAAGTTGTAAAATATATATTTGGTTATGAAAACCTATAAGTTAAACAGACTCTTCAACAGTCAATCGGGTAATTGCTTCGATGTTGCTATTGATCATGGCTTCTTCAATGAGCATTCTTTCCTCAGCGGTATTGAAAATATACAACAAGCCGTGAACACGCTCGTGGAAGCTGCTCCAGATGCTATTCAATTAACTATAGGCCAGGCACATTACCTTCAATCGATACCCGGGCGTCAAAAGCCTTCCCTTGTATTGAGAACAGATGTAGCAAACGTTTACGGTAAAGAATTGCCTGCTAAATTATTCAGTAGAATGATCGAACATCCGGTCGAGCAGGCAGTAGGTCTGGACGCGGCTTGTGTAGTCGTTAATTTGTTCAGTATTCCAAACGAGCCCGAAGTTATGGATCAATGCATACAAAACATTTTAAAAATAAAACCCCTGTGTGAACAGTATTGCATGCCACTGATGATAGAACCGCTGGTATTCCAGAAAAATAGTGCTGCTGGTGGTTATATGGTCGATGGCGACCTGGGTAAAATTGTTTCGCTGGTAAGACAAGGCGTAGAGTTAGGTGCTGACATCATTAAAGCTGATCCGACCAATACTATAGATGACTATCACCGGGTGGTAGAAATTGCCGGCAATATCCCTGTATTAGTTAGAGGTGGCGGTAAAGCGAGTGATCAGGAGATCTTAGAGAGAACTTATGGACTGATGCAGCAAGGTATCCGGGGGATTGTCTACGGCCGTAATGTAATCCAACACCATAATCCGGCAGGGATGACAAAAGCATTAATGTCTATCGTTCATGATCATGCTACAGCAGAGCAGGCTTTCAAATATATACAGTGATGGAAAAGGTCAATGTTGGAATCATCGGTGGTGGTTTAATGGGTAAGGAGGCAGCAAGTGCCTTTGGACGATGGTTTGTGTTAAATGATTTTCCAGTAGAAATTGAACTCGTCGCAGTTTGTGACTTGAGTGACGATGTTCTCGAATGGTATCGAAAAGTCCCTACGGTTCGGTTACTTACAACTAATTATAAGGAGCTGCTGGCAGATGCCGCAATTGATGTTGTTTACGTGGCTTTGCCACACAATTTGCATAAAGAATATTATATTGAGGTGTTAGAATCTGGTAAAGATTTGTTGGCTGAAAAGCCATTTGGCATAGACCTTCAAGCTGCGATCGAGATTGAAGAATGTGCAACACGTCTTGGACGTTTTGTGAGATGTAGCTCGGAGTTGCCGTTTTTGCCCGGACCGCAACGTGTCATTAAAGAAGTTAAGTCTGGAAGGCTTGGCGAAATTATTGAAGTAAAGGCGGGTTTTTTGCATTCCAGTGATCTCGATCGACTAAAGCCGATTAATTGGAAACGTCAAAACAAATACTGCGGTGTAATAGGGGTAATGGGTGATCTTGGTATGCATGTGTTACATATACCCTTGCGTTTAGGATGGAAGCCAGCTAAAGTTTATGCCCAGCTTCAAAAAATAATAACAGAAAGGCCAGACGGCAAAGGGGGTGTAGCCTTATGTGACACCTGGAACAACGCTTCTCTACACAGCGAAGTGTTAATCGATGGCAATACTGTGCCAATAACTTTTGAGATGAAACGGATCTCTCCGGGAGAAACCAATACCTGGTATATAGAGATCTTAGGCACCAATGGAGGCGTTAAGTATAGTACTAAAGATACCAAGGCACTGTGGACCTTTACTCTTCAAAATGGAGAGCAGCACTGGCAAAGAACAGATCTTGGATCTAAAGAAATTGCTTTTCCAACCATTACAGGTGGCATTTTTGAAGCGGGATTTGCAGATTGCTTCCTGCAAATGCTTGCTTCTTATTTTGCAGAACGAGCTGGAAAGTTAGAAAGGAAATTTGGATGCGTGACTCCTCAGGAAGCCGTTGCCAGTCACTATTTATTTGATGCCGCTTTAAAATCCGAGGCTGCCAGCAGTCTTGAAACAATTACATACCATTAAACGCAACAGGATGAAACGATCGGAAATTAATAAGGTCATACAAGACGCAGACCTGTTTTTTAACAAGAATTGCTGGACGCTTCCACCCAATCCTAAGTGGGATGTTACAGATTTTGGCTTAGGATCTTTCATGCAATGTGGACTTGTACTAGTTAATCTAGCTGAAGAAGAAGAGTATTGTGAAAAACTAATGTATGCGGTTAGGGCTCAGGTTACTCCTGCTCATACACATCGAAAGAAAAAAGAAGATATTATTTGCAGAACAGGTGCACTGGTAGTCCAACTTTGGGATCAAGATCCTCAGATACAAAAGTCGGAAGAAAGATTGCGTATTAAAATCAACGGTAACATCCAGACCATCTCTTCAGGCGAAAAGATCACACTGCAAGCCGGGAGCAGGGTGACCATCGAACCGGGCGTATGGCATGAGTTTTATCCTGATTCAGATGAATGTATCATCGGGGAGGTCTCTACCGCAAACGACGATCTTAATGACAATTTCTTTTCAAATCAGGAGATTGGCAGGTATACGGAGATTGTCGAAGATGAATTAAGGATCGTTAAATTACTTAGTGAAACAGAAAATTGAGAAACGGAATATTAGTTGGCGGTAACTGGATCATCGACCAGGTGAAGACTATTGACACCTTTCCGGAGGAGGAGAAGTTAGTGACTATAGTATCTGAATGCCTAAGCAATGGTGGATCTGCATATAACATCCTGAAAGATCTTGTAAAACTGCAGGCAGATTTTCCGTTAAGCGGGCTTGGACTTGTCGGAGATGATGAACGTGGTGATTATATCATTAACGACTGCAAAACGATGGGGATCGATACCACTCAAATTCGAAAGACTTCAACGGCCCATACCTCTTACACTGATGTCATGACTGTGAAGTCCAACGGGAAGCGGACCTTCTTTCATCAGCGGGGTGCTAATGCATACCTTGACATCAATGACTTTAATTTTGCAAGTTCTAATGCCAGGGTGTTTCATCTGGGGTATCTGTTACTGCTTGATCAGCTGGACCGATTGGAGGCTGACGGTTTAACCAGAGCCGCCAAAGTACTTAAGGCTGCGATTAAGTCAGGCTTTATTACCTCTGTAGACGTTGTCAGTGAGAACTCTGATCGCTTTAGTACTTTGATTCCACCTGCGCTGCCATATATAGATTATCTTTTTTTAAATGAGTATGAAGCCAGTATGATAACGGGAATAACCACATCTGTAACCGGAAAGGCCAGTAAGGATCTTTGCGAGCAAGCTGCCTTAAAGATCATCACTATGGGTGTTAAAAGGTGGGTGATTGTGCATTTTCCAGCCGGTGCGGTCGCAGTAAGTAACACCAAACAAGTTCTTTTTCAATCGAGCATTAACGTCCCTGAACATCTGCTGATTGGCTCTGTTGGTGCGGGAGACGCCTTCGCGGCCGGTGTGTTAATGGGAATTCACAATGAACAGTCGATGGAGAAGAGCCTGCAATTAGGAGTGGGCGCTGCAGCATCAAGTTTATTTTCTTCAACGTCATCAGATGGAGTTTTAAGTTCGAAAGAATGCCTGAGCTTAGCCGCGATATACGGATATCGACAAAGCCTCTAAGACGCCTGGTTATAAAACAAAAGGCTATAGTCAGTGTTTATCAGGAAATAATAACTGAGAGCTATGAAAACTGAAGAAAATATCGCTTTATTAAAAAAAATGACAGAAGACGTGCGAATATGCATGTTCACCACTTTATCTGATACTGATGAGTTTTCCAGCAGACCAATGGGTACTGCAAAAGTAGATGAAGCAGGAAGCATCTGGTTTTTCACGAACGAATATTCTTTGAAAACGAAAGAAATCTCTAAAGAAAATCAAGTTACGTTAGGCTATAGCGATCCCTCAAATAATACGTATATTTCAGTAAATGGTAAAGCTGAGCTTGTGGATGATCAGTCGCTGAAAGAAGCGTATTTTTCGCCAGCGATAAAAGCATGGTTTCCTGAAGGTGCAGAAGATCCAAAATTAATCCTTATCAAGGTTGAGCCTACATCTGCGGAGTATTGGGATAGCAGCTCATCAAAGATGGTTGTGGCATTTAATATGCTTAAGGCAATTGTTACCGGTACCACCTTTGATGAGGGTAAGCACGACAAGATTAGCTTTTAATCTGCTATTACGCCATTCTTATACATATCGTTTAGCAACTTTTTTGTGAATTCTGAAGCTAACGACTGCGGACTACTTGGATTAAATGTTTTAGTCTTTGCAGAATAAAGTAGTTTATCGGAATCTAGGCTGTAAACGCTTCCTTCCAATATAAACTTGTTATCATCTGAGTAATAACCAGGGATGTAAACCCTACCATAAAAGTTGCTATAGTAATTGTTATAATAGCCCCAGAATCTATAAGGATATGGGGCTATTGCCATTCTTCCATGTTTATACGTCGATTCTTTCGTCTTATCTAACAAAGCTATCGTAAAGGCGCCATCAAAGCCTTTGTCTTTAATTTTCTTCATGGCCGTCTTTTCATCAAGTGATTTTAATGAATCGCCACCAAACTGTTCAATTGCAGAGCCTGCATTAATGCCTCTGGCCTGAAGGTTCTGAACCATGATCTTTTCCATATTGGCCCTTAGCTTCTTATCCTGATCCCCCATCATTGCCATTACAAGCACCTTGCTGCTCTTATTAAGTTTAGAGTTGGGTGAAACATAGGAACTAAGCAACTTAGTGTTGGAACAAGAACTAATGAGCGCACAAGTTGTAAGCAATGCTACCACCGTACTTTTAAAAAATGTTTTCATATTGATTAGCGTTTATGTGTTTATACAATTTACGTAATTAATCACGAGTTGGTATGCCTGTGCTAAAGATTTGATAAACAGAATACAAATGAGCGTGTTTAGTAGAACAAATTGAACTTATGCCATCATCAGTAGTAGCTAAGATGTCTTATAATCCGGAAAGTAATAATTTAACAATTGTCTACACCTCAGGTAGCGTATATGTTTATAAAGAAGTGCCGTATAATGTCTATATTAGCATGAGAGCTGCAAAATCAAAGGGAAAGTTTCTAAACGAGATGATAAAAGGAAAGTACGAGTTTGAACCAAAATAAAAAGGCCAGCTATATTAGCCGGCCTTTCCATATCTGTTAACGAAATTTAGCTTGCTGTAGAATCTCTCAACATTTTGATTTTATCATGCGAGGTTCTCAAATCTGCTTTCTGCTCCGTGATCGTTGCTCTAAGATCAGCAGACAGACCGTCTGACGCTAGTGCGGTTTTATAGGCAGTTTGTGCTGCATCTTCTCCAAATTCACAATTGTTAAGTACTGTTTTTCTGTCATGGCCAGTAAATATGGCTTTAACATCCATCCAAGCTCTGTAAATCTTTCCAGAATTGGTAGTTCCAGTTTCAGCGTCTCCGCCTAAAACCTGAATCTCTTGTACCAAAGTTGCCTTATGCTTGTGACTTTGTCCAATCATCTCAGCAAATAAGGTTTTTAAATCTGCATCACCGTCCTCAAGTTCATCGATTGCTTTCTGGTAACCAGCTACTCTGTCATTGTTGATCTCGATTAGATCATTTAAGATCTCTTTATTTACACTTGTAGTTTCCATTTTATTAGGTTTTTTGATGTAAGTGAACAACAAGGTTCTTTTAGAAAAGTTTTTTGAAATCAATACGCGTATGAAACAAATTTCTCGATATGGAGTTAAATAAATATATTATCCCCTATGAAGTTTAAACTACTCCTTTTGTTGAGCTTAATCAGCAATATTCTGTCCGCTCAGGACAACTACTGGCAGCAACATGTAACGTATGAGATCGATGCCACATTAAATGATAAAAACAAATCTGTAATCGGAAGCGAGCGCCTGGTCTACAAAAATAACTCGCCCAGTACGCTTAGCTTTATATGGTTTCATATTTGGCCTAATGCCTATAAGAACGAATCAACAGCACTATTTCAGCAAATAAAGAATGACACGTCCCGTGTAACTAAATTGGATAAGTATGAATACGGAAGCATCAGCGGTCTGAATTTTACCGTCAATGGTAAAAAGGCTATTGTCGAGCCACATCCTAACCCTCAATATATTGACATTATTAAGGTTAATCTGGCAGAGCCCCTTAAGCCCGGAGACTCCGTAGCAATAGCAACAGACTTCAATGTTAAGTTGCCTTCCTACTTCTCCCGTTCAGGTCATGCTGATGGTGAGTTTATGGTCACGCAATGGTATCCAAAACCAGCAGTCTTCGACAAAACTGGTTGGCATGAATTTCCTTACCTTGACATGGGTGAATTTTATAGCGACTACTCATCATTTAAGGTCAATATAACTGTTCCTTCTGCTTATATCGTTGGAGCCACAGGGGTTCTTCAAACAGAATCTGAGCTCGCGCAATATAAAAGTACCGGTACGCTAAACGTTAAAAACAGGACTGGAAAGCCTGCTTTGTATGTTCCTAAAAGCAAATCGGCCACTAAAAAGTTGACTTATTTAATGAATAGCGTTCCTGATTTTGCCTGGTTTGCAGATAAGAACTTTGTAATTCAATATGACACTCTAAAGCTTGCCTCTGGTAAAGTAGTTGAAGCGTTCAACTACTACCACAATAAGCCAGGTACGATTTGGAACAACAGCATCGATTATACTAAAGACGCAGTCAAAAGATACAGCAATTGGGTCGGCGAATATGAATATCCTGTCGTACAGGTCGTTGAAGGTCCGAAAAACAATGCCAGCGGTGGCATGGAATACCCAACAATCACATTGATCACCAGTCCGGATGCCAAAGTGGAAAGCCTGGATGCTGTTATTGCGCATGAAGTGGGCCATAATTGGTTTATGAGCATGTTGGGAAGTAACGAGCGACAACATACCTGGCTTGACGAAGGCTTAAACTCATTTTTTGAGTTCAGGTATGAGGCTGAAAAATATCGGACGAACTCTGTTTTCGGTGAAGCTGCGATCCCTGCTAATATTAAAGCGTTGCCCGCTAAAGACTTCCTGGCCAGTTTGTATGGTGCCATGATTGAGATTCCAATGGACTCTCCAATCGAAACCCCGTCAGAAAAGTTTAAATCCTCCAATGAGTATGCGCTAATCTCCTATGTAAAAACTGCCCTGTGGTTATATTTATTAGAGTCGCAGGTTGGGACTGAAAAAATTGATAAAGCCTTCAAACTTTATTTTGCGACCTGGAAAAACAAGCACCCACAGCCTGAAGATCTTAAGGCATCATTTGAAAAGTCGCTTGGTCTGGATCTTACCAAGTACTTTGAGCTGTTAAATAAGACAGGGCAATTCAAATAATTTGGTTGTACGACTGCTCACTCTGGTCACAAATATCTAGTTCGTCTGATTAATGCAATATGCTCAATTAAGACTGTAACAAAAATGATTTGGACTCCTGTTTAGGCTCAGAATTTGTTTAGGATTTGTATTTTCGCACAAAATTTCAGAAATGACCTTTACAAATAGTAATTCGGAACAAACTGTTGATGTAATATTGATCGGCGCTGGCATCATGAGCGCAACCCTGGGTGTATTATTAAAAGAATTACAGCCGGACCTTAGTATTGAAATATTTGAACGGCTGGATGTTGCTGCCGCAGAAAGTTCTGACGCCTGGAACAACGCTGGTACCGGTCACTCCGCTTTTTGTGAATTAAATTACACACCTGAAAAACCCGATGGTACAGTTGAGACTGACAAAGCAGTAGCAATTGCAGAATCGTTTGAGGTATCGAAACAATTTTGGTCATTCCTGGTAAAAAGTAAATTAGTTGATTCACCTGAAACATTTATAAAAAGTATACCTCACATGAGCTTTGTATGGGGGGAAGGAAATGTAAAGTTTCTTAAGACCAGGTACGACAAACTTCAGGAGTGCGTTTTGTTCAAAGAAATGGAATATTCGGAAGATCCAGCTCAATTACAAGAGTGGATGCCCGTAGTGATGGAAGGCCGGTCTAATGAGGAGTCACTTGCTGCTACGAGAATGGAACTGGGAACAGACGTTAATTTCGGATCCCTTACCAGAATGATGTTTAACTACTTAAAAGAATCTGAAGCAATCAATCTTCATTTCGACCATGAGGTAAGACAACTTCACCAGAAGAACAATTTGTGGGAGGTTAAGGTAAAAAATGAGACAACCGGCGCTAAACGACTGGTCAAAGCTAAGTTTGTCTTTATCGGCGCAGGTGGTGGATCCCTTCCATTATTGGAAAAATCAAATATTCCTGAAGGTAAAGGTTTCGGAGGCTTTCCTGTAAGTGGACAGTGGTTGAAATGCATTAATCCTGAAGTAATAGCGCATCACAATGCGAAGGTCTACGGAAAAGCCTCTGTAGGTGCTCCACCAATGTCTGTACCGCACCTAGATACCAGGATGATTGATGGAAAGAAAGCATTGCTTTTTGGCCCTTATGCTGGGTTTTCTACCCGTTTCTTAAAGCATGGATCCTTAATGGACTTGCCATTATCTATTAAAGTAAATAATATCAGACCGATGATTGCTGCCGGTTTGGACAACTTGCAGCTTACTAAATACTTAATTGACCAGGTAAGACAGTCTCCCGAAGATAGGCTGAAAGCACTTCGTGAATACCTTCCAACAGCGAAATTGGAAGACTGGGAGTTAGAAACTGCTGGTCAACGCGTTCAGGTAATTAAAAAAGATGAAAAGCATGGAGGTATCCTTGAGTTCGGAACAGAGGTTGTGACTGCTGCAGACGGTAGTATCGCTGCATTGCTAGGCGCATCGCCAGGTGCTTCAACAGCGGTTTCCATCATGATCACGCTTATGGAGCGTTGCTTTCCTGAATATATTAACAAACCCGAATGGCAGGCAAAATTAAAGCAGATGATCCCTTCCTACGGACAATCCTTAAGTGATGATGCGGATCTGACTGCAAAGATTAGAATGCAGACCAGTCACACTCTCGGACTAAAAACGCCAGAATTGACTAACTAATCTTCTTTAAAGAATTGATCTCGGCATTGTCCATTATAGGCATGATCTAGTTGTGCTTTGGACTGAGTCTGGGTGAGGGCGCATTAAAGCAACACTGCTCCCACTATGAGGCCACCTTTTCTCTAGTAAAAGGCGGCCTCACCGTGGCCTCACTGTGGCCTCATGGTGGCCTCACCCAAAGCGAGACCCAAGCAAGATCTGGACATATAAGCGCATAAAGTCGGTAGAAATCCTAAGGATCCCTGGCTATCAAGAATAAAAGTTGATAGTCAATTAATTGGCATACGGATTGAGCCTCCAAGAGTTAACACTCTAATCTTAAACTACAAAAGATGCCACGTTGGTCAAAAATCGCTCTCAGAATTTTCGGAATATTAGTTGGATTAGTTATCCTCGTGTTTATTGGCCTCGCATGGTATGTC
>NZ_JBBJLZ010000001.1:0-1127773 GCF_037719805.1 Pedobacter sp. | reverse complement strand
AAGTCAAGGATAAGCCAACCCGGGCGTTTACTTGTGATTTATCTTTTATTAATGTGTTATTTAGACATGCTCATGGCAAATCTTACCAAGTACAATATCAGTAATATGATGAAATAAGGAAAATGATGCTGGCAAATGAACTTTACCTTGAATTCAAGACAAATTGGGGATTCCAATCACAAAGCTGCTGAAGCAGGCTTAAGGTGTAGATCGGCATTAGCGAGTAAATCCGAAGCCTATGTTATACTAATTCAGGAGGTGGATTTGTTAAACAAATTCAATCTGCCAAGGCAATAAGCAATTGTTCGTACTCATCGTGTATTAATACTGGCCTGTCGATAATAAAACCAGTGTGCAAGCTTCAACAGGCTCTATCCCATTCTCTTTCAATAACTCCTCCAACTTATCGTTCTCTGTACCCGGATTAAAAATCACTCGCTTTGGGTTAGTCTGCAAAATATAATCATGATACTGATCCTGAAGATCCGGACCTATATATAGAGTGATGCTATGGATACCCTCATGTATCGTCTCAGGCTTCTCAATCTCCACTCCGGCCACTTCGCCCTTTTTTATGCCGACGTTAACAATATCATGCCCTTTAGATTTCAGCATTTGAGCTGCTTTATACGCATAACGGGTCGTATTTGTTGTCGCTCCAATAATAAGTGTCTTTTTCATCCCTTACTTTATATATAGTATCAATAATAACAAATAAATGCCAAAGGTGTTTACTGATACTTTAAAACAGCATTCGCGCAATTTATTCCATCAATCGCAGCAGATACAATTCCACCGGCGTACCCCGCCCCTTCTGCGCATGGATATAATCCTGAAACAGTAGGATGCTGAAAGGTTTCTTTATCACGTGGGATGCGCACAGGTGATGAACTCCTGCTTTCTACCCCTACCAAAATCGCTTCATTTGTATAATAGCCCTTCATCTTTTTGCCAAATATGGGCAAGGCGCTTTTTAAACTGGAGGCCACAAAGCCAGGAAGCATCTCATCAAGCAGAGCGCTTTTGGTCCCCGGCAAGTAAGAGTTTGTAGGGAGATCAGAAGATAACCTTCTTTCTACGAAATCAACCATCCTTTGTCCGGGTGCCACCAAATCTCCCCCTCCATGCTGAAAAGCACGTTTCTCAATTTCCGACTGAAAGTTCATCATCCTCAGCGGATGTTCACCCTTTACGTCATCAAGAGTGATTTGTACGACAGTGCCTGAATTCGCAAAAGGGTTATTTCTTTTAGAGGGCGACCATCCATTGACGACAATCTCGTTCTCATAAGTGGCACAAGGAGCAATAATCCCACCTGGACACATGCAAAATGAAAATACGCCCCGCTGGCCTACTTGCTCTACTAAGCTATAATAGGCAGGCGGTAAGAATTTACTTCTACTATCGCAATGGTACTGCGCAGCGTCAATAACTGATTGTGGATGCTCAATGCGAACACCTAATGCAAAAGGTTTAGCTTCTACTAAAATACCTTTGTGGTGTAACAACTCGTATATATCTCTAGCAGAGTGCCCGGTTGCCAGAATCACTGCATTCGCTTCTAAGAGATCACCTCCATTAACCACAACTCCAGTAATTTTACCAAATTGTATTTTAAAATCTGTTACCTTCTGATTGAAACAGACCTCTCCGCCGGCGTTCTCAATAGTTTCGCGAATACTTGTTATAATTTGAGGAAGCTTATTAGTACCTATATGCGGACGTGCATCTACGCCGATATCAGCATTAGCACCATGCTGTATAAAAATCTGCAAAACCTTATTAATGTCTCCTCGTTTATTAGATCTGGTGTAAAGCTTGCCGTCAGAATAGGTTCCCGCGCCCCCTTCTCCATAACAATAATTGGATTCCGTATTAACAAGACCATCCTTATTTATTGTTGCAAGATCTCTTCTACGTTGCTTTACATCTTTTCCACGTTCTAGAACAATCGGCTTTAAACCATTTTCAATACATTGCAAAGCGGCAAACAGCCCGGCCGGACCAGCGCCAACTATGATGACGCGTTTGGCATTGGCTACATTTGAATACAGGAATTTTGATGGTTCTTCAGGAGGGATTTCATCAATAAAAACCTTGAGCTGCATGCGGTAAATCACTTTTCTGGAGCGTGCATCAATAGAGCGCTTCATAACTCTAAATCCGCCAATTTTGGTAATCTGAACATTTAAGGCAATGGCAATATGCTCTCTAATCTTATCCTGTAGCTCCAGCTCCTCCGGAGCGATGACTATTTCAATGTCTTTTTGCATAAATAGGTCAGGTTTTTATCCCGAATATTGCAAATATACAAATCTTAACAATGACATTAAATCGACAGCTTATACTAGATATTGTTAAGTATTACACCTTTTTCATACCTCACAGATTAAATGGTGTCTCTTGTAGTAGAAATAGGGACGCACGGACTGTGCAATGGAAACTCTCTCTGCGCGTGTCAGTTTGTCGTTTGGCCAGTAACACATCGTCACAAAAATCTGACATTACCTGGTGTTTGTCAGCTTTTTGTTTTGAAATGTAACAAAGGAACGTTAATTGAGTTCTAACAGTTAGATTGTAAATGTTATAAACGAAAACAGCCCGAAAGGGTTATGTACTTAACAAAAAAGAGAAAATATGAAAAAGGTAGTTTTATTGGTAGTCGGAGTTTTAGTCCTGCTGGTTGCTGTGAGTGGCTGTGGTTACAACAGTTTAGTTACACTGGATGAAGGTGTTAAAACTAAATGGGCACAGGTTGAAACCAATTATCAGCGCCGCTCAGATCTTATTCCGAATCTGGTGAGTACTGTTAAAGGTGCTGCTAAGTTTGAACAAACCACTTTAACTCAGGTTATTGAAGCACGTTCTAAAGCGAGTCAGATTACTATTGATCCTGATAAGTTAACGGAGGAAAACATGCAAAAATACCAGGCGGCACAAGGCCAGTTGAGCCAGGCATTAGGTAAATTGATGGTGTTAACGGAAAACTATCCGGAACTGAAAGCTACGCAGCAGTTTAGTGAATTATCTGCCCAGCTGGAAAGTACAGAAAACAGAATAGCTGTATCAAGGAAAGATTTCAATGAGGCCGTACAAACCTACAATACTAAGGTAAGGTCATTTCCCAATAATTTAACTGCAGGCTTATTTGGTTTTAGTCAGAAAGCTGCATATAAAGCCGATGCCGGCGCGCAAAATGCCCCTAAAGTCGAGTTTTAATTTAATTTCATCGAAGGTAATGGGCGTTTAAGAAATTAAACAACCATTACCTTTTACTTTTATATACAAAATTACTATGGGTATATTCACTGAAGAGCAACAAGAACAAATCTCAAATGCTATTGCTGAAGCAGAAAAAGCCACTTCCGGAGAAATTAGAATCGCAATAGATAAACATTGTGAAGGTGATGCAATTGAAAAGGCTACTGCCCACTTTAGCAAACTTGGTATGGCTCAGACTTCCCGCCATAACGGCGTATTAATCTATCTTGCGCATGCTGATCATAAGTTCGCAATCATTGGTGATAGCGGCATAAACAAACTGGTTCCGGCAGATTTCTGGGAGACCACTAAAGTGGCCATGCAAGCGCATTTTGCTTCTGGAAACTTGGTTCAGGGTATTATTGCAGGAATTATGTTAGCGGGTGAAAAGCTTGCTACCTTTTATCCTTTTGAACAGGGGGATATAAATGAGCTTCCAAATGAGATAGTTTTCATGGATCAGATAAAAACTCAGTAGGCATGAGAATACTTTTTATAGCGCTTTTTCTACTCCTTAATTCCTCTAACAGCTTCACACAAGAATTGCCTGCAAAGCCTGTTACGCTTGTGAATGATTATACCAATACCCTTTCAGCTATCCAAAAGCAGCAATTAGAGCAAAAACTTGTCGCTTTTGATGACTCCAGTTCGACGCAGATTGCGATTGCAATTGTAAAAACTGTTGGCGATTATGATATCAACGAATATGCATTAGAACTTGGTCGTAAATGGGGAGTCGGCGGTGCTGAAAAGAACAACGGTATAATGATTGTCGTTGCACTGGGCGACCGTAAGGTGTCTATCCAAACTGGTTATGGAGTCGAAGGTGCGTTACCCGACATCTATGCTAAAAGGATCATTGAAACTGATTTAAAGCCCAATTTTAAGACGGGAAACTATTACGAAGGCTTAGATGAAGGCACTACTTCCATTATAAAATATACCCGGGGAGAATATAAGAACGATGCGCCGAAGTCCAAAAAAGAAAAAGGTGGAGGCATTGGCTCTATCATCATCTTACTTGTCATTATCGTTGCAATTGTCGCGTTTATCAAACGAGGTGGCGGCGGCGGTGGCGGAAGCCAGATAATTGGTGGTCGCGGTGTATCTGGTGCCCTTTTTTGGGGTATGCTTTTAGGTGGAAGTGGCAGAAGCTCTGGCGGTGGCTGGGGTGGTGGCGGCGGAAGCGGTGGAGGTGGATTTGGCGGCTTCGGTGGAGGCAGTTTTGGTGGTGGCGGTAGTAGCGGAAGCTGGTAGTCCTAGATATAATTAGATGGAAGTAATTAAATGGAAGACAGTTTCTTCTAAGTACCTCGTTAGAGAAAAGTGGGCGACATTACGTGTTGATGTTGTAGATCTTCAAAACGGTCAGGTTAAGGACGATTATTATGTGCTAGAATACCCAAATTGGGTATGTGCCGTGGCCTTAACGCAAGACAACAAAATAATTATGGTTCGTCAGTACCGACATTCTGGTAATATTATTTCATTAGAAATACCGGGTGGGGTGATTGATGGAGATGAAAAACCTGAGGACGCCATCAAACGTGAAATGCTGGAAGAGACTGGTTATTCGTTTGAAAGTGCAGAGCTGTTGGCCACTAATTATCCCAATCCTGCTACCTCAAACAATGTAACTTATACGTATTTGTTAAAAGGAGGAGTTAAAACCCATGAGCAACATCTTGATGAGCATGAAGTTTTAACCGTAGAAGAATATACTATCGATGAGGTAAAGCAGCTAATTAAAGACAACAAAATTGCCCAATCAATCCATTGCACCGGACTAATGTACGGCCTTATGAGGATTGGAGCATTAGTTTAGCTCATTTTAAGTTTTTTCTGGATATCGTGAACGTATCCTTTGAATTTTTTATCCGTATCAATAAGGTCTTCAACCGTTTGACAAGCATAAATTACTGTTGAATGGTCTCTTCCTCCGAAGAAAGCACCGATAGTTTTAAGAGAAGATTTAGTGTGGCTTTTGGAAAGGTACATTGAGATCTGACGGGCCTGTACAATCTCACGTTTACGTGTTTGAGACTTAACCATGTCAACCGGCACTTCAAAATAATCACAGACTAGTTTCTGGATGAATTCCATTGAGATTTCTTTTGTCGTGTTCTTAATGAAGTTCTTTAACATTTGCTTTGCAAGAGCAAGATCTATGTCTTTTTTGTTCAGTGTAGACTGTGCAAGTAAAGAAACCATGGCACCTTCTAATTCCCGAACGTTGTTGTCAATGTTGTGAGCAACATATTCAACAACTTCCGCGGGAAGTTCAATTCCATCTGCATACATTTTCTTCCTTAAGATCGCAATTCTCGTTTCAAGGTCAGGAATCTGAAGATCAGCTGAAAGGCCCCATTTGAAACGGCTTAGCAATCTTTCCTCTAAACCTGCTAAATCTTTAGGAGCTTTATCAGATGATAGGATCACCTGTTTACCGGATTGATGAAGGTGGTTAAAAATATGGAAGAATATATCTTGTGTCTTCTCTTTTCCTGCGAAATTGTGCACGTCATCCATGATGATGACATCCATTGCCTGGTAAAAGTTGACAAAATCATTAATAGTATTGTTCTTTAATGAGTCAACAAACTGCTGGCAGAACTTCTCACATGATACATAAATGACCAGTTTATCGGGCATGTTACGTTTAATCTCATTACCTATTGCCTGAGCCAGGTGAGTTTTGCCTAAGCCTACCCCTCCATAGATCATCAACGGGTTGAAAGAAGTGCCTCCTGGCTTTGCCGCAACAGCGTAACCAGCAGATCTTGCTAAACGGTTGCAATCTCCTTCAATATAGTTATCGAAAGTATAATTGGAGTTAAGCTGAGGATCTACATTCAGCTTTTTTAATCCTGGTATAATGAAAGGATTCCTAATGTCCTTATTGATCGAAACAGGGATAGGCATGGATTGAATCTTTGCTTCTGCTCCATTTCCATTACTCGGCATGTTAGTAGTATAGGGAGAACCGGTGTTGGATGATTTGTCTACAACTATGTTGTATTCTAATCTACCTTCGTCTCCAAGTTGCTTTTTTACTGTTTTACGTAACAGGCCAACATAGTGTTCTTCCAACCATTCATAAAAGAATAAACTTGGAACCTGGATGGTCAAAACCTTACCTTCCAATTTCAGGGCTGATATCGGTTCGAACCAGGTTTTGAAACTTTGGTTCGGAATGTTATCTTTTATGATTTGGAGACAGTTCTTCCATACTTCGGTACAAGTTTTTTCCATTGCAATTCTATAATTTGTTGGTTTACAGTTACGATACGAGCACTTAAAACTGGCTGTTTCGAGAGATCAAATATTCAGAAAATTATCAACATATCGAACATAAATTTCATCTAATTCGTAAGTGCTTAAACAACAATACCATATCATGCTTAACCTAAATTTATTGTGTTGATAACTATTTTTTAATTCAATTTGAGTGCTCCCCAAAAACCTCCCGGAACACATTTGCGATCTCGCCAAGTGTAGCATATGCTTCTACTGCAACTAGTATGCCATGCATTAGATTTTCAGAACCTAGCGCTGATAGTTTTAGATTAGTTAACGCTTGTCGAACGGCATAATCATCCCTTTCAGCCTTAAGCAACGCGATTTTATCAGATTGTGCTACCCTTATGGCATCATCTACTCTAAAACCTTCAGTACTATTAGATTCTTCCTGGAAAAAGCGGTTGACACCCACTATTACCCGGCTGCCCTCCTCAACCTCTAGTTGGTACTGATAAGAAGCCGCCGCAATTTCGTTTTGCACATAGTTGTTTTCAATGGCATTAACCGCACCTCCCATAGCGTCAATTTTATCAATATATAGCTGTGCCGCACGCTCTATTTCATTGGTCAGTTCCTCAATAAAAAAAGAGCCTCCAAGAGGGTCCACTGTTGCGGTAACTCCGGTTTCAAAAGCGATGATTTGCTGTGTTCGTAAAGCGACCTTTGCGGCAGCTTCAGTAGGCAAAGACAAGGCCTCGTCGTAGCCATTCGTATGCAAAGATTGGGTTCCTCCTAGTACTGCAGCCATCGCCTGATTGGTTACGCGGACGACATTATTCAGAGGCTGCTGTGCTGTTAAAGTTGAGCCGCCGGTTTGCGTATGAAACCGCAGCATCTGGGCCTTTTCGTCTGTTGCACCAAGGGACTTAGTAATATTAGCCCACATCCTTCTGGCGGCTCTAAACTTCGCTATCTCTTCAAAAAAGTCATTGTGGCAGTTAAAGAAAAAAGACAAGCGCTTGGCGAATATATTAATGTCAAGCCCTTTTTCAAGTGCGGCAGCCAGATAGGCCTTTCCATTTGCCATGGTAAATGCAAGTTCCTGTACAGCCGTACTTCCTGCTTCCCTTATGTGATAGCCTGAAATAGATATGGTATTCCATTTTGGGACTTCCTGGCTACAGTACTCGAAAATATCAGTGATGATGCGCATCGACGCCTTGGGGGGATATATATAGGTACCTCTGGCGGCATATTCCTTCAATATATCATTTTGGATAGTTCCCGAGATCTGTCTGATGTCAGCCCCTTGTTTTTTCGCCAAAGCAATATACATAGCCAGCAAAATGGAAGCCGTAGCGTTAATGGTCATTGAAGTGGTGATCTTTTGCAACTCTATCCCATCAAAAAGCAGTTCCATATCCTTTAATGAGTCAATCGCTACACCCACCTTACCAACTTCGCCATCAGACATCTCATGATCAGAGTCGTACCCTATTTGCGTAGGAAGATCAAATGCGACCGACAAACCTGTAGTACCTTGTGCTAGTAGATAATGGTAGCGCTTGTTAGATTCTTCCGCTGTTGAAAAGCCGGCATACTGCCGCATCGTCCACAACCGCCCTCTGTACATATCCTTTTGAATCCCCCTTGTGAAAGGAAATACGCCGGGACCCTCATCCAGAGAAATGGATGAACAGTAAACTTCTTTAACCTCCAGGCCTGAAGTTGTAGTAAACTTATTTTTTAATTTAGGACTGCTCGTAGATTCCATTTTTTATAAGCTTTAAGGTTAAATCGTACGGATTATCTTGCATGGTAGCCATATGCTGTAACACCCTTTTACTTAAATCCACTCCGGAAGCTTCGGGAGGAAGCCCTTTAGCCCCATTTCCTACCATTGCAATGGTATCGTCCTTAAGCTTCTTAATTACGTTCCAAATCGAATCATTCACATAAAGCTGCTGTGTTATGTTATGCTGATACTCAGAGTTGATCTCATTGATTACTAATGATTGTAGATCTGATACGCTAATTCCCTGTTGATGCAGTCTGATTAACACATTTGAGGGATTGATGCGTTCAACAAACACAATCATGCGCTCATGTGCCTGAAGTCTCAATGGCAACAGTGGGTCACTTACATTAGACCCTTGTTGAGCAAACTTTAAGTCCAGGTATTTATCAAACTCTTGTCTGAACAAATAATGAATGTAAGTAATAATAACAATTGCTGGAATTATAAAAATAGCAACTTGAAATAAAAAAGCAGATAGGTACATTTGAAATTGTTTATTTACGGTAATAATTAAAGGGTCACCTGAACAAAAATGTACAAATTATTTATCTTTATACCGGAAATCATTTTTTCAGTAGTTGAAGAGATATATATTTATAAGCTATGAGTAATACAGTTGAAACAGCATTTGCACCAGTGGTATTTACCGAAGGTGCGGTTAAAGAACTTCTTAAGTTAAAAGACCAGCAGGAGATCTCTGAAGACTTTGGTTTACGTGTTGGTGTTGACGGTGGTGGGTGTTCAGGAATGAGCTATGTACTCGGTTTTGATCAAAAGAAAGATGGGGATCAGGAGTTTTATATTGATGGAATTAAGGTATTCATGAATAAAGCTCACCAGATGTACCTTTTAGGGATGCAAGTAGATTGGCAAGATGGCTTAAACTCCAGAGGCTTCACTTTCAGCAACCCCAATGCAGCGAGTACTTGCGGTTGCGGTACCAGCTTTGCCGTTTAATCAGTAATCATTGTAACATTATAACTAGTCCCGCTGTCTTAACAGCGGGACTTTTTACTTTTATAGACCACAAGATTTTACTCAACAACAATGACCTATACCGAAAACGCCAAACTAGCCATACAATCCATAAAAAGTAATAGGTTACGGACAATGTTAACTGCATTGATCATCGCCATTGGATTGTCGGCCTTAGTAGGCATATTAACCACGCTTGATGCTGTAAAAAAGAGTATGACTGAAGCATTCTCAAGTATGGGAGCTAACTCGTTTACCATTAGAAACAGAGGTATTGGTATCAGAATTGGAGGAGGCGGACAACGACCAAAACCTTTCAGGTCGATTAGATATGAAGACGCGATTAACTTTAAGGAGCGCTTAGTAGCCCCTGCGACTGTTGCTATCAGTGTCAATGCAAGCGGAGGCGCTACGGCTAAATACGATGCCGAAAAGACAAACCCCAATATAAACATCATGGGAATTGATGAGAATGGATTGAATTCTCAGGGTTTAGAGCTAGGTTTAGGCCGCAATTTTACCTCCGGAGAAGCAGAGAGCGGAAACAATCTTTGTATCATCGGAAGTGAGATCAGCACTAAGTTATTTAAAGACGGATCTCCTTTAGAGAAGATCATAAATGTGGGTAATCATCGGCTAAAGGTTATTGGAGTTTTAGAATCAAAAGGTCAAAGTATGGGCTTTAGTGGTGATAGAGCAGTTTTTGTGCCTCTTTTAAAGGCCAAGCTAATCAACTCAAATTCAAACCCATCTTATACGATCACGGTAATGGTGGTGAACAACGACCAGATGGATAACGTTATTGGGGAGTCTACCGGGGAGTTCAGGAAAATAAGAAAAGTTAAGATCGCAGAGCCAAATAATTTTGAGATCATCAAAAGTGATGCTGTCGCACAAACGTTATTTGAAAATCTGAAGTACATCGTAATGGGCGGGATCGCCATTGGTGGGATAACTCTAATCGGTGCCTCAATTGGTCTGATGAACATTATGCTTGTATCGGTTACAGAAAGGACACGCGAAATAGGCATCAGAAAAGCTATTGGAGCCAATCCTGCAGTGATAAGGAAGCAGTTTTTAATGGAGGCCGTAATGATTTGTCTTATGGGTGGGGCTTTTGGGATATTTCTTGGAATAGCAATCGGCAATTTAATATCATTCTCCATGGGCGGGTCGTTCCTTATCCCTTGGGAATGGATCTCTGGTGGCTTTGCGCTTTGTGTTCTGGTCGGCATCGCCTCAGGATACTACCCCGCAAAAAAAGCCTCAAAACTAGATCCAGTTGAGGCTTTAAGATATGAATAGAAACGCTTAGTCGAAACTATCTTTCCTGATATTGATTGCTGTAATAGGCCTGATAATTACCTGAAGTGACATCTGTTAACCAGGTTTCGTTTCTTAGGTACCACTCGACGGTTTTCTCTAAACCTTCTTCAAACTGCAGACTCGGTACCCAATCCAACTCTTTCTGAAGCTTTGTAGAGTCAATGGCATATCGCAAATCATGACCTGCTCTATCCGTTACGAATGTGATTAATTTGGCGGATTCACCTTCTGCCCTATTTAACTTTTTATCCATGATCTTACATAAAAGATGGATGAGGTCTATATTTTTCCACTCATTGTGCCCACCAATATTATAGGTCTGGCCAGTTTTTGCATTGTGGAAGATCACATCAATCGCTCTTGCATGATCTTCTACCCATAACCAATCACGAACATTTTCTCCTTTACCATATACGGGTACAGGCTTGCGATTTTTTATATTGTTTATGGCAAGTGGAATTAGTTTCTCCGGAAAGTGATGGGATCCATAATTGTTTGAACAATTGGAGATCACTACATCGATACCGTAAGTATCATGATAAGCTCTTACAAAGTGATCTGATGATGCTTTTGATGCAGAATAAGGACTATGAGGGTCATAACCTGTCGTTTCTGTGAACATTCCAGTTTCTCCTAAAGCTCCATATACTTCATCAGTTGAAACATGATAGAAGCGCTTTTTATCATAATCACCCTTCCAATACTCTCTTGCAGCATTTAGAAGATTAACAGTACCAATGACATTTGTGATAACAAAGGCTGTAGGATCAGTTATTGACCTATCAACATGTGATTCTGCGGCAAGGTGGATGACCGCATCGAAGTTCTCAGTTTTAAATAATTGATTTATTTCTGATGCATCAGTAATGTCCGCTTTTACGAACCTATAATTAGGCTTGTTTTCTATATCAGTCAGGTTAGCCAGGTTTCCCGCATAAGTAAGCTTATCAAGATTAACTATTTGACAGTCCGGATAGTTATTCACAAATCTTCTGACAACATGGGAACCAATAAAGCCGGCTCCGCCTGTGATTAATATTTTTTTCATAAGCTTATAATTCTTTTGTCACCCCTAAATCCGTTGCAATACCTGCGGTTTTATGAGTATATGTTTTTTTTAAGATACTATTCATTTGATCCTTCATGTCAAACTGGACGTCTTCGTGTAGTTTTTTATACTTATTTAGTAAAGCAATTACCGCCTTTACATAGTATATGAAAAGCTTCTCATTGAATTTATACATTGCAGTAAAAATGCCATCGTTAAAATCAATAGGTACGTTGGCTAACAAATGAATTCTCAACTCAATTTCAGTCATAGTATCTTTAGTAACCCTCTGATGGTGACTTATGCTTCCACTCAGCTTTCTCAATCTTAAAAGCGTATCCTTTGATGACGCTCTGTGCGCTGACTTCAACTCTCCTAAGCCTTCATCGATAGTATCCAACAAGTTTTGGTACCTTAAAGCAAGATCCTCCTCGCTTTCAAGTAACATGAAATGAAGGTGTTCAGTCAGCACCCTATCCTTTGCAATAAGTCTGAGCAGCAACTTATCCTTCTCCTTTTCTGGCAGGGATTTAATCTCGATTTTTAGGTCTTTGTGCTCAGCTAAACGCATTAAAACGGATTATCCTTCAAATACTTCTCCCAATTCCATGCAGAAAGCATCATCTCTTCGAGGCCAAGTTCAGCTTTCCAACCCAACACCTCTGCAGATTTTGTCACATCACCCCAAACCTTTTCTACATCGCCACTTCTTCTAGGGCCAATAGCATAATTGAGCTTCTCGCCGGTTGACTGTTCAAAAGCATTAATGATTTGTAGAACCGTTGATCCAGTCCCGGTTCCAAGATTAAAGACTTCGTAGTTGGAGTCTGCAGTTTCAGCTTCCAAACGTTTAATAGCTGCAACATGGGCCTTCGCTAAATCTACTACGTGAATATAGTCTCTTACAGCACTGCCATCAGCAGTATCGTAGTCGTTTCCAAACACAGTAATTTGTCCACGCTTACCAATAGCCGACTGCGTGATAAATGGCACAAGGTTTTGAGGAACACCAATAGGTAATTCGCCAATAAGAGCCGTGTTATGCGCTCCTACCGGATTGAAATAGCGAAGAGAAATTACGTGCAAAGATGGAGTAACAGCACAAGTTTCCTGTAGAATCTCTTCTGCAATCTGCTTAGTATTCCCGTAAGGAGATTCTGCTTTCTTTGTTGGTGCAACTTCAGTTACAGGCAACACATCCGGCTGGCCATAGACCGTGCAGGAAGACGAGAAGACCAGGTTTAATGAACGTTTATAAGCATTGATGATATTGATCAACGAGTAGAAGTTATTCTTATAGTATTCCAGTGGCTTCTGTACTGATTCACCCACAGCTTTGAAAGCGGCGAAATGAATTACACCTATAACATCAGGATGTAAAGCTGCAAAATCATTCACTTCACGCTCATCACAAAGGTCAAGCTCAACGCACTCTGGAACAATTCCAATAATGGCTTCAATCTGCTTAAGTATTTTTGGGCTGGAGTTAGAGAAGTTATCAATGATAACAACCTCATAACCTGAATTGTGCAGTTCAACGACAGTGTGAGAGCCAATAAATCCTGTACCTCCAGTTACTAATATTTTAGCCATTTTTAACGGTTATATGTTGTGAAATCCTTATGGTCCTTGTTTGTCAGGGCTTCAACTGGAAGAGATTTGAAATATTCATAAGTGATTTTTAATCCTTCCGCTCTGCTTACTTTTGGTTCCCAACCTAACAAGGCTTGTGCCTTTGTAATATCTGGTCTTCTTTGTTTTGGATCATCAACAGGTAGATCTCGCAGGACCAATTTCTGTGAAGTGCCAGTTAATTTTATAATCTCTTCTCCAAATTGCCTAATGGTGATCTCATCAGGATTACCGATGTTAACTGGCTGAGCGTAATCGCTCAAAAGCAATCGGTAGATACCTTCAATCAGATCATCAACGTAACAGAAAGAACGGGTTTGCGAACCATCACCAAAAATGGTTAGATCCTCGCCACGCAAGGCCTGACCAATAAAGGCAGGTAATACACGACCGTCATTCAAACGCATTCTAGGACCGTAGGTATTGAAAATTCTTACGATCCTAGTTTCCAGACCGTGGAAAGTATGGTAAGCCATGGTCATGGCTTCCTGGAAACGTTTTGCTTCATCATAAACTCCCCTTGGGCCAACCGGGTTTACATTACCCCAATACTCTTCCGGTTGCGGGTTGACGCTTGGATCACCATATACCTCTGAGGTGGAAGCGATCAGCATCCTGGCACCTTTGTTTTTCGCCAGCCCCAATAGGTTGTGGGTACCTAAAGACCCTACTTTCAAGGTTTGAATTGGGATTTTTAAGTAATCAATCGGACTTGCCGGTGAAGCAAAATGCAAAATGTAATCAAGCGGACCTGATACATACACAAATTTCGATACATCATGATGCGCGAACTCAAAGTTTTCCAATCCGAATAAATGCTCAATGTTTTGCAAATCCCCGGTAATGAGGTTGTCCATTCCGATTACATGGTAACCTTCTTTAATAAACCTATCGCACAAGTGTGAGCCCAGAAAGCCCGCTGCACCTGTTATTAAAACTCTTTTACGCTCCATCAATTTTTATATTTTATAATTGTCTTAAATGGGTATTTCACCCAATAAATCTCATTTTAATTTTATTCAAGTATCTTCGGCTAAGATAATAAATAAACGAACAAAATGCTTTGGCTTTACAATATAGGAATTCATTTGTACGGATTAATTGTTAAGATTTTTTCTCTATTCAACAGTAAAGCAGCACTTTTCGTAAAAGGCAGAGCCAATTTACTAGAAAATGTAAGTAAGACTATTGACCCAAACCAAAAGCACATCTGGTTTCACTTCGCATCTCTTGGGGAATTTGAACAAGGAAGGCCTGTACTTGAAAAGATAAAACAAGCTTACCCTGATAAAGGTGTTATCATCACTTTTTTTTCCCCATCAGGATATGAGATCAGGAAAGATTATCCAGGAGCCGATGGCATATTTTACCTTCCTTTAGATACCTACAATAATGCCCAAAAATTAATTAAAGCTTTTAACCCCGCAATGGCCATTTTTACTAAGTATGAGTACTGGTATCATTACTTTAATACCCTCGCCCAAAAAAAGGTCCCTATATTAATTATTTCAAGCATTTTCAGACCCTCGCAAATATATTTCAAGTGGTATGGAGGCTTGAACCGAAAGATCCTGAGCTATGTTAGCCATTTTTTTGTGCAAAATGAAGAAAGCAGAAATTTACTAAAACAGATAAACTTTACAAATGTCACCGTAAGTGGAGATACGCGTTTTGATCGTGTTGCTGAAAATGCCCAATCACCAAAACAGCTTGAAATTATCAAATCTTTTGCGAAGGGCCGAAAGGTTTTCATTGCTGGTAGCACATGGCCTGCTGATGAACAGCTAATTTCTGAACTTGCAAAGACAAACACGGATTGGAGATTTATTATCGCTCCGCATGAAATTGATCAGAATCACATCTCCAGCATTCAAAAGCTCTTCCCAGATTCGGCTACCTATTCGAATGCCTCTGCAAAAGAAACGCAAATTCTGATTATAGATAATATCGGATTACTCTCTTCTATTTATCAATATGGAGACATCGCCTACATAGGGGGAGGATTTGGAGTTGGCATCCACAATACGCTTGAAGCCGCTGCTTTCGGGATGCCGGTAATTTTTGGTCCAAACTACCAAAGGTTTCAAGAAGCAAAAGATCTGATCAAACTAGGTAGCGCCAAAAGCATTTCCAATATTGAGGAACTTAGGCAGGCCTTTGAAAGTTTAACATCATCTTCTCAAGCCGGTAATATTGCAGGAGAATACGTTAACGAACATAAAGGGTCAACAGAAAAGATTCTTCAATACTTGTCAGGCCGCCTCGAAAGCTAATAGCTTACGCCACTACCATGTCGGCTAACGCTTCGATAAACTTAGGGTTGTCATTCAGGCTTTCTACAAGTTGAACATGTTCACCTCCCAATGCTTTGAACTCTTCCTGGTATTCAACCGTTATTTCATAGAGGGTCTCTAGACAATCAGCAACAAAGGCCGGGCTAAATACCAACAAACGTTTTTTGCCTTCAGCAGCTAATCGCTTCAATACATCAGTGGTATAGGGTTGGACCCAAGGCTCCTTGCCCAGTCTCGATTGAAAACATACTGTATAATTTTCTCTTTCAATTCCTAATTTAGCTGCGATCAGGCTTGCGGTATGGTGTCCCTGTGCAGAATAACAGAACTTATTGGTATCATTAAAATTATCACAGCACCTATCCTTTTTTAAACAGTAATGACCAGTATGGTCACACTTCAAAAGCTGGCGCTCTGGCAGTCCGTGGAAACTAAAAAGTATATGATCGTAACTCTTAGGATTATATTTAATCGCGTTATCGGCAAAAGTTTCGATCATCAATTCGTTGTCGTGAAAAGAGTTTACAAAAGATATAGGAGGCACAGTGGCCCACTTGCTCACAATCTCCATAACACTTTGAATCACCGAACCAGTACTTGCAGAAGCATACTGGGGAAACATTGGAATAACCTTTATACTATCTACCAATCCAGCCTTCATCTTTTCCAGCGCAGAAAGAATAGAAGGATTCTGGTAACGCATAGCAAGCTCAACATGATAGTCGTCACCTAGCTTTTTTTGCAATAAGGCCGTCTGAATTTTGCTATAATATAATAATGGAGAACCGTTTTCATCCCAAATCTCCTTATATAGCTTGGAGGTTTTCGGACTGCGAAACGGAACGATTATCCCTTTAACTAGCAGCGTACGATTGAATGCATTAATATCAATTACCCGCTCATCCATCAAAAACTGATCAAGATATTTCCTTACATCGCTAACTTCAGGACTATCCGGAGTTCCCAAATTCACTAACAATACGCCCTTTTTTCCCATATTTATACTGCGAAATTATGTTTTAAAACCTGTTTTAAATTGCGAGAATCTAATAATTACTTTTTAATGATTGATAAGAAAGGTTTTAACTTCCTCCATTAACCACATCGGGGTTGATGTAGCTCCACAAATCCCAACCTTATCACCAGGACGAAACCAACTGAAGTCTATTTCTTCAATATTAGAAAGGAAATAAGAGTTATCGTTGAATTTCTTGCAAACGTCATACAACACTTTCCCGTTAGAGGATTTCTTGCCAGATACAAATAAGATGACGTTATAGTCCACCACAAATTTCTCCAGATCTGAGTATCGGTTAGAAACCTGGCGGCAAATAGTATCATTTGCTTTAACTTCATAACCTCTGCTTAATAGCTGATCTTTTATGTCGTAAAACTTATCTGTACTCTTAGTGGTCTGACTGTACAAAGTAAACTTAGAAGGCAGGTCCACATGATCAAGTTCCGCGAGGTCCTGAAAAACGATGGCATTACCATTGGTTTGACCTTGTAAACCGATCACTTCCGCGTGACCATGCTTGCCAAAAATAAGAATCTGTTCGTTGTCATCGTAAGAGCTCTTAATTCGATTTTGTAGTTTTAGCACCACTGGGCACGAAGCGTCAATTAATGTCAGATCGTTATTTAGTGCAAGCTCATAAGTTGATGGCGCTTCACCATGAGCTCTAATGAGCACTTTCTCACCATGTAAAAGTTGCAATTGCTCATGATCAATAATCCGAAGCCCTTTGTCTGTAAGCCGTTTGACTTCCTCATCATTATGAACAATATCACCCAGGCAGTATAAATATTCCTCATGATCGAGTATATCTTCTGCCATATCTATGGCGTAGACAACCCCGAAACAGAATCCTGATGCTTTATCTATGGTGACGCTTAAATCGTAATTCATTATAAGTTAGGAACGTTTACAACACAAAACTACATAAAAAGAAGATGATATTAACTTTCCGTATGTATTCCAGAAGTAAACAATTTCCGCAAAGTACCAGCAATTAACAAGCCAGTTAACGCCGCCATTTGCAAAGGATGGAGAATCACATTTACCAAAGGGTTTTGTCTGGTAAGAAAGGAGATCATTATTCTGGTTAAAAATATAAGCCCTAGCGGCAGGGAAATAAATGCAAGTTCGAAGTTTAAAACCAAAACTATCGGTCCTGCAATTAAAAGCAGCAGATAAACTACCACCGTTAGTGGATTTCCATCGAATATTTTGAACAATTCACCAGAAACTTCTTTGACAGCCATTCGCTTATTACTTATAATCATACCGTTCCCAAGCAATGTCTCCACCTTCTTATGGTCTTTTTCTAACTCTGCGGACTCCCCTTTTCTGTTTTTAAAACTAGAGGCGTCGTAAAACACAAACTGTTCACTAGCTATTGCGAACGAAGGTAGGTTCAGTAACCTAACCAGCCGTAATGGGAGCGAATTCAAGATGATAAAATCTGAGATCGGCTGTAGTAATCGATCTTGGAAAGTAGTTAACCTTCTATTAGGTATCAACACGATAAGCTTTAAATCGAAAACTTTTGTTCTATAAACAAGACTGTTTAACAGTCCCTTTTTAATCACCGTATCGGAATCAACGAATAACAAGTACCTCCCATTTGCCAATGCCTCAACGTTGCTTAACTCTTCTTTAGACGCTGCAACTAGTACTTCAACATTCTTGTAATCCTGATCAGCAATGGATTTGAGCAAGTCGTCAGCGCCAGAGGAATAAGCCTGGACTATGATAGACACCTTATCTTCGAACTTTTTGCCGTAATGGCCCAGCTTGGGATTCGATAGAAAATTAAATAGTGTAACACTAAAACGTAAGATTAAAAAAACGAGTACTATGTAGACAAATACAATCATGAAACGGCGTTTTGATGCAGCACCACTTGATGGTAATGTTTATTATATTCGCTTTTAAGGAGCTGCAGACTTACGTACTCCTCCCCTTCCCAGGCCTTAAGCGCTGTACGAAGAAATGGTTTTCTTTTGGAATGGTCCATCAGTGTAGCAGAGAACACAATCTGAAATTTCTTTTTAGACGCATTAATAACCTGCATGATTCCTTTTTCAAAGCTAACGCTAGATATGTGGCTCGAGTATATCTTACCTTGAGGAAAGATAAGGACCAGATTTGCTGGATTATCAAGCAAATTACCTGCATGCGTCAGTGTGTCTAACGTATCTTTTCCTTTTCGCTCAGCCGCAAATGCACCCATATATTTTAAGAATGAATGTTTCAAATAGTCTTCTTCAGATATCAAAACATGGAAGTCCTTCTTGAAAAACCTCTTATTTAAATGGAACATTAGGAGACCATCCCACCAGCTAAAATGATTCGCTAACAGCAAAATCGCCTCGTCATCTTTAATTTCAGGGGAGTTAAAAGTATAGCCTCCAAACCCGCGACTGATGATAAGGCTCAAATACCATGAATATAACTTAAAAATAAAGGTGCTTTTTCGAGACTTGAGCATTCCTCTAAAATGGGAATAATTAGCCTCAAATGCAAAACATCAGCTTAGATTAACCTTGTCCTCTTCACCCTCCACATCCATAACTACATCTACATGTTCTTTTAAAACCGTTGCCATTTGCAATCCCACAAAATCAGTAGCAATTGGAAAAACCTTATGACTTCTATCAACAAGTACCACTGTTCGGATCTTCTTATGAGGTGTATTAATGAATACCCCTAAACCATAAGCGAGCGTCTTACCACTATTTAGAACATCGTCAACAAGAATAATGACCTTATTTCGCCACTGGGATTCATCGAGATCCGTTTGGGCCACCAACTTACTGTTCTTTCTATCCAGTTCAATTTTCAACATCGTGATTCTGATGTCAGAAATATCAGACAGAACATTTTTAAGTCGCAGAGCCAGCTTATAGCCTCTATCCCATATTCCAGCCAACACAATTTCCTTCTCTCCTAAATTATCTTCCAGGATCTGGTAAGCTATTCTGTTGATTTTTTGTTGAATCTGCTGTTTGTTGAGTATCAGTAGTTGCGCTTCAGGCATTGCTTTTAATTGTTTGCTGCAAAAGGAATCATTTTGACAGTGTTAATCAAACTTAGCTAAAAATAATTATTCACTCTCCAAAAAAAATTTATCATTTCCTGCAACGTTTTGTTATGTGCTGCGTCTAATCTTTGCAAACGCCTTAACGCAGGAAATATGGAAAGTCAATTTCGTTTAAAAACCCTTTTTCTTTTACTATTCATATTGCTTTATGTTTTGCCTGCTCAGTCGCAACAGACCAGACTCGTCTCAATTAATAGTTTCCAAAAGGTATCAGTTGCCAGCGGTATTGATCTGTATTTAACCCAGGGCAATACAGAAAGCATTAAGGTTATTGCACATGAAGACTTAATAAACGATGTGATAGTTGAAAAAGCTGGCACCTTATTAAAAATACGATATAAGGATAATATCAGTTGGAGCCGCATTGTGAAAGGCCAGAACATCAAGGCATATGTTACTTTCAAAACATTAACTGCCATTAGCGCTAGTGGGGGCAGTGACATATACGGTCAGAATTCGTTGAAAGCACAGACATTAAATATTGCAGCCTCAGGAGGCTCAGACATTAAACTCAATGTAACAAGTCAGGACCTGGAAGTTAATACCAGTGGAGGCTCCGATGTTGAGCTAAAGGGAAGAGCAATTAATATGACTGTCAATATAAGTGGTGGGAGCGATATCGATGCCCTTGAACTTCTAGTGGACTATGCTAGAGTAACCGCGAGCGGGGGCTCGGACGCTAACGTCAATGTATCAAAAGGATTGGAAGCAAATGCCAGTGGAGGGAGTGATGTGAATTATAAAGGCAATGCTTCCGTTAACAGAACTTCTTCAAGCAAAAGTAGTGATGTGAAAAAGCTAAAGTAAAATTTAGATAATTAGTAGTTAAAAACCTGCCTGGTGGATACCGGCAGGTTTTTTTTGCTTTATCTACCTTCGTTTTTTGTAAGGATAAAACACGAAGTTTGCTCCTTCAGGTGTTACCACAAAAATGCACATATACTCCTCAGGCTTTTTGTAGTTCTTAAGGAATAAGGCCTTTTTCTCTGGAGTAATTATGCCCTTTTCTACGAACTCTTCGAAAGTGCTCGCCTGGATTGTCCAGTCTGTATTTAATTCTGTTCTATCCAGTATCATTTCACCAATATTAACCACATGCTGATGGGCTAGAAAAATAGGATTAGCTGATAATCCCTCCATCATAATTTCTACCGAAATTTCACGCATTGACTCTGCATATAACTCCAGATCTTTCTCAAGACTTATAAGTGGACTTTTCGGAACTTCCGGTTTGTTTTGCTCCGGTTCCTGAGGTAATAATTCTTCAATATCCATTCCTAATTACTTTTTAACTTTAACAATACTACATTTTCGACATGCTGCGTATGTGGAAACATGTCGACTGGTTTAATGCGCGCAACCTCGTACTTCTCATTTAACAGTGCTAGATCTCTCGCTTGTGTACCTGCATTGCAACTTACATAGACAATTTTCTCTGCCTCCATCTCGAGTAAACGACTAACAACGTCCGCATGCATACCTGCTCTAGGCGGATCAGTAATTACTACATCTGGTTTGCCATGGGCATTAATAAATTCAGCAGTCAAAATATCTTTCATGTCTCCTGCATAGAAGATCGTATTGTCGATGTTGTTGATCCCTGAATTGAACTTTGCATCCTCTATAGCAGTTACTACATATTCAATCCCTACCACTTGCTTAACACTCCTTGCAACAAAATTAGCAATAGTTCCTGCTCCGGTGTAAAGGTCGTAGACAAGTTCATCGCCTTTAAACCCGGCAAATTCTTTAGTGATTTTATACAATTCATAGGCCTGATCAGAGTTTGTCTGGTAAAAGGACTTTGCCCCAATCTTAAATTTCAAACCCTCCATATCTTCAAAGATGTGATCTCTTCCAGCGTACGTGATCACTTCCTGATCAAATATAGTATCATTCTTTTTTTGATTTTCAATATATAAAAGTGAAGTGATTTCTGGAAAATTCAACTTCAAAAACTCCATTAACCCGTTGATCACATCCTGCTCCGCATAAGCGAACACCACAACGATCATAACTTCACCTGTAGAAGAGGTTCTTATAATCAGATTCCTTAGGTTACCTTCATGATTACGCAAGTCATAAAAAGTTAATCCGTTATTCAATGCATACGTACGAACACTATTTCTTATGGAGTTTGAGGGCTCAGCTTGTAAATAACAATGCTGAATGTCCAGGATCTTATCAAAACGCGCTGGAACATGGAAGCCCAAAGCGTTCATCTCCAAATCATCATTCGCACCTTCCAAGTTTTCTGGCCGCTCCGCCATATCTTGCTTGTTCAACCAACGTTTGTTGGAGAAGGTATATTCCAGTTTATTCCTATAGTATTTGTTTTCAGCTGATCCAAGAATGGGTTCCATCCCCGAAGTATCAATTTTTCCAAGGCGCTGTAAAGCCGCTTCAACATTCTTACTTTTAAAAGTTAGCTGTGCCTCGTAGCTCATGTGCTGCCATTTACAGCCCCCGCATACTCCAAAATGTTGACAAAATGGATCAGTCCTCAATTCTGATTTCGTAATCAAATCTTCAATGACACCTTCCGCGAAATTCTTCTTCTTTTTTATTAGACGTACATTAACGACGTCTCCAGGCACTGCCTTGTCGACGAATACAACCAGCTCATCAGCCTTAGCGACTCCTTTTCCCTCTTCCGCAATATCAATAATACTTAAATTAGGAAGAATCGTGATTGTACCGGATTTTTTATTTCTACTCATTATCCGGCAAATCTACAGGTTTTTTCTCTTCGGGTATCTCCGTCGTGAATATTTCAGCAGTTTCTAGGAATTTTCAACCTTAATGAACGCCACAACTAGAAGGCTAAGCAAAAAGTCAAGGCCGTCTTCCATGTGACGAAAATTCATATCGAAGTTCTCCTGTACAGAAACTGAAATTTCTAAGGTTTCGTTACTCATAGTCTATTGTGCCTAATAAATCAAATATGAGCATTTTTATACCGAAAACCAAAACGGTATACCGAATTTAACAGAATTATAATGCAGCCTTAACCAGGAACGGTAACAGCTCTTTTTGAAAGCTTACAAAGTTTTTACGCACATCAGAATCACTGACTGAGGTAAAGGCAAAAGAGAAACAAATACTTTTGCTTGCTTTTAGGAGAAAAGCAAGACCCTCTTTCCTCGATGGATTGTTCTTAAAATGATCAAGTTCCAGGTATGCAGAAAGTAAAAGGGATTCCAACTGGTCTGACAGGTGCTTAAGAAACTCCTGAGAATTGGCGTTTTCCCGGACAAAGTCCCAACCTATGAATTCGTTACAGACAGTATATGTTAGTCTGCAGGTTTTCATGACCAGCGCCTTCAAATGCTCTTCTTCGCTTGCAAACTGCGCTTTGTTTTTCAAGATCTCATGCAGGTTTAGATCAAGATAATTCATTAGAATTGCATCTAATATTTGCTCTTTACTTTCAAAATACTTGTAGATAGTAGCTTTAGCAATACGCGCTTTTTTGGCAATTTCATTGACGCTGGTTTTATGATATCCATACTTCCTGAAAAGGTCCTTCGCCGCCCTAATTATACTCTCTTTAATCTTTTCTGGTTCCATTAATTAGTTACTGACGTTTATTACTTGACCACCACGGAATGACGTAGTATACATTTTTAAACTTCTTACTGCCGGAGCTTTTTGAGGGCTACCATCTGTAAGAAGATATTTTGCTCCTGTGCATGGATCAGTAGCGGTAATGCCGTTATCATCTGGCTCTACTGCACAACCGCTTTGAGGATTCACTGAACTGCATCTGTCAAAGGCCAGGTAACCTGAGCCAACCGCTACAACCATCAACCCTTTAACGCCATGTCCCTGAACTAACAAAACCCTGTTCGTTGCCTTTATATTAAATTCTTGTACAGTGACACTATATTGAACAAACACATTAGGTATGTTGTCAGATTCTTTACCACAGCTACAAACTGTGAGCATTAAGATCAACCATACCCAACCTTTATACATTAAAACAACGCTGTTTTATACTGCTTCAAAAATCTTGTATCGTTTTCTGAAAACAGTCTCAGATCTTTTATCTCGAACTTAAGATTGGCAATTCTCTCAATACCCATTCCAAACGCAAAACCACTATATTTTTTACTATCAATACCACAGTTCTCCAATACGTTAGGATCAACCATGCCGCAGCCTAATATTTCTACATAACCGCTATACTTGCACATCTGGCAACCTGCACCCTTACATATCGTGCAAGAAATATCCATCTCTGCAGAGGGCTCTGTAAAAGGAAAATAAGATGGCCTGAAACGTACTTTAGTTCCTTCGCCATAAAGCTCTTGTACAAAGTAAAACAACGTCTGCTTTAAGTCTGCAAACGAAACATTCTCATCCACATAAAGTCCCTCTACCTGGTGAAAGAAACAATGTGCTCGTGCAGAAATAGCTTCATTCCTGTAGACACGACCCGGCATGATCGCTCGGAATGGCGGTTTCCCATTCTCCATCATTCTTACTTGGACAGAGGAGGTGTGCGTACGCAAAGCAATATCTCCTTTTTCTCCACCTTTCTTTATAAAAAAGGTGTCCTGCATATCTCTTGCAGGGTGTTCTTCAGGAAAGTTAAGCGCCGAAAAGTTATGCCAGTCATCCTCAATTTCAGGACCTTCCTCAACTACGAAACCTAACTTATTGAATATCTCTATAATCTCTCTTCGAACCAAAGCTAAGGGGTGACGTGAACCAATCTCAAAGCCTTCGCCAGGAAGGGTAAGATCCATATCGCTTGCTTTTGTAGCCTCAACGGTTGTGGTTTGTTCCTTTAGCTCCTGGTATTTTCCCTCAGCCAATTGCTTGAACTCATTCAACACTTTTCCGAGAACCCTTTTTTCCTCAGGAGACACCGACTTAAATTCTTCGAAAATATCTTTTATAATTCCTTTAGTACCTAGAAACTTGATCCGGAATAGCTCCAGTTCGTCCGCATTACTAGTAGAGAATGCATTGATCTCCTCAGAATATTGTGTTATTTTGCCTTGTAACATGGTGTAAATATACAGCTATTTAATAACACTAAGTTCCTTGCCAACTTTGGTAAAAGCCGCAATTGCTTTGTCTAAATGGTGCTGCTCATGGCCCGCCGACAACTGTACACGGATTCTAGCCTTGCCTTGTGCTACTACAGGATAATAAAAGCCAATTACATATATACCTTCCTCCAGCATCCTTGCGGCAAATTCCTGAGCCAATTTTGCATCGTAAAGCATCACTGGAACAATAGGATGTACACCTTCTTTAATGTCAAAGCCCGCTTCAGTCATTTTTTTACGGAAATACATGGTGTTGCTTTCAAGCTTATCCCTTAATTCGGTGGTTTCGCTTAGCAAATCCAATACTGCAACAGATGCACCGGTTATTGCAGGCGCCAATGTGTTAGAGAATAAATAAGGTCTTGAACGCTGACGTAACATGTCGATAATTTCCTTCTTACCCGAAGTAAATCCTCCAGACGCTCCACCCAGCGCTTTTCCCAAAGTGCCAGTAATGATATCAACCCTGTCCATAACGTTAAAATGCTCATGGGTACCGCGACCGGTTTTGCCCATAAAACCTGTACAGTGTGATTCGTCGATCATCACCAGCGCTTCGTATTTATCAGCTAAATCGCAAATCTTATCTAACGGTGCAACCACCCCATCCATGGAAAATGCGCCGTCGGTAACAATGATCCGATGTCTGGAATCCTTTGCAGCAATCAGTTGCTGTTCCAGGTCTGCCATGTCCGCATTTTTATATCTAAAGCGTTTTGCTTTACACAAACGAACACCATCAATGATTGACGCATGGTTAAGCTCATCTGAGATTATGGCATCCTGATCATTGAATAACGGCTCAAACACTCCGCCGTTGGCATCAAATGCCGCAGCATATAAGATCGTGTCTTCCGTACCCAAAAATTGAGATAGTTTTGCTTCTAATTCTTTATGCACATCCTGAGTTCCACAAATGAAACGAACAGAAGACATTCCATAACCGTATTTATCAATTGCCTTCTTCGCAGCCGCTATGACGGTAGGATGGGAAGACAAGCCTAAATAGTTATTTGCACAAAAATTGATTACCTGCTGTCCTGTACTAATCTTAATATCAGCACCTTGTGGGGTAACAATAACCCGTTCTTTTTTAAACAGACCGTCTTTTTCTATTTGCTCAAGTTCCTGTTGAAGTACAGGCTGTAAAGTTTTATACATAATGATTAGTTGTTGCAACCAAAGTTATAAAATTATCGTCTTTACTTAACACCTTAATTTGACAGACGTTAACAAACTTTTAACACAATATATGTGTTAACTCCCTGAACAAACCCGATATTTAGAGCTTATAGCTGATAATGAAGAACATATACCTTACTATTTTAATAACTATTAATGCCCTGAGCATTTCTGCACAACAGCTAAAACTTAGTGGTACCATAAAAGATACCGAAGGCCAGCCAGTGCCCTTTGCCTCTATTTACATTAAAAACACTACCAAAGGTACATCAGCGAACGTCGATGGGATATACGGTCTTGCATTGGATAAGGGTAGTTACACCATCGTTTATAGAGCAATAGGCTACACATCTAAGGAGCAGACGATTGCCATAGAAGCAAATCATACCGAAAACGTTGTGCTAACGCCAGAGGCTTATAGCTTGTCAGGCGTTACTATTGACGGTAACGCAGAAGATCCTGCTTATGAAATCATCCGGCAAGCCATCAAACAGCGAAAGTTTCACTTAAAAGAGGTTAAAGAATATACAACTGATGTATATATTAAAGGCGTTCAAAAGCTGGTCGGTGCTCCAAAGAAGTTCTTCGGCCGCGATATTCAAAAAACGCTTGATTTAGATACCAACAGAAAAGGTATTCTCTATCTATCAGAGTCAACATCCAAATTTGCTTTCCAGCAACCTGACAACATCCATGAAGAGATGGTTTCTTCAAAGGTAGCAGGTAGAAACAGCGCATTTAGCTTCAATAAAGCGTCAGACTTAATGGTTAACTTTTACCAAAACATACTCTTGGAGAATACATTGAGCGCAAGGGGCTTCGTATCACCGATCGCAGATAATGCCATGCTATATTACCGCTATAAATTATTGGGGGTAACTACCGACGGCGGTGCTACCATTAACAAAATACAAGTAATTCCTCGAAGAGAAAACGATCCGGTATTTAGAGGGATCATCTACATCAAAGACGACAGCTGGCATATTGTCGACACTGATGTTTACCTCTCCAAAAACTCTGGTGTGAATTTAATCGACACCTTAAAGATCTCGCAACAGTTTCTTAAGGTAGAGAACACCTACATGCCCTCTAACATTAATTTCGTCTTCAACGGAAACATTCTAGGTTTCAAATTTGAAGGATATTACGTAGGCGTCTACAGCAATTACAACATTCATCCTGACTTTCCTAAAGGTTACTTCACAGGAGAGATCCTTAAAATCACCAAAGCGGTCAATGAGAAAGATTCTTTGTTTTGGCTTAACAACAGGCCAATTCCATTAACTAATGAAGAAAATAGGGATTATGTGCGCAAAGACAGCGTCGCCGCACTCAAAACCTCAAAGAAGTATTTAGATTCTACGGAGCGTGTTAACAATAAGTTTGGAATTGGAAAACTTTTGCTTGCCGGATATACAGTTAATAACCGTTTTGAAAAGAAGTCGCTTAGCTTTGATCCAGTTTTAAAGGCTATTATTTACAACACAGTAGAAGGTTTTGCAGTAAACTACGGCGTTACCTATAGAAAGAATTTAGAAGACAGGAAATATTATAGCATACGGCCAGAGGCACGATATGGTTTTGCAAGTAAAGAATTTACAGCCAACCTTACTGCAAATTACTACTACGACCCTGTTAAGCGAGCTAACATCAGTGTGAGCGGGGGTTCTGGAATCTACGATTTAAACCCTTTGGGAACAATGACTTTGTTAGGCAACTCTATCAACTCCCTTCTCTTTGAAACCAACTTTGTCAAGTTCTTCAAAAAGGAGTTTGTAAATATCGGAACTACAAGAGAGTTGTTAAATGGTCTGCAAGGAAGCATTGTTGCTGATTATTCGAGAAACAGCACCTTGGTAAACAATACCTCTTTCAAGATTAGGGATGTTAAAGACAAGGACTTTACTTCGAACAACCCGTTTTCGCCCTTACTAGAGACTCCACTCTTCCCTAATTATACGGCGTTAACATTAAGCGCTTCGCTAACCTATACCTTTAATCAACAGTACATCACACGGCCTGATGGTAAATTCTATCAGGAATCAAAATACCCTACTTTGATGCTAAACTATCGCAAAGGTGTAAATGGCATTTTGAATAGCTCCGTAGACTATGATGTCGTAAACTTTACTATTCAGCAAAATAGAATTAGTGCAGGCCTTTGGGGATATTTCTCTTTTGTAGCTGGAACTGGTAAGTTCTTAAACAACGACAATGTTTACTATCCAGACTATAAGCATTTCCGAGGCAACAATGCCTTATTTGTGAGGCCGGAATTAAGAAGGTTCTTATTTTTAGACTTCTATCAATTCAGTACCAACAAGCACTATGCTGAGGCGCATATTGAACATAACTTCTCTGGCTTGTTAACCAATAAGGTTCCTTTACTACGTAAAATTAAGTTAGAGGAAGTCGTAGGTGCAGGTTACCTTACTCAACCTGACAAAAAAGACTATAAGGAATTTTACTTCGGTCTGCAACGTTTGATTTTCCGCGCTACTTACGGGTTCGCGTACGACGGAAACAGACTTGTAGAACAGGGATTCCGATTGTCTTATGGATTCTAAAACAAAGAAGGGGCCTTGCGCCCCTTCTTTGTTATAACGCTAACTTGCTTCTAATGTCTTTCGGGATACCATTCCTATTTAGCAAAAACGCGGTAGTCTTATATTTTACAAAGTTCTTTGTTACATATAAATACCCTTTGTAATCATTTGAAGTACCCCATGAATTCTTTACAATGTAGTATTCTTTGCCATTTTGATCCTTGGCAATACCAGTGATCTGCATGCCATGGTCATCCGTAGTTTGGTAATTATCAAACGAAGCTTGACGCATCTCTATTGTAATCTCTTTCTCTGGTCTCGGACCACTGAACATGTTTCTTTTTTCATCGCCAGTCATGCTTTTAAAATCTTTCGCTGGAACATATGCGATTCCATTTTTCCAGCTGAAACCTTTTTCACTCACATCAGTGCCCCAGGCAACAGTAAATCCTCCCTTCAAAGCGTTATCAATGATAGTAGTGATATCATCCATCGGTACATTATAAACCTGATCATAAGACCAATTGTCAGGAACCATTAAAACCGCCTTTTTATAGTAAGGAGATGTGTTAAATGACGAAAGTTCAACGTAGTCCTCCGCATTTATGCCAACCACTTCAGAAGCAAAAGTTTTGGGTGTATATGTTTTCCCTTCATAATTAAAACTTTCCGGTACTACACCCATACAGGAGTCAATTGCCCTTATGTATTTGGTCTTCCAGTTTGGATCAAACTTTCCCTCTGTAGTAGTAACCACTTTATCCAGAATCGCTTTTATAAGCGCGTTCATTCTGTCAGACGTTCTGCCGGATCCATAGCCGTTACCTAAATAAGCTTCCTGAGGGAGGGCGCCATATTTTGAAAACATATTTATTACATCATGAGAAGTTCCGCCATCGCCAAGGGTCAACGCGCCATGCATCCTTACATAGTTGATTCCCTTTTCGATATAAGTATTTCTAGCGGTATATAAATCTGCGATGTCTACTGGCTTCTTTCCCATTCGAATCATCTCAGACTCTATGAACGAGTTCGTGCTGTAACTCCAGCAAGTACCCGATGATCTCTGATCTTTTACGGATGTAGCTTCGGCGTTAACTACTGGGCTAAATTGAAAAGCCCCAGTGCTATTGTCACTCTGGTTATGTTTTAAGGAATAGATGAGATTGTCTTGCGCATGGACTGCCGTTGAGCTAAAAAACAAACCGGCTCCAAGTAAGAAGGATTTTATTGAACTATTGACCATTTTTAATTTATGTTATTGTTCAAGCCATATTGCCATTACCGTTCCAAACCCCTGAACAATTACCAGGAAATAACTACTTTAACACCGTCAGGCAGATTAGAAAAACCTAAATACGCTGTCCCGGATCGCGTGTCCCAAGACGTTTTAAGTCCTGCAACTTCCTGATTATTGCTATCTGTAGCCATTACTTTTTTAAATGCTTTAGGCAAAAATATTCTCATGCTATTAAGCGTATTGACAGGACTTTTAGCAGTGAAACTATAGCTTGACTCTGTAGCTTTTTCGTTGTAAATCCTAGCCGCCGTTGCAAGTACCTGTGCTTTATCTCTACGCTCAAGTCTTGTTAGATTGTACAAATAGGCTTGCTCACCAGGCTTCACAGTTTTACCATCAAGTACCGGAAGCTGAGGATCAAAAAGATCAATTACCATGTCTTTAATAACTACAGGATCGTCACTCACACTTTCATCCATCACCGCAACAATGTCATATGGGCCACGATGCAATACCAAGTTGTTTTTAGTCTCTAAGGCTCCAGCCTTTGCATCCTGTTCATAAGCAAGTTTAATCGAAGCTAAGAAGGACTGGTCCCCAACCTTTTGCATAACAAATTCCTTTGGATTCTTTCTAACGATACGAACGCTACCCTTCCCAACTTTAAAGTTTTGATCCTTGGTGAATGAAGCCTGGATTCCTAAGGTCTTAAAAAGATGTTCCGCAGGAGACTTGTAAGTATTGCCAGCGGTGTTCCACCACTCCAAAACCGTTTGATAAGGGTCATTGTCTCGTCCACAATATACAAGCACGCCCCCTTTACGCACCCAGTCTGAGATGTGTTTATGAATCTCTGCTGAGTTCGGTTTCATATTGGAGTAGCTGACTATCAAAACCTTGATATCCTTCAATGTTGCTGCATAGGAGAGATTTTCCATATGAACAGTCTGAACTACTATACCATGCTTTAAAAGCGGAATGGTTTGCCCATAAAAATTCGAGAAGTAAGGGTCTTCATAACCGTTATGAGAGGGATAGCTTTGGAACATTAGCGAATTGCCCATTAGTACTCCAATGCTGTTGACACCATTAACTTTGTTATCAGAGACCTGGATGCTATTAAGTGAATTGATCATCACCTGCATTTGAGTAGAGTAGTATTTAGGAATCAGGACTTGTTCTGTGCTGTTCACTATTTTATAAGGACGGGTGTAAATTCGCTCGGGCCATGGCATAACTTCATAATCAGCGACCATGGGATACATCAGCTTCGCTACAAAGGTAGCCTCATAATTTCGTTTGTAATCTGCCCAATCATGCTCACGGTCCTCTATCGGATCCGTAAGAAAAAACAGCTTTCTTTTTGTCGGAGCCGTCATGGAGACCATGGAACCGTATTCGAGAAATGCGTTCTCAAATACCCGTTCTTTTGATGCGCCTTCATAAAAAACCGGTTCCCTTGCGGTACCAGTCCAAACTTGTGCAATGTATCCATCTATACCAGGAAGCGACGCCAGACTTGCCTCGGGGCTCACTATTTTCCATGAGGCATAATTTACAAGGGAATGGGTAGCTATATAAACCTTTATAGCAAGACCTTTACTTTTACCATACTCTTTTGCAAAGCCGGAAACTTCCTTTATTGCATCATAATAGAGTTGGTATTTTAGTTTATTGGATAAGTAGGTATTCTCTGCCGAGAGATGCTGAGCTCTCCAAGGAAATCCATAGAACCTTTGCCATTCTTGCTTAAATGGCTCCTCATACCCTGCTCTAGCCCAAAACTCTGGCTCCTCTAAAAAAACATTGGTTATTCCTGCGTCAATCACCTTCTTGACGATAGCGGTTTTCATGTATTCTATGAAAGACTTAACCGGTACAATGTAGGGAACGACACCTTTGTCGTGCCAAATTGTGTCACCATTCATTTGGATCTGTCCAATACCCATGTGGTTCTGGCCATCCCATTTTCCAAGAAAGTAGTTTCCGTAGTCTCCCCAGGCAATCCCAGTCATGAAATCTGTTTGGTAGCCGCGGTCACGCCAGGATTTTACCCGCTCTTCAAATGTCATGTTCCTGCGGTCGTTTGCACCGTAGATGATCGCAATATCAGATCTCACGTCAATCTCTGGTCTCCAGGGACTTCCCGTTTGAAATGCCGTCTTCTCCGGACCTTTTTGTGCAAAAGTAAATTGAACCGAAAAGCTTAATGCAAGAAATGCAATGATCTTTCTCATGGTTCAATTTAAGAATTTTTCTTAGACTTTTTTAGGAGGCAGATCGAAAGCAATAGCTTCATGCTCGAAATGGCCATTATGCGCACCATCACAGAAAGGCTTATTTTTCGAAAGACCGCAACGGCAAATTGAAACAACAGTACGTCCCTGTAGTCCATATTCATTTCCGCTTCTATCCACTATTTCAAAATCACCTTCAATTTTAAGTGACCCGTTGTTGTTTATTGTAAGTTTTGTTTTTGACATGTTCGTTATTTTCGGACAAATCTACAGCAATCAAAGAGCACTAAAGTAATGAGATGTTTATTTAGACACATTCTCCGCACCTGCGATAATTCTGGCTTATGTTTTTCAGGAAACTAAAAAGGGATGTCGCATCCACGAAACATCCCTTTTCTAACCAAATATAAACCCGTATGAACCGGCTTTCTCTTCGCATCCTTGTTGGCATTATCTCACATAAATTGCCATAGGAAGACGCATAAAATCTTTTATTAAGTGCTTGTGCAGCATCTTACTTACATACAACAAACGTCATACCATAGTGTATGTTGTACACTAAATAATTTATTTATTATAAATGTCCACTTTTGTAATCATGGAAAGGAAAGCGGTTTTCCGTACTGGCAATCAAATCACGGTATAAACTGATAGCACACTCACTTTGTACTTGCTTTGATTGCTCCCGCCTTGAATGCGCCATGCTCTCGCGTTGCGTCCGCCTTTTGCCTAGAGAAAAGGCGGGTACAATGCGGGAGCATTGTGCGTTTATGGCAGCAACACGCAAAGCAAGGCCAAAACAAAAGGCGCTCCAGAGAGCGCCTTAATATCAATAAGTGGTAAGGGATTATACGCCCTTTTTACTGGTCATACTTGCTTTCTTAGCTGGCTGGGATGTTTTAGCCGGAGCCTTCGCATTAGACGGTTTAGGAGTAGCCTGAATTTTCTTATCTGCTTTGTCTTCAGTTTTCACACCTTCAGTCTCGCCATCGGCAACAGCCGAAGTCTCAGTGAAAAGTGGCAAGTCTTTTAACAAATGATACCAGGTAATTATTTTCTTCATATCAGAAGAGTAAACTTTTTCCTGATCATGATTAGGAGCAACTTCTTCAAAGAAAGACTTTAAGTCTTTCGCATCAGATTTAGCATCAGGCACAGTGCCTTCCGCAGCAGCTATATTGGCTAATACGTCAACCAGTTTCAAATCATCGTCTTCACCATAAATTGTGATGTCTTCTAGCGATGCTAATTTAGTTGTACTAATACTTGCAACTATTTTAACTTTTTGAGCATCAAGACTTTCAAGAACATAACCACCTTTATTTTGCCCAACTAGTTTATACAAACCTGGTCTGCCAGATACTGCTACTATTCCTCTTAAATTCATATCATTTGTTTTGTTAAAAGTTCAGAATTAATCTTCCAGAACTTCAATACCTAATATCTTATCACCTTGTTTGATGTCATCAATAACATCAATATTTTCAATCACCTTACCAAAGCAGGTATGGTTTCTATCCAGGTGAGCAGTATTATCTCTGCTATGGCAGATAAAGAACTGTGATCCACCTGTATTTCTACCCGCATGTGCCATTGAAAGGACACCGCGATCGTGGTATTGGTTTTCTCCAGTTAATTCACAATCGATCTTATATCCCGGACCGCCAGTACCTGCAAGGTGCGCTTTGTTCGGATCCTTTGAGTTTGGACATCCGCCCTGAATCATGAAATTTGGAATTACCCTATGGAAAGTCACTCCATCATAAAATCCTTCTCCTGCTAATTTTTTAAAGTTAGCAACCGCTATTGGTGCATCTTGTTCATAGAACTGAACAGTCATTTCACCTTTCTCTGTTTTGATTATTGCTTTACCCATGATTGTTTTTTGTGAAGGGCAAACTTAGATAAAATACTTTTTATTTTGAAAAAAAGTTATATTCACAAGAACATACCTATGAAACATAAAAAAATTAGTCTAACAATAGTTCTACTTATACTCAGTATTTCCCTCAAAGCATCTTCCATTCTTATCTATATGGATGAGGATCAAAAGAATCATCTGAAAGCTTATGGAATTGCCTATTGGAGCATAAAGCAGCAGGCAGAGGTGAACTGGCTGCTCAATTACCGCGGTGGCAGCTTTCTTATTGGCTACAATAAAACTGTGGAAGACGAGTGCAAAACCCGCGGTGTATCTTACCAGGTGCTCGCTGATGGAAAAGTTACTGCATTACTTAACGAAATAAGCGATCCACAGTTTAATATGGAAATTGTAAAGCTCGAAAAGCCTCCCAAAATGGCTGTTTACTCTCCTAAGAGTAAGCTTCCTTGGGATGACGCAGTAACGATGGTGCTCACCTATGCAGAAATCCCTTACGATGTCATTTATGATGATGATGTTTTAAAGGATAAACTTGTTGACTATGACTGGCTTCACTTGCATCATGAAGACTTTACAGGCCAGTACGGGCGATTCTGGTCTAGTTTCAAAAATGCAACCTGGTATAGAGAAGACGTTAAGAATCAGGAAGCTACAGCAAAACGAAACGGATTCACTAAGGTCTCTCAAATGAAGCTCTCTGTTACTAAAAGAATAAAAGAGTTTTGCTCAGGGGGCGGTTTCTTATTTGCAATGTGCTCTGGCACTGATAGTTTTGACATTGCACTTAGTGCCGAAGGCGTCGACATTTGCGAAAGTATGTTTGATGGTGACGCCGCTGATCCCAAAGCACAAAGCAAGATTGACTTCAGTAAAACTGTCGCCTTCAAAGATTTTAGGCTGGACATTAACCCCTCAAATTACGAGTTCTCAGACATTGACGTCACTCAGAACAGAAGCTTAGTCGAATCAAACGATTACTTCACGTTATTCGACTTCTCTGCAAAATGGGATCTGGTTCCGTCTATGCTTACGCAAAACCACGACAAAGTGATAAAGGGATTTATGGGACAAACGACGGCATTCAAAAAGAAACTCGTTAAGCCAAGCATCACTGTGCTGGGTGAAAATAAAGGTGCAGAAGAAGTCAGGTATTTAAATGGAGAGATCGGTAAAGGAAGATTTACCTTCTATGGCGGGCACGATCCAGAGGATTATCAGCACCAGGTTGGCGATCCTCAAACGGACTTAAACTTACACCCGAATTCCCCGGGGTACAGGCTAATACTAAACAATGTTTTATTCCCCGCGGCAAAGAAAAAGCCTCAAAAAACTTAATCGTAGAAGTTCCAGCTTACGCCGAATTTTAACAGTGCCCTATCCTGCATGGGGTAGTTGTTGACGGTATTATAACCCATAAGACCAAGCCCCTGATTTACGTAATCACACTTGACAAAGAGATTCGCTCTTCGGAGACTTGCTTTAACCCAAACATCCACAATAGGTGTGGTGTCAAACATTTTACTTGAACCTACGTAAAACTGTCCTGCTGCAGCTGAATAAGAATAATTTGAATAAGGAGTGTTATATCTGACATCAAATCCAATATTAGTTTTTAGCACCTTGAAGAAGGTTTGATCAAGGTAGAAACTATTGAATGTATAAACTTCCGGAGTCCTTAGTATTCCAGGATTGTCGGTTTTTTGGTAAACAACAAAAGCATCCAGATTGAACTTGCCGAATTTAAACTTCTTACCAACAGAGATTTTTAACAAATTTATTGGAGATCCTGATTGCGAGGGCTTTATGGTTAAAGAGTCGGGCATGCTCTCTGAAAAGTAGAGGTATTTGTCAATCAAGTAGTATTGTGCACCTGCATCAACCCCAAGTTTATCATTCAAGTAGTTGAAGTAAAAGTTGATGGTCTTGGTACGGTCGAAATTTTTGTCCCAATTGTAGTGGTTACTGACATATCTGGAGTAGATCTCTTCTGGTGACTTATTCTGGAAATATGCGCCAAGTATAATCCTGCCCACAGACTTGCTTAGAAGCACATTGCTTTTTGCTTCATACAAGAAATCTCCCAGGTTTCGGCCTTGAAAGATCTGCTGCAAATCTACCTTAAGATCTATCTTATCGCTAAGTCTATATCCAGCGTTTCCAAGGAGGGTTACATTTTGAAAAGAGGCATCGTAGCCATAATATTTTGTATTGTCCCTAAACAGAACAAACTGATTGTACTTGTAATAATCATGTTTGATACCAACATCAAGCTTTAACTCATTGTTAATGAGTGCCGAGGATTTAGGCCTCAGGAAAAAGCTATAAATGAATTCATTTTGCACGTGATTGTACCGGGTACTATCGTTTGTAAACACTTCATCAGCCAGGCCCCTTGGTAGCGCTTTATGATTATCATTTTCATCCTTTCTGAATACGTACGAATTTGCGTCATATCTTAGGGTATAAGCCACCTTATTGGTAGGCAAAATCTTTTTGCCGGCGGCCTCCGCGAGACTGTCAATTCGCCCAACGAAGTAAGTTTGTTTTAATATAAATGCTCTTTGCCTGTAAATTCTCTTAGCAGTAGTAAGTCGAATAGCCTGTGCCTCTCTTTCTATGGTTAATGTTGGTACAGTAAAAAGTGTTTCGTTCTCTATAGAACCATTCTCCTCCGCTTTGAGTGTATTAAAAACGATATTGGTCCAGAGGTTATATCTTTTACTTGGAGATTGAAACCAGGTAAACAAGGCTCCGTTCAGGTGATCTCCACGTTGATGAGAGTAGTTACCATTTGCACCAATCCGATTGAAATTCAATCCTATATTCAGGTTCTTATTGACATTCTGTGAGTGTATAACTTTAAAAACCTGCTCGATCTCACCAGAATTCACATAATAAAGGCTGGTAAAGGGTGCCCTGGCTTGATAATACCTCACGTCATCATTCGTCAAGGCATAATAATCAAGGGTATGAAAACCTGCATCAAAACCAATTGTTTTAAGTGGTTCAAAAAGCAAGGGAATAGCAGATAACCCGAGGTTTCCCAGCCCTACCGTTGGCCTCCTTGGCTGTACCAGCACGCTGAAATTGTGGAAGCCTGCTAGCGTAGTATCAAGGGGTATAGTTTGTATACTGTCTTTAGTCAGTCTAAGTGTGGTATAACGAATGTACTTTGAAGTAAAGACTACAGAATCTTTTCCTTCTTCTTCCAGCTTCCTTAACGAATCCATCTCCTTATTGTCGTTCACCTTCGTTTTAAGATCCTGAGCAACTACCCCGGATGCATTAATAAGGATTATAGAGAAAGCAAGAAGAATTAACTTTTTATACATTATAAGTTTGAAATTAAAAGGCTCAATATCTTTGTCATGTTTGGTTCAGCAGCCTTTGCCGTCTCAATAATCTCTTCAAGTCTCACAGGTTCCAGTACTTCTGGAAAACCTTCATCCGTAAGTACGGAAATTGCAAACACCGGGATTGACATGTGGTTGGCAACAATCACTTCTGGAACAGTACTCATACCTACGGCATCACCTCCGATGATTCTCAAGTAATTGTACTCGGCCTTAGTCTCCAAGTTAGGACCTGTTACGGCAATGTAAACGCCCTGATGACAAACAATGTTGTGGTCTGCTGCAAGTTTTAGTGCTGTCTTAACCAAATCTCTTTTATAGGGCTGACTCATGTCAGGAAATCGAGGGCCCATATCCGGATCGTTGCTGCCGCGAAGCGGACTTTCAGGTTGAAGGTTGATATGATCATTGATGACCATTAGGTCGCCTTTTTTGAACTCCGGGTTTAGAGACCCCGCCGCGTTTGAAACGAACAAGTGCGAGATACCAAGGACTTTCATTGTCCGTATTGGAAAGGTGATCTGCTGCATGCTATATCCTTCATAATAATGCAGTCTTCCTTGCATAGCGACCACCCTTTTTCCTTCAAAAGTTCCGAAAATCAACTTACCCGAATGAAACTCCAGCGTAGAAATCGGAAAGTTTGGAATATTTGAATACATAAGTTGATATTCAATCTGAATGTCGTTAACCAAGCCGCCTAAGCCAGTACCTAAAACAATGCCTATTTCAGGCTGAAAGTTGTTTGTTTTACGTTTTATAAATTCAACGGTTTCGTGTAGTGCTTGAAACATATTTTAAAATCTTTTGATCAAATGTTGGTTTGTCTGATTCATTAATCATCACGTGAATAGGCAAATAAAATATCGGCAATTCCAAAAGTAATTCTTTTAATGAAGCATCTAATAAACGTTGTGCATCTTTTTCTGTAGTTACAATGATTTTGTTAACAGCAGGGTCCAGATTAAATGCGTCAACTAAGCTGGAGATGTTTTTCAAGCTAAATTGATGATGGTCAGGGAATTCATAATGAACAACTTTTCTGGACCGCTGCTCCAGATAATTGACCAATGGGTTTGGATTCGCTATTCCGGTGAGCAAATGAAGGTTAACATCGTGATTCAGCATTGGCGTTGTGAGCTGGCTGGAATAAACCGGTTTTATATCTAAATAATCCAGATAGGAGAACAATATTGGGACGTGTGCCTCCGAACGAAACTGATTTCTGATCTTCTTTTGCGCCTCTTTATTAACGCATTGGGGAGATTTGGTAATCAATACCATATCCGACCGTCTAAAGCCCCGGAAAGGTTCTCTTAAATTTCCGGCAGGTAAAAGGAACTGGGGCGTGGAAAACTTAGCATAGTCAAAAAGTAAAATATTTAATCCAGCACGCACTTTCCTATGCTGAAAAGCATCGTCTAACAAGATGACATCATGATCTTTCTGTAATCGCTCTATTCCTTCGGTACGGTCTTCACAAACGGCTACTGTGACGTCTTCAAATTTATTAAAGTATTGTAGCGGCTCATCTCCGATGCTGTTTGCTGTGCTGGTAGCATCTGCAATTAGAAAGCCCTTAGTATCGCGGCCATACCCTCGACTGAGGATCGCTATGCGCTTGCCCTTCAGTAAACACACAATGTATTCAGTTACAGGTGTTTTTCCAGAGCCGCCTACGACTAAGTTACCTATACAAATAATCGGTAAATCGAACGACACAGACTTCAATACACCTGCGTCAAACAAGCTATTGCGAATCACAATGACCAAGCCATAGAGCAACGAAAAAGGAAGGAGTAAATATCTTAGGTATGTGCTCATGTAAGGCCTCAAAAATAAGAATTATTACTCATTTTGTAGGGTAAAGGAGGGTAATTAGCTATCTTTGCACAACTAACAAATATTATTATGCTTAAAGGATTTTTTAACGTACCAACACCTGTAAATGAACCCATTTTGGGTTATGCACCAGGCAGCAAAGAGCGTGAACTATTGGAGGCCGCTTTGAAAGAGGCACGTTCAAAGCAAGTAGAAATACCTATGTATATTGGTGGACAAGCAGTACATACCGATAAAAAGGGTAAGCTTAGCCCTCCTCATGATCACCAGCATGTATTGGGAAATTTCAGTATTGGCGATAAAGACCATGTAGTTAAAGCAATAGATGCTGCACTGGCAGCAAAAGCAAATTGGGAAAATCTGGCATGGGAACACCGGGCAGCTATATTTTTAAAAGCTGCAGACCTGGTTGCTGGTCCTTACCGTTATAAACTGAATGCCGCAACCATGCTTGCTCAAAGTAAAAATGCCTACCAGGCAGAGATCGACGCAGCTTGTGAATTCATCGATTTCTTGCGTTTCAACGTAAGTTACATGACTGATATATATAAGCAACAGCCACCTGTATCGCCTAAAGGTTCATGGAATAGATTAGAACAACGCCCGTTAGAAGGCTTTGTATTTGCACTTACTCCGTTTAATTTTACTGCAATAGCGGGTAATTTACCTGCGTCTGCAGCAATGATGGGAAATGTGGTAGTTTGGAAACCTGCAGATACGCAGGTGTATGCTGCAGATGTCATCATGGAGATCTTTAGAGAAGCTGGGTTACCTGATGGCGTAATTAACCTGGTTTATGTTGACGGCCCGGAAGCTGGTGAAGTTATCTTCAATCATCCTGACTTTGCAGGAATACATTTTACTGGATCGACAGCAGTTTTCCAAAACATCTGGAAGATTATCGGCACAAATATCCATAAGTATAAAACTTACCCTCGTATTGTTGGTGAGACTGGTGGAAAGGATTTTATATTGGTTCATGGCACAGCAGATGCAGAGGTTTCCAGCACTGCGATCTTGCGTGGCGCATTCGAATACCAAGGACAAAAGTGTTCCGCTGCATCCCGCGTTTACATTGCAGCAAGTAAATGGCCAGCGATCAAAGAAAATATGCTGAGAGATCTTGCAACCTTTAAAATGGGTGGCACTGAAGATTTCAGTAATTTCATCAATGCAGTTATTGACGAAAGGTCATTTGATAAACTGGCAAAGTATATTGATGCTGCCAAAGCTGACTCATCGGTAGAGGTAATTGCAGGAGGTAATTATGATAAATCGAAAGGATGGTTTATCGAACCAACTGTTTTGGTTGTGAACGATCCAAAATATACGACCATGTGCGAGGAGCTATTTGGACCTGTGTTGACGATCTATGTATATGAAGACGCAGATTTTGACGAGGTATTAGATATGATTGACTCCACCTCAATATATGCGTTAACTGGAGCATTTATAGCTCAGGATCGTTATGCGATCGAAAAGGCTTCTCAGCGTTTGAGAAATGCAGCAGGTAACTTCTATATCAATGACAAGTGTACGGGAGCGGTAGTTGGTCAGCAGCCCTTTGGAGGTGCACGTGGTTCTGGGACCAATGATAAAGCAGGATCAATGATCAATCTGTTGCGTTGGGTTTCGCCTAGAACTATTAAAGAAACATTTGATCCACCAAAAGATTACAGATATCCATTTTTAGGATAAAAAAAAGGCTCCTTACTTTTAAGCAGGGAGCCTTTTTTTAAAGCGATAAAATTACTTAAGCTTTTTAAACACCGTCGATTCTGAATACAGAATCCTGGTGGTTACTCGATTCACAAGTAACGCCTAGATCTTTAATTAATCCGGTCTCCAGGCTATAAGCCCATCCATGAAGACCAAGCTTTTTACCGTTCGTCCACCTATTCTGAATGATAGAAGTCTTTGTTAGATTAAATACACCTTCAATTACATTAAGCTCTACCAATCTTTCAGCTCTCTTTTTAGAATCAGAGATTAGATCTAACTCATGATAATGTAGCCTGTAAGTGTCTTTAATGTTTCTTAACCAATTGTCTATAATGCCAAATTGTTTATTGCCCATCGCAGCAGCAACACCACCGCAACCATAGTGACCACAAACAATTACATGTTCGACTTCCAAAACATTCACGGCATAATCTAATACGCTAAGCATATTCATGTCAGTATGAACAATTACGTTAGCAATGTTACGGTGGACAAAAATATCACCTGGATTGGTGTTAGTAATCTGATTTGCAGGAACACGGCTGTCAGAACAGCCTATCCACAAAATTGGTGGCTTTTGTCCTGCGGAAAGCTTTTGGAAAAATTCTGGATCTTCTGCTAGCGTTGCAGCTACCCAGTCTTTATTTCCTTGTAAAAGTCCTTCGTATGTTATTTCTTCTGTTGGTTGTCTTTCTAGTTTTGCGCACATAATATTTTAATTACTATTAATTTCTTCAATAATTTTATCATTTAACTTGGGCACAGAATAGTGTTGTTTGATTTCTACTAAACTAACTATAATCCCTTTTGTATAAGCGTTATGCTTATAATTAAATATCGTCTCTAATACATCCGGATCGATGTATCGGGAGTTTGTCCCATCAATGATCACATTGGTTTCTTTGGGAATCTTGTTTAATACCACTGCAATAGCCGCTTTATTTAAAAACGACACTTCTTCTGCAAGCGTGATCCGGAGGTTCTTTTTATCACCCTCTTCCTTGATTCTATAAAAGAATGGGTTACGCATGTTTGTACGTAACAAATAGAAGATAGAGAACAACATTCCTACGCCCACACCTTTCAATAAGTCTGTCAGTAGAACTGCAATGATTGTAACCACAAATGGCACAAACTGGTCCCAGCCCTTATGGTACATGTGTTTGAACAATGCAATTCTTGTAAGTTTGTAACCTGTCACCAATAGAATGGCGGCTAAACAGGCCAAAGGGATCATATTTATCAACCCAGGAATGAAAAGCAAAGACAAAAGCAACCAGGTTCCGTGAAAAATGGCTGACATCTTTGTTCTTCCACCAGCATTCACATTGGCTGAACTTCGAACAATAACAGAAGTCATTGGTAACCCACCTACCAAACCACTTACGATGTTACCTGTGCCCTGGGCAATCAGTTCGCGATTAGTCGGCGAGACTCTTTTAATCGGATCAATCTTATCTATGGCCTCGATACTTAACAAGGTCTCCAGACTGGCAACAACCGCGATAGTGACAGCTACTATCCAAACTTTGCTATTGGAAATCTGTGAGAAGTCTGGAGTTGTAAATAATCCTATAAACTCTGACCAGCCGTTCACAACAGGTATCTCCACCATATGATGATCGCCAAGTGCAAACTGGGTACCTTTAAAAGCTATACTTAACCCAATTCCTAAAAGCACGACAACTAACGGCGCTGGTAGAACTGCAAGTTTCTTAAATCTTGGCCAGAATATAAGTACCGCTATCGACAGGCCACTAATAATGATAGCGGCGATACCGAAATGACTTACCGCTGATGTGATGGCCGTAAAGGTATTCTCACTATCGCCCTGAGAAAAACTCTCATCGCCAAAGAAATCGGAGTCTACGCCTAATGCGTGTGGTAGTTGTTTTAATATCAAGGTAAGACCTATGGCAGCTAACATTCCCTCAATTACGCTGGAAGGGAAGTAATTACCTATTGTTCCGCCTTTTAAAATTCCAAGAATCACTTGAATACAACCTGCGAGCACTACCGCTAGCAAGAAGGTTTGATAATTGCCCAGGGAGGCAATGGCGCCAAGAACGATTGCAGTCAAACCTGCTGCAGGACCACTTACGCTTAATTGTGAGCCGCTGATAGATGCGACAACGATACCGCCAATCACTCCGGTTATAAGCCCGGCAAACAGTGGTGCACCTGATGCCAACGCTATACCAAGACAAAGCGGCAGCGCTACCAGGAACACAACTATACTGGCAGGAAGGTCACGTTTCAGGTTTTTTGTTAAAATATACTTTTTTACTTCCAGTCTTGAAAAGACTGAGTTCCCGTTTTTCATTTGTGTATTATTTGAGCAGCCGGACTGTATAAGGCAGCGACTACTTCAGTGTTACTAATTACAAGTATTCTTTCCCAAAAAAAATGAGACTAATTCCTCTTATTGAGGGACGAAATGTTGGAATTAAGAAAAGTTAGGGGGTGGCGTTGGCACCGAGGGATGGTATGGATCAACATACCGTTTAGAATGCTCAATAAAGCTATTATTTATTCTAAAGTGGCTTAAAAAGGCAATATAAGAGTCAATATGGTGGAATTCAACAAGCTTATAGTCTGTATATTTAAGACCAGTTTTACCAGACTCACCGTCGCTGCTATGCTCCTGCTCTATTTGCAAGATCACTGCATTCATAATTTGCTTATCAAACTGAATAAAAAATACAGGTGCGCCTGATATCATCATCTTCGCAGAGAAGATGCCCAGAAAGGCAATGACGATAAAAACACGGTACTTCCTATAAAACATTTATTACCATTTTGTTTTTGTAAGTCAAAAGTAACTCCAAACTTTGATACAAGCCGTACTGTCATGTAAAAAGATTGCAATTACTTTTCTAATGTAAATATCACAAGTAGTTTTCTTATTTGAAAGCGTAATTATATAAAATGGTTCAATTAGTTTAATTTAGGCTTCTTAAATTTCTACGCTACTAAATGAGAAAGATTTTGTTCATACTGGCTGTAATGACTCCGATTCTTGGCCTTGCCCAGAATAACAATGCGCCATCCACCTATGATCCTCATGAAATTGCCATCACTGGTTACCTGCAAACACAATATCAGAAGGCGCAGTCCGCCGGCATCAACTCGTGGTCTGGCGGCGACTTTTCAAAAAATTCCGATGAACGGTTCATGATTCGAAGGGGAAGGCTTAAAATAGATAGGGCGGATAAGTATTCCAGCATCGTGTTTCAGATTGATGCTACACAAAATGGCTTGACATTAATGGATGCTTTTATTCAATTTCACCAACCAAATTCAAAGGACTTACTATTTACAGCAGGATTATTTAACCGACCTTTCGGGTATTCAATAGTCTACTCTTCCGGATATAGGGATTTTCCGGAACGCGCCCGGGTTTTTCAAACTTTAATGCCACGTGAGCGGGACATTGGCGCCATGATTAGTTATAAACCTTCAAAGTTAAAATTTGTACGCGCCGACCTCGCAGTGGTAAATGGAAGCGGACATACGTCAAGGGACTTTGACTCTAAAAAGGACTTCATTGGAAATATTGCTATGGATTTCGATAGTCTCTCGAATAAGAGATTGCACATCGGTTTTGGGGTGTCCGGATACACGGGTTCAGTAAGAAGTGATACAGAAAGCTATTTCCGTTATGAAAAAGGCGGTTATGCAAAGGTTACCAGCAGTGATAACGTAAACTGGTATGCAAAAAGAAGATATTACGGATTGAATTTACAACTGCAATACGACAATACTTTCGGTGCGACTTCTTTTAAAGCAGAGTATGTGGCAGGGCGACAACCAGGGGTTGCTTCATCTTCTACAATAACCGGCTTTGCAGCGAGTACGAGTTTTGGTTCACAGCCTACTACCGACCTTTATCTGCGAGATTTCTCCGGATATTATTTCTGGCTAACGCAAAAGATTGCAAAAACAAAATTGACGGCGATAATGGCATTAGACACGTACGACCCAAACAGAAAGATCAGCGAAGCAGAGATAGGTGCCGGAGGTAATACCTCAGCAGGCGATATCAGGTTTACTACGCTCGGCTATGGGTTTACTTATTTACTTAATCCAAGATTAAAACTGACCATTTACAATGAACACGTTGTAAACGACAACACTTTGCTACCGGACTACAGTGCAGATCTTAAGGATGATGTTTTCACAACCCGTCTTCAGTATCGCTGGTAATATTTTAAAGAGCAACCTATGAAAAACAAAATAGACATACTTCAAAATAAAGTGCTGCAGGCACATGCTGGCGGTGGTGAGGCTAGAGTAGAAGCCCAACATAAAAAGGGGAAACTCACTGCCCGTGAACGCTTGCATTTCTTATTAGATGAAGGTTCTTTCGAAGAAATAGGGATGTTGGTTACCCATCGAAGTACAGATTTCGGAATGGAGCGGGAAAAGTACCCAGGGGATGGTGTAGTCACTGGATATGGAACAATCGCTGGCCGCCTCGTTTACGTGTTTTCACAAGACTTCACCGTTTTTGGCGGTTCATTATCCGAGACTCATGCAGAAAAGATCTGTAAGATCATGGAGATGGCAATGAAGAATGGCGCTCCTTTGATTGGCCTCAATGACAGCGGTGGTGCGCGAATTCAGGAAGGCGTCGTCTCTTTAGGAGGCTATGCAGACATCTTTTATAGAAATGTTCAGGCCTCAGGGGTGATCCCGCAACTGTCTGCCATTATGGGTCCATGCGCTGGTGGCGCTGTTTATTCACCTGCGATCACAGACTTTATATTGATGGTAGAAAACACTTCCTATATGTTTGTAACTGGTCCGAACGTGGTGAAGACGGTTACTCATGAGCAAGTTACGTCAGAGGAACTTGGAGGTGCAACAACGCATGCAACCAAGTCAGGGGTTACGCATTTTGCCTGTGCGAATGAACTGGAGGCGATAAACCATCTAAAGATGCTTTTAAGTTATATGCCTCAAAACTGTGAAGAAATGCCTTCGCATCTTCCCTATACCCCAGGTGATGAAGTCCGGCCTGCCTTATCTCAGCTGATGCCTGAAAATGCGAACCAGCCATATGATGTACGATTAATTGTGACTGAGTTGGCAGATGCCGATAGCTTTCTGGAAGTACATAAAGACTATGCAGAGAATATTGTAGTTGGTTTTGCCAGACTAGCAGGTAGAAGTATTGGTTTGGTGGCTAACCAGCCAGCGTACCTGGCAGGAGTTCTGGACATCAATGCTTCCGCGAAGGCAGCCCGGTTTGTGCGCTTTTGCGATTGCTTTAATATACCGTTGTTAGTTCTCGAGGACGTTCCGGGATTTTTACCTGGAACCGATCAGGAGTGGAATGGGATCATTACCAATGGAGCGAAGTTGCTCTATGCCTTTAGTGAGGCGACCGTTCCAAGAATCACAGTAATCACCAGAAAAGCATATGGTGGCGCCTACGATGTGATGAATTCAAAACATATTGGTGCCGATATGAACTACGCATGGCCCACGGCGGAGATCGCTGTAATGGGCGCAAAAGGCGCTGCAGAAATCATTTTTAAGAAAGAAATTATGGCCGCGGAGCATCCTGAAGAGAAATGGCAGGAAAAAGAGAGAATGTACTCCGATATATTTGCGAATCCATATAGAGCGGCAGAGAGAGGTTTCGTTGACGAAGTAATTGAACCCTCTGAAACGCGGGTTAAATTAATTAAAGCGTTCAAGATGCTTGAGAATAAAGTGGTAAATGCTCCCCGTAAAAAACATGGTAATATCCCGTTGTAATGCTTAGAAGAACTGACATCCTTTTAATGGCCTTCTGTACTGGTCTTATAGTAGCCAACATTTATTATTGTCAGCCGCTGGTGATTCTCGTAGCGCAGGAATTTGGCCTTACTGAGAGCCATGCAGGAAAGATTACCTACCTAACTCAGGCTGGATATGCTTTAGGCCTGTTTCTGCTTGTTCCACTTGGTGACATGTTTGAGCGTAAAAGGCAGATATTGATCATAACAGGACTTGCGGTTGCGTCCTTATTGGTAGCGGGATTTTCGCATTCCTTTCTGGTACTGGAGATCGCATGCGTATTAATCGGTGTAAGTTCGATCGTACCTCAGCTTATATTACCCCTGGCAGCTAATCTGAGTAGTGATGAAACCCGTGGTCACACGATTGGCATCATCATGAGTGGCTTACTGATCGGCATTTTAGCGTCAAGGGCACTTAGTGGCAGTATTGGCTACCTCTGGGGTTGGCGCTCTGTTTATTTCATGGCTGCGGGCATTTGTTTACTGCTGATGGCCTTGATGGCGAAACGCTTCCCGACAAGTGTCCCATCGTTTAAGGGAACTTATGCTGACCTTATGTCATCGATGTGGGGCTATGTAAAAACTCAGCCTGTTTTACGTGAGGCTTCACTGATAAACTTCTTTGCTTTCGCGGTACTTAGTGCATTTTGGACGACTATGGTGTTGTATCTTGCAAGTCCGCCCTACGGCTTTCAGACGTTACAAATTGGACTATTTGGAATTGCGGGCGCTGCCGGAGCACTAGCAGCACCTCTGGTAGGGAAACTTAGTGGCGGAGGTAATCCCCGGCGAAATGTCTTGATTGGCTTGACCTTGCAAATCTTAAGTATTGCATTGTTTTATTTCACTGGCACCTATCTGGTAATGTTTGTTTTAGGGATAATCATTATCGATATTGGACAGCAAGCAATTCATGTGACCAATCAGACCCGGATTTACGCCATTTTACCTGAGGCAAGAAACCGTTTAAACACTGTATTCATGTCGGTCTCCTTTGTTGGTGCAGCTGGCGGCTCTGCGTTAGGACTCTTATTATGGGAACAGGGGCAGTGGCCGATGTTTTGCCTTGGAACAGCATTAGTTATTCTTGTCAACCTGTTGATTTATAATTTTTACAGTAAGAAAACGCTTAATGTCAGCTGATCACGTCCAAATTGAACAGATCAGGTATGAACTTACCTGGCGGATTCGACATGAAGTAATGTATCCACATCTTCCTTTAGAAACGATTAAGTTACCCGAAGACCCGGAGGGCATACATTTCGGACTCTACGCTGGTGATCACCTGACCTCGGTCATTTCTGTTTTTAATCAGGGAAATACCTATCAGTTCCGTAAGCTTGCCACATTAGAAGCTTCACAAAGCAAAGGCTATGGAACAATGTTGCTATCTTACGTAATTGCGTACGTTACGCAAGAAGGAGGAGAGAAAATATGGTGCAATGCCCGTACGGCTGCGTTGAGATTTTATGAAAAGCTTGGATTCAAACCAAGTGGTGATTACTTTTCGAAGCACGGTATAGATTTTGTCATTATGGAGTTACAACTGGGCAACGCAACTGTTGCGTAGGCTCTTGTTTATATATTTGTTCGAATAATTAATAGAAAATGTCAGATAAAGAAGAAAATAAGCCACAACATGTTGAGGTGGTTACGAAGGAGTCACTCGAGTTTTTTGAGAAATATATTAACAACCCCTCTCCTACAGGATTTGAATATCCTGGACAGAAAATGTGGCTGGATTATCTAGAACCCTACATTGATGAAAGTTTCATTGATAATTATGGAACTGCTGTAGGCGTTATCAATCCTGAAGCAGAGTTTAAGGTGGTAATAGAAGCACACGCTGATGAAATCTCCTGGTTTGTAAACTATATCACCCCTGAAGGCTTAATATACGTAATTAGAAACGGAGGATCAGATCACCAGATAGCCCCTTCTAAAAGAGTAAATATCCATACAGATAAAGGAATGGTAAAGGCAGTATTCGGCTGGCCAGCAATTCACACTCGAAATGGTGAAAAGGAAGAAGCTCCAGTGCTAAAGAATATTTTTCTTGATTGCGGATGCAACTCTAAAGATGAGATTGAAGGTTTAGGTATACATGTGGGTTGCGTGATTACTTATGAGGATGAATTCATGATACTGAACGACAGATATTACGTCGGCAGAGCTCTGGATAATCGTGCAGGTGGTTTTATGATAGCAGAAGTGGCCAGGTTGCTTAAAGAAAATAAAAAGGAACTGCCTTTTGGATTGTATATCGTAAATAGCGTACAAGAAGAAATCGGTTTACGGGGGGCAGAAATGATTGCTCATAGAATCAAACCTAACGTGGCGATTATTACAGACGTAACTCATGACACAACAACTCCGATGATCAGCAAAATTACACAAGGAGATCTATCTGCTGGAAAAGGCCCTGTCGTTTCTTATGCGCCAGCAGTTCAAACAAACTTGAATAAGCTCCTGATTGAAACTGCGGTGAAGAATGCTATACCTTTCCAACGACAGGCATCTTCCCGTTCTACAGGTACAGATACGGATGCATTCGCCTACTCTAATGGAGGTGTTCCTTCAGCATTAATTTCACTACCATTGAGATATATGCACACAACTGTTGAAATGATACATAAAGAGGACGTAGATAATGTCATTAGCCTTATTTATCACTCATTGCTCAATATAGAAAAGGACCACGATTTTAAATATACAATATAAATGAAACCAACGCTATTAATATTGGCTGCTGGAATGGCGAGTCGCTATGGCAGTATGAAACAAATCGATGGATTTGGACCGAACGGCGAAACTATAATTGATTATTCGATCTATGATGCTATTAAAGCCGGTTTCGGAAAGATAGTATTTATCATAAAAGAAGAATTTGTAGACAACTTTAAATCCATTTTTGAGCCAAAGCTTGATGGAAGAATTGAAACCGAATATGTGTTTCAAAACTTTGACTTAAAACAATTTGGAATCAATGAAGAGATTTACCGGGAAAAGCCATGGGGTACCGCCCACGCCATCCTATCGGGAAGAAAAGTGGTTAAAGAACCGTTTTGCGTAATCAATGCAGATGACTTTTATGGCCATGATTCGTTTAAGAAAATGGTAGAATTTCTAACGGATGAAGCCTCAGACAGTAATTATTCAATCGTAGGATATAAAATTGGGAAGACGCTATCAGATTTTGGCTCAGTCTCCAGGGGAGTTTGCAAAACAGATGAGGGAGGGTTTTTGGAGGAAATCACCGAGCGTACGCAAGTCTTTAAAAAAGATGACATTATAGTTTACGAAGAGAATGGGGTCGAATATCCATTAGACTATGAAACACCCGTATCCATGAACTTTTGGGGCTTTACGCCGGCTGTTTTTAAACTTACCGAGGAAATGTTCAAAGAGTTTGCACTGGCAAATAAAGACAAGCCCAAAGCAGAATTCTTTATCCCATTGATCGGTGAAACACTGGTACACAATGACACTGCAACCTTCAAAGTAATTCCGACCGACAGTCAATGGTTTGGTGTCACCTATAAAGAAGACAAGCCGTTTGTACAAGCTAGTATCGATCAATTGATCAAGGATGGTGCCTATCCTGAAAAGCTTTGGAGTTAAGAGTGTTTTAGTCATTTAACAAAAAAACCCGGGACAAATGTCCCGGGTTTTTTTGTTAATATTGTTACTAATTATTTATTATCGTCTTTCACTTCTTCAAAGTCAACATCAGTAACACTATCGCCAGCGTCAGATTGTCCGTTTCCACCTTGTGGAGCACCATCAGTTGGCGCAGCGCCATCCTGACCAGCTTTGTACATATCTTCAGAAGCGGCATTCCATGCAGTTTGAAGCTCTTCTTGTGCAGCATCGATATCTGCGAAGTTTCTGCTTAAGTGCGCATCTTTAAGCTTTTTCAATCCTTCTTCGATTGGTGCTTTTTTATCTGCAGAGATCTTATCGCCAAACTCTTTCAATTGTTTTTCAGTTGAGAAGATCAATGCGTCAGCACTGTTTATTTTTTCTGCTTCTTCTTTAGCTACTTTATCAGCATCAGCATTTTGCTCTGCCTCTTCTTTCATCCTTTTGATTTCTTCATCAGTTAAGCCAGAAGAAGCCTCAATGCGGATTTTTTGTTCTTTACCAGTGGCCTTATCTTTTGCACTTACGTGTAAGATACCGTTAGCATCTATATCAAAAGCAACCTCTACTTGAGGAACACCTCGTGGAGCTGGTGGAATACCATCTAGTATAAAGCGCCCTATAGTACGGTTCTGAACAGCCATTGGACGCTCACCTTGTAAAATATGGATCTCAACTGAAGGTTGATTATCAGCAGCAGTAGAGAATGTTTCTGCTTTTTTAGAAGGGATAGTTGTATTCGACTCAATAAGCTTGGTCATTACACCACCCATAGTTTCAATACCTAAAGAAAGTGGAGTTACATCTAATAGAAGTACATCCTTAACTTCTCCAGTTAATACACCACCTTGAATTGCAGCTCCAATTGCCACTACTTCATCAGGATTAACTCCTTTAGATGGCTCTTTACCGAAGAATGCTTTTACAGCTTCCTGAATTGCAGGGATACGTGTAGAACCACCTACAAGAATGATTTCATCAATGTCAGTCGTTTTCAAACCAGCATTTTTCAAAGCTGATCTACAAGGATCAATTGTTCGTTTAATCAAATCAGCTGCTAGTTGCTCAAACTTGGCACGACTCAAAGTTCTAACTAAGTGTTTTGGACCTGAAGCATCCGCTGTGATGTATGGAAGATTAATCTCAGTAGAAGTAGTGCTTGAAAGCTCAATTTTAGCTTTTTCAGCAGCTTCTTTTAAACGTTGTAATGCCATTGGATCTTTATTAAGGTCCATACCATTCTCTTCTTTAAATTCTGAAGCTAACCATTCAATAATGATATGATCAAAATCGTCTCCACCTAAGTGAGTATCACCATCAGTAGATTTAACTTCAAATACACCGTCACCTAACTCCAATACAGAAACATCATGAGTACCACCACCACAATCAAAAACAACGATCTTCATGTCTTTGTGTGCCTTATCCAACCCATAAGCAAGGGCTGCAGCAGTTGGTTCGTTAATGATACGTTTAACAGTTAAACCAGCAATTTCTCCAGCTTCTTTCGTAGCCTGACGTTGTGCATCATTGAAATATGCAGGAACAGTAATAACAGCCTCTGTTACTTCATGACCTAAAAAGTCTTCTGCTGTTTTCTTCATTTTTTGCAAGATCATCGCAGAAAGCTCCTGAGGAGTATATTTACGATCATCAATCTCAACACGAGGAGTATTGTTGTCACCCTTTACCACTTTGTAAGGCACGCGTCCAGCCTCTTTAGAAACTTCAGCGAAGCTACTTCCCATGAAGCGTTTGATCGAAGAAATTGTTTTCGTTGGATTTGTAATCGCCTGACGTTTAGCTGGCTCACCCACCTTGCGCTCTCCATTTTCTGTAAAAGCAACAATTGATGGTGTTGTACGCTTACCCTCACTGTTGGCTATAACTACAGGTTCGTTACCTTCCATTACGGCTACGCAAGAGTTTGTAGTTCCTAAGTCTATACCAATAATTTTTGACATGTTATCTATTTCTATTTGTTATGAAATCTTATTTACAATTGACTTAACAAGCAATGTGCCAATAGACATTTGGCAGAAAATCACTAAGAATTTACGACGTCAGTTATACCAATGTCCGAAATCGAAATAAAATGGTGACAGCTTGACAGAACCTGTATGCAATTAAATACCCATCAGGTCAGCCAGATGATGATGGGCAATACCAAAGAACTTCATAGACTCAGAGATCTCTTTTAACGCCTTTTCATGTTGTTGCCCCTGGCTCAGCTTTTCAGCAACGATCATTATATTTTTTGGAGTATTAACATCAGAGACAAATTCCATAATTTTCGTCTTATAGCCGGCTGATTGCAGAAGCAGAGCCCTTAATCCATCTGTGACCATTTCCGCCTGCCGCTCCAGAAAAACCCCATTCCTTGTTAAAAAGGAAAGTTGCTCAGCACCCTTAGATTTTTCCATTTCTCTCCTGATCTGCTTATGACAGCAGGGGGCCACTACAATTAGATCTGCATTGGCCTGGATACCCTTGTAAATTGCGTCGTCAGTTGCAGTGTCACAGGCATGAAGTGCAATCAAAATATTAAAATCGGTACTATTGAAATCTTGAATCGTCCCCTGGCTGAACACCAAGTCTGCGAATTTTGAAGCTTTTGCAACTTCATTACAAAGTATGACGAGATCCTCTCTAAACTCGACGCCTGTTACCCTTGTTTCAAGGTTTAAGATATTTCGCAGGTAATCGTACAAAGCAAAAGTAAGATAGCCCTTTCCAGATCCCATATCTACAACGTTCATGACTTTTTTCGCGGATAACTCGCTGATTAGCGGCGCTAAAAGATCAATGTAATGGTTAATCTGACGAAACTTGTCTTGCGCATTGTTATAAACTTTACCTTCTGCATCCGTGATGTTTAATGCATTAAGATAAGTTTTTTCAGCAACAGGCTTGATCGCTCTCTCCTTTGGTTTATCATGTGAAAGCGTAAGCTTTACATCAACCGCTCTAATCTTTTGCCGCGACACAATGACACCCTTACTATTGTGTTCAACATAAATTTCTCTATCTGTACAGAACACATTGCATACTCTAAAGTCATAACTTGAAAGATTGATGATCAATTCGACTCCCTCTTTTATGTCATGATTTTTGATCAGGTCACGTGTCTGATACCTATAGGTAAAAGAAAGCTTGTCAACCCTCTTTATTTTAACCTTACGGATATAAATGTTTTTTAAAAGCTTGTCATTCCCTTGATAATTGCCAAGTGTTACCTTGATCAATTTATTATCGGCAATGACTGAAATTAACACTTCCTTGAGCTCATTCAGGGTGACTTGGCTGGACATAACTTAATGTTTAATACATAAAAAAGCCCGGCTCTGTATGAACCGGGCTTCAAATACCAAGAGCAAATTACTCTCCTTTATCGTTTTTAGATTCGTCAACTTTAGCACTGTCATCCACTGCTGGAGTATCTTCTACTTTGTCTTCAGAAACTGCAGCAACTTCTGCCGGAGCATCATCTTTTTTCGCTTTGCTTCTTCCACGACGAGTTGTTTTCTTCTCAGAACCTTCAACTTCCTTACCGTAAATCTCATTGTAATCAACAAACTCAATTAATGCCATTTCAGCATTATCTCCTAAACGATTGTTTAATTTGATAATTCTGGTATAACCACCTGGACGATTTGCAACTTTAGTCGCAATATCACGGAAAAGCTCAGTAACAGTTTCTTTATCTTGTAAGTAACCAAATACAATACGACGTGAATGCGTAGTATCAGTTTTTGATTTTGTTATTAAAGGTTCAACATACATACGCAAGGCTTTTGCTTTAGCTAATGTAGTAGAGATCCTTTTGTGTTTAATTAACGATGAAGCCATGTTAGCTAACATCGCCCTACGATGCGAATCTGTTCTTCCTAGATGGTTATTTTTTTTACCGTGTCTCATTTTTTAGTTTGTTCAATGCATACCGTCTCGTCGAGTTAACTCTGAGGGAATTATGCACTATGTATAATTTGTTATTTATTATTCTTCGTCAAGTTTGAACTTAGACAAGTTCATTCCAAAAGTCAAGCTTTTAGACTTAACAAGCTCTTGAATTTCTGTTAAGGATTTCTTACCAAAGTTTCTGAATTTTAACATATCAGCTACGTCATAAGATACTAAATCCGCCAAAGTACGAATATCAGCTGCTTTTAAGCAGTTCAACGCACGTACTGAAAGATCTAGATCAACTAATTCAGTTTTTAAGATCTTACGCATATGCAAAATCTCTTCGTCAACCTCTTTAGTTTCTTCTTTCGCTTGAGACTCAAGAACCAAATTCTCATCAGAGAATAACATGAAATGCTGAATCAAGATTTTTGCAGCTTCCTTTAACGCCTCCTCAGGATGGATTGATCCATCAGTAGAGATGTCAAGAATCAATTTCTCATAATCCGTTTTTTGTTCAACACGATAATTTTCAATCGTATATTTCACATTTTTCATTGGTGTGAAAATCGAATCGATCGCAATTACTCCAACTACGGCATCATTAACTTTATTCTCTTCAGCTGGAACATAACCACGTCCTTTATTGATAGATAATTCTACTTCTAAAGTAACCGTTTTTTCCATATTACAGATAACGAAATCTGGATTAAGAACCTCAAAATTAGTAGAGAACTTAGTGATGTCTCCGGCAGTAAACTGATCCTGTCCGTTTACAACTATAAAAACTTTTTCTGTATCACCAGTATCACCTACCTTTTTAAAACGAACTTGCTTCAAATTAAGAATGATCTCAGTTAAATCTTCAACAACACCTTTCATGGTAGAAAACTCATGAGATACTCCAGAAAAGCGAATACTTGTAATTGCATAACCTTCTAATGAAGAAAGCAATATCCTTCTGAGTGCATTACCAATTGTTACACCGAAACCGGGCTCTAAGGGACGAAATTCAAATATACCATCGAAATCCGTTGATTTCTGCATGATTACCTTATCGGGTTTCTGAAATGCTAAAATTGCCATTTATAATGTTTTTAGATCGTTATTAAATAATGTAACGCAAAAAGATAATTGCCCTAAAGCAATTATCCCTATATTTTATTTAGAGTACAACTCTATGATCAAGTTTTCTTTGATGTTCTCCGGAATCTCATCACGATTAGGATAAGTAAGGAACCTTCCAGTTAACTCGCTTGCATTCCAATCTAACCAATTAAATTTATTGATCATTCTTCCAGCTACCGAGTTCGTAATTGCTTCAAGAGTTTTAGATTTCTCACGAACTGCAACTACATCACCAGCTTTTAATTGATAGGATGGGATATTTACTACTTCACCATTAACTGTAACGTGTTTATGGCTAACTAACTGACGAGCAGCTGAACGGGTAGTAGCAATACCTAATCTATATACCGTATTATCTAAACGGGCTTCTAATAATTGCAATAAATTATCACCAGTGATACCTTCACGTGAAGACGCCTTAGTGAATAAGTTACGGAATTGACGCTCTAATACACCATAAGTATATTTAACCTTCTGCTTTTCCATTAACTGTACTGAATATTCAGATTGCTTTCCTCTTCTCTTAGAAGCACCATGTTGCCCAGGAGGATAGTTTTTTCTGTCTAATACTTTGTCAGGGCCGAAAATAGGCTCTCTGAATTTACGCGCGATTTTGGACTTGGGTCCTGTGTATCTTGCCATTGCTTTTTGTTTTAAAGTATCGTGCAACCTGTAGCTGCAGACTCTTAGCTTTAAAAATTATAAATTAAACTCTTCTCTTCTTAGGAGGACGACATCCATTGTGTGGAAGCGGGGTGATATCTTTGATCGAGGTTACTTCGATACCTGAAACTTGCAATGTTCTAATTGCAGACTCACGACCTGAACCTGGACCTTTAACAAAAACTTCTACTTTACGCAGACCCAAATCAAATGCTACTTTACCGCAGTCAGACGCTGCTTGTCCAGCTGCATATGGAGTGTTCTTTTTAGAACCCTTAAAACCCATTTTACCAGCAGAAGACCATGAAATAGTTTGACCGTTGTTATTTGTTAAAGTAACAATGATATTGTTAAAAGTAGCATTGATGTGCGCCTGACCAACAGGCTCAATAACAACAATACGCTTTTTGGTAACTTTTTTACTCTTAGCCATAATTATTATTCAGTACTAATTTTATTTAGTAGCTTTTTTCTTGTTTGCAACTGTTTTTCTCTTTCCTTTACGTGTACGAGAATTGTTTTTAGTACGCTGACCACGAACTGGTAAACCTTTCCTGTGACGTAAACCACGATAACAACCGATGTCCATCAAACGCTTAATGTTCAATTGAACTTCTGAACGCAAAGCACCCTCTACTTTCACACCGTCATTAATAATAGTACGGATCGCAGATAATTCATCATCTGCCCAGTCTTGTACTTTCTTGCTTAAATCGATACCTGCCTCAGTCAATATACGCTGTGCAGTTGATCTGCCTATTCCGAAGATGTAGGTTAATCCAATTTCGCCTCTTTTGTTTCTTGGTAAATCAATACCTGATATCCTTGCCATATTTGTACTAAATGTTTGATTATTTGATTAAATGAAAGATTGAGTAACCTGTACATTCAATCCAATCATACTTCAATAATTTCTTAACCTTGACGTTGCTTATACTTAGGGTTTTTCTTGTTGATAACGTAAAGTTTACCTTTACGACGAATAATCTTACAATCCGCGCTACGCTTTTTAATTGACGACCTAACTTTCATTTTATTTGTATCTATAAGTAATCCTGCCTTTTGATAAATCGTAAGGCGACATCTCTAATTTAACTTTGTCTCCAGGAAGAATCTTGATGTAATGCATCCTCATCTTTCCTGAAATATGTGCTATTATCTCATGACCATTCTCCAGTTCTACCCGGAACATCGCATTTGATAACGCTTCTTTTATTACACCGTCTTGTTCAATTGAGGCTTGTTTAGCCATATAATATTGATATTTACTTAATTAGCTGTTGTCAAACAGGGTTGCAAAATTAAATAAAAAACTTTAATAATTAGTATTTTTTATTTAAAACTTCTTCGATAATCGAAAAGGTGGATAAAACATCCGCCTGACCTTTTTTAACCGCTACAGTATGCTCAAAGTGAGCAGACGGCTTATTATCCTTGCTGGTCACTGTCCATCCATCTGACCAGAATTTAACGCCAGCAACCCCCGCATTAATCATCGGCTCAATAGCAATGACCATTCCTTCCTCTAACTTTATACCACTCCCCCGCTTACCATAGTTCGGTACCTCTGGCTTCTCATGAAGCTTGACACCAACGCCATGACCTACTAATTCCTTTACCACACCAAAACCATTCTTTTCAGCATGATCCTGAACAGCAAAGCCAATGTCGCCGATCCTGGAGCCAACAACCGCTTTCTCAATACCTAACAGTAAACACTCTTTTGTAACATCAACAAGCTTTTGCTTTTCAGCACTAATCTCTCCAATGGAAAAAGTATATGCAGAATCACCAAAGAACCCGTCCATAATAACGCCACAATCGACAGAAATTAAATCGCCTTCCTGAATGATATATTCATTTGGAAATCCATGAACCACCTGCTCATTAGGAGATATACAAAGAGAGTTAGGAAAACCGTTGTAGTTTAGAAAGGCTGGGACGGCACCATGATCACTAATAAAGGTGTATGCAAGATCATCAAGACTCTTGGTAGTAATACCCGGCTTAATGATCTTAGCTACTTCAGCTAAGGTTTTAGAGACTAACAAAGAACTTGCTCTGATTAGCTCAATCTCCTCTGAAGATTTATAGTAAATTTTAGACATTTAGATAATTCAATTGACTAAATCACGGCATTGCTACCAGTCGCCGCAGGAATACCTGTTCTTCCCGTAACCCTACCAGTTTTCATCAAACCATCATAATGACGCATCAATAAATAGCTTTCAATTTGTTGAAGTGTATCTAATACAACTCCTACTAAGATCAACAACGACGTTCCCCCATAAAAATGAGCGAATTCAGATTTAATACCAAACTTTACAGCGAATGAAGGTAAGATTGCGATGATCGCTAGAAACACAGCTCCTGGAAGCGTAATCTTAGATATCACGTCATCTATAAAACTGGAAGTAGCTAATCCTGGTTTGATACCAGGAATAAAACCTCCATTTTTCTTCATGTCATCAGACATCTGAGTAGGATTAACTGTGATTGCAGTATAAAAGAAAGTAAATGCAATAATCAAGAACGCAAATGTTAAGCTATAAGCCAGCGATGTATAATCACTAAACTGTGTTAACCATGTATTCTGCAATGACGGGAAGAATCCAGTAAGCGCTGCAGGAATAAACATCAATGCCTGAGCAAAGATAATCGGCATTACACCGGCGGCATTAACTTTCAAAGGAATGTATTGTCTCACGCCACCAAATTGTCTGTTACCAACAATCCTTTTAGCATATTGAACAGGTACCTTACGGACACCCTGAACAATCATGATCGTAAACATTACGACTGCAAATAAAGCTACAATCTCAACTACTAACGCAATAAGTCCACCATCACCAACGAATCTTGAACTAATCTCTTGTTGTAAAGCGATAGGTAAACGTGCAATGATACCCACCATGATAATGATTGAAATACCGTTTCCAATACCCTTATCAGTGATCTTCTCACCTAACCACATTACAAACAGTGTACCGGCCGACAACACAAATGTTGACAACACCAGGAACAATGTATGATCAATGATTATGGCTTCCTGCGGAACCTGCGTTTTAGCATATCCTGCCGCTTGAACTGCAGTAATTGCTACCGTTAAATAACGGGTTATCTGATTTAACTTTTTTCTGCCGCTTTCACCTTCCTTTTGCATTTTCTGAAACGAAGGAACCGCGATTCCTAAGAGCTGAACTACAATTGACGCTGAAATATAAGGCATAACACCCAAAGCCAGAATAGAAACACGGGAGAAAGAACCTCCAGCAAACATATCCAGTAAGCCCAATAGGCCTGACTTCGAATTATCACCTAAAAGTGTTGCATCAACACCTGGCAACACCACATGTGATACAAATCTATAGATCACAAGAATCATGAGCGTAAATAAAATACGCTCTTTCAATTCCTGGATTTTCCAAATGTTACTTAAAGTAGTAAACAGCTTCTTCATTAATTACAATTTTTCAATTGAGCCTCCAACAGCCTCAATAGCTTTTTGTGCGGTTGCAGAAAAAGCATGTGCTTTAACTTCTAATTTCGATTTAACTTCTCCACGACCTAAGATTTTCACTAAATCATTTTTGGAAGCCAAACCATGTTCTTGCAAGAGTGCAAAATCGATGCTCGTTAATTCGAAACGCTCAGCCAACTCTTGAATTACATCAAGGTTAACACCCACATATTCTACACGGTTGATAGGTTTGAAACCTACCTTAGGTACGCGACGTTGTAAAGGCATTTGACCACCTTCAAACCCGATCTTGGTAGAATGTCCTGAGCGGGATCCAGCACCTTTATGACCACGTGTTGAAGTACCGCCACGACCAGAACCAGTACCACGACCAATTCTCTTACTATTTTTAGTAGAACCTTTTGCAGGTTTTAAATTACTTAAGTTCATTTTTTGAAACTTATTGTGTTGCCCTTCGCTTTCACTAATCAGGGTCAACGGTTAAACAATATACAAGGGTTGCAAATCTAAATATATAACTCAGATTCACAACCCTTAATAATTAGATACTTTCGATAGCGATCAAGTGGTTTACTTTTCGTACCATGCCAATGATAGCAGGATTCGCTTCAACTTCCACACTTTGGTTCATTTTGTTTAAACCTAAAGCCTGCATAGTTCTTTTTTGACGCTCGCTTCTATCGATGATGCTTTTTATCTGGGTTATTTTAATCCTAGCCATGATATTATCCGTTAAAAACTTTGTTTAAATCTACACCACGATGTTGAGCCACTGTGTATGCGTCACGCATTTTAGTTAATGCATCTACAGTCGCCTTAACCACGTTGTGAGGATTTGATGAACCTTTTGATTTTGCAAGTACATTATGCACTCCAGCACTTTCCAGAACAGCACGCATTGCACCACCAGCAATTACACCAGTACCAACTGCAGCAGGTTTGATCAATACAAAACCACCTGAAAATTTACCGATTTGTTCGTGAGGAACAGTACCATGCAACAAAGGAACTTTAACTAAATTCTTTTTCGCATCATCAATGCCTTTTGCAATTGCTTCTGTAACCTCTTTCGCTTTACCCAAACCATAACCAACGATACCGTTTTCATCTCCAACAACTACGATTGCTGAAAAACTGAATGTACGACCACCCTTTGTTACTTTGGCTACACGCTGTATGCTAACTAAACGATCTTTTAATTCGACCTCGCTAGTCTTAACTCTTTTTATATTGATAGTTGACATTCTTATCCTATTTTCAGATTAAAATACTAAACCAGCTTCGCGGGCACCTTCTGCCAACGATTTTACACGACCGTGGTATAAGTAGCCATTTCTATCGAAAACCACTTCTTTAATACCAGCTGCAATTGCCTTCTCAGCAACTAATTTACCAACAGCTATTGATTGCTCAGATTTGTTTCCAGTACCTGCAAAGTCTTTAGATAAAGAAGATGCGGATGCAATTGTACTACCGGTTACGTCATTAATGATTTGAGCATAAATACCTTTATTGCTTCTATAAACCGATAAACGTGGACGGCTGTCAGAACCTGTTAACCTTTTTCTGATTCCTTTTTTTATACGATCTCTACGAGATAATTTTTTCCCTGCCATGATACTTATTTTTTAGAAGCCGATTTACCTGCTTTTCTTCTTAACACTTCACCTACAAACTTGATACCTTTACCTTTATAAGGCTCTGGTGCACGTAATGAACGAATCTTCGCCGCTACTTGTCCAATCAATTGTTTGTCAATACTCTCCAAAATGATTTTTGGTGTCTGACCTTTCTCAGATGTAGTTGTTACTTTAATCTCTTCTGGTAACTGGAAAACATAATGGTGAGAATATCCTAAAACAAGATCAAGTGTGTTACCTGTATTAGTTGCGCGGTAACCCACACCTACTAATTCTTGTTGTAGTTTATAACCTTCTGTTACACCTATCACCATATTATTTAACAAAGAACGATACAAACCATGTAAAGCTTTGTGTCTTTTCTGCTCTGTTGGACGTTGAACTGTTACAACTCCGTCTTCCTGACTAATTGTTATATCGGAATCTACTACTTGAGTAAGTTCTCCTTTTGGTCCTTTAACAGTAACAACATTATCGTTTGAAACGCTAATTGTTACGCCTGCAGGAACACTAATTGGGGCTTTTCCTATTCTTGACATTTTGTTATCCTCCTTTAATTAATAAACGTGACACAAAACCTCGCCACCAATGTTAAGTTTAGCTGCTTCTTTATCTGTCATGATACCTTTCGATGTTGACAAAATTGCAATACCTAAACCATTTAATACTCTTGGCATATTATCAACGCCGGCATATTGCCTTAAACCTGGTTTGCTGATACGAGTCAACGTACGAATCGCAGGAATCTTTGTAATAGCGTTATATTTCAAAGCTATTTTGATTACTCCCTGAGTAGTCGTGTCTTCAAACTTGTAATTCGCGATGTAACCTTTATCAAAAAGTACTTTAGTAATTTCCTTTTTTAGGTTGGATGCAGGAATTTCTACAATTCTGTGATTTGCCTTGATGGCATTTCTTACTCTTGTAAGATAATCTGCTATTGGATCTGTATTCATTATTATATAATTGTGATAGTGGTTTCCTTCCTACTTATTCGGGACGACCTGCCATCGGTTAAAATTCTATTAACGCTTAGTTTGCACCAAGCGAAAAGAAGCCGTATTACCAGCTTGCTTTTCTTACTCCAGGAATCTTTCCTGCTAAAGCCATATCACGAAACATTACCCTCGATATACCGAAAGTACGCATGTAACCACGAGGACGTCCAGTAATTCTACAACGATTGTGTAAACGAACAGGAGATGAGTTTTTAGGTAACTTATCTAATCCTTCGAAATCACCAGCAGCTTTAAGTTCTGCACGTTTGTCAGCATACTTAGCCACCAATTTTTGGCGCTTTACTTCGCGAGCTTTTACTCCTTCTTTTGCCATTATTGATCTGTTTTTTGATTTTTAAACGGTAATCCAAATTGTTTTAAAAGTTCCAATGCCTCAACATCTGTAGTAGCTGTTGTTACAAAAGTAATATCCATTCCTAAAATCTTACTGATCTTATCGATGTTGATCTCAGGGAAAATGATTTGCTCAGTGATGCCTAAAGTATAGTTACCTTTTCCATCAAATCCTTTATCATTAATTCCTTTAAAATCACGGATACGTGGTAAAGCTACGGAAATTAAACGATCTAAGAACTCATACATGTTGTTGTCACGTAAAGTTACACGTACACCAACAGGCATACCCTTACGTAATTTAAAGTTTGAGATATCTTTTTTAGATTTTGCTCCAACCGCTTGTTGACCAGAAATGGTGCTCATCTCTAAAATAGAGCTATCCATTATCTTTTTATCAGTTACAGAAAAACGCCCAACACCCTGGTTGATAGCAATTTTTTCCAATTTAGGAACCTGCATTACGCTCTTGTAATTGAACTTATCTTTAAGTGCAACTATGATTTCCTCTTTATATTTAGTTTTTAACCTTGGTATGTAAGCCATTATTTGATCTCCTCTCCTGATTTTTTACTAACCCTAACTAATTTCCCATCAGCATTAAGCTTTCTGCCAACGCGCGTAATCTCACCTGATTTAGGATCAATCAATGCTACGTTAGAAATATGAAGAGCAGCTTCTTTTTTAATGATACCTCCGTTCGGAGTAGCAGCATTAGGTTTTGTATGTTTTGATACAAGGTTAACGCCTTCTATAAGGATTCTACTTTTAGTAATTAATACTGTAAGTACTTTTCCTTGCTGACCTTTTGAGTCACCGGCAATTACCTTTACTAAATCTCCTTTGCGGATCTTTACTTTTGGTGTTGTTATTTCTTTTTTCATTTTATAAAACCTCCGGAGCTAATGATACAATTTTCATGAATTGTTTTTCACGCAGCTCTCTTGCTACAGGGCCAAAAATACGTGTACCACGTGGCTCATCCTGTGCATTCAATAATACTGCTGCATTGTCGTCAAAACGAATATAAGAACCATCCTTACGTCTGATTTCTTTCTTAGTTCTAACAACTACTGCTTTAGAGACGGTTCCTTTCTTAATGTTTCCAGAAGGGATTGCGCTTTTCACGGTAACAACAATTTTGTCACCGATAGAAGCATATCTTTTTCCAGTACCACCTAGTACACGGATAACCAATACTTCTTTTGCGCCGCTATTGTCGGCTACGTTTAATCTTGATTCCTGTTGTACCATTATTTAGCCCTCTCTAAAATTTCCACTAATCTCCAGTTCTTGTTCTTACTCAGCGGACGAGTCTCCATGATCAGTACTGTATCACCAATACCGCAATCGTTTTTCTCGTCATGAGCCATAAATTTGGTAGTTTTCTTAACAAACTTACCATAGATCGGGTGTTTCACTTTACGTTCTACCGCTACAACTATAGATTTATCCATCTTGTTGCTCACCACTAACCCGCTTCTTGTTTTTCTTAATTGTCTTTCCATTTCGACTCTAAAGTTATTTAGTTTCAGTAGCTGGCTCTGCTTTACGCTTAGCCACTTCAGTGTTTAATCGGGCGATATCTCTTCTTACCTTTCTAATGCGGGTAGGATTCTCTATAGCCGATATTGTATGTGCAAATTTCAACTTAATTAAGTTTTCCTTTTCTTCTGCAATCCTGACTACTAGTTCTTCTTGTGAAAGCCCTGTGATTTCTGAGTTCTTCATTTTATTATTATTTATGTTGTGGGTCTAGCGGTTATAATAACAAGTTACTTACAACATTCAACCCACAACTAGCTTATGCCTCTACGTAATCTCTACGTACTACAAATTTTGTTTGGATCGGTAATTTTTGAGCGGCCAATCTCATCGCTTCCTTAGCAACTTCTAAAGGAACTCCTTCGGCTTCAAAAATAATGCGTCCGGGTCTAACAACAGCTACCCAGTATTCCGGAGCACCTTTACCCTTACCCATACGTACTTCAGCTGGCTTCTTAGTAACCGGTTTGTCCGGGAAAATCCTAATCCACACTTGGCCTTCACGTTTCATGAAACGAGTTACCGCGATACGGGCTGCCTCTATCTGACGACTGGTAATCCAGGTCGACTCTAAAGATTTGATCCCGAAAGACCCGAATGACAATTCAGCACCACGTGTTGCTAAACCCTTCATTCTGCCTTTTTGCATCTTTCTGAACTTCGTTCTTTTTGGCTGTAACATTTTATTTTAATATTATCGTTAAACGATCTGTTAACTAATTATTTACGAGGACCTCTGTTAGGAGTATTTCCGCCTCTATTATCTCTACCGGGACCGCCTGGACCACCTTGACCGGGACCACCTTGACCTGGGGCTCTTCCACTTCCGCCACGATTACTACCACCGCGGTTATCGTTTCTTCTGTCGCCACCACCGCCACCACGGTTATCTCTTTCTCTGCCACCGGCAAATGCACCTTCTGGTCTGCCACCTTTACCTGGAGCATTGCTCGTAGCACCGATGTTTGGAGAAAGATCACGTTTACCGTAAACCTCACCTTTACAGATCCAAACCTTAACACCTATTTTACCATAAGTAGTTAACGCTTCTGCTAATGCATAGTCAATGTCTGCACGGAAAGTATGCAAAGGAATTCTACCTTCTTTATACTGTTCGCTACGAGCCATCTCAGCACCACCTAACCTACCAGAGGTCATGATTTTGATACCTTCAGCGCCCATACGCATTGTTGACGCAATGGTAGATTTCATTGCTCTACGGAAAGAGATCCTTGCCTCTAATTGTTTCGCAACACCTTCTGCAACTAATTGTGCATCAAGCTCAGGACGTTTGATCTCAAAAATGTTGATTTGAATTTCCTTTTTAGTCAATTTCTTCAACTCTTCTTTGATCTTATCAACCTCAGCCCCTGCTTTACCGATCACAATACCTGGACGCGCTGTGTGGATTGTAACCGTAATGCGTTTTAAAGTACGCTCGATTACAACTTTCGCAACACCGCCTTTTGCGATACGTGCAGCAAGATATTTTCTTATTTTATCGTCCTCAACTAATTTATCAGCATAGTTGTTGCCACCGAACCAGTTTGAATCCCAACCTTTGATGATCCCTAACCTGTTTCCTATTGGATGTGCTTTTTGTCCCATTTCTGTTAATTAGTTTGAGTTTCAACGTTTTTACTATCTACTATCAAGGTAACATGGTTTGAACGTTTACGTATTCTATAACCACGGCCTTGAGGTGCTGGTCTAAGTCTTTTTAATTGACGACCACCGCCTACCATTATCGTTTTCACGAATAACTGGTTTTCTTCAGGGCGAGAACCTTCATTTTTAGTTTCCCAGTTTTTGATTGCTGATAATAATAGTTTCTCAACTCTTATTGCTGCTTCTTTATTGGTAAACTTTAAAATATGTAAAGCTTTCTCAACACGCTCACCTCTGATAAGATCTACAACCAAACGCATTTTACGTGGTGAGGTTGGACAATTGTTTAATTTCGCTACTGCTTCCATCTTCTAATTATTTTCTTTTTTCAGAGTGACCCCTAAATGTTCTGGTTGGAGCAAACTCTCCCAGCTTGTGACCAACCATGTTTTCTGTTACGTATACCGGTATAAATTTATTACCGTTATGTACTGCAAATGTATGACCCACAAAATCTGGTGAGATCATTGATCTGCGAGACCATGTTTTAATGACAGACTTTTTGCCTGAATCATTCATAGAGACTACTTTCTTCTCTACGTTATGGTCAATATAAGGTCCTTTTTTTATCGAACGAGCCATTATTTCTTCCTTTTCTCTATGATGAAACGATTTGAGTATTTTTTAAGTGTACGGGTCTTGAAGCCTTTAGAATACATACCATTCCTTGATCTTGGCTGACCACCTGATGAGCGTCCCTCACCACCACCCATAGGGTGATCGACAGGATTCATCGCTACCGGACGCGTTCTTGGACGACGACCTAACCAACGATTACGACCAGCTTTACCTAATACTTCATTTGCATGATCTGAATTGGAAACAGCTCCTATCGTAGCCAAACAAGTAGTCAAGATTAATCTTGTCTCGCCTGATGGCATTTTCAATGTAGCATATTTACCGTCACGAGCAGCCAATTGTGCATAAGCACCAGCGCTACGTGCTAATTGAGCACCACGACCTGGATGAATCTCCACGTTGTGTACAATAGATCCCAATGGAATATTGCTCAATTTCAAAGTATTACCCACTTCTGGAGTTGCAGTATCACCCGACACTACCTTTTGCCCTACTTGCAATCCTTCCGGTGCAATAATATAACGCTTCTCACCATCCGCATAATGTAATAATGCGATACGTGCTGTACGGTTTGGATCGTATTCAACAGTAGCTACTGTTGCAGGAATATCAAATTTCTCACGTTTAAAGTCAATTAAACGGTAAGATTTTTTGTGACCACCACCCATGTAGCGCATAGTCATCTTTCCTGTATTGTTACGTCCTCCCGATTTCTTAGAAGATACAACCAATGATTTTTCGGGCTTGGTTGCTGTAATCTCCGTAAAACTGGCACCTACTCTAAAGCGGGTTCCCGGAGTGACTGGTTTAAATTTTCTTAAGCCCATAGTTTATAAATATTCAATTCTTATTAAATGTTCGCGTAATAATCTATTGTCTCACCTGCTTTCAAAGTAACAATAGCCTTTTTGTACTTAGGGCTACGTCCTGTTACCAATCCGCCTTTAGTGTTTCTGGATTTAACTTTTCCAGTTACAATCATTGTGTTGATCGCTAGAATGTTAACGCCGTACATTTTTTCTATAGCAGCTTTGATTTGCAGTTTGTTCGCTCTGTGCTCAACTCTGAAAGTGAAGCGATTTGACTTCTCAGTCAATACAGAAGCTTTTTCTGTTAATATTGGTTTTCTTAGAATTTCCATATTACTTGGCGAATGCCTCCTCCAATGTTTTAAGAGAATCAGCCGTTAACAAAAGTTTTCCGCAGTTCAATACATCATAAGTATTTAACTGATCTGCAGTGATTACTTTCGCTTTCTGGATGTTTCTGCTTGATAAATAGATATTGTTATTTTGTGAAGGTAAAACCAACAATGTCTTTTCGCCAGCTAAATTTAAAGCGCTAACTAAATTGATGTAGTTTGTAGTCTTGATAGAATCGAAAGAGAAATCTTCCAAAACCACAACATTTGAATCCTGTGCTTTGTAAGATAATGCAGACTTACGAGCCAACACTTTCAATTTTTTATTCAATTTAAAACTGTAATCACGGGGCTGAGGACCAAACACGCGACCACCACCATTGAACAATGGAGATTTAATACTACCGGCACGAGCACCACCAGTACCTTTTTGTTTATATAATTTACGGGTTGAACCAGCAATCTCATTACGTTGTTTAGACTTGTGAGTACCTTGACGTTGATTAGCCAAATACTGTTTAACATCTAAATAAATTGCATGGTCAACAGGCGTAATGCCAAATACCGACTCAGGAAGTTGCACTGTTGCGCCTGTCTCTTGTCCTGAAATGTTTAATACTTTAACTTCCATCTGCTTACTTATCTAAGATTACGTAAGAACCTTTGGCTCCTGGTATAGAACCACTAACTACAACCAGATTTTGATCAGCATAAACTTTCAAAACTTGTAAGTTCTGAACTTTAACCCTGTCTCCACCCATTCTTCCCGCCATACGCATGCCTTTAAATACACGTGCAGGATAAGAAGCAGCTCCTAATGAACCTGGAGCACGCATTCTGTTATGCTGTCCGTGAGTTTGTCCACCAACACCAGCAAAACCATGACGTTTTACAACACCCTGGAAACCTTTACCTTTTGACGTACCAACAACATCAACAAAGTCGCCTTCGTTAAAAATGCTTACTGTTACTGTGTCACCTAAGCTTAGAGATTCTGCAAACGGTTCGAATTCAACCAACTTGCGTTTTGGTGTAGTGTTTGCTTTCGCAAAGTGGCCTCTTAGGGGCATTGTGGTGTTCTTTTCTTTAGCTTCGCTGAAACCCAGCTGAACTGAAACGTAACCATCTTTCTCTTCGGTTTTCACTTGTGTAACTACACAAGGCCCAGCTTCGATCACCGTACATGGAATATTCTTTCCATCGGCGTCGAAAATGCTGGTCATTCCTACTTTTTTTCCAATAATACCTGACATTTTCTTTTTCTAATTTTAACACCCATCGAAGCAGTAGGGCTTCGTTCAAGGTGGATACACATCCCTATTAAGGGAGGGCAAAAATAGGAAAGAAATCTTAATTTTCAAACAGTTAGCACATTTTATTTTGAAATAAATGCATTTTATTTGTTTCCGCGGGACCCCGCTCATTTAAAACAACTTTTAGCCAATCAGCTTGTTGCTCAAACTGATCATTATCACAGTCAAAACCAATAATCCGATCAGCACATATAGGTAATCACGCTCTATAAGGAAGCTAAAAATGGAAAAAACTACCCTCGCAACCGGCGTAAAAATCAACAATAATGTACCAAACTGGATGATCGCAGCTCCATCCATATGGATCACTCCCCGGTAAACAGCCAGCACCGATGACATGCCAGATTTATCAGCGTGAAACTCGCGGTAGTCAACAATGTTTGCATGGCCGGATAGCAAGTAAATCACACCACCCACAAATACTACAGTCATAGCAGCAATAACTCCCACTCGCAACAATGTGCCAAGTATCACCTGCACATCTTTATCAGCTAAAAAGTGGTCCGCATCCCTTTTCATAATCTTCCTGAAATTCCGTTATATATCATTTGTACAGCTAAAAATGTGACTACGACTGCGAAAACAGTCTTTAGCTTATCCGTTTTTGTCCTTAACAGGATCTTCGCACCAAGCGTAGAGCCCAGCAAAACCCCGATAGTAACCGGCATCGCAATCCCAGGGTCAATCTGTCCACGATGAAAATACACCACGGCACTCGCGGCAGCGGTTACGCCCATCATAAAATTACTGGTCGTGGTTGATACTTTAAAAGGTATGCGCATGATATTATCCATCGCGACTACTTTCAGAGCTCCTGATCCAATTCCCAAAAGCCCGGATATAAGTCCGGCGACGAACATCATCATAAAGCCCCCTACTACATTATGTACCGCATATTTAACCACTCCTGCATCAGTCGGGTATGTTCCGTTGAGCTTAAGCCACAGGGCTAGATTGCCAGAGGTATCATTGTCAGATCTGTCAATCTTGTTCCTGACCATCATCACAGCAGAAAACAACAAAATTACGCCAAACACAATTGCGATATAAGAGGGATTAATGTAAGCGGTAATGATCGCCCCAAAAATGGCACTGATGGTAGTAGCAATCTCTAGAAACATCCCAATTCTTATATTAGTGATACCTTCTTTTACATAAGCAGCAGCGGAACCAGATGAAGTAGCGATCACAGAAATGATCGATGCGCCAATCGCATAATGAATGTCTACACCCAACACAAGCGTTAGTAAAGGAATAATAATCACTCCACCGCCCAATCCGGTCATCGACCCAAGTAGTCCAGCCAGGAAAGCCCCCAGCAAAACAACGATTGTAAATAGCAGTACAGACATCCGGGCAAAGATACCATCTACAACCAAAACACAATAAAATTAAATCCCCATTGTTACAATAGAAGTAACTATTTCAATATATTCACGGAACCTAAAATTGTCTTAATGAAAAGAATTACCATTTTCCTACTTGCACTGATGATGCTTAATCTGACTTTAATAGCTCAGACGAAGGTGCGGGATAGCATTGCACCAGATCCTAGCCTTCAAGGACAATACCAACTCCTATTATCAAAATCTAAAACACTCTACGGAAATAAGCTCGTCAACCCCTCCCGCTTATCGAAGTTTTGGCAAAACGTACGTGACACGATTAAAACCGAAAGAAAACGTTCATCAACAGCTCAAAAGCAAATTGCAACGTTGGAAAAAGGGGTATCCGGACTAAAGTCGGAGATTTCCGGAACGGAATCCTCTCTGGCGGCTACCAACGCTAAGATGGATCAAATTACCTTTCTTGGCATGGCCTTCTCCAAATCTAGTTATAACGTGGGGGTCTGGACTATCATTATCGTTCTTGCATTGGTATTAACCATAGTTTTCCTTCGATCTGCCAAAAGCGTGCAAGAAGCAAAATACCGGACTGGATTATATGAGGAGATTTCTCAGGAGTTTCAGGCTTATAAAGTGAAGTCGAACGATAAGGAGAAAAAATTAGCAAGAGAACTTCAGGATGAGCGCAATAAAATTGACGAGCTCAAAAGCAGAGGCTAGGAAAGCCACTACCGGATAAATAAAAAGGCCTTTCAGAATTACTTCTGGAAGGCCTTTTTCGTCGTAAACCCTAAAGTTATACTTTGATTTCTACTTCAACACCACTTGGTAATTCAAGTTTCATCAATGCATCAACTGTTTTAGAGTTAGAGCTATAAATATCTAACAAACGTTTGTATGCACACAATTGAAACTGCTCACGCGCTTTTTTGTTCACGTGTGGTGAACGCAAAACAGTGAAGATTTTCTTTTCTGTAGGCAAGGGAATCGGTCCGCTTACTACTGCACCCGTAGGTTTAACTGTCTTAACGATCTTCTCAGCAGACTTGTCTACCAAGTTGTAATCGTAAGATTTCAATTTGATTCTGATTCTTTGGCTCATGATATATGTTTAAATGAAGCAGGTAGTTAGAGCTATTAATAACTACCCGCTAAGTTATTTGTACTAATCTATAGATTTAACTCTACCTTTTGATTTCGCAATTACTTCATCCTGTACGTTTTTAGGAGCAGCCTCGTAATGGTCAAATTCCATTGTTGAAGTTGCACGTCCTGATGTAATTGTACGTAACTGAGTTACATAACCAAACATTTCAGACAAAGGCACAGTCGCTTTAATTACTTGTGATCCCGCACGTGTATCCATACCTAGAAGTTGACCACGACGACGGTTCATATCACCGATAACATCACCCATGTTTTCTTCTGGGGTCAGGATTTCGATTTTCATGATTGGCTCCATCAACGTAGGTTTACATTTAGGCAATGCTTCACGGTAAGCCATTCTAGCTGCAAGTTCAAATGACAAAGCATCTGAATCGACTGCGTGGAATGAACCATCAATTAAACGAACTTTCATGTCTGGTAGTGGATAACCTGCCAATACTCCGTTTGCCATTGCTGCTGCAAATCCTTTTTCTACTGAAGGGATAAACTCACGTGGAATTGAACCACCAGAGATTTCATTGACAAATTGTAAACCACCTTTTTCGAAGTCTGCGTCAATTGGTGAAATCACAACCTGAATGTCCGCGAACTTACCACGACCACCTGATTGTTTTTTGTAAGTCTCACGGTGTTGAGTTGTACCGAAGATCGCCTCTTTGTAAGCAACTTGTGGTGCTCCCTGGTTAACCTCTACTTTAAACTCACGTTTAAGACGGTCAATCAGGATGTCCAGGTGAAGCTCACCCATACCAGAGATTACAGTCTGACCAGTTTCCTCGTCAGTTTGAACTCTAAATGTAGGATCTTCTTCTGCAAGTTTAGACAATCCCATACCCAATTTGTCAATGTCAGCTTGAGTTTTAGGCTCAATAGCTAAACCGATAACTGGCTCAGGGAAGTTCATAGACTCCAATATGATTGGGTTTTTCTCTTCACAAAGCGTATCTCCTGTTTTGATATCTTTAAAACCAACAACAGCGGCAATATCACCTGCTCCTACATTAGGAATAGGGTTTTGCTTATTCGCATGCATCTGGAAGATACGGGAAATACGTTCTTTATTTTCAGAACGTGCATTGTAGATATAAGAACCTGCTTCCAGGTTACCTGAATATACACGGATGAAACATAGACGACCAACGAAAGGATCTGTTGCAATTTTAAATGCTAAAGCTGCAAAAGGCTCTTTTTCATCTGGTTTACGCAAAACTTCTTCGCCAGTATCAGGATGTGTTCCAACGATACCTGGAGAATCCATTGGTGATGGCAATAATTCCATCACATAGTCAAGCATAGTTTGTACACCTTTATTTTTGAAAGATGAACCACAAACCATTGGTACAATTTTAGCATCCAATACAGCTGCACGTAATGCATCTAAGATCTCACGCTCAGTGATGGAGTTTGGATCTTCGAAGAATTTCTCCATCAAAGACTCATCGTAATCTGCAACAGATTCCAATAACTTCTCTCTCCACTCTGCAACCTCATCAATCATATCTTCTGGAATTGGCACTTCAGTAAAGGTCATCCCTTTATCATGCTCATTCCAAACAATACCACGGTTATTGATTAGATCAACAACACCTGTAAAGCTATCTTCAGCACCGATAGGCAATTGTAATGGAACTGCATTACTACCTAACATACTTTTTACCTGTGCAACAACTTTCAGGAAATCTGCTCCTGAACGGTCCATTTTATTAACAAAACCGATACGGGCAACATTGTAGTTGTTAGCTAAACGCCAGTTGGTTTCAGATTGTGGCTCTACACCATCAACTGCTGAAAACAAAAACACCAAACCATCCAATACACGTAGCGAGCGGTTTACCTCTACGGTAAAATCCACGTGACCCGGTGTATCAATTATATTGATGTGATAATCCTGATCTCTGTATTTCCATCCTACTGTTGTAGCAGCAGAAGTAATGGTAATACCACGCTCCTGCTCTTGTGCCATCCAGTCCATTGTTGCAGCACCTTCGTGCACTTCACCAATTTTGTGACTAACACCAGCATAATAAAGAATACGCTCCGTTGTTGTGGTTTTACCCGCATCAATGTGAGCTGCAATCCCAATATTTCTAGTAAATCTTAAATCTCTTGACATTATATATTTTCAATTATTAGAAACGGAAATGAGAGAACGCTTTGTTAGCCTCAGCCATTTTATGCGTATCTTCTTTTTTCTTAACTGCTGCGCCTTCACCTTTAGCTGCTGAAATAATTTCACCTGCCAATTTCTCTTTCATAGTTTTTTCACCACGTTTACGAGCATAATTGATCAACCATTTCATGCCTAAAGCAATCTTACGGTCTGGTCTTACTTCTGTAGGTACCTGGAAGTTTGCACCACCAACTCTACGAGATTTAACCTCTACAGCTGGACTGATGTTTACTAAAGCACGTTTAAATATTTCTAAGCCGTTTTCACCAGCTTTTTTCTCAGCTAATTCTACTGCATCATAAAAAATATCATATGCAATGGATTTCTTTCCATCGTACATCATATTGTTTACAAATCTTGTTACCTGAACATCGTTAAACTTAGGATCAGGAAGGATAATTCTCTTTTTTGGTTTTGACTTTCTCATTTTTCTTTCCTCCTAATTATTTCTTTTTACCACCTTTTGCTGGAGCCGCAGCTACTTGTCCCGGCTTAGGACGTTTTGTGCCGTATTTTGAACGACGTTGGTTACGACCAGCAACACCTGAAGTATCTAATGCTCCACGGATGATGTGATAACGTACACCTGGTAAATCTTTAACACGACCACCACGGATCAATACGATCGAGTGCTCCTGTAGATTGTGACCTTCACCAGGGATGTAGGCATTCACCTCTTTTCCATTGGTTAAACGTACACGGGCAACTTTACGCATTGCTGAGTTTGGTTTTTTAGGGGTAGTAGTATATACACGTGTACATACACCTCTTCGCTGTGGACAACTGTCCAACGCCGGAGACTTACTCTTGAACTCCAGTGCTACTCTACCTTTTCTAACTAATTGCTGAATGGTTGGCATTGTTCTTTTTTGTTTTTCTATTAATGTTTAAAAACTTTACCCCTCAATAAGGGACTGCAAAGGTAAGACAATACATTTTATGAATCAAGGTGTTAACTAAGATTTATTAATTATATGTTACTGAAAAGTATCGAGGTAAAGTTTCTCTACTTTTTTCCTCGCCCAATCGGTCTTTCGTAAAAATTTGAGGCTTGAATTCATAGAAGGATTGTTGTTAAAGCATTCTATTTTAACATAAGTGCCCATCTCTTCCCAGCCATAATGCCATACCAATTGCTTTAGAATGAATTCCAGGGTTTTGCCATGTAAAGGGTTGTTCTTCTGCTCTTCTGCATCCATGCTGTAAAAATACTGGTTTCTGTTTATATTCGAGGGGTAATGTTTAAAGCATTGCGCTTCTTGAGATTTTATTGTTTGGGCAAACCCATTGAAGCGGCAATGACAGCTTATACCCCCGTCTTCCTGAATTTATTTCAGGACCTCGGCGTAGCGATGCCAACTAGCCCGAGGTTGCGGCCTACGCCGCAATGACGCTCGGATACTAACATATTATGTTTAACTTTAGGTTTAATTCCAAATAATTACGAGCTCCTAAAATCGTGAATAGTTAACGTTATGGTCGTAAATGACAGGGACTTAACAGGGACATGACAGGGAGGTAACAGGGACTTCATAGGGAGGTTGCGCCTGTCAACTCTTTATTAACTCCCATGTAAATGCGCCATCCTTTCTAGTTACGTACAAAGGACTCCATATTGCTTCTACTCGCAAGTATAGCCGCACACAGCACCAATTCAACTCCACATGTTAAGTCATTTGCCTAAATTTGTATTCTAATACAAATCCTATGCACCTAAAAATTGGAGACTTTGTTCGTTTTGTAGATGAAAATCTGGAAGGATATATCACCCGGATCATCGATAAAGATATGATTGGCGTTACAGACGCAAATGATTTTGAGATACCAGTTATGGCATCTAAAGTTACCCTTATACATGGTGAAATACCCGAAAATGGACCGCTGGCTTCCAGCACGCTTTCTCAAGCTATCCCTGAAGTCTTCGTAGCAGAGGGCATTTCCCTCGGCTTGATCAGCGATCAGCATATCGCTTCTGTCGCCCACTTCCACCTGGTAAACGAAAGTTCTTTCCAGTTATTGGCAAGTCTTACTACTGAGAAAAACGGAACCTTTAATGGAGAATATGCAGGCATGATCAAACCGCACAGCAGTATAAAAATCTATTCTGCAAACATGAGTGACATACAACTATGGCCAAAATTTAGATTAGAGGTATTATTTAATACCAAGGCCAATGTGGAACCCTTAGCTCCCCTGATTTACCACGAACAACTAAAAGGAAAAGACCTCTCCGTAGCTAAAGTCGAAATTCCTTTGTTAAAAACAAAAGGCTGGTCTATCCGTCTTGATAAACCAGCCCCTGTACTCGACGCAGAAAAACTTAAAAATAGTTTCTTTAAGTAAACTATCGCGCCGGCCAATTATCGTTTGCCGGATTAACATCAGGCATTACTTTATCAGGATCCAACCGTACCGAAATAACTTCTTCGGCGGTTGGATACTTAATTACCCAACTCTTATTTCTCATCCAAACGTCAACACCTAATTTCAAGATATCCGTTTTGCCACTTTTAGTCTTGACCTCTAAAATAATCGGCATAGGCATCTTCTCTAAGTTAGCCACCTCAATATCATATCCTGGAGTGGCATTTTGCCCTTTGCTAGGCGTTACCGACGTAATCGCCTGATCCATTTTCCAGTTTTCTAAGAACCAGCCCTTCCAGAACCATGACAAATCTTCCCCTGCACCATTTTCCATCGACCTGAAGAAATCAAATGGCGTAGGATGTTTGAAAGACCACTCCTCAATATATTTCCTGAATGCGTAATCGAAACGATCGGCACCAAGAACCTGGTTTCTTAAAATATCTAATCCTTGTCCAGGCTTACTGTACAAGTTACGACCGATATTAGCTTCTCTCATGGCATCCGGACTTAACATGATGTATTCCGATTCAGGCCTTGAATAATTTTGAGCAGCCCGACGCATGTCTGTCTTTCCTTCATTGTATTCTCCGTTGTTGAATGATTGAGCAGAGATGCCGTTGATGAATGTATTGAAACCTTCATCCATCCAACCGTATTTACGTTCGTTACTTCCAACGATCATAGGAAACCAGGTATGTCCGAACTCATGATCGATCACACCCCATGCACTGGCATTCTTTGCTTTCCAGCCACAAAACACAATGCCGGGATATTCCATTCCTCCTACATTGCTCGCAATATTTACTGCCATCGGGTACGGGTATTCAAACCACTTTGTGGAATAATGTTCAATAGTTGTTTTTACATATTCTACTCCTCTTCCGTAGCTGTCTTTTCCATTGCTTTCTATAGGTTGTGCAGAAACAGCTAAAGATTTTTTACCACTTGGGAGATTAATCCTTGCAGCATCCAGCACAAAGGCCTTTGACGATGCCCATGCAACGTCTCTTGTATTCTTGATTCTGAACTTCCAGGTCAATTTATCTTTTGCAGGTCGCGAAGCCGGATTCAATACCTCTGCTTCTGATCTGATTGCAACCGTTTGATCACTGTTCTTTGCTGCATTCCAGCGTTTCAATTGTTCTGCAGTAAATACTTCCTGAGGATTTAATAGTTCTCCTGAACCCATTACAATGTGATTGGCAGGTGCTGTTATCGCAAAGTCCACATCACCGTATTCGCAGTAAAATTCTCCTGCGCCCCAGTAAGGCAAAGTATTCCATCCCAATACGTCGTCATAGACGGCCATCCTTGGAAACCATTGCGCAATCGTGAAAATCTCACCATTTTTTGTAGTAAGGTGCCCCATACGATCAGATCCATTGATCGGGATCACAAACGAAAAGTTCATCTTAAGTACAGCCACCTCTCCTGGTGCCAGTGCTTGCTCCAAACGAATCTGCATCCTGGTATCTTCGATCAGTGAACTAAATTTTACTGGTTTTGCTTTTTGAGATACCTCTAAACCGTCAATCTTATACCCACCTTCCAATTTTTCTCCTCTATTGCCATAACGGCTGTTTCCGGCGATCAACGCATTACCTCTCGAACCTGTAGCAAATAAGTTTTGATCCAGTTGAAGCCAGAGATAAGGCAACTTATCGGAACTGTTATTTTTATAGGTGATTGTGACCGATCCAGTTATGGTATTGGTCACATCATTTAAACTTGCAGTAATGTTATAGTCGACTTTATTTTGCCAGTATTTTGGACCCGGATACCCACTTGCCGAGCGAAACTCGTTGCCGTTTTGGGTATAAAATAACGGACCAAAAGCCTCATGTGGATCGTAGTTAGAAACAGGTGTGCTACTTTGTGAGAATACAGAACCCCCTAATGCCGCAAAAAAGAGCGAAAATAAGGTTGATTTTTGAAAGATGTTCATAGTCTATGGAGAATTTGAGGCAAATGTATAAAAACAATAGGCCTCCAGACAAATGTAACGCCAATAATAGAAACAATGGAGGAAAATACAGCTACAACTTGGGCATAGGAGGCATTTTCCGTTCTTCGGGCTTTAACTTTAACCAGGTATTATACGCCTTTACGATATAACCGTTATAATTAAAAGGCCGTTCTGCCGATACTAATAAAGCAGCAGGCTTGTACAGGTAGATGAACGTTTTCAACTCCTCGCCCTGCAATTTGATCAAGCTTGAGATGATTCGCTCATTGAAGTTTGAATTTATCTCTTCTTCGTATCCCTCCTTTTCTTCAAGCTGCTTCCGCTTATTCAGCTGACTGCGGTACTTTCCATACCCTAAATTAAACTTCAGTCCCCCTGCCCTGTCGTTATTCTTCTTTCCCCTGAGGTCGTCGGTCTCGAATCTTTTAAACTCTTTGGCCTCCGGATCTTTGTAGTATACCGCAGAATTAACTTTTGCACCCAGGATGTTCACTTCGTTCAATTCATTCGCCCTTACCGGTAAATAGATGCGTCTGTCTGCCAGGTTTGTCAGAAACAAGGTGTCGCTATGGTAGCCAAATTTTGAGAACTCAAGCAGATCACCCTTTGCGGCGGCAATGGTAAATCGCCCTGAAGCAGGTGTCTGAAGCTTTTTTCCGGTTTTTAGGTTTTTTACCACCACGCCTTCCAATGGAGCCGTCTTCTTCTCGTAATCGTATACATGACCGGAAATAGTCTCCTGCGCTATGTTTTTTAAGGGGGATAAAAGGATAAGCAGAAAAAGAGATAATCGCCACATTTACCAAATATAGGCCTGGCGATTACTGATTGCGGTGATTTTAACAAAAATTAACAGGAACGCTTTTTTTGCTTACAAGACTTTGAGATAATTGTCCTCATTAAAACTGATCAGAACTGGAGCGTTTTCAACTTCAATAACCGGCCTTTTAATGGCACTGGTATTGGCAAGCATGATCTGAACTGCCGATGCCTGATCTACCACAGCTTCCTGCTCTTCAAGGGGTAATTTTTTCCAGGTGGTTCCCTTTTTATTTAGAACCGTTTCCCATCCGAAATAGTCGCACCATTGATTCAGTTTCTCCGCACTAATGCCCTTCTTTTTAAAATCGTGAAATACAAATGAAATACCATGATGTGTTAACCAGGTAATGGCTTTTTTTACTGTATTACAATTCGGAATGCCGTAGACTATCATCCTGCGAATCTAAAAAAAAGGCAGGAATTTCACAGCCACTGTCACCACTTCAAACAAATAGACTACAGATTAGATAATTCCCTAATGGAATATTTATTATTATTGTATACCTTTTCAAACACATCATCTATCTGCAGGATTCTATGCTCAAACTTTCCTTTAAGCAACAGGTAATGGCCGGCTTCGGCTTTTCATTATTTTTTGTTCTTATTTCTGCGCTTACGTCTTATACTAGTGTAGAGTCACTAAGCCAGGATGCCAGATGGCAAAGTCATACTCACGAAGTCCTTAACATGACGCAGAAGATTGAGTCGCAGATCCTTAACTCTGAAGCATCGCTCAGAGGCTTTGTATTGACGCAGCAAAATGATTTTCTAGACCCATATACCTTGAACGTTGGTAAAATTGCACCAACCATTGGTGAGCTCGGAATCCTTGTCCAGGATAATCCCAGGCAATCTTTAAGGATCGACACACTGGAACTGTATGCGAAGCAAAAAATAGAAGACATGCAAAAGGTACTCCACTTCAATTCATTGGGAGGGAGGGAAAATGCCCTTAAAGTGGTACTGAGCGGCAACGGACAACGAATCAAAATGTTAATTCTGGGAGTAACAGAACGGATTACCCGTGATGAATTGAGACTTTTAAAAATCAGAAAGTCAAATACGATTAAGAGCAGTATTCAAAGCACCTGGATAATATGGGCCAGTTCTGTTATTATCTTTTGTTTGATATTATTCCTATTCTCTTACATCAAGAAGACCTTTGATCAACAAAAGATCACCGAAACGCTGATCAGAGAATCCAACATTCAACTGGCCGAGATTTCAGCGGATAATGAGCAAAGAAACTGGTTGCTTTCCGGCGCTACCCAGCTGAACGAAGTGATGAGCGGAGAGCAGGAGATCGAACAGCTCGGTAGCCATATCATCACCGAAATCTGCCGGTACATCAACGCGCCTGTAGGTGCGCTATATCAACTTTCATCGAAACACACCTTCAACCTTGTCGCAGGCTATGCATATCAAAGAAACAAAAACGTTTTAATTAGCTACAAACCGGGCGAGGGTCTGGTCGGACAAACAGCATTGGAAAAGAGTCCCAGGTTGATCAACGATCTTCCTGAAGATTACATTAAGGTCAACTCCGGCTTAGGAAATACCAATCCATCATCCCTATTTCTTTTACCTGTGATCTTCGAGAAAAAAACAATTGCGGTTATCGAACTCGGATTATTAAATGCACCGGATGAGGCGACCACACTCTTTTTAACAACTGTCGCTAAGAACATCGGTGTGGCAATTAACAGCGCCATCACAAGAGTTAAACTCAGGGATTTATTTGAGCAGACCCAACAGCAGTCAGAGGAGTTGGAAAGTCAGCAGGAGGAGTTGCGAACTACAAATGAAGAGTTGCTATTCAAGTCTGAACAGCTCCAGGCCTCGGAAGAAGAACTGAGAGTTCAACAAGAAGAGTTGAAACAAATGAACGCCGAACTGGAGGAAAAGGCAAATCAACTCGAAGAGCGAAACGTTATCGTAAACCAATCCAAAGAGGATATGGTCCTCAAGGCAAAAGAACTGGAGATGTCCAGCCGGTATAAATCTGAGTTCCTGGCAAACATGAGTCATGAGCTGAGAACACCACTCAACAGCATATTGATCCTCGCAAGAATTTTGAAAGAAAACAGGCCTGAGAACCTAACCGAAGATCAGATTAAATACGCAGGGGTGATTCATAACGCCGGAAACGATCTCCTTACCTTAATTAACGATATCCTTGACCTTTCAAAGATCGAATCAGGAAAGGTAGACCTTACCATCGAGCCGATCAATCCTGGAGAGATGCAACACAATCTCGAGTCGTTGTTTACGGAAGTGGCAGGGAACAAGAAAATTAAATTTACAACTGAGTTGTCTGACAAACTTCCTCAAGTAATTATTTCCGACCAGGCACGGGTGGAGCAGATTATCAAAAACTTATTGTCTAATGCCTTTAAGTTCACCCCGGAACAGGGAGAAATTAGTCTGAAGATAGCGGTAGCGGAACCAGGAACAACCTATTTCTCTGATCAATTGAATACTGCCGAAGGCAGTATTATTAGCTTTCAGGTCAAGGATTCTGGAATCGGCATCCCACTGGAGAAGCAAAAGCTAATTTTTGAAGCTTTTCAACAGGCAGACGGATCAACGAGCAGGAAATATGGAGGTACCGGACTAGGACTTTCGATTAGTAAGGAACTGGCTTATATGCTGGGAGGGGAAATACAGATTCAAAGTGAACCTAACGCTGGAAGTACTTTTACACTGTACCTTCAAGAGCGAAACGCTGACCTTAAAGTTGAGGTGTCAGAGAAGCCTTCAAGAACCATTCCCATTGTCTCACCCATTCCTCCTTCTCTAACGAACCCTACTGTCAAAGAGCATAGCGCTTCTACCACACAAACATTGCTGATTGTTGAAGACGACCCTGTTTTTGCGGAACTGCTTTCAGACTATGCGCTGGAGAAGGGTTTCTCCCCAATAATCGCAACTCGTGGTGACACAGGTTTAGAGATGGCGATATCAGAATTGCCTGACGCGATAGTGCTGGACATCATGCTTCCGGTAATGGATGGCTGGCAAATTTTAAAACGACTTAAGGCGGATCCGCGGACCAAACATATCCCTGTGCATATGATGTCTGCCGGAAATGAAAGGGGAGATAAGGCGAAAAATGAAGGGGCCATTGGTTTTCTAAGTAAGCCTGTAGAAAAGGAGGCTTTGGAAGACGCATTTAATCTGCTAAGTTCTGCGCATCTCAAATACAATTTGAGAAAGGTTTTGGTGATTGAAGATCAAGAACTTCAAAGCAAAATTCTGACTGAACAGCTGGAAAGCAAAGGGGTAGAAGTGAAACAGGCATACACCGGTGAAGAAGCTTTAAAGCTACTTGGAGAACAACAATTTGATTGCATAATTTTGGATCTTAAGCTTCCGGACATTTCGGGTTTTGATCTTCTTGATCAGATAAAAGCATTACCAGAACATGCACATGTACCTGTAATCATCAATACCGCTATGGAATTGGCCCAGGATAAGATGGACAAGATCCTTAAACATACGGAAGCGATGGTGCTCAAAAGCAACAAATCAAACGACAGGCTAATTGATGAAGTAAGCCTGTTTATGAATAAGCTGAAACAGGGCAACAGGAAAGCCCTTACCGTTCGAAGCGACACAGTAGATAAGGGGGCCTCTACTATTGAAAAAGCATTGCTCAGTAAAACGGTATTGATTACAGATGACGACATGCGCAATATCTTTGCGTTGTCAAGTGCGTTGCAGATTTATGATATGAATATCATTATCGCAAACAACGGCCGTGAAGCCATTAACCGGCTGCAGGAAAATGATCAGATCGACCTGGTTTTGATGGACATCATGATGCCGGAAATGGATGGCTACGAAGCTATGAAAGAGATTAGAAAGGACAAACGGTATGCAAAACTGCCTATCATCGCCCTCACTGCTAAAGCAATGAAAAGTGACAGGGAAAAATGTATTGAAGCAGGTGCAAACGACTATATCTCCAAACCTGTTGATATTGATAAATTATTGTCAATGCTTAGGGTATGGCTGAGTTAATATGCAGAGTATAAACCAGGAGATCACCTTTGAGGAGCTTGATAGCTTAATTGACCTCATAAGGAACACCCAGCAATTCGACTTTGGAGATTATGCTGCGGCATCGTTGAAAAGGCGTGTCACCAGAATTATGCACCTGCAAAAGCTAAGCCTTTTTGATCTACGTACTTTGCTCACAAATGACCAACACTATTTCGAGTCCTTTTTAATAGAAATCACAGTGAATGTGACAGAAATGTTTAGGGACCCATTGTTTTATAGGTCGCTGTCGGAAAATGTGATTCCTTATTTAGGCTCTTATCAACGCCTTAAAGTATGGAATGCAGGTTGCTCAACCGGCGAAGAACTGTACTCCTTCGCTATTGTGTTCTCGGAAGCAAACCTGTATGATCGTACTTTCTTTTATGGTACAGATATCAATAACGATGTTCTAGAACATGCTCGTTTAGGCATATATGATCTTCAGAAAATGAAGCAATACTCTGAAAACTTTCAAAGCACAGGAACGTTGCATACCCTGTCCGACTTTTATACTGCTAAATATGATGCAACTAGCATCAACCACTCTTTAAAGAAGAACGTACTGTTTTCCGTTCATAACCTGGCTACAGATGGGGTTTTTAATGAGTTTCACGTGATCTCCTGCAGGAACGTGCTCATCTACTTTAACCAGGAGCTTCAAATGAAAGTAATAGAACTATTTTACAACAGTTTAGCTAATTTCGGGTTCCTTTGTCTTGGATCCAAAGAAACCTTACGAAGCAGTGAAATAGGTCGTTTTAAAGTCGTCGATAAAAAGAATAATATTTATCAAAAAATAGCGTAAACCGATAACAGAAAGCCTATACATGGAAAAAATAAATATTCTTATTGTTGATGACCGTCCGGAAAACATCATCGCCCTGGAAGCCTTGCTGCAAAGAGACGACATAAACATTGTAAGCACTACCAATCCCAATGAAGCATTAAGAATTTCCTGGGAGATGGACATTGCGATTGCACTCGTGGATGTGCAAATGCCTGAAATGGATGGATTTGAGCTGGTTGAGATCCTTAAAAGTAATCCCAGAACTAAAGATATACTGATCATTTTTGTAACAGCCATTTCAAAAGAAACTAAATATGCAGTAAGAGGCCTTAATTCTGGTGCTGTTGATTATCTATATAAGCCTTTGGACCCCTTTGTGACTTCTGCAAAAGTGGATTCATTCATTCAAATTGTCAGAAGCCAACGGGAGGTTAAAAAGAAAAACAGAGAGCTGGAGGCTTACCAGAAGGAGCTGATTGTTGCGAAAGAACTTGCAGAGCAAGGGAAGAGGATCAAAGAAAACTTTCTGGCTAATATGAGCCATGAGCTACGGACCCCGATAAATGGAATTATAGGCCTTGCCCAATTGTTAGGAAAAACTGACTTATCAGCCGATCAGAAAGAAATGATTAATCTTTTAGAGATCTCTTCTAATTCTCTATTGGGGGTAATTAATGATATTCTTGACCTCTCCAAGATCGAGTCAGGCAAGTTTAAGATCACCAGAACAGAAATTGATCTTCCAAAACTGTGTAATGCAGTGGTAAACCTACTTAGCCTGAGAGCAAAAGAGAAAAAGCTGGACTTGATTACGGAGCTTGACCCCACTTTACCCAGGCATATCCTCGCAGATTCGCTGCGGTTAAATCAAATCTTAATGAACCTCATTGGGAATGCCATCAAATTTACCTCAGTCGGTAGTGTTACTTTGAAAGTTGGAGTGGTCAGTTTAAAGGGTAATAACGTTAGAGTGAGATTTACGGTGATCGATACCGGCATCGGCATAGCAAAGGAGAATACAGAAAAGATCTTCGAAACCTTTGAACAAGCTGATGATAAGACAACAATTAATTTTGGAGGAACCGGCTTAGGACTATCCATCGTGAAGAATTTAACTAAACTGAAAGGGGGCACGCTTGAGGTTCAAAGCGAACTGGGTAAAGGAAGTACGTTCCAGTTTGAAAACTGGTATCAGGTTATCAAAGATGTAGAACCTGAAGCAATTAAGACTCCAGAAAAGTTTGAACCATTACCACATTTACGGGTTTTAGTGGCAGAAGACAATCCAGTCAACAAGTTTCTGATCATCAAAATCCTCAAAGACTGGGAGATCAAGGCTGATGTAGTTGAAAATGGTCAAGATGCGATAGACAAGCTGAGAGAACAAGATTACGATATCATCCTGATGGACACCTATATGCCTGTGATGAGTGGTCTGGATGCTATTAAACACATCCGGGAAGGCTATGCTCCAGGGAAAGAAAATATTCCAATCATCACCTTTTCTGCAGCAGTAATGGATAACGATAATAAGACTGCTATAGATGCTGGTGCAAATGACGTGCTGGGAAAACCTTTTAAACTGGACACGCTGTATAAAAAGCTGACCCTATATACCATACCTAAGGTGATCTAAGAGATTACTGATTAAAGGCAGTCATTGTTTTGGCTGGGCCAACCGTAACAAAGCTTTTAATGAGTTCGGTGCTTTTATCGATCAATGCAGGTAACTCCGGCAATTCTTCTTTATCAAATGTAGAAAGAACGTAGTCGGCCTGCCTTCCCTGGGCAAAATTGTCGCTAATACCGAACCGCAATCTTGGATAGCCTTGTCCCCCACAAAGGCCTTCAATGCTCTTCAAACCATTGTGCCCTGCGCTACTTCCCTGAAGTTTTAATCTGAGTTTACCCAGAGGTAAGGCGAGGTCATCAACAATGACCAACACATTTTCAATGGGCACGTTGAGTTGCTGCATCCAGTAATTAACCGCCTTACCACTCAAGTTCATGAAGGTCGTAGGCTTAATTACGTAGAGTTTTTTGCCTTTGAAAGAAATTTCAGCATAGTAAGCCAGCCGTAGGTTTGCAAAGCTACCGCCAAGATCTTTGACCAATTGATCAGCGATCAGAAAACCGATGTTATGCCTGGTAAATGAGTATTCAGGTCCGATGTTTCCTAAGCCTACGATTAGATATTTCATGATGCAGCAAATATAATAGTTTTTAGAGATTGGGCATTAAGTGTATACTAAACGCAAAGAAGGCGCTGCAGAATTGAATCTACAGCGCCTTCCTGAAAACATTTAATGAAAATTATTTCTTTCCACCAGCTTGTTCTGCTTGTTTTAAAGCTCTGGACATACCTACAGATACGATAGTATCTTCAGGAGTATTTGTTACAACATAGTTACCTGCAGACAGGTCACGCACGCGGAACAAACTACCAACTTCCATTTTAGAAATGCTTACTTCAACAGTTTGAGGCATATCTTTCGGTAATGCTTTAACACGAAGTTTACGTAATTTCTGAACTAGTTTACCACCCATTTTAACACCTGGAGAAGTACCGCTCAATTTGATAGGAATTTCCATTGTGATTTCTTTATCATCAAACAATTGAAGAAAATCAACGTGTAATAATAAGTCTGTTAGTGGGTGAAATTGTAATTCTTTGATGATTGCTTTGGTCTTTTCAGTACCTAAAGTGATTTCAACAAAGTTTGCTTCTGGTGTATAAATAGCATCTTTCAAATCAGTAGAAACTACTGAAAAGTGTGCCTGATCTTTACCACCATACAATACTGCAGGAACTTTGCCTTCATAGCGAAGCTCTTTAGCATCGCGTTTCCCTACGTTCTCTCTTGGAGAACCGCTAATTGCGATTATTTTCATTTTTTTTAATTGTTGTGGAGCAAAACTCCGGATATATAATATTTACTGATATTCTACTTCAAATAGTCCACTTATAGAACCATGTTCATTAACATTTGCAATTGCTTTAGCAAACAAAGGTGCCGTACTCAATACTCTTATCTTATCACTCTGTTTCTTCAAAGGGATCGTATCTGTTACGATCAATTCTGTCAGCATCGAGTTTTCGACAGTTTCATAAGCCTTACCTGAAAGCACAGGATGCGTACAAACTGCTCTTACACTTCTGGCGCCTTTCTCCATGATCAACGCTGCTGCCTTAGCAAGCGTACCTGCCGTATCACAGATGTCATCGATCAACACAATATCCATATCCGTTACGTCACCAATGATGGACATTGACTCAATTTCGTTGGCTCTTTTACGACGTTTATCACAAATCACCACCTCTGCATTGAAGAACTTGGCGAAAGTACGTGCCCGGTAAGAACCGCCCATATCCGGAGAAGCGATGGTTAAGTTTTCTAATTTAAGGCTTTTGATATAAGGCACAAAAATTACTGAACCATCCAGGTGATCAACAGGAATATCGAAGAACCCTTGAATTTGTGCAGCATGTAAATCCATCGTCATGATCCTGTGGATACCGGCCGTTTTTAACAAATTTGCGACGAGTTTGGCACCAATTGCAACGCGCGGCTTATCTTTCCTATCTTGTCTGGCTAACCCGTAATACGGAACAACTGCTGTTATGTAATGCGCTGATGCCCTTTTTGCTGCATCGATCATTAATAACAATTCCATTAAATTATCTGAAGGTTGGTAGGTAGACTGAATAATGAATGTATCACAGCCTCGAACTGTTTCATTATATGATGGCTGAAACTCACCGTCGCTAAACTTATTTAAGGTAACGTCTCCTAAAGGCTTACCGTAGTTCTCGGCAATCTTAAGTGCTAATTCTCTTGTACCGGTTCCGGCAAAGAGTTTAACGGGGTTGAACTGCAGTGGCATTATTGAACAGGATCAATAGTGGTTAAAAAAATCGGATTGTGTGTTGATCACAATCCGAATAATGTTTGGTTGCCCGACCAGGATTCGAACCTAGACAAACGGTACCAAAAACCGTTGTACTACCTTTATACTATCGGGCAATCTTCCACAAAAGACTTGCTTTTAAATGGAATGCAAAAATACGCAGATTTTTCACTTCTGCAATACCACAGACGAAAAAAAGTTAATTATTTTTGACAAACAATTATTCAATGGCTTAACTGACTGATTTACAAATGAGGTTGAGTCGGGGTTCAGTCGGGGTTCAGTAGGGGTTGAGTAGGGGTTGGTTCGTCCTAAGCCGAATCAACCCCGGTTCAATACCTCTTTAATCCCTCATTAACACACATTGTGACAAATGTTAAAACAAACTATATATAGACATATATCAATCTTATTCTTTATTTTCGGCAGCAATTAAGCGTACTCATAATCAGAACTACATTTATAATCAATGAACTATTCTAAAATCAATAACATTACCGGCTGGCTATGTTTTGCCATTGCTACACTTACCTATATTTTAACATTAGAACCATCAGTAAGCTTCTGGGACTGCGGTGAATTTATCGCCGCTGCGTTAAAAATGCAGGTTGTACATCAGCCGGGAGCTCCATTGTTTTTAATGATCCAGCGTTTTTTCTCGCTCTTTGCTTTCGGCGACCTAACGAAAATAGCTTATTTCATGAACGTAGGCTCAGCGGTTGCAAGTGGTGCTACCATCCTGTTCTTATTCTGGACGATCACTGCTTTAGCTAAGAAAGTTTTGGTTAAAGAAAATGAAGCTGTAAATCAAAGCAACCTGGTATCTATCATGGGTGCAGGGGTAGTTGGTGCATTGGCTTATACCTTCTCAGATAGTTTTTGGTTTTCGGCTGTTGAATCGGAAGTTTATGCATTGTCATCGCTTTTCACCGCAATTGTATTTTGGGGAATTTTGAAATGGGAAGCAAATGCCAACGAACCGCGTGCTGATAAATGGTTACTATTCATCGCATATATCATGGGTTTATCAATAGGTATTCACTTGTTGAACTTACTAACCATCCCAGCAATAGCATTTGTATATTATTTCAAAAAAACAAAGATTCCTACCTCTTCAGGGATCTTGAAAACAGCCGCTGTCGGCATCCTGATCCTCGCGGTCATTCAGTATGGTATCATACAGTACCTGGTATCGTTAGGTGCTTATTTCGATCTTTTCTTCGTAAATACCCTGGGACTTGGTTTTGGTACAGGAGTTTTGTTCTTCGCTATTCTTGCGATTGCCGCAATGGTATGGGGAATCAGGTATTCCATTAAACATCAGAAAAAGATCCTTAACCTCGCGTTGCTATCCACCGTATTAATTGTTTTTGGTTATGCGTCTTTTGCAATGATCATTATCAGAGCTAAAGCAGATACGAACTTAAACAACAGCGACCCTGACAATGCGTTTGCCTTTCTAAGTTATTTAAACAGAGAGCAGTACGGCGACAGGCCTTTGCTTTTTGGCCCTAACTACAACTCTGAGCCTGTTGATGTTAAAGAAGGAAAAACGATATACAGGAAGGGTGCTGATAAATATGAGGTAGCCGGCAAAAAGAGCGAGGAAGTTTACGACCGAACCACTCCTTTCCCAAGGATGTATAGCGATGATGCAAGGCATATAGGTTACTATAAAGATATGCTGGGGCTTGATGATACAGCCTTTCCTACCTTGTTTGACAATATCAAGGTCTTTTTTAGCTACCAAACCGGACAAATGTACATGAGATATTTCATGTGGAACTTTGTGGGTCGACAAAATGATGACCAGGGACAAGGAAGTGCTTATGAAGGCCAATGGTTAAGCGGTATCAAACCTATTGATGCACTTTTCCTAGGAAATCAAAGTAACCTGCCGCCAACCATCACGGAGAGTAATGCTTACAACCGCTTCTTCTATCTTCCGTTAATATTAGGACTTATCGGAGCGATCTGGCATTTCAAAAGAAATCAAAAAGACGCTGGCATCATTGGCCTGTTGTTCTTCTTTACAGGTATGGCGATCGTACTTTATCTGAATCAAAAGCCCATGGAGCCCAGAGAGCGTGACTACGCTTACGCTGGATCATTTTATGCATTCGCTATATGGATTGGTCTAAGCGTATTGGCCATCAAAGAGTGGCTTTCTAAAAAGGTTACGCCGCTAAATGCTGGTATTTTTGCTTCGATCATTGGATTGTTCGCTGCGCCAGTTATAATGGCTCAGCAAGGCTGGGATGATCATAACAGGTCAGAAAAAATGGTCGCACATGACATTGCGGTAGATTATCTTGAATCCTGTGCACCTAATGCCATTCTATTCACTTATGGCGACAACGATACCTACCCATTGTGGTATGCACAGGAAGTAGAGAACATCCGGCCAGATATTCGTTTGGTCAACTTAAGTCTGTTTGATACAGATTGGTATATCAATGGAATGAAACGTGTTCAGAACGAATCAGCTCCATTGCCTATTTCAATGAATGAATCGAAATATGTTCAGGGTGTAAGGGATGTCATGTATTATCAGGACTACAAGATCGCTGGTTCAGTGGAATTATCGAACGTTCTAGATGTACTGCTTTCGGATAGTGATGAAGACAAAGTACCATTGCAAAATGGGAAAAGGGAAAACTTTATCCCTACTAAAAACTTCAAATTAACTGTAAACCGCGACGAGGTCATTAAAAACAAGATTGTAGACGCTAAAGATTCTGCGAATGTTGTTCCTGCAATGGAGTGGACTTTTAACAAGAACTATGTGACCAAGGGTACACTTGCAATGTTTGACATATTGGTTCACAACAATTGGAAAAGACCTATTTATTTTGCAAGTACGGTACCATCAGAGCAATACAATGGCTTAGATAATTACCTATACAGCTCAGGACTGGCATTGCAACTTCGTCCATTGAGGGTTGATACTGGACTGGTAGGAAAGACTGAATTGTTAAATGTACCTGTGATGTATAACAACATCATGACTAAGTTTGTATGGGGTAACGTTAAAAACGCAAGCTATTTAGACACCCAGTCTACAGATGATGTGTCTATTTTTACGAATATCTTCAACAATACCATTTCAGGATTGATCAGTGAAGGAAAGACTGCAGAGGCGAAAAAAGCTGTTGCTAAATACTACGAAGTGATGCCAGACAAATTCTTTGGCCTGCGTTCAATGATGGGTAAATATTTTATGGCGGAGAATTTGTACGCCTTAAACGACACGAAACGTGCGAACGAAATGATGGAGAAATGTGCGGCGTATATTCAGAAAGAACTGGTATACCTGGCGGATGTTTCTGCCAGCAAGGGTAAATTTACCGGTGGTCAAAACATACAACTGGGAATGCAATTCCTGAATCAAATGTCGAGAACGGCTGCAAAATATAATCAAGTGAAGTTGAGTCAAAGCCTGCTTAGTCAATATACAGCAATGGAAGGACGTTTCTCAGCGTTCTATGCCCCTCAATAAGAATAGTTAATTCCATTAAAAAAGCCTTGCAATTTGTAATTGCAAGGCTTTTTTAATGTTCTTTAAGCTGGTAGAAGTTATTCTACTACCACACCCATGGCACAAAATTTATCTATTCTTGTGGAGATCATTTTCTCGGTCTTTTCTTTCTTTAGAATGGTCAGATCCTTTAGAATTTGTTCTTTAACGGTTTGAGCCATCGCTTCAGGATCCTGATGCGCTCCGCCAAGTGGTTCTTTAATGATTCCGTCTATAAGTTTGTTCCTGAACATGTCATCAGAAGTAAGTTTAAGACAGTCTGCAGCACGTTCTTTATAATCCCAGCTTCTCCACAAGATGGACGAACAAGACTCGGGAGAGATTACAGAATACCAGGTATGTTCAAGCATATACACCTTATCCCCTATTCCAATACCTAAGGCGCCTCCAGAAGCTCCTTCACCCACTACAAAGCAAAGAATTGGAACCTTCAGGATAGACATTTCTAATAAATTCCTGGCAATTGCCTCGCCTTGGCCCCGTTCTTCAGCTTCAAGACCCGGATAAGCACCCATGGTATCAATAAATGATATTACTGGTTTGTTAAACTTTTCCGCTAGTCTCATCAGGCGTAAAGCTTTACGATAACCTTCAGGATTGGCCATTCCAAAATTACGGAACTGGCGCTCCTTGGTATTTTTACCTTTTTGATGACCAATGATCATTACAGATTCCCCACCAATGGTAGCAAAACCTCCAATAATTGCTTTATCATCACCAACGGTTCTATCTCCATGCATCTCTATGAATTCATCGCAGATCATACTGATATAATCCAATGTTTGCGGTCGCTCCGGGTGTCGGGACATCTGAACTTTTTGCCAACCTGACAAGTTGCTGTATAGATTGGTCTGAGTTTCAATGATCTTCTCTTCCAGTTCTGCAAGGGTAGCAGACATATCTACTTTTGTTTTATCGGCAACTTGTTTAACCTTATCAATCTGCTGAACCAGTTCAGCCAAAGGCTTTTCAAAATCAAATGATGTTTTTACTTGTTTCATAAGCGGGCCGTAAAAATAGGAATTTTATTTTTAATGGATGAATTAGTGGCTAACATCTGGTGTAGCATTATTTACGTAACTATTTAATAATATATATCACCCTCTGTAATAATCTTAAAAGTATTACATTAGCTAATTATCGTAGGGGTCACAAACACAAAAAATTTAACGAGTTAAACAAATGGCTAAAAAGCTTAAATTCAAGAATGTCAATAAATCTGCTTTTTATGCGACGGTTCGTTCACGGGTAGATCAATATTTCATCGAAAACAAGCTTTCAACGTATGCAAACGGCGCCATGTGGTTTAAAGCCATATTCTTTTTAACAACGTTATGTGGCTTATACCTTGCTATTTTATTGGGAAACCTGAGCAATCCGGTAATGCTGCTTTTGAGTATCCTTCTGGGAATGACTGGTGCCTTTGTAGGCTTCAACATATGCCATGATGCAATACATAAATCGTTTTCTGCTAACCAAAAGGTGAATGAAGTATTTAGTTTTGTATTTAACCTGATAGGTGCAAGTCCGTATGTCTGGAACATTTGCCATAATATCGTACACCATACCTATACTAATATTGCAGGTCATGATGAAGATATAGATGTTGCCCCTGGTTTGATTCGCTTTTCAGAAACAGAAACGGTAAATAAAGTTCAGCGTTACCAGCATTTTTATGCCTTTGGCCTTTATAGTTTAGCGATGCTTTCCTGGGTATTCAGAAAAGATTATAAAAAGTTTTTCCAGAAGAAGATTGGTGAGCATGTTTGTGATCATCCAAGGATAGAATATTTTAAGCTCTTTTTTTACAAAGCCATTTATTACGTTCTTTTTATAGTAATTCCTTTGGTTGTGATGGATGTAACCTGGTGGCAGTTCATCATAGGCTTCATGGTGATGCAGTTGGCTCAAGGCTTAGTACTCGGACTCGTTTTCCAACTTGCCCATGTGGTTGAAGGTACAAGCTTCCCTGTTCCGGATTCAGAAGGTAATATTGAAGAAGCCTGGGCCGAGCATCAAATGAGAACCACCGCAAATTTTGCGGTTGAGAGTAAAGTCGCTGCCTTTCTTTGCGGGGGCTTAAACAGACAGGTGGAGCACCATTTGTTTCCGAAAGTATGTCACATTCACTACCCGGAAATCGGTAAGATCGTAAAACAAACCGCTTTGGAATTTGATTTACCTTATATAGAGAGTAAGACTTTTAGCGGAGCACTGGTTTCACATTACAAGATCTTACGTAAGCTTGGAAAAGAGGCTTATAAAGAGAATAAATACATTTACCAAGCATCTTGCACTAACACTAGAAAAGTATCTCCGGTATACGCTTAGTTGGTCAGATCTTCATGCAACTTTCTTTGTGCACATCACTGAGCGCATTGGAGTGTAGAAAATAGCGTATAAAAAAAGTGTCTTAGTTTCATCATATAGATTGCAGTTATGCTGCAATAATACAAATAAACTAAGACACTGGTTTCTAGCAGGTATTATGCGCTAATTTCCTGCGTATATTTATTACCGAAGCGATCAGTAGCAATCACTTTAACTTGTTTCACTTCAGGCTTGAAATGCGCCATAAAGAGGTGCTCTGTTTGCGATGGTTTTGGAAAAGCCCTACCCTTAGCCGGCTTTCCGGCTGCGTTTAACTTAACGGCCTGAGGATCGTTGCCGGTTTGCTGTTCTAAAGCACCCATGTTTTTTCCGTCAAGCTCATATTCAATCTTCCATTTTGGATCCCAGTTCCACACATTTGCTAACATGCGTTTTTGGTTCGTCAGTGTATCGACAGTAAGACTGATCTGATGTGCTTTTGAGATGCCTGTAGGCTTATAGTGCCACTTCAGGTCATTACCATCTACTTCATAGACACCGTATCCTCTTGGTGTACCATCTGAACAGATTTCACCAGACCACCATGCGCCACAAACTGCACCATGGTTATGTTCAAAGATGGTATCAGTGATCTTGTTTACGTTATAGTGCGTGTGGCCAGACATGATATGAACATTACCGAAACCATTTAGCACTTTATACAGATCCTCTTTGTTTTTGATGGAGTTGTGTACTGGAATATGCAGGTTAATGATTAGCAGATCTTCTTTACGTACGTGTTCCAAATCCTTGGCTAGCCAATTTAGTTGAGCTTCACTGATGTGGCCGTCATACGTACGTTCCACACCCAGATACCTCACATCATCCATCACTACATAATGTGCTTTACCTCTGTTGAAAGAGTAATAAGTGGGACCAAAGAATTCTTTAAAGGTACGGTCTGAAGTGTCATCACCACCTTCTCTGTAATTCATGTCATGGTTACCCAGCGCCTGGAAGAAAGGAATCCCCATCAACGCGATAGCCTTATTATAATCTTCAAAATACTCCAGGAAATCCCAGGCAAGATCGCCTACGCAGATTCCATGAACCAGTGCGTTTGGACCTAATGATTTAATGGTTTCAATAGTATCAGGCACCGAAGTCTCCATCATTTGTCGAACGTCATCTTTAGTTCTCACTTGTGGATCGGCCCAGATAATGAAATTGTGCTTCGTATCGTTTTTCTTAAGTTTAGTTAGCACGAAATCATACTCATTACGTGCTCCTAAGACTTCATACTGTTTGGCAATATTTGCGTTCGTTTTAAACTCATAACCTGAAGGCGTACTCATAAATAAGTTGGTAGCCTTCTCATTAATTTCTATGGTATACTGACCTTTAGCATCTGTTTTAACTACAGAAAACCCATCTGAGATAATGACATTGGCTACTCCTTTATTCTTATCTGTTACTTTACCACGGATGGTCTTGTCACGATTTAAATTTCCAAAGGCATTTGAGTTTAATGATATAAATGCGCTTCCGGCAATGAACCCTAAGCTTTGTATGAATGATCTTCTTTTCATAATGTTATAATATATCTATGACAATTATTTAAGTCTAGTTGGCGGGATTGTGTCTCTTCTTATCTCAACTCCATCACTGTTGCTTGTTACTCTAATAGCAGGTCCTTCTATGGCAGAAAGAGCTGATGTTTTAGATAGATCCAAATTGGTTTGTGTACGCGCCTTAACCCACTTACCTAAATCAGCATTATAAACCCCACTTAGCAGGTTCCAAAAGCCCTGATCTGCAGGCGTCTGATAACTAAATTTCAGCGTATTTGTACCGCTTTTAAAAAATGGCTGAGGTTGTAAAGTTATTGGATCAATTTTGTCGTAGAAATCATTATTAGCAATTCTATAACCCACTGTTGAACCATTGTATACACTACCTCCATCACCAATAAATATAACATCGATAGGTGCTGAATTCACATTAACGTTTGTACCTTCAAAGACAGCAAAACCCGAGGCATTTCCACTGTTTGCAAATAGCCCACTCGTGTAAAGACCGAAACCATCGCCGTTACCAGCAGGCGCCGCTGCAGGAGTAGCTGTTGAATAGTTTTTAGACTTTATCCATTTACCAGCAGCAATAGATGTTGAATTCGGACCATTAATCAATTTAGAAGAACCTCCAACATAAAAATAGGTGCCTTTAGCAGCCGTGCCGGAAGTTAAGTCGAACTTATAGGTTCTAGCGGTTAGTCCCGCACCAGTCACTGCATCTGCACCAGTTGCCCATCCTTTTACTGGAAAAACAGTAGTTGGAGTTGAACCACCTGCGTTACTTGTAACGACGACTGAATACGGTGTAGTAGCAAAATTGATATCCCGTGTCGCTAGAAACTGCATGTATTCATAATTTCCATCACCACCTTCTGCATCAGCCATGTAGCCGGAGATTATAATTGCTGCGATCTCAGGTGTGGAGCTCAATGGAATTACGTCACGAATAGTACGTATTCTGTGGTGAGGCTTTAATTTACCGCTGGCATCTACTGTATTAAAGACAATTCCGTAATAGTTGGCATTAAAGTTAAGTCCGCTGGCATTGGCGAAAGTAGCTGTAGGTTCCGTATGTAATGTAAAGTTGTCAAATCCGTCATTAATTACCTTATCACCTTTATACGTATCGGCAGGAACAGCTACTGGATCAAATCCCACTTTAACCAAAGCTACTAATGTGCTTTCAAAATCATTTGGTCTGGCAAGTATCGCGCTGCTTGGGATTCTGTTAACTGGGATAGTCCTTCCAGATACAACTTTAGTTACTTCACTTGCATTAACACCTGTTACTTGTAGAATGCCATCTTGTCTTTTTAATACACCACCCTCAATTTTTACCTGCACAGAATCACCTGGCACATAACTGGCAGCATCTTGTCCAATTGCAATGGCGATTCCTCGCAAAGAATCGACTGCTCCAACAGTTCGGATATTTTGAAGGATAAGCAAACCTGCCGGCAAGTTATTGCCGGAATGGTCTGAGATCACTACTCCTCTTACAGAAGTAGCACCTCTCATGTTTGAAGTACTTAAGGTAACATCACTCCCTTTGTATATTTTGCGTAAATCAAAGTTGGATATATAAGGACTTGATTCCCCGCCGCTATAAGCGTCATCATGTTCGCACCCTGTCCAGACTAAAACTGCAAAGAGTAATATGAGGTAATTGATAATCTTCTTCATAATTATAATTTATATTTTTGTAAACATTAAGGTTTTTGCCACCAAACCTGAGTAGAGATCTCATCCGGCCCTTGGACTGCTATTGCATTTCTATAGCTTGTTGGGTTTGCAGACTGACTTATTACCGGATAAACCATTCTAGCAGGCATAACTCCGCCGTTTGCCAAACCTGTCCCTTTTGGCAGAATGGGATGACCCGTCCTACGGTATTCAAACCATTGCTGCATGTCTACAAGAAACATCGCATAATATTTTTGTAAATGGATCATCTCCATTTTACTGTTTCCAGTAGCTGCATCTAGTGGCAGGTCATTATTCCAATCCACATCTGCTCCTGTGATATAGTCTGTGAATCTCTTGTCTGTAACTGTAGATGCCCATGTTGGCAACCAGTAATTTATACCATAAAGGATTCCCTTATTGTAATAGCTCTCTGCGGAGCCACTAATCCAACCTTTTGCAGCCGCTTCTGCCAGGATAAAGTTTAGCTCTGTGCAACCCATGATGATACCTGTGTATGGATCCGTTTGTAATGTATATCCTGTTGGTTGGGGGTCTGAATAAAAATAAGATTGTCTAGTGTATCCCAATCCCGCAGCAAAACCGCTTGGTACGCCGCTATAACCAGATGATCCTTGTGCGATTCCCCATCTTGGAATTGATCCTTTTCCTAATGAAGGGTTTAGTAACGGATATCCCCAATCTCTTATTTTATCGATGAAGAAACTGGTGATTGCAGGAGTCCTGAAATCAGTAGTTCTGATACCGACCATGAAAGGTGAAGAGTAAACTGACGTACTGCTGTTTGTACCATTCCATAAGATCTTTGCCGAATCATCATTTGAAGCCATCAGCGGATATTTCGCTGGATTCGTATCAACCATCTCCTTAATTTTAGCGATGACCTGTGCTGATGTTTCTGCCTTTCTTGAGATTCGTAGCAATAATCGAAGATAAAGTGAATTGCCAAGCTTGCGCCACTTTGCAACATCGCCTTTATAAACCGGATCACCACTAGCTGTAATCGCTGTACCCGTGCTTAATAAATCATTCGCCTCTTCGAGCTTTTTAAACAAATCCAGATAGATATCCTGTTGTTTATCGTATGCAGGTTCTATTACTCCTTCTTTGCCTAAGTTTGCCTCTGTATATGGAACGTCTCCATAGGTATCAGTAAGTAAAGAGTAGACCCATGCCTGTGTGATCAAAGAAATGCCCTGATATGACTTATTTAAATTAGCAGGTTCACTTGAGATAGTGTAGATGTCTTTAAGATTAGTTAATTGAGGATACCAGATATTCCACAGGTAATCTGACCAATTGCGCCTAAAATCATATCGGAACACTTTACCATCAGCATCGCTTATGTCGACGGTAACCTGCATTAGTTCATTAGTAAAGTTACGATTTCTCATCATGTTGCCAGACAGCACATTTACCATTGCAGGTGCAAGTAGTTGATTCGCAGTTGTAGCAGTTGTCCCTATGGGATCGGTATTAATGTCTTCGAAATCCTTATCGCATGAGGAAAGAAGGCTTCCTATTCCCAGCATTAGTAAGCAACTGGTTTTTATTATTGTATTTTTCATCTGTTCTGATTATTATATATGTGATGAAGCAATTAATTAAAGGCCTACAACTAAACGTACGCCGTATGTTCTTGTAGAAGGAAGCTGCCCGGTTTCAAAGCCCGTAACAATATCTGTTCCTGATAGTGTACCAAATTCCGGGTCAAAAGCAGGCCAAGGAGACCAAATAAATAAATTTCTACCGTACGCGCCGATGGTTAATCTCTCTAGACTTAGCTTTTTTAAGAATGCGGGCTTAAAACTATAACTTAGATTTGCTTCTCTAAACTTGATAAAGTCGGTACTAAATATACTTCCTTCAGCCTGATCTGAGCCGTATACAGAATTGTAGTAATTTTGTATATCGGTTGCAATCACATCATTTGGGCGATAACTCCCATCTGCATTCTGAATAACGCCCTTCCCTATAATTCCATTATAACGGCCAGGCAAGGTAGCTTTCAACTTACCTAGAGCAGCCATCCTTGAAAATGTAAGTGAATGAGCAACAGCTCCTACTTGTGCATCAAACAATGTACTTAAGCTAAATCTTCTGTAAGAAAACGTATTGTTAATAGACGCCTTATATTTCGGTATAGTATTACCTAACTTGATGACACCTGAAGAGAATTTAGCAAAGCCTGAATTAGCATCGTACACAATTTGACCATCTGGAGATCGCATGTAGCCCAATCCATATAAGTCACCCATACTTCCGCCAACGCTGGCTACCACCTGTCCACCACCTAGGGCACCTGTTCTTAACACTAATGAACTATCACTAAGTTCCTTTATTTTATTACTATTTGTCGAAAAAGTCATATTGACAGCCCATTCAAAACCATTCTTTACTGATATTGGCTTACCGTTTAGCGCTATTTCTAAGCCTTTATTGTCGACTCTTCCAGCATTGATGATGGCACTACTGTAACCTGATGACCGGTCAATAAGGCGACTCAATATCTGATTTGTAGTTTTGCCTGAGTAAACGGCAACATCAAGACCTAGGCGACCTTGGAAAAACCTTAGATCTGCACCTAGTTCATAAGTAGTTGTTTTAAGTGGTTTCAAATTAGGATTTGGCAATAATGAAGGATTCTGAGATGCGCTGTCCGGGTAAATACCGCTTGAAGCAAGACTATAATTGTATGCCGTTAGATAAGGTGTCGTACCACCGCTACCAACTTGTGAAGCTGAAAATCTAACTTTTGCAAGTGTTATTGATTCCGGAAGCTTAAAATAATCTGACGCAACAAAACTAACACTTGCAGAAGGATAAGTGAAACCAACATTGTCTGTACGTGTAGGCGTTGCTAAAACACTGCTCCAATCTTTTCTACCAGTTATGTCCAGAAACAGATAATTCTTGTAGCTCAAAGATACTAGTCCATAAAAACTATTCATTCTATAATTTGCTGTATCTGGAACAGAGAGTAATGGATTAAGATTATTTGTTAATCTATATTCGTTAGGAATTCTAAGTCCGTCTGCACGCAGTTCCCCTTTATGATACCGATTTCTAAGCATGCTACCGCCGGCAGATGCGTTGATATTGAAATCACTTCCAATCTTCTTATCATATCTAAACATAAAATCACCATTAACTTCTTGGGAATTAATATCCTGGACACGATAAGATCCTTGTGCAAACTTACTACCAGAGGCATCATAAGGACGAATTTGTTCACGACCATCGACATTTTTGTCTATACTCGCCCTTACCATCACACTCAATTCTTTAGTTAAACGGTAATTCGCCTGTACATTACCTACAATTCCATCACGCTTTTGAGTGTTTAGGTATTGCTCTGAAATCGCATAAGGACTCTCGGGGTTCGTTGTAGTAATGTTTACAAACTCAAGAAATTGTCTACCAGGTCTCCAATAGTCTTTATACCAATTAACATTTACGTTAGGCTGGGCAAACATAAACCAATACATGAGTGACTGGTTACCATATCCCGTTGCCGGTAAATTATCACTAGTACGGTTACTGTAGATAGCTTTTACGTTGACGTCAAGCTTTTTTGTAACCTTCGCATTCGCAGAGAAGGAAACAGTAGTACGTGACAGACCTGTGTTTGGTACAATCCATGAGTTATCACCATGACTGGCAGAAAACCTCATCGCCACTTTCTTATACGTTCCATCAAGACTAACAGAATTTGAAGTCTCATAGCCCGTGGTGAAGAACTCATTTAAAGGATTTGGATAAGCAATCCAAGGTGTACGTTGGGTACCCCCTGTTTTTGTTGCAGGGTCATATTGAAAAAATGACTGACCGTCAAACGGAGCTCCCCAAGAAGAACTTGTACTATTTTGATTGGCGCCATCTGCGGATGCTCCATAAGAAAAGTAAGAAACGCCAAATTGACCTTGACCGAATTCATACTGACTATCAGGACCTCTATTTACTTCTTCCCAAGAAGTATTTGATGTGAAAGTTACACCAAGCTTGTTCTTTTTTGCATTTCCAGATTTTGTTGTGATCAATACTGCACCATTAGCTCCACGCTGACCATATAAGGCAGCTGCTCCCGGACCTTTTAAAACAGTTACACTTTCTATATCATCTGGATTGATGTCGCTTATACCACTGCCAAAATCCGCGGGTAAATTATCTCCTGATGTTCCATAGGGACCTCCCGAAGAAGATGCGGTACGTCTTCTGCTACTACTTGCGACAACGCCGTCTATAACGATCAGCGCTTCGTTGTCACCTGTTAAATTGTTTTCCCCACGCAAGATGATTTTGTTTGAGCCGGCTGGACCGCTATTTCTAACTAGATTCAGACCAGCTACCTTACCAGATAAAGCATCTGTCCAGTTGCTGGAAATTGCATTGGTCAACTGTGTGCTATCAATCTTTGTAACTGAGTATCCCAAAGACTTCTCTTCTCTTTTGATACCAAGAGCAGTGACCACTACCTCATTTAAGTCACTACTTGACTCTTTCAAACGAATAACAAGCTTGGTTTGACCTGTAGCTGCAGTCTGCCTAACAGTCGAATATCCGATCATATAAAAGGATATTTCTGTTCCAGCTAGCACCGTTACACTGTACGCACCGCTTCCATTTGAAGTGCCTAACACCCTACGCTCGCTATCTGTAATCGTCGCTCCAGGAATTGGCTGACCATCCTTATCATCTATTACAGTTCCTCTAACTGTAATGGTTTCCTGGAAGAAACTTTTTGTTGACAACGCATTTTCCCTCGCAATTAAGGTCTGAGGCATCTGGAAAACCGATGCAGCCAATACGAATAAACCGTATCTTAACACCCTCGTCCACTGCCTTTCTTTAGTAAAAGTTTTATTCATTTTCATTTGTTTGTTGCACTACTATTGACCTACAATATTTTTGGCAAAGGTCATCGGGCACCGTTAAGCGTATATTAATTCTGTATTAAGATGCTGTTGCAATTCAGTATCAATCCTGTTAGGAGTTTAATGGCTAAAGAAAATTGCCTGATATATTATATTTAGTGTTGCAAAAGTGAAAACTTATAGCTTACTTTGAATCACAAAGTACTTTTATGCAAGAAAATGAAATCTATTCCGAACTTAATTCCATCAGGAACCTTATGGAACGCTCGGCTAAGTTTATCTCCCTTAGTGGGCTTTCTGGAATTTTGGCTGGAGTATATGCGCTGATTGGTGCAGGTATAGGGTATTATATCGTGTATGGAACTACAGGCGATCTTGATTACAGAGATCATTACCTAAATGATGAAGCCGTTATCTTGCAGCTATTTTGGTTAGCAGTGGCAGTATTAGTCTTATCGTTAAGCACCGGAGTGCTGCTTACCGTTAGGAAGGCAAAGAAAAGGGGCGAAAAGGTGTGGAACCCTAGCAGTAAAAAACTACTTGTAAACATGGCGGTACCTCTGGTTACGGGCGGTATTCTAATTCTTATTTTGTTGTTCAGGGGCTATTTCGGAATTATTGCACCAGCGACTTTGATTTTTTATGGCCTGGCGTTAGTAGCAGGAAGTCACTACACATTTACCGATGTTAAATGGCTAGGGATATATGAGATTGTATTGGGGCTCCTTGCTGCCTGTTTCCCAGGATTTGGAATTGTTTTTTGGACAATTGGCTTTGGAATATTGCACATTATCTATGGTTCAATAATGCATTTTAGATACGATAAGTGAAGTTAAGATTAGACAATTTTGATAAAGCATTTGAGAACAGGATCCGGCTTCAGATTATGAGCGTGCTTGTTGCCAATGAGAATTATGACTTCAACTCCTTGAAAGAGTTGCTAAGCGTAACTGATGGCAACCTAGCTTCCCATTTGAAGGCACTAGAAAAGGAAGAATACATTATTGTACACAAATCATTTTTAGGAAGAAAACCAAATACGACATATTCCGCATCTGATAATGGGAGAAAAGCATTCAAGATGCACTTGCAGGCACTTGAAAATTTAATTAAACAACAGAAATAATATTCTTTTAAGCATAAACTTTGAAAAACAAAGTACTTTTAATTACTAAATCATGGAAACACAGCACTTAGCAGCACCAAAATCTTTCTATGCCCAACTCAATGAGTCGATTGGCGTAAAACTATTTTTAATAGGCGTACTAACCCTATTACTTTTGATACCTTCCAATTGGGTACAGTCTCTTATTTCCGAAAGGCAGCAAAACCAGGAAGACGCAACCGCTGAGGTTGCAAGTAAATGGTCTGGCTCGCAGCTCATAGAAAGTCCTGCTATGCAACTCCCTATAAAAACCTTTACAAAAGGAATCGATACCGCTGGCAAAGTGACTTTTCGCGAAAGTATATCAACAGTTTATATTTTGCCTGAAAACCTAACCATCCAATCAGTGGTGACCCCAGAGATTTTGCATAGAGGAATTTTTGATGCCGTCGTCTATAATTCAACTGTTAATATAGAAGGCAGTTTCAGTCCACTTGAACTTAAGAAATCCGGTATAAATCCATCTATGATTTTGTGGGATAAAGTAAAGATTGTTGCAGGTCTCACGGATTTTAAAGGTCTAAAGAATAGTCCTAAAATTAGTATAGCCGATACCGCTTACACCGCGGAACCTGATTTTAGTCCGGAGAATCTATTCGACAACAGCCTGGCAGTACAGATTAACCTTAACGAGAAGAAGAGCACAGTCTTGAAATTTCAATATAGCTTTGACCTCCGTGGAAGCGGCGAATTGAACTTCATGCATTTAGGAAGAAATACTTCTGTTAACGTTAGCGGTTCCTGGAACAACCCTAGTTTCACAGGGAACTTCCTGCCTGAGAAAAGAACCATCACTGAGAAAGATTTTTCAGGTAGTTGGAAAATGTCAAACTTCAATAGGCCTTTTCCACAACAGTGGCAAGGGAACAGCACTGTAATTAATAAAGAAAACAAAGACAAATCAACTTTTGGGGTTAAGTTTTTACTTCCCGTCGATCAGTATCAAAAGATAATGCGATCGGCCAAGTACGCCATATTGATTATCCTGCTGAGCTTTGTTTCCCTGTTCTTCATCGAGTTGCTACAGAAAACTACAGTAAGTCTCCTTCATTACTTGCTCATTGGTGCTGCAATGAGTATTTATTATACACTGCTATTGTCGTTCTCAGAACAGGTTGGTTTCGATGTAGCATATTTCATTGCTTCAATGGCCACGATAACGCTAGTCAGCACATTCATTGGCGCATTCTTAAAGAGTAGAAGGACAGCTCTGGTATTCTCAGCAATACTCGGAATTTTCTACAGCTTCATCTATGTTATCATTCAACTGCAAGACCTTGCATTGCTATTCGGCAGTATAGGCCTATTTGTAATTATCGCTTGTCTGATGTACTTCACGGTAAAAATAAACTGGAACAAATCAGAAGCCATGCCGGCCACAGTATAAGAATGGCTATCTAGCAGCCCGTGTAATATGTTACACGGGCTGTATTTACCATCTCCACTCGCCGGCAATCCTTAGTGGCTCTTCGAGCTTGTTTGACTGAAGGAAAAGCTTGAGTGCCTCCTCCGTTTGCTTCACTACGGGGATCGTCGTAGTATTTGCCAGGGCATAAGTTAACATCGTGCTATAGCGAACGGTATTTTTTAGCCCTTGCTCATCTACTAATTTAAAGACATCCCCATCTGAATGATAAAATGGTCCTGAATTGTTTGGCAACCTACCGCCGGCGCCACCCCCCGTTGGAATTCCTTCTAACATAAAAGGTTGATGGTCGCTATGCAAACCCGCGCCTGCAGAGAAAATATTCTTGAAGCCAGTATCCAGTCTGGCAATCTGACTGCCCCAGGAAGTAAATATATCCTTCATTTCCGCTCTGCTCGTAGAAAAACCTTTTGGATCATTTGTCATGTCATAATTAAGCATAAATCTTACATCGTCGAGCGACTTACTCGCTTTAGCATGTTCAACATAAGCCTTTGAGCCAAGTAAGCCTTGCTCCTCTCCCATAAAAAGAACAAACTCCACACTGCGTTTGGGAGTCAGGCCAAGCTTTTGAAAGGTACGCGCCATGTCTATAATCGAAAAGGATCCGATGCCATTATCTATTGCTCCAGTTGCGAGATCCCAACTGTCTAGATGACCACCTACTACAATCTTCTCCTTTGGTAGAGCGCTGCCCTTAACCGTCGCAATCACATTTCTTGCCTTGATCATCCCAGAGAAGTTGGTCATGCTTAAGCTCGCAAACTGTTTTATTGTTTTTAGACTTTCCTTTATCGCCATGCCATTCTCTAGTCCAATGCAAACCGCTGGAATAGGGATGAGCTTGCCAGTTACAGATGCAGTCCCAGTCAACAGCACTCCGCCCTTTACTCCATTGATGATGATCACCCCTGAAGCGCCATACTTTGTTGCAATTGCAGTCTTCTCGGATCGATGAAGCGATGGAGTTTCAGCAGGAGAGCCGGGTAATACGCCGAGATAGATTAAGGCAATTTTCCCTTTAACCTTTCCATTGGAAGAAGCATAGTCTGCTTCTAAACCATTACCCATATCAACCAATTCAGCAGTAACGTTAGCCTTAACCGGCGAATGTGCAAGCGTTACGGTTGCATATTTTACCAATGCTTTTTCTGAATCGCCAATCTTCGTCTCATTGGTTAGCCTGCTCCAACTTTCCACTTCAAATGGCTGATACTTTACCTCAAGGCCATATGATTTTAATAAGTTATAGGCATATGCCTCTGCCTTTGCACCATTCGCAGAACCAGTTAAGCGATGACCAATCGTTGTAGTTGCATCCTTCAAGGTGGAATAGGCCTTAGAGTTAGACGCAACTTCAGTATTAATTTTGGAAAAAACGGCACTAAAGTCGTCTTGGGCACTAGCAGTAAGGCCTGCCAGACAGATAAAAGCAGCAAATAAGATTTTCATAAAGGAAATTTCGATCAAAATAAGGAATATGATCAGAATATGGGAGCTGGATGTATAGAAAAATTAACTATTTCCTATTTTTTACGCTCCGTAGTATACCGAACCAACTGTTCTAGTCCGGTTCTGGCTTCGCTAGGTTCAAATGTATAAAGAATATCAAAAGCTTCCTGCTGATACTTTGTCATCTGCTCATTTGCATATTTAACACCTTGTTTAGAATTTACAAAGTCAATTATTTCCTGAATTTTAATGGGGTCATCCTGATGATTTTTAACAAGATTGATGATGCGTTTCTTCTCTGTCTTGTCAGAATTATTTAATGCATAAATCAACGGAAGTGTCACTTTTTTTTCTTTGATGTCGATACCCAGGGGCTTACCAACATCATCTGTTCCAAAATCAAATGTATCATCCTTAATTTGGAAGGCGATACCGACCTTTTCTCCAAACAACCTCATTTTCTCAACCGTCTCCTCATCTGCTCCGGCAGAAGCAGCGCCACAGGCACAACATGAGGCAATAAGGGAAGCTGTTTTCTGACGGATAACATCATAGTACAACGATTCACTGATGTCCATCCGACGTACTTTCTCTATCTGTAGCAATTCACCCTCACTCATCTGTTTAACCGCTTCAGATACAATCTGCAGTAATTTGAATTCTCCATTATTCACCGACAAAAGGAGCCCTTTTGCCAGTAAATAGTCCCCTACCAATACTGCTATCTTATTTTTCCAGAGTGCATTGATTGAAAAGAAGCCCCTTCTTTCATAAGCGTTATCAACTACATCATCATGTACCAGTGTGGCGGTATGGAGCAGTTCAACCAGAGCTGCACCGCGGTGAGTGGATTCGATAATTCCCCCACATAGCTTCGCTGCAAAAAAAACAAACATGGGCCTGATCTGCTTACCTTTCCGCTTTACGATGTAGTGTGTGATCCTATCCAATAATGGAGCGTCACTGTGCATAGATGCTTTGAACTTTTCTTCAAATACATCGATATCTGCAGCGATAGGTAGTCTGATCTGGTTTATTCCCGGCATTCAGGTAAAAATGTGTGTGCAAACATAAATTAATTTCCTTTAATATGAGCGATAATTTGCTCCGCATGAACACGGGAGTTTTCTATAAACCATTTGTGCGTATTCATACCTCCACAAACCACGCCTGCCAGGTAAAGCCCTTTTTCTGTGGTCTCCATTGTATCCGGATTGTGAACCGGACAATTGTCGATTTCTAAGGTAACGCCTAGATTCTTCAGCAAAGCGAAGTCAGGTTTATATCCAGTCATGGCTAATACAAAATCATTAATCACCGTGACAATCCCATCGGGGGTGCTGATCTGAACCTCATGCTCTGAGATAGCAATTACCTCACTATCAAAATAAGCTGTTATGTCTCCTTCTTTGATGCGGTTTTCTATATCTGGCTTTACCCAGTATTTCACCCTGGGGCCAATCTCATTTCCCCTTACCACTAAGGTTACTTTTGCACCTTTTCTGTAGGTCTCCAATGCCACATCAATCGCGGAATTGGCCGCACCAATCACCAAAATATTGCTAAAAGCATATAGATGGGGGTCTTGGTAGTAGTGCCTAACCTTGGGCAGCTCTTCACCAGGGATATTCATCATCACTGGCACATCATAAAAGCCGGTAGATATAATTACTTTACTAACATTGTATTCCGCTTTTTCGGTCAGCACCTGAAACTTACCGTCAGATTGCTTGGAAACTTGTTTCACCGGCTCAAAGAGTCTGACATTCAATTCAAACTTTTCGGCGACTCTTCGGTAATACTCCAAAGCCTCATTGCGGTTAGGCTTATTGCTGATGCTAACAAACGGAACGCCACCGATTTCAAGTTTTTGAGAAGTCGAAAAGAAGGTCATAAACACAGGATAATTGTAAAGGCTGTTAACCAAAGCGCCCTTTTCGATGATGACATAGCTCAGTCCTGCTTTTAACGCTTCAATGGCACAGGCCATACCGATAGGACCGGCACCTATAATTAGAAGGTCGTATTGTGTTTGATTCTGCTTTTCTAACATGCTCTGCTTAATTACTGCTAATCCTTTAATGTTTTACCTGGAGGGGCAATTCTGTTCTTTGAAGTCGGGCTGTTTTAATTGCAGCATATCCCCCTTGAACATCAATTACTCGATCTACTCCCCTCGCCTTAAGAATGGAAGCCGCGATCATAGAACGATAGCCACCTGCGCAGTGAATGTAATAGGTTTTTTTTGGATCGATCTCTGCCGTCCAGTCGTTAATATAATCTAGTGGTCTGGAAAGAGATATTTCGAGGTGTTCGGCCTCATATTCACCGGGCTTTCTAACATCTAATACGGTATAATTATGTTCTGCTGCAATTGCATCAGCAAATGCTGTTGCGGCAATAGAATCAATCGTATCCAGATCCTTCCCTGCAGCTTTCCAAGAATCAATACCGCCGTCGAGATATCCGATAGTACTGTCATACCCTACTCGTGCCAGTCTGGTTATCGCTTCCTGCTCTTTTCCCCTTTCTGCAACTAACACGATCGGTTGCTTTAGATCAGTGATCAAAGCTCCAACCCATGGCGCGAACTGGCCATTCAATCCAATGTTCACTGAGGAAGGAATGAATCCTGCTGCGAATGCCTGAGGATCGCGTGTATCTAATACCACCGCCCCTGTTTGATTAGCTGTGCGCTCAAACTCTTCGGCATCAAGAGCAATTAGCCCCTTATCGTAAACTTCATCAAAAGGTTCATAGCCATTCTTATTCATATCCGCATTCTTGGCGAAATATTGTGGCGGAGGGAGGATGCCCGCTGTTACCTCCTCGATAAACTGCTGCTTCGTTTCTGCCTTTAAAGCATAATTAACTTCCTTTTGATGCCCTAAAGTGTCAAAAGTTTCTTTGCTCATATGTTTTCCACAAGCAGATCCGGCGCCATGAGCCGGATAGACAAGGATATCATCTGGCAGGATCAGAATCTTCTCATGAAGAGAGTCATAAAGTGTTGAAGCCATATCCTCCACAGTGAGTGCGCCTTGCTGCGCTAAGTCCGGTCTTCCTACATCGCCAATAAATAAGGTGTCACCCGTGAATATGCAATAAGCCTTGCCCGTTTCGTCGGTTAACAGATAGGTTGTTGACTCAGGTGTATGACCTGGCGTATGTAGCGCAGTAATTGTCAGTTTGCCTACCTTGAATTGTTCGTTATCCCTGGCGATATGCGAAGAAAAAGAAGTTACAGCAGTGGGACCGTAAACTATTGTTGCGGCCGACTTTTGTGCGAGGTCAATATGCCCGGATACAAAGTCTGCGTGAAAGTGAGTTTCAAAAATGTATTTAATCTTAGCATTGTCTTTAGCCGCACGTTTTAGATAGGGCTCCACTTCTCTTAGAGGATCGATAATGGCAGCTTCGCCTTCGCTTTCTATGTAATAAGCAGCCTCTGCTAAACAACCGGTATAAATCTGCTCAATTTTCATAATTGTATCTTAATGAATTGTAGTTGCCGGAGCAACGGTCAACAAAATTACCATTATAATGCCGCGATTATTAAACGCCTGATAAGTTTTACCTCAGGCAGTCAATTCGCCTCGCAGGGATTGCTCCATCAACTTAATAGTAGTTTCTTTATCCAGCTTCAAGCCCAGTACATACATGAGCTTAGTGCAGGTCGCCTCAAAGGTCATGTCGTATCCGCTGATAATACCCATCTGCTGTAATCTTTTGCTGGTTTGGTACATCCCAAGCTCTACTGCTCCGCGAGGGCATTGAGTAATGTCAATAATCAGCTTGCCTTGTGCTAATGCCTGTTCCAGACATTGTAAGAACCACTCTGCAGTAGTGGTGTTCCCAGAGCCAAATGTCTCCATAATGATTGCATCAACGTCTGATTCAGTGATGGCAAGCACTGCTTGTTTGGAGATTCCCGGATATAATTTAAATACACCAATATTGGGATTCAGATCAAGGTGCACAACGAGATCTTCATTGGGTTGTGGCAAAATGTAGTTTCCGAAGAACGACAGCGTAACTCCGGCTTCCGCCAATATCGCATAGTTTGGAGAACGAAAAGCTTCAAACTTTTCTGCATTGTATTTTATGGCACGATTGCCTCTGAACAACTGATAATCGAAATAAATACATACTTCAGGAATCATTGCCGTTCCGTTGTTTTTAGTGGCAGCAATTTCTAAAGCAGTGATCAGATTTTCTTTAGCATCTGTACGGATCTCTCCTATCGGAAGCTGTGAGCCAGTAAGCACTACCGGCTTGCTTAAGTTCTCCAGCATGAAGCTCAAGGCTGAAGCGGTAAAGGCCATCGTATCCGACCCATGAAGGATTACAAACCCATCAAACTCGTCATATTTGTTCTTAATCAATAGTGCGAGTTCAGCCCAAATCTCAGGAGTCATATTAGAGGAATCCAATATTGGATCAAAGGAATACACATCAAGCCGGTAATCTAAGCGTGCCAGCTCCGGTACATTTTGTTGGATTTGATTAAAATTGAAAGGAATTAGAGATCCTGTCTTAGGATCGTTAACCATCCCAATAGTTCCTCCAGTATAGATAATGAGTATGCTGATCATGTTAAATACCGAAAATTTCTTTCGAGTTTCTTGTAGTAACCGAAGCCACTTCATCTATACCTATGCCATATATCTCAGCTACTTTCTCTGCGATATAAACCAAATAGCTGCTTTCATTTGTTTTACCCCTAAAAGGCACTGGGGCAAGATATGGCGAATCAGTTTCAAGCACCAACTTGTCTAATGGAATGTCTTTCAAAACCACGTCTAATCCGCTGTTTTTATAGGTGAGTACTCCACCGATTCCCAAGTAGAAACCAAGGTCTATAGCTTGTCTCGCCTGTTCCAAATCGCCCGTAAAACAATGGAAGATTCCGCGCAAAAGGGTGCCCTTTTCTTCTTGCAATACTTCAAATACTTCATTGAACGCTTCTCTGCAATGAATGACGATAGGCAGTTCCAGGTCTTTTGCCCATTTGATCTGTTCTTTAAATGCGATGCGCTGAAATTCCAAAGTAGTCTTATCCCAATGAAGATCGATACCAATTTCACCAATGGCGAAAATCTCCCTGTCTATCATATTTTCGCAGATCGCATCCAGAACCAGTTCATAATCCTCTTTAACATCGCAGGGGTGCAGTCCGGTCATTGCGAAACAATTTGCCGGATAGCGCTTTACCAACGCATCGATCTGAGGAATTGAGGCTAGATCTACATTAGGAAGGAACAGACGACTTACGCCTGCCTCAAAACACCGCTGCATAAGTAATGCCTGCTTCTCAGCATCCGTTTCATAATATAGGTGGGTATGTGTATCTGTTAAAAGCATGAACGAAGTTAATAAAAAAACCCTGTTAGCGACGGCCAACAGGGTTTTTCAAATATGGTTTGCCATTAAAAGGCTTTACAGTAAATTAACGGATTGAAACTGGAGGCGCAGTTGCTACCGGAGCACCACCAACTGGTTTCTTAATGTCAACGATCTCAATCTCGAATACAAGTGGAGCAAAAGGACTAATTTTAGCTTGAGGCTGACCACCTTCACCATAACCTAATTTTGAAGGAATGATTAAAGTGATTTTTCCACCTTTACCGATTAGTTGGTAACCTTCGTCAAATCCTGGGATCGCATTACCAATACTAAATGGTCTTGGCTCATACTTAACCATTGGATTGTTGATACCTGCTTCTTTAGCGATTTTCTCTTCCGTAGTATCGAAGATATAATACTTGCCATCAGATTTCTTAGTCGCAAGTTTACCAGTGTACCTAAGCATTACTGTATCACCTATAACTGCTTTCTGAGCTGATCCTTGATTGCTAATTACATAGTTCAAGCCAGAAGCAGTAGTTTGAGTTTTCAGTTTATTGTCTTCAATATACGCTTTGATTTTTCCTGCTTCAGTACCTTTCAATTTCTCTTGAGCAGCTAAATAATCTTTTTGGAAGAATTCCTGAGCTCTTTTTTGGAAAGCCTCATCAGCCTCACCAGCATTTCTTTTAAATACTTTCTCCACTTTAATGTTAAAAACCAAATAAGTGTCTTTTGCATTCTGTGGTGGCTTAGGCGTGCCAGTGCGTTTAGCCATTGTATCAAGGTTCAATTTGAATGATGCGCTATCGCCTTCTCCAAACAATGTCAATACGTCATTCATATCACCACCGTACATTTTCTTAGCAACAGGAAATACCTGCGGCGACTCGATGTCGTAAGTACTGAACATCACACTATCTCTTTCATTTTTTTGAAGGAAGTTCAATTTTACGATATCACCTTCTTTGATTTTCTCTTTACCTGCATCGGTGAAGATCTTGTACTCCAAGCCTCCCTCAGCTTTCTTGTAGTTGTTACATGCAGCTAATCCAATTGTAGCTGCGAAAAGAATTACTATGCTTTTCTTCATTTTGGTTTTTAAATTATTTTGTTTTGTTTATATTTTGTTAATGTCTTATTCTGTATATCAGCGTATTGTTTTAATCTACTATTGCAATAGCTGCGTTTTATAATCTTCTACTATCTCTTTGAATTCAGCAACAGTTGCAGTCAGGTCCTTACTTGACACACCTCCAGCTGCATTTCTATGTCCGCCACCATCAAAGTACTTTTTACAGATCTCATTGGCTGGAAAATCTCCGGTGGAGCGCAAAGATAATTTAACTTTATCAGTTCTTTCAATAATAAATGCAGCGAGTTTAATGCCGTTTATAGACAGCGCATAGTTCACAATACCCTCAGTATCACCTGTTACTATTTTATACTCGTTCAATTCCTGTTTAGTAACTGAGATGATCGCCGTATTGTATTCCCTCAGGATTTCTAATTTATTGCTGATGCAATGACCAAGGAACCTTAACCGGTTTTCAGTGGCATTATCGTATACAAGTTGATGTATTCTCCAGTGTTCCGCTCCTGCATCAATTAAATCTGCAGCAATTCTGTAGACCGATGAGGTTGCTGACTCAAATCTGAAAGATCCAGAATCGGTCATTATTCCTGTATACAAGCAAGTTGCGATGTCCTTGTTCATCATCTCACCATCGTTCAACTCATATACAATAAATTCGTAAACAAGCTGAGCAGCAGCGCAGGCGTTAATGCTCCAATGGCGGTAATCGTCAAAGTCTTCAGGCTCTAGATGATGATCGATCATTAGTTTGTAAGCATCAGAAGCACGAACAAGCTCACCTAGCTCATTAATTCTGCTTAACGTATTGAAATCCAAGCAGAATATAAGAGCCGCTTCTTCGACCAATTTGGCCGCTTTTTCAGTTTCATCTGTATAAATAATAACCTCGGAATTGTTTGGCAACCAATGTAAGAAACCCGGATAATCAGTAGGGGTGATCACGTCCACATGATGACCTAACTGAATCAGATAAGCATAAAGCCCTAAAGAGGAGCCCATAGCGTCACCATCTGGTTTATGATGGGTAGTGATAACAATTTTTTGCGGCGTAGCCAGCAACTCTTTTATTTCGGTAATAGACAACATATTTTCGGGGGCAAAGCTAATGATTTAATGATAATTTGAAGCCTAATAAAATTGAAGCTTAAATATTAACACTAGAAAATGTAATTTTGTGAAAATTTGATATAAAATGACTACGAACAAAACATTTACAATGATTAAGCCAGATGCTGTAGCTAATGGACACATCGGTGCAATTATTAACGACATTACTACCGCTGGATTTAAAATCATCGCGTTAAAATACACTCATCTTACTGCAGAGACTGCTGGTAAATTTTATGAGGTTCATAAAGAGCGCCCGTTCTATAAGGACTTAGTTGGATTTATGTCTTCAGGTCCTATCGTTGCTGCAATTCTGGAAAAGGAAAATGCAATCGAAGATTTTAGAAAATTGATTGGCGCTACTAATCCTGCTGATGCTGCTGAAGGAACGATACGTCAGAAATATGCAAATTCTATTGAAGCAAATGCAGTTCATGGTTCGGATTCTGATGAAAATGCAGCTATTGAAGGAGACTTCTTCTTCACCGCTGATGAGCGCTTTTAATATGAAAAAAACACTTTTTACGCTACTGATTGCTGCGATCTCCTTGTCGGGATTTGCTCAAACTGCTAAGAAAGCCACACCTGCTAAAAAGACAACAGCAGGAAGAACGGTTGTTAAAACCGCTGTAGCGCCGTTAGCAATTAGAAACACAATGGACTCTGCTAGCTATGCGTTTGGTTTAGGTACGGCCAGCAACATGAAGCAAGGTGGAATTACTTCACTAAATTATGAGCTGTTATTAAAAGGCTTTAAAGATGCTTTTGCCGGGAAAACGCCATTAATAGAAAAAGATAAGGCAGAAAAAGCAATCAATAACCTGATCAGTAGTCTTACCAAATCAAAATACGCTGTTCAGATAAATGAAGGCAAAACCTTTCTTGAAAATAATAAAAAGCAACCAGGAATTCAGGTGACAGCAAGCGGTTTGCAATACCAGGTGTTGACTAAAGGTACAGGTGTAAGTCCGAAGATTACCGATACTGTATCCGTACACTACAAGGGATCTCTATTAAGCGGTAAAGAATTTGATAGTTCTTATAAAAGAAATGAACCTATTTCCTTCCCATTAAATGGAGTGATCCCGGGATGGACAGAGGGTGTACAACTTATGCAGCCTGGTGCCAAGTATAAGTTTTTTATTCCTTATCAATTGGCATACGGTGAACAAGGAGCTGGCGGTGATATCCCACCTTTTAGCACCTTAGTGTTTGAAGTAGAGCTCTTGAAAGTTATGGCAAGCAAATAATAAAACCATTATTATAATTTATTGTTAGTTACTACAAAACAAAAATTATGATGAATAAAAGATATTTTCCTCTAGCACTGATCGCATTACTTACCACGACTCTTGCAAGCTGTGAAGCGATTGAAGGGATATTCAAAGCCGGAGTAATAACAGGCGTAATCGTAGTTGTACTTGTGATTGCACTGATTATCTGGCTTGTTAGTAAAGTATTTTAATAGCAGGCAATATAGTCTATAAAAAGACTATATCTGTAATGACTTCAGTACCGGCTCGTTCATTAATCTTTTGAATGATGCCGGTTCTGACCATTAAAAGCTCATTCTTTATCACAGATGATTCCAGTCTGATGAATAATTTTTTCTGTGCAATGTAAATTTGAGTCGTTCTATTTGCTACTGCCCTTCCCATCAGTTCAGGCCAAAAAGCAACTACAGATGTTTCATCAAACCTCCCCTTAAGTTTATACACATTAAGCAACTTCCCAATTCCTTCTTTTAAAGTGATATCGTTTGGTTTACGCATGATTTAAGGTGCCTTTATTAACTTCAAAAATGGTTAATGGAGTAGCTATTTTTTCAAAGATACTGAACACCCTTTCCTTTCCCGTGTCTGTGATAAAAATCTGACCGAAATCATGGTGAGATACCATCTCCATTAATTTACTTACCCGGTTGTCATCGAGTTTATCGAAGATGTCATCGAGCAGCAACAATGGCTTGAACCCTTTATGCTTTTGTAGATAAGCATACTGCGCAAGTTTTAGTGCAATCACAAACGACTTCTGCTGTCCCTGAGAGCCAAACTTTTTAAGAGGCATATCAGAGATTGTAAATATCAGTTCATCTTTATGAATCCCGGTGGTAGTTCTCTCCAGCACTTTATCCTTCTCTAGTGATTGAAGCAGCAATTGTTGAAACCCAGTATCTGTCAACTGACTCTGGTATTGGAAGCCAACTTCTTCGTTGCCTTCGGTCAGGAATGTGTAGTACCTATTGAAAAGGGGAATGAAGTGCACCATAAACTCTTGTCTCTTCACAAAAATCTTTAATCCCGAAGCAACAAGTTGGTCATTATAAATCTCTAGTAATGACGGATCGTAGCTTTTGGTGACAGCAATCTGTTTCAGCAAAGCATTTCTATTAAGCAAATGCTTATTATATAGTATCAATTCATCCAGATAGTAAGAGTCTGTTTGCGAGATAACGTTATCCATAAATCTTCTGCGCTCCTCACTTCCTTCCATAATGATATTTGTATCATATGGAGAAATCATAACCAGAGGAAACAAGCCAATATGGCTAGCCAGCTTATCATATTCTTTCTTATTTCTCTTGAACTGCTTCTTCTGATTCCGTTTGACCCCGCAAGTGATCTTTTCATTCTTTTCCAATCTTTCAAAGTCACCCTGGATCATAAACAAATCCTCATTAGTTTTGATCTGTTGGGTATCAATGGGATTAAAATATCCTTTACATAGACATAAATAATGTATCGCATCCAGAAGGTTGGTTTTCCCGGCTCCATTATCACCTACAAAGGCGTTTACAGTTTTAGAGAAACTGACATTTGCATCAGAATAGTTTTTAAAATTTAGAAGTGTAATGTTTTTTAACCACATATAATCTATTTCAAAGTTACCGTTTAGCATTGTCAATTAAGATGGCTGGTAATATGTTTTATTAATTACTTAAAAAAGAGATTGATACTTTGATGTAAAAACGTATTTTTGCAATCCTTAATTTTTTTAAAACAAAATGTTAACAACAGAAAAAGAAACTACCCAGCCGGTTAGAAAGGGCTCATTTTTACAAGAAAACACCAAAAGCCTTTTATTTATTGCAGGTGCGATTGTGCTGCTTATCGCTATATATATTTGGTATCAGAATTTTTACCTAAAAGGTAGAGCAGAAGAAGCATCAGCTAAAATGTATAAAGCAGAACGATTTATCGGAGTAGATTCTTTAGCTAACAAAGCGCTGATCGGCGAAGGTGGCTATCCTGGATTAGAGAAAATTGCTGATGAGTATGCTAATACTAAATCTGCCAACCTTGCTAATCTTTATTTGGGTGGAATTTATCTACGCAAAGGAGAATACAAAGAAGCAGTTGAGTCCTTAGGGAAATATTCTGAAACAGGAAGTACAGTTATCGATCCTCTTGCACTCGGTCTTTTAGGTGATGCTTATAGCGAGCTGAAAGATTATAAACAAGCTGCAACTTACTATAAAAAAGCTGCTGATAAAGCCAGCAACAAGTTCACTTCACCAATGTTCCTTAAGAAATTAGGACTTGTTAAAGAAACTTTGAAAGACTTCAAAGGCGCTCAGGATGCTTACACGAAAATTAAGACACAATACCCTGAAAGTCAGGAAGCTGTTTTGATTGATGAGTATATCGGTCGCTCAGAAGCTCAGGTTAAGTAATACCTACTATCTGGTTGTCATAACCAGTAGATAGTGCCTTGTTAGATTAAGTTCTAACAAGGCATTATTATTTTGAAGCATAATTTACCTACATTAGCAGTCGGCTTCCATTTCAGCATGGATGAGACTGAGGGATCCACAAAAACGGCCCGTCAGGCCCTGGCAAACTGAAGAGATAAGTCATAGGTGACATAGGTGAAGTCTACAGAGCAACGACTTTGGGACGACTTGTTAACGACTCTGAACGACTCTAATTGACCAGACTCATTCCAGACTCACTTAAACCCCTTTATACGCATTGTCCAATCATTTCTCTGTTATCTCCCCGGATTGCACTTTTATGCTATCTTCTGAATATGTGACAATCATTAAATATATTTTTTCTCTAGATTTGGGGTATGGCAACACAACTTAAAAACTTATCTGACTTTTCCCATACCACAATCCCGAACGGAGCGAACTATAAGATCGCTATTGCTGTAGCTGAATGGAATGCTGAGATTACTGGCGCATTGTACAAAGGCGCATTCGATACGCTTTTGAAGCATGGAGTACTGGAAACTAACATCACGTCAGTTGCAGTGCCCGGCAGTTTTGAGCTGACAAGTGTTGCGGATATCCTTTTAAGTAAATACAAGGACCTTGATGCTGTCATTTGCCTGGGTTGTGTGATACAAGGCGACACTAAACATTTCGACTTTATTTGTGACGCCGTAGCCAACGGAATTACTAAGGTAAGTGTAAAATATAGTAAACCGGTAATCTTTGGCGTGCTGACCACCAACGACCAACAGCAGGCTATTGACCGCGCTGGAGGGAAACTAGGCAACAAAGGAGACGAAGCAGCAATCACTGCTATAAAAATGGCAGATTTATCGGCGAACCTGTAAATGCTTTGAATACTTATTCAAATTGGTTAGCTTAGTACAAGAATCTACATTTAATAATAAACTGATGAAAAAAGTTGCGGTATTACTGATTGGCGTATTTTTTGCAATCACTGTTTTGGAAGCATGCTCCAGCCGTCTTTGCCCTGCGTATAGCTCGTATCCGGAAGGCAAGAGAAGAAGAGGATAGTTAAATAACGAAAGACTTACAGATGCAGTGGAAATACATAACTGATTCGGATCAGATCAATGACATTAAAAACCAACCAGGCTATAGCTTGATTTTCAAACATAGTACGCGCTGCTCAGTCAGCATGATGGCGAAACGCCGCTTTGAAATGGATTGGGAAGCTATTCCAGAAGGCACTACCTTATACTTTTTAGATTTAATAAGCTACAGGCCAATTTCTGCTCAAATAGCTGAGACATTCCAAGTGCAACATGAATCTCCTCAAATCTTATTGATCAAAGATGGTGAATGTGTGCTTGATTCCTCGCACAGCGATATTTCAGCAGAGGAAGTTGCTGAAGTGATTGGCCAAGAAAAAAGCGTTTAATAATCAAAAGACACTGTTTTCTTGATATCAGGATGTAGACTATAAGCCACAGGACAGGTAAGCGCTGATCTTTCGATGATTGCTTTTACTTTGTCACTGTATCCATTCTGAGGAAATTGAAACTCAACAATTATTTCTGATACCCTTCTAGGCTGCTCTGCCATGATCTTTGTGATCTCGCAAGTACTTCCATCAATATTAAAACCATGCTCATGTGCGGCTATACCAATAATCGTAAGCATGCAGTTCCCAAGAGAAGTAGCAAGTAAATCCGTTGGGGAAAATGCTTCGCCTTTGCCTTTATTATCAACAGGAGCATCGGTAATAATTTCATTTTGAGAACGTTCATGAATTGAAGTAGTTCTCAAACCTCCGTTGTAGGTTATTTTAGATGTGGCCATAGTTACTATTTTGGTGCAAGATTAGAATAAATTGTATAAAATACAAGGGAGAGCCAATCCTGACCCTCCCTGTACATTCAAACCAGCTATAGTTATACTTTTATTTTACAAATATTACATCATCGAAATAGAATGCTTCGTCTTGGGCGTCCGGACCTTTGATAAAGAAACCAACCTGTTTAAATGGCCCCCCTTTTTTCCACAGCTGTATGGTTTCCATAGGTATTTTGAAGTAAGTCCACACATTAGCCGGGATTTGGAGCGGTACACTCGTATCAGAGTTTCCATACCCGCCTTCACGTTGATCACCTGTAAGATACAAAGTGTAAGCAGCAGAAGCTCCTTTTACCCAGAACGACATGAACTTGTAGTCAGGCATCACCGCAATGCCATTCCAGTTTGCAAAACCATCAGCACTCCAGTTGCCTTTATTATATCCCGCTTTGAACGATGTGGTTCCTGTCTTAGCAAATTCAGTCGAAACAGAAGCAGGACCCCAGGATGCATTTTCAAATCCATTATCATAACCTTCAGTGAAGATCTTATACGCTTTATCCAAATTAACGAATACCTGGCCGGTAACGATTGGACCTGTACTATTTGTAATGGTCAGTGTAGCGCTATTCACATCCGTTGCGGGCATTTTTATAACTAAGCTTCTCTTAGCTTTAGAAACAATAGTAGCTGTCGCAGCTGTACCGGTAACTCCAACTGAAACAACGTCATTTAAATTATTTCCTGTAATTGTTATTTCGGTGTTGGCTACGAAATTATAGTTCGAAACTGCTGTAACCGTTGGAAGCGCAATTACGGTATAGGGTATTGTTATTTGTTTGTTCAAGGAATTGGTTAACACGATGTTCTGGCTGCCGCCTGAGGCATCATCAGGAACCCTAAATACGACAGCGCTGTTATTGTTGAATACCGGGTTAAAAGGCGCATATACACTGTCCTTCTCAAACATAATAGATTTCATTCCTCCCAGATCGCTTCCTGTTATAGAAACTACTGTTCCAGCAGCGCCTTCAGATACTTCTAATGCATTTGCCTTAGGACTATCTTTTGCTTCCGGTTTTTCTACTTCCTTGGTACAGGAAGCAATGATTAATGCGACGCCAACTAACAGTGGCTTTATAATGAACCTTTTCATAGTGATTCTTTTTAATTGTAGTAAGGGATTGCCGGCTTAGCAAGCTCCGGGTTGGTTAATATTTCAGTAGTTGGAATTGGGATAAACAAATTTTCCGCAGAGCGAAGGGTAGCTTTGATGCTTTGAATGACATGTTTACCTTCGAAACCGTAGGTTCCACGTTCCTGATTATCGATGATTTGCTTAGCCTTTGTGAAACCTTGTCTCTGAATATCAAACCAGTAGTCACCTTCGAATGCAAACTCAACACGACGTTCATGTAATATAAGATCGGCTGTTAAAGAGGTTTTATCAGCAGATACACCAAAGCCTGCTCTATGTCTCACATCGTTAAATGCTTTTAGTGCTGCAGCATCCGAAGTTGAACCGGCGGTTCCCAACGTTGCTTCTGCATAGATCAACAGAATATCCGCATATCTTAAAATGTAAGTATTGATATCCGTTGATGAGCTATTAACATTTACGCCATTCCCACCCGGGCCAACTACATACTTTAAAGCGTTAGATCTTGTACCTGTCTTAATCTTCGTTTTCTCATCAGAGGAGGTTACATATGTGGTATCATAAGTGAAGCCATTTGGGAAGTTTACGTTTTTCCAGTCCGGTTTTGAGAACCCTTGCTCCATCACCGACCAACCTCTCCTTTTGTCGTCAAACTCATAACTATTTAACAAATCAATAGAAGGAATAATTGCAGAATAACCCGCTCCGGTCGTTGGCAACAGCAAAGTAGAGGGACCTACATAAGCCTGGATTGGATTCCCTATGGAATAACCGCCTGCAGCAAGCCATTGAAAAGCAAATAACACCTCCTGGTTATTGTTCGCAGAGGGATCAGTAAACATTTTTTTGTAGTCAGGGTAAAGAGAATATTTACCAGAAGAGATCACCTCGCCAGCTTTTAGCTTTGCATTGTCGTAATCTTTCAGGTAAAGATAAATTTTAGCCATCATTCCTTTTGCTGAATTCTGAGTCACCCTTCCTGGTTCGTCAGTAGCTTGCAAATTCTGTTCTGCAAATTTCAAATCCTCAATCGCGAATTTCAACACATCTGACTGGATGTAACGCGGCACATTGAAATTTCCTGTTTCCGCCAATTTAACTGGGTCGGTGATGATTGGAACCGCACCAAATACTCTCGCGAGGTAAAAGTAAGCTACTCCACGCATAAATCTGGCTTCTGCGATCCCTTGATTAAGAAATGAAGCGTCTGAAACGAGTGACTTCTTTTGCTCGAAGGTGTTGATCAGTACAGTAGCGTTACCGGCTTCTTTATAGAACGCATACCATGATCTTGTGACCTGCTCATCAGTACCAGAAATGGAGAAGTTCATAAATGTGTTGTATTTTGGATCACCAGTATACATGTTCCCACTAAGCACCTCTCCAATCGCGTGGAATGCTTTATCCTGATATTCGTACCAAATACTATTGTATAACAATCCGGTTGCACCCCTTACCTGGGCAGCATTGTCATAATAGGTTTCGAGGGTTGGCTCATTCTTAGACGGCTTCTCCAAAAAGTCCTTTTTACAGGATAAATTTATGGTCACAATCGCCACGGCGACTGCAGTATATATATGTTGTATTTTCAGTTTCATAATCGTAGCTCTTAGAAAGTGATGTTTGCACCAAAAGTGAATGTGCGTGGATTTGGATAATTGCCATTATCTATGTTAAAGAACGTAGCGCCCCCATTAAATGCACCAAGTTCAGGGTCATATCCAGTATATTTTGTGAAGGTGTAGAGATTTTGTCCTGAAACGAATAACCGTGCGTTAGCCATTTTTACCTTTTTAATAATATTTAATGGAAGGTTGTACCCCAACGTAACATTCTGAATCCTGAGATAAGTCCCGTCTTCCACATAACGATCGGAAACTCGGATGTTGTTGTTATGCCATTGGTTGTACCTCGGTAAATTACCATCTGTATTGGTAGCAGAGTAACGGTCCTGAACAGTCTCTAGTTGGTTACTATATACGTTGTTCAACGCCTCGGTGGTTCTTTTTGTATAATTTAGCACGTCATTACCATATGAACCTTGCAGAAACACCGAAAGGTCGAGTGTCTTATACCTAAATGTATTGGTTATCCCATAAGTAAAAGATGGATTTGGATCTCCAATGAAGGTTAAATCACTCTGGTCAATCTTTCCGTCACCATTTAAATCTTTGTAACGTATGTCTCCCAACCAAGTTCCTTTAGGACTAATACCTAAACCTTGGTCCGGCCCATTGTTTAACTCTTCCATAGTCCTATAAAGCCCGTCAGTCACAAAGCCATAGAATCCTCCTACTGACCTCCCAGGAATTGTTCTAGTTAAAAGTACCGCATTACCATATTCAACATACCGGGATATGTCTGCACTCTCACTATTCAATGAATTAAGTATATTCTTATACTTAGAGAATATGACGTTAGTCCTCCATTCAAAGTTTGCACGGCTCATATTCGTAGAAGAGACCGAAATATCAATACCCTTATTTACCATATTTCCGGCATTAACTATTGGAGCCTGAATGTCATTATATTGCGTTCCAATCCCTGTGAATACAGGCAATGAACTGCTTAAGATCATTTCTGATGTCTCTTTTTTGTATAAGTCAACGGTTACCTCCAATTTTCTATCGAAGAATCCCATATCAACCCCTCCATTGTAGGTAATTACCGACTCCCACTGAAGGTTCGGATTACCAACGTTCTGAGGAATTCCACCCTGACCAAAAGGTGCGGTAGAAACTAATCTAACCCTCGTTACATAAGCATTGGCTGTTGGGGAGTTTTGATTACCTACCGCCCCTGCACCAGCTCTTATTTTAAGGTAATTCAAACCATTTAGATTTTTTGCAAACTCTTCGTTTGTTACTGTCCACCCAATGGACGCAGCAGGGAAATAACCTATTCGGTTGTCTGGTCCAAATGCCGACGAACCATCGCGTCTTAAGGAAACATTCAAAGCATATCTACCATCATATATGTATCCAGCTCTACTGATGAACGATTCCATTGCAAAATCACCCATATAAGAGCCTAAGGATTGTCCGGCTTCACCACCAGCACCAATGGCTGGAATATTTTGCGTTAAATTATTTCTGGATGCTTCCAACTGATCATACATCCCTTCTTGGATTTCATGCCCCAATAGTGCGGTTACATTATGCTTTCCAAAAGTTTGATTGTAATTTAAAAAGTTTCTTAAACCGTAGTAGACATTAGAACTCCTCTGCTCAACTAATCTACTTGGGGTTAATATGTTGTCAATATAGGGCTGAAATGCACTATTGTCACCTGTAGTATAGTCAAAATTGGCCTCAGACCTAAACGAGAAGTTCGGTGTGAAAGAAATCTCTCCATATAAGTTGCCGTAGCCTTTTGTCTGAATATTCCTTACTTCACGAGCCAACGCCAGGGCAATTGGGTTTCTAACATTTCCAAAGTTATAACCACCCACCGCTACAGTAGTGGCATAGCCGCCAGCTTCATTATATACGGGAGCAGCAGGGCTATTAGCTGTGGCAATCGAAACAATCGCGTCCGAACCGTTAGTTAGAGAAACTCTCTGGTTGCTTCGCGTGGCGTTTGTACTTAAACCAACCTTAAACCAGCTCTTCACCTGCTGATCGATATTAAATCTTAGTGATAAACGGTTGAAGTCGGAACCTACAATTGTTCCTTCTTGACTGAAGTAGTTCAATGACGTGTAGTAATTAGTTTTATCATGACCGCCAGAAAAACTTAGCTGATGGTTCTGCATTACCCCTCTTCTAAAGACCTCATCCTGCCAATCGGTTCCTTTTCCCAATATAGACGGATTCTGAAACTCTCCTACAGTGGAAAAATTAGGGTTACCGTCTACCGCAGCAATTTCACCCAGCACTTCATTATTATATTGAGCAAATTGGCTAAGGTCCATGATCTTCAATTTCTTCTGCACTTCTTGCAAGCCATAATAACCTTCGTAAGTAATTTTTCCTTCTCCGGCTTTACCTCTTTTAGTTGTTACAAGTACAACTCCGTTCGCACCTTGCGAGCCATAAATGGCCTGTGCTGATGCATCTTTAAGAATGTCTACACTTAAAATGTCTGATGGATTAAGGGATGCTAGAGGACTTTGGCTGGTTTGACCACCCATACCTCCCAATTGATCCTGAGAGATACTACTTCGGCTCGTTTGCAACGGGACCCCATCTATAACATACAAAGGCTCATTTCCGTTCACCGAAGTTACACCTCTCACACGAACGGAAACACCGCCACCTGGCTGTCCGCCATTCGTGGTCACACTTACACCGGCAACTTTCCCTTGCAAGACCTGATCAACACCTGAAACTGGTAGGTCTCTAATGTCTTTTTCGCTGATCGATGAGATTGCAGAGGTTACATTGGCACGTTTAGCAGTACCGTAACCGATGACGACTACATCTGATAAGGTCGATACTGATGATTGCAGGGTAACGTTTATTAGTACTTTCGTACCAACAGTTACTTCTGAAGCTGTCATCCCCACGTAGGAGAAAACAAGGACACTGGCATCTGAAGGAACAGCAATTGAATATCTGCCATCTACAGATGTAGAAGCCGAAGTCTTTGTACCTTTAACCAGCACCGCAGCTCCTGGCAATGTTGTTCCCTGTTCATCAGTAACAACTCCGGTAACGATTTTAGTAGTGGTTTGGGCGTAGATGGAATTAGAAATTCCGGTTAGCATCATAATTATGGATAGACAATAAATCCACCCTTTACAACTCTTTCTTGTACTTTTCATTTTAATCGTCATATTTGGTTTAACTCGGAACACGGGGAGTGTTTCCGAGGATAAACGTATGAACAACCTCAATCTCGATTGCTAAAAAAAGGGGATCCAAATGTTAACCTGCCTCTAAACGTGCTAGAACGCGCTTATATCTTTGCTTCCAGCATACTTTGAAGGCAAAACATCGAATTCATCTTTAAAAGACTTAACAAAGTTTTTGGTGGTTTTAAACCCAACCTTAAAGCACACCTGAGAAACTGTGAGCTTACCCTGCTCTAATAACTGAGCAGCCCGCTTTAAACGATATGATTTTATAAACTCCAAAGGCGTCTTGCCTGTCAGCGACACAATACGTTTGTAAAGCGTGACCCGGCTCACAAGAAGCAAGCCGCTTAAAACGTCAACAGAAAAATTACTGTTGGCAATGTTCTTTTCAATCTCCTGCAATACTTGTTGGATAAAGTCGTCATCCGGACTTTCTGATTCTACATTTAATGGTTGAACCGCTACCTGCTTTTGATAAACCTTTTTAAAAGACTCCTGCTGAATCAGGATGTTTTTAATCTTGGAGTGTAGAATCTCAAAGCTGAAGGGCTTTGTCATGTAGTCATTGGCCCCAGTTTCTAACCCTGTTAGTTCTTGTTCCTCTCCAACGAGTGCAGTCAATAGTATTACTGGTATCTGCGTTGTCCTTGAATCTGCCCTTATCTTTTTGCAGAGCTCAATGCCCGTCATCTCTGGCATCGAAATGTCACTTACAATGATACTGGGATGGTGAAACAACGCCTTCTGCCACCCGTCTTTCCCGTTAGTTGCCTCAATGACATTGAAATCTTCTTTTAAGTTGTCCTTCAGGTAGAAACGCAGATCGGCATCGTCTTCCACTAACAGAACCGTTGTCTTTTTTGAAGATATCGTCGCTGCACTTTCCTTTTCCTCCGGCTTTTCATTCGCTATTAAGGCATCTACAAAGTCTTCTTTTGGGAAAGTCTGTTCTCTTAACTCGTCAAATGGTATGAGAATAATAAAACAGCTCCCTTGATCTTGATCACTCTCCAGAAAAATCTCCCCGCCATGCAGCTTCACAAATTCCTTCGTAATTGCCAGACCTATGCCGCTACCCTGGTTGATGATGGCGTCTGGGATCTCATTTTGAAAAAAACTTTCAAATATCTTGTCTTGTTTTTCCTTCGCAATCCCTATTCCTGTGTCTCTAACTCTTAACTCCACCATATACTGGTCCATCATAACACAATCCATAGAAACATTCACTTTTCCATTATTAAAAGTGAACTTGAAACTATTCGAAAGCAGATTGAAAAGTATCCTTTCAATCTTATCATGGTCAAAGTTTAGTTTCAGACGCTCATAGGTGGTATTGAAACTCAGCTGAATGTTTTTTTGCTCTGCGATATCTTTAAAAGAGTAGGTTATATCTTTAACAAAAGACACTAAGTCGCCTGGTCTCTTCTGAAGCTTGATTTCATTTAGTTCCATTTTTCTAAAATCAAGCAACTGATTCACCAGATTAAGCAGCCTTTTAGCATTTTTTTGGATCATTGACACTTGTTCCTTAAGGTCATTGTCGTCAAGTGCCTTCCTCAGTTTATCAATTGGCGCAAGAATAAGAGATAATGGTGTCCTGAACTCATGGCTTACATTCGTTAAGAACTTGATTTTCATAGCATCCAACTCTCTGAATCGTACAGCTTCCAGTCGTTCGCTATCAATAAGCCGCTGCGATTCGGCTTTCTCCTGTTCCGTAGCGAATTGTGCTTTAAGTTTCCGTATACCGCGATGACGTATTAAATAAAGAGTAGCTCCAATAAGCATGGCATAAAGTATTTTCGCTAGAGTTGAGGAGTACCATGGGTTTAATATCCTTATCTTAAGAACAACAGGCTTGATATCTGATACATCGTCAGCACTGATTGCCCGGACCTTGAATGTATAATCTCCTGGATCCAGGTTGGTGTAAATGGCTTTTCTAGATGCATTATCTGTCACTATCCAGGTTTGATCAAAACCTTCAAGCATATATTGGAGCTTTACCTTGTGTGGCCCTACATAATTTACTGACGCAAATTCTATCGCAAAAACATTTTGATCATGACTAAGCGTAATTTCTTTGGTATCAAAAATGGAGCGCTCGAGAATAGTACGACCATCGATGGTTGTATTGGCAGTAACTGTCTTGTCGAATAGCTGGAAATCAGTGATGAATAGCCTGGAATTCTGATGATATGCTTTAATATTCGCAGGCTGAAATATATTTATACCATCAGGACCCCCAAACGCCAGTTCACCAGTTTTGAGCTTTACGGACGCAATCCTGTTAAATTCTTTTCCTTGTAACCCATCGTTCTCATCAAAATTTTCGAACTTTAAACTAAAGCCATTTTTTTTCTCAACACTGATCTTGGAAAGGCCATTAGAAGTACTGATCCAAAAGTTACCGTAATTGTCTTCTTGAATATCCATGATATTGTTATCAGGAAGCCCCTGATCAGTGGTATAGTTATAAAAACGCTTAGTATTGGGATTGTAAACGCTAAGTCCGTCCCTGGTGCCTATCCAAAGCTTGCCACTTTTGTCTTCTATAAAGCTATTTATATTGTCGTTAACAAGGCTATTTTCATTTTTTACATCATTAACGACTTTAGTAAAGCGATCACTCCCTTTCTTCAAGACGTTCATACCATAAGAGGTACCAATCCAGATGTTTTGATGGGAATCTTCGAGGACTTTGAAAACATAGTCTGAGCTGATCATGCTGTTATGCTGCTTGTAACGTTTGAATTTTTCTGTCTTCCTATCAAAAAGATTTAAGCCGCCACCCATGGTAGCGATCCAAAACCGACCGTAAGAGTCTTCTAAAAAGTCGGAGACCTTATTGTCACTTAAGCTCTCCGGATCATTTGGGATACTTTTATAATGTTTGAAGACACCATTAGCAAGCACGTCAAAACCTCCTGTGTAGGTTCCAACCCATATCTTTTCGAAACGATCTATATAAATTCCAACGATTGCATCATGGGCAAGGCTATTGCGGTTTTGGGGATCATGCCTATAAGAAACAAACTTCTCAGTAGCTCTGTTATAATAAACGAGTCCCTTTCCGTTGGTCCCAATCCAAATATTTCCCAGCTTATCTTCTACCATTCGATTGACATCACTATAGATTAGGCTTCCTGGATCAGAAGAATGTTTGATCAGATTGAATTTTATTATCCCGTGGTGATAATAATTGACCCCTTTTCTGAAGGTGCCGATCCACAAGATGCCCTGGTCGTCATAATAAATGCTTGAAATGCTATTTTGGCTTAGACTTTTGCTGTCGTTTTCGTTGTTAAGAACGTACTTGATCGTAGCCTTGCTTTTATTGATCACATTGATTCCACCATGATCCGTCCCAATCCAAATGTTATCATCTTTGTCCTGCACTATCCCTGTTACGATATCTGAGTTTAACCTCAAATACGAAGAGCTTTTGCTGATCTCTCGTAGTACTTTTGTGGCAGGATCAAATGAAACTACTCCCGTTGAGGTGGAAATGTCATAGACCCAAACTATGCCTTGTCGATCAATAAAGATCCGGTAAGTCTCACTTTCACGATCATTGAACTTTTCTGCAAGACTAATTCGCTGATCTACGCGCCTGGTAGCAGTAGAAAGCATTTCAAGTAAGCCATCTGCATGGATAATCCAGGCATTACCACTCCTGTCCTCAGAAAGATCAATTATCGGACTCGCTCCTATAGAATTGTCTACCCTTAAACGATGAGAAATATGCACACTTTTTTTGGCCCTGGCGTCATATTTATATAAGCCGGTAACCATGGATACGAACCAAAAAGTATTCTTATGGCCATTCCTAACCATGCGGACACTACTTTCTGGTATGCCATACTCTTCCAGTTCAGGCTTGATATTATGATCAAACTGTTCCGTCTCGGGGTCGTAAATGTCCAGTCCTGCTCTGGTCTCAATCCAGAGTTTCTGATCCGGTCCCTCATTGATCGTGCGCACATCGCTGTCGCTAATTGTTGAACTGTTTTTACTCCTGTGCTTATATACTTTAAATCTGTATCCGTCGTACCTGGCAAGACCAGCCATCGTTCCTAGCCAAAGGAATCCTTTCTGGTCCTTGTAAAAACAATTGACGTCATTGTGAGGTAAGCCATTATTGATGTTAAGATGAGAAAACTGATATTGATCATACTGTGCGCTTACCTTAGCGCCAATCATGATGAGCGATGCAATAATTAATAACTTTATGCTTTTAAACATCAACTCAATATATCAATCTATTTATAAATATTCTTCAGGTCTTTCTCAAAAAGCGTGTAAGGATCTTCATAGAACTTTTTAAAGTCCGCAACGTTTGGATGGCCCGGATATGGCGCATAAAAATGCGTAGGACTTGTTGCGTCATTTCTCCAAACCAGAACATAAGACATTCTAATACCCTTGCTTTTCATTACCTTTAATAATACATCATTCCACCATGTAGGGTTTGGAATAGATTCTAAACCAGTTTCCGTAAACGCTGAAAGCTTTTTATTTTTACGGGCATATTCAGATACGATTTTAAGCTTTTGAATCGCCGCATCAATATTGTATTTGCCATACCTTCCCATGTCCCCATAATTGTCCATCCCTACCAGATCTACCCATTCATTTCCAGGATACCTCTCCAAATATTCCGCTTCAGTGGAAAACGTATTGTCGGGAGAAAAAGCATAAATGAAGTTGTGAACTCCAGCAGAGTCTCGTAAATAGCTTACCGTAGACTTCCATAAAGATCTAAATTCGTCCGGCGTACAGTGAGATTTACCCCACCAGAACCAATCTCCATCAAATTCATGGTACGGCCGGAAAATAACAGGAATCAGTTCACCGTTCTTTCCTTTTAAACTTTTTGCGAGATCCGCTATTACATCTAAAATTCTTAGATATTTCTCATGAGCTTCCCCTCCGGGAATAATGTATTTTACTGCTGGCAAAGATATCGAATCTTTCCAGTAGAAGTCGCCTGCAGACACCGGGTTTGAAAAATGCCATGCAACCGTAGTGACTCCGCCTCTGGTATAAGTATCGGTGATCAGCTTGATCAGTTTCTGCTTGCTTTTCAAAACATCTGCTTCTGGCCTGCCAGAGAGTTCCGCAAAATCTACCCCGATTACTGCCGGATGGGTGCCGACTACAGATTTTACGTCAGAACGATCCATATCGCCTGTCCATCCATGTCCGTATTCCGTTGCATGCTGGTGGCCAAATAAAGTATGTTTAGCAGAAAGGGTAAAGAGATTTTTAAAAAGGGCTTTAGTCTCTTTTGTGGCTTTCTTATCTATAGGGGTCAACTTCTGTGCTACAGCCAAATTACAAGACAACAGTCCCAGTATGATGTATAAATTTCTAGTTTTCATATCAGTTTTTTAATGATGGCATTTCATCCAACGTAATTACATAGTTGCTAACAAAAGCTTTCTTCCAGAGTTCTAGTGTATTGTGACTACTGCTTCTTGTAAAGTCCCCGTACCAAGGCATAAACCATGACCAGCCTGCGGCATCCTTAATTAAATTTTCGACATCCGGCATAGAACCACACTCACTAAGTGTAATGATTTTCTTATTTCCGTATAGTGATTTTAACGTATTGAATTCCGAAATTCTTGAGCTATGGTCTCCCTGATTGTAATGATCACGACCAACAATATCAACCACATCGTCTCCAGGATACCATGCCTCGTCGTTAGGCTCACGAGTCCAGACCCAAATCAAGTTATTCAATTTGTGGAAATTTACCATTCGATCGAACATAACTTGATAAAGCTTTTTACAAGGTGCTGCACCTTTTGCACCCCACCAAAACCAACCGCCTGCAGCTTCGTGAAGCGGCCGCCAAATAACCGGTACATGGTCCGCTTGCAACTTTTTAAACATTGCGCTTACTTCATCTATGTCGGCCAACATTGCCTTATATTCTGAAGAGGAGGGGTCATTAATTTTAGTGATATCAAAATTCGTTTTGTTGGAATAAAATTCTTCGGTCATTCTGGAGGGATCTCGCCAGTGCCAAACAAAGACAGGAATTCCATTCCTTAGCCAGTAGCTTTTTGCGTCTTTAATAGGAGCCTCATTGTCATGCCAACTGTAACCCCTCCCACTGTGCATGAAATCAAGTCCAATTATTGCAGGTTCTTTACCAGTATTCTCTTTGAGCCAATTGGTCTCATCAAAGCTATTTAAAGTCATAACCCCCGAAAGAATTTTTTTCCCGTAATTGTCTCTTAAAAACTTATAAACGTTATTAGTTTCTAAACTAGATCCGGGCGTGACCAGCTTGGTGTTAATGGTACTTTCAGCAGTTACGACTGTGATGGGAGTCTCTTTCTCAAATGAAGCAGCCTTTTTACAACTACTAAGCATGAGCACACAAAGGACTAATGCCAGTATGGTATTGTAACGAAAAATGTCGTTCATGTCTATATTGGTTATTAACTTAACGTTGTAAAAATACCTGCACTAATATTCCTGAATGCTAAAATAAGGGGTGTCAAATGTTAAGTGGATTAATTAATTAAGATTTAGGCTTAACATAGGCAGTAACATTACATAGGACTAACACAGCCGCTTTCTTTCAATTGAAACCTATTGCTTAACTTTGCGCTATGATCGCACTTCCGGTTGTTTCACAGAACCCATTACAACGCAAACCAGATTGGCTTAGAGTTAAGCTTCCTGTAGGCAAAGAATATGCACAGGTAAGAAGCCTGGTTGATACGCATAAACTTCATACGATCTGCGAAAGTGGCAATTGTCCAAATATGGGCGAATGTTGGGGAGCAGGGACCGCAACTTTCATGATTTTGGGTAACATCTGCACCCGATCCTGTTCTTTTTGTGCAGTGGCAACTGGACGACCCTTAGCTGTAGACACAGATGAACCTAACAGGATCGCAAATTCTGTTAAACTGATGCAAGTAAAACACTGTGTCATTACTTCAGTAGACAGGGACGACTTGAAAGATGGTGGCTCAATTATCTGGGCGGAAACGTTGCAGGCAATCCGAAGGGAAAGTCCTCGAACTACTTTGGAAACGTTAATTCCTGATTTCAGAGGCGTTTGGGATAATCTATACCGGGTACTGGAAGAGCGTCCGGAGGTCATGTCTCACAATGTGGAGACAGTAAGACGTCTTACTAAGCAAGTACGCATCCAAGCCAAATACGATAGAAGTCTGGAAGCTTTAAGAAGGATTTCAGAATTTGGACTAAGAACTAAAACTGGCATTATGCTTGGCCTTGGTGAAACCGAAGATGATCTTCTAGAAGCAATAGATGATGTTGTCGCCAACGGCGTTCATATTCTTACCTTGGGACAATATTTACAGCCAACTAAAAATCACCATCCCGTTGTTGACTGGATCCATCCGGATCAATTTGCAAAATATAAGGAAATAGGTTTAGCCAGGGGCTTGAAGTACGTGGAAAGCGGACCACTCGTTCGTTCTTCTTATCACGCTGAGAAGCATTTATTTGATTTCTAAAAGGAATTCATTATCGTTTACACTCCTCTTTGCCAGGCAAAACAATTACATCATGATCTTGTTGTAGTTTCTGTATATTAGCAATTCATTGGCAGCAACTAAAAAAATATCACTCTCAGAAGAAGAGCTAGTAACTAAACTGAAAAGTCAGGACACGCTGGCTATTCAGGCCTTGTATGACATGTACTCTGGTGCACTACTTGGAGTCATTACAAGAGTAATACAGCATACCGAGGTGGCTGAAGATCTCTTACAGGAAACTTTTATTAAGATTTGGAATTCTGCAGGAAGCTACGACAATTCGAAAGGTCGTTTATTCACCTGGATGATGAATATTGCGCGTAATTTATCTATTGATAAACTACGGTCTAAAGACTTTAAGAATTCAAATAAAAACCAGAACATTGAAAATAACGTAGATTTTATAGACGCGCAGAAAGAGATTATCTTTAATGCAGATCTTTTAGGTATTAAAGATCTTGTTACATCGCTTAAGCCGGAATTTAAAATTGTGTTGGATATGGTATACTTTAAAGGGTATACTCATGTTGAGGCAGCGGAAGAATTAAACTTACCATTAGGTACAGTTAAAACCCGCATCAGGATGGCTATTATGGAATTAAGAAAGAATTTTAATTAAAGTGGAAGAAGGAAAAGCATATATCGAGTCCGGCATGCTTGAACTTTATGTTCTGGGGCAACTTACCGCCCAGGAGCAGACTGAGGTTCAGGCCATGGCTTCAAATTATCCTGAAGTAAAGCAGGAGATTGGAGACATAGAAATTGCCCTGGAAAGATATGCAGTGGAGAACGGAATAAAGCCTACTGTAGGTTTGGAGAAGAGGATATTTGATCAGATTGGCATCACTGAAACTGTTCCTCAACATGAGACTAAAGTGATTCCCTTAAATGCGGAAAATCAGGCTAAGTATCAATCTAAAATACGCAGCCTGCAACTTGCTTTAGTAGCTTGTGTTGCCTTTTTAGTTGTCAGTATTGCGGCGCTTTATGCAGTGCATTCAGATTTGGGAACAGCGAAAGAAAGGATAGCTAGTCTAAGTGCAGATCGGGAAAAGTTTAGCTCAACGGTGAACTACATGAAACAGAATAACGCCGACTTGAACAAGGTGATTGCGATAGCTGATGACCCTAGTTGGAAGACCATAAAGCTTGCTGGAAAGAAAGATCCCAATGACAACATGGTAGTTTACTGGAATCCGAAAAGAAAACATGTGATGGTAAACACCACTAAAATGGTTTTGCCAATCAATGATAAAGCACATCAATACCAATTATGGGCATTGGTAAACGGAAAACCAGTTGACCTTGGTGTATTTGATGTTGATCCTAACGCTGCTCAAGTCCTCGTAGACATGAAAGAGATTGCCGTTGCTCAGGCATTCGCTGTCACACTTGAACTACGCGGAGGTAGTCCAACCCCAACAATGGAGCAAATGATGGCTATGGGTGGTGTTTAATTGTCTTTGACAACTGACTAATTACTTCTGACGCCGTTATCGAGTTATTGTTCGCTGCTAACTCATCTCCAGACTTCCCATGAAAGTAAACACCTAAAATTGCTGCTGTTCTTGAATCGTAACCCTGCGCACAGAACGCAGTGAGTATACCTGTTAGAGCATCGCCCATTCCCCCCTGTGCCATCGCGGGATTACCTGTCGGATTGATTAGCACAGAACCATCTTTATCAATAATAAAAGTCCTGGCATTCTTCAACACAATTAAAATTTCAAATTCTCTAGCCTTCGTAATCGCAGTTTGCAATCGCGCCCACCATGTCTTGTGCGCACCAAAAAGGGTATCAAACTCCTTCATATGTGGTGTAAAGACGGAGCCCCTAGTAATTTTTTGAAGGAGTTTAGGATGCTCCGCCAGGATATTCAAGGCATCTGCATCAACTACCATTGGCCTTCCTGCGTCAAGCACCCTACTTAAAAGCTGCTCTTTATCTAAACCTAAGCCAGGACCTATGGCAATAGCCGTGTATTTCTCAAGCACATGTCCATACTCTAGCTTATTACGGTCTAGAAACATGACTTCTGGCATCAGAGTATTTAACGCGGTCAGACCCGAGGAAGGCATACTCAAAGAAGTTAATCCCGCGCCTCCATGCAAACATGCCTTAGCAGAGAGTAATGCAGCTCCCATGGTGTCTTCTGCTCCTGCAATGATCAGGGCATGGCCATAGGTGCCTTTATGGCTATAGGGTAGTCGGGGTTTTAGAAGGCGTTTTATATCCTCCGGTTCAATCAACTGAAAAGGATGCCTGCTTTCGGCTCCTTTGTCTAATCCACGGGCAACAACTTGCCTTACACTATAGTCGTCCGTATCAGGAAGGTAGTCGCTCAGATAGATTGCCATTATCGTAATTTACAAATTCATTTCTTTCTTTAAAAACTTGCCTGTTAAGCTTATCGGATTTTGAACAAGACCTTCAGGAGTTCCCTCAAAGATAATTCTTCCACCGCCTGCACCGCCTTCTTCACCCAGATCAATTACCCAGTCAGCTACCTTAACTACATCTAGGTTATGCTCAATTACCAGTACAGTATTGCCTTTTTCAACCAATTCATTTAGTACACCCAAGAGCACGTTTATGTCCTCAAAATGCAACCCCGTAGTAGGCTCATCAAGAATGTAAAATGTTCTTCCGGTATCTTTCTTCGAAAGTTCAGTCGCTAACTTAACACGTTGTGCTTCTCCTCCGGATAATGTGGTAGAAGATTGGCCTAAAGTAATGTACCCTAAACCAACGTCTTTTAGCGTTTTAATTTTCCTGTGTATAGATGGCATGTTTTCAAAGAAGTCAACGGCTTCTTCAATGCTCATATCCAGTACGTCACTTATCGATTTACTCCTGTATCTTACTTCTAAAGTTTCTCTGTTGTATCTCTTTCCACTACATTCCTCACAAGGTACCTGAACGTCAGGAAGGAAATTCATTTCAATAACCTTCATTCCACCGCCCTGGCACGTTTCGCAACGACCACCCTTTACATTGAATGAAAATCGCCCAGGCTTGTAGCCTCTTATTTTGGCTTCCGGAAGCTGAACATATAGATTCCTGATATCTGAGAACACCCCTGTGTAAGTGGAGGGGTTCGACCTCGGAGTTCGCCCGATTGGCGCCTGATCTATCTCAATTACTTTGTCAAGTTCTTTCAAACCGTTCACTTTCTCATACGGTAATGGGTGTTTTTTAGCCCTGAAAAAATGGTGATTTAGAATAGGATAAAGCGTTTCTGTGATCAGGCTGGACTTCCCACTTCCTGAAACCCCCGTCACTGCAATGAATTTCCCTAATGGAAAATCAACCGACACCTCTTTCAAATTGTGCCCGCTTGCCTTAATTATAGATAGCTTATGTCCGTTCCCCTTTCTCCTTTTCTTAGGAATCTCTATTTCTTTTCTACCATTTAAATAAGCAGCAGTCAAAGTATCTGAAGCAAGTATTTCTGCCGGAGTTCCCTGAGCAACAATCTGTCCGCCATGCACACCGGCAGCCGGACCAACATCTATCACGTGATCGGCTTCTAAAATCATTTCTTTATCGTGCTCTACGACAAGAACTGTATTTCCAAGATCTCTTAAGTTTTTTAGGGCGCCAATCAGACGTTCGTTATCGCGCTGATGTAAACCAATGCTTGGTTCATCGAGAATGTACATGACATTCATCAATTGCGATCCGATTTGAGTAGCTAAACGAATCCGTTGAGCTTCACCTCCGGACAAGGTTCTTGCTGTTCTGTCGAGCGATAGATAGTTTAACCCAACGTCAGTAAGAAAGCCTAATCTAGTTCTGATCTCTTTTAAGATCTCTTTAGCGATCGTATTCTGTCTTTCAGTTAAACGCTCTTCAATTCCTTCGTACCAATTCTTTAAAGAACTGATATCCATGTCTGCTAGTTCGAAGATGTTTTTCCCATCTATTTTAAAATGCAAACTTTCTTTCTTCAATCTAGCACCATTGCATACCGGACATGTCTTGAGCTTTCTAAAGGCCTCCATATCATCAACCGCACCTTCTCCCTTTTTCTCTTGCTGCTCTTCAAGAAGTTTAATAATTCCATCAAAAGTGATTTGATAGTTCTGAACGTTCCACTTATTATATTCTACTGCAACACTCAACAATTCAGGTGCCCCATTTAATATTATATTGAGGTGATCCTGACTAAGTTTTTCAATTGGAGTAGATAATGAAAAGCTATATTTTTTTGCTAGCGCTTTTAATACCTGGAAGACCCAAATATCTCTGTACTCACCCAGGGGAGCCAGACCACCATTTATAATGCTGAGTTTAGTATTTGGAATAACAGAATCTTTATCTATTACCAGTATATATCCTAAACCGTCGCAGTTCTCACAAGCGCCATAGGGCGAATTAAAAGAAAAACTATTGGGCTGAGGCTCGTCGTATGAAATACCAGTAGTAGGGCACATTAAAAACCTGCTGAAATGAGACACGTTATTGTCCTTATCGCTGATCTTTATAATTCCTTTGCCAAGCTTCATTGCTGATTGCAAGGAGTCCTGTATTCGCTTGATGTCCTTACGGTCTATAATCAACCGGTCCACCACTATTTCAATATCATGAATTTTGTAACGGTCAACCTGCATTTTCGCAGTGATGTCTTGAATATCCCCATCAACTCTAACTTTCACATATCCTTGTTTGCGGATCTGCTCGAAAAGTTCCCGATAGTGCCCTTTACGTCCTTTGACTACAGGAGCCAGAATATTAACCGGGACGTCGCTATATTTCTTAAAGATGTTGTCAAGGATTTGATCTTCGCTCATGCGCTCCATTTTCTCTCCGGTATTGTAAGAGAATGCATCCCCGGTACGGGCATAAAGCAAACGCATGAAATCATATATTTCAGTAATGGTTCCTACTGTAGAACGAGGATTTTTACTGGTTGTTTTTTGTTCAATTGCAATAACCGGGCTCAGTCCGGAAACTTTATCAACATCCGGGCGTTCCATTCCTCCCATAAATTGGCGGGAATAGGCGCTAAACGTCTCCATATAACGTCTTTGTCCTTCTGCATAGATCGTATCAAACGCCAGAGAAGATTTGCCACTACCACTCAATCCGGTTATCACTACCAGCTTGTTACGGGGAAAAGAAACATCTATATTTTTAAGGTTATGTACCCGGGCACCGTACACTTCTACATCTTTTTGCTCACCCAGGTCAATGGTAGTGTTACTCATATTACAAAGATAATTATTAAAGTCTTCTACCACACAATGGTGGTGTCATTTTCAGTGGGATGACCAGTGCAAACAAGCACTCTTCCCGCAGCAATTTCATCGGCTACCAACACCTCATTATAATCCATTTTCACCATTCCGGTAGTACAGGTCCCCGTGCAGGTACTGCAGATGCCAGCGCGGCAACTATAGGGGATGTCGATGTTGTTCAACAATGCTTCCTGAAGAATTGTTCTGTTATAGGGAACAGCAATCCGGTTAATCACTCCCCTGTTATTCAAGATTACCGTGTAAGTGTTGGTGTCGCCAGTTCCCTTTTCAGTCATGTCATCCTCATCTGCCTCATCTTCGGGTAAGACAAAAGTTTCACGTTTAATCTGAGCAATATTATAGCCGAGTTCGAGCAGTTTGATACGGCAGGTTACCATATAATCTATTGGGCCACAGGTATAAAATAGAGCGTCCTGCGGATCAAACTCAAGATACTGACTGATCAATTTTTCAATGAGGAATACATTCAGTCGGGCGTAAAGTAGATTCTTAGAATGACTGGAAACATAGACTATTCTAAATCGATCTGGATATACTTTCTCCAACTCGTTCAGCTCCGCATAAAATAACGTTTCTTCGACAGATCTACTACTATATACAAGGATAAGCTTACTGTGGACTTCCTGCACCAAAGCAGTTTTGATGATTGAAAATACAGGAGTAATGCCAACACCGGCAGCAAATAAGAATACGGTTCTTTTTAGTGCTGGTACAGGATCATAAATAAAAAGCCCATTTGGTTCAAGGGCTTCCAGTACATCTCCTACTGAAGTCTTATGATGTAATAACCTGGAGATCTCCCCATTTTCTACCCTCTTGATGGCTATGGAAAGCGGCTCGTCCAGCGCCGGAGAACTACACAAGGAATAGGAGCGCCTGAGTTCCCGGTTGTTGACATGAAACTGAAGCGTTAAAAACTGTCCGGCAAGATAAGTCGGCATCGGACCGTTCAGAATGCCGAAAGTTAGGACCAGAGCCTCCCCTGGTCCATAAATCATTTTATCTATTCGTAATTTTAATAATCCCATCGGGGAGTAAAATAAGAAAAAAACTCTTACTCTACGCTCGTTGCACTATGTTGCTTATCGTAAGCCAGTATCGACTTAGGAGCCTTAAATCCATAGCGTGAAGGATCTTCTACAATCGCCTTCATAGATATTAGCTTGTACACATAACGTCCCGTCTCAGAATTTAAGCGCATTTTGAAGTAATTGGCTTGATTTTGTCGATTGATCTGTTTTTTCATGTGGTTATCACCGACGTTATAGGCGGCGGCAACCAGAGTCCAACTATCGAAGATCCCATAGAGCTCTTTCAGATATTTACAGGCAGCGATGGTCGACTTGCGTAGATTTTTACGCTCATCAACTCGAGAATTCACTTTTAGTCCATAGTTTCTAGCAGTCCCCGGCATAAATTGCCAAAAGCCAGTTGCTCCTTTAGGCGAGACTCCAGCGTTTAGGCCAGATTCTACAAGAGGAACATACTTGAAATCTTCAGGAATTCCATAAGCTGCTAAGATAGGTTCAATAACTGGAAACCATTCTGCAGCTTTTGTGTGTAAACGATTGGTTTGAATTTTACGGTGATTGAATGTAGCAAGCACCCTCTTCATTTTAAGCTGCACCTTAGCATCGCCAGGTGGAAGTGTTTCTTCAGCAAAATTCAATTTGGCCATACGGGAAGATGGCACTTTTACTTTTTGTGGTGGTGTGGTAGTCTTGGTAACTTTTGTTCTTTTGACTTCCTTTTTTGGAAGACTTTCAGTTGCTTGGGGCATGTTGTAAGCAAACACTTTTGCCATAACCAGTAATGCAATTATTACCGTACATAGTATTACGTGTTTCTTTATCATTTTCCTCCTTTTTTTGGTTAACAATATTAAACGGCTGCAAACATAAGATATATTCATCTAATTATCAAGGTATTATGAATATTTCATTCATAATCGCGGTCTGTTTATGTTTAAACGCAGATTCTTTAGGAAGCATTTTAGCGATAAATTGGTCTCATTTTACTGATCTCGCTTTATGTTACAACCGTCAGTTTTAGCAATCAATTTATCTTAAACACATTCCTTCCGCTATGATCTTCCCCCCTCAAACGCCAGGTCTTAAACAGGACAAATTAAACCCGGGAATGACACTCTTCAAAACACTTAAAATTGTGGAATTCAGCAATTTTGCCTAAGTTTGTGGCCGCATATTTCATGCGGTTAATAGTGAATCATGATAAAAGACAATAATAGGAACAGTCGGGATGACAAGTCCAAACCGGGAAACCGAAGCACAACTGGTAGAAGACCAAGTGGAACTGAAAGTTCGTACGGGGGAAAAAGCAAGTTTGAGGATAAAGAAGGAAAAGATAAGAAAGATTACAAACCAAGAGAAGGCGACAGAAAAGACTTCAAGCCAAGAGCCGATAAAGATTCAAAAGATAACTTCAGACCTAGAAGTACCGGCGGCGAATTTAAACCAAGAAACAGTAGCGATAGAGATTTTAAACCAAGAACTGGCGAACGTAAAGATTTTAGTCCGAGAGATGGCGAAAAAAAGGACTTCAAACCACGTGATGGCGAAAAAAGAGATTTCAAGCCTCGTGACGGTGAGAAAAGAGATTTCAAACCTCGTGATGGCGAGAAAAGAGACTTCAAGCCTCGTGATGGTGAGAAAAGAGACTTTAAACCCCGCGATGGTGAGAAAAGAGACTTCAAGCCAAGAGCATTTAAAGAAGGTAGTTCAAGAGATACTCCGCCGGGAGAAAAACGCAGTTATATAAAGAAGGATAACTTCGGAACAGGCGACAAGCCTTTCAGGAAGTTTGACGAGAGTAAAAGCTCCACATCCAGAAGTACAGATAGCAGACCATTTAGAAAAAGAGAGGAAGAAGGTGCAAAGCCATCGTTCCAGGATCGTGGAGAAAGAGTAGAAAATGCTCCATCGATGCGCAACAGGAAAGCTGCTCCTGTTAAAGACGACGGATTAATCCGTTTAAACAGATACATTGCGAATTCAGGAATTTGCTCTAGACGTAAGGCTGATGAGCTCATTGCTGCAGGTGTAGTATCCGTAAATGGCGAAGTCGTTTCAGAATTAGGGCAAAAGGTTGATCCATACAAGGATGAAATCCGTTACAATGGCGAGTTGCTTAAACGTGAAAAACGTGTTTATGTCATACTTAATAAACCTAAGGACTACATCACCACCACTGATGATCCTCAGGAACGTCGCACAGTTATGCACTTGGTAGAAAAAGCCAGCAAAGAGCGCATCTATCCAGTGGGAAGATTAGATCGAAATACGACAGGTCTTTTATTAATGACCAATGACGGCGACCTTGCTGATAAATTATCCCATCCAAAAAATGGAATTACCAAGATCTATCACGTTGAACTAAGCAAAAGCTTAAGTCAGGGAGACTTTAACAAAATCCAGTTTGGTTTAGAGTTAGAAGATGGATTAATTAAACCTGATAACATTTCCTACGTAGCAGGCGCTACCAAGAAAGAAGTAGGTATCCAGATTCACAGTGGTAAAAACAGAATTGTCAGAAGAATTTTCGAACATCTCGGCTACGAGGTGGTTAAACTAGACCGTGTTGTCTATGGCAATCTGACTAAAAAGGATCTTCCACGCGGCAAATGGCGCTTTTTAGAAGAGCATGAGCTCATCCAGATCAAACACTTAATTAAATAACATGAAACGATTCACTTTCCTTGCCGCTATGCTTTTGGGAACGCAACTCCAGGCACAAACTTATAATTTGTTAATTGGCACCTATACGAATAGCGGCAAGAGCGAGGGAATCTATGTTTATAATTTTAATGCCCTTAATGGTGAGCTGAAAGAAAGGTCAGTAGCAAAAGGCATTGTCAATCCTAGCTTTTTAAGTGTTTCCCCAGACAGAAAGTTTGTCTACGCCGTAAATGAATCAGGAGCGGCCAGTACTGCCAGTGCTTTCAGTTTCAATCCAGTCTCAGGTGAACTTTCTTTTTTGAATAAAAGAGGTAGCGAAGGGACAGACCCATGTTACGTGACAGCAGATGCCGTTAATGTCATCATTGCAAACTACAGTAGCGGAAGCATTGCAGTTTATGGCAAGAATGCTGACGGATCGTTATCGGAACCAAAACAAGTAATTCAGCATACCGGTAAAAGTATCGACCCGACTAGACAAACTAGTGCACATGCGCACATGGTACAGTTTACTCCCGATAAAAAGTACTTAATCTGTACCGACCTCGGAGAAGACCTGATCTACATCTACAATTATAATCCCAGTGGAAAAAGTAACGTCCTGACTGTCAAAACTGTTGTGAAAACCACAGCAGGAACCGGACCAAGGCACCTTACCTTTAGTCCCAATGGGAAATTCGCCTATCTGGCACATGAATTTACTGGAACTGTTACTGCTTACTCGTATAAAAACGGCAACCTGCAAAAGATTCAAGAAGTATCTTCAGTCGAAAAAGATTTCAAGGGCAGAATTGATGCAGCAGATATCCACGTTTCTGCAGACGGGAAATTTTTGTATGAAAGTAACCGCGGTGATGCAAATACTATCAATGTGTTTGCAATACTCCCAACTGGCAGATTAACTTTTGCTTCCAGGAGCAGCACTCTTGGCAAAGGGCCTAGAAACTTCGCAATAGATCCAAGTGGAAAGTATCTCTTTGTTGCCAACCAAAATAGTGATCAAGTAGTGCTTTTTGAAAGAAATCAACTATCGGGCGCTTTATCCGACTCTGGAAAACGAATTAATGTAGGCAGCCCTGTCTGTTTGATTTTTTCTGCAAAAAAGATATCCAACAATAAGTAGAACGCTTTAGCTACCCGGAAACCCTGTGGCTTTCTCGGATTATACTTTCTTTAGGATCAGTTGCTTTTCAATTACTTCATTGTAATAAGCAATGTATTCAGGAAGAATCTTCTTTAAATCAAAATCCTTGGCCCTGCTAAAGGCATTCTCTTTAAAAGTGTTTAATACTTCATCATCCTTGAGAATCAAAATGGCCTTTTTAGCCATGTCATCCACATCGCCTACTTCACTCATGTATCCGCAAAATCCGTCAATGTTAAGTTCTGGCAATCCCCCAGCATTCGAAGTGATTGCAGGAACTTTACAAGCCATAGCTTCTAAAGCAGCCAGACCAAAACTTTCGGACTCAGACGGCATTAAAAACAGATCGGATACGGAAAGAATTTCCTCAATCGCATCCTGCTTTCCAAGGAAACGAACATGTTCACCGATACCAAGGCTTCGGCACAGCTGCTCATCGTAAGCACGCTCAGGCCCGTCTCCTACCATCAGCAACTTAGAAGGAATTGCAGCTTGTATCTTTTCGAACATCAGTATCACATCCGAAGTTCGTTTAACCGATCTAAAATTAGAGGTGTGAATCAGTATCCGTTCATTGTTTGGCGCAATGGCCTTTTTGAAGTGATCTTTTGGCTTCAAACTAAATCTGTTGAAGTCTATAAAATTCGGGATAACTTTAATTTCATTAGTGATGTCAAAATGATTCTCTGTATCCCTTTTCAAGCTCTCCGAAACAGTAGTTACGCCGTCCGACTTATTTATCGAGAAGGTAACAACGGGCTTATAGGTAGGATCTTTACCTACAAGAGTAATGTCGGTTCCATGCAAGGTGGTAACAAAAGGAATAAATATCCCGTAGGTCTCCAAAATCTGCTTCGCCATAAAGGCTGCGGATGCATGGGGAATGGCATAGTGGACATGTAAAATGTCGAGCTTTTCAAATCGAACAACATCAACCAGTTTGCTCGCTAATGCGGATTCGTAAGGCGCGTAATCAAAAAGTGGATAGTCTCTGACGGAAACTTCATGATAAAAGAGGTTTTCTGAAAAGAAGTCGAGACGAGCTGGCTGACTATACGTGATAAAATGAACCTGATGGCCTTCATCAGCAAGTGCTTTTCCAAGCTCAGTTGCAACAACTCCGCTACCGCCAAAGGTGGGGTAACAAACAATACCTATTTTCATTACTTTGATTTACGCTGCAAAGTACAATACTTAATGTGAGCTTTGTGTTAAAGAATTGCAATTATTGCTTTGACTTCATTTCTGCAAGTATCACCAAGTACATCTCATTAGGTCGTTGAGTGCCAATGTAATATTCAAAACCATCAGTATCAGTTAGAACAACCGCATCCTTTCCGGAAGAATAAAACCGGATGCTTCCCTTTCTGTGGAGATTATACACCGGATTATTGAATAGGTAATTGCTATAAGTGTCTTTACGGACTTTAACAATGGAGTTTAGGTCAATAACCACCTTTCTGGCCGACCACAACCCTTCGATTACAATCTTTCTATCTTCTATGATGGTTTGATATTGAATTAAAAACATCAGAGCGATTGATACTCCAATTATGCCAAAGCCCACTACCAAATAGAGATCCTGAGTATTGTCACGGTCGCGCTCATAAACATAGGCAGCAAAACAGAAAGCAGCCATCACCAGCCTGATGCATATCCTGATGTAATCACGACCTATATATTGTTTCTCCAGATACGCGTAACTGTTTCCCATTATTGTTTACTTATTTAGATGTGAAAGCTCGCCATGAGTTACAGCACTGAGCAACTACAGGCAGTAACTATTTAATAAAGTTAAGGGTTTTTTGCGGCGAAAACGTCAAATTTTGAAACCTAAGGTTAACCTTTCATTAATTCGAACACCGCTATGCTTGTGGTGCTTCCAGTAATTTTATATCTGTCGTCCTGACGATGACCCCCGATCCATATAATTTCGCCATTCCCGTTAACCAAAATAGGCGCTACTTTTTTTTCATTTATCGGCACCTTCTGATCGATAAAGAAATTACTTAACTTCTTATGTGTTTTCATCCCCAAAGGGATAAACTTGTCTCCGTCTTGTCTTGTTCGCAAAACCAGAGGATAGATTAATTTCTTCGCATCTATGAAAGCTTTATTCGGTTCTTTTTCAAAGTAGATAGTCTCTTCGTAAAAGACTGTTATTTGCTGACCAAGGAATTTCAGCTGCTCATCATGAGGGTGTATAAAACAGATTTCCTCGTCCGGTTTGCTGGATATCTTAATGATAATAATATCGTCCCGGTCAACAATTGCCTGATGTGAGTTGCTATAATAAACCATTCCACTTTGCTTGTCCAAGCCAAGTATTAAATCATTCAAAACGTTTTCTGTAAAATTGAAGGGTTTAAGGAGCTCGAATAATAACAGTTTCTGGGGATGCAGTCGTTTTATAATGTCAATAGAAAGATGCGTAGCCCCATTTTTCTCTGTTAGCAAGTCTCTGGTCAGGGAATCCACCACTTGCTGTAAAACCATTTCTGTTTCCCTAAAGCGTTGAATGTTTTGCTCGAATGTGCGTTCAAGGTTCGGGTTAAGTTCCTTCAGCAGTGGGAGCACCTGAAGGCGGATCTTATTGCGGGCATAATTTAGTGTTGAGTTAGAACTATCTTCCACAAAGTCGATTGCGTTTTCTTCAATGATCACATCAATCTCTGCTCTGGACAAGAATAACAGTGGCCGTATCAAATTGCCTCTTTTGGGCAATATGCCATGCAAACCTGCAATACCTGTGCCTCTGGTAAGATTTAACAAGACGGTTTCAATGCCATCATCCTGATGTTGTGCCAGCGCAATCAGGTCAAAACCTTCCATTGTTCGGAGTTCCTCAAACCATTCGTAGCGCAAGTCCCGGGCTGCCATCTGTATAGACACCTTCTGTTCGGATGCGTAGGATTTCGCATCAAAATGCTTTATGTGGATTGGCACCTCAACGAGGTTTGCCAACAACCGAACAAAGCTTTCATCTCTTTGGGATTCGTCTCCTCTTAAATTGAAGTTACAATGAGCGATTGCAAAATTATAACCTGCCTCTTTAAAAAGATGAACCATTAAAACCGAATCCCTACCACCGCTAACGGCCAATAAAATTTTGTGTTCTATTCCAGCAAGCTTGTGTTGGGAGATGAAATCGTTGAAGTTTTGAAGCGGTAGCATGACTTCAAATATAATTTAATTTAACATATTCAAATGCGGTGTTTTTTCGTTGTTAAAGATAGGTTGAGTAGGGGTTGGTTCGACCATAGCTGAACCAACCCCTACTCAATACCCTGTCAATAACGGTCGAAATACAAATTGATGATGCATAAAATAGCTATCGAATTTGACTGTAAAAAGTTTGCATTCAAAAACATAACTTTGTAACGTGCAAAAAATTCACTTCTTTATCCTTGCTTTAATCTTTCCGTTCTCTATGCTTGCGCAGCAGAAAACGAAGATCAGACTAGAAGACAATAGAACTGGTAAAATGCAGGGAGCAATTACTTACCTGAAATTCCCTGTTTTTAAACATGAAAATGCTACGTTAACAGCTGATAGTGCGGTTTTTTATGAAAACAGAAACGTCTTTGAGGCATTTAAAAATGTCCATATCAACCAGGGAGACACTCTGAATATCTATTCGGATTTTCTTACTTATGATGGTAATACAAAAGTAGCACACCTTACCAGTAATGTAAGAATGCTTGATAGAGAGAACGTGCTGACCACCAATATTCTAGACTATAATTTAGCTACAAAAGTGGGTACTTATGTAGAGGGAGGTAAAATCGTCAACAAAGATGTGACGCTTACCAGTAAAAACGGATATTACTTTTCCAACAGCCGTGATGCGTATTTCAGGTATAATGTAGTAGTGGTTACCCCTCAAAGCCGAATCACTTCGGATACCCTGCGCTACAATACGCTATCAAACTGGGCTTACTTTTATGGCCCCACTAACATCAAGGGTAAAGGCGACAATCTTTACACAGAGAATGGCGCCTACAATACCAAGACAGAATACGCATATTTTGGAAAGAGGAATCTTTATACTAATGCCAGCAAATCTTTAAAAGGAGATAGCCTTTATTATGACGGTAGAGCCGGATATGGGAAGGCGGTTAAGAATATCATCTTCCGAGACACCTCTGATAAAACAGTACTTTACGGACAACTTGGCTATTATTACAAGCTTGGTGAAAAGGCGATCGTCACCAAGAATGCATACGTTGGAATGGGTACAAAAGACTCCATCATAATTAATAAAAAGCTTCAGCCCGACAGCCTTTGGATGGGTGCAGATACCCTAGAAACACAGATGGTGCTCCAGAAATCTTTGAAGCTGGTCTCCTCCCCCACACTCCGCAAAGACAATGAGCTCGGTGAGGCTGAAGACGATTCCAAGCGGCCTAAAGTACCTTCAAAGTCAAAAGCGGTAGCAGCGAAGCTTCCGCCTGGCACAACTGCACTTAAAAAACCTACAAGGATAGATAAAAAGGCTGCAAAAGCAGCTGCACCTGACACTACCAAAATTCAGCTTCCGAAGGACAGTACATTGAAAGACAGTACCTCGATCAAGGCTATAGCAGTTGCAGCAGTTAAAGACACCGTTAAAGCCGCGACAAAGGCGGATACCACTCAAAAAAAAGCAGTTGTTCGTAAACCTGGAACAAAAGCTACAGTAGTTTCAAAGACTCCAGCAACACTCCTAAAGGGGAAAGATACACTTTCGACTAACCCGCTGGACACGATCAAAACAAGAGTTATTAAGGCATACCACAATGTAAGGGTATATAAATCGAACATGCAGGCGGTTGCAGATTCACTTTTCTATACTGCTGCAGATTCTACATTGCGGTGGTACGGCAAACCAATCCTCTGGTCCCAGGGTTCCCAGCAAACCGGCGATACCATATTCTTAAGGCTAAAAAATAACAAGTTGAATACCCTGCAGATTGTCCAAAGTGCCTTCGTAGTAAATGTAAATGCAGACTCAGCAAAGTTCAATCAGGTTAAAGGAAAGCTCATCACAGGATTCTTTACCGACGGAGAATTAAGCAACTTATTTGTAGATGGGAATGCAGAGAGTGTATATTACAACCGGGACAAAGACAGTGTTTATATTGAGATGAACCAGACGATCAGCAGCAGAATCAAGGTTTTACTTAAGAACAAGGAGGTCAACAAAATTCTGGCGATTAGAGACCCTGAAGGTGTAAGAACGCCCATGGCAGAGCTAAAAGAGGATGTGAAACTTGCAGGATTTACCTGGCAACCAGAATTAAGGATCCGTTCCAAGAAAGAAGCGATTAATGGCAAGCCTAAGTCAAAAACACAATCGAAAACAAGCAAACCGCGGCCGCTTGCCAAGGTAGCCCCTGCCAAAATACCTGCAATTACGAAGAAAGACGTTACTACAGCCATTAAATCTGTCATTGGCAACAACCCAATCCCAGTACCTACTGCGAAAAACCTGAAGCAGGCGGATAGTCTCCTTAAGAAAGCTGATACGCTCCTTAAGAAGCAGATTGTTCCTTTAAAAAAGTGATGAGTTTATTCATTGCCAAAGCGCGGTGGCTAATCTGATTTTTCTCTGCTGTGGTCATCTCGGCAAAGGTAATAGTATACCCATCTGGCTGGAAGATCGGGTCGTAACCAAAACCCATATCCCCGGATGGAGTCGTCCTGATTGTACCCTCTATACTACCCTCAAAGAAATAATGCTGAGTCCCTTGAGCGAGACAAATCATGGTAGTAAATCTTGCGGCTCTATTTTTGATTCCCTGCAGGTTATGTAAAACAAGATCCATGTTTTCTCTATCAATCCTGGATCCTGAATACCTGGCAGAAAAGATCCCTGGCTCGCCATTTAATGCATCAATCTGCAATCCACTATCATCGCCAAAGCAGTCCAGATCGTAATTTTCTACAACATACCCGCTTTTTAGCGCAGCGTTTTCTGCGAAAGTACTTCCAGTTTCAGGGATCTCCACCTCACAGCCGATATCTTTAAGAGTCAATATTTTATATTGTCCAGATAGTAGCCTGCCTACTTCATCTGCTTTGTATTGGTTGTTTGTAGCAAAGACAAGTTCTTTCATCAGATTGCCAGCTTTTGAAGAACGCCCCAAAGCGCTTTTTTTACTGCAAGATCAGCATCCATTTTCCGAAGCTCATCTGAGAATACCATTCTTACTTCGCCTTCTAGGACCACTGTGTTTGCGGGATGATCTTTCAATCCGAGTTGCGATGGTTTTACCCCAAAAGAGAACACCAATGAACTTTTGAAAAAGTCGCGAAGTTCATCGAAGCTTGCTCCTTGATGTCTTGCGTAGTTGACTAAAGCAAAATCCGCAGTGACAAGGTTAATCGACTTGACAATCTTTCTTAACAAATCCTTTCCTGATTCATCACTGACGTCGTTTTGCTCATCATTTACAAGTATCAGGATATTACGTTTGTTACCTCCCAAAAATGTGAAGTCAGAAGTTCGCTTAGCCTCAACTTCAACTGCGACTGGCGCCACTACTACATCTGCTGTTGCAAGTATTTCGCCCACAGGCTCTGGAGGTAGTCCCCAGGTGATAGCCGGTTCATTTACAATGTAAACATCATCTGTAAAGAATAATCGCAACGCATCTCCGTTTGTAGTCAGTTGATCAGGCATTAAGGGGATTTTTAAAGGAAATCTTTTTTCTGTTAAAATTAGTTAAATATCTACTAATAGCGCCTTTATTTATTACTTTTATGCCTTAAAATTATACCGTAAACCTCTTGTGATAAAAGTTTGTTCGATCACTGTTCTTTGTCTTTTTGGTACTGTTTGTTTAGCCCAGAACGTGGCCATTGTAGATGGAAAAGCAATACGTGATAAAGAGTTTATGTGGATTTACAAGAGGAACCATGCTGGCATTACCAGTGTCTCTTACGAAGATCTAAGAGCTTATCTTGATCTTTATGTAAATTTCAAGCTGAAGGTTTTAGATGCAATGGAACTGAAGTTGGACAAAGATACTGCCTATTTGGCTGAGATTAAAAAGTATGAAGCTGCACTACTGGCACAGAAGAGACTATCTAAAAAGAGTGCCGAGTATAAATTCGTGATGAATGAATATAAAGAGGCAGTGCTGATGTTCAACATTTCAGAACTTAAGATCTGGAACAAAGCGCAGGACGAAGAAACACAGGTACAGCTGGAACAAAGTTGGATAACGGAGCTTCGAAGAAAATATCTAGTCAAGGTTGACGAGGAACAAATTAAGACAATGGCAAGGCCGTAATAAAATATTGATAATTTTGCAACATAGAATACAATTGAACACTACAATAATGAAGAAATTTTTAGCGATCGCAAGCGTACTTACCTGCTTGTTTTTCAATGCGAAATCACAACAATTACCGAAAAAGAATCTCGATAAAGTAGTTGCAGTGCTTGGTAGCAATATCATATTATTATCTGAACTCAATCAGCAATATGCTCAATATCTGAATGCGGGGAATGCAGCTGACGAACAATTCAAATGCTACCTGTTAGGTCAGATTCTTAGCAACAAATTACTTAAGCAGCAGGCAGAGATCGACTCTGTTTATGTTGAAGAAGCTCAGGTTGATGAAGAAGTTGACAAGAGAATGCGTATGCAGATCCAGCGTGCCGGTGGTCAGGAGCGCTTAGAGCAGTTCTTAAACCGTTCCGTTTTGCAGTACAAGGACGAGATCAGACCTGACATCAAGGAGCAAATGATATCTCAAAAAATGCAGGGACAAATTACACAGGATGTAAGCATCACTCCACTTGAGGTTAAAAAATATTTTAATTCTTATCCGAAAGACAGCTTGCCTGATATTCCAACCGAATTTGAGGTCGGCGAGATTGTTTTGCATCCTAAGCTGACTAAAGCGGAGAAACAACGATTTTACGATAAAATTGATGCATTTAGACTAAGGGTTAAAAGCGGAGAGGATTTCGGCTTCCTCGCTAAATCTTACTCGGAAGATCCAGGTTCAGCAGCTGAAGGTGGTGACCTTGGTTTCTTTGACCGTACAAAAATGTTTAAGGAGTTTACTGCTTGGGCATTTAAGCTTAAGCCGGGAGAGATCTCACCAGTTTTTGAAACTGAAGCGGGTTACCACATTCTTCAAGTAATAGAACGCCGTGGTGAACAAGTTCAGGCACGACATATCCTAGTTCGCCCTAAGAACACTCCTGAGAGTATGAACCGCATTAAATTACAGGCTGATACTATCTATAAAAATCTGATAGACAAGAAAATTCCATTTTCTTTTGCCGCATCTCAGTATTCAGACAATAAGGATTCTCAATACAATGGTGGTATGATCTTATATGCGGATAGAGTTACTGCAAGAACAACCTTCATTCCTGCTGATAAGCTCGACCCAGCAGTGTTCCTGGTTGTTGATACGATGAAAGCAGGTAGCTTCTCCAGACCAGTTGCATTTACTAACCCTGAAGATGGAAAAGAAGGCTACAAAATCCTTTATTTAAAATCTAAAGTTGCGCCACACAAAGGAAGCCTGGAACAAGATTACGCTAAGTTTAAAGAAAAAGCTCAGGAAGATAAAGTCAATAGAATCATGAGCGAATGGTTTGAAAAGAGAAGAGAAAATACCTACATTAGAATTAACAGCGAATACGGTACCTGCGACGAACTAAAAGTTTGGCAGAAGGACGTTACTGCTAAAAACTAATCCAGGTATGCAATTTGAGAACGATATTAAAGCAGTAGACGCCCTTCACGCGGCATTCAAGAACATCAGTGCCGAAATAGGCAAAATCGTTATTGGACAAGATGAAGTCATCAAATCTGTATTGATATCTGTTTTCAGTAATGGCCACTGTTTACTCGTTGGCGTACCGGGGTTAGCAAAAACGTTGCTAGTCCAGACTGTGGCCGATGTAATGGATTTGAACTTCAACAGAATCCAGTTCACACCTGATCTAATGCCTAGCGACATTATTGGAGCGGAGATCTTAGGAGAGGACAGGAGTTTTAAATTTATCCCAGGTCCTATATTTAGTAATATCATTTTGGCAGATGAGATCAACAGAACTCCTCCAAAGACTCAAGCAGCGCTTTTGGAAGCGATGCAGGAGAAAGCCGTGACAGCTGCTGGCTTACGCCATGTGCTTCCAAATCCATTCTTTGTACTGGCTACGCAGAATCCTATTGAACAAGAAGGCACCTACCCTTTGCCTGAAGCACAGTTAGACAGATTTATGTTTAACATCCATTTAGGATATCCATCATTCGAAGATGAGCTGACTATCGTAAAAAACACAACCAGTAACAGAAGTGTTGAATTGAAAAAGATCATTAATGCTTCGCAGATACAGTATTTTCAAAAGCTGATCAGAAATATTCCTGTCACCGATAACGTAGTCGAATATGCTGTGAGGCTAGTCGGAAAAACCAGACCAAATACCGCTTTAGCTACGGAAGACGTCAATAAGTATGTGAGTTGGGGAGCCGGTCCCAGGGCATCCCAATTTCTTGTCGTAGGTGCTAAATGTCATGCAGCAATTACCGGAAAGTATTCACCAGACATAGAAGATGTCCAGGCAGTAGCAGAATCTATCCTGCGCCATCGTATCGTTCGGAACTATAGAGCTGAGGCAGAAGGCCTGTCCATCGAACACATCATCAAGAAGCTTTTCTAGCCCTATTCTTCTGTTACCTTTTTATAGATATTCGGATAATCAGTTACTACTCCGTCTACTCCGAGTGCAATCAATTCTTTCATGTCCTTGACGGTGTTAACCGTCCATGGAATGATCTTCACTCCCGCTTCGTGACAACGGTCTACTAAACCTTTTCCGACAAGAGCTGATGTTGGACTATAGACCGTTGGTTTGAAACCCAGGTCCGCTACGTTTTGAGCAAAGTCCACCTTCTCGTCAACCATTAAAGAGGTTTTGATTTTAGGATAGTGCTCGTGAAGGTACTGAAGGGTTCTTCTATCAATTGACTGTATGGTAACCCGCTTCGCTAGTTTATACTTATTGACCACTGCCATAATAAGATCTACAAACTCTGCTGGCTCCGGATGGAACTCATTATCCCCTTTTGGAATCGTTTTAGTCTCTATACTATATTCCGGCTTTGGTAACTTATTGCTTTTCACATAGTCCTCTACCGCAATGATTGTTTCCTCTAGCAAAGGCTTATAAGCAGGATATTTCTGTTGATAAGGAAATCGATTATGAACCTTTTGACCTACATCGAATTTCTTAACCTCTTCATAATCCATTTTGTAGATATTGAAGGTTTTTTGATTCTTCAAGGTAATAGGCTTACCATTCCGCTGCGTGCTGAATTCGTGGTTAAAATACGGTTCTTGAGACAGCACCACCAGCTTGTCTTTAGAGATGACGGCATTCATGGTTAGGGTAGTAACCCCCAATTCGACGGCTCTAAGCATTCCTGTAACGGTATTCTCGGGCATGATGCCCCGGGCACCGCGATTACCTTGAAGATCAAACTTCTGAGCAGTCGCCGTCATAAAGATTAAACACAGCAGTACGCTGAGCAGCTTGCCTCTCATACTAGCGCTCTGCTGGAGCAAAGACTACGGCAACTAAATTCCACATGGCATCCGGCTGGCGCTCATAAACGAAGGTATAATTAAAGCTTTCTCTTAGATCTGCTTTATAGTCAATCGCGGCTACACCATAACTGTAGGCCAAATCACCTCCATCAGCTTTTACCACCTTGGTTCTCTTCAAAGTAACTTTCGCGAACATGCTATTGAAAAATGCAACTGCTTTGTCCTTACCAATAATAGGTTCGTAACCCGGAAACAGTACCCGAACATCATGATTGACGAAACCGGCAAATGCAGGAACTCCATGAGTTTTAAGTAAGGTATTTAACGTTTCCTCTGTAGTGGCGATAATTTCTGCTCCTGTTTGTCTTTGTTTATCATTCAGGAACTTAGGTTTATAAAAGTCCTTTGGCTCAACAAACGTAGTAGTTACTTTATTTAAAGGCTTGTTGTGCGACACATTAAGGTCATGGGCTAATTCCCATTTACCATTTACTGTTTTCCAGATAGAAAGGTATTGTCCATATTCGTTACCACCAACAGAAAAGGGACCAGTCGTATAGCCGAAATCACCACTTCTTGACACTTTCGCGAATGCGGGACTCCATACTACGTCGGTAGATTCAGGCTGTGATCCATAGTAAGTTTTTGCATTGACAGGATTTGGTCTGAATACCAATCCATCGTTAGCAGCAAATGTAGTGTATGCAGTTTTAGAACCGTTCTTCGCCAGGCTTTTAGCGAATTCCTCCTCGGCCTTCACTAGTGATTTTGTTGTTCCATCAGATTTTTGTGCATAAGCACCAAAAGTAATCATGGAAGCAATAACGGTGTAAAGAATTTTTGTTGTCATAGTGTGATAGTTAACAGACCTTATATAGGGTTATGATTGTTAGATTTTGTTCCAGGTAGTGCCTTCCTTGCTATCTTTAAGCAGGATGCCCATTGCGTGTAAGCCAACTCTGATTTTATCTGAGGTTGCATAGTCTTTGTTCTCTTTCGCTGATTTACGGATATCAATGACCAGATCGAGCACTGAATTGAGCTCAGTATTAGAACTGTCTTCATCTTTAAGACCGAAGATGTCGAATACAAAATCCTTCATCAACTTTTTCAGGTTTTCTAACTCTAAAGCAGAAATTTTTGCTTTACCATCGTGAACCGTATTAATGATCCGAACCGCCTCGAACAATTCAGCAATAACAACAGGACTATTAAAGTCGTCATTCATTGCTCCAAGACAATTGTCTGCAATTGGCTGAATCTCGAAATCGCTGGTTTCAGAAGGGTTCAATCTTTCAAGAAGATTAACTGCATTCATTAAACGTCTGAAGCCTTTCTCAGAAGCCTCCAGTGCGTCATTAGAAAAGTCCAGCGTGCTGCGGTAATGTGCCTGAAGCATGAAGAACTTTACGGTCATCGGACTATATCCTTTCGTTAACAAAGGATGATCTCCTGTAAAAAGTTCAGCAGGAAGAAATCCATTGCCTAAGGATTTGGACATCCTTGAGCCGTTGACAGTTAACATGTTGGTATGCATCCAATATTTGGCAGGTTGCTTATGACTGCAAGCCTCTGACTGCGCAATCTCGTTGGTATGGTGAGTTGCGGCCAGATCCATACCACCACCATGGATATCAAATTCATCGCCTAAATACTTCGCACTCATGGCAGAGCATTCGATGTGCCAGCCAGGAAAACCTACACCCCATGGTGATGGCCAGCGCATTATTGTTTCCGGCTTTGCCTTAATCCATAATGCAAAATCCAGTCTTCCACGCTTGTCATCCTGTCCACCAAGCTCACGTGTATTGGCGAGCATGTCTTCCAGATTTCTGTTGGTGAGTATGGTATAATTATATTCTTTACTATATTTTTCGACATCAAAATAAATGGTACCCTGAACCTCATAGGCATAACCATTATCGATGATCTCTTTAATCATCTCTATCTGCTCCATGATGTGACCGGTGGCGGTAGGTTCAATACTAGGAGGCAACGTATTAAAAATCCTTAAAACGTCATGAAAACCAAGGGTATACTTCTGTACAATTTCCATTGGCTCCAGTTGCTCCAGCTTTGCCCGCTTAGCAAATTTATCATCACCTTCATCACGATCTCCTTCCAGGTGTCCGGCATCAGTTATATTTCTGACGTACCTGACTTTAAACCCGCTGTATCTTAGGTATCTAAATATTAAATCGAATGAAATAAACGTACGGCAGTTACCCAAATGCACATCACTGTAAACGGTTGGCCCACAAACATACATACCAACGTTTGGAGAATGAAGGGGTTCGAAGGGTTCTTTTTTACGGCTGAGGGTATTGTATAGCTGTAAGCTTGTATTCATGCTGCAAATGTAAATATTTTAGGGCTTTAATTTAAGATCACTGCGAACAGGAAAATGGTCTGACAATTTGGCCCCTATTATATGGTGGTTAAGTATCTCTATATTTTTAGTTGCAGAGATGTAATCAATTTGGAAGTTTGGGAATTTACCATTGTATGTACGACCGAACCCTGTGCCTTCTTCTACAAAGCTGTTATTTAACGCAGAAGTAAGTTGGGTTACAGAATAGGATGCCGGGGTGTCATTAAAGTCCCCCGCTATGATAAATGGCAAATGACAATTATCCATATCCGCTCGCATGTAATCAACCTGATCACTTCGTTTTGTAAAAGCATATTTTAACATGGAAACGATACGTTTTGATGAAGAAATTTCTGCGTCCATCTTTTTCTTGATCTTATCCAGATAATTATAATCTTGTTTATCAAAACCAATAGATTGCAAATGCACGTTATACACGCGTATCACCTTGTTTTGCACTTTCACATCCGCCCATATGCAAGTATTTCCGTTATTGTTATCCTTGAAATCAACTTGTCCCCTGTTAACAATAGGATATCGTGAAAAAATAGCAAGACCATTTGCCTCATACTCATTTTGTGAGATTGGCACAAAGTAAACGTTCTTAATTTTTAAAGATTGCTTTAGACTATCTGTGATATTGTATGGACCTTTATAGCGCGTAAAAAACTCCTGAAAGCATATTACATCCGGGTGCTCATCCTCGATTAGATCAAGCATTTGTTCCTTAACAGTCTCTATCACTTCTTCCCCGTAAGGCCTAAAGTTATGGACGTTGTAAGTCATCATTCTAATAGCCTCTTTATCTGTTTTCGGGCCTAATCCCTGGTTACCAAAAAAGCCTATTGAGGCATTAAATGCTTGCCAACCAAATAGGATGACTAAAAAGGATAACAATGCCATGGACCATCTCTTTCTAATGATCCACCAGATGATCAGAGCGGCATTGAGCACTAGCAAATAAGGATAGGCAAGGCCGAAAAAAGGAATATATTTATTGTCTCGTGGGTCGATCCGACCTGCAAGGCAGCCCAGAACAAGAGAAATTACCAATATGATCGCAATAAAGCGCGCTAACTTATCAAAGAAAGTAAGTTCGGACTTCTTTTTCATTAATGATTACTTGCTTTAAATAACGTCTCTTTCTCCTCTTTGCTTAGCTTATCATAACCGGTCTTAGAAATCTTATCCAGAATCGCGTCAATTTCCCTTTGATCAATATACCCTTCATTCTTACGTGCCGCCGATCGATTTGCATCGTCATGACGGGCAGGCCTGTCATCTTTCTTCACTACTCTGAGTTTGGGCTTCTTTTTAAAGATAGTGCTCCAGTCATTGCCGTTTTGAAGCATTCTGATATAAGTGAATCCAAAAAGAGCTCCACCAAGGTGAGCAAAGCTACCGCCGGCGTTAGCAGAGCTACTTCCGATAAGATCCAATACCACATAAGCTACTGCAAGGTACTTCAACTTGACTTCGCCAAACAGTAGCAAGCTGATAGAAAAGTTAGGAACCAAGGTAGCTGTCGCCACCACAATAGCCATAACCGCAGCCGAAGAACCGATTATTGTGGCTCCAGGGATGTTTCTGAATACAGGGAAAATATTGAAGGCAAGTGCAAAGACAATTGCGCCCAGAACGCCTCCAAAAAGGTAAACGAAATGAAACTGTCTGGGTTTTAGAAAATCCAGAAAGATCCTTCCCAACCAATACAGCCAAAGCATATTAAACAGCACATGAAAAAAACCGTCATGAAAGAACTGGTAAGTAAGAATGGTATAAAACTTCCATGGTTGCGAAAAGATATCTGCCGGGAAGGCAAAGTAATTCCTGATAAAATCATCATAGATCAAGCCCCCGTTTCCTGAAAGAAAAAACGGCACGTTGATCAGCGCGACGACAATAAATATCAGCGTATTGATTCCTATGTATAAGAAAGAAGGGTCGCCGGATTTAAATACCTTAACCTTTAAATCACTGAAAATATTATTATTCATAGTAGTTATAGAATCTGTTGTTGTCCTTATCCTTCCAAAGCTTAACCAATATAAATCCTAGCAACGCTCCACCAAGATGCGCATAATGTGCAACCGAATCCCCTGGTACCTGCGCCACCCCTAAAGATAATTCGAAAATAATATAAATAGGTATAATGTATTTAGCTTTTACAGGTACTGGGATGAACATAATGTACAGTTCTGAATTTGGATAAAGCATTCCAAATGCAACCAGTAGTCCAAAAATTGCTCCTGAAGCACCAACCATGGGGAAACCGTAGATGCCTATTAAAGTATCTCTTTGTTCCTGAGTGATATTTGGTATGTTAACAGTTGCAATCTGTTGAACAAGGTCAACATTTATAGGATTGTTCATCGCATGGCCGGTAATCTGGTAGACTTCGTAAGCCTGAACCCCCATCTGTAGCGCCACGGCACCAAGACCAGTGATCAGATAAAAGTTAATGAACCTTTTTGTTCCCCACCTATTTTCTATAACGCCGCCGAAAGTAAATAACGCGAACATGTTAAATAAGATGTGCATGATATCTCCATGCATAAACATGTAAGTGATCAGTTGCCAAACTTTGAAATACTGTGAATCGATATAAAAAGCTCCTAATAAATAGGGCAGATTAAATGCGGTTAAAATGTATTTGGCTGCAAAGAAGATCACATTAATGATCAGCAAATTCTTTACTACCGGTGGTATCTGTATATTATTAAACATAGTTATCTCTCAAATTTCTTATCCAGTTCCAATAATCCAATGGTTTGGATAACAGGCCTTCCACTGATGCTAAAGTTAGGTGTTTTGCAAGCAAAAAGTTGCTCTATTAAGGTGTTCATTTCCTCCTGACCTAAAACCGTACCACTCTTAATGGCACTGTTTCTGGCCATACTTTTTGCCAACGCATCCCGCTTATCCAATTTCAAATCCTGCTGGGAATTCTTAAATCCTTCAATCAAATGCTCGAACAGTTGCGTTTCATTAATGTTTGCACTGCCAAGATCAACAGGTATCCCCTCTATAACTAACGTATTTTTCCCGAATTCGCGCACCTCAAAACCAAGACTCTTGATGTCTTCCAGTAAACTTTTGGCCAGTTCATAATCATTAGGGCTCAATGTTACCGTTTGAGGGAAAAGACTTTGTTGAGATGCTCCTTTTCTATCTTCCAGATGTAGGATAAATCTTTCGTATAATACGCGCTCATGAGCAGCTTGCTGATCAATCAACATCAGTCCGGATTTGATCTGTGAAATGATATAGCGCCCATGCAATTGCATCAACTGCTTTTGGGCTGGAATAAATTGTTCATGCTGCTCATCCTGATGCAAATTCAAGATGTGCTGCTCGGGAGTCTGCTCCTTCGCAATCTCATACAAAGTGCCCCAGTTCGTGGTGCTTGGTGACATCCCGCCACCACCGTAGTGTTTACTAAAGCTGGCGTAAGCATTTTCCCTTATTGGCTTTTCAGCAGTAAAGGGGTTAAAATCCGGGTTAAAATTAATGCTCGGTGGAACAATTTCTTCTGGAGCCTTAGGAGTGATCATCGCACTGAAACCGGTTTCCTGATCGAAGTCTATGGTCGGACTGATATTAAATCGTCCCAGCGAACGTTTGACAGCCGAATGTAGAATCGCATATATGGACTTCTCCTCTAAATATTTTATTTCTGTCTTTGTAGGGTGTACGTTGACATCAATTTTCGCAGGATCGATGTCTATAAACAGCACATACAAGGGGAAGTTGTCATCAGGTAGCAGCTCTTCATAGGCCCGGTTAACTGCATGGTTCAGGTACGGATCCTTAATGAAACGGTTATTTACAAAAAAGAATTGCTCTCCTCTGGTCCGCTTAGCGAATTCGGGCTTTCCAATAAAGCCTTTCAAATTGATGATGCTGGTTTCCTCCTCAACGGGAATTAACCGCTCATTGTAATTGTGACCAAATAGGTGTACTATACGCTGCTTTAAAGGTGAAATTGGCAATCTATAGATCTCTACCCCATCATGGTGCAGGCTAAAGGCCACTCCAGGATGTGCCATTGATACGCGTTGAAATTCATCAATGATATGACGCATCTCTGCAGGGTTACTTTTCAAGAAGTTTCTGCGTGCCGGAGTATTATAAAAGAGGTTTTTGATGCAAATACTAGTGCCTTGAGGGGTTGCTACAGGCTCCTGTTTGATGAATACAGAACCCTCAATCTCTATCAAAGTACCCAATTCTTCGTCATGCCGACGAGTCTTCATATCCACCTGGGCAATTGCCGCAATGGAAGCCATTGCTTCTCCGCGGAAGCCCATTGTGCGAATCGCAAACAGATCTTCTGCCTTTCTCACTTTGGAAGTTGCATGGCGTTCGAAACACATACGCGCGTCCGTAACACTCATCCCGCAACCATTATCGATAACTTGTATCAATGCCTTGCCCGCATCTTTGACATTCAATTGTATTTTGGTCGCCCCTGCGTCAATGGCATTTTCCAGAAGTTCTTTTACAGCCGATGCCGGTCGCTGAACAACCTCTCCGGCTGCAATTTGATTAGCGACACTATCGGGTAAAAGATGTATAATATCTGACATGTATAATCTTTGGTAAAAGCTGCTAATTTACGCAAAATAAGGTGCATCTCCCGCCATCCTTTTGACATAATTGGATAACCGGAACCGGCAATTGGCATGCTTTTTATATATTTAGAGCCATGAACAAAATCGTTATCGGCCTCCTTGCTTTATGCTCATTTACTGCCTGTGCACAGCAACATAAAGAAAACTCGGAGATTTTAGCCAACATAAATGCTATATCATCCAACCTCGTATTACTTAACAATCATGAAAATATCCTTCCTGTTAAACAAATAGAAAAATTAAATATTGCATCTGTAAGTTTAAACTTTGCCTATGCAACACCATTCGATAGTTTACTTAATAAATACACCAAGGTAAGTTCGTTTAACTCCAATAATTACCTGAGCTCAACCACGTTGAACGACCTGGAAGATGATTTAAAATACTTCAATACAGTCATTGTCGCCTTACCAACCTCGGCAAGTAATGACGCCAGAAACATCAATTTCTTGGCCAGTCTTTCAAAGAACAAACAAGTTATCATTGCCTTATTTGGCGATGGTCGCGGCCTTGCGTCGTTTGACGCCGTAAAAGCGCCTATTATTTGGACAGACCAAAACAACGCAATGTCTGCCGAGCTGATTCCACAGGCAATCTTTGGCGGCATCGGAATGACTAAACGGCTAGCTACAGCCTTCTCTCCAAAGTATACTGCGGGATCCGGCTTTACCACTATAGCTACAAGGTTAAAATACACCTTACCAGAAGATGCGAATGTAAACTCAGACGATCTTGCAGGAATCGACGCTATTGCAAATGAAGCAATTAATGCTAGAGCCACACCTGGAGCAGTAGTCCTTGTAGTGAAAGACGGCAAAGTGATCTTTAGCAAAGGTTACGGACACCACACCTATGATAGTCCTCTTCAAGATAAGGTTACAGATATTTTTGATCTTGCCTCATTAACCAAGACAACAGCAACCACACCGACAGTAATGCGTCTTTTTGAAGAAGGAAAGCTTAATCTCGACACTAATATTGGGGCCTACATACCAAAAGCGCGTGAACTTCCGATGAATTCCATCTTTGTTCGCGAGGTCATGTTGCACCAGGCAGGATTCATCCCCTACATCCCATTTCACAGCGCGTTAAAAACAACCGACTATAGCAGAGATTCTAGTGCAGCTTTTCCAACAAAAGTTGCAGACAACTATTATGTTCGTAAAAACTACTTTAAAGAGGTGATGTGGCCAAAGATGCTTACCTCGCCAATACGAACCAGAGGTAAGTATGTATATAGTGATATCAGTATGTATGTGATGAAGGATATTGTAGAGCGCTTAAGTGGGGTTCCTCTTAACCAGTATGTCGTAGATAACTTCTACAAACCACTCGGAATGCAAACAGCTGGCTTCTTACCAAGAAACAGATTTACCAGAGAGCAGATCATCCCAACTGAACAGGACACGTATTTTAGAAAAACGCTGTTGGAAGGATACGTACATGATCAAGGTGCCGCCTTGGTTGGAGGAGTTTCTGGTCATGCAGGGCTGTTCTCCAGCGCGAATGACCTGGCAATCATTTACCAAATGCTATTAAATAAAGGCACCTACGGCGGAACGCAGTATTTTAAGTCGACTACAGTAGATATGTTTACTCAAAAGCAGTCGCCCGTTAGCAGAAGAGGCTTGGGCTTTGATCGATTTGATCCTGATTTGAGTAAGAAATATCCATCTGAGCTGGCATCATCACAAACCTTTGGCCACACTGGGTATACCGGCACCTGTGTCTGGGTAGATCCCTCAAGAGGATTGGTTTACGTTTTCTTGTCAAATAGAGTGAATCCGAGTGTTTCAGATAAGTTAGGGAATATGAGGATTCGGGGGCGCATCGAAGATGTTATCAATAGGGCCATAGACAAGGGTACTAAATAAAATAAGGTATTCTAGTTCGAAGCCTGCATTAAGTTTCGCTGAAGAAGCGAAAATGAACGCTAGGTCTTCTCATAGAAACCAGATTTTATTTCGATGTTGTCATTCAAGGTCACCTGGAAGGGAATGTGAGGAATTAGCGAATTAAAAATAAACGGATACCTTCAATAGAACCGTAATAAATTGATCCCTTCCTACCAATCGAACCCTAATAAACGGATACCTTCCCTACGAATCGAACCCTAATAAACTTAACCCCTTCCCTACCAATCGAACCGAAATAAACTTAACCCCTTCCCTACCAATCGACCCCACTGTAATCGACTAAAGAAAAATTCAGCTGCTTCGACCGGGCATAGCGTTCATTTTCGCTTCTTCAGCGAAACTTAATGCAGCCCGTGAGAAGTCGGCTTAATTTTTCAAGCCGATCTCTCTCAACCGCTCTTCAAGATACTCCCCTGCCGTCATATCCGTATAAACTTTTGGATGCTCCTCATCAATACAAGATTCTAAACTGGTCAAGTCCATATTTGAGCGTGGGTGTAGGAAAAACGGAACAGAATACCTTGAAGTTTTCATCAGTTCGCGAGGCGGATTGACAACACGGTGTGTGGTAGATCTTAATTTATTATTTGTAAGTCTTTGAAGCATGTCGCCAACGTTCACAACGATATCAGTGTGTTGTGCTTTAATAGGAAGCCACTCTCCGCTACGGGTTAACACTTCCAGTCCATCAGCGCTCGCACCGATCAATAAAGTGATTAAATTAATGTCTTCATGAGCACCGGCACGCACCGCATCATCAGATAGTGCTTCCGGGTGCTCAATTGGGAAGTAATGAATACCTCTTAATATGGAATTGCCATTGTGAACATGCTGATCAAAATAGTCAACCGGCAAGTTAAGATAGGTAGCAATCGCACGAAGCAAGTGTTTTCCATTACTTTCCAGGCGTTGATAGATCTCTCTGGTGACCTCATTAAATTCAGGAATCTCTACCAGAAACTCATTTTCAGGATAATCAAATTTAATAGGATCGTTGTCAAGCACTTCCTGACCAATTTGCCAGAATTCTTTCAAGTCAGCTGTTTTAGCACCCTTCGCAGTTTCTTTACCGGCACTTGTATAACCCCGCTGACCTGCAAGTTCAATCTTTTCATACTGTTGCTTCTGATCAGTTGGGAGACTGAAAGCTGCCTGGATCTTTTCATAAAGCTTATCGATCAGCTCCTGACTAACTCCGTGGTTGGTAATGGTTACAAAGCCGGAGTCGTTGAATGCGCGGCCAAGCTCGTCCGAGAACTTTTTACGCTGCGCATCGTCTCCATCGATATACGAATTAAGGTCTAAACTTGGAATATAAGGTGCTGACATATCAATCAATTTATAGTGATAACACTAATTTAGAAACTATTGTTAATAAAATGGAATGCGCTCACCGTGCAGGATGCAATACCTTGAAATTAACTAGGATAAGTTTTACACAATTAGCCTCCGGAGCTGTCTTGCACATATCAGTTGATTGTAATTTAAGACCTGCGTTGACCAAACCTGAATCTATTTGGCGGGAGCTTACGTAATTTTACATAACAAATGATTCCTTAAAATACATGAGCATGAAAAAGTTATTAGCAATTATAGTGATCCTCTTGTCCGTAGGCAGCGTTAACGCCCAGAAGCAGAAATTAGAGAAGGCGACTTTTGGTAACGGTTGTTTCTGGTGTTCAGAAGCAGTGTTCCAACGCTTAAAAGGCGTAACAATGGTAAGGTCGGGCTATGAAGGTGGTGATGTCGTTAATCCATCATATGACGATGTATGCACTGGCACTACTGGCCACGCAGAAGTGATTGAGTTGACGTACGATCCTGCGAAAATCAGTTACGAAGAACTATTGGAGGTGTTTTGGAAAACCCATGATCCAACAACCTTAAACCGCCAGGGTGCAGATGTGGGTCCTCAATATCGTTCGGTGGTCTTCTATCATAATGATGCGCAAAAAGCACTGGCCGAGAAGTATAAAAAAGAGTTCAATACTAAGAATGCTTTTGGCAAACCTGTTGTCACTGCAATCAACAAAGCTGCTCCTTTCTACGTAGCAGAAAATTACCATCAGGATTATTATAATAAGAATGGTAGTCAGCCATATTGCCGTGCAGTCATTCTTCCTAAAATGGAGAAACTAGAGAAAATATTTAAAGACAAGTTGAAAAACTAGGCTGGTTGACAAATAAGGGTTTTCAAATACCTTAACTTTACAGTTAATGGAAAATGAAAACCCTTATCGATTGTTTAATGCGCAGATCTTAAGCGATTGGAAGCAGAATGGTATCACATATATCAAGCTAACTGAACTGGATAGCGACCTTAGTGTTAAATTCTTTGAACTTATTCCCAATTCAGAAATCCCTGATTCGGGCGATACGATATACCACATCGACTCCGAAGATATTGAAGACCTTTTAGAACCGAGTTCAAAAGTTAAGTTCCTGGTACATCAAATTTATCTCGAAGAAGATTAATTATTTCAGGCTCGCTGCCAGTTCAGTAGCCAATCTGTGGTGTGTTTGTAAAATAGGAAGCGTCTTTGTTGCATAGTCTTTTAAAGGGTCGTCTCTTAATGACTTGGCGGTTTCAAAAAGTGTGATGGTTTTTACATGGTCGTTAACCATCATACTCGCATAATGATCATCGAATGCTTTACCTTTAAGCTTCATCATCTCCGCCATGTGGGATTTTACATCTGCAGGATATTCAGTCGGCAACAATATCCCTGCACTTTGACCTATTTTCATGAGATCACTTTTGGCAAGTGTATGATCAGCAACCATCTTTGCAGCAAATTCCTTAACCTTATTATTCTCAGAATTTTGCATTGCATATTTACCGAGCTCAATCTCCATTGATGAACCTAATGCCGCGGCCTTGATAAATGCTGCTGAGTCATCATTTACGTTCGCTTCACTGGTCTCATTTTTAGGATCGGCAGGGGTTGCCGACCTGGCAGAGTCAGCACGCTCGCTTAACGTAGATGAATCTTTAAACTCACTACCAGTTTGATCTGAGCCCTGACAAGCAGCAAGGGAGCCGCATATAAGAATGGAAAAATAAAATGACTTAGTGGTTTTCATAATTACAGGTTTTTATTTAAACGTTTATTACAATAACCACTAAATCATAAGATAGTTTTTTAGGGAGCCAAATCCAGATTTATCAGTGCTTATCATAAAATGGTCATAAGCACTCCGGATATCTCAGACAAGCAATAACGTGTGTACTTTTGCTAACACCGTTATATTAATTAATTTAAATAGATAAAACCAATAACCGATGAGTATTAAAGAAGCCCTTAACTGGCGATATGCAACAAAGAAAATGAATGGTGAGATCGTACCACAAGAGAAGGTTGACCAAATTGTAGCCGCGGCACATTTGGCTCCAACATCTTCTGGCTTACAGCCTTATAAGGTAATCGTAGTATCAAATCCAGAATGGAAAGAGAAAATTAAAGCAGTGGCTTATGGACAGTCACAAATTACCGATTGTTCGCACCTGCTAATTTTCGCTGCATGGGATAGTTACAGCGAAGAGAGAGTGAGGGCTGTATATGCTCATACTAATAGGGAGCGCGGCCTGCCGGATGCTGCAAATGCTGATTTTGTAAATTCAATGGTGGCAAACTTTACTGCAAAAACGCCGGAAGAGAGTTATACACACGCAGCTAAACAAGCTTACATCGGGTTTGGTGTTGCCATTACTGAAGCCGCAATGCTTAAAGTTGACGCCACTCCGATGGAAGGATTTGATGCTGTTCAATTAGATGAACTATTAAATCTTAAATCACTTGGTTTAAGAAGCACAACAATCTTGCCTTTAGGATACAGAGATGAAGCGAATGACTGGTTACTAAAGTTGAAGAAAGTACGCACCCCTCTTGAGGATTTTGTAATTGAGTATAAATAATATTTAATGTTATGGTCTAATCGCAATTAGACCATAACATTGTTTAGTTTTTTAGTTTAAGCCCAGCTTCGTTAGCGTATTTAGCTAATTCCATGGCACTTTCTGCACCCCTGTCGCTTGATAGTATATCTGCGCCTCCTTTTATCAAATCACTGTAGACCTGTTCTCCACGTGCTTTAGCGCTTTTGTCAAGGTTACCCATTGTACCTAAAATACACCAGATTCCTTTACTATGAAGGAGCTCATAAACCTCCTTATCAGGAGCTGTCGTTCCCACAAAAGCTACCAATCTGTCATTAGGCACACCTAACTGATTGATCCGCTCTAAATCTGCTGCGCTACGAATAGATGCAGAAATCATCAGATCGGGTGCAAGTTTGTGTACTTCTGCTGCCTGATTCGCGTTGTAGGTAATCATAATACTATATGCTTCAGCATGGTTGCGCCTAACCGCTTCTACCATCTTAGCATACGGCACACCTCTTTTTACGTCCAGGGTAAAAATCACTTTACCTTTTCCCCATGCTAAGACCTCGTCAAGACTAGGAATCCTGAAAGTTGTTAAAGTTCCACTACCATCTTTCAGATAAAGCGCTTTCAATTCCGCAAATGTCTTCTCGCCAATAGAACCAGTACCATTTGACGTACGATCCAAACGATCATCATGCATCATTACCAACGCAGAATCCTTTGTTAGAGAAGCATCACACTCTATTATACTTGGATGTAATTTGTAGCTGTTTTCAAATGTCTCAATTGCGTTTTCAGGAAAGCCTGCAGTTACACCGCCACGGTGACAACTTACCAGTGGATACCTGTCTGGTGTCCACTTCATAAATTGCTGCAATCCTGCAACGTTTTTGAACTTTATAGGGGAGGGTTGTGCAGAGACGAAGTTTACGCCAAACGTTGCGGCAATAAAAAAGATTATTAGTTTCATGTTATTTCTTTAATACTGATTTCAAAATGGAAGTCTTACCATCAATCTTTTCAGTGTTTTTTAGACCAAGGATAGTTGAAATTAATGGGTATACGTTAACGTTTTCAAATGAAGGAATGTTAACGCCACTTTTGAAGGCTGGTCCCCAGGCAATAAAAGTTGCATGCATATCTTTAACAGCTGAAGGATCAAAACCATGATGACCAATGCCTGGCTTACGGTTAGAGAATACACGAGGCCAGATTGGCAATAGCAAAATGTCTCCAACGCGGTTCATTCGATCATCTTTTGCATTATAGTGCAAGTGTGATGGCATATCTGCCTTCAGATAGGCTACATAGCCGTCTTCAGAAGCTTTCAACTGATTATACAAAGGGATAATATCAACCTTATTCTTGGCATGGATATCCATCATCGTACCTGAGGAAGCGATCAAATACTTTGCGGTATCAATTGCCGCTGGTGTACGTATTGGATTTTCACGGTCTACCGCCGTCATGCCATGATCAGACACAAAGATGAAATTTACCGGCAATCCAGTAGTTTTAACTGCTTCTGTGAGGTCATAGACCATCGAATCTACCATTTTGACTGCCTGCTCGGTCTGAAGCGCCTCCGGACCGAAGCTATGCCCTGCATGATCTGGTTCTGAAACGTAAAAAGTAATAAGGTGCGGCCTCTTCTCTTCCGGTAGATTTAACCAGGCTTTAACCTCATTTATCCGCTTTGCCACACTTATCTTTTCTGTATAATCATATTGGTAAGTCGGTTGGGTGCCTTTTATGATCGCTTCAGACCCTACCCAAAACATGCTTGCAGCAAGCATTTGCTGCTGTTCGGCCAACACCCAAAGTGGTGTTCCTCCATACCATTTACCATCCCTCACTTTGGCCTTAGCGCCCATCGAGTAGCGTTCATTTTCTTTTTTATCATAAAATGAATTGTTCACTAAACCATGATGCGAAGGATATAAACCCGTTACAATGCTATAATGATTAGGAAATGTAACGGAAGGAAAACTGGGAATCATGGATGCTGCCGATACTCCTCCATTTCCAAGTTCAAGCAAATGGTTTGCACCGTATTTCTTTGCATAATCCCAGCGGAAACCGTCTGCAGAAATTAGTATGACGTAAGGCTTCTTTTGTTGTTGGATCGAATTAGCTCGTCCTTCAACAACATGCTGGACCGTATCTGTCTGTGCATTGCCACATAAGGCAACTAACATTAAAAAGGTCAGCGATAGAATCTGAATTGTATTTCTTCTCATTAATTATTATTTGTAGATGTTGTTAAGAACATAAGCAAGACGGATACCTGCCTGTCCAATTCTTTTCTTCATTAAGTCTGCATGCTGTGGATAATAATCATAGTCGAAATCAGACTTTTTTGCCGCTTCTGCATACAGTTGCGCCGTCATCTGATAGGATTCATAAGTCCATTTTATGACGTCTTCATTCTGCCACTCTTTCACTTCCTTCTTCTGCAGATCGCCACAAACAGCAGCAAGTTCTTTATAGCTTAATCCTGCATAGTCGATCAAACCGCTATCCCATAAGCCATGTAAATTGGTTTCTTTGCGCATCAGTTTAACTTTTATTGCATTACCGCCAGAGTCTTCAGCGTGTCCGGTATGCATTGGCTGATGAATATCACCAATCAGGTGTACTAGAAATTTCATTGCAAAAACCTTTTCTGCTTTGCTCTTCGAACTGCTTTTCAGATCTGCTATACAGTTTAAAATTGCCTTATAGATGTTCGGCTTATCTAGGGCAACTAACTGCTTGCTGAATTCTTCATAACTTAAGCCCTCTGGCATGTTTACATAGTGCCATGGCGCCGTGTAAGAAAACTGACTATAAGACCTGATCTCATCCGGGTAGGTACTCACCATGGCAAGACTTTCCGTTCCTAAGATCTCCTTGACGGAGGCATTCGCTTTTGAGCTTAAGCGATTGGCGGCGATCTCACCTATTGCCCGGTGGCCCACCACTCCCCAGGATATAAATAAAGTACTAAAGCTGGTCAGCATAAGCACCAGCATGATTTTTTTAAGCATTGCTAAATATTTAAAGGGAAGGCTTGCGCCTTCCCTTATTAAAAATGAATTAATTGAATAGGTAACGGAATCCGAATTGCATTTCATAAGTCGAGGCAAATCCTACAACATCACGAGTGCCATTAACTACAGGGAAGTTCCTGTCGGTCTGAAGCCTGAATGTTGGTTTAGTCGTGCCACCTGGAGTTAACAGCGCAACGTTAGTTGGCGTTAATATCGATGTTGGACCAAAGTTAACCTGCGTTCCCCAATTCTTATTTACAAGGTTACCGACGTTTTCAATATCCAGGTTAAATTGAATGGTATTGCGTTTTCCTCCAACGTTCGTGAAAAGATCTTGTTGGAAACGGAAATCGAACTGCGCATTGAAAGGTGTGATTGCACCATTACGCTCAGCATATTTACCTTTTCTACCTCTTAAGTATTGATCCTGATCAACAAACCTAAAGAACAAATCGCTTTGCTGTTTAGCTGTATATGTAACTAGATCTGCACCGGTACCAACTGTGAACGGAACAAATGTAATCTCAGACGCATCTTTTGGTACATAAATCAAATCACCAGTTACTCCATCTCTATTGATGTCTGTGGAGTAAGTATAACCAGTACGTCCATTGGATCCATCATAAACCAATGTCAACTGCGTTCCTAAATGCTTAAGAAATTCTTTACGATAGTAGACTGAAGCGATGATCCTGTCTGGAGATACGAAACCTGAATATCCAAGTGTTGGATTGTTAGCGCCGTTAACTGTGCTGGTTGCTTGCCATGAAGATAAAGTTTGATCACCACCACCTTCAAATAAACTCTTAGCGGCACTTCTGATGTAAGATATTGTAGTACCGAATCCATTGGTAAAACGCTTGCTTAACGTTCCATTCACGGAATAGTAATGGCCTTTGTTAGAATTTCCTAACACAATCACATTAAATGCATCCGGTTGTCTTGCGCCTGTACCCGGGATAACTGTTCCGTTAGGAACGGCTTTACCATTCAAAATAGGGTTAATGAATTTATCTGTCGCAGCACTTGGATAGATCATTCTGTTATCCGGATAACCCTCTATATTTAGCGGCTTAGGGTCAACTAAGTTTGCATTTCTAAACAATACAGTACGAAGATCTTTATTATAAATACCTTCAACTGTAGCTACAATTCCATAAGGAAGTTTGAAATCTACTGCAAGACTGGTCTTAAATGCAGAAGGCATTTTAAGATTTTTGTCCATTACCGTAATAGGATTTGGCAACACTGTACCAGCTATTGGAACAGTAGTTGGACGATAAGCCCCTATGTTTGGATTGAAGGGACCAGGCGTGTTGTTTTGTCCTGAATAGGTTTCAGTGATCTGTAACATCCCAGCGTCACCTGCCTGAGCAACGATCCACACATTAGGAATACGGCCAGTAAAAACACCAGCACCACCTCTAACCTGGATAGATCTGTCACCTTTAACGTCCCAGTTCACGCCCAGACGAGGAGAAATTGCTACACGTGATTTTGGAAGATTCCCAGTATTTAAATGCTCTCCACCATTAAATGCCAACTGCGATACCAATGGGTGTTCTTTCAGAACTTTTGGATAAGTACCCAAATCCAAACGCACACCACCAGTTACTCTTAATCTATCAGTAATTGAAAATTCATCCTGACCGTATCCAGAGAACTGCCAGAATTTATAAGTTGGAAAGGCTTGTTCATAATTCGGCGACAAAGAATAGGTTTGAGCGAACTCAATTGGTTTTGCGCCACTTGTGAAATCATTCCATGAATTGAAAGTATAGTAACTGGTTCCAAAACGTTGAAAACCATTTTTAGTTACACTATAATCACCCTGGATACCAGTAGTAATATTGTGCTTACCTACTGACCAGGTAAAATAATCATTCAGTGAATAGACCTGAACATCTCGTAAGTTACCATAAGTGAAAGGCTCATACCCGAAAGTAGTAAATGGTGTTGCTCCGGTATTGCCATCTTCTTTTAATATATCTACCAATGGAAAAATTTCACTATCAGAACTTCTTGGATCATTCTGATTGGTATAAGACAGACGTAGGGTATTGTTAAATCTTTGAAAAACTTTACTGTTTAATTCAGCAGTAATGGAATATAAATTAGCCTCCCCGTAATAGTTAGAGTTTTTGAAAGCTAAAGCGGTGTTACCGGTTCGGGATCCGCCGCCAGGGAAAGCACCAAGTGGACTACGTGAAGTACTCACAAAAGAAGGACTTTTAGTTTTCACATAACTACCGCGAATATTGAAACGGTTGTTTGCATCAATGTTCCAATCCAGACGACCTAACAGGTTTGTTCTTTCAGATTCTGAAGCATAGCCTTGATAAATACCCGGATCATATCCGTAAGTAGTTTTTAGATAGCTACTAATAGCATCAAGTTCAGTAACAGTTGGCCTTACAACGTTAGGAATCCCCGAGTTATAAGGTGCTTCAGGCGTAGCCGCTAAACGGGTCTGGCCTGGTCTTACTTGCTCTTCCCTTTCTACGTTTAAGAAGAAAAATAGCTTGTTTTTAATAATCGGACCTCCAAGTCTTGCTCCGTAAGTTTTATACTTCTGATCGGTTGGATCCGTAAGTTCAGGGTAGTTGCTTACTCTTTTACCTATTTGATTTTGGTTTCTAAAGTAGGTATAAGCAGATCCTGAAAATTCATTTGTTCCAGCGCGTGTTACGGCATTGATAGAAGCGCCGATAAAACCACTTTGCTTCACATCATAAGGAGTAACGTTGACAGAAATTTCTTCCAATGCATCAATTGAAACCGGATTTCCTCCACCTGGAAGATTACCACCAATTCCAAAATTGTTGTTAAAATCTGCACCATCGACAGTCACGTTATTTTGACGCGAGTTACCTCCTCCAATGGATGTTCCACTGGCTTGGGGCGTTAGGCGGATCAAGTCATTCAGACTTCTGTTTAACGTTGGCAAAGCATTGATCTCCTTTCTGTTTAGGTTAGTTGAAGTACCTGTACGACTCGCATTCAATGCAGAGTTTTTACTGGCACCTTGTACGTTAACTTCAGTTAGCTCATTTCCTTTCGAGCTTAAAACCAGGTTCAGAATGTAGGTGTCGCCTAAAGGAATGCTTAGGTTCTCAATGGTTTTAGGATCCATTCCTACATAAGTAACAGAAACTTTGTAAGGTCCACCCGGACGCATGTTGGCGATTGTAAAACGACCATCTTCATTCGTACTTGCAGAATAGGACGTTCCTGATGGAACGTGAATTGCCCTCACTGTAACACCAGGAAGGGTAGTATTTGCTTCCTTGATGGTTCCAGACAAACTACCGGTGGTAACCTGTGCGCTTGCCGTGAATGCAGAAAATAATAATAAAAGATAGGTAATAAGTCTTTTCATTTTATGAAATTGTTAGTGAGTGCCAGCCCTTATGACTAAGGGGGGCAAAGGTCATTTAGGGTGTTTAAGACATTGTTAAACGTATGTTAACTTAAAGTGGAGAAAAGGTATTAAGCGTGTTACGCTGGACTACTATATAAACTCAGGATTCTGATTTGAATAAATCTATTCCCAACTGTCAAAAAATGTTAAAGATGTCGTGCATTTGAGCGATTAAGTTCTTAAATGAATATATTAGCATTCTTTACAGCTTACATAGATCAATGAGATTCTTTAACTTCATCATAGCATTTTTACTACTTTTTACTTCTTTTCATTTTAATGCGCGGGCACAACAGCAGGATAGTGTCATTCTTGAGAAGATAATTGGCCAATCCAAAAAACTCTCCGACCAACATCCGTCAGAGAAGGTCTACCTCCATTTCGATAAGCCTTACTATAGCGTAGGTGACACCATTTGGTTCAAAGCTTACGTTACCATGGAAGTTAATTCCCCTTCTTTATTAAGTAAGATCGTCTATGTCGATGTGATCAATTCCAGAGATTCACTTGTTCAAACCATCAAACTACCTGTAGTCAACAGTGTAGCATCGGGTAATATACCCATCACCACAGGCAACTATCAGCAAGGAAATTACTACATCAAAGGCTATACGCTTTGGATGATGAATGATGCAGAAGACTATTTCTTCAAGAAAACAATTCCTATTGGAGAAGCGGTAAATAAGCAACTCATCACCCAGTTTAGTTATAAAACGACACAAACCGATAAAAACCAAACGGTAGATGCGTTGGTTCAATTTAAAAACAGGGACGGCGTAGTACAGGGTGGCAAAGCAGTAACCTGGAGGGTACTCTCGAATTTTGATATTATTAGTAAGGGAAAAGGAACGACGGATCAGAATGGTTTTTTGAAGGTAAAGATCGATGCTAAAAAGAATGAACCGATCACCAACGGAGAGCTTATCACTGAACTTACGCTTGGTCCGGACGACATCGCACCCTCTACTTTTAAAATTACTCCTACAAAGAGTGATAACGACTTGCAGTTTTTCCCAGAAGGCGGAGAAATAACTTCTGGTATTGCTACGCGGATCGGTTTTAAAGCATTAAACAGCTCCGGACTCGGCACAGATTTAAAAGGAACGGTAACCGATAACCTCGGAAATACCATAACCACATTCACATCTACCCATCTAGGCATGGGATCTTTTTACCTGAACTCAGAAGTCAGCAAAACCTATAAGGCAAACATCACTTTCAAAGACGGTACCCTAAAAAGCTATGACCTTCCAAAAGCTTTACCATCAGGCGTAGCGATCCAGGTCGCAAATACAGCACCGACAGAACTTGCTGTAAAAATCGTTGCCAATGAAACCTACTTTAATGCCAACAAGGACAAACGTATGTTTATTGTGGTTACGAACAACGGTGTTATTACTTACGCAGCAAAAACCAGTTTAAAGACACAGCTGGTCGTGGCAAAAGTGCCTAAGAAAGAATTACCGGCAGGGATAGCTCAGATCACACTATTTGATCACCTCGGAGAACCGATCAGTGAACGACTTTCATTCATTCCTGCAAACAACGCATTGGCACTTACTGTGAAAAGCGATTTGGCAACCTACAAACCGCGTCAAAAGGTTAAACTTTCCATCGCTGGTAAGAATGGGATTTCCTTTGCTGATGGAAACTATTCAGTTTCCGTTACAGATGAGCAAAAAGTTCCGGTCGATGAAGATGCAGAGATAACGATCTTAAGCTCGTTGCTCCTGACTTCAGAATTGAAGGGTTATATAGAGAAGCCTAGCTACTATTTCAACAAAACTGACGAAAAGAAGGCCGCAGACCTTGATGTATTATTGCTTACACAAGGCTTCCGCAGATTTAATTATAAAGATGTGATGGCGACTAAATTCCCTCCTTCAACGCTTTTACCTGAGCAGGGTTTAAGAATTACGGGAACTTTAAGAGACCGCACAGGTATGCCTGTAAAAAAAGGCGCGTTGAGAATGACTATTGCAGAGACTAAATTTGGTGCCGATGCGGTAACAAACCCTTCTGGTGTCTTCGTTTTCAATAACCTTAATCTTCCCGATTCAGCAGAGGTTGTGATCAATGCGAAGTACAGTGCTGGCGGCTCGAGTCTAATGATTCTTTTAGACGCTCAACCTACTGCACCTGTTAGAAAGATTACTCATAGTCCTGAAGAAACTATGAATATTGACAGCGCCCTTGCTCCATACCTGGCAAACAGCAAAAAACAATACAACTACCTTACCACTTTGAAAGAGGTTAAGATTGAAGGTGCTAAAGTAAAACGCCCGAGTCACTCAGACCATAGTGCATTCATGGGACTAAGTAACATTACTGGAAATACGATTGAAGGTGACCGGTTCAAGGGATGTAATTCCGTAGCCATTTGCTTGCAAAGTATGGCGGTAGGGCTAACGTACTTTGAAAACAACTTTTATGTGAGCAGGGACTATCAGCAAGGAAAAAAGATACCAGTGCAGATTTTTCTTGATGCTACGCCTGTTGACTACTTCAGCTTGCTTTCCGTAAATGCAGAAGATATTGAAACCGTAGAGATCTTCCCAAGAGATGAGCTTGGAACCATTAACCGGTTGTATAACACCAATGGATTGATCATCATTAATATGAAGGCTAAACCTAAGGGAACTAAAATCAGTTTGCAAGAGTTGAAGGGGATGTTGCCTCAAGCGAATCTGTTGAAGTTCAAGCCAAAAGGTTTTAGTAAGCAACGTGAGTTTTATTCTCCAAAGTATGTGAATCCTGCAAACACATATAACTACAATGATCTCCGCAGCACCATTTACTGGAACTCTAAACTGACTACTACTGCCGCATCTACAGAACCATTGTCTTTAGAATACTATAATGCTGATGGAAACGGAACTTACCGTGTAGTAGTTGAGGGCATTGATAAGCTGGGTAATATAGCCCGCTCCGTATACCGTTATATAGTGAAGTAGCGATTGGTTTTCAATCGCTACTTACCAAGTTATTCGTTATTTTCTTCTACCACATGCTCATGCTGGCATTTTACACCTTCAGCAGTCATGATCAGTTCGGTAAATTGAGTGTTCTCTTCATGGTCACAGTCCCAATAGCCATATAAACTTAAGTACCTGCTAAACTCTTTATTGACTTTAAGTTTCGTACCTACCGGAACTTTTAACACCATGTCGACTTCCTGATCACGCCAGTTGGTATTTTTCTTCAGGTGTAAAGCAGGACTAAAGGTTAGTATAGAATCCTGCTGTAGGAAACTGTAATGGATGTTTTGGGCATTTTTCAATGCCGTTTCAAAAGTCAGGCCTTTGGAACTGAAATTCTGGCTCATTGATACCTTTTCATCCTCGCTTTTCTCAATACTAAGCGATACGCTCCTTGGCATATTGAAATCATCATCGCTTGCAGACAAAATCTTTCTGCCTCTGTAATTGCTCGGATCAATATGATATTGCAGGCTATCTTCCTTAGTAAAGAATCGTGTTCTATCAATTTCCAGGGTGTACTCGCCATATGGCTTTACCTCGGAGAACTGTGCGAATTCTGCACTCTCTTTAAACTCAGAGGAGATCTTCGCAACATGAAATATGGTGATGCCGACTCCGGTCAACCAAAAGATCAGTAGCACTAGTGAGAATGTTTTGTTAACTGGCCTGTTGCTAAAGGCAACCCTCACAGTAAATAATATTAAGGCTAATAGAGGAATAGCAGATGTGAGGAACGCTCCAAAAGTTAGTATACTCAGGTATTCTTCGTTAACCATACTGAAAGGAAACATCTGCGTAACATCTGAATCCCAGATGCCTAGAAAAGCGACTAAACAAACGATAAGGGCAATAAGCGTAAATGATCCGATCGTAATGATGAATATTGCAATAATTTTAAGGATAATGCTACCGGTACCATTGGCAAACCGGCCTAACAGTTCAAATGCTTCTGCTAAAAAACCCCGTGATTTCGTCACAAATGGCTGCAGGTAGCTATTAGCAAAACCACGAAGATTTGCCTCTTCACCACGCATAGCCATCTTCTCAGATTTAGTTTCGGCTTTAGGTATCATAATCCAAAGTACGATGTATGCCAGAATACCGGAACCACCCAACAAGACCGTAAGTATAGCTATGAGTCTGATCCACCTGTCCTCCATATCCAGGTAATGAGCCAAACCTGCACACACACCAGCTATTATTGCCTGGTCAGTATCGCGATATAACTTCTTCACCTGACCATACCCATGCGTCGCCGATTCTGGCTGGTCATCCCCTTCTTCTGTTTCGAAGTCTTTCACAGATCCCATCTGCTGCGTAACAGACCTCACATCCAGGATGTCTATTACTTGCTTTTGTTGCGCTTGTAGAATGTCTGTAAACATCTCAGCAATTCGGTTTTCAATATCAGTAACGATCTCGAAGTTGTCCGCGCTTTTAGCGAAATGGAACTTCACCTCATTTAAATAAATGGTTAAGGTTTCGTAGGCATCCTCTTCAATGTGTATGATGGTATTGCCAATATTGATGTTGAGTGTCTTTTTCATTACTTGTTGAGGTTAATAGAGTTATTGGATGGTTTGTCGGCTACATGCTTCGCAGTTTCAATGGCACTTGAAAGTTCACTCCAGGTATGGTCCAACTGGTTAAGCATTTCTTTTCCGCCTTCTGTAAGCACATAATATTTTCGGGGGGGACCAGATGTCGACTCTACCCAGTTGTAGCTGAGCAGTCCGTTATTTTTTAATCTGGTCAGTAAAGGGTACAGGGTTCCTTCCACTACCAGCAGTCTGGCGGACTTTAGTTCGGAGATAATATCTGAAGCGTAAATCTCGCCTTTCGATATGATCAGGAGCACACAATATTCCAGTATGCCTTTCCGCATTTGCGTTTGTGTATTTTCTGCTATCATAATAATACAAAGATATATGCTTTATATAGTAATATGCAATACATAGTACTATAAAAGTATATAACTCTTTGATACACAGAGATAATATTATTTTAGAGCTCTTATATACCGAATTGTAGACAATTTTACGAATAGTACAGAAAACAATACACCAGAAATAAAATAGAGTTACAAACCACTACTAATCAAGACATCACCTTATTTCTCGAACGAATACTACCAGAAAAATCGCTTAAAAGTCAAGTTATTAACATTTTGCAGAATAAGCAGGTATTTGGCTTGTGCTTTGTATTAAGTGACATACATCTAAAAACATCTACCTATGTTAATTAAATCACCAGCAATTTTCCAAGCCTTTGTAAGGCAAAAAGAAGAAGTAGAGACGAAGGCATTAAGTCGCAAGCAGTGGATCATTGCTGACCGTATTGTTATGATCGCATTATTAATGATGGTGATTATCGGCTCAGTAGTTTTTGCTTAATTAAAGCAGTAGCGTATCAATTCTGTGCGCTTGTACCCTATTTTGAATTTCAGACCATCCGTAAATCGTAAAATGACCATCCTGAGAAGCAACCAGTGCAGTAGCGTCACGCTGATCATGAACAAACTGAGCAGCTGACAAGTGTCTTGTTCCTCCAACCTTTGCCGGATGGATGACAACCGCATTTCCACCTTCAATAGGCTCCGAAAAAGAAATCTCATCGATATTATCTTTACCCTTGGCCCTGCCTATCTTGGCACCAAACGCAAGCAGCTCATACTTATCATTTATTATCGTTGCGCCATCCACTGCGGTCAACCCAGCTAAGTGCTCAACTTCACGCTTAAGTGCCGTTTGCCAAAAGATCTGACTGGCTTCCTTTCTTTCCTGTTGCAGTAATTTAGACAATCCGTGAAATGAAGGCTGTACATAATATTGTATGGGCTTAATGATGGACTGCAACCAATGGCTACTTTCGCTTGGAACAACCAATAAGGTTCCACCTCTACCATGTGCCCTCATAGATACCGCAATCTGGATCAAAACATTTACGGAGTCATTCCAATAGGAAGGAGCAGTAAGGTCTAGTAGTGATAACAACATCGGGGGACAATCCGGCAGGTTTGTAGATTGAGCATCCACCATCTTTACCTGATCACCTTTAAGCACCGCGATATTGGTAAATTTTCCGAAGCCGTAAATGCGGCGATGCTTAATAACCAAAAGTGCAGGTTCAGAAACGTCAACTACAAAACAAAAGTTAGGGATGCTCACGGTCGTTCCCCAGACATAAAGTTCATCCTCTTCAATCCAGATTCCGAGATGAATTCCAGCCCGTTCAATACCAGGTGCAAGCTTGGTAAGTACGCCAGGGTTCAATGGGAGCTTTTGCTTAAATATTAAAGGGTTACCGGCTTGATGCGGGGGTAGAAATGCCAGTGAGATCTTTGGCGAATGTCCTTCTTCTTTGCGCAGACTCGCCCAAAAAGTCGCGTCTAATATAGATTCAACAACGTTTGCGGTTGGCAAGGGTGCCAGATCGTCTTCTCCACTTTCCCGCGCTGCGCTCAAATGTTCTGCAAAAATTGATTCAACTTTTGTTGCAATGAGTCGGGCTGCCTGGTAGGTAGAATGGTAAAGCATGCGCTAAAGTTAAACTATTCAATTTATTTAATTGTATATCTAATGCCAAAAAATCCCCTGATTCCCTGGTTGGGCCCATACACATAACTGGGGTCAAAGGTCAGCCCATATGGGTTATCAGGCGTCTGTATCACCTTGCCGCCGGCATCGAGCTTGACTTCCTTATCAAAGGGATCATTGGCCCTGGCAATGATAAAAGCATTGCCCTTGTTTGGTGTCCAGTTTAACAAATTCTTCACCCCTCCATAAAGCTCAAATTGCGAGAAGCCGGCAAAGGTAAACTGGATGTTCTGGACACTCCAAACAGGAGAATACTCTTTTCGGGGGTCTGTCGCACTCAGCAATGGCAGTCGCATCGGACTATAGATATTTCCAGTGTAATCTATAGATAGTTTCAGTGGACGAATCTTGTAAGAGACTGCCCAATTGCCTGATACTTTTTCCGTCAGGATCTGTTGGGTTTTTACTCCATTCTCCACTACAGCCACATCCTGATAAGTTGCCCCAAGGATTAACTTCAGTCCACTGTTAAAAGTGACATCTACACTGGTATTAAAACCTTTACTGACCGCATAACCGTTTAAGTTGTCATAGATTATTTTGTTGGGATCGACATCGAAGTTCCCTATAATTCTGTTGTTAAAGTAAGTATAGAAAGCCGAAGACTCAATCCCAATGAAATTACCGTTCTCTGTATATATTTTCTTCAGGTAATTCAGGTTGACATTGTAAGTCTTCTCTGGTTTCAGCTTGTTGGGGATCTCAACAGATCTTGCGCCGGTTAGCGCTGCGTGATCTTCGGTGAAGATATTGACCACTCTAAACCCTGTTCCAGCATTTAATCTGAATATGTTATTTTCGTTAATGCTCCATTTATAAGCAGCCCGTGGTGTGATGATATTTCCATGTACAAAGTTATAGTCATACCTTAAACCAAGCAAAATTTTATGTGCAGCGCTGAGGGTAATCTCATCCTGCACAAATAGTCCGGGTAGCCAGGTATTTTTGGCGATAGCCTGGTTCAATCCGGTAGTTGCGGCGGTATTGTCATCGTAAAAAGTATACCTCAAGGCCGCACCAAATAGCAGATCGTGATTTGCAATCGTTTTATCCCAGGTAAGCTGTCCAAAGCCAATTTGCTGTTCCGCTAGGTAAGAAGTCGTACCGTATCGACTATCCTGATTGTGTTTATTCAATGAAAACGCGAAGAACAGTTTCTCTTTAACCGGCAATTGATAATTCCCAATGAGTTCATACCGGCGCGTATAGATACTCTCCCCATATACCTGGTCTCCGCCCCGGAACGACTTGTTCCACTGCATTTCCCCACCCCAGCGATCTTCAAACAAGTAGCGCGCCCCCAGACTTAATTTCCGACCTTCTCTTCGCTTAATCTCCCATTTCTGAAAGACAGAGATCCGGTTTTGCAGCGTAACGTCCGTAAAATTATCATGGTTAGCATCTACCGGGTTGGAGTAATTAAAATAATTCAATCCTGTTAAAACAGTCGCTTTATTTCCGGCTTTAAACTTAAAACCCAGATCTGCATTGTGCTCCAAATAGGAAGTGCTGAAGAAGTCTGAAGAAAACTTAGGGGCATTTTCTGGCTTCTTTGTGATGATGTTGATCAGGCCGCCAACGGCTTCGCTGCCATATAATGAAGATGCAGGTCCTTTTACAATTTCAATCTGCTCAACCAGCGAATTGGGAATACCAGAGAGACCATACACAGTAGATAAGCTGCTAACAATCGGCATCCCATCAATCAGAATCATCGTATATGGCCCTTCGAGGCCGTTGATGTGAATATCACCCGTATTGCAAATATTGCAATTCAGTTGTGGCCTAACCCCATTGACGTTTTGTAAAGCGTCGAAGATGCTGGGCGTTGGGTTCATCCTAAAGTAGCCGGGTGTATATACTTCTACCGGAACCGGACTCTCTAATCGGTTCACTGCTTTTAATGTTCCGGTCACTACCACTTCGTCCAGACTCGTTTGAAAGTTACTCAAGTCAAAGTTTAAGATTGACTGCTCATCCTTTGTAACTGTTATGGTCTTCTCCATCTTCTTATAACCCATTCCAGTGACTTGCAAGCGGTATGACCCAACGGGTATGTTTAAAAAAGCATAAGTACCAGAACTATCCGATTTCGTGATTCGCTCATTGCCGATGACAGCTACATTTAATGAGGATACCGCGGATCCTTCAGAGATTATCTTTCCTTTAATGGATCCAGTCTGCGCAAATCCTGCCAGTTGAAGACTCATGCTAATTAACCCGGCCAAAAGAAAAGTAAAAGATATTTTCATAATTCTAATTTAGATAGTAACACAGCAAAACTAGTATAGTTAGGGGTATCTAACAAATTATATTAGATATATATTATTCTTAGTTCCCTATGAAATTATTTATGTTTGTGACTATGCTGTCTTTCACAGAAGAGAACTATTTAAAAGCACTGTTGAAACTAACCTCGCAGAACGCAGAGAAGTCAGAGGCGGGCACCAATGAAATGGCGGCCTACCTCGGGGTGAAGCCGGCGACGGCTACCGACATGCTCAAGAAGTTAAAGGAAAAAGACTTGGTCAGCTATCAGAAATACGGAAAGATCCTGCTAACTGAAACTGGGAAAAGCCATGGTATAGCTATTCTACGCAAGCACCGTCTTTGGGAAACCTTCCTATACGAGAAACTAGACTTTAGCTGGGACGAGGTACATGAAGTGGCAGAACAACTGGAACATATTCAGTCGACAAAGCTGGTAGACAAATTGGAAGAGTTCCTGAACTTCCCGGAGTTTGATCCGCACGGAGACCCAATTCCTAAGGCAAACGGCGAAATGCCTGATTTGCCCAAGACACTCCTATCTGAAATGAAAGAGGGCGACTACTGTCGTGTTATTGCCGTTAAGGATACCTCAACACCCTTTCTTCAGTACCTGGAGAAGCTTAAGATTACTATCGGTAGTAAAATAAGTGTGCTGGAGGTAATTGATTTTGATGGCTCCATGAACATCAGCATTGAAGAAACTGTACCTAGAAATGTGTCCATGAAATTTGCCGATAGTCTATTTGTCTCCAGATAATCGTATTTTTGTAGGCTGTTTAAATCAACCCTCTCCAATAATTTTAAACCTATGTCAACAGAGATAAAGTGTCCGAATTGTGCACATTCCTTTCCAATAGAAGAGGTAATGGCTGAAGAATATAAAAAAGACCTGCGCGAGCAGATGACATCTTTTACCAGGAAGAAAGAAGAGGAATTTAATAAAAAGGCAGCAGAATTTGCGCAAAAACAGCAGCAGCAGGAATCACATTACGAGCAACAGAAACAGCAACAGGCTAAGCTATTTGAAGATCAAAAGTATAAAACCGCCAGGCAGTTTGAGCAAAAGCTAGAAGAAGAAAAGAAGCAATTGCAACGAGTTTTGGAAGAGAACCTGCGTAAAAGCATCTCGTCAGACTTTGAAAACCAGCTTCGGATGGCGGATAACGCCAAGAAAGAAAGCGAAGAGAAACTGAAATTAGCGCGTTCAAAAGAGCTTGACTTCCTTAAAAAGGAGGAGGCGATGCGGGCAAAAGAAGCGGAGATGGAACTGGAAATCCAGCGCAAGCTTCAGGAGCAGCGGGGTGAAATGACCGACCAGATCCGTAAACAAGAAGCAGAAAAGAACAACATTAAAGATACCGAGTACCAGTTAAGGGTAAAAGAGCTGGAGAAACAACTGGACGACCAAAAGAAACTTGCCGAAGAGATGAAGCGCAAAGCCGAACAAGGCTCTATGCAATTGCAGGGCGAGGTTCAGGAACTGATTCTGGAAGAATTGTTAAGAAATGCCTTCCCTTTTGACTTAATCACTGAAGTTGGCAAAGGGGTGCGAGGTGCAGATTGCGTTCATCATGTACGGAATCAATTTGGTCAGGAATGCGGAAAGATTATTTACGAGAGCAAGCGTACAAAAGACTTCTCTAACGAGTGGATTGAAAAGCTCAAGAAAGACATGCGGAGTTCAGGTGTTGACGTGGCGGTAATTGTTACACAATGCTACCCTAAAGGCATGGACTGCTTTGGCGAGAAAGATGGGGTATGGATCTGTTCCTTTGATGAAGTGAGAGCTGTTTCGTACATCCTGAGGGACGGAATACTAAAGCTGTTTAGTGCTGCAAAAACTCAAGAGAACAGAGGCGATAAAATGCACATGCTGTATGACTACCTGACCAGCAACGAATTCTCAGAGCAATGGAAAGCTATAAGAGAAGGGTTCATGAGCATGAAACTCTCTATACAGAGAGAACGTGATGCCATGGAAAAGATGTGGAAGGCAAGAGAAAAGCAACTCGAGAAAGTGATGCTAAATGCAGCACACATCAGAGGATCTATTGAAGGAATTGCTGGAACAGACACTATTCAACTGAGCCTGACCGATGATGACGAGACACTGTTGATCGACTAGCTAAAAGTCCATACTACAAAGCGGCTGATCTTTTGTCCCTGCGCCATATCGATGGTTTTGAAGCAGGTAACTTCTGCCCTATCGAGTGCAGCATAGATAAACGGAAGATTGGCGCTTTTTGAAACGAGGCTGCTAAACCATTTGCATTGATTGGCTACCGCTTTGCTTTCTTCAATCATTTGTCTGATGAAGCCAATTTCTCCACCTTCCGTCCAAAGTTCTGCGGCTTGTCCGCCGAAGTTCAATGTCGTCTCCTTACCCCTATGTTTCCCCAGGTTGTGAAGCTTCCTTTTTGTACCGGCGTTTGCTTCTTCTGCTGAGGCATGGAATGGTGGATTGCACATGGAAAGATCAAAGGAGTCTCCGGGCTTAACCACTCCCTTGAAAATATGATTTTTGTTTGCCTGAAGTCTGATGTCTACATGCCCAGTAAGGTCTGTGTTGGCAGCAACAATTGCCTTCGCGGCCTTCACTGCAACAGGGTCAATATCTGTCCCTACGAAAGTCCAGCCATATTCCTGATGACCAATGATGGGATATACGCAATTGGCTCCTACACCAATATCGAGCACTTTTATAGTCTTCCCTGTTGACTTACCCTCTTCTTCTTCCAGGAGATCCGACAGGTAATGCACATAATCCGAACGTCCGGGAATTGGGGGGCACAGATAACCTTCGGGAATATCCCATTGACCGATGTTATAGAAATGACTTAATAATGCCTTGTTGAGTACTTTAACGGCAGCTGGATCTGCGAAATCAACCGACTCATTGCCATATTTGTTAATAGCGACGTATTGCCTGAGGTCAGGAAAACTTTTAATGAGCGCTGCAAAGTCATAGTTGGAGCGGTGTTTATTTCTAGGGTGCAGTTCTGTCTTTTCCTCGGCCATAGCAGGTAATAATTGCAAAGGTAAGTGTTAATGGATAAACAATTGGATTTTTACGCTAGCATCCCGTACTTTGCAGTATGCGTAAATTCTTAAAGAGCTTTGGTTATTCGTTTGAAGGAATTGCGCATGCCTTTAAGTCTGAGCCAAACTTTAGGTTTCACCTGATCGCTTTAATAGTTGTAGGTCTGATAGGTTGGTATTTTAAGTTGTCGCCGGCAGAGTGGCTTTGGATCATGTCGGTATCTGCCATTGTGATTATGGCAGAACTCTTCAATACAGCGATTGAGGTATTGGTCGATCTGGTCTCCCCGGAGATCCATCCAAAAGCTAAGATCGTGAAAGACGTCGCTTCCGCAGCAGTATTGATAGCTGCGATACTTGCGGCGATTACCGGTTTGATCATCTTCATTCCAAAGCTCTAGATGCTACACAAAACGAGGGGAATAGTTCTTAAAACCACATTATACAGCGAAAGTAGTGTGGTAGTACAAATCTTTACGGAGAAGTTTGGAATCCAGTCGTACATGATCAATGGCGTCAAGAAGCCCAGGGCGAAGATCAGTATGAACATGCTTCAACCCCTCCATCTGGTAGACATGGTTGTTTACCATAAGCACAACCAGGGCATTCAGCGGGTTTCGGAGCTGAGGCCTTCGCCGGTATTTAGCACCATACCCTATGACATCATCAAAACTACGGTGACTATCTTTCTGAATGAAGTTCTTTACAAGAGCATCCGGCAGCAGATGGCTGATGAGAACCTTTTCGATTTCATCTTCAGCGCCATCAGTTGGTTTGATGAATGCAGGGATGAGAATATTAACTTTCACCTGGCCTTTTTATTGAAGCTATCGAGATTTCTAGGATTTGCGCCGAGCATGCAGACCAAAAGCGACCAAAGCTATTTCGACTTACAGGAAGGAGAATTCAGAACCCAGGCCCCTTCTCACCGCAATTACCTGGACCGAGAGGATGCTGCCCTATTTATTTTACTCTTCAACTCCCCTTTTGAAAATATTTATTTAATTAAGATAGACAACAAGACAAGACGCTCGATTTTAGATAAAATATTGATTTACTATACCTTACACACGGCATCATTTGGAGATATCCGTTCACATGAAGTCTTGCAGGAGATCCTTTCCTAAAAAACTTTAAAAAACTTTTGCAAAAATGAGTTAAGGATGTATATTTGCACTCCCAACAACGAAGAAGCCTGTTAAAAAGCTGAAACGTTCAAAGGAGAACCAAAGGGAAATTAGCTCAGCTGGTTCAGAGCACCTCGTTTACACCGAGGGGGTCGGGGGTTCGAACCCCTCATTTCCCACCAATGAAAGCCTTTCAGTTTACACTGAGAGGCTTTTTTGCTTTACAGTGGTTTGCGAGGGCGAGGATGAATCAGTAGTAACCTTCAGTTATCGTTAGTACAATGTTAGTACAAGATTTCGCGAATGATCCGGTAACCGTAAAAAATGATTCTTATTGGCAGGATCGTTACCTAGACTTCTTAGAACGTTATTCTTCACTTCTCGAAGTGAATGCATCTAACCGTTAAGATTAAAGTTTGCATAGCCCATAATTAAGAATTGATCAATTGCATTTAAATTATAAATTAGCTTGCTCAGGTCTTATAATTGCTAATGAGTGCGTTAATTTAGCGAGGTTTCATCTTTATGGTCGATCCCGGTTTTTTTTTATTAGTAGTCATTGGAAACAACCCCCGATCTTCCGTTTGAAATCTGCGCCTTCTAAAGAATTAGCAATAATTGCAAATAATCACTACTACTAGCACCACTAGCTATATCGAAGAATTCGGAGAGGATAAATGATTAAGATCATTTAAACACAAGACGACTGTTACTTTTACTTAGCTACAATACAGGATATTAGCAGTAGAGATAGAGATGTCTTACAATACAGCTAACTGAGTATTCAGTCAAGATTATTGAGGCAACGTACAGTGAAGTGCTACTAAGCAAGCCAAACTTATTTGCATAGTTTTAAATTTAAATTACGAATCTTATGCTATATACAATCCTTTACACCAGTAGCGCAAATGAGCCCTTTGTTGAAGCGGACTTGGTGGAGCTCGCAATCCAATCATGGAACTGGAATAATTCACATAGTGTAACTGGATGCCTTGCTTATGTTGAAGGTGTGCTAAATGGCAAGACTCAATGCCAGTTTATTCAAGTTATAGAGGGGCCGGAGAATTATGTTAAAAACGTTTTCGCCAATATTAAAATTGATACTAGATATAAAGATATTTCGATCATAAAAGAAGGCATAATAGACCAGAGGAAGTTTAGTACTTGGAAAATGTGTGTTGAACGAATAAAACTCAGCAACGATTCAGCTTTGCAACACTTCTTTACGATGAATTATGAAAGACTAGCTGAAAATGGGAACACGGGCAATAATATACTGATGGATTTCATGAAATCTTTCTATGATCAAAAAGAATCGATAGCATGTGAATGTGTGACCTACCAACAGTTGGGTTAGTATTTAACATCAACAAGAAGTGTCATAAGAAGTTGAATAAGAGGACGCATGAGTCAGATTTAAAACCAATTTTTGCCCAATTGCGATGAATACGTACTATCTTGTGGTAAAATACGTATATAGTTGTAATGGGTGAAATTCATATGGGACAATTACTCGAAAGAGCAATAAGAAGAACTGGATTAAAAATAACAGACATTGCCGTTGCATTAAATGTCAGTCGAAGAACAATTTATAACTGGTTTACGCTGGAGATTATTGATGAATCAATTATGGACAAGATATCAAATGTTATTAAACATGATTTCTCACTAGTTGAACGAAAAGCAACTATCATCAGTTTGAAAACTGACGAATCCCCCCCATTAAAAGATGATGCTTACTGGAAGGATAAATACATTAACCTGCTAGAACGTTACTCTGAACTAATTAAAGGGTCATAATTGACAACGCTATTGAGATAGAATATTAATAAACATCGAGTACTGGTGATATGCCCATGAATGCATTTACCTTGATACCGTTAATTTAACGGGAGCTGAACTTTATGGTCGATCCCCATCGCTAAGTAAGAATGTTGATTTGTAACATCTGCTTTTACTATCACTAGAGTTTCAACTATGGTACTGAATAATCCTTTGAATGCATTCGTTGTTAGCTTTTACACAGTTAGCATAATATTTTATGACATAAACTGAGCTAAAATTATCTTCCACGACATCTCTCAAGGCATCATTAAGCTTTATCGCAGAGGATATACAGTCTGCTTGCAATTCTTGCAATGAGTATTGATCTATTGAGTAAAGATCTTTCATATGTTAAATGTTTAGGTAAAATCTAATATACATTAAACATCATTATATTCTATCCAGTTGTATTCAATTTAGAAATTTAATATCAAGTAAATGTGGTTATGATAGATGAATCTATACAGGTCAATTATGGATGTTATGTAATTATAATTACGTTGCCCGCATTTGGGTTATCCCTGTATTTACTGGTAAAGTCGAATTATGAATAACATGCCACTTCTAAAAAGGGTTTTAACTTATGTTTCCCAAAATAATGAAATCAAGCTAGACAAAACTATAATGAGAAGTCAAGCTGGTTTTATGCGTTTAGCAAGGGAAGGACTTATTGAAATTAATGAAATAGATAATGAACATTTTGCTACATTGACAGACAAAGGATTACAAGCACTGAATGATTAAAGGTATCGTTCGAGGTAATGAAGCTCAATTGCCAAACCGATTCTACCAATTAAATAATTTGTTTGTCCTTCATCAGTTGCCCAATGAAAATGTAAATTCTTACTAACAGTAACTTTTAATTTTAATTTCTCAATGCCCTTCACTATAAGAGTATAACCTTTATCGTTTGCTTAAAGATATACGTAACGTTATCTACTGTTATTTTAAAGATTTCATTTACAATTACCACTAATATATTAAAGTAGTTTAAGTGCTAGCTGAATAAATACTACACTATTAGCATTTAGCTAAAGGCCCCAACAAAACCCGTATTGTATAGGATATTATAATTATAATTATAAATCAAGAAACTAAAATTACCGGTTAGTTTGTATTACATTTTCTATTGCTTTACTAAGCCGATTAAGGTTATCTTGAGACATTTCGAGAAGAATTTTCTGTTGAGCAAATAGATCATCTGGTATAAGATCCCGGCTCAAGAGTTGAAGGCAACCTTTCAAGGCGGTCAAAGGCGTCCGCAACTCATGAGATATCCCTGAGCCGTAAATTGACTCGTTTCTTTCTCCGGTAATTTGATTTTGGACACCAATGTAATGAGTTACAGTTCCATCTGCATCCCTGATGGGAGCAAGATAAAGATCATTAATGAACGATGAACCATCCTTCTTATGATTAATAATCCGTTCATTACAGTAACCCCCGTTGGCCAAAGCTATCTTTATTCTTGTCCTTGAGTGTAATTTTAGCTGTGTACCTTGTAAAAACCTACAGTTCTTTCCAATGACTTCTTCTCTTGAATAGCCTGTCATTATCAAGAAAGCATCATTACAATATATGATTGGCTGATCCTCCATCATCTGATCAGTTATGACGATACCACTTTTATTCGCGCTTAATACCATTGTCAACAGCCAAGCCTGATCTCCCAAGAGTTTATTTATCAATTCAATCTCTTCCTCCATATAAACTAGTTGAATCAGTGTTACTATAAATACTCGTACTTACGGGATATAAACCCCATTTTTAATTTTAACTTGTTATAGGGCTTATTGTTTGATTTTTTTAAATTCAAACGGTAACTGCTTACCTATTATTGAGTTCTTGAAGTATCTTGCATGAAATGATATACGCAATGCTTTATAAATAGCTTCACCTTGATTTAGTCCTCTATTAGAGAAGGCAGTCATAATCTGTCTATAAAAGAATTGATTAATCCATGGGATGATACCATAAGGCAGCACACCATCAGTAATGATATAAGTAACAAAAAGGTAAACAGTGATGTTCCATTAATTATAGAGGAAATTCCATGGATGTAACTACAAAGACTTCAGAACTAGCAATACTGATTGCAAATCAATTTGAGCAAACTCGCTTAAAAGCGGAAGAAATTGATCCAGAGCTAGGCAGGCATAAGTTTATTATTGAACCTACAGATTCAAACGTTATAAGTATTCAAGTTCCAGAAGTAATACAGGTTGATCATTATACAGATCGTATATTTAGTATCGTGGACTCAATAATGGTTGAAGCGAAATATAAAGTAACTGAACCGATTAAAATCAAGATCTATGGACCTGATCGTATGCAGCTGGATGATCTTACATTGTATCCTACTTTCGATCAGAGTGTATCTATTAGAGAAGACGATATGGAAACAGAGGAACCTTTTGAAGTGGTAATCAAAGATCAGACATATTTAATAACGCCATTAGAAGACGAAACATTTGACGTCAATATTGGTGCAAGCAAATTAGGCAACATTCAACATAACATAGAACATGACAATGGACCTTGTTGGGTTACATCTGATTTGATACCTGAAGAGGATGTTGAATCAATCGGTAATGCAATTGAAATGAAAGAGTGCTAACATCAATAATGAGACGTTGACAATTCGACTTCTACCCAGAAGACCATACCTACGCCTATGGCGATAATGCAAGTGGTTGGATCAAAGATCGTATTTGCTGGATTTAACAAAAACCCTTGCCAAATTAATGACGGAATTCTTTATAGGTAAATAGACTATGGAAATCCATAAATCAAAGAGATTTTAAAAGATCTTCCAAATGTGAGTTTAATTAAAAAACTCCTTACTAATTTAATAGTAGGGAGTCTTAATTATTAAACTAACCAAATCAACAGGTAACCAACCTTGTTAAACGAATATAACCTATAGATTCTGATATCTACCATAAATAAGTATTCCTAATGGTTGTATTTCCTTTAATCGTAAACTTCAGAATAGAAATTTTTCATTTCAGACAATTAGAATAGCAAATGTAATAAGCCCTCAACATATCCATGCGAAGGGCTTATTTAACCAAATATAAAACAGTATTGCTTAAAAAATTTCATATGCAATTCACATAGCTAATCTAAGTAAAATTTACACTATTATAGTAGCAAATGGAATGTTTTTTACCTACCTTTAAGCCACCAAACGACTGAACTTATGAAGCTTACTACTAAATTGGATGCACTAATCCTGATCGGACTAGTCTGGCTTGTTTCTATATTGGTTTTTGCGATCATAAAGTATTGATTCCTTAAACCCTCTTATCTACAATACTAGATTTTCATCGAAATTCGATTTTGAAAAGCTGAATGCTTAGTTAACTTAGAATAAAGTCAGGAGTTATTACTAAGATATGTTTTTAGTAAAAGAAGGGCAACCATCAGATCGAAAACGATATACGAATTCACTTTGCAAAAATGATGCGCTTAGGTGCTTAAAATCGCTTTAATAAAAACTCCACACATTACTACATGGAGTTCATACCATTTGTTCAACTCCTTCCGAGTATGAAAATGTACACTAATTGTAATCGCATTAGAGCCTAATTAAAGATAAAATGATTACAATCACAAGTCTATGAAATTGGCTTGGTATAGTGTTAGTTCTTGTCCAAATTCAATTTAATAGTTCAAGTAAGGATAAATTCATAAACGAGGAAGCCTGTTAAAAACGCTGAGACGTTGATTAGAACCAAGGGTAGATTAGCTCAGCTGGTTCAGAGCACCTGCCATAAAAGCAGGGGTTCACTGGTTATAACCCAGTATCTCCCACTAAACGGACGCCTTTCAATGCAAATTGTAAGGCTTTTTTGCGTTTGAAGGCAATTCTGCGAGGATGAAGATTAGCTATTTCCTAATAATAACTAGGTGGGCATCTTCTCAAGGTTATGGGAGTTTGCTTGCCTTTGGTACTTACAAGGCACTCTAGCAAAGATGAAATTAACATGAAATTAGGGGATCAAATATAGCTGGAAATTCATGTTCACTTCATGTCCGACCCCCAACTTTGAATTAAGTAGACCATACTTAAACGTATCACCCTGAAAAAAATTATTTATCTAACCTCATTAAAAATCAATTCACCAATAGAAAATGAAATTATGCTTTATACTAAACTTTACATCAGTAACGCAGACAGAGCTTTCAATAATGATGAGCTAGAGGAATTAGTATCTGAATCTAGAACTTGGAACAGTCGTCATGGTATAACTGGCTTTTTAGCGTATGTTGAAGGGGTACTGGATGGGAAAATAAGATGCCAGTTTATTCAAGTGGTGGAGGGTTTGAAGAGCAATATCGAAGAAGTTTTTTCCAATATTAAGCATGATCCAAGGCACCGGGATATCTATGTAATAAAAGAAGGAATTATAAACACGAGGCAATTTGGTTCCTGGAACATGGGATTTGAGCGTCTAAATCTAAGCACCAATCCAGAGTTACAGCTTTTCTTTTCGATGGATCTGTTGATGTTATCTGTAACCGGGGATATTGACAACAACATTCTAATGCAGTTCATGAAAACGTTTTATGATCAAAAAGAACAGTCGGATAAGGATTTAGAAAATTTGAGTACGCTGAAACATTTTTCTTTTATGCGTAATGACCTTTCTCCATTAGGAAAAGAACTTATCCGGAAATAATGAAACATATCATAGTACCTGTGGAATATTTATACACCTATTTTTATCTTACTAAAACCAAAAGATATGAAGCTTACTAAAAAACTAGATGCCCTCATCTTTATCGGACTAATTTGGTTAGTTTCAGCAATAGTTTTTGGAATCTTGCAGCGCTAATTACAACCCATAGTTCTTCACTCCAGAAATAGAAGTACGTTTATAAATTATGATCTCAAAGTCACAGTAGTCGCCTTTATGAGCCCTTACATTCTAGTTCTGCCATCGGTGTATGGAGACTAACGGTGAATACTGAAGTCTAATTAAGATAGATCTAATTGGTTTTTTAAAGCGGTTTCAATTCTGACAAAATATTCATCTATATTAGTCTGCTGCTCATCGAATGCCTTAACATAATTAGGTATTCTATTCTTAAAATATTCAACATCTACATCTACAGGTGTATCATCTCGATTCACGAAAACTCCACCACCATCTGCTTTAGATATAATTGATAAACTATTTCCCCAATGATGAGCTGTTAAAGTCAAGGTTGAACATGACATTAGATATTCAGTAATTAAATCTTTTGTATCCTTGTCAACATAAAACGATGTCTTCATCAAAATATTCTTATTCCGTTCTTGAATTCCCTCTAAATAAATGTTCTTTTGTCCACGATCAATTGTACTATATTCATTGATGAATTGATAAGTCACCTTCTCAACAAAACTTTTGTTTTCGATTAGATGAGTAAATAGGTCATTAGTTCTCTCCCATTTTTGTCTTATATGCTCTGCTTGGTTTAGCTGATATACTAACGACTGCTTGCCATATTCTAACTTAGCTTTCTCTACACTTCTGCCTAGCCGAACAAATAATGCCACACACAGCAAAATTTGAGTTATTATAATTATCAGTACTTCTTTCGAAGCAAGAGAATCAACGTGTTCCATGATAATAAAGGTAACATCTTTTCTATATGTTCGGTTTTCGCTGTAGGTTGAACCGGCGTTGGTCCGGTGTTGAGCCGGGGTTGATCCGGCGTTGATCCGGCGTTGGTTCGTCCTAGGCCGGATCAATACCGCTTTAATACCTCACCAATAGCGCATTAACCAATAACTTTAATTATATTACAAAAAAGAAAATCATTTAAATTATGGGGAAATCGCCTTTAGGCGCCTTTGGCGCAACAACTGGAAAAATTGGTAAACTAGTTACTTACCTATTACGTGGTCAAATCGTCACACGAACAATCGGAAAAACTAAAAAGAAGCAGAGTATCTTACAACATGCATCAACTCTCCGTCTGACAACTGTGAATGCATTTTTAAAAACTATAAAAGGCTTAATCAATCTGGGATATAGGTTTGAGGCGGAAGGTTCGACAAGTAATCCCTATAATGTCGCTACCTCCTACAACATGAAAAATGCAATAGAGGGTCAGTATCCCAACTTCAAATTAGATTACAGCAAAGTGATGATAAGTGTTGGAGAATTAAAACCAGTTGTTAATCTTTCAGTCTTGAAGAATAGCCAATCTCTAACAGTAAGTTGGGCTTATGATTCACAGGCTGACTTCAGCGTTAGGAATGATAGAGCGATGATTCTGTTCGTATTTTCCAATTCCGAAGAACCAATTTATTTCCTTAGTGGATCTTTACGCTCGGAGGGAAATCAAATAGTTGATTTAGGTTCGAAAAGCCTGGATGGATCATGCCATGTTTACGTTTCCTTCCTTGCAGAAGATCGCGAAAGCGTTAGCGATAGCAAATACTTCTATCTTTCTTAATCGAAGAGTTTGTAACCATTGAATTTACTTCAGCATACACGCCCATTAAAGGGAAGGCAGTTTCTTTAGTCAACCTAAAAAAAGGTTCTGTAAACGCTTCCAAAAACGCACCTAAATAGTTAGTAGACTCATTGCTAGTAAAATCTACTAGCTGCCGAATCAAAAAGAACTGGTACCTGATGCTGGATACTATGGTCAATACGAAGTTGCTACAAAGGATAATGGAGTAGTTAGGAAGTGCTCCTTTGGAGATTTAAAGAACTTCATGCTTAATTACCGGCAGATTCCGGAGTTTAACTCCTATTTGGGAATAGTTAATATATTTAGAGAAATATCAGTTGAATATCTAGCAGAAATTGCAGCTTCAAAACCTAGATAATATTTGAATTCTCTAAAGCTACCCATGAATTAACAGCCGCACACTAAAAAAGTCTTTTGAATGGGACATCGGTAAATGTTTGTATATTGTCTTTCAACAATGGAATCTTATCATAGAACGGTACAGTCAAAAGGAATATTGATTTTGCTATTTTTATTTTGCTCCTGTGTCTCACTTAAGACACCGAAGCGCGACGACTTAGTTAGATTGAATGCGCCGATGGTCATTGGGAAGTATCCTATAAGCTCCGATAGAATTTTTAAAACACAGTTAGGTAACGACACTATAGTTACAGATACGATATGGGGGCATTTTACTGATTCAAACTTAAAGAACAGATCGAACTTATTACGGTCTACGCATATGGAGTTGCAGCTTGTGGACAATAAGCACCTAAAATCAATATTGTACAAAGGAGAAATCCCTTTAGAAACCGGCGTAATAAAAGGCCGGTTAAGGAAAGGCTATTTTAGAACTCACAATCTTTCAATGACCGGTGTACCGCCTTTTTATTGGACAATGGATTCCAGTAAGATGCAAATTGGCACCGGAAAAGATGGGCAGCTATACATTGATAGCGCAAACGAGACGAGTGGTAGTATACTAATTATCGGAGCCTCAACGGGAGGATTTACAACAAGTCGTGTTGTTCCAGCGTTGACACAATAGACTTTCATTGTTGTATCCGATTCATTACTTCAAGGATATCATTGTAGGATTGATTCGATATACGTAAGTTTGCAGCATAACGAAAGTCTTCAATCTTTGAATCGAGTTTTTTGGGAGTTTAGCTCAGTTGGTTTAGAGCACTACCTCGACAAGGTAGGGGTCGCTGGTTCGAGCCCAGTAACTCCCACAATCATTAAGCCCCTCAGTGAACACTGAGAGGCTTTTTTTCTTTAAACTGGACCTTTCGGTAAGTGGCCAGGCCTACTGGCCCTACTCGACATAGTCAAGGTCTTTTGAGAAAGTTTCCTTCATGTAACTTAGAGACCAAAAGGCAAGACCCAAACATAAAATGGCTAAAATTATCCCTGCGTAAATTATTGAACCATTAAAGAATCCCCTTGCATATTGAAAGAAAATTGTTAGCGGAACCACAGCACCACGTACAAAATTGGGTGCGGTGGTGGTTACGGTAGCTCGGATATTTGTTCCAAACTGTTCAGCAGCTATGGTCATAAATATTACCCAATAGCCCACAGAGAAACCCAGGAACAGGCAGATCAGGTAAAATGTGGTCAAGCCCATATTTTCAATAAAGAAAAAGCATGATATACTTATAGCAGAAAGGGTAAGAAACGTGTAAACAACTTTTACTCTACTTTTTAAAATCTGGCTCAGAACACCACTTGCGATATCTCCCAACACCAATCCACCGTAACAACATGCAACTGCTGCACCCGCATCGATATCGCCCGAAACGCCTAATACGCGACCAAATTCTGGAGACAAAGTGATAAGTATCCCTACTACGAACCAAAGGGGAATGCCAATCAAAATACACCGTAAGTACTTTAAAAACTGACTCCGAGAACTAAATAGCGAAAAGAAATTTCCTCTCTCTGCGTTCTTGTCTAACGTTTTTCCAAACATTCCTGATTCTGAAACACCAATTCGTAGGAAAAGCAAGGATAGCCCGAGACCGCCGCCAATGAAATAGCTAACCTGCCAGGTAAAATACTGGGCTATAAAATAAGCCACAACGGCGCCGCTCACACCAACGGCAGCAACAACAGTAGTTGCATAACCCCGCTTTTCCTTTGGCATAATCTCCGCAACCAAGGTAATGCCTGCACCAAGTTCTCCAGCTAAGCCAAAACCGGCCACAAATCTCCAAAACGAATAGCTTTCCATGCTGGTAACCAAGCCATTCGCTATATTGGCAATAGAGTATAAAAAGATCGAGCCAAATAGTACCGACAATCTTCCTTTTTTATCTCCCAGGATACCCCAGAATACTCCGCCAATCAACATCCCAACCATCTGGATGTTCAGGAGAAAAATCCCATTTGAAGTGAGCTCTTCGCCTGAAAAGCCTAGAGATCTCAGACTGGGCAATCGCACTATGCTGAACAATAATAAATCATAGATATCAACAAAGTATCCAAGAGACGCCACAATTACTGCGGCGTTTAAAATCCTGGTCTGTTTTGGGCTTTCTGCTGTTCTTATCACGCTCTGATTTTTGTTAATACGATTATTTATCCTTTGCCACTATAGCAACGTCATCTATACGGAACACCACAAAATCTCCTGTCTGCCTAAACCTGACAGATAAATTATCCGCCTTTGGTATTGGTGCCGTTTCTCTGTAATTCCAAACCAGACCAGTACCCTCTCCAGTAGGCAAGGGTTTGTATTTAGTGCCTGTCCATGTTTTACCTCCGTCTGTGCTATATTCTACTGCCATTTCAGAACCATTTGAACTATTTGGCCCCTTCAATATGCCAAAGCCTATTACGGGCATCTCAATACTGCTGGTGTTAATACCGCTGACTATCAAATGTGTCCCTGCTACATTTGCAAAGCGAAGGTTCGCCCCACCTGATGCGCCTGTATAAGTTCCGTCAGACGATCCCTGCTGTTGCAGTTCTGCGTTTCCGGAGAATGTTAATTTCCCACTGTTAGAAAAACCTTTAGCGGATTGATGGTCAGCAATTTTCGTATTTGCACTTACCTTTCCAAAAGTTTCTGTAAAAACCTGGGCTCTTGCCGTTAATAACGCAGACACCAATGCCGCGGATAGAATCACTTTTTTCATAATGTTTATAATTTGGTTAATTGCTATTATTTAGATCATTTTTTATTTACCGTAATTCCTGGCCAGTCGTCTGTTCGAAAAGGCGATGCGGGCAAACCGGCTTCGTTTACTAAATTACAAACTGGATTATTTGCCCATGCATAACGACCAGCCACTGGAACTTTTACATCCTTTGAAGAAACAACAACACGATTACCCACGATTTTAGCTGTTGCCCAGTAGAACTTTTTATCGGCCCCTGCAATCGCAAAACCAGTTAACACATTTCCATCACTAATTTTTAAAGCAGACCCTGAAGGCTTGAAATTGATGATCATCTTTCCATCGTCAATCTTATATGAATTATAGATCGGCCCCTCATCAATCACTTTCTCCTTGTAAACTTTCTTTAGCGCAATCAAAGCGAGCCTGTTACCCACATCCTGTTTGTTTTTCGGGTGGATATCGCCTGTCTCACCAATATCAATCGCAACCGCCATTCCAGTGTGAGCCAAACTTTGCGCCATAGCCTGCGCTTCCCTCAACTCCGCCCATGTGGACTCCCCGGGGTTGGGATTTATCGCCTGGAAATTCGCCAACTGTACATATAGAAATGGCAAGTTTGGCCTATTAAACTTGGTTCGCCAATCTTTAATCAGCAAAGGAAATAGTTCACGATATTGATAAGCCCTTGAATTATTGCTCTCTCCCTGGTACCAGATCACCCCCTTAATCGCTACAGGAAGAAATGGATTAATCATTCCATTGAACAATAATGTAGGCTTATTTGGATTGCTTAGTTTCGCCGTTGCTGGTATATTCTGGATTTTAGCCACGGTATCGGTAAATACATCAACTTTAGCAATTGCTTCAGAACTCGTCCATGCTTCTATAACGGTACCGCCCCAGGTGGCATCAATTAGGCCGATAGCGACTTTTTTATCTTTAATGATCCTTCTTGCGAAAAAATAAGCAGCTGCAGAAAAATCTGATATAGTTGAAGGCGAGCATTCCTGCCAGCCCATGGTATTAGATTTAAAATCTTGTTGCGGCTGACTATTAATGGTTTTCTTCACCTTCAAAATTCTAATGTTTGGGTAGTTAGCATTGGCAATTTCTTTTTCATAGTCCTTAATCTTTCCCCAGCTCCCTAAAGGCATCTCCATGTTAGATTGACCAGAACATAACCAAACTTCTCCAACCATCACATTTTTCAAAACCAATAACTCCCCATCATTCAATGAAATTTGGTATGGTCCTCCCGCAGCTGGAGTTTTGAGGTTTAACTTCCAATTACCATTCGCATCGATGATCGCAGTATAGGCCTTATTGTTCCAGGATGGGGTAATGGTGATCGTTTTTCCAGCGGCTGCTTTGCCCCAAAAAGTTGTTTCATCTTTTTGCTGCAGCACCATGTTATCTGTAATCACCTCAGGCAGTATAATAAAGGCCTTTGCATGGAGGGTACAAAACAGGGCAATTACTAAAATGTAGGATATTTTCTTCATAATTATAAACGATTTCGTTCCATTTGCTTGTTGTAAATCTGTTTCAACACCGCTCTTCGTGTTGACGCCTTAACATTTAAGGGTAATTTGAGTCCTGATAACTGTTCCCATTTGGAAACGGTCTCCGTGTCGATAGTATCGTCAAGTTTTGCCTTGAAACCAGGCAGATAACCGTTTAAGCCCAATAGTTGGCTCATGGCAAAATCAGGGTCCTTAATGCTTACATCTTCGAAATAGATAAGTGTTGCCTTTTGTTGCAATAGTATCTTTTGGACTTCCAAAATGGGCACGTCTTTTGCCGCTACGTTGTCTCTTTGCATTAATGCCGCAGTAACACCAGCCGCCTGGCCAAGGGCCATCCAACATGGTTCCATGCGTAAAGTCGAAAACCCAATGTGTGTGCCCGAAACCGGAACAGGGCATAGAACATTCTTTATTTTATCAGCGTACATCACTTCTAAGGGCATGGTATAAGGCTTGGTTTTATAGCTTAAGAACCCCTCTAATACTGGTTTGCCTTCTTCTCTTTTTAAAGTCGCATGTGAGTCAAGTGAGTAGTGCCCAGCCGATATACTTCGTTTATAAATCGGTGGCCGTTCCTCTCCTTTAACCGGCAAAGCATCATTTGCGGTAAATATATGTCTGCCGATTATCCTTCTCCCTTCGCGAACGTAAACTTGTCTTGGGAAATTTCCATTGTCTTTATACTCATCATTTGCCAAACCCCATTCGTTCACTCTGGCTCTAAAATCTGCTGGTAACGCTTTGTCATTAGCTGCAAAATATAGAAGTCCTTGTATATATGACCTTAATCTTAGGGCGAAATCATCTCTCCATGCCCAATCTGCTTTCGGCCATCTATAGTTTTCTTCAGGTAAATCGGTGGAGATCAAAGCTGCATGTTGGTTATTTGCATCAACCTTCCCATTGGGGATCACAACACTATTTACAATCACATCAATTCCGGTCTTCATCGCACCAACTGCCTGTTGTCTATTTTCTGAAATATCAGCAATCAAAGAAACATACTCACTTCTATCGTACTTCACTGGCTTAAGAAACGGAACTTTCTTAACAGCGAGCTTCGTTAAGTTTACCCTATAATTGTATGCCTGAATAGCGGTATCAGCCTCGTGTGTAGTTAAGCTGTCTATTACAGGGCCATCCCAAAATTTGTAAATCTTACCAGCGCCAATCTCATTGTACTGCCTCTTGCCTTCCCTTCCAACGCTAAAAGGTATTCCCGCTGCTGCTGCCAGATCTCCTTCATAAGTACCATCAATAAATACCGCCGCAGTATACTGCTCAATTTTTTTACTATCACGGTTGGTCACCCTAATCGATTTTACTACCGCACGTTCCACGACGATGTTTTCCCCCGAAGCATCAAACTGCCGACGTTTCAAGACCGTAATATTCGGTTGTTCGCCAATCATCGCTAAGAAAACTTTTTCCGCTACCGATGGCTCAAAATGATAACCGTCGCTACTGTCCTTTACTTGCTGAGAACCCTCTCCATACGTTTGGACATAATAAGCCTTGATCCTCTGCACAAATTCTAAGAAAAGTCCTGTCGTCGCTCCCCGGGTATCAATATCTGTGGCACCCAATCCGTTCGCGGGTAATCCTCCAATGTGATTGGTGCGTTCTAATACCAGTACCTTTTTGCCCAGCTTAGCAGCAGCAATTGCCGAAGTTATGCCCCCCGGATTTGCACCAACCACAATTACATCAAACTTCTTTTGCGAATATGCGGTTAAAATGAAGAGTGTCAATAAAAAAACCAGTATTGTCTTTCTCATTACTTAAAGTTTACGTTACTTACAAATTCGTTCTTCTTAACCTGGTCGGCAGTTAACTTTTTGCCGTTCATGAAAATACTTCTAAAATCTACCTTGTTAACCATATTCGACTTCCCATACCCCAGCAGTTCAATGGAAACAGGGCTCCCTTTTACCGTGATATTCTTAAAACTAACATTATCAATATGCCCCCTATGCTCATCTGTCGTCCATACGTCTTTATTGATCCAAAGGGAAATGAACTTTTTAGATTCCTCAATTCGAAGGTTTTCAAAGCGGATGTTGCTCACATATCCACCGTCGCAATGGTACACACGTAAAGACCATTCTCTACCCTGATCATGGATAACATCGCAATCAGTAAACAATACATCATGAATGTTCTCATTTATTTCAGCTCCCAGACTTAACGCATGGGCCACTTCATTCCACAAAACACAACCGCGGACAGTAATATTGTTAGTATCCCCTTTACTTTTTAAAGATTTGATCACTACCAGGTCATCTAGTGTTCTAATAAAGCATTTCTCCACTAAGACATCAGTGCTGTTGCATATATCAACGCCATCTGAGTTGGCACGGTAACCGAGTAACTTAATATTGTCGATATGCACTTTCGCCGATTGTCTGACAGGCAATGTCCACAAGCTGGCATCACGCAAAATGATTCCTTCTATACTGATGTTCTCGCCTTGGACCATGATCATGTTGCGGGAATGTGTCGGACAAGCACTGGCATCAATGATTCCTCTACCCCTAACTTTTATATTTTTTCCCATCAGAGTAATGGATGGCGGGTACGGTTTGTTTTTTAACCCACTCGTAGGTACAGTAGATGCTTTTTCGTTTTCGCCAATCACAGTTCTTAAAATCGCTCCTCCAGCTAAATACAAAGTTTGATTGTCTTTAACCACCAACCTGCTTACTTCATGAATGCCCGGTCCGTAAAAAATCACGTTCGGATCATTCGCATTTGGCTTATCTTTCTCAATCGGATTGGCAAAAAGGTGTAACGACTGAATAATTTCACCGTTAACTTCCACAGTAACTTGCTGCCCGGCTTTAATAGCAAAGCTGATCAACCCATCTTTTATAATTGGATTGATCTGATAAGAACTCGGAAGAATTTTAACGGTTTTAATTGCAACCGCCGCTTTAACAGTGATCATTGTACTACCTGATAGATCGAAATAGCTAAATGCAGCCTCTTCAAAAAACTTAGCAGAGTTTACCTTGTCATCCATTGCTTTATAACGCAGCTTTCTGTCGGACGATGCTACTTTTGCAATGTATACAGGCACCTCTTTACCATCAGCGGTTACCGTATAGGCATTACTTAGCGTTTCCCCTTTAGGGGCTGCATATATGATAACATTTGATTTTAAGTTTAAACCTAACCCAGCCAGTATAGCTAAGCAAAGGGCAACAACTAGTATTGGTCTATTTCTCATTGATCTTAGTTTCTACTTTATTAAATCTTAAACCATCGGCTACCACAATGCCGCCAGTACCTTTATTGGAGAGTACCACTTTCGGTTTTTTGTCAATGGAGAACTTGAATTTTCCTAAAGAGTGCCAATAGTTTTTAGGGGCTTTCTTGCTCATATCAACCAATACCATTTGCTCGCCTTTATCACTATTGATCATGACCCTTGCATTTTTACTTCGGTTATTATCCGCAGAATACAGTATTTGCACCTCATAATCTCCATCCTCTGGTAATTTGGGATGATAAGTCGCAGACGCAGTTTCGGTTGCAGACTGGCTTGCAAACTGGTAATTGTACATTAAAAATGGGGCAGAACTTATAGAATGTAGCCAGTCGCCTTTTATGACTGCATCAGTATCATCCATCACGTAGCCAGTACTATCTTTACCTAAAAAGAAACCTGGCTTGGTATCAAACTTTAAGATCTGTTTCTGGGCAATTAGTTTTGCTCTCAATTGACTAATATCAACATCCTGAACAGTAGATTTCGCTTTAATCGCCAAAGCAGCAGCAACACCAGCGGCATGCCCTGTCATCATGAAAACAGGCTCCATTCTCAAGGATCCATAAATAGTGTGAGAGGCTGATAAACAAATGGTGACAAAAAGATTCTCGCAATCCGCAGCTTTCGGGATGATGGCATTATAGGAAATTTCGTAAGGTCTGAAGGGCGCATGTTCCATTTCTCCTTCTTGCACCAGTTCCCCTTTAGCGGTTATTAACTGTTGTATGGTATGGCAATCCATAAAGTAAGAGCCAACAGCGATTCCATCCTTCTTCGTGATATGATCCCAGGCATCCTGCTGTTTCATTACGTAGTTGCCCAACATTCTCCTGCCTTCTCTAACATAGAGTAAGTATGGCCAATGGTTGTTATCTGAAAATTCATCTTTTGAATAACCGTAACGTTGGGTATCTTTCCTTAATGCTGCAGGCACATTAACATCGTTTGCTAAGAAATAGAGATAGCCCTGTTCATATTCTTTATGATAGTTCTCTATAGAAGCGCGTTCTTCATAACTTCCATCTGGATATTTCCAGGAGGCATTTACCAGGTCCAAATGGTTAATATCCGTTTTATCATTGGGCATTGGATAAACGGTCGTCACCTTATCAAACTTCGTTAATTTGTCTCTAAGAATTTTGTTTAACAGATCCCGATAGCGCTCTGGTTTATAGTTTCTAGGCTTATAAAAAGGAACCCGGTTTTGGGGATCCGTAGCTAAGGATAATCGGTAGGTATAGGCCTGGACCTTCCCATCTGCTGCACCAAGTGCCTCTTTCTCGCTGAAGATATAATCCATTGGAAAAGCTGCACTTAATTTCTTTATTTCAGTTAGTCGTGCAGCGCTTAATGGCTTGGTTACGGTATACTGCTGTATACCTGCTGAGGACTCCTGGTATTCGTCCTTGCTTTCTCGACCTACGCGATATGGAACTTTGCCCCAGGCCATCAGATCGCCTTCGTAAGTAGCATCGATAAACATCTTCGCACGGTAACGGTCCCCGCCTTCCAAAACGACTTGCTGAATTCTATTACCGCTTTTCTCAACCCCGGTTTTCTCCCGTAGCTTGGCCTGATAAACAACTGTTACACCAGCCTCCTTTATCATTTGCAGGTATACTTTTTCTGCAACAGAACTTTCCATTTCTGTACAAAACCTTTTCATACCGTAAGCTGTTCCTACACGTTTCAAAAACTCCATTGTATACCCACCAACAGTTTCGGGATTACCAATATCGACATGGCCTAAGCCACTGGTCGTTAATCCCCCCAAATGCTTTGTTGGTTCTAAAACCGCTACTTTTAACCCTTCTTTGGCCGCCGCATATGCAGCTATCACGCCAGAAGATGTTCCACCGTAAATAATCAGATCATAGTCGTTTATTGGTTTTGAACGCTTGAAGGCGGTCAAAACCAATATCAGACAACAAAAAACATAAAATACTTTCCTCATTACTACTTATTGCTGTACAACCTTAAATGATACCACATAAAAACCTTTGGTAGTATTTGCAGGATCCACTGTAAACGACTCAATGCGCATCATACCAATCTTAGCACCGTTAGTTGAAGTTGCAGCTGTCTGAAAGAAGGCCACTTCTCCTGCGGTATAATTTGCAAAATCTGCGGTCACCTGTGCGCTGTTCAGGTAAGTCTGCACTGCCGCTGCTTTCAAATCAGTGGAGGTTACATTATCAAATGTAAATGCAAAGGAACCTGGTGTAAACTTCTTGATCTTGGTCGCATTTCTAGGTACTCCTGTCCAGTTCTCCATCAGCGGAATACCTTTTGCTGGATCGCCCGACCATGCTTCTCCCGGCCTGTTCGTTGTGGCCTGATACAAACGGACCGCACCGCCAAAGAAGTAGAAATACATATCGATATTTGGCCTGTTTGTATAGAATGTGGCCAGATCATAAGTCTTCATATCTTTCACAGAATAGAAACTAAATACACCTGGATAAGCCGGATCAGCAACCTTTGAGTAAAACTGTGAACCAATCCTGGCGTTTGGATTGTAACTTAAATCGATAACACTTTGAATATCTACCGTTGTCGTTCTTCCCAACTGGTCAAATGCGCTGATTCGTATCCCTGTTGTAGAAGCGGTAAATGGAGGCAGAGCTGCAGAGAAGGCGACCTCTTTCTCTGAAGTATAGGTTTTTGATACTGAAGTTAACTCTGTAACCACATTTTTCTCGACCTTGTAAACCCTGATGGCATTAATACCGATACCTGATGTAGCGGTAAACGTTAAGGTTCTTGAAGTGTTGCTTGCCGTCACAATAGGATCAAGTGTTGTGGTTCCTGATGCTTTTAATACTGGCGCTGGAATAGAGATATACCGGATGGGCAGAGTTTCGATCTTAATTTTACCATAAGAATCTGTAACCGAAACCTGTAAGGCATTATCGCCAGCTTTATACAAAATCTCCTGATCAAAATCATAAGTAAGGCTTGCTACCCCTAGTGGAGGATCTAATGGGACTGGGGTCGTTCCAGAAGCCGAAAACAAGTTAACCTCTACCTTAACTATAGTCGATGCGCCAACTACAGAAAATTTAGTTCTGGGAATGACGATTGCACCTGAATTTTCATCAATTAGAATTTCAGGCACAGGAAAAGTAATCACAGGCGCTGCCAGGTATTTGATTACACTGATAGGAATAACTTTCTCTGTAGTCCGATCCGCCATGTCTGTGGCAATGACCTTAAACGACTGAACCGTTTCATCCCAAAGTGGAAGTTCCTTTACCGAATACTGTTTATTGTCGTAAAAGGTAGTTACCTCTTTATAATCAGTTTCAACGCCAGCCTTTACAATTTTCATTTTTACGGATTTCAGTCCAGCTTCCGCAAAAACCACACAGACTAACGGTACATTATCTGCTTTATTTAAGTCTGGTTGCACGACCTCCAAAATCGCTTTGATCTCCGGCGGTTTGGTACTGGAATAATCCATTTCTTCATTCTTGCTACAGCCTGATCCCATGATCAGGAAAGCGGCTATGATGGCCAGGTATTGTTTGATTTTCATCTCTAGGTATATTAAAATACTGGAATATAGTTTGCATCACGCTTATAGTAAGCAAAGCCTGGAAATACATGAATGGCGCCATTTGTCGGCAAAATATTAGAGGTAACCGAACTTATGCTCGCACTCACAAAATTACTCGGCCTTAGGTTTACAATAATGTTTCCATTGGTAATAGGTGACCCTACTGAATTAGCAGATGATTTATTTACTTTAATGGTCAACAATCCATCTTCTCCCGCCAATAAAGTCTTGACATAAATCGGCTCTGTAGGAAGTTTCTTATCATACGCATGATAATCACCTTCAATCACATGGTACTGCAAAAGCTTCTTCACTTTTTCCACATCAATATTTTTTATAGAACTAAAACCGTATTTGGTGATGAACGCAGTCATGCCCACATTGTTAATCAGCAAATAGGTATACTTGGATTCTGTTTGTTCATAGACACTCTTCATCCCGGCATATTCAATAGCTTCAGACATTAAAGAAAAAACATCTGGTCTGGACTCCATATATTTCCAGGTCGTCATGTTAACATGTGGGTCTATAGCCTGACCTTCGTAGTCGTAACTTTTTTGTAAGGCAAGCTTCTCGCAGCTGGCAAAGCCGAGTAGGCAAAGAACCGAAAGTATAGACAGCAAGCTTCTAAGGGTAATTATATTCTTTTTCATTTGACTAGCGTTTAAATTTAGTAACCAGGGTTTTGTACCAGGTTCGGATTCTGATTGATTAAACTCTGATGAATGGGAAACAGGGTTTGATTAACATTGCTCATCCCATTAATTGGTTGCATCACGGCTACTGCTTTTTTGGTCCTAACCAAATCAAACCAGCGCTTGCCCTCACCCACCAGTTCTATCTGGCGTTCGTTCAACACATAATCTACCACTTGCGCTCTTGAGGAAAAGGTACTTAAAGCTCTCGTACTAGCCGCAACACCTGCTCTTGTTCTCACTGTAGTACGGATAATATCCAAAGCTTCCTGCCATTTGTCCAATCTTGCTTTTGCTTCCGCCTGCATCAGCAATACGTCTGTAAAACGATAAACCGGATAAGCCATCTGGCAATTAATAAAGTTCTGATAGGGCAAAGCGGTGCCGTTTGCAATGTACTTATGGACCTGAAAAGTTGTTGTACCACCGCCCGATGGCGCCAGGTAATTGTCGTAACGGTTATCGCTAGGCGTAGCTGCTTTTGCCGCAGTAAATATGGCCTGTAATTTTGGCGAAAGCACCACAGTAGAACCTTGTCCGGAACCACTTCCTAACAATAACCAGATCAAACTATAGTTATTTAATCCTGCCTCAGAAACGTTCTGGTGAATGACATAGATCATTTCATTTGTACCCGGACCGTATTCATCTTTGGTAGGGTCATTATCATTAACCTTATTGTTCAAGTCATCAACAAATTGCTTTTTCATCAATGACATATCTGGCTGGAAGTTGGTATTGGTTACGTTTGAACGCAGTTTATCTATCGTCTTATCAGCGCTGTCATAATCCTCCATCCACATATAAACATCAGCCTGGATGGCGTAAATGGCCTGACGGGATATGCGCTTGCGTTCCAGATTACCTGGATTTATCAATTGCTCAGCAGTTTTCAGATCTGCCATAACCACATCTCTCAATACGGTACTCATAGCGGTTCTTGCTCTAAACTCTCCTTTATCAATATTATCTATTGGCTCAAGATATACCGGAACATCGCCCCAAACCCTGGCAGCATAGAAATAACTTAAAGCACGCATGGCATAAGCTTGGGCTAAATAATCATTTTTCAACACAGCGTCCGTAATGTCCGCATTAGGAATATTCTTTATGGCGAAATTTGCGTTACTGATTACTTTATAAAGTGTATTCCAGTTGGAGCTAGCCATATCAGTCGTCAGCTGATTTAATATCAACTTACCATTCTCTGTCGGCTGCTCACTAAACAATACAAAGTTATCTGAGCGCATTTCTCCCCAGGAGAAATAATTGGCATTTAACGCTGTACGAAATGAGGAATAGATTTCGGCAATGCCTGAATTCACATCCCGTTGGTTCTGCCACATCTTTTGTTCTGGTATCTCACTTATCGGGTCCACCTCCAAAAACTTCTTGCAAGATGTTGCTGCAATGGTTACCACCAACAGTAAAAGGTAAACCAATCTGCTATTTAAGTTTTTCATCTTATTTTCTTTATCTAATTTCATGAGTATTAAAAATTAACATTTAACCCCAAACCAAATTCTCTTTTTCTCGGATAACGATTAATATCCATTCCAATTCCTAAGGCACTGTAGGACGAAAATTCTGGGTCATAACCTGAATATCCGGTAAACGTAAAGGCATTGTTAACGTAGCTATAAATGTTCACCCCTCTTAGCTTAGCTTTTGATGTCCATTTCGCGGGCAAAAGGTAGCTCAGCCTGACGTTACGGATCTTTAGGTACGTGGCATCTTCCATATAAAATGAACTCACATTACGAGCGTTCTGGAAACGGTCAGAGTATGGACGGGCATAATCAACCGCATCACCCTGCTGGATCCAGAAATTATTCTGGAAATCGAAAGAGGGAACGGTAGACAATCCGTTCATACTACCCTGCACCAGATTATACTTCGCTGCATTGTAAATCTCGCCGCCTATAGAGAAATAGGAAGCCACAAATAATGTGAAACCTTTGTGGCGGATATTGAAATTAAAACCACCGGTGAAGTCAGGTTGTGCATTGCCCAACACCATTCTATCTTTATCCGTAATTATTCCATTCGCGTCAAGGTCTCCGTTCTCCCAGTTCACATCCCCACCTCTAAATGGCGTACCGTCAGCCAGCTTCTTCTGGTTAACCGTCCCCGTGTAGTTTGCGCCACCTAAAGTATAATTAACCAATACATATTTCCCGTTTGCATCTTTCAACATTTGCCCGCTCGCATCCGTTTGAAATACAGGGGTCAGTTGTTCCCAGTTGCTACTAAAAGCATTTGATTGGTCGTAAGCAAAGATCCCCTGAGAGCGGTAGCCATAGAAGTCGCCTATAGGCTTACCCTCTGAAATCCACCAGGTATCGTTAAAGAGATATGGAATTCCTCCAGCGATCTCATTGATTCTATTCCTGTTGAAGGAAACGTTTATTCCCAGGTTGATAGTGGTGTTTTTTGTCTTAGCGACATCGCCTACCAAACCTATCTCTAAACCCTTATTGACAATAGAGCCAATGTTTTTTCGTACGGTATTAAACCCCCATTCCTTTGGTATCTCGTAAGCGGCAAGCAGATTACTGGTCGATTTATTATAAAGATCGACTGTTAACTGAAACCTGTTATTGGCGAAAGCCACATCAAGACCTAAGTTAGATTGAGCAGTTTGCTCCCAGCCTAGATTGTCTACAGCAATACGCGCAGCAGTTACTCCCGCCACCCCATCGTAAATACCGCCAGTGCCATAAGATAGAATGGATTCATAATCCCCTATACTTTCGTTTCCGGTTACCCCGTAACTCAGTCGCAATTTCGCATCACTTATCGTTAGCTTTTTGGTCCATTGCATAAAGGACTCATCAGAGAAGCGCCATGCCGCGGATGCAGACGGGAAATACCCTATTTTTTTGTCTTTCGCAAACCTGGAGGAACCGTCTGCTCTCAAGTTAGCAGTAAATAAGTACCTCGATTTGTAGTTATAAGTGAACCTTGAAAATAAGGAAGCCAAGGTGTGTGCAGACGCTGTAGTTCCGGTTCTCGTTAAATCAAAATTAGCCGCAAATGCATTCTGTGTGTAGATAGCATCAGTGGCCGAATTTCTGCCGCTATATCCATCTATCTCCGTGCGCCAACCCTGCGCACTTACGCCGAGCAAACCACCGAAATTATGCACATTATCAATGGATTTAGTGTAGTTCAAGTAATTCTCGTTCAACCAATTCCAATTCATTGTACTGGTATGAGAACCGAAATTGTTCAGATAACCATCGCTTAATAACGTCGGTCGCATAAAGTTGTACCGGTTCAACGCAATTACACCATTTATATTAGTGGTAAACTTCAAGTCTTTAGTGATCTTGTATTCTGCCATCTGATAGAAAGAGGCATTATAGATGTCGGAAAAATTAGTCTGCAGGTTCAACGCCAGCGGACTGTTCCCCCATAGGGTTCCAATAATGGAGTTATCCGGATAGTATAAAGATAGATTTGGCTTCCTGGCTAATAAGGAATTCAGAAATCCACCTTCATCAATCCCTTTCTTCTTGCCATAGCTCACATTAAATCGTGAACCTAGTGTCAACCTATCATTAGGGATATAATCAGCATTAACGCGGGAGGTGATGCGATCATAAGACGTGTTGGTAATAATTCCCTTTTCACCCAGGTAACCGCCACCAATAAAGTATTTTAATTTATCCGAACCGCCACCTACACTCATATCCAATTGGTTTTTATGAGCCGGATTGAAAGCAATATCCTGATAATCATTATCGGCATTCAACAGAAAGTTTAATGAATCTGCCATTTGAGAAGCCAGCACATTCTGTACAGCCGTAGGCACCAATAACCGACCTTCACCTTGTATGTATCTCGACAAGTCTCTTTGCATATTTCTATACTGTGGTGTATTCATCTGCGGCATGGTATGCGTGAGTTCATTTAGAGAATGAAGATAACGTACCTCAATCACCGGTGCCTTTGCACTACCTTTCTTAGTAGTGATAATAATTACACCGTTGGCCGATCTAGAACCGTAGATCGCGGCAGACGCAGCATCTTTTAAGATCTCCATCGACGCAATATCATAGGGATTGATCGCATCCACATTTGTGGTTGGAACACCATCAACTACCCAAAGCGGACCAATACCATCATTGTTCATGGTGGAGGTTCCACGGATCACTACCGAAGCACTTTCTCCCGGCTGACCTGAACCTGAGGTTACCTGTACACCCGGTGCTAAACCTTGAAGTGCTTCATACACATTTGTTGGGGTACGTTTCTCGATGTCTTCAGCAGTTACCGAAACAATAGCCCCTGTGATGTCGCGTTTCCTTGCAGAACCATATCCTACAACTACCACGTCTTTAAGTTCATTCGTGACGCTTACCATTGTGATGTTAAGTAGTTTTAAGGTACCTACAACACGGTCTACGTTTTGGAAACCTAAATACGAAAAGGTTAAGATATCTGTTGGCGCCGTAACTCCAATCTTATAAACTCCATTTTGATCTGTGATGACAGTAATATTGGATTTTTTGTTTTTTACGGTGGCTCCTGGAATCGTTACCCCATCTCCGGAAACCGTCCCGGTGATCGTGTACAACACCGCCGCTTCCTTCTTAGGAGGCGTTGGATCTGTTTTAGGAACTTGGGCCTGGATAGTGCTTGCCGTTAAGCTGCAAGTTAAGATAAGGCAGAGTGCCCTCTTCTTATCGACACCCCTTAAAAGGAATGTAAAGATTTTACTCATATTATATCTGGTTAGTTATTAATCAAATCTCAAGCTGTTTACCGGCTGACATTCACAAAGCAATTTTACAAAAGAGCCGTTAACAGGTAGTTTAATTTACTATCAACCTTTATTAATATTCTATCAAAAGGCCTCAATTGATGGCTTTACTTCATATTTTAGCCTGAAAAGTAAATATTATTGCCCTTACCCACTACCCAACCAATATAAATCGAGATGAAAGTATTATTAACCGCACTGTTAATTTTATGGATAAAGCTAGGCTTGGCGCAAGAATTCCATAACCTTTCAGTAGAAGACGGGTTAAGTAACAGCACTACCTTTGCCATAGCTCAGGACCAGAAGGGATTGATGTGGTTCTCTACCAAGGAGGGAATAGACAGGTATGACGGATCTGGCTATAAACACTACAATCTATATTCGGCAGACCTGCTTACACGATATGGACTAAGACGAAATCGATTTAATGTCGATTCTAAAAAACAAATCTGGGTGAATAACTTTTCGGACGTTTTTGTTTACCAAACTAAAGAGGACAACTTTAAATTCATCTATGCTGTTGCCGATAAAAACACGATCAGAGACTTATATATCGATGACAGAAAAGCCGATCTTTATATTGCTACAGATAAAGGATTAATCAAATACAACTACCGTTCGAAAAAAACTACTACCTACAAAAATATATCGGGTACTTTAATTGGCCTAGACCTATACAGCGATCAATATCTCCTGCTGGCTTCAAAAAATAGCATCCAATTCCTGGACTTAAAATCAGACGCTTTGGTCAACCAGTTGCTAAGTCCTGGCTTAATAGAGGAAATTGGCAAACTGAGCTTGTCCAGCATTGGCGTCGATGCCAATCAAAACATTTATATAGGATCTACAGGCAACATCTCCACTTTCCGCATCGGCGATTTCAGATTGAAATCTAATGAAACCCTAAATCAAAGTATCAGCAAGGTGGAAATAACCAAGATCTTACCGGATCAGCAAGGATCAATATATTTTGCTACGGAAGGTAAAGGCGCTTATAAAATCAGCAAAAGTTTGCAGGTCCGACAGTCTTACCTTACTGACAACAACAATGCGGCATCACTGCCAGAAAACGAAGCATTAGATATTTTTATTGACAATGAGAACAAAGTATGGTTTGCCGGGCATGAGATTTCTTACCTCAACACCAACAGGCTGAGGTTTAAAATGTATAGTCATCAGATTAACAATCAAAATAGCTTAGTGCATAACTCCATCCGGTCTGTTGTTGAAGATATATCGGGGAACCTCTGGGTAGGTACAAATTATGGCATTAGTGTGCTTAAAGCAGATCGCAAAAACTGGACTTATTTAAATACTTCGAATACTAGCAATAGGGAAATCAGCAATAAGATTACCGCCTTGATAAAGGGTGAAAACAATGAAATTATTGCCGGCACCTATCAAAATGGGATTTATAGCATTGCAAATCAGAAGGTAGTGCACCTCAGTAAAGAAAAGGACGTTACCTTCAGAAATAACGTAAATAGTTTATTGTTGGATAGAGGCGAACTTTGGTCGGGAGGTGCTGGCGTTTTTCTTAAAAGACAGAACCTTAAAACCGGTGCTGTAAAGACCTTCCCACTATCAAATGTCCTGTCACTTGCTACAAAAAACAACAACCGAATTGTTGCCGGTGGTCACAATGGCTTGCATATCATCGACAATAACGGCATCATTACCACTTTCAATGCGAGTAAATATAAGATAGGCTCCATTTTCTGTGTTTTGCCAATAAAAGAGGAAATATGGCTCGGTTCTGAAGGTCAGGGTTTAATCAAATACAGCAACGGAAAATTTAAAAAATATACCGTAAAAGATGGTCTGCCATCCAACTTGATTTACGGAATCCTAACCGACGACCTGGGTAATCTATGGTTGAGTACAACTAAAGGCCTATCCTGTTTTAATCTGGAGAAACAGACTTTTAGAAACTATAGCATTGCCGATGGATTGGGTTTGAAAGAATTTGCTTATGGAGCCTGTGCAAAATTGTCAACAGGAGAACTTGCTTTTGGCGGAAACCATGGTATCGTGATCTTCAATCCGAAGGATATTATAAGCACAAACTTTAGAACGAGACTGATATTTACAGATTTCAAGATCTTTAATAGGCCTGCCGACATCAACATCAAGACATCCCCATTAAAAGAAGCGATTGACGAAACAAGGAAGATTGAATTAAAATATAATCAGAATGCGATCACCTTTGACTTCAGCTCGGTTAACTATACCAACGAAGCCAATTTATACAGATGGAAGTTGGAAGGACTGGATAAGGAATGGTCGCCTGCTACCAGTGAACATGCTGCAAACTATACCAACTTAAAGCCGGGAGATTATAAGTTTAAAGTGCAATGGGCAAATTCTGGAATGGGCTCACAATTTGAACAAAATGAGCGGCTGATTGACATCAACATCTCTGCACCTTTTTGGGCTACAACCTGGGCATACCTACTCTATTTTATTTTGGCGGTATCCTTAATTTACTCTGGAATTAAATTCTATCATGTACAGTTGAGTGAACTCCATGCAAAAGATAAAATCAGGTTTTTCATAAACATTGTTCATGACATTAGAACACCGCTTTCCTTAATTAAATCACCGCTCACCATTGCCCTCAAGAAAAATGATTTCTCCGTAGAAACTCAAGAGATTCTTAAAACTGCCAGCCACAATGCGTCCAGGCTAAACGGTCTGATCGACCAATTATTAGACTTTGAAAAAGCGGATTTCAAGAAGATCAAAATGAACATCGCTACCATTGCCGTTGAGAAAACGTTGGATAAGATCTGCAATGATTTTATTCCACTGTTGGAACAAAGAGGAATCATACTAACCAGAAACCATAAACATAGCTCAAGTATATTGAGGGTTGATAAAGATAAGTTCGATAAGATCATTTTCAACATCTTGTCAAATGCCGTAAAATATACACCGAAAGGCGGACAGATTGATATGAGCACCAATGTGTTTAATAAGTTCTATCACATAGCAATCAGGGACAGTGGATTGGGTATACCTGAAGAGCAACAAAAACTCATTTTTAAAAGATACTTCAGGGCAAAGAATGTGATTAATTCGAATGAAGTTGGCTTTGGCATCGGGCTGATGGTTACCAGAGAACTGGTTAAACTGCATCACGGAGACATTTGGTTTGATAGCCATTTGAATCATGGCACCACCTTTCATATAAAGTTCCCGATACCAGAAACTCAGTGTATTGTAGAAGAACTATTGGAAACCCCACCGGTCGACAATATGAGCGAGCTTAGCCCGGAAAAACAGACAAAGACTAGCAGCGGTAAAAAGCCAAAGATCTTAATAGCAGAAGATAACGATGATCTAAGGAACCTGATGATCAAAAACCTAGATAGTTTTTATCAGATCTATCAGGTTGAGAACGGGCAGCAAGGTTTATCGGTAGCCGCTAAAGTTGTTCCTGATGTTATTGTTTCGGATGTGATGATGCCAACGATGGATGGAACTGAATTTTGTTATGAAATAAAGAACAACATCAAAACCAGTCATATTCCTTTTATTTTACTAACAGCTTTAGGAAGCAATGAAAATAAAATTGAAGGCTATAAGATAGGTGCCGACACTTATCTTGAAAAACCATTTGATTTAGATCTTTTAAGAAGCTGTATCGACAATCTCTTAGAGAATAGAAGACGATTAAAGGAGCGTTTTGCCAAAAACGAATTGCCGATTAATGAAGATCTATCTCTACTGGACAAGAAATTTATTGATCAGGCAACTAAAATTGCAGAAGATAATATTGGAAATCCAGATTTCGCAATTGAGGATCTGGAGCGCGAGATCGGAATGAGTCATGCCAGTTTGTACAGAAAGTTTAAAGGCCTACTCGGCAAAACACCATTAGAATTTATCCAGCAATACCGTCTTAAAAAAGCGATGGAACTGTTGGTAAGTGGGAATCACAATGTAAACGAAGTGGCCTATATGGTCGGCTTTTCTGATCCAAAATATTTCAGCACTGTCTTCAAAAAATACTACGGGAAAAACGCAAGTGATTATTTGAAACGCTAAATCCGGTCGTACCTACTTAACATCTAAACGCTTCTCAGTATCTGTTCTAAAAGGTACAGCTGGGAAGCCGTTTTTATTGTAAAAATTTACTGCTGGAGGATTGTCTTTAAATGCATACCTAACAAACGTAGGGCTCAGTATATCTTTGTGGAACACCACAACCTGATCTCCAGAAATCCTGGCTGTTGCTTCGTAGAACTGCTGATCTTCACCAGCAATTAAGAAACCATTTAAAAGATCACCTCCACCCTTTGCAGTCAGTCCGCTACCTATTCCATCAAATGAAAGAATCATTTTATCTTTTAAAATTTCTGCATTGCGCAGAGACGGACCGCTGGCTACTAAGCTTTTGTACCCATAAAACTTATTTAAAGCAACTGCCGCGGAACGCTTGCCAACGTCCTGCTTATTCTTTGGATGAGCGTCAAATGGATTTCCTATATCATTTGTTATTACAATTCCCACATTTTTAAGGGTTTGAGAAACCTGATATTGTGCTTCCTGCAACACTGCCCAACCCGAAATTGGGGATACGGTACTAACCTTTTGCCTGTAGTTGGCTAACTGTACGACAACAAAAGGAAGATCTGGCTCTTTCCAAGATGTTCGCCAGGAAGTAATCATACCAGTCAACAACTTTTCATACTGAAAACAGGCCGGGATATCGGAATTAGCTTCTCCCTGATACCACAAGACACCCTTCACAGGGAAATTAAAAAAGGGCGCAACCATTGCATTGTAAACCAGCGTTGGATAACCGTTACGTATATTGATAAAACCTTTGGGATTGGGATTCCCTGACGATTCAACCAGTTGTATATTTTTCAATTGTGTGGCTTTAATGAACTCAGGGCTAAGCAAATCCATCTTCTTTTTCGCTGCTGGAAAAACCTGCAAAGTTTTATCATCCATAAACGCCTCAATCGGTGTGCCTCCCCAGGAAGAATGGATGATTCCTATTGGAACTTTGGTTTTATGATAAAGTTCTTTAGCAAAGAACCAGGCTACAGCAGAAAACTTACCTATCGTGCCCGCGCTGGCCTTTTTCCATGACGTTTCCTTAATATCGTGCTTGGGATAAAGTGTTGACTCTAAAGCAAGGCCGAGTTCCCTAATCAAAGGATATTCAGCATCCTTCAATTCTGCCTCATAGTAATTCGCTTGAGCTACCTGAAAGCTCATATTGCTCTGTCCACTACAAAACCATATGTCGCCAAAATAAATGTCCTTAAGCTTTATTTGCTCCCCTGAGGAGTTAACCGTAAGAAGATATGGACCACCCGCGCGATGGAATGGTATTACTACGCTCCAGGTACTATCTTCCTTTACAGTTGCTCGATAGCTAGCTTTACCTAATTGCACCTCTACCTCTATTCCAGGCTTAGCCCATCCCCAAATATTCACCTCCTTATCTCTTTGCAAGATCATTTCATCCGTAAAAATATTGGGAATCCTAAGTTGCGCAGTGGTGTCTAGGGAGAGAAAGATGAGTATCATTCCCGCAAATAATCTGACAGCAACAGGAAAGTAAAGCTTAAAATCCATTTTCATATAAGGTTGATAATTTATTGACTACTAACCTGCATTCGGCTAAAGTACAATGTATGGAACGCGGGCCAAAATCATAACTAAAATCGTTTCAATCTTTATGAATATTCTAGCATTATGTCCATTCTATTGAGTTTTCCTACGTGTTTACGCAAAAACCGAAATCTGATAGGATTTTAATACATGTTGATACATTTTAATCCAGGTGAAATGCAGAGCTTTTGTAAACTTGTCTACGAAACGGTAGATCCTATTTACTGCTGACAAACAATTATTCTAACCAAATTATGAACAAAGTCATCTTTTCCTTTTTCAAAGGGATGGACGGAAAAAAAGCGTTTCTGTTGATGCTGTTTGATACACAGTATGGAAATTTATTATTCCAAATCTCCGCGCCCTGCACACAACCTGCTAACAATAACGTAATGGATACACTATACTACGAAATTAGAGGAGGGGGATGATCTCGAAAAATTAATTCTAAGCTTTAACTTGGCAAAGGTATCCAATCGCCTTCACAGTAAATGGATGGGTATTAACAATAAGCACATTAAACCAAATTTAAACCTACTAATATGTATAAAAAAAATACTTTAAATACTTACCCGTTAAGTAAAAACCGGTGCTGCAAGCTATTGCGTTTTGCAGGAGCATCCTGCCTGCTATTGGTAATAAGTATACAGGCAAATGCCTACGATAACCACAAAAAAAATAGTCATTCATTAGCCAGCGTATCAAATGACATGCTAACTGAGCGTACATTCAATATAAAAGTGTTGGAAGGTACCAGTGACATCGCTTCAAAAATACAAGTCAATATTAACGGACAGGTGTCTGACAATATTGGTCCATTAAGCGGAGTTTCAGTGCTTGTAAAAGGTACTCAAAGAGGCGTATCCACGAATAGCGATGGTAAATATAGTATCAGCGCCGCGAAAGGGTCAGTCTTGGTGTTTAGTTCAATCGGCTACGACCCTAAAGAGGTTGTGGTGGGCAACGAAACCGTGATCAATGTTACGTTAACCTCAGGACAAAGCGATTTGGATGAGGTTGTTGTAGTGGGTTATGGAACCGCAAGAAAACGTGATTTAACCGGATCTGTAGCTTCAATAAAGGGGTCAGAGTTAAATTCAGTACCGTCAACAAATGTTATACAATCGTTGGCAGGCAGGGCTTCGGGTGTAAATGTTTCTCAAAACACGGGCGCTCCGGGTGCGGCGATAAGCGTTAGGATCAGAGGTACCAACTCTATTCAAGGTAGCAACGAACCTTTGTATGTTGTCGATGGGTTTCCTTATTCATCCTCACCAACTTTACTTAACAATGCAGATATCGAATCTGTAGAGGTCTTAAAGGATGCATCAGCAACAGCAATTTATGGCTCGAGGGGTGCAAATGGAGTTGTGCTGATTACTACAAAAAAAGGTAAAGCAGGTAAGGTGGTGGTAGACTATGATGGATATTATGGCATGCAGACACTACGCAAAAAGTTAGATCTCATGAATGCTACTGAATACGCTAACTTTTATAATGAACAGGCAGCAAACGACAAGGCGAATCCTCGTTTCACACCAGATCAGATCAATGGTTTTGGAGAGGGAACTGATTGGCAGGATGCTATTTTCCAGCGAGCACCTATGATGAACAACTCAGTTACCGTGAGTGGCGGTACTGAAAAGACCAGGTTTTCGGTAGCTGCAAGTAATTTCAACCAAAATGGAATTGTCATTGGGAGTGACTATGTTCGAAACTCACTCAGGTTAAACTTGAATTCTGAAATCAGTAAAATGTTCAAGTTTGATGTCAGTGCAATTTTAACTAGGGTTAATGAAGAAAGAAAGAACTTGGATAGAGGAAACCGTGGCGGCTCATTATTATCGGCAGCGCTTTCAGGATATCCAACTGTTGGACTATATAATCCGGATGGAACCTATACAAAGTTAGCAGAAGCCTATACCTGGGGTTCAAATGTCATTATCAACCCGCTAAATTTTATATATCAATATAAGGATGTAACCAGGTCCAACCGGGTTTTAACAAATACTTCGCTAAGTTTTGAACCTATAAAAGGATTGATATTCAAAACTCTGGCAGGAATTGAAAACACGGATGATCGTAACGATATTTACAGAACTACAAAGTTCGTGAATTCTACAGGTTTTGCCAGCGTTTCTACGCCAAGCGTTACCAGTCTATTAAGTGAGAATACTGTTAATTACCAAAAAACATTGGGTAAACACACCTTCTCGGCCTTAGCAGGTTTTACGTATCAGGATTATGTTTCTACAAGTCTTCTTGCTTCGGGTAACGGCTTTATAAGTGACAACCAGGAAACATACGATATCGGCGCAGCAGCAACACAGGGCGTACCAGCATCATATTATACGAAATGGGCCCTGCTTTCTTATTTGTCAAGGGTCAATTACAATTACAATGACAAATTACTTGCTACTATAAGTTTTCGTGCAGATGGTTCATCCAGATATAGTGAAGGACAGAAATGGGGATACTTTCCTTCTGTGGCATTGGCCTACCGCCTGTCACAAGAGTCCTTTATTAAACAGTATGAAGTTATCTCCGATTTAAAACTTAGAGTTGGCTATGGTGAAACAGGAAACACGGCCATCAACCCCTATTATACGCTGAATCAGCTTGCCTCTGGTCAAGTTGTTTTCGGTGATGCGCTAACTACGTCTTATGCTCCGGGAACCCGTTTAGCCGGACCGCTAAAATGGGAAACTACTACACAGACCGATGTCGGCTTGGATTTAGGGATTTTGAATAACCGATTAAGCTTTACGTTAGATCTTTATGTAAAAAATACACGTGACCTGCTCAATAACGTGTCGCTTCCATCCTCATTAGGCTACGCTTATACGGTACAGAATATTGGAAAAATTCAGAACAAAGGGATAGATATGTCTGTATCTGCTGATGTATTAACTAATGAATTCAAATGGCAGTTGGGAGGAAATCTCTCGATTAACAGGAACAAAGTAATTAAGTTAAACAATGGTAGCGACATTTTGGGCGAAACCATAGGCGCTGCATTAAGCGACAATGCGAACATACTTAGAGAGGGTTATCCGTTAGGTTCTTTTTATGGATATGTGGAAAAAGGATTTGATCAGAATGGGTTGATAGCTTATGAAGATTTCAATAATAATGGGATCCGTGATGCCGGTGATAAAAGGATTATTGGAAACCCAAACCCTAAATTCACATATGGCCTAACTTCCAATATGTCCTATAAAAACTTTGACCTCTCAATCTTTGTACAGGGAACTGAGGGTAATGACATTTACAACCTGAGTGCTCAGGGTCAAAACTATGATTATGGACAAGGCTTAAATATGCTCAAAGAGGTTTATTATAACCACTGGACCCCAACTAATGTGAATGCAAAGTACCCGGTTATAAAAGCATTATCACAAGCACAAATGTCAAACCGTTTTATTGAGGACGGATCATTCCTGAGACTTAAGAATATTCAGATCACTTATAATCTGCCAATAGAAAAATGGAATATCAAAGGCTTGACTAGAGGTCAGATTTACGTGAGTGGGCAAAATCTCCTTACGATTACCAACTACTCATGGTATGATCCTGAAGTTAACTCTTATGGAAGTTCAAATTCTATTGTGCAGGGTGTTGATCATTATGTGTATCCAACGGCTAAGACTGTAACTTTTGGAGTACGCGCAAGTTTCTAATATGATATCATTAAATTAATACTAAAGATGAAAAAAATAATAATCGGTATCATGCTATTGTGTATAGCATCATCATGCTCTAAAGTATTGGATGAGAAACCAAAGTCATTGGCCTCAGAAAATTTTTATAATACTATTCCAGAAGTTAGAGCGGCTATAAATGCCATCTATGGTCCAATACGCACCACAAATGGCGTAAGTCTAAATTACCCTGCACAACTGGAGGGTATGGCAGATTATGGATATTCACGTGGCACACAAACTCCGGTGAGCCTTTATCAGGGACTAGACAATACAAACATCAACCGCGTTGGTGTGATATGGGACAGTTTTTTTCAAACCATACGTAATGCAAACCTGGTAATAGCTAACGTACCCAAAGCAAGCGGGCTGACCGAGCAGGACAAACTCAGTGCTTTGGCCGAGGCCAAGTATTTGAGGTCGCTCACCTATTTTGCATTGGTACGTAACTGGGGAGCTGTTCCACTACGAACGGAAGCCAATATTATCGTCGCAGATGTTCCAAGATCTCCTGTGAAAGATGTATATGACTTGATTTTACAAGATGCTTTAGCGGCTGAAGCTGGCTTGGGAGACGCAGCAACTGAAATTGGACGGCCAACCAAATGGGCTGCCAAGACGTTGCTGACTGAAATCTACTTAAGCCTCAATGACTGGAGCTCTGCCGCTACAAAGTCTAAAGAAGTTATTGATTCGAAAAAATATTCATTGGTTGAGGTTGCAACATCAGAGGATTTCCAAAAAATATTTGGTCCTGAGATCGTGAATACGCCTGAAGAAATATTCTATTTCAAGTATAATCGTCAGCAGGGTTTTGGCATCCTCAGCTATGCGCACAGAACAACGAGCGTATATAATTACTATGGCCCTGGGGGCGCTTATGCACAATACACCGATTTAGAGACAAATTCAATTATCAAAAATTGGGACAACCGCGATCTTCGTAAAACACATATATTTTATAATGTTGACATAGGCTTAGGCCCTACTTCTGTTCTTTTCAGGAAGTTTAGAGACAGACAGGCTACTAACGTAGGTGGTGCAAACGATTACCCCTGGTACCGCTATGCAGACCTGTTACTGTTCCATGCAGAAGCTGATGCACGGGCAAATGGTATACCTACAACTGCAGCATTGGAAAGCTTAAACCAGATACATCGCCGTGCTTATGGCTATCCATCAAAAACAGCATCGGTTGTTGACTTTAAACTGGGCGACTTTACACTGGCAACCTTCCTGAACAGGGTAATAGAAGAGCGTGGCTTTGAAACCATGTATGAAGGTAAACGCTGGTTAGACCTCAAAAGATTGGGCATTGCAAAAGAAAGAATTCTACAGGTAAAAAGTATTGTAGTAGCCGATAAACATATGTTATGGCCAATTCCAAATTCTGAAGTCCTTTACAACAAAGCTATAACATCCACCGATCAAAATCCGGGATACTAATTTCATACATAACAGGAGCCACAAGGACAAATATCGTAAACCGGTCAATTTGCCCATAGTGGCTCCTTTATTAATAATCCTTTGGCCACACCTTGCACCTATTCTCCACAAATCATTTTGTACAAAATTGTACAATTCTCCTATCAATGAAATGATGTCAGGTTAAAGTCTTAGATTACGGACCTAAATCTCCGCTCAAAAATTGCAAATATACTTGAATGACAAGATCCATATGGGTCAGTTGCTTGAAAAAGTAATTAGAAAAAAAAGCATCAACATCAGTGAACTGGCCGCTGCATTAAAAATAACCCGTCGCACCTTATACAATTGGTTTAAGCAGGAAGTAATTGACGAAGTTACCATGCAAAGGATCTCAGGCGTAATTGTCTACGATTTCTACGCAAATACCGAGAAGCCTACTGTAATTGACCGAACAGACTATAGATCTTCTGAAGAAGCTTCAACGCCAAATGGTGATGCCTATTGGCAAAATCGTTATATCGATCTTTTAGAACGCTACTCAGACTTAGTTACAGCACGACGAAAGCCTGGAGGGTAAAGGAAATAAGGCTCAATCTTCGTTTAGGCAGGTACGTTTTGAAAGGTTACCTGATCAATCACTACTCGAAAAATAACGGGATGGGGATCAAAGTCAACCATTTCGACTGTTCAATGGCGTAAGTTTAATTAAGATAGAATTAGCGTTAACAGAATTATTAAAACAATAGTGCTACGAGCCGAACGCTGTTGCGGAATATTGAACAGAGTAATTGAGAAAGATTATATATAGCAAAAAGTTTTGTCTGTCTTTATAAAAGATTCTATTTTTACATCGAGAGCGTTAATTTAACGGGGGTTGGTCGTCATGATCGATCCCCGTTTCTTTTTCCACACAAAGTTAAGAAGCTTTAAAAGCCAAAACTTCTTTAACTAGCTTTCCATATACCTATACTAACCAATTGGTTGATTAGAGGTTTCCCCAACTAGGTCATTCCTTGGTCTCTGCTAGGTAACAGCTAGGTCTCTGAGATGGTTAAACAGCGCGGTTTGCAAAAATAGGAACTCCTTGGCAAGTAGTGCAACAGACAATAGCCCAAAAATTTTAAAAAGCATTAAACCTTCGGTCATATCGCAACTCTACCTTAGACCATGAGAAACAAAATCCTTAAAATAATATTGGTCATTGCGGTGATAATCGTTGTGATCTATGCCATTAAAGTGCTAAAGAGCACCAATCAAGGCACACCTAATCAAAGCGAGAGGGGCAGTCCGATAGGTATGAATGTAAAGCAAATGCCTCCATTCACTACTGCTTTGGAAGCACAACTTTAAATGTAGATCCGCTTCCAGGTTTACTCTCAACCTGGATGGTACCGCCCAAAGCATCAGTATGCCGTTTTACAAAGAATAACCCCAAACCTTTACCCGGCTGGGTAGTGTTGAGTCGTTTATAAGGTTCAAACAAATCATCAAATTGCTTTTCAACGTCAATTCCTATCCCGTTATCGGTCACCGCTACCGTTACATGCTGTGCGTCTTCACTTATCGTAACGGTAACTTTTGGCTGCTGATCTTCAGCATGGTGTTGAATTGCGTTGTGAAGTAGGTTATTGAAAATAATATGCAGATACGCTTTGCTTGAGCGCAAATAAATGGATTGAGTTGGTAGCACTAGCTTAGTATTTGTCGTCTTAATAAGGCAGTTCAAATCTTCTTTTATTGCATTAAATATCTCTACAAGATTGACTTCCTCCTTTAAGCCTATAGTATGGCCGGCTATAGATACGCCCTTGCTTAAGTCTTTCACCACCTGATCCAGCTTAAATGCAGACTCTTTCAAATCCCTGATGTACTCGTTCATTGCTCCCGCATCATCCCGATCAACTTCTATCAAAGACACTAACCCAAGTACATTTGCAATAGGTGCTCGCAGGTTATGAGAAATCACATAAGCATAGGTTTGAAGCTCCTTATTGTGCGTATACAAGTCTTTTAATGATAGTTCCAGTTTGCGTTCTGCCTGTATACGTTTTGAAATATCTATGCCTATACATTGTATTTCACTCGGCGCATCCAGTTCATCCGTCATACAGATAATATCCCATAGGGTCGTCATCACCCCACCATCTTGCTTTTGTTTGTCGAGTGAAACCTGGAACACCTCGTTGGGATGCGCAACGCACCGGTCCACCATTTCAAAAAGACGCTGATGATGGTAATCTAAGATGGAACCCAGAGCATCGTGGCCAATTATGCTTTCGTCATCATTGACCCATCCAAAGTCACGGATGAATTTGTCATTTGCATAAGTGTACTTCCCGCTCATATCTGTCCTGATCACATAATTCGTTTGAGAAGCAAGCAGTCCGAGTTGCCTGGATTCACTGACAGATAACTCTTTAATTCTTCCCTCCAGACTCTTTATTAAGTGATTGATAAGTAAAAAAGTGATCACACTAAACAACATAACATTACTGGAATAAGCTAGCCAGTCCGCTAAATGGTACTGCTTGATCAATATGGAATCGAACAACTTGAATTCCACAATTATTCCGAGAATAACGCAAACAATCAAATTGAACCAGATAGAAAGTTGGGCAGTCTTACTGGAAAACAGGAGCGACATCAACACGGTTAGGAGTAAAATATAAATGATACCGGGACCAAAGGAGCCTAACGATATCATTAAAAATATAGCAAGCGCATACAGAGAACCGGTAATTGCGATCTTTTTTACATGGATCTTAATGCGCTTAGACCAGATCACATAAAACAACGCACTTGCGATCAAAGTATCTACTCCGGCTACCAGATAACCTGTCGTCGTCCCAGCTTTTATCGCCATAAATAGACCGGGAACCAGTGCTATAAGTCCGGTTGGAACCAGGCAATAGAGGAGTAACTTAAATAGGCGATCCCTGTAAAATCCAATGTCTTGTACCTGAATTATATCCTGTTTCATACCGGTAACTATCTTACTCACAATGCTAACATAAGGTTAATCGTGAAAAGAATCATTATTATTAACCAACGTAAAAAAAATTCTGCGTTGTATTAATCAAAATGCTTAAATTTATTTAGATCAACTTTTATGAAACATAAGCTACTCATTTTCACACTCCTATTCCTAACAAATCGTGTTTCTGCTCAAACGTATGATGGCCTCCAGAAACTAGATAAGGTAACTCAAGCTGTCTATTTTAGTAATAATGCAAGAGAGCGCGCGGTAAAGATTTTGGCTAACGTTGCAACAGCGGAGACCTACTTTGAGAAGCACCTGAAGGTTCATCCAAATTACACATTGTTGGTTCTCTCCCCATCAGACTGGAAAAAGTTCGCGCATCCAAATGCAATCTATGGTATCCCACATTATTTACCGGATGGCAGACTTGTGGTAGCTTCTGAAAACAATAACTTCTGGAAAAGAAATACCCCGCCTCTTGATAAAATTCCTAAAGAGCTTGCCAAACAGCTAAAAGATGCATACTCGGATAACAACGGAGAAATAGCTTTAACAGATTTCTTTGATCTTCTCGCTGTGCATGAACTGGGACATGCTTTCCAGCTCGCGGCGGGAATGAAGATGCAACGGAGTTGGTTAAATGAACTGCTTTGCAATGTGTTGCTTCATACGTTTATTGCTGAGAACAATGCAAAACTTTTACCTGCGCTTACCGTATTTCCCAAAGTAACCGTTGCTGGGTTTCCTCAAGAGAGACTAACATACACCAAGCTGGAAGATTTTGAAACTAACTACAATGATCTTGCACAAAATCATCCAGACAATTACGGCTGGTATCAATGCCGCTTTCATTCTTTAGCGGGACAAATTTATGATTCTGGAGGTGTCGCTACTATGACCAATCTGTGGGGAGCTTTACTAATACCTAAATCAAAGTTGAACGATAAGGAATTAGCAGGTGTATTACATAAAGCTCATCCTGCCTTCGAGCAAGCGATAGCGAACTGGGACAAAAAATTGTAAGCGCTATTATTGCAATCTTATCTTTTTGCATCTGGAAATATATGATAACTTTGCCTACATGTCAGAGATCAAACAACACCCCGTTTTAGCCTACATTTCAGATAAAATTCAGTCTGCAATAGCGGATGCAAAACTCGATAAGCAATCGGAAAGTGTAGCCGTTATAAAAGACGGGAATGATCAGATTCATCTTCAGCAGGTAACAGATGCTTCGGGCGCCATCACTATTCAGATTACCGACAAAAAAGAAATACTCTATAGTGAAGATCTTCTCGAAACTTTGCAGAATATAGAGGAAGGAACCGAATCACAAAAAGAACTGTATGGCGCGCTGTCGTCCACTACCGTCGTAGTGAATGGCTTGAGCATCGAAACAGACTTTGTATTTCAGGCCGTAAAAGACTGCTTCGATACCTTAAGCAGTAGCTATCAGTTTGTAAAAACCATTACTAAACAAATCAACGGACTCACCATCTCCTTTCAGTTTGGCGACCATAAGTTTCAGCTGGTCGTTGTCAATGACACAGACAGTATTGCAATTACTAGCGATCTTACCGACGTTAAAGACGCTAAAGTTAAGAAGACCATCGAAAGCGACGTAATTAAGGTTCAGCAAGCCTTAAACAAAATGTTTAAGGAGTAATTAATCTTCAACTACAGGCTTATCTTCTTTTTGAACAGTAACTTCAACCTTTGTTGCACCTGCCCTTGCTGAAGTAACAGATTTACCTACTTCAGTTAGCCCTTTAGATTCATAGATCTTCATTGCTGTTACTACGTCAATCGCCTGTCTGGTTTGCTCTTCTGGAATTGGCACGAAGGAAAGAAAGTTGATCTTCACTCCTTTCGCTTTCAGCAACTCGTTTACAGATTCTAAAAGCTTAGTTTCAAATTCTGCCTGAGAGAAATCTACTATATCTTCTGAAATCAAGAGGTCTCTTGCAACTTCTTTAATTCTCTTGTCTATCACCGAGTTTTCAGCAGTTTCGTAAGCTTTCGAAGAATTCACTTCATCATCACTATCAGAATTGATCTTGCCAAGATACTTCGCCTCTCCAACGTACTTAATTGCATCAAGGATCGAGTAATCGTAAGTAACTTCGATCTTCGCCATTACCCTGTTTTTAAAAGCAGATTTAAAGATGCTCTCCCCTTGCATCGGGTAATCCGGTACTGTAACCTTGTAAGAACACATCCCGATTCCCTTGGGCAAGGTCTCTCCGGCTTTAATGAGCTTCCAGCTCACACCGCAGTTGCTGGTATATAAAGTTTGTACGTTAGATTGCGCCCTATCGCATGAGGAAATAGAAAATGCCAGGAGACATACGCTTGCAGTAGTAAACAGGTGTTTCATGATCTGAGTCTTAGTTTCCATTTGGACGCAGTGCAAGGCAAAATGTTAAAGTAAAATTAATAATTTATGTACTTTTCTTCAAAGCTACCATCTTCAAAGAGGTCGATTAAACCGTAACCTGGCGCAGTTTCTCTTCTATTTCCATTCCACCAGGCACCAGACACAGCCCCATTACAGAGATAAGTCACATTATTATAAACGACCTTATCGCGCATATGCAAATGTCCGCTTACGCATAGCTTCACGTTAGGATACTTGTAGAATAAGCTGATAATTTTGGAGGTATCCGTATGCATGTCTCCTCCCAGCATTTCCCACTTGTTGACAATATTGTCCTCAATCATCAATAAAGCAGTTAGAATAGGGATGTGAGATAGGACCATCACCGGCATATCCGGCTTAGTATCCTTTAGTTCATTTGTCAACCAGTTGAACTGCTCCTCCCCAAGCTTACCAATATACCAGGTCCCATCAATATCAAGATGGACGCTGTCCAGCATAATAAATTTCCAGCCCCCTTTAATCATGCTATGATAAGGTTTGGAAAGATGGACCTTATCCATTGCATACTTCTTGCCATAGAAAGTATCCTTTTTTGTGTCTTCGTTCCACCAGATGTCATGGTTACCTAAACAATAATGAACTGGCAAGCTGCTTTCTGATTTGATGACGTCATCATACAATTTCCATTGTGCGTTGATGGTTCCAATATTTTCCTTGTTCATATCGAAAACGATGTCACCCCCATTCAACACAAAATCTACCTTAGGAACCTGCTGTTGAACATGATGCAAACATTTCACGAACTTGCCAGGAGCGCCCAACTCGTTCTTTAAGTGGACATCGGTAAGGTGAGCAATCCGGAGAACTGGTTTTTTAGCTGTCGGACTAGTGGCTATGCCTATTGAAGGCAACAGCAACATACCTCCTAAACCCTTTAATGCGGATCTTCTTTCCATAACTCAATTATTATTATTTATAAATATAACGGTAACATTTGGCGCCAGTAACGTGGCTTGTGGGCTTCCCCACTCCATATATAGCACTGATTTGCAATATTTTTGCTCCATAAAAGATTACAGAGGTCTTTATTAGATTGAAAGAAGGAATCCGTTTCTCCGATTGCCAGTATGATGTTTAAAGATTTGAGGGCATCCAGTAAATAACCGTCGTTCAGGTTAGACAAATATTGCTGAGGCATATTGAAATACACATTGTCGTTGTGGTGACCATCAAGCAAGTCTCTAAAGCTACCTGGCGCTTTGGTCAGATCATATCTTCCGCTAATGCCTACTGCCTTCCTAAACAACCAGGGATATTTCATAGCCAGGTTAATGGCATGGTATGCTCCCATGCTGCAGCCTGCAGTCTCCATATACCCATCGTGGTTTTTGGCATGGATCAGTGGAATCACTTCGTTGATCAGATAGCCTTCATACTGAATATGGCGCGCGATCCGCACTTGAGGATGTACGCCCGTATTGTAAAAACTTTCCGCATCCACGCTGTCAATGCAAAACAACTGCAGCTCGCCCCGGTTGATCTGGTCCCGAAGTGAGTGAACAATCCCCCAGTTTTCATAGTCATAGAACCGGGCCATCCGAGTTGGGAAAAACAGAACCGCCCGACCACCGGTACCAAAGATTAAAAGTTCCATGTCCCGGCCAAGCCTTTCGCTAAACCACTTATGGTATTCCCTGTTCATATGTTTAAACTTAGCCTTGCGAAATATTAGCGTTGAATATTAACCTTATGTTTTTACTGGGCAATGATCTGGGACTGAATAATACTTTTCCATAGACGGTAACCTTCTGCGCTTAAATGAAGCCCATCACTTTCGTAATAAGTAGCGTTCGGTTGGCCGTCTTTAGTCAGCATTGCTCTATACACATTGATAAACTTCCAGTTGCCGTTACATTTTATGATCTCACTTTCAATCAGATTATTGGTATAACTAAATTGATCTGCCAGGTGCCACCGGCTTAAACTTGGCTTTAGAGAAATAAAATAGCAGGGAATAGTTCCAAAACGATGCGCTACTTTAACCATCAGCTGTTGAAAGAAAATGAAGATCTCTTCCGGATTCCTGCCATCGCCAAGGTCATTGTCTCCGGCATAAACCAGTAATATCTTCGGCTTATAGTGATACATAATTCTTTCAAAAAACCATACACAGGCTGCCAGCGTAGAGCCACCAAAGCCTAGATTAGTAACCCGGCTTGACGGAAAATCGTTATACAGGCTCTCCCATAGACGAATGCTTGAGCTTCCATAAAATATGGTTTCGGGGTTATACCCCTCTTTCAGGCGATCTCTTTCCAGTCGCTTTACTTCGTCTTCATACCAATACATTCCGCATCTCCTATTTACTAAAGGTAAGCGCAATTCCCTTCCCTTAAAATCTTCGCTTCATAAATAACAATTTAGTAATGTTAAACCCATGTTAAATCAACACTATAGTTGGTTATTTGGATATCAGATGATTGACGTCTGCTGGGTTTCTAAAAACATATGTCGTTAGTTTTCTGTACTGTTATTCCATTTTTCGGGGAGGTAGCATTGAGCACTCCTTTAGTATTCGTTTTTGCACTCTGCCTGTTGGCAGTTATAGGTTTTGAGTTCGTAAACGGCTTTCATGACACTGCCAATGCAGTCGCTACCGTTATTTATACCAAAGCACTTAAACCGGCAATCGCTATACCCTGGTCGGGCTTGTGGAACTTCCTGGGTGTGTTCACAGGCGGTATTGCTGTTGCCATGGGGATATTAAAGTTAGTCCCGCTAGACGCCCTGGTATCCATGCCTGTAGGTGTAGGCGCCGCACTGGTACTTTCTATCCTGCTGGCCTCCATTGCATGGAATCTTGGGACCTGGTACTTTGGTATACCCTGCTCAAGTTCACATACCATGATAGGTGCTATGATCGGCGCCGGCCTTGCCTTTACCTGGTACTACGGAGGAGCTGGGGTCAACTGGTCTAAAGCAGAAGAGATAGGACTTTCATTGATCTTATCACCAATCGTGGGTTTCGGACTCGCCATGCTACTCATGTATTTTTTAAAGCATGTGGTTAAATCGCATTCACTTTTTCATATCCCACATGGTGAAAATGACCGGCCGCCTTTATTGATCAGAGGCCTCTTAATTTTGACTTGTACCCTGGTAAGCTTCTTTCATGGTAGTAATGACGGACAGAAAGGCGTTGGACTGATGATGCTGATCCTTATCGCATTTCTTCCTGCCAAATTTGCTATAAATCACTCTATACCAAACGCCAAGGTAGTTACTGAATTAAATAAGGCAGAGCTGATATTTAAAAAAAGCGCAGTCTTAGATCAGCAATCAAAAATTAGCTACGACAGTCTGAACACAGCGATTGCGTCAACTAAAGCCCACCTGCTTTTAAAAAGCGAAACGGATAAAGCAAGGACCTATCAGTTTAGAAAGCAGCTTCACAGCATGATCGCTTCAATTAAGGAAGCAGGAGATAATAAAGCATTGAAGCTAACAAGAGCCGACAGAAAAACGCTTTCGGACTCTGGCAGTGAACTATCAAAGGTGATTGAATTTGCTCCAATCTGGGTAATCGCTTTAATCTCCATATCATTGGGTCTTGGAACAATGATTGGATGGAAACGAATTGCAGTGACTATTGGAGAGAAAATTGGCAACGAACATTTGAACTATGCTCAAGGAGCTACTTCTGAAATTGTAGCAGCCTCGACCATTGGCTTAAGTACTGCTTTTGGCCTCCCGGTTAGCACCACCCATGTTTTATCAAGCGGCATAGCCGGAGCAATGGTTGCATCTGGCGGACGTAAGAATTTAAATAATGGAACGTTAAAAAATATAGGTCTGGCATGGGTACTTACTCTTCCTGTTTCAATTATAGTATCGGCATCATTATTTATGCTTTTCCACCTTTTCATCTAACCAGACATGAAGCAGATCCTTGTTGCTACCGATTTTTCAAAAAGTGCGGGCAATGCGATGACCTACGCCATCGCTTTAGCTAAGATTCTCCACATGGATGTCGTGGCTATTCATGCCATTCATCCTACTGAAGGGATCGACAACAGCACCTATAATGCGATTTTTATCGAGGCCTATTATGCCAAAAAGCGCGAAGCACTCGCCGAGTGGGCAGGACGGTTACTGGCGAAGAGTTATGCAGAAGAGGTGAAAGTGACTACCCTCTGCGATGTCGGTTTTCTTAAGACTGTAGTCTCGAAATACGTAAAAGACAATCCGGTTGAACTCTTGGTAATGGGGATTACGGGCTCTACCGGCATCACCGGTATTGTCGGAAGCAATGCTAGTATGGTGGTAACTAAAATGCGGATACCGACACTCATTGTTCCTTTAGAAAGTAATTTCCCGAGTTTCCCAATCATTACTCTGGCAACAGACTATGAAACAAAACTGTCTGCAAAAGATGTAAACGCATTGAATGAAATGTTAAAAGGCGCAGTATCGCAAAAGATGCAAGTGCTGTATGTTGCGGAGAAGTCAGACGTTTCGCACATTCAAACGGGCGAAGAAGCAATCAGAAGCCTCTTTCCGAATGTGGGCATTGACTTTAATTACATCAAAGACAACAGCGCTCCTAATGGGATCATGGATTTCATAAAATCCAATCATACAGACATCCTCTGCCTGGTCAAGCACCATCACAATATCATTTACAGAATGTTTACAACGAGCACAGTGAATCAGGTAATGAACAAATCTGTTAAAGCGATCCTGGTACTACACGAATAACCATTCTTGAGATCTATACCATACATTATGAAAAGAATAAAAGTTGCATTCTTTGCGGAAATATTGATTGAGGATTTTGATGGAGCCTCACGCACCATGTTCCAGCTAATTAAGAGAATTGATTCCAAGCGTTTTGATTTTCTGTTTATATGTGGCGTTGGTCCTGATCGGATCATGGGTTACGATTGTATGAAAGTACCGGTGATTAGCTTGCCCTTGAATACCAATTATACCATGGCACTTCCGGCATTGGCCAAAAAGAAATTGAAGAAGCGGTTGCTGGAATTCGGGCCTGACGTTATACATATTGCAACACCGTCGTTATTAGGTGCTTTTGCGCTCAAGCATGCAAACTTAAGGGACATCCCTGTGATCTCGATCTATCACACACACTTTGTCTCGTATATCGACTACTACTTTAAACATGCCCCTTTTCTTATTGGTAAGGTCAAACAAGCAATTGCAGGAACCCAAAAGAATTTTTACAACCATTGTGATGTCGTCTATATTCCAGCAGAAAGTATAAAACAGGAACTGGCCGAGATGGGTGTTGAAAGTTCAAGAATGCAGATCTGGAGGAGGGGAATTAACACGGACCTATTCAATCCGGAAAAGGCTGACAAAGCATTTTTACACAGACTTACCGGCAACAGCTATCCAACCATCATCTTTGCGAGCAGGTTGGTATGGGAAAAGAATATGGAAACCCTTTTTAAGATCTATGACCGGATACAGCATTCCGCACTAAAGGTCAATCTCCTTATTGCAGGTGACGGAGCTGCTTCAAAAGCATGTAAGCAATACATGAAAAATGCAATCTTTACCGGCAAAGTAGACCACGAAACCCTATCCATGCTTTATGCCAGCAGCGATGTTTTTCTCTTTACTTCAGTATCTGAAACCTATGGTAATGTAGTTTTAGAAGCGATGGCTTCTGGTCTTCCTTGTGTAATTGCAAATGGAGGAGGCTCTGCTGATTTCATTGAACAAGGGGATAATGGTTTCAAGTGCGGCCCTTTTGATGAAGAAGATTATTTCAGAAGAGTCTCTCAGGTGTTAGGCGATGAAATACTTAGAACGCAATTTATCGACAAGGGTCTGCAGTGGAGTTCCGGCTTGAGTTGGGAACAGCTCTCTTTAGAATATTTTAATGAACTTACAAAACTCAGCTCCACCTTGTCGCATAAGCTGTCCAAAGATCCGGCATGAAGAAAAAAAGCCTCTTCATAGTAGTTGCGCTATGCATTCTGGCTTCTTTGTTGATCTTTATTCAGGAAACAGACCTGACAAAGGCGCTTGAATTGATATCTATGATTGGTTATAGATTTTATCTATTGCTGATCATTACATTTATAGCTTATCTATTAGGCACACTCAGCTGGCAATATACGTTAGGTTCGGATGTAAAAAAGGTCTCCCTAACACGGCTCTTTCTGATCAGGCATGTCGGCGAAACTGTCGCATGGTTTAATCCCACCAGCATACTTGGAGGCGACGCGTTAAAAGGTATGTTGCTTGCAAAGTATGATATAGACAAAAAAACAGTGCTGCTCTCGGTATTGGTCTCGAGGATTATTATGATTCTTACGCAACTGCTGTTACTCTCTGCAACTACCTGCTATCTCGTATTTAAACATCCAGAAAGTTCAGTCGGCCGCTTCTCCACATTAAAATTAGGCGCTCTGCCTTTTGGCTGGATCAGCAGAACCGAACTAACGCAAAAGCTTAAGGCGCTTAGTACCGATGTGAAACACATGATTAGTGCTCACAGCAAACTGATGACTATGGCCTGTGGTTTTGCGTTGCTGCATTGGCTCGCCGGCTCATTAGAGTTCTATTTTATTCTGAAGTTTTTAGGTCTCAAAGTAAGTTTAATGCAGGCACTGCTGGTGGACCTCGGTGTGATCCTCTTTAAAGCCGCCGGAGCTTTTATACCCGGACAATTGGGTGTAGAGGAATATGGAAATAAGATTATGCTTTTGGCTATAGGCATTCCCGGAACTGAGATATGGATCTCTGCTTCTATCCTTCGAAGAGCAAGGCAAATCGTGTGGGCAGGCTTTGGAATACTGGTTTATTTCTTAATGTTCCACCGATTGAAACCTGCACTCCAAACGTAGCATGGAACTTTTACTGGTAAGTCATAAATATCCTCCCGCTACCGGAGGGATGGAAAAGCAGAGCTTTGAGTTGATCAAAGGTTTAAGCTCCCTCGCCAGAGTCCATACCCTGATCTATGAAGGCAAGGAAAGCAGGTTAAGCTTTTTTATAAAGCTGTCCAGGCGCATCAAACAGATGTTGCTTACTCATCCCGGGATTTCAATCATCCACTATAATGATGGGCTGATGGCAGCAGCCAGCTTGATTCATGGTGGTTACAAACACCTAAAGCGCTCCGTGACTTTCCACGGGCTCGACGTAGTATTTCCGTCCTGTGTTTTCCAAAAGATGATCTTTCCGAGGTTTAACAATTTCGACTTGGTATTTGCGGTGAGTAAAGCGACAGCGGATGCCTGTAGCGCCCGAGGGATCGCCACTGAGAAAATTAGGGTGGTAAACAATGGCGTGGATGTAAGCACACGCATAGCAGCAAAGCGGGCGGACGTTAATCAAGAATTATCAACCCGATACGGATTGGACTTTAAGGAGAAGCGATTGTTGATAGCCATTGGAAGACCTGTAAAACGAAAAGGCTTCTCCTGGTTTATCGATCAGGTGATGCCCTTACTAGACTTTGATGTGGTCTTGTTGCTTATTGGACCTGTTCAGGGACGAAAGCCTTTTTCTGCTCTGCTCCTGGAGCGCCTTCCTTCTTTTTTAAAGGATAAGATTGAGCTGTTTCTAGGTTCGCCCAGCGATGAAACAGCGCTTCAGAAACAATTAACGCTACCTGGCAAAATCCTTAAGGTCATTAGAACTGACAAGCTTCCCTTAATCGAAATGAATCGACTACTAGGGGTGGCGGATGCTTTTGTTATGCCGAACATTGAGGTCCCAGGAGACATGGAAGGATTCGGATTGGTTTGCCTCGAAGCATGCATGCAAGGCGCCAACGTATTTGCTTCTGCTACCGGAGGGATCACTGACGCTATCGAAGATGGTAAAAATGGGATACTTTTGCCGCCAGGTGATGAAAAGACCTGGTCGGCCGTGTTAAATAGCGCCTTCTCCAATGAAGCACCAGCACAGCTTACTGCTGATCAGATCATTGAATATACCGCTGATCACTTTAGCTGGAAGAAGATGTCTGAAGAATATTTTGAGCACTTCTCCAGACTGGCCAACGGGGATTAGCCAGCAGGTATCATTTGAGCGGCCTTTAACATTAGGTTGTGTAGTTCGTAGTTTTTTACGAATGGCTTTAATGTTTCACTTCCCGGACCAAACATCGCCAGCTCTACATAATCGCCGCTATGACCCATACCTGCCCATTGAACTTCTGTGTATTTGCCCAACATCTTACCATATTCGTAAAATGGAAGATTCTTATCATTATAAATCTGCCCTGGAATGATGTCTTTAAAATGCAGCATTAAACCTTGTGCATCCTCAGTGCGCAATTCAATTCCCTGTCCCTCTTTTATTAAATCTCTTACTTGTTGCACTGTTGAAGACTGATTTAACTGGCCTAATACCCAGGTGTTGCTGTGTTTAAACTGTTGTAGTTTGTCAAACTTATTGTTGGTGTTTGCAGAATTAAACAAGCCTGGATTCGCGTTTCCATGGTCGGTAGTAATAATAACTAAAGTTTCACCATCCTTTTCAGCAAATTCCAGCGCTTTTCCTACGGCGTCATCAAAAGCCAGCTGATCAAAGATCAACCCGCTCACATCGTTAGCGTGTGCTGCCCAATCTACCTTACCTCCCTCTACTTGTAATACAAATCCATCCTTATGATCTTTCATTAAGTCGATGGCTTTAACCGTCATGTCTGCTAAGGATGGAACATTCTTCAACAACTGGGGATCGTTCTTGCGATCAACTTCATATGGCATGCCATCTTCACCAAAAAGACCAAGCAGTGGCTTGCTGTTACTGTAACGTAACATTTGCTGCGTGTTTTCTGCAACATTGAAACCTTGTGCAAGATACTTAGGCAGAATGCTGCCATCTTTTCTCTTTGCACCGAAGTATTTCGCTCCACCACCCATCATAACATCAAACTTTAGAGTAAGATAAATACTGGCAATTTCAGCCTGGTCATCCCTTCCATCTACGTTTACACAAAATCCAGCAGGTGTTGCATGAGTAATCGGAACAGTGGTTACACAACCTACTTTCTTTCCCTTTTCTTTAAACTTCTGGAGGATAGGTTGCGGCTTTTCGCCTTTTGGACCAACATTAAGCGAGCCATTATTAACCCTCATTCCACCACCCCATGAAGAACTGGCAGCCGCAGAATCTGTAACCAATGCATTCGCAGATGCAGTGTCCATCAACGCTCTTGCTCCCTTTGAATCTCTATACAATTGAAGCCAGTTCGTGCCTCTCCCTAATATGCGGTTTGAATAGATATCTGCCATGTTTAAGGTACCGGTACTCATCCCATCGCTCACCATGAAGATGATGTTCTTCGCTTTCTTACCTTTAAGACTCGTAAGGGGATTAGCGATAATATCTTTTGCTGATAAAAATGGCAGGCCAAGACCTGTTAGCAAACTACCTTTTAAGAGTGATCTTCTATTCATTTGTGCTGATGTTTAAGTCCGGATTAGGGGCAGACGTCCGGCCGCAAAAGTAAGCGCCTAATGTAATTAAACTGTTCAAAATTGATTAAATCTATGTTAACTTACAATAACGCGAGCTTAACAATTCAACCAACGATGGTGCTAAACTTAGATTCTTTCTTCTATATTTAGCACCATCTTTATATGCAAACATTACTACAATTACAAAATGGTGAATTAAGCGGAGCAACCTCGCTGAAGCTTTCTGAACAGCTTTCAACATTCCCCGAAGAGATATTTCAATTGGCAGATACGCTGGAAATACTTGATCTTTCTCGCAACAAGCTCAGTAGATTGCCAGACCATTTCGGCTTGCTTAAAAAGTTGAAGATCTTCTTTTGCTCCGATAATGACTTCACCGAACTTCCCGAGGTACTCTCTGATTGCCCATTGCTGGATATTGTAGGTTTTAAATCTAACCGCATCACAACCGTTCTACCAAAATCTATAAATCCCAATTTGAGGTGGTTGATTCTAACCAATAACAAGATTGACAGCATACCGCTTACAATAGGTGACTGCGCCCGAATGCAGAAGCTTATGCTTGCTGGCAATAGGTTAACAGAACTGCCCCATACGCTTCAAAACTGTCGGAATTTAGGATTACTCCGAATCTCTGCGAATCAAATAGACCGCCTGCCGGAGTGGTTGCTCAATATGCCTAAACTTTCCTGGCTTGCTTTTTCAGGAAATCCATTCGTGGAATCACCTGAAATCAAGCCCCTCGATTTGATAAGCTGGGATGAACTCGAACTAAACCACGTCTTGGGGCAGGGTGCTTCAGGCATCATTTATCAGGCACAGTGGATTCGGGAGGATATTAAAAAACACCTGGCAGTGAAACTGTTTAAAGGACAAGTCACGAGTGATGGACTGCCCCAGGATGAAATGAATACTTGCATTACTGCCGGACACCATTCTGGCCTGGTGGAATTGCTTGGTCAGATCAGCAACCATCCTGAGGATAAAAAGGGCTTAGTAATGGAGCTTATACCTGCTAGTTTTCACAACCTCGGAGATCCGCCAAGTTTAGAGTCCTGTACCCGCGACCTATTCCGTGAAGGGCTTAAGCTGGAACCAGAACAGGCGCTGAAAATCGCCAGCACCATTGCTTCAGTAGCTGCACAACTGCATAGTAAGAACATTATGCATGGCGATTTGTATGCGCATAATATCTTAATTGATGCCGATTGTAACACTTTGTTCAGTGATTTCGGCGCTGCCAGCTTTTATGAGAACTCCCTTATCGAAAAGATTGAAGTACGGGCATTCGGTTATTTGTTGGCCGACTTAATCAATTTATGCAATATTGATCCTAGAAGCCTGATACTAGCTAATCTTCAAAAACTACAAGAGCGTTGTCACGATGAAGTGGTAGTATTGCGCCCTACTTTTAAAGCGATTGAGCTGCAGTTAAAGATAGAATTGTAGAAATACCGCTTTTTACTTCCAAATAAATTTCCGTATTTTTAATCTACACCTACTTTGTAATGAGCGGAAATAAACTGATCTTAATATTGCTGACTTTCATTAGCCTACTTTCTTGCACGAAAGAAAATAATCAGGATTTGGTAATCGATACCTCTGAGCGGCACCTGGTCCAGATCACCGAGGTAAAAGGAACGGCTACCACAATTACAACACTTGGGTATGACGAGCTAAGACGACTGTCTACCATCAAAACAGGCAACCTTATAACGACATACTCTTACACAGGCGACAAGCTAACGAATATTGAAGTTAATGATGGGTATGTGAATACAGTCTTAGAAATAACCTATAAGGACAATTACCCTTCTAAAGGAGTCTCTAAGATCTACACGGATGGAGTCCTGAAAAGAACATTGAACTATGATTATATCAGTAGCCTTTCTCAAACCGGACAGATCAATATTTACGAAACCGGAAACAACACAAGAAGGCTTTATTACGAATACAATAACGCAAACATTATATCAACAATTGAGATCGCAAATCGTGTATTTGTTAATTATGACTTCGAATACGGCGAGAGAAAAAACGTCTTTTTTAATGCATCGATCAGATGGCCGCTTGGAATTGAAACGGTAGACCGTGTTTCCACTAATGAAATCCTGAAAATTAAAACGGAATCTGGTGGAGTGAAACATCAGAAAACGTTTAACTATACTTATGACACTGACGGAATGCCTTTAAGTGCAATAGTTATAGATACTGATCCACCATCGAAAGTGGAATATAAAACCATGATCAGCTACACTTATAAAAATCTGTAACGCTGTAGGTAATATCAATATTTGATCTTGCTGATAGTAACTATACCTTTTAATCCAGAGGCCTCCAGTTTGCTATCTGGGCGGTAAGGGTTGTTGTTCGTCCATGTTTTCCTTTGCGCTTCTGGCAATTTACTATCACCAATGAGTCGATTGACCCAGGTGTTCACCACTGATATTTCCAATGTATTGCTTCCATTTTGTACGGCATCAGTAATGTCTACTCTCCATGGCGCTGTCCAAACACCCCCTACAGCAACGCCGTTCACTTTTACCTTAGCCATCACTTTAACGTCGGGGAGATTCAAATAAACTCTTTCACCAGCCGCTGACTTCGTTGCCTCGAAACTATTGTTATAAACAGCAGTACCAGAGTAATATTTGATGTTCTCCTCGCTCCTCATGGTCCAGTCAACTAACTTTTCAAAGACCACAGGCTCCTTTGGTCCTCGCATCTTTTCCTCAAACTCAACCTTCCACGGACCCTTTATTTCTGCGGTAGCATTAGATGAAGGGAAGTTAGTAGCGGTAGTTGCCCGATGATCTGATGACTTCTTAAAAACGACAAATGCACTTTGCAATGGCGCTAGCGTTAATGGTACCACGACTACCTTTCCATTTTGGGTAAAGTCCGGTAAGGCACGGATCCCTCCTGTAACAGGGTCCCAGATCTCTGGTTGCATGCCTTGTATTCGGAATTCGGGATTGAAACTAACTTCCTTTTCGTTCTGATTGCTTAGGAAATAAATTTCTCCCTCCGCTGAACTGCGATGGATAAAGAGTATCTGATCTTTTGTATTGGAACTGAAATCAGGAACGATGGAAAGTTCATTGAAGGCAGTTTGCATGTCCATGCCCGACATCACTCTTCCCTTACCCAGATTTCTGGATTTCACAGAAGTACCATTTACATCCCCCCATATTTCGGTAACTAATTTCTTTACTATATTATCGGCCTCCGGAAAATTAGCGAGACTTGGTGAACGTTCTGGTGCTGGACCCATGACTACTGCACCTTGCGCAATCAGAGATTTGATCTTAGCTAACAATTCCGGGCGGATTGTTTTTAGCTTGGGTAATACGAGCATCTTGTAAGACATACCATCCGGCAACACCAACCTCCCGTCAACTACTTTTACCCTTGTATTGATAACTTCCGCATTGATATAATCGTAAGCGTATCCTAAGGGTAGCGCAGGATCGATTACACCTGTCATTTTTGGTGCATCCTCGCCAATGAAATAAGCCACGTCTGCAACATACTTTCCTTGCTGCAACATAAAATTAGTACGCTTTAAATAGACTGTAAACAGATCCATGTAACTGAACCAGGTATTGTGACGGTTGAATTCATTTCCGAAGTTTGCATTGATACCCGGCACTTTATCCTCACTCGGCTGTTCAATAAATACATGAAGTAAGGTGTTGTTGATTCCTTCTGTAAAAAAACGGTCACCCCTTTGTTTCATCACATACGGATATCGTTTATAAGGCTGGTCACCCGCGGTGAAAGATTCTGCAGAGACCTTCGTTTTACCGTAAATGTGTGCTGCCGAAGATGCCGCCCTGTTTTCAATATTTCCCAATTCTCCTTCACTCCAAAACTCGCCACCAATCTCGTCAGATTGTCCGCCATACTGCAGGAACTCGCCGGGAAAGCCCCAGTGACCATAGTTTTCCAGCCAGGTGGTTAAGCCATGTTTATGGCTGACTTCTCTTAAGCCACCGACATAATCATAGGCTACCCGATCTGCAATAAATCGTCTCAGGTCCCATAAAAAGCGATCGGATTTATCTTGCGTACCCACAACCTCTCCTTGTAAAACAGGAAGATAGGGCATTGGATCGTAGCCATAATTTGACTTAAACTTCTCTAACATCCCATCAGTCCAGTTCTGGCCTCCGGTCTCGTAACTGTCTTCGACTACAATCTTCCAGGTCTTACGGTCAGCTGCTGGAATTCTTTTCAACAGCTGTCCCATGAAGGCATCAAAATGAGTGGCCACGTGTGCTTTGCTCATTTTATCGATTTCCAGACCAGTCCCTTCTGGCGAAGCTGGTCCGTTTTGTACTCCGGTAGGCAGCATCCCCGTGCGCATGATGGTCCAGTCTCCTTCCGGAACCGTCCATTTCAAGACTCCATCAGCAGTCATGGATTTTGAGATGTCAACTACAGTGGAGGGATCGATCACCAGCTGCGGGTCGTCTACAACTGCCTGATCTGCCCATTGGTATTCATTCCAATACGGCAGTGGTGTCTGGTACATCTTCGCAAGTGTTTTCTCAATGAAGCTTCCTACTACAGGGGTTGAAGACAGCTGGATTTCCTTGATCAGGAAGTCGCCGGTCTTGCTAAATACCAATCGATAATTACGTGACGTCACTGTTGGAAAAGACACTGCGATAGGACCGTATGGCTTAAAGCCTACATTCAGGTTGTCGTTGCTCCTATTGATATCGAACGATTTAATCGTTTTATAAGTTCCATCTTGTTTTATCTGAAGCTGCGCCTGAAGGTTCACTCCTCGCTTGCCAGGATAAATAACCAGGCTTCTGGCAGTAAAAGCCTTATCTGTATCGAAGTCAATGCTAAAGTTTTCTGAAGAAGGGATCCGGACTTCTGTATCTAAATTCCCGTCGATTAGTCGTTCTGCATTTTCCAGTTTTAAGGAAGTGCTCAATGTAGGATTGAAAGCCCGCAGCGTATTGAAATAGCTTTTGGGAGTTTTGTAAGCGATTAGCTTTACATCTTGAAAATCACCTTCCGGCTCTTCCAGTTTTAGCTCAAGAGTTTTAGGGCCAACAACATTGATTTTGGAAGATGTCAGGTAACGCATGGACTCTTTAGGTTTAACCCAGGGACCGCCAGACTGGCTCCATCCGGGGCCATTGAAAATGCCTATCTCGATGTTCAGTTCAGTCGCGGTCTTTAATGCAGTATGCATAATGTCCCACCACTCTTCTGAGAATAATTTAACCTTGCCATATGGTGTGGTTTCATATCCTATGTTTCCGATAAACGCCCTGTTAATACCCACAGATTTCATGGCATGCAAGTCCTTGATCACCCCCTCTTTAGAAATGTTATCCGACATCCAATACCAGTAAATACTAGTCTGGATGGCCTCTGGAGGACTTATAAAATTGGTCTCCAGGGAAGAAATGGGTTTGCTGGAAGATGTTTTAACAGAAGGTTGTTTGCTTGCGCAGGAAATTAGAAAAAATAGCGTTACTACTAACAGAGGACCTTTTTTCAACATTATGGTTTTCAACTATTTGGTTACTTGATGTGCCGGGAGCTTTATCAATTTCTGATCAAAATACGACTTAATACACAAAGCCTTGTCATATATCCCTTTTTTTACACTGGCCTATTATTAAATCGACTTAATTATCTGTTTCTTTGTGTTAAGTAATCAAATAACACACAAATTAAATTTCATTACCATGCTGCTGAGCATTTTAAATGCATTTTTTTGCCTTTCTTTTGTTGTATTCGCTTATCTCAATTTGAATGACGTAGACCCTTGGCTTTGGGTTCCCATTTACATGGTCGCCTCAATTTGTTGTGGATTTGCCATATTTAACAAATTCTATCCGAATGTCTATTTAGGAGCGATATCTTTCTACTTGATTTATGCAATCATTTTGTTCTTTTCCAAGGATGGTGTGCGAGACTGGATTCAAAAGTATAAGAGTCCGAGCCTGGTAGAAAGCATGCAGGCGACGAAGCCCTACATTGAAAAAACGAGGGAATTTTTCGGACTGCTGATTATCAGCGGAGCACTTGCCATCAATTATTTTGTGGCCGTTAACTAAGTTAGAAAACATGTCTTCATCAAGTACATCGCAGCTCAATGAGCTCGACCCTCTTTTTTTATCTATTATTAAAAACAATCTTTCTGAGGATGCATTCGCCTGGCTTAACACCAAGGCTGATGGGGTAAAAACGGAGGAAAAATCTATTCAACTTAATCAGGCTTTCGCTCAATTGCCAAAACATGCCGGCAGAAACTTAGTGATAATCGCAGAGGAAAATGTAAATAGACTTGTAGCTCTGTTGCCGGGGTTTTCCTTAGAAGGCTGGAGCATTGACAGGCTGGCCAGAGTATGGCTATTGATGCAGGTTTCTCCAGCAGACAAAGACGCCTATCTTAAGAAGATTAGCGCACTATTCACCGCTTCTGAGATGAATGAACAAGTCGCCTTATATTCCGCATTGCCTTTTTATGCTTATCCGGAAGAATGGATCGCATGGGCTGAAAATGGCATTCGCAGCAATATAGGCACAGTGCTAGAGGCAATTATGTATCATAATCCATTTGCTGCAACTTATCTTTCAGAAAACTCTTTTAATCAACTGGTGTTAAAAGCATTCTTCACGGAAAAAGATGTGACCAGGATAACCGGCTTAAACACCCGTATAAATAAGGCTTTGCAGGATACACTAAGCGATTATGTTGCAGAAAGAACTGCTGCTCATCGTACTGTTGAGCCAAACATTTATCGTTTAATTGAATTAAAGAATCAGACAATATAACTATTGAATTATGTGCTGTAATGAAAATTTCCAAGAAAGAAGTGAAGGTGAGAAAATTCAAACTACCCTTGATCTGAACCTGATAAGCGGAATGAAGTTCTTTGATCCGCATGTCCACATGACCTCGCGTACCACTGATGATTATCAGGCAATGGCCGACGCAGGTGTTGTTGCATTAATTGAACCTGCATTCTGGCTGGGACAGCCGCGAACGGGTGTAGACAGTTTTACGGATTATTATAGCAGCCTGATTGGCTGGGAAAGGTTCCGTTCTTCACAATTCGGGATTAAACACTATTGCACCATTGGCTTGAACTCCCGTGAGGCAAACAATGAGAAACTTGCGGAGCAGGTGATGGAAATCCTACCTAACTTCATTTTCAAAGAAGGAGTAGTGGGAATTGGAGAGATAGGATTTGACGACCAAACTGCTGCAGAAGAAAAGTATTTCAGACTTCAACTAGACCTTGCTCTAGAAGCAGGTTTACCTGTCCAAATACACACCCCGCACCGCGATAAGAAGAAAGGCACTCAACGCAGTATGGACATTGCTATAGAGCATGGACTTGCTCCTCATATGGTCATCATTGACCACAACAACGAAGAGACTGTTAAAGATGTGTTGGACAGAGGTTTTTATGCCGCATTTACCATCTATCCGTTTACAAAGATGGGCAATGAGCGAATGGTTGAGGTGGTAAAACAGTATGGATCTGAAAGAGTAATGATCAACTCTGCTGCTGATTGGGGCATTAGCGATCCATTAGCAGTTCCAAAAACAGCTGCGCTGATGGTACAATCGGGCATCTCTGTAAAAGACATAGAACTTGTAAGTTACCGCAATGCGATTACAGCGTTCGGACAAAGCGGACAAATTGACGAGAATGATTTCAATGCTGTAAAGACCATCGACCAAAGTCAGAAGTTTGAAAGCAACTCAATTTTGAGAGGCGGTCAGCAGCCCAGAATAGACAAGAACTCAATTATCATTTCTTAAGAACTTGAAGAAACTAACTGGATACCTTAGGTTGATGAGACCTGCAAACGTGGTTACCTCGGTTGCAGATGTGTTGGCGGGAATAGCGATAGCAGGTTACCTGGTTGTTGCGGATACTACTTATGGCTGGGGCGCTTACAATGGCGCAAACTTACCCTGGCTTCCTGTAATATTATTATGTATATCTACGATCGGCTTGTACAGCGGTGGCATCATTTTGAATGACGTTTTTGATGCTCAGCTCGATGCGGTCGAACGTCCGGAACGTCCCATTCCAAGCGGCTTGATCACTAAAAATGCAGCAACTATATTTGGCGGAATCTGCTTTTTCATCGGCATTTTTACGGCAGGACTCTTGGGGAGGAATGCACAATACCTTGCCGTAGCCATTATGATCTGCTGTCTGATCTACAACCGGTTTTTAAAGCACAGCGCTATTTTTGGGCCTATCAATATGGGTCTTTGTCGCGGTTTAAACCTTCTATTAGGGATATGCATTATTCCGGAGCAGGTAGAACGCTACTGGTACCTGGCCATTGTACCTATTGTATATATTGCCGCCATTACAATGATCAGTCGTGGTGAAGTTCACGGGGGCAGTAAAAATACCCTCTACTTTGCGATAGGATTATATGGCCTGGTAATCGCCAGTGTCATATATTTTGCTGCAGGTAACCGACAGGTGCCACTTACAATGATATTCCTGGTCCCCTTCACTTTTATGATCATAAAGCCGCTGATCAAAGCCATAAAAGAGCCGATTGGGCCAAATATTGGCAAGGCGGTAAAAGCAGGCGTTATTGCCCTGATTTTATTAAACGCTGCCTGGGCTGTCGCTTTCGGCATTTGGCCGCTTGCCATAATAATCGTTATTTTATTACCAATATCACTGGGTTTGGGCAAAGCATTTGCAGTAACCTAGTGTTAATCATAACCAAACATGAACTACCTGGAACAATCTTTTAGTGTGAAATTTGAGTATAAAATCTTCTTCACTTCTTCACTATTTGAGATAAATAACAATACACTTGCTGATTTCTTTAAACAGAAACCATCTGAATCCTTACGCAAAATATTCTTTGTAGTAGATCAGGGGGTTGCAGAAACGCATCCAAATCTGATCAACGACATTACCCAATATTTCAGTGCCCACACTGATGTTCAGTTAATCAAAGAAGTGTTGGTGATCACCGGTGGCGAGGCAGCCAAGAATGATACAAACCTATTTGACAAGATCGTTGAGGCGGTTAACCAATTCGGAATTGACAGGCATTCCTACGTTGCTGCAATTGGTGGCGGCGCTGTACTTGATTTGGTGGGTTATGCTGCAGCGGTTTCACACCGTGGCATTAAGCACATCAGAATACCAACTACGGTGCTGTCACAGAACGACTCTGGTATCGGCGTGAAAAACGGCATCAACTATAATGGTAAAAAGAATTTTCTGGGAACCTTTGCTCCCCCAGCTGTGGTGTTTAACGATGATGACTTTTTAGACACACTCAGTAACAGAGATTATCGTTCAGGCATTTCTGAGGCAATTAAGGTATCGCTGATTAAGAATCCGGAGTTTTTTGACTGGATAGAGGAGCATGTAGATGAATTGGTAGCAAGGAACAAGGTCAGCATGAATTACCTGATCAAACTATGTGCACAGTTACACCTTAATCATATTGCAGGTGACGATCCTTTCGAAACTGGATCAGCCCGTCCGCTTGACTTCGGTCACTGGGCGGCACACAAACTAGAGCAGCTGAGTAATTTTAGCGTCCTTCATGGAGAAGCGGTAGCAATGGGTATTGCCTTAGACAGCACTTACTCGTATCTAAAGGGAATGCTTACTGAAGAAAAGCTACACCGGATTTTAAAGGTATTGCTACAGTTGGGGTATGACATTTCTAATCCTTATATCCAGATTAATGATCTCGAATCACCTATACTAAAAGGCCTTTCTGAGTTTCAGGAACACCTGGGTGGCAGACTCACCATCACCTTACTAACTGATCTTGGAACGGGTAAAGAAGTAAATGAAATGGATCATGAGCTACTGATCAAGGCAAGTAGTTATGTGAATGATTTTACACAAAAAAGCTTAATATCTGCAGGTTATGAAAGTTAATACCGGTCATTTAACCTATTGCACAAACATCCACGCTGGAAAGAACTGGCTGGAGGATTTTGCTGCTTTACAAAAGAACTTTCCGTTAATTAAGGCAACGGTTTCACCTGATGAAGCTTTAGGTTTAGGTCTGAGATTGTCGAATGAAGCAAGCCTGAGCTTAATGCATGATGCACCGTTAATGGAGTTTAAGGAATGGCTGGCAACTAACCAGGCCTACGTTTTTACAATGAATGGCTTCCCTTACGGGGAGTTTCATAATACGGTAGTTAAGGAAGACGTGCATACGCCCGACTGGACTACAGACGACCGCAGAGAATACACAATCAGACTGTTCCACATTTTAGAAAAGCTGTTACCTGAAGGCATGGACGGTGGAATCTCTACCTCGCCGCTAAGCTACAGGCACTGGTTCAATACACCAGAAGAGCTAAAGGTAGCAACGCGCAGTGCTACGTTAAATATCATAACAGTTGTAAAGGAACTCGTTCACATTCATCAGAAAACTGGTGTAATTATGCACCTGGACATTGAGCCAGAACCAGATGGCATACTGGAAACGGGCAATGAATTTATAGACTGGTTTGAAGGTGACTTTCTCTTATTGGGCATCCCGGAAATGGAGAACTCTTTTAATGTTTCTTCTGAGGAAGCTAAAGAAATGCTGGAGCGCCACCTGAATTTATGTTATGATGTTTGCCATTTCGCTATTGGCTATGAAAATCATGAAACTGTTTTAAACGCGCTTGCGGAGAAGAATATTAGGGTTGGCAAGATTCAGATCAGTGCTGCTTTGAAAGGCGACCTGCAGGTAAATACAGAACAGAGAGCAAGCATCAAAACCGCTTTCAGCAAATTTAATGAGCCAACATACCTTCATCAGGTAGTCGCGTTAACCAATGACGGCTCTGTTTTGAGGTATCCCGATCTTCCTGCAGCCCTCGAAGATTTTGATCATCCGAACGTGCATCAATGGCGTGCCCATTTTCATGTTCCAATTTCTACTCAAGAAATTGGCGTGCTGGAATCAACACAAAGTGACATTATAGAGGTGCTGGAATTACAAAAATCAAGACCCTTTACTAACCACCTCGAGGTGGAAACTTACACCTGGGAGGTACTTCCGGAACAGTTAAAGTTACCCATTACCCAGTCTATAAGCAAGGAACTGCAATGGGTGATTGATCAATTAAACTAGAAACATTGATATGAAAAAGACAGTAGTAATAGACGTAGTTGGATTGTCGGCGAACCTAATTGGAGAACATACGCCCTTTTTGTCAGCTTATATCAGAAGCAGAAAGCTCTCCGCCATTGAGCCCATGCTTCCTGCCGTTACTACTGCTGTTCAATCAACCTACTTAACCGGTAAAACGCCTACAGAACATGGTATTGTTGGAAATGGCTGGTACGACAAGATAGATTCTGAGATCAAGTTTTGGAAGCAATCCAATAAATTGGTTTCGGCTGAAAAGATCTGGGACCGGGCCAAAAAAGAAGACCCCAATTTCACTTCGTCAATGATGTTTTGGTGGTATAATATGTATTCTAACGCAGATTACTCGGTGACACCAAGACCCAATTACCTGGCTGATGGCAGAAAGATGCCTGACTGCTATTCTGAGCCAGCTGAGCTACGAGATACTTTACAAGAGAAATTGGGAACATTTCCACTGTTTCAGTTTTGGGGTCCGGGAGCCAACATTAAGTCAACCAGATGGATCGCGGACGCGTCGATGCTGACTGATGAAATGCATGATCCGACGCTGACATTGATTTACCTTCCGCATCTGGATTACTGCTTACAGAAGTTTGGTTCAGATTTTAGTCGTACCAGCAAAGAACTTGGAGAAGTAGATGAAGTGATCAAAGATTTGGTGACTTATTATGAAAAGAAAGGTGCCAATGTGATTATACTTTCAGAATACGGCATTGTACCTGTTCACAAACCTATCCACATCAACAGGATGCTTAGGGAAAATAACTTGCTTCAGATTCGTGTGGAAAGAGGTCTGGAGCTCCTTGATGCTGGTGCCTCGAAAGCCTTCGCAGTAGCGGATCATCAGGTTGCGCATATCTACATTAATGACCCTGAAGTAAAAGAAAGGGTAAAAGAACTGCTCGAAAAGGTACCTGGAGTTGCCTTAATTCTGGACGAAGAAGGAAAAAAACAATACGGTATGGACCATGACCGCGCTGGTGACTTTGTTCTCGTTGCAGATGCTGATGCATGGTTCACATATTATTTCTGGCTTGATGATGCAGTTGCACCTGATTATGCGAGATGCGTAGACATACACAAGAAGCCAGGTTATGATCCTGTTGAAATGTTTATGTCGTCAAAGCCACGTGCAGCCTACAAACTTTTGCGTAAGAAAGCTGGGTTTAGGTACATAATGGATGTTATCCCTTTAGATGCGACACTCATTAAAGGATCACATGGAAGTGTGAATACCCCACAAGGATATCATCCGGTATTGATAACAAATGGTAACTTGCTCGAAGATGCCGGTATTGATCCAGGGAATATTAAAGCGACAGATGTATACGACGTAATCTGGAAGGCATTACATAGTTAAAAAACTTTTATGAATGCAAGAAGGGAGTTTCTGAAAAAGGCAGCCTTGCTCTCCGGAGCGGCAACATTGCCTAATGTTATTCCCATGTCTATACAGAAGGCATTGGCGATTAAAGCCGATCCCAACTCAACCTTCTACGATGCAGAGCATGTGGTTATCCTGATGCAGGAAAACCGCTCATTTGATCACATGTTTGGTACCATGAAGGGGGTTCGTGGCTTCAATGATCCAAGACCATTTACACTTCCCGACCAGGATCCGGTTTGGCTGCAAAAAGACGCAGCCGGTAACGCTTATGCTCCTTTTCATATTGATATCAATAAAACGAAGATCACCTGGCAAGGTGGGCTGCCTCACTCCTGGTCAGACCAGATTGCGGCTAGAAATGGCGGCCGGTACGACCAATGGCTCCCAGTAAAATCGCTGATGTGCCTTGGGCACTACGACCGACTCGATATTCCGTTTTACTATGCGATGGCTGATGCGTTTACCATCTGCGACCATAATTTCTGCTCTTCACTAACGGGAACCACGCCAAACCGGTTATTTATGTGGACCGGCAATCTCAGAGCAGGCCTAAATTCTACTTCCCCGGCTGCTGTAAACAACTCACAAGCAGAGTCCAGGGATGATGTTTACGTGGATTGGGAAACTTTCCCTGAGGTATTGGAAGACAATGGAATCGACTGGAAGATCTATCAGAACGAAATCTGGACAGCCGATGTAAAAGGAGAAGACGTTGATGACTGGATGGGTAACTATGGAGACAATGCCATTGAATATGTGAAGCGCTATAATGTAAAGCTATCGGCATACTTTAGAAAACACGGAGATCCAAAAGCTAAGCTTAGCGCCGCAGAGGTTACAGATAAGTACAATAAACTTTCTCAACATGAAAAAAACCTGATTGATAAGGCTTTTGCTAGTAATATCAACGCCCCTTTTAATTATCTGGAACTTGCGCCCTTCCACTATACCGACGATCATGGTGTAGCTCAGACCTTAAACATCCCTAAGAATGATATATTCTACCAGTTCAGATCAGATGTAGACAGCGGAAAGCTGCCTGCAGTATCCTGGCTTGTTGCTCCCCAAAGATTTTCTGATCATACCAGTTCGCCACTTTATGGAACATGGTATGTTTCTGAAGCGATTGATATCCTGACTAAGAATCCGGAGGTTTGGAAAAAGACCATCTTTATCTTGACTTATGATGAAAATGATGGATACTTTGACCACATCCCACCCTACGTAGTGCCTAAGCCTGGCGATTCAAGCAGCGGAAAAGTCTCGGCAAATATTGATGTTTCTGCGGATTATGAAGTTAAGACAAACAGTCCGATTGGCTTAGGCTATCGTGTCCCTATGCTGATCGCCTCGCCATGGAGTAGAGGCGGTTATGTAAACTCACAGGTCTTTGACCATACTTCTACCATCATGTTTTTGGAACACTTGTTCAGTCATAAAACCGGGAAGCGCATCAAAAGTAATCAGATCAGTAGCTGGAGGCGGGAGATCTGCGGCGACTTGACTTCAGCTTTCAGACCGGAAAACGCGGAACGATCCTCAGCTGTAGCTCCCTTGGAAAAAGGACAGGTATTGACCAATATACAAAATGCAAAGAATAAGCCTGCGCAATTAAAACCCACACCGCTAACTCCCACAGAAATTACCAGTGGAAATTACATGCCTAAACAGGAAACAGGAACCCGGAAAGCCTGTGCGCTACCTTACTTATTGGGTGCAGAATGTGAGCTGGATGAGCAGGGGATTGTCGTCATACGCCTAAGTGCATCCGGACACAAATTTGGACAGGAAATGCGCTATGCAGGTGCTCCTTTTTCTATGTATTCTCGCAATTTATATAACGGTCAAATTGGAAAGACCTGGTCATATGCAGTATCAGCAGGAGATATTTTGATTGATGAACTAAACCTTTCAAAGTTCTCTAAAGATATATATGACCTTAACATAAGCGGCCCTAATGGTTTCTATCGTCATTTCAGAGGGACCAAAGGTGATCCTCGTTTAATTATGAACTTAGAGTATGAAACCCGTGGATTGCTTAGCAACAGGTTCACAGGTAACATCAACTTTACAATAAAGAACATTGGTCCTGAACCAGTGAAGCTAGCCATTACTAATCGCTATGAAAACGACAAGGTAAGGATCGTTGACATCCCTGGAAAAGGGAATTTGAAGGTTAAAACCGACCTGCAGGCAACACAGGGCTGGTACGACCTTACGCTTAAAATCGATGGCTTTCCTGATTTTGTGAAACAATATGCAGGTCACGTGGAAACTGGCCTTGACTCCATTTCAGACCCACTTATGGCTGGCTTAGTGTAAAATGTTTTGCATTGCTCGTGGGAATTAAATTAATTACATTTGATTAACTAGATAATGGAACCATGTTTAAAATTGAATTAGTACTTGCGTACGCGTTCCTGATCCTCCTTGGATTTGGCTGGAACGTGAAGCAGGCGGAGGTTAACCAATCCGCAACCTCCTTTTTGAAAAAAGATACTTTACGAAATGCATCGAAATGGCCCGGAGAGTTGAAGCTAACAAATTTTGCAGCTTCAGACTTAACACCCAGCCCGGCATGTCTTGCTGTTGCAGCTACCGGCGAGGTGTATATCGGCGTAGATAGAATCGGCTCTCTTGGAAAAGAACCTGGAAAAGGAAGTATTGTCAAGCTGGTAGACAACGACAACGACGGTAAAGTAGATAAGCATACCATATTTGCTCAGGTAGATAATCCACGCGGCATTATTTCCATGGGAAATAAGGTTTATGTGCTGCATACTACTTTCAACAAAGAAACCGGTATTGCCAGTGGAATGGACCTTGTGGTATTTGAAGATAAAAACAATGACGGCGTAGCAGATGGACCATCTCAGCCGCTTATTCAAAATATCAGTTCACCTAAGTTCGTTCAGAGTCGCGGTACAGATCATGCCACTAATGGCATTAGGATGGGTATCGACGGCTGGATTTATATTGCTGCCGGTGACTTTGGTTTTTACAACGCAGTAGACCGTGAAGGCACGAAGTTAACCTTGCATGGTGGTGGAATCGTACGTGTGAGGCCAAATGGTAAAGAAATGGAACTGTATACCCATGGTACCAGAAACATATATGATGTGGCGATTGACCCTTTCATGAACATCTTTACGAGAGACAACACTAACGATGGTGGTGGTTGGAACATTCGTTTCAGTCATCATATCCAATCCGGAGAATACGGCTACCCTTTATTGTTCAAGAACTTCACAGAAGAAATACTTCCTGGTCTTGTTGATGTAGGTGGTGGTTCTGGTACCGGTTCATTATTCATGGACGAACCTACCTGGCCAGAAAAATACAACCACGTGCCAATGATGGCCGATTGGGGAAACAGCCAGTTGTACATTCATCGCGTTACTGCTGACGGAGCCAGCTTTACTCAGAAAGACGAAGAGTTCATCAAGTTGAACCAAATTACTGACCTTGATGTGGATGGTTCTGGAAGACTATATTTATCCGCCTGGGATGGGGCAGGTTACTCCGGTAGCCCTGATAAGGGATTTATTGTAAGAGCAGTTCCCAACAATTGGAAATATAAATCTTTTCCTGATCTGACAAAGGCATCAGTGAAAGATCTATCTGCGCTCATTAAATCCAACAGTGCTGTTGCCCGTTTAAATGCGCAACAGGAATTACTAACCCGTCCTTCAAAAGATGCCGTCAAAGCATCATGGGCGATTGCTTCAGATAAGGCATTACCATTGTACAACCGTGCAGCAGGTATCTTTACTTATGCGCAGGCCGCAGGAGAAGGCGGTATTGAAAATTTAATTGCATTGACCGCTGATAATGACGTCAAAGAATTTGCTTTGCGTGCACTGGCAGATCGGAAGGCGCTAACTAAAAACGTTCCTTTAAAACCATTTCTTGATGGGTTAAAAGACGCTTCGTTAAGAGTTCAGGCAACTTCAATCATCGGCCTTGGTCGCCTTGGTAAACCAGAAGCTATTGCAGCTTTACTTCAGATCAAAGTACCCGCATCATTTGTAGCACCGAAAAAAGGAAGTGAAGGTCCACATGCGACACCTAATTCCTCAATCATCAACGCTCACCTTGCGGTGCGTTCGCTTTTAAGCTTAAATGCTGTGGACGAGACAGTCAACGCCATTGGAACTGCTAACTCTGACCTTGCGTTATGGGCACTCCGTTACATGCACGACCAAAAAGCGGTAAATGGCCTGATGGCTGCATATAGCAAAACTACTGACAAGGCTCTGAAAGATAAGATTTTGGTAACGCTTTCGCGTCTATACAAAGTTGAAGAGCCGTATCAGGGATTAACATGGTGGAATACAAGACCAGATGGTCATGGTCCATACTATGCAGCGATAGACTGGGAAGCATCGCCAGCAATTAAAGAATTTTTAAGAGCAGAATGGCTGAAAGCCGGTGCTGCCGGGAAAGAATTCTATGCCGACTTAAATGCTAAAAACCAAATGGGTATCCTCGAATTTGGCGGTGAAGAAGCTGAGGCGCCAAGAGACGAAGTAACCGTTGACCTTGAGAAAATCAAAAGTAAAAAAGGACAAATTGGTGAGTCTTCCATTGAGAACGTAATGCTAGCTATGGCTAAGATCAAAGGTGAGGCATCTCTAGGAAAAGCCTTGTTTTCCAAGCAGGGCTGTATTGCTTGTCATAGCTTGAATAAAGGAGAACCTTTAAAAGGGCCGTTCATGGGTCAAATTGGTTCGATTATGAACAGAGAGCAAATAGCAGAATCCATTCTTAAACCTAATGCCTCAATTTCTCAAGGTTTTGCGACCGTATTGATTGAAGCAAAAGGCGATAATACTTATATGGGCTTTGTAACAGCAGAAACTGCAGCAAAGGTAACATTAAGAGACATTGCCGGTCAGGTAAGCAGTATTAAGACCTCTGATATCACCTCCCGCAAGGAGCTTGAAACGTCTATGATGCCTGCCGGTCTTGCAAACTCACTTTCTTACGAAGAATTTGCTTCGCTGATCACATTCTTATCTCAGCAAAAGAAATAAGTCAATAAAAAAATAGCATTACTTTTTTTTAGCGCCGGAGAAAGCTTTTTCTCCGGCGTTTATATGTTCCCTAATTGCGTTTTCAGCTGGAGGCTTAGGGCATTGATAACCGTCGCTGTATGCACAATAAGGATTGTATGCCTTATTGAAATCTACCTTTATTACCTCACCTTCGATCTCCTTGTTACTCAAGTCAATGTATCTTCCACCACTGTATGACTCTTTGCTATTTGTGGAATCAGTAAAAGGCAAGAACAGGTGATCTTTAAACTCTGAAAGCTTAGACAACCTAATGCTTCTATATAAAGTCAGCTCTTGCGGGTTCCCTTTTAAGCTAAACTTCAATTTCGCATAACGGATGTAGGGCTGGGCGTTTCCGCTGTAAGTAGGCATGAGGAAAGGCTCTTCTCCAGTAAGAATTTCGACCTTTGCATGAACTAAATATGTGCTGTCTGGCTCATAAAAACTAAGGTTAATTAAATCCTGTTGCTTCAATGGCGATCCTTTTTCACTCAAAAACGCTTGTCTGTATTCTTCACGATGCTTTTCAAGCCCGGCTTTGTAATTCTGAGCGAAAGACGGAACAGCGATTAAAAATAAGAGCGCTAAAAGAATTCCTGCCTTGAATTTGTTAATTTGACTTTCCATAAAAGCTAAATTAATCAAAGTTATACGAGTATTTGGATTAACTCATCGAGCAGCTTTTTTTGTCGTTCGTTAATGTGCGAAACCGCATCGGCATACTTAAACCATCTTGCCTCGTCTATTTCTGGAACAGTAATAAACTTACCGGACCTTGGTGGCCATTCCAGATCAAAGACATTGCTCATTGTTTTTGTCGGGTCAAAGTCACCTTCTACTGCCCAGCAGTAAACCTGTTTATTACCTTTCTGAATGATTGGTTCGAGCTCGATAAATTCTCCATCTGGCAGGAGACCAACTTCCTCCTCAAATTCTCGCTTCGCCGTTACCAACGGCTCTTCAAAGTCCTCCCCTTCCCCTTTTGGAATAGACCAGGTGCCGTTATTTTTGTTCTTCCAGAATGGTCCACCTGGATGAACCAGCAAAAACTCAAGCTCTTGCCTCCTTCTGAACAACAAAATACCAAAGCTCTTTTTCATGTTATGATAACAATGAGCACTACCGATAGTTGGCTACTTTTGGGAAAATGCTTTTAGGATCTTTTTATAAATTTCATTGTTATTGAAAGTGCCCATGAAATTGGTTGCGCCAGGACCATAAGCAAAGACCGGAACCATGATGTTGGTATGGTCGTCCGTACTGAAGTTGCCACGGACTATTCCTGTTTTTGCTGAAGCATCCAATAATGACAAGCCGCCCGTCTCATGATCTGCAGTAACAATGACTAAGGTTTCACCATCTTTGTCGGCGAATTTAAGTGCCTCACCCACTAACCTGTCGAAGTCCAGTTGCTCTGTAACAACGAAAGGCAAGTCATTTGAGTGTCCGCCGTGATCAATTTGTGCGCCCTCTGCCATGATGAAGAAGCCTTTTTTATTGGCTGATAGCAACTCTATAGTTTTATTCAGGGAATTTTTGAGCATTTCTCCTCTACCCTCAAGCTTCCTCCTGGTTACAGAGTCGTCGAGTAACACCAACTGCTTTTGAGAACTTGCTTTTTGAAAATCCGCTAATGTTTCTGAATAGTTGAAGCCTTGTGCTTTTAAGGCAGTCATCAAAGTCTTGTCTTTATTTTCTGTGAAACTTTTGCGCTTTGAACCGACCATTATGGAAACTGGACTATTCAATAAATCAGCGGCTATTTCTTGCGTAAGAGATCTTTCATTCCGATGCGCATAAAAGGCTGCAGGAGTTGCATCAGTAATGTCGCCACTACTTATGATTCCACTTAGGATACCCTGCTTGTACAGCACTTCCGGCAGTGATGGTAAGCTCTTGCCATTGCTATCTACGGAGATGTATCGGTTATTCGTCTTTTCGCCTGTTGCCATGGCTGTTGCGCCTGCCGCAGAGTCTGTAAAATCTGAATTCACTGCTTCGGTTCTTGATAGACCGAGGTGTTTAAAAGTCATCAGATTTGAAAAGCCAAAGTTGGCAGTTAGTCCAGCTTGAATCTGCGCGAGACCCATGCCGTCACCAATTAAAAGAATAACATTTTTCGCCCTCTTTTGCGCTCCATCGGTTTTGTAGGATGGTTGATAGGGCTGATAAGGCTTAGAATTCTGATATTCAAGCTTGTCACGACCACTATAAAATTCTTGGAGCTTTTCAGGATGATCCGTTCCAATCCAGTCTGCACCCATACCCTCCAATTCTTTCCAGGTATTTGGATTATCTTTTGTTCCCCAGAACCTAAATGGCTTATTCCATTTATGCGCAATAGCGATTGCATTGACCAGTTTGAGCTTATCGGCAGGCGTTGGTGTTCCCTTTCCATTCCAATTCGTAAACGATGCGATGCTTTCACTTACAAGTTTGATTCTTTTGAGCTGCTCATCCGTGTAAGTATTCGTAGTGCGGCCGTCAAAGCTTATATATTCAGGAAAATCTTTAAAGTTGGCGGCAGGTGGGACATCTCCACTGATCAGAATCTGAACTGCATTTTTGTTTTGCTGCGGGTCAAAAAAGCTGAGGTAAGGTTGCAGCTCTTTAATCAACGCTGCCAGAACTTCTTCATGCCCAGCTTTGATGTCAATCAATAGTTGCAACTTTCGGGAGCTATCTGCATAGACCCTGCCCTTGTTCTTTGCAAAGGCCTTTGCGATGGGAACCAAGTATAAAGATGTTAAATCCTTTGAAGGATCGGTATCTTCTTCGTTATGGGCGACCAATAGCTTACCATTTTTAAGATAAACATCAGCTTCAATTGAGCCCATTCCTGCATAATAAGCTTGATAAAATGGAATATTCTGGCTGTAATCGTTATGACTATGGCCTGAATTTTCAGTCTTCTTGACCGATTGTGCATTTGCGCCGAGGCAAACCAAGGAAAGTATTGCGAGTAGTATTCTTTTCACAGGGGCTAAGTTATCGGCTATATGTTACAAAAAAGTTCATTACCTGTTAACAAAGCATAAAGTTAAGAAACATCTCTTTCAGGTTTAACAATTTAGTAATGTAAACCTTAAACTAGGATAACGTCGCAAGGGTAGATTCGCCCTCTATTAGAAACTAAATTATGAAAAGAACACTACTATTTAGCCTCTTGCTAATGGCTTTGATTAGCTGCAAGAAAGATAGCCCTAAAACTACTGAGCCTGAGTTTTTTGTAAATGAAGATGCCTCGACATTTGCTGAAACTGCCTCATTTGATGTGGGCGAAACTGGTGCTGCAGAAATCACAGCATTTGATCCGATCACGAAAAGACTTTTTGTAGTGAGAAACGAAAATGAAGGTCTTGCAAATCAGGTAAATCAAATTGAAGTGATTGATTTCAGTAATCCTTCAACCATGAAATCAATTGGTGTCATTGCCATGCTTCCTTATGGTGGTGCCGTGAATAGTGTTGCCGTTTATGACGGAAAACTTGCCGCTGCTATTCAAGCAACCGATAAACAGGCTAATGGTAAAGTAGTGGTTTTCAAAACCAGCGATTATAGTAAAATAGCTGAGGTTGTAGTAGGTGCGTTGCCAGACATGGTTACTTTTTCACCAGATGGAAAATTCATTTTATCTGCTAACGAAGGTGAACCTAGTGCTGACTATAAAACTGATCCTTCTGGAACGGTTTCAATAATTTCTGTGACTGAAAATTATGCAGTAACTACGATCGACTTCTCTTCAATGGCAGGTCAGCAGGCAGATCTAAAATCTAAAGGTTTTAGGATCTTTGGACTTGGCGCTTCATTCGTAAAAGACATAGAGCCAGAATACATCACTGTTTCAGGCGACTCAAAAACAGCTTGGGTTACTTTACAGGAAAACAATGGAATCGCTAAGATTAATATCGCATCTAAAACAATCACAAATATATTTCCTTTAGGCTTTAAAGACTACAATCTGGCTGGTAATGAAGTTGATATGAGTGATGATGATAAAGTATATAAACCAGCAAAATGGAATGTGAAAGGAATGTATCTTCCAGATGCAATCGCCCTATTAGAAGACAATGGAACTCCATTTCTTTTTACTGCCAATGAAGGTGACTCCAGAGAATATACTGCTTTCACTGAAATGTTACGTGTTAAAAATAAGGATGTTAAATTAGATGCTACCGCTTTTCCAGACGCTATTAATTTAAAATTAGATGCCAATTTAGGACGATTAAATGTTACCACAACTTTAGGTGATAAAGATGGTGATGTTGACCTCGACGAATTGTATTCTTTGGGATCACGCTCGTTCAGTGTTTGGAATGGCAATACAGGAGCTCAGGTATTCGATAGTAAAAACGAGCTTGACAAGGTCAGTGTTACTGCCGGCGTATATGATGATGGAAGAAGCGATGATAAAAGCGTGGAGCCTGAAGGCATCACCATTGGAAAGGTTGGCAATAAAAAAGTAGCATTTGTCGGTATGGAAAGAGCAGATGCAGTGGCAATATATGACGTTACCGTGCCTTCGAAACCAGTGTTTCTTCAATTGGTTAAGTGTGGCGATGCTCCAGAAGGTTTATTGTTCATTCCAGCGAAAGATAGCCCCACGAAAAAAAGTCTATTACTGGTTAGCAGTGAGGGAGATGGTGTAATCAAGGTTTATACACCTAATACTATATAATTGTGATCAGTTAATTGGGATAAAAGATTATTTTTATCCCAATTAACTGATCATTCAATGAAAAAGACAATACACGTTCTAGCAACAGGAGTTTTAGCATTTTTAGTGTTAAGCAGTCCTGTTTCGGCACAAAAAAAACCAGTTGCAGCGAAGAAACCGCTGACTACAGTACAGAAACAATCCGGATCTGTCATTCCTAATGATCCAAGTGTAAAGATTGGCAAACTTGCCAACGGATTAACTTACTACATCAAAAAGAATACGGAGCCCAACAAAAGGGCTGAATTGTATTTAGCTAATAAGATTGGCTCTTTGATGGAAGAAGATAATCAGCAAGGCCTTGCTCACTTCACAGAGCACATGGCATTCAATGGTACAAAAGACTTTCCTAAAAATGAAATGATCAATTACCTGCAAAAAGCTGGCGTTCGTTTTGGAGCAGATCTAAATGCGTATACAGGTTTTGAGCAAACCGTTTATCAACTACCGATTCCTACCGACAGTGCGGCTGTTTTCAAATCAGGCTTTAAAATCCTTGCAAACTGGGCTGGAAAAGTATTAATGGAAGGTGATGAAATCGACAAAGAACGGGGTGTAATCATCGAAGAAGATCGTCAGCGCGGTAAGAATGCCGGCGAGCGTATGAGTAAACAATTGTTGCCTTTGCTTTTAAAAGGTTCAAGGTATGAAAACCGTCTTCCTATTGGAAAAACCGAGATCTTGAACACGTTTACCCACGACAAGATTAAAAGTTTCTACAAAGACTGGTACCGTCCGAACCTGCAGGCGATTATAGCTGTTGGAGATTTCGATGTTAATGAAGTGGAACAATTGATAAAAACCAACTTTGGTGATTTAGCCAATCCAGCTAGTCCGAGACCAAGAGAGACTTATGGCTTACCTGAAAACAAAGAACCATTAATCAAAATTATAACTGATCCTGAGCAGCCTTACAACATCGCAATGATTATGTATAAGCATAAGGGCGGCGCGATTAAGACAACGAGTGATTATAAGAAAGATTTAATCAACAGCATGATCAACAGCATGTTGGGCGCTAGATTGCAGGAGATCCTACAAAAAGGGAATGCCCCGTTTTTGTTTGCCCAAAGCAACTACGGACCCTATCAAGGCGGTTTAGTCTCTGGAGTGAGTGCATTCCAGACTGTTGTAGCGGCGAACTCCGGCGCTGCGTTAGAGAAAGCCTTTACGGCAGCATTGGCAGAAAACGAGCGCATGAGCAAATTCGGATTCCTCCAGTCAGAGCTAGACGTAGCACGAAAAAATATACTTGCAGCCAACGAAAAGCAGTTTAAAGAAAAAGACAAAACATCATCTTCAAAGTTTGTTCAGGAGTATTTGAGTAATTTCTTAAGCGGAAGTGCTATCCCTTCCATTGACTATGATTACGCCGAGACCCAGAAAACACTTAATGCCACCACACTAGCTGAGGTAAATGCTGTTGCTAAACAGTTAATCACTAAAGAAAACCAAATAATTGTTGTTCAGGCGCCTGAAAAGGATAAGGCGACTTTGCCAACAGAAGCACAGATGATCGCTGCAGCTAAGAACGCAAGTGCTGGAGTAGTAGCATATGTGGACAATACGGTTAATAAACCATTGATTCCTGTTGCTCCGGTTGCTGGAAAAATAGTTTCAGAAACCAAGTTGGATGCAGTTGGCGCAACAGAGTTAAAGTTGAGCAATGGCATTAAAGTAGTCTTGAAGCAAACTGATTTCAAAAATGATCAGGTATTGTTTAGCTCTTTTTCAAAAGGAGGATTGTCCTTGGCTAGCGACGCTGATTTCCAATCTGCACAAATGGTAAGTCTTATTTCTCAAAGCGGTGTTGGTGATTTTAATCCTACCCAGTTGAATAAACTGCTTGCAGGAAATACTGCCCGCTCCGGTGCATATATCGACGAACTTTACCAGGGCTTTGGTGGAAGTGCTTCGCCGAAGGACTTAAAAACAGCTTTTGAACTGGTATACGCCTATGGCACCAATCCAAGAAAGGATACGGAAATCTTTAATAAAAACATCAGCGACACTAAAGTAATCCTGGCAAATAAGAATGCAGCTCCAGGAAGTGTTTTTTCTGACACGGTACAAGCAGTATTGAACAACTACCACAAGCGCGGAATGCCAACTACGGTTTCAGACCTTGATCAGGTATCCTTGGACAAAGCCTACGCATTTTACAAAGATCGCTTTGCTGACAATAGCGAACAAGTATTTGTAATTGTTGGTGCTTTCGATATGGCGACTATTAAGCCTTTAATTGAAACGTATATCGCTAGTCTTCCTTCTTTAGGTAAGACTCAAGCTTATGTTGACAATGGCATTCGTGCTCCAAAAGGAAAAGTAAGCAAAACTGTTTACAAGGGATTGGAAGACAAAGCTTCGGTACAATTGTACATCCATGGGGATTATAATTATAGCGAGACTGAATATATCCAGCTTGATGCTGTAAAAGCTGCTCTTGAAATTAAGATCCTGGAGCGTTTACGTGAAAAAGAAAGTGGTGTTTATAGTCCGAATGTCGGCTTAAGCGTAGAAAAAGAGCCAAATGCACATTACTACTTCACCATTTCGTTTAGCTGTGCGCCTGCAAATGTAGAGAAGCTAATTGCTGCGTCTTTAGATGAGGTAGCTAAAATTAAAACGAGTGGAGCTTCTACAGATGATGTTAGCAAATTTAAGTCCGAAGAGCAACGTCAGCATGAACTAAGCCTTCGTCAGAATGGTTACTGGTTAAACTATATCACTTCGAGACTGAAGTTTGGAGAAGATATGGGATCCTTTAAGAACTATGTTCAAAAAGTAAACGCAGTAACGGTTGAGACCAGTAAAGTTGCGGCTCAAAAATATTTAAATGAAGACAATTACATCCGTTTCGTGTTGTTGCCTGAGAAAAAATAACAGTAATATTTTATGGGAAAGGGTTGCATTACTACGGTTTGCAACCCTTTTTTTGTGCGTTATTGAAGACTTAGATGCAATTAAGTCTAATACGACTAAATACTCGTCTTAACTAGACCCAGATAAACACTATTACCCTGACGCTTCCCATCTGAAGAAGCGAAACTGATGTAACAATGTACTTCTTTGTCAATGAAGGGAAGAATATCTAGCAGCACATTTAAATCTGAACGCTGACAAGCCACTTTAAAAATGATATCAGAACGGCTAGTAGGTTCATAAATTAGTATTGTGGCTTTATCTGAAAACTGGCAATATTCTGACTGCGGCATATCGAACCAACTTAGCGTTAGGAATCCATCTTTGTAAGCCATCTCGGGAGATTCCGGACCCTCTACCTCTCCAAGGCTATAAACCAGTTTAGCATAATTGAGCTCCAGATCTGCTCCAACCTTGATAAAGGCGTGATCATAATTGTAAGAAAGCGCAGCATTAACCGCAGTATTGTGTTTGACCTTGCTTTTAAATCCGCTATCGACCAAAACTTGGATCTGACTTAGAAAACTGCTTAATTGGCCAAGACGATACTCAGAGGCCAATTGGGCTTTTGAACGTACCCTTTTACGTTTACGCTTCTTATACAACTGCGTAATCACATTCTGGCCCCGGTGTATTCTTCCAATAACAGCTCCGGTCTTATTTTTAATGGGACCTAATATTCCCGATGGTAAAATCCCCATAACTATGCGATTGGTATTTCTAAACTGCCAAGGTAAGTACTGTCAGAAACCTGCTTTCTATCCGCGGCCACAAAGCCGATATAGGTTTCTGCATGTAATCCTTTCAAACTTGGAGGAAGCTGCAACTGGTCTCCGCCACTATTTCTCGCGTTTCCTCCTATCTTAACCACTACCCTTTCTTTCTCAGGAAAATAAGCAATCATCATGGCGAGATCTGTAGACTCAGGCCAGGGCATTTTATCCTTCGCCTCCCAAGCGAAATCGATAGTTTGGTTAGTAGCAGAAGCCTGCAGGTTTTCCCCGGGTTGAAGCACACCTCTGCTGAGCTCAAGCTTCGAATAATCTACTATTAGATCATCCCCTGTCCACATTTTCGGTCTGTTGATTTTCACCATCATATTGAAGGGGTTCATAGTAGTGTCTTTAGTCACTATACTGAACCCAACATTGAAAAACGGCTTAAAGTGTGTGAACAACTTACTGGATACCGACGTTTTGCTTCTTACACCGATTTGTGCAGATGACCAGTCTTTGGTCTTGACTCCAATTTCCCTTGATACATTTTGCCCATTCAGATTATAATAGACTATTTTACCTACTCTGCCGCTAAGATGGCCATTAGGCCCATGTTTTAAAATTCCCATAACTTTTTGTTTTTTAACAAGTTAACACTAAATTTGAGATAAACCGAATTAAGCGTATATAAACAATGGAGTAACTAAATAGCAAATACAAGTAAACGAAAGGGTTGCTGTATCCTTGCCGTATCGTTGGGTTATCCTTGCCATATGGTTGCTGTATCCCTAGGATACGCCAATGATACGGCGAGCATACAGCAAGGATACGGCAACCCTCCTTTTTATATGGAGTTTATATCTTTTTTGCTTTTTGTTTCTGTAACGAGTCCCCGGGCTTACAGTAGGATTAAGGGCAATGAAACTATGTATTCTATTATGCAAAGCCTATTTTAAACAAAACTAATGACCGGTTTTTTGAGTTGACTTAATTTGCACATCAGCATATTTAACAAATTCACAGAGATATGAAAATAGGAATTATTGGATCAGGAAATATTGGTACTGCACTTGTACACCACCTGACAAAACTTGGGCATGAAGTCAAGATCGCCAACTCACGAGGACCGGAAACTTTAACTGAACTTGCAGCAGAGACAGGTGCTACCGCAGCAACTGCCGAACAGGCAGCGGCGGCAGAAGATCTGGTTATTGTTACCATTCCCGAAAAAGCGATACCAGAATTGCCGATCTCTGTTCTTTCAGCCTCGAAGGCTATTATCGTTGATACCGGTAATTACTATCCGAGCCGTGACGGGGAACTTGAAGAGATCGTCGCAGGCCTGCCAGATAGCGCTTGGGTGGCCAGCGTGATTGGTCATCCTGTGATCAAAGCTTTCAACAACATCTTTGCTGCAAGCCTGGCAGAAAAGGGTGTTCCGGCGGGAAGCCCAAATCGGATCGCTCTTTCCATTGCAGGAGATGATGAATCCGAAAAGCAAGTTGTTATGCAACTGATCGATGCCATGGGCTTTGATGCAATTGATTGTGGTTCCCTTTCAGAATCCTGGAGACAAGAGCCTGGCGTACCTGCTTATTGCCATGATTTGGATAAAGACGCATTGAAAGCAGCATTGGAACACGCGGAACTGAGCAAACGAGCGGAGAACCGTGCGGCTGCAGATGAGCAGCTGCGTGCGTTTTCTTAGTATGAAACCGGGTGGGGCAGGAGAGCCATATTTTATGATCTCCAACAGTAAGGCTGCGGGCAGCCTTACTGTTGGTATGCTTCATAATGATCTGTTTTAATAAGTTAATGTTATTCCTCCGCCGTAACCCATATCACTATCATAATGGGTAGATAAAGAGAAGTATTTAGTAACGATATATCTAAAACCCGCCATATATTCCTTGTCGGTATTGCCCATAATGTTTAACCGAAGCCTACTTGTCAGAGGTACATCTTCCCGCATGAGCTGGAAACGGAGCTTTCCTTTACTATCTAGCCTTGCTTCAGCAGTCACCAGCATTGGAAGGGTATATTGAACTCCGATTACAGCTTCTTTTCTATTTCTCTGGTTACTTAATTGGCCGAATAAGTTGTTTTCTTTCTCATCATTCATGCTATTGTAGTGGTAATCAAATCCAACAAAAGGAAACAGCCACTGCATTGTACCGATATATCGGCCAAAATAGGTTTCACTCTCGATACCGTGGGCTGACTTAATCCCAACCCTCCATTCGGTCGAAAGGCGGTACCTGGTGCTGGAGAACATAAGCTCCCCATCGCTACCATTGCTTTCCAGTCCGATGCTAGCCATTGGATGAAATCCCCTGTCGTCAGCAAACAGTTTTCTTTGTGCAAGCTTAGGATTTGGAATTTCAGGATTAGGTGCTGAATTCTCATAACTAAAGACCCTACCCATGCCACTCATCATGTGGTAAAGGATGTGGCAATGGAAAAACCAGTCTCCACCGGGCTCTGTGGCAGCAAATTCGATTGTATCACGCTCCATAGGCATAATGTCAATGACGTTTTTCATTGGTGCATTTTCACCCTGCTGGTTGAGTACCCGGAAATCATGGCCGTGCAGGTGCATTGGATGACGCATCATGCTATTATTGAACATGATAACACGGACGTTTTCGCCTTTTTTGATGAGGATTTTATCGCTTTCTGAAACCGTTTTATTGTCTAAGGTCCATACATACCTGTTCATATTGCCGGTAAGGTCAAACTTTAGTTCTTTCCATGGACCTTTCGGTAAGGTTGTCTTTTTTGGATCCCGAAGCATATTATAATTTAAGGTTACAAGATCCGGGTTGTCTTCAGTCATATTCGTTCCAGCCATGCTTTTGTCTTTCGACATATTCATACCTGTTTCTTCTGTCTTTTTGCTGTCTGACTTTGGGTTCTCTTCGCCAGTGATCTCAGGGTACATGACTGTATTCATATCCATGATCTGGTTTTGCATCTTCATGCCCTCCATTTCAATCATATTGCCCCGCATATCCATCATTTCATTCATCATTTTCATACCGGCAAAATACTTGAGCTTGGGAAGCTTGGCCGCTGGAACCTTTTCACCTTTTCCTAACCACAAGGAAGCCGACTTGGTCCGGTCCTCAGGTGTGACTAAAAACTCGTAACTCTTGTTTTCAGGTATGGTTACCACCACGTCGTATGTTTCCGATACTGCAATGATCAACCGATCAACTTCTACCGGTTCTACGTCATTTCCGTCGGTAGCAACTACGGTAATCTTTCCGCCAGCATATTTTAGCCAGAAATAGTCGGATGCACCACCGTTGGCTATGCGCAGCCTTACTTTATCTCCAGCTTTGAACTGGGGCTGTTCATTTTGATTTTTGCCGTTAATTAAGAATGCATCATAGAACACGTCGCTGACATCCATTGCATTCATGCGCTTCCACTCATTGTTTACCTTGGTCTTGAAGTGCCCACTTTTGATGGCCTCGGCATAGCTTTGTGTAGCGCCTTTTTGTACGGCAAACCAATCGGTCGCACTTTTCAGGCTCCGATAAACTTCTTTGGGATTCATATTGGTCCACTCACTTAACACCACTGGTAAAGTAGGGATATCCCATTCTTTTCGTTTATTCATGATGAAAGCACCGTACATACCAATTTGTTCCTGTAACCCGGTATGGCTATGGTACCAGTGCGTGCCATGCTGTACAATTGGAAAACGGTACACATAAGTGCTGTGCGGCTTAATTGGCATTTGCGTTAAAAATGGTACGCCATCCATCTTATTAGGAAGGAACAGGCCATGCCAGTGCAATGAAGTTTCTTCATCCAGGTTATTGTGAACATAAATTTCTGCCGTATCCCCTTCCGTAAAAGTTAGTGTTGGCATAGGAATCTGCCCGTTTACGGCAATGGCCCGTTTAGACTTGTTCCCAAAAGTTACTGTGGTGTCAGCAACATATAAGTCATACCGCACAGTGCGGGGAGAAGAACTAGCAGATATGGTCTTTATAGGTCCAAGATTTGCCTTTGCCTTTTTGATGTTGTCCATGGTGGCCTCATTTTCCATTTGCATGCCTTCTATTTCTTCAGCTCCACCAGATTTTGCAGGAACTTCCTTGTCATGCATCTCCATACCCTGGTGCAGTTGTCCTTTACTCTTAGGATAGGTCGTTTGTGGTGCCGGTTTAGCAGTCTGCTTTTTCTGCTGAGGAATATTCCTATTGCCCACTGTTGACGTCCCGCTTTTTTTAGCCGGTAATGGTTTCGCCTGTTTAACCTTGCTTTGCTTTTCAGCAACCAGTTTCATCCCGCATTTTGGACAGTTTCCCTGCTTGCTGCTATGGATTTCAGGATGCATAGGGCAGGTGTAGCTTACTGAATTTTGCTTTTTTTGAGCTGGTGTTGTGCGGGATTGTTGCGCTGATGCAAACCCATAAAAAACCATCAATAAGATGTATAATATTAACTTTTTCATTGTTATTTCATTTTTGAAAGTATGTCTTTCACCGTTTCTATCCACTGGGTACAGTTCTTTATCACTGGAAAAAGGTTTTGTGAGCGGCTAGCCACCAATCCACAGGCTGTATATGAGTATTACCCGGCAAAGTGTAAATCCTGCTAATATCATTTGGATAGACCTGTTTCATGTGTTTTTTTAGATAGTAAGAAAGCCCCAAGCGATCGCTTGGGGCAATAGTCAAAATTACTTTATAGTTTCAACTACATTTCCGCAGGTCAGCATGGCGGTGCCGTAGTAAGGATTTTTTACAGCCTTCTCACTACTTAACCAATTGCTCTTTTTCATAGGGCAATACATTTGATAAACGGGCTGAGCAGATAATTTGGAATTTTTAGCTAAGGCGATCATACTGGTCGAAAGCCCCGCAAAATGTTCCCTCTGAATTTTCAAGTCTTTGCTTTTGGCAATTTTTGCAGCGTGTTCCAGTAATCCGTTACGGTTACCTTCACTCATGGCTTTAGCATCCGTACTGTTCAAGACTTTAATCAGATCGCCAGCTTTAGAAGCCGCAAGGCTCGAGTTTCCGCCTACTAAGGCATCTTTGACGTTATAATATAAAGGAAGTACCGCCGAAGTTTGCGCATGGTCTTGTTGTGCAAAGCCAGTTTGCACAAAGGCGGTTGCAAGAAAGGCAACCAATAGAAATATCTTTTTCATTATCGTGATTTTAAAGTGTATAATAATTTGGCCGGATAGACCTTACTACCGGAATAAAAAATTAAATCTTAAAAATCAAATCTGAAAACTTTGAATCGCAATTCGAACGTCTGCAATCGGAGGCCGACAATGCCTCGCGAAGTACGAATTGGGAATATTTACCGAAACTATACCTGACGTGCTGCGAAAATTGTGAAGTGCAACGGGCAAAATGAAAGAAGGCAATGACAGCAGGCTGTAGTCAAAGCTAGACTGTTGTAGCTTATCCGCCTTGGTTAATTTTGCTACTTCTTCCTTACAACAATTGTCTTTTGATTTTTTTGGTGCATGATGATCAGCCGCAGGTTGTCTATGCTCGTGCTTATGGCCATTATCATGTTTGTGGCTATGAACACTAATTTCCGGCTTTCGATGATGATCATTTTTAATACCCATATCCGTACTTATAGCACAAGCAAACCCTACTATTGTATTCAACAGGAATACAACGGTTAAAAAGGCAGCTTTGGATTGTATGGATAAAAAGCTTTTCATTGTATATTAAAGGTAAGTATTTTAGAGAAACACTACATACAAATGTATGCTAGTTCTGCTGTAATAGTTTATAGAATTTGGATAAAAAGTTATAAAGTTTTGCTATATGCCTGGCATTGTGAACACCATCTGGCTCACTTGAAAACATGCTAAACAATATGATAAGTATTCGCTCCAATTAAAAGATCTAACTACTTTTTGAATCTATATGATATACCCAGTTGTAAAGTGTTATAGGAAGCTCGATTTGTGCCCAAGCTATTTTTGAATTCATAGGGCGTCAGTATCCGATAATCTATATTCATTTCAATAGCATTAAATTGAATTCCAACACCCACTTTAAAGCCATAATTCACCTTATTTGGCTTGGTTGCTTTAATAATTTCGTTAACGTTATTACCATTAAATAAGGTAAATGGTGGGTTGAGTAGGGGTTGGCTTATCCCTAGCCGAAGCAATCCCTACTAAATGCCGATTCAACGATCTAGAAAACCTAACTTAGTGACAAGCTACCAAATAATAAAAAACTAAAATGATTAGACTAAATCAAGACACACCGTCTGAAGTATTACATGATGTTAGAGAAGGTAATCTGGTAACAGATACTTTTAGCAAGACAGGATTGGTGGAAAAGATCGAAATCGAAGACGACGGTTTATATAGGATATATACCTTTACACTTGTTACGGGACGAGTGATTACAGTTAAGAAGTAGCGCCTTTTGGCTCTTCTTCCATTAACTCATGTTTCTTAGGATCAAGCTCCACTTTCCCTTTTTTATCTTTCTTGGCAAATAGAATTGGATAAATCGCCATCAATGACCCTGCTACAAAAAGCAGGCCCGCCAATGTAAGTACATAAGAACTTTCTTCCATCTTATTAGCGCTCATGATACCATAAGCTACCAGTGCTAGTATTCCTAATATGAATGCGATCACAGCTTTTTGAAGTTTCAATACCTTTATCATGGCAACAGATTTTGATTATACTACGCTCATGATCAAAAATCAAACCAAAGAGAGGCCATAACTTCAATTTCTCAATCAAATATCATAACTTTGCATCCTTTAATTTTTGGAGATATTTAATTGATGTATAGGGAATTTAAACAGTTAGAACTAGCTAAAATAGGTAAAGAGGTACTGGAGTTTTGGAAGTCTGAAAATATCTTTGAGAAAAGCATTTCAAGTCGCCCAAAATCTAACCCCTTCACTTTTTATGAAGGCCCACCTTCGGCAAATGGAATGCCTGGCATTCACCATGTAATGGGGCGTGCTATTAAAGATATCTTTTGCAGGTATAAGACACTTAAGGGCTTCCAGGTAAAACGTAAAGGAGGTTGGGATACCCATGGACTTCCCATCGAGCTTGCTGTAGAAAAGAAATTAGGAATCACTAAAGAAGATATTGGTAAAAAGATCTCTGTAGAAGAATACAATACCGCTTGTCGGGAAGAGGTAATGAAGTACACTGATGTATGGAATGATCTTACCGAAAAGATGGGCTACTGGGTAGATTTAGAAAACCCATATGTCACTTACGAAAACGAATACATTGAAAGTTTGTGGTGGATCTTAAAGTCATTTTACGACAAAGGATTACTTTATAAGGGATATACGGTACAGCCGTATTCACCCGCTGCTGGCACAGGATTAAGCTCGCATGAGTTGAACCAGCCTGGTACTTATAAAATGTTAAAGGATACATCTATCACTGCACAGTTTTTCCTAAAGAAAGATCAACAGCATCCTTTAGCAGAAATTCTGTTTAGCGAGCCTACAGAAGATACAGCCATCATTGCCTGGACCACTACTCCTTGGACTTTGCCATCAAACGGTGCACTCGCTGTAGGTGAAAAGATCATTTATGTGCAAGTGCAGACTTTCAACCAGTATACTTACCAGCCTATAAATGTTATTTTAGCAAAAGATCTGCTGAACAAGCATTTCAAGGCCGAAGCGAAAGACACTTCTTTTGAAGATTATAAAGCAGGTGACAAACTGATCCCATGGACGGTTAAGGCAGAGTTTACTGGTAAAGAATTGGTTGGCTTACGTTATGAGCAATTAATGCCCTACGTCACCAGTGTGGAACTGGATGAAAATGCATTCCGTGTGATTCCTGCAGACTATGTAACTACGGACGATGGTACGGGCATAGTTCACATTGCTTCCGTATTTGGTGCAGACGATTTCCGGGTGGCAAAAGAAAGCGGAATACCTGCGGTGATGATCAAAGATGAGCAAGGAAACGAGCTTCCTTTGGTAAATAAGCAAGGTAAATTTGTAGCTGAGGTAACTGATTTCGCCGGCCGCTATGTGAAAGAAGAATATTATAGTGACGAAGAACGCAAATCGCCAGATTTTAGATCTACTGATGTCTTGTTAGCAATAAAGCTTAAAGAAGACAACAAGGCATTTGACGTTAAGAAATATGAGCACAGTTATCCGCATTGCTGGAGAACAGACAAGCCGATCCTTTACTATCCACTTGACAGTTGGTTTATAAAAACTACTTCTGTAAAAGAGAAAATGGTGGCTTTAAACAAAACGATAAACTGGAAGCCTGAAGCTACGGGAACAGGTAGATTTGGCAACTGGCTTGAAAACCTGGTAGACTGGAACTTATCCCGTTCGCGTTATTGGGGTACACCCTTACCAATCTGGCGTACCGCAGATGGCCTTGAAGAGAAATGTATTGGTTCTATTGCTGAGCTAAATGCTGAGATCGCCAAATCTGTTGAAGCTGGTTTTATGGAAGCTTCTTTCGAATTAACAGACATGCACCGTCCCTTCGTGGATGATGTGATCCTTGTTTCGCCTAAGGGCGAAAAAATGGTCCGTGAATTAGATCTGATCGATGTATGGTTCGATAGCGGTGCGATGCCATATGCCCAGTGGCACTTTCCTTTCGAGAATAAAGAAGAATTTGAGAACGCTTATCCGGCAGATTTCATTGCCGAAGGGGTCGATCAGACTCGTGGTTGGTTCTTCACCCTACATGCTATTGCAGTGATGTTAAGTGAAAGCAGTGACGAGATAAAAGCAATCAATGAGAGGATTAACAATGGCGGGGTAGCTTTCAAAAATGTAGTTTCAAACGGATTGGTGCTGGATAAAAACGGTAATAAGATGTCTAAACGTCTTGGCAACGGAATCGATCCATTTTCGACCATTGACACTTACAGCGCTGATGCCACCCGCTGGTATATGATCAGCAATGCTTCACCATGGGATAACCTTAAGTTTAGCATGGAAGGTTTGGATGAGGTACGCCGTAAGTTTTTCGGTACGCTTTACAACACCTATGCGTTCTTTGCATTATATGCAAATATCGATAAATTCGAAATTGATGTAAATAACCAGACACCAGTTTCAGAACGCTCTGAGCTGGACCGCTGGATTCTTTCGTTATTGCAAACACTAACCGCAGAAGTAGACGAAAGCTATAATACTTATGAGCCAACAAAGGCAGCCAGAGCTATTCAAACCTTTGTAGATGAGCACCTGAGTAATTGGTACATCAGATTATCCCGTCGCCGTTTCTGGAAAGGCGAGATGACAGCTGATAAAAAGGCTGCATATGAAACCTTGTACAGCTGTTTAATGACGGTTTCGCAGTTAATGTCTCCTATTGCTCCTTTCTTCTCCGACTGGCTCTTTCTAAACCTGACTGCAGGTGATGAACGTAATGAGGTACAGTCCGTTCACTTATCAATCTGGAACGAGGCTGACACTTCCTTAATTGACACAGAACTGAATGAGCGCATGCACCTGGCGCAAGACATTTCTTCTATGGTATTGTCGCTACGTAAAAAGATGAGCATTAATGTCCGTCAGCCTTTAGCTAAAATCCTCATACCGGTATTGGACAATAAGTTCGCTTCCCGTGTTGAATTGGTTAAGGAATTGATTTTATCGGAAACCAATATTAAAGAAATACAGTATATCACTGACACTGCAGGGTTCATCACTAAAAAAATTAAACCTAATTTCAAGGCGCTGGGGCCTAAGGTTGGTAAAGACATGAAGCTGGTTGCTGAGGTGATTACAAAACTGGATCAGGAACAGTTGGCGCAGTTCGAAGCAGATGGAAAATACAGCATTCCTGGTACTTCTTACGAAATCGACCTATCTGATGTGGAGATTATGGCAGAGGATATTCCTGGCTGGCAGGTAACTAATATGGGAAATCTGACTGTGGCCCTTGACGTGACCATTACTGAAGAGCTGAAACAGGAAGGTTTATCCCGTGAGCTGATCAACAGAATACAAAATTTGCGTAAGGAGTTGAATTTTGAAGTGACGGATAGAATTAACGTCAGGTTACAAAACCATAATCTAATCACTAATGCAGTAGGAATAAATAAGAACTACATTTGTTCCGAAATCCTGGCAAACGACCTCCTATTAGTGGATGATATAAACAGTGCAAACAAAATAGTAATCGATGACGTTGAGCTACAGATTTCGGTTACAAAACAATAAATAATTATGGAAAAACCGACAAAAACAAGGTATTCTGATAGCGAATTACAAGAGTTTAGAGAGCTGATTCAGGGTAAATTACGCATGGCAAGAGAGGAATTTCTTGATTTAACAGGCTCTTTAAGTAGCCCAAATTCAAATGGTACTGAAGACACTTCAGGCACATACAAAACGCTTGAAGATGGTTCTGCAACTTTAGAGAAGGAGCAGCTAAACCAGTTGGCAGCGCGTCAAAAGAAGTTTATCGAAAGCTTAGAGGCAGCATTGGTTCGTATTGAGAACAAAACTTATGGCATCTGTAGAGAAACGGGTAAACTGATTCAAAAAGAACGTTTACGTGCGGTTCCTCATGCTACTTTAAGTATGGAAGCTAAACTGAAGCAGTCGTAATGAAAGGATATACTAAACCTTTACTTATTATTTTTCTCGTGCTATTGGCTGACCAGGTTTTAAAAACCTGGATTAAGACGAATATGTACATAGGCCAGGAGTTTAAAATTATTGGCAATTGGTGTATTATCCACTTTACGGAGAATAACGGGATGGCTTTCGGGCTTGAATTTGGCGGTGAATTTGGGAAGCTTGCATTATCGTTATTTAGAATATTTGCGGTTGCTGGTATCGGTTATGGCCTACATTACCTGATTCAGAAGAAGTATCATAGAGGATTGATCCTTAATGTAGCACTCATATTTGCAGGGGCGCTCGGGAATATTATTGACTCGGTATTCTATGGTAAGATCTACGGATATGCAGAATTATTCCATGGCCGGGTGGTGGACATGTTCTATTTCCCTATTCTGGAGGGGCACTTTCCTACGTGGTTTCCAATCTGGGCAGGAGAAGAATTTATCTTCTTCAGGCCGGTATTCAACATTGCCGATGCTGCTATATCTGTGGGAGTGATCATCATTCTTATCTTTCAAAAAACCTACTTCAAGGAAGAACTTCATGAAGAAATAGGCCCTAATAATGAGGTGGTTGAAGAATAGTCTCTCCATTCTTCAACATCCTGTGTGGAATTGATAGAAAAACTACATCTATCTATCAAACACAAATGAAATTAAATATTATGAAAAAGTTATTAGCCATCGCCTTTGCCGCTGTACTTAGTTTAAGCGCAAGTGCACAACAAGTTGATTTAAGAAAGAAAATTAGTGTAAGTGGTTCTTCGGAGATGGAGGTTACGCCAGACATCATTTACCTAAGCATATCTTTAAAGGAATACTTCAAAGACAATAGTAATAAGAAAAAGGTAGACATCACTACCTTAGAAAATCAGTTGTTTACCGCTGTACAAAAAGCAGGACTAGATAAAGATAATTTGACCATTAACAACTTGTCAAGCTATAATTATGCAACTGAGAAAAAAAAGAACCCTGACTTCTTAGCTAGCAAACAGTATCGTTTGAAAGTTACTGACCTCAACAAATGGAATGATATTATCGGCGCTGTAGATGCCAAAGGCATTGCTTACACGAACATTGAGAGTTATGATTACTCAAAAATCGAAGCGTTAAAAAAAGATTTAAAAGTAAAAGCATTGCAGGCCGCCAAAATCAAAGCATCTTATTTAGTTGAAGCACTGGGCGATAAGCTTGGAAGTGTAATTGATATTCAGGAAGTAAACAATGAGCAGTATCCTCAACCAATCTATCGCACCAACATGATGATGAAAAGTGCAATGGCTGATGTAAATGCGGAAGCTGCAGCTGCAGATATAGACTTCAAGAAAATTAAGCTTAACTATACAATGAATACTGTATTTGAGATCAAGTAGTGCTCATTTAAGCATTCAAGTTTATGTTCAAACATCGTTTAAAGCCTACTAAATACTTTGGTAGGCTTTTTGCTATTAGCTAACATATCACCAAAAACCTCAAACATTATGAAAAAACTAATTTACTCTTTAGTGCTGGTTTTCACACTAGCCATCAGTGCAAACACAGTTTCAGCTGCCGACAACAAAGACAAAAAAGAAATGACTGCTGAGCAGCAAGTTCAACTTCAACGAATTACTAATCGTGTTGAAGAAATCAAGGCTATGGATAAGTCTAACTTAACTAAAGTTGAGAAAAAGGAATTGAAAGGTGAATTGAAAGAATTGAAAAAACAAGCTCGTGCTGTAGGCGGAGGTGTTTATCTTTCAGTTGGTGCGATCATTATCATCATCCTTTTGTTGATCTTAATTTTATAGAATATTTCTATATCCACTCCAGTATAAAAAAAGCTTCCTTGATGGAAGCTTTTTTTATTTAATACAGTTTGAAAACCGGTGAAGGCAGTATATTTTTTGCCTAGGTTAGTTGATGTACTCGAAGCCTGTGTACTTCACAAGCACTTCTGGGATTCTGATCCCCTTCTCTGTTTGATTGTTCTCCAGGATAGACGCTACTATACGCGGCAAGGCCAGGGCGCTTCCGTTTAAAGTATGCGCCAGCTGCGTTTTACCGCTTGCTCCCTTAAACCTAAGCTTAAGGCGGTTGGTTTGATAGGTTTCAAAGTTTGAAACAGATGATACCTCTAACCATCTTTGTTGTGCAGCACTCCAGACCTCCATGTCATAAGTCATTGCAGCTGCAAAACCGGTATCACCTCCGCAAAGACGAAGTACGCGGTAGTGCAAGCCAAGTTCCTGTAAGATCGATTGTACATAAGCACTCATCTCCTCTAAAACGTCGTAAGAAGTTTCCGGGTGTACTACTTGTACAATCTCCACTTTATCAAATTGATGTAGTCTGTTTAATCCTCTCACATGCGCTCCGTAAGAGCCAGCTTCACGACGGAAGCATGGTGTATATGCAGTATTCTTAATGGGAAGATCTTCTTCCTTAAGAATTACGTCTCTGTAGAGATTGGTAACCGGGACCTCTGCGGTAGGAATAAGGTAAAGATTGTCTATCCCTGAGTGGTACATTTGTCCTTCCTTATCGGGAAGTTGACCCGTTCCGAAACCCGAAGCTTCATTGACCAAAAGCGGCACCTGCATTTCTTTATAGCCTTTTTCTGTTGCACGGTCTAGAAAGAAGTTGATCAGCGCACGTTGTAATTTTGCCCCTTTGCCTTTGTAGACAGGGAAACCTGCACCTGTAATCTTGGTTCCTAGTTCAAAATCGATGATATCATACTTAGCTGTCAGTTCCCAGTGCGGTAGTGCATTTTCTGGAAGAACTGCAGGCTCACCGTGCACATATATTGTTTCGTTGTCTTCTGCAGTGGTTCCAGGTTTTACAAGGTGGTGAGGAAGGTTAGGCAACTGCACGATCAGATTTTGGAGCTTCAATTCAGCAGCAGTAAGCTGGTCTGACAGTGTTTTATGTTGCTCTTTATTCGCGCCGGTTTGTCCTTTAAGTGCCTCAGCCTCTTCTTTTTTACCGTTGCGCATCAACTCACCGATCTGTTTAGCACTGGAGTTCGCCGCGGCGGAAAGATTATCCAGCGAAGTTTGAAGTTGTCTGCGTTCTTCATCAACGTTTATAATTTCATCAATTAGTTCAGGTTGTTTGAAATTCCGGACGCTCAATCGTTCTAAAACTTTCTCTCTATTTTCGCGGATATAGTTAACTTGCAACATTATTTTATATTTTGAACCAAAGATAATAACATAACTGTGATTGGTAAATTATTTCTTGTCCCCACCCCTATTGGAAACCTCGAAGATATGACCTTCAGGGCGATAAGAATCTTAAAGGAAGCGGACATTATTCTTGCAGAAGACACCCGTACCAGTGCGCCAATGTTGAAGCATTTTGGAATCGATAAAAAGGCATATTCCCATCATCAGCACAACGAGCATCAAGCCACATCAGAGATCATTAAATTTTTAAAAGAAGGTAAAAACGTTGCGCTAATTTCTGACGCGGGAACACCTGCAATATCAGATCCTGGGTTCTTTTTAGTTAGAGAAGCCATTAAAAATGAGTTGGAAGTGGAATGCTTACCCGGCGCTACCGCATTTGTACCTGCATTAGTAAATTCTGGGTTGCCTGCAGATTCTTTTGTCTTTGAAGGCTTTCTACCAGTTAAAAAAGGGAGACAGACGCGTTTTAAAAAACTAGCCGAGGAGGAGAGAACAATGGTCCTTTACGAGAGTCCCCATCGATTGTTAAAAACCCTTGAAGAATTTGGACAGTATCTGGGTGCCGACAGGCAGGCTTCGGTAAGTAGGGAGCTCACTAAACTTTATGAGGAGACAGTAAGAGGAACGTTAGAAGAGATCAAATTATATTATGAGAATAATATACTAAAGGGAGAATTTGTAATTTGTATTGCCGGATGCGAGCCTAAAAAGGCAAGCAAAAAGAACTTTGATAAAGAACAAGACGATGACATTTATTGATAAATTTTTAAGCGACGAACAAGATCCGAAAGCAGTTGAGCGCGTGCTAGGTAAGCTGAATGACATGCTGGGCAGCAATGAGGAGCTTATCTATATTGCAGTTCAAAAGAAACCAGCAGTCAATTTGTTACCAGATTGTATAGCTGTTAGCAATAGACGAATATTCTATTGCGAACCTGGCAACTTTGGCATTACGATGAACTTCAAAGATATATCCTGGAAAAGCATCAAAGAAGTGTCGTTTAAAGAGGAATTATTCGGATCGAAGTTCATTTGTGTCCCGCAGCAAGGAGAGAATATTGCTACTGAATATATACCGAAAGTACAGGCACGCAAACTGTATCAAATTGCGAACGAACAGTTGGAGAGTTTTAAAGAACAACAGAAACAGACGGAACGGGAAGAGAAACTGGAAGTGGTGGAAGAAAGTGTTTCCTTTTATACTCCTCCAGAAATCGTTGCAGCTCCTACGCCCTCTCCTGCGCCTGCAGTTGAAGAACCGGAAGATGAAGCTACGCTCAAATTACGAAAACTTAAGACTTTGTTTGATAAGCAACTGATAACTCAGGAAGAGTATGACGCCAAGAAGGCGAATATTCTTGATACACTTTGATATTTTTAACAACTCTCTGAATGAACCCCAAGAAAACATTGCTCCTTGCCCTCTTAAGTGCTTTTTTAATGTGGCTTGGGTGGCCTCCTATTCCATACACGACGCCACTATTGCTTGTTGGATTGGTTCCTCTTTTAGTTGCGTATAACGCGATCAAAAAAGGAAAAACAATTAAGAAAGGTAAACGGGTCTTTCTAACTGCCGGACTAACGTTTTTAGTGTGGAACACGGCAAGCATTTACTGGGTTTATAATGCGATAGTTCAGGTAAATGATCCATGGGTAGCCGCCCTGGTGTCATTGATACCATACGGACTCGGCGCCTTATTGATGACTGGATCTTTCTGGTTATATTATCGCCTGGACAGGGTTACCAACAAGTATATCGCATATACAGGGCTGATTGCCTTTTATATCTCTATGGAATTCTTACACCAAACCTGGGATCTTTCATTCCCTTGGATGACACTAGGCAACGGCTTGTCAGGCATGCATCAACTGGCACAATGGTATGAATATACGGGCGTTTATGGGGGTTCTGTATGGATCTTATTGAGCAATATTCTAGCTTATGAAGCTTATGCCGTATACGGCAGTCAAACAACTCCTGGTAAATCAAGGCCTGCATTGATATGGCTTGGAGTAGTGATAGTGCCCGCGGCATATTCAATGACGCGATATTTCCAATACAAGGAAAAGGAAGTACCTGTAAATGTGGTTACTGTTCAGCCGAATATTGATCCGAATGACAAATTTGACCGGATCAGCGCAATGGAGCAACTGAATACCTTAATTAAACTTTCTGACTCCTTAGGACAACCAAACACCGAATATTTCCTTTGGCCCGAGACCGCCATACCACAAGCTACTGAGGAAGATCAAATTAGAAGTAGTGCCTCTTATATTACAGCACAATCGTTCTTGAATAAATATAAGAATGGAACGCTAATCACAGGCATTGAGAGTGTAAAACGCTACCGAGACAAAGAGACAACATCAGCTAAACCGACCGGAAGCGGCGATTACTATGACAACTTTAACACGGCAGTGCAGATAGAGAATACTGCAAATGTTCAGTTTTACCATAAGTCTAAGCTTGTTCCCGGTGTTGAAAAAATGCCCTTTCCGACGGCTCTTGCCTTCTTAGCACCGGTCTTTGAGGGTTTCGGCGGAACAGTTGGTGGCTGGGGATGGCAAGATAAGCCAGGTGTATTTTATGCATACAGCGGCATTGGCGTAGTTCCGGTAGTCTGCTATGAGTCCTTATGGGGAGGTTGGATTGGAGAAGCGGTTAGAAACGGTGCTCAATTTATTGCGATAATCACAAATGACGGCTGGTGGGGCAACACCTCAGGGAAAGACCAACACTTGATCTATGCGAAACTCAGAGCTATCGAAACTAGAAGATACGTTGTTCGCTCTGCAAACACGGGTATATCCTGTTTTATCAACCAACGTGGAGATATCACGCAGCAAAGTAAATGGTGGACGCAAACGGCTTTAAAAGGCGACATTAACTTAAATGACGAGCTCAGCTTTTACGTGTTGTATGGAGATTACATACCAAAAACATTGTGTTTGCTAGGCGCGGTATTAATACTAATCATACCCTACAGACGCTGGGTAAAGAAAGCTTAAGACAAGTATTTACCCACAATTGGCATTCTTCTTCCCATACCAAACGCTTTTGGCGACACTCTTAAAATGGGTGGTGTTTGGTAGCGCTTGAACTCTGCAGTATTAACCATTTTGATAACCTTTCTTACCAATGTCTCATCATAACCTTGAGCAATTATGGAAGAAGAGCTTTGTTTCAACTCGATATATTGAAATAAGATCTTATCCAGCACGTCGTACTCAGGTAGTGAATCTGAATCCTTTTGATCTGGCCGGAGTTCTGCTGAAGGCGGCTTTACAATAGAATTTAAAGGAATCATCTCGCTATCCTTGTTGATAAACCTTGCAAGTTCAAATGCTTGTGTTTTATATAGATCGCCGATCACGCCAATTGCTCCACACATGTCGCCGTACAGAGTACCGTAACCTACGGCACATTCACTTTTGTTAGAAGTATTGAGAAGTATGTAACCGAACTTGTTTGACATCGCCATAAGGATGATGCCACGGCACCTGGCTTGAATATTCTCTTCCGCAAGGTTTTGAGGCAGATCTTTAAATGCTGGTTTCAGCACATGTTCAAAAGCATCCGCGGTTTCTTTAATCGCAATAACCTCGTGCATACATCCAAAGTTATTTACCAGATTCATTGCATCCTGAATAGAGTGGTCCGAAGAATATTTCGAGGGCATCAGCACAGCCATCACATTTTCAGGACCAAGTGCTCTACATGCAAGCGCACAGACAATAGCAGAATCTATTCCACCTGATAGCCCAAGCACTGCTTTACTGAAACCTGATTTAACAAAATAATCGCGAATACCTAAGATCAAAGCACTGTAGATTTGTTCAATATCTGCTGGCGGCGTGTGTTGTCTTGGGGTAAAACCGATAATATCAGTACCCTCAAGTTCATACAAACGAAGGTCTTCCTTGAAATATGCCATCTCGTCCAAAAGGTTTCCTGACCTATCGAATACCAGGGAACCACCGTCGAATACAATTTCCGTTTGAGCTCCTACCTGATTAACATACAACAAAGGCAGATTATACGCTTTAGCGTTGTTCGCTAACACAACCATCCTTCTGTCATCATGAAAATAAGAGAAAGGTGAGGCCGCAATATTAATCATCAGATCTGGCTGTTGAACAATCAATTGGTCCATCGGATTTGAAACATATAATGGATTGTCATTGATGTTCCAAAGGTCTTCGCAAATGGTTAAGGCAATCTTTTTGCCTTTAAAGTGAATGCAATCAAACTCTACTCCTGGTTCAAAATATCTGTATTCATCGAAGACATCATAGTTAGGTAATAGCGCCTTTTTTACAGTCGCTTTTATTTCTCCCTCTTCGATGAAGTAAGCAGCATTATAAAGATCTTTCCCTGCGATCTGATCATTTTTGATAGGAAGACCAATGATACAAGCAATTCCGTGACAGTGCTCGGCAATCTCTAATGCAGAACTGTGACACAGTTCAATAAACTCGTCAAACTCCAGAAAGTCTCTTGGCGGGTAGCCGCAGACAGCAAGTTCTGCAAAAACAACAAGATCAGCCCCCTTACTTTTAGCCAGTTGTATGTGATCTATTATTTTCTTTGTATTGGCTTCAAAGTTTCCAATATGGTAGTTCAGTTGCGCCAGTGCTATCTTCATAAAACTTTCTTAAAAAAACACGCCAAGATTAATGCCTATATAATGGTTTCTCACGGTCGAACTTTTCGAACTTGTGATGTCGGTAAATCCGTTATTGAAGGTTATGCCTGTAGTAAGGCTTGTGTTACCTGAAACTTCAAATTCTGCTCCCGCCCCTATGATCAACCCGGCACGGTAAAATTTGATGTCGTCTTTTATATTGATGTCTTTCATTGAGGTTCCGTTAGTCATGTCAGCATCTTGCTTAGCACCTATTAAAATCCCATTAGACAATCCGAACTGGCCGTAGTACCTCACTTCGTTAATTTTTACTGTCTTCAATTTTAACGTAAGTGGAAGCTCTACATATTGGATCTTATACTTCAGCCCATATTCTGCTTGGGAGTCTGGTCCTGGATCGTTATTAATGACAACAACCTCTGTGCTTTTACCATTTACAGTTGTTATGGTAAGGCCTGTAGCGAAGCTATAATTTTGAGTAAAGTTGAAATCGCCAATGATTCCGTAGGAGAACCCAAGTGAAACACCATTGCTTTTACCAATGTCTGGCTTTACCCAGCCAATAGTTGGATGCGCTGTAAGCCCCAATCTAAAGCCATAGTATGGAGAAGAGGGGTCCTGAGCAAAGACTGTACCCGTAAAAAACAAAAGCATTAACCCAATAAATGTTCTTTTCATAATTATATTTGTTAGTAATGACGTACAAACCCATACACCGCCAAAGCTATCTATTTTTTATTTTAAAAGCTATTAAGCGCTGCGCTGGTGATCGCCTGGTTCTTCTTGTGATGCTATCTGTACTTATGTCGTGTAAACAGCACAACAGGCCTGATGTAGGAGAAGTTTCTGTAAATGTAAAAATAGAAAGATTCGATAAAGATCTCTTTGCAGGCAAAGGAAAAGACATTGTTCAGACGGACGCCTTCCTAAGTAAAAAATACGGCATATTTTATAGAGACTATGTGGAAAGAATCGTCGGTGATGGCAATTACAGTGGTCCGCAGATCTTATCTACGCTTTATAATGACAAGGCTTACAGTGATCTGAACAAAGAAGCAGAAGGCGCATTTGCTAATATTGCAAATATTGAGGGCGATTTAACACAGGTTTTCAAGTACATCAAATACTATTATCCTAAAAGCAAAACCCCTAGATTTATCTCCTTTGTTTCTGGCTTTGCAGTACAAACGCCAATTGGGGATCAATATTTGGGTATCGGCTTAGACATGTTTATGGGCAAGAACAGTCCATTCTATAAAGGAATTATACGGAGCGTCCCTGCTTACCTATCCCGCCGCTTCGCCCCAGAATATGTGCCCACCAGAGTAACGGAAACCTTTGCCCGTGAGGAACTTTTTCCTGAGCGTGATGAAGACAGGACTTTAATTTCAAAAATGATCCACAATGGAAAGATTTTATATTTTATGGATCAGGTACTGAATGAAGAGTTATCCGACAGTCTAAAGATCGGCTACACATCTCAACAAATTGAATGGTGTAAAACCTATGAGGCGGATATATGGGGGTTCTTTCTGGAGAATGACCTGCTATTTGAAACAGATTACCAGAAGATCCAGGTCTACCTAAGTGAGGGTCCATTTACGCCGGGCCTTGGAGACAAAAATCAGTCTGCCCCTAAATTGGGCGTATGGATGGGTTGGCAGATCGTTAAGAAATATATGCAAGAGAATAAGGACGTTACACTCCAGCAGCTAATGGCCGAAAGGGATGCACAAATTATTCTGACCGGTTCAAAGTACAAACCAAAATGATGTGAGTATGAAAGTTGGAATAGTTTTATCAGGCGGAGGGATTAGAGGAATCGCACATTTAGGTGTATTAAAAGCCTTTATCAATGCGGGCATTAAATTTAGCCATATTAGTGGCACAAGTGCAGGCGCTATTGCAGGAGCCTTTTATGCTGCAGGGATTGACCCCGAAGAGGGACTGAATATATTTATAAAGACAAGGCTATTAAGATTCATCAGGCCAGCAGTTAGTGCTCTGGGCTTGATTAACATTGAACACACCTCTGAGATACTTAAAGACTATCTCCCTGATGATAGCTTTGAGAGCTTAAAAATTCCATTAACTATAGCTGCCACCAATTTTAGTGAGGGCAGATTGGTTTACTTTAACAAAGGCCCCCTGATCAGAACCATTCAGGCGTCGAGCTGTATCCCCGGGATTTTTAGGCCAATTATGATTAATGATCAGATGTATGTCGATGGTGGTATACTAAATAACTTCCCTGTAGAGCCCCTTATGGAAGATTGCGACTTTATTATTGGCTCGTCATGTAACCATTTAAAATCTGTGAATAAGATTACCAATATTACATCTTTGATTACCCGCGCAAGTATCATGTCTATCAACAAGGATATGGAAGAGAAAGCATCGTTTTGTAATGTCTTGATCGAACCAAAAGGTATGGGCGAGATTAATACGTTTGACATGAACAAGGCGGAAACCATTTATTGGCTTGCTTATGAAGAGACCTTAAAGACGATTAAGAACAACGAAAGTCTGAAGTTTCTGGCTAAAAAACCGATTGAAAAACCATAGCTAAGCGCTGATCGCTACCAACCGAGTTCCGTCCAATACAGGAATGGCTTTGCAGATGTTATATTGCAGGCAAAACTTAACATCTTCTTCAATATTTAGCGCAGCAAGTCTATGGCTATGTGATGATTTATTGATGTAAGCCCTTAAGTCTGGTTTAGCAAGCTGGTATAAGTCTTCTGCGGCAACGCTTGCATCATCAAAATGATTGAAGTGTTGTTTAAGCTCTGATATGACAGCACCAGCAAACAAAGTATCTTCTAAATTGAAATTATCTTTCCACCCTGCGCATAAGAGTAAAACGCTTTTATTCTGCAACTTGATCCAGGAACATAGTGCTTCGAGATTTAGAAAGGAGCCAATTACAACCTGATGGGCACGTTCCCTGGCGAGATGTAAAGCTTTAGTACCGTTCGTTGTGGTCAATACAATTGTTTTTCCTGCGACCTTATCTTTGGCGTAAGAAAAGGGGGAGTTTCCGAAGTCATACCCTTGTACCACTTCTCCGTTGCGCTCTGCAGCTAACAGAAATCCCTGGTCTGCATACGCTAGACAATCTTCAACTTGTGCAACAGGAATAATCGCAGTGGCGCCATTATCGATCCCGTAGACTATTGATGAAGTTGCTCTTAATATATCAATAACAACGACTATGCTATCTTCAATTGAATAGAGATCTAGTAAAGCGGGAGTGAGGCAAACCTCCAGACGTTTTTCCATATAGCGATGGCCTATTTATAAAAAGGAAACTTTACTACTTTGGCTCTGATGTTGGCATTTCTGATCACAATAAAAACCTCTGTACCTTCTTTATCAAAGCCTTTATTCACATAACCCATGCCTATCGCTTTCTGCAATGAAGGAGCCTGAGTGCCTGAAGTAATCTTACCAATGATATTTCCATCTGCATCAGCAATATCATAATCATGACGTGGAATACCCCTGTCAATCATCTCTAACCCGACAAGCCTGCGTTTGATGCCTGCCTCTTTTTGCGCAAGCAGTGCTTCAGAATTGGTAAACGTCTTTGTGAACTTAGTGATCCAACCCAGTCCGGCTTCAATAGGCGAAGTAGTGTCATCAATATCATTGCCATACAAGCAGAAACCCATTTCCAAACGCAAAGTGTCCCTTGCAGCCAAACCAATTGGTTTGATCGCCAGTGAAGCTCCTGATTCGAAAATAGCATCCCAGATTTTAAAGGCATGCTCATTGTCAAAATAGATCTCAAATCCTCCTGCCCCTGTATAGCCGGTTGCGGATATAACCACATTATTCACACCTGCAAAAGTGCCTTTTACAAAACTGTAATACTCCATGGAAGCTAAGTCGACATCGGTGAGCGCTTGCAAAGCTTCTGCGGCCTTAGGACCTTGTATAGCAAGGAGTGAGGTTTTATCTGAGATGTTGTGCATCTCAACATTTTTTGTGTTGTATTTTTGGATCCAATTCCAGTCCTTCTCAATATTGGAAGCATTCACAACCAACATATAAGTTTTCTCATCAATTTGATAGACCAGAAGGTCATCTACTATACCACCATCTTCATTAGGAAGGCAAGAGTACTGTACTTTACCATTATAGAGCTTGGAAGCATCATTGCTTGTGACACGCTGAATAAGATCCAATGCATGCTCACCTTTTAAAATGAACTCACCCATGTGACTTACGTCAAATACACCCACACCTGTTCTAACCGCATTGTGTTCAACATTAATCCCTTCATATTGAACGGGCATGTTATAACCTGCGAAGGGCACCATTTTAGCGCCAAGTGATATGTGTTTGTCTGTAAGTGCGGTAGTGTTCATATGAAGTATCTGTAAAACTTGGGCGAAATTAATGAAAATTTAAGCACTTATCAGTTTTTGATAGATATTCAGCATCTTTTGAGAAATCTTCGAAATATCATGGTCGCGTTCAACAGTTTTTCTAGCATTTTCACCAATCTCACGCCACTTATTTGGATTCGTAAGGCACTGGAGTATAGACCTGTAAAATTCATCAGCTGTATTTGCGATCAGGATATCCTTGCCAGGGTTACACTTTATCCCTTCTGCGGCCATACTGGTAGCGATAATACACTTTTTCATCGCCATACCCTCAATGATTTTTACCCTCATTCCACTTCCTGAAAGCATAGGAACAATCATGATGTCTTTGGAATTTATAAATTCTACCGCGTCAAAGACCTCTCCTTCCACTACAATATTTTCAGAATCATAATTAAAGAATTCACGCTGCATATTTTTCCCGGCAATATAAAACCTTAACTCGCTATTTAGCGGTTCAATGTCGGGCCATATCTCATCAAGAAACCACTCCAAGCCCTCTTTATTTGGTCGCCAATCCATCGCGCCCAAATGAAAAAGCGTTGGAAAAGTGTTTTTACTTTCACCGATAATGTACCTGTCGAAGTCAAGTGCAACAGGAAACACTTCGATGCCTACCGCACACCCGAAACGAAGAATGCTTTGTCTGTCCTGTTCACTGATTGCAAAAACATGATGGAAACGATTGATCTGCTCCGTTTCGTAAACCTTTAGCCGTCTCGCAAGGAACTGAAGGTATTTGCGTCTCGGGGTAAACCGCTCAATCATGGCTACCCGCTCCCACACGTCAAACTCAATGTTATGTGCCCTGTAGATAATCTTCGCAGCGCTATTTCCTTTGACAATGTCAAGATAAGGGACCACGAAAAGACCTTCGAATTGCACAATATCAAAGACGTTTTCTCTTAAAATATCTTCCAGGAGCTTTCCTGCTTCTTCATCAAAATAACGGGAGACATTGTAGGACTGATTGGAAAAGATATTGAATAGCGCGCCCCAAATGTTTACATCTGTATCCAGACTGAAGGAGTGAAACTTGATGTTTTCGAATACCGGGTCGTAAATATCCTCTACATCTACTTTGTTCTTGAGGGGATTAATACTGAATAAAGTGACTTCAACATCAAGACGCAATAATCCTTTGATAGTATTGTAAACAACTATCGGATACCCACTATTAGGTGGAAAAGGGACTCTATTTGTAAGAATAAGCGTCTTCACTTAGAGTGAAAATACTAATTATCCTTCGCTTTCTAAAAAGAGTTCTAGTTGGGGATCTGAAATTGTGAAAGTTTTACGGTGATATGGTGATAGCCCGTGTTCCAGGGCGGCTGTTCTATGAATAATTGTCGGATACCCTTTGTTTTGATGCCATTGATAGTGAGGGTACTGCAAAGAAATATCCGCCATGTACTGATCACGGTGGGTCTTCGCTAAAATAGATGCTGCAGCGATGTTTAAGTATTTGCCATCCCCTTTAATTATGCAGGTATGAGAAATATTTGGATAAGCATGGAATCTGTTTCCGTCGATGCTTAAGTGTTTAGGCTGAATGGCCAGCTTCTCTACGGCACGGTGCATAGCGAGAAAAGATGCGTTTAAAATATTGATCTTGTCAATCTCGATATTATCAACCGCTGCAACTGCCCAGGCAATTGCTTCCTTTTCTATGATCAGCCTAAGCGCACAGCGTTGCTGGTGCGTAAGTTTTTTTGAATCGTTGAGCTCACCGGGATCGAAACCTTTTGGCAAAATCACCGCCGCTGCGAAAACAGGTCCGGCGAGGCAACCCCTTCCTGCTTCATCACATCCCGCCTCCAACAAATCTTCCTGATAGCAATTCAACAACATAGCACAAAGTTAGTAATATTCGTCTAAACCGAAATATTTTGAGATTTTACATCGAAAGCGTCTCTCAATCCTATTGCAAGCAGGTTGAATGCATAAACTGTAAGCATAATCGCCGTTCCTGGAAGTATAGCAAGGTATGCGGCATCCATTATGATGTAGCCGTAATGCTCTTTGATCATAGTTCCCCAGCTTGGCATAGGCGGTTGTGCTCCAAAACCCAAAAAGCTGAGTCCAGTCTCCAGTAAAATAGCAGCAGCGAAATTGGCAGAGGCAACCACCAGTATCGGTCCCGCAATGTTAGGCAGAATATGCTTGATGATGATCCTTGTTGTGGAAAAACCAAGGGCTTTAGATGCTTCTATAAACTCTACCTCCTTAAGAGACATTACCTGACCTCTAACAAGCCTGGCTACATCAACCCAGGTAGATAGTCCCACCGCAATAAAGATCTGCCAAAATCCCTTCCCTAAAGCAAATGAAATTGCAATGACGAGCAGTAAGGAAGGCAAAGACCAGATTACATTCATCAGCCAGCTGATAGACGCATCAACTTTGCCCCCAAAGTAACCCGCAATCGCGCCCAGTCCAACGCCAATAAATAAGGAGATCAGCACCGCCATCAAGCCTACAGAAAGCGATACTCTAATTCCTAGAATAAGCCGGCTAAGCAAATCACGACCATAGATATCTGTGCCTAACAGGAATTTTTGCTGGTAAAGGTATTCCCCGGAGACCAATGGATAAGCCTTCTCTTCCGCCTGTTCATCGTCTCCGATATATTCCCTTGCATAAATATAGCTGCCTTGTTTCCTGACAGAAGTAACAGGAATACTTTTATAGTTGAGCTCCTGACCATAAAGCATCTTCTCTAAAATATTAACTTCTCTGATGCTTTGATTCCTGCTAACGATAAGGAATTGAAAGCTGCGACCTGGCTTTCTGTTACTCAATTGTAAATGCATGGTGTTTGCCTGGGGGGTCTTGTCCGGTGTGATTAGATAGCCCAGAATACCCATCAGGATCAGAATTAATATGAAAGTAAGACCGGCCAGAGCGAACTTGTCTTTTTTAAAACGTTTCCATATCTTTTGCGAGGGGCTGTTATCTTGACTCATTACCTTACCATCCTACCTTTCCAGTTGTATTTACCTGAATTACCAGCAATGCCAATATAAACAATATACAGGATATGCATGATGTTTAGAATTGGAAGCAGTGCCAAAAGTTTTTGTCGGCCAGCAAACTTTGTTACACCAAGTAAAAATAGAAACTCGAATACTATCTTGATGAGAAGCTGTATAACCGCTACTTTGAAAAGCTCAAAGATAAAAATGCCTGCCAGCAAATTCAGGATGATACTGACGTTAAAAACCCATACCGTTACACCAAGAACGATGATGCCCTTGTTTTTGTATCTAGTACTTTTAGAAGCCCATCTTTTCCGCTGTTGTATAAATTCACCCAGGGTAGATTTAGCATGAGTATATACTATTGCTACTTTGCTTTTCAGAAAACCAATCTTGTTGCCATAGCGCGCAGCCATTTTGTGCAACAGCAACTCATCATCGCCGGAGGCAAGATCATCGATACCAGTGAAACCACCGACCTCATAAAAAGCTTTTTTTTCATAAGCAAGGTTTGCTCCGTTACATGTCGATGGTTGGTCGTTGCCTATAGTTGAGGCTCCAAGTCCGATCAGATAAAGAAACTCGAGTGACTGAGCCCGCTCAAAAAAGCTTTTCTCTTGAAAATAGGCTACTGGCGACGAGATCATCTTGAAGTCGTTTTGCTCGTAATAAGCTACAATAGTAACCAGCCAGTCCTTACCCATTCTACAATCGGCATCTGTAGTAACAATCAAGTCGCCTTTGCACTGCCCAATCGCGGTTTGAATGGCTTTCTTTTTATAAGAGTTTAAAGCATTGGATTCATTTAGGGAAATCAACGTGACGCCCTGTGCGGCATAGGAAGATATTATTTTAGCGGTATTATCCGTTGAATGGTCATCAATAATAATGATTTCAGTCAAACGTCCTGGGTAGCTTTGACAAAGCAGATCTTCAATGGTGTTGGAGATAATCTCTTCCTCGTTTCTTGCGGCTACAATGATCGAGACTATAGTCGATCCTACGTGTTCGGTAGGTTTAACAAAATCTGCCAACCGGCTCCATCCTCTGATAAAAGAGCAGACGATTAACACATATATCAAGGTAAGCAGATAGGAGAAAAAGCTAATTGCGCTGAGTATTTCCAAAAAAGTTGAGTTTAATCACAAAGAATGCGCCTAAGATAGCAGGAATTATAATATTTATCAGCCAAATGCTTGCTGTACATGCAATGACGGCCACATCCTGATCAGTAACTGAGCTAAAGAAATAGGAGGCTGTAACGCTTCTGACCCCAATATCGAACAGGTCCAAAGAAGGCAAAGTAGACTGGACAAAAAAGAGAATACTGACCATCATTAGTATGTCCAGATAATGAATCTGAGGAATAAGCCAGTAAAATAAGATGAAATACTGGCTACTGAATACGGCGTATCTCGCCAGGCAAAAAAGCAGTATTTTGAGCAATTCAATTTTCTGATATCTTCCAAGGATGCTATAAAATTTCTTATACTTCCGTGTGATCCTCATAGAGAGCAGTAACCCATTTAACCACTTTATGTTAAAATAGAAGATGATGAAAAAAGCGCAAAACATTATTGAGAGCACCAATAACGCATAAAACAGCCTGTAATCAAGATCGGCGAAACGGTAGATGTAAAAGCAGAGTGCAATTGCTCCAAAGACATTGGTCAACACCATCTGACCTATATTTCCAACTGCCATAGCTACAACGCCAACTATTCTTCGCTTAGGTGACAAGAAGAAAACTCTGCCGCCATATTCTCCCAGTCTATTTGGTGTAAACACTGCCCATGTTAGTCCACAGAACACCGATTCTATCGCTCTCCATACCGATATACGTTCTACACTGGAAATTAAACTCTTCCATTTCAACGCTTCTAACCCCCAATTCACAAACATTAAGGTGACTACCACACCCAAAACAACAATGATTTCTAATTGGGGAATATCGCTTAGCAGATTTCCGAATAACCGAAGATTCTGGTTGGTTGTAAGCTTATTATAAATAAACCAAAACGCAAATGACACGATGCCGGATTTAATAAGAACGGAGAAAATCTTTTTGTACTTGGTGGTCACTTTGTTCGGTTTACTATCTGCAAATATGCTTAATATTGTGGTAATGTTGATCGAAAAAAAAGAGCGGGTGATTATGGGTATCGATCCTGGTACGTCTATAATGGGTTACGGGGTTGTGCTAGAGCGGGGTAGCAAAATAGAATTGATTACGATGGGCATTGTACGTATGGATCACCTTGATGATCATTTCTTAAAACTACAGCGCATATTTGAAAAGACGATCGTACTGCTTGACGAATTTAAACCTGACGTCCTTGCCTTAGAAGCACCTTTTTATGGGAAGAATATTCAAGTAATGTTGAAGCTTGGCAGAGCGCAAGGCATAGCGATGGCGGCTGCGCTCTCAAGGAATATTCCGATTGCAGAATATGCTCCGCGAAAAATTAAGCAATCAATAACAGGTAACGGAAATACAAGTAAAGAACAAGTAGCAGCCATGCTGCAGCGTTTACTGAATTTTAAAGAGACACCTGAGTTTCTAGACGCGACAGATGGACTTGCCGTCGCCGTTTGTCACTCTTTTCAAAGAGTATCAACATCAGGCACCGGCAAGTCGTATTCTGGTTGGGAAGCGTTTGCTAAAGACAACAAGAAACGCGTTAAATAGCCTTTTGCTGCAAGGACTTGTTTCTTTGGTAATACTTATAGGTAAAGTAACCAAGTGCGAATAGTACTACGAGCATCCATAGATTTGCAACTGCCAATATCAATTCCATAAATATCATCCATCCATTTTGCAGGTTTAACCAAAGTCTATTGAAAAAGTCAGGTCGGAAATCTTCAAGCCTGTCATTCTCTACTACCAATTTCTGTAAGGTATTATCTTGATAAAAGCTTAGAATAATTGTGCTGTAGCTTACCTGAGAGTCAATTAGCATATTCTGGATCTTCTTATCGACATAACTATCTTTCAAGTAGAGGGCGGTCTCTACATTGTTACTCTTTTTGTTAGCATGCTTATTTAGCTGCTCGACGGCTTCTACTCTGTTATCATTCTTTAATTTGTTATCAAGATACGCCATACTTTGGTCATCCATTGTCATGGATTGCTGGTCAATAAAGACTGCCATTTTCGCCACTTTGTTAGTGAACTCATCTATTTTATCAGATGGAACTCTGGCGGTTATCGACCCTTCTGTTCGGTAAGATGTGAGTTCAACAAGCGAATCAGCAGAGTATCTTACTTTTTCCGACTTTTGAATGTTACTTTGAACAGTGAACTGTGCTACCGATCCTTTTTCGGCTTTTATAGCAGCACTCAATTTTTCTTTTGTCTGCTGAACACTCTTTACTCTAAATCTCATATCTGCGGTCTTGACTATTTTCTCCGTTAGGATGGTGTCAGAGCTTTCAAGCGATGTACTTGTATTATCGGCAGTTTCGCCGAACGATGATTTTTCACGGTTGCAGCCAAGGAAGGCCGCACTAACTAATAGTAAAACCAGATACTTTTTCATATTCGAATTGATTAAGATTTTCCCTTAATACAAAAATATTTATTAGGTAACCTTAAACCGTACTGGCTGATATAGGGAGGCTTTATTTCATAAAAAAAGTCCTTAAAGGTTAGAAACCAATAAGGACTTTTGATGTGGCTACTTTAGAACTAAGCAGCCAATATTTTAAATACTCCTTTACAAGCAATAAATGCTCCTACAAAAAGGATTACCCATGAAACAATTGATAAAGTAGTGGAATCAAAAGCAAAACGAAGATAAACACCAACAATGCTCACTAGTACACCTGCAACAATCAATGTATATATTGACGTTTCATTAGCCCTTTTCATGCTTTCTTCTGTACTGTTGTTCGTTGTCTTTTCCATTTCGTAATAATTTATGGTCAAAAATAATATAATATTTGTAATCCTGTATGTACAAACGGCAATATATTATTATCCGTTTAGTGCTGCCGCACCACTTACAATCTCACTTAACTCTGTTGTAATCGCAGCCTGACGCGCCTGGTTGTAAGACAATTTCAATGCTTTCAATAAGTCTCCGGCATTTTCCGTTGCTTTGTCCATTGATGTCATCCTGGCACCGTGCTCAGAAGCATGAGAATCTAGAACGGCTTTATACAACTGGATTTTAATAGACTTTGGAATAAGCTGCTCAACAATACTTTCTTTAGAAGGTTCCAAAATATAGTCAATGTTAGCTGGCTTAATTAGCTCATCAGTCGTCGCATTCTTTGGCAATGGCAGTAATTGCTCGGTAGTCAAGATCTGAACTGCTGCGTTTTTGAACTTATTGTAGACAAGTTCAACTACATCAAACTCACCTTTCTCAAATCCAGCCATTATTGATTGGGTAATCTTAGTTACATTCTCAAAAGTAAGCTCTGTATATACTTCGTTATTGTTCCCAATAATGTTATAATTACGCTTTTCGTAGAAATCCTGAGACTTCTTACCAATGGCAACGATGCTTACTTTTCCGTTTTTATACTGCTCACTATACTTGCTGGCAATCAAATTGTTCGTTGCTTTTATCACATTCATGTTAAAAGCACCTGCAAGCCCACGATTAGAAGAAACTACAATCACCAACACCTTATTGGGTTCACGCTCCTGAATAAAAGGAGAAGATGATCCCTCTAGACTAGCTGAAAGGTTTCCTAAGATCTCTTTCAGTTTAGTAGCGTACGGACGTAATTGTATAATAGCATTGGTAGCACGTTTCAACTTAGCAGCCGAAACCATTTTCATGGCTTTAGTGATCTGCTGAGTAGACTGTACTGACGCTATACGAATTCTTACTTCTTTTAAATTTGCCATTGTATGTTGTTAGTATCTGCCCGAAAGCTCTTTTGCTACAGTTTCTAATACCCCAGTAATGGTATCATCTAGTTTTCCAGCTTTCAGTGCCTTTAAAGTCTCAGGATGACGTAATTCCAGTTGCTGTAAATATTCTGCCTCAAATTCCCTTACTTTATTAACAGGAACTGAACGCATTAGATTTTTAGTGCCAATATAAATGATCGCAACTTGCTTCTCAACAGTCATTGGTGAAAACTGACCTTGCTTAAGGATCTCCACGTTACGAGCACCCTTGTCTAACACTGATTTGGTTGCTGCATCTAAATCAGAACCGAATTTAGAGAAGGCCTCTAATTCGCGGTATTGTGCCTGATCCAGTTTTAACGTACCTGCAACTTTTTTCATTGATTTAATCTGAGCATTACCTCCTACACGGGATACCGAAATACCTACGTTGATTGCAGGACGAATACCAGCATTAAACAAATTACTTTCAAGGAAGATCTGTCCGTCCGTAATTGAAATTACGTTGGTAGGAATATATGCAGAAACGTCACCTGCTTGTGTTTCAATAATTGGCAATGCAGTTAATGAACCTCCACCTTTAACGATTCCTTTTAAGGACTCTGGTAGATCATTCATAGCCTGAGCGATCTCGTCATTCGAGTTGATCTTCGCTGCACGCTCTAATAAACGACTGTGTAGATAAAATACATCTCCTGGATAAGCCTCACGGCCCGGTGGGCGACGTAACAGTAGCGAAACCTCACGGTAAGCAACTGCTTGTTTAGACAAATCATCATAAACAATTAAAGCTGGTCTACCCGTATCACGGAAAAACTCGCCAATCGCAGCACCTGAAAACGGAGCGTAAAACTGAAGTGGAGCAGGTTCAGCAGCAGAAGCAGCAACAACTACTGTGTAAGGCATCGCACCATTTTCTTCAAGAGTACGTACAATGTTTGCTACTGTACTTGCTTTCTGACCGCAAGCCACGTATATACAATAAACAGGGTTACCCGCTTCGTAAAATTCTTTTTGGTTGATAATGGTATCAATTACAACCGCAGTCTTGCCAATCTGACGATCTCCAATTACAAGCTCACGCTGACCGCGACCGATTGGAATCATTCCGTCAATAGCTTTTATACCTGTTTGCAGAGGTTCAGTAACTGGCTGACGATAGATTACGCCGGGAGCTTTACGTTCGATAGGCATCTCATAGGTCTGGCCGATGATCGGTCCTTTTCCGTCGATAGGCTCTCCAAGTGTATTAACCACACGACCTAACATGCCTTCACCTACTTTAATGGAAGCAATTTTCTTCGTACGCTTAATGGTATCACCTTCTTTAATCTCGTCATATGGACCTAATAGTACCACACCAACGTTATCTTCCTCAAGATTCAATACAATACCTTGTAAGCCGGTCTCAAATTCAACCAACTCTCCTGATTGAACCTTAGTTAAACCATATATACGGGCAATACCATCACCTACTTGTAATACAGTACCAACTTCCTCAAGTTCTGCTTCTGATTTGAAGCCCGCCAATTGTTGCCTGATAATTGCCGATACTTCGTCTGGTTTTACCTCTACCATAATTTATATATTTCTTTTGTAATCAGTAAATATTATCTTTTGTTGTTTGCAAAGTAGTCTAAACGACACCCTGTGCAAATTCTTTCTTTAGTTTGTTTAAGCCGTGTGCAATACTTGCATCAAATTGTTTGTCACCAACCTTCAGTATAAAGCCTCCAATCAATTTCTCACTGATCTTGGACTTGATCACCACCTGATTTGCATTGGTTTCTCTTTTCACTATAGCCTCAATCTCTGCTTTGTTAGATTCAGTCAGCTCAGTAGCAGACGTAACTTCAGCAGTAACGATCCCTTTGATGGCATTGTATTGCTCAATAAACGATTTAGCAGTAGCAAATAAAATTGCAGAACGCCCTTTAGCAACCACAAGTTTCATAAAAGTACTTGTAAGCGGTTGTACGGTACTACCAAAAACGGCTTTAAGGATACCGGCTTTCTTATCCAAAGGAACAATCGGATTGTTGAGAATAGCCTCAAGCTGCGAGTTTTCGTCGATAACCTTAGCCAACAAAACCATATCACCTTTAATCACCTCAAATGTATTTTGCTCATTTGAAAGGTCAATAAGAGATTTGGCGTATCTTGATGCTGCTTTATTTTGTGACATTTTCTTTAGTTATAGAGGCCGACTAGTTTAATTCAACTTCTTTCAACAGGTTAGTTACAAAGGCCTGCTGTGTAGCTTTATCCTGCAATTGATTACGCAGAACCCGCTCAGCGATATCAAGCGACAATGTTGAAACCTGGTTTTTCAGTTCAGCCAATGCGGCTTTCTTTTGGTTATCAATTTCAATCCTTGCCTTTTCAATCAGCTTAGCCCCTTCGTTTTGAGCTTGAGTTTTTGCTTCATGAACAATACTGTCTTTTAGAGTCTTAGCTTCTTTTAAAATACGGTCACGCTCTAAACGCGCTTCTTTCATCAACTCCTCGTTCTGAGCAGTTAAACGTGTCATCTCTTGTTTTGCAAGCTCAGCTTTATTCAAAGCTTCGTCGATAGACTGTTCACGTTCTTTAATGGCAGCCAAAACTGGTTTCCATGCAAATTTTGCTAATAAGAACATGAGTAATAAGAACGCTATCGTTTGAAGGATAACCAAGCCAAATTCCGGTACTAATAATTCCATCTATGTATATTTTATTCTTTTAATCTTAATAAAAAAATGTACCAGGCCAAACGCCTGGTACAAATTAGTTCTAGCCATTACCCATTAGGGCAACTACTACCGCGAATAAAGCAACAGCTTCAACGAAAGCTGCAGCGATCAACATCGCAGTTTGGATTTTAGAGGCTGCTTCCGGCTGACGGGCAATACCATCCATAGCGGAACCGCCAATTTTACCGATACCCAGACCAGCGCCAATCGCAGCTAATCCTGCACCAATTGCAGCAATACTTCCTGTAATCATGATTTTATATATTATAGTTGTTAAAAAATAATTCTAATTAATGATGCTCGTCAATAGCCATACCTATAAACAAGGCAGACAAGATCGTAAATATAAACGCTTGAATAAACGCTACCAACAGCTCAATTGCTCCAATAAATACAGCAAACGCAACAGATATCGGGGCGATATATAAACTATCAAATACAAACACAAGACAAATTAAAGAAAGCACCAGGATGTGTCCCGCAGTGATATTTGCAAACAAACGAATCATCAACGCGATTGGCTTAGTGAAAATACCAAAGAGCTCTACCGGTACCATTACAATGTACATCCACCAAGGTACATCAGGCATGAAAATATGCTTCCAATAATTTTTGTTACCGTTAAATACAGTTAAACAAAATGTAGCTGTCGCTAAAACTAAAGTCACCGCAATGTTTCCTGTTAGGTTAGCTCCTCCAGGTAAGAAAGGAACAAGACCTAACATATTATTAAACCAGATAAAGAAAAACACAGTCAACAAGTAAGGCATGAAACGCTCATACTTATGACCCAGGTTGGGTTTAGCTATGTCATCACGAACAAATAAGATAATAGGTTCCATCCAGGACTGTAATCCCTTTGGCGATTTGCCTATGCGTTTTTTGTAACCATTCGCTACGTTTAAAAACACGGCAAGTATCACCACCATAGAAAGCAACAATGTACAAGCGTTTTTAGTTAGAGAGATGTCTAAAGGACGGGCATTTGTAGGATGGTGTTTCTCATCAAGATCAACGTACAGACCGTGAGCATTTGCTTTTTCGGATGCATAGTAAATCTTTTCATGGACTTTAACAAAACGAAGCCCTTTACGCTCAACTACTAAAGCCCCCTCATCATCATGATGAAAGTCGCCAGAACTGAAGTTCACAAATCCATTTTTTGTATATAAGAAAACTGGAAGACTGATATAAGTATCCCCAATTACATGCCAGCTATGCGAGTCCGCAATGTGGTGTAACGCAAACGTTCCTATATCAAATTTCTTTTTCTCAGTGCCGGCATGAGCTTCTTCAGTAACATGAGTAGAATCAGCTTGCGCAAAAGCCTCTGAAACCGAAAAACACGCTAAAAAAAGCGTAAGAACAACAATTAACCGTTTAACTTTATACTCAAAAACGTGGCTACAATCCATTTAGTCGCAGATTTTTACTATTTATTTTGGTGGCGCAAGTTACGTAACAGAGCGTATATTTCAAAGAAGCTGAACAATAAATATAAAGAAAAAAAGTTCAGTACAAATACCATCCCCTTTTCTTTGCTATTCAGGCTGTAAATCAGCACGAAAGCCATTGAGAAAATCATTTTCAAAGCGATCGAGCCCATAATCGCCATGATTCCCGTTTCTGGGTTTCTTTTGATGCCAATATCAGCAACTATATATGCTATAAAAGTGATTGCTGCCAGGAAAATAAACACCACCCAAAACTTACTGGCTAAGATTTGAACATCTGGCAAAGCATGTTGTATTGTGTAAGCAATTCCTGCAAGAAGAACAGTGTAAATAGTATATAGAAGGGTAAATTTTTGAAGTATCAAAGCCCGGTTTTTAACAAAAGTATAGTTTTACAACGGTAAACTTTTAATCTGTCTTCTTATTGAGCTGCTTTACCACTTGGTATAAAGAAATTATAACACCAATCAAACTTAGAATTGCCGTGTAAATCGGTGCTTTAGTATTATTATACTCATCCAGCTTATAACCCAAAAATGCAAATACCCCGATCGTAGCTAGCATTTGAAAGCTAATGGATGAATACCTGGCGAAACTGTTTACTTGCTTTTTTTTCTCCTCCATAAGCTTAATTTATAAATGTTGAATATTTCAGTACTTTATCAGGTATAAACTACTTTTGCTTTTAATTCGTAATTTTAAGCATTAAATCTAATCACCGTCTTTGAAAAGTTCTGATTTATATATGCTAAAGTTTTCCCTGTTTGCCTTATGCATTTGCACAATATTTTCTTGTAGCATTCAAAAGGATACCGCAACAAGCCGGAGCATGCAAAATCTGACTGCCCGCTACAACTACATTTATAATGCCAACCTGGCACTTCTGAACCATCAAACTGAGCTAAACGAAAGCTATAAAGACAACTATGATCAGACTATACCGGTCTACCTGGGCCCAGAAGTCGACAATACTCAACTCAACACCTCTCTAAATATAAAAGGTATGGATGGGATAATCAAAAAAGCCCAAATCATCATACTTGATAAAAGCTTCAGCAACTATTTAGATGAGGCCTATATTTTGCTTGGAAAAGCAAACTACTTCAATGGAAATTACTTCAGCGCATCTGAATACCTTGATTATGCTGCGACAGCTTTTAGAACAAATATTCCAAGTCATGTAAAAGCATTGACCTGGAAAGCACGTAGCTTGATGCAAATCAGGAGATTTTCATCTGCAAACACCGTTCTGGACAGTCTGGAAGCAGTATTGCCTCAGGTCAAATCAGGAAGCAATCTTGCAGAAGCTTACGCTACAATGGCTCAGATGAGTATCTATCAAAACGATGTCCCAACGGCAATATCTTATATATTAGATGCTATAAAGTCGAGCAACGTCCGCCAGGAAAAAACTCGCTGGACTTATGTCCTTGCTCAGCTCTATGAAAAGCAAAAGAATTATATTGATGCCTTAACCCAATATCAAAAAGTACAGAAAAGCAATGCTCCTTTCGAAATGTACTTCAACGCCAAGCTAAGTCAGATTAGGTTGAACTCGGAACAAGGAAAAGTTATTGATAGAAAGGCCTTGTTGCTTGCACTTTTAAAAGACGACAAAAACATCGAGTACAACGATCAGGTGTATTTTCAAATTGCGGAGAACTTAAACGACTCCGGTGCATTTGAAGAGGCACAAAACAACTATCTGACAGCGATTAAAACCAGTACATCAAATCAGTATCAGAAAGGGCTCTCCTTTCTAAGGATAGCCGACTTGAACTTTAAATCCCTGAGAAATTACCAAAAAGCTAAGTCCTACTATGACAGCACGGTAAATACACTTCCTAAGGGTTACCCAGGCTATGAGGCTATCTTGAAAAAAAGCCTGAACCTGCAGTATCTAACGCAGAGATATGAAACCATTAATCTGGAAGACACCCTTCAAGCCATTGCAAAACTACCAGAGTCAAGTCGCCTGGCGAGAATCCGAAATATCGTAAATCCTGATGTTAGAATTCCGACAACAGCTGCTGGGACCGCTGTCGATTACAACTATCAACCGCTGAGCAATAGAAATGCTACTCCTGCAAGCGCTTTCTATTTTGGAAATCCAGCAGCAATAAGTATAGGGTATTCCGACTTCCAAAAGAAATGGGGCAATCGTAAACTTGAAGCGAACTGGCGTCAGAGCATCAGAACTTCGGCGCAGGCAACTTCTCAAGATATAGCAGGAACAATTACCAGCGTTACTGCTGGTTCAGACACAACTGCGGTAGCCTCTGTTGATAAAGAATTGTTACTCCAACAATATGCTGCTTCTTTACCAATATCGGAACAGCTTCTGAAAGTCTCCAATCAAAAAATTGTTGACGCTTATTTTGAGATCGCTAGTTTCTACTTACAGGAACTTAACGATCCGGAAGAGGCTGAAGAAGCCTACTTAACATTGATCAGAAGATTCCCTGGCAACAATCATCTTGATGCAGCACTATATAGCCTGTACCTGATCAACAGAACTACTGATGTAAAACAAGCTGACCGCTATAAAAATCAAATATTGTTAGAGTTTCCAAGCTCAGTCTATGCCAAGACGATAACCGACCCATCGTTTACGATCAAACAATCTGAAGCTGAGGCCGCTGTTACCAAACAATACAACGTCATATTTGAGCAATACCTAAAGAAAGATTTCCGGAACGTAATCCAAAGCGTCAAAAAGACTGAGGAGTCAAATGAAAATTATTTGTCTCCTCAACTCGCCTATTTAAAAGCAATTTCAATAGGAAGAAGTTATCCGGTAGACAGTCTTCTAACGGCCTTTAACCGCATTATACTTTTATATCCCAGTGACCAGCTAATTGCTCCCCTTACTAAAGAGCACCTACAATACATTAATGTACATCTCGAAGAGTTCAAAAAGAGAAGCATTGCGTTGGTAGACTTCGACCCCAACGAGCCACCATTTGTAGCTAAAAGCATCCCTCAACCAATTGTACTCAATCGACCTCCGGTGGCACCTGTGCCAAATACTATTCAACCTGTAGCGGTACTGCCAGACAGCCCCCCTGTCGCTCAAAATAACCCCGTAATACCAGTCGCTAATTCTTCCGCCTCCTCCGGCGTCAAAACTGATGGAACTTTCAATAATGCGATATCAAATGTCTACTATTTTATCGTTGCTGTTGCAGATGCTTCGTTGACGCTCAGCTCATCAAGATTTGGTATTGGGCAATTCAATCGCGGGAACTTCTCTGGCAGCAATTTGCGCCATCAATTAAAAGAATTTGACAATGATCAACTAATTTATGTTGGGAACTTTAGTAGTTTTGAGGACGCTAACAATTATGCTAATGGAATAGTACCTCAGTTAAAACAAATAATGAAGGTTCCCGTTAACATCTACACCAGCTTCATCATAAGCAAAGAAAACTTTGATAAGCTTAACAGTCAGGCTTTGCTGGATAAATATGTAGAATTTTATAAAAACAGTTATTAAAATGAAGAAACCTCTTTCACAGCAAGATATTCGAAGTTATAATTTTACGTTGTGGAAAATATTGATCGGTGCCATTGCCTTTTTTGCATTATTTATAGTACTTATCGGTTATGAAGTCTTCGGCCCACTCCCATCATTCAGAGACATCGAGCACCCCAAAAGTAATCAGGCTTCAGAAATCGTGACAGACGATGGTCGTGTTCTTGGAACCTACTTTGTTCAAAATCGTTCCAACGTCACCTACCCGGAAATCTCGCCAAACGTATTGAATGCTTTAATCGCTACGGAAGATATTCGTTTCAACGAACATTCCGGGATAGATTTCAAAAGAACATTCACCATTTTTTTCTACAACATTATTGGTAAAAAACAAGGTGGCAGTACCATTACGCAACAACTTGCCTTCAACCTTTTTTCTGATGAACTTCGTCAACGCAACTTCTTCAAACGTGTGTTACAAAAGTTCAAAGAATGGGTAATTGCTGTTAAGCTGGAAAGAAACTACACCAAAGAAGAAATTATCGTCATGTATCTTAATACAGTCGATTTTGGCAACCAGGCCTATGGGATCAAATCAGCAGCCAGGGTATATTTTAACACTACGCCAGATAAGCTGACCGTTTCGCAAGCCGCAACATTAGTCGGTATTCTTAAAGGCATTACGCGATACTCTCCTACCCGTAACCCGGAAAGGGCACTAGCCCGTAGGAATACCATCATGAGTTTAATGGTGAAAGCAGAGCTTTTAACAGAACAGGACCTTCAATCAGAACAAGAGAAACCATTAGGGTTGGTGTTTAGTGCCGCCACAGTTAATGACGGCATCGCGCCTTATTTCAGAGCGGTTTTAAAAAATGACATCCGTAGGCTATTTGAAGAACGCTCCATTACCAAACCCGATGGAACACCTTACGATTTAGACAGAGATGGTCTAAGAATTATTACGACCATCAATTACGATATGCAGCTGTATGCAGAAGAAGCGCAGAAAGAGTATATGAGAACGCTTCAGATGTCGTTCATTAAGAGTTGGAAAGGCCGTAATCCTTATAAAGGCAAAGAAATGTTGATAGAGCAGGGCATGAAACGTTCAGACCGGTATAAGTCGCTGCAACTTGAGGGAAAGTCTGAAGACGAGATTAAAACTGATTTCAATACTCCTACCCAATTGAGCATTTTTACCTGGAAAGGTAACATCGATACACTCATGAAGCCAATTGATTCCGTGAAATACTATAAAATGTTGTTAAGGAACGCAATGATGGCAATGGATCCTCAAACGGGCTTTGTGAAAGCCTGGGTTGGTGGGATCAACTATGAGCATTTCAAATATGACCAGGTTAAAATGGGTACCCGACAAGTTGGCTCAACGGCAAAGCCTTTCACCTATTCTGTAGCTGTTGAAAACGGCTATTCTCCATGTTTCACTGTTCTTAATGAGCCAGTAACGATCGAAGTTCCGGGAAGTCCAAGCTGGACACCACGTTCGTCGGGCACTGTTCCGGGATACCTGACCTTACAGAAAGGTCTTGCACTTTCTCAAAATTATATTGCAGCTTACCTGATGAAGCAAGTAGGTCCTACGGCAGTTGCCACATTAGCAAAGAAGATGGGTATCAGTTCAGACGTTCCTGCATATCCTTCTATAGCCTTGGGGTCTTTCAATGCATCAGTATATGATATGGTTGGGGCCTACAGCGTATTTGCAAACAAAGGTATTTACACTAAACCAACGTATATACTTCGTATAGAAGATAAAAATGGGGTGGTATTACATAGTGAAAAAGCGATTCCTGTGCCAGCAATGAATGAGGAAGTGGCCTATGTGATGACACGAATGCTTCGTGGGGTGGTGACCAATGGAACTGGCTGGCGACTTACAAAATACGGAATTAAAACCCCTATTGGAGGTAAAACCGGAACAACTCAGAATAATTCAGATGGTTGGTTCATGGGCATTAGTCCGCAGCTGGTAGCCGGCGTATGGACCGGTTGCGAAGATCGGGCGTTCCACTTCACCAGTACTGCACAAGGTGATGGCGCAACTACTGCCCTTCCGATATATGCAGGCTTTATGAAGCGCGTTTATGCAAATCCAAAATTAAAGATATCAAAAGCCGACTTCGAGCCGCCAAAGAGCGGAGTGTCTATCACGTACGATTGCAATCAATACCAGCAGCAGGAACAGAAAACTGAACTGGATGAAAAGTTAGGCTTTTAACCTTTTAGATCTTTTTTGCTCATGAGTGCTTTCGATCACAAAAAGGCATTAGCCGATATTCCTCATAAACCAGGCGTTTACCAGTATTGGGACACCGAGGGGGCACTGATGTATATAGGAAAGGCAAAAGATCTGCGAAACCGGGTCGGCTCCTATTTCAATAGTGACACACAGATGAATGGGAAGACCAAGGTTTTGGTATCCCGCATCAGAAAGATAACGTTCACTATCGTCGATACCGAAATTGATGCCTGGCTGTTAGAGAACAGCCTGATTAAAAAGCACCAGCCTAAGTATAACATCATGCTTAAGGATGATAAAACCTATCCATGGATCATCATTAAGAAAGAGCCTTTCCCAAGGATATTCTGGACTAGAAACATGATAAAGGATGGTTCGACGTACTTTGGTCCATATGCCTCCGTAGGAATGATGCACGTGATTCTAGACCTTATTAAGGAGACTTATCCGCTTAGAACTTGCAACCTTCCGCTTACGCCCCCTAATATTGAGGCGGGTAAATTTAAAGTTTGCTTAGAATTTCAGATCGGAAACTGTAAAGGGCCCTGTCAGGCCTATCAATCTCTGATAGATTACGACAATAATATTGAGGAGATTAAAGATATCTTAAACGGAAAAATCGGAACCGTTATAAAAAACGTTAAGAACGTCATTAAAACTTCTGTAGAGCAATTGAACTTTGAATATGCACACCAGTATCAAAGGAAGCTGTTAGTTCTGGAGAAATACCAGAGCAAATCTACAGTTGTTAATAGTGCAATCACCAACATAGACGTGGTCAGCATAGCTTCTGATGAGCGGTATGCTTTTGTGAATTACCTTAAGGTAATGAATGGCAGCATCATTCAAACACAGACCATTGAAATAAAAAAGCGTCTGGATGAGAGCGATGAAGAACTGCTTACCATAGCGATCACGGAATTTCGCACAAAGTTCAATAGTACTTCGAAAGAGATCATTGTACCATTTGACATTACGCTTCTGGATTTTTCCCTCAAATTTACCGTTCCGAAGCTTGGTGAAAAGAAAAAGCTTCTGGAACTGAGCGAGAAAAATGTGATGTTTTTTAAACGCGAAAAGCTGAACCAATACGAACAGTTGAATCCAGACCTGCGTACAGATAGAATCCTTACTCAAATGCAAAAGGATTTACGACTAACGCAGCTCCCTAAACACATTGAATGTTTTGACAACTCCAACTTTCAAGGAAAGTATCCAGTATCAGCAATTGTGGTCTTCAGAGATGCCAAACCATCTAAAAAAGACTACAGACACTTTAACGTGAAAACCGTTGAAGGTCCGAATGACTTTGCTACCATGGAAGAGGCAGTATACAGGCGATATAAGCGAATGCTTGAGGAAGAGGACACATTACCTCAGTTGATCATTATTGATGGCGGCAAGGGGCAGCTTTCCTCTGCTATGACCAGCCTTAAGAAACTAGGTATTGAGAAAAGGGTTACCGTTATTGGAATCGCGAAAAGACTGGAGGAGCTGTACTATCCCGGAGACTCCTACCCGCTTTATCTTGATAAAAAATCTGAGACTTTGAAGATCATACAACAGTTAAGGGACGAAGCACATCGTTTTGGAATCACTTTTCACAGGAAGAAAAGAGACCAGGGAACGCTAAAAACAGAACTTGAACAGATAGTAGGAATAGGTAAGACTACAGCAGATAAATTACTGCGGCATTTTAAGTCAGTAAAGAAAATACGGGAAGCGAAAGAAGAGGAACTAGCAACGTTGCTTAATAAAGCACAAGTAAAAACGCTATTAGATTATTTCCGTACAGAAGAGGAAGCTTAACCCCGAACGAGCTAATACTCCCATAAACTCTGCTCAAAATCAGCAAGTGTTTTCTTTATTGCTTCCGACTCTTGCAACTTTCTTATGTCTTTAGGGTCAGTTAAACCCAGCATTTCCACGATGTTCTTGTTACCTGGATTTGTTTGCTTAACCACATAACTCGAGAACAGCCTTCTTACAAAGAAATCGTCAAAGCTTAACGTAGAAGCATCATTTCCTGGATTAACCATCCGTTTCTTGCTAAGCAACTCGCGTGCATCATTGTAATAGACCCAAAATACCGGTTGCCAGTTACCTTCAACCATTTTCATTGGTGCGATACCAACAATCCTCGGTTCAAATATGGAACGCTTCGTATCAAGAATCCAATCTTCTTTTATCCGGTATTTCATGAACTCTTCCGAGCGTAACCTTCTAAGCGTAGGGTCAGCTACCTTTCCTGTAGTAGAATCCGCAACACCTTCAGTAAGTCCCCTGGCACTTGCCAGTGCCTCTTGAGCGGTCAAAGCAATCTTAAAGGAATCGTTATCCTCCAGCAGTTTACCTGCAGTAGTATCTTTATTGGAGTAAACCGTCAGCTCTTCATTGCCAACAGCCTCTAACAGTACATCGATCAACTTAGCGCTTTCCGCCCTAAGTACGGAATTGATTGTATCTCTTAAATCTAACTCACGCCAAATGCGTTTGGCATAATACACATCCTCGTCACGAACATCGGCATATGGAACCAACACACTGCTGTCTACGTCAACACGTACCGTAAAACCATCCTTAGGCGGAGTCTTGATTTTAGCTTTTTTAACAGAATCCGTCCGTACAGGAGTGACGGGATTCTGAGCAACAGCGCTCAAACCCATCATTAGGAATACCACAAAGCCCAGCACTTTTTTCATAATCTACTTTGTTAAAAATGTAATTCCGTCTAACACCTTTTGTCTACCATCAGGTCCTTCACAAACGATATCCTTAAATATAACTGTTGCATTCGGCTTTAACGAGTTCAAAGCTCCCTTAATTTGTGAACTGAAACCCGCTCCACTATTTTGTATGGTTACCGCATCAGATCTAGGGTTAATAAAAGTCACTGCAAACCGGATCACTCTAAACTTGACATCAAAAACAAAGTCTTCAAGTTGTGTGTCCATCACACCTGCGCTTTCAATAAACTCAAGTGGAACACTGCCGCCTGCTTTTCCTTTAACGTAAGGCCTCGGTGTAGGTAAAGCTTTTACACGAAATTGTTGAGAACCCAAGTTCAAAGTTTTTCCTCCTGCGTTCGAGCTCACATTGATGCTAAGTGTTTTACCAACTTGCCCACCACCAACATTAACCATATACTTTCCATTACTACCGGAAATAGATCCACCATCTATGGAAGCTCTAACGCTCTCCAATGGAAATCCAGCAGCAGATACAGAGAACGGGTTAGGAATCCCTGCATAGATAACATTCATCTTATCCGGAGAGACGGTAGAAGATGGCTTAGCAACCTGGTAAGTTTGTACAGGTGTCAAGTATTCTTTTACTTGTCCATCCGTCTGAACAACTCTTACGGATCCTCTCCATGTAAATACACCTACACTTCCTGTACCGCCACTATAAGTTCCTTTTCCTTCTCTAACAGCTAGAGAATTACCCCCCACTGAGATTTGTGGTACTGATCTCGAGTCGCTCGCTGTCAGGAAAACTTGAGCAGTGTAGGGTTGACCTTGAATGACATATGAACTCGGAGCCACTGCGACAGCCGCAAATTGATCCAGGTTCACCAGAGATTTATCCATGTTTCCAAATAACTTCTTCACGATCTCTGCCTCCGCATTTCTGACGTCCGACTGAATCTTACTCAATGTTGTATTTGCGGCAGTCAAAGGCATACCTTCACCGAAGTTGATATCTTCCCAGTTCTTTTTGCCGTTAACATTCTTAGCAGCGTCTTTCGCTTCCAGAGTGAACGTAATTCCTGCACGATCTTTTGTCTCTAATAACCCAATCAGTTTTTCGCGGGTGTCATTGATCTTGTTTTTCAACTTCTCACCCTCTTTCTGATTGATCATGATACCTTGAGCAATATCCATATTGGCACGTTCCACCAGGTCACCGGTTTCTTCATCAATTCCTCTACCTGCTGTATTGAACTGATCTTTGAGTTTTTGAACATAATTGTTCAAGTCATCAGCGTAAGCTTTAGCCTTGTTTGCTTTTTCCCAGATCGGCTGTGCCCTTCCCGGCTCATCCTTTAGCTTTGTATTCTGAAAAGATGTAAATAGTTGCTCTATGCTTGTACTCACGTTATTCTTAGATGAAACTAAGCTGTCGTTAAAGTTCTTAAAAGCATTTAATATCGTATCCGACACATTTAAGGCAAGCATAGCAAGCAATACCAAATACATGATATTGATCATCTTCTGCCTCGTTGTCTCTTTTCCTCCGGCCATCTAATTGGTCTCCTTTGTTTAATTAATAATTGATCACCAATTATACCCGTGGCTGGTTCATTGCAGTAAGCATATTACCATAAATAGCATTCAATGACGCTAAGTTTTTAGCAAGCTTACCAACTTCATCTTTAAACTGTTTAGAGTCTTCCATTGACTCATTAAAGTTGTTCATCGTTAAAGATAGGTTCTGATAAAATTTATTCATTGATTTCAAGTGCGCGCTTGAATCTTGAAGCTCTAACTCATATACAGCATTCAAAGAAGATAGATTTTTAGCCAGGGCGTTTACCTGATCATGATATGCCGCTGCACCAGCGTTACTTTCTCCCATTTCTGCAAGTTGGGCGGTTGCTTTAGAAAAAGCTGTATTTAGATTATCGAAACTTGCAGTAGCTCCTTTGACTTTCACCGCAAACTCGGTAGTTGCAGATGAAGCGTCGGCCACAGAAGAAATATTGGCTACTTTCTCTCCAAACGTGCGAAGTCCTGTTCCAAGACTTTCAATAAGCTCAGGACCAATCTTTGCATCAACTAACATTTTATCTAATGCCGCTGTGGACGAAAATCCAGTCGGTGCGGGTGCAACTGGTCTGGTCGTTGCTTTAGGAAGTTCCCCTGTAAAATCAGTGCGCAACTCCGGGTAAACTCTTTCCCAGGGAAGTTCTTGTTCAGGTTGTCTCAAACCAGTTAGAAAGAATAAGAAGGCCTCAACGCCAAGTCCGATACCAATCGCATAATTGCCAAAGGCGCCGCCAATGTGTAAAATTTTAAAAAGCGCTCCTAAAATTACTATACTGGCACCCCAGGATATCGCTACGTGTAACCAATCAAATTTTGCTTTTGCTGCCATACTGAATTAAATAAGGATAGATGTTTTATGTTTTACGTTAGTTTCTGTAAGTAATGTCGGTTCCAGGATATGAAGAAACACATCTGAATCCAATATAAGACCTGGCTTGATCTTGATATTCATAAGTACCTACTGCATTTTGAAGGAAAAACCCGATGTCTTTCCAGGAACCCCCTCTTACTACTTTACGTTTCATATACTTACTGTCAGTTGTCTTTGCAACATAAGTAAAGTTTGGATTGAAGTCTAAAAGCATAGGTGCTGCAGATTGGTTATATGCAGTAACGGTCCATTCGGCAACATTGCCGGCCATGTTATATAAGCCGTAGTCATTAGGGAAATAAGACTTAACGTTTACGGTATACAGTCCCCCATCATCAGAGTAATTTCCACGTCCAACCTTGAAGTTAGCCTGCATACATCCTTTGGTATTGCGGACGTAAGGTCCTCCCCATGGGTACTTCGTTTTAACATTGCCACCTCTCGCAGCATACTCAAACTGCGCATCGCTTGGTAATTGATATTCAGGACGAGAACTTAAAGGCTGCTTTCTTGCTACTGCCACCGATTCATAAAGTCTGGTTCGCCATACACAAAAGGCAGAAGCCTGCTCCCAGCTCACCCCAACAACCGGGTAATCATCATAAGAAGGATGATTAAAATAAGCTTTAACCATTGGATCATTTTGGGAATATGAATAATCAACCTTCCAAACTAGTGTATCAGGATAAACCGGGATCGAAGGATGTTGATTAATATTATTTGGATCAGGAAGGTCTGTATACGTTACAATCGCATCTTGTCTCTTTTTAGAAGGATCCTTTCTGTTCTCAGCAGCTAAGTCAGAATTTATATAGCTATACGCATATCTATATCTTCTGACGTCCAATTCATTTCGGCCTGGAATAGCATCCGCACCTGTATAATACATATCGGTCAGCTTTGAACCAAAACCGTTGTTCTTATTGCTCCAAAGTAAACTTCCGTTACCAACCTTCTTCCAGTCAATATTCCTGTTTGCTCCGGTAGCAGCAACATTTTGATCACCTTTCGGCTGTAGAAAAAAGGCAGGAGCTGTTGTAGGACCTAAAGTAGTTACTGCAATGGAATCTCTTACCCAGTTTACGAATTGTCTGTATTCAGAATTTGATATTTCTGTCTGATCCATAAAAAACGCGCTGAATGAAGTCATGGCGCTTGGAGCAGTTTGGTTGCTAATGATGTCTTCGTCAGATATTCCTATCAGCGTTCTGCCAGGGGGAATATAAACCATACCCAAAGGAATTCTGTTGTTCCTGAATTTCTTATTGTAAACACCAACCAGCTCACCTTGCCCCCCTCCTTTACAACTAGATAGAAGTGCCGCTACAATCAAAAAACATAATAGGTATAAGTTTCTCATAATTACGTCAAGCAATTTAATAACAATTTTATTAATTATGATTGGAATTAACAACTATTCCTACTGAAATATCTGCTTGAGCGAAAAATGAGGGAAATGGCTACTTGTTAGATTTCTTAAGATAATTTTCTATTGCCATGATCATCGAAGGAGCTTCTGGTGAAGGAGCAGCGATATCAACTTGTAGACCCGCGTCTTTAACAGCTTTATGTGTGTTAAGTCCAAACGCTGCAATCCGGGTGTTATTTTGTTGGAAATTAGAAAAGTTTGTAAATAGAGACTGGATGCTTGAAGGACTAAAAAAACCAATCACATCATAAAACACTTCTGCAAGATCCGAAAGGTCTGAAACCACAGTTTTGAATAATACTGCAGGCGTCACATCATAATTATTCTTTTGTAAGAAATTCATGGTGTCTTCAGTAGCAACATCAGAGCATGGATAAAGGAATTTCTCTGTCGCATGTTTCTTTAAAATTTCAGCTAAATCTGCCGCCGTTTGCTTACCAAAAAAGATCTTGCGCTTCCGGTACTGAATGTATTTCTGAAGGTATAATGCCGTTGATTCTGAGATGCAAAAATACTTCAAATCTGCTGGGACTTCGTATCTCATCTCTTCGCAAATCCTGAAAAAATGATCCACCGCATTTCTGCTGGTAAACACTACCGCGGTGAAGTCACCTAAGGTGATTTTTCCCTTTCTGAAATCTCTCGCCGGCACCCCTTCTACATGGATAAACGATCTGAAATCAATCTTCAAGTTGTACTTTTTTGCCAAATCAAAATACGGTGATTTTTCTGTTTCCGGCTTTGGCAAAGTGATCAATATACTCTTTACCTTACGCATCCTATCTTCAACCATTTTTGCTTTTTACAATTTACAGCGTTATAATCCTATTGCCTTGATTAAAATTAATATAGGGCAAATTTCGAGGGCACAAAAGTACAAAAACAAATAGACTTTTGAAAATCGATTATTCGACAAAATGTTAACTCCAGCCCTTATTATTTGGAACGCAAAGATGGTTCCTAAAAGAATAAATGAAATTGCTATAAAAATAGGAGCGTATTTCAACGGCGACAAGGCGAATGCTACCACCAGGGGAATGAATATCAGGGAAAGGTTGAAGTAGCTCAGATACAAAATTGTTATGTATTCATTCACAGGCTTTTGTACATTAAACAAATGTCCCATTACCCTTAAGATGACGATTTTCAACAAATAAAGCAGCACAATCAAGACAGAAATGCTCAGGTAAAACTGGAAACCAGTACCAGAAAATGCGAGGTGGTAGAACTGTGATACCAGATAAAAGAACATCCCAATAGTAAATCCAAACTGAACAAACAAAAGTAAAAAAGGCCAGGATGTGAACAAATTATCTTCCTTATTTAAGTTGTTCAACACCCGATTACTAAAGAAACTTTGAACAATGGTTTGTAATTGTTTCGTAAAGGAGATCTTTAACGTTGCGAATAACAGCAATAAAAACACGACAACTCCAAGCACCCATAGCTGCCCTTTCGGTAATGGCTTGCCAAATTTATACTTGCTTCTTGGTACAGAAGCATAGTCCTTATACCTGTTAATCAGATTAGATCTTCCAACTGTATTTGCCTTGAAAATACTATCCATTATCATGTGCCTGTTGATCATAGAATCAGGGAAAAGCCAGGTGGCTTTCATCACAGAATCCGTCACAAAATCTCGCCTCGCGTTATAGATAGAATCCCTTACTAACCTTTGTCGATAACTGATCCGCACAGCTGCATTAGGTATGCTATCAACAGCCGGAACTAAGTCCTGCGCATAACCCGCTTCACTGCCAATTAATAGCAAAAATAAAGTGATTACACATACAAGTCTGGAGATCATTGTCGCAAAACTAGCTAAAAACTAACAACCATACTAGAGCTTATTAATTTAGCGCTAAATTCTTAGTTTTACCGGCATGAAGAATTGGATCCGTTCAAATAGTCAGCACCTCCTGATCATAGCATTATTTATCGCCCTCTGCTGTATCTATTTTAGTCCGGCACTACAAGGCAAAATTCTTTATCAAAGTGATGTGATGGAGGCCAAAGCGCAGTCCCGGGAAATTATGGAGGTTAAAGCTGCAACAGGACATGGTCCCCTTTGGACCAATTCCATGTATGGAGGAATGCCTTCCTTCCAAATTTGGGCCAAGTATCCTGGCAATATGCTAACCTATGTGATTAGTTTCATGAAGACGGTATTTCCTGACCCTATTGATATTATTGTAAGCTTTTTGCTAGGATCCTACTTCTTATTAAGCGTACTAAAAATGAAGCCATGGGTTGCAGCCGCCGGCGCTGTTGCTTTCTCTTTCAGTTCTTACAACTTTATTTATATTCTTGCCGGCCATAGCAACCATGCAATGGCGATGGCGGTCTTCGCCCCGATACTCGGATCCATGCTACTGACGTTAAGGGGAGGTAAATATCTGCTTCGCGGCGCCGTACTTACGGCATTCTTTCTAGCGCTCGAGATTCGGACCAATCACATACAGATGACCTACTACCTGTTTATGATATTGATCGTATTCATCGTCATCGAAGGCTATCACGCAATTTCCACCAAACAGAGCAAGCCTTTCTTTACAGCCTTAGCCTACCTCGCCGCAGCGGCAGTGCTAGCCGTAACCATCAATGCCGGAAGCCTCTGGTCAACCTGGGAATATGGCCAGGAGTCGATCCGCGGTAAAGCCAATTTAACCAGAAGCAGCACAGAAGCAAATTCGGGTCTGGCAAGGGGCTATGCTTATGAGTACAGTCAGGGAGTAGGTGAGATCGCCACCTTCTTAGTCCCAAACTTATATGGGGGTGCCTCGTCTGATCGATTTCCAGAAGGGAAGTCGGAAATTACTGAGGGTCTTCTAAAAGCAGGTCTTCCAGAGGCTCAGGCACAAGGACTGTTTGCTCAACTTAATGAACAGAACATCCTTCGTCCTTACTGGGGCGATAAACCCGGCACCAGGGGATCCTGGTATTTTGGAGCCATCGTCATGTTTCTGTTTGTACTTGGATTATATATCGTCAATACCAGGCTAAAGTGGTGGATCGTAACTGCATCTTTTCTTTTCATCTTCCTTTCTTTCGGGAAGAACTTCCCGTTGGTATCAGATCTATTTTTCGATCATTTTCCGATGTACAACAAATTCAGGTCTGTTGATTTTGCACTTGCAGTGCCCGCATTTTTAGTTCCACTATTGGCATTTCTTGGGCTAAATGAGTTAATCACCCAAAGGGATGTCCGAAAAGACCTTTCAAAAAGACTAATGCATTCCTTTTACATCACTGCAGGTTTTCTAGCACTAATTATAATTTTTCCTACACTGATTTTTGACTTCAAAGCTTCTTATCATGCTGAAGTTTTGGCTTCTATTGCGAAAGCCTTTGATAGCAATATTGCAAATGTGGTAAGCAATGGCTTAGTAGCAGACCGTATTTCATTGGCCCGGACAGATGCCATCAGGTCACTAATTTTCATATTGATCGCATTTGCGGCGACATGGTATATGCTTAAAGCTAAGATTAAGACGGAGACAGCTGTACTAATCATCGGAGTAGCCATTTTAATCGATATGTGGGGGGTGGACCGTAGATATTTAAATAACGCCAACTTTTACGACGAAGATCAAATAAGCCAGAGTTTTCAGGCAACAACGGCAGACCTACAAATACTGGAAGATCCGGCATTGGACTACCGTGTGCTTGATTTGAGTAAAGAAAATCCATTCTTTGATGCAGCGCCGTCCTATTTTCACAAATCTGTTGGCGGAAGGCACTCTGCACGACTGCAACGTTTTGAAGAGTTGATCAATTCGCAATTTACTTCCAAATTGAATGCCCCTGTATTGGATATGTTAAACACCAAATATTTTATAGTGCCGGACAGTGTACCAGGGCAATTAAAACCTGTATTACGTACCTCAGCGCTAGGAAATGCATGGTTTGTAAACAATGTAAAATACGTTGAAGGAGCAGATGCTGAGATGAAAGCAATTACCGCTTTCCATCCTGGAGACACCGCAGTTGTTCAGAATAGCTTTGCTTCATTGGTTGGAAAGATTAATTCAAAACGAGACACTACAGCTTCAATTGAACTGATAAAATACCATCCGGACGACTTACTTTATAAGTATACTAATAGTGAGGAGGCAGTTGCAGTGTTCGCAGAGATCTGGTACGATAAGGGATGGAATGCTTATCTTGATGGAAAGAAAGTGCCTTACTTCAGGGCAAATTATATTCTTCGGGCGATGAAGCTTCCTGCAGGAGCGCATCAGGTGCAGTTCAAATTTGAACCGAAATCCTACTTGATTGGGGATAAGATTTCTATGTTCGCCTCGTTCCTACTAGTAGTAACCGCAGGATTTGCATTTTTTAGTAAAAGGAAGCATTAAGCTAGTTTACAGCAACCAGATGTTCCAAAGGATCGTCATCCTTTGGAACAAATCTAATTGCGTCATACTGTGATGACAGCATGCTGAGAAGAGAGCGCTTCCGTATCTTGAAGGTCTTATATTTGGCTATATAATAGTAAAGGCAATTGAAGAACATTGATTGGGGACAAGCAATTAAAATATTTTTAAAAGTATCTTTTGTTTTCAAACCTGTCGATTTTCACAAGGACATCAACAACTTGTATTCTTGCTAAGGCCTTAGTGTTGTTCACGCTCGGGTCTGGCTTTGGTTCAGGCCGCTGTTCTCGAATAGTAATTCCACCATGAGGCCACCTTTTCTCTAGCAAAAGGCGGCCTCACCGTGGCCTCACTGCGGCCGCATGGTGGCCTCACCCAAAGCCAGACCCGAGCGTATGTATACCCATGGCTAAAGTTCAACGTATTCGTAAGTGTATTTAAAGGTTCCATGATCGTTTCCAGTGGAACCTATCGATTTTCTCACATGAGTAACTGGAAAGCCATCTTTATCATAAGTATAAGTATTTATGATGTCTACATAAGTGCCATTATCATAAATGAGTCTTTCCTTGAGCACATTGTTCTTAATATATCTTTCTCCATTGTCGAGATATAGGAAATAGTGCAATGGCGCATTATAAAACTTGTTCTTTTTATCATCATAACTCTTCTCAGATATGATCAATGTTCCCTCTTGAGTAGTCTCGCTTCTAATCATATGATCTCCTTCATACTGAAATTTTTGTATGGAAAAGACTACTCCGTCAAGCTTCGAATGCATCTCGGTAACTTTATCGCCGTTATAAATTGGACTGAACATATATTCTTTTATCAGCGTACCGTTTGTATAGGTTTTAAGCACTTCAAGACTTGGCCTATCCCCCGTATAAGTGACGGTGTATTGATTCTTGGAGGCCCCAAAAATAGATTCTGATGAATAAAGTTTACCCCCATTGTAACTTAATGACACCCGCTGCTCTGACCCTTTTATTCTCCCTATTAGCCTTTTTTCCTCATCGTACTGAAAGGTTGTAAAAGTTACTTTATTATCATTATCAAGCTCAATGATCCTTGACAACATTTTCAAAGGGACATTGGGTTCCGTTTTCACATCCGCATCTTTTTTACAACCGAGTAGCATTGCAACAGCTATCACAAATAGGAGCCATGTAAATTGAAGGCGCATAAGTTTTATATTTGGTTAATTAAAGGTAGTGTATTGATATTCAGCAATCAACAATGTGAACAATGAATAATAACCAATGATGCGTTGGCTAGCAAATGTTCATCCAGCACGGCCTTAGCTCGGCGTTGTAAATTGAAAATAGACAAATAAAAGCTGTACATTTCCGAAGCAAACAATAGATACCAATAACCAAAATAAACTACATGATGAGCACACTTATCAAAGGCCTGTCTACTTCTGTTTTTATGTTAACAATAGTTGGCCAGGTATTTTCTGCCGATTTAACCATAAAAATTAACAAAAGATACTTGAACCTTCCTGTGTCACAGAAACAAGATCAAGGCACAATGAAATTTGATATTGCAGGCAAATCAGAGCGGTCATTTAAAATCAGATTGGCAGCTGATCCGGAATATTGGGTTTTCACGGACGTCTCTGCACTCAAAGGCAAAACAATTCAGATCAGCTATGACGGAAAAGAAGATGGTCTGGCGAAGATTTATCAGGATGATCAGATTAATGGTCAAGATTCCTTGTATCATGAAATAAATCGACCTCAATTCCACTTTACTTCCAGGCGGGGTTGGATTAATGATCCGAATGGTATGATATTTTTCGAAGGGGAATATCATTTGTTCTATCAGCATAATCCCTATGAAAGAGAATGGGAAAATATGTCATGGGGTCATGCAGTTAGTCCAGACATGGTTCATTGGAACGAGCTGCCGGTAGCACTTAGTCCGGACTACTTAGGAACAATGTTCTCTGGATCTACAGTGATCGATTACGACAATACTGCCGGCTTTAATAAAGGCAAAACTCCTGCAATGGTTGCGCTATATACTGCCTTTACGCAAGAAAGGCAAGTCCAGTGCGTGGCTTATAGTCTTGATAAAGGCCGTACCTGGACAAAATATGAAAAGAATCCGGTGATCGATTCAAAGGCAAAATGGAACAGTGTGGACACGCGTGACCCCCGGGTATTCTGGTATAAACCCGGAAAGCACTGGGTAATGGTGCTTAATGAACGGGACGGTCATTCCATCTATACTTCCGGGAACCTCAAAGAATGGACTTATCAAAGCCATACCACAGGATTCTGGGAATGTCCGGATTTATTTGAACTCCCGATAGATGGTGATGAACATCATACTAAATGGGTGATGTATGGGGCTTCGAACAGCTACATGATTGGCTCCTTCGACGGGAAAAAGTTCACACCTGAGGCCGGAAAATTCTATTATGTAACAGGAACGATTTATGCTGCGCAGACCTTTACGAATATGCCGACAACAGATCCCCGGAGGATTCAAATAGGTTGGGGACGGGTGCAACAACCGGGCATGCCTTTCAATAACATGATGTTAATGCCCACTGAATTAACTTTGCGAACGACGAAAGACGGACCAAGGTTATTTTCGGTGCCAGTAAAAGAAATGCAGCAGCTCTTTGAAAAAGTAAAATCCTGGTCGAGCTTGAGCTCTGATGAAGCAAATAAAAACCTTAAGGAATTTTATAGCTTGGACCGGTTCAGGGTAAAAGCTACTATCAAATTATCCCATGCCACCAGTGGAGGCTTTAATCTTTTCGCACAACGGGTATTGGATTATGACATGAATAATAATACTATCAATGGCGTGTTTTATTCGCCAGAAAGTATTGTGGGGATGGAGCTCACTGCAGACATTTATGTCGATAGAACATCGATCGAAGTATTTATCGATGGAGGTAAATATTCTTATTCAATGGAACGCAAACCTGATAAGTACAACAAAGAAGGACTGCATTTTTGGGGTAATAACATAGAAGTGAAAGATCTTGAGGTATACTCTGTAAAATCTATTTGGAAATAAGTAACCGGTTAGGACCTGAAAATAAGATAGATGAAATAAGTATAACTGAAAAGAGTTCAGCTTCCTTATTCCATCTATCGATAAACAAGTTTTTTAATACTCAGGGCTTTGTTTTAGTATACCCTGACTTCTATCAATTTGGTCTTGAGGAAGTGGGAAATAAGAGTCTCTTGGCTCAATTGTTATCCCTTTTAAATATTGGAAGAATCCACCTTCAAAACCGAAGTACCCTTCCATGGTAGTTTTCACGGTGCCCCATCTTACCAGGTCAAAGAACCGATGTCCCTCAAGCGCAAGTTCCAGTCTTCGCTCAAACCTTACGGCATTCCTTGCATATTCCGGACTTGAGAAAACAGGGTATAATCCTACATTATATCTGGCAGCTACAGCTCCGCCTGCTACCGTCTTAGGTGGCAATAAAGCAGCCCTTGCCCTTACCTTATTTACTAAAAATAAAGCCCTGGGTAAATCGCTTTGTTCTATGGCACACTCCGCAGCCATTAAGTAAATATCGGCAAGCCGGATTAAGTTGGTGTTCAGACCAGAGACGTTGGTGCTACCAGGAGCCGTGCCCGTAGTAACCTGATCTGCATCAAGCACATTTTTGACGACAACAAAGGGACCTGCATTGCTGGCATCACGGATCCAGGCATCGCCCGGCATAGGTCCGTAGCCCTTGCGGTAATCCACTCCTCTTCTTCCTAGGGTATAGTCTATCCTAGGATCAAAGCTAAGTTTGGTGTCTACTTTGTAGTTTGTTTTCGCTGTATCTGTGAGTGCGAAGTCGGAAACATATGGATTTGTACGATAGGAGCCATCAAGTAATGGCAGGCCAGAAGCGTCAACTTTAAACGCATTTGCTAAGTCTATTGTTGGCTGGAAAAAGCCACAGCAAGCTACTGCATAAGGAAAGTTAAGCATATCGCCTACATTACCATTATCACCTCCGGTTCCATCCGTTCCAACAGCATGTTGAACAGCGAATATAGATTCTGGGCCATTTTCCTTTGAAATGTCAAAGTTGTCATTAAATGGAAGCGTCACAAGATCAGGTTTTGCTGTGATCACAGCATTGAGCTGCAGATAAGCTTCCGCATACTTTTTCTGGTATAACAGGGCCTTACCAAGATAAGCCTGAGCAATATATTTATCAACCCGGCCTACCTGAGAAGCCGGCTTGGTGGTCCCAAGATTAGCTACTGCGACCTGGAGATCGGCAACAATGTTAGGATAGATATCCTTATCATTTGCTACGCCATCTTCCGTGGTGGTTTCATCAATAAAAGGAACAGCCTTAAACACCCGGACAAGGAAGAAATAGTAGTGGGCCCTTAACAGCTTAGCTTCACCTTCAATTTCGCGGGCACGCTGATCTGGGAACCTTGATGCCTGAGCACCGGCTTGCAAAGCTGAAAGGACCTTAAGCGTATTGTTACAGCGCTTAATGCCTTCAAAGCACCTGTCCCATAAGTTAGCAAGGTTATCATTTGTGCTGGTTGGCGAGTGCTGTTCAATGAGGTTCATATTTGGCTGATCCCCGTTGCTACTGCCTTTGTGGGCATTGTCGGACGCTACCTCGCCAAAAAGCCATTGACTTGGCGCCGCACCATAGTTACCCCAGGTACCGTTAACATTTCCGTTTAATAAGCCGTAAGCCCCTGTGAGCAGTGCGTCAACTCCCTGCTGAGACGTGAGTTGATCAATGGTTAATTCTCCCTGGGGATTTCCTTCAATAAATTCTCTTTTGCAAGCTGTAACATTGCATAGAACTAGCAGTAGGATTATATATCTAAAAGTTTTCATATCGTTATATCATTAAATTAAAAGCCAACACTTAGACCTAATAAGAACTGACGCGGCGAAGGATAAATCCCTCTGTCTACGCCCAGGGCAGAGAAAGTTTCTGTCTCCTGGCTGACTTCTGGATCCAGTCCTGTGTATTTAGTAATGGTAAAAATGTTTGTTGCGCTTACATAGAATCTCACTTTGCTGATCGCTGCGCTTGACTTAAACACCTTTGCAGGCAAAGTATAACCGATCTGCAGATTTTTCATCCGGAAGAAACTACCGCTTTGCACATAATAGCTCGACGAAGCATACTCCAGATCAGAAACCCCAACATAAGAAGATGGAACCATACTACCAGGATTAGAGGGGCTCCAAGCATCGAGCAACCTCACGCTTCGGGCACCATCGAAAGTTGGAAAATCAGTAAAGTAACGCGTAGATTCATAAAGATCATTGCCTTGTACGCCGTTGAAGAAGGTGATGATGTCGAAGTTTTTATAAGATGCGTTTAAATTAAAAGAATATAGAAAATCAGGGTTTGGATTGCCGATAATCGTTCTATCTGCTGGAGTGATTGCTCCATCGCCATCTATATCCTGGTACACAAATCCTCCAACCCTTGCCCCAGTATAAGAAGGTCGACTGCTGATGTCACCCGCATTTTGATAGATACCAGCAACGCGGTACCCGTAAAATGAGCCAAAAGCCTCTCCTTCTTTAAGAATACTAGTTGTTAAACTTCTGAATGCGCCGTACGGTTGTTGAGAAATGCCTGGAGCAAGTGTTAAGATTTTATTTACATTTCTGGAAAGATTCACAACCGCATCAAACTTAAACTCACTATCGCTAGCTAGTCCGTAGTGGTACCCAAGGGTTAATTCCACACCTTTGTTGCTCATATCTCCAGCGTTAACAAAGGGCGATGTGCCCAGACCAACGGCAGTGGAAGGGCGAGGAACAGGATAAAGCATATCACTTGTTTTACGACTATACCAATCCAGGGATCCATCCAGAGCGCCACTTTTCAACGTAAAGTCTAAACCAAGATTGATGGAGCGAAGGGATTCCCATTTAACTTCAGTATTCCCGTACGCATTTTGATATACTCCTGAAGCCACATTGTTTCCACCATTAATCGGATAACCTGCATTTACTAATGAACTCTGAAATCTGTTCACATACTGAAATCTGCTGATCCTTTGGTTTCCGGTTTCACCATAAGCTGCACGAATTTTCAAGTCGCTAAACAACTCGGAATCCTTTAAGAAGTCTTCCTCTGACAATCTCCAGGCAATACTTGCTGCTGGGAAATAGCCATATTTATTTTCATCACCAAAGTTCGAAGATCCATCACGACGAATGGTGATGCTGGCAAGGTAACGGTCATTATAGGAATAGTCGGCCTTTGCAAAAAGGGAGAAAATGGAGCCGATGTTACCGGTGCTGTTGTTGCTAATGTTGGATGCGCCAACTCCCAGGTAGTAATAATCGGGGTTTCCAAGAACGAAAAAGTCGTTTCTACCTCCGTTGAGCTCCCTTGTTCTGGATCGAATGGCCTCTGCACCAGCAAGTAGATTTATCCGGTGTTTATCCATTACTTTTGCGTAGTTCAAGGTATTGGTCCAGGTCCATTCCGTTCTGTATCCTTGATATTCATTCAAGTTGTTCGAGTTGTTTCCTTCCAGGAACTCAAGATTTGGATACCGCATAGACAACCCATTATAGTTCTCGTAACGCAAACCGAAACTTGTGCGGGCAACCAAGCCTGGTATGACATCAACCTCACCGAAGACATTGCCGAAAAAGAAATTACTTTTATTCTTGTTATCCTTAGCCCTGTATAACACGGCTAAAGGATTCTCGGCATTTCCGAGTCCGCTACCACGGGAACCAGCAAAGTTACCGTTGATATCGTACACTGGTACGATCGTAGGAATCCGGTAGGCCCAGCTGATTGCACTTCCTTCATCCTGATATTCTCCGGCCACCTGTGGATTTACACCAAGGCCATACCCTTCAGAATAGCTGTATTGGACGTTCTCTCCGAACCTCACTTTTTTATTTAGCGCAGCAAACTGCGAGTTATTTCGCAAGTTGTAACGTGTAAAGCCTGTGTGTTTTACTGTTCCTTTCTGATCAAGAAATCCACCTGAGAAAGCATAAGTAGCATTTTCACCACCACCGGTTGCGCTAAGCTGATAATTCTGAATGGCCGCGGATTCAGTGATTTCATCGAACCAATCGGTACCTGCCTGATTTGCTCTTGTAATTTGGTAGAAAGTTGCCGGGTCACGGGAATAATTATACTTAGAAGGATCTGCATCTGCGGGTGTAATATTCTGACCAGTTACTGATCCAGCAAGTAGATATTCCGGCAATGTAGGATTTGTTCCGGTACCATAATTTGTACCTGTTGATGGTGGTAATCCTGCGTTTCTGTAACCGTCAAACAAATACTGAGCGTATTGCTGAGGATTCATCATTTTTGGAAAATTGTCCTTTCTGGGCGCTTGAATACCATAGTAGGTATCGAGGGTAATTTTGGGAGGTCCTTCCACCCCCCTCTTGGTTGTAATTATGACTACGCCGTTGTTGGCTCTGGCTCCGTATATGGATGCAGAAGACCCGTCTTTCAGTACCTGCATGCTTTCGATGTCATTTTGATTCAGCCAGGAAAGATTGCCCTCAAACGGTACGCCATCCACAATGAACAGCGGATCATTGTTTCCTATAGTGCTCGTTCCGCGAATTCTGATTTGTGGCGTAGATCCTGGAGCACCATCATTTACAATTTGAACGCCCGGTGCTCTACCTTGTAAGGATTCGACGGCACTCGCCGCAGGCTGTGACTTGAGCTGGGCGACATTTACCACGGATACAGCCCCTGTAAGGTCTTTTTTACGCTGGGCGGTGTAACCAGTTACGACAACTTCTGTTAAGCTGTTCTGGCTGGCCTCAAGTGTAACCTGAAGGGTTCGTTGTTGCCCTACAGTAACCTCCTTGGTTGTATAGCCAACAAATGAAAAAATTAATACGTCTGTAGGGAGTGCGGAGATTGCGAAATTACCGTTGGCGTCTGTGGTAGCTCCTCCGGCACCACTCCTCTTCTTAACGGTGGCACCAATGATGGGCATGTTATCATCACCGGCGATGACCTTACCGGTAATGGCTGATTGTGCGGCAACTTCAAAAGAGAGCCCTAAAATCATCATCAGAAAAAGAATACCCCTTCTGGATAGTGTAAACCTTCGTTGCATAGAGTTAATTTGGTTATTGGATGAATATTGTTATTCCGCAAATTACTGAAGCGAAGAATTCTAAACTTTCAGTATTTCTGCAAAACTGTGTGGTATATTAACAACGAATGCTCTATTAGGTCCCTAGACGGTATTGCTGACTAAATAGCTGGCTCTGTATTCCAGAGGATGCTTCTCGGTAATGGCCTTAAATTGATGGTAAAAATGAGATATGTTATTATAACCACATTCATAGGCAACCTCACCAACGTTCAAATCCCTTTCCACAAGCAGCCTGCAAGCATGGCCAATGCGGACTTCAATCAAGAAGTCTACGTAGGTTTTTTTAGTCTTGGTTTTAAAGAATCTACAAAAGGAATGGCTTCCCATAGATATGAGGCCAGCAACATCTTCAACTAGAATTTTCTGCTTAAAATTATTGAAGGTGTACTCGAAGACTTTGTTCATACGTGTCCTGTCGAGTAAATTGATATCGGGGAAAAAGCCGTGGCTGGATACTTTGTCGTATTCCTGACTGGCAGCAATAATTTCAAGCGCTAATAGTAACAATATAAGCCGCCTTGCCGGAGAAACCACTAGCATCTCTTCAATCAAGGGTGCGATCCTTTTCCTTGTTGCCCCATTGATCCGTAAGCCAAGCTTGGCAGTTTCCAGCAGCCTGGTTACTGCATTCATTTCCGGCAGGTTTAGAAAATGAGCTCCTAAAAGTTCTTGCTGAAAGAGGACCACAATGGACTCACCTATTTTATCATCTGCTCTTTCCATGTACTTCTTTTCATGACGGAAAGTATGAGGCAGGTTGGCGCCGAACAAGAAGGTGTCGCCGTTACTAAATGGTCCTGCATAGTCCCCTACAAGACAATTCCCTGCACTTCTTTTGACAAGCAGTAATTCAATTTCGGGGTGGTAATGCCAGGGACTAAGCATTTGAATACCAACATCCTTATGAATATTAAAGGAGTGATCCGGGGTAGTCGTTGATTTTTTTAATACGGCTTTCATAACGGGAGATTTGGTTAGAAAAAATATTAAGTCATAACCAATAAAAAAAACATAGTAATGAAAAGAGTGTTAAATAAACACCGGAAGGAAACTGGGATGTTCTTAGCATAATGAATATTTGGTTAGACTGCAAAATACTAAATCCAATCCTATCCTGTCTTCAGTATTTCTGCAAATTCGTGTGCTATTTTAACATGCATATATGACTTGTTGTCTCTTTAAAGGCGTCTCCCCGAAATCCTGGGTAAAAAAGCACAATAAAGATAACGTTTCTCATTAATCGTAAAATCCATAATTGCATTACCTTTGCGAAGCTGCTTCTCAAAAACCGATTACTTTATTAACCAATACCTACCGCATGTCAGGGATTTATATCCACATACCATTTTGTAAAAAAGCTTGCACCTATTGTGATTTCCATTTTAGCACTTCCTTAAAATATGTCGACGAGATGGTTGATGCGATATGCCTGGAAATTGTAAAGAAGAAAGACAGAATCACAGATCAGGTAGAGACGATTTATTTTGGCGGCGGTACGCCATCGGTGTTACCTGTGAAACATTTTGTAAAGATCTTTGATACGATCACTAAAAACTATTCTGTTTCTTCAAATGCAGAAATTACTATTGAAGCCAATCCGGACGATCTAACCGCAGCGAAGATTTCAGAATTAAGGCATTTACCTGTAAATCGTTTTAGTATAGGCGTTCAATCGTTTTTTGAAGAGGATTTAATTTGGATGAACAGGGCGCACAACGCTGTAGAAGCAGAGACCTGTATTAAACGAAGCCAGGATGCCGGCTTTGAAAACTTAAGTATAGACCTGATTTACGGGTATCCGCTTCTTACAGACAGCAAATGGATTCAGAATATTAACAAAGCAATAGGATTCGAGACCCCCCATATCTCCGCCTATTCTCTAACGGTTGAACCTAGAACGGCATTAGCGTCTTCGATCAAACACGGAAAAGATATTCCAATGAACGATGAACAAAGCGCTTCCCAGTTTATTACGCTGATCGACAAACTAAAAGAAGGTGGCTTCGAACATTATGAGATTTCCAATTTTAGTAAGCCTGGTAAATATGCCGTACACAATACCAATTATTGGCGTGGCATAACTTATCTGGGCATAGGACCGTCGGCGCATGGGTTTAATGGGAATGTCCGGTATCTCAATGTTGCCAACAACGCCGCATATTTAAGTAGTATGGAGTTGGGAAAAGTCCCTGAAACCATAGAGGAACTGGATTTGTACGATCGATTTAATGAATATGTGATGACCTCCTTAAGAACAATGTGGGGAACAAGCCTCAATAAAATTGAACAGGACTTTGGAAAGTTCTTTTTAGCTGACACACTGAAAACCATAGGGAGTTTCATTGAACGACAATGGTTAGTGAATGAAGATAATCACCTAAAGTTAACCAATGACGGAAAACTGTTTGCGGATTATATTGCGTCAGAACTATTCTTATCGGCTGAGGATCACAGATAAATCTACGTCATCACCCCAATAGTTTTTCCAGTCCACTCAGGAAATAGAACCTTATCATTATGGATACCCAGGTGCTTGTCGGCTACTTCACTGAAAACACTTCTAAAATCTGTTGTTACTGCCAGATCCCGACCATCCTCGAGATTCTCCACAGAAAGCGGGTTTACGGTACCATGTACAATGCCGCCATTAACGCCTGCGCCAAGTATAAAATTACAGGATGCTCTTCCATGATCCGTTCCTCCAGTTCCATTTTGTTTAACAGTCCGACCAAACTCGGTCATCGTCATCACGGTCACATCATCCTGTAAAGTCCCCATGTCGGTCCAAAAAGCCATCATGCTTTCGCTAAGGTCATTGACATTTCTAGCAAAAATGCCAGTTTCTTTTCCCTGATTGAAATGGGTATCCCAGCCGCCTGATTCTGTAAACGCAACTTCAAGCCCAACATCCATCTTAATTAACTGAGCGATCTGCTTCAACGAGTTGCCAAGTGCTGTATTGGGGTATACAGCTTCATTTGAGGGTTTATAGTTTTTAATGTCTGCTTTTTTAAGCATTTTAATGGCATCAAAGCTCTCTTTACCAGTATCCTTCAATAAGTTAGAGGAGGTTTGATCATAAAGGTCTTCAAAGCTTTTAGCCGCCATATTCACTGAAGATGGATTTCCTTTCATTTGCAAGTTGAAGTCTTGCAAATTATTTATCGCCACCGCAGCGTTGTTACCGTAAAATGATCTGGGCAGAGAAGTAGTTAAACTCACGCCTTGAAACGGAGTTGCAGCCTCATGACCAAGCAAGCCGACCGCTCTATTCAGCCAACCGCTTTCTGTACCTTTCTTGAAAGGAGTTCCTGATTCCATATAGTCCTGCGCATCAAAATGTGAGCGGGTATTATTTGGTGATCCGATACCATGAACAATGGCCATTCGCTTATCCCTAAACATAGGCTCGAAAGCAGCCATTGACGGATGCAAACCGAACTTTCCATCAAGATCAATTAATGGTTTATCCGAAGAACCTTTTGCTGCCGACATAAATAATGTTGGCCGCGCTGCTTTCAGATACTCATCCGTAAACGGCGTAACGGCCATTAGACCATCCATCGCACCGCGTTGAAAGATACAGACCATAATTTTCTTACGCTTAAAAAGCCCCGGGTCTTGGGTACCTGCCACTGCATCCGCTAAAAACCCAGGTATTCCCCCCATGCCTATTCCAAATAAGGCAAGGCCACCTCCTTTAACAAATCCTCTTCTTGATGTCATGATGATTTTATTTACGTTGAAATTCTGGAGAGCCGATAATTACGCCGACTACTTGCGCCAGCATATTAGTATTTGTTGTAGCCATGGTTGAATTGCCCATTGACTGAGGTGCAATGGTTTTGTCCGCAGCTTTAGCCACTTTAACCGTTAATTCCGGATCGTTAAGTAGTGGCTTTAATCTTTCTATCGTTTTCGACAAGTCTCGCTCGGGCATGATCAGCGTGCTATAGGTACTCAATGCAGCTTCCGAACTTTCTGGCTCATGATTATTGTTTAGCGCCAACAAATTAATCTTCACTCCTGGAATTCTCTGAGCTGCCAGAGCCAGTCCAAAGTTCATTCTATTAAGTAATGCACCTGTGTTGATCCAGTACTGACCGCGATCTGGAAAGCCAGTAGGAGCTTGATAATAGTACATTTTCTGGCCCATTTTATTGATCCAATTATACAATTGATACGGCTGAGTGATTTGCGCATCCAATCCTCTAACAGCGCTAATAGCGAGTTCAAAGGGTGATTTAGTCTTCTCACGAAGCGATTTGGAGGACCAAAACTCCGGAGCGGATACCATGGTGATCAAAACTTGTTTAATGTCACCGTCTGTACTTAAAAAGGCTTTAGCCATTTTATCAACCAGTCTTGGATCTGGCTGATCGTTCACAAATCGGGTAGCTAGCTTCCTGGAAATGAATTTTGCCGTAGCCTGGTGATGGGCTAGCATGTTTAATAATTCTACACCTTCTTCATAACCGCCGTTAGCAGCAAAGGTCTTCCCCAGTACCGTTTTCTGCTCATTGTCGTGCCTGGTCGGTACAAAAAGAAAATCGCCATCTTTCACAAACCCATTTTTAGCAAGATTGGCTTCTCCGATCCGCTCTATTACTTTTTTATAGGCAGCACCGTAGGCACCGTCTTCGCCAAGAGGAGCAAGAGTCCAACCAGTCAAAACCCTGGCTGCCTGGGTAACGTCACTTTGTGTATATCCGCCATCTACACCCAAAGTATGCAGTTCCATTACCTCGCGAGCGTAATTTTCATTTAAGCCGGAGCCTTGTTTTTTAGGCTGCAGGCCTTTAGTTTGTTTTGGCTTTAAGGTAGACATGCCCATTTGCATTCCATTCATGTCTGTATTTGCAAGAGGCTTTCCTGAACTGGTATAATTATCCAGGTAGATTAGCATTGCTGGAGACTTAGCAGTAGCCATAAGTAATTCAGAAAATTTACCCGTGACGTTCGGACGGATGACGTCCCTTTCAAACGCTGGCACATAGGCGGCACACTGATTTTTAGTAAGAGAAACATTGAAGTGGTTGAACCAGAAATCCGTAAGAAGCTCATGAAGCTGGTTATTAGTGTAGGTTGCTCTAAGTACCTTTTGATTGATAAACTGACGTATCAGGTCTTGCTCTTGTCCATATCCTTTGGACTTCCTGAAATCCTGAAGCTGTCGTCTGTATACGCTCTTATCGCTTTTGCCGACAGAGTCCTTATTAATTACGCCCTCCTTTATCGCCATGCGGAGCACTTTTGGCTGTCTTGGATACTTGTTTTCTACTTCTTCATTGCTGAGGTTGATATCCTCATAAGGCGCTAGCATTGTTTCCAGCTCCTGATCAGACATGTCGCCACCAACCTGTCTTTGAAACCATTTTTCCAGTCCCTCCTTAACCACCGCATCGACATCACCAGACTTTGCGCCGTATGTAAATCTACTAAGGAGATGGGCTGCCGCCTGCCGCTCAGTTAATCCTGCCGTTTTATAAGGAAACGACAATTTATATGGAATGCTATCGTTTTTGAACGATGAAACCAAAAGGGTGAGGGAGAGCACTGATAAGCAAGTAATAATGATCTTAACTGATGCTTTCATATTTTTTCAAATTAGTGTTATAGGGGTATGACCTATTAAACGCCAAAAAGATTAATCAAATGCCCGGGTTAACAAAAGCTTAACAATAGAATCAACAGTCAATTTGCTTTAGAAGCGGCCTGGTGCTTTTCTTCAGGAAGCCTCGACCAGATTTCAGTATACGTGATAAAGTTATTAGTCCAAATGAATATCATGCGATCAGCTTCATCAATAGAAACCGACTTTTTAATCAGCTTCGATTGTGTTGGGTCAAGTTCGGGCGTTGCGCTAATTACTTTCTCCTGATAGGTAAAATCATTTATTTTAGCGGCTGACAGGCCATAGCTTCCTGTAATTTTACCACTCAACTTTTTGCTCTTCACATCGTACAGGCTCAGTGAAAAGTTCGATAGCGTCATTACTTTAACCCGTTTGATTTTGTCGGGACTTTCGTTCCCTGTGCCATTGTTTGTTGAAAGATAATTAATCAGCTCCCAGGTTCCCACCATTTTCCGATGAAGCGAGTCTACGTTCTGAGCGGAGCTTTGCTGGAGTGTAAAAAATAGGCTGAGTATGCTAATCAAATGTTTCATGCAATATCCTTCGGTCCTTTAGCTTGTAAATGTAGCACTTTTGGCATGGACAGCGTTTATAAAGAAAACCCATTGTTATGAAAGCACTCGTCTACGCAGCATTGACCTTACTACTGTTTACTTCTGAAGCGGCGACTAAAAATGTTACCGGTAATGAGCTTGATAAACAATTAATTGGGAGGTGGAAATATACAGGCCAAAGCGGCGGCTCTGCCGGGCGTACTGAAACGGCAAAGCATAACATGGTAAGCGTTATTGAATTTATTAAGGGAGGAAAGTATGTGCGTTATACCAATGGTGAGCCTATGTTTCAAGGCGTCTACGCGTTATGCAAAGCAAAAAGCATTTATACTGGTAAGATTGACAATGCCATCAAATTTGATCCTAAAGTCAACTCCACCGAAACGGGAAATATTTTGACTATAACCGGGGACACGCTTTTGTTAGCAGACAATATCAATGACGGTTATACAGCCGGATATCTACGAATAGATTAATTTGCCAAAGCGAACGCCACGTAGCTATCGCCACTTTTTGTGCTAAGTTTGGTGCCGCCACAAGCAATTACAACGTATTGTTTGCCATTGATCTGATAGGTACTTGGCGTCGCAAAACCCGCTGCAGGCAGCGCAGTTTCAAACAGCAGTTCGCCTGTAGATTTATTATATGCTCTAAACATGCCATCCTTGGTAGCTGCGATAAAAAGAAGATTACCGGCCGTAACAACCGGTCCGCCATAATTTTCGGTACCGGTTTGAGGGATACCTTTTGCGGTTAGTTCTTTAAATTCACCTAAGGTCTTCTGCCAAAGATGTTTCCCTGTGTTCATATCTATTGCGGTTAGCGTTCCCCAGGGTGGAGTGATTCCAGGATAACCATTGTTGTCGAGAAACTTATTATAACCGTCGAACTTGTAAGGCCCCTCAGGATTTTTGTTTCTGGCACCTGCTAATAGAGAAGCTGCTTCAACTTTCTCTTCGCCATATAGAAAGTTTATGATATTTTGCTTTTGCAACTCGGTAATGTTACTGAAACCGGGCATCATCCCTTTGCCACTGGTAATAAGTCTGGATATCTCCTTTCTGCCAAGCCGTTCCTTTACATTCAAGAGCGAAGGATAACCACTTGCTGGATTCCCTTTAAGTTCTGGTCCGTGACAAGTAATGCACCTGGTATTGTACAGTGAATGACCTTGCGTAAGGTTTTTTGAAGATGAAGCGAGGTCATCTGTCGGACTTAAGCTAAAGAGCCATGGCATCTCATTGGCGTTGATATAAAGAATCCCGTTTGGATCTGCAGCAGCACCACCCCATTCTGCGCCGCCGTCTGCGCCAGGTAATACGATGGTTGGTGTTAAGCCCAAAGGTTGAAAAAGACCCTTTTGCGACTTTCGAAACGTTTCCAGTAACTCTTTATGATTCTCTGCAATCGTGCTAATCTGCCCTTCTGTAATTGTTTGTCTTGCAAAAGGGGCTGGTAACTTTGGTATCGGCTGAGTAGGCCAGGCTTGCTCGCCCGGAAGTATGGAGGCTGGAAATGGCTTCTCCTCAATAGGGAAAAGCGGCGTACCTGTTTCTCTATTAAATAAGAACACAAGGCCCTGCTTGGTGATTTGCGCGACTGCATCGATCAATTTGCCCTCGCGCCGTACTGTGATTAAATTAGGTGGTGCAGGTAAATCCTTATCCCAGATGTCATGATGTACCATTTGATAGTGCCAGATATATTTCCCTGTCCTGGCATTCAGGGCGATCAGGCAGTTGGCATACAAGTTTTGCCCAAGCCGATTGCCGCCATAGAAATCAGACGCCGCTGATCCTGTTGGAATATAAATTATTTCACGCTTTCTATCAATCGCCATTCCGGCCCAATTGTTCGCAGCCCCTACCTCGTCATTCTCTTTGATAGTGTTTGGCCAGGTTTCTGCCCCAGGCATACCCTTATCAGGGATCGTTTTAAAGACCCAGGCGAGCTTGCCCGTTTTAACATTAAATGCTTGGATATATCCGATTGCAGCACCGTTACCTTCCCCTACTCGAATAGGCATGACGATCAAATCCTCAAACAGGGTACCTGGAGTGGTTGAACCAACGAATTTATCTTTGGCGTTGGATTCCAGTCCTAGCCTTAAACTGACTTTTCCACTGTCTCCAAAAGTTTTAATCAGTCCTCCGGTCTCTGCATTAAGCGCATATAGGTCTGAATTGTAATCGTATAATATCCGCTTATCAGTGCCCTCCTGCCAGTAAGTAACCCCTCGGTTTACGTTCGATGTCCCTTCACCAGGTTGAATATATCTCCATATCTGTTGTCCGGTTGCTGCATTGAGCGCGAAAACCTGGTTAGAGGCAGTAACGCCAAAAAGTATCCCGTCTATGATGATGGGGTTACATTGAACCTGACCAGAATCACCCGATTTGTACTCCCAAACCTTCGCTAGTTTACCGACGTTAGAAACATTTATCTGAGACAAGGAGGAATAATGATTACGATCAGGTCCCCCCAGATATTCGGACCACTGTTCTTGTCCGTTGCGCCTATCGAATCGCTCTTTGCAACTGCAGAACAGCAAGACAAAGAGCAGGCATGACAAGAATAGATTTTTTCTGTTCATAATTCAAATCTAAGCCCTCGAAAGCCATTCCACAATAAATGCTGGAAATTTTATATGTTTGTGCGATATAGGATCGGTTTGATGGCATATCGTCATTCTCTAGTATCCTAGTTTAGCTTATGAGCTTTATTTTAAAGCCGGTTGATACCGTAGAGCAGATTAGCCCTGCTGATTTCAAAAAGAATTACCTCGACGCCAGGCGTCCTCTGATCATTAAAGGATTAACCAAAACATGGCCGGCAAGGGAAAAATGGACAACTGATTATTTGAAAGAGATTGCAGGTGACGTAACTGTAAGCCTGATGGACAATTCGAAAGCAGACCCCTCTAAACCGATCAATGCTTCAGTTGCCACTATGCGTTTTGGCGACTATCTTGACCTGATTAAATCCAAGCCTACTGAACTGCGAATATTTTTCTTTAACCTGTTTAAGCATGTTCCTGGATTGGTAAATGATATCGTCATTCCGAAGGACCTGATGGGTGGCTTTATAGAGAGCATGCCAGCGATGTTTTTTGGAGGATCAAACTCAGTCACTTTTCTACATTACGATATTGACCTGCCTCATCTTTTTCACACCCATTTTGGCGGTCGTAAACACATCATTCTGTTTGACAACAAGTGGAAAAAGAGATTATACTGTATTCCGAATGCGACCTATGCGCTAGAAGATTATGACGTTGCGAACCCTGATTTTGAAAAGTTTCCTGCCTTAAAGGGCGTAGAAGGCTACGAAGTATTTCTTGAACATGGTGACACCTTGTTTATGCCAACTGGTATGTGGCATTGGATGAAGTACCTGGATGGATCATTTTCCTTAAGCTTGAGAGCCTGGGATGCATCAATCGGCAGAAAAATCCAAAGCGTATCCAATCTGGCGCTGAAAGGTGCTGTTGACAGCGTATTAAAGATGGTTTTCAAAGCTCCTTATGCCAAATGGAGGGAGCGACTGGCAGTAAAAAGGGCAAATAGTGCTTTAGCCAGCGGCTCACCAAAGTAGGGGCTATTTTTACAACAGGATAACATTCGAGAAACCTTAAACTTTTACCTTCGATAATTCGTTTATCTTCATATATGAGAGGCTTCCAGTTTTCCGATTTTGTGCCTGATGATCTGCCAAAAGGTGGGTTTGACGAACTACTAAAAATTTTTACACAACTACTCAATTATACAGCGGGGGACGCAGGGGAAGCAATTGCCTGGATGACTGAACTCGACAAGCAATACAAATTTACTAATAACACTTATGGCGTTGGTGACTTCTTTGAAGATCTGAAGGAAAAAGGATATATCAAGGAGGACCCTAAGAATGGCGACTTAAAAATTACCAGCAAAACGGAGCAGACCATCAGAAAGTCTGCTTTAGAGGAAATCTTCGGTCAGCTTAAGAAAGCCGGTAAAGGAAACCACAACAGCAATCTTTCTGGTATTGGTGAAGAAAAGAATGCAGACCGAAGAGAGTTTAATTTCGGCGACAGTTTGGATCAAATCGACATGACTGCTTCTATTCAAAACTCCTTGATCAACCATGGGCTTGGAGACTTTACCTTGACGGAGCGCGACCTTGAGGTGGAGGAAAAAGATTATAAGACGCTTACCTCGACCGTATTAATGATCGACATCTCGCACTCTATGATTTTGTATGGGGAAGATCGCATTACACCTGCTAAAAAAGTTGCGATGGCTTTAGCGGAGTTGATCAAGACAAGATACCCGAAAGACACCCTTGACATTGTTGTATTTGGCAATGATGCCTGGCCAATATCCGTAAAGGACCTCCCCTATCTTCAGGTAGGCCCTTATCACACCAATACCTTTGCCGGACTGGAGCTTGCTACGGATCTTTTACGCAGACGCAAGACTCATAATAAACAAATCTTCATGATCACTGATGGTAAGCCAACGTGTCTGAAAGAGAATGGAAGGTACTACAAAAACAGTATGGGACTGGACAGAAAAGTGATTAGCAAAACGCTAAACATGGCCGCTCAATGCAAAAGGCTGAATATTCCAATTACCACTTTTATGATCGCTCAAGATCCATATTTACAACAATTTGTGCGCGAATTTACCCAGGTTAACGGTGGAAGAGCGTTCTATAGCTCCCTTACAGGCCTCGGAGAATACATTTTTGAAGACTACATTAAGAACAGAAGAAAGACAGTACGATAACTCAACAATTAAATGGATCACATCAATATAAAAACACTTGGAGCCTTAAAAGCTTCTAACTATAAAAGCTTGTCTGTAAAAGATGAGTTAAGAAAAAACTTAATTAAGCAGTTAAGAAACAAAGAGGAGGGATTTGAAGGAATTCTGGGCTACGATGAAACGGTAATTCCGGAGCTGCAGACTGCGATCCTTTCTCGTCATAATATTTTATTGCTTGGGTTAAGGGGTCAGGCAAAGACAAGAATCGCCCGTTTATTGGGTAACTTGTTAGATGAATATATTCCATATGTTTCAGACAGTGAGATTTTCGATGATCCATTGAATCCGATTTCTTGGTTTGCTAACAACCAGATCTCTATTCATGGAGATGAAACTCCAATTAGCTGGCAGCACCGATCTGAGCGTTATACGGAGAAATTGGCTACGCCAGACGTAACAGTCGCTGATTTAATTGGCGATGTGGACCCAATTAAAGCCGCTACGTTGAAGTTAACTTATAATGATGAGCGAGTGATCCACTTTGGGTTAATTCCGAGAGCACATAGAAGTATTTTCGTGATCAATGAATTGCCAGATCTTCAGGCAAGAATTCAGGTAGCATTGTTCAATATGCTTCAGGAAAAAGACATTCAAATTCGAGGATTCAAACTACGCTTACCTTTAGATATACAATTTGTATTTACAGCAAATCCAGAAGACTATACCAATAGAGGTTCAATTGTTACTCCATTGAAAGACAGGATCGAAAGTCAAATATTGACTCACTATCCAAAGACCATCAGCATTTCAAGAAAGATCACTTTTCAGGAGGCTAAACTTACCGAAGAGCAAAAAGCTATTGAGTCGGACGGTCTGGTGAAAGATCTTGTTGAACAAGTTGCATTTGAAGCGCGCCAAAGTGAGTTCATCGATCAGAAATCTGGTGTTTCTGCAAGGCTAACGATATCAGCTTATGAAAATTTAATCAGTAGTGCTGAAAGACGAATGCTGATTAACGGTGAGAAAACGACCTCTGTAAGACTATCTGATCTTGTAGGAATTATCCCTGCAGTTACCGGGAAAATTGAGTTGGTTTATGAAGGTGAATTGGAGGGTCCTGCGAAAGTTGCAAATACGCTGATCGGCAAGGCTATAAAAACATTATTTGTCAGGTACTTTCCGGATCCTGAGAAATCTAAAAAAAGCAAAACAGCAAACCCTTACAATTTAATCACGGAATGGTTTACCGAGGGCAATACACTTGATTTATCTGACGCCCTAAGTGGTGTAAAGTATAAAAAAGAGTTGATGCGCGTTACAGGGCTATTCGACCTTGTTAAGAAGTTCCACCCAAAACTAAGTGAGAACCAGACCTTATTGCTTATGGAGTTTGTCTTGCATGGTCTAGCAGAGCATTCACAATTAAGCAAAAAATACCTTGATGGTGGCTTTGGATTTTCAGACATGTTTGAAAGTTTGTTTAACACCGGAGTTGAAGATGATGAAGATGATATTGATTTCAGATAGTTATAACTTTCAAGTTTAAATGGGCAGACTCCCTGTACTGATCTTATTATCTGTTTTCATTCTTGCATTTGACTACTACTGTTTCAAGGCAATCTTAGCGGTATTCAAAGGATGGACGTCACGAACAAGACGTCTATTTGCAATAGTATGGTGGAGTTACTCCGCCTTTCTTATTATTGGTGTTTTTGTATCCATTTTTATCACCATTCCAAGTGCATATTTAGGGATTAGATCCGTCATTTTAGTGGCTTTCTTTTTAACATTGGCCTGTAAGATTGTGTTTCTGCCCTTTCTTTTGATTGACGATCTCAGGCGCCTGTTGTTGAAAGTCAGAAACTTAGTTATCAGAGATAAAACTAGAACAGAACACGCTGTCTCGCCTGCTGACCCTATCAGCCGGTCCGCATTCCTTATTAAAGCAGGACTTATTACAGCTGCTGTACCGCTAACTTCTCTTACCTGGGGCATAGCTACCGGAGCATACGATTACAAAGTGGTACGAAAGCCGCTGATCCTGCCTAACCTTCCTTCAGCATTTGAAGGCATGAAGTTAGGCCAGATCTCCGATATACATTCTGGCAGTTTTTATAACCCCAGGGCTGTTAAAGGGGGTGTAGATATGCTACTGGCAGAGAAACCTGATCTTATCTTTTTTACAGGCGACCTTGTTAATGATATGGCCACAGAAATGCGGGACTATCAGGATATCTTCGCAAAAGTGAAAGCACCTTTAGGTGTTTATTCATCCTTAGGCAACCACGATTATGGTGATTATCATTTTGGAAAAGAAGGATCACCGGAAAAGGCCAGAAACTTACAAAATGTAATCAAAACTCATGAGCGCATGGGTTGGGATTTATTGATGAATGAGCATCGTAGGTTGAAAGTGGACGGTCAGGAAATTGGTGTCCTAGGAATTGAAAACTGGGGCATGGGTAGATTTCCTAAATATGGCAGGATGGATCTGGCAACGAAAGACACCGACGACTTACCAGTAAAGCTGCTGCTTTCTCATGACCCTTCACACTGGAGGGCCGAAGTACTACAGAAGTATCCTCAGATTGATGCCATGTTCAGCGGACATACGCATGGAATGCAGTTCGGCGTAAGAACTAAAGATTTCCAATGGAGCCCTGTTGAATACATTTATAACGAATGGGCCGGGCTTTATACTGAAAATAAACAGCAGCTCTACGTCAACGTGGGTTACGGCTTTTTAGGGTATCCCGGGAGAGTTGGAATTTTACCGGAAATAACGATATTTGAGTTAAGGCGAGCATAAAACCCGCCTGACAAAGTGCTCAAAAAGGTATTTTATTCCGTCCTCGACTTCTTGCTTTTTAGCAATCTGTTTATTGCGGTTTGCGCTGTAGCACAAGGTTTGATCACTTATCACCTTTTAAAGGTTCCGCCCGACAAATATGTATTAGCTTTTGTATTTTTTGCCACGATTGGATTGTACAATTTTAGTATGCTCCTGGCGAAGCCCAAAAAGCCAGAAGAATCGCCTTATAAGAGGGTGAGATGGATCTTCTCGCACCATCGGATGATCATCTCCATTACCTTGATTTCGATGCTATGCCTGATCCCCCTGTTTCTTCTCTACCTGAGCATCGAATCGAAATTACTAATGATTTTTACGGGATTAGTGGCTGTTGGCTACAATATTCCTTTTCTAACGCTGAACAATCAGAATATTGGTCTGAGAAACATTCCAGGCATAAAGCTTTTTTTAATTGCTATGGTCTGGGCAGTAAGTTGCGTTCTTTTGCCGATTATGGAATTGCAGCATAGTCATCAGGTTAACATCAAGCCCGGGGATACCCTGCTACTAGTTATCAAAAGGTTTTTGTTTGTTGCGGCAATAACAGTTCCATTCGATATCAGAGACCTTTTCCAGGATAAGTTATATGCACTGAAAACAATACCGGTGATACTCGGTGAAAAACGTGCCTATTTATTCTGTCAGTTTTTACTGCTGGGTTATCTCTTGTTATTGCTATTGTTCAGACAAGCAACCTATCCCGACATTGCCGCCGTGGTATTGAACTTAGCGGTAACAGGCTGGCTGATTTTTAAGTCGAACATTAAGAAAAACGAGTATTACTACTTCTTATACCTGGACGGAACGATGCTGCTTCAATACCTTTTATTAGTATTGTTTAGTATCCTCTTTACGCTCTAGGTTCCTGGATTAAATCTGTACCCAATCCCTCTAACCGTTTGCAATAACTGTGGGTTATCTGGGTTCAGTTCAATTTTCTTGCGTAATCTAACGATATGCATATCTAGCGTCCTTGTGTTTACGTCTGAATTATATCCCCAGACCACAAGCATCAGCTCATCGCGGTTAATCACTTTATTCGGGTTCCTCAAGAAATACAATAGAATTCTATTTTCTAAGATCGTCAACTCTATTTTCTTACCATTCCTGAATAAAGTATGCACATTAGGGTGGTGTTCCATATCTCCGAACCGATGGATCTCAGAACGGTCATTATTGACAAGAAATTTTACCTTATTCTCAATCATGGCAACAAGGACATCCATATTGAATGGCTTGGTAACATAGTCTGATACTCCAAAGTTGTACGCATCTATTTTGTCTACGTCCTGGGCTTTGGCCGTCATCATTATAATCAGGTTTTCAAAACCCTGCTTACGCACGTCTTCACAAACCTGCGAGCCTTCTTTGCCGGGAAGCATCCAGTCCAAAAGTACGATATCTGGTTTTTCTTCGAGTATTGCTTTTTCTGCAGCATCACCATCGCCAACTTCTAAGATATCGTAACCTTCTGCTTTTAATCGATGCGCAACCAGGAAACGAAGGTTCTCATCATCCTCAACTATCAGTATCTTAATCTCTTTAGGCATATCTTTAATCGTTATAGGGTAATACTATTTTAAACTCCGTGCCTTTATCCACTTTACTCTTCACGGTTATTTCGCCATCCATATAATTAACAAGCTCTTTACAAAATGCCAGACCGAGGCCTACACTACCATTTTGGTTATATTGATTCTGAATGCGGAAAAACTTCTTAAATATATTATTTATTTCTGAAGCGGGAATCCCTATTCCCTGATCCGTAAACCTTAAAACAACTTTTCCTTTAATAAGCTTTGCACTAATGTGTAACATCTTCCTTTCAGGTGGAGAATATTTGTAAGCATTCTCTGCAAGATTATCAAACAAGCTGCCTAAAAGTACTGGATCGGTTATGAAAGTTGTGAACCCACTAACTTCATAAGTAAAATTGAAGTCCGGATGCTTTAACCGGTGAGAGTCGATCGTACTTTCTATAAAGTCTATAATATTTACCTCATCTTCATTGAGCTTAATTGCTTTGTTCTCAATTTGAGTAAATGCAAGCAATTTGTTCATTAAGCCATTAAGTTTATCGGCTTCCTCATCCAGTATTTTTCCGTACATCTTCTGCTCCTTTTCCGTCAGTGACGCGGCGCTTTTTATATTATTACCCGCAATCTTTATCACACTTACCGGCGTTTTAAACTCATGTGTCAGGTTATTCATGAAGTCATACTGTAGCTTAAACATCTTTTCGTTGATATTCAGATTTCGGTAAATTAAATAAGCTACCAACACCACAATGCTATAAAAGCCTAATATCCCGAGTGCAAGGGGCAAAAAGTAGTTAAAGATTTCCTTGTCGATAAATGACTGTGAAGAAATGAAATACAACTTATAATCTGAGAATGGTCCCGGGAGTGTTATTTCTGTGGTGATATAAGCGGCGCCCGTTTCAAGAGGATCATAGGTAAGTGGTTCTATACGGATATGCTGGTAGAGTAACGGACGGGAGTTGATGATCTGTATTTTGTAGGGATCGAGTTGAAAAGAGAGCATATCCTGCTGGTAAACCGCCTGCGCCTTCAGCCCCTTCCTGATCATCATCTTATACGTCTTTAGGTCCTCCAGCCTGGGAATGTTCAGGTAAGTGATCTTATTGGAGCGGACATTGCTGAAATTGCTGAACAGTTCATCCTGACTTGGTGTTCTACTCGTGTCCAGACTCTCGATGTAGGTAGCAAGCTTCAAGGCAAGCGAATTAAAATCATCGCCCACAATGAAGTTCTTAGTATTATCCCTTGAGAAAAGTTCAACGGAGTCTATCGGAACCGTTGTGCCAAATTGATAGATGCTTTTAGGGCCGAAGGAAAACTTCCCAGTATTAAGTCCGTCACGAACAGGTGAATTTCTAACTTCCGAGTCATAGAATATAACTTTCGAAACGAAGGGGTATTCCAGAAGCAAAGTGTCTACGAAATTAGAAGCAGTGGCGGAGTCCAGGTACCCGTTGTAATAAGACACTTCCGGCAACTTCTTTTGAAAAAAATCGTTATAAGGCTTAATGCTTTTCTCCAGGACGTTTACTTTCTCAGAGACGAACTGATTTTCTATGAACTTGGTACTAAACCGATAGGCAAGTAACAATGATAACCCAAAGAGAACCGTCATCATAACCAGGAAAGTAAGGATCAAAGGAAAATTCTTACGGTAACCGCTCTTTTTCTCTGCAGGCATTCTATGAATTTACTTCTTTTTTAAGTTTACTTCAAGGAATTGCTCCAAAGCAGTGTAAAGTTCTTGCCGCTGCTCCATGTTTTTGCCAAACGAGAAGTCTCCATCATTCTCTAAGTAAGTTACCGGTACATTCTTTTTCTGAAGGTTCTTAACAAATTGTACTGTCTCTCCAGAATTGATGACAGGGTCCTTAATGTTTTGAGTGATAAACACAGGCTTATTGATTTTATCTACCTGGAATAATGGAGAGGAATGCCTCATCCGTTCCACATCGGTCAATGGATTGCCAATTACTTCATAATACATCTGAAGGTTAGGCTTCATGTAGGGAGGTATTGATTTGAGGTAGGTAAACAGATTTATTACTCCCGAGTTTGATGCCGCACAAACGTAATTGTGGTCCTTTGCATACAGGGCATTCAATGCAATATTGCCTCCAAATCCGGTACCATAAATCGCGATGCGTTTAGGATCTGCAATCTTCTTTGCAATTAACCAGTTCACCCCGTCTGTAATGTCATTTTGAATCTTGCAGCCCCATTGCCGGAACCCAGCGGCGGCGAATGCCTTGCCATAACCAGCAGAGCCCCTATAATTAACCTGCAGTACCGCATATCCCCTATTTGCAAGAAATTGAACCTCAGGATTGTATCCCCAGTTGTTTCTGGCACCTGGACCATCATGCGGCAATACAACCACAGGGAGCCGTTCTGCCTTCTTGTTCAATGGAAGGGTCAGGTAACCGTGAATAGTAAGACTATCTCTTGTGGTATAAGATATAGGCCTCAAAGGACTCATTTCTTCTTCTTTAATACCCGGGTTGAGGTCGTTAAGCTTTTTGAGTTTGCCCGTCCTGTAGAAGTAGAGGTAAATGGAGCCGGGATTGCGATCAGTAAAGGTTCGCACAATGAAAATATCCTCAGCTTTGTCTCTGTCGATTATTCTGCATTCCGTATTGGGCAAAAGTTTATCCAGATCTTTATAAAGCATTCTCGTGGAATCATCCAGAAAGAATTTCTCCTTCTTCTGAGACTCATAAACCACGAAGGACATTTTCTTCTTCTTACGGGAATACTGAGCGTCTGTGACATTGACGCTATCATTGCCATACAAAACCTTCAACTCCTTCCCTGTATTACAATCCAGTTCCACCAGGGCACTTTTGTCTCTATTGACATCAGAAATTGCATATATGATGTTCTGACGTTCAGGGGCAAAGGCAATAGCCCGCAAGGTGGTCTTGAAATTATTTGTAACAATAGGCCTGAAGTTTTCATTCTCGGCAGTCCGATAAAGCAAGGTTTCATTCACACCATCGCTACTAGTAGCTAACCTTAGTTTTCCATCTCCATCGGTGATCCAGTTGGTAATGTTTCCTGGGTTGCGTGCAGCCATCTCCATCTTTCCGTCTCTCACATTCAATCTATAAACGTCAAATACAGTAGAATCTCGTTTATTCGAAGAAACCATCAGATACCTATCCTCAATGAGTTGATCTTCCAGCACCCGGATTCTACTCTTTTCATTGTTAGTCAACTGGCGTTCATTGCTTCCGTCTTTATTGATAATGAAAATATCAGATCTCTTTAAAACCGGGTCAATGTCTCTGTAATAAATAAGCTCATTGCTGTTTACCCAGAAATAGAAATTAATCTTTTTACCTGCCATGCTGGTGATCTGCGAACTCTTGCCCGTGTTGACATCTTCGAGATAAAGATTTTGATCTTTTCCATCAAGCATCAGGTATGATATGTTTTTTCCATCAGGAGATATCCTATAGGTCATCCGCTCCTGTGACTTGAAAAAATCGTTTACCGGTATGATCTTGCCAGCTTTATCCTGATTACAGGCAGCCACACAAAACAACATCAATAAACAAAAGAAATATTTCTTGTATAACATCATGCTCTTTGAGGCTACAAAGTTAGATAACCCCTGCTCTAAAATTAATATTCACTAACATTGTTACCTTGACAGCAACAATGATGATTGCAATGAAATTAGTTATTTTAGGGTACATGACTAATTAATTTTGGTAACATTTAAAATACGCTTCTATATTTATCTTGTGGCAAAACTCCCGGAGTTACAGTCTAATTTCTTAATTTAGAACATCAAGAGGTCAAGCCCAGATGAAGAATCTACTAATCATTTTATTACTGAGTTTAGCAAGCAGCGTTTCTGTTGCGCAAAACACGATGGATGACGCCCTGGCTTATCAGTATTATCAACAAGGGCAATATCAGGAAGCAAGTGTTTTATTGGAAAAAATCTTTACCAGAACAAAGAACGATGCTTACTTCGACATGTACTTAAACTCACTTTTAAAGATTAAAAAGTTCGACGAGGCGGAAAAGGTGGTTAAAAAGCTGGCAAAAGACAACCCTAAAAACCTGAGTTTTAGTATCGGGCTTGCACGCATCTATCAGGAAAGGGGGCAACCGGAAGCAGCCACTAAAAAATACGCTGAAGTACTGAGTAACCTTCCGGCAGATGAATTTAAGATCCGTGATGTAGCCAACCGTTTCTATGGATTCCAAGCTTATGAACTTGCAATATCAACTTTTATTGAAGGAAGAAAGATCCTGAACAATGACAAACTATTCACCTATGAGCTCCTGAGCATTTACAGGTATAAGAAAGATAAGAATATGCTGGTACAGGAATATATATCAGCCTTAGCCTCAACCCCTGAATTATTGCTTCAAGCCCAAAGTGTGTTGGCCACCCTGTTTGAAGAAAAGTCCGACTACAGCATCCTTCAGACTGCTTTGTTAAAAAAGATCCAGAAAGAACCGGAGGTTGAAGTCTACACGAAACTGTTGATCTGGCAATACCTTCAGCAACAGGAATACGAGATGGCCTTAAGGCAGCTCATCGCCCAGGATAAAAGAATTAAAGACGACGGATCTATACTCTATACCTCTGCAAACACATTTTTAGAGAACAAAGCATATACTACCGCTATCAAAGCGTTTGAGTACATTGTAAGCAAAGGTAAGGACCATCCTTATTTCCTGCAGGCTAAAGTAGAAATGATCAATGCGAAATACCAACTCGTAGTCTCTAATCAGTTCGATAAAACGAAAATTTCGGAGCTTGCCAATGAATACAATTCAATACTGGAAGAATTTGGCAAAACAGCACGAACCGTGTTTGCATTGAGGCGCTGGGCAAATCTACAGGCTTTCTATTTAAACGATCTTCCCAAGGCAGAACAAGCGCTGGAGTCTGCATTACTTATCCCCGGACTTGCTGCAGTAGACCTGGGCCAGATTAAATTAGATCTTGGCGACATTTATATACTTACAGAACAACCCTGGGAGGCATTTTTAATCTATGAACAGGTTGCCAAGCAATTCGAAAGCCAGGCGATAGGTAATGAAGCGCATTACCGGTCTGCAAAACTTTCCTTTTATCAGGGAAACTTTGCCTATGCAAAGTCGCAGGCTGATGTACTCAAAGCCTCCACCACTCAGCTTATCGCGAATGACGCATTAAATCTAAGCCTGATCATTCAAGACAATCTGCAAACGCCACTAGATAGCAATGCATTGAAAATGTATGCAGACGCAGAAATGCTTGAATTTAGGAACCAGTCTCCCGCTGCCTTAAAGAAACTCGACAGCATTAACATCGCCTTTCCCAATAATACGCTGGCTGATGATATACTTCTGTCTAAATCCAGGATCTATACTAAAGCCGGCGACATCACAAATGCAATAGGGATGCTCAAGGAACTGGTTGAAACATACAATAGCAGCATTTGGAATGATGATGCGCTATTTACGTTGGGAGAATTATATGAGAAAAATGTCAAAGACATGGAGCAGGCTAAAACCTTTTATCAGAAGTTAATCAACGACCATCCTGGCAGTATGTTTTCAGCGGAGGCCCGTAAGCGCTTCAGAACATTACGCGGCGATAATATTGGCACCTAATTCTTATCTTTGCCAAATGCTTTTATACAATGTAACCCTTATTATTGAAGATGAAGTGGCCAATAAATGGCTGGACTGGATGCAGGAAATACATATACCACAAGTAATGGAGACCGGTATGTTTGTATCCTCACGCCTTCTAAAAGTGGTTGATTCACCCAACGAAGGGGTGACCTTTTGCGCCCAGTATGTGGCTGAAAACATGGAGAATTACAATAAGTACCAGGATGATTTTGCTCCAGTACTTCAGGCAGATCTAAACGAGAAATTTGCTAATAAATTTGTCGCCTTTAGAACCTTAATGGAATACGTAGACAGCAAATAAGAAACCCTACTCTTTTATTGCTTGATTAAATCATACAGTTCATCCAGTTTCGGCGACAGAACGATTTCTATCCTTCTGTTCTTGCTTCTGGAATCTGCATTTGTATTGGGTCCTAGTGGCTGAAATTCTCCTCTCCCTGTCGCAGTCATACGAATACTCTCTACTTTGGTTACTTCTGTTAAGTAACGAACAACGGAGGTAGACCGCAGTACGCTTAGATCCCAGTTGTCTTTAATTTGACCCAGGTTAGTAATTTTCTGCGAGTCGGTATGTCCTTCAACTGCGATGTTAATTTCAGGCTGTTGCTTCAATACTTCAGCAAGCTGCGTTAAGGCCTGTTTGCCTTTCTCATCAATTATGATACTCCCTGACGGAAATAGCAATTTATCTGTTAAAGACACATACACTTTGCCATTCCTAATCTCAACCGTTAAACCATTCTTTGTAAAGCCCAACAATGCCTGTTGAAGTTTTTCTTTCAATTGATTGGTCGCCTCATCACGCTTACGTAGAACTTCTTCAACTTCTTTGAGTCGTTGTTCACGCTTTTTCAAGTCGGCAGACAACTTATTAATTTCTGTGGAGCTATTACTTCTAAGCTTGGTATAATTGCTATCTATCTCCGAATACCTGTTTTTAAGGTCACCTAATGCAGAGCTGAGACCTGTAGTATCTTTCCTTAATCTTGCGATCAGGTTTTGAAGATCATTATTAATCAATTGCGATTCACTTAATCCCTTACTTAGGGAATCCTGCCGGGAAAGCAACGCCTTATATTTTTTAGGTGATAGGACCACGCAAGAACTGAATGCACTTGCAAGCATTCCAACGAATATAAATAGAAATATCTTTTTCATGATGTTAATTAAGGGTGTTGTTCCAGGCTGAATAAAAACAGCGCTAGCTTATTTATTGCGCAACAGCATTTCTCAAAAATAACACAAATGGCTGTATATTTTCGAAAGCACTTTTCAACTTCTCTACAATTGTGGAATTTAAGATCTCCTTATCTGTCAGTGGGTAGATGGCAATAAAACTTTTTAATTTCAGCAACTCTATTTGAGAATGGGTGATTTCATAGCCTTTGGGCGCATTCTTCAAGGTATCCTCTTTACTTAAAGCAAAGCTCTTGCTAAAGCTATCGGCGTTCAGAATCTCTACTATTTCTTCCGTATTGTAGTCAATCTCTTCTCTAATCTTTTTTAAGATAGCTGCGTCTGGCATCCAGAAACCTACGCCGAAAAAACTTTTTCCAGGTTGAAGGTGCAAATAGTACTCAGGGTTAGGAATGCCGTTAGATTTTCCATTAAAGGATATCCCAAAGTTATTCTTGTACGGATCTTTGTTTTTACTGAACCTTACATCTCGGTAGATCCTCATTAAACATTTCTTAGCAGAAGCTTCTATAGGAAAGGCCGGATCTGCTGCTGCAAGCAAGGGTATTAACTCGGCTATAAATTCAAACAGGTCCGTTCGGGAAGTCTCGTATCTGTCTTTATTCTCCGCAAACCAATCCCTGTCATTGTTTGCTGCAACATCCTTAATAAATTGTAGTGTTTCTGCTTTTATCATGCTAGGGGGTAAGAAAAGTCACTTCTGTATGCGATGTGATCACCTGCCATTTTGCTTGAAGTGATTAGCTATGCGCTGCATATGCAGGTGCCTTTTTGCGGAATTTGAAGTACCATAGGGCGCCAATTCCAGAAATCAGCAAGTAAGGTATCACCAGAAGATAAATAATACCGGTGTTAAGCCCTACGCCTTGAGTATTGCCGTTTTTAACACTTTGATCGGCACTAATCGAACACATCGAGCACTGGGCTGAAACTTGTGCAGGCATCGATACCGCACAGATTACTAATAGTAGGATAATAAAAGCTAGCTTTTTCATTCTTAGATTTAAATACCGGACACAAAGATAACAATTTGCATACTTAAATGGTTTTCAAGGTGCAATGCTCTTGTCATTATTAACGCGGTGATTCGTTAAAAATTATAGTAAGGAGATATCATCACATAAACAATCACACCGGTTACAGCTACATATAGCCAAACAGGATATGCCCAACGAACAATCTTTTTATGACGCTCGATCTGCATGCTAAAACCTCTTAAAAAACTAATAAGTATCAACGGCAACACAATTATCGCACACAGGATGTGAGTAGCAAGTATGAAGAAATAGATATATCTGGTGGTTCCAACAGCTGCCAGCTCTACCTGAGAGAGTACGCCATTATGGTCCATATCTCCAAACTTCGTGTCTTTCTCATACAAGTGAAACACAATGTAGAAAATCAGAAATATTGCGGATAATATGAAGGTGATAATGTTAGTGATCTTATGCGCCTGTATATTCTTACGTTTAATAAAGATTAAAGAGATGATCAGTAATACTGAGCAAATAGCATTTATTCCGCCAATAATGTGAGGAAATAAATAGATGAATGAAGGTGTTGGTTGTGGAGGAGGAACTACTTTTAGCGCGATTACGACTAGTAATACAAATGCAGTAACACCCCAAATTAATTTTAGAAAAAACTTATCGTTCAAAGTCATAGTTTAGTATTAGGCAATTAACGCCCGTCATGTATGTTTCTTAATTCTTCTGCCAGAAGAACTTTAATCTCATCGTCAAGCTTAGACAACGCTTCTTGTGTAGTGGCTTCGTAGTATCCACGAATCCTATGATGCGTATCCAGCAACACAAACAAATTGCTATAGGTAAACTTTTTCTTACCTGCCACCTTTTCTTGTAGCGCGTCAACTAGTAATCCTTTATTAATGAGGTCGTAGATCTGAGTGCTATCGCCAGTTGCCATATCCCATTTGCCGGCCACCGCTTGTTGCTTTTTAGCGTAGTCGGCAAGTACATCTGGTCGGTCCGTTACAGGATCAATACTTAAACTAAGGAAGTGTATTGCCTTGTTTTTCTCGTAAGTAAAGTCGAATGCATGCATGGCTTTATTAGCGAAATTCACTGCATAATTATTTCCCTGCGTGTAAAATAAGTTCAGTATTAAAAGCTTACCCTTATAGCTTGCAAAGCTTATCGAATCTCCTGCCTGATTTACTAGCTTGAAATCCTTTACTTCGTGATAAATGGTATCAGGAATTTGCTTACCACGAACGGAATGGAAGGTAGCAGCCACTTGCTTTGGACCGTAAATGTGAAGAGGCCTGTAGCGATTCTTACCTTTTTCCTGCAGTAGATAATATAAAAATCCTGGTACCGCTAATATGGTGACCAGGATTAAAATCTTTTTTATAGAAGTACTTTTGCCCTTCATTAAACCTTAGGCATGTGGTCATTAAGGTAGCCACCTTCGATCATCATTAGGACAATAAAGTAGCAGATGAAGACAAAGGAAACAATCAGTGTAATCTGAAGTCCTTTTTTCTCAAACTTAAGGTGCATAAAGTAAGCAACGATGTAAAATGCTTTCAATAAGGTTAATGCGATATAAATATAGTTACCTACTTTTTGAGTTAAATACCCGTTAGGAATAAGCCATAGCGCGATGATAAATTCAACAACGGTAATCAACAAAAGAATCCCGAAGACCTGCCAAATTCTACCTACTGATAAACCTGCATGATCGTCGTGTTCGTGTCCTTCAATGGTATGTGAATGATTTTCTGACATGATATGATATATTATAAAATGGTAATTAAACTAGATAGAAGAATGTAAATACAAACACCCATACTAAATCCACAAAGTGCCAATACAAACCAACTTTTTCAACCATTAAATAGTGTCCTCTTTTTTCGAAAGTCCCATTTATAGTCATACACAAAATGATGATGTTGATGATTACACCGCTAAATACGTGGAACCCGTGGAATCCTGTGATGGTAAAGAACAAGTTAGCGAACTGCTGCGCAGAAACCTCAGATACTGGTCCGTTGAAAAACTGTGCCAATTCTGCTTTTTCAGGAATTTCTCCCCAATGAAAGCCTTCGTGGAAAAGGTGAGTCCATTCAATAGCCTGACAGCCAAGGAACATAAAACCTCCAATGATAGTTGCTATCATCCATCCAATTACTTCTTTCTTTGACCTTCTATGTCCTGCCTCAACAGCTAACACCATAGTAACAGAACTCATAATTAGAATAAAGGTCATGATACCTACGAACACCAAGGGTGCTCCATGTTCCATTACGCCCGGAATAGATTGAAAAACCTTATCTGGTGCTGGCCATGCGCCTTTCGAAAAACGTTGTGCCCCGTAGTAGATCAATAACGAAGAAAAAGTGAAAGCATCAGAAACCAGGAAAAACCACATCATGATTTTACCATATTCTAACGACCATGGTGAGCGACCACCACTCCAGGGAGTAGTTTTTACCTGATCTAATTGTGATAATGAACTCATTTCGTAAATAGTAATAGTTTGTTAAAAAATCTAACTGTTCAAAAGTAAAAAAACATACAGATATATCCATAATATATCTATAAAATGCCAGAAAATTGAAGCGATTTCCATCTGGTAACTCCGCTTCTCTAATGACGCCGTTATGTAAGTCCCATACAATGCATTTAAGAGGATACAAATACCTGCGAAAATGTGCAGCACATGGAAACCTGAAACCACATAAATTAAAGATATCGCTGCGTTGTTGTTGCTAAAAAAAGCGCCGGTTTGCACCATGCTTGACCAGGCATCCACTTGCATCACACCAAATACGATTCCTGCCAGGATTGTTGCTCCAAGCAAAATTCTTTGTAATGAAACATTCCCAGCCTTAAAAGCTCTAGATGCTAAAAATAACATCACACTGCTCAAAAGCAGAATTATTGTGCTGTAAATGAACATTTCCGGTAGTACCAGTCCATGTCCCTTACCCTTTGATGCAGAGAATACAATATAGTAACTCGTCCAGCCACCAAACATAATCGTGGAAGAAACCACGAAAAGCCAGATGACGAACTTTTTGGCCTTAAACTCAAGACCCATTCCTTCTTGTTTAATGGATTGAACCATAACTATCTATTTAATAAAATCAAAAAATAAAACCAATTGAACCAAAGGCAAATAAAAGAAAGAGCAGAACATCACTTTTCTTGCACTTGGAATATCTTGCTTTGCCACCAATACTAAAGCATAGTAACTAAAAAGCACACCTGCAAGGATAGAAACAGCAGCAATGTAATACCCACCGAAACCATACCAAACTGGTAATAAACTAACAGGAATTAGAATTAATGTGCTTAGAAAAACAAACCAGGCACTAATAGTATCCCGTTTTGTTGTCGGTAACAACCTAAAACCTGCTTTTTTATAGTCGTCATCCAACACCCAGGCTATTGCCCAGAAATGTGGAAACTGCCACACAAACTGGATAAGAAATAATATAACCGCTATCTTGTCAATCCGGCCATGAGCTGCCACATAACCAATCAGTGGTGGCAATGCACCTGGTATTGCACCCACAAAGACCGCAATGGGCGACTTACGCTTCAGCGGCGTATACGCAAAGGCGTATAAAAATATCGAGAAAACAGATAGTAACCCAGTTTCAATATTCAACTTGCCTAGTAGCCAGGTGCCAACTAATCCCATTACCAAACCAGATACCAATCCTTGCCCGGTCGTCATATGACCTGCAGGCATGGGCCTGTCTTTAGTTCTCGTCATCAATTTATCGAGATCGACCTCAATTACTTCATTAAAACAATTTGCTGCGGAAGTAACCAGGAATCCTCCAGCAATGAGAATCAACCATTTCGACCAGTCTATGCCATACATTACTCCCTCAATCGGAACCTTAGATCCAATCAGGAACGTAACAGACGCAGAGAAAACGACCAGAAAGGTTAATCTGAATTTTATGAGCTTCGAAAAATCTGTTAAAAACTGTTTCAATATGATGTTAATTATGTCCTTTGTTCATAAGTACTTGTGCGATAAATCAGCAAATACAAGTAATACTGAAGACTAAATAAGGTGGTCGAAAATAAAATATGCAGTGCTTGTGCATATGGAGGCAGAGCAAAGTTAGATAATATCAGTCCTGTTCCAACCTGAATAAGCAATACTATGCCGACAGAGTTTCCGATCAGTAAGGCCTGCTTACCGCTAAACTTATCTTTAACCTCCTTGTATACCCAAACATTCAATGCCAATACTAATATGGCTAAATCCCTATGATAAGAAAAAACCTTTCCAACTTCTGCTAACCACGTCTCCCTCTGGGCAAATGCAAGCCGCTTAGATATCGCATCTACAGCTTCTCTAACTTCCGTTCCTAATACAATCTGCAGAATACTTACTGCAATAGTAGACAGTGTTAATAGTTTCAACCAGCCTATATTCGCCACCACAATAGCCGGTTTAGTGCCGAGTGAAACCGCGTAATGATAGGTATAGATCAGTATTGCTAAAATTACCAGGGCCAACAGCATATGAATGGTCACCACCCAGGCTAATAAATTCGTTGAAACTACTATTGATCCCAACCAAGCTTGAAAACCAACAACGATTAGGTTAACCACACTCAAGATGATGATTCTGGTTGCAGACCTCTTGTACACAAAAGAGAAGATCACCAGTAAGAGCAAAAGCGCACCAGTAATCGCCCCCATTAATCTATTTAGGTATTCCGTCCACGTCTTGGCGACGTTGAAAGTCTCTGGTACTAAAATAGATTGGTCATGGCGAATGCTATCCGCTATTTCAACTTTACCCATACGGTCAAGAACCTTCGCAAAACGTTCGTTTTTAGCTATCCGTTCTGCAACATACTTTTCTTTGTAGTTTGTAGGTAATTCAGAAACTGAAGTCGGCGGGACATACTGATCAAAACACTTTGGCCAATCCGGACAACCCATACCGGAACCGGTACTTCGGACGATACCCCCTGCTAATATGAGCAATAGGGTGACCACGATAGTAAGAAGGTTAAGCCTGATAAATCTCTTTTCAGATTTAGAAACCATGGGTGTTCTTGGTTAAAAAAATAAGGTATCTGGTGTAAGTATTCACCTACCGCAGATACCTTACCTTATTATAACTGTTAACTAGTCGATTTTTGTTCCATTTGCTGTCTCTACAGCATGATTCTCTTCCCAATCTCTTTGGATACGTTCTGATTCAGAGTTTCCTTCAAAGTCATGAGGCATGTTCGAGGTCATCGTTTGAGAGAAAGGTATGGTTTGAGGAATGAAGTCTTCTTCAGCACCTGGCTTGCTATAGTCATATGGCCAACGATAAACTGTTGGAATCTCGCCTGGCCAGTTACCATGTAAATGCTCAACTGGAGTAGTCCATTCTAAGGTATTTGCTTCCCATGGATTTTGAGGAGCTACCTTACCTTTAAATATAGAATAGAAGAAGTTAAATAAGAATGCCACTTGTGCCAATGCACCCATAATTGCAGCCCATGTTACAAACACATTCACGGTAAGCCATTTCTGCATAAACTCAAATTCAGTAAAGGCATAGTAACGACGTGGTACACCATCTAAACCTAAGAAGTGTAACGGGAAGAACACAAGATAGGCAGAGATGAAGGTTAACCAAAAGTGAAGGTAACCCAGTTTGGCGTTCATCATTCTTCCAAACATTTTAGGATACCAATGGTAAACACCGGCAAGCATACCAAATATTGCTGCAGAGCCCATTACCAAGTGGAAGTGGGCAACTACAAAGTAGGTATCATGTAAGTTAATATCTAAAGCTGCATTCCCTAAGAAGATCCCGGTTAAACCACCGGAAATAAAGAACGAAACCAAGCCAATAGCGAACAACATTGCAGGAGTAAACCTGATATTACCTCTCCACAGTGTAGCCAAATAATTGAAAGTTTTTACTGCGGATGGTACAGCAATAATCAATGTGGTGATCATAAATACACCTCCCAGCAATGGATTCATTCCCGTAACAAACATATGGTGACCCCATACAATGAAGGACAAGATGGTTATACCTATCAAGGAGTAGATCATGGCATGGTAACCGAAAATAGGCTTCCTCGAGTTCACTGAGATAATTTCGGAAGAAATACCCAGAGCTGGCATAATTACAATATACACTTCGGGGTGACCCAGGAACCAGAATAAATGTTGCCAAAGTATTGGAGATCCACCTTCATTAGGAAGAACTTGAGTACCAATAACAATATCGGATAAATAGAAACTGGTACCAAAACTACGGTCAAATACCAATAACACTACTCCTGCAACTAATACAGGGAAAGATAGAATACCTAAAATAGCTGTTAGGAAGAAAGCCCAGATGGTCAATGGCATTTTCCACAGATCCATACCTTTTGTACGCATATTTAACACAGTACTCACGTAATTGATACCCCCCATCAAAGAAGAGGCAACAAAAAGAACCATACTGATCAACCAAAGTGTCATACCTAGTCCGGATCCTTTAATCGCAGTTGGTAGTGCAGATAATGGCGGATAAATAGTCCAACCAGCACTTGCAGGCCCCGTTTGAATAAAGAAGGAACTCATCATGATCACGCAGGCAGAAAAGAAAAACCAGTAGGATAGCATGTTCAAAAATGGCGAAGCCATATCACGTGCACCAAGTTGAAGTGGAATAAGTAAATTACTAAAAGTACCGCTTAAACCCGCTGTAAGTACAAAGAATACCATAATGGTACCATGTATAGTAACCAATGCAAGGTAAAAATCTGGTTGAATCCTTCCGCCAGCGGCCCACTTTCCTAGAAATGTTTCTAGTAATGGGAAACTTTTATCAGGCCACGCAAGTTGCATACGGAACAAAATTGACAGTCCCATTGCAATTACAGCCATAATAATTCCCGTAATAAGGAATTGCTTAGCAATCATTTTATGATCCTGGCTAAAGACGTACTTCGTTATAAAAGTCTCTTTGTGATGTCCATGATCATCATGGTTATCGTGGTTATGTGTATCGTGTAATGATATAGTTGACATAATGTGCTATTCCAGTATTGTAGTTAGTTTGAAGCTATTTGATTTGTTGTTGCAGTTGTGTCAGCGGGCGTAGCGGCCGGAGCAGGGGTTGCCACAGGCAGATTAAATTGCTTTCTAAGATCGTCAGTAACATAAGTGCCTTGTTCTGTTATCCAGGCATTATACTCTTCCTGAGATACAACTCTTACTTTTCTCTGCATGTTATAGTGTCCTGCGCCACAAATCTTAGCACAAAGAAGAACGTATTCAAATTTCGGATCATTCGTCTTTACTTTCATATCAGCAGATGTGATCGTCGGCGTAAATTCAAAGAATGAAGTCATACCAGGAACAGTGTTCAGCTGAACCCTGAAGTGCGGCATGTAAAAACTATGAAGAACATCTTTACTGGTCAGAATGAAACGAACCGGTTTGTTAACTGGAAGGACAACCTCGTCAGCAATCTGATCATCTAAAGCATTCGCATCCTTTAAATCAACACCCAACGCGTTGTTACCATCAATTAGTTTATAGTTTTTAATCCCTACAATACCATCCGCTCCTGGATAACGAATTGCCCAGGCAAATTGTGAAGAAGTAACCTCAATGCTCAAAGGCTTGTTGTTAGGATCTTTAATCTTATAAAATATGGATCTCCAGGTTAAGAAACCCATCAAAACCAACACTGTAAGAACTAAAGCCGGAACAATCGTCCAGATTCTTTCTAACGCATTGTTATGTGGATAGTAATAAGCCTTTCTTTTGCCTGTGTTTTTGTAGAAGTAAGCAAAAGCGAATAAAACGATATGTGTAGCAATAAAAACAATAGTAGTAATGATCAATGTGATGTTGAACATGCTATCAATCTTCTTACCATGTTCTGAAGCCGCTTCTGGCAAGATCATGTTACCATGTACTGTATATTCCCAGTAAACACCGTATAAACCTACCACAAGGAAGATTACGAACAAGGTACCGTTAACAACATTCCAGTTGATCCCTTCTGGTTTATCCTGAGCCTCACGCGTTAACTCATATACCTTAAGTGCTTTTCCAACAATCGCGATAAAAAGACATAGCGTTAAAAATCCCAGAACATAAAAGGCAGCCGTTTTGTAAACCGGGCCCATATCAACTGGCTTATCAGCGGTGGCAGCAGCAGCACCGGCTGCAGCTTCCTGCGCAAAAGCAGACGTGTTAGCAAAGGCTGTTACAATCACTGCTAGTGCCGCTATTGTTTTACTATGTATATATTTTCTTAAACTCATTTCTTTAAAAGTAGTAACACTGTATTTCTACTATACTATTAGTTATTTATCTATCTAATCACCAATTACAAATGGTGATTTAAACTTTCTTGTAAAAACGGATGGTTCTTCGCTATTAAAGGCGTTTTACTTAGAGAGCGCAATACCGTAAAGGTAAACAATCCAACGAAACCAATAGCAGTACCAATCTCAATGATGCCAAATCCATGGTGCTCTTCTACTGTACCTGGCATAATCATTTGGTAGTAATCTACCCAGTGACCACACAAAACAATAATAGATACCGTCAGCAGTATATTTTCGTGTCTTTTATTATCCCTATCCATTAACAATAAAACAGGAGCTAAGAAGTTTAATACCAAGTTCAGATACCACCAGAACTCAAAGCTCTCCCATCTTTTATAAAAGTATACCGTTTCCTCAGGCATGTTCGCATAGTAGATCAACATAAACTGAGCAAACCAAACGTAAGTCCAGAATATAGAGAAACCAAATATGAATTGTCCTAAGTTGTGTAAGTGACTGTTGTTTACCCAGCCCATATATCCTGCTTTCCTTAAAAGGATGATGATGATTGCTATCGTAGCCAAACTACTAACCCACATTGCAGCGAAATTATACCAACCGAACATCGTTGAAAACCAATGTGCCTCTAAAGACATTATCGTATCGAAAGCAAATATTGGCGTAGTGAAACCATAGATCACAAGGAATATACAAGAATATTTAAAACTCTTTGTGTAGGAGGTTAAGCCTCCTGCCAAATCTTCGTTGCTGGAAAGCTTGCTTAAAAGCAATGCAAAGAAGCTATATACTCCAAGGAACACGACCTGACGTGCCATGAAAAAAGGCACATTCAAGAAGGCAGATTTACCTTCAATTAAACTATCGTAGTTTGGATCACCTTTAACGGTCAGACCAGGTGCATTCCAATGATGATACAAATTATGTGTGTAAAGACCAGCGCCTATAACTACTAACAAAATGACAACCGCGATAGGAAGTGTTTTTGCCATAGCCTGAGGTACGCGAAGAATAGATGCCGACCAACCTGCCTGTGCTACAAATTGAACAGCCAGAAAGAAAGCGCCGGACATACAAACGCAAGCGAAATAATAAGCCATAAGTAACAAGTTTGCAAAAGTACGCTCATGAAGCGCCTCTGCAGAAAAGCCATATCCTATAGAAAGTACGCCTAATACAATGGCGACGATACTTAAGGTCTTTGCTTTACCTGTAAACTCAAACTGCTCAGTTAAATTATAATTATGAGTTCCCATTTATTTCTTCTTTACTGTTTTCCTTTTTGTAATTGTTGAACATACATTACCACTTTCCATCTCTCTTTTGGAGTCAATTGGGACGCATATGATCCCATTGCATTCAGTCCATATTTTATAGTGTGATAGATCTTTCCTGCAGGAAGGTCCTTCATCAAACCGCCTCTCGAAGAAGTTTTTTCCGGATCATTAAAAGATGGCACACCATTGAACTTCTCTATTTTAACAAGATGTCCTTGTCCATCGCCCTTCTCACCATGACAAGGACCACACATCACTCTATATAAGTGTTTACCTTCCAAAAGTTCATCTGTTGTTGCCTGAACCACTGTATTGGTAAGATTTACGCCAGCTGCCTCATAACCCTCTTTAGTATTTGAATACGTATCCTCTTCAACGAAGCCAATCGGCGATGTATTTCGAGGAGGGGTTTGTGCAGTATGGCCATTAAAACTTTTTAACAGCTCGTTATCTGTAGATATAGGCGTATCATAATCGGGTGCAATCGGATCATACATATTTCTTGCATATTCCAATCCCGTGCTTTGCTTATCCCTGCATGCTGAAAACGTTACAGCACCTGCAAGAATACAAAATGATGCCAAAACAACTCTATTCTTATTCATAGCTAACATACTTCCTTTCATTGTACTTCACTTCCAAAGCACCTGCATCTTTTAATAAACCATCAATCACTGTATGCTCAACATTTTGTTGCGCATCGATAGCTATGATAAACCTGTCGTCAGTCGCTCTTAAATCCATCACCCTTGGAGCTCTTCCTGGAAAAAGATGGGTTGATGCATAATAAGCACCGACAAGACTAAACGCGGTAAACAGAATAGTCACCTCAAACATGATTGGAATAAAGTCTGGAAGCGCCAGTGCTGGTTTACCACCAATGTTATGTTTCCAGTCCACTACTGATGTTAAGTAGATCAATGCAAAAGCGGAGGCCGTTCCAGCAATACCGCAAAAGAATGCAAGTATATCTAACCTCGACCTTTTCAATCCTAACTTAGCTTCTATGCCGTGAATAGGCATTGGCGTATAGACATCATGGATGGAGATGTTCTTTTCCTGAAGCTTTTCGATGCCATGCATCATTTCATCAGGATCACCAAAGCTGCCTAAAATATATTTGATATTACCCATTGTTATATTTTTGCGTATTGTTCTTGTTTAACACTATCAAACTTCTCTAAAGACTCTACGTACTCCGTAACCTGTTCTTTATCCAAATGACCATCTTTAATTTGCTCTAACTTAGCTTGCTCACTTGCGCTCTTCAACAATAGTTTCACCTCTGCAATCGCAATCGAAGGAAGTACTCTTAAGAACAATAGGAATAAAGTAAAGAATAGTCCGATTGAACCAACAAATACGCTCACATCCACCCAGGTCGGATAGAACATCGCCCAACTTGAAGGAAGATAGTCACGGTGTAGTGAAGTAACGATAATTACAAATCGCTCAAACCACATCCCGATATTTACTACAATTGAAAGTATCCAGGTAGCAGGAATACTGGTACGGATCTTTTTGAACCATAACAACTGTGGAGAGATTACGTTACAAGTCATCATCATCCAGTACGCCCACCAGTACGGTCCTGTTGAACGGTTGATAAATGCGTATTGTTCGTATTCAGAACCAGAATACCAGGCAATAAAGAACTCAGTGATATAAGCTACACCCACAATAGATCCTGTTAGAATGATGATCTTATTCATAGATTCGATGTGGAACATGGTGATGTAGTTTTCCAGACCCAATACTTTACGTGCAACCAATAATAAAGTAAGCACCATCGCAAATCCAGAGAAGATCGCTCCAGCCACAAAGTATGGAGGGAAGATTGTTGTATGCCATCCAGGTATTACAGATGTTGCAAAGTCCATCGATACAATCGTGTGTACAGAAAGTACAAGAGGTGTCGAGATACCTGCAAGAATTAACGATACCGTCTCAAATCGCTGCCAGGTTTTAACGTTACCAGTCCAGCCAAAAGAAAAGATAGAATATACTTTACGTCTCATTCCAGTCGCACGGTCACGGATAGAAGCAATATCAGGCAAAAGGCCTGTATACCAGAACAACAGTGATACCGAGAAATAAGTGGAGATCGCAAACATATCCCAAACCAGCGGTGAGTTAAAGTTTACCCATAGTGAACCAAACTGATTCGGCAATGGCAATACCCAATACGCTAACCATGGTCTTCCCATGTGTGAGACTACGTAGGTAGCTGCACAGATAACGGCGAAGATAGTCATCGCCTCTGCAGACCTGTTAATAGAGTTTCGCCAGTTCTGACGGAAGAGTAAAAGTACTGCGGAAATTAGTGTTCCAGCATGACCAATACCAACCCACCATACGAAACCGGTGATATCCCATGCCCATCCTACCGTCTTATTCAAACCCCAGGCTCCAATTCCGAACCAGAAGGTGTAACTCACAGCAACCACCCAAAGAGTAGCACCGCAAAGTGAAAGTATAAATCCGATCCACCAAGCCTTGTTTGGCTTATTCTCTACTGGCAATAAAATATCATTCGTAATCTTTGCATACGTGATATCACTACCGGTGATTAATGGTTCTCTTAAAATTGATTCCTTATGTCCTGACATAATTTATATTTCTTTTAATATCAGCTTACGCTTGTACTGTAGTACCTGTGTTCCTAATTTTTGTCATATAACCAATACCTGGTTGTGTGTTGATCTCTTCTAATACATAGTAAACACGTTCACTACGTAGTGCTTTCGAAACTTCCGAGTTAGGATCATTTCCATCACCGAAGATGATCGCATTTGCAGAACAAGCTTCCTGACAAGCCATTTTGATCTCACCGTCTTTTAGTGGACGTCGCTCTAGCTTTGCTTTTAACTTACCTCCTTGAATACGTTGGATACACATTGTACATTTCTCCATAACACCTCTTGAACGAGCAGTTACATCCGGATTCAACATCAACTGAGTGAACTCATTGTTCAAGTAGTTATCGAAACGTGAATCATTCCAGTAATTGAACCAGTTGAAACGACGAACTCTATATGGGCAGTTATTTGCGCAGTAACGTGTACCAACACAACGGTTATAAGCCATGTGGTTTAAGCCATCTGAGGAGTGAACAGTCGCCAATACCGGACATACCGTCTCGCATGGTGCGTGATCACAGTGCTGACACAACATCGGCTGATGCACAACAGATACGTTATCAAGATTTTCCAGATGAGCGATGTCATCTTCTTTACTTACAGAGCTGATGCCAGTGCTATGTTCACCATGAGCTTCTTCTGCATGTTCTCCACCCTCTGTATTAAAGCTATAGTATCTATCGATACGGATCCAGTGCATTTCTCTTCGCCTGCGAACCTCATCTTTCCCTACTACAGGGATGTTATTCTCTACATTACATGCTACAATACAAGATCCGCAACCAGTACAGGCATTTAAATCAATTGCCATTACCCAGTTATTGCCTGGCTTCTCGTAAGTGTCCCATAAATCATAAGTTTTATGTTTCGCATGCTCGTTTCCAGATCCTGCTGCAGGATTCTTTTTGTATTCCGTGAAGGAAGCTTCACGAATAATATTTCTTCCTTCAAAAGAGTGGTGCGTTTGTGTTTGCGCCAGTTCTTCTCTTTTGCCGGTACCTTCTAATTTAACCGTAGTAGCATACTTGTTGGTACCGTTAGTAAAGCTTACAAAAGGGAAAGCATTCTGACCAACGTTATTTCCTGCTTTACCAACCATAGTACGCCCATAACCTAACGCAATAGAAGCAGTACCCTGAGCTTGTCCTGGTTGGATAAGCACTGGTAATTCAATCGTATAACCTCTCTCGTCCTTAATAGATACGACGTCGAATTCTTTGAAGCCTAACTTTTCAGCAAACTTAGGCGCAAGGGCGATGTAATTATCCCAGGTAACTTTCGATACCGGATCAGGTAATTCCTGTAAAAATGCATTGTTTGCATGCTTTCCGTCGCGCATAGGTACACTTTCGTAAACCTGAAGCTCAATGTCCTTAGCCAAAGCTTTACTGTTTGCCAGGATGGACGGAATAACTGCGGCAAGAGATAAACTGAAGGTATAAGCTCCAGCAGGTCTAGGTGCAGCAATAAATACTCCTGTTTGTAAAACATCTTTCCATGTTTTACCTAAAGCAGGCAGTACTGTTGCTTCCCAATTGTTGCGCACATACTGATAGTATTCTTTCACTGGTGCATTAGCCCAGATCAATAAACTTTCTTCAGCCTGGCGGGTATTGAAAACCGGATTGATAGTTGGTTGAACGATAGAGTAGTAACCTTCGTAAGCACTGGCATCACCCCATGACTCTAAATAGTTATGGTTAATAGCAATTACATTACACAATGCAGCGGTCTCATCCAATCTGTCTGAGAACGACAATCTTAAAGCCACTTTACTTAAAGCATCTTTAAAGGCTTTAGTATTAGCAACATCATAAGCCGGATTGCTGTTCAAGAACATAACCGCAGCAACCTCACCGCGATTCATCTCGTTGATCAGTTCTGTAAACTGAGCATCGTTTCCTGAGTAACGTTTGCAAGGATTATCAAGATCAATGGTAGTACCGTAACTTCCAATGGCAGAGTTGATCGCATTGACCAAAATCTGAGTAGAAACGTCATTAGATCCACTAACAACAAGGCCTTTACCTCTATTTTGTACTAATTCTTTAGCAATCAATTTCAATGCCTTATCGGCAGTTACATTGTTTGGTAGTGAAGCACCAGCTAAATTAGCCCCTGTTATTGCATTATATAAAGTGATTAACGCGGGTCCTTCTTCAGAAAGCTTAATAGGTACTCTTGTATCCGCATTAGTACCTGTCATGCTCATCCCAGCTTCGAATTGGAAGTGACGTGACATTTTTCCTTTACTCAGAGATTTATAATCTCTGTTTGATACGTACTGTGCAGTGAATTCTTCTCCGCTTAACCAGGTACCTAAGAAATCTGCAGCAAAACTTACTACCAGATCAGCCTTATCAAAATTGTATTTTGGAACTACCGCTTTACCAAAGCTATTCTCATTTGCTCTGATGATTCCTGTATAAGACACAGCATCATATTGAACCAATTGAGTGGCAGGGTAAGCGGCTGTAAAGTCTGCAACAACAGCTAAGGATGACGGACTAGTGATCGATGAGGATATGATCCTTATCTTCTTTCCCGATGCCTGTGCTTTAGTAAGCTCAGCTTTTACGAAAGTATCGATCTCAGACCAGCTGGCCTTCTCATTTTTGTTGATGATCGGATCTCTTAATTTCGAGACGTCATAAAGATCAAGTACAGATGCCTGTGCTAGTGCATCAGTACCGCGGTTGAAAGGACCGGCATTAAGATTAGGTTCAATTTTAATGGGTCTACCTTCTCTTGTCTTAACAATAACACTCTGGCCGTTGAAGCTAGAAACATAGAAATTTGGAATTCCAGGAACTACTTCTTCAGGCCTAACTAAGTAAGGTATAGATTTGTGAACAGGGGCAGTCTGACAAGCTGCTAAAGTCACCGCTCCTAATCCAAAGCCTAAAGCTTTTAGAAAGTCACGGCGCGGAGTAACTGTACTTAACCCTGCCTCGTTTAAAACATCTTCTATAGGAAGTGGCTCTGAGAATTCGTTTTTGCTGACCTCAGCAAAATCGGGAGTATTTTTATACTCTTCCAAGCCTTTCCAGTATTTTTTATTGCTTTCCATTTAAGCTCTATTACTTTTATCGAACGTTCTTTCTAATAAACTATTAATAGTGACATTTGCCACACTCCAAACCACCTAAAGCAGCAGGGGTTATTTTCTCGCCCTTCTTGATCTTATCATGTGCCTCAATGATCTTATCATAGAATGCATTTCCTTTGGCATCTACCAATTCTGTGTCTTTGTGACAGTTGATACACCATTTCATGGTTAAAGGAGAATATTGATAGATCTCTTCCATAGTGTTTACCGGACCATGGCAAGCAAAACAAACAGGTTCTTCAGGCTTTAATCCTTTTTCTTTTCTGATTGCTTCCCCACCAACAACAACGTGCTGCGAATGGTTGAAATATGCAAAATCAGGAAGTTTGTGAACACGTACCCACTCTACAGGCTTCTGTTTAGATTGATCGTAAGTTTGAGTCTCCGGATTGTATCCTAAGGCTGCATAAATTTTCTGAATCTCAGGAGAGATCTGACCATCGTACTTCTCTGTTGCCTGGACCGACTTATGACAGTTCATACAAACATTCATTGATGGAATAGTTGAATTCTTTGACTTGAATGCACCCTGGTGACAATACTGACAATCAATCTGATTTGTTCCTGCGTGCAACTCATGAGAGAATTTGATCGGCTGTGCTGGTTGATAACCTGTATGTACACCTGTATTCCACATACCCATCCAACCAAACGATCCTAAACTGATTAACAATAGAAGGACTACAAACCCTACAAATTTCTTGTTTTTGAACAGTGCCTTAATTCCTGTACTGAATGGAATCGTTTCCTCCTCTACAATAACAACACCTTGCTTTTGTAAGATCAGACGCTCTAACATTTTAGCCGCACGGCCTAATATTACCAGCACTAAAATTGAAATCAAAATGATGGCTACGATACCTGCTATCGAAAACGTAGATGGAGTTTCAGAGGTAGTTTCTCCAGAACCAGCACCCGCTTCAGCAGCTTTCTTAGGCTCACCTGCTTTCGCATAAGCAATAATGCTTTTGATCTGTTCGTCTTTCAACCTTGGGAAGGTTGTCATTTCCGCCGGCGAGAACTTTGAAGCTTCAATCGCTTGCTTATCGCCAGCATCAACTAGAGCCTTCCAGTTCCTAATCCACTTAATTGCATACGCCTCATCTAGCTCAGTAAGCTTAGGTGTAAGCGCAGGGCCTACACTATTGCTGGTTAACTGGTGACAAGAGCTGCAATTCTCTTTAAAAAGTTTCCTGCCTTCAGCTACATCTTGCGCCTGTGTTGCAGAAACAGTTAAAACAGAGAGAGCCGCAATAACGAATGCAGACTTCATAACTCTTTTAACGATCAATGAGATATTCCTCATAATGAGTATTTTATGCTTTTTTTTAAAAAATCTGTTTGACACGATTGAGGACAGAAGTGAAGCTCCCCACCAAAACGTCCACAAAAGTAAAATTTAATAACTTACCAGTGACAAAGAAATGACAGTAAATACAATTTATAATCAATCTAAATAGTTCTCCTAACGGCCTTTAAACAGCGAAAATCAGCAATTTTCTCAAATTTGCTGATTCTCATTTACGCATCCGTTAAGATGTATTTGTTATTATGAATTACATTTTTAATATCCATGCAAACATCAGTGGAGCAACGATCGTTGCGTCTGATTCTACAATGAATTTAGGGGTATGAATGTCAAGTTTACCCCAGGTAATTTTCTCATTAGGCACTGCTCCAGAGTACGATCCATAGGAAGTTGTCGAATCAGAAATCTGACAAAAGTAACTCCAAAATGGAATGTTCTCCATTTCCATGTCCTGATAAAGCATAGGAACAACACAAATCGGAAAATCTCCCGCAATACCGCCGCCAATCTGAAAGAACCCAATCCCTTTACCGTCGCTATTAGCAATGTACCAGTTAGCCAGCCAGCCCATGTACTCGATACCGCTTTTCATGGTAGTTGCTTTCAACTCAGATTTCATTACGTAAGAAGCGAAAATGTTGCCCATTGTAGAATCTTCCCATCCTGGAACAACAATCGGAAGATTCTTCTCCGCTGCTGCTAGCATCCATGAATTTTTAGGGTCTATTTCATAATACTGTTCCAAGTCTCCGCTTAGTAGCATTTTATACATGAATTCATGAGGGAAATACCGTTCTCCTGCTGTATCAGCATCTTTCCAGATCTTATGAATGTGTTTTTGCAACCTTCTGAAGGCTTCTTCCTCTGGAATACAGGTATCAGTAACACGATTATAGTGGTTCTCCAAAAGATCCCACTCATCCTGCGGACTTAAATCTCTGTAATTAGGTACTCTTTTATAGTGTGAATGAGCAACCAGGTTCATGATGTCTTCTTCAAGATTTGCTCCTGTACATGAAATTATTGCAACTTTATCCTGACGGATCATTTCTGCTAACGAGATTCCCAGCTCTGCAGTACTCATTGCTCCTGCTAGCGTAATCATCATTTTACCACCCTCATCCAAATGAGTTTCGTATCCTTTAGCTGCATCCATCATAGCCGCAGCGTTAAAATGGAGGTAGTTACGCTCCATGAATTGAGATATAGGTCCTCTTGTTGTACTCATCATTTCCAATTTTCTTGCCGCAAAAATAGCATATTTCTGATTAAGTCTCTAATTGCTATTATTGGCCTCAAAGTTGTTAAACGGCTGTAGTTGTTAAAACTTTCCATTATTTTAGGCCAATGAAGAAAATTTCGCTTTGCACCTTATTAGTTGTTATCGTTGCAAACGTCTTTGGGCAAAAGAAATTAATCGAACGCTACTTATCCGACAAAACTGATTCGTCAAGGAAGGCCAGTTTTATGCCGGTACCCGTTTTTAGATACACCCAGGAAATAGGAATGGAGTTCGGTCTTGGAGCCTTGTTTTCTACTTATCTGGATCGGGAAGACCTGACTAACAGGAGCTCCAACTTTTCAAGCGTTGTTTCTGTCTCTACAAAAGGGCAATACAATGTTTCGCTCAAAAGCGACATATGGACAAAGGGCAACAAGCACCATTACATAGCAGAAACACGCTTCAGAAAGATGCCCTTTGATTTTTACGGCATCGGGAACAAAACCCTGGAGAGTGAAGAAGACAGACTAGTTCAAGGTTCCGTAAAAGTGGTATTTGAAGCCGAAAAGATGCTTCTAAGGAATGCCTACACAGGATTCTCTTTAGGATTTGAAAACTATCATTTTGACGACAAGGTTGTTGGGGGAATCTTTACAACTGACCAGTCATTGCTACACAAAGTGGGTGGATCGGTTTTTTATGCCGGTTTATCCCAAAGCTACGACACTAGAAATTCAAACAATTATACAACCAAAGGTTTTATGGGCAGGATCACTTATCAATATGCGCCGGATTTCTTTGGAGGGGATAATTTCAACGGAAGTTTGTTCAAGGTAAATGTCCGTAATTTCTGGCCTTTGTCTCGTAAGTTCGTTTTGGGTGTAAACGGATTGTTTCATTCCATCCAGGGGAAAAACACTCCATTTTATCTCCTTCCACAATTGGGTAATGATGAGATCATGAGGGGCTATTATACCGGGCGATACAGGGACCGCAATTTGCTGGCGGCCCAGACAGAACTTCGTTATCGCTACAACAACCGGTTTGGATTGGTCCTATTTGCAGGAACTGGTCAGGTTTTCGATAACAAAGACTTCGCAATGAAAAGCTTTAAGCCATCTTACGGTGGTGGTGGAAGGTATTTCTTCGACCCTGAAAAAGGCTTAAGCGTAAGGGTTGATTACGGTATAGGAGAAAAACGTGCAAACGAAAAGCGCCAAACCGGCTTTTATATCAGTCTTGCGGAAGCGTTTTAAAAGTCTTGACCATCGTCCTCCCGGCGGATGCCGGGACCTCGGACTTGCTATAAATACTATGCCGAGGTTCTGAAATAAATTCAGGAAGATGATGTGTTAAACAAAAATGAAACAACTCATTAAAAATGTTTAACTTTACGTATAACGTTTTTAAACCACTGATTAACAAGGCAGTTAATAAGGCTAGGATAGGGTCTGGATTGACAAGGACCCGACAGGGACATAACAGGGAGGTGACAGGGACTTAATAGGGAGGTTGCGCCTATCAACTCCCTTTTAACTCCCAGGTAAATGCCTGTTAAGTCCGGGCCTATTAAAAGCTTGCTAGTATTTCACCTATAACCAAATATAAAGTCGATATGGCAGTAATTAAAAAGGGGATTCTTGGAGGATTCAAAGGAAAAGCAGGAGCCGTTGTGGGGTATCGCCTGATGGAACAAGATATCATGCGAGGCATCTCCGAGTTGAGGTCCACCGAACCTACAAAGAAAGAAACAGCTAACCGATGGAAATTCAAGACTTCCCAGACTTGGTTACAGCCATTAACTGAAGTCTTAAGAATCGGCTTTGCCGGCTACATGGAAAATTGTCACGGCTTTAATGGCGCCAAATCGTTCTTGAGCAAAAATGCCGTCTTCGGCCTGGATCCATTTCATTATGTAGATCCGGCTCTGGCATGTATCAGCCATGGCTCTCTTTATTCAGGAACTGGACTCAAAGCGGAGGTAACAGCGGAGAGAATCGTAAATTTCAGTTGGGATACAACAGGTCCTTTCGCCTATAACGATCGCGCGATTGCTGTAGCTTACGACATCAATGGCAAACAAGCCAATTATGACGTCAGTTTAGCAAAAAGAGTAGAGGGTAAAGCAATGCTGCAACTCGGAGAAGATTTCGAAGGAGCAGAAGTTCACGTTTATCTCGGCTTTGTAACCGAAGACCGAAAGCAAAGAAGCACTAGTCAGTATCTCGGAATGTTCCTGATTCCTTAACTATACTAGCGCACAGATGATGCTCGCATGAAACGCTTTAGGCAATGCCGGAAGCTCAATATTTAATTTTAAAGTGCTCTTTAACCTGGCCCTTCCTGAAAAACACCAAACCGATCCAAAAGAGATCAATCGTAACAGTAACCTGGGGATTTGCCTTAATCTCTTCCCATGCTTCTTTCATTCCCTCACTCCAGTAAATATCGTCGAAGATCAGTAATGATCCCTCATGCACCTTAGGAAGGCACCAATTGAAATAATTAATGGTTGCATCCTTCCGGTGGTTACCATCCACGTACACAAAGTCAAGTTGAGGCTGCTCTGCAATAACATGTGGAAGCAAATGGTCAAAGTTTCCTACCTGCAGCTCTACGTTGTCAAGGTCTAACTGGCGAAAGTTATTGTAAGCCACTTTAGCCGTTTCTGGGCACCCTTCAATGGTAATAATATCGGCATCCGGACAAGCTTTAGAAAGATATGCAGTTGTGATACCCAAACATGTTCCCAACTCGATAATGCTCTTTGGATCGTTATCCTTCGCGAGGCGATAAATTAACTGGGCAAGTCTGGGACTCTTCAATGCATTTTTTGCGATTTGACGCACCTTCTTGGTCCGATTCTTATTTAAATGTGAGCCGGCACCCAAGTCAGTTACCTTAACCATGGAATCGTCATTCAAAAGTTTTTTTCGCTGAGCCTCTATGGTTTTGTAATCATCTTTAGACTTAAAATCGTAAATTACCTCATCAGTCAATTTATAAACAAACGGAGAGTGGGTTCCATGCCTGCTTTTTGAAGTCAGGCGATGCTTAACGTAATCGCTAATAAAATTAAAGACCATAATCGCAAAAGTAGGGATTCAAAATTGGATGTTTAATGGAAAACGTTAAAGAAATAAGTGCATTAGTCAAACTGTTAGATGACCCGGACCAAGAGGTTTTCCAGCATGTGGAAGAAAAGTTACTGGAATACGGCAATGAGGTCGTTGATTTTCTAGAAGACACTTGGGAACATTCGTTAGATGCACTGCTACAACAAAGGATTGAAAACATTGTTCATAAAATTCAATTCAATACCGTAAAGGAAGATTTAAATCTTTGGTATCAAAGTGGAGCGTTTGATTTACTTCAGGGCGCATTAGTAATCAACCGTTATCAGTATCCGGATTTAAATGAGGAGAAGATCATCTTACAGATTGAAGAGATTAAGCGCGAAATATGGCTTGGTTTACAATATGAGATGAGTTCCATTGAGAAAATTAAGCTGATCAACCATATTTTCTATAACGTATTTGGCTTCGGAGGTAACACAAAAAATCACCTTGATCCGCAAAACTCTTTTATTAGCCAGGTTATGGAAAGTAAAAAAGGAAATCAGATCTCCCTGGCCATTATTTATTCCACACTCGCGCAGAAGCTTGATATCCCTGTTTATGGCGTCAACTTGCCACAACATTTTATACTAGGGTATATCGATGAAAGCAAAAGGGAGGAACATGAATTTGGTGTGCTGTTTTACATCAACGCATTTAATAAAGGTGCGATATTTGGAAAGCACGACGTAGACCAGTTTCTTCGTCAGCTTAACCTTGATCCTCAGCCGGGCTTTTATGCCCCCTGTAGCAATGTAGAGATCATACGGCGTGTGATTAGGAATTTAATTTCCGCATATGAGAACGCAGGCTCAAAGGAAAAGGTAGAAGAGCTTAAGCAGCTTCAGGACATTTTAGTGAATACTGACCTATAAAAATTGATTACTGGTCATCCAGTTGTGCAGTCGCTCAAACCAATCGTCCGACGTAGTTTTGTTGTCTAAACCAAATCCATGTTCGCCACCCTGGTAAATGTGCATCTCGCCTTTCACTTTGTGCGCAACCAGTGCTGCATTGAAATCCATGCTATTCTGGACTGGAACTGCGCCATCATCGTTTGCATGTACTAAAAATGTTGGAGGTGTGTCTGAGGTAACATGCTTCTCATTAGAGAAATATTCTTTTTGAGCATCCGTAGGATTTGGGCCAAGTAAATTGGCCATTGAGCCCCCATGGGTATACTTGCCAAAAGTAATTACGGGATATACTAAAATAGAGAAGTCAGGCCTAAGACTAATCGTTTCCTTGTTCTCTATCTTACTATCGTTATAATGGACGGTAAGTGTGGCTGCAAGGTGCCCCCCTGCAGAGAAGCCCATAATGCCTATTTTTTTAGGGTTAACGCCCCATTTAACTGCATCCTTTCTAACCAGATATATCGCCTGTTCTGCATCCATTAACGGCCCGAAAGATTTATCAACCATGATGGCATCACTTGGTAAGCGGTATTTCAACACGAAAGCAGTGACTCCCATCTCAGTGAAGCGCTTGGCCACGTTAAACCCTTCATGATCGATTGCTAAGATACCATAACCTCCGCCTGGGCAGATGATTACAGCGGCACCCGTCGCTTTCCCCTTTTCAGGTTTGTAGACGATCATAGTAGGCTCCGTCACCTTTGCTGTCCGGGTGATCTTATCTCCGCCAACCGGCGATTCTTCTTTATAATCTGCCGGTGCAGGCTTTGAGCCCGGTACCGTACCTTTATAAAGTTTGATCACTTCCTGTCCCTTTAAGGTACTAAATAAGCCAACGATCATAAGTACAGCAATGAAGTATTTCATATTAGAATTCCATTAAGTATGCTTTTAAAAAGTCATTGATATCCCCATCCAGTACGGCCTGCGGATTGGAAGTTTGGAAATTGGTTCGGTGATCCTTCACCCTCCTATCGTCCAGCACGTAACTCCTGATCTGTGAACCCCACTCAATCTTCTTCTTGTTCCCTTCAATTAATGCAGTTGCTTCCATTCGTTTGCGCATTTCTGCTTCATACAACTGCGATTTCAATAACCTGATCGCGTTTTCTTTATTTTGCAATTGTGAACGGGACTCCTGGTTCTTGATCACAATACCTGAAGGCTTGTGATACAAACGAACAGCGGTCTCCACTTTATTTACATTCTGACCACCGGCACCACCTGAGCGGAACGTCTCAAATTCGATCTCAGAGTCTTTAACTTCAATCTCAATCGTATCATCAACGAGTGGGTAAACGTAAACAGATGCAAAGGAGGTATGTCTGCGGGCGTTTGAATCAAATGGCGATATTCTTACCAATCGATGCACCCCATTTTCTCCTTTCAAATACCCATAAGCAAACTCACCTACAAACTGAATGGTCACAGATTTAAGTCCGGCTACCTCACCTTCCTGATAATCCTGCTCAGAGATCTTATAACCGTTCTTTTCACCCCACATCATGTACATACGCATGAGCATATAAGCCCAGTCGCAGCTCTCCGTACCCCCGGCACCAGCGGTAATTTGCATTACAGCAGGCAACTGATCCTCTTTGTTTTTGAGCATATTCTTCAGCTCCAAAGTTTCAACAGCTTCTTTACACAGATCAAACTGCTCCTCCATCTCTTCCGCCGAAGCATCTCCGCCCTGAAAGAATTCAAACATTACCTGTGTATCTTCCAGTAAAGTATTCGCTTCCTGCCAGGCATCCGTCCAGACCTTTTTTGAATTGATCTGTGCGATGTGCTGTTCTGCTTTTTTGGGATCATCCCAAAAGTTGGGCTGCAGTGTCATTTGCTGCTCAACATATATATCTTCTAAACGTGTTTCGACGTCAAAGATGCCTCCTCAGCGACGTTATTCTGTCCCTTAAATCCTGAATTTGTTCTTTTGTCATAGTCACAAACTTAACTAAAATTGTTAATTAATACCTGATTGAAGTGTCGAACAGGCCTACTTTTTCAACACCATATAATCAATTGCCAGGTTACAAAGGGCGTTGACGCCGAGTGTAAAACCACTTTCATCAATGAAGAAATCTGGTGTATGGTGTGAAGGCGCCGTTTTAGGATTACCATTTAACGGCATTCCTCCCAGGAAGATGAACAAGCCTGGAACTTTTTCCTGGTAAAACGAAAAGTCTTCTGCACCAGTAACCGGTGGCTTCAATTTAACATGGGCCTTTCCCGCAGTCGCTTCCAGGCTGGGGAGCATCTTTTCCGTAAGCGCAACATCGTTAAAGGTAACCGGATAATGTGAGCTGTAAGGTAAGAGAACTTCAGCCTTGCCGCCACCAGCTTCGGCGGTTTTGGTTGCAATGGTTTTAACACGTTCTATGAACATCGTCTCATCTTCTTTACTGAAATTTCTTATGGTGCCCAGCATCTCCACCTTTTCTGGGATAATGTTAGATCTTACGCCTCCATTTATAGCACCTATGGTTACCACACCGGGGTTTTCCGTAACGTTCAAATTTCTGCTAACGATGGTCTGCAGGTTGCCTACAATCTGTGATGAAATTACAATTGGATCTATACTGCTCCATGGATAAGCACCATGCGCCTGTCTGCCCGTAACTGTGATCTTCAGATCGTTTACTGCAGCCATGGTTCCACCGGGCCTATAAGTAATATCTCCAACAGGGGTTTGAGAATTGATATGCAAGCCAAACACGGCTTCTACTTTAGGGTTCTCCAGCACGCCTTCTTTCACCATGAGTTCCGCCCCACCTTCTTCGCCCACCGGAGCGCCCTCTTCCGCAGGCTGGAATATAAACTTAACCGTTCCCGAAATGTCATTTTTCATGGAGGCCAGTACCTCAGCAACGCCCATCAGAATTGCGACGTGCGTGTCGTGTCCACAAGCATGCATTACGCCTACTTCCTGACCGTTGTAAGTCGTTTTAACTTTAGAGGCGAAGGGTAAATTAACCCGTTCGGTAACCGGTAAACCATCCATATCTGCCCTTAAGGCAACAACAGGACCGGGCTTTCCCCCTTTCAATATACCCACTACTCCAGTTTTTGCTACGCCTGTTTTTACGGCTATCCCGAGCGACTGCAAATGCTTGGCAATGATGGCAGCAGTCCGCACTTCATTATTCCCCAACTCAGGGTGTTCATGAAGGTCCCTCCTCCATGCAATTACCTTTTGCTCAATACTTAAAGCCTTACTGGAGATCGCCTTTCTTAAAACATTCTTTTGTCCTAAGGCGTTAACAGAACTGAGCACAAGCAACATAAAGTAAAGTTTCTTCATTGTCTGATGTTTATATTTTAAATATAGTATTTATAGGCGGGTAATTTCGTTAAGTAGTAATTATCAGGATTCAACTTTAGCAAATAAAATAAACCATTACATTTACAAAAAACACAATACCATATGTTCCCAACTATAAATTTTACAGAGACAGAAGCCTATAAATATCTTGCTGACCATTTCATCAGCATCAACGAAAAAAACCTGAAGCAGCTCTTCGAAGAAGACAGTGCAAGGTTTGAGAAATACTCCCTTCTTTTTGAAGATATCCTCGTTGACTATTCGAAGAATCGGATTGACGATACTACCCTGGCGCTTTTAATTCAGCTGGCGAGAGAGTGCAAGCTGGACGAAGCGATAAAGGCCATGTTTAGTGGTGAAAAGATAAATGAGACTGAAGGTAGGCAAGTACTTCATGTAGCTCTTAGGGAACCGGCAAATGGGGAGATTAAAGTAGATGGCAAAAATGTAGTGACGGATGTCCATTCAGTGCTCGTCAAGATGGAAAAGTTTACTGGGGAGATCATTTCAGGAAATTGGAAAGGTTACACAGGCAAGCCAATCACCGACGTTGTTAATATCGGTATCGGAGGGTCAGACCTTGGTCCGGTGATGGTAACAGAAGCACTTAAAGCCTATAAAAACCACTTGAAACTCCACTTTGTTTCTAACATCGACGGAACCCATATTGCAGAAACTTTGAAGCTTGTAGATCCGGAAACTACTTTGTTCTTAGTAGCATCAAAGACTTTCACTACCCAGGAGACGATGACTAACGCAAATACTGCACGCAGCTGGTTCCTGGATCATGGCGCTGAAGAAGCAGATATTGCAAAACACTTTGCCGCTTTGTCTACAAACGCAAAAGACGTTGCTGCTTTTGGTATTGATACTGAAAATATGTTTGAGTTTTGGGATTGGGTCGGCGGAAGATACTCCTTATGGAGTGCAATCGGCTTACCTATCGCCTTGAGTATTGGTTTCGATAATTTCAAACAGCTGCTTGCGGGTGCACACGCTGCAGATCAACATTTTGAAGTAACGGAGTTTGAGATTAACATACCGGTTATCCTGGGGTTGATCGGCGTATGGTACATCAACTTCTTCGGTGCAGAAACACAGGCTATCCTACCATATGACCAATATATGCATCGTTTTGCAGCCTATTTCCAACAGGGAGACATGGAAAGTAACGGTAAACATGTGGACAGAAATGGCGACGAGGTGAGTTATGAAACTGGCCCGATTATCTGGGGCGAACCTGGTACTAACGGTCAGCACGCTTTTTATCAACTGATACATCAAGGTACAAGATTAATACCCTGCGACTTTATCGCCCCTGCGCAAAGTCTAAATCCACTTGGAGATCACCACCAAATTCTACTATCTAACTTCTTTGCACAAACAGAAGCGCTGATGAACGGTAAGACGAAGGAGCAGGTAACAGCGGAATTAGAGAAAGATGGCAAGTCTGCCGAAGAGATCGAGAAATTGGCGCCGTTTAAAGTTTTTGAAGGCAACAGACCAACGAACTCGATTATACTTAAAAAAGTCACTCCGTTTAGTTTAGGGAACCTTATCGCGATCTATGAGCATAAGATCTTTGTACAGGGCGTTATCTGGAATATCTTCAGCTTTGACCAATGGGGTGTCGAGCTTGGAAAGCAACTTGCCAAAAGTATTTTACCGGAATTAGCAGACGATGCTGAGGTAACCAGTCATGACGGTTCTACCAATGGTCTGATCAATCAATACAAGAACTGGAGATAAGTTTTGTCTTCCGCGAATAATCTCACAGTAGCGTAACCTTTTGACTTCTAATTTGTTCTCTTATTAGAAGTCAAAAGAATTCCGTATATTCACATAAACAACCAAGTATTATGAAAACGCTAAAAAACATGTTATTAATCGCGATACTGTTCTTTACAGTTCAAGTATCAGCTCAAACAGATAAAGCCACTACAATAAAATTGGTAGAGGGCAAGAACTTCATTTTTAATGCAACAAGTGCGCAGCCGATGAATTCTTCGGAGATCAACGCAATACTAAGCAAAATGCCGGGATCAGTTGGTGCAGGAGTAGTTCCATTGAGAGGTGATGTGTATCAACTTACGGTAGCAAAGGACAATGTAGATGCTTATCTGCCATATTATGGCCGGTCTTATATGGCTCCAAGAAACCCTAATGAAGGTGGAATAAAGTTCAATACGAAAGAGTTTAGCTATAAAGCTGACAAAAAGAAAAAAGGAAACTATATAGTTACGATCAGGCCTGCGGACACAAAATCTGATGTGTTATCTATGACGTTGAATATCAGTCAAAAGGGTTACGCTTCCTTAAGTGTGATCAGCAATAACAGACAAACCATCACTTATACGGGTTATATTAGCGACCCTGCGACGCTTGCTTCAAAATAAGATCTTCCATACCGCTAGTTCTTTCACCAGAACTAGCGGTATTAACTTGGCCAGAACGCATCTTCAATGTGATGAACACTATAGCTTTTCTTAGTATCCATGGTGATTGCCACGATATCAAAGCGTATTTCTCCTTCATGATTACTTTGTTCAATATAAAATAGAGAAGCAAACTCAAGCTGCTTTTCCTTTTTCCAGTCTACAAACTCTTCAGGGTTTCCAAAGTTAGCAGAGCTTCTTGTTTTGACTTCTACAAAAACTAACGTGCCATCGTGCTTTGCTATCAAATCAATCTCCGCACGTTTGTGACGCCAATTCATCTTTAAGATTTGGTAACCTTTGTTTTCCAGATATTCTTTTGCGATCTCCTCACCTCTCTTACCAAGTTCATTGTGGCTGGCCATTATTTAAGGATAACCGACCCCAGGAATTTGGAGATCTCTTTTTCAACTCCTTTAATGAAAGAATAACGTGACATCAAGATCTCTTGATTCACTGGATCTTCCTCTGTCTTTATTTCCTGCAAAAGCTGAAATAACATACGGTCTACCTTACGCTTTTTTAAATGATAAATGCCCCCAAGAATAGTCGCTTTCAAGTTGACCGTCTCGTCGCGCACATAAATCTTATGCTTATTGTACCAGTTGTCGCTGAGCATATATGGCGAAGTAGATAAGGTAATAGCGAGATCCGCTATCTCCCTGTTTTCGCTCTTTATAAACTGATTTGCAACCGGAAGGTGTCCATTCTCAATCTCCTCCCGATAGGTTTCGATAACACGACCGCATAAGGCATCTTCAAACGTCACATCCGAAAGGTTTTGCATAATGAACGAACCAATATACATGTTGTCAATCTTATCCCAATTAACAAGCTCATGACCGAAAGCAAGCAGTAACCTCACGATCTCCTGCTCTTGGATAGAATCATTATCTGTTGCTGTCTCTGTGGCAACTAAAGATGTTGATGAATCCGGACTTTCAAAGAGATTATCTGGAGGGCCTTCCTGATTTGGATTATAAGAAGGTGCAGCATTGTTGTTGTTGCTCGCTTTCTTAAACTTCGCAGCCCTCATTTTGTTGAGTTCAGAAAGTAAAATCCTTTCCTCTATCTGCAACAAACTGCTACATTCTCTAATGAATATGGAAGCCTTGATATCGTCAGGTATCTTCGAAATGCTTTCAACTATATCCTTTATAATTCCAGCCCGCTTAATGGGATCGTTGCCGGCTTCCTTTAAGAGGATATTTGCCTTATATAGAATAAAGTCTTTTCTTGAATTCTCTATATAGTTCTTGAAAGCAGCAGCACCCATATGGTGCATATAAGAATCGGGATCATGCCCATCCGGAAAGGAAACAACTTTAACGTTCAAGCCTTCTTCCAGGATCATGTCTGATCCTCTTAGAGAAGCTTTTATTCCCGCTGCATCTCCATCATACAAAATAGTCACATTTTCAGTAAAACGACCGATCATCCTGATCTGTTCCACTGTTAATGAGGTTCCTGACGAAGCCACTACGTTCTCGATGCCGGCCTGATGAACAGCGAGCACATCGGCATAACCCTCGACCAGGTAACAATTATCAGTATCTCTGATCGCCTTCTTTGCATGAAAGAGGCCATACAAAACGTTCGATTTATGATAAATGTCACTCTCGGGAGAATTGACATATTTGGGAACGTTTTTGTCTGTCTTTAAAGTCCGCCCACCGAAACCAATTATCCGGCCGGTAAAGTTGTGGATAGGAAACATCACACGACCTCTGAAACGGTCGTAGACTTTGCCCTTGTCATTTCGTATCGCTAAGCCGGCTTTCTCCAGGTATTCTTCTTTGTGCCCTGCAGCAAGCGCATTTTGAATCAAAGCATCCCATACATCTGGTGAATAACCGAGCTGGAACTTCTTTACAATGTCTTCCCTGAAACCGCGTTCTTTGAAGTAGCTAAGGCCAATAGCACGACCTTCATCGCCAGTGAAAAGCTCATTCGCAAAATAGTTAGCTGCGTATTCAGAAACGATGTACAAACTTTCCCTGGCATTCTGTGCTTCAATGTTTTGAGGCGACTGCAGCGTCTCCTCGACTTCAATATTATACTTATTGGCGAGGAATTTAAGTGCCTCAGGATAGGAGTACTTCTCATGATCCATTACGAAATGGACGGAGTCGCCGCCCTTACCGCAGCCAAAGCACTTGTAAATACCCTTCGTTACCGAGACATGGAAAGAAGGGGTTTTCTCATTGTGAAAAGGACAATTGCCAATCAGGCTTGTACCGCGCTTTTTTAAGGCCACAAAATCACCAACCACTTCCTCGATCCGGGCAGTGTCCATGATCTTGTTTATGGTATCCTGATTAATCATAGGGTGTATTCTTGAGATTACTGGTATTACAACACGTAATACTATTTTACTAAGGGCAATAATTTATCTGCCAATGTTTGGTTTCCCAATGCGTTCAAATGCACACCATCAGTTGTCAATATCCCTTTTTCTTTATTGTCTGGATTATTCGCAGCATCATATTCTTTGAACATTGTTCTCAAATCACATAAAGGCAAGCTATTTTTAGTCGCCAATTCGCGGATTGCACCTGAGTACTTGTCAAGATCAGCATCCATTTCATTACCACCGTCCTTTTTCTCTCCAATAACGGCAGGTGTACACAAAACCACCTTAGCACCATTGTTCTGGATCTTGGTGATCAGGCCCTGATAGAATTTGGAGAACTTGTCGTAATCAGTTCCTGTTCTGCTGGAAGCTTTGTGCCACACGTCGTTCACACCGATATAGATCACTACTAGGTCAGGCTTCTTTGTCAATACATCATCTTCCATCCTAAAGAAAAGATCATAGACCTTATTTCCACCTATTCCTGCTCCGATCACTTCATATTTGGTAGGATCAAGCGCCTTTTTAATCAGGTCTACATAACCACCCGGTTGAACACCCGCCTGAGTAATGGAATCACCAAAGAATATGATTTTTTTAGGCTTAAAATTCATCGCCGTAAAAAGAACAACAACTAATGATGCAGACAGGAATGCCATCGATTTGAATAACGTTTTCATTTGACAAGGTTTTAATTTTATTTAAGGCTGCCGATTAGCAGTGTACACGAAGTTATAAAATTACTTGCCTTTTCCAAGGCGGTAATCCTTATGAACAATCAGAAAGCTGGCGCGTTCTTCTTTCTTAAAAGGATAGTCCCAATTTCCCTGATAGGTAATCTTAGTTGGCAATTTTTCTCCAGCAAAATAGCTCATCTCAATATTCATTTGCACATCAAAATCAAAGATCATATTGCTGTATTTCATATCAACATACCTGCCTAAGATGGCGAAGTTTCGCTTATCGAAAATGGTAGTTAAAGTCTTAATCATTAAGCCATCTCTTGTACCGCCGGTAATGTCTTTCTTAACGGCTACCTTAAAGCGGTATACAGGAATAGAATCAAGATAGGTCCCACTGTCGTATGAATAGTCGTAGTATTGGCGCATGTTGGCACTAAAGATCTGTGTTTTATCACCAATAAACGGCAAACCTTTTATCGGTCGTCCGGGGGTAAATATTAATGTTTTCAGCTTGTCTTTATAGCTTTCATTCGCACCTTTTCCTTTAGCACCGGTGGTCATCGGACCTTCTGTTAGCAAATCAGAATTGTATGGATTCATGAAAATGTAATCGAACATCTCTACCGTATACAATTGGTATTTGCCGTTTTTCTTGTAAAGCTTTCCGGCATCTTCCTTAGCAAGATATTCCATCTTATATGGCCCATCGTTATTGTGCCTGATCTTCCGGTAGACCTTACCTTCAACCTTATCTTTCTTATCATAAGTGTAGATGCGGTTCTCGGCAGTGAAGGTATATTTCTTCATATTGCGGAAGGCCTGATAGAAAGTCTCATCAGTAATGATCGCATCGATGAAAGTCTCTATTCCAAATTTTCTGGCGGTAATCTTGACCGTAGAATCAAGTTCGATCGTCTGGATCGTATCCGGGTTGAAACGATCTATAGCTTGCCCAAAGCCCTGAAGCATCAGCATGGCTAGTAGCGCGGAAAGTGCGATTTTTTTCAATTACCCAATTGTTTTAATGCCACATACGCCATCAGCCCTGTTGAAATTCTCAATGCATCTTCATCAACATCAAACTTTGGAGTATGCACAGAATACATGGTATCTTTTTCTTTATTGCCAGTTCCCAATCTATAAAAACAGGCATCGGTTACCTGAGAATAATAAGCAAAGTCTTCCGCAGCCATCCAGATATCTAAGTCTAAAACGTTTTCTTTACCTAAATAGTCTTCCGCATGAGCACGTGTCTTTGCCGTTAGTATTTCTTCGTTGATCAGGAATGGGTAACCATCCACGATTCTGAAATCACAACTTCCGCCCATACTCTCGGCGATGCCTTCTGCCATTTTCTTCATCAAACGCTTAGCCTCTTTTCTCCAGTCTTCATTTAACGTTCTAAAGGTCCCTTCCATCTTTACCTCATTTGGTATAATGTTGGTAGCACCGTTAGCCTGCACTTTGCCGAACGAAAGTACCGATGGTAACCTTGGGTCTGCATTGCGACTAACAATCTGTTGTAGCGCAACAATGATATGAGCAGTAATCAATACCGGATCAATGTTTTGATGTGGCTGTGCGCCATGACCACCTTTACCATGCACGGTAACATAGAGCTCATCGGTTGAGGCCATATAGACCCCGGAACGAAAACCTACTTTACCACTTTCAATCATAGGCATTACATGCTGTCCGATGATCGCATGTGGCTTTGGATTCTCTAAAACGCCTTCCTTAATCATGATGCTTGCTCCCCCTGGCAGTAGTTCTTCCGCAGGTTGAAAGATCAACTTCACGGTTCCGCCAAACTCTGCTTTCAGACTGTTTAATATAAACGCTGCACCTAGTAACGACGAGCTATGAACATCGTGTCCACAAGCATGCATTACGCCTGGATTTTTCGATGTATAAGGCTTATCATTTTCTTCCAGAATAGGAAGGGCATCCATATCGGCTCTCAAAGCTACAACTTGATCTGAAGCAAGATGCCCAGTAATCAGGCCAACGACTCCTGTATTTGCCATGTCAGAAAAAGGAATGCCCCATTCTGTTAAATGACTTTTAATGTAAGCAGAGGTTTCAAACTCCTTATAGGAAAGTTCCGGATTTGCATGTATGTGCTGGCGAAAACCAACTACCTTTTCGAAGATCTCACCGGAGAGCGCCTGAATCTTTTCTTTATCTATCATTGCTGTAATCTAAACTAGGAGCGTTAATTTTCTCTCTAAATATGAAAAGCGTTGGAAAGGTTGGGCGAAGTTCATTCATAAACCTTTGTGCATCAAGCCGGGTTCTGAAATCACCAACCCTAAGGTAATAGTTAGGCTGTTTATAGGTAATATAGGTATTGTGAGCAGGATAAAGTCCGTTAAACATTGCCTGCTGACTAAACACTTGTCGCCTGTCCGAGCCATAAAAAACCTGGACCCTGTAGCCCATCTGGGCAACAATGACTCCAGGTTTTGAAGGCAGCACCCCGCTAACCGTGGCTTTTGGGGGCGCTATACTTAATTCCAGTCTTTTGGCAATCAGACTATCGATAAGCGGATCTTTCTCAATGGTAACCCTACCTCTGGTTTGTGCAGACAAGCCAGCAGAGACAAAACAGCAAACAACAACAAGTCTAATCTTCATCAGCAATCTATAATTTACATTCCTGCACCGTGGCAGTTTTTATATTTTTTACCACTTCCACAAGGACATGGTTCATTTCTTCCAATAGTTACTTCCTTACGAATCGGTTGTTGAGGAACTGCCTCACGGGTATCTTCCATTTCGGGCATACCTGTACTGCTTGTCTGTGCGAATTCAGGCTTAGACATTTTAAGCTTATTTGGAGTAGGCTTTGGAGCTTGTACTTCCCTAACGTCCTCTGGATCTGTCTGTACCGGAATACCTCCTTTAAACAAGAAACTCACCACTTCTTTATTTACCGCATTCAACATATTCTTGAACAAGTTGAAGGCCTCCATCTTATAGATGATCAAAGGATCTTTTTGCTCATAAACGGCATTCTGAACCGATTGTTTCAGCTCATCCATTTCACGCAAGTGTTCTTTCCAGGTCTCATCGATTAGCGCAAGTACAATCGTTTTCTCAAAAGATTTAGTGATTTCTCTGCCTTTGTTGTCAATTGCTTTCTTAAGCCCTACAGGAACCTGAACGCTTCTGATACCATCAGTAAAAGGAACCAGGATCTGCTCAATCTGCTCACCTCTTTCATCATACACCTGTACCAATACCGGCATTGCCTGATTGATGATTGCATCAGACTTTCTCGCATAGAAAGCAGTAACCTCATCAAACAATTTATCAGTTAGGGTATGTATATTTCTTGATGCAAATTCAGCTTCATCAATGGTTGTATTTGCAGAGAAGTTCTTAATAACCTCTAGCTTAAAGCCTTCGTAATTTCCATCTTCTTTGTATTCTGTTACAATATCTTCTGCAACGTCGAACACCATATTGCTCATGTCTACATCAAGACGCTCGCCAAACAATGCATTTTTACGTTTTGCATAGATTACAGAACGTTGTGAGTTCATGACATCATCATACTCCAATAAACGTTTACGGATACCAAAGTTGTTCTCTTCCACTTTCTTCTGGGCACGCTCAATAGATTTGGTGATCATGGAATGCTGGATTACTTCTCCTTCTTCAATACCCATTCTCACCATCACATTAGAGATTCGTTCAGAACCAAATAACCTCATCAGGTTGTCTTCCAATGAAACAAAGAACTGTGAAGATCCAGGGTCACCCTGGCGACCAGCACGACCACGCAACTGTCTGTCGACGCGACGAGACTCATGGCGCTCTGTACCGACGATGGCTAGACCACCGACTTCTTTAACACCGGCACCTAATTTAATATCTGTACCACGACCGGCCATGTTGGTAGCGATGGTAACTTGTCCGGGTTGGCCTGCTTCTGCAACGATATCAGCTTCCTTCTGGTGCATTTTAGCATTTAGCACATTATGCTTGATGCCTCTTAATTTTAGCATCCGGCTTAACAATTCAGAGATCTCAACAGATGTTGTACCTACTAGAACTGGTCTTCCTGCTTGTGTTAGCTTAACGATCTCTTCTGCAACCGCATTGTACTTTTCACGTACTGTTCTATACACGTAATCCTGATGATCTGTTCTCGAAATAGCACGGTTTGTTGGAATCTCCACCACGTCTAATTTGTAGATAGACCAGAATTCACCAGCCTCAGTTGTTGCTGTCCCCGTCATACCACATAGTTTGTGGTACATTCTAAAGAAGTTTTGCAATGTAACAGTAGCATAGGTCTGTGAAGCATCTTCTACTTTCACATTCTCTTTTGCTTCTATTGCCTGATGCAGACCGTCTGAGTAACGGCGACCGTCCATGATACGACCTGTTTGCTCATCAACAATCTTAATCTTCCCTTCATCAATGATATATTCGACATCGACTTCAAATAGAGTATATGCTTTCAGTAGTTGATTCACCGAGTGAATTCTTTCTGCTTTTATTGAATAATCACGCATCAAGGCATCTTTCTGAGCGATTTTATCTTCACTACTTAAGTCAGACTTCTCGATATCGGCAATTGATGTACCTACGTCAGGTAATACGAAGAAATTTGCGTCTTCACCAGATTTAGTGATCAGCTCAATTCCTTTTTCGGTAAGCTCAACCTGGTTGTTTTTTTCATCAATATAAAAGAACAACTCGCTGTCAACCTTAGGCATATTTTTGGACTGATCAGCCATGTAATGGTTCTCAGTTTTCAATAATGTCTGCTTGTTACCACCTTCACTTAAGAATTTGATTAATGCTTTATTCTTCGGCAAACCACGGTGAGCACGCAATAACGCTAAACCACCTTCACCTTCTTCGGTTCCAGCCTTACCATCATTCATTAATTTCTTAGCCTCGTTTAAAGCTCTGGTCACGTACTCTCTCTGTGCAGTAACTAGTCTTTCGATACGTGGTTTTAATTCATGGAATTCATGCTGATCTCCAAAAGGCACAGGTCCCGAGATGATCAACGGAGTCCGCGCATCATCAATTAGTACTGAATCGACCTCATCCACCATGGCAAAGTGCAGCTTGCGCTGAACCAGTTGATCAGGTGTTTGCGACATATTATCTCTCAGGTAATCGAAACCAAACTCGTTATTGGTACCGTAAGTGATATCGGCAAGATAGGCATCTCTACGCTCCTGGGAGTTCGGCTCATGTCGATCAATACAATCTACTTTTAATCCGTGGAACTCGAATATAGGACCGTTCCACTCAGAGTCACGTCGTGCCAGGTAATCATTCACTGTTACAATGTGAACTCCTTGTCCGGCTAACGCATTTAAGTAAGCCGGCAATGTACTTACAAGGGTTTTACCCTCACCAGTAGCCATCTCAGCGATCTTACCATTATGTAGAACTGCACCGCCAATTAGCTGAACGTCATAGTGAACCATGTTCCAAAGCACCTCAGTACCTGCAGCATCCCATCTGTTTGCCCATAATGCCTGATCGCCTTTAATAACAACGTTCGCTTTTCTAGCCGCGTAATCTCTGTCAAACGGTGTAGCCGTTACTGCCAATGACTCGTTTTCTGCAAAACGTCTCGAGGTCTCCTTTACCACAGCGAACGCTTCGGGCAGGATTTCCATCAAAACTACTTCCAGTTCCTTATCTCGGTCTTTAATCAGGGCATCTATCTGATCGTAAATACCAGTCTTTTCTGATAAAGCTAACTCTTGGTTTTCACCTTCAGCTTTTAAGTCGCTGATCTTACCGTCAATTTCCGCCAGTGCTTTACCAATTACTTCTTTAAAATATCCTGTCTTGCTTCGCAATTCGTCATTGCTGAGCGATGATAACTTAGCATATTCTTCATTTATTTTAGTTACTATAGGTTGTATAACCTTAATATCTCTTTCTGATTTGCTTCCAAAAATCTTGGTTAAAAATCCTAACATGTTCTATATTTTGTGTTTAATGTATGATGATCAAAATGGAATTTATTACAACTACATCACTCCGCTTAAAAGCCTGGAATGTCAGTTGTAAGGTGTGCGACTGCCTATGTTTGAAAAAAAGAGCTAAGGACTATTGTTCTTCGGGGTTTCCTTTACTGCAAGATCAGCGATGTTCTGATTGTCGATAGTGTAGCTTATTGCGCATTGCTGAGGAGCAACACCAATGATTGTCAACTCACTATAAGAAAGAAAAAAAGGAAACCTTGGGTCATCAGGATGACACTGACTGAAAGAAGGTGTGACTGTACTGGTTTGCTGCTTATCGCAGTATTGCCTGGTCAGAATCCGTAACCCTTCGACACGCTCTGCCCTTGCCAATTGCGTAAGGCTAAAAAAAACGAGGGATAAAGTTACTATGTGTCTCATCTAAGCCGCAAATCTACCTGTAATCTTTTACATATTGAAATCTGCGGCTAGAAAAAAGAAGCCGGTTAGATGTCAGAGTAGTGGGTTGGGTATAAGAAGGTTGTCGTACTATTAGATACCGTGTTCTTGTATTCTTGCAGGGCAGAAAGGGTTTTCCACTGACTATCATTACTAAAAGCGTCCCAATGTTTATCTCTATCTGCTTTGTTCGCGAAGGTGGTCATATACATCAAGTTCGGCATTCTTGAACCTGCGATGACAGTTCCGTAGAAAACAGCATTGAAACCCAGACGCTTGAAAAGACCGATTTCATCTCCTGTATTAAACATCTTTACTTTACTCAGGTACAATTTTTCTGTAGGCCCTTCATAGCTTCTCAATTCATATACGCGCTCTGCTTTTGGAGCAGTAACGGCTGAAAGTGCAAAATGCGGTGCCATTTCAAATGCGGAAATCAGAATGGTTTCTATCCGGTCATATGGTGTTTTATTATAAGCTGCATCTAAATAAGCCGAACCATCTTGACTATACACTTTGTCTTTTGACAACTTGGTTTCAATTTTAGAAAGGTCACCGACAGATTTGTAAGGCACAAAAACATAGATCAAAAGCTCGTCCTTTTTATCTGCGTTTTTAGATTTGATATTTTTAAAGACACCTGCTTTCGAGATACCTGCTCTATGAAGTGCAGGTAAATACGCTTTTTCCAAATAGTTCTCTACTATTTGTTCTTGTTCAGCGTTCTTCAGATGGTAAATCTTGATTTGATAAAAGTCTTTAGCAGCAGCATAAGATTGCATAGCAGTGAATGTCAAAAAGGTGAGTGCAATAGTTAAAAGTTTTTTCATAACGTTGTTAAATAAGGTCAAAGCCAATGTCTTCTCTAAAATATTTACCGTCGAAATAAATTCGCGCGGCATCCGCAGTTGCAGACTGCAATGCATCAAACTGAGTGTCTTGCAGACTTGAGATCGCAATCACACGACCTCCGTTTGTTTTTATTACACCGCCCTCCAGCGTTGTACCGGCGTGAAAAGCAGTAGATTGACGGATGTTATCAATGCCTGTGATGGCTTTACCTTTTTCATAGTCTCCCGGATAACCACCTGCAACTACCATCACTGTAGCGGCATGTTTAGTACTGATATTCAGTTTATAGTCCTTCAATTTTTTATCGGCCACCGCCTTAAACATTTCCACAAGGTCGTTCTCTATTCGCAGGATTACACTCTCAGTTTCCGGGTCACCCATACGGCAATTGTATTCTATGATCAAAGGTTTATCCCCTACTTTAAATAAGCCAAAGAAGATGAAACCGCTGTAGTCAATATTGTCTTTTTTTAAACCCTCAACAGTTGGAATGATGATGCTGTTTTCCACTTCTTTTAAAAAAGCTTCATCTGCAAAGGGCACCGGAGAAACCGAGCCCATGCCCCCTGTATTCAAACCACTATCTCCCTGACCGATTTTCTTATAATCTTTCGCTTCAGGCAGGATCACATAGTTTTCGCCATCTGTTAAAACGAAAACAGACAGCTCTATTCCTGTCAGGTATTCTTCAATAACCACTAACGAGCCAGCAGCACCGAACTTTCCTCCAAGCATTAGTTTCAACTCTTCCTGGGCTTCTTGAACTGTCTGGCAGATCACTACTCCTTTACCCGCAGCAAGTCCATCAGCTTTAAGTACTATAGGAAGACTATGGTTACTTAGATAATCTAACCCTTGCTGCAATGTTTGATTAGTGAAAGATTGCGAACCGGGAGTTGGAATTCCATGACGGGCCATGAATTGTTTAGAGAAGTCTTTACTTCCCTCCAATATAGCACCTTCTTTTTTTGGTCCGATCACCGGTATATGAGCTAATGCTATGTCTGCTAAAAAGAAGTCGTGGATTCCATTAACCAGCGGCTCTTCAGGACCTACAATAACCATTTCGATGTTTTCTTTGAGAACCAAAGCCTTGACAGCTTCAAAGTCATTCGGATTTAGTTTTATGTTCTTGCCATATACACCTGTCCCCCCGTTACCCGGAGCGATAAATAGCTGCGTACATAGATCGGATTGTGATATTTTCCATGCGAAAGCACTTTCTCTTCCTCCCGAACCTAAAATTAAGATATTCATGAAGCAAATATATAGGAATAATGAGATAAGTAAACACAAAATGCCGCTTCGTATTTCCAAGAGCTATCAATCCACATCTATTTTACACTGACCCTGATCCCTTCAGAATGCGTGGTAAACTCAGGGGCACCAGAAATATGAACCGGAGCGCGTGTTTAATCTAGTTTCTAATAATTCGAACTTCTTTCGGAGCAGTGATGTCAGACTGTACCTTTCCGTTCGACTGTTTGGTATGCTTAACCTTAACTATTCCGTATTTTGTTGGAAACGTTCCTTCCGCAAACTTTAAGTCTCCCAAATGAGGAACTATTCTGATCGCTTTTCCCCCTGCTTCTACAACGGTTATGCCTAACACATGCTCCGTCAGCCATGGCGTTGGCCCTGATGCCCAACCGTGCGCCAAGCTATGTCTAAAGCCAACGTAACAATAGGCGCCAAAGTCCCCATGTATATCTTTCATCCCGGCAGGCACCAGTTGATCAATCCCCGCTGCGTTTGGAAGCCAATCCATATTAAAATCTTCCCAAAATGTAGTAGCCCCCAACTTCAGCATCGCTCCCCAGTAAGTGCGAATAACATCCATTGCTTGTTGGTAATTGCCTCCTTTAGCCATGGCTTGCAGCATATAGTATCCGTAAAATGTCGAGAAGTTTTTAGCTCCACCATCTAATAACACCTTGTTCGCATCTTCGTTAGACATAAGTCCAGCCAAAGCGTACAAGGCTGCCGCTTGCTTTGAACCGTTAATGTCCGGAATGTTTTTCTTTAATCGCTCAACTGCCGCTTTGTATTTAGTTGCAGAAGCTTCCTCTTTCAAAACCACACACAGTTCCGCTCCGGCGCTCAACGACATCACCATGAGTGCCTGTAAGCCAGCATGGATAGCTGGTTTATTTTCACTGGATGGCCAGTCCAGAAACTTCCCTTCTAAATTTTCTGTATTGTCGTCCCCTATCTTAGTTACCAGCAGATCGAGCAACTTTACCATATACTCCTTTTGTTCTTTTAAATAAGCCAGGTTGCCATTATTCTTATAAAGATCCCTGTGGATAATGATCCACCACATGGAGTAGGCACTGATTCCGTTCATCCATTGTGGAAGTGGTGTAATGTCCCGTGAAAGGTCCAGGCTCTTTGCCACCACTTCATTATCCCCAAAAACAGCATTGATCGTGGTTACCTCAGGATGCATGTCTCCAACCCAAACTAACCGGTCGCGTTTAATACCATCCCAGAGGTAATCCTGCATGTTCAGATGCACAGTATAAGCACCTGTCTTCCAAATCTTGTTAAGTAGGGTATCACTGCTATTGAAGGATCCCAGGTAAGGGATATCTCGGTATACCGCCAATGCATTTACCTCTTTTAGTATAACGGTGGTATTAGTATCCACTACATCTATTCTAGCAAATCTGAACCCTGAATTACCAAACTCAAGCTTTCCAAGCCAGGGTAAAGCGGTCACAAAGTCACGAAGTGCATGATCATTTGTTGCGCTTGAGGAATTGACGTCCGACATCGCCTCACTTACGGATTCGCCAAGTCTGATTCTAACACGAACGGGCTTATTTCCTGGCCAAATGCCAGTAACGAGCTGAATTGCTCCATGAAGCTCCTTTCCAAAATCTAACAAAAGGCCTGGTTTATTAGTTTTGTCGCTCCTTAGGACACACAGGTTCGCTGAGTTCAAATCAGCCTGACCATTGCCTTTTTTCAATAAACTCTCAGCGTTCGCAATGCGATTACCTGTCTCACTTTTCCATACGATCCGTACCGGATGAATCCGTTCTTTAACCGTTGGTTCCAATACAGGCTTAGCAGTAATTTGAGCAAATGCATTGGTAAAGGTTAGACTGCTAAGAAATGTGGCGCAAAACAGGAGGGCTTTCGAGATTTTAAGAAGAGGCATAAATGACTTTATTTTTTATTCAATTGATACAATTCGCTGACAGCAAGTAAAAAAGCCCCTACACCATAAACATTAGTGTTATCATAAGCAACATTTGAGTAAATGGCGATGATGCATACAATTAGAAATCTGGTCATTAGTCTATTATTCGGCTTCTTAAACCTAAGAATAATTATTTAAAAAAACAGCCATCTCAATCGCTTCCTAAGAATATATATTAATTTCGAAGAATAGGATATAAGGAAAACCAACATACCAATATGTAAGAAAATACACCCAAGTCCGTTATATCATTATAATGTTACAATTTTTATCACCCACTTATCGGCGTACATTACACGCTGTAAATCAATTAATCTAAACAAACACACAAAATGAAATTAACAAAAAGCATTTTATTACCCTTACTATTTACCCTATTGAGCATCTCGCTCTTTTCATGTAAAACAAAGAAATTAGCAGCTAAACCAGCACCTGCACCAGTCGTTAAAGAAGTTCCTGTAGAAACAAAACAACCTGAGAAACCACCTGTACAAGAAGTAGAAAAACCAGCACCAGTAGCTAAACCAGACTTCAATTTTCAGAAGGTTCAATTTGAATTCAATTCTGATGTTTTGAAAACTTCGTCTTATGCAATACTAGACAAAGTGATTGCTGAGATCAAGAAAGAGCCCACCGCTAAGTTTACATTAAACGGTAACTCATCTGCCGAAGGATCTCCAGAGCGCAATATGTCCCTTTCTATCGACCGTGCGAACTCTGTAAAAACCTACCTTGTGAATGGAGGCCTAGATGGAAGTAATTTCACTATCAATGGTAACGGAGAGTCTAAACCAGTTGCAGATAATACAACTGAGGCTGGAAGAGTGTTGAACAGAAGGGTTGAAATATCAAGAAATTAAAATTGAGTGATCTGCTATCGGGCTGCATGATTTCGCTGAAGAAGCGAAACAACGCTAGGCCCTCTTTCAGCCACTAAATTTTACCCTGAACAAGATGTACCGAAATGCCAAAGTAGAAAGCAGAAAATGATTATACTAAAAAAGGAGGATACATCTAGTACCCTCCTTTTAAAATTAAGGCAATTTGCCTTATATAATATTTTCCGTTATCTATCCCTTTATCTCTTATATAGTTCTTTATCTATCACTTTACCATTTCCAGAGACAAAATTACCTTCTCTGAAGACGCCTCAGAATGTTTGCCCTTCTTCAGGGCCAAAGATTCTAGCGGATGAAGAGAACGGTTATTTTGTTCCTTTGTTGAGGAGCTCCGCTAACTTACTTTGCAACTCTTCACCTCTGATATTTTTCGCAACTATCTTTCCAGTAGGATCGATTAAATAGTTCGCAGGTATCGACTGTATTCCGTATTTTTTGGCTACTGCATTATCCCAGAATTTAAGATCCGAAACGTGCGTCCAGGTCAGTCCGTCTTTTTCTATAGCTTTTAACCAAAGGTCTTTCTTACCCGGTTGATCCAAAGAAACACCTAATACCGTGAAGTTCTTATCCTTATATGTATTATAGGCAAGAACTACATTAGGATTCTCTGCTCTACATGGTCCGCACCATGACGCCCAGAAATCAAGTAATACATATTTCCCTTTGAAATCAGACAGTTTCACTGGCTTATCATTCACATCATTTTGAGTGAAATCCATTGCCATCGATCCAATACCGCTCATCTTTGCAGCGTTTAACTGCTCAGCAATCGCTTTTCCTAATGTCGTACTCTTCAGGTTCGCTGCGAAGCGGTCAAACTCGGGGCTTAACTTAGCGGCATCAATATCATAACCCATGTAATTTCTAAAAGCAACCAACCCCATATAAGATTTGGTATTGCCGAACGCGAACTCACGATTAACTTCAGTTGTTTTAACGCCAATCGCTTCCGCACGAGCATTCAAACCATCCATATAGGCTTTATCCTTACGCTCCTCAGGACTTTTACTCATATACTCCACATTCAAAGCGTTCATTTGCAATGTATATGGTTTTAAGCTTTCTTTAAGTCGCTCGTTATCTGCATTAATTTTAGACCCAGTGATCTTTGCATTTTTAACCGAATCAGGAGAGGAAAGGCTAATCGCCGCATCTTCAAGATATAAAGCTAGCCCGTCAATCACTGTTCTCTTGGTTGGATCAGCTGGGGTAGCATCATGTTTGATTCTAATGTTTGCAGATGTTGGAGAGGTAAGCTTACCTCTGAAGGTAAATTCACCATTCTTTAAAACAGCAGAATCAAGAACCTGCTCTGCACCTGCTCTATAACTCAGATATGCTTTTGCAGGAGCATTTAGCGTCCCAACTTTTCCATTTAAGGTAAATTCCTTTTGCGCAAATGAGGCGAGGGGCAGTAAGCACATCGCACTAAGAACAATCTTTTTCATATAATTTTAAGACTAATTTGTAACTACAACTGTGGTTCAGTAGTAATAACTCAAATATAACTAGTTAACGTATTAAAGGTAAGGGATAAGTGTAAAATTAAAGTAGTTTTTGGAACGTTCTCCACCAAAGATCAGGCATTTCACCTGTGACAGCCGTCGCGTAATCTTCATAACGACACGGAACAAGGTGAAAGCGCTCGTTCTTAGATATCCCGGTAGGATAAGGAACCTGCATCCACCAGCGGTCCGACTTCTTACTTTTAACAAATAGCATCTCGCCAGATCCGTCATTCAAGCTTGCTCTGTAGGTGATGTACTGCGACTTCGGCGTTAACGGAAAATCTTTCTTTCTGTTGTAAAAGCCATCCATGAAGTACCATACAATCTGCGCAAGCAACATCGCAGTTTGGCCGTTTTGATCAAAGGCAGGATTGAACTCATAAAACCCTATAGAACTTAGCTTATCACTCATTCCCGCATAACGTGAAATGCGACAAGCCTGTTCACCATAAAAACCGTTTGGACTGGCGTTGGCATTAGCACCGGCATCTGAGGAACGGATCGCCCCAATATCAAAACTGATCATGTTCGCATTGCGTACAATAGGTTCAGCCAAAGCCATATCATCGCTAAATTCCCCTAACCTATGGACGTCAAAATAAAGTTTACTCATTACTTTAAGACTATCCTGATTCACAAAATAGGTTTGGTATCCAATATTGCTAAAATTGAAAAGGTAGTTTGGCTGATGCAAGAGTATCTTATTCAAATAGGTATCAGATTTAGCTGCTAAACCCTCCTGATCCTCTTCGTCAAGATCGAACTTGCTGTCAACTACAACCAAATCTACTTTCTGTTCAAGCGATTCGTAGGCAAGGTATTGTGCATAAGTAAGGTCTTGCCCACCACCAATAATCACAGGGAGAATATTCAGCTTCACCAATTCAGAAACCACCATTTTTAGCGCTACATAGGTGTCCGACAAGGATGCGCCAGCCTTAATGTTCCCAAGATCTACCAGCCGTGTAGTGTATGGGCCCTCATGCAGCGTATAAAACTGCTCCCGAAAGTAATCAGGTGCTAAAGCACATCCTTCATTATTAACTGCAGCTCTGTCGTCCAGAACTCCGACTATAGCGATGTCATATTTTCCCTCCTGTAAATCAGGAAAAACGTCCTGAAAAAACATTGCTTTCAAGCCTAGCTGACTCGTGTAAAAACCCCTTTTTGGGGTGAATTTCTCAAGGTTTACTGGGGAGAAAAAATCGGATAAAGACATATAGCACTTAAATGTATGGCCTCAAATATCTATTTTTGAGCTCATACTTTTGAATAACAGTCCTAAAAAAAATGAAATGATATTAATAACCGGGGCTACTGGATTTTTAGGATCAGAATTAGTTCATCAGCTTACCACCCAAGGCAAACTGGTGCGCGCGATGAAGCGCGAACACTCAGCAATACCAGCGCTCCTTCAAAATAATAACAAAATCGAGTGGTTTGTCGGCGACATCCTGGATCTTGCTACACTAGAAGATGCTTTTGAGGATATCCAAGAAGTTTATCACTGTGCGGCATTAGTATCATTTGATCCAAAGGACAAAAAAAGACTTTTAACTATTAACATCGAGGGAACGAGCAACATTGTAAACCTATGTCTGACCAACCAGGCTAGACTTGTTCATGTCAGTTCGGTAGCTGCTTTAGGAAATGCTAAAAAAGGTCAGCTTATTACGGAGAAAGACTTCTGGGAATATGACTCTAAAGTTCACAGTTATGCCATTTCAAAGTATGAAGGAGAAATGGAAGTTTGGCGGGGCATCGCCGAAGGTCTTGAAGCAGTTATTGTCAATCCTTCGGTGATCATAGGTGCCAACTCAGGCTATCTAGGCAGTGGAGCAATCTTCAAATTGGTTAAAGAGGGACTTTCCTATTATACCAAGGGTGCCACAGGAATTGTAGAGGTAAAAGATGTCGTAAAATGTATGGTTTTACTCATGGAAAGCACTGTGCAAGGCGAACGCTTTACCATTTCAGCAGAAAATTATTACTATAAAGAGTTTTTTAAAGAGATCGCCGATGGTTTCGAAGTGAAGCCTCCGGTCAAAGAGGCGAAGCCTTGGATGTTAGGCGTCGCCTGGAGAGCAGCTAAAATTGCTGCTTTGTTTAGCTCTAAACCGCCAGCACTTACGAGTGATGCGGCAAGGAGCAGCATGAACGAAAGTCTCTATGACAATGCAAAAATCAAACTTACAACCGGAATACAATTTAAATCTCTTAAGCAATCTATAAAGGAAACTTGTGAGACGTTAAAAACCATTTAAAATGAACCAAAAAAACTACTACATCATTGACTTCGACAGTACCTTCACACAAGTGGAGGCATTAGATGAACTCGCACGCATATCTTTAAAAAAGCATCCAGATAAAGAAGCTATTTTCAAGAAAATTGAAGACTACACCAATCTCGCAATGGAAGGAAAGCTATCTTTCAGCGAAAGCCTTGCGCAGCGAGTGAAACTTTTAGAAGCAAATGAAGACCATTTAAAACAGTTGGTTACCCGCTTAAAAAAGAAAGTTTCTGCTTCTTTCTCTAGAAATGCAGCGTTTTTTAAAGCACATGCTGATGAAGTACTAATCGTCTCAGGCGGTTTTAAAGAGTTTATTACACCCGTTGTAAGCCAGTATCATATCAAAAAAGAAAACATATATGCAAACACCTTCGTTACTACGGGTGATGGTAATATCATCGACTATGACCATGCTAATCCGCTTAGCGAAGAAGGCGGTAAAGTCAAGCTGGTAAGTCAGATGAACCTTGAAGGTAACCTATACGGGATTGGAGATGGATATTCGGACTTCCAACTTAGGGAGAGCGGCTTAATTAAAAAGTTCTACGCCTTCACAGAAAATATTTCCCGGGCAAGTATTGTGGAAAAGGCCGATCACGTTACACCCAGTTTTGATGAATTCCTGTATGTAAACAATCTTCCGAGGGCGATTTCTTATCCCAAAAACAGAATTCTTTGCCTCGTAATTGGTGATGCGCCAACGGAAAGTGTTGAGATGTTAAAAAAAGATGGCTTCTCCATAAGACATAAAATCAGCTTTGAGGAAAAGTATGTCGCCGACGTGCATATGATGCTCCTTGCAGAAGGAGAAAAAATTGAATTAGAGCAATTGGATCGGGCAGTTAAATTAAAGACGATCGGCTATCTTGGGAATGCGAAGAACAAGCTTGACATCAAAGCCTGCACGCAGAAAGGAATTGTTGTTTTCGATGACGGCAAAGGAAATCCACGCCATTCAAATTTTATTCCTAAAAGAATGATCGATTTCATGAACACGGGAACTACACACCTCAGTAACAATTTCCCTAATTTGCAATTGCCACGCATTGACAAGTCACATCGCTTAATTCATATCCATAAGAATGTACCCGGCATCATGGCTCAGATCAATACCGTTTTCGCGGAACATAATATAAACATAGTAGGACAATTTCTAATGACAAATCCTGTTATAGGTTATGCCATCACAGATATTAACGCACAGTATGATGATCAGTTGTTTAAGTCTTTGAAAAAGATTGAACATACCATCAAGTTTCGTGTACTTTATTAGCCCTTATTATGGAACTCACCCCGGAGATTAAAGATAAATTAGACAAACTACAAGAGAAGTATGCTGCAATGGGGCAGGATATGTCGGCATACCTGGATGGCTTGTTATATGCAGACTTTTTGACCTACTGGGATTATATTCATTTGGACACACTTCTTAGCTTGCAAAGTCCGAAAACACCGTTTCCTGATGAAGAGATCTTTATCATGTATCACCAGATCACGGAACTATATTTCAAGCTTTCTCTTCACGAATGTGAGCAGATCGCTACCCACAAGGAACTGACAGCCGCGTTTTTTAGCAACCGGGTTAAACGGATCAACGCCTACTTCAGCGCGCTGGTTTCATCCTTTGAGGTTATGGTCAACGGGATGGAACGAGAGCAGTTCTTAAAATTCAGAATGTCCCTTTTACCTGCCAGTGGCTTCCAGTCAGGCCAGTATAGAATGATTGAGATCTGCGCTACTGATTTCATCAGGCTCGTTGATAAAAGCAAAAGAGAGGAATTAAAACATGCTTCGATCGAGGAGCAGTTTGAACATATCTATTGGAAGTTTGGGGCAACAGAACTTGCAAGTGGGAAGCAAACATTAACGCTCAAACAATTCATTACAAAATATGCAGATCAATTTCTCAGCTTAATCAAAGAAAGGCAGTACAGCAATTTTACCGCGTTGTACCATAAACTTGAGTTAGAGGGTCAGGATGTTACCGGGCTTGCAGAGGAATTGAGAAAACTGGACTTGCATGTCAATGTAGAATGGCCATTGTCTCATTACAAATCTGCCGTCCGTTACCTGGAGCGCGATCCAATAGACATCGCTGCAACAGGGGGTACGAATTGGCAGAAATATCTGCCTCCGCGCTTTCAAAAAAGAATATTTTACCCCTTTCTGTGGACAGACCAGCAAAAAGAGGAATGGGGTAAGGGTTGGGTCATAGAGGTCTTAAATAAAACTAATTATACTTAGATTTGCAGTAAAGCATTACCAGATGAACGAAACATTAGATATAACGATAACTAAAGCACAGGAGAGTAAATTAACAGTAACGGATTTCTCGCAATTGCCATTTGGCAAAGTATTTTCAGACCACATGTTTATTGCTGAATACGACAATGGCGAGTGGGGCAACCTGCAAGTGCTGCCGTTCGGACCTATTTTGATGAGTCCTGCAATATCCGCGCTGCATTATGGTCAGGCAATTTTTGAAGGCATGAAGGCATATCGTCAGGACAACGGAAAAATAAGTGTTTTTCGCGGAGATAAGAATTTTGAACGTTTCAACAAGTCGGCAACACGTATGTCGATGCCCTCGATACCAGTTGATGTGTTTATGCAGGGCATTGCTTCGCTGATTGAGATCGATGAGAAATGGGTGCCGGCTCAGGATGGATACTCCCTTTATATTCGTCCTGTGATGTTTGCGACTGACCCTTATCTTGGAGTAAAGCCGTCTGACAAATATACTTTTGCAATTTTAACCACACCAACAGGACCATATTATAGTAAGGCTTTGAAGGTGAAGATAGAAACTGAATTTACAAGAGCTGATGAAGGTGGAGTTGGTTTTGCAAAGACTGCTGGTAATTATGCCAGGTCTCTTTACCCTTTTGCTGAAGCACAAAAAGAAGGTTACGACCAATTGATTTGGACGGACGCTGTTTCACATGAGTACATTGAGGAAGCTGGAACCGCTAATCTTATTTTTGTAATAGATGGTAAATTAGTTACACCATCGATAAGAAGCACCGTGTTAGATGGCGTTACCAGAGACACCATTATTACCCTTGCAAAAAATGCAGGTATCGAAGTTGAAGAAAGACGTGTGAGCGTTAAAGAAATATTAGATGGTATTGAAAATGGAAGTGTTACAGACGCTTTCGCCGCCGGTACCGCAGCTACGGTTACACCAATTGGAGAGATCGGATACCACGGTAAGATCTACACCCTGACAGATCCTTCTACCAGAACTGTCTCGATGGAGATAGCGAAAACACTAAACGATATCCGTTACGGCTTAATCCCTGATGAGTTTGGTTGGAACTGGGTATTGTAACATACTTTATATACTAGTTTTAAAAAGGCGCCTTTGTTCAAAGGCGCCTTTTTTGTACCTTCCACCCTTCTTCTTAAGATCAAAAAACTCCAACTTTTCTCATGAAAAAATCTTTTATCCTCTGTTTAATGATGTCTCTATCTCTCAATGCCGCTGTACAGGCACAGCTGAAAAAGCTGAGTAAACAGCAAATTTATGACAACATCCCATCATTGACTCAACCTGTAAATGATATCACCGGGTGGAGTGACAACAGCCATTACATAGAACTGGATAAAGCAAGAGCTAGATTTGCTGTAGACATTATAAGCGGAAACAAATCTCCTTACACGCCACCTCCAACAAGCAACGTTAAAGTATTTAGCAAAGAAACCGACGTATACATTCAATACGGTGTAGAAGCCCCAAAGAGACTAACCAGTAATAAAGACGAAGAAAAGAACCCCACCTTGTCGCCTGATGGCAAGTTTGTGGCCTTTACACGCAACAATGACCTTTATGCAGTGGAGGTAGAAACGCTAAAGGAGTTAAGATATACTACAGATGCTACTGATGTAATTTATAACGGCTGGTCTTCATGGGTGTACTTTGAGGAGATCCTTGGTCGCGCCACCAACTACAAAGCGTTCTGGTGGGCACCTGACAGCAAGCACCTGGCATTTATGCGATTTGATGATACTAAAGTTCCAATGTTTCCAATCAATGGCTCAACAGGCCAGCATGGTTATACGGAGAAAACCAGGTACCCTAAAGCTGGCGATCCAAATCCAGAAGTGAAAGTAGGATTTGTACCAACACTAGGCGGAGCAGTTACCTGGGCGGATTTTAACGAGAAAGACGATCAATATTTCGGCACACCGTATTGGAGCTTTGATGGAAGCAACCTTATGGTGCAATGGATGAACCGTGGACAAGACAACCTTAAGTTCTATTCGGTTAACCCTGTTACAGGTGTGAAAAAAGAGATTTATGACGAGAAGCAATCCTCATGGGTTGACCTGGATTTTGATGAAAGAATTGAATATCTGGAAGATAAAAAACATTATATTCTTCGAAGCGATAAGACGGGTTGGGCTCATTATTACCTGTATACCCTGGCAGGCAAACTTGTTAACCCGATTACCAGTGGAAAATGGCAGGTTACTAAGCTTGTGAAAGTTGACGAAAAAAATAAGAAGGTTTATTTTACCGCTCGTAAAGAGGCGTCAACTAGAACAGACTTTTACAGCGTAGACTATAACGGTAAAAACCTTAAGCGACTTACTTTTGGTGATTATACAAATTCTATTCAAATGTCCCCGGATGGCTCTAAGTTTATTGCCACTTATTCCAATGTTTCTACGCCACCAAAACGGACGCTGGTTGACAACAAAGGCAAGATCATTAAAGAGCTTAGTGATAGTAAGTCGTCCGACTTTGCAACATTTACCTTCGGCAAGACGGAAATGATCACCATCCCAACAGATGATGGCTATAACCTTCCTGCGGTGATCACCTACCCTACAGACTTTGATCAGACCAAACGCTATCCTGTGGTAATGAGTATTTACGGCGGCCCAAATGCTGGAACGGTGACAGATTCCTGGAAAGGAACAGGCAACCAATGGTGGGCAAACGAAGGGGTCATACAGATTGCGGTTGACCATCGCGCTTCTGGGCAATTTGGCAAAGAAGGTGTTGCTCTAATGCATCGTAGCCTTGGTAAATGGGAGATGAAAGATTATACCACTGCCGCAAGGTGGCTAAAATCAAAGCCTTGGGTAGACAACAAAAAACTACTGATCACCGGTCATAGTTACGGCGGCTACATTACTTGCATGGCCCTGACTATGGGAGCCGATGATTTTGATTTTGGTTACGCAGGAGCACCAGTAACCAGTTGGGAACTGTACGACACACATTATGCGGAGCGCTTTATGGATACTCCCCAGGAGAACCCCGAAGGTTATAAGAATGGATCAGTATTAACTTATGTCGATAAATACAAAGGCCTGCTGAGAATTATGCATGGCGATATGGATGACAACGTTCATGTTCAAAATACAATACAACTGATCGACAAACTGCAGAACGCAAATAAGCACTTTGAATTGATGATCTATCCAGGCAGTCGGCATGGTTTCGGGATAATCAAAGCACCTCATGACAAGGCGGAAAGGATCAGATTCTACTATCAAAATCTGCTTAATAAACCCATTCCTGAGGAATTATTAAAATAATATGAGCCGTATTCTAAGTAAAGCAGCAATCGGAGTAATACTTTTAGCGGTAACGACGCTACACGCATATTCCCAATCGCCTAAAAGAAAGTTAATTTGGAGCGAAGAATTTAATTATAAAGGGCTAGCGAACCCAAAGAAGTGGGGCTATGAGACCGGTTTGGTCAGAAACTCTGAAAAGCAATATTATACAAAAGACAGGCTGGAAAATGCAGAAGTAAAGGACGGAAATCTTATCATTACTTCCCTCAAAGAAGATTATCAGGGAGCCGCGTATACTTCTGCTAGCATCAATACCTTAGGCAAGCAAAGTTTTGAGGGTAATTTCCGAGTGGAAATTAAAGCAAAGCTACCTGCCGGTAAAGGGATCTGGCCTGCCCTTTGGATGATGGGAACAAACATCAATGACGTAGGATGGCCAAAATGTGTAGAATTTGACATCATGGAATTCGTTGGTCACACCGAAAACACGGTACATGCTAATCTTCACTGGTGGGATTCAGCTTCCTCACAACCCAGTAACAAATCCTCTAAGGGAAGTACCATTAATTTTTCTGATCTGCATACTAACTATCATGTTTACGGACTGGAGCGCCGCGGTGATTCTATAAGTGTCTTTGTTGACGATCAGGTTTATTTAAAAGTTAAGGCACCGGAAACCGCCTTTAAAAACTCCTTTAAAGGACCATTATATCTCCTTATTAATACTGCTGTAGGAGGAGAATGGGGTGGAGTAATTGATGACAGTATCTTTCCGCAGAAATATTATGTGGACTATGTAAGGGTTTTCAAATTGATTAAAGACTAACGGTAATTATTGCCTCTTCTTCTTTTTTCTTTGATACTCCGTCGTTTATCACGGTCAATCTTAATCTGCTCAAACTTCTCAATCTTCCTTGTGATCTCTTGCTCTTTTTTTGGAGTAATACCCACGCTGTATTTGATTCCTACAAATAGCGTTCGCCAAATAAAGCTGAAGAAGGATGCAGTTTCTGGCCTCCGATAACTTATAGGAGCAACAATCAAGACTCCGTCCCTGCCAGGGTTGTCAGAATTGATCACCATTGCATTTGCTAAAAGTGATATCAGTCCCTGCTTCACCAACTTGTTTTCGTCCTTATCCCGTTTGAGCAGAGCGACCGACAAATCATTATAGGCAAACTTTATGGATCCATTGGCCGTCTCATCATTGGCTTTCACTTTAAAAGTCAGTTTTTTGGCCGTTCCACGCTTGACCTGTACCATTCCAAGCGGCATAGTAACTCCGTTTAATACCCTTCCATCCAAATTACCCAACTCACCCGAGTAAGAAAACGCACCGTCTTTAGCATCCAGGTCAAATCTAAAATTCACATCCAGTTTACCCTTACCCATCATATGCGTGGTCATTTTTGCAAACAGATATGGACTCTTTGTTTTGACCCTTTGAACGTTAGTAATGTTAGTTATCGTTCCAGAAGTCCTTTTGAAGAATATTGTTCCTTTTTTCTTACTATCTCTATCAAATTCTGCATAGCTGATATCAACATTTGCAAGAGTTAACATTTTTACGGTGATCGCAGCTTTCAACTGCTGAAGCAATTGATGCGGATATTTGCCGTTTTTGATCTTAATTTTACTGGAAAGTTCATTATTGTTGAACACATCTAACGCGCCATCTTTAATACTCATTTGTGTCGCATATAACTCTCTCTTTTTGATGTACAACGGAAAATCTATCCCCTCCAGATCAATGTTGCTCATAGAGATGCGGTAGCGCTCTCTAGCATAACCTATCGTTTTTGCAAAGTTCATCTCAGATAGCCGGGGTTCGACATTAAAATTGCTGATGTTCAGCTTTCCAGAAGCAGAGCTAAAATTGAAATGATCCCACTTTACCTGATATAGGCTGTCGGGCGTGGCATAAGAGTAGTTATTCAGATCAATCATTACATTTTCCAATGCGTAGAGTCGGCCAGGATCCTTATCCGAATTCTTGTTAATCAACCAACCCTGTAAGTTAACGTTTAAATTGTTGACCGAATCAATTTCCGGCACTTTGCCATTGTTGTCAATGTACTTGAATTTCACATTGCGGAAAGAGATTTCATTTACCCTTAGTTCATGAAGATATTTAGAGATATAGTCGTAAGGGGACTTCTGTAAATAAGAGGGCTTATTCTCATTGAAATCAAACTGTGTATTTACCATTACTACGTCCGGGTTGTCGAAGAGTAGCAGATCTACATTCAGCCTTTTAAATTTGAAGAGGTTCTTTGGCTTGAAATTTTTGATAGACAGGGTCTTCAGCCGGATATAGTAAACATTGTTTGGTGCGCGCTTTAAGGCAATCAGCCGCTTGAAAACATTAGTATCTGGTATGAATTTCACATCACTTATGGAAGCCCCCTTAGTTAGCAGATTGAGGCTAAGATCTGAGAACTCAACACTATAGAGACTGTCTGTAGCATTAAGAACAAGATCCTTTAGTTCAGCCTTGATAATTGGCTGTAGCTTATTCGCAAAATAATTCGCAGTGAGAATTACAGCAGAAACAAGAACTATCAGAAGTCCTATTACCCATTTTATTGTATTAAAACTCTTTCGGCTTTTCCCCCGCATAGGCGCAAACGTTGCATACAATATACATTATTAACGCCCAATTCTGCTTTTTAACGCTTATTATTACGCGCTCTGTCTCTTTTACGCGCTTCTCTTAGCTTTTGACGCTTAATCTTTCGATCCTCTTTCTTCTCGATCACTTTTTTCATTGCCTGCTCAGGAGTCTTTATAGGTACGATTCCTAGTCCTATGGTTTCCCGCATTCCTATAAACACACCCTTCCAAAGTAGATTAAAGAATGATGCAGCTGGTGTTCGCTGGAACGTGATACTAGCGATCCTTGGAGGGTCATTTTTAGTAGGATTGTCGTCTTTGATCAAAATAGTATTAGCAATGAAGGACAACAAACCTTTCTTTTTAGCAGGTTGGCCCAGCTCACCATCTTTCAGCAACTTGACTTTTAAATCGGTATAGTAAAATGCAACAGTCCCAGACGAACCGCTCTTGTTAGCCTTGATGTCAAACGTCGTCTTCTGCATCTTGCCGCTCTCAATTTCTACCAATCCCATATTCTTGGCCACTGTGTTCAAAACCTTCATGTCCATTGCGCCAACGCTCCCCTTATAAGTAAAGGCAGCATCCTTTGCGGTAAGGTTGAGATCTATAATAATGTCAAGCCGGCTCGTTTTCATAACCATTGCATGCAACTTGGCTAAAGCATGGTTGTTTTTTGTGAGTTGTAAAGAGTCATTGGTCAGATTGTAAATGTTTCCCCCAAAGTTTTCGAAGAATATAGTGCCCTTCTTTAAACTCATTGGATTATACTCCGTGTACGCAACATCTAGATCTCTTAGTTTAAGTGTATCAATCACTGCAGGAATGGGTAAGCGTTTCAAAGCGACGTGAGGGAAGTTACGGGCTTTGTCCAAACCTGGTGGAGGTGGAAGTTCACGGTTTACAAAGATATTTATTTTAGCCGGCCCAATACTTAAGGAACTGGCATGAAGACTCCCATCCGTATCAAGCCTCAGAAAGTCAACTCCTGCAAAAGTTATGTGGTCGAGTTTCAAGTCATACCTGTCTTTTCCATACTTATACATCCTGCTGAATTCCAGATCAGGATGAAGTGGAATCATTTGTAACCCAACAACCCTTATGTTCTTCTTTTCAGTCGACCCGGTGATCGTATCTACCTTTGTCGTATACATCTTATCTTTCCCGGTACTCTTGTAGCCCTTTAACACAAAGCTGATGTCTTTCGTGTGGTAGAAACGGGTGGAATCATATTGAGATAAGGAGTCCACTAAAAAATCGTTAACGTTGATGTCCAAATGCTTCACTGAATTTAAGACTTTCCCGGTTTCCCCGTTCATATAGTCCAGATCAGCATCTACAATTCTGATCGCTCTTACATGAACTGATTTCAGTGACTTAGCAATCTGCTCATAGAGCGTTTTTTCTTCCTTCAATGGATCGGCCTTTTTAGGAACATTAAAGTGAAGTATATTGATGGATGGATGATCAAAGATGATTGAATTCAGCTCTAATTTCTTTTTGAAATAAGCGTTCAGGATGGCTACCCTGTTGATCTGTAGATTCTCCAGCCTGAGTTCGTATAAATTTGCAGGAGCAGCTTTTCTTGATCTTAACTGATTATAAGTCGCCGTATCAGGTGTTAAAGATACTTGATGTAGTGTAGCACTACCGGTGATCAGGTTTAGATTAATATCCTCAAAGTTCAGCTTATATAAACCTTTAGAACCGTTGTAAACGCCTTCTTTCAACTTCTCAGTAACCAGAGGTTTCCATCTGGCACTTAGGTAGATTGCTACTATTCCAACCAACACGATCAGCAATCCTAATATACCGGCAACCCACTTTAAAACTTTATACTTACCTGATTTATTCTGCTCCATAATGTTCATTACGCATACAATATCAAGGCCACAATTTGAGCTATAATTCCTTAGCCCGATAGCGCCTGGAATCGACATCAGTTACGGAGAAAAAACCCTGAACATTTCCAGATACATTGCCCTCTCCATTTACTGGTACACCCGAAAACAGTCCGTTCCAATCGGTCTCCATAAAGACGGAATACAGGTACTGTGAATATTTCGCCGAAAGCGAGATCTTATAGATATAGATGTATTCTTCAGGACCAAGGGTAAACGCCCGCTTTAAATTATTTAACGGATACAGTGAATTGGGTGAGCCCAAAAAATGGGTATAACTGTAGTATTTGCTTTGATCAAATTGTGATGGATTCCAGAATGGTATGTCCTTGTAGGAGATGTACCACTTGTTCGGATTCAGATATCCAAAGGTATGTTTAGGAATATTTCCCTCCACATTTTGCGCCTCATTGATACGGGTAGATAGTGGCAGAAAGTCATCCACAACATTAACTACCTGCCTAAGGGTATCTACTGCTGTATATGTCTTTCCATCATACTTCAAGGTGAGCTTATAGGCATTATTATAGTTAGGATCACCGCGAAAAGCAGCAACATAAGTCCCTGGAATAGCCGATTCTTTATACACAATATCTACCCGGCCGTCGTTCACGACAACAGAGGCATTACGAATCGGCGTAGGTATAGAATCCGGGTGCATGGAAGGTTTAGTTAGCCGTATATATTGATTTATTGTAAGCGTATTAAATCCTCCCTCTAAAGCGAGATCATACCGCTTCCCTGGTCCCAGAAAAAACTCTTCTTCCAGATTACTTTTCTTACAGGCGCTACCAGCAAGAGCCAGCGCCAAAAACAAACACCACAGGCAACGCAGTCCTTTCATATTAAATTTTAAAGCTGTAAGCGATCCAGGGGTAGAAGCCGAAACCGTACTCAACAGCTGTCTTTCTTGTTTCAATTGACGAGGAAGTTAAACGGTAATATAAAGGGTTTTTCTGATTATATAAATTATAGATTCCAATAGAAACAACATGATCCATGGCACGTTTCTTCGAGAGCGTGCTTTCAAACTTATATTTTGCCGAAATATCTACCCTGCTAAAATCAGGAAAGCGACTCGTATTTCTTCCTTCAAAAATAGGGACATTCAGTCCGTCATGCTGATAATAGCCGACTGGCATTGTGAGTGGCCTGCCCGTTGAATAAATGAAAAAGCTTTGGAAAGACAGTTTTTCACTCCATTCATAATTAGCAGTAAGCTTTAGCTCATGTGGAATATCATAATTAGCAACGAATCTGTTTCCAGAATTGATCTCGGGAATTTTTCTGTACACACGGGAATAGCTGTATGCAACAGTTCCTGACAATTTACCCTCCGTCTTGTTTACCTCAAATTCTAATCCGTACGCATCAGACGATCCAGACCTGATCTGACTCTTCACATCTGGATTGCGTATAATTTGCGCATGTCCAAGTAATTCTGGTTGATGGTCCAGCCTTTTTACATAACCAGTTGCAGAAAAAATGTATTTTTCAGGCGCAAAACGGTAACCTAACGAAACGTGATTAGACCGTTGTGGCCTATTTTTCCTAGAAGCAGGCACCCAAGGTTCTAAGGAAGAAAAGGCGAGGGTACTTGTCTGGATAAGTTGCAGATATTGATAATTTAAGTTATAACTGACAAAAACCCGCTGGTTATTTGCAGGTAAATAACTGATATTAATGCGCGGCTCAGGATTTACAAAGACAGAGGTTTCATCCGCCTTTATTTGATTTCCTGTCTGATCATATACATTTCGCCGCTCCTGAACATTATAGAATCCCCCTAGCCGCAATCCATAGTTTATCTCAAAAGCATCTTTAAAATTCAGTTGCTGCGTAAAATATAGCGCCGATTCTACTGACTTGTCTCGCGGTATGTTGTACTCCGGTTCTTGCAGGCGGTAAGACTCGCCTGGCATAAAACGATGGTAGGTCGCTGCGGCTCCGAATTTAATCTGGTTATTAGGCGTCCTGTAATAGGTATAATCTGCTTTTAAAGTCAAGTCTTTCACTGCTGTGCTCCACTGACTTTTTTGAGATAAGGTGTCTGCATTTAAGTCCAGCAGATTGTTGTAATTGCTGTAAATTGCAGAAACGTTAAGGAAAACACTTGAATTCAACAGGTGATTCCAGCGAAGTGTAGAAGTGACATTCCCCCAATCATTAGCGAACGATTCTTCAGACAGCAAGTGATCTTTACCATAATAAATAGAGTAGAACAGGCTATTCGAGGTATTTATTTTGTAATTGGCTTTTGCGTTTATATCATAATATACCGACCGCGGATTGAAAAGCTTAAACTTGTTTTGAAACACATCCAGAAGGCTTCTTCGATAGGCCACTAAGAACGATCCTTTGTCCGCAACCAAGGGCCCTTCGGCCGATAGCCTGGCAGACATCAAGTTGATTCCCCCGGTTACGTGATGTTCTTTGCTGTTCCCTTCGGTCATACGATTTACAATGACGGAAGAAAGCCGTCCACCATAATTAGCAGGCATATAATCCCGATAAAGCTGGACATTATTGACGGCGTCTGAATTAAAAACTGATACGAGCCCATACAGATGAGAAGGATTGTAAACGATTGCTTCATCCAATAAAATCAAATTCTGGTCTGCATTACCACCACGGACAAAAAGACCCGAACTTCCCTCTGAGATTGCCTTTATTCCATTTTGCATCTGTAATCTTTTCAGCACATCTGTTTCGCCTAAATAATAAGGAGCACTGTTTAACTGTTTAATGCTGAAGTTCTGCTCATTCATTAGAATCGGATTGGGCGTCTGCGTCGACTTATTGATTACGACCTCCTCCAGCCTATTATTCTGAAGAAACAATTCAATGTCATCATGTACATCCCTATCAAGATGCAGGCTTAATTGCTGTGTTTGATATCCTGCATAAGAGATGAGCATTTTGTAGTCTCCTTCAGGAACTGAAAGCGAGTAGAAACCATATTGGTTCGTTGCAATTCCTACACGGAGTTCCTGGATCTGAACGGTGGCCCCAATGAGTTCTTCTCCATTTGCCTGATCCCGTACACGACCACTGATCGTACGTTGGAAAATCCGGCCCGGAGCAATAACGATGTCATTTCCTATGATAGAAAACCTTAGGCCAGTACCAAAAAGTATTTTGGTCAATACTGTTTCCAGTGGAGTTTGCACAAAATTATAAGATGCTGCTTTTTTTTCTTGTAGCTGATCAGGTTCAAATGCAAAATTGAATCCGGTGTGTTGTTCAAGCTTTAAAAGGGTCTTGATCAATGAATCAGGCGTTATTTGGAGCGTAATAGGTTGCCTTAACGAGCTTTTGACCTGTGCAATTAGTTCTGAAGTACATAAGAATAATAGAAGAGTAATTAAGAAACTAACTCGTTTAATTATCCGATAGAACATAAGTGCCGTTTTCGCTGGTTATTTTACACCGCAAAGATGCAGAAATAACAGCTAATGCACTATCAATTGTTTGATAATGAAGGTTGGCTACAGTAAATTTCCTATTATTTAACACATTTCCTTTAACGAGAACAGGCACCTGATAAACCTCTTCTAATTGTAAAGCTACTTTAGAAAGTGCCATACCATTGAAGGTAAAGCGCTTATCAAGCCATGATTTATAATTAGGATCTGCATTGTTGTTCATAGCCAACCGTTTGCTATTGGCATTAAATGTCCCCACCGTACCTGCAATCAATATTAATTCTTGCTTCGTATCCTTATGCCTTAGAGCGACCTTGCCTTCTTCAACGGTTACAGAAACATTATCCTTTCTATTTTCAACATTGAAACTGGTGCCTATATCTTCTGCCTCAAGATCCCCGGCTACAACCCTAAATTGCGCACCCTCATGTTTTACGACTTGAATAAAAACCTCTCCATCCAGCACTTCTAGATTCCTATTCAACAAGAAATTTTCTTTGTCATATCTAATTTTGGTACCTGCATTCAGGTTTAAAACAGTCTCATCAGGCAATACAATACGGGTTACGCCAGCGCTCTCCGATGTGCTTACTACTGCATATTTTCCCTGAGACACAAAATAGTAACCTAGTGAAGATATTAACAAAAGAACTGCTGCAATTCGTAAATAAAATCCAAAATTGCCTCTCGTTACTTTCGGCTCATAAGTATCATTATCTGCTACAGATAGCTTTTTCTCAAGCGATTCCCAGGAAGCATCAGCATTACCATGGACGCCATAAAGTTTATCAATACCCTTCTGCACATTTAGAAACTCAAGATAAGTCTGTTCATTTGCGACATCAGCCGCTCTCCACTGCTGTAGGATCAGTTTATCGGTCATAGAAATGGTCTCGTCCAGGTCTTCTATGATTAGTTCGTAAATTAATTCTTCACTGTTTTGATACTCTGCCATTTCACTGAGATTAACGCGTTATAAATTTAAAAGCAATACTACCCAGATTGTAAGTTGCTTATGTTTTTCCAAATGCTCCCTTAACTTTTTGAATCCATAGGTTAAGTGATTTTTTACTGTCTTAATCGAAATCTCCAGTTGATCGGCTATTTCCTGCTGTTTCAATTTACCGAACCTGCTCAGGTACATCACCTGTTTACACTTGTCGGGTAAGAGCGCAAGGGCGTCCTCCAGTCCCTTAAATAACGCCTCCTCTGACTCTGTAACATCATCCTCCTGGGTTGCCAGCTCTTGATCATGAACAATTTTATATGCCGATTGCTTTTCCAATTGCGCCTTTTCCTTCTTAATATAGTTTAAGGAGGAGTTGATGATAGACCTGAACAGATAACTTTTCATGGAAGTCTGAATGTTTAGTTGATCGGCTTTGTTCCAAATATTTATGAACACGTCATGCACTATTTCCTCAGCCACTTCTGTATGCCCAACATACCGGTAGGCAACAGTAAATAGCGGCCTGTAATACTTTTTATAAAACACTTCAAACCGCCTTTTGTCACGCGTTTTGAGCGTATCAATTACATCCAGATCTTCGTCTGTTACTACGGATATTTGCCTTACCATGTGCCCAACTTATTGCTGTTTATAAGTTAGTACTCCAGATATTTCAGGCGTCATTATCGCTGTATTTACCGCAACAAACCAAAGTCCCTTTAACAAGTTTCTTTCCTGCAAGGGTGTTAATTCAAACCCTCCGTTGATTACACTTAATTTTCCTCTGTTTATATTATATAGTTCTTTAACAAATGTTCCTGCTGAACCCTTTGGTCCATACCTCAAAGTCATCACTTGAGGTTCAATATCGGTATATTCAATGCTGTAACTCAGCACCTTTGTCTCTTCATCATATTGGCCTTTGAGCACGGCAGTGCCTGCAGAGCTGCTATTGGTACCTTTCTTATCCGCACGTGCGGTAACTACGTATATTCGAACCGGAGGCTTTACCTTTGCCGATTCTGCACTCGATTCCTTTTTACACGCTCCTAAAAATAAGAGCAGAATCGCTAAACATAGCCTTACCACTCCCTTAATCCAACTTTGTATCATTTCAGTATTTTACCTAAGGGCTAAAATACTAATTTTCAATAGAAAATGAACGCCCCTTAAAAGGCGTTCATCGTTTCTATGACTTCTTCTACCTGTGTTGTGGTGTGGTAGAACGAAATGGGTAAACTTAGTGTTGTTTGGTGTATTAATTCTGAAATTGGGTAAGCCCCTTTAAGAAGCTTGCTCTTTAACGCATTTTGTTGGTGTGGTGGAACTGGATAATGTATTTCTGTACGAATATTGTTTGCAAGCAAATGCGCTCGTAATTTATCCCTTTTTGCATGTCTGATTGCGTAAATATGAAATACGTCCTCGTGGTCTTCATTAACAACTGGTAATATGAAATCAGACTTCAAGCCTTGCTGATAAAGTGCGGCAAGTTTCTTCTTGTGTGAATTAATCGCATCCAAATGCGCTAGTTTAACAGACAAGAAACCGGCTTGTATCTCGTCTAATCTTGAATTGATGCCAATGTAATTGTTGTAGTACTTTTCATGACAACCGTAGTTGCGCAAAGCCTTCACTTTAGTGATCGCTTCAAGGTCGTTGGAGAGTAATGCTCCACCATCGCCTAAAGCGCCAAGATTTTTCGTAGGGTAAAAACTAAAGGCACCAAATTCACCGAAAGTCCCTGTTTTTTTCCTCTTGTAACTGGCTCCGTGTGACTGTGCGCAGTCCTCGATTACTCTAAGCTCAAACTTATGGGCAAGATCCATAATTGGATGCATCTCACAAGATTTACCATACAAGTGCACCACCATAATGACCTTAGTACGAGCCGTAATTCTTTCCTCAATTTTTGAGGGATCAATGTTATAGGTATTTAAATCTGGCTCAACCAATACTGGAACCAAACCATTATTATAGATAGCTAAAATTGTAGCAATGTAAGTGTTTGAAGGAACAATAACCTCTGATCCTTCTGGAAAATCAAAGTATTTTAGCGCAAGCACTAACGCATCCAGGCCCGATGCTAAACCCGCTCCATATTTGCTTCCGCAGTAGGCCGCAAACTCTTGTTCAAAAGTACTTACTTTGTTTCCCAGCACAAACCAGCCTTTGTTTAGGCTATCGGAGAAGCTTTCTTTGTAGCTCTCCATAAAAGGCGCGTTCAGTAGAAACAAATTCTCGTACTCTATCATATTGCGCATTTAATTTGATAAGGCGTATAGATGTAATCAGTTGCAGCAAAGTACTCCGAAGCAAGCACCATCAAAATCGCATCGTCGCTAAAACTGTGCATAGTATGCCAGTCTTCCGGCTCAATGAGTAGGCACTTGTCAGGACTGTCTAGTAAGATAGAAGAATCCTCTGTTCCGTTGTCATTGTAGATCGTACAATTTCCACGAATGCAGATCGCCGCCTGCCTTGTTTCGTAATGTCTGTGGCCACCGCGCGCTGAATCGTCAACGCCGTAGATGTAAAAGATCCTTTTGATGTCGAAAGGCACTACCTTTTCAATCACCGTGAGGTTTCCCCTATTGTCAGTAAATGTTTTTAGATCAACTAAGGAAGCCATATTCTAGTGCATTTTTTTTGTAGATATTTTTATAGTACCCCCTTAAAAAGAAGAGTAGGGATCTGGCTGGACCTTTTTTAACCCAGCGGATATCGTCAGTGATTTCGTGAGAGACAATTTGTTTGTTATACGCACTGATTATTTTCTCTGCTTCAGATAAAGCTGTACCATAAGCACGGTATATATACCTCACATGATTTCGTCCCAACTGGTAAGCGTTATTGGATAGACTGTAGGTATTGTTTGTCGTATAATGGAAATCGTGATAGTGATAAAATACAAGATCGAATTTCTCTTTGGTTGCAGTTTCCCTGCCAAGCACCTGTGTGCCCTTTGGTCTGAAGTCGTATTGCTGAACATTCCAGGGGGCAACGCCACCCCCCAGATGTTGCAGCACGTGGACAGTACTAAATCTGGTGGTCCAATCGTCAAGGTATTTTTGATCTCCAAATTTACCATCTTCAATGCGGTCATAACACCATGTAATACAGGCATCAACCCACCAGTTAAGCACTTCCATACCCCCCCAGGTATTTCTAAATGTCATAAATTGAACGCAATATTTCCCATTGTTCGCAGACTGCTCGTAACGGGACGAAAATCGGTGTTCAGTGATTAAGACGGATTTCTCTCCCATTTCCTCAATTAATACAGATGGATCTTTAAAGAACAAAAGATCTGCATCAACATAAGTGCAGTGGTCAAGATTGTATGTTTCTATGCAATATTTTATGCTTGATGAGCCGCAGGTCCAGCAATACTCGCCAGTAGTCCTTCCCTTTTTTGCTTCCAGCAGCCGTTCATTTTCAAACTGTTTCAAGCTGATGATCGTCGCACACTCCAGACCAAGCCTGTTCAAAAGATCAAAACAATGGTCATCGAAAGCTACGATATACAGGTGAAAGCTAGCGGAATGTTTCTCGAGTGACTGGTACATTGCTAGTCCACGAGATAAATACGTCGTGTTGAATAGTGTGCAGAAATTAAGCATGGAACGATCGGTTAATGAAGTAAAAACCACTATCGCTGCCCGCGGGCTTATTGTTTATTTTCATTACTTGCTCCCCTTCAACATAAGAAGGAAATTCAGCAACGGTACTGTAGTTTTCTGTAAAGTGACTTAGGAAAAGCTTCTGGTCAAAGAACCAGGAAGGGTAAGATGCAGGGTATATTTCAGACGGCACAATTTGTAGGGTCAACCTATCATTGTTCTTATTATTAAAAGCTGTTCTATCAAAAATCAGGAAGTCAAAGCCATGATTAACCAGTTGTTTCAAAAATTCATGTGGTTTCTCCAGATATTGAACGACACCGGAGAGCACAACCAGACTTATCTTTTTTGCCGCTTTACAGGCTTCGATACTTGGATAAAACTTCAGTATTTCATCTTCGAAAAAGTCTTTTCCGCAGATTACATAATGCGCTTGTTCTACTACATTCCAGCTAGCACAAACTTCTTTTGTAAGGTATTCCTTGATCTGATAGTAAGTACTGCCAAGGGAACCTCCGAAGTCAAGCACATGTATAGCGGTCTTTTTTAAAGCAGCACTCAATTGCAAATAAGCCAAAAGAGAATAAGGACATTGTTTTTTATCGAAGATGACCGAATCGCGCTCATAAACAGCTTCACCATTCTTAACTTTTAAAATGGCTTCTTTAGTTGTATTCAAGATGACGTTTGAATCATAACCGCCTGCAACAGCACTCGCAGAAGCCCATGTGGGATAATCCCCGAACCATCCAGAAGTATTATTTGCGCGCTTAGTAAACAAGTTGTTGAACATCTATTTATCCCAATTTCTGCATACAAGACAATGGGAATTATGAATAGTCCTATAGGGTCCTAGAAATTAATTTTTGTCCATTCCTAAAATCGACACCTCATTAGTCATGTATGGAAAAAAATGAATAGTCGGCTACTTGACAGGCATGTTGATTTAACTAAACGCCTGAACTGAGGAATGAGGGAAGCTGTATATGCAGAATTATCTAGCCTTCTTCGTGTTGAACTGAACAGTATATTCTTTAAGCGGGTGTCCAGTTTTGGACTTAAATCCTTTACCAGTAATTACAAAATTATAATCTTTGTCTGGCACTAAGGCAAGCTTAACTTTGAAAGATTTTCGATCCTCGCTGAAGCCAATAATACTAGTAAGTGGGAAGTGATCTTTACCTCCTTTACCAAAAGTGATAGATTTTCCTTCTCCCATCGTTTGAGAAAAATTGAATGTTAATTCAGTTAAAGTTGTATCCACGTCAGTTTTTAAATTAATGTCGGGTGAGAGGTTTACAACAGAGGGTTTCAGGGCTTCAAAATCTTTAAGCAATTCGGTTGGGTTCAAAGGCTTGTCATAATATTTAGAAGCCGTCAAAAAATCGTTCAAAAGCTGCAAATTCTGGTAGTTCAGCTCAATAATATCTTTTATGGCCTTTCTCTTATCTGGCTGGTTTTTGTAGTAAGATTGGCAAATAGCATATCCCATAAAGTAACCTAAGTCGGCATGTGGTGCATTAGAGCCATTATACAACCAATTAGACGTTTCAGTACTGAACATTTCTAGTTTGAACAATTCCCTTAATCGGGCTTCATGTTGTCTTCCATACACAGTATAAGCACTGCTATCTATTTTTCCGGTTACTACTTCGCTAATAAAGTCTGCAGAACCCTCTCTGATACTCTGGGCAAGTAAAGTCTGTCCTTTTGGTTGTTGTTGAGTATGAACGTACTCGTGAACATTTACGCTAACTAAATTGGCTCCCTGCTGATTTTTAAAAACATTTTTTAACCAATCGCTTAATTCTGCAGCATCAGTTGTTTGGTCGGCTGTCGCAATTTCGGCTCCCACCAAAACCATATCATTTGTTGTTGTGCCACCAGACCGCAATCCTCCAATAGTGAAATACATCTTAGCAGGACGTAATTCTGGATAAAGTTTTCTAAATTGATTAATGCTTACTTCAATGCGCTTAGCATCCCTTTTAGCTTGCAAAGTGTTTTTTCTTATGCTAGTCCAAAACTTAGGATATTTATTTATAATGTGAACCCAAAGTTCTGCGTCATAATCACGCGCCTTCATAAAAGCTTGTAGTCCTTCAGATCCTTTATCTATATATAGCTTTTGCATATAATTTCTCTGAATGGCTGTGTCAATAGTGGTCTTTACACTATCATAGGCTATCCAAAAACGGTCGATATCCGATGTATAAATTAGTGATGTCTGGAGGTGTTGTGATTTAGTCAAAAGCGGAAATAAAAGGGCGAAAACTAAAAGATACAAATGCTTCATGTAATAAATTTACGGGTTTGACGAGATAATAAAAATCTAAGTTACGTGCTAAATGACCTTTCCTAAATAGGACTTATAATAATATGTCCCTAAGTATTTGAAAAGAATGAAACTGTCCATGGCTTTTCAAAATTTGATCTACTGTAATTTACTAAAAGAATCTGCAGTCACCCAACCTAAGTAGATTGGAACTCTATCACTATTCCTCATTTGTTGGTAGTTTATTGTAACCGAAGGTTCATCCTTTCAACCAAGCAAATCTTTGCCTATCAAGCTGTACATATCTTTTTTCTTTTTGCTGATTATCATAAACCCATTCCACTAATCAAAATAGTTTTGCTGTTTCTGATAATAAGTATTTGATAATAAATTGACGTGAAATTAGGCTACGCGACTTTAGATCAAAATTCTTCCATCGAATGCGCTGACGGACTACGGATGCACAAAAACTACCAAGAAAGATTCCGGAAAGATACAGATAGACGGAACCTAAATATTAGGTCACTAGTCTAGATGAAGTTTGGGCAAGTCCAATGTGAGTCCAATGTAAAAGCATTACAAGTCCAATCTACACCGGTAAAAATTGGACTCGCATTTGATTAAACTCCCTTTTAATATGCACTTGATCAAACCACAACTCAACTAGTGTACTATCAACAAATGATGGATTGCTATTTTAGCTCCTTTTAATATTCCTTGATACTTGACTAGGTATTGCTTCGTTATTGGCAAGGTGTTGATCCGGCCTAGGACGAACCAACGCCGGACCAACCCCGGCTCAACACCGGACCAACGCCGCTTCAACCTACAGCGAAAACCGAAAGAGAACCAAATATGAAAAAGGCAATCTGCCACATTGTCATTTGTAAAAATTTCCGTATTTTTGAGACCCGATATAAGTTAAGATATGATGATTGATTTGCAGCCGAACGATAAGACACATAATGAAGAGCGCCAGGGAGAGGCTTTGGTAATCGATGGACCAAAAGTAAGGAACGGAAGAAAGCTCTATATTGAAAGCTACGGTTGTCAGATGAACTTCGCAGACAGTGAAATCGTTGCCTCTATATTATTTGATCAGGGCTTCGAAACCACTAAGGACTATAAAGAAGCTGACGTTGTATTCATAAATACCTGTTCAATTAGAGAAAATGCGGAGCAAAGAGTACGCAATCGCTTGTCGCAGTTTGGCGCAGAGAAACGACGCAACCCAAAATTGATAGTCGGCGTTTTAGGTTGCATGGCAGAACGCTTAAAATCTAAATTTTTAGAAGAAGAAAAGTTGGTAGATGTGGTGGTCGGACCAGATGCTTACCGCGAATTACCACAGCTCCTTGAAGAGGTAGAAAGTGGTCATAAAGCAATTAACGTGCTTTTGTCACGGGAAGAAACCTACGCCGATATTAGTCCTGTACGTCTGAATGGAAATGGCATTACCGCATTTATCTCCATCATGAGGGGCTGTGACAACATGTGTTCTTTCTGTGTGGTACCCTTCACTCGTGGAAGAGAACGCAGTCGCGATCCGCATTCTATTCTAGCGGAAGCTCAGGATCTACACAACCGTGGTTACAAGGAAGTGACGCTTCTGGGACAAAATGTTGATTCTTATAAATGGAAAGGCAAGGATGCTCTGGAAAATGCTGATATTGAAGTTAATTTCGCTCAGCTGCTAGAACAGGTGGCTTTGATCAGTTCTGACTTAAGAATCCGTTTTTCTACCTCACATCCGAAAGACATTACAGACGAGGTGTTGTACACCATCGCTAAGCATGATAACATCTGCAACTACATTCACCTTCCTGTTCAATCGGGGAGCAGCAGAATTTTAGAGCTGATGAACCGTACTTATACTAGGGAATGGTACATCAATCGCATAGATTCAATTAGAAACATCATTCCCGACTGTGCAATTTCTTCGGACATTATTGCTGGTTTCTGCACAGAAACGGAAGAAGAACATCAGGAAACCTTGAGCATGATGGACTATGTGGGTTACGACTTCGCATTCACATTTAGCTACTCTGAACGGCCAGGAACACTTGCCGCGCGGAAATTTGCTGATGATATTCCTGAAGAAGTGAAAAAACGGAGACTTGCAGAAATCTTATTGAAGCAACAAGAGTCGTCGTTATACCGTTTAGAAAAGTTTGTTGGAAGAACCATGAGAATTTTAGTGGAAGGAACCTCTAAAAAATCTGACAAAGACTTTTGTGGCCGGAATGACCAAAATGCGATGGTTGTTTTTCCGGCAGTAGCGGGTGTAGTGGCGGGACAATATGTTACCGTTTTCGTTGACAGGTGTACATCTGCCACATTACTGGGCACAGTGATCGTGGAGGAGCCTGAAATGGTTTAATTTAACAATTGAGACATTGGATATACAAGATATAAAGAATCGCTTTGGTATAATCGGGGGATCGCCCCTTTTGAACCGGGCTATCGATATTGCGAGACAGGTTTCCCCTACGGACATGTCAGTTCTCATTACTGGTGAAAGTGGGAGTGGTAAAGAGGTTTTTTCTCACATCATACATCAGATGAGCACTAGAAAGCATGGTGCTTTTATCGCGGTGAACTGTGGGGCAATTCCTGAAGGCACTATTGATTCAGAATTATTTGGCCATGAAAAAGGGTCTTTCACAGGCGCTCATGAGGCACGTAAGGGTTACTTTGAAGTTGCCAACGGCGGAACTATATTTCTTGATGAAGTAGCAGAACTTCCTTTAGGAACTCAAGCCCGGCTGCTTCGTATCCTGGAGAGTGGAGAGTACCTGAGGGTTGGCTCTTCCAAAGTACAAAAAACAGACGTAAGAATTATTGCGGCGACTAATGTTGATGTGTACAATAGGGTAAAATCAGGAAAATTTAGAGAAGATCTTTATTATAGATTAAATACGGTTCCCCTGCGGATACCGGCTTTACATGAACGTAAAGAGGATATATTCTTGCTTTTCAGAAAGTTTTCTGCGGATTTTAGTGATAAATACCGGAGTCCGGGGATTCAGCTGGAACCCGATGCCATTCAGATTTTAAGTAATTATAGCTGGCCGGGAAACGTGCGCCAGCTTAAGAATATAGCGGAGCAAATTTGTGTGTTAGAGAAGGAGCGAAATGTTTCTGCTGCAGCCATCCTGAACTACATACCCAATGAGAGCGGCAGCAACTTGCCGATGGCGATTAACGGCAATAACAACAAGGAAGATTACACCGAGCGCGACATCCTGTACAAGGTTCTTTTCGACATGAAAAAGGACATGATGGAGTTGAAAAAACTGGTTGCTGAAATCCTACAGAATGGAGGAAATACTTCCCATATCATGGAGGATAACACGCACTACATTAACCAGCTCTATCAGGATGTGGACCAAACGATGAACCATGATCCGCAGCCGCCACAGCTCACGATTAAAAAACCATCTCAGAATGCACCGGTAGATTACAACTATACCCATGATGCCGAGGAGGTCGAAGAATCGTTATCATTGATAGATAAAGAGTCTGACTTGATCAAAAAAGCTTTAAAAAAGCATAAGGGAAAACGTAAATTCGCTGCACAGGAGCTAGGCATTTCGGAGCGCACACTTTATAGAAAAATTAAAGAACTTAACCTATAATGATGAGATATATATATATCGTTATGTTTTTGTTTCTGATCAGCGGCTGTAAGGTTAGCTTAGAAGGAATATCTATACCGCCCGGCATGAAAACAGTTAACGTTACTGTTTTTGAAAACAATGCACCTTTGGTGGTGTCCACTTTGAGCACCCAGCTTACGGAAGAGTTTAAGACAAGGATTAGAAACCAAACTAAACTGAGCCTTACCAATAATGATCCTGAGGCTACTTTTTCGGGAAACATTACCGGGTATGACATCAGACCGGTTGCCCTTCAAGACAATGCCAACAGGCAGAATGTTGCTGGCGCGAACAGATTGACAATACGGATAAATGTCAAATACGTTAACAATCTAGATCCCACAAAAAGCTTTGAAGAACCATTTGAACGCTTTACCGAGTTCAGGCTTACCGGAAATCTTCAAGCGCAAGAGCCCGCCTTGATTAGAATAGTTACGCAGCAACTTATTGAAGACGTTTTTAACAGAGCCTTTGCGCAGTGGTAGGTGTTTTTAACATAACGGCCTTCCTTGCGGAGCCTGAAAAGATCGGCGCCAACGACGTCCCTGCACTAAGGGATCTGATAGCGGAGTATCCTTACTTTCAGCCTTTGAGGTTATTACTTGCGAAAGCCAGTCTTGGTACCGAGACAGAAGTTGAATCGCTGGCATCGGCCGCTTTGTATACGAACGGACAGATTTTGCATACGCTCCTTCATCAACCGAAAGGGCTTTTAAGGACTTCTTTTGTCTACGAATTACCAGTAACGGTTGGGGATCCAGAAACCGAGCAGCCGATTGAGCTGGACGAAGCATTGATCAATGAGGTTGACGAACAGGAAGTCTTCGATGAAATTGGTGAAATTAATATTGAAGATTACAAGCCAGCGATTTCTTTAGAAGATAAACTGGAACAAGACCTGGTTTTAGAAAACATTGTTGCTACAGATTTTTTCGCCTTTCAGGAAAACTTCCAGGTGGAATCTATTCCTGAAATTGAAGAACAGGAATCTGCAGAGGCTGAAGCTTTGGCACTGGCGGCTCCAGAAGATACGATTATCAGTAAGTATGATGATGATAAATTACCTTACACCTTTTTATGGTGGCTGGCTAAGACCCGAAAGGAACATCAGCAGATCTTCCAGCCTTATGCCTCACCTAAACAAGGCAAGGTATCGCCGCAAACAGCACAGCAACCCTCCACGTCTGTAAAGCCCAGTGAACTACAACAGCAATATGTAGAGCATATTTTTCATCTACAAACACCTTTTAATGCGGAGGAATTACTTGGTGGACCAATGCATGAAAGGGAGTTGCACAGAGGAAGTGATATCATTGAGAAATTCATTAAGAATGAGCCTCAGATCCGGACGCCGAGGGCAGAGCAAATTAACAACGATAATAAGGCCAGAAAGAGTGCTGAAGACCATAACGACATGGTTACCGAAACCTTAGCAAAGATATATATTGAGCAAATGCTTTATGATAAGGCGATACAGACTTACGAAAAATTAAGTTTGAAGTTTCCAGAAAAAAGCCGTTACTTTGCCGACCTTATTCAATCGATCAAAAAGAAAATCTAATACCATAACATACTATGCTGTTTTTAATTATTCTATTAATCATTATTTGCATCGCGCTTGCATTATTTGTTTTGATACAAAACCCAAAAGGCGGTGGCTTAGCTACTGGCGGTGCTGGCAGCAGTATGTTTGGTGTACAACGTACAGGGGACGTACTTGAGAAAGGCACCTGGGTATTACTTGCGCTGATCGTTGTGGTTACGTTATCAATCACTACTATGGCTAAATCTGGTGATTCATCTACTGGAACAGGTTCGAAAATTCAGGAACAACTGGATAAAACTGCTTCTCCTTCTATTCTAGGAGGTCAGAATGCTACACCAGCTCCTGCACCTGCAACACCTTCTGCTGATACTACAAAAAAATAATTCTGTTTAACAGAAATGCTAAAAGCCCGGTAAGGTAAAACTTACCGGGCTTTTAGCATTCTGCCACTCTGACACAATTGGTGCGTCCCCTATTCATTAGCTGACAATGCTGTGAAAATTTGTCAAGCAATTGTGGCTTGGCATAAAAACTGATAGTTCCTACTTGGCGTAATTAAATAAATATTTTACAAAAACTAAATAAAAACAATAACAAGTTATGGCTTTAAACTTTAAACCTAATGCAGACAGAGTGGTTGTTGAAACTTCCGCTGCAGAAGAAAGAACAGCATCTGGTCTTTACATTCCGGATACCGCTAAAGAGAAACCTCAACAAGGAACAGTAGTTGCTGTTGGTCCTGGTAAATTTGCGGACAACACTGGAGCTTTGATCGTACCCACTGTTCAAGTTGGCGATTTAGTGCTTTATAGCAAATACGGTGGTACAGAAATTACCATCGAAGGTAAAGAGTATTTAATTATGAGAGAATCTGATATTTTAGGAACTCTTTAATTCCCTTTAATCTTCTGAACTGACAGGTTAAGGCCGGTCTCTTAAATCTTAAAACAAAGAATCAACTAAAATAAAATGGCAAAGCAAGTAAAATATAACGTAGAAGCCCGTGACGCCCTGAAAAGAGGTGTAGACATTTTGGCTAATGCAGTTAAAGTAACTTTAGGACCTAAAGGTCGTAACGTAATTATCGACAAAAAATTCGGCTCACCTTCCATCACGAAAGATGGTGTTACGGTAGCTAAAGAAATAGAGTTAAAAGACCCAATTGAAAACATGGGTGCTCAAATGGTTAAAGAAGTTGCCTCTAAAACTGCTGATATTGCAGGTGACGGAACAACAACTGCAACTGTATTGGCTCAGGCAATTGTAACTGCAGGTATCAAAAACGTAGCTGCTGGTGCAAATCCAATGGACTTGAAACGTGGTATCGATAAAGCTGTTGCAGCTATTGTTGAGAACCTTAAAGCTCAATCACAAACTGTTGGAGAAGACAACAACAAAATCAAACAAGTAGCATCTATCTCTGCAAACAATGACGAAGTTATTGGTGCTTTGATCGCTGAAGCAATGGGTAAAGTAGGTAAAGATGGTGTAATTACTGTTGAAGAAGCAAAAGGAACTGAAACTGAAGTCAAAACAGTAGAAGGTATGCAATTCGACCGTGGTTACTTATCTCCATACTTTGTGACTAATGCTGACAAAATGGAAGCGGAATTAGAAAACCCTTACATTTTGATCTATGACAAAAAGATCAGCAACATGAAAGAATTGTTGCCTGTTTTGGAGAAACAAGTTCAAACTGGTAAACCGTTATTGATCATTGCTGAAGATTTAGATGGTGAAGCTCTTGCTACATTGGTAGTAAACAAGATCCGTGGATCTCTGAAAGTAGTTGCTGTTAAAGCACCAGGATTCGGTGACAGAAGAAAAGCAATGTTAGAAGACATCGCTATCTTAACTGGTGGTACTGTGATCTCTGAAGAGAGAGGTTTCAAATTAGAAAATGCTGACCTTTCTTACTTAGGTACTGCTGAGAAAGTACTTGTTGATAAAGACAATACTACGATCATCAATGGTGCTGGTGTTTCTGAAGATATCAAAGCCCGCGTTAACCAGATCAAAGCTCAAATCGAGACTACTACATCTGATTATGATAAAGAAAAATTACAAGAGCGTTTGGCTAAATTAGCTGGCGGTGTTGCTGTTCTTTACGTAGGTGCTGCTTCTGAAGTAGAAATGAAAGAGAAAAAAGACCGTGTTGATGATGCTTTACATGCAACCCGTGCGGCTGTTGAAGAAGGTATCGTTGCTGGTGGTGGTGTAGCTTTCATCCGTGCTATTGAAGCATTGGAAGGTATGAAAGGCTTAAATGATGATGAGACTACTGGTATTGCAATCGTTAAACGTGCAGTAGAAGAGCCTTTACGTCAAATTTGCCAAAATGCTGGTATCGAAGGTTCTATCGTTGTTCAAAAAGTTAAAGAAGGTACTGGTGACTTCGGTTACAACGCACGTACTGATGTATATGAAAACCTAATCGCTGCCGGAGTTATTGACCCTACGAAAGTTGGTCGTGTAGCTTTGGAAAATGCAGCTTCAATCGCAGCAATGTTATTAACAACAGAATGTGTATTGGCTGATGATCCGGATGATGCTCCTGCAGGTGCAGGTATGCCTCCAATGGGTGGCGGCGGTATGGGCGGAATGATGTAATATCATTTGCGCTATAGCTTAAGAAAACCCGCTCCAGTAGCGGGTTTTTTGCGTTTAGAATGTCACGGGCATGGCTTTTCTTAGCCATCATTTAACTAGCTTTGTAAATATGCAGCGCGAACAGATCTCAGTTTTTGATATATTTAAGATAGGCATCGGCCCGTCGAGTTCACATACCCTTGGCCCATGGAGAGCTGCGCAACAATTCACAGCATCACTAACTGCGAAAGGGTTAATGGAGTCTGTAGAACAAGTAAAAATTCTCTTGTACGGATCGCTGGCTAAAACTGGAGTTGGTCACGGTACAGATGTGGCCATATTACTTGGCCTATCGGGCGCTGATCCGGTAACATTCGATGTTAATGCGATAGATGATACCATTGCAACCATTAAGCAAGAAGAGCTTATAAAGCTAGGTGGCGCACAGCTGATATCTTTTACGTACGACAACGACCTGACCTTTCTATATTTTGAGAGCCTACCCTTTCACCCCAATGCCGTTACTTTTCAGGCATTTTTGAATACGGGTAAAGCTTTTTCGGAGACCTATTATTCTATTGGCGGAGGCTTTGTGGTGAAAGAGGGAGAAACAGGCAGCGAAAAAGAAATGGTCGATCTTCCTTTCCCAATTGAAAAAGCAAGCGATCTGTTGCATTGGTGCTTAAGTACTGGCCTGAAAGTTTCAGAGGTCGTTTTGGAGAACGAATCGGCCTGGAGAACGGAAACGGAAACGAAGAAAGGTATTTTACAGCATTATAAAGTGATGCAGGAATGTATTTACCGTGGTTGTCATACTGGGGGATATTTACCTGGAGGATTGAATGTAGGCAGACGAGCTGCTGCTTTGAATAAAAGATTAGTCGCGGCCTGCGATTATTCCGACTACAACAGCTGGATTGAAGCGATCAGAAAGGGTGGAAATGGTTTTAACTATATCTTAGATTGGGTGAGCTGTTTTGCTCTGGCTGTGAATGAGGAGAATGCTTCATTTGGCCGCGTAGTTACTGCACCTACTAATGGTGCAGCTGGCGTTATTCCTGCGGTATTGCAGTACTTCATTATCTTTTGCGATGGCAATTCTGAAGACAAAATTATCCAGTTTATTACTTGTGCTTCTGAGATTGGAAGCATATTTAAAAAAGGCGCAACAATTTCTGCAGCAATGGGCGGCTGCCAGGCAGAAATCGGAGTTTCCTCTGCAATGGCGGCAGCAGCGCTAACGGAGTGTCTTGGTGGTTCTCAGCGGCAAGTATTAATGGCTGCAGAAATTGCCATGGAACATCATTTGGGGTTAACCTGCGACCCTATAGGTGGCTTAGTTCAAATTCCCTGCATCGAACGAAATACAATGGGAGCAATTAAAGCAATCACCGCCAGTCAGCTAGCTTTGCAAAGCAATCCTGATAAGGCAAAGGTAAGTTTAGATGCGGTTGTAAACACAATGTGGGAAACTGCACTTGATATGAACTCAAAATACAAAGAGACGTCGGATGGCGGACTGGCCACAAACATTCCAATCAGTTTACCGGAGTGTTAGATTTTTTGCTGCGCTTTGATAGCCAGATAACTGTTCACTACATTGATCGTTAATTTATCTGGTGGAGTTAGCACACTAAGGATCCCATGTTTTGTTAGCTCTTTAACCATTAGTTTTTTTTCATAGCTAAACTTCTCTGCAATAGTCTTGATGTAGATTCCCTCAACGTCCGCAGCAGGCGTATCAGTTAGGGATTTTAGTTCTGTATTTTCAAAGAATACGACCAGTAGCAGGTGGTATTTGGCAATCCTATTAAGGAAAGGCATTTGTCGCTGTAGTGCGGACATACTTTCAAAATTGCTAAAAAATACAATCAGGCTGCGTTGCTTCATCACATTACGCACTCCGCTATATACCGCTTCCATATTGAGTTCCAGATATCTGGTTTTCTCCTTGTAGAGCGCGGCCATTATCTTCCCCAACTGCGCGGGACGTCGATCAGCAGGCACAATGGTTGCAATTTTTTCTGCCGCGGTAATTAACCCAGCCTTATCTTCCTTAAGCAGGGCAACGCTGGAAAGGATCAGGCTTGCATTGATGGCATAATCCAATAAGCTTAGGCCTTCAAATGGCATCTTCATGGATCTTGATTTATCGATGATGCAGTAAACATGTTGTGCCTTCTCATCCGTATAGGAATTGACCATTAACTCCCCTTTTCTTGCGGTAGCTTTCCAGTTGACCGTTCGGTAATCATCGCCCACCACATAATTCTTTACCTGTTCAAATTCCAGGCTATGGCCGATGCGACGAATTTTCTTGATACCGATCTCAGTTAGACGATTGGAAATCGCCATCAGTTCATACCTGCGTAGCTGCAGAAACGATGGGTAGACGGCGACAGAGGTTTCTTCACAAAATTTAAATCTTCTGCTAAGCAGCCGGAGTGGCGAGGCTGCATAAACATGGACGGAACCGAAAAGGTATTCACCTCGTTTTGTAGGACGAAGCTTATAAATAAGGTCTTTGTGCGAGCCTGGCTTCAGTCGGGCTTTGAACCACAGATCCCGTTTCTGAAACTGAAAAGGTATTTCGTCAATGATGCCCACGTTCAAGTCGAAGGGGTAATAATTTTCGATGTAAATGCGGATCTCATTATCGTCGCCATTACTTAGCCTTTCAGGAAGATCTCTGCGGAGAAAAACGCCTCGCTTGATTCTGAATAAAAGGATCAAATCAGCGATGATCAATATAACTAGTAGCGATAAGACGAAATAAGGAAGATCCCCAAGCCATGGCAAGAAAAAGGAGAATAGAAAAAGTACTGCGCAAATAGCCAAACCCGCAAAAGTTGCTTTTCCAATGAAGAGATTAGTATAATATGTTTTGAAGAACGCTTTCAATTTACCTTGGTACTTCTATCGTTTGAATAATCTGAGCAACAATATCTTTTGCGGTAAGCCCTTCCATTTCCTTATCTGGCGTGAGCATAATCCGGTGAGCGAGCACTGGTGCAGCGACCTTGATAATGTCATCAGGTGTTACGAAGTCGCGCCCAGCCATGGCCGCCATTGCCTTCGCTCCATTTATCATTGCCAACGAAGCCCTTGGAGAAGCTCCCAGATATAGTGATTTGCTGTTCCGTGTTTCATGAGTAATTCGTGCAGCATAGGCAAGCAACTTCGGCTCGACATGTAGGGCCTTGATCACATTTCTACAGGCTTTAACCTGCGCTATGCTTAGAATAGGCAGTATGTGATCAATCTCAGCACCCAAATGCTGCTGATGTTGGTTGACGAGTATTTGAGTTTCTTCTTCCAAGGTAGGATAACCAACCTCTATTTTGAACAGAAAACGATCCAATTGGGCTTCCGGAAGTCTGTAAGTACCTTCTTGTTCAATGGGATTCTGTGTAGCCAAAACCATAAAAGGTTCCTCCATAGGGTAAGTGTGGCCATCAACAGTAATCTGCCGCTCTTCCATGACTTCAAACAATGCCGACTGGGTTTTAGCAGGAGCCCGATTGATCTCATCAATTAAAATAATATGCCCGAATATTGGCCCTTTCCTGTATTCGAAAGATGAAGATCTTGGATCGAATATGGAAGTACCAATGACATCTGATGGCATCAGATCTGGTGTAAACTGTATTCTTGAGAACGTTGCATCAATACTTTTCGCTACAAGTTTTGCCGTCAGCGTTTTTGCCACTCCCGGGACACCTTCGATCAGAATGTGCCCTCCAGCCAACAAGCCTGCAATAAGAAAATCTATTGTCTCTGTTTGTCCAACGATGATCTTAGCCAGTGATGCTCTGATCTGTGTAACTGCAGTGTTTAGCTCTGTGAGGTCAGTACGTGTATTGTATAATTCTGATTCCATATTTATTGGACTTGTTTATAAAAATGTTCGATGCTTTTGTTGAGCGATATGAGTTGTTGATCTGTTACTTTCTTTGAAGCCATGATGCCATTAATGAGCTGAATCATTGAACGTACCGCCTCATCTGGCAAACCTGTCTTGTGAACCAAGGCTGCACTGAACTCCTCATCGAGCTCCTGTGTTTTTAAACGGAAATTGCTCCTGATGAACTCCAGGAAATAACTGATTTTCTTTTGCGAGATATCTGTATTGTCGCGTTGTTCGTAGTAGACGCTACCAACAACCTTTACAAATTCAACGGATGAATTTGTCAGGGCTGGGATTATAGGAATGATTCTTTGTCGCCGCTTAATTTCAAACAGAACAAATACGACCAGGCTGATCAACGCAATATAGTAAGCCCAACGAAGTTTATCATTCTTAAAGATCACCCGAAGTAATGAAGCGTCCTCAATATTGCCTTTAGTATAGCGCTCATCCCAGATTACGGTGGGTACAGGCTTAAGATAAGACAATGCTTTAGCTGCATAATCTGCCCCATCTGGCCTGATTAAGTTATAGTTCGTTTAGAGTTGAGGATTTGGAAGAAGATAAAGACTGCCTTTACCGAAGGAATACTTAATAAAGTTAGCCTGCCCATTTCTGTTTTTACCAAGTATAGTCACTCGGGTGCTGTCAAAGTGGCTAAAAAATTGATCGCCCAAGCCTTTATTGAACCTATAGGCCTTCTTGCTCTTAAGCGAGGGATTCACAAAGTTTATAGGGACACTCTCTTTCTCTGCAATTCCATAAACCACATCAGTTTGAATTTTTAACCTGCCTCTCAAAACCTTACCCAACTCAAAGGTCGCAATGAATACATCGTTACCATTTCTTAAGTAGCGATCCAATTCTCTATAGTCGAGCTTATCAAGATTCAAACTACCTGCAATAAGCAGGTAATTAGAGTTGCGGTAATTCACACCTTTCAAAGTATTGTAAACCGGCTCTCTTGAGGACCGTACTACTGCATTCGGAAATAAAGATCCAATTTCCTTATTTAATATAAAAAGCCCGAACGGGAGTTTGTCTTCTTTTAAATAAGTCGGAGTCCAGTCCGTAGGTTTGGGCTTGTAATATTGGGCAACGACGTACACAACGACAAAAACCGCACTAATCACCAGGTACAACTTTAACCCCTTCATGCAGACTTAGATTTAAAGTTTTCAAATCCTGTTTTCATCTGATCAAACTGTTGCTTGTTGATAGCAAATTCACCATACCAAACGTATTCGAACTGATCAGTCAAATATTTAAAAGCATGCTTTCTGGAAGGATCAGTAATCTCTGATATATAGGCTTGATTTGTCTTTTCGGGTTGCCAATGTATTTGATCCGCATCACTTAACTGCTTCAAAATACGCAGGTAGAATAAACGAACTGCAAGCCTGAAGTTATTTGCTGCGATTGCCTTTTCTATTTCCAGTGTAAAGTCCATTTCATGAATATTGTCTTGAACCTCCATGTATGGAACATCGACTGTTTTTGACTTTCCTGAAAAGATCTTAAGATCAACGCCCAAGATTCTAAAAACAATAAACAACGCAAATGCAATTAGGATTGATAAAGCTAAATATCCTACAATCCTGCTTGAAGGGCCATTGCCAAGCGCGTCTTCAAGAAGCTGCCAGAACCACCTCCAAAACCTGCCCCACCAATCGGTGTTTACAGGAGCATCGTCATACTTAAAGTCACTATCGGCCGTATAGCTTTTCAGCTTCCGGGCGTCAAAGTGTCTTAACTGGACCACAATGGCGGTATCAACTTTTGAGAACGCTATAGACATATCAATATTCTTCCGGGGTATCCGAGGAAGTGCTTTGCTTACCTAAGGTATCAATTCTCGCTAGCAATCCACCACTTTCTAAGCGTTCTGCAAGATTGAAATAGCAAAGCGCCACGCCTATTAACGGTATCATCATGAACACATAAGAGAGGTACTGAACTACTGTTGCAATAACTAACCAGACTTTTGATATAGAGGCAGCACCTTGTGTGAATCCGATAATCATACCAAGTATAATGCCTGGCAGACTTGGTATTAAAAATGCCGCGTAAGTGATGATCCATATAATGAACATTGCACCTGCTGTAGCCCACCAATCCTTATGAGAGAGCTTGAAGGCTCTTCCAAAAGAATAGGCAAAGCTGCCGTTTTCAAGAACCATTACTGCAAAGAACAATGACAATGCAGGAAATATGTAGACTCCAGGTATTATACAGCAAATAAAACCTACAATCATTAATAAAGTTATAGGGATAGTACTGCCTAAAACTCTCAAAAAGTAGTATTTAAAGTATGTCCAAACTTCTTCTGGAGAAGGCGGAACATTCTCCTTTTGAATGTATACAGCTATGTAACTCAAAGTAGTAACCGTAATTGCTGAGTAAGTAATAAGGTATAACAGAATTACCAGGAAATAACTCCAGGAAAACATTTTGCTAAAGGCCTGCTGTGGCCGCCGGGAGCTGTCAATAAGAACATCACTTACATTTATTAGGTGTGTGACTGCAGAAAGTATTGATGCCAGGATAAAAAAGCCACATAAATAAAAGAAAACTTTCAATAATGGTTTAAAATTCTGTTTAATAAAAAGAAAAGTGTCACTGATAATCTCGCCGAATTCTCTCTGTTTTCTAAATTCTAAATGGTTACTCATGGGTTGACTTTTGATTGCGTTTATTTAGTTTATTTGGATAGATGATCACGTACCAGATCATAAAAGTTAAGGAGAGGGTAAGAATGCTTACACTAAGCCAGACCGGCATGCCGGTATGCCGGGTTATGAAGCCTTCCAGAAATGCGGCCACTATTATAATGGGGATGATCCCTGCAGCTATTTTTGTTCCGTCTTTGGCACTTGATATAAATGCCTGTGCCCGCGTATATGTTTTTGGGAACAATAAACCGTGTCCTAGCACCAGGCCTGCGGCTCCGGCAACGATTATTGCGGAAATCTCCAGGGTGCCATGTATCCAGATGACGAGTATAGACTCCATCCCCAGGCCTTTGCTGAAAAAGTAGTATTCAAAAGAGCCTAACATAACACCGTTTCGCATCATGGCGAAGACTGGTCCAATGGCAAGGAAAATTCCAGTCACAAAAGTAACCAGCGTGACATACGTATTATTCGCAGCTATCCTAAAAAACATTTCAAACTCGCCGGATTGTTTGTATACGCCAAAAGGATTTCCTTTCGCAATGTTTTCGTTTGTCATGTTTACATACCCTTCACCAAGGATCAGACGTATAAACGTATCGTCATATTTAGCCGACAGTGCTCCGATCAAAGCAAAGGTTACAAAGAATAAGAACGCGTATAACAGTTGTCTCCTGTAGGTATAGAAAAGAGTGGGAAGCTCCAGCTTCCAAAAAGTAATGAACCTACTGGTCTTCTCTTTTTTGTTCTTGTAGATAGATTGGTGTAGCACAGAGGCTACCCCATTTAGATAGGCAGTTGTTTTAGACGTTGGGTAAAAGGTTTTGGCGTAGGCCAGGTCGTTGGTAATATCAATAAACCGATCCGCTATGTCGTCCGGGTTGTTGGTTTGAAGTTGCTCATAGGCCTTCCACTTTGCAGAATTTTGCTTGACGAACAGTGCTTCTCTCATATTGAGCGTAAGGAGTAATTTTTTGTCAAATTAACAAAAACTAATTTAACCCTATAATAAATTCCATATTAGTAATTATTATGTTTGAGTATGGATACCATAAAAGTAAACACTAGTCAGAATGTGGCTATCGATTATCCCGTTGCTGGATTGGGCGAGAGAATTGCAGCACGATTGATTGATCTTTTGTTTTTCCTTATCCTATACATACTATTCATTTTGATGGGTCTAATCTCTGCTGCCATTAAAGGCGAAGTCGTGATTTTAGTATTGATGATTGCCTATTTTGCAGGATACATTTTTTATAATCTCATCTTTGAGATCTTTTTTAATGGACAGAGTATTGGGAAAAGATTTTTGAAAATTAAGGTGATAAGCCTTGATGGAAGTCAGCCGACTCTTGGGCAATATTTTATCCGGTGGCTGTTCCGACTAATTGACTTCGTCTTTACTCTTCAAACCGGAGGATTGATCTCCATTGCAGTCACAGAAAATAAACAGCGGATTGGCGATGTTGTTGCTGGAACGACAGTGATCAAGATGGTTCCGAGAACTACAATGGAACACATTGCCTTTCATCCGCATGAAGTTGATCCAAACTATATACCAATGTTTCCGACTGTTCAGCAATTAACTGACCGTGATGTGGAGTTGATCTATGAGGTTATTGGAACATTTTATAAAACAGGAAATAGAGAATTGATACTTACTATGGGTCCTAAAACTGCTCAATTGATAGGTGTTAGCAAGCCACAGGACATGAATGAGCTTGAGTTTTTAAATGCTGTCGTAAAGGACTACAATCATTTAACCTCCTTTAAGGCTTAAATGCCTTAACAATAATCGGGGTAACATTTAGAGCCCAGCTATTGTACATTTTACCAGAAGGGTGCAATCCATCCTTTGCTACCAGACTTAAATCTGTGTCGGCATTTCTGGAAGCGGGGGTGATATCCGTGTAACTGACATCCAAGGCGAGGGTTTCCTCCTTACAAATGGTGTTGAAGGCATCAATCTGAACGGAGATCTCTTGCTGACTTTTGCCGCTGTTTTTACCGAAAGGCGTTACTCCCCAATCCGGAATCGACACCACAAACACATGCGCCTTGTTACCTTTGGCATAATCTATCGCAATTTTTAGTAGTTCCTTGAATTCTTTTCTATATACGTCTTTAGATTGATTTCGGTATTGATTATTAACCCCGATTAACAGAGTTACAAAATCAAATTTCTGGATGACGCCAGAGCTTTTTATTGCTTCCTGAAGCTCAGCTGTTGTCCAGCCCGTTCTTGCGATGATTGTCGGAGGATTGACAATTAAGCCGCTAGTTTTAAGTTGAGCGGACAACTGAAGTGGAAAGCTTTCATAAGCTGGAACCGATTCGCCAATGGTGTAAGAATCGCCAAGAGCGAGGTAGTTTAGTTGTTTACCTTTATTGGGATTTTGAGGTTGTGTTTTTGCGGTATCCACAGGCTTTTTTGAAGTATCAATTGGTTTTACCGGTGTATCAGTAGGTTTCACAGGCGTAATAGTCACCGGGGTCTCTACGTCAACGACCGCAACTTTCTTACAAGCCAATATCAACAAAAATCCAAGAATAAAATACAATGTTTTCATTACGCAGGATATACGTGAAAACCAGTTGTCAAGATTTAGATAAGCTTCATTTGAAAAAGTACAGCGATATGGTTCTTCAATTTATCTTTGACTTCATCCATATTCAGGTCATACCCCAGTTCCCGCTTCATGGAAGTCACATCCTTATCGTCAATACCGCATGGCACAATATTATTAAAATATTCGAGATCTGTATTGATGTTAAAGGCAAAGCCATGCATGGTTACCCATCTACTGCAGCGTACTCCCAGCGCACATATTTTACGCGCTTTATCATTATCTGCATCAATCCATACACCCGTAAAGCCGGGATAGCGACCGGCATTGATGCTGTAATCTTTTAAAGTAAGAATTACTGCCTCTTCTAGGGTTCGTAAATAGAGATGGATGTCAGTGAAGAAATTATCCAGATCAAGAATTGGGTAACCTACGATTTGCCCTGGCCCATGATAGGTAATATCACCTCCTCGATTAATTTTATAGAAAGTAGCTTGCTTGTCGTTAAGTCCCCGCTCATCCAACAGTAAATTCTCCGGCTTACCGCTTTTACCTAATGTATAAACGTGACGATGTTCGCAAAAGACAAGGTAATTAGGGGTGGCGAATGTAGTTCCGTTGGTTCTGTTTTGTGTCTTAAGCGCAACAGTGCTCTCGAAGATAGCGTCTTGTTGATCCCAGGCACTTTGATAATCCAGCAGGCCCCAGTCGAGAAATTTTACGTTTTTATTCATTGGGATTATGCCACTACGTAACCAAGCATATAACCGTCAGCGGTTTTGAAGTATTTAATATTCAACTCCTGAGTTCCTTCAGGGAGCTCCACAAGGGCTGTTAGTTCTCCCTCATCTTTCAGTTTAAATTGCTTTATATGTATGTGCTGCTTAAACTCAAGGCCTTTTCTGCCGTTCCATTTAAATATAGCTTCTTTGGCACACCAGCATACGTATAGACCATTGACATTGTCGCCAATTTGCTTTTGTGCAAGCTCAAGATCAGAGAGAAACTTATGTTTTATAGTTTTTATTTTGTGTTTGATCAGTTCAATATCTACGCCTACCTTTCGTGTCTTTCCAATAATCACTGCAGCATAGTCGTAAGAGTGACTTAAGGAGATGTGATAGCCGGAGTTAGGCAGGTATGGTTTGCCATGCTCATCAATCTGACAGTCGATATATTCTGATGTGTTCAGCATCATTCGAAGCAACAGCCTGGTGCTTAACCAATGGAGCAATCGCTTGCCATTGTTTAAAGAAGCGATCACATCCAGCTCATGCTGTTTTAGTTGTAAGCCTGACATCAGTTGCTCTTCAGTTTCTTCAATCTTCCAAACAGCAAGAACGGTGTCGTCGTCAATTCTTTTATTAAAAACTATGGGCATCTTCTTTTTAGAATACAATGCAAAAGTATCTTAAAATAATCATAATTTAGTCCAAATACTTTACAAATGATCCTGTCAGACAAACGAATTCTTGAGGAAATTGAGAAGGGAACGATTATAATTGAGCCATTTACCGAAAGCTCCCTTGGCACTAATTCCTATGATGTGCACCTTGGAAAATACCTTGCAACTTATAAAGACCGGATCCTTGATGCAAAGGCACACAATCAAATTGAACACTTTGAAATTCCGAAAGATGGATACATTCTTCATCCAGGCACTTTATATCTTGGTGTCACGTTAGAATATACAGAAACTCATGCGCATATTCCATTTTTAGAGGGTAAGTCGAGTACAGGAAGATTAGGTATCGATATTCATGCTACCGCCGGAAAGGGTGATGTTGGTTTTTGCAACACCTGGACTTTAGAGATTTCCTGCACACAGCCAGTGAAGATCTATGCGGGGATGCCTATTGGCCAATTGATCTATTTTATGGTGGAAGGTGACATTGAAACCATGTATAACAATAAAGCAAATGCGAAATACAGTAATAAAACCACAAAACCTGTTGAGAGTATGATGTGGAAGAATAAGTTTTAAAGCCCCCCATATGAAGTATAAATTATCCCTCTTCTCGCTACTGACTTTGAGTCTGGTGGCAGTGTTTGCTTTTCGTTACCAGGATGATCCATTTAGTGCTATCCTTAAAAAGATGGAGGTCTATGCAAATGGATATCAGCAGGAAAAAGTTTATCTTCACCTTGACAAACCCTATTATGCGGTTGGGGACGACATATGGTTTAAAGCTTACGTCGTGAACGCACAAACCTCAAAGCCTTCTGAAATCAGCGGAGCGCTGTACGTTGAGCTGCTCAATGAAAAAGATTCTGTTAAACAATCATTGAAGTTGCCTCTTGTCTCAGGGATTGGGGCTGGAGACTTCAAGTTACCTGAATCTTTCACCGAAGGTAACTACAGGATCAGAGCTTATACGCAATGGATGAGAAACGCCGGAACAGACTTTTTCTTTGATAAGACAATCAAAATTGGAAATTCATGGTCGAACAAGGTGTTTACTAATGCAAGCTACACTTTTGAAAAAAAGAATGCGGCCCAACAGGTAAATGCCTTGGTGAAATTTACCGATAAGGATGGCAAGCCCTATGCATTAGCCAATCTAAACTACGATGTCCAGTTAAGTTTTAGAAGTATCTTGAAAGGGAAAGCGACGACAAATGAACAAGGCGAAATTAATCTTACGTTTGTAAATGCACAACCTGGTATTTATAAATCAGGTAAGATCACTGCTACGCTGACCTTACCTGATGGCAAAAAGGCTATTAAAGATATTTTAATTAAATCAACCAGTAATGAGGTTGATGTACAGTTTTTCCCTGAAAGCGGAAACCTTGTCGAAGAATTACCAAGTAAAGTAGGCTTTAAAGCAGTAAATTCAGATGGCCTTGGCGAGGACATCACTGGCGTAATTATAGATAATGATGGGCAGGAAGTAAACAGCTTAAAAAGCACGCACCTTGGTATGGGCAATTTCGTCGTTAATCCGCAACCTGGAAAAGTTTATAAGGCAAAGATCACCTTTAAGGATGGCTCAGAAAAAACATTTGAGTTGCCTAAAGCACTCCCTCAGGGTTATGTGATATCTGCTGTAAATAATGCAGATAATCTTCAGGTAAAAATACTGGTTTCACAGGGCTTGCTAAATAAAGGTGAGTTGAAATTAGTCACTCAGCACAATGGCAATGTCTATTTTGCAACCAGATCTAATTCGACAAAGCCGGTGATTTCCACCGTGATCAAGAAAGAAGACCTGCCGACGGGCATTGTTCAGCTTACGTTATTCGATGGAGAGAACAAACCTGTTGGTGAACGTCTGATGTTTGTTAACAACGATTCAGATAAAATTGTCAGCACGATAAAGACAGACAAAGAAAGTTATAGTCCCAGAGAAAAGGTTACTGTTGACATAAACGCTCAGTTTCAGGCAAAGCCTGTACAAGGAAGTTTTTCTGTTTCAGTGACAAACACTAAATCTGTTACGCCTGATGAACTCAATGAAAGCAACATTTTTACTACCCTACTCCTTACTTCCGATCTGGTTGGTTACGTCGAAAAACCAAACTATTACTTAAATAACAACGATGCGGAAACCCGTTCCAATTTAGATAACCTCCTGCTTACTCAAGGTTGGAGACGTATCATCTGGAATAATGTCATTAGTAATTTGTCGCCTAATATCCGTTATAAGCGTGAAAGTAGTTTGGCTGTTTCTGGTGCAATTGCTACTACGGGAGGCCAAATGATTCCGAAAACTAAGGTTTCTTTATTTTCTACAAGCGGAGGATTCTTGTCATTGGATACGCTTACAGATAATAATGGTAGGTTCAATTTTGACAGTTTGGCTTTTAGAGACAGCACCAAGTTTATTATCCAGGCCCGTACGTTAAAGGGCAAACGCAATGTTGATTTCAAAATGGATGTGGTAAGCGGAGAAATTGTAACTAAAAATAAAAACACTGGCGATGTGATTGTCAATGTCAACGATGCACTCTCAGGTTACCTGCAACAAAGCAAAAACTATTTTGACGAACTGACCAGACGAGGTCTGCTTGAAAGGAGTCTGACGCTAAAAGAAGTAAAAATCACTGATACGAGAACCAAGGTAAAGAATTCTGCAAATTTAAATGGTGGCGGGAATGCGGACGCAGTAATCACTGCAGAGCAATTGCAAAGTTGCGTGACCTTGTCTCAATGTTTACAGGGAAGGGTAGCAGGTTTGATGTTTAGAAATGGCGTGCCTTCGCTTATGAGAAATAACGGGGCTCCAATGCAACTTATAGTTGATGGTATGTATATGGAAGCCGACTTTTTAGACAATATTATTCCCAATGATGTTGAAACCGTAGAGATTTTGAAAAGCATTGGAAATACGGCAATATATGGCTCAAGAGGCGGTGGTGGGGTATTAATTATTACTACCAAACGCGGTGGAGGAAGTGCATTTAATTCCCCAGTGTCTGTTGAGGGAATTACGACGTTTGTCCCTAAGGGATACAATGTAAGCAGAGTATTCTATTCTCCAAAATACAGTCCGGAGTCTACTGACAGCGCTGCTGACTTTAGATCTACTATTTTCTGGGATCCATTGATTGCCACTAACAAGACAGGTAATAGCCAGTTTACCTATTATTGCTCTGATGAACCTGGCACACATCGTATTGTTTTGGAAGGTATAGATATGTTTGGGAACCTTTCCAGAACAGTTTACACCTATACTGTTAAGTAAGCTGCAAGCGAATTATGAATACAATTAAAGTCACCATTAAAGATCACCTGTCGATCATCACCCTTGACCGTGGTAAGTCAAATGCTATGAATGGGGAGATGATTACCGAGCTGGATGACATTCTTAAAAATATAGCTGGTGATTCGAACATTGCCGGCGCGATCATTACGGGAAAGGAGCACTTCTTTTCAGCTGGCCTGGACCTGATCGAGCTCTACAATTATTCGCAGGAAGAGGCGGCGGCTTTTTGGCATAAATTTTTGAATTTTACGTCAACGATCACTTCGTTTAAAAAACCTCTGGTTGCTGCGATCAATGGTCATAGTCCGGCTGGGGGCTGTGTGATTGCATTGGCATGCGACTATCGCATTATGGCTGAAGGGAAGTACATTATTGGCTTAAATGAAGTACCTGTTGGCATCATAGTTCCAGAAAGTATATTTGTTCTTTACTCCTTTTGGATTGGTCAGGCAAACGCTTCACGAAGCTTATTGGAAGGCAGATTATTTAATCCGGAAGAAGCTTTGAGCATAGGCCTGATAGATGAAGTTGTTAATCCGGCAAGTATACTTACGGCAGCAGAACGTAAGATCAGAAAATACATGGCGATGGAGAGGAATACCTGGGAGCAAAGCAAATTGAACATCCGAAAAAGTCTAATAGCCGCGACCAGTGCAGATCAAAGTGAAGCACTTGCTCAAATGCTGACGCAATGGTGGTCACCGTCCACCAGAAGTATTTTAAAAACTATCATTGATAACCTCCAAAGAAAATAGCGATGTATAATGAGCCAATGTTGCGTGATGATGCACTAAAAGGAAAAACTATAGTTATCACCGGCGGCGGGACAGGCCTTGGTAAGGCAATGGGCACCTACTTCTTAAAATTGGGTGCAAATTTGGTAATCACGAGCAGGAAGCTTGAAGTGCTGCAAAAGACAGCGGAAGAACTGGAGAAGGAAACCGGAGGGAAAGTTCTGGCGATGGCATGTGACGTTCGCGAATACAGCCAGGTTGAAGAGGTATTAGCTGAAAGTCTAAAGGTTTTCGGTAAGGTAGATGCGTTATTGAACAATGCGGCAGGTAATTTTATTTCGCCAACTGAACGTTTGTCTGCAAACGCATTTTCATCAGTTATTGATATTGTCTTGAAAGGTTCGGTAAATTGTACACTGGCTTTTGGTAAGCATTGGATTAAGGAAAAACAAGCGGCAAGTGTTTTAAATATCATTACGACCTATGCCTTTACTGGATCTGCATATGTTGTGCCTTCTGCGTGTGCAAAGGGTGGAGTACTGGCCATGACCCGTTCATTGGCTGTGGAATGGGGAAAGTACGGCATTAGAACTAATGCGATTGCACCCGGACCTTTTCCTACGAAAGGTGCGTGGGAAAGATTGTTGCCTGGCGATCTAGCAGAAAAATTTAACTTCAAAAATAGGGTTCCACTAAAACGAGTTGGCGAACACCAGGAGCTCGCGAATCTAGCAGCATTCCTTGTCAGTGATTTTTCTGGTTATATTAATGGTGAGGTCATTACGATTGATGGCGGTGAATGGTTGCAGGGTGCAGGCCAGTTTAATGGAATGGAAGCCATTGACGATGACATGTGGGATGCTTTTGAACAGATGACAAGATCAGCGAAAGGAAGTTAAACTTTTCAATTCCCCTACCATTCGATCAACGCGCTGGCCCATGTAAAGCCTGAACCAAACGCGGCAAGACAAACCAGATCACCTTCTTGAATCTTTCCCGCTTCCCAGGCTTCGCAAAGTGCTATTGGAATTGATGCCGCAGTTGTGTTGCCATACTTCTGAATGTTATTAAAAACCTTCTCATCTGGCAGCCCAAGCAGTTGTTGCACATATTGGCTGATCCTCAAGTTTGCCTGGTGTGGAACTAAGAGGTCAATGTCTTTCTCGCTCTTACCATTCGCCACAAGAGCTTCTTTAATTACTTCCGGAAACTTAACTACTGCTTTTTTAAATACGGCAGGACCATCCATGTAGGGTAGCGCTGCGCCACCTTCTAGCTGCTCTCTAGTTAAAAATAATCCCCCAAGTTCCTGATCTGGGTAAGGAGGTTTATCCTTAAGCCATTTATTCGCATTAGATCCTGGATAGAACATCGCAAGCAATTCTGCATCTGCCCCATCGCTATGCAAGTGGGTGCTCAAAATACCCTGACCTTCTTTTGAAGTAGGCTGGAGCACTACTGCTCCAGCCCCGTCCCCGAATATTACGGAAACGTTCCGGCTTCTGGTTTCGAAGTCCATGGCGAAAGAATGTTTTTCACTGCCTACGACCAGTATGTTCTTATACATACCCGTTTTAATAAATTGATCGGCTACAGAAAGCGCATAAATAAACCCAGAGCACTGATTTCTGATGTCAAGCGCGCCAACTTCTTTCATCCCCATTTCCCGCTGTAGCAAAACACCGCAGCCGGGGAAGTAATAATCGGGACTTAAGGTCGCAAATATGATGAAGTCCACATCCTGGGCGGTAATACCTGCACGCTCGATAGCAATTTTGGCAGCCTCAACTCCCATTGTGGTGGTGGTTTCTTCGAGTCGGTCAGCAAACCTGCGTTCTTTAATACCTGTCCGCTCTTGAATCCATTCGTCACTGGTTTCCATAAATTGGGAAAGATCAGTGTTCGTGTACACATTTTTTGGAACGTAATAACCGATACCGGCAATTTTAGAACGCTGCATCATAATCGAATTTATTAATTTTAGTCAAAAATAACTTTAACTACAACATTATTTTGAAATAACCCTATTTTTGCGGTATGTCAACAGAAACGAAAGAAGAAACATTCACATTGGAAGAAATCATGAGCTCGTTGAAAACGATTCACCGATTGATACTTTGGAATGATGATGTAAACACTTTTGAACATGTGATCCATTGCATGATGAAATACTTTGACTATACAGAGCACCAGGCGGAGAAAATAGCCTGGGAGGTTCACAACAAGGGGAAATGTCCTGTATTAGAAGGATCATTCACCGAGATGGAGATCTATCGAAAAATTCTTCAGCAAGAAGGTCTTACGGTATCAGTAGATTAGTACCACAAACATTTTACTTCCATTTAGGGAATGAACCTGTAATAAAATAGTTACGCCCTATTTTATTAAACCAACTGGCCGTTTCTTTGTCCCTCCATTATAATTACGAAAATTAAAGATCTGAGATGAAGAATTCCGTACGCAATGCCGTGCTTTTAACACTTGCTATTTGTATCAATGCAGTCACAGGATACGCACAAACAAGTACCGGTGAGGGTAAAATTACCGCAAAAGTTGTAGATGCCTCCAATAACCAAACTGTTCCTTTTGCCTCGGCAATTGTAATCGATAGAAAAACTAAGGCTGTAGTAAAAGGCGCACAAACGGATGTAGATGGCAACCTGGTAATTACTGGTTTACCAAAAGGCGTTTTCAGTTTCAAAGTAAGTTATTTAGGCTATCAAACAATGGTAAGAGATTCGATCTCTATATCTGACACCAACAAAGAAATTAAGTTCGGAACTATCAATATGAAGCCCTCGAAAGGGACGGCTTTAAATGAGGTGACCATCACTGCGCCCAAATCAACTATCCAAATGGGTATCGACAAAAAGATTTTCTCTGTTGATCAAAGCTTGGTTAGTGAGGGTGGATCAGCGTCTGACCTGCTTCAAAACGTCCCATCTGTACAAACAGACATTGAGGGAAATGTAAGTTTGAGAGGATCAAGTGGTGTAAGGGTATTGATAGATGGAAAGCCTTCATTGATAGCAGGTGGAAACGTTGCTCAGATACTTCAATCTATTCCGGCCAGTTCGATTGAAAGTGTAGAGCTCATCACCAATCCATCTGCCAAATATGATGCAGAAGGTCAGTCCGGAATAATCAACATCGTTTTAAAGAAAAACAAGAAGCTAGGTCTTAATGGCTCTGTAGCATTGACTGCAGGCAATCGTGATAACTATAATGCCAACACAAATTTGAGCTTCCAGAACAGTAAGATTAATCTTTACGGAAATTATAGCTACAGGTATGGCAATCGCTTAGGGGGGGGCTACAATAACATTACTTACCTGAATGGTTCTGCGTTAAGAGTTCCGACAGGATACGCAGATCAGATCACGGATTCGAGATCGCTGGACAAAGGTCACAATGCGAAGGCTGGGATAGATTACTATATAACCGATAAAAGTGTTTTGAGTTTTTCAGGCGGATTCAATGTCAGGGATAATGACAGAAGTGAACTGCTTGCAATAAACAGATTGTATACGGACAGAAGTCCGCTTCAGTTGAGCAACAGAAACAACAGTAATGTTGGAACCGGGGGTAGTTACGACTTAAACCTTGACTACAGTTTAAAATTTACTAAACCGAGAGAAGAACTAACTTTCAACTTTAGTTTCTCAGAGGGAGACAACGACAATAATCAGATCTATAATACTGACGTTTATAATGTGAACGGCCTTCCAGTTAATTCGTTCCTTAACATTCAGGATAATGATAATTTTGGTTACAACAAAAACTATAACGCTCAGACCGATTACACCTTGCCTTTAGGAGAGTTCGGTAAAATAGAGGCTGGATACAGAAGCCAGATCAGATTTTCTGAAAGCAACCAGATTGCCAAGAATTCTGACGTTTTAACTGGCGAGTACATTACGAATTTGGGACTGAGTAATTTGTTTAACAGCAAGGATCAGGTGCATGCCTTATACTTCAACTACCAGAATCAGATTAAAAACTTTGGCTATCAAGTAGGTTTAAGGGGTGAAGATGCGAAACTAGATACACGTCTTGGGACCTATCAGCAAAACGGTCAATTGGCTTACACTCCAGGGAAGGTTGCTTATACAAGGCTTTATCCGAGCGTTTTCTTAACTGAAAAATTTAAAGGAGATCAACAGGTTCAGTTGAGTTATAGCCGGAGAGTTAACAGACCAAGAGGATGGGATACCAATCCATTTTTGGATGTCTCTGACCCTTTGAACTACCGACAAGGTAATCCTAACTTACAGCCAGAAGATGTTCATGCATTTGAACTTAGCTATAGCAAATTCTGGAAAGCAGTAACTTTTACTTCAAGTGCCTACTTACGTCAGACCAATGATGTCATTCAAAGGGTAAGGACTGATCCTAATGCAGAAGGAATTACAATTACTACGCCTCAAAATTTAACTAAGAGTGTTAACAGCGGCGTTGAGTTAATAGGCCGGGTTGATGTAGTTAAGGCGTGGAACTTTACGGGTAATGTCAACTTATACCAAAGCAAGATTGAGGGAGTACCTGCTTTTGGTGTGATTGAAAACTCGGGTTTTAGCTGGAATGCGAATGTGACCAACAACTTTGTGTTGCCTTATAGCATCACGCTGCAAATACGGGCAGAATATAGTGCTGCTGAAGTAATGGCTCAAGGCACAAGAAATGCAAATTTTGGAATGGATGCAGGCGCTAAATATGATTTCAAAGACAAGAAATCATCGTTAAGCTTAAATGTGAGAGATGTGTTCAATAGCAGAAGATGGACTATGACTACTAATACCAATACAACTGAAATTGATTTTAGTCGCAGAATGCAGGGAACAATGGCTAACTTAACCTACTCTTACCGTTTTGGTAAAACATTGTTTAACAATGCCAAGAAGAAACCTACACAACAGGAGAACCGTTCTGACGAGGAATCCTTCTAATACATGATAAAATGAAAGCGACGTTCATCAGCTTTTCTTTGTTAATAATTTCATTTCAGCTGCTGGCAGCAGATAAAGGGATAATTTCAGGAAAGGTTGTTGAGCAGGTGGGTGCTTTACCTATACCCTCAGCAGTAGTAGCGGTTTATGCTGCAGGTTCAGATCAGCCAATCGTGTCTGCGCCGACTGATGAAAACGGAATCTTTAAAATCGGCTCCTTAAAGTATGGCGCCTACCGGATTAAAGTGAATTATGTCGGCTTTATTCCGTTAGTCATAGACGACATTGTATTAAACGACAAAGATCCTGAGAAACGAGTAGGAACGCTGAAGTTAGTAGCCGATCAAACCAATCTTCAGGAAGTCACTATTGCTGCGGAAAAACCATTGATTCAGTATGCTGCTGACATGATGACTTACAACGTTGGGCAGTCAATACTAGCGGAAGGTAGCACAGCAAGTGATATTCTTAGAAATGTGCCGATGGTGGAAGTTGACCTCGATGGAAACGCAAGTATCTCTGGTAAGCGGAATACGCGAATATTCATTGATGGGAAGCCCTCGGACTATATGACTTCTAATATTGCCGACCTTCTAAGCGTTTTACCTTCTGACGCCATTGAGAAAATCGAGGTGATGACTAATCCCCCAGCAAGATATTCGGGAGATGGCGAAGGCATCATTAATATTGTACTTAAGAAAAATTTCAAGATCGGTCTTGGAGGCAATGCAGGTGGTTCAGCAGGTCTTACTGGCAAGACAAATGTTAACGCCAATGCTTCGTATAAAGCGAAGAACTATTCCATTAATGGTGGAGGTGCCTATCAATACAACTTACGGAAAACAACGAACACCAGTTATAGGGAGAATTTTTTAACAGATACAACTTTTTATCAGAATAATTTAAACGACTATAGGGACTCCGGTGATGGCGGGAACTATAGGGCAAACTTCGACTGGAACATCACAAAAAAGCAAAGCCTTCGCATTTCAACCAATTACAATAATAACAGTAGTAATAGTATTGGCGGAGGATATAACTATTCTCTCGATGAAGAACTCGTGGAGCGTTCCCTAAGAACTACCGTAAATACGGGAAAGATTAAGCGAGCAACCTTCGTGGCAGATGCGGACTATGAATTAAAAATTGACACGACAGGTGGCTTAGTTACCTTGGGGTTGACGTACAATGATAATAATGACCTTACCAATCGCATTATAGATAGAACATTTGCTCCTGCCAACCGTGCGCAACAATTGCAGAATAATGTAGACAACATCGGCAATAATGGGCTGACGTTTAAAGCAGATTTTGATAAGCCCGTTTTGAAGAAAAGAGACAATATTGAACTAGGCCTTCAGTATACTTACCGTAATAATGACAAAGATCAACGCAATCAGTATTTTGACATGGCCAGTCAGCAATTTGTGATCAATGAACCACAAAGCACCAGGTTTCTTTACAAGGAAGACATTTTTGCCGGTTATGCCTCCTACAATCTTCGACTTAAAAACTGGGGAGCGAAGGCCGGATTACGTGCTGAATTAACTGCTGTTCATTTCGATCTTTCCTCTGGTGAGAACTATAACATAGACCCCTACCTCAATTTATTCCCTACTGCAAGTATCAGCAGAAACTTTAAAAAATTTAATTTGACTTCTTCCTATAGTGTCAGGGTTAACCGGCCAAGGGAAAACACTTTAAACCCTCAGATAAATAATATAGATCCCCTAAACATAAATTATGGCAATCCAAACCTTAATCCGGAGCTTACGCACCAAATGGATATTGGTTTAAATGCCTGGGGAATGCGATGGAGCTTCAACCCGAAGCTCACTTATGCCAGCCGCAGTGCAGTAATTGAGCGCTTCAGATCAGTAGATCAGACTGGAGTTTCTGAAACCAGTTTTGACAATGTATCTGCCAACCAGCAGTATGGAATTGTTCTTTCTGGCAACTATCGCCCACATAAGACGATCTCCACTAATGCTAACTTTGTTTTTAGTCAGACCTCCTACCAATCTGATTTAAACAGTGCGCTGAACCGGACCGGGAAAAACCTGAGTGGCAATATTGGGATATCCATGCAGTTGCCATTCAAAACAGCCTTTGAAGGCAACTTCAATTACTACAATAACATTTCTGCACAAGGCAGAAATAAAGGATCAATTACGACCTGGATGGGTGCCAGGAAAGTATTTATGAAAAATAAGTTGAATGCGAGAGTCAACATCAGTGATCCCTTTGGCCGTGCCAACAACTCATCGTATAGTGAAGGGGCTAATTTCAGGGTACAAAACTTCAACACCAATAATTCAAGCAATGTTACGTTGAGCCTTAACTATCGCTTTGCCAGAGTCACTAAAGCAAAAGTACCACCTCCAACCAATACTGCTACGCCTTAGATTCTGTAATTTTGTATATTGCAGCCATGGAAGAAAACAACCCATGGACGACGCTGGAGCGAAAAGAAGTTTATGATAATAAGTGGATCAATGTTAACGAGCATCAGGTAATTAACCCTTCAGGCGGTTCAGGAATATACGGGGTTGTTCACTTTAAAAATGTAGCAATAGGCGTGCTTCCTTTGGATGAAGAAAACAACACCTGGTTGGTTGGACAATACCGTTATCCATTAGACGCCTATAGTTGGGAGATTCCGGAAGGGGGCGGTCCTCTGGGATTAGACCCGCTTGATGGTGCAAAGCGAGAATTGTTGGAAGAGACCGGACTAATAGCAACAGACTGGACCGAAATACAGCGCATGTATCTGTCAAATTCTGTTAGTGATGAACTTGCTGTCATTTACGTAGCCAAAGGACTAACGATGGGAGTGGCTGAACCGGAGGAAACTGAGCAGCTGATACTGCGTAAGCCCCCTTTGACGAAGCTTACCAAATGGTGATGGATGGTAAAATTACTGACAGCATGAGTATTGCGGCAATTTTGAAAACGAAAATTCTATTCTTTTAAGTCTAAGTAATATTTATGAACAAGCTGCTTGGCTATGTGTTTAGTCCGTTATTTTACTTTGCTTTTTTCCTCTCTTTAGTGATATTTCATCCCATTCAATGGGTTTGTTATCGGTTCTTTGGTTATAGAGCCCATAAGATATCTGTGGATATTCTTAATTTCTTTCTCACCTATTCAGATTTATTTTTACTGTCTTCTGTAACTTTTAATAACAATCAAGAGCTCCCTACAGACCGTCCCATCATCTTTGTTGCAAACCACCAAAGCATGTACGACATCCCTGCTTTGATCTGGTTTTTAAGAAAGCACCATATAAAGTTTATTTCCAAAATTGAGCTTACTAAGGGTATACCGTCAATTTCTTTCAATCTTAAGTATGGTGGAGGCGCAAATATTGACCGTAAGGATAGCAAGCAAGCTGTCTCTGAGATTATCAAGTTAGGAAGACGAATGAGCGATAACACCTGGTCAACCCTGATTTTTCCAGAGGGAACCAGATCTAAAGATGGCCATTTGAAGCCTTTCCAGGTCGGTGGCATCGCTACACTTCTCAAAGTCGTTCCAAATGCACTTATAGTGCCTGTTGCCATTGAGAACTCCTGGAAAATCGTGAAATATGGTACCTATCCGCTTCGTGTTGGAGAGCGGCTTCGGTGGACAGTCCTAAAACCTATAGAACCTAATGGTAATAAGCCTGAAGATGTTGTACAGGAGGTAGAATTGGCAATTAAGAAAGTGGTAAACTAAATGTTTTTATTGTCAATGTGCTTAAAAAATTCATCCCTATAGGTGTCCCCTATCGGAATCACTTTACCATTAATAGCGATCCTGCTGCGTTCAATACTTTCTATCTTATCCAGAGAGATAATATATGACTTATGAACCCTTACAAACTGGCCTTTAGGTAACGTCTCCTCCATCTTTTTCATGTTCTGTAAGGTAATGACACGTTCGGCTTTAGTAAAGATCGAGATGTAGTCTTTAAGCCCTTCAATGTAGAGAATATCGTCAAGCTGTATCTTTTGGATCTTATGCTCAGTCTTTACAAAAATGAAATCCTGCACACTATGATTTGTCGCAGCAGAGGCAGCAGATACAGGAAGGGGCTGCGCTACGGCAACGGGTTCGGCAGGTTTGTTGAGATTGTGCACCTTCTCGACAGCCTTGTAGAAGCGATCGAAAGCGATTGGCTTTAAAAGGTAATCAGATACGTTAAGATCGTAACTTTCTAAGGCGTATTGAGAATAGGCAGTTGTTAAAATATAGCTGGCTTTGTTATTGGCTATTTTAAGAAATTGAATTCCGGTAAGTTCCGGCATTTGAATATCTAAAAATACCAGATCGATGCCACCCGCCTGGACCAGTTGAAGTGCTTCTATTGCATTTTCAGTTCTTTTAACAAGCTCTAGAAAAGGTACTTTAGATACATAGTCTTCTATAATATCGAGGGCCAAAGGCTCATCATCAACAGCAATACATTTTAATTTTGTCATATATCAAGCATTAATTCACTGGTATAATGGGTATCCGAATTTACAATATTTAATTTATACCGTTCCGGATAAAGTAATTGTAAACGGCGTTCTACATTGTGCAGGCCTACTCCCCCCATCTGGTCTTTATTGTAACTGTTCTTTTTGTTACTTACACTAAAGTGCAAGATTTTTTGGTTCGCAATAATATTGATTCTTATCGGATTTTGTGGATCGTTAGCAATACCATGTTTAAACGCATTTTCTACAAATGAGATCAAAATCAGTGGCACAATTTGCTGATCGTCAATCTCACCGTTCTGGGTAAATTCTACGGCTGCGCCATCTTTGAATCTTAGTTTCTGAAGCTCTATAAAACTTTGTACGTATTCAATCTCTTTACTCAGGGATACCCAGCTATCGTTACTTTCATAGATCATGTACCGCATAATTTCTGAAAGCTTCAATATGGCATCCGCAGTCTTATCAGATTTCTGGTAGGCTAAAGAATAGATGTTATTGAGGGAGTTGAAAAGGAAATGAGGGTTTAGCTGTGATTTCAAAAACTGCAGCTCCATCTCTTTTCTTTCACGAATCAGATTTCTTTGTGCTGTTTCATTACCGAACCAATCGGCCGCAAACTTAATCAGCGAGCTGGCAACGATGAAAAATCCTGATATGAAAATATGAAAGACAACGTGTTTTGCTACATCAATATACTTGCCTTTTACAGCCTGATCCAGAGCAGCAAGGAAGAAATTAGAATAAAAACTATCAATGACAACCTTAATTAGGGTCATGAACAAGATCAAAAGTGTTATACTGATCACATAAAGCCCATATCGCTTGGTGTCTTTGACAAGCAAAGGGATAAGAAGCGTATAGTTAATATAGAAAATGGAGATGTTTATTAGTCCTGAATAGCCGTGTTCAATAGCAAAAGAGGATAACGTTACTGGTTCTTTAGTTACAAATACTTCAAAAAATAAAATGGAACTAACAATCAGCCAAAAAATCAGGTGAACGGTAAAAGGCGCTTTGCTCTTCATTAATCCTTTATAACACTAAATTTAAAGGTCCAAAATAGCAAATGATCTGTGTTAAAATGCCTCACTTTCGACGAACAGGCATTTTTTTTCTACGAATAGCCTGGATTACCGATATAATCTGTTAACATTCAATTTGCGGCGTTTATCTAGAATAATCTGCGCTTTGTCTAAAACATTTTAGCAGAATTCTTTTAATGATTCTATTTGTTTCATCAAAACGAAACAATTATGAAAAAGTTATCAAACGTATCGCCTTTTATACTTCTTTTAGTACCAGTATTCGTCATCATGTTATTTGCACTGACGCCTAACGCTAATAGTAACCAAAACGATGATGAGATTGCTTTAAAATCTTCAACTTCAAAGATTTCAATAATAAAGATCAGCAATCCTTTCTCTAAATAAATGAGCGAGCTGATCATTGAAACCCGGGGATTGACTTACAACTTTGGAACCCAAAGGGTAGTAGATAATCTTTCGTTACAAGTTGCGAAAGGAAGTATTTACGGCTTCCTTGGCCCTAATGGAGCTGGCAAAACCACCACAATTAAAATACTTCTTAACCTGCTGAAATCTCCGGCAGACACCGTTTTTCTTTTTGGAAAGGAAATCAATTCCCATCGCATTGAAAGTTTGAAACGCCTTGGTGCTCTCGTAGAGCAGCCAGCAATATATGCCCACTTAACCGGGAAAGAAAATCTAATAAACAGATGTATATTATTAGGACTTCAAAAGTCTAAAGCCACAGAATTACTTCAGCTTGTTGGTTTAACAGAAGCTGCAAATAAAAAAGCATCTAACTACTCGCTTGGAATGAAACAGCGTTTGGGCATTGCCCTTGCCCTTTTATCTGATCCTGAATTGTTATTGCTTGACGAGCCTACAAATGGCCTGGATCCCAACGGAATTATTGAAATTCGTAACCTTATGATGGATCTAGCCACAAATCATGGAAAAACAATTCTGGTATCAAGTCACCTACTCAGTGAAATAGAGAAGATAGCTTCCCACGTTGGTATCATAAATAAAGGAAAGTTATTGTTCCAGGGAACAATAGCCGAACTCCACAATTTGAGTAAACCGACGCTTGAAATCGAAACTTCAAACGTTGCCGGAGCGTCTGCACTTCTAACTGCAAATGGTTATGTTTCGACGGTTGAAGAATCGAAGTTAAGCATGTTGTTCACTTCTGCCGAAGATAGCGCCAGAATAAATGCACTACTGGTGAATAACGGATATCATGTTTCAAGTATCTGCCCTGTACGTAAAGATCTGGAGCACTTATTTCTCGATATTACAAAAAACAATTAAGATGCACTCATTGATCATATCTCTCCAATCTGAATTTTTCAAATCAAGAAAGACACTTGCCTTCTGGGCAGCAATATTATTACCCCTGGTTATCTGTGGATTAATCGCAGCCGGCTTTTTCAGCAACGCAGAAAAGGTTATAGCAAGGAATTATCCGCCAGAGGCCTTATGGGGTATATATAGTGGTACCGCTCTTGGAATAATGGGAATGTTGATCCTTCCATTCTATGTGATCTTTATGGCTTTTTCCGTCAACAATATCGAGCATAAAAATGACACCTGGAAAACCCTTTTCGCGCAACCACTAAATAAGTTCTCAATTTATGCCGCTAAATATCTATATGCAGTTCTGCTCATTTTTCTTAGCTTATCTCTTTTCGCTATACTAACGCTCGTCTTTGGCTACCTGCTGTATATGTTAAATAGCGAACTAAAGTTTAATGAATTTTCGCCTGTCGAGATGCTGACTAAGTTATATCTCAAAGTGTTCTTATCGTCGTTGGGGATCCTATCTGTTCAGTTTATCATCAGTTTAATTTGGGGCGATTTTTTAAAGCCAATGGGAATTGGATTTATAGGCGTGATTATGGGAATAATCGTGGCGAGTAAAGGATGGGAATATGCTTATATGGTACCCTATAGTCACCCATTCCTAACCTTAAGTTTAAGTAAAAGTAAGGGTGCTGCAGAGATTTTCTCTAGAGAAATTTATAGTAGTCTGATTTACGCCGTCGTATTTTTCATTATAGGTTATTTTATTGTTGCACGGAAAAGTGTAAAATAATTTTAGTTAGTTTTAGTTAGAAAATGGCGGGGTATTACTTCGTCATTTCTTATTTAAGGGCAATCATGTAAAAATGTTAGTGGACATATTAATTATTTAAGATAGTATCTTAGATTTATCTAAACAACAACCTGATTATGATGAAAAAACTTACACTAACTACACTTACACTAGGATTAGTCTTGTCCGCTTTCTCCCAGGAGAAAGTAAATATAGATATCGTGCAAAAAATCCGCAAAGAGGGACTTGATAATTCCAAAGTAATGGATATTGCCTTTCAAATTACTGATGTTGCGGGACCAAGATTATCAAATTCACCAGGATTGAAACGAGCTCAAGACTGGGCGGTTAAGCAGTTTACGGAATGGGGACTAAAAAATGTTCATTTGGAATCATGGGGGAAATTCGGTAAAGGTTGGCAAATTGATAAATACTATGCTGCTACTACCCTTCCCTATTATCATGCAATCATTGCCTCGCCTAAGGCCTGGACACCGGGGACCAATGGCCTGATCAAATCGGAGGTTATTCTAATAAAAGCAGATACTATAACGGATCTCGATAAGTATAAAGGAAAGCTTGCAGGGAAGATTGTAATGTTCGATCAGACGATGCTACAACCTTTACAAAATACTTATAAGCCAGATGCGGTGAGACATGCTGACTCTGTGCTAACCAGGATGGAGCAAGCCTCTGCCCAAAGTCAAAGGCCGCAACGTCCTGCGGGCAACAATAACATGATGGCCCAAATGTTAAAGATGAGGGAGACGAGAGCTGCAATGATTACTATGTTGCTCGAGGAGAAGGTCGGCTTGATCTTAACGTACGCAAGAGGCAGTTATGGTACGTTCTTCACCAGTAACGGTGCGTCGTATGCACTGGATGCGAAGCCTGTCTCTCCGGAGCTGGAGGTTTCGTCTGAAGACTACCTGCATATTTTAAGATTACTTCGTGCTGGAAAGCCTGTAGAAATGGAGGCAGATATTAAAACATCCTTCTTTGACCAGGATCCAGAAGGCTACAATGTGATTGCGGAGATTCCAGGTACGGATAAAAAGCTTAAAGACGAAGTTGTAATGATCGGCGGTCATTATGATTCCTGGCATTCTGCAACAGGTGCAACGGACAACGCTGCAGGTTCTGCGGTAATGATGGAAGCAATGAGAATTCTTAAGGACATCAACTTCAAACCAAAAAGAACCATCAGAATTGCCTTGTGGAGTTCTGAGGAGCAAGGGCTTTTCGGATCGAGAGGATATGTTGCCAAACACTATGGCGATCCAAAGACGATGGTCCTGACTCCAGATCAAAAGAAAATCAGTGCGTATTATAATCTGGATAATGGAACAGGCGCGATCAGGGGTATTTATCTTCAAGGCAATGAAGCTGCACGCTCAATATTTAAGGACTGGTTGACTCCGTTCAGCGACATCGGCGCAAAAACAGTGACGATTAGTAACACGGGAGGTACAGATCACCAGGCATTTGATGCTGTAGGTATTCCTGGATTCCAGTTTATTCAGGATCCGATGGATTACAATACACGTACACACCATAGTAATGAAGATACTTATGACAGGCTTGTAGAGGAAGATCTGAAAAGATCTGCCACCATTGTTGCCTCTTTTGTTTACCATACATCCGAACGAGTACAACAAATTCCAAGGAAAGAGTTACCTAAAGCACCTGAAGCAGCGAAACTGTAGATCATACTTCTAATTGAAAAGCCTCCATAATAGGGGGCTTTTCTTGTTTTAAGGGATTTATTTTATTCTAACTACTTGTATGATAGAAATAAATGTAAAATCATTTTGAAAACTAAATTATTAGTTTTAAGTTTATACTAAGTTCTTAGTTATAACAGGTAATGCGCAGTATGCTGATAACTGAACTGGCAACAATAATATTAAAAGCAGATATGGAATTAAAGGATTTAACAAAGGCAGAGGAACAGATCATGCAAATTGTATGGCAGATAGAAAAAGGATTCGTTAAAGACGTAATGGATTTTCTCCCTGAGCCTAAGCCCGCTTACAATACGGTATCCACTATTATTCGGATTCTCGAAGTAAAAGGATTTATTGCTCACGAGACTTTCGGAAAGGCTCATAAATATTATCCTATCGTTAGCAAAGAAGATTATAAACGTCACGCAACGGAAAAATTGTTAGGAAACTACTTTGAAAACTCTGTAGAGAGCATGTTCTCGTTCTTTGTAAAAGAGGAAAAGCTGGAATTGAATGATGTTGATGAGATTCTTAAAATGATCAGTAAACTTAAAAATAAAGAGAAATGAGTTGGGCACACTACATCCTTCAGGTCAACATCTACTTAATTGTATTTTACGGCTTCTATAAACTCTTGTTGGACAGGGAGACTTACTTTATACTGAATAGGCTTTATCTCTTGTCTGCGGGCACGCTTTCAGCTGCGCTACCCTTTCTGAGGTTTGAATGGTTTATCACGCAGCCTTTGGCCCAGCCAATGTATTCAAGCGTTGGCCAGATGAACGACTTTATCACTGGTGCGATCGTGGACGAAGATGTGAGTAAACTGACGCTTGGAAATGTATTGGCTTTTCTATACGTCACGGGGGTAATATTTTTCGTAGTTCGGCTCATTATCCAGTTAATTTCCGTTAAGGTTATACTTAGAGAAAAGAATAAAGGCTTTGCTTTCTCTTTCTTCGGCAAGAAAGTCATTGATGTAACTCTCCCTGAGTTCAGGACGATCAACAGTCATGAGGAACTTCATATTAAGCAGCTACATTCTCTTGACGTAATTTTCTTTGAGGTTCTGGGCATTCTAACCTGGTTTAATCCTGTTATCTATTTTTATAAGCATAGCATAAAAAACATTCACGAATTTTTGGCAGATGAAGAAGCTGCCAGATTTCAGGGTGACAAAGAACAGTATGCTTTATTGTTGTTGAGCAGTGCATTTGGAGTTACTCCAAGTAATCTAACTAATAGTTTTTTTAACAAATCACTTATTAAAAAAAGAATTTACATGCTACACAAACAAAGATCTCAGAAAACTGCCGTATTGAAATACGGTCTGTTTTTGCCACTATTTGCCATCGCTTTGGTGATGTCATCCGCAACGATTCGTAAAAATGAAAAGATTCTGGCTATAGCCGAAAAGATTCCTTTGACTGAACCCCTTGAAATGATAAAAGAGGCGGCAATTAGCGTGACGGCTGAAAATTTAGGGTCAAATGCTTTATTGGCCACGGTACATGCGAATACATCAACTGCGAGGTTAGCTGCTCAAGAAGCTGGAAACCTATCTACGATAAATTGGTCGGGCCTGACGGATCATTTAAAGAGGAGTATTAGATATCCTACAGCGGCAATTTTAAATCAGACCCAAGGTTCTACACTCATTAAGTTTAGCGTCAAAGGTGGTGAACCTGAGGGGGTAAGTTTGGGCGGTCCTTCCCTTGGCGCGGGGACAGATGCAGAAGTGATGAGCAAAATATTATCTTATGCAGATTTCAAGGGCGTTCCAGATGGAAAATATACGCTTAAAACAACTTTCACAATCGCAGGCGCCACAGAAGTAAAGAAGAATACAGAAATAGATCAGCCAGAGGGTTACAGTTACATCGGAGAAATTGTCATTCGTAGTTACCTTCCAAAAACAACCAATACTAAAAATGATCCTGCGGATATAAAGGTCTACGATTTTGTATCCTTGGAAGCACAGCCGACTTTCCCTGGTGGAATGGCTAACTTCTACAATTATTTGAAACAGAATGTGAAGTATCCAGCAGAGGCGAAAGCTAACAAAGTGGAAGGAAAGGTATTTCTTTCTTTCATTGTGGAAAAGGACGGGAGCCTCATGGACATCAAAGTTGATCGTAAACTCGGTGGAGGTACCGATGAAGAAGCGGTTCGGGTTCTTACAGCGAGTCCTAATTGGAATCCGGGGGTTCAAAATGGAAATGTAGTGCGCGTTAAGTACAATATCCCTATAAGTTTTTCTCTAAATTCTTCGCCAGCAACATTGGGTTCGGCAGTGGATCATATGAACTTAGTAGCAAAGCAGATTAGTAACTTTGCTGCATCGCCTACACAAGAAGAAAAAGTACTTGATTTTACTGCTCTTGATGTAGCACCAACATTTCCTGGGGGAATCAAACAGTTCTACGTTTACCTTGGAAAAGCGACGAAATATCCTAAAGAGGCGCAGGAAAAAAATATTCAAGGGAAAGTTTTCACAAGTTTCGTTGTCGAGAAGAACGGCAAGCTCACTAACATTAAAGTTGATAAAGGTCTTGGTTCGGGAATAGATGAGGAAGCAATTCGAGTACTGAACGAATCTCCTCATTGGATACCGGGTATGGTAGATAAAAAACCGGTCAGAGTTAAATATAATCTGCCATTAACATTTAGTCTCTCAAAGTAAATTTCACTAACACAAAACCCCAGCTAAATAGCCGGGGTTTTGCGCATAATACCTTGTCTCGTTGTATAAATCTATTAAATATCTTCTTCAGATACAAATTTTGCAGAATAAAAATCTCTGTTCATCCTGGCGATATTTTCTAGCGATATACCTTTAGGACACTCTGCCTCACAAGCTCCTGTGTTGGTACAGTTACCAAAGCCCTCCGCATCCATCTGAGCGACCATACTTTGTACCCTGCGGTACCTTTCAGGTTGTCCTTGAGGTAGTTGAGCTAGCTGCGATATCTTAGCAGAGGTATATAGCATTGCAGATGCATTGACACATGTTGCCACACAAGCACCACATCCAATACATGCGGCAGCCTCAAACGCAGAGTCAGCCTGCTTCTTTGGAATCGGCAAGGCGTTAGCGTCCTGAGCATTCCCTGTGTTCACTGAGATGAAGCCTCCAGCTGCAACAATTCTATCCAAGGCTGTTCTGTCAACCATCAAATCCTTAATGACTGGAAAAGCAGCAGCTCTCCAAGGCTCAACTACGATGGTATCGCCATCTTTAAACGAACGCATGTGAAGCTGACAAGTCGTAACCAAGTCTTTAGGCCCGTGAGGGCGACCGTTAATAAACATCGCACAGCTTCCGCAAATACCTTCACGACAATCGTGATCAAACACAATAGGCTCATCGTTCTTGTTAATCAACTCTTCGTTTAAAACATCAAACATCTCTAAGAATGACATGTCAGGTGAGATATCAGCTAATTTATAATCCACCAAAGCACCTTTGGCTTTGCTATTCTTTTGACGCCAAACTTTCAGCGTTAAGTTCATATTTCCTGTACTCATAATATTGAGATTTAGTACCGCTATTTATAACTTCTTTGTGCCACTTTAATGTTCTCAAACTTCAATTCTTCCTTATGAAGCTCAAAGTTAACACCCTCTTTAAATTCCCAGGCTGCTACATAAGCGTAGTTTTCATCATCACGAAGTGCTTCACCCTCTTCTGTCTGGTATTCTTCTCTGAAGTGACCGCCGCAGCTCTCGTTTCTATTTAAGGCATCGATACACATCAATTCGCCCAGTTCGATAAAATCTGCAACCCTTCCTGCTTTCTCAAGCTCAGGATTTAATTCTTCCGCAGTTCCGGGAATTTTAACTTCCGACCAAAACTCTGCACGTAGCGCTTTGATGTCTGCAATTGCTTCGGTTAGTCCTTTTGCATTACGGGACATTCCGCACTTTTCCCACATAATGTGACCTAAACGCTTGTGGAAATGATCCACTGATTTAGTTCCCTTGATGCTGATCAGTTTATCCAGAATTCCTTTAGCTCTTCCCTCAGCTTCTACGAAAGCCGGGTGATCTAATGGAATAGCTTTAACAGAGATCTCATTTGAGAGATACTTACCAATTGTATATGGCAACACAAAGTATCCATCAGCTAGACCCTGCATCAATGCGGACGCGCCTAAACGATTTGCACCGTGATCTGAAAAGTTAGCTTCACCAGTACAATATAATCCAGGTACGTTAGTCATCAGGTTATAATCAACCCATAATCCGCCCATGGTATAATGCACTGCAGGATAAATCCTCATTGGTAATTCATATGGATTTTCCCCTGTGATCTGCGCATACATATCAAACAGGTTACCATATTTTTCTTTAATTACGTCAGTACCAAGACGCATACAAGTCGCTTGATCCGGATTGTGAAGGCCCATCTTAGACGCTTCAATTTTACCATATCGCTCTGTATTCGCTTTGAAATCAAGGTATACAGCTAACTTAGAATTACCCACACCATAGCCGGCATCACAACGTTCTTTTGCTGCTCTTGATGCTACGTCACGCGGTACAAGGTTACCAAAAGCAGGGTAACGGCGCTCCAGGTAATAATCCCTCTCGTCTTCAGGGATTTCTGAGGCCTTACGGGTGTCATCTTTCTTCTTAGGTACCCAGATTCTTCCATCGTTACGTAACGACTCAGACATCAGGGTTAATTTACTTTGGTGATCTCCTGAAACTGGAATACAGGTCGGGTGAATTTGAGTATAACAAGGATTTGCAAAAAAAGCTCCTTGCTTATGCGCCTTCCATGCTGCAGTTACATTACTGCCCATTGCATTTGTTGAAAGATAGAATACGTTTCCGTAACCACCTGTGCCTAAAACGACCGCATGACCAAAATGGCGTTCCAACTCACCAGTAATCAGGTTTCGTGCAATAATACCGCGAGCCTTACCTTCAATGGTAACTACTTCGAGCATCTCATGACGAGTATACATCTCAACCTTACCCATGCCAATCTGGCGCTCTAAGGCTGAATACGCACCAAGAAGTAACTGTTGACCAGTTTGTCCTGCTGCATAAAAAGTACGTTGAACCTGTGTACCACCGAATGAACGATTATCTAATAAGCCACCGTATTCACGTGCCAAAGGAACACCTTGAGCAACACACTGATCTATGATATTAGAACTTACCTCAGCTAAACGATGAACGTTTGCTTCACGCGATCTGTAATCACCCCCTTTTATAGTATCGTAAAACAGGCGATAGGTACTATCTCCGTCATTTTGATAGTTTTTCGCAGCATTAATTCCACCTTGAGCGGCAATAGAATGCGCTCGTCTTGGAGAATCCTGGAAACAGAAACATTTAACTTTATATCCCATTTCAGCCAAAGTAGCTGCTGCCGAAGCACCTGCTAAACCTGTGCCTACTATAATTATTTCTATACTTCTTTTATTTGAAGGATTAACCAAAGGAACAGAAGAACGAAACTTAGTCCATTTCCCTGTTAATTCGCCTTCTGGTATGTTTGAATTCAACTCTGACATATTCTTACGTTCTAAAATTATCTAATCCAACCTGCGTAAATTGCAATTGGCATTGCAGCGAAAACAACGGAGATGATGATTGAATACCATATACCAACGTTTTTAGTGATAGCATTGTACTTTTTATGGTTCCAACCTAATGTTTGAAATGCGGAAGCAAAACCATGCAGGAGATGGTAGCAAAGTGAGGCCATTGCCAGCGTGTATAGCACAACAACCCAAAGCTCCTGAAAGGTTTGAATCATTACTGCATACAAATCCTCGTGGCCGTTAGCATCGACCGTCGGGATCCCCGTGAAACGTGACACTACCCAAAAGTTAGCTAAATGAACAATCAGAAAGATGAGTAACAGCGTGCCTAACAAGCCCATTGATCTGCTATACCATTTACTATTGGCGCTTCCCTGAAAAGCAGCATACTTAATCGGCCTAGCCTTATTGTTTAAGTACTTAAGCCTATAACCCTGGTAAATATGAGCAAGAAGCCCAATAAATAATACAATTTCACCTGCCCTGATTACCCAGTTGCCAGACATGAAATGTGCACCAATATTAAAGGTTAAACCTCCATCGTTGAAAAAGATCAATGCATTGACAAAACAATGCACAATAAGGAATAAAATAAGGAACAGGCCGGTAATACCCATTATTAGTTTTTTTCCTATTGAAGAGGAAAAAGCGTTTCCGAAACTAGCCATTATGAAATTATATTTTAGTTTTGATTGCAAAAGTATTTAATAAAAGAATTAATTCCTTTACTGCCAACACAAAATACCCATAAATAAACTATTTAGAAACGTTCTAAGACTTTATAAAAACTGTCAGGTTAGCTAATAGTTCGGGTATTAAAAAACGGGAGACAACTTACGTTGCCTCCCGCTATAAAGATTAGGACAAAAGCTCAGCGCCTATCTTGTGCTGAACATCCAGGACATCTTCCCTCCGTCTGGAAGAATACCTACTACTTTTATTTTATCGGATGACTTCGCTAACGCCGCCGTAACGTCAGCTGTCGTATTCAACGGAACATCATTAATGCTTGTAATTACCGTACCTGGTGTCAGGTCGTACTGGTAGAACAAGCCAGAGGTGTTAGTTTTAGTAACGACAACCCCATTTTTTAAGCCCAATTTAATCTTAGCCTGAGGAGATAGCGCTGAAAATGTTGCCCCTAGCTTCTCAATGCTAGCTCCGGATTTAGCTGCTAAAGCCGGTTGGGCTTCTTTGATTGAAGATTCAGGTTTTAAAACGATACTTGTGGTTTTTAGCTGGCCTTCTCTTAAGTATGTGATTTGTACTTTATCTCCAGGATTTAAACGACCGATCTTCTCTTGCAGGTCCGGCGAATCGTAAATTATAGATCCTTCTACTTTTTTGATAATGTCGCCTTTCTTTAACCCCGCAGCTGCAGCGCCACTGTTAGCAATCACATCATTAACATACAATCCAGAAACATCTTTTACTTTATACGTTTCAGCATTGTCTGCGTCAAGAGCTACAAAGCTTACTCCGATGTATCCACGTTTAACTTCACCATATTTTTTGAAGTCATCAAGGATCTTTTTTGCAAGATTGATTGGTATTGCAAAACCGTAACCTACGTTGGTACCAGTTTGTGAAGCAATTGCCGCATTGATACCAATAAGCTCTCCATTTGCGTTTACCAGGGCACCTCCGCTGTTACCTGGATTAATAGCCGCATCGGTTTGTATATAAGACTCGATGCTAGGACTTGATGGAGCCTTACCTGTTCTTTGATACTCTTCAAACTGTTCTTCTGTCGGCTGAGTTCTATTTAAAATGCCTATGCTGCGTGCTTTAGCACTTACAATTCCAGCAGTAACAGTGGTTTGCAAATCCAGTGGAAAACCAACCGCCAATACCCACTCTCCAATTTGAACATTATCTGAATTACCCATTTTTACAACAGGCAGATTCGTTGCATCAACTTTAATTAAGGCCAGATCGGTATTGGCATCTTTACCAATTACTGTGGCACTCACCTTCCTTCTATCAGAAAGAATAACTTCAATTTTATCGGCCTTGTCTACTACGTGATTATTGGTAACGATGTAACCGTCTGGGGTCAAAATCACTCCAGAACCTGAAGCCGCTCTAGGCTGGCGCTGGCCTCTTCTGTTTCCTCCTCCGCCGAAGAAATCTTCAAACATGTCCATTGGAGAAGCTTCCCCTTTAGATGCACTTGTTGAACCGTATGACGTTTTAATGTGTACTACCCCTGGCGAAACTGCTGCTGCTGCTTCAACAAAGTCAAGTGTTCCCGCCGAAGAGATCTTCGGGTTATTTGCAAAGAGCACTTGCTGCTGCTCTGCTAATGTAAGTTCATTCCTTGATGGCTCTAATAATTTATAGCCACCAATTGCAGCTGCACCTCCTATAAATGCAGCCAGCGCTATTAATCCAAATCTTCTCATTTATATATTTGTTTAGTGTTTGTGTACTATTCAACAGTCTTTCATTCATTTAAGTCTCATATTACCTAATCAACTTATTTTCTTTGTATTGACTTAGTCAAATTTAATACCATATACGCGATATTTGCATCTGTAACAAGTCACGAATTCTGTTAAAATTTGTTAAATGCATATGACAACTACAATGACTACCCATTTCTATAAGTATCAAGGCGCTGGTAATGATTTTGTCCTGGTTGATAATCGTGATCTTTCGTTTGACGGAACCCATACGGAAACCGTTTCTCAACTGTGCGACAGGCGGTTTGGAATAGGTGCAGATGGTTTGATGCTGCTTCAGAATCACAGCAGTTATGACTTTGAGATGCTCTATTTCAATTCAGATGGAAGGCCAGGAAGCATGTGCGGAAATGGCGGTCGTTGTATCGTAGCCTTTGCAAAACATTTAGGAATTATTGGCACAGAAACTAACTTCCTGGCAGTAGATGGCCAGCATTATGCCAAAATTTCAGAAGCAGGCAATTGGATTGATCTGCAAATGATTGACATTGACGCGATTGAAAATGATGGCGAAGCCTTCGTATTAAATACTGGCTCCCCGCATTACGTTACCCTTGTGCAAGACTTAAAGACCTTTGATGTATTTGAAGCTGGTTCCAGTATTAGAAATAACGACACTTATAAAGCTGAAGGAATAAACGTAAACTTTGTGGAAGACCTGGTAGATCATCTGTTTGTTAGAACATTTGAGCGTGGCGTAGAAGATGAGACCTATGCATGTGGCACAGGGGTTACGGCCGTGGCATTGTCCCTGGCTAAGCATAAAAACCAAACAGGGCACATCAGCACTCCTGTAACAGTATTAGGTGGAAACCTAAACATTGAATTCGATTATGACGGAGAAAGATTCCGGAATATTTTCTTATGCGGACCTGCGATACAAGTTTTTGAAGGCGACATTAAACTATAGAGGTTATTAATCCTGCCCCTCCGCCAGATGTGACGCTACCCCTATCTTAATTTCGCTGAAGGAATAGTCTCGTCCTAACCTTTCTCTTAATTCATTTAGCTTAATGCTTTTGAGGTCTTTAATGGTTTCAAGTATCTTGTTCAACTTTGGAGAGCCAAGGACCTTTTTACCCGAGATTTCTCCTAGTGCGACATAATGAGCGAGGTGTGCCTCTATAGTACCTGCAGTCATTTTCCTGTCGGCAGCTATCCTTGTAACAGATTTACCATCATTGAACATACTTAAAGTAACCTCTTTAGTGTCTATTTTCGGAGCGCCAGAACCTACTTTCTTAGCTTTAATAGATTTTGCTTTTAAGGCCTTCTTTTGAGTAAAATCATCCGTTCCGTCCATCGCAAACACTTTAAGCATACGCTCAGACCTGGTGGTCAAATTAACAAGTTTATCGACGTCTCTGCGGCTAAAATCTCTATTATCCAATATTGATGCAAGCAAAGCCGGAGCCTTTTTCATCTTTTTGAAACTTTCATAAAACTGAGCCTCCATTTCTAACAATTCTGCTAAAAACTCTAATACCTGCTTATCTTGCTTTACCAACTCCATTCTTTCGAATATATGTTCTGAAAAGCCATTTAACAAGGGTGTAAAATAGGCTTCAGCGGCTTTTACGCGTTCTAGCAAGGCCCGGAGTCCATCTGGAGATTTGTCTTCGCTTAGTCTGTTAATCTGTCCCAAAAACTTGGAAGCATTGGTTCTTACCTCAATTATCGACTTGAGTAGCTTCTCGGCCCATTTGTGATGTTTTTGCTTAGCAGATTTATAGATGTCTTTGGTGTAAGAATGTACATGTTCATAAATCATGTTATCTAAAGATGTGAGATCAAAGCACTGCAACAGGTAACTTTTCAAAAAAACCTCGGTATCTATCTGAATCTGCTCCTGTAGTACGTCCACACTTAGTTTGTTCTTTGAAAAGAAGGATACGTTCTGGTCCTGCCTTATTCCCGATCCGGAAATTAATGACGTTAGCACCAGCCCATTGAGCGAACGAAGTCTTGATAGGGCGACATAGATTTGCCCTGGTGCAAATGCATTTCCGATATCAATAATCGCTTTATCAAATGTCAATCCCTGGCTCTTATGTACCGTGATTGCCCATGCTAGCTTTAGTGGATATTGTGTAAATGTGCCTACCAAGTCCTCTTCAATCTCACCAGAGATTTTGTCTGTTGTATACTTTATGTTTTTCCAGGTGTATTTCTCCAATAAGATCTTTTGCGTACTCCCCTCAGGCTGCACTTCAATGGCATCCGGTCTTAGCGCCATAACTGTAGCTATTTTACCGTTAAAAAAACGTTGCTCCCCTGTTGGGTCATTTTTAATAAACATGACCTGGGCATTTAATTTGAGCTCTAAGATCTGGTCTGCAGGATAAGCATACTCACTAAATTCATTCTCTATTTTAGCCCGATACAGGTAGGAAGCGCCAGGTAGTTCATCCAGGCTCGTCCTATTCAAGGCATCTGCCTTGTTGTTGTGCGTAGTAAGCGTGATGTACTTCTCGTGTAACGCAGGTTTGAAATCAGCACGGTAATGCCTTTCCAGTAGAGCTACGTCTTCTTTAGTAACGGAGTTGTTTCGGAGATTATTTAGCAAATTAATAAATACATCATCTGCTTGCCGGTATATCTTTTCCAGTTCGATGTAAACCAAAGGATTCTGTTGTATGACATGTGCGTCGAAAAAGTACGCACTATTGTAGAACTGGCCCATCAGATTCCACTCGGTACTTTTTACCACGGGTGGAAGCTGGTGCAAATCTCCAATAAATAACACCTGGACGCCGCCGAAACTTTCGTGGTTGTTTCTTCGGATATAACGAAGTACCATGTCGATGGCATCTAAAAGATCTGCGCGTAGCATACTTACTTCATCAATGATGAGTAGCTCCATGTCGATTAGTACCTTCCGTTTGGTAGCCGTCATGTGCAGGTTACGGACGATAGATTTTGCCGTATTGTATTGTTGGTTATAATGGTCCCCGTCTGCTGCCGGTGCTTTTGGTAGGTAGGTACCAAAAGGCAGTTGAAACAAGGAATGTATGGTAACTCCTGCAGCATTAATGGCTGCGATCCCAGTGGGTGCCGCAATGACCGTTTTCTTGTGGGTCAAAGCGGTGAGACTTTTTAAAAATGTGGTCTTACCAGTTCCAGCTTTACCCGTTAAAAATATGTGTTTGGAAGTATAATTTACAAATCTTGCGGCCAATGCTGCAGGGCCTGCCATTTCCGGATTTAACATAGACAAAGTTAAAGTAAACAATTTAACATTTAGGATTATTGATTACTAACGTTTTAGTTATATCTTACCTAACCCAAACGTCCCTCATGAAATTCGCCTCTCTAACGCTCTTATTCTCTTTGTCTGTTGCCGTCTCTTTTGCTCAAAGCAACCCATATCTTATTAAGGGTAAAGTCACAGACACCGCTGCATCTTACTCAATGGTAAACAGTACGGTTACTATACTCAATCAGAAAGACTCGACTCTTGTAAAATTTTCAAGGGTAAAACAAGAAGGCACATTTCAAATTGACAACCTGGGGAGCGGGAAGTTCATTTTATTGATCACTTATCCCGGCTATGCAGATTATATAGAACAATTTGCATTAGATAGCCTTAAGCCGGCAAAAGATTTCAATGCTATAAACCTACTCCTTAAATCTACCTTACTTGAAAATGTAATTATTCAGGGCAAGGCCGCTGCCATCAAAATTAAAGGTGATACGACAGAGTTTAATGCAGGCAGTTACAACATTCAACCCAATTCGAAAGTCGAAGACTTATTGAAACAATTACCTGGAATGCAGATTGATAAAGATGGCAATATTACCGCTCAGGGGAAATCTGTAAAAAAGGTACTTGTTGATGGGGAAGAATTCTTTGGTGACGATCCTACACTGGTGACAAAAAACATACGCGCGGATATGGTCGATAAAGTTCAACTATATGACAAAAAGAGTGACGAGGCCGCCTTTACCGGTGTGGACGACGGTGTAGAGAACAAGACGATAAATATTAAACTTAAAGAAGATAAGAAAAACGGCTATTTTGGAAAGGTTGACCTGGGCGTGGCGACGGACAAATTCTATCAGGGGCAGGCAATGATTAATATCTTCAAAGGCAAAAGGCGAATATCAGGCTATGGAATATTTGGTAACACAGGGAGAACCGGTTTGGGCTGGGAAGACCGGGATAAGTATTCAGGGAGCAGAGGAATGCAATTTGATGCCGGAGTATATTACATTAACGGAGGTGATGACTTCGAAGGTTGGAACGGCCGATACGATGGGCGAGGAATACCTACAACTAAAACCGGCGGCCTACACTTCGAAGACAAATGGAATAAAGACAAGTTTGGATTAAATACCAATTACAAGATAGGATCACTTGGCGTTAAAGGTTCAAGCAGCAACCTTACTCAAAACATTCTGCCTCAGGATGCAAATGGGGTTTCAAGAACAATTAACAGTGCTTCAGGTCAGCAATTTGATAATAGTACTTTCAGACAGAAATTGGATGCTACATTAATATTCCAACTTGACACGACCTCCACGTTAAAATTGATGATTGATGGAACCAGGAAGGAAACAAAGACCAGAGAAGAATTTATGAGTTATAGTTCCAGAGCAGATAGTTCATTGATCAACACCGGTGATCGAACAATCACTAATGATGGCGATCAAGACCTGTTTAATGTGAGTGCCTTTTATACAAAAAAACTTAAGAAAAAAGGACGAACAATTGCTGCTACATTGGCACAATCTCTAAATAGAAATAAGTCAGAAGGCTTTCTGAATTCCAAAAATGAGTTCTTTAATGAGACGGAGCAATCTGATAGTGTTAGAAACATCAATCAATTTAAAACTAATAATTCGTTATCTTCTGTATTAAACACCAATCTAACTTATACGGAACCAATCACTAAGGCAACGTCATTAGCACTGAATTATGGCTTAAATTATAATAAAAGCACGTCGGACAAAAGATCGTTCAATCCCTCTGGAACCGGCCTTTATGACAAACTGGATCCTTTATTTAGTAATAACTTTGAATTGAATCAATTGGCAAACCAAGGCGGAGCAACAGTAAATTATAAAAAAAACAAAACCTATATTAGTGTTGGAGCTAAAGTAAGTGCGGTACAGTTCAAGCAGTTAGACTTGTACCAAAACAAACGGTTTGACAGAAACTTCATAAACTGGAATCCGGGCGCTTTATACCAATACCGCTTCTCGCAACAAAAATCACTATCGGTTAGATACTATGGGTCTACTTCTCAACCGAGTATAAGTCAGATCCAGCCAATCAGGGAAAACACAGATCCCCTGAATGTGACAATTGGTAACCCCGACCTTGATCCATCCTTTAGCAGCAACATCTCTGTTAACTATAATTCCTATAAGATACTAACTGACCAATATCTTTATTTTTACGGATCTTACTACTTTACCACTAATCCAATCACCAACACCACATTTACCGATGCCGCCGGCAACAATACTTATAGAGCAATCAACCTTGGCGAAACTCCAACTAATTTTTACCTTAACGGATCTACGTCTAAGAAAATTAAGGCAATTGAGCTTAGTGTAGGTATTGACGTATCAGCAAATGGTTCAAAAAACTATAGCATGATCAATGCAGTATTGGCGACGACGAGATCCAACAACTATTCCACAAGTTTATCAATCTCGCAGAATAAGGATAAGTACGATTTTAAACTTTCAGGAGGGCCATCTTATAACGACATCAGGTCATCTTTACCATCCAGTACCAACAACCAAGGTTGGGGCGCCATAGGGAACGCCAGCTTTAATATCAAGCTTCCCGGTAAAATCCAGATCTCCTCAGACGGGCAGTACGAATACACTGCTAAAACGCAGACCTTTAATCAGGATTTTGAGCGCGCAATTATAAATGCTTCAATTGCTAAAAAGTTCTTCAAGTCAGAGAACCTACAGATCAGAATTTCTGGCAATGACCTGCTCAATCAAAACGTCGGCTTTGACCGATCGGCAAGCAACAACATGTTCGTTGAAAACAGGTACACCACTATTCAGCGCTACTTCATGGGAAGTATCATATGGGATTTTAACAAAATGGGCGGTACTGCCAAAAAATAATAATGCCATGAAAAACAAAATCATTGTTATGCTCAGCCTACTCATTGGCTGTTTAAGCTCGAAAGCACAGAATGTAAGGTTTCCTCCTGCAGGTATCATTGAATTTGAGAAAAGCATCAATGTGTATGCACTGATGAAGAAAGCAGCAGACAACAGCAAGGAAAGCTATATACGTGACGCATATGATAACTATAAAAAAAATAACCCCCAATTTAAGTTATTGCAAAGCACATTGATCTTCTCTAATGATAAGACACTGTTCACTCCTATAGCGCCAGCGGAGAGCCCAAGGGGCTTTTTCAACAATCCAATGTCAGAGCAAAATAGCACAATTTATACGGATCTCGCCAATGGTTTATTTACCGCCCAAAAGAAGGTGTATGAAGAAACCTTCCTTTTGAAAGACAGCATTAGAAAGATTAATTGGAAGCTAACGAGTGAAGTGAGAACAATTGCAGGGTATGAATGCAGACGGGCTAATGCTGTTATCCTGGATTCTATTTATGTAGTCGCCTTTTATACAGACAAAATACCTGTTTCCGGAGGGCCTGAATCCTTTAATGGCCTACCTGGAATGATTTTGGGCGTTGCACTACCACATGAAAATGTAACTTGGTTTGCTAAGACGGTTACCGACAAATCAATACCGTTGACCGAACTCAAGGCACCAGCAAAAGGTAAACCATCAGACTATAAAACATTAAGAACGACAATTAACTCCGCGCTTAAGGATTGGGGTGACTATGCACAGGCAGCACTTAAAGCTGTTATGCTTTAGTTCACTAAAAGCTTATACCCTTTTCCGTGCACGTTTAGAATCTCTACTTTCGGATCTTCCCGCAGGTATTTTCTAAGCTTGCTTAAGAAAACGTCCATGCTACGTCCGTTGAAATAATTGTCATCGTGCCAGATACTGAGTAGGGCTTCTTCTCTGGTTAGAACCGCATTTTTTTTCAGGCATAGCAACTTTAGCAACTCCGCTTCTTTTGTAGACAGCTTCTGTATCTGGCCTTTAAAATGAATAAGTTGGGTGGTATAATCAAAAACATAATCTCCAATTTCAAAATTGGTTGGAGAAGTAACGGTTCCAGACCCATCTTGACTTTGAACCCGCTTTAGTAGGGCATTTATCCTTAGCAGTAATTCCTCTATCCTGAAAGGCTTAGTAATATAGTCGTCACCGCCTAAGTCATAAGCGGAAGCCTTATCTTCCATCATTGCTTTTGCCGTGGCAAAAATTATAGGAACATTTTCATTAATCTTTCGTATTTCCTTCCCTAATGTGAATCCATCTTTTTTTGGCATCATCACATCAAGTATGCACAAGTCGAAATCCTGTTTGGTAAAGGCCCTCAACCCTTCGTCACCGTCAACACAAAGTACAACATCGAACTTTCCTTTGAGTTGTAAATAGTCCTGCAAAAGCAGCCCCAGATTGGGATCGTCTTCTACCAATAAGATTCGTTTCATGCGTTAATTAATTAGGGGTAGGCTTATGATAAATTCGGTTCCTTTATCCTTCTCACTGTGTACTTTAATATTACCACCCATTTGTGTAATAATATCTTGTACATAATTTAATCCCAGACCAAAGCCCTTTACATCATGCAGATTACCTGTCGGCACTCTGTAAAACTGATCAAAAATTCTTTTGCTTTGTTCTTTCGTCATTCCAATTCCCTCATCGGCAATCGTTACTATAATTCCTTTTGCAGTATTTCTTGTCTTAATCGTAATTTTAGGTTGGCCTGCACTGTATTTATTGGCATTATCAATAAGGTTGTATAAAACATTGGAAAGGTGTAAATCGTCTCCAAGAACGATGGGATCTATAGCATCTAAACTCAGTTCAACTTCGGCGCCCTTTTTCTGTAGCTGCAGATCCATGCTGTCTAAAACTGCTATTACAAGTTCATTCAGATTTACCTCTGCCTGTTCCAGCTTCAATTCCTTTTTCTCAAGCCTTGCGATACTTAACACCCGTTCGATGTGATTTCCAAGTCTCACATTTTCATCATATATAATACCTGCCAGTCTGCTAATTCGCTTTTTATCCTCAACAATCTCTGGATCTTTCAAAGCTTCACTGGCTATCATAATTGTCGCAACAGGGGTTTTGAACTCGTGGGTCATATTGTTAATGAAATCGGTCTTCATTTCGGAGATTTTCTTTTGACGAAGAATGGCGTACAAGGTGTAAGAAAATATAAATACAAGCACTAATAATAAGCCAGCTGATGAGGCCATGGTGGTCCACATATTACCAAGTATGAGGCTATTCTTATCAGGAAAATTAACATAGAGCACTCCAGGGTCTCCAAAAATGTCGTTGTTAAAGAGCGTCGTCTTAAAAGTGTTACCAGGTAGCGATTCTTCAACCGCTGTAGATGCTTTCCAATAAACCAAAGAATCCTTATTTGCCGTTTTTACCCAAAAGGCGTAGTTAAGCGTAATGTTTCGGTTGAGAAGCTCTTTCTTTAAAAGCGTGTCAAGCTCATCTTTGTTAACCCGTCTGGCTATGGGAACGTAAATTTGGCGCATTTCTTTCTGAAGATCTGCAAGAAAATTAAGGTTAGTGCCGTTGATTGCTACGGTATCATCCATCAACTCCTTTAGCCCATCACGGTATCTTTGTTCTGCAATCTTATCTTCGATTTTAAACTTTAGCGCCATTTCCGCTCGAACTTGTTCCAGCGTTATTGTTATAAATCTAGAACTTTGTCGATCGATTGCCAGATATCTTAAACTATCTGGAAGGTCGTTTGAATTCAATGAAAATGCACGGGGCCGTATTTGCTTCGCACTCGGCTCAATCGTCTGGTTGATTGAACCACCTTTAATCACGCCAAACTCATCACGCCAAATGTCTACTTGAACTTTTAAGGGTGATTGCCCCTTCGAGTCTGTTTTTGAAATATCTAAGAAAACATCCTCCGAGATCCGTCTCGGATCGAGGAAAGTAACACGGATTAAACTATCCCGTGTATTCAAATCATCAAAGATTTTTTTCTTTTGATTGAATTTCCGCTTCTCTTTCGCTGCTCTAAACTGCTCCTTAAAGTCAACAATTTGTTGCGCCTTGTCTCGAAAATCCTGCTCCCTTTCTTGTTTTACTTCTGTATCCTTTTTGCTAATGTGGTTGGCAGCATAACGCTTTTGGACTTTATTGACGACAGCGTTCAATACCTCATTAACATCATGTTCAAAAAGCTGAGACTTAAGATTATATGCTTCCCTGATGTAATACAATTGCATCACAAAAACGCCGAGCAAAGCTACAGTCATCAGGGCGGTTATCAGCCAAAGGCTTCTTTTCTTCATATCAGGTTATCAAAACTAATGAAGCGTTTACAGAATGCAGGCAATTTAACATATTTTAACACGCAAGTCCCTGCGGGCGACTATATTTGGCAGTTAACTAATGGACTGGTAACTCAATGATGAACGCTCTCAAAAGACTTCGTTCAACTTATAGAACAACTATTAAAAAGTCCTCGACCTGGTTTGATGTGATGTAACTTTGCACTTTTACCTTTGAAAAAACTGCTGTTATAAAAAAAGCGGGAATGATCATCCTGACCATGCCCGCTCATCTAAATTAACGCTCTCACATACATATACGCCTTTACAGGAATATTATTGTACCCACTTCAAAGAATTGAGCATTATACAACTCGGTTGCATACGAACATGAACAATATTTATGTAATGCCTTGCTTTGGTCGCATTACGAATACGAAGCTGCATCACAACAATCTTTATTTTGAATTCCCGGCTTAAACTAAAAATGCCGCCCCTTTTTGGAGGGCGGCATAGCGGTCAATTTGTTTATTTAAAAAAGATCTTTAAAATGGAAGATCATCTTCCTCTCCTGGCGCATTACTTAAATCAGCCGGTGGAGCATATTGTGGAGTAGTGGTACCAGCTGCACTATTTGTAAGTGCATTGATTCTCCAAACTACTAAACTATTAAAATAAGATGTCTTGCCTGTTTTATCAGTCCAGGGACGACCACGTAGGTTAAAAGAAACTTCTATATCGTCACCTTGTTTTAGGCTATCGAATAATGCAGTCTTATCTTGTAAAGCCTCAAACCTGATGAATTCAGGATAAGTAGGGTTCTCTGCATATTCGATGATAAGATCGCGTTTTTTAAATGTCTCACTCACCTGTTGTAATGCACCGATTTCATGCACTTTTCCTTTGATTTCCATATTAAATACTATTTTATTCTACTGCGAAGTTCAAATCTCTATATTTTTATTGATAACTTCGTACAATTAATTATGCAAGTTTTCCACACAAAAAGCAAGGTTATTATAACCTGCAATAAACGCCTTTCTTCTTATTTGCAAGATGAGGTTTTAGCCCTTGGTTACACCATAGAAAGGGATTTTCCGACAGGCGTTGAACTCAACATCACGCTATCTGAATGTATAAAGCTGAACTTAAATTTGAGGTGTGCAAGTCAGATTCTCTATTGTTTAAAAAGCTTCAAAGCTGATGATCCTGAAGCACTTTATAGAGAACTGGTAGAGATGCCCTGGGAAGAGCTTATCGATTTTTCAGGTTACTTCTCTGTAACGTCAAACGTTGACAACCCGACAATCACTACCCCGCTTTTTGCCAACCTTAAAGTTAAAGATGCAATAGTTGATCGAATTAAAGACAAAAAGGGCATTAGACCAAATTCTGGTTCAGATGCAAACAAGGCTGTTGTCCATTTATACTGGAAGGACAGTGATGCAGATATATTTTTAGATACCTCCGGAGAGACTTTGGCTAAACATGGTTACCGCAAAATACCTGGCAAAGCACCTATGCTAGAGGCTTTAGCGGCAGGTGTTGTGCTCAGCACTCAGTGGGATCAAAAGTCTCCATTTGTAAATCCGATGTGTGGGTCAGGAACACTTGCTATAGAGGCAGCCCTGATTGCAACGAATCGCAGACCGGGATTGTTTAGGATGAACTATGCATTCATGCACATCATAGGGTACGACGAAGAAGTGTTTTTCGCCGAAAGAAGAATTTTAAAGGAACAGGTGATCAAAAATGTCAATTTGCAAATTATTGCCACCGATATCTCTGAAGACGCTGTTGATGTGAGTCGAAAAAACGCGAAAACAGCAGGCGTTGATACACTTATAACATTCGAAGTTTGTGATTTCGCGGAGACACAGGTGCCTGATAATGGAAAAGGCGTTGTGGTATTTAATCCCGAATATGGCGAACGATTAGGTGTACACTCTAAATTAGAACTTACCTATAAACGGATTGGTGACTTCCTTAAGCAGGAATGTAAGGGTTATTTTGGCTATATTTTCACAGGAAATCCTGATTTAGCGAAGAAAATCGGGCTTAAAGCCACCCGGAAACTAGAGTTTTATAATGGTAAATTAGATTGTCGGATGCTAGAGTATGAATTGTATGATGGCACAAGACGGCCTGAAGAAGAAAGACTACCAGCTAAAACCGAGTAATTAATCGCCAGTACGGCTTTCCCTCAAATGTTATCCTTGTATTTCATCAAGTTACAGTTGATGATGGTTTAACCTCCGTTAAAATCTTCGCAATGACTGATGATTTTTTTAAAACTGCTTGCACTTTTTTTTCGTTATTAAATTCATTAGGAAATTTAATGGGGAGGTTTATGAGTGACCAACTGGCGTCTAAAATAAAAGTTGTAGCAGGCAACATAAGAAAGATAAGGGAATATAGAAACTATACGCAAGATTATCTTGCCGCAAAACTAGGGATTTCTCAAAATGCATACAGTAAAATTGAACTGGGTTACAGCAAACTTACTTTAGAACGCTTATTTCAGATAAGTACTGTTTTGGAGGTTGAAGTTCTTCAATTGATTTCATTAGATCAGTCGGAGCTTGTTTAGACATAGCTCCCCATTACGTTTAGTAACGAATACGAACATATCACCTTCAGAAAAATTATTATGTACGTTTGTGCTTGATCCAATCACTATGAAACACATTATCAACCTTACCATATCTTTTGTTAAAAATGAGTTGGCCACTGCAGAGGCCGGCCATGATTGGTTTCATATTGATAGGGTTTACAAATCAGCGCTTAAGATTAATGAGGTAGAAGGTGGGAATTTGCTTGTCGTATCCTTAGCTGCGTTATTACATGATATTGCAGACAGTAAATTCCATGGCGGGAACGAGGAAATTGGCCCGAGGATAGCCTCGGACTTCCTGGCATCGATAGGCGTAGATGCGGGTGTTATTTCTCATGTAAAGGACATCATTAAAAATTTAAGCTTTAAATCCAGTTTAGAAGATGTCACTTTTACTTCAAAAGAACTCGACGTTGTTCAGGATGCCGATCGACTTGATGCTATTGGAGCCATCGGCATTGCCCGGGCATTTACGTATGGTGGTTTTAAGAATAGGGTATTGTATAACCCGGAGATTTTACCAGCCTATGGCCAGACGAAAGAAGAATACAAGAATTCAAAGGCTCCAACGATCAATCATTTTTATGAAAAGCTGCTCTTGTTGAAAGATCTGATGAAGACTCAAACAGGGTCTGAAATTGCTCAGAAAAGGCATGACTTTATGCTTGAATATTTAAAGGAATTTTTCGAGGAAGCTGGACAACCAATAATCGCCTAATACTATTATTATTAGATTTATTTACTATATTTGTTAGTAAATTAAAACAGTATGTCTGAACGGATTAGAGAAAAACTAAACATCTTGGCCGATGCGGCTAAGTACGATGTTTCTTGTTCTTCGAGTGGTGGAACGCGAAAAAATGACAACAAAGGCATTGGAAATAGCCATACCTCTGGAATATGCCATACCTACACGGAAGATGGACGATGTGTTTCCTTACTTAAGATTCTTCTTACCAATCATTGCATTTTTGACTGTGCTTTCTGCGTATCGAGGAAAAGCAATGACATTGAGCGTGCTGCCTTCTCAGTAGAAGAAGTAGTATCGTTGACGATGAATTTCTACCGCCGGAATTATATCGAAGGTTTGTTTCTGAGTTCAGGAATTTTTAAGAACGCTGACTTTACAATGGAAAGACTATTAAGGGTAGTTAAAAAACTTCGTCTTGAAGAGAGGTTCAATGGCTATATCCATCTTAAAACCATACCGGGTGCAAGTGAAGCGATGATTATGGAGGCAGGGTTGTATGCGGATCGAATGAGCATTAACCTGGAGATGCCTACAGAAAGCGGATTAAAGCTGCTGGCACCAGAAAAAAACCATATTGACGTTATTAAACCTCTCCGTTTCGTTAAAAATCAGATTATTCAGTTGAAGGAAGAAAAAAAGCTTATAAAAAGCGTTCCAAAGTTTGTTCCTGCGGGACAGAGTACACAGATGGTTATAGGCGCAACTCCTGAAACTGATCAGGAGATCATGCAAACCGCTGCGTCCTTTTATAAAGATTTTTCTTTAAAACGTGTTTATTACTCTGGTTACATCCCGATCAGCAATGACAATCGATTACCTGTCCTTGGAACGCAACCCCCGCTAATTCGTGAAAACAGATTGTATCAGACAGATTGGCTCATGCGCTTTTATGGATTTCATGTGAATGAATTATTGAATGATGCCAATCCACATCTGGATATTGACATTGATCCAAAGTTAAGTTGGGCGTTAAGAAATCTTCACTTTTTTCCTGTTGACATTAATGTTGCTTCGTATAAAACGATTCTTCGTATTCCAGGTATAGGGGTAACTTCTGCACAAAAAATAGTGCAGGCAAGGAAATTCGGAAAATTGCGGATCGATCAGCTAAAAAAAATCGGCGTAGCTTATAACCGGGCAAAATATTTCATTAAATGTGCTGACACCCCTTTTCAATTCAAAGACTATCAAAATACACAGATTAAGTCTTTCATACTTGCAGAAAGCCAAAGTAAGTATATCAAGAACGACGTTCAGCAAATGGTTATGTTCTAGCCTCACAATGATCTATATTATTGATGGCAGTTTAGAAAGCGTACTATGTGCGGTATACGAATGGTTCGAAAGGAAGCCCGGTAAAATAATGATAAAGACTGCTAAAAGTTTTGAACCTGACGCATTTGAAGAAGTGTTAACAATTCACAATGATCAGAGGAAAGCCGATAGAGTTTGGAAGGGATTACAAAAGAAACTTGACGGAGGATGGATGAGAAAATTTTACTGCACTTTCTTGTCCGAAAAACCGGAGGCGCTGGTAAGCTTGTTTGAATTTTGCTGCTACCTCTTTCTAAGTGATCCAGGTGCAGAGCAGAATTATGGCAACGAGCATGTTCTGGTCATCGCACAAATAGCTAGAAAGGTAGAGCGTGAAAAACATAGAATGGAAGCGTTTATTAGATTTAAACATGCTGCGGATGGAATTTATTATTGTGCTGTTAATCCAGACTTTAATGTGCTGCCACTGATAATGAAACATTTTAAAGATCGATACGCGGATCAAAAATGGGTGATTTATGACCTTGAGAGACACTATGGGATCTTTTATGACCTAGAGAAAGTAGAAGAGATTTACCTAAGCGTCGAAGATCAAAAGAGACTAAACTGTTCAAGTAAAGAGCTGATCTCTGAGAAAGAAGTAGTATATGCGGATCTTTGGAAAAACTACTTCAAAAGCACGAATATTGTTGCAAGGAAAAATATGAAACTTCACACCCAACATGTACCAAAAAGATATTGGAAATATCTTACTGAAAAGCAGGGCGTTTAATATTATACATGTAAATTGCTTGCATGAAATTAAGTGTATTGGTCCTTGTCACGGCCTTTGCGGTTGCATTATCGATCGCTCTCGTAAACTATTATTTTCAACACAGCTGGTATTTTATGCTGATCTCATTCGGAGTTTCATTCTTTACCAGTTTCATAGTTTTCTACTATTTGTTGGAAAAGTATATCTATTCTAAGGTCGTATTAATTTACAAAATGATCCACAACCTAAAGCTTGGAAAAGATTTGAAGGATGCGCTGGGTGAATATGTGAGCTCGGATCCAATTAATGATGTGGAGCAAGAAGTGAAAGAGTGGGCGGGCGCTAAAAAGAGGGAGATTGATGTTCTGAAGAAGCAGGAACAATTTAGAAGAGAGTTCTTATCTAATGTTTCGCACGAATTCAAAACCCCTTTATTCGCAATTCAAGGATATATTGAAACCTTACAAGACTGTCTGATTGACGACCCCGAGATGGCGACTAAATTTCTAAAAAAGGCAGCCAATAACGTGGACCGTTTAAGTTACTTAATTAACGATCTTGATTCCATTTCTAAGTTAGAATCCGGAGAGATTCCAATTAACTATCAAAAATTTGACTTTGTTGGGTTAGCAAAAGAAGTAATGGAAGGGCTGGAAGACAATGCAAAAAGCAAGAGCATCAAGCTTTCATTCAAAGAGAAATATACTTCTCCAGCTTATGTGAAGGCAGATCGTGAAAAAATCAGGCAAGTAATGATTAACCTGGTACAAAACTCCTTAAAATACGGTAAAAAAGATGGATCTACGGCAATTAAGATTTTTGAATTGCATGATCAATATCTTATCGAAGTTACTGATGACGGGATAGGCATAGAAGAAAAGCATCTAGCAAGGTTATTTGAGCGGTTCTATCGAATCGACTCACACAGGTCAAGACAAGAAGGCGGTACCGGTCTCGGACTGGCAATAGTGAAGCATATTCTAGAGGCACACCAGCAAATAATCTCAGTTAGAAGCACTTTACAGATCGGGACTACCTTTGCATTTACATTGGAAAAGATCAATTAAACACATTTGCTAGATTAAAACGTTAACACTTAACATTAAGTTAACATTGTACACATACTTTTGTGCGATAATATATTCAATAAGATGAACAGCATTTTTAATTTCTTCACTCCAAAGGATAAAAAGTTTCAACCGCTATTTGAGCAAGCTGGAAGTAACGCCTTGAAAATTTCAGAAGCACTTTTGTTAGTGCTAACAACATCTGACATGGAAAAGAGAAAAGAGTACATTAAGGAGATTGAGCGTTTAGAGCATGTCGGGGACGATATTACACATTCAATCTTTTTAGAGCTGAGTAAAAACTTCATCACCCCATTTGATAGAGAAGACATTCATGCACTTGCTAGTGCAGTTGATGATATTGCAGATTATATTCACGCTTCTGCCACAAATATTGAATTGTACAACATAACTAACATAGGCGATGCGATGATTAAACTCGCCGAGCTATTGGTTGAAATGTGTACTGACCTTGAAAAAGCAATTAAAGAATTAAGAAGCTTTAAGAATATCCGTGTCATTGCTGATGCATGTGTTAGGATTAATAGCGGCGAAAATCAGGCAGATTATGTATGTAATCTGGCAATTGCGCGCCTATTTGAATTCGAGACAAATGCAATAGAGTTGATCAAACAAAAAGAACTCCTTCAAACACTGGAGATGGCAACAGACAAATGCGAGGATGCGGCTAACGTATTAGAATCGATTTTGGTTAAGAACGCTTAAAACATTTTAAAATGGTAACTACCTTATTGGTTGTTGTAATTGTTTTGGCAATTGCTTTCGATTATATTAACGGCTTTCATGATGCAGCCAACTCAATTGCTACTATCGTATCTACAAAAGTCCTATCCCCACTACAAGCAGTACTTTGGGCAGCCTTGTTCAATTTCGCTGCTTATTTCTATTTCACCGATCATAAAGTAGCAAATACAATTGCCAAAACAGTAGTTGAAAATTTCATCACTTTAGAAGTTATTCTTGCTGGTTTGATCGCAGCAATCATGTGGAACTTATTTACTTGGTGGTTTGGAATTCCCTCTAGTTCATCACATACATTAATTGGTGGTTTTGCTGGTGCAGGTATGGCTAAAGCAGCTTCATTAGGGGTTAATGTGATGACTGCCATCAACCTGGCACCCATTCTAAAAGTGGTTGCCTTTATTGTCCTGGCCCCCGTTATCGGTATGGTTATCTCCGTAATTATTTCAATTATTATACTCCATATTTCTAAAAATGCAAGGCCATCTGTAGCTGAAAAGTGGTTTAAGAGATTACAATTGGTTTCATCAGCAGCACTGAGTTTTACTCATGGAGGTAATGATGCCCAAAAAGTAATGGGGATTATATATGTAGCGATGGTAGCTTCAAATGTCTTGACCACGGGAGATCCAATGCCAGAATGGATTCCCATCTCTTGTTATGCAGCTATCGCGCTAGGCACAATGAGTGGAGGGTGGAAAATTGTAAAGACAATGGGCTCTAAGATTACTAAAGTAAATGCCTTTGAAGGCGTTGCAGCAGAATCTGCCGGTGCAGTTACATTAGGCATTACTGAGCATTTTGGGATTCCAGTTTCGACAACTCATACCATTACAGGTTCCATTGTTGGTGTTGGGCTATTAAAGAGAGTATCTGCAGTTCGCTGGGGAGTAACTGTAAGCCTTTTATGGGCATGGGTATTAACAATCCCAGTATCAGCCACACTTGCAGGAATCGTTTATGCGATAATTCACCTGTTCTTTTAAAAATCTATTTTCAGAGAGATTTTCGCATTTACTGGTTCGGGTTGTAACCATCTTGGGCCTTCCTTAACTAATCGTATCGCCTCTTCATTGTACTTGTTGTTAATGCCTGCTACTACTTTAACACTTTTAGCTTGCCCTGAAGAGTCAATATTGAAACTCAGTTCAACTGACTTACCAACCCTGGCCTTCCCTTTAAACTTGCTGTTATTGTTAATGTACATGAAATAATGATCCCAGCCATCCACAGGGTGCGACTGTACAACAACCGTGCTCCTGATGTTAGCGGAACCTTTCATTCCTGGAGCACCAGTGTCATTTTGAATATTTAACCCTGCTACCTTGCCCTGGACTAATTGTTCAACATGGCCAACAGGAACATCTTTCACTTCTTTGCCACTGACAAGAAATGTGGAACCTGTAGTCTGCTCTTTGTTCCTTTTAACATATCCTCTGATTACTGGTTGATCACCTGGGAGGTTAGTGGTTTCCTTAAGCGCTATTGCAAGTAACAGTTCAGTTTTTAACGGTAGCACCTTTGATTCATAAGAAACATAACTGATAGTAAGTGTTGAATCAACTATTGAATCATCTTTCTTAAATGAAAACTCACCGTTTGCATCTGCAGAAGCGATCACTCGTAGCACTCCCTTAGAATCTTTTGCAGAAACATAGGCGCCTACCATTGGGTTTCCAGTAGCTTCATCTATAACCTTACCTCTAACTATAGCTGAACCATATGAATCAGGCAGCGCTACAGTGGTTGCAGAGGCCCTACTCCTAGCGATCTGATTGTTGACTTGCGGTGGAGAGACAGCAACTTTATCTTGAGAAACAATTGCAGCAGGTGCGGTAACAGCTGCTTTAGCCTTCCTATTTTGAGCAATTGCTTCTTTAGGAAGAGAAAGTGCTTCTGGTATAACAGATTTGGATGGATTGGTGTCTTGCTGTTGTCTGGGCGCAATCACCACATCAACTTTTTTAGCGCTATTCAAAGCCTTGTCATAATTGACCTGCTTCATCCAATAAACAATACCAACAGTAATAAACAGAACTGCAGCGGCAGAGCCAATGCTAAGTCGCTGCCAGGTAATGACTGACTGCTTTTTAATAGTTTGCTGTTGATTAATCCGGTTTGCCAGTTGCTGTTGCAATAAAGAGATAGATTCAAGGGCACGTTTGGGAGAAGCGGTAAGGCCAGCCAGGGCTTCGGCTACAAATGGATCTTCAAGCGCTTCCCGCTCCACCCTGTTCATCGTTTTGGCATCCAACTTACCATCAAGGTAGTCCTCTAAAACTTCTATATCTAACCAGTCCTTATTCACCACTATTCCTTTCTATACAAATCTTCAAGTTTCTTTTTCCGTTCTGAATATAGCTTTTTACTTTGAGCATATCATAACCGGTAATATCTGCGACTTCCTTATAACATTTTTCCTGTAGATAAAACAGGTCCACTGTTACTTTTTGTTCCTCTGGAAGTTTCTCCATACACTTTTCCATAATGGAAAGGTTGCTTTCTTTTGTATCATCAATATCCAGATGCACAAAGTCAGTGTTTTCCACAAATGTATCTTCTAAAGATACAGTCTCATTTTTAGAATTCTTCCGAATTGCCATGAGGCAATGATTCCTGGTTAGAACATGTAGCCAGCTTTTAAAGTTCTGAACCTCATGAACTTTTAACTTTACTACCAGCTCTTCAAAAATTTGCATCACAGCATCCTTACTTGACTCTTCATCCTTCAGGTAATTGATACATACCCCAAAAACCAGGTGCATGTATTTATTATACAGTTGACCGAGCACATCAAGATTACCACTTAATTTGTAGCTTCTGATCAGTTCTGCATCATCCTGCTCCTGTATACGTGAATTGTTCTTAATGAATTTCAAATTTATGAGGGGATATTCAGGCTCAAGTATAAAAATATTATTTGACACTATTATGGAATTTGGTTAAAGCATACATCCTGTTTACAAATTACAGGTTATGAAAAAGCTAGTACTGGTTTTAACAATGCTCTTGTCTCTGACGGCTTATAAAGCTTTAAAAGCGCAGGAAAGGATCATAAAAGGAAACGTCACTGATAAAAAGAACGGTGATCCGATGGTTGGCGCGTACGTATCTGCGGAGGATAAGAACGGCATTTTAAGCGTTAAGGCTTCCGTTGCACAGAACGGGTCATACAGTGTAAAAATTGGAAAAGAAGTAAAGGAACTTGTATTTTCTTATGTCAGCTATACTACTGTAAGGGTTAAAGTAGGCAAGGAGAAGACCATCAATGTACAGTTGGAAGAGACTAAAAACGCTTTGAGGGAAGATGTGGTCATCCGGGGCTATGTAAAGCGCAGCAAAGAAGTGCAGGATGTGCCTGTTGGAAATGTAGAGCAGCTCCTGCAGGGAGTCAGGACGGGCCCGCTGAAAATTGCCAACAATACTGGGACACCTGGTTTCAGAGGGTCATTAAATGTTCGTAGTTTGGATAATACGGAAAGTTATTCAGCAATAGCCGAGAATAATTTCAAAAACGTAATACAAAGTCCATTATCTACCTTTTCAATTGACGTAGATGCTGCCGGCTACAGCAACCTTCGAAGATTTATTAACAATGGTAGTTTGCCTCCGGCAGATGCCGTTAGGATAGAAGAAATGGTTAACTATTTTGACTATGAATACGAACAGCCGAAGGACAATGACCCTGTTAAAATCAGTACAGAAATTTCTAATGCTCCATGGAATACAAGCCACAAACTGGTAATGATTGGACTGCAGGCAAAAAAGGTTTCCACGGCCAATTTACCTGCATCCAATCTTGTATTCCTAATAGATGTTTCAGGATCTATGAACCAGGCGAACAAATTGCCTCTCTTAGTTTCCTCCTTTAAAATGCTCACCGACCAGCTCCGAAAAGAGGATAAAGTCGCAATTGTGGTGTATGCTGGGAATGCAGGCACAGTACTCCCTGCTACTCGCGGAAATGAGAAAACAACTATTAAAGAAGCGTTGGATAAATTAAGCGCGGGTGGCTCTACGGCTGGCGGTGAAGGGATTGAACTCGCTTATAAAATTGCTACTGAGAATTTTGTTAAGGGAGGAAACAATAGAGTTATACTTGCAACAGATGGAGACTTTAACGTTGGTGCTTCCAGCGATGGCGCATTGGAAAAATTGATAGAAGAGAAGCGTAAAAGCGATATCTTCTTAACTGTGCTCGGATATGGAATGGGAAATTACAAGGACAGTAAAATGGAAAAACTTGCCGACAAGGGTAATGGGAACTATGCTTACATAGACAATATCTCTGAAGCAAGGAAAGTTTTGGTAACTGAATTTGGAGGGACATTATACACAGTTGCCAAAGATGTGAAGCTTCAGGTAGAGTTTAATCCATCAAAAACACAGGCTTATCGCCTCATTGGGTATGAGAACAGGATGCTTAAATCGAAAGATTTTAACGACGATAATAAAGATGCTGGGGAGATGGGGTCAGGTCACACGGTAACCGCACTATATGAAGTGATACCAGTTGGAATTAAAAGTAGTTTTTCAGGCAGTATTGATGACTTGAAATACCAGGCAACAGATTCGAAGCGCCTGGTCTTGAAAGGTAATGGAAAAGAATTAATGACGGTTAAAATAAGGTATAAGGAACCTGATGGAACTGCGAGCAGATTAATTGAGCAACCTGTGGTTGACAATTCCATTGCATTTAGTCAAACGAGTAATAATTTTAGATTCAGTGCAGCGGTTGCAGAGCTGGGTCTAATTTTAAAACATTCTGATTTTGCGCAGAAATCGAGTTTCGACCATGTCATTACTACAGCAGAAGCAGCCAAAGGTAACGATAGTGATGGTTACAGGTCTGAATTTGTAAGATTAGCAAAATCGGCAAAGTTCTTGGCTAAAGAATTGCTTACTATTGAGCATGCAAACAAATCAGATAAGAACTATTAGTATGTTCCTTGCCCTTAGTGTGTTTATGTTTTTCAGCAGCTGTGACGTTCAAAGTCAGGCACAACTTGGAAATATCATTAAGCAACTCCCTATTGGAAATCCAACCACGACAGAGATTGGATTAGGATTGAAGCAAGCGCTAGAAATTGGAACAACAAATGGTGCGAATCAATTGTCTGCTAAAGATGGATTTCTAGGTAATCTGGCAGTGAAGATCTTATTTCCACCGGAAGCGCAAAAGGTGGAGCAAACATTGCGTACAATCGGCCTTGGCTCTTTAGCTGACAACGTAATATTGACGATCAATAGAGCGGCTGAAGATGCAGCAAAAGAAGCGAAACCTATATTCATCTCAGCCATTAAGCAGATGACGATAACCGACGCGACAAACATATTACTGGGAAATAGAGATGCAGCAACCACTTATTTCAAAAGGGTGACTACCGCGCAACTTATGGAGAAATTCAGGCCCGTTATTCAAAGTAGTTTAGCAAAAGTCGGTGCTACTAAATACTGGGGAGATGCGGCAAACCAGTACAATAAAATTCCGTTGGTAAAACCTGTTTCAACCGACTTATCTTCTTATGTTGCTCAAAAAGCAATCGATGGAATGTTTATCCAGGTTGCTCAGGAAGAGTTGAAAATCCGCGATAACATCGGTGCAAGAAGCACTACTTTATTACAGAAAGTGTTTGGTTATGCAGATAAGAATAAAGCGAAATAAAAAGGTTACTTTTATAGAGTAAAAACTAACAATAAAAAGTACATTGGATTTTAAAGATTTTAATTTTAACCCTGACTTATATGAGGGTTTATTGGCAATGGGATTTCGCAATGCCACACCTATACAACAACAAGCCATTCCACTAATTCTTAATAAGCAAGATTTAATCGCTTGTGCACAAACCGGCACTGGAAAAACGGGCGCATACCTTTTGCCGATCATGAATATGATTAGTGAAACTCCGGAACGACATAATAATACGCTAATTCTTGCACCAACACGAGAACTGGCCCAGCAGATCGACTTACAAGTTGAGGCACTCTCCTACTTCACAAATATCAGTTCATTAACTGTTTATGGAGGTGGGGATGGTATTGCTTATGAGCAACAAAAAAGTTCAATGCGCGAAGGTGTGGACATCATTATTGCCACGCCTGGAAGACTTATTTCACACCTATCTTCTGGATTACTGAAACTTGATCAGCTTAAGCATCTGGTGTTAGACGAAGCAGACAGGATGCTGGATATGGGCTTCTATGATGACATCATGAAAATTGTTGGTTATTTACCGAAGGTTCGCCAAACGGTATTGTTCTCAGCGACCATGCCACCGAAAATCAGGAAGCTTGCTTCCACACTTTTAAAAGATCCGCAGCAAATAAACATATCTATTTCTAAACCGGCCGAAGGCATTCTGCAGCAGATATACCTTGTTCATGATGAGCAAAAAGTACCATTGCTAACAAGAATACTAAAGTCAGGTGATTTCAAAAGCGTCATTGTTTTTGCGTCGACTAAAGACAAAGTAAAAAATCTAGGTAAGGTTTTTCGAAATCTTGGTTTAAAGGCGGAAGCATTCCATTCAGATCTTACTCAAAAAGAAAGGGAAGAAGCACTATTAAAGTTTAAAAATAGAATGCTTCCGATATTGATTGGAACGGATGTTTTAAGTCGGGGTATTGATGTTGAAGGAATTGACCTTGTTGTAAATTTTGATGTGCCCCATGATGCTGAGGATTATGTGCACAGAATCGGTCGTACAGCTCGTGCCTCTAGCAAAGGAACGGCAATAACTTTGGTTAATACAAAAGACAAAAGGAAATTGGAAAGTATCGAGAAGCTGATCGAAAAGCGGATTGACCGTGTTCCTATGCCGGAAGATCTAGGAGCTTCTCCATTAGAAACAGCAAGCGCCAGTTTGTCTGATCGCCCTAAGCCTACTGGCGCCCCAAAGAAGAAATTCTGGAAGAAAAAGCCGAATTCAGCTAGTAGTCAGCCTAAGACAGAATAAATATTTCAGTATATTTACTTTCATGCAGAATTTACCTCCATTAGCTGAGCGGATGCGTCCACAGAGTCTGGATGAGTATGTTGGGCAGAAACACATTGTAGGTCCTCAGGCAGTTCTGCGTAAAGCTATTGAAAGTGGTCAATTACCTTCAATGATATTTTGGGGGCCACCAGGAGTTGGCAAGACCACACTTGCCTATATTATCTCCCAAACCCTAGATCGGCCGTTTTTTAACTTAAGCGCGATTAACTCGGGAGTCAAAGACATCCGTGAAGTTATCGACAAGGCAGCCTTACTCAAAAATAGCCTGTTGGGTTTGCCGATCTTGTTTATTGATGAGATTCATCGGTTTAGTAAATCTCAACAAGACAGTCTTCTCGGAGCGGTGGAGAGGGGTTTGGTGACTTTGATCGGCGCTACTACCGAAAACCCGTCTTTCGAAGTGATCTCGGCTCTTCTTTCCAGATGCCAGGTATATATACTCAAAGCGCTTGATGAGACTGAGCTGGCAGGTTTATTACAAGCTGCAATTGAAAACGACGTACTCCTTAAACAAAAGAAAATAACGATTCAAGATCACGAAGCCCTGATTCGTCTTTCTGGTGGAGATGGACGTAAACTGTTAAATATACTAGAGATCGTTGTTAATGGCATTGGTGGCAACACACTTGTATTAACAAATGAGAACGTGCTTGCCCATGCTCAACAAAATCTTGCATTGTACGATAAAGCAGGAGAGCAACACTACGACATCATCTCTGCCTTTATTAAATCTATCAGAGGTAGCGATCCAAATGCCGCGGTTTATTGGTTGGCGCGAATGATTGAGGGTGGGGAAGATCCACTATTTATAGCGAGGCGGCTGGTAATTTTATCATCAGAAGACATTGGCAATGCGAACCCCAATGCCCTGTTGTTAGCCAACAATTGTTTTTCGGCCGTAAATGTAATTGGCTTTCCCGAATCAAGAATTATACTATCACAATGTGTTACTTATCTGGCCAGCTCTCCTAAAAGCAATGCATCTTACGAAGCAATTAATCAGGCTCAGGCCCTGGTAAAGCAAACCGGTAACTTACCTGTTCCGCTTCATATCAGAAATGCGCCTACTAAACTGATGAAAAACATTGGTTATGGGAAAGATTACCAGTATTCACATGGATATGAGGGTAATTTTTCTGCGCAAGAGTACTTTCCTGAACAGTTAAGCGGCACTAAGCTTTATAACCCGGGAAAGAATCCAGCAGAAGATAAACTTCGTGAGAAACTTAAGTCAAACTGGGGAGACAAATACGATTATTAGTGTAACAAAACATAGGCCTGCGTATCCAAATTACAAACTAACTCATACTTAACATGCTCAGTACCTTTATAAGCCACCAACAGAAGTCATTTTGGCGCTCAAGAAACAAAAAAGGAAGTATAGCGGCCGAGATAGTTTTTGGCGTACTATTACTTTACTTTCTTGGTATAGCTGTATTTATAGGCTTCGGTATGGTCAAGTTTTTGCCACAGGTGTTTCCCGCTCAGGATGTAACCACAAGCTTCAATGGCCTTATATTGTATTATTTTGCGTTTGACTTTATCATGCGCATCCAGATTCAGGAATTACCTACACTAAGCATCATTCCTTATTTACATCTCAAAATACCAAAAAGAAAGCTAATTAGTTTTTTAAACGCAAAAGCTTTCTTCAGTGCTTTTAACCTTTGGCCCTTCTTTATATTTTTACCTTTTTGTTTTATCGAAATCGCCAGCAAGTATGGTGGATTTGCGACGGCGATGTACATTATTACCATTCTTTCCCTTACGGTATTTAATAATTTCTTAGCCTTATACATTAAGAGAAAATCAATTTCAAACATTGCTTACACCGTTGTAGGTCTGTCCATCTTTGCGGCGCTTGCAGGTCTTGAATACCTGAAGATCATTTCTGTGATGGCAGCTTCTGATTATATTTTCAGGCACATCGCGATGTACCCGTATTTGGGTCTGGTTGCAACTCTGGCTGCTTATTGCATTTTTAAGGTCAACTCCAAATTTCTGGGCAATAACCTTTATGTGGAGGAATTAAGTACTGCTCATGAAAAGAAGGCAAGTACCGATTACGCATTCTTAAATAGATTTGGAAAAGTTGGTGAGCTCGCTGCATTAGAATTGAAGCTAATACTTAGACACAAACGATCCCGTTCAAGTGTATTTTTAGGATTTCTATTTCTCTTCTACGGTTTTTTCTTTTATAGAGAAAAAGCTATTGATACAGACTCCTTCGGACAGATGATGTTTGGCGCTATTTTCATGACGGGTATATCTATCATCATTTATGGCCAGTTCATCTACGCCTGGCAGAGTGCACATTTCGACGGACTATTAGCTAACAAGATTAACTTCAAAGATTATATAAAGGCCAAGTTCTTATTGTTCACCATTGCCTGCAGTATGATCACTGTGCTTGCAAGCTTTTATGGATTCTTAAGTCCAAAACTTTTACTGTTACATTTGGCCGCTTATCTTTATAATATAGGATTTGGGACTGTTATCGTTCTTTACATGGGTGCTTCAAACTATAAGCGATTAGATATTAATAAAAGTGCAAGTTTCAATTACCAGGGAACGGGTGCGACGCAGTGGCTTCTTGCATTTCCATATACGTTAACACCGATACTGATTTACCTTCCTTTTGGACTGTTTGGTAAACCATATCTGGGACTGATTGCCGTGGCCCTATTTGGGTTGATCATGCTACTCATGCGCGGATATTGGGTGAACTTCCTTACAAAAAGATTAGAATTACAGAGGTATAAAATGGCTGAAGGCTACAGAGAATAACCATGATATTAGAAATCAATAAACTGAAAAAGATTTACGGTGATAAGACTGTCGTAAATATTGCAAATCTACAGATTCAACAAGGAGAGACTGTAGGCTTGGTAGGAAATAATGGGGCTGGTAAGACTACTCTTTTCCGTATGCTTCTGGATCTGATCCGTCCGTCTGAAGGTGAAATTCTATCGAAATCAGAGAATGTAATGTCGACGGATCAATGGAAGAACTATACAGCTTCTTATTTGGATGAGGGCTTTTTAATTGACTACTTGACTCCGGAAGAATATTTTACATTTATTGGCAGCCTGCACAACTTAAGTATAGCCGATGTACAGGCGTACCTGCTGAAGTATACTGAATTTTTTAATGGAGAAATTCTTAACAGCGGCAAGTATATTCGCGATTTTAGCAAAGGGAATCAAAATAAAGTTGGTATTGCCGCTGCATTGATGCAGAATCCAGAGTTACTTGTTTTAGACGAACCATTTGCGAATCTAGATCCGACAACACAAATAAGATTGAAAAGCATTCTTAAATCTTTAAAGGGCGAGCGGCGGATGACAACCTTTATTTCCAGTCATGATCTTAATCACGTTACTGACGTTTGTGATCGCATAATTCTTCTGGAAAAAGGATTGGTGATCAAAGATTTTTATACGGATGAAAATTCCTTAAAAGAACTGGAAGAATATTTTTCTGAATAGTTTTCAAAATTGGCATTACGTTTGAGTAACACGAGTTATAACAAACAAATTAAATATTATGACAACATCGAGATTTAAAATAGCAACATTTAGTATAGCATTATCCATTAGCGCAATGGCGTTTCAAGGCTGCGATAGTTTAACGAAAACTCAGAAAGGTGCAGGTATTGGTGCAGCAGCTGGTGGTGTAATTGGTGCTATTATAGGTAAAAAAGCTGGTAACACAGCGGTAGGTGCGGTTATTGGTGCTGCGGTGGGTGGTACAGCTGGTGGATTCATTGGTAAAAGAATGGATAAACAAGCTGCAGAAATTCAGAATGCAATTCCTAATGCTGAAGTTATTCGTGAAGGTGAAGGTATCATCGTTAAGTTTGATAGTGGTATCTTGTTTGGCTTTGATAAAGCAGATTTAACTGCTCAGGCTAAAACAAATGTTAAATCATTAGCCAGTTCATTGAATCAGTATCCTGGAACAGACATTAAAATAATCGGGCACACAGACAACAAAGGTACCGAAGCTTACAACATGAGCTTGTCTGAAAGACGCGCAGCAGCTGTTAAAGCATATGCAGTGTCTCAAGGTGTTCCTTCATCACGTTTATTAACCTTAGGAAAAGGTTTTTCTGAGCCAATTGCTGACAATACCACTGATGCAGGCAGAACTGCTAACCGTAGGGTTGAGGTTGTTATTGTTGCCAACGAATCGTTGAAAAAAGAAGCACAACAACAAGGAAAATAATCCTTTAAGTTAGATATAAACAAAAAGCCCGTTGTAGAGTTCTACATCGGGCTTTTTGTTTATTCTGAACTATAAATATCATCAAAATATTGGACGGCTAGAGACATAAGTAGTAACTCCTGTTCCATCATTGCAAACGATGGAACAGCCTTTATTAACTTCCAATGGGGCCAGCCGTCCTGATCAAGACCTTCCAGCTCATAAAATCCCATTTCACTAAGCAAACGGCAGGTTGCAATGTGCATCAGTTCTTCTTTCTGACGTTTGCTGTATTTACCAGGCCCTTTACCTAACTCTTGGACTCCAATAAGGAACAAGATCACCTTTAAGTCTGGAACATCTGAATCAAATTCGGCTGCAATCTTAGTTTGCAGCTCTTTCCATCTCGCATGTATTTCCGCTGGTTTCATAACGCAAAGATACAATTAGCAGTTCTGCTTTTGTTTAAATAATTCTGGTGTTTAGCCAAGTGTTTTAGTATTTTTAGCCATATGAACAGAGAAATTATAACAGGTATTTTGGCATACGGCATGTCTGGAAAGGTATTTCATGTCCCATTTATTCACAACCACCCAGGTTTTAAATTACAAGCGATAACCGAGAGAAATAAAAAACAGGCTGCAATAGACTACCCTGGTATAATAAGTTACGACACCATTGATGAGTTGATTAATGATCAATCCATTGAACTTGTAATTATAAATACTCCAAACTATACCCATTACGAGTATGCGATCAAAGCTTTAAAGGCAGGTAAGCATATCTTAGTAGAAAAGCCATTTACAGCAACAACAGACGAAGCTGAAGAGCTTTTTAAGCTTGCTGACACAGCAGGCAGGCAGATATTTTTTTACCAGAACCGGCGTTGGGACAGTGACTTCTCTTCCGTACGCCAGGTAATTGAAAGTGGCGTTTTAGGTAAGCTCAATGAAGTTCACTTCAGATATGACAGGTATCGCAATGTCATTGGCCCCAAAACATTTAAAGAAGAACCCTTTTCTGCAAGCGGATTGATGTATGATCTTGGACCCCATTTGTTGGATCAGGCCATTAGTATCTTCGGTAAGCCAGATACCTTCCATAAAATTCTTGGCAAGAACAGGAAAGAGACTAAAGTAGATGATTATTTTTCTATCCACCTTGGCTACCAAAATAGTGTTAATGTATTTATTCACGCTAACTTATTATTATTAGATGCCTTACCCGCATTCGTACTTCATGGCGAGCTGGGATCTTTACATAAAAAGCGTTCGGATATTCAAGAAGAGCAACTATTAAAAGGAATGAAACTAACAGATAAGGGATACGGTGTTGAACTTCCTGGAAATGAAGGAAAATTAACTTTAATTGACGAAGAAGGCAACAAGTCAGTGCATCACGTCGCATCGCTGGAAGGCAACTATCTTCCATTGTTCGACGCAATCTACGATTCTATTGTTAATAATGCTCCTTATCCTGTAAGCAGAGAACAGGTCTTGGCACAGCTGGAGATTTTACAAGCTCCCTAGTAGCGCGACAGTGAATTCTGTGGGCACTTCAATGTGAGGTATGTGTCCACAGGCTTCAAATTCAATAATCTTTGCACCGGGAATCTTTGCAGCTGTCTGTTTCCCCAGTAATTTATACTGCCCATGAATCGCTTGTTGATCCGGCGTTATTAGTGATTTCCCTATGATAGTTTTGTCTTCTCTTCCAATAAACAGTACTGTTGGAACCTTCAGGTTGTAAAATTCATAAGCTACAGGCTGCTCATAAATCATAGTGAAGGTCATTGCTGCTACCTTGGCGAATCTGGGAAAGTCGCCACTATTGGTAATTCCACCAGCAATGCGGACGAGCTCTTCGTATTCCGGTTTCCAAACTGTGAAGTAAGAGGTTTGATAATACTTTTTAACGCTTTCAGCAGTAGCTTTCAACTCTGTTTTATACTGCTCTTCAGTTGTAATGAAAGGTACAAAGGTTTTATAGTCTTCTAACCCAATTGGGTTTTCCAATAGAAGCTTTTCAGTTGTTTCAGGATACATTAGTGCAAATCTAGTTGCCAGCATCCCACCCATAGAGTGGCCCAGGACATTTGCGCGCTTTATTCCCAGGGTATCAAGTAATCCCTTGTTCCATGTTGCCATCTGATGAAAGCTATAATGAATATAAGCTTTAGATGATTTTCCAAAACCAATCTGATCAGGTACGATCACTCTAAACCCTCTTCCTGTTAGAGCTTTAATTACATTAGTCCAATAATAGCCTCCAAAGTTTTTACCATGAAACAATACAACCGTTCTTCCATTATTTAGCTGTGTAGGTGGTACATCCATGTAGGCCATTCTTAAATCCTGACCTTCAGTGTGAACTGGGTAATATTTTACAGGATACGCATACTTAACGCCTTCGAGAGTAGTTGAAATTGTATCTGTTTTTTGTTGAGCGAATGAGCAAACAGTAGCGGAGCAAAGTAGAGAAAGAGAACAAGCGAATTGGAGGATAAGGTTCCTAAGCATGAATAACGGTTTTCAATAACAACATTAAGTAAGTAGCAAAGGTTCTAAGCTAGGTATTATTTAGTAAAAATCCCACCCTAAAAAGGGCGGGATCTAAAGGATCAATTGCTTTCTACTTCTTAATGGTAAAAGGAATATTTAAACCGAAAGTGATGTTACGACCCTGGTTGTAAATCCCTAAATTAGGGTCTTCATCACTTAGTCTGCCTGGTTTGAAACGACTTAAATGATCGTAATATGCCTTATCCAGAAGGTTTCTGCCTGCGGCATAAATAGTGATGTCCTGTGTCTTTCCGACTCTTATTGTAGTTCCGATGGAAGCATTTAATAAGGTATAGCCGCTTGAAGTAGTTTCAAAATTGTCGATCTTGTTTTGACTGAAAAAATTATCAATTCCTAGGGCAATATATGAATTAGATGTACCCTTAATTTTTGGTTCAAAACGAAGCTCATTTCTTAACGTAGCTGCTGGTATGAAGGGCAGTGATTGCCTGGTAGCGCGGTTAGTAGCGCGTGTGTAAGAAAAGCTGTTCTCAAAATGAATGAAGCTAACAGGGTGTAAGGTTAAAGAAGCTTCAACACCTCTCAGGTATGCATTGTCCTGAACAAAGTTATAAACCGGAAATGGAGTAACATTTCCATCTTCGTCATCAACATCAATCGTTGCTCCACTTGTATTATAGTAGATATAGTTATCAAGGACATTGGCAAATCCTCCCAGGGAACCGCTAACATACTGGTTTTGATACTCAAACGAGGCATCAAATTGATAGCTTTGTTCTGGCTTCAAATTAGCGTTCCCAACTTCATAACGAAATACCCCTTCGTGAACACCGTTAGATGCAAGCTCTGCAATATTGGGTGCCCTAAAAGCACTTCCGGCATTGGCTTTAAAATTAAATGAATCATTGAATTCGTGCGTGTATCCCAATGCTCCTGTTAAATGAGAGAATTTGTTAGAGAAGGAGTCAAATTCCGAATCACCGCTAAAGGCTTTGCCATTCATCTTTCTATAATCAAATCGAGCACCTGCATTAAAGCTATCACTAGTCCATATTTTCTTTATAAAGGCAAAACCTCCAAATGCCTGGGAGTCATAGTCAGGAATCAGCTGCTCCGCTCCTGTTGTATTCAGACTATGCATAAATTCACCAGACAGACCGATTACTGGTGCCCAGCCATTGAAATCTCTAAAGGAGTATTTGAAATCATAGCTATAAGTTTGGCTGTTTAAGAACAATGCCAGTCCGTCTGGTTCTGCCCCTTCTAGCTCTCTCCTCAAATTGCGCTGAAAACCTAGTGTAGACTTCAAACTGCCGTTACCTATTAAGATATTACTGTTTAAAGCGAGTTTGTAGTGCCTAACTTCTTGTTTAGGAAACAATAGTTTACGATCTTTATTTTGGCTGTCGCTGTAAGTGTTACCATCCTCATCAACCAACTGACCTTCTTCGTTTATTGCTGGCTCATAAAATCCGATGGCATTCCTGAAACTGGAGGCGTCCAAATGCGCATATCCCCATTTTTTATTTAAACCAATCTGGCCTTCAAAATTTGTTTCCCTAAAACCGGAATTAGGAACATACTCCGTTGGCGTTTTGTAAGAATAGGCATTTTTATAGGTTCCCCTTACCTTATAGATCAGACCGTTTTCATTGCCCTGCAACATCAGGGAATTGCCGGTTAAACCATTGTTGCTTGCATAGTTTGTTAAGAACTCACCCTTAAGCGTACCTTCGCTCGCAGGCAGACCATCAAGAATGTTGATTACACCACCGAGTGCATCAGACCCATACATGAGACTTGCAGGACCTCTAAGCACCTCAACATGGTCGGCGCTATATTGATCGATCTCAATTCCATGTTCGTCACCCCACTGCTGCCCTTGCTGTTTAACGCCATTGTTAAGCGTAACCACTCTATTGTAACTTAAGCCTCGAATTACAGGCTTAGAGATAGATGGTCCAGTTGTGATCTGAGCCACTCCAGGTAATCTTGAAATGGCATCCATTAGATTTGTAGAAGGGTGAGACCGCAACTGTTCTCTACTTAAGGTTGCTACTGAGGTGCTGTTTTTCCGATTGTCGGAACTTGAAGGCGAGCCTGTGATTACGACTTCCCGACCTTCAATAACACTTTGCCGTAGCACGAAGTTAAGTGCTTCCGGACTACTAAAGTCTACCACCCTGGTTAGTGACTGGTAACCTACGTAGCTTACCTGCACCAAGAACTTTCCACGTACTGGAAGATTCTTTAAGGTAAATTCTCCATTTTCATTTGTGGAAGCAGACTTGCGTAAATCTGGAATAGATACGGTCGCGCCCGGAAGACCCGAATCTGTGCTAGCGTCAGTTACTTTTCCTTTAAGCTCTGCCAAATTGGATGCAAAGCTATTAGTAGAAAAAAAAGTATATAATAATACAACTAAAGTTACTTGTAAGGTTTTCATGTTATTGATTTAAATTAAAAGACAATAGCTCAGTCAGGGAATTCCTGATTGACCATATCAGATTGAAACGAACGTTGACGCTTTTAAATTTAAACTTGGGGGTCCGCGAAGGGAAGTTCGGATTAGCCTGGTATAACAAGTCTTGTCTTCGAAAGCATAATCTGCCACCTTTCCTTCTTTTAAGAATACTTGTAAGGAAAATTGGTGTAGCGTGTAAGTCTTCTCAAAGTGCATCGAGCAAATAAGGCAGTTTTCCGAATGAGTAACAATGTGTTGCTTGTGCATACATTTCACTTCACCCTTGGAACACTTATTGGAACTTTGCGAATGGTGATCATGAAAAGTACTGAAAGGAGTTAATTCGATGGCAAACACGACTAGCAACATTGCTGCAAGTAATTGATTGATATATCTTATTCTCCTTTTCAACGACTGCGAAAGTAAATAATCTTTTTTACTTCTGTTATTTAATAACATTTGATGACCAAAGATTGCGCTAACTTTACATTTTAAAACAAACTAACTATCTTATTTAAACGTTTATTAGATAAAGAAATGGCGACAGCAGAACAAATCAAAACCGGCTATATCAACTATGTGCTAACCTATGATGAGAAGCCAAAATCTGTTTACAGTTTTGTTAAAAAGCTTAAAATTAGCGAGATTGATTTTTATCAATTCTTTGCATCCTTTGAGAGTATTGAGAAATTAATATGGGTGGAATTGACTGTTGAAACAATCGACACCCTTCAACAGCAGGAAGTATGGAATCAGTATTCTTCAAGAGAGAAAATTCTGTCTTTTTTCTACAGTTATGTTGAGGTCTTAAAAAAGCAACGAAGCTTTATTATCTACACTTTAAAAGGGTCAAGGAGCCAGTTGTCCACCCCAAAAGTACTATTAGCTACAAAGACCATTTTTGAGAATTTCGCGGAGAATGTTATTAGCGATGGTTTAGAAAGCGGCGAATTGGCGGACAGGAAGTTCTTTAGTAAACGTTATAAAGACGCTTTATGGTTGCAATTTGCTTTTATCCTTAGATTTTGGGTAAGCGATGATAGTGCTGGGTTTGAGAAAACTGATGAAGCAATCGAAAAAGGCATCAATGTCACATTTGATCTCTTTCAACATTCTCCTATAGACAACTTGCTTGATTACGGAAAGTTTCTTTCTCGTAATGGCAAGTTTAGAGAACACATGAAATTTTAGTTAATGAAGGAACAAAATAGTATACCAGTATCAAAAACAGAACGTTCTGCAAAGTTTGTTAAGACAGGAATTCAGATAGGCGGTAATTACTTAAAGCATTATTCAAAGAAACTATTTAATCCGGATCTTAACAGAGATGAATTAAACGAAGATAATGCCACTGACATCTACAAGTCTTTGAGTGAGCTAAAAGGAAGTGCCCTTAAGATTGCACAGATGTTAAGCATGGATAAAAATATCCTTCCTAAATCATATGTAGATAAATTTACTCAGGCCCAATACAACGCCCCGCCTCTTTCAGGGCCACTAATTGTTAAAACTTTTACTAAAAACTTCGGAAAGACTCCTGAACAGATTTACGATAAGTTTAACTTGAAGTCCACCAATGCTGCATCGATTGGCCAAGTGCATACCGCAGAACTAAATGGAAAGAAATTGGCTGTGAAAATTCAATATCCGGGCGTGGGAGACAGCATTTCATCAGATCTAAAGCTTGTGAAACCCTTTGCTTTTCGTTTACTCGGGATGAGCGAAAAAGAGCTAAACATATATGTCAAAGAAGTCGAAGAACGCCTTTTGGAAGAGACAGATTATGTTCTGGAAGTGAAAAGGTCTATTGCTTTTTCTGAGGCTTGTAAAAATATACCAAATCTGAGGTTTCCCCAATACTATCCGGAGTTGTCAGGCCCTAGAATTATTACCATGGATTGGATCGATGGGATGCACTTGAAAGAGTTTTTGGCCACTAATCCTTCGCAGTCTTTAAGAAATAAAATTGGTCAGGCGTTGTGGGACTTTTACAACTATCAGCAACATGAATTGAGAGCAGTTCACGCAGACCCACACCCAGGGAATTTTATGATTACACATGACGGTAAATTGGGTGTCATAGATTTTGGATGCATAAAAGAGTTACCAGATGACTTTTATTATCCTTTCTTTTCTCTAATCTCATCGGATGTAATATTTGATAAAGCAAAAACTATAGAAGCCTTTAGAAAGCTAGAGATGATTCAACCTGGAGATTCTGTTAAACAAGTAGAATTCTATTATGAAATGTATCTCGAGATGATCAGGCTTTTTGCTATGCCATATACAAGCGCAGAGTTTAATTTCGATAACCCGGAGTTCTTTTCTGGACTTTATAACTATGGTGAAAAGATCGCAAAGATGCCAGAATTTAAACAGGCCAGAGGAGTAAAGCATTTTATATACGTGAACCGTACTAATTTCGGACTCTATACCATACTTCAAGATTTGAAAGCAGTAGTTAACACACAAAACTACAGGCCTCATTTAAAATAAAAAGGGTGCAATCGCCACAACCGCACCCTTTTAACCTAAAACTAAAACTATCTATATGACTCTAATAATTACAAAAGGTTTCATTTGCTGGTGATCTTTTTTTATATTTCATGTTAAAGACATTTTGTAACAATCTGTTTATAAATTGTAAATAAAGCATGAACAAATGAAACTACTTAAATATATTTGTGCTCAATTAAAAAACATCAATTTTGGCTAAAAATATACCGTTGTATAAAAACATTCTTGTTATTGAAGACAATCATGCTATCCTAGATGTAATAACTTTGATTCTGCAAAGCGAAGCTTATAAGGTGACTGGTCTTAACAAAAGTGCGGATATGATGGCCAGTGTTGAATCTTTTAAGCCAGATCTCATTATTCTTGACATCATGCTACCTGACGCTGATGGACGAGAATTACTTAAACAACTTAGATCTGAAGTAACTACGCAGGACATTCCAGTACTTATGATCTCAGCGAGGTACACAGCAGAGAATGTTGAACATGGTGAATTTAAGCCAAACGGCTTCTTAGCTAAGCCCTTTGACATTGATGAATTATTAGATAGAATAGAAGGCATATTAGCTGGCAGAACGTACTAGCTATCGCCCGCCTTACTTAAAAGCGCAATTATTGAATCTATATTAAGCTTTTGCTGATCTCCAGAATCCATTTTCTTAAGTGTCAAGATTCCGTCGCGCATCTCATCACTACCAATTAATATCACATAGGGAATCAGCTTTGAATCTGCGTAAGACATTTGTTTTTTAAGCTTTGCGGAGGAAGGATAGAGTTCTGCAGCAATATTATGTTCACGAAGTCTTTGTAGCATCGGCAGAGCATAGCTTTCAGCATCAGAGTCAAAGTTACTAATCAATACCTTCGTACCTTCAGCACCAGATATAGGGAAGAGATCAAGTTCATAAAGCACGTCATAGATGCGATCTGCCCCGAAGGAAATACCAACACCCGTTAGGCCTTTTAAGCCAAACATACCCGTTAAGTCGTCATAACGCCCACCTCCACCAATACTTCCCATAGCTACTTCATTAGTTTTCACTTCAAAAATACATCCGGTATAATAGTTTAATCCTCTGGCTAATGTAATATCGAGTTCAAGGTTGGGATACTTTATACTGTTTCCGGACAGCAGTTGCTCACAAAATTCAAAAACCTTTTCTAATTCAGCTATCCCTTTCAAGCCAATTTCCGATAACGACAAAACTTCCTTTAAAGCTAGCAGCTTTTCTTCATTGGACCCCTGTAATAAAATGACCGGCTTTAATAAGGCGATATCAGCTTCTACAAAACCACGTTCTAATAATTCGTTTTCAACTCCTTCAAGGCCAATTTTATCTAACTTATCGATTGCTACTGTCATGTCAACAATCAGATCCGGCTTACCGATTATTTCAGCTATACCTGAAAGAATTTTGCGGTTATTGATCTTAATGGTGAAATCTGTCATCCCCAAATTCGTCAAGGCTTCCTGATAGATCAAAATGAATTCAGCCTCATTGAGCAGACTCTCCGATCCCACCACATCAACATCACATTGGTAGAACTCTCTGTAACGACCTTTTTGCGGCCGGTCTGCCCTCCATACTGGCTGAACCTGGAATCGTTTGAAGGGTAGTGGAATGTCGTTTTGATGCATAACAACATATCTCGCAAAAGGAACAGTGAGGTCATAACGCAAGGCCTTTTCGCTGATGGATTTTATTAAAGCATTGGAATCAAGAGCAGACAAATCATCACGATCTGCCTTTGACAAATAATCTCCTGAGTTTAGTATTTTAAAAATAAGCTTATCGCCTTCATCCCCATACTTGCCAGTCAATGTCGACAAGTTTTCCATAGATGGTGTTTGGATTTCAGCATAGCCATACTTTTTGAAAACCGACTTAATGGTATCAAAAATGTAATTGCGTTTTGCCATTTCTTGTGGCGAAAAATCTCTGGTTCCTTTTGCTAATGAAGGCTTGATAGTTGACATAGCGGCAAAAGTACAAAAAGTAACAGTATTGGTTACGAGACATTAATTGTTTTTAGATGTGAATCAGCTATAAGCAAAAAAGGTTGCCTGCATCTAAGCAGACAACCTAAGTATATTTTAAACGTTCTCTTGTTAGATCAATAACCTTACTGGTTCTTCCAGCAATGATTTTAAGGTTTGTAGGAATGCAGATCCAGTAGCACCATCTACAACTCTATGGTCGCAGCTTAAGGTGACCTTCATTACATTACCAGGTACCACAGCACCGTTCTTAACAACCGGCACTTGCGAGATACCACCTATTGCAAGAATGCAGGCATCAGGTGGATTAATGATTGCAGTAAACTCATCAATGCCAAACATTCCAAGATTGGAAATAGTAAAGGTTGATCCTTCCCAATCAGCTGGCTGTAGCTTCTTAGCTTTTGCACGTTGAGCAAAATCTTTCACCTCTGCGGAAATGCGTGACAATGATTTGCCATCAGCAAAACGCACTACAGGAACTAACAGCCCATCTTCAACAGCTACTGCTACACCTATATTCACATGTTCATTATATCTGATTTTATCTCCCAGCCATGACGAATTAACGTTTGGATGTTGTTTCAAAGCAATAGCTACTGCTTTTAAAACAAGATCATTAAATGAAATCTTAATAGAAGCATACTCATTCATTTTTGTACGGGCAGCAATAGCGCCATCCATATCAATACTCATTGTCAGGTAGAAATGAGGAGCAGTAAACAAGCTCTCAGATAAGCGCTTCGCAATTACCTTTCTCATTTGTGTTACCGGCTTCTCAGTAAACTTCTCTTCGCCTACATAAACTGGCAGCGGAGCAGCAGCTTTTTCAGCAGTAGGTGGATCAACTGGGACGGCTTCCTTAGAAGTTGCCGGAGCAGAAGCAGCAGGTTTATAGTTTTCTATATCTTTTTTGATGATTCGTCCACCATCTGCACTTCCCGATACCTGATTAAGATCAATGCCTTTATCTTTAGCAATTCTTTTTGCCAAAGGAGATGCTTTAACCCGATCACCTGAGGTAGTAGACGCAGTAGAATCTTCCTTTAATTCTTCAGCCTTTTCCGATACAGGAGCATCTGCAGATTTATCAGCCGAGGTTTTAGTAGGAGCATCCCCTTGATTAAGAATACTGCTGATGTCCGTTCCTTCTGGTCCAACTATAGCAATAATGCCATTGACTTTAGCAGCTTGCCCTTTTTCCACACCAATGTGAAGTAACGTTCCTTCAGCATATCCCATAACCTCCATTGTCGCCTTATCGGTTTCAACATCAGCCAGGATATCATCATCTTTAACTTTATCACCAACTTTTTTATGCCATTCAGCGATTACGCCTTCCGTCATAGTATCACTTAAAAGAGGCATTCTTACAACCGTAATGCCCATTTTCTCTAAATCTGAGTCACTTAACGCAGCAGACTTAGGCGCTTCTTCTTGTTTATCTTCTTTTGGCTTATCTGTAGAATCAGATTTAACTTCTGTTTTTTCCTCTTTCGCTGTTTCAGCACCACCTTCAGCATCTAATGCAGCCTTATAGTCTTCACCTTCTTTACCAATAACGGCAATAACAGCATCAACAGGAACAGCTTTACCTTCTTCTACGCCAATGAATAATATCGTTCCATCCCAATAGGATTCTAAATCCATAGTAGCCTTGTCTGTTTCAACTTCAGCCAGTACGTCTCCGCTTTTCACTTTGTCACCAACCTTTTTGTGCCACTTAGCCATAACACCTTCGGTCATGGTGTCACTCATCTTGGGCATTTTAACTATTTCAGCCATTCTATATTCTATCTATTGAAATAAGTTCAAAATTAATCTTTAACATATGGATAGTCCTGTTGAACATATACGTCAGTATACAATTCAGAAGCATCAGGCCACGGCGACTCCTCTGCGAATTTAACAGATTCATCAACGATTTGCTTTACTTTAGCTTCCACATCTTCAATCCAAGCCTGATCAGCATAGTTTTCCTTTAAGATCACTTCTCTTACCAGCTCAATAGGATCTTTTGCTTTATACTCTTCCAGCTCGTCCTTAGTTCTATATTTTGCAGGATCAGACATAGAATGTCCACGGTAGCGATAAGTTCTCATTTCCAGAAAAGTTGGACCTTCTCCGTTACGGGCTCTTTGTGCAGCCTCATCCATGGCGTTATGAACAGCAACAGGATCCATGCCGTCCACAGGAGCACATGGCATGTCAAACCCTAAACCAATCTTATAAAGATCCTTCATGTTTGTAGTGCGTTCCACTGAAGTTCCCATAGCATAGCCATTGTTCTCACAAACAAAAATCACTGGCAGCTTCCACAACATCGCCATATTGAAAGCCTCATTTAATGCACCCTGACGGACTGCTCCATCACCCATATAGCAAACATTAAGGTTTTTAGTCCCTTTAAATTTCTCAGCAAAGGCAATACCTGCTCCTAAAGGGATTTGACCGCCAACAATGCCGTGACCGCCATAAAAATTATGCTCCTTGCTGAACATGTGCATAGAACCACCTTTACCTTTTGAGCATCCTGTAGCTTTTCCATACATCTCCGCCATAATACTGTTAGCGCTAACACCTTTGGCTAATGCATGAGCATGATCGCGGTAAGCGGTAATCATGGAATCTTCTGGTTGCAAGGCAGAAATTGCTCCTGCCACCACAGCTTCCTGTCCAATATATAAATGACAAAATCCACGAATTTTTTGTTGTCCGTAAAGTTGCCCAGTTTTCTCTTCGAACTTGCGCATAAGCAACATCGACTCAAACCACTTCAGATAGGTATCCTTATTAATTTCTACTGCACTCATTGTTGGGTGTTGATTTTTATTTATGAGAGCAAATCTACTTTTTTATTGTAATATATCGAAGAAATTGAGCGAAAATGAATACTAAGGTTACATATTGAAGAGTAAGGAAATTAAGTTTTGACATATGAGCCCAGCAAGCATCATTATGCCATTTCTTATTATAACAACAGCTGTAATTCAAAGCCGGTTTTATATTATACCATTAAGTCCACACCTAATAATAAGAAGAATAAGCAGATACCTTTCTAAATGTTAATAACTGTTAACATAATTGAACAGAGAATTTGGATTAAATCCTATAATTGCATATGTTTACAGCTCAAACAATAAGCCCCTGGTGGTGTACGTTTAAGTGTAAGTCTTATAACCCAAACTTAACAGTATAACATGATTAAAAAGTTTTTATTGTCTACTTTTATAGTACTGTGCAGTTTAGCCTCAGTTAACGCCCAGAGCAAAGCTAAAGAAACCAGTAAATTAGAAGACCCGGATAATTTAGCATCCCAATATTTTTCTCAAGTGATGGGTGTCGCAGTGGACGCAACCTCCAATGTCAAACTTTACAAGTTCATTTATGAATGGATAGGAACCCCATACAGATTTGGCGGAAATACTAAAAACGGCATTGATTGCTCGGCTTTCACTAAAGCGATTTACGACAAAGTTTTCAACACTACTATCTTAAGAAATTCCAGAGATATTTTCAGTATGGTTAACCCCTTACTTAAAGATGAGCTGAAAGAAGGTGACCTTGTCTTCTTTAAAATTAAAAGCAGAAGTATTACTCATATTGGAATTTATCTTGGCGACAGCCGATTTGCTCACGCGTCTTCTACAAGAGGAGTTGTTATAAGCAATTTAAACGAACCATATTATTCCAGATATTTCTATAAAGGCGGACGAATTATAGACGGCATTAAAGACGATCTTGTCGAAGAATAAAAATGAGCAAAGAATTACTAGGTCCTTTCATTAATTGAAAGGGCTTTTTTTATGCAGTAGTATTTACAATGAAACTTATAAATCAGTTTTTCGCCTGTTCAATTGTATTATTAATAATATTAAGTTGTCGCGTTGGCGAGTCAAGCGTTAATGCGGTACAAATTAAAGCCGACCCTTTAACTAGAATTCTGAGTGACAATGATACGCTAACAATATGTGCCGTTGGAGATATTATGTTAGGTTCTGCTTACCCTATTAAATCTAACTTACCGCCGAATGATGGTAAAAATAGCTTTAAGCAGGTGGTTCCTTATCTAAAAGGCGACATCATATTTGGAAACCTTGAAGGATGCTTTTTAGATTCGGGCAAGTCTAGTAAGTGTAAGGATACCATTAGCAATAGTTGCTTCGCCTTTCGGATGCCAGAAAGGTATGCAAAAATCATTAAGGATGCTGGTTTCAATCTGCTAAGCATTGCCAATAACCATGTTGGTGATTTTGGAGAAAAAGGTCGAAAAAAAACAGTTGAGATCTTAGATTCACTGAATATTAAATTTGCTGGATTACAATCCTATCCATCTATTATCTTAGAGAAAGACAGTATCAAATACGCATTCTGCGCATTTGCCCCTAATGAAAATACAGTTTCAATAAATGACCATGTTTCGGCAAAAAGACTTGTAGAAGAATTAAAAGAACAGGCAGACATAGTAATTGTCTCCTTCCATGGTGGCGGTGAAGGATCCAAATTTGAGCATGTTCTCCGAAAGCAAGAAATCTTTTATCAGGAAAACAGAGGTAACGTTTATGAATTTGCTCACGCGGTAATAGATGCGGGTGCCGATGTTGTCATAGGCCACGGACCACATGTAACCAGGGCTGTTGAGGTCTATAAAAATAAATTTATAGCTTACAGCCTAGGAAACTTCTGCACTTATGGAATGTTCAATTTGAAAGGAATAAACGGATTTGCACCGTTGATGCAGATCCAATTGACATCTTCAGGAGATTTCCTTTCCGCAAAAATTACCTCGGTAAGACAAGACAAGGTCCGTGGACTTACAATTGACCCCAATAACCTGGCTTTTGAAAAACTTAAAAGTTTAACAAATACAGACTTCCCAGGGCATAATTTGAAGTTTGCTAATAGTTGGATAACGAAAATCGAGAATTAGGCCTCGTCTTTCGTATTTCTTACTAAGCCCACACCGGTAAAGAAAAAAATCGCCCCAATTATTCCAAATACGATAAGCTGTCTTGTAGCACCGTCATGTTGTGTAAAACCATAACCTGCGTAAATTAATCCAATAACTCCTAGGATAGTAAGGATAGTGCCAAATGTACGTTTAACGTTCATAATCAAATTGTTTGTTAGTTATTTGGCTTATGCAATATCTATGCCTAATAACCGTTAAACGGCCCGCAACTCATACCTAAATAATCATTGTTGCTATTGGAAACCACTATATTAGACATAAAAAAAGCCCCTCACGGGGCTTTAACATCCTTTACGTCGTCTTTTTCAACTGAAGCAAATCTGCTATAACTTTCAGGCTCTCGTCCTGAACAAAGTCAAAGCTTTCCTCCTTGGTGATCTTATCACCCTTTTTTAGCGGCGGCAAACCCCTAGATGCCCTCAACATATTAGTTTTAGTTAACGACTTTGCTTCTAAACTGTCTCTTTCCTTTTTCAACTTTACTTCATTTAGGCTAACAGAATTCTCACCTTCTCGCTTTTTAAGATCAGCGAGATCTTGTTGTAATGTCTTATAGTCAATCGAATTTGCCATTCTTTGGTTATGAAGTTTGACCAACTCAGTTCTAGTAGTGCCTAGATCCGCAACAGGAACGAAATTTGACTTGTTTACCGTATCCCATGGTAGTGCAGATTTTTCTGTATCCTCACCAATTTTATCTAATGGATATAAAGATGGGAAAGTAATGTCTGGCACTACTCCTTTATGTTGAGTACTGCTTCCATTAACCCTGTAGAATTTAGCCATGGTAAGATTGATTAAACCTAGCTGAGGTTGGTCACCCGCTGGTTTGCTCATGGAACCATTTTTACCTACCAACGCTGCTAATCGTTGTAAAATCGAAGGGTTAACAAGATCATCCATCTTTATTGAAGATTGAACAGTTCCCTTACCATACGTCTGGGTGCCAAGTATAATTCCTCTTCCGTAATCTTGAATTGCACCAGCAAAAATCTCAGAAGCGGAAGCACTAAGTCTATCTACCATCACCCCAAATGGACCATCCCATGCTACCCCAGGATTAGTATCTTCATTAACCTCTACATCATTTCTTAAATCTTTTACTTGTACAACTGGCCCTTTGTCAATGAAAAGACCTGTTAAGTTGATAGCCTCCAGTAATGATCCACCACCATTCGACCTCAAATCCATTACAATAGCGTCTACTTTGTCTTTATTCTTTAAGGTATCAATCAGTAATTTTACGTCACGTGTAGTACTCTTATAATTTTTATCACCTTGCTTAGCGCCATTAAAATCTGCGTAGAAAGCAGGAAGTGTAATTACGCCGACTTTGTAAGTAATACCGTTAGATTTTACAGTCTCAACCTTTTTCTTAGCAGACTGGTCCTCCATAATAATTTTTTCCCTAATTAAGGCAATAACAACCGGCTTAGCAGACATCTCCTGTCCTACTGGGATTATTCTTAGTCTGACAGTAGTGCCCTTAGGGCCTTTAATTTTTGAGACAGAATTCTCTATTCGCCATCCGGTTATATCTTCAAACTCACCATTTCCTTGGGCCACTCCAATAATTCTATCGCCAGTATTTAATAATTTCGTCTTAAAAGCAGGTCCCCCAGGAATAATTTCACCAATTTTAAGCACTTCATTCTCCAACTGTAAACGCGCACCAATTCCCTCGAAAGATCTTGCCATATCTTCACTAAAAGCTTGCGCATTTGTAGGGTTAAAATAATTTGTATGTGGATCTATACTTTCTGTAAAAGCATCCATTATACTTTGAAACACATCCTGGTTATTTATTTTTGATGCTTGTGATTTCAAATTTTGATATCGTTTGGTAATCACTTCCGTATTTTTCGCATCAGTACTACCTGCTATTTTTAAGTTAACAAGCTCATACTTTACGCGTTTCTTCCACAAGGTGTTTAGGTCAGCCGTAGAAGGTGCCCAAGGCATTTTTTCGCGATCATAAACATAGTTGTCATCCACAGCAAAGTCGAATTTGGTTTTTACTTGTGCCAAACCGTAATCGATCCACTCATTGTATCTTTTAAGATAAACATTGAAGATATAAAATGGTGCACTTAAGTCACCATTCCTGAAATCATCATCGAGTTGAAACCTATACTTTTCAAAATCTTTTATATCTGCAGAAGTAAAGTAGTTTCTTGATGGATCAAGGTCCTTTACATACCTGTCTAGAACTACTGATGATATCGAATCAGTAACTTTAATCTTTTTGTAATTATAATTTTCTATCAGCGTAACTATCTCCTTGCAAACAAGCGACTGTTTAGCATCAGGCACGATATTGACAACCCCTTGCACAATCGCCTGAGGTTTTGGTGAAGCATGACATGCAAGTACAGCGGCGGTAAACGTTACCAATAATATTCTTCTCAACATCTCTTTGACTGATTTAAAATCCATTTTCTTATGACGCACTAATATGATACCAATTTTAAAAATAAAAGAAAAGAGACAGTATTATTACTGTCTCTTTTCTGTAAACTTAGCGAATTAATTATTTGATTGGTTTTTTGAGGTCTTTCTAGCAAGAATCAGTGCTCTGGCCTCTTTAATTTGCGACCTATATTGATTTAAGTTAGAGGTATTTGCCAAATGCTCGGCTCTTGTAAGGTCTTCGCTCGCAAGAACATAATCCTTCTTCTTTATTTTCACGTTTGCAATGCCAATTACTGACTCGATGTACGCTCTGTCATTTCCAGTCTGCTTAGCTAAAATTCCTTGCTGTGTGTAAAACCACATGGACTGGGTATATTTTGTGGACGCTAAATATATCTTTCCCAATTGGCTGTAGCTTTCAATAAGTCCTCTTTTGCTGCCAAGTTTCGAATAATTTTTGATCGCAACATTTAGCACCACCTGTTCTGCTTCTGTATAGTGCGCTAAAAGGTAATGCACATTGCTAAGTCTGAGTAAAGCAGAACCGTATCTATCTAATTGCTTTGAGCTATTGTATTCAAAAGCTGCCTTACCAAATAACGTTACTGCCTCATTCAGCTCTCCCTTACGCTCATTCTTTTCCGCTTCTCCAAAATAAGTGTTTCCGTTATTTTCTTCATGACTGGATACGGCAATATTTATGGATGCATCTGATGTTCCCTGTTGTGGTAAAAAATGGCTGGTTTGAGTCATTGCCTGAGTGGCAACACCCACAAATATAATGGTCAACCAACTGTTCTTCATGCTATAAAGATAGTACAAATAGGTTTAACCGAAGACTCTAATTTCACTATCGTATAGAGCCCAGACCATGTGAGGATGGGAATCCTGATAATAGGTATCGCCATTCTTGGCAATACCAATAACTCCTGCGAACCCATCAAATTCCTTCATTTCAGTAAAAGATTTTTTACAAGCATCTTTCAGGGTAAAGCCATCAGTAACCCTTGTCACAATCTTAGCCGCAAGGGCAGCATTAACAATATCTTCGCCGACACCAGTACAAGAAATTCCTGCATAGGAGTTGGCAAAGTTACCTGCAACCGTGGCAGAATCACTCACACGACAAGGAATTTCAAACCCTTTACCTCCCGTAGAAGTACCTGCTGCCAAATTGCCGTGACGATCCAGCACTACACAACCGACAGTTCCTGATCTTTGGTCTTGATTTAACTTCTCCTCGAACTCTTTCTTTCGCTGAGGGGTAATTGGGTTAAAATACTCGTACCCATGTTCCCGGGCGAAAGCTAAAGCACCTGATCCGCTTAATACACGATCTTCGTAAGCTAAGAGCTTTTCTGAAATTTGTATTGGATTCTTAACATCCCCAATATTTATTACGCCACTAAATCGTTGGCTTGAACCATCCATTATCGAGGCAGATAAACGCACTTTGCCGTCACTTTGTATCTGAGACCCTAAACCTGCATTAAAAAGCTCGTTATTCTCGAGTTGAGTTATCGCATAAACAACCGTTTCCACAGCAGAATGATCTTGAAGATAAGTGTGAGCCATCTGAACAATTTCAGATAAGGCGGTTTGTTTAGCTAGCTTGGTTTCCTGATTGGTAGCAGATTCACTAAAAAACCCACCATGAATAATCAATTTCATACTAATCTATTGAGATTACTTTTGGATGGTGAATTGTTAACCTATGCTCTACAAGATCGTATATATCGCCATCGCACATCACATGTACCACCATATTTTTGATGGATACGGGTTGCCCCATTTCCACATCAGTGAGATTAGTATCTGCCATATGCCTGCCATCAACTAATATTACCATACCACTACCTATCGCCTCCATCCTACTTCCGTTAGAAATGTATAAACCGGTATCTTCACCCAAGCCGATTCCTAATATACCTGGATTACTAGCCGCAGCATAAAGCAATCGTCCAATCCGACCTCTTTGCACAAAGTGTGTATCTACGATCACACCATCAATAAATCCTAGTCCGCCGGTAATTTTAACTTCACCTTTTAGAAGCGCATCTTTGCTACTACCCTGATAGATCATGTTTTTTGAACTCGCAGCAGCACCTGCTGAAGTGCCGGCAATCACAATCTCCTCATTCTGGTACTTATCGAGTAAGACACTATGAAACTTTGTCCCTCCAAAAATTGAAGATAGCCTGAGCTGATCACCACCGGTAAAAATAATCACATCGGCGGCCCTTGCACGAGCACAGTTTTCTTCGGAGTTAGCTTGTTCTCTATTATTAATAGTTAAAACACCCACGTCATGAACATCGAGCTGAGCGAATGCTTTTATATATTCTTCTCCAACTTTCTCAGGAATTAGCGAAGCAGTAGTAACAATTTCAAATCGAGACTCGGTGTTCCTAATGGATTCCGTCGTGATCTTCTTTAGAATGCCCCTTTCAAAAAAATTCATATTTTGAGGCAGGCCAAACTGGGTTTCAGTAAAACTTCCAGTATTTATAGCGCCACCTATAATAATTAATTTTCCTTTTGGAGTCATTTCAAGTGATTACATTTCCGATTGGGGCCAAAGATATGGTCAATAAGCAAATAATTTAGTTTTTTTATGATTTTTAAAGTCGGATTTAGAAATTGAGGTGCGATCGCGCTGATGAATAAACTATTTAGCCATACTACATAAAAGTTGGCTTATAAATTGACTAATTTTCACACGACTAAGCTTCAATAATCAAAACATACAATTATCCATGAAAATATTAAATATCCAGGCACTTCGTGGGCCTAACATATGGTCTATAAACCGGAAAAAACTGATACAAATGAGATTGGACCTGGAGGATCTGGAGCAAAGACCAACGAATGCGATCGAAGGCTTCAGAGAAAGGATTGAAGAACTAATTCCTTCACTTCAAACACATCGTTGCTCTAAGGGAGAACCAGGGGGATTCTTTGCACGTGTTACCGAGGGAACCTGGATGGGCCACGTGATAGAACACATTGCTTTAGAAATCCAAACTCTAGCTGGTATGGATACTGGTTTCGGAAGAACCCGCCAAACTAAAATAGAAGGCATTTATAATGTTGTATTCAGCTACACAGAGGAAAAGGCCGGGCTGTTCGCTGCACAATCAGCTGTTGATATTGCAGAAGCCTTAATCAATAATCAGGAATATGATCTTGAAGCAGATATTCAAAAATTACGTGAGTTAAGGGAATTGGAGAGGCTTGGCCCTAGTACGGGTTCAATTGTAGATGAAGCAATATCAAGAGACATTCCATGGATCCGATTAAATAAAAGCTCCCTGGTCCAGCTTGGTTACGGTAAGAACCAGGTGCGTTTCAGAGCAACTATGACAGAGCGCACAAACAGTATTGCTGTGGACATCGCTGGAAATAAAGATGAAACCAAACGACTACTTCAGGATGCTGCCATCCCTGTCGCTAAAGGCGTTACCATATCGGAAATTGAGGACCTCCCCGACGCAATCAGAAAAGTAGGCTATCCTCTGGTTTTTAAGCCACTTGATGGCAATCATGGAAGAGGAGCCTCAATAAATGTTAAGACGGATGAAGCGGCCAAAGAAGCTTTTGAATATGCAAAAAACTATTCCAGAAAGATCATAATCGAGAAATTTATTACTGGATACGATTTTAGAATTCTGGTGATAGACCATAAGATGGTTGCTGCAGCATTAAGAGTACCAGCTCATGTAACTGGCAATAATCTAAACACAATCAAGGAACTGATTGACAAAGAAAACGAAGATCCAAGGAGAGGCTATGGCCACGAAAACGTACTCACTGAGATCAATGTAGATCGGGACACATTAAACCTTCTTGAAAAGATATCCTATACTCTTGAAACTGTACCATCGAAAGGCGAAATTGTCTACTTAAAATCAACTGCAAACCTAAGTACAGGTGGTACATCTATTGACGTTACAGACCTTGTCCATCCTCAGAACGTATTTATTGCAGAACGGATTTCAAGAGTAATCGGTCTTGACATTTGTGGGATTGACATCATGGCAGAAAACCTGACTCAGCCCCTGCCGGAAAACGGAGGTGTAGTGCTAGAAGTAAACGCAGCACCAGGTTTTAGAATGCACCTTGCCCCAAGTGAAGGTTTGGCGCGAAATGTGGCGGCACCAGTTATCGACATGTTATATCCGGTGGGTAAATCCGCCAGGATTCCCATCATTGCAGTAACGGGCACGAACGGAAAAACAACTACCACAAGACTCATTGCACACATTGTAAAAAGCAACGGTACACGAGTAGGTTTCACTACTTCAGACGGAATCTATGTTCAGAATACAAAGCTTATGAAGGGCGATACAACAGGGCCTGTTAGTACTGAATTTATACTGCGTGACCCTACTGTAGAATTTGCCGTTTTAGAAACTGCTAGAGGCGGGATCTTACGTGCTGGACTCGGATTTAACAGTTGCGATATTGGAGTGGTAACAAACATCCAGGAAGATCACCTAGGCATATCCGATATCAATACCCTTGACGACCTTACCAAAGTAAAGGCAGTTGTAATTGGTGCTGTTAAACGCACAGGCTGGGCAGTATTGAACGCAGACAATAAGTACTGCGTTAAAATCGCTAAAACTGCCGATTGTCATGTTGCTTACTTCAGCATGGATGAGAACAACCCTTTAATAGTTGACCACGGGAAAAAAGGTGGGATTGCGGCAATCTACGAAAATGGATATATCACCATCAAGAAAGGAGAATGGAAAATCAGAGTTGAAAAAGTAACGCACATTCCCTTAACTTTTGGAGGTACGGTTGACTTTATGATCGAAAATGTTCTAGCTGCAACATTAGCTACCTTTCTTCAGGGCTATAAAATTGAAGATATAAAAATGTCACTTGAAACCTTTATTCCTTCAGCAGCTCAAACTCCTGGAAGGATGAACATATTCAAGTTTAAGGACTTTAGGGTATTGGTTGACTTTGCACATAACCCGGACGGTTTCAATGGAATTAAGGGATTTTTACAATCCATTCAAGCAACCGAACATGTGGGGGTAATATCAGGAACCGGAGACAGAAGAGATGAAGATATAATAGAGACGGCAAAAATCGCTGCGCAGATGTTTGATCGGATAATAATTTGCCAGGAAAAATATTTACGCGGCCGTACCCGTCAAGAATTAATTGACCTTCTTCTAACGGGAATTAACCAGGTTAATCCTGAAAAAGAAGTGATCATCAATAACAATGGCGACGACTGCTTCAGGTACATTATAGCTACCGCTAAACCGGGATCTTATATCACGATCTTAAGCGACACTATTGATAACGCAATTGGCAAAGTAACAGAATACCTGGACAAGGAGTTTGGAGTATAATAATTTAAGTAAGGGATAACCAGCTAATGATTATCCCTTACTTATACTATTATTTAAAGGTATCATTCAAAATATTAGCCAGGCAAATTCCACCTTTAAGCAACTGATCATTAAGCGTGTCCACATAATCAAAATTATACTTGTAACTCAATTTAGCCTCGGGTTTAGTGGTCTCATAAATTTTAGAACAAACATCATAAGAACCGTAAACATACTCTTTAAGCGATTTAGCTTTCCAGGATATCAGTTCTTGTTTGGTTGGGTAGTCAATGGCGGCAGCAAATTCTGTGTAACTTAACTTCTGGTAATCTATGAGTTCATCATCCCAAACTCGATGAAGGTTTGATTTCTCTCCGAACCAGGTTACATAAATTTTATTACCTCCAAGATCTTCCTTACGAGCGGTATGCATAGGTTGATTTAAATCCCCTACCATATGAATCAACATTCGCAGGGCGAACTTCTTTTGATCTGGAGAACTCTGTTTGCCCTTCAATATCCGAATCATTTCCAATGACTTATTGTAAACGTTTGGCTCTTTCTCAGTTTCTAAATAACTAAAAACTTTTTCCTGGCTAAGTCCCGCTGGTAAATTGACAAAATGCCAGTTGTACAAAGAATCATATTTGGAGTCAGACTTGATGAGGTCGCCCCAGTTACTTGCCATGGCTAAACTCTCCGTACCAAGAATAGCTAGTACTGCTTTTTTGCTTTTACCGCTTAAGTGATTTTCTGCAATTTGTCCAATAATTCTGTGCCCGATCATACTCCAGGCATTCACGCCGAATGGTAGGCAAAGCATGGCTAAGACCAGTAATGTTATACTATATTTCTTCATAATCGTTTATAAGGGCTTTGGTACACAAGTAATTCTTTCTTTTAAGAAAAGGTTAATAATCCTCTGGTTGTCGCCACTTTCCATTACAATCTTTTCATCATCCATTTTTAAGATTTTGAAGGACTTAATGTATTGTCCAATTTGATAGCAACCGGATATCTTCTGCCTGTAGTTATCTTTAGTATAGGTACCTACCAAAAACAAGCTGTCATTTCGTATCGCATAAACACCTTTGGCATATTCTTTCCATAGCCCATTGTTGAAACAAGAATCTGAATAGTAGTTTACCTTGGAATGAGTAATAAGATCAACATAGAACGAATCACAAGTAATTCTAAAATTATGCTTGGTATAGGTAAGTAGCTTATTCTCGTTGTCAACGCTGTCTTGGTTCCAAACGCCTTGAAATGCTGCTGAGCCCTTGCCTTGTATATCAGGCAATCGGGTACATCCAACAACAAAGCACAGGAAAAGAATACATCCAACTAAAATTTTAAACATTCTGACTACTTTAAGCTACCTACCATGTCTTCTGGCCGTACCCATTCGTCGAATTGTTCGCCAGTCAATAATCCAAGTTCGATGGAAGCATCGCGAAGAGTTCTATTTTCTTTATGTGCTTTCTTAGCGATTTTAGCTGCATTTTCATAACCCACATGAGGGTTTAAGGCAGTGACAAGCATTAATGAGTTTTGCAAATGTTTTTTAATCTCAGGTAGGTTCGGAAGGATTCCATCCGCGCATTTATCATTAAATGAAACGCAGGCATCACCGATTAATCTTCCGGATTGTAAGACATTCGCTGCGATAACAGGCTTAAAGACATTCAATTCAAAATGACCGTTGCTGCCGCCGATACCAACAGTCACATCATTACCCATAACCTGTGCGCAAACCATTGTCATTGCTTCAGGCTGGGTTGGATTTACCTTGTCTGGCATAATCGAAGATCCTGGTTCGTTATCTGGAATAATTATCTCTCCAATTCCGCATCGTGGTCCTGAACTTAACATTCTCACATCGTTTGCCACTTTCATTAATGAAACAGCAGTTCTTCTATACGCCCCAGAGAGCTCTACCATAGCGTCATGTCCTGCCAGTGCTTCAAATTTATTTGGAGCCGTAACGAAAGGCAAGCCAGTTAGCTCTGCTATTTTTGTAGCAACTAATACATCGTATCCTTTAGGCGTATTCAATCCGGTACCAACGGCAGTGCCTCCAAGCGCAAGCTCAGCTATCATCACTAAAGCATTCTTAATCGCTCTTATACTGTTTTCAATTTGCTGAACATATCCTGAAAACTCCTGGCCTAAAGTTAATGGAGTAGCATCCATAAAATGTGTACGTCCCGTTTTCACGATATCATTAAACTCAATCGCCTTTCTACTCAATGTAGCTTTAAGCTTTTCTAAACCTGGAATCGTTATCTCCATAGCTTGTTTATATGCCGCAATGTGCATTGCTGTTGGATAGGTATCATTCGACGATTGTGATTTATTAACATCATCATTAGGATGCAGAACCTTTTCGTCATCATGAAGGTCTCCACCCTGAAGAACATGCGCTCTGTTTGCAATTACTTCATTGGCATTCATATTACTTTGAGTACCTGAGCCTGTTTGCCAAATAACAAGCGGGAATTGATCATCCAGGCTGCCAGCGATCACCTCGTCACAGGCATCAGCAATCAATTTCGCTTTTTCAAAGCTCAGGACGCCCAACTCTGTGTTAGCCAAAGCTGCTGCTTTCTTCAAATAGCCAAAAGCATGAATAATTTCTTTCGGCATTGAAGCTTCCGGACCAATTTTAAAATTATTTATCGATCGCTCAGTTTGGGCTCCCCAATATTTATCGGAAGGAACCTGTACTTCACCCATTGTATCGTGTTCTGTTCTAAAGCTCATAGGTTAATCGTTATTCAGGATATATACTCTTTATGATTTGCAGCCCCAAATTTAAGTTTTTACTTTTCTAAAGTATTGGATTTGTGTAAGATATTTAAGACACTGAATAATTCGAATGTCAATGTGATTCGTATTTGAACAATGTTTAAAACCCTTTTTGCATAAAAGGCTTAATATCCTTAATTTCCGGCTTTATTTACCTACCTATAATGATATACCGCAATACCATCCTAGTGGCTGCAATGGCCTCTTTGTTACTTTTTGGCTGTTCTTCCGATGCTAAAAATAATCAAACTCTAGCCGAACCAAGTACCGAAAGAACCCGTGATGACGACAAAGCAGATAGCTTGCTGATCGCTTACAACCCTGCAAAAGGAGATAAGTGGATTGCCGATTTTGTATATAACCTACACAAAAAGTATGGTTTCAACGGCAACATGCTGGTTGCTAAAGATGGGAAAATCCTTTATGAAAAAGCAATAGGCTGGGCCGATTATCTTCATCGCGACAGTTTAAAAATTGATTCCGAATTCGAACTTGCATCAGTTACAAAGACATTTACCGGGACTGCAATTATGCAGCTTGTAGAAAAAGGAAAATTATCGCTTACGGATGATGTGAAAAAGTTCTACCCTAATTTCCCATACGAAGGAATTAATGTAAAGCTGCTGTTAACGCACAGAAGCGGCATGATGAATTATGTCTATTTTACTGATGGAATTTGGAAAGACAAGAAAAAGCCAATGAGCAATCTTGATGTGATGAATCTAATTGCTGAGTATAAACCTAACAAATATGCAAAGCCAGATACCAGATTTCACTACAACAACTCCAACTTCATGGTACTTGCTGCAATTATAGAAAAAGTAACGGGCAAGACCTACGCAGATTACATGATGGAAAACATCTTTAAACCTGCCGGGATGAAACATACCCACGTATATTCAACGACTGTATATCCAAAAATTCCCGTTGATGTGGTGGGTCATGACCGAACATGGAGGTACTCAGTGGTACAAAACTTTTTAGATGGCCCTGTTGGAGATAAAGGAGTATATAGCACTATACATGACCTGGTACTTTACGATAAATCGTTAAAAAATGGAAGGCTGTTAAAAAAGCAAAGTCTTGACTCGGCATATAAAGGTCATAATAAAGCTATAAACGGGCATTTTAACTATGGCTACGGGTGGAGAATATTTGATGGTGAAAAGAATAGAAAGGTTGTATACCATACCGGTTGGTGGCATGGGTTCAGGCACATTTATATTCGTGATGTGCAGAAAAACATTGTTATCATTTTTCTGGGTAACCTAACTAATGGCAGTTTGCTTCATCTAGATGAGCTTTATAAATATTTGAAGACACCGATCATAAGAAAAGGTGCTTATTCAGGTTCTGGTTCCTTACCCGGAAGTGACGAAGATTAACTAAGAGATTTTATCTAGTGAAATGCCTCTTAAACGCTTAGCAAGATAAGTTTTAAGAAGGCTGTTCTTTGGATCACTCAGGCCCGGATCTTCAGCAAGAATTTCTATCACGGCATCTCTTGCCTTTTGAAGGATAGCTTGATCGGTTGCTAGATTTGCAAGCTTAAGTTCAAGAACTCCGCTCTGTTGAGTCCCGGACAAATCACCAGGACCACGGAGTTGCAGATCAATTTCAGAAATTTCAAAGCCATTGTTTGTACGAACCATAGTTTCTAAGCGCAATTTCCCTTCCTTGCCTAGCTTGTTACCTGACATCAAAATACAAAAGGATTGCTCCGCCCCACGTCCAACCCTGCCCCTTAGCTGATGGAGTTGTGATAAGCCAAAGCGTTCTGCGTTTTCAATAACCATTACCGAAGCATTGGGAACGTTAACCCCAACTTCAATGACAGTTGTTGCAACCATAATCTGACTTTTCCCAGTTACAAATCTTTGCATTTCATAATCCTTATCCGCGTTGCTCATCTTTCCATGTACAATGCTGATCTGATAGTCGGGCAACGGAAATTGATAACTCATTTGTTCAATGCCTGCCTCAAGATGAAGCAAATCCAACTTTTCACTTTCTTTAATCAAAGGATAAACAACATAAACTTGTCGCCCTTTAGCAATTTCTTGCTTCATAAACCCAAACATCCTTAGCCGCTGTCCTTCTACTAAATGTTTGGTTTCAATAGGCTTCCTTCCTGCTGGAAGTTCGTCGATGATAGATATATCAAGATCGCCGTAAAGTGTCATCGCCAGAGTTCTTGGAATGGGCGTAGCTGTCATTACCAGAATATGTGGAGGTATTATATTCTTCCGCCAAAGCTTCGCACGCTGCTCCACTCCAAATCTGTGTTGCTCATCAATAACAACCATTCCTAAATTCTTAAAAACCACCTTATCCTCAATAAGAGCATGTGTCCCGATGAGTATATCTATGTGGCCATTTTCAAGATCCTCATGAATCTTTACCCTTTGTTTTTTTGTAGAACTACCGGTCAGTATAGCAACATTCGATAGCCGGGAGTTTAGTAAGGTTACCACAGATTCATAATGCTGACGCGCCAGAATTTCGGTAGGAGCCATCATACAAGCCTGATATCCGTTGTCATTGGTCAGCAGCATGCTTAAAAGCGCAACAGCCGTCTTACCACTCCCAACATCACCCTGGATTAATCTATTCATCTGAATCCCACGTTGCGTATCCTGTCGAATTTCCTTGACTACCCGCTTCTGAGCGTTTGTTAATTCAAAAGGTAACAATTCATTGTAGAAAGTGTGTACTTTTTCACCTACCACTGGAAATAAGTGGCCTTTAAATCTTAATTCCCTCTGTTTCTTTCCATGTAACATAAGAAGCTGAATATAGAACAGCTCCTCAAACTTCAACCTTAATTCACTGCTCTTTAAAAGGCTAAGATCTTGCGGAAAATGAATATTCAAAACAGCTTGTTTCCTGCCCGCAAGATTGAGATTCTTTAATACATAGAGAGGAAGTGTTTCCTTAATGTCGGATATGAATTGATCAAGAACCAGTGCCTGTAGCTTCTGTATCCCTCTACTATCAAGTAAAAACCTTTTAAGTTTCTCAGTAGTCGAGTACACCGGTTGTAGATGCAGGTTACCCACCACATTAGCCGGTCTTGGGTAACTTTCAACTTCCGGATGAGAAATGCTAAAATTCCCATTGAAAAGCGTAGGCTTTCCAAATATAATATAAACTCTTCCACTGATAACGTTATCAGTCACCCATTTCAGACTCTGGAACCAAACCAATTCCATAACACCGGTTTCATCGCTCAGCTTCGCAACAATTCGTTTCTTATGCTTTTCTCCAATTTCTTCTTTAGCAGTAATTCTCCCTAAGATTTGTACGTATGGAAGTTCTTCGCTAAGCTCGTTGATCTTATAAAACTTGGTGCGGTCAATATATCTAAATGGATAGTAAGAAAGCAACTGTTCACAGGTAAAGATTCGCAGCTCCTTTTGTAAAAGTTCAGCTCGTTTTGGCCCAACACCTTTTAGAAACTCAATATTTGTATCTAGCGTTGAAGCAAACACGTGTTATCCGTTTTTTAGTTTAGCAGTAAATATACCTCTTATCAGATGCCAATTAAAAATAACAATAGAAATTAGCAGCAATGAATAAGAGAACACCCGGTGCGGATCAATCTTTTCATTGAAATAAAGGATAGCCACTGTGAAGGCTATTATTGGATTGACATATATGATAATTCCCAAGGTAGAAGATGGTATACCAATTAAAGCATATAAACTGAGGAACAATGGTATAATAGTGAATACTAAGGCAATTACAATTATGTTAGTCCAAAACCAACTCTCCGACGGAATTGCTCCATGTCGTGTGATGTAAAAAGGAAGCATAAGAATAACTGCAATAGCAATTTGAACGGCTAAAACGTTTAGCTTGTCAAGGTGCTGCATCGTTCGTTGTAAAATCAAATAAAGTGCATATAAGAACGCAATGCCTACGGACCATGCCACTTCGATTAACGATCCGGTTGCTTGCAGAACAATGCTAATAAAAGCAATACCGAGCGCGGCGAATTTAAATACTGATAACTTCTCCTTAAGCAGGATGAAACCACCAAACGCAGTGAGCAAGGGGCATACCATATATGCAAAAGCGGCGGATTGCAGACTTACATTGTTGACCGCATAGATATAAGTGTACCAATTTAACACCAGAAAAATGGTGGCAGCCAACATCTTTAATAGGATCATTCTTTGTTCTTTCCATTCAATGCCACATAAATATTCTATATCCTGGCGAATGTATCTACGCCGAAAAATCAAAATGGCTATCCATAATAAGACTACTGAAGCAAATACCCGGTAGTAAAGAATCTCCTCGGAAGGGAAAGCCTTAAGGTTTCTTAATGGTATTGAGAAAAAACCCCATATAGCAAATGACAAAATTCCCGCTAAGAAATATTTAACTGGCGTTTTCAGAACTATCCTTTATATGCTGTCAGAGAGATCTCAACATTAACTGCTTTTGGCAGACCTTTAACCGCCACAGTTTCACGTGCCGGATAATTACTTTCGAAGTAGGAGCCATAAACTTCATTGACCTCTGCAAACAAATTCATATCTGAGAGGAAAATGGTGGTCTTAACTACATCTTTAAAGTCATAATCAGCTTCAAGCAAAAGTGCTTTAATATTGCGCATTACCTGGTGGGTTTCTTCGGAAACAGAAGCGGTAATCACTTCGCCGTTCTCTGGATTAATGGCGACTTGACCAGATAAAAAAAGAAATCCATTGGCAATGACAGCCTGACTATACGGACCTATTGGAGCCGGTGCGCTGCTCGTATTAATAACTGTATTCATATTTTTAAGATTGCTTTATAGAGATAACGTCATGACGTCTGCAAATGTATAAATAAAAAAGAGGGCCCTCAGATAAGGGCCCTCTTTTAAAAATAGTTTTAGAAAATTCTAGTTTCTAGCAGTCTCAACGCGACGGTTTTGGATACGACCTTCTTCAGTATCGTTTGAAGCGATTGGATTAGCTTCACCCATTCCTTTAGTTGAAACTTGACTTGCATTAACACCAGAGTTAACTAAGTAAGTTTTAACAGAATTTGCTCTGTCTTTAGATAATTTCACATTGTATGCAGCAGTACCTTCGCTTGAAGCGTAACCGCTAACAGCTACTTTACCACCGTTTTCACGCAATACTGAAGATAATTTATCTAAAGTTGGATAAGCGTCAGTTTTTAAAACTGATGAGTTGAATTCAAATTGGATAGTTTCGAAACCTGTTGCAGTTCCAACTGCAGCTACTGGAGCTACTACTGGAAGTGGACATCCTGAACCATCAACTGCAGTACCTGCTGGAGTCCCAGGGCATTTGTCAAATTGATCAGAAACACCATCACCATCAGTATCTTTTTTCAAATCTTCGATAGATTTTTCAACGTTAGATACACGGTTTTTCAATGCTTCAACTTCTTGACGTAATGAAGGATCTTTCAATTCATCATACATTAAAGCTAAAGGATTAACCCAATCCAAGTTCGGTTTAGCACTTGATCCCAAAGAGAATTCAAGACCAGCATATCCGTAAGAGAATTTATCTTTAGTTGTCGCTTTAGCATAAACACCATCAAAGTTATCTGAATCGATGAAGTGCATAGTATAACCTAAGTTAAATGAAACACGCTCAGAAACTTTGAATTTAATACCAGCACCAACTGGGATGTAAGCTTCTTTTACGTATTTGTTATCACCTTCATCACCCGCTTTGTCTTTGAAATCAGTTGCAGCAGTAGCAGTGTTAGGGTGTGGTGCATAAGCGATCAAACCGTAACCAGCAGTAACGAAGAAATTAACTGAATTGTTGCGACGTAAGAAATCAACAGTTGCAACGTTAACAACACCTCTTAAATCTGCAGAATAACCGATTTCAGTTTCGAAATCTCTGATACCATTAACGATACCATTTGGAGCATCTTGGTTAGTTCCAGAAACTTTTCCGCGGAAAATGTTACCTTCTAATCCAAAAGCATGACCTAGTTGTTTTCTCAATGAGATACCGTAACCCAAAGTTGGATCCCAGTTGCTGAAGTCATTTGAACCGCCGATTGCAATGAACGGAGATAAAACACCCGCATTGACACCGAACGACCAAGTTCTGTACTGTCCTCTACCACCAAATACCTTGGCAGATGAAGATGTCGAAGTGGAATCCTGAGCACTTGCAAGAGTCGTTGCTCCCATCAATGCTACAAAAGAAACCGCTAAGCTCTTTTTTAAAGTAGAATAATTCATAATTTTCTTTTTTAAGGTTAAACAAATTTCACTTGTCTAATTTTTTTGTGTTGCAAAATTAAACAAATTTTTATTTTCTCCAACACATATACAAACACCGTTCCAAATTTAGTTAAAAACGGAAATTAGATGAATTTGGCATCTTACATCTGTTGGATTATAATAAGGCAACAAAGTGCAAAATTTTTTTAACTAAAAAGAATTAAAAACGATGTATGTTTTCTAAGCGCACAAGTCCTGTTTTTGGTACACGAACAATTACCAGCCATTTTAGTTATTTTAGCAGAACTTAAGATATGGCAATTCCCAACATCATACATCAAACCTTTAAAAGCCAAAACCTGCCATGGATCACCAGATGGCACATTTCCAGATTTAGAAAAAACAATCCTGAATTTACTTATGAGTTTTATGATGATGAAAGAATCAGACAATTTTTAAGAACAGAATATAGTTCATCAGTTCTGGCACTTTACGATAAAATCCAAATTGGTGCTGCTAAGGCCGACTTTTTCAGATATGCAGTTCTGAATATAAAGGGGGGCGTTTATCTGGATATCGACAGCAGTATACCCGGCAAACTAAAGGACCTGATTCTTCCCGATGACGTAGCTGTAATATCAATAGAAAATAATTCCCCATGCTATATTCAATGGGCGCTAATTTATGCCGCAGGCCATCCTTTCTTAAAGAAAACGCTTGAATTAATGTTTGAGAACATTAGGTTAAATAAACACCCACATAATGTGCACCATATGACCGGCCCAACTGTATATACAAATGCTGTTCAGCAATGTTTGTTGGATAATCCGGATGTCCTCCATAGAGTACTGCCCCCCGAGTATAATAATAAAATGAAATTCAAATACAAACTATCGAAATTTTTCCTTTACAATAAACGGGAAGATCATTGGAAAACCCAGCAGCTTACCTCTTCCGTATTGAAGCCAGAAAATCTTGCACAAAAGCGTAAAGATTAAACTCAGGTTCGAGATAGCGCTCTTCAATACGCCTAAATAGATCTTCTTTCGAGATATCATTAATCCTTATTACTTGAATCAATTTAAAAGCTTTATCCGCATATAAATGCGCTTTTTTGGTGTTCGTAGTGGCAACATTTGTTATCCATTCTGTTACCTCTTCTATCCCAAGACCCTGATGAGCAACCGTCTTATACACAGGTATAAGTTCAGGGCGTCCGTGCAACATTTTGATTAAAGTATTTGTAAAGGTGTCTGCGCCCTCCCTGTCTGCCTTATTTACAATAAATGCATCTGCTATCTCCATAAGCCCCGACTTTAAATGTTGGATTTCATCACCGGATTCTGGAACTAAAAGAACTATCGTTTTATCTGCTAGGCCTGCAATCTCGACTTCAGATTGTCCCACTCCTACAGTTTCTATAATTATATAATCAAAAACCGAGGCTTTGAGCAAATCAATCATTTCAATTATTTTTGCAGACAGACCTCCTAAAGATCCTCTTGTCGCGACCGACCTGATAAAAACGTTTGGATGATTGAAATGGGAAGACATCCGAACTCTGTCACCTAGCAACGAGCCCAGGTTAAAGGGTGATGTCGGATCAACTGCCAAGATAGCAACGCTTTTATTTTCAAGAAGAAACTGGCCTATCATCGCATTGACCAGCGTACTTTTCCCGGCCCCTGGCGGACCTGTCACCCCGAGAACTTTTACGGGCTTGGTAAAAGTTAGTGACCGCAAAATTTCATCGCTATGAGTAAGTTCGTTTTCAACGATAGTTAACGCACGGGCTATGGATAAAAAATTTCCTTTCTTTATTTCATCTAATAACTCCCCGGCCGATGTCATCAATAACTTTATATTTGTTAAAAAAATAGAACAGAAAAACTTACTTCTTAACAAAACTACATGAAAATTGCGGGTTTTTCTTTCATAAAAAATGCGGTTAAAAATGACTACCCAATCGTCGAAGCCATTAATTCCATATTGCCACTATGTGATGAGTTCGTGATCGCTGTTGGAGATTCCGAAGATGAAACATTGCAATTGATTAAAAGCATCAATTCGTCGAAAATCAGAATCATTGAAACAGTTTGGGATACCGAATTGAGGGTAGGTGGAACCATCTTTGCACAACAAACAGACATTGCCTTTAATGCAATTTCAGACAATATTGACTGGGCTTTTTACATCCAGGGGGATGAATGTGTTCATGAAAAATACTTGCCCCTGATAAAAAATGAAATGCTGGAAAATTTAGATGATTCAAACATTGAGGGCCTGTTGTTGAAATACAAACACTTCTATGGCTCTTATGATTTTGTGGCAGAATCTAGACGGTGGTACCGTAGAGAGATCCGACTCTTAAAAAGACTACCAGGAATCAGATCTTACAAAGATGCCCAAGGTTTCAGAATTGATAACCGTAAGATAAAAGTTAAACTAATTGATGCTTATATCTATCATTATGGATGGGTAAAGCCGCCACAAGGAATAAGCTTGAAAATGAATAATTTTAATCAGTACTATCGTTACGACTCTTTTATTCCTGAATATTCGCCTACGCCGGAAACCTTTGATTATGGCAACGCAGACAAACTTACCAGGTTTACTGAAGGTCCCCCAGCAGTAATGCTTCCTCGAATTGAGAAAGCCAATTGGAAGTTTAGTATCGATCCTTCTAAATTAGAGATCAATAGAAGCATTAAAAAAAAACTGCTGCAGTGGATCGAAATGAAGCTAGGTCTTCGGCTCTTCGAATACAAGAACTATAAAATTGTTAAATGACAATAGATTTACGTACCGATAGTCAGTGCCTAACTATCAAATCTATTAGGTGATTGTAATTCCGTACCTTTGATAAATTTCAAATTTTTTAATGAAAATATATTTCCGTTTATTATCATTTGCTAAACCCATAGAGAAATACGCGATACCATACGTACTGGTTACTATCCTCGCTATATTTTTTAATACTTTTCTTTTCACGTTGTTAGGCCCACTTCTTGAAACCATCTTCTCGGTTGGAAAGGAAGCTTGCGCCACGCCAACCAGCTTGGAAAAAGCTTCCACATTTGACGTTATTGCCAGGTTCAGCAATTTTATCAAGCAGTCAATCAGTACAAGAGGCACGATCTATACGCTCCAGTTGGTATGCGGATTCATCGTAGTAACCGTATTTCTCTCCAATCTCTTTCGCTACCTGTCGCAACGTTTTATGGAAGATCTAAGAGTCCATACGTTGCTAAATCTTCGCAAGACGGTTTTTAACAACGTAATGAATCTACACATTGGGTACTTTAGCAACGAAAAGAAAGGGGATATTATCTCAAAAGTTGCTTCCGATGTTCAGATTGTTCAGGGAACGGTCACCAGCACATTGCAGGTCGTCTTTAAAGAACCTTTGCAATTGATTTTCTGGATCGCTGTGTTACTTTCAATTTCAGTTAAATTGACGCTGTTTGCCTTACTGGTTATTCCGGTGTCAGGATTTATTATTAGTAAAATCGTTAAGCGTTTAAAAGAACAAGCAAAAGAGTCTCATGAAAGTTTTGCTAAGATGATTGGCTTCTTAGATGAAGCACTTGGCGGTGTAAGAATAATAAAAGCTTTCAATGCAACACAAAGAATTAAAGACAAGTTCCATCAGGAAAACGTTTTCTATTCTAATCTGGGTAAAAAAATGGCCCGCCGTCAGCAACTCGCATCTCCAGTCTCGCAAAGTCTTGGCGTGTTGGTCGTCGTTTTTATAGTATTGTATGGCGGAACCATGATTTTAAGCAACGAAACAGGGAGCCTGGAGCCGGCTAAATTCTTAGTATATCTAGCCACATTTTCACAAGTTATGCAACCAGTTAAGGCCTTGTCAGACTCTTTTAGTACCATTCATTCCGGTATAGCAGCTGGAGTTCGCGTATTAGATCTAATTGATACTAAACAAGAGATGCAGGATAAAGAGAACGCAATTGAGCTTGGGGGATTCCATAACACACTTACATTTAAAAATGTGAGCTTTAGTTACGGAGAAAGAGAGGTATTAAGTAATATTGATTTTACGATTTACAAAGGAGAAAAAGTAGCGCTTGTTGGGCCTTCCGGAGGCGGGAAAAGTACCATTATGGATCTCATTCCAAGGTTTTATGACCCTAAATCCGGTGCAATCTTAATCGACAATCACAATTTAATTGATGTCGCAGCAGACAGCCTGAGGAGACTAATGGGAAATGTAGGACAGGAATCCATCCTATTCAATGATACTATTTTTAATAATATTGCCTTCGCAAAACCTGATGCCACTTACGAAGAAGTTGTTGCCGCTGCCAAAATAGCTAATGCGCATGAGTTTATCCTTAATACTGAAAACGGTTATGATACCAGTATTGGAGATAGAGGAAATAAACTTTCAGGTGGTCAGAAACAAAGAATAAGCATAGCAAGAGCAGTGTTGGCTAATCCTCCGATCATGCTACTGGATGAGGCGACTTCTGCACTGGATACAGAATCCGAGAAATTAGTACAGGATGCATTAAACAGATTAATGGAAAACAGAACATCCGTGATCATCGCCCATCGATTAAGCACTATCAAGCACGTCGATAAGATTTTAGTGATCGACAAAGGACAAATAATAGAGGTTGGAACACATGCAGAACTGCTGCAAAAAAATGGCCTATATAGGAAGTTGATTGACATGCAGTCTTTTATTGACTAAACATAAACCGACAAGATGAGAATTGCCCTGGATTGTGAAAGAATGAAATACAGCCATACCGGCTTATTTGAATATTGTCGACAACTAGGCACTGCATTAAAACGCCTCAAAGGCCAGACAGATGAGCTATCTTTCTACTTAAATCCCTCTCTTCAGCAACATTTTGAGACCGGCGATAAGTTTATTAATCAGAATAGTTTGCAGAAGTTTATATTCCCACGAATCGATGACATTGACATTTGGCATACAACGTATCAACTCTCCAGATACATTCCAAAAAGCAGGAAGATAAAGCGGGTGTTAACCATTCATGATTTAAACTTCTTACATGAAGAAAAATCACCTGCAAAGGTTAGCAAATATTTACGCAAGCATCAAAGAAATATTGACTTATGCGATCACATCGTTGCAATATCAAACTTTACAAAATCAGAGATTTTGCAGCACTTGAATGTTGGAACTAAACCTATTACTGTTATTTACAATGGTTGTGCGGAGCCAATATTGTCTTTAAGCACCAAACCAAGCTACATTCCAGATAAACCTTTTCTTTTCGCTTTAGGCACTGTCAATCCTAAGAAGAATTTTCATGTATTAATCCCACTGTTAGAGAACAATGATTATGAGCTGCTACTTGCTGGCAAGCCAGATCCAATCTATATAAATAAAATAATGGCTGAAGCGCAAGCACTGGGCGTAGCAGACAGGATTAAAGTCCTTGGAGCAACTTCAGAGGATGATAAATATTGGTATTATCAACACTGTACGGCTTTTCTTTTTCCTTCTATCGCAGAAGGATTTGGTATTCCTCCAATTGAAGCCATGAGATTTGGTAAACCGGTCTTTCTATCAACTGCTACATCCCTGCCTGAAATAGGGGGTACTGCGGCATACTATTTTAGTTCCTTTAATTCAGAGGATATGGTTTCTGCATTTAAAAAAGGAATGGATGATTTCAACAATAATGATAGAACAGAAATGATAATAGAGCATGCCAGTCAATTCAATTGGAATAAAAGTGCACTCGCTTACCTACAGGTCTATCGCGAAACGCTGCAGAAATTATCTTGATACATAATCTATTGCTTTAGTAAACTTTTCCAGAACGGCTTTCCAACTGTAATTAGTAATTACATATGCTTTGGCTAGCTCAGAAATAGAACCTAGCTTATTATTTTCCTCTAAAAAGTAAGTCAACGCTTCCGAAAAAGAGTTATAATCGTAAAATATACGGCCAGCGTTACTTTGTTCTACATGGTTAACCAAAACTTCACTCGCACCATTCACAATGACCGGAACCCCATTCGCAAGGCTCTCTAAAGTTACCAGCGATAGGCTCTCATGTTCTGATGGCACAATAAGCGCCTTTGCATCTTGAAGCATCGCAAGTTTCAGATCTTCCGCTACAAATCCAAGGTGTATAATATCCTTGTTCTGAGGAATCTGCATAGAAGATTTTCCAATTAAAACCAGCTTGATCTCCTTATTAACATCTGCTTGATATTTTATGAAATGTGAAAGCATGACGTCGCTACCTTTCCCTGGGTCTATCCTGCCTATGTAGATAAAGTATGGTGCATCCGACTTCAAAACTTTTATCGGATCAATATGAGTATCGGCATTGGAAGGAGAAATGCCTATTCCCACAACATCATTATAAATTCTGCTGTTATTAAAGCGTTCATGTATCAGTCTCTGCTCTGCGCTAGTATTGTAAAGTATTGCCTTGGGTAGCTGAAAAAACTCCTGAAAAACGGGTAGCGTAAGGGCAGGTTCATCATGGGCAGTCGGGATCAAAATTGATTTATGAGGAGCTATTCTTAAGCCAAAGAACGTAGGATAATACAGATAAGTAAAGAAGATAAGTGCATCGTATTTGTATTCATTTTCCTGTAGATAGTTGATCAATCCCGGTGCAAATGGTCCTTGTTGTTTCGACCATTCATCACCCAGTTCTTTAAAGTTATCGGGTATAGATAATAATCTCTCCACTTTCTCTAAGATCCCAAGGCGTCTCAATCCCTGCTGTAAGAGCGTCCGCTTATTAAGCTTTTTAAGCAATGAATGAACTTTGCTTTTACTCCGCATATGATTTACCGTAAAACGGTGTACTTTAACACCATTTACAACAGAACTTCCTTCCGGATATTCATTTGCCCAAGTATGATAGTCTTGCGCGCAAGTGCTGAGCACATCTATGTCGTAGACGGTATTTAATTGCTCCGCCAATATCATTGCATGATATTCAGCACCGCCATTTATCTCAATACCATACCGCTGGACAATGATTGCAACTTTCTTCATACTATATAACAACTACTGAAAAGTAGCTTCGCAAAAGTACATATTGAATAACCATAATCATGGAAAAATCCAGATGCGTTCGTTTGTGCTATTTTCGATAAATTAGCATTTTTTAAAGCCCCTTACCAGAGAGAAGACCACTAAACGAAATGACTAATAAATTTTCAATAGTTACCGTTAATTACAACGACAAAAAGGGTTTAGAGAAGACCGTTCAAAGTGTAATTAATCAAAGCTTTGGGGATTATGAATTTCTAATTATTGACGGCGGTAGCAATGATGGTAGTCAAGAAGTATTAATCAAATATGCAGATCGAATTAAATACATAAGCGAAGCTGACAACGGTATTTATCATGCGATGAACAAGGGCATAAAGATGGCTACCGGTGCATATATTCTTTTCTTAAATAGTGGCGACACTTTAAACGACAATAACGTACTACAACAGGTGAATTATGAAATTGACGGAAGTAAAGACTTATATTTTGGAGACATCCTTTTTCAGGAGCGCACAAAAACAAGAAAAATCACTTCGCCTGATGTACTAACCTTTAACTTCTTTTTTACGGAGAATCTACCGCATCAAGCTAGTTTTATCAAAAAAGAGCTCTTTACCAGTATATTCTACTATAATGAAGAGTTCAAAATCGTATCAGATTGGGAGTTCTTGATCTATTCGGTCTGCAAGGCCAATATAACGTATAAACATCTGCCCATTATAGTTAGCTTGTATGATGGCACCGGGCTCTCTTCAGACCCAAACAATTATGTAATGATGTATGCAGAACGTGATGTTGTATTACAAAAACATTTCCCTGCATTCCTATCAGACTATGCAAAAATATCACTCTTTAAACAACGCCGCGTTAAGCAATTTTTGCGAATTAAAGAACGTCCGTTGGGATGGGAAATTCTTAAAGTGTTTATGAAAATACTATTACTCTTTATCCCGAAAAAAAATCGCAATGATGAGACTACTTATTGATCCTCAAATCTTCACGACACAAGAATTCGGTGGAATATCCAGGTATTTTACAGAGCTATGTGTTCGATTTAAAGAGGAAGAAGATATAGATCTCCACTTTCCAGTACTATACACAGATAATATATATTACCTTAACAGTAGTTTTTACCCGACTAGCTATCAGAATAAAAACAAGTTCCTTATAAGGTACGGTACGCTATTTCGAGCCTTTCTTCCGCGGAAACTGAAAAAGAAAAATAAAGAGCATTCAATTAAATTGCTGCAACAACAGTCCTTTGATTTATTCGTGCCTACTTATTACGATCCGTACTTTTTGTTACACTTGAAACAAAAACCGTTCGTCCTTACGGTACATGACATGATCCATGAACTATACCCTCAATATTTTGAAGATGATCCTGACACAATGCACAATAAAAAACAACTCATCTTTGAGGCAAAGCGGATAATCGCAGTTTCTGAGAATACCAAGAACGACATCCTAAGCATATATCCCGAGATTTCAGAAGACAAGATTGACGTGGTGCATCTGGCGCATCAATTCAGTGATTCCGTAGCTGTCCCAATTGGACTACCAAGTCACTATATCTTATTCGTAGGTAACAGATCCCTTTATAAGAATTTCACTTTCTTTATAACAGCAATTTCGCAGTTGTTTCACCAATTTAATGATCTACACCTAGTTTGTGCAGGGGGTAATGAATTTGATGAAGGAGAATTATCTCTGTTTGAAGAGTTTGGCATTTCCTCACGTATAATCCAGCAAAACTTTAAGGACTCGGAGCTTAAAGCCTATTATGAGAACGCGAGGTGCTTTGTTTTTCCTTCAGAATATGAAGGCTTTGGCATACCTATCTTAGAAGCGATGTCTGCAGGTTGTCCTGTAATTTTAACAAATAACAGCTCCTTCCCTGAGATAGCAGGTGATGCAGGTATTTACTTTGAACTGAATGACCATGCTGATTTGCGACAAAAGGTTTCCGAGATCTGGAATAATGGCGATTTAAGAGCAGAATATCAAGAAAAGGGCCATCTTCAGACACAAAATTTCACTTGGGAGAAAACAGCAAGCGAGACAATAAAAGTATATCATAAAGCATTAAGTAAATTTTAAAATGAAAAAATCGCCTGTTATCGTTATCCCAGTATATAAGTCACAGATTAACCATCTGGAGGAACTAGCCATCCAGCAGTGCTTCAAAATGTTAGGCAACCATCGGATAGTTGTAATAAAACCAAACGAGCTTTCACTTGATCACTATAGCATGACTTTTCCAGAAGTGATCAGCCTGGATAATGAATATTTTGCCAATATTACAGGATACAACAGACTGATGTTGCATTCTTCATTTTACGAACTTTTTCTTGACCATGAATATCTGTTAATCTATCAACCAGATGCCTTTGTCTTCAAGGACGAACTAACACATTGGTGCAGTCAAGGGTATGATTATATTGGAGCTCCTTGGTTAAGATACGCCGGATTTCCAGATTTTATAAAAAAATACAAGAATTATATACTACGTCACGTTCATACGAAACTCAACATTACGCAACCGGGCACTTATCTCCCAACAGATATTCAGTTTGAAAACCGCGTGGGGAATGGGGGATTTTCTTTACGAAAAGTCTCCAGGTTTTACGCAATATGCAAACAAGAGGAAAAGATGATAGACCTTTATAACGGGCGTGAAGAATACCAGTTTGCAGAAGACGTCTTTTGGAGCATTGAAGTTAATAGACATAAAAATCGCCTCAAGATACCAAACTTCAAAACAGCTGTTTACTTTGCTTTCGAAAATAATCCAAGTGATGCATTGGGCCTGACTAAGGGGGCAATGCCATTTGGCTGCCATGCTTGGGATAGACACCTGAACTTTTGGGAACCAATATTCAAGGAACTAGGCGTTAGTCTGTAAGAAATCAAATGGGAAAGATAAAGATACTGGAAATTGTAAACCAGCTTGGGTTAGGCGGAACAGAATATGCACTGCAGCTTTTTGCGAAATACATTGACAAAGAATACTTCGACGTTATTGTTGTTAGTTTACTTAAAGGAGGAGAGCGAGTTCAATTACTTAGAGATATGGGTATTGAAGTAGTGGTGTTGAACGGCAATTTTGGTGAATTAACTACACTCATCCAACAAACAGATGTGATCCACTGGCATGGTGGAGGTGCATTAGATTCGGAGCTATTTCAGCTGTTACAGCATCATAAACCCAGATTAGTCATTCAAACTAATGTGTTTGGAATCTACGAGCCCTCGCCACTCTACGACTTGATCGACTATGACCTTTATATATCTAAAATGATATTGGTAAGAAGAATGGCGTTAGACAAAAACCTACCAGTCAACTTCATCACTAAACGAAAAGCACTCCCTTACCCGGTTGATGTCGACAGCATTAACAGGCTGCTCCCATCTGATCAGGAGGTTACGGAATTTAAATCAAAGTATAACCTGAACGACAATTTTATTGTTGGGCGCATAGGCAGGCCTGACAATAATAAGTTTGATCTTATCACCTTAACTGGCTATGCTAAATTTGCGGCGAAGGTAGCCGACACAAGATTTTTGTTGGTCGGTGCAACAGAAGAGATGATCGCTCATGCAAATTCCCTTGGAATCACGAACAAATTGGTGATCCTTAAGAACACTGCAGATTTAAGGACACTGCTTATTTACTACAAAGCCATGGACGTTTTTTTGGCTGCCAGTCAAATTGGAGAAAGCTTCGGAATGGTGATAGCAGAAGCGATGACAGTCGGAACGACTGTTGTTACCATTAGCACGGAAGATAGAGACAACGCCCAAATTGAACTCATGAATAATGAAGAGAGTGGCATCGTGGTGAAGAGAAGTAAAACTGCAATAGCGGGCGCCCTTAGATATTTATACAAAACACCATCTGCAAAAGAAAAACTCTCCGTTAATGCTAAACTTAAGATCGCAAAGGACTACAAAGCGCAGAAAATAGTAAAGAGTTTGGAGCAGTTAATCTTATCACATTTTGATATGTCGACTCAACGCTACGTTGAAGAAAGTTTGATAAAACCCTACTCACAGGAGATGGTAGATGATTATAAAATAAGTTGTAGAAATTTATTCGGGCCATTTAAGGTGATTAACTTAGCTATTTTCAAATTAAAAAGTGCTCTAAACGCTTTTAGATAAGGCTATTTGCTTTTAATTTCCTTCCACACCCGGGAGAATACTGACTTTTTAACTGCTGGTATTTCGTCTGAAAGATGGATACGCTTAAGAGACTCCGATCTAATAATTTCATCAATTGTCCCTTTAAAAAACCTAAGCTTGGGCCACGCAGACTTCGTTAGCGGATGAAAGTTTCTTAAGGCGTAAGAATTATGTTCATCAATGGCATTCCAGAGCTTATAAAAACTGCCTGTATTGAAGTCATCTTTGTGACTCCAGTTGCGTAGCTTTAAATAAATCTCTTCTGGCGAACGGGCCCAGCTTTGATGAAGTACCAAATCGTCCCAAACCTCAGTAACATTCCCAGATTCATTATCTCTTGCCAAATCATAAACGGGATTGTTTGTTGCAAAGCTTAAGCTTTCAGTAGACTCCGAGATAATCAAAAAGCCATTTTCCACTTTCTTAAATAGTGTTGCAACTCTACAATCTATACTTACAGGCCCTTTTGGATTATACGCAAGTAGCTTTTGTACAAATGCTGCAAAATCTACAAAGTATTCATCAGAATCAATTTGCAGATACCAATCACTAATCCCCATCTGCTTACCCAGTAAATTCCGCTCCCGTGTATCGCATTGCATTGCTGTTAGGTCTGCTTGATAGAACTTATCCTGATAAATTGTTATTTTGTTTGAAACGTCAAAATCACTTACCCAACTCCAAAACTCTTCTTTGATCTCAAATTTCTCCCCTGCCCATGTCAACCTATCTACATCAACTGCGAAGTATATTTCGTCTACATGGTCATAAATCAACGGCAATAATGTCTTGGCATACTCGTAGTCGTACGATATTAAGATGCCTACTTTAATTACTTTCATTGAATATAAGTTTTGTAAAATAAAAAGAGCCATCTAATAGACAGCTCTTTAAAAATTATAGTGTGAAGTTGCAACTTACAACTTACGTTTTACTTCTACTTGTTCGTAAGCCTCAACAATATCGCCAACCTCAATATTGTTAAAGTTATGGATGTTCAATCCACACTCGTAACCTCTTGATACTTCTTTAACATCATCTTTGTAGCGTTTCAACGAAGCCAGTTCACCTGTATAAACTACTACCCCGTCTCTAACAATACGGATCTTACTGTTACGTGTAATCGTTCCATCAAGTACCATACAACCTGCAATCGTACCCACTTTCGTGATTTTGAAGGTATCTCTGATCTCAACGTTAGCCGTAATCTTTTCTTCAAACTCTGGAGCCAACATACCCTCCATCGCCGCTTTGATCTCATTGATCGCGTCGTAGATGATTGAATAAAGACGGATATCGATTTGCTCAGCCTCAGCAAGCTTACGCGCTCCTGGAGAAGGACGAACCTGGAAACCGATGATGATCGCATCAGAAGCTGACGCCAACAATACATCAGACTCAGAGATCTGACCAACCGCTTTACTGATCACATTGATCTGTATTTCTGGAGTTGATAGTTTCAATAATGAATCGGATAGTGCCTCAATTGACCCATCCACATCACCCTTAACAATCAGGTTAAGCTCTTTAAAGTTACCAATTGCTAAACGACGACCAATCTCATCTAACGTAATGTGTTTCTGAGTTCTAAGACCCTGTTCACGCATTAATTGTAAACGCTTGTTCGCGATCTCTCTTGCTTCAACCTCGTTCTCCATTGCGTTGAACCTGTCACCAGCCGTAGGCGCTCCTTGCATACCCAATACTTGAACCGGTACCGAAGGACCAGCCTGATCTACTTTCTGACCACGTTCGTTAAATAACGCTTTAACACGTCCGCTATAACTACCTACCAAAATAGGATCACCCACTTTCAACGTACCTGCTTGTACCAAAACCGTAGTCACAATACCACGACCTTTATCCAAAGTAGCCTCAATAACACTACCTGTAGCACGTTTCGAAGGATTCGCTTTTAAGTCAAGCAACTCTGCTTCTAACAATACTTTTTCTAAAAGTAAATCTACATTCAAACCGCTTTTACCAGAGATCTCTTGCGACTGGAAGTTACCTCCCCAATCCTCTACAAGGATGTTCATAACAGACAGTTGCTCACGTATTTTCTCTGAGTTTGCACCCGGTTTATCAATTTTTGTGAAGGCAAACACCAATGGGACACCAGCAGCTTGCGCATGGGCTATCGCCTCCTTAGTTTGTGGCATCACCGCATCATCCGCAGCAATAACAATGATCGCGATATCTGCAACCTTGGCACCACGTGCACGCATCGCCGTAAACGCTTCGTGACCCGGAGTATCCAGGAATGTTACTTTTTTACCTGTCGGTGTAGTTACCATATAGGCACCAATGTGCTGGGTAATTCCCCCTGCTTCACCAGCAACCACATTCGCTTTACGAATATAATCCAGTAATGATGTCTTACCATGATCGACGTGACCCATGATCGTTACAACCGGTGCTCTTGATACTAACGTTTCTTCAGCATCTTCTTCTTCAATTACGCTATCGCTTTCATCATCCGGTTTAACGAATTGTATTTCGTAACCAAACTCATCAGCAACAATTGTCAAAGTCTCTGCATCCAAACGCTGATTGATGGAAACGAACATTCCAAGACTCATACAGGTACCAATAATTTTTGTAACTGGTACATCCATCATCGAAGCCAACTCATTTGCCGTAACAAATTCCGTCACCCTTAATACCTTAGATTGAAGCTCTTGTTCCATTGCCGCTTCCTCAGCAGATAATGCTACATCATCACGTTTGCCACGACGAAGTTTAGCACGCTGAGCAAACTTACCAGACTTACCAGCTCCACTTAAACGTGCAAGTGTTGCTTTAATCTGATCCTGTATTTCTTTTTCAGTAGGTTCTTCCTTCGGACCACCGCCTGGTGCTCCTGGTTTTGTATTTCTGAAATTAGGCCTATTGGCCGTATTATTTGTATTATTTCTAAAATCTGGTCTGTTACCAAACGTTGGAGCGGCAGGTCTAGCAGGCGTAGCTTGTCCAGGTTGTGCTGCTTGTGGAGTAATACCAGTACTAGGGCCGGTAGTCGGTCCTCCTGGCGTTTTCTTACGCTTACGCTTACGTTTTGCCTCAGCGCTTTCGCCCGAAGAAGCAACAGGTGAAGACTTACGATCAGGTGTAACAGGCAAAGTGATCTTGCCAATAATATTAGGCCCTGATAGTTTTACAGATCTTGCTTTAATTACTTCATTGTCATCCGCCTTTGGTGTCTCAACTACCGGAGGCGCTGGTACTACCGGTGCAACCACAACAGGTGGAGTCGGTACTACCGTCTCAACAACAGGAGCCACAACTGGTTTTTCTTCTATTTGTTTCTCTTCTGCAACCTTAGCTTCTACAACTGGTTCTGGTTTCACTTCTGCAACAGGAGTTTCAACAGGTTTCTCTTCTTTTATGACTTCTGGTTCAGGAGCTTTAACTTCTGGAGCTTTAACTTCCGGCGCAGTAGGTGCCGCCTCAACAGTTTCTTCTTTTTTAGAAGGGCGAGATTTAGAATGCAGATCATCTAAATTGATCTTTCCAACAATTTTAACACCAGGCAAAGAACCCTCATCAGCCTTTGGAGCCTCAGGTTCAACAGCTGGAACAGGAGTTGGTGCAGGTGCCGCCGGTTTCACAGGCGCTTCCTCTTTTGCCTTCTCAACAGGGGGACTGTAAGAATTCAGGTTCTTGATTAAGATGCCTTCATTCTCAAATTCTATAGTTTTTCTAGGTGCTTCCGCAACTTTCTCAGTTACTTCTGGCTCATCACGACGTATCTTACCAATAACAATCTGATTAGCTTCCTCTTTCACAATTTTGTCACCTTGAAACTCCTTCAAAAGCGCATCATACATGTCGCGAGAGAGCTTGGTAGTGGGTTTATTCTCAACAGAAAAGCCTTTCTTTCCCAGAAAGTCAACGGCCGTAGCAATCCCTACGTTAAGTTCCTTAACTGCTTTGAATAAAATTATTGGTTTGTCGTCTGACATTGATTATCCTATTTTTCTTTAATTCTTATACAAAAGTAACGTTTATTCTTGTTTATTCTATGTATAAACAGCCAGATTTTGCGTTATTCAAACTCTGATTTTAAAATACTCATTACCTCTTTTATTGTTTCTTCTTCTAAGTCGGTACGTTTAACAAGCTCATCTATAGATAGTGCCAACACACTTTTAGCAGTGTCACAACCTATGGCTTTAAGCTCATCGATGATCCAGCTATCTATTTCATCTGAGAACTCCTCAATGTCAACATCCTCGTCTTCTTCTCCAGCTTCACGGTAAACGTCGATTTCATATCCCGTCAATTTACCTGCCAGTTTAATGTTATGTCCACCACGACCAATAGCCAAAGAAACCTGATCTGGCTTCAAATAAACCGCAGCATGCTTTGTTTCATCATCTAATTTGATGGACGTGATTTTTGCAGGACTAAGCGCCCTTGTAATATATAAGGAAACATTGTTTGTGAAATTAATCACATCTATATTTTCATTTTTAAGTTCTCTTACAATACCATGGATACGTGAACCTTTCATCCCCACACAGGCACCTACCGGATCAATCCTGTCATCGTACGATTCAACAGCAACTTTAGCTCTCTCTCCAGGTTCGCGAACAATTTTCTTGATCGTGATCAAACCATCAAAGATCTCAGGAACCTCAATTTCGAACAGACGTTGTAAAAATTCTGGTGCTATCCTCGAAATAATGATTTTAGGTGTACTGTTAACCATATCCACTTTCAAAATCACCGCACGAACTGAATCTCCTTTTTTGAAATAGTCGGCCGGAATTTGCTCATTTTTAGGCATCATCAACTCATTGCCTTCATCATCAAGAACAAGTGTTTCTTTCTTCCATACCTGATAAACTTCACCAGTTACAATTTCACCAACTCTATCTTTATATTTTTTGAAGATCTCATCTTTTTCGAGCTCAAGAACTTTAGAAACCAATGTTTGACGAGCAGCTAAAATCGCTCTTCTACCGAAGCTTTCCAATGTGATCTGCTCAATATAGTCGTCACCAACTTCCATATCCGCATCCAATTGTTTTACTTCTGCCAATTCAATTTCAAGATCATCATCCTCAGAAAAACCATCTTCCATAACTTTCCTTGTACGCCAGATTTCCAAATCCCCGTTATCCGGATTTACAATTACGTCACAATTCTCATCGGTGCCATATTTCTTACGCAGCATGCTACGAAAAACTTCTTCCAATACACTAATCACCGTCGGACGGTCGATGTTCTTGAAGTCTTTAAACTCCTGAAATGAATCGATTAAATTAATATTGCTCATTTTTATTTAAATGAAATTAAAACCTTTGTTTCTGTTATATCACTAAAGTCTATGTTGGTTTCTACCAACTGCACTTTTTTGCCCTTCTCCTTAACTTTAGCTTCTATCAAAATTCCCTGATCAGTAACTGAAATTAATTTTCCTTCTTTGACTTCCCCGTTCGAAAGCTTTATACCAACCTCACGACCAACGTTCTTGTCGTATTGCCTTTTCAGTTTTAGCGGCTCTCCTACTCCTGGAGATGAAACTTCCAAATTATAGGCTCTGTCAATTGTATTTTCTTCCTCCAAATGAAAACCAACATGTCTGCTAATCGCGGCACAATCCTGAATATTTATTCCTTCATCGCCATCAACATGAATAATGAGCTTGTTATTTGGCAGCATTCTTACTTCTACCAAAAAAAGCTCAGGTCTATCCGAGATCTTCTCTTCAATCAACTCTATGACTCTTTTTTCTATCTGCATAACCGATTCGCAAATAACAGAAAAGAGGGGACATCTGCCCCCTCTTGCCCACTATTATGCTGCAAATATAAGAATAAATATTTGAATTTAAAAACGTAAGCACGCATTAGTATTTCAATCCTACTGAGGGAAATGGGTTCAGATTGGGTTGAAGAGTGAGCAAGTCCAATACAAGTCCAATGAAAATTGGACTTACCATGCAATTGCCTTTAACTAATCTTGGATTTGTTCAAACCACAATATAGACCGAAGCCCCCTTGCCTTAGCCAAAATACTTGTGATGCCTTTCACTTAACAATAGAAAATGGTTGGATTAATAGCTGTATACTTGAAATATAACCATTGACTAAAACAAGTATGAAACGCTTTACATTGATTGCTCTTTTACTAATCAGCACACAACTATTAGCCCAGGAAGAAGAGAGACGAAAGGTAGTATCAGTAAGAAGCACCGCTATCAAAAATGGTTCAGAACTACAGAAGATGCTGGGCGGTGTGAAGATTACTGATCCAAAAATTTACGACAGGGCTGGCAATGTCGTTGATTCCCTTGAAGCAATAGCAAAAGTGAAAAGTTTCCTATATACCTTGGGCTGGGCGCAGAATAAAGCCAGAGAATACAAAAGGACGATTTTCAAAATTGATCCCGAAGCACAAGTTTTAATGGATGCAAACACAAAGCAGCTGCGACTACCAAAGAGTTTGAAGCTGAGGGAAGGAGTTAGGCTTGAGCTCAAGCCACTGGCCAAGAAGTTGGACCTAAAAACCCTCGAAGGCAAGGCCGTATTACTGATCTTTTGGTGTGATGGATGTTATAGCGGTTCTCAGGCAGACGCCTATGCAGAAGTAAATGAGGTATTGTCCAAATATAATAACCCAGATAAATTAGCAATCATAGCCATTACGCACCATACACCTGAGCATGCAGCTAAAGCACTAATTAGAAATCCCATCGTAAATACAAGGCACATCGTTGATGCAGAAGTTATCAATCAGGCTTATGAGTCAGGAAACCAACCCTTGATGGTTCTGGCCGACAAGTCACACAAAATTATATATGCTATTTCTGGAAATGTGACCATCACTCCAAGAATCTTAAACAATACGCTTAAAGAAATCTTATAAGATTATAAAGAAATCATTTATGAATGTCTTCATTACCCGCCAGATCCCCGATGAAATTAAAAACGTCCTTATCCAAGAAGGGCATACCGTTACAGAATGGGAAGAGAACCGTGTAATGACCGACAACGAATTGATTGAGAACTGTAAGCAAAGCGATGCCTTGTTATGTATCAGCCAAAAGCTCGACGATCATTTCTTTGAAGAATGCAACCACTTAAAAGTTGTAGCGACAAATAGTGTTGGTTTTGACCACATTGACATCGCTAAAGCCAGTGAATTTAAAATACCAATCGGTAATACGCCTAATGTTTTGAGTAAAGCCACGTCTGATATCGCTTTTTTGCTGATGCAAAACGTAGCTAGAAAAGCAATCTTTTGGCACAAAGAAATTGCTAAGGGCAATTGGAACTTCCTGGATCCTTTCAAAAATTTAGGATTTGACCTGAAAGGGAAAACCCTTGGAATATTTGGATTAGGCAGAATAGGTTTTGACTTAGCGAAAAGTGCTAAAGGTGCATTTGACATGTCAATTATTTATCATAACAGAAGCAAAAATGAAGAAGCCGAAAGCCAATTGGATGCGAAGTATGTAAGCTGGGAAGAATTGCTTCAGAAAAGTGATGTGATTAGTGTACATGCCAATCTGAATGACGAGAATAAAGGTCTCTTTGATAAGAGTGCATTTGAAAAAATGAAACGAACTGCACTTTTTATTAATACTGCCAGGGGTGGACTCCATAATGAAAGTGATCTTACAGCAGCACTTGAACAGGGAATTATTGGAGGTGCCGGCTTAGATGTAACTGATCCGGAGCCTATGCACAAGGACAATCCTCTTCTAAGCATGAAGAACGCAGTAGTGCTGCCTCATATCGGGTCTGCTACCATAGAGACAAGAACGGCTATGGCCAATCTTTCTATACAAAACATTCTTGCAGGATTAAAGGGTGAACGCTTACCAGAGTGTGTAAATCCAGAGGTTTATACTTAAATTAAGGCCAACAATCATCGCAATTTAACGGCGGTTCGGTTTGCACAACTAGGGAACTCCTAGGTATATCAGTGCACACTCCTTGGGCAAAAGGGGTCGTTTTCCCAACGAATACGCACTGATATACCTGTGAGTCCACTGTTAGTGCAACACCTGGTCCTTCAGATTCTTGAAAATTATGCTTAATTACCTAATCAATGATTTTTGAATGGGCTTAACTCCCAGACTAAGCTGCCCCTTTGCAACTTGTTCTGCATCTCCAAACTTCGTATTTATGTGTGTAATGACCAAATACTCGCGCCCCTTGACAAAGGGCTGAACTGGTGTGAAAACAATTGACGTATCCGTAACCAAATAGTTCCCTGCGACAAGTTCTTCGCGAATAGTGGTGTCCTTCTCTGAGGGGGTTTGAAGTACAGAGATAAGCTCGCTAAAAACGCTATCCTGCGGATTAAGTAGTTGCAATTTTAAAAGCCCTGGTCTATCAATCTCCGTAATAACAATTGCAGTGCTATCATTTGAAAAGAGGATGGAAAGTGGCTTGCTATTTGATGATGAACATCCAAGAAAAGATGCTGTTAAAAGTGAAAGTACAAGCGTATTGATATTTTTGAGCATGCCACTAAATTAACATTATGAGACTGATTATTGAAATTTTATTGATGGGACTGGCTGTATTTCTTGGGGCCCGATTTGTTCCAGGTGTAGCTGTAGATGGGTACGGAACTGCGATTATCGCGGCGCTCTTGATCGCATTAGCAAATGCTACAATTGGCTTTATATTGAGGTTGCTTACCTTCCCTGTCAACTTTTTGACCTTGGGTCTCATGTCATTTGTAATCACAGTCTTGATGATCATGTTAGTTGCTAACATCATGAGTGGTTTCAGTACGGAAGGATTTTGGGCTTCAGCACTGCTGGCTATCGTTATTGCTGTCCTAAAGGCAATATTCGGCTTGGTCTTGGGATCAGGTAAAGACTAGTTACCTGAGTATCTCTCGGGATATCACGAGTTTCTGTATCTCAGAAGTACCTTCATAGATTTGGGTGATTTTGGCATCACGCATCAATCGTTCAACATGGTACTCTTTCACAAAACCATAGCCACCGTGGATTTGAACGGCTTCAATGGTCACATCCATCGCAACTTTAGAAGCGTAGAGCTTGGCCATTGAACCTTCAAGCGTATAAGGCAAACCCTGATCTTTAAGCCAGGCCGCTTTGTAGACTAATAAACGAGCAGCCTCTATGGTCGTTGCCATATCTGCCAGCTTGAAGGCTATCGCCTGGTGATCCGATATCGCTTTGCCAAAAGATTTCCGTTGTTGAGAGTAAGCAAGTGCCAATTCATAAGCCCCTGCAGCTATGCCGAGGGCTTGAGCTGCAATACCTATTCTACCCCCTTCAAGCGTTTTCATTGCAAAGGTAAAACCAAAGCCATTTGCACCTATCCTGTTTTCCTTAGGTACTTTCACATCGTTAAACATTAGCGAATGTGTATCTGAGCCACGGATACCCATCTTATTTTCTTTAGGTCCGATAGTGAAGCCCTCCATGCCTTTTTCCACAATAAACGCATTGATACCTTTATGTTTCAAAGACCTATCCGTCTGCGCAATAACCAGATAAGTAGAAGCGGTGCTGCCATTTGTAATCCAGTTTTTGGTGCCGTTAAGCAGATAATAATCCCCTTTATCTTCAGCCGTAGTTTGTTGTGAGGTGGCGTCTGAGCCTGCTTCAGGTTCTGACAAACAAAACGCCCCTAGCTTTTCTCCGGAAGCCAAAGGCTTTAGATACTTCTCCTTCTGGGCCTCAGAGCCATACGCCTCGAGGCCAAAACATACCAAAGAATTGTTTACTGAGACAACCACCGAAGAGGAGGCATCAATTTTAGACAGCTCTTCCATAACAAGCACGTAAGACATTACATCCATTCCGCTACCGTTATATTTTTCAGAAACCATCATGCCTAGAAAACCCATTTCTCCAAGTTTTTTCACTTGTTCCACAGGAAATTTCTGATGCTCGTCTCTTTCTATAACTCCCGGCATAAGTTCATACTTTGCAAAATCTCTTGCAGCCTGCTGGATCATCAGTTGTTCTTCAGTAAATTGAAATAGCATCTATATCGATTAAGTGATAGGTTGTCTCAAATCTAAAGAATCAGAAGCAAATTTACTATGGTTGCATAGTAAATTTTTTAGGGAAAGGGCTGTTTATTTTAGCAGATGATTGTTATCATCAGGAAAGACCAGAATTGGATGGAAGAGCTTAGCTTCATCTATTGGCAGTGAGCCGAAAGACATAATAATCAGGATGTCACCCACCTGTACTTTGCGGGCAGTAGCACCGTTTAAGCATACCGTTCCTGTACCCCGTTCGCCTTTAATTACATAAGTCTCAAAGCGTTCACCATTGTTGTTGTTCACAATCTGAACCTTCTCATTGGCGATAATCTGTGCAGCATCCATTAGATCCTCATCAATGGTAATGCTACCTACATAGTTAAGCTCCGCCTGTGTTACTTTAACGCGGTGTATTTTCGATTTTAATATCTCGATAATCATACTGCAAAGTTAATTAAAAAAGTAGCATATTATCAATCAGACGGGTCTGACCAACTTTAGCGGCCACAAGTGCAATTAGATTAGTTTGGCTTTTGTCGCCCGCTGGTTGGAGTGTCTCACCATTCGCAACAGTGAAATAATCCAACTCCACACCAGGGATTTCGTTGATCATTTCTTTTGCATGTGCAACCAGGTTAGAAATCGATCCGCTTTGAAAGTTATCTTTTACGTAAGCTAAAGCAGCATTCAAAACCAGGGAATGTGCTCTGTCTTCTGCAGTCAAATGAATGTTTCTGGAACTCATAGCCAGCCCGTCGGCTTCACGGATAATGGGACATGAAATAAGCTGTACCGGCATGTCGAAATGAGCGATCATATTGCGGATCATCAGCACCTGTTGAAAGTCTTTCTGTCCGAACAAGGCAACATCAGGATCCACAGCATCGAAAAGCTTTTTCACAATCTGAGTGACACCCTGATAGTGACCTCTTCTAAACTCTCCTTCCAGCAAAAATTCTGCTGGTCCTAAATCGATATGCCAATCCTCCTTCTCGGGATACATCTCTTGAACTGAAGGCATAAACACAACGTTACAGCCGGCATCTTTCAGCATCTGGATATCGTGTTCAAGAGGCCGTGGATATTTCTCAAGGTCTTTGGGATCTGTAAACTGAGTAGGGTTTACAAAGATGCTGCAAACGACAAGCTCGGCATGCTGCTGAGCTACTTCGATTAGAGAGACGTGACCTTTGTGCAAAGCACCCATAGTTGGTACTAAAGCTATTTTCTGTTTCGCCAATTTGATTGGACGGAGCAGCGACTTTAAGGCCGCAATGGTATTTATAACTTTCAAACCAGCTTATAAAATTTCGAGTCGGTAAAGTTGGTTATTTCTACATTCCCAACAAAACATCTTGCGCATTTATATTGAAACATGTTATTATTTTGCTTACCTTTGCCCCTTGATAATCTTTTCTTTAACATAAATTTTTATTTACGAATATGGAGATGGCAAAAACGAAGCTACTGATTGTTACACACGAGATGTCGCCTTTCCTTGAACTCACAAAGATTTCAGAAATTACCCGTCAGTTACCGCAGGCAATGCAGGATAAAGGATTTGAGATCCGTATTCTTATGCCCAGATTTGGTAACATTAACGAGAGAAGGAACAGGCTGCATGAGGTGATTCGTCTTTCAGGGATGAACATCGTTATCGATGATAATGACAATCCACTAATTATTAAAGTTGCTTCTATCCCTGCTGCCCGTATGCAGGTTTATTTCTTAGACAACGAAGACTATTTTCAGCGCAAGCATGTTTTCAGAGACAAAGACAATAAATTTTACGCAGATAATGATGAAAGAACCATTTTCTTTTGCAAAGGCGCATTGGAAACTGTTAAAAAATTAGGCTGGTCGCCAGATATCGTTCACTGTCATGGCTGGATGACTTCGTTAGTGCCTGCTTACATCAAAACTACTTACAAAAACGATCCTACTTTCAAAAACTCCAAAGTTGTATATTCTGTATATGAAGACTGCTTTACAGAAACAATGAATACTGATCTTTATAAAAAAGCAGTGATGAATTCAATGACTGTTGAGGATACGAAAGTATTCGAAAAAGCAGACTGTAATGCATTGCATATCGGAGCCATAACGTACTCTGATGCAGTGGTGTTAGCCGATGAAAAACTGAGTCCTGATGTGTTAAAATTTGTTAAAGATTCTAATAAGCCAACTTTAGCTTTTAATTTAACCGATAATTTCGAGAACTTCTACAATTTATATGAAGAAATCTCGACTGAAGAATTGGTTTCAATAGCATAAAACTCAGGTACTAAAATATGAAATTTATAAAACTAGACTTATTGACCCTGTTGATAGGTCTTTTTCTTTTGTCGTCTTGTAAAGACGCAAATACAATTGGTTTTGAACTTGACCCAAGCCTTGCCATTAAAGGCACACTAAATAGTACCGTTGCTGTAAAGTCTATTACTATTAAAGATGATGCGACAAGTACCGTAGCACTAAGCAGACAACCGCTGGGCTACCTAAACGGAGACCCGACCTTTGGAACTACTGAAGCAAGTCTTGCATTTGCGGTTTCCCTGCCTTCTAACGGATACAGCTTCGGATCAAACCCGATCATAGATTCAGCAGTACTGGTGCTTCCTTACAGCAGAATAACTGATCCGGCTACTGGGACAATAATAAATGAATTTTATGGTGATACTGCAACTTCCGTTTACAGCTTTAAAGTACATCAACTTAAAGACGATATAGCCCTACAGACCAATTTTCAAAGCAATAGAGAATTTGCTGTGGAAACCCCGGTTGTCGGTTCGTTTACCGCTAAGATAATGCCCAATACGCCGGTAAGGGTGACCGATATAGTTACCGGAAAGCCGGATACTTCGCGGTTTATCGTTCCTGAAATTAGAATAAGATTAGACAATAGCTTTATCCAAAGTCGCATTCTTTCACTTGATTCAGTAACCCGGTCTCGGAACTCAAGGTTTGCAGCAGCCTTTAAAGGGTTAAGAATAAGTGTTGACAAAGCGACTACCAGTGGTAAAGGTGGGATCATTCTTGTAGATTTTGCTGGAACGAATGCGAACTTGCAGCTTTATTATAAAAAAGACGTCACCAACTCGATCAATAAAGATACGGTGGGCGTAAGTTTTCCTATCGCTATCAAGAGTGGACCCGTTGCTGCAAATATCAAACATGATTATACCGGCACTCCTGTGGAGACGCAGCTAAATACGCCTAATCCTGCTACGCCTTATAATGTTACTTACCTGCAGGGTCTCGCCGGGTTGAGAAATAAAATCTCATTCCCTGATCTTACTGCTTTTGTAAACTCTGTAAAAGCTGGTAACCCTGCATCCCGAATTGTGATTAATCGTGCAGAGCTTGTGGTAAATGTTGCTAATGGTACAGATGCGCTGCCTTATGCTCCTGCCAGAAAATTGATTCTCTATAGAAACGATATCGCTGGAAACCGTTTAAATCTTATAGATTACTCTAATCCTCAAAATAGCAACAATCCTAAATACGTAGGTCCAGATCGTGCGATTAACGGGTTTTATGATGCAACAAACAAGAGATACTTGTTTGTGCTAACAAGCTACCTGCAGAATTTAATAGATGGCGACACAGAAGATTATGGAACGTTTTTATCTGTTACCGGATTTGATGAAGCTAATCTAACTCCATCTATCCTTACTGCGAGAAGATCGGTAATCAATACCACAACTCCTGGCTCTGGTAACAATGCGATTAAATTGAACATCTACTATACCAAGGTTAACTAAATTTAATCTACTACAATACTTTCATATCCTCCGAGATTTCTTAATTTCGGAGGATTTTATTTTTTATAACCAATAATATATGTGTGGAATAGTTGGCTATATAGGCCATAGAGAAGCCTGGCCTTTAATCATTAAGGGATTGAAGCGACTTGAATACAGAGGCTATGACAGTGCAGGGATTGCGCTTATTGACAGGGGTAACCTAAACATTTATAAAAAAGCAGGTAAGGTTTCTGAACTGGAAGCTTTCGCAGAAGGCAAGAACCTGAGTGGCACAGTCGGTATCGGGCACACCAGGTGGGCAACACACGGAGCGCCTTCAGATCGGAATTCTCATCCCCATACTTCGGACAATGGCAAACTGAGTATCATACATAATGGAATCATTGAAAATTACGCTACTATTAAAGCAGAGTTAGTTTCAAGGGGCCACGAATTTAAAAGCGATACAGATACTGAGGTACTAATACATTTGATCGAAGAGATCTACAAAAGTGAGCCTGATGATCTACTGGAAGCAGTGAGACTTGCACTAAAGGAAGTAAATGGCGCTTATGCAATCGTTGTCATGGATGAAGATCAACCTGACCAGCTCATTGCAGCCAGAAAGGGTAGCCCTATGGTAATTGGAGTTGGCGAAGGTGAATATTTCATTGCCTCAGACGCAACACCGATAGTAGAATATACGAAGAACGTAATCTACTTAAATGATAATGAAATTGCGTTTTTAAGACGGGACGAGTTGTTGATCAAAAGACTGGACAATGTCGTTCAAACGCCTTACATACAAGAGCTGGAATTAAAGCTGGAGATGCTCGAAAAAGGTGGTTATGAACATTTCATGCTTAAGGAGATTAACGAGCAACCTAGGTCTGTCCGCGACTGTCTAAGAGGCAGGATTTATCCTAATGAAGGTCGTGTGCAATTAGGTGGGATCAACGAATATGCAGATAAACTAAAAAACGTTGACCGGATCATCATTGTCGCCTGCGGTACTTCATGGCACGCTGGTCTGGTAGGAGAATACCTAATTGAAGAATATGCACGGATACCGGTAGAGGTGGAATATGCTTCTGAATTCAGGTATCGGAATCCGATTATCACAGAAAAAGACGTTGTTATTGCGATATCTCAATCTGGTGAAACGGCAGATACCATGGCCGCTATTGAAATGGCAAAAGAAAAAGGAGCCACGATATTTGGGGTTTGTAACGTTGTTGGGGCATCTATCCCAAGAATAACACACGCAGGAGCGTACACGCATGCTGGACCCGAGATAGGTGTTGCTTCTACAAAAGCATTTACAGCTCAGGTTACTGTTTTAACGTTGATTGCATTCCATTTGGCCCAGCAAAGAGGCACATTAACCAGCTCTAAGCTGACTGAATTATTAACCGAATTAGACAACATTCCTTCTAAGATAGAGAAAGCGTTACAATCTGACGCTTTGATTAAAGAAATTGCAGCTAAATTCAAGGACTCACGTAACTGTCTATTTTTAGGTAGAGGTAGTGGGTTTCCTGTCGCCTTGGAAGGTGCGTTGAAGCTAAAAGAAATCTCTTATATCCATGCAGAAGGTTATCCTGCTGCGGAGATGAAACATGGTCCAATCGCCTTGATCGACGAAGAAATGCCGGTAGTAGTGATTGCAACGAAAAATTCATCCTACGAAAAGGTGATCAGCAATATTCAGGAAGTAAAAGCTAGAAAAGGTATAGTCCTTGCAATTGTTACTGAAGGTGATACAGAGGTCAGGAAGATGGTTGACTACTGCATTGAAATCCCAGACGCCAGCGAAGCGTTTTTACCACTTTTAGCTACCATACCCCTACAATTACTTTCTTATCATATCGCGGTAATGAGAGGCTGTAATGTAGATCAACCCAGGAACCTTGCGAAATCCGTGACGGTTGAATAATCAGTTTTAAATATAGTGAAAGAAGCTCATGGTAATTGACATGAGCTTCTCTCGTTTAAAACGGCAGGTCTCCGGAAGTATCACTATCCAGGTAATCACCTTCGCTTTTTGGTACGCTGCTATCCGTAGTTGCCGGCGTGTTCTCAAAATCACTTTTTCTTCCTAAAAGTGTGAAGTTTTCTGCAACGACTTCGGTAACATATTTTTTTACTTTCTCTCTATCCTCGAATGAACGTGTTCTGAGCTTCCCTTCGATGTAAACGAGTTTGCCTTTTTGAAGGTACTTCGATGCGACCTCCGCAAGCCCTCTCCACAAGACGATATTATGCCATTCCGTTTGCTCTACCCTTTTACCGTCCTTGTTGTAAGTCTCTGAAGTAGCCAGCGGAAAACTGGCAACCGTTACGCCTCCATCTAAATGTCTAACCTCTGGATCTTTGCCCAGATGGCCTACTAAAATAACCTTGTTAATACCTGACATGAAATATAGTTTATAAGTGGTTAGTTGAATAAAAATCCATAAAATTAGCGATTACCTTTGGCTGAGGTAATTGTTCAAAATCAGTGTTTGAAAGCCATTTTACAGTCGCATTCTGATTAAAGTTAATTATATAATTATCTAAAGCAAAAAAATCAACATATATAGTTTGGTGTGTAAGCAAATGCTTTTTGTGTGAAATATGCGTGAGTTTAAGCTCGTTACCAAACATGATTTTTGCCTGGTCCAGAAAGCCGGAGCCTTCCCTTTCATACGGGGTTTTAGTTTCTAAAAGCGGAAAATCGAATAGCTCCTGCCAGATGTCGTCTTCAGTCCGTTTACGAACTAATATGTTATCTTCATTTGTTGCTACAAAATAGTTGAAGTACCGATTCCGTTTAACGAGATTTTTAAGCTTAACCGGAAGCTGATTGACCAATCCCTGGCTTCTTGCTACACATTCCAATTGTAAGGGGCAAACCGGGCATAAAGGAGTTTTAGGTTTGCAGAGTAAAGCTCCAAACTCCATAATCGCCTGGTTGTAAAGGGAGGGAATCTGACCTTTAATCAAGTCTTGTGCGAGGTAGCCAAACTCCTTCTTACCAGCTGTACTATTGATAGGGGTAGCAATCCCAAAAAAACGGGCCAGCACCCTGAACACATTTCCGTCCAAAACAGCCTTTTCTTCATCTGCAGAAAAAGACGAAATAGCAGCTGCTGTATAATCACCGACGCCCTTTAATAAAATCAGCGCACTATAGCTGCTGGGGAAAACTCCATGATATAATTCAAGAACCTGTTTGGCTGTAAATAACATGTTCCTCCCTCGGGAATAGTAGCCTAATCCCTGCCAACGCTTTAATATCTCTGTCTCACTGGCATTAGCGAAATCGGCAACCGTTGGATAGGCATCATGAAAGGCATGAAAGTAAGGTAAGCCCTGCTCTACGCGGGTTTGTTGAAGGATGATTTCTGATAACCATATCACGTAAGAATCTCTTGTATTTCGCCAGGGAAGTGAACGCTTGTTTATTGTATACCATGCAATAATTTCTTGCTGAAAACTCATGAGACAAAAATACAGTGTTCTAAAATTCTTTTTTTCAAAAACTTGCATTTCACTGATACATGCTGGAACAAATAAATGATCTTTTATTTTCCTATCTCATTAAAAAGCAATACTTTTGCAACCCCAAATCAGTTATAATAGTAAATCATAATAAATTAAATTAAGTAATATATGACCAAGGCAGATATCATTTCAGAAATATCAACGAAAACAGGAATTGAAAAAGTAGATGTACAGGAAACCGTTGAAGCATTTTTCAAAGTGATCAAAACTAGCATGATCGGTGGCGAGAATGTTTATGTAAGAGGATTTGGAAGTTTTGTTGTTAAAAAGAGAGCACAAAAGACTGCTAGAAATATTTCTAAAAACACTGCAATAATTATCCCAGAGCATTTTGTTCCAAGCTTCAAACCAGCAAAGGTTTTTGTTGATAAAGTAAAAAGCAACACTAAGAAAATCAGCGTAGAAGCTTAGTTAATATGCTAAAAAGTATCCGTTCAAAACAAGTAGTAACGATAGGAGCAGTAATGCTCCTGATGTTTTATTTGTTTAGCCGTGATATTAAAGGTTTAGTTAAACCAAAAGATGAAACGACAAATAAAGGACCTGCTGCCGGGGAGCAAATGGCTGATAAAACGCCGGCGGTAATAGATCTTGCAGAAGTATCGACTGCTGCCAAGAATAGTCTTGGAGCTAATATAGCAAGCGAGATAACTAGTTTGGAACAAGCGTACAATTCCGCGCCTGAAAGTGAAAAAGGCTTCGCAGCCAAAGCACTTTCACAGAAGTGGGATTCCGTTGATCAAGATCTTCCCAGTGCTTTATATCTGGAGATTCGGGCAACGAAAGCAAAGACGTTACCCGATTGGCTGGCTGCAGGAGATAAGTTTGTAAAAGCGTTTGACAATACACGTGATAGCGTCTTACTTCCAGCTTTACTACAGCGGGCGAACGCTTCCTATAAAAATGCACTGGCATTGGACTCTACCAGTATTGATGCTAAAACAGGGCTCGGTATCACGATCGTAAATGGTATGGGCATGCCAATGCAAGGTATAGCAATGTTGCTGGATGTAGTTAAAAAAGATCCCAAAAATTTAAAGGCAAACATGAGCCTGGGAACATTTGCAATTAAGTCAGGTCAGTTTGATAAGGCAATTACTCGTTTTAATGATATCATTGCAATCAAGCCCTCCCCTGACGCCTATTTCTATCTTGCTACGGCTTATGAAAGTTTAGGTAAGAATTCAGAAGCGATTGACGCATATGTTAAAAGCAAAAAGCTTGCAGGTAACCCAACATTGTCGAAGTTCATTGATGATAAGATCATTGAACTGAAAAGTAAAAGTTAATAAACAGATTAATAAAAATATTTAAAACTCAAAGTTATGCCAAGCGGTAAAAAAAGAAAGAGACATAAAATGGCTACCCACAAACGTAAGAAACGTCTTAGAAAAAATAGACATAAGAAAAAATAGATTTTCTTAATGTATGTTTCAGTAATTAAGGATATAAAGATTTGTATCCTTAATTGTTGGCTGCATATTTTTGCGTTTTAGTCCATGTGTTAATAAGGCGTAAAGCCTTTAATTCTGTAGCTTTTGGTAAAAGAACTAATTATAGATTCCTCTCCCCTGGGAGTGACCATAGCTTTAGTTGAAGACAAGCAACTTGTAGAACTTCATAAGGAACAGATCAATAATAACTACGCCGTTGGCGACATTTATTTAGGCCGCATAAAGAAAATTATGCCCGGACTGAATGCTGCTTTCGTAGATGTTGGTTATGAAAAAGATGCGTTTTTGCATTATTTTGATCTTGGGCCACAAGTTCAGTCTTTAATAAAGCTTACAAAAATTAAGCGTAATGGCACTGTTAACGGCACCTTATTAGATAATTTCAAATTAGAAGGTGACATTAATAAGGCTGGTAAAATCTCTGAGATCGTTAGCAAGAATCTAGTGCTTCCGGTTCAGATTGCCAAAGAGCCAATTTCAACAAAAGGTCCAAGGCTAAGCTCTGACCTGTCAATTGCAGGTCGCTATGTTGTCTTAGTTCCCTTCTCAAATGTAATCTCCATTTCAAAAAAGATCAAGAGCAATACCGAACGAAATCGTCTAAAGAAAATTATCGAAAGTATTAAGCCTAAGAACTTTGGTGTTATCATAAGAACTGTTTCTGAAGGTAAAGGCGTTGCCGAGCTGCAAAAAGATCTTCTAGATTCTGTTGCAAAGTGGGAAAACTTCATAAAGAAATTACCGGAAGCTGAACCATCTAAACGTGTATGGGGAGAAATGGACCGTACATCAACGCTAATTCGTGATATCTTAAGTACGGATTTCACAAACGTGTATGTAAACGATCCCAATCTCTTTGAAGACATTCGCTCCTATGTTCATGAAATCTCTCCCGAGATGGAGAAGATTGTGAAATTATACAAGCATAAGGAACATATTTTCGAGCATTTCAGTATTGAAAAGCAGATCAAAAACTCGTTTGGAAAAACAGTTAATCTTGCTGGAGGTGCTTATCTTGTTGTGGAACATACCGAAGCCTTGCACGTAGTAGACGTAAATAGTGGCAATAGGACTGCCAGCAAGGAAAATCAGGAAGAAAATGCGCTTCAGGTAAACAGAGAGGCCGCAAAAGAAATTGCAAGACAGTTAAGGTTGCGTGATATGGGTGGTATTGTGGTTATTGATTTTATCGATATGCATAAGCCTGTCAATCGCAAGATCTTGTTTGACTACTTAAAAGACCTGATGTTGCTCGACCGCGCGAAGCATACTATACTGCCACCAAGTAAATTTGGATTAGTTCAAATTACCAGACAGCGTGTAAGGCCGGAAATGAACATTGTTACAAGTGAAAAATGCCCTACCTGTAATGGTACGGGAGAAATAAAGGCTAGCATTGTCTTGATGGATGAAATCGAGAGTAACCTAACCTATATTTTGCAGGAGCAAAACGAAAAAAACATTACGCTTTGTGTACATCCTTACATTGAAGCTTTTATTAAAAAAGGAATAATTTCTTTACAATGGAAATGGTTCTTCAAGTTTGGCCAAAGGGTTAAGATACGCGCCGTATCTTCTTACAACCTAACTGAGTTTCACTTTCTTTCATCTAAGGATGAAGAAATAAAATTATAAAATAACAACGTTACTTTTAGGCCTGATCTCGTAAGAAATCAGGCCTTTTTTTATTGGGTTTCCTACTGTAATTAACGGTAAATTCGTTCATACATAACTTTAAATATTATATAATTGGCTAAAAGTAAATCAGCGTATTTCTGTCAGAGTTGCGGATACGAATCTGCAAAGTGGATGGGTAAATGTCCTTCTTGCGGCCAGTGGAATACATTGGTTGAAGAACTGATAGAAAAAACAAATGCAAAGGTACCCTCCTGGAAAACGTCGGGTACTACTCAACGGGTAAACAAGCCATCCAAAATTGAAGAAATACATTCTACAAAAGAGGAAAGAACGCATACCGGAGATATGGAGCTGGATAGAGTCCTGGGCGGTGGGATCGTTGCTGGCTCGGTCATTTTAATCGGCGGTGAACCCGGGATCGGAAAATCAACATTGATGTTGCAACTTGCGCTAAACATTGAGGGAAAAAAGATCCTTTATATATCTGGTGAGGAAAGTGAGCATCAGATTAAAATGCGCGCAGAGCGGATAACAACAGACCCAAAGGCGCAGTGTTTTATCCTTACAGAAACGTCGACTCAAAACATTTTTAAGCAACTGGAAGAATTGGAGCCTGATTTAGTAGTCGTAGATTCCATTCAGACCCTGCATTCCTCCAATATTGAATCTACTCCAGGCAGTGTCTCACAAATTAGGGAATGCGCTGCGGAGTTGCTGAAATTTGCAAAAGAAACAGATACTCCTGTATTTCTTATCGGACATATTACAAAAGACGGTACGATCGCCGGTCCAAAGATACTAGAGCATATGGTAGATACCGTGCTGCAGTTTGAAGGCGACAGGCACCACGTGTATCGGATCCTGAGGTCAATAAAGAACAGGTTTGGGGCAGCTGCTGAACTGGGAATTTATGCAATGGATGGCACCGGACTCCGACAGGTATCTAATCCTTCGGAGATCCTGTTATCACAGCGCGAAGAAGAGCTTAGCGGCATCGCAATATCTGCAACTTTAGAAGGCGCCAGGCCGATGTTGATCGAAACACAGGCATTAGTGAGCACTGCAGCTTATGGCACTCCTCAGAGGTCTGCAAATGGATTTGATACGAAGCGAATGAATATGCTGCTAGCTGTCTTAGAGAAACGCTGTGGTTTTAAGCTGAGCACCAGAGACGTATTTTTGAATATCGCAGGTGGAATAAAGGTGGAGGATCCAGCAATAGATCTTGCTATTATGGCGGCAGTTGTCTCTTCACATGAGGATATATTCATATCGTCAAAAACGTGTTTTGCTGCGGAGGTTGGCCTTTCAGGTGAAATCCGGGCCGTCAACAGGATAGAGCAACGAATACTGGAGGCAGAAAAACTAGGCTTTGAAAGAATCTTTATATCCACCTATAATATGAAAGGCTTATCCAGACAAAAGTTCAATATTGAGATCAAAGATGTAAATAAAATAGATGATGTATTTACAGTATTATTTGGATAAATCAAGGCGCAAACGCAACGATATTACTCGCTAAGAGGAATATTCTCCCCAATTTAAAAATTGGTGCTCAAGGCAGATTAACTACAATACACTGTTTATCTGTGCATTAACATTGTTATAATGCCAATATTAAGTATGGCCTGTTGATTGTAATACTGTTACTGTTGCTAACCTTTATGGTTAACAACAAACAATAGGGATGATTATCCTCGTTATCGTAAGATGGCGAGGATTTTTTTTGTGTTAGTTATTCCTAAGTATTAGAAATTTAGATAACTTTATAATAGTAATCTGTTGAAAAGACCTAAAATATAAGTCATGAATTTAAGAGCCCTGATACTGAGTTTTGCATTATGTTTTATTGCCTATGGTGCGTTCGCTCAAGAGTCGAAGCCGGTCAGTTTGAGCAGCTTTGGTGAAGGTGTTAAGCCAGGAAAGAAAGTTCCGGTTGCAAAGATGGAAGCCGCAATGGGTGACAAGAAGACTGCCGATCTGCAGATTACAGGTGAGGTAGTAGAGGTCTGTAAGAAAAAAGGTTGCTGGATGACATTGAAAATGCCAGCCGGAGAAAATATCCGTGTGACATTTAAAGACTATGGGTTCTTCATGCCAATGGATATCGTTGGAAAGAAAGTAGCTCTCGATGGCATTGCAAAGAAACAAGTAATATCAGCAGAGACGTTGCGCCATTATGCTGAAGATGCACATCAAACCGCAGCAGAGGTAGCGAAGATTACTGAACCGAAAAAAGAACTTGCATTCGAAGCAAAAGGAGTTGTGATATTGTAATTAAAATAGAGGCCCATCCTCCCAAAATATTGATTGATGCCCTGTTTTTTCTAAAACAGGGCTTTTTTATGATAAATTAGCATGTACATTCGTAGATTTCTTAAATTTCAAATATATTCGCATTAACCATTTATTAAACACGTTAATCATGATTATCGCTTTTATCTTCTTAGGCTTAATATTTATTTTTGGAATAGCCTTATACAACTCGCTGATTGGAAAGAAAAATCAGGTGGCAAACGCTTTCTCGAGCATTGATGTGATGCTAAAGAAACGTTTTGACCTGCTACCTAATTTGATTGAAACCGTTAAACAATATATGCAGCATGAATCCGCTACGCTATCCAAGATTGTTGAGCTGAGGAGTCAGGCATCCGCAGGCAATTTGACTACCCAGGAAAAACTTGAATTAGACAAACAGGTAAGCTCTAAAGTAAGCAGTCTTATGCTTACGGTCGAGAGCTATCCGGAATTGAAAGCCAATCAAAACTTCATCAACCTTCAAAGTACCTGGACAGAGAGTGAGGAGCAAATCGCTGCAGCAAGGAGATCCTACAATTCTTCGGTAACAGCGTACAACGACGCGATCATGATGTTTCCTGGTAGTGTAGTTGCTGGTATTTTAAACTACCAGCCTGTAGCTGTACTCTCTAACACTGAAGAAGAACGTAAGAATGTAAGCGCTAAAGATCTTTTCAATAGCTAATGGAAGAAGCAGTCTTGAACGCCTCGCTTCAAAACACCCTGGCAGCCTTAGAAATTGTACGTAAGGAAGTTTCGAGTCAAAGAATCAAGTGTTATGCTTTAATCTTAGGCGGCATTGGCATGGTTGGGTTGGGATACCTTTTGGAAGCCCTTTTGATCTACTTCGGCGTTGCTGGAGGAATATTGTTTATTACAGGAATGTACTTCCTGAGTAAGGCCACGGACATATTTGATGAATACCGACACCAGTTTAAACACCAGGTAATTGCTGCAGCGCTCAAGTCCATTGATAATAGCATGGAGTTGCAATATGATACTGGACTTTCTGAAAGTAGTTTTATCAATTCTCAGCTCTTTACACAAGAGCCTGACCGGTATAAAAGCCAGGACCAGGTTGAGGGAACCGCTGGCAAAACACGATTTTCCTTCTCTGAAGTACATGCGGAATACAAAACCGTTACGCAGACGAAGAATGGAAGACAAGAGCATTGGCATACTATTCTAAAGGGATTTGTTTTCCGTGCGGACTTTAACAAGCATTTTAACGGAGTGACGGTGGTCCGCCCGAAAGATATGGGCTCAGCTATCGGCGCGTGGTTCTCAGAAAAGTTGCCAATATTTTCTAACGCTAACAGCGAGGTGGTTAAGCTCGAAGACCCGGATTTCTGCGAGGCATTCGTAACCTACTCAACAGACCAGATAGAAGCGAGATACATCCTCACTCCGAGTATGATGGAACGCCTTTGCCAACTCAATAACAAAACTAAAGATACGATTTCAGTATCCTTTACAAACTCATACGTCAATATAGCTTTCCCTCTCTCCAAAGACTACTTTGAACCGCCTGTATTTAAAAGTTTACTGGACGGCAAATTTCTACAAGAAGATTTGGAGGTCATCCGTTTCATGTACGGCATCATAGCAGAGCTTGATCTCAACACAAGAATCTGGACCAAACAGTAAATAAAAAAGTCCCTTTCGGGACTTCAAATAACTATTTCGATAAATACATCGACTTGTCTTTGTACAATTTCCTAAAGTATGGATCTTCCAGATCTTTAATGAACCTGATTGACTCTCCTGTAGATTTCATTTCAGGGCCTAACTCTTTGGTCACTTCCGGGAACTTATCAAAAGAGAATACTGGTTCTTTAATTGCATAACCTTCCAGCTTTCTGACGATATTGAAATCTTTAAGCTTGTTTACGCCTAACATTACTTTAGCAGCAATATTAATGTAAGGAACATCATATGCTTTGGCGATGAAAGGAACCGTTCTGGAAGCCCTTGGATTAGCCTCAATCACATACACCTTTCCGTCTTTAACAGCAAATTGAATATTCAGTAATCCAATTACATTCAAGGCCCTTGCTATCTTTTTAGAATACGCTTCCATATCAGCGATCACCTGATCAGATAAACTAAATGGAGGCAATACTGCAAATGAATCGCCTGAGTGAATCCCAGCCGGCTCAATATGTTCCATTAAACCAACGATATGCACATCTTCACCATCACAAATAGAATCAGACTCAGTCTCTTCTGCGCGGTCTAAGAAATGATCAATTAAAACCCTGTTTCCAGGAAGATCCCCTAACAATTTGACAACTGCTTTCTCCAGGTCCTCATCATTAATTACAATACTCATTCCTTGTCCGCCAAGTACATAACTCGGTCTGACAAGCACGGGATAGCCAACTTCTTTAGCGACAATAATCGCCTCTTCTGCGTTTTCTGCTACACCGTATTTTGGATATGGAATATCAAGTTCCTTCAACAGATCAGAGAAGCGACCTCTGTCTTCAGCAACATCCATATCGTTATACGACGTACCGATGATCTTGATTCCTCTTTCATGGAGCTTTTCAGCCATCTTCAAAGCAGTCTGACCGCCAAGTTGTACAATAACTCCAATAGGGTTTTCAAGCTCTATAATCTCTCTAACATGTTCCCAGAAAACCGGCTCGAAATATAACTTATCTGCCATGTTAAAATCTGTAGAAACAGTCTCTGGATTACAATTTATCATAATTGCCTCAAAACCAGTTTCCTTGGCAGCTAATAATCCGTGAACACAAGAGTAATCAAATTCAATACCCTGACCAATACGATTAGGGCCAGAGCCTAAAACGATTATTTTCTTGTTATCCGTAGGAATGGACTCATTCTCTTCTTCAAAGGTTGAATAGTAATATGGCGTCTTTGCTGCAAACTCTGCCGCACAAGTGTCTACCATTTTATAAACTCTGCTAATTCCCAACGCTTTTCTGCGATCGTAAACCTCATCTTCCGTTACATTACCTAAAATGTAAGCAATCTGGATATCTGAATACCCTTTTTGTTTAAGGGTAAAGAAGAAGTCCTTTGGAACATTATTTAATGAATAGCGTTTAAGCTCAGTTTCCAATCCTACAAGCTCTTGAATTTGCGCCAAGAACCATTTATCTATACGGGTTACCTTACGAATCGACTCTAAAGGAACACCCATGCTCATAGCATCTTTAATTAAGAACAAACGATTCCAACTTGCATGCTCCAGGCCGTACATAATTTCATCAATGCTCCTGTTGTGTTTTCCATCAGCACCAAGGCCAGCTCTGCCAATCTCTAAACTCTGACAAGCTTTCTGTAGCGCTTCAATAAAACTACGCCCAATTGCCATTACCTCACCTACAGATTTCATCTGCAAACCAAGTTCCATGTTGGCGCCTTTAAATTTATCAAAGTTCCATCTAGGCACCTTTACAATCACATAATCAATTGTAGGCTCGAAATAGGCAGAAGTTGTTTTGGTGATCTGATTTTCTATCTCATCCAGGTTATAACCGATGGCTAGCTTAGAAGCTATTTTCGCAATTGGATATCCTGTAGCTTTACTTGCAAGCGCTGATGAACGGGAAACACGGGGGTTAATTTCAATGGCGATGATCTCATCGTTATCCGGGTTAACGGAGAACTGAACATTACAACCGCCGGCGAAGTTACCAATAGCACGCATCATTTTAATCGCCTGGTTGCGCATATCCTGATAGCAACGATCAGACAGTGTCATTGCAGGAGCAACTGTTATCGAATCTCCTGTATGGATACCCATTGGGTCAAAGTTTTCAATAGAGCAAATGATGATAACGTTATCATTGCTGTCTCTTAACAACTCCAGTTCGTATTCTTTCCAGCCTAAAACCGCTTGCTCAACCAATACCTCGTGGGTTGGTGAAGCTTCTAACCCGCGTTTCAGGGCATGATCAAACTCTTCTTTCTTATGTACAAATCCACCTCCTGAACCACCAAGGGTGTAAGATGGACGGATGACTAATGGGTATCCGATCTCTTGTGCTGCTTCTTTACCTTCAAGGAATGAATTAGCAATCCTGGAGTTGGCTACACCAACACCTATGTCAATCATTAACTGACGAAATGCTTCCCTGTTTTCTGTCTTCTCAATAGCAGCTACATCAACGCCAATCACTCTCACTCCATACTTTTCCCAAACACCGCGTTCTTCTGCCTCTTTACAAAGATTTAAAGCAGTCTGACCACCCATAGTGGGTAAAACAGCATCGATCTTTCTTTCAATTAAGATCTGCTCAATCGAGTCTACAGTAAGTGGTCTTAGATAAACATGATCTGCTATGACCTTGTCAGTCATGATGGTAGCAGGATTGGAATTTATAATGGATACTTCAATTCCTTCATCCTTTAACGATAATGCGGCTTGCGATCCAGCATAATCAAATTCACAAGCCTGACCAATAATGATGGGTCCGGATCCGATAATTAATACTGAGCGTATGGAGGTGTCTTTTGGCATATAATAATCTATTTAAAAACAGAATTGCCTGTGAGAATGTACTGATCTTCTGGTACCGATCACCGACCCTTCTGTCGGGACGCAAAGTTACGCTTTTGAACATTACAAATCAGGTATATTTTAAAAAACTAAGAAAGGCGCTTAGATTAATGGTAGAACTTTTAAACCTGGACCTAAACTTAATTGCTTCCCGCTATTGGAACAAGATTTGTATTACTGCTCCTATGAGAAAAGTAGTTCCATTGTTAATCGCATTCACCATCGCCATCACAGGCTGCGCAACCGTTCAGTCCATCATAAAATCAACGCTTCCCTATACGGCAACACTGGTTATTCCTGCCTCTGGCAAAGCAAATACAACCACCTCTGCAAAATCATCAGCAACCAGCATTGACCAGGTATTCGGAAACCAAAACGGCACCAGCTACATTAAGGATGTTCGCATTGCTTCTGCAAAGCTGACTGCCTACAACCCTACCAGCGCTAGTCTGGGAATGTTTAAATCCGTAAACCTTTATATATCGAGCGGTAGCAGTGGAGAAATCCTGGTAGCATCAAGAACTGATGTCCAGGCAAATATAGGCTCAGACCTCGTTTTAGATATAGACAATTCACGTTTCCTTGACAACTATATACAAGGCGGCAGCATTAGCGTAAGGCTTGAATATGTGCTAAGAAATAATGCCACTACAGATGTTAGTGTTAAAACTTCGCTTAGTTTTACCTCAGTGCCTAAAAAATAGAGGTACAAAACCAGTGTGATGAAAGGCCAGCTATTGCGAATAGGTTCTTGTTGATTACATTTGAGATATGGTTCAAAGCATAAATGAAAGCTTTCAGCAATTCTTTATTCAAACTGGATTGCTCGAATGGTTTGGCGTTTTTACAGGAATATTGTGTGTCTGGCTTGCAGCAAAGAATAACATTTACAACTGGCCAATTGCTATAGTAAGTGTGGTCATCTACATCTTTATCTTTTTGGAGTCGAAACTTTATGCAGACATGGGACTACAGGTTTACTTTCTTGCAATGAACTTTTACGGGTGGTACTTTTGGAGTAAAAACAAAAACAACCAGCAAGCAGAAAGACCGGTGAGCATGATCAAAAAAAAGGAGATTGTACTCTCCATAGTTGGCATCATCGTTTTCACTGCTGCTCTCGGATTTTTGTTGCATAAAAACACAGATGCCTCCTTTCCTTTTGTCGACAGCTTTTGTACCGCCTGTAGCCTGATCGCACAGATCTTTTTAGCCCGGAAGGTCTTGCAGAACTGGCTGATCTGGATATTTGTTGACATCATTTATGTGGGTGTCTATGTGTCAAAAGATTTATATGCAACAGCCTTTATGTACGCGCTTTATGTCTATATAGCGAGTGTTGGCTACCTTGATTGGAGAAGAACTTATCGTGAGCAAGCAAATTAAAAAGATAGCTATTGTAGGTCCGGAGAGTACCGGAAAATCTACCATTACCCAGCAACTTGCCAGGCATTACCATACGCTTTGGGTTCCGGAATATGCCAGATATTATTGTGCTGCATTAAAAGAACCCTGCACCCTCCAAGATGAAGTAAACATGTTTCATGGCCAACTTGCTCTGGAAGATTCCATTCTTGCAATCGCTGATCAGGACCTGATCTTTTGCGACACGACCTTCATCACGGTGAAAATATGGAGTGATGAGGTTTTTGGCGAAACACCTAAAATGGTCCTGCAGGCACTCCCGCAATATAAATATGACCTTTATCTTTTGATGGATATTGATCTCCCCTGGCAAGAAGATCCTTTAAGAGAATTTCCGCACAAGCGGGAACACTTCATGCAAATCTGGCATCAGGAATTGAAAGCACTAAATGCAAATTATACTGTTATTGGCGGAATTGACGACCGCCTCTCCAATGCAATTAAGGCAGTAGATAGTTTTAAATAAAATTATCTACATTTGCTGCATCAAAAAGGGGGTGCCTTGTTTTGTAAAAAACACGAAAACAGGCTGAGAACATACCCATTATATTCGAAAGGATATAGAAACCTGATCCGGATAATGCCGGCGTAGGGACAAGGTTATGGAGTTTAACTGGGCTGTAAGTGCCCCTTACTTACAGTGGTTTTACTTAACAAAAAACAATGAAAAAATTGATGATCACAGTTTTCGCTGTGTTTATGCTACCGCTGGTTACACTAGCTCAATTCTCCGTGTCGGGTAAGGTTTCCGATCAATCTTCAACAGCGCTCCCGGGTGCAACAGTTAAGCTTAACGGCAAATCGACAATTACCAACACGGATGGAACCTACAGGTTTACCGATGTAAAAGCCGGCAACTACGCTTTAACATTTAGCTTTGTTGGCTATAAAAGTATTCAAAGGTCCTTTAACCTTACAACTGATCAAACATTCGATGCACAACTCTTACCTTCTACCTTCCTGGCTGATGAAGTAATCGTTAGAGCTACAAGAGCAGGCGAAAAGTCAGCTACTACATTCAAGAACATTGGCAAGGCTGAGATTGAACAAAACAACTTTGGACAAGATCTGCCATTTATCCTTAACAATACACCGGGTGTTGTAGTTACTTCAGATGCAGGTGCGGGCGTGGGCTACACTGGAATCAGAATCAGAGGAAGTGATGCAAGCAGGTTAAACGTTACGATTAACGGCATCCCATATAACGACAGCGAAAGTCAGGGTACCTTTTGGGTGAATATGCCCGACTTTGCTTCTTCGGTAGATAATATTCAGATCCAACGTGGAGTAGGTACATCGACTAATGGCGCAGGTGCCTTTGGCGGTAGCTTGAACATACAAACCGCTGCACCGGCTGAAAATGCCTACGCAGAATTGAACAATACTTTCGGCTCTTTCAATACCTTGAAAAATACGGTTAAAGTTGGAACAGGCCGGATCAATGACAGGTGGAGCTTCGATGGCCGCTTATCCAGGGTGAAGTCTGACGGATTCATTGATCGCGCTGCTTCTGATCTTCAGTCCTACTTTTTGTCCGGAGCTTACCACGGCAAAAGTGACCTGTTCAGAGTAAACATCTTTGCAGGTACTGAAAAGACATATCAGGCGTGGAACGGTGTTCCAGAGTCCAGGCTGAATGGAGATCCTGCCGAAATGCAAGCTTATATTGACCGCAACTATTTAGGAGAGGCTGATGCGCAACACTTGTTAACTTCGAACAGCAGAACCTACAATTCCTTCACATACAAAGACCAGAATGACAACTACAAGCAAGCGCATTATCAGGCGATCTACGCAAAGCAGCTAACCGAGCAATTCTCTTTCAATGCAGCGCTGCATTATACAGATGGTGAAGGGTATTTTGAAGAGTATAAAGCTCAGGACAGGTTAAGTAAATATGGCTTACCCAATGTTGTACTAGGTGGAGAGACAGTAAGTCGTTCGAACCTGGTGCGCAGACGCTGGTTGGACAATGACTTCTACGGCGCAACATTTGCCTTGAACTATAATCCGGATCAAGACTTAAACTTTACATTAGGCGGAGCTTACAACGAGTACAGAGGAAAGCATTTCGGACAGATTACCTGGGCAGAGTATGCGTCAGCGGGAGACAACTTCCGCCATTACTATGATGGAAAAGGAAATAAAGACGACTTCAACATTTACGGTAAAGTGAATTACAGTCCTTTTGAAAAACTAAACCTTTTTGGAGACCTTCAGTATAGAAGCGTAAATTATGACATCACTGGAACTGACAAGAACCTAAAAGCACTGGATTTCAACAATAAATATGATTTCTTCAACCCTAAAGTTGGTGCAACCTACACGCTTAATGAACAAAGTAATATTTATACTTCCTTCAGCGTGGCAAATAAAGAACCCAACAGAGATGACTTTACCAATATCAAAACGGGTTTGCTTCCTAAATCTGAAAGGCTAAATAACGTCGAACTGGGTTACCGTTTTAGCAATAGCAGCTTTAGTCTTGGTGCAAATGCCTATGGAATGTTCTATAAAGATCAATTGATATTTACTGGCGAGATCAACGAGTTTGCGGATGCGTACCGTCAAAATGTGGACAAGAGTTACCGCGCCGGACTGGAGCTCGATGCCTCCTATATCATCAGTACTAAGTTCGCTGTTAATGCGAATGCGGCATTCAGCAAAAACAAGATCAAAGATTACGTAGACTATGTCTCTGAATATGATGACAATGGTGATGTAATAAGCCTGATCACTACAAACTATGCGAATCCCGATATCTCCTTCTCTCCAGCGTCTGTGTTATTCGGTGAACTGGTCTACAAGCCAGCTGCAGGCTTTGCCGTTGCCTTCCAGAGCAAATATGTGAGCAAACAATACATGGACAATACACAGAATAGCAGCAGACAACTAGATGCCTATTGGGTGAACAACGCCAGACTGGGGTACGATTTCGCTTTAAAAGGTTTGAGAAACGTCAATCTCGGCTTATTGGTAAACAACCTGTTCGACTTACAATACGAAAGCAACGGATACACCTACAGCTCCGCCTACGCGGGAACTGTAACGGCAGAAAACTTTTATTTTCCACAGGCAGGCACAAATTTCCTACTTTCGCTCAACATCAAATTTTAAATATGAAAAAGTTCATCGAGAAGCTACAGTTTATCACCCATGATATTGAACAACATTCGCACATTGATCAGGCAAGAATCGCTTGTGAAGCTGGAGCCAAATGGATTCAATACAGGTGCCTAACCAAATCTGATGATGAGCTGCTAAAAGATATCAATGTGATTGCTGAACTCTGTGACGACTGGGGAGCTACCCTGATCGTCACAGATCACATTCACTTAAATGGCAAAGCAGATATCCAGGGCTTTCATATCGAAGATATGGATGCTGATTTCCAAAAACTAAGAGATGAACTTGGAGAAGCAACAACGATCGGTGGATCTTCAAATACCATTGAAGGATTAATTAGACTTGCCTTAGAGGGTGCAGACTACGCGGGTTTCGGCCCCTTTAAAGTAACCACAACCAAACCTAACAACGCGCCGTTATTGGGTGTTACTGGTTATGAAAACGCAGTAACTATTTTGAAACAGAGGAACATTCAGCTACCTGTTCTTGCTGTAGGCGGTGTCACTCTAAATGATATTGATGACCTCATGGCAACGGGCATTTTTGGAATTGCAGCATCTTCTGCAATCAATCAAGCAGAAAACATGAGAGCCGCTTACCTTGATTTCTATGACAAAGTAATATTTTAGTGTAACTAGCCTAGTCTTTTCCTGATAACTTACCTTTGCCCAAATTTTACCGCATTGGACAACAAAGATACCCTCGAAAAGCCAGATCCTTACGCTGCACTCCGCTACCCTGAGTTCAGATCTTATCTGGGCATGCGTTTTTTCTTCACTTTTGCCTATCAAATGCAGGCTGTAATCATCGGTTTTCATATTTACCATTTAACAAAAGACCCGCTTGCCCTGGGTTTTGTAGGTCTTTGCGAGGCGATTCCGGCGATAAGCGTGGCGCTATATGGCGGATACGTAGCTGACAAATCTGAGAAACGCGGCTTATTATTGAAAATCTTTTCGGGTGTGTTCCTTTGCTCTCTGGTGATGCTTATTGTCACAACCAAGCAGATGCATGCTTATGTTCCAACCAGCTACATCATTCCAATCATGTACCTGATGGTGTTTGGAATAGGCATTGCAAGAGGATTTTTTAGTCCGGCAACTTTCTCTTTGATGGCTCAAATCATACCGAAAAAACTCTATCCAAATTCCAGCACATGGAACAGTTCAAGCTGGCAATTGGCATCCATAACGGGCCCCCTTGTAGGTGGCTTAACCTATGCATTCTTTGGCATAACTGTCACTTATATCATCATCATTACCTTTATATTCATCGCCTTAGTATGCATTTTCTTTTTGAAAGCGCATGAACCAACGTTCATCCCAAAACAAAGCATTGCAACGAGCTTAACAGAAGGTCTAAAGTTTGTGTTCAAAAGCAAAATGATGCTTGGGGCCATGAGTCTGGATCTTTTCTCGGTATTCTTCGGTGGCGCTGTGGCACTGCTACCTGTATTTGCGAATGATATCTTAAAAGTAGGCTCAGAAGGTCTGGGCTTTATGCGTGCCGCCGCATCAAGTGGTGCTGTGATTACCATGATGGTCATGACCCGTTTTTCGCCAATGAACAAGCCCTGGAGGAATCTGATTATTGCAGTAGTAGGTTTTGGAACCAGTATCATCTGCTATGGATTGTCCAAAAGCTTTTACCTCACCTTAGTATTTCTATTCATGGAAGGCGCATTTGATAGCGTTAGTGTGATCATACGTTCTACCATTATGCAATTGCTTACACCGGATGAGATGCGTGGTCGCGTATCTGCTGTGAATAGCATGTTCATCGGCTCTTCAAATGAGATAGGTGCTTTTGAATCCGGACTCACCGCTAAGCTCATGAGAACGGTACCAGCTGTCGTTTTTGGCGGAAGCATGACCATCATTATTGCCGGCATTACCTACTTCAAAACCAAGGAACTTACAAAGCTCAGCTTACAGGAAATTAATGATCAGCAACCTGCTTAAACACTTTCGCGTTCACCAATCTGTTGTCTCCACATGGCATAGTACAACCCGTTTCTGGTCACCAGCTCTTCATGTGAACCTTGCTCAATAACGTTCCCTTTTTCCAATACGTAGATCCTGTCTGCGTGACGGATTGTAGATAACCTGTGCGCAATTAAAATGGTAATGTGATCTGTGAGGTCAGAGACATCTCTTATTGTTGCCGTAATCTCTTCTTCAGTCAATGAATCCAACGAAGAGGTTGCTTCATCAAAAACAAGAATATCTGGATTACGTAGCAAAGCTCTGGCAATGGATAAACGCTGTTTTTCTCCACCAGAAACCTTAACACCACCTTCGCCTATAACTGTATCCAGGCCTTTGTCTGCTCGGGCCAACAGGTTCTGACAAGCCGCTTGATTTAAAACCCTTAAACATTCTTCGTCGGTAGCACCTGGCCTTACAAATTGCAGATTTTCCCGGATTGTTCCTGAAAAAAGCTGTGTATCCTGGGTAACAAAGCCGATCTTTTCTCTTAGTAAGTCAAGGTCGATATCCTTACTGCTCACGCCGTTGTATTTAATATCGCCGGACTTAGCGTTATACAGACCAACAAGCAATTTAACAAGCGTCGTTTTACCAGATCCCGATGGCCCTACAAAAGCTACGGTTTCGCCGACGTTGGTATGGAAACTGATTCCGTTAAGTGCATTAGTTGAGGCCGACTGGTGTTTAAAGCCTACGTGATCAAACTCTAATCTTGTGATTTTATCAACATGAATAGGGTGGTCAGGCTTTTTATCTTTAGGGATAGACATGATCCTTTCGAAGTTATTCAAAGACACCTCTGTCTCTCTATATACATTGATGATGTTACCGAGTTCTTGAAGCGGACCGAAAATAAAGAAGGAATAGATAAATAGAGAGAAGAACTCTCCAACACTGATACGTCCTGAGAAAATCAGGTACATCATTAAAAAGAGTAAACCGTTCCTCAAAAGGTTTACAAAGGTTCCTTGTATAAAGCTGAGGCTTCTTATATACTTCACCTTCTTAAGCTCCAAACCGAGAATCTTTGTAGTCGTTGTATTTAAACGACCAATTTCCTGTTGGGCTAAACCCAAACTTTTTACCAGTTCGATATTTCTTAAAGACTCTGTAGTCGAACCTGCTAGTGCTGTTGTTTCGGCGACAATACTTTTCTGCACCGTCTTTATTCGTTTACTCAGCAAAGAGCTGAGTATTCCAAGTAGCGGAATAAAAGAGAAATATACAACAGCAATTAACCAGTACACTGTAATTGCATACACAGTTACGAATATGATACCGATCAAACTGGTAAATAATACGTTGATCACTGCCTGAACCAACTTCTCTACGTCGGTTCTCACCTTTTGAAGCGTACCTAAAGTTTCTCCACTTCTTTGGTCTTCAAACACCTGATAAGGAAGTTCCAGGGAATGCGCTAAACCATCTGAATAAATCTTTGCACCTAATCGCTGCGTAATTACATTCACATAATAATCCTGAAAAGCTTTAGCGATCCTGGAGACCATAGCCGCACCCATCGCCAACAAAATAAGCACACCTGCTCCTTTTATGAACTCTTGTGTGGTAAAGTTCTTGTAGTTTGTGACATATTTATCGATGATTAAACGGAACACATAGGGATCTAAAAAAGAGAAGATCTGGTTGATAGCAGCAAGAAAAAGCGCCAACAAAATCAGGCTCTTATAATTTTTTAGATAGCTGTAAAGAATTTTCATTGAAATAGTGTTCCGTTATTATGAATCAGGAGATGATTGCTTGTTTGATGGGTCGAAAATAAACAAAGGGAATGACGCATTCGCTTCATTCCCTTTAAATTACTTAAAAATTATAATAACTTAAACTGTCATTACATCTTTTTCCTTTGCTTCGGAGTGTTTATCTACTTTGATAATGTAGGCATCGGTAATCTTTTGAACTTCTCCCTCACCTGTTTTAATCTCGTCATCAGATACACTCTCGCCTTTCAGCTTTTTGATCTTTTCGTTGGCATCCTTACGTATGTTACGAACAGTAATACGGCCTCGCTCTGCTTCTTCCTTTACTTTCTTCACGAGATCTTTTCTTCGCTCTTCTGTCAATGGTGGAACAACCAATCTGATCACGATACCATCGTTTTGCGGATTGATACCAATGTTAGCTTCCATTATTGCACGCTCGATAGGTACCAACAACGCTTTTTCCCAAGGTTGGACGAGAAGTGTACGCGCATCAGGTGTATTGATACTCGCTACCTGACTTAAGGCCGTTGCACTACCGTAATAATCCACCATGATGCCATCAAGCATTCCCGCAGATGCTTTACCTGCCCGGATTTTAGTTAACTCAGATTCGCAATGCGCAATAGCTCTATCCATTGCAGCCTGTGCATCTTCTAATTGTTTCTTTATGAGATCATTCATACTGTATTCTGTAATATTGTGTTATCTAACTAAAGTGCCAATTGCTTCCCCATTAGCGATTTTCATAAAGTTTCCGCTCTTGTTCATATCGAACACTATAATCGGCAACTTGTTCTCTTCGCATAATGTAAATGCCGTCATGTCCATGACGTTCAGGCTTTTTGAGTATACTTCTTTGAAAGAAATCTCTGAATATTTCGTTGCTAATGGATCTTTTTCCGGATCAGCGGTATAAATACCGTCAACACGGGTACCTTTCAAGACTACATCTGCTTTTATTTCAATGGCGCGCAAAGCCGCAGCAGAGTCGGTAGTGAAGTATGGGTTTCCGGTTCCTGCTCCAAAAATCACGATTCGTCCTTTTTCAAGGTGACGAACAGCTCTTCTACGGATAAAAGGTTCACAGATCTGCTCCATCTTGATAGCAGTAAGCAATCTGGTTTTCAATCCAACTTTCTCCAATGCATCCTGCAATGCCATACTGTTGATTACCGTAGCAAGCATCCCCATATAATCGGCCTGGGCACGATCCATTCCAGATTTCTCTGCACTCAGACCTCTGAAAATGTTTCCGCCGCCAATTACTATCGCAATTTCGAGGCCTTTATCATGAACAGCTTTGATGTCTTCTGCGTACTTGCGTACCATCTCATTATCAATTCCGTATTGCTTATCGCCCATAAGCGATTCACCACTTAACTTCAACAGGATCCGTTTATACTTCATGGCCTCAAAAATAGCTATTTGTTTTAATTTTTGATGCTCAAAAGTTCAGCACCAGCTACAAATACTTTCTTCAACCGTAATTCTGCATCTATAAACAATAGGTTTGCCGAGCTACCCACACTTAAATTGCCTATCTGTTTACTCAAACCCATAAGTCTCGCGGGATTCTTCGATGCCATGTTGAAGGCATCTGACAAGGAAATACCGCAATGTGAAACACAGTTTTGAACGGCATTAAGCATCGTGATGTTTGAACCAGAAAGCGTTCCATCTGGTGTTATAAACTTATCTCCGTCCAACTGATGCTGATAAGGTCCGATGTGGCATTCTGTAACAGCATCGGTGATTAAAAACAACCGGTCTCCCATCAGCCTATGGCTAAGCTTTACCATTTCGAAATCAACATGCCTACCATCTGCGATGATACTAGCCATTGCAAAAGGATGATTTAACACCGCTACAGGGAGATTCGGAGCTCGATGGTGAATTGATGGCATGGCATTAAAAAGATGGGTAGTGGTCCTAAAGCCCCTCGAATAGGCGCTGGTCGCTTGTTCGCATGTCGCATCACTATGACCCAGTGACAGTACCACATCCTGTTGCTGCAAAAAATCTAATACGTCGTCGTCTTGCAGTTCTGCGGCGATGGTCATCATCTTAACTACGCCATCAGCATCGCTTAATAACTGCTTTACTTCTTCGAGGCTTGCCTTTTTTATAAAAGCTTCCACATGTGCACCACGCCGCTTGGCATTTAAATAAGGTCCCTCCAAATGAAGACCGAGGAAGCCTTTCGCATGTTGCCTATACGCTTTAGCAGCAGCGACAGCTTGTGCCACGATCTCCGGAGAATTCGTGGCCACACAAGCAAGAAAACCTGTTGTACCTTTACTAAGGAGGTCATCGTCCATTTGAGCCAGGGTCTCTGCAGAAGGAAAGGCAGAGAACAAATTTCCGCCACTTCCATAGATTTGAAGATCAATCAACCCAGGTGTGACATAAGTGCCATTGGCATCGATAATTGTAACACCCTGAGATGGAACAATACTCCCGACACTTACAATGGCGCCCTTTTCAATCAGGATCACATGACCCTCCAGTAAAGCACCGTCAATAAAAATCTTACAATTTACAATCGCGATCATGAAAGTAAATATAACAAAAAAGGTTCCTTACCAATGGCAAGGAACCCCTTATAACAGTACTAAAATCTTAGATTAAGATCCTAATTGTACGCGTTTGAATGAAGTAACTGTTAAACCTTTAGCAGTATCATCCAAGAATTTACGAACATCTTTCGAAGAATCTTTAACGAATTCCTGGTTTAACAAAGTACTGTCTTTGTAGAATTTATTCAATTTACCTGCAGCAATTTTCTCGATCATTGCCTCTGGTTTACCTTCAGCACGGATTTGCTCTTTAGCAATTTCAGTTTCACGCTCAATAGTAGTCGCATCAACACCGTCTTTATCTAAAGCAACTGGGTTCATTGCAGCAATTTGCATTGCAACATCTTTACCTGCTTCATCAACACCAGCAACAGCTTGGTTTAAAGCAACCAATACACCTAAACGGTAGTTACTGTGGATGTAAGGAACAACTTTCTCTCCAGAAACAGTTTCGAATTTAGAGATACCGATTTTCTCACCGATTTTACCAGTGTTCTCAACGATAATCTCAGATACAGTCTGACCATCAATCTCTAAAGCCAAAAGCTCTTCTAAAGAGGCTGGGTTTTTATCGATCGCTAAATCAGTAAATTTGTTAGCCAAAGCAACGAAATCAGCATTTTTTGCAACAAAGTCAGTCTCACAGTTCAACTCAACAACAACACCACGTTTGCCGTCAGCAGTTGCTTTAGCGATAACAACACCTTCGTTAGAATCACGATCCTGACGAGAAGCTGCTACTTTAGCGCCTTTTTTACGTAAATAATCAACGGCTGCTTCAAAGTCTCCGTTTGCTTCCACTAATGCTTTTTTGCAGTCCATCATACCGGCACCGGTTTGTTGGCGTAATTTATTTACATCTGCAGCAGTAATTTGTACTGACATCTTAGTTTTGTTTTTAAGTTATGATTTAAAAATTATGGGTTGTACAGTATTGTTGTAAGTAAACCCTGCAACGCACCATACAACCCAAATTATACTATTTTAAGCTTCTTCGCTAGTACCTTCTTCTGTGGTATCAGCCTCAACTTTTCTTCTTCTTGCACCTGGAGCAGCAGCGTCAGGAGCATCAGCAGCAGCTTTAGCAGCTACAGCTTCTTTTTCAGTTTCTTCGTCTTTCTCACGTTTACGCTCGTCTAAACCTTCTTCAATTGCTTTGATGATCACATCAGTAATTAAAGAGATTGATTTAGTAGCATCATCATTCGCTGGAATTGGGAAGTCGATGTTTGAAGGATCAGAGTTGGTATCAACCATCGCGAAAGTCGGGATGTTCAATTTCAACGCCTCACTAACAGCGATGTGTTCTTTTTTAACGTCAATTAAAAAGATAGCAGCTGGTAAACGGTTAAGATCCGCGATACCACCTAATAAGCTTTCCAATTTGATACGCTCACGTTGGATCATCAAACGTTCCTTTTTAGAAAGGATCGAATAAGTACCGTCTTTAGTCATCTTATCGATGGTAACCATCTTTTTGATTGACTTACGTACAGTAGCAAAGTTAGTTAACATACCACCTAACCAACGTTCAGTTACGAAAGGCATGTTTACTTTTTTAGCTTGCTCAGCAACGATTTCTTTAGCTTGTTTCTTAGTCGCTACAAATAAGATCTTACGACCAGATTTTACGATTTGTTTGATCGCTGAAGCAGCTTCTTCAGTTTTAGTTAAAGTTTTATTTAAATCTATAATGTGGATACCATTGCGCTCCATGAATATGTAAGGCGCCATTTTTGGGTTCCATTTACGGGTAAGGTGACCAAAGTGTACACCTGCATCCAATAAGTCTTGATATGTAGTTCTTGCCATTGTTTTGTCTCCTTAAGATTAACGTTTACTGAATTGGAATTTCTTACGTGCTTTCTTGCGTCCTGGTTTCTTACGCTCAACCATACGCATATCACGGGTCATTAACCCTTTAGCGCGTAATGCTGGTTTTTTCTCAGCATCTAATTCAACAATAGCTTTAGCAATAGCTAAACGAACCGCTTGCGCTTGTCCTGTTATTCCACCACCTGCTACGTTTACTTTAACATCATACTGACCAACCAATTCAGAAACTGTAAATGATTGATTAACGATGTATTGTAATGGTAGAGTAGGGAAATATTCTTTGTGATCTTTACCGTTAACGGTAATGACGCCGCTGCCTTCTTTTAAATAGATACGAGCAACAGCAGTCTTTCTTCTTCCTGAAGTATTAGTAACTGACATTTCTTCTTTAATTAAAGTGTAATGGTTTTGGGTGATTGTGCTGCATGAGGATGTTCTGTACCTGCATAAACATAAAGGTTGGTGTATAATTTAGCACCAAGTTTAGTTTTAGGTAACATACCACGTACCGCTTTCTCGATAACACGTTTTGGATGTTTAGCCATTAACTCTTTAGGAGAAATGAAACGCTGACCACCTGGGTAACCCGTGTAAGAAGTATAGATCTTCTCTGCGAATTTGTTTCCGGTCAACTTAATCTTTTCTGCATTGATAACGATCACATTATCGCCGCAGTCTACGTGTGGGGTGTACTCAGGCTTGTTTTTACCACGGATGATCATTGCGATCTTCGATGACAAGCGCCCCAAAATCTCGCCTTGTGCGTCAACAACAACCCACTGTTTGTTAACAGTTTTTGCATTGGCAGAGACAGTTTTGTAACTTAACGTATTCACTTGCTTGTATTTAATTTGTTAAACAATTATTTATTCCCCATATTTTTAGGGACTGCAAAGATAGTGTAAAATCTGTAATTGTCAAACAGTTGGTGAATTAATCTTACGGATTATTTCATGCTATTCTCACCCTTCATTCAGAAGAACCTTGGCTATGGCTTTGAAGTAACAGAGATCTAAATGGGAGATAACTCACAGTTAACAGGGAGTTGACAGGCAAAACGTCCCTGTTAAGTCCCTGTCACCTCCCTGTTATGTCCCTGTCAACTCCCTGTTAAAAGCGAACACATCTAGGCTTACTCTAAACCAACAGTTAAGTGTGAGATAATTTTTAGGCAATTTAAACAATTAGCACGACATAATGATCAACCAGGTAGTTGGTTCTACTATTAAAAGGCCGGCTTAGAATCGTGTATAGACCGCAACTTGCAAGATATTATTATTAGTATGTCCGCTTAGCCCTTTCACCGCCTGATTCATATATCCGGCTTCAATGTCAATCTTCTTCTGAAGCCTGTAGCCCAAAGCAAGGTAGGCCCTATTTTGATCAAAAAGATTATTATTGATCACGTCTTTGTTCTGAATGTTAAAAAACACTTCATTTTGCACAGCTCCAAAGAATCCTTTTTCAAACACCTTTGCGTCCCTCTTTAACGGAATAAGAAATCTCACAAAATAGCGAAGTCTTTGAGCAAAGACGTCATCTGCAGCGATCTTCTCTATAAAACGCTGCTCCAACCTAAAACGATGGCTCACATTAACACTTTTAATCTTATGGGTGTGAATGAATTGTTCCCAGGCTCGGTTTTCTGTAATAGGCGTCGCTCCTGGAGTATAGGTCTGCGTAAACAAATATCCCAGTGTGAGGTTATTGCTGCTGTTAAAGAAGTACGTTACACCAGGTCTGATTAACAGATTCCGCACACTTTGAAATTCATCTGAAGACCTTACCTGTAAATCGAAATGTGCTCCCCATTTATCATTGAACTTTGTACTATTCATCAAAAAAAGCCAGCCCGTATTCTGATGAACAGTCTGTGATTTTAAGGTGCTATTACAAACGAATAGTATAAAGAGAATTGCTAAAATTTTGCTCATAGAAGTTTATTAATTGGTCACTCTGCTTTTGCGAATCACTAGAATAAAATGCGTGAAGATACTAATAATGAAGCAAGAGGTGACGCCGATATAAAACCAGCTATTCCCAAAATAATGGTGGTTAATGGATGATAAGGTAATGTGACTGACCCAAAGCGTCATAAATCCAGCGAAGAAAATGTTAGTCGCTCCTATAACAAAATGAATGCTTTTGAAAGGCTCTTCCTTTTCCAGGTGCTTCAATACCACTGCATTGAAAATAATGACTACCAATATTCCAACCATCGCGAAAGAGGTGCTGTTTAGCAGAAACAGGACGAAGTAACCAATTGCAAAAGCAATATTTAGGTAGGACAATTTCTTTACCATTCCATTAAATATAGTCATAAACAAACTATTCATTGCCTATCTTGTTTTACTTACATAAATAGAAATCCCATGACAAAAGAAACGAAATTAATTGCAGGAATATTAGCGGGAGCGGCACTAGGTGTTGCCATAGCAGTAATTTTATCTTCAGATAAAGAAGGAGATTTAAAAGAAAAGGTTACAGATTGGTTTAGCGTTTTGTTAGATTCTTCTAAAGAAACGTTATCAGATGTATCTGATAAAGTCAAAGATTCGATTTCAGGCTTAAAAGCATAAGTCGGTTCCGTTAAAATCGCTTTATCTTTGTCCAATGGATGTTTTCGGTGAAGCGTTAAAAGATTATTTTTCCAAGCCCCCTTCAGAAACACTGTGGGTACATAATTCATATGATGTGCCAGAAGAGATGCCGGTTGAAATTTATTTCCGCGAAGAACAGGACATGCCTGATCTTGAACTGAAAGCTTTGGAATTGTGTAAAGGAAAGGTCCTTGATGTCGGCGCAGGTGTAGGTAGTCATGCTCTAGTGTTACAAAACAGAGGATTTGACGTTACCGGCATGGATATATCTGCGTCTGCGGTTAATATCATGAAGCAGCGGGGGCTTAATAAGGCCGTTCAGGCAGACATCATTAAATATCACGATGAAACGTTTGATACGCTGCTTTTTATGATGAATGGCATTGGGTTAACAGGATCTATCGACGGTCTTAGTAATTTTTTACAAAGCGTTAAAACCTTGCTTAATCCAGGTGGACAACTCGTTTTCGATAGCTCAGACCTTTCCTATCTCTATCAAGAGATATCCGTTCCATTGAAGGGATATTACGGCGAAGTTACCTTTAGATATGAATATAAAAAGGTCAAAGGAGATTGGTTCAAATGGATATATGTGGATCAGGAGACCTTAAAAAGCCTTGCTAAAAAGCAAGGCTGGATAGCTGAAATCGTTTTTGAAGACGATCAGGATCAGTATCTGGCTAAGCTCTCTCTTCCCAAATAACGGCGATATTGATAATGGTTTGAACAGCCTTTTCCATGTCTTGCACTGAAGCCCATTCTTGTTTCCCATGAAATGCATGCTCTCCAGCAAATATGTTTGGACAAGGTAATCCCATAAATGACAACCTGGAGCCATCGGTTCCTCCGCGGATACTTTGGCGTTTTGCGGTGATACCGGCACGCTCTATTGCCTCGACGCCAATCTCCATAATCTGGGGATGTTGATCAAGCACCTTTTTCATGTTTCTATACTGCTCAGTCACCTTGAGCTCATAAGTTGAATTCGGGAAATCTTCAATGATGTTCTGCACTGTAGCGTCTAAGAATTCAGCATTCGCTTGTAATTGATCGTCATCAAACGCCCTGATAATAAATCTGGCTTCTGCCTGTTCTACAGTTCCAGAAAAACTTACAGGGTGAATGAAACCTTCTTTATCTTCGGTTGACTCCGGAGAAAGGCAATCCGTAGGCAAAGCGCTGATGACGTCTGATAAGATTTTAATGGCACTTTCCATCTTGTCTTTTGCAAAACCTGGGTGCGTGCTTACTCCATTTATGGTTAACACAGCTCCATCTGCCGAGAAGGTTTCATTCTCAATAGAGCCTAAGGTCTCCCCATCAACGGTGTAGGCGAAAGCAGCACCTAACTTGTCTATATCCACCTTGTCTACTCCCCTTCCGATTTCCTCATCAGGAGTAAAAAGAATTTTTATAGTCCCGTGTTTTACTTCCTGATTCGCTATAAGGAAATCAGCGGCTTCCATAATTTCAGTAAGGCCAGACTTGTTGTCTGCCCCTAAAAGTGTAGTGCCACTGGCAGTAATAATATCGTTTCCAATCTGATCTTTAAGGTCAGGATGCGCTTTCATTTTCAAAACAATGGTATTGTCATCCGGCAATATCAGATCTTGTCCCTGATAATTTGCATGGATGATCGGCTTTACACCTTGTCCGCTACAATCTGGTGAGGTATCCATGTGTGAACAGAAGCAGATTACAGGGACGTTTTTAGCGGTATTAGATGGAATAGTAGCATATACATAGCCGTACTCATCAAGATGCGCATCGGCAATCCCCATGGCCAGAAGCTCTTCTACCAAAACTTTTCCTAGATCCTTCTGTTTGGCCGTGGATGGGATAGTAGCGGATAGCGGGTCAGATTGGGTATCAATCTGAACATACTTTATAAAGCGCGTTTGGAGGGAATTAGTTTTATTTTGATAATTTAGCATAGTCTTGTAAAAACGCAAAGTTATATAAAAATCCATGAAAATACTTAGCACTACCGTTATTGCCTTATTGCTTTGCATGAACGTCTTTGCCCAGTCCAACTTTTATAAATTAAGTGTGGGGGCTGGACTTGGATATACCCATTCTTTTACGGATGTACAGAAACATGACTTCGATCTTGCAGGATATGGAACGCTGGATTACCATTTCACCCCCTTCATGAGCCTAGGTGGCGAACTGCAAAGAGGACAGATTGTAGGAGGCAGCGTACAAACTGATCCTCACGAGCGACAATTCTTAAATTCATACACGGCTGCTACTCTTAATGCGAAGTTGGCATTGGGTGCACTTATTGATTACGACAGGAATTCCTTTTCTAATTTTGCAAAAGACTTATATATAGGTGCAGGGGCGGGTATAATTCATAACAATATTAAAAGCATTGCAAAAATTCAGGAAAGTACGGGGTATAAGTTCCCGATTAAAGAGTATTCAAACGATATTGTTTTCCCATTCAATCTAGGCCTAAACGTTTATTTCAAGAGTTACGCCGGGTTTCCAAGACTAGCGCTCAACGTCAATCTTCAAACAAACATTACTATTGGTGAGGGCCTCGACGGTTATGATGACTCACCTGTTAAGTTTAAAAACAGCAATCCAGACATTTATAATTACTATAGCGTTGGCATTAAGTACCACTTTGGTCCAGTGGGTATATCCCAAAAAAGCCATTTTTAGCGCATGAATGCAATGAAACGTTTAACTACCTTATTATTGTTGCTAATGGCAATTGAAACTTCAGCACAGGTAACTCCGTATGAAACCAGCGGCAAAAAAGAGACTGCAACCTATGATCAGGCAATAGCACACTACACGTCGCTTGCGAAGCACTACCCACAAGCAAAATTACTGACTTATGGGAGTACTGATTTTGGAAAGCCGCTGCATCTTGTGGTGCTCTCCAGAGATAAAATATTCGATCCTTTAGCGGTAAAGAAAGCGGATAAGAGAGTGTTGCTGATCAATAACGGCATCCATCCCGGAGAACCGGAGGGGATTGACGCCAGTATGATGCTGGCGAGAGACCTGTTGAAAGGGGATTTATTACCCAAGGATGTGGTGATCTGCATCATTCCCATTTACAATATAGACGGAAGCCTTAACCGAACCAGCACTTCCCGAGCTAATCAAAACGGTCCGCTGGCCTATGGCTTCAGAGGAAATAGTAAAAACTACGATTTGAACAGGGATTTTATTAAATCAGACTCCAAGAACTCTCTTGCTTTTCAGCAACTATTCAATACCTGGCAGCCTGAGATCTTTGTAGATACGCATACCAGTAATGGTGCAGATTATCAGTACACCATGACATTGATTCCAACACATAAGGATAAAATGAACCCTGTTTTGTCTCAGTACTTAAATGCTAAAATGTTGCCCTCGCTGTATAGTGAGATGGCGGCAGTAGGGTATGAGATGACACCATATGTTAATTCTGTTGAGGAAACTCCTGATGCAGGAATTACCGGTTTTCTCGAGTCACCACGATACTCTACGGGCTACGCAACCCTGCACAATGCCATTGGCTTTATGCCTGAAACGCACATGCTCAAGGCCTATGACAAGCGGGTGGATGCTACTTATAAGCTATTGCAGATCTATATTGGCATTGTTGAACGGGATGCGAAAGTCATTGGCGAAAACAAGAAAAAAGCAGATGCGCAGGTAGCTTCGCAGCAGGATTTTGCTGTGGATTGGAAACTAAATAATACAGTTTTTGAGACTTTCGATTTCAAAGGTTATGCAGCAAAGTACAAACCAAGTGAAGTAAGCGGTCTTGACAGGCTATACTATGATAGAAACGAGCCATACACCAAACCTATAAAATACTGGAACACCTTCGACGCTTCCACTACGGTTAGTAAACCGATGGCCTATATTATTCCGCAAGCCTGGTCGAAAGTTATTGAGCTGTTAAAGCTAAACAATGTTAAAGTTTCGACCCTGTCTGCCGACCAGCAGATTGAAGCTGAATCTTATTATATTACCGATTATAAAACTGGCAACAGGCCTTATGAAGGCCATTACCTGCACTCAGGAGTTAAACTTAGTCCGAAAAAAGAAGCACTCCAATATTATAAAGGAGACTTTGTGGTTTACGTAAACCAACCCACAAACAGATACATTGTTGAAACGCTGGAGCCCCAAGCAATGGATTCGTTTTTTAACTGGAACTTTTTTGACTCTATGTTGACTATGAAAGAACACTTTTCTGCCTATGTATTTGAAGACACAGCAGCAGAATTATTGAAGAAGGAGCCTTCATTAAAGAAAAAGCTGGACGAAGAAAAAGCCAAAAACCCGGAACTTGTGAAGAGTGCTGAAGCGCAGCTGGACTTTGTCTATAAAAATTCCGCATACTTCGAGAAGACTTACACCCGATACCCTTTTGCACGTATGCTGCAGGACGTCAAACTAACCCTTAACTAATGGATTTTATTAACAACACGCCAGTAGCCTCATTCATTCTAATTTTTACCATAGTTACGAGTATCTATGCCTTTAACGACAATAGCGTAATGGGCAAATTCATCCTTAGTCCCTACAATGTTTACCGCAAGCACAAGATCTACACGCTGATTACAAGTGGTTTTATACATGCAGATTGGATGCATCTGATCTTTAATATGATAACATTCTTCTCATTTGGCTTTGCTTTAGAAAGAATGATTGGCTCTGTTAATTTTGCGATCCTGTATTTCGTGAGCTTAGTGTTGAGCGACCTTCCAACCGTTTTTAGACACAAGAACGATTTGTGGTACAACAGCCTTGGTGCTTCTGGTGCTGTGAGTGCCGTTATTTTCAGCTTCATCCTATTCCAGCCTTTCTCGAAGATGTACATTATGCCCATTCCGTTTGGCATCTGGGCAGTTGCATTTGGCCCGCTATATCTGGTTTATTGCGCTTATGCATCTAAACAATCGAGGGATAACATCAATCATGATGCGCATATGTATGGCGCTTTATCAGGCATGATCCTTACGGTACTGTTAATGCCAGGAGTATTACCTTATTTCATTGAGCAAGTTGCGAACAAGATTGGCTAATGAAGTGCTGAATAAGAAAGGTTTTACCTTTCTTATTCAGCAAATGCTTTCAGAATTCGTCTCTTATAGGCTTCGCACGACTTTTGCGGTAAACGATTTGAAGACCAGTAAAGTAGAAGAGTTTTAAGCCCAGGTTTAAATTGTAATTTTGTATATGGAAACATTAATAGTACATCCTAAAAATAAAAAAGAACTTGTCGCCGTTAAAGCGATTTTAAAAGCGTTGAATGTCGCTTTCAAAAAAGAAGAAGAAAGTCCTTATAAGCCGGAATTCGTAGCGGAAATCAAAGAAAGTCAAGCACAGGCAAAACAAGGCAAGGTCATTCGTTACACACATGACGAGCTGACAAAACCGTGCAAATAGATTTCACAGAAATTGCAGACCAGCACCTGAAGCTCTTTCTTAAATCCGGAAACAAAAGCATACTGAAGAAAGTTGTCCAACTTCTCAAGGCCATTGAGGAAAACCCATATGAGGGCATCGGCAAGCCAGAACAACTAAAACATGAATTAACTGGTTTATGGTCAAGAAGAATTAACACGGAACATCGTTTAATTTATGAAATTACCGAACATGTAATTGTCGTGCATTCATTAAAAGGTCACTATTAGTATTCTCTTATAAAGGTTTCTTGTCCAAACGTACCGGCAGTATCAATAGTTACGCTGTTGCCGGAAGAGCGGGCGGATTGAAATAACTGATCGGGTTTGCTGGATCTTTGATAATTTCGAACAATGTATGTCCCCATGGTTTCCAGAAATCCTGAAGGACCTGTGCATAGGTTTTATGCTGCCAATGGTCGAACAGCGCCTTATTTATCGTACCTCTTAATGGCATTGCATCAATATAAATTGTACCCTCTACAGGAAGAATTGAATACTCTGGCAACCTGTTGAACAGGTAAGCAGAGTAATAAAATCTGGCGGCTAATTCTTCGAATTGTTGTGCAGATAATGTGGTATTTTCAATCTGCTGTAGGATTTCATGATGATATCTTTTATTGGTACCATTATCCTGTAAAACAGCAATGATCGCAAAGTCTTTGAGCTTCAATGAAAAGGTGAGTGTATTGATCTCATCGCGGAAGCTAAAGGGTGTATTTTTATCTTCCAGAGGAACGATAACGATCGACCATGGTTTGAAATCCTCAAACTCTACGTTGGTATAAATACCCTGAATCATGGTATGAAGGTTACCGAACTTGTGCATCAATCCTTGTGACATATTAATCCCGTCTTCAGAAATTTGCTGCTGTTTAACTGCAGCGTGCATCTCAACATAGAGTAACCCATACATAAACTTACCGATCCAGCGGAAAAGGTCCACCTCCTCCAACTGCGATACACCCGCGTATCCTGCTGCAAATGCACTTGCAATTTTCTCCTCTAAAGGACCAATGAAATGTGTTAAAACCTCTTGATTACATGGAACCGTCAAGGAGTTATAACTTCGAATACTTTCATCAAGAAGCTTGATCTGCTCCTCCCCACTAAAATCAGCCACCTCCAACAACCATTTAGGCAGAATAGGAACTTCCACTACCGGAGAACTGAAAGTATCGCCACTTAAGAAGCAATTCTTGTATTTGAAATCAAAATTTTTGAAGGGTTGATATATTGTGCTATTCATTACTGGAACAATATTAGGTATATTATTTTTACATTGGCTACCAGCCCTATTTTTTTAACTTTAACATTACGGAAAACGCCGTTTCAATTATGCATGCAATTAATACGCCTTATTTACTGGAGTTGAAGCATTCCTTTTCAATAGCAAAATTTTCCAGAACAAACACTCCGGTCATGCTCTTGAAGCTAAGTTACGAAGGCATTGAAGGTTATGGTGAAGCTTCTATGGTTCCCTACATGGGTGAAAGCTTTGAGACGGCAAACCTCTTTCTAAGTAAGGTGGACTGGCAGAAATTTAAGTTCCCTTTTGATTTTGCGTCCATAATTCAGTACCTGGACAGCCTCGACGCTGGGCATCCTGCTATTAAAGCAGCGATAGACATCGCACTGAACGACATCAATGGAAAGTTGCTTGACAAATCATGTATGGAGATCTATGGTGCTGCTGCTTCAAAGATGCCGGTTACCTCCTATACCATCGGAATTGATTCTTTAGAAGTCATTCGTGAAAAGGTGGCAGACGCAAAGAACTTCAAGGTACTTAAAATCAAACTTGGGAGGGACAATGATAAAGAACTGATCCGTACGATCAGGTCGGTTAGCGACGTACCGCTGTATGTTGACGCGAACCAGGGTTGGACTGACAAAGCGAAAGCTATAGACCTGATCTATTGGCTACATGACCAGGGTGTTTTGCTGATTGAACAACCAATGGATAAGCAGGATAAAGATGGCAATGCCTGGCTAACGGCAAGAAGTCCGATTCCGATTCTGGCAGATGAGGCGGTGCAACGCCTGGCAGACCTGGATGATCTAAAGGGTGCATACCATGGAATCAACATTAAACTGATGAAAAGCACTGGAATGTACGAAGCCCATCAAATGATTTTGAAAGCTCGTTCGTTTGGTATGAAAATCCTGATTGGATGTATGAGTGAGACCTCCTGTGCGACCTTAGCAGGAATCGCTCTCGCACCATTATGCGATTGGGCGGATTTAGATGGGCCCTGGTTAACAACCAATAACCCATTTAAAGACCCGGAAATGTTGGAAGGAAGATACGTTCCGACAACACTTCCAGGTCTTGGACTGGAAGGAATTCCTACAAGTCTTTTTCCTTATTCTTAAGCGTACCTCTGATGTCTTTGATCAACTGAATCTTTACATAAAGAAAGAATCCGGCCGTTGCTACAAATAGTGCGGTTATCAGATAAGCTTCATTTTTGAAAGACCAGAATATCCCGCAGATGGATACAATTAGCCCAAGGTTATAAAAAACGTTTAATGCGATCTTTCTCTTCATCGCTTAGTAAACCTGCATATCAGGATCGAAAGCCTCTTGCCATGCAAGTATACCGCCCTTAAGATTGTATAAATTGGTAAGGCCTAGCTGCTGTTCAAGCTGCATCACCGCCGCAGCACTTCTCTTACCACTTCTGCACTGCATAATTACTGGTTTGTCTGTAGCAATTTTATCGGCTTCAATTAAAATGCCTCCCAGAGGGATATTCTCACCATTTATATTAGAGGTTTCGTACTCAAAAGTCTCTCTTACATCAATCAATTGAAAATCTTCATTGTTATCGATTTTCTCTTTAAGCTCCTCGACAGTTATCTCCTTTATCATATCATTTTGATTTTTGTAAAGATAAGGAATTCAGTCTTAAATCTGTAACAACTAAGTGGGCTAGGCGTTTAATAGTAGGTCTTTTGCTAACTTTGGAAAACAATCATGAATTCACTATCGCGCTTTTTTTGGTTTTGTTCTGGTGCGCATATGCCAACTCTGAAAAAGCATCCTACCGAACAGAATAAGTATTTCGGTATCGGAGCTACTATATTTTTTACTGGCTTATTTGCTACGCTATCCGGGGGCTATGCCATGTACTTTGTTTTCAAAGGAGATACTGGCGCCTGGCTTTTTGCTGTACTTTTTGGGTTGATCTGGGGCCTAGCCATTTTTAACATGGACAGGTATATCGTGTCAAGCATCAACAAAAGTGCAAGTACGGGCAAGCAGATCCTGCAAGCCACACCCCGGATACTACTTGCCATCATGATCGGCATGGTGATTTCCCGTCCACTAGAGCTTAAGATCTTTGATAAAGAGATCAGGGAGCGCTTAAAGGTAAGTTATCTCAATAATCAGCGTTCTAAAATAGACACATTGAACCTTGCTTTCGGTAACAAATATAAGATTGAGATAGCAAAACTTGGAGAAAGTAAAGCCCAGCGTGATTCATTGGAAAGTGCAATCAAAGCAGATAGACAAAAGCTAAACTTCGAGATCTTCGGAAATAAGACCACCGAGACCTCCGGAGTAATGGGCTACGGTCCATATGCAAAAAGGAAAGAGCTCGAATTGCAGCAACGGCAAAAAGATTTAGACACCCTTTCCTCTGAAGTTAGAAGGCTCGAAGGCTTCGTCTTGGATCGGAAACAGTTCGACGGGTTGATGAATGAAAAGTTATTCACAGATAAGAAGTTGGATAGCCTTGCTTCTGTGGCCGGCTTTGCGGACAGAAACTGGGCGCTTGGTCAATTGAGCTTCAATAGAAACGGCACCAGAGACACGACGACTGCAATAGCAATTACTTTTATCGGACTCCTCTTCATATTCTTCGAATGCTTACCGGTATTTGTGAAGTTAATGAGCGGAAGAGGGCCTTATGATCGTTCGATAGAAAACGTGGAAGATTCACAGATCCATGAATCCAATAAAGATAAAGATTACGAAGTCACAGTCATTGATGGCGTACATGACACGCGCGTTTCTTCGGGAATAACGGAACGGAAAAACAAACTAAATTCTACCAATTAGCTTAGATAACAAATGAAAAAAATCTCCTATTTAGTCCTGGCGCTCTTCATCGGCCAGCAGAGCTACGCACAAACCATAGAAAAGATCATCTCCAAAGAATATGTTGAAAGACTTATAAAAACGCTGAGCAGTGACGACATGCAGGGCCGCGCTACTTTTACGCCGGGAATTGATAAAGCAGCAACCTTTATTGCATCTGAATTTAAAAGTATTGGTTTAAAGCCACTAACTGGTGAGACCGGTTTCAGACAGTCTTTTGCGAAAGTTCAGTTGAAACCATCAGAGGCGAAGGTTACCATAAATGGCAAAGTGATTGATCCGGCTAATGTTATGGCATTTGGAAACACTTCAGAAAATCTATCGTTTGACCAGTCAAGTAACACACCTGTAGTTAACTTTGATGCTTCGAAATCTTTCATGGAGCAGTTTCGGTCGATCTCCCGAAGCGGAACGAAGCAAATCGTAATTGTTAACCCTAGTTTCGCTTCAGATTTCCAGAGGATTAAAGTCCGCCTGGATCAGGGAAGTATCGTTGATAAAGGTAACATCAGCAGTGATCCAAAGGCAACGATATTCATCTTAGATGCGGCCTTATCAGTAAAAAACTATAAGATCGAAATAAAGAATTCGCTGCTTAATATGCCGCTATTTAATGTCGCAGGTATGATTCCCGGCAAGTCAAAGGCAAAAGAGATTGTGGTTTTTTCGGGTCACTATGACCATTTGGGTATCATTAAAACTTCTGAACAAGACAGCATTGCCAATGGTGCAGATGATGATGCGTCAGGCATTACTGGAATGATTGCACTTGCAAAATACTATAAGCAGTTAAATAACAACGAGCGAACATTAGTATTTGTCGCCTTTACTGCCGAGGAAATTGGTGGTTATGGATCACAATACTTTTCTTCAAAGCTGAATCCGGACGATGTTACAGCGATGTTTAACATCGAAATGATTGGTAAAGACAGCAAATTTGGTCAGAATACGGCTTATATCACCGGTTTTGAGAAGTCCGACTTCGGTACAATCCTTCAAAAGAATTTAAAAGGAACTGAGTTTACTTTCCATCCTGACCCCTACACTGAGCAGCGCCTGTTCTACAGAAGCGATAATGCAACACTTGCAGCATTAGGTGTTCCAGCTCATACCATCAGTACTGTGCAAATTGATGGAGACAAGTTATACCATACTGTGAAGGACGAATTTAGCTCACTGGATGTAAACAACATACTTTCAACCATCCGCGGAATAGCAAAAAGCGCAATAACAATTGTAAAAGGAACTGATACGCCAACAAGGATTCCGAAACTGACCAACTAAATTACTTCTTGAACCATATGAACATCTTTAAAATTTTAAGCCTGACCGTGCTTACCACCACAGCATTGTCGGCCAACGTGCGAACTGTCACTGCTCAAAGTGCAGAAACGTTATTGTTAAGAACACCTGCAGTTAGTGGAAACAATCTCGCTTTTGTATATGGAGGAGATATTTGGATCTCTGACAGAGATGGCAGCAATCCAAGACGATTAACAGTAAACCCGGCAGTGGAACAAAATCCTGTATTTTCTCCTGATGGCAAATCGATTGCCTTCACAGGAAATTATGATGGAAACAGCGATGTGTATGTAATTCCCATTGAGGGAGGTTCTCCTAAGAGAATCACTTACCACCCGAGTGCCGATATGATAAGAGGTTGGTTGAGTAATACAGAATTATACTTCACAGCAACCAGGGATTACAACTACGCATTGAGTCCAAGAATGCACAGCATTAATTTGGATGGCACAAACGAAAAGCCTTTGATCATGCCGGAAGCTGTTCAGGGATCCCCTTCTGCAGACAAGCGTCATTGGGCTTATATCAAAAACACTGATCCTACGGATCGTTCCAACGTAGCATTTAAGCGGTATAGAGGTGGCGGTATGCCACAGGTCTGGATTTTCGATACGCAGACGAAAACCATTGAGGTTATCCCTGGCACGGGATCAAACAATGTTAAACCGCAATGGTTGGGTGACAAAGTCTATTTTCTTTCAGACAGAGCGCTAACTATGAATCTGTTCAGCTATGATGTAAAGAGTAAAAAGACAGACAAGCTAACCCAGTTCAATGATTACGACATCAAATCATTAAATGTTTCTGCAGGAACCATAGCGTTCGAGCAGGCAGGTGAAATACATTTGTTCGATGTGACAGGCGGTAAAGACAACACCGTTAAAATAAGCATTCAGGCAGACGCTCCTTATAAACGTCAGCATTACATTGACCTTGCGAGTGATGTGAGAAATTTTGAATTGTCCCCTAAAGGAGTTAGGTCATTGTTTGAAAGTCGCGGTGAGATCTTTACTATCCCTAAAGAAAAGGGAGAAGCAAGAAACATTTCAAACTCACCAGGTAGTTACGAAAAATATCCGGCATGGTCACCTGACGGGAAGTACATCTCTTACCTATCGGATAAAAATGGAAAGTATCAATTGGTTTTGCAGAACCAGGTAACTAAAGGTGCCCCAGAATATATTGACCTGGGTACAACTCATTTTTACTTCCAGCCAAGTTGGTCGCCAGACAGCAAGAAGTTGTTTTATAGCGACAGTCATCTGAACTTATATTATATCGACATCACAGTCCGCAAGCCGGTCTTGGTTAAAGCGGATAAACTGGGTTCACACACCAATCGTACTTACAATCAGTTGCAGCCCGCCTGGTCTCCAGACTCAAAATGGATTTCTTATGTAGCCACTTTGCCGAGCACTGTAAGCGCCGTTTATCTATACAATATTGAAAAGGAAACCCATACGCAGGTTACAGATGGAATGAGTAATACTGGAAACCCAACATTTAGCAGAGATGGTAAGTATTTGTTTTTCTTAGCGAGTACCGATGTTGGCTTGACCAATAGCGGATTACATATGTCCGCTTATCAACGCCCGGTAAATTACAACGCTTATGCATTGATCCTTTCGAAAAAGACTCCCTCACTTTACAAAACAGAGAGCGACGAAGAAGCGGTGAAAGCTGATGAACCTGCTCCCAAAAAAGCAGAGCCTAGTAAAACTGGAAATAAGAAAGAGGCGAAGGCAAAAGCACCTGAAGCAGCTCCTGTGCCTGTCAAAAAACCAATTGAGGTTGATCTTGAGGACTTGAGTAACCGGATTATTTCTTTACCAATTCCCGCGGGTGGAATAAACGGGATTGATGGCGGTGTTGAAAATCAGCTGATCTATGTCAGAAATGGAGAAATCGCTTCTTTAGATCTAAACAAGATGGAAACGGCCACATTGGTCCCTGGCTCTTATGGCGTTGTGATTAGCAGCGATGGCAAGACCATGATGTATGCTGCAAGAGGCGGCTACTATATGGTTCCTGCTGGACAGAAGCCCGCTACACCAGAAACCGGAAAAGTAAAACTGGACGGCATAAAGGTATTGGTGGATCCCGCAGCGGAGTGGAAACAAATGTTCAATGAAGTATGGCACCAGGAGAAAGAATATTTTTATGCAGAGAACATGCATGGTGCTGACTGGGCAGCTATAAAAACTAAGTATGAGAAATTTCTTCCATATGTAAACCATCGTGCCGACCTGGCTTACCTCTTCAATGAGATGATGGGAGAAATGGTTGTGGGTCACAACTACATTTATCCAGGAGATGAACCGATGGCCCCAGCTGTGGCAGTAGGCATGCTTGGAGCAGATTATGAGGTAGTCAATGGTGCTTACAAGATCCGGAAGATCTTTACCCGGTTAGATTGGAATCCAACATTTAAGGCGCCTTTAGCGGAGCCTGGTTTGAACATCAAAGAAGGTGAGTATATTGTCGCCGTGAACGGTGTTCCAGTAACAAGCGAGACCTCAATCTATAGCTTGTTTGATTTCAAAGCAGGGAAGCAAGTGGCTATTAAGATTAATAGCAAACCGGGTGTTGACGGTGCAAGAGAAGTAGTAGTAGTACCTATTACTTTCGCTTCTGAACTGGAGCTTAGAAAGATGGATTGGGTGGAAGGTAACCGCAAGCGTGTTGAAAAAGCAAGTGATGGTCAGATTGCCTATGTCTACATGCCGAATACTGGTGAGGATGGCTACAAGTATTTTAACAGATACTACTTCTCTCAAATGGATAAGAAAGCTTTATTGATGGATGAAAGAAATAATGGTGGCGGTTGGGTAGCTGATTATGTCATTGATCTTCTAAGCCGTGAATTAATGAGTTATTGGGCAATACGAGACGGTAAAAGCTTTACTACTCCAGGCAACGGAATATTTGGTCCGAAAGCCATGCTAATTAATGAGAACGCAGGTTCAGGTGGCGATATGATGCCTTACATGTTTAAAAATAAAGGACTTGGTAAATTAATTGGACGCACTACAATGGGAATATTAGTCGGTATCAGCGGATATCCTTCTCTATTGGATGGAGGAAGCATTACTTCCCCTAACTTCGGAATCTATGATACTCAGGGGAAATGGATTATCGAAAATGAGGGAGTTGCACCTGATATATTCGTTGAATCTACACCTAAGGATTTACTGGAAGGTAGAGACCCACAATTGGAACGTACCATTAAGGTACTACAAGAGGAGATGAAAACGTACAAATACCCTAATGTAGCTAAACCAAAAGACCCGATTAGAGGCCACTAGTTACAGCAATTTCTCCATTACATAATCATTCATAAAGAAACCGTTGCCAATATCTAGGTCAACGGTTTCTTTAATTTTAAAGCCAGCGCGCTGATAAAAATCAGCGGCTTTATTGTTTCTGTTTACGTTCAGCTCTAAAGAAACCGCGCCTGCATTTTTAGCGATATTGGCCACTTCGTTCATCAACAACTTACCTATTCCCTTACCATGTGCAAAAGGCAACACATAGAGCTTATGTAATTTGTAAGTGTTTCTCTCGGGGTCCGACAAAGAGAACCCAGCGAAGCCGAGGTCTTTCTCATTCTCTTCAGCAATTAAGAAAACATGCCCTTCTTGTAATTGAGAAATCAACGCCCCTCTACTATACATCTTGTCGAGCATGTATTCGATTTGATCCATGCTTAATATGCTTTCGTAAGCACTATACCAGGTATTGTTTGCAATCTCCTGGATGATTTCAATGTCCTTCTCTTTAGCTTTTCTTAAAATAATCATAATGTCTCACTGATAAATAAGTAGGAAGGACTAAATAGAAACTCCACAAAACCATCATGGGCCACCTCGTATACCCCCGGCTCAAGAGGCTCTAGATTCTGGTAGGTGAACTCCTGGCCATCGGCAATTGTAAATATGGTCCCTGACGGTTTCCATACTTTAAAGCCCGACTTTATAGCATAGGCTTTATAATTCCCAGTAAAAAGAACAATGTTTATTTGAGAAATATATTCCTTAAAGCTTTCAAACTCTCCGTCTGAATCGATTAGGTTTACTGCTGGATAGCCCTCTGAAATCAAGTATTCCAGAACCGACTTCATATCGCTATTATCCGTGTTGATACTTTTTGTGTTCTCCTGAAAAATAATAGAATCCTCCGGGTTGACCACGATGTCGACTTTTAGTCCCAAACTAATCACCTTCTCGAATTCTGAAGAGTTGACGACCAAGGAAGGGCTCCATTCTAACAACTGACCTAAGTACTCTTCATCAAAGTTTCCAAGGTGATGTATGTACAATGCTGGCTCCTGCTTTTCGCGAACGATGTGGTGTGACGACATGCGACTAAGATAGCAAGTAAAGAATTATTTTACGCTTTCCTTTTCTCCATAATTGAATTTAAGAGTTTTGCCACCTCTTCCTGCTGCATTAAATACCCTGAAGGATAGGTTCCTTGACGCAGGGATCGGCTCTGCATAGAGTTTACTGGTTTTATCGGGTTCCGTACCATCTGTTGTGTAACGGATCTCAAACCCTGGAAGCTGTACGTTTGCAGAAACTTTACCTTCTTCTAGAATTAAGCCTGCGTTCGGGATTCTATATCGGAAACCGCCAGCGTAAGAGTCAAGCCTGGGAAGCTCTTTTTTTGCCAGTACATTCACAAATTCTGACCATGCATACTGATAAGCGGATGCGGCTTTCTTAGCATCTACTTGTACCGCCCAGTCTGGATTAGGCGACCAGCTCCGTTCCGCTAATCCCAACAGCTTAGGAAGCATAAGATATTCCAGCTGATTTTCAGTCGTAATAATCTCACTCCAAAGGGGTGCCTGCAGACCCACGATGTTAAGTTTACCTGCCTCTGTCAGCCTTTCTTTGTTGGCGAAGTGGTTCGGCTTTAAAGGGACGCCACGTTCGTCTTCTTTCTGACTTTTGTAAAAGTCGAACGGTATGAAGCTAAACAGTTTATCCACATCAACATAGCCGCCCCAATACTGACCAGGTTCATCGAAGTTCTTGTTGTAAGACAGATCGATGTACATGTTGGTCACATTGGTTAATATAACTTTATACCCTGCATTAGCTAGCTTATAGGCAAGGTCTTCATTCGGGGATAGATTATTCCAGACATTGGCGTGGAAGTTTTCTCCAGCAAACCTTGGATCAAGTACCATTTGCTTCTTGCCGTTGACCAGCTCTTTTTTCAGGCCAATTTCTTCCCATCCGGATAAAAAAAGCTTTCTATCTTTGAGGATTCTATTGACATTCTTATAGTAGTAGTTCCAGACTTCATCCACAGACTTAACACTGGCATCGGTCTTTAATAGATTGGCTACCGCAGGAGACTTTTCCCAAACTCCGGCAGGCACTTCGTCACCACCAAAATGAATGGTATATAGGGGTGCATTTGCCTCCTTGTAAACAGCAATCATCTCGTCAGCGAGCTTTTCGACGAACTTATATACTGATGGCAGTGCTGGATTGATGACATTATCATTCCATCCTTGAACGGATGTGTATATCGATAAATCATTTAGATCTCTCAACATGTATTCTTCCGCACCTTGCTTATTCCCTGCTTTTAATAACCTGTCGTAACGGACATTCATTGATTTAATTGCGGCACGTGCATGTCCGGGTGTCTCGAATTCTGGTATCACCTCCACATGTCTTACTGTTGCATATTTCAAAATCTCCAGGTAATCCTCCCTGCTTAGAAAACCACTCCCTGAGTTGGCATTAACATTTGGACCAGAACCGTAAGACGGTATAAGATTATCTTTTTCTGTTAAGGTATGTCCGCGTTTTGATCCTATGTCAGTGAGTTCAGGTAAGCCTGGGATCTCGATTCGCCAGCCTTCGTCGTCATTCAGATGTAAGTGCAGCACATTCAACTTGTATAAAGAGATCATATCAATTACCTTAAGAATCTCTTTTTTGCCCTGGAAGTTTCTAGCAATATCCATCATAAAGGCACGATGAGGAAACCGCGGCACATCGCTAACGAGAATTCCTGGTATGGAAATAGACTCCTGTTTAGCCGACCAGATTGAGGGAGAAAAAAGATTCTTCAACGACTGGATGCCGTAAAACAATCCTTTATTTCCTGAAGCACCGATGATAATCTCGTTAGAAGTAATTTGAAGTTTATACGCCTCTTTCGAAGGTAAAGCAAGCTTCTGCAAGATGATTACGTTTTGCTTTTCAGTAGTTCCTACCAATGGCTTAAAACCAAAAAGCTTGTCTATTTCCTCTGATAGATATGCTGCTTCATTCGCAAAAGAAGGGTCGGATATAAGCTTTGTTAGCTTGTTGAGGTTAAAGATATCTTTTGTCTTCTTTGCGCTGGCAGGTGTTGGAAAAATGGATGGCAGTAAGGAAAGCGGAATGTCTTCGATTTTATCATTCTCCTGATAGTTCTTTTCTGCAATCACTTGCTGCTGTCTGGTATAGTCAACTGCTGTTAACGCTTCATATAATACAGGTATGGCCTCTGAAGGCCTTGAATTAAACACAATGTAGAAACCTCTTGGAAAATCCGTTCGCTTAATAAGGTTCCTGGAAAGAAGCGGTATAACCACTGATTTACCTGGAGCCAATCCCCTAAAGGTTTTACCTGGTATTGCTTTAAAGAAGTCCCCATTAATCAATTCTACATTGATCAAGGCACCAGTTTTATTAAGGCTTTTAGGGGTAGCGGCATTGAAATACAATGTCCATCCAGATGCAGGAAAGACCCCACCGCTTAGATTGGTTAGCGTTAACTTTGAATAAGTTTCTGCTGATCCCTTGTAATTATTTTCCACCGTCTCAAAGGTAATTTTTAACCGTTTAGCATCGAAAGGGCCTTTTTTTTGAGAGAAAGAAAGTTGGCTTATAAGTATACTCAGGAGTAGAAAGAAGGACTTTTTCATATCTTTTTATTACGTAAGCAAGTTATTAAATTTTTAAGCGAATGTTTCTTTTCTCTAACAAGCCGGTAGCCAAAACGATCAGTATAGCATATAACATTGATTTAGCTAAACCCATAGCACCAGTTCTAAAAAATACAGGAAGCTGAATCCAAAACGTTCCAAGTATCGCATAATGTATATAAGGAAGAAGATAGCTTGTCAGGGTACTGGTTCCCGCAGGCTTAATGGGCTTATACCAGGCAATTATCTTTTTAACATCCGTAATGTAAACGGTAAACAGGAAACCGAGGATTGCAATTCCCGCACAAATGGTGGTCCAGGATGGGGTAGCTTTTATCTTTGATATGCCCCACATAGGCCGGGTCAGTACTCCGAATAGGATCAATAGCACTGCGAAGGCAATCGTGTAGATCCAAAACTTTCGGTCTTTTGATGTGAATTCTTTATAAGCCATTGCCGTCAATATGCCCGCCATACTTAATGCAGGCATCGATCCGTCTCCTGAGATCCAAACATAGTTTTTTATTGTTGCCAATGATTCTAACCAGCCTAAATAGTTAGCAGAACTAAAGAAAACAAAGAATACTAAGGCAACTATTTGTATCCAGATTTTGCCCTTTGAAAACAAATAAACGGAAGAAGAAATGAAATAAGCCCATCCAATTAACCCCAGGATGCCCCACCAGGAAATTTCCATTGCAAGGATACCGTCACCATCATTCGTCTCAAAGGTTGAGATTAAAAGAATCAATAGAACTACACCAATACCCTTTAAGATTTTCACTAACCCAGACTGAGGACTTTTATAATCAAGCCATAGGAGAAAAAATGCTGTTATCAACAGGATCATCCATATTCCACGGGGTACTTCCGCATCATCGCTATAGTTTTCCGCATTCACCAGAAAAAGACCCATAACGATCAAGGCTATAGTCCGGGAGAGTATGTGTAGAAAAATGCGCACGTCACTGTCGCCCTTTTTTTTCCGACTTTCGATAGCATAGGGAACTGAGAGTCCTACTATGAAAAGAAAGGCGGGAAAAACTACATCTGCAAGTCCCATTCCGTCCGTATCTGCTGAAACATGCTCCAGCCACGAGGGAATGTCAATCAGTGTCCATAGGTCATTAACAAAGATCATCAAGATCATGATCAAGGCCCTGAATGCGTCAATTGAAATCAGTCTTGTAGTAGGTGCTGGTGATATATCTGTCATTAGCGGACTTAGTTTAAACTAAAAATCCTAACCCAAGCGATATTCTTTGGGGTTAGGATTTTAGAATAGCTTACTTAAGAGTAGTGTGAACTGCGGTCATCAATGAATTTGCCCCTTTGACATCATAGTCTCCGGCATATAAGTAGGCGCCTTTGAATCCGTTAGTTTTAATGTATTCGGTTTTTCTGTTTATCAGAGGGATCCCATTGTAATACACGCCAAAGTCAATTGGAGACGTTTCCTTATTGAATGCCGTCGCATCTTTAGCGATGATCTGTTTATAGGTAAGATAATCATATGAGCCCCAACCGAGGTTGTTGCCGCTTGCGTCTATTGCAGTGTAGTGTGCACCGAAAGCAGGAAGACCGATCACCAGCTTGTTTTTAGGCAACTTGTTAGCCCAAATAGTAGCTCCGGCCACCATATGATCATAGCTCGATCCTTGTCTTCTTGGAGCAGCCGGACCAACGTTGGTTCCATCTTCGAACGCATGAACATTGATCCAGTCTGCTTTGGCAAAGTCTGCCAAAGGATAATCCCAGTGCAAATAGTTCGTTGTAACCGATACGGTTAAGATTTGAGTAGGTAAAGCTGTTCTCAGTAACGTCAATAACGGACCTATTGCCTTCATGCTGGCAGTAGTTACTGAGCCAACATCATTACTAAGATCTGTCATTAGGATATCGACGCCGTCCAACTTGTGATCCCGTACATATTGAGCAACTGAGGCAGCTAAGGCCGTTCTTTTAGTAGGATCGCTAATCACAGAACCAAAATCTACACTATTGTACAGTGCCCAGCCATCAACTCCCGACAATGTGCCGGTAACGCCCAATAAAATAGGTACACCACCTATATGAGACCTGGCCACCAAATTATCAAGGTTCTGATTAACATTCCCCCTCGAAAAATCAACAGCTCCGGAAGGGGTAACCCTTGCTCCCGTAAAGGTTAAATGCGTGACTGCAGTTAAATCTACATCTGCAAATGTGGCGTTCTCTGTGAGGTAAGCCATCGCAACATTGGTATAGGGTTTAGGGGTGTAAGTAGATGGGCTTACCAACACGTTTGATATCCTTGTAGAGACCTGACCATTATAAGTGGCTTCAACCTTTATTACATATTCACCTCCTGCGGTAGGTGTGAATGTAAATGTAGTATCAGTAGATACTTCTACATCATTGACCTTCCAGGAGATTTTGGTTTTTTCTATAGGTTTAGGTGAAAATGTTAAGCCTGAATAGATTGCAGACTGTCCTTGAAAAATAATTCTGTTTGGCGTAGTAAATGCTGCAGAGTTGTCTATAATCCTAGGATGAAAATTTTCGTCAAAATCTGCGTCTTGTCCCTTCTCACACCCCGTGAACACGGAGAGGAGAACAAAGCTGAGTAAAAAGTATTTAATATTTTTCATGATTATATGATTTAGTCATTGTCGTTTAGTTATAATGTAGCATTATGAATTGTCGATAATAATGAAAGGTTTCCTTTTGCATCTCCTAGGAGCTGCCATATCATCACTCCCCCTGCTTTTTGCTCAAGTGCATAGGCAACTTTTCGCTTAATTGTAGGAATTCCGTTATAATAAAAAGTTCCTTTTCCTGCCAATTCCCAACTATCCGTCTTTTCCGAACCGGGATACAGTGAAACAAGATCACCGTAATTCATGCTGTCGGCGATGTCTGTCCCAAAGCCGTAAGCATAAAAAGGTAGTCCAAGCATCAATTTTTCGGTCGGTATAGAACGATTGATTTTCCAGTGTGCAAAATCAGCTTCAGCCTGTTCAAAAGTTGAATGAGGCCCTGCCTGTTCCTTTCTCCAGGGGCCTGTGTGGTCATAAGCCATGACGTTGATAAAATCAAACAATGCTAGCGCCTTATCTGAGTAAGCAGCCGTATTCCAGGTTGCTACTGCAGCGGTCATTAACTTGTTATCTTTTTTTAATGCTGATGAAAGTCCTACAACGAATGCTTCGTAGTTTTCATTCACAAAATCGCCTTCCAGGTCAACATCAATACCATCGAGGTCATATGTCTTAGTCAACTGCAGCAGTCCGCTAATTAATATTTCCTGTTTTGCAGGCTTTAACAATTCCTTTAGATGTTGCGGCGGATTCCCTCCCGCAAAAGCCGCAATAACCTTGACATTATTAGTGTGCGCTTTTTTAACAAGGTCTGTTAATGTGCTAATAGAGGGGAAATTGCCTGCGGCGTCTGGATTAACGAAAGCAACGTTTAAGTGAGTGATTTTACTAAAATCTACGGAAGAAGACTTCGCAATAAGATCGCCATCAGCAAACAGGTAACCGATCACTTTAAAATCGGCTTTGGCGGATTGTGGCTCAGTTGCTTTTGCCGGGTTTTTAGAACAGCCGGCAAGCAAAAGAAAGGCACATAATAACCTGGTAAGAAACTTCGCTGGTTTCATAATCCTTAATTTATTTTATCCCACCACACACGTTTATTCCAGCTATCTACGCCACCTAAGCCAGGTAACACCGTCTGGAAGTTCGCTTTATTCTGCTCTTCTTCGGTATACGGATATTCGAATCTTCTGGGAATGGTAGTAGTTTCACTTGTTTCATCAATACCTGCGCCTGGAGTCAGTGCAGGAAAACCTGTTCTCCTCCAATTGGCGAATGCTTCTGGTCCGTTCAGGAATAGTGTAACCCACAATTGCCTATTGATGAGTTCAATTTCGCGACCTGCAATTAAAGTATTTCCGTTTGTAAAGGTGGTGATCTCTGCTGCTGGGACGGTAGGACCACCTGGGAAAAAGCTAAGTTGCTGAATTCCTGCTTCCATTCCTTTCCGATAATGTTCTGCAGCGGCACCGCCAAATGTGGCTCCAAAACGTACTGTTGCTTCAGCTAATAATAGCTCTACCTCGGAATACGTTAAGTGTAAAAAGGGCGCATTGAACCTTAAGAGATAATTAGCGGGCTGCGCTTTTTGATCGTTATTTCCAACGGCAACAACGCCTTGCACACCCGGTACAGTAATATTAAATCCATTTGCCCAATCGTTCCAGATGTAGTGACCAGGTATTACTCCATTATAACCTACTTGTGCAACAACCTGATCAGTAATATCGAGGCGGGTGAGCGGGTTCCCGCCGGGAGCATCGACATAATATTTCACCATGTACTTAAGTCTTGGATCATTGGTGCTTCTAAGCTGATTCAAGAAGGGAACGGTAAAACGGCCTGGAGTGGCTCCACCATTGAAGAAACTGGATGAAACCGCATTTCCTTTAATGTAACCCTTACCTGCCTCTTCATATAAACTGCGTATATCTTCATGGTTTACCTTACACACATCGCTGTTCTGAGTAAACACCCCTGCAGTAAATGCGGCTTGAGCTTCTGTTTTAGCTTTGTTCAAGTCCACCTTAACCAGACGCATTGCAAGCCTTAAACGCAGTGAATTAGCAAACTTCTTCCAGCTGGTTACATCGCCACTGTAGAACACATCGCCCTTTATAACGTCCTTACCAACCGTCAACTGGCTGGATGCCTCAGTTAGTTCCTTGAAAAAGTCATTGTAGATATCTTGCTGACTGTCGAATTTTGGTTTGATGCCTAGCCCAGCTTCACTATATGGAAGATCTCCATAAAGATCCGTCATCCGTGCGAACACATAAACTTTCATAATCCTGCAAGCAGCATTCAGATTCGTTTTATCCGCCTGGCCTGTCGTTCTCTTAACAGCATCGATCAGGTTTACGATATCCGTTCCATACGAGTCCTCCCAAAGGACGCCCATGATAGTCGGATCGTTATAATAGCCACCTCCCCATCGGTTGCTATAGGAGCCAGCGATATGCTGCACCAACGGCATGGTCATCATAAAACTGGTTCGTTCATTTACATTTAAGTCGCCAGAGAACCTCAGTTGCGAAGTGGTTAGCTGTACGGAAGCGTCCAGGTTTGATGACCGTGTGGGATCTATATTAGTATCTCCAAACTTCTTACATGCGCTGAACATCACCATGGAGGCCAGTGTTAACATGCTTAGTTTATTTATAATTCTTTTCATTATTTCTAATTTAGATGATTAAAATCTAAAATTTAAGTTGAAGCCATAACTGCGTCTTCCAGGCAAGGAACCATATTCAATTCCTTGACCATTACCATTGCTATAGTTAGAATCCGGATCAATGTTAGGAACATGTTTCGAGATGATAAAGGGGTTACGAGCAACTAAAGACACTTGTAAATCCTTTACACCAAATTTCGCTGTGGTAACCGATGGGATTCTATAGCTCAAAGTAAGCTGACGCATCTTCACGTAAGAACCGTCATAAATAAACGGCCTTCCAACAGAGTTCGCAACGTTACCCAATCCACCCCAATACACTGAAGGATCGACGGCTCTGGTGTTTTCTGTATAAATCGGGTTGCCATCTGGATCTGTTCCGGTTTGAACAACTCCTTTGGGAACAAGACCTCTTACCAGACCTGCAGAAGTCCATTGCTCAGGGGTCTGTCCCGCGGCCTGTCTGTCCTCTTCAGATTTGATCCATTCTGCGCGACCTTCAAGCGTTGTTTCCAATGCTCCACTCGAAGTGGCCGCCCAATTGGTTAAGGATAAGAGATCAGCACCAACTTTCACATCCAAAACAGCACCCAGCGTAAAGTTTTTAAAGCTCATGTTGCTGCTCAGTCCACCGGTCCAGTCAAATATACCTTTACCTAGGACCTGGCGGGTAGTACTTACCATTGGTTGAAGATCTGCAGGATTTAAAATGATATTCCCTTTTGAATCTTTCTGATAATCGTATCCCAATATTGACCCATAATCTGCTCCTGGCATCGCTACTACTGAAACGCCCATCCATCTCGCATCAGACAACACAAGAAATGGTGTGCCTTCTGCAAGCGACTCTACTTTATTAATATTTCTGGCAAATGAAACAGTCAGGTCCCAATTGAAGTTCTTAGTTACAATTGGCGTAGCATTTAAAGCAATTTCAACGCCCTTGTTTACAATCACACCCGCATTTTCAATCGTGGTTTTGAAGCCGGATGAAACTGGAGCCGGTAAAATATTCAGTTGGTCTTTAGATCTTGAATTATAGTAACTGATGTCTAATCCAATCCTATTGTTCAAGAACTTTAAATCCGCACCAAACTCGTAAGACTGAGTAGTGGTTGGCTTTAAGCCCTCGAGCTTCGCTTTTATACCGGTCGACAACTGTCCGGTCGATAAACCGTTGAAAGGCAATGAATTGCTTTGATAGTATTGCGCCGTTAAGAAAGGATCGGTATCCGATGCTACCTGAGCTACAGAAGCCCTTATCCTACCAGAGGTCAATATTTTATTACCCATTTTTAAGGCGTCAGAAAAGACGAAACTTCCGTTTACTGAAGGGTAGGTCTTTGCATTATCGCCATAAAGTAGAGTTGAGAATGCATCCTGACGCAACGTTGCATCGAAGTATAAGACGCTTTTATAGGCAGCTGTAACTAAGCCATAGACAGAATTGATACTTCTTCTTCTAGCCAATGGAGAAACCGATTGATTGATATAACTGGTAGGAATCACTACATCCAATACAGACTGGTCTGTAAACTGCATTGCAGTTCCGTCCATCTTGTTTCGTGTGATACTTGAGCCTAAGCGTGCCGACAAGTTCCAGTTTGCGCCAAACTGCTTCTGTGCTGTTAATAGTGCATCGGCCTCAATGGTGTTATATTTACTGTTATTTTGGTCCAGTGTTCCTGTTAACGCTCCTGGCGTTGTACGCGGACTAAACTTCTCATAATCTACAGCCGTTTGATCTGCGGATGCTCTACCTTGCAAGCTCAACCAGCTTAAGATATTATAGTTCAGTTGTAATGAGGCCAGTAACCTATTCTTGGTAGTATTGTTGCTCATCTCGTTAATCACCCAATATGGATTTAAACGATACTGATTTCCATTATTCCAATCCAGATAACTGCCATCAGCGTTTTTATATTCGTTTTTGAAACGGCCTTGATCTACTGTGTTGGCAAGGGTTAGAAAGCTGTTGCCAATGTTTGCAGCATCATCCGCTAGTGATGGACGATTATCCACATCTTCGTTCATATAAAAAGCCCGTGCCTCCAGCGTAACTTTTGGTCCGAACTTAGAACTACCACTAAAGGTGAATGAATTTCTGTTGATCCCACTTTCAGGAATAATGTCTTTATTGGTCAGGTTCGAAGCAGAAAATCTGAAAGAAGAGTTTTCAGTCGAGTTTGCGAATGATAATGTATTGGTAAAGGTGGCCCCTGTTTCAAAGAACCCGTCTATATTATTTCTAACATAAGCATAAGGTACCCTGGCACCAGTTCCGGTTATTACCATTAAATTCGGATCAATCCTTGCACCAAAGCTTTTGTTTAAAGTATTGTAATCTTGAATTTGTAAGGTATTTACCTGTTGCTTAACCCCTTGACCGTACAAAGACTGATAGCCGTCATAACTGGTAAGTTGCTGCTCGATTGAAGAGGTGCTATTGAACTCAATGCCGAGCTCTTTATTCTTTGAACCTTTCTTAGTCGTAATTAAGATTACTCCATTCCCTGCACGTGAACCGTATAATGCAGCGGCAGAGGCTCCTTTTAGAACGCTGATCTTATCTATATCATCTGGATTAATTGCAGAGATCGCGTCGCCCATATCAACACCGGAAGCATATTGTCCACCTCCTGCTCCACCATAATTTGAATTGTCGATTGGTATACCATCAATTACATATAGCGGCTGATTGTTACCGGTAACCGAAGTATTGCCACGAATAATAACTCTGGAGGAACCTGCGGCACCACCGGCACCAGAACTGATCACAAGCCCAGGAACCTTACCTGCTAAGGAGTTAATTACATTAACTTCCCTTGCTCTTTTTAGACCGTCTCCGTCTACTTCGGTAACAGAATATCCTAGTGAGCGTTCCTCGCGCCTGATACCTAAAGCTGTGACAACGGTATTTTCAAGCATCGTAGCTTTTTCAGTCATCACAATAACCAGGTTAGCCTGTTGATTTGCTACGAGAGATTTTCCTTCATACCCGATCATCGAGAAGGTGATGACATCACCTTTATCTGCCGCTATAGTGAAGTCACCCGTAGCGTTGGTGGATACGGATTTCTTTTGGGTACTGTTGGTAACAGTTACACCCGGCAGGGCTGATCCCCTATCATCATTTATCTTTCCCCTTAGAGCGGTTTGAAATCTGACAACATTAGATTTGGTGATTCGGGCAAATGTGGGGCTCCATGATGTGCTAAGCAGCAACACACAAATCGTTTTTGCAGCCAGTCCGTAAAATCTGTAGTAAAGTAAACTTTTCCTCATCGTGTTTTGGTTTAGTTGATTGTTTGAAGGTATAAGGCGTAGTTTAAACGGCTCTAAACCCTTGGTTTATAGCGCATCTCAAATGCCTTTCTCAAACTTAATAAATAAAACGCAACTTTAAAATAAAATTAAAAAGATTTAATCTTTTATGTAAATAAGTAATTAAGTTTGTGTAATTAGGGATATCATTAGCAGTAAAGGTTAATTCTTATTATTAAAAATTAGACGTTTTTACAACCTAATATATATTTTTGCAGCTATATCTAAATTCACTAAAGTGTTTAACACCAATAAGAAGAACTCGAAGTTGTATGCTGACATCATTCAGCAATTATATTACGGCACAGTAATGTCATGTGCGGAGTTGAGCTCGAAGATAGATAAGAGCATTCCATTGGTTACTAAGTCTCTGAATCATTTGATTGAGATGGGATTGGTTGTTGAACAAGGGTACGCTCCCTCCAGCGGGGGGAGACGGCCATTAATGTATGCAGTAAAATCAGACAGGCTTTTTATAGTAACTGTTGCAATGGACCAGCTTTCAACAAGGATAGTTACAGTAGACCTTTTGAACAATTATATTACACCTGTTGAAATTTTTGAACTTAAACTTTTAAACAACGACAGTTCTCTTGGCTCCTTAACGGAGATCATTACCAGTCATATTGAGAAGCATAATCTTGATAAAGAAAAGTTAATTGGTGTAGGCATTGGAATGCCAGGCTTCGTAAACATCAATGAAGGAGTCAATTACACTTATTTAGATGCTGGTGAAGAAAGCCTGACTGGTCATATATCTGATAGCATCGGTTTACCGGTATTTATCGACAACGATAGCAGCCTAATTGCGCTTTCTGAATTAAAGTTCGGAGTCGCTAAGTCTATAAAAGATGTGATGGTGATCAATCTAAGTTGGGGCATTGGTCTTGGGATGATCATAAACGGGCAACTTTTTAGAGGCCATACGGGGTTCGCGGGCGAATTCAGTCACATACCAATTACGGAAGAGGGAGCCTTATGCTCCTGCGGCAAACAAGGTTGTCTGGAAGCGGAAGCATCGTTGCTTGCGGTAGCAGAAAAGGCTTTAGAAGGAATAAAAAATGGCCGGATCTCCAGCTTTCAAGGCTTTGATGATAAGTCAAAAGTGGACGCAGGCGACGCTTTGATGGATGTGGCTAACAAAGGTGACCAATTCGCAGTAGAACTACTTTCAGAAGCCGGATACAAAATTGGCCGTGCACTTTCCATCCTTATTCACATCATGAATCCCAGGGCTATTGTGATAAGTGGCAGAGGAGTTAAAGTAGGAAGACTTCTTCTTGCTCCAATCCAACAAGCGTTGAACAAATACTGCATCCCCAGGCTTTCTAGTGAAACAGAGATTATGATTTCTGAAATCGGTTTTGATGCAGAGCTGATTGGTGCCGCCATTCTTGTTATGGAAAATTTCCATAAGGAGGAGCATCAACCAGCTTCCGTTCATTAAAGAATAAAGTGTCACACTGCAAACAGGCTATTTTGCGTCAGGATACCAGTTCTTAAGCCTGACTTCGATAGTTTTATCGCCAGTATTTATTAAGCTCTTGAATTTGTCTACATCTTGTCCGCGGTAGTGGTATGGATACACAACTTTAGGTTTGAAAGCCAAAACACCCTGTGCCGCAGAGTTCACGTCCATAGTATATGGTAAGTTCATGCAAACGAATGCAATATCAATGTTTGTTAAAGCACGCATTTCCGGGGTGTCCGCAGTATCTCCGGAGATATAAATTGTTTTACCGCCAATTACCAAAATATAGCCGTTGCCTCTTCCTTTGGTATGGTTCTTTGCATTCGGAGCTTCGGGTAGATTATACATTGGGACCGCTGTTACAGACATGCCCGACTGCATGCTCTTATCTCCATTTTTCAAGATCACCAATTTCTGCTTATCCATAGTTGCTGGCAGCAGATCAGCTACTGCCTGTGGTAGGATAATTACAGCCTTGCTGGTATTAACAGCTTCCAGCGTTTTCGGATCAAAATGATCACCATGGATATCGGTTATCAAAATGATATCGGGTGCAACCAGACCTTTGAAAGCTTCGGCTCCGCCTGTAGGATCCACATAGATATTCTTTTTTTGATAAGTGAGGACTAAAGTTGCATGTGTGATTGGCTGAATGGTAAGTTCCCCACCTTTAACCTTTTCTTTATCAGCAGTAACCATTTGTGCCTGGCTTGCTGACATACCTATCGATAATAATAATAAAAAAGCGAGTTTCAGTTTCATGATAGTTTATTTAATACTAAATGTATATTTATATACCATCCTATGCAATGAATGTTTGCTGCGGTGATTAATAATACGAGATAAGAGTTTTTTTACAACTTAATATGACCAGATTAACAGTACAGCCTTTTCTAACATTTTTACTACTTGTTACAGTCCTTACAAGCTTTGGACCTGCATATTCACAGTCGGGTAACAGCAGTAAAGAAGTCTGGATGTTAACTTATTTCCGCCAGCGCTATCCGACAAGAATAGAGATAAACGCAAAAGGAGAGACGATAGAGGTTCCTCTTCCAGACCCAATGCTGATTGCAAAACTGCATATAGCACTGTCTACAGACGGTAGGCACTGGACTCCTTTGAACAATAATAAACCTGTCTGGGATCAATTTGTTCGCGATCAATTCATTCATCGGGGACCAGACGGATTGTGGCGCTTGATTGCAACAGGAGGAAGCGGTGATGCTGAAGCGGGCAGAAAACACGGACCTAGCTGCACCTTTGCAACGTCAAAAGATCTGATTCATTGGCAGTTTGAACAATCGCTTTATTTAATGAAGGATGTGAGAAATGAAACTGGCGCACTGGTGAATAACATCTGGGCACCAGAATTTTATTATGATGAGACTGCAAAAGAATACACGCTCTTTTGGTCTTCTACATTTGAAGATACAGGCTGGAAGAAAAGTCGGCTTTGGTATTCTAAAACCAAAGATTGGAAAACCTTTACCACGGCAAAAGTTCTCTTCAGTCCACCCTACTCCGTAATTGATGGTACGCTGATAAAGAATGGCAAAACATTTTACTTATTTCATAAGGAAGAAGAATTTGGCGTAAAAACAGGAGAACGCAGAGGGATCAGGGTAGCCACTTCAAATAAGATTGATGGTCCCTATCAAAATTACAGTGGCCCATTGAACAAGGGCCAGATTGCGCCAACCATAACGGAAGGCCCAAGCGTAATGAGAGACCCTTTATCAAAAGGATGGCTTTTACTATATGATTATCCAATGGCCGATAAGTATGGGATCTCCATATCAAAAAACCTGATAAATTGGGAAATAGAAAAGAACATCTCTATCCCTCCCGACGCCCGCCATGGAAGCGTTTCTAAACTCACAGCTGCGGAGGCGGAAGCCTTAAGGAAAGCTTTCCCTGGTTCGAATTAGATAAATTCTTTTAGCTGTGATCAAGACAATGAAACTAATTTTAAAATAAACGTAACGGCTAGCAGGGAATTATGCTGTCTTTTTTTACTTTTAGACAGATTAGCCGGAAAATACAGAACAGGAATTTGGATTGAATTTTGTTGCTCCGGCAAAGAGCTTAGTTTAACTTAATAAAGAAAATGATTGAAATAAATAACTTTGAAGAGTACGAGTCGCATTTAGGAAAAGAAATTGGTGTTTCGCAATGGCATACGATTGACCAGAATCAAATTAATCAATTTGCTGATGCAACTCTGGACCATCAATGGATCCATGTCGACAAAGAAAAGGCAGAACGTGAAGGACCATTTAAAGCCACCATTGCTCACGGTTATTTAACATTATCATTAATTCCTTATTTGTGGAAACAGATTGCAGACGTCCGTAATATCAAAATGGAAATTAATTACGGGATTGAGAATTTTAAGTTTGGTCAGCCCGTTTTAGTAGACAGTGAAGTGCAGTTGAAGGCCAAGCTTAAATCAATAGCTAACCTGCGAGGCACGACTAAAGTTGTCATTGAGGCGACACTAAATATCAAAGATCAAAAGAAACCAGCTTATACAGGCGACGTAGTGTTTTTGTATCATTTTATTTAAGTACGGCATCTGGAATTACCTTGACGGCTCTGGTTCTTGTATCAGGTTACTTTTTTGCCTGAGCCATAATCTCTTTGGTTATGGCCCTTACTTCTTTCACTAGCAAGGGAAAGGCAGGCTCAGCCATACCACCATGATCGAAACCTTGCAACTCAAACAGCCTGCTTCGTTTATGGCCTGTTAACTTGAGCATCCTCAACAGATAGGCGTTCTCTTCATAGCGGCCTAGCATTTCCATCTCCCTGTCGCCAGTAATCAACAGTGTACGCGGAGCGTCTTCTCGTACAAAGTAGAGCGGCGCATAGTCATCAATCAAAGGCTGGGTATCTTTGATTCCGCGTTCATTCCTAATAGTAAAATGAGTGATTGCTTGCCCGCTAAACGGAATTAGTCCAGCAATCTTATTGGCATCGATTTGATATTTACTTAGGTACTTTTTATCAAAAGCTAACATCATGCCCAGATATCCGCCTGCTGAATGCCCCGATACGAATAACAGATCGGAACTTCCGCCATACTCAGCAACATGTTTAAAGGCCCAGGCAACCGCAGCAGCAGCATCATTGATATAAGCTGGTGCCTTCGCTTTTGGAGACAATCTGTAACCAACTCCAATAACGGCAAATCCTTTATCCATTAGTGCTTTTGGAATTTCCTTTCCACCACCGGTAAGACCTCCCCCATGGAACCAGACTATTGTTGCATAGTTCTTTAGTCCTTTGGGATAGTAAAAATTTAAAACGCATTGTGATTTTATATAACTATCCTTAGCGCTAACAGAATCTGGGTAGTAACTAATATTATTAACCGTAGTGTATTCCTGTTGTCCGAATGAAGGAGCCGCAGCAGCGACTAAAAGAATAAATAGAATTTGCCGAGCAAGGCTGGCTAAATTTAACTGGTGCTTGAACATACTGCTAATATAATAAATAGAACAATTAATAGCTATATCTGTTCATAATCTGAATTTACTACATAGAAAACATATGGCTAACCAAGACGAGGAGCTGTTCGACGAACAGTCAAATGAAGAAACAAGTAACACAGAATTAAAAGGTTCAAATACTATCAAAGATCCAGATGAATGGACAACTGGAGATGAGCCAATGACGGGTGCGCAACATTCCTATTTGAAGACATTGTCTGATGAAGCGAAGGAGGAGTTTGATGAAACATTAAATAAGTCGGAAGCTTCAAAACGAATAGATGAGCTACAGCATAAGACTGGCCGTGGACTATAAAACTAGTTTATAAGTTAAACTAGCTTGATTTCTCTGCGATCTCCTTTAATGCTAAGTCCAATTCACTAGTCAATTGCTTTAACAAGGGAACCATTTCGTTTATAGAGGTTAAGTCGCCTTCACTTATAGACATAAGTGAAATGACACCCAACATTTTAACTAAAGGATTCTTAACTTTATTGGACTGTATCCAAGCAATTTGACTTAGTCTCTCATTTTGCCTTTCCAGAATATCCAGCGTTTTTTTCTGTTCCGATATATCTTGCATTGAACCTATTCCACGGACAGGTATTCCCTCCTTATTAAAGGTAATAAATGCCCTATCCAGTACAAAACGATATGAGCCATCCGCGCATTGGAAACGATACTCTATTTTTAAACGGTTCTTTTTGTTTTTTCTTAGCGAATCGTAATTGGTCAGCACCACATCTAAATCCTCCGGATGAACATGCTTTTGCCACCATTTATCTGTGTACGACGCCTGTGGATAACCAAATATGCTTTTAATGCCCTGATTCCAGACGATTTCACCAGTTAGCATATTCCAATCCCAAATTGCATCACTTGTGGCTTTTGACACTACATTGTACCGGTTAACACTTTCCTTCAATGCCTCTGCGCTTTCTATTTCAATTGTGCGGTCGATCGCCATTACCAGGCGTGCATCTTTATCTCCAAAGCTCAAAGAATTACCTTCTACACAAACTGTGATGACCTCTCCGTTCTTTTTTTGATGCTTAACAGTACTTTTACTAAACCGACCTGCTTTTAGCTTATTAGAAATTGCGGTTAAAATTGGTATATCGACTTCCCTTCGGATATCTTTAATCGTCATACTTAAGAACTCTGCTCTACTATAACCGTAGTGGATAATTGCAGCTTCATTTACATCTAAGAACTTAAAAGTGCCTAATTCGTATACCCACTGCGGTAGGGGGCTCCTATTAAACAGGTCATTATATTTCCTTCGTTCAGCCTGCAATTGTTCGACTGCGAGTTTACGCTCTGTGATATCTTTAAAATAAACTGAAAGTCCGCTTCCTGATGGGAAAACAGAAACATCTAACCACGTTTTATTTGGTATAAGAATTTCTTCGAATGTTACTGTCGTGTGAGTGTCCCTTGCTGTACGAAACTCTGTTGCAAACCTTTGTGGTAAAACATCTGCTAAGACTTCCCAAAAGTTCTCCCCTAAAACGGCAGTCTCCGGCATTGATAGTATCCGCTCTGCCTCCTTATTATAATACGTTACTACAGAGTTAAGATCTAACTCAAGATATGCATCGGTAAAGCTTTTTAATATTTCGGCTTTCCTTTGCTGGTAATTAACCTGTTGCTGCTCGAACTTTGGAGTTCCCACATTGTCGGAGGTATTTTGGTCCTTTTCAGGCTCAGTCATATTCTATATATAATTGTTTAATATACAGAAAATAAATGTCGTATGGATTTTACAACCGCATATGCTTTTTAATTATCGCTAAACGGGCGGGAAGACTGGAATAAACTTCATTGATTTACTTTGAGCGGCTTAGGTATCCAACTAAATCCACTACCTCGGCATTTGTCAAGGCTTCAAACAATCCATTTGGCATCATCGAAACAGGCATTACTTCCCGCGATTGTATATTCGATTTATTTATGACGACTGCTTCCTGTCCGACTATACGCATAGTAACCTGACGGTCATTCTCAGCAATGATATTGCCAGAATAGGTACGTCCATCCCGGGAAGTAATCACCACAAGTTTATAGTCATCTTGTATTTCACCACTCGGTTCTAAAACATTAAACAGCAGGTAATTGATTTTGGATCGATTAGAACCTGTGAGATCAGGACCAATTATGCCACCCTCGCCATACATCTTATGGCAGCTACCACATGTTCGATTGAAGAGAAGCTGACCTTTATTTAGGTTAGCATTATTGAGATTCTTAGGACTAAGTAATTCAGAATACTTTTTATAGGCCAGTTCATTGGAAGGTAACTGATCAATTGGCCCCCAGATCTCTACAAACCCACTGCCTACCACTCTTCTTAATTGTCGGGCGACACTTGCGGGAACGTCACGTTTTTCTATCGTCTTATTTTTGATGGCTTGTGCAAGCAGCCAACCTGATTTTGATCTGGATGCAAGCGTTTCAATGGCTGCGGCTTTGTCTTTCTCTGAAAATTTGGGGTACTTGTTTAGCAACACCTGCGACACTTTCTCGTCGTCGAAATTAGCGATAGCCCTGATCACGTGAGTCCGCAACGAATTATCATCCAGCAAAGCCGGCAAATCAGTCAACAGCTCGCTCCTTTGTTGTGAGGATAAGGCCACCAGTGCTTTTTGCCTTTCATTTGTATTTGCAGCCTTATTGCGAAGGGTAGTAAAATAATGGCTGGCTGCTTCTGTGTCGCCAAAATACTGTGCAATTTCCAGGGACAAAACCTTATTTCTATCACCCTGCTTTTGAAGTTTCAAATAGGTAGTTCTCCAATCCGCCGGTGTTTTCAGATCTGTTCTTCCTTCTAAGCCATCCCGCATTCCTGCCAACATTGCCGTGTCGACTATGTTTTGATTGCCAAGCCAGGTTACCAATGCATTTGTGGCTTCAGCATCAACAGCACGCCGGGCAGTAAACTTCTTTATCATGCTTAACTTTCCACGGGACGCTACTTCAAGCGCACGTCTAGCATCTTTAGCAACCAGAGGCTCAATTCCAAACCATAGCATTTTAGGAAGGTTGTGATCATGTTCATCTTCGCCATGTTTTATCAAGTTTTCAGCAAGATTCCAGCGTCTATCTAAAGTAATGCGCTGCAAAGCGACGCTAAGGTACAAGCGAACCACTGCAGAGGTTTCATCTTTTGCCATCTGCTCAAATTTGGTAATTACAGCATCGTCTGCGGGAGTATCTTGTCCCAAAAACTGAATAGCCCAGCCGCGTACATACTCGTTTTTATCGTTTAAGGAGTTAACAAGCTGACTATTTGTTATGCCATTGCAGACATAAAGGCCCCACATCGCCCGTAACCGAAAAGCAGGGACTGCGTTTGTATTAAATATTAAACGTAATGCATTTAAGGTTCCCTTTTTGAGCTTACCCTTTGCAGCTCGATTTTGAAGGATAAGACGCGCCCGTCTGGAATGCCAGTCGCTCTTACTTGTTTGCATTTTTACTAGTTCCTTGTCAGCCAATTTATTGAGGTCTACATACCTATTTTTGAAGTTCTCGGCATGTGTAACTTTAGGAGAAATACGAAAAATACGTCCTGTTTCTTTATGTAAAACAGTACCGCCGCAAATATCCGCATCATGCCAATCCAACACGTAAAGGTCACCGTCTGGGCCTACGGTAGTGCTGAAGCCTACCCATTGCGCATTATTAGCAGACATGAGGTCATCACCATGCATGCCAGTAAACCCCGAGCCTTTAGGTTTTAAGATATCGGTTAAAATGGCGTGTTCATGAATATTAGCCATAAAGATCCTTCCTTTCTGTTCCTGTGGAAAGGCATCAGACTGATAGATGCTGGCACCTCCGTGTGCAGAACGATGACTATGATCTGCAATCGTTCTGATATCTGTGTAGGTATATGGATTAAAATGCTGTCCGCCTTGCCGATGGTAAATACCTCCCGGGATCACATACCATAGATGTGGGATAACACAAGCAGTAATGAAAATCTGACCATTGGCATCAAAATCTATCCCCCATGGGTTGCTGAAACCATGTGCAACTACCTCAAACTTGTCCTTAATAGGATGGTAGCGCCAAACGCCTCCGTTGATATCCACTCCCTCTCCTTTTAAGATCTCGTCATCAGGGAAAGGCTCTTTGTGACTATATAATTTCCCTTTTCCAACAGGCTCACGGATTCGGGAGGGCGTTGCAAATCCCTGGCAACCATAAAGCCATCCGTCCGGACCCCAATGAAAACTGTTCATGGTTTCATGTCTATCACGGATTCCCCAACCGGTCAACCGCACTTCGATCTTTTCTTTATCCGCTTTATCATCATTGTTGCGATCCGGTATGAAGAGGAGATTCGGCGGCGCTCCTACAAAAACCCCATCGAAGCCTACTGCCATTGCCGCAGGAAACGGAATGCCTTCTGCAAAAACCTTTTTAGTATCCGCTTTACCGTCGTGGTTAGTATCTTCAAGTATGAGTATCCTACTATTTCCATCGTTCGAAAAACCTGAAGAGCGAGATTCATAATCCCTATTTTCTGCAACCCAGAGCCTTCCTTTATCATCCCAGCAAAACGCCATGGGCTGAGTGATCATCGGTTCGGCGGCATACACATTAGCCATAAACCCTTCTTTCAAAGTCATCGCTTTCACCGCTTCCTCCGGTGATAAGAACTTAGCATCCATTCCTTCTTGTTTGGCCAGTGCCCAAAGATCTACTGAGGCCCAGGATGGATCTTTACCTGCAAATTTAGCCCAGGTATTATTGATTTTGATATCATTGAAATCACCGGTATAAACTACCAACTGATGTTTAATGGTTTCTGTCTCTCCCTTTTTTAGCATCCAGTCAGCATCCCGGGAACGCACGGGACCAACACCAAACTGTTCGTCAACACGCCATTTTTGGGGATAGCCCTTGTTGTCGGGATGATCTAATATAGTGATGTGAGCCATATCACTTCTTCCCTTCACCTGCATTCCTACATCTACCCAGGTAGAGGGTTGTCCTTCTGCTTTTTGATCACGCTGTCTGGAAGCGTTAATCACCTCTCCCTTTATGCCTGGTTTCCAAGGCATTCGCAAAAAAAGGCCACCATAAGGGTATTTAGCAACAGTGATGTCCGCTTTTGCCTCTCCTTTCCATTCAAAATTAAGTAGATACCGGTCATTATCCAGTGTAGCACTCCAGTTTTGAGTTTCCGTCATGATCACACTGCCCTTATCATCCAGAAGGTTATATACAGTCTGCCATTTTACTACAATCCCCGATTTCTCCGTGACACGTGCAGCTACACGCTGCCAATAGTCTTTCCCGGGATTAGCAAAATAATTTCGACCATTTACACTTGTTAGTCCCCAGTACAGTCCTGTTTGGTGTTTATGGTGCTCAGGGCTAAATTCGGTTAATATACCTCCACCATCTGGAGCAGTAATGGGATGAATATAAGGCCTGAAATTTTCTGCGACATTCTGTATTAATACTGTGTCTTTGGTATCTGAACGTAAAACAAGGATTGTTCCGGTAGTTGCTTCCTGAATCGCATTAAGTTCTACCGGTTGCTTCCTTGCACTTTGAAAAAAGAACTTAGGATTAAACAAGAACATCGAGAAAAAAGAGATAACTAATAGAAGATACTTAAACATGACGCCCGCGATTAGGTTTATATTTGGTATCTAAATATAGTATTTTCAAGCTATATAACAAGCATGAAAGGAAATTTGTATATACAAGTTGAAAGGCTCGGGCCGCCTCTTACATTCTCTCCATAAGGCTATATTACGTTTTAATTTAAGATCTATCCATTCAAAGAAACGAGCGGTTAGGCTAATCCATACCGTCACTCTGCACCAGGTGCATCTTTCATGGGTTACGATATCGATAGGGTGAACATTCATATAGGCGTTGTTTGCCACCTTCTAAAATGCGACTTTTTGCTGTTTTTAAAATAATTAAGCACAAACTTGCATTTTTCAGATTTATTTCAACATATTTATAAAAAAGTGGACAAATTCTATTGATATGTTTTTAAGAAGCAACTATTGCTTCCGAGTTGTATCGAAAAAAAATGTAGAAGTGATTCATTATTGATGATTATAGTTCCCTAACTGCTTTCTAATTTTAAAACTTCATTAATCTAATAACCATATATGCAAAAACAATTATTCTCTTTCATTTTTGGTCTCATTTTGCTTGCATCCCAGGCCATAGCCCAACAACGGACGATTACCGGTACGGTCACTGACGTCGAAGACGGTAGTCCTCTGCCTGGGGTTACCGTCCGGATCAAGGGTACGCAAGTTGTTACTGTTACAAGTTCCGCGGGTAAATATGCCATTAAGGCAAGTGAAGGCCAGGTGCTTGTTTTTAGCTTTGTGGGTAGTGCGCCTCAGGAAGCTACCGTTAGCAAGGCATCGATCATAAGCATCAGCCTAAAGTTGGATGCTACAGCATTAACAGATGTTGTAATTACTGCTTACGGCATTTCCCGTGATAAAAGAAGTCTTGGCTATTCGGCCCCTACGGTTAAAGGTGACGAGGTAAGCGAGACGCAGCGAAATGATTTCTTTGGCGGTTTGCAAGGCCGTGTACCGGGTTTAACGATTAACAGTACAAATGGTAACCCGGGTGCATCTGCCCAGATCGTCTTAAGAGGTTTCGTGTCTCTCAGCGGTGACAATAATGCGCTGATCGTGATGGATGGTGTACCTATCAATAACACTACCCTTAACCAGACGCGAGAACTGATCAGTGGTGCGGCTAACCGCGATCAGGATTTTTCAAATAGGGCAATAGATATTAACCCTAATGATATTGAAAGCTATACCGTATTAAAAGGCCCTGAAGCAACTGCGCTATACGGTAGTGCAGGCGCCAGCGGTGCGATCTTAATTACCACTAAAAAAGGTAAGGCCGGAAGCGCATCCATTAACTATAATAATTCGTTTCGGGTGGAGCATTTAAATAAGTTCCCGGCTCAGCAAACTGTTTACAATTCAGGTTCTGTAGGTGTTTATAATCCGGTGTCAACCATTTTCAATGGTCCGGTTTTCTTGCCCGGCACGAAACTTTACGACAATATTGATGCATTTTTCCAAGACGGTTTTACGCAAAAGCATAACTTAAGCGTTGACGGAGGTACCGAAAAATTTACTTACCGTTGGTCAAACGAGTACAGCGATACAAAAGGTACTGTTCCAACTACAACTTACAAAAGGTTGTCATCGCGCTTAACTGGTACGGCCGTAGTATCTCCATTATTAAAACTAACGACTACATTCAACTACATTAATACCACTAACGATAAGGTAAATAAGGGTGCCAACGGCTTTCTTCTCTCCTTATATAGGTTCAATCCGTCGTACGATATCACTCAGTACCAAGATATTAATGGTAACAGGCTTTTGCATACCAGCTCTATATACGGGGAATTTGATAACCCTCTATGGGAAGTTAATAAAAACAAAAACGTAGATAAGACCAACCGTATATTTGCTAACGGAAACATCGAGTTCACGCCGATCAACTGGCTTAAACTAAATGCTATACTAGGTGCGGACGTTGCTGCAACAAGTGGATTGTCAGCCTACCATGCACAATCGTACAGAGGATCTGGTAGTGCAGCTGCACCAACGGGCGGCAGGGTGCTTACATACGACAGGTTAGATAGAATATTTAACGGGTCGTTCACTGCAAGTGCCAAGCAACAAACAGGTGATTTTAATGCTACATATGTACTTGGTGCTACATTTAACGATTTCAATTCTTCCACCAATTCTGCACAAGGGCAAAATATGTATGATCCTGATTTTTATAGCATCAACAATACGTTGCCAACGACCCAGCGTGTGCTTAATTACATCAACCGTTATCGTACAGTTGGTGCATTTGGACAGGCTGTGTTGGGATACAAGTCCTTGCTTTATGTAACTCTGTCGGGCCGTGTAGATGGCGCTTCTAAATTAATGAGTCCTACTGACTATGAAGGCAGCCGACCTTTCTTCGCTTATCCTTCGGCGAGTACAGCTTTCAATTTCACGGAATTGACGTTTTTTAAAGAAAAAGCGCCTTGGTTTAACTATGGTAAACTTAGTGTATCCTATGCTTTAACAGGTAAAGAACCATGGAGAGAATACTCGTTGGGTACTAACTACGCTGGCGCTGTAACAACAGGTGGCGGTTATGCCTTGTCATACTACGCAGGTAATCCTAACCTAAAGCCTGAGACCTCCAAAAATTTTGAAGTAGGTATCGAGACGCAATTTTTCAATAACCGTTTAAGTGTACAGTTCGACTACTACAATTTGCGTAGTGTGGATCAAATCATTAACCCACGCTTAAGCTACGGTGGTGGATTTATTTTGGAACTCATAAACGGTGGTACCGTGGTTAACCGCGGTTTTGAATCGCAAGTTATCGGATCGGTCATAAAGAGACCTAACCTTGCATGGGATGTTACTGCAAACTTTAGTTTAAACCGAGGTAAGGTTCTTTCTATTGCCGATGAACTTCCTGAATTGTACGATTCTGACACCTGGATATTAACTGGTGTTAGAAGCGCTGTGCATCCTGGTGCAAGCACAACAGCTATCAGTGGTACCAGATTCGAGCGTAATAGCAATGGTGATCTTTTATTAAGCCCGACAACTGGTTTGCCTACAACAACTGATGCGTTGTATTACCCCATTGGTGACCGAACCCCTAAATTCAACATTGGTCTAACCAATAGGTTCCGTTATAAAAGCTTGAATTTATCATTCTTGTGGGATCTGCGTTATGGCGGCGATGTACTTAATGGTACAGAATACGAAGCCTTCGCCAGGGGAGCAAGTACTAAAACACTTGACAGGGAAACCCCAAGGATAATAACAGGTGTATTGAAGGACGGATTACAAAATACAGATAACCCGACCAGAAACACGATAGCCGTTACGCCTTATTATTCGCCACAATATTACACCACAAACATATCGCCGGAAATGTTCGTGGAAAGAAACATTAAGGCGTTGAGGCTGCGTGATGTTACTTTAGGTTATGACTTTCCACCCGCGACCATAGCTAAAATAAAATATATTAAAAGCCTGGGTGTCTTTGTTACTGTTACCGATGCAGTGCTACTTACTAATTACACAGGTAGTGATCCGGAAACCAACTCTAACTCAACAGCTATTGGTGGTGTAGGTGGTTTTGGTATAGATTATGGAAATGTAGGAAAGCCTATTGGTTTTAACTTAGGTTTAAGAGTTAGACTTTAAAAAATCGACAAATAAAATGCAAAAATTATATAAAATTTCGTTCGCTTTTATAGCATTGTTCTTCGTAACGGGTTGTAAAAAATACCTGGACATAAACTCTAATCCGGCAGTACCGCAACAGGTAAAAGCTGAATTATTGTTGCCGCCAATTATTTACCAAATGAGTAACGGTACAGCGCAGGACGGTCGTGTGATTAACAAAGTAAACCAGAATATGGGAGGTACATCAACTGATAATGCTTCCTTGATCTGGGAAAAACATGGTTACCCGGTTGGAAGTGATGTGGGCGGCGTAATCTGGCGTATGACCTATGCCGATCTGGGCCTTAACCTGGAGAACATGATCAACGATGCTATCACCAATCAGAAATATGAGTATGCAGCTATTGGCTATGCTATCAAAGCATGGGCTTACCAAATGACAACCGATCTGCACGGACCAATTATTTTAGACGAGGCTTTTACCGTTGGGCAGTTAAGGTTTAAATACCAGGACCAACCGGATGTTTATGCTAAGGTAAGAGAATGGGGTAATCTTTCCATCAAATACAGTAATATGACCAGCCCAGTAAGCTATGCAGCAACCTTGGCAGGCACGTCAGGTGATGGTATCTACAAAGGCGATATGGCTAAATGGAGAAAGTTTGTTTACGGTCTTTTTGCTTTACAGTACGGCCACTTAGTTAACAAACCTGAGTTTAATGCAAAATATGCCGATAGTGTGGCCAAATATGTTGACCTTTCGCTTGCCAATGAAGCCGAAGATGCCACCATAGGCTTCACTGCATCTATTGCTGCCGATTCAAATCCGCTTGGTGTGCAAATGGGATATCTTACTGCAAGTACTACTTACTACGGCAGACCAACAACAACTATATTTAAATTATTGACCGGCGGTGTAAGAGGAACATCAGCTGGCACACCGATATTTGTAAATTCTTTAACATTTGCGTCGCTTGATCCTCGCATGTACCGTATGATGCCTGCTACACCAGCAGTGGTAAAAGTTACCGGACAGCCGGATATTAATACATTTGGTTATCAGGCGATAACGCCGAATTTGGGAAATGCAACAGTGACCGTTCCAACTGTTTTGGGGACAATACCAGCCGGTGGAACTGGTTTGATCGGCCATTATATTTTTACCGACAGAGCACGTTATCCTATCATGACTTATAGTCAACTACAGTTTGTAAAGTCGGAAGCCATGTTTATCAAAGGTAATAAGGCAAATGCTTACACGTCTTATATTAACGGCATCCGTGCACACTTTGATTTTTTCAACCAGTACGGACGTACATCGACTGCACCTGATCCGGCTATCAGCGATGCAGAGTATAATGCTTACATCGCATCATCTGAAGTCGCTAAAAACGCCTCAGATCTTACCCTGGCCGATATTATGCAGCAAAAATACATTGCACAGTGGGGCTGGGCAAGTTTGGAAACATGGTGCGATCTCAGAAAATATCACTACTCGCCAACAATTTTCAAAACTTACTACCAATTAACGGCCGGAGAGTTATCAACCAACAATTCAGGCAAATTCGCTTACCGATTCAGACCGCGTTATAACTCGGAGTATGTATGGAACGCTGAGGAGTTGGCTAAATGGGGTGGATTGGATCTTGATTACATGACCAAAGAACTTTGGTTTAGCTTGCCGAATTAATAAACACTTAAAAGATTAAAAATGAAGAAGTTTTCAATTATAGCAGTTTGTGCAGTAGTGCTTGCAGCAGCTGGTTGTACAAAAAATGTGTTGGATTACGGCGATGTTGAAAAACTGACTGGTAACGAAACCCTTTTAAAGATCAATTATAATTCCATGTATGCTAATAACCGGTCTGTTGTCTTTAAAATAAACGATAAGCGTGTCAGTGGTCTCCTTACCTCAAGATCACCATTCCCTGGTGGTGGTTATAATACAGGAGGTGATTCAAAACCCGATTTCCTTGTAGTAGATCCGGGTAGCATCAACCTTTCTGTAGTGCTGCCTAAAAAAGTCGATAATGGAACCGACTCGATCGTATTGTACAGTACTACCTTAGAATTGGCTGCAGGTAAGAAATACTCGGTACATATTGCAGATACCTTGGCAACGACAAAGAATCTACTGGTGGAGGAAAACTTTGCTATGCCGGACTCTAGCTTTGCACGTTACCGTTTTGTTAATCTGCTACCAAACGTGCCAGCTGTAGATCTTTATTACGGTCCTGCAACTGCCACTGTCGGTGATCAGAGCTTAGATACATTAAAGGCAGCCAATATCGGCTTTATGCAAGCCAGTCCAGAATTTGTGACCAAATCCGCAGCAGCCAGAACCTGGAAGATCCGTCCGGCTGGTGCAGCGAAAACAAGCGCAACCATTATAGCTAGTTATTTAAGTGCGAGCACACTTTTAGAACGACGGGTCTATACAGCATTTGCTACGGGCTATAGTGGCAAGACAACTGCTGCACAAAGACCATATGTTTCGTTCTACCTTGTAAGATAGCTGGTACTTTACAAATGAAGTATATTAGCAACTTCTTACTGACCGCTTTATTCCTCTTGCTGGTATCCTCTGCTTTTGCACAAGGCAAAGAACCAACAAGAGTTCCCCCAGAGCTGGATGCTTACATCAGCAATGTGCTCAAAGCTTTTGAGGTGCCCGGCGCTAGCGTGACCATTGTGCAGAACGGGAAGGTGCTGCTGGCTAAAGGCTATGGAGTAAAAAAGTTGAACGAGCCTCTACCGGTGAATTCGCATACTTTATTTTCCATCGCATCCAATTCTAAAGCTTTTACAGCTACAGCTTTGGCAATGTTAGTAGAAGATGGAAGGATCAAATGGGATGACCCGGTGATCGATCACCTACCTTGGTTCCGCATGTCGGATTCTTATGTTACTACCCATCTTACCATCCGCGACCTGTTGGTTCACCACAGTGGTATACCTGCGTATGTTGGCGACCTGATGAATTTTCCGCCATCGGCATTTACCCGCCAGGAAATCTTAGGTAAACTTAGGATCATACCACTGGTGTACGATTTCAGGACTACTTATGCTTATGACAATATCTTATACATGGCCGCAGGTGAGATAGTGGCTGCCCGGTCAGGTATGAGCTGGGAAGATTTTGTGAAAACCCGCATATTTGATAAGCTAGGCATGAGCGAAAGCATATCCAGGTTCTCGACCGTGAAGAATGCCCTGAACGTATCCGGTTCACATAAACGAGTAGACGGAAAGGTTCAGGTTTATAACGAGTGGACAGACCTGAACATTGGCGATGCAGGCAATCCGGCAGGCGGAATCATGACCAACGCTACCGACATGGCTAAATGGCTAATAACGCAGTTAGATTCAGGCCGTACGCCAACTAACCTCAAGCTTTTCGAACCTTCAACTACTAACCAGTTGTGGAGGATTGTGCGGCCCATGCCGATAGTCAAACAACCGGATGGCCTAAAACCGGCGCAAATGGACTTCTATGGTTATGCACTAGGCTTCCGAACCTATAATTATGGCAAATACAAGGTTGTGGGTCATGGTGGTGCTTTAGGCGGTTTTGTGTCACAGGTAGCTATGGTGCCTGCATTAAACTTAGGCATCTCAGTATTTACTAATCAAGAGTCGACACCGGCATACTGGTCGATCATTTATCATGTGCTTGATTATTACATGCAGAACAAACCCTACGATTGGCTTAGCAATTATAAAAAGCAGTATGATATAAATAGGGAGAAGCTGGCCCAAGATCAAACTAAGCATCTCCTAAAACGCGACACTAGTGCCAAGGCGTCGCTGGCTCTTGAGAAGTACATGGGTAATTACCGAGATGCCATGTATGGTGACGTTAACATCGCTAAAGAAGATACCAGCGTAGTGATGCGGTTCAAGCAACTTACACATCTGGTAGCCGATATAAAGCATTTTCAGCACGATACATTCATTGCTACCTTTCGTAATAAGTTTTTGAAGGCTGATAGTTATGTTACCTTTTCGCTGAATGCGGATAGCAGTATAGACCGGGTAAAGTTCAGAATCATTGATCCTGATTCTGATATGGATATGGGAGAACTGCTACTCAAGCCAGTTTCCGAAAAGGTGAAGTAACAGTAAAGTTGATACAGGGGTTTGCGGAAAGACATCAGTGCTTTACGAAAAATATTTTAAATGGAAACAGCTATCATTTTAACAGGAGACCTGTTGAACACCCCCGACGCTAAAACAGCGCACGGACTTATTAGAGAAAGTAACCGTTTCCGCATTGTTGGCGTAGTGGACGAATTGCAGGCCGGCAATGATGCAGGTGAAGTACTAGATGGAAAACATCGTGATATTCCTGTGTTCAAAACAATTGAAGAGGGCTTAGCCCTAAAACCGAACTACTGTGTAGTAGGTGTGGCCACAACAGGGGGAATATTTCCGCCGGCTATGATCGATCAGGTAAGAACGGCTATTAAGCATGGCGTCTCGATCATTAACGGCTTGCACGATTATCTGGCTGAGCGGGAGGATATTGTAGCGCTGGCCGAACAGCATCATGTTAAGCTTCTAGATGTGCGCAGACCTAAACAACGCAAAGATCTACACTTTTGGACCGGCGAGGTCCGCAACTTGCAGATACCAATTGTAGCGGTATTAGGTACCGATTGCGCGCTTGGCAAACGCACCACGACCATGTTTATAGTGGAGGCTTGCAAGTTGGCAGGCATTAGCGCCCAAATGATCTACACCGGGCAAACCGGCTGGCTGCAAGGTGGCAAATACGGTTTTATATTTGATTCCACGTTGAACGATTTTGTTGGCGGTGAATTGGAGAATGCCATACTGACCTGTTATAAAGAAACTCAGCCCGATGTGATATTGCTTGAAGGGCAGGCCGCTTTGAGGAATCCGAGCGGTCCTTGCGGATCAGAAATGCTGATATCAGGTAATGCGAAGATGGTAATCATGGTACATTCGCCAAAAAGAGAATACTTTGATGAACATGAAGCGTTCGGTAAAGTACCGTCGCTGGAGTCTGAGATCAAATTGATAAACATGTATGGCTCCCAAGTGATCGCTGTTGCGCTGAATACACAGCACTGCACTTTAGAAGAAGCGCGTGCCTATCAGCAGAGCTATGCAGCTAAATTAGATGTGCCGGTTATATTGCCTTTAGAGGATGGTTGCGCAAGCATCGTTCCGCTATTAAGAACAAAAACGAATGAAGATAAGATCAGTTAAAGCCTACCGCAAACTGCTGGCCCTCAAAAGACCGTATACCATTGCGCGCAATACATTCTACAATGCCGTGATCGTGTTTTTTGAAGTGGAATTGGAGAACGGCATCAGGGGTATGGGTGCGGCAAACACTGATGTAGAAGTGGTAGGCGAATCGGCAGACGATACGCTGGCCAATTTAGAGTCAGACCTGGTATCTCAACTGGCAGGTAAGGACATACGTAGTTTTTTGGCTCATATTCATACCTATCGTCAGGCTTTTTCAAAGTATCCGGGTACGCAGGCTGCGATCGATATTGCGCTGCACGATGCTTTCTGCCAGTGGATGGGCATTTCGGTGCTCAACTTTTATGGTCGCCGTCACAAAAAGATGCTAACCTCGGTAACGATTGGTATCAAAGATGTGGTCGAAACTTTGGAAGAAGCACAAGAATACTACGAAAGTGGCTTCCGTGCATTAAAAATAAAGACTGGTCGTAACGCCGAATTGGATGCCGAACGTATTATCAAGCTACGTGAAATATACGGCGCCCATTTTATGATCCGTGTTGATGCCAACACCGGTTATGACATGGACCAGCTGAAAACGTTTATCCGCCTGACCGAAGGCCATCAGGTCGAACTGATCGAGCAGCCTTTCCTTCCCGGTATGGAGAACGATCTGCTGCAATTGCCGATGGAAACGCGAGCCATACTGGCTGCCGACGAATCCCTTAAAAGTACCCGTTCTGCTTTTACGCTGGCACGGCAAAAAGCGTTCGGTATATTCAACATTAAGTTAATGAAGTGCGGGGGCATCACCTCTGCATTCGAGATCGCTACCATTGCCGCACAAGCCCGGATCAGTTTGTTTTGGGGTTGTAATGATGAAAGTATGATCAGCATAACAGCTGCACTGCATGCAGCCTTCGCCTGTCCACACACGCGCTACATCGACCTTGATGGCAGCCTCGACCTGGCGGAAGATATAGTGATAAACGGCTTTACCATTAAAGATGGCTATATGATCCCGAACGATTTGCCGGGGCTGGGCCTCACTTCTATATAAGAATTTTTTATGACCGAAGAACCATCACTAAAACGAACTATAACCCGCCTTCCGGCAGTTTTATTGGTGATAAGCGCTATCATCGGATCCGGCATCTTTAAAAAGATAGCACCCATGTCTGCAGCGCTGGGTTCGCCAAAGCTGATTCTTACCTGTTGGGTGGTGGCCGGTGTATTAAGCCTGATCGGTGCGCTTTGCACCGCTGAACTTACGGCTATGATGCCTGGCTCCGGTGGTGAATATGTTTACTTTAAAAAAGTTTATGGTAAGTTCTTTTCTTTCCTTTACGGATGGGGTAACCTTACTGTGATGAAATCAGCAACGATCGCGGCGCTGGCCTACATCTTTTCAGAATCGTTCAACGTGCTGGTCAAGCTCCCAGGCCTCACGATACCGGGTTTGGGGACAGTTGGCCAGAATGCGAGTATCAAAATATTAGCAACAACGCTGATCATCACGATTAGTTTTGTTAACCACCGGGGAGTAGTGTTCGGCGAACGGCTTAGCCACTTCCTGATCGTCGGTATTATTATGGTGATATTAGGTTCGGTAGTTGCGGTGTTCTTCTCCGGTCAAGGCAACATAAGTAATCTTTCGCACGAAGTGAATCCGCCTGAAGGTTGGCAGCTGGTTACCGCTTTTTTTGCAGCCTCGCTTAGCGCCTTCTGGGGATACGAGGGCTGGAACAATATCGGCTATATTGGTGAGGAGATCAAGAACCCACAAAAGAACCTGCCTATAGCGTTAGGCGTTGGTACAATCGCTGTTATTGTGCTGTACCTGATTGTTAACTCAGTTTACCTGTATGTTTTGCCCGTGGAACAATTGGCCGCCATGCATGGCACAGCTAACCAGATCGCTGCGGTAGAGGTAGCGCGCATACTAAGCGGAAATATTGGTGCTGTAGTACTTTCAAGCCTTATTTTGCTTACCACCTTTACCTGTACCAACAGTACCATCCTGATGTCGTCCCGTATATTGTTCGCCATGGCACGTGATGGGCTTTTCTTGAAAAGCACCGGTAAGATCCACTCAATTTATCGAACACCATCGAAAGCGATCATGTGGCAATGTATATGGGCTGTTGCGCTATTGTGGTCAGGCAACTTCGACCAGTTGACAGACCTGCTCATTTTTGCCTCGTTCATATTTTACGGTTCCACTGCAGTTGGCGTGATCGTGATGCGTATCAAGGAGCCCAATGCCTATCGTCCTTACAAAGCAATTGGTTATCCGGTGCTCCCTGCTATTTTCGCATTGTTCTGCCTTACGCTGGTAGGTGTTACCATTGTCCAGAAACCAATACAGGCCCTCATCGGGCTAACACTTATTTTTTCCGGCGTGCCGGTATACCTGTATTACCTTAGAAAAGGTAGAGATTAATAAATAGCTATCACTGTAAAAAAATATAACATGGAATTTCCCAAATATAAATTAGGCACCTCAGCAGTTTGGGCCGGCGAAGAAAGTGTTTCGGACACAGGTGCAGTAACACAGCCCATCAACAACAGCGTAGCATTTGCATACACCGACCTCGACGAATGGTATAACGTAGCCACCGGCAAATCCGAAGGTTATATCTACAGCCGCAATACCAATCCAACAGTAGCCGTACTGGAAGAAAAACTCCGCGTAATGGAGGGAGCAGAGGCTTGTACCTCCTTCGCTACAGGCATGGGAGCTATCAGTAACACACTGTTTACTTTTTTGAGCCCAGGTAAAAAAGTGGTATCCGTTAAGGATACCTATGGCGGCACAAGTAAGCTGTTTCTCGATTTTCTGCCTGGCATGAACGTGGAAGTAAAGCTGCACGACACCACCGACCACGAAGCACTGGAAGCCGAGGTAGCCAAAGGCTGCGACCTGCTTTACCTGGAAACGCCGACCAATCCCACGCTAAAGATCATCGATATTAAAAGACTGGCGGCCTCCGCGAAAAAGGTGGGCGCTATTGTAGTGGTGGATAACACCTTTGCGACCCCAATAAACCAGAACCCACTTGCACTGGGCGCCGATCTGGTAATCCATAGCGCTACGAAATTCCTGTGTGGACATTCGGATGCTATGGGTGGTTTGTTGGCAGGCAAAAAAGAATTGGTTCAAAAGGTATTTCAATACCGGGAGATCACGGGTGCAAGCCTGCAAGCTAACTCTGCCTATATGATAGCACGAGGCATGAAAACGCTTGACCTGCGTATCGAGCGGCAAAATGCTTCGGCAATGAAGATAGCACGTTACCTGAAAGCGCATAATAAGGTGAGCGATGTTTTTTATCCTGGGCTGGAAACACACCCGGGTCACGATATAGCAAAATTACAGATGCGCGGCTTCGGCGGCATTCTAAGTTTTTCGTTAAATGGCGACTACGAATTGGTAAAGAAGTTTTTGCCCTCGTTAAAATTGGTTCATCTAGCCGCAAGCTTAGGCTCAGTGAGCACCCTTGCCGGTCCACCGCGAACTACTAGTCATGTGGAACTTACAGAAGAACAGCGTGCATTGTTAGGCATTCCAGAGAGCCTGATCAGGTACTCGGTAGGCATTGAGAATGTAGACGACCTTTTGCAGGACCTGGATGATGCTTTAGCAGCACTTTAACATTTCCATATTAAACTTAGTTACCAAATTATTATGAGGATCAGAATCATAATCACAACTTTTTTGCTTGGCCAGGTTATGGCGCTGAGTGCCTATGCACAAAAGCAACACAAGGCGAATGAGCAATTGCTGAGAGCGTTTAAAAAAGTAGAACAAACCACTGTGCTGCTGAATAACTTGTCTGGTGCTGTGCCGATCGTTAACCTAGCCGGTAATAAGATCGCCAGCGTTAATTTTGGCATAAAGGAGTCGGCTACTTTTGATAGTCTGATGAACAATTTTACTACGGTCACAAGCTTTGCAGCATCGGCTTACCAGTCGGGTGGTGCTACCCTGGCCAACCTCAGCTACGATCTCAAATTTTACAACACGCTAATCCTCGAGGTCACTAACACCGCCTTGAACGATCCAAAGTTCCAGGAGTTTGTTACCGATAACCTTAAAAGCAAAACCATTATAATTGCTGCCTTCGGCGAAGTGGATATGATCGGCAAATTGAAAACTTTTAAAGTGCCGATGGTCTGGACGCCAAAGGAATCGCCTGCATCGGCCAATTATGTGGCGCAGTCCATTTTCGGAGGTATGCCGGTAACTGCCAGGCTTCCGTCCACCGTTTCGTCCGACTACCGTAAAGGCAGCGGCTTTACCACAACGGCTAACCGTTTAAGCTATACAGTGCCCGAAGAAGTGGGGATTGACATCGGCATGCTCCAAAATCCGATCGATAGCATTGTTAGCGAAGCCATTGCCAAAAGGGCCTCGCCAAGTGCTGTGGTAATGGTTATTAAGGATGGCAAGGTAATTTTTGACAAGGCTTATGGCTATCATACTTATGACCCCATAATACCGACTAAACCAACAGATATTTACGACCTGGCCTCCATCACCAAAGTAACCGCAACTACCCCTTCGGTGATGCGCTTAGTAGAACAGAATAAACTCAAGCTGGACACCTCAATTAGCGCTTATATACCCAAGGCACGCGAAACGGATAAAAAAGATATACAGGTAAGACAGGTAATGCTGCACCAGGCCGGATTCACGCCGTTCATCCCGTTCTTTACAAGCATTAAGCCGGAGGATTTTAGAAGGGATTCATCAGCCGCTTATCCCGTTAGAGCAGGCGAGCGATACTTTTTCCGAAAGGACTATTTTAAGGAAGTGATGTGGCCTAAAATGCTTAACTCACCCATCAAGGATACGTCGAAGTATGTATACAGCGACTTGAGTATGTATTTCATGAAAGAGATCGTGGAGAGCCTGTCAGATCAACACTTGGAAGACTATGTTCAGGAGAATTTCTACCGCCCTCTAGGCATGCAGACCGCAGGCTACTCGCCCCTATATCGTTTTAACAAAAACCGCATCATCCCTACCGAAGTGGATACGCTTTACCGCGATACCCTGTTGTTAGGCTATGTGCACGATCCTGGTGCTGCCATGGCCGGAGGTGTGTCCGGGCATGCCGGCTTGTTTTCTTCGGCTACGGATTTGGCCATATATTTTCAAATGTTGCTGAATGATGGCAGCTATGGCGGTACGCGGTACTTTAAGCCCGAAACTGTTAAACAGTTTACTTCAAAGCAATCTGAGCTCAGCAACCGTGGCTATGGTTTCGACCGTAAGCGGCCCAACAGCAGTTACCCGTCGGCATACGCATCGCTCAATACCTTCGGGCATACCGGCTATACAGGCACACGCGTTTGGGTGGATCAAGATCAGAAACTAATTTTTATCCTTTTAACTAACCGCGTTCATCCGGTGACGTCTCCGTTACTTTCTGACCTGGCAATCACACAACGAATTTTTGATTCAATATTTAAGGCTCTTCACATCAAGAACAAGCAATAGATATAAGTCGCACTGGCACGTGTGAAGAAATCTGAAGTACAGGCCCTGACCAATTTAATAATTTTTGACTTTTATGGTTAAAGAAGAAAGACAACAGTACATAATAAGCCAGATCAACATTCACAATAAGGTACTTTCCGCCGACCTGAGCATTCAACTTGGCGTTTCGGAAGATACCGTTAGAAGAGACCTGAACGAACTGGCTGAGAACGGGAATATTGTGAAGGTGCACGGCGGGGCCTTATCTAAGTCATTCCACTACCCGTTCTCTGCTAAAGATGTTTATAACAAGGAGGGTAAAAGGGAGATTGCAAGAAAGGCTGTCGGTTTGGTGGAAGATGGAATGATCATTTTAGTTGGCGGCGGAACTACAATGATCCAGCTGGCCCGGATTTTTCCAGATCACATGCAATGCACCGTCTTTACCACTAGTCCCCTGGTTGGTCTCGAATTAGTAGAAAAGCCTGATATGATTGTTAATTTGATCGCCGGCCAACTGGCACCTAACTCACACATCGTGACCGGATCTCACGTGATCAGCCAGCTTGCTGATATCAAACCTGACCTGTGTTTCTTAGGCACAAATGGCATCTCCGTAGCCGAAGGCATCACCGACTCGGACTGGGAAGTGGTACACGTGAAAAGAGCGATGATCAAGGCCGCTCATAAAACAGCCGTACTCAGCATCTCAGAAAAGCTTGACTCCTACCAGAAATTGAGAATCTGCGACCTTGACGCAATAACCCATCTGATAACCGACGTTGCGCCGACCAATTCAAAACTGGCTGAATATACCAAGATCCTTAATGTATTATAACGCATCAGCAGGCACAAGTTACCAATATATTATTACCGCTATTGACAAGCTGAAGGATGGAGGAGTACTATTTATTAAGGCCAGTGTAACGGTAAGAAAGTAAAGAAATATATCATTTATTCAAATCTTAAAAATTATGCATAACATAAGCACTTCAAAACGTCTGATCGCCATGATGATAATGGTAATCACAACCATATCTGCATCTGCACAAGTGTTACAGGCGGAAGCAGAGATACAGGGAATTATGAGGGAGTTGACCGCAGCAGGTATGTCCGTAGCGGTCGTTAAAAAGAATAAGATCATCTACACGCATTCGTTCGGTGTTTCGGATATGGAAACGCAAAGACCACTTACCGATAACAACATTTTCCGTATTGCGTCCATATCGAAATCATTTTCTGCAACATCAATCATGCAACTGATAGAAGCTAAAAAGTGTTCGCTAGACGATGATTTCAGCCAACTGGTAGGTTTCACAGTACGCAACCCCAAGTTTCCTGACGTTGTAATAACCCTGAGAATGGTGATGTCGCACACCTCGAGTGTAAATGATAGTCAGGGCTATTTCACATTGGATGCCATCAACCCAGGTAAAAACCCAAATTTCGCTAAATGCTACAATACCTATAAGCCAGGAAACGGTTACGAGTATTGCAACCTGAATTACAATATGGTGGGCGCCGTGATCGAACGTTTATCGGGCGAGCGATTTGATCAGTATGTTAAGCACCATATATTGGATCCGCTGGATTTGTATGGCGGCTACTGCGTAGATTCGCTCGATAATAGTCGCTTTGCCAAACTTTACGAATATGAAGGTACAACTAAGCATCTGGTTAATGCACCGCTGGCCTACAATCCTCGCAGCGAAGAAGTGAAAAATTATGTATTGGGATATAGTACGCCAATTTTCTCTCCAACCGGCGGCATGAAAATCTCTGCTACTGACCTGGCCAAGTATATGATGATGCACATGAATTATGGCAAGTTCAATGGTGTACGTATCATTTCTAAAAAAAGCTCAAAGATCATGCAGACGAAGGTATCGGATGGGGAAGGCGGGTATGGCCTGGCGCTTCGCCTTTCGCATGATTTAATCAAGGGTAAAGAATTGGTAGGGCATACCGGATCCTCATACGGACTTACCAGCGGTATGTTCTTTCAAGCTAGAAAAAAATTTGGTATTGTGGTGATCTGCAACGGCAGCAACCAGGCCTATTATCCCGGTAGCGATGATATCAACATTTTGAACCGTAAAACGATGAATGTGCTTTATAAGTATTTTATAAAGTAAAACCATGCATTAAGTACTTACTATTTTACTTCAAAGTTATACGTTGCACCTTTCCAGGTTGATGTAAAATCTTTGCCGTTATGCTTACCCGGTATCTTGTCAGTATCGCTAACTTCTACTAGATACTGACCTGTCCATAAAGGTGTAAACTCGGCTATGCCATTTGTGTCAGTAAGCAGTTCCTTTGACCATCCGTTAGAAGAAAATACGGTGATCGACTTTCCAGTGGCTGGGGCACCTTTTAAGGAGGCTTTCAATTTTAGTGCTTTATTTAACCGGGCAGATAGTACGTTGTCAGCATGCACCATTAACGAATTACTTTTGTTACTGCTTTCAGGCAAGACCTTCCCCACAGCTACTGTTGCACTTGAAAGAAAATGATATTTTGTTGCACCGCCCAGTTCCTTCGCTTCATGGCTCACCAATAAAATATATCCCCCGTTCTGTTCAGGAGTGAACGAACTTTCAAAGTAATTTATTCCAGGAGTAAGATGTAGTTGAACTTTTTTCTGATCCGGACCAACCAGCCAAAGGCTACAATCTTTTACATCAGAATACCATTTAGCAACACTGTCCCGTTCTCCCGCTACAAACTCACCGTAAAACACTTTAACCACATGCTTTTGTCCCAACTTACCCTTTGAAGTAGTTTCAATCCATAATGCATGTGCAAATGCAGCACTTGAGCTAAGGGAAAGCAATAATACGGTTACTATGATCTTAATTTTTTTCATCTTTTTTTTATATTAAATAACTTCGTTTGGTAATTCCTTAGTTGCTTCAACTCTTAGATTAACTGATGCTACTTTATTTTTTTTACCTTTCTTTTTGAATTTTCTACCATACCAAATTAAGAATCCTGTTACAGGGAGGGACGCTCCTATTAATGTGGATAAAAACGCCAGCACTTTACCTGGAAAGCCGAGTATGCTGCCCACATGTATATCGTAATTCATTTTTCTTAGCTTACCGCCAAAGCCGGCATCTTCATAAGCGATCGAGTATACATCTTTACTTTTCAGTTCTTTCAATGTGTGCTGATCGAAGGTATAACCCTGACTATTGTAAAATTGTCCGGCCGTTGGATATACTGTGATTCCTATGGTGGCTTTTGCCCTGGCTGTGTCAGGGAAAGAATAATAAAATCCTTCAGATTTCGGGTGCTTTGAAATCACTTTCTGCCAGGCAAGGTCCATGGCTTCCTCTGGAGTAAATCGTCCGGCTTGAAGAGAGTCGGACTGCATCCGACGGCCCCCGCCCCGCCCTTCGAGGCTTTTGCCACCTGTAGTCACCCAGTAGAGGCCTTCGCTATACCAGCTGATACCATATACCATTCCTGTTAGCCCAATAAATAGTAACAAAATGAGCGAGTAAAAGCCAAGAACATTGTGTAAATCCAGATTCACGCGTTTAAATGAAGCACCCCATTTAATTTTAAAACTTTTATCTGTAGTACTTTTGTTCCACTTTTTTGGATACCACCATATTAATCCGGTTATTAATAGAACGACGAATACAAGGGTTCCGTAATTTACGATTGGCCGTCCGATTGCAAATGGTAACCATAAGAACCGGTGACCATTTAAAATCACCCTGAAGAAATCCGTTTCACCTTTTTTACGGACATCTTTTTTTAATATTTTACCGGTGTAAGGGTCCACTTTCAGCGTCACACCACCACCTCGTCTTCCTTGTTCTTTGGGACTTTTAAGATTAACAGTAATGGCACGTCCCTGTAAGTACTGCGCATATGCGATGACTTTATCCGGGTATTCCTGTTTAGCTACAGCACTCAATTGCGAAGGACTTAACACGGGCTTGTTTCGTTTCTCAATTTTAGTCTCAGGTTCCATAAGCCCTGTGATTTCTTCGTTAAAAACCCAGATACAACCAGTGATACAAACGATCAGAACAATAATACCTGAGGCCAACCCCAGCCATAAATGCAGCCATTTATTGATCCTCTTAAAAAGAGAGTCTTTGCTCTTTTTTTTAGGTGTTAAAATTTTATTGGATGTTATCATTGTTCTAATCGTTTGGTTATTGTTTTGTGTTTAGGATTAAATTATTGCAAGTGCTGAATTGCTGTGATTAACCCGCCTTCGACTTTTATACCTCTTGTAGCTGTCGCAGTAGTTGCATCAATTTTGTAAACATAAGTGCTGCCGTCAACCAGGTTCGCTCCAATAAAAGCGGTCTTACCATCTTTAGGGCTATAGTTTGTAGTGGTCACGCTAGAAATATTTTTAACTTCAGCAAAGCCAGTTACGCCTGTCACGGTTTTATTGACCACATCAACAATTGCCAGAAGTTTACCAGTAACATAGGGGCCCTTAGTTGCCTTAGGCTCAATATTCGCCACAAACTTGTTTTGACCAACATAGATCCAGTCTGTGATTACATATCCCTTTGAGATCTCTTCAAAATTGAAAAAGTAACTCTGATCGAACTCCGTAGTTCCAGCTTTAATTCTGGTAATGGCGGAAGGTTTCGTTGAAGTCAGTTTAGCGTCGGCAGCAGCTGTAGCAGGATCATCGTCTGTAGCTACTGATGAGGAAAAGGCATAAACATCACCATTTTCAACAAGACCCAAACCATCCGTGAAATACCTGCCTATAAAACTGGTTCTTGTGTCTTTAATCGTTTTTTCATACTTCATTTCTGGATAAGAGAATACAGCGATTCCAGCCTGGTCAGGATATTTTGTAAAGAAGTTACCCCCAGTAATACCGAAAAAGGGTGCAAATACTTTATTGCCAACCTGCTTTATCCAACTAATATGTGCAATTTCACCATTGCCTGTTGGCGCTATTGCATCGATAGTTCCTTCAGCAATCTGTGCATTACTTGTCGTATTGACACGGTACCAATTGTAAACTGTCGGCGTACCTGCAGCTGCGATTGATCGTGGCACCCTCATCATCAAAATATCATCATTAACCGGTGCAAAGGCGTGTACTGTGGCCGCGGTAAAGTCGTTCAGTTTTTTTAGTTTGCCATCAGTTACACCATAAACAGTTACCGCACCTGGGGCACCACGTCCATAAAGCATACTAAAAAACTTATTGTTGGCTGTTACATAGTATCTGAAAGTACCGTCTTGTTCCGTTCCGTTTCCTATAATTGAAGCTGCGCCACTTTCCAAACTACTTGCGGTCAGCAGATAATCTGCCTTGCCTGCAATCGCAGTAGGTGTAACTGCTATGATGTAATTTCCAGGATTTTCCGGGATAACCTCTCTGTCAGATTTTTTTTCGCAAGAACTTAAAACACCTACAAATGCCAAGGCAAGCAGTGTATTGGTAATCGTTGTTTTCATGTTGATTATTTTTAATTTATGATGTGATTATTGTTATGATTTTTTAATGAAATACCTGAAGTTCAAATAGAATCCGCGTCCAGGCTTTTGTAGCGCGAAGTTGTCAAACATCGGTTTGTCTGTTAGGTTCTTTGCCTCCAGTGATATGTTGTATCTGCCGTTATCTACGCTGTAGACAAAATTCAAGTCGTGAGAAATCTGTAATGGAATGGCATTTTTATCCTCTTCAGTCGGGTTGCCGAAGCTTGGCCAATCCAACCAGAAACGGTTGACATAAAGCATGTTATAACCGATTGTTAGACTATTACCTTTTTTAAACACATTTCGGAAGGACCCTGAAACATCAGCGTTACCGAACAGGTAAGGAATATTAGGCATTTGATCCAGGTAGACAAGGCTCTCTTCTGGATAATAAGCTTTGGTATTGGGATTCCAGTCATGCTTCTGCATATTCTTTAATACTTGATAGGTGAGCGTACCTCCTGCACTTAACCAGTTCTTATAAGAATATCTGATTTCGCTATCAAAACCAGTCGTACGTACACCATCACGGTTATCAGAAGTTGTGAAGTCTCTCTGAGAGCCGGTCCCGCCAACAAGCCTACTAAAAATGAAGTCTTTAGAGTCTCTATATATAGCGTTTGCAGTAATAGAAAAGTGATTTACTTCGTTTACCTTAAAACCATAGATCACACCCAAATTGTAATTGTTACTCTTTTCGGGCTTCAGTAGTGGATTAGCGGCTTCGTTTTCCAGGTTACCGAAAATCTCGTTCGCTTCCGGCATCCGGTTTGTCAATTCGTACGAACCGCGGATCTGCAGGTTCGGTTTGACATAGTACGCCAGAGCTGTACCATATCCTAATTTATGGTCTAGATTTTTTTGGTTGAAGTTGTTTACGATACTTTTCAGCAGAATATATTTACTGAAAAGATTTACGCTCCATTTACTGTCTACATCATAAGAATAACCAAAACCAAGGACATTTTTGTCCATTTTTTTTGGCACATTGAGTGTGTTGAGATTGGAAAATAATACGTTATCTGATTTTCTATCAAAAGTTGAGAACACGTTATTCACCGCTATTGCCTGGTGCTCTGTAATTTTATAGCTTACCATGGCTGTTGCAAGCCCGTTGTTATTTTTATACTTAATATGTTGTCCTCCGTCATTCTCTCCCATACTTACTTTGGGATCACGGATACCGTCCCAATCGTAATCTGCTCTTGCCGTATCTATAGTCGTCTCATATCCTAGGTTATAGTTCGCGTTAATCGTCACATCTAATCCGGGAATTAAATCTGTCTTCTTGTATTTCAATGAAGGCATTACAATATTTCCGCGCCTGTGCAATTGACCGTAAACCGCTGTAGGCCTGGCTGCAGTTTGCATTTCTTTATAATTCTGACCCAGGGTCATTCCAACCAGGAAGTTATCCGCCCATGATTTTCCAATAACACCAATGTTACCGATCAAAGTTTCATTGTGGTAAACATCATGGAACCTCCGCACTGAGGCCGACTTCTTATCGGCCTGCATATTGTTCTGAAGCAGGGTGGCAATGTTTATCTTATAGTCGTTATCAGAATAATTCTGGAACCCACTCAACTGTACCGTAAATCCATTTTTAGTAGTAGCTGCAGCATTGATCACGCTACGATGCGTATTAAAGGACCCGTAAGAATAAGAAGCGTCTACGTAGTTCCTATTTTTGTTGCCTGTTACTATGTTTACTGCTCCACCAAGAGCATCGGAACCCAGCCACATTGGTACCACACCTTTATAGACCTCTACACGTTCGGCAACATTAATGGGAATGTTATTGAGTTGAAAAGAGGATCCGAAATTGTCCATCGGGATACCATCTATAAAATAACGGATATGCCTGCCTGAAAACCCGTTTAATGATACGCTGAAATTGGAACCCACTCCTCCGGATTCCCTTACTCTAACGCCTGCGACCCGATCCAGGGCACTTGAAATGTCAAGCGTTGTATTGTAAAGCTTAGTCGCGTCAATCGCAGTTACGTTAAAGGCCTGTCTGTTTACTTCCTGTGCCTTCGTGCGTCCGAGTACAGTAATGCCAGACAAATCGTTTTGATTTTCTTTCAGAGTAATGATTAAAGGCTTACCATCAGTCAATGGTAAAGTGATATTTAAGGTTGTTTCAGTATACCCTACATAGGTAATCTTAAGTTTGTACTTCCCTGCTGGAACACCTGAGATCTGGAAGGTCCCATCTTGAGCCGTCACTGCAGATTTTTGAAGAGAAATGATACTTATTCCTGCGCCGGATAAAGGAACACCAGTTGTATTCTTAATAGTACCGCTAAGCATGCTGTTTAGCTGTGCGTGTACCCCAGTGCTCAAAAGCACTAATGCCACTGAAGCAAAAACTATCGAAAGATGTTTGGTAAAAAAATGCATGTATTGTTTGTTCTTATTTAGACTAATTCTTAATATTGCTGCAAATGTAATAGCTTGTTCCTACGGTATATGCAGGAATTAGTACGGATTAAGCAGGAATATGTTTAAAGCAAAAATTAGGAAACAAGAAGAGGAACTATTGGAATGTGCTTTCGAAAGCTCTGACTATCCATTAGTTGCATTAACTATTTCAGATACTTTCTTTAAAAGAAGATTTCTGAAATGGACAGCTGACCAGTCGCCATCCGAGGTTAAAAAGGAAGAGAAATTTCTATTAACAATAATTGTTCCTCAAGCGGTCATCGTGAAGTTTGGTGGGATGGACCATGAGCAGACGTCCGAACTAAGTATAAAACCTACTACTGAACCTTTGTCGCCATTGATGCGTAGCATAATTTCTGATATGTTACTTTGTACTTTTAAACCAGAATTTAAGAAGTCCTATCTCATCACAAAAACCGCCGAACTTTTACTACAAATCCTCTCAGTCGATGCCATTGACATGACCTTATATAATTGGTCTGAACAAGACTTGAAATCTTTGGAAAAAGTGCGGGATTTAATGGCTCAAAATCTGAAGGTTTACTATTCTATTGAAGAACTCGCAGTGCTGGCCGGCATGAATCGCACCAAGTTGCAGCAAGGATTTAAGAATCTATTTAATAAAACGATATATACTTTTTTGCACGACCTAAAAATGACTGAGGCGAAGACACTTTTAAGCCAGCAAAAGGGTTTAAGTCTCAAAGAAGTCGCTGCAATGCTCGGATATAAACATGTGAACCACTTTTCTGTGGCATTCAAGAAGAAGTTTGACATCTCCCCCGCCCTTTTTAGGAAAGTGGCACACATTTTCTGGCCTCTTCTTTATCTCCTTTAAGCCTGGAACCTCTTTCTAATACGCCACGGTGAAACGTTGTCTACTCCTTTATGCCAGCGTTCCCAAGGCGTGTAATATTTTAAAAAGGCATCTTGATTAAGATCTTGTTATTGAGGACAACGGCGTTGAGGAAGCTGCTAAGACATATTCTGGAAGTGTACGAATACCATTGACAAAGACAGCATGTTTAAAGAATGACTCAAACTTCTTTAATACTGTCTTTCCATCTATATCCAGGATGCAAATAATGTGGTTTTCCTGATTTGTTATTTCAACTTGTTTATTTATTAAATCTAGACTGTTTCTGATATAGGCGCTTTTATAACCAAGGTTAGGGTCAAAGTAGATTATTCGATGCATATTAGTCAAAATTATTAGCTGATACGGCTAATATAGTATGAAAAACAGCCTCCATATTAAGTGAGAATACGATTGTAGAGCGGATTGTAAGCTTATTTCTCGGATTTGAGGTAGTATGTGATAATGTATGTAACTATTTGAGAAACATTTATATACAAGAGTAATTGTTAATCTCGGAAGGTAGGTACCCACTTATTGAGCAATTGCTATGAGTTTGCTCCGGGTATTAAAACTAAATCCACATTACAATTTGTCTACAAGAACAATATTAGATAAGTATAAACCCCAATATTTATCAAAAATCACGCTATAAGCTGCTGTTAATTCTTGTTTGTAGTCTAGCTTCATACTGAATTTTACACCACTTTTATATTGTGATTGAGCGAATACTATTGCACCTCCAAAACTTTTGGTTAACAGCTCACTAATAAAGGGATAGTTCTGCCCTATAATTTTAGGGTTGATAACCATTTTTGTAAATAGCAATTCATCCATAATACCATTATAAGTCACAGGTACTTTTCTATTGGCTAAGATAACAAAGCATTTTTGCCCGTTTATTAAGGTATCTCTAACCTTAGCAAAATCTTTTACGCTATAACCGTCTTTAGGTAGAAACGGTTCCGCGATCATTCCGTATCCCAAATCCTTTGACTTAGCGGTAAAGGTTTTGATGTTCTTCTCGATTGGTTCCTTTTTAACGTTAAAACCCATGCCTACGCCACGTGACACGTCAGTTATATAATACCAATCTAGTCGTTTCTCTGAGGTACTATTCGTTTTCCCTGTTTGAAGGTTTGTGTAATCATGTACGAAATCTGTCTTTATTAGTTCTAATACTAAAGAATTGCGAACGAATAAAGAGTCTGACCAAACCATCTGATTTCCTGAAAAAGTTACTGTGGTGGTGTAAAAGATCATAGCCTCCTTTTGTCTTCCCAAGGAAGGAAGATTTTGGCAAAAGCCGTCAAGCGCGACAAAGACCAGTAACAAAAACATCAAGTTAGGCGTTATTTTCATCTGTTATTGTGAGTTATAATTAAATTATTAACTTAATCAAGAACAGGATATGATTATTTGATATGGCTTGCGATCATTTTGTTAACATCAGCACCTCTAAGGTCTTTAGCAATTACTTTTCCATCAGGATCTATTAATACATTTTGAGGGATGGCTGTGATACCAAAACGTACCGCAATTTCCGTTTTAAAACCTTTAACATCACTTACCTGGATCCATGGTAATTTATCCTGGTCGACAGCTCTCATCCAGGCTGCCCTTGTTTCATCCAAAGAAACCCCGACGATCTCGAAATTTTTATCTTTCAGTTCATTGTATGCTTTTAGCATGAAAGGATTTTCGGCACGGCAAGGTACACACCAACTTGCCCAAAAATCTACCAGCACATATTTCCCTTTTAGCGAGGAGAGTTTAAACTCTTTACCGTCTTTATCAGGAAGAGTAAAATCAATAGATTTTCCTATAGCAAACTGCTTCGCCTTATTGTACTTATCCGTAATTTTTTGACCGCTAAAACTAGTTAGTACCCGTGGAGTAAGGGCGGTATACATTGGGTCAAATTTGACGACATCGATCACCATCATTTTGTTACTTAATATCAAATCGGCAGTGATATAAGAATCAGGGTGACTGGCGATAAAGTTGTCAAGCGTAGATTCCATCTTAGCCACTACTGGTTTAGCATCAAGAGAGATTTGCTTCAATGCGGCAGAGTCTTTCGCGGCACTTGCTTTATAATAGCGGGTCACGATTTGCTGGTATTGTTTCTGAACCGGATCCATCTGGGCATGATAGTCCAGATTCTCCTTTTGAACTTTGGTTCCCGAAATAGCAGATGATGAAAGGCTATCTTTTCCTGCAACTATAGTATTGCCTTTTTCCAAATAGAACTCTTTAAAATCGGACGCTCTTCTCTTTTTGGTAGTATCTCTGGCAACTGGCCTTAGTTCCAGGTATGACCTGTTTCCAAAAGCTGTAGTACCAGTGATTTTAAATTTACCGTTTGTTACCAGGGCACTGTCTTTTGCAGACTTACCTTCGTTATTTACATAACTTAACAACACCATCTTACCTGGCCCTGCTTGAGGAAGTGTGCCGGTTATGGTAAATTTGTCTTGTGCCATACTAATTGTTGTCAATAAGCTAAACACGATGGATATTAGAGTTTTTATGTGGAGTTTCATATTATAATTATTTAATGTATTGTACTACTTTATATAAGTTTTCAATTTCTCCAATAGGTCTTCACCTCTGAGATTTTTCGCTATAATCATCCCTTGAGGGTCGACTAATACGTTTTGTGGTACGGAATTAACGCCATACATTAACGCAACCTCGTTTTTCCAATATTTAAGATCACTAACATGAATCCAAGGCATACCATCTTTTTTAATCGCCGCTTCCCATTCCTTTTTACCAGCATCAAGCGAAACGCTTACAATCTCAAAGTTTTTATCTTTCAATGCATTGTAGGCTTTAACTACGTTTGGATTCTCTGCACGGCAGGGCACACACCAGCTAGCCCAGAAATCAACCAGTACATATTTTCCTCTTAAACTAGAGAGTGTAAAGGGCTTGCCTTCAATATCATTTTGAGTGAAGTCGGTAACCTTTGAACCAGTTTGGCGTCTTTTGCCAATCTCTAGTTTCTCTATAGTACGCTTACCCAATGGCGAAGCTTTTAAGCTTGGCGAAAACCGGTTAAACAAAGGCTCTACCTTCGCTGACTCGAACTTACTGTCGAGAACATTCATATGATAGGTATATAAGCCCATGAAAGAGTTTACATGCGTTTCTGCAAACTTTACATGAAGGTCTTTAATGGCAACAACGAGTTTTCCGATGCTATCGGAAGCCTTCTTTCTTTCTTCCAGTGATTTGATATATGCACCATCTTTCGATTTTGCACCAGTCACTTTTTGTAGTTGCATGATGGATCTAATAAGAGGACTGACCTGTGCTTGTTCCTCCTGATATTCGCGATTAGAAACCGAACCAGTAATGACCGCATTTTTGATAGAATCCTTACCCATTACAGAGATCTTCGAATTTTCTAGAAAGAAGCCCTGGCTATCTCTTGAATTACCATTTTTTGGTGCATCAGCGCGTTTCACTACAAGCATAACCTGCTGCGCTTCGGGCACACTGCCATTAAATTGAAATTCGCCATCTATTATTTCCACCGAATCGGTTTCTTTCCAGGAGTCGCTTTGTAAGGTGACAAGAAAAGCCTTCGCTGAAACTTTTATAGCAGGAAGCTTGCCAGAAATAGTATAGGTTTTTTGCGCCATCGCCATGAAAGGCAGCATGAGCAATATGAATAAGTATTTTTTCATGTTTGGTTTAAATTAATTTCTTAATACAATTCCGCTAACAAAGCAAACACTATATGAAACTCCGCCAGATAAATAGGGGGCTGCAGCCAATACGGTAAAGCGTAAATATCTGGCTGTAGTTAGTGAAGGCAAAGTTAGCGTCTGTTTTCGCTCCGCATTTTTAATGTCTACTGCATAAGTGCCCTTATCCACCCAAGTAGTATTGTTTAAGCTTGTTTCTACCTTGACAGAAGTAGTATTGCCGCCTAGAGTTGCATAATTTATCGCCGTTGGAAAGAAATAATCTAATCCTGAAAAAGTAACAGCCCTTCCAAAATCAGCGTTTACCCATTGTGGTAAAGATTGAGAAATGTTACTTAACCAATACGTCCCTAATGTATTTGCATCCACCGCGTTGTTCGCTACATTGGCTCCGTTAACAGACGATGCAGTTGCGCTTACAGTAAAACCAGTATGATCTACGTAAAGTGGTTCTCCTGTATTAAATACATAATATACAACCCTTCGGGTTGCCGGGTCCTGCGGCTGACCATCAACAGCGGAAATGACAAGGGGAAGCACGTATGTACTACGTGCCTTAAATGTTGGCTGAACATTGAGGTTTAAAATTGCTGCTTCCGAAACTGAGGAACCGGCCGCAATGGTTGCGATTGGCTTGTAATAAAGGTAATTTGCCAAAGGAAGCAGAATTGCACTATTTCCATACTTCAATCTGTAAGCGGCAATTTTAGTCGTGTCTACTGCAAACGTGACATAATGTATATCGGAAGATGTATTACCCTGTAATGAAGCTTTTATTTCAAAACTAACCACTCTTACATTTTTAATTTCAATAGGTGTTGCCACGACTTCTGTCGACGCCGGCAAATCGAATGTGACACTGCCTTCTGACAGGACTTCGCGACTGGCTTTATCTTTTTTGCAGGCCATTAACAATAATATTAATGAACAAACTGCTATAATACTAAATTTAAATGCTTTCATGTTTCTGGACTTAATTTGGATTCTGTATCATATCCGGGTTAAAATTCATTACCTGATAAGGTATTTGAAGAGTGTACTTGTTGCTGTGTGGCTCCAGTGTAGCAACAATCCCACCTTGAGCATTGTATCGGTACACAGTCTCCATCTTACCTTCTTTGTCTAAACGGCGCATATCAAACCAGCGTAGTCCTGCAAAGCCCAATTCGTGATTTCTCTCAGATAAGATTTCCTGAAGAACGTTCTCCTGTATAGTTGAGCTATATTTGACATAGCTTGCTGTAGCAAATCTGTTTTTACGAACTTCATCCAGATACTGTAAGGCCGTGCTTAAGTTGTTAGCACGTACAGCACATTCTGCGGCAATCAGTTTCATCTCTTGCACAGAGGTGCCGGTATTCGTGTAAAAATAATTGGTCGCCGGGGAGACCACTGGAGGGGAATATTGCGTCCCACCTCTTGTTGTAAACCTAAAAGCATCAGTACTGGTGTAAAGCTTTCTAACCCTTAAATCGTTAGCGGCAAAGGTGCGCATATAGTCAAGGGTGGCGGAAACTGAGAACACAAGGCTCATACGCCCATAAATTACATCGGTTTGTGCACCCAACATATTAGTAGCCGGGTTAGCCCCGTTTAAATCAAGCATCGCAGCTTTAGTATTCGCTAATGCCAATTCTGCATATTTTTGCGCTTGTGGGTAGTCCAGGGCGTAAAAATATAACCTGGATAATAAACTATATGCAGAAGCTACCGATCCGCGAAACCGGTTTATGCTGTTATCAGGTGGGAGATTTGGAATAGCGATGGCCATATCATCGATAATGTGCTGATATACATCAGCAACGGTTGCGCGCGGGGGAGTTTTTTGGCTCACATCATTCGATGTCACAAAAGGCACCGCCAAGTCTGTACTCGCTGTAGTTGCATCGTACACTTTAGCATACTCATTAAGCAGGTAAAAATATTCCAGCGCCCTGCCTAAATAGGCTTCAGCCTTAAGCGATTTTTTTTGCCCTGCTGTTCCGCCTGTCGCATCATCTATTCCTACAAGTACGGTATTAAAGGCATTGATCTTAGCATAATGGTCACCCCATATGATAGGTGCTGTGTTGATGTCAAATGAATACTGTGGAGACCATGTGTATAGTAGCTCAGTTGAAATAGTAGGTGGTGTAGTAATGTTTACGAAATCTGTATTATCGCCAAGATAGTTTATAATACATTGCTGTCCACCAACCCCCAAAACGAGTGATGGGTCGTTCATCCATTGATCGTAGTCGTTCACAGTTGTTAGTAGCCTTCTTCCTTTTGGTGTTATATCTAGATACTTATCGCAACCTACAGATAGCAAGCATATAAATACTAAAATTGCGAGGTGTTTAAAATCTTTCATTTTTCTAATATTAAAAATTGGTAAAAAGGCCAATCGTGTAAGTGGGCGTAACGTATGATTTTGCATAGTTTCCAGTACCCATACTAAACTTGTATCTATTCAATCCAACGGAATACAAATTGGATCCCTGCGCTTTGATCGAGAAATTTCTAAAACCCGAATTCTTCATAAACTTCAGTTTATCCAAGCTATAGGATACGGTCAGATCTCCGAGCGTGATATAATCACCATGCACCACGGATTGCTCAGACCAGTTATACGTATTGTTTGAATTGTTACTCGTTAGAATGGCATTTAGGCTCGGTATATCAGTTTTCGATTCATCACCAGGTACTTTCCAATAATTACCTGATCCTTCAAATGCCCTCGGAGCAGATGGGTTAGGTCTTGGCACTCTTACCTTAAACCCACCGTAATAATTTACCATAGCGAAAAAGTAAAAATCCCCAATGTCAATGCGGTTACTTAGTCCTGCATTAAGAGTTGGAATAGATGAACCCAAATAATGGGTTAGCCCTGAAGTTTCGCTCGCCATTGCCGCCGCAGTAGCATTTCCTAATAAATTAACGTTCGTTGCGAGCAGATTACCATTAGGATCTCTGACAAGAGGATACCCCGTATTATCGAGCCCTGCGTAATCATAACCAAACATTGCACCGACCGGGAAATTCTTTACATAACCCAACGCATTTAACGCCTCAGGAGTGTAGCTTCCTTTTCGGTAAACCTCTAATACTTTGCTAGTGTTGCGGGCAACCACAATGCCGGTATTCCAGTTGAAATTATTTGTAGATATCCAGTCTGCATGTAAGCTAAGCTCCAAACCCTGATTGCGGATATTGGCTTGGTTAATTAGTGTGGGACTTACACCGAGTGTAGGGTCAATTAAAACGTTTCCTAACAAATCAGTACTATTTTTCTGGTAGTAGTCTAAAGATCCGCTGATGTTTTTAAAGACATCGAAATCTAAACCCACATTAAAGTTTTGAGTTTGTTCCCAGCGCAAGCTACTGTTTGCGTAAGAGAGTAACCCAAGGGGTTGATTAGATGCTGGAATATAAGGATTAACTGTTGATATGGCGATTACTTCCGGTAGAGATAGTTTAGCTACGTTACCATTGAAGCCGTAAGCGGCCCGTAGTTTGAGCTGATTTATCCAGGTTACGTCCTGCAAAAATTTCTCTTTATGAATATTCCATGCTGCACCTAACGACCAGAGTGGTTTATATTTATACTTAGGGTTTGTACCAAAAAGGTTGGACTGATCTATACGTATACTTCCTGTGAGTGAGTAAGTATTTTTATAGGAGTAAACGATGTTGGTGTAACCTGATAGAAAACGGTCCTCAGTAGATTGTTGATTGAAAAACTCATTTATTCTACCAGTGTACGATGGTGATGAAATTAAACTGCCTTTGACTGTTGTTGACCCTAAATTTATTAAGCCAAAATCTACTCCCTGCAATGCCAATGTTTCATCATTGTACCCAAAAGCTGACGTCAAATTGCCCTGATTTATGAAATCTCTAATTTCTGCACCTAATATGGCATTGAAGGAATGATCTCCAAAGACTTTATTGTAATTCAATTGTGTACGACCGGTATAACTTGATGTGCTTCCATTTTGCTGGCGTAAGAAGGAGCCAAAGGGGATGCTATATTTGAGCGAACCATCTGCATTTCTAATTGTATAAGAGTTGATAGCTTGTTTCAATTCAGAAGATTGCTGGCTGGCGAGATGATTGTTATCAAATCGAGAAGTTTCATAAATCCCTCCAAATGATAAGTCAAAACCAGCGCCCAGCAGGTATCTGAAGTTGGCGTTAGTACGGTTATTAACGGTGCGTGATTTATCCCGAATCTCATTAAAATCAATAAGGGGATAATACCTATTATCTTGAAATCCTTGAGACATTAGGAAGCTATTGAACGGTTGAGAAATGCTTGATCCAATCATTGGGGCAGGATTACCATTTACATCCTGATAACGTTCAAATGGAACCGCAGAATTTACACCCGGTACTGGGGCACTGTTAGACCGTTGCTCTTGATATTCTGTTATTAATTCGAGGGAAAGTTTCTTGGATAATTTTAATGTAGTGCGACCGGTAAGAGAGAACCTGTTGTCATTGTTCTTCAACTGCGACTGTAAGTTACCAGTATAGTTAGCCGTAATATAGTACAAGGCATTATCGTTACCTCCGGAAACATTGAAATTATGCGTACGGGTTACTGCGGTGCGAAGAAATAGGTTACTATAATCCTGAAGATTATCATAGCTTGACATTTCAGCAAGAGTACTTGCTGCCTGATCAGCAGTGATTACACTACCTGCAGCCTGAGCTAATATGTAATAAACCGGAGATCGGGTAATACGTCCCTGTGCCGCGGAAAATAATAACCCATAAGATTGACTATTTACATTTGCCGCCTGAGTAGCTGCCCAATACCCTACATTAATTGCTGATGCATCTTTAGCCCAGCGATATCGTGAATAATCCTCTTTGGGGGTTAAACCAAAAGTGCTTCTAAATGTGAATTGGGGCTTTCCTGCAATTGCCTGCTTCCTTTCTATCACGATTACTCCATTAGATGCTCTTACGCCATATACCGTTGCAGCTGCAGCATCTTTAAGAATAGTCACCGATTTAATCTCGTTGGGATCAATCATGTCCAGCGTAAGATCTGTTGGGAAACCGTCAATTACAATCAGTGGAGTTTGATTGGCAGACATAGTAGAGATACCTCTTATGTTAAACAGTGGTCTTGAACTGGAAGTTGCAGAGCCTGGTAGTGTACTATTAAATTGGACATTATTATTAATCATTAGACCAGGTAATCTGTTCACCAATCCATCCAAGAAATTTGTGCTGATCCTGGATTCGTAGGCTTTTGTAGTAATTTGTGAAACTGCACCCGTACTTTGTTCTGGTTTGATTTTTTGATAACCCGTATTTACAGTTACAGCAACTTCCTGCAGTTTTCCTACATCAACAGACATGCGTATTATGCCAAGATCTCTTGCCGATGTGATCTCTAATTGGGTATAGCCTACATAACTGATCACTAAAGTCACCCCCTCTGCTACATTTTGAAGCAGGAAAGTGCCATCCGTTTTAGTCCTGGCAAAAGTTTTTTGACCTTTCACCATTACCGTGGCACCCACGAGTGGAGCTCCACTTACAGAATCCACCACTTTTCCAGTAGCGTCAACCGCAAGAAACCTGTCCAGAACGTTTTCCAAAAAGTTCTTTGCCTTCGGTTTTAGAGTAACCGTGTTGTTGTTGATTTCATAGGCAATTGGCTGCTTTTCGAAAATCTCATCCAACACTTTTTTAAGCTCGACATTTTTAACCTTAATATTAACAGATGTTGCTTTGTCAAGTAGTGCTCCGGGAACTATAAAATTGTATCCGCTTTGTGTTCTTAGGTTCTTAATAATATCTTCAAGCGAGGCATTAGCTTTATTTAAGCTAATCTTTTGTGCGAAGCTAGCAGCACTAACCTGCATGATCGCGGCTATTAATATCACGGTGGTTAATCGCATAATCAGCCATAGTTTATGGACAAACTTCCGTTTGCCCTGGTTCGTTTTTCGTTGTTTATTTAACACTTCATTCGGTTTGTGACAAAGACTTAGCGGCCAGTGTAATACCGTCAACATTGCTATAATTAGCAGAATTGTCTAAGTTTGTTTGTCTGGTTAATTGCAGTCTGCCGGCGTTCTTAAGCTTCAGGCATCTGCGGTTCGGTTGATAATCTTTTCATCAAGGCCATTCTTACCATATCCTGACTGCAATCAGGGTATGGTTCTTATCCAACCTTGGTTCTTTTGTTGGCTTTTCTATCGTATGGTTTTCTGCATAAGGTTGGTTTAGGTGGTTAGGTCAATTAATATTTATCGGAGCACATATATTTTTCTTCCCTCTATTTTAAAATGTACATCTCCCGTAGCTTCAAGTGAAATCAAAACTTTTGATATATTGTCGAATCTGGATACTGATCCCCAAAACGTACCTGACGGAATCTCTTCGTTATAAATTACTTCCACGTTATACCAACGGGAGATCATCTTCATAATTTCTTTGATATCCAGGCGGTCAAATACGAAATTGTTGCTCTTCCAGGCAACTGCAAACTCCGGATCTACCTGACTCAATTTGATATTTCCGCTACTATTGAATGCTTGATCTCCTGGCGCCAATATTTTCGAATGCCCCTGGTCGGTAATTTTAACACTCCCCTCTAACAGCGTAGTCCGGTATGCTTTTTCATCGGGATAGGCATTTACGTTAAAATGAGTTCCTAAAACCTCTACAGTTTGATTTCCGCTCTCTACAATAAAGGGATGGTCTTTATCTTTAGCAACTTCAAAATAGCCTTCACCTGTCAGTTTAACTTTCCGTATTCCATTCGCAGTTAGCGATGGATTGTAGGTCAAACTTGAAGCAGCATTGAGCCAAACTTTTGTTTGATCGGGAAGGGTTAGTATAAACGTTTCGCCAATTGCAGTAGTTAGAGTATTTAGCGCATTGGAACTGTTCTGCCCGGATTGAGCCTGATAAACGACTTGCCCATCCGCCGTTTTTGAAATGGATAAACCGGACTTCTTCATCACTTCCCCGATAGCTAAATCTTTTAGACCAACTTTTTTCCCATTTGCCAAGGTCAATGTGGCCCCGACTTTCCCTGGAGGGAGGTCATTTGCAAGAAGGTGCGCGTATTTGGATTCTTTTTGACGTCCAATGAAGAGATATGTAGCGAAGGTAATAAGTAAGATTGCGGCTACCGCTGCAATGCGGGTCCACAATTGTATAGCGCTTTTTTTAGTAGATGTGATTGGAATCACAGCAGTATGAGCTTTGACTTGGTGAAGTATAGCTTCCCAAGCAGGATCATAGTTAGCTGCAAAGGGCGTGTCATTAAGTTCAGCATCTAAGATGTCAGTTACCTCTGCATCATTCTCACTCAACGCGATCAGATTAAAAAGAAGGGTAGTCTCCTGAACGGAGGCTTCGCCTTCAATATATTTTGAAAATAATTCTTTAATGGATGGATTTATCGGCATTGGATCATTGTAACAGCCGCTTATTTCAAGGGCTTTATATAGATAAGTACTATAACTACCTATATGGGACTACTTGACTTAAAAAGAAACTTATAAATTCCTATAATACAGCGATATAATTATTAGTCCGGTAAGCAATCCAGCCTGCCCATCAAGGAAATTACGAATATGCTTCGTCGCATGTACCATTTGATTTTTTACAGTATTCTTGGATATCTTCAACTTTTCAGCAATTTGCTCGTGACTAAGACCTTCGTTTCTGCTTAATTCCCATATCATGCGCCGCTGTACGGGCAATTGTGCTACAGCGGCTTTAATGGAAGCTACACTTTCTCTGAAGATGATGCGTTCTTCGGTTTCATTCGTAGAGGCACTTTCATAATTAGTGATGGTTTTTAGTATTCTAGTGTCATTGGCAACCTTTTTTAGGTACTTAAGGGCTTGCCGGTTGGCGATGCTAAAAAGATATGAAGTGGGATGGGTAACTTCGGCAAAGGCTGTTCGATTAATCCAGATGTTAACAAAGATATCCTGAATCAGTTCTTCTGCTAATTCCGGAACCCTGACCAATTTCAATACGAAAGGAAAAAGTCTCTTAGAGTAGTGTCTGTAAATGGTTTCGAAAGCATGTTCATCACCCTTAGCAAAATTTGCGAAAAGCTCAACTTCGTCAACCAAATTATAAACCATTTCCTTCATTTCTGCTTTTTTTTCATGCGATATCCTGAAAACACCTGAAACTTGTAGCCAATGTACGAGAATTCTAAGAATCTGCGAGGCTCAGTGTTCTAGAACTAACGAAACAATCATCATTTGACCTTAGAAACTGAACAGAACGTAAACTATAGTCATTATGTTATCACGAAAATGGTTAAGGTCTATCTACTATCGGTATTGTTTGAATTTAATCAATTCATTTGCTTGAATTTATCTTCTGTATACTTATTAAACATGCAAAAAAGGCTATCATCAAAATGTATACATCAAGTATTGCTGGCCTTCATTTCTTACTTGGGCTGATATGAGCCAATAAGAACCAATAATGGGCCAATAAATTATAACAGCGTATAATATGATCCAGGACCTACGCCCTGTCTTTCAATTAGCTTCAATATGATTAATTTGTCAAGCATTCTTTTGACTGTTGAATTTGAAATTGCCAACTTTTTAGCCATCTCGCTAGTTTTAATTCCAGCATTGCGCTCTACAATATAGAGTAGCTGTTTTTCCTTAATTGAAATACTTTGCTCAACACCGTAAGTATCTAGTTTGATCATCAAAGCTTGTTGAATATTTCTAAGACTGGACAGAAAAAAAATAACCCACTCCGTAATGTTCTCCCCTGGTCTCTGTGCCTGACAAGCTCTTAGCACTCTGTAATATTCTGTTTTTTGGCTTTCAATTTCATGTTCAAAACTTACGTATCTAATCCACTGATAACCGCTTTTTCTTAAAAGAAGTGTAGCAAGCAATCTGCTTAACCGTCCATTTCCGTCTTGAAAAGGATGTATAGAGACAAATTCGTAGCAAAACAATGCAGACTTAACCAGTGGATGGGTTTCTTTATCAGCGTCAAACCAGAACATCATTGCACGCATTGCATCTTCAGTAGCGAACCCGGGAGGCGTGGTTTGAAAAATGATCTGACTGGTCCCATCAGGCAGGTGAGCTTCAACAGCGTTAGTGTGTTGTTTATAGTTTCCTTTATGCCATTTGTCTTTCTGGCTGTATTTCAAAAGCTGGTTGTGCAAATTTTTCAAACCGTTTTCTGAGACTGGCAAATGTTCATAGCCTTCATCAACTAAATCAAGGACTTCAAAATAACCAACAACTTCCTGCTGATCACGCTCCTCAAGCATAGAAACATCTATATTTTTTAGAAGCACATCAACCTCGACATCGCTTAATTTGGATCCCTCTATCCGTGTCGATGCTCCCACACTCCGGACAGTAGCAATTGATTTCAATTCTTTAAGGCTTTGACCTTCTTTTCTTTCAATTGCTTTCCAAGAGGCATCAAAACGATCTATGTCGCTGATCAGGGTAATCAATTTCCAATCCAAATTCAGTGTTTCGGTATGTATATTAACTGAGCTCACATACAAATATAATAAAAGCACTTAAAATGAACCGATATGGTCCGATAAGAATCGAAAATGAGCCGATAGCTAACTAGAATAAAACTCGTATAACCCCCTGCCGGATGTTTAGGCCCCAAAAATAATTCATTAAATGAAATAATATTTCTAACTTGAAGATTAACAAGCTCATGCGCTACAATAAATTATTATACTTTTTTGCTTTGCTGCTTACTTTACCTGTTTGCGGGTTTGGGCAAAAGGTCCCTGTAGCCCCTAGTATGTTGTTAGATATTGGCGGCTCGGATGCTAATGTCTATGCATCTGATATGAAATCTGATGCTCAAGGCAATACTTATGTGACGGGCAATTTTAGTGATCAATATAATACACTTGATTTCGATCCTTCAGCAGGCGTAACTACCCTTCGATTAAATTTTAGTGGTTTTATTGCTAAATATAGTGTCGCTGGTGCTCTTGTTTGGGTAAAGCCATTTAAGGGTGTTGGGAATGGCCTCGACATTGACCGTAACGGCGACATCACCGTTATTGGCCAAAGATCTTCTAACAAAGCGCTGACCAACGTAAACCTTTATCTTGATGCTTTTATTTTGCATCTTGACAACAGTGGGAACGTGTTATGGGAAAAACTAATTGAAAGCGGCAGCAAAGATATACCAGTAGACCCCAACAGACTTATTATATATCAGGATGTACAAACAGGATATAATGTGGCCAGCGACGACGCCGGTAACTTGGTAGCTGTTTATACGTTTGGGGGATCACCAGACGTTGAGGGGATTTTTCCAGCCAAAGGAACTGTAGATGGTTTGGTAGTAAAGTATGATACCAATGGTAATGTGATATGGAAATTTAATCTCGGAGCAACAGGCCCATTTAGCAATTCAGTGTTAGAAACATTAGTCGATAAAGACAATAATATTATTGTGTCAGGCTACACCAGCGGTATGGTTAACTATAATCCACTGGGTACGCCCTTTAATGTTACCGCAGACAATGCTATGTTTTTAGCTAAATATTCGTCTGCCGGCATTTTACAATGGATCAAGATCATTAATACGAATACAACCAGGAACAATGTCAGGTTGGCTTTAGATGGTCAGGATAACATTTATATTAATGGTTCGTTTAACTATCAAATAGATCTTGGCGTATCGCCAACGCTAACTGCTAAAGGATTTCAGGATATATTCATTGCAAAATATTCATCGGGCGGAAATTTATTGTATCATAAAAGTATTGGTGCTTCAGGTGCTACTATGCTTAACGCTGGAATGGCAACCGGGCTAGATAACAGTTTATACCTTACCGGCAATTTTACCGGAAAAGCTGATGTTGATCCATCTCCGTCTGTATCCGAACTCAATTCCGACGGGACGATTGCCATGCTTTTGGCTAACTATGACGAGAATGGCAACTATCAATGGGCATTTCGTATAGAGGGTATTGTCGCTCCCAGTACTTTCATTAACCTTGACTTTAGAGGTGACTTCTTGAAATATGGATTCCAGGACGTAACTGTAAACCGCAGCAAGGAAATAGTTGTAAGTGGTGCGTTTCAGTCAACTGTTAATTTTAACGGTACGGGATGTGGGGTCAATAGCATGACGGCTAAAAACATGGCTGAACCCCAGAAGTGGCTTTGCAGATATGTTTATTGTACGCTACACGCCTACAATAGAAAAACCGATTACGAATAACACGGCAACCACACCAGTTACCGATATTTGCCCTGGCGTTGATCCGGGTCTTATCACCGGTAGCATACCCGTCGGTGATAATTACACTTACCAATGGCAGCAATCATTGAATAATAAAACCTTTACAGATATTACAGACGCAGTATCAAAAGATTTTGATCCACCGGTAATATCTGCATCAACCTATTACCGCCGCAGACTAGTTACATCGGAATGTGCGGTGCCAAATGTTAGCAATGTAGTTACACTTACCCTTTTAGAATCCGCAACGCTTAACACGATTACCGCTCCGGCTGTGATCAGTTTTTGCAATGCTGGTGATGCTGGTTTGCTTCGCGGGTCTGTGCCGAAAGCAGTTGGTGTTGTTGATTACCAATGGCAGCAGTCAACAGATAATATTAACTTTACTAATATTAACGGCGCCACAGCAAAAGAATATGACCCACAATCGGTTGGTGTCACTACTTATTACCGTCGACTGATCACAAACATACCCTGCAATATTGGCACACCAAGTAATACAGTTACAATTACTATTATTTCTGGGCCTATACCGACAGTATCGGCCGAACAGACAGTTTGTATAGGCAATGCCGTAACGCTAACTGCTACCGGTGGCATTCGATACTCGTGGTCGCCCGCTGCAGGCCTCTCCGGAACAGATATTGCATCGCCAAAAGCTGCCCCAACTACAACCACAAACTACACGGTGATGATTTTTAATGGTAATTGCAGTACTTCGTTACAGGTGAAAGTAACCGTAGTAAACAAGCCAACGGTAAACGCTGGCGCTGACAAGGCAATAAAGAATGGCGACAAAGTGCAGCTAAATGCCCAGGTTGGCGATGCAGAAGGCGCTACATACAGTTGGACACCGGCGACGTATCTTGATAACCCTTCTATTGCTAACCCAATGGCAAACCCCACCAACGATATCACCTACCGGCTTACGGTAGCATCGGCAAACGGATGTTTTGTAGTGAGTGATGAAGTAGCTATCGCTGTGGACGAGAAATTAATAATCCCCAATGCTTTTTCACCGAATGGCGATGGTATTAATGATATTTTGAACATTCCCGGCTTAGACACCTTTAAGCAAAGCATATTGACAATTTTCAACCGCAACGGTCAACAAGTATTCGAAAGCCTGGCGCATTTAAAACCTTGGGATGGCACTCATAATGGTAAGCCTCTGCCAACCGGTACCTATTACTATATAATTGAACTCAACAATTATGACCAGAAACGCTTATCGGGCTATATCTCCCTGATCAAGTAATAATTGCAGCAGCGCCTATGATTGAGCAGAAAACAATCATCTACAAATTCTGCTATCCTGTAACTAATCTAAATGCGGGAGACATGGTCTCTTGATCTGCGCGTGATATCCCCAGTTTAGATGCTAATGACCGCCAATCCTCCACTACCATAATGATTTCTTGGATAATTTTATCCATCTGATCTTTATTAAGCTGAAAAAATTGACCAACACTTTTAGCAAGCTCGAAATCCAGCGCGTTATTATGCATATCAACATTTAAAGCCAGCCCATTTTTATCTATCGATGGATTAATATCATAGGCGGGGGATAATCTCCAACCCTTTTCTTCCAGCAGAAATCCGTGGTTTCTAAAATGATCATCTGTATTGGAGATCGCCATATGAAACACTATCCGCCTCCACAATTGCTGTAAGTCCTCCACTATGTTAGAACCATAATTTTGTATAAATTCTGCTATTTCAAGGTAACTTGGAGTGACATCTCTAATGGTATCTTCACTGTTCCCAGTCATGGTCATTGCTGATGCGAAATGAATCCGTTGCTCTGCTTCCCTATCAAACCGTCTCGATAAAAATGTATGATATGGGCCCCTTACTTTTTCAAGAGCGCAAATAGGCATATTAATTCCTGCTCTGCAGGCCAGCTCGTAAGCCAGGTATTCCCATGCTGCTTTGTCAATTGTGTCGGCTTTTGAGGGAAACTTTGCAATACATAGGTGACCATTTAAGTCAATAACATTTGCTTTTGGCCGAGCTCCACCTAACGATGATCCCGGCGCAAAAAGAATTGGAATCCATTCATTCCCATTTTTCACATCCTCATCCTCTTCATATGCTTTAACACTGGCCTCCAGCTCTCGCAAATGCGTTATTGGTGGGGTTGGATTATCTTTATTGTCATCTAAAAAAGGACCGTTAGGATCCAATTTGAATCGGAGTGCACCCATTCTTGAGATATCATGCACGCCCAACAAGAAATCGATCTCATATAGTTTTGCTATCGACTCTCCTTCTAAGAGAGCCATTTGTGCAGCACGACGAAGCATAAGTTTTCTCCCCCATGTATCGGGCATTGAATCCATAAATACACCAAAGTTGTCTCTTTTATCCGGATATTGAGTTCCTGAGTATAATTCAATTTCGGGATCAAGTAAGAATAATTGATCTGACCTTAACCAGTCATTATCGTACTCAAAACCGAATATTCGGCTCCCTTTACTTTGCTGTGCAGATATTACACCTATGCATTTTGGGGCACTCATACCCTTCCAATGAGCATAAACCCAGATGTCTGTTTTCGTTGCTGCCATCAGGTTAACAAATCTAAGTCCTGAAGTTTTCTACCAAGTTCATCATCGACAGCAAGTCTAAGGAAATCCTCCTGTAACTTCAATGCTCTAAGTACATTGAAATATGCACCCATAGACACACTAGGGTCACCTCGCTCTATTTTCCGAAGGGTTACCCTTTCAATAGCAGCACGTTCAGCAAGCTGAATGGCAGTCAGTTTCCTGCGTTTTCTGGCCAGCTTGATATTTTCACCAAGCTGATCCCAAATTTTTTGATACTTGGGAAATACCACAACCTTCCTTGACTTCATAATGGATATTATTATATCCAAATATAACCAAAATAGATATAATAATATCCATCTTGGTTATATAGTAATTATTAGACCTCCATAAGGTGCCTAAACTGGCTGATAATATTGTAAAAAATATTGTTAGGTCTAAGCCTCTTAAATGAAAACGAACATAATGCCTGCTATTTAGAAAAAAGATAGTAGGTTTTCGTCTACTATTTAAACAATCTAAATGCGGGAGCCTAGATTATAGACAAGTCTCCCGCTAAAGAAATAGAAATGGGCTTAAAGCAACCTCCTGTGCAATGGTTATCAGAAAGTATATCGCCACCGGGTTTATTTTATAGTAATTGACAAAGATGCAGCAGGTAAGCCTCCGGAAGTTGCTGTTATCTTCACTTTACCCGGTTTATTCTTAGCGCCAATAATTGCAAGGGCCAAACCATTAAATGCTTTACGGTGATCTGCTTTAAACGATTCGTGGCTAGTTTGGCTTCCGTTATCAACACCTGCAAGGAAACTATCCGCTCCTGATAAGCTGAATTTGACATCATTATCAGCATTAGGCACCATGATACCATTCTTATCTACAATTTTAACAGTGATATAAGATAGATCATGATCATTTGAAAGTATACTATTCCTATCTGCACTTAGTTCTATTCTGGCTGGTGCTCCTGCAGTTTTGACTTCGGTAGTCAACACCACCTTTCCATTTTTGCGTGATACAGCTTTCAGTGTACCCGGCTCATAGTTTACTTTCCAGGCGATGTGAAGATTCTCACCCTGTTTTGATTTTGTACCTAATGATTTGCCGTTTAAAAACAGTTCCACCTCATCGGCATTACTATAATAGGCCCATACATCAACAACTTTACCCGCTTCCCAATTCCAGTGCGGTAATATATGAAGCACTGTTTTATTGGTCCATTCGCCCTGGTACAAATAATAAACATCCTTAGGGAATCCAGCAAGATCTACTATCCCGAAGTATGAGCTGCGGGATGGCCATTGGTAAGGCCATGGTTCGCCTATATAATCAAACCCGGTCCAGACGAACTGGCCAGATAGAAAAGCGTATTTTTTATATATTTTCAACGTTTCCTCATGGGTATAACCCCAGGGTGCAGATATATTATCATATGCGTTAACGGTATTATCGGCATTCATGGGTCTTCTTACCCTTTTGCCATCTATTACCATGCCTCCAGGCCAGCGTTGAATCGTATCGGGCGATGTATTGTATACACCGCGGCTTTCCAGCGCTGAGGCAGTTTCAGTACCAATAAATTTTTTACCTGGGTAATCCTTCTGAAAATTTGCCAGTTTATCGTTGTGGTAATTGTAGCCTAAAAGGTCAACCGCGCCGGATTCCACAATTTTATTGCCGGTACCAGGTTCGTTATTGCCTGTCGTGATTGGCCTTGTCGTGTCCAGTTCGTGGATAGTACCAGCAAGCTCACGAGAGATACGTGTCGCGCTGGTATCTCTTTGCTCAGGTATTTCATTCCCAATACTCCATATCATCACCGAAGGATGGTTCCTGTCGCGCATGATCTGATCTACCAGATCGCGTTTGTGCCATTCGTTAAAAAAAAGATGGGAGTCAAATTGAGGCCTTTTATGAATTTGCCATACGTCGAATGCTTCGTCCATAATGATAAAGCCCATGCGATCTGCAAGGTCTAAAAACTCAGGTGCTGGTGGGTTGTGAGAGGTCCTAATTGCATTAACACCCATTTCCTTTAGGATTTTGAACTGCCTTTCCAGCGCATGCACGTTAAAGGCTGTGCCGAGAGCGCCCAAATCGTGATGTTGACAAACGCCGTTTATCTTCATGGAAACACCGTTCAGACTAAATCCTTTATCTACATCAAAATTAAAATACCTAATACCAAGCGGTGTTTCATACTGATCAACCAACACATTATTAATCAATATTTTAGTTTGTACTTTATATAGGAAGGGCGTGTTGACAGACCATAATACAGGGTTATCTACAACAAAATTCTGGTTCACAGTAGTCACCGTATCCTTTAAATTCACGACTTTAAGGGTGTTGCTTTTTACTACCTTACCATTCGCGTAAATGCTGCTGATAATGGTGGCTAGTTTAGTATTGCCTTCTACGTTTTTTATGCTCACGCTCAGAGTAACATCGGCATGACTAGCGCTTACCTTTGGTGTAGTAACAAAAGTACCCCAATGGTTAACGGCAATTTTGTTGGTGCTGATCAGCCATACATGGCGATAAATGCCAGAACCAGAATACCAGCGTGAGTTTGGCTGTAAAGAATTATCAGCCTTCACAGCTATCACATTGGCTTTTCCATCATAATTTAAATAGGGCGTAAGTTCATATCTGAAACTGATATAGCCGTTTGGTCGGTAACCTAAATGATGTCCGTTTATCCACACATCGCTTTTCTGATAGACACCGTCGAAAGCAATATAAACCAATTTACCTTTATCAGTTTGCGGTATCGTAAAGGTTTTACGATACCAGCCTATACCGCCTGGCAATGCGCCACCTTCTACAGTAGCCGGATTTTCTTTTTTGAATTCCCCCTCTATGCTCCAGTCGTGAGGTAAATCTAATTTCCGCCAGCTGGCATCTTTGAAATCAGCGTTCTTAGCATCGGGTACATCGCCCAGGTTGAACGTCCAGTTCTGATCAAAATCTAAGACCGAGCGACTACTTTGAGCCTGTGAGAAGCCTGATATACTAATCAGGATCAACAGGTAACATATTTTTTTCATGTTGGTTTATAAAAGGTTATGTACTAATATATCTTAAACATTTAAGTAAGCAAATGATTTCGCATAATAGATCAATTTATAAACTCAATTTTTACCAATAGTTCTGAATCCTGAAGGATTCCACTATAGTGTTAGCTTACCAATAATCACCTTAATCTAGTTACTACCTTCTGGAATTTGGTTACTTGTGCTCAATTGCCTTGCTGCACCTTTGTGATTAACTAAAAAAGGAACCATGAATATCGTTATTACAGGTTTGATAGGGCATATTGGAAAACCCCTCACGAAAGAGTTGATTATGATGGGACATACGGTAATAATAGTCAACAGTAAAATTCGGGTCGTTTTGAATGTCTTTAGTGTACCAAACGGCAAGCTTGTTCCGTTCTACCATTTCCCTACAAATGAAATGTGTCGGTCTGCCGCTTCGATGAGAGTTAATTCCTTATTCTTACACTTCAATTCTTTCTCAGTCATCGCTGGTAAACCATGATATACATTTTTGAGCATCTGCGGTGTGACAAGTGTATACATTGCGTCCAGCACGACACAGCGCCTTTTCAGATCTGTCTGGATCTGAGAGATTCGGTCATTAACTTCGTGAATTTGCGGCCATCACCGACAACCTTTTTCCTTTCGTTATCCCAGACAGATTCAAGTGTCTTTCTCCCTGAGGATAACTCATCACTTTCACTGTTAATCGTTATACGAAGATAGATCGGTACCAACCCCGATTTCTTGCTTTTCTTGTTGCGGCATAGCCATACTAAAACGGACAGATTCTTTTTGGTAACCATAATGGTTCGTTTTTAAGTGATTATTGGATCTTTGTAGCGCCAGCACTCTTTACAAAAACACTTCTTATCAACCAATTAAAGCGGATTTGGTTACCAAGTTATAAAAACAAAACAGGTAACCGAATGGCCTGTTTTAATCTATACAATATGATATGCTTTTATTCGAAAAATGGCCTGGAAGGCGATTCTAAACAAAAAAAGCACTCGATGAGTGCTTTGGTGGTCCCGACGAGAATCGAACTCATATCTAAAGTTTAGGAAACTTCTATTCTATCCGTTGAACTACGGGACCAATATTCAATCGCCAATAAAGCTAAGCTTAAAATGTTGCTATCAATCAGGCACTTAACCTGTAAAAACGCTAAATATCGTCTTGTAAAACATTATTTAACTGCGGCAAATATAAGAATAAAAAACGTTCATATAAACGTATTTTCAATCATTTTGACTCATCTACTGACTCAAAATTACCACACACAATACAATATAATAAGTGTAAAAGGCAGGTAAGTAAAGAAACATAAAATCTCACTATCCTGTCGTTAATTTTTAAAGCCCTTTTACATTCGATATCTGTATTTTCGTAAATGAGTCACTATAATTTAACTAATATTGAACTTTCTGTTTCTGCTGACCTTGAAGTCATCAAAAAATATCATCCCTCATCTGATGCTTACAATAGATTTAGCAATATTGACAATGATCCGGTTCCGGGCTTTCATACTTCACTAAATTTATACCTAGTTTCTGATGTTGAATCAGATCAATTACTTCCCACTTTTAGGTATTACGAAATTACTGAGCTATATGGTTTAAATAAGATTCATGCAGACAATATGCTTGCTATGGTTCAGAATGCCATTAATATTGAGCTGGGTGGTTGGAAAGATCACATATCCGACAATCAATTGAATATTCACCAGCGTATACTTAAAGACCTCCAAGAACTGCATGTTTTAGTTAGCCTCTTAGAGGAACCTGAAAATGATGCGATTCAAATTGTATTAAAGCATAGGCACAATGGTAAAGACATTCCCGGGTTAAGAGTTGAACTTGAAGGACATTCAGAAAAAATTTCATTATTAAAGCCTCTTATAAAGAATCGTATAAATTATCTACAGCAATTTCCCAGTACAAAGGAGTTCAGTAGTGACAAGGTGAGATTCTAAATGCTAAAGAAATCAATAATCTTATTAATGCAATTTTAGAAACAACAAGTGACGAAGCTCAAGTTGTCATGAAAGAATTCACTTGTTTCGTTATAACCATGCTCAAAGAATACCTGCAGACAGAAACTGTTAATAGAAAAGACGCTGAAATTAAAGCTAGCTATTGCGTAATTATCTTTAGCATCCTTTCTCTATTTGGATTAATGGACTTCTCAAAAATTATTAGTCTTAACGACCCTAGATCTATTGCACTTCATATAAGGGATGCAGGGAGAAAAAGAAAAGGTGGCTTTATTAAGCTTAAGCTAAAAAAAAGTTTTTCTAAAGAAGAAATGAAAAATAAATCCGCCTTTAAAGCCCTCCCAGACTGATGCACTAAATCAAATTTCTTTTTTTCATGCTTCATTTCCTAAGGCTGTTTCTTCGCATCATCAAGTCCTATCAAAGCATTCGTTTGTGAGATACTAAAAGACAAGATAACAAGAAAATGAAAAATTTTAAAAAAGAAGAAGATCTTTTTATCAGTCAGATTAAAGCTGAAAGAGATCAATCAGCTAAAGAAGTTAGCTCGCATTTAGCTGACACAAAAACGTTATTAGACGCTAAAACCATGATTATCGAAAATGGTGAAATGGGAGTATTGTCTACAGATGTGATTATTAGATTGGTTAAGGAATCGCCTACGGACCAGATTCGTGGGGTGAATACCCTTCTAAATTACATGAAAGAAGGTGTAAAAATTAACACTTCCGGTTTTCCATCTACAGACAAAAATGGGATAGAATACTACTGGATCAAGCTTTTTAGCAGAACTGGTTTAATTGAAATGAGAGTAAACAACTTTGAAGGCCTTGATGATTTACTTCACGGCTACTTAAGAGGTGAATACAGCGTTCAAACTAACCTAGAGCAATTGTACAAAGAAGCCATATCACAATAGGGCTTTAAAATTAAAATAAGGAGAGCAGATCTGCTCTCCTTATAAAAAACAAGCAACATATTTTCAAATGATCCTGCAAAGGAATCACTACGCATAAAATAATGATACAAAAGAAATTATATATTACTGAATATCAGTACTTGAGTGAGATAATCAACGAAATCCCTACTAATACAGTAGTATGGAAAAAGAAAACAGGAATTGGTGCTACTTATTTAGAATTAAACACCGAAAGAAACTCTATTATTCTGGAGCCAAATGTCCCTGTAATTAAGGGTAAAAAACAAAAGGGTATAATGGGCGTATTTGAAGGGATTGATGTGTCCCACATTATGCAGTATATGTCAAACGAAAGCTACCCTGTTAAAAAATTCTTGGTAACACCGGAATCCTTTTATAAGGTTTTAGAGGCAGCTGCAAACCTAGACATAGACTTGTACAGTACTTATTTTATTCTGTTTGACGAGTGCGATCGTACAATGAAAGATGTTGGATATAGGGAGACAATTATTCTTCCAATGGATGACTTTTTTAAATTTAAAAATAAAGCATTTATTTCAGCTACAGCGGTTATTCCATCAGATCCAAGATTTTTACAGCATAATTTTGAATGTCTGATTATAGAACCGGATCATAACTATCAGAAGCTGATAAAACTGATTGAAACAAACAATGTCTCAATGAGCTTAAAAAATTTCCTTAGTAATTGTGATGAGGAATGCGTGTGCATTTTTTTAAATTCCATACAAGGCATTGCAGCAATTATAAAGGATCTTGGAATTGCTGAGGATAGCAACATTTATTGCTCAAAGAAAAAAGCTAAGGAACTAGCTGCGTTCGGCTCCAATAGATCATTTGAAAACCTTACTGACAATTTTGCAAAGTACAACTTTTTCACCAGTAGGTTTAACAGTGCAGTTGATATATTTATGGATTTAATGCCGACAGTTGTGATGGTAACCAACCTTAATATAGCTTATCATACAGCTATTGATCCTTATGGTGATGCAGTTCAAATCGTTGGCAGGTTTCGTAACGGGGTGAAAGAGGTCATCGCAATATCTAACTTCGATCAGAATATTTCTACTAAGACTCCGGAACAAGCCAAAAGCTATTTGGAAGGATGTGAAGAAAGTTACAACTTAATTAGAACATTGCGTAACTCAACTACCAATCCTGGAGCTTTTGATACGTTAAACGAAGCGCTGCAACTAGTAAAATACTCAACCTTTATAAGTGAAGACGGGTCTACAAATCATTTTATGGTAGACAATTTTATGTACGAAGAGACGGTGAAACATCTGTTTCATAATAGTTCAGCGTGGCATGAAGCCTATTGCAGTAGTCATTTCCTACCATCAATTCAAAAAGAGGTGTTTTTCTACTCGGACAAAGAAGATCCTAAATCCTCATCAAACTCTAGCATTAAAGAGTTAACATCTAAGCTAATCGGTGCTTTAGAAAAGTTGGAGCAAGCAGAACGCGAAGCCTACTCAATAAATAATGCAAGCGAAGTAATTAATGAATTAAGGATGATTTTTCCAGAAATAGTTGAAGGATACTACGTTCTAGGTGCTCAAGAGCTATCAAAAAACAGTTATTCTAAAAAGCAAATTAAGGATGCTGTTAAGCAAAAGCGAAAGAACGATGCAAAGTCAGATTTTGGCTTCATTAACGCATTGCAATCGGAATTTCAAGATAATTACGCTGGACCTACTAGTGTACTTAAGAAAAGATTAGCTGCGGCAATTCAAAGTTATGGCCTTAACCTTTTACCTACAATAGAACTTTTGAAGGAATACTTCGAAGTAAGTTCTCGCACATCAATCAAGGGTTATACAGAAAAAGGATACAGGATCTATTCATGCAAATTTGCCAGATAAAAGACAGTAAAAATCAAGATATAAACCCTTGAAAAATACTGTCCATTTTCAGTTCTAATGAAAACAAAATAATAGGTCATTTGAGGCGCACTGAACAGTTGATTTAAAACCCCACCTAACGGTTGGGGTTTTAAATTTTTTATAATTTTTTATACCAGATATATCTGTGCTGCCCGTAAGTCCACCGACAACGGTATATCAGAACATGCCCCCGTAGTCTTGATCTTGGGGAATGAATTATATAGTGAAAACCTTTCTGTAAAGAAAGCAAGACACTACCAGCAAATAGGCAGTTTTTGTAACAGAAGGCCGAACTTCCATATACCTAAAAACTATTTTCAACTGGAATAGACCAGCACGACAGAATTTGCGGCACCGGGATTTTCAATCGTTCAGAATAGACTTTACCCAACCCAGCAACCTATCTTCCATTTACAAAAAACAACAGCCTGCACCTAAAAAATGCAGGCTTTCTTCATATACACAAATTTCACTTTAAAACTTAAATAACATGAACACAACAACAAAATCAAGAAAAGCTCAAGGAGCCAAAACTCAGTTCGTTATGATTACAACTGAATTGCAATCAACAAATGATGAGGTTACAAAAGCCTATGACCTAATTACCAAAGCAGCAATCGAACTGATGAAACGGTTTGATTTACCAAAATTCAGAACCTGGGTAAAGGTGGAACACACAAAGGATCCTCAGAATACTACAGTGGTAAGGGAATTTATCAATCATTTCTGGAATATAACCCTTTCTACAAACAAGGATGGAAGGCTATTTATATTTGTGGATCTGGATGAGGTAAGCTTAACCAAGTTAGGAAACAACCTTACCAACTCTTTACTAAGAACCGCATTCAAGGTTACACAGTCTGAAGTTGAAACTGAAGGTATCCAATATGCGCTCCGGGTGAACTACACTCCTACCAACATTCAGAATTTCTTTTATCGCAGAGTGGTTGATGGTGACACGGAAACTTCAACAGTAACAACTGAAGAAAAGGAGCCAGTCAACTAGTATAGGGCTCTTCGGAGCCTTTTACTTTTCTTTTAAGTAAGTAAATTGTGTTGCGAAATAAGACAAGGTATAGCAAGTGATCGATTCTTTGTTATATCATGCATACAACATAATCTACATTACGAATTACAGAAGACAAAGAATTAGTAAACGAGAAAGGGGCTCTTCGGAGCCTTTTACTTATTTATTGGATTTGCGGGCAAAAAATCTTTAGGCGAGCACTTGAAGATTATCGCGAGTTTATCAATATGATTTAGATTGTATTTAGAAGCAGATTTCATGCTTTCAACTTGCCCTACAAAACCGTTTGATACTCCAAGCTTAAAAGCTAGCTCAGATTGAGATAGTTTTGCTTGCTCTCTAAAGGTCTTTGCCTTATTAATCACAAACATTTCTACCTCAGTTTTAACAGTGTTTTTAATCACACCCTAAAGACGAAAATAAATTAGCAAGCCTTACTTAGTAATAACTAAGTATTTATTATTTTTACCTAAACAAAATTAACGTATGAATACAAGAACACTCTACATTGCATTGTTTGCAATTACTTCATTATCCAGTTGTCAAGAAAAGAACAAAGAGACTACCCAAACTGACAACATTCAACCGCAAGCTCAAAAGGTTCAACAAGTATATGAAGTCCCTGTTGAAATGATAAAAAGTCCTAATGGGCAAGTCTATTTTCCAGAGAACATACACAGACCTAAATCCGATCGTGATTCAGTTGTGTGGGTGAAACCGTCAGATTTAAAATAAGATGGATACTTACAACAAAGCCACTAAGGCACGAGGAATTATAGTTGTAATTGTCTGTATTATCTTAACTATGGTAGGTGGGTTATTTATGGTTGATGAACCAATCGCAAAACAGACTGCCGATTTTCTAAGAATACCAGATCTAAGAATAGCAGCGTTCTTGAGTGCATTCTTGATGTCAACGACACTTTCTATGATTATAACATTTTTTATAGGCATGATGATACCTGGAGCAGATTTGGAAACCACAAACGGATTTATGAGCAACCCGATATCAAAAGCTATATGCTATATAGGCTTTGCTACTTGGATCTTAGGAGCTATAATAGGTATACTAAATTCTATTACAACGGAGGTCAACAATTTATGAAAATCAAACTCATAGCACTATTCCTGATATCGTGCATGATGAGCTCCTGCACCTTAGTTGATATAGGACTAGCTTATTTGGGATATACAATTGTTGCGACTATTGTAATTGGAGTACTATTATTTTTATTTAGCATTCTCCAAGGAATAACTAACAGTGTTGGCTGGTCTTTATTCTTGACAGTTGCAATTGCATTTATACTGATGGCAATAATCTTTAGATGGTAAAATGGACATTGTCTATTACCCACTAATACTTTTCACCTGTATTTTACTATTATGGATTTTTGGTAAAAGGAAGAAAGAAGATGTATCAACCGTTGATCTGCCGGATAAATCCGAATACAAGTGGTCAGTTGTGATTAAATCAAAAGGCAAGCTATATAAAGGCATTGAAGGATAACTGGTTGAATGAGGCCCTGACGATTGAAAAACAAATACGATACAGAATCTACGTCTTAGTTTTGATAACCCAGAAAAGGGTCATATAAGATTTCTGCCTTTTGAGACGGTTAAACGTATGATGTAATGAGCAGCAGTAATGTTGCTCATTTTTAGACCAGCGGCTTATGTCGGCTATAAATTCCTACCCTATCCCAATATAATTTATGTAAGATCCAGTTATTAAGATAACATATAAAATAATATTAAGCGTCAAGCACTTAAATGATAATAGTGGTTGCTATTTTAAATATTTATGTTAGTTTTGATTAACAATCTAGCTCTCGAATGATTTCTATAAAAAAAGTAGGTTACCAATCCCTTACTGAATTCAAGCTTTCAATGGTATCTTGTTTGATATTTCCATTGTTATTCCTCTTCTCTTGTAAAAAAGACGAAAGCAACAAATGGGAAATTCCTAGTAAATCCTTGTTAGAGAACGCTAAACAATTCTATAATAACGAAGGAGCTAAGTTAGAGTTTAAGTCTCAGATGTTAAACAGCCTGGAAGCAAGTGGTAAGAAAGTGATAACAAGAGCCAAGCCTACTCCCGAATGGGAAAAAGCTAAATTGGAAATTACATCAGAAGGTAAGAAAGTAATTGTCGTACCAATCGCTAAGTATGTTATTTCCTCAGATAGTGTCGACTACAGTCGCAAGTTTGTTTTTATTGAAAAAGATGGAAAAATAGTACAAGGGAATATAAGAGAGGTTTACAGCACCAAGGAATATATAAATATCAAAGGTGATGTCCTTATTACAGACCCATCTGAATTGACAAGTCCTCAATTCACCGGTATTTTCACTACATATGATTTAAACTATCATATTTTGAAAGGAAAATACTATAAAAAAGGAAAGGAAAGGAAAGGTGAAGTGAGTGCTACTAAAAATGTTTTACCAGCATCTTCAACAAAGGAGTCCCAGTATAGTATAGGCCGACAAACTTTAGATAAGAATAATCATTCTGCCTCTAAAAACAATGGGAAGAAAATCAGTGCTTTCGAACCAGTCTACTCGGGAGAGATGAGTTGCGAAAGTTACTACTATGTGTATATTGAGAGGGATGAGAATGGAACTATCGTCTATTGGGAAAACTTAGGGTTTGCACGACAGGTTTGTACTTATCCAACACCCGAAGCACCACCTGGAGGACGTGACATTTTTATTGACTGTGCTGGCGTAGTTGACGGGGGGGCTTACACCTCGCCATGTGGATGTATAGGAGGGACGACCGGACTTGGCCCATGTACAGCGGAAATTATTATTGATAGTCTACAAGCCAAGTTTCCTTGTGTTGTGAAAATCGTTTTGAATAAACTCTTGACAGTTAATGCATTTAAAGAGCTAAGTAATCCATTTTTTAATTTCTCTAAACCGAGTGTTAAATATGATGCTAAACCCATGTCCTGGGGACAGGGAGGTCTTTATAAAAACGGCATTACGATGGGAGATCCTTCCTCGTTTACTGGGGCAGGTTCAATTATTTACCTTAATTCCAACATGATCAACAATGCTTCGGAAATTGTAGTTGCTGCTACACTTATTCATGAGACTGCTCATGCGCACAGAGCTTACTTTTTTGCGTTCAAGGAGAGTACAGTTCCAAACTTCTTCGCCCCCAGTTACACTGACTTTTTGCAAGCATGGTGGCTAGAAAATTCATTAGTGCTAGGGGATGATACAAATTTCAACTCTCACTACACAATGATGACTAATCAGTTTGATAAGATGGTCGACATGTTAGTGGCTTATGGTGGAAAAGTTAACGGAGTAGACAGGTTTTCTTTACAGGATGCTAGAAAAGCGATGCTAGTTGGCATGAATGGACTAGGTGATAATCCCACTTTAGCGCAGGCGAATATTTTAGGTTCAACTTATAATGGTTTGCTTGCCCGATTTAACCTTTCAGATCAAGATATGACCACATTCTTTGTCTCCCAAATAAATGCTGTTTTGTCTGCTAAAGTACCTGTAAACTGTCCTTAAAAAAAGAAAAGATGTCAAGAGTTCTTTTAATTGTAGTTATTTTAATTGTTTTCAACTTTAGATTTGGTATTAGCCAAGTTAAAAGAGATACTATTTATTATCTGGCAGATACCACAGGTGTCAGCCCTAGTAACCAACTTCTTGTCATCAATGATGAAGTACCAAATACATATATATTTCTTTGTAAGTGTATTCCACCTAATAATGCTTTTCTAGCCTTCATCTACAACAAGGAACCAACTCCCTTACAATTCCTGCCAAAACATAAATATTTGGCATGGTGGGAATTGCAAGAAATTGCGTTCAATTCTAGAGAAAAATTTAACGACAAGTATGTGTTTTATATTGTTGAAAAGTTGAATAAGGGATATCAAATTGTTCTCGTTGAGCAAAAGATTTTTAAGCTTCGGTCATTTCCTACAGATTAATTGAGTTTTGTTAGACGGTAGATGTAACATCCCTTTAATACCGAGTTCACAACACTATATGATTCGTGCCGATCTAGGGATCTTTCACTAATATGAGATTATAATTCAATCGACTTATATGAATTTAAACAGTTGTTTCAGGCATCAATATGACCACAGATGCTAAAGTTTTAAATAAAACTGTTTCAAATAAATAGAGTGCGATATTCAATAGCCAACATTCCTAATACCAACCCTATCCACAGATGGTGGCTTAAGCCGTGAATGGGTTGGACTGGTCATGATACTGTGGTCGAACGAGAATTTGGTACTTCCTATTACAAACACTGCGAACCAGTTCGTTCTATCATAAGTTCAGTGGGTTTTGAAAAAAGCTAGTGCTAGGAAAATAGGTATTCCGCAACGGTTGTGAGCGCAAAACATCACGCCAGATTCATCTGTCATTCGTTATGCCATGCTCAAGAAAGTTGCTTCATGAAAGCACCCCCTGTATTATAACATTCACGTTGTTCAAGGTTATAATGCAGAAGCTTTCTCAGTTCAGCTCACCTACGCTGTCACTCAGGCTTCACAGCTTTCATTCTTTCAAGCTGCTTGTGATTGGACATAGCCAAAGTCGTACTTGCGTACTTCTCCTTTGGCACCTTCGATCCGTTCGCAGGCGGTGAGCACAGCGTATGGTTTAAATGATATATTGATTATCTTGGTATGCTAATGTTAAATAATGAATGAGGAAGAGATAAAAGATAAGATCCTTGAGCAATTCTCAAAGATGAGAAGAAACCCAAATGGTTATTACACTGAATCTCATTTCCTTGATTACCTGACATACCCAGAACACCGTAAAGATTCCCTAAAAAACAGCTTTAAAGGAGTCAAGGCGTATTATGACTTTATGTACCGATTGGAACTCGAGTTTGTAATATGTTTTACCCTATCTGACCTTGATAAGTACTATAGTGTTGAAGGCCTGACTAAAAAAGTTGCTGAGCGAATAAGTAAGGGACGAGGTAATTTAATGATAATTAATCAGCGTAATCAAAAAACTGACAATTACTACATTGAGGTTGGCCTTTTTGCGTTGTTAGCAGTGCTTTACTTTTGGTTGGGCTTGCATTTGGTAACATTCCTTACAACGATCGCTTTTGTAATAGCTATTCACTGGATCTTGCGTTCCAAAATTCGAAGTCAAATTCATAACAAGAAGTTGACAAAGAAGCTAATTTCCGGTAAAAAGATATTCTAGGTCTGTAAGATTTAGTGGCTAATTTAGGAAAGCATTGTTCTATTTAGAAACAAATCTAAAAACCTCTGGATCAGCAGCAGAGCACACAATTATAATCGTATCTCCAACGTATAGCTTGTTATCTTCATTCTTTACAATTTGCCTAAAAGCTTTATGATCTACTTGATAAGTGAAGATTGCATAATCTGTATGACTACGCTTAGCTCTCCTAGTAAATAATTCAGTGACTACACCGGGAACTTTAACTTTATTGCCTGCAAATTGGTGCTTTCTGTACGTCATGTGCATTAGGATTACGAGTGAGAGCAAAGGCACTCCTACCACCAATACGAAAAACGAAAATTTGTACTTGTTGACCTTCCCGACATCAAACAGGATTGTATGTAAAGCAACAAGACAAAGTAAGCCAGTGATTCCTAGCCAGAAATCACTATCAAATCCAAAATAACGGTGTGAATGATAAATTCCGATATATATGCAAACGATTAATATCAGAAGTGGAATGCAAGCGTAAGTCCTTTTATCAGATCTTAACCGATAATTTGTTGTGTTCACCTATCTTTAATTTTTTCCAAAATAAGAATTATCAAAGATTATAGACAAAATAAGTTTACAATGTACACAGTTAGCGTCGAACTGCGACTACGTCTTCTGTTTGCAACATAATGCGAGCCACACTGCGTGTTCCCTCTCGCACCTTGTCGGCTCAATTCGCGAGGTTAGGTTCGCTAAACTACTTACCAAAAAGATATCTTTACAATTGCTATATTAGAGGATAATTTAGTCATGAAGCAACCATTAGTAATCATTATTGCAACCTTTATTGTTCTTCTTATCATAACAAGCACTGCTGTTAGTATAGTGCTACGTCCAGCTTTTATTAATGAGTTGGATCTTACTCAAACAGAGACCGCAAATATAGGGACAGCATTAAGTGGTATAACTACTCCATTCTTCACCGCTATATCTTCAGTACTAATATTTTTTGCCTTGATTAAGCAAATAAAATCAAATAAGGACCAGAGACTAAAGTCGGATGGCGATATGATATTTTTGTTACTGAGCCAACTTGAAATCGAGCTTGATAATTATTCATTTGAGGCTAATGTAGAAGGCAACAAGGAAACAAGGACTGGTTATTATGCATTACTTACGTTATTTAAGAATCTTAATTTCGATTCAATAAGCGAAGAAGCTTTTTTCAAAAGTATGCATGGCTACAAAGTGATACTATTAATAAAGTCATTTAAAATGGCAGAGAATCGAATTGAGCTGTCCAAATTAGGCTCAAATTACTCTGACGTCTTTTATTACAAACTGTTTAATTTCTATCAAAGCAAGCTGCGTAATTCTCTTAACTATTTAATTGAAAACAACGTACTACGTGAAAAAACTGAAATCCCAGCTGTTAAGTTCATTGTTAGATTCTTTGAAGAAAGCAATGTAAAGTCCACAAAATACCTAGGAGACATAGACGTCTTTTAAAGAAGTTAAATAAGAATGTAATCCTATGTTTGTCAGGCAATCTATTCGACTTGAGGATTACTAAACTCTTTACACTATTTTAGATGTGTAAATGCTATAAACATATTAGATACAGATCGATGGATAACAAATCAACTATTCTTGCAAATAGAATCTTCCCAGACAATGACGAATTCGAAGTTGAAGTATTAAATATTCCTGCCGAGAAAAGGAAACTAATCACTGAAACATATGACTTTACTGTTTCTACTATAAATGACTACATAAACAATGAACATATTGTAATCCCAAATTTTCAACGGGGTTATGTTTGGAATAGAATTCAAGCTTCAAGATTAATAGAATCCTTAATAATTCAATGCCCTATACCTGTGATCTATTTAAGTCAAAACAATGATGAGACACTATCTGTAATAGACGGCAACCAACGCCTGACTAGTATCAGCTTGTATTTGAATGATGGGTTTCCATTAACAGGATTATCAACTTACCCTGAGTTGGATGGGTTAACTTTCAGCGAGCTAGACCCAAGATTTCAAAGGCATATTATCAATAGGACTATCCGCTGCATTGCAATTCTAAAGGAGACACACCCGCAAATCAAATTTGATGTGTTTGAAAGATTAAATACAGGTTCCGTTAGATTAAATCCTCAAGAACTGAGACATGGCATATATAACGGGACTCTAATGACAAAGGTTGAAGAACTTGCGAAAACATCAATATTTAAAAAACTTACATCGACGACAAATGACAACAGGATGAAGGGCGATGAACTGGTCTTGAGATACTTTGCCTTGTTAGAAAGAAGTGAGGTTTATGAAAAACCAATGTCCGTTTTCTTAAACAAATATGCCGAGGATAATCGTTTTTTAGCGATGGATACCGTAAGTACGCTATCAGATAATTTTGCTTCAAACCTTAATAAATGTCATTACCTGTATGGCGAATACGCCTTCAAAACTTTCGACGAGAACAGGAAAAGGCCTAAGGCAAATACAGCTCTTTATGAGGCTCAAATGTTGTCGATGAATGCACTTAATCCATCACTTGAACACATCGCTAAAATTAACAAACATGAAGTAATTAATAGCTTAGAACTGTTGCTAAGAAACGATGACTTTTATAATACCATTACTAAGGCAACAACTGATAAAAATGTAGTTAACAGAAGGATTGCAGAATATACAGAGTTTCTTAATTCCATTTTATAATATGTCTTACTCTAAAAGTCGGGCGAGAAAAGAATTCCAAGCAGAACATATCAAGTTATTAAGGCTTGCTAAAAAAGTTTCTTACAAATCCTCTCCGCTTAATTATGACCATAAACAGCTTATCAATCAATCTTGCATATTTCTGCTCTCTGCACGTATGGAGGATTACACCAAGAATCTCATTGAAGATTTATTATACAGCTTTAAGAATAAAAGAGCGAGGCTATCGGATATTCCTCTTAATATAAGAACTAAAGCACTCTTGGACAATCAAGTTGTCTTTTATCGGAACTATTACAATAGCTCTGATGAAAGGATCCTCCTTAACAGCATTGCAGTTGATAAAAATTATTACAAATTGCTGGATGGAACTGAAACGTTCATCTCGCAAGTCCACCCATCAAATATAATTGGAACAAACAAATACCCATCAACAAAGAATCTAAAGATCCTTTACTTCAGACTTGGAATTAATGACATTCTAACGGAGCTAAATAAAAAAGCTAAGAAAGACATTAAAACTTCAATCGAATCATTCCTTAGCCTTCGAGAATCAATAGCTCATCAAGGTGCATCTGCAATTACCTTTGAAGACATTACACGGCATTTTAAGAACATTGCAGAAGTTATAGAGCTTAAGGATCGGATCGTATATTCTCATATAGGAAAAATTTCCGGCACTGAGTTTTGGACTTAGCGTGTATTGGTATACCATTTTCGAGCTGAACCTAAGGTTCGACAATTAGGTTCACTACATCAACATACAATATATTTAGATTTATGGCTTTAAGCTGGAATGAAATCAAAGACCGTGCAGTTGCTTTCTCTAAAGAATGGGAAGATACAAGTAATGAAGAAGCTGAAGCCAAGCCATTTCTAGAGGCTTTCTTTAACATATTTGGATGTGGTAATCAGAAAGAAGTTCTATGGATAAAATAATTATCTTGTACATCAACATTTTTTGAAAGCTATTGATTAACATGCCATATGCAAAACACTTACTTGTAAAGACTCCTCCGGATCAATCCACATTATGGAAGTATTTAGACTTAGCGAAATTTCTAAGTTTAATTACTTCCTCTAGTTTACACTTTACCCGGTTAGATACGTTCGAAGATCCATACGAAGGTGCTTATTCAAATCCTCTAATTCTCCAAAATATGATTGAAAAAGAATCGGATCCAGATCGCAAAAAAAAATATCAGTTCAAGCAGTTGGCAGAAAGGTCCGGAGCAAGACATAAAAAGCATTTTTTTGTATCATGTTGGCATTCTAATAGACTTGAATCTGCAGCAATGTGGAAATTATATGCATTGAATGAGTACGGCTTAGCGATTAGAAGCACGGTCAAGAGATTAAAAGAATGTTTGGTTGATTCAGAAGTTGATATCCAGATAGGAAAAGTTAAGTATAAGGACTATAACATTGAGTCGATTCCATCTGGAAACGTTTTTTATCCCGTAACACATAAGCGGCTGAGTTTTGAATACGAACAGGAAGTAAGAGCTTTAATCTGGTTCAATGGACAAGATAACCTACCGAAAGAACCGTATTATTCAATCAATATAAATGTAAAATCTTTAATAGATTACATTTATGTTAGTCCAACTGCGCCTGATTGGATAGTTCCTTTGGTAAAAGATATTTGTCTGAAATACGGATTTAAGATACCAATAGTCAAATCCGACTTGATGAAGTTGACTTATTAGTTTTCCTCCTCCGACCAATCAACTTCAATTTTCGCCCACCCTTTCAATCTATGCCAAGTACAGATTTTGCTATCATAGTGATTAGGGCTACATAAAACAAGATCTACCACGTTTCTCATTGCAAATGTTTTCCCCAGGAAGTCCTTGAAACTTTTGTTCACCATATTTTTCATGCTGATAGATCTAACTAATCACTACACAAATCTAACCTTACATTCATCACGCCTCAAGAAATTCCGGCATAAACACACCACCCCAACACAATCCATTTATTCCGTTGCTTCTTGGCTTAGATTCATTCAAAGCTTGCCACTGTACCATAATTAATTTAATCCATATGGTACAGAAACAAACATCATTTACAGTTGCAGAAGTTCAGCTAGTTTACAAATCTAAGTGTGATATAACGCTAAGACCCAAGATCAGTAAATCATCCGAATGCTATTCATTACTACTCAGCAACTGGAATCAGGACACAATTGAACTTTGTGAAGAGTTTAAAATTTTATTGTTAAACAGAGCAAATAAGGTGCTTGCAATATCAACCATCTCCCAAGGCGGAACAGCAGGCACTGTGGTTGATCCAAAATTATTGTTTACTACTGCATTAAAGCTAAAAGCATCTTCGCTTATATTGGCTCATAATCATCCTAGTGGAGAATTAAAACCAAGTGAACAGGATATTATTATGACCAGGAAATTAATTGAAGGTGGAAAAGTATTGGATGTGATAGTACTAGACCACCTTATCATCAGTCCCAACGGTTACTACAGCATGGGTGATGAGGGATTAATGTAATCCTTGTACATATTTAGAACCAACATACTGGCCCAATCTGCGCGCATGCATTCTATCACGATTTTAGGCTTTTAGTAAGCGGGGTCGCTCATGAAAGACTACCTTATTTCTTCTAACATTCAGCGATTATAAAAGGTATCGTCTTTCTCAGTTCAGCTCAACTATGCAGACACTCAGACGGGACAGCTTTTATTCTTCAAGCGATTTGTGTAATAACATACCCAAAGTCGTACCTGTGTACTTCTCCTTTGGCCCTTTCGAGATGTTCGCAGGCGGTGAGCAATAACAAATCGTAAAAGAAAGCATATTTCTTATATTGCATCGTAATGCTCGTAAGATGATGAATTTAGAATCCCCATGGGAGTTTGATATTAAGAAGAATAATGGAGGTGTTGAGGTAGTATTCTCGGATTTGATGGAATTTGCACAAGCTGCTCCAGTAGTTGGGAATTTAATGATAAATGGTCAAGTTATGACTGGACGATATGGGGGACCCGTGCTAATTGAAAACGGGTATTTGTATGCTCCTATATGCGTTAAAAGGTTTTGCGGAACAGTTTTTAAAATCGTCAAAATAAATTGCACAACATATGAGTCTGAATATATCGGTCGGCTGAGACATTTAATATGGTTAGATAGAATTGAAGACGGTAAAATTCATTTTTTTGATCATATAAACAAATCTATTCTTAACAGCTACGATGTAACCAATTGAATGAGAATTTATATGAAGCAGTGATAGAAGCAACTGACAGTTAAATGCGTGTTTGACAAACGCCTACAATGAACCAAGTGATATTTGATTTATAGAATTGACAAGATCCTGCAGATCTAATTACCAAAGAGACGTGGGTCTCGATACGCAACGTTGGTTTTGGTACTTCGCAGTAGTAACCAGCAACTTCCCTGATTATGTTTTATAAAAGAAATTATCAACTGCCATCACTATAATCCGCAGAGCAAATAAAGTACTTTAATTTCAACAATCTCACAAGGTGGAACCGCAGGCACTGTGGTTGATCCAAAGTTATTGTTTACTACTGCATTAAAACTAAAAGCAACATCGCTTATATTGGCTCATAATCATCCTAGTGGAGAATTAAATCCAAGTGAAGCAGATATAAGAATTACCGATAAATTGGTTGAAGGTGGTAAACTTTTAGATATCCCCATTTTAGACCACCTTTTCATCAGTGCTAATGGCTACTATAGTATGAGTGATGAGGGATTGATATAAACGCTTAAGGCTTAGCTAGGATTATTCATCCTGGCTAAGTCTTCATTGAAATCACTTTTTATTTAATGAATATCAGGGCCTGATGGCAGGGTAAACTAAAAACTTGAGCCTTCTCCAATTATACTATTCACACCAATTTTTCCACCGTGTCGTCGAATGATTTCAGCACAGATGTACAATCCAAGACCTAGACCACTGTCAGGCTTATTAGGTTGTCCCACGATTCGGTAATACCGATCAAATATGCGCGGCTGTTCTGCTGCTGGAATGCCATGCCCCTTATCAACAACGGAAACCGTTACTGCATCATCGTCTTGGTCAACATAAAGCATGATTTCTTCAGAATCAGGGGCATATTTAATCGCATTATTAACGAAGTTGACAACTACTTGCTCAATCTTAAACTGATCACCAAACATTTTGATACGCTTGTTTCCGCTATAAGTGAGTTAGTGTTTCCCCTGTAATGAAACATGATCGCAGCACGAGTCAATAAGATCTCCAATTTCAAACCATCTAGAATTAAGAGAAAGTTGACCTTGTTCGAATTTAGTGGTTCTTAATAGATCATCTATTAGGTGAGTAAGCCGAACAACACTTGCCGTTGCCGTATCAGTGAGGTAAGCTAGTTTATCTGTAACTATAATACCTGGTTTCATTAATTTTCGAATCAGCTGAATGCTTGCTTTCAGGCTAGTAACGGGTGTCTTAAGTTCGTGGCTGGCAACACTTATAAATTCTTCCTTCTGTGTAAGTAAAATATGCTGTTGAGTGATGTCTTCTACCGTGGTATATCCTAATGTTTTACCATGATCTTTAAATAAAATTGAATTGACCTGACACCAGACGATAGAACCATCTTTCTTTTTTAAACACGTTTCCAATGTGAAAGAAGGCATATTAGTCTTCCATAATTTCTTTTGAAGTAACAACCAGTGCTCATGAAATTCTTCAGGAGCATAGTCTAAAATACGGGTGCCAATTATGTCTTCTTTGTTATCATACCCTAACAACTCTACCATAGCAGCATTTAATTGCAAGATTTTTAAATCAGAAGAAATGACTTTATTGCCAAGATTAGAGGACTCGAATATGGTGCGAAACCGAACTTGACTTTCCTGATAATCCGCTTGTTCCTCATGGGATATACGAACAGAACTTCGATCTAGTTGTAACTCTTGTACTTCTTTATATAGATGATCGTTTTCCTTTTGTAATGCCTCGATCTTCTTATTTAGTGATTCAATGTCATCCATACGTACCAAAACTATCCAAAGCCAAACCTATTGATTAAGAAAATGAATTCGTTTATTAAAGATCAAGTTAAAGCCTTCTGTTAATAATAAATGTAATACAGTCAAACGGACTTATTGTTTCCACCTCATTATTGCATGCTACACGCATAAGAATCCAAATGTATAGAATGAGTTGCTAACGCAGGTCTCCTGTTACTATAGCCTCTTTTATATCGTTCAAGAGTGCGTCTGAATCCCATGGCTTATAAATGCATTTATAAATATATCCGTTGGTAATAGCATCTCGCACGAGGTTTGCATCAGCTTGACCAGTAAGCAAAATCCTTATCGGCTTTGGATAGTCAGGAATGATAGATTTCAGGAAGTCTATGCCTTTAATACCCGGCATTTGGTGATCACAAATAATAACATCAATATTAATCTCTGCTAAAACCTTTAGACCTTCAATTGCTGACTCGGCTGTGAATACACGAAATTGCCTTCTAAACGTAGCCATAAATGCATTAAGATTGAATGCCTCGTCGTCGATATATAAAACGTTTCCCAGATTCATCCCCATACTGTAATAATTATAGTATTACCTTACTAATTCCATTATACCGTGACTTAACGGATAAGATGACAATATAATACACAAAAGTAATCGAATTCACGCTATTTCATAATAATTCTCATAATTTCACATAACAAATATGCCTTGATGTTAGATCCAGCTACATGCATAATTAGATGAACGATATTCATATGGGTCAACTTCTTGAAAAAGTAATTAGGAAGAAGGGAATCAATATAAGTGAACTTGCTGCTGCATTAAATATTACTCGTCGCACCTTATATAATTGGTTTAAGCAAGAAGTAATTGACGAGATCACGATGCAAAGGATATCAAGCGCCATATCTTATGATATTTATTCCCTTGATAAAACGATCCCTAGAATTACAAAAAGCCATATTAAAGAGCATCCATTACAAGAGGAAAGAAATGAGGAATACTGGAAAAATAAGTATCTAGACCTGTTAGAACGTTATGCAAAACTATTAGAAACCAATACTTAGTTGCAAATCGAACTCAAGCTGCTCTTAATGGTAAACTATGACATTCTTTTTCGAAAACAAAGCTAAATAAGCTGACACCAGTTGAAAGCATAACCAACCCGAATAATACAACTATATAGAATACTTTTTCTTTCATATGATTGCGCCATTAGGTTATATTAGCTACACGGCATCACCTACCATGAAGAGATTTGGTGGTACGTTAACCGAACCTAAAATTAAACAAATATGCTTTACACCATACTCTACATAAGTAACGCAGAAAGAGCTTTCAATAATACAGAGTTACAAGAATTAGTATCTGAATCCAGAACCTGGAACAGTCTTCATGGTATAACCGGGTTTCTAGCATATGTTGAAGGCGTACTTGATGGCGAAACGAGATGCCAATTTATTCAGGTGATAGAAGGCAAAAAAAGCGATATGGAAGACGTCTTTACTATTATTGAACAGGATCCCCGGCACCAAGATATTTGCGTGATCAAGGAAGGTTATATAAACAAAAGGAAATTTGAATCTTGGAATATGGGATTTGAGCGTCTACATCTAATTAGCAATCCAAAGTTAGAGCTTTTCTTTTCTATGAATCTATCAGTATTGTCTGAAGATGGGGATCTTGATAACAACGTCCTAATCGATTTTATGAAAACGTTTTATGATCAAAAGGAACAGTCAAGGCGGGATCTACAAGGCCTAGATGATGTGAAACATCATAGCCTTTGAGCTTAATACTTCAGCTTTGGTAATACTATGATTTACTAATAGTTTTCCTTTATTCAAAACTATTATGGGTGACGCATTTAAGACAGAGAAAGAATCAACGCTCGGCTTCCTGGAGGAGATGTAACTTATAACTCCTTCAGGGGCTGTAATGCTTGCTGATCTTTTTATGATCAAAAAGAATCACTAGAATGTGAACGTGTCACCTACCAGCTGCTGGATTGATACATAATATCAACAAATTGTCGTAACAAATTGAATACGAGAACCCTAAACTAAATAAAAGAGCATTTTAAAGCTTTTATTGCGAGAAATACGTACTATCTTGTGGTACAATACGTATTAGTTGTATGGGTGAAATTCATATGGGACAATTGCTCGAAAGAGCAGTAAGGAGAACTGGACTAAATATAACTGACCTTGCCATTGGATTAGGTGTTAATCGCAGAACAATCTATAGTTGGTTTACGATGGAAGTTATTGATGAGTCAATAATGCACAGAATATCGGATATTATCAAACATGACTTTTCATCAGGTAAGCGAACAGCAATTGTTGTCCAGTTGAAAAACGAAGAATCTTCACCATCAGGAGATGATGCATATTGGAAGGATAAATACATCAAATTCCTAGAACGATACTCTGAATTAATTAAAGATAAATAGGAAACAACGGGTTAATTCAGATGGATTATTCATAAGCATCAAATTCTGGTTCTTTCATTTAAGGCAGCATAGTTACTTCGAGAGCGTTTATTTAACGGGAGCTGACATCTATGATCATTACCGTTCCTTATACTGGTTCATCGCTAAGTAAGAATGTTGATTTGTAACATCTTCTTTTACTATCACTAAAGTTTCAACTATGGTATTGAATGATCCTTTGAATGCATTCGTTGTTAGCTTTTACACAGTTAGCATAATATTTTATAACATAAACTGAGCTAAAATTATCTTCCACGACATCTTTCAAGGCATCATTAAGCTGTATCGCAGAGGATATACAGTCTGCTTGCAATTCTTGCAATGAGTATTGTTCTATTGAGTAAAGATCTTTCATATGTTTAATATTTAGGTAAAATCTAATATACATTAAACATCATTATATTCTATCCAGTTGTATTTAATTTAGAAAATTTAAATTAATATCAAGTAAATGTGGTTATGATAGTTGAATCTGTAAAGGTCCATTATGGATGTTATGTAAGATTATAATTACGTTGCCTGCATTTGCGTTATATACCTGTATCTTAAGATTAATACTTACTGGGTAAGTCAAATTATGAATAACATGCCACTTCTAAAAAGGGTTCTAACTTATGTATCCCAAAATAAAAAAATCAAGCTAGACAAAACTATAATGAGAAGTCAAGCTGGTTTTACGCGTTTAGCAAGGGAAGGACTTATTGAAATTAACGAAATAGATAATGAACATTTTGCTACTTTGACAGACAAAGGATTACAAGCACTGAATGATTAAAGGTATCGTTCGAGGTCATGAAGCTCAATTGCCAAACCGATTCGGTGCTATATACGTGTGGATGTGATTAAATTACTGTTTTATTCCTCATGGTTTTCAGTTGCTTTAACTAGACATTAACCAATTGTCGTAAAGCCTCACATTAGACTGATCCAGCTACAAGGAATAACATGACAACATTCAGTAAATTAACGGATGAAGCAAATGAACTTATAACTGACATACATATAGCGTTAAACGTATGCCATTGATGCTAGACCATCTGTGGTACGATTGGATATCTTCGAACATATTACCCATTTTAACAAAAGAACTGATGAATCCTTGTGATTATACCGGTATGGCAGCATGGACCATTAGCAAAGATATTGGGAATCCTAAGATAAATAGTGATGTGTCTTCAATAACAGATGAGATAGCATACTGAGATTATAGCCAGACGCATTGAGCAATATTAAATCATATTATTATGGATATAATATTATATCTATAACCAAGAATTACCGGTTAGTTTGTATTACATTTTCTATCGCTTTACTAAGCCGATTAAGGTTATCTTGAGACATTTCGAGAAGAATTTTCTGTTGAGCAAATAGATCATCTGGTATAAGATCCCGGCTCAAGAGTTGAAGGCAACCTTTCAAGGCGGTCAAAGGCGTCCGCAACTCATGAGATATCCCTGAGCCGTAAATTGACTCGTTTCTTTCTCCGGTAATTTGATTTTGGACACCAATGTAATGAGTTACAGTTCCATCTGCATCCCTGATGGGAGCAAGATAAAGATCATTAATGAACGATGAACCATCCTTCTTATGATTAATAATCCGTTCATTACAGTAACCCCCGTTGGCCAAAGCTATCTTTATTCTTGTCCTTGAGTGTAATTTTAGCTGTGTACCTTGTAAAAACCTACAGTTCTTTCCAATGACTTCTTCTCTTGAATAGCCTGTCATTATCAAGAAAGCATCATTACAATATATTATTGGCTGATCCTCCGCAATGTGATCAGTTATTACAATGCCGCTTTTGTTCGCGCTTAATACCGTTGTCAGCAGCCAAGCCTGTTCTCCCAAGAGTCTATTTATCAATTCGATCTCTTCATCCATATAAACTAGTTGAATCTTTGGTGCTATAAATAATCATACTTAAGGGAAATAAACCCGACTTCCAATTTTAACTTGCTATAGGGCTTATTGTTTGATTTTTTTAAATTCAAACGGTACCTGCTTACCTATTATTGAGTTCTTGAAGTATCTTGCATGAAATGATATACGCAATGCTTTATAAATAGCTTCACCTTGATTTAGTCCTCTATTAGAGAAGGCAGTCATAATCTGTCTATAAAAGAATTGATTAATCCATGGGATGATACCATAAGGCAGCACACCATCAGTAATGATATAAGTAACAAAAAGGTAAACAGTGATGTTCCATTAATTATAGAGGAAATTCCATGGATGTAACTACAAAGACTTCAGAACTAGCAATACTGATTGCAAATCAATTTGAGCAAACTCGCTTAAAAGCGGAAGAAATTGATCCAGAGCTAGGCAGGCATAAGTTTATTATTGAACCTACAGATTCAAACGTTATAAGTATTCAAGTTCCAGAAGTAATACAGGTTGATCATTATACAGATCGTATATTTAGTATCGTGGACTCAATAATGGTTGAAGCGAAATATGAAGTAACTGAACCGATTAAAATCAAGATCTATGGGCCTGATCGTATGCAGCTTGATGAGCTTACATTTTATCCAACTTTTAAACAGAATGTTACTATTATAGAAAACGAAATGGAAACAGAGGAACCTTTTGAAGTCGTAATCAAAGATCAGGCATATTTAGTAACACCGCTGGAAGACTGTACATTCGATATTAGTATTGGGACAAACAGAATAGGTAATATTAGACATCATGTTGAACATGAAGATGGACCTCTATGGGTAAGTGATGATCTTATAAGCGAGAAAGATGTTGAAGCAATTGGCTATGCAATTGAAATGGAAGAGCGCTGATATGGATTCACTCAGAGTTAATTATCTAAGGTGTACTCAATTCTTATAAAGAAAATCCCTACCTAAATTAATAGATAGAGACTAGTGAAACTTTCATTTGAATAAACCTTGTATATACAACGTATAGAGATGACAATTGTTTGAACACTAAAAACCCTTACCTTTTACAGTAAGGGCTTCTAACTATCTAAGCTAAACTAATTTATGAATCGGTAACCAGCCGATAACCTAATATAGAGTATAGTATTCGATCTTTCGTTTAAATAAGTATTCCGTATGGTTGTATTTTGCAACATAAAGAGCCCCTACCAAATTAATGATAGAGACTCTCAATGATTTATTTAACTCATCCAAGTTCAAACAACTGTAACCAAATAAATTTAAACAACAGTACTTAAGTGTTGAAGTACAAGACTCTACAATTGAATTGGTATAGTGTTAGTATCTGTTTAAATAGATTTCAAGATAATGAGATAATACATCTTCTTTCAATATCAATATAGAATGCTAAAAATATTAGCATAAATTTGTGGTATGGGAACAATTGTTAAACTAAACAAGCCAGTAGAAGACGAACAGATAAAATCAACTTTAAACAGTAGTTTCCATCATTGGACTGTGAATAATGATAAAATATCTTGTATGGTGAAGGATGTTGACAGGCTTATCACTTATCAAGGGAACGGTAAAGTGGATATTGATTTATCCCGATTACCTGATAGTTTTGTTAATAAATACTTTGTTGATAAGCCGAAGCTCTTTGCTGATGAATTTATAAGGAAACTAGAACCATCTGTTTTCAACTCTTTGAGTTCATTATCCATTCCAGATTACGAAATTGAATATACATTCAGGTATGTTGGAATTCATACTAGCAGAACGGTAAAATATTATATGCTTACCAGAATGCTTTAGCACTGAAGCCAACTACGAACTGGGTAATATAGCCACTTCATAAAGTTGATTAAGAAAGCTTTAAATAGTTGCACATATCTATCTTCAAAATATAAAATAATACCAGCAAGTCATTTATGTAAATGCTTCTCAAATAGCAACATCTATTATCACATATAGCCTCACCTCTGAGAAAATGAGCGTACAAAACGTACTACAACCGTATTCACACTGACTTTTATATGCGTTGTTTTACATTATATTCGCCCCCCATCAGCAAATAATTTGATTTAAGATGCACAAAATAATATATTTAGACATTGACTTAGGCTATAAAGCTACTAACGCGATAAATCAATATCAGTTAATCGATAAACAAATCGAGATCACGAAACGTGGCTACTATATTGTATGTGTCTTAAATTTAGATAAGGGAACGATAACTCAAAAATGCGATTCATTCTCAGCTCATGTTGATTTTATCGAAAAATGCTATCCTAATATTGCAAAAAATCAATTATTTAATACGCCATTAACAGAGCTTATTGCTGTTTAATTACTGTTTTTATTAATTCTATCGTTGCCATTGTGCATTGATCCTGAGGTAATCACTTGCCGCCACCTAGCCTCGATCTATGCAATCTTTGTTAACAGCTTTTGGATAGAGATGATTTCACTTAAAATTGTATATTTCTAAATTAGCATGAGCGATATTCATAACAGTGCTAAGCGGATGCCTTTGATGTTAGATGAGCAACTTATAAATGACTGGATTTTTCCAGATTTATCACCAGTTTCTATAAAAGAGCTAATGAATCCCTGTGATGATACGGATATGGCTTCATATACAGTAAGTAAAGATTTGAGTAATAAGAGAGTAAATAGTGATGTTGCTTCAATAATTAACAAGGTAAATTATGGAAAGTAAGTCTTATAAAGTAATTAAGTATATGGTTCTTCAGATAACAAAGCTGCAATAGATTGTCGATATTAGAATGATGAAAGCACACCAATTTGTAATAATATTAATGTTTTGTGTATTTATAAATTACAGCTCAGGATTTAGTCAAACTAAAAAGGAGACAATTTACTATTTAGCAGATACAGCCGGTGTTCGGCCAGGTAATCAGATACTTGTTATTGGGCAAGAACTAAAGAATATTTATAGTTTTGCCTGTAAATGCATTCCAACAATTAATGCCTATTTGAACTTTACTTATGGAGATAAACCGAAATTTCTTCCCAGTCTTCCAAACCATCGATATTTGGCTTGGAATGAGCTTCAAAATATTGCCTATGAGTCTGGAACAAAGTTTAATGAAAAGTACATCTTTTATATTGTCGAAAAATTACCAAATGGCTACCAAGAAGCGTTAGTTGAATTTAAAGTGTTTAGATTATCTGGTACCACTCATTAAGTATCTTTATGAAACTAAGCTCAGTTACATATGTAAGCTTCCCTAAAAGCTGACCATTTAAAAGTAGAATTCTCGACCAAGCGTAGCGCGGGCGATAAAAAGAATTTTTAACTTTAAATGTGTAATATGAAAAAGTCAAGATTTACGGAGACTCAGATTGTCAAAGCAATCAAGGAACATGAAAATGGTAGGAATGTTAATGAGCTATGCCGTGATTTAGGTGTAAGCACTGCATCCTTCTACAAGTGGCGTCAGCGTTATGGTGGTCTGGAAGTTAACGAACTGAAAAGGATAAAGGAGCTGGAAGATGAAAACGCCCGGCTTAAAAAAATGTATGCAAATCTGAGTCTGGTACATGAAACTTTTAAAGAAGCTGTAGAAAAAAAGCGTTAACGTCTGATGAAAAACGCGGGCTGGTGGAAGAAATGGTCAAGAAAATCAGCCATCGTCAGGCGTGTTTATGTGTAAACGTTCCTCGAAGTAGTTGTTTCTATATTCATAAGCAGAAAGATGATGATGAGATTATTGATGAGCTGAAAGTGCTCGTTGAAAAGCATGCTGTTATTGGGTTTTGGAAATGTTACCACAGATTGAGACGCAAAGGCTTTCTTTGGAATCATAAACGGGTATACAGGGTTTATACTGCTATGAAATTGAATATAAGACGGCGAGCAAGAAAACGACTTCCCGCCAGAGTAAAACAAATTCTGTCTACTCCTGAAGCCATCAACCAGGTATGGTCAATCGATTTTATGAGCGACAGCTTATGGGACGGAAGGAAATTTCGAGTACTGAACATAGTAGATGATTATAACAGGGAAATCTTGTGCATCGAGCCTGATCTGTCGTTACCAGCTCATAGGGTTGTAAGAGCATTGGAAGCGTTAGAGCAGTATAGAGGTCTACCAAGCATGATTAGAGTCGACAACGGTCCAGAATTCATTTCAGATAAGCTAGGGGATTGGTGTAATGAGAAAAAGATTACCTTGATATTTATTCAACCCGGTAAACCAACTCAAAATGCATATGTGGAACGATTTAACGGGAGTATGCGTAGGGAATTATTGAATGCTTACATATTCAGAACACTGGACGAAGTAAGAGAAAAAGCTGAAGAATGGATGTATGATTACAATAATCATAGGCCACACAAAGCACTAGGCTTTAAAACGCCAGCTGATTTGTTGCTAGATATTAGCAGCTAAATTCTACTTTTGAATGGTCTGATTTTACGGGAAGCTTACACATAGACCTGTATATACAACTAATAATATCGTTAGTAGAAGGTATCGTGGATCTATCATTTATTAAAGTTTAATATATAATGCTAGCATCCTTGCTTACTTGTGTTTTAAGTAAAGGAAAGACAACAATCATATCGAAGATTAGTTACATATCTGGATTTAAAAAATATTGCTCTAAGAGTCAAAAAATCGCTCTCATAAAAACTCCATACATTGCTGCGTGGAGTTATAATAGTCTTCCAACTAGGATTTTCAATTGAAAATGTCTATTAAACTGTAATCATATGCTCTAATTAAATAACATAGTTAAAATTACAAGTCTCTGCAATAACAGGGGTTTATTAAGTAATCCGAGGGTTAATAGTGATGTGCCTGCAAATATAAACCAAGTTGATTATGGAGTTATTTGAAACATAGAATCGAAAGAAAGTCCCACCCGCACTGGTGGCTTATCACCTACGGCTGATGCTGTATTTACGGTAAGAATTTAACCTCGCCTTACTGGTTAAGTTTAAAATTCACATTATTCTACCATTTTCTTAGACAGCAAAATCGGATTAGTTTTTCAGATAAATTGAATATTCTTCTTGAATCATGCCTTCTGATACAAATTTATCCAATTTGGCCCCGTATTCTCGTATTGAAAAATTTATAGCTTCGCTTTGGTTAGAAAAAGTAGTTAAAACCCCTGCAGGTTCATCTGGATCAAGCGTCCCGAATTCGTAGATATCAATAAAGTCAATATTGCCTTCATCAAAAGACTCAATATAGGCAACTGTATATTCTTGATTCTTTTCCATTTCAATCCTTATCCACCTTAATAAAGTATAATCTTTGTACTTTTTATAACCAAGCCACTGCTCGACCGTTTTACCCAAGCTTAAGTTCGTCTTCAATTGATCTATTTGTAAATGTATCATATACAGCAAATTAATGAATATTACTTTAAAAGCACTTCTTTAAAAATGGATTAGACTTTTTTATTATGTCTATCACTATTTCCTCCATATTTGGTGAACGGCAAGGATGTTTCTATGGAATCCACCCATCACTGATAATAGGAGAAAGACAAAGTTCAGGAGATAAATTGCCTATTATTGTATGAGTTAGCGCCTTCAAACGTAGATGACAGCAAAAATAATAATGACAATAATGGACCATTTTACAGAGAACCAAAATACGGCCATCTTTACAACCAAATATATTATTGACCTAGGTTCCCCAGTATTATATGTTTATCATTTTGATGACGGATGTTGGCAATTCAGTGGAAAAGAAACTAATCTCCAGGATGAGGATTATAAGATCATATCTCTTGGTGAAATACTGGCATTGGACGACACACTTAAAGTACTGAGAGATTTGCCTACAGGATATATGGCCAAAAGAGAAACCGGTGGAGATGAATGGGAAATTAAATCTACGTCTTAAAATTTGAAGAGACTACTTTAATTGCGCATACCTATTTGCATACCTGAAATCCTAAAATATCCTAGAAAAGCACCGATTAATGATAATTTAGTAACCACTTAGGCTGTACTTCCTATATGCTGCACTGTCTGACAAATGCAGCAACTTTCGCATTTTTATTATAAGCTGAAAAGTTTCTGTCACGACGTTCGCCCGCTTTGCAGGGTGCTGATGCTGTTGTGTTTAGTGTTTTATTTCAGCTTATTTATTTGCCTTACAAAATTTGAATATTTAAGGTCGTCTCTTTTAATTCCGTCAATGTTTGTCCAATTACATTCGGATCTAGTTTGAAGTATTAGCTCACTGTCTTTACCGTCATAGATCAAACGCTTATCTTGTTTTTCTATAAACCAAGAACCAAATGCTTTATCCTTGTATTCTCTGTTCTCAATGTCTGTATCGTCTAATATTTGATTAGAAAGGTCGTATAGAAACAAATTCCAATTTTTCGAGACTTGCTTTTCGATGTCAAATGCATCACTAACTGCTCTTTCAATAGTTTCGTCAGTTGCATTGTCAATCACTTCTGCTTTACGTCCAAAAGCGTCGTTTAGTGTCACCTTGAAAACGCCATTTGAAATTTCGTTAATATTTATTGTCCAACCAGGAATTGATTTCTCGTTCATTCTTTAATCAAATATATTTAATTATGATACAGTACTCTTCTATATACATAGCTCATCGATTAAGATAGTTGTTTTTTTAGGGTAAGAATGATCTGGAAAGTTATGCTCACAGTGCTTTCATCTTTAAATAACTTCTATTATCGTTATTCCCTCGTTTTTCGATCACGCTGACAAACATAGGTTAATAGTCGATAGTATTTGCTACACTTTTGTTAATAAAACAGAAGGCAATACCTTAAATTATCAAGAACCCATTTCATTAATCAAATAGCAATTTTAGTTTCTGATAATGAGTTATTGATAGATATTTCTTAGTCTTTATACTAATGCCTAAGAAAGGATTTAATCGAGAGGTATCTAATGTACGATATCGTTTAGAAGAAATAATCCTCAATTTATAGATTTATCTAGTTATGTTTTTAACCTAAATAATTGGATAGTGTTTTTTGTAAAAGAAGGGATTGAGTTACATGAACATCGAGAAATAAAAAAGACACTACAACAAAAGGGTCTATACCTTAAAATCTACTGTCCTTCCTCTTCCAAATTTTGATGAATTTCGAACAGAATATATTTTGTTAAAAGTGAGTGAATAGATTTTAAAATAGGACAGTAAAAAGAAAGGGTTTAATACCTAAAATTCACTGTCCTAAATCATTTTATATCACATCATAATTCTGGCAATACATCCCTAAGACGTTCATCATTGATTTCACCAAGTCCACGAAGATAATTGAGAGTTACTATCATATTTGAATGTTGAAGGAGCTGCTGGAGAATTTGCAAGTCCTTGGTCTTTCGATACACATTTACTACAGCTGTATGCCGGAAAGAGTAAATAGTTTGCTTAGGAGAAAGGATTCCTTCCTGGATCATCTTAAGTTTAGCTTTCCCCCACATTACATTGAAATATCCTACGTTATATGGTGTTCTAGTAAAGGTGAAAATGTTGGCTTCCGTATCATCGAGGTTGGTAAGTCTTGCTCTTAATTCCTCTTGTATATAATTTGGAATGTAAGCTGTTCGTATTCTTTTGCTTTTATTTTCACTCCCAGACAATTGAATTTGTCCATAATCCTGAACGATGTGTTTCATCTTTAGTAAACGTATTTCATGATGCGGACGTAAAAAGCAGCCATAAGTCAACAGACAGCATAAGTGAAGATTTGGATAATGAATCTTTAAATAGCCTAGTACCTGTTTAAGTTGCTCTTGAGAGTATGGTTCATGTAAGCTAGCTTTTGCTCGAGCACTTTTTGTTTCCTTTACCACATTCTTTACTAAAAAACCTTTTCTTACCATCTCATTAAAGAAGGTATGCAATAGTCTTCTTCTATTGATATAGTTTCTCTCACTGGACTGAAACGTGTTTAGAAAGCTTTCTACAGTTTCAAGGGTCACCATATCACATCTGTCATTCAGCATCCTTGAAGGAACAAAATCTATAAACATTCTACAAACGGCTTTTAGATTTCGCTTGTATAAGTCACAAAGATTAGAATTGAGCTTTTCATCTCGAACTATGGTTAGAGCATTTTTTAGAGAAATCTCACTGGGAGGAACTTCAACAACATTAGGATCCCAGCCAGATTCTAAAGCCTTTGTTACTTCAAATTGAAGTTTGCTCAATAGTCGCTTTTTGTCTGCTAGACGATCACAATGATTAGGATAAATCTCAAGATTTAGCTTATTGCCATTGTATTCTCTAAATCGTTTACCATTGTAATAATAAAGGATGTAAGCTCTTTCCGACTTGTCTTGCGGAATAAAGATTTTAGGTTGTTTGAACATGATTTTGACTCATCTATAGACTCAACTTCACGTTAATACAGGCTAAGTGCTTGATCATGAGACGAGAATCGAACTCATATCTAAAGTTTAGGAAACTTCTATTCTATCCGTTGAACTACGGGACCAATATTCAATCGCCAATAAAGCGATCCCTCAACTGGCAGGCGCAAATATAATAATAAAACGCCCTGTTACCAACAAATCATTCCCTTAACAAACTTCAATAGTGGCCATACCTAACCGCTACTGCTTAAGTTGAAATAATATCAAGTCCAATACAAGTCCAATACAAAAGCAATGCAAGTCCAATCTGGACTGTTAGAAATTGGACTTAATACTGATTTGTATCATTTTTATATCAGACTCTATGATAGCGCAATATAAGCCGTACCCTTACTTTACTGTAACCAACTATAAATCATGGCAATAATCAAGAACGGATTCACACGAGGAACAATCGGCCACACTTCCTATAGCGAAAGAAATGGCGTGCAAATCGTTAAAGGGCTTTCAGAGAAGCCGAAATACAACAAAACCACTGGAACAATAAATAGCTCCACGGTTTTTGGAAAAGCCAGTACGCTAGCCAACTATTTTAGAATCTCTATGTATGATGTATATAACGGACTTCATGATGGCGGCATGTCTGTCCGCCTCACAGGGCTCGTAAATCAATGTTTTAGGCCCGCCTTAGACGAAACAAATTTGAATTTCAACTTCAAACCAAACACCTTTGAAAGATTGATCGGGTTCAACTTTAACATCATATCGCCTTTCGAAAAATATATGTTTAGCCAGCCGCTAGTAGAGTATACATCCGATAACCGGGTTCATATCAGCATCGCTGAGATGAATTTACCAAGGGATTTTATATTCCCTTCAATGATTAGTAAATGCAAAATAGTTCTAACCTGTGGATTGTTTGACTTAGAAAACGGATTCTACACCGACCAACAATCCCAACTGTTTGATATTGGAAAGAATAATCCTACAACAATTATCCCAGAGAAATCTGCCGCTTTCCACACTCAGCCTGGCTGCCTATGCATGATGGGAATCTCATTACAATATTACAAGACCACATTTGCAGGTGATATAATAACAAATAATAAGCAATTTAACCCAAGCGCCATTTTAAGCGCCCAGATAACGGATGGAATGGTAGATAGATCTGTGACCAAAAAGTGGAATAAAATGGACTTTAAAGTTGGGCGACAACTTACGTTGCCGCCGCCTGCTCCCGCTCAATTGCTATTGGGATCACCTAATTATACTGCCATTTGAGTGGCTGTCAATAGGAGCCACAAAAGCCAGCTTACCATTGGCATCCTCAGACATCAGGATCATACCCTGCGAAACAATTCCTTTGATCTCTCTTGGGGCAAGGTTCACGACTAGGCTAACTTGCTGTCCAATAATATTTTCAGGCGCATAATGTTCTGCGATTCCAGAAACCACAGTCCGCTGGTCAATACCTGTGTCAAGAGTCAGCTTGAGTAATTTCTTTGTTTTCTCTACTTTCTCCGCAGCAATAATAGTCGCTACACGAATGTCAATCGCCGAAAACTGTTCAAACTGGATATCTTCTTTCGCAGATTCTACCGCAGCGGGTACAATATTGTCGGCCTTGCTTTGATTTAGCTTATCTATTTGAGCTTGTACCGCTTCGTCTTCTATCTTTTCAAATAAGAGTACGGGTTCGTTTAATTGATGACCACGATTTAGCAAGTTGATACTACCAGCATTTTCCCAGAGGTGTCCGCCATAGTTCAGCATCTTCATTAGCTTATCCGCCGTAAAGGGCAGAAAAGGTTCAATCAGAATCTCAATATTCGCCACAATCTGCAACGAAATGTTCAGAATCGTACGCACACGGTCTTCATCAGTCTTTATAACTTTCCACGGCTCTGTTTCTGCCAGGTACTTATTCCCTAATCGGGCAACATTCATCACTTCTGATAGGGCTTCTCTAAATCTATAGCTTTCAATGGAAGCACTGATCTTTGCCGGAAAAGCTGCTAGATCATCGATGACCTGCTGATCCTCGGGCTTAATCTCCATCAGCATCGGGACTTTTCCAGCGAAATATTTATGGGTTAAAACCGTCACTCTGTTGACGAAATTCCCTAAAATAGCGACCAATTCGTTATTATTTCTTGCCTGAAAATCTTTCCAGGTGAAATCATTGTCTTTCGTTTCAGGAGCAGTAGCGGTAAGCACATACCTTAATACATCCTGTTTATCCTTAAATTCTACAAGGTATTCGTTAAGCCAAACCGCCCAATTTTTTGAAGTAGATATCTTTTGTCCCTCTAAATTTAAGAACTCATTTGCAGGTACATTCTCTGCAAGCGTATACTCGCCATGTGCCATCAACATCGCAGGGAAAATAATGCAATGGAAAACGATATTGTCTTTCCCTATAAAGTGAACCAGTTTAGTATTTTCGCTTTTCCAATAGTCCTCCCAGTTTCCCTTCTCAACTTCATTCTGATTGATATAATACTCTTCAGCCTTCGGGTTCCAAACATCTAGTCTGGCGTACTCGAAAAGTTCTTTAGTAGCAGAAATGTATCCTATCGGAGCATCGAACCAAACGTACAATACTTTGCCTTCTGCACCCTTGACAGGAACTTTAACTCCCCAGTCCAGATCTCTGGTCATCGCTCTTGGCTGTAAGCCTGCGTTTAACCAACTTTGACATTGCCCATAAACGTTTGGCTTCCAATCTTTGTGGCCGTCTATATAAGCCCTTAAACGGTCTTCATACTTGTCTAGTGGAAGGAACCAGTTCTTAGTTTCTCTTCTAACTGGTTTCTCTCCAGAAAGGGTAGATTTTGGATTGATGAGGTCGGTCGCATTCAGTGTACTACCACAGTTTTCACACTGGTCGCCGTAAGCGTTTTCATTGCCACATTTCGGACAAGTTCCGGTGATGTATCTATCTGCTAAAAAGGTCTGTGCCTTTTCATCGTAATATTGTTCAGTTACTTCCTCAGTGAAGACGCCTTTTTTATATAAAGTTTCAAAGAATTCTGAGGCCGTATGGTGGTGCATTAAGGATGAAGTACGGTGATAAATGTCGAATGATACGCCGAATTCTTTAAAAGAATCTCCAATGATCTTATGGTATTTATCGACAATAACCTGCGGAGTAACCCCCTCTTTCTTAGCCTTTAAAGTGATGGGAACGCCATTCTCGTCAGAGCCACAAATGAATTTCACATCGCGTTTATTCGACCTTAAATACCGTACATAAGTATCTGCAGGAAGGTATACGCCAGCCAAGTGACCGATGTGAACCGGACCATTCGTATACGGCAAAGCAGCTGTAACGGTATATCGTTTTATTTTACTGTTATCCAAAACTATTTTTATTATTTTGGCAAAGATAAGTGTTTTACTAATGATTAAACAGCCAGCGTATTTAAAAAGGGGTGACAAAGTCGCGATTGTCTGTCCGGCAAAGAAACTTCCGAAGAGCATAAATGCCGCCATTGCGATCCTTGAAAATTGGGGCCTTGAAGTGGTTGTTGGCCAAACTGTAACCGCCAGCTACCACCAATTTGCAGGTGATGATGCCTTACGGACAGCAGATTTGCAACAGTATCTTGACGATCCAGAAATTAAGGCAGTGATCGCCGGAAGGGGTGGTTACGGTACCCTAAGAATCATTGATGAGCTGGATTTTACGACATTCGTAGAACATCCAAAGTGGATTGTAGGCTTCAGTGATATTACTGTTTTATTGTCGCACGTATACGCGAAATACCAGGTGCAATGCATCCACGGACAAATGCCTTACACATTTGAAGATTCTACCCCAGAAGCTATGTCTTCATTAAAAACGGCTTTGTTTGGTGGCGAGATGGTCTACGAATCTAGTACCACGAACACTTTAATAAACCGTATTGGTGAAGCAGAAGGTATACTCATAGGTGGTAACCTGACCCTTTTGGTGATGTTGCAGGGTTCAGAATCGGAGATTGACTATACAGATAAAATCTTATTTATAGAAGATGTAGGCGAACATGAATATTCTATAGACCGCTTGATGCGGATGCTTAAGCGTGCCGGGAAATTGAGTAAATTGAAAGGCTTAATCATTGGTGCTTTTAACGGCTTTGAGATTGAAGACATCCCATTCGGAGATTCTCCTGAAAAGGTAATCTGGGAATTGGTGAAGGAATATGATTACCCGGTATGTTTCAACTTTCCAGTAGGGCACATTGACGATAACAGGGCAATGGTGGTAGGAAAGAAGGGCATTTTGAACGTAGGCCTTGAACAAACTGAATTAAGAGTACTTTAAATTAAACGTCTTATAAAAAGAAAGGGAGGCATCTTGTCGATGTCTCCCTTTTTGGTTTGTTGGTTTTATTGTCTTGTATCCCAAAACACTCTTGAGCCAAGGGAAGTCTTTTGGGCACCCCCAGGAAGATTTGGATTTGAATCAATTTCTGACTGAGGATAGTACAGTGATCTTGGGGTAAATGCAATCACCGCATTGGCAGGTAGAGTAAGAGCTGGGTATCCTGTTCTCCTCCAATCTGTCCAAGGTTCCACATTTACGCCATAATTAGCAATGTACTTTTGATCTATGATTTGTTTCAACTGTTGAGCTGGTGTTCCTGTAAGAGTTCCATTAGCAAGTAGATATGTGGCTTGATCAGTGGTAGAAACTCCCGCTGCAGTCATGGACGCAGTAATTCCGGCAGTGAAAAAAGTTTGAGCAACTCCAGTTACATTAAATCGTAAAGCCGCTTCTGCCCTAATAAAATTGTATTCTGCAAAAGTAAGCATACGTACAGGAGCATCACCAGTATATGTCGTACCAGCCAGGCTACCTCTTAAATACGTATGTAATTTAGAATACAATGTCGAGTTATTGGCAGCACCAACTACCGCACCTCTATAGATAGGAGCAGTGGTGAACGGAGAGAAATACGAGGCTCTCCTTGGATCGGCTGCTGTATTCATCATGCTAACAATTTGATTACCGGCAACAAGGTAGCCCGCTCTACTAGTCTCAAACTGATCAATTGGATTTCTTCCCCCAGCGATATTTAAGAAGTTCATTTGAAAGTTATCTGCATTGGCAGCCATAAATGTGGCACCAGAAGCAATCAGTGCGTTCATTTGGGAAGTTACTAACGCAGGCTCTTTCTCAGAATAATGTAGGTAGATTCTTAATTTAAGGGTGTTTGCAAATTTAACCCAATTTGTTTTGGTGGTAGCAAAAGCTCCTGGATAAATCGTTGAGTTCGTTGTCGGCACCTGTTTCGAAGTGGTCGCGTTTACACCCGCGATTCCTTCATCAATTAATGTGATCAGATTTTTATATATCTGTTCATCATCGTCGTATTTAGGAGCCACATTTAACGTTAACTTCTGAGCCTCAGCGTATGGCAAATCTCCATAAGTATCAATCATAATTTGATACATATACGCTTTCAATAGCTTAGCAACACCGGAATAGTTAGGACTACCTTCCTCTTCAGCAATTTTAATGATGTTCTCAATATCGTTTAGAATATTTGCAAAGGCTGCACTAAACAAGTTATTTGAATCATTACCTGTGATTAAATACTTGTCGTACTCTTGCGTTTGATTCAGGGTACCATTACTTTGTCCCGAATACTGTTGCATTAAAAGCAGCGAAAATCTGTTCAAATCACTACCCGAAAAATAAGCAACATTAGCCGTTACTGATGTTAATATTGTGGGCATTGGCGCTTGCAGAATTGCATCCGGATCTGCATTTACATCATAGAATTTCTCGCATGAGCTGGAAGTAAGCACCAGCGCAGCTATCACCGTCGTATATATATATTTAAGCTTTTTCATAATAGTAGTTATAAAGTTAATCTAAGGTTCACCCCAAATGTTCTTGTATTCGGCAGGGAGTTAAATTCAAGACCCTGAGCGTTGGAGATGCCTAAGGCATTTTGTTCAGGATCAAAATGAGGATAATTCGGTGCATGTAAATATAAGTTCCTTCCAAATACACCTACCTCAACAGTTCCAAATGGAGACCGACTTAACAATGCTTTTGGCAATGTATAGGATAGTGAAGCTTCTCTAATTCTAAACCAGCTGGTATCATAAATATAACCTTCAGCTGCTACATACTTACCTGTGTTTCCATAGTATAATTGTGAAGAGATCATTGTTGTACTAGGCTGTCCATTTGCGAGAACACCCGTAAACATTTGATTATTCTGCAACACATTACTAGCATCGTACCTAGGCAATTCTGCAGTTTCCGAGGCTACCCCATTACGTTGTACATCAGCAATATTCCTGGAATACTGATCACCACCGTATCTCTTATCAAGCAATACAGATAAGTTGATTCCTTTATAAGTCATGTTACTTTGAATTCCCGCCGTCCAATTTGGATTTGGATTACCGATTTTCTTGACATCTGCTGTTGCCTGAGGCAAGCCTGCAGCAGTTAAAATAAGCTGCCCGTCTGCATTTCTTAAGTAGGCATTGCCATATATCGACCCATACTCTTCTCCAGCTACAAGTCTTACGTTTGGCGTAGTGAAACCACCTAATGTTATAACTGAAACGCCAGGGGCCAATTCATCTACAATCGATTTGTACTTGGTGAAATTTACACTCAGGTCCCATGAAAAGTCTTTAGCTTTAATAGGCGTACCACCAACCAATAACTCGACCCCTTTAGTAGATAATTTACCAGCATTACGGAAAACAGATCCGATACCCGATGTTACGGAAACCGGAACCGATAAAATAACATTTCTCGTTTTTTTGGAGTAGTACGAACCATCAATAGTTAATCTGTTATTGAAAAACCCAAATTCACCACCAAATTCAATTTCTCTAGTGAACTCTGGCGTAATATCTGGTTGACCAGCGCCATTATTAAGTGTAAATGCTGTTAACCCATTATAAGGGAAGATAATTCCTGTTGTAAATCCATCACTCGCACCACTTTTAGAGTAATAGGTATCTGTTGAATAAGCTGGAGCACCTTTACCAACTTCACCGATGTTAGCTCTCAGTTTGATTAAATTGATATAATCGCTTTTTATGGAAGGGAAGGCTTCTGTCAACTGGAAACTTAGGGCAGCTGCAGGATAGAAGATTGATCTATTTGCTTTGGTTAATGTCGAAGAATAATCGTTTCTCGCTTTTAGATCCAAAGTCAGGTAATTTTTATAATCAACTATAAAGTCTGCAAAATAGCCTGTCAATCTTGTCAATGTGCTTCCTTTAGAAGGGAAAAATGTGGTGGCATTCTGTAGGTTATTGTAACCAGGAACACTTAACTGATACCCTGTTGTGGATGAATTATAGCTATAATTTTGCACCAACTCATTACCAACAGCTAGTGAAAAGTTAAAGTCTCCATAGGTTTTGTTTGCGTTTACGGTTGCATAAGTATTTAAGTTCCGGACGCCGTTTTCTGCATCCAGGATACCGCCGACAAGTCTACCGGTTGAGCCTGTAAACCCGCCTCCTCTATTTCCAATTTCATCGAAACTTTTGCTACGTCTGTTATAGAAGTCAGTTCCTACTTTAACGTCGGCGTGGATCCAACTTGTAAAGTCATAACGAACGTTAAAGTTTCCATAAACCCTGTTTACATCGTCATTATACTTATTATACTTCATAGACCAGTAAGGGTGATCTTCTGCACCATACCACAATTGGTTTCCATTTGCGTCTTCAAAAGGGGTATTGCTTAAGTCATAGCTTCTTGGCGTAAAATATGCCCGGAATAAAGGATTTGATAATTGGTTACCTTGTGCAGTACGCTTTGAATTGTTATTAGTGTAGGTGAACGAAGTTCCAACAGTAAGTTTGCTATTTACCTTTGTTGATCCGTTGAAGGAAAGGTTATTCCTGGACAATTTGTTATTATCTAAGACATAGGTTTCAGCAAGATTACCATAAGAGATCCTAAAATTAGAATTGTCTCCTCCTCCAGAAAAACTAATATTGTTCTGGAGCGTCATTGCAGTTTTAAATATGTCCGACACATTATCTGGATAAGCGGTTAACACTTCAGGCTGACCAAAGAAATTGGTTACCGTTTGTCCTGCGATCCTTGGGCCCCAAGAGGTCGTACCACCGGTACCACCACCATTGGCCAAACCACCAGCAGTGGATGTTATGCTACCTGGATTGTAAATTCCATTATTTCCTTGTGCATACTCATTTTGATATTCAGGCAGTCTATTAACTGTCCCTGTATTGTAGCTGCTTGTAAATGAAATCGCATTCTTTGCGCCTCTTGAACCCTTCTTTGTCGTGATAAGGATTACGCCGGAAGCAGCGCGTGAACCATAAAGTACGGTTGCTGCAGCACCTTTTAGTACAGAGATGGTTTCAACGTCTTCAGGGTTTATGTCTGATGCACGATTTGAAGAAGATGCTCCTGTTTGTAAAGATTGACCACCGCCACCATTATCGATTGGGATCCCATCGATTACATAGAGTGGTTGATTGCTACCTGTAAACGTGGTAAAGCCCCGAATGATTACACTTGATCCGGTAAACGCACCACCAGCACCACTGACGCGGACACCGGCAACCTTGGCACCCAGTGCGTTGGTAATGTTAGAAGTTTTCGCCGTTGTCAGTTCAGCAGCAGAAATTTGTCCGGTACCGTAACCTAGCGACTGTTTGCTACGTTCCACACCGAAGGAAGTTACTACAACTTCTGTAAGGGCTTTCGAATCAGCAACCAGCGCAACGCTGATCGTGTTAGATCCTGTAACTGTTTTACTCTGCATTAGATACCCAATGAAAGAGAACTCGATAGTGGCACCATTTGGCACAACACTTAAGGCATATTTACCATTTGCGCTTGTAGTAGTTCCCGCTTGGGAGCCTTTAATTCTTACGGTTACCCCTGGAAGTGGCTTTCCGTCTTCACTGTCAGTGACTGTTCCAGTAATTGTTCGATTTTGAGCTATTGCAGATCCAGCAAATAGCATACAAATGAACAAAACTTGTAAAAGTTTTCTCATAAAGTCAAAATTTAGATTAGTAATTAGTAGTTCTTGGTTGTTTAGTACCCAATAATAACAATTATTTTACTGATTATTTAATATTTATAGGAAAAGAGAACTTTTTCAGTGCAATAATTAATGTATTCATGCCGTATCGACTTTAATAGATCAGTGTGTAGCTAAATTATGCGACTTCCCATAGATAATGCAAATGTTACTTTGATACCTATCAACCAAAGCTTAAATTCGAGCTATCAACTATTCTATATATTTATGAAAAGAATTTTTACCTTATTTTTATTATGCCTCATAGGCTTTAATGCAGACGGACAAACTAAGCCCCAATGGATGCGCTATCCATCGATCTCACCTGATGGGACAAGCATAGCATTTACCTATAAAGGAGATCTTTATAAAATATCCAGTGCCGGCGGGACAGCGCAACAACTTACCTTTCACGAAGCGCATGATTTTATGCCTTCATGGAGCAAAGACGGAAAGCAAATTTCCTTTGCATCAGATCGCTACGGCAATTTTGATGTTTTCATTATGGATGCAAACGGAGGGCAGGCTAAGCGATTGACTTATCATTCAGCAGACGAATTCCCTTTTAGTTTTACTTCGGACAACAAATCTATTCTTTTTGGAGGCGTTAGACAGGACGATATAGTTCATAGGCAATACCCTACCGCCTCACAGCCAGAACTATATAGCGTTCCCGCAAAAGGGGGCAGAATTGAGCAGGAATTCACCATCCCCGCTGAGTATGTCCAGTCGAGCAGGGACGGCATGAAAATGATTTATCATGATAAGAAAGGCGGCGAGAACGAGTGGCGTAAGCATCATAAGTCTTCTGTTGCCAGAGCCATCTGGATTTATGATAAAAAGACAAATAAGCATCAACAACTGAGTACCTTTTATGGGGAGAACAGGAACCCGGTTTTTGCTGATCAAGAAAAAGCGATTTATTATCTAAGCGAAGAAAGCGGGAACTTTAACGTTCACAAGATGCCTATTAGTGAAAAAGGCAAAAGCACGCAAATTACAAGCTTTAAGAAATTTCCAGTAAGGTTTTTAAGTAGCTCTAATAACGGTCTGTTGAGTTTTGGTTATGATGGGGAGCTTTACACCATGCAGTCTGGCGGTCAGCCAAAAAAGGTTGACGTAATTATCAATACCCAGGAGAAAAGCAATAATGATGGCGTAGTTGCCATTAATGGAGGTGTTAGAGAATTTGCCGTGTCCCCTGATGGTAAGGAAGTTGCATTTATAGCCAGAGGAGAGGTCTTTGTGACTTCAGCAGATGGCAAAATGACGAAGCGTGTTACTAATACACCAGAGCAAGAGAGATTTGTTGACTTTGCTCCTGACGGAAAGTCCATTGTTTACTCTAGTGAAAGAAACGGTAGATGGCGCATTTACCAAACATCTAAAACGCGCAAAGAAGAGCCTTATTTTTTCGCATCCACTCTATTGAGCGAAAAGCCTCTTATCAGCAATGATGCGGATAATTACATGCCTTCTTTTTCTCCAGACGGGAAGAAGGTTGCATTTATAGAAAATAGAAGGACACTTAAGGTGTTCGAAATTAGCAACACGTCCACCGCGACACTTCTTACCCCTGACCAGCTTTTTTATATGCAAGATGGGGATCAATACTTTACCTGGAGCCCTGACAGCAAATGGCTGTTGGCAACTTATCGCCCAACAATGTCTAATGGAGAGGTTGTATTGCTTGACGCCCAAGGAAAGCTTCCTATGCGTAATTTAACAAAAAGCGGATATGGCGATGGGAACGCCAAATGGGTAAATGATGGGAAGCAGATGCTTTGGTTCAGTAACCGCGATGGTATGAAAGCTCATGCGAATAGCGGATCGTCTCAGCGAGATGTATACAGTATGTTTTTCACAAAAGAAGCTTGGGACCGGTTCAATCTAGATAAAGATGATTTCGCTTTGCTAAAGGACATGGAAGCTATTGATAAAAAGGCTCGTGAAGAAGCGGCCAAAAAAGATGCTAAAGAGAAAGACAAGAAGGTTTCCAAGCCAGACTCGACGTTGAAGTTTGATTTTGACGGTATAGAAAACAGAAAGTCAAGATTAACAATTCATTCCTCTGCGTTAGGAGATGCTGTGCTTTCAAAAGACGGCGAAAAGCTCTATTATCTGGCAAGTTTTGAAAAAGGGGCTAATTTGTGGAGTACAAATCTCAGAACCAAAGAAACAAAGATGGAGATACCTTTAGACGGGCCTTCTGGCAGTTTGGTATGGGATAAGGCACAGAAAAACCTATATCTCTTGAGCGGCGGAAGGATTTCTAAAATAAACATGGATAATAATAAAAGGGAACAGATAACCATTGAGGGCGAGGTATTAATTAACACCGAGCTTGAACGTGAGCATATGTTCGATCATGTTTGGTTAAGAAATAAAGGCATGTTTTATATTTCAGATATGCATGGTGCGGACTGGGAAGGACTGCGTCCAGCTTATAAAAAATACCTTCCTCATATAGGAAACAGTTATGAATTTGCTGAAATGTTGTCGGAATTACTTGGGGAGCTAAATGTTTCACATTCTGGAGCACGATTCAGCAGTACAACCCCTGAGGATGACGCAACAGCCTCCTTAGGCATCCTGCAAAGCTACAAACATAATGGTAATGGGGTACTTATAGCTGAAATTCTAGCAGGAGGTCCTCTTGATAGAGCTAATGGGATAGCAAAAGCAGGTATGTTAATTGAAAAGATTGATGGGAATGTGATTGAAGCTGACCAGGATTTCGCCAAATATTTGAATAGAAAGGCCGGGCAAATAACCTTATTGGAATTGCTCGATCCTAAGAGCAATGTGAGATATCAAGTTTCTATAAAACCAATTAGTCTTGGGATAGAAAACCAGTTACTATACCGCAGGTGGGTTAAAATAAACCAGAATGAGGTTGACAGCCTTAGTAAAGGGCAACTTGGTTACGTACATATTCCGGGGATGAGCGATGCTCCCTATAGGAGCATTTATGAAGAAATGATGGGTAAATACGCCGATAGAAAGGCAGTAATTGTTGACACTAGATTTAATGGCGGTGGAGACCTCGTATCAGACTTAGCCATGTTCTTTACAGGTCAAAAGTTTTTAGATTATGCTACTGATAAGCGGTCTGTAGGATTTGAGCCAACGTTTAGATGGACTAAGCCTACTTTAGCCATGTTCAATGAGGCCAATTACAGTGATGGTCACTGTTTCTCTTGTGGTTATAAAGACTTGCATATTGGAAAGACAGTAGGAATGCCTGTTCCCGGTACCTGCAGCTTTGCTGGATGGGAAATGCTTCAAGATGGGACCAGATGGGGCTCAATCCCTATTAGCGCAAAGAATAAAGCGGGAGAATGGTTAGAAAACAATGAAACGAAACCAGATATCCAGGTTAAGAATATGCCTGGCTTGATTGACAATGGAAAAGATCAACAACTGGAGATTGCTATTCAGGAGCTTTTGAAAGATGTAAAGTAACATTCCTTTCACCAACAAAAAAGACCAGGTAAACATGTTTTACCTGGTCTTTTTGTTAAATGCCTCGAATTAATCCGAGGCGATTGCATCGGTACTTTGATACGCTATATTAGTTGCTATAACCTGGATTTTGTTGGGTTTTCATTGCTGGATTAGCATTAAGCTCAACTTGTGGTATAGGGAGCACTAACTTGTTGTCGCCAGGTTGGAAGTCCACGACTGCCCAATGGCCAACACCTGCAGCTCTTGTAACCGCTGTTTTAGTCCTAAGCAGGTCAAAGAATTTATGGCCTTCTCCATAAAGCTCTTTTCCGCGTTCGGCCATTATTTCAGCAATCAAAGCTGCTCCAGTATTTAATGAAGGAGTTGTAGCGACTCCAGCTCTTGACTGTATAGCGAGCAATGCCGTCTTAGCAGCTGCTTCATTTGCCGCGCCTTGTCTTGCCTCAGCTTCTGCTTCGATCAAATACATCTCAGAAGAACGGATTAGTACCTGGTTATTGGCAGGAGTACTATTAAAGTCGAACTTATTGATCAACCAACCTTCAGTGCCCCTTCTGGTATATTTTCCACCAACCAAAAATTGCTTCTTTCTAACATCCACTTCAGCAAAGGAATTCAAAAAGCTATCCGTAGCCCTAAAGCTGGAGTATCCGATATCAAAAGGATCATAGAAAGAATGAACAGCAATAAAGCCTTGATTATCATCAGTTCTTACATTGATACCATAAATCCACTCTGAAGTCGGATTATTAAAACCTGTTAATAAAGCAGCGCCCGTGCTCAATGGTTTGGCCGCACGTGCTAACTTCGCATATTTACTTGCTTCCGGATAATTACCCATAGTTAAATAAACCCGCGCTAAAAATCCTTGGATCGCAGCTTTGTTCATTCTATAGATACTCGTTTTGGTTGCAGGAATGTTAGCTTCCGCGAATAGTAGGTCTTCCAATATAAAAGCATACACCTCCTTCACTTTTGATCTGGTTGGAGGAACATCAGTTGGACCAAGTGGCATTTTAACGATAGGTACGCCAAGAGCTTCCGGATCTAAAGTGTAGGGCTTACCAAACCATCTTACTAACCAGAAATAAGCATCTGCTCTTAACGCTCGCGTTTCAGCTAAATAGGCTGTTTTTTGAGCATTAAAGAAACCACCCGAAGTATAGAACTTAAACTTTTCGCTACCACCACTGGCAGAAACGTTAACATCGTTTGTTATTCCAGTTCTTAAAACTTCGTCTCTCCAATTGGTATCGTAGAAGAGTGCGGCTCCAGGGGCAAGATTACCGCCAGCAACGAACGGGTTAACAGTATTAAAAGGATTCACTGTAAGTCGGTTTCTTACTAAGGTATTTGCTGCCACAGCAGCGGCGTCTGGAGCTAAACCCGCAGCAAGTCGCTGCGCATAATAACTGTCAAAATAAAGTTTGTAGTATTCCTGTGCATTAAGAACATCATGTTTTTCGACAGCTTGACCAGATCTCCCAGTAGTTATACTAGCGTTAAATCTCGTATCGCCGTTTCTTCCCTGCTTTGTAGTTATCAAAACGACACCATTGGCACCACGGGATCCGTATATTGCTGTAGCTGCAGCATCCTTAAGGATCGTCACCGATTCTATATCATTTGGATTTAATGCAGATAAAATATCTGCAGACTGAGCAACTTGTGTTAAGTCACCACTCGTTGTAGCAATGCCGTCGACAACATAAAGAGGGCTCGCAGTTGCACTTAATGATCCAATACCACGGACACGTACTGCCGTAGCGGCTCCTGGCTGACCAGATGTACTTGTAACCTGTACTCCGGCTGCAGCGCCTTGAAGGGATTTTTGAAGAGATGTGTTTGGTCTGTCTGCGAAGTTTTTTCCGCCCACAACTGATGCAGAGCCGGTATAGCTTTCTTTCTTAGCCGTGCCATATCCAACAACGATTACCTCGTTAAGTTCACTTGAACTCTCTTCTAAAGCAATGTTAACTACGTTATCAAATCCGATTGTCACTGACTGAGTAGCAAAGCCAAGCGAGGAAAACTCCAAAGCTGTGGCAGATTGGGGAACGCTGATACTGAACGTACCATTAGCACCTGTCAAAGTGGCTACCGTAGTGCCTTTGATTTTAACATTCACTCCTGGAACCGGTTTTCCAGCAGCCTTATCGGTGACTGTACCCGTAACAGTACGATTTTGTGCCATAGCCGTTCCAGCTACAAGCAACAAAAAAAACAAACTTTGTAGAAGTTTTTTCATAAAATAATGGAATTAGGTTAGTTAATAATGCTTAAATATAGGAATCTACGATTTAGCAGTCAGTAATTCAAAATGTTGCGCAAAATGTTTTGACATTATGATGACTTTACATGTATATGATTCGGTAAGCAAAAAGACCAAAAGACCAAATATTATTTGGTGAACTACAATTGGGCAGCTCTTATCGATTAGATAACTGCCTAAAGGATTAGAAACACAAATTTATATTGGTTAATCTAGATTTTATTGACGTAGGGTGGTGATGCAAACAACTCCGAAGAAATTTCTTAAAGAGGCTGGGAATTACTAAAATAATCTATAAATATTTAGAAGTTCTCTTAAAACATAATAATATTCCATACTAATGGTGTTTTTTACCATATAATTCGAACCTTAGGTGAATAAAATTAATAAAACCAGCTTTATCGCGGCATACATTTCCAAAACACTTATACCTGACAGATAACAAGCTTTGTACCTGATAGATTTTAGTCACATAGACTTAGAAGGCCAAAACGGCTAGCCCACGAGTTGTTAAATACTGAGGAAGGCGTATAGCATCGGAAAAAGCAGTGCTTTAATGTAGAACCCGTCTTCGCAAATATCAAGCAGCACTATGGGTTCGGAAGGTTTATGCTACGTGGCAAGTCAAGAGTAGAATAGAATGGGAGTTATAGGCAATCGCACAGAACTTAAAGAAAAACGCAGACTAGATAAGGCCATAATAACGCCTTTTATTGAATTTACTAGACCTAAAATCATTCGTAGATTTAATCAAAGAGACTTAAGTCTTCTTAAATAAAATATCCGAAAAATAAACTATAAAAAAAGAGGCTAATCACTTTCGATTATTAGCCTCTTTCTATTAATGGCGGCACTATTTATCTGTCTTGTTGTTAGACCTACTTATTAAGGTTTGGATTATTTATAACTTCTGCCTGTGGTATTGGGAAAGTTAAATCATCAGAATCATAAGTAAAGGTTTGTCCTGCGAAGAACAAATGGTTACTTCCTCTGGTGATAGAATGCTTATTGCGTTTCATCGCAAGATAAACCTTTCCTTCGCCCCAGAGTTCAATACGCGTTTGCTGATAGATCTCCTCTTGTAAGGCAGTACCGCCTAAGCTGTTTAAGTAGCTTACGTCTGTTATCCTTTGACTAAGCAATAATTTCAGCTCGTCTCTTGCAGGTGCATCCTGACCCATTCTAGCTTTAGCTTCTGCATTAAGCAATATCATCTCTTCAATGCGCATATATACAAGATCGGTAATAATAGTTCTTTGCCCTCCTTCTACTCTTCCTGGATCAAAGAATTTACCGGATGGCAGTAAACCTCCGTAGTCTGCGTTATCATCAAACTGATCTTTCCTTGCATCATCAGCTCTTATAGAAGTATAAAGCGAATTATCGATAAATTTAGGGTCACCAGCCCATGCGTAGCTGTAAGAAAATATGTCAACTTGACCCCACCAGGATACCAGATCCAGACCACTTGAAATCTCCAAATTTGAACCCCACATCCAGCTAGATGTTGATACATCATTAAAACCGTTTGTAGTAACTTCGTCTTTTGTTAAAGGTACATAGATACGTTTAGCTATGATAGCACTTGTTAAGGTAACAACCTGAGCAAGGTCAGCATTAGTACCTCTGGCAGCATATACATAAGCCAGTAAACCATTTGCAACATCTGCATTGATTTCGCCCTTGCTTGCTCTCGTAACTCCCGTTAGCAATGTAACTGCATCAGTTAAGTCTTTTATCATCTGATCAAAAATCACAGAGGAAGCAACTAAAGGCTGATTGGTAGTTTTCGAATCTGTGTACAAAGGCAAGATTTTCTCAGAGCCAGTTCCATATCCTTTTGGTGCATAAAATTGAGTCAGGTAAAAATACGCATAAGCTCTCATTGCTTTAGCCTGTCCCATATTAGACTTAAGGGTCGCGTCAGTTAAAACCGCATCGTTTCCACCCAGTAAATCAATTAAAGTGTTTGCACTAAGTATAACGCGGTAATAATAACGCCAAGGAATATACGCAGCATTTTGAGTGAAATCTTTTGTAGCCTGGTACCTGATAACAGTTGTGTACCAACCATAATTTAAAGCACCAAGAACCATATCAGAAGCCAACATGTCAGAGTAGATATCATAGCCTTTCTGGCCAAAGTCATCATGACCTGTTGTGCCTCCAGTAAAAGTATTGTACATACTAGAGTATAGTCCACGGGTATAAGCCGCAAGTACTGCAGGATCTCTTTTAGCTTCTTCAGCAATTTGACCCGGAGAAACATTCTCGCTAGGGGCTTCATCTAAAAAGCTTTTTTTGCAACTGCTCACAGATAATGTGAGAGCAAGGACAACAATTATATATTTATTATTTTTCATTTTGGTCAATTTTAAATTAAAGCTTAACTCTTAAACCTGCTGAGATTGTTGATAGCGGAGAATATCTGTACATGTTAGTACTTCCCGGCTCTGAAGTTGAAGGATTAAATCCTTCACGTTTGCTAGTAAAATATAAGTTATCACCAGACACCCATACATTTAAACCAGCAACGCCAAACTTACTTGTGATGTTCGCAGGGATAGTATAACCAAGACGTATATTATTTAAAGAGAAGTAATCTGCTTTAGTAATGAAACGACTTGATGCACTACTCACGTTTGCATCCTGATTATTTGATATCCTAGGAACGATGCCATTACCTGGTTGAGCAGGGGATTGCCATCTGTCCAAAATATCTGTATGCCAGTTATTATTTGCAACCAAACCATTACCCATCAATGTTGCATATGCACCATCATAAGCGTAACCGCCAAGGCTATATATCATTTGAATGCTAAGATCAAAACCTTTGAAACCACCATTTAAATTAATTGCACCTCTAACATCAGGAATAGCAGAACGTCCATCATACTGCTGAGTAGCATTCTGATAAGTCTTGGTTGTTGTTTTAACCAATTGACCTACTTTGTCTGGATTAGCTGCCAAATAAGATGACAATGATCCAATATATTCACCTGCAAGATTCTCAATCAATCCGCCATCTGGTACACCGTTGCCATTTGTATCAATGAAATATGTTTCCCACATTGATTTACCATCAGCCATATCCACACCAATATATTTTCTCAAGTAGAAATCATAAATGGAATGACCAGCAGAATATGCATAATTACCTTGAGGATCTAGAGGTTTTTGTTGACCTGTTGACGGATCAATTGGCATGGCTGTTAACTTATTAGAAAACATCTCTCCATTGACCCCTAAGTCCAAATAAAATCCTTCACCTTTTAATAGGTGACCTACAACATCAAATTCAACACCTTGATTTCTTAACTTACCACCATTTACTCTAATGTTTGCAAAACCACTCGATGGTCCAACACCTCTATTGAAAATAAGGTCGTCAGTATTTTTTGAGTAGTAATCAACAGCAGCAGTAACATATCTGCCAATATTGAATTCTACACCCGTTTGGAACATTTTAGAAGTTTCCCATGTCAAATCAGCATTTCCTATGGTATTAATCGATAGTCCTGGTTGATCACCAACGTTGTCAATGTTTAACAAATTATAGCCCGGATAAAAGCCAACACCTGCCTGATCTCCTATAAGACCATAACTTGCTTTTAATTTTAAAGAACTAAAAATAGTTTGAGAAGCCATGAAATCTTCATTAGAAACTAACCATGCTGCACCAACTGATCCAAAGGTTCCCCATTTATCGTTCAAAAATCTAGATGAACCATCCGTTCTTAAACTAGCTGATAAAAAGTATCTGTTCTTATAGTCATAAGTCGCTTGACCGAAGTAACTTTCCAATGCATAAGCATCAGTGTAAGAAAAACTTGGGTTAGTTACCGTACCATTGTTGATATCCTCACTGTCATTAAGAACCAAGTTATACCTTGAAGCATCAATATAGTTTAACTTGTATTTAGTTATTTCATGAGCTGCCAACACTTGTAAGTTATGGTCACCAAAATTCTTCTTGTATCTTAATAGATTCAAAAGATTAATCGATGTTAGTTCTGTGTTTTCTAAATATATTGCACCGTTTTGAGATGCAGCAGATCCATAGAACTTATTATTTCTATTGATATTTTTATTGTTATAATATTGTAAGCCAAAAGTATTTTCGAAAGTAAGTCCTTCAATTATATTTGCATTCAAAGATACGTTTCCGTTTACTTCATTGCGGTCATCTCTGAAGGTATCATATTTTGCGTCTGCAATTGAATTGGTTAATGATCCGAATCTTCTACCAGTAGTACCATAGTCATATTGATCACCACCAAAGAAGGGGTCTGGAACTTTTGCACCTGTAGCGTCTCTTAAGAAAAGTGGATAAATAGGAGGAATATTATCTACAAACCAAAATACACTCCCTGAATCTTCTGTTTGTCCACCACGATTTCTTTTAGAGTTCGTGAATGATAAATTCATCCCACCGTTTAACCAAGGTTTAACTTCGTGTGTAAGATTTACACGACCAGTAAGACGTTTGTAGTCTGATTTAATAGAGTACCCTATGTCATTCAGATAACCTAGTGAAGTATAGTAATTGGTTTTGTTTGCACTTCCACCTAATCTAACATTAATCTCACTACGGTTAGAGCTTTGAAAGGCATAATCTTCCCAATTTTCCGGATCATATTTTCTAGTAACACCTGCTCTTACTTGTCTTGTATCATTATCTATAAGATTCGCACCAGTAGAATTCCAAATGTTGGTAGTTGCATTAAGACCACCTGCAGTAGGACCGAACAAACGGTTGTTTGCATAAGTCCTAGCTGCTTCATCAGTTAACGGCGTAGCCAATCCTCTACCTTGATTGTATAAACCTTCCCAAGCTAAAGCGATAAATTGTTCTGGAGATTTAATTACATCATAACGAGGAATCAAAGACATGTTAGAACCGAAGTTCGCATCAACATCGATAAATGACTCTTTTCCCTTTCCTGTTTTTGTAGTAATTACAACTACCCCATTCGAACCTCTTGATCCATAAATTGCGGTGGCTGCAGCATCTTTCAAAACAGTTGTAGACTCTATATCTGCTACGTTAATTGAATTAAGACCACCAGAAAAGGGCACACCGTCAACTACATATAGAGGATCTCTGTTTCCTGATACAGAACCAATTCCACGTATACGAACGGTTGCTACAGTTCCAGGCTGTCCGCTGGTATTAACAACGCGAACACCGGCTACTTCACCAGCTAATGCTTGTGTAACGTTAGAAACTCGTTTTTTCTCCAGTTGAGTAGATGAAACAACTTTAGCAGACCCAGTAAAAGCCTGTTGTGTAGTTGTACCATAACCAACAACCACAACCTCAGATAAAGCAGTAGCGTCCCCTGCAAGAGAAACATTTACTACATCTGAAATAGCAACCGTTTGAGTTAAGTAACCAACATAAGAAAATTCTAATTCTGTAGCAGAAGAAGCTGCGATAAGCGAGTATTTACCGTCTGAGTTAGTTTGAGTACCGAGCTTGGAACCTTTAATCCGAACGGTAACTCCAGGGAGGGGTTTGTTGTCTGATTTGTCTGTGACAGCACCGGTAACTGTTCGATCCTGAGCAATAGCAGCGCTTGCTAAAAACATCAAAATGAACAAACTTTGTAGAAGTTTTTTCATAAAGTTATTGAAATTAGGTTAGTTAATAATACCTAAATATATAATCTAGAATTACACAGAACGCCATACATCTAGGAAACAGAGTTTATTATGACATTAACTTGACGGTTAAAAGTCAAGATCTTACAGATTATATTCAACAAAATATCATCAAACGACAACTTGTTTTCTCTTATAAATATTTACTAAGTATGAATTTTACATAAAAGTCTTGATTGAAGATTTTCCATGATAATATTGTCATTCTTTGATTTGTTAGATGTTTTTAAAGAATATTTAGAAAAAAGCCTTAAAAGGAAAACAATTCGCTGTCTGCTATATAAAACTATAATTTATAGCTGCGCATCTATTGGTGCTAACCTCTCCTAATTCTTTGGGCCCCAGTAAAACCTTTTGATATGTTCAGCATCTTGTCTAAGTTCCAGTTCCGAATCGTAACTAAACTCAGAAGGATAGCGTTTCCCCTCATATATCGCAGGTATCCATTCGATATTTAAAGTACCAAAGAGGGGGGTGAACTTTTGAGTCGTCTGCTTACCTTTTATTTTATAGACGACCTCATAAGACGCAAGACCAAGGGTATCTATTTTTGCTAATATCTGTGCTTCCACTCTTGTTACGTTTCTTGAAATACCTTTTGCAATTACTTTTTTAACCTCTTCAGACATTAAGGCAAAATACTGATCAAGCGATAACAGAGGGATTGGAACCGACGCTTTCTTGCTAATATTTTCGTCAGACGATAGTACTGTAGTTTTTGCTAAAGCCAGTTTTTTTTCATCTATTGAAAGTAACTTATTAAGGTCATAGTTATATCGCATAAATAGCGATTTATCCCGATTAAAAAAGAACCAATTTCCTACACGTTTCCCGTTGTTGAAGGACCCCCTTAAAATTGGATCGTTTTCGATCGATATTGTATATGCCCCATTCAGGTTACCATATAAACTATTGTAAGTTAAAGTAGAGCCGTCGGGCAGCGTTTCGCGTGCAGCTCCTTTATTCTGAGCGACACATAAATTAGAAAGTAATAGCAGAATTATTAAAATCTTATTCATCGTATACTTTTTTTAAAAATTATCATTTTTTCTGAATTTATTTAACAGAAAAAGCCACCATACTGGTGGCCTTTTCTGTTAAATAAATCAATGCCTATCTCGAATTACTATATTTTAAAACCGCGGTGATTGCTCTATTGTTAGGTGCATCACCCCATTCAAAAGCAATGGTGAAAGTTCTTGAAGCCGGATCATACTTATTAACAGCGCCCGGAGTATTTTTTAACGTTGCATTTGTTGTAGAAGCAGCGGTAACGTTGTTCGTTACAGGATCAATAGTTAAGGAAGTCCCATCGATACCAGCTACTGCAGCTCCAGTGGCAAATAACGGCGCAAACGAAACGGTATTTGCACCTAACGTCACTAGCGGTCTAGTAAGTCCTGCAACAAGCGTACCTCCCAAAGTATTATCTGGACCCGTTGCTGTATTTCTAAAGAATGTTCCTGAGTAAGCGTATACTCCATCATATTGGTTCTTCTGAACTACATTTAAGAGGATAGTGCCAAAGTTTGAGCTAACCGAACCGAATGATGTGGAAGTGATTGCCAAAGGAAATGCGTATCTTTTACCAAATAGGAATTCCGAAGTTTTGTACAAAACGCGTACGTCAACGGTGCTTTGACCCTTAGGAATTACATAAGTTGTTTGAGGAAATGAGTAGGCGTTTGTAGGTAGGGCCTCGTAAACATTGTAACTCGGATTTTTTATTCTCATATCAGCATTGAATGCTGTAACCGCAGTCGGATTAGCCCCAATATTAATAGTAACGTCCTCGCTGGCTGACTTTGCACCAGAAAGCTGAACGGTATAGGTAACAGTTACGCCGACTGGATCAATTTGAAATGATTGATCATATACAGAATATATTGATCCGGCAGGAGAATTGGTTGAAATAAAGCCAGGATTCTTAAACTCAACAACACTAGGACTTTTATCTGGATCCAATGCATTGTATTTATCTTTCAAACACGACGTCAAACTTACAGCTAACGCTAAAAGTAATACCAGGTTTAAGTATTTTTTCATAATAATAGTCTTTAAAATTAAATTATTTAGCGTAGAACAACTTGGTCTTAGGAGTTACTCCTTTAGGCACATTTTCAGAATTAACCTGAAACTCTGTTGCAGGATAAAGTACACGAGCAGGCAAGTTAGTTGGTGCTTTTAATGAAGCAAAAGTTTCTGAAGCAGTGGTTGAACCAGGGACGATTGTAGGGTATCCGGTTCTTCTAAATTCATTATAACCTTCTTCACTGTTAATAAGGTTAACCGCTATATACTTCTGAGTTATAATCGCCTCTAATTTTGTTGCTTCAGTTGTTGCTAAATCAAAATTAACTAAGCGATTTGCGGTATTAGCTGTAACATAATTATTCTTTAATGTAAGCGAAGGTGTAGTATGGATGTATGTTCCAGCGGCATTTTTCCCTAAGTATTGATACGATGCCTGAATTCCGCTTTCAAATAATGCTTTCGAACTACCAGTTAGTATGGCAACTGATGGCAAAGCTGCTTCCGCCTGCAATAAATAAGACTCTGCTCCTAAAATTACAACAAGACCCATTGAAGCACCTTTAAGGACACCCACGATATCTGTTCCAGTATTTGCTCCAGTTCCCGTAAGCCGTGTAGTTGTTGGTCCAAAACGTAGGCCACTATACCAGTAAGATCCCGCTACACCTCTCTTTACCGGGTCAACATCAAAGCCTAACTGGTTAGTTGAAGGACCAACGAAGGTTATTGAAGTTAAACCAATTGTTTGTGTAATGTTTGTATTATAACTAGCGTAAATCATTCTTCCACGTTCATTATCAGTTATTTTTCCGCCTTGATAAAAACTTAATATGAAAGGAGTTGGAATACTTGACAAACCAGCTGTAATGGATGTGCCATTGATGTCCCATGCATATGCAGACCATTTCGGACTAATTTGAGAAGCTGTCGCAGAATTGAATCCAGGATTCACAATAGCGTCATCTGTCAAATATCCAGCACTAGTAGTTGGTAAAGATGCTTTAGCAGTAGCAACCCACGAAGATAAAGCAGCAACTTTTTGAGCTCTTACAAGCATTTTAAGCTTGATTGTGTTAGCAAAAGCAGTCCATCTTACTAAGCTAGCAGTAGAACTACCACCAAACATCGGATCTTGTGCACCAGTAACTGCAGTCGTAACGTTAGTAACAGGTGCAGTTGCCATAACTGCAATTGCAGCATCTAAATCTGCATAAAGAGCTTTATAAACAACATCATAAGTATCATATTTAGGACTTAACTTGGCTACACCCTGTCCAGCATCAGAATAAGGTACATCTCCGTACTGATCGACTAAACGCTGATAAGTCCAGCTTTTCATCACTCTAGCAATGGCATTATAATATTTTAATGGTCCTGTAGCATCAGTATTTGTTATTACAAAGTTTAACTGATTAATGGCTGCAAAGGAGTCATTCCACATGCCAGTATAATCAGTACTAGTAAATTCATAGGTCCATTGGGTGCCGAATCCACCGTATCCGCCAGCATTAGCTTTATATCCAGCAGTCCATGCCCCAAAATTGTCAAAGGCAACAGTAGACCTTGCAGCTGCCAAGATAGCTGCGGGTAAAACGATATTTGCAGTAGAACTAGTTGGACTGTTCGGATTATCGTTTACGTCAAGGAATTTTTTGCAGGAACTTCCTGTAAGTAAAACAGCCCCTAAAACGGCTATAGTTATATATTTTCTCATTGTTTATCTAATTAAAAAGTAACAGAAATTGAACCACCAAAGAAGCGAGTCGGTGGAGTTTGACTTAATGTATTGATACCAATTGCATTATTACCAAGGGTATAGTCTGGGTCAGTATATAAGTTTTCATTAGGTGTAAATAAGAATAAGTTTCTTCCTTGTGCAGCAATGTTAATCCCTTTAACTACGCCAAGGTTGCTTATTATACTTTTTGGTAAATCATAAGATAAACTGATTTCTCTAATTTTCCAGTATGCACCGTTAACAACATAGTTTTCAGCAATTGCTCTATTAGGAGAAGACTGAGACCAAAATCCTGCCCCACCATCTCGTACCGTTACGGACGTATTAGCAACATAAGTGTTCGTAGTCGGATCAAGGTATGATGAATTAGGAATTACAAAACGCTCTCTATTATACATTGTAGTTCTCACGCCAGCACCAGAAAATTCAAATGCATCAGCACCTGAGTTAAAAATACTATATCCACCTCTATATTCCGCAACCGCAGCTAATCTTAAGCCCTTGTATTGTACTGAACCATTTAAACCAAGAATATGCTTAGGACTAGAATTTCCTAATACCTCAATTGATTCTGTTGCAGATGGATATCCAGTATTTCTGTCTACTATGATACGGCCTTCACTATCACGTTTAAATGCGCTACCTCTTAAAATTGGATATAGGCTTCCAGCCTCTGCATATGTTTGAGCTGTACCACCAGTTGACAAACCTAAACGACTTACGTCAGCGCTGATAGAAAGAACCTTATTTTCTAAATAAGTATAGTTTCCACCAACATTAACTTCCCAATCAGTATTGCGATAAGCTAATATATTTAACGTGTTTTCCATACCCTCATTACTCACTTTACCAGTATTGGTATAATAAGTCGAGAAACCTGATGCTGCTGAAATATTTACAGGAACAATTTGATCATTTGTTTTGGTATTAAAATAATTGACAGTAGCTGTTAATCTATCTCCAAAGAAAGATCCTTCAAAACCACCCTCAAAACCGTTAGTGATCTCTGGTTTCAAAGCAGGGTTGTAGATAACGGTTGCAATTGAATAACCGGGGTTGTTGTTATATGGATAACCGTTATTTTGTCCAAATGTTGTTAGCAAGCTATAAGCATTTAGGTTTACGTTACCCACGGTTGAATAACCCGCTCTAACTTTTAAGCTGTTTAAAATATTGCTTTCCTTTAAATTTGGGAAAGCATTAGTAACAATAAATGAAGCATCTACAGCTGGATAGAAGATTGATCTGCTCGCTTCAGGAAGTGTAGAGAACCAGTCATTTCGACCAGACGCATGGAAATACAAATAATTTTTGTAACCTAACCTCAAGTCACCATAAACACCTTGCTGACGAGCAGTTGAATTGCTTTCTGATCCAGTGATATTAGCAGCCAAACGAGCGGCAACATTGTATAATCCTTCAAAAGTCAAACCTTGCGCCGCAACGCCAATGTTTTTAGCAGTATTACTTCTTAAACTAGTTCCTAATGTGAAATCTAATTTTAGATCTTCTAAAATTGATTTAGACACATTCGCTTGAAACTCAGTAAACAATTGTGTACTATAGCTTTCTCCATCTGAAACGCTACCTGGAATGTCATTGTTTTTTAAAGACGACAGTCCAAGACTCTTTGTATACGCGCTTAAAACAAATTTATTAACGCGGTTTTTATTGGAGTTATTGGTAGTACTTATGTTTGCACGATATAAGAAACTCAACCAATCAGTTGCTTTTGCTCTAAAATCAACGTTACCAACTAGTTGGTCCTGTCTTGCAACTGACCTTTCGTTATCTAAAGTAAAATAAGGGTTTGCATAATATGCATTGTAGTAACCGTTAGGATTCGCAAATTTATCATTTCTCCAATCGGAATAATTAGTCAAAGGAATTTGAGCAGGTGTCTGTAAAATCTGATCATACATAGATGAAGTCGCAGTGGTAATGTCCGTTCTATTTTGCACATAGTTTACTGAGAAGTTTGCATCAACAGCTTTACTGAATGACCTTGTTCCGTTCAATCTTAGTGAGAACGCATTGAATTTGTCTTTCGGCGTGGTTCCTTTAGTGTCTAAATAACGGGCGGAAATATAATAAGTACTTCTATCATCACCTGTAGATAATGAAAAATCCGTAATGTTAGTTATACCGGTATCCCAAAATTTGTCCTTAGAGTCATTAGCGCTGTAAGGTATTGTTTGGATACTTCCATCTTCTAAAGGATCACCGATTTGTACAAGCCTGCCATCGAATGCAGGACCGTACTGCTGATTTTCATGATTAGTATAAATTTGAAGGTCGTTATCTGCACCTGAACCAAATCTTTGTTGTAACTGAGGGTAGAAACTGATTTTCTCTGCATTGGTTGTTTGACCAACTCTAATTACAGGGGCACCATTTTTCCCTTTTTTTGTAGTGATGATTAAAGCCCCGTTAGATGCATCTGAACCATAAAGGGCTGCCGCACCACCACCATTTAATACCTGGATATCTTCAATATCATCTGGATTTAGATTACCTAAAACGTTATTGGGAACAATAACGTTATCTACAACAACAAGAGCTTGGTTATTTCCAAGTAAGGAGCGATTACCACGTAATACCAAACGGTAATTTGGATTGACACCGCTACTTACCGTATTTAACTGCAAACCAGCAACCTTACCAACTAAGGCTGCCGCAACATTCGTTGGTTTAGCTTGTGTTAGCTCACGAGTTTTAACCGTAGTAGACGCAGTACCTAATTGAGCACGTGTAGTTGATAGACCACCTGCTGTTACCACAACTTCTGTTAACGAAGTCGCATCGTCCGTCATCGAAGCATTAACTACAGTCGATGTAATGGTGACCTCCTGAAGTGTGTACCCTAGATACGAAAATGTCAATGTTTTGCCGTTTGCGGGTACACGGAGGGCGTACTTTCCGTCTGCGCCTGTTGAAGTCCCTAAACCTGGTACTTCTTTAATCTTTACTGATACACCTGGGAGAGGTAATCCGTCTCCCTTTGAGGTTACTGTACCTGTAATTGTACGTTCTTGTGCTATAGCAGATCCTGCAAACAGCATTAGAATGAACAAACTTTGTAAAAGTTTTTTCATAAACAATAAAATTTAGTTAGTTAGTAGTAGTTAATAATTACAATGATACTCGTTTTTTACTTTAGAATCTAAAAAAAATGAAACTTATGATTAAAATGGAGGCAACGATGTGGATTTTTAAGCTTTTTAGACAAAAAGCATAATATAATCACCGTTATTGCAAGATGTCTTCGAATTTAGTAACTTTTGTGCTAAATATCTCTAAATCTAAACATAATAGTTGCTCCTATGAACAGTTGACGCAATAAAGGTCACTAATAAATTGGTTTGCAATATACTCGCAGCTTCCTCCCCCACAGCTAAATTAGATTATCTAGCGCTTTTAAACTTTAATTAAATATACATAAGACAGCACGTCCAATTTGGACCGGTAATTTTTATGACAATTTTATGACTCGTATTGTAGGATGAGCTGAGTTCTCAGAAAGAATTAACATTTTCGAAACTATATGTTATTATAGGCCTCTTCTTAATAAACTAAAAACACTGCATTTACGAACATTTGCTTGCCGCTCTCCCAGAAACTCCTGAAAAGAACGTCAGATGCAAGATAAATAACTGCCCCTTTTCCAATATTTTGAACCCCAAAAAGCATTCCGTTGTCAAGTTTCTTAAGTACAGATTTCCCGGCTATCCCAGCAATGTAACTATTGGGTTTTAGCACCCCCGTATTTGATGTCGATCCAAAAGGCTCGTAAATCTTATCATCCGTTTTTAAAGCATAATAATAATCACCTAAACCAGCAGACAATGGGTGCGTGTTGTCCAGATCAACTTTAAAAATGGCACCTGGGATTGCGCTTGAATGGTCATCTTGATTTCGTGTGAGGTATCGCCTGGAATTGACTGGCTTTTTCTCTTCTTTAGGTAGTTCTTTAAGCTTGATGTCGAAAGGCTTTTTCCCTTGAACGCTTGAGATGGCGTCTTCCATCATGATTACTTTTCCTCCAGCACCTATCCAGTCCTCTAATTTTTCATTTATAGCATCCCCATAAGATCCATCAGGCATGATCAGCACATTTATTTTATTAATGTTTAAGTTTGAAAGGTTTTGAACACCGATCACCGTCAATGGATATTTCAATTCTTGTTCGAAGAAATGCCAGACTTCACCCATTCCCTGTGAAGAGATTCCGGTACCTCCAACGACAGCAACTTTCGGAGCAATAATTGGCGTGTAAACAGAGGAACCGAAATCCTTGCCTTTTTCTACAAAGCCTGTGGCCACGGGGAATAGTTTCATATTTAAGTCTTTTTGGATTGTAGAAATCCTGCCGGAGAGGTTCTTGACCGACCTTTCATTTTCTGCTCTATATATAAGGAGTGATCCTGAAGGAAAAGACTTACCGGAAGCGGAAAATCCTTCCTCTGCAATTCGCAATTTGACACCCGCACGTTGTAGCGCAATTAAGGTCTGCGCATCCTCTACCGAACTCCATGGAAGTACCCAGGCGTAAGGCTTAACGATCGACAAAGGCTCATCGCTTTTATCATCAATAGAAGAGAAGCTCCCTTTAAACGATTCTTTAACCGCATAGCTTTTTAGACCATATGCAAATGGAAGCGCCCAAGCCGTAATGTCATACGTATTTGAATCTGTGATCGAGGTTTGCGGCTCAAACAATACATTCGCCAGAACGGCTTTAGGCTGGGACAGGTTAACAATCAGGTCGTTTCTGCCAATCTTAAACACCTCTGTCTTTTTGCTTTCATAGCTATATCCTTTAGGAGATCTTTCTGATCCATAAGCGAATTCAATATTATTTCTGGTAAGTAATTCGGCTAACTTCTTTACCCTGCTTAGGTTCTGTGCTTTTACTACATAGGTCTTATAGATGCCCGGTGGAGAAGAAACGGCCTTATCAAAATAGTTCTTAAATTCTGATACTAACCGATCTGCATTGTTGGAAACGGTTTCAAGAGTCGCCATGCCTGTAGTATAATGGTGATCAATTCTATCTTTCAAAGTCAAAGTGTCTCCGTCAATTGTAACTACTGCCAGACCAGCACCTATTCCCCCCTGTTCATAAGTCATTCCTATTGCACCATTATATAAAGGATAGGTATCTCCATAAGAAGGATATAAAAGATCAAACCGCTCTTTAGTAAAATACTGCCATCCGTTTTCATCAAAATATTTTGCATTGTTCTTACCAACAGTGACCTGAAAAGCACGTTGCCATGGTGTGATGTCTACATGGATAGGCTCTGCAGCCGGAGCAAAATAGTAGGGTTCATTGTAACTTTGCTCATGAAAATCCACGTGCACTTCTGGCATCCATTCATTGTAAAGCTTTAATCGCTGCTGGGTCTCCACCTGCGACTGCCATGCCCAATCCCTGTTCAAATCAAAGTAATAGTGATTAGGTCTGCCGTTTGGCCAAAGCTCAAAATGCTCTCTAGCCATTGGATCTGGATTCGGTTTGTTGCCAACTACACCATTAAAATAGGTGACGTAACGTTCCCTGCCATCTGGATTAAGACAAGGGTCAAGGATCACCACTACATTTTTAAGCCAGTCATTAACGTTATTGTCCTTCTGTTCTGTAAGTGCATATAGTGTACGCATCGCCGTTTCAGTGGAACTTGCCTCATTACCATGAACATTGTAACTTAACCAGAGCACTGCCGTCTGTTTACCAGATTTTGTAGCTGTTTTGATCGCCTTGCTAATATCAAGGTTGTTTTTTCTAATGCGTTCCAGATCTTTAATATTCTCCTTCGATGAAATGATCGCTGTCAGTAGTTCCCTACCCTCATAAGTCTTACCGTAAGTCTGCAGCTTCATATCCTGTTGATGAGCCGCAGCAACATATTTAAAATAGTCTACCACTTTTTGATGTGTGGTGAAGCGACTGCCTAAAGCGTAACCAAGAAATTCATCTGGAGACTTAACTTGTGCAGTACTGGTGGTCCAGCCGACGAGGAGGAATGCGATAGGAAGCAGAAAATTTCTCATTAGTAGTTATTATGCTCCAAAATAGTAAAGATTATTTTTTGTTTCTCTTTCATAATGTAATTTTACCATATCACTTATCAGTATTTTTCATGCCAACCGTAGAATCCCTTTATCAGCTGTTCTTAAAACATCCCATTATATGTACCGACACCCGGAATATTAGTAATGGTTGCTTATTTTTTGCTTTAAAGGGCGATAATTTTGACGCAAATACCTTTGCCGATGAGGCCTTAGCGACGGGTGCCGCTTTTGCTATCATAGATAATCCTATATATCATAATGCGGAGCGTCACATCTTGGTAGAAGACGCTTTGACAACGTTGCAGGATCTGGCAAAACATCACCGTTCAAAATTAAGTATCCCGGTAATTGGCCTTACCGGAAGTAATGGCAAAACAACCACGAAAGAATTAATAAAGGCAGTTTTATCAGAGCGATACAAAACTTTCGCTACGTACGGTAACTTGAACAACCACATCGGCGTTCCGTTATCTATACTATCTATAAGGACGGACATTGAGATGGCCGTCATAGAAATGGGCGCAAACCACCAAAAGGAGATCGAATTACTCTGCACAATTGCTCAGCCTACACATGGGCTAATTAGTAACGTCGGCATGGCACATCTTGATGGTTTCGGTGGCTTCGAAGGCGTCAAAAAAGGTAAAGCAGAGTTATATGCCTGGATAAAAGCTAATCATGGATATGCATTTGTATACGCCGACAATTCTCATCTGCTCGAAATGAGCAATACAGCAGGATTAGATAAGATTATTTATTACGGTGCTAATGAAGCCAACTTCGTCTCAGGACAATTATTAACTTCTGATCCATTAATAAATCTCGAATGGAGAAGCGAGCAAAAAGTATACGCGGCTTCAGCTAATTTAACGGGTACCTATAACTTTGAGAATATATTAGCAGCAATCTGCATAGGGCGGTTTTTTGAGGTTAGGCCGCAGCAAATAAACGACGGTTTGGCAGGCTATTATCCTAGAAACAACCGTTCACAATTAACGAAAACAGAAACCAACACTGTGATTTGCGATTTCTACAACGCCAATCCAAGCAGCATGACGGCCGCATTAGACAATCTAAAGCATTTGAGTGCTAACAAAAAAGTAATCATTATAGGTGATATGTTTGAACTCGGCCCGGAATCTGCAGTTCAACATGAGCTTATTGCCAACCATGCAGCAACAATAGGAGTCGATACTAGCATCTTTATTGGAAAGTTTTTTTTCAAAATGAAGGAAAGAATTAAAGGCCTATTTTTCGAAACGCCTAAAGAAGCTTTGACTTATTTGGCAGCCAATCCAATAAAAAACAGCCTCATTTTACTAAAAGGTTCCAGAGGAATGGCTTTAGAACAGCTTCTTCCCTTACTTTGAGATCTTAATACCCGCATCGCTTATTTCCCGTAAGGGATTATCGCGCATGTTCTGCTCAATCTCTATAAGGTACTTGCCCTTGTTCGGAAATTTATACCCGGTAACCATTGGCACCACACTCGTAAATAAATTGCCTGATCCCGAACCTGTCCACTGACCGTCCGCCTCTGCCAATTTATATTCAAATCTTTTGGTCTGTTTTTTCATGCCGCCTCCACTGATGTGGAGGAGCACGAAGATGTTCGAGTACCGATAGCTGGCTGTGTTTCTTACCCTGAAATAAATAGTATAAGGCTGTAAAGGATCTGCAACATCAATTATAGCTTTGATCTTCCGGTCATAACCCCAGCTGTGTGAAGGCATCTCTATGTTGATGTCTACAATATTACTGGTGTCGCAACCGGAGAAACATAAAAGGACCACTGCAAGCACTGACCACAGACCCTTAACGCTATTCATCTGTGGGCTTATCCTTGGGCTTATTTCTACGGTTTTTATTTCGGTTCCTATTCCTGTTGGCCGACGGAGTCGTTGTTACAACCGCTTGCCCTTCAACTGGTGTTGTAGGTCCCTCAGGATTTGGACCAGCGACCGGAGATTTTGGTACAGCTGTTGGAGTCCGTGGATTATTTCCCTGTGGTTTTGGAGCCCCACCTTCTTTTTTCACTTCAGGTCTGTTTCTAATGTGCTGAGGAGGTTTCACTGCCTGACCAGGATTTGCTCCCTGAGGCGCTTTATTCCGATTATTGTTGTTATTGTTGTTATTGTTTCTCGTCCCTTTATTACGTTGTTTGTCGTCCAGGCGTGTTAAGCTATCCTGGCCAACAACATTCTCATAATCATGCACTTTCTCGACAACGGCAGAAGGTTTCAATTCAATTGCCTCTTCTTTTAGGTTGACTGGTTTCTGACCTTTTTTGTTCATAGCCATGATCTCCTTTACGCGATCAACTTTCAAAGGGATCCAATCTTCTGTGTTGGGATACGCAAACCACATAATTTTTTTAAAGATGTCTGTCTTTTGATGACGGGCAACGCCGATCTCTGTTTGTAAGCTCTCAATGCGATCCGGAATGTCTTTTAGTGCATCCAGATACGTATCAAGCTCATAATTTAAACAGCATTTTAATTTACCACACTGACCTGCGAGTTTTAAAGTGTTCAACGACAGATTCTGGTACCTTGCTGCGGCAGTAGAAACCGTTTTGAAGTTAGTTAACCAGGTAGAGCAGCACAATTCGCGACCGCACGAGCCGATTCCGCCTAATCTTCCTGCTTCCTGTCTCATTCCGATCTGTCTCATTTCGATTCTGATCCGGAAGGTCTCTGCCATTTTTTTGATAAGCTCTCTAAAATCCACACGCCCTTCTGCAGTATAAAAGAACGTCGCTTTTGTTTTATCACCCTGGTAGTCAACGTCGCTGATCTTCATTGACAAGCGAAGGTCTAAAGCCAAAGTACGTGCCTTATGCATGGTCTCCCACTCCAGGCCCTTAGCTAGCTTCCATTTCTCGACATCTACTTCTGAAGCTTTACGGTATACCTTTCTGGTCACCTGGTCGATAGGCGTTTTTCTGCGCTTCATTTGAATTCGAACAAGTTCTCCCGTAAGGGAAACGTGGCCAATATCATAGCCACCAGTAGCACCTTCAACCGCGATTAACTCTCCTATCTCGAGGTATATGTTGTCATGATTTAGAAAAAACTCTTTCCTTGCGCCTTTAAATTTAACTTCTATTACCTCAAAAGGCTTATAATTTGTTGGTGTATCCAGGTTGGACAACCAATCGTAAACTTCCATTTTTCCGCAGCCACCAGTAAGGCATGAGCCGTTACTTTTGCAGCCCGAGGGGGCGCAACCGCCACCTGTAGAACAACTTCCACATCCCATATTAATTGTATATATATTGAGTCCCTTGCGGGAACGTTTTGAACTTAATAATTTTTACTAGCTGTAAAGATACATCTAAAAACAGAATTTTAGGATTCGCATTTCTTTCCACGTGATAGTGTGCTTTTTCCAATTCCGATATGATGGCATCAGCCATGTTTAAATCTAATACATGTGCAGACAATTTCCTGGCAGTTTGCAGTGCGAGGGGCGGCAACTTTACCAGTTCATCAGCACCACTTAGCAGCAAACTACATTCCCTAAGAAAACTGATTCCATACTTCAAAAAATTCTTTTGATTCTCTCTACCCCAAGAAGCAATCTGGTCCACAAAGGCCGTCAGCTCCAGCACTTTATTGCCATACCCCATCCTAAGCCACTCTGCAAACTTCTCTGAATTTTCATTGTGAGTATTGGCCACCAGCTGCTTCGCATCAATCAAATTTCCATCCGCAAGAAAGCTATACTCCGTAGCCTGATTGTCTGAAAGATTATGCTTGTTGATCAGATAAGATTCCACAACATCAAAAGGCAGCTTCGGAATCTTAACAATCTGCGTCCGCGAAAGTAAAGTTGAAAGAATTTGCTCCTGGTTGTTTGCCACAAGAATAAATAAAGTATTTGCAGGTGGTTCTTCAATGATTTTCAATAATGCGTTTCCTTCTTTCTCCAGGTATTCTGGTAACCACATAATCAACACCTTTGTGTCTCCCTCAAAAGCTTTGTAACTTAGTTTTTTAATGATGTCATGACATTCGGCGATATTGATATTAGCCTGTTTGTTATCGGCATTAAGCTTAGAGCGCCAAATATCCAAATCGATGTAAGGATCTTCCAATAGTAAACTTCTCCATTCTTCCAGTACATCTACCGCCGTCTTGACATCTTTCGAAGCGAAGAATGGATAAGAGAAATGAAGGTCCGGATGGATATAACGCTCATATTTTCTGCAAGAGGAACAGACACCACAACTGTCATCGGCCTGTTTATCCAGACAATTGATGTACTGGGCATAGGCAATTGCCAGCGGCAATGCCCCACTTCCATCGCAGGACAAAAATAACTGGGCATGACTAATGCGGTTATCCGCAACCGTTTGCAGCAGCTGTTGCTTGATGTGGTCTTGTCCTACTATGTTCTTGAATTGCATTTGGTGCAAAATACTAAAATTTACACAAAATCGAATGCGGGCACATTTTATGACTTATTTCAGTATAGGACAAGCTGCACTGCGCTTGGGTTGGTTCCGCCTTGGTACCGCATTGATACCGCCTTGGTACCCCCTTGCTACCGCTCAAGCAGAGTCAAGGGGGTACCAAGGCGGACTAAATGAGGCTAGAAATTACTTTTAGCTAGAGTCCAGCATGTGGAGACTAAAGAAGTTCTGATTTGCATATATTCCCTATCTTTGAAGCCACTGCAACTAAAATGCATTTGCTCAGAACGCCTTTAAACATGCCTAGAATACTTGCTTTTGATTATGGAACTAAACGTATCGGCCTTGCCGTCACCGACCCTTTTCAAATCATTGCGACAGGACTTGATACCGTGCATCCTAAAGATATCCTGGAATACTTAAACAAGTATATGGCAACGGAGCCAGTGGAGGCCTTCGTATTTGGTGACCCAAAGCAAATGGACGGTAGTCCATCCGATTCTGCGCAGCATGTTAAAGGCTTCGCAAGAACACTAAGAAGGACTTACCCGGAAATTCCACAATACTGGATCGACGAGCGCTATACTTCCGTTTTAGCGCAAAGGACGGTGATGCAAAGCGGCCTTAAAAAACAGGACCGCCAGAATAAAGAACGGGTGGATACGATTGCGGCAACCATCATTCTGCAATATTTTATGGAACAGCCCCGTTAATGGAGTGCGCCCTTTAGAAAGAAAACATGATAGATGACAATCTCCAACAGCTTCTCTTAAATTATTGCGAACCGGAATCTGAGCTCCTTCAAAAAATAAACAGGGAAACATATTTAAAGGTGCTAATGCCCAGAATGTTGTCGGGGCACTATCAGGGACGGGTATTAAGTCTGCTAAGCAAAATGCTTAGTCCTTCCAGAATATTAGAGATTGGCACTTTTACAGGTTATGCCACCCTCTGTCTCGCAGAAGGATTAGCGAAAGATGGCGTGCTATATACGCTTGATATTAATGAAGAGCTAGAAGATATGGTTCGTAAGAATTTTGCTGCCTCCGCATTCAATGATCAAATCAAATACATTATTGGTGATGCTACCCAAAGCCTTGTTGATTTAGAAGAAACTTTTGACCTCGTTTTTATTGACGCAGATAAAAAAAATAATGGCACTTATTACGATGTAGTCTTCGACAGGGTGAGACCCGGAGGCGTTATCATTGTAGACAATGTGCTTTGGAGCGGGAAAATATTGGATAATGCACAAGATAAAGACACCAAAAATATTAGCGCCTTTAATGACAAAGTTGCTAATGACAGCAGGGTAGAAAAGATCATTCTTCCGGTAAGAGATGGGCTATTTATTATTAGAAAAAAGTAACTTGATGACTAGAATTATACTTCCCTTCGTTTTTATGATGCTGATTTTGAGCGCATGCTCAACCAGGAAATACAGTAAAAACAACAAGCAAATTGAAAAGGCTGCTACAAAAGCAAATCCCGACTATAAATCTCGTACAACACTCTCCTATATTGACGAATTCAAAGGTGTCGCAATCGAAGAGATGAACGGCTATGGAATCCCAGCTAGTATAACATTGGCGCAAGGGATCATTGAATCGGGAAGCGGCAATAGCAGTCTGGCCCGTTTCGCGAATAATCATTTTGGAATAAAATGCACATCTGATTGGAAGGGAAAGGGCTATTTTAAGGATGATGATCAAGCGAACGATTGTTTCAGAGTATATAAAGATGCCAGAGAATCATTTAAGGATCACTCTGAGTTTTTAAAAAGAAAACGATACAGCTTTCTTTTTGAGCTGGATAAGAACGATTATAAAAGCTGGGCGAGAGGTTTAAAGCAGGCTGGTTATGCGACAAACCCAAAATATCCGGACATGCTGATTAACATCATTGACAAATACGAGTTGTACCAGTATGACCAATCGGAATCTGAAACAGAAAAATTGAAGCGTGAAGACAAGGTATTCGCTGAAATCAATGCCAACATGCCAAAAGAGTATAAAAAGTTTACGCCTGTTGAAACGCCGCCATCAAAGCAGGTATTGAAAGTGACGGATACCACGGCAATTAATCCTATGAAGATTGTTGTACCAATCACAGACACGACTACGCCTTCGACTCAAACAATCCCAGCAGACAAGACATATGTGGTGAAGCAAGGTGACACGTTATATAATGTTTCTAAAAGGTTCAATATCAGCATCGAAGCGCTTAAATCGTTAAACAACATTATTGATAATGCCATTAAAATCGGGCAAACATTAATATTAGTTAAATAATGTTAATGTGCGGTCGCAGCATTTAGTTAACTTGTAGCTTTGTGATCCTATGAGATTCTATTGCCTGCTGTTTTTCTTTTCTTTTATGATCTTTAAGCTTTCTGCACAAACCGGCACGGTGCAGGGTTTTGTGATTGATAAAGATTCCAAGCTTCGGCTGGCTAAAGTGTACATCTATAATTCCAAAAAAGACGAGGGCATTTACAACACTTCGAAAGGCGAATTCCGTATTTCTGCGGCACCTGGGGATACGTTGTTTGCCGTGTTACAGGGTTATGCAGTAGATACCGTTGTATTAAAAGGCGCTCAGGCAATCTATTTCCAATTGAAATCGTTAGGTATAAACCTCCAGGAAGTTTCCATAACAGGTAAAAAGCTTAGTCCTCAAGAGCAATACCAGCAACGGTTGAAAGAATACAAATATAAACTGGACAGAGGCAGTTCTAAGAACCTGCTTAGCGTTGGCCCGACAGGAGCCGGATTGGGAATCGATGCGATCTATAATTTGTTGAGCCGGGAAGGAAAGAACGCCCGCCATCTTCAAAAGATCCTGGAGCGAGATTATAGAGAGTCGATCATTGATTACCGGTTTAGACCTGACTATGTCAAGACGATTTTACAGTTATCTGATTCAGTGACAATAGATTTTATGGAGCAGTATCGACCGACATACGATTTTGTGCTAACTGCTTCGGAATATGCGTTTGTAGTGTTTTTAAGGAATAGTTACGCGAGCTATAAGCGGAATCCGGCCGCGTTTAGGCTACAGCCACTTCCGAAGGTTATTGTCAAGGAGTTTTAATAAAAAGCTAAATTAAAGTTTCATAAAGTCACATTTTTGTTTTTCTTTGTACTAATGAAGCGTTTTAATATCTGCCTCTTATTGTTATTTATTGTGTCTACTGGTGCCATAGCTCAGGAGATAGATACGATTCCGATCAACACTAAAGGGTTGGAAATCAAGTTAAAACGCAGTCCTTTGCCTGCCAGAACAGGAACTATCCAATACAAGCCTACTCCTATTGCACCACTTGTTTTATCGGAAAAGATCAACTACTGGAAGACGGTAACAAACATTGGTATCGACTTAAACCAGGGTCAGTATTCCAAGAATTGGAAAGGTGGAGGAGTTAACAACATTGCCATTGGCGGATTGCTGAACTACAGAACGATTTATAGCAAGGAGAGTTATAGCTACACGAGTGAGATCAGGTTAGAATATGGCAAGGTAAAAAATAAGGATCAGTTACAAAAGAAGACCAAAGACAGGATATTCTGGGACAATAAGGCCAACTTGCAATTTTCAAAAAGCTGGTTTTTTTATGGTGCAGTAACATTCGAATCTCAGTTTGACAGAGGCTTTGCCTATGAAAGGATTGACAATACAGAACAACAATTTTTGATCTCTAAATTTATGGCTCCAGGCTATTTGACAGAGTCGATCGGTTTTGAATATAAGCCAACCAACTATTTTTCTACGAGATTTGGTACTGGAACAGCAAAACAAACCTTCATTACAGACACAACCGTTTATAACGAAAAATATAATAGAGGGTATTTCGGTGTAGATAGAAGCAAAAATAAAAAATTTAGGAATGAGCTCGCTTTCCAGGTAACTAGTCAGTTTGACAAACAGATTTTTACTAACGTTGGTCTTTACTTCAGGTACAATATGTTCATTCCTTACGATCGCCCATTGGACCATGTGGATCACAGTATGGATGTACGATTGACTTCGAAGATCAATAGATTTATGAATGCGAGTTTAACTGGTACAGCCTTATTTGATAAGGATGCAGATAAAGAAATACAAGCGCGACAGAACCTTTCCATTGGATTTGGCTTTACCTTCCCCAGGTAAAAACACCAAAATTGTATAATATTTTTACCTTCTGTTTACCCACAAAATTAATAACTTTGGGACTCACCATTTTTTACACTAAGCATTAAAGAAGATGTTTGATAATTTACAGGATAAACTAGACCGTGCATTTAAAGTTTTAAAGGGACAAGGCAGTATTACGGAAATCAACGTGGCGGAAACCATGAAAGAAATTCGTAAAGCATTGCTTGATGCCGATGTGAATTATAAAACAGCAAAGACCTTTACTGACGATGTAAAAGAAAAAGCCTTAGGTCAAAATGTTTTGACGGCGGTTTCTCCTGGTCAGTTGCTTACCAAAGTAATGAACGATGAACTTACCGCTTTAATGGGTGGTGAGGTTACAGAACTTGATCTGAAAAACAATCCAACGATCATTTTAATTGCGGGACTGAACGGTGCTGGTAAAACCACTTTTACCGGAAAGCTTGCGCACTACCTGAAGGGGAAAGGTAAGAAGCCTTTGTTGGTGGCAGGTGACGTATATCGTCCGGCTGCAGTAGATCAGCTTCAGATCCTTGGTGGGCAGATTGGTGTTCCTGTTTATGCAAATATCGAATCGAAAGATCCTGTTGCCATTGCAATGGAAGGTATTGCTGAAGGTAAGAAGCAAAATGCAAATGTTATCATTATAGATACCGCCGGTCGTTTAGCAATAGATGAGCAAATGATGGACGAGATCGCTGCTGTTAAAGCAAGCACTAAGCCTCATGAAATCTTATTTGTTGTAGATGCGATGACTGGTCAGGATGCGGTGAATACAGCTAAAGTGTTCAACGACAGACTGGACTTTACTGGGGTTGTATTGACCAAATTAGATGGTGATACCCGTGGTGGTGCAGCATTATCAATCAAATCTGTTGTTAACAAGCCCATCAAGTTTATCGGTACAGGTGAAAAGATGGAAGCCCTTGATGTATTCTATCCTGAACGTATGGCTTCCCGTATTTTAGGTATGGGTGACGTAGTTTCCCTGGTTGAACGTGCTCAGATGCAGTTCGACGAGAAAGAATCTGCTGAGCTTCAGAAAAAGATTCGTAAGAATAAGTTTGACTTCAATGACTTTTACAACCAGATTCAGCAGATCAAGAAGATGGGTAACATGAAGGATTTGATGGGTATGATTCCTGGAGTGAGTAAAATGATGAAAAACGTTGACATTGAAGATGATGCTTTTAAAAGCGTAGAAGCAGTTATTCAATCGATGACGAAATACGAGCGTGAAAACCCTGACAGCATCCAGCAAAGCAGAAGGCTACGTATTGCCAAAGGATCAGGCACAAAAATCGAAGAGGTTACTAAACTGATTAAGCAATTTGAAGATATGCGCAAGGTAATGAAGCAGTTTTCTAACCCTGCTGCAGCTGCAAAGATGATGAAAAACATGCCGAAAATGCCTCAGGGCAGAATGTAGCCGGTCGTTCAAAATAAACCTTCTTTTTTAACCACATCAGTTTTTAGTTATAGAGGTTAGTTGACAGGTAAATCAACCTGCGCTATGCTTGTAAAGACTTATGGAAGTGCTGTGTTCGGCGTTAATGCATTAACCATAACGGTTGAAGTTAGCATTGGCACAGGAAATAGATACCATATTGTTGGGTTGCCGGACAACGCTATCAGAGAAAGTTTGAGGCGTATTGAGAGCGCCGTTCAAAGCGCCGGGCTTAAAATGCCCAGGCAGAAGATCGTGATCAATCTGGCTCCGGCAGATATCCGTAAAGAGGGCTCGTCGTATGACCTGCCAATTGCTATAGCTATTCTGGCAGCTTCGGGACAAATCGAAAGCGATGAACTGGATAAGTACTTCATAATGGGCGAACTGTCTCTGGATGGCGGTTTACAATCTATAAAAGGAGCCTTACCTATTGCTATTCAAGCGAGGGCGGCATCCTTCAAAGGCTTCATCTTACCCCTAGATAATTCACGCGAAGCTGCTATAGTGAATGAGTTGCTGGTTTATGGGATGAAAAACCTCAAAGATGTAATCTCATTTTTTACGAAGACAGAAGTACATATGCCTGTGGTGGTGAAGGCGAGGGATGAGTTTTTCACAAAAGTAAACTGTTATGATCATGACTTCTCTGACGTTAAGGGACAGGAGAACATCAAACGTGCATTGGAAATCGCCGCAGCAGGCGGGCATAACGTAATATTGATTGGGCCCCCAGGTTCAGGAAAAACCATGCTGGCGAAGCGTTTGCCAAGCATTTTGCCGCCACTAAATTTACAGGAAGCGCTAGAGACTACAAAGATACATTCCGTCGCCGGAAAGCTTAGTGCTTCGGATGCACTGATGACGGAACGGCCATATCGAAGTCCTCACCATACAATTTCAGATATGGCACTTGTGGGTGGCGGTTCAAACCCGCAACCTGGAGAGATCTCTTTGGCACATAACGGTGTATTGTTTTTAGATGAGCTTCCTGAATTTAAAAGAAGTGTTTTGGAAGTAATGAGACAGCCATTGGAAGAACGGACCATTGTGATCTCCAGATCGAAAATGAGTGTGGAATATCCGGCAAGTTTTATGCTTATCGCTTCAATGAATCCATGCCCATGTGGATTCTACAACCACCCGGAGAAGGAATGCACTTGCGCTCCCGGTGTTGTGCAGAAATACCTTGGAAAGATCTCCGGACCATTGCTGGACCGAATAGATTTGCATGTGGAGGTAACTCCTGTAAACTTCAATGAGTTAATTTCCCTTTCTGCGGCTGAAAAAAGTGAGGTGATTCGTACCCGGGTTATAAAAGCTAGAGATATACAGGACCTCCGATTTAAAAACGATTCGACCCTGCATTATAATTCACAGATGAGTCCAAATATGGTACGCCAGATTTGCAAGATAGATGCCAGTGGGCAAGCACTAATTAAGAAGGCGATGGAAAGACTGGGGCTTTCTGCAAGGGCTTATGACAGGATCTTAAAAGTATCCCGCACAATTGCTGATCTCGCAGAAAGTGACGTTATTGAGCTTGAGCATTTGGCAGAAGCAATACATTACAGAAGTTTAGATAGAGACAGTTGGGCAGGTTAATCTTCCTCTTCTTCATCAAGCTCCTCTTCGTCTTCCTCTTCAGGCACATAGGCAAGTATTTCCCGTCCGATGTTATTGATTTCCTCATCAGTTTCAAAGATCGGGGTTCCTGTTTCTGCATCCAGCTTTATCCATTGGAGATCAGTATCTTTTTGAATGGAAACGTATTCTTTCCCTTCCTTAAAGATTACATAAACGTCATTTCCCTCTGGGAAAACTGCATAATCTATATTTGCTAATGTAATATCAAATGGTTGTTGCATACTTAATTCTTTAATAATGTGAGGTTTGTAAACGAATAAATTTTAATTTGCACCGACCAACCTCTAAGCCTTACAGATATGAAGAGAATTCTCCCCGCAGTGCTGCTGATCACAACAGCACTGTCCTGTACTAACAAAGATAATAAAATGGAAACTTATAAATGGCCCGCAGCTACACCTCCCGTAGCAGAAATCAAACCGAAAACGCGTATCCTCCATGGAGATACGGTGGTAGACAATTATTACTGGATGATCGATTACTTCAAGAAAGGACCTGACAGTTCTAAAGTTGTTGACTACCTGAACGCTGAGAATAAATATCTGGATACAATGATGAGTGGTTCAAAAGCATTTAGAGAAGATTTATTTAAAGAACTTAAAGGACGGGTGAAGGAGAAGGATGAATCCGTACCGGTGTTGGATAACGGCTACTACTATTATAGGAGGACTGAAGACGGTAAACAGTATTATAAATATTGCAGGAAGAAGGGTAGTCTTGAAGCTACTGAAGAAGTCTTAATGGATGTGGACGAGATGGCAAAAGGTCACCCTTATTATTCCGTTTCAGGCTTTAGCGTGAGTCCTGATAACAAATTGATGGCTTATGGAGTAGATGAGGTATCGCGCAGGCAGTATATATTACATATTAAAAATCTGGAAACCGGAGAAATCTACAAAGATGCCGTGACTAATACAGAAGGCTACGCGGTGTGGGCGGCTGACAACAAGTCGATGTTTTATACTTCGAAAAACGCGGAGACGTTGTTGAGTGAAAAAATTAAGAAACACATTCTGGGTTTGCCTGCTTTGAGTGACACCGTTGTTTATGAGGAGAAGGACAAGTCAAACTATATCGGCGTGGCAAAAGTGAAATCAGGTAAGTTTATATTTATTTACTCATCAGCCACAATGTCTGATGAGATTCGTATGATCCCTGCGAGCCAACCAGAAAGTTCCTTTAAAGTTTTTACCCCAAGGGCAAAAGACATGAAATATGATGTCGTGGCTTTGGACGATAAGTTTCTCATTGTAACGAACTGGAACGCTCAAAACTTCAGGATGATGGAGACGCCACTGGATAAGCCGGGAAGAGAAAACTGGAAAGAAGTGATTCCGAATCGGAAAGACGTCTTATTAAGTGGTGTTGACGAATACAAGGACTTTATTGTTTTATCTGAGCGTAAAAACGGTTTATCACAGCTTCGGGTTAAGAGTTTGACGAGCGCTGATGAGCATTACCTGGATTTTGGCGAGCCTACTTATACCGCAAGAAACGGTGGTAATCCGGAATATAATTTAAAGATCCTGAGATATATCTATACGTCAATGACGACTCCAAATTCGGTGTATGATTATAACATGCAGACTAAAACGAAGACATTGATGAAGGAACAGGAAGTTGTAGGCGGTTATAACAAAGAAGATTATGTTACAGAACGCGTATATGCGACGGCCAAAGATGGAACTAAGGTACCGATCTCACTAGTCTATAAAAAAGGGCTTAAGAAGGACGGCTCGGCACCACTGCTTTTGTATGGCTATGGATCTTACGGCGCCACTATGGACGCAGGCTTCTCGGGCAACAACTTAAGCTTACTGGATAGAGGATTTGTCTATGCATTGGCACATATCCGTGGTGGACAAGAGATGGGCCGTTATTGGTATGACGATGGGAAGTTAATGAAAAAGATGAACACCTTTAATGACTTCATTGATTGTGGGAACTTCCTGATTTCTGAGAAGTTCACTTCGAAGGGGCATCTGTATGCCCAGGGCGGAAGTGCAGGTGGGTTGTTAATGGGGGCGGTAATCAATCTTGCTCCAGATCTTTGGAACGGAATTATCGCACAGGTTCCTTTTGTAGATGTCGTGAATACGATGCTCGATGAAAGTATTCCTTTGACAACAAACGAGTTCGACGAGTGGGGAAATCCAAAGAATAAAGATGCTTACAGCTATATGAAAAGCTACTCGCCTTATGAGAACATCCAGAAAAAGGCTTACCCAAACATGTTAGTTACCACAGGACTCCATGACAGTCAGGTCCAATATTTTGAACCGGCGAAGTGGGTGGCAAAGCTAAGGGCAACTAAGACTGATAAAAACATACTACTCCTAAAAACAGATATGGATTTTGGTCATGGCGGCGCTTCCGGGCGATTTGACTATCTGAAAGATATCGCACTGAACTATGCCTTCTTATTTGCGTTAGAGGGAATCTCGAAATAGCTAGAAGTCAAACTTAATCTTAAGACCTGTGCCTAGAAGGCGCAGGTTTTCTTTTGTAACGTTCTTCATCGGAACCTTCATAAAGGGCTCAATACCGATTGACTTATCCTTAAATATCCGCTGCTTGTATCCAAATGAGAAGTTATAAAATCCAATAAGTTTACTATCAGGGGCTATCGTTTCCGGTGCCTTTTCCGAGACCTTTTCAGTTACCAGGAACGATTGAGGCTGCAGATCGCCGGCAAAATCTAGTGCTGAGCGTTGAACAACTGTGCCCTGCAGGTAAACATTGTTTTGCTGTTGATTGATTACCGCAAACGCGGACACGCCAACATTTGCATAAAAGCGACTACTCAAATTGTAGCGGATTTCAAGCGGGATATCTATGCCAGTAACATGCGTATTTATAGATTGGAGGCTTTTACTATCGCTAACCAACGCATTTGAAGAAGGGCTGTTTGGAGCGTTATTGCCTACTATCTGTTTGGAAGCTCCCATCTCATTATAAGAAAGTCCTGAGCCCAGAGAAACCTTATTATTTAAATTGTAAGCCATGCTTACACCATAACCCATGTTTAGCTTATCATTGTTACCTATAGATGGCGCCACGACAAGGCCAAGGTCCCATTTATTATTGGTCGCTTGATTGTTTGTTTTCTGTTGTGTAGCCGCAATTCGTTGGTTTTCTTTAGCTAGAAACTCTTCGACTGTAAGCGGTTTTTTCTCCGGTCTGACAGGTTGATCTGGCGTAGTAACGGCAACAGAATTATGTTGTTGGGAGTTGTCTGTTGCTGGTAACGTTGGACTGATCGTCGCGTTTAAATTAGCTGCCAGCGACTCTTCCGCAGCAAAGACCGGGTCCGAGTTAGAAATAACAGTAGGGCTAAGAGCAATTTTATCACTTTTACCTTCTTCAACCTGTGCTGATACGGTATGTCCGTTTGTTAAGCTTTCTTTATCTTTGTTAGGATCTGACCTTTCAATTGAAGCCGGTTTATTAATTATGCTTTGATTAGCGACGGTATTATTAATTTTTCCAGGTTGAAATAAAAATAAGCCAAAACCAATAAGCAAAAGCGCCGCAGCACTGCTTAACCCTCCTATCCAATATATTATTCCGGAGCGCTTCTTATCCTTTTGATTGAATTTTTCCCATGCCCCAGGCGCATACTCCTCCTCATGAATAGCCATGCTATTCTTAATATGAGTAATCAGTTCTTCTTCCGTGGAAGATTTCAAACGTTTAATTGGCATACGATTGAATTAATGATTTTGAGTATAATGTTCTTAACTTATTTTTTGCGCGTGTCAAATAAACTCTGCTTGAACTGCCAGATATAGCTAACATCTTAGAGATTTCATCATGAGAAAAACCTTCTATTTCATACATATTAAAAATAATCCGTTGTGTTTCAGGAAGAGCGTCCAGCAAAGCCAGTATGTCTTGTACATTTAATTTTGAGATCACGTTAACTTCTGTAACCGGATGCTGATGGTCATCAAGGTCATCAACATAAACCTTTGTTTTTTTCGTGCGCAGAAAGTCGATCGCTGTTCTGGAAGAGATTTTAGCAATCCATCCTTTAAATGCCTTTGGAAGCTCTTCTGGATTTTGAGGAAAAGTGAACGTTGCGATGTTCTTAAAGATTTTAACAAAGCAATCGTTCACTAGTTCTTCTGCGTCATTCCTATCATTGACATACCGGATTATTACGCCCATAAGGTAGCCGTAAAACGATTTGTAAATCGTTTCTTTCGCCTTATTCTTATTTTGCTGACAGCCGGTGATGGCGTCTTCAAGCTTGAGCATTCGCGGTATTAAGAATTTATTTATGCTGAAAAACAGCTACGCCTAACTTTTTATCATCTGTAGCAGATTTTAACCCTTTTACCCAAACGGTGTAAATTCCGCCAGCTTCGACTTTTATATCAGCAATACTCGATACCAGGTCTCCGGTTGTTTTGTCTTTTACGTTGAAGGTGACTTTTTCTGCCGCATCAATTTCAACAAAGGTACTGTACTCTTTAAACAGTTTATTCGTTACAAGGTCAGTTTCTTTACCAGAGATGGAAAGATTAAGTGCTTGAGCGTCTGCGCTTAAGTTTACAAATCTAACCTTAGCTTTACTTGCAGCTGGCTGTGAGAGGTCATCTTCCAGGAACAAAAACTTTACAGTTTCTAACTTGTCTATAATGAACAGGGTATATCCAATGTAGTCTTTAAGTGTAAACTGCTCTGCAAGCAGACTGGTCTGACTTCCCTTTTTAGTAATTGACAACCTCCTGTTTCCAGGAAATAAATTCAGGTAATCAACTTTCTTAGCATAAGCAAGGTCGAACACTGCTCTGGTATTGTCAACATAAACATCAAGGCTTTCTGTTGTTGGTGAAGCTTGTACAATGCTCAATCCTGATACAGGTTGTTGAGGTTGTATGTCATCATCTTTCATACAAGATCCTAAAAGTGTGGTGATTGCAAGTGCTGCAATAAGGGATTTAAATTTCATTATTCTTTCTTTAGTAAACGATTTCAATTCAATCAAACAATAGGTTAATGGCCATTAACACTTTGAGATTGTATACGAGAGAACCTAAAGAAACGCTACAAGAAATTTACTTATTTTCAGCCTTTGATATGCGAAGCCAAACTTGTGATGTTCTTCGCTCGTGTTTCGCTTAGTACTACGGCACTTGAAATCGAATAAATATCAAAATACTGACAGAGCCCGAGGTCTATGATTCGATTGTTTTCCAAAAGGCTGAGAGACTCTACTGTTACTATGAAGTCGTACCCATCTGCCGCGACATGTTGACAATTCGTTATCTGCGGTGTTTCCTTGGACTTATCCATGAAAAGTATAATATTGTCTCCCGCGTTGCTTAGAAGTTTGATATAATAGTACATCAATACCACCTGAGCAAACTTAGCTTTATTTAATGTTGCATGGTAGCCGAGAATATAGCCGTCATCTTTTAGCTTTTTGACATGATGTCTAGTTGCTTCCTCCGATAAAAAGATTTGCTTCCCTAATTCTTTCATCGTCATCTTCGCGTTACCTAATAAAAGTTCGCAAATAGCAACATTAATCGGATCTAAAAGGTTTATCATGAGGGCGTTCTTGAGGGTTAAATTTATATTGGGTTTCGCAATGTAACTTGTTTTAAGTTAATATCTACTATTAATTAAGTTATAAAATATCGCTTACAAAAAAAGAGAGGAACTATCCTCTCTTTTTTCTGACCATATGTGCGTTAAGTATGCCTGTACCGCTTAGATAAGCTCCACACTTCGGCTAACAAAAGCAGTCAATTCTGCCCCTGTCAACATACCTTGAGCCAACAATGCTAAATCAATTGCTTGTTTTGCTAACAATCCTTTAGTTTCTTCATTATCTGAAGCAAGAATTTTGCTAACCAATTTATGATTACCATTGATCGCTACTTTATAACTGTCTGGCATATTTCCATAAAAACCCATTCCGCCACCCATGGCCGCCATGTCTTTCATTCGTCTCATGAATTCGTCCATGGTTACTGTTACAGGTAATTCCTCAGGATTCAATCCAACCACTTCAACAGTATATCCAGGTTTAACAATTGCCTTCTCAAATACCTCTTTTACAGCCTTAGCCTGGTCTTCAGTTAAAACTGACTCTACGTGATCGTCTTTGTCAATTAGCTTGCTGCCGACGCTTGAATCTACACGCTTCAGTGATGTCTTATCCAGCTTCTGTTCCAGATGTTGTACAAAATGATTGTCAATAGGTGAATTCATCAATAAGACATCATATCCCATTTTATTGGCAGACTGAATGAAACTATCCTGTTTTGCAGGGTCATTGGAATAGATATAAACTACTTGTCCGTTTTTGTCTGTTTGGAAATCCTTAACCTTATCATGGTATTCGGTTAAAGTGAACAACTCTTCTTTGGTATTGGTTAACAAAGCAAAATCTTTCGCTTTATCATTGAACTTGTCTTCACTAACCATTCCATACTTTACGAATAGGCCAATATCGCTCCACTTCTCTTCAAAGCCCTTACGGTCTTTGTTGAACAATTCTTGTAATTTATCAGCTACTTTTTTAGTGATGTAACTATTGATTTTTTTCACGTTGCTATCAGCCTGCAAAAAGCTTCTCGAAACGTTTAAAGGAATGTCCGGCGAGTCAATCACCCCGTGAAGGAGCATCAGGAACTCAGGAACGATATCTTTTACTTCATCAGTAATAAATACCTGGCGGGAGAACAACTTGATCTTGTTGCGTTGCATATCGAAGTCATTCTTCACCTTAGGGAAGTATAAAACACCCGTTAGATTAAATGGATAATCAACATTGAGATGGATCCAGAATAAAGGATCTTCTGAGAAAGGATAAAGTTGTTTGTAAAAAGAAAGGTAGTCCTCGTCTGACAATTCTGCAGGTGCCTTTGTCCAAATCGGGTTGGTTGTATTAATGATATTATCAACTTCAACGCTCTTAGTCTTCGGCTTGCCTTCTTCGTCTTCACCATCTGGCTCTGATTCGGTTTTTGTACCGAACTTAATTGGAACAGGTAGGAACTTCCCGTACTTGTCTAGAATGCCTTCTAATTTGCTATTGTCAAGGAACTCTTCTGACTCTGCATTTATATGTAAGATAATCTGTGAACCACGTGTGGTTCTATTCCCTGCTGAAATCTCAAACTCGGTACTTCCGTCACATACCCAACGGGCTGGCTCTGCGCCTTCCTGGTAAGACAAAGTTTGGATCTCAACTAAGTCTGCAACCATGAATGCAGAATAAAAACCAAGGCCAAACTTACCAATGATCTCATTAGCATCTTTAGCATCCTTAAATTTCTCAACAAATTCGCTTGCACCGGAGAATGCAACCTGATTGATGTACTTCTTAATTTCCTCAGCAGTCATCCCTAAACCATTGTCGGTAATAGTGATGGTTTTCGCCTCTTTATCAACTGAAACCTCTACTAAAGGATTTCCTAGTTCGCCGTTATATTGTCCAAGCGCCGCTAGTCTTTTGATTTTTTGTACCGCATCTACGGCATTTGAAACAAGCTCTCTTAAAAAGATCTCATTGTCTGAATACAGGAATTTCTTGATGATCGGGAAAATATTCTCTGTGTGAATGGAAATACTTCCTTTTTCTTCTATGCTCATATTTTTAACTGATTTAAGTACGTAACGAGGGTAGCAATGGTTATTCCAAAACCCATTACATTGTCAAATTGACAGGATGGCTAAAGGTGGAATAGAACATTTCTCCGTACATTTGTACATCGATGGAATACAATGTTCATACTTTACCTAATGGGATTCGCTTGCTTCATGTCCCCTCTGCTTCAACAATTTCCCATTCTTGCATTATCATCAATAGTGGTTCACGGGACGAAGAGGAAAACCAATCAGGGCTGGCACATTTTATAGAACACCTCATCTTCAAACGAACTGAAAAGAGAAACACAAACCAAATTCTAAATCGCCTGGAAAGTGTTGGTGCAGATCTCAATGCTTATACCACGAAAGAATATACCTGCATTCATGCTAGTTTTCTAAACCCTTATTTGGACAGGACCCTGGAACTATTTAATGATATCGTTTTTCATTCTACCTTTCCGGAAGAAGAAATGGAAAAAGAGAAAGGTGTAATTTTAGATGAAATTGCTTCTTATCAGGATCAACCGGAGGAAGCGATATATGATGATTTTGAGGATCTAGTTTTTGCGAGCCATCCGATGGGTAGAAATATTCTTGGATCCGCTGAGTCTGTCACCTCTTTACAGAGGGCAGACATCCTTAAATTTATTGCGGAAAATTACCATACTGACAAAATTGTTATCGCCGTGATCGGCAATTATTCGCTCTCCCAATTGGTAAGGATAGGCACCAGGCACTATGCTGATATCAAGGAGAATCCGTATAAAGAGCAACGCCTGATCCCTAAAAAGCAGCCGGTCTTTACAAATTCGCAGGTTAAACCTATATCACAGGCCCACACCGTACTGGGTTGCCAGGCTTATTCTCTTCATGACCCTTATAAAACCGGTTTGCTATTGTTGAATAACCATTTTGGGGGCACAGGGATGAGTTCGGTATTGAATCTTCAGATAAGAGAAAAGCACGGCATTGCCTATACTATAGAATCTGGTTATAGTCCCCTGACAGATACAGGTATATTCACTCTATACTTTGGCACTGACGTTGAGAAGGTGGATAAGGCGTTATCTTTGATCAATAAAGAGTTTAAAAAACTCAGAGAGCACCCATTAACGGAAATTCAGCTCCAGAAAGCTAAAAACAAATTTATCGGGCAAATTGCCTTAGGCGAGGAAAACAGGATCGGGCTGATCATTTCTATGGCCAAAAGCCTATTGGAATACGATCGGATTGATGACTTAGAAACTGTTTTTAAGAAAATACAGGCAGTCACGACAGCTGATACCGCTTCAATTGGTGCAGAAATACTTGACGAGCGCAATTTGAGCTCCTTAACTTTTTATCCTTCAGTGTAATATTTATACCTTTGTACCATGAAGTTACCCATTGTAGCATATGGAGATCCAGTACTTAAAAAGGTATGCACTCCAATTGATGAAAGTTATCCGGATTTGCAGCAGTTGATAATCAACATGTTTGATACGATGAACAATGCTAGCGGAGTAGGGTTAGCTGCGCCTCAAGTTGGCTTGCCTATCCGCCTTTTCATTGTTGATACTGGTACTGAGGACAAGGAGCGTTATAGAAAGGTATTTGTTAACGCAGAGATTTTAGAAGAAACGGGAGAGCCTTGGGCTTTTAATGAAGGTTGTCTAAGTATTCCCGACGTGAGAGAAGATGTGATGCGTAAACCGAACGTAACGATTAGATATTACGATGAGAATTGGCAGGTACATGAAGAAACCGTTACAGGAATGCCCGCACGCATCATCCAACATGAGTACGATCACATTCAGGGTACATTGTTTACCGATAAACTTGGCCTGTTGCGTAAAAGAATGTTGCAGAGTAAGTTAGAAAACATTTCAAAAGGAAATATTAACACAGATTATAAGATGCGGTTTCCCAACCAGCGGAAGAAACGTTAATTTGAAGAAGTTCGGCTTTTATCTCCTTTGGTAATAGATTCCAACAACTTACCCCAGGCAAAAGGGTTAAGTAAAGGATTGGATTGCACCATGTTCTTATTTAAAGAATTCCAGTGATTAAGTCTGAAGTTGGCACTTTGAATCTCCCCACCATCTCTCGGGAGGGTCATCATTAACGCGGAAATGCTTTCTCTTGATAGATTTTTAACTGCAATCAAATAATCATCATCGGCTATTTTCATAGTCATGAAGTCTCTTGTAAAATCTTCCACTGTAGCCCAGGGATATACCCTTACTGTTGGTAAGTTCACAATCTCAGATTTAAGCTTTACTAAGGCCGTGTATTTAGTGTCTGTGATATCTGATGGTATTGGAAGTAATAAGTCTCTGTAGCCAACTGCAGTATATAAAATGGTATCACCAGGATGAGCAATAAATGAGAAAAAGCCCTTGTAGTTTGCAGCGTACCTCTGGTCTTTGTTACTTAAATTTGTTACCGTAACATAGGGTACCACAGAATTGCTATCTACATCGGTTATGATCCCGGAGAATTGGATAAGTTTCTTTTCAGGGATTTGTTGTGCAAAAACTGATGAAAAGAAAAGAAGCAATATGATGGTTAATGGGTACTTCATATACAAATTTACCGCTATATAACAACACGACTAGTTAAATTGTGTTAAATTAAACCGGCTCAGCCAAATTGACTGCTACTACAGATTTGATTTGCGGAACTGATTTCATAATTGCTTGCTCAATGCCGGCTTTCATCGTCATGAAACTCATTTTGCAAGAACCGCAGTTACCCAACAGTTTCAATTTAACTACATTATCCTCTGTGATTTCTTCTATAGCAACATCACCCCCATCTGCAATTAAGTATGGACGTATGCTCTCTAGTGCCTGCTCTACTTGTTCTGTTAAATTCATTGGTTGTATATTAAAGTATAAAAATACGTAATTTTTATCAATTATGAGATGCGTTACTGATTGCGATCTGCTGAGCTACCCGTCCGGCTATTTGAGAAAAGGTTTTGCTAATGATATCTGATGCATCCAATGCTATGGGAGAACCACTGTCTCCTGCTTCTGCAATACCCTGAACGATTGGTATCTCTCCTAAAAAAGGTACGTCGAAAGAGGCTGCCAGTTGTTTGCCGCCATCTTTACCAAACAAGTAATACTTGTTATTTGGCAATTCTTCTGGTGTAAAGTAGGCCATGTTTTCCACGACTCCTAATATTGGGACATTGATACTGGGCATTTTAAACATCGCCAAACCTTTTCGGGTGTCTGCGAGGGCAACTTGTTGAGGGGTGGTGACAATGATAGCTCCTGCAATAGGGAAACTCTGCGTGATAGTTATATGTATATCCCCTGTCCCTGGTGGAAGATCAACAATAAGATAATCAAGCTCTCCCCAGTCAGCATCATTAAATAATTGCTTAATAGCATTTGAAGCCATTGGTCCCCTCCATGGAACCGGTTGATCAGGATCTGCAAAAAATCCAAGAGAAAGCAATTTTATACCATACTTTTCAATAGGAAGGATCAGTGTTTTTCCGTCTTCTGTTTCTCTGGCTGAGGGCTTTGCTCCTACCAGATCAAACATGATTGGAACTGAAGGACCGTAAATATCAGCGTCTATAAGGCCAACCTTCGCGCCATCGGCCGCTAGAGTAACGGCTAAATTGCTGGCAACCGTTGATTTTCCAACTCCGCCTTTACCTGAAGAAACCAATATAATATTGCGGATATCCTTCAGTTGAGTGGTATCCATTGGCTTGGTAACTCTTGAAGTCACGTTAATCTGAACCTCAGCATCTTTGCTGACGAAATGTTTAACTGCATTATTGCAAGCGTTCTTCAACATATCTTTCATCGGACATGCAGGAGTAGTAAGCTCTAGCGTAAAACTCACAACGCTTCCTTCAATTTTAAGATCCTTAATCATATTTAAGGTTACTAAATCCTTTTTAAGATCAGGATCTTCTACATTTCTAAGAGCTGAAAGCACTTGTTCGGGATGTATTATCATTGCAGCAAATTTAACTAAATCAAGGCGATATAACTTTTATATGCCCCATTTTATTGTAATTTTAACGCGAATTAAACTTTTAGATTGTATTCAACGTTTAGCATTAAACACCTATTTATAGCATGCAGCTTCCAAAAATTAACATTCCCAAAAAGTACCTGAAGATCGGTGCATGGCTTTTGGGAATCCTCACCATACTCCTTCTCATCGCAGGCAGCATAGCTTATAGTAAGCGGGAAGCTTTGTTACAAAAGATGATCGTTAAAGGACTCTCCAAAGCCAAAAATGACTACGATTTAGAGGTAAAGATTGGCGAAGTCGGATTTAACGGCTTAAGCACTGTCCATATGAAGGATATATCTGTAGTACCTAAAGAACGGGATACTTTAACAACTATCAGGGATCTGACCATTGGTGTTAAATTGTGGCCATTGCTCTTTGGTAACGTTAAACTTTCTAAAATCAATCTAAACGATGGCAAGCTTAATCTAGTCTTTAAAGACTCGTTAACCAATATTGACTTCTTCCTAAAGCGTAAAAAGAAGGACAGTACCGAGAACAAGCCAAAAGTTGCCCTATCAGATATTGCAAATAACTTACTAAATCAGATCCTGTACAAAGTTCCTGATGATATGGAGATTAAAAATCTTTTGCTGTCAGTAAATGATAATGATACCGCTAAACTTTCATTTTTAACTACAACTGTTACAATTGATGGTGGACTACTGCAGTCTACCATTCTTGTTAACAATACGGAGGCAACATGGCATGTAAATGGGGAGGTTAAGGCAGGAAGCAAGCATTTTGACGTGATGGTTTTCGCTGATCATAAAAAAGTGGAATTGCCATACCTGAATAATAAATTACGAGCTACAATAAGCTTCGATACCATTAGAACTGTACTTAAGGGAGCTGATTACAGCGGTGATGATTATAAAATCGAAGGTTCATGGTCGGTTCGAAATCTTCTTATTAATCATGCTAAGATCGCAGCCAACGATATTATTGTCCCAGAGGCACGAATAGATGCTGACCTTCTCATCGGATCAAATTTTGTAGCGCTGGACAGCACATCAACGATCTATTTGAAAAAAGCAGAAATACATCCTTATCTCAAATACACTTTAAGCCCAAATAAGATATACGAAGTTAAGCTAAATGCTCCAGAGCAGGATGCTCAAGAGCTCTTAAATGCATTTCCACAAGGATTGTTTGAATCATTGGAGGGCTTGAAGGTAAGTGGGAAGGTTCAATATGCACTCAACTTTTATTTGGATAGTTCAGAACCAGATAGCGTTAAATTTAACTCGGGGCTCACTCCTATTAAGTTTAAGATTACGAAATTGGGTAAAATCGACCTTCAAAAGATCAACGGACCTTTTGTGTATACTCCATACGAATATGGTAAACCGATGAGGGATATTATGATTGGCCCCTCTAATCCAAATTACACACCCCTATCAGCTGTTTCGAGTAATTTCAAAAATGCAATTCTAACCTCAGAGGATCCTTCTTTCTTTTCACACAAGGGATTTGTACAAGAATCTATTCGTAAATCTTTTGCGGTAAATTTTAAAGAAAAGAAATTTGTAAGAGGTGGCAGCACAATTTCCATGCAGTTGGTAAAAAACGTCTTCCTAAGCAGAAAGAAAACGCTTGCTCGAAAAGCAGAGGAAATACTGATTGTCTGGTTGATTGAAAACAACAGACTGGTAACTAAAAACCGGATGTTAGAAGTTTATTTCAATATTATTGAGATGGGCCAAAATGTATATGGTATTGGAGAAGCAACCCGTCACTATTTTGGTAAGTCGCCCTCCGAACTTAACATCGGAGAAGGAATCTTCCTGGCAAATATTGTCCCAAGGCCGAAGATAGCCCTGTTCAAGTTTCGAGGGGACGGTGGTCTGAAAGACTATATGTACAATTATTTCCAATACATTGGTAACATTATGGCCAGGCGAGGACTGACACCCTCGGATACGAGCGGTTATGGTTTTTATAATGTAAGGTTGAGGGAAGGTTTAAGACAATACTTACTTCCAGACACCACTGAGATAGATACGAATGCATTTGATGGCGAGGATCCGCTACCAGCGATTGAGACACAAGATGAATCTAAAACATTATTTGACCGATTGTTTGGAGGTAAAAAGGACACAGTAGCCAGACCTGCATCGACAGTAGATACGGTGAAGACAAAAAAAGAAATCCGGCAAGAGAAAAGGGAAGAGCGCCGAAAGGAAAAAGAGCTGGAAAAACAAAAGAAGGAAAACGGTTAGCATGAATAGCATCCAAATAGCTGACAAGGAGTTTGAAATATTCCTTGAGAACGACAACATTTGCAAGCGCATCCGCTTGATTGGAATTCAATTGAATGTAGACTATGAAAACCGTTGCCCATACTTTATAGGTGTCCTGAATGGCAGCTTTTTATTCATGGCAGATCTGCTAAAAGAAATCACGGTTTCCTGCGAAGTGGGGTTTATCAAGGTAGCAACCTACGAAGGCACAGAGAGTAGCGGAAAGATTAAGCAAGCATTTGGACTTCCGGACGACTTGAATGAACGCGATGTGATTATTGTTGAAGACATTGTTGATACAGGTTTTACACTCGACTACATCATCGCAGAAATTAAAAAGCAAATTCCCTCATCACTCAAGGTATGCTCACTTTTGCTTAAGCCTAAAGCACTTAAATCGCCAATTGATGAGTTAGAATATGTTGGGTTCGAAATTGAAAATGACTTTGTAGTAGGCTATGGTTTGGATTATGACGGGCTTGGAAGGAACCTTAAAGACATCTACAGAGCAAAATCAGTTTTGAGTAATCCTACTTAATCCAATATTTTTTATCAATTTTACAACGTTTACATAACTTAAAACAATGACCATACATAAAGAAGGCTATACCACTATTGCCGTTTCTCTCCTTTTTATTTTTATAGTTAATGCAATTATAGATTATAGGTTTGCTGATATTGCATGGTTGAGGTGGTCAATTTATATCCTTTCAGTCGCACTTTTCTTAATTGTTCTGCAATTCTTTAGAAGCCCCGGTCGTTTATTTACTTCGGGAAATGATCTTGTAATCTGCCCTGCAGATGGAAAGGTTGTTGTGATTGAAGAAACAGAAGAAGGTGAGTACTTTAAAGACAAAAGGTTACAAGTGTCGATTTTCATGTCTCCCGTAAACGTTCACATTAACAGGAATCCAATATCTGGCATCGTAAAGTTCTTTAAATATCATCCAGGCAAGTATCTAGCCGCATGGAACCCTAAGTCTTCCACAGAGAATGAAAGAACTACTGTAGTAGTAGAACATGAGCATGGGACTCCTATCTTATTTAGACAGATTGCAGGTGCCTTAGCGCGAAGGATTGTTTGGTATGTAAAAGAAGGAGATCAAGTAGAACAAACAAAAGAGTTTGGCTTTATTAAATTTGGCTCACGAGTAGATGTGTTTTTACCACTTGGCACCAAAATTAATGTTGAACTAAATCAAGTTGTAAAAGGCGGTATAACCGTATTGGCAGAATTGATATAAATGCTGAGATGAGCTTCCATCCTGTCTATCACTAATTCTCTAAAAACTAGGAGAAGTTATTTTAAAATCATTTACATACAAAAAAACCTCCCTAATAAATTAGGAAGGCTATTATGTTTATTTCTAGTAGATTATACTCTCTTAGACTTAATACGAGCTGCTTTACCAGTAAGCTCGCGTAGATAGAATAATTTTGATCTGCGAACCTTACCGTGACTGTTCACTTCAATCTTTGCAATGTTTGGAGAGTTGATCGGGAAAATACGTTCAACACCAACACCATTAGACATTTTACGAACAGTAAACGTCTCATTAGCGCCTACACTATTGCGTTGTAATACTACTCCCTGGTAAATTTGAATACGTTCTTTATTACCTTCGCGAATTTTATAGTGAACACTCACTGTATCTCCTGATTTGAATGCAGGGAACTCATTTTTAACGATTACCTGCTCTTCAACAAATTTTACTAAATCCATGATTTTAAGCTATTAAGCCGACTTTTTGTTGTTTAAAATCGGACTGCAATATTAAGAATTTTATTTTATAAATGAAAGTGAAATGTTTTTTTTCCACAAATTATGTTACTTGCTAATCTTTAGTCGTCCAAAAGATCTGGCCGCCTTGTCTGAGTTCGGATTACAGCTTGTTCATGCCTCCATTCATTGATTTTGGATTCATGTCCGCTCAAGAGCACATCCGGCACTTTATGACCATTCCAGTCTGATGGTCTGGTGTAAATAGGAGCATCTAAAAGTTCTCCCTGAAAGCTGTCTGATAGAGCCGAGGTCTCATCATTAAGAACCCCGGGAATAAGTCTCGTTATGGCGTCTACAATTACGGCTGCTGGAAGCTCGCCGCCTGAAAGCACATAATCACCAATGGAGATCTCCCTTGTCACAAACAGATCCCTGATTCTTTGATCGATTCCTTTATAATGCCCGCATAAAATCATCAGATTTCCCTTACCAGAAAGTTCATTTGCGATTGTTTGGCTAAACGTAACACCATCTGGGCTCATAAAAATTACCTCATCATAATCCCGTTCTGATTTTAACTCTTCTATGCATTTTGCAAATGGAGCAATAGACATTACCATTCCACTTCCGCCACCATATGGATAATCGTCGACGCTTTTCTGCTTGTTCTCAGAATATTCTCTCAGATTATGGACAAAAATTTCTGCAATACCTTTTTTTTGTGCCCTTTGTAAGATGGAGTGAGCAAAGGGGCTCTCCAGCAGTGCCGGCAAAACCGTGATAATATCAAAACGCATAGACTAAAAGTTTATATAAAGATCCAATAATCCTTCAGGCAGCTTGACAAGAATTGTTTCTTCATCCTCATCGATCTCAATAATCATATCATCGTTCAATGGAAAAAGTATTTCCTTGTGCTTATACACTACTGTAGCAACGAATTGTTGCGGATATTCATTCACTTCAATGATTTCTCCCAATTCCCCATGTGTTTCGTCCGAAACAATGAAGCCTTTAAGGTCGTTGAAATGGAAGTCATCATCTGAGCGGTCTGGCATCTTAGTGAGCGGAAGGTAGATCTTCTTTTTGACTAACGGTTGTGCCTTATCGATATGATCGACATCATCGAAGTAAAAGTTGCCTGTACTATTTACATGAAGTTTATAGGAAGAAACAAAGAATGGAACCAATTTACCACTGATTTCAGCGAAAACCGTATCTAACTCAAGTAGCGAAGGTTCATCATATTCGAAATAGAGTTGTAGTTCCCCTTTCAATCCTTTGGTTTTGGTAACATATCCAATATAAAATGCCTCGTCTAAGTTCAATTTTGTGGGGTTATCTTTGTTTAAAAAAAATAGCGAAGAGTCTTTCTTTTGAAAGACCCTTCGCTATTACTCAGAATAATAAAATACTATCCTTTTTCTTCTTCTGTTTCTGCAGCAGGAGCTTCTTCAGTCGGTTCAGCTACAGGAGCCTCTTCGCCTTCAGGACTTTCTTCTACAACTTCTTCTACTGGTGCATTTTTAATTGCAAGAGCAGCAGCACGTTCCGCATTTTTCTTAGCTTCAGCAGCTAGAGCAGACTTTCTTACTTCGTCTTTAGACTTAGTCAGGTTGTCTTTTTTGCCTTCAATTTTGCCATCTTTTGCGTCTAACCACTCAGCAAATTTTGCATCTGCTTGTTCTGTAGTTAATGCTCCTTTTTTAATACCACCTTCTAAGTGTTTTTTGTACAAAACACCTTTGTAAGATAGGATAGCGCGACAAGTGTCCGTAGGTTCAGCACCTTTGTTCATCCAGTCTAAAGTTTTGTCGAAGTTTAATTCGATAGTAGCTGGATTGGTATTCGGGTTATAAGAACCTAAACGCTCAATAAATTTACCATCTCTTGGTGAGCGGGAATCCGCTACCACAACGTGGAAAAAAGGCTTACCTTTTTTACCGAATCTTTGCAATCTGATTTTAGTTGCCATTCTTTATAGATTATGTATTCAACATAGTTCCCGGAGCTGTATGCTTGCGGGGCAGCAAAAGTAACTAAAATACTAACAATTAGCAAGATGCTATAATATTAAATTCATTTAACAATTATGCAGGGCTAATTAAAGATATTTGCTGAAAACAGATCACATGAGAATTGCTATCGATATGGATGAGGTTCTGGCCGACCCTATAAACAAATTTATAAAACTTTATAATAGAGACTATAACGTTCCTACTGATCTAGTGCAAGAGCCAGGCAAGGAATTCTTTCATCATTTGCCTGCAGATATCAATCATAAATGGTACGAATACATTAATCAAAAAGGTTTCTTTAGAGACTTGCCCGTAATGGAAGGTGCGGTGGAAGCGGTGAAACAATTACAAGAACATAATGATGTTTATATCGTTTCTGCTGCTATGGAATTCCGGAATTCTCTAGAAGATAAACTGGATTGGTTAGGAGAGCATTTTCCTTTTATCAATTGGAGGAACATCATGTTTTGTGGTGACAAAATAATAAATGCAGATGTGCTCATTGATGACCGCGCTAAGAACTTTATCGATTTTAGCGGCAGAAAGATTCTCTTCACATCACCGCACAACCTGTTAATAAGCGATTATGAGCGGGTAAATAATTGGCAGGAAGTTTTAGACAAGCTTTTATAGGGAAAGTATTTCCACCAACTTTAACCAGGCCGCACTAATTTCTTTTGCATCAATATGCTTAATCGCATGACTGAAAGGCGTAAAAATAATCTCCCGATTTTTTAATCCTACCATCTCTCCAGATTGTCCGTTAAGTAAGCCTTCCACAGCGGCGACGCCTAAACGACTAGCCAAAACCCGGTCCATGCAACTTGGTTTTCCACCTCGTTGAATGTGTCCAAGAACTGAAACCCGGATGTCATATGCTGGAAACTTCTTTTTTAGAATTTCTCCGACATTGAAAGCACCACCCATTTCATCACCTTCTGCTACAATAATTATTTTGGAAGCCTTGTCTTTGCGCCCGCTTTCAAGACGCGTAACCAAACCATCCACGCCCATATTGGCTTCCGGAATCATAATGGCTTCCGCACCAACACCAATTCCGCTACGGAGGGCGATCAACCCGGAATCCCGACCCATGACTTCAACAATAAATAACCTGTCATGGGACTCCGCTGTGTCCCTGATCTTATCAACAGCATTAATAACAGTGTTAATAGCGGTATCATATCCGATTGTGAAGTCTGTTCCTTCAAGATCGTTATCAATTGTGCCAGGTAATCCAATAATAGGGAACTTATGCTCTGCGGAAAATATGTCTGCTCCAGTAAAGGTGCCATCTCCTCCAATAACCACTAAGGCATCAATGTTCTTTTGCTTCAGCTGGTCATAAGCCGCTTGACGGCCGTCCTTCGTGCGAAACGCCTCGCTTCTGGCGGTCTTTAATATAGTACCTCCACGTTGAATGATATTTGCTACTGACTTCCGATCCATCTCAATGAAATCTCCGTTAATCAATCCTTCATAGCCTCTCAACACTCCCGTTACCTCCAAATTATAATAAATCGCTGCACGAACAACAGCTCTTATTGCTGCATTCATACCGGGAGCATCGCCACCTGAAGTTAATACTCCTATATTTTTTATTTTACTCATTACTTCGCTCTGTACCCTTAATTGTGTGCCTTCAACTTGAAGACCCTATTTTAGGTTCTGGCCGTGAAATTACTTATAATTTTTAATTGTTATCTAAAAATTCTATCTCTTTGAGACCATAGCTATGCGCTTTGCCTTGATGAAACACTAGTAATTTGCCTTCTTCAGAAACGCCACTAATACGCCCTTCGAACATCGTATTTTTACTTTTGTAGCTGCTGATTTCACCAAATTGATACAGATTTTCTAAATACAATGATTGTTGATCCTTTGGTTTAGCTGCTCTTAAATTCAAGTACTCCACTTCGATACAGTGACAGATCTTGCCTAACAACGCGATTAAATCTACTTGTTTATGTAAAATTTGAATTAAGGAACAGGCTTTATTTTCAAGGTGACTCTCAAAATCCAGCTGGTTTACATTCAACCCGATTCCAATTATGCTACTCTTTATGCTGCCTGAAGAAATCGTATTTTCAATTAAAATACCACCTAGTTTTCTATTATTATAATAGAGGTCATTTGGCCACTTAATTTTTAGACCAGCATTTAGATAGTCCTTTAACGCTGTTATAACGCCTATACTAACCGCCATGTTAAGCTTAAACTGATGTTCGACCGGGAGAAAGTGGGGCCTTAAATAAATGCTGAAGGTAAGATTTAGACCAGACTGCGAATGCCATGTATTTTCTTGCTGACCACGACCGGCAAATTGATCATCTGCCATAATAACAGTCCCTTCTGCTAATGGCTCGGATTTTGAGACCATCTGCTTTAAATAATTATTAGTGGAATCAACAGCTGATAATTGGATAAGGTTTCTAGCGATAAATAAAGTGGAAAAAGTCTTATCTTGCAAGTGTTGATCGTATATTTGTTTAACAAACCTAAAACATTTTAATGGTAAAAAAGAAAATAGGAAACCTTTCTACATACCTCTCAGAAATAGCCGTTCAAGGCATCCAAGAAAAAAAAGGCAACGATATCGTCCGTTTGGACTTAAGAGAACTCAAAAGTTCTGTTTCAGACTACTTCATCATTTGTAGTGCAAACTCTTCTACTCAAGTTAAGGCAATTGCTGACAGCGTGGAAGAAGAGATTTACAAAAATACTCAAACTGATCCATGGCGTAAAGAGGGGCAAGAAACCGCTGATTGGATTATTTTAGATTATTTTGACATTGTTGTGCACGTATTTAAAACCGAAAAACGCGAATTTTATGGAATTGAAGATCTTTGGGGAGACGCCCAGACGACTTCCTATAAAAGCGCTTAATCACTTACAATTTTTGATCTAACAATGAAAGAGACACAGGATACCAAGTCAAAATTGATAAAGAAATTACCGAATATTCCTAAGAAGCCTCAAAAGGGCCCTAAATTCAATATCTTTTGGGTTTATGCCGCGATTATTTTGGGAATTATATTATTACAATTCCTTTTCAATACTGATGCCAGCAAGTCGATACCATACAGGGCTTTTGAGAAGCAAATGTTGCTTACTGGTGATGTAGAAAAGCTAGTCGCATATAAACACGAGGACCTTGTTAAGGTGGATGTCTACATTAAGAAAGACAGACTTAAAGAATCGAAGTACAAACAATACGAAAATAAAAATAGCATTGGTGGTAATACCGGCCCAACTGTATCATTTACTGCGGGCTCAATGGATGCACTGGATACTCAGCTGCGTGAATCACAAAAGGGTATACCTCCTGAGCAACAAATACTTGCTGAAAAGGACACCAGACAAAGTTCATTTAACTCCTGGTTCTTCACGGTAATCATTCCAGTCCTGTTGTTTATAGGCTTCTGGATCTTTATTATGCGCCGTATGGGCGGTGGCGCCGGTGGTGGAGGCGGACAGATTTTTAACATCGGAAAGTCTAAGGCTACTTTGTTCGATAAAGAAAGTCAGGTTAATGCGACGTTTAACGACGTAGCAGGTCTTGAAGAAGCTAAGCAAGAGGTGATGGAAATTGTAGATTTCCTTAAAAATCCAAAGAAATATACTGACCTGGGAGGTAAAATACCGAAGGGTGCATTATTGGTGGGTTCTCCTGGGACAGGTAAAACTCTATTGGCTAAAGCAGTTGCTGGTGAGGCTCAGGTTCCATTCTTCTCTTTATCAGGTTCTGATTTCGTAGAGATGTTCGTGGGTGTAGGCGCATCACGTGTTCGAGATTTATTCAAACAGGCTAAAGACAAGTCACCATGTATCATCTTTATTGATGAGATCGATGCGATAGGTCGTGCAAGAGGAAAAAATAGTATGATGGGCGGCAATGATGAAAGGGAAAATACCCTGAATCAACTGCTTGTAGAGATGGATGGTTTTGGTACAAATACTCATGTTATCATTCTGGCCGCTACTAATCGTGCTGACGTTTTAGATAAGGCTTTATTGAGAGCCGGTAGATTTGACAGACAAATTTATGTAGACCTTCCGGATGTTATTGAACGTAAACAAATCTTTGAAGTCCACATTAAACCGCTTAAAAAAGATGGCAGTTTAGACACAGAGTTTCTTGCAAAACAGACTCCTGGTTTCTCTGGGGCAGATATCGCAAATGTTTGTAACGAGGCAGCACTAATTGCTGCTCGTAAAAACAAACAAGCAGTTGATAAACAAGATTTCCTTGATGCCGTTGATCGGATTGTTGGGGGTATGGAGAAGAAAAACAAGATTGTCACTACCAAAGAAAAGCAAGCAATAGCCGTTCATGAAGCTGGACATGCAACTGTTAGTTGGTTGTTGGAGCATGCTGCTCCATTAATTAAAGTGACTATTGTGCCGCGTGGACAGAGCTTAGGGGCAGCGTGGTATCTTCCAGAAGAGCGTTTGATTGTACGCCCGCACCAAATGCTTGATGAAATGTGCGCTACAATGGGCGGTAGAGCTGCTGAGAAGGTAATGTTTGATATGATCTCAACAGGTGCTCTGAGCGATCTGGAGAAGGTTACAAAACAAGCCAGAGCAATGGTTACTATCTACGGATTAAACGAGAAAGTTGGTAATGTCACTTATTACGATTCATCCGGACAAAATGAATACAGCTTTGGCAAACCATATTCAGAAGAAACCGCTATTACAATAGATTCTGAAATATCGGCCTTAATTGAAGGGCAATATCAACGGGCTATTAAGCTCTTAACAGACAACAAGGATAAACTTATCAAACTTGCGGACATTCTAATTGAAAAAGAAGTTCTGTTTAAGGATGATCTGGAAGAAATCTTTGGAAAGCGTGTTTTTGAAGGAGCAATTACTGGAACAGAGTTAGGAGCCGGAATCACGGGTCAGATCACTCCCGAAGAAGCTTAATTTATAGGATACATATTTTTGCGGCCAGTTCTAATAGCGCTGGCCGCAAATCATTTTTGGTATGCAAGAAAACATCTCCCCGAAAGAGTTTATGCTAAAAAAGATTAGGAAGGCTCTCCTTGAAAAAAGAGATAGCCCCTATCCCAATTTAGAAGACACTTCACTTTATGCAAAAAACACCGAATACCCGGAAGTATTATTTGCTGAACAACTAACCGCAGTTTCAGGAAACTTTATTTATTGCGAAAATGGAATAGACTTCATCGAGAACATGCTTCAGCTTGCCGAGCGGTTCAACTGGAGAAAGATTTACTGTTGGGAGCCTGAGTTACAGGACCTTCTTGCTACTTATGAATTCCCTTTCTACAAGACAGATAAAGATTTCCACCTTGCAGAGGTCGGAATAACTATGTGTGAGGCATTAATTGCAAGAAACGGCTCCATAATGGTTTCTAATCAAAATGCCGCCGGCAGACGTCTAAGCATATTCCCACACCACCATATTGTTATTGCAAGAACCGGACAAATTGTGCTGGATCTCAAGGATGCCTTCGCGCTCATCAAAAATAAATATGGCAGTCAAATTCCTTCCATGATCAGCACCATCACTGGTCCCAGTCGAACTGCTGATATCGAAAAAACATTGGTTCTAGGAGCGCATGGTCCTAAGGAATTGTTTGTATTTCTAGTTGAAGATTTCTCTTAAATTTCCAATTCCAAAATTATTAGCTTAATTTTATACCGTATACCAAAACAGTCTGCGGTTCAAAATGAGCAATACAACAAATCTATACTCGGTTATTAAAGGAACCGGGAGCTTTATTCCAGAGAATATCATATCGGGCGATTCATTTTTAAGCTCTATTTTTTATGACAACGGTACCTTGATCGACAAGGACATTAATGAGATCATAACAAAGTTCTCGGAAATAACTGAAATAAATCAACGGCGGTACATTAACGATGACGTTGTGAACAGCGACATCGCCGCAGTAGCTGCTGAAAGAGCAATTTTGGATGCTGGGATTGACAAAGAGGATCTGGACCAGATTATACTTTGTCACAATTTTGGGGATATTGAAAAGGAAAGTAACAGAACTGCAATGATTCCAGCTTTAGCCGCAAAGGTAAAGGAAATACTTGGTATCCAGAATCCGGATTGTGTTGCTTATGATCTTATTTTTGGTTGCCCAGGATGGCTTCAAGGAGTGATACAGGCCGATTATTTACTAAAAAGCGGGGATGCTAAAAGAGTCATGGTTATTGGTTCTGAAACACTTTCTAGAATCATTGACCCACATGATAGAGACAGCATGATCTTTTCAGACGGTGCCGCAGCGGTTATACTTGAAGCAAGGGAATCTGTTGATCGTGTTGGTGTCATCGCTCACAAGTCACAGACTTTTGCAGCAACATACGGCTCACTGCTCACAATGGGTAAAAGCTATAACCCAAACGAGCTTTCGGGTAACCTATACCTTAAAATGAATGGCCGCAAATTATATGAATTCGCTGTGATTAACGTGCCACAAGTGATAAAGAAAGCCATCGACAAATCTGGAGTTGATATTAAAGACATTAAAACGGTATTTATCCACCAGGCAAATGGGAAGATGGATCATGCCATTATGAAGCGCCTGTTTAAACTATACAATCTTGATACTGTTCCAGAAAATCTGGTTCCAATGACGATATCATGGCTGGGAAATAGTTCAGTTGCGACCATTCCCACGTTGATCGACTTGGTATTGAAAAACAAAGTAGAAGGCTATAAGATTGTTGAGGGAGAGTATGCTTTATTCGCTTCGGTAGGAGCTGGAATGCATATAAATGCTGTTGTATATCGTTTTTAATTCCCTGCAACTCTATTCAGACTGGTTTTAGCCTGGTTCTCTATGCTACTCTCATAATCGTGATTTTTCATCTGGATAGCCAGATTAAAATATGCTCTAGATCTGGCCCAAAGTCGCTTACGCTCAAAAACTTTTCCTGCTTGCAATGCTGCATTTGCAGCATAATAGTACTTCAGATTTCGTCCGCCCCGGATCGCCAGGTCATATTTAAGCACAGCCTCCTCATCCCGGTCTAACGCATCCAGGATACGGCCAAGTCTATAATAGTATTCGGTGCGATCTCTTCCAGCAGCAAAGTCGTTATCATCTGATCCAGACAGGAGCTCTAGCGCTTTTGAATAATATCCGCCATCAAATAGTAGTCTCGCTTTTAACAGCGCCACTTGTGGAGCAGCATCATTTGCTTCATTCAAGGCTTGCTTGTCTTTCTCTTGGTAAGTATATCCATCAGACCTCACTTTAGATGCAAAGGCGTTATAAGCGTCAGTGTGGCCTTTCAATAAGGCTACCCATGCCAAGTGCAGGTTTGAATCTTTAATGTAATTAACCCCTTTATTTACCTGCAGGAACCTAGAGAAATCGTTGGCAGCAGAATAATCTAGTTTATTGAGTTTGGCATTAGCTAACAAAAAATCTAAGTATGGAAAAGATTGGTAAGCAGAACCAGTCGGGCGAGCCTGCAATATAGATATCGCTTCGTCATTATGCGCTGATTTTGAAGCTACTACTGCCTGAAGGTACGTTTTCATCAAGCTAGCATTACTAATTCTTGCCGAATACTTCATGGTCTTAGCATAGGCTCCGGGGCTGTGAGCAATGTCATTAAGTACAAACGAGTAATAGAACACCACTTCCTCAAAAAATGGCTCGTATTTCGACTGAGGGAGCGTTTCTGCAAGCCTGTCTAGCATAGCAATGCCAGTTGTCAGATTTCCACGAATTCCCAATGTGGAGAGTGTACTCTTTAGAATGCCATCAGGCAGGTTTCCTAAAAAAGCATTGATTAATCCGATTCCTTTTGAATTCAGCACAAACGCAGGGAACAGCTTTTGATTATCCAGCAACTGCCCTTGTGCCTTTTTAATTTCCCGTGCTGCAGTAAAATACTCTCCATAACGACCACGAATAAGTGCCCACTGTAAATTAACTTCTGCCTGAGCATATAGATAGTAGGGAGAGCTAACATCTTGTTCCTCCAGCAAATCTAACCTATCAGATTTCTTCTGCTTTAATCTGTCAAATTCAACCTTGCTATCTGTAGTAAGCAAATAGAAATAATCGACGTAATTTTCTAAAAGCGGAACAATTCCATTATTTGGATTAATTCGTTTCTCTGCTGCAATCAATTGCCTGGCTGTAGCAAGTTTTAAGGAAAAAACCGCATCATATGCCTTTAAACAATTGGCATTGAAATCGAATTTAGCAAAAGCGCTACCACCTGGAACCAACAACAATAAAAAAGTCCACTTAAGCGCAAGAGTAAAATGCTTAATCACATCCTTAATTTTTGAGTTATTAAAACCTACTTATACCGGAACAAACAGGCACAAAAAAGGCCGGAACTTCCGGCCTCTAATAAAATATGTAAAATCCTAAACAGGAGCTACTTCTAACGTTAAAGCCTCATCAACGAGGATTCTTCCACAATGTTCACAAACAATGATTTTTTTGCGTTGACGGATATCCAATTGACGCTGTGGTGGGATCTGATTGAAACAACCAGAACACGAATCACGATCAATAGTTACAACAGCTAAGCCGTTATTGGCATTTCCGCGCAACTTAGTATAAGCAGTCAGAAGTCTCTCTTCAATTTGAGTTTCCGCTTTCTCAGCTTTTTTAGATAATCCTTGTTCTTCTTTTTCCGTTTCTGCAGTAATGGTTTCCAGTTCACCTTTCTTGATATCAAGGTCTTTTTTCCTCAATTCCATGTCAGCAACAGCTTTTTCGTACACTTCCGTTTTAGTAGCGATATCAAACCCAAACTCTCTGATCTTCTTCTCAGAAACCTGTATATCCAAAGTCTGAATTTCAACTTCTTTAGTTAAAGCATCATATTCACGGTTATTTTTCACGTCTTTAAGTTGTGTCTCGTATTTCTTGATCAGGTTTTGCGACTCCTTAATCATATTTTTACGTGTCACAATCGCGTCTTCGGTATCATCCAATTCAGCTTTGAATTTTTGTATACGTGTATCAAGCCCTGCAACCTCATCTTCAAGGTCAGCAACTTCCATTGGCAATTCTCCGCGTATCTGGCGAATCTTATCAATTTTAGTATGCAGGTTTTGTAATTCGTATAAAGCCTTTAGCTTTTGCTCTACAGTTTGTTCCATTAAATCAAATAATTTACGGGGTTTGTATTGTGCTCCGTTAAACGGATTGCAAAGTTAGGAAATTTTTCTTGAATAATATCTATCAACAAATCAGATGTAAATTGTTCACTCTCAAAGTGTCCAATGTCAGCTACAACCAACTTACTGTCAGCATCAAAGAACTCGTGATACTTGAAATCCGCGGTAACAAAAGCATCTGCTCCAGAAGCAATCGCCTGTTGCAACAAAAAGCTCCCCGAACCACCACAAACAGCCACCTTCTTAATCCTTTTTGGCAGTAAACTCGTGTGTCTGATTACAGTTGCATCCATCCGGTCCTTCACAAATCTTAAAAAAGCCAAACCATCCATCGATTCCTCCAGCCAACCGACCATTCCTGAGCCTACATTGTCATAAGTGTTTTCCAATGCATAAACGTCGTAGGCGACCTCCTCATAAGGATGATTTTCCAGAAGCGCCAATATAATCTTGCGATGCTGCTGAGCAACAAAAACAACTTCTATTCTCACTTCCTCTTCTTTATGTAACACCCCTTGCGCTCCAACAAATGGATCCGTGTCTTCTCCAGCTTTGAATGTTCCAGCACCCTCCACAGAAAAACTACAATCGCTGTAGTTCCCTATATTACCAGCTCCGGCAGCAAATAATGCCTCCCGAAGCCTCGGTGCAAAATCAGTCGGACAAAAGGTAACAAGTTTCTTAAGAAAATCTCCCTTTGGACTGAGCGTCTTGAGATTGGTAAGGCCTAACCGGTTACAGATTACAGCATTGACGCCACCTTTTACATGATCCAAATTAGTATGGATTGCATAAAGTGCAACGTTATTTCTTATTGCTTTGAGTACTACACGCTCCACATACGTTTTGCCTGTGATTTTTTTCAGGCCTTTAAACACAATCGGATGGTGAGTAATAATCAAGTTGCAACCATGCGCTATTGCCTCATCTACGATAGCTTCAGTACAGTCTAATGCAACCAAAGCAGCGACGACTTCAAGTTCCAGCTCGCCGATAACAAGTCCGGAATTGTCATAGTCTTCCTGATAATTGAGTGGCGCAAACTCCTCCAGATGCTTGATCAAAACTGATAATCTCATGTGGTAAAGTTATAAGATGGTTTGATATCTATTGGATATTTGTCATTTTCACCATCTGTAAACTTTCAAATACCATGCGCTGGTTATATTCAAACGCAAGATTTTTGTGGTTGATCAGGTCAATGATTGTGCCGATGAAGCATAGTCCAATTGTAAAGAAGTATAGAATGCCCATTCCGATCTGGTTGACTAGAAACCTTGGCAATCCTGGAATGAAAAATCCTAAAATACAGTATAAAACCATGTCATCAGGATTCCTTCGTTTGCTGCTATAGATCATCAAAAATCCCCTAAGCTGTTGTTCACTAAATCCTGTGGTTGCACTCTGCAAGTACGAATATTCTTGCGGCGAGATGCCTGGTAGCGACATAAATGGTGAATCAAACATATCTTTCTTAAATTAATTTATAACTTTTAAATCGCAGTTTACTCAACGTCCAAATCCTGAACAAAATTATAGTCAAGGCAGGAATTCCGAACCAATGATGAGCTAAACTCTCTTCAATATTGCCCTGGAAGAGTTGAGTGATCGATCTTCCGATTCCACATCCGGCACACCACTGAAATCCAAGGTTTGCCAGCGGACAAAGTGTAAAATGCTGAGCATGTCCGTGAATTTCCGGTTCTGCCAGAGCTAAGCCAATTAATGAAGCTACCCAAAACAAGAGTTCCAGCGGTATTGAGCCAAGCCTTTTCATGCGATCCCTTTCCTTTTAGATGTAATATTGCCTCTATTGTTACACCGAAAGCTGATCATAAATCTTACATTTGTGTTGTGAATATCCGCGACCTGATTAACAATTACAAGGCAGATGAGCGCATTGTAGCATTGGCAAAAGCTCTGAATAGGGGTAAAGGAACAAAGGTTCAACTCAAGGGACTTGTTGGTTCCTCCGACGCGACCGTTGCTGTAGCTTCTTACTTCTTGCTTCACAAACCGATACTTTTTATTTTGCCCGATCGGGAAGAAGCATCCTATTTCCTTTCTGATCTGGAGAGCATCATTGATACAGAAGTGCTGTTATTTCCATCCTCTTTTAGAAAAGCCTTTGACTTTACACAGGTCGATACCGCTAATGTTTTAGCACGTGCGGAAGTATTAAATGAACTTAATCATCATTCAGAGTTTGGAAAAATTGTCGTCTCTTATCCTGAAGCATTAGCAGAAAAAGTAATCGATAGAAGTGTTTTAGAGAAGAATACGCTAGAAATTGGTCTTAATGCAAAGCTGGGCATCGAGTTTATCAATGAATTTTTGATTGATTATGACTTCAATCGAACCGACTTCGTTTACGAACCAGGACAGTTCTCAATAAGAGGAGGCATCGTGGATATCTTTTCTTTTTCCCATGATTTGCCCTACCGGATCGAATTCTTCGGAGATATCGTTGAAAGTATCAGAACCTTCGAAATAGAAAGCCAGCTCTCTGTTGAGGATGTAAAAACACTGACAATTATCCCCAACGTTCAATCGAAATATTTAACAGAAAGCAATATCAGTCTTCTTGACTATATTGAAAAGGATACGCAATTATGGTTTAAAGATGTGGAGTTTACGCTGGACATCGTTAAAACCGGTTATAAAAAGGCAACTGAACTTTGGAAAGCCCTGCCGGCAAAAGAGAAACAGGAAAACCTGGACTGGATTGATCCTAAATTTGCTTTTACAGATGAGAAGATGATGGCAGATATCTTTCAGGATTTTGTATTGGTAGAATTTGGAAAGCAATTCTTTTATAAAAGCGAGCATGTCCTCCAATTTGAAACCAAACCGCAACCCTCATTCAATAAAGACTTTAACCTTCTTATTCATAATTTAAAAGACAATGAAAAGGAACATATCCATAATTTCATTTTTAGTTCTTCTCCTAAGCAGACAGAACGTCTGTATGCCATCTTAGATGATATAGATAAAACGGCGAAGTTCACACCGATCAATATTCCACTTCGGGAAGGGTTTTTAGATCCAAAGCAACGTGTTGCTTTTTATACTGACCATCAAATATTTGATAGATTTTATAAATACAAGCTTAAAAGAGGGTACCAACGTAGTCAGTCGATAACCCTAAAAGAACTCCGTGACCTCAAGCCGGGCGATTTCGTTACACATATCGACCACGGAATTGGTAAGTACGCTGGTCTGGAAAAAGTAGAGGTAAATGGTAAAACACAAGAGATGATCAGATTGGTGTATGCTGATAACGATCTATTGTATGTGAATATCAATTCCTTGAACCGCATCGCTAAATATAGCGGTAAGGATGGCACTCCACCTAAAATGAACAAACTAGGTACCGAAGCCTGGGACAAGCTTAAAAAGACTACAAAAAAAAAAGTTAAAGACATTGCTAGAGACCTCATAAAGCTATACGCTTTAAGGAAGGCTCAGGTGGGCACAGCTTTCGACCCTGACGGTTATCTGGAAACCGAACTGGAGGCCTCTTTCATTTACGTAGATACCCCAGACCAGGTAAAGGCGACTGCTGACGTTAAAAGAGATATGGAGGCGCCACATCCAATGGATAGACTGGTTTGTGGAGATGTTGGTTTTGGCAAGACTGAAATCGCCATCCGCGCTGCGTTTAAGGCGGTAGCGAATGGTAAACAAGCCGCGATACTGGTACCAACAACAATTCTTGCGCTTCAACATTTTAAAACGTTTACCAGCCGTCTTAAGGAGTTTCCATGCACCGTAGATTACATCAATCGTTTCAAAACCAATAAACAGATCAAAGAGACATTGGCCAAAGTGGCAGATGGCAAGGTTGACATCATCATCGGAACACATCGTCTACTGAGTAAGGATGTAAAATTCAAAGATCTAGGAATCATGATCATTGACGAAGAACAGAAGTTTGGAGTTACCTCAAAAGAAAAACTAAGAGCATTAAGGATCAATGTCGACACCCTAACCCTTACCGCAACACCTATCCCACGTACCTTGCATTTCTCTTTGATGGGAGCGAGGGACCTTTCAATTATGAGTACGCCACCGCCAAACCGGCAGGCTGTAAATACAGAACTGCATGTGTTTAATGACAAATTAATTCAGGAAGCAGTGCAATTCGAACTGGACCGCGGGGGCCAGGTCTTTTTCATTCACAATAGAGTAAATGACCTTCCTCAGCTTGGAGGATTGATTCAAACATTGGTTCCGAAAGCCCGGATCGGTATCGCACATGGCCAGCTGGACGGTGATCAGCTTGAAGATGTGATGCTGAATTTTATTAACGGAGAAAAAGATGTTCTGGTTGCCACAACGATTATCGAAGCCGGGTTGGACATCCCTAACGCAAATACAATTATAATCAATCATGCCCATATGTTCGGACTGAGCGATCTTCACCAGATGCGCGGTAGGGTCGGTAGGTCAAACAAAAAGGCATTCTGTTACCTTCTCAGCCCGCCTTTGTCCACACTTACCTCAGAAGCAAGAAAACGATTGAGCGCAATAGAAGAGTTTTCCGACCTTGGTAGTGGTTTCAATATTGCCATGCGTGACCTGGACATCCGCGGAAGCGGAAATCTATTGGGTGCAGAGCAAAGTGGTTTCATTGCCGAAATCGGATTCGAAATGTACCATAAAATCTTAGATGAGGCTATCCAGGAGTTGAAGTCGGACGAATTCAAAGATCTTTTTAAAGATGAAAAAGAGCGGCCGTTCGTAACATTTACTCAAGTAGACACCGACCTGGAGCTTTACATCCCGGATGATTATGTAACCAATATCACAGAGCGATATAACCTGTATACGGAGCTTTCTAAAATAGAAGATGAACCCCAACTAAAAGCCTTTGAAGGTGCGCTTACAGATCGTTTTGGTCCGGTTCCAAAACCAGTCAAGACCATGTTAAATGTACTGCGCCTTCAGTGGGTAGCCAAACAACTTGGTTTTGAAAAGCTAAGCTATAAGAAGGGAACTTTAAGGGGTTACTTTATAGCAGACAAGCAATCACGATTTTTTGATTCCACTATGTTCAATAAAATATTACATTTTGCCCAAATTCATCCTCGCCTATGTAATCTGAAGGAGGTTAAAGACAGCCTTAGAATTGCCTTTGAAGGATTGAAAACCGTTGATGAAGCAGTGGAAATGTTAGAAATGGTTGTAAGATAAACCCCATGAATCCTCAAATATTAAAAGACCTCGTTACTCAAAGAATGCCTTTTGGGAAGTATAAAGGTCGCATTATGTGCGATTTACCGGAGACCTATCTTGTCTGGTTCCATCAGGAAGGCTTTCCTCCTGGAAAGCTAGGGCAAATGATCGCTACACTATATGAGATCAAGCTTAATGGATTAGAGTATCTTCTTAAGCCTTTAAGGTAGCCTGCTAGTTTAAAATCAGATAGACGTAAACATACACTACCGGTGCTCCAAGCAGCAATCCATCAAATCGATCGAGAAAACCTCCGTGCCCAGGTAAAATACTGCCTGAATCCTTGGCATTTAAACTCCTTTTAAGCATCGATTCTACAAGGTCTCCTAAAGTACCAAAGGAGACTATTAATACAGCCATTCCTGCCCAATAGAAAGGATTCATATCTTTAAAAAACAGAGATAGAATATACGACACCACTACACAAGTAAACATTCCTCCAAAGAAGCCTTCCCAGGATTTTTTCGGGGAATGCCTTTCAAATAGCCTGGTCTTACCGAATTTACTGCCAAATAGATATGCCCCTGTATCACTAGCCCAGAGCATCAGCAGGAAGGAGAGTGGGATATGAAAATTATATTCAGAATTAATCATGAAGCCAAGCGAATAAAATAAACAGAAAGGCACGGTCACGTAGATGAACCCAACAAACGTATAGGAAATGTTAGCAAAGGGAATTTTCTCCTTCTTATACAGCTCGCTAATAAATACTGAAAAGATCAAAGGGACCAATAATAACAGATATTTTGTTTCAAACTGCAAATAATGATAGCCTGCTGTCATCAAAAATATCAAGGTGGCTGCGAGAATAGCAATATTTCTATGCGGTCTGATACCCGCAGTTTTTATGAGCTTAAAAAACTCCAAAAGAGTTGCCAGACTTAATATCAGATAAAATGCACTGAATACATAGCTTCCTAAAGATATGGAGCCAAGCATGACAATGGTAAAAAAGAAAGCGGTGATCGCGCGAGTTTTCATTCAGATTGTTTTTTAAATAGCTGGAAAGCAATAATGCTAAGCGCGAAGCTAATAACATAACCGTACCAGGCAAAATAACTCACGTTGTCTACGTCGAGCGGAAGGTGATGCTTTTGTAGGTAATAAGCCTGGCAAACCGCAAAAGCATTGTTTAAAAAATGAGCCAAAATGCTGTACCATAAGCTACCGCTCCAAAGATACAGGTAACCAAACCCGGCTCCGAGCAAAAATCTTGGAAGAAAGCCATAAAATTGCATGTGTATTGCGCTAAACACAAAGGCAGAAAACCAGATCGCGGCATGTCGGCTATTAAAGATTCTACCAAAAATCCGCTGCAAAGCGCCCCTAAACATCAACTCTTCAGATACTGCAGCAACTAATGCAATAAGAAACAGATTGAGCAGAAATTCCCAAACGTTACTCATTTTCAATAACAACATTGTAGTTTCTAGGAGTGAATCCTCACTTCTTCGCATCCATTCTTCTAATCCCTTCAACGCTTCAGGCAACTTCATCCCTTGATTAACAATTGTCACCCATTCCATCAATGGCGTACTGAAAATCATTATCAGAAAAACCAGCAATATCAGTTTTAATTCTGGCCGCCTAAATCCATAAAACACATTAACTTTTGTCCCTTCTGTGATGGCAAGGAGAATAGGAGGTATCACAAACAAGCCAACAGACTGCGCAAACAATAAGATCTGTAACGCGGGCCTATACTTTAAATCAGGTGCGACAAGTATGGCAGGATTGCTTATCAATTCCATTCCATACATCATAAAAAGTACGATAAATGCCAAAATCATGCATATGAGCAATCCCAGGAATGCATAGAAAACAAGCATAAGTAACTGGAGATATGGACTATTTTCTTCTCGTGGCTTTTGAATGAAATTCATTATTTGTAAAGTTCGTACCTTTGTAGCGTGAATTTTTGTTTGAAGATAGAAAAATGTCCGTAAAGATAGGAAATATTGATCTTGGTGAGTTCCCATTGTTACTTGCTCCCATGGAGGATGTAAGTGATCCGCCTTTCCGCTTTGTATGCAAACAAAGCGGAGTAGATATGATGTATACCGAATTTATTTCTTCTGAAGGACTAATAAGGGATGCTGCTAAAAGTAGAGCTAAGCTTGATATTTTTGAGTACGAGCGCCCAATTGGAATCCAAATATTTGGGAGTGAAATTGATCACATGCGGGAAGCTACAGAAATCGCCACTGCTGCCGGACCTGATCTTATGGACATCAATTATGGCTGTCCGGTTAAACAGGTTGCTTGCCGGGGAGCAGGCTCTGCCTTACTTCAGGACGTAGATAAGATGGTAAAAATGACTGAGGCCGTTGTAAAGGCTACACATTTACCGGTTACTGTTAAGACACGTTTGGGATGGGATGATACAACGAAAAACGTAGAGGAAGTTGCAGAACGATTGCAAGACATAGGGATTCAAGCACTCACGATTCATGGAAGAACCAGAGCCCAGCTCTATAAGGGTCAGGCCGACTGGACGCTGATTCGTGAAATTAAAAGGAATCCACGAATAAAGATTCCAATATTTGGAAATGGCGATGTTGACAGCATTCAAAAAGCTGCTGATTGGAAATTGGAGTTTGAAGTAGACGGTATTATGATTGGTCGTGCGGCAATCGGCTACCCCTGGATATTCAGAGAAATCAAGCATTTTTTTAAAACCGGCGAGATACTGCCTGGCCCAACTATTACAGAGAGAGTAACCGTTTGCCGCACCCATTTCGAAAAATCTATTGCCTGGAAGGGCCCTCGTGTTGGTATATTTGAAATGAGACGTCACTACGCAAATTACTTCAAGGGAATTCCTGATTTTAAAAATTATAGAATGCAATTGGTAAAAGAAGATAATATTGAAACAATTCATGCTATATTGGACGAAATAGCAGATAAATACTCAGAATTATGGTTACAGCTATAACCCAAGGAGTTAAGATTTCCGTCGAAACAAGTTACGAAGATGAACAGTCAAATCCAGTAAATGACCATTTCATGTTCGCTTATCGCATCCGCATCGAAAACCTGTCCGATTATGCCGTTCAGTTGAAAAGAAGGCAGTGGTTCATCTTCGACTCTTGTGGAGTTCAGAGGGAAGTAGAAGGTGAAGGTGTGGTTGGTGTTCAGCCTGTTATGCAGCCGGGAGAAGATTATTCCTATGTTTCTGGTTGTCAGTTATCTACCGAAATTGGCAGCATGAGCGGAAATTATTTAATGAGCCGCCTGGCAGATGAAACCGAGTTTACCGTGAATATCCCTGAATTTGAATTGATTGTTCCATACCGACTCAATTAATTACGGCTTCTGCCGAATAGAATAGATACATAGTAGATAAGATTGGTCATTGCCCCCAATGCTGATACTACATAAGTCATAGCCGCCCACCAAAGCGCATCCTTTGCCTGTGCATGTTCCTCTTTAGTATATAACACCATTGTGTTGTTTTTAAGCCAGATCAATGCGCGTCTGCTTGCATCAAATTCCACAGGTAATGTGATAATACTAAAAAGTGTGATAATGGCAAGACCAGCCACTCCAATGGTGAGTACAAATGGATTAAAGGTGAATGCTATTAAAAATACTCCAATTATTAAAACCCATTGCAACAGATTTGAAGTGAGGCTAACGAGAGGCACCATACTGGTTCTTAGGTTCAACCAACCATATGCCTTGGTATCTTGCACTGCATGCCCACATTCATGAGCAGCAACAGCTGCCGCTGCAACGCTACGCCCATAATAAACGTCCGTACTCAGGTTGATTGTCTTTTCTCCCGGATTATAATGATCAGACAGCTGGCCTTCTGTGCTCATGACCTTCACATCAAATATTCCGTAATCGTGCAGCATCTTTTCTGCAACTTCTTTTCCTGAAAATCCCGAGTTCAACTGCATTTCTGCATATTTTGAAAATTTACTTCTAAATCGCCACTGCACAAACATGCTTAGTATCAGAACCGGGATCAATAAAATAAAATAGATTCCCATTATTATAAGTGTATGTTCTTCAAAGGGTTTAAAACAAAAAGCATTCCTCATTTACAATTCATACAAACCGCTAAGTGCGGTTTACCTGTCGCTTTTGATATTGTTAATAGAAAGATATAATGTTTAACCATCTTTCTATGGTATTTTATAAATACTTAGTTAAATATCGGCTGAGTACGTAGTTATTCTACTTTATACGTCATCTGTCTACTGTGTAACAAAGTCATTGATACGTATTAACTGTACTCAAATTACTCCAAAATACGTGGAAGTTAATTCAGTTAACTACAGTAGCACTTTCATTTAAAACTTGCAGCAGGCTAATATATTCAGCACTTTTGTTAAAAATATTAGTAATGGAAGTAATAGTTATATCCGTATTGATTGTAATTTTAGTATCCTTCATGACGCTGAAATTCATCAATTCATTAAAGGCAGATAAATTAAAGCTTCAGGAAGAACTGGATGATCTTCGCTTCAACTACATGAATGAGCGGGAGAAAGTGATTAAAGCTGAAGAAACACTGATCGCACAGCGTGAAAAGCACATACAGCAGGAATCTTACATCACTGAACTGCAACAAAGATTTAAATTGGAGTTTGAAAACATCGCCAACAAAGTACTTGAAGATAAATCAGCTAGATTTACGGCTCAAAACAGGGTTAATTTGGATCTGATCATCAACCCTCTAAAAGAAAATATAAAAGCTTTCGAAGAAAAAGTCGACCGGGTTTATAAGTCAGAGTCCGACGAAAGGAATGTGTTAAAAGGTGTGATCATGCAACTCATGGATCAAAGTAAACTGATCAGCGAGGAAGCCGGTAACTTAACGAGAGCACTTAAAGGGGACAGCAAGAAACAGGGCAATTGGGGAGAAGTGATTCTCGAAAGGGTTTTAGAGCGCTCTGGTTTAGTAAAAGATAGAGAGTATCGATTACAGGCTTCTTTAAACCATCAGGAAGGTAATAGACTGCAACCCGACGTAATTATAGACTTACCTGATGAAAAACATGTGATCATAGATGCCAAAGTATCGCTTGTCGCCTATGAGCGACTGTCTTCTGCCGAAACGGAGGAGGAACGCGAAGTTTACTTGAAACAGCATATTCTATCAGTAAAAACACACATACAGGGATTATCCGGTAAGAACTACCATGAGCTTTATCAAATAAATTCTCCTGATTTCGTACTGCTATTCATGCCAATAGAATCTTCCTTTGGAATAGCAATTCAGCAGGATGCAGATCTGTTTAACTTTGCATGGGACAGAAAGATCGTAATTGTAAGCCCCTCAACATTATTAGCAACACTTAGAACGATTGCCAGTATTTGGAAACAAGAGCGACAAAATAGAAATGTGCTGGAGATAGCACGTCTAAGTGGAAGCATGTACGACAAGTTTGTCGGATTCCTTAATGATATGGAATCCATCGGAAAAAACATCAGACAAAGTCAGGATGCGTATGATAAAGCATTAAATAAACTGAGTTCAGGTGCCGGAAACCTATCCAGTACCTCAGAAAAAATCCGTAAACTTGGGGCTAAGACCACGAAACAAATTGATACCAGGTTTCTAGACCTTAATACGGAGATTGAATAACTTATCCTTTAAAGGCAGTCCACCCTTGTGCCGTAATGGTATGTACAACATTAGATTTGGAGATCATTTTACATCCCGAATTCTTATCTGTAATGTGACCAATCACACTTATATCGACATCATTCTTTAGTTTTGGATAATCAGACTGTTTAATGGTAAATAACAACTCATAGTCTTCCCCACCACTTAAAGCACATACGGTTGGATCCAGGCCAAGTTCCCTCGCCGTTTCGTAAGTCACCGGGTCAATCGGTATTTTCTCTTCATAAAGATTACATCCTTTATCAGATTTCTGACAGATGTGCAGTATTTCAGAAGCCAGACCATCAGATACATCAATCATAGAGGTAGGTTTAATATCCATTTGTGCCAAAAGATCTACAATATCTCTTCGGCCTTCAGGCTTCAACTGCCTTTCTATAATGTAATCTTTACCTTCAAGATCAGGTTGGATCTCAGGATTTTCTAAGTAGACCAGCTTCTCCCGTTCCAATATTTGCAAACCAACATATGCACCTCCCAGATCACCTGAAACACAAAGTAGATCACCTTCTTCAGCTCCATCTCTGTAAGTAACATCTTTCTTATCAGCATATCCAATACTCGTAACGCTTATGATCAGACCCTGTTTGCTGGACGAAGTATCACCTCCAATCAGGTCAATATTGAATTTGTTGCAAGCCAGCTCTATTCCCTTATAAATTTCTTCAACAGCTTCTAAAGGAAATTTGCTCGACAGCCCAATAGAAACGGTAATCTGAGTAGCAATTCCATTCATGGCGTAAATATCGCTTAGATTGACTTGTACGGCTTTATAACCCAAATGCATCAATGGTACGTAGGCAAGATCAAAATGAATTCCCTCAAGCAATAAATCTGTCGATATCAGAACTTCTTTGTCTCCAAAATTCAAAACTGCAGCATCATCACCAATACCTTTTATACTACTTTCATGTCTAATTTTAAAGTTGTCTGTCAGGTGTTTAATTAAGCCAAATTCACCCAGTTCTGCTATATCCGTACGTTCTTTATTCTCAAACATTTTACTTTTTCCTATTCTTAAATTCCAATCATCTACAGCCCTAACCGTGCTGATATTTCTAACATTCTTTCAATCGGCTTTCTAGCATCCGCAATGATGTGAGCCGGTACCGTCACTTCTGGCGTTTCATTTTTTAAACATAAATACAATTTCTCCAGTGTATTTCTTTTCATGTACGGACAATCATTACAAGCACAATTGTTATTCGGTGGGGCCGGAATGAAGGTCTTACCTGGGTTAGCCTTTTCCATTTGGTGAATAATTCCACTTTCAGTTGCCACAATGAATTCTCTGGCTTCACTATTCAATGTGTATTTTAACAATCCCGTAGTAGATCCGATATAATCTGCCATTTGCAATACCGCTTCCTCACATTCGGGATGTGCGATAAACTTAGCGGCCGGGTGGCGCTCTTTAAGCTTAGTGATCTTCTCTCTTGAAAAGATTTCATGAACCATACAGGCGCCATTCCACAAGACCATATCGCGACCGGTTTTCTTGGAAACCCAGGCACCCAGATTCTTATCAGGACCAAAAATTATCTTCTGGTCTTTCGGTAAGCTCTCTACAATTTGGACAGCGTTTGTTGAGGTGCATACAATGTCACTCATTGCTTTCAATTCAGCGGTGCAATTCACGTAAGTGATCACAACATGATCCGGATATTTCTCTTTGAACTTTTTAAATAAGTGCGGTGGACAACTATCAGCTAGTGAACAACCGGCTTTAACATCAGGGAGCAATACTTTCTTACCAGGAGACAAAATCTTAGCGGTTTCCGCCATAAAATGCACGCCGGCGAAAACAATAATGTCTGCTTCGGTTTTTGCTGCTTCCTGAGAAAGCCCCAAACTGTCGCCAATATAATCTGCAATATCTTGTATATCAGGTTCTTGATAGTAGTGTGCTAGGATAATTGCATTTTTCTCTTTTTTTAACCTCTCAATCTCCTCAAACAAGTCAAGCCTTGGATCTATTTTTTCATCTATAAATCCTTTCCTGCTTAATTCTTCTAAAGTATCCAGTTCCATCGGTTTCATGTTTCTTTTCTTCCCTGTTGAGGTTTTGTAAAGGTAAGCGCTTTCAACAGATCAATAATTTATAATTATTTAATATAAATAGATTTCTATTGTTTATTAGTGTGTTGGTAATGTTTGTAAGTATTGTTTTTTAATGGTAGAATCTGAGTTACTAGTCATTTATCCACATATTAATTGATTTTTAAATGAAGACTTCAACTGATTTACAACCAGATATTAATTAATCTATAAACTTATCAATAGACATTTGTTTATTGTTAACAGGTGTGTAAAACGTTAACAACGTATACAAAGTTGCTTAAAAATAAGTTAAAATATTGTGCTCGATTATCATTTTAGAGTAGCTTTAAACATTGTGAAATAATTACTCTATTTATTTAGACATTAAGTTAACACTTATTAAGAGTTGTTAACATTCTGTCGCTATTATTGATAATTAATGAGAAAAGTTGATTTTTTGGTCATAGGGTCCGGTATTGCAGGTTTAAGCTTTGCATTAAAGGCGGCACAGCATGGTAAAGTTCTAATCGTTACAAAGTCAAATGAGGATGAATCCAACACTAAATATGCCCAGGGTGGTGTTGCGGTTGTTGTTGATAAAGACGATTCATTTGAAAAACATATTCAAGATACACTTGTCGCCGGAGATGGTCTATGCGATGAAAAGATAGTCGAAATAGTGGTTCGTGAAGGTCCACAACGCATTCAGGAGATTATTGACTACGGGATAAACTTTGATAAAAACCAAACCGGTGTATACGATTTAGCTAAGGAAGGAGGCCACTCAGAGAACCGCGTCTTACATTATAAGGATGTAACAGGTTATGAAATTGAAAGCGTACTCCTCAAGCAGATCCACGAGAATAACAACATCGAGATATTAACACATTACTTCTGTTTGGAGTTAATCACTCAACATCATCTTGGGTTACATGTTGATAAGAGTACAGCTGACATCAACTGTTATGGTGTATATGCCTTTAATACAGAGCTTAACGATGTGGAAAAGATATTAGCAAATGTGACTATCCTTGCATCAGGAGGCGCCGGACATGTTTATTCCAGCACAACTAATCCTGTTATTGCTACGGGAGACGGAATGGCAATGGTCTACCGGGCTAAAGGTAAACTGAGGAATATGGAGTTTATTCAGTTCCATCCAACGGCCTTATATCACCCTGGTGAGTATCCGGCGTTCTTAATTTCAGAAGCAGTAAGAGGTTTTGGCGGGGTATTACGTAGGAAAAATGGTGAAGAATTCATGTATGAATATGACAAGCGTGGTTCTCTGGCTCCAAGGGATATCGTCGCCCGGGCAATCGATTCTGAGATGAAAAAGTCAGGTGAAGACTTCGTATATCTTGATATACGAAATAGGAAAAAGGCTGACATTTTGAGTCATTTTCCTAATATATATGCCAAGTGTCTGTCTATTGGTATTGATATGACTAAAGATCTGATACCTGTTACACCCGCTGCACATTATATGTGTGGTGGTATTCTCGTAGATGAACATGGCAGGTCTTCTATTAATAATTTGTATGCCTGTGGGGAGTGCTCTTCTACAGGATTACATGGAGCGAACAGACTAGCTTCTAATTCACTGCTGGAAGCACCTGTATTCGCTCATCGCATTTATCTGGATGCCATACAGGCATTTAAAAATAATGTAATTCCAGATAATATTCCGGAATGGGATGCACATGGGGTGACTCAGTCTAATGAAGATATCCTCGTGACACACAACCTTCGTGAAACACAAAAATTAATGAGTGATTATGTTGGTATTGTCAGGTCAGACTTTAGATTAGAGCGTGCAATGCGAAGACTTTATCTATTGCACCAGGAAACAGAAGAATTTTATAAAATGAATAAAGTTTCTGTGAAGCTGTGTGAGCTTAGAAATATCATTCAAGTTGCCTTTATGGTCATTAAATCCGCAATGGCAAGAAAGGAGAGTAGGGGATTACATTATACTACCGACTATCCTGTTCATCAACATAATTTACAAGATACCGTTTTTTAATATGGCTATAATACTACCGGTTAAAGGTGTTCACCCACGATGGGGAGATAACTGTTTTATCGCCCCAAATGCAACGATCGTTGGAACGGTCACAATGGGAAATAACTGCTCTGTCTGGTTTAATGCTGTGATTCGTGGCGATGTGAATGACATTACCATTGGTGATGATACCAACATTCAGGACGGTGCTGTCATCCATGCGACTTACCTAAAGGCAGCTACGGTTATTGGCGATCGGGTGTCGGTCGGCCACAATGCAATCGTCCATGGATGTACCGTAAAAAATCATGTTCTTATTGGTATGGGCGCAATTGTAATGGACCATGCAATTATAGAAGAATACACTATAATTGCTGCCGGTTCGGTGGTATTAGAGAACACGATTTGTGAAAGTGGTTTTCTCTATGCAGGTACACCAGCGAAAAAAATAAAACCCATCACTGAGGAGCAACGGGTTTTATTAAATAAACTACCAGACAATTATATCATGTACGCCGACTGGTTTAAATAGCCTTATTATTCTTTTGGAATAGTAACTGTTACGTTCCGGTCCCAGTTGGCTCGAATGGACATTTCGACTGGTTCATTCCAAATGCGTTCGGGTTGCACCCTTTTAAATACGTTCCCTGTATCCCAAATGCCATTCTTGTTGTTATCATAAGTGATGCGTAAAAAATATTTTCCAGCCCTGTAGTTTTGGAAAGTGATCGTCGTATCCTGCGTTAAAACACTGGTGTTGATTACGGCGCTACTTTCATTTAAAATGTCAAGAATGTAACTTTTATTCTTCTCCGGGACTACAATCTTTGCAATTAATGTCCCGTAATCATCTCTACTTCCTAAAGTAAAGGTTTGAGTGAACTCCTTATTTTTAGCGTTAAAAATGGCCGTAAAAGCTCCGGCTCCATATTTTATATCATAAGGTCTTTTTGCTTTCCAGGGATAGCGCACGATATAAGTTAAGAAATCAAGACTGTCTTTAGTAATGCTGAAGTTAGAAACGGCCACAGAGTCTTCTAATAATGTGATCTTAGTTCTATCTACACTATCTACTGGTAAATTAAATGTGAGTCTTAACGGGTGGTTTGGATTTAAGGTACTGCCATCAAGGTTTCCTGCGGCAGTAAGTACACGCGTGTAAGTCTCCTTTTTACCACGGGTAATTGTAGTTGTTTGTAATAATTTTCCATCGTCTCTAATGCTGATCTTTGTCGAGTCAAAGCTTAGATCCGTTAACCATAATTTTAAAGAATCATGATATTTACTGAACTTAAGTCTTTTGCTTACATCTAACGCTGGAGGATCTAACACAACTACTTCCGGCTTTTTAAGTTTCTGATTAAAAGTGAAAGATATTGAGCCGTCTTTTTCTAACTTTCTCTCCAGGATACGAAATACCAAGGCGTCTTCCTTGAAGAGCTTAATATTTGCACTGTCAATATTATTCGTTAAAACGACAGAGTCTTTTATGAAACCAATTTCATCCGTAGGCTGCTGATATATCTTGTCTCCATTGGTTTCCTTTAAAGCATATATTCTGTAAGTATCTTTTCTCAGGTTGTTCAACTGATAGTTACCATTACTATCTGTACGGGTATAAATTGATGGCCTGCCTTTTCCAAATAAAGTATCTCTGTTAAGAGGTAAGATGAAAGCTACTGCATCTAATTCGGGTTTACCCGTCTTTGTATTGGTTACTCTTCCGCGGATGCTGAGAGAATCCAGAACCGGGCCGGTTGAAAAAACGTAGGTTAGGTTTTTAATGGCATTACCTTCGTTAATATCAGCGATAGCCTTTCCAAAATTTAATGTATAAGTGGTGTTTTTCTCAAGCGTGTCTGTAAAGGTGATTTCTAATCTTCTTTGTTTAACTTTGAGGGTAGGGGCTACCTTAAGTTCAGGAGAGATGCTAAACTCTTTTACCTCATTCTCAATTTTAAAATACTCATCGAACTCGATTAGAATTTTTTTAGAATTAAAATTCGTTGTCAGATTTTTCGGAAGCATACTAACTATTTCAGGAGCCTTATCATCTCTTGGTCCGCCCTGAGGAGTTTGTATGCTTGCACATCCGTAAATCATTAAAATTAAGACGGTAAGGAGTGCTACGTAGCTTGAACTACGCTTAATCTCTTTTTTATTCATTTAGATGCGTTTTATTGAGCTTAATATCGTTTTTAGTATAACTAATTAAATAAAATTTTTATGCGCTTAGAGGCGCTTATATTAGGCCGTTTTTAAAAACAGCTAATACAAATGTAACTCGTTAATTATTAGCGACTTAAGTACTATTTCGTGATATGTACCATCAGAACTGATATATCTGATGGTGAAACACCAGATATTCGTGAAGCTTGACCTAATGTTCGGGGCTTGATCTTTAGCAGTTTCTCTCTCGCTTCTTTGGATAAAGAAATCAACTGACCATAATCAAAATCCGGATTGATGTCTTTGTCTTCCATCTTTTGCATTTTGTTCACAATCTCCTGCTCTTTCTCAAAATAGCTTTCATACTTAATCTTTATCTCTGCCTGCTCAATTGTTTCCTGATCGAAGGTTGCTAGAAAACTATCGAAGGGGGCACTAACCGTTCTTATATCGTTGATCCCAACTTGAGGCCGTCCTAATAAACTTACTATTTTGACATTCTGATTCAGCGGACTTGTACCTAACGATTCAAGCAGTGCATTCGCTGTACCCATTTCGATTCCTTGCTTTCTACTGAAATCAACGATGGAATCTGAATTGGATATTTTCGCGTTAACTTTTTCCAAACGGGCGTCGCTGATTAGTCCAAGCTTATGGCCAATAGGAGAGAGGCGGATATCTGCATTATCTTGTCTAAGCAGTAAACGGTGCTCCGCTCTGGAAGTAAACATGCGATAAGGTTCTTCAGTTCCCTTAGTTACTAAGTCATCAATTAATACGCCGATGTAGGATTCAGAGCGCTTCATAATCAATTCTCCTTTATCATGCACTTTTTGATGTGCATTTATCCCTGCAATAAAGCCCTGGCTTGCTGCTTCTTCATATCCTGTTGTTCCGTTAATCTGACCCGCGAAATAGAGATTAGCAATTAACTTGGTCTCCAGTGTCAATCCAAGTTGGGTAGGAGGGAAGTAATCATATTCAATAGCATACCCGGGTCTGAACATTTTTGCATTCTCAAATCCTGGGATTTGAATTAGTGCTCTGTATTGTACATCCTCAGGCAGGGAAGTAGAGAAACCATTTACATAAATTTCACAGGTATTCAACCCCTCTGGTTCGACAAATATTTGGTGGCGTTCACGTTCAGCAAAACGATTGATCTTATCTTCAATGGAAGGACAATATCTGGGGCCTAACCCTTTTATTCTACCAGTGAACATAGGAGATTTCTCAAAGCCTTCTTTTAATGTTTCATGTACATCAGAGTTGGTATATGTAATCCAGCAGCATCGTTGCTCTGTTGGAATCTTTACATCGGTATAGGAAAATCTGCCGGGATTTTCATCTCCCCATTGCTCTTCCATCAAAGAGTAATTTAAAGATCTGCCATCTACTCTTGGAGGTGTTCCTGTTTTCATCCTTCCGGCTTCAAAACCTATTGACGTGAGTTGCTCCGTAATTCCAGTAGCCGCTTTTTCACCAGTACGTCCTCCGCCGAATTTCTTTTCTCCAATATGTATGAGACCATTTAAAAAAGTTCCGTTCGTAAGTACGACCGATTTGGCTTGAATTTCGACACCTAAAGAGGTTTTCACCCCAACTACAGTATTGCCTTTGATGATTAAGCTGCTAACCATATCTTGCCAGAAGTCCACGTTTGGAGTTCTTTCTAAAGCGAGTCTCCATTCTTCGGCAAAACGTTTCCTGTCATTCTGAGACCTCGGGCTCCACATGGCGGGTCCCTTTGATAGGTTTAGCATTCTAAATTGAAGCGTAGTCTTATCCGAGATTATGCCGGAATAGCCACCCATTGCATCTATTTCTCTTACAATTTGCCCTTTTGCTACCCCGCCCATGGCAGGATTGCAACTCATTTGAGCAATTGTTTCCATATTCATAGTGATAAGGAGGACTGACGAGCCTAAATTTGCTGCCGCTGCTGCAGCTTCACATCCGGCATGTCCTGCACCTACTACTATCACATCGTATTGTTTAAACATAGTATTGTTTGTTTATGTTCCACGTGGAACACGCTACAAGCGTTTCACGTGGAACATCATAATTAAGACGCCAATTCAGACAGCTCTAACCACCGAGCGGTTACATCGTCTAAATGGCTTTGCAGTGCTTGACTAGCATCATTTACTTCCTGTATTTTTTGGTATTGATCGCTATCTAACGCAAATAACGATTTGTTTAAATCCGCAATTTCATGCTCTAACTGCTGGATTTTTGCTTCTGCCTCTTCTAATTCTTTCTGCTCCTTATAAGATAGTTTTTTTGATGAGGTCTTTTCTTTCTCGACAGTCTTAACTTCTTTAGCCGGTGTTTTCTCTTTTGCAGCTTCTAAACTATTTCTATGCTCAGAGTAATTACCATTATAAATAGTTACAATACCATCACCTTCCATGATAAATAACTGTTCACTCATCTTATCTAGTAAGTAACGATCATGGGATACCAGAATCAACACACCAGGGAAGTTTTCAAGGAACTCTTCCAATACGTTTAACGTATCAATATCAAGGTCATTCGTAGGCTCATCCAAAATTAAGAAATTAGGGTTTTGCATAAGTACCTTCATCAGATGCAACCTCTTTTTCTCTCCACCACTCAACTTCTCCACCATGCCATGCTGCTTCTTAGGAGGGAAAAGAAACAGCGTCAACAATTGAGATGCAGTAATCATTGACCCATCCGCCATCTTAATGTATTCAGCATCTGACTTCACGATATCAATAACACGTTCTTTCTCATTGAAGGCCAAACCTCCTTGTTTATAGTAACCATAAACCGTGGTTTCTCCTGTTCCAACTTTGCCTCTTTCAGGCGTGAGATTCCCAGTAATAATATTTAACAAGGTTGACTTACCCGTTCCATTTTTACCTGCAAGTCCAATTCGGTCAGCTCTTTTGAACGTATAAGTGAAGTCGCTAATGATGTTCTTTTCGCCAAAGGTTTGCCCGATATGATCTAACTCCAGAATCTTACCACCCTGGCGTGCCATCTTCATATTCAAGTTAATTGTTTGATTGTCAGAGCGTTGTTTTGTTTTCTCGTCCAGATCATAATAAGCGTTGATCCTTGATTGTGACTTTGTTCCACGTGCCTGAGGCATTCTCCGCATCCACTCTAACTCTTTCTTAAGCAGATTTTTATTCTTCTGAAAGGTACTTTCATCAGCAGCCTCACGCTCAAATTTCTTTTCCAGGAAATAAGCGTACTTACCGTTATAGTTGTACATCTTTCCCCTGTCTAGTTCAACGATAGTATTGCATACATTGTCGAGGAAATAACGATCATGGGTCACTAATAGAATAGTTTTGTTGCCAGAAGTAAGTAAGCTTTCCAGCCATTCTATTGTATCAATATCCAGGTGATTCGTAGGTTCATCCAAAACGTAAATGTCCGGATCCTCTATTAAAAGCTTTGCCAAAGCAAGCCTCTTTTTCTGTCCCCCGGATAGTGTTGAAATCTGCTGCTGAAGATGGGTGATACCCATCCTGCTTAAAATAGTCTTGATCTCGTGCTCATATTCCCAGGCATTATGCTCGCTCAGCTCCTCATATAGTCGATTGAGCTTTTTCTCATCCGGATTAGGGTCCTCAATCAGCTCTTCGTACTCTTTAATCAGCTGTTGCTGTTTATTCTCTAAAGAAAATATAAAGTCACTAATAGAGTAGCCCTCCGTGAAGGTGGGTTCCTGATCCAGGAAACCAATTTTTATTAGTTTATTCTTGACAATTTTACCCTCAAGAGGCGAGAACCGTTCAGCAAGAAGTTTTAGAAGTGTGCTTTTGCCGGCTCCATTTATACCCACAAGGGCTACCCGCTGACCAGTCTGGATTCCCAGTGTCAGGTTTTTAAATAACCATTCATCATGATAGGCATGGCCTAAGTTTTCGGCTGCAATTAATGTACTCAAAGTCTGTGTTTAACGTTGTTATGGATAAGAAATTACCACAAAAGTAAACAATAAATACCTTATCGCATGAACTCAGAACGTCCCGTACCTCAACGTTTTGTCAGAAAACAAGAAAGGCATGAATTTAAAGCGCTGTAAGCGTCTTATTGAGAACAGCCAGGTATTGGTCTTCCATGGAAGTCATTTGAATCTTAGCGGCCTTTGTTTTGTCTTTATAGCCGAGTAGATGCAAGGTTCCGTGCACCATCACCCTGTGAAGTTCATCTTTGGCTAAAACGCCTACTGTAGCAGCGTTTTCCTTTATCCGGTCAATACTAATGAAAATATCTCCTGTTATAGTTTTCGGTTCTTCGGAATTATCAAAAGTGATCACATCCGTATAGGTGTCATGATCAAGATATTGCTGGTTTAAATTCAACAAGTAATCATCCGAACAAAGTATAAAGTTCAGTTCCTGCAAAGCGTACTTTTCGTTTTCAATTACAAACAGTAACCACTCCTTAAGAATTCGTTTTTGTTTGATAACGTAATTTACATCTTCTGTAAAAAAATGGATGGAACTTGCAGACATGCTAAGAATTATTTCGGCGAATTTAACAATTTAAAGTAGGTCGTAATCTTATTCTTATAATAGTAATTCATACCTGGCGGCAGTTTCTGAAGCCATTCTGTTTCAGATTGCTGCTGAGCCTTATACTTTTCCAACATGTTTTTATAGGAAGGAGGAAATTCCTTTGCCGCTTTTGCCTCCCTGTTTACATCCTCATCTTCCTCTCGCTCTGCCTTTTCTGCATCAAGCATCTTATCCAAAATCTTCTTCTGACGATCCAAGGTCTGCTGTTCAATTCTTTTGTTAACCAGATCGTTTTCTGTGCTCTTCATCTCCTCAACCATCTTATTGAGGTTCCCCATGCCATTTTTACCATCTTTGTTCTGCTCCCTGTTCAGTTTCTGCATCGCTTCCCTGATCATCTGCTGCTGCTGTGCCATTTTGGAAAATTCCTGGCTCATCTGTCCTTTTGGTACTTTCCCCTGGTTGCCATTCTTTTCCATCTGCTGGCGGGCATTTTGCATGTTTTTATTCAACTGTTCCTGCATTTGCTGAAGCTGTTTCATGCTTCCCTTGCTTTTGCCTCCGCCTTTAGAATTCTTTTTGGCATTTTGAAGTTGTGACAATGCTTCGCTTAACATCAAAGAAAGGTTATTGATCGATGTCATCGCATATTGCTGGTTCCGGTTAGCGCTGGAAGTATTTCGCTCACCCAGGTTCTCAAGGCTCTTGTCTACATTCAAATTAATCTTCTGCATCTCCTCATTCACTACCGATTCAATTTGCGGTACCCGCTTACTCAGCGCGAATAAACTATCTGAAATGGTCTTCAGATTGTCTTTAATTGCCCTTTGTTTCTGAACATTACTCGTATAAAGCGGGTCGCCAGAATTCAGGTTTCTCAAGGCCAACATCACCTTTTCCTGATCAAATGATGTCTTTAGTAGATTTTCAAGAAGTTGGCGCAGTTCGCCCGCATTTACCTTGTTGTCTGCCTCTGAAGATTCCTGTTGCATCTCTTCCATCTTCTTAGCCATCTGCTGCATTTGCTCGGCCGCCTCATCCTGACTTTGAGCAGCATCTTTCTTATCACCCTTATCTAACTCCTCTTTGCTTTCTTTTTGTTTATTCTCAATGTTTTTTGCTTCCTGCTCAGGGGCTTTAAAGGCATTTGGCCGCTCTAGTTCCTGGTTCTTCTTGTCGATGTTTTGAAGTTCTTTCTTTAAATCTTTAAAATCCTGGTTGAGTTTCTCCTGAGCTGACTTCAGATCCTGAGCCTTGGCCTCCTTCGGCTTACTTTGCTGTGCAAGGTCTTTCTGCTGCTTGGCAAGATCTTTTAGCTGATCTATGTTCTGCTGCAGATTTTGTTCAAATTCAAGTTGCTTGTACAACTCAAGGATCCGGTCCAACTCATTCTTTAATGATTTATCGTCCATCTGCATTTTAGATAACTCGTTTTGAGCCTGATCCTTATTATTTTCGTCCATCATCTGCTGCAGCTTTTGTAGCAGTGACTTGGTTTTATCATCTAAAACATTGTTAAACAAGTCGTCAATTTGCTTTTGCTTTGCAGCTAGGTCATCCTTCAAAACGTTGTTTTCTTCCTTTACGACCGTGTTTTTTTGATTCTGCTTTTTGATCTCTTCAACCTTGGCCTCCAGCTGCTTTTGCTTTTCCAATAGTTGTTCAACCTGCTTCTTGTCTTCGAAAGAAAGTTGTTTTTTGTCTAACAAAGCCGCTCCTAGTTTCTTACTTTCTTTTTCAACGTCAGACGCAAGCTTTATCGCTTTTTCCATCTCTTGCTTTAAGTTGGCGCTCCCTGTATTCAGTTTTTCGGTAATTTGTCGCGCCGTTGGTGCTTCAAAGAGCTTAATCTCAGATTTTGTTTTCTTCGCTCCATTTACCCCGTCGTTATCCGCTACTTCAAAGTAGTATTCTACCGTCTGACCGCCCTTTAACGGCTCATTCGCTATATTCCAAACATAAAAGAAAGAATCTTCCAATACATTCCTTTTGATTTGGATCGGCTTTCTGATTGAGCTTTTGGTGGTTCCATTTTCTTTAACATTAGCCGTAAAGAGCAATGCGCTAAAGCCATGATCGTCGGAGACCTTTCCTGAAAAATAAATGGCTTTACTCGAAATAGAATCTGGACTTTCTACTACAGATATACCAGGATACTCATCCTTTACCACGGTAATTTGATGCAAAAGAGAATCGTTTGTGCTTACGAAGGAGTTTTTTGGATTTATTTGATACGAAAGATCGTTACGGATGTTCTTACTAAACCTGAAATCCTTATCAGTGGTGGTTAGTTCGTGCCTTTCATTGCCAATCCTAAAATTTAGTGAAGAGCTGTTTTCTGCTACAATATTCCAGGTAATCATCGTGCCCTCTGGCACAAGGATATCACCAGCATTTTGAATTTCCTCAGGGGCTTTTCTGAGGTAAGAAGGGTACGTTAAAAGTGCCTTCATGCTTATTATGGAAGGCCTTGCATTTACGGTTAACGTAAATGTCTCTGAATTAAAACCTCCTGCAGAGAATTGTATTCGCTTACCTTTTTGAATGTTTTTAAAGGTATAGGTAAAAGTCGTAGTGCTTGTCTTTTCTAACTTATAGGTGTTCAGTCCATCAGATAGGTAAACTTCCTGAGGGATTTCATCTCCGCTAAGTTTCAAAGCTATTTTTGCGTCGTCACCCTGTATAAAACTAAGGGTTTTACTTTCGATATTGAACTTAAAAGGGGCTATCGGAAGTATTTCCTTATCATATTGAACAAAACGGTTGTGCCTTCTTTGAGCACTGCAGGAGCGATGATCCCAATAAAAATGATAATAGAAAGCGGTAACAGGAAGTATTTTATGTATTTCTTGTTTTCAGCCAAACGAATGGCCTGAGTAAATGGAACAGGCTTTAACTCCATGATCTTTTGATCGATACCAGCAAGGATTAACAGACTGTTCTCCGGGCTCTTGTCAGCCAGCGCTTTTAGCTGTAACGTGTTCAGCAACTTATCTTTTACATTGAAAAAGTGATTTCCAATTAATTTCGCAGCCTCATCTAACGTTAACTTTTTCCCTAAACTCAGATAGGATAAGCCTGGAATGACCACCCAATAGCAGATCAACAATGCGGAAACGCACAAGTAGCTAAAGAATAGGACGGTTTTAAGGCCGATGCCCGGGTTTGAATAATAAGTGAATAGGAAAAGCAATAAAAACAATCCCAGGATGCAGGAGATGGCATAAATAGTTCCCCTAAGCAACTTGTTCAGATAGAACTTCTGAGTGAATTCATTGATTTTAGAAACCAGAAGATCATAGTTGCTGCTCATAGACTGGGGGGTATACCTACTAAGTTAGAAAATATTCTAAAAACTTCAGCGCCAAAAAAAAGAGGATGACCGTTAAGTCATCCTCTGCACAATTATGTTTTTAATAATCTAGATTACTTTAACATTAATCGCATTCAACCCTTTTTTACCGCTTTCAACGTCGTACTCAACTTTGTCGTTTTCACGAATTTCATCGATAAGGCCTGTTGAATGTACAAAGATCTCGCTATCTCCGTTTGCAGGGATAATGAATCCGAAACCTTTAGTTACATTAAAAAATTTTACTGTTCCTTCTTGCATTGTATTATGTATTAAATAATTAAGTGTGTAATGTACAGATATATTTTTCAATTAAAATGCAATAGCTTCTGTTTTTGGTGAATATAGGTAGAAACCGCAAGCTTTTGTTACTTTTTACCTACCAGAATCAGCTTGATTTCACTTGAGTGGGCCATACCTAACGTGCTTCCCGGTCTTACCTTAAAAAGGTTCCGGACATAAACGTCCAATATCCCTTGAACAGCCTTTTTCTTGGACTCGAGGAATTCAGCCTGTATGAAATAAAGCTGGGTCATGTGAATCCGACCTTTATCATCAACGACCGCCGATAGCTCATAAGCAAAGTCCTGATAAGCATTTGAAATCTCTAACCGGTATTTAGGAAACAGGTAGTCGTAAGACTCCGTTCTTCCCATCAACGTGTTTACAGTAGAAATCTTTTTGACCTTAGCTATAGGGCTGGTTGGTGTGAAAACTACTGGCTGCCGACCGGCGAATGCTGTCTTTGCGCTTGCCGGATCCTTTTTAGATTTCGCTCTCAGATTTTTAATATAAACGGTATCTGCTCGGGTAGGCTTCTGTAGTTCAGGGACCGTGGTCTTTAGTGTGTTCTGTATGTAATCCTCACTATAGTAAACAATGTTGACGTCTGATCTGATATCACTTGATATCTCTTTACCTTTCAAATGCAACCGCTGAAACAATAAACTGTCCTTGCTGATTTTCTTGATCCTAAAGTATTCCTTTGCAAAATTATACACGTTACCATGATCAAAAAGCAGATAGAACGGCTGCATTCGCTGTTTCTGTGGGCTCCATGCAGAGACCGTATCGCTAGATTTAAATTGAATCATCCAGGTCGGTTCCTGCTGGAATCCCATTTCATTGAATGACAATCCTGTACTGAAACGCCTCTTTACTTCGTAATACTTAATGCCAACGATCGCTGTAAAATCCAGCTTCTTGCCAATCTTTTTCTCTCTAAGTTTTTGTGGGTCCTCTCCGCAGCCTAAAAGGAGAACAGTAAGGCTTAGTGTGGAGAGCAGTAGTTTTTTATTCATTATATCTTAAGTATCGCGCCTAAATTAACGCTTCTTCTTTAAAAGGATTGTGTTCGCAACATTTCGTTCTCCTTTATGATCCCATTTCTTATTGTCGGTAGGGTAATTGACAATGCCATTTTCTCCTTCACCAGCTACCCAAAGCGTCGTAGATCCACCACCGTCGAGGTTTATGGATGTCGTACATCCAAGCCATTTCATAATATTCCTGAGCTCAAACAGACTCATTCCGGCTGAATTGTCATTTCTTCCATCAACAGTAAGCAGGATAACTCTTCCGTTAGGTTTTATTCCAATGGCCGTCCTGGGGTGACGGGTGACATTAAACGAACCGGAATCCAAATTGGCCTCGACCTGATCTATTGACAACAACGGACCGGTAACCATCATATTCGGCGCCTTCTCTTCCAGCTCCCAAGTTGGAGAACCGTCCCATTTTCTGACACTTAGTTTACCATTTTCAATTAGAACAGCAGCTTGTTGATGTGCTGCCCTATTTCCTGAAGGTTCTAGCCTGTTTTCTGCAACGACTATTCCATCCACTTTGATCAGGTCAACTGAGCCCCCATTTTTAACGTCAAAAAAGGTACCGTTAACGGCAGCAACTGCATTGGCCTCAATCCCAAAAGCAGGGGTAGGCTTTAATACCTTCAATTCTTGTCCGATAGCAAACTCAGCAGCTCTTTTCTTCTTGACCTCGATATAGCTGATATTCTGATTGGCTGAAAAAAGGTTTTTTGTATTAAAGTGATGAGTGATCAGCCGGGATTTAGCTCCAATTGATTTCTTTTTCCATTTTGTATGTACGAAGGTTAATGAATCCTGATTCTGAGCTAGGCTAATAGAAGAGAGTCCGAGTAATACCAGTATAAGAAGGGGGTTTCTAAACATACCTGAAAGATAAAGCTTAAATATTTATATGACTGTTTTTTTTGGTGTTTATTCGTGGTTTCCAGGGCGTTGCTAGGGGGTTGCTAGGGCCTTGCTAGGGCGTTGGTATATCCCTTAGCCCTAGAGAGGGCCTGGCAACGATTACCCAAGGGGGAGGAGACATACAGTAGAACACGAATAAATACCGGAAGTATCAACAAATGCAAATCATGCTAAATTGTAACGTCCTTATACCCTGAAGCGTTTTCCTAAAACTTATTTTATAAATTAGTGACCGGTATAAATACTTTTACATGGTTAAAAATCTTTTCCAGGGCATAACGCTATTCGGCACCTTTTCTTTATTGCTCACGGGCTGTTCTGCAGAGCGACAAATGGCTCGCAAAGTGTCAAACGTATTTCAGAAGTCTGAGGTGCTTAAAAAGTATCAAGCAGGCTTTGAACTTTATGATCCTGCTAAAGGAATAGTGGTGTACCAGCAGGATGCAGACAAGTATTTTACCCCAGCGTCAAATACCAAGCTTTTCACATTTTACGCCGGTCTGAAGATGCTGCCTGATTCTATACCTTCCCTTCGGTATATCGAGAAAGGAGATTCGCTGATCTTCTGGGGAACCGGCGATCCATCCAACCTACAGTCGCAACTAAAGAACGTCAAGGCCTATAATTTCCTGAAAGCATCCGGTAAGAAATTGTTCTTCGCCAGCGGTAGATATAAAGGGAGCTTTTATGGCAAAGGTTGGCAATGGGACGATTATAACGACTACTACCAGGCAGAAATAGACGAGTTTCCACTGATGGATAACCTGGTCGACTATGCCTTTAAAAACGGATCCTTAACAATTAGTCCAAAAGCATTCGTGCCCCTTACAAGCGCAGACCCAACCTCAAAGGCAAGCACATTTAGTGTAACAAGAGGCTTTACAGAGAATAAGTTTACACATCCAACAGTAGCGCCCGCAGCGAATTACAACCAGAAGGTGCCGTTCAAAGTAAGTGTAAACACAACCGTTCAAATTCTGTCAGATACCTTAGGAAAAACAGTGGAAACCATTCAAATGCTGATGCCTGCCAATGCAAAAACAGTATACGGTATCAAGTCCGACTCTGTGTTAAAGGAGATGATGCTGCCAAGTGATAACTTTATCGCAGAACAGTTGCTTTTGGTGTATTCCGATAAGTTGGGGCAAGAACTAAGTAGCGAAAAAGCAATCGCGCATATTCAGAAAACATACCTTACTGAGCTGCCTGATAAATTCATTTGGGCTGATGGATCAGGGCTTTCAAGATATGACCTGGTGACACCAAGATCAGTGATTAAACTTCTTGATATGATTTATAAGGAGGTGAATGATCCAAAAAGATTATTTAAAATGCTGCCTGCAGGAGGAATGTCAGGCACGTTAAGAAACGCCTACCCTAAAACGACACAACCTTTTGTATTCGGCAAAACAGGCTCGCTGGCCAACGTGCACAATCAAAGTGGATATGTGCTGACTAAAAAGGGTAAAACCTATCTGTTCTCCTTTCTTAACAACAATTTTGTGGTTCCCACATCAGATGTACGAAAAGAAATGGTGAGGATTATGACCTATATCCACGAGAATTACTAGCAAAAAGCTTACTGATTAGACACCACCAATAACTCAATATCCTTATATGGGATGTTAAACCGGTTTGCCAAATCCTTATTAGTCAGATGACCCTGATAAATGTACAGCGCATCCCTAATCCCAGGCTTGGCCCACACAACACCCATTAAGCCGCCCATTTCACCTATGTCGACCAAAATTGGGGTGAATATATTGGTTAAAGCATAAGACGCTGTCCTAGGCACTCTTGAAGCTATATTGGGCACACAATAGTGGATCACATCATGCTTACGGAAAACGGGGTCTTCATGGTTTGTCACCTCCGAGGTTTCAAAACAACCGCCCTGATCAATACTTACATCAATCACCACAGCGTCGGGCTTCATGCGTGCAACCGTTTCCTCCATCACCAGGCATGGACTTCGGCCATTTAACGCCCGGATAGCACCAATGACGACATCACATGTCGTGATCGCTTTTTCAAGGACTATAGGTTGCATAACAGAGGTAAATACCCTGCTTCCAAGGTTATTCTGCAAACGCCTTAATCTATAAATTGAACTGTCAAAGACCTTTACTTCTGCGCCAAGGGATAGGGCGGTTCTGGCCGCATATTCACCAACAGTTCCTGCCCCAAGAATAACAATCTCCGTGGGAGGTACACCCGTGAAGCCACCAAGCATTAAGCCTTTACCTCCGGTAACACTGCTTAAATATTCTGCAGCAATAAATATTGAGGTGGCGCCAACAATCTCGCTCATTGCCCTGACTACGCTCAAAACATTACCCTCATCCCTCAGGTTCTCAAAACAAAGCGCGTTAATCTTCTTGTTCATCAGGGCTTTAAGACTGGCTTCCTTTAATCCACCCATCTGTAGGGCTGAAATCAACGTTTGCCCTTTATGCATTAAGGCAATTTCCTCTAGCATAGGAGGGGCAATTTTGACCAATATATCCGCGGCAAAGATTTCCTTTTTATCAAATGAAATCTGGGCTCCTTGTTCGCTATAATCCTTATCTGAGAAATTGGCGCCGTTCCCAGCACCAGATTCAATGACTACCCGATGTCCGTTGTTAACCAGTAGTGCAACGGATAATGGAGTAAGCGGAATGCGGTTCTCCTGAAAAGAAATCTCTTTGGGGATCCCGATGTTCAGGCTATTGCTTCTCTTATTTATTTCCGACAAAGTTTCTTTGGGTTGCAGTAAGCCTTTTTGAGCTATCTGAGCCATTCCTTCGCGTAATCCTGTAGCCATTTCTTCGAGTAAAATTTTGTTTTAAATTACGTATAATAACTGAATGTGACCAATTATCAATTATACGTTACTAATTGAAAGCGTTCTTTTATCCAGGTCAATCGTGCTGATTTCTACCTTCACATAATGTTCGGGTAACAGTTCCTGAACTTTCTCCGGCCACTCGATCAGGCAAATATCGCCCGAATAGAAATATTCTTCATAACCAATATCAAATGCTTCCTGGATGGTATTTATGCGGTAAAAGTCAAAATGATAGATCCTCTGTCCATTCCCTTCATACTCATTCACAATTGAAAAAGTAGGACTTGAAACCGTATCCCGGACGCCCAGTTCGGCGCAGATTGCTTTGATGAACGTTGTTTTTCCAGCAGCCATTTCGCCGTAAAAGACGAACATCTTGTTCTGCTTATTGAAGTCTAACAGTGTTTTAGCAGCCTCCTCCAGGTCGAGGAGGCTATTCAGCGTAATGTTCATTTTATTTACTGCTGTATGTAGCTATGGGAATGATCATTTCTTCCAGGGAAATACCTCCGTGTTGGAACGTCTCATTGTAGTAGTTCACAAACTGATTGTAGTTATTCTGATAAACGAAATATTTATCCTCTTTAGCAAAGATGTAGTTAGAGCTGATGTTGATCTTAGGCAACTGTGCTTCATGAGGGTTCTTAATGAGAAATACTTCTTTTGCATTGAAGTTAAGATTTCTGCCCTGTTTGTAACGCAGGTTGGTGTTGGTGCTTCTATCCCCAATGACTTTACTTGGGTGTTTTACTCTGATCGTACCATGATCTGTCGTGATGACTACCTTCACGTTCTTCTGCGAGATCTTCTTAAGTAACTCCATAAGTGGAGAATGTTCAAACCAGGAAAGCGTGAGCGAACGGTAAGCCGCATCATCATTTGCCAGTTCTCTAATCATCTGCATCTCTGTTCTTGCGTGTGAAAGCATATCAACAAAGTTGTAAACAATGGCATTGAACTCATTTTGCATTAGATTGTTCAGTTGCTCGTTAAGCGCTTTTCCATCATCGTAGGTAAGGATCTTATGGTAACTAAATTTGCAGTCTTTACGAACGCTTCTCTTGATCTGATCTGCAAGAAAAGCCTCTTCATGCATATTTTTACCTCCCTCATCATCGTCATTCTGCCAAAGCGAAGGAAACCTTTTCTCCATTTCTAATGGCATTAAGCCGGCAAATATGGAGTTTCTGGCATATTGTGTTGCTGTAGGAAGGATACTGGAATACGTATCTTCCTCATCCAGCTTGAAATATTCAGTGATCAATGGATTAATGATTCGCCATTGGTCGTAGCGAAGGTTGTCTATCAGGATAAAGAATACTGGAGTGGTGCTATTGATCAAAGGGAACACCTTTTTCTTCAGCAACTCATTCGAGAGTAATGGCGCTTTCTCTTTCCCATTCACCCAGCCCAGGTAGTTGTCTTCTATGAACCGAGAAAATTGGGTATTCGCTTCAGACTTTTGCATGGTTAAGATCTCATGCATTTGTGGATCATCTAACTTTTCAAGCTCCAACTCCCAGAATACCAACTTTTTGTAAATGTCAACCCATTCTTCGTAACTGAGCTTATCATTTAAACTCATCCCCAGTCTTCTGAAATCCTGTTGATAAGCCATCGATGTCTTTTCATTCACCAGGCGCTTATTGTCAATGATCTTCTTTATAGTTAACAGTACCTGTTTCGGGTTAACAGGTTTGATGAGGTAATCGTCTATTTTAGAACCGATGGCATCCTCCATCAGATTTTCTTCTTCACTCTTGGTGATCAGTACTACGGGAACATCATTGCGGATGTTCTTTATTGCGGTAAGCGTTTCCAATCCGCTCATTCCAGGCATATTCTCATCTAAAAAAACGAGGTCAAAGAATTCGTTTTTGAAGGCATCTAATGCATCATTGCCATTGGTAAAGGTGGTTACATGGTAACCTTTTTCATTCAATAAAAGTATATGTGGTTTTAATAAGTTGATCTCATCATCGGCCCATAGGATTTTGGTTTCCTGCATTATATTATTTATATGATGTAAATTAAACGTTGAAATGAAACTAGTTCTTTCTTAGTATCGATAAAAATAGCAATTTTTGTACCGTATAATTTATTTTTGAATATTGAACAAAAAGAAAATAATTAATGATCCAGTTTATGGCTTCATCACCATCCCCTCCGAATTACTCTTTGATCTGATCTCCCATCCTTACTTTCAAAGGCTTAGGTACATCAAGCAATTGGGCATGACGCACCTGGTTTATCCCGGCGCTTTACATACAAGATTTCACCATGCATTAGGAGCCATGCACTTAATGGGACTAACCATTGATGTATTGCGTGGTAAGGGTCACGAAATCACAAAAGAAGAGGAGGAGTCTGCTAAAATTGCGATTCTACTCCATGATGTTGGCCATGGTCCATTCTCTCACGCATTGGAGCACTCCTTAGTGAACGGCATTAAACATGAAGATATTTCCATGCTGATCATGGAAAAGCTGAATGTTCAGTTTGAAGGAAAACTAACACAGGCGATCCTTATCTTCAAAGGGAAATACCATAAGAACTTTTTAACGCAACTGGTATCCGGACAACTGGACCTGGACCGTATGGACTATCTTAACCGGGATAGCTTTTTTACCGGGGTAAGTGAGGGTGTGATTAGCTTTGACAGGATCATTAAAATGCTTGATGTTCTTGACGACAACCTGGTTATCGAAGAAAAAGGAATCTATTCTATTGAAAACTTCCTCACTTCCAGGAGGCTAATGTATTGGCAGGTTTACCTGCATAAAACGGTAATCGCCGGTGAACAACTTCTGGTTAAGATATTAAAACGTGCAAAGGAGTTATCGTCGAACGGAACCATACTATTTGCTACCCCGGCGCTTGCGCACTTTTTAAATAACCAGATCACAGAAGAAGCTTTTTTTAACTCGGAGATCCATTTGGAGCAATTCGTCCAGTTAGATGATCAGGATATTTTCGCCTCCATCAAGGCATGGAGGGAGCAGCCCGACAAGATCCTTTCCAGGCTTTGTAAAATGCTAACCGATAGAAACTTGTATAAGGTGGAGATCACCAACGATGCTCCAGATGCAGCGCGCGTGCAACGCTTTAGAGAAGATACAGAGCAAGCATGGAATTTGACCGTTGAAGAGGGCCGGTATTTTGTTTTTACAGATGTAATCAGCAATAGAGCTTATAATGCCGCCGATAGCAACATCAACATTTTGTTGAAGAATAGGACCACCATTGACATTGCTAAGGCTTCTGATCTATCTAACTTAGAATCACTGGATAAGACCGTCAAAAAGCACATCTTGTGTTATCCCAGAATCATTTAGCATTATTTAACAAAATAATAGATATTTAATCTCGTTTTTAGTGTTCTAATACTTGAATGAAAGCAGCCTTCTCCCAAATAGGTTTATTTGTTCATATCAATTTAACATATAACTTTGTAAAATGCAATTTACTGCCAAGCAGATAAGCGAGTTTATAAATGGAACCATTGAAGGAGATGAAGACGTTAAGGTCCAGGAGCTTTCAAAAATAGAGAGCGGTAAACCCGGCTCATTGTGTTTTCTATCGAATCCAAAGTACGAAAGCTTTTTATACTCTAGCAACCCTTCGGTAGTTGTTGTAGGCCAGGATTTTGTACCATCACAAGAGATAAACAGTACGTTAATTAGAGTTGCAGATCCATATAGCGCATTTTCTGTTCTGTTGGAAAAGTACAACGAGGTTGCCGCTCAAATGAACAACCATACCGGTATAGAGCAGCCAAGTTTTATACATCCGACGGCCAAAATTGGTAAGAATGTATACATCGCAGCATTCTCTTATATTGCTGAGAATGTTGAAGTTGGAGACAATACCAAAATCCATTCGCAGGTAAGTATTGCTGCCGATTCGACAGTCGGCGCGGATTGTACCATCAATGCAGGTGTAAAAATCTACAACAGATCTATTATTGGTAACCGGGTAACTATACATGCGAATACGGTAATTGGGAGTGATGGCTTCGGCTTTGCCCCACAGCCTGACGGAACTTATTCCAAGATTCCTCAGATTGGTAACGTGATCATAGAGGATGACGTTGAGATCGGTTCCAATACTACTATAGATCGTGCGACCATGGGTTCCACGTTCATTAGAAAAGGAGTGAAGCTTGACAATCTGATCCAGATTGCGCACAATGTAGACGTTGGAGAACACAGCGTTGTTGCAGCTCAAACAGGAATCAGTGGGAGCAGCAAACTTGGCGAAAAGTCGGTCATTGGTGGTCAGGTAGGCATCGCAGGGCATCTTTCGCTGGCAAAAGGCACACAGATTGGCGCTCAGGCCGGTATAAATTTTAACACCACAGAAGAGAATAAACAATGGCATGGTAGTCCGGCCCAACCTTTAAGGGATTGGATGCGTGCTTCCGTCATATTTAAACAGCTCCCCGCAATTGTTAAGCGAGTGGCAGCTTTAGAGGCGACGATCGTCGAGTTAAACGAAATAATTAAAGAAAATAAAAGTACACTATAGCAGCCATGAACGTTAAACAAAAAACCATTAAATCAGAGGTTTCCGTACAAGGCGTTGGTCTGCACACTGGCGCAAATGTCACCTTGACTTTCTGTCCTGCGCCGGAGAATCATGGCTTTAAGTTTCAAAGAATCGATCTTCCGGGTAGTCCTATTGTTGACGCAGATTGCGATAACGTAACGGATACTGCAAGGGGAACTACTATTTCTCAAAATGGCGCAAGTGTAAGCACTGTAGAACATGTGATGGCTTCCCTGGTTGGGATGGATTTAGATAACGTGCTAATTAAGCTTAACGGTCCTGAAACGCCGATCATGGATGGCAGCGCAATCCTGTTTTTAGAGGCATTAGAGTCTGCAGGGATGCAGTTACAAGCAGTAGATAGGGAATACTTCCAAATTCCGCATAACATTACGTATACAGAGCCAGACCGTAAGGTAGAGATTGTGGCTATGCCACTAGACGACTACAGGTTCACTTGTATGATCGATTATAACTCACCGGTTTTGGGAAGTCAGCACGCAGGAATTTCGAGCATTGCTGAATTTAAAAAAGAAATTGCTTCCTGCAGAACGTTTTGTTTCCTTCATGAACTGGAATACCAGCTTCAGAACAACCTGATCAAGGGAGGAGATTTAAACAATGCTATTGTAATTGTTGATAAGGAGGTTACTAAAGAAGAGCTGGACCATTTGGCAAAGATCTTTAACAGGACTGCAATAGAGGTTGCTCCTCAGGGCATTTTGAACAACATGGAGCTGCGGTACCAGAACGAGCCGGCAAGACATAAATTGCTGGATATGATAGGTGACCTTGCCTTGGTTGGAGTGCATTTGAAAGGACACATTATGGCAGCGAGACCTGGTCACGCGGCTAATGTTGCTTTTGCCAAAAAGATCAAAGCAGCGATCAAAAAAGAGAAGAATAAAAAAACACAGCATGTGTATGATCCATCAGTAAAGCCGCTTTACGATGTTGTTCAGATCATGGATATTTTGCCACATAGGCAACCTTTTCTGTTTATTGATAAGATTCTTGAATTGTCCAAAACACACGTTGTGGGCGTAAAGAATGTGACAATGAACGAAGAATTCTTTAAAGGGCATTTCCCGGGAGCGCCGGTATTTCCAGGCGTTCTTCAGATTGAGGCAATGGCACAGACGGGAGGAATATTAGTATTGAGTACAGTTCCTGATCCAAGAAATTACCTTACCTTGTTCTTAAAGATCGACAATGTAAGGTTCAGGGCACAGGTTACTCCCGGCGATACGATTGTTTTCAGATGTGATCTGATGGAACCGATAAGACGAGGAATTGCGCAAATGAAGGGCGTTGGAATGGTGGGTGGCAAAGTTGTTGTAGAAGCAGAGATGATGGCCCAAATAGTTAAAGTTAAAGAAAGCGAACCAGTAACATGATACAACCGTTAGCGTACATTCATCCCCAGGCAAAAATTGCCGATAACGTTGTTATTGAGCCATTTGCTGTGATACATAAAGATGTAGAAATAGGCGAGGGCACCTGGATAGGCTCTAATGTTGTCATTATGGATGGCGCCAGAATCGGAAAGAACTGTAGGGTATTTCCTGGGTCGGTCATTTCCGGAATACCTCAGGATCTAAAATTCGCTGGAGAAGTTACTACGGCTGAAATCGGCGACAATACCACGATCAGAGAGTGTGTAACCATAAATAGAGGAACTAAAGACAAGTGGAAAACTGTAATTGGTAGTAACTGTCTTATTCAGGCTTATTCGCATATCGCGCACGATTGCGAAGTCGGCAACTATTGTATTTTTTCTAACAGCACTACATTAGCAGGGCACATTACCATTGGCGATTATGTGGTACTGGCGGGTTTGGTCGCGATACATCAATTTGTCAAAGTTGGTGCGCATGCCTTCGTGACAGGCGGTTCATTGGTAAGAAAAGACGTACCACCTTATGTAAAAGCGGCGAGGGAACCACTTTCTTATGCTGGAATTAACTCCGTAGGCTTAAGAAGAAGAGGTTTCTCGTCAGAGAAGATCAATGAAATTCAAGAAATTTACAGGGTGCTTTTTGTGAAAAACAACAACGTAACGAAAGCATTAGACATGATCGAAGCTGAATTTGCGCCAACGGAGATTCGTGACGAGATTGTAGACTTCATACGTAACTCCAATAGGGGCGTGATGAAGGGCTATGGCTCAGGGAGCTAATAGACCATTCATGGAAATTACTTTAGATAACGTCGGCAGAAGATTTAATCAGGAGTGGATTTTCAGAAACTTAAATTATTCGTTTAAACCCTTTGGGAACTATGCGGTTCTTGGTCCGAACGGCTCAGGAAAATCAACCTTGATTAGCGTTTTACTGGGGAGCTTATCCCTTTCCGAAGGGAAAATTTCTTATCAGGACGAGACTGTGGTTAGCCCGGAAGCTGTTTACAGCAAAATGAGTCTTGCCGCACCTTACCTGGACCTTATTGAAGAGTTTACACTTCAGGAGACTCTAGACTTTCATTTTCAATTCAAAGAGCCACACCCATTAGTGGATAAAAGCGCCATTCTGGACCTTCTGGGACTGGCAAGGTCACAGGATAAAGCTTTAAAGTATTTCTCTTCTGGGATGAAGCAGCGGACCAAATTAGTGCTTGCCTGCTGCGCAGATACACCCGTACTAATCTTAGATGAGCCTACCTCGAACCTGGACAAACAGGGGGTAGATTGGTACCATGAATTGATAGGTAAATACACGGCAAACAGGCTCGTAATTATTGGCTCAAATCAGGAACATGAGTATTCATTTTGTCAGGATTTTGTCCAAATCACTGATTACAAATAAATTTCAAATTAACTATTGTATAATTGGATAACTGTCTGTACCTTTGCGGCACGAAAAACGGCCGTGATTACCGGCAAAATTTCAAAACCAAATGGCAAAAGCATCGGAAGTAAAGAGCGGTAACATCCTTCGTTTCAACGGAGAATTAGTACAGGTCGAAGAGTATCTTCACCGTACGCCGGGTAACTTAAGAGCCTTTTATCAAGCAAGAATGAGAAATGTTAGGACCGGTAAAGTGGTTGAATACAGATTTCGTGTGGATGAAGAGGTAGAAATTTGTCGTGTGGAAACGAGCGATTACCAGTATTTGTATGAAGATGGTGACGCCCTTGTAGTAATGGATAATGCGACTTTTGAACAGTTCAATATTCCAAAGATACTATTCGGAAAAAGCATGCGTTTCTTAATAGAAGGCATGAATGTAATTATAGCATTTGAAAGTGACGAGCCGATTATGGCGCAAGCACCTTCGCATGTGGAGTTAGAAGTAACCTACTCTGAGCCTGCAGTTAAAGGCGATACCTCGACAAATGCATTGAAGTATGCGACATTAGAGACCGGAGTAGAGATTAAAGTGCCATTGTTTATCAATCAAGGCGACAAAGTCAGAATTGATACACGTACAGGCGAATATGTAGAAAGAGTTAAATAAGAGTTTTTCATAGTTAAGTTTAGGTTTAGGTTGATTGTGGCTTCGGAGTGGTTCCCGAGGCCATCTTTTTTTATAAGTTTGTTGTAAAATAAGACGGTGGAACTTACAGTAAACCGGATCTCTATGAAAAAGAGCGAAATTAGAAAATCGATAGGCGAGCAGCGCAGCAGGATCCCCATCCAGGAGGTCGAAGCACTAAGCTTTAAGCTCTTGCAACAATTTAAAAAGCTCGACTTTAACAACGTCAAGGCGCTTCATATCTTCTTACCGATTGCGGATAAAAAGGAACCCGATACATTTATTCTAATCAACTGGCTCCAGGACCACCATCCGGACATCAGGATTGTTGTGCCAAAGGCAGATTTCGAAACCTCTTTGATGACTCATCATATTTATCCTGGAAGAGAAGGCTTAACGAAAAACCTATTCAATATTTTGGAGCCTATTGGTTCAGACGTTCATAACGCTGAGATTGATTTGGTAGTTGTTCCCATGTTGGCATTCGACCTGAGGGGATATCGCGTGGGCTATGGGAAAGGTTTCTATGACCGGTTTCTTCTTGATATCGAAACGCAAAAGGTAGGTCTCTGTTTCTATCCTCCTATGGAGGCTATAGAAGATATCAATCAATATGATGTAAAGTTGAATCTTTGCCTCACCCCAGAACAAACGTTCAAATTCTAAGCTATGTCTGGAAATTCAATGTTCACAGGCCAACTGTAGGATTGGCTTGGAACAGGTATATGGTAAGCTTTGACGTGATCAGACAGCAATCAGGAGTTAACTCGCAGTTAACAGGAAGTTGATAGGGGCAGTGTCCCTGTCATCTCCCTGTTAGGTCCCTGTCGATTCAAAGCCTACTCCGACTAATTCCGTAAGTTATTAGCTTTGCGAGAAATTGATATATCCCGCAAGTTAATTATAAACTTCGGTATTTAGTTCTAAAAGTACCGGACAATGGTCAGAATGAATCGCATCTGGCAAGATTGTCACGTTCTTTAGCTTATCTAGTAGCGCCACCGATGCCAGATGATAATCGATACGCCAACCCAGGTTCTTACCTCTCGAGCCTGCTCTGAAACTCCACCAGGTATAGTGATGAGGGTCTTTATTAAAAAACCGGAATGTATCGATGAAACCATTGCTTAAAAATAGTTCCATCCACTCCCTCTCTTCAGGTAAAAAGCCCGAAGAGTTAGCATTCGACTTCGGGTTATGGATGTCAATAGCCGTATGACAGATGTTGTAATCACCTGAAATAATGAGCTTGGGAAATTCTAATCTTAAGTCTGCAATATAACTATCGAAGAAACGCATAAAGTCATACTTTTTAAGCTGTCTCTCCTCTCCACTCGACCCGGAGGGCATATACAGGCTCATCAGAGAAAAGTCTTCAAAATCGGCTCTTAAAATGCGTCCTTCTTTGTCGATCCATTCTTCGCCGCAGCCATACTCCACATGCTTCGGTTTTATCTTAGTAAGGATAGCGACGCCACTGTAGCCTTTCTTTTCAGCAGGAAACCAATAGTGATGGTAGCCTAATTGCTCAATGATTGCAATAATCTCAGGGATTTGGACGGGTAACGCTTTTACTTCCTGCAGGCAGATCATATCGGCACCTGAGTCTTGCAGCCAGCCAAAGAAATTCTTGGTTGAGGCCGCCCTGATGCCATTGACGTTATAAGATATGATTTTCATTATATTGCTTTTTTAAGTTCTTTCTCAAGCTTTCTAGCCTCACGTTTCTTTAGCAAGGTCAGCGTCATCCGGACATCTGTAACAGGTCTGTCATTCTCGCCTGTAGCTACCGCAGCAACGCTATCTACTAGTTCAAGACCCTTCACAATTTCGCCGTAAACGGTGTAGTTTCTGTCCAGATGGGGAACACCACCCAATGTTTTGTAGACTTCACGTTGCCAGGTTGGGATCTTTGCTTTTAAGCGATTCGTTTCCACTGCATCCAATTGTTCATCGGTAAAGACTTTGCCTTGTACCAGGTAGAATTGGCTACCGCTTGATGACTTGTCTTCATTATCATCTCTCGCGGCAGCAAGAACGCCCTTTTTGTGAAATAAGCTATCTCTGAATTCTGCTGGAACGTTAGCGCCAACTGATGTTTCGCCGAGAGCTGCTCCTGGCTTCGCTGTCTTGGAATCAGGGTCGCCACCCTGGATCATGAAATTTTTGATCACCCGATGGAAAATCGTGCCGTCCAGTTCATGCTTCTTCGCCAGCTTTATAAAGTTGTCCCGGTGTAAGGGAGTTTCGTTGTATAGTTTAATGATACAGGTTCCCAGGTCTGTTGTTATCCTGACGTACTGATTCTTAGGTTTTGCAGCATAACTGGTCAGGAAGAGAAAAGACAGGAGTAAAGTAAAAATTCTGGTCATTTGTTAGGTTTGTTATCTGTTGCAAAGATAACGCTTCAAGTAGTCCTAGATTTCTACAAACAACAGTAATTTTTCAAAAAGATTTTCTTTAATAAAAGGCTTCGATATGTATTCGTTCATACCAGCGCTTATACACCGGTCACGTTCATCTGCTGAAACCGAAGCAGTCATTGCAATTACGGGCACATTCAACTTCAGGTCTTTCCTTATCTTCATCGTAGTTTCCCTGCCATCGATCTCCGGCATTTGGATGTCCATGATTATCATGTGGAACTTCCGGTCCTTCAAGATACTAAGAGCCGAGAAGCCGTCGTCAACCACAGTGGCAATGATCCCGGCATTTTTTAGTGTCGAAGAGATTACTTTCTGATTTATCAGATTGTCTTCAACAACCAAGACTTCCTGGCCTTCTAGAAGTGAGAACTTAACGCTTTCATTTGCCGACCAGCTCTCCGGCAGTGATGTTTCATAAGGCAGATCAATAGAAAAACAGCTACCTGTTCCTTCTTCGCTTTCGACTGATATAGATCCTCCCTGCAATTCCACCAGTTGTTTCACTATGGTTAGCCCCAGACCAGTGCCGCCGAATTTCCTGGAAATGTCAAGGCTGGTTTGGGCAAAGCTTTGAAATATGTAATTGATTCTATCTTGTGGTATACCGATACCCGTATCGTAAACTTTTATGAGCAAAGTCACTTCCGGAGCTTTAAAAGCCTCTGCACTAACCGTAACACTAATTCCGCCTTCTGCCGTAAACTTGATCGCATTAGACAAAAGATTGCACATGATTTGGTAAAGCCGAAGTGGGTCTCCCAGCAGCGCTGCGGGAACTTTATGGTCAATGTTACAATTTAAATAGATTTTCTTCTGGTTTGCCTTGAGCTTTAAAAGGTCAAATGACTGTTCTATTACCTCGGATACTTTGAAAGGAATATGTTCCAGTTGAAGCATTCCAGCTTCAATTTTTGAAAAGTCGAGGATATCATTGATGAGGGACATCAGACTTGTTGACGATTGTTTAATCGTGGCGAGGTAATCTTGTTGTTCCGGAAGGAGTGCTGTTTCAGATAACAAATCGGCCATTCCTATTATTCCATTCATAGGGGTTCGAATTTCATGGCTTATATTCGCCATAAACTGCTCCTGGGTAAGTCTGGCGTTTTCAGCTTCTTCTCGAGAGATCTCTAAGCCTCTTTCGTTTTGAACTCCTTCTGTGATGTCGCGACTTATAAGTGCTGAAGCAATTACAACACCTACCGCATTCTTCACGTCAAATTTCCTTGTAAAGAAGTGATACTCCTGGCCCTCCACTTCTACTGTTTCTTGAGACTCAAAAGGGGGTAAGTTATCATACCTCAACTCTGGCTTCTCGAATTTTAACAGTCTCGGGCTCTCAAGCTCTTTGAACGTTTTTTGATGGACCTCTTCAGATGGCAGACCAATAAAATCCAGAAAGGCCTTGTTCACATATAGTATCCTGCCATCGTTGTCGACGATGTGCATGCTCGTTGTGGTGTTATCTAACAAGGAGCCTACGAGTTCAAATTGCCGGTCTTGCACTGCTAGCCTTTTTTCGAGTGATAGCTCTTGTTTCCGATTGTTGTAAAAAAATACAACATTCGTGAAAACGAGTGCTGTTATAAGACCTAGAGAAATTAAAGCCATGCGTTTCGAATCGGCGGAGAACATGGAAACAGCATTACTTTTTTCGATTATACCTTGCTTAAGGGACTTTCTGTATTCAAACAAGGAACTCCAAACCAGATCCATATGCGCCTCACTAGCTTCAACAGTGTTTTTATCCGCCCTCTCCACATTTTCTGAACGTGAAATATAGCTTTGAATTATATCCCTTTCTTTGTAATAAATGGAGCCCATTGTTGCCGTTAACGATTTCAGGTCACTGCCTGCATCACCAATTCTTTTCATTTTAATTAAAGCACTATCAACTATTGTGCTGTGGAATTCAATGTTTGTAGCAAGGACTGATGTCGGATTGGCCACGTAGTTCCTAAAATATTGTTGCATTGAACCCAGGTTAGAGCTGAAAAGGTCGGAAGATTCCAATAAGGACTGCATGTTCATTGCCGTTTCTTGAGCATCATGGATCTCGCTGGCTTTGTGGTACTGATAATATATGGTTCCAAAAAACCCACTTAATAGCAGTAATAGCACAATATGTGCACTTTTTATATTCATTGATAGGTAGATTAGATGCTGTAAGTTACTCTGTTTTTACTTAAGATGTATTATAAATTATTCCATCAGGTTTTAACATCAGCCTGAGCATTAGTCTTATTGCCTATACTATTGATGATTTTTTTTCGTTATATTTGCAATTATTATAATCGGTTAATAGAACCTCTTAGGGCATATTGATGAAAATGCAACAGAAAATAGCGGCGGCACTTTGTGCCTTTTACCTGATCACGGTGATTGGGTTTGCTGTTAATATGCATTTTTGTAGCGGGAAGTTATCATCGGTAAAGCTGAACGCGACTGCTGAGTGTAGCGCCTGTAAGGGTGAAAAAGCATTAGCTAAAAAACACGATTGCTGTGAGACCAGTTCAGTAACCGCTAAGATAACAGATAGTCACGAGGCTGGATTCAAGGTTAAATTACCGCAGGATTTCAGTATCACTTTGTTTTTAACTCAAAGATTCTCCTTTCTTGCCAAGTCAGTTACTTCCTTTTCTGTTGCCGGGGCCTTAAACAAGGCACCAGCGCTATCTTCCATATTTTCTTTACATCTTCTGAACTGCGTCTTTAGGAATTAGGATTTATTTAAAGCTAGATCTGATCTTTCATGATCACTGAATTCTATCATTTAAATTTTTCCAATCATAATCCTAATGAAAAGTATAACATATCTATTTGGAGCATTCTTGCTTCTATGCGCAGGTACATTATCTGCCCAACAAATTTCTTCAGCAGAATTACAAGTTAATGGCTTAACCTGCTCTATGTGTTCTCAGGCAACTGAGAAATCGCTTAAAACGCTTGGCTTTGTAGAAGGCATTACACCAGACTTAAATACCAACACTTTCCTGATTAAATTCAAAAAGGACAAACCAGTAAACGTGGATCTTATCAAGCAAAAGGTCCAGGATGCAGGGTTTTCAGTAGGGAATCTGGTAACTACGTTCAACTTCAATAATGTTAAGGTAGATGCCAATGGACAGGCAAAAGTCGGCTCAAACATAATTAAGGTTCTTAACGCTAAAAGTCAGGTACTTAATGGGAATGTTAAAGCGACGATCGTTGATAAGAACTTCATACCCGGCAGCGCCTTCAAGAAAAGAGCCGCGCAGTTGAAACTGGATAGCTACGTGAGTGGTTTTGGCCTTGTCAATGGCGTAAAAACTAGAATTATTCATGTAACGATATAGTGTTTCTGAGATGAAATTCTTACAGATCATGGCAGTGCTGCTTTTAGTAAGCGGCACTGCTAAATCACAGGAGCTATATGTCTTTTCGGAACCTGCCAGCAATATGCCATCGAAGTCCCTGGGTATCCGGTTAACCAATGAGGGAATGTCGCAGTCCGGCTTCGTTACACGGACAATCCCCGAGGTTATGATCGGCTTTAATAAAAATCTGATGGCCCATGCCCAGGGCTTCTTCTCAGATATGGATGGTCGGTATCGATTGGAAGGTGGAAGCCTTTATGCGAAGTACAGGTTCTTATCAAATGATAATGTGAGAAGTCACTTCCGTGGAGCAGCATTTGCAAGAATCAGCACCAGCAAACGGCCTACTTATACACAGGATATAAATTTAGAGGGTGATAACAGTGGCTTTCAAGGGGGCGTCATTTTTACACAATTGCTGCACAAACTGGCACTCTCCGGATCAATAAGTTACCTGCAGGCGTTTCGGGATGATGAAAAGCAACATCCAACGATGGACCGGCCAGAGCAATTATTAGGGTACAGTGTATCTTCGGGATATCTGCTACTGCCTTTTGTTTACAAGAACTACAATCAACCTAATTTGAATCTGTATTTTGAAGTATTGGGGAAAACCAATCCCAGCAATGGCCGGTCGTATATAGACTTTGCTCCCGCTGTACAGCTGGTGTTAAATAGTCGCACACGCATAGATGCCGGGTATCGGTTTGAAGTCGCAGGAAATATGAAAGATCGGTATACAAAGAATATGTATCTCGTTCGTTTAGAGCTAAATCTGTTTAATGTGCTCAAATAGCTTTCTTATCTTACATCAAGATATTCTTGAATCCATTTCCTTAGGTTTGCATTAAATCAAAATTAGAAAGATGAAAAAATTAGTATTACTATTTGTTGCTGTTGCCATTAGCACAGCCTCATTTGCGCAAACGAAGTGGACGGTAGATCCAATGCATTCATTCGTGAATTTCTCTGTTAAGCACATGGGAATTTCGTTTGTGGACGGTTCATTCAAAAAATTTGAGGGCAGTGTCACTGCGGCAAAACCGGACCTTACAGATGCAAAAATTAGCTTTGCTGTTGACGTAAACAGCATTGATACTGATGTTGAGCAACGTAATAAACATTTGAAATCTGATGATTTTTTTAACGCAGAGACGTATCCTAAAATGACATTTGAAAGCACTTCTTTCAAAAAGTTAACAGGGAACAACTATGAATTGAATGGTAAATTGACCATTCGTGATGTAACTAAGGATGTTAAATTTGCTGTTGTATTTGGCGGAACAGCGGAAGCACAAGGCAACACTAAAGCCGGGTTCAATGCTACGACTACAATCAACCGTCTGGATTACAACATTAAATACGATCCTACTGGTGCTGGAGTAGCTAAAGATGTGATGATCATACTTAATTTAGAGTTTGCTAAAGCTAAGTAAACAGAATTAAAGAGGTTTGTTCCGGGAGCCTTTTCCGGGCAAACCTCTTTACATTAAAGTGAGTTTCTGGCGTTAAGCTATTAATTGTTAAAAATCGTTAAAATCAAGCGATTGCCTACCTTTTTACCGTAAATACGATCAATTTAGAGATATTGCATCAAATTATTTATTACGGGATGAAAAGGGTTTTCTTTGGTGTCTTAGCTGCGGTGATCGTTGCAAGCAGTGTGCAGGCGCAAACAGTTAAGACGGGTGTGTTGGTAGTGGGGAATGGAAGTAATGCTTTAGGGGCTGGGATTCAAGCCGCTAAATCGGGAGTTAAAACGACCATCTTGATGACAGAAGCAGGTTTTTCGCCCGTGCTTTCCTCCAAATCTATTGTCTCCGGTATTGAGCGCGATTTCTTAAAGGCAATTAATAACGGCAAACAAGCGTCTCCGCAGGAAAATACAAATGACCTGATCAAGCTTTTCACCGACACCATCAAGAATTTGACTGTCATTAAAAGTGCTACGTGGTCCAAATTTAAGCGATCGGGAGGTGGATGGGTTGTTGAACTTTCTAATAAAAGCAGTATTAAAGCCGAGGTTCTGGTAGATGCGGACCGTTCTGGTAAACTCAAGCAGGCTTTGCAAATAAACTATGTATTTCCTTCCTGGAAGGACTTAGACTATACTAATAATCTTTACAAGACCAGTATTGCCGCTGGCTTTCAAACTGGCAGTACCAATGCCAGTTTCTTATCTTTATACCAATTCTTGATCCCAGACCAGAATAATTTCTTAGCGCTGAACCAAGAGCAGGAAAGCTTTTCAGCCGGCCAGGCGGCAGGTGCTACTGCAGCTTATGCTGCGTTTTTTGATAGAAAGACTTCTGAGTCTAATTTAAAGAACATTCAAGGTGAGCTAATTAACTTCCGGTTGTCCATCATGCCATTTTCGGATGTGAATGATCTGGACAGCAACTGGAAGGCCATGCAATTTGTGGGCTTGTCGGGCATTTTGCAAGCAGAGTTGTCGAATGGAACAGCATTTTTTCGTCCCGAGAAAGCAGTTACTACCGGAGAGATTACACAGCCGTTAAAAGATCACTTTTATAAAGCACAGATTTGGTTCGACGATCATAAGGGTCAGGATATGACCATAGGTGCAACTATTGATCTGGTTTGCTATACCGGGGGCAGATCTCCTGTGACTACCAGGGCGGAGATCATCAAGTACTGGAAGACCAAGTTTAAGTTTGCATCTGAGTTCGATGAAAAGAGAATTATCAACAGAAGGGAGTTTTCTGTGTTATTTTACAGTTATAATAATCCTTTCAATGTTATTGTGGATAAAACCGGAAGAATAACCCGGTAAATCACTTGTAACATTTATAAAACTTTAGGAAGGCATCATTTAGGGATGGCAATTTTCTATAAATTGCAGTCATAACCCAAACTGATGAAGAAACTCTACTTTTTAAGCTTATTATTTACTTTATTCGCCGTTGTGGCTTTAGCTCAGCGGCAAGAGGATTACAGTAGCAATGCTGTTCTTGCGAAAAGAGTGAAAACACTCTCGGATAAATACCCACAACTGTTTAAATCTAAGGTTTTGGCCCAAACTACAGGTGGGAAGACCATCTGGATGCTTACCCTGGGTAGCGGAAAAACAGAAGCGAAGCCAGCTATCGCCGTAGTTGGTGGTGTTGACGGCAAACATTTGCTCGGCGTAGAGCTCGCAATCGGATTTACTGAAAAGCTTCTTGCTGCATCTTCCACTGATAGCGTCAGGAATCTCCTGAATACACAGACTTTTTACGTCTTCCCAAATATGAGTCCGGATGCTACGGAACAATATTTTGCTTCTGTAAAAGCGGAGCGGACTGGGAATGCAACAGCAACTGATGACGACCGGGATGGGAAATTGAATGAAGATGATTCAGATGATCTGGATGGCAACAGGAAGATTACATGGATGAGAGTGAAGAGTCTTACTGGAAAGTATAAACTAAATTCTGACGATCCAAAAACATTGATTCTTGCCGATCTCGCAAAAGGGGAGACTGGTGGTTATATGTTGTTGTCTGAGGGAATTGACAATGATAAAGACGGAGTATTCAATGAAGACGGAATAGGAGGGGTAGGCTTTAATAGGAACTCCAGCTATAGTTATAAACCTTTTGGTGTGGGAACCGGGGATTACGCCGTATCGGAAAAAGAAAACAGGGCCCTCTTCGACTTTCTGTTTGATGCTTTTAATGTGTACGCGGTAGTGACCTTTGGGCCCTCCAATAACCTTTCTTCAGCGGTGCAATTCAATGCTGCCGGAGTTGCAAAACGGGTGATCACCAGCTGGTACGAAGCTGATGTTAAAGCAAACGCATTAGTATCTGAACGCTATAATAAAGCCACTAATACTAAAGATGCTCCAAAAGTAAGCCCCGAGAGCGGCGACTTTTCACAATGGGCGTACTTCCATTACGGACGCCTGAGCTTTAGTACTCCAGGTTGGTGGGTACCTAAAACCAGTCCTGATACAGCGCGGAAAGAAAAGAAGTTTGTGAATGAAGATGCTGCGGCTTCTTATTTGAGGTGGGCAGCAAGTCAGGGAATCACCAATACATTTACCGACTGGAGAACAATTGATCATCCAGATTTTAAAGGGCAAATTGTTGAAGTTGGAGGGATTGATCCATTTGTGCTTATCAATCCACCATATAGGATGGTAGACGATATCACGTTAAAACACACGAGCTTTCTAATTAACCTGGCTAAGATGGCCCCTGTTTTGGAGATGACCAACGTAAAAACGGAAAAAGTCTCTGATGGGCTAACGAGAGTTTCACTGCAGTTACTGAATGCAGGAGAGCTGCCAACGTATACAAGCGTTGGTGACCGGAGCTATTTTTTAAAGAAGATCGTTGTTAAAGTGACTATCAATCCCAGTCAATCTGTGGTAAGCGGGCGCAAATCGCAATCTCTGGAGAGCATTGCGGGGAAGGATTTCCGGGAATTAACCTGGCTTATTAAAGGAAGTGGCAAAATCAGTATAATGGCTGGTAGTCCGACAACCGGAAGTAAATCTATTGATATCACACTTTAATCAAAGACGATAATGAGAATTAAATCCACCATTCTTTTGAGCGCATTGATTTTGTGTTCAGGAATCATCAAGGCTCAAAAGCCAGAGAATATATTGGCTGCAGTAGGTACGCCACCAAATCCAAAAGTTCAGATCAGTTTGAATAGATACAATGACCACGCGGCCATCACAGAGATCTGTAAAAAGCTTGCCGCTGCCCATCCAGACCTGGTGAAACTAGAGTCTATGGGCAAGTCTTTCCAGGGGAAGGAGCTTTGGGTAATGAGTATTACCAATACGAAGGCAGGGAGTGCAGATAAAAAACCTGCGATGTATATTGATGGCAATATTCATTCTAATGAAATTCAGGGAAGTGAGTTTGCCCTTTATACCGCTTGGTATCTTGCAGAAATGTATGCGGCCGGAAACAAGGCCATTCAATCGCTATTAACAGATAAGACTTTTTATATCGCTCCAACCATTAACCCGGATGCACGTGACAACTTCATCCATCAGGCAAATACGGCGCATTCGCCGAGATCAGGATTGATACCAATTGACAATGACCGTGACGGCGCTGTTAATGAAGATGGCTTCGATGACCTGGACGGAGATGGACAGATCGTAATGATGCGCCGTAAAAATGTTAACGGCAGGTACAAGGTTGATCCTTCTGATTCAAGGCGAATGATCATGATTGGTAATGATGAAAAAGGGGAATATGAGTTACTAGGATCTGAAGGTATTGACAATGATAGTGATGGTTTTGTTAATGAAGATGGAGAGGGGTCATATGATCCAAACAGAGACTGGGGATGGAACTGGCAACCGAACTATATACAGAACGGGGCTTATAAATATCCTTTTTCACTGCCTGAAAACAGGGCGATTGTTGACTTTGTAATGAAACATCCCAATATTGCGGCAGCGCAGTCATACCACAACAATGGAGGGATGATACTTCGGGGTCCTGGCGCTTTAGAAGATCTCGATACTTACAACGCGCAAGATGTGCGGGTTTATGACGCCTTAGGTCAGAAGGGAGAAGAAATGCTGCCCGGATACAAGTACCTCGTTGTTTACAAAGATCTGTATTCAGTTTTCGGCGGTGAGTTGGACTGGTTTTATGGTGGCCGGGGTATCTATACCTTCTCTAATGAATTATGGACAGGCTATTCAATGTACAATAAAACAGATGGAGAAGATAGTCAGAATCAACTTTACACCTTTGATAAAGATCTTCTAATGAAAGATGCTTTCATAGACTGGCATTATTTTAAACATCCACAATATGGCGACATCGAGATCGGTGGTTTCAAAAAGACTTATACACGCTTGCACCCCGGCTTTTTGCTAGAAAGTGATGCGCATAGAAATATGGCGTTTAGTGTTTATCATGCTTATAACACACCTAAGTTGAGTGTTGGGGAAATTGAAGTAAAAGACATTGGTGGTGGCTTTATACAAGTAACCGCGATTGTAATTAATGAGAGAATGATTCCCACACATTCCAGCCAGGATGTAAAGAATAACATTGAGATCCCTGATGTGATTTCTTTGTCGGGAGTGAGCGTTGTTGCAGGAATGACAGTTACTAACCGGGACCTCGGAATTACTACCGAACAGAAATTGGATCCTACCAATATTAAGGTGACCAACATCCCCGGAAATGGATTTGTGACCGTCCGTTGGCTGGTAAAAGGATCGGGAAAGATGACGGTGACTGTGACGAGTAAAAAAGGGGGCGCGGCCTCTAAAACCAACTAATTTTATAAAGACTATGAAGAGATATATAATCGGTTTCTTATTACTTACTTCCATTGCTAAGGGTCAGCAGATTTTTCCACTAACTGTAGAGAAGATAATGAGAGATCCCAAATGGATGGGTGTAGCACCAAGTAATTACCGCTGGTCGGCCGACAGCAAGAAAGTATTCTTTAACTGGAATCCGGAGAACAAGGAGAAAGATGCCCTATATAGCGTTGGCTTAAATGGATTGACGCCACAGAAGGAAGAAGAAAAAATCCTTGAGAAAGCTTTAGGCTCATCATTGATCTATAACGCTATACTTTCATCGGCACTGTTCGAAAAGGGCGGCGATGTTTATCTGTTTAATCCGAAGACAAAGACTGAGCAACGACTGACAAACACGGTGGAACGTGAAAGTGGCGCTAAGTTTTTGAAGAATGGCAGCATTAGTTATCAAAGGGGGGACAACTTGTTTTTAGTGAATCTTAGAACCAATGAAACTAAGCAGCTTACCAACTTTGTTAAAGGCAAAAAGGTCGTCGCAGCAGATCGGAAAGCGACATCTGCGCAGGACATGTGGTTAAAAGCAGATCAGTTACAGCTATTCGATGTGTTGAAGAAAGATAAAAAGCCCGTGGTTTCTACCCGTGCTGGTTTTGGGCGACCTCCTGTTGCAGGAACAGAGAAAACAATTAAAGCGATCTATTTAGAAGATAAGATATTGACCGGGTTGACGGTGAGTCCCGACGGGAGATATGTTACTTACCGCCTGGTAACTCTGCCAACGAACGGGCAGAATAGTATCGTTCCGAATTATGTGACTGCCTCAGGTTATACAGAGGATATCAATGGAAGAACCAAAGTAGCGGAGCCTATGGCAGCTTATGAAAATTACATTTATGACAACCAGAGAGACACGGTATATTCCATTCATATTGCGCAGATACCAGGGATCAAAGACCTTCCTGATTATGTGAAAGATTATCCAAAGCAACTGGAAGACCGCAAGAAGCGCAACGAAGACCGTAAGGTAAGCCTTGCAGGTCCTTTTTGGAACGACGAGGGGAGTACAGCCATTGTTGTTGCTGACGCGCTTGACAACAAAGATTTGTGGATATTGAAGCTGGATATTTCGACGGGAAACGTAAGTCTGGTAGACCGTCAGCGTGATGAGGCCTGGATTGGCGGCCCGGGTGTTGGTGCAAGAAACCTCGGTTGGCTCAATAACAGCCAGATTTATTTTCAAAGCGAGGCGAGTGGCTATTCTCATTTGTATTTGGCAAACGTTGCTACAGGAGAAAAGAAACAGCTCACCTCAGGCAAGTGGGAAGTTCAGAGCCTGCAACTATCGAAGGACAAGAAGACGTTTTACCTAAGCGGAAATAAGGAACATCCCGGGATTACGCATTTCTACAAGCTCAATGCTCAGGGTGGTGCTTTAGAGCAGATCACTAGTATGAAAGGCGGTAATGAGGTTACGCTTTCTCCGGATGAAAAATGGTTGGCCATCAACTATTCCTATATGGATAAACCATGGGAGCTCTACATCCAGGCAAATAAGCCGGGAGCGAAAGCCGTACAGGTAACCAATTCGTCTTCTGCAGAGTTTAAATCTTATGAATGGCGCAAGCCGGATATGGTTTCTTTCAAGAACAGGTATGGTGCCGATGTTTACGCAAGAGTATATCCTGCTAAGAATCCACATCCGAACAGGCCTGCGGTGGTATTTGTGCATGGAGCAGGCTATTTACAAAATGTCCATTTCTGGTGGAGTCAATATTTCAGGGAGTATATGTTCAATAATCTTCTCGCAGATAATGGCTATACGGTGATTGACATCGATTATACTGCCAGTTCTGGCTACGGAAGAGATCATCGTACAGGTATCTACAGGCATATGGGAGGGAAGGATTTGACGGATCAGGTTGATGGTGTCAAGATGCTGGTAGAAAAGTATAATGTCGACCCTAAGCATGTGGGCTTATACGGGGGATCATATGGTGGTTTTATCACTCTGATGGGGCTTTTTACCGAACCTGATGTTTTTGCGAGTGGTGCAGGATTAAGATCGGTTACTGACTGGGCGCATTACAATCATGGGTATACAGCAAACATTTTGAATGAGCCCTTTAATGATGAGATTGCTTATAAAAGAAGTTCCCCGATATACTTTGCGAATGGTCTGAAAGGCAATTTGCTGATGTGCCATGGGATGGTAGATGTAAACGTTCATTTCCAGGATATCGTTCGGTTATCCCAGCGCTTGATAGAGCTAGGCAAAAACAATTGGGAGCTTGCTGTTTACCCGGTTGAGGATCATGGATTCATAGAGCCAAGTAGCTGGACTGACGAATATAAACGGATCTATAAATTGTTCGAAACTACTCTTAAAAAGTAAATAGGATTTATCTATACTGTTATCAATATTAAGTATCCTGAATTAGTTGGCTTCGGTTGATATTGAAGCACGCTTGCCGTACCTTTGCGGCAGATTAAAAATAACAAGATAATTATGGCAATAGTAGGTAGAAAATTCCCAAGCATCAGCATAGACGCAATGTCTGATATGGGTGATGATTTAAAAATCAATGTTTTTGAAGAAGCAGTAAATAGAAGCAGTAAAGTGTTGCTATTCTGGTATCCAAAGGACTTTACTTTTGTTTGTCCAACTGAGTTACACGCTTTCCAGGAAGCATTGCCTGAATTTGAAAAAAGAAATACAATGGTAATTGGTGCATCATGCGATACAAATGAAGTTCACTTTGCATGGTTAAATACACCGAAAGATAATGGCGGTATTGAGGGTGTTACTTATCCGATCCTTGCTGATACTCACAGACAATTGGCTAATATTTTAGGCATTGTGGAGCAGGAAGTAGAATACGATGAAGAAGGTCATGAGATCTTTTCTGGTTCTAACGTAACCTTCAGAGCTACCTACCTTATTGATGAGACTGGTAAAGTTTTCCATGAAAGTGTTAACGATATGCCATTGGGAAGAAATGTAAAAGAATATTTACGTCTGGTTGATGCATACAGTCATGTTCAGACACATGGTGAAGTTTGTCCTGCAAACTGGGAAGAAGGAAAAACAGCAATGAGCGCCGATAGAAGTGGTGTTGCTGAATACCTAAGTGCACATTAATTAAATAAATAGCGATGTTTTTAGAATTAACCGAAGATAATCTTCAACAATATGTTGCTGACAACAACAAAGTAATGGTTCAGTATGCTGCATCATGGTGTGGTAACTGCAGAATCATGAAACCAAAGTTCAAAAAGCTGGCTGCGGAAAATGGTGATGTTGCATTCCTTATCGTGGATGCGGAGAAATTACCTAATTCACGTAAACTCGCGAACGTTGATAATTTGCCAACGTTTGCTGCCTTCGAAGGAGGGGTGTTGGTTGACCAGACGCAAACAAACAAAGCTGAAGTTTTAACACAGTTATTTGATAAGATAAAGTAATGAAGATTCCAGTTATAAGACAGTTTTTTCAGAACACCACTAAGGAAGATCTTGAGGCTACATTAAACGTTCTGGAAGCATATTGCGAGTTCAGAGGCGTAAGTGAGCAGGAGGTAGACGTAGCGGGTGAGCTGATTACCAATATTTGCGGAGCATTAGAGGTTCATGCAAGCGTGGCCGATGGCGCACTTGAAAAGGATGCCCTTAATTCCTTCGGCCAAAAGGTAATGGGATCTATCGATAGATAGACGTTTTGTTAAGCAAAAGGAAAAGGCGATCTGTTTGGATCGCCTTTTTTTATACAGTTAATAGAAGTTATGCAAGGTTTCTGCCAGCATTCACAATTCCGTAGACGGTTCTAATGGCTAGCTTCTCGAGGGACTGCTGCTCTTGCTCTGAAAATTCGCCCTGAAGCTGCTCTAATGCAAAATGCTGGATAAGCACCAAGGGCAACACTATCTTCTCTCTCACAGCAATTGAGCGCTTCTCTGCAGGGTAATTCTCCATTAGAGTGGTATGACCGGATAGTTTCAATAACATTCGCTTAGACAACTCAAATTCTTCAAAAAGCATAGTCCAGAATGCGCCGTAATCTTTGTCATTAGCAAAGTGAGCTGTTATAGCGAAATCTGCTTTGCTCATAGACATCATACAGTTTTCTATGATCGTTTTAAAGTAGCCGGACTCGTTGTAAGTTTCTACTACCTTCTCCCAGTTGCCTTTATCGTCCTGATTTTTAAGGGCGGTACCAACACCGTAGAATCCAGGGATGTTCTGCTTTAGCTGGCTCCAGGAAGTCACGAAACTAATGGCACGCAGATCTTCCAGTTTAAGCTTTTCGCCGGAGTTCCTTTTTACCGGGCGACTACTTATCGTAATTTTCGAAAGCAAGCTTAAGGGAGAGAATTTTTCAAGATAACTTAAGAACAAAGGGTGCTTTCTTAGCGCCACGAAGGATTCAAAGCTATCTTCGGCCATTTCATCCAATAGGTTTTTATGTACTGGATCTAAGAGAATATTGTGCTTTTCTCTGATGCCGGCAGAGATGCCCGCGTTTATTAGTTGTTCGATATTAAATTCAGCACTGTCGATCGAACCATACTGCGAGCTGATCGTTTGTCCCTGAATGGTGAGCTGGATATTCTTGTTCGCAATCTCTTTACCCATGGAAGCATAGAAACGGTGTGTCTTACCGCCTCCTCTTGAAGGCGGTCCACCGCGACCATCAAAAAAGGCCAGCTGGATATTGTGATTATTGGCCGTTTCGGTCAGCTCAACTTTCGCATTAAAGATGGACCAGTTGGCCATGAGGTAACCGCCATCTTTCGTGCTGTCGGAGAAGCCAAGCATGATGTCTTGCTTATTGCCTCTGCTTTCCAGGTGTTTTTTGTAAAAGGGATGCGCATAAAGCGTCTCCATGATCTTCGCAGCAACTGCCAGGTCATGTACGGTCTCGAATAAAGGTACGAAGTCAATGCTCAGGTCATTCTCGTCCCAACCGTTCCATAGGAAAAGTTCAATGAGCTGTAAAATATCACTTGCCTGCTGGCAATTGCTAATGATGAAGCGATGACAGGCTAGGTTACCGTTGCTGTCCTGGATTTGTTTAATCTCTGCAATGGTTTGCAGTGTGTCCTCAATCAGTGCATCAGCTTCTTCGGTGTAATTGACTTTTGCGCTTTTGAATGATAGTGCATTGATCTTGTCCTGTTCGGAAAGGTCATCATAGTTCTCCGGAAATAGAGATATGATTGGTTTACTCTGCCTGCAGTAGGCATGAACATCCCGGAGTACCCTGCTGTCTTGTCTGATATCCAGCGACGCGAAGTGGCAACCATACAATTCCACTTTGCGGATAAGGTCTGAAACCAAGTCTACGAATAAGCCATCGTGATCACTTAGCAAGGTGCCCTTGATGTCTAGCAGGTGCTTAATGACTTCCTCTGCGATGTTCTTATGTTCTATATTCGGATCGAAAGCATTTTGATAAAGGATGTCATGCACAATGGCAACTGCGTCTTCTACGCCTCTGAATGTTATTCTACGTTTTAAATTTCTAAAGTCGCGGTAATAGCATCTGAAGAGGATCTGGCGAAGCATTTTAGAGACCTGGATGGTAGAATCAGTATGTACATTTGGGTTTCCATCTCTATCTCCACCGGGCCAGAAGCCCAGCTCAACAATCTTTTTAGGTTCGATGCTGTACTCTGAAAGAGTTTTATCTATGCCCGATTGTATGTTCGCAGCGGCAAAATAGAATACATTTTCCAAATACCAGGCGAGACTAAGTGCCTCATCTACCGGCGTTGGTGATTTTTTGTTAAAGAAAGGCGTTTTACCAAGTTGCTGCAACAGAAGATGTATAGTAGAGATCTCATTGTTTTTAATTGCAGAAGTAAGGTCTGTAATGATTGACAATACGCTTCCTGGATAAAACTGTGTTGGATGGGCAGTGAGCACCAATCGCAAAGAAAAATCTTCTATCAATTTCTCAATCTTATCCGTTAGCTGGTAATTGTCGACTCCTTTTTTAAGATAAGAAAGGAGTGCATTTTCTTCATCGTCTGCATTGAGCTTATTGAAGGAAGCGTCTTCAACGGCATCAAATAATACAACTTGTCGTTCGATATATTGAATAAACCTGAATAACAGATCAATGATATCTTTCTTTGTATCGTGTTGCGTATACTTTTTGAAGAAGCTGTGTATGATCTTTTCAGGTGTTTCATGGTTTACTACACCTTCTTCACAGTATTTAATGAAGAGGGGCAGTAAGGTCCCTGTGTCTTTGATTTTGTAGAAAGGAAGGGTAAGAAAAAGGCTGTTATAAAGTTCAAAACGGGATACGACTTCATTGTTAAAAACCGATTCCCTTTGACCTATTGCGCGTTGTTTCTGCATCATATTTGATTGGTAATTTACGTGCATAATTTACCAATTATCAATCAGAATTAGGTTAATTTTGATTTAAAAAGGCGTTAAAGTAATATAACGCCTTTTTAAATTAGTGGAGATCTGCGGGAATTTCGACGTTCTTCTTGAATTTCTGCAGGTAAAGTAGCGGAATTGAGCACAGCATAATCAAACCTGCGATCCAATAGGCGTCGTTGTAAGTAAGTAATAGGGATTGTTTAGTTACCGTACCTTCGATAGCTTTTGTTGCCAGTACTTTGGCATCGAGGTAACCATATCCCTTGCTGATAAAGTTTTGGATAAATCCATTGAAACGTTCTGTAAATGCCGGGTTATATTCGTTCACATTAGTGATTAAATTACTTCTGTGGAAACCCTGACGAAGGTGTATCAATGTAGTCAGAGCGGCGATTCCAAACGATCCGCCTAGCTGTCTCATCATGTTATTTAAACCTGAACCCTGACCTATTTCTGCACCTTTCAGGTCCTGAATAGCTAGTGTGGTTAGGGGCACAAACAATAGCGCCATACCGACACCTCTGATCATGAGTGGTAAAAAGAAATCACTAGTTCCCGATTGCAGCGTGGAGTTACTTAACATGGCACAGAATACGAAGAAAAGAAACATACCTATTGTAGCCATAAACTGCGCAGGAACGTTTTTCTTCAACATGATTCCAATAAATGGCATCATTACAATGGTACATAATCCTCCAGGAAACAAGAGTTCGCCCGTTTGTAAAGGGGAGAAGCCCAATAGATTCTGACAAAAGATTGGAAACACAAACACAGAGCCGTAGAGTCCAAACCCAAGTACAAATGAGGTGAACATGCCGACAGAAAAGCTTCGGTGTCTCATGATCTTAAAGTTCACGATGGGATGGTCGGTGCTCATTTCTCTCCATATAAAGAGGAGTAAACCTACGACAGAAGCAACACCTAGCGCGGTAATATATGGCGTTGAAAACCAGTCTTCACTTTCGCCTTTTTCTAATAGCGTCTGCAAACTTCCAACTGCAATTGCCAATAAAGCGATACCATACCAATCTACAGGCATGCCTTTACCCTCTTTCGGGGTTTCGCGAACGAACATGTAGGTACAGTACGCGGCGAGAATCCCGACGGGTATATTCACATAAAATATTAAGGGCCATGAACTGATCTCCAACAAATAGCCACCAATGGTAGGTCCAACTGTTGGTCCGACAACGGCGCCTAAACCGAATAGGGCAGTAGCGATACCGACGTCTTCCCGGGGCCATGTCTCTATTAGAATCGCCTGAGCTGTTGAAATCAAACCACCACCAGCAAGGCCCTGTAGGATCCTAAAGGCAATGAGCTCTTCCAAATTGGTCGCGTTACCGCAAAGGAACGAAGCGATTGTGAAGAGTATAATTGAAAATAAAAAGTAATTCTTACGACCAAATCTGCTTCCTAACCATCCAGACATAGGCAGAATGATTACGTTGGCAACAGCATAGCCGGTGGATAACCAGGCGACGTCCTCAAGGGTTGCGCCAAGGTTTCCCTGTATCTGGGGTATGGCGACGTTTACAATTGTGGTATCAATTAGCTCCAATAAGGAAGCTGTGATTACCGTAAACGTGATTACCCACTTCTTTAAACCTTGCTCGGCCATTATCTAGTCTTTAATAGAAACAGAAACCTTAACACTCATGCCTGGGCGTAATTTCGCCATTGTTTCTTTCGAGGCTTTTGTGATCTTTATCTTAACAGGAATTCTTTGCACCACTTTGACAAAGTTACCAGTAGCATTATCCGGTGGTAACAGCGATCCTTTGGCACCTGTGATTGGGGCGAAGTTGTAAACCTCTCCTTGGATGTCTTCATTTGGATAAGCGTCAACTTCTACCTGAACTTTAAGTCCGGGGGTTATCTCTTCGAGTTGGGTTTCTTTAAAGTTGGCGGTTACATAAATGCTGTTCTCATTCACAATTGAGAATAGCGACTGACCTGCCTGTACCAACTGACCCTTCTGAACGTTTTTCTTAGAAACGATGCCTGAAGCGGGCGCTTTGATATCGGTATAAGAAAGTTGAAGTTTTGCAAGATCAACTTCAGACTGGCGAGCGGTAACACCTGTATTGCTTACTGCCAATTGAGATTGTGTAGTTCCAACTTGTTTAACAGCCGCGACATATTGATCTTTTGCAGCGGTAAAGGCTGCTTGTGCAGATTCTTTCTGCGCTTTTGCCTGATCGAACTGTTGTTGTGTGATCGAACCATCTTTTACCAGGTTGGCGTAACGCTCATAATCCTTTTGAGCTAACATCAATTGAACTCGGGCAGCTTCGATATTCGCTTTTGCGGTACTCGTGTTTGCTGAGGTAGCAGCAATTTGTGATTGCGATACTCCGACTCCTGCGCTGGCACCGAGTTGACCAGCATTAGCTTGTTCTAATCTCACTTTATAGTCACTGTCATCCAGTTTTACCAGTACGTCACCTTCCTTTACGGAGGTGTTTTCTTCAAATTTTATCTCCTTCACATAGCCGCCTACACGTGCAACAACCGGGCTGATGTCGCCATCAATCTGAGCATCATCCGTATCTACGTGTTTGCTGTAATACAAATATTCTTTGGTTCCAAAAATGGCCCCTATTACTAAGAGTACACCTAAGATTATGGGTACAACTTTATTCTTCTTTTTAGTTTCAGTAGTCATTGCGTGTTTGTTATGAGAATTAGTTAGCTATTTTTCCGGTTGATCTGAGTAAGGTATAGTAAGCAAGACCTGCGTCTGCTTTTGCAAGTTCCAGGTTGATCTTAGCTTGATAAAGCAGGGTTTCTGCATCTATTCTATCAATTGCAGAGGCCACATTGTTTTTATATTTTGAAGCAAGCAGGTTATCATTTTCTGTTGCCTGGGCAATAGAGGTTTCTAAAATCTTGATTCTATTGACTGCCAATTGGTAGTCCTGATAATTTCTATTAATCTCAGTCTTAAATTGATCTGAAAGAATATCTTTTTGAATTACAACATTCTGCTGTTGAATTCTTGCTTCCGAGATCTTATTCTTGTTGGTCCAAAGGTTTGCAATGTTCCATGAAACATTAGCACCAATGGTGATTGGCATCAGGTACTGATTTGTAGGTGGAATGAAGCTTCCGCTTGGGTTGATATAATACAAATTTGCACCTACACCTACCGTCGGCAAAGCATTGGCCTGGATAGATTTGATATTAACTCCTGCTACTTTATTTTGTAGGTCAAGTTGTTGCAGTTCTTGTCTATTGCTCATGGCCATGTCGATATAACTTCCTAAAGTACCCACCGGTGTCAAAGAGTTATCAGGGTCTGCAATTTCAATTGTAGTTGCGTCATCCAGTCCCAACAAGATATCAAGGTTATAGTTAATGATTTTTCTATTGTTCTCGATTTCCATATCTGTTAGCGAAACGTTTGCTTGCTGTAGCTGGAATCTTAAAACGTCATTCTTAGTTACTATGCCCTGGTTGAAGAACCGTTGCGATTGTTTCAGCTGACTTGCGATAGACTCCAGGTTTTGGGCAACTACTTTTTTACTTTGAAGGACTTTAAATAAGGAGAAATAAGTATTAATCACCGCATAGCTGATGTCTTCTCTGCTTTTCTCGGCGTCTAGCTTTGCAACTTCAGTCAGCAGTTTAGTTGATTCTTCAGCATAGCGAAGTTTCCCTCCGTTATAGATTAATTCTTCTACAGCCGCAGTACCGACAAATGCATCTGCACGTCGGGGAAGATGGATGGGATCTGCGCCGCCGATCACCAACGAATTTGTTGGTATTTCTGCATGATTGTACAGGAATGATGCGCTTGCAGTTGGCAAAGCGTTGTCTTTAATGATCGCGAGCCTCGATACTGATTCGTCAATTTTGCTTTGTGAAAGTTTGAGATTCTTGCTATTGCTGATACCGAGCGCCAATGCCTCCTGCAAGGTCAGTCTTTTAACTTGTTGGGCATAGATCAGGTTTGGGAGCAATAGCGCGAGTAAGAGCGTTTTGAAAGTATAACGTATCATTGTTGGGGTGTTAAATAGATTGTAATAAGATCTTTTAGATGGGCGGTTAAACGTTCTGAAATCAGCTTTCTGTCTTTCTTGATGTTAATGTCCAGCGATGTTCCATACGTAATTTTGGATGGCGAGATGGCGACGTTGCTGATGGTACCCATTACGGTAGCAATCAGCATGCGAACGTCTACTTTTCGAAAGGCTCCTTCTTCAATTCCTTCAGTAATGATGCTTTCAAGAACCAGCATATTTTCCATCATCGCACTTTTAATTGTGGTAAACATTTCAGGTCTCTGGGGGAGTGAAAGTTCGCGCTGCATCATTTTGTGGAAGGTGATGTTACATATGATTCTTGAAGCATATCGTTCTACAACAAGAAGCAGTTTCTCCATGACGGTAACTTTCGCCATTTTGATTTCATGAAGCTGGGTCTTAAAATCAGCTATCCGCTGACCCATGATCTCCATAAAGACCCCTTCCTTCGAACCGAAGTAGTAATTGATCATTGCCATATTGGCTCCGGCTTCCTTTGCAATTTGTCGGGTGGAAGCGCCCTCATAGCCAAGTTCTGAAAACAACTTCTCTGCTGCTTCAAGTATACTGGCTCTCTTATCTGCTTTCTCCATCTTCATTTCGATGCAAAATTAATCAATCGATTGATTAATCAAACGATTGATTAAATATGATTTTGGATATGACAAATAGCTGACGATACGAAAGTTTAAGGCATAAAAAAAGCCGGATGCATTGCATCCGGCTTTTTAAAGAAAGGATTATTTTATTGTGATCGGCAAGGAAACAGAGACGGTATCCCATCCAATGTTAAGATCTGCACCGGTATCTGTCTTTGTAAACATCATCGCAAGAGCTTCAACAGGAGTAGCTAGAGTTTTCACAGGAACTTCAGTTCTAACGACATCTTTGGCTTCTTCATAAGAATAGGCGCCCCAGCTATTTATTTTGCTGTTAATAATGACAGTCCATTTGTCTTTATTTGGAATTGCAAATAGGCTGTATGTTCCAGCTTTAACTGGCTTTCCACCAACAGTCACATTTTTAAAGAAAGTAATTTCGTTCGACTCGTTTGCACCAAGACGGTAAACAGCTCCGTATTTTTCTAGCTCACCAAATACAACACGGCCCTTTTTAGATGGTCTTGCGTATATTAATTTGATATCTGGTGCAGTATTTTTCTGCGCAGCATTTGCAGGAAAATAAGCAAGGTCAGCGGGACTTCCATCCAAACCAGGGAACTTCAGTTCTTGTGCATTGACAGCAAGACTGAACGTGGCAAACAATGCCAGTAATAATACTTTTTTCATGTTATACGATTTAAGTTAAATTAGTGCTGACGGTCCTTAACAATTTTGTTTAAAAATACCGCGCCAAATATAAGACCTAAAAGACCGCCAAATAGCAACCATCCGAAACTCATAGTTATCGCAGAAGTAGTAAGAATTCCAAAGAAAAGGCCTAGAACGTAGTAAAGCCAATCAAAACTGTTATTGTTTTCTTGTTTAGTCATTATGTAATACTTAGAGTTCAAAGATATTGATTTATTTTATTTGAGGATAACAATTGTTAAGTTCGAAAGAATTAAAAAGGACAGAAAACATTCGTCTATCAAGAAAGGTATCTTTCTTTTATGATAGCAGTATGGTGAATAATGTGTCCGGCAATGACATAAACAATCGCTCTAACTGAAATGAGGCGACCTGATGCTATTCCTGAGGCATCTAAAGCTTTGTCGTTAAGTGAACGTATCAAATATAGATTTGACTGCCGCAGTAAAGCGAATTCTTCTGAAAAGCTATGGAGGCTTCGCTCGGAAAATGCCGCCCCGGCTACATACTCGTCCTCATCAAATCCAGGTAATGCTTGTTTCTCACCTCTGGCAAATGCAGTTAACCGAAAAACCAGAATCCTCTCCGTATCGATAATATGACCGATAAGTTCTTTGATCGTCCATTTGCCCGGAGCATACGCATAGTCGCCAATGTCCGTTAAACTGCTAATCAAGTCTGCAAAGTCCGTCGCCTGTTGCTGCAGAATCTCTAACACATCTCCGTCAATCAGTTTGATATATGTTTCTCCCCATGCGGGATACTCATTAGTTTGAGGTCGGTTCATACATTATGCTACTTTTAAGAATGATACGGAACGTTGTTCCTTTGCCTAATTCAGAGTCTTTAACAAAAATTTGACCGCTGTGGTAGTTCTCTACGATACGCTTAGTTAGTGATAAACCAAGGCCCCAGCCGCGTTTTCTAGTGGTATAACCCGGTTGAAACACGGCGTCAAACTTAGACCTCGCAATCCCCTTACCAGTATCAGTCACATCAATAAAAACCTCTTCTTTGGCTAGATTTTCAACAATATTTATCGTTATTTTTCCTTCGTTCTCTATTGCATTCGCAGCGTTCTTTAACAAGTTTTCAGTAACCCAGTCAAATAAGGGAACATTTAAAAGCGCTCTAACTTGCTCATCGCCAGTAATCGAAAATATCACCTTATCCGAGGTGCGAAGCCTGAAGTATTCTACGAAATTGTGAATGACGGTAAAGACCACATGGTCTTCAAGAATAGGCTTAGACCCTATTTTTGAGAAGCGGTCAGTGATAACTTCCAGCCTTTTGATGTCGTTTTGCATTTCTGCTATCAAAGGGTCGTCTTCGGCATTGAACCTGGTAGCCATGAGCTCTACCCAAGCCATTAAAGAGGAAATGGGCGTTCCAAGCTGGTGTGCCGTTTCTTTTGCCATTCCTACCCAAACCTGATCCTGCTCCGCTTTTCTGGCAGAACTGAAGGCTACATAAGCGGTTAGCAGAAACAGTGCAATAACGCCCAATTGTATATATGGAAAGTATCTTAACTGTGTTAATGTTGGAGAATCTTTGTGATAGATATAGTATTTTGATCCATCTGCACCTAAGCCATTGATAGGCGTAGGTGGATGCTGTTTCTTCATTGCCCTCAGTTCTCTTTGAAAATACCCGGGATCATACGCAACGCCTGGTTTCTTCTCCACATCATAATAGGTCTTTGTCGAATCCAATCCCTCAAAGCCCACGAAGTCTCCTTTATCGTTGGTCATGATTACAGGAAGCTTGTTGTTCGTTCTGATAAGATCAACTAATCCTGTGTAACGATCATCGTCATACATCAAAAGCGCCTGTTCAGTAACCTTAACATACAGTTGAAATTGAAGCCGTTCTTCACGCTCCATTTTCTTCACAAAGAAGTCACTGTAAAAAACCGAAGCACCACCTATTATGATGGCAAATATCAACAGAAAGAACTTCCAACGTCGCTTCTTCTCGTAAGGATTCATAGATTATGTAGGCAAATTACAAAAATATATCTTTGCAGGCAGTAATATGGAAAAGAAAGTAAGAGTAAGATTTGCCCCTAGTCCTACAGGCGGCCTACATCTGGGAGGTGTCCGCACGGCATTGTTCAATTATTTGTTTGCTAAGCAGCAAAATGGCACGTTCATTCTTCGCGTAGAGGATACCGACCAAACCAGGTTTGTAGAAGGTGCTGAAGAATATATCGTGTCCTGTTTGGAATGGTGTGGCATTTCACCCAATGAAAGTCCGCAGCTAGGGGGTGCTTATGGACCGTACCGACAGAGCGAAAGAAAGGCGACTTACAAGCAGTATGCCGATCAGTTAATTACTGATGGATTTGCTTATTATGCTTTTGATACGCCTGCAGAGCTTGATGCGAAACGTAAGGAAATTCCAAACTTCACTTACGGCCTTTCAACGAGAGGTGATATGCGCAACTCACTCACACTGCCGGCGGCAGAAGTTGAGGCATTAATTGCTGCAAACACTCCTTATGTAGTTAGAATTAAAATGCCAGAAGACGAATTGGTCTCGTTTACGGATTTAATCAGAGGACATGTGAGTTTCGACACAAATCTTGTGGATGACAAGGTTCTACTTAAGGCAGACGGAATGCCAACCTACCATTTGGCGGTAGTAGCGGATGACAGGGCGATGGAGATTAGCCATATTTTTAGAGGGGAAGAATGGTTGCCATCGGCTCCAATACATATTTTACTTTGGAGGTATTTGGGTTGGGAGGATGAGATGCCTCAATGGATTCATTTACCATTGATTTTAAAACCTGATGGAAATGGCAAGTTGAGCAAACGTGACGGCGATCGTTTGGGTTTTCCTGTCTATGCACAGAACTGGACAGATCCTGGAACTGGTGATGTAACCAAAGGTTTTAAGGAACTAGGGTTTATGCCGGAAGCTTTTGTTAACCTCCTGGCAATGCTCGGTTGGAATGACGGAACGGATCAAGAGCTATTTTCGTTATCAGAACTTATAGAGAAATTTTCTGTGGAACGTGTAAGTAAAGCGGGAGCAAAGTTTGATTTTGAAAAAGCGAAATGGTACAATCACGAGTGGATTAAAAATGCGACTGCCGAACATTTGATGCCCGCTGTAAGGCAGGAACTATCGGCTAATGGAATTGCAGTCCATGATGATGCTTACCTGTTAACGGTGATTGACCTAATTAAAGATCGTTGTTATCTGATGACGGACTTTGTGCCGCAGGCAGGATACTTTTTCACCTTTCCTGAAAAATACGATGTTGATGCCGTTAAGCCGAAATGGACTGCAGAGAAAGCCGCTTTTTTCAAGGCCTATGCTCTCTCTTTTGACTTAAGTTTGGAGCCACTTGAGGAAGAACAAAAATTCAAAAATATGGCTGTAGACCATGGCTTTAAGCCGGGAGAGTTGATGCTTCCATTCCGAGTAATGCTGGTTGGAGGCAAATTTGGACCCGGCATTTTTGATATCGCAAAAGCACTTGGAGTCAACGAAGTTCAACAAAGAATTAAAGCTGCAATACTAACTTTTAATTAATACGCTAAAAATAAGTCATTTGGTATAAAAATTGGTGAATCGAATTGTTTTACATATAAAAGGTTTTTTATGCAATGGTTTGGTAAAGGCAGTGGCAATATCGACGACAGGCGTGGTATGAGCGGTGGCGCCGTTGGTGGTGGCCTCGGAATTGTCGTAGTTATCCTGGGTTTAATTTTTGGTCAGGACCTAACAGGCCTAGTGAGCCAGATACCTGGCGGACAGCAAGCTGCTGTTGAAGGAAAAACCGGTGATCCGACTGATGCGGAAGGTAAATTCGTTGACGGAGTTTTCGAATCCACAAATCAAGTGTGGGAGATTCAATTTCGTGAGATGGGCTCAACCTATCAGGAGCCAGAAAAACTCACTTTGTTTACAGATTATGTTCAGTCTGCCTGTGGCGGAGCGAGCTCAGCCGTTGGTCCTTTTTATTGTCCTGGCGACAGAAGAATATACATTGACTTATCCTTCTATCAGGAATTAAAAAACCGTTTTGGTGCTGCGGGAGACTTTGCTCAGGCATATGTTATCGCTCATGAAGTAGGTCATCATGTCCAAAATCTTTTAGGGATTTCTGCCAAACTGGATCAGGCACGGGGACAATTAAGTGAAACAGAATATAATAAGCTATCTGTTAAACTAGAACTACAGGCGGACTTCCTTGCTGGTATGTGGGCTCACCATGCACAAAACTTAAAGGATTTCCGTTTAGATGAAGGGGATATTGAAGAAGCATTAAATGCTGCAAATGCAATTGGTGACGATAAGTTACAAAAGCAGGCGCAAGGGGAAGTGGTGCCCGATGCATTTACTCATGGTACATCTGCGCAGCGAATGTACTGGTTTAAAAAAGGCTTTGAGACTGGTGATTTTAACCAGGGAGACACATTCAGTTCCAGCGATTTACCATAAATCATGATTATGAAGCGATACTTTAAATATTCTTTAGAGTTGTATAGCTTTAATTTTTCTATTTTCGCTCTAGAATGATATTAATAGTAGATGACACTCCTGAGAACATCATATCTCTAAAAAAGGTTCTAGAGCAGCATAATTTCGAAGTCGATACCGCCTCTTCTGGAGAAGAAGCATTAAAGAAAGTATTAAAAAATGAGTATGTCCTTATTATTTTGGATGTGCAGATGCCTGGTATGGATGGATTTGAGGTTGCAGAAGCAATCTCAGGCTACAGTAAAGCTAAGGAAACAGCTATCATCTTTCTGTCAGCTGTCAACACGGACAATAAGTTTATTACCAAAGGATACTCTTCAGGTGGACTAGATTATATCACCAAGCCTGTTGACGTCGACATTTTATTATTAAAAGTAAAGACTTTCTATAGGATTTATGAACAGAGCAGGAAACTGATTGAAGTCCAGAAGGAGCTAATAAAAGAGATTGAGTTTAGAAAGCAGGCGGAACGGAAGAAAGACGAGTTTATCAGCATCGCTAGTCATGAGCTAAAAACGCCGCTCACAAGTGTGAAGGGATATATGCAACTTTTAGAAAGGAACCTTGATCGGGGTGACATTGCAACTGTGAAGCGGCATTTGAATAAGGCACAGATACAAATGGAGAAGTTGAATGACCTTATTGCCGATCTACTTGATATCTCAAAAATTGAAAGCGGTAAGCTTAAATTCAATAAAAAGTTTTTTGATATCAACATAATGTTGGACAGTGTGATTGAGATCATTTATCAATCAAATCCCGACTTTAAAATTCTTAAACAAGGCACAGCTCGTAAAGAAATTTATGCTGATGAGGCACGCATTGAGCAAGTAGTGATCAATTTCCTTACCAATGCAATTAAATATTCTCCAGGAACTAATGAAGTTCAAATTAATCTTGAAGAAATAGGTGAGCGCATCTATCTTGGTGTTCGTGATTTCGGCATCGGCATTGATCCGGAGATGCAGAAACATGTTTTTGATAAATTTTACAGAGTAGAAGAGACTGCAATACATTTCCAGGGTTTAGGTATTGGACTATACATTTCAGCGGAAATTATCAGAAGGCACTCAGGTGAAATTGGTGTGAAGAGTCAGTCGGGAGAGGGCTCCGAATTTTACTTCAACATACCTGTAAACGCAGGACCTGAATATGAATAGACAACAATCTAAATATGAATTCATCATTAAAAAGCAACCTTAGGATTGGATTAGGACTTTCCCTATTAATATTGTTTATAACGTCCCTTGCCTCTTTTATCAGCATTCAAAATTTAATAAAGAGCGCTAATCTGGTATCTCATAGCAACAGAGTGATGTCAAGCCTTGATGCGGTGATATCTACACTGAAAGATGCGGAGACTGGGCAAAGGGGATATCTGTTAACTGGAGACAAAGTATTTTTAGAGCCATACATCGGAGCTGAGGACCGAGCGAAGGATTTATTAAAGACTGTAGCGCTTGAAACAACAGATAATCCATTTCAGCAGCAAAATACTAAGCTTTTACAAGACATTGTTATCAACAGACTTTCTATCATCGAACAAACGATCAAAGTAAAGGATAACAATGGTAATGTAAGCATATCCGAATTGTTGAAAGGGAAAGTCTTTATGGATGACGCTCGGAACACCATTAAGAAAATGCAGGCGGAAGAGCAACGTCTTTTGACTTTGAGAACCCAGGAACTAAATAAGATATCATCTTATACGCCAGCTTTAATTCTTATTGCTGCAGCGTTGGCTATCTTAATTACGTTTTTCTTTTATCGAAAGGTCTCCTCCGATTTTACCTTACGTATGGAGCTGCAAAAAGAACTGCAGCATAAAAATCAAGAGATTGACGCAAGGATTGATGTGATTAAGAACATAGCTGGACGGATTTCTGACGGTGATTACGAGATTAGGCTAGACGAGAAAGAAAAAGATGGGCTGGGCAGCCTTGCCGGTTCATTAAATGCGATGGCTGAATCGTTGCAATATTCGTTTTCTTTACTAGCAGATAAAGAATGGTTGCAATCCAGTATTGCTAGTGTAAACGATATAATTGTAGCTGAAAAAAGCATTGAGGCTCTCGCTCATGACGTCCTTGAAGAGATTGTACACCGCACAGAAAGCGCAGTCGCCGTGTTTTATTTGGTAGGATCAGATAGAGATCTTCATCTGGAAGGAAGCTATGCACTTTTAAATGATGAGAGAAAACGTATTATCAAAGTAGGGGAAGGAATTTGTGGGCAGGTTGTTAAATCTGGAAAAGCAATTCTGATTGCTGATATCCCTGATGGGGAAATGACGATCAGCTATGCTTCAGGAAGTACAAGACCTAAAAGCATCACTGCAGTGCCTGTAAAACGAAATGGTGTCTTGATTGGTGTAATCGAACTTGGTTCGTTAACTACTTATAAGCCCTTTCATTTGGATTTTCTGAACAGTGTTTCAGAAAATGTTGCGATCGCTATTCATGTTGCACAAAACCGCAAACGCATGCAAGAGTTGTTGGAAGAGACGCAGGCACAGGCGGAGGAACTGCAGGCTCAACATAGTGAGCTTGAAGCGATGAATGCCGAGTTAGAAGCTCAAAGTCAGAAGATACAGACATCTGAAGAAGAATTAAGAGTACAACAGGAGGAATTGCTTCAAAGCAACCAGGAGCTGGAAGAACGGACAAGCTTATTAGAAGAGAAAAACCAATTGATACTGGAAAGAAATCTGGACATTCAACAAAAAGCGGAGCAGTTGGAGCTCAGTACTAAATACAAATCAGAATTTCTTGCAAACATGTCCCACGAGCTTCGGACTCCATTAAACTCCATTCTGCTGTTGTCTAAATTGATGTCGGATAACAAGGATCTAGACAAAGAGTACATTGAATATGCAGAGGTTATTCAAAGTTCAGGACAAGGCTTATTAGGCCTGATAGATGAAATTCTGGACCTTTCTAAGATCGAAGCAGGCAAGATGAACCTGGAGTTTGCACCTGTCGTTATTGAAGAAGTAGCAACAGATATGCGGTCTCTTTTTAATCCTGTTGCAAAAAACAAGCACCTTGTGCTTGCAATAGATTTAGAAGAAGGTATTCCAAACATCAACACAGACAAGATGCGCTTGGAACAAATCTTGAAGAACCTTCTTTCTAATGCAATTAAGTTCACGTCTCAGGGAAAAGTTACGCTTACAATAAGGAAAGAGGAAGATCAAAATAAGGTATTATTTAAGGTAACCGATACTGGAATAGGAATTCCTGCAGATAAACAGGGGTTGGTTTTTGAAGCGTTTCAGCAGGCAGACGGTTCCACTAGACGGAAGTTTGGAGGAACGGGATTGGGCCTTTCTATTAGTAGGGAATTAGCCAAGCTACTCGGGGGTGAGATTAATTTAGCCAGTAAGGAGCATGTGGGAAGTGAGTTTAGTTTCTCCATACCATTTGATCAGGAAGCTGCTCAAGAGAAAATCGTACCTACGGCACCTGTTGTAGCGAGTTCTTTCAGTAAGCCTAACAGTCCTGCCTTGCCTGAAAGATTCACTGTAGACCATATTCCACAGGAGGTAAGCGATGACAGGGATCGCATTATCAAGGGGGATAAGATCATTCTCATAATAGAAGACGATACTTCTTTTGCAAGGATTTTGCTTGACTTTACCCGGAAAAGAGGGTATAAGGGAGTTGTTGCCGTTCGTGGAGACACCGGTATTGAACTGGCAAATTTGTATAGGCCTCTTGCGATATTATTAGACATTCAGTTACCGGTCAAAGATGGGTGGCAGGTGATGGAGGAGTTAAAGTCGAACCCGGCTACAAGGCCAATTCCCGTTCACATTATGTCTTCTTTGGAGGTTAAGAAAGAGAGCCTTCTAAAGGGTGCTGTTGATTTCATCAATAAGCCGGTTGCCATGGAACATATGCAGCAAATCTTCCAGAAACTGGAGCATGCGCTAAGCCGACATCCAAAAAAGGTACTGATCGTTGAAGAAAATAAGCAGCATGCTGAAGCGTTAAGTTATTTCTTAAGCAACTACAGCATTACTACTGAAGTTGCAGGTGATGTTGCAGAAGGTATTGATGCGCTGCAAAGAAAGGAAGTGGACTGTGTCATTCTGGATATGGGCATTCCAGATAAAGGGGCTTATGAGACCCTGGAAACGATTAAAAAAACTAAGGGGCTGGAAAACCTTCCCATTATCATTTTTACAGGGAAAAACCTTTCCAAAGGTGAAGAAAGCAGAATTAAGCAGTACGCTGATTCCATCGTTGTAAAAACGGCCCATTCCTATCAGCGCATCCTCGATGAGGCGGGTCTGTTCCTTCATCTCGTAGAGGAAAAGGTTAATGATGGTGACAAAAAGCCTGTGTCTACGCGATTAGGAGGCTTATATGAAGTCTTGAATAATAAGACTGTATTGATCGCTGACGATGATGTGAGGAATATCTTCTCCCTAACTAAAGCGCTTGAGCAACATAAAATGCATGTGCTGGCGGCTACTGATGGAAAAGAAGCATTACAACTCCTTAAGGATAACCCTTTAGTAGATATTGTGCTGATGGATATGATGATGCCTGAAATGGATGGTTATGAAAGCACCAGGGAGATCCGCAAGATTCCTGCCTATAAACAATTGCCTGTTCTGGCTGTTACAGCCAAAGCAATGATGGGAGACCGGGAAAAATGCATCGCTGCGGGAGCATCTGATTACATTTCTAAGCCTGTAGATATTGATCAGCTCATCTCATTACTCAGGGTTTGGCTATACGACAAGGTTTAAGACATGGTGAATAAAGTTTTGATAATAGACGACGACAACCGTAATATTTTCGCACTAAGCGCTGTTCTGAAGGCTAAAGGTTATAAGTGCTTATCAGCAGTGGGCGGGGAAGAGGGAATCGAACTTTTAAAGCGTGATGGAGAAATCGCTGTTGTATTGATGGATATGATGATGCCGGGAATGGATGGCTATCAGGCAATTGCAGAAATAAGCAGAATACCAGAATTAAATCGAATCCCGATTATTGCCGTGACTGCACAGGCAATGGTTGGAGATCGGGAACGGTGCATAAATGCAGGTGCCGTAGGGTATGTTTCAAAACCTATCAACGTTGATGAACTAACAGGATTACTTAAGAAATACGTACTTTAATTGGATATAAGCGCTATCAATGAAGAACAGGTAGAGGTACTGCTTACGGATCTCCTGGAACATCATGGCTACGATTTTACAGGTTATTCAAGAGCATCTTTAAAAAGAAGAATTACCAGATTATACACACTGGATAAGGTATTAAGCTTTGCAGAGTTCAGATATAGAATTATTAACGACAGCATATATTTTAAGCGTTTCGTTGAGCAGATTACCGTGAATGTGACAGAGATGTTCAGAGATCCCTCTTTTTTTAAAACGCTAAGGGATTCTGTACTTCCAGCGCTAGGCACTTACCCCTTCATAAGGATATGGATAGCCGGATGCTCAACAGGCGAAGAGGCGTACTCAATTTCCATTATCTTAAAAGAACTTAATCTACTACAGAAATCGCTTATTTACGCTACTGATCTAAATCCAGTGGTACTGGAGAAAGCACGCCAAGGCATGTTTGCTTTGAGTCAGATGAAGCAATATTCTGAGAATTATATCGCTTCCGGGGGCATTAATGATTTTTCGACCTATTATACAGCAAATTATTCTCTCGCAAAGTTTAACGATGAGCTTAGAAGTAAAATGATATTTTCTACGCACAACCTGGTTTCAGATCATTCTTTTAATGAATTTCAATTGATCTTATGTAGAAATGTACTGATCTATTTTGATCGCGAGCTACAGCATAAAGTACTGGACCTCTTTGACGAAAGTCTGGAAGAGTTAGGGTATCTGGCTTTGGGTACTAAAGAAACGGTAGAGTTTTCTAACATCTCAAAGCTTTATAAAAGAGTACCGTTAAATAAGATATGGAGGAAAATTAAGTAATGATCGGATGTAAAGCACTTGTGATTGGGGGTTCTGCCGGCAGCCTTGATGTACTTCTCAGGGTACTGCCAGTATTGGATCCTGCATTAACTTTTCCTATTATAATTGTAATCCATCGCAAACATGGGGCAGATTCTCTACTGCCAGATCTGCTCTCCAGCAAAACAAGGCTCAAAGTAAAAGAAGTAGAGGAAAAGGAGCAAATATGTGCAGGAACTATCTACATAGCCCCATCTGATTACCACTTACTTATTGAACAAGACCGCACTTTCTCTTTTGATTATTCGGAGAAGATCAATTATTCAAGACCTGCGATCGACGTGACTTTCCAAACCGCAGCGGAGGTATACAAGACTAAGCTGGCCTGCTTACTGTTATCCGGATCAAATGCTGATGGGGTAAATGGCTTAAAGTCCGTTAAAACCTGGGGTGGACTTGCAATTATACAGGATCCGGATTTCGCCCAAGTCTCCTACATGCCGGCTCAAGCGAAACTGCATGTTAAAATAGATGAGATTTTAAGCATTGAAAATATAGGTGAATTTATAAATTCACTTAAATAATTTATAAGTTTGCCAACTCATATAATTCGCTACTGTTAATGAAAAAAGTATTTGTTTTTGATGATAATGCAGATATACTAGAACTTTGTACTATAATTTTAGAAGATGCAGGTTATGAGATTAAAACCTCATCATCCTCAAATAATATTATAGATCAGGTTATGGCCTATATACCAGATATCATTTTTATGGACAATTGGCTTCCTGATGTTGGCGGTATTGAAGCTACAAGAGAACTTAAAAATCACGACACTTTGAAGTCGATTCCGGTAATTTATTTCTCTGCCAATAACGATGTTAAGGCTTTAGCAAATGAGGCTGGAGCAGATGGTTACCTGTCCAAGCCCTTCGACATACAAGAATTAGAGGATATAATTACCGCACACGTTTAGGCATTTACTTTACGCCTAATACATCAACTCCTTGTTCAAATACAATATCAACAGGGATACCTTTTTTCGTCAGCTTATCTAAGTCGGCTTGTAACTCCGTAGTGATAATCGCTTTTTCTTTCTGGGCCTTCTCAACGGCAGCCTTATCTCCATTCCCTTGCAATGTCAATATTAGGCCGCCAAGCTTATTCATTGCCGTTTCAAATTGAACGAAGTCGACTTTATAAGTACCATTAGCATTCCTTATAAAAGCACCGCCCTCTTTAAAATAATTAAAGCATTGCATGTTTGCCTTTCCATGCGCACTTGCCGCGCCGAACCTAACCGACCTCAGAATCCCGGCCATATAAGTAGTATAATATTCTTTGATATCTCCCTCTAACTCTCCTTTTTTAAGAAGTCCGGTAACCATGTAAAGACCAAGTATGTCTGCTTTGCCTTCTTCAAGCCACGAATACTGTTCTTGTAAAGCCTCTTTAACAAAGCCCTTGCCCGTTATCGTTTTCTTTATGCCCAGGCCATGAGAAACTTCATGAAACATAACATTCGCAAAAAAAGCGTCAAAGTTTATATACTGCTGTTGACCCGCGTCGATTAGTTCTTTAGAGATAGGGACTAATATCTTATCAAACTTGGCCTTCATTGCGTTCTTCAACTGAGATCTTCTTGTTCCCTTTTTTGTCTGTATTACTTCGTCATTTGGGAGATTAACGGCAATTGTTTTCGATCCGGCATTGCAATCACCCGCGTAGTAGATGACATCGTAAGCATTAAGTTCTGAGTCTGTACCTGGTTTTTCTTTCTTATACTTCGCTGCAACAGGCAATCCCTTTTGAAGTTCAGGAAGCATGCTTACATATTTTGCAAGACGTTTGCTCCAAACCTTATCCTTCACTAAAACATAAGCTTCATAAGATGCTCTTGCATTCAAAAGTTTATCTTCATAGTTTTCAATTGGACCAAGAATTATGTCCAGGGTATTCGTCTTCATATCCAGCCAGGCGTAGTCGCTAGCAGTGTAATTGTCTGACGTCAATGCATCTGCACGCAGATTAAGATACTTTTTAAATCCAGCGTCTTCTGCGAGTAAAGCAGCCTGCTTAAGTAAAGACGACGCCTTTTGGAGTTCTGTAGCATATAAAATGTGGTAGGGAACAGACATGTAAGTACCCGGTTTCTCTTCTCTGATCACAGTGTACTGACCATATTTGTCCTTTACGTCAGACTTTTCCAATGTCTGTTTCGTCATTCCTGCAGGATAAAAGTTTAGTCCATCAGGCTTAGGTCCGACGCCAGCAACAAAGGGCTTGTCGCCATTCAACCTGTCCCAGGGGCCATAGTTGATCCAAATAAAAGCCTTTGTTTCTTCATCTTTGATGGTGTTGAGTAAGCTGTCGCGCTGAGGGTAAACCTGCTTCCAATATAGATCATCCATTACCTTTGCTGCTTGAATCAATAAGGGGAGGATTTGTCTTTCAGAGATAGTGAGATCATTAATGTTTGTTGTCAGCTTTACCTTTTCATAGATATTTAAACGATCGTCAACATAGGTCAGTAAGCTATCCCTACCAGTAACCTCTTGTTTCACAGTCGTAGAACTTTTGTTTGTGCAGGCGTTAACTATGGATACTAAGACGCATCCTGCCAGAAAAAGTCTAGCTTTTATAAAGGGTTTCATAGATTGGGTTGTAAGTTAGCATGTAAGACACGCAATTATTTGACGATTTATTTGGGGCTAAAATAGTAAAAAATAGTAATTTCACACCTTTATCCATGCACTATGAAATCAACGATAGGTCTCTCTCTCCCCTTTTTAGCCATTCCTTTAATACTTCTCGCGTCCTGTACGACAAACAAATATGCTGCCACTAATAAGATCTATAAACAACAGTCAAAGGATTATGCAAAGACCATTTCTGCAGTTCCCCCTGTAGCACAAGGTATCGATTCCCTGGCTGCTGATTCACAGGTGTGGATTGGTTCCATCAACTTCGGCATTCGTAGACCTAACTTCGTAATCCTTCACCATACCGCTCAAAAATCTACTGATCAAACAATCCGAACCTTCATTGTTAAAGGACAAAGTGAAGTGAGTGCTCACTACGTTGTGGGCAGAGATGGGAAAGTGGTACAAATGGTTAATGATTATTTGCGTGCTCAGCATGCCGGAATTGGGCGCTGGGGCAATGATACCGACCTAAATTCATCCTCTATTGGAATAGAGATTGACAATGATGGCTTTGAACCATATTCTGAAGCTCAGATTCGGGGCGTAATTAAAATCTTAGCGACATTGAAAAAGCGGTATAAGATACCAACAGCTAATTTTATCGGACATTCGGATATCGCACCTAGCAGGAAGCCTGATCCCCATAATTTTCCTTGGAAGGTACTTGCTCAGAAAGGTTTTGGATTGTGGTATGACGATATTTTAGAAATATCCCCAGTGGAGTTTGATACAACACTCGCACTGAGGATAATTGGTTATGATATCAGCAATATTTCAGCTGCCATTGTTGCATTTAAAAGGCACTTTGTTCAGACAGACATCACTCCTGTACTAACTCCTTCGGATAAGATGATCTTGTTCAATCTCTACAAAAAGTATCTCTAATAGATTACTTGTTTGCTTTTGCCCAGGCGTCTTTTAAACCAACTGTTCTGTTAAAAATCAGGTTCTCAGACGTAGAGTCCTTGTCAAGGCTATAGTAGCCTTTTCTTATAAACTGGTATCGGGCGTCTTTGTCAGCATCTGCCAAATAAGGCTCAATGTATACTTTCTTAAGAATTTCAACGCTATTTGCATTTAGGTAATCCTTGAAGTCACCTTCTTCAGCGTCTGGTGATTCAACCGTGAACAAACGGTCATACATCCGTACTTCAGCAGTTTTGGCATGTTTAGTACTTACCCAATGGATGGTTCCTTTAACATTAATGCCGCTGGTATCTTCTCCACTTTTAGATTCAGGAATATAGGTGCAATGAACTTCAGTTACATTTCCCAGATCGTCTTTCAAAAAGCTTTCGCATTTTACAATATAAGCATGTTTAAGCCGAACTACTGCGCCAGGTGCAAGTCTAAACCACTTTTTGGCTGGTACTTCCATAAAGTCCTCCCGCTCGATCCACAATTCATTGCTGAAAGGAATCTCCCTCAAACCACCTTTATCTTCTGCTTCAGGATTGTTCTCGCCAACCAAACTTTCCTCTTGGCCATCAGAATAGTTGCTGATGATTAGTTTGATTGGGTCCAGGACTGCCATAACCCTTGTAGCCGTTTTGTTTAGGTGCTCCCGCACGCAGAACTCTAAAAGACTCAATTCTATTAAGTTCTCTCTTTTTGCAATGCCAATACGTTCGCAAAACTCACGGATGCTCTCAGGAGTATAGCCTCTGCGGCGTAATCCGCTTATGGTTGGCATCCTCGGGTCATCCCAGCCACTAACTACCCCATCATTTACCAGTTGTAAAAGCTTACGCTTACTCATCACTGTGTAAGAAAGATTCAAACGGGCAAATTCGTATTGTTTAGATGGGAATATACCTAATTTCTCAATCAACCAATCGTAAAGTTCCCGGTGTGCAACATATTCCAAGGTACATATGGAATGTGTAATCGTTTCTATACTATCGCTTTGTCCATGGGCAAAATCATACATTGGATAAATGCACCATTTATTACCTGTGCGGTGGTGCTCAGCATGTTTAATGCGGTAGATCACTGGATCTCTCATCAACATGTTTACGCTGGCCATGTCAATTTTTGCACGAAGTGTGCAAGCGCCGTCAGCAAACTCCCCATCTTTCATCCGGGTAAAGAGATCAAGGTTTTCTGCAATAGTCCTGCTCCTATATTCACTATTTCTTCCGGGCTCAGTAGGGGTGCCTTTTTCTTCCGCTATTTGCTCTGCTGTACTGTCATCTACGTAAGCCAGATTTTCTTCAATAAGCTTAACTGCGTAGTCGTAAAGCGTGTCAAAATAATCAGAAGTGTACAGCTCATTTTTCCATTGGAAACCTAGCCATTTAATATCTTCCTGTTGACTGTCAACATATTCTGTCTTTTCAGTAACCGGGTTTGTATCGTCAAATCTTAAGTTTGTATAGCCACCGTATTTTTTAGTAAGACCAAAATTTAAGCAGATCGCCTTGGCATGCCCTATGTGTAAATATCCATTAGGCTCAGGAGGAAAACGTGTGATCAGCGTCTCGTATTTTCCTGTATTTAAATCGTTCTCAATGATTTCTTCTATGAAATTCAATGATTTTTCCTCACTCATATAATGGTAAAATTAGGTTCTCAAAGTTAATATAAAACGGCTAAATTAGCTACATTTACGGTGTACTAAGTATAAATTATGGGTAACTCATTAAATCGGCCAATTCGGGTTTTGGTAGCCAAAGTTGGACTGGATGGCCATGATCGCGGAGCAAAAGTCATTGCCACTTCCCTGCGTGATGCTGGAATGGAAGTAATTTATACCGGACTACGACAGACGCCTGAAATGGTGGTTAATGCTGCTCTTCAGGAAGATGTTGACGCCATTGGTATATCCATTCTATCAGGTGCGCACATGACTGTCTTTCCTAAACTCCTAGAGATAATGAAACAAAAAAAGCTAACCAATGTGCTGATAACAGGTGGCGGTATTATCCCGGGAGAAGACATTGAAAAACTTAAAGCTATTGGCGTAGGAGAGCTTTTTTCGCCAGGCACGGCCATGGTTACCATCGTGAACTATATACAAACCTGGGTTGCTGAACATCGAAACTTTTAATTTATGACTTATCAAAATATCACTTCTGAGCTAAGAGAACAAATCCTTTACATTACAATCAACCGGGAGAGCAAATTAAACGCATTAAATAAAGACACATTGTCGGAATTAGCTTCCGCTGTTGCTGCGGCTCAGTCTGATCCTGATGTGAGGGGAATTTTGCTAACTGGTGCAGGTCCTAAAGCTTTTGTTGCCGGGGCAGATATTTCCGAGTTTGCTGATTTTGATGAAATACAGGCAGAGGAGCTTTCGCGGAATGGTCAGGAGACGGTATTCAATGCGATTGAGCAGTCAACTAAACCAGTTGTTGCCGCGATCAATGGCTTTGCCTTAGGCGGAGGGCTAGAGCTGGCAATGGCTTGTCATATAAGAGTTGCTTCCGACAATGCTAAGCTGGGTCTTCCAGAGGTTAGTTTGGGTCTTATACCGGGGTATGGAGGTACACAGCGACTTACCCAACTCGTTGGTAAGGGTAAGGCGATTGAAATCATCACGACTGCTGAAATGATTTCTGCAACCCAGGCAGAAAGCATCGGCTTAGTGAATTATGTTGTCGCTCCTGAATTTTTGATTATTAAAGCGGAAGAAATATTAAATAAAATTAAAAAGAGGGCCCCTCTTGCCGTAGCAGGTGCCATTAAAGCGATAAATGCATCGGCCAATTCAGGAGTCGACGGTTTCGAAGTAGAAATACAAGAATTTGCAAGATGTTTTAGTAGTCAGGATTTTAAAGAGGGTACAACTGCTTTCCTTGAAAAACGAGCAGCAGTATTCTCAGGACATTAAAATACAAGTGTAGAAAGATTTGCCCATTGTAATAAAATGTTTCTATATTTATTTCATAATCAGCCCCCATCCCTGTTATATGAGAAAAGTATTGATTGTAGATGATGAAGTAAACATCGGCCTACTCCTTTCTAAATTTTTAACCAGAAACAATTTTAGCGTATCAACGGCTACAACTGGGAGTAGTGCGATGGAATATCTTTCAAGAGATACTTACGACCTCGTGCTTTGTGACTATAGATTGGAAGATACTGATGGCAAGGAAATGCTGATCAAGATAAAAGAGCGGTCTCCCGGCACGGGTGTAATCATTATAACGGGCTATTCTGATATCAAGTTGGCCGTTGAACTCATCAAATTAGGTGCATATGATTATATCACTAAGCCATTGTATCCGGATGAGATCCTTAATACTATTAATAAGGCCATTGAGACGCAAATTGCATTAAATGCAAATCAGGCAGAGGTTGTTAATGATCCCCCTAAAGATAAATTGGCTAAGCCAGCTTATATACAGGTGGATAATTTTGTTGCTGGACAAAGTCCGGCGTCAAAAGAATTACTTAAGCAGATTCAGCTGGTAGCACCAACTTCATACAGCGTGATTCTAACCGGCGAAAGTGGTACCGGCAAAGAGTCGGTTGCAAAGGCTATCCATTTAAATAGCCCCCGTAGGGATAACCCTTTCGTGGCTATGGACTGCGGGTCGTTGACCAAAGAGCTTGCAGGAAGTGAGTTTTTCGGGCATGAGAAGGGCTCTTTTACCGGTGCCTTATATACAAAGATCGGTCATTTTGAGATGGCCAATGGGGGAACTCTTTTTTTGGATGAAGTAGGTAATTTATCTTACGAAATCCAGGCAGCGTTACTTCGTACAGTGCAGGAGCGTAAAATTAAGCGGATTGGAAGTACTAAAGAAATAGATCTGGATGTACGGATAATAGTCGCGACAAATGAAAACCTCAGCCACTCAATCCAAAAAGGTCGTTTCAGAGAAGATCTTTACCATAGGTTTAATGAATTCTCCATAGATCTTCCTCCATTGAGCTATCGTGGCAAGGATATTATGGTGTTTGCCCATACTTTTTTAAATGTCGCAAATCAGGAACTTAACAGGAGCGTCCAATCCTTTTCAGAAGAGGTGGTTCAATGCTTCATGACTTACAACTGGCCTGGTAACGTCAGAGAGTTAAAGAATGTAGTAAGAAGAGCTACTTTACTTACGGAAACTCAGGAGATCCAGCTTAAGGCGCTTCCGCTTGAAATTTCCACCTATGCCAAAGCTTCAGTTATTGAAAATTCGATAGTAAAGCTGGAAAAGCCAAGAGATTTAAAGAACGCTGCCATGGAAGCCGAGTATGATACCATCCTTAAAGTTTTAAGAGAGGTAAACTTCAATAAAACTAAAGCAGCCAAGATTCTTAATATAGATAGAAAAACGTTATATAATAAGATGAGAGCTATTAATCTCGACACATAGCTAAAGTTAACAGGTATGTCCATATTTAGTTATAAGCAAAGAAACAACATCACCCTACTAATCATTGTAGCACTTGGATGCTTAATTGCGTATTCCTTGCAGGGTATTTTTGGATCCATATTAAGCACACTTGTTTTATATACCATTTTAAGACCCGGCTATATTTACTTAGTAGAAGTACGATCATGGAATAAGAACTTTTCAGCGGTTCTATTGCTTCTCATTTCAGTTATTGTTTTGATCCTTCCGTTTTATGCGCTAAGCAGTATGGTGCTGGAGAAGATTGCTGAACTGCAGAATAATCCAGCCTATTTAAAAACAATGTTGGAGAAGGTAAAACATCTTGTACCTGTTAATGGGGATGTCCAGAGCCTGGTAGAAGACGGTCTAAAGAAGGCTGGTACATGGGCCACGGAACTTTTTCCTTCTATCATCTCAGGAGCCTTCAACATAGTGCTGGGACTGTTACTAATGTACTTCTTACTGTTCTTTATGCTCGTTCAGATGGAAGCGTTTGAACAGGCTCTTATTAAATACGCCCCATTTAGAGAGCAAAATGTTCAACGTTTCGCAGAAGAAATGCGCAACACCACCTATGCAAATGTATTAGGCCAGGGGTTTATTGCTCTGGTACAGGGTTCTCTCGTTGGGCTCAGTTTTTACCTTTTGGGATATACTGATCCTGTATTCTGGGGAGTTGTAACCACATTTATTTCGTTCGTTCCTGTTCTTGGTCCTCCCATAGTCTTTGTTCCGGCAGCTCTTCTTCAGCTTGCTAACGGCAATAATTTCGCAGGTTGGGCAATGCTGATCTTTGGTTTTGTTGTAATTATCAACATTGATAACGTCTTGCGCTTTATGATCGCAAAGAGAGTAGGAAATATACACCCGGTAATCACCGTATTGGGCGTAGTTATCGGCATCCCCCTATTCGGAATCCTTGGACTTGTCTTCGGCCCACTGCTTTTATCATGGTTTATTTTGCTCATTAAGATCTATGAAACAAGCGCCATGGCATCAGGCAGATTGGAAAGAATTAAAACAATTTCCGAGCACGACTAGTTATAAATGCATAAATTCCCAAGATTACAGTTTAGTATTAACCATAAAAAAGCAAAGTTATGAATGATAATTCAAAAGTATTAGTAGGTTTATTAGCAGGTTTAGCTGCAGGTGCAGCATTAGGTTTGCTTTTTGCTCCAGAAAAAGGAACTGAGACTAGAGATAAATTAAGCCAGTCGCTTAAAGACCTGAGCGAGTCTATAAAAGATAGAGCTGCAGATGAAATAAATAACTTATCAGCCTTCAAAGATAAAGTGGTTACTTCAGTTAAAAGTAAACTTCAGCCGGCAGAAGAAGAGTTTGCAGATGAGAATGAGCACGCATAACAACCATAAAAAGGTAAAGTAATGCAAGAACATAAAGAAAAAAGTATTGAAGATTTATACGTTGATGCTAAGTCCTACTTAGACACCAAAGTTGAGTACACCCGACTATATCTCGTTGAAAAGGTCTCAAAGATCTTTGCGGATGTGGTTACTAATGTCTTAGTGGTCGTGTGTTTCTTACTGGCATTTTTGTTTGCGACATTAACCCTGGCATTATTTCTATCAGATGTATTTGGTAGTTTTACTCAGGGTTTTGGGTGTGTTGCACTTATTTATCTTTTTCTGGCACTTATCGTTTATTTTACCAAAGACAAGTATATTGAGAAGGCCATCATAAACTTTACAATCAAGAATTACTTTAACAAAATGGCAGATAAGGATGAAGACGATAAACAAAAAGTATAACATCAGCAATCTTGATGAACTTCGTGCTGAAATGGGTAGCCTTCAGATTCGACAACAAATTCAGGGTGAGGAACTTGTTGGTGATGCAAAGATCTATCTGCAACAATATAAACCCGCTAACCTGATAAAAAAGTATGCTACGCCTTCAAATTTCAAGAAAGCAGATGAGCAACTTAATATCAGCGGTAAAGTGATGTCATTAGCGCTTCCTCTATTGATGAATAGTACAATATTTAGGGGCTCAGGTTTCATTACCAAAGCGCTTGTTGGACTTGCCTCGGGAAAGGTTGGACAGTCTCTTGACGCAGAACACCTCACAGGAATGTTCCATAAGGTGAAATCATGGTTTGGCGGTTCTAAAAAGAAACAGAAATTGATACAGGCGCCACGCCCTATAGACTATAGCATTCCCCCTGATAGGGAAAGCTTTTAATAAAAAAAGGGAACCATTTAGGTTCCCTTTTTTGTTATAAGGCAGTTTGAATCTTTAACTCCTTTAATTGTTTCTCATCTATAGTAGACGGACTATCGATCATCACGTCTCTTCCCGAATTGTTTTTAGGGAATGCGATTACGTCTCTTATGCTATCCAGACCTGCAAAAATCGAACAGAGTCTATCAAAGCCAAATGCAATTCCACCATGTGGCGGAGCGCCGAACTCAAAGGCATCCATCAAGAATCCAAATTGCTTTTGCGCCTCTTCTGTAGAAAAGCCTAAGTGCTTAAACATTAAAGCTTGTAACGCTCTGTCGTGAATTCTTATTGAACCCCCACCAATTTCAGTTCCATTAACTACCATATCATAAGCGTTTGCTCTTACCTCTGCTGGATTAGTATCAAGCATGTCTATATCTTCCGGCTTAGGGGAGGTAAATGGATGGTGCATTGCATGGAACCTTCCGGATTCCTCATCCCATTCCAATAATGGGAAATCTAATACCCATAACGCGCTAAACTTGTTTTTGTCACGAAGCCCGAGTCTGGTTCCCATTTCTAAACGCAGTTCGCTAAGTTGTTTGCGCACCCTATCTTTAGCTCCAGCCATGATCAATACGAGATCGCCCGGCTGAGTATTTAAGGCAGATGACCACTTTTGCAGCTCTTCTTCGCTATAAAACTTATCAACTGAAGACTTAAGTGAACCATCTCCATTATGCCTTAAGTAAATTAATCCGGTTGCACCTATTTGCGGACGTTTAATGAAATCTGTCAACTCATCAACCTGCTTACGCGTATAATTGGCACATCCCGAAGCGTTAATTCCAATGACAAGCTCGGCATTGTCAAATATGGGGAAATCTTTGCACTTAACCACATCTGTAAGTTCCACAAAAGCCATGTCAAAACGTGTATCAGGCTTATCAGAACCATACAAACGCATCGCATCCGCATATTGCATTCTCGGAACCTCAGGAAGGTCTATATCTTTGATCTCTTTAAACAACGTTCTGATCAATCCTTCAAACGTATTTAGAATATCTTCTTGCTCAATAAACGACATCTCACAGTCAATCTGAGTGAACTCCGGCTGTCTGTCGGCGCGTAGATCCTCATCTCTAAAGCATTTCACGATCTGGAAGTACCTGTCAAATCCAGAAACCATTAAAAGCTGCTTAAAAGTCTGTGGCGACTGTGGCAGAGCGTAAAATTCGCCAGCATTCATTCTACTTGGGACAACGAAGTCACGTGCACCCTCTGGAGTAGATTTAATCAATACTGGAGTTTCAACTTCAATGAAGTCGAGCGCATCCAGGTATCTGCGAACTGATTGTGCCATCCTGTGTCGCAAGACCATATTATTTCTAATAGGGTTGCGACGAAGATCGAGGTAACGGTATTTCATTCTTAAATCATCACCACCATCAGTCTCATCCTCTATCATAAAAGGAGGTAATTTGGCAGCATTTAATATCTCAAGGGAAGTGATCTTAATCTCCACTTCACCAGTTGCCATCTTTAAATTTTTATTGGAACGCTCAACTACGAAGCCGCTTGCTTTGATAACAAACTCACGACCAAGGCTCCTTGCCATTTCACACAGATCCGTATTATCATCCATGTTGAAAACCAACTGCGTGATGCCGTACCTATCCCTGATGTCTATAAAGGTCATTCCACCTAAGTCTCTTGATTTCTGCACCCAGCCGCACAAGACTACATTTTCCCCTAAGTTCTCTATAGATAAAGCACCGCAAGTAGTTGTTCTTAACATCTTAAATTTATTAAGCGGCAAAAATATTGATTTTGAACCACATATTTCAGCAGCTACTGATTTTACTTGGTATATTAAAATTTCTAAGGCAGCATGCAACGTTTCAATAAGCAGCATGTCTTATAGAAAACAGAGATTCGGAATAGGCTGACAATAGAGTCTGGAGTTGGCTATGCCTCGCCTCCCGTCATCTTGAGTTTATCTCAAGATCTCGGAAGAGAAAGGGAGAACTAGTGAGGCCTGAGCCGGCATGACGAGAGTGACTTATATGACGATCTGGCTAGCATGACGATGGTGGCATATAGAATGACTGCAAATTGCTTTTAAACTAACGATTGAAACAACATTGGAAACCGTATACGTAGACAAACATGTCGAGCTGGTATCAGCATGCAGGAAGGGAAACCGGAAGGCACAATTTGAGTTGTACAAGTTGTATACAAAAGCTATGTATAATGTTGTCCTTAGAATTGTTAACGATGATGATGAAGCGGAAGACGTTTTACAGGAAGCTTTTTTAGATGCATTTACACGTTTGGAATCGTTTAGGGAAGAAACAACTTTTGGCTTGTGGCTAAAGCAGATTGTGATTAACAAATCCATCAATCAATTACGTAAACGAAAAGCAGAATTTGTTAGTCTTGATGGTGTTGATCTACCTGATGAAGTACCGCACATCGAAGAAGATCTACAATACCAGGTAGAGGAAATCAGGAAAGCCGTGGCACAGCTTCCAGATGGTTACAGGGTTGTATTAACATTATACCTCTTTGAAGGGTATGATCATGAAGAGATCTCGCATATTTTAAAGATCTCGGAGAATACATCCAGGTCGCAGTACATGAGGGCCAAAATGAAGTTAAATAGCTTAATAGAAAAGAAAAGAGGGTAAGATGAGCAAAAAATTAGAAGATTACGTTAAAGGTCAAAGACGAGAGTTTGATCTTGATTCACCATCGGAGGAACTGTGGGGTAGAATTGCAAATCAGTTAGATGAACAGAAAATAAAAAAGCCTTTAAGGCTGCAGGTATGGATAGGTATTGCCGCATCCCTTATCGCTATCATGAGCATCAGTTTTTTTTATACCTATCATAATCGTCCACAGGAAGTTAGCATAGCTGATGTTAACCCCCTTTACGCCAGAAAGGAAATGCGCTTTGCAAGCTTAATCGAAGAGAAGAAAGACAGCCTTGAGGTATTTGGAAAGGAGAATCCAGCCCTTTATAAACAGTTTAGCGCCGATCTCGAAAAGCTGGATGCTGATTATGAACGCTTAAAACAAGAGTTACAAAACAGCCCTAATCGAAGGTTGATCGTAAAGGCAATGGTAAAGAATTTAGAGCTTCAGCTAGAAGTTATCAATCAACAATTAACAATAATTTATCAGGTGGAAGAGATTAAAAAGGAGAATAGAATATGAATAATGTAATCAGATTAACAGCAATCCTATGCTTCTTAGTAAGTCAGGCGGTTTCTCAAACCCAGACGGTAGTTGCAAATACCAGTAGTACAACTGTATCGCTGTACCAAAATGAAGATGGGCCTATGCGATCGAAAACTTTTAGTAAGAGTTTTCCAGCAGATCAAAGTGATAAAATCGTGTTGAGCAACCAGTATGGCTCCATTCAAATAAAAGTATGGGATAGAAAGGAGATACAGGTAGATGTCGATATTAAGTCTTACAGTAACACAGATGAGGAAGCTCAGAAGTTATTGGATCAGGTAAGCATTGAAGCTTCAAAATCAGGCGATCAGATCTCCTACAGGACAAAAATGGTTCAGGAAAATGGAAACTGGGGCAACGGGAGACGCAACGGCAAAAATTGGAGAAGAGAGGTGCGCATTAACTACGTCGTGAGTATGCCTGCAGCAAACGCGCTTACCTTATCACAAACTTATGGAAACGTAACTATGGGCGATCTTTCTGGTGCGCTATATGCCAAAGTTCAATATGGCAATTTTACAGCACAGGATCTCACAAACTCGAACAATTATATATCTGTTCAATACGGAAACTGCAGTGTACAGAATCTTAATGGAGCGGTGATCAAACAACAATACGGCTCTACAGTTACCATTGGAACCGTAAATACAATAGACTTGAATACACAATATGCCGGGGTAAAGATCACAACCATAAAAGGCAATGCCACCATTAAGCAGCAGTACGGATCAGGCGTAAACATAGGTAGCGTAGATAACTTAAATCTTGATGTTCAATATTCCAATGTCAACATTGCAACCATTCGTGGTAATGGAAATATTGAACAACAATACAACAGCCTCGCCATTGGATCAGTAGGTAAACTTAATCTGAGATCCCAATACACAAGTGTCAGCGTTGGTTCGTTAAATGGCGATGGAAGGTTTGATATGGATTATAACAAACTCAGCGTTGGAGAAATTAGCAATGCTTGTAAAACATTGAACGTTGACGGCCAGTATGTCGCAATAGCTTTGGGCTTCAGCAGTAATTATCATGCAGACCTTGATGTTCATACCAGTTATGCATCTTTTAAGTATGCAGATCGCGTGACCGCAAAATTGCTAAATGATACCAAAGACTATTCATCAACTAAAGATTATAACGGTAAGATAGGTAACGGGGGAAGCGCAACAGTAAAAATCAAATCTGATTACGGCTCAGTTACAATTAAGTAGAACGTACAAACCAAATACGATAGAAGCTTGTTGAGTAATCAGCAAGCTTTTTTTTATCTTAGCGGGCAACAAAACTACTACATGGAATTTTTAAGCAGTCCCGAAGCCTGGATCTCACTCCTTACCTTAACGATTCTAGAGATCGTTTTAGGTATAGATAACATTGTATTTATCTCTATCCTGGCAGGAAAATTACCTGCCGATCAACAGAAAAGGGCACGTACAGTTGGTTTGGGACTTGCCATGTTTACACGTGTATTGCTGCTTTTGTCACTAAGTTGGGTGATGAGACTTACGGATCCATTATTTAATATTGGGGATATCATTGGAGTAACTAATAAAGAGTGGCTGGAGAAGATGGCCATCTCTGGAAGAGACCTGATCCTGATCATCGGAGGGTTGTTCTTGATCTATAAAAGTACACATGAGATCCATAATAAACTAGAAGGTGAAGAAGAGGATACTATCAAAGGAAAAGTTCAATCTTTTGCAGGAATTATTGTTCAGATCCTGATACTAGATGTAGTATTCTCGCTGGATTCTGTAATTACGGCGGTCGGTATGGCCGACCATATTGAAATCATGGTTGCAGCAGTTGTTATTGCTGTAGGAATTATGATGGTCTCTGCGTCGACGATTAGCGACTTCGTCAACAACCACCCCACAGTTAAAATGTTAGCACTGTCGTTCTTGTTATTAATTGGCGTGTCATTATTGGCGGAAGGGCTGGATCAACACATTCCTAAAGGATATATTTATTTTGCCATGGCTTTCTCAGTACTGGTAGAAATGCTAAATCTTAAAATGACTGGTCCGAAAAAAGACCCCGTTCATCTTAAAGATTCACCAAAACAAGACAAGAAGGTCTAATAACAACGTATGATTTCATTTTTTGAGGCTTCAATGGCCGAACTGTCAGTCCATAGGATTGGTAACAAGTCTCAGGACGAGTTCTATGTATTGTCTGAACAATCGATTGCACTGAAAGAAAACCTGCTTCGCAACTTGCTCCAGCAATATTTCTTAAGTCCTTTTGAAAAAACCAATGAAGTTTACCGTTTTTTCCATCCCAATACAGACCTCAACTTAAACGAGGTTTATCATTTTGCTGCTGAAATATTTGAAAACGGAGAAAAGTTTCATAATAACAGCAAGGAGCTGGCAAAGTACCTCTATGAAGTATCCGGACATCCAAAGATCAAAGCTGGTGAGCTTTATGTAGCTTTCTTTGAAAATGTTCAGATAGACGGAGAGCTTCATGATGCAATTGGCATATTCAAATCTGAAACGAAGGAGACCTATCTGAAAGTATATCCTGAAAATGATGGCTTCGGACTGAGTTATGAGGAAGGCGCCATCAATATTAATAAGCTGGATAAGGGATGCCTGATCTTCAACACCGATAAAGAGGAGGGTTTCCGCGTAGCAGTAATAGACCAAACCAATCGAAGTGCTGAAGCGGTCTACTGGAAAGATGAGTTCCTGAAGCTAAAAACCAGGAATGATAGTTTCAACCAGACCAATAACGTGCTTGGCGTTTACAAGAACTTTGTCACTGAGCAGCTGGATCAAGACTTTGAGATTTCAAAGGCCGATAAGATCGACCTGTTGAACAAGTCAATGAAATATTTCAAAGAGAAAGAAAGCTTTGATTTAGATGAATTCTCCAATGAGGTGATTGGAAATGAAGAAGGTATTTCGTCCTTTAAAAATTACAAGAAGAACTTTGAAGAAGAGTTCGATGCCGCTATACCAGATAGTTTTGACATTTCAGGTGCTGCGGTAAAAAAGCAGGCGAGGGTTTACAAAAGCATCATCAAGCTGGATAAGAACTTTCACATTTACATCCATGGAGATAAAGACCTGATCGAAAAGGGTTTCGACGATGATAGGTCAATGAATTACTATAAAGTTTATTTTAAGGAAGAGCAGTAGTTTTCATAATAAAGTGTAGATTTATTTTCATAGCCAAATAGATCCACGTTAATGAGTACTGAACCGCAGCAGAACAGCATTTTTAAAGTCATAGGAGCCTCTTCGCTCGGTACGTTAATAGAATGGTATGATTTCTATATTTTTGGAAGCCTTGCCACTATTATTGGCGCGCAACTTTTCCCTGCGGATGCTGGTGCTTCGGCCTTAATAAATACCCTAGCCATCTTTGCTGCAGGTTTCATTGTGAGGCCTTTTGGTGCCTTAGTTTTCGGTCGCTTAGGTGATCTTATTGGTAGAAAGTATACCTTCCTTTTGACGCTTGTTTTAATGGGAGGATCCACTTTCCTAATTGGTTTGATACCTTCTTATTCCAGCATCGGTTATGCGGCGCCAATTCTAGTACTTATTTTGAGATTGGTCCAAGGGCTTGCACTGGGTGGCGAATATGGTGGCGCGGCAACTTACGTTGCCGAGCATGCTCCGGCTAATAAACGAGGCTTCTTCACTAGTTGGATCCAGACTACTGCAACCGGTGGTTTATTCCTCTCCCTTGGAATCATTGTCGTCACCAAGAAACTTTTAGGCGCAGAAGCGTTCGCTGATTGGGGCTGGAGAGTACCATTTCTATTGTCTATATTGTTAGTAGGGGTTTCGATCTATATCCGCATGAAAATGCACGAGTCCCCCATGTTTACCAAGCTGAAAACAGAGGGTAAGGTGTCAAAAAACCCGTTGAAGGAGAGCTTCAGTAATAAAGCGAACTTCAAAATGGTATTGCTTGCGTTGTTTGGAGCAACAATGGGCCAGGGGGTGATCTGGTACACCGGTCAATTTTATGCGCAATCCTTTATAGAGAATACGTGTAAAGTCGATTTCAATGATTCCAGGTATATCCTTTTGTGGGGTATCGCCTTTGCCACACCATTCTTTGTCATCTTTGGTTCCTGGAGTGATAAGGTGGGTCGAAAGTGGATCATGCTTACAGGGATGCTCCTGGGGATTATCTTTTACCGCCCTATTTATCAGGTGTTCCTGGATGAAACCGACGTTACTAAGGTAACCGCGCAAGACATCGCATCTGTTTCTGAGCCCATAATTACGCGAACACAAATCGACAATACAAGCGATACGCTGATGATGGCAACCTCCATTATTTCGCTAAAGAGCGGAGGTTCCTACACGCAGGTTCAATCGTTCACCAAGTACGAGGATCCCAATAAGATCTCTCTGATTCCGCCAGATATTTATAAAGATAAAAAGCTATCTACTGCTGTCTTCTGGAAATTTGTAGGCCTGGTATTCTTCCAAATATTGCTCGTTACCATGGTATATGGGCCGATAGCAGCCTTTTTAGTAGAGCTATTTCCAACAAAGATCAGGTACACGTCAATGTCCCTGCCTTACCATGTGGGTAATGGTGTCTTCGGCGGACTGGTACCATTTATCGCTACGCTGATTGCAAGTTTCTCCGGCTCAACACCCTTATCAGGGCTATGGTACCCGATAGGGATTGCCGCATTAAGCTTCGTTATCGGAGCAATCTATCTGTCCAATAAAAAACCCGATCACGGTGAAGGCAACAATTAATTAAAGAAAGATGAACGCATTAAAAAAAGGATTAGGCATATTCTGGATGGTGTTGGGACCGGCGGCTATCATTTTCCTGTTTTTCCAGGCGATGGACAAGGTAAGCTTAGCCGCAGAGGGCGTAGCAAAAACGAATACCGCCCTTCAATGGGGAATTATTCTGTTTATATTCATACCCATAAGTGCCGGATTAGTGATCTTCGGATATTATGCTTTCAAAGGCGAATATGATAAACTTCCCGAAGACTAGTCCTATAGCACCCTTAGCAGTAATCCTTTAAGATATTCTCCTTCTGGAAAAGACATCCTTATAGGATGATCTTCCGGCTGGTGAAACTGCTTAATAATTTGAACCTCTCTGCCGGCATCCAGCGCTGCCCATGCAATGATCTGCTTAAACGTTTCCATATCTACCGCTCCGGAACATGAAAAAGTAGCCAAAATTCCTCCTGGTTCTAACAACAGCATTCCCAGTCTGTTCAAGTCTTTATAAGCCCTTGCCGCACGGTCTAACGCCGATCGTGAAGGAGCAAACTTTGGTGGATCCAATACCAGTACACCGAACTTCTGGTTCTCTTCTTTGAACACGCGCAATTGCTTGTTCACGTCAGATTGTATACTGCTCTGCAGAGATTCAGAAAAGCCGTTCAGTCCAAGGTTATGTCTTAAAGTTTCAATCGCCAGTGCCGAGCTGTCCACACTAGTTACGTGTGATGCTCCCGCCTTCAAACTATTTAAAGTAAAACCTCCACTATAGCAAAAGCAGTCTAAAACCGTTTTACCCGTAGTGTAAGCGGCTAATATCTCTCTGTTGTCACGTTGGTCGCAGTAGAAGCCAGACTTTTGCCCCTCTGCAATATTAATATGATAGACAATACCGTTTTCTTTCACTTCAATGAATTCAGGTGGCTGTTCTCCCCAAAGCAAGCCTTCTGCGGGCTCCAGGTTCTCATGCTTTCTCGCACCTGCATCACTCTTATCAAATATCCCTTTTGGGTTAAGTATATTCCTGAGGATGTTGATGATCGTTTCCTTATTGTTTTCTATGCCTGCACTAAGTATTTGAACCGAAAGGAAGTCGGCATATTTGTCGACAATCAACCCCGGTAGCAGGTCTGCTTCGCTAAACACGAGTCTGCAGGTATTGGTGTTTTCATTCAATAGGCGGGCTCTTGAAGCGATGGCCTTTTCAAGCCTTTGAGCGTACCAGGACTCGTCGATCGTTACATTCTGATCCCATTCCATTAATCGCAAGGCAACTCTGGACTGGTCGTTGAAATATCCATAGGCAAGAAATTCCTGGCTAGCAGACCATACTGCTACGATTTCGCCATTTGCAGGGCTGCCTTTAATCTTGTCTAACGCACCTGAGAATATCCAGGGGTGGCGAAGAATGGCGGCTTTTTCTTTGCCTTTTTTAAGGATGATATCGATCATGGTGCAAAAGTAATAGAAAAATTAAGCGTTCTCCTCTGCGGCTGGAATCTTTTGCACTGAAGAAGTGCAAAATTTCCTAGGCCGACGAGGAGAAGCTGAATTTTTTGGAAAAGAAGGGAGAGGGGAAAAGAAGGGAGAGGGGAAAAGAAGGGAAAGGGGAAAAGAGGGAAGGGAAGTTGTAGCTTTGTTACTCGCTAATATGTTATGGAAGAGATAACCTGGAATGATTTTGAGAAAATTGAATTGAGAGCAGGTACGATACTGGAAGTACTCGAGTTTCCTGAAGCGCGTAAGCCTGCTTATAAGTTGAGAGTGGATTTCGGTGAGCATGGCATCCGTATGAGTAGTGCGCAGATCACGAGTCACTACACAATGGAGGAATTGGTAGGAAAACAAATCGTTGGGGTGGTGAATTTTCCAAAGAAGCAGATTGGAAAGTTTATGTCAGAATTTTTAGTTACCGGATTTGCCGATGCAAACGGAGATATCGTGTTAACGGCACTGGCCGGTACAGTTCCTAATGGAAGTAAAATGATATAGTCTTATCTTTGAATTATGAGTTTTTACAATTTTTCTGAAGAGAATGATCCGCAAGCGGAAGATCAGCACTTTATGAATCTTGCGTTGCTGGAAGCTAAAAAAGCTTACGATGCTGAGGAGATTCCAATTGGGGCCATTGTAGTTTGTAAAGGACGCATAGTTGGGAGGGGCTATAATTTAACCGAGCAGCTTAATGACGTTACTGCCCATGCAGAGATGCAGGCATTAACGGCGGCGGCTCAAACACTTGGCGGAAAGTATTTGCGCGATTGTACTTTATACGTCACAATTGAACCTTGCGTGATGTGTGCAGGCGCAAGTTACTGGACTCAGATCGGCAAAATCGTCTATGGTGCCCGGGAGCCGAAAAGGGGCTTTATTGGCAAAGGAGTTGGCTTACTCCATCCTAAAACAGTACTCAAAGCAGGTGTGCTTGAAGAGGCTTGCGGAGCCCTGATGACGAAGTTTTTCCAGAACAAAAGAGGATAAATTGTTGTTATATTTGTTAGGAACAATGCAGGTTAAATTACCTTAGTTTGCATTAGAAATAATTTTTTAAACCTAAAACATATCACATGGCTTTTGAATTACCGGCGTTACCTTACGCAACAGACGCATTAGAACCGCATATCGATAAAACTACTATGGAGATTCACCATGGTAAACACCATCAGGCTTATGTTACCAATCTAAATAAAGCATTAGAAGGTAAACCAGAGGCGACTCAGAGTATCGAGGAAGTTGTTAAAAATATATCAAAGTTTCCACCAGCAGTTAGAAACAATGGTGGTGGTCACTATAACCACTCGTTGTTTTGGCAGGTTATTGGTCCAAACAAAGGCGGTGAGCCTAAGGGTGACCTTGCTGAAGCAATCACTGCTGCTTTCGGTTCATTCGCAGACTTTAAAACTAAATTCGCTGAAGCAGGCACTACGCGTTTCGGTTCAGGATGGGCTTGGTTAAGTGTTGGTGCTGATGGCAAATTAGTGGTTTCTTCCACTCCCAATCAAGATAGTCCTTTGATGGATATTGCTGAAGTAAAGGGAACTCCAATTCTCGGAATGGACGTTTGGGAACATGCTTATTATCTAAAATATCAAAACAGAAGACCAGACTATATCGCCGCATTTTGGAATGTAGTTAACTGGGATGCAGTTGCTGATCGCTTTAAAAAAGCTAAATAGTAACCACTAAAAGTCACCAATTATAAAAGAGGCCGTATCATATTAGATGATACGGCCTCTTTGTCTTTATAACGTATGAGCAAGCAGTCTATAGGACCTTTGGAATCAAGTCGGCAGAGGCTTTTAGGTAACCCACAGGTAACAGGCAATTAATTCGGAGTTAACAGGGAGTCGGTAGGGGCAACGTCCCTGTTATCTCCCTGTTACCTCCCTGTTATGTCCCTGTCGGGTCCCTGTCAATTAAGACCATATCTGCCTCTTAACTAGAGGTTGTCGGCATTTTGAATGAGTATGTTATCTTTAAAGTTAAATCTAATTATTGGACTTTCAGTTTATTTTTAGGGCTTAGGTAAAACATGATGTTTAACTGCCCAGTCATCCCACATTTTAGTTAGTTGAGCCACCTTTTCGGGATACTGAGCTGCCAGGTTCTTTATCTCAGATTGATCTTCTGCCATATTGAATAACCTCCAGTTTCTATCAGGCCCCGCTACTACCATTTTCCAGTTCTGGTACCGTTCATATTTACTGCCTTCGTGCTCATTAAATAATGCCCTGTCACCGGTAACCAATTTCCCTTTGAAAACAGCCGCAAGGCTTTGTCCCTCCAGGGGGGAGATCGCATTTCCGTTAAATGTTTTGGGGTACTTTACGCCTGATACCTCGAGAAACGTTGCCATGAAGTCCATCACGTGCCCCATTTGATCTGTTTTAACCCCCTTAGTTTTTATGCCTGCTGGCCAGGAAACGATCATAGGCGTATGTATGCCCCCTTCCATAGATTGGGATTTCCATAGTCGGAAAGGTGTGTTCGCCACGTTGGCCCAGTTTGGGCCGATTGAAAAGAAGCTGTTCTGACCACCTGGCATAACACCTTCATTTCTATTGTAAGAAACCCGTTGTCCTGTTCTGGTTTGATTCGGACGATCAAAACCTGGGCCGTACCCTTCGCTGAGCTCTGCACTGGCACCATTGTCGCTCAAAAACACAATGATGGTGTTGTCCATCTCGCCGGTCTGTTCAAGCGTTTTCAGCATTCTACCTATACCCTGATCCATGCGATCGATCATAGCAGCGTGAACTGCCATTGCCCTTGCGTCGAACTCCTTTGTTGGGTTGTCTGCCCAAAGCTTATCGGCTGGGTTGCGGTCGGAAAGCTTTGTTACGGTCGTATCAATAATGCCAAGTTTGGCCATCTTTTGATAACGTGCCTTTCTAATCGCTTGCCACCCCATTTTGTAGGTGTCTTTGTATTTCTCAATGTCCTCAGGTAGCGCCTGGAGTGGCCAATGTGGCGCATTGTGAGCGACATAAAGAAAGAATGGAGCATCACCCTTTACAAATTCACGAATGTATTCTGATGCTTTATCGTTAATCGCATCAGTCTGGTAATGATTTTTTGGAACTGTAGTTATAGGTTTTGTCCCTTCAACAAGACTAAAAGGATCAAAGAAATCAACGACTCCCCAGATCGTTCCGTAAAACTTTTCAAAGCCTCTGCTAGTTGGGTATTGGTCTATCGGTGAAAACAGTGGATGTTCCGTTTTATGATTTAGCCAGTCCATTTGGTCCTGTTGTTTTGGCTGTACAATCGTGTTAGATACATGCCATTTACCTGTCATCGCTGTGCGATAGCCTGCACCCTTTAAAACTTCGGCGATGGTTACTGTATTTTTACCGAGGTAACCTCTGTAGCCTGAATCGTTTTGTGGCGTGGTCATTGCCCCAATTCCGGCGTCATGGTTGTATAATCCGGTAAGTAAAGAGGCGCGGGTTGGACAGCATCTGGAAACGTTATAGAATTGTTTGAACTGAATTCCTTGTTTGGCAATCTTATCCAGGTTTGGGGTTTTGATCTCGCCACCATAGCAACCTAGATCTGAATAGCCAAGGTCATCGGCTAAAATCACAATGATGTTGGGACGCTTGTCGGCTTTTGGTTTAGGCTTAGTTGCAAACGCAGAGAAGGGTGCAGCAATGGCCAAAATAATAAGGCCTATAAAAGTTTTTTTGAGGATAAAGGGCTTCATATCACTTATATTGTTTAGGAAGATACAAGAATTATTTTACACAGCGGAAGCCGGTATGTTCCAAGCCGGTATCTGCGGAACTAGTCATTTTCTTATCGATACGGTATCCTTCGCAATAGGAAGCGTTGCAAAGGAAGGAGCCGCCTTTGACTACTTTTTCGCCATGTTCATCATCGGCACACCATTCCCAAACGTTGCCGGCAAGGTCGTACAGACCATAACTATTAGCGGGAAATGAAGCCACAGGTGCGGCGCGATAAAAGCCATCACGGTTGGTGTTGGCGTAAGGAAAGTCTCCCTGCCAGGTATTGGCTTTTGCTTTCGCCTGGTCAATATCTTCATTGCCCCATGGAAATTTAGATTTTTGATCACCAGCATGAGCAGCTCTTTCCCATTCGGCAGCAGTAGGGAGACGCTTACCCGCCCATTTGCTGTAAGCAACTGCATCTTGCCAGGAAACATGTACTACCGGGAGATTACCAATGCTTTTGAGCGAGCTTTTAGGGCCTTGGGGATGGTTCCAGCTTGCACCTTTCGTCCAAACCCACCATCCGCCTGAGTTATTGACGTTGACAGCTTGTGTTGGCGCCTGAAATACTAGTGAAGCAGCTACAAAGACACTGTCAGGCGGTTTTGGTGTTCCCGGTGGCAGTTGCTTTTGCAAATCCTCCCATTTAGGAACACGTTCTGAGGTAGTTATAAAGTTGGTGGCCTTGACAAATTTGGTGAACTGGGCATTTGTTACCTCAGTTTCATCCATCCAGAACCCTGTCTGGTCTTTAGAGTCCGGGATCCAAACCATTCCTGTATCAATGCTTATTCCCTGTTTTATTGCCGATTTCGATGGCATCACGCCGAACCGCTTGGGCAGATTGCTACTGCAGTCGGGCGCTACAATTGCTTTTTTCGATTCACGATCACCATTACCCGCGGATTTACATCCATAGATAAAACAAAGGGTTATTAAGATATGGGCAAAGACTCTATTCATACTAAATTCCAATAATGTCCTTTTTCTTTTTTTGGCGCATGGTCTTCGGAATGACAGCCAAGATTTCTTCTTTAAACGCGTTAAGCGTACGCTTCTTGATGAAGTTTTTGTGGGTCACAATACTGATCTCTCTCACTGGTTCCGGTGATTTAAAGTAGCGGACCTTACTTAGCTGTTTATTGCTCAATTCTTCCAGGGCCAGTTCAGGTAATAAGGTAGCCCCATTATTTATGTCGACCATTCTAATCAGCGTTTCTACACTACCTGTGTTGTACGTTAATCCCTGAAGGCGGTTTTGTCTGGTAGAGCGACAAATGTTCAATACCTGAGACCGCATACAATGGCCTTCATTTAAGAGCCAGATATTTTCATCTTCCAGGTCATCCGCATCAATCGTTTTCTTTTTAAACAACTTGCTATTCTTGCTGATATAAGTCACAAAGTTTTCGTAGTAAAGTGGCGTCTCCTGAATGGCTGTGTCGGCTAAAGGTGTGGCAAGAATACCGCAATCCAATACTCCGGTTTTCAGATGATGAATAATGTCTTCCGTTGTATATTCCCAAATCAAAAGGTTGAGATCCGGATACTTCTCCATCATTGCAGCAATCACCTTAGGTAATAGGTAAGGGGCGACCGTAGGAATGATTCCGACCTTTAGTTCGCCGACGACATCCTGTTGCTGACTGCTGATCAACTCTTTTACCTTGAGGCTTTCCTGCAGGATAATACGGGCCTGGTCAATGATTTGTGCACCGATCTCAGTTGGAGTGACTGGTTGCTTACTGCGATCAAAGATCTTCACACTGAGCATTTCTTCCAGTTTCTGTACTTGCATACTTAGCGTTGGTTGAGTCACAAAACATTTTTCGGCAGCGCCTACAAAGCTTCGATAGGTATCTACGGCTACAATATATTCCAGCTGTACTAGAGTCATATAGTTTATTGTTATTTACTTTTTCAAAGATATCAATTCCACCTATCGTTCGCCATTAATTTTTAAGCGGGAATGTACAGTAGCATAACAATTTCTTTAAGTTTGTACCCATTCAATTTAATAAACGCGCGTGGGTAAAGACAAATTAAGAAAGTTTGCAGAGATAGATACCTTTCCAAATGTATATCAGATGGAAGAAGGTAAGGTGCTTAAAGGCAACTGGGGCAAGGATCATTTTAAGAATGACAACCCAATTGTGCTGGAGTTGGCTTGTGGTAAAGGGGAGTATGCCCTTAATCTGGCGAAGCTATTCCCACAAAAGAATTTTATCGGCATTGATCTTAAGGGCAATAGAATCTGGAGAGGTGCCCGTACTGGTGTGGATGAGGGAATTGCCAATCTTGCTTTCTTAAGAATACAGATAGAAGACATCATGGAGTATTTTGGAAAGGATGAAGTTGACGAAATATGGATCACTTTCCCGGACCCCCAGCCACAGGAGAGCAGGGAGAAAAAGCGATTGACCTATCCAGGTTTTCTAGCGAAATATAAGCACTTCCTTAAGTCGGAAGGAAAGGTAAACCTGAAGACCGACAACGATGATTTATATCTATATACGGTGGAAAAGGTAGAAGAATTGGGACTTTCTTGTTTTAAAATGACAGATCACTTGTATAAGTCTGAATTTTATGATGAGCTTCTCTCCATTAAAACACATTACGAACGCATTTATTTAAAACACGATAAGAATATAAATTATATTCAGTTCGCTTTGGATAAGCTTTAACAATTTATAGAACTGTCTTTCTATGATCAATACTTGAATGTGTTAGATTGATCCCTAAATAGATGGGATCTTTTTATGATTCGGTGGGAAAGCGTTGGGTAAAGTGTCTTTTAGGATCAAATGTGGGAGCTCTAAGCATAAAATGATAAATATGGAAGCAATTAAAGAAGAGTCGAAGGTACGTTGTAGCTGGTGTGGGTCGGACCCCTTATATATAAAATATCATGATGAAGAGTGGGGTAAGCCTGTTTACGACGACAAGACTTTGTTTGAATTCCTGATTTTGGAAGGTGCGCAGGCGGGTCTAAGCTGGATCACTATCTTAAGAAGGAGAGAAACCTACAGAACGGCCTTTGCTGATTTTGATGTGGTAAAGGTAGCGGCTTTCGATGAGCAAGATGTCGAGCGTTTGCTCAATGATCCAGGCATTATCAGAAATCAACTGAAGATTAATTCGGCTATTAAGAATGCGAAATTATTTACGGAAATTCAGAAAGAGTATGGCTCATTTTCTGATTTCATGTGGGGCTTTCTGCCAGATAAAAAGCCGCTTCAGAATCCCGTTCAAAGTATGGGAGATGTTCCGGCAAGAACGGAGATCTCTGATGCAATTAGCAAAGACATGAAAAAGAGAGGGTTTAAATTCTTTGGGACAACGATCTGTTATGCGCATATGCAGGCTACTGGTATGGTGAATGATCACCGCCTGGATTGCATTGCCCGATAAGTTACTTTTTCCCTGCGTTGTAAGCAGAAATCAGGGATACCAATAGTTTTGCATCCATGACTTCGGTTGCCTTAATCTTATTAGAAAGGGCATCGTCGCCGGTTAATTTCTGAAGGAGTATGGATTTGATTACCGGAGTTCTTGCTGCGGCAGATCCATTATCCACCAGGATTTCTTGCATGGGACCAGTACCGAACTTCTCGATAAAGTAAGTTATTGGCATCACTGCTTTGGAAGGTAGAGTGGCATTGTTTCTGCCTCCTCCCAAACTTATCCCAGCACCCATGCCTACACCTCCAAAACCTCCGGTGCCACCACCAATGCCAAAAGATGGTCTTATTTTGGCTCGTTTTTGAACGGGCTCTTCAACTGGGACCTCTCCTCCAATCGCATATAGGTTTACGGCTCCAAGCTCGATAACCTTAAAAAAGCGGTATTCGAGATTTTTGCCGATTACGATAGGCTTACTTGCAAAAGTCTCTCCGTTCCAAAGGAATTCTTTGATGTCTTTGGCTTTGAACATGACGATTGCCTCATCCTCTTTTTTTAACACGACTGTAGATAGACTAGTTCCCTTTATCGTTCCTCTAAGGAAGTTGCCTTCAGAGATAACAACGGCGTCTTGGGCCTGGAGGAAGAAAGGGATTGCTGCAAAGAGGAGTAGTAAAGAAAAGATGCGTATCGTTTTAAACATACCCAAATAACGGAGATTCCATTCTACTTGTATAACAAGCAGCAAAATATTATTTAAGCGTGTCTTTCAGGCTTCCGTACTTAACTTCGGGATGTAGGGCCGTAAACTTTAAGAAATTATCTTTCAGCTCTTTTGCGGCGTACTGCTTAGGGTCTTTAATGTTCTTTGCATGTGCAAGAAACTTGGTGGCGACATAGGTTTTAAGAAGATATCCCCCTAGTTGTATGTCGACTTCTTTGTCCTTAAGGATTGGATCTACAAACTCCGCATCGAGAAATAGCTCAGTTCCTATCTGTTTTGTGAGCATGCCGTATAGCTGGCTTGCACTTTCCTTCAGCATCAGGGCATCTGGTGCAGCGTAGAGTTCTTCGGCAATTTGTACCATCGGAGCCAGTTCTTTGGCCAACAATTTACCTGTGAGCGCCACAAACCCTTTAGGGACATAATAATTTTCTGAATGGTGGTAGGGATCAACATATAAACGTACGGTATCCTTCCCATCGGCTTTTACTATGGTGTACACATCTACTATGCCTGTTTTACCGTTCATACTTCCTCTTTTAGAGAAATCAAGTGCTGAACCGTCGGGCCAGCGGTAACTGTTTTTTAGTTTACGCATTTGCGTTTGTATGGCAGCTCGATCGGCTATATTTTCAAATGCTCCGGAAGGTAAGGGATTTTCGGCTGTACCGTAATCTGCTTTCACTTCCGTCTTTAGGCCGGTAAAAGTCAAGTAGTTCAGTAGTTCTGGAGAAGGTGTTTGGGCCTGAGTTGCAGTAGCAGCTGCGACAAAGAGGAGGGCGAGAATTCTTTTCATTTTAAGAGCTTTTAGGTAAATTTTGGTTTTAATAACGATCCATGAATATAAGCATTTGAACAATATTATCAGTGAATGATTCTTACCTTTATACTCGCAATAGAAATCACATAAGTATGAAAAAACTCTTCCTTCTTGATGGCATGGCGCTCATTTACAGAGCTCATTTTGCCCTAAGCAAAAGCCCGCGATTCACTTCAACAGGGATCAATACTTCAGCAGTAATGGGTTTTGCCAATACTTTGATGGAAGTAATAAGAAAAGAACAGCCTAGTCACATTGCCGTGGTATTTGATACCGATGCACCAACGGAAAGACACCTGGATTTCGCGGCCTATAAAGCCCACCGTCAAGCAATGCCGGAAGACCTTTCGGCAGCCTTACCCTATATATTTAAGCTTATTGAAGGCTTCAACATCCCTGTGATCACTATGGATGGCTTTGAAGCAGATGATATTATTGGCACCATGGCAAAGGAGGGGGAAAGACAAGGATTTCAGGTGTTTTGCATGACCCCGGATAAGGATTTCGCACAATTGGTATCAGAAAACATTTTCGTTTACAAACCCGCGAGAATGGGGAATGATATGGAGATCATGGGTGTTAATGAAGTTCTTGATAAGTGGGAAATTGAACATGTAGAACAGGTGATCGACATTCTTGGCTTATGGGGTGATGCAGTTGATAATATTCCTGGCGTTCCCGGTGTTGGCGAAAAGACCTCTAAGCTCTTGATCAAGCAGTACGGTTCTATCGAGAACATCATCGCCAATGCGCACGAACTTAAAGGTAAACTGCGGGAGAACGTTCAGAACTTCGCAGACCAAGCCATGGTTTCTAAGAAACTAGCAACGATAATACTTAATGTTCCGGTTGAATTTGATGAGCGCGCACTTTTGCTGGAAGAACCAAGCAGGGAGCTCTTGGAACCGTTGTTTACTGAGTTAGAGTTCCGCACAATCGGTAGACGGGTGTTCGGGGAAGATTTCAATGTTACAGATTCGAAAGGACAGGTTACCTCGCAGTTTGATCTCTTTGGTAACACAGCCATACAACCTGAATCAACAACGAAGGTGTTTGTGGCTACCCCTGAGATGTTTGAAGAAGCACGGGAGATTAAAACCATAGAAAACACTGCTCATGATTATAAGCTCGTTGATACTCCGGAAGGCAGAAAGTGGTTGATTGATCTACTACTGCAACAGGAACGCATATCTTTTGATACGGAAACGACAGGCACTGATGCTAATCTTGCTGATTTGGTCGGTCTATCGTTTTGCATCAAGCCGGGAGAGGGTTATTACATTCCTTTATCCAGCGTAAGAGAAGAAGCAATGCTGATCATTATGGAGTTCAGACCGGTTTGGGAAAGTGAAAATATAGTTAAAATAGGGCAGAACATTAAATACGACATGCTAATCCTTAAGTGGTACGGTATAAATATTAAAGGAAGGCTTTTTGATACGATGCTTGCGCATTACCTGATTGATCCGGATACCCGGCACAATATGGATCTGTTGTCTGAGAACTACCTTAGCTATGCTCCGATATCTATCACTACGCTGATTGGCGCTAAAGGGAAGAACCAGGGCACAATGCGAGATGTTCCTGTTGAAAAGGTAGTTGACTATGCGGCGGAAGATGCCGATGTAACTCTTCAGCTTGCAGAGGTTTTTGAGCCGATGCTTAGAGAATTGAACGCGGAGCAATTGGCGACTGATGTAGAAAATCCATTGATCTATGTGCTGGCAGATATTGAGAAGGAAGGCGTTCGTATAGATATGGACACCCTAATCAATTACTCCAAAGAACTAGAAATAGAGATCAGGAAGTTTGAACAAACTGTGTACGAGAAGTGTGGGGTAACTTTCAATCTTGCCTCCCCTAAACAATTGGGAGAGGTACTTTTTGATAAGCTCTGCCTTGATCCTAAAGCTAAGAAGACAAAGACAGGTCAGTATCAGACTGGTGAAGATGTTTTGATGGCACTTTCTGGAAAGAGTGACGTGGTAAAAGACATCCTGGATTTCCGTCAGTTGCAGAAACTGAAGTCAACTTATGTGGACGCCTTGCCGTTATTGGTTAACCCTAAAACAGGTCGTGTACACACCAGTTACAATCAGGCTGTAGCCGCTACGGGAAGGCTAAGCTCTAACAATCCAAATTTACAAAATATACCTATCCGTACTGAACGTGGTAGGGAAGTAAGAAAGGCGTTTATTCCCCGCGATGAAAACCACGTGTTGTTATCTGCCGATTATTCCCAGATAGAGCTTCGGATTATTGCTGATATCAGCAAAGAAGAAAACATGCTATATGCGTTTAACAACGGTATTGACATTCATACGGCGACTGCAGCCAGAGTATATGGGATTGGGATTGAAGAAGTGACCTCAACTCAACGACGGAATGCAAAAGCTGTGAACTTTGGAATTATATATGGTCAGTCGGCCTTTGGACTTTCTCAGAACCTTGGGATTCCACGTAAAGAGGCAGCAGAGATCATTGAACAGTATTTTGCTCAGTACCCTGGAATTAAAAGGTACATGGCCGATACCATGAACTTTGCGAGGGAGAATGGTTTTGTGGAAACGATTCTAGGCAGGCGACGTTATTTAAGAGACATCAATTCAGCAAACCAGACTGTGCGGGGTTTCGCGGAACGAAATGCAATCAATGCACCCATTCAGGGATCAGCAGCGGATATGATTAAGGTGGCTATGATCAATATCCACAGGGATATTCAGGAGAAAGGCTTGCAGTCTAAAATGACTATGCAAGTTCATGATGAGCTTGTGTTCGATGTGTTAAAGAGTGAGGTGGAAGTGATGAAAGAGATTATTACGCATCGAATGAGGACAGCAATTAAGACATCTGTTCCCATTGAAGTAGAAATAGGTGAGGGAGAAAATTGGTTAGCTGCACACTAACCAATTCTTAGTCTCTTCTTTTATAAGTCAATGGTTTCGCCGATCGCTGGTAATAAAAGTGTTTTATTTTCTCTTTTAAACTTGGCCACGGCCTCTTCTTTGTCTATTTCAATTTGAGGAAAGGTATCGTAATGAACGCCAATAACCTGGTCGCATTCAAAGTATTTGGTTGCGATCAACGCGTCATCTACATCCATGGTAAAGTGCCCTCCGATAGGAAGGATTGCATAATCCAATTTGTAAAGGTCTGCTAAAAGTTTCATTTCCAGAGTTAGCGAGGTATCACCAGCGAAGTAAATTGCTTTACCTTCCAGCTCTAACACATAGCCGGCCGGATTACCGCCATAACTGGAGTCGGGTAAACTGCTGGAGTGAGTTGCCCAGACCATTCTAACCTTCCCGATATCAAGCGTAATACTTCCATAGTTCATGGGAATAAGCTTTTCGATGCCTTGCTTGCTCGCCCAAGCGGCAACTTCGACCATCGCGACAACCTGTGCGTCGGTTTGTTTCGCGATCTGTACCAGATCCCCGACATGATCGTCATGACCATGACTTACAAAGATATAATCTGCTTTAATGCTGCTAATATCTATGTCCTTTGCCAGTGGGTTATGACTGATAAAGGGATCGAAAAGTAGTTTCTTGCCACATGCTTCCAATAGGAAACAGGACTGTCCATAATAAGTATACTTCATGTGTGTGTAATTATTGACCAAACATTCCACCCAGGCCGCCAAGCATGTCTTTCGTCATGGCAGACATTTCATTTGCGCTCACCTGTTCCGCCTGAGTAAGTGCTTTATTGACTGCCGTTAGTAAGAGTTCTTCTAGTTCTTCTTTATCGGCGTCCTTAAGAAAGGCCTCATCGATTGCTATACCAGTGATCACTTTATTTGCGGTGGCTGTAACTTTAATTGCTCCGCCCTCTACCTCTCCAAATACGGAGATGGTATCTAATCTTGCTTTTATTTCATCAGCCTTTTGTTGAGCTGCCATTAGTTTATCGAACATATGCTTAGGTTTTATTTATAGAACGAAATTAATGAAAATTGGTTTCCTTGGGAGTCATTTAAATAATAATTGACATCGCTACGGCGATTACTCCTGTTGGTCGAGAAATTACAGGCGTTCGTCTAGAGGTTACTCTTGCTGGTATATTACCCCGTTTTTGTCTGAAACGTTTTGATGCTGAGGTCGTCTCAATAACATAAAAAGAAACAAAATCTTAAAACATAAAGACATGAAAACTCTAACAAAAACAGTATTCGCAGTAGCATTAACAGCAGTAGTTTTAACATCATCGGCAATGACAACCTTCGCTGCTGAGCCAGTTGTAGCAAAGGAAACAGTGGCATCATCAGAAGGCTTCAACAAAATCTGGGTAAGTGGAAATGTAAAGATCGTATTGACACAAGGCGACAAACAAAGCGTAGTAGGGATGAGCAATTATGATGCTGCTAAGACGTCGGTATTGACTAACGGACAAACATTGTATGTAAATTCAACGGAATCAGGTATGGTAACACTTAACGTTACTGTAAAAGATTTGCAAAGGGTAGAAGCCTACGGACAATCGATAGTGGTAACGAGTAATAACTTCGATGTGAAAAACCTTCAGGTGTTACTCAATCAAAGCGCAACAGCGAAGATTGAAACAACAACAGGTAGTTTGTATACTGTAGTGAAGGATGAAGCAGTGCTTAAACTTAAAGGATCTGCAGATAAAAGCACGATGATAGCGGGTAATATGAAAAATGTAAAAGTGAACAACTTTGCCAGCTTAAGATCGGAATCATATGCGTCTGAAGCAATGATGGCCAAAGACTTTTCGGTTAGCAGTTTGTCGAAATAGTAGGATAGGTGAGGGTGATTTTGAAGAGGCATCGGGTTTAGTTACCCGATGCCTCTTTTATTAAAACTACCTTAATGCTTGCGCTTGGCACGGTCATATTGATCGGGCCATTTGATGTCTTCGTCCAAAGCTTTAGCGGCATGCAGCGGAAAATATGGGTCTCTCAATAATTCTCTCGCCAGGAAGATCAGGTCTGCTTTTGATTCCTGTAATATCTCTTCGGCTTGTTGCGGCTCAGTGATTAGTCCTACTGCACCGGTCAATATTCCAGTTCCAGATTTTACTGCTTCAGCAAACTGCACTTGATATCCTGAAAAGACTGGGATCTTTTGGTAGGAAACTAACCCTCCTGATGAACAGTCGATCAGGTCAACGCCCTTGTTTATTAAAATCTTTGCAAGAGCGATAGATTCTTCAATGGTCCATCCGCCTTCTGCCCAATCAGTTGCTGAGATTCTTACAAACAAAGGATTCTCTGCCGGCCATACCTGCTGAACTTCTTCCAAAATCTCAAGAAGAAAGCGGATTCGGTTCTCGAAGCATCCGCCATATTGATCGCTGCGCTTATTGCTCAACGGAGAAAAGAATTCATGGATCAGATAACCGTGTGCCCCATGCAGTTCGATAACTTTATATCCGGCAGTAAGCGCTCTCTGCGCTGCCACTTTGAACTCAGCTTTTACCTGTTCGATATTATCAAGTGTTAACTCCAGTGGAATTGTATCACCTTCATTGAAGGGAATTGCACTTGGACCGAATGGAATCCAGCCTCCTTCTTCTTCGGTTAAGCATTTGCTGCCCTTCCATGGCGCATCGAAGCTGGCTTTTCGACCCGCGTGCGCCAGTTGTATTCCTGCAATCGAACCTTGTTCGTGAATGAAGTCTGTGATGCGTTTAAACATCGGGATATGATCATCGCTCCAGATGCCAAGATCGCCTGGTGAAATCCGCCCTTCAGGAGATACGGAGGTAGCTTCTTGTATAATTAAAGCAGCGCCACCAACGGCTCTACTTCCAAGGTGTACAAGATGCCAATCACTGGCATAGCCATCAATCGCTGAATATTGGCACATTGGGGATACGACGATCCTATTTTTAAGATGGATATTTTTTATTTCTAGTGGAGAAAACAGTAAGCTCATATAGTTCTTTAGCTAATACAATCAAAGATCAGTTGAAATGGTTTTTATTTGATCATCAAAATTTCATTTTTGGCAAGGATTTTGACTTTAATTTCATGTTAATTGAGTATTGCTAAAATGTAAAAAAATCAAAAACGTATTGCACAACTCAATATTTATTTAAACCTTTGCGCCTCAACATACTTAAATACTTTATATAAACAGAAAATGATCAATCACCAAACACATAAACTTTCATTCGGACAAGCAAAGATTTTTGCTTTGAGGAATGTGTTTATTGAGCGTTTGCAGCCCATATTTTTTGTGATCACGGACCGGCAAAATTACACGCCGCGCATTTGAGTAAATCTCTGGCTTTAGCGCAGTAGATTCCACAGAGGATTGCCTCTCAAAAAACAATTAATCAGAACATTTATTTTTTCTTCGTTATCTAATAATGAATATAAACGATTTTATAGTGCAGGTTGCACTTCCTGAACATCGTGTCTTTGCAGAACAAATCTGCGATGAAATGGCAGAATCAGCAAAAGCCCGTGGTACGGGTATCGCTAAGCGCTCGCCCGAATACGTTGCAGCAAAAATGGCAGACGGTAAGGCCGTCATCGCATTTCACAAGGATGGGTCCTGGGCTGGATTCTGTTATATAGAAACCTGGTCTCACGGCCAGTTTGTAGCCAATTCTGGACTTATTGTAAGTCCTGATTACCGCAAAGCCGGTCTCGCTCATGCCATAAAAGAGAAGATCTTCGAATTATCCAGAATAAAGTATCCTAAGGCCAAGATTTTTGGGCTTACTACAGGCCTTGCCGTGATGAAGATCAACTCTGACCTGGGGTATGAGCCTGTTACTTACTCGGAGCTAACGCAGGATGAAGAGTTTTGGAAGGGCTGTCAGAGTTGCGTGAACTTTGAGATCCTTAAGATGAAGGAACGCAAAAACTGTATGTGCACCGCAATGCTTTACGATCCTGTAGAACAAAAGCATGATATCGCCAAAAAGTTTGCAGAGGAGTTGCATAAGAAGCCAAAGCTCTATGAACGTTTCATGAGCATCAAGTCAAAATTGGTCGTAAAAGCTAAGCCTTCCGACAAGAAAGGCCTTAAAGCCTTGTTTCTAATGTTTACCATATTATTTAAATAGCTGTTATATATTAAGATGAAGAAGAAAGTTGTTTTAGCGTTTAGCGGAGGTTTGGATACCTCTTTTTGCTGTATTTATCTGGCTCAGGACAGAGACCTGGAAGTTCATTCGGTAATTGTTAATACCGGTGGCTTTTCTGATGAAGAATTACAGGAGATAGAAAAACGTGCTTATTCCCTTGGTGTAGTTTCGCACGCCGTGGTTGATGAAACTTCAAATTACTACGACAGCTGCATTAAGTATTTAATCTACGGAAATGTGCTTAAAAACGCTACTTACCCATTGTCGGTAAGTGCAGAACGTGTAAGTCAGGCAACAGCGATTGCTAATTATGTAAAGAAGATTGGCGCTGATTACGTTGCCCATGGAAGTACAGGAGCAGGTAATGACCAGGTTCGTTTTGACATGATCTTCAACATCATCATTCCGAATGTGGAGATCATTACACCTATTAGAGACTTAAAGTTATCCCGCGAAGCGGAAATAGAATATTTAGCTGCCCGTGGGGTAGTTTACAGTGCGGAAAAAGCAAGATACTCGATCAACAAAGGGTTGTGGGGTACATCAGTTGGCGGAAAAGAAACGCTGACTTCCAACCAGACTCTTCCGGAAGAAGCATGGCCTACACAGGTTTCTGAAACGGAAGCACGTAAACTGGAGCTTACTTTTGAAAAAGGGGAACTGGTTGGTATTGACGGTGAAATTTTGGAGCCTGTAAGAGCCATTCAAAAGTTGCAGGCCATTGCTCAGCCCTTTGGAATAGGCAGAGATATCCACGTTGGTGATACCATTATAGGGATTAAAGGACGTGTTGGTTTTGAAGCTGCAGCACCAATCCTGATCATTAAAGCACACCATATATTAGAGAAACATACACTAACAAAATGGCAGCTTTCCTGGAAAGAGCAATTGTCTTCTTTCTACGGCAACTGGTTGCATGAAGGTCAGTTCCACGATCCAATAATGCGAAACATCGAGGCTTTCTTAACCGATACACAAAAGGTTGTTAGCGGAAAAGTATTCGTTGAACTGTTACCATATCGTTTTACCATCATAGGCATCGAGTCTGATCACGACCTGATGAGCAGCAAATTCGGCACCTATGGAGAAATGAACAATGCATGGAGCGGTGAAGATGTGAAAGGTTTCTCAAAAATATTTGGTAACCAGGTGATGATCTGGAATAAAGTAAACAATCATGAAAGTTAGAGCAGGTATTGTTGGCGGTGCCGGGTATACTGGTGGCGAAATGCTACGTTTGCTTGTTAACCATCCCTCAGTAGAGATCGTTTTTGTGAACAGCAACAGCAATGCAGGCAACCTCATTTCTGATGTCCATACCGATCTGCTGGGTGATACTGATCTTCGTTTTATAGGAGAACTTTCTTCTGATATCGATGTATTGTTCCTTTGCGTCGGACATGGTGATGCTAAAAAGTTTCTTGATGCGAATCCAGTAGCCGAGGGCATTAAAATTATAGACTTAAGTCAGGATTACAGGCTTAAAGCTGACGCAGGCTCTGAATGGGTTTATGGTTTGCCTGAATTGAATCGTGAAAAAATTAAAGGGGCTAGTTATATTGCTAATCCGGGCTGTTTCGCTACTTGTATCCAACTCGCGCTTTTGCCGTTGGCGGCTAAAGGATTACTGAATGCAGAAATTCACATTACTGCTACCACTGGTTCAACTGGTGCAGGACAAAGTTTAGCACCAACCTCTCATTTTAGTTGGAGAAATAACAACCTTTCTGTCTACAAAGCATTTGGTCATCAACACTTAAATGAAATTGGAGAAAGCTTAAAGCAATTGAGCGCTGAGTTTAACAGTGCGATAAACTTTATACCGCAAAGAGGAGATTTTACCAGGGGCATTCTAGCCGCTATATATTTAGATAGTGATTTAACGGAAGAAGAGGCCGTTTCCTTGTATACCTCGTTTTACGAAGGGCATCCTTTTACTTATGTGAGTAAGAAGAATATAGATTTGAAACAAGTAGTGAACACAAATAAAGGCTTGGTACATATGGAAAAGCATGACGGCAAGCTGTTCATAGTTAGTGTAATAGATAATTTGTTGAAAGGTGCGAGCGGTCAGGCGGTACAAAATATGAATCTCATATTTGGTTTGCCTGAAAGCGAAGGTTTACGGCTTAAGGCCCAGGCATTTTAGTCGGGCCATCAAGCTATTTAAACTAATTTTTTTCACTTAAAATCTTTTGAAATGAACTTATTTGACGTTTATCCACTTAATAATATTGAAATTGTAAAAGCATCTGGCAGCATTGTCTGGGGCGCTGATGGTACAGAATACTTAGATCTTTATGGCGGTCATGCTGTAATTTCTATCGGGCACACCCACCCACACTATGTAAAACGTTTAACAGATCAACTGAATAAAGTAGGCTTCTATTCTAATTCTGTGTTGATCCCGATTCAAGAAGAGCTTGCTGTGAAGTTGGGCGAGGTTTCTGGCAAGAAAGACTTCCAGTTGTTTTTGTGTAACTCGGGAGCAGAGGCGAATGAAAATGCTTTAAAGCTTGCTTCATTTTATAATGGCCGCAAGAAAGTAATCGCATTTAAAGGTGCTTTTCATGGGAGAACCTCCCTGGCGGTTTCCGCTACTGACAATCCGAAGATCATTGCGCCTGTAAACGAGACTGATAACGTCGTTTTCCTTCCTCATAATGATGAAGCTGCTTTGAAGCAAGCTTTTACCGAATACGGAAATGAGGTTGCTGCCGTGATTATTGAGGGAATACAAGGAGTTGGTGGCATTAAAGAGGCGTCTATTCCCTTTTTACAACTGATCCGTTCGCTTTGTGATGAATACAATGCGGTTTACATCGCAGATAGCGTACAATGTGGTTATGGTAGGACAGGTCTGTTTTATTCGCACGACTATGCAGGAGTAGAAGCAGATGTATATACGATGGCAAAGGGCATGGGTAATGGTTTTCCGGTTGCCGGAATCTCTATCGCTCCAAAGTTTAAGCCATGGCATGGTATGTTGGGAACCACTTTTGGTGGAAATCACCTGGCTTGTGCTGCGGCTTTGGCTGTTCTGGAAATAATGGATCAGGATGACCTGATGAAAAATGCGGAAGCCGTAGGGAACTATCTGATCGCTGCATTGAAGGAGATTCCTGAAATAAAAGAAGTACGTGGCAGAGGTTTGATGATTGGTATCGAATTGCCAGACACCTTGCCTAATGTGAAGAAAGACTTGTTGTTTAAGCACAAGATCTTTACGGGTGAAGCAAAGCCTAATGTAATCAGACTTCTTCCTGCGTTGAACTTAACTAAAGCGCATGCAGATCAGTTTCTTAATGAATTTAAAATAGCTTTAAAAGGATGAACCAATTTACCTCCGTACATGATGTAGCTGACATCAAACAATTGCTAAAAGACGCGCTGACACTCAAAGAGAATCCTTATAGTTTGCAGGATCTGGGAAAGAATAAGACACTTGGTTTAGTGTTTTTGAACCCTAGCTTGCGCACCCGTTTAAGCACTCAAAAAGCTGCTCTGAATCTGGGTATGAATGTGATGGTGATGAACATGGACAAGGAGGGATGGGCCTTAGAGACGCAGGATGGTGTAGTAATGAACGGTTCAACCGTGGAGCACATCCGGGAAGCTGCGGCAGTAATGGGACAGTATTGCGACATTCTTGGGCTGCGTTCTTTTCCTAAGCTTGTTAATCGGGAAGAGGATTACAATGAAGACTTCTTTAATAAGTTTATAAAATATTGCGGAGTTCCGTTAGTGAGTTTGGAGAGTGCAACCAGACATCCATTGCAAAGTTTAGCAGATTTGATCACAATTAAAGAGACCTGGAAGGGTGAAGGTAAGCCTAAAGTTGTTTTAGCTTGGGCGCCGCACATTAAGGCATTACCTCAGGCTGTTCCTAACTCTTTTGCCGAGTGGATGTGTAAAGCGCAGGAAGATGGTATGATTGATTTTACAATTGCCCAGCCTAAGGGTTATGAGTTAAATGAAGACTTTACTCCTGGTGCTTCGATTACACATGATCTTGATGAGGCACTAAATGGTGCAGATTATATCTATGTGAAAAATTGGTCGAGCTATAAAGAGTATGGAAAAGTTTTGACTTATCCTGAAGGCTGGATGCTTAACAATGAGAAGTTAAAAGGGACAAATGACGCAAAGGTGATGCACTGCTTGCCGGTTCGTCGTGATTTGGAGCTTTCTTCGGAGATTTTAGATGGCCCGAACTCTTTGGTAATACAGGAAGCAGGAAATCGTTTGTGGGCGGCACAGGCTGTCTTGAAACAAATATTGGAGAAATTGTAGTAGTTTTACGGCCTGCTTGTAGGTTGCTGTTAGCAGGATTATCGATAGGTACCTCTCAAGAGAAAGAAAAGGAGGTGGCTTGACTACGTCGAGGTCCTGTAGTTGCCCTAACAAAATGTTTACCAATACATGGAAAAATTAAACGTGATTAAGATAGGTGGAAACGTAATTGACAACTCTCACAAGTTGCATCAGTTTCTTCTGGATTTCAAAGCGCTTCCTGGTTATAAAATCCTCGTACATGGTGGTGGAAAGATCGCCACGGAGTTGGGTGATTCTTTAGGCGTAACTGCAAAAATGGTTGAAGGACGAAGAATCACTGATATCGAGACACTAAGGATCGTTACCATGGTCTATGCCGGTTTAATCAACAAAAATATGGTTGCCCAGCTTCAGGCCAGGGGCTGCAATGCAATTGGTTTGACAGGTGCTGATGGTAATGTCATTAAAGCTGTTAAACGCCCCGTTCAAGATATTGACTACGGGTTTGTAGGCGACCTTGACGAAACCTCCGTCTCCTCCGAGACTCTTGGGAACCTGCTTAAAGCAGGATTGGTTCCAGTGCTATGTGCAATTACACATGACGGTGATTCACAGTTATTAAATACTAATGCCGACACGATTGCATCTGCGGTTGCAGTTGCCATGTCGGCTAGCTATGACACTTCACTTATCTACTGCTTTGAAAAAAGGGGAGTGTTAAGGGATATTGAGGATGACTTGTCTTTAGTTTCAGAAATTAAGTTAGCTGAATTTGAGGGCTTGAAAGCGGATGGAACAGTCTCAGGAGGCATGATACCGAAGTTGCACAATGCTTTTGAGGCCATTAAAAGTGGTGTCGCAGAGGTGTATATCGGGAAGGCGGATGAGCTTCATGAGATCGGTAATCAACAATTTGGAACCAGATTAACCATATAATATGAACCAGTTTAAAGGCAGCATCGCCATATTAGGGAGTGGAAATATTGGCATTTCATTAGCTAAAGGATTAGTTAAAGCTAATTATGCGCTGCCCGGACAGATCACACTCACTAGGCGGAATATTTCTAATCTCTCTGTATTAGCTGATGAAGGCTTTTTAATTAGCGCGGACAATGCATCTGTGGTTCAAGATGCAGACATTATTGTTTTGGCAGTACTTCCTCAGCAGCTTAACGGGTTATTGGAGCAAATTCAGCCATCCATCAAGGCTGCAACACAAGTTGTGATTTCTGTTGCTTCGGGCGTAAGTTGCCTGGATATTCGAACTAAGATTGGTGAGGATGTTCAAGTGATTCGCGCTATGCCAAATACGGCAATTGCTATTGGCCAATCAATGACTTGCGTAGCGACTGACAGCGCGGATAAAGAAAATGTAGAGGAAGTTGTTAGGATGTTTGAAACAGTAGGTGCTGTTGTAAAGATCAATGAAGATTTGATGACTTCGGCAACGGCGTTGTGCGCCTGTGGCATCGCCTTTTTTTTAAGAGCGATCCGAGCAGCGTCACAGGGTGGTGTTGAGATTGGATTTCATGCGGATGAAGCCTTAAAAATGGCAGTTCAGACGGCAAAAGGGGCGGCCGATCTCTTACTTCAAATGCAATCGCACCCGGAACAAGAGATTGATAAAGTAACCTCTCCTAAGGGTTGTACAATAGCGGGACTGAATGAAATGGAGCACAATGGTTTCAGCTCCTCATTAATTAAAGGCATTAAATTATCCGCTGTGAAAGCTGGAGCATTATATACAAAAGACTGATTATGATTGAACAACTGCAAAAAGATAGTTTTGAACTCTTAAAAAAGCTAATAAGTATTCAATCCTTTAGCAAAGAGGAAGATAAGACTGCTGATGCTATTGAACAATTTTTGCAGGTACGTGATATCAAAACGAATAGAAAGCTAAATAATATCTGGGCTTATAATAAGCACTTTGATACGGCTAAGCCAACTCTGCTTCTCAACTCACACCATGACACTGTAAAGCCTAACTCGGGATATACCAGAGATCCCTATGATGCTGCGGTGGAGGATGGCAAATTATTCGGACTCGGAAGTAATGATGCAGGCGGTTGTTTAGTTTCTCTGATTGGTACTTTTCTCTATTTCTATGAGCAGGAAGGCTTGAACTATAACATTTGCCTGGCTGCAACTGCTGAAGAAGAAATCTCTGGAAACGATGGGTTAGAGTGTGTATTGCCAGATCTTGGTGAATTAGAGTTTGCTATTGTAGGCGAGCCCACTCAAATGAATCTGGCCATTGCGGAACGTGGCTTGTTAGTACTAGACTGTACTTCGACAGGAAAGGCAGGTCATGCAGCACGGGAGGAGGGTGACAATGCGATTTACAAAGCATTAAGCGATATAGAATGGTTTAGAAACTATCGCTTTTCCAAGGTATCCGAGGTGTTCGGCCCTTTAAAAATGACAGTAACGATTATTAACGCTGGTTCACAACATAATGTAGTTCCTGCCACATGTACGTTCACTGTTGATGTCCGTGTTACCGATTCTTACACGAATGAAGAGGTTTTAAAGATCATAAGAACAAATGTAGCTTGTGAAGTTAAGCCTCGTTCTATCAGGCTTAAGCCCTCTTCAATCGACAAAGGTCATCCGCTTGTTCAAAGTGGGATTGCGCTTGGAAGAACGACCTATGGATCTCCTACTACATCAGATCAGGCACTGCTAAGCATCCCATCTGTTAAAGTTGGTCCGGGTGACTCGGGACGATCTCATATGGCAGATGAGTTTATATTTGTTGACGAAATTGGCGAAGGTATTGAATTGTACATTGAAATGCTTAAGCCGGTAATCAACGGCAAGTAAGCTATTTTACTCTTCAAAAGCTCGTGTATCCAAGTGTTTTTCCATATCCATGCGGTTAACACCCTTGCTCCACCATTCTGGTGCAGGTTTGTCTTTTAGCATGTAATCGAAATATTCCATCATCCTTACTGCATAGTCTTTTTTATTAGGGAGCTTAGCTATACCATGGTTTTCCCCTCTATAGGTGATCATTACTACCGGCTTGTTCAATCTTCTTAAGCCGTTGTAATACTCAATACCTTGTGTATAGTCTACAGCGCCATCCTTATCGTTATGTAACAGCAACAAAGGAGTCTGCACTTTTTTGATGTGATAAACGGGAGAGTTCCTTGCAAAAGCATCCCAGTTGTCCCAATATCCAGGAGTGAGTCTTCCCTGACTGGCCTCAAAAATAGCCTGGTTTGTACCGCCGCTATTCCAATAGATCAAACTGTACATACTAATCATATTGGTTAACGGCGCACCTGCAGCTGCGGCTTTAAAGATGTTTGTTTGCGTAATTAGAAATGAAGTTTGGTAACCACCCCAGGAATGACCATGAATAGCCACCCGTTTTTCATCAACAATACCCGTTGCGACCGCTGCCTTCACAGCAGGGACTACACAGGCGACGGCGGACATTCCTGGATCGTTCAATTTATACTTAATGTCTGGCATTAAAACCGCATACCCGTTACTAGTATACATCGATCGGTTAAAACCACCACCTGGAAACGCAGGCATGGCATAGGCGTTTAGATCATCTGTTAAACGCTCATAAATATAAGTGATGGTTGGATAGCTTTTTCCAGGCTCATAATTAGCAGGAAGATAAAGCGATGCCTGTAAGGTATCACCGTTGGCACTTACATAACTGATTAATTTAACACCGGATGACCATGAATATTTATCTTGATCAGGAGTATTAGTTGTGATCTTTTTACCATCTGCTAATGTTTTCGTAGCACTTATATATACTTCCGGTGACTTTAAGCTATTCTGTTTAACAAAGCTAAAGACGTTTCCATCCGTAGCTTTAACCAGGCCATTGTAAACATTGTCATCCATAAAAAGCGGTCTGATTTTATTCTTACCAGCTTCAAGGATTCCAATTCCATCTTTTTTGTTGCTGGAATCAAATAGCCCAAAGTATTGATCTTTGCTTAAGTCTGTTCCTTTCTCTTCCGGATAAATTTTCATTCTAGATTCAATCAGCTGCTTTTTTGTCCCGAGGTTGTCAGACAGTGTGGTTGCTGATTTCCCATCGGCACTTATTTTATACAGGTCATTGTTGTCCATGATCAAGGCGTATTTGGAATCTGAACTCCAGCCAAGATTGTTTGTTGCAGGCTTGAGCACGTTATGGTCATCCAGGGCATCAACGAAGGATGTTTTAATATTCTTTGTCAGGTTATACTGCTGTTTGGTGGCCAGGTTGATGCTGTAAAAAGCTCCATCTCTGTTAAATGTTGCCCATGTGCCGTTTGGCGATACGGAAAAGCCGCCACCACCGCTACTGTAGAACTTTTCAAACAACTTGCTCTTTATACCCGTTTTAAGATCGATAACATACACATCTATATAGCTCTGACCATCCAGGTTACCCATTAGCTCATAGGCATTGTTGTCATAAGCAAGTGCGAATTGTTGTTTTGGGGCAACATTTACAGATCTTAGATTGCTGTCCGCTAACTGAAAAAATCTCTGATCAGCTACACGGTAAGCGCTGATAAAGCTGTAGTTTTTATCACGAGTCTCCTGAGTTTGCTGAGCAGATTGAAGTCTTTTATCCTGCCAGTTCCAAATGATGACGTCCGGTTTCTCTATATCCGTATTTGGCTTCTGAACGCCCGCGGCGACAATCTTTACAGGCGTTTTTGTGGTGTCAGCTTTACTTCTTACAATTGCAGTTTTAGATAAGGAATCTGTCTTACTTTTTTTGATGCTATCTGCGTCTTTTTTTTCTAGCTTGTTGATTCCAAAGTAAAGTGTGGACTGATCATCTGACCAATAAGGGGTTCCGTTCCCACTAATACCCATGTTTTTAGGGAATCCTGTCTTTTCAATCCCTGTATAAACGGTTTTCGCAGTTTTGTCGCCGGCAATCTTATTGACGCCAATAACTGTGAAAACCTCGTCTTTATATTTCTCATTTTTTTTGGCCTTCAGAAGCGCAAGTGCGTCTCCTTTTTCATTCCAATTAATGCTTTTGTAAGTTGCTTTATCATTATCGATGGCCGTAACAATCCCCGTTACCATATCTCTTAGATAAAAACCGTTTCCATTTTGCCCGTTGGCGTCAATAATATACGCAAGCTGAGATCCACTTTTGTTGAAGGCATACTCAGAAACGTTACCAAGGTTAAAGCTCTTTTTCGAACGCAGTTGGTATAGCAACAGATCCGTTCCTTTTGGAGCATCTTTCTCTTTTGAAGTCGTCTCCAGCCCTGCAAATTGTATCGCGATCCATTCAGGCGAGTCTCCGGAAAAACTAAAGCTTTTTATCCTCTCAAAAGTAATCTTGTCATTAGCGGGAAGGGAAACGAGCATCAGTTTGTCGTAGGTCGGCTTCATCGTTTTACGGGCGGCCTTCGCTTCTGCATCGTTCACTGAAACTTTAAACGCGGCATATTTGGAATCTTTTGAAAATGAGGCGCCAGTTGCTGTTGCACCAATAGGATAGGTAAACGAAGTGGTATCCATGGTTTTGCGCAGGATCAGCTTTAGATCACCCTCCGTAGGCCCGGTTGACCAAGCCATCCACTGGCCATTTGGCGACATTGAACTGGTAAAACTTCTAATCGAGTTCCATTTGGATACGTCTTTCCAGGTTAAACCTGGCTTTTGCTGTGCAGATACGCCTAACGACAACGTTAAGAGACACAACAAGAGGATGCCTTTATACTTATACATGGATGTTGGAGTTGTTTTTTGCTAAAATATTACATTTATCGCTAATAATTAGCTGTTCTATCGATTATTTAGCAATAAAGCAGCGTTTTTGATTGTGCTTATTTTTATGATATTTGTACTGAATTTTTGTGCTGTTCTGCAGCAATAATAATAGACACTAATGAAGATCTGGCAAAAGAACGTAACCGTCAATAAAGATATAGAAACTTTTACCGTAGGGAAAGACAGGGAGCTGGATTTACAGATGGCAGCTTTCGATGTACTGGGTTCACTAGCGCACGTAGAGATGCTGGAGAGCATCGGCCTTTTAACTTCTGAAGAGCTTGTATTGGTGCAAAAAGAGCTGAAGAACATTTACTCAGAGATTGAAGCCGGAGATTTTGTGATCGAAAGCAGTGTGGAAGACGTACACTCACAGGTGGAGTGGATGTTGACTCAGCGGATTGGTGACGCTGGCAAGAAAATCCATAGCGGACGATCGCGCAATGATCAGGTTTTGGTAGATCTGAAGCTTTATTTCAGAGACTGCATTGAAAAAATGGTCGGCAACACTGAAATGCTGTTCAGTCAGTTAATCTCACTAAGTGAAACTCATAAAGACAAACTTCTTCCGGGATATACGCATTTGCAGATTGCGATGCCATCATCATTTGGGTTGTGGTTTGGTGCCTATGCAGAGAGTCTTGTAGACGATATGGAGCTTATGCTGGCGGCATATAAGATCTGTAATAAAAACCCCTTAGGTTCTGCCGCCGGGTATGGATCTTCATTTCCTTTAAACCGTACAATGACTACAGAACTGCTCGGTTTCGAAAAGCTAAACTATAACGTTGTTTATGCGCAAATGGGTAGAGGTAAGACGGAGCGAATACTTGGTCAGGCCATGTCTTCAATTGCAGCTACACTCGCTAAAATGGCCATGGACGTTTGCTTGTTTATCAATCAGAACTTTGGATTTATTGCTTTCCCAGATGAGTTGACTACTGGATCGAGTATTATGCCTCATAAAAAGAACCCGGATGTGTTCGAACTTATTCGTTCTAGGTGCAATAAGATACAAGCCTTGCCGAACGAAATTGCGATGATGATTACTAATCTTCCTTCCGGTTACCACCGTGATCTGCAGCTACTAAAGGAAAATCTTTTCCCAGCAATTACGTCTTTAAACGAGTGCCTGGAGATGACCACCTTTATGCTTCAGAATATTACGGTTAAGGATCGCATTTTGGAAGACAAGAAATACGCATACCTTTTTAGCGTAGAAGTTGTTAATGAGCTGGCGTTAAGTGGTACACCATTTAGAGAGGCGTATAAGATCGTTGGCGAAACGATAGACAATGGAACTTTTGCGCCTGGCACTAAGGTAAACCATACTCATGAAGGAAGTATCGGTAACCTTTGCAACCCTGAAATTGTAGCGATGATGGAAGAGGTATTGGAGCAGTTCAATTTTGAAAAAACAAAAGTTGCCATCGAGAAGTTGCTGGCCTAATATCATATAAAGACATAGAAATGAATGTATCAGTTTTGGCGAACTCCCTTATTGGGTCAGAAATCATTAAAATAGGTAACGAAGTTAATGAGATGAAGCGCAAAGGTGCACAGATTGCCAACCTGACAATCGGTGATTTTGATCCTTCCATCTTTCCTATTCCTGAGGAATTAAAAGAAGGGATTGTTAGTGCTTATAATGCGCATCAAACCAACTATCCACCTGCAGATGGTATTCTTTCACTCCGCGAGACCGTTTCTGAAATATTAAAAGAACGCTTTGGCCTAGCGTATAGTACTTCTGAAATACTGGTTTCGGGAGGGTCCAGACCTTTGATCTATGCGACTTACCTTGCGTTGGTTGATCCGGGAGATACCGTTGTTTTCCCAGCGCCATCCTGGAACAACAACCATTATTGTCACCTAACCTCTGCAAGAGCAATTGCAGTAGAAACGGATGCAGCGCATAATTTTATGCCTACAGCCGCACAGCTTAAACCACATTTAAAAGGTGCAACGCTGTTGGCGTTATGCTCACCATTAAATCCAACTGGTACTATGTTCACAGCGGATCAGCTTGCCGAGATATGTGATGTAGTAATTGAGGAGAATCATTCCAGGGGCTTAAATGAGAAGCCACTCTACATCATGTATGATCAAATTTATTCGTTATTAACTTTCGGCGTAGACCATGTTAACCCTGTAAGTTTAAGACCAGAGATCAGAGACTATGTAGTTTTCGTAGATGGAAGTTCGAAATGCTTAGCCGCAACAGGAGTTCGTGTGGGATGGGGTTTCGGCCCGGCCGATATTATCAACAGGATGAAAGCCTTGGTAGGTCATATGGGTGCCTGGGCGCCAAAAGCCGAGCAGGTTGCAATGGCAGAATATTTCGGGAAGAAAGATGTGCTTGATTCGTTTTTGGTTTCATTCAAATCCAAAATACAAGATAGTCTAAACGCCTTATATGAGGGCTTCCTTGCTTTAAAGGCTGAAGGCTATGCGGTGGATTCTGTTCAACCTATGGGCGCAATATATCTGACTATCAAGATTGATTATATTGGTAAAACCACACCCGACGGGGAGATTTTAACCGATAGTGCTGCAGTAAACTTTTATCTAATTAAAGAAGCTAAGGTTGCATTAGTACCGTTTTCAGCATTTGGGAATGAAGATAGCATGCCATGGTATCGCGCTTCTGTAGGGGCTTGTACCCTGCAGGATATAAAAGATATGCTGCCGAGGATCAAAGTTGCTTTAGATCAGCTTAAGTAATACAAAAAGGCGACCATCAAGGTCGCCTTTCTTTATTTGAACTCAGAAGTCTTATGGAATTCAATATCCGGATAATCCCTCATCGTCATGTTGATCATGAAGTCGTTATCAGCGAGAAATACAGGATTTCCGTCTTTGTCTTCTCCAATATGTGCCTGCTTGCGTTTTAAGAATTCCTCTAATTTCTTTTTGTCTTTAGAAGTTACCCAATTGGAGCGACCATAGGTTAGCATCCTGAAATGAGCTTTTGCGCCGTATTCGTGCTCTAGTCTGAAGGCAATTACTTCGAACTGTAGTTCACCAACGGCACCAATAATCTTTCTGTTTCCCGGCTGTTGCACAAACAACTGTGCTACGCCTTCCTCTGTTAATTGCTGAATTCCTTTTTCGAGCTGTTTGGTGCGCAATGGGTCCCTATTCTCTACTTCTTTAAATATCTCCGGTGAGAAGCTTGGAATCCCCTTAAATTGGAGTTTTTCTCCTTCAGTTAGTGTATCGCCAATTTTGAAGTTTCCGCTATCATATAAACCCACAACATCTCCAGGCCAGGCTTCTTCAACAATACTCTTCTCATTTGCCATGAAGTCCATTGGATTAGAGAACTTAAGTTTCTTCTCTTGTCGGGAATGATAATAGAATTTATTTCTCTCGAACTTACCGGAGCACACCCTTAAAAAAGCTATTCTGTCCCTGTGTTTGGGGTCCAGGTTAGCATGAATTTTAAAGACAAAACCAGTGAAGTTCTTTTCATCTACCAGTACTTCACGCTGCTCTGCCTCGCGGCTTTTTGGACTTGGTGCTATGTTGATGAAGGTATCCAGCAGTTCTTTAATGCCAAAGTTATTAATTGCGCTACCAAAAAATACTGGAGCAAGGAGTCCCTCAATGTACATAGACTTATCTAATGAGCCATATACACCATCTACTAATTCTAAATCACTTTTTAAACCATCAAGTTCTTTGGGCTTTAAAAAATTACTCAGGTTTGGATCGTTCAGGTCGTTAACCTGTATTACAGGTTCGCTAATCTTGGTTTTATCTGGCTCGAATAGATTCAGGTGTTTGTTATAGATACTGTATACACCCTTGAAGGTATGTCCCTGACCAATTGGCCATGACAGCGGGCAAAGGCTGATATTTAACTTAGTTTCAATCTCGTCAAGTAAGTCGAAAGCATCTTTACCTTCCCGGTCCATCTTATTGATAAAGATGATTACAGGAGTGTTCCTCATGCGGCAAACCGCCATTAGCTTTTCTGTTTGCTCTTCGACTCCTTTTACACAGTCAACTACCAAAATCACACTATCTACGGCGGATAAGGTGCGGTAAGTGTCTTCTGCAAAATCCTTGTGTCCTGGAGTATCGAGGATATTGATCCGTTTGCCGCTATACTCGAATCCCATCACCGACGTGGCAACAGAGATTCCCCGCTGCTTTTCGATTTCCATGAAATCCGAAGTGCTGCTTTGGTTCGCTTTGTTCCGTTTAACGGCACCGGCAGTGTTAATGGCACCACCAAACAAAAGGAATTTTTCTGTTAGAGTAGTTTTACCTGCATCGGGGTGACTGATTATGGCGAATGTTTTTCGTTTTTCTATTTCCGGGTTAATCATAAAGAGTTAAGCATGTGTGCTTTTTGCAAAGTTGCAAAGATACTAAAAAAGCCGGCTGTGTGCCGGCTTTCTAAATTACGCGCTCTTTTAACTATCCTCGTCCACTTCTAGCAGGTCTGGATGCTCCCGCGCTACTGCGACCTTCGCTTCCGGATGACCTGCTCGGCGACGGTGAAGAACGTTCTATCCTTTGTGGAGCCTGTTGAACTTCTGGTCGTCTTTCCATTCGTTGTGGTGCTTCCTGTCTTTGAGGCTGTGCCTGTCTCTCAGGTTGCGCTTGTCTTTGCGGTTGCGGTTGTCTCTCTGGCTGCGCTTGTCTCTGCGGTTGTTCAACCCTTTGTTCAACTCGTGGTTCTACGCGTTGAGGTTGAGCCTGACGAGGCTGATCGATTCGCTGAGGCGTGTTTTGCTCTTGTCTTCCGGCACGTTCTGTTCTTGAAGGCTGTGCGACATCTCCTCTTTGTAACTGCTCCCGTTGAGGAGGTGCTTGTTGAATGGTTCTAGCTGGGCGACCTTCTGCAGATTCTCTACTTCCTGTGGTTCGGTTATCTCTATTATATCCTTGTCTGCCATCCTGTGTTGCACGGTCCGGTCTTGCAGAAGCATAACCCTCGCCTCTTACTGACTCTCTAGGGGCAGCGACTCCATTTCCATTCCCCGGCCTGCTGCTTCTACCAGGAGTATACATATCAATTCTGTTTCCATCAAAGTTAGTTCTGCTTGGTCTTGTAGTTCTGTTCACATTGTAAACAGTAACATCACGACCAGTATAACGTCTGATGTCATTGGCACGCGGTCCGCTTGAATAATATCGGTTGTTCCTGACGTAGGTATTGTTAATAATCGTAGTGTTGTTAATTATGACCGTATTTCTGCGGGAATAATAACGTGGGAAGCTGTTATAATAAATGTTTCTTTGTGGCACAAATACCCACCATAAACTAGGAATGTTAATGTTTACATTGATATTCATACCGGGGCCCATTGGTGCCCAGCCATAATATCCGCCACCGCTTCTCCAGCTAACCCATGCCGGTCCCCAGACAGTATCTGGTATCCAAACCCATTGACTGTATCGGTTATATACCCAGCGACCGTAGTGGAACGGTGCCCATCCCCAATCGTAATCAGACACCCAGGTATTACCGTATTCAGTCATTGCCCATCGGCCGTTGGTATAGTAAGGTCTAAATTCACCTTGCTCTACGTCAGGTCTCCATACGTACCCGTACTGTGGATCCTGGATCCAGGTGCCATAAGGTGATAATTCATCATAAAAGGATTGCATCGAGATATCCTCGTCTTGCGCCATAACCCTTTGAGTGGTTCCGGTTAGAAGGAGCATGAGCCCCAGCACAATAGCCGGTAATTTGATCATGTTTTTCATTTGTGTGTGTTTTAATATTACCTAACGTTCTTTATATATCAATTTGAGTTCCAAAGCAGCTCAAAAGTTTAATCGTGTATAAAATATTACATTATGCTTGCTAGTGTTTACGTAATATAATTGGCTAAGATTTAATATTAGCCATGTTATAATCTGCCTAGGCACAATACAATTTACAAAACCTTTTTGTAATGATGATAATTAATCGGTTAAGGTTGCATCCGGATTACATTATTTTGCCACCTTTGCAGTGGGAATGGACAGTTTATGTTAATTAATCCCCTCTATCATTTATGCAAAAAGGTACACTCTTTCTTATTCCGGTTCCGTTAGCAGAAAACGCTGCACACAAATCTTTCACTGCTTACCTCGGTGAAACGATCAACGTTCTGACAACATATATTGTAGAAAACGAAAAATCTGCACGGAAATTTCTTAAAGAAGCAGGTATTAAAACGCCGCAACAAGATCTGGTAATCCATGACTATGGTAAGCACAAAAGGAATGATTCTATGGTGCCATACTTCAAAGAGTTGATGACGGGTAAAGATGTTGGCTTGATGAGCGAAGCTGGTTGTCCAGGTGTAGCCGATCCTGGTGCAGAAGTTGTCTCGGAAGCGCATAAGCGAGGAATTAAAGTCGTTCCTTTAGTAGGGCCGAGCTCTATTCTATTGGCATTAATGGCTTCTGGATTTAATGGGCAAAGTTTTACTTTCAACGGGTACTTACCTATAGATAAAGTAGAGCGAATTAAAAGAATCAAGGAATTAGAATTGGTTGCTCAGCAAAAAAAACAGACCCAAATCTTTATCGAAACGCCGTTTAGAAACAACCACCTTTTTGAGGATATTCTTAAAAATACTGCAGCACAGACCTTGCTGTGCGTGGCCTGTAATATCACCGCTGAAGAAGAATACATTAAAACGATGTCGATTGGTCAATGGAAACAAGAGCGTATTGACCTTCACAAAAAGCCGACGATTTTTCTTCTATACCGCAGCTAGTTAACGGTACATACTTTTACCGTCTATAAAGGAAAGTACGCTATCCGGCACGAAGTATTGAACATTTTTTCCAGCGGCAATTGCTTTTCGGATGAATGTAGAGGAGATATCCATTTGTGGCGTCTCCGTTATTTTTATCGAGGGATGGTCCAGCCAATTGGTCAGGTCTACACCCGGTCTGGGATAAACGTAGATCTCAAAGTTCTTCAGCAAAACCTCGTAATTTTTCCATTTTTTGAAGGAGGCAAGATTATCTGCGCCCATGATCAAAACGAATTCTTTACCTGGATATCTTTCTTGAAGATGAGTGAGGGTATCAATCGTGTAAGAGGGCTGAGGCAGTCCAAACTCAATGTCGCTCACTTTGATCTGTGGAGCGATTTCAGTTGCCAGTTTCGCCATTTCCAATCTATCGTACATGTTAGACAGACCGCTTTTTTGCTTTAGTGGGTTATGTGGGGAAACGACAAGCCAGACCTCTTTAAGACCGCTAAAGCTCGCCATGTAATTGGCAATGATAAGATGGCCAATATGGATGGGGTTAAAGGAACCAAAGAATAACCCTGTTTTCATTGTCATCAAGCATTTATGAAATTTCCAATCAACTCCTCAGCTTCTGCACAAGCAGTGGTTAGATCATGATTTTTTAAGATAACATCGAACTTATCGGCATATTCTAACTCTTTCTCAGCTTTTACAAAACGCTCTTGTAGCTTTTCCGGACTGTCAGTGCCACGACCGCTTAACCTCTCCTTCAATACCTGCAAAGAAGGTGGCTGAACAAAGATTGCAAGTGCGAATTCTTCGTACTTACGCTTTAATCTTAAACCGCCTTCTACGTCAATATCGAAAATTACGTGCTTACCTTCGTTCCAAATACGTTCAATTTCTGACCTCAAAGTCCCGTAGAATGTTCCATTATATACCTCCTCAAATTCCACAAATTCTTGACGCGCAACGCGGTGTAAAAAGTCTTCTTTGGTAATAAAATAATAGTCTTTGGTATTTTGCTCATCCCCTCTCGATTCTCTGGTGGTTGCAGAAATTGAGAAATTTAAGTTAGGAAACTTTTGTAAAAGGTGCTTTACGATGGTTGTTTTGCCTGCTCCGGAAGGAGCTGAAAATATGATTAGTTTGCCTTGTTTCATTCTATTTATTTGATCAGTAAGCAGAAGCTTAAAGAACGTTTAATAATTGCTCTTTAATTTTTTCGAGCTCCTCTTTCATGCCTACAACAAGCTGCTGAATTTGCGCGTCGTTAGCTTTAGATCCCATAGTATTTATTTCCCTGCCAATTTCCTGGGATATGAATCCAAGTTTCTTGCCATTTGCGTCCTTACTTTTCAATGTTGTAATAAAATAATCACAGTGGCTTTTAAGCCTGATTTTTTCTTCGGTGATGTCCAGCTTATCAATGTAGTAAATCAGCTCTTGTTCTAAACGGTTCTGGTCTACATTAACTTTGCCTACATTTTCTTCAAGGAATTGATTTAACCTCGCTTTAATGGAGGGAATCCTCAATGGTTCCAATATTTCTACTTCGGAGAAAAGTTGCATTATATTTTTTATTCTGAGCTCAAGATCAACCTTCAATACATTCCCTTCATCCATTCTGAATTCACTGAAGTTTGCCAGTGCTTTCAGAAATGTCTGGTGTAGAATATCCCAGTCTCCCTCATTTATTTCTTCTTCGGTGTAACTAATTACGTCTGGGAAGTTTAAAACTGCCTGAAGCAAGTTAGTTGAATCAGCACCTAATGAAAGATTAATTTCTTGTAGTTGTTTGTAGTACTTACTCAACAAGGCGGCATTTATTGTAGCTCCTTTAAGGCTTTCCTCACCGCGATCAACGTTGATAGCGATATTTACTTTACCTCGTTCAATGTCTTTGCTGCAAATGTTCCGCAGAAGCAGCTCTTTTTCAGAAAATGCCCGCGGCAGTTTTAAGTTCAATTCGAGGAACTTACTATTTAACGATTTGATCTCAACTGAAAACTTTACATTTTCCTGATCTGCAATAGCCAGGCCGTACCCTGTCATCGATTTTATCATGTGCAAAGATATGATTTATTGGCTTTCCTCTCCATTTAACTTTTTTTAACTTATTGGATTGGCAAACATTACCTAAGTTTACAAATTAATATTTGCCAATGCCAGGTACTCAAAAAAATATCTTGTTCACTTTACTGGTTTGCCTGCTTTCGGTAACACCAACAGTTGCCCAGGATTTCATGCTCACTGGAGTGCTGATGGAATTGGGTAACAACAGTAGGGTAGTTGGAGCGCAGTTGTACAATAAGCGAACTACTTATACTGCCTCGAGTAACAGTCTGGGTATATTCGAAATAAAGGCAACTTTAGGTGATACTATTCAAATCTATAATCGGGATTATACGGATTCGACAATTGTTGTCTCTTCAGCAGCGAATCTTGTAATCAAGTTGAGACGCAGTCAGACGTTAAGAGAGGTAAACATAAATCTAGTAACGAAAAAGCAGGAACTCACCGATATGAAACAGGAGTATCGAAATAAGGGGGCGTTTTATTCGGGGAAGCCACCGGTGTTATCGTTTTTATTTAAACCACTGACTGCCTTATATGAGACCTTTGGTCGCACACCTAAGAATGCCAGAAGATTCGGTAGGTACTATGAGAATGAGATGCAGCAGACGCTCATTGATGGGTTCTTTAATGAAACCATTATAAAGGAGAATACAGATCTAAAAAATGAGGAGCTTGAAAACTTCATGATCAATTATCGTCCGGAATACGAAAAAGCTCAATACTGGGCTCGTTATGATGCTATAAAGTACATTAGGGAAGCGTATAAAACTTATAAAGCAACGCTTAAGAAGTAGCCGTTAGATTGACAACGCCTCACATGCTTTTTCGGCTGCTAGCTTTTCGGCGTTTTTCTTATTGTAGTCCCTTCCAACACCGAAGCTTTCGCCTTCAATTACCGCGTTGATCGTGAATAGTTTAGTACTTTCTCCTTCTCCGTTTTGAGCCATGTCGAACGTAATGTCTTTACCATGTCGCTGGCACCATTCAATAAGCTTACTTTTAAAATTAGTCTCGGTAAGTTCCAGAGTGTGGATGTCAATGTAGGGTTTGACAATACGTTTAAGTAGAAAGTCTTTAGTATAGTTATAACCCTTATCTAGATAAATTGCTCCAATTAACGCCTCAAAGGCATCACCTAACATAGAGTGATGCTTTGTTTGTATATTGACTGTCTTTTGATCAAAAACGATAAGTTGATCAAAGCCCATTTTTCTGGCCAATTGATTTAGGTTCGCCCGGTTTACGATCTTAGACCGCATTTCGGTTAAAAAGCCTTCTTCTTTGTAGGGATAGTTTTTAAATAGGAGCTCAGCTATGACAGAGCCGAGAATAGCATCGCCCAGGAATTCCAGCCTTTCGTTACTACTTTTACTTCCGTTCTTTAAAACTTTTGCCACAGACCTATGTCTGAACGCCATTTTATATAAAACGGTATTTCCAGGCACGAAGCCTAAAATATTGTTCAACTTTTTTATAAAGTCTTTATCTGCAGAGAGATAAAGCTTATATAGGTCAAATATTGACATTAATTAAATTAAAGGTGTTACTCCTCGTATTTTTTGAAAATCACTGATGCATTATGACCACCAAAGCCAAAGGTGTTGCTTAAGGCAGCACGGATCTCTCTCTTCTGTGATTTATTGAATGTGAAGTTTAATTTTGGATCAAAAGCAGGATCATCGGTAAAGTGATTGATAGTAGGAGGTACTTCGCCATACTTAATGGCAAGAATAGAAGCGATTGCTTCAATAGCCCCTGCAGCTCCCAATAAATGGCCTGTCATCGACTTTGTAGAGCTGATGTTTAACTGATAAGCATCGGCTCCGAAAAGGTCTACAATTGCCTGCGTTTCGGAAATATCACCCAGTGGGGTAGATGTTCCATGGACATTGATGTAGTCAATATCTGCAGTAGTCATTCCGGCATCTCGCAAAGCATTGGTCATAACCATTCTTGCGCCTAAGCCTTGTGGATGTGGAGCAGTGATATGGTTGGCATCTGCACTCATTCCGCCGCCTACCAGCTCAGCATAAATCTTAGCTCCACGTTTGTTGGCATGTTCTAACTCTTCTAAAATGATCGTTCCAGCGCCTTCCCCTGCAACAAAACCATCGCGATCTTTATCAAAGGGCCTTGAAGCTGTTCCTGGATCATCATTTCTAGTAGATAGAGCATGCATTGCATTAAAACCGCCAATTCCCGCTTCATTAATAATAGCTTCAGAACCTCCGCTGATCACCACATCACACATATCTAAACGGATATAATTGTAGGCGTCAATCATCGCATTGGTAGAAGATGCGCAAGCAGAAACTGTGGCGAAATTTGGACCGCGTAAACCATATTTTATGGAGATATGGCCCGGAACAATGTCAATGATTACCTTAGGAATAAAGAACGGATTCATGCGTGGCGTACCATCACCTAAAAAGAAGTTCTTCATTTCATCCTGAAAGGTTTTAAATCCGCCAATACCAGAACCCCAGATAACGCCAATACGATTGGTGTCTAAATTTGAAAAATCAAATCCCCCATCTTTTATGGCCTCGTCTGTGGATACTAAAGCGTATTGAACAAATGGATCCAATTTACGTGCTTCCTTTTTATCCAAAAAGTCTTCGGCTTTAAAGTTCTTAAGCTCACACGCAAATTTAGTTTTAAACTTAGAAGTGTCAAAACCAGTGATAGGACCGGCGCCGCTCACACCATTTAGTAACCCTTCCCAGAACTCTGGGATGGTATTACCAATTGGAGTGAGCGCACCTAACCCTGTAACTACAACTCTTTTTAATTCCATTTATACGGATTATACGGAGACCGTATTACTTAACGTTTTTCTCTAAGTAAGCAATTGCTTGACCAACTGTACCAATGGTCTCAGCCTGATCATCAGGGATTGCTACATTGAATTCTTTTTCAAACTCCATAATAAGTTCTACAGTATCTAAAGAATCCGCACCCAAGTCGTTAGTGAAAGAAGCTTCCGGTGTAACTTCGCTTTCGTCCACACCTAATTTTTCAACGATAATAGCCTTAACTCTTGAAGCAATATCAGACATAATGATTATAATTTAATGGTTAAATAATTCAGTGCAAAGAAAAATAAATTCTGACACATTTCAAATGTTTTTATTTCTCTATCAATTTTAATGTTTTTAATCGGAACATTAAAGTAAAATTAGTTTTATAATTTCGCATTCTATAATCTATCCGTTTTGAACAAAACTTATTTAAAGCTATCGTTAGACCTTGATTTCGTATTAATCGCAATCACTGCATCTTTAAAAGATTACGTTTTGTGTCACAAGATCAACATCAACCTTAACTTCGATTTTGAAAAAATAGACGATCATGAAGTCTACTTTAATATAGACGAAGCGCCTCTTGCTTTTTCAAAATATTACTTTTTTGTAGAGCAAGGCGAGCTTGAATATTTCCTGATTAACAACAGAAATACAGAAGGGTTTTTAATTCCCGAAATGAACAAGGTTGATTTTTTTATGGTCATCCACCAATATGTTGACAAGGATGATCTGAATTACATCCTTAGTGGACTCAATAAACTATCTGATATTCAGGTTGCTGCACAAATTGATCCTAAAAGATTAAAGTCAAGGGAAAACTTGGTAATGTAAATTTTATATTGCAGGTGTATTAAATACACTATATTTGAGTTCAGTATTTCAGACAAAATAAAGTTAATAATTAATGAAACCATTTCATTCAAGAACAAAAATTGTAGCCACTTTAGGTCCTGCATCCGCCAAACCTGAAGTTTTATATAGTATGTTTAATGCCGGTTTGGATGTATGCCGCTTAAACTTTTCTCATGGATCACAAGCAGATCACCAGGCCGTTTTGGATACCATTCGCAGCCTTAATGAAAAATACGATTACAACGTAGGTATCCTTGCTGATTTACAAGGTCCAAAAATCCGGATTGGAACCGTAAAAGAAGGTGGTATAAACCTTGTTAATGGTGCGCGTACTACAATCACTACCGAAAAATGTGTAGGTAACGAGGAGCGTATCTACATTACTTACGACACTTTCCCTCAGGACGTGAAGCCTGGAGAGATCATCCTTTTAGATGATGGGAAATTGCAGATGCGCGTTATTGAAACAAACCTTAAAGATGAGGTGATTTGTGAGGTAGTCCATGGTGGTATTCTTACTTCCAGAAAGGGCGTGAATCTTCCAAACACTAAAGTTTCAATTCCATCATTAACTCCAGAAGATAGAGACAATCTTGAATTTGTTTTAAAGAACGATGTGGAGTGGATCGGATTATCTTTTGTACGTAATGCCGCCGACATAATTGAATTAAAAGAAATTATCAAGGCCAGAGGTAAAACTGCCAGAGTTATTGCGAAGATTGAAAAGCCGGAAGCCATTGCAAATATTGATGAGATTATTGCAGTTTCAGACGGTATCATGGTTGCTCGTGGGGATCTGGGAGTGGAGATGCCAATGGAAGAAGTTCCTTTGCTTCAAAAAATGATCGTTCAGAAGTGTCGTGCAGCCTCAAAACCAGTTATCGTTGCTACTCAAATGTTGGAAAGCATGATCACTACGCCAAGACCAACACGTGCTGAGGTTAACGATGTGGCTAACTCCGTACTTGATGGTGCTGATGCAGTTATGCTTAGCGGCGAAACTTCAGTTGGCGAGTTTCCTTTGATCGTTATTGAAACGATGCAAAAGATTATACAGAACATTGAACACAATAATTACCCCTTCCACCCTGAGAAGTTCTTAAAGCCCAAAGCGGATACTTTTTTGAGCGATGCAGTTTGTGATTCAGCATGTTTTCTATCGAAGCAAACGAATGCAGTAGGTATTGTTTCCTTGACAGTGAGCGGTTACACAGCCTTCGCAATCTCAAGTCATAGACCAAAAGCATTAACTTATATTTTCACCAGTAACAGGAGCTTATTAAACAGCTTAAGCCTAATTTGGGGTGTTCAAGGTTTCTATTATGATAAGTTTGAAAGTACAGACGAAACAATTATGGACGTGAACCAATTGCTGAAAGAATACAAATTGGTTAAAAAAGGTGATGTTATTATTAACACTGCCGCTATACCAATGGAAGCAAAAGGAAAAACGAACATGCTAAAAGTAACGGTAATCGATTAATTATTCTACTTTTGCACTCCTCGGTAAAAGGAGAGTTGTCCGAGTGGTTTAAGGAGCACGCCTGGAAAGTGTGTATACCTCAAAAGGGTATCGAGAGTTCGAATCTCTCACTCTCCGCCAAGTAAAAATAAATTAATGCCTTTGGCTAACCGCCAGAGGCTTTTTTTTTATGCTGCGGAGTGGGTAGCAGATCAGAGGATTCGCAATCCAACAATTAATATCTTTGCAAGCGTCTAAGAGCATTGAAGATTCGCATTTAGCAGGTCCCCTCAGATTGAAGGTCGAATAGGAAAATCGACTTGCTTAATCTAGGTATTATAATACAGTATTTTTCTATAGCTGATCACGTATGTGCTACCAAAACACAATTTGAATTGGTGTGTTAAGGGTACAACCATTAAATATTAAGCTTATGGAAAATAATGAAACAGCAAATCTAGAAAATCCACTGAAACAGTATGATCAGCCTCCTTTCTCCGAGAATAAACAGGAAGTTCCCGGAACAGAGGGCCAACTGCATCTCAAAGCAGATCATGGTGAAGATTCGTACAAAGGTTCTGGAAAATTAACTGGTCGGAAAGCCATCATTACGGGTGGTGATTCCGGTATTGGACGTGCAGTAGCTATCGCATTTGCGAGAGAGGGTGCCGATGTTGCAATATCTTATTTAAATGAGGACGAAGATGCCAATGAAACGGCGCGCTTGATTGAAGAAGCCGGGAGAAAAGCCATACTAATTCCCGGGGATATTAGTTCGGAAGACCACTGTAAACTAATAATTAGTCAAACTTTAGAAGAGTTTGGACAGATAGACATTTTGGTCAATAACGCAGCTTTTCAAATGTCTCGCGATTCCATACAGGATGTTTCAGTAGAAGAGTGGGACCGCACCTTCAAGACTAACATCTATCCATTATTCTATTTGTGTAAAGCGGCAGAGCCCCATTTACGACCAGGAAGCACAGTCGTTAACACTACTTCCGTAAACGCCTATAAAGCTCCACCTCAGCTTGTCGCTTATTCTGCCACTAAAGCAGCCATTCAAAATTTTACGGTCAGCATGGCACAGCTCTGGGCAGAGAAAGGCATAAGGGTTAATTGCGTTGCGCCAGGACCCATTTGGACGCCATTAATTCCATCTACCATGCCGGATGAAAAGGTGAAAATCTTCGGACAGGACGTCCCTCTAAAGCGACCAGGCCAACCGGCAGAACTTGCAGCCGCTTTCGTCTTGCTCGCCTCTTCCGATTCAAGTTATATGACTGGATCAACAGTTCAGGTAACAGGCGGTTATCCAACGATTTAAAATTTGGAATAAACGAACAGAATTTTGTCTTGCAGCAGAAACTCAGCCCTTCATAAATACTTATGAAGGGCTGAGTTTTTATAGGAGTAATCGCATTCCAGCTGATTTCGCGTCTTTTCACATAGAGGTGTTAAGTAAAAATGGTATCAGTTCTTAATTAATACTACTATTTCTATAGAATTAATTGATAATGATTTAAAACATTCTATATTTGTCGAAATAAACTGTTTAAGAACATGAAAATAAGCTTACCCTTACTCTTATTAATACTACTTTCAGCGGGATTCGCATCCGCGCAGATCTCCATAAAAGGCATTATTAAAAATGATAAAGGTGCTCCGGTACCTAACGCAACAGTGATCATTAGAGGAACAAAGATTACTACTGTCGCTGATACCAGTGGGGCTTTCACACTCATTACCACCGAGCCGCCCTTTTATCTTCAAGTCAGTTCAGTAGGTTATAAAGCCCAGGACTTTCAAGTTCTAAAGGTTCAGGAAACCCCTCTGGAATTGGTCCTTGTTGAAAATGCTTTGTTAGATGAGATTGTAGTTACTTCCAGAAGAAGATCAGAGATCTTGCAGGAGGTGCCTATCGCAATTACTGTTATCGGCGGACAAGCTGCAGAAAATGCTGGGGCGTTTAATGTAAATCGCTTGAAGGAGCTGGTCCCTTCAGTACAGTTATACGCCTCAAACGCGAGAAATACTACCCTTAACATTCGGGGATTAGGATCAACCTTTGGTCTCACTAATGATGGAATTGATCCCGGAGTCGGTTTTTATGTAGACGGTGTCTATCACGCTCGTCCCGCTGCAACCTCAACAGATTTTCTTGACATTGAGCAAATAGAAGTGATCCGGGGTCCTCAGGGCACTTTGTTTGGAAAGAATACCACCGCAGGAGCATTTAATATTACCACAACAAAGCCAACTCAAACGCCTACCGCTAAAGTTGAATTGGGTTTTGGTAACTATAACTTTATACAGGCTAAAACGTCAGTTTCTGGTGGAGTCGCCAAAAACCTTGCAGCTAAAATATCAATTTCTGGAACTCAAAGAGACGGAACGATATGGAACACGAGAGAAGAACGGAGATATAGTGGACAGAACAACCTTGGTTTCAAAGGCCAGTTATACTATACACCCTCTGAAAGGTTAGCGGTACTGTTAAGCGGTGATGTTAGTATACAGCATCCTGCAGGTTATCCTCTAGTTATTGCAGGGGTTACTACAACGGAAAGAAGTGCTTATCGTCAGTATTCTAAGATCGTATCGGATCTTGGATACCAGCAGCCTAAAATAGACCCCTTTTCAAGAGAAATCAATACGAATACGCCGTGGAGACACAATCAATCCATTGGAGGGACATCCTTAAACGTAGATTACAAAATAGGTAATGGAACCCTTACTTCTACAACGGCATGGCGCTTCTGGAATTGGGATCCAACCAATGACAGGGACTTCTCGGAACTATCAGCTCTTACTAAATCACAGGGAAATTCACGCCATGACCAGTATTCGCAAGAATTCAGGTATGCAGGAAACATTACCGAAAAGATAAGCGGTGTAATTGGCCTATTCGCTCTTGGACAAAACTTAAAGGGTTTAGCGCAGACGGAAGAGGTTGGAAAGGATCAATGGAGATTTGTACAAACCAGCGCTACAGGTGCGCAGGCATTATATTCAACTCCTGGATTGCTAGATGGCTTTGGCATCAAAACTAATTCAACAATCAAGTCCTTAAGTACCGCAATATTTGCCCAGGCGGACTGGGAGTTTTTGAAAAATCTTCATGTTTTACCTGGTCTAAGGTTTACCTATGATAAAAAAGATGTTGACTATGATAGAGTTACTTACGGTGGATTGCAAACTTCAGACGCAGCATTACTTGCATTAAAAGCGGCGGTTTATAGTAACCAGCAATTTGTTACCAATGTAGACAATAACAATCTTTCTGGTAACCTTACAGTTTCCTACCGCCCTACTGCTAAATTAAATGCATACGGAACATTTTCTACGGCTTATAAGCCGGTTGGAGTAAACGTGGGCGGCTTACCAACCACCTCTACAGGTGAAGCGGATCTATCATTAGCTGTAGTTAAACCAGAATACGTACAACATTATGAGCTCGGTGTAAAAACAAAGCCGGGTAGAGGAGCTATCGTAAATTTAACGGCCTTCAACACGGACATAAAAGATTATCAAACCAATGTACAGTCGCCACAATTAGGTGTAAATAGAGGGTATCTTGCAAACGCTGAGAAAGTTAATGTAAAAGGACTAGAAGTTGACGGTAGCTATCAATTGGAGCGGTTTCTAACTGTAAATGCTGCCTTAGCTTATCTTGATGGGAAATATGTGAAGTTCACAAACGCGCCGTTACCATTGGAAGAAACTGGTCATACAGAACTTGTCAATGGCGTCGCAACGCAGGTGGCGTTCAAAGATGCCTCAGGAGGAAGATTGCCGGGTATTTCTAAATGGAATGTTTCTGGAGGAGCAGAATTAAGTACCCCAGGTAACCTTAGCACCAAAGCTGGTCGGTATTTTATCGCTGGAGACGCAAGTTATCGTTCTGGCTATTCCTCAAATCCAACACCTTCACGTGTATTGAATGTTGATGGGTATTCTTTGTTAAATGCGCGTTTAGGATTTAAGTCAGATAAATTCTCCATACTAGTTTGGGGGAGAAATATCGGTAATACTAATTATTACGAGCAACTACAGGCAGCAGCAGGTAACTCAGGACTGTATGCAGGAGTACTTGGTGATCCAAGAACATATGGCGCTACTTTGCGTTATTCCTTCTATTAGCAATACAGAATAACAAAAACGCCCAGGCTTAAAGCTTAGGGCGTTTTGTTTACAATTGGAGTGACTTTAGTCGTAAACTATTTGTAACTACCGAGACCGAACTTAAAGCCATAGCTCCTCCAGCGATCATTGGATCTAACAAAAAGCCATTGTACCAGTAAAGTGCTCCCGCCGCTAATGGGATTCCAACAAGATTATAAATGAACGCCCAAAATAAGTTTTGCCTGATAGTCTTAACAGTCTCGCGAGACAATTTAAGGGCCTGAGGAATTGACTGAAGATCAGAAGTGATCAAGGTTATTTTCGCTACATCCATTGCAATATCAGAGCCCCTTCCCATAGCGATGCTAACATCAGCTTTAGCCAGCGCTTCTGAGTCATTTATGCCATCGCCAACCATCGCTACCACTTTACTTTCTGATTGCAATTGTTTCACAAATGCTGCTTTTTCTGATGGCATTACTTCCGCTTTGTAATGGTTAAGGCCAATTTCTTTAGCAACCGCAGCAGCAGTTTCCCAATTATCTCCAGTTAGCATAAACACCTCAATACCTAGCGCTTGTAACTGGTTGATCGCAGCTTTTGAGGTTCCCTTAATTTCATCGGCGATTGCAATAATTGCTAATACCCTGGTTTCATCTGCAAAGTATACCACAGTATTTGCCTTCGACTGCAGTTCCTTGGCATGTCCAGACAGATACTGATCAATGACAATACTACGTGATTCTAGAAGCTTAAGATTCCCTACTAAATACATATCACTATTGTAGGTTCCGGTAACACCGCGTCCACTAATGCTTTCAAATCCTTCTATATTTACGGCTTTACATGCGGTTAATTCATTAACAACTGCCTCCGCAAGGGGATGTTCCGAGAGAAGCTCTAGTCCAAGAAGTACCGGTTTCATACTTTCCTGATCTTCAAGTCCCGGTAGCCAGAGAATACTTGTTACCACAGGTTTCCCTTCCGTAATTGTACCTGTTTTATCTAGAATTATAGCATCCACCTTATAACCCAACTCCAGACTTTCTGCGTCCCGAATCAGAATGTTGTGCTCAGCGCCTTTGCCTATGCCCACCATAATGGCCGTGGGCGTTGCTAAACCCAAGGCGCAGGGACATGCGATAATCAATACGGTAATTGATGTTAATAAGGCATGTGTAAAGGCCTGCTCACCTCCTATAAGCATCCAAAGTCCGAATGTAAGTAAAGCTATTCCAAGAACGATCGGCACAAAAATGCCTGCTATCTTATCCACCAGTCGTTGCACAGGCGCTTTACTGCCTTGAGCCTCCTGTACCATTTTAATGATGTGCGCAAGCATCGTGTCTCTTCCTACTTTTTCAGCTACAAACTGAAAACTTCCTTTTTGATTTATCGTGCCTGCGAAAACCTGGTTACCAACTTCCTTTTGAACCGCAACCGGTTCACCACTAATCATAGCTTCATCAACATAAGACGATCCGGAAGAAACTTTTCCGTCGACAGGGATTTTTTCTCCGGGGCGAACGATTATGAGATCACCAGGGACTACCGATGTCGCGTCTACTTCCTGCTCAACTCCTCTTACCAAAATTCTAACAGTCTTTGATTGAAGGCCCATTAGTTTTCTGATTGCAGAGGAGGTGTTTGACTTTGCCCGTTCCTCCAATAGCTTTCCCAAAGAGACGAATGCTATCAGGACTGATACCGCTTCGAAATATACATGAGGCATTACTCCTTTATTCATCCAAAATTCAGGATTGATTGTGTTGTAAACGCTGAATAAAAAAGCGATGCCAGTGCTTAATGCAACCAGGGTATCCATATTTGCTCTGTGATGTAAGGCTTGCTTATATGCCCCCACAAAAAAGTGGCGACCAAACCAGAATAAAATTGGAATAGTCAGCGCCATAGAAATCCAGTTGCCATAAGGCACAGTATCCATAAAGAACATTCCAATTATAAGTACAGGAAAGGCCAAAATTGAGGACCATATTGTTCTTTGTTTGATGGCCTCGTAGATTTTTTGTTGAGCTTCGTCCTGAGCTTGTTCTGGGTCATCTGCGTCAACGATCAAGTCGTAACCCCCAGATTGGACAGCCTTCTGCAGATCCCTTGAATCCGTCAATTCAGGATGGAACGAAGCCCAGGCGATTTGATTCCCGTAATTAACTCCTGCATCTTCAACACCAGGTGCTAATTTAAGTATTGATTCTACGCTACTTGCACATCCCGCGCAGCTCATGCCTGTTACTGGAAAAGATTTTCGAATTAGCTTGTTTGAAATTTGAGTCGACATCATTATATATTTACCAGCAAAGATCGCGCATGCAGCCGTCCCCGTTGATATACTTTTATCAGTAAAAGTTATATGATTTCTTAAATAGAGTCAAGTGCTTTTCTCTTTTCCACCATCCTTGATAATTTGAATTCAGATGGCGTTAACCCAGCTACCTTTTTAAATTGTTGCGATAAGTGTTGAACACTGCTATATCCCATCTGGAAGGAGATCTCACTTAAATTCAACTCCTCATAAAACAGCAGTTCTTTAACGCGCTCTATTTTCTGTCGGATGATATATTGTTCTACAGTCATTCCTTCCAGAGAAGAGAATAGGCTGCTTAAAGATTTATATTCATGGTTAAGTTCTGTAGAAAGCAGTTGCGACCAGTTGACAGTCATCTCGAACGATTCAGTATGATGAATTTTTTGAATAATCAATGTTTTCATCTGATCAATCAATATTGATTTTGCATCAGCTAACAATTCAAAACCCAAGGCTTCCAGCTCTTTTTTAAGCTTTTCCCGAATCTCCTGGGTGATTTCTCCAATCAATTGAACGGTTCCTAAGTCGATGACCAGGGGTTCAAGACCATTTCTAAGTAGTTCCTGTCTAACAGCCATGATGCATCGATCGCATACCATATTTTTTATTGACAATTCCGTCATGGTGTCTTAGAAGTTACTTTTGATAAAGATACTCAATTGGCCAAATATGATTATGGGATTAATGTCAAACTCAGCCAAAGAATGAATAGCACACTAGAGAATGTACTCGTCATTAATTGCTTTAATAGGTACGGGTATGTCTGTCTCATGAAGCATTTCTAAGAGATTGATCTCTATTGTTCTTGTGATCTGATTTAATGGAACCCCGGCAGAATTATTTAAGAAAGGATCTACGAGACTCATCCCATTAATTTGTGTAGAAACAAACACAAAGCCGATTAGCCATCCAAGAAAGATGGAGTATACTCCTGCGGATTGACTAATTACTAATGTAAAACTTACTACAAAAAGCCATATAAATACCTTAGTCAGATAGCTGTATGTGGTAGGAAATACCGTGTTCTTAATTCTTTCGCTCATCCCCATAGAATCAGTAAAACGAATCAACATTTGGTTAAGATCCATGAACCGAAAACCATCGATTTGATTGTTTTGTGAAAGCCTTTGTAAGTCTCTGGCCTGAATACCTAGTAAAGCGTTGTGCATGTTGGTTTGGCCATTTATTTCCTGTAGATCTTCCTCGGTTAAGTATTTGGATAAGTTTTCATCGGTGGCGCCGCGTAAGTTGGCTTTTAGTGCATACAGAAACGCAATATGCCTATAGATCATTCTCCTTGGAATATTGTCATTGCCTTCTGGATAAGTAAGAAGAGAACGGGCAAACGATCTAGAGTCGTTAACTAACGAGCCCCAAATCTTCCGGGCTTCCCACCATCTGTCATAGGCCTGATTATTATTAAATCCTACAAAGAATGCAATAGCGGTACCTAATAGCGAAGGAATGATTGCAGGTATTTCAAAATGATTGGCAATCAGGTACTCACGAATGAGATATGCTCCTGTACAGGAAGCAATCATAATCAAGTCAACCTGCCAAGTGTTTCTTAAAATTTTGCTTAAACGAATATTTTGTACTAATAACATAATTATAAACTGTTTTGACTTTGTTCTCCTCTATGCAACAAATGAACCTAATTTCTTGTAGAGGCCTAAATTTTAAGATAAGTCTGGACTGGAAAGATTAGAAACAAAAATAGCTGCCTGATTTAATCAAGCAGCTATCCCGGTTCACAAACAATACTATTATATTATTTTGCGTTCTTTTTCTCTGTGACTTCTTTACGGATTTCCGTGGCAAGGTTTTTTAGATCCTGCATGCCTTTCCGTACACGTGTACCTGCAGCACCATTGCCACCGGTGTAAAATTTCTCTGCATCTTTTTGGATTGAATCCACAAGATCTTTCACTTTTTGAAACTTGTCCATAGTTAAATTTTCCTTATGAGTTTATAATTGATTGGTTTTGAGTGTGAATATATTAAAAAATCTAAATACTATATTCTATTTTGAATCTTTTCATATCGTTAAAGAATTTTTCAATGCGAACTAAGCGGTCGAAATACCTTTGAGCGATTCATTGCTTGTTTCTCTTTCTAATCATATGTTAAAAGCTTTTGAAATCCTTCACCTTTCCTGTCTAAAAGATGTATTGAATTTGATACATCTTGTCTTGGAAAAAATAGTCATGTCGAACCATCCCTACATTAAATCCATTTGTTTATAAGTTATATACTCTTATTACTCTAAAATTAAGCCTCTGGATCTTTGTGGCACATTTCTTTCATAACCCATAAAAATTAAACGATTAACAAATTAAACACATGAAAAAGATAATTATTTTGGCCCTTGGCCTATTCGCAGCATCAGCAGCAGATGCACAAGACATCAGATTTGGAGTAAAAGCCGGATTAAACCTACCAAATATCATCAAGGATGATGGCGACAATAATTTTAGTACAAAAGTAAATCCTGGTTTTAACGCTGGTGTTACTGTTGATATCCCTCTAGTAGCGGGGATTGCGTTTACTCCTGAGATTCTGTTTGCTTCTAAAGGATATAAAGCCAATACAACATTCGGCGAGTTAACTCAAACTACTTACTTTGTTGATGTTCCTATTCTCGCAAGTCTTAAAGTAGCAGGTAGTGGATTAAACATTGTAGTTGGTCCTCAAGTATCTTTTTTAACAAGTACTAAAAATAAATTTGATAGTGGCTTTGGAACAGTAGAATCAGAATACAATGAAGATTCTGACAAGTTCAAGAAAAGCTTATTAGGTGGTGTGATTGGTCTAAGATTTGACATCAACGACAAGTTTGACATTCACGGACGCTATGCGTTAGACTTCCAAAAAAATAATGAAGATGGTTCTAGAAGAACGCCTGAATTCAAAAATCAAGTGTTTTCAGTAGGTGTTGGAGTTAAGTTTTAATACAATTTCATAAACAAGCGCAAACTCATTAAACGCGTTTTTTTAAGAGGATAACATCCCAAGTTCAGCCGCCTGTACCAAACAGGCGGCTTTTCATTAGCTCATTTTGCCTAACTTTGCATTTTCTGATCAATCTTTAATAATGACTCATAAGTATTTCCTAATTCTGCCGCTCCTAATTATAGCTACCTTTTGTAATGGACAAGCAGAAAAGCCTTCCTATATTCAAAGCTTAAATACACCGAATGTATGGGTTGACTCCGTATTTAACAAGTTGAGCAGACGAGAAAAGATTGCTCAAATGTTCTTTGTAAGGGCACATACAAATCTGGGCAAGGCTTATGAAGACTCCGTAGGAATGGTTATTAAAAGGGAACGATTAGGTGGCGTAGTGTTTTTTCAGGGCGGTCCAGGAAGGCAGGCGATACTCACTAATAAATACCAGGCCTTAGCAAAAGTGCCTTTAATGATTGCTTCTGATGGTGAATGGGGGCTAGGAATGCGTTTGGATAGCACAATTTCCTATCCTTATCAGATGGCTATTGGAGCAGTTCAGAATAAAGAATTGATCTATCACATGGGACTTGAGGTTGCGAGGGACTTCAGGCGTATAGGAATGCATTTAAATCTAGCACCAGATGTTGATGTAAATAACAACCCTAAAAACCCCGTTATCAATTACCGCTCTTTCGGAGAAGATAAATACAATGTTGCTCAAAAGGCGGGCGCCTATATGAAGGGAATGCAGGATGGAGGTCTTTTGGTAAGTCTTAAACATTTCCCTGGCCATGGAGACACCGACGTAGATTCACACTATGACCTGCCTCAACTAACATTTAGTAAAGCGAGATTAGACAGCTTGGAAATCTACCCGTTCAGGGAACTTGTACAAGCCGGAGCTTCGGGGGTCATGATCGCCCATATGAACATTCCGGCATTAGATGCTACCCCAAATATGCCTTCAACTTTGTCCAAGCCTATTGTAACTGGTATCTTGAAGCAAGAACTTGGTTTTAAAGGCCTAATCGTATCCGATGCTATGGGAATGAAGGGTGTCGTAAAATATTTCAAAGACGGTGAAGCAGATGTTATGGGGGTGATTGCTGGAAACGATATTCTAGAACTCTCTGAAAACAGTGATCGTGCAATAAAATTCGTTCGTAGAGCTGTACGTCAAGATAGAATCCCAATGGAACGCATTGATGAAAGCGTTAAAAAAATCTTGTATGCGAAATACTGGTCGGGATTAAATAAACCAGACACAATAGTTACGCAAAATGTTCTTGCTGATGTGACCCGGAAAGAGAGTCTAATATTGGTACAGCAACTTGCGGATGCATCCATGACCGTCTTAAGAGGAAAAGCCAATATTCAGTCTCTAAAGAAGGACATGAGGACGGTGATTATTAGTATTGGTACGCCGAACGTAACCACCTTTCAGAAAAGCCTTGGCGCCTATTATACTAATTCTGTCTACTACACGCTTGATAAGAATGCAAATGCGAATACCATTGCAAAAATGATGGCTAGCATGGATATGTTTGCTCAGATCATTATAGGGATCCATGATACCCGAACCCGCCCCGGCAATGGAATGGTGTTAAGTGCAGATCTTAAAATGCTGATCAGTGAAATGGCTAAAAAGGGAGCTTCATTCGCATTGTTTGCAAATCCTTATAACCTGTCCGCATTGCCTGGGTTAGAAAACAGCAAGGGACTTATAGTTGCTTATCAAAAGGAGGATTTCATGCAGCAGGCCGCAGCTTCTGTGCTGAAAAACCAGTTTGTTGCAACCGGTAAACTCCCGGTAACTGTCAATACATTTTTTAAATTCGGCGATGGTGAATAGCTAAAATTAGCTAGATTTACCTAATGCCGCAACTGCCTCTAAAAATTCTTCAAGCTTCAGCGGGTTCTGGTAAAACCTTTAGTTTAACAGCACATTACCTAACATTACTGCTTTCAGGAGATAATAAATACCGGGAGATTCTCGCTGTAACCTTTACGAATAAGGCTACAGAAGAGATGAAAAGCCGGATCCTGGACGTTCTGGTCGGTTTAGCGATGGGTGATCCTTCCAGAAAGATTGAAGACTACCGGGTTATTATTCTGAAGGCTCATCCGCTGTTGAATCCCCGGGACCTTCAATTCAGAGCTGATAAGATCTACCGTAAGATTCTGCATGACTACAGCCGTTTTTCTGTTAGTACTATTGACGGGTTCGTCCAAAAGGTAATCCGTGGCTTTGCATTTGAACTCGGACTTAATGCAGATTATAGTTTAGAAATGAACTATAATAAAGTAAAGGATGACCTGGTTACTAAATTAGATGAGGCACTAAATCATAATGAACCACTTTTGCAATGGATCATTGATCTCGCTATTGAACGAATCAGTGACAATAAAAGCTGGAATTATAAAACTGAACTTTACAATTTAATAGGAGAGATTTTTACCGAACGGTTCCAGGTATTTGAGGACGCGATCGAAGCATTAGGTCCTGAAAACATTGATGAGCTTTTTAAAAACTACAGCGCTATCACAAAAGCTGAAATTAAGAATTTTGAAGAGCAAATAATCGCATTAGCAACGCAGGCTTATACCGCATTTGACCAATTCGGTATAAAAACTGAAAATCTAAAAGGTAAAAGTAGAAGTGGCCTGCTTAAGGTCATTATGGTTGCAAGAGGTGATCTTTCTAAAGTGGATGGTTTATTCTGCTTTATTGATGAGCCGGACGACTGGTTTCAGAAAAACAGTCTGGAACAAGGATTTTATGATGTCGTCAATCCATTATTGAAAGAGATTCAAGCACATTATCAAACCCATCTTCCTAATTATAGTCTGGCGGTTGCTTTTAATAAAAATCTATATTATCTGCGGCTGATGCAGGAGATCGCAGTTTTACTGAAGCAATATCGATCCGAGAACGAGAACTTGCTGATTAGTGATGCGCAAAAGTTGATCTCTGAGATCACAAAAGATGCCGGGGATAACCCTTCTTTTATTTGGGAGAAAGTAGGCAATCGATATAAGAACTTTTTATTTGACGAGTTCCAGGATACCTCAACGAGCCAATGGGGGAGCTTCAAATCTCTTCTTGCCAATGCTATTGCCAGCCCCAACCAAGAAATGACGGATCACCTCATCGTTGGTGACACCAAACAGTCTATCTATCGCTGGAGAAATGGAGACTGGAATATTCTGCATAAGCACGCAAAAGTAGATATCGGTTCACATAATGTACTCGAAGAAAGCTTAGCTGAAAATTATCGCAGCGCTGAAAATATCATAAGTTTTAATAATTACTTGTATAAGACCATTCCTCAGACTTTGCAAACTGAACTTAATCAGAATATTGAGGGCAGAACTGAAGCACTAAAATCATGGTGGCAAAATGAGAATTACGCACAGATAATAACTGACATATACACGACTTCCACACAGAATTTTGCTGGAAACACTCCTAAAGGCGGCACTATAAAGATTAAGAAGTTTGGCAAAGAAGACTCCCCATTGGAGGCGCGTTTTACGGAAACTACTTTCAGAGACCTTGCCCTGGATGACGTGGTTCAGGAGATAGCTGAGCTTAGAGCGGATCATCATTTTGCCCTGAAAGATATCGCAGTCCTGGTAAGGTCAAACTCAGAAGCCTTGCTCACGGTCAGAAAACTAATGGAGCATAATCTTCCGGTTATTTCTGGAGATGCATTGTTGATTGCGAACAACAAGGCGGTTCAACTCATTATCAATACATTAAAAATGTTGGTTGGTGTTGAAGCACAGATCGCTCTATACAAAGCAAACTGCATTGCTCTTTATCAATCCCTACAGCAAAAAACGCCTGAAGCCATTCATTACCTTAATTTAACAATTACTCCATTAACACAACTTAGGCATGTATTGCCTCCGGCACTTTGCGAAAATTGGCAAACCTGGTTACAATTGCCCTTAGCAGAGCTTATAGAGATACTCATAGATAGTTATGGCCTGAAAGGTCTGACTGAACACTTAGCGTACTTGCTAGCGTTCAGAGACCTGACTGCCCATGCCAACAAATTGGGTGAAAAAGGAATCATTTCGTTCCTTACGTGGTGGGAGGAAGATGGAGTTAACAAATCGCTCCCGTCTCCAGAGGGTGCAGACGCGATACAGGTAATCACCATACACAAATCAAAAGGCCTGGCCTTTAGAGCTGTCTTTATTCCATTTTGCAATTGGGATATTAAAGGAAAAACAAATGCGACCTTCTGGGTTTCAGCTGAAGAGACGGTATATAAGGAACTCAAAGGCATTCCTTTGAGATTTAACGAAGCTCTTGCCGATTCGTCTATAGCTAAAGCTTACTACGAAGAGTTGCTCTATAATAATATGGATGCATTGAACATGCTTTATGTAGCTACGACGCGTTCTAAAGACTACCTGTACATCGGAACAATGGCTAAAAAAGAAGCTAAACTTTCTAATATGGGAGATGTGCTCAATCATACTTTTGAGACGGATTTTGATGGAAATAACCGTTATGAGATTGTAGAACACTACGAGAAGGTCAGTAGTATCGAAGATTTAAGCCTAATTCACTTATCTCGGTATCCTACTACTTCAAGATTAGCTGAGCTCTATGTGCCCTCCGAAGAAAAGCATTTAAAACATGTGTTAAACATTCAGAAGTCGGGCCGGAAAGGGTCATTACTTCATGATATTCTTGCTAATGCAAGCTCAGAAACAGAAGTAAACCGATTTGTTGAAGAGCTTGTCCTGTTTGGTACCATTCAGGAGGATGAAGTTGACAATTTAAAAGCATCAGTTCTTGAAGTGTTAGATAATGCGGAACTGAAAGCTCTCCTTAGCAAAGCAACTGAGAGTATTACGGAGAAAAATATCGTAGACGCAGAGGGCAAAATGCATCGGCCAGACCGCGTGCTGATTACTAATGAAGGGGTAATTATTCTTGATTATAAATTCACACTAGAAGAGAGTGATAGTCACATAAAGCAGGTGGATAAATACAAAGAATTGCTGGTTGCAATGGGCTACCCAAATGTCCAAACTTATCTGTTTTATGCCGTTAGCGGTAAATTAAAATTAGTATAGTCTTATGAAGCCATTTTTACAGGAAGTTGCGGAAGATCTGGTAGCGAAGTTCGGGGATCAGCTTCAGCACTGTGCCATCATATTTAACAACAAGCGACCGGCAGCATACCTGCAGAAATACCTCGCAAATAGTATTAAGAGGCCATTTTTCAGTCCTACTCTCTATACCATTCAGGAGTTTTTTGCAGCTGCCTCCCCGGAAAAGTTGGCCGATTTCTACCTGCAGTTCTTTACGCTCCATAAAATCTATAACCAACTTCTTGCAGAGGAAGGTTTTGATCCCATCAGCAGCCACAAGTTCTTCCCTTTGGCAAAGATCATGTTGAGTGATTTTAACCAGATCGACATTGACCTGGTTGATGCAGGAAAACTTTACCGTGATCTGGAAGATATCTCGCTAATTAACCAGGAGTTTGACTACCTGAGCCCGGAGCAGTATGAATTTTTATCCCAGTTCTGGACTTCTTATTCTGAAGGAAAACACAAGAAGCAACAAGAACTGTTCATTCGGATGTGGCGTAGAATGCCTAAGCTTTACCATAAGTTCCATGCAAGTCTTAAGGCATTTAATTATATCACTAACGGGGGCGTTTATCGCGAGTTGGCCGAGGGGCCTATCAATGAACTGCTTTTTATAAAAGGATTTGACAAGGGTAAAATTGTTTTTGTCGGTTTCAACGCACTAAGCCGTGCAGAAGCTAAAATATTCAGCCGTTTGCAAGAATCAGGACAAGCTCTATTTTATTTCGATACAGATCCTTATTATCTCGATGACCCTTTGCAAGAGGCCGGGTTGTTTCTAAGGAGAAGTATTGTGCAGCTGGGTTTGATTAATGTGTTCAGCAATAAGGAAAGTGCGATGGCAGAGCCTCACAATGTGGACGTTTATAAAGTTCAGGGACAGTCTGCTCAGGCAAAGATATTGAACAACGTCTTAGCGGATCAATATGCTAATAACGAGGATTTAGGTACTACAGTCGTAGTTCTGGCAGATGAAAGTTTACTCATACCTACTTTGCAAACCATTCCTACTTCGCATAATGGGCATGAGGTAGATCTAAATGTTACAATGGGGTTTGCACTTTCAACATCCAGTATATTTGGATTGATTGATCTCTGGCTATCCACACAGCTTGAGTTATTGCAGAAGGAAAGTGTTTCTTACCAGGGTGTAGAGGCATTTTTGACGCATCCATTAAGTGGATTAAGTCATAAAATGCGTGACAAGATTCAGACCGCCTTGCTGGATGAGAATCAGGTAGAGATTGAGCATTCCAGGCTATTGCGGCAAAGCGGTCTCTTCGAAGTTTTCTTTAAGAAGATTGGCAATTCGGAGGAAGTTGTAACTAATCTAATCAACATGCTTACCGTTGTTTTAACCAGGTTATCAAATTCTCAAACCTTGAAGAAGATCGATGCGGAGCTTTTCGTAAAAACAATCCAGGAATTAAACAGGCTTCATGATACATTCGGTAAACATGTAGGTAACGAAGAGACCTCATTCGTAATTTACCTGGTGCAAAAAGCATTGAAAGCGATTGCTGTTCCATTGTCAGGAGATCCACTGAATGGGATACAGGTTATGGGATTGCTTGAAACCAGAAACCTGAATTTTGAGAACGTAGTCATTTTAGGCTTTAATGAGGGAATCATTCCTAAGTCCTCCATCGGTAATAGCTTCATTCCAGACAGTTTGAGAAGGGTTTACGGCTTACCTGTCTTGGATAACCTTGATGCGATCTCCTCCTACATGGTTTATAGATTGATACAACGTGCGAGGAATATTAGCCTGGTGTACAATAGCTTGACTGATGAGTCGACCACGGGGGAAGCCAGTCGGATTCTAAAGCAGCTCTCTTATGAAAGTGGATTTACGTTTAACTACCATGAGCTTAGTCTTGATGTCAAGACGGAGGTATCCAGAGAAGTGAAGATTGAGAAAACGGGCAATAAGTTCATCCAGGATACCTTGGCGCTCTATTTGGAGGGTAAAAGGAAATTTTCTCCCTCGGCGCTAACCCAATATATCTCTAACCCGATCGACTTCTTCTTCAATTATATTGCAGGGATTAAAGAGCCGAAGGAAGTTAGTGCTGTAGTAGAAGCAAATGAAATTGGCTCTATTCTGCACCAGGTGATGGACTATTTCTATGCAGACCTTAAAGGGTCTGAAGTTACGGCAGAAGCGATTAAGGTGAGAAGAAAAAAAGTACCTGGCTTGATACAGCGTGCTTTTGCTGCGGTAATGTTCAAGAGTCCGGATAAGATAATTGAATATAAAGGGATGCAGAAAGTCATTCTTTCGATTGTGGATGCCTACGTAAACATTATCTTGACTCAAGACGAGGCGCAGACACCGTTTCAGATTATTAGCCTCGAGCAAAAAGTTGAAGCAGACCTTAGCTTTACTATTCATGGAAAGCCTGCCATGGTAAAACTTATTGGTTATATCGACAGAGTAGATTTAAAAGATGGGATCACCAAGATCATTGATTATAAGACCGGAAGTGACAAATTAACTTTTAAGGATGTGCCGGAGCTCTTCAATACCAATGGAAAGAATATCAATAAAGCCTTGGTACAAACGCTTCTTTATACCTACGTATATGAGCAATTTACTGGTAAAACTTGTGTCGAACCTAACTTATATATCGTTAAAACGATGACACAGGATGGCGTTTGGTTCAAGACCGGCAGGCAAAATCTAAATGGTGATTTCCTTGAGGAGATCAAGCCGGAGTTTTTGGATCAGTTGCGTAACAAGCTGACTGAGCTTTTTGAGAGTCCTTATTTTGAAGTTTCTGAAGTAGAGGACAATTATAAGTATTCAATATACAAAACGTTATTTGGTAAATAGCTATGTTAAAACTAAGCTTTACTACATTTCCCAGGATGGAATCAGACAGACTGATTTTAAGAGAACATACCTTAAATGATGCCGAGGCTTGGTTTAAACTGAGGCATAATCCGGATGTTATGCGATACATCGATCGGGATTCTCCAACAAATCTCGCTGAAGTTGAAGGTTATTTAGATTCATTGATCTCGGGTTTCGAGCAGGGCGAGAGCATGGGTTGGGTTATTGCTTTAAAGGAAGATCCGACTCAAATGATTGGTAATATCGTGTTTTGGAGGTTGGATTTCGCAAACTACCGTGCCGAGATCGGTTACCTCCTGGATCCGGTACATTGGAGAAAAGGGTTGTTGTCAGAAGCACTAAAAGTGGTTATAACATTTGCCTTTGAAGAGATGAAACTTCACTCTATTGAAGCCAACATAAATCCCGAGAATGAGGCATCTAAAAAGCTTCTTCTTAAGCATGGTTTTGTTAAAGAGGCCTATTTTAGGGAAAATTACTACTATAGCGGAAGGTTTCTCGACAGTGAAATTTATTCTCTAGTTCACCACGCTAAAGAAATTCCCAGCAAAGTGTAACACTTTAATTCAATGCTTCCGGGACGCCTATATAAATTGCATATAAAAACAATTTTATCTAAGTTTGCTCTAATTAATATTTTCTATAGATAATGAGAGAGATTCAATTTAGAGAAGCTTTACGTGAGGCCTTAAGCGAGGAAATGCGCAAGAACGAGAACATTTTTTTAATGGGCGAAGAAGTAGCGCAGTATAATGGTGCATATAAAGTTAGTCAGGGTATGCTGGATGAGTTTGGTGACAAACGTATCATTGATACTCCGATTGCAGAATTAGGCTTTACCGGTATCGGTATTGGTGCTGCAATGAATGGTTTAGTACCAATCATTGAGTTCATGACCTTCAATTTCTCATTAGTAGCTATTGATCAAATCATCAATGGTGCAGCGAAAATGTTGTCAATGAGTGGTGGTCAGTTCTCTATACCCATTGTTTTTCGAGGACCTACCGGTAATGCTGGACAGCTAGGTGCGCAACATTCACAAAACTTTGAGAACTGGTTTGCTAACTGCCCTGGCTTAAAGGTAGTAGTGCCCTCTACACCTTATGAAGCTAAAGGTTTGTTAAAGCAGTCTATTATTGATCCGGATCCAGTTATTTTTATGGAGTCTGAGGTAATGTATGGCGATAAAGGAGAAGTTCCTGAAGGCGAATATTATTTACCTATCGGAAAAGCTAATGTGGTTAAGGAAGGTACTGATGTTACCATTGTGACTTTTGGAAAGATGTTAACACGTGTAGTAAATCCAGCTGTTGAAGAATTGACTAAAGAAGGTGTAAATGTTGAAGTGATTGATTTACGTACCGTACGTCCTATTGACTATGCAACTATCATCGCATCTGTTAAGAAAACGAACCGTTTGGTGATTGTTGAAGAGGCATGGCCACTCGCATCAATCTCTTCAGAAATTGCATTTAACATTCAGAAGAATGCTTTTGATTACCTGGATGCGCCAGTAACAAGAATCACTTGTGCAGATGTTCCGTTGCCATATGCGCCAACATTGATAGCAGCAAGCTTGCCGAATGCAGAAAGAGTTGTTAAAGCCGTTAAAGAAGTAATGTACGTATCAAAATAATACGTATTTATTGATAAAAATATAATCCCGCTGCTGAAAAGCCTGCGGGATTTTTTAGTTAATTTTGGCGCCGTTGTGCTAAAAAACAAAGAGAATTAAATGAGTAATCATTCCAAAATAATCGCTACGGAACTAGGTGTATCGGAAAAGCAGGTTGTTGCAACTATTGAATTGCTGGATGAAGGGGCAACGGTCCCTTTTATTTCAAGATACCGTAAGGAAGCTACAGGTACACTCGATGAGGTGCAGGTAGCATTGGTTCGGGATAGATTTCAGCAGTTGAGAGAATTAGATAAGCGGAGAGAGGCGATTTTAAAAGCACTTAATGCATTAGATAAGTTGTCTCCTGAGTTAGAAGTTAAGATCAATGCAGCCACTAATATTGCGGCTATTGAAGATATCTATCTGCCCTATAAACCAAAGCGTAAAACAAGAGCTTCCGAGGCCCGCAAAAAGGGATTAGAACCTCTCGCATTACTGATTCTTGAACAAGGGAAAGGAGATCTGAATGAACTCTCTGCTAAATATTTGAATCAAGAGCTTGGTGTTACTACTGAGACCGAGGCCCTTTCCGGTGCCAGGGATATTATTGCCGAACTGATCTCCGAAAATTTGGAAGTAAGAACCTCCATGAGAAAGTACTTTCAGCAAAATGCAACGTTTAAATCAACGCTGATCAAAGGCAAAGAAGAAGAAGGAATTAAGTATAAAGATTATTTCGATTGGGAAGAGCCGCTTAAAACAGTTCCGTCTCATCGTTTATTAGCCATAAGAAGGGCGGAGAACGAAGGGATTCTGAAAGTCGAAACTATGCCTGCAGAGAATGCTGCGGTCAGTATTTTGGAAACTCAGTTTGTAAAAACAGCAAACAAAAGTGCCGAGCAAGTCAAACTGGCCATCAAAGACAGCTATAAGCGTTTGCTAGGGCCAGCTATGGAAACGGAATTCCGTGGTATTTCCAAAGAAAAGGCAGACGAAGAGGCGATCCGGGTATTCGCAGAGAATGCACGGCAACTCTTACTTGCGGCACCAATGGGAGAGAAGATCGTAATGGCAATCGACCCTGGATTCAGGACTGGTTGTAAGGTAGTGTGCCTGGATGCACAAGGAAAGCTTCTGGAAAACACCGCAATATATCCTCACAATGGTAAGAAGTCCGAGCAGGATTCAGCAACTGTTGTTAAAAATCTGATCTCTACTTATAAGATAGAAGCGATTGCAATCGGAAATGGAACTGCTGGTAGAGAAACGGAAGTTTTTATACGTGGGTTGGCATTGCCTGATATTTTAGTCGTAATGGTTAATGAAAACGGTGCCTCAGTCTATTCCGCGTCGGAGGTAGCAAGAGAGGAGTTTCCAAAACAGGACATCACTGTTCGTGGAGCCGTGTCGATAGGTCGCCGCTTGATGGACCCTTTGGCAGAGCTTGTTAAAATTGACCCTAAGTCGATTGGTGTTGGACAATATCAGCACGATGTGGATCAAAGTAAATTGCAGATATCATTGGATGATACAGTAATGAGTTGCGTGAATGCCGTGGGTGTTGAGCTTAATACTGCTTCTAAGCAAATTCTGTCTTACGTCTCCGGGCTTGGGCTTCAACTGGCGCAAAATATTGTTAATTATCGCAATGAACATGGCGCGTTTAAAAATCGGGAAGGTTTAAAAAAGGTGCCACGCCTTGGTGATAAAGCTTTTGAACAGGCCGCTGGATTTTTAAGGATCAGAAATGCAGAACATGCTTTGGATTCAAGTGGTGTGCACCCGGAAAGATATGCGCTTGTAAACAAGATGGCCAGGGATTTGAATTGTAATCTCGCGCAGTTGATTAAGGATGCAGATCTCCGTAAGCAGATCAAGTTGCAGGATTATGTTTCTGAGGAGATTGGCTTACCAACTTTGACTGATATCATGGCAGAACTTTCCAAACCAGGGAGGGATCCCCGTGAGCAGTTTGAAGTTTTTAGCTTCACGGATGGTGTAAATGCCATTGCTGATCTAAAAATCGGCATGAAGTTGCCTGGTATTGTAACAAATATTACCAATTTCGGTGCATTTGTCGATATTGGTGTTCATCAGGATGGGTTAGTCCATACCAGCCAATTAGCAAACAAGTTTGTTTCAAACGCTAACGAAGTGGTTAAAGTAGCACAGCGGGTAGAGGTAACTGTGGTTGAAGTGGACGTCGTTAGGAAGCGAATTTCACTGTCAATGAAGACTGAGGTCGCCGCGCCTAAGCCGAAACAAGAGCGTCAGCGCGACCATCAGAAGTCAAAAGGTCCTTCAACAGCCAAAGCAGGTGCAAGCAGATCTGATCAACAGAGAAAGCCTGCTGCTTCGCCGCAAAATGCCAGACCGATGCAAACTAAGCCTGTACAAAAAGAAAAGAAGAACGCCGACGGCGATCTTCAATTAAAACTAGAGGCGTTAAAAAATCTATTTAAATAATTAAAAGGCAATAGGGTTCAGTTATAACTCTATTTGCCTTTTAATACTTTCTTCCAGGGAAATCAGCGTTTCTGTACGTTGAATCCCTTCTACGGCTTGTATTTCTTCATTAAGTACATGTCTTAAGTGACTCGTGTCCCTACAAATTATCTTCGCAAACATGCTGTAAGAGCCGGTAGTATAATGTAGTTCTACAACTTCTTTGATTTTACTCAGCTGCGCTACGGCATCCTTATATTGTATTCCTTTTTCCAGATATATTCCCAGGAAAGCACAAATATCATAACCTGCTTTCTGAGGGTCGATGATCAAATGAGAGCCTTTAATGATTCCCATTTCATGCAGTTTCTTCATCCTGACGTGTATGGTACCACCTGATACGATTAAATCCTTAGCAATTTCGGTATAGGGCTTGGTAGCGTCCTGCATAAGTTGCTTTAGAATATCGACATCAAGGTTATCAATTTCTAAATTTTGGTTTTCTTTTTTAAGCATCGTTTGAATATTTGGTAACTAACATCGAAGTTAATTATTAAACTCACAATAATAAAATTAATTACTTAAAATATTTGCAACGTTATGAGGTTGTTGTTACATTTGTATCAAGCAAGTAACAAAAAATAGTTCTTTAAAACTTGTTTATACTCTGTAGGGTGGTGAAATTGGCAGACGCACCTCCTTGTCTCGGTGGTGGAGAATTGGAAAACCCGTAAGGGCTAACTACTCCTTGAAGGTTCGACTCCTTCCCCTACAGCTATTAAGTGATAACAATCAACCTAAACCAATCACTTAATTTTGTTCTTTATATAATGTTGGGTGGTGAAATTGGCAGACACGCCTCCTTGTCTCGGTGGTGGGGACCAATGGATAAACGCAGTTTATGGGTTGACCACAAATTAATTTTTGAACTGTAGCTAACTACCCCTTGAAGGTTCGACTCCTTCCCCAACAGCCAGTTTTTTTATGAATAATAAGTTAGTTAAAATCGAGTGACCCCGGATAGGGTCACTCTTTTTTAGTTATAAGCGTAAAATTATTTGCGAACTTTTTTCAAAAGTATTTCGGGCTCGTTGGTTGTAATCAGATCAATCCCTTCAGTAATCAACCAATCCATACTTTTCTCATCATTTACTGTCCATGCATTGGTAATCAGCTTTTTGCCATTTGCTTCTTTAACCCAATTTGGGTTTTTTTCCAAAACCTTCAAGTTATAGTCTAACCCATGAACTCCATCAGCTAAAAGCTCATCAGGTGTTTTATCTCCATTCAAGTACTGAACGGTTGCTTTTGGAGCAATCTTAGTGATTTCTTTACAGATGTCGTAATCGAAGCTGATGTAGTCCACCTTTGGTGCAGCTTTAAGCGCATTCACCATTTCAACTACCTTGCGGGTTAGGGCTATGCCTCTCTCTTTACTAACGGCCGAAGGCTTTATTTCAAGTACTAGTCTGGTTCTTTTCTGTTTAATGCCTTCCTTAAGGTAGTCTTTCAAAGTAGGGAAAGCTTCCCCGTTTTTCAGTTTTAGGGCAGATAGTATGGTAGAAGACGTAGTTTCAATTGGTAAACCTTGAATATGCGCATCGTGATTGATGAAAAGCACAGAGTCTGCAGACATGTGAACATCAAATTCAGTACCGTCACATTTCATCTGAATTGCTGCTTTAAGAGCTGCAATCGAGTTCTCAGGAGCCCCTGTGTTTTTCCATGCACCACGATGGGCAACTACTTTCGTTTGTGCAAAAGTCACTGTAGATAATGCTATTTGGCCAAGAATTGCTATTGTCAATATTCGTTTCATAGTGTGGTATTTAAACATATGCAAATATGAATAAAGTTCAGTGTGGTTATGTAAAGAGAAAGTGAAGCGAATGTTAAGAAAACACCCCCGTTTTTAATTTAAAATCCCCGTCATTCTGAATTTATTTCAGAATGACGGGGGTAATTAAACATGACCGCAGAAAGTACCCTACTTCTTCTCAGCGCTGTATTTTCCGCTAAATTTCCGGTCTAACTGTTTATGTAGGTTATCCAAATTTATATCTCTGCCCTGAATAAATGCCTTTTCAACACTGTTCGTTTTCATATCTAAAGCGTCGCCTGCCGAAATAAATAAAGTAGCATCTTTACCAATTTCCAAACTACCCGTAGTTTTGTCAATTCCCAGTGCCTTTGCCGCATTCAGTGTGATCGTAGAAAGTGCTTTTTCTTTATCTAGTCCCCATGCAGCAACAGTTCCTGCCATGAAAGGTAGATTCCTTTGCTGCCAATACCCATCGATGCTTACCACAACATTAACACCAGCATTAGCCAAAATGCCTGCGTTTTTATAAGGCATATTTACATCATCATCATTGTTATTCGGCAAGGCATGTGGCTGCTTAACAACAACCGCTATGTTATTTTCTTTAAGGAATGGAATGATCATATGCGCTTCATCAGCCCCAATAATCACTGGTGTAATGCCATATTTCTTTGCAAATTTCACCGCAGCTATAATGTCTTTCTCAGCGTTGGCAGTTATAAATAGTTTCTGCTTTCCATCAAATAAATGTTTCATGGCGGCCAAGCGTGCATTTGTTACCGCTGGTTTTTCTGTATCGGAATAGGCTTTAGCCTCCGCAAAGAGTCCGTCCAATTCGTTGATCAAGGCTTGCGTCCGTTCCTGCAAAGCATCCGGTGTCAAGCCACCTGCTCTTCCGAAACCACCAAAACCACCTCTTGACCTTGGCGTAACCGGCCAGTTCATATGTTGTGCATCATCTTCCTTAATTGCCGCATCCTCCCAGTTCCAGGCATCTAGCTGCATCACTGAAGAACTTCCTGATATCGCACCTCCTTGTGGGGTAACCTGCGCCATCAATACTCCATTGCTTCTAAGTGTCGCAGGAACCTTCGAATCCGTATTGTAAGCCACCAAAGCCCTGATGTGTGGATTGATGTTGCCTATCTCTTCAAAATCTAAAGTTGCTTTTACAGATTCGAACTCTGTTAGTCCAAGGGTAGTAATAGGTGCAATAAAGCCGGGATACACGTGTTTCCCGTTTGCTGTGATCACCGTAACCCCGGTAAGATCAAACTTTGCAACCGTTGCATCTCCAACGCCGGTGATCTTTCCCTTGTCAAACATGATGTAGCCGTTCTCGATGACCTGACCGTTGCCCAGGTGAAGTTTGGCACCCATGATCGCAGTCTTTTTATCCTGAGCCTTTGCTGGTATAATATCTGCCTGAGCAAAGCTCTTGAGACCTGCCGCTGCCAAAAGCAATGTTAAAATATATTTATTCATGAGTATGGTTCCCTTCTAATTCATTTAGTTCAGATGAATAATCTTCTAATGTTTCGCAGTTATACAAGCGTGGTGCATCGCCAACCGGACGTTGTGTTTTTAAGCCAGTTTTTTTAGTATCCGCCATCTTCTGGATTAATCTTTTTCGATCCGCTAGCTGGTCTTTTCTTACCTGTGCATCCTTTTCCATATCCCAATATGCAATCCCATCCACAAAGGTTTTCTCTGCTCTGGCATAGATCGATAATGGGTTGTCCGACCATACCACTACGTCAGCATCTTTGCCAGCTTTTAAGCTTCCTACCTTGTTGTCGATATGAAGCATCTTTGCAGGATTAAGGGTCACAAACTTAAGCGCATCCTCTTCTGGAACGCCACCATAAAGGACAGCTTTACCAGCTTCCTGATTAAGTCTCCTGGCCATTTCGGCATCATCAGAATTGAAGGCAGTAGTGATGCCTACATTGTGCATGATTTTACCATTGTAAGGGATGGCCTCAGCAACTTCATATTTGTAAGCCCACCAATCTGAGAAAGTAGAAGCATTGATCCCTCTGGCCTTCATTTTATCAGCCACTTTATAGCCTTCTAAAATATGTGTAAACGTATTGATCTTAAAGCCAAGGCTATCAGCCACGTTCATTAGCATGTTAATCTCAGATTGAACGTAAGAGTGACAAGTGATGAAACGTTTGTTGTCAAGAATCTCCACAATTGCATCCAGTTCTAAGTCCCTACGTACAGCATTGCCTTTAACAGCAGATGCCTTTTTGTATTCTTTCGCTCTCGTAAATTCATCTACAAACGATTGTTCAACACCCATCCGCGTTACCGGAAAACGTGCCCCAGTCCCGAAATTACTTTGCTTAACATTTTCTCCCAAAGCGAACTTAATGAAACCGTCAGCACCCTGGAACTTTAATTCCTCAGGTAGTTTTCCCCATCTCAACTTGATCAACTGAGACTGTCCGCCTATAGGGTTTGCAGAACCATGCAAGATCTGAGAAGTAGTCACTCCACCAGCAAGCTGGCGGTAAATATTCACGTCCTCAGAGTTGATGATGTCCGCGACCCTTACTTCTGCAGAAGAAGATTGCGCACCTTCGTTGATGCCTCCAGTACCGGCGATATGGGAGTGTTCGTCTACAATACCTGCCGTGATGTGTTTACCTGTCGCATCGATTACTTTCGCGGATCCGGCGCTTAAGCCTTTACCAACTGCTTTGATTTTTCCGTTTTCTATAAGTACGTCTGCGTTTTGCAGGATACCCTCTTTTTCATTGGTCCACACGGTTGCATTTTTCAATAATACCGTTTCCTGTACCGGAGCAGTTGCATTCCCAAATACGCTGAAAGGATAGATTAACGAGCCCATTACCAGCGGCTTTTTAGGCTCTGGCTTTTTTATAGCTGCTTTCGTTAAGCTGTCTTTCGCTGCGGCTGTAATCACGCCGTCTTTTTTAGGAACAAGTATAAAACGTTTTCCTTGTACCCAGTTTTCTTCAATAATATTTGTCTTCTTGAACAAGCTGTCAGAAGTCACGATAAAGTTTGCCAGTTTTCCTTTCTCCAATGTTCCTACTTTATCTGCGATACCAATCATACCAGCAGGGATTTCGGTTACAGATAAAAGTGCTTGTTTTTCTGTAAGCCCATTTTCAATTGCCGTGCGGATGTTGGTCCAGAAATCTTTTACATTGTCTAATCCAAAGGAAGTAATGGCGAACTTAATGCCTGCTTTTTCCAGTACTCCCGGATTAGTGGGTGCTAGCTCCCAGCTTTTCATCTGTGCCAGTGTAACGTTTCTTGTTTCCACAGAATCTTCGACATCATAGGCCTTAACAAAGCTAATGGGCACAATCAGCGAAGCTCCTGTTGCTTTAATTGCTGCAATGCGCTGGTATTCATCGCCTCCGGCTTTAATAATATATTGTTTTCCGAACTCTTTACCGATCTTATCTGCCCGTAAAACATTTAACCATCCATCGGCCTCAAAGATCTGCGGAATTGCTTGCTGTGAATTGAATTCTGCTAAAGAAATGTTGTATTCTTCCTTCTGTTTCGCATACCATTGTGCATCATAATAAGTCTGACGCAACAAAGCGATAGAACCCATCAAAGAAGTTGGGTAGTCGTTTTGCGACGTTCCTTTACTGAAGGAGTAATTCGCTGCGGCCTTCGCGCTTAGTAGTGTGCCATTTTCTTTCTCATCACTTAAGGTAATAGCGGCCGATGTTCCCCTCGCAATGCCATCACGGTTGATTGCGTTAACACTTCCGAAACCAACTTTACGAAGGTCATCTGCTTTTTTAGCGTCTGCAGCAAAAATAGTGGAGACATGAGTCTCAGGTCTGATGGCTTCATTCCAGCCATATGCACCTTTTTTAGTGGACGTAAAAATCGACTGACGGGTGCCTCCCCCAAATCCACGTGTTGCTGTTGTGGGTGCTTCTGGCATCCCATAAGATGTAAAGGCATCTACAAGGGATGGGTAAATAAACTTGCCTTTCAGGTCGATCACTACATATCCTTTAGGGATCGCGGTTCCGGTACCAACAGACTGAATGGTTTGGCCTTTGATTAATAACGTGCCGTTTTTAATGGTTTGGTTTGCATTTACTACAATGTTGGCATTTGTGAATGCAAATAAACCCTGTCTGATGTCGTAAGAACCATTAACGGGATAAGTTTGCTGAGCAAATGTTAGTGTAGCAGAAAACACCAGAGCCAGGCTGAGTAGAATTTTCTTCATAAAATTTAGTTAAGTGTCTAAATCTATTATAAAAATCTCACGCAATATATTTATAACACGTTTTTTACGAGTAATAGGCAACATTTATCTGACAATTACGATTAACTCTAGTATTTTCATGTTGTTTTCAGTTGCAAGCTGTCAATATTTCATCGTTACTTTAATTTATACTCAAAAATCGTTATTTTGGTAAAAATTATTGTTCATGAAAAAGTTTACACTACTATTCTCTGCGGCGTTACTGCTGGCATGCAGTGCTTCGGCCCAGGATAAGAAAAAGGCACTGGAGAAGACGGTTGATTCTGTTAAAAAGGTTATCGCCCCTCCTGCCAAAGCCAGCATTACAGATAAGATTAAGTCAAGTAAAAAAATCGATGGATTATTTACACTTTATCAGGATACCCTAACAGGGAGTTTGCAGCTATATGTAAAGAAAGGCCAGTTGGGTAAAGACTTTATCTACCAGAGCTTTTCAATGGGCGGGCCAACGACCTTGTTCCTTAACCAGAACATGATTAGAAGCACCATGTTGTTTCACATTGCAAAAGCAAATGATAAGATTGAATTCTTGCAGGAAAACACAAACTTCTATTATGATAAATCAAATCCGGTTAGTAAAGCTGCTAATGTAGACGTTTCTGATGCCGTGTTCTATGCTGATAAGTATAGTGCAAGCGACGAAGGTGGGTACCTAGTTTCTGTTGATGGATTATTTATGTCTGATAAATTAGATCCTATAAAGCCGATGACTCCTCCAGGCATGCCCCCTGGTGCAATGTTCAATCTTGGAAATCTAAATACATCCAAGTCGAAATATCAAAATGTAAAATCCTTTGCTAACAACACTGATGTGGTGGTTGATTTAGCATATGATAACCCAATGCCATTCAATGGTGGGGGTAAAGACATTACTGATGCCCGTTATGTACGGGTAAAAATGCAGCACTCCTTTATTGATATGCCAAAGAATGATTTCCGACCACGGAAAGACGATCCAAGAGTTGGTTATTTTGGTGCAGAAGTAGACAACCTTACTTCGCTTTCACCAACTCCATATAAGGATTTTATCAGCAGGTGGAATCTAAAAAAGAAAGACCCAACTGCAAAGCTGAGCGAACCTGTTGAACCTATTGTGTTTTGGATAGAAAACACAACACCTATCGAATACCGTCCGATTATCAAAGAGGCTGGTGAGAAGTGGAATGAGGCGTTTGAAGAAGCAGGCTTCAAAAATGCTGTAGTGATGAAACAAATGCCGGATGATGCGAAATGGGATCCATCAGATATCGACTATAATGTAATCAGATGGGTGTCTTCAGCTTATCCGTCTTATGGCGCAATCGGACCAAGCTTTTTCAATCCAAGAACTGGACAAATTTTGGGAGCCGATATTACTGTAGAGTGGAAATCCGGAGCGGGTACTGCCGTGCAAGACGATCTGTATAACGGCGGCCAAAGCGCTTCTATTTCTTTGCCTTGGGAAAACCCTGTAGCCGCTTTAGCGCAGACTCAACAAGGGCACAATCATATCGATAATAACCATACGGCGAATTGTGCGATGGCTCAGGAGTTAAGTCTCCAATACCAAACAGGACTTGCTGCTATCGAAGTCTTAGATGCAGATGCTTCTGAGGCTGTAAGGGCCGAGACGGTTAAAGAAATGCATAAGCAATTTCTTTACTACCTGATTATGCATGAGATGGGCCACACACTTGGCCTAAATCATAATATGAAGGCGAGTCAGATGTTAAGCCCTGCACAAATGAATGACGTGAAACTAACGCGTAAAATAGGCTTGCAAGGCTCGGTAATGGACTACCCGGCAATTAATGTAAGCAGTGATAGAAGTAAACAAGGGGATTATTACACCACTAAAGCTGGACCCTACGATCTTTGGGCAATACAATATGGTTATACTCCATTCGCAGAGGCTGAAGAGGAAGCTGGATTGAATAAGATTCTTCGCCGGAGCACGGAGCCACAACTGGCTTTTGGTAATGACGCTGATGACATGAGAAGTCCGGGTGGTGGTATTGACCCAAGGGTAAACGTGAACGATCAGACAAATGATATGGTAGCTTACGGTGAAGATCGGTTTAAGTTGATCAACACAATGATTCCTAAACTTAAGTCAAGATTTAGCCGCCCTAATCAAAGTTACCAGGAGCTAAGAACACGTTACCAGCAGTTAAATGGCCAACGTGCAAGCATGGCAGCGGCATTGAGTCGCTTTGTTGGAGGAGTGTATGTCGACAGAAGTTTTGTAGGCCAGAAAACCTCTACAGCACCGTTCACTCCTGTACCGGAAGCTTACCAGAAGAAAGCGCTTTCGTTGTTGAATACTTATGTATTCGCACCAGATGCATTTGACGCAGATAAAGACCTTTTCCCTTATCTTCAGATCCAAAGGAGAGGTTTCGGTTTCTCTGGAAACAACGAGGATATTAAACCGCAAAGCACTTATTTGTCGTTGCAAATGAGCACCCTGGCGCAACTGCTGCACCCAAGTACTTTGAGCAGAATAAACAATAGTGGGCTTTATGGCAATACTTATTCTGTAGCCAGCGTGATGAACGATTTATCTGACGACATCTTTGCCGCTGACCTGAAAGGGAATGTGAATTTATTTCGTCAGAACTTGCAGACGGAGTTTGTAAAAGCTTCCGCAGCAATTGTAGCCTCACCTGGAGGTTACGACAATGCAAGTAAAGCAGCGGCTTTATCTACGTTGTTAAAAGTTAAAGAGCAATTGGGAACTGCTGTTAGCAGTGATGAGCAAACTAAAGCACATAGAGCAGCCTTAGTGTTCACGATAGACAAAGCGCTATCGGTTAACAAATAAAATAATAGTGATTGAGGTTCCGGCCTTCGCCAAAATGACATGTAAATCCTCGGGTATGCAGATCGTCATTTCGGCGAAGGGCGGAACTTTTTTTTGTGTCCCTCTTTCGGTGTTTATTCGAGGTTTCCAGGGCGTTGCTAGGGGGTTGCTAGGGCCTTGCTAGGGCGTTGGTTTATCCCTTAGCCCTAGCGAGGGCCTGGCAGCCCCTTAGTAAGGACCTCACAAACATAAAGGAGACAAGTCTCAAACTACAACAAGTGTCAATCGAATTTTACAATTTGTTCACCAGATATCTTTTCAAAATGACATCCGCATACTGGATTCGCGACTTTTATAATTACTGATTTTGTCTGCTTCGTATCGTCGTAGGTACCAGTGATTTTAATATCGTCGCCTGTAGCAGAAAGGTTCTTTCTGTATCCATCATCCAGGACGACAAATGTGCCCGGTGTAGTATTGACAGATGCGCTCAATTCGCTAAAAACCTTCTCATTAGTCCTCAAATTGACCGCGCTGTAATTGCTAATGGGAACTCCCAGGCCTTGGTTATTCACAAAATCTACCGTTAAGAGTTTGAAGCTTGCGTCGCAATACAGGGTGCCACAACCGGTCGGAGTTTCTTTATCGCAAGAAATTAATAAAGCTGCGAATAGAATTAATAAGGAGAGTTTTTTCATTTGATTTTTTTATAGGAGTACGTGATATTTTATGGAAACGCTACAGTGATCTAAAGAATGTATTATCTTTATAAATAGTAACTAAAATATGAATAACAGAAGAAAATTTATTGGAACAGCCGCCGCACTTGCTGCGGGTACACTCGCTGCTACCGCAATGCCAATCAAAATTATGAAAAGTAAAACCCCTGTAGTCCACCATGTGTTTTTCTGGTTAAAGAACCCCGAATCAAAAGCAGATAAGGATAAACTGATTGCAGGTATCAAAGCCTTGAAGAAGATTGAAACCGTTAAAGATATTCATGTTGGCGTTGTTGCTTCAACTGAAAAAAGAGATGTTGTAGATACGAGCTGGAGTGTTTCTGAATTGATCTTTTTTACAGACGTTGAAGGTCAGGCGGTTTACCAAGACCATCCACTACACCTTGAATTCATAAAGAATTGCAGTTCTCTCTGGGAAAAAGTGGTGGTTTACGATGCAATTGACGCGTAAAAAGAAACATAATTGCTAAGTTTGAAAGAAAAAAGTTTATGTACGAGATTTTAAAGAGTGCTCATTCCGGATGGCGTTATTTGGTTGTCATTTTGTTATTGGTAGCGGTCATTCGGGCAATTGCTGGTGCTGCAGGTAAAAAAGAATATACAGAAGGTGATAGAAAACTAAATGTATTTACCCTGATATCCGCGCACATCCAGTTAGTTTTGGGCCTTTTGCTATATTTTATGCATGATTGGTATAAAGCTGACAGTAGCGTTGCCATTGGACGTTATTGGAAAATGGAGCACATTGCGATGATGGTCCTGGCGATTATATTGATCACTTACGGAAATGCACGCTCTAAGAAAGCCGCAGACGCAGGTCCGGTTAAACACAAAAATATTGCTTTATACTTTGGGCTGGCGCTGATTTTAATAACTGCTGCAATTTTTGCGATGGTTAAGGCCGATCCAACACGCTCACTGTTTGGTGTTTCATAATAATTGCGATTTAATTTCGCTTTGTTACTTTTATTTATATTTTTGCTAGACATGATCAACAATACAAATACCTGGCAATGGCGTAGTGATTCCGAAAAGAGTTTCGTCGTATCCTTGTGTACCTTATAGTTTATCAACCTAAACCAACCACATTGAAAACCCGACGTAGACCACACGTCGGGTTTTTGCTTTTCAACCGGTTATAAATTTGGAATATTAAATATCGAAGTCATACGTTATGAATTATAACATTAATACAACTTACAAGAAGAGACTGGCTGATACCACCACGCCAGTTAGTATATATTTGAAGTTAAGAGATGTATTTCCGAATACAATCTTGTTAGAAAGTTCTGACTACCATAGCCGCGAGAACTCTGTGAGTTACGTTTGTGCTCAGCCAGTTGCCGGGATTACGCTGGAGAATGGTGTGCTTAAGACGTACTTCCCTGATGGAAGAAAGGAACAGAAGGATTCTTTTGTACTCACTGATGAGATCGAATCTTTTAAAGCCTCGTTTATCACATCTGAGCTACCGGACAAACGGTACATCTCGAACGGCCTGTTTGGCTACTTTACCTGGAATGCTGTTCAGCATTTTGAAGACATTACGTTTTCAGCAAAGTCACCCAAGAGTGAAGAGATACCAACGATGCAATACCACATCTACCGTTATATCATTGCGGTAGACCACTTTCGTAATGAGATCACCCTTTTTAAGAATACCTTTAATGGAGATGACACCGACGATCTTGACAAAATCGAATACATTATTCAAAATAAGAACTTCCCTGAGTATAGCTTCAAAACTCAAGGTGAAGAATCTTCAAACCTGAAAGATCAGGATTTCCTGGATATCGTGGATAAGATGAAGAAGCACATTTTAAGAGGAGATGTGTTCCAAATTGTGCCTTCCCGTGCTTTCAAGCAAAGCTTTTTAGGCGACGAATTTAATGTTTACCGGTGTCTGAGATCGATCAACCCTTCACCATACCTATTTTATTTTGATTATGGAAACTTCAAGCTATTTGGTTCTTCGCCTGAGGCACAGATCACAGTAAAAAATAAAGTGGCTAACATTTTTCCTATTGCAGGCACATTTAAGCGCACGGGGAATGATGAAGAGGATGCAGAGCAAGCGAAAAAGCTGGAGCAGGATCCAAAGGAGAGTGCGGAACATGTGATGCTTGTAGATCTGGCTCGCAATGACTTGAGCAGACATTGTAGTAAGGTAGAAGTAAAAGCTTTTAAGGAGGTGCAATATTATTCACATTTGATCCACCTGGTATCAAAGGTAAGTGGAAACCTGCAGGCTGATGTTCCTGCATTTAAAATTGTAGCAGATACTTATCCGGCAGGAACTTTGAGCGGTGCACCGAAGTATCGTGCAATGCAGCTCATTGATGAGTATGAAGGCTTGGCAAGAAACTTCTACGCAGGTGCTTTAGGGTATATGGGTTTCAATGATGAGTTTAACCACTGCATTATGATCCGGACCTTTATGAGCAAGAACAATGAACTGCATTATAGAGCTGGGGCAGGTATTGTTGCAGATTCTATACCCGAAAACGAGTTGAATGAAGTAAATAATAAGATTGCTGCGCTGCGCAAGGCAGTAGAAATGGCAGCACATATCTAAAGGAATTACGTACGCATGGAAAATAAAAGTGTGATGCAAAAGAAAGTATTGGTTATTGATAACTATGATTCGTTTACGTATAACCTGGTGCATTTGGTTAATGAACTGGGGAGAGATGTAGAAGTATGGCGTAATGATAAATTTGAGCTGGCCGATGTTGATCAGTATGATCAGATCATACTTTCGCCAGGACCCGGTATTCCTGAAGAGGCTGGATTACTGCTTGATGTGATTAAAACCTATGCACCGACCAAAAGTATTTTTGGCGTATGTCTTGGTCAGCAAGCAATTGCTGAGGCATTTGGTGGAACGCTATTAAATTTAGGTAGACCTATGCACGGTATTGCAACGCCAATTAATGTATTGGATGCACAGGAAGTCCTATTTAAGGAGTGCCCACCTACGATAAACGTAGGTCGTTATCATTCCTGGGTTGTTAGCAATTCTGATTTACCGGAATGCCTAACAATAACTGCAATGGATGAGACGAATGAGATCATGGCCTTAAGACATAAAGTGCTGGACGTTCGTGGAGTGCAGTTTCATCCAGAAAGTGTGCTGACGGAACATGGTAAGCAGATGATGAAGAATTGGTTAGAGAGCTAGATATGAATATTTTAGATCAGATCGTATTTCGCAAGAAAGCCGAGGTGGAGCATGCTAAACATCAAATAGCAATCCAGGAGCTTGAAAATACGACACATTTTAATCGCGAAACGTATTCCTTCAAGGAGTTCTTGCTGGCTCAGGAGAGAACAGGTATTATAGCGGAATTTAAACGCAGGTCTCCATCAAAGGGACTGATCAATGGAACTTCCACTGTAGCTGAGGTAACGAAAGGTTATGCTGCAGCCGGTGCCTCTGCATTGTCTGTACTTACAGACGTTGACTTCTTTGGGGGTCATGCGCAGGATTTGCTTCAGGCGAGGGCTGCAAACGACATCCCTCTGCTTAGAAAGGATTTCATAATTGATGAATACCAGTTGTTGGAAGCTAAGGCATGGGGAGCCGATATAATTTTGCTGATTGCTGCCATTCTTAGCCCTGCAGAAATCAGGCATTTGTCTGCGTTTGCAAGATCGCTGGGTTTAAATGTACTATTAGAAGTTCATAATCGCGAAGAGTTACAACGAAGCATCTGTCCGGATTTGAATGCCATCGGCATTAACAATCGAAATCTTGCTGATTTTACGGTAAACATTCAAACGTCGTTCGACCTGGTAGATGAGATTCCTAACGACTTTATGAAGATATCAGAGAGTGCAATTAGTGAGGCTTCAACTATAAAAGATTTAAAACAAGCTGGTTTTGACGGGTTTTTAATTGGAGAGAATTTCATGAAAACAAGCGATCCGGGAGCAGCAATGAACGACTTTGTCAGTAAACTGATATCGGTATAACTTTTGTAGCTTTGTACTTTGCATGGGAAAAGAGAAAACTTACGATACAGCAGTAAGGCAAGAACGGGCGGTTCTTGTTGGGGTAATCAGGCCTGGAGAAAAGGCAGAGGAGACTAGGGAATATCTTGATGAGCTTGCTTTTTTAGTTGATACTGCTGGAGGAGTAGTGGAGCATGAGTTCACTCAAAAGATGTTGAAGCCAGATCGCGGAACCTTTGTAGGTACCGGTAAATTGGAAGAAATACAGGCTTATGTAAAGTCTGAAGAAATAGATTTAGTGGTGTTTGATGACGAGTTGTCGCCATCACAGTTAAGAAATATAGAGCGGGAATTGCAGGTTAAGGTACTTGACCGAAGCAATTTAATCCTTGATATTTTTGCTGGCAGGGCACAAACTGCACAAGCAAAAACGCAGGTAGAGCTGGCACAGCTTCAATATTTATTACCAAGATTAACGAGGTTATGGACTCACTTAGAGCGCCAAAAAGGCGGTATAGGTATGAGAGGTCCGGGTGAAACTCAGATCGAAAGTGATAGAAGGATGATCCTGGAGAAAATTTCCTTACTAAAAGAGCGCCTCAAATTAATCGATCGGCAGAACGAAACACAGCGGAAAAACCGGGTTCAGTTAATCAGAATAGCTTTGGTAGGGTATACCAATGTTGGAAAATCTACTATAATGAACATGTTGTCTAAGTCCGAGGTGTTTGCGGAGAATAAACTGTTCGCTACGCTTGATACCACAGTTCGAAAGGTAGTAATTGATAACCTGCCATTTTTACTTTCAGATACGGTTGGGTTTATTCGTAAACTGCCCCATCACTTGGTAGAATGCTTCAAATCTACCCTGGATGAGGTTAGAGAGGCTGATATCTTGATACATGTTGTGGATGTTTCGCATGCTCACTTCGAAGATCAGATTCATGTTGTTAATGAAACACTAAAGGACCTTGGAGCCCGGGACAAGCCGACAATTATGGTGTTTAATAAGATAGATGCCTATGTTAATCCTGAGCACACGAATGAGGATGGCGAGCAAACTGTGTTAACGCTGGATGATTTTAAGAAAAGCTGGATGGGAATCAATAATGCTCCTGCATTGTTCATATCAGCATTGCACAAAGAAAATTTAGAGGAGTTTAAGCAACTCTTATACGATAAGGTTCTGGCATTACATACCGAGCGTTATCCGTATGATAAATTGCTATACTAATCTCTTTAGAGAAAACAAAATATGGAAAGTAAACGTCAACAGAAATTTGCCGGGGTGCTACAAGAAGAATTGGCGACAATTTTTCAGCGCGAGGGTTCTTCATATTTACCGAACACATTGGTAACAATCACGAAAGTGCGTGTCTCTCCGGATTTGGCGGTAGCGAAGGTCTATTTAAGCTTCCTTAACACCAGTAATCCTGCGCTGTCTGTTGCAGAGGTAAATTCTCACGCAGGTGAGATCAGGTATAAATTAGGTGCGCGGATTCGCCACCAGGCGAGGGTAGTGCCAACGCTCACCTTTTTTGTAGATGATACCAATCAATATGTAGCGCATATGGATAAGATTTTTGACAAGATATCGCAAGAACGTAAAGAAACCGACGAAGATTCAGAGTAGGCATGGTAAAGGAAGGCTTCGGTAAGGTTGTTGATTTTGGGATTGAGGATCAGGTCTACCCCTTAGACTTTACTTTATCCAATTTGGAGTTAACTACTGACCTGATTTCTGATACTGATCTCTTCTCTGAATGGGTTTCCCAAAAACTTTTAAAGCACGGTTGCAGATATGGAATTGGGGGATATGATGAGCACAGGACGATTTATTCGCGCAGTGAGCATTTTAACGACTCCGAAGAGCCACGACGGTTGCATTTAGGGATTGATATATGGGCCGCTGCTGGAACGACTGTTTACGCTTGCTCGGACGCTATTGTTCACAGTTTTCAATTCAACGATCACTTTGGGGACTATGGCGCAACGATTGTCCTCGAACACATTTTCGGCGAGTCGAAATTTTATATATTATACGGTCATTTAAGTCTTTACTCGCTGGACGGACTTAAAGAAGGGTTATCAATTGAAAAGGGCACCGCTTTTGCACAATTTGGTAAGCAGGAAGAAAACGGTCACTGGCCACCACATCTGCACTTTCAGGTAATTAAAGATATGGAAGGCTTTAAAGGAGATTATCCGGGCGTGTGCCAATATTCAAAGCGCGAAGCATATCTCTCAAACTGTCCAAATCCTGACTTTATTTTAAACAATACTTTTAAGACTATGTCGTTCTAAAATGCGGGGATTATTTATGCGCAGATTACTTTTGATTACACTTGTTCTTGCTGGGGTTCAGCTTAAGGCGCAACCATCTTTGAAAGGTGGCTTAGAGTCTTTCGTACAAAACAATAGAGTGTATCCCAGGTACTCGCTTACCAATTGCATTCAAGGTGTGGTTAACATTGCTTTTAAGCTTGACCGAAAAGGCAGTATTAACTACTCGGAGATACGTAAAGGCGTTGGTACTGACCTTGATGATGAGGCATTGCGATTAATTAGGATGAGTAGTGGCCGCTGGATTGTTCCCGCTGATCATGACAGCACAATAGCAATTATAGTTCCGATAAGTTTCTCTTTAACCGATTGCTCAGGAAAGAGTGCGCAAGATGTTAGAGCTGCGATTGATGCTTATCAATCTAACACGGATCTGACCAATTCCATTTTGAATTATTATCGGAATAAAGAATTGGGAAAACCGGGGGGAATCACTGAAGCCAAAGCAGCGGAGTTAAAAGCAGACTTAGGGATTGATGAGGATTACCTTAGAAAGCGCCTGGCTGATGGTTTAAAAAAGATAAAGCAAAAGGACAACCAGGGTGCCTGTGAAGATTTCAAGTTTGTGAAATATATGGGGTCTGAGTTGGCAAATGAGTCACTAGCAAAATATTGCAGATAAGTATAATGCAAATCAGTTTAATTGATGGTTTTATTATCAGCAGTTATTGGCACAATCATTTTAATTGCTTTTGGGATGATCGATGCGTTGACGCGATTTACTTTGCCCTTTGATTCTCCATCTACTTGGAAATGAGCTCTGTGTTTCATTTTAATAGACAGCTCGGTTACCTGGAACGTTTCTATATTCTTTGGGTTTAGCTTCATGTCTGTGAACTTCAGCTTTAAAATCTCCATTACTGAATAATTTTTCACAAGAACCACCTCAAAGGCCTCATCCTCTAAGTTTCCCTCCGGATTGATCTTTACTCCTGTACCATACATTGTTGCATTGGCGACAACTACCATGGCTGCATCAGAACGGATCATTTTACCGTTTACTTTGAATTCTACCTGCATTTTGCGGTGACTCCACAATGCCTGCCAGGCTGCTTTTGTATAACCCCACATTCCGCGGTGTTGCAAGTTGTCAAACTTTTTAACCAGATAGGCGTTGAAACCGATATCTGCAAGGTGTATGCACAGTTCATCATTTACGGTGACCGCATGGATTTGCTTAGACGTTCCATTCAGGCAGTTGTCAAGAGCTTCAAGGGGATCTACTGGTATGCCCAGCTCTTTAGCCATACCGTTTGCTGAACCAGCCGGTATGATGCCAATGGGCGTATCTGTGCCCAAGAGGCATTCCGCTACAAGCTTCAATGTGCCATCTCCTCCCACGGCAATAACTTTATCTGCCTGAGCTTTCTCAATTGTCGCTTTAAGTTCATCAATGTGACAACTTTTAGGAAGGCTATACAGCTCCACGCTATGTTCGGAATCTTCGAAATATTCATTTATTACCACTTGTAGGTCAACCTTATTATCTCCGGAACCCGGGTTTATAATAAATAATATTTTCTGTCCTGTGCCTTTCGAATTCATAGCTATAATTTGTAATTACAGAAACAAGTAATGCATTACTCTGTTTTGTTTTGTAATGAATAAAACTGCAAGTGTTAAAGTATACCATGGCTACGGGCATACACAGAATCTGGTGGTCTACGGACATGTGTTTAAGTTTAAAGCTAAAACAAGTCAGAATTTCAGTAACAACTTCTTCGTTAATATTCTATATCTACTCAAGCTATTCGTCGTAAAACCCTATGCCTTTGTAAAGGTCAGGCTTTCCTTTAATGGCCAGGAAGTTTACAATAATACCGAGTATGACGGCTTTTTTAAGTTTGAATGGAAGGCCGACAAAGAAGTCAAAGCTGGTTGGCATACGGTTCAGGTAGCTGCTTTAACAGAGGATGGTGAGGTAATAGCGGAAGGGGCGGGGAATATTTTTGTTCCTCATATTACGCAGTACGCGTTTATCTCTGATATTGACGATACCATTATGGTGTCATATTCTGCAAAAGTTCGAAAGCGGTTAAGAGAACTTTTTATTAAAAACCCACGCACACGGAAAACATTCAAAGGCTTGAATGAACACTATACTGCGTTGGCATTATCACACACTAATATTGATCAACCGAATCCATTCTTTTACGTTTCAAGCAGTGAATGGAACCTCTATGACTATTTGGTTGAAACTTTCCGGTACAATGATTTACCGGAAGGTGCATTTCTGCTTAACCAGATTAAACGTTGGAAAGACCTTTTGAAGACTGGAAAAACCGGGCATGAAGGTAAGTTAATACGGGTGATGAGGATATTAAATGCCTTCCCTAACCAGAAGTTTGTATTCTTTGGAGACAACTCACAAAAGGATCCAGACATTTATACGGCTATAGCAGAGAAGTATCCGCAGAACATTTCTGCGGTCTATATTAGGAACGTTCGCAAAGGGCGCGAGATCCAAACCAGAGCTCTTCTAGATCGGATAAGTGCACAGAACATCAGCACTTGCCTTTTTAATAATAGCGATGAGGCAGCTTTGCACTCAAAAAGTATTGGCCTAATTGTAGATTAGTGTTTAATATTGCATATGGTTTTCAGATTGCCTGATGATGAAGTTGTATTTCCGAATCCTGAACTTGCGGATGCGGACGGTTTTCTGGCAGTAGGTGGTGATTTAAGTGTAGACCGACTCTTATTGGCTTATGAAAACGGTATCTTTCCTTGGTTCAGTGAAGAAGATCCTATTTGCTGGTATGCTCCGCATGAACGATGTGTTATCTATCCTGAAAAGGTCAAGGTTAGTAAAAGCATGAAAAAGATAGTGAATTCTGGTGATTTTACTTTCACTGTCAACCAGGCGTTTGAAGCGGTTATTGCCAACTGTGCAAACGTAGGTCGTAAAGATCAACCTGGTACCTGGATTACCGAAGAGATGCAAGTTGCATATACGGCTCTGCATCGGCAAGGCTACGCGCTTAGCGTGGAGGTCTGGAAGTCAAACTCACTCGTAGGTGGTCTTTATGGTGTGGTTAGGGGAGATGTATTTTGTGGAGAAAGCATGTTCAGTTTGGAAAGCAATGCATCGAAGAGTGCTTTAATTTTTCTTTGTCAGTCTGGACAATTCAAACTCATCGATTGTCAGCTTCCTAACGACCATCTGTTAAGCATGGGTGCTGAAATGATCAGTCGTGAAAAATACATGCAGCTTCTTCAGCACTAACTTAGGATTTCTTTAATATCCTCTTTACTGAGTGACTTTATAAAACTTTCTTCAGTGGTGATCAGTGAGCTAGCCAGGCGCTTTTTACGGTTCTGAAGCGCTAGTATCTTCTCTTCAACAGTATCCTTTGCTATAAACTTATAAATGAAAACCTTTTTTTCTTGGCCTATCCTGTGGGTCCGGTCAATTGCTTGTTGCTCCACTGCAGGATTCCACCATGGATCAAGTATGAACACATAGTCTGCCTGGGTAAGGTTAAGGCCAACTCCTCCAGCCTTAATTGAAATCAAAAACACTTTCAATTCTGTATTACTTTGAAAATCAGCAACAATTTCACCACGGTTTTTGGTGGAACCATCCAGGTAGGCAAACGGGATGCTTTCGCGTTCAAAATAACTTTTAAAGATCCCAAGATGCTTAACGAATTGCGAAAAGATCAATACTTTATGCCCGCCTTTTAACACGTTATCAAGCGTGTGAATTACATTTTCGAACTTACCAGAGTCAGATTCATAGGTTTGATCGATCATTACAGGGTGGTTCGCGAGTTGTCTTAATGCGGTAAGACCTTGCAGCAATTGTACTTGTTTTTTCTTGAAAGTCCCATCATCCATGCTACTGAGCATATCATTCCGGTACGCTGATTTCGTTTTTTCATAATAAGCCGCCTGGTCTTCGCTCATATTGCAATAGAACACCTGCTCAGTTTTGGATGGTAATTCTGAAGCTACCTGTTCTTTGGTTCTGCGTAATACAAAAGGCTTAATAATTGCCTGGAGTTTTCGTGCTTTATCCTCGTCTTTTTTCTTTTCAATTGCCTGAACATACTCTTCATTAAAGAACGCCTGCGTTCCGAGTAATCCCGGATTAAGAAATGTAAGCTGTGTCCAAAGGTCGGCTACTGAATTCTCCACAGGTGTACCGCTTAGTATAAGCTTGTTTCTTGATTTCAATGCTTTAACGGCCTTGAAGGATTTCGAGGAAGGATTCTTAATGTTCTGGCTCTCATCTAATATGATGTAGTTGAAATAGAAATATTTAAGTACTTCTACGTCCACTCTCGTTATTCCATAAGTCGTGATCACGATGTCGTACTTAGCAAATATGCTAACGTCCTTGTCTCTCGTTGTGCCTGTGTGCGCATGGATCTTTAATTTCGGCGTGAACTTCTTTGCTTCATTCATCCAATTGTAGATCAAAGAAGTTGGCATAACGATCAAGGAGGTGCTATGGGTTTTAATCTGATCATCTTCCTCCTTCAACTTTTGGAGCATGGCCAGTGTTTGAATGGTTTTACCTAAACCCATGTCGTCCGCGAGACAACCCCCAAAATTGTATTCTCTTAGGAAGCTGAACCAGTTGTACCCTGCTTTCTGATAACTGCGCAGATCACCTTTAAAATTAACAGGCATTTGAATGTCTGCTATGTTCTCGAAACTATTTAACTTCTCGAGCTTTCGGCTTAACGTGACGCTGGCAATGCCATCTTCTGCAAGTTCATTGATCAGGCCAATGTGGTGCTTTCTTAATCTGAGTGCTTTTGAGTTATCAGCTAAACTGAATAAGCTGCTGTACTGTGTAAACCATTTTTCCGGAATGATAGCAATCGAACCATCTGGCAATGTAAACTCGCGTTTTTTATATAAGATGTGTTGCTTCAGGGAAATAAAGGGTATGGGATGATTACCAAAATAAACGATTGCATTGATGTCAAACCAATCGTTATCCTCATTGATTTCAAAGTCGATCTTATTGGTTGCGAACAAGAACTTTTTGTTTCCAGAAAGCGGTTCAATTTCGAAGCCTTTTTCTTGTAGCGTTTCTATGTGTTCGTTTATCCAATTTATGATGGCGTAAGAATGGCCTTCTTCTGCATCATAAACCGCTTCCAGATTGTAAAATAAGGCGCTGGTTTTCTTCAAACCAAGCGTAGTAAGTATGTTAAAATGTTGTTTTTCAAAAAGGATATCTCTTTTGATCCTTGTGAAGACATAATTGTCTGCTTCTTTTTCGAGACACACGGTAACTTTCTTCTCGCTACCCATCGAGAATGCATAGCTTCCATATTTGAAGTAAAGCTGGAGTTGTGATATCCCGCCTTCCACATAGATTATTTTCAGAGTTGGGATTGGATCGTGTTTAACGGTTTTGATATCGAATCCTTCAGCGTAGACGTGATACTTCTCGATTAAGGGTCCAACAAATTTCTCAAAATAGGTCTCTTCGGTTACTTTAGGGATGGTAATAAACCTCTTATTTAAAAAAGGCATTAGTTTTTTTCCTTCTATATCCTGTTCAAAGCAATAAAGCATGTCATTTAACAAAAGCCATGCGGGCTGGTTGCTGATGACCTGAGCATCCTTAAACATAAAATCAATACGCAGATCCTCATATTTAATCGTTGGGAAATATCTTGTTTCAACGTTGTTCCTTCTAAAATGAAATAGTACAGTAGCCGGAGTATTTGCAATATCAATTTTTCGCTCTGCTGGCCAACCATCGTTATCAGTCAGATACAAGGACCCATGAATTTTTAGAACCTCAAGCACTTCTGATAATCTTTTTTCTATTTTAGGACGAACGTTATCATGGAATTTATCGTTGAAAAACTTACCAAAAAATTCTACCGGACGTACTGCTTTCTTATGGTACTTTTTGATAATATAGTCTTGCTCCGTCTCATCAAGAATTTTAATCAGCTTAAAGTCCTGCTCAGAAATGTGCCTGGCAAATTCTTTTGCCGTATGAGAAAACAGCCTTTGATAGGTTAAAGAAAAATCACCCTGCGGATTGAGCTGTACAATATGAGGCTCAATCAGATAACCAAGATACGCATGCTTACATAACGAATATACAACTTTGCAAGGCTTGGTATTATCTACACGTAACATTGAGCAAGAGTTAAAATGGCTGGGGCCGTAAGTGTTAAAATCTCTAAACTTACATCAAATTGGGGTGCTTTCAAATATAAACCGCCATTTATTCCAACTTTTAACCTTTTCTTTAAAGTTAGAACTTTATCTAAGGCATGAGTAGCGTTTAATGCGGAAGGTGAAACCAATCTCTGCATCGACGATGCCAAAGTTTACATGGTGATTACCAGCAATCATCTTAAGTTACCTTATTTTTGTAAAACATTCCAGCAGCTAAACCCCATTACATTTGTTATCAGTTAATTATACATAAAGTTGTTTGTATGTGGAAAATTATTTGATGGGTTATACAAATATTATTGTAAACTTATAAGGTATAGTTAACACAGGGATCTGTTTTTATTGAGTCGATATATGGAAGAGGAATTTAGTTTTGAGTTTAGTGACGATGCACAACGTTCGGTAGAGCGTTATGAAGAGATGTTACGCAATCAAGATCAATATTTTTTCGATGCTCAGGCTTTTGAAAATATTATTGATTACTACATAGAAAAAAGCGATCCGGTTAAGGCACTTCAAGTAATAGAATATGCCGCAAATCAGCACCCTTACGCTGCGGTGTTCCTTGTTAAACAGGCCCAGTTGTTTTTTGTGACTGATCAGATCGAACGGTCTTTTCTGGCACTGCAAAAAGCGGAAATGTTGGAAGCATCAGAATCCGAGATCTACGTTTTAAGGGGCAATATTTATAATAGTCTGGAACGGTATCCAGAGGCATTAGATAATTTTAAGCAGGCTTTAGAATTTGCCGAAACAATAGATGAAATCTTGTTGCAAATAGCATATGTCTACCAAAATATGCTTGATTATGAGAGCGCGATCGTCTATATTAAGCAGAGCCTGGAACTTAATATGGAAAATAAAGATGGTTTATATGAACTGGCTTTTTGTTATGATATTCTGGATAAACAAGAAGAAAGCATCCAGTTTTATGAAGAATATATAGACAAGGATCCCTATTCTTATGCGGCTTGGTATAATCTGGCTAACTCTTACCACAAGCTTGACTTGTTTGAGAAAGCTATTGATGCCTATGATTATGCAATCCTGATCAAAGATAATTTTGCTTCTGCCTATTACAATAAAGGAAATGCACTCGTGCAACTGGACAAGTATGCAGAGGCAATAGAAGTTTATAAGCAAACTTTTGAGTACGAAAAGCCGAATGCTGATACCTATTGTGCAATAGGAGAATGCTATGAAAAGCTTGAAAAAATGGATGAGGCCAGATCTTATTATAAGAAATCAGTAAAAATGGACCCAAAGATGGCAGATGCCTGGTTTGGAATCGGTGTGACCCTCAACTTTGAGGAACGCTTCTTTGAATCTCTTCATTTTTATAAGAAAGCCATTGATCTTGACGATGAGAATCCAGATTTCTGGTTCGCTATGGCGGATGCTTATTATAAGCTTGGTCAGATCGAACAGTCGGTTGAAGCTTACTACAAGGTGCTGGAATATAATCCGCTTGATGTGGAAGCCTGGCTGGATTTCTCGACTGTTTTATATGAGCAGGGTAAGCTTGTTGAAGCTTCCGAAACGATCTCTGATGCCATCAAAAACAACCCTGATGCCGCGGAACTGTACTATAGGATGGTCGCCTATTTATTTGCCCTGGGACAGAAAAGTGAGGCACTTATTTACTTAGAGACAGCGTTAGCTACTGATCCCGATAAACATCATATCCTTTTTGAATACTTACCACAGCTGGCTGAAAATGGGTCAATTTTAGAGGTAATTAACCGTTACATTAAATAGCCTTCGGGAGTTTATTTAATATTACCTATAAAAACTGTCTGTTTTTTTTCACCTTTGTCAGCAATATGAATTATCCATTAAATAATATACCAGAGCGCCCTGTTAAGCCACGCGATAAAGGCATTACAATGGTGATGGACAAAGGACTAAGTTTAAGACAAACGGAAGACTTTATTGATGTTGCAGGTGTTCATTCTGATATTGTGAAACTTGGCTGGGCTACCTCATTCGTGACTCCAAAACTAAAAGAGAAGCTGGGAATTTACAAGTCTGCCGGTATACCAACTTACTTTGGAGGAACGCTATTTGAGGCTTTCATCATCAGGAACCAGTTTGATGACTATTGTCGCGTTCTGGAAAAGTATGATATGGAATACGTAGAAGTCTCTGATGGATCAATCACGATTGAACATGATCTTAAGTGTGAGTATATAACTAAGTTGTCGAAGCACGTTACGGTTATTTCAGAAGTTGGTTCAAAAGATGCGGCTAAGATATTTGCCCCTTACAAATGGATTAAATTGATGCAGGCGGAATTAGATGCCGGTTCATGGAAGGTTATTGCCGAGGCACGAGAAGGCGGTAATGTTGGGATTTATCGTGGTTCCGGTGAAGTAAGAGAAGGATTAGTGGATGAGATACTAACTCAAATTCCTGAAGAAACTATTATATGGGAAGCCCCGCAAAAGGAACAACAGGTATGGTTTATCAAGCTTCTGGGCGCTAACGTTAATTTAGGTAATATCGCTCCAGCAGAAGTTATACCATTGGAAACAATTAGACTTGGACTGCGTGGAGATACATTTGATCATTTCCTTGACTTGAATAATTTGTAAGTCCAATGAGAAAGTTTGGCCTAATAGGATATCCACTATCTCATTCCTTTTCAAAAAAGTTTTTCACTCAGAAGTTCGATGCTGAGGGAATTGAGAACTGTGAATACGAACTATATCCTATAGAAACCGTTGGCTTATTGACTGAAGTCCTGATAGACAATCCAGAGCTAGAAGGCTTAAATGTCACCATACCCTATAAGTTGGATGTCATGCAATTCTTAGATGAAATTGATGAGGCAGCGAGACTAATAGGTGCTGTAAACTGTATTAATATTTCGAGAGTAGGGGGCTCCTTGAATCTTAAGGGCTTCAATACAGATGCTTATGGATTTGAAGAATCTTTGAAGCCTTTGTTGGAACCCTGGCATAAGAAGGCGCTCATTCTAGGCGATGGCGGTGCTGGAAAAGCTGTGAAATATGTGCTTGACAAGCTGCATATTCCTTATACAATAGTTACCAGAAAGCCGGCTGGCCATTCGATTGTCTACAAAGATATCACAGAGGAGATACTTTTGGAACACAAACTTATGATCAATACTACCCCTTTGGGAATGTCGCCTAATGTGGAGAGTGCTCCTGATCTACCTTATCACTACCTAACTGGAAATCACCTGGTTTACGACCTTGTTTACAATCCAGAAGAGACCGTATTTTTAAAGCACGCAAAAGTTCAGGATGCTAAAATCAAAAACGGTCTGGAGATGTTATACTTACAGGCGGAAAGATCGTGGTATCTTTGGAACCGATCATGAGAGGCTTTATTGTTTTGATATTTATGGGATTCGTTGCTATGCTCTCTTCATGTGGAGGAGAAAGTTATTCTCCAAAACCAAGGGCCTATTATAAAATTGAATTCCCGAAAAAGGAATACCGCATATTCGATAAGGGCTGTGCATACTCGTTTGAATACCCCGTCTATGCCGATATGGTGGCTGAGGGCGGCAACCCGGGAGCACCGTGTTGGTATAACCTGTATTTTAAACAGTTTAATGGGAAGCTTCATATGACTTACTATGACGTGCTTTCCAGGAATGAGTACGAAGGTTTGGTTGAAGACGCGAGAACTTTTGCATTCAAGCATACTGTAAAAGCTAATGCAATAGATCAAAAGTTAATCAACTATCCAGATAAGAAAGTTTATGGTATTTATTATGCGATCGATGGCAACACGGCGTCGTCAGTTCAGTTCTTCCTTACAGATAGTGTTAAACATTATTTTAGAGGGGCACTCTACTTCAATGAGCGGCCACAATATGATTCTATACAACCGGTTGTTGCTTTTATAAAACAGGATTTAGACAGGATGATCAGTACTTTCAAGTGGAACAATTAGTCGTATGATAAAACTTAAAAAATTTACATTTAATCCTGTCAGAGAAAACACTTATATTTTGTTCGATGAGACAAATGATTGTGTAATTATAGATCCTGGCATGTATGATTCGGACGAGCAAAATGAATTTTACAACGCTATTAAGGAGAACGGTTTGAACCCTGTACTATTGCTGAATACTCACTGCCACTATGATCACGTTTTTGGTAACAAATTTGTGTTTGACAATTGGGCCTTAAAGCCTCAGTTTCATAAGGGCGAGTTAATTGTATTGCAGTCAATACCAGGATACGTACCGCAAATGGGCTTAAATTATGAACTATCTCCGGAGCCGGAGTTTTTCTTGCCGGAAAATGGAACGGTTAGCTTTGGTTCCAGTACTTTGCAATTGATTTTTGCACCGGGACATTCCCCTGCTCATTTGTGCTTTTATGCAGCTGAAGATAATTTTTTAATAGGGGGGGATGTGTTATTTTACAACAGTATCGGTAGAACAGACTTGCCCGGCGGAAATCATTCACAATTGATCAGCAGCATCAAAAATAACTTGTTTATATTGCCGGATGACTGTGAGGTTTTCCCCGGCCATGGGCCTTCGACCACCATCGGTTTTGAAAAGCTACATAACCCTTTTTTACAATAATAAATAAAACAGCAGTTGAATACTCCCTTCTATATCGCCCATCGGTATCTTTTCGCAAAAAAATCAACTAATGCGATTAATATCATATCTCTGATATCTGCCGTGGGTGTATTTGTAGGAAGTGCTGCATTAATTATTATCCTATCGGTATTTAATGGTTTTGGAGAGGTGGTGTTAAAGATGTTCAATACGATTACACCACAAATTGTGATCTCACCAAAAGTGGGTAAGACATTCGCTCCCAATTCCAGCTATTTCACTTCCCTTAAAAAGAACAAAGACGTCTATTCCTATTCTGAAGTGCTTTCAGAGAATGCGTTGCTGAGGTATAATGATAAACAATCGGTTGGTTTAATCAAAGGCGTAAGCGACCAGTATTTGAAGAATAAGAGTCTGGACAGCATTACTGTGGAAGGCAAATTTATGCTAAAGAACAATACCGGCAATTTTGCGATCCTGGGCTCCGCTATACAAACCTATCTTATGGTGAATATCACCGATCCCTTTAACCAGCTACAGGTTTTTTCGCCGAAGAAAGGGTCCAATGCTAGTTCTATTAACCCGGCCGATGATTTTACTATTTTATCGATCCCTGTTTCAGGTGTATTTGAAGTACAGCAGGATTTTGATAACATAGCCATCGTACCTTTGAAATTTGCACGGGAACTCTTGGGTGAGCCTTATAACATCTCCTCCGTAGAAATTAACCTGAAGGCAGGAGTTAATGCTGCCGATTTTAAAGATGAAATAGAAGAGAAGATTGGAGACCAGTTCGATGTCAAGGATCGCATCCAGCAAAATAAGGTCCTCTATAATATCTTAGGAAGCGAAAAATGGGCTGTTTATATTATTTTGACATTCATTTTAATTATTGCTATTTTTAATATAATTGGCTCTTTAACTATGTTAGTGATTGATAAGTTGAAGGATATCGCCATTTTAAGCAGTTTAGGCGCAGGAAAGAAACTAATCAAACGCATATTTTTGTTAGAAGGGATGATGATCACGATGACCGGATGCATATTTGGATTGTTAGCGGGCTTCATCTTTTGCCTTATTCAACAAAAGTTTGGACTGTTTAAGATGTCTCAAGAAAACCTGATGATCTCCAATGCATATCCGGTGGGCTTCAGATGGACAGACTTTGTGCTCGTATTTTTAACCGTAACCGTGTTTTCGTTTGTGGCATCAGCTTTGTCTTCCAATCTAAGCGTTAAAGAAATTAACCATTTAAATCAAGAACTATAGCGTATGAACCTTTTTAGGAAATCAGTCATTTTAGCTTTTGCCGTGATGTTAATGGTAACTGCCTGTAATCGTAATGAGGTTGAGGAAAACAAAAATGAATCAAAGACTTTGAAAGGGCTATACAGCTTTGGTCCGGAGATTAAATCTTTTACAGACTGTGAGGAAGGTAAAGAGTACTGGGTTGCGGACAGCGCCAAAACCCTGGAGCTTTCGTACAGTAATTTCAATTTTGAAAAGCCTTACGAACCCGTTTATATTGAAGTTGAATGCCACATGATCAAGTCAGATAGTTTGATGGTTTCGGCTGACTTCGACTCCACTATGGTCGTAACAAAAGTCTTAAAAATTACAAAAGAGATTCCGGACGGGCCTTGTAATTAAGAGAAAGGGCTGATAAAAATATCCTTTTTTAGAGGAGTAATGATACCCTTTTCTTCAGCCATTTTAAACAATACTTTAATCGCCTCTTTTCCTTCTGTGCCTAAGTCAATCGAATAATTATTCACGTATAAATCAATATGTTTATACATTACTTCTTCACTCATTTCCTGAGCGTGACTTTTAATGAAATCTAAGCCAGATTTGGGGTTGGCAAATGCGTATTCTACTGACTTCCTAAGAAGTCGGTTTACTTTATTTTGAACCTCTGCGTCCAAAGATCTGTTTATTACTATTCCACCCAATGGAATGGGGTTACCCGTTAATGTTTCCCAGTAACTGCCCAGGTCCATAATTTTATGTAAACCTTTTTCTTCGTAGGTGAACCGGTTTTCATGAATTATCAATCCTATATCTATTTTATCTTCCAGTAAAAAAGACTCAATGTCTGAGAATAATAATACCTGTTTATTCCCTAGTTGAGGATAAGCAATGCCAAGAAGAAAATTAGCTGTTGTATATTCCCCTGGAATTCCAACCAGGAGTTCCGGACTAAGGTCATTAGCTATATCCTGGTTTTTGCAAATGAGCAGGGGCCCTACTCCGAATCCCAGGGCGCTGCCTGCATCGAGAAGCACGTATTGTTCGTGTACATAAGCATAAGCATGAAAGCTTAGCTTGGTGATGTCAAGTTCGGCATTAAAGGCCTTTTTGTTAAGTGTTTCTACGTCATCAAAAAAAACTTCAAATTCTAATCCTTCCGTATCAATTTTATGATGGATTAGTGCATCGAAAATAAAGGTGTCATTTGGACATGGGGAGAAGCCAAGCGTAAGTTTCATGGGCTAAAGGTAGTTACAAAAGGAAAACTGCTTAGTTACGTATTTGTCAAAAAGTCAATTGCCCATTTGTTCAAGTTTGATATGGCAAGTGCTATTTGCCATTTCTCTTTATTTCGTGGTTCGACATAATTGGAAATGCTTCTTATCTGAAGGCAAGGAATTGCAAGCTGCTCACAGCAATAGAGAACAGCGGCACCCTCCATACTCTCTGTGGTTGGATTTAGGCGATTAACAATTTCCTTAATACTAGTAGCATTACCATGAACTTTGTTCACAGTGATTCCCTTCACTTTCTTTAAACTTTTAAGGTGATCATTTAGCAAATTATTGGATGCATTGAAGTTTCCTTTTCCAAATCCGAGCTCTTCAATCGTCAAAAACTGATCGTTGTTTTCTGCACCGAGCTCTGCAAATTCATCAGAATATATATTAAGCACTGTTCCAAGGGGAACTGTAGGATCAAAGCTGCCTGCAATACCAAGATTCAAAACAAGATTGTAAGCATTGGAAAGTCTCTGTCCGAGCGCAAAAGCTGTTGCTACCATCCCCACGCCTGTAATCAGTACATCAAAGTCATCAGAAGCAACAAAGTTTTCGTCGGGTAGATTAAACTTTTCTGTAAGCGTTGTTATTTCTGCGCGGGTTGCGGCAACAAGGAGGATTTTCATCGATGGAATACCTTAAGGGCATGAATTTAACAAACTTTTATCTAAGTTTGTCCATAATATAACCTGCCATGATATATATAACAAGAAAGGCATCCTTCAATGCCGCCCATAAGTTGTCACGACCAGATTGGACAGAGGAAGAAAACACAGCAGTATTTGGCAAGTGTGCGAATCCCAATTGGCATGGGCACAACTACCAGCTTTATGTAACCGTTAAAGGGGAGATTAATCCGGAAACTGGATTCTTAGTCGATCTAAAATGGCTTAAAGACATTATGAACACTGCTGTTGTAGACAAAATTGACCACAAAAATCTAAATCTTGACGTTGATTTTATGAGTGGTAAACTTGCTTCTACAGAGAATCTTGCTATTGCAGTTTGGAACGAATTAAACCCTTTGATTGCAGAGTCAGGTGCGCAACTGCACTCTATCAAAATTTATGAGACTGAGAATAATTTTGTAGAGTACTTCGGTTAACTAAGCGTATATGAATTCAATAGAACATTTAGACGATGAGGAAAACGGCTATATTAAGATAGACCGTTTTAACGAAACCAAAACGGAATCCATAGCTCATCACTATAAAGATATTTTAGGTCAACTTGGAGAAGATCCCGAAAGAGAAGGCCTTTTGAAGACACCAGAACGTGTAGCAAAGGCATTGCAGTATCTAACGCACGGTTATGACCTAAACCCTGCTGAAATTCTTCGTAGTGCGATGTTTAAGGAAGACTATAGTCAAATGGTGGTTGTTAAAGATATAGAAGTTTATTCTATGTGTGAACACCATATGCTTCCGTTTTTTGGAAAGGCACACATTGCTTACATTCCAAACGGTCATATAGTGGGTTTAAGTAAAATTCCACGGGTGGTAGATGCTTTTTCCAGACGCTTACAAGTACAGGAACGTCTCACTAATGAGATCAGGGATTGCATTCAGGATACATTGCAGCCTGCTGGTGTGGCTGTTGTGATCGAGTGTAAACATCTTTGCATGGCGATGCGAGGCATACAGAAGCAAAATTCAGTAACTACAACTTCTGCTTTCACCGGTGAGTTTGCGAAGGATAAAACGAGGGCTGAATTCTTGAGACTGATTACAGCCAACCTACATTAACAATAAGAAATTATGACAGCGTATATATTTCCAGGACAAGGCGCTCAGTTCTCAGGGATGGGAAAAGAGTTGTATGAGAACCCAATTGCTAAAGAGCTTTTTGAGCAGGCCAATGAAATCATTGGTTTTAGGATCAGCGACATTATGTTCTCTGGAACCGAGGAAGAACTTAAAGAGACCAAAGTAACGCAACCAGCTATATTTTTGCATTCAGTGATCTTAGCTAAGACACTTGGAGACGATTTTAAACCCGACATGGTGGCTGGCCATTCTCTAGGGGAGTTTTCTGCCTTGGTAGCGGCTTCGGCACTGTCATTCGAAGACGGTTTAAGGCTAGTGATTGCGCGTGCTAATGCCATGCAAAAAGCATGTGAAATACAGCCATCAACTATGGCTGCCATCCTTGGGCTTTCAGATAATATCGTTGAAGATATCTGCGCCGGAATTGAAGAGGTTGTAGTTGCTGCCAACTACAATTGTCCAGGTCAGATTGTGATCTCTGGAAGCATCGCTGGTGTAGACATTGCTTGTGAGCAACTGACCGCTGCTGGTGCAAAGAGAGCACTAAAGCTAAACGTAGGTGGTGCATTCCATTCGCCGTTGATGGAGCCGGCAAGGGTTGAGCTTCAAAAAGCGATTGAAGAAGTTTCGGTTTTGCCACCGATCTGTCCAATTTATCAGAATGTGTTTCCGCAAGCAAACACTGACCCTAAAAAGATCAAAGAAAACCTGATTACACAACTCACTGGCGCAGTAAGGTGGACACAAGCGATAGAGCAGATGATTGCAGATGGCGCTTCTGAGTTTGTTGAAGTGGGGCCAGGGAACGTCTTACAAGGTCTCGTGAAGAAACTTAACAGAACAATGCCTACAAGGTCAGCGACTACAGCTGCAGTTTAATAAAGTTAGCGGCAGTTTAAACATAGCGGCGTGAGTATAGGGAGCAAAATAAGATTTCTTTTATTGATATTGGGCGCCTGCTGCATTGTTACAGCTGTTTCATTAAGGCACTCCATTACTAAAAAGGAGCTCCTCCGGCATGAAGCCGCAAGTCTTCAATCCAGCCTGGCTCAAAAAGAACGGAAGGTTTACGAGTTTCTTTCTAATAAAGAGGAGCTAAAAAATGCAAGACTTTTTCATGAAAATGAAGAACTAGGGCTTGCGTTCGTTGCAAGGTATCGCGACCAGGGTGTAAATCTTCTTACTTATAAGGGTAGTGAGCTGGTGTACTGGAGCTCAATTAGGGCCATTCCATCAAATCCAGACCTAATTAGGGAAGGTTCATCGTTTTTACAGTTTAGTAACGGCTGGTATGAGGTGATCAAGAAGACGATTGAGGACGAGACTATCTTGTTTTTGATTCAGGTTGAAACCAAGTATGCCATACAAAACCAATACCTGGAAAATGGTATTTCTAAGTATCTCCTCAACAACAATTCGCTTACAAGGGCTACTTTTTCTGACTATGAGGTTCATCCTATTGTCAACTTAAATGGCAAAGTTCTTTTTGAAGTAAAACTTAAACAAGGATACTCGAAGAGTATTTATGCCAGCGTCGAGATTTGGCTGTGGGTAATCGGCCTTTTCAGTTTCTGCTTGTTTTTTAATTCATTTTGTTCCTGGCTTGCCAAGCGTGGAAACCTGCTTCCGGCAACCGCACTGATTGCTTTGTTCTTTTTGACGATCAGAATAACTGATCTTGAATATGGTTGGTTTAATCAGCAGTTCGAACTAGCGATATTTGATCCCAGTGTGTATGCGGAAAGTTTCTTCCTGCCATCATTGGGGGATCTGTTACTTAACGTGATTGCAATATCCTGGGTAGTGCTTTTTATATTTACTTATGCTAGTAAGTATACCATTCCTGACTGGCTGTCGCGAACTAAAATTGGAGGATTGATCTTTCAATTTATACTGCTAATTATTTTTGGTCTCCTGGCTTTTCTGTTTGACCAGATATTTTTAGGGCTTATCGAGAATTCAAAGATTGATTTTGACATTACTGATGTTATTAACCTGGGTTGGATCAGCTGGATTAGTATAATTATCCTGTGTCTTGTATGGTTCAATATCTATATCATTGCAAGTGTTTTTATGCAGGTTTCTTTGCAGCTTAATGTAACGAACAGAGAGCGCCTATTGTTATTCTTTTCAGTTTTTCTGGCTTATTTTCTGTTTAGACTTCAAGCCGGATTTACAAGTTACTTTGTTCTATACGCCTTGTTCGTATTTATCATTGGATGGAACTTTTATATCAGAGAAAACAAGTTCTCAATAAGTGTATTTGCCGCATTGTTTTTTTGTCTCGCGACTATATCCTCTCTTAAGTATCAGCAATTTATTGACGACAAAGAAAGAACAAACAGGATTGCAATTGGTCAAAAACTCATTGAACCCGATGACATCTCTGTGATCAGTACTATTGAGAATTTAGAGAATGGCATATTGTCTAATAACTTTGTAATCAACTATTACAAGCAGCCTGCGCTAAATAGCGTTTTTGGGCTTACAAAAAACATTGAGAAGCAGTATCTTGATGATTTTTTACCCCGCTTTGAATACAATATTTTTGTTTATAACAGCCTTGATTCGTCGACAGCTGTACAGAAGACGCTACCACTTTCTTACTTTAAAAAGCTTGTACAGGCTGGCTCGATTAAGATTTCGGAATCAAACTTCTTTTATCGTCTCAATGATACTTTCGGCTTTCAAAATTATTTCGGAATTATTCCGATTTATGAGGCTGGGAGAAATCTAGGGACATTAGTTATAGAACTTAAATCGCAATCTTATAACTATAAAGGTCAGCTTCCCGGGATACTTGTGGATCAGTTAATTAAGAATGACAATGACTATAACAACTACTCAATTGCTTTTTATAAAGACGGAAAGTTGGAAAGTCAGTCTGGGAAATATACCTACAAGATATCGAGCGCTGAATATAGCCTGAAGCAGGCAAAATCATTCTTTTATAGTGATACCTCTTACTATTCGCACCTTGTCTATTCTCCGGTAAAGTCGAAACTAGTTGTGATTAGCAAGGAAAACGTTTCCAGTATCATGCTTTTGGCAACCTTGTCATTTTTCTTTTTAGTATTTATTATATTCTCTGTCATATTGTACACTATGATCTGGCTTTTAAAAAATATCGATGAGAGTTGGGGCGGTTGGTTTAATATCAACAGATCTCTTATGATAAATGCCAACAAGATACTTTATAAAACGAGGATTCAGTTGTCCATTGTTCTGTCTGTGGTAGCGACATTATTGATTGTAGGATGGGCAACTTACTTTTATATAAGCAAAGAGTATCGGATACAGCAGGACGATTTTATTAAGGACAAAATAAGAAAGGTTCAACAGTCTTACGAAAAGCAGATTGCAGTTAGTGGCATTCCACGTGTTTCAGATAACTCAATTAATGACTTCAACCAATTTGCAGACATTAATGCCGCTTATCTCAATCTATTTGATACGAATGGGATGCTTATCTATACTTCCTTGCCTAAAATGTTTGATCTCGGTATAATTAGCAAAAGAATGGGAGCCCTGGCTTTTATTAATCTTAGTAAGCTTCAGAAATCAGAATATGTCAATGCTGGTGAGAAGATCGGCTCTTTTACATACTCTGCAGCATATGCGCCTATTCGAGATGCGCAAAACCAGACTGTAGGTTACATAGCAGTTCCATACTATGCAAATGAAGCTGATTATCAGAGTAAGATTGGAATTTTCATTAATACCCTAATTAACATTTACGCTTTAGTGTTTGTAGGGATTGGTATTCTTGCTGTTTTTCTTGCAAATCAGATTACCAGTCCGCTTACGTTCATCCAGGAAAGCATCCGTAAAACGAAACTAGGGCAAAAGAACCAGCCGATTCAGTGGTCGAGACATGATGAAATTGGCTCATTGATTCGTGAGTATAATAAAATGATAGCAGCATTAGAAGAAAGTGCGAGTAAGTTAGCGAGATCTGAGCGCGAGAGTGCATGGCGGGAGATGGCGAAACAAGTTGCACACGAAATAAAGAACCCTTTAACACCTCTTAAGCTGGGTGTCCAGCTATTAGAAAAGTCTTGGAAAGAAAAGGATCCCAATTTCGAGTCAAAGTTTGAGCGCTTTAATAAGTCTTTCATTGAACAAATTGATAGCTTATCAACTATCGCTTCAGAATTTTCAAACTTCGCAAAGATGCCTGATACAAAATTAGAAAAGCTTTCCCTGCTTCCAATTATAAATCAGGCGGGGAATGTGTTCACTAGCTTTGAGCAGGTCGAGATTTATATTTTGAACCACGCCAGGGGGGAGCTTAGCATTCAGGGGGATAAAGACCAGCTGCTTCGTGTATTTAATAACCTTTTGAAAAATTCCATTGAAGCATCAAAAGACAATCAAAAGTCTTTAATTAAGATTACAATAGTTAATGACAGAAAGCAAGTTTATATAGAAGTGGAGGACAATGGAAAGGGAATAGATGAACAGCTTCGGACTAAGATCTTCGTACCTAATTTTACTACAAAGTCATCTGGAACCGGCCTTGGATTGGCATTTGTGAAGCAGGCAGTAGAAAATGCGGGTGGGTCCATTTCATTTAAATCTTTCCTCAATGTAGGCACCACATTTTACTTGACCTTTCCTCTATCTTAAATCGATTGAAGCGCGGCCCATTGTATGTCCGTCGGCATATAATATAACAGAATATACACCTTTAACAAACGTTGCGGGGTTTATCCAATCCATTTTATAAGCTGTGTTATCATCATTGAAAGAAATGGACGTTGAGCTTGTAAATTGCATTTCCTGACCATCTGCTTCGAACATATTTGATTCGTCTGCGAGGAGATTACCGGAGGGGTTAAATATTCTTAGATATATTTTATGATAGTCTTTATCCGCGAGTTGGTTAGGTATGATCTCGAAGGTAACGGTAAGCTTTTTAGCAGTATTCGCTTTTGTTACTTTGATGCTTTTGCCATTGCTTTTGACTTTAAAGGCGGTTATACTTACTGTTGATGCCTTTAATGCAGCGCTTGTTTTTATTCTGGCGTTAAGTTCTTCATTTTGCTTTGTAAGTGCTTCCGCCTCCTGATTCGCTTTAACAGCGGATGACTCCATGCTATCCATCTCCGACTTAAGATCATAGTTTTCTCTCTTAAGTTTCAAGATGTCTTCATTATAAGTTTGAAGGAACTCTCTAAGTTCTCTTACCTGGTTTTGTGCGTTAGTGAGTTCTTCCTGAGTTAATGTGCCCTTTTGAAGTGCTTGCTTAAGTTGAGCTATCTTTTCCCGAGCTAGCTTTTGCTCGGATATAAGTTTATTATTTAGAGATACATTTAATGAATTTACTTTATCCAGTTCCACCTCGATCTTTTCTACCTCAAGCTCCAAACGGTCTTTTTCGGTGTTCACGTTGACAAAACGCTGGCTTTCATGTTTGTCTTTTAAAAAAAGGTAAGCATTAGTGCCTAGTAATGCAGCAATAACTACAATAAGAAAATAGATCTTATTGCGGTCACCCTTATTTACTAACTCAGCCTTGTCATTCATTATTAAAATCTTTTCGTTTTAAGTAAAGCGCGAACATAGATAAAATATGTTTAAAAGGTAAAAAAAACACAGTTTTTATATGAGACTTTGAAAAAAATCGTTTACTTGCTGAAGTCTGTAACTAAAATGTATACATGACCACACAACTGAAACCAATTTTTATATTAAATACAGTAATTAAAAATGCTTAAAACCAGCATCTATTGGCTTTTATTATGTCTAATTATACCGTTACCGATTCTTGCGCAGAATACCTCAAAAATTGCTCCAAAAAGAGAGTTTAGAGGGGTTTGGGTTGCTACAGTATCTAATATTGACTGGCCATCTAAACCTGGGCTTAGTGCGGACCAACAGCAGCAAGAGTTAATTGGATTGCTTGAAAGGCATAAAGCGCAAGGTATGAATGCGATAATGCTACAAGTCCGCCCATCTGCCGATTCTTTTTATGCCAAATCACGAGAGCCCTGGAGCCAATGGTTAATGGGTAGACAAGGGCTTAGTCCTGCTCCCGGATATGATCCTTTAGAATTTGCGATAAAGGAAGCTCACTTTAGAGGCATGGAGCTTCATGCCTGGTTTAACCCATATAGAGCTACCACCAGCGCTGGTGCCATTACTCATCCAAGCCATATGACCAAACAGCGCCCGGAATGGTTTTTTAGTTATGCAGGTAAGAAGCAATTCGATCCAGGCATACCAGAAGTGAGGGAATATATTGTTCAGGTGATTCTTGACGTCGTCAAAGGTTATGACGTTGACGGTATTCATTTTGACGATTATTTTTATCCCTATAAAGTGGAAGGTCAGCGGATAAATGATGCCACAACTTTTAGTAAGTATTCGGATGGTTTTACAAATATCAACGACTGGAGAAGGAACAATGTAAACCTGCTTATTAAGAAATTAAATGACAGCGTTCATTTTTACAAAAACTACGTAAAGTTTGGGGTAAGTCCGTTCGGGATATGGAGAAATAAGTCTGAAGATACCCTTGGATCAGCTACCAGCGGTTTATCAAACTATGCGGAGCTATTTGCAGACTCGAGGAAATGGGTACAAGAAGGTTGGGTAGATTACATTAATCCACAAATCTATTTTAGTTTTTCCCGCCGCGTTGCCCCTTTTGGAACGCTCGTAGATTGGTGGAGCAACAATACGTTTGGAAGGCACCTTTACATTGGTCAGGCAGCCTATTTGGTAAATCAACGATCTGAGGCCGCCTGGAGCATTCCTGGTCAAATACCGGATCAAGTGCGATATATTCGACAAAATTCACGAGTTCAGGGAAGTGTATACTTTAGTTCTAAGTCATTTTCGACTGTAGCACGAGCCGTTGGCGACTCGTTAAAAAACGATTTGTACAAATACCCTGCTTTGCCCCCGCAAATGCCCTGGCTGGATGGTGTAATGCCTAATGCGCCCCAACAGTTTTCTGCAGAGGCGATGGCTGACGGTGTTCATTTGAAATGGATCAAGCCTCTTAAAGCGCAGGATGGGGAGACTGCATCGGGTTATGTAATCTACCGTTTTGACGAGGGTGAGGAAATACAAATCCTGAACCCTAAAAACATCTTAAAAATCAGCTTCGAAGACTTTACCTCATTTATAGACACAAATGCAGAGAAAGGGAAGCGCTATAACTATCTTATTACTGCGTTAGACCGTCTTAAAAATGAAAGCGACCCCAGTGGTCCAGTGGGTATTCAGCGTTAGCTAAACCTTTATAATGATTCTTTTATTGTACATCACCCAGAGAATCAGAAGCCAGAAAAGGACGAATGATACTGCCCAGGCAAGTGAAGCATTAAGTGGCGACAGGTTGCTCTGAAATCCTGAAAATAAATAGGTATTTAAGTTCCATGCAGATCCATCGGCTGCCTCCCAGGAGAGCATGTTCATGATTCTTGGCAGCAACCCTGAGACAAAGAACACGGTGATGGCATTGACGCCATATACAACAAAGGGCTTGGTGAACCTGGTATACTGCTGCACATCGATGACCCAATAACAACATGCCAAGATCATTGTTGCAATGCCGCCTGCATACAGCACGAAAGAACTGGTCCATAATGCCTTGTTAATTGGGAACTGTAGTCCCCATAATAAACCCAGCCCGGTGGCAACAAGCCCTGTGCAAAAAAGCCAGCTGACCTTTGCTGCCGGATCACGGTCCTTTCGTTTTAAATAGGCGCCTGCTAAAACGCCAACCAGTCCAGTAGCGATTGCTGGAATTGTTCCGAGAATGCCTTCCGGATCCCAAGTCTTTGAAGATTTCCAAAGATGGGCTTCACTTAAGACTAATCTATCAATCCAGGCACCAAGGTTTGTTTCTTTCTCTAAATTGGCGGCGCCGACACCGGGAACTGGTACAAACGTCATCAGTGCCCAATAGAACCCCAAGAGGACGATGATCAATCTAAATATATTCTTTTCGGAGGTTTTCAAAAATATTACTGAGGCAAAAAAGAAAACCAATGCTATTCGTTGTAAGACGCCTGGGATTCTGACATGTTCCAAGGCCTCCATTGGAGCGGTGAATATTTTGGGAAACAGTGATAAGAAGAGCCCTAATCCAAATAAAATTAACGCTCTTCGAAAAGCTTTCCATAAGGTTGAGGCGTGTAAGTTGGGATCCGCTTTTTTACTGCTCATAGCATAGGCGATAGATACGCCAACAATGAACAAGAAGGATGGGAATATTAGATCAGTTGGGGTACAGCCATTCCACTCCGCGTGTTCTAATGGTGAATAAATGTTTCCCCAGTCACCCGGGTTATTCACTAAAATCATGGCAGCAACAGTGGCGCCTCTAAAAAAGTCCAGTGAAAGCAAACGAGCAGGGGCTTCCGTTTGAGGGTAATTTGTAGCCATGTGATGTTAATCTGGTTGATAAGTACTAAAACTTGTAGCGAACAAAAGCTTCCATCGCTTCATATTCTGCAAGTCCAAGTTTGTCATAAGATTCTGCGGTTTCTCTATTCCTATCCTCAGCCCTCTTCCAAAACTCTCTGGCATCGTCTCCAGGAAATACTGCCCTGTCTTTTTGCGACTGATGCTTGAATATAGCGTATTTTTTTCTTTCTACCTCTTGCGGGCTTAAAGGAACTGCCATTTCGATCTCGTGTGTTTCAAACTCTTTCCAGGCGCCACGGTACATCCAAACCCAACAGTCAGCAACCCAAGTTTCCGTTTTCGCAAGTCTTTTCAGCGCTTCGATAACGATATTAAAACAAACAATGTGGGTTCCATGTGGATCTTCAAAATCTCCGGCTGCAAATACCTGATGTGGCTTTATTTTTTGCAATAAATCCATAGTAAGCTGTACATCCAGGTCCGTTACGGGGTTCTTCTGATTTTTACCACTTTCATAGAAAGGCAGTGCCATAAAATGAATGTGATTATCTTCAAGACCGCAGAAACGTGCACCGGCCATCGCTTCTCCTTTTCTTACTAAGCCTTTAACAGTTTGTATCTCCGGAGTATCGATTTGGTTGGGAAGTTTTTGTTCCATAAAACCACGCATACTTTGATAAAGCGTTGTTAGTTCCACGTTTGTAAAGCCCATTTTTTCAGAGAAGTCGATGCTAAATTCTACAAAACGCAAAGCGTCATCGTCCCAAACTGCGGTATTACCCGATGTTTGATAAGCAACATGGACGTCATGTTGTTGATCTACCAAACGAATAAAAGTGCCTCCCATGGAAATGACGTCATCATCTGGATGTGGTGAAAAAATCAAAGTCCTTTTTTTGGAAGGTTCGGCCCTTTCCGGTCTTTGAGAGTCATCCGCATCCGGCTTTCCACCTGGCCAGCCGGTAATAGTATGTTGTAGTTTGTTAAAAATGTGAATGTTAATGTTGTAGACAGGCCCATTATCCAAGGCTAGTTGTGCCATCCCGTGGTTATTATAGTCGTCCTCTGTAAGTTTCAATACAGGCTTACTTAAAGAGTTCGCCAACCACAATACAGCTTTTCTGGTTAGTACTTCATCCCAAACGCAATCTTTCACAAGCCATGGGGTGTCGAACCTGGTAAGCAATGATGCTGCATCCTGATCCAAAATAAATTCAACATTTTGAGACAACTGGAGGTAAGTGGCTGGGACTTCACTGGATATTTCCCCTTCCACTGCTTTCTTGATGATGGATGCCTTCTTTCTATTCCAGGCCATCAATATGATTTCTCTCGCTTTGAAAATCGTTCCTATTCCCATCGTAATTGCTTTTGTTGGAACGAAAGTCTTTCCACCAAAGTCTCTGGCAGCATCCCTTCTTGTTAGATCGTCCAGGGTTACTAACCTGGTACCAGAGTTCGGAGCGGATCCAGGCTCGTTAAAGCCAATGTGGCCAGTACGACCAATACCTAATATCTGTATGTCCAAGCCTCCTAATTCCCCAATCTTTTTCTCGTAGGCTAAACAAAATGCAGGTATGTCTTCTAATTTCAACGTTCCATCCGGGATGTTTACATTCGCTTTATCTATATCCAGATGATTAAAAAGATTTTCGTTCATAAACGATACATAGCTCTGGGCAGCATCCGGTTGCATAGGATAATATTCATCTAAATTGAATGTTATCACATTTTTAAAGCTTAGTCCTTCTTCTTTATGCATCCTAACCAGTTCTGCATAAACAGAAATTGGCGTAGCACCTGTTGCCAGGCCTAAAACAGCCATTTCATTCTTTTGCTGTTTAGACTTTATGATGTTCCCAATGCGATGCGCTACATTAAGAGAAGCCTTTGTTTGATTTTCGAAGACAGAAACAGGGAGTTTCTCAAAACGGGTTTCCTCAAGGAGATTTAATCTTGCCATTTAAATGTTGTTAAAGGTTGACGGAGCAGTAAATATAGCCGCCTGTGCTCACTTTACCAACTAATTTAAAAAGTATTTATTTCTTTTTAATATAATTATATGTCTGTTGTGCGTTGATTATTAGGGTTTTATCAGCTATCATATTTGATGTGGGCTAAATTCCCTATTTTTGATTATTAAAGATTATGAACAACAACTGGAGGAACTTTTATAAGATATTAGAAAAAGAGGAGCGGATGATTATCGGACTGATGTCAGGTACTTCACTTGATGGCCTTGATGTTGCGCTGTGTAAGATTAAGGGCTGGGGGCTTCATACCGAGCTCGATATATTGAAGTTCCAAACTGTTCCTTATGGCGACGATTTCAAGAAGGACCTCAAAGCCATCTTTTCTAAAGCCCTGGTTGACCTTCAAATGATCGCAGTGATGAACGAAAGGGTAGGCCTACTGCATGCTGAAATGATTTTAAACTTACTAGAGGAATGGGGCATCAAGCCTTCAGAAGTGGATTTAATTGCTAGTCATGGGCAGACGATCTTCCATGCTCCTAAGTCATTGCATAATATGGGCGGTTATCCGAATGCAACGCTTCAAATTGGGGACGGAGATCATATTGCGGTTAAAACAGGCATTATCACCATTGCAGATTTCAGGCAAAAGCATCTTGCTGCTGGCGGTGAGGGGGCTCCATTAGCTGTTTACGGAGATTACTTGTATTTTTCACAACCTGAGGAGATTCGAATTATGCTTAATATCGGGGGTATCGCCAACCTTACTTATTTGCCTGGTGATGCAGATGCTGCAAGTATTTTTTCTACGGACGTTGGTCCGGGAAATACCATTATGGACCAATTTGTTCAAGCTAATTTTGAAGGCATGCAGTATGATGTAGACGGGTTAATAGCGGCTGAGGGCGAGGTGAATCTTAAATTACTGGATAGAATGTTGGAAGCTGAGTTCTTCAAACTTCCATTTCCTAAGACAACAGGGCCCGAGTTGTTTAACTTGCATTTCCTTGCTTCCGCTCAAGTGAATTCGGATACTCAAAATATCCCTTTTCAGGATGTGCTTGCTACCTTGAACAAGTTAACTGCTGCTGTGATTGCTAATTCTATCAAGCTATGTATTAAAAGCGATGCGCCTGTGACCGTCTATTATAGTGGCGGCGGTATTAATAATAAATTGCTGATAGCACACTTGAAATCTGATCTTCCTGAGATTAGTTTTGCATCGACTGATGTATTAGGGATTATCCCGGATGCGAAAGAAGCGGTATTGTTCGCATTGCTTGCTAACGAAACTCTAGTTGGAGACGCTATCGACTTTGCAAACAGAAGTGGTTTGCCCTCGATCACCATGGGGAAAATTTGTTTGCCATTCTAATGAAGCCCATCTGCACTTCAATAATTTTGTCTCCGTCTGAACTGTCGTCTCTGCCGGCAGATCTTTATTGTGTAACCTACAATTTTTTCTATTTTTGCATTAAAACAACTACTATGGCAAGTTTTGCGCTTACTACCGATACCTGGAAAAAAGTTAAGATCAAGTTCTTGAGAAAGTACCGGGATTTAGCACAGGTCGATCTTGTTTTTGAACCGGGGAAAGAAGATCTTTTGGTAGAACAACTTATGGGTCTGGTAAAGCGTGACAGAGAATACATAGAATTCACGATTAAAAAAGCTTTAGCTGACCCTGACGGAAACCGTCTGTAGTATTTAAGCGAAATACCCTTTCTTATTCAGCTGATTGCTTTTAACCGCATTTTTTTTTAAGTTTACTTCTACCCGGATCTTAAACGATGAAAAAAATTAGAATACTTTCAGCTTTTTGTCTTGTTGCTTTCGCAAGCCTCACCTGGTCTTTTAAAGAAGATCTCTTTCAGGTATCTAAAAACATTGACGTTTTTGCCTCTTTATATAAGGAAATCAATATCAACTACGTCGAAGAAACCAATCCTTCCGAGTTGATGAAAAACGGTATCGATGCTATGCTAGAAAATCTGGATCCATACACGGAATATATACCGGAATCCGAGGTTGAGGACTATAAGCTGAAATATGTCAGCACTCAATATGGTGGCATCGGAGCCAGCACACTGTATATCGAAGGTAAGCTATTCGTTAATGAGGTAAGTGAAGGTTATCCCGCGGATAAACAAGGGATTAAACCAGGAGATCAACTCGTCAAAATAAACAGTAACGAGGTTAAGGGGAAAGATCGGATGCAAATAAGTCAATTGCTTCGTGGACCGAAGGGCTCCACAGTAGATCTTGTCGTGATCAGGGACGGCGCAGTGATTACTAAAAAGCTTATCAGAGACGAGATCAGGCAGCCGAATGTTACCTATTCTGGAATGACAGAAGATCAATTTGCTTACATTCGTTTAGACAAGTTTCTTGAAAATTCTGCTCAGGAAGTCAAAGACGCAGCCAGCGTACTAAGCAAACAGCAGCCCAAAGGGATGATTCTGGATCTACGATACAATGGTGGTGGCATCCTTCAGGAAGCGGTTAAGATTGTTAACCTCTTTGTTAATAAAAACGTCTTGGTTGTTACTCAAAAGGGGAGGAATCCGCAAAAAACAATAACCTACAAAACTTATAATGACCCCTTATTGCCACAAATGCCATTAGTGGTGCTTGTGGGAGCTTCCTCTGCATCTGCTTCAGAAATAGTAGCCGGCTCATTACAGGACCTGGACAGGGCGATAATTGTAGGACAACGGAGCTATGGTAAAGGATTGGTACAGCAAACGTTTAATCTTCCCTACAATAGCTTAGTTAAAGTAACAGTAGCGAAATATTTCACTCCTTCGGGAAGGTGTATTCAGGCGCTGGATTATGCACATAAAGACGCAAGCGGAAACACTATAAAGTATGCAGATTCAGTAATGAGTAAGTTCAATACAAGTTCAGGACGAAGTGTGTATGATGGCAATGGAGTGTATCCAGATGTTTTTGTAAACGCGAATAAGCCTAGCCCAATCACTTCTTCCATCGTTACAAAGAATTTGTTCTTTGACTTTGCGAATGCATATAAAAAGAAAAATAAGGAAATTGCGCCTGCTTCTAGTTTTAAGATGACAGATGCAGAATATACCGAGTTTGTTTCCTCACTAGCAGGAAAAGATTACTCCTACTCTTCTCAAATCGAGCGCCTTCTAACAGATTTACGATCTGAAGCTGAAAAAGAGAATAAGCTTGCTGCGGTTAAGGCTGATTTGGACGATCTCAAAGAAAAGATGCTTGGAGCTAAAAAAACAGATCTGACAACTTATAAATCGGAGATCAAACGTGTATTGGAAACCCAGATTGTAAGCCGTTATTATTACGAAAAAGGAAAGGTTTTACAGGGCTTTCAATACGACAAAGAACTTGCAGCAGCTAAAGCCGTGCTTGGAAGCTCCACAAAGATGCTCGCAATCCTAAAGGGTGACGGAGAGTATAAAACTATCGGCAGCCCTGTAAAATCAATAGCCGCTAAAAATTAGTGAAGCTTAACTACTAAGCCGTTCATTGCATGGTTTAATTGAAGCTGACAAGCTAACCTGCTATTTGGCAAGAGGTCTGGCAGCGTATCCAGCATACTATACTCATCATCTGTCATTTCGTTAAGCTTTTCTTCACCTTCCAAAACGTCTACACAGCATGTCGCACAAAGTGCCATGCCTCCACAGGTAGCAAGGATGTCGTACTCACAGGCCTTTAGAAATTCCATTAAACTTAAGCCCATGTCTACAGGCGCTTCCAGTTCGGTTAGTGAACCATCAGAATTTTGTACTTGAATGAGGATATTATTTTCGTCCATAACTAGAATTGAGAAACTCCATTAACTGTGGTATATTTCATTGTATACTTAACACCAGGGTTCATGTATTGATAGGCGCTATGGCTCATTAATGCTGCCTCATGGAAACCGCAGAGGATCAATTTCAATTTATTAGTATACGTGTTAATGTCACCTATCGCGTAAATACCGGGAATGTTCGTTGAATAATCATCTGTATTTACTTCAATAGCACTTTTGCTAATGTTCAAGTTCCATTGCTCAATAGGTCCTAATTTTGGACTTAATCCAAACAAGGGAATAAGATGGTCAGCTTCAACTACAGTTTTCTCTAAAGATTTATTATGAACGATCTCTACCGTCTCGAGCTTTCCTTCTCCTGATACTGAGTTCAGGTTACTGTTTAATATCAGGTTGATTTTACCACTGGCGGCCAGTTCCATCACTTTGTTTACAGAATCAGGGGCGCCACGGAAGCTTTCACTGCGATGGACCAGTGTTAGTTCACTCACAATGTCAGCTAAAAAGATCGTCCAGTCTAAAGCGGAATCACCACCACCGGCGACCACCATTTTCTGGTCACGGTATTTCTCAGGATCCAGGATCATATAATTGACACCCCTTCCATTTTCAAAAGTTTCCAGGCCAGCTACAACAGGTTTGCGGGGTTCAAAACAACCCAGCCCTCCAGCAATCACTACTACTTTAGCTTCAATGATAGTTCCCATGTTAGTGGTTAACACAAAATCTGCCTCACCTCTTTTTTCCAATCCTTCTATACGTTCTCCCAATGTAAAACCAGGGTGGAAAGGTTTAGCCTGCTCCATTAGGTTTTCAACCAATTCCTGTGCTAAAACAGTTGGGTAGCCAGGTATGTCGTAAATTGGTTTTTTTGGATAGATTTCTGACAATTGCCCGCCAACCTGAGGTAAGTAATCAATTAAATGACAGCGCATTTTTAGTAAACCAGCTTCAAATATTGCAAATAAACCTACGGGTCCGGCGCCAATAATGGCTATATCAGTAGAAATCATGTATTTAAATTTTGTGCGAATTTACGAACTTTTGTTTTAATAATTAAGCTATTGTTGATTATACTATATAACCTGTAGAACTTCTGACGATCCTCTGATCTGATATTTTACTTATATTTGTTAATTAATGACTAAGAACCTATATTTCGCCTCAGACTTTCATCTTGGATCTCCTACTCATGAAGCCAGTCGCAAGCGGGAAGACCTTATAATTCGCTGGTTGAATTCCATAGAGCCCACCTGTGGGGAGCTGTTTCTTATCGGAGATGTTTTCGATTTTTGGTATGAGTATAATACGGTAGTTCCTAAGGGGTATGTAAGACTTCAAGGAAAACTTGCGGAGATGACTGATGCCGGCATTAAGGTTTATTTTTTTAAGGGTAACCACGATATGTGGGTTAATGATTATTTTACTTTAGAAATGGGCATTCAGGTTGTCAGCGACGAACTGTTAATCGAACGTAGTGGCAAAAAGTTCTATATCCATCATGGTGATGGCTTAGGTCCTGGTGATAGTAAATATAAGTTTCTTAGAAAGATATTCAGAAATCCGGTGTGTCAGTGGTTGTTTTCTTTGGTGCCGCCAAGAATTGGGCTTGGATTTGGTTACTGGTGGTCGAGCCATAGTAGACTTGCAAGCAGTTCCGAGGAAGTTTTCATGGGCGACGAAAATGAATGGCTTGCCGTTTATGCCAAAGAGCAATTGCAAAGAGAACACTTTGACTATTTTGTGTTCGGTCACAGGCATTTACCAATATCGCTGGATCTGGGTAACGGGTCTAGGTATATAAATACAGGTGAATGGCTCAATCATTGCAGTTACGCGGAGTTTGACGGCAAGGACTTAAGCCTCAAATATTTCAAAAACTATTAGGGCAAAGCCGTATTTTTGCTCCCCAAATAAATATTACATTTATTAATTTCTCTGAAAAGGATATGTTAGAAAAGTTAGAAGCCATCAAAATTCGGTGGGAAGATGTTGAGGAACAGCTAAGTAACCCTGATACTATGCAGGATATGAAGCGTTTCGCAGCGTTGAATAAAGAATATAAAGACTTAGGTAAAATTGTAGAAGAATATAAAGTCTACAAGAATGTGATGAGTAATATTGATGCAAATAAAGAGATCTTAAGTATAGAGAAAGACTCTGAAATGCGGGAGATGGCTAAAGAGGAGCTTGATATGTTGTTAAAGCAACAAGAGGAACTGGAAGAGCGTGTTCGTTTAATGCTGATCCCGGTTGATCCTGAAGATGCTAAAAATGCTGTGTTTGAGATTAGAGGTGGTACTGGAGGTGATGAAGCGGCTTTGTTTGCCGGAGATCTTTACCGTATGTATAGCAGGTTTTTTGATCAAAAAGGATGGAGAGTTGAAACAGTAGATGTTACAGAAGGTACTGCTGGCGGTTATAAAGAGGTAATACTAAAAGTGACTGGAGAGGACGTTTATGGCCAATTAAAGTATGAGTCCGGTGTACACCGCGTACAGCGCGTACCTGATACAGAAACTCAGGGTCGTGTTCATACGTCCGCAGCTTCGGTAGCTGTTCTTCCAGAGGCAGAGGAGATAGATCTATACATTAACCCTGCAGATATTGAGTTACACACCTCACGTTCAGGTGGAGCAGGGGGACAGAATGTAAATAAGGTGGAGACTAAGGTTCAATTAACACATAAGCCTTCAGGAATCGTTGTGGTTTGTCAGCAGGATCGTTCACAGCTTGGTAACCGGGTTATTGCGATGGAGATGCTTCGAAGTAAGCTCTATGATATAGAATTACAAAAGAAGAATGGTGATATTGCTGCACGTCGCAAAACGATGGTGTCTACGGGAGACCGTTCTGCGAAGATCCGGACCTACAATTATCCGCAAGGAAGGGTTACTGATCATCGCATTGGTTTGACGCTTTATAATCTGAATGGGGTGATGGATGGGGGCGTACAGGAACTAATTGATGCACTTCAGTTCGCTGAAAATGCCGAGAAGATGAAAGATGGTTCTGTAGCTTAAGGACTTACAATTAATTTAAAATATTTGTTGCTAATTAAAATAATCGCACTATATTTGCAATCCCGAAACGAAAGTAACGGGAAAACGGACCGGTAGTTCAGCTGGTTAGAATGCCGCCCTGTCACGGCGGAGGTCGCGGGTTCGAGTCCCGTCCGGTCCGCAAAAGCCACTCAATCGAGTGGCTTTTTTTATTATAAGATCAGAATTTCTTGTTAGAGTTGCCAAGCCGTCTTAAGACTAATGTGCCTAAAATACCTGCAGCGATCGAAGCAATCAGGATCCCATATTTCGCCTGATTGATCAACAACGGGTTTTCAAAAGCAAGGCCGCTGATAAATAAAGACATTGTAAATCCGATTCCTGCAAGTAAGGCGACCCCCGCAACATGTTTCCAACTCGCCTCATGTGGAAGGCTTGCGAAGCCTAATTTTACCATTATCCAGCAAAACAACAGGATGCCAGCAAACTTACCAATGATCAATCCACAAGCTACACCAATGGAGACTGGGTTAATTACGGACGAAAAGAAATCAGCATTGATTACAATGCCAGCATTTGCTAAAGCGAACAAAGGCATAATACCGAAGGCTACCCAGGGATGAAGTCCATGTTCTATCGTTTGTAAAGGAGTTTCAGCTGCCATACTTAACGTCTTAACGCTTTGTATCGTCTTATTTTGCTTTGGGGTGATCAAACTACCTCTTTCGGGAATGTCTACTTCAAAATCGTACGAAAGCCTGCGCAAATTGCTAGCGTATACTTGTTCATTTATTTTGGTGACTGCTGGGATAGTAAAAGCAACAAGCACCCCAGCGATGGTTGCATGTACCCCTGAAAGCAGAAAGCCTATCCAGACTCCGAGACCGATGATCAGGTAGAAAAAGCTGTTTCTTACACCTAAGAGGTTTCCAATTATTAACAGGGCAAGAAAGCCCCCGCCGATGGCTAGAGAGGTAAAGTTAATTTCAGCTGTATAAAAAAAAGCAATAACTAATACCGCTCCAAGATCGTCTGCAACAGCCAGGGCTGAGAGAAACACCTTTAGTGAAGATGGTATATTGTTGCTTGCCATAGACAATAATGCAAGTGCGAAGGCGATATCGGTGGCCATAGGGATTCCCCAACCGTGCGCCGCATCGGTACCAAAGTTAATCGCATAATAAATGATTGCTGGCACCAGCATTCCCCCTAACGCTGCCGCCATCGGAAGCGACGCCTTTTGAAGGGAAGATAGCTCCCCCTCCATAAATTCACGTTTAAGCTCCAGACCGATCACAAAAAAGAAAACCGCCATTAAGCCGTCGTTTATCCAAATGTGCAATGGTTTGCTCAATACGGTGGTGTCAAAACCTACAGAAAAGTTGATGTGCCAGAGATGCTCGTAAAAGTCGTGATAGGGTGAATTAGCCCATACAATGGCAATTATTACACTAACAAGCAGTACGATCCCACTGGTATATTCCAAATGAATAAACCGGCTTACCGGTGCCATTATCTTGTCAATCGCTGATTTTTCCATTTAGTTACCTGTAAATTCCAAATATACGGCTTTCGAAATATCGGAATTAATTGGCAGGTGCAATATTTGGTTGTTTATTTACACCTTTCTCGGAAAAACTCCTGCTGGATTGGTCGTATTCAGTACCGAAGTTACACTAGAGATCACGCCAGCGATATTGGAGAGATCTGCCGGTACAATCATGGTATTATTTACCTTCGCGAGTTTTCCAAATTCAGTAAGGTACTGCTCCGCAATACGCAGATTTACCGCATTCATTCCACCCTCTTGATTGATGGATTTCGCAATTTCCAGTATTCCTTTTGCTGTGGCGATAGCAACCATTTCTATCTCAGATGCCGTACCGCTGGCTTCATTAATTTTACGCATTTTTTCTCCTTCAGATCTGGCGATCATTTCTTGCTTATCTCCTTCAGCGCGGTTGATCTTCGCCTGTTTATCACCTTCAGATTCCGCAATTAAGGCTCTTTTCTCTCTTTCGGCTCGCATTTGCTTTTCCATTGCGTCCCTTATACTTTGTGGAGGAGAAATATTCTTTACCTCATACCTTGAAACCTTTATGCCCCAGGGCTCGCTAGCTTTATCAACAGCGCCTACAATGGTCGCATTCACAGTTTCTCTTTCCTCAAAGGTTTTGTCTAGTTCCATTTTACCAATTACGCTTCGCATAGTTGTTTGTGAAATCTGGATGACTGCAAAGCGATAATTATCAATACCGTACGATGCCTTTTGTGGATCCATTACTTGTAAATACAAAATTCCATCAACCTCTACTGCGATATTATCTTTGGTGATGCAAATTTGTGAGGCAACATCTATCGCCTGCTCCTTCAGGTTCTGCTTGTAGGCAATCTTGTCAATAAAAGGGATTAAGATATGGAACCCAGCTTCCAGTGAGCGACTATACTTTCCAAGTCGTTCTACAATAAATACGGACCTTTGAGGTACGATTTTAAACGTAGAAAGGAACGCAATAAAGATAAAGACTGATAAGATAATGAGAATGTACGTAGAAGGGGTCATAAGCTTTTATGGGATTTAACAACGAGTAATATACTTCTGGTTTCGGTGATCATTACATTTTCTCCAGCGGAAATGACATCGTTTGATGTCGCGTCCCAGCTTGTTCCTTTAAAGTCAACTTTTCCATTGGAACCTGGAATAATAGACGTCTCTGCCCGGCCAATCTTTCCAATGAATTCATCTTCGAGTTGTTTGGAATTCACACCTATCATTCCTAGTTTCGTTTTAACCCACTTTCTAAACAACAAGACTGTAAGTAAGGAACTGGAAATAAATAAGATGATTTGAAGATTGATGGAGACATCAAAGAATAGGGATACAATGGCCACAAACCAAGCTCCTAAGCCAAAGAAAAATAGAATGAAGCCAGGAATTAGAAACTCCAGAACAAAGAAGGCAAATCCAATGCAAAACCAAATTACTGCATCATTGAGCGTTTCATTCATGTTCAATTATATATGGTTAAGGAAAAATCCCTAATAGTTAAATATAGTTATTTTTACACTTATCGCCGTATTTATAACGCAAATTACAGCTTACCTTCACCGCATCGGCGAACACAAGTACTTGAATTTCAATCTTTCCTACAGCGCCTTTGGCCTCCGTCAGGACTGATCTACTAGTCTATTACGGCTTTCCCCTGTTAGGTGTCTGCTTGACTTCATATAGAGGTCTGGACGTTCTAAAACTCTAGAATGGTAGTGTAAATAATTGGACTTTATCGAGCTTAGACTTTGAAGCACATCGTGGATAATAAAGAGAATGTTAAAAGCACTCAAATTGGGTTGTCGTTATTAGTTATATTAGTTGTGAAATAGAGCGTTTCAATAACCAGAATACGCGATTAAAACTTAAATCATATGTTAGAATATATAAGTCAACCCTGGCCTTGGTACACGTCCGGGGCTGTCATTGCGATGGTGATGATCCTGCTGCTTTACTTTGGGAAATCTTTTGGCTTTTCTTCCAATTTGAAAACTATATGTACTCTGGTTGGAGCAGGCAAGAACGTTAAGTTTTTTGACTTCGATTGGCGCAAACAACAATGGAACCTGCTGTTTTTAGTGGGAGCAATTCTTGGCGGCTATATTTCTAATACTTTTTTAGCGAGTAATTCACCTATGAACCTCTCTTTTGACACCATTAAAGACCTCGAAAATCTAGGGATTAAGTTCGATGGTCAGCTAAATCCTGAACAACTTTTCAGTTTGCAATCCCTTTCGTCTTTCAAAGTGATTAGTTTATTATTGTTCGGAGGTATTATGGTAGGTTTTGGAAGCCGGTACGCTGGAGGTTGTACATCAGGACATGCGATTAGTGGGTTATCTAATCTCCAAGTCCCCTCATTGATTGCCGTTTTCGGCTTTTTTATCGGCGGCCTTATTATGACCCATCTTCTTTTCCCTATTATCTTTTAAGCTATGAAGTTTCTGAAATACACTTTTACAGGGATATTATTCGGTATTGTAATGACCAAATCGGAAGCAATCTCCTGGTTTAGAATTCAAGAAATGTTTCGGTTTCAGTCGTTCCATATGTTTGGAATAATAGGTACCGCAGTTTTTCTAGGTACTACAGCGGTGTATTTGATAAAGAAATTTAGCGTCAAGGACCTTAATGACGAACCGATTATTTTTAATGATAAAGAACCTGCTTGGAGAAAATACCTCTTTGGAGGTATAATTTTTGGACTGGGTTGGGCATTGACAGGGGCATGTCCGGGTCCCATCTTCGTTGCAATAGGCTACGGCTATTTGGGGATGATTGTAGTCGCTTTCGGTGCTGTTTTAGGAACTTATGTTTATGGAGTTTTCAAAGAAAGTCTGCCACATTAACCCGATCATCTATGAACAAGCATTTTAAAAGCAAACCTGACACTAGGTGGTATAGTTTTTCTAATATTGGTGCCGTTGCTATGGCGGCTTTTGTTATTGCAATGTTTTTTAGTCCTGAATTGAAGGGACGCCTTATTCAAGGGCTAATGTACATTGGCTTATTTCAGCCGGCCATTCCGATCAGTATAAATAAAAACAATAGGCCGTCAGGCATTGAAGATGCGGCTTTCAAAAGTCAGGAAGTGAAATTGATCAGGCTTTCTGATCTGAAAGGTAAAGTTGTATTCCTGAATTTTTGGGCTACCTGGTGTCCCCCCTGCATCGCGGAAATGCCCTCCATTGATCGGTTACACAGGAGATACAAAAATGAAGATGACATTGTTTTCCTAATGGTGGATGTAGACAGCAAAATGGAATCATCGATGGAATTTATGAAAAAGCGTGATTTCGGGATGCCTGTTTATGTACCTGCAATTGCCACGCCCGTAATGTACTTTTCTGGCGCTATGCCTACAACGGTTATTCTTGATAAATCTGGAAATGTCGTTTTTAAACATGTGGGTGCAGCAGATTACAGTAATCCGGATGTTTCTGATTTCATTGACAAGTTGCGTTTGTAATGTCATCTGTAATAAATGCCCCCAGTAAAGAGTTAGCCTGGGTGAAAAAACTAAAGCACGAAGTAAATGAAACCAATAATAGATGCTCAGGAGTTCAATACCTTAAATAAAGCTAAGTTCATACTCTTTGATGTTAGCGCAGGTTCCAGGCCGAGGTATGATTCAGAACATTTAAAGGGCGCCTTTTACATTGATTTGAATACTGATTTAGCGAAGATCGATGATTATGCTAAAGGAGGAAGGCATCCCCTTCCCTTGCTCGACGATTATTTTAAGGTATTGGAGTCCTTTGGCGTTACCAAGGATAGTCATGTGATTCTTTATGATGATAAAAATGGCGCTAATGCAGCGGCAAGATTTTGGTGGATGTTGCGATCAATAGGGCATGAGAAGGTTCAAGTGATAAACGGCGGATATCAGGCTGCTCTTGCTGCGGGATTTCCGGTCTCATTGGATGTAGGCTCCCCCAAGCCCTCGATATATTTGAGAACCAAAGAGTGGCAGCTAAAGACCGCAACAATTGCTGAGGTGCAACTTGCAAGAGAAAGCACTAAAAATCTTATTATCGACGTAAGGGATGCGGACAGGTTTGCAGGGTTAACCGAGCCAATTGATTTGATTGCCGGTCACATCCCCGATGCTATAAATGTTCCTTTCACTGAAAATTTGGATGCTAATGGGTTGTTCCTGTTCGCAGATGATCTTGCAAAAAAGTATCAGATCATCGTTGGAGATTTGGATATAGATGACATTATTGTTCACTGTGGTTCTGGAGTAACCGCTTGTCATACCCTGTTGGCGTTTGATTATGCTGGCCTTGGAATTCCACGACTCTACGTTGGAAGTTGGAGTGAATGGAGCAGGAGCAATAACTTGAGCGTGACTCGGCCTGGGTTATAGATTTGGTTTATGTGAGTGTGCCTCGAAGGAGAAGTGCTCGGGCAGTATTTCCGCCTTTTCTCTAGACAAAAGGCGGATCCAACGCGCGAGCATGGCGCATTCAAGGCGGGAGCAGTCAGACTCAACTTGATTACTTTAACTTTGCTTTTAGCACCTATTTTTGTAAGTTAGCAACAATCTCATCATTACAAAATGCGATGTCTTATGAAGCAACCGGCAATTCTGATTGTTATTCTAGCACTTTCATTACAAGGTTGCGGCCAAAGTGAGCGCGAAAAGAATTTACAAGAGCAACAGATGGAAATCAACAAGAAAGAGCAACAGCTATTTGTTTGGGAACAACGTTTGAAATTAAGGGAACAAGAACTCAATGCTGCCAGACACGTTCTTGATAGTTCTCACCTTCAGATTGATACTGCTTATAATCCTTTAATTACTGGTAAATGGGTCGCTAAGATGATCTGTACTAAAACCAGTTGCGACGGCTCAGCAATTGGAGACACAAAGACCGAACAATGGGATATCAGCTATAATGGCGAAGAGGTAGTGGTCAAAGCTTATTCAGGCCCGGTGTTAATCAGGGTATATACCGGCTCCTACAAAAATAAAGTCCTTAAAATCGTAGATGAAAAGCCAAACCTAGAAGCGCTAATTAGTGCCAATCTGAATTTTATCGATAGTACCAGAATGGATGGCCTAAGAGAGATTAGTCAGAAAGACTGCAAGATCATTTACGAGCTGACTTTAGAGAAGTCGAAGTAATTATGAACATGATCTTACTATCTTCCCTGGACTTTTCGCTGCCACTTAAAAATCCAGTGATTATATTCTCATTGGTATTGTTTATCATCTTGTTCGCCCCTATATTATTTAATAAGATTAAAGTCCCGCATATTATCGGATTAATTATTGCCGGCGTAATCGTTGGTCCATATGCATTAAATCTATTAACAAGAGATAGCAGTATTGTTCTTTTTGGAACGGTCGGTTTGTTGTACATCATGTTTTTAGCCGGACTAGAGATCGATCTCGCTGAATTCAAGAAGAACCGTAAGCAGATTCTGACTTTCGGGATGCTTACCTTCATATTTCCGCTTACTGTTGGCACAATAGCAAGCTATTATCTGCTCGGCTATGGATTTTTATCGTCTTTGCTGTTAGCCAGCATGTTTTCAACCCATACCTTGGTTTCTTATCCAATTGCGAGTAAATACGGAGTGATCAAAAATAAAGCGGTCAGCATGACTGTAGGAGGGACAATGATTACAGACATCCTTGCCTTACTCATTCTTGCCGGAATAGCAGGCATGACAAAAGACACGGTGAGTTCAGCGTTTTGGATTCAACTTGGCGGCTCAGCGGCGGTTTTCGTTGGGGTAGTTTTTGGTATATTTCCTTACATCATTAGGTGGTTCTTTAAGCATTTCGAAGACAGTATTTCTCAATATATTTTCGTTTTGGCGATGGTTTTCCTGGCTTCCTTCCTGGCAGAAGTTGCCGGTATTGAAGCAATTATTGGCGCTTTCTTTTCGGGATTGGTACTGAACAAGTTTGTTCCGCACAGTTCACCCCTCATGAACAGAATAGATTTTGTTGGCAATGCCTTGTTTATTCCTTTCTTTCTGATCAGTGTAGGAATGCTGGTTGATGTGACCGTACTGGTGAAAGGATGGGGGGCATTGAAGGTTGCAGGTGTGATTTTGACTGTAGCGCTTTCTACCAAATACCTGGCTGCCTGGCTAACCCAAAGAATTTTTAATATGACTAAAGTGGAGGGGACGATGATCTTTGGATTAAGTGCTTCTCATGCGGCGGCTACTTTGGCTATTATTCTGGTTGGCTACAATATCATCACAGGTGAAACAAGTTCTGGGGAACCAATTAGGCTGTTAAGTGAAGATGTTCTAAATGGCACCATTTTGTTGATCCTTGTCAGTTGTGGTGTAAGTTCATTCGTAGTGGAGGGAGCTTCGAAAAGGATGGCCATGGAACAAGAAGAAAGCTCCGCAGAGGAGGAGCAACCGAACGATAGGGTATTAGTTTCTCTGGCTTATCCTGATATGATCGCTTCCCTTGTTGATTTTGGTATCATGTTGAAGTCTAAGAGAATGCATTCTTCCATTTATGGGTTAAATGTAATTGACGATGAACGGTCTGTTACCAACGGCATTGGAGCTTCAAAGAAGATAATTGAAAGAGCCATCTCACATGCTTCATCTTCTGAAAACAGCCTGATTCCTATCACCAGATACGATTCCAGTATCAGCAATGGAATTGTATATACAATCAAAGAACATCGAGTGAGTGACGTGGTTATTGGGCTCCACAAGCAGGCAGATCAACATACTTTTTTAGGTACTAAAGCAGAAAGCATCATTAGACGGGTTCATGAAACTATTTATATTTATAAGCCAATTCAGCCTTTCAATACCTTCCAGCGAATTGTAGTCGTGATGCCACCAAAAGCGGAGACCGAACCAGGCTTTCTACATTGGTTAAAAAAACTAGTGTTGATGGGTAAGGAAGCTGCTATACCTATCTATTTTTATGGCACCCTGACTGCTAACGATTCGGTGAGAAGAGTAGTTGAGAAGTCACCTGGAGCGACTGAGCTACATTTTAAAACATTTGATAATTGGGATGACTTCCTTATTTTCAGTAAAGAATTAAAGGCAAATGACCTATTCGTTATTGTTTCTTCCAGAAAAGGTCACGATTCTTATATTCCCCAGTTGAACAAACTGCCCTATCACCTTTCTAATTATTTTGCTGAGCAGAGCTTCATCATTTTATATCCCAAGCAACTGGAGTCTGGGATTAACATGGGAGATATTGAGCAGGCTGATAGCAATCTAATTGAATCGATTTCTGGTCAGATAGATACAATAGGAAAAGCAGGTAAGTATTTAAGGGGTCTTATCAAATCAAAATAACGGTTATGTTATCTGCTGCAGATATAGACAAGCGGCTAAAAGGGGATATAACATTAAAAACTAAAGAGCAGGTCGTTTGTTTTTATCGAAAGATGCTATTATGGAATCATTGAAGAGAAGAAAGTTTATTGGTTTAAGTCTCACTGCTGCTGGCGTTGTTACTGTGGGAGCTATTACGGGATCGCCGTTGGAGGCTTTTAGTACAACTTCTTTAGAACAAGAGCATATGCAGGGTTTTATCTTTAAACAAGACCCTTTGCCTTATAAGTATGGCGCATTAGAGCCTTCTATTGATGCTATGACGATGGAGATTCATTATACTAAACATCATGCTGCCTATATTAAAAATGTGAATGAGGCCATCAAGGCAGAAAATCTGAGTTATAAAACGGAGGCTGAGTTTTTTGCAAATGCCTCTAAATTATCCCCAAAAGTTAGAAACAACGCGGGTGGTGCCTGGAACCATAATTTCTTCTGGGCCTCTATGCGACCAACCCCCTCAACACTACCAGCAGGAAAATTGAAAACAGCAATTGATAAGTCGTTCGGCTCTTTCGACGCTTTTAAAGCTGAGTTTTCCAAAGCTGCAGCGGGTCAGTTCGGCTCGGGATGGGCTTGGTTAGTATCTGACAATGGGACGTTAAAGATTGGTGGTACTCCGAATCAGGACAATCCACTCATGGATGATGCAAGTATAAAAGGCAAGCCGCTTTTAGCAATAGATGTATGGGAGCATGCCTATTATCTTAAATATCAAAATAGAAGACCTGATTACGTGACTGCATGGTGGAACCTGGTGAATTGGGACCAGGTTTCGAAAAGGTTCAGCTGATAGTTCGGTCTGCAAGGTTAAGGCAATTTCTTGTTATAAAAAAAAAGCCCCGTTTTTTGCGGGGCTTTTTAATTTAGTATGACTTAGCTTAGGAGTTCTTGCATGTCCCTATCTGCTGTTGGAATTTTCTTTAGGAAGTCATCAAAACCAGGACTCTCCTGTGAACTGTACATCCCATAAGCGTCTAATATGTAGCCTACCTGACCATCCTTATCTTCCAGAATGTAAAGAACTGAGTTATCTCCCGGATCAGAGTCTCCTTCAAAACGGTAAGTTTTGATTATTGTAAGATCTTCTGGTTTATATATTTTATTTACACCAACCCCTTGCATTTTGCCGTGATCAGTCATTTTTATTTCGTTATCTAAACCTTTAAGCCTTAATTTTTCTAGTATTTGGCTAAGGGTATTCATTTCTGCTGGACGTTCCATAACAATTGTTTATTTTAATAACATATATTGAAGTGAATGGTTTTGACTTACAAGCTAAAGGCTGACTTAACCTGATCAACAAAATCAAGCTTTTCCCAGGTAAACAATTCGACGGTAACTACCTTTTCTTCTCCACCCGGAGCTCTAAAAGTTTTGGTAACCGTTTCCGGTTTACGTCCCATGTGGCCATATGCTGCAGTCTCACTGTAGATTGGGTTTCTTAACTTTAAACGTTGCTCAATGAAGTAAGGGCGCATATCAAATAGCTCTTCTACAATCTTAGCGATCTCACCATCTGTTTTATCCACCTTACTTGTTCCATAGGTATTGATATAAATTCCCATTGGCTTTGCTACCCCAATTGCATAACTGACCTGTACTAGAATCTCTTCTGCAACACCGGCAGCCACTAAGTTTTTTGCAATGTGACGAGTTGCATAGGCAGCACTTCTGTCTACTTTACTTGGATCTTTTCCAGAAAATGCTCCACCGCCATGAGCGCCTTTACCACCGTAGGTATCTACAATGATCTTGCGTCCGGTTAGGCCGGTATCACCATGTGGCCCGCCTATTACAAACTTCCCGGTCGGGTTGATATGGTATTTGATCTGATCATTGAACAAATGTGCGTACTTAGGATATTTTGAGATGATTCTTGGCACCAGGATGTCAACAAGATCTTTCTTTATTTTAGAAAGCATTGTTGCTTCTTCATCAAAGTCATCATGTTGAGTAGATATTACAATAGCATCAATTCTGACAGGTCTGTTGTTATCGTCATATTCCAACGTTACCTGGGATTTAGCATCAGGACGGAGGTATTTGATGGTTGTATTCTCACGTCTAAGACCCGCAAGCTCCTGCAGCAATTTATGAGAAAGGTCTAATGCCAAAGGCATGAAATCTTCGGTTTCGTTGGTTGCATAACCAAACATCATTCCCTGATCACCGGCCCCTTGTTCTTCTTTGTTGGTTTTATCTACACCTTGGTTAATGTCTTGTGATTGCTCATGGATTGCAGAGAGGATACCACATGAGTTTGCTTCAAACATATATTCACTTTTCGTGTAGCCAATCTTTTTGATTACATCGCGGGCAATTTGCTGAACATCCAGGTAAGTCTTAGACTTTACTTCTCCTGCAAGAATCACTTGTCCGGTTGTAACCAGTGTTTCGCAGGCTACTTTTGACTCGGGGTCAAATGCTAAGAAGTTATCAATAAGGGCATCTGAGATTTGATCTGCGATTTTATCAGGATGACCTTCAGAAACTGATTCGGACGTAAAAAGATATGACATTATATATAATTTATTTTGGATTAAACAATTATACAAATGTAACTGATCCTGAAAACAGGCAGTAAATTGAAGTGTATGTACTATTAGCACTTTTTTTTACGTGGTTGCAATCCCGCTATTTGTAAAGAATAGCATCGCAAATCAGTCCACTTGACGCGGCTAAAATACTACATATATTTAAAATAGTCAAAAAATATCGATTATTTTGCGGTGCCGTTAACCCGCAGCTTGTGTCTAGATCCAATATCTTATTTATCATAAATCCCATTTCGGGAGGGAAAAACAAATTGAAGCTTCCTTTGCTGATTGGCAAGTTATTAGATCTTAGCAAATTCATTCCAAGCTACAGTTTTACTGAATATGCCGGGCATGCAGCTGAGCTTGCGGAAGAGGCAGCTAACAGGAATTTTGATATTATAGTAGCGGTTGGAGGTGATGGAACAATAAACGAGGTAGCTTCAAAAGTTCAAAAGTTTAATAAGATATTGGGGATCATTCCGTTTGGGTCTGGAAATGGCTTAGCTCGCTTTTTAAAGATTCCGCTTACACCTTCTAGTGCAGTACGGGTTATCAACAACCTTCATGTGATCACCATTGATACCGGATTGTTTAATGGCCGTGGCTTTTTTAATATGGCTGGAATGGGATTTGATGCTTATATCAGTTCTGTTTTTGCTGAGGATAAGTCCAGGGGCCTAACAGGTTATTTAAAGCTTGGTCTGAAAGAAGTACTAAGGTATAAGGCGCAAACGTACGATTTGATTATAGACGATAAAAAATATTCCTTTAAGGCTTTTTTAATCAGTATCGCTAATTCTTCCCAGTATGGAAACAATGCTTACATTTCACCTGCAGCCTCTGTAACCGATGGGTTGTTGGATATTTGTATAGTTAAGGAGTTTTCAATGATGAAGCTGCCGGTTTTAGCCTATGAGATGTTGATGGCGAAAACGGATCGGTCAAAATATGTAAATATCATAAAAGGTCGGGAAATCACTATCAAGCGTGTGGATGAGGGCGCGGTACATATTGATGGCGAACCTTTATTTATGGGTAAAGACATTAAAATCTCAATTGTGCCGCTTTCCTTGAATGTAATTATCCCAACGTATTAACACTAAGAATATAGTATGAAACCGAAAAAGAAAACGTTGAGCGACCTGGGAGGAATAATGTATTCAACAGATCCGTCATTTGTTGTGTCGTCTGTTGAAGATGATCAGCCCGCTATGACTGTTCCGAAGAATCAGCAGAACTTGCGTGTAATGCTAGATAAAAAGAACCGGGGAGGAAAGGCGGTGACGCTAGTTACAGGTTTTAATATGGATGAAGAGGAGATTGAAAAACTCGGGAAGCAGTTAAAGACGAAATGTGGCGTTGGTGGTTCTGCAAAAGGGGGAGAAATATTAATTCAGGGCGATTTTAGGGACAAGATTGTGGATCTGCTTCTAAAGGAGGGGTTTAAGGTTAAGAAGTCAGGGGGATAAACCGAAGAATATTCTGACTGCTATTCTATAGGGTTGTTAAAATCATGCTAAAGCATTTTTTTTTAGTCTAAAATTTGCATTTTAGTTTTTTTTTAGTTTTAATTGTGAAAGATTGTCTCCCTAAGAGAGGCAGTCTTTTTTTTCTTATAAGGTATTACAAACAAGGGGAAACGATCAACGAAACGAATTGGATACATAACTATAATTTAATTTGGATTTAAAATCAAAGTTATAAATTTGTTATTGCAACAATTGTTTTTAATAGTCGTTGTGTGTATTACGGAATAATAAATCTAAATTTAAAAAACAAAGTACTAAAACTAAAAACTAAAAAAAAAATGGCAAACGCACCAAAACCAACAACAGTGAAAAAAGAAAGCTCTTCTTCGGCTTCAAATTTATTTGCAACCTTAACTATTCCAATTTGTATCATCATTGGAATCTTAATCTACAAGTTCATACTTGGAGATCCAACTAACTTCATTGATGATAATGCAGAAAACTTGCCTAAAGTAGGAAACTACGCTGGTATGGCTTACAAAGGTGGAGTTATTGTACCAATCCTAATGGGTATGTTTTTGATGGTGATCGTTTTTTCAGTAGAGCGTTTGATCGTTATTAGTAAAGCAACAGGAACTGGTAGCTTAGATGGCTTTGTAAAAAAAGTTCAAGGATTCTTAAATGTTAACAACATCGAAGCAGCAGTTGCTGAGTGTGACAAACAAAAAGGATCGGTTGCGAACGTGATCAAATCAGGATTGAAAAAATATCGTGAGATGGAAACTGAAACTAACATGGATACAGATCAAAAATGTTTAGCTATCCAAAAAGATATCGAAGAGGCCACAACTCTTGAAATGCCGATGTTAGAGCAAAACTTAACTGTTATTGCAACATTAGTATCAGTGGGTACACTAATGGGTCTATTGGGTACGGTAACAGGTATGATCAAGGCCTTTGGTGGATTGGCTAACTCTGGAGCTCCGGATCAGGCTGCACTAGCAACTGGTATCTCTGAGGCCCTAATCAACACAGCAACTGGTATCGGAACTTCAACTTTTGCAATTATCATGTATAACATTCTTACTTCGAAAATTGACAAGTTGACTTATGCGATTGATGAAGCAGGATTTAGCATCATCCAAACTTATGCAAGTACGCATAAATAAAAAATAATGAATTATTTTTTACCGGCTTTATGGAAAACCGGAAGAATTAACATCATTAGTAAAAACATAAGTAATTTTTAAACATTATGCCAAGAGCAAAGGTTCAAAGAAAGAGTACTTCGATAGATATGACCGCAATGTGCGACGTATCTTTCTTACTGCTTACTTTCTTTATATTAACAGCGACAGCGCGTCAGCCCGATCCTTTGGAGGTAACTATACCGACTTCGACTTACAAATTTAAAGTTCCTGACGTCGATATCGCTATCTTATCCATTGGGAAAGGAAAAGTGTTTTACGAGGTAGTAGGGAAAGATGTAAAGATGGCTACCCTTGATAAGATGGGCGAGCGTTACAACATTAAGTTTACTCCTCAACAGAGAGAGAGATTTGGAGTAATTGGAGCATTTGGAGTTCCGATAGCAAACCTTCCGGCTTTTATTGATATGAGTGGAGACCAACGTACTAAGTATTTAGACAGTAGCGAGGGAATTCCGACAGATTCAGTAAATAATCAATTGTCTGAATGGCTTTTACAATCTCGTAATTCCGTTGCTGAATTGCATCAGACACAAATGAGGGTAACCTTAAGAGGTGACGGTGCAGAAGAATATCCTGCTGTTAAAAAGATTGTGGACATACTCCAGAAACAAAAAATAAATAAATTCAGTTTAATTACATCCACCGAATAGGCGGTGCCAGATAAAAAAATACTATGGCAGAATTAGATACCTCCGGCGGAGGCAAAAAAGGCGGGAAAGTAAGAAGCAAGAAAGCGAGCACCAAGGTAGATTTAACTGCGATGGTGGATCTTGCCTTCTTATTGATCACTTTCTTTATGCTAACTACGTCCCTGTCCAAACCAATCGCGATGGACATCGCCAAGCCAGATCAGGAAGACAATGATGTTAAGCTTGAACTACGTGCTTCTGAGACTATGACTATTCTATTAGGTAAAAATAATAAGATAGCCTGGTATATGGGAGAAGCAGGAAAGAGTCAGCCTAACATTGAAGGATTTGGTGACATCAGAAAATCCATTATCAAAAATAAAGAAGATTTGATGAAGGCCAGAAGGAGACAACTCATTGTAATTATCAAACCTACTGAGGGTGCGAATTACAAGAATTTTGTTGACATCATGGACGAATTAAATATCGCTGGTATTAAAACGGCTCCTGCGATCGATGATGTATATATTCTGGACAGTGAGAAGGAAGCGATGAAAGCGGCCGGAATATTATAAATTATTAATAATAAAATATTAAGCTATGTTTGGTTCTAAAATAGATTTATTAAAAAAGGAATGGCTTGATGTTGTATTTGCAGACAAGAATAAAGCGTATGGTGCTTACGAGCTCCGTCAGCAAAGTTCTTCAAATACAGCGAAATCATTGCTGATAGCTTCAACAGTATTTATACTGTTGTTCCTTTCCCCAAGAATCGCATCCTTGTTTAAAGGACCGGAGCCTGAGGAAGAAGTTGTTGTTCCGGTTGAGATGGCAATTGCCACACCACCACCGGTTAATCCGGAAACTCCGCCACCGCCACCGGTAGAGCCACCGCCACCGAAACAAGATCAGATCAAATTCCCTCCTCCGATTGTTAAACCAGATAATCAGGTACAAGAGGAAGAGCCGCCTACCATCGAAGATTTGAAGAAGGCAGATCCTGGTCAAAAAACAATGGAAGGTGACCCTGATGCGGATATCGTTATTGCTACAGCAGCAGGTGATGGTCCGAAACAGGCTGCAGTTGTTGAAGATACAAGAGTTTATGACTTTGTGAGTCTTGAACAGCAACCTACTTTTCCTGGAGGTATGGAGAAATTCTACGCTTTCTTGAAAAAGACGGTGAAGTATCCGACAATGGCTCAAGAAAACAATATTCAAGGTAAAGTATTTCTTTCTTTCGTAGTAGAGAAAGATGGTAGCTTGACAGATATCAAGGTTGATAGAAAGCTTGGTGGAGGTACTGATGAAGAGGCAATGAGAGTCCTTAAAGCGAGTCCTAAGTGGATTCCAGGTATTCAAAATGGTAAAAAAGTACGTGTTAAATATAACATCCCGATTAGTTTTACACTGTCACAATAGATATGTTAAACTTCAAATCATTTCAACAGAAATCGCCTCAACAGCGATTTCTGTTTATTTTAGGCCTAGTCATGTTTGCCTTTTACCTTGTTCTTGGGCTTGGATTGATCCTGTGGAAAGACTTCCCTGTTAACATCGACCGTGTCTATCGAATCGTTCTTGGCGTACTGCTTATTGTTTACGCAGGGATAAGATTTGGTCGTTTAATTAATCAAAAAGAAGAAGAGTAATGAAGCATTGGAAGTTATTACTGAGCCTTGTAGTTTTTGCATCTTGTACTAATGCGGACAAGAAAACGGTCTCACTTGATTCTTCTATTGAAAGAAGAACATCAGGAGAGGTTAATATATTTGTTGACGAGTCCTTTTCGTCAATTATATCAGATCAGATCGCAGTTTTCAAGAGCGACTATAAGAATGCTACATTTAAGGTTACATCAGGAGATGAAGCCCAAATCATACCAGCTTTTGTAAATGACAGTATTCGTCTGGTTGTGCTCTCAAGGATGCTCACACATAAAGAAGATACGGCGTTTAGACGACGAGGCATAGCCCCTAAAACTTCAAGGTTCGCTATTGATGGAATTGCTTTGATCACAGGCTATAAAAATGTAGATTCTAATATCAATGTGGCCGAGGTTATCGATATTTTAAAAGGAACCTCTACCAGTGGCAAAGGGCTAGTTTTCGACAACGTTGGCTCTAGCACTTTACGTTACTTTATGACGTTAGCTAATGTAAAGAAGCTACCTGCTACAGGCGTCTATACACTTAAAGATAACAATGACGTGATCAAATATGTGGTGGATCATGAAAACTATATTGGTGTTGTTGGCGTAAATTGGTTATTGGCCAATGATGCGGGAATGAACAGTTTTATTGGAAAGGTGAAGATGATGGGCGTGAAGAATTTAAAGGGGAAACCTGGAGCAGACGATTTTTATAAGCCGATTCAAACAAACCTTATCAAAGGTATTTATCCTTTTTTAAGAAACGTTTATATTATCAATTGTGAAGCGAAAGATGGGCTAGGCACCGGTTTTGCAAACTGGGTGATGAGTCAAAGAGGTCAGCTTATTGTACTTAAGTCAGGCTTGGGTCCACACAAGATGATGCCTCGCGAATTTAACTTGAAGATTCCAAACTAAATTATATATTTGGAGAACTAAAGAAACAGTTACAATGAAATGATATTTATTTAATCAATTTCTGCTAACTTACCTAAACATTTAAAACGAAACGTGGAGTCAAAGCTGACTTCGTTACAATTAAAAAAGAGAACCGATGAAAATGACAAAGAAAGCAATAACCTTAAGTTTAGGTTTAGTAGTGATGGGTTCTGCCACTTTTGCTCAAAGTTTAGCTGATGCAAAGAAGGCGATAGATGCCGAACAGTACCAAAAAGCGACTACAATGCTTAAAGCATTGGTAAAGTCATCCGCAAAAGCGGAAAATTTTTATAGCCTTGGAGATGTCTATTTGCAAAGAGATTATTTAGACTCTGCGCGTGCTGCATTTACACAAGGAGTTACTGCCGATGCTAAAAATCCATTGAATTATGTAGGTTTAGGCCACGCAGATTTGATGGGAACTAATGCTGCGTCTGCGAAAACCAACTTTGATAAAGCAATTGAAGTTGCGTCGAAGAAAGATTATGTACCTTACCTTTACATAGGAAAATCATACCTGGCTTTAGACAAACCTGATTTCGCAGCTGCACTTCCTAATCTTCAGAAGGCAGATGAGTTGGACGATAAAGATAAGGATCCAGAGACGTTCCTTGCATTAGGTGACTACTTTGCTTTGCAGCGTAAAAATTCTGAGGCACTTCAGAACTATATGCGTGCATTAAGTATCAATCAGACATTACAACGTGCTACGGTACAGATTGGTAGGATGTATAAAGAGTCAAGGGCATTTACTGATGCTGAGACTGAACTAAAAAATGTGGTTGCAGCTGACGCGAATTACGGGCCGGCTTATAGAGAGCTTGCAGAGCTTTATATGCAATGGGCAAATCAGGAGCCGCAGAATTTTGCTGCTAAAGCTGCTGATGCATTAACGAACTACAAAAAGTATTTGGAGTTAACAGATAACTCTTACGAATCGAGATTGCGTTATGCTCAATTCTTATTTTATGCAAAAGATTTCCAGACTTTGGAAAAAGAGACTACTGCGTTAGCGGCTATGAATCCTAGCGATGGTAAAAACATCTTTGTTTCTAGATTAAGAGGCTATTCTGCATTTGAGAATAAGAATTATCCGCAGAGTCTTCAATATATGAATGACTTCTTCGCTCAAATGAAAGATACCACTCGTTTGATTTCTGATGATTATCTATATTTAGGTAAAGCTCAGTTACAAGGTAAACAAGACAGTCTTGCAGTTAAGAATATTATGAAAGCTGTTCAGATGGACTCTACTAAAGTTGAATCTTTAGCTGATGTTGCGAAATCGTTTTATGATGCAAAAGATTATCCTAGAGCTGTTTCAACCTATGCCTTAGTTAATAAGTTAAATCCAAGTGGTAAAGGTTCTGCTTACAATTTCTTTTACCATGGTGTAGCTTCATATTATTACTATGGTTCACTTATGAAAGGCGCAACTAAACCTTCTAGAGAGATACTGGTACAAGCAGACAGTTCATTCGCCACATTAGCGAAATTGGCGCCGAGTACAATTGATGCTTATCTTTGGAGAGGAAGAGTAAATACGTTTCTTGATAGCGACACTGAGCCAGTAGGATTACAATTGCCTTACTACCAACAATACTTGGATTCAGCCGAAGCGCATGTTGACAAACAGACTCCTGCAATTAAGAAAACTATGACAGAAGCTTATAACAATATTGCGGGTTTTGCTTTATACAAAAATGATAAAGACAAAGCGAAATTGTATTGGGACAAAGCCCTAGCGGTTGATCCTGCTAATAGTAAAGCTTCAGAAGGCATCAAGTCGTTAACAGCTCCTGCTGCAGCAGCTAAAACTCCTACGAAGAAAAAATAATTGCATTTATAACTTTAATGAAAAGGCAGGGTTGTTATCCTGCCTTTTTATTTTAGTTTTGCAGCAAATAAATAAGCATATGGAAACTCAAAGTGGAGCTGTCGATTTCTTACCCATCATTTTTCAAATCATTGTTGCCTTGGGTTTCGTTGTAGTCACCTTGATTGCTACTCACTATCTTGGACCACGGAGAAAAACTGCGGACAAACTGTCAACATTCGAGGCTGGAGTTAAAGTAGTCGGGAATGCCCGTCAACCCTTTTCTATCAAATACTTCCTGGTAGCGATTTTGTTTGTGCTATTTGATGTTGAAGTTATCTTTATGTATCCATGGGCTGTTAATTTCAGAGAGCTTGGAATGAATGGCATGATAGAAATGTTCATCTTTATGGGCACGCTTTTGCTAGGCTTTATTTATGTGTTAAAGAAAAAAGCGTTAGACTGGGATTAAACTATTTAGATCGTTTCTAAATGATTGAAGCCTAATTCATTTGGTTACAAAATTTGTAAATTTGTGGTTCATTCTGTGTAGGATGAGCCTTTTCTGTTTTATATCATGAGTAACATCAATATTGTAGACGCGCCTCCAGGCATTGAAGGGTCTGGTTTTTTCGCAACCTCGTTAGATAAGGTAATCGGGTTAGCCCGCTCACACTCATTATGGCCTTTACCTTTTGCAACGTCTTGCTGTGGGATTGAATTTATGGCAACTATGGGCTCTCATTATGACTTCGGTCGATTTGGCTCTGAACGCTTAAGCTTTTCTCCTCGTCAAGCAGATCTTTTGATGGTGATGGGGACTATCGCTAAAAAGATGAGTCCTGTATTGAAGCAAGTGTACTTACAGATGGCAGAGCCTCGTTGGGTAATGGCTGTTGGAGCCTGCGCATCAAGCGGCGGTATCTTTGATACTTATTCAGTATTGCAAGGAATAGATGAAATTATACCTGTGGACGTTTATGTTCCAGGCTGTCCGCCTAGACCGGAGGCTATACTCGACGGCTTTGGAAAGATTCAGGAGCTGGTTAGAAATGAATCTGGTAGAAGAAGAAATTCTGATCAGTACAAAGATATGTTGGCTTCATACGGTATAGAATAATGTCTGAAAGCCTCAACCATGATTTGATACAATCGCTAACTGAAAGGTTCGGTGAGAAAATTATTGGAGTTAATGAACCCTACGGATTGTTAACTTTTGAGACTCAAAAGGATATCATTGTAGACGTTCTAGAGTTTTTGAAGACCAACACCGTTGCAGACTTTAATTTCTTAACTGATATTACTGCTGTTCATTATCCCGAAAAGAAACTAGGTATTGCTGTGGTATATCATTTACACAGTATGGTTAAGCGGGTCCGGATAAGAGTAAAGGTATTTATAGACGAACATAATCCTACTATCCCCACTTTGACGGGTTTGTGGAATGCGGCCAACTGGATGGAAAGAGAAACTTATGACCTCTTCGGTGTTAAGTTTGATGGTCATCCTGATTTAAGACGAATACTGAACATGGATGAACTCGGTGTTCATCCGATGTTGAAGCAATACCCTCTGGAAGATCCTAACAGAGTTGATAAAAAAGATGAATACTTTGGTAGATAAGAACATATGAATCAGAATCAACCAGTATATACAGATAATGATCCTCAGAATGAATTAGTAACGCTAAATTTAGGGCCTACTCATCCTGCAACACACGGTGTATTTCAAAATGTGATCCAGTTAGATGGTGAGCGTATTGTAAGTGGTGTCTCCACGATCGGTTATATCCACCGTGCGTTTGAGAAGATTGCTGAGCACAGACCATTTTATCAAATCACTCCTTTAACAGATCGCTTAAACTATTGTTCGTCTCCCATCAATAATATGGGTTGGCATATGACAGTTGAAAAGCTTTTGAATATAAAGATGCCTAAGCGTGTTGACTATCTCCGTGTAATTATTATGGAGCTAGCCCGCATCTCTGATCACATTATCTGCAATACCATTATCGCTCAGGATACAGGTGCGACAACTACGTTTTTGTATCTGTTCCAATTCAGAGAGCACATATATGAGGTCTATGAAGAGATATGTGGAGCGCGTTTGACAACTAACATAGGTCGTATCGGAGGCTTCGAGAGAGATTTTAACGACATTGCATTTGCAAAGATCAACAAGTTTCTTATTGAGTTCCCTGTTGCTTTAAGAGAATTTGAAAGTTTGTTAAGCCGTAATCGTATTTTCATAGACCGAACCGCTAAAGTAGCGCCGGTAACTGCAGAACAAGCACTTGACTATGGTTGGACAGGCCCTTTGTTACGTGCTGCTGGTGTAGATTATGATGTTCGTGTAAGCGATCCATACTCATCCTATGATGATTTTGACTTTGATGTTCCAGTTGGGACCAGCGGAGATATCTACGATCGGTATTTGGTAAGAAATGAAGAAATGTGGCAAAGCGTTCGGCTTATCGAGCAAGCTTTAGAAAAGATTAAATTGGAACCAGCTGGAATTTTTCATGCTGATGTACCTGAATTCTATTTGCCAGCCAAGGAAGAGGTTTACAATAACATGGAAGCCTTAATTTATCACTTCAAAATTGTAATGGGTGAGATTGATGCTCCAAAAGCGGAAGTTTATCATTCTGTTGAGGGGGGTAATGGAGAACTTGGGTTTTATTTGATCAATGATGGAGGCAGAACGCCATATCGCCTTCATTTCAGGAGACCAAGTTTTATAAATTATCAAATGTTTGCTCCAATGAGTAAAGGAATGTTATTATCAGATGCCATTATTAATATGAGTAGCATGAACATTATTGCAGGAGAATTAGATGCTTAAAGTAGAAGAATACCAACCTCAGGAATTTTCGTCAGCGCTAACAGCGAAGTTTGATGAAATTGTTAAGAGGTATCCTGAAGGGAAACAGAAATCCGCTTTGCTGCCTATGTTGCACGAAACACAAGCAGAACTGGGATGGCTTAGTCCTGGTGCTATGGACAAAGTTGCTGCTTACCTAAATATTCAAAGCATTGAAGTTTATGAGGTTGCTTCTTTTTATAGCATGTACTTTTTGAAGCCTCAAGGTAGATATGTAATGGAAGTGTGCAGGACGGGACCATGTTGTTTAGTTGGTGCTGAAAAAATAATGAGCCATCTTGAAACGAGTCTTGGTGTAAAGGAAGGTGAGGTAACTGCTGATGGCTTATTTAGCTGGAGGGGTGTTGAATGTCTTGCCGCCTGTGGATACGGGCCGGTTTTACAAATTGGTCCCGAGTATACTTTTTACGAGAACTTAACCGAACAGAAAGTAGACGATTTAATTAACGATTTACGAAATAAATAATGGGACGGAAGCTGTTATTAGAACATATAAATGTACCCGGAATTAACACGTTGGAGGTCTATCGCCAAAAGGGTGGGTACCGGTCTGTTGAGAAGTCTTTAAAGACGCTAAGTCCCGATGAGATAGTAGAGGAAGTAAAGAAGTCTGGTTTAAGAGGACGAGGTGGTGCTGGCTTTCCCACGGGGATGAAATGGAGCTTTTTAGCTAAGCCTGAAGGGGTAGCCCGTTATCTGGTTTGTAATGCAGATGAATCAGAGCCAGGAACATTTAAAGACCGTTATTTAATGACACATATCCCTCATGCGTTGATTGAGGGAATGATCGTCTCCAGTTTTGCTTTGGGAGCAAGTACATCTTTCATTTACGTTAGAGGGGAAATGATGCCTCAAATTCGCATTCTAGAAAAAGCTATTGCTGAAGCAAGAAATGCGGGATTTTTAGGCCAGAATATATTAGGAACAGGTTACAATCTTGAATTGTACGTTCAGCCAGGTGGTGGTGCATATATCTGTGGTGAAGAAACAGCGCTGCTGGAATCATTAGAAGGCAAAAGAGGTAATCCTCGTATTAAACCTCCATTTCCTGCTATCGCAGGTCTGTATGGTTGTCCGACAGTGGTGAACAATGTTGAGTCAATTGCTGCTATTGTTCCCATCATCAATGATGGAGGAGAGGAGTATGCAAAAGTTGGTATAGGCAGAAGTACCGGTACAAAATTAATATCTGCATCAGGTAATCTTGTGAGACCAGGGGTTTATGAAATTGAACTGGGCTTACCTGTTGAAGAGTTTATTTACTCAGATGAAGGGTGCGGTGGTATCGCAAACGGAAAAAGACTAAAAGCAACTGTTGCCGGCGGATCTTCGGTACCAATTCTTCCTGCAAACCTAACTTTAAAGCTTGCCAATGGAGAACCACGTTTAATGAGTTACGAATCGTTATCTGAAGGCGGTTTTGCCACTGGAACAATGATGGGCTCGGGCGGCTTTATTGCCTTTGATGAAGATCAGTGTATTGTTAGAAATACGTGGAACTTTTCACGGTTCTACCATCATGAAAGCTGTGGTCAATGTTCACCTTGTAGAGAAGGGACAGGCTGGATGGAGAAAGTGTTACATAGGCTTGAGTATGGCCATGGTAAGATGAGTGATATTGACCTTCTGGTTGACGTTTCTAAAAACATAGAAGGAAATACCATTTGCCCACTGGGTGACGCTGCAGCATGGCCAGTTGCGAGTTCAATAAGACATTTTAGAGATGAATTCGAGTGGCATGTAAAAGAGCCAGCGAAAGCGTTAGAAACTAATTATGGTTTAGCAAATTATGCTGAACCTATTGCTAAAGCAGAAGTTACGACAGGAGACTAACAATCATGAGTGATAAAGTTAAGGTAACCATTGACGGGATAACAGTGGAGGTAGCTCCAGGTACAAGCATCTTAAATGCCGCAAGGCAAATAGGCGGGGATATTGTGCCACCGTCTATGTGCTACTATAGTAAGCTTGAGGGTAGTGGTGGGAAGTGCCGGACCTGTATCGTCAAAGTAAGCAAGGGTTCTGAGAAGGATCCAAGGCCAATGCCTAAACTGGTTGCGTCATGCCGTACTTCAGTTATGGATGGCATGGAAGTGCAAAATATAACTTCACCCGAAGTAATTGAAGCGCGAAGCGGTGTAGTAGAAATGCTCTTAATTAACCATCCTTTAGATTGTCCAGTTTGTGACCAGGCAGGAGAGTGTGACCTACAGAATTTAGGCTACGAGCATGGTTTGCAGAAAACCAGGTATGAATTTGAGCGACGAACGTTTGATCGTATAGATATAGGGGATAAGATCCAGCTGCACATGAATAGGTGCATCTTGTGTTACCGCTGTGTATTTACTGCCGACCAGATTACCAATAAACGTGTTCATGGCATCTTGAATCGCGGAGATCATTCTGAAATTTCTACTTACATACAAACCGCTGTTGATAATGATTTTTCCGGAAACGTGATAGATGTTTGTCCAGTGGGTGCTTTAACCGATAAAACTTTTAGATTCAGAAATAGAGTTTGGTTTACAAAGCCGATCGATGCACATAGAGATTGTCCAACATGTTCGGGAAAAGTGACTTTATGGTATAAGGGAGCTGATGTTTTACGTGTGACGGCGAGAAAGGACATTTATGGCGAGGTAGAGGAGTTCATTTGTAACACCTGTCGTTTCGACAAAAAGAGAACAGATGACTGGGTAATTGAACATCCTACACATATTAGTGATGCTTCCGTGATTGCATCAAACCATTACGAAACAATGAAACCGCTTCCAGTGATACAGAACAATCCTCTGTTGCAACAAGCGAATAAAGTAGAACTAGAAAAAACAGCCAAATTCTAATGGATATAGCTTTTGTTATAGAAAAATTTATACTTGTTACTATTATTTTTGCTATCAGTTTGGTAATTGCGATGTATTCTACCTATGCTGAACGTAAAGTTGCTGCTTTTTTACAAGATCGGTTAGGTCCAGATAGAGCAGGTCCTTTTGGGATATTACAGCCTCTGGCAGATGGATTAAAGATGTTTATGAAAGAGGAGATCATTCCCACAAATGCCAGCAAGTGGTTATTTATGGTTGGTCCTGGTCTGGCGATGCTTACGGCTTGTATTGGAACAGCAGTGATTCCATGGGGAAGTCCTATTTTGATTAACGACAGAGTGGTGCCTTTGCAAGTAACAGACATTAACGTAGGTATTTTATACATATTCGGTGTAGTATCGCTTGGTGTTTACGGGGTTATGATAGGCGGATGGGCTTCAAATAATAAATATTCGTTGTTAAGCGCTATACGTGCAGCATCGCAGAATATCAGTTATGAGATTGCAATGGGATTATCAATAATTGCGTTATTACTGGTTACCAATACCATGAGTTTGAAAGAAATTGTTGACCAGCAGCATGGATGGCACTGGAATGTTTTATATCAACCTCTGGGTTTTATCATATTCATTGTGTGTGCGTTCGCTGAGACGAACCGCGCCCCTTTCGATTTGCCCGAGTGCGAAACGGAGTTAATTGGTGGTTATCACACCGAATATTCTTCTATGAAATTAGGGTTCTATCTATTTGCTGAGTATATCAACATGTTTGTGTCCTCTGCAGTAATGGCTACCCTATATTTTGGCGGTTACAATTATCCTGGAATGGATTGGGTACTCTTGCATACGGGGCCTATGATAGGTCCGTTAATTGGAACAGTTGTTTTCTTTGCTAAGATCTTTGCTTTTATATTCTTCTTCATGTGGGTAAGGTGGACGATTCCACGTTTCCGTTATGATCAGTTGATGCATTTAGGCTGGAAAGGGTTGATTCCTTTAGCTATTGCAAACATTATCATCACAGGTATTGTGATTGCTATAATTGAAAAATTTTAATCATCCGCTTTTGCGGTATAATAAGGAGGTTTAATGGAACCATTAACCAGTAAGAAAAAGATATTAGAACAGAAGCCGTTGACATTTGCAGAGCGCATGTACTTGCCTGCTATTGTAAAGGGGCTTTCTATTACAATAAGTCACTTATTTAAAAAAGAGGCTACAATTAGATATCCGGAAGTACAAAGAGAATTTTCTACCAATTTCCGTGGATTGCATTCTTTAAAAAGAGACGAAAACGGCAAAGAACGTTGTACAGCCTGTGGATTATGCGCACTTTCTTGTCCTGCAGAAGCTATTACCATGATCGCAGCTGAGCGGAAACCTGAGGAAAAGGATTTGTATAGGGAAGAAAAGTATGCGGCTGTTTACGAGATTAATATGCTTCGCTGTATTTTCTGCGGATTATGTGAAGAAGCTTGTCCTAAAGAGGCAATATATCTTGACGGGCCGATTGTTCCTTCTGATTATTTACGCAAAGACTTTATCTACGGTAAAGACAAATTGGTTGAACAACCACTAACTAATAAATAAATGAGCATTTCAGTATTCTATTTTGTAGCAACATTAAGTGTAATCTTTTCACTGATGGTCGTCTTCGCAAAAAATCCGGTGCATAGCGTACTTTACTTAATTGTTACATTTTTCACTTTCACTGTTCATTACATCCTATTGAATGCACAGTTCTTAGCGGTAGTCAATTTCATTGTGTACATGGGGGCGATTATGGTGTTGTTCCTCTTTGTATTGATGTTACTGAATCTTAACAAAGACAATGAGCCTTTGAAATCTAACGTGGTTAAGATAGTAGGCGTGATAGCAGGCTGCTGTTTAATCGTGACCGTTATTGGTTCTCTAAAAGCCACATCAATTTCAGACCCTGTTATATTAAAAAATCCTAATCTTGGCTTATTGAAGAACCTTGGTAAGGAATTATTTGGCCCATTTATGCTGCCTTTTGAATTATCGTCTATTTTGTTGCTAACCGCGATGGTTGGAGCAGTATTGTTAACTAAAAAAGAGAAAGTATAGTGCAGAATATTACACAAGAGTTGCAGGGAGTACCGCTTAACCATTATATATGGTTGAGTACAATCATTTTTACAATTGGAGTTGTTGGGGTTCTAACCCGAAGGAATGCGATTGTAATTTTCATGTCGGTAGAGCTTATGTTGAATGCAGTCAACTTACTGCTAACCGCGTTCTCTGTCCATAGCAACGACCCATCCGGACAAGTATTTGTGTTCTTCATTATGGCATTAGCAGCGGCTGAGGTTGCTGTAGGGCTGAGTATAATTGTAATGGTCTATAGGAATACCCAGTCAACAGATATCAATGTTTTGAATCGCCTTAAGTGGTAATTAAGTATAAGTTATAAGATGATAAATTTAGTTTGGCTGGTTCCGTTGATTCCCCTGATTGGTTTTATATTAAATGGGCTTGGAAGGAATACCTTTTCCAAGGGATTGATTGGTATCATAGGAAGTGGAGTTATATTAATTTCCTTTATATTGAGCATAGGTATCTTTCTTGAGTTGGGATCTGATACTTCAAAATCTCATGAAATATTCCTCTTCGATTGGATCTCAGCAGGTACTTTAAAAATACCGCTATCCTTCCTTGTTGATCCGTTAAGTTCGATCATGTTGCTAATCATTACAGGAGTGGGCTTTCTAATTCATATTTATTCTATCGGATACATGCATGATGATGATGGTTTTGGTAAATTCTTTAGCTACCTGAATCTTTTTATCTTTTTTATGTTGTTACTTGTCCTAGGCTCAAACTACATTGTGATGTTCATTGGATGGGAAGGAGTAGGATTATGTTCTTATCTATTGATTGGCTTTTGGTATACCAATAGTAGTTATGCATCTGCAGCAAAAAAGGCATTTGTCATGAACCGGATTGGAGATCTAGGTTTCTTATTAGCGGTATTCTTCCTGTTTACTACATTCGGCAGCGTAGAGTTCTCCAAGATATTTCCTCAGGCAGCAAATATGCTTCCTGGAGATGGCACGATCACATTAATTGCATTCTTGCTATTTATAGGCGCTTGCGGTAAGTCGGCCCAATTGCCACTATTTACATGGTTGCCAGATGCAATGGCCGGTCCGACACCAGTGTCGGCGTTAATTCATGCCGCAACGATGGTAACCGCTGGTATTTACATGATTGCCCGATCTAACATATTGTTTGATCTTGCACCAGTAGTGCAGCATCTTATTGCTATAGTAGGCTTAGCAACTGCCGTTGTAGGCGCTCTGATCGCACTTACACAAACGGATATTAAAAAAGTACTGGCATACTCTACGGTATCCCAGTTGGGTTACATGTTTCTAGGATTAGGCGTCGGTGCGTATGACGGGGGTTTTTTCCATGTTATTACTCACGCCTTCTTTAAAGCGTTATTATTCCTTGGTGCCGGTTCTGTAATACATGCAATGCACCATGAACAAGACATGCGTCATATGGGTGGTCTGCGCAAGAAATTGCCAATTACCTTTGTAACCATGTTAATAGGTACCTTGGCCATAGCCGGTTTACCTCCGTTTTCCGGGTTTTTCTCAAAGGATGAAATTTTAGCGCATGTGTACGAACATGACAAGATTATGTGGGTAATTGGCGTTTTTACGGCCTTCCTGACGGCTTTCTATATGTTTAGAATGCTGTTCTTAACCTTTTTTGGCGCTTATAGGGGTACACATCATGCAGAAGAAAAGATACATGAGTCGCCTAAGACAATGACTATCCCATTAATCGTTTTAGCTATCCTTTCGGCTGTCGGGGGATTTATTGGGATTCCTGAAGTGTTAGGGGGCCATCATTGGTTGTCCCAATGGCTATCTCCTGTAATTATGCATCATCCGGAAGCAGGGGATCACGCTACTGAATTTATGCTCATGGGCATTACGATTGTAGGGGTATTAATTTCCATTGGTATAGCTTACACAAGATATGTAAAACAAAACCATGTACCAGTACCGCATGAATCTAAGCGGCCGGTGCTAGCCAATATCTCTTATCATAAGTTCTATGTTGATGAGATTTATGACGCGATAATCCGTAAACCCTTGGATGCATTGTCTACATTCTTTTATAAAGTTGTCGATACAAAGGTCGTTGACGGAATCATCAATGGCTTAGGTTTAGGAACATCTGAAGCGAGTAAGGGGCTGCGCCTTCTGCAATCAGGAAATGTAGGGTTCTATATTTTTATGATGGTGGTAGGAATCATCTCATTGTTATTGTATACTTATTTATCATTATAAAAGATCGTCCAAGAGAACATAATGGAACAACTTTTACTACTTCTAATATTTTTACCACTACTCGGAGCCATCATTACGGCCCTTTCAGGAAAGACAGGTAAGTATGTGGCGCTTGTTTCGGCACTCGTTACTCTGGCTTTGACAATTGTTGTTATAGGTAATTTCAATCCAGATGCAACAATGCAATTTGTTGTTAACTACCAGTGGATACAAGAGCTGGGGATCAACTTCCATGCTGGTATCGATGGGATCAGCATCATTACTGTATTGCTAACTAATGCCCTGATCCCTTTGATAATTGTTGCTGCTTATAACCATGATTATAAAAATTCAAATGCGTTTTTTGCATTGATTCTTTTTATGCAAAGTGGATTGTTATTGGTGTTCACAGCGTTAGATGCATTCTTGTTTTATATTGGTTGGGAAGCTGCATTGATCCCAATTTACTTTATTTGTGCAGTTTGGGGTGGTAAGGATAGGATTAAAGTAACCATGAAATTTTTTGTTTATACCACTGCAGGATCGTTGTTCATGCTAATGGGGATTATCTACTTGTTCCTTCAAAATCCAGCACACAACTTTGACATTCAGGCATTCTACAATCTAAACTTGGATCGTAGTCAGCAGGGCTGGATATTTTGGGCATTCTTTGTAGCTTTTGCAATTAAGATGCCGGTGTTCCCATTCCATACTTGGCAACCGAATACATACAACCAGGCTCCAGCAGCTGGGACAATGTTGCTTTCGGGTATCATGCTAAAAATGGGAGTTTATGGTGTGATCAGATGGTTGCTACCTATTGTTCCATTAGGGGTGCAGGAATGGGGCCATTTAGCAATCGTGCTTTCTGTAATCGGAATTGTTTATGCTTCTATCATTGCTTTTATGCAAAAAGATGCAAAGAAATTAGTTGCCTATTCTTCTATAGCCCACGTGGGGTTAATTAGTGCTGGTATCTTCGCATTAAATACTCAGGGGATGCAGGGAGCAATGATTCAGATGCTTAGTCACGGTATTAACGTAATAGGCCTTTTCTTTGTGTTAGACATTATCTCAAGCAGGCTGAAGACTAACAGAATCGCTGATCTTGGTGGCATAGCCAAACATGCTCCAAAACTTGCAATCGTATTCTTAATTATTGTACTAGGTACAGTTGCATTACCTGGTAGCAACGGATTTATTGGAGAATTTCTCTTGTTAATGGGAGTGTACCAATACAACGCCTGGTTAGGAGTATTTGCCGGCCTCACTATCATTTTTGGAGCGGTTTACATGCTGAGGATGTATCAAAATATTATGCTAGGTACAACGAATGAGTTAACCGTAGTATTTAAAGATATCAAAGGTTCTGAACAATTGGTTTTGTATATAATTTGTGCGCTGATAATCATCATTGGTGTGTATCCCAAACCTATTTTACATCTTTCAGAGGCGGCAGTACAACAATTTGTAGATCAGGTTACACAAAAATTAACATCGGTAAATTAAGCAAATGAATATTATTATAACAATTGCTATTACGGCTTTAGTAGTGCTTTATGCAGGTTTGTTTAAAGCAAAAAGAGCGCTACTGCCTCTTACTATAATTGGACTGCTTACTTCCCTGGCTTTTGTAGTTACCTCCTGGAATACGAATACGTCTTATTATGGAATGATGCAGATGGATAATTTTGCATTAGCTTTCTCCGGAATAGCCATTCTTGGAACACTGTTCATTTTTCTACTTACTCAGAATTATTTTGCGGCCAATAGTGAAAATATCGCAGAATATTTCACACTGATATTATTTTCTCTTGCTGGGATTATCATCATGGTTTCATACCAAAATATGTCCATGCTGTTTATCGGCTTGGAGATCATGTCGGTAAGTTTATACATTCTCGCAGGTATTCGCAAAAGCGATTTCGGTAGCAACGAAGCTTCCCTTAAATACTTTTTGATGGGTGCGTTTTCAACCGGATTTTTGCTATTTGGTATCACTTTGATATATGGTGCAACGGGTACATTTGATTTGATAAAGATCAATCGGTACTTAGTGGATCATTATCAGGATATGTCACCTCTCTTTTACCCCGGTGTGATATTGATCTTAATAGGATTGAGCTTTAAGATAGGTGCGGCTCCCTTTCACTTTTGGACTCCCGATGTATATGAAGGTGCACCTACACTTATTACTTCGTTCATGTCAACAGTAGTAAAAACGGCTGGTTTTGCTGCATTTTTAAGACTCTTTGCTGGTACGTTCGCCCCGCTTCATGATTTTTGGCTTCCGCCGCTTATCGTAATCGTATGTCTAACACTATTTATAGGTAATGTAACTGCGCTGTTTCAAAAGAATTTTAAACGAATGCTCGCCTATTCGAGCATTTCACATGCTGGGTACTTGCTTTTTTCATTAGTCACTTTATCTGCTAATTCATCTAACAACGTCTTGGTTTATGCTGCAGCTTATACTTTTGCCAGTATTACCGCTTTTGCCGTTTTAATTCTTGTTAAGCAAAAAACGGGGAATGACCATTTTGATAGCTTTAATGGTCTGGCTAAGCGCAACCCCATGACTTCATTGGCACTTGCAGTTGCAATGTTGTCCCTTGCGGGCATTCCATTGACTGCCGGCTTTATAGGAAAGTATCTCATGTTCCTGAATGTAATGGGAGACTATCAAATTTATCTGGTAGCGTTTGCGATTTTGAATGCCCTTGTTGGTTTCTATTATTACTTCAAAGTTATTGTAGCGATGTACTTCAAAGATGGGCATGAAATTGATCTGGATACACCAGTTCAGTATCGTTTAGTGCTGGTTCTTTCGTTGGTAATCACTGTTTTTCTAGGCGTATACCCTACAGTGATTTTAAATTTGATATAATGATTACTATTCATTATTATTTGTAGTTTTACGAATAATCGAATTATGCAGGATTTCTGGACATCATTACAACACTTTGTTGACCCTGAAAAATTACTTAAAGAAGGTGGTTTTTACGTGGTTATGTTTGTAATATTTGCGGAGACTGGTCTCTTTTTCGGGTTCTTTTTGCCAGGAGATTACCTGCTTTTTCTTGCAGGAATGTTCGTAGCCACGGGCAAGCTTGATGTTAATATCTACGTGCTTATACTAGGTTTGACCGTTTGTGCAGTGTTGGGTAATTTTACCGGATATTGGTTCGGGCGGCGCACCGGGCCTATGCTGTATGACAGAAAGGACTCTTTTTTTTTCAAGAGACGTTATTTAAAAGCAGCTGAAGCTTATTATAATAAACAAGGCGCCTTTGCACTAATAATGGGCAGGTTTGTGCCGATAGTGAGAACCTTTGCTCCTATATTTGCCGGAATAGTAAAGCTAGAATTTAAGAGATTTGCATTTTATAATGTGTTAGGGGGGATTCTATGGATAAGCTCCCTGACATTGTTGGGCTATTTTCTTGGTAAAAGATTTGAAAAGCAAATTAATGATTATTTATTATACATAATTATCGGCTTTATTGTTGTTACAACGATTCCACTAATCATAACCTTCGTTAAAAAGAAGGTTGTAAAAAACAATGATGATGAAACAATTAATACAAAATAGTAACAATGAGTAACTACGACACCCATCCTTGGCATAGCGTTTCTCCGGGAGAGAACTTACCCGAAATCGTTAATGCTATTATCGAAATTCCTAAAGGCTCAAAAGCAAAGTATGAGATAGACAAAGATTCGAACCTGATCAAACTAGACAGGGTTCTTTTTTCATCTGTTATGTACCCTGCTAACTACGGCTTTATACCACAAACCTATTGTGACGACAATGATCCATTAGACATCCTTGTCTTATGTTCTGTGGATGTGTATCCTATGACAATAATCGAAGCTAAAGTAATTGGCGTGATGCATATGGTTGACAATGGCGAGCAAGATGATAAAATCATCGCGGTAGCTAAAAACGACATGTCAGTCAATTATATCAACGATCTTGCTGACCTTCCTCCACACACAATGAAAGAGATTGTAAAATTCTTTCAGGATTATAAGGCTTTAGAAGAAAAGCAAGTAACGATTGAGCATCTATTAGGCTTACGTTATGCCCATAAGGTAATACAAGAAAGCATAGAGCTTTACGACAAAAAATTTAGACAGTAACCTGAATGATCTCCCACTCAATTTGTATGTTCGTATTGACATCCGTTAATGGATTCTTACCAGCTTCAATTATGGCCGTAGCAACGCCCGTAGAAGCCGACGGCGATTCCGTCGGTTGGCGTTTACTTCTAGCATTATTTCTAGTGCTGCTAAACGGCTTTTTTGTCGCTGCTGAATTCGCTATTGTCAAGGTTCGTGCATCTCAAATTGAGATCAAAGCCAAGTCTGGAAGCAGGGTGGGTAAAATGGCCAAAAACATAGTTCATAACCTTGACGGTTATCTTGCAGCAACTCAACTAGGTATTACTCTTGCTTCACTGGGTCTCGGTTGGGTGGGTGAAAATGTCATGCATACTATTTTTCTCAACATCTTTGAAGGGTTTCATTTAGAGGTCAGCAATGCTTTTATTCATTCTGCTGCAACCGTTGTTGCCTTCTCTGTCATTACCGTTATGCACATTGTGTTTGGCGAACTTGCTCCGAAATCTCTTGCAATACAGAGACCAGTTGCTACCACGCTATTTGTCTCGGTTCCATTACAAATATTTTATGTTGTATTTAAGCCGTTTATCTGGACGTTGAACAGTCTTGCATCAATCATATTAAAGCCTTTTGGCATCAACACTGCAGGCGGGCATGAATCGCTTCACAGTAACGAGGAGCTACAATACTTGCTAGACCAGGGAAAAGAAAGTGGTGCTTTAGAAGATAACGAGCACGAACTTATTAAGAACGTTTTCGACTTCAATGAGCGGGTTGTCAAAAATATTATGGTTCCCCGAACTAAGATATCAGGTATTGAATTGAATACGTCTAAAGAAGAAGTGGTAGAAACAATAATTGGTGAAGGTTATTCACGTATGCCTGTCTATGACGAGATCATTGATAAGATCATAGGAATTGTCCACGCCAAGGACGTACTGCCTCTATTGGCTGGCAATAAAGAGTGGGCTGTGAGCGACATTATAAGGAAACCTTATTTTGTGCCGGAGACTAAGAAGATCAATGATTTGCTAAGTGAACTTCAACAGAAGAGAATTCAGATTGCAATTGTTATTGACGAATTTGGTGGCACGGCTGGAATGGTTACCCTGGAAGATATTGTTGAAGAGATCGTTGGTGAAATCCAGGATGAGTATGATGAAGAAAAACCCACAGTCGAAAAGATTTCCGAGACTGAATTTATCATTAACGCCTATGCGACTGTGTATGATGTAAATGAACATTTGCCTCACGACTTGCCCGAGGATGAAGATTTTGACACTGTTGGTGGACTTGTTTCACACGCTTTTGGCAAGATTCCAGAGGTAGGTGACAGTGAAGAGTGTTATGGATATCTGTTTACAATATTGAAGAAGACGGAACAGAATATTGAGACCATCAAATTAGAACTGGTTATTTCAAAAAGTGATATGGTTGACATTCACTAACTAAATGCGCTGATGCACCTATTTTATACTCCAGATATCGATTCAAATGAATACACGTTAAATGAAGAGGAGAGTAGGCATTGTACCAAAGTATTAAGGTTATCAAAGGATAGCATCATTTCTCTTATTGATGGAAAAGGTGGTTTATATCATGCCGAGATTATCTCTGATCATAAAAGAAATGTTACGGTCAGGGTTGTTGAAACCATCTTAAATTATCAGCAAAAAAGCCATTATCTGCATATTGCGGTAGCGCCTACAAAGAATATTGACAGATTGGAATGGTTTCTCGAAAAAGCGACAGAAATTGGAATTGATGAAATAACACCTATCATCTGTGCGCGATCTGAGCGTAAAGTAGTCAAAGGAGATCGCTTAAATAAGGTGATTACTTCAGCCGTAAAGCAATCGCTTCAGGCCTATCATCCAAAACTGAATCCTGGCATAAATCTCTCAGATTTCCTCAACTTGCAGCTAGAAGGAACTAAAATGATTGCGCACTGCTTAGAGGGAGAATCAAGACAGTACCTAAGTCAGATTCCGGTAAAAGAAAGCAGGTACCTAATCCTAATTGGCCCCGAAGGTGATTTTACAGCTGAAGAGATACAGCTGGCTTTGATTAACAATTATAAACCATTAACTTTAGGTAATACACGATTGCGTACAGAGACTGCGGCGCTTGCTGCGTGCTTTGAAGTCAATTACCTAAACAGATGAGAATAAAGATTTTTGCATTCATACTATTCTTGCTATCGACCAGCTTCAGTGCGCCGACCTACAAGCTTGCTAAGTTAAAATATAGTGGCGGCGGTGATTGGTATGCCAATAGAACTGCGCTTCCAAACCTTATTGCATTCTGCAATGCAAACCTCAAGACCAATTTTTCTCCTCAGGAAGAAATTGTGGAAGTTGGTAGTCCGACGCTTTTTAGCTACCCGTTTGTTTATATGACGGGGCATGGTAACGTAGTGTTCAGCACAACCGAAGCATCAAATCTGCGAAAGTATCTAATCGGAGGAGGGTTTCTGCATATTGACGACAATTACGGGCTGGATAAGTTCATTCGTAAAGAAATGAAAAAGGTATTTCCTGAACTTAGCTTTATAGAACTTCCAGCAAGCCATGAACTCTATAAGCAGAAGTTTAAGTTTCCAAACGGCCTTCCTAAAATCCACGAACACGATGGCAAACGACCTCAGGGTTTAGTTTTGCTTTGGAAAGGAAGAGTGGTATGTTACTATACATTTGAATGCGATTTAGGGAATGGATGGGAAGATTTCGGAACCTATCCTGAGGATACCGAAAACAGTCGCTCTAATGCACTTAAAATGGGCGCTAATTTAATACAGTATGCCTTAACGCAATAATGAAATGAAGGTAAAAGTAAATAAAAGGCTTACTTACGAGCTGGACATCAGAGCGAGCGACATCACACTTGATGAAAAACTAGTTGATCTTGATTACAGAAAAATAAATACCCGACAAGCTAATATTCTTTATAAAAACAGGTCGTTCAACGTTGAGTTGGTTGAAGAGAACACGTTAGATAAGACCTTCACCGTTAAAGTAAATGGTAATATTTATCTAGTGGATATTGAAGACCAGTATGACCTGTTACTCAAACAACTGGGGCTTGACAATTCCAGATCGGGTAAGATTGCTGATGTTAAGGCACCTATGCCCGGACTCGTTTTGAAGGTATTGATAGTGCCACGGCAAAAGGTACTTAAAGGCGACAATCTGTTGGTTTTAGAAGCTATGAAAATGGAAAATATGATCAAGTCTCCTACAGATGGAGTAGTAACTAAACTATTAGTGGGGACAGGTGACAAGATTGAAAAGAATACAATACTTCTTCAATTTGATTAACTAAAAAAGGGGCCGTGCCCCTTTTCTAATACTTTATAAATTATCTCTTTTTGCTGTTGAACGCCTTTGAGGTTTTAGGTGCAAACTGTGGTTTCCCTGATGAACGTATTTCAGAGGCACCAAGCATTGTCATTGCACAACGGAATCCTATGTCGGCTGTTGCCTCATCCTGTTGCAAGTACCTCCTGGTTGCTGGATTAAGCCATAATGCCTGATCATCCCAGGAACCACCTTTGTAAACCCTTGACTTGTCGTTAACAAGCGTTATTTCACCATAGAGATCGCCAGCCAGATCGCGATAGCCTCTTTGATCAGCGTAATTATTAACAGCAGTTGAATCAGGTACTGCGCTTGCTGCAGCTTGTTTCTCCGCCCATGTTTGTTTCTTTTGAGTTTGAGCGGCTACCAGAACTGGTCTGTTGCGATTATCTTTCTCTAACCTGCCTGTAATTGGATCAGCTACTTTTTTGTCCTGATAAAAATTACCTCGATATGGATTAAATGCGTCAGCAGCTTCAAACGTATTTAGTCTATAAACATCAGCCACCCATTCATTAACATTTCCTGCCATGTTATACAAACCGAAATCATTCGGCAGGTATGACCTTACCGCAACTGTCAATCCTCCTTTATCATTAAGTGAACCCCCGACGCCCATGTAGTCACCCTTTGTTCTTTTAAAGTTGGCTAAAATCAAACCTCGTGTTTTCTTTTTAGCGGAACTCAAACCTAGTCCATTCCATGGATAGATTTTGTTCTCTGAAATGTTTTCATATTCTGTATTGCCTATCAGTCCCAGTGCTGCATATTCCCATTCTGCCTCAGTTGGAAGGCGATATGGCTGTTTAAGTATCCCATCTTCTAACCTTACGTTCCTTGTTGCCGCGCCGTCCCTTGCCGCAGTCGTAGTAGTTCCAGTAGCAGCGTTGGCGGCGCTTTTCGGATTAAGATCCTTCATGGCTTTCTTGCCTTTGTCGTCATACTGACCATTTAAGTAAATGTCTGTATTAAAGGCTCCGCTTGGTTTGGAAGCGGTAGCATCGGTGCCAGCAGCGGGAGTAGGACCACTTTTGTTATCACCATTTAAATCTTTAAAGCTAGTCATGTATCCCTGATCGCGAAGCAAAAGCTCGTTTACCCTATCTGTTCTCCATGAGCTATACCTATTTGCCTGCTCCCAGGACACGCCAACCACAGGGTAATCCTGATAAGCAGGGTGCCTGAAATAATTGTCCACGTAAGGTTCATTATAGGATAATGGTCTTCTCCAAACTAGCGTGTCGGGAAGCTCATCGTAATAGTACTCGTAGTCTGTAGGATAATTGGTTCTGATCCAGTTCAAGTATTCCAGCCAGTTTGTGTTTGACACTTCCGTTTCATCCATATAAAAGGAAGAGACGGTGGTCTCCCTTTTGCGATTATAAGTGCTAAGTTCTTGTCCAGGCGTATTTATTGCACTTCCGCTCATTACAAACACTCCACCTTCAATCTCAACTAATCCTGGTCCGGGGCCTCTTCTAAACTTGTTATTAACTTCAAATCCCCCATATTCCTTTTTGTTGTAAGCCATTCCAGTTTTATCTGAAGTTCCTGGCTTGGACTGCTTACAGGAATTTAAAGAGCTGGCTACGACAAGAAGTGAGGCAAGTGAATAAAGTATGTTATTTCTCATAGGGTGCTGATTCATCAAAGTTGTCTTAAAATTACATAAAAAATAGTGTACGAGCCAAAAAAAAATAGCACAGCAGTGTTTGAGGATTATTATTGTAGAACTGCTTTGAAATTACTGTGTACTATGCTAACTTGCGTTGAATAGGTTTTCAATAATCACAGTTAATGAGCTATAGTTACTTTTTAAAAAGTGTTTTTGTCTTTTTCTTAGTAACAGCGACTATTACTATACATGCTCAGGTTGTCGAGCCGGGCACACTAACTAACGGGAGTGAATCCAATTCTATTTTTACAGGTGTTCCTTTTCTGTTAATTACTCCTGATGCCCGCGCCGGGGGTATGGGTAATGCAGGAGTTGCGGTCCATCCAGATGCCAACGCAATGAGCATTAATCCGGCAAAGCTCGCTTTTTTAGAAAAACCTTACGGATTTTCAGCCTCCTATAGTCCATGGTTAAAGAGCATTGTTCCAGATGTCAATCTTGGCTTCCTAAGTGGCTATTACTCAATTGATGCAACGAATACAATAGCTGCTTCACTACGTTATTTCTCATTGGGCGAAATACAATTTGTTGATGTCAATCAACAAGACCTCGGAATTTACAATCCTAGTGAATTCGCCTTCGATGTAACCTATGCGAAAAGGTTTGGAGACTCTTTTTCACTAGGCACAACATTGAGGTACATATATTCTGATCTCTCATCGGGCCAGACAGTGGTTGGGCAACAAACACATGCCGGGCAAGCCGTTGCTGTAGATATTTCAGCATATTACAAAACGAACTCAATCCTCTTCGGGACTGACGCAATCATTTCTGCAGGAGCTAATATTTCTAATATCGGTACAAAAATTGGCTATAGTGATGCCATTGATAAAGCATTTTTACCGACGAATTTGAAGCTGGGTGGAGCTACAACCTTTTTAGTTGATGATTACAGCATGTTCACTTTTGCACTGGATCTAAATAAGTTGCTTGTTCCAACACAACCATTCTATGATCCACAAGGAAACATTGTCTCAGGGAAGGATCCAAACCGATCCGTGCCCTCCGGGATATTTGGATCTTTCAGTGATGCTCCTGGTGGATTTTCCGAAGAACTCAAAGAGATTAGTATTGCAGCGGGCTTAGAATACTGGTACAATCAGCAATTTGCATTCCGAGCAGGTTATTTCTATGAGAACCCCATGAAAGGAAACCAGCGCTATTTTACCATGGGAGTTGGGTTGAAATATAATGTATTCAACATTGACTTCTCTTATCTCTTAGCCAACCCCCAAGAAAGCCCTCTCGCAAATACGCTCCGATTTGGCCTGCTATTTAATTTTGGAGAAGTACGTTAGATCTGTTTAATAAACAATATAAATATTTGATATGAAGATAAAAGTAGGCTTTGGATTTGACGTCCACCAATTGAGAGATAACCATCCCTTTGTGATGGGTGGAGTGGATCTTGAGCATCACAAAGGCGCCTTTGGTCATTCTGATGCTGACGTGTTATTGCATGCTATCTGTGACGCCTTACTCGGAGCAGCTAATTTAAGAGACATTGGTTTTCATTTTAACAACACTGACCCAAGATGGAAGGGCATAAGTAGTATTATTCTATTGCAGGAAAGTGTAAGACTGTTGAAAGAAAAGGGCTGGGAGATTGGAAACATAGATGCTATGATCTGTCTGGAAGCACCAAAGATTAATCCGCACATACCTAAAATGCAACGAAATATAGCGGATGCCATTGGCATCTCATCTGACGATATTTCAATAAAGGCGACAACAAACGAACTTATGGGGTTTATTGGCAGGGAAGAGGGGGTCGTTGCTTATGCAGTGTGTTTGATCCAAAAAGATATGTAATAGAAAAAACCGGAAATCTTAATAGACACCGGTTCACTTACAGGTCGATACTACCTATTATTCATCGAGATAGCCAAATTTACCCTGGTTATAATCGCTGATAGCTTGCTGTATCTCTTCAGGTCTATTCATCAAAAAAGGGCCATATTGTGCGATGGGTTCATTTATGGGCTCGCCGCTCAACGCAAGAACAACAGAATTTTCTAATGCTTCAACTTGAATTTCAGACCCATTATTAGAGAAGTATACAAATTGATCAGCAGCTGCTACTTCCTTATTATTGATTAAGAGTGAGCCTTCAATAATTACAAAACCGGTATTGAAGGAAGCTGGAAATTTAAAGGCTGCCTTTCCAGTTTTATTTAGCCTGGCATTTAACACGTGTAACGGAGAAAAGGTGCTCGCAGTTCCCTTCAGGCCTTCGTATTCGCCAGCTATAACCTCAACCATCCCGGCATTTTCAGGCAAAGCATACTTCCTCATATCTACCTGCTTTATGTCCTGATATTTCGGCTTGCTCATCTTATCCTTAGCTGGAAGATTGATCCACAACTGCACCATTTGAAACGTTCCACCTTCAAGGCTAAATGCCTCTTCGTGATACTCTTTATGCAATATACCACTCGCCGCCGTCATCCATTGCACGTCTCCCGGGTATATTATCCCGCTGTTTCCTGCACTATCATGATGCGCTACAGCGCCATGATAGGCTATGGTAACCGTTTCAAATCCACGATGTGGATGTACACCAACGCCCCTTGGTTCTTTGCGTGCAGAAAAGTTGATTTTTGCGTTATAATCAAGCAGATAAAAAGGATTCATCTTAAGCTTATATCCATTTGGAAAGAAATTATGAACCCTAAATCCATCTCCTACCATATGGGGTGCAGGGGGATTTAAGATCCCCGCTACCTCTTTAACGTTCGCTTCCATTTGTCTCCTTTCTTTTTACTGACTGGATGCTTATATTTTACTTAGGCTTGTTTAACAAACTGCAATTCACCTGCTAATTTCACTTCTTCACTTACCATCACACCGCCAGTCTCTAAAGCAGCATTCCATGTCAAGCCATAATCAGATCTATTAATTTTACTAGCGATAGTGAAACCGGCTTTAGTGTTTCCCCACGGATCTGTAGCTATACCACCAAACTCAACGTTCAGCTTCACTGATTTCGTGGTTCCTTTAACCGTCAAATTGCCTTCTAAAATATAGTCATCACCGTCTTTTTTGAAGGAAGTAGAAGTGAAGCTAATCTTAGGATGAGTTTCTGAATCAAAGAAATCAGCTCCTATAAGGTGAGTGTCTCTGTCAGAATTCCCTGTTTTAACAGAAGTTACATCTGCTTCAAAGGAAACTTGTGCGTCTTCGAAATCATCAGCTTCAGTTCTTAAAGTTGCGCTGAAAATGCTAAGGCTTCCAGTTACAGTAGTAATCATTAAGTGTTTTACTTTAAACTGAAGTTCGCTGTGTGTTGGGTCTAATACCCATGTAGTTGTTGCCATGTCCGTGTTTTTTAGGTTGTTATTATTTAACAACACAAATATATGGCGGAACAATCAGGTCCACATTGACCTATGTTAAGAAAGAACTAGGTTCGAAAATGCTTGTGCGCTAAATCTTTACGAACTCTACTTAATGATTCCGGCGTGATTCCTAGATAAGAGGCGATCATCCATTGTGGAACCCGTAAAGTAAGGTTTGGATAAAGGGTTATAAAATTAAGATAACGCTCTTCTGCGGTGGCGCTTAATAACATGTTGATTCTTTTTTGCATAAATCGAATTGCGTTATTAAGCATAGTATGATTTAAATCATTTATGCAAGGGACATGCTTGGCAGCCTCATTCATAAAATCTTTATGTACAATTACAACCTTCGTAAGCTCAGTCGCATCTATGAAAAAGTCTGAAGGTTCGTTAAACAACATGCCATTTCGTTCACTTAACCACCATTGTTCGGGAGCAAATTGTATGATATGTGTTTTACCTTTACTGTCTATTGAATAGCTTCTTAACAATCCGCTTAATACGAAGTAACCTTGGGAAGAGATATCCCCCTTCATAAGAATCATCTCATTTTTATCGAAGGTCTTAACTTTTAAATGAACGGCAATGTGATAAAATTGTTCATCCGTAATTGAAACTTTTTGTTGAAGATATGACTTGAAAGGTTCTAAATGAGTGTCCATAGATGAGATCTATCTCTTTTCAGGACTGATATTCGAAAAGTCTACACCACATTTGCAATTAGAAGCACAGCCACCGCTCTTAGAGGAGACCGCCTTATAAATGATGCGGGCAACGTAGAAGACTGCAGCTGCAAATATCAACACGATCAAAATCATTTGGATATCCATATTACAAAAATAATGAATGCCTGTAGTCAGGAAGTCTTAAAAATGTCAATTTAGCGGACCATAAGTCCAACTGTACCACCAACCCAGTCGAAGTCTTTATTATACCTTACACCTATCATCTTTCCTTTACTCATTCTGGCAAGATTGATGCACAGTTGTGGTATTCCATCATCCGGCCACAGGTACATCAGACGAAGCTCAACCTTGACGCCTCCATCTGGCGACTCAACTACGGGTTCATAGATAACTTTTCGCTGAAGAATCCAGTTCTCCGGATCTTTAATTGCCGTAATATCTTCGGGCTTCACATCAATGATCACCCCCATTCCGGCAAAAGAAAATAATGGTTTTAGAACATAATCCTCAAGATTAGCTGGAATACTTAATATCTCGTTTAGAAATAGCGTCTCTGGCACATACTTGCTTTTTAAAAGTGGCATGGTGTACTTGCTAATTCTATAGAACCAGTTGGGATGAGTTACCCACTCAATATCCAGCTCGTCCCGCGGATCAAAGTTTCCTTTAAAAACATCTGGGTTATCTGCTATCTCGTCAAAAATTAATCTATTATAGATACGCTTTAGCCTTATTTTTTCACCATCATCAAAGTAAAACAACGACTTACCTTCTTTAAAAATATCAGCAATTGCCAATACTTTCATTCCGATATACTTTTGAGTTACCAGGAAATCTATAGCGGTTTTTTGATCCAGGGCATTAATATCGACCAGCGCTACTTCGTGTGCTTGGTGCTTGCCAAGAATTACCTCCCTTAACAACTTTAAATAGGTTGCTTCGTCAAGACCATTAAAAAAAGGCGTTAAGTTTTTATCCAGTCCATATGTCTCTGCGAATTTCTTTGTAAGGTGCAATTGGAAGCCATACAGAGATGGGAAGCCTTGCATCTCAATTAGCATTGGGTTGAGCTGCCCGTCTTGGTCCTTGCAAATGCCAAAATCAAACGTTAGAAAGTGCGGATGTATATTCTCTGACGGCACCCTCCAAAGATCGGGAATGGCAGCGTCGGTCAACCTTTTGAAATCCTCTTTCTGTATAAGCTTCACGATTTCATCGCCAGCCGCTATCAGTTTTTCCGCAAGGTCTTTAGGAATGAACACCGGAGTTTCAGCTACCCTAAAAGGAATCGTTAGAAAGCTTTCTTGGAGAGCAGCTAAGAATGCCTGATATTTTTCATTAGAAAAATTTTCATTGAAGGACTTTCGGTATTCGTCAATCATAGCTGAGCTTCTTGTTTCAAGGCATTTATAGCTTCAGTTATAAACCTTGGTAAAATGATGGTTTGCGTCAATTGTAACTTCCGGGTGTCATCCAGACTAGTCAACATATCCTGATATTTTTCCATACCATGGTTTTCAATAATCGCCTGTTTTTTATCATCCCGAAGCAAATACATCTTCATGCCAACAGGATCTGCCTCGGGATGAAATTGTGTGCCGACAATCTCATTGGTGAAACGAACAGACATAACGCAGCGCTCTAAGTCCACATGCGGCCTTTCTTTTTCAAGCGCCAAAACATTTGTATACGGGCTATCTCCCGATTCATCTACTCTCACCACCTGCCAATCACGACTGTCAACCGTATAAAAAGGATTGCCCAGGCCTTCATAGATTAAATCACTGGTTCCTGAGTCGGTTAAAAAGACAGGGAAGATTCCAAAAGCTGTAGAATGCCTTTTGATTACCTCACCAACATTGAATTTCCTGCAGCCTAGCTGATAGGAATGGCAGATCAAAAATGCATACTTCTTTGCTGAATCAGTTTGCTTGTTATAGTTTTCTAAAGCTGTCAGTAAATTGAAAAAGTCGTTTTCCCACGTAGTGCCAACACCGTCGAAGGGACTCCCGGGACCGCCACTGGAGATATAAATATCGTAACTCAAGTCAGGAATCTCACCCTTCTGTCTTAGGTCAAAAATATCAAAACTAAGGTCTATGTCATGTTCCTCACGGTAACGCAACAATATTTCCTGTATTCCCCTCATGCCTTGATTAGCAGTGCCATTATTCATGTCTATTACTGCTACCTTAACCCGGCTCCTATCAATTATGTCCACTATTTTGCTCCTATTAATGTTTGTGAAGTGATGTAATCCACCACGGTCTCAAAGTTACCACTTTGTTCGTAAACAGCCAATTGCCTGTCAGCACCCGTTCCGTTCTCCATTATCTTGAGCACATAATTAATGTCATTCCTACAGCCCAGTTCATCTACTACGTCATCAATGAAGTCCAAAAGTTCAAGAATCAAGTTGCGGCAATTCACCTCCATTTCTTTGCCAAAATCGATCAGATTTCCATCAATACCATATCTTGCTGCTCTCCACTTATTTTCATTAATAAGCGCCCGAGAATAACTGATAAACTTCATATTCTGCAGCCTGAGCTTATAAAGCTTTGCACATAAACATTGAAATAATGCTGTGATAGCCATGGTTTCATCAATTAACATCGGGCAATCACATATTCTGAACTCAATGGTCTCGAAAAAGGGGTGCACGCGTATATCCCACCAGATCTTTTTAGCATTGTCAATGCTATTGGTTTTAATCAGAAGCTTGACATAACTGTCGTAATCTTCGATGCTATTAAAAATATCTGGTATCCCCGTTCTGGGAAACTTATCAAAAATCTTAGTTCTGAAGGATTTATAACCCGTATTCCTATTTTCCCAGAACGGTGAATTGGTCGACAGCGCAAACACATGCGGAAGGAAATATCTAACTTGATTCGCAATGTGGATAGCCAACTCTCTCGACTGAAAGCCAACATGTACGTGGAGACCAAAGATCAGGTTGGACCGTGCAGCTTCCTGAAGCTCATTTACAATTTCGCTATACCGTGGATGTTCGGTGATCAACTGTTTTTCCCAATGAGAAAAAGGGTGAGTACCGGCAGCGCCAATCCGCAATCCCTGTTCTCCGGCAAGTTGAGAAACCGTATAGCGAAGCTGAGAAATTTCCGCCCGTGCCTGATCTGTATTTTTACAGATCCCTGTACCCACCTCAACTACGGCCTGGTGCATTTCTGCTTTGACTTGATCCTTGTGGATCTTCTGCGCGGCTTCCACTATTTTTTGATCGTGAGAGGTAAGTTCGCGCGTAACAGGGTCAACGACCATATATTCCTCCTCGACACCCAGCGTAAATTCATTTTTCATAACCAGTTTATTTCTTTGGTTTAACGACGGCTTTTTTCACAGCAGCTGCAAGCTTTTTTGGTGCAGCTTGGGCCTTTTTAGTAATCTTTGGTTCAGTTGTCCCGGTAGGTGTTAAACCTGCGGATGACGATTTGATATAAGTTCCCCATGTAAGATTGTCCTGACCATCAATTTGAGCTTTAGCACGCTCAATAGCATATCGCGCAGTAGTCTCTACAACCCAATCAAAGTTTTCTTGTCCCACACTTGTCACTTCCGCATCAGGAGCCGGATTACAGAAGTCAATCGCATATGGGATCCCGTCACGTACCGCAAACTCGACTGTATTGAAGTCGTAGCCCAGGTATTGATTCAATTTAAGCGTATAATTATGAATGGTTTGTAATAATGCTTCACTAGAAGGTGGGGTATCAACCTGATAACGAAGATGGAATGGATTCCGGGGCTCATATTGCATAATGCGTACGTGCTCTCCACCAATACAATAGCATCTGAAGTATTCCGTAAACTGAATCTCTTCCTGTAGCATCATAACCGTACGCCTTGTCTGACTATGCTTGTCGAAGAAATCTTCCTTATCATGTAACTTATAAACCTCCTTCCAACCTCCACCATCATAAGGCTTCATGTAAGCTGGAAAACCAGTGTACTGAAAAATTTCCTCCCAGGCCATTGGAAATGAAAGATTCGTGAAAGATTGGTCTGAGGTATCTTCAGGCATTTCATAGGACGGAATTAATGCAGTTTTAGGTACTGGAACTCCTATCTTTAATGCTAAAGCACTGTTGAAAAATTTCTCATCTGCACTCCACCAAAAAGGATTATTAATCACTGCAGTTCCTGTTAGCGCCGCATTTTTCAACGCCGCACGGTAGAAAGGTACATCCTGGGAAATCCTGTCGATTATAACCGCATAGTCCAACGGCTCCGCCTGAAAAATTCTGTCAATGAGAACAAACTCGGCAATGATGTCTTCTTCTGATATCTCGTTAATTCGCTTTACTACTGCCTCGGGAAAGGATCTCTCCCTGCCAAATAAAATTCCAATTTTCTTCATAAAAGTTTTTAGTGTTTAGTTCTAAGCTTTTAAAGAGTTAAGCTCTATAAAGGTTTTATAATTTTGATAAATAGTCAGGCAGCATCGTGCGCCAAATAGGCCAGTCGTGATCCGCGTTATGCCTCAAATCTAACCAATGGTCGATGCCTTTATTGCTTAATATTTTAGAGAGCCTTTCGTTGTCTGCCCTGCAAATGTCCCGATCGGATGTTCCCAGCACGATCTTAATATTCCATAAATCTGGGTTGCCATCATTTACTAAAAAGTCTACCGGGTTATTGTAGTAGACGTCGTCGTTATAGAAGCCGTCAAGCTGACCACGCATATCAAAAGCCCCACTCATGCTAAAAACATGACTAACTAACCACGGATGTTTGCAGGCGAAATTTACCGCATGGTATCCGCCAAAGCTGCAGCCAGCCATTACCACTTTATTGTGACCCGTCTCATGTCTTGCTAGTCCGACAACTTCTTCTAAAATCATTTTATCGTACCAGATATGATTCTTGACACGGTCAGCCGGATGCGCGTTCTTATTGTACCAGCTTTGTTTATCTATGCTGTCTACGCAGTAAACCTTAATCTTCCCCTCCTCTATAAACCATTTTATAGAGTCTATCATTTTAAATTCTTTGCTTTCGTAGTACCTCCCCATACTTGTAGGGAAGATTATGACCGGATAGCCACTATGACCATACACCAACAGCTCTGTGTCGCCACTGAGGTTATTGCTATACCATTTTTTGTATTGTTCCTGCATGGCGATACGTTTAGAAGTTTTAAGGTATGTATTTTTGGTAAATTTCCAATGCTGAATAAATATTTTTGAGGTACTGGAAACTTTGCAGTTCAAAATGAGTTAAAGTTTAATGAATATTAATACCAATATGTTAATGCCAAAATTTGTGAAAGTTGAACATGCGTTGAAATCAGTATACCTTAAAAGGACCGTTGAGATCGTTGTGTTCAGACCTGAAAATCTTTTAGGCAATGAAAAACTAAACCTGCTGTTAATGAATGACGGTCAGGACGCTAATGAACTAGAAATTCAGGAAACGCTTACTGATTTATATTCCGAAGGTAAAGTAGCGCCCATTGCCGTGGTGGCCATTAAAGCTTCGGAGGACAGACTAAAGGAGTACGGGGTCGCTGGCAGGCCAGATTTTCAAGCTCGTGGCGACAAAGCAGAAGCTTATAATAATTTCATGGTTAAAGAGCTATTTCCGCGTGTACAAAAAATCGTGGGCTTGCCGTTAACAGGCACCCGTGCAATCGCTGGGTTTTCCTTAGGTGGACTAAGTGCCTTTGATATTGCCTGGAATAATGACCGTCTTTTTGATGTTGTAGGAGTTCTGTCTGGCTCTTTCTGGTGGAGAGATAGGGATTTAGAGGATGGATACACGGCTGCCAATCGAATCATGCACCAGGTAATCAGAGAAACTACTCCTAAACCTGATCTCAAGTTTTGGCTAATGACGGGAACAGAAGATGAAAAAGTAGATCGTGATCAAAATTACATTATAGATTCTATTGACGATACCATCGATATCATCAAAGAACTGTTAAACAAAGGCTACAAACGACCTGAGCATATTTGTTACTATGAAATGGTAGGAGGGGAGCACAATGTACCAACCTGGTCTAAGGCCTTACCTGCCTTTTTAAAATGGGCTTTTCCAGCTAAGCGGGTTTAGCTTCATTGTCTGCAGACTGTTGAAAGTCTTCGGCATTTTGATCTGCTTGGACATCGGCTGCGCCCTCTGACTCTAAATTGTTGTCCAGACGGTCATTCCAGTCATCCAGGCCAGTCTTATTTACATTGCCATTGGAAGGGCTTTGAATATCGGCGCTATCTTTAGCGGCTTTAGGATTAAGATTTTGATCGTCCATAGTAGTTTCTACAAGCAAATGCGGTTTTTCCATAACCAACAATATCTAATCAAGTTTGTTTGCAGGTTGACTGGTGGTTGGCTGGTGTTTGGAAGGGCCTTGGGTCCGGGCTGGTACCGCTATAGCCGTTTCAACCCAGTACCAACCCAGTGCGACCGGACACCGAGCCCTCAGTGAAACCTTTCCTGCACTAACACGTTGATATATCGATAATAAACATTATCTTTGCGCCAAAATTTACACGCATTTTATGCAAAAAATAAGAAACATAGCTATTATAGCACACGTTGACCACGGTAAAACAACGCTGGTTGATAAGATATTACACTCTTGTTCCATTTTTCGTGATAACGAGCAAACAGGTGATTTAATTCTTGACAATAATGACCTGGAGCGTGAACGTGGTATCACCATCGTTTCGAAAAACGTTTCAGTAATGTACAAAGATATTAAGATCAACATCATCGATACTCCTGGTCACGCGGATTTTGGAGGTGAAGTTGAGCGCGTATTGAAAATGGCCGATGGTGTTCTGTTGTTGTGCGATGCTTTTGAAGGTGCAATGCCTCAAACACGTTTCGTTACGCAAAAAGCACTTGCATTGGGATTGAAACCAATCGTAGTTGTTAATAAAGTTGATAAAGAAAACTGTCGCCCTGAAGAAGTTTACGAGCAAATCTTTGAATTGTTCTTCAACCTTGAGGCTACAGAAGATCAGTTAGACTTCCCTGTAATTTACGGTTCATCTAAACAAGGATGGATGAGTACAGACTGGAAAGTTCCTACTACAGATATTTTTGCCTTGTTGGATGCAGTAGTTGCAAATATTCCTGCGCCACCAATGATAGAAGGTACACTACAAATGCAAATCACTTCGTTAGATTATTCTTCTTTCGTAGGTCGTATTGCAGTTGGACGTGTACACAGAGGTACAATTAAAGAAAACCAACCGGTTACTCTGATTAAGCGTGATGGTAAAATGGTTAAAGCGAGAGTTAAAGAGCTTTATATTTTTGAAGGCTTAGGCAAAATCAGAACCACTGAAGTTAAATCTGGAGATATTTGTGCAGTAGTTGGTATTGATGGTTTTGATATTGGTGATACGATCTCCGACTTTGATGCTCCTGAGCAATTGCCAGTAATTAAGATTGATGAGCCAACAATGAACATGTTGTTCACTATTAATAACTCACCATTCTTCGGTAAAGAAGGTAAATTTGTTACTTCTCAGCGTATTAAAGAACGTTTGTACAAAGAGATGGAGAAAAACCTTGCACTTAAAGTTGTGGAAACTGAGTCTCCTGATGCTTATTTGGTGTATGGTCGTGGTATCCTCCATTTATCAGTATTGATCGAGACTATGCGTCGCGAAGGTTATGAGATTCAGGTTGGACAGCCACAGGTTATCATTAAAGAAATTGATGGTAAGAAATGTGAGCCAGTTGAAACTTTGATCGTTGATGTACCAGGTGAGGTTGCAGGTAAAGTGATTGAACTAGTAACTCAGCGTAAAGGTGAATTATTAATCATGGAGCCTAAAGGTGATTTGCAACACTTGGAGTTTGAAATACCCGCACGTGGTATCATCGGTTTAAGAAACAATGTACTTACAGCAACAGGTGGAGAAGCCATTATGGCTCACCGTTTCAAAGCTTACGAGCCTTGGAAAGGAACTATACCTGGTAGATTGAATGGTGTATTGGTTTCTATGGAAAAAGGCAGTACAACTGCTTATTCTATCGATAAGTTACAAGATAGAGGTCGCTTCTTTGTTGATCCAGGTGTTGACGTTTACGAAGGCCAGATCATGGGCGAGCACATCCGTGACAACGATCTAGTTGTAAATATTGTGAAAGGTAAAGCGTTAACTAACATGCGTGCTTCAGGTACAGATGATAGTAACAGAATTGCTCCTGCAATTAAATTCTCTTTAGAAGAGGCAATGGAGTATATCCAGGCTGATGAGTATATTGAAATTACACCGTTAAGCATGCGTTTACGTAAAATCTTCTTAACAGAAAATGAGCGTAAGACTAAAGGAAAACAATTTCAATAGCTAACGTCGTCCTTTCGTAAAGAAAGGCTACACAAATATGAAAATGCCTGTAAGCGAAAGTTTACAGGCATTTTTTTATCTAGATTTGTGCTCTTCATTATAGATATTATGGAATCAATCAAAGGAAAAAACGCAATTATAACAGGCGCTGGAAAAGGCATTGGCAGAGCTGTAGCGATCGCTTTGGCACAGGAAGGCGTAAATGTTGGTCTGCTCGCCAGAACACTATCCGACCTGGAGAATTTGGCAGCAGAATTAAAGCAATATCAAGTAAAGGTTTCGATTTCAACTGTAGACGTTGCCAACATAGATGAGGTAAATGCTGCTGTTCTCAAGGTCAGGAGTAATCTTGGTCCAATTGATATCCTGATTAACAATGCAGGAATAGCTTCATTTGGTAAGTTTTTAGAACTGGAGCCTTCAAGATGGGAGGAGATCGTCAAGGTGAATTTATTTGGTGCTTATTATACCGCTCGTGCTGTATTGCCTGAGATGATCGAAAAGCAATCCGGAGACATCATCAACATCTCATCTACTGCCGGTAAAAACGGAGCTGCAGTAACCAGTGCTTATAGTGCATCAAAGTTTGCGCTGATCGGCATGTCAGAATCTTTAATGCAGGAGGTTCGTAAGCACAACATAAGAGTATCTACCTTATTGCCAAGCACAGTCGCAAGCGATATGGCTAAAGATCTGAAACTGACAGATGGCAATCCAGAACGCGTCATGCAGCCGGAAGACCTTGCTGAACTTATTATCGCTCAGCTTAAGCTGAACAGAAGAGTCTTTTTGAAAGAAGCAGGTCTTTGGTCTACAAACCCCTAACTGCGTTTAGTCGTTTGTTTTTCGGTGCTTGACGAAATACGTGAGCAAGCTTACCGCGATCACGAAATGATTAACTAGGTTGGGGATAAGGCCATAATATTTAGTAAAGATTCTAAAGCGTTCAGTCAAACTGGCCAAATGTTTCTTCTTGGACATCCCGCCCACCAGATACTTAGCTACGTAGATGTGCGTATTGACAATGCTGGATGCATTTTTTGCCGCCTTAATTACCCAGTCTATATCTGAGCTGTACTTATATTGCAGATCATATGGCGCTGTAATAGCGCGTTTAATATAAATCGCCTGATGTCCCACGCTCATGCCATATTTAAAGCTTCGCCAGTTGAAATTCTCTGGAGCACAATGCCTGCGCTGACCCAAGCTTTCCCATCGCTCATTGTACATTTCTGTTTCTCCATAGTAAATGTCTGCTGAATCTGCACTCTCAAAAACGTCCCGAACGGTTTCAGGAGCATAGATCTCATCACCAGAATTCATGAAGAGCACATAATCACCTGTAGCAAGAGCAAGACCTTTATTCATTGCATCGTAGATTCCCTGATCAGGTTCTGATACGAAAACGGCCAACCGTTGGCGGTATCTTTGTATGACCGCCTGCGTACCATCATTGGACGCGCCATCCACCAGTATATATTCAATGTTAGGGTAACTTTGATTAAGTACAGACAACATTGTTCTTTCAATGTCTTTGACATTGTTATAAACGATGGTTATGACACTTAACTTTGGCTGCATCTGGTGTTCCCAATATAGTTATTTAGGCATCAAATCCAGTAGTGACTGGTATAAATCATAATGCTTTTCTGCAATAACGGGTTCAGAAAAGTGAGTAAGGATCGTTTTTCTTGCTTCCTTTTGTATATCTGCAAAGTTCTCTTCATGATACAACCATTCGATCCCTGTAGCCAGATCTTCAGAAGACTCGTATTCAGCCAGATAACCGTTCTGTAGATGCTTTACCATGTCCGGAATTCCTCCGGTGGTAAAAGCTACCACTGGCGTAGCACAGGCTAGGCTTTCCATTACTGTGTTAGGTAGATTATCCTCAAGGGAAGGGGTTATAAATACATCGGCCGCAGAATAACATTTAGCCAGGTGATCGTCGCTGTTAATCGTTCCCAGAAAAGTGGTTTTGAAAGGAAATTCAGGCATCTCCACATTTTCCTTATTTCCAAAGATGATAAGCTCTATCTTTTCCTTGACGATTCCAGGTCTTGTTGATAGGTCATTTAATGCCTCTATTAGATAGGACGTCCCTTTATGCTTGTCGTTCTTTGAAGGCATAAAGCCGCTCATCAGAACAAATTTATCCGGATCGATCCTTAAGATCTTTTTTGCTTCTGCTTTTACATAAGGTTTAAAAATATCTGTCTCAATGGTGTTCGGAATCACACTAACAGCCCTGAAGCCCATTAAACTACTTAGTTTAACAGATTGCGCCATCCAATTGCTTGGCGCAACGATGTGACAGTTTAATTCTGAATAGGCTTTCTTTTTACGGAGCCAGGTTTTATGGGAAAGGTCATCCTTGCCACTCATCTTTAGCAAGGGACAATTACCGCATTCTTTATGGTAGTTTTCACAAGAGTAGCGAACGTGGCACCCCCCTGTGAATGCATTACTATCGTGAAAGGTCCAAACAATAGGCTTTTCCAACTCATCTAGTTCTGCGAGAAATTTCGGGGAAAGAAAGCCGTGATTGATCCAGTGTAAGTGAATGATATCCGCCGATTGTACCTCTGGATGGGCGATAATAGATTGGCCAAACCAACTTAATGAAAAAGGGGTTTTCAGCGCTTTGGCAACTGCTTTGGAAAGGTATCTCTCCGCTAATATATTAATTACGGCTTTGGCTCTCTGAATCGGCCCCTTTGTAAAAGTCCCGGTTGCTTTACTTTCTTTAAATTGGAAGTAGACCATCACAGAAGACTCTACTCCAATCGCATTTAATGCGCTATTTAACCTCAAACAAGCCCTTCCGGCTCCACCATTTCCTTCGTATGTGTTTAGATGTACTACTTTCAATGGCTTGATTCGTCTAAATGGAGATAAAAAGGATTTAAAGCCGAAAATTACATAAAGTTTTAGCCTTTATTAAATTCTTGCGTATTTTCGTTCAAATATCACAGGCAAGTTCTTTATGAAAAAACTATTTTGCGCTTTCGCAGTAGCCTTTACATTTATTGGCACCGCAACATTCGCTCAGAATGATCCGTATTTTGCGGCATATCCATCGCTAACACCAGATGACCAGACTGTAATTTTTAGTTATGAAGGTGACCTTTGGAAAGTAGGCGCTGCGGGTGGCTCAGCCAACAGAATTACTGCAATGGCTGGCGACGAGATTAATCCTAAAGTTTCTCCGGACGGAAAGTGGCTCGCTTTTTCCTCCAATCAATTTGGTAACTATGATGTTTACCTTATGCCCCTGGCAGGCGGTGTAATCAAACAACTCACCTTTAATGATGCATCTGACGAACTTGATGGCTGGAGCTGGGATTCTAAAAGTCTCTATTTTACCTCAGGTCGTTTTAATAACTATAGCAGTTATAGGGTGCCGGTAACCGGTGGAACCGCATCAAGGCTCTTCAGCAATTACTTCAATACCACACATAATATCACGGAATCTCCGACTGGCGAGCTATTTTTTAATGACACCTGGGAAAGCAAAAACTTTGCTAACCGTAAAAGATACAAAGGAGCATTCAACCCTGATATCCAGTCTTACAACCCTAAAACAAAGACTTACAAACAATACACAGATTACATCGGCAAGGATTTTTGGGCAACTATAGATAGAAAAGGCAATGTATATTTCATTTCTGATGAGGCTAATGAAGAGTACAACCTCTACACTTTTCTGAACGGAAAAAAGACCAAGCTCACTAGTTTTGAATCCTCTGTCAAAAGGCCTTTCGTTTCCGCATCAGGTAATAAGGTCGTCTTTGAAAAGGATTATCAGCTTTACCTTTATGATGTTGCTACAAAAAAGAGCGATAAAATTGCCATAAGCATCTCCAGAAATAATGTGCTTGAAAAGAGTCAGGAATTTGATGTCAAAGGAGCGATTTCTGCGTTCGACTTATCTCCGGATGGGAACAAACTGGCTTTCATATCCCGAGGAGAGGTTTTCGTAAGTGACGCAGACGGAAAGTACATTAAAAAGATGGAGCGCGGAGAAGCACCTGGTGAAGGTGGAGAACGAGCGTTAGAGGTGAAATGGCTGCCCGATAGTCGGAGCATCATCTTTAATCAGACCTATAAGGGCTATCAAAACTGGTTTACAATAAGTGCAGATGGTAGTGGAAAGCTAAAGCAGTTAACCAAAGACAACAGAAACAATAGGGATCTAGCAATTAACAGAACGCGTACTCAAGCTGTTTATTTAAGTGGCCGCGACGAAGTTCGCCTTCTTGACCTTAAAACCCTGGAGAGCAAAGTCATTGTAAAAGATGAGATTTGGGCTTTTCAGAATTCAGCACCATCGTTTTCCCCAAACGGAGAATATGTTTTGTTTACGGCTTATCGCAATTTTGAACAAGACATATTTGTACATCACATCAAGGATAACAAAACCATTAATTTAACGAACACTGGAGTCACCGAAGCCTCCCCATCCTGGTCACCAGACGGGAAGTACATTTTCTTCAATAGCCTTCGTAATAAAGCTTCTTATCCCTTCGGGCTCTCCAACGCCAGGGTATATCGCATGTCGCTTGACGAATACGATGAGCCTTACAGAAGTAATAAGTTCGATGACTTATTCAAGGATAAAAAGATCGAAAAAACCGAGACTACTCCTGAGATAAAAAATCCTGCAGATAAAAAGCCCTCAAAGAAGGAGAAAGCAAAAGCAGATTCTACTGCGAAGATCGCTTCCAAAACGGTAAAGTCAAAGGACGTGATTACCATCAATCTGCAACATATTATGGATAGGATCGAACAAATAAGCCCCTCCTTTGGAACGCAATATGGTACAATCGTTTTTTCTAAAGGAGAGAAAACATATGTCTTTTATGCATCGGATCATGAAGGCGGCAATCCAGCTATGTACAGGACGACGTTAGAGCCCTTTGAAGCCAACAAAACAGAGAAGGTTAATGATGGAGAAGGAGACATCATCGAGTCAGGAGGAAAGTACTATGCCTTAGCTAGAGGAACCATCAATAAATATAACATTGATGCCAACAAAATGGATGCAGTTAGCATCAGTTTTAAGTTCAATAGAAATCTGAGTCAGGAGTTCAACCAAATGTTCTATGAAACCTGGGCAGGCATGGAGGAGAACTTCTATGATGAAAAATTCCATGGGGTAGATTGGCAAAAGATTCAAAGCACCTATGCAGCATTTTTGCCCTTCGTAAATAACCGGACAGATTTAAGAATTCTATTAAATGACATGTTAGGCGAGCTGAATTCTTCGCATCAAGGTTTCAACAGCTCTGGAATGGAAGAGCGGAAGCCGCTGAACTATGTAACCAACCAGACTGGAATCGTCTTTTCTAACGACGATCCATTAAAAGTGGATCATGTTGTAGAACGTAGTAATGGCAGACATTTCGGAGTAAACATTCTTCCGGGAGATGTTTTAACAGCGGTAAATGGCACCAAGGTTGACTCTAAGATTGATCGGGACTATTACTTCACCAGTCCTTCGATTGACCAGGAAATTTCGCTGACTTTTAGTCGTGCAGGGAAGCAGGTCATTGCCAAAGTTCATCCTCAGTCTTCGGGTGCTTTAAAAAGCAACCTGTATGATGAATGGATCGCTACCAATAGAGAACGTGTAAAGAAACTAGGAAATGATAGGATTGCGTATTCCTACATGAAGAATATGAGCGGCGGAGAATTAGAGAGTTTCCTTTTAGACATGGTTGCTCAGGAAAACAATAAGGAAGCTGTTATACTAGACCTAAGATACAATACCGGCGGGAACGTGCACGATGACGTGTTGAAGTTCCTCGCCCAGCGGCCCTATTTACAATGGAAATACAGAGGAGGTAAACTTGCCCCCCAAAGTAACTTTGCGCCTGCGGCAAAGCCGATTGTATTATTGATCAACGAACAATCCCTAAGTGATGCCGAGATGACAGCTGCAGGTTTTAAAGAACTAAAGCTGGGCAAGATCATTGGTACGGAATCTTACCGGTGGATCATTTTTACTTCTGCAAAAGGACTTGTTGATGGATCTTCCTATCGCCTGCCATCCTGGGGATGTTATACACTGGATGGTCAGGATCTTGAAAAAGAAGGGGTAAAGCCAGACATATTTGTCAAGAATACATTTTTAGATAGGCTGGAAGGAAGAGATCCTCAAATCGAACGCGCCGTATCTGAAATACTTAAAGACCTAAAGAATTAAAATGGAGAACCTGCTCACTGATAGAAAGTTTTGGGTTGATTACTGGGAGAGTAAGAAAGGATTGTCGACCATCATCCCACGGAGCTATTTATTTTCTAACCAGCTTGCAACGATTATAGAAGGCCGCGGCGTGAAAACCGCTATTGAGCTTGGTGGATTTCCAGGTTATTATGCCGTGTTCCTGAGAAAATACTTCAAATTGGATGTGACTCTGCTGGACTACTTTGTTCATGAACCCGTTACTAATACGTTACTGGCAGCCAACGGCCTTAAGCCAGACGATATTAGTATAGTTGAGACTGATCTTTTTAACTATACGCCTAAACAGCAATTTGATCTGGTATTATCCTGTGGATTAATAGAACACTTTAATGATACTGCAGATATTATTAACAGACACATTGCCTTTGTAAAGCCCGGCGGTACCCTGTTCATCACACTGCCTAATCTCAAAGCGGTTAATGGATGGTTTCAGAAGAATTACGATAAAGAAAATTACGATAAACACAACATAGCATGCATGGATCCTGTACTTCTGGCGGAAATCTGCAAGACAGCAGGACTAGAGGTTGTTCAATCTGGTTATTTCGGGCGCTTTAGCGTCTGGTTGGAAAATGAAAATCAAAAATCAATAGGAACAAGATTCTTAAAGAAATCGATTTGGATAGCAGGAAAGCTGTTTACAAAGCTTATCCCATTTGATTCAAAACAACTTTCTCCCTATATCATTTTAGAAGCAAGGAAACCTTATTAAATCAAGCTTCTAATCAGATGACTTGTTTCGTTTTTTAAGAGGGAACAAACGGCAGTTTATTAGCTGTGTATCAAGATCCAATATTACTCTGGTCTGGCTTTGGTCTGACTTTAGTTGCTTGCGCCCTGGAGTTGGGATGTTCGCGCGGTATGACCGCCTTTTCTCTAGGCAAAAGGCGGACCCAACGCGGGAGCATGGCGGGATCAATGCGGGAGCAGTCAAAGCCAGTGTCCTACCAGACTATACTCTTATTGGGAGAAAATAGAGAATTTGTTTTCAGCTAAGTATCTTTTTAGGCGTTGCCATAGAGAACCCTTTCTGTTGGCCAGAAATGCCTTCACAGCAAGATAGGCTTGCTGGTCTTCCACTATAGTTGGAGGAAACTGGGTAATTGGTTTTGGATTAATGATTACATTATATATTTCATTGATGCCCGAATGAATTCCGGATCCATCATGTCCGATATTATTAACCAATGACTGTGATGGATTCAAGGTCAGACCCCCCTTTAAAAAGATGGAAGCATACCATCTGATAGCCCAGGAGTTATTCTTACCCTTCTTGAAGTCTTGCATCTGTTTCCAGAAGTTCATCGTATACTCGATCGAAAAAGATCGCCTTTTTGCCGCATCAAATTGAACCATCAGCTTATCAATATCAGGTTCGAAATGCTTCCAGGCTCTATCCCATGTCGCCCAGCCCCAACTGGTAGCAGCCCGGTAAAAAAACGTTTGAGGTAGGCCATCGGCTTTCAAGTCATACATATAGGCTCCTATGTGCATCACACGATCCTCACTGCGATACCTGTTAAGCCCTTCGTTAAAATAGGTTAGCGTATGTGGAGAAGAGACCAAGTCGTCCTCAAACACAACAACCTGTCCATAGTCTTTTATGAGTTGGGTAACGCCAGCAATAATTGAATTGGCCAGTCCCATATTCTCCTTTCGCTGAACGATCTCGACGGATTTAAAACCATCTGTCCCCTTAATCAGCGCCCTTACTTCCTCAACCAGCTTGCGATCAGTCTCTGACTTTGCTCCATCTGAAAATATAAATAATCTGCTTTCAGAAGCAAGCTCGTTCTGCTGCAGAAACTTAAGCGTACGAGCAGTATGTTGAGGTCTGTTGTAAACAAACAAGGCGATTGGCGCAAAGTTCTGCATGTTAAAATATTCGCAGGTTTTCAGTGGACGTTTCAACAAGCACAGTATAGGCATTTCCAAATTGCTCTATTCTCTTCTTGCCTAAAAGCTTACCAAGCGTCTTTTTAATACGGAACTCAAGCTCAATTTTCAGAATCTTAAGTAGCGTCTTTTGTTTTTTAAGCACATTGAATTCACAGAATCTTATCGTTTCGACCGGTGTCAAGGATGTTTTATCTGCTTTAACAGCAAAGCCTTCACTTTGAACAAGAAATCTGATTAAGGTAGGGGTGTACATGTTGATGTGTCCGTAATCCAGGAAATGTTTCATCCTGTTATCTACGCCAAAGCGGTAGTCCAATGGTACTTCTATAACCAGAAACTTTGCCACTCGTTTTAGTTCTCGAAGCAGTACCCGCTCATGTTCAACATGCTCAAGCACATGGGCTAAAATAACTAGGTCAAAAAAGTTGTTCTCGTAAGGAATAGTGTATCCATCAAAGCTTTTTACTTCTTTAATTTTTGAAAGTTTTCTTTTCTCGATGATTGACACTCCACTTTCTGCAATTTCGAGTGCGTAAAGTTCTTCTCCGAAATTCCACTCGTTTAAGTAGTGCAGAATACTTCCATCACCAGCACCAACTTCCAACACTTTTTTAGGCTTGATACTTTTACAGACTTCCATGATGTTTTTAGCCTTTGATCTTGCACCCAGCATCCTCCATTCTACCTCATTTCCGGTATAGAAGTCATTATATGCATCAGCAATATTATCAGTTACAATAGCCATTATTTTTGCTTGTCTTTAAATATCCAAACAGTTGTTTGGCTTGTAAAATATCGAAGTATATTTTGATATAATGACACCGGGAGCCATACCTGAGAAAGGTAAATATTTAAAACCATTGGCTTTAAAAAACACATGTGCTTCTGCATACTCTGTACGTTCAGAATCATCTAACACGACCACGCCATCTTCTGTCAAGGACTTAATTGCCTCTTTACAACAGTTCACGCGGTCCCGGCCGTCTACAATGATCACATGGAACTTCTTGCCAGTTGGAGCCGCACTTTTACAGTAATCCCCTCCAGGTACAAGGTCGCATTGGATCATTTTTACGTTTGGCAGATTGATCTTTGAACTTCTTTCAAACCAGTCTTTATCGTGCTCCACAGAATAGACGGAACCTGCAAGTTTAGCATAGAATATCGTTGAATTGCCAGAGCCAAATTCGAATATGTCATGAGCCTTGCTGATGCGCTCTTTAATGAAGTCTATAAAGGAGTAGGTTACCCATGGTATCGCATTCCCGTTTTCATCAATAGCCGATTTTGTCTTGTAGGCATCAAACCAGCCCCTATCTGCCAAATAGCCTTTAAAGCCAAGAGATAGTAGCACTTTAAGTTTTCCTGGCTGAAGCAGCGACAGTCTTGATAGTTTATTTTCCACAATACTTATTCTTTAATGCCATCAACGATTAGAGAAGAGTATCCCAAAGGCTCGTTAAAACGCTTGTCATATCTTTTCGAACGAATGACATGTCCGTCCTTGCTATCCCAATCATTGTAGTGAAAGGTACCTTCTTCATCATAGTATTCCAACAAGTTCACTTTGAAACCAGCTTCCTCAAATACTTTGGACAGCTTTTTATAATCATACAATAGTTTATGATCGTGAGCACCTTCGCCGAATCCTCCGGGCTTCACCATGTTGATATAGTCTGGATTTGGATGCAAGCCATCTGGAACAGCGATTCTTACTGCGCCACCTTTCTCTAAATAGCTATAACAGTTCTTGAGTGCTGTCAAGGCATCTGCATAGGTGATGTGCTCAAAAACGTGTTCCGCTAAAAAACGACTTACCTTTTTATCACCAAATAAGTGTTGAAAAGAATCGGTCTGTAATAAATTTAAGCTATCAATATTAGTTGGAAGCCAGTCTTTATACTCGGTGTTGTGTGCGCCTATAATGATTTGAAGGTTGTTTGATGTGCTTTTTATCCTGGACCGTAGCCTTAGCTTCGTAAAAAAGTTAATTGGTATATATAAAAGTTCTCTTATTGCCTTTCTTAAGGATTTCATGGCTTATTATCGGTTTCAGCACCAAAGTTAAAATAATAGGCTTATCGTCTATTGACTCTGGCACTTATTTTTTGAATTAAATGGATTAAGAACAGCGATTTAAGCATCAAAATTCCCTGTTGTCTGGTTTTAGGAATCAGTAAAATGTAGAAGGTGCTCACAAAACAAGCAACTAATGTGGCCACAGAAGTTCCTATACCTCCATATAATGGAATCAACCAGAGGTTTAAACCGATATTCACAATGGCCCCAACAGCCGTTCGTTGCCAGGAGATATTGGTATAGCCTTCCGCTAACAGATACATCGAGCTTGCGCTGCCCAGAAAAACAAAAATTCCTGACCAAATATGGATGGAAAGCATTGGACCTGCGCCATTAAAAGAATTTCCATACAACATCGTAATTATGGTAGTGCCGGAAAAGCTAATCACGATCGCAACTGGAATGCTGATATAGACAAGAAGATCGTAAAGATTAACCAGTCGTTTATTATATCGATCCATATCAGTTTTACGGGCATTAATTAACGCGGGAAAGACGGAGGTCACTATGGCCATTGGGATAAAAAACCAGGCTTCGCTGATTTTTGCCGCAGCGCTATATATCCCAACAGCAGTACTACCGACACTTTTAAGCATCACTGTATCTATCTTCATGTAAATGGACACCATTACGGAAGAAATAATCAAAGGAGCCGACTGCTTCAATAAGCTAGACGCCCTGCTCAAGCTGAAAGTCCAGCTTTTCATGGTCATGCCTCTCTTGTGATACATATATACTAAGCCCATGGCCAGAATGAAACTGTCAAAAGTCAATGAAGCAGCAAAATAGATCAATGGCATGTTGAAAACAACAAGCAGTACTTTGACAATTGCCGAAAGAACTACACATACATTCTGAACTTGAACAACGTATTTCGATGCGACCTGAGACTGGAAGTAAGAATCGATAACATTAAAGGATTTGAAAAAGGAGGCGAAAGCCAGAATCAGGATGATCCACGTTAAGGGGTTTCCTGGATTATCAGCTGACTGATGTAGCGAAAGATATATTGCTACACTTATCGGGATGAGCAAGAGGTTAACACCCAGTCGCATAAGCAGCGAGGTTCCCAGGATTTCTTCTTTCTTGTGGGGTTCGTTGATGACTTCTCTAATGATAAAACTGTCTAGCCCCAAAGCTCCGGCCGCAGCAATTATGGTGGTGAAAGCATCAGCGAAACTTAGTTCTCCAAACCGGGAAGCACCCAGATACCTGGCGATGATGAATCCGACGGCCATGCTAAGGATCTTTCCAAACATTAGCCAGCCTGTATTCTTTACGTATTTTTGAAATGCCTCTTCATCAAAACCTTTAATTGCAGGAATCTTCATTGCTGCAAAGATGTAAATTTAAAAGCTTTTGTCAATTCTATTTAATTGCTTCAAATGGTGGTTTAGGTGGACCCCAATAAATCTTAACCAATGCGCTGCATTCAGATAGCCCATTTTAGGATGTGCTGCTTTAATGGAAAGATCAGCGCTTTTGATTTTGGGATAGGCCAGTTCCAGCTGGTTGAGGAAAGATCCGATCATCTGCAGGACCTCGGCTTTGCTCACTTTCTTCAGCCGCTCCAACAGTTGCTTGGGTGCTTTGAACTTTTTTCCAGGTGGTAACATTCCAAGGAAGAGGATAAACTGGACTGCAAATGCAGTAGGTTCAACTTTTCCTTTTCCTTCAGCACTGTCGTTAAGTTGCAGCAGCGATAATAGGCTAGCGTCAAATATGTGGTAATAGACTTCACTATAGGACCAACCTTGAATTGGCGGAGTAGCCTGCCACTTTTCGGTATCAATCTCCTCCAGTTTCCGCTTGTATTCTTTGACGATTCTTAGAACCCAGTTGTAGTCGTGTTTAATTCCCATATCGGTTGTTACCAGCGCTAAAAGTGATGTAATAAATCTTCCAGTTGATGAATCTCCCAATCCACATCATCAGGTTTCACTGCTTTCAAGGGGTTAAAGTAAATGGCTTTTATCCCAAAGTCCAGGGCACCACGAACGTCCGCCTCCAGGCTGTCGCCAATCATGATCGATTCTTCTTTGCTCGCGCTTGCTTTCTCAAGTGCGTATTCAAAAATCCGTTTGTCAGGTTTGTTTACACCTACGTCTTCAGAGATGATGACATTGCAGAAATAAGGATTCAATTCACACACCGACATCTTCATTAAGGTAGATTCCTTGAAACCGTTGGAAATAATGTGGAGCGTATACTTTTGTTGAAGGTAGGCCAAGACTTTTTCGGTACCGGCAAATAAGTTCTTTTTAGTTGGGGTAATGCGTACATAATCATCTTCGAACTGGTCGGGCACCTTTTCAGGATCAATACCCAGCTGCAAGAACGTTCTGTTAAACCTTTCTGATCTTAATGTTTCCTTGGTAATGTTCCCCAGGTGGTATTGTCTCCACAATTCATGGTTGTTTTCGGTGTATCGATTGATAAATTCGTCGACCGTTCCACAGCCTAATCCATCAAGTTCATGCTGGATATAAAGCTCATTCAGTGTTTCTTGTGCATTTCTGTCAAAATCCCAGATGGTATGGTCGAGATCGAAAAAGATGTGTTTAATCATAATTTAATTCCATAGGCCAGGTCACCCGCGTCACCTAAACCGGGCACAATATAAGCCTTACTAGTCATTTCTTCATCTATAGCGCCGAGCCAAAGTTTCGCCTTAGGGAAATTGGCCCTGACGTGCCTGACTCCTTCGGCACTAGCGATCGCGGAAACGATATGTAGCTCTTCGATTTGGTAAGTGTTGATGAGCTCTTTGCAGCACATCACCATGCTCAGGCCAGTAGCTAACATCGGATCGGCCATGATAACAGTTTTGTTGCTCAAGTCAGGAGAAGAAACATACTCCAACTTAATTTCAAAACGACCGCTCTTATGGTTTGCCCGATAGGCACCGATAAAGGCAGAGTCTGCCTGGTCAAAGACATTCAGCAGCCCTTGATGCAGGGGTAGTCCTGCTCTTAAGACTGTTGCCAGCACAGGTTGTTGGGCTAACTTAGAAGTGTTTACTATTCCAAGAGGTGTCTGCGTTTCTGTTTCTGTATAGCGGAGAGACTTGCTAATCTCAAAAGCGAAAAACTCGCCAAGTCTTTAGAGATTTCTACGAAAGCGCATGGGATCTCTTTGTATCGTCTCATCCCGGAGTTCGGCGACAAAAGTGTTGGCTATGGAAGGGGTTTTGCTCAGGTCGAAAATCATACCTAAATATAAGTTTTACTGGCATACCTTATGTAATATAATGTTGTTTTTTGCCTAAATTTGATACCTATGAAATTTAAAATTGTTTCAGACTATAAACCTTCCGGAGATCAGCCGAATGCTATAAAACAGCTGGTAGAAGGTGTAAATGGGGAAGAACATTATCAGACATTACTGGGTGTAACGGGTTCAGGAAAAACATTCACTGTAGCAAACGTTATTGAGCAAACGCAGAAGCCAACATTGATCCTCAGTCATAATAAAACGCTTGCAGCCCAGCTTTATGGAGAATTCAAGCAGTTTTTTCCGGACAATGCAGTGAATTATTTCGTCTCTTACTATGACTATTACCAGCCTGAGGCATTCATGCCCAGTACGAATACTTATATAGAAAAAGATTTAAGCATCAATGAAGAAATTGAAAAACTCCGACTTCGTACCACCTCTGCGTTAATGTCTGGTCGCAGGGATGTTATTGTAGTTTCTTCCATCTCCTGCATCTATGGTATGGGAAACCCAGAAGATTTTTCCCGATCTGTATTTCGCTTTGCCGTTGGAACGCGCATTTCCAGAAACTCCTTTTTACACAGCCTGGTGGAAATACTTTATGCCAGAACAACCAACGACTTCAAACGTGGTACGTTCCGGGTTAAAGGTGACACCGTAGATATATTTCCAGCCTATCTGGACAGCGCCTACCGAGTTTCATTCTTTGGAGATGATGTAGAGGAGCTGAGTGTGATTGATCCGGTTACCGGCAAAACATTAGAAAAGCTGGAAGACATGGCTATCTATCCCGCCAATTTATTTGTCACCCCTAAAGAGAGGTTTAGCTCTTCTATCTGGGGTATTCAGGAGGAACTGGAGCTGAGGAAGAATCAGTTGATAGGTGACAGGCAGTTGCTGGAGGCTAAAAGACTGGAAGAACGTGTCAACTTCGATATAGAGATGATGAAGGAACTGGGCTACTGTTCTGGAATCGAGAACTATTCCAGGTTTTTTGATGGAAGGCAACCTGGAATGAGGCCTTTCTGTCTATTAGATTATTTCCCGGATGATTATTTAATGGTCATTGATGAAAGCCATGTAACCGTTCCACAAATCAGGGCAATGTATGGTGGAGATAGGTCCCGTAAAATGTCTCTTGTAGAATACGGTTTCAGATTGCCATCGGCACTGGATAACCGCCCTTTAAATTTCGAAGAGTTTGAACGACTGGCTCCTCAAACCATTTATGTAAGTGCTACTCCGGCCGATTACGAGTTACAAAAGTCTGAAGGGATTGTGATTGAGCAGGTAATCAGACCTACAGGTTTGTTGGATCCTATCATTGAAATAAAGCCTGCAATTAACCAGGTGGATGACCTGCTCGATGAAATAGACAAGACAATTAAGCTGGGTGACCGGGTGCTGGTTACCACGCTCACCAAGCGAATGGCCGAAGAGCTAACCAAGTATATGGATAGGCTGAACATCAAATGCCGTTACATCCATTCGGAAGTGAAGACACTCGAGCGGGTTGAAATATTACGAGGTTTGCGATTAGGCGAGTTTGATGTTCTAATTGGTATTAACCTTCTCCGAGAGGGACTTGACCTACCGGAAGTGTCTCTTGTTGCCATTCTTGATGCTGATAAAGAAGGATTTTTGAGGTCTGAGCGTTCGTTAATTCAGACCATTGGACGTGCGGCCCGGAACGACAGGGGTAGAGTGATTATGTACGCGGATAGCGTGACCGATTCAATGGCAAAAACGATAGAGGAGACCAACAGAAGAAGAGAAAAGCAGATCAGCTATAATCTTGAACATGGGATAACCCCGAAAACGATAGGAAAGAGCAGGGAAGCTATTATAGAACAGACCTCTGTTCTCGACTTCTCTTCGGGAGAAAACAAACGTGCTAAACCTTATATCGAAGTTGATGAAGTGAGCATGGCAGCAGACCCGATCGTTCAATATATGACTAAGCCTGAGATGCAAAAGTCAATTGACAAGACGCGGAAAGATATGGCTAAAGCAGCGAAAGATATGGACTTTCTCTTGGCAGCCAGGTTGAGGGATGAGATGTTTGCTATGGAAAAAGTATTCGAAGAGCGGTTTAAATAGAACTATTTAACTTCTTCGTAGTCTACAAAGTCGCCTAGTTTGTCTGTATTACCCTGCTTTTGCTGCGGAGGCATATATTCAATAGAAATATCTCCTTCGCGCCGCTCATTTGCCTGTTGGTTTTGCTGCTGCTGCTGCTGTGAAGCCTGTGCCTGCACCTTGCTAAAAAGATTCTTTATTACCATCGGGAAAATCAAACGCAATAGCAGTCTGATAAGATAAATAACAAGAATAGTAATTATTATAAATTTTAATAGTGCCATAATGATGACTTTACATTTAATACAAAGATAGACGGCTCAGGATTTTTATTATTACAAATACTGTCCTTTTATTGCAGTTCGATTACATTAGCTACGCGACCAACCTGGCCATCTTCCAACCTTACTTTTATACCTCTTGAGTGGTAAGGGGCCGATGTTAGCAAGTTGGCTACGATCCCCTGAGTAAGTTTACCACTACGCTGATCTTTCTTCAAGATCACCTCAACTTCAAGCCCTGGATAAATATCTTTTCTGTTTTTACCGTCCATACAAACGCCTAAATTACAGCTTTTTTATTAAACCATTTTTATCTAAGTTTGAGCCTATTTACTCTTAAACAAACCTTAATGAACAATTGGTTAAAAGCGAATGGCACTCACCTGGCCATTATTGGATTCTTCATCGTCATCTGCTTTATATATTTCAGTCCCGTTTTACAGGGAAAAGCACCCGCACAAAGTGACGTTCTGCAAGCAAAAGCAACTGCTAAAGAAATTATTGAGTATAAAGAAAAAGACGGTACAGGACCACTGTGGACTAACCAAATGTTTGGCGGAATGCCTGCTTATCAGATCTGGGTTCAACATCCATATAACGGAGCTACTTATGTGATCAACATGATCACAGCTGTATTTCCAGATCCGGTGGGAGTCGTTTTCCTTTACCTTTTAGGAGCTTATTTATTATTTTGTGTTCTTAAAATTAATCCATGGCTAGCCGCTGCCGGGGCTATCGCTTTTGCATTTAGTTCTTACAACTTTATTATAATTGCTGCGGGTCACAGTAATAAGGCCTTTGCCATCGCCTTCTGTGCACCTATTATTGCGGGAGTGATTCTCACCTTAAGAGGCAAGCTATGGGTTGGTGCAAGTATTACCGCCCTGTTCCTCGCCCTTGAAATAAGAGCCAATCATATCCAGATGACCTATTATTTGATGATCGCCTTATTGATCTTCATAGGAATTGAAGTTTATCACGCTGTTAAGGAAAAAAGAACACAGCAATTCGGTAAAGCAGTCGCCTTTCTGGCTGTCGCTATGTTGTTGTCCTTCATGGTCAACGCAGGGAAGCTTTGGACGACCTATGAATATGGAAAAGAGTCAAATAGGGGAGCATCGAATCTTACTACAGATGCAGCGGAGGCTAAAGATGGCCTATCTAAAGAATATGCCTATGGCTGGAGTCAAGGCGTTGGAGAAAGTTTTACATTTCTAATTCCTAACCTATACGGTGGAGCCACAAGCATCGAGGCGTTGGTAAAACCTGAAAGCAATACCTATAAAGCCCTACAAAGCATTACCGGTGCTGATCCAACAGGAGCCATTTCACAGTTGGCTCAGCAAATAGGCTTACAACAGTATTGGGGCGAAAAACCTGGAACATCAGGGCCGTATTATTTTGGAGCAATTGTGTGCTTCTTGTTTGTATTCGGCTTAATTGTAGTTAGAAGTCGCCTGAAATGGTGGATTCTTGGTACGACCATCCTATTTATGTTGTTGTCTTTTGGGAAAAACTTCCCATTAGTATCTGACTTCTTCTTTGCTTATTTCCCGATGTACAATAAGTTTAGAGCTGTTGAATCCATTTTGGCTATGGTTGGATTGATGGTTCCACTTCTTGCCATTCTTGCTGTGAAAGAGACACAAGATGGAGTTATTGAACAAAAGGAGCTTATAAAGAAACTGACTATCGCCGCTGGTATTACCGGAGGTTTCGCTTTGCTCGTTGCCATTATGCCGACTGCATTATTCAGCTTTCAAACTGAAAATCATCAGCAGATGCTTCAAGCCTTAACACAGATGCTGCAAAATAATTCTGGTGTGGCGCAAAGTATCTTAGGAGCTCTTGTGTCAGATCGTGCAGATCTTGCCCGTGCTGATGCTTTAAGAACTGTATTATTTATCGCCATTGGCTATGGACTCGTCTGGGCACTGATCACCAAAAAGATCAATGTACAATTAGCGGTGATTCTCTTGGCTCTTGCCGTGCTTGTTGACATGTGGCAGGTGGATAGGAGATACCTTAATAATACCAACTTCGCGAGCAAAAGCGACTTAGATAATCACTTTCAGGAAAGAGATGTTGACAATTTGATATTGTCAGATAAAGATCCAAATTTCAGGGTGATGGATTTAAGCATCAGCACTTTCCAGGATGCCAGCACTTCTCAATTTCATAAAACGATCGGGGGATATCATGCTGCGAAACTAAAGCGTTATCAGGAACTTATAGATAACCAGTTAACCAAGAGTGTAAATCAAGACGTTTTGGATATGCTAAATACGAGGTATATCATTACGCAAAACCCTCAAACTGGTTCTTATAGCATGAACCGTAACAGCACGGCGGCAGGTAATGCCTGGATTGTCCAAAGCGTTCAATTCGTTAAAGATGCCGATGAAGAGATGAAGGCAATCAGCAGTTTTGATCCGAAAAACGAAGCGATAGTCGACGAAAGGTATAAGCCTATGATCAGTAGCAAAAATGTTGGCGCAGATCCTACTGCTTTCATTAAGCTGGATGGTTATCATCCGGATCACCTGGAATATTCCTACAGTGCGCCACGGGATGTGATTGCGGTTTTCTCTGAAATTTATTATGATAAAGGTTGGAATATGTATGTGGATGGGGTGCAGAAACCTTATTTCAGAGCAGATTATGTGCTTCGGGCCGCGCAGTTAGAGGCGGGAAACCACAAAGTGGAATTCAAGTTTGAACCAACTTCATATTATTTAGGGGAGAAGATCTCACTGGTAGGGTCGATTTTACTATTAGCTGCATTGGGCTTTGCTTTTTACTCTGAAAGAAAGTTAAGGCTTGCTGTTTAATTGATAACACGTCTTTAACTTCTTGTTAATCTTTGCTTTGCAGTTTTGTAAATAAACTGTATCAAATGATTGAACTGTTTTTCGTAATATGTCTGGTAGGACTTCTTGTTTTATTCTTTGGACCATTCGACTTGAAAGTTGAGGAGGATGATGTCTAAACGAGATGTAGAAATAGTGGTCATATCAGACGTGCATTTGGGAACTTATGGCTGCCATGCCCGGGAGCTGCTTAAGTATCTCAAAAGCGTTAAGCCCAAAATGGTGGTTTTAAATGGGGATATCATTGACATCTGGCAGTTCAGTAAACGGTATTGGCCTGAAACACATATGAAGGTAATCCGCAAGTTGATGAAGTTTGTTGTTGAAGGAGTGCCAGTTTATTATCTTACAGGTAACCACGACGAACTTTTAAGGAAGTTTGCGGACTTGCATATGGGCGCCTTTCACCTTCAAAACAAACTTATTCTGGAGCTGGATGGGAAAAGGGCCTGGTTCTTCCATGGTGACATTTTCGATGTCACGATGCAACATTCAAAATGGCTGGCTAAGCTAGGTGCCGTTGGTTATGATACGTTGATTTTAATTAATAGCGTAGTCAATTGGTGTTTGTCCATCTTCGGCAGAGAGAAGATGAGCTTCTCTAAAAAAATAAAAGCAAGGTTTAAGGATGCGGTTAAGTTTATCAATAAGTTTGAGCACACTGCGGCAGAACTAGCTGTTGAAAATGGTTATGACTTTGTCGTATGTGGCCATATTCACCAGCCGGAGATGCGCGAGGTAATCACTGAAGCAGGCTCGGTATCTTACTTAAATAGTGGTGATTGGGTAGAAAACTTAACAGCGCTCGAATATCAGAATAAGGCTTGGAAGATCTTTAAATATGATGCACAGGATTTCGAGCAGGATGAGGCAGAAGAAGGTCAATTGTCAGATGGTGATGATCTTCACAGCAAGCTGGATATTATTACGCTGCTTCAGAAAATTAAATTAGAAATTGTGTAAAGCACAAAATTTACAGATATTCGATCCGCATGAAGATTTTGTATGCCATACAAGGCACTGGAAATGGTCACATTAGTCGTGCCCGGGAAATTGTTCCATTGCTGCAACAATATGGTGATGTCGATCTTTTAATTAGCGGCACCCAGGCGGATGTTAAGCTTACGCAAGATGTACGCTACCAGCTCCATGGATTCAGCTTCGTATTTGGGAAAAAAGGAGGTGTCGATCATTATGAGACCTGGAAGTCAATGAACCTGCCCCGGTTTGTCAAGGATATGAGGAGTACTCCGCTGAAGTCCTACAATTTAATTTTGAATGACTTTGAGCCTGTCACGGCCTGGGCTTGTAAAACGCAGAGACTAGAAAGCGTTGGCTTAAGCCATCAGGCCTCTTTTCAGTCGGCCAAAGTGCCAAAACCGAAGAGTATCGACTGGGCACAACTGGTCATGAAATACTATGCTCCGGCAAGTCACTATGTGGGTTTCCATTTTGACAAGTATGATGATTTTATCCATACCCCTGTTATCCGCCGAGAGATCAGAGACATGACGCTAACTAATCTAGGCCATTATACGGTATACTTACCTGCAATTGACGACAAACACCTGGTGCCAATTCTTAATAGAATTTCAAACGTAAGGTGGCAGGTATTTTCAAAGCATTGTCTTGCAGATTATGAAGCCGACAATGTAAAAGTTTGCCGGATCAATAATCAATTGTTTAACGAGAGTCTTGCTTCCTGCGAGGGTCTTTTTACTGGTGGAGGATTTGAAGGGCCTGCCGAAGCATTGCATATGGGAAAGAAATTACTAGTTGCACCAATGAAGTTTCAATATGAGCAGCAATGCAATGCCTTTGCTTTGAAGCAATTCGGTCTTCCTGTGATCTGGGCGAGTAACAGACAATGGGAGCCAATTATTAAGAATTGGGTGAATAATCCACAGGAACACCAGTTCCACTTCCCCGATGAAACAGCCGCTGTCATTGATCGTGTAGTAAATAAGTTTGCCAGATAATTTGCTTTACTTTGCCTTTCATAAAAGGGCATGATCAATCAATTTAGAAGCTTAAATCCGCTAAACCTGCTGCTGTTATTTGTGTTTACATTTTTTATGCGACTGGCTATATTTGTGGATCTCCCTGCAGATCTTCAATTCGAGCTACTGGAATCTTATGCCAAATTCCTTCTCACAATTCCAGTTAATAGCCTTTCTGCCACTGGCAATGTTCTTCTTGCAGGTTTAGTTGTGTTCATTCAGGCAATCTTATTTAACAGGGTTATTAATAATCATAACTTGTTAAGTAAACCGGGATACCTCCCTGCGCTGTTGTATGTTACTTCCGCAAGCCTTTTTATGCCATTTCTGATTTTAAGTCCAGCATTAATCTGCAATTTCCTTTTAATCTGGATTATGGATAAGTTCCTGAAGGTCGGGAAATCGCCTAACGCAGTAATGATCATGTTTGACGCGGGAATGATCATAGCCATTGGCACTTTAGTTTATTTCCCATTCATTGTTATGGGCGTCATGCTCTGGCTTACACTCTTATTGTATAGGTCGTTTAGCTGGAGAGAGTGGATCTCTGGTTTAGTTGGCTTCCTGACTATCTTTTTCTTTGTAGGCGTATATTATTATTGGAATGATAGTCTTTCTCTGTTCTATAAGATCTGGCTACCACTTGGCAACAAATTTCCTTCGGCTTTCAAGATCAACTACAATGACTACCTCGTGTTGGTACCGGTCACTTTAATGATTGTATTGGCGTCCCTCCAGCTATGGGAAAACTTTTTTAGAAGCTTTATTAGCACTAGAAAGGCCTTCCAAATGCTTTTTTTTATGTTCATCATTAGCATTTTAAGTTTTTATACCAAATCTGATTTTAGGATCTACCATTTCCTGATGTGTGTGCCTCCTGGATCTGTATTGCTTGCCTATTATTTCTCAAACGCTCGAAAGCGCTGGTTTTATGAGAGCCTTTTTCTCTCACTTGTCTTTGCCATCCAGTATTTCTTGTTGGTTTAACTCTTTTTAACAATTGGCGACCTCGAAACCATTTAAAGATTAATAGCTTTGTGATCATGAACTTAGCCGTTTTAAATGCATAACCTCGTGATAGATATTGGTAATACAAATCATAAACTGGCTATTTTCAGAGGCAGAGAGTTGATTCATTATCAGTATACAAGGCAAATGAGTGTCGCGCTTATCAGCGATCTGATCTCGAAATACCAGGTGACTGCATCAACCATTTCAACTGTAGGAGAAGAGCAGGCCGAGGCGGTTGAATTGTTGAGAAGAGAAACCAGGTTTTACCCTTTCTCTACCACCCTGGAACTCGGAGTAAAAAATCATTATAAAACTCCACAAACTCTTGGCCTGGATCGTTGGGCAAAGGTTGTTGCTGCGAATCATCAATACGGGGGAGCGGCTTGTTACATCATTGACGCCGGAACATGTATTACTTATGATTTGCTCAATGCGGGCTCTCTGTATTATGGAGGAAGTATAAGTCCTGGCGTGGGTATGCGGTTTTCTGCGCTGAATCACTATACCAAACGATTGCCATTATTAGATTGGGATGCCAATGAAACCGGCATTCCCGAAGGTGTTGATACCAGCACAGCAATAAGAAATGGTGTATTACAAGGGGTTGTGAATGAAGTAGAAGGGAATATCTCTCTCCAAAATAAAATAAATAAAGGGTTAAAAGTATTAATAACCGGCGGCGATGCGAGTTTTTTGTCAGAACAATTAAAAAACAGCATCTTTGCGCCTCAAATTATACAAGATCCCTACTTAGTATTAAAAGGATTAAATGAAGTCATTGCATTTGAATATGTACAAAAAGATTAATTATATAGCAGCGGTATTGTTACTGCTTACCAGTATTTCTGTTAATGCCCAGGTTACTACTCAATCACCGTATTCAGGATATGGGTTGGGAAATTTCAGGGGATCTCTGCTTCCTCAATTCAGAGCAATGGGCGGAATTTCTACAGGAGTGTTTAAGCCTGGGATAGACAATACTATCAACATTCAGAACCCTGCAACGTTTGCTGGAATTAACTTCACGACGGTTGATATTGCTGTAACAGGTGGTTTCACACAATTGAAGCAGGGTGGTGCCAATGAGAAAAGCTTTAACTCAACGCTTAGTCACATCGCAATTGCTTTTCCGATTCTAAAGAACAAAACGGGACTTAGTTTCGGGTTGCTTCCTTACACAGAACTTGGCTATAACTTTACAAGTACGGAAACTATTGACACGAATTCCGTAAATTATCCGCATTCAGGAGAAGGAGGGCTTACTAAAGCATATATCGGCTTGGGACAACAAATTGGAGATCACTTCAGGATTGGTGGAAATGTGGAGTATCTTTTTGGAAATTTATTGGAAACAGTATCTACAGAAATGAACGCTTTTCCAACGATCAATTCAAGGGTTCAAAATAAAAATAGTATTGGAGGAGTGAGTTTCTCATATGGTGCACAGTATGAAATTCCACTGACTACAAAAAGTAGAATTACCTTAGGTTACTCAGGTTCATCTTCTTCAACCATAAACTCAAAAAGAACTTTCGTGGTTACACAATACCTTAAAAGTCCCTTAGGTGAAGATGAAGCTGCATTTGATACTGTTGCCTTTACGGAGAACCGTTCCGCTAAGCTGAAGTTACCTTTGATACACAATTTCGGAGTGTCTATTCAAAAAGACAATGTCTGGATGATCGGAGCTGACTTCAGAACAGGCAAATGGTCTAATTATAGTCTTGAAGACGCTACTCCAAATCAGCAAAACTTGCAGGACAGCTGGGGAGCTTCCCTGGGTGGACAGATTACGCCAGACATCACTTCTATTGGCAATTACTTCAAAAGAGTAGATTATCGCTTTGGGGTTAGCTACGATAAGACCTATATCAGGCTTGCTAGCGGCGATGACGTAAAAAAAATGGGTGTATCCTTAGGTCTTGGTTTGCCATTAGCACCAAACGTTTCGAGAACTTCATTCTATAAAATGAACATCACTGCTGAACTCGGTAAAATGGGGACTATCAACAATGGCAATGTGCAGGAAAACTATCTTAAGCTGCACCTTGGCTTCACATTGAACGATAGCTGGTTTAGAAGATACAGGCTGGACTAATGAAAGGTCGGAGTATAATATTTTCGCTTATTATACTGTGCATACTGCAGATGTCTCTTTCCTCTTGCGGAGAAGATGATCTGAAGACTGCAGCAAAACTTAAGGGTCAGATCAGTATGAGTTCTGATACAACCAGGGGCGTTGATATCACCTACAGTGATTCCGCGAAGGTCAAGGCTCAGGGTTTTGCTCCTGTGCTTGTAAAAGTAGTTCCTGCAAGTGGCGCAGGCTTTCAGGAGATGCCAAAAGGCGTAAAAATCAATTTCCTCGATCGTTTCGCAAATATCAACGGCTCCATTACTTCGGACTATGCCATCATGAAAGACCTTGAAAAGACGGCAACCTTTCAAAAAAATGTGGTTGTTGTTAATGAAAAACTTACTTACAATACGGAAGAACTAATATGGGACCAGATGAAGAAGTTGTTCACTTCTCCTAAAGGCGTAATCACCAAGCCAGATGGCACCGTTTTATCAGCGATAAACTTTACGGCAACAGAAGATTTTTCAACAGTTACCTGGGAAAACGGATCGGGAGAAGTCTATGTTCCTGATAATTACGGGCAGTAATTATCTTGTTTAATATGTTTTCTTTATTTCTCAAAAGTTGTATCTTGCGCCCTCTTAAAAAGATTTATAAATAAGAATATTATGGGGTTAATGACATTTTTGCGCAATCGTGCAGGCTTTATTATAATCGGAGCCATCGGTTTTGCAATTGTTGCTTTTTTGGTTGGTGATGCGATTAGCGCTGGTAAGCCTTTTTGGGCTGCCTCTGAAAGAGTTGTGGGAACGATTGATGGTGAAGATATCAGGATAGACGAATTCAGTCCGAAAGTTGAACAAAGTCTTGCTCAGTTTAAACAGCAATATGGTGGTTCTGGGAATTCGCAAATGCAGGCAATGGCTGTCGACAATGTTTGGCAGGGCGAAGTTGCAAACGTGCTTCTAGGAAAAGAATATACAAAATTAGGTATCGCAGTTTCTTCCGATGAGATGTCAGATCTGATCCAGGGTGCAAATCCAAGCCCGCTTATTGTTCAGTACTTTGGTAATCCACAAACTGGTCAGGTTGACCGTGCTCAGGTGTTAAATACTTTTAAGCAAGGTTTGAAAGACCCTAAAGTTAGGCCGCAAATTTTAGCTCTTGAAGCTGAGATTGAGAAACAAGCGCTACAACAAAAATATAGTAAGCTCATCAATAATTCAGTTTATGTTACCTCGTTGGAAGCCAATGATGAGTACTTAAACAGAAATAGGATCGCTAACTTTAAATATGTGAGCTTAGACTATGCTTCAATACCTGATGCAAGTGTCAAACTTACAGATGGAGATTACTCTGAATATTACGACAATAATAAGACTCGTTTTAACAATCCTACTGAGACTCGTTCATTGGAATATGTGTCCTTCAGTGTTAATCCTACTAAAGAAGACACGTTAGCAGTAAAAAGTCAGGTAGAGAAATTGGCCGCTGACTTTAAATCTGCAGCAAACGATTCCCTTTTCTCTGCTATAAATTCAGATGTTAAGATCCCTTACACATTCATTTCAAAAGGGAAATTGGATCCTGCAGTTGATTCTGCTGTATTTAACCTCCCAGCAGGCTCTTTTTACGGTCCTGTCTTTTCAGGAAACTCTTACAAACTTGTTAAAGTAGTAGCAGCTAAGTTCTCTCCGGATTCTGTTAAAGCCAGTCATATCCTATTGAACCCAGCTCAACTGGGAGGTCTTGATAAAGCTATAAAAATGGCTGACTCCTTGAAGACGGTTATTCAAAACGGAGCTAGTATCGCTTCTTTAGCCTTGCAGTATAGTGTAGATGGTTCAAAAGATAAAGGTGGTGACGTTGGTACGTTTACCCGCGGTCAGATGGTTCCAGAGTTTGAGAATGCTGCATTTAATGGTGCCGTTGGAGATTTGAAAGTAGTAACCAGTCAGTTTGGTGTTCATTTACTGAAAATCGAAAAGCAGATTGGAAACTCTAAAGTTGCGAAACTTGCGTACATAGAAAAAAACCTAATGTCGAGTAGCAAGACTAAAGACGCTGCTTACAAGAAAGCAAGTATCTTTCTAAATCAGGTTAAAGAAGGTAACTTCAGTGCGGTTGCTCAGAAAAGTGGGTACACGGTAGGTGTTGCAGATAAGATTGGTCCTTCCCAAGGCTATGCTCCTGGCTTAGATAACCCACGTCAGATGATTCGTGATTCTTATGATGCTGATAAAGGCGAAGTTTTGGATCAGGTTTATCAAATGGATAATGCGTTTGTCGTTGCCCGCCTAACAGATGTTAGACCAAAAGGCACATTACCATTAGAAGCTGTCAAAAAAGAAATTGAGCCAATGGTTCGCATTGCAGTGAAAGGGAAAATGCTTAAAGAGAAAATGGACAAAGCTTTAGCTGGCGCTGGTAATTTAAATCAGGTAGCTCAAAAGATTGGTAAACCTGTTATGCCGATACAAAATATGGTTCTAGCCAATCCAGTAATTCCAGGAGCGGCTCAGGAGAATAAGTTCGTTGGAACAGTATTTGGTTCACAGCCGGGTAAGCTATCAAAAACTGTTGTCGGTGAAGCTGGTGTTTATGCGTTTGTGACTGATGGATTTGTCAATCCTGCGCCTTTAGCAAATACCTATAAGCAAAAAGAAGCGATGATGCAATTAACTACACAACGCTCTTTGGGATCTGCATTCCAGGCCCTTCAAGATAAAAGCGATATAAAAGACAATAGGGTGAAATTCTATTAGTCTTATTTTACGTAATTTTGTAGCCGGTAGCAGTTTGCTCCGGCTTTTTTTATTTAAGACCATGGAAATCCAAGAGAACTTCGTTAATAAAGTTGCATCAAGTGGGTTGATGACACTTAATCTTGAAAACTACTTTCATCCCGGTGAACGTATCGTATATGATATTAAGGATAATCTTTTTCATGGACTTATGCTGCGTGAGAAGGACTTCAGAGAGTTTATTAAAACACATGACTGGTCTGTTTACTTGGGCAAAAACATCGCTATTGTATGCAGTGCTGATGCTATTGTCCCAACCTGGGCTTATATGCTGCTGGCTAACAAAATGAGGCCCTACGCAAATGAAATCGTTTTTGGAAGTCTGGAAACACTTGAAGCTACGCTGTTTGTTCGTGCATTAGCTAAAATTGACGTCAATTCGTTTGCAAATGAGCGCGTTGTTATTAAAGGTTGCGCGGATATTGAGGTTCCAGTAGCTGCCTATGTAGAAATTACAAATTTGCTTACGCCAGTTGTGAAAAGCATCATGTATGGTGAGCCATGTTCCACAGTACCAATCTATAAGCGGAAAGATTAGTTTGGAGTGTTATTTGTTTAATAAGAGTATGAGAAAGTTTTTGTTGTTGATTTCTATCGCATTTGCAAGCTTCCACTCTTATGCTCAAGAGCTGCCGTTTGTGAAGGAACCTGTATTCCAACCTGGCGAGGTGTTGCAATATAAACTCAAATACGGTTTTGTAACCGCTGCGGAAGGTACGTTGAAAGTTCTCGAAGGGGATTTAAAGTTTGATGGACAACCCACATACCGACTGAGTGTAGACGGTGTCACTTCTGGAACCTTCGATGTTTTCTACAAGATCCGGGATCATTATGATTCCTATATTGATAAAAAGGACCTTAAGCCATATTTCTATCAGGAGAATATCCGCGAGGGTAGCTACCGCAGGCAAGATAAGGCGCGCTTCAACCAGGATGCAAAAAAGGTTGTAGCAAATAAGGGAATTTTTAATACACCGACAAAGCAAACGTTTGATTTGGTTTCCTCGTACTACTTTGCCAGAAGTCTGGATATATCTAAAATGAAAGCTGGTGACTTTGTAAAGCTTAACTACTTTTTGGGAGATGAAGTGAATCAGTTACAGATCCAGTATGTTGGTAAAGAAGTCATAAAAACCAAATTAGGCAAGATACGATGCCTCAAATTCAGTCCTTCTATTAAACCAGGAAGGATATTCCGAAAAGACAGTCGCCTCTACCTTTGGATCACTGACGACGGTAACCGTGTTCCTGTAAAGGCTGAAGTAGAGATATTGGTTGGCTCTGTAGTTATGGAAATAAAATCAGCTGAAGGATTGAAGTATCCGATAGCAGTAGTAAAATAGAAATGATAGAAATACAAAATACACTGTTACATGAAGACCTGATTACAGAGAGTTTTGTATGTAATCTTAATAAATGCAAAGGCATCTGTTGTGTGGAAGGTGATGCAGGCGCTCCTCTTGATGTTGCGGAGACGGCTATTTTGAAAGAGATCTACCCGAAGATCAAACATCTGCTGGAACCTAAAGGGATCAAAGCTATTGAGGAACAAGGCACGTCAGTGCTGGACGCTGATGGAGACTTAACTACCCCATGTGTAGATGGGAATAAAGAATGCGCTTATGTGACTTTTGAAAATGGGATCACCAAGTGTGGAATTGAAAAAGGTTATGAGCAGGGATTGGTGGATTGGCAAAAGCCCATCTCCTGCCACCTGTATCCGATAAGAGTTACTCAGTATCCTGAATTTGAAGTGCTTAATTATGATAGGTGGCACATTTGTCATGATGCCTGCACTTTTGGAAGGGAACTAAAAGTACCAGTTTATCAGTTCTTAAAAGGACCACTCATCAGGAAGTATGGCGCCGAATGGTATGCTGAACTTGAGGAAAGCGTTCGTCAGTAATCTAGCGCACGCATTGCCAAAATTGCTTATTGTTTTGGCAATTTACAGAAATATTGACTGCCCGAATTCGCCTTCCTTTGAGATACACCAAATTTAGGCCCATTTATGAATCTAAGATGCATTCTGCTTTTAGCACTGGTATTTATCAATTCCATAGCATTCGGCCAACATGATGCCAAAGCGCTAAAAGATTGGCAAGATCAGAAGTATTCGATGTTCATCCATTTTGGCGTCTATTCAGTGCTGGGAGGAGTGTGGAATGGCAAGCCAGCAACAAGGAATGTAAGTGAACAAATTCAGGCGCATGCCGGAATCTATACGGACGAGTACGCAGCGATAGCCAAAAGATTCAATCCAGAAAATTGGAACCCTGATTCTATAGTGACCTTGGCTAAAAAGGCTGGTATGAGGTCAATAGTAATTACATCAAAGCATCACGACGGCTTTTGTATGTTCAAGACGAACACAACCGACTTCAACGTAGTTGACGCCAGCCCCTATAAGCGTGATATTATTAAAGAACTGTCCGAGGCCTGTAAACGTGGCGGACTAAGATTTGGTATATATTTTTCCTTGATAGATTGGCATTATCCACAAGCTTCACCGATCTCTGGTAGCAATTCAGACTACATTACTCCTGAACATGTCGAGTACAATAAGAAACAAATTACTGAGCTATTAAGTAACTATGGTCCCATTTCAGAACTATGGTTCGACATGGGTTCTCAAAGTGCCAAAGAAAGTAAAGAGCTTGCAGATGTAGTGCATAAGCTTCAGCCAAATTGCATGATCGGTAGTCGCATAGGAAATGATATGGGAGACTTCACAGTGATGGGCGATAACCAGGAGCCAGATTATGTGATTGGTGTGCCATGGCAATCCCCAGCATCGTTTTTTGATGAAACTTGGGGCTACCGTTCTTTTCAGAAAAGAGGTAAAGAAGAGGATAAGGTCAAAGAGAAGTTAACCAGCCTAATCCAGGTTGCAAGCAGGGGAGGTAACTTCTTGCTTAACATTGGACCAAAAGGTAATGGCTCAGTAGTAGAATTTGAGAAGGACGTTCTACTTACGATCGGTCAATGGCTTCAAAAAAATCAAGAAGCCATCTATGGAACTAATCCAGATCCCTTTCACATTGCATTTAAATGGGGAAGCTTAACCAGTCGTCCCAACAAAATTTACCTGCACATGCTACACGCCCCTGATAACGGGCAGATCATTTTACCTGGACTAACCGGAAAGATTAAATCGGCTTATGTGCTTGGAGAAAATAAAAAAGCTAAGTTCACCCAAACAGCAGCCGGTGTCAATGTTGCCGTTCCAACGGGCCTAGACGTTTCAAAAGAATTCAAAGTGATCGTACTGGAGTTCGTAAACGGCTTTCAGGTACCACCTGCTAACATTATAGCCAAGGATAATTCGGTGCTAAAGCTGAGCGGCCATAATTCTTTTAAGCATTATAGCAATTCAGGGATAGATTATAGCAACAGGTATCAAAGTACGGTGAAAGAATCGTGGGACATCAACCCACTGCAAACGGGTGTGATTTCGCCAACAATCTTCTACACATCGGAAGAAAAAGGTAAAGCGCTTGATGTGGAGATCGGTGGTAAAACAACTGTAGTTAACCTGACAGGAGGGGATGAAGAGAACTTAAATAATGATCCTTCGACTATCACTTTCGGGCCCATCTACCAATCAGGATTCTTTTACTCGGGTCCTGGCGGTGTCCATGGAAGTCTATTGGAAATCTCTCTAGACAAGCCCTGGCCAAATGCCAAGTCGCCTATTTGGGAAAAGAAAGCAGATTGGAAGAACAATGAGTCGTACGAATTGACTGCAGACCAAAATTCTGCTACTTACCTCCTCCAAGAAATTACATCCGGCAAGGAACAGCCTTACCTCATTGGCGTAACAAGTGGTGATGCAGTAACTATTTCCTTGAATGGTGCGGTATTGGCGGAGCATAATAATCCGTTTAAAGAGAAGTCGCTTAAGGATGTCATCCTCTTACCGCTTAAAAAAGGAAACAACAAGCTGGTCATTAAATATTACAATGGTTTCCAAAAAACGACGGTTCTAGGCATTGATAACAATATAAAGCAAGTTTATTTCAAGAAAACGCTGGGCGCGCTGGAAACGCAAAAAGGGAAATATTATCCGGTTAGCTGGCAGTTGCACAAACCTTATTCTCCCCATACTACCATGGGCCTTTTCAATGCATGGATGGAGTTAACCACAAAAGCCAAATAGCCATGACTAAAAATAATTATTTGTTTCCTTTTATAATGATCACCTCCCTGTTTTTCATGTGGGGTTTTGTACATAATCTGGATCCGATTCTCATACCGCATTTGAAGCGCTCATTTAGGCTCACTACCCTTCAGGCCTCATTAGTCGACTCCGCAGTATTCATTGCTTACTTTGTTATGGCCTTACCTGCGGGTGTGATTATGAAAAAGTACGGCTATAAGGCTGGAATCCTCATCGGGCTGGCTGTATTTGCTATCGGGTCTTTTTTGTTCATCCCGGCTGCCAATACACAGCTTTATGAATTTTTCTTAGGGGCGTTATTTATCATTGCCTGCGGACTTACCATCTTAGAAACTGCGGCAAATCCTTACGCATCCTTACTGGGGCCTAAAGAAACGTCAACGTTCCGATTAAATTTCGCCCAGTCCTTTAATGGTTTGGCAGCAACACTTGCGCCAATTATTGGAGGCAAAATTATCCTGTTGGAAGGAATTTCAGACAAGCAATTGGCGACCATGTCGGCGCCTGCACAGCAATTAGCGCTGGCTTCAGAAGCGTCTTCTGTAAAGACACCTTATCTGGTACTGGGCTCAATCATTCTGGTGATTGCTATCATTTTTGCTTTTATAAAACTACCTGAGATCGTAGAGGAGGAAGACACCTCAGAAAAGAAGCTATCCGGCGATTCAGTTGCCCGGATTTTCGACCATAGCCACCTTAACTGGGCCATTGTTGCGCAGTTTTTTTATGTAGGAGCACAGGTTTGTGTATTTAGCTTTTTTATACTTTATGCAACGGAGGCCGCAGGCATTGATAGCCAGACCGCAGCATGGTATGCTGGCTTTGGAGTTGGTCTTGCCTTTATGGTTGGCCGTTTCGTAGGCACCTTCCTGATGAAGTTTTTTAAGGCATCGAATTTATTGGCAATCTATGCCATGGTAAGTATGGCACTTTGCCTTGTTGCGATAAGTGCATCAGGAATGCTTGCCGTATACACGATCATTGGTATTGCTTTTTTCATGTCTATTATGTTCCCTACTATATTTTCTTTAGGAATTAAAGAACTGGGTTCCGACACGAAGTTTGGCAGCAGCTTAATCATCATGTCTATTGGTGGAGGTGCAATTTTGCCACCAATCATGGGATATATTGCGGATGAGTCAAGTATTCAGGTAGGATATGTTGTTCCTTTGATTTGCTTCGCTGTCGTGTTTATGTTCGGCCTCCGGGGTCATAGAATCATTAGAAAAACCTTAAATTAGCATTGATGAAAAGATATTGCTTAGCGCTTGATCTTGTTGATGATCCCGCTCTAATAAAAGAATATGAACATATGCATGCTGCAGTGTGGCCTGAGATTCAGAAAAGTATTACTTCGGCAGGCATAGATCTGATGGAGATCTACCGCTTTGGTACCAGGCTATTTATGATCATGGAAGTAAACGATGCCTTTTCTTTTGAAAAGAAAGATGTTATGGATCAGGAAAATGAAAAAGTACAGGAATGGGAACAACTCATGTGGAAGTACCAACAGTCTGTACCAGGAGCAAAGCCTGGTGAGAAATGGGTGATTATGAACAAAATATTTGAATTAACCGCCTGATGATAGAGAACAACAATAAGCATTTCCTACAGATCCATCCCGCAGACAATGTATTGGTTGCGCTTCAGGATCTTTTTAAGGAAGATGAGGTCATTTTTAACGGCCACATGATCGTATTGCAAGACGACATTCATGCCAAGCACAAATTCTTTATCCAGGGAATGGCTATCGGTGACGAGGTGTTCATGTATGGCGTACTGGTGGGTAAAGCTACCTTGCCAATCCTTCAGGGAGGATTGATGACTGTAGAAAATGTACAGCATGCCTCGCAGGACTATGCATATCGGGATGTGGATTACAAATGGCATCAACCGGATATTTCTGCTTTGAAAGATAGGACGTTCAATGGGTATCATCGGGCTGATGGAAGAGTAGGTACGGCCAATTACTGGCTTTTTGTACCGACTGTGTTCTGCGAAAACAGAAACCTTGATGTGATCAAAGAGGCCTTGCACAATACGCTTGGCTACAACGTAACTGATAAATACAAGCAATTTACAGAACAACTCCTGGAGGCAAGTACCAGTGGACAAGACCTTGCTACATTTGAAATTGAGGAGGTTGCTTTTGCAGGAAGACCTAGAAATAGGGTATTTAAGAATGTGGATGGCATTAAGTTCTTAAATCATCAGGGTGGCTGCGGTGGAACAAGACAAGACGCTTCTGTGTTAAGTAATTTGCTTGCTGCTTATGCCGATCACCCTAACGTTGCCGGCATCACTGTGTTGAGTCTCGGTTGTCAGCATCTTCAAACAGAAAGCCTTTTAAACGATATTTTCGCAAGAAACCCATTATTTAAAAAGCCGGTATTGGTGTTTGAGCAGCAACAGAGCCAAAGTGAAGATCAGCTCATCAAAGATGCGATCCTTAAGACGTTTGTAGAGCTGACTGAAATTAACAAAATCGAGCGAAGACCTGCCCCACTGAGCCAATTATGCGTTGGTGTCAAATGTGGTGGTAGTGATGGCTTTAGTGGCATCTCTGCGAATCCAGCAGTTGGTTATACCTCAGATCTCTTAGTCGCACTAGGCGCAAAAGTCCTTTTGGCAGAATTTCCAGAGTTATGTGGAGCAGAACAAAATATCATTGACCGGTGTACAGATCAGCAGACGGCGGAGAAGTTTATTCGTTTGATGCGGGATTATGATGCCCAGGCTCATGCGGTAGGCTCCGGCTTTCATATGAACCCATCACCTGGAAACATTAAGGATGGCCTCATTACCGATGCCATAAAAAGTACGGGTGCAGCTAAGAAGGCAGGCACTTCACCAGTGGTAGATGTGCTGGATTATACGGAGCCGGTTACCAAAGCAGGTTTGAACCTGGTATGCACGCCTGGTAATGATGTGGAAGCTACGACAGGAAAGGCTGCAAGCGGTGCTACCTTGATATTATTTACTACAGGATTGGGGACACCAACAGGAAACCCGGTTTGTCCGGTCATTAAGATTGCCACCAACACCGCTTTGGCCACCAGAATGAGCGACATTATCGATATTGATACAGGAGCGATCATCAGAGGAGAAAAAACGATTGAGCAAATGGGTGCAGAGATTCTGGAATATTGCATACTTGCTGCTAGCGGAGAAGTTATCCCTAAAGCAGTTCAGTTAAATCAGGATGATTTCATACCATGGAAAAGAGGAGTTTCATTATAATTTAAATATATGTTCAGTTTAAAAGGGAAGTCGGCCGTAATAACCGGCGCAGGAAGTGGCATAGGCAGAGCAATAGCTGTACTTTTTGCAAAGCAGGGCGCTAACGTGCATATCCTGGAAGTGAACGCCGCAGCAGCAGACGGAACATTGCAAGAAATTGTGAATGCAGAAGGAACGGGTAGCGCACATACATGTGACGTGACTAGTCAGCAGCAAGTGTTAAGCGTTTTTAATGGTATTGACAAGATCGATATTTTAGTGAATAACGCGGGCATTGCCCACGTTGGTAAAGCGGATACGACTAGTGAGGCAGATTTTACCAAGGTTTTTGATGTCAACGTCAAAGGGGCCTACAACTGCCTGTTTGCCGCGATACCGTTGATGAAAGAGAATGGTGGTGGTGTGATTCTTAACATGGCTTCTATAGCCGCTTTGGTTGGTATAACTGACCGCTTTGCTTATTCCATGAGCAAAGGTGCCATCGCAGCAATGACACTATCAGTAGCAAGAGATTACATTCATGATCATATTCGTTGTAATAGTATTTCGCCGGCAAGGGTACATACTCCTTTTGTAGATGGATTTATTGCAAAGAACTATGCGGGACAAGAGACAGAGATCTTTGAAAAGCTTTCGAAGAGTCAGCCGGTTGGTCGCATGGGCGAACCGGATGAGGTAGCTACGATGGCGCTGTATCTATGCTCCGATGAAGCTAGCTTTATTACAGGTAATGACTATCCGGTAGACGGAGGATTTGTTAAATTAAATAACTAAAAGCAATGAAATTAATAAGATGGGGATCCGCTGATCAGGAAAAAACAGGTGTAATCATCAATGATCTTTGGTATGATACTTCGGCATTTAGCGAAGACTATAATGAACTGTTCTTTCAAAATGATGGTTTAAACAGGCTTGAAGACTTCATAAAAGCGAATGAAGCCAAATTACCGGAAGTACCAAAGGATACCAGGTTAGGATCTCCGGTTGCTAGGCCTTCTAAAATAGTTTGCATTGGGTTAAACTATGCAGATCATGCAAAAGAAACAGGTGCATCATTGCCACCAGAGCCAGTCATCTTTATGAAATCTACGACCGCCTTAACAGGGCCGTTTGACAACATCATCATCCCTAAAAATTCAGTAAAAACGGATTGGGAAGTAGAATTAGCAGTAGTGATCGGTAAAAAAGCCAGCTATATTGAAGAAGCGGAAGCCCTGGACTATGTAGCAGGATACGTTTTGCATAATGACGTTTCTGAACGTGAATTTCAAATGGAGCGCAACGGTACCTGGGATAAGGGGAAAGGTTGTGATACCTTTGCGCCGCTCGGCCCATTCTTAGCCACTAAGGATGAAATTGCAGATGTTGATAACTTGCGCCTGTGGCTAACCTTAAATGGTAAAATAATGCAGGACGGGAACACCTCTAACTTCATATTCAATGTTCCTTTTGTGATCGCCTACGTGAGTCAGTTTATGACCTTATTGCCAGGTGATGTAATCTCTACAGGTACTCCTGCAGGTGTAGGCCTTGGATTTAAACCACCGATTTACTTGAAAGATGGTGATGTGGTTGAATTAGGTATCGACGGTCTTGGCACCTCGAAGCAGCACGTGAAGAACTATGTTAAAGATTGATTCACATCAACATTTCTGGACGTATAAGGAAGAAATGACCGACTGGATTACTCCGGAGATGGCCGTTCTTCGTCGTGATTTCATGCCCAAAGATCTTGCTCCATTACTAAAGGAGTCCAAGATTGATGGTTGTGTAGTTGTTCAGGCGAATCAAAGTAGGGAAGAAAACGTTTTTCAATTGAATAACGCCCACAACCATGACTTTGTAAAGGGAGTTGTGGGCTGGGTAGATTTGCAGGGGGCAGAAATTAATGAACAGCTCCAGGAATTAAGTTGCCATGACAAGCTAAAAGGCTTCAGGCACATTCTTCAGGGAGAAAAGGACCGCGCGCTGATGTTAAAGCCCGCCTTTTTGGATGGTATAAAAGCGCTAGCAAAACATGGTTTTAGTTATGACATTCTGATCTATCCGGATCAGCTGATGTTTGTTCCAGAACTGGTAGCGAGGTTTCCAGATCAGAAGTTTGTTATTGATCATATCGCAAAACCTAATATTAAAGAAGGTAACATTGAAGAATGGTCGGCGGGGATCAAAGCCCTTCAAAACTATGAGAATCTGTTTTGCAAGGTTTCGGGAATGGTTACAGAAGCACATTGGACCAGTTGGAAGCCCAAAGATTTCGAGCCATACCTGGATGTCGTGTTTGAGACCTTTGGAATAAAGCGATTAATGTTTGGTTCGGATTGGCCGGTATGTCTTCTGGCGGCAGATTACGCAAACGTGGTATCCCTAACCGAAAACTATGTCTCCAAACTAACAACCAACGAGCAATCGCTGTTTTGGGGAGGCAATGCAATAGAATTTTACAACTTAAAAAAAGCAGTCTATGGATTTGCAATTAAAAGATAAGGTGATCATCGTTACTGGTGGAGCTAAAGGTATTGGAGAAGGGATTGTCAACGTTTTGGCGAGAGAAGGTGCAATACCAGTAGTGGTTGGAAGAAATGAGGCCGACAATTTGAAGGTCGTAGATCATATTATTGCGCAAGGTGGTCAAGCATTTCAGGTGGTTGCAGAACTATCTGAGCCAGCCGCTTCTGCGAAGGCAATAGAAGCCGTCGTTGCTAAATTTGGAAGAATCGATGGCCTGGTTAACAATGCCGGAGTGAATGACAGCATTGGGCTGCAAAATGGAAGCTATGAAGGATTTGTGTCTAGTTTGCATAAAAATGTGATCCATTATTATTTAATGGCTCAGAAAGCGCTTCCTGAATTGATCCGTTCTAAAGGCTCCATTGTAAATATAGGGTCTAAGGTAGCAGATACAGGACAGGGCGGAACCTCAGCCTATGCAGCTTCAAATGGAGCAAGAAATGCCTTGACCAGAGAATGGGCAGTCGAATTGTTACCTCATGGAATTCGTGTGAATGCTGTCATAGTTGCAGAATGCTTCACTCCATTATATCAGACATGGATCAACTCCATTCCCAACTCTGAAGAAAAGCTGGCAGACATCACTGCTAAAATTCCCCTTGGGAAGAGAATGACCACTGCAGAAGAAATTGCAAATGCAGTGGTTTTCTTGTTATCCGAGGTGTCTAGTCATACTACAGGTCAATTTGTTTATATTGATGGAGGCTATGTACACTTAGACAGGGCGATCAGATAGCCGCCGTTTCCACCTTCAGCCAGTCCTGCTCATCAATCGAAAGCAGCGGACTCAATTTATTAAACACCAATTGGTTGTATGCATTAAGCCATGAGATCTGGCTATAGTCGAAAAGGTCTTTCTTTACTATTTTGGTATTGATAGGAGCTAGGGTTAAGCATTCAAAGGCATAGAATTCGTTGAACTCATTAGCCACATCGGCAATGGTATTTACCAGATTTTCTATTCGGATGCCATGCTTTCCTGGTCGGTATAACCCCGGTTCTACAGAAGTGATCATACCAAGCTCGATGGTAACAGGGGTAGCAGTTGGATTGAACACTTGTGGGCCTTCATGAACGTTTAACAAATACCCTACACCATGACCGGTTCCGTGACCGTAATTCAACGCATAATCCCATAGAGGCTTTCTAGTGATCGCGTCGATTTGGTAGCCACAGGTACCTTTAGGGAAACGAACCTTGCAACCGTCGATCATTCCTTTCAAAACCAAGGTATAATCAGTTGATTCTTCGTCCGTGTTTGCTCCCATTGGGATCGTTCTCGTAATATCTGTCGTTCCGTAAAAATACTGGCCACCGGAATCAACTAAAAACAAGCCATCCGCATGGACTTCAGCATTGCTTTCCGCTGATGCCCCGTAATGTGGTAATGCTCCATGAGCCTTATAAGCACTTATAGTAGTAAAACTGTCTCCAATGAAACCCGCTTGTTCAGCCCTGTATTGTCTAAGCTGTGCTGCTGCGGAAAGTTCAGTAATCTGGATCTTCCCAATGTTTTCCGAAAGCCATTTAAGAAAGCGTGTGATGGCAACACCATCTTTGAGCATGGCCGCTCTTGTGTTCCCTAATTCCGTTTCATTCTTGACGGCCTTTAAATTGGTTGAAGGATTTGTTTCCTTAAGTATCCTTGCAGACACGGGAAGGATTTTGGAATAAGCAAAACAGGTTCTTTTTGGGTCGATCAGCATAATGCTGTTCCTATGGATGCTTGCAAGAGCATCTTCAATTTCTGAATAGTTTATTACCTCCACACCACTATGCAGCAATTGTTCCTTTTCTGTTATACTAAGCTTTTCTTCATCGATGAATAGCTTAGCATGGTCCTGATCAATTATAGCGAAACCCAGGACAACGGGATTATAACTGACATCATTACCGCGGATGTTGAATAGCCAGGCCAGGTCATCTAAGGAAGAAACCAGATGAGTAGTCGCAACAGATGTCTCGAGAACTTCTCTCACTAAACTAAGCTTTTCTGTGACCGATTGTCCGGCGTATTCGTCTGCTATTAGGAAAGCCTTCTCCTTTGGCAGAGCGGGGCGGTCAGTCCAGATGGGACCGATATAATCTTTATCAGTCAGGTTTATTCCCTTAACCGAAAATTGCTGTGTATAAAGTTCTCCCAGTAACAAAGAAACTAACTTCTCATTGCTTGCTATGGTCGACCCTGCAGGCAACTGTTCAGTAAGCCACTGGATATATTCGGGAGCATGCTGTACTTTTTGTTTTACCAAGGCAAAACCGCTGGTTTCCAATTGCGATGTAGCCTGTTCGAAATATCTGAAGTCAGTCCATAATCCGGCAAAATCATCAGTAATCACTAACGTTCCTGCTGAACCGGTAAAACCAGACAGAAAAGGAATGCATTTATAATGGTGAGGGAGGTATTCACTGATATGTGGATCTGCCGAAGGAATGATATAGGCCGAGACGTTGTCAGCTTTCATCTGCCGTCTAATCTGTTCTAGTTTTTCAGGATAGGTCATGTCAAAGGATTTAGGTCATAGCGCATGACAAATCTATGAAATGTAGCGGAGTTAGGGGGCAGGATTATTTTGCGCTTTTCAAAACAATCTCAGGCTTGAATGAATTGTACGGGAGTTAATACATATATCATGGCAAAGTATTCTAAAAGGCGAGTGACGAGATAGGGGGAACCTTGCGCGAAATGAAAGAAGGTAAACTAAAGAGTGGTAGTGCGGTTAAAGTTTAATGAGCTCATTTATAAACCCTTAAGCGTTTATTTCCGATTATAGCAGTTTGTGTTCATCTATGGCGTATTATTTGCCGTAGATACAACCGTAGAGAATAGGGGCTTTTAATTCTTATACTTCTACAAAATAGAACCAAACGTCGAAAAGGTCAATGAGCTATCAAGATTACAAGTGCCAAAAATGTAATACCGATTTCCACTACCAGGTACCTAGAGGATTCATTCTCAAACATTTACTCGGTTTTTTGCCGATTAGAATTTACTGGTGTCCTAAATGCACTGCGAATCGCTATGTATGGGTTGGAAGTAAAGAGAAGAGCAGATATTGAACTTAAATATTTATATTTGAAGAGGATAACGCCTTCAAATTAACCTTTACCGACGTAACTAATGAAGAGATCTTTACTTGTCCTGTTTTTTTGTGCTGTATCGTGTTCTGCCTTTGCTCAAATGAGTGGAGATTACAATTATTCCATAGCAGCAAGAGGTTTTACGCTCATGCAAATGCCTAAAATTCTTAATGAATCGGACTCTTACAAATTGACAGAAGCTCCATACAATGGCGTCATGTTTAAATTTAACGACAATCAGATCAGTTATCGGATCAACGGAACTTACTACAATAAATCCAGAAGCTTTTATAACAATTGTGAAACCTGTGAAGCTGCGGATGGAAAGCTCGTCGATTACTCTTTAAAAGTCGGTTTTGAGAAAAATTTTAATTATTCAAGAATCCAACCCTACTTCGGGGTGGATCTGGGCTATCGCTCTAATAGATTTAATGGGGTGATGCAGAATAATAATGAGCTTAGAGCTTCAGCTTCATTCTCTGCAATAGACGGACCTGTACTGGACATCGAAGCAACAAAAGCGGGGTTAGTCGTAGCGCCATTTTTAGGATTTAAGGTTAATGTAGTTAAACAGTTTTCTTTTTTCGCCGAGGCAAATCTTGATTACTTTTACTCTTATGAACGACAAGAGTCAGTGACACAGGACGCTAACAATACACGTACTTTAAATAAGACTTATAAGTCAGAATTTCTATTTAATCCGGTTTCAGTGGGCTTGCAGATCCATTTGGGAAGTAACTAGCTCCTGCCGTTCTCCTTCAATTAATTTTAAAAAATTTGTATGTTTGCGCCCTTAAAGTTTTATCAGACTAAATGAAAGTTGCATTAATAACTGGTGTTACCGGGCAGGACGGGGCGTACTTAGCTGAGTTCCTTTTAGAGAAAGGTTATTTCGTTCACGGTTTGAAAAGACGCTCCTCACTCTTTAATACTGATCGAATTGATCATTTATATCAGGACCAGCATGAAAACGGAGTTAATTTCAAGCTCCATTTCGGCGACTTAACTGATTCCACCAACTTAATTCGAATTATCCAGGAGACTCAGCCAGATGAGATCTATAATCTTGCGGCGATGAGCCATGTGCAGGTAAGCTTTGAAATGCCAGAATACACTGCAAATGCTGATGGTATTGGCACCTTAAGATTATTAGAAGCTTTAAGAATATTAGGTTTAGAAAAGAAAACCAGAATTTATCAGGCCTCTACCTCTGAACTTTACGGTTTAGTCCAGGCTGTTCCACAAAGCGAAACCACCCCTTTCTATCCCCGCTCTCCTTATGCTGCTGCTAAAATGTACGCTTATTGGATAACGGTAAATTATCGGGAGGCCTATGGGATGTTTGCTTGTAATGGTATTTTATTCAACCATGAAAGTCCGTTAAGAGGAGAAACATTTGTTACGCGTAAGATCACTCGTGCCGCTTGCAAAATAGCGCTGGGTTTACAAAGCTGTTTATATTTGGGGAACCTTTCTGCTCAGAGAGATTGGGGCCATGCTAAAGATTACATCGAAGCAATGTGGTTAATCTTGCAACAGGAAGTACCTGAGGATTTTGTGATTGCCACCGGTGTTACGACTACAGTGCGTGATTTTGTTAAGATGAGTTTTGCATTGCTAGGCATTGAAGTTGAATTCAGCGGAAAGGATCAATATGAACGCGGAGTGATTATAGATGTTGATCAGGAGCTTGTTTTGAGCCTGGGACTAAATGATGAGTATTTAAAAGCAGGGACTGTAGTGGTTCAGGTAGATGAGAAGTATTTCCGTCCTACTGAAGTTGAATTGCTTTTAGGAGATCCGACTAAGGCTAACACAAAATTAGGCTGGACACCAAAATACGATTTAGCTGCGTTAGTTCAGGACATGGTCACAGCTGATTTAAACTTGATGAAAAAAGATGAACATCTTAAACTCAGTGGTTTTAAAACACTCAATTATTTTGAATAACTTTACGCCTCTAAACCCTTGTATGAAAATTAAAAGAGCATTTACGGGCTTTCTATTTTTTATTATAATGATATCTGGCCAGCTTGTGTTTTCACAGGCAAACTATGCGGATGTCAGAGTTGATGAACTTTCGGATGCGAAGATTCGGGAGATGATGCAACGTGCAGAGTCGGTCGGTTATAACGATGCTCAACTAGAGCAGATGGCAGCTGCTCAGGGAATGAAACCTGAGGAAGTAGCGAAATTAAGAACTAGGGTTGCTAAGATCAGAGCAGGATCTGGAACCCCTAATGACTCAAAGGATAACGCGATGCAGTCTAATGGCAGGACTTCAGCTGCTGGAAATATACAAAGAGACTCCACTATTAAGGTTGATGTTCTTGCTGATTTAAGGCCGAAGGTATTCGGGTCAGAGCTTTTCTCTAAGAGCAACCTTTCATTTGAGCCAAACTTAAGGATGGCGACCCCCCGAGGCTACATTATTGGACCAGATGATCAATTACTGATTGATCTAAGTGGCGATAATGATGTTAATTATGATTTAAAGGTTAGTCCAGATGGGACTATCCGTTTACAATATGTTGGTCCGGTGTCGGTAGGTGGCTTATCGATCGAACAAGCTACCGCGAAGATTCGTAGTAGTTTAGCGTCCACTTATCCTTCTGTGCGAAATGGACGTACGAGTATTGCTGTTAATTTGGGTAATATAAGAAGCATTAAAGTAACTATTCTCGGAGAGGTGATAAAGCCAGGATCTTATACTTTATCTTCTTTGTCAAGTGTTTTCAATGCTTTGGATGCCTCAGGGGGACCGAACACCAATGGATCATTTAGGAAGATACAGGTAATCAGAAATAACAAGGTTGTATCCACTGTTGATGTTTATGATTTACTATTAAATGGAATTCAAAGAGGGAACATTCGTCTGCAGGATCAAGATGTAATTAACATTCCGGTCTATCAAAGCAGGGTCGAAATAGCTGGTGAGGTTAAGAGACCAGCCTTGTTTGAAGTTGTGGCTGGTGAGAACCTGGATGATGTGATTCGCTTCGCTGGTGGCTTTAGTAACCAGGCATATACGGCACAAATCAAGGTTTTACAGAATACGAATAGGGAAAGAAGTATAACAGATGTTTCTGCGGAAAACTTTAGTACTTATGGGCCATTAAATGGCGATAAATACGTTGTAGAGCAGATCTTAGATAGGTTTGCGAACAGGGTTTCAATATCAGGCGCTGTGTTTAGAGGCGGTGAGTTTGAATTAGATAAGGGCTTAACACTTAAAGGCCTGATCTCTAAAGCAGAGGGACTGACTGAGGATGCATTCCTAAATAGAGGGTATATCAATAGGTTAAACGCTGACAATACGGCTTCGTTGATCTCCTTTGATGTGGCAAAAATTCTTGCTGGTACGGAAGCTGACATTGCTTTGCAGCGTGAAGACAGAGTTACCATTTCCTCATTATTTGACTTGAGAGATGAGTATAAAGTAAGTATTCAAGGCGAGGTTCGTCGGCCCGGCACGTTTGATTACGCAGAAAATATAAGTTTGGAAGCATTGATACAGATGGCAGGTGGCTTTAAGGAAGGCGCTACGCCAAATAGAATTGAGATTTCCAGAAGAATCAGAAACAGTGATGCTTTATCTAAAACGGCAAGGACTGCAGATTTGTTTATAGTAAATGTTGATCAAAATCTGAAGTTAGAAGGTGATACGTTCAAGCTTGAGCCATTTGATATCGTCTCCGTGAGAAATTCAACAGGATATGAAATCCAGCGCCAGGTGAAGGTTGAAGGCGAAGTGCTTTATCCAGGCGTTTATACTATCACTTCTAAAAATGAGCGGTTATCTGATTTGGTGAAGAGAGCTGGCGGCTTGACACCTTCGGCTTATACAGAAGGTGCATCTCTAAAAAGACCTGGGCCAACGGCAGCTAACTTAGATGATAAGAACGCTATTGATAACAGGGAAGAAGAGGAAAGAAAATTACTGAATCTGAGACGGTTGCAAGAAGGTGCTGATAAAGATACAACGAATACAGCGCTTAGTCAGAAGGTGATTTCATCTGATTTGGTTGGGATTGATCTGAGTAGGATTTTAAAGAGACCAGGAAGCCGTTATGATTTATTGGTTGAAGAAGGCGACATTTTGAGGGTACCTAAACAGTTGCAAACTGTGAAGGTTACAGGTGAAGTGTTGAGCCCAAATAGCATCGTCTTTTCTCCTGGAAGAACTTTCAAGCAATATGTAAATGGTGCTGGGGGATTTACTTTTGATGCTTATAAAAAGGGTACACATATAAGATATGCGAACGGCTCGGTACAAGCAGCAAGTAGATTTTTGTTCTTCAATAATTATCCAAAAGTTATGCCGGGAGCAGAGATTCTAGTGCCTAAAAAGGCGCTAAGAGAGCCATTAACAATACAGGGATGGATTGGAATAGGAACGGCAGTAGCATCGCTAGCTGCGATTGTTGTTAGTCTGTTAAGATAGTACTGCATCTAAAGCATTATGGAATCTAAGAAGAATAACAACCAACATGTTCCTTTGGAGGGCGAACTCTCCCTAAAAGAATTTATATCAAAAGCGTTCATACTGTTTTTGTATTTGCGACAAAGATGGCTCTCGATTTTTTTTGCAATGCTAATTGGTGCTATTATCGGTTTGTCTTATGCTTTCACCAAGAAGCCAATATTTACAGCGATCACCACATTTGTCTTAGAGGATGAAAAAGCAGGTGGAGGCAACTTAGGTTCGCTTGCTGGCATAGCATCTATTGCTGGGATTGACCTTGGCTCAGGGGGGGGAGGAATATTTCAGGGTGATAATATTCTTGAGCTCTATAGATCTCGAACAATTATAGAGAAGACATTACTTTCCCCTATCAATGTTAATGGTCGAAGTACTGTTTTGGTGGACTACTTCATAGAATTTAACAAGTTGAGAGATGCCTGGAAAAATAATCCTGTTCTTAAAAATATCAGTTTCGAGGGAAAGAATCTACAAGCAGCTAAATTTCCCCGTGTCAAGGATAGTGTACTCAATAATATAATTAAAGATATAAGTAATAATTATTTAAAGGTGTCGAAGCCGGATAAAAAATTAGGTGTAATATATGCTGAGGTTAGATCCGAAAATGAATTGTTTGCAAAGGCGTTTAATGAGCAAGTTGTAAAAAATGTAAGTGATTTCTATATTCAAACCAAAACTAAGAAATCGTTGGCAAATGTTTCTATTTTACAACAAAAAGTAGATTCAGTGCGATCAGAACTTTTTGGTGCTATTTATACATCAGCGACTGTCGTTGATGCAACACCTAATCTTAATCCTACACGGCAGATTCAACGAGTGGCACCAGTTCAGAAATCTCAGTTTTTAGCCGAAACCAATAAATTGATTTTAGGTGAGCTCATAAAAAATCTTGAAATTTCAAAAATTGCACTAAGAAAAGAAACTCCATTGATTCAAATAATTGATGGACCAATATTTCCCTTGCAGGTCGAGAAAGTTGGTAAGTTAAAATGTCTCTTACTAGGATCCTTCATAGGTGGTTTTCTGATCATATTCTTTTTAACAATGAAACTATTGTTGAAAAATATTTTAGATTAAAATCAAATAGGATTAATGTCCAAATCATTCAGGTTTAAAGGAATTATAAAATGAACTTAAAACAACAAGCCATCTCTGGAATGATTTGGAGTTATTCTCAACAATTTTCTACTCAACTCATTTCTTTTTTGGTATCAGTATGTTTAGCGAGGATACTTATACCAGAAGAGTTTGGTTTGATTGGTATGTTAAGTATATTCATAGGTGTAGGAAGTGCTTTGTTTGAAGGCGGTTTAACTAGTTCTCTAATTAGGAGCAAAAGTTTGGATCATGAAGACTATTCCACTGTTTTTTATTTTAACCTTGGATCTAGCTTGATCATTTACTTTTCACTATACCTTTTAGCGCCTAGCATAGCTGATTTTTTCCATCAAACAAAGCTAATTGCCATAGCTAGACTTTACGGACTAACTTTTATAATTTCAGCTTTTGGCGCGGTTCAAAATACAATTTTGACTCGAGAAATGAAATTCAAAAAACAAACATTGATAGCATTTCCAGCGCTCGTTATTAGCAGTATTGTTGGGTTAGTATCAGCTTTGAAGGGATTTGGAGTTTGGAGCTTAGTATATTCAGCTTTAGCTAATGCAATTGTGACAAGTTTGTTTTTGTGGTTAAGGTCAGATTGGTATCCTCGCCTTACATTTGACCGTAAAAAATTTTATTATCATTTTAATTATGGTTACAAGCTTACTTTTTCTGCGGTTCTTGATATAATATTCAGCAATATTTATCAACTTGTCATTGGACGATATTACAGTTCGGCAACCGTGGGTTATTACACAAGGGCAAATACACTTCTAATGTTACCTGTCGGTAACGTTTCAGGTGCATTAAACAAAGTTGTTTTCCCACTATTTTCAAAGATGCAAAATGACATTGACCAATTCAGAGCTGCTTACAAAAAGATTATGTTGATGGTTTTGTTTATTATCTCACCAATAATTGTATTTATGGCCGTGGCAGGCCGACCGTTAATAATACTATTATTTACTGAAAAGTGGCTTCCTGTGGTGCCTATATTTCAAGTCATATGTTTTACTGGTATTTTGTATCCTATTCATCTTTATAACCTTTTGGTACTTCAGGTGAAAGGGAGAAGTGACCTATTTCTGAAGCTCGAAATAATAAAAAAGTTACTGCAAGGTGCGATTTTGTTGATCTCTTTTTACTACGGTTTTTTTGCATTATTATGGGGTCAGGTATTATTTTCGACTATTGCATTGTTAATTAACACTCATTACGCAGGGCGAATGTTGAAATATAATATGCTAAGTCAGTTAAAAGATCTTTTCCCTATTCTCTTGTTTTCTCTCTTTATGGGTATTACTATAAGTCTTATCTTATATTTTTCTATTAATTATTCAAGTTTGATACAGTTGACATTTGGAGGTATAGGAGGGATATTAGCTTATCTGACTATAGCTTGGTTTTTTAAGTTCCAAAGTATCAATGACATTACAAATATAATTTACAAAAGATGATTCCTGTCACAAAACCTTTTCTTCCTCCTCAGGAAGAATATTGCAACTACCTAGATGGAATTTGGCAACGCCAATGGTTAACTAATATGGGTCCATTAAATAGTGATTTAGAATTAAGATTGAAAGATTATTTAAAGTTAGATCATCTTCTGTTTGTCTCTAATGGTACTATTGCTCTACAAATTGCTTTGAAAGCATTAAATCTTAAAGGGGAAATAATAACAACTCCTTTTTCCTTTGTTGCTACAACTAGTAGTATAGTCTGGGAAGGATCTATTCCTGTTTTTGTAGACATTGACCCAAAGTCACTCAATATTGATGCTAGCAAAATCGAAAGTGCCATTACACCCAATACTTGTGCTATATTGGCAACACATGTTTATGGTAACCCCTGTGACGTAATAGCAATAGAGCAAATAGCTAGAAAGCACAATCTCAAAGTCATATATGATGGGGCCCATGCGTTTGGGGTCGACCTTTTTGGGGAGTCTGTTTTCAAATACGGAGATATTTCAACATGTAGCCTTCATGCAACGAAGCTATATCATTCAATTGAAGGCGGACTATTAGTTACGAAGTCAAGTGATTTACTAAAAAAGATGGCATACATTCGTAATTTTGGATTTGATGGTCCCGAAGCCTTCAAAGAGTTAGGAATAAATGGCAAAAATTCCGAATTTCATGCAGCAATGGGCTTGGTGAATCTAAAACATATTTCGGATATTCATGTGAAAAGAAAGCATATTTGTGAACGTTATGATGAAAAGCTCAAACGTTTTATAGCTGTGAAACAGCTGTGGCATGCAGATGCTAGTCAAAATTATTCTTATTATCCAATTATTTTAGAAAGTGAAGATTTACTTAAAAGGTGCATTAATTTGTTGAAGGGTCACGAGATTTTTGTTAGACGTTACTTTTACCCTGCACTTTCTAATGTTTTACCATATGTAAAAAAGGTTAATATGCCACTAACAGAAAATATTGCAGGTCGCGTAATTTGCCTTCCTTTGTATCATGATCTATCTATGGAAGAGGTTGATTTAATTTGTAGATTATTAATGAGAGCTCAAAACAATTAGTATGTTAATAGTAGGTGCTAGTGGGTTCGCTAAAGAAGTATTGGAAGTGTTCCACCAATTAAACCAACTCGAGGTTATTGCGTTTTACGATGACTTAACTTCAAATGGTCCAAATACTCTATTTGGCAATTATCAAATTTTAAAAGCTGAAGATGAGGCTTCTAGGTTTTTTAAGCAGTTTGGGTTTGAATTCACACTAGGTGTAGGTAATCCTCATCTGCGTTTTAGTTTATGTCAAAAATTTGAAAAAATTGGCGGGATTTTAACGTCCTCCATAAGTCCTTTTTCGAGAATCGGCCATTATGGAACTTTAATAGGCAATGGAGCAAATATTATGACTAACACAGTAATTACTAATGATGTTACTATTGGAAAAGGTGTCTTAATCAATCTTTCTTGTACAGTTGGTCATGATGTGAAAATTGGGAATTTTGTCGAGCTTTGTCCTGATGTAAATGTTTCAGGTAGCTGTATCATCGGGGATTATTCATTTATTGGCACAAATACAACTGTGCTTCCCGGGAAAGTTATTGGAAAGAATGTTATCATAGGAGCAGGTTCACTTGTGTCAAAAAATATACCTGATAATTGTCTTGCACTTGGCTCACCTGCTAAAATTATAAAGGAACTGGATCCAATCACATATGAAACAGCCTAAAAACAATATGGGATCAAAAATACAAGCAATTGAGTATGTCAATGCGAAGATTAAATTAACAAATGATGATCTTTCAACAGAATTCCCTGGTTATAATTTCTCTAGCTTTGAAAAGAAAATTGGTATTAAATCCAGATATGTTGTTGACAATAGTGAAACTGCATTAGACTTAGCAGTTAAAGCTTGTGAAAAGCTTTTTTCATCTATTGATCGTCAACAAGTTGATTACATAATATACTGCACACAAAGTCCCGAATATTTCCTTCCAACTACAGCATGTATTCTACAAGACCGGCTAGGCTTAAGGAGGGACATCGGAGCTTTTGACTATAATCTAGGATGTTCAGGGTACACATACGGCCTGAGCCTGGCAAAGTCTATTATAAACACAGGGCAAGCACTTTCAATACTTCTTGTCACTGCTGAAACATATTCTAAATACTTGCATCCGAAAGATAGAACAAACAGATCGATCTTTGGAGATGCAGCTTCAGCAAGTTTAATTACAAGTGACTCATCAGATAGTATAGGGACTTTTTGCTTTGGAACAGATGGGTCTGGCTGGGACAAATTAATAGTTAAAAATGGAGCCGCTAAATTTCCATATGACAATCAAGCACTGGACATTGAATATGGTACGGACAATATTTATTCAGATAATCACCTATATATGAATGGACCTGAAGTATTGAATTTCACAAATAGTGTTGTTCCGAATCTAGTATATAAAACTTTGGAGCGTAACGGGCTTAAAATCGATGAAGTAGATCAATTTATATTTCATCAAGCAAATGCATTTATGCTTAATACACTTAGGAAAAGGCTTGAAATATCATCTGACAGATTTTACATAAACTTAGCAGAGACGGGGAATACAGTCTCAAATACAATTCCAATAGCTTTAAAAGAATATTCAAATAAAGTCAATAGTGAAAAAGAAGAGAAGATCTTAGTTGTTGGATTTGGGGTTGGATTATCATGGTGCGCAGGCGTTTTATCAAAAAAAACAAATTTATAAATATGAAAAAAGAACATTTTCTTCACCAATTGCAGGAAGAGCTAGAATTCGAGGAAACTTTGTTTTTGGATACGGAGCTGACAAAGACTAACGAATGGGATTCGATGGGAGCTATGGTTCTGCTGAGCTTCGTTGCGACTAATTTTGATGTTATACTTACAGCTTCAGATTTGAAGTCCATTACGACAATGGATTCACTTATTGATCTTATAGGATCTGAAAAGTTTGATTAATTATAATGGATTGTAAAGTAGTAATTGTGACTGGCGTTACTTCAGGTATAGGTTATGCCCTGGCTGAAGAATTGTTAACAAGCGGATCAAAGGTCATAGGCATTGGCCGCAATCTTGAGAGGGTATCTAACTTAATCCAAAAGTATCCTAGCTCATTCATTTTTAAAAAGTTTGACCTAAGATTTATTAATGAGATAGAGCAAATGATTACTGACTCATTCAAAGCCTTTGGTAAGTTTGATAGTTTAGTACATTGTGCTGGTATGGAAGAGACGCTACCCTTATCATTGCACACGCCCGATAAAGTTCAAGCTATATTCGATTTAAATGTGTTTTCTACAATAGAGCTTATAAGATTGGTCTCAAAAAAGAAATTTAGCAATGACTTTGGTAGTATAGTACTTTTATCTTCCGTGATGGGTATACTTGGTCAGCCAGGTAAGATTGGATACTGTGCCACAAAATCATCTATTCTCGGTATTGTTAGGGCCTCAGCTCTAGAACTCGCTAAAAGAAGAATCAGAGTTAACGCTATTTCTCCTGGAGTTATAAAAACTCCTATGACGGACAAATTATTTGCTCAGCTTAGCGAAACTGGCGTTGATGAAATTGTAAAAATGCATCCGTTGGGTATTGGGAATGTATGCGATGTCGTTCCCTTAATTTGTTTTTTAGTGTCCGATTCTTCGAAATGGATAACAGGGCAGAATCTAGTTATAGATGGAGGTTATTCTATACAATGATTTTAAATTAGAATGAGTAAAGTTATTGTTTCTACTATCATGATTACATATGGTCATGAGACTTTTTTAAAGCAAGCAATTGAGTCCGTTTTAGAGCAAGAATGCAGCTTTGATATGGAACTTATAGTTGCTGACGATAATTCACCAGATAACACTCAAAACATAGTAAGTCAAATTATTAAAGAACATCCTAACGGATCATGCATCACTTATCTAAAGCGACACAAGAATATTGGAATGATGCCTAACTTTATGGATGCGATTAAGTACGCAAAAGGTTCATATATTGCATTATGTGAAGGAGATGACTATTGGACAGATAGATTAAAGCTTCAAAAGCAGGTTGACTTTATGCATGACAACCCTGAATACTCAGCCTGTTTTCACAGTGTTGATGTAATTTATCAGGATGGAATCGAACCATTCCTACCTGATATAAATGAACTTACCCCGCTAGTAACTACAATTTTTGATATTCTTAAAGGCAATTTCATACATACCGTTTCCGTTTTATTTCGCAATTCATATAGTTATCCGGATTGGATGCTAAGGAGCTATCCTGGAGACTGGCCACTTCATGTTCTAAATGCTACTCACGGTAAATTTAGATTTATTAAAGATTCGATGGCATGCTATAGGGTTCATTATGGTGGAGTTCACAGTACTACAAAAGGTAATGTTGAAAAAAGTTTGGATACATTTAAAAATTTGTGTGACGAACTTGTTAAAAGGAATTGTGGAGCTGAAGCTCAAATAGCTAAACAATATTATAATAATGCCTATGTTACGTTTTTTGCGATAAATGACGATAATCCGAATAGATTTAATAGACTAGAAAAGAGCTTACTTTTGTTAACACGTGGAACACTAAAACTGAAGTTACTTTTTTGGATACCGTTATTATTTGGAACCTCAAGCAAAAATGTATACAATTTATTAATGAAATTGAACAAGACGTACATTCACGGTCAAAAACCCTAACATTTAAGTTTTATATGCTCTTTAATACACTCAGTTTTGCGCTTTTTCTTCCAGTGGTTTTTGCGTTATATTGGTTTTTTACAAATCGAAATCTAAGACTTCAAAACTTAATGCTTCTGGTCGCAAGCTATTTCTTTTATGCCTGTTGGGATTGGCGGTTCGTGTTTTTGCTTGCATTCTCGACATTTCTAGACTATTGGACAGGGCTAAAAATGTTTGCATCTAAAAAGAAGACTACTAAACAGATTTGGTTTTGGTTAAGTATTATTATCAATTTGGGATTTTTGGGTATATTTAAATACTATAATTTCTTTGCCTCGTCATTTTCAGGGATGTTAGCCAATTTTGGTTATAAAGCAGATCCTCACTTACTGAATGTTATTTTACCAGTAGGGATATCATTCTATACTTTTCATGGCATATCATATGTGGTAGATATTTATAAATGTAGGATAGAAGCTGAGAAGAATTTAATTGACTATTCCTTATTTGTAAGCTTTTTTCCACTACTGGTGGCTGGGCCAATAGAACGAGCAACTCATTTGTTGCCTCAAATAAAAACAAAAAGAACGTTTAGCTACGAAAAGGCGGTGGACGGTCTGAGACAAATACTTTGGGGCTTGTTTAAAAAAGTAGTGATTGCTGATCAGTGTGCCGTGTTTGTAAACACCATTTTTAACGGTGGCGAATATTCAGGAAGCACTCTTGCACTGGGGGCTTTTCTATTTGCGTTGCAAATTTATGGTGATTTTTCTGGTTATTCTGATATCGCTTTAGGTGTAGCAAAACTATTTGGAATAGAATTACTAAGAAATTTTTCTTTTCCATATTTTTCGAGAGATATTGCTGAATTTTGGAGACGCTGGCACATATCATTATCTACTTGGTTTCGTGACTATCTATACATTCCACTGGGTGGTAGCAAAGGAGGGATGCTTGTTAAAATAAGAAACACCTTCATTATATTTATAGTCAGTGGATTTTGGCATGGAGCTAATTGGACTTTTCTCATGTGGGGATTCTTAAATGCGTTATTTATTATGCCATCAATTATATTTAAGACAAATAGAAGAAATTTAGATACCGTGGCTCATGGCAAGTTATTTCCTAATTTCCGGGAATTTAGGTCAATGGTCTTTACATTTTTATTGTCCACATTTGCATGGATATTTTTTAGGGCACCTAATATTGGGACTGCTTTTGAGTACATATCTGGAATATTTAACCCATCATTGTTCTCCATTCCATCGATTCTACCAAGTAAATTATTAATATTGATATTTTTATTTTTTGTAGTGGAATGGATTGGAAGAGAAGACAAGTTTGCAATTGAAAAGTCTCTCCATAGATGGCAATGGCCTTTTAGATATGCTTTTTATTATGGCCTCATATATTGTGTCTTTTATTTCGCTGGAAAAGAGCAGCAGTTCATTTACTTTCAATTTTAGTTATGATTTTTTTTCTTAAAAAAGTTTTTCTATTTCTTCTTCCATTAACAGTTTTCTTCATGCTCGTCGAATTCTACTGTAGTCATTGGACTACTTTTAGTATTAAAAAGAAGTATTTCGAGCAAAATAGGGAAAAGATTGAATGGTTATTTTTGGGAACATCCCATATGCAGAATGCTGTTAATCCCGAGTTTTTGAAACCTAATGCTGCAAATCTTGCTTTTGCAGGCCAACCAATTGAAATTAATTATGAGTTTCTACGAAAATATGTTAGTCAAATGCCTGCACTTAAGATAGTGTTCTTAGAGATTTCAGACCATAGTTTCTACAGTGAATTTCATAGTGATGATTGGAATGGGCATATCTATGCGAATCTGTACAGTATGTATTACAAGGTTAGTTCTCCTTCAATTGAAAACCATTCTTATTTGATGTCTAATTTTAAGTTCTTTTCTTCAATTTTTATAGATTATATAAACCCATGGACGGGAAAATATGAGATTAATAAGTATGGATATATAACTAATGATTTCAACGATCGGTTTCAAAAGTTGCATAATGATTCTTTAATAATTGATAGTACTTTTATTATGGCCCACGAATTTGATAAGCCAAAGCTTCTACTTAAAAATAAAGATATTTTGACGAAATCCATCGCCCTATGTCAAAGTAGAGGTATAAAAGTGGTTTTAATAACTCCACCGCTTTATCATACCTATTTGGAGAAGATTCCTAGAAATGCGAAACTTGAAGTCAGTCAAATAGTTAAAACAATTCAAAGGGATTTTAACGTTCCTTACTTTGACTATTCGGATGATGGACATTACAGTCTTTTAGATTTCAAAAATGATAATCATCTTAATTCCAATGGTGCCAGAAAATTTTCATTAGAGATTGACAGTTTTTTTAGAAGAAATTAATTTATATGGATGTATCAATTATAATTGTTAATTATAACACAAAGGAATTAATCTCGAATTGTATAGCGTCAATAATTAGCCAGACTTCGAAATTGATTTATGAAATAATCGTTGTCGACAATGCATCCACAGATGGTTCTCAAGATTTTTTTAACGACCGTTATACAGATGTAAAATTCATAGAACTCCCAAAAAATATTGGCTTCGGCGGAGCTAATAATGTGGGATTTGAACATAGTGTTGGAGAATATTTGTTTTTCTTAAACTCTGATACTATATTGCTAAATAATGCTATAAGGTTCTTCCATGACTTTATGATTAAAAATAAGGGCGAGAAGATTGGCTGCTTAGGGGCTTTATTAATGGATGAAAAGCTAAATATAAATGGTTATGGAGGAGCATTCCCTAACCTTAAAAATCATTTTAAATCATATTTCACTTTGTTAAATTCTAAACATGATACTTCTATTAATTTGCATTCACCTTTTGATGTAGATTATGTTTTAGGTGCTGATATGTTTATTCCCGCAAAGGTGTTTTCAAATGTAGGAGCATTTGATCCAAAATATTTCATGTACTACGAAGAATCCGACTTACAATTGAGAATAGATACACTTGGGTATTCCCGAAAAGTTATACCTGAACCGAAAATTATTCACTTAGAAGGCAGGTCATTAAATCACAGCATAAAGAAAATGTTGATAGTTCGAGAAAGCGCCTTCCGATTTTTTAAAAAAAATCGACCAACAATTGAATATTTTTCTTTTAGAGTCTTAAGCTTTCTGACGAGCTTTTTATTACTATTTAAATCCGCTTATAGTTTTAAAGATTTTTTGATTTATTTGGGATCGAGTTTTAATAAAATTAATTTACGATGAGAATATCGATAATCGGGAGTAAAGACTTTGACTCTTTAGAGTACCACACCGCGGATGCACTTAAAACCCTAGGTCATGAAGTGACTCAGGTAGACATGTCCGATATTATTCATATAAAATATTTGTATAATTATTGGTTTTCAAAATTTGTTCCAAAATATGTCGAAATACTCTTTGGGAAATTATCCACTATTGTCATTGAGTCAAAGCCTGATCTTGTAATTTGCACTTACCGCTTTATTCCAAGCTCTGCAATAAAAAAAATAAAATCTGCATTGCCAGGTGTTCCTACCGTTCAGCTTAATCCTGATCAATTAACTACCTTTGAAAAGCAACAGATATTTTATTCGGGCTACGACGTTTACTTCACCAAAGATCCATTTATCTCAAATTTTATGACTCAGAAGGCTGGCTTAAACGCCTACTATCTGCCTGAAGCATTTAATCAAAGAATCCATATGAAACCACTTAGAGAGAAACTTTCTTTGGAGAATGAAATAAATATTGATGTTTTAGTTTTCGGAAGTATATATCCTTATAGAGCTAATATGGTTAAGCAACTGATTAATGCAGGCTTGAATATAACTATGTTTGGTAGTAATCAAAATCCTGATCCAGAGCTTAAGAAATATTTTAGAGACGAATGGATTACTGGCACAAGAAAAAGTGAGGTGTTAGTTGGATCAAAATTAGTGTTCAATAATTTTCATTTTGCAGAGATAAATTCAGTCAACTGTAAGTTTTTCGAAATTGCTGGTTGCGGAGGATTTCAAATCTGTGACTATAAGTCGACCGTAGATGAGTATTCGATAATTGATTCAAAAAAATTCACTTTTAATAATATGAGTGAGGGTATCGATCATATAAAGTATTATTTAAAGAAGCCTGAGCTACGAATAGAAATGGCTGAAACTCAAAGGCAGCATTTTTTGAAACATCATACATACGATATACGTGTCCAGCAAATGTTAGACATAATTTTTAAATGAACATTACTTATCTCGGGTACAACTCCTTTCTGGAACATAAGCGTGGTGTGGAGAATGTTATTGAGTTCCAATCAACGGCTTTTGAATTTAAGAACAGATATTATATACATTTAGGTGGGAATAATTCAATATACAGACATCAGAACTTCATATGCTTTTCTGTGAAAAAAACGTTTTTGTGGCCTTTGTATTTGAACATTCTTTTGTTTAAACTTAAGAAGAAAAAGCTTATAAAAATACATTCACATAGCCCGTTATTGTCATTTGTTTACTTAGCTAAAACAGATATTTTAACTGTACATGATGGAATGTATTATCAAGCAAAAACATCAAACCATAAATTTTTGTTTTTATACTCTCTGGTTGAAAGAGTTGTCTATTGCAAGGTTAGAATGGTTCATTTTATATCAGAATTTACAAAATCTAAAAGTCTATATCCAGTAGCCTGGAAGAATTCTATTATTATTTACAACACTTCTCATTTTGAGTCAAGATATGCAGACTTACTTCCTATAAACATATTAGGAATTAATAATAAAGCTTTAAAAGTCTTATGCGTAAGAAGTATTGAAGCTAGAGCAAGATTTGATCTACTTCTTGAGGTTGCACCACTAATTGTTGATTGCGGCGTTCAGTTTATAGTAGCTGGCAAAGGTCCATTATTAACTAAATATAGAACTCAAGTAGTAGAGAAGGATATAAAAAATATTACTTTTCTTGGTTATGTTACAGATGAAACCTTAATCGACTTATATCATGAATGCGATCTAGTGCTAGTGCTTGCTGAATTTGGAGAAGGCTTTGGACTGCCTATTATTGAAGGGTATTTATTTAATAAGCCTGTTATTGCATCAAATGTATGTGCAATTCCAGAGGTAATTATTGATCAATCATTTTTAACAAATAACACTACGCAAGAAATAGTACATAAGTTAAAAAGTTTTAAGAATCTACCTAGACTAAAATTTAGAGAGTATTATGATCAAAATTTCTCTAGCCATTTGATTTTAGATATGTTTCGCACGCTTTACCAAAGTATTACTTAGTGGATATATATATTCTTACTTATATTTTATTATGCCTTCTTGCTGCCATTGAGATATACAGTGTATCTGAGAAGGTCACCTATGTTTTTTATTTGGTCGTTTATATAATTCTTGTACTACAGGTTGGCTTGCGCTGGGAAACGGGAACAGACTGGGGGGTTTATTATGAGCACTTTCAAGGCTTGAGTGATTTTGAATCTGCCTCGCCATTATATACCGGGATGGAGTATGGATATAGTCTATTATGTCTAGCATCTAAATTCTTTTCTTCGAGTTACACAATGCTTTTAATTATTCATTCTATTCTCTATTACTATTTTATCTTAAAAGGTCTTCGTCGACTTTCTCCATACGGGTTATTAGCCATTCTATTATTTTACTCGTTTAGTATGGGTGTTATGGGATCCCATCGACAATTAATTGCTGTCGCACTGATTCTTTATTCTACTAGATATATTTTATCGAAGCAAGTATGGATCTACCTATTTTTTTTGGTAATAGCATCTATCTTTCATACCACTGCCATAATATGTATTTTTCTCTATTTCCTGAACAGAAGAGTTAACATGTACTTAATGCTAGGATTGGTAATCTTTTCATTTCTATTAGGTAAAACAGCAATCCCTGCTTCAGCTTTCAATATATTAGGAGGTATTGGCGGAATAAGTGACAAAATATTGTTCTACCTGGAAGGAGGAAAAGAACTTGCGATGGAATACGGCGTTAGCTTTGCCGGTTTAATTAAAAGACTAATCTATGTCGGAATATTTTTATTTAGTAGAGATCGTATGGAGAAGAAGCTCCCTCACTATAATTTGATGTTGAATTCTTATATGCTTGGAATATTTATATATTTTTTATTTTCATCTTCATTAACGGTTCTAGTCAGTAGGGGAAGTCTTTATTTTAATATGTTTGAGCCCATTCTGCTGAGTTGTCAGTTGTTATTATTTAAAACAGCTAAAGAAAAACTAATTCTTGGGATGGTACTATTTGTTTTAGCTATTTTCTATTTTAAACAATCTATTGCACAATATACCGACTTGTTTGTACCATATAAAGGCATATTTATAAACAAAGATTATAACAGATATTACTAATAAATACTTACTAAGTTTTATTTAATTAGCATGAGCCCTTAATTGGGAGTGATAAATTAAGATACCTTATGAAAATCTATAAAGTACATTAGTGGAACATTATATGAAAAAAAAGACAATTGTAATTAGCGGAGCAAATTTATTCAGCGGAGGCACACTTTCTATTATGCAGGACTGTTTATCCTATGCTGATGCAACTTTAAGTAATGAATACAAAGTTATAGCTTTAATACATGATCCCAAAGATTTTAAAAATATTAGGAATGTGGAACTAATTGTCATTCCTGATATTCGTAACAGTTATTTTCACAGACTGTATTACGAATATTTTTATTACAAGTCTTTCTCCAATAAGATTATGCCATTCCTATGGCTGTCCTTGAATGATATTTCATCAAATGTCAATGCTAATGTACGCGCTGTTTATTGTCATAATGCCACACCTTTTAAAAAAATTGTATTAAGCGATTTAGTTTATCAACCGCCTGTGTTCTTTTTTACTTTATTTTATAAGTTTTTGTATAGTATAAACATACGAAAAAATAGATATGTGATCGTGCAACAGAATTGGATGAAAACTAAATTTAAAAAAATGTTTGGTCTGGATTTCTTAAATATTATAGTTGCGCCCCCGCAAATTAGTAATCTAAGTATTGTTAAGTCTGAAGGTCAAGTTAAAAAGCAAATTATAAATTTTTTTTATCCTACTCTTCCTAGGCCTTTCAAAAACATTCAAGTGATTTGCAAGGCAGTAAGTCTGCTTCAATCACAAGGGTATTCAAATTTCAATGTTACTATTACTATTGATGGCAGTGAAAATAAATATGCAAAAGATATTCATCGCACTTATCAACATCTAAATGCAATTAAGTTTATCGGTAAAATATCTCGGGAGGAAGTATATTCATATTATTCGGAATGTGATTGTTTAATTTTTCCGTCAACATTAGAGAGTTGGGGCTTGCCGATTTCAGAATTTAAGCAATTTAATAAACCAATAATACTTGCCGAGCTGGAGTATGCGCATGAGACCTTAGGGAACTATGATTTTGGTTTATTTTTTAAGCCTGATGATGAGGTAAGTTTAGCGAATTACATGAAGGATATTATATTACAAACAGCTACTTTTACTTCTCATAAGTCCGTTCAAATAGAGGAACCCTTTGCAAAGGATTGGTCCGCTTTATTTAAACTTCTTTTGCAACCTAAATAACAACCAATTGACGAAAATAAGCATATCTATTGTTACCTATAATATTTCCGTAGACGATTTTGAAAAGGTCTATAGGTCATTATACAAAACAAGCACTCGCTGGACCTTATATGTAATTGATAATTCTCCTAAGAATGATCTTTACGAATCTATAAAGGATGATAAAAGGGTAGTCTATGTTCACAACCCATCAAATCCTGGTTTTGGAGCAGCACATAATATTGCTCTAGAACTAGCAACAGCATCAGGTGCTGAATACCATTTTATCGTTAATCCAGACATTTACTTTTATGAAGATGTAATTACACCAATGATAGAGTATATGGAATCACATAGTGATGTAGGAATGCTTATGCCACAGATCTTAAATACTGATGGATCTGTTCAGTATTTGCCAAAACTCTTACCATCACCTTTCTGGATATTTCGCCGGAAACTTAGAACTAAAATTAACCTTTACGGCGGATTTTTATCGAAGTATGAATTAAGAAGTGTCTCTAACAGTAAAATTTATAACACGCCAATTCTGTCTGGTTGTTTCACCTTGTTGAATTTGGAGGCTGTGAAAAAGGTGGGTACTTATGATGATAGGTTTTTTATGTACTTTGAAGATTTCGATTTATCAAGAAGAATTCATAAAGAATATAAAACACTCTACTTTCCAAAAGTTTCGGTTTATCATAATTATGAGGGAGGAGCAAATAAGAGCCTAAAACTCTTCACAATTTTTATTGCGTCAGCAGTCAAATATTTTAACAAATGGGGTTGGCTATTCGATAAACAACGGAAGTCGATGAATAAGAAAACTTTAGCACAATTTTGACACTAAAAATAACTTTAACAGGATCAACTGGGTTTGTAGGGCAAAATCTTACTCGCTATTTAGAAAACATGAAGTGCGACGTTTTATCTATTAGTCGCGAACAGCTGAATGCAGGGGAGTTTAATTCCTTCAAAGACAGTATAGCAATTGTACATCTTGCTGGCAAAGCCCATGATTTAAAGGGGAGTTCTGATTCGGAGGAGTACCACCATGTTAATTTTGAACTAACGAAAAGAATTTTTGATGAATTCCTGGCCTCAGATGTAAAAATGTTTATTTTTTTGAGTTCGGTCAAGGCCGCTGCAGATTCAGTTGACGGCATATTGACGGAGGAATTACTGGCAAATCCAAGAACTGACTATGGGAGATCAAAACTGATGGCAGAAGAGTACATCCAGTCACAACCACTTCCGGTAGATAAGTCATATTATATACTCAGACCGTGTATGATCCATGGGCCTGGTAATAAGGGCAACTTAAACCTTCTTTATAAATTTGTAAAAAAGAACATTCCGTATCCGTTGGCAGGATTTGAAAATAAAAGGTCGTTTCTTAGTATCGGAAATCTTTGCTTTGTTATCAATGAATTGATCGGCCAGGAGGATATTGTGTCTGGTGTTTATAACGTTTCTGATAGTGATGCATTATCCACTAACGAAGTAGTATCAATTTTAGCGGAATCTAACGGAAAACAACCGAAGCTGTGGGCGATCCCACGTTCAATCGTCATGTCGATAGCAAGGATTGGAGATAAACTCCGCTTACCCCTTAATACTGAACGTTTAACAAAACTGACAGAAAGCTATGTGGTTTGCAATCATAAAATAACGTCTGCCTTAGGGAAATCTTTACCTTTTTCCTCCAGAGAGGGACTTGAGTTTACTGCAAATTCTTTTAAAAAAACATGTTAGTTAACTATACTGTGCTATGAGTGCCCTTTTCACAATCTCAATATTAATCATCCTGTTTTTTATGGAGCTGCTTTATTTTAAAGTTGCAAATCACTTCAATATAGTTGATAAACCTAACAACAGAAGCTCCCACGCCAATATTACAATTAGGGGTGGAGGAATAATATTCATAATGAGTCTATTGGTTTACGGCTTTTTTTTCGACCTGCACTATCCATACTTTCTGGCTGGAGCAATTATTATAAGTCTGATTAGCTTTTTAGATGACCTTAAGCCTGTTAGTAATAAAATACGAATCTTTTTCCATCTTATCTCCGTAATACTACTTTTTCATCAAGTTGGTATATTGTATCTTCATGTTTATCTTGTTATTTCTGCAGTTATAATAGCGATAGGTATAATAAATGCGATTAATTTTATGGATGGCATTAATGGAATTACAGCGGGATATGCTCTTGTTGCACTTGTTACACTTTGGTATATTGATAAATACGCAATAAATTATACCGACGGTAATCTTATAATCACTGTAATTTTAGGAGTTATAGTTTTTGGGTTTTTTAACTTCAGAACTAAGGCTAGGTGCTTTGCAGGCGACGTTGGTAGTGTTAGTATAGCTTTCGTATTAATTTTTTTTATTGTCCAATTGGTAGTCTCGTCGGGAAATCCAATTTACGTTTTATTATTGCTTGTCTATGGTCTTGACGCATCTACCACAATCATTTTTCGTCTAATTCGTGGAGAAAATATTTTTGAAGCACACCGCAGTCATTTCTATCAATATCTCTCCAATGAAAGAAAGATTCCACAGGTGTATGTCGCTATTTGTTATTCCATTGCTCAACTGTTAATTAATGTTTTGGTTTTCCGCTTTTTAGAAATCTCCTTAATAGAAGGAGCATGTTTTCTGATGATCTCTGTATTAGCTTTCGTAGCATTAAGGTTTACGGTAGAGGGGTCATCACGATTAATGAAATAATTTTTAGCGAAGCTTGGATACTATGTTTCAGTTTAATGAATTGAATTTATTCGTTAAGATGTAGTTTTAATCCTTTCATGCTATTTATACAAATAGCATGAAATTTGTATACATTTGTGAATTATATATTTAAAAATTGTTTACACAAGTCAACATAGTTCCTCGTTGGATTATTTTCATTCTAGATCTTTTGATCTGTATGTTGTCGCTCTCTGTTGCCTATTTAATTAGGTATAATTTCGACTTGTCCACTATGGATTACGTGGAATTTAGCCGAAACATTCTGATTCTTACTCTAATCAACAGCTTTGTATTTTTTAATGTAAAAACTTATTCTGGTATTATTCGGTATACTAGTGCTCAAGACAGTATTAGAATCCTATTTTCTGTCCTAATTAGTAACGGCATATTTTTCTTTGTCAATATGATAATTGTCGCTTTTGAGTCACCTCAGTATATTTCGAGCAGCACGTTAGTCGTAAACGGCTTAGCAAGTTTTTTACTTCTTATCACTTATAGAGTTCTTGTCAAATTCTTCTTTCTTTACATCAAAAACTTAAAGTTAGACAAGGTTCGTGTCATGATTTATGGAGCGGGTGAAGCAGGTGTTGCCACTAAGAGGACTTTTGACCATGACAATAAAGTCAACAAGAATATCGTAGCCTACGTTGACGATGATGAACGTAAGGTTGGGAAAAGTATAGACGGCATTCGAATCCTTAGCGCAAAGGACTTGATCAATCTTATCGTGGAACATGAATTGGATGAGATCATCTTTGCTTCCTATACGATTCCATTAGAAAGAAAAAATCAAATTGTAGACGTCTGCCTGGAGAATAACATCAAAGTTTTAAACATACCCCCACCTGACGTCTGGGTTAACGGACAGCTCAATACTGCTCAAATCCAAAATATAAACATTGAAGATTTGCTAAACCGGAAATCTATCAATATTGACATCGATGGAATTGGTAGGGAACTAAAAAACAAAAGAATTCTAATAACTGGAGCTGCTGGATCAATTGGGAGCGAAATTGTTCGCCAATTATTGAAGTTTGAAGTCGGTCTCATCATTTTAAACGATCAGTCGGAAACGGCACTTCATGAGCTTTATCTTGAACTGACGGAAAATCATAAAAACAAAAATTTCCTCTCTTACATCGGAGATGTGCGTGATGAAAAACGTATGGAAAGTTTATTTGAAGCTTATAAACCACATTACGTATACCACGCTGCTGCCTATAAGCATGTTCCTATGATGGAGGACAATCCTTGTGAGGCCATTAAAACGAACGTCTTTGGAACCAAAACTATTGCTGATAAAGCAGTTAAACATGGAGCCAGTAAATTTGTGATGATCTCAACAGATAAAGCGGTCAACCCGACAAACGTTATGGGCGCTTCAAAAAGGATAGCTGAGATCTATGTACAATCACTAAACAATTCTTTAAGTGCTGATAGCCACATTTTCCAGAATGGCTTGAGCTATATAAATGAGTTGGATGTTAAGCCAATCACTCGCTTTATTACTACAAGATTTGGAAATGTTTTAGGTTCTAATGGGTCTGTAATCCCAAGATTCAAGCAGCAGATTGAGAAAGGCGGACCTATCACAGTTACACATCCAAACATAACCCGATATTTTATGACTATTCCAGAGGCCTGTCGTTTAGTCCTAGAAGCCGGCTGTATGGGTAATGGTGGGGAGATCTTTGTGTTTGATATGGGTAAATCTGTTAAGATTATTGATTTGGCTCATAAAATGATCCGGCTTGCCGGATTAATTCCTAATCAAGATATTAAAGTAGAATACTCTGGGCTTCGTCCAGGAGAAAAGCTATTCGAAGAGTTATTGAACGATAACGAGAATACCATGCCTACTCACCATGAGAAAATCATGATTGGAAAAGTAAGGGAATACGTCTTTGCAGAGGTGGAAACTGCCGTCTATTCGCTAATAGCTTCAGCTAAAAACAATGAAGATCGTCAGGTTGTTACTAAAATGAAAACGTTGGTTCGCGAGTACAAGAGCCAAAACTCGAAGTTTGAGGAATTAGATTCTACCGAATCTAAACTGTAAATCATATAACATAAATGAGAAAACTTACTTTCTTAATCTGTGCATTTCAGCTGTTATACACAGCTTCAAAGGCTCAGGATTCAACTGCCAATAATATCATTCCTTATTCATATTCATTTTATCAGAAATTCAATAAACAGGTCTTCGATCGAAATACTAGGTTTCACTCTGCAATTAAAGGTTTCTATTCTGACGATAGTACGCTTGCTAGCAGATATCAAAGTCTAATGAGATTAGGTACAGATAGCCTTAACAGACGAAGCTGGTTAAGAAGGAAAGTTACCGAAGAACATCTGTTCCAGACGAGCACTCCAGAGTATACCGTTTATGCTGACTTCTTACCCGATTTTCAAATAGGTAAAGAATTTGAGGAGTCAAAAACTACCTGGAAGAACACCAGAGGTTTCCAAGTTGGCGGTACCATAGGAAAGAAATTCTCCTTTTATACCAATGGTTTTGAAAACCAAGGAGTGTTTGCAAATTATATCACTGAATTCATAGATAGTAATCAGGTGGTTCCGAGTGAAATGTCTGGCAAATTTACTGGCAAGACAAAAGATTGGGCTTATGTAACTGCTTTACTTTCATACACACCTAGCAAATACATAAATATTGCGCTAGGCTACGATAAAAACTTTATTGGAGATGGTTACCGGTCAATGTTGTTATCAGATGTTGCGGCTAACTATTCTTTCTTAAGATTGAGAGCAAATCTAGGTAATGTTCAATACCAAACTATTTTTGCCTACATGTTAGATCCCGGTGCTCCGAAGCTTACTGCAGACAGGAGATTAGGTGATCGAGGGAAATGGAACGCCATACAATACCTGGACTGGAATGTAAACAATCGACTTTCCTTAGGTCTCTTTCAAGCAGTAACTTGGGCAGATGCCGAGCCTGAAGGAAAAAGAGGTTTCGATTTTAACTACGTACACCCATTTGTCTTCTTAAGGCCTATAGAGGGTTCCAATGTTAAATCCCCGGATAAATTACGGATTGGTCTTAACACCAAATATGAGCTTCTGGAAAAGACGACTATCTATGGTCAGTTCATGTTTGATGAGTTTACTGCCAAAGAAGTATTTTCTGGAAATGGGTATTGGGCAAACAAGTGGGCAGCCCAGATCGGTGTAAGAGGATCTGACTTATTTAAGGTGGAAAGCTTAAATTATCTTGCAGAATTCAATACAGCCAGGCCTTATACTTACGCACACTACCAGCGCATTTCTGGATATTCAGGCATGAATCAACCCCTTGCTCATCCACTGGGTGCAAACTTCAGAGAGTTCTTGGGTATTTTGAACTACAGTTATAAACGATTTGACTTCCAGGGACAAGGTACTTATGCAAGGTACGGTCTTGATAAGGATAATTTAAATTATGGTAAAAGCGTATTTCTAGATAACTATACGCATCCTAACGATTACGGCAACTTCGTAGGCCAAGGCGTAAAAACCAACCTATACTTCGCTGAGCTCAAAACCTCTTACCTGTTGAACCCTAAATACAATTTGAGGTTAGAGGTTGGAGGGGTTTACAGAAGAGAGAACCGGGAAGATACAGGAGCCAAGAACACTCAACTCATCACTTTCGGACTAAGAAGTACCTTCAGAAACCTGTATCAGGATTTTTAGGTTAACTTTACCCGCATGTCATTATCAACTCAAAAGATAGCTGTTATAGGCTTGGGCTATGTTGGACTTCCCTTAGCCATCGAATTTGCAAAAAAGCATATTGTGTTTGGTTTTGATATCAACCAAAATCGGGTATCCGAGCTTTTAGATAATACTGATAGCACCAAAGAGGCGGATCTTCAAATGCTCAAAGAAGTCTTACAACTCAAAGACGTTTTAGATAGTGACAACGCAGGTAAAGAAAACGCAGGTCTCACGCTCTCAGCCGATAGTACCCTTCTTGCTGACAACAACATCTATATCGTCACCGTTCCAACACCTGTTAACGCCTTCAAGAACCCAGACCTCATCCCTTTAATAACAGCAACCGAAATGCTGGCCACTGTTTTAAAAAAGGGCGACATTGTGATCTACGAGTCAACAGTATACCCAGGTTGCACGGAAGAAATCTGTGTGCCAGTACTTGAAAAGCTTTCCGGACTGAAGTATAACCAGGATTTCTACTGTGGATACTCCCCAGAACGTATAAACCCCGGGGATAAAGTCAACACACTAACTAAGATCAAAAAGGTCACTTCTGGATCCACACCTGAAATTGCCGGGTTTATTAACGAACTATATGGCGAGATTATCACTGCAGGAACTCACCTTGCGCCAAGTATTAAGGTAGCAGAAGCATCTAAAGCTATTGAAAACGCCCAGAGGGATGTCAACATCTCCTTTGTAAATGAACTGGCGCTAATATTCGATAGGCTGGACATAGATACCTCAGACGTCCTGGAGGCTGCAGGTACCAAATGGAACTTTCTTAAATATAAACCCGGACTAGTAGGGGGGCACTGCATAGGGGTCGATCCTTATTACCTCGCTTATAAATCAAATGCAGTAGGCTATGTTCCCCAGGTTCTCCTATCAGGAAGGAAAGTGAACGAAGACATGGGCATCTTTATCGCTAACAAAGTGGTCAAATTGATCCTTGCAAAAGGAGATAAGGTAAAAGGAGAAAAGGTCCTGATCCTTGGTTTCGCATTCAAAGAGAATTGTCCGGATATCAGAAATACCAGAGTAATCGACATTCACAGAGAATTAACTCAATTCGGTCTTGACCTTGATATCTATGACCCCTGGGCCAATCATGAGGAGGTTTATAAGGAATATGGCATAAAACTGGAGCAGAAACTTAGCCTTAAAAGCTATAAAGCTGTTATCGTTGCCGTAGCGCACAACGAATTTCTCAATATCGATTACCAGTCCTATAAAGACGAGGGCGCAGTAATTTTCGATATCAAATCTTTCATCGACCGCAAATTTGCAGACGCTAGACTCTAAATAAGTAGCTTCAGGCAAACTCTAACAAAGCTTCAGGCAGACTTTAAAAAAGCTTCGGGCCAAACCATAAAGCCAAATTCACGGTCGCCATGTGCACTCTGATTCAGATTCATAAAGTCCATATCAACTCTAAATAAGCATGTTCTGAAAGACTTTAAAAAAGGAGCTTTAAACAGACCTTGATTTCAGCACTGATCTTTTCACAAATAGCGTCCACTTCCTGCGGATGAAAAAGCTCTAGACTCGCCAACTCGTTCGCAGCAACTGCTAGTTGTTTCAACCCAGAAGTAACCGCCGTACCAAATAACTTATGCCCAATTGCGTTCAGCGCGGTCAAATCTCCCCCCTTAACCGCTTGCTCTATCTCATGTTCTGAGTCGATCAGTTCATTTCTGGTCAGCTTGAGCACTTGTTTCAACAGCTCCTCATCTTCTCCAATATTGGCCATCGCCTCCTCTTTGTCAAAGTGGAGCTGCGCAGCCTGCTTAACGTCATAGAAGTGAAGCCATTTCTCAAAGGCCAAAGCCAGTGTGCTTTCCACAATCGGTTTCAGTAAAAAATCGTCCATGCCAGCAGCTAAGCATTTCTCTTTTTCACTTTTAACATTCCCTGCTGTCAAAGCAATAATTGGAGCAGTAACATCTAGTTTTCTTATACTTTTTGCTGCCTCATACCCGTTCATCTCCGGCATTTGGATGTCCATTAAAATAAGATCAGGCTTGTTTTTCATGCGACAGTACTCCAGCGCTTCTAAACCGTTGGATGCCTCGTAAATAATAGCGTTAGGTGCAATACGACGAATGAGCGTCTTTGCTAAAAGCATATTTATGGCATTGTCCTCCGCTATGAGAATGTTAACCGGGTCAGCAGTACTAGATTCTTCAACGGCTTTGGAGGTAACGACCAACAGATCTTCTGTCTTATATATTCTGCTTAGAACATTGTAAATGTCTTCCGTCTTAATAGGCTTCACCATTCTATGAGCCACATTTAGGTCGTTACAAGCTTTTTCAAGCACCTCGTCGTCAGATGAACTGTGAAGCAATATAATCTGCTGCTCATTCCCTTCAGTTTCAAAGTTAGCCCGGATCTTGCGAATCGTTTCCAATCCATCCATGTAAGGCATGTGGTAATCCATTATAATGGCATCATATCGTACACCTTTGGCTAAGTACTGCAAGGCTTCAAAACCATTCTTCGCCTCATCGCACTTAATTTGCTTTAATCGCAACATCTGGTTTAGAATAAGCCTATTATTCTCATTGTCATCAACTATTAACACCCTTTTGATGTGATCAATGTCTTTCCATTCAATTGCCTCACCTTGTTCAGACTTAAGTCGAACATCAAAATAGAATGTGCTTCCTTTACCCGGAGTGCTTACTAGCTCCAGCTTGCTGCCCATCAAACTGAGCAACTTGTTTGAGATCGTGAGTCCCAGGCCTGTTCCCCCGTATTTCTTAGTGGTAGTCCCGTCTTCCTGCGAGAAAGCCTCAAATATCTTCTGCTGCTTATCTGGCTTGATCCCAATACCGGTATCTCTAACACTAAACCTAATATGTGTTAAGCTTTCGGCTGTATCAATAACTTCTATCTTGAGTTCTATCTCTCCTTTTTCAGTGAACTTAGACGCATTACTCAACAAGTTGATCATAATTTGTTTCAGACGTACCGAATCTGCCCAGATAAATCTCGGAAGGTCATAAGGGATGTTCAGTAACATCTCCAAACCCTTCGTTTGTATTTGATAAGTGATAATATCGGTCGCCTGGGCACTCATTTCATAGAGGTCGCACTTTTCGATAGACAACTCCAACTTACCTGCTTCAATCTTTGAGAAATCTAAAATATCATTGATAATGCCCAGCAATGCATTAGCAGATTGATTGACTATAGTTAAATATTGTTGCTGCGTTTCGTTTAAATGAGTTTTAAGCACCAGATCTGTAAAGCCGATCACCCCATTTAACGGGGTTCGGATCTCATGACTCATATTCGCAAGGAACTCTGATTTGGCAACACTTGCCTCCTCGGCCCTCACTTTTTCAATTTTCAGTTCTTCACGCTGCATGTCCATTGAAGTAATGTCCAGGCCGATTCCAAGATAGCCAGTTACCTTACCCGCTTTATTCTTGATTGGGGTTACCGCCACAGACGCTCGCCTAACCTGCCCATTCTTTCTTACATAATCCCAGTCGCTTTGTTCTGAACCGTACTTGACAGCTTTCTTGATCAATATCTTTAGTCCAGAGATCTCTTTGCCAAATTCTTCGGTTAACAACCTTCCTCTTTCGGCTACCTCCTCAGAACGATAAATTCTGGAAGGGTTTTCTTTACCAATCATTTCTTCAGCCTCGTAGCCTAGCATCTTTTCTGCACCTGTGTTAAACACAGTGATCAAGCCATATTCGTCCGTAGCAATGATGCTCACCTCACTTGCAGCATTTAAAACATCATCTAAAAACTGCTTAGTATGTTCTAAATCGCGTTCCAACTGGTGCCTTTTAGAAATATCGATAGCATTGCCAATTATATATGGATCCCCATCTTTGACAATCTCCAGTACGTTTTTAAACATCCATATTCTTGGAGAACCATCTTTATGAGAAGTAAGCATCTGACCTTCTGCCGCACCTGTATCCCGGATTTGCTTCAAATAAGCAGTCACATGAGGATGGCGTTGTTGAGGAGTAATGTCATACAAACTAAATTTGAGTATCTCTTCAGAGCTGTAACCAAGCAAAGCAGCCCCGGCATAGTTTACGGAAAGAAATCTACCATCCAGATCATGGGTACACATCAACCCCTGTGAATTTTCAAAAAATATTCTAAGCCGTTCTTCCTTATCCGCAAGTTCCTGCTCATTTATACGATCCTCCGTAACGTCCCTGGCAATTCCATAAACATGTTGTGTGTTTGGCTCCTGCGTGGCAACCCATTGCAAAAAGCGGTAATCTCCATTCTTAGTCCGGATTCTATGGGTAAAAGTGATCGTACTACCAGCGCTTCCGAGCACTGAAATTTTTGATTTTGATAGCTCTAAGTCCTCCGGATGGACAAGGTCATAGAGTGATTTCATTTTTAAGTCTTCTTTGTCCCAGCCTAAGAGTCGCCCAAACATAGGATTAACCCTTTTGAAGAAACCATCTGCGTCAATAATACAAATCACATCATTCGATATGTCAAAAAGCCTTTCAAAGTTGTCGAATTGTTTCTTTTGACGGTCGTCGACAATCAATGCGGTGGCTTCTGCAGCCAGTAATTCTAAAGCCCGTTGCTGCTTAGCATTCAACTGGTTGCTCGTACGGTCTAAAACACAAAGTGTTCCTAGTGCATAGCCATTGGGGTCGATCAAGGGATACCCACCATAAAAGCGAATATTAGGACCAGCCAATACCAATTCGTTATCTTGAAAGCGCTCGTCTTTAGTGGCATCAGCGACTTCAAAGTACTTGTCCTCCATGATGGCGTGCTGACAAAATGATATTGCTCTTGGAGTTTCGCTGATATCAAGGCCTAATTTAGATTTGAACCACTGACGTTTCTCATCGACAAGCGATATTAAAGAGATAGGTACTTCACAAATAATTGAGGCCAGTTCAGTGATCCGGTCAAATTTAGCCTCAGTTTTCGAATCTAGTATTTCGTAATCTTTTAGTGCGGCAACACGTTCTTCTTCATCCTTTGGTAGAGGGTACAATTTCATATCTGTTTGACTTGGCTAGAAGTAATTCAGACGGAAATTACGAAAAAATAAGTGATAATAAATTTAATGCTTATTCCAACCAGTTTTACAGAAGTACCGGTTGCAGTCGACAAACCGCAACCGGTGCATTTTACTGCGAAACGTAGTTGATCTGGATAGTTACGTATCCACCAACAGAAAAGTTCCCATCACTTCCTGATTTTGAGCTCAGGTTACTCATTGCCCTGATAACCTTCATATGGGGTTTTTCTTCTTCAATCATCGCTTTAACTCCCTTTTCCAGATAGATCGGCAGTCTGTTTGCCAAAGCAAAGCTACACGCCTGTGCGGTAAGCGTGGTTGTCGCTGCGTCAATTGCATTTAAAAACTGCACCTGCTTGGCGTCAAGTTCAAAGTGCGCTGCCATCCAGCCTTTAAAGTCAGCTGCCAGTTGACCTGCCTCAGCCTGCAATTCAAACTCAGGCATTTGTTGAAGTTCCTTCATGACATCGTTAATTCCTGATGCTGTCAACGGATAGCTGTTTGCTACTAATTGGTTCGTGTTCATATGGATTTGTTTAGATTTTAGGTTTGCCAAATGGCATTCTTTCTGGGCCTAACCTCTAATACTAATACCGTTAGATACAACCCCATTGCACAAAATAAATATCTTTTTAATTACTTGTTCTTTCTTGTTTAGGTCTGCGAGATTACAGCTTCAAAATCTAAAATATGTTCATAAATACACTCTCTACCGAAAAATTTCACCTAGTTATCGACGCAGTTGTCCTGCTATTTCTTATCGCCAGCACCTCCTACAACTGGAAATTAATTAAGGAACTCAGCGTAAAAATTTCTCAAGCGTACCGAAAGCCTCACGTACATAACCACAAAATTTAGTTAAATACGGTAATTAAAATCGTTTCAGAACAATTTTAAGAGGTCGCTGTTCAACACGCAAGGGCAGACATATCATGTTCTCAAACTTTTTTATTTTATGACAGATTTAGAATTATATCCGGGCACCCCAAGCCCATTAGGGTCCACTTGGGATGGACAGGGCGTTAATTTTTCATTATATGCCTATAATGCAACCGCAGTTGAGCTTTGCCTGTTCGATGAAAATAGCGGACGAGCACACACCGTTGTTAGGTTATTTGAACGGACCAATCAAATCTGGCACGTCTACATCCCTGGAATTCAGCCAGGTCAATGCTACGGTTATCGCGTACATGGCGCTTTCGAGCCAACAGAAGGCCACCGTTTCAATTCAAATAAACTTTTGATTGATCCATATGCCAAGGCAATATCCGGGACTGTTAACTGGCATGAATCGCTATATGGATATAAGTTCGGAGAGGATGACCTGTCCTTTAGTGAGCTTGACAGCGCACCCTTCGTCCCGAAAAGCGTTGTCATAAATCCCGCCTACGACTGGGAAGGGGTAGAAGCACCGAACACAAGCTACCATCAAAGCATCATTTACGAGGCTCATGTTAAAGGGCTAACAAAACTTCATCCTGAAATCCCGGAAGAGATTAGAGGCACCTATTCTGCTATTGCACATCCGGTAATCATAGACCACCTGAAGTCGCTCGGTATTACGGCTATAGAACTAATGCCCATTCACCAGTTCATTAACGACAATGCGCTTACTGAACGAGGCTTAACCAATTACTGGGGTTATAATACCATCGGCTTTTTCTCACCCGATGCCAGGTATTCTTCAAAAGGAGCGCTAGGCGGACAAGTGAGGGAGTTTAAAAATATGGTTAAGGAACTACATCGGGCAGGAATAGAAGTTATCCTTGACGTAGTTTATAACCATACCGCCGAAGGAAATCATATGGGGCCAACGTTAAGTTTCAAAGGAATTGACAACGCCGAATACTATAGGCTTACCGAAGATAAACGGTTCTACATGGACTACACGGGGACTGGCAACACATTAAATGCACATTTCCCCAGTGTGCTCAGGTTGATGATGGATAGCCTGAGGTATTGGGTACTGGAAATGCGTGTTGATGGTTTCCGCTTTGACCTTGCTTCTACGCTTGCACGTGGACTAAATGAGGTAAATATGCTCGGATCATTCTTCAGCATCATCCAACAGGACCCGGTAATTTCACAGGTCAAGCTTATCGCCGAGCCATGGGACATAGGTGATGGTGGCTATCAGGTTGGTAACTTCCCTCACGGATGGGCAGAATGGAATGGTAAGTATAGAGATAGCATACGGGATTACTGGAGAGGTGAAAACAGTATGCTCGGAGAATTTGCATCCCGGTTCACAGGTAGTCCGGATCTGTATCAGGGCGACAACCGCACACCAACAGCCAGTGTAAACTTTATCACCGCACATGACGGCTTCACGCTTCATGATCTGGTTAGCTATAACAACAAACACAATGAGGCTAACGGGGAAGATAACAACGACGGAGAAGACCACAACCGGTCTTCTAACTACGGCGTAGAAGGTGAAACTGATGATGAGCACATCAACAAACTTAGAAACCAGCAAAAGAAAAATATGCTGGCTACTTTATTTCTTTCCCAGGGAGTTCCAATGCTTGTTGCAGGTGACGAAATGGGAAGGACCCAAGGTGGGAATAATAATGCATATTGTCAGGACAATAAGATCTCCTGGCTAAACTGGAAAGACGCAGATCAGGACTTGCTTCAATTCAGTAAGAAACTTTTGGACCTGAGAAAGTCACATCCTGCTTTCTGTAGACGAAGGTGGTTTCAGGGACAACCAATTAAAGGTTCCGGAGTAACAGATATCGAGTGGTTCCTTCCAGAAGGTACAGAAATGGAGAGTCACAACTGGGAGGAGGATTATGCGAAATCGCTTGCAGTTTTCCTAAACGGACAAGGAATTAAGAGTCGGGATAAGAATGGAAAAAAGATTTTCGACGACAACTTTTATGTCATTTTCAATGCCCACCATGAGGGCCTTGATTATAAATTACCTTCTGCTCAATATGGAGGAGAATGGCACGAAATAATTAACACGGCAGGCTCTGATTCCGAAGAGACCAAACAGTACTTCCCTTCGGAAAACATTTATGTGGCTGGCCGTTCAGTTGTGGTCCTAAGTGCTTTAAGTGCAATTAAGGAGGATAACTAATGCATCTTGATATCAGAAACATAGGAGTCAACTTTAACAGGGAAGGTCTTGCACTCCTTAAAATATGGGCGCCAAAAGCAAGTTCTTTACAAGTTCGGATTGATGCTACTTCAACTGACCTAGACCTTGAAAAAGGGGAACATGGCTACTGGTTGCTGAAAACGGACAAGCTTAAGTCCGGCGACTTATACTGGGTTATACTTGATGGCGAAAAATTGCCTGATCCTGCTTCACTTTCTCAACCTCAAGGTGTTCATGGTCCCTCAAAGGCGATAGACTTGCTTCATTATGTGGCTCCACAAGACGACAAATGGATTAATTATCCCCTTAATGAGTATGTGATCTATGAACTCCATACCGGAACATTTTCCGAACAAGGTACATTTGAAGGAGTGATCGAGCACCTTGAATACCTGGTAGATTTAGGTATAAACGCTATCGAGCTAATGCCTATTGCCAGCTTTCCTGGGGAACGGAATTGGGGTTACGATGGGGTATTCCCCTATGCAGTTCAGGAATCATATGGTGGCCCAGAAGGACTAAAAGTGCTGGTAGAGGCTTGTCATACCAAAGGAATTGCAGTAATACTTGACGTAGTATACAACCACCTGGGCCCGGAAGGTAACTACCTTCCTAAGTTCGGACCATTTTTTACTGATAAATACCACACTCCTTGGGGAAGTGCCATCAACTTTGATGACAATGGCTGCGATGGAGTAAGGGAGTTCTTTATTGAAAATGCGCTGATGTGGTTTAGGGATTTTCATATTGATGGGCTACGTCTTGATGCCGTTCATGCCATTAAAGACCTAAGCGCCGTTCATATTTTACAAGAGATCAGTCGCAAGACAGAACAACTCAGTGCCCAAACCGGTCGCCTTCACTACCTCATTGCAGAATCAGATCTTAACGATCCGAGATACATCTCTGATGCAAACAACAACGGATTAGGGATGGACTCCCAGTGGATAGATGAGTTTCATCATGCTTTAAGGGTGACTGCCGGTGAGCCAAGGAAAGGTTATTACTTAGATTTTAACGGTATTGAAGACCTTGCCAAATCTTATTCAGACGCTTACGTATACACAGGAACATTTTCAGAAGAGCGTAACCGAACGTTTGGGAAAGAAGCTACTGGACACCCTGGAAAGCAGTTTATCGTTTTCTCTCAGAACCATGATCAGATTGGCAATAGGATGCTGGGAGAGAGGAGTTCCGTCCTTTACAGTCCTGATCTGCAAAAGGTAATGGTAGCCGCAGTATTTTCTGCACCATTCCTCCCTATGCTTTTCATGGGTGAAGAATGGGGAGCTGAAAGCCCATTCTTGTATTTCGTAAGCCATACCGATCCGGAGTTAGTAGAACAAGTGAGGAAAGGCCGGAAAGCAGAATTTGCATCAATGCACAACGAAGGCGAAGCGCCCGACCCTCAGGCAGAAGAGACGTTCAACGAATCTAAGCTGGACTGGAATCTAAAAGACCAATCACAACACCTGACACTTTTCAATTTCTATAAAGCACTTATTCAATTGCGTAAAAGCAACCTTTGTTTAAAAATGTGCGATCGGGACGCGACACGCGTCCACTTGTTTAAAGAACAGCATTCCATTATTCTGGAGCGCGGCCTGACAGGAAGTGCAGATCTTGTTATATGTGTACTTAACTTTTCTAAAAATTCGCAAAACCTGGCTTTGCCAAAAGGAGTAAATCTTAGCCAAATGCTGCTCAATTCATTTGCAGAAGCAGAATCTTTAGCGGATAATTCAGCAACGAACAGCTCAATTACCACTTTGAACGTACAGCCAGAATCATTTATCGCCTACTCAGCTACCTATGTTTAACCCTATATCTACCTATCGAATACAGTTTCACGCTGATTTCACCTTCAACGATCTGGAGGCAATTATACCTTACCTACAACAGCTGGGCATTAAAACAATATACGCTTCACCCATTTTTGAAGCTGTACCTGGAAGCATGCATGGTTATGATGGAGTTAATCCGCATAAAATCAATCCTGAAATCGGTACCCTTGAACAACTACGCAAGATCGCCGGCGACTTAAAGGAGATCGGAATTTCCTGGATTCAGGATATTGTTCCCAATCATATGGGCTTCCATCATAGCAATACCTGGCTAATGGATGTGCTCAAATACGGGGAGAATTCTGAGTACAGGCCTTACTTCGATATTGTATCTAAAGACCTGGAAAAAGAGCCGCTAATGGTTCCCTTTCTAGGAGATGACCCGGACGCTATCATAGAAAAAGGAGAACTAAATCTAGTAACGACAGAAGAAGGTAATTTCCTGAAATACCACGATTCCATGTGGCCGCTCAGAGAAGATACCGACTTAAGTCTTCCATTAATAGAAATTTTGGAACATCAGTATTATAAGCTTTGCGACTACCGCGATACGCTCAAAAGCATGAACTACCGCAGGTTCTTTACGGTTAGTAGCTTAATTTGTTTGAACATTCAGGATCCAAAAGTCTTTGCCGATTATCACCAGTTCAGCAAGCAATTACTGGATGAAGGCATCTTTCAAGGGTTGAGAATTGACCATATTGACGGCTTGTTTGACCCCACGGCGTATCTCTACCAGCTAAGAGCGTTGTGTGGTGAGGAAGCCTACCTAATTGTCGAAAAAATTCTAGAACCGGGCGAATTGTTACCTCCAGGCTGGCCCATAGAAGGCACTACTGGCTATGACTATCTAGGGCTCGTGAATCAGCTCTTCACTAATCAAAAAGCGGAGAAGAAATTTAACAAGTTTTATAAGAATCTTGGAAGGTTTAACAGCCCGATTGCCGTTCAAATCCAGCGGAAGAAACGCGAATTTCTAAGTGGATTTATGCAAGGGGAGCTTGAAAACCTGTATCAAGCCTTTATAGGCCTAAGTACAGATGACCAGATTCCAGAACAAAATGCAGAATTGTATAAAGGGATAATTGCCGAGTTTCTTGTTCGTTGTCCCGTATACCGTTTTTACTCCTCAAAACTTCCGCTGGCGGAAGATGAGGAAGCCGCTATCGGGGAGATCTTCAATAGCATGCCTGATGAACCTGAGTTTACAGTTGGCAAAGAATATTTTAAAAAGCAACTTTTTAAAGACAATGGATCTTTCTACCTCCGACTGATGCAATTTACCGGGCCGTTAATGGCTAAAGGCGTCGAAGATACCTTAATGTATACATTCAACCGGTTCATTGGCAATAACGAAGTTGGAGATTCCTCGGAAGTATTCGGTATCACCGCTGATGACTTTCACCAACGCATTCTGGAAAGACAAGCCGCCTGGCCGCTGGCAATGAATGCCTCTGCAACACATGATACCAAGCGGGGAGAAGACGCAAGGGCAAGACTTAACGTGCTTACTGATCTTAAAAACAAATGGCCTAAAGAAGCTGCCCATTGGAAAGAGCTTAATGAGGAGTTAAAGCAAAGCGCCCAACCTGATAACAATGATGAATATTTTATCTATCAGACTTTAATCGCAACCTATCCCGAATTAGAATCGGAGCAGGAACAATACCTCGACAGGCTCTTAGAATATATGGAGAAAGCTCTAAGGGAATCTAAGGCGAGGTCAAACTGGGAAGAGCCGGATGAGCAATATGAAGCAAATTGTAGGAACTTCATTACGGAGTTATTAAATAAAGAAAGGCCTTTCTGGCAGGTTTTTAGTACATTTCATAAAAAGATTGCCGCATTTGGAAAGCTCAATTCCTTAGCCGCTTTACTTTTAAAACATGCAAGCCCCGGGATTCCTGATACTTACCAGGGGACAGAATTGTGGGATCTGAGTATGGTGGATCCGGATAATAGAAGGCCGGTAGATTATGAGGTAAGACTTAAATTTCTCATAGAGACCAATAAGGAAGTAGTAGAGTTGCCGGAACTATGGAGTACCGCCTCCACGGGGAAAATAAAGCTGTATTTCTTGAAACAATTACTTCAATTGAGGCAGTCATACCCAGAAGTCTTTTCAAAAGGACAATATCTTCCTCTTCAGATCAAGGGCAAGTATGCCGACAATGCCATTGCTTTTGTACGTCATTATCAAAACGATTGGTTAGTATTCGTGCTTCCGGTCAATATCAGCGGAATGTTGGACGCTGACGAAGAGGAGGTAGTAAACATAGATTGGTCGGACACTTACGTAGTTCTGCCTAAAGCCATTCCAAGTGAGTATAAAGATTGGCTAAGGGACAAATCAGACAGTACCACAACTGAACTTAAATTAGATAAGGTACTTAAAGTGCTTCCTTTTGCTGCACTTCATTTCAAAAACGTAGAACGCAAGCGTGCCGCAGGTGTGCTCATGCACGTTTCATCCTTACCATCTACTTATGGGATAGGTGACCTGGGTCCAACAGCGAAATCCTTTCTTGATTTCCTGGCTGCCTCTGGGCAAAAGTACTGGCAGGTGCTACCTATGAATCCCTTAACGCAGGAACAAGCGTACTCCCCATACAGTGCAACATCTGTCATGGCCGGAAACGTGCTGTTGATAAGTCCTGAACTTCTATTTGCACAGGGTTTGATCAGCCAGAACGATTTGGAAGAGCATGCGCGTAAGACGGAAAGAAAAGTGAGTTATGAGCGCGTAGAGGTCATAAAGCAGGAGCTGTTAAGCATAGCCTTTAAAAACTTTAAGCGCTCAGCCGGTCAGCTCGGGCTTCAAAAACCTTTTGAAAAGTATTGTGAACAAGAGTCTTTTTGGCTAAATGATTATGCGCTTTACGAAGTGTTGAAAACAGTAAATAGCGGAAAACAATGGTCAGATTGGGATATCAAACATAAAACCCGGGATCAATCAGCGTTAGACCAGGCGCTGGAAAAATATACTTTAGAACTCGAAGCGATCAAATGGCAACAGTTTGTTTTTACAGAACAATGGGCCCAGATCCGGGAGTACGCTTCCATGCTGAACGTTAAACTCGTAGGCGATCTGCCATTCTATGCGGCACTCGATTCTGCTGAGGTATGGGCAAACCCTCATCTCTTTAACGTGGATAAGGAAGGGCATGTTTTGGGTATCGCCGGCGTCCCACCTGATTATTTCAATGAAGATGGGCAACTATGGGGGATGCCGGTTTATAATTGGGAGTCTATGAAGGAGGAACAATATCAATGGTGGATCAGACGAATCGCGAAGAACATTGAGCTCTACGACTTGATCCGATTAGACCATTTCCGAGCCTTCGCAGATTATTGGGAAGTACCAGCAGATAGTGAAACTGCAAAAAATGGTACCTGGAAAGACGGACCTGGAGCAGACTTCTTTAACGCTTTGGTCGAACACTTCGGTGAACTTCCGCTTATCGCAGAAGATTTAGGAGAAATTACTCCTGAAGTATTTGCACTGAGAGACCAGTTTGGCCTTCCTGGGATGAAAGTTCTGCAGTTTGCCTTCGGAGAAGACATCGCCGACTCAATCCATGCACCCCACAATATGAGCAGCGACAACTGCATTGCATATACCGGAACCCATGATAACAACACGACAAGGGGATGGTATGAAGAAGAGGCAGATTCGGCAACCAAAGCCAGGCTTGAGCAGTACACAGATAAAAAGATCAACAAAAATAACGCGGTTGAAACATTGATCAGGCTTGCTTACGCCTCAGCGGCTAAAATTGTGATCGTGCCTGTTCAGGATCTATTGAATAAAGATAGTAAGGCTAGAATGAATACTCCGGCATCTACAAAAGGAAACTGGATGTGGCGACTCAAGCCCGATGATCTTGACACTAAGATTCAAGAGAAACTTTTAGCCTTTACCAAGCTTTATGGCCGGTAGTAACGGCCAACCGATTAACACCCACAAAAAAAGCCTTAGACCACACAGTCTAAGGCTTTTTCATATTATAAATTTATTATTTTTATTCTGAAGCAGCTTGCTCATTTACAAAACCTTCAGCAATTTGAGTAAGCGCAAGATCCGTTGCTTTCTCTTGTTCTAACGTTTGCGACAATAGTTCAACTACATCAGTGTGACCCATGTTCTCCGCAAATACTCTAAGCGTACCGTACGTTGCGATCTCATAATGCTCTACTTTTTGAGCAGCTAAAATTAATCCAGCATCACGTACTAATGTACCTGCTTCAGTATCTTCAATTATACCTTCTGCCTCAGAAAGCAATCCTTCCATTGCATCACATTTCTTAGCTTGAGCTTTTTCTCCCAATAATTCAAAAACCTTATCTAAGGTCTCGATATGAGTTTTAGTTTCCGCAGTATGTTTGTCAAATGCAGCAGCTAATTCTGGGCTTGTTGCCGCTTTTTTAAATTTAGGTAGTGCTTTTACAAGGTGTTTTTCAGCCCAGTAAATATCTTTCAATTCATCCACAAAAAACTCATGGAATTCAGAATCTTCCATCTTGCCAGTTTTTCCAGTCGGCTTAGTAGATACAGGTGCAGTTTCTTCTTCAGATACAGCAGATTTTGTAGCCGGTTTTGCAGGCTTTTCAGCAGTAGATGCCTTTGTAGCCGTTTTTTTCTCAGTTGTTGCAGCTGGTTTCTTCGCGCTGCTTGCTTTACTTGTAGTTGCCATAATAATATTTGTTTAAGTAATTTAGGTCCTTGCTCTACAACCCACTTTATATATTAATTGTTTGCTGAGTACTAAGAAATTACTGCTCTACTCGTTCCCTGCCTATTTTAATTTATTGAAACCTTTTTTAAAAAACAGGTGTTGCTCAATCATCTGATAATTAAAAACATTAGCGTGCTAAAGATGGAAAACAATGAGCAAATAAATCCAAGAGACAGCTACACCGAAAGCCCATGGCAGGCGGTCGATATTGCGGGTACACCACATTCAACAGCTGACTACTCCCTTACTTATGATGTAATGATTGTAGGAGGAGGGATAACCGGAATTACTACCGCTCTTTTGCTTCAGAAAGCAGGCAAACAATGTATTGTAGTTGAAGGAGGAACCATTGGCTATGGAACAACCGGTGGTACCACTGCTCACTTGAATACCTTCTTCGATGCGACGTATCCAGAAATTGAAAGGGACTTCAATGAGGAAGCCGCAAAACTAGTGGCCGACTCTGGTAAGGATGCTTTTGCCATCATTAAAGATTTTATCGATCTGTATCACATAGAATGTGATTTTGAATATAAAGGCGCTTATCTTTTTTCGGAAACTGATAAAGAAACTAAGCAGCTTACTGAGATATTGGAAGCAACCAGAAGAGCGGGGGTGGAAGCGATTGAATATCAGGATAATGGAGTGCCTGTTCCATTTCAAATGGCAGTTCATTTTGTAGATCAGGGTCAGTTTCACCCCCTGAAATATATCTACGCTCTTGCTGCGGAGTTTATAAAGCTAGGTGGGGTAATTTTAGAAAAAAGTTTTGTCGAAGAGACAATAGCTGAGGACGGAATCCACATTGCAAACATCGGAAGTCAGTCTGTAAAAGCGGTAAATCTGGTATGGGCAACACATATCCCTCCCGGAATTACGCCCTTCACTTTTCGCTGTGCGCCCTACCGCAGTTACGTATTGGGCATCAAATTGAAACATGACGCCTATCCAACTGGTCTCACTTACGACATGCAGGAGCCTTATCATTATTTTAGAACCCACGAAATTAAGGGGCAAAAGTATTTGATTCTAGGCGGGGAAGACCACAAAACAGGACATGATGAGCCAGAAAATGCATTTAAAAAATTAGAAGATTACGCACATAAATACTACCGTGTGGAGTCTATTCCATACAGATGGTCATCTCAGTACTACGTACCGGTAGACGGACTTCCATATATCGGTAAATTGACGGGTCACGACAGTATTTATGTAGGTACGGGCTTTAACGGAAATGGAATGATGTTCGGAACCTTGTCGGGGAAAATCATAAGCGATCAAATACTCGGTATAGAAAATAACTATTCCGATTTGTATAGCCCGTCACGTATTAAGCCGATTGCTGGCTTTTCAGAATTTGTGAAAGAGAACGCGGACGTCGCCTGGCGATTTATTGCAGACAGATTTGGAGCCGAAGAAGACCTTGATTCCTTAAAAGAACTGGCGCCCGAAAAAGGCATCATTGCAGAGTTGAAAGGCTCAAAGGTTGCCATATATAAGGATGCCGATGGTAAAGTGACTGCTTTAAACCCCACATGTACCCATGCCGGTTGCATCGTCTCCTTTAATGATGCAGAGAAGAGCTGGGATTGTCCCTGCCATGGAGGTCGCTTCGACATCAACGGTAAAGTAACTACGGGACCACCCCGAAAAGACTTAGAAAAAATTCCGCTTGGAAATAACGAGTAATAATCATCAACTTATAACACAATTCATATGAACAATTCAAATCAATATGCCTTAATTACCGGTGCTTCCAGCGGTATTGGCTATGAACTGGCGAAATTATTTGCCGCAGACAAATACAATTTAATTTTAGTTTCCCGCAGTAAAGAAGATCTTGATGCGAGAGCAGCAGAACTTAGAATCGATGGAATTGATGTAGTCACTATTGCCAAAGACCTGTTTAATCGCGAAGAAGCTTTTGCATTATATGCCGAAGTGAAACAGCTTGGCCTTGATGTCAGCGTGCTGGTGAATGATGCAGGACAAGGAGTTTATGGCGAATTTAAGGACACTGACATCGATAGAGAACTGGACATCATAGATTTGAATATAGCTTCTCTTGTCATTCTTACTAAACTATTTTTGAAAGATATGACTACCGTTAACTCGGGTAAAATACTTAATCTTGCATCCATCGCAAGTAAGGTTCCAGGCCCATGGCAGTCAGTCTATCATGGAACTAAAGCGTTTGTCTTGTCATTTACTGAAGCGATTAGAGAAGAGCTGAAAGATTTTGACATTACCATCACAGCCTTGTTACCAGGAGCTACAGATACGGACTTCTTTGCGAAGGCAGACATGGAGGAAAGCAAAATCTTACAGGACAAAAGTTCATTGTCTGATCCCGCAGATGTGGCTAAGGACGGTTATGAAGCGTTAATGGCTGGAAAAGACAAAGTTATTTCTGGAATAAAAAACAAAATTCAGGTAGGAATGAGTAATGTATTACCTGATAGCGTAGTTGCCCACAACATGTATGAGCAGCAAAAGCCTGCTGATGAAAATTAAATTTATAAAATAGAACATTATTAGTGCTTCAGTGTTCTTGAGGTACATCTATCTAACAATCTGAAGGGGAGCGCTTAATTAAGTTCTCCTTTTCTTGTTTCAGGGCGCTTTTGCGCTCGTCATCGCCATGCCGGTGACACGTCATCCCGGTGAAGACCGGGACCTCGGACGGATCTAATCGCGATGGTGGCAACACGTCATCCCGGCGAAGACCGGGACCTCGGACTGGATAGAATATGTTATTCCAAAGTCCTCATACCTGCCTTTTTCGCCCGCATGACGAGTTCAGGACGAGGCATATAGCCTGTCATTGCCTCTTCCTTGCCAAATCACTAGGATCTTAAATGACACTATAAACCCCAGCAAACCCTTATTCACATGGCCAAAAGGTTGATTTAGCTTCCGGCTGTAGCAATCTCTGAACGCATGTTTGTATTAGTGAAGCAAATAGACGACACTCACGAAAAGATTATAAATAAGACTTATAAGGCATAAAAAAAGCTGGTCAGAGGACCAGCTTAAAAAACCAATTATTCACTATAAAGTCGTTTTAACCGTTTATGCAGATTTTCTGTATTCTTGTGCATACATTTTCAGACTACCTTTCAGTACTTGTCTAGCCATATGTATTCTTGTTTTCACAGTTCCTATTGGAATCTGTAATTCATCTGCAATTTCATGGTATTTATATCCTTCAAAATATTTTAGGAAAGGGATCGCATATTCCGGTTGCAATGCTTTCATTGCTTTGTTGATGTCTTCCATCATGAATTTATTTTCGCCCAGATTGTTAGAAGCACTCTTCTTTAATTGTGCTGAGGAAAGCTCCTCGCTGGTGTCCATGATGCTGTTTTTTCTTGAAACCTTCTTGTAGCTGTTTATGAAAGTGTTTTTCATAATCGTATAAAGCCAGCCTCTTAAATTAGTGCCTTCTTTGTACATGCTTGCATACCTGATCGCTTTGATCATCGTATCTTGAACCAGGTCGTTGGCATCTTCCAGGTCGTTTGTAAATTTTCTGGCAAAAAGATCTAATGAACTTTTGTGTGCGCAAATTTGGGAGTCTAAGGATAGGTTATTCATGGCGATAGTTTAAGTTTTATACTTAAATCCTACACAAAGTGCATACCATGCCAAACGCTTTTTAGTGCCAAAAGGTTAATTCAGTATATATTTCCAGTCAAATAAGTATTTCGCGCAATATATTTTATATTATGAAAACATCCGGGTTAAATACCTTTAGGAAGCGATAGAGAAGGCTTGTTTGATCGTCTTTTTCAAACCAACAACGTTTCCAATGACTATAATGGCTGGATGGCTTAAGTTCTCGTATAACGCTACCTCTTCAAGATTTTTTACCTGGCAAATGGCTTGTCTTTCATGCGGCAAAGTTGCATGCTGTATAATTGCAGCGGGCATCAAGCCTAACCCATTCCTTAAATATGCAGACGAAATCTCTTTAAGTTTTTTCATGCCCATGTAGATGACGACCGTTGCTCCACTATTCATTGCGCATTGTAGGTCAGCAGAGAGCGTTCCATCTTTCTTTGTTCCTGTGATCATCCAGACGCTTTCGCTTACGCCCCTATGGGTTAGGGGAATGTTACTCATACCTGCACCCTGCATGCTACTAATTCCTGGTATATAATGGGCTTTAATTCCATGTTCCTCGGCGAATAAGACTTCTTCGAAGCCCCGTCCAAATATATAGGGATCGCCACCCTTGAGGCGGACTACCGTTTTACCTTCGGTAGCATAAAACTTAATCAGATCATGGATTTCTTCTTGTGAGTTGTACTTTTCATAAGGCTTTTTGCCAACATATAAGATTATGCAGTGTTCCGGAGCATAATTCAACAAAATTTTGCTGCTTAAATTGTCATAAAGTATAACATCTGCTCTTTTTATTACATTAATTCCCTTTAATGTCATTAATTCAGGGTCGCCAGGTCCAGAACCTATAACAAATAACCCAGTTTCTTCGATATTTTCTTTCATAATCTGATTATCCAGTAATTAATAATGTAAATATGATTAATATTTTTAATAAATATTGATTTAATATGATTTATATCACATTAAATCAATATTATTGTATTGTTATTATATTTATGTATGATAAATATCTGATAGTTGAATAAAATAAAGCACCGTACTCCTTTTTAATGAAATAATACCTATGAAAGTCAGTCAGAATCAAATAAAAGTAGTTGTAATTGGTAATGGAATGGTCAGTTATAAGTTTTGCGAGAAGCTTTTAGCCAAAACAGACCTTTTTAGTATTACTGTTTTCGGGGAAGAGTCATTCAGGGCCTATGATCGGGTTCATTTAAGTGAATTCTATAACGGTAAGACGGTAGACGATTTGTCTATGTGCTCCAGTCATTGGTATGATGATAACGGGATTAGCCTTCGCCTGAATGATCCTGTTATTGAGATAGACCGGGCTCTGCAATTGGTTCACTCAGCAGCGGGTCACCTAGTTCCCTACGACGTGCTGATCTTTGCAACCGGCTCTGCGCCTTTCATCCCGAACATTCCAGGCATAGCTAAGGGTGGCGTTTTCGTTTACAGGACTATCGAAGATTTGAAGCTTATAAAAGAATGGTCTGTTAAAGCCAGAACAGCTGCGGTTATTGGGGGAGGCTTACTCGGGCTGGAAGCGGCAAAAGCTTTAATGGATCTTGGCCTTGAAGAAACTAACATAGTTGAATTTGCACCGAGGCTCATGCCCAGGCAGATAGACAAAGCTGGCAGCGAAATCCTTCAGCAAAAGTTGAAGTCACTAGGCTTAAACATCCACCTCAACAAAAATACAACAGCTATTTCAGGTGAAGATGACATTACTGCATTGGAATTTAGCGACCAGACTGAGCTTGAAGTAGACATGCTGGTTATCTCTGCTGGAATAAAACCAAGAGATGAACTCGCCAAAGCCTGCGGATTAGCAACAGGGGCCAGAGGAGGCGTTACAGTAAATGAGCAATTGCAAACGAATGATCCGAATATTTTCGCCATCGGAGAGTGTGCCTTATACGATGAGATGATCTATGGTCTCGTAGCTCCAGGGTATGAGATGGCTGAAGTTGTAGCATCAAACCTTTATCAATCATACATTAACAAGGAAAGTGGTTCTTCGAAATCTTTCAAAGGGTTCGACATGAGCACAAAACTTAAACTTATAGGCGTAGATGTTGCCAGTTTCGGGGACCATTTTATAACCGAACCTGATTGTAGGTCAATCATTTTTGAAGATCGGAACAAAGGTATTTACAAACGCATAAACATAACCAATGACGGGCAACATCTCCTTGGCGGTGTATTAATCGGCGATGCGGCAGCATATAATATGCTGCTGCAAACCGTTACCAACAAAATTATTTTGCCTCCTAATCCGGAAGACCTGATCATTGGAACCAGGGGGGGAACCGAAAGCGCCGGCGCCGGAATTACCTCACTTCCAGATACTGCATTAATCTGCAGTTGCGAAGGATTAACAAAAGCAGACATCTGCAATGCGGTTGACCAGCAGGGATGTGAAACACTCGATGCAGTCAAAAAGTGTACAAAGGCGGGGACAGGTTGCGGTGGTTGTGTTCCCATGGTTAAAGACCTCATGCTGCATACCTTGAAAGCTAAAGGCAAATACGTCAGGAATGTCATATGTGAACACTTAAGTTATAGCCGCCAAGAACTTTATGACCTGATTCACATCCATAAATTGGAAAGTTATGATCAGGTGCTTAACGAATTGGGTCATGGTGACGGCTGCGAGGTTTGTAAACCATTGGTGTCCTCACTATTAGCGAGCCTTTGGAATGACATGATCCTTAAAAAGGGTAACGATACGGCTCAGGATAGTAACGATAGGTTTCTTGCCAACATTCAAAAAGGCGGCTCTTATTCAATCGTTCCGCGAATTCCGGGAGGCGAAATTACTCCGGAGAAGCTCATTGTAATAGGGCAGGTGGCACAGAAATATAAACTTTATACTAAAATCACGGGTGGACAACGCATTGATATGTTCGGCGCTCACCTTAATGACCTTCCGATTATCTGGGAAGAGTTAATCGCTGCCGGTTTTGAAAGTGGCCATGCCTACGGGAAAGGGTTAAGGACCGTTAAAAGTTGTGTGGGCAGTACGTGGTGCCGTTTCGGTCTGCATGATAGTGTCAGTTTCGCAATAAGAATAGAAGAACGTTATCGTGGAATCAGGGCTCCGCATAAATTCAAATCCGCAGTAAGCGGATGTATCCGCGAGTGTGCAGAAGCACAAAGTAAGGATTTTGGGATCATTGCCACAGAAAAAGGATGGAACCTGTACGTCTGTGGAAACGGAGGTAGTAAGCCACAACATGCACTGTTATTAGCTTCAGATGTCGATAGTGATACCTGCATAAAGTATATAGACCGCTTTTTGATGTTTTATATCCGCACTGCAGACCCCCTAACCCGAACAGCAACCTGGCTAAACAAGATGGAAGGAGGAATAGACTATTTAAGAAATGTAGTGATAAACGACAGCCTTCATATGGCGGAAACCTGGGAAGCGGACATTGAAAAACTGGTAGATACTTACAAGTGCGAGTGGAAAGAAGCAGTCGAAAATCCAGCGATCCGCAAGCGCTTTAGTCATTTTGTAAACGCGCCTGAAGAGAAAGACCCAACTATAAAATTCGTAGAAATGAGAGGACAAAAAAAGACTGAAGAATGGATCAAAGCCTAAACTGGATAACCGCATGTCGCATCGAGGATGCGGTGGAAAATGGTGGTGTATGTGTAAAACATGGCGAAGAACAGATTGCGCTCTTCTATTTCACCAGGCGGGACGAATGGTACGCAACACAAAATGAATGTCCTCACAAAAGGCAGATGGCATTGAGTAGGGGCATGATAGGCAGTACATCAGATGAGCCGAAAGTGGCTTGTCCATTCCACAAAAAGACCTTTTCACTCGCTACTGGTGAATGTCTCAGTGGTGATGAATGTGCCATAAAAGTCTATCCTGTCAAAGTTGAAAATGGTAATGTATATATCGGAATAAACTCAAACCAATAAAAATGGACTACGTATCACCAAAAGAAGTGGCAGTTGCTATGATGACTGCCGCAACCACTAAAGCCGCTTTAGGCATTAAAGATCTCTTGATCAGAGGTGGGATGTCTGGAGCCCTGCTCGGCATTTCAGTCACGCTTGCTTACCTGGCCTCCTCTCAGACTAAGATGAGTATGGCGGGGGCAGTCGTTTTTCCAGTGGGATTTGTAATCATTGTTTTGCTGGGACTGGAGCTTGTCACTGGAAGTTTTTCGCTTGTACCTCTTGCATGGTTCGAGAAGAAGATTTCCGCGTCAACCATGATTAAAAATCTTTTTTGGGTCTTCATAGGCAATCTATTAGGAAGTGTCTTGTTCGCGTTTTTATTCTGGAGTGCATCTTCAGAGATGGGTACAGTTAAGGTCTTGGGCGCCATAGAACAAATGCTGGCCACAGCCGCAGAGAAGAAGACGATCGGTTATGCCCAACACGGCGCTGCCGGCTTGTTTGCAGCTTTCATCAAAGCAATTCTCTGTAATTGGATGGTATGTATGGGGGTTGTTATGGCGATGACCTCGAAATCAACTGTAGGTAAGATTATGGCTTGCGGTATTCCAATCTTCATCTTCTTTGCCTTAGGTTATGAGCATGCCGTAGTCAATATGTTCGTGATCCCTGTCGGAATGATGTTCGGAGCAAAAGTTACCATCGCAGACTGGTGGTTATACAACCAGTTGATTGTAACCGCAGGAAATATTGTTGGAGGTTTACTATTCACCGGAGCAGCAATTTATTATACCTACGGAAAAACAAAAGAACCAATATTATCTAATACCATATAAACCTAAGACAAAATGACCACCACATTTAAAACTGCCATTTACGGCGGACTAGGCCTTTTTATGCTTTGTTTTGCCAGCAAAGCACAAACGAATACGACGGCAGCAAAAGGGACATCGACGGTTAAAACCACACTTTTTGAAGGAATAGTAGCTGTTGGATATATCGACGACGGAGCCACCATAAACTTTACCGGCCCTGCAATTAAACTTACGCATAAGCCCTTTATATTTATGATCGGGATGTTGCCAAGCTTAAAAATTAAGGAAGACAAAACGGCCAATGGGCCTAAAAATGCGATGCTGATTCCTTCACTTGGTTTCGGAGCAACCGCAGTTTACAAACATCTGGCAATGCAAATTCCATTCTTATACAATGCTAAAACAGCGACAAAAGATGGCCAATGGCATGCGGGCATAGGCTTGGGCTATAAATTCTAAGCGTTAACAGAAGATTCGGACGCCAGCTTTTGTAGCCCGTCTGTACTGTCAATTCGGATCTTCTTTCCGTCCAGGGTAATCAGATGCGCTGCTACCATGTCATTCATAGTTCTGAATACGGTTTCATAAGTGGCCCCCGCATAAGCAGCAAGGTCTTGCCGGCTCAGATCTATGTTAACGCAACCTTCATCGTTTATTCCAAATTGTTCCGAAAGGCTAAGTAAAGAGACAGCAAGTCTGCTTTTGACGGACATTAGTGCCAGTTCTCTCATCTTTTTTTCGGAGTCCTGTAGTTCATCAGCATAAAATAGGAGCAACTTAAAAGCCAGCTCATGGTTTACTTTTATAGTGGAAATGAAGAAGTCTATCGGTACAAAACAAAGTGAAGTAGCTTCTAGCGCGGTGGCTGAAATTGGGTAAAAGGAAGTTCTGTTCCCAATGCCACGGTGACCAAATATCTTACTGGTATTGGCGAAACGAAGGATGAGCTCCTTGTCTCCCCATTTCTTATGAACCTTAACATTACCGCTGTTCACAAAATAAACACCTGTTACTGGGTCACCTTCTTTAATGATGACTTCACCTTTCTTAGCTATAAAATTCAACTTATGACTGGCAATTGCAGGCAACCAGTCTTTTAACGCCGATTGGCACATAAAGCAGGTTTGGAGATCGCAGCTAATAGATTTTTTCAATTTTTGAAGATTATAAGCCGGCAAAATAAGAATATTCCACCAGAGCGTTTAAATTACTGCAAAAACTGTTGAAGCAGCGCTTCCCATTCCTTTTCAAGAGCGTAATCCGGACGTTTACTAGCAGCTCTGCGGTACCAGTAATCCGCATTCCAGAGGTCTCCTTCTTTCCGGTGGAGATATGCATGTACCCTCGAAGAATCTCTGTCAGCCAACTGGTCGATCAGATCGTGCGCGCTTTTCCAATCGCCACGACCATCATGCCACAAGGCCTGCACATACAAGGGCAGTCCTTCCGGCATGATTCCGTCTAAACCAGATTTTTTAAATTCGTTTACTGTCATGGGTTACAAATATATAGACTTGCAAGCTTGATCCCAATTACTTAAACCTCATTTTAACATACCACAGCAAGCTAGATAAAACAAATGCCGCGATGAAAGCCAGGACCCAAACCTGCGAAGGAACACTTTCCTTGATTACCAATTCTTTCTTCAAAGTTTCGCGTTCCGCATCTCTTACTTGCAGCGCCTGCGATTGTGCGGCTTCTTCCTGTATTTGCTGAAACTGTAGTATCGATCCATCAGGATTATAGGTCAGCGTGTTCGTTTCCCTTATGGCAGTTTTTAAAACCAAACTTCTGGAATCAACCACTTTCTCAAACTCACCCAACACCACCGATTCCGTTTTTGTCGTTTTCTTTAACAAGGAGCAACTCATAAGACACATACAAGCCAACAATGCAATAGTCCTCATCTCTCGTTTTTTAATCGCCAGTCAGAAAACAGTCTGATACTCTTTTGGTGTCTTAACCGCTGATAAACGCCGCCACCTTCTCTTCCTCCGGATGCATCCGTGTTTCCCTCCACCGTGGTGATCCAGTCGCCGCGGCTACTCACTACCAATCCGCAATGTGCAATTCTTTTCAATGCAGGAAAATAAATGCCAAATACGTTTCCAGGCGCCACGGCCTTAACCAATCGGGTAGTAGGGAATAGCGCAGGAGACCAGCCCGTTCTGGGCGATGCATGACCCGCCTGTTTAAACACCCAGCTTACGAATGCTGCACAGTAAGGCTCGCCTTTTTTCAAGCCAACAACAGCAAGGTATTCCTCAACCCGCTTTCCATCATTCTTATTGCTTTCTTCCCGTACCCAGAGTTCCGCAAGCGCAATTGGAATTAACCGTTTAGGTCGGGGCAAGATCTTTCCAGTTGCGTCTCTTTTAACACAGGAAAGGATATTTGCGCCCTTTCCCTTTGTTGTAACTAGCATATGGCCACCAAGCACCCAACTGCTGCAAGCAATAGCAACGCATAAGCAGCAAGCAAAAACTTTAATTTTTGACATGATTCGAGGTAATTAAATTGTGAAATGATTTTGTGAGGATTAGGCAGACCGACAATGGTCCAAACTCTGAGTAAGATCCAGGCCGAGAGCGCGATCATCACTAAAAAGCAGATCATGCCAATCAGAATCAGGAGCCAGATTGAGGGATCAATATAGCCCATGGTCATATCTGTATTCCAATTGCTTCCTTGAATGGTCTTCCAGCCGATAGCTAATGCGGAGACCAGTATAATAATTTTGATAATTTCCCAGTATCTGAGCCGGGAGCTTAAGACATTTAATGTATTCATTTTTCTAAATTTTAGGGTTTAAAATAAAAGCAGGCAGCTGCATGGCAACAGCTACCTGCTTAATTCAAAGGAGGGTTACAACACTGTTACCAGTCCCACGTGCTTGCTGTTGGATGCAAAGTCCCTTCTTTCTGTCGAATTAAAGGCGATGTAGCAATGCACTGCCTCTCCGCTGTATTCGGCCGGTAAGCTCACGGTGTAAGCGCCTGCCGATCGCGGTGCCACATTATGCAACGTCACGAACTCCGAAAGAATTGGATGAAAAACCAGGACAGATAACATATCTGTTGCCAACTTACGAGGGGTGTCTGCACCTGTGTTCGACCAGGTAAAGTCAATTTCAGAAACCGTCGTCGCCGTAGCTGTTGTGCTGGAAGGCAAGCTTAATTTACCTTGACTGAACATCACCTTTGTGTAATTCAACGCAAAGTTCGGAGAGGCGCCAATGATGGCTTCCTTTAGGTGAAAAGAAACCGCCACGTTCATGGGCGTGTCAATGCTACTAAGCGCTTTGTACCCAACCTCGATCAGGTCACCGAACCATGCCAAATAACTCGTCACCAATTTAAATTTCGCCCGCTGGTCCAGCTGTGCTTGTGTGGCTTTCTTCCCGCTAATCCGGGGTAGCCCTTTGATTACATCTAATGTGCGCCAGTAAGAACCAATTACTGCACCTGTTTTGTTACGGAAGCCTCCAAGGATTCCTTGTCTAATAAGTCCCATTTTGTTAAGGGTTATAAATGTGTAGTGTTCGAGACTCCTTGTCTCTTGCAATGGATAAGCTTTTCTTATTTTGCATACCCCAAAGAGAATCATTTGGTCAAACCTGTGGCAGTCCCAGGGGGTCCCTAAACCCCTCGTTTTGATGGCACAAATCGCTACTGTATACCCTTTAAACGCTGAAGAAAAAAACTGAAAATAGTTGTTTTCCGGCCTTTTCAACCGCACCTCTTTTAAGAAAAATGGCTATTTTAGCGATATGGTATGCGGCATTCGCGAGCCAATACTTCAACAATCAACTATAAACACACAAATGAAATCACTGAAAATCAATTGTTGCCACGTCTTAACACCCCGTCATGCCGATAACCTACGTCATGCCGGTGAAGGCCGGTACCTCAGCCTTAACCAGATAAAGCAGCTTTTCTTACTAACCCTGCTCTTTTTATCAGCAGCCCTGAACGCACAGGACAGAAAAGCGCCATCGTACCCCCTCATTACGCACAACACCTATTTTAGCATCTGGTCAAGCTCAGATAAGCTCAACGAATCTTCTACAGAACACTGGACAGGTACAGACCATTCTCTTTTGGGAATGATCAATGTCGATGGTAACATTTACCGCTTTTTAGGCAAAGAAACGCCGAGCTTTAAAACCGTTGTCGCAGCCTCTGATGAAAAAAGCTACCAGGTAAGCTATACAGAAACTGAACCTCAAGGTGATTGGAAAACTTCAGATTATAGCGCATCGAACTGGAAGACCGGTTCTGCACCGATCGGTGACGATGCCAAAACAGCAAAGACCTCGTGGAAATCCCACGATATTTGGGTCAGGCGGTCGTTTGATGTTGCCAACCTCGCGAGCATCAATGAACTGTTTCTTAAAATCAACCATGACGATAACATTGAGCTTTTCTTGAACGGAAAAAAGATCTATACCAAAGAAGGCTGGACCAATAACTTCACTTACATCGCGCTAAGCAATGGTGATAAAAACCTATTGAAAGCAGGTAAAAACGTGATTGCCCTGCACCTGATCAACACAGCTGGAGGCCGCTACCTGGACTTCGGATTAGTAGATAAACAAAAGGAAAATGCTGCGGCAGTTCAAATGGCGAAGCAAAAAAGCGTTGATCTTAACGCTACCCAAACCATCTACAACTTCACCTGCGGAAAAGTAGATCTTAAACTAACTTTCACCTCGCCATTACTAATGAACGATTTGGGTTTATTCGCTCGCCCGGTTTCTTATGTTACCTACAAAGTTCAGGCGAACGACAGCAAAACACACCAGGTAAAGGTATACCTGAGTGCCTCTTCAGATATCGCTGTGTACAGACCTTCGCAAGAGGTTTCAGCCAGCAAATACAGTACATCGAAATTGTCTGTACTAAAAACTGGAACAGTAGAGCAACCAATCTTGAAAAAAGCTAGTGATGATATGCGCATTGACTGGGGCTATTTTTATGTCGCTGCACCTAAATCAGCTGGAGCTATCCAATTTATCACCACTCAGAAAGACGCTACGGCTGCTTTCAGGGAAGGAAATAGTAGCTCCACAGCTAAAGCTGGTAAATCCTTAGCGCTGAACACCATCATCCCTTTTGGAGCCGTTGGTAAAACCCCGGTAGAAAAGTACCTGGAACTTGCCTATGACGAGATCTACTCGGTGCAGTATTTCAATAAAAACTTAAGACCATGGTGGAATACCTCCGGTAAGGAAACCATTGAGGGACAATTAACGGACGCTTCGAACGACTATAAGTCGGTGATTGCAAAATGTGAGGCTTTCAACACCAGTCTTTATGCCGATGCGATGAAGTCCGGAGGTAAAGCATATGCGGATCTATGTGTATTGGGCTACCGTCAGAGTATTGCAGCACACACGCTGGTTAAAAGTCCACAAGGAGAGATCCTATGGTTGTCTAAAGAAAACAATAGTGGTGGATTCATCAATACCGTTGACGTTACCTATCCTTCGGCGCCACTGTACCTGATCTATAATCCACAGCTGTTAGCAGGAATGCTGAATGGTATTTTCTATTTCAGCGAAAGCGGAAAATATCCACATCCATGGGCAGCACATGACTTAGGTACTTATCCTTTAGCAAATGGACAAACCTATGGAGAGCCGATGCCAGTAGAAGAGTCGGGCAATATGATCATATTAACAGCAGCGATCGCAAAAGCGGAAGGAAATGCCAACTACGCTAAGAAGCACTGGAAAACATTGACCACCTGGGCAGATTACTTGACTAAAGAAGGCCTTGATCCTAAAACACAATTGTGTACAGATGACTTCGCCGGCCACCTGGCTAGAAATGCGAACTTGTCAGTCAAGGCCATCGTTGGCATCGCTTGCTATGCACAGCTTGGTCAAACCTTGGGCTATGATGAGGTTGCTCAGAAGTATAGAGCTATTGCCGAATCCATGGTGCCCAAATGGATGGAGATGGCTGATGCCGGTGACCATTATGCACTGACCTTTGATGACAAAAATACCTGGAGTCAAAAATACAACCTGGTATGGGATAAGGTTTTAAAGCTTAACCTGTTTCCACAAAAGGTCTATGATACAGAGATCAAGTATTACGCAACAAAACAGAATAGGTATGGTCTGCCCTTAGACAGCAGAAAAGCATATACGAAAAACGACTGGATCCTATGGACTGCAGCTTTCACCAGCAACCAGAAAGACTTCGAAGCATTGGTGCAACCGGTGTATAGACATGCGATAGAAACGGAATCAAGAGTTCCGCTAAACGATTTTTACGATTCAAACACGGGAATCCGCGACAACTTTAAGGCTAGGAGCGTTGTTGGAGGCTTCTATATGAAAATGCTTTCCGATAAACTATCAGAAAAATAGCGTAACTACTATACATAAAACGGAAGGCCCTGCAGTTGCGGGGCCTTCCGTTTTTATACAGCTGTTCTTGCGACAACTACTTGTATTTTTCTACATTATACGCGATCGTTATCCGACTATGGTATTCATCATAACTACTTCATATATTGTGGCTTAAGCATTAAAACTGCTTTAAAGATAGGCCGCTTTGACTTTGCCGGACAATAAGGATTCGCTTCCGCGACAACTTACTGTTTCTTATTTTTGCAGGACTATCATTGAAGCAGGGGTTCTGTTAATTAACGATTTTGATTGCCAAATATGATGGAGGTACACATGGGACAGTTACTTGAAAGAGTAATAAGAAAAAAAGGTCTTAATATCAGTGAACTGGCTAAAACGGTCGGTGTCAACAGAAGATCAATGTACAACTGGTTTGGAGAGGCTGATTTAAAAGCTGGTATATTAGAAAAAATCTCTGGAGCCATTGATCACGATTTCTCTTTGGAGATCCATTCTTCTTCGAATTCTCCTGAGTACCTCGCCTCTCAAAATAGAGCCCGGGATGATGAGTACTGGAAAGATAAGTACATCGATCTTCTCGAACGCTATTCTGAGTTGCTCGGCAAACAGCACGATTAATTATTTTCTGTTCATAAAGACCGCTCTCGTTCTCAATCCTGTATGAACGCGTTCCCTGCTCGTTGATTCTTCAACCGGATCAGCTGACGATACACCATTGATCACTGAGTTGCGTTCTACTCTTCTTGACTTGATTGAAGAGCCTCCTGATCCAAAATTATAGGTTAAGCTAACAGATCCAAAGCCATATCCACGAAAGGTGTCTCTGGCCAATTCACTAAGCCACGCTCCTTTGCCCTCTTGATAGGCTCCAAAAGCCTCCCGGTTATATAAACCTGCCATAACTTTAAATTGAAATCCTGACTTTACCAAACCAAGGTGAAGTGCTGCATAATTCGCAGCAATATAAGAAGCTTTTACATCCCCTTCTAATAGCAATTCATTGGCTATCTCCGGATCGTAAACACCACCTGGTCTCGCGCGTTCGTACGATCTTACCCATTCCTTGCTCTGAACCTGAGATTCACGATCTTGAGACCTTGTTCTATTTCTTGTTCCCTCGTTGTTCGTCTCTCCGGCAAGCTCAAAATCAAAAGTGATATAAGTAGGATTAAGCACTTCTTTCTTACTGATACTTAAGTTAACCAACCTTGCAAGGAAACTATATCTGTAATAAGTCATTGACTGGGATAAATCAAAGAATCGTTTATATGGATCATCTGCTGATTCCGTTGACATTAATGTACCATCAACGCCAACCAACACCGGACCAACGTTTAGTCCCAGGTGACCTCCCCAAGTTAAATAATTTTGTTTAAATCTTGGAATCGCCCCAAAGTTTGACGTTAAGTCTCCATCGTAACCGACTTTTCTATCTCCAGTTCCTAATATAATACCAAATTGAGGATAGATAAAAGGCTTCAATTGCGTATCAAGCATCTTTTCCAGTTTACCCAAGTAAAGGTCAGACTCTAATCTAAACTCTACACCATTTTGTGTGATAGCAGCTCCTCTGGCATAATCAATCGGATCATACTTCGCTTGATACGTAGTATATCTTGAACCTAAGATAGCTCTTGGGTTTAATTGAAACATACTCCTGGTACTTTCAGTAACCACTGAATTGTAGGTAGAAACAATTGTTTTGCCTACTTCAGACAAAGACAAAGAAGCAAAAGGAGTATTTGTGACAGGTAGTGCCGGAGCAGCCACTGCAACCAAAACAAGATCTGACGAAGTCATGTTTGCAGTTTTGTCTGGTCCGAAACCTAGCGATTTAATTTTCTCTGTACCATGGTAAGTCAATTGGCCCAATCTTTTCTTTGTAAAGTCATTAGTACTAGAAGCCGCTGTACTTCCTTCTCCAGCTATAAGTCGTTTGTACAATTTTACGGCATCACGTTCTCCATAATGAAGCGCAGTTAGCGTCATTAGTTCCATTGCCTTATTACGTGCTTCAGTAGCGATACGCTGAGGATCTACTACATCAGTTTCTGTAACCAATACCGGACCGAGGTTTCCAGGGACGTTACTATCAAAGAAAGTACTGCTTTTTAATGCCGCTAACACCTTACTGTTCGCTCCTTGTTGTAAATCATTGCTTAATGAGCTAATTAACGCAGTCGTTTCTGTATGCCTGTTAAAATCGCCTTGCTGTAAATTTATTAAAGTAAACAAAGCGCGTTTATAATTTTCATTAGCAGTTTCTTTCGACACCTGGCCATTTGGAAACGTTAAGTTGCGAAAAGCAGCCACTGCGTTGCGCTCGGCATTCGCGGATCCATTAGCTTGAGCCTGACGCAAGATCTGAGCTAACGTGATCGATGATCCATTAGCAGCTATTAATTCCAAGCTCGGCTCTTCGCGCATTTCGCGTGTTGCTGAAGTGATTGTTATCGTGTTTTCCAGACGTGTTCCATAATCTCTAGCCATATAAGCCTGATACACATTTTCTTGCCACTGCGGGCGGTTCGATGCAATGCTTGCCGGATTGGAGGAAATCTTCACTCGCAAATCGGTAAGGGATAGTGGATTAGTAATTGTACTGGTTTCTTGCGTAGAATCGGTTAGAAAAGTAAGTTTCTTTCCACCAGGCAATAATTTGTTTACCTGTTCAAATAAGGCAACAACATTTGCCAGACCAGCCTTACTAAAATAGGCGAGATCTTGCTCTTTAAATAGTTGCGTTATTGGTAACCCCTTTTTCAGGTCATAACTCGCGCTATCAGAAAGTAGTCCTGCCGCGTAAGTTGCTGCACCCAGCATTCTCGTATCCGTCTGACGTATCGACTTGGAAGTAGAGACCTGGTTTAACGTTTCATTAGGTTTACGTTTGGTTTTAACGGTATCTTGTGGTGCGATATATCCAGTCCGTTGCTGGGCATACGACTCCGATGCCGTTGGTAGAATTAGCATGCCACATAATGCTGCAAGTAATAGAGTAGTTTTCACGTTCATATGATTATTATTGTACCATTGCCGAGTCACTAATCGGGCCCAATATCTTGGATGCTCCGCACTGTGAAAGATGGCAGTGAAAAGAGGGCTCTTGTAAAACATTGAAAATCAATAATATATATTTAACTTTACACACTTTCTCACAGTGGTGGACATTCGTTGCACAATCTTAATTGCACACTTAAATGCTTGTCTTACTGACTAATATCTCTGCCAGAATTTCCCCGGTTCGTGAAAAATGTTAACTTTAGTCTTATGAAATTTATAGGTCTGATTTTGTTGATGAGCGCGTTTACAAGCTCAATGTCAAGTGCGCAAAATCTCGAAAAGATACGTTTTAGTGTGGCAGCTGAACCTGGATGGACCAATCTTTTTTACAGGTCTTCAGGCTGGTTTGGAGGTGATGGCATTTACAGTATTCCCTTGAATGGCATCGAAGCATCACATTCAAAATCCAGAAAGACTTTACTCATCTTCAGTGATACGATGATAGGAGAAATTGACAGCGGAAAGCTTCAGCCAGATTCGAAAATGATTCATAACTCGATGGCAATCTTAAAGGGAAATAAGCCGGAATCTAGAAAGCTTATGTTCCATTGGAAATCAAAGAACGGCAAGCCACAGTCGGTGTTTAATCCTCAAACTCCGAGAACCGGACCGGGCGACTACTATTGGCTGGGTGATGGTTTTATAAATCAGGAAGCTAACAATGCACTATTCATCTTTGGCTATCGGGTTAAAACGACCAGCAATGCTGCGTTTGGCTTTGAAGAAGTAGGGAACACCTTGATAAAAATAAAGTCGGCCGATTCGATACCCTTTGACAAATATGAACAAAAGGATACCCCATTCTTCATTGACAAAGGCAATGGCGAAAAAGGATCTTTCGGTGCGGGTATATTCGTTAACACCAAGGCGGCCGGAGCTGCAAAGCCAGATGGCTATGTTTACGTTTATGGTGTATTGGGTAAAGAGAAGAAGCTGCTTGTTGCTCGTGTTGCACCAAAGAATTTCGAAAATTATGCAGAGTGGAGATATTGGGATGGCCAGGGATGGAATTCAACTATCACTGAATCAGCTGAAATAACGGATCAGGTGTCTAATGAGCTAAGCGTTTCTGAACTCCCGGATGGAAGATATGTTCTGGTCTTTCAACAAAGCGGATTAGGAAGAAACGTCTGTATGCGTTTAGGAAAAACACCCTTCGGACCTTTTGGACCAGCCATTAAGGTATGGGATACTTCAGAAGCGATAACGCAAAAGGGCTTTTATACCTATAATGCTAAAGCGCATCCAAGTCTGTCAAACAAAGGAGAGCTTTTGATTAGCTACAATGTAAACTCCTTTGACTTTTTTGAAGACCTTAAGAAAGAACCGAATTTGTACAGGCCAAGGTTTATTAGGGTTAAGTTTAAAAATTAGGAGGTGTGTGTCGTTATCTTTATTTACTCGTCATCCCGGTGAAGACCGGGACCTCGGAATGGGTATCGCTTTGCCGACAACACCCCGTCATGCCGGCGAAGGCTGAACTCACCATCACGAAACTCTGAACATAACTAGATTTTTACCCTTCCGCTCGTTTTTCATAACCGATCCTGAAATTTCCAATCTGAGAAATTAGTTTAAACAGTGGCTGCGTTCTTTCATCCCCACAAGTGATGTTCCCATTGGTTAACTCTTCCAGACATTCTAAAAACTGACCAAACGTTTCATTATAAACGTCCATTTCGTTCATTATAATCTGATAAGCGCAGTTCCAAAGGGAAATGCAGTACATATAATTTTTGTCGCTATAACCAATAACAACATTTTCGTAGCCCTGGGGGAAGCCCCGTCGTTCCTCAGTGATGACGTTCCATGTAGCTCTTGCCTGGTGGTAAACTTCGTCCCCAAATTGCAGATTGTCGATATCAAGGTTATTGAACTGTACATAAGCTGCAATGCAAGTTGAGGTATAATTCAAATGCGCAACGATTTGTTGGACGTGATTATCTTGAAACTTGCCCAGATGAGAAATATGATCTGAGACGGCCTCCATATCACAATCTGGTACGTCAGAAAGCAGATACGCAAATTTAAGCATGTCAGCATAAATGAACCTTAACACCCAGATTGGCGAGTACCTCAAAATTTGTTCTTTAACAATCATTTTGATCTATTTTCGGCCAATCTCGGTCTAATAATATTAGGAAACCAACTCTCGGCTTAACTTTTTTTCATAACCGTCTTTATTAGCCTAACTGATTGATTAGCAAATCAGATTATTATCTGAACTTCTAATCTAATGCAAGCTTTTCCTTTTCTTGCTGGTAAAAGAAACAATTTTCGCCAGTAACACATCGCCGCCAGCATAAAAAAATACGGCCCCCATTGGCGGGTTGATAGTCGGAATATAGCCGAAGACCAACTTTGTCCAGCCCCAACATTTAAAGTAAGTCCCGATCAGCTCAATTATAATTACGCAAATAGCAATAAAATAGTACATGTTCTCCCATCGCTTCCGCCACAACAATAGAAAAAACAAAGCTCCAAATACCAGGCTGAATTGATCGTTAAGAAGAAGTCCTACTGTTAGAAACAACACCGCAAAGCTGATAGCGAAAATTACCCGAAGCCTGGCGTCATTAACGCGGGCAAAAGCAGTATGCCCCAGTATATAGCCAGAACCATAAACAATCGCATGTCCAAAAGGTACATACAAAGGTATTGCAGATGTTCGGTAGGTATACATCTCAAGCAATTTGCAAAAAATGATTTCTCCCAAATAGGAAAGGAATACCATGACCACCATAAGCTTTCTTAGGTCAGTTCCAGAACTGTAGTAAAGAATTAGAAAATAACTAATGGAAAGGAGGTCGGTAACTTGACGACCATCGAAATAAGTGTTTAAAAAGAACACGGAATCTATGCCAAGGGCTACAATAGTAAATAAAGGGAATAACGACGCCAACCAGATTTGTCTTGACGCTATCAGCGGAAGGCTCAAGTATCGGCAGCCTTTATATTCCCGGCGAGAATACTATTTTTAAGCTTAGACACCTGACAAGCTATTCTATACAGTGCTGTTGGCCTATACACTAAAATGGACATTGTATTTTAAATAGGACGAAGTATAAATTTTAACTATCAATACTCCACATTACTGTGTTGGTGGCTATTCACAGTATTACTAAGCAATTCTGAATATTGCTCCAAAAGCGTCACATATTTATCCTTCCAGTAGCTTTTTGGCTGAGAATGAGCGAGTTCAGTAAATTGCATCAGTTCAGGTGATACTTTTGAAAAGGACGGAAAGTCCTTTGAGAAGTCATAATCCACAACTTCTGATATTCTTTGAAGCAGTGATTCCTTAATTTCTGGTTGTTTAAACCAGTAGTAGAAAGACCGGCGGTCAGCTCCAATGCTCTTAGCCAGTTCAGATATATTCCAGCCTTTCCTCCGGATTATCATTTCTAAAGCCTCCCCCATGTGTTTTGCTTCTGTTCCGCGATTCTGTACCATATTTCGAAATTATATGAATAACTTTTCTCAAATACTATTCCAAAATCGAATGCGTAATGGCACACCTAGTACTTGTCTTTCGAATCACGGAGAAATTGCTTCGCAAAATCGATCAGTAACTTTGCACCCTTACACGGATCAGTCTTAAGTGCGGATACGTTTAAATCGAAGATACTAACAAACTCTGGACAGGTATCCAGGTTCAGATATTCAAAGGCGGTATTAAGTCCTTTAAAGTCTCTCTTCTCCGTTTCTCCTGTATAAATCCATTCGCTCTGTCGACTATTGTCCAACTCAATTAAAGTAATCGCTTCTCTAACAGCATACTTCGGACCTTCAAAGACCTGTATACACATTCCTTTAAGACCTCGTACAGAAATCCCCTTAATACAAGCGATCATGCCTGAAAGTTCTTTACCGATGTCTCCCCTTTTAAGTTCTTCCATCAGTATGTCGTTCTTTTCCTGACTGAGAGCACTACTAGCGTCGCTAATATAGACTGTATAGTAAAGCATTGATTTCTGTGGTTTCCTATTATGACTCACAAAATAGGAAACTTAAACAGTTAAATCAATATCAATCCAGCCTATTTTTCAACAGTAGGAATCTCAGACCCGCGATGCTTGCCTGCCCGAATCCAAAAGTGAACTTAATCCTTTTGGCTGGTTGAGGAAAAATATGATCGGATCAACCGCCAAGACATTTGAAATGTCAAGCAGACGGTAAAGATCAAGATTACTTCGCCCCAGTTCTAGCTTACTATATGCGTTCTGAGAAATTTTTAATTCGCGTGATATCGTAACCTGAGTAATGCCTTTCGCTACCCGGATATTTTTAATCTTTTCTAAAATTGCCTGTGCGCCAGACTTGCCGTCGTTAATCATGTGTTCTTATTTAAATAACATTTCCTGGTCAATTAGATCTAGTATTTCCGTATTAGATTCTTCAAATTTTCTCGCAAACAAATCGGTAGATGTTTTCATTGCAGGGAAATGGCTTTTGTCCAAAATAACCGGATGTGCATTTGTGGGGTCTACCCATACCGTAAAGCGCTTCTCACTTTTATCAATGCTGTTCAATAAGCGTTCATCCTTACTGTTTCCAACGATCATCTGAATAAACAATTCATCTGCCACATACGTATGCTTGTGGAATTTGAAATATTCAGGATGAGCATCATGGTAATCCAGGATATAATTCAAACTGTACATATCCAGATTGAACCAGGTTTGCCCGGTATAAGGTTGCATATTATTAGGTATTTTTCTTCGCATAAAAGGCACATAGCCAGAGACCAGATTCAATGATCTTGATCTCAGTCTCTGGTGCCATTCCATTCCAAGATAGTATTTGTCGACTCTGTAAAGTCCACCACGGTCTCGTCCTGGCCATTTTTTATAGTTTGGAATTGGGTGATAATCCAGAAAAACGCTGTAAGGCGAGTTCTTAAAAAATTCATCAATTTCCTTATTGCTTTTAATTGGATAATCCTGACCGCTCAACAACATGATGCGGTCGAATTCCGTTGAAGAATCCCTTACTGCCCGCATTCCGCTTAAGTAGGGTTCAATCGTTCCATAACCGCCCCAAGCTGAATTGAACCTTGGTAAAAAACGGACATGTGCTCCAATATCCAGAATTTCAAAAAAAGCTGAAATGCTGGTATTCAATCCTATATGCACGAAAAACTCGGAATTACCGTCGGATAGCCGTGTAATTAGCCGGTGAAGCTGCTTTGGATTTTTGTGAGCAACGATAATGTATGCTTTCTTCATTAGTTACCCATCTTTTTTAGTTCAATTTCAACTCTTCTATTTTTTTGACGACCAGCTGCTGTCTTGTTTGTTGCAATTGGTACTGTACTTCCAAATGGGGTGGTTACAATCCGTTCGCTCTTCACACCTTTAGTGATCAGATAGTCTTTCACGCTTACTGCACGCTTATCAGACAAAACCCAGTTATACTTGTAAGCGCCTATGCCGTCCGCATGTCCTTTTAAAGAAACAGCATAGTCGTCTGCAATTACAGCTTCCGCAAGTTGATCCAGCTTCTTGTAATAGCTATCCCGAACCGCAGGCTTGTTGAAGTCGTACTCCAGTTTTTTTGCCAAATCGGCTCGTGCAACTACAATGTTTTTTGTGCTGCTTTCATGATCTTTACTGGCTTTTACGGTGAAAAACACGGTTAATGCTGCCAGAATAGTGAAAAATGTCTTTTTCATTTCTTGATGTTTAATTGGTTAAAGAATATGTATCAGTCAACACTTGCATTATCCCAAAGTTCTGAGCTAGAATCTGATTGTTCTTCATTTTCAAACATATGTATACTGAAATGTGCAGAGGTGTGAAAAAGTGTGAGGCATATTTTCGTATAAAGACATAACTTATACTATTAGTTTTATCCAGGCGCTATTTATAGGATTGGTAACGATTCGTTGCTTATTTATCACGATTATTGATACGACATGATCTAATTCTAATTCTCAAATACTTGATAATTAGTGTAATAACATTTTTTAACGCAATTGCACACCACTGCACAACTTAACAATAGCACGATTTTTATACATCTATTAAAACTATTTTTGGCAAATGTTCGTATAGCTATTAAGAATAAATAACTGTTTTACGATTAAATATTAACTAACAAAATATTAATATGAAGAAATTTCTTATCTATGTAATGATAGCCGTACCTACGCTTGCGTTCGTATCCTGCACCTCTTCCCGGAAATCGGTTTATTTTATAGACCAGAAAGATGCGGTTCTCAAAGCAAACAACCTCTCCACAAAAAATATTATCCAACCAAATGATATCTTAAGCATAGCAGTAACCAGTTTAAATAATGCAAGCACAGAGGTTTTTAACAAACCCAACAATTCTTTTGTAAGTACCAGCAGCGTAACGGGGGCTAATCTTCAGTCCCCCGGCTACCTGGTTAACGATGAAGGCAACATTCAGTTCCCCGTATTGGGCAGCATGAAAATTACTGGATTAACCACTAACGAGTTACGTGTAAAACTGACTAAGGAGCTTTTGGATCGAAAATTATTAGTAGATCCTATTGTGATCGTCAGACAATTGAACTTTAAGGTCTCTGTCCTTGGAGAAGTCTCCAAGCCATCAGTGGTAAACGTTCCTAATGAAAAGATCTCGCTTTTAGAAGCACTTGGATTAGCGGGCGATATCACCATCTATGGAAGAAAAGATAATGTAATGGTCATAAGAGAAGAAGATGGAGTAAAAAAGATCAAAAGACTTAATCTGAACTCCAGCGAAATCTTCTCCTCTGAGTATTACTACTTAAAATCGAATGACATTGTTTATGTCGAAGCAAACAAAGCGAAAGTCGCAAGCTCTACCAGAAGTTCTACCATTATACCAATTGTATTGAGTGCACTGTCTTTCGGAGCAATTATAATCGATCGAATAGCAAAGTAAGTTATGAAAATAATCAATAAAGCTGCAGTTCCAAAAGCCCCGGCTGGCTCAAATGGACTTCTTGTGTTCCGACTGCTACCATACTGGCCGCTCTTCTTATCACTCTTCGTAGTTTCAATCGTTGGCGCATGGCTTTACTTGCAAGTCACCGCACCGTTATATCAATCTAATGCCCGCATTTTAATAAATGAGCACAAAGGGTCAGATGAGATGAAGACGGATGAGCCGATGGCCGCCACATTGAGCACGAAGCAGACGGTAGACAATGAACGGGAAGTTTTGGTTTCGAAACCGATCATCACCAAAGTAGTGAACAATCTAGGTCTTTATGCACAGGTGTTCGAAGAAGGATTTCTTTCCAAAAAGTTGTTGTATAACGATGCGCCTGTAAAGATCGCTGTTCAAAATTCCATGAACCTGAAGTCTACCGACCAAATAAAATTCACGGGAGACGCCTCATCAATCAGCATTGATAATGTTAAGTACCCGTATAACCAGTGGACTAAAACTCCTTATGGGATGCTTCGTTTCAGTCCTGGTGCAGCCAGAATTCAGCCAGATGTCAAATATTCTTTCGTGCTAATTTCACCAGATAAGATTGTAAATTCTATTGCTCAGAATATAAAAGTTTCTGAAGCAAATAAGTTATCGACGATTCTTGATGTGGCGATCATGGATGAAAACCCACAGCGCGGAGAAGATGTATTGAATACGCTGATGGATGTATATAGTTCGGAAGCGATCGATCAAAGGAATCGACTCGCCGCCAATACGCAGCAATTCATTAACCAGCGTTTGCAATCCACAGAACAAGAACTACTGGAAATCGAAAGCCGCTTACAAAAATACCGTTCCAGCAAAGGAGCCATAGATGTAGGTACACAAGGCAAGCTTTATTTAGAAAATGTAAGTGTGAATGATCAGAAAGTAGGCGAGATCAATATGCAGCTTTCTGTGTTGAACCAGGTCGAGAACTATGTGAAATCACGTGACCTTACGGGCGGGATTGTACCTTCTACAGCAGGGATCAATGATCCGGGATTGTCTCAAATGGTAAAAGACATCTATGAATTACAGCTGAGCTCAGAAAGTCTTCGTAAAACTACAGGAGAGAATAACCCTGCCATGGTATCTTACAGAGATCAAATTGAGAAAATAAAGCCGCAGATTCTTCAAAACCTAAGAAATCAACGGGCCAGCTTATCCGCAAGTCGCAACAATTTGTCAAGCACAACCAACACTTACTCTTCAGCGCTGTCGTCCATGCCCGAAACCGAGCGTAATTTGGTAGACATTAACAGACAACAGCAAATCAAAAACGGAATCTATACTTTCCTCTTGCAAAAGAAAGAAGAGACCGCTTTATCATACATCACAAATGGATCTGATAGCAAAATTGTAAGTCCTGCTTCTTCCTCTGAGTTTCCGGTGAGTCCGAAGCGTAAAATGATCTACCTGGCATCGCTTTTTGGCGCAGGGATATTAGGCTTAGGCTTCGTCACTTTCAAAGAAGGAATGAGACGAAACATCATGTTCCAAAGTGAGATCCAGGACCTGACGCAGTTGCCGGTGATCGCCGAGATCAGTACCAATACTACAGGGAGTCAGATCGTGATCGGTAGCAAACAACGGACCCTCATTGCAGAGCAGTTCCGTAGTCTGCGTACGACACTTCAATATCTGGGTGTCAATAAAAAGAACAAGCGTATCATGGTCACTTCTGCGATCGCAGGAGAGGGCAAAAGTTTTGTTTCCTCAAACCTGGCAGTAAGTTTAGCGATGACAGGTAAGAAAGTCGCGCTGTTGGATTTTGACTTAAACCATCCAACGCTCCACCGTAAGTTCAACCTAAAACAGAGTATTGGTATCTCCGAATACCTGGAAGATAAAGCTGATGCTTCAGAAATAATTGTACCATCGGGGGTTAACGAGAACTTATCACTGTTATTAACTGGTAATCTGCCGGCAGATCCAGCTGAATTAATCCTGAACGGAAAAGCAGAAGAGCTGTTAAATTATTTGGATGGCCATTTTGATGTCATCATCATTGATGTGCCACCAGTAGGACCAGTATCTGATGCCTACATTCTGGCTCCGTTTTGTGATGCAACACTCTTTGTAGTCCGTCATGCTTACACGCCGAAGGTATTTGTAGAGCGCATAGATGAAAACATAAAACTGAATAACCTGCCAAATCCGGCAGTAGTATTCAACGCTGTGGCAACAAGAGGCTACGGGAAAAATAATTACGGATATGGGTATGGCACAGGAATGGTTTATGGAGGTTCGTATGATCAAAAGTTAATTGAATAGCCAACCTTATCAATGAACAACAAAACTTTAAAGTGGAACTTTATTTTTCAATACGGTTACGTTATAACCAATATTATTAACGCAGTTATTACTTTTCCGCTCTACATTCATAAGATTGACGCAGCTACCTTAGGATTATGGTGGGCTACAGGTGGCATCCTGGCATGGATGACCCTTGCGGATCCGGGAGTAGGGGATGTACTGCAGCAAAAGATCGCGCAGTTGCGTGGTCAAAATAACGGGCCGGAGATCGGTTTAACCATCGGCTCAGGGTTGATCATGTCTATGTTCATTCTTATCATATCAGTACTTGCCGGAGTTATATTTTACTTTCTCGTAGGTACGATCGTCAACAAAGATGTTTCACAGTATCAAGGCTTGCAAAGCGCTTTACTGATTACAGTGATTGCTACCGGGATGCAGCTGGTTTCATTTAGTCTCTCCGGTATCAACCAGGGTCTGCAAAACTCAGCTCCGGTAGCAGTCAGTGCTGTGGGAGGCAACCTGATGTTTCTGTTTACCGTTGTCGTCTTGCTATATATGAACTTTGGTGTGATGGCTATTGCGTTTTCTAACTTGGCCCGGGCCTTGTTCATCAACCTATATAATTACGTAGCACTGCAAAACATGCTGACAAAGGAGAGCCTCGAAATCCGGTTTAGCAAAAGCCACCTGAAAGGATTTGTTAAGATCTTTTCTTTTACTTCCGTTTCCAGGATCATTGGAGGCTTCTCTGCAAGTATGGACATGATCTTTTTAGCCAGATTCGTTCATCCATCTCTAATTACCATCTTTGAGGTAAATAAGCGGCCTATTGCGATGGCTAAGGATTTAATCGGTCGGCACTCCGTGGCGCTGATGCCCCTAATCTCTCATGAAAATGGAAAAGAAGACAAGACAGAGATCAAGAACATCATAAATACGCAGTTCAAATATTATTACTACATGGCGATTTTCGTTAGCCTCGGTTTCCTGTTCAATTTTCACAATTTGATTGCTGCCTGGACAGGTGCTGACAAGTTTGCCGGAAACCAGATCATGTACCTGCTTCTTGGTAATTTCTTTTTCGGCCTGATCGGATACTTCATGGCAAATATGGGATATGCCCTCGGCGATATCAAGATGAATAGCTTTATCAACATCTTTAAAGGCATCATAGCCGGTGTGCTCTATTATTTTGCCAGCAAATCCTACGGTGTTGTCGGCGTATTGGTGGTCATGCTGGCCGCCAGTCTATGTATAGACTTTGTATTTTTTGGGTATCGCTTATACCAGTTGGGATATATGAACCAGACGTTTATAAATGCAGTGTTAAAAAAATGGGTCGCAATTATCCCTCTGGCGGTTGCAGGTGGTTGGTTGTTAAGTCACTTATTTGCAATGGTCCTGCCTTCACGAATGCCGATCATCAGCATCGGCCTGAACGGCCTCAGTTTTACCATATTGTTCCTGACACTAGTGTATTTGCTGGATCAGGAGATTAGAAATCAAATAAAAAGTTTAGTTAAATTTTAAGTTATGGCAAAGTTTGTAGTCATGTTACGCGTTAAGGATGGAATGTTTTTCGCAAAAGAATGGTTAGAATGCTTTGAAAAATTAGCAGACGAAATCGTTGTGCTGGATAATGGCTCTACCGATGGAACATATGAGATTCTTAAGGCTCATCCTAAAGTAGTGGACATCATGCGTACCGAAGGGTACAATGAAGGTCGCGACAAGAATATGTTGTACAACCGCACGCGTTTGCGCAATCCAGACTGGTGTTTGTGGGTAGATATTGATGAAATCTTTGAGCCGGAAATACAGCGGAAAGATTTCGATAGGTTGATGAGTTCGAAGATCTATAACAAGTTTGCCTTCAGACGCTTTCACTTCATGGATAGGGAACATTTCGCCGGGTCTTATTACCGTTTAAATTATACCTCCGGTCATGACCGCCTCATGTGGCGCGAAAATCCCTCAGGTTACTTCCAAAACCTGATCATTGATTCGCCGAATGTTAAAGGAATCAAAGGACTGAAGAAGAATACAGACTTTAGGTTAAAGCATCTGGGATATATCAACACCGATCTTGTAAACAAAAAAGCAGACTTGTACCGATCCATCATACCAGATAAAGAAGAAATCTTTCAAAGCATGTACCTGCAGGGGGAACGCCCGATTAAGTTCCAAAACAGCCGGAATCACATTAAAACCGTAATGATGCACCAATTGCTGAATGCACTGCAAATGACGCATCTGGTTCCAAAAGTGATTCGTAGAGTTAAACAATTGTTCTAATGAATTATACGATCAGGCTCGGTAGTTACGAATTTGAGGTCAAAGAATTGCTCTTGCTGTTCTTTACCTTTTTCCTGATGGAGAACATTTTCTCCTGGCTTGTACTGCCTGTTTCCAACATTATATTGATGTACGAAAAGCTGCTCAGCATCGCACTTTTCGCGGTTATTATTTACAACTTTCAAAAGCTCAAGCGCAGCGAGCAAATTTATCTCGGCTTGATGGGCGTATTTATGGTTCGAATGGTCTTTGAATCCATGATCAATTACGGCTCCATATTTCAGCAGCTCACCTTGTTTACAATCCTCTTCCCTGTCGCCTATATCGTCTTTGTAAAGTGGATTTGTCGCACGTATGATTTTGATATACTGGAACTCATCGCCTATTTCTATATTAGCCTTTACATCGTATTTATGCTCATTTACGGCCGGGGATTTTCCTTTAGTCTGGAGCTTGTTCAAATGGATGATTATGGGCCATTTTCTGGTGATAGCCGTATCATCCACGCCCGTTCCATCTTTATGATGATCGTACCTCTATTGTGGTTTTTAAATGAATTCATTAGTAAAGGTAAGCGAAGCGCATTGATACCTTTTATATTTTGTCTTACTGTGATTATCATGCACCAGCACAGATCGGTTTGGGCAAGCGCATTATTCGCTTTAGGCGTATATTTTCTCGTGAGCTTCAGAAACAACTTAATCCCGGGCTCCCGGGCGTTGAGAACATTTTTAGTCGCCATCATCGCCACTGCTTTATTGCTCTTTATTGTTTCACAGGTTTTCCCAGGTGCTTTAGAGTTCTTCGGAGACCGTTTTAGTGAGATTCTGGATCCTGCCAAAGAAGACGGTACTGGAAAATTCAGGGCCGACCAACGTCGGGTATATTTCCCAATGGCAATGGAGAGACCATTCTTTGGCTGGACCTTCGATGGTTTTGAGATGAAAAATCCTTTGGTAGACTGGTGGCCGGAAAAATCTGGTCAGCATTTTCACGAAGGCTTTATGGAGATGTTGTTTTATCATGGCTTCTTCGGCCTGATCCTAAAATACTTTTATGTACTCTATCTAGGCTATAAAGCATTTTCAAGAAACCTCAATCCTAAAGCCATTATCCTAATTGCATTTTCTCTGTCTGGACTTCTATTTTCTTTAAGTTACGTTCTGCCGCTGATTTATTGGGGTATGGTAGGTATCAGCCTTTATTACTTAGAACGGGAAGAAGACATCATAGAGGAGATTGAAGATGCAGATTATGAAGAAATTGAAGAAGAAGAAAGCAGAGAATTAACTGTAAGAATATGACAAACTATATATGTACCTGGATTTGTGTTGATGCTGTTGGCGAGGAAAGTATTTATCCGCAAACAGGTGAGAAATCTTCCGGAAAAAAACACCAGGAGATCTATTGGAGATGCATTATCTTATTTTTCGCGACCAGCAAACGATTTAATAAAACGCAAAAGCACATCTTATTTAGTAATACCCGGCAAATTCCAACATGGGAAGGCCTGGACGTTGCTGCCGCTTTGAAAGAGCTGGATGTTGAGGTTGTATATACGGACTTCAACTATAAGACTCCAAAGGGATATTTTAATTTGTTCCAGAATCAGTTTTATGAATTTTCTATCCTGGAATACATTACTAAGAACAATTTCAACCGCGACGACCAGTACTTGATCCTGGACTCGGATTGCATTTTCAGCCGTTCAGTGGACGAGTTGTTTCAATTGGCTAAGCCCAACGGCTTCATTTCCTTTGAAGACGATTGTAAAACTGATTTGGTGATCCATGGGCTGAGTCGCCTGGATATGAAGGAGCTTTATCAGGACCTATCTGGTAAGATTGTTCCGGAAATCCCGGGATACCATCTGGGAGAATTCTTCCTGGCCAGTGTAAAGAACATTAATATCATTTACAGGGATTTTAAATTGCTATGGCCGGAATTGATGCGTAGGCACAACGCCGGTCTGCCAAAATTCAATGAAGAAGCGCAAACCCTAAGTTATATCTACTACCAGAATAATTTCAAGGCAAGCAGTCGTAAAGACTTGCTCAAAAGATTCTGGACCAATCCAGTGTTTTACCGCAATGTGGAGCCGACGGATGCCAATGTTGCCATATGGCACCTGCCTTCGGAGAAAACCTGGGGCCTGGCCGACCTCTACCAAAGCCTGATTGTGAAACAGAAGCAGCTGGGACTTGGTATACCTGACTTTGAGTACCAGGATATGATAGGTACTACGCTGGGGATCCCGCACATTAGCAAATTACGACTGGCCGAGTACTACATCGGGAGTTACTACAGGGCGGCGAGCAAGAGAGTTAAAAAGATGTTTAAATAATCAGGAGAATGGAAATCGCAGTATTGTTAGCTACTTTCAATAGAAAAGAGAAAACCCTGACTTGTTTGGAGCGCTTGTCTGCACAAGTACTTCCGGAAGGCCTACGACTAGAGGTGTTCCTGACCGATGATAATTCGAGCGATGGGACTCGCGAGGCAGTGATGGCTCAGTATCCAGATGTTAAGCTTTTCAAAGGAAGTGGCAGTTTATTTTGGGCAGGAGGGATGCGGAATTCCTGGAGTATGGCGCTGGAAAGCGATCCTGACTACTATCTGCTTTTAAATGACGACACGGTGTTGCGGGATGACTGCATAGTTAGCCTTTTGAAATACTATCAAACTCATCCTGAGGGAGCTGCAGATATTACGATAGGAAGCACAATCGATCTCGAAACAAAGAAAGTTTCCTATGGGGGCCATAAGCTGTACAACAGAAACAGCGTGACTCATTTCAGCGTATCCAGCGAAACAGAGTACCTGGAATGCGATCTTGCTAATGCAAACATTATGATGGTGCCCAGGGAAACGGTGAAACGGATTGGGATCTTATCGTCAGACTTTACGCATAGCATCGCTGATTTTGACTATACCCTCCGGGCAGGAAGCGCAGGAATGAAAGTGATTGTAGTGCCTGGGATACTTGGAGATTGTACAGACGATAACCTCGTTGCAGCAAGACAGAAACCACCGGGCTTAAAGCAACGGATCAAGCACTTGAAAAGTCCAAAGGGCTTGGCATATAAAGAATACATGGGTTTTATCAAGACCCATTTCCCCAAACATGTACCAGTTGTCTTCACAAAGATTTGGCTAAAAACACTATTTCCAGTACTGTGGCGTAGACTTAAAAGTTAAGATCGTCTTAGACAGTCTTACTAATTCAATTGCTCGATGGGTATTTGGGTAGAGGGCTCATATGTTGTAATGGGCTTGGTAAACATTGGTTGTTTAGGTTTACAACTACTGTATATGTCCATAAGTCTCACTGAGTTTAGGTTAGACGTATAATTATTTTCATAACTCGCTCGTGCATTCTGACGAAATCTCTTTTTAATTTTTGGTGGCGTAGCTGTAAAATCCTGAACTTTATTTCTCAAGTCGACCGCATTTCCGGGTTCAAAAAGCAGTCCGTTTACTTGGTTGGAAACAATTACCTTCATATTTCCTAAGTATGATGTGATTACGGGTACTGCTTTGGCAAAAGCTTCAACAATAGTCATTCCGAACGTCTCGTACCATATAGAAGGAAAAATTAATGCCTCTGCCTCATTAAGAAGATTCCCAATTTCTTCCCGTGTCTGTTGTCCTAAATACTCAATATTAGAGTTGTTTTGGGCATAGTCCTCTACCAGGTGCTGTAATGGGCCAATACCTGCTATTTTTAGCCACAAATTACTATTCTCGAATGCTTTAAGCAGTGTAAGGATTCCTTTTTCCTCGGTTAATCGCCCAATAAATAAAAAGTATGTATGGTCTTTAGGATTTGTTGAAAAGCCACCGTCCATCAAGTAATTAGGTTTGATCATACATTTTTCCTCCTTTATTCCAAAAGCGGATACAAGAAACAATTGTCTGCTGTGCGCATTGAGGAAAATGAATTTATCTACCAGATCATAGGTTTTAATTTTAGTATGAATATAGGTCGATAACGCCAGCCAGAAAGTAATAACTTTTGAGTTTTGATAAACTCCTTTCTTAACAGCAGACCATGGAAACCCTTTATCTAAAGAGTCAAGAAACAAGTGTCCGTCATGAAACAAACTGGCCGAAGGACAAAGCAAACGATAATTGTGGATGGTCATTACCATCGGTATTTTTGCATTGCGAACAGCATAAATTACGGATGCAGACGCTGCAAAATGAAGGTTGTGAATATGAACAACATCCGGAACAAATTCTTTTAGCTTAGCTTTGGTTTTAAAATATGAAAACGGATTAAAAAGCATTAAGAGGAGCTTTAGAATACTGTTATTTTTATTGTCAAAAGCTAACAATTCAACGGTATGCCCCAAACTTTTTAGAAGCTCCATCTCATTATGTAACACAGTATCCTCGCCACCAGGGAGCTGATAATAGGTATGTATAAATAAAACTTTCATGAGGCGACTTTTTTAACGCTGTTAGTGAGTTTTATGAGTTCATTTCGTAGCTTCCGAATGACCAATGTCTTGTAGCTGTAAGGCTGCTTAATTTGAGCCTGAAGCGCCGGGACGACATAATCAGATTTGCAAAAGTTGAATACTCTTTTTATTCCCTTATCTACTGGTGTGATCAAATAGTTGATTCCAGATGTATTGGTTGATTCCTCGTCAAAACCGATATTGCTTACTTTAGAAAGAGTAGGATATATGACTTTTAGACGGTTTTCAGATACATGAGTCTGCATCTGAATGTCCCAGGTAGAAATTTTGCCCTTGATCTGCTTTACTAGCATACGCCCAAGATCATGTCCCTCAGCATTAAGACGCTTAGTAAATCCAGGTGATGTTTCCATCAATTGTCGGAGTTCCTCTTCATCCCATATAACATCTCCAAAGCGATCAGCCCAGCCCGCCCAGCCATAAGAACAAAAACGCTTATAGACGATGGTGTCATAAGGATAGTTTTCCGTCTTTAATGGGAATACATAAGCGGTAACACAGAATACTGTTTTGTCTGATTTGTAAAATTCTAGCGCATCAGTCAAGTATTTAATATAATTTGGACTTACGATTAAGTCATCTTCTACAATAATGAAGCGCTCATAATTTTCACTTAGAAAGGTTAATCCCGTTCTGAAGTTGGGTCCTGTACTTAGATTTTTCTCTCTGTAGTGTTTAATTACAGACTTAAATCCTGTTAAATTATCTATGTAATTGCGAACCTCCTGAATGTTTTCTTTATCCGCTTCATGTTTATGACCATCACTAAAGAATATGATGTCTAAAGTAGAGCACTCTGGATTTTTCTTTAATGCCTCAATACAACGTTTCAGCTTACTTACCCTATTATAGCAGAAGACTCCTATAATGACTGACTTTTCCATATTTTTCTTTTAACTGAATTTTTGTTTTATTTGATGACTATTTGTCAATACTAACCAGATAATTTATTTTCTGGTAATTAAGACTGACGGTTGTTACAATTTTGATTTCTTAATCCATTGATTTCAAGGAGTTTGTGTTCTCCTTGTGTAAAGCTGAGAACGATCGAGAAAGCGGTTATAAGAACCTCCATGGAACTTTATCTTTAATATAAAATAGATGTAAATGGGGCCATAGTATAAGTAGCGTTTCCACATTTTCCTTGGATTTGTTACTAGCCGACCAAGCCACTCCAACTTTAAGTTTATAAGAATTTTATTCGGACGCTTAATCGTTTCTGAATAGAAATCAAACACGGCACCGATAGCGCAGATGATTTTTACGTTCAGTCTTGATTTAAGTTGGTACGACAGTTTTTCTTGTTTTGGAGCCGTTAAGCCAATAAATAAGGCGTCTGGCGCGAAAGAGTTTATGGCTTCGATCATCTCATTATTATCCTCCTCGCTGAATACCACCTTGAATGGAGGAGAAAAGTAGCCCACCTCTATCTGCGGATATTCTATACTAATCTTCGCTTGAATTTTTTGTAAAGTTTTTGTAGAGGACCCTAGATAGAAGCATCTTCCGCTGCGATCATTTAGCCGCTTCAGAAGGTGCAAATGAACGTCTGTGCCCGAGATTTTTTGAAGTTTTTTACCGGTCAAAAAGCGTTCAGCAAACACTACACCTTCGCCGTCGGGTAAGAGCACATCAGAGTCCCTTAGTGACTCTTGAAATTCCAAATCTTTTTTTGCAATACAATAAGAATACTGATTAATGGTATTAATTGTTGTCTTTGAATCAAGAGAAATGTCCTCTAGTTCTCCTTCATACAAATTATAGTTAAGACCATTGCTTCCAGCACTGTGTACCCTTTTCATAAAAAACGTTATTTCGCTACATCACCATCGATGCCTTTGTACAAAAAACGTGACTATTGCCTTTAAAGATTTTGAATAATGGCGGTTGTTACCTTTTTGTGCACATAAATAGCAGATAATGAGGGCCATAACCGCGAAATGAGCAATTGTGTGCAGTAAAAATTTCTCAGATGTCCCCAATACTTAACGTTACTTAACTTATAAATAAAATTATTTCGATTTGTCTCGTCCTAAAATATCTAATGGTTGAATAATTGCGCTCAGATATAGAACGCTGGGAAAGTCACGGCGCTTAGGCTGGTAAATTGTATATATCTATTTGGCTGAGGCAAACAAAAGCCGATTCAATGAACGATAATATTGCTAACATTCTTGCGCTGACTACAAATCTCTCAGACGAGGTTTACTTTATCTATAATGTGGATGAAAGAAAGCTGGAGCACTTGAATCCGGCTTTTGAAAGCATTACTGATCTGCATACTGAGCAGGTCTTACAGAATCCACGTTTGCTTTTTAAAATCATTCATAAAGAAGACCATAGCTACCTGCGAAATAAGATACAATATATTGTCGAAGATAAGGAGCCATCTACAGTCAGCTTTAGAGTCATTCGTAAAGATGGTCAACAGCGTTGGATTATCTTAAATATCTATCCGATCTTATCAGATGACACAGTGCATTACCTTTCAGGTAACGGAGAAGATGATACCGACAGAAGAGCAAGCCTGATGACAATAGAAAAAGTTCGTGCCTGGAAAAGTGCCAGTCTTGAAATCTTGTCTCATGACCTGAGGGAACCAGTAGGCACGATTAAGATGCTAGCTTCCATAATAGCAAGAAGGCTGCCTGATAATCCGCAGATCATTAAGCTTACTTCAATGATTGAAGAGATTGCTCAGAAGAACATCTACCTCATTCAAACATTATTGAATGGGGACTCAGTAGTTTCCGAAGAAGCCGAAATTAAAAAGGAAAGATTAGATATCGTATGGGAATTGCGTCAAGCCATAGCCATGTATATCGAGGCACAGGATAACCTTCAAAAACACATTACTTTCAGCCATTCTCAGGAAAAGATCTATGCGGATATAGACAATATGAAATATCTGCAAATTGTGAGCAACCTGGTTTCAAACGCGGTGAAATTTACTGACGATCAGGGTCACATTTGCATTCATCTGGAACTGCTGGAAAACACGTTTTTGTTAACGGTGAAGGATGACGGCATTGGCATTCCCAAAAAGCTTCATCCATTTATATTCGATAAATACACAGAAGCCGGAAGAACCGGGGTCGACGGACAAAAGTCGGTTGGACTTGGCATGTGGATCGTCAAGCGACTGGTTGAAGAACATAACGGAAAAGTATGGTTTAAAAGTAAAGAACGATGTGGCAGTACTTTTTACGTCGAGATACCTACCGGTCATAAGAGCTAATACAACAACTACATACTATGAAAATAATTGCAATAATTGTAACCTACAATCGACTCACGCTCTTAAAAAAGAGCCTTCAGGCGGTTAAAAGCCAGACGCGTGGCCCGGATCAGATTATAGTCATTAATAACGGTTCTACAGACGGAACTGAACAATGGCTTGCTGAACAAGAACTCACCGCTTATCATCAGCGAAATGAGGGCGGTGCCGGAGGATTCTCCCGCGGGATCGCAGAGGCCTATAATCATGGTGCAGACTGGATCTGGGTGATGGATGATGATACCATACCTAAGAATGACACGTTGGAACGACTGCTTGCGCCTCTTCTTGATCCAAAAATTGATCATTCGGCCATAGGCTTTCTATCGAGTAAAGTTCTTTGGGTCGATGACAGCATTCATGAAATGAACCGCACGTATGTGTTGAAAGATGCAAATAAGCTTGCAGGCCTGTCTGTAAAAACCAATGATGAACTTCCGGTTATTCAGTTTGGCACTTTCGTATCCATGTTGCTGTCTGCAAAAGCAGTTGAAAGGGTAGGCTTGCCAATTAAGGAGTTCTTTATTTGGAATGATGATGTGGAATATTCAAAACGCATTATAAAAAGCGGCATGGCTGGAATGGTAGTCGAAGACAGCATCGCTGTTCATGAGACCCCAATTAACCATTTGAGCAGTGTTTTTAAGGATACGCATGAGCACCTTTGGAAATATAATCATGGTTTACGGAATGAAATGTTTACAAAACGTACCCATGATGGTGAACTCCAATTTTGGGTGACCTGGGTACACAGAATGATTATTATGCCTTTCCGCATTGTGATCAACAGAAAGACACACCGCTGGCCATTTATAAAAACGATTTGGAGCACAAGCATAAAGGCGTTGACCTTCAGGCCTGCCATTGACAGAATTAAAATGAGAGCATAAAAAATGACGAAACAGCGCCCATGCAGAATGCGAGTGTAGAAATAGCAAAAACCTGGGTAGCTGCCAACATCGAGTATATAAGCGATTAAATGTGTGATATCCTGGGTCATGATAAATCATACTTTAGAGTCGACAATCTTCCGGATATGATACATCCGGAAGATTTTGCTTACTTCATTGGCTTTGAAAGAAAAGTAACAGATTTTTCAACAGACTTCCGCCTGATCAGGTGATGTCCTACAAAGTAAGTTACGATGATGTAAGCTATGCAATCCTAAGCATTAGACCTAACTTCGTCCAAGCTCGGTCCTAATGTCTCTTTTAATCTTATTGAAAAGCTGGTGATCGATGTGCGGCTACAAGTCGTCCCAACCCTTCGCTTTTTCGATTTTGAATATTCAGAAAGCGAGCTAAGTCCGATGGGCAGATACTTCTACTTTCAAAACTATGCGCAATCTGCCATTGAAGAGGATTATGATCCTGATAATATAAAAAATAGAATTGCCTTTGGTCTGGCAACAGGCTTTGGAATTACTGTGAGACGAAAAGCAATAGGACTGTCCTTGGATTACCTTTCAGGAAAAGTGAACAGCAACTATGATGCGTATGATCCAAGAGCTGGTAGTACCTTTGGGAAAGAAAAGATTAAAGCCAATAACATGCAATTCAAAATTGGTTTCACGCTTTAATAAACGGGCTGAGCTTTGCAAATTTACATCGACAGAATAAAGTCGATACTATATGCCAACGATAATGGCACAATCAATGATATACAAGCCTAAATAATTAATTATTAAGGCAGTCACAACCATAGCGTAAAGTGATGCGTATATACGGCGAATGGAAAATATCCATATGGGACAATTACTTGAAAGAGTAATTCGAAGAAAAGGCATTAATATTAGCGAACTTGCAGGTGCATTGGGCGTAACACGTCGTACGCTTTACAATTGGTTTAAGCAGGAAGTTATAGATGAAAGTATAATGGAAAGAGTTTCCAGCGTAATCGTTTATGACTTGACCTCTAACACCCCAAAACCAACAATAGCCAAGGAAATCATTTTCGAGCCAAATATTGAGGTGCCGGTAGAGAAAGACGAAGCCTATTGGCAAAGCCGATACATTGATTTACTGGAACGGTATGCCGGACTACTAGCCGCTAATTTAAAACAGTAAATTTCCGCTTAGCTTGTCAACTACCTGTTTTCTGAAGTAAAACACGTGTTCTTTTAACTGGGTAACAAAGTCCTCAAAACTGGTCTCCATACGGCACTGTTCTTGTTTGAGACATTGCCTATCTAAATCTAAATATGAAAATTTCAAAACTAAACGGTAATCTTTATAGGTTGCTAACAATCCTATTAATTACAGTAGTGTTTTCCTCTTGTGCGAAGACTCTGCGTTTCAACATTTCACCTGTTATTCCTTCAGCAACTGGATCGGTAAAATTGAGTACGGACGACAATAAAAATCGTGCGATGACGCTTAGCGTTAAGAATCTGGTAGATCCTCAACGATTAACACCTCCTAAGAAAATCTATGTGGTATGGATTCAAACCAAGGATGGTGTTAGAAACCTTGGAAGCTTAGTAAGTAGTGAAGGCTATTTTACAAGTACAAGAACAGCTACATTTACCTCGGTAATCACTGGTGAGCCAACCAGGTTCTTCGTAACTGCGGAAGACAATGCGCAAGTTGCAGGTCCAGGTTCAGTAACGGTACTCACAACTAACGAGTTTTAATTCAACACAGCACTAAGCTTAAAAGCCCTTTAACTGAGCAGTTAAGGGGCTTTTTAATGATGTTATATTTTGAGCTGATAGGAGTTAGCTTAATTGTTCAGGACGAGTTGAAATACCGACCCTTTACCCAAAGTACTTTCAGCGCTTATGGTACCCTGATGTTTTTCGACTATTCTTTTTACAATAGCTAAACCTACTCCGGACCCTTCTATATGTTGCACATTTTCCATGCGATTGAACAATTCAAATATTTTGGGTAAGCTATCTTCTTTTATTCCAAGGCCGTTATCACTAATGGTGTAACAGGTGGTTTGACCAATTATTTTACCTTCAATATGAACGAGAGCAGGATCAGATTGCTGAGAATACTTTACTGCATTACTGATGAGGTTTGAAAAAACCTGGAACATCATTGTCGGATCGCCGACCAACTCTGGCGTATCACCAACGGTAATTTGCAAGTTTTTATGCTCATAAACTGTTTCCAAATCTGATATTACGTCTGCAATGAGTTTGTCTGTTGCAATTGGGAGAAGCTTCATTGAAGTTCGTCCGATCCGTGAATAGTCTAAAACTGCATTGATCATAAGGTGCATTTGATCTGCGCGATCTGCAATCCTTTGTAACATTTGCTGACCACGTTCCAAAATAGTTTGGTCTCTAATCAGTAGTTGTGCATACACTTTAATGGAAGCCAGCGGATTTTTTAAGTCATGCGAAATGGTATAGCTAAAAGACTCTAGTTCCTCATAGGCTAGTTTCAATCTTTCATTCATTAACCGGACAGCGCCTGCTTTATGATTTAAATTGTAATTGATCTCCTCTTTTAGTTTGATGACTGCTTCAACCTCTTCCACGCTCCAGTCCTTCGCTATACCAGAAACAGTTTCCGACCAAACTTCAAATGAATTCCTTGGAGATAGATCAAAAAGACCATTAGCATTAACGATTACCGGCTTATTTGGATCTCCCGCCCAATTTACTGTTTGAATCTGTTCCTCCCGAAACCACATCAGATAGTCACCTAATTCTTTTGATAATACTGCGATCATTATCCCGCTCGCAGTGTCTTTATAAGGAAGTGCGTCTGCATAAATCGCTGAAAAATGATCTGATTTAAAGATCACTTCTTCTACGTTTCGTGTAGTCCAAAGAACAAGATCGAGCAGTTGTTTATCGTTCGGTGTTTTACCGAGTTTGTATATTTTTTTGTCGTGCACTAATACTGCACCGGTAGATTCGATAATATCCAGAAGTGTTGTTGGTCCGGATGTTAATGCTGTTTCGATATTTTCGTTTTCTAACAGCTGCTTAATGGTCCTTTCCAGATTAATCTTAAAAGTGTCTTTCATCTGCATGGTTTCCTCGTTCTGGCGGAACTCCAATGCGGAGGATAGGATCTGACCGATTAATTTAGCGTATTCACGGGATTTGTAATCGATAAACCGTGGTGTATAATTGTGACAAGCGATCAGGCCCCAGAGCTCATCTTTGTATTTCAAGGAAATGCTAAAACTCGATGCCACGCCCATATTTTTTAAATATTGAATGTGAATCGGCGATACAGCCCGTAATTGAGCAAAACTAAGGTCCAGATTGGCTTGTCCGACTTCAGGCTGGATTATTTTAACTGGCACAGATTCCACATCAGTAATCAGCCTAGTTAGATTTGCTTTATATAACTCCCGGGCCTGTTTTGGAATGTCGGAAGCAGGATAATGCAAGCCCAGCCATGACTCGAGATTCTCGTTCCGCGCTTCGGCAACGACTACACCATGGCCATCATTAGCGAATCTATAGATCATTACCCGATCGAAACCTATGATTTGTCTAACCTGTGAAGCAGAGTTATCAAGCAACTCTTCTATCCCTGCATAGGTAAGAATTTCTGCAATCGATCGGCCCATCATGCTTTGGACATCCAGATCAAAGTTCGATAACGCAGGCTCAAATTCAAGTAAGTAATAGTCGTTACTTATGGAGATGATCAGGTAATACGCTACACCGGCAATAGTAATCGGTACCGGGTTGATCCGTTCAAAATCTTTCTTGGTTTTCTTAGGCGTGATTAACTGCGAAATGAAGTCTGGCTGGTAGATCGAACTCAACAGCTGTTCTATATGATTCAGACTTTTACCTTTAAGATCTGTTGACAGGCCTGGGATAAATTCTGAAATGTTTTCACTATAAGACTGAATGACAGCAAATTCATCAACAACCAGCATAAAACCATGCGATTGTATGTGACCAGGAGTGCGAATTGGCTCGATATCACAGTTTGTAAGATTGACTTCTGAAGGATTCATGTCAGGGATTAGAATACGTAAAGGTGCCTTAATTTTTTGGTGTTTTAACATATAAAGATTTTGGATCGTTACTTGTTCAATCGGTTTTTTAGGTAAAGTGGTGTGAAATGGCTTAAGGCGACATATGCTTAGTTTTTTGTTAGGTTTCGTGTTTGTAATATTTTTGTACACCGCCTAAATACGTTATCGTTCGACTTTATGATTTTTTACTATCTTTCAACCATGTTTTATGATCTCATTTATTTCAGCCACTCTACCGGTACAATACACATAAAGGAAATGAACCTGATTCTGGCTAAATCACGATTTAGAAATGCGGATCAAGGGGTAACAGGTTTCTTGGTCTATGTTGAGGGGATCTTTGATGATCATACAGAGGGCCGCTTCCTGCAAGTTCTGGAAGGATCAAAAAAAGATGTGACTGAAATTTATGACAGTATTAAAAAAGACCCGAGACATCATCAAGTGACCACAATCAAAGAGGGGCCACTTGAAATTAGGAACTTCAATTGCTGGAGGATGGGTTACGAGTCTTTTAATGTACAAGAGTTTCCAGATCTACAATTCTTTTTCCAACTGGATATCCAACCTTTGATTTATCACGATGATCATCATCCAATGCTTGATTTTATAAAGTCTTTTGCTGTAACAGGTAAAAACATTAGATAATTTATTTGAGTCAGATACGACCACACCATGGCCAGCACGAAGTAATTAGGTACATTTGTTAGATGAAACGCATCTTAATTATCCTGTCTATTTCATTAAATATTGTTCTACTATCGGTATTTGCTTATAAAATCTACAACAACTGGTTTGAAGGTGGCGTTTTGAAATTACCTTTCAGGACAACTGTGTTTAGTGGTGCACCAAAGCAAGAGGGACTTATCTACTTTTTAGGTGATAGCCATACCGAAGCATTTGAATTAAATGAATACTTAAACAATTGTGCGGTCAGGAATAGAGGGGTTTGGGGTGATAATTCAGCTGGCGTACTTAGTAGAATCGATTCAGTCACCATCCTTAAACCTTCCAAAGTATTTCTAATGATTGGTGTAAATGATATTTTATCGGGCCTGAGTGTCGATGAAACATTTGCTAATATGATCAAGATCATCCAGAGAATTAGAAGGACCTCTCCCTCAACTGCTATTTATTTACAAAGTGTATTTCCAACAAATAACAAGATCTTACATTCTGATTCTACCGGTGCAACTGCTGTTGTCCGCTTAAATAATATGTATAAGTCTTTAGATGATAATTCTAAAGTCACGTTCATTAACTTGTATCCTGCTTTCGCTGAAAACGGAGGTTTAAAAAAAGAACTTAATTTTGATGATTTACACTTGTCAGGTAAAGGGTATTTTTTATGGGCATCATTAATTAAAGAGTATTTGTAAATCATCCCTTTCCTGATTACAGCCGGTCAAGATCGGCCATTAAGTCAAAAAGCAGCTGTAAGTTCGTGTCGTCGGATTTCATCCTTCCCTCAACATAACCGAAATACTGGTCGTTGAAAATTAGTTCTTGTTCGTCGGTAATAGAAGAAACCTGGGTGATCAGCAGCTCGGTACAGCGCCATATATTTAGATAAAGAATATATTTGACTTCGCAATCCTCTTCTACCCGCTGCACACATTCCATAAGTTTCTGTAATGGCATTACATTTTTATCTTCTACATAGCTTAATAACTCCACTTCCAGGTCAACACATCCAATTCTAGTTCGTCTGTCTTAAACATATACCCCGGCGCCTTGAGGCCTTTCGTAACCCATGGTTCTGTTTCGGCAGCTAGGGTGAAGGACACTGGCATTAATTTTTTCTTTCTGAGTATTCATAAGTGGCATAAGATGATTTAATGATGGTGTGCTGTGCTTTTTGGTTAATTTCGTTATTGTAACATTCGTGTACAGCGTGCTGAACTTGTTATCGTGTAACCTTATGATATCTTCCTATCTTTTAGCCATGCTATATGTCTTATTTACTTCAACCATTTTACCGGTACATACAATCAAAGAAATGAACCTCATTCTGGCTAAATCACGATTATAAATGCAAATCACGGGGTAACAGGGTTTTTGGCTTACGTTGAGGGCATCTTTCATGAACAAATGGGGGGCCGTTTCCTTCGAGTCAGGGAAGGATCAAAATAAGATGTAACTGAAATTACAGCAGTATTAAAAAATGATCCGAGACGTAATCAAGTGACCACGATCAAAGAGGGGCCACTTGAAATTAGGAACTTCAATTGCCGGAGGATGGGGTACGAGTCTTTCAATGTACAAGAGTTTCCAGATCTGCAATTCTTTTTTCAACTGGAAATTAAAAGGCTGGTTTATTAGGATGACCATCATCCATTGCTTGATTTTATAAAATCTTTCGCAGTAACAGGTAAAATTATAAGGTAAAGCCCGGATCCTTAAGACCCGGGTATGTTTTTAATATTTTTCCAGGTCAACCATCAGATCGAAAAGCAGTTGCACATTACTGTTGTCCGACTTCTTATCTCCGTCAACGAAATCGTACATTTCAGAGAAAAAATTTTCTTCCTGTTGTTCACTTATTTCGATCGACTGAGTGAGAAGTATTTCTGCACACTTCCAAATGTTAAAGTATAGACAAAAATGAAAATCGCAATTCTCGTTAACCCGCTCCTCATAACTTGTTAGTCTGTCATCATCTTCCACATAAACTTCGAGCGCCATGTTGTAGATCTCATCGTCAGTTATGGATTCTGAAAAATCAATCCCATTTATATTTTCAAAGCTTTGTTTGCAGTGAAGTACTCTCTCCATATTTCTAATTAAACGGATGACATTTTTATCCTCCACATAGGCGAGATATTCCATTTGTAAATCAAAACATATAATGCCTGTTTCTTCGGTGTCAAAAAGATAGTCAGGCGCCTTAAGGCCTTTTGTTACCCAGGGCTCAGTTTCGGCGGACAATGCGAAAGCTGATTGCATTAATTGAAAGGAAGCAAAACTTAAGACGTGTAATACAGCAATATTAAATTTTTCTCTTTGAGTTTTCATGTTCGTTTATTTAAAATTCTTTATCAATTAATTTAATCATTGCCATTAGGGAAGCCTTAACAGCTATGGCGGTAGTTTGGGTTACATTTTTATATTTTGTTTTGAAGCTTTCGGCAGAGATACCAGAGTTTACGGTGCCTGGAGTTTGAAAATTTCCAGAAATGTATCTGAACAGCTGTTCACGTATTCCATCTTCAATCACTCCGGTGTTGACCATCAATTTTATTAGGTAGGCGAGCGATTCCACACTTAGATTAAACGCTACCTTATAATGGTCTGGTGCAGACCCGCTCTTTGCCTGATTTTTATAATTTACATATGGAGGCCTCGCCTTGAGGATCATACTTTGGACAAAAGATATTTCTGAGGTAAGAAAACTGTGCATGACATCGTAGATAGTAGCCTTATTCTTATCAAACAAAGGAAGCTTCTTTGTGACCGACCGGTTTCGTAGCCAGCCAAGATGTTGATTTAAGAATAATAGTTTTTCATCAATATCTTCTACTTCGTATAGTCTCTTAAGCATATTTGCTTTAAGGTAGTTTGTAAAGGATTCTGAATTGTGATTAATGTTTATCAGCCATTCCCTTAGCCAATCGTCCGTCCTGTCTCTGCATTGTTCCAGTGTAGTAGCGATTCCTGACATGTAGATTTTCAAATACTCTGAAGAATCATTACTCCAGGTTTTTAGCCGGATCAAACTTCTCGGAAACTCCAGGATTGCCTTCTGAAGTTCCGGTGCGACTTTCAGTTTTATAAACTGGGCATTCAAGCTGGTTACTTCATTCTCTACTGTAAGCAAACGTTTCCTAACGCTGATAGCGGGCAGTCTCATGTCCTTATCTGAATAGGCTTTCCAATTCATTAACTCGTCCAACACCGTCATTATTGAGACGATCGCAACAGTCTTAAGCCTGAGCAGTTCCGGACCTAAGTTTTGGTACTTGTCGATTGCATCTAACAAGATGGTATTTTCCGATTGCATTTGTTTGAACTGTCGTTTCACAATCTCTTTACCAAAGATGCTATTGACAAAAAACGAAATGTGTTCTAACTGCTCTGCGGTAATATCTGGCATAATATTTACCCAGTTGTTGATTTCAGCAACAGTCATGGTGTGCTTTTCCTGGTTCATATCATGTAATACCAGTGTCCTTAAGGTAATCGTGCTGTGCGTTCTCATAGTGGTGGTAATAAGCCTAAGTAAATGGTATCCGATGCTTTTTTCCGATTGAAGGAGGTAGTGGCGATATATGCATGAAGTGGTTTCCCGATTAATTGGGGATCCAAAGCAAATTGATATGCACGATCCGTTCTATTGACATTTCCAATAAAACCATCTGTCACTTTTAATTCCTCATTATAAAACACGGCCATTACCTGGTCGTCGAAGTGCGTATATGGGCCGGAATTGTCGTCCCAACGGATGTCGATCAGGTGGGGCTCCACGTAACTTAGTGTTACATTGCTTAAGCCTCTTAAACTGCCTTTGCTAATCTGCATTTGAGAATAGTCAATTGCAAGTTCTGGCATTGTCCCGCTAAAGACGGTGTTATAGACGCTGGATAGTGCTGCAGCTAAAGCAGTTTTACCTATTGCCAGGGTGTCAAACCCGATGACTATGTAGGCGTGAAATGGAACTAGCCATTCATTTACATAGGCGAACTTTTGGTTGTTTGCCTTTTGAGCCGGGCTGCGCTTGGGATTTTTAACATATTTCTGAGCCTTTTTTAGATAGGGGATTCCCATCCAGCTGGAGCCAACTACGGAGCCTAGCTTTCCTGTTAGTGGGCCGAACAGCCCTTGTTTAATTTTTGCCATCGCAAATGTTGTTTAAATTTTTTATTCTGGTTGATATGGGGTTTATAATAGGGGGTTTTATGCACCTCCTTTTTAGGTGAATCGTATGTATCCGCTAGGGGCCACGCGGTAGTATACACATAGCTTGCACGAAGCCTACAGGTAGGTAGGACATAGCCCGATAAACCCGTAATAAACCAGTATGTATGCCTGGCGCTGGATATAAGTGAAAGAAGTAAGGGGTAAATGTTAACATATTTAGGTCAGCATGATTTTAATTGCTGAAACGAACCTACAGCCATGATTTCAAAATAAGGCAACTTTTTCATTCAACCTTTCCTCAGTGCGCAGTCAAGCTGCTCGATGCGCACTTAGACTGCCCACCGCGCACTTAAGCAGTTCACTGCGCACTCAGGCGG
>NZ_JBBJLZ010000006.1:0-445211 GCF_037719805.1 Pedobacter sp. | reverse complement strand
TCATTCCGGCGAAAGCGGAAACTTAATACCGTATTGTAGTTGTTAAAAAGTGTGAAATTCTAATCCACAGCGTAATAAAAACGTATATTGGTTATCCCGTAACTAATAAATAATTTCTAATGAAATTCGCTAAAATAGTCTCCATCACCCTTTTAATACTTGCCAACTTAACTTCTTTTTCCCAAAGCAAAGACGTAAAACTACCACCGAATTGGTACAATCTTGATTTGATTAAGGACGGCTATTTTGGTATTAGCACCGAGAAAGCTTATTCTACTTTACTTAACGGAAGGTCACCTAAACAAAAGATAATTGTCGCCGTCATTGACGGTGGTGTTGATATTAATCATGAGGACCTAAAAGACATTTTATGGACCAACACAAAGGAGATTGCAGGCAATGGTATAGATGATGACGGAAACGGATATGTTGACGACGTTCATGGTTGGAACTTCATTGGCTCTAAACAGGGAAATTTGGCTTATGACAATTTGGAGTTAGTCCGAATATTACGAAAATATGCACCCCTTTATACCTCTACACTTCCTTCTACTGTATTAGACAGTACACAGAAGGAAGAATTTCGACTTTTCAATAAGGCTAGAACTGAGTTCGGTGTTCTTTACAATAACGCTGTCGATAATTTTAGATATATAAGCATTATCAATCATGTAATAGATTCGGTGGCTCGAGTTAATGGAAAGCCTATTCCCAGTGAGGAAGATTTCGATAGGTATACTCCAGATAATGAGGAAGAAGAGCAGGTGAAAAAGATTATTCGCTCTGGAATAAAAGAAAATAAAGGAGTTGATAAGTTTATTTCAGAAATGAAAGATGCTTATAAGCAATTTGATGTTATGCTTAAATACAATCTTAATCTAAAATATAATGAGCGTAAAGAGCTGGTTGGAGATAATTACGAAGATGCGTTTCAGCGTAATTATGGTAATAAGGACGTTATGGGTCCGAATGCTGACCATGGCTCACATGTTTCAGGTATTATTGCGGCGTCTCGAAATAATGGGATAGGAATTAATGGTATAGCGGCATCTGCAGTCATTATGCCCATTAGAGTTGTACCGGAGGGTGATGAGCGTGATAAGGATGTTGCAAATGGTATCCGTTATGCTGTAGATAACGGAGCAAAGGTTATTAACATGAGCTTTGGTAAAAGCTTTAAGTGGAATAAAAAAGTAGTAGATGACGCAGTCAAATATGCAGAACAAAAAGGTGTGCTTTTAGTCCATGCAGCCGGGAATGATAATGAGAACAATGATGCTTCTGAGAATTATCCTAACAAATATTTTGAAACACCCGAATCTATCGCTTATGAAAAAGCCAATAGGAAGTCAATAAGTATGATAACAATCACTAGGCCGGATGTTTCCACAGGAGGCCCTTATGATAGAAATCGAAGAACACCCCCGGCATCATTTAAAAAGCCTCCAATGGACACTACTAAATTCAATTTTCCACATGCATCAAACTGGATAGAAGTTGGGGCGAGTGCTTATTCCAATGACGCTAATTTGAAGGCCACTTTCTCAAATTACGGAAAGTATACCGTCGATGTGTTTGCACCTGGATTTATGATTAACTCAACAATACCTGGATCAAAGTATAAAGAATTCGATGGGACCAGCATGGCGTCGCCAGTAGTTTCCGGTTTGGCTGCACTAATCTTAAGTTATTATCCAGATTTGAAACCTGCACAAGTGAGAGAAATTATCATGAAGAGCGTGACAAAAGTTGATATAAAGGTTAAACACAAGACTGAGAAGGGGGAAGGTACTCGGGTTCTTTTTAGCGAACTATGTGTGAGCGGTGGAGTAGTGAATGCTTACCAAGCATTGTTGCTAGCTGAGAAGTATAGGAAGTAGTAACTGCTTTTAAGCAAATAGAAAATCCCTCGACTTTTAAGTTAAGGGATCTAATTCAAGTAGCGGGGAGCAGGATCGAACTGCCGACCTCAGGGTTATGAATCCTGCGCTCTAACCATCTGAGCTACCCCGCCGGGGATGTTATTTTTTGAAGAGTTGCAAATATAGAATAAATTACTTTTCTTTAGAAACAAATAGAAAATAATTAGTCCAATAATTCAGGTATAAGAATTAATCAATGTCAGAAAAGAAAAGGTTTACGCTAGAATACGAATTAAGATCATCTCCACGTATTTTATTTAGTTTTATAAGTGAGCCTAACGGTTTGTCCCAGTGGTTTGCTGATGACGTTGTTTTTAGAGATCAAGTTTATACATTTACCTGGGATGATGAGATCCAGAAAGCGAAACTGTTAAGCATTAAGGAGAACAGACTAGTTAAATTTAAATGGTTAGAGGATGAGCCACATTGCTATTTCGAAATGGAAATTGTCCAGGATGAACTTACTAACGATGTAGCATTATCAATCACAGACTTCGCTACTGATGAAACTTTAGCTGAGCGAACTTTGATATGGGATAATCAAATTACTTATTTACATAGTGTAATAGGTGCTTAATCTTCCAGCGTCTTTTTCTTAACTTTGTACCTTGAAAAAGATTCACTTACTATTACTAAAAGCATTCATCCGGCCATTTATAGTCACTTTCTTTATTGTGATGTTTATCTTGCTAATGCTTTTTCTTTTTAAGTATGTCGACGATTTAATAGGAAAAGGCTTTGAATGGTATACAATTTTAGAATTGATGTATTATGCATCTGCTTCTAATGTGTCTATGGCTCTTCCACTTTCGGTGTTGTTGTCATCCATCATGACTTTCGGAACCTTAGGTGAGAACTATGAGCTTGTAGCGATAAAATCAGCAGGGGTTTCGTTGCAGAAAGCAATGATGCCACTTTTAATTTTAATTATCGGGTTAGCAATAGGTTCGTTTTTATTTTCGGATTATATGCTGCCAAAAGCAAACCTAAAATTCGGCTCACTTTTATGGGATATACGAAATAAGAAGCTTTCGTTTTTAATCAAAGAAGGTGTTTTCAATAATAGCATTCCAGGGTATTCAATCAGAGTAGATAATAAAAGCTCGGACGGCATACTACACAATGTTATGATCTACGATCACACCAATACCGCAGGGATCGCAAAAATCATTATCGCAAAAGAAGGCGAAATGTCAAGTAATGATCAATTCTTGTTACTGAAACTCCGGAACGGTGTGAGCTATGAAGAATCTCAGGGAAGAAACACCTATAACAACCCAAGGCAAGAACTGAGACGGATCAGGTTTGGTGAAACGGATCAAAAGTTTGACATCTCTAGCTTCAAGATGAACAGGACTGATGAACAGGACTTTCGAGGTAATACACAGATGCTAAATCTCAAGGGACTTTCCAAAAAACGAGACTCTTTATCTAATGAGCTTGATAGTATCGATAAATTTGCAGCCACCAGCATTAGTACTTACTACAAGCAGTATAATTTTGCAAAGGGATACATGAAATTAAAAGTTCCTGCAACTGGTATTAAAGGCGATATTTTAGCTATAATTCCTGCTGACAAAAGAGCCGCAGTTATCCAAAATGCCATGGATCTGGCTACATCTGTTAAGCAAACAACAGCAGGCAGAATTGCTGATCATGATGATCGCTCACGCACCATTATAAAGGTAAAGATGGAATATCAGCGAAAATTCACGCTAGCGGCGTCTTGTTTATTGCTCTTCTTCATCGGGGCGCCTTTGGGTGCCATAATAAGGAAAGGTGGTCTTGGTTTGCCAGTAGTAATGGCAATCGTTTTCTTTTTGCTATATCATATAATAGCCACTGTTTCTGAGAAGTCAGCTACAACCGGATCATTAAACGCCTTCTTCGGTATGTGGTTGTCAATATTTGTTCTTTCACCTTTAGGTGCCTTCCTAACTTACAAAGCAACGGTAGATTCTGCCCTATTTGATGTGAATTATTTCAAGCAGCTTTTTATAAATCTCTTCCGCAAAAAAGGACTATCTCAAAAGGTCGATTAAGGCGCGGTATTGATTACTTAGTTGTGATAATATTAATAGGTAATGTTGGTCTCTAACATCGTAACTTTGGCAATAGTAACGGATGATCAACAAAACAGAGTTGATTCTGAACAAATAGAAAATGGAAATTAAACTTAATACGATAGAAGAAGCTATCGTTGATATTCAGGCAGGAAAAGTTATTATTGTTGTTGACGACGAAGATAGAGAGAATGAGGGTGATTTTGTAACAGCAGCACGAAATGCTACGCCTGAGGTGATCAACTTCATGGCAACATATGGACGTGGATTGATCTGTACACCGCTTACTGAATCCCGATGTGATGAGCTGGATTTGCCACTTATGGTAGGCAAAAATACCGCGGTTCACGAGACCAACTTTACAGTGTCAGTCGACCTTCGTGGTCATGGTTGCACTACCGGAATCTCCGCTTCCGATAGATCTAAAACAATTTTAGCCTTAATTAATCCTAACACAGATCCTACTGAACTTGGCAGACCAGGGCATATCTTTCCATTGAGGTCAAAGGAAGGTGGCGTATTGAGACGATCTGGACACACCGAAGCATCGGTAGATCTGGCAATATTGGCGGGCATGGAACCTGCTGGTGTTTTAGTTGAGATTATGAAGGATGATGGTGAAATGGCTAGACTACCGGATTTGATCAAAATCGCTGCTCAACATCAACTTAGCATTATTTCAATAAAAGATCTTATAACCTATCGTTTAGAACAAGAAAGTCTTATTAGGGAAGAAGTAAAAGTAAATCTCCCTACCCAATGGGGTGATTTTACGATGACTGCCTATACGCAGCTTGATACAAACGCGACTCATTTGGCCATCAGTAAGGGAGAATGGGCTATAGATGAGCCGGTATTAACCAGGGTTCACAGTTCATGTGTAACTGGAGACATATTTGGATCGTGTCGATGTGATTGCGGTCCGCAGTTACACAAAGCCATGGAGATGATTCATAAGGAAGGTAAGGGCGTAATTGTTTATATGAATCAGGAAGGCCGTGGGATCGGATTAGTTAACAAGCTGAGATCCTATAACCTGCAAGATGCTGGCTTCGATACCGTTGAGGCAAATATCAAGCTTGGGTTTAAAGGGGATGAGCGTGATTACGGCGTTGGAGCTCAAATTCTACGAGCGCAAGGTGTTACCAAAATGAAGTTAATGTCTAATAATCCAACGAAGCGTGCTGGGTTAACAGGATATGGCCTAGAGATTATAGAAAATATTCCTATCGAGATTAAGAGTAATGTTCACAATGAGCACTATCTAAAAACGAAAAGAGACAAAATGGGTCATCAAATCATGAAAGGCTAAATTATTTTTTCTTAGGGTCCCTGGTAACTGGTGTAGTATTAGGAGGTACAGAAGCGGATGGAAGCACAGGAGCCTTAACCGGTTCTGGTCTTTGTTCTGCTTCTTTTTGTTTCTGCGTCTTTTTATACTGTCCAGTAATCTTTCTCAAGAACTCACTAAACGAATCAAACTGTTGAGTGTAAATGAGTCCCATAGAAGTAACGTTATTATTCTGACTTATCCCAGTATTAAAGAAGTTGTTTTGCTGAGTCGGCGGTTTGTTCGCGAGCTTTCCAATGAGGGTACCGTCTTTCTTAATTAATCCAAGTACCTCTACCTCACCGCCGACGTTATTTCTAGAGAACCCGATCGGTGAAAGATCGTTCGTACTTCTTCTGTCTACGATACCCGCATTTAGTATTATACGCTCATTAAAAAACCTGAAGGACGCATTTGCTTCGCTTAAAGAGCGGATATTTATGTCAACAAAGTCAAGATTCAAAGAGGATAGGACATTGTTAAATTGGTTGAATAGGAGCTCTGTGGCTGTACTTGCCACACCTGATGTCAATTGCTTGCCGAGTGCTTCTTTTCCAGTTCCAGGAGCAAAACTCCGTCTAATAATTAAACTTAAAGCTTGAAGGTTACGGTTATTATCATCGTTAAAATATGATTGCATTTCCTCTTTAATTGCAGGGTTTGAGGGGAAGAAGATATCCAGTTTAATATCTGGCTTCAATAGCGATCCGGTAAGGCCCATTTCAACTTCAGTCAATACCCGTTCGTTCGCATTGGTCCCTTCACGGTTTGCCGCCGTATATAGATCACTTAAACCGGCTCTAAGAGCATAGATAGCTTTTAAATTAATTTGTGCGGTAGTGGGATTGCCGGTCCACCGAATGGTTCCCCCTTGCCTGATCTGGAATTTCTTGTTAATTATTTCCTGGGCTGTAAAATCAAAACTACCACTCTCGATAATGTAATCTCCAGACATTTCAAAATCCCCTAGACTGTTGATGTTCAAGGCCAGATTTTTTGAGTAACCTCTTCCTGAAAGATTTCCTAGAGTAGTAAAGAGGTTTGCAGTGCTATTAGCATCAACAACGAGGTTCAACCTCATTGTCAGACCATCGAAACTTGTCTCCTTTTTAGTTATTTTTGTGGTATCGCGACTTACAAACGTGATAAAATCTTTGCTCGAGACTGTCTCTGAACTGTTCAAAGGAAGATTGAATACAGTGCCTCTTTCCGTTTTTGCATCAATGTCGATGAAAATTTTATTTGTAGGCCCCTTGAATCTGAAGGTCCCGGTGCCATAAGCACGACCGAAATACAAAGGATTATCCTTTGCTGTGGTATTTAAGGCCATAAAGTCCTTCGCTTCGACAGTTACATTAATTGTCGGTGTGCTTAACACATTAAGGTCCACAGACCCGTTAGCTACTGCTTGGTGATTTTCTACGTCATTTAGCTTCAAATCGACTATTTTAATTACGCTGTTCTCCACTGTTACCTTATCGGAAATATTATACGCAGTTTTTAAATAGTTGATGGTCATTTCCCCTTTGTCGAACGAGATTTCCCCATTTATGGCAGGCTTAGAAAATGGACCAACGACAGCCAAATCCGCAGAAATTTGACCTTTTAAATTCGTTACGAGCTTCTTAACAAACGGTCCCAGAACAGCCAATTCACTTTCGTCTAGTTTAATTTTAACATCGATTTCCTTATTCTCTAAATCGAGGTTGCCTGTTGCTTTTAGTGTCTCTTTATCGCCGGAAACGATATTAGTGTAGACATTTGCAAGGTTCTTAGTTTTGTCGTAGGATGATGTATCAGTTAGTGTACCTATATATGTAGTGTTAAAGGTTAATGAATCGATTTTTAGATTATCATTTATCCTTGGAGATTTTAACACGTTGTAAAGCTGAGTCTGTCCATTCGCTTTACCGGACAACTTCACACCGAGTGTCTTCACAAAAGGATTCATTGTTTTTAAATCAAAGTCCTTAAAGCCTACGGAGAGAAGATCTGCCGGATCGTTAGATAGGATACCATCGATAGTTAGTAGTTGATTTCCATTACTTAGGTCGAAGTTTGTGATTTCTGTCTTCCCGTTTTGGAAACTAATTCTAACCTTCTCCTGGATTTTCCAATCTTCACTATTAATCTTTAAAATAGAAGGAAGTATGCTAACTTTAGCGGTAGTATCGTTTGCAAACTCGATCAAACCATTTAAATCCAGCTGGTTTGCGTCGTCTGCGTTTGACAGCTTAACGTTAAGTGTCAAACTATCATTACGCAAAATGTTTGAAATGTTAACGTTCTTAATGTATAAGCTGTCGTTCAAATCGACCCTGTCAGATGTTAAGGTCGCTTGTAGCTGGTTACTCGAGGTGCTTTCATCAATAATGATATTATTAACGATAACCCCCTTGTAATTAAGTTTTTTTACAAAACCGTTTAGAGTTGCAATGTTGTTTGGAGAATCAAAATTCCCTATCAAGATGGCTTGATCCTCAATCTCAAGCCCTGGCGCTACCAGTTCTGCGATTGGCTCGAATTTTTTAATGTTTAAGTTTAACGTGAATATCTGATCACGATACTTTAAATCCTTTGCTTTCAGTGACGGAATATATTTTTTGGCCAGCGCTGTATAATATGGAATGATCGTGTTTAAATCATATTGCCCCCTCAAGCTTGCGTCTAGAATGTCAGAGTTGATCTTCAATGTCCTGTCTCTACCGATTCCGTTCGCCTGCAGCCTCACAGAATCAATATTATAAATACCTTTTACGTTTTCCAATCTTATCTGTTGGATTACCAGGTTTCCCTGGATATTATTGAGGTTGTTACCAGAAAAGTTTGTACTGAATTTTGCATCAATCTTTAGGGAATCTTTATGAAGCTTAAGCTCCTTTAGTTTCGCATCCTTGATGGTAGCTTTGAAATTAAATACAGGTAATTTAGGATTTAGGTTGACGCCACCGTCGAATACAAGCTGAAGATTTTTATCATCTACTTGTACAGAACCATCAAAATACTTCTTAACAAATGTTCCATCAATTTTAACGTTTCTATATCGGTAGTTGTTAAAGTCGATGTAGTCGATGTCGCCCGACAGCTCTTCGGATAAGGTATTTATCTGCGTGCCACGTCCTTTGATATAAAGTTGAGCAGTGATGTTGCCTAGACTCTTTTCGTTTATTAACGGGCCGATGCCGAAATCATAAGTCTTTACATTGCCAGAATAGGAGGGAATACCCTTTTTGTCAATTTTCATGTTGACATCAGATACTAACCGGCCTATCTTAGTTTTAAACTCTCCATAAGCGATGAAATCGTTTTGGAACCCAGTAAAAGAGCCGTTGAAGTTTATATTACCAAACTTCCCTACCACAGCTGGGATTAATTTGGATTTCTTTCCCGAAACTGACGCTAGGATCTCGTCCAGATCTACCTTATTCGTGCCAGCCATTTCTATCTTCAGATCCATAAAGGTTTCTTTGAGATTTGGTAAGCCTTTTAAAAGAAAGTCTCCCTTTATATAGGTGGCTTTACCCGCTTTTATCGAAAACTTCTTTGCCTTTAAATTACTAACAAAACCCGATAATTGACCATCAACTTCCAGATTCAGACTGATCTTATTAAGCTGAGGGGTAAAATAGGAGATGTCACTAGAAGCTAGAAAACTATTTTTAAAGTTACCTTTCATTCTAACCTTATTAACAAAATCACGAAAGTCGGTGTATTTTTCAAAACTCATCTTGAAATAATCCGACAAACGGCTTTTGTTCGTTACCAGCATCAACTGTTTTAATTCTATCTGGTTTGTATCAATTGTAGCAAATGAGGTAAGGTTTTTTAAATAAAATCCGCTCTTTTCCTGGAAACTTAAGTTTTTAATATTCGCCTGCATCAGGTGATCGGAAGTGTTAAGCTGTTCGAAGATTCCGTTTAAAGAATTCATTTGAATATCATCAAAATTCACCCCTTTCATTAAAGTGTCAACTCTTAAGTTTTTGTATTTGAAACCAATGTTATTCAAAATGACTCTGTCGAACGATAGATTAAATGGCTTTTTCTTAGTCTTTACTTTAGGAGATCCCGAATTAAAATAGTTTATGATAAAGTCTACGTTCGTTGAACGGTCTTTGTAAGATTTAAGAAAGAAGTTACCGTTATTAATTTGAACAGTATTAACGTTAAGAATACGGCGTTTTAGAGAAAACTCATTTATATCGATTAAAAACTCTGGTGTATGGAGTAAAGTATCTTTCTGAAGATCCAAAACCAACAGGTCCTCAATGACTAGAGATTTAAAAGGTTTAAAGTATATACCAGAGAGTGAAACTCTGGTATTCAGCTCCTTCGACAGATAAGCTGCAGCGCGCTTTGCTACATACGTCTGAACGGGTTTGAATTGAAATGAAAATAAAATAATTGCTACCAATAATATAACTGATGCAACTATCCAAAGAAGTATTTTTAATAGTTTTTTAATAGTTTTGTAGCTTAATAATATAAAACGTGTCGATAATACTTGCTATTGAATCTTCCTGTGATGAAACCTCGGTTGCTATTAGTAACAACGGCAAAATTACTGCCAATGTTATTGCTAACCAAACAATTCATCAAAATTATGGAGGGGTCATTCCTGAGCTTGCCTCGAGAGTTCATCAACAAAATATTGTTCCCGTAATTCATCAGGCTTTATCCGACGCTAAAGTTAACAAAAAGGATCTTAATGCAGTTGCATTTACACGTGGTCCGGGCCTTCTGGGATCACTCCTGGTTGGTGTTTCTTTTGCGAAGTCCTTTGCCCTTGCACTCGGTCTGCCTTTAATTGCAGTCAATCATATGCATGCGCATATCCTGGCTCATTTTATCGATGATCCAAAACCCACATTTCCTTTCTTATGCCTTACTGTTTCGGGAGGTCATACACAGATCGTGTTGGTGAAAAGCTACTCCGAAATGGAAATAGTAGGAGAGACACTAGACGATGCTGCCGGCGAGGCTTTCGATAAGACCGCGAAGATACTAGGGCTTCCTTATCCAGGAGGACCATTAGTCGATAAACATGCAGGATTAGGAAATTCTTTGGCTTATAAGTTTGCAATCCCTCAGATTAAAGATTTCGATTACAGCTTTAGCGGTTTTAAGACCTCGATTTTATACTTCATAAGGGCACAAGAAAAGGACAACCCTAATTTTGTAGCTGAAAATTTGAACGATATTTGCGCTTCTGTACAATATAGTATCATTAATATCCTCTTGACAAAGCTTAAAAAAGCTGCCATTCAATTGGGAATCTCAGAGATTGCCATAGCAGGGGGCGTGTCCGCAAATTCAGGGTTACGCGCTAGCTTGCAGTCTATGGCCGCAGAACAAAACTGGAAGGTTTATATTCCTGGCTTTGAATATTGTACAGACAATGCAGCGATGATTGCGATGGCAGCACACTTTAAATATATTGATCAGGACTTTGTGCAGCAAGACGTCGCACCGTTGTCCAGAATGGAGTTTTAATCTAATTATAATTATTATGAGCGTAATGAGTTTTGTGTTTTTCGGTCTGATGTTGATACCGCTGATTGTATTTCTAATCTGGGTTATTAAAAAAGATAGAAATAAGAATTATTTAGGACTGGCTGTGTTGGTGTTTATGGCGGTTGTAGCGATCTATACCATCGTTAAATATGACAGTGCCTTCCTGGAAACTAATCCAACCTTAAACGGTAAATCTCAGACACCAAGTTATAGGTAAGTTCAAGATCGCAGTTTTGAACATAAAAAAAGGGGCAATCCACTCGGCTTGCCCCTTTTCTATAAAAATATAGAATCTTACTTTGCTTCCAATTTTTCCCCTGAAACTTCAGCTCTGATCTTGGCTTCAATTTCTTCCGAAAGCTCAGGATTATCCATTAGCAATTGCTTAACCGCATCACGTCCTTGTCCCAGTTTAGTATCACCATAGGAGAACCATGACCCGGCTTTCTTGATGATATTGAAATCAACGCCTAGATCGATGATCTCACCGGTTTTAGAGATACCTTCTCCAAACATAATATCGAATTCCGCAATACGGAAAGGAGGAGCAACCTTATTTTTGACAATCTTGACCTTAACACGGTTACCTGCAACCTCATCAGAATCTTTAATTTGTGAAGTTCTTCTGATGTCCAAACGAACTGAAGCATAAAACTTCAATGCGTTACCTCCGGTGGTAGTTTCCGGATTTCCGAACATCACGCCAATTTTCTCCCGCAACTGGTTAATAAATATACAGCAACATCCTGTTTTCGCAATGGTACCTGTTAACTTACGAAGAGCCTGAGACATCAAACGGGCATGTAATCCCATTTTTGAGTCTCCCATCTCCCCCTCAATCTCAGCTTTAGGCACAAGGGCGGCAACGGAGTCAATTACAATAACATCTATCGCTCCAGACCTGATCAGGTTGTCAGCAATCTCTAATGCCTGCTCACCATTGTCTGGCTGTGCAATTAACAAGTTGTCAACATCAACGCCCAACTTTTTAGCGTAACCTTTATCAAAAGCATGTTCTGCATCAATAAAGGCAGCAATACCACCTTTTTTCTGAGCCTCAGCAATAATGTGGGTAGCTAAAGTTGTTTTACCTGATGATTCCGGACCATAGATTTCGATTACACGACCTTTAGGTACACCACCTATGCCCAATGCAATGTCAAGGCTAATCGATCCTGTAGAAATTGATTCGATAGGCTCCACAGCATTATCGCCTAGTTTCATAACAGCACCCTTGCCATATGATTTTTCCAACTTATCAAGTGTAAGTTGTAATGCTTTTAACTTATCTGCGCCTGCGCTCATATTATTTGGTATTTCTTAATCATGTGCTAACTATATTAGCAAATATACGTTATATTTTAGATTAGCGAAAGAAAATGTAAAATATAATTTTGTTATCCACCCGTAACGCTAAATATATTAGTTATTTTATATGCTTTTTGGAAGTACTTACAAAAGGTTGTAATTTCACAGATGCTACATTTCGGCGATCTCGCTACACAAACATACCTACCATGTAGTATCAGCCAATGATGTGCGATGTAAATTGTGTCTTCCGGTAAATTCATTACCAACTCCTTTTCCACAGCCAAAGGTGTTTTGCCACTGGATAACCCAATTCTATTTGCTACTCGGAAAACGTGAGTATCTACCGCCATAGCCGGTGCATTATATATAACAGAAGCAATAACGTTTGCAGTTTTCCTTCCAACACCTGGGAGCTTCTGTAATTCGTTAACGTCAGAAGGGATCTCACTGTTAAACTCTTCCACCAGCATCTTAGCCATCCCTACCAAATGCTTTGCCTTATTATTAGGATAGCTTACACTTCGAATGTAATCGTATACTAAATCAGGTGTTACCTCTGAAAGCGCTTTAGCGTTCGGAAAACGTTGAAATAAAGCAGGTGTTAATAGATTAATACGCTTGTCTGTGCATTGTGCCGAAAGTATAACTGCCACAAGCAGTTGATAAGGATTGTCGTAGTGCAGTTCTGTTTCCGCATCAGGCTGACGCGCTGCAAAATGGTTAACAAAGAGCTTATACCGTTCTTTTTTGAGCATCAGCAAACATATATAAAAAGTATGTAACCAAAAAGGTCAGTCAAAATGAGCGTATTCGCAATCATTTCAACTGACCTTAAATCTTTAATAAATTACTTCTTCTTTGAGTAAGCTAAAATTTTCGAGATGGTCTCATCCGAGGGGTTTTTACTTAAAGCATCAAGTGAAAGCTTGATCGTTTCGTAGAAGGCTAAATCAGATGTATCTATATCTTCTATAGAAGTTTCCATCATTGATTTTTCGTAATTGAACTGATTAACTGAAGTAGAGGTTTCCATCATAAGCAATAACTGGGTGTAAATTTCTATTACAACGCTACTGATTATAATTTATTTTATACTTACAATAATTTTTTCAGATTCTTACTAGTTTTTATGAAACTTCTTTTACTTTCATCATTTTTCGCAAATTACTCAGGGCATATCTCATTCTCCCTAACGCTGTATTAATACTAACACCCGTTAAATCAGCAATTTCTTTAAAGCTTAAATCGGCATAATGTCGCATGATCAGAACTTCTTTTTGGTCTTCTGGAAGTAGTCTAATCATAGATCGCAGATCTAAATGCGTTTGTTCACGTAAAATCCTGTCCTCAGCGCTCTCCTCAAGAAATTGAAGCGTGTTAAAAACATCTGTGCCATCGGCACTTGTAATGATCGGCGCTCTTTTCTCCCGTCTAAAGTAATCGATAACTAAATTATGAGCAATCCGCATTACCCAAGGTAAAAACTTACCCTCTTCATTGTATTTGCCGGATCTGAGTGTGTTGATTACTTTTATAAAAGCGTCTTGAAAGATGTCTTCTGCCAGGTACTGGTCTTTCACTAATAAATATATAGAAGTGTAAATTTTTGACTTATGTCTGCGTAAAAGTTCTTCCAAAACAGACTCTTCGCCGTTGAGGTATAATTTTATCAGATCCTGATCGTTATAATGTTGTAATTTCATAGAAGTCCCTTACTAAATTCCCTTGCTGTTTGCTAAAAAAATACTTAGTAGATGTTTGATTCGATATCGGTTTCTCCTATTAAAGATTAGTGGGGTGAAAAGATTAAACAGTTATTAATTCAAAAGAAGCATTTTTTTATCATATTCCACTATAAAAAATGTTAAATAATATTAAATCTTCCCTGATGGGATTATTTTAGCCCATCCTTTCAAATCTTCATATCCTTATTTTGCGGTATATTTGCAATCTTCTATCGTGAAATTAATGAGTAAAGAAATAGAGAAAGATCCTCACAAACATATAATTATTAAAGGTGCAAGGGTTCACAACCTTAAAAACATTGACGTCGCCATCCCCAAAAATCGTCTTGTTGTCATTACAGGGATGTCTGGCTCCGGCAAATCGTCCTTAGCTTTTGATACCTTATATGCTGAAGGTCAGCGGCGATATGTAGAAAGTCTTTCCTCCTATGCCAGACAGTTTATGGGGCGGATGAATAAGCCCGATGTAGATTACATCAAAGGGATTGCACCCGCCATTGCCATTGAGCAAAAGGTCATAACCTCCAATCCAAGATCTACCGTAGGCACATCTACAGAAGTTTATGATTACCTTAAATTACTGTTTTCAAGAATTGGTAAAACCTATTCACCCGTATCTGGTAGTGTTGTAAAGCGCGATACGGTGACCACTGTGGTCGATTACATCCTCAGCCTTGGAACTGATAGTACCTCAACAGTCTATTGTCCATTATTTCCTCACAACAATAGATCAATAAAGGAAGAACTAGCAGTCTTGCTCCAAAAGGGCTTCTTAAGGATCTCCTATCAAGATAAGATCCAAAAAATAGAATCTATTCTTGAGGATGAATCCTTCGAAGACTTCGAGCTTAAAGATGAGTTTACAGTTAAGATTCTGATAGACCGCATCGTGGTCAGCGACGATGAGGAAACATTAAGTCGTACCGCCGATTCTGTTCAGACTGCTTTTTTTGAGGGTAAAGGTGATTGTTATGTAGAGTTTGAAAGTAAGCTTAAGCACTTTTGTGATCGTTTCGAACTCGATGAGATTCGCTTTGAAGAGCCAACACCAAACTTTTTCAGTTTCAATAATCCATATGGTGCATGCAAGCGTTGCGAAGGCTATGGTAACGTAATCGGAATAGATGAAGATCTTGTTATTCCCGATAAAAGCAAAAGCGTGTTCGACAATGCTATCGCTCCGTGGAGAGGTGAAAAGATGCGGGAATGGTTAAACAAATTTATTAAGGTATCTACTAAATTTGACTTCCCTATTCACAGACCATTTTCAGAGCTAACAGAAGAACAGCAACGCCTCATTTGGACTGGTAATAAATATTTTGCTGGCTTAGACGCTTTCTTTAAAGAACTTGAAGAGCAGACCTATAAGATCCAGTATAGAGTAATGTTATCTCGCTACCGCGGCAAAACCATCTGCCCGGATTGTAAAGGTTCCCGTTTAAGAAAAGACGCTTCTTACGTTAAGATCAACAACAAATCAATTATCGACATAGTGCTCATGCCATTATCAACGATACTTGACTTTTTTAGCAACCTTGAGCTCAGCAGTACAGAAGAAAAGATCGCTAAACGTTTACTAGCTGAAATCTCTACCAGAGTTCTTTTTCTTAATAACGTAGGTCTGGGATACTTAACACTTAATAGATTATCAAATACATTATCCGGCGGTGAGTCTCAAAGAATCAATCTTGCAACTTCACTAGGCAGTAGCCTGGTTGGGTCAATATACGTCCTTGACGAACCTAGTATTGGCCTCCACCCAAGGGATACCAATAAGCTTATCGAAGTTCTCATCTCCCTTAGGAACGTGGGCAATACGGTTATTGTCGTTGAACATGAGGAGGAAATGATGAGGGCAGCTGATCATATCATTGACATCGGCCCGGAAGCCGGCACTCACGGTGGTAATCTTGTATTTAGTGGCACCTACGATCAGATTATCAAAGATAAAAATAGTTTAACCGGTAAATACCTTTCGGGTAAAGAGCAAATTTCCGTTCCTGGTAGGCGAAGAGCATGGACAGATCATATTTTAGTAAAAGGTGCTCGGGAAAATAACCTCAAAAACGTAGATGTAAAGTTTCCTTTAGGAGTGTTTACTGTAGTAAGTGGCGTGTCTGGATCCGGAAAAACCAGCCTGATTAAAAAGATCCTATATCCTGCGCTTCAAAAGGCTATCGGAAATTACTCGGGAGAACAAACCGGCGCCTATGATGGTATTTTCGGCAATTATGACCTGGTGAGTCAGGTGGAGATGGTTGATCAGAATCCTATTGGAAGATCGTCCAGATCAAACCCTGTAACTTACGTAAAGGCCTGGGACGATATTAGAGCCCTTTTCTCCGCTTTACCTGCTTCCAAAGCATCTGGTCTAAAACCGGCAGCCTTCTCATTCAATGTTGAAGGTGGTCGCTGCGACGTTTGTCAGGGTGAAGGTGAAGTCAAAATAGAGATGCAATTTATGGCAGATATTTACTTGCCATGCGAAACCTGCGGAGGAAGAAGATTCAAGCAGCAAGTTCTTGATGTTACGTATCAGGATAAGAACGTTGCAGATATACTAGACCTCACTATTGAAGAAGCAGTAGCATTCTTTAAAAGCGAGTCAAAGATCCTCAATAAACTACAGCCACTTGTTGATGTAGGTCTTGGTTACGTCCATTTGGGTCAGTCATCCAATACCTTGTCTGGAGGTGAAGCTCAGCGTATAAAACTTGCATCATTTTTAATTAAAGGTAATAACGCTAACAAAACTGTGTTCATCTTCGATGAGCCCACTACTGGTCTCCATTTTCATGATATCAAAAAGTTATTGATTGCTTTAAATACACTTATAGAGCAAGGCAACACCATTCTGGTAATTGAGCACAATATGGACATGATTAAATCCGCTGACTGGATTATTGATATCGGACCTGAAGGCGGAGACAATGGTGGTAATGTAGTGTTTGAAGGTTTACCTGAAGATTTAGTGAAAGTAAAAGCTTCTTATACTGCTAAGTATTTAAAAGCCCATTTGAAATAAATGTATCTTCGGAAATGTTGTTTTTAACTCTCTTTCTAGGTGTGATATTAAATCTGATTGGATACATCCCACCGGGAAATATCAATCTAACCGTTGTACAAATCACGATCACGCGTGGTATAAAGCAAGCGCTTTATTTTATCGTTGCCTTTGCTTCGGTTGAAGTCTTGTTTACTTTCGGTGTGATGCGCTTCGTACAATGGCTCTCGAGTGAGATCAAACTTGGAGATATCATAGACGTGGTCATGATTCTAATGTTTGGTGTTTTAGGTGTTATCACTTGGCGGTCACGCAAGGAAATGCCTAAAGCAGACTATTCAAAGAAAGACAGCATCCGTTACGGGTTACTATTGGGAGTAATCAATCCCATGCAGATTCCCTATTGGTTGTTTGTGGGGACATACCTCATTTCGCATGAGTGGATCAGTATCGGCTACCTTTCTCTTTCCGTTTTCAGTATCGGATCAGGGATAGGGGCAGCCCTAGCCTTGTATGGCTTTGCCAGATTTGCACAGTTCGTTCAGGAGAAGTTTGCGCTAAGCAGCTATAAAGTAAGTAAAGGAATTGCACTTCTATTTTTTGCGCTTTCCGCATATCATCTTGTTAAGGTAGTTTACATCCACCTCATCAAATAGCTTAGCGCTTCAAAAACTCTACATTCCAAATCTTTTCTGCCTTTCTTCCAATCAGCCAAAATGATACTGCAAGTACGCAAAAGAATAATGCCTTATTCCAGCTGTCCCAGAAGTATTCAAAATAACGTGTGTAAAGATTTAAGAAAAGAAAAGTAATACCAAACTCGCGTGCAACATCGTCTCTGTATTTCAATCCAACAAAAATACTGCCTAGGGAGACGGCAGCTGATATAATTCCCCAGTAGAAAAGACTTAACTGTCTAACGCTATACCATTCCTCCAACGTTCCAAAATTGCCAAATACAGAGAGCAGCCAAAGCGAAACAAATAAATAAACCATCCCGCAGATGTAATTGGTCTGATAGAATAGACTCAATTTCTCGCTTCGACGCATTAAAAAGGAGAGCGCCGTTATTATTGCGCCAAAAAACACAAATCTTAATGGGTAGTTCATTCCTATGAAATACCATGACCATCTGGAAAGGTAGCCAGTTTCCGTTCCAAACCAGGCACCAAGGGATAACAATACAAATGCCCAGATTAGTCTGGACTGGAACACATATGCCAGAACGCCATAAATGAAAACAGACGCCAGTATCAACAACGAAAAATGCGAATTGCCGTTGTCAATAGCTTTCCCAAGGTACGCGATGGCATTAGCTGTAAGCATAATGCCGCTAAACACAAGTGCTTCGTTACTGAACACCTGATGCGACATAGATTTTTTCCTTTTAAAAGCGAAGTAGTAAATTAATACTGCTGCTATAGCAGAAATTATGCTGATCAGAACATCAGAAGCGTCAAATATAAATTTGAGATAGTTTAGAATTTTATCATCAATCAGCAGCGCACCTAAAGAGATCACGCCGCAGGCCATGGCTATCCAAAAAGAATACTGAGCCAAACGCCTCCAGTCAAACGTTTTTGTCTCATAACTGCTTTTAAGTTTTTTAATGTCCTCTTCCGTTAGCAGTTTTTCTTCCAGCCAATGACTAAGCATCTCATCTAAAAACTCGCTTTTTTCCTGGTCTACCTTCATGAAATCTATAGCGTTAGCTACTTTAACAAATTAGGTATCTTTTTGTTGTTTCCAACAATCCAAACCACATCTCCGTTTTCAAAGATCAGATTAGAGTCTGGATTCAAAATCCGCTCCCCTGCACGTTCAATACCAACAACAAGGCCTTGAGTGGTCTCCCTGATCCCTGAAGTACGTATACTTTGATTAAAGACGGGCGAACTGCTGTTAATGATTACTTTTTGTAAAGACATATCCTCCTTTGGAAAACTAGACTCTGCATTTGCAGCCATACCGCCTTCAAACAACTCTTTAATAGCCGCTAGTTGATCATCGGTACCTATTACCAATAACTTGTCATTAGGATAAAGCCTATCGTCTCTTCCCGGCGTTGGTATCATGACTTTACCACGCTCAATGAGGGCAATGTTGACACCAAACTTTTCACGTACTGAAAGTTCCATTAGCGTTTTGCCGACCAGGGCTGATTCCGGAGCAACTATCATTTCAGCAAGGTGAGTGTCCCAGGGTAAGATTTCAGGCTGCCTGTTTTGTGCTTCCCTGGCGTTCAGGTTCAACAAGAAGCGCTTTTCCAACTGGTCATAAAAGGACTGCAGCTTTCTCGAAAAAATAATCATTCCCAATATGATAAGCCCCAGTGCAATGATCGCAGCGATGGCGGTGTCGAAAAATTCATACATCAGAAAGCCAACATATAATACGCCTAATGCTATTCTGAATACCTCGATTGAGATGAGAGGCCCGCGTGTGTATTTTTTATTAAGCCAAAGATGTGAATAAGCCGTTCGCTTAATTCTTCTGATTGACAGCGCCCATAAAAATGGCGCCATTAGTATAAAAGATAAAACTACACTAATTATAGTTCCATTGATACCGGATGCAATGTTACCATGTATAAAAGGGTGAAGATATCGGTAGGCAAGAAAAATGATTGCTATGATAATGACCGAATGAATAATTGTATTGAACACATAAGCGCTTAATAATATTTTCCAGTCGCTTAGTTTTGTAATGCCTTCTGTGCCCGTACTATATCTGCCAATCGCGTCCTGCCAGCTTTTAGGTAAGATCCTTTGAAGAAAAATATAAAATGGATCTGCTAGTTTAATTAGGTAAGGGGTGGTGAAGGTCGTTACCGCCGCTGACGCAACGGCAATAGGATATAAAAAGTCACTGGTAACTTTCAACGTAACACCTAAGGTGGCGATGATAAAGGAAAACTCCCCAATCTGGGCCAGACTCATCCCTGCCTGTACTGACGTTTTCAATGGTTGTCCTGCCAATAACGCACCGAGTACTGTGAAAATTACTTTACCTAAGATGATCACAAACACAGCAAGTGCAATTGGTCCTGCATGCTTAACTAGCATTGCCGGATCTATAAGCATTCCAACCGAAACAAAGAATACTGCGGAAAAAAGATCCTTAACCGACTTTGTTAAATGTTCTATACGTTCTGCCTGAGTTGTCTCAGCAAGTATTGAGCCCATAATAAACGCACCCAGAGCAGGGGAGAAGCCAACTTTCACTGCCAACATCACCATCACCAAACAAAGTGCTAAGGATACCACCAACATGGTTTCGTCATTCATCAAAGGTTTCGTAACCTTCAGGAAAGTAGGAATAAGAAAAATGCCGCCCAAAAACCACAGTACCAAAAAGAATGCAAGCTTTAGGATGGAAAATAACATCTCAGATCCAGCAGATTGCTGGCTGACCGCCAAGGTAGAGAACAGCACTAACAATAAAATGGCCACCAAATCCTCCACAATAAGTACTCCAAAAACAAGGCCGGCGAACTTCTTATGTTTTACGCCAAGCTCCTCGAAGGCCTTGATCGTAATCATAGTGGAGGAGATCGAAAGGATACCTCCGAAAAAAAGGCCATCCATGTCAGACCACCCTAGCAACTTTCCCATACCATATCCACCAAGGATCAAAAAGCCGACTTTCACAATAGCTGTTATGGAGGCCGATCCCCCAACCTTAACAAGTTTCTTGAAGCTAAACTCTAAACCCAGGCTGAATAAAAGGAAAATAACACCAATTTCTCCCCAGATGTTAATGCTTTTACTGTCACTGACTGATGGGAGAAAGTCTAGATATGGACCTACTAAAACACCCGCCAAAATGTAACCTAATACCAGTGGTTGATTTATCTTTTTAAAGATCAGCGTGGTGATTCCGGCTGCGGCTAAAATAAGTCCTAAATCGGCTATTAAGTCGGGTAAGTGCATAGTTATGTTTGAGGGTATTCGCTAATATAAGAAAAAAACCCGCTTTTTCACTATTTAAAGGCACTTTCTTCGTTTAGACTGACTCCTCGAAGAATTTCATCGTAGCCAGCTTATCTGCATGCAACTGATCCTTTAGCGCGTCTAATCCAGTAAACTTTACATCATGACGCAAGAATTTGAGGAAGTTCATTGTGATCAGCTGACCATATATTTCTTGATCAAAATCGAAAATATTTACTTCAATGTTTCTGGTCATGCCATTTATTGTAGGTCGCTGACCTATGTAAGCCATCCCTTTGTAAGTAACCCCGCTCAGCTCCACCGTTACCGCATAAATTCCATCAGATGGAATCAGTTTATAAGTCTCTTCAACAAAAATATTAGCAGTTGGGAATCCAATTGTCCGACCAATTTTATCGCCTTTAATCACCCGCCCATGAATTGAAAAATTATACCCGAGGTAGCTTGACGCCAAAGCCACATCGCCATCAAGTAAAGCAGTGCGGATCTTCGTTGAACTAACTGCAACATCATTAATGTCCTGCTCTGGAATCTCTTCAATCTCGAAGCCATAAATGCTCGCAAACTTTTGGAGGTCGGCCATACTGCCCTGCCGATCCTTGCCGAACCTATGGTCATAGCCCACAATAGTGTGTTTTACTCCAATTGTGTCGATTAGTATTTCTTTAATATATTCCGACGGACTTAAATTAGAGAAATCACGTGTAAAAGGAGTGATTATGAGATGATCCACACCCAGAGCAGCCAGAATCTTAGCTTTTTCTTCGATGGTATTAATCATCTTTAGCTGTTGATTTTCAGGATCAATAATCAGTCTGGGATGAGGGAAAAAAGTGAGAATAACACTTTCCCCACCAGTCGATTTTGCCAATTCACATAAACGTCTGATAATCTTTTGATGTCCGAAATGCACGCCATCAAATGTGCCGATTGTAACAACGGCATTGTCTAGCTTTTTGAATTCGGAAAAGTGGTTATATATTTTCAAAGGGCCAGGTTTAATGTATAGATTGTCTCTTTACTACACCGCCTTTTATATCGGCGATTTGCTGTTGCACTACAAATGCATCCGGATCGATCTGCCTAATCTCTCCTTGCAATTTACTCATTTCTAACTTTGTGACAACGGTGTAAACGATGTCAATATCTTTCTTAACGCCGTAACCACCTTCACCTTTGTAGATAGTAACTCCGCGCTTCATTTTGTCTATAATAAACTGCTTGATTTCGTCATTCTTTTCAGAAATGATAGTAACCCCAGTATATTGCTCAAGTCCATTAACCACGAAGTCTATGGTCTTCGAAGCAGACAAATAGGTAAGAATTGAATACATTGCTGTCACAAGATCTAGAAATATTGCAACTACTCCGAAGATGAGAATGTTAAGCACCAGAATGATATTGCCTACTGTTAGTATGCTATTTCTGCTGATATAAAGTGCCAGCACTTCTGTACCATCAATAACACAACCGCCTCTCATAGCAAACCCAATCCCCGCTCCAAGGAATAAGCCGCCAAATACAGCAATTAGTAACTTATCGTGCGTAACTGGTTGAAACGGGATAACCAATAACGATATGGCTAACAAAGAGATCGCTATTGCGGTCTTTATGGCAAAACCTTTTCCTATCTGTTTAAAACCGAGGATAATGAAAGGAATATTAATAGCAACTATTAGATAAGATAATTCCAGTCCTGTTAGCCGGCTTACCAGCAGGGAAATTCCGGTCACGCCACCATCGATGAAATCATTAGGCATTAAAAAGCTTTTCAATCCAAAGCAAGCAGAGGTGATGCCGGCCGCAACTAACAAAACATCTCTTAAATACCGCGCCTTGTTATTGAGGTGCTTTTGCATTGGTTCTAGCTTAAAGAATTTGAACTGGATTGCTCTTCTCGCTTGCTACGGAGGTGTGCTACTAGATCAGAGACTTCAAATGCGTTTTCCAGCAGAAAACTTCCACTTCGTGTCCTGGTAAGTTTTGAAAGGTAGGCGCCGTTATTAAGGGCTTTCCCGAAATCTGAAACCAATGATCTGATGTAAGTTCCTTTACTACAAACGATCCGGAAATCTACTTCAGGTAAGTCAATGCGAGTGATTTCAAATACTGGAACGCTAACAAACCGCAAACGCAGTTCTGTTTCCTCCCCTCTTCTAGCCTTTACATACAAGCGTTCTCCATTTACCTTTACGGCAGAATGAGCAGGAGGATACTGTTGAATATCCCCAGTAAAAGCTTTGGTCGCAGCGTAAATCTGATCATCTTCAAGGCCATCCAGAGGAAATTCCTCTTCAACCACAGTTTCCATATCAAATGAAGGAGTTGTAGCGCCAAGTACCATTGTTCCGGTGTATTCTTTTTCTTCAGCCTGAAAAGTGTCTATTTGCTTCGTCAACTTGCCCGTACATAAGATCAAAAGTCCAGTCGCCAGCGGATCTAACGTACCGGCGTGACCAACCTTGAGTTTCAATGGTTTCAATGAGTTTCTGATCTTACCAACTACATCGAAACTAGTCCACTTGTAAGGTTTATTAATCAATAGAAGCTCACCTTCTGCAAACTTAAAATCAGGGAAGGCTATCTCAAGATGAGCGTTACTTTGTTGATCTGTCATTATGATACGTTCATTTCGATGCCAGCAAAGTAAAGTGCCAGAATTACAATACCTACTACGATTCTATACCATCCAAACATCCAGAAACCGTGTTTAGAAAGAAAACCAATGAAAGATTTAATGGCAATTATCGCTACGATAAAGGCGATCAAATTACCAAATAGCAACAGCTTTATATTGTCTGTATTTAACAATTCATAACCTTGTAGTAGCTTATAGCCGGTCGCAGCACACATCGTAGGCACTGCTAAAAAGAAAGAGAATTCAGCAGCAGCATGTCTGGTTAGCTTCTGTTGCATACCTCCGATGATGGTAGCTGCACTTCGGCTCAATCCAGGGAAAACAATTGCAAGAACCTGAAAACATCCTATTTTAAAGGCTGAAAGGTTAGTGATATTCGCTTCTTCGCTTATTTCAGGAGTCTTGAACAACTTATCAATAAATAATAATATAATACCTCCAACTAACAATACAATGGCTATAAATATCGGGTTGCCAAGTTTGTCGTCAATAAAGTCATTTAATAGCTTGCCAAAGATCAGAGCAGGTATCACTGCAATGATTAGCTTAAGATAAAACTGCCATTTACTAAAGTCGAAGAACTTTTTCCAATATAGTACTACAACTGCAAGGATTGCTCCTAACTGGATAGCTACCTCATATAATTTAACAAAATCATCATCACCTATACCCATGAAAGAGCTCGCGATTACCATATGCCCTGTGGACGATACCGGTAAAAATTCAGTTAATCCTTCAATTATTGCAAGGATTAACGCCTGTAAGTAATCCATTAAATATTACTTCTTTAAGATGGCGTATACACCGAATCCGAATCCGAACAATACCACCATTGGTGCAAGTAAGGTCTTTCTAAAATCATAGATGTCGGTGGTTCCCATCATTAAGACGAAGCCGACAACTACTATCGCAATGCTAATCAACAAAAGTTGATAATTTTTCTTGGTAAATACCAGTTCTGAATTTGCATCCTGCGTTGCAGGAGCTGATTTTTTCTCGATCATTATCTGTAAAGGTCGTAAATTTTAAGGCGTAAATATTTTCCAACGGCAAACGAAGTGCTTATTGCAGTAATAAAAATTCCAATGCCAACCAGGCTTAAGAGTACAATTCCGAACTCAGTATAATTTCTAAGAATGACAATTTCAGGAATCTCTCTTTGCGCATAATACAAAAGGCCTAAAAGTATTAATATGGCTATAAACGCTGCAATCAGCCCATGCAAAGCGGCCAGCAAAATGAAGGGCTTACGAATAAATGCACGTGTTGCACCCACCAATTGCATACTCTTAATAAGAAAGCGCTGGGAATAAATAGCTAATCTAATCGTATTATTAATTAGTGCTACGGAGATGATAAGTAAGATGGCTGCAAAACCCAGGATAATCAAACCGATGGTATTAATGTTATTATTAACCATATCGATAAGCGAACTCTGATAAATCACTTCCTTAACAACAGGATTTTTAGCGATACTCGCTTTGAGTGCATCAATCCCTTTTGCATTAGCAAAATCAGCTTTTAGATACACGTCAACAGTAGAGAGAAGCGGGTTGTAACCTAAAAAGTTAACGAAATCTTCCCCTAGATCAGCGGTAAGGTTTCTTGCAGCCATTTCCTTATTGACATATTGAGTGTTCTTTACAGCGGGATTGGCGTTTAATTCCTTTTGGAACTGCAGCACATCAGTATCTTTTGCACCTTCATCGACAATGATATTAAGCACAATATTCTCCTTCACATAGTTGGAAAGGTTCTTGGCGTGTACCAATATAAGACCGAGCATTCCAAGCATCAATAAAACCAACGCAATACTAAAGATTGTCGAGATATAAATGGTTTTTGTCTTCTTAGAAGCATCACTTACTTCAAATTCTTCCATGTACAGTAAATTATGTTCTGCGAAAATAAAAAAATATAAGCAACTAAATTACATTATATACCCTTTATCTGATTTTAAAACGAAGCATTTAACATTATTTAACGCGACAATGTCCGTAGGTTTGTCGTTCAGAAAGCTCGACCATTGATTATGATCCGCAAATATTTGGCAGATGATTTTGAAATACTTAATAGATGAGTTACTGATAGTTACCGACTCGTACAGTTGGTTTCAAATATCTACCGGATAAACAGATGACGATGTTTCATAATAACAAACGATTTACAAAATGACCCTGACCTTAAAAAAGTGATCACAATTTCAGCCACTTGGTAATTCTTAAATGACTTCTTGCCAGTGGTTTTGAATGATTAAACTATTTCATTGCCTTTTCCAACGCAACTAAGCCTCCTACAACAGGTATGGTCAATGTTGTTCCATTCAAATCAATGGTTACTTCTGTTCCTGCTTTCGGCCAAAGCGTAAATTCTTTATCGCTTGAAAAAATCATTAGCCCGATCTGCTTACCTGCCGGAATGATCTGGTCGTCGGGTTGAAGGTTAAACTTTAAATCGTAAAACTTACCGGGTACCAGGGGACTACTTTTGCTAATAGACTTGCTGTTTTGAGGATCTGCCCAACCACGCGTGATTACGTTATCCATCAACTTTGTACCCGCACCTTCAGTCCATGGCAATGCAACCAACCAAACTGAAAAGTTCGCTGCTGGTTTGCTACTCGAAAGTTTCACCGTAACCTGCGTAAGTCCTGATAAATGCAGCGACTTTTTTAATATAGGACTAACGTAAAGCAAACGGTGATCTGATGTCTCAGCTTTAGCTAACTCACTTCCCGAAAACGCAACGTCGTCAACTAACTTCTCAGAAGTCTGTTTCGCAGGCTTAGCCAAAACAAGCTTTCCTTGGCTTGTCCCACCAGCAGAAATATAAATTTTGACATCTTCCGCTGCAGGATTAGGGTAATCAGCGTAAGGAGTAGGGTTAGCATTCCCATCTTTCTCTCTAACGATCCATGCTTTGGGATCCTTTTCTACACCATTATCAATGCCGAAAAGATATCGCGTAAACCACCTGTTCATCATTTTCATGGGTGGTGGTCCGCCATGCTCGCCCTGGTGATAATAGATTTGAACAGGCAAACCTTTCGCCTCGGCCGCTTTGTAAATACGGTAGCTGTGCTCGGGCATCACGTTCCAGTCATTAAATCCGTGGGACATAAGCAAGGCGGCTTTCATTGGTTTCATTGCGTTTAGATAATCTCTTCCTGCCCAGAAACTGTTATAATCTCCGGTAACGCGATCCATTCCTTTTGCCATCTCTCTATCTCTCACGGTGCTGTCAGAATATGCTCGTTTATCCTCAGCTCCACTATGTATAAAATCATACAATACATCGATATCCTCGCCTAAATATCCACCCGGGTTTCTGATCAGCCCGTTTGAGCGGTAATAGTGGTAGTACGAAGTATTGGGTGCAACAGGAATAATGGCTTTCAGACCTTCAACACCGGTAGTCGCCGCTGCTAAAGGAAGTGTACCGTTGTAAGAAGTGCCGGTCATGCCTACACTCCCTGTACTCCAAAAGGCCTTAATTTTTTCATTTCCATCAGCAGATGTATACCCATTGTCCTTACCAGATAGCCACTCGATTACTGCCTTCGGAGCTAGCGATTCGTTGATGCCTCCAACAGTTGGTGATCCTTGTGAAAGCCCCGTTCCTGGTGATGAAGAGTGCACAATGATGAATCCTCTTTTTACCCACTCCCTAATCAGAGAGTTTGAGATTATTGGACGCTTTCCCGTTCGTATGACGCTTGGGTGAACCCTGGCTATAGGAGGTTTCTCACCGACTTCATGCTTTACATCCCAAAATAACCCCGGAACATCGGCGGCTGTTCCCGCATAATACGGACTACTCTCATAAATGACAGGAAGTTTTAAACCTTCAGTTTCGGTCTGAAAAGGTCTGGTTACATCCACGTGCATCCGATCAAGTTTCCCATTACCATCCGTATCAAATGTGGTTTCTACCCAAAGATCATGGCGGATCCATTTGTCGGGAGTATCAAACAAGGCTACAACCTGCGCTTCCCCATCTTTGAATACGGGTTTTGCCTTCTCCTGTGCGTTTGTAGAAAAAGCAGTCAAATAAAGCGACAAAGACAATAGAACTATAGTTCTGTTCTTGAAGTTGAAATACATCATAATGGTTAGCTTGGAAAAGATAAATATAGAAATAATCTCCATAGCGGTGATTAACCGCTTTCCAAACTTTATTCCTAATGAATCTGATCACAAATCAGCTATTATTTATATCTAATTACATATAAATCTTAGAATATCTAACTTATTATATCTTTTTACATATACTTTTGCATTTGAATATTAAATACGCGTAATTGCATATAATGAAACACTTGTCGCAGTTTATAAAGGAAAAGAGAAAAGAAGAAAAGTTAACGCAGGAAGAATTTGCTGACCGGGCCGGAGTTGCGCTAACTGTGATCAGAAAAATTGAACAAGGAAAGGAGAACTTAAATCTTTCAAGTATAAATCAGGTACTAAAGATGTTTGGATATACGCTTGCACCGGTGTCACTAACTAAAACCGATCAAGGTTATTTATAATGAGAAAGGCAGAAATATTTTATCAGCACTTATTGGCGGGGATACTTACTGAAACTGATGACGGAGAATATACTTTTCAATATAATGCCGATTACATAGCTCATTATCCCAATCTGTTTATTACATTTTCAATGCCTGTCAAAGAAGGAGTGTATTTAGAAAAAAGACTTTTTCCTTTCTTTGAAGGCTTAATACCTGAAGGATGGCTTTTGAATATTGCATCACAAAGTTGGAAGATTAACCCGAACGACAGGATGGGTCTCTTACTCGCCTGTTGTCAGAATTGTATCGGCGCTGTGAGTGTTCAACGTATAAATGGAAACGATGAATAGGAAATGTCTTTATTGTTACGATACTCTTAATGAACTGGAAGGTGATTTTCATAGCAGTTGTAGCCTTGATTTTTTTGGCACAAAGCAACCTCCTGAATTTTCCTATTCTTTAGCACAAATGGATGAATTGGCAAAAGATGTTGTTGAGCGAAGTATAGCCGTTCCAGGAGTGCAACCCAAGCTCTCTTTAACAATGGTGATTAGTGGTGCGTTAGAAGATGGTAAAAGCGGTCGCTTGACAGTCGTTGGTGCGCTCGGTGGCAACTATATTTTCAAACCACCATTGACCTTGTTTCCCGAAATGCCTCAAAATGAACATGTAACTATGAGACTAGCCGAAGCTTATGGAATAAGGACGGCAAAGTCAAGTCTTATCCGTTTAAAATCAGGAGAACTTTCCTACATCACTAAACGCTTTGATAGGAAAGATCAAGGTGAAAAGATACACATGTTAGACATGTATCAAGTCCTGGAGGCCTTCGATAAATATAAAGGCTCCATGGAAAAAGTGGGGAAAGGGATTGGTCAGTACTCGAGCCGTGCCCTTTTCGACAAGCTTACCTATTTTGAACTCACAATCTTCAGCTATTTAACGGGAAATAATGATATGCATCTCAAGAACTTCTCGTTATTGGCAAGGGAAGGAAATTGGGCATTGTCCCCTGCTTATGATCTGCTAAATGTTGCGATTGTCAATCCGGAAGATAAAGAGGAACTGGCGCTTACACTTGATGGCAAAAAGCGAAAGCTTAGGTTGGAACATTTCCAAGGTTTGGGCAATGGACTCGATCTTAACAGTAAACAAATAAGAAGGGTATTCGAAAAGTTCAAAAGCTTCCAGTTGGAAGCTCAAGGGTGGGTCGGAAAGTCCTTTCTATCACAAGAGTATCAACAGAAATATATTGAGTTACTAAAAGAGAGATACACTACCCTTTTTTCGTAAGCTAATTAATTCTTGATTTTTATTGAAGAACTGTTACCGCCAAACCTGCCCATTAAATCTGCTCCTTGAACATTCAAAGAATAATTGCCCGCTTCATCAGTAGCATAAAAACTTATCACTGCCTTTCCATCTTTATTGGTGATAATGTTTGGTTCCCAGTGAACTGTGGACCGCTGATTTTTGACTTCTACGAACTCTGGTAAGTATTTTGGCTGATAGTACCTTTGAGGTGAAAGCATAGATAGTGCATTATAAAAGTTAGATGAAGACTTAACAATTGTAAACCTTACCACTACAGGTTTCGGCCCATTTTCATTGGGCATTATCAATCCCGCTTCTGCATAAGCTTTCAACAACAGCGCCCGCTCTCCGGGTTTGAAGGTTTGTGGTGGCTTAAGAGGGAAAAATTTGTTAGTGTATTGTTCTGAGTACATAATCTCAATCATTTTAGAAGAACTTACGTACTGGCTCATCCAAAACTCTTTAACTCCTTGCCTCGTCTCATCAATCATTACGTGTAAGTCATCAAATTTCCCATCCAATTCACTGATTGTGTGAATCTGCCGTCCTTGCCACGTAAGTATATATCGTTTATCTGTCGAAAATGCTGAGAGATACGGTTCAATCGTCATACCCGGTAGCTTCTGTCTCAATATTTGATACACGTTCTCCGCACCAGTAATTTTTATATCATTTGAGTCTAAAACTATATCTGCAAAACCTACACCTTTCCATTGTCTTTTATTCGTTATGGTTACCTCATCAAGAACGTTGGCAGTAGCGGTGATAGTTTTGCCGGAACCAGCGACTGCGTCTTTAGGAAACAGGACCTTTTTAGGCAATCTATCAAAAAACCATGGTTCTACTAGATAGTGCTTGACAATGGGAAATTCCATATACTTTATGTGATTCCATCTAGTTAGGCTAAGAGTTGTCTTATCAAACCTTGGGAGTTCAAAAGGCTGAAATGCTGCCTTCCATTCGTAACCAACCCAACCTTGCGTCAATAGCAAATTGTCTAAGGCCCTCCACGCGGTAGGTGTGGATCTATTTAAATAAAAGCCAGGCTCTTCAATCAATCCTTTTAAGTTGGAATTGAGCAATAAGCTAACATCAATCCCATGATTACCTTTCATATCAGGCAATACCTGACCGTCGTCGGTTACGGCCAAAGAAAATGAACCCATTACCGGCTTACCAAACTTATCCTTCACATCCACTTCAAGCGAAATGCTATCTCTTGACTTGTAAAATGGCTTACCAGCTGATATAGCGATTTGAAGATTGTCATGATGGTCGATAAAAACAGATCGTTCGTTTATTGCTATCTTCTCTTTAAGCAATAGGATTCTCGCAATTCCTCCAGGAAACAATCTTTTCGAAATCTTAATAACCTTCGGACTGTTCAATATCAATGGCCTGGCATAAGAGACCAGACCTCTCGCTGAACCCACTAAATAAAACAGTTGCTTTTTTACTATAAGGTCTGGACTCGCCTTAACAAATACGCTTATTGAATCACTCTGTTCATCGTTTTCTACTAAAAGAGTTGTACCTGAAACCTTTACTACCGGAAGCTTGTAAGTTGTCTCAGATCCTGTAGGCTTAGTGAGTTTTGCGAGGTACTTCTCCCCAGAAACTGGTTTAAGCTTAAAATTGCCCATGCCTTTGTGCAAGCTTTCAAATGCAGCAACTTCCTTACCTTTGCTGTCAAAAACAATCCCACTTACATCGACGCCTGCTCCGCTCTCTGAAACAGCCTTGAAACCTACAACTCCTGTCACTCCCACAACAAGCTGACCACCTTCCGGTAAGAACTGCAGGTCTATTTTACCAGCCCGGTTCGGGAATAAAGGAATTTGAAGTCTTTGTTTGGTCCCATCTTTTCGGAGATCCAGAATCTCCACTCGAAGACTGCTGATACGTCGTGAATCAGTTAAAGGTGTTAGTAGTTCAAATTTACCATCCTGGGATGTTTGAAGATTTTTATCCAGTAATACCCTGTTACTATCCATCACCATAACATTCAGATTTCTCAACCCTACAGGCATGCGGTCTAAATCCTTTAACGATACTTCGCCTGTCAATTGCTCCTTCCCGTTTACAGTCTTCAAATCAATTGTTGAACTCGCGAGCCAAGAATCGTTAGCGATTTTACCAATGTAAATACGCTTGCTAAAGGCAGAGGCGCTTCCAAAATTCTGCATCCAGTTTGTGTAGGCTTTTATCGTATATCCTCCCTCATGGAATGCGTTTCTAGTCAGAGGAATTTGAGCATTGCCTATGCCGTTCTTGATAACGACTGAAACTCTTCTAATGATGTCTGTGCTATCGTCATGCACTTCTATAAACAGAACTTTGCTTTTGTCGGCGGCCGAGAGATACGTCGCATCCAACACATAAGCCTTGAACCAAAGCGTATCCCCAGCAAAGTATAAGTCCTTGTCTGTGTGTAGGTATATTTTTTCCTGAGGCATCGCCCTTTGAAAGTTTGAAGCAGCCTGCCGAAGTTTACTGACCCCTATTGTGGAGATCTTTTGAGCCTGAACGGCGCTTAGGCCAAGCGTTGATATGAGCAGGTATCGTAAAAGATGCCAAAGAATACCAGTTTTGAGAGCGGTAATTTGAATCATAATTTTTGGCTAGAGAGTTAACTAATATAGTTAAACGCTTGATGTTAAACAAGTAAATGCCTAATTTCATCTTTATGAAAACTTACGCTCTCCTCGTTTTTCTGCTTTTTAACCATTTCAATACAGTCGCTCAGTCCCACTTCACCTTGAGCGGAACTATCCTTGATGAGAATTCTGAGCCTGTCGAAGCAGCTACAGTGTTTATCGATGGCTCCCAGAAGATATCCCAAACTGATGCAAAAGGCCGTTACAGTTTTACCGGATTAACCAGTGGTGGGTATCAACTTGTAGTAAACATGATTGGCTCCGGATCGATGAAACAAGAGGTGTTGATTCAAGACAAATCAATAGTTCTGAATATTAGGCTAACTACCAAATCCCAAAACTTAAAGGAAGTTATAATAACTGGCGATGGCCAGCGACTGAAATATCTGACCACTTTTAAAAAGTTCTTCCTTGGCGAATCCGAGAATGCGAAAAGATGTAAGATACTCAACCTGGAGGTGCTTAATTTCTCTCTTGAAAAACAGATACTCCGAGCCAGTACAAACGATTTCTTATTAATAGAGAACCCAGTATTAGGCTATACAGTCAAATACCTATTAAGGGATTTTCAATACAACGGATACCTTGAAACTACTCAGTATCATGGCGAATGTATCTTCGAAGAGATGGAAGGTTCAGACGCCCAAAAGCAAACATGGCTGGAGAGCAGGAGAGAAGCTTACTATGGCTCACTAATGCATTACCTACGATCGTTACACAAAGGTGATATCAAAAGCCAGGGCTTTTTAACTTATAAAGTGACTAATGATAGACTTCCTGCCGTGATTAATATAGACGCCATAGCGCCTAAGCAATTCGCCCAGCGAGTTGACAGCAACCTCATCAGAATTAGATATAAACGACGACTTTACACCATTTACAACAGAGACCTTGCTGCCCGGAATTATTCCTTCGAAAAAAAAGACCGAATAATTACGCAGTTTAAAGATACAGGGTCAATATTCAGTACAGACGGGCAGATAGATAGTAAAGGTAATTATTTTAGTTACAAAGCATTGCTCATCCAAGGGTATTGGGGGCGAAAGCGGATAGGCGACCAATTACCATACGAGTATGTTCCTGATTAATTCGATCTTTGTTGATATTACAGTAATTGTCAACAATTAAGAAAGCCTTGCATAGACAAATAAGGACGGTAAAATACATTTTATATAAAGAAACATTAGTCCGAACCGGCAGCCTTAAGCAATCCTTTAATTTCTCTGTTCCTTGTGTCTGAATCAGCGAGCGTCCAGCTTACTTGTACAGGTAAAGCTATTCCACCTTCCGGATAGATTTACTTCGTCAAAAAAGAACATGCATTTTCCAGACTAGTTTGCGGATTGAGTTCCTGCCAGGCTTGTAGAATGAAATCTAGTTGATGAGGTTCAAATTGTACCCGCTCATCTTCAAAATTGAAATAGATAATTTGCCCGGGCAATTTCCCCCTGGTCGTTTTTAGTTCTTCAATAGCCAATCGCATCGCTGAAGTTTTACCTACACGCCGAAGACCAATAATAGCCTGTATCTTTTCAAGATCCAAGGATATTCCCGTGTTGCGTACCTAAGCCCTATAGAAGGGTCCCGTTCCTGATTTTGAACCAAAATTTCCTTTATGATCTCTTTCATGTCGAAAAAAGATATAAAATCGTCTTTATTAAAACTATGATTATTCAATAATCGTCTTTTTCAGAAAGACAGTTAAGAGTTAGGCTCGGCTTTGAATCGTACACTTTTCTATTCTAATCACTGTCAAGTGTTTCATTCCCAACTTCGCCGACTTCAAAGTTTTTAGCTATATCTTTGAGTGCAACGTTTTCATTGCTTTAAAATAAGTGCAAGCTATTCGATTGGCTCACTATTATTATATTCTTCGATCAGTTCCAACGCGCGCTGGCTATCTGCTTGAGAAACTTTTAGTGTAACATGACTTGCCACGGTAGTACTTATAATGACTGGATCTATGCTACTTAACAGCTCATTACCAATGTATGCGAATATATCATGTTCCGATAGTAACTGACGCATTAACGATGCTTGCCAAAATTCACCGGAAAAAACTTCGATTTGCATTGATGTGTTTGGAGTGCTCATGTGTTTTTTATTGGGAATTACAAGGTAGACAATTTCGTGATAACGTTTACTACTGGCGTCATCAAATCAGTTTAAGCTTCTGAGCGCTTCTTTAACAATTTCTCGGTTTTGTCTCGATATGGGTACTTTTTCTTGATTTGTTAAAAGTAGCCCTCTCGTATGCTGTATTCTTTCACGTTTTTCACCTCTACCAAAAGTTGTTTACCCAAGGCTTTGAATGTACCTATGAATCCATATGGTTGCTTGGCGCCGTACTTTTGTTCAAGACGTTGGATTTTGCTCCAAGGAATTACTTCGGTACTATCGTTCTCCACAACCCTATACTCATACTCATGGTAATTGTCTTTATTGATTCCAACAGCAATTACAATGGCTTCCGATCCATCAGAAATTATGTAACCCACGAACGACTTCGACATTGATTTTATTGGGGTAGTGAAATAGTCGGTAAGTAAAGGGTTGAGCTTTTTCCCGAGAAGAATAGGGCTAGCAGGTTTTCTTCCAAAGTGCAACTCATCTGTAGGATTATTCAGCCAGTCAAGTGCTTGGTAGACAGCAGTATCTTGCGCAAGGAGGGTGGTGGGCATCTCAGCGTTCAGAAACCTATCTCTAGTAAAAAATTCAAATGCGACGTGCCGACCAAACTTCATAGGAGCTGTTTGAGCACTTGAACTTCCTGAAGTCCACCAACAGGATACTAACCAAACTAAAAAAAGTACACTTTGTTTCATGATGCTTAATTGTTAAATGTTAATTATTACTGCATCAAAAATGTGTTAATGCTAATCCGTTTACAATGATAAAAGAGTATTCGGTAAGTTTGGCATAGCAACCAGCAAAATAACAAACATGTATCAATCGCTCTCCAATTATTGGCAGTTCCTAAAAAGACCCAGACTCTTAAGATTTAGCAAGAATAAACTTGAACTCCGGAAGGATTTTATTACCCTCTTGATCCTCGATTTTGTGATAGCTTTTGCGGTGATGGGAACTATAAGTACTCTACTCCACTATAAGCTCATAAAAGAATATCCAATCATAGATTTAACTAAACAGTACGGTTTGCTGGTTACTGGTATTTTACTGTGCGTAGTAGCGCCTCTTCTGGAAGAAAGCGTCTTTAGATATCAACTCCGAAAGAGAAGGCTTTCTATTTATTTTATAGCGATTTCGCTTGCTTGGATTGTAATTTCAAATGTCAATAACAGCTACCTACAGCTTTCGTTTCTCATTGCATTCATAATTCTGGCGATACTTTGTGATATGCGTTTTAAATCGATGTCAATGACTCGGAGTTATTTGCTATGGCAAAGATGGTATGGATGGTTGTTTTATTTAACGGCCTTTATTTTTGCGTACGCTCACCTAAGTAACATAAAGGGCCTGACAGTAGCTGACCCTTCCTTCATTCTTTACATTTTAGCGCAGTTGGTTGTCGGTATGTCGCTTGGGTATTTGCGCATTAAATATGGGCTGATTTATGCCATGCTCGGTCATGCGAGTTATAACGGCTTGATTTTTATTGCAATGGCATTTAGCGGCAGCTAATCATTAGTCATTCTATTTAGCATTGTGCCGTGGGTCATATCTGGTTTAATACCAAAAGCATAATTGTGTCGTTACTATTCTAACCTCAAAATATGTAATCATATGAAATTATCCCTGACTAAACGAATAAATCTAGCTACCAAACCAGTGCTAATCTTTACTGCCCTTCTCCTGATCTTTGCCAGTTGCAAAAAACAGGATGACGAGACAAAATCTTTGAAATCTAAGATGGTAGGTAAGTGGCAACTCGCAAAAGTGGAAACTACTGTCGCAGGTTCAGCTACTACAACGGTAAATGGAGGAAGTAACGACTACGTAGAATTCAAAAGCGGTGAAGATGATATTGTAGAAATCAACTTAGCCCCTTCACTTCAATCAGGTACCTATTCTGTAACCGTTGGTAATACTTTTTACATGTCAATAGGGGCTAAACTACATGCAGGTGCACCCACGTTAATCAATGACAATAAGTTTGAGTTTACCGCAACCGAGGAGAAATCAACACCAAATACAGTTAGAAAGTATTTTCTTGTCCGCTAAGAGATAAACAGTGATCCTGATGTCAAGGTTCCGAATAAAATGTCTCTAAGTTTTCACACTCATATCCGAGTTTGTTCACTACGGAGATAATTTCTTCGTTTTTGTTAACGCTGGATATTACCCGTAAGATCCTATCAGAATCAAACAAATCAATTGTCCATTTTAAGTCTTCTTTTAGAGAATTCAGATAGGGCGTTAATTTGTTTAGATCCTGACTAGAAGCTACGCTTGTTTTAAAGATTGATATCATAATAGGTTTAATTTATTCTAATCCTGTTTTAGTTGGGTTCCAGAAAGGCTTTGTTTTTATACGGCGAGCGTCCCATTTCAATTCCTTACGGAGGTGGGTGCTTAGCGCAAGACAGACCCGACTATCACCGCCTATGTATACGATTGTATTAGACGAAATATCTTTTAAGGTGTCAGGAAGTAAATTTAATAGCGTTGGAACAGCGTTCGTGCTGGAGATTTCAAGGAAATCAAAAGGTTTGCTGCCATTCAGGTCTGCAAAAAGATTTTCTTTTCTGTCATCGTAAATGAGACTTTTAATCACCTTCCCCTTACCAAGGTTCCGATGCACTTCGTACAAGTGGCCTAGTGCAGCGGAGTCTCCTACAAATAGATAGTTATCTGCGGAGTTATCTACCACCAGATTGCATTTTTTCCAGGTAAAAGATACTTCATCACCCACTCTGCATTCCTTTGCCCATGTAGAACCTGGGCCTCCGGCATGTGTGCATACTGCCAACTCAAGTGTTCCATTCAGTTTATTGAGTTTCCATGCTGAATAGCTCCGCAGGTTGTCTTTAAAGGCCAGATCCTTACCGCGGCCAACAAAAACACGAACAAAATAACCGGGTAGATAATTGGCTTTTTTTAATGCTTCACCATGCAACTGTATATGATAAGTTGTAGGATTGAGCTGCGTTTTATAGGAAATAGTAGCCTTTTCCAAAAAGCCCGCAATTAGGTTAGTTATAATTCCCATGTTAAACCTCAGGTTGACTGCTTGCTGTGTTCTTTCCATCACCTTTGCGGATGTCTTCGCAGCAATTAAACATTCTACTCCCCAATTTTTCCTTAAAGCGCTCGCGTTCTTCAGGTGTCATTGTTTTTACCCGTTCCGCCATGCGATTTTTGAAGTGCGTCTTGTCTCCCCTAAAACCACCCATCCGTCCGAAGCCAAATAGAAGCTTGCAAAGAATGAAGATCCCTGCTGCCTGCCAAATGTTTACTGCTTCGACTTGGATAATTTGAGGTAGAAGGTTATTCCAAAGCAACATTACCACCAGACTAACCAGTGAAAGGAATGCTATTGCCATAATTGGGATAAAAATGAAGCGGGCTGCCCGCGGCATTCTGTAATATATCTTTTTCATAATTACTTGATTAATCAGTTAACTCGTCGTACAATTGTTTTAGCCGCTCCCGCAAATGCAACACTGCATACCTTTTTCTTGAAACAAGGGTTTGCACGTTCACACCCGTTTGTTCCGCAATCGTCTGGAATGGAATACCGTCTAGCTCCTGCCATATAAAAACCTGTTTCTGCTCTTCAGGCAAGTCGTCCAGCGCCAGGAACAATTGTTTCCAGAATAGATTTCGCAGATACTCAGTTTCCGGTGTAGTAGAGTCAGAGAAGAGTATGGAACTGTAATCGAATTCGTCTTCTTCTTCAAACAAATCATCCAATGAACTTTCCGTTCGCTTCCTGTATTTATCGGTGATTTTGTTTCTGGCAACTTTATAAAGCCAGGCACTCGTTTGTTCCACTGGTGAGGTATTCACGATGAGGCTTAGACTATACCAGATATCCTGCAGAATATCTTGTGCATCAGCATCGTTTTTTACCCTTCCACGGATGAACGACAACAGCCCTTTTCCATAATCTTGTATGGTTTTTAATAGGTAACTGTTATTGTCTTCGCGCATCGGCCGTTAAAAAAATGTACTTTGTTTAGTAAGGTAGACGATCGACGAGGGTAAACATTTCAAAGAAATGCAAATTAATTTAAGAACGTTGGTTTCCGGGCTTAGAAATGTACCACGCCCAGTAGATCAACACAAACTGCACTGGAAGTCTTATGATTGCCAGGGTAATGGAACCAATGGCGGGATGACTTTTAAAGACGTCAATGAAATGTAATGGTAGAAACATAATCATGAGCATCACAACACCAGTAGCAGCAGGTTTACGATATTTTTCAAATAACAAGCCAGCACCTAAAATGACTTCTACTATGCCGACTAGAATATTGGTCAGTAGAAGTGGCATCCAATCAGGAATAAAGGGACTGTAAATTCTGAAATTGATAAAATGATTGATACCTGCAATAATGAGGATTGCAGCAAATAGTATAGTAAGGGTCCGCTTAAATGTTTTCATTTGAAAGCATACTATTGATAGTAGAAATTAATTAGGCCATTTCTTTGAAAATGTCGTTAATTTGAAGCAAAATGTCAAACGATAAATATTTCAGCTCGTCAGCGATTTTAAAATGGACACTGTTATTAATTATTGTGGGAGTAGCCGCCGGAACACTATCGGCCTTGTTTTTGGCTTCGCTGAACTGGGTTACTAATTATCGAGAATCACATCAGTGGCTAATTTATCTGCTTCCAATTGCGGGGTTGATTATTGGTTTGCTTTATTACCACAAAGGAAAAGAGGTGGAGCGTGGAAATAACCTCGTGTTTGATTCAATTCATAACCCAAAAGACGTTATTCCTCTAAAAATGTTGCCCCTGGTTTTAGGAGGTACTTTGATTACACATCTGTTCGGAGGATCGGCTGGGAGAGAAGGAACGGCATTGCAGATGTCCGCTTCTGTAGCAGATCAATTACATAAGCCCTTTAAACTAAATTCAGAAGAGCGGAGTATTTTGCTCATTGCTGGTTTAAGTGCCGGTTTTGCATCTGTGTTTGGTACACCGCTCGCCGGTGCTATCTTCGGAATAGAGGTTTTGCTGATGAGGAAGTTTCCGGTAAAAGCGATTATCCCTGCTGTACTAGCAGCCTATCTCGGTGCACTCGTTACTGAACTTTGGGGCGTTGGCCATACCCATTATTACATTACCGAGGTTCCTTCCTTTTCTCTAAAAGGTATGGGCCTTGGTACTATCGCTGGTATTTCATTCGGACTAGCTGCCGTATTATTCGTGAAATCGACACATTATATTTCTAGTTTCTCAAAGTTGATCAAGTACCCGCCGTTAAGGCTAGTCGTCGGAGGATTAATAATAGTTCTTGCTTTTCTGATACTCGACAGCACCAAATACCTTGGGCTAGGCGTACCCGAAATCGTCAGATCTTTCGAGCAACCTTCTTTACCTCAAGACTTTTTGCTAAAGATATTACTTACGGCAGTCACATTAGGGTTCGGTTTTAAAGGAGGAGAAGTTACTCCACTATTTTTTATAGGCGCAACCTTAGGCAGCGCATTGTCTATATATCTACCACTGCCTGTAGGGTTGTTGGCAGGCATGGGCTTCATGGCGGTCTTTTCTGCTGCTGCAAAAACACCGATTGCCTGCTGTTTCATGGCCATTGAGCTCTTTGGTATTTCTTGTGGAATTTTTGTAGCGATCGCCTGTATTGTGGCTTATCTTGTTTCCGGCAAACAAGGCATTTACAATTTCCCGGAGAACAAAACTCCACGTCACTTTGTATTCGGCTCCTTCTCTCTATTTTCTTAATCCTTTCCCAAAGCAATCTATAATTCTTATTTTTGCCGTTTATTAAGAATTACACCACGCTGCGGAAGCGTTAATCAACATAGTACTAATGGATTACCAATTTACAGAAATCGAGCAAAAATGGCAAAAACACTGGGCTCAAAATCAAACCTTTAAAGTAGAACAAGATAGCGCAAAGCCTAAATTCTATGTGCTTGATATGTTTCCTTATCCATCTGGAGCTGGTCTGCACGTTGGTCACCCGCTTGGTTACATTGCTTCAGACATTTTCGCGCGTTATAAAAGACTAAAAGGATTCAATGTTTTGCACCCAATGGGATATGATTCCTTCGGACTACCAGCAGAGCAGTATGCAATACAAACCGGTCAGCACCCCGCTTTAACTACGGATACCAATATCAATACCTACCGTACGCAGTTGGACCAGATTGGGTTCTCTTTCGATTGGAGTAAAGAAGTTCGTACCAGTGATCCGGAATATTACAAATGGACACAATGGATATTCATGCAACTTTTTAACTCCTGGTATAACCTGGAGACGGATCGTGCAGAAGACATCACTACCTTGGTTGAAAAGTTCAACAGCGCCGGCAGTGCCGATGTAAAAGCTGTGTGTGATGAAGATGTCCGTTCTTTTCTGCCGACAGACTGGGCCACCATGTCTGAAGAAGAGCGGCAAGCTGAACTTTTAAAGTATCGTCTTACTTACCTTCGCGAAAGTACCGTAAACTGGTGTGCCGCTTTGGGAACAGTTTTGGCGAATGACGAAGTTAAAGATGGCTATTCTGAAAGAGGTGGCCACCCGGTTGAGCAGAAGAAAATGATGCAATGGAGCATGCGGATTTCTGCCTATGCTGAGCGTTTGCTTCAAGGCCTAAACACCATTGATTGGCCAGAACCGGTCAAAGAAATGCAACGCAACTGGATTGGTAAGAGCATCGGTGCAAGCGTAAGGTTTGCGATTGATAATGTTCCTGCCGGATTACCAGAATATATAGAAGTTTTCACAACCAGAGTGGATACTATTTTCGGTGTGTCTTATCTGGTATTAGCACCAGAGCATGAGTTGGTTTCCGCATTAACCACTGTAGAACAGCAAGACGCAGTTAGCACTTACATCGCTCAGACTAAAAAGAAATCAGAACTCGACCGTATGGCTGATACTAAAACGGTATCAGGGGCCTTTACAGGAAGTTATGTAATTAATCCTGTAGATGGCACGCGTATTCAACTTTGGATTGCCGATTATGTGCTTGCAGGGTATGGAACGGGTGCAGTAATGGGTGTGCCAAGTGGCGATCAGCGCGACTGGTTGTTTGCGACACATTTCAACTTACCAATCATCCAAATCTTAGACGGTCAAAAAGATATCGATCAACAAGCCGATCCAACAAAAGAAGGTGTTTATATCAACTCTGGATTTGTGAATGGCTTAACTTATAAAGAAGCAATTTCTACTTTAAATATTTGGTTGGAGGAAAACGGAGCTGGTAAAGCAAAGATCAATTACCGGATGCGTGACGCAATCTTTGGTCGCCAGCGTTATTGGGGAGAACCACTTCCCGTATACTTTAAAGATGGATTGCCATATCTAATTAAAGAAGAAGAGCTTCCATTACTGCTTCCTGAGATAGACAAATACTTGCCGACAGAAACTGGCGAACCGCCTTTAGGTAGGGCTGAAAACTGGAGTTATGAAGACCAATTTGAATATGAATTAAGTACGATGCCAGGTTGGGCAGGTTCCAGCTGGTATTGGTACCGGTATATGGACTCTCAGAACAGTTCAGAATTTGCTTCCAAAGAAGCGATCGAGTACTGGAAAGATGTGGATCTTTACATCGGTGGTGCAGAACATGCAACAGGGCATTTGCTCTATAGCAGATACTGGAACAAGTTTTTGAAAGATCTTGGCTATGTGAAGGAAGAGGAGCCTTTCAAAAAACTAATTAACCAAGGTATGATTCAGGGGCGTAGCAACTTTGTTTACCGCGTGGTAGACGAGGATGGCCGTGGCACTAATACGTTGGTTTCGCAAGGACTAAGAAAAGATTACAAGACTACTGCGTTGCATGTTGACGTTAACATTGTAGAGAACGAAATTTTGAATATCGACAAGTTCAAGCTGTTCAGGCCAGAGTTTGCAGAAGCTGAATTTATTCTGGAGAACGAGAAATACGTCTGTGGCGTTGAAGTTGAGAAGATGTCTAAGTCCAAATTCAACGTGGTTAACCCGGATGTGCTGATTGCAAATTACGGTGCCGATACCTTGCGCATGTATGAAATGTTCTTAGGGCCCTTGGAGCAAAGTAAGCCCTGGAATACCAATGGTATTGAAGGTGTGTTCAAGTTCTTGCGTAAGTTTTGGAGATTATTTCACAACGATCAATGGGTGTTCAGTGTAGAAGATTCCATGCCTTCGAAAGCCGAATTGAAAGCGCTGCATAAGATTATTAAGAAAGTCCAGGATGATATTGAGCGTTTTTCATTCAATACCTCTGTTTCTAGCTTTATGATTGCCGTAAATGAGCTTACAGATTTCAAATGCAAAAACCGTCAGGTTTTAGAAGATCTGGTTATCGTTTTAGCATCTTATGCGCCGCATATTTGTGAAGAGCTGTGGTCGCAATTGGGTCATGAGCCAGGCAGCTTGTCATTTGCTAAATATCCAACCTTCAATCCGGAGTACCTAGTAGAAGATGAGTTCAGCTACCCAATATCTGTAAACGGGAAAACAAGGTTGAACTTGAATCTAAGCTTGTCGCTTGATGTCAAAGAAATTGAAGATCTTGTTTTAGCGAATGAAGACGTTCAAAAGTATTTAGACGGTAAAACTCCAAAAAAGGTTATCGTGGTTAAAGGCAGGATTGTAAATTTAGTCGTTTAATTCGATGGATGTGACCAGGAATGTTCATGTAATTTTTGGTCTATATTTGAAAAGCAGCTTGGAAAGAAGTTTTTCTGTCGCAGCACATTTAGCAGGTGAAGTGTTTAGCTTAGGCGATGATCATCGAATAGGCCCAATAGCAACATTAGATACTCCAGAAGGCTTTTTAGCCAGGAAGGAGTGGTTCAAAAACATTGATGATGATTGCCTTAACCGTAACTTTGAAGCCGAGGGTGTCAATGATTATGCGACTATTGAAGCCATTAAGCAACTGCTTTTAAAAGGCCAGGTCATTCATATTTGGTTTGGAGATAATTCATTTGATCTTTTAGCTTTGGGCAGACTTTTTACGGCAATCCAGCACTTTGCGAAGCAATTGATTTTAGTCCCTGTATCAGAATCGATTCAAAAATCGCTAAATAATCGGGAGTTTGTTCCAAAGGCGCTAGCCGTGTTAAGAATTGAACAAATCCCACTTTTAGAGCAACATTTTAGAGCTACTACTGACTTAGATTTAGAACGGTTTTTGAAAATTTGGTCAGCAGCGACCCTGCGGACAGAAAGCTTAAGAATGGTTAATGCTAAAGGTGAATTTCAAGAAAATGTATTGGAAAAAATTAACGATGTGCTCATTTCTTTCTGTACAGATGAGTATCAGAAATCTGCCCGGGTAATTGGTGAAACTTTCGTGCAATTAGATTTTGAAGTATCTGATGCAACGCTGAACTGGATGCTTAAGACACTCATTACAACCGGGCAACTCCAGGCACAGGGAACATTGGGGGCGATGCGTGATTACAAGGTTAAGCTCATCCCTTTAGCAATCAAAAATGCAAAGTAATTTTCCTGCTTAATCGTAGCTCATTCTGCTTTGTGCACAAAGCCTTCCTAATATTTATAAAATCGGGTTTATTTCACTGCTGTGAGAATTGATCGGCGAGCTTTACAAATTGTCATCACTTGCCCGTGTAAAGGTTTAGGTTGGTAGGGCCTTGGTTCCCCCTTCCGACCGCGTTGGTACCGGGTTGGTTCCGCTAACGCGGAAACAATGCGGTATTAATGCGGAAACATCGGGATATTAACGATACCTTACAGAATCACAAACCAAATATAATCATGGGAAAATTACCTCAAGGCCCTTTCGGGGCAACAACCGGGAAAATAGGGAACATCGTTAGTTATGTGCTTAAAGGGGAAACTGTCTTTCGAAGGGTCGGAAAGACTAAGAAAAAGCGTTCGGCTGGACAAGCAGCTTCCAGACAACGATTTAAATTGGTAAACGATTTGCTACACCACATCACAGGATTTATCAATCTCGGCTTCTTGTTCAAGATGGAGGGTACACCACTAAATCAACACAACATTGCAACATCCCTTAATATGCGAAACGCCATTAAGGGAAGCTATCCTAATTTTGAAATTGACTATCGTAAAGTCGTCGTTAGCGAAGGTAAACTTTTAGCTGCTAATTCACCTACAGCCATAGTTACGCAACACAATGTGACCATAAATTGGGATTACGTGGAAGAACGGGACTTTTCTTTTAGAAATGACCGGGCAATGGTCTTACTCATTTATCCGTTAAAACAGTCTTCAATATACTATTTAAGCGCCGCGGAACGCTCCGCCGGAACTCAGGTTTTCACAATTGCTGCGGACGAAACAAACGAAAGCCCGGAAATTTATATTTCTTTTTTAGCTGAGGACAGGTTGAGCGTGAGTAATAGTACCTGGATAAGTTATTTGGCAAACGAACAAAGTTCCAGTGTAATTCCATTGCTGTGCAACAGTTGCTTTTTCAACGTCAAGTAAGGGAAAGTTTATGGGGGAAGAATTATTTAAATCGTCATTTTAACTGGAGCGGTAATTACTGCAGAAAGCGGCATTAATAATTATTGGGTTCCAAGCTTTGTAGCAGCGAAGTTATTTCCTTATTTTCGTATCGATGAGATCGATTTTAATGTGGCTCTTACTTTTCGCCGTTCCCACATTCGCACAGACGCAGCCAACGGATTCGTTGTCAACTATTAAAGCGGTTGAAAAAACGAATATGCCGAGGACTTCCGGCTGGATAATTCCTGGCATGCTGATTAGTTATGGTGCAATATCACTGCTTGGAAACACGGAGGTTAGAAGTCTCGATTATACCACTCAAGCTGAACTTCAGGAAGATCATCCCACCTTTGCTTTTAAAATAGACAATTATACCCGGTACGTTCCAGCTATCGCTGTTTACGGCTTAGATTTAATTGGGGTTAAAGCGAAGAACAATATAAAAGACAGGACCGGAATGTTACTTCTCTCTGCTGGCCTGGTTAGTGGCAGCGTGGGAGTTACCAAGCTACTTGCACACCGGCTTAGACCCAATGGCGCAGATAACAGATCATTTCCTTCCGGGCATACTTCGTTTGCATTTATGACTGCTGAATTTTTGCATCAGGAATATAAAGATCAATCGATCTGGTATAGTGTTGGAGGATATGCCCTCGCAACGGGAACAGGAATGCTCCGTTTGTACAACAACGCACATTGGTTTAGTGACGTGGTAGCTGGAGCTGGTTTCGGAATTCTCTCCACAAAAGTATCTTACTGGATTTACCCTTCGTTGAAACGAAGGTTATTCAAGAATAAGCCTGGCAGCATGCAGTTTGCTCCAAGTTATCAGAAAGGTAACGCAGGCTTCAACTTCAATTATCAGTTCTAATCCTTACAATTAGTTTTGGCGACCGTCAAAAAGCGTTTGTTCACCGATGAAATTTGGTGAATAGTCAGTAGTCTGTTTAGAAATTATGTAACATAATCGACCTTGCGCAGACTAATTGATCAAGAACAAACGAAATGAAACAACTTTTACTTTTACTTGCTGTTTGGGGAATTGCACTTTCAGCTTATGCACAATATCCAACAGGTCCCGGGGCTCAAAAACCAAAAGTTACCGGCCGGATCTCGGCATTAATACTTGACTCGCTTACTAAAAAGCCAATAGATTATGCTAGTATAGCCCTGACCAAAGGGCCAACAAATATATCTGTAAATGGTGGAGTAACTGATGTAAAAGGTAAAGTGGTGTTGCAAAACATCGCTCCAGACACTTATACACTTTCAATCGGCTTTCTTGGATATAAAACAAAGTCACTTCGTGTTAAAACAAGTCCAGAAAAACCCGATGCAAACCTGGGCACCATTTATATTAGCCCCACAGAAAGCAATCTGAAAGAAGTAGCAATTGTTGGTCAGAAGGCCATGATTGAAAACAAAGTGGACAAGCTGGTATATAATGCAGAGAATGATATCACTAATGCTGGCGGAGATGCGACGGATGTGTTGCGTAAGGTGCCAATGCTTTCTGTAGATATGAATGGAAACATCCAGCTTAGAGGAAGTGCAGTTCGGGTACTTATCAACGGCAAACCTTCTGGAACTATGGCAAACAGCGTAGCTGATGCCTTGAAAATGATTCCGGCAGAGCAGATAAAAAGCGTCGAGGTCATCACAAGTCCGTCGGCTAAGTACGATGCGGAGGGATCAGGGGGGATCATCAACATTATTACCAAAAAGACTAGTGCAGAAGGTGTGAGTGGAAGTGTAAATACATCTGCAGGTACTCGCTCAAATAACGGAGCATTTAATCTAAACGTTAAGTCCGGCCGGTTGGCGTTGACTACAAACTTAGGAGTTAACCATGCCTATCCACAAAGTTCCAGAATGGATAACTTCAATAGCTCGACTATCAACGGAACGACTAACACTGTTTCTCAAACTGGTTTCTCGAAATGGTCACGAGTTGGGTATAATGGTAGCGCAGGTTTAGATTACGATTTAAATGGTTATAATAATTTCTCTACCAATGTGAAGTTTAATAGCTTCTCTAATGGGGGGCCGGGTAGCTCTGACATCTTAATTAACCAGGTATTGTCGCGCAACATCAGAGACATGGATATGGGCTTCAATAATGTGGACTGGACTGCAGATTATAGGAAGACGACAAAAAGGAAAGGTGAAGAATTTAGTATTTCAGGCCAACTTACTTCAGGAAGAAACACAAGTGACTTTTCTAACGAATTTATCAATGCCAATCTACCTTCACAATTTGTGATTAACAGCAATACCGGAAAGAATAATGAATACACTTTGCAGAGTGACTATGTGTACCCATTTAGCAAAACAACAACATTTGAAACTGGTGTAAAAGGCATAGCAAGAAAAATATCGAGCGACTATGATGTTGCTGCTCAAGACTTCGACTATGATCAGAATGTAGCCTCTGCATATGGTGTGCTTGGTTTCAAGCTGACAAAGAAGATCACTGCAAAAGCGGGTTTACGCGCTGAGTATACAGATATTAGTGGTTTAGCCGGAAATGCTCAGAATTTCGACAATGACTATTTCAACCTTTTTCCTAGTCTAATCCTATCTCAAACGCTGAAAGGTATGAGTACGATCAAGTTAAGTTACAACAAAAGGGTACAGCGCCCGAGTTTGTTCTACTTGAATCCATTTAGAAACGAAAGCGATATTTACAACCCGATTGAGGGTAATCCACAGCTTGATCCGGAGTTGACGAATAACATAGAAATGGGTTATTCTACTTTTATCAAGGGAGCTGTAATCAGTGCCTCTATTTTCTATAAAAATACTCAGAATGTAATAGAAAGTGCGATTCGTCCGCTTGTGGAGAATGGAGTAAATAAGAATTTAACATCTTATTTGAACGTCGGTACCAGTGAATCTTACGGTGTTAATGTATTTGGATCTTATAATCCAAACACTAAATGGACATTGATGAGCAATTTTGGATTGAATACCTACGAAGTAAATAACGATGCGCTCGATATCAACACAGGAACTTTGATAAACTACAATGTCTATGCACGTTCGTCCTATCGGTTTAACGCAGGTTGGAGCACAGAGCTTTGGGGCGTGATTAACTCTCCAAAACGGACCTTCCAGGGAAAAACTGACATGATGTATTTTTACGGTGCTGCGGTTAAAAAAGACTTAATGGGTAAGAAAGCAACTATTGGATTGAATGTATTAAACCCATTCAACAGGGATCTGAACATTAAAACAGTGAACAATACAGCGAACTCGATTCAAAGTACAGATATTCATTATCCATTGCGTTCTTTCGGATTAAGCTTTAGCTACAACTTTGGAAAATTAAAGTTTGTGCAGAAGAAATCAGTTAAGAATGACGACTTAAAGAAAGAAGAGCAACAGCAAGGTGGAATGGGCGGAGTACAAAATTAATTCTTTTTAACAGTCTTGAGGATCATCAAATTTAGCGGGTTGTTACCATACCCGCTAATATTGTTTTGAGTCATGATGACTGACTGGTCATAAAAAATAGGAACCATATTGCCGTTTTCCATCACCATATTGTCCATCTTCTGATACAATTTAAAACGCTCCTTGTCGTCACTCACGTAATAACTCTTTTCAAATAGTTTATCAAACTCCTTGTTGTAATAAGCAGTATAGTTCGGTCCGTTAGGAACCTTATTTTTAGAATAAAAAACTGCGAGGTAGTTTTCAGCATCGGGATAATCTGCTATCCAGGAACCACGAAAGAAATTAACTTCATTTTTAGACATCAGATCTCTGAGGCTGGCACTAGGACTAGCATCAACTTTCACCTTGATGCCAATTGCATTTAGCTCGCCCTGTATAAATTCTATAAGGTCTTTGTAAGTTGTAGAGGTATTCAAAGTGACTTCAGGCATGCCTTTCCCGTTAGGGAATCCAGCTTCGGCAAGTAATCTGGCTGCCTTCTCAGGTTCGTAATGATAACCCTTTACAGCGGTGCTGTCGTAACCTGGCATTCCCTTAGGAACAAATCCTGCAGTTGCGGGAATTCCAACTCCATTGCGCAAGTATTTAATGAGCTTTTGCTTGTCGATCGCATAGTTGATCGCCTGGCGCACTTTCTTGTATTTTAAAGGAGAGTTTTTGACCATGGCAAGGTTAGTGTCAACCAGAATCCCTACGTATTCAGTACATAAATAGGATCCTTTTGTCAGGTTGAATTTACCCTTATACTTATTGGTCATCTTACCGCTTTTCGTGAGAATGTCATCCCGGTAGCTTCCGTCAACCTTATCAAAGAAGTCAAGTTCTTTTTTAATGAAATTCATAAAAGCACTTTGTTTGTCGCTGATGAAGCTGACTTTGACTGCATCGAGGTAGGGGAGTTGTACCCGGCCTTCCTTTTCCCAGTAGTGCTCATTTCTAAGCAAGACCATGACTTCATCTTCTTTCCAGTATTTGAATTTGAACGGCCCTGTACCTACAGGATGGTTTCTAAAATCTTTCCCATAATGATCCACGATTTCTCTGGGTACTACCGAGCAATATTGAATAGCAAGAATCTTCATGAAAGCAGGAGAGGGCTTAGTCAAATGAACTTGAAATGTCGTGTCATTTAACGCTTTGAAGCTGTTTGCATCTTTCACTTTATCATTGAAGATCCAACCGCCTGAAGAGCCGACCTTAGGATCTATGAGTCTGTAAAAACTGTAAGCGAAATCAGAGGCGACAACTTTACGTCCCTTACCCTTAGGAAACAGCGGATGGTCATGAAAGTAAACGTCGTTTCTTAAGTTAAAGGTATAAGTGAGGCCATCAGGACTGATTTGCCAGGTTTTGGCTATTGCAGGAACTGTGTTTAGGGCACTGTCAATTTGTACGAGACCATTAAAAATCTGGTTGGTCATCCACATCGCGTTTTGGTTACGCGAGAAAGCCGGGTCCAGTGAAGTTAAGCCCTGGTCAAGATTCATATTGAAAACCTTTTTATCAGATTGCTTTTGGGAAGTACCGCAGGAAACCATAAGCGTAAGCAAGACGGCACAAAATATATTGGGGAAAATACAACGCATCGGCTCAGGAATACTATTTTTGCACAAATTAGGAAGAAAGTTGGATAAACAAATCATATGTCTTTTTTAAATACGCTTATTGATACGGTAAGAGATGAGGACTTGCGTGAGCGCCTACAAGAGCGTGTAGACATCATACAGCATAAGATTAAATTTATGGACCCGGTTTCTGTAGCTATTCTGGAAACAGATAACGGGGGGTCATATCATCTTACCGTTCTGCTGGAAGAAGCTGGTGGATCCTTGCAAGATGATCCGATAAACGCGAGAGTAATAATTTATACGGAACAAGGCTATCCGGTGCTTCAGCTGATGGGGATCGTACCTTCGTTATTGAGAGAAGAATGGCCTGCTGTGCAATTTAGCCGTGTGTATCTGTGGGATGATGAGGCCGCAGTAACGGATACGGCAGAACAAGCCGTTCTCGCATTAGAAGATCTTGCAGAAATGTTATATCCAGGGTACTTTGTTTTTGGAAATGAGGGCGAAACCTGGATCAGCTTTAAAACGAGATAAACTTATCCATCTGTTCGTTCGTAAACTTTAAAGTATCCTCTTTAAAAAAATCTCCTTCGTCATTAAACTCTGTTTTGATATAAGGAATGTGCAGCCTAAGCGGCAAGACAGTCAGGTGCAGATAGCTGCATACGCCTGCAAAGTGGTCTATCCCACGAATATTGCCATATTTACCAGAAGAAACGCCTACTAAGGCTGCTTTTTTATCGTAAAAGCTTTCCGGAAAGTTGCAGGCATCGATGAACGTCTTAAGCACACCAGGGAAACTTCCGTTGTACTCAGGGATAATAAATAAGAATTTCGTAGTCTTGGTCACCTGATCCTGTATCACCTGAAACTGCTCGCTTCGCTTACCAAAAAGGTCGGTGCTGATCAAGGTGTCTGGTAAATCGGTCAAATTGAATAAGTTGGTTTCCAGCCCCTTTGATGACAAAGTTTTCTGGTAATATTTAGCGACTTTATAGGTATTACTTCCCTGTCTGTTAGTGCCCGAAATGATGGTTACCATGTTTGAATTGTTAATAAGATGTGTAAAACACGTGTGGCCGGAGTACCGAAATTATCATTTACTTTGTATCTTAGCTGATCGTGTAAAAATGCCCAAAACGTCGCAAAAATAGCATTTTTTACGCATTTATACCGAGCAACACAAGTCTTCACACAACAATTGAACCTAGTTATAGAATAGATGAGTAAAATTATTGCATTAGCAAATCAGAAAGGTGGTGTTGGTAAAACTACTTCATCCATCAATCTGGCCGCAAGTTTAGCAGTACTGGAATATAAAACGTTATTAGTTGATGCAGACCCTCAGGCAAATTCGACCTCAGGCATCGGATTTGACCCAAGAGCTATTAAGAATAGCATTTACGAATGTATCATCAATGATATTGAGCCATCTGAAGCCATTCAGAAAACGGAGACTCCAAATCTTGACCTTTTACCTGCACATATTGATCTGGTAGGTGCAGAAATAGAAATGATCAACCTGAACAACAGGGAATATAAAATGAAAGCTGTTTTGGAAAAGATCAAAGATCAGTACGACTTTATCATCGTCGACTGCTCTCCATCTTTAGGTTTGATTACCATCAACGCATTAACGGCTGCTGATTCTGTGATTATCCCGGTCCAGTGCGAGTATTTCGCTCTGGAAGGTCTGGGTAAGTTGTTGAATACAATTAAAATTGTGCAGAACCGTTTAAATCCTGAGTTGGAGATTGAAGGAATTTTGTTAACAATGTATGACGTACGTTTGCGACTTTCTAATCAGGTTGTGGAGGAAGTTAGGACGCATTTCCAGGATCTGGTTTTTGAAACGATCATTCAACGAAATACCCGTTTAAGTGAGGCGCCTAGCTATGGAGTTTCAGTAATTATGCACGATGCAAATTGTAAAGGTGCGATAAACTATTTGAACCTTGCAAGAGAGATCGTTCGTAAGAATGGGATGGTTAAAGAATTGGAAAGCGAGACTACAGCTATTATTAAATAAGTATTGATGACATCTTTTCAGCGAAAAACGGGTTTAGGTAGGGGATTGAGTGCGCTTTTGGACGACTCCGATGCCGTTAATCTGCCTAAGAGCGGTGGCGTTATTCCAACTGGGGAAACCAAGCCAGAGAGCAAGAACGGCAACAGTATCGGCAATGTAAACATCAATGATGTCGAGACCAATCCTTTCCAGCCGCGTACCGAATTTGATCAGGTCGCACTAAACGAACTGTCGGAGTCTATTAAAATCCAGGGTCTGATTCAGCCAATAACAGTAAGGAAAAAAGATAGCGGTGGTTATCAGTTAATTGCAGGGGAACGGAGGCTTAGGGCTTCTAAGTTGGCTGGTTTAACTGAGATCCCCGCATATATTCGCCTGGCGAATGACCAACAGATGCTGGAAATGGCGCTTATCGAGAACATTCAACGTGAAAACCTGAATGCGATTGAGGTGGCGTTAAGTTTCCAGAGAATGATGGAAGAGTGTAATTTTAAACAGGAGCAACTTGGAGAACGGGTTGGTAAAAACCGGTCTACTGTAACCAACTATCTTAGGTTATTGAAGTTGCCTCCGGCAATTCAGGTATCCATCAGAGACGGAAAAATATCTATGGGACATGCAAGGGCGTTGATCAGCGTGGAAAGCACGGAACAGCAATTGTTTATTCACCATGAGATTATCGACAAAGGCCTTTCTGTACGTAAAGTAGAGGAACTGGTTAGAAACATAGGGATTATACCGGATGCGAAACCTGGTAAAAAGTCCGCGCCTATCTCTTTCGAGTATCAAAAGCTGCAGAGGGAACTTACTTCGAAGTTTTCTACACGGGTGAAGCTTAAGGTCTCTGAAAATGGAAAGGGTGCAATTGAAATCCCCTTCGGTTCTCAAGATGATTTAAGTAGAATTCTGGAATTACTTGACTGGTGATGTATAGGTTAATATTTGTATTGTTAATGTTGACTGCTTTTGCAGTTCATGGACAAGTTCGGCCTGTGCCTTCAACTGGACGCCCGGATACCAATAGATTGGATACGTTGAAATCTGCTGGTACCGACACGTTAAAACCTAAATACATCAACATGGGTAAGATCCAGGGGCGACGCGCAGCGATAAGCTCAGCAATTCTTCCGGGTCTTGGACAGATTAGAAACGGAGTTACGTTTTATCGTTTATTGAAGGTTGCTGGTATTTATACTGGAGGTACGTTGCTAACCCTGTCTTATATCGACAACAGTAAAAAATACAAAGACTTTTTGGCCGAGATTAATGCCAGAGCAGCCAATGGTGGAGTTGCTAAGCCTGGAAGTCAGTATGAAGCATACCCTTCGCCTGGCCTCGTTGCAGCTAAGGATAATGCCAGAAGGAACAGGGAGGTAGTTATATTCTCAATGGCAGGGCTATACCTTTTAAATATTATTGAGGCATACATAGACGCAAGATTGAAATATTTCGATGTTGGTGAGGTTACTTTCAAGGTCAGGCCAGGCCTTCTTAATACTGGCAGCATGTATGGCTTTAGTCCGGTATCTCCCGGATTAAGAATTACACTTGCTTTATAATATCTTTGCAATTAAGAGATACTTAATCTGAAGCTTTGGTTTCAACAAATTAACAGAGAATAATAATGAAAATAGCTTTACTCGGATACGGTAAAATGGGTCAAATCATTGAACGTTTCGCCATAGATAGAGGTCACGAAATTGTGTTGAAGATAGCGGGTGACAATAAAGAAGAATTAACTGAATCCAATCTGCGTAAGGCAGATGTGGCTATAGACTTCAGTGCTCCTGATGCAGCCTTAGAAAATATATATGCCTGTTTTACAGCGAATTTACCTGTTGTAGTTGGCACGACTGGATGGTATGGGCAGTTGCAAGAAGTAAAGAATGAGTGCCTCACAAGTAACAATACGCTGCTTTATGGGTCGAACTTTAGTATTGGGGTTAATATTTTCTTTCATATGAATAAGATGCTGGCAAAGTTAATGAACAACTTTCCTGCATATGAAGTTCAGGTAGAAGAGATTCATCATACTCAAAAGTTGGATTCACCAAGCGGGACGGCCATGACGATTGCTGAAGGGATCATTGATAACCTTGATCGCAAAACAGAATGGGTCAATGAACTGATCGGAACTCCCTTCGAAAACATTTTGAAAAAAGAAGAGCTGTTGATTGAATCGCATAGGATTGAGAACATCCCTGGTACACACACCGTAGTTTATAGCTCTGAGGTTGATGAGATTGAATTTAAACATACTGCACATAGTCGCTCTGGTTTCGCACTAGGTGCAATTGTTGCCGCAGAATGGTTAGAAAACCGACAGGGCTTTTATAATATCACTGATATATTTAATTTTAAATAAGATACAATATGAGTTGGAAATTCTGGCAAAAGAATAACGATGGTAAGCCAAAAAAGAAAAAGACCAAGAGCAGGGAATGGGTTGATGCCATCCTTTTCGCTGTAATAGCTGCTACTATAATTCGTGTATTCTTTATTGAAGCCTATACGATTCCAACTGGATCAATGGAGCGCTCTTTGTTAATAGGAGACTTTTTATTTGTAAGTAAAGTTAATTATGGCGCACGTATACCAATGACTCCGGTTGCTTTTCCATTTGCGCATCATACGATGCCATACACCACAAGTACAAAGGCATACTGGGACGGCGTTCAATGGAAGTATAGGAGATTACCTGGTTTACAAGAGATCAAAAGAAATGATGTTGTAGTGTTTAACTATCCGCAAGGCGATACAGTAGCTGTTGAAGCGCAGGATAACGATTATTACAGGATGGTGAGAAATACAAGCTGGAAGCAGATCAACTCTTCTTATACCATCATTTACAGGCCTGTTGATAAAAGAGAAAATTACATCAAGAGATGTATAGGTATCGCAGGGGATATTATATCCATGAAAAATGGCTTGGTATCAGTTAATGGAAAGCCAGAAAAACTGAAGAATACCGGTCAATTCACTTACGAAGTTAAGTTCAAGAGTGCAGAGGTCAATTTCGGCATATTCGAGGAGATGGGCTTTAATTTAAATGGCGACTATCCGGATATTTATCCGCAATCTGATGGTTCCTATAAATTTACTGCAACGGAGCCAATGATGAATGAGGTGAAGAAGCTTGACTTTGTCGGATCGGTGAGAGAACTATCTGCAGCCTCCGGAGAAGCGGAGTCAGACGTGTTTCCATTTGACGCCAAAAGAAAGTGGAATGTAGACAACTTTGGTCCTGTGCAAATTCCTAAAAAGGGTTGGACGGTTCAGTTAGACAGTAACACGATGCCTTTGTATGAAAGGAGCATTAGGATCTATGAAGGTAACAAAGTAGAGAAATCGGGTACAGGATGGCTGATCAATGGGCAGCCGGCAAGCAGTTATACTTTCAAGATGGACTATTACTGGATGATGGGTGATAACAGGCACAATTCATTAGATTCAAGATATTGGGGTTTTGTACCAGAAGATCACATAGTAGGTAAAGCGTTATTCATTTGGATGAGCTATGATACCAATGGGTCATGGTTCGGAAAGATCCGCTGGAACAGACTATTGAGAGGAATAAACTAAACCTTCAACGCCTAATTTGGAAGCGAGTTCATTTAAATCGTTTACAACGGCATCTATCAACGGGATGCCGTTTTTTTTACGATCAATCTCAAAAGCATACTCCGGTTCTCCCGGAATGATTACTTTCTTATCTGGATCAATCGTCTTTGCGCTTTTAAAGCGTTCTATCCAGTTATCCAGATGATCTTTAAAGTCTTGTGCAGGTCTAAACCCATCTATTCGCATAGCGCCTAAGAAGTGACCAATTCCTTCACCCACTGGGTTCGCAGACGGCTCAAGAAATGCGACAAATGGCGGCACCCATGGGCCGTAATTGGCGCCGGATAGTACTGCAGATAAAATATCGACTGTTGCGCTAAGTCCATAGCCCTTATGACTCCCATGTTCTTTATCACTTCCAAGTGGCAACAAGGAACCCCCTGCTTTCAGTTCATTCGGATCAGTCGTAGGATTTCCTGATTTATCTTGTGCCCAACCTTCGGGAATTGGAAGATTGGCACGTTGCGCAATCTCAAGCTTACCATTAGCTGCGGCCGCCGTTGCCATATCAACGATTACCGGTGGATATTTTCCGGCAGGGAAGCCATAGCACATTGGATTTGTCCCTAAAAGGCGTTCATTGGCATAAGTTGGAGCAACGAGTGGGCTTGCATTGGTCATGCTTATACCAATCATATCCTGTTCTACAGCCATTAACGAATGGTAAGCTGCAATCCCGAAATGATTGGAATTTTTAACAGCCACCCAGCCGCTTCCGTATACTTTTGCTTTTTCGATGGCTACTTTCATAGCAAAGGGCGCCACAACTAATCCAAGGCCAGCATCTCCGTCTATTGTGGCAGTTGTAGGCGTCTCGTGGACTATTCTGATGTTAGGTTTTGGATTGATTCGTTCTTTTTCCCATAAGCGGATGTACCCGCTAAGACGAGCAACTCCATGCGAGTCAATTCCTCTTAAGTCAGACTTTAATAAAACATCTGTTGCAAGGTCAGCATCATTAGTAGGGCAGCCCATTTTAAGAAAAACCGACTTAGTGAACGCACGAAGTTGCTGTTCGGGAAAGGTTATAAAGGTCATCAGTTAAGCAAATAGGATGGTAAATTGGAAGTCCAGCGGCTTAAAGCTTTGAACCAGGAAGTCGATAAATTCATCGCCATATAACACATACATCGGGGCGATATTCATAGTACGCTCTTGCAAACCATCTGATGGAAATAGCTTTGCCTTTAGGTTTTCAATTTGTGCGAGCGAAGTTGTATGCTTTCTCTTTTCCGCCCTAAGCATTTTCTTCTCAAGATTACTGATAAGTCTTGATGCCCTAGTTTTAGCAGCATCAACCGACTGTGAAAGTGTTTTATCGATCTTATAAGCGTTGAGCTTTATTTGATCGAATAACGCGTTAAGCGTCCTCTCCTCATCCTTGAGAGTCAACTGTATATTGACATGGGATTTTATCCACTCATTTTTGAGAAGTAGTGTGTCATTGAAAATATCCCGTTGAGAGATGCCGAGAATATGCATTCGTTGGGCCGTCCTTTTATCTATGAATTGTGCAGAATTCCTCAAGATCAGTACAGGGAAATCAATGTTGTAGTGAATAAAATTTGCCTTAAGCTGCAGCCAATAAGTGATTTCCGCACCGCCTCCTATATAGGCGAGATTCGGTAAAATTAACTCCTGATAAACAGGGCGCATGACAACATTAGGGCTAAAACGCTCGGGGTAATCGCTAATCTCTTCTTTTAGTTCTTCTGCAGAAAAGCGAATGTCGGAATGATGTACTTTATAGCTTCCCATTTCCTCTATTATTCGCTCTCGAAGACCGTCAATCATGTAAAAAAAGTTAATCTCTCTGGGGTTAACCTGCGGTTTGTATCCGAGTTCTTCAAGTTTAGCGTTGCTTTCCGCTATGTATTTAGAACTGTTTTCTTCAATGATATCCTTCTGGATGATCTGAGCAAATTGCCTTTTCAAAGCCGTTTCATCAGCATCGATGCACACTAACCCATAGCGTCCGAACAATGCATCTACAAGCTCGCGAGTTGCGTCAGTTAAATTATCATGACGAGAGTAAGCTTCTTCAACAATCTGTGAAAGACTTAAACCGTTATCACTTATACCTAAAAAGCCCTTGTAGGCATTGAGGACTTCCTCTATGTCTTTGGGATTAAGCTTGCCAGTTGCACCCGCTGCCTTCTTTTCCCAGGTTAGCATCTTGTCCTCCAGTTTCACATGATTGATCTCTTCAAAGTCATGGTCTTCTGTAGCCATCCAATAAACAGGTACAAAGTTAAAATCCGGGAACTCTTGCTTCAGTTGCTCAGAAAGATTAATCGCAGTTACGATCTTATATATGAAGTAAAGCGGACCTGTAAAAATGTTCAGCTGATGGCCTGTAGTAATAGTGAATGTACGTTCATCAGCCAGTAAGTTCAAGTTAGCTTTGACACTGCTCGATGTTTTGATGGAACTATACTGATCGTGCAAAACCTCAACCAGCGTTGCTCTGTCACCTTGAAAGTTTCGCTTTGCAATCGCGTCCCGAAATCCATTTAAGTCCGGACTAAATTGATAAAAAGGTTTCAGCTGATCTTTGCCACTAATGTAGTCAAGAATGGCAGCAGAGAAAGCGTTGGTTTCCTTGTAAGAGATGTATTTAGCCTGCATTGCCACGAATTTAAATTAATATACTACACTTCGTAAGATCCAGCTTTTATTTTACAATCCGTCCATACAGATCGAAATCTTCAGCACGATCTATTTTTACGTTAACAAAACTACCTACAGCGGCATATCCGGTAATCGCATCGATTAGAACTTCATTGTCGACCTCTGGAGAATCGAATTCAGTTCTTCCAATTAAAAATTCACCTTCTTTCCGATCAACCAAGACTTTATAGGTATTTCCGATCTTTTCCTGATTGATATCAAAAGAGATACCTTGTTGGATTTCCATTATCGCATCTACACGTTCCTGTTTAATCTCATCCGGGACATTATCTATCAAGTTGTGTGCGTGTGTTTTCTCTTCATGAGAGTAAGTAAAACAACCTAAACGGTCAAAACGTGTTTCTTCTACCCAATTCATCATTTCTTCAAAGTCTTCTTGAGTCTCTCCAGGATAACCACAAATTAGAGTAGTACGCATAGCAATGCCAGGAACCTTATCTCTTATCTGATTTACAATATCTATCGTTTTTTGCTTCGTTATTCCGCGACGCATAGATTTCAACATATTATCGGTAATATGCTGTAATGGCATATCAAGGTACTTGCAGATGTTTTCACGCTCATTCATTGCATCGAGTATTTCCATAGGAAATCCAGATGGATAGGCATATTGTAGTCTGATCCACTCGATACCGGGAACGTCAGATAATCTGCGTAGCAATTCATCAAGGTTCCTTTTTCCGTAAATATCCAGGCCGTAATAGGTAAGATCCTGGGCGATAAGTATCAGTTCTTTCGTTCCGTTTGCTGCAAGTATCTTAGCCTCATTTACCAACTCATGCATATCACGGGAAACGTGTTTACCGCGCATTAATGGAATGGCACAAAACGAGCAGGGGCGATTACATCCCTCAGCAATCTTAAAGTATGCGAAGTGAGCTGGAGTAGTTAGCAATCGCTCACCAATCAGCTCATGCTTATAATTTGCGCCCAATGAATGCAGCAGGTTATTTAAATCGTTGGTGCCAAAAAACGCATCAACATTAGTTATCTCAGCCTCTAATTCCGGTTTGTATCGCTCAGAAAGGCATCCGGTTACAATCACCTTCGATATCTTACCTTGCTCTTTAAGCTCACTATACTGCAAAATAGTGTCAATAGATTCTTGCTTGGCATTATCTATAAACCCACAGGTATTGATAACTACAATGTCGTCTTTACCCACGCTATTTGCTTCGTGAACAACATCCATGCTATTGCCCCGCAATTGACCCATTAACACTTCAGAATCATAGGTGTTCTTTGAACAACCTAGGGTAATGACGTTAACTCTGGGTTTTTTAACGGGTATAATTTTAGATATTGTTTTAGTATTCATGTATATGTATTTGTATTTAATTGAATAGGCTATCAACAAAAGCCTTCTTGTCGAACAATTGTAAGTCATCCATACTTTCTCCCACGCCAATATACTTGACTGGGATTTTGAACTGATCAGATATTCCAATCACCACACCGCCTTTAGCAGTACCGTCTAACTTGGTAATTGCCAATGCATTTACATCCGTTGCTTCTGTAAATTGTTTGCATTGTTCAAATGCGTTTTGGCCAGTAGAACCATCAAGCACTAGAAGTATCTCATGTGGAGCACCAGGAACAACCCTGTTCATCACATTTTTAATCTTGCCTAGCTCATTCATCAACCCCACTTTATTATGTAATCGGCCCGCAGTATCTATAATTACCACATCCTCACCGTTTGCTACTGCAGACTGTAAAGTGTCAAAAGCAACAGAGGCAGGATCAGATCCCATTGCCTGTGCTACCACTCTAACACCGACACGCTCGCCCCAAAGCTTGATTTGCTCAACCGCTGCTGCCCTGAAGGTATCGGCTGCTCCCAATACTACCTTCAAATTTTCAGCTTTAAGTTTGTGTGCAAGTTTACCAATGGTGGTTGTTTTGCCTACACCATTAACGCCAACTACCATAATAACGTATGGCTTATGCTCGCCGCCATATTCGAAACTTCGGAAATCGTTACTGTTGTTCTCAGCAAGTAACAGTTGGATCTCATCCCGAAGCAGGTTGTGAAGCTCAGTAGTTGATAAATATTTATCCTTAGCTACACGGGCCTGGATTCTATCAATTATTTTAAGGGTGGTACTAACGCCCACATCAGAAGTGACAAGAACCTCTTCCAGATTATCCAAAACATCATCGTCGACCGTAGACTTACCCGCTACGGCTTTAGTAATTTTGGTAAGAAATCCTGATTTAGTTTTTTCTAATCCCTTATCCAGGGCCGCTTGAGCTTCCGGAGCAGTTTCTTTCTTCTTGAAAAAATCGAATAAACCCATAATAATGTATAACAAAACAAAAAAAGCCCTCCCAGAATAAAGGGACGGCTTTAATATTAAAAAATATTAATATTATTTTTTAGATGCGATTGCATCAGCAACGTGATCGTTATGAACAATAACTTCTTTGAAAGAATAAGCACCTTTAGGTGACTTCGCCATTGTGATAACTTTCGAATATTCTTTTCCTTTACCCGTTTTCAGGGTCGCAACTACTTTCTTTGCCATGATCTAAATAGATTTGTATTTAATGAATACGAAAAATGTATTACTTAATTTCTTTATGAACCGTTACTTTTCTCATTACCGGATTGAATTTTTTCAATTCTAAACGCTCAGTAGTGTTTTTACGGTTTTTGGTAGTGATATATCTAGACATACCAGGCATGCCACTGGTTTTATGTTCTGTACACTCTAGAATAACTTGTACTCTGTTGCCTTTTTTAGCCATTTTTTTAATGTTAAGGTTGATTCACATCAACCAATGTTTTCTACAAAAATCCTTTTTTCATGAAGCGGTTAATTGCTTCTGTAATACCAATTTTATTAATGGTTTTGATAGCTGAAGTAGATACTTTCAGTGTTATCCAACGATCCTCATCAGGAATATAAAATTTCTGAAGTTGTAAGTTGGGATAAAACTTACGCTTAGTTTTAACGTTTGAGTGAGAAACATTAAAACCTGTCATTGCCATTTTTCCGGTTAGATCACAAACTCTAGACATGCCTTATTATATATTGTTAATTGTTATTCTGCTTAATTTTTTAAGAGTGTGCAAATATCAATAAAATATTTGTAATCATCAAGAACCCAACTGAATTATTTTCAACTAAATATTGTTTAGACTAACCGCATTTTTCTCTAAGTTTGAGTTTTAGAGATTGAAATCACACCAAATATGCAGATTACTTCACTTGACAAATATAAGGAAACCTATCAGTTTAGTATAGACCAACCCGAAGAGTTCTGGGCTGGTATTGCCGAACAATTTGTATGGAAAAGGAAATGGGACAAGGTCCTGTCCTGGAATTTTTCTGAACCCGAAATAAAATGGTTTGAAGGAGCCAAACTGAATATCACTGAAAATTGTTTAGACAGGCATCTGGAAAAGAATGGCGACAAGCCTGCGATCATTTGGGAACCAAATGATCCGCATCGTGATAGCGTGACCTTAACTTATAAGATTCTTCACGAACAGGTTTGCAGGTTCGCCAATGTGCTCAAAAAAAATGATGTTAAAAAAGGGGACAGGGTGTGTATCTATATGCCGATGGTTCCAGAACTAGCGGTTGCCGTGCTTGCCTGCGCTAGAATTGGTGCAGTGCATTCGGTAGTGTTTGGTGGATTTTCTGCGAAGTCCATTGCTGATCGCATCAATGATGCAGCATGTAAGATTGTAATCACCGCCGATGGTGCTTTTCGTGGAAGTAAACAAATACCGCTCAAAGAAGTGATTGACGATGCGTTGATCGCTTGTCCAACCGTCGAAAGAGTCGTCGTGCTTACCCATACCAGAACTCCTGTATCCATGCTTAAAGGCAGAGATATTTGGTGGGAGGATGAAATTAAGCTTGTAAATACGGATTGTCCAGCTGAGGAAATGGATGCGGAAGATCTTTTGTTCATCCTATACACATCAGGATCCACAGGTAAGCCTAAAGGCGTTGTGCATACTATTGGGGGTTATATGGTTTATGCAGGGTATACTTTTGCTAACGTATTTAATTATCAGCCGGAAGAAGTGTTTTTCTGTACCGCTGATATCGGCTGGATTACAGGCCACTCTTACATCGTTTACGGGCCACTATCACAAGGAGCTACAACTCTGATGTTCGAAGGCGTGCCTACTTATCCTGACGCCTCCCGTATGTGGCAGATCGTAGAAAAGCATAAAGTAAATATCTTATATACCGCACCAACTGCGATCAGGTCTCTCATGAGCTTCGGCTTGGAACCTTTGAACGGTATTGACATGAGCACAATAAGAGTACTGGGTTCAGTAGGAGAACCAATCAATGAAGAAGCCTGGCACTGGTTCGATGAGCATGTGGGCAAAGGTAATGCACCGATCGTAGATACCTGGTGGCAAACGGAAACAGGCGGTATTATGATCTCACCAATTGCATATGTTACGCCTACTAAGCCCGGTTTTGCAACGCTTCCATTACCCGGGATTCAGCCTATATTAGTTGATGAAAATGGTAAGGAACTGATTGGAAACGGTGTCAGCGGTAACCTTTGTATAAAGTTTCCCTGGCCAGGAATTTTAAGGACAACCTATGGCGATCATGAGCGTTGTAAGCTAACCTACTTCTCGACCTATCCCGACTTGTACTTTACAGGGGATGGCTGCTTAAGAGATGAAGACGGGTATTATAGAATCACCGGAAGGGTTGATGATGTAATTAATGTATCCGGACACAGGATAGGAACGGCAGAAGTAGAAAATGCAATCAACATGCACGCTGGAGTGGTTGAAAGTGCTGTTGTCGGTTATCCCCACGAAGTAAAAGGTCAGGGGATCTACGCTTTCGTGATTTTTCCTAAGGCACATGAGGATGAGACCCTTACCCGCAAAGACATCCTTCAAACCGTAACTCGTGTGATTGGAGCTATTGCCAAGCCGGATAAAATTTTGTTTGTATCTGGCTTGCCGAAAACGAGGTCCGGAAAGATTATGAGGCGTATTTTAAGGAAGATAGCAGAAGGGGATACCACAAACATGGGAGACATAACTACATTACTTGACCCTACAATTGTAGAAGAGATCGTTCAGAAAGCTAACCAGTAAAACTTTTCAAATGCTATCATGTTTTATACCCAACAGCTAATGTTTAATTTAAAAAAGCAAAAACATGGATAAGTTAGAATTGAAAGGAAAGTGGAATGAAGTTAAAGGTAAAGTGAAACAAGCATACGCTGATTTTACCGATGATGATCTGAAATACGAAGAAGGACAAGATGAGGAACTTTACGGAAGACTGCAACAGAAGACCGGAAAAACCCGCGATGAGGTTGTAGACTGGATTAAAAGTTTATAAGACATAGTAATAGAAAAGGCTCCGGAAACCCGGAGCCTTTTCTATTTACAATCAAATTAATATCCAAAGATTTGCGATAAGGTCAGTTTGTTGACCGTTCCAAATTTCTGCATATCGGCAAGCGATACTTTCTTTTCAGAGGCAACAATACAATAATTGTATGGCTTACCCGAAACATTCCCTGTATGGAAAGCCTTGATGTCTTCAAATGTTAGTGGCTTCAATCCATTAAACTGATCGATTCTTGAATCATGATCAAAGCCTAATTTTTTATCTGCGAGGTAGCTAAATATAATACCATCTTTTGTTATTCTGTCTGTAGCTATTGCATTTAGTGCATTGTATTTAGAAGCTTCAAACGACTTGTCTGTTTGAGGTAAATCAGTCAGCAACTCATTCATTCCATTAACGGCATCGGTCATTTTATCAGCCTGACTTCCAACATAGGCGATCATTGAAGTCTCTCTTCCCAACTTGTCTGGTGCTGAATATAAGGCAAAAGTCGAATAAGCCAAAGCTTTTGATTCACGGATCGTTTGAAATACAATCGATCCCATGCCTCCACCAAAGTAACTGTTGAATAAGGAGATTTTTGGCGAAGTAGTAGGGTCATACAATCCGCCATTGCGTACCCACCTTACTTCAGATTGAACCATGTCATAATCTGCAAAATAAACCTGGTTTGTTGTGTTATGTGTATATGCAAACGCCTTTGCAGGAGCAGCCAGAGTGAACTCAGTCGGCAGCTTATGAACCTTACTTAAACCAGCGCTAAAAAGAGGCAATGTTTGAGGGCCATAATACGTTATGGTATGTTTATAGTTGTTAATGTTATGCAGGATATATAACAACTGCTCTGAAGTAATTGCTTTGACTTCGTCATTCGTCAACACGTAATTTGTTGGATTAACTGCACCATATTGAGCATATGACATTAAGCCCGTAAGGATAGCGCCCTTATTCAATTTCGTATTCTCTCTGGATTTCAGTATACGGCTCTTTAGTTCAGTCAAAGCCTGCTCATTTGCTTTACAATTTGCAAATATGTGCTCAACTAATGAAACTGCCTTGTCGAAGTTTTCTTGTAAACCACTAATGTTTACAGTGGCAGTTTCATTACTCACATTAAAACTATAACTGCAGGCTATGTTGTAAAATTGTTTGCTGATTTCTTCTGCTGAATATTTGTCCGTTGCCAAAAAAGTGAGGTACTGCGCTGCATAAGGTTCTAGCTTATAGTTCCATGCGCCCATATCAAATCTATAAGATAAACGAAAAATGCTGTTTTCTTTATTTTGTACTGCAATGACATCAGCAATTCCCACTTTTCCAAAATTTAGGTCTTTTTGATAATCAAGGAACTTAGGAGCGATTTCCTTCGAAGGTGCTGCCAATAGACTTTTTGTAAAATCCGACGTTGCGCCAGCATTAGCATTAATTGGAGTAATTAGTGGCTTATCTACTTTTAAAGTGTTTTTGTCACCTCCTTTGTGCTTAAATCCTACAACATAATTGGCCTTAAAGAACGTATTGGCAAAATCAACTACTTGTTGCTTTGTGATTTTTGACATGTCATCTGGCGTGCTCAATGATTTGTTCCAGTTTACACCGCGATTCATGATGAAGGCTGAAGTTGCCGTCTCTACCCTATAACCATTGTTATCAAAAGCCTGCAAGAGATTAAGCTTTGTATTAGCAACTGTAGCTTTAATTAGAGATTCATCAAATTCTCCTTTTTTAAGCAACGCTATTTGATCTAACAAAAGGTTTTGTGCTTCCTCAAGGGTTTGGCCTTGTTTAGGTTGGGCTGTAAGACTAAACACACCATAATCTTTCATCTGCTGATAACCCGCATTAGCACGTAGCACCTTTTGTTGTTTATTTAGGTTGATGTCAAATAAACCCGCTTTTCCATTTGAGAGTATGCTCGAGATCAGATCCAGCATCAAGCTCTGTTTGGTGTTTTGTGCATAGCCTCTATAATACATTTCAACACTTTCCGCACTTGGCCCATAAACATCAACTTTTTGAACCGATATTAACGGTTTCTCCGAAGCTGGATTGTAAAGGTCAAGTGGCTTAGATTGCATAAATGCAAAAGAATGATCAACCTTCTTAATCATTTCGTCAGCATTGAAATCTCCTGAAAGTACCACAGCCATATTATTTGGAACATAGTATTTGTTGTAATACTTTCTGATTTCCAGAAGGGAAGGGTTTTTCAAATGCTCGATCGTTCCGATAGTGGTTTGCTGACCGTAATTATGGGTTGGAAATAACAACTCAGACATCTGTTCATCAAGTTTCCATCCGTCGTTATCCAAGCCGCGGTTTTTCTCTTCATATACTGCTTCTAACTCTGTATGAAAGATTCGGAAAATTGGATTGCGAAAACGCTCCGCTTGCAATGCCAGAAATTTGTCTGTTGCATTAGAAGGAAAATCCTCATTGTAAACAGTTTCTTCATACCAGGTATGAGCATTAGTTGACTGTCCACCAATGGCTTTCATCATTTTATCATACTCATTTGCTATAGAATAATTTGAAGCTAACCCTGATGTTTTGTCTATTTCGGCATAGATCGCCTTACGTTTTGCAGAGTCAGTAGTCGTATTATAAGTCTCGTATAACGCATCTATTTTATCAAGTAGTGGCTTTTCTTTCGCAAAATCCATTGTTCCAAACTTGTCTGTCCCTTTGAACAAAAGGTGTTCCAGATAATGGGCTAAGCCGGTGGCATTACGTGGGTCAGTATTGCTGCCTGCTCTCACCGCCATACGGAATTCCACATTAGGGTCTTTGGTGTTTTGAGAAAGGATAACCGTCAGTCCGTTCTTTAAAGTATAAAAACGTGACTTAGTAGGGTCATTCGTTACATACTTGTAAGTGTAACCTCCTGACGTGGTTGTCTTCCATTGATAACCAGATTGCGCCATAACCCCTGATCCTGCCAGTAGAAGGCAGGCAAGGAGTAGTAATTTGTTCTTCATAAAATTATAATAAGTTATGCTCAAACTTAGATAAAACTGCCCTACCTTTTGCCTTAGGCAATAAAATAATATTCAAATCTGACTATATGTTGTCGTACTTTTGTATCGATCAACAAAACGAGCAATTTTATATGAAGAAACAGCAAGGTAAACCTAATATTTTAGTCGTAAACGACGATGGTATCACCGCTCCTGGGATTAAAAATTTGATTGAGGTGGTTCAGGAAATCGGAAACGTGGTTGTAGTAGCGCCCGACGGGCCACAGTCGGGAATGGGTCACGCAATAACGATTGGCAAACCATTGCGTTTTGACCGGGTGGATTTATATCCAGGGGTTGAGATGTACAAATGTTCAGGTACGCCGGTTGACTGTGTAAAACTTGCAGTTAATAAGATTTTCAAAGGTAAAAAGCCGGATCTTTGCGTTTCTGGCGTAAACCACGGATTGAATAACTCTATTAATGTAATTTACTCGGGAACCATGTCTGCTGCTGTTGAGGGTGCAATTGAAGGCATACCTTCCATCGGTTTCTCATTAGACGATTTTAGTCAGGAAGCGGACTTCAGTCATGCTAAGAAATACATTAAAGAAATCTCCTTACAGGTATTGGAACATGGTCTCCCAACTGCGACTTTATTGAATGTGAATTTTCCTAAAGGTTCTGATCTTAAAGGAATCAAGATCTGCAGGCAAGCCAACGCCAAATGGGCAGAGGAGTTTGATGAGCGGAAAGATCCGTACGAAAGACCTTACTACTGGTTAACGGGTGTTTTCCAAAATAATGATAAGGGAGAAGATACAGATGTGTGGGCCTTGGAAAATGGATTTGTATCTGTAGTGCCAGTCCAATTTGATCTCACTGCTCATCATGCTATCCCAGTATTGAACTCTTGGACTTTCAATGTTTAAAAACCTTCCTAATTCAGTTTTTATAGGCTTAGGTCTGGGCATTTTGGTGCCTGGTGTACTGTTGTCTATCATTTGGTACCTGATGCATAAATATGCTTATCTTGAAAAAGCCGACTTGCTGCTTATAGCAGGGGTAGCAGTAAACGCGTTGTTCATGCACTACTTTTTCAATAGAAATAAAGAGCAAACTGGCCGAGCCGTCATCAGTGCGACTTTCTTATGGGCAATTTTGTTCTACTTTTATAAGATCAATCAATAATGAAGTATTACTTAATCGCCGGCGAAGCTTCGGGAGATCTCCACGGAGCGAACTTAATTAAGGCTTTGAAGCAATATGACTCAGAGGCTGAGTTTCGTTATTATGGCGGCGATAAGATGCTGGCGGAAGGTGGTACTCTGGTAAAGCATTATGCCGAGATGGCGTTTATGGGTTTTACCGAAGTGCTGATGAACCTGAGAACCATCCTTAGAAACATGAAGGCTTGCAAGGCTGATGTCTTGAGCTACAGTCCCGATACCTTAATATTAATTGACTTCCCGGGCTTTAACTTGAAGATTGCGGAATTTGCAAAGCAAAAAGGAATTAAGGTTTGCTATTACATCTCACCTAAAGTATGGGCATGGAACCAGAAACGGGTATTAAAAATTAAGAGAGACGTTGACAAACTCTTCTGTATTCTTCCATTTGAGGTTGAATTTTTCAAGCGCTGGGGAATGGAAGTAAATTACGTAGGTAATCCTTTATTAGATGAAATAGCACAGTTTCAATTTAATCCTTCATTTCTCGAATCACATGGACTTGATGAAAAGCCTGTTGTTGCGCTTTTACCCGGAAGTCGAAAGCAGGAAATAGAACGCCTCCTACCTTCAATGCTGGAAATAGTTCCGCTATTTGAGGAGTATAACTTCGTGATTGCAGCAGCACCGACATTTAGTCCATCGTATTATCAAAAATTCATTGGAAATGAAAAAGTTAAATTGGTGTTTAATCAAACTTATGACCTGTTGACAGTAGCGCATTCCTCGATTGTGGCTTCAGGAACTGCAACTTTAGAAACGGCCCTGTTCAATGTGCCACAGGTGGTTGTTTACAAGGGAGGGAAAATATCCATAGCTATTGCAAGAATGCTGATAAAAATTAAGTTTATCTCCCTGGTTAATCTAATAATGAATAAAAAAGTTGTAACTGAGCTTATTCAGGAGCAATGTAATAAGTTCATGCTAACAAAAAATGTAAAGGAGATTTCCAGTGGGCCAGAGCGCGCTTTGATGCTAGCAGACTATAGGGAACTTTCAAAGATCATGGGAGAACCCGGGGCCTCAAGCCGTACGGCAGAACATATTGTAAAATTCCTCAATGGCGTTAAAAGTGTCTCAGTATAAGGTGCTGATAACCTGATAATTCATAATTATTTAACTTTTTTTAACACCTGAATGAAACATTTCGGTTCATTGTTGCGTTTCAACTTAATATATATCCCCCTATATGTTATGAAAGCAATACAAAACTTCAATACCAAACGGAATAAACTTTCTGGTCCCCACGTCATTAGAAAAAACCTAAATTATCTTATCGTTACCTACGATCATTAGGATTTTACTCATTCCCTTCACCTAGACTCATTCTCAAAGCTTCACCTGCCTTGATCTTAGACTTTTAAGTCGAGGTCCAAGGTTGGATAACTGTAAGCTATCACCTTGAGGAATACTTCCAAAGAATAAATACTAATCCAATACATAATTTAACAAAAATCATCCATGAGAATTAAACTACTTATCAGTACAGTCATCTTTTTGACTTGTACGCTGTGTTTAAGGAGTTACGCTGGCGCATCCGGGGGGATTGCCGCTAGTGTCCTGAAACGCAGCTATCTATTTCAACAAGATACAACCAAAAAAGACACTACTAAGAAAGTGGTGCCAACAACAACGCCACAGCCAGTTGCTGCACCAGCGCCTCAAGATACAACTAAGGGCAAGGTGATCACTGGTATTGTTGTTGATGAAAAATCATTACCTCTGCCAGGTGTAGGAGTAAAAACTGCATCAAATAAAACAACAGTTACTGATGGAACTGGAAAGTTTGCCATTGCAACGACTTCCCCAACGGAGCAAATTTCCTTCACTTATGTAGGTTATGCGCCATTAAGCAGAGCTGCTGGTGCCGGTACAGCACCTTTAAGTATTAGGCTAGCACCTGCGGAAGGCCAGACGCTGGAGGATGTACAGATTGTTGCTATAGGTTACGGTAACCTGTCAGCTAAAGAAGTTACCTCTGCTGTTGCACATGTTGGAACGGAAGATTTTAGGCAAAGTGGCGCAAGGAGCCCTCTAGATTTGATTCAGGGTAAAGTAGCAGGTTTACAAATCTCTCGTCCCGGAGGATCAAATCCCAACTCTACGGTTAGTGTTCAATTAAGAGGCGCGGTAACTACTCAAGGAAGTGGCGCACCTCTATATGTAATTGATGGAATACCTGGTGGAAATCCAGACCTTCTACAGCAGGATGATATTGCCTCCGTAGACATATTAAAAGATGGGTCTGGAGCTGCGATTTACGGTACAAGTGCCAATGCTGGAGTAATTATCATTACTACAAAAAAAGGAAAGCCCGGTCCGCCAACCATTAATTATTCGTCATACGTCCGCAAGGAATTCTTGCAAAATCCACCAGACTTCCTGTCTGCTGATGAATTCAGAAGCAGAGTTAATTCGGGAGATATTAAACAAGAGGATTTCGGGTCTAATACTGATTTTTTTGATGGTTTAATTAACCATCAGAACGTATCCCATAATCATAACCTTTCGCTAGCCGGCGGTACGGAACAAACTACTTATCGTGCTAGTGTTAATTATCGTGATCTACAAGGACTGAGTAGAGAAAATGGAAGGGAAGAATATAGTGTTCGTTTCAATTTGAACCAGAAAGCATTTGATAATCGCGTCAATGTTCAACTTAATCTTGTTACCAACCTTAACAAATCTAATCGTTTGGGTGGTGGAGGCTGGGAAAGTGAATCAGCTAAAAACCCTACCTTATCCAACTTCAATCCTGACGGGTCATTTCGGTACGATCTAACGAGTACTAATGAATTCGCTCGTCTTGAAATGGAGACAAATAACAGGAAACAACAAACCTCTTCTGCAGATGGTAAAGTGGATGTCGAAATTCTTCCTGGTTTAAGAGGTTCCATCTTCGGATCGGTTACCAGAGATAGTTATACAGATGGACAATATCGGATGTTGCGGAGTGAAGATTCTATGGAGAATTCTGATTTTCCAAGTGGCGGATATGCATACAAAGGTGACTTTTTATCGCAGAGATTCGCTGTTGAACCAACTTTAACCTATAACAAGAAGTTTCTTGATAAACATGATGTTACCGCAGTACTGGGCTATAGCTATAGATACGATATGGAAGAATCATCAAGTGGATCTAATAGAGGTTTTTTAAACGATCAATTTAATGAAGACAACTTAGGTGCAGGTGCTGCTCTTGGTACAGGGAAAGCAACTTTAGCAAGTGGTAAATTTGACAATACACTTATCGCGTTTTTTGGAAGAGTAAATTATTCATACAACAACAAATATCTGGCGCAGTTTATTCTTCGTCGTGAAGGATCAGCTAGGTTTGGAGCTAATAACCGCTGGGGAAGTTTTCCTGCAGTTTCAGCAGGATGGAATATTTCTGAGGAAGATTTCATGAAGGATAATAAAGTAGTAAGTTACTTGAAGCTTAGAGCTGGGTTCGGAGTAACTGGAAATGCACCTACGGCGAGAAATGTTTCAAGTTTAGTATATGATACTGGAGGTAAATACCTTTTCCCTGATGGCAATTACTATCAAACTTATGGACCTCAAAGAAATCCAAACCCTGATTTGGTTTGGGAAAAGAAAAAAGAGCTGAACATTGGAGTTGACTTTCGCTTATTTGATAACAAATTAAGCGGTTCAGTCGATGTGTTCAATAGAAAAACAGAGGATCTTTTAGATAATTATGATACACCTCAGCCAGCTTACGTTCGTGAAAGTATTTTTACCAACGTAGGAACAATTTCTTCAAAGGGTATTGAAGTCGCTTTAGGGTATCAGGCTTTACAAGGTGAAGGGTTAAACTGGAATATTGATTTCACAGCAAGTACTACCAAAAATACCCTTGATAGCTATTCAAATAGCTTATTCAAACGTTTGTTTATTCAAACAGGTGGAATTGGAGGTGCAGGAGACCTAGGTAACGCCTTCACAACTTACGAAGGGTCGAAAATTGGAACATTCTTCGGAAAACGCTTTGCCGGGTTTACACCTGAAGGCAAATGGTTATTCTACAATAGAAATGGAGAAGCTGTTCTGAACGATCAGATTAACAACTCTAGAAATGATTTGGGTATAACTGATCTTGCTCCGATAGGTAATGCAGTTCCGAAATATTATATGTCATTGACCAATAGCTTCACCTATAAGAATTGGGATTTAAGAGTATTTTTAAGAGGTAAGTTTGGCTTTGATGTACTGAATACTACCGCTTTGACTTATGGTAATAAAACCTGGAGCGGTAACGTAATCCAAGACACTTTTACGAAGTATGCTCAAATAAATGATACCTACATGTATTCTGATTATTACTTGGAAAGTGGAAGTTTTGTGAAAATTGACGAGGTAACGATTGGTTACAATTTTAAGTTCAAAACTAAAGCATTGAGCAACTTAAGAGTATATGCTACAGGGCAAAACCTATTTACATTTACCGGTTATTCTGGTAATGATCCGGATTTTATCCTTGATAACGGTATCGGAAATGAAGTGGAAGGTAAAGTTTTAGGATTAGATACTAGAGGGCCTTACCCTAGTTCACGTTCTTTCTTAATCGGCCTTAATGTTGGATTTTAATAATTAACAAAAATGAAAGCTAAATACTTAATATATACTGCACTTGCTACCGGCTTGTGCTTTTCCCAAGGTTGCACGAAGATAGATGAAGGGGCTTATGATGTCGTTCTGGCTTCAGATTTCTATACCAATAAAAATGAGGTAATATCTGCACTTTTAAGACCTTATACACATGCCAATGCCTGGGTAACACCTGCAGGACAAGATAATTTGTGGAGAGCGTCTGAATTATCAGCCGATCAGCTTGCCTGGCCTACAAAAGGGCGACACGGAGAGGATGGTGGAAAGTGGAAAAGATTTCACTATCACAGTTGGACCGTTGATGAATCTGGCTTAAATCAGGCCTGGATATTACTGTTTGGTGGATTAGGTTATTGTAATTCCCCAATTGAAATTATCAGTTCTTCGGATTTAGGCAGGATGGGCATTACTGCTCAAGAAAGGGACGCTTATGTGGCTGAACTGAAGTTGTTAAGAGCTTTTCACTATCTTAAAGCAATGGACCTATGGGGAAATCTGCCTATTGCCACAAATACAACTGACCCACTTCGTCCGTCGACATCAACACGGGTAGAAGTATTTAATTTTATCGAGAAGGAAATTAAAGATAATATTGCAGCAGCGCCAAAGCTTTCACGCGGTATGGTTGGTCGAATGTCACAAGCAGGAGCTTATGCCATGTTAACTGAATTGTATTTGAATGCTGAAGTTTGGACTGGGACGGCACGTTGGGACGATTGTATTGCCGCTGCTGATATGGTTATTAGTGGTCAGGGAGGCGCACAAAACGGTACCATGGCGTTAGATCCAAATATAAAGGATCAATTTAAAACAACTAATGACTTATCGAAAGAAGCTATTTTTTCCATCGCCTATAACTATACCGTAGCTGCATTTGAACCATCTTGGCCAGGTGAGTTTTACCACTTTAAACAACGTGAAATCTACGGTGGCGGTCGTAACGGTAACGATGGTATTGTTTTGGTACCAGGGGTATACACTACCTACGCTGATAATGACCTTCGTAAAAAAGAATGGTTACTTGAAGGCCCGCAGCTGAATTTCACTACCGGTGCACCAGTTACGGGTTCCGAAGAATACAATAATCAGCCACTGGTTTTTGTAGACAACATCCGAAAAAATAGAGCTAGTTCTACTGTTTCAACCATGAGTGAGGGTGAAGAAAATAGCGGTGTTCGTTTCAATAAATATAAGTTAGGAAATTCTGCTCCTGGTTTAGGAGGTATAGCAATTGATCCTAATTATAATAATACAGATTGGAACGTTTATCGACTTACCTGGATCTATTTTGCAAAGGCAGAGGCCTTAATGCGCAAAAACGGTGGCGCGGCTGATGCCGTTTCCTTAAAATTGATCAACGATAGTAGGTCAAGGTCATTCGCTGCGGCAGATCAAGGTGCGGCTGCTTTCACTGCTTCTTCACTCACACTAGATGCACTTCTGGCTGAGCGCGGAAGAGAATTTATCTTTGAAGGTTTTAGAAGACAGGACCTTATTCGTTTTAACAAGTTTACTACAGCTACCTGGTGGGATCATACTCCTTCCACAGCTACACGAAATTTATATCCTATACCGCAACAACAACGCGATTTAAATCCTAACCTAACCCAAAATCCAGGTTACAACTAGAGGTTGAATCTTAGTTCACAATAAAAGCGCAGGTGGTTGTTACAAAAACAATCACCTGTTCTTTTTTATAAGTTCCTGAAAATTCCTATGTTTAGCTATCAAAACATTCCGGCTAACCAAAACCCTTTTAATTAGGTATATAGGGATTTAAACACACACATGAAACTAAAGCATTTTTCTTTTGCACTGTTGCTGCTTACGAAGACCTCCTTCGCACAACAGGCAGACCTTGTTACTTATGTAAATACATTACAGGGCACAAATTCCAAGCATGAGCTCACAAGAGGAAATACTTATCCGACAACGGCATTGCCTTTTGGAATGCATACCTGGACACCCCAAACAGGCAAAAACGGAGACGGCTGGAAATACCAGTATTTTAAAGATAAAATTCGCGGATTTCAGCAGGCCCACCAGTGCAGTTCATGGACGCGAGACTATGCCGTTTTCTCTTTAATGCCAATGTCTGAGTTGCAAACAGATGAAAATAAGCGGGAAGCTAAGTTCAGCCATGCTAATGAGATCGCGAAGCCTAATTATTATAAAGTAACGTTCGACAATAAAATCACGACTGAAATATCTCCCTCTGAACGTGGGGCACATCTTCGGTTTAGTTACCCGAAAGGAAGTAAAAGTTTTCTGGTATTGGATGGGTATAACCGTACAAGCGGTGTAACGGTCTTTCCTAAAGAAAATAAGATCACCGGATGGGTGAGTAACGGACAGGGTTTCAGAAACAACTGGAAAAGCTTTTTCGTCATCCAGTTTGATCAACCGATCCAATCTTACGGCACCTGGGATAATAAAAGTAATATTGTATTTCCCGGTTCTTTATCGGCTGAAGGTAGCGGCAAAGGTGCTTACATAGAATTCAAAGCCGGAACTAAGGTTCAGGTTAAAACAGCCTCTTCTTATATTAGTCCTGAACAGGCACAGCTTAACTTAGACAGAGAGCTTGGTGCAGATAAAACGCTTGAACAAACCAAAGCAAAGGCAGCTGCGGTTTGGAATAAGTCATTGGGACGCGTAGCCGTCGAAGGTGGGACCAAAGCTGATAAAGAAACCTTTTACTCTTGTTTTTTTAGAGCGAGTCTTTTTTCAAGAAAATTTTACGAAATCAATAAGGACGGTAAGCCGTATTACTTCAGCCCATATGATGGCCAGGTTCACGATGGCTATATGTTCACGGATACTGGTTTTTGGGATACGTTTAGGGCTCAATTTCCATTAAATACTTTAATGCATCCAGAAATGCATGGGCAATACATGCAGGCAATGATCGATGCTTATAAACAATGTAAATGGCTTCCTTCGTGGTCCTTTCCGAGTGAGGGTGGGAGTATGATCGGTAACCATGCCATTTCGCTTCTTGCAGATGCATGGGCAAAAGGCATTCGCACCTTTGATCCAAAAGAAGCCCTGGATGCCTATTACCATGAAGCGATGAACAAAGGACCATGGGGGCCAGCAAACGGTCGTGATGGGGTTAAAGAATACAATGAGCTTGGCTACGTTCCATATCCAAATTACAGAGAATCAACAGCTAAAACGTTAGAATATGCTTATGATGATTATTGCGGGTATGAATTAGCAAGAATGACCGGCAATAAGAAGTACATGGACATTTTCGAGAAGCCTATGTATAATTATAAAAATGTTTACGATCCGTCTACTAAATTCATGCGTGGAAAAGGTAGCGATGGTACCTGGACCAAGAATTTCGATCCAATCGAATGGGGTGGGCCTTTTACCGAAGGTAATGCCTGGCATTATCACTGGTCAGTGTTTCAGGATACGAAAGGATTGATCAACTTAATGGGCGGAAACAAAAACTTTACTGCAAAGCTGGACTCAGTGTTTACAGAGCCAAATAAAGTCAAGGTAGGTACTTATGGCGGAATGATTCACGAGATGACAGAAATGGTGATGGCAGACCTTGGTCAATATGCTCACGGAAATCAACCCATCCAACACATGGTTTACCTCTATAATTACGCCAACCAACCCTGGAAGTCACAATTTCATGCCAGGCAGGTGATGACCAAGTTATATAACGCGACGGAAAACGGTTATCCTGGCGATGAAGATCAAGGCCAGACTTCTTCCTGGTATGTATTAAGTGCCCTTGGTTTTTACAGCGTTACTCCAGGGACAGGAGAATATGTGATCGGAAGTCCGATGTTTAAGAAAATATCCATTAATTTGGAGAACGGAAAGAAATTCGTTGTAGATGCGCCCTTAAATGATAAGGATCACGTTTACATCCAATCTGCCACGCTAAATGGAAAACCGTATACAAAGAATTTCATCACCCACAGCGACTTGATCAAAGGTGGAATTCTCAAATTAGAAATGAGTAATAAACCCAATGAGCAAAGAGGATTATCTGCTGATGATAAGCCCTTTTCTCTAACCAAATAGTAATATGAAAAGAAGAATTTTTTTACAAAACACAGGGTTATTAGCAGCTGGAATTGCGGCGAGCAAAGTATCTTTTGCCGCAGCTCCTGACTTTCCTGTAGTCAGAGTCGCTGCCTCCAAGAGACATTTTATTAGCCAATCTGTAGATGCTGCAATTGTTGAGTTCCACAAAAACGTTAAAAATAAAGAACTTGCTTATCTCTTTGAAAATTGCTTCCCAAATACATTAGATACTACGGTTACCTATACAGAAAAAGACGGTAAACCTGATACCTATGTAATTACCGGAGATATTGATGCGATGTGGTTACGCGACAGTACAGCACAGGTAACGCCATACCTTCCATTAGTTAAAGGTGATAAAAAGCTACAGAATCTGATACATGGGGTAGTCAATCATCAGGTAAAAAGCATCATCAAAGATCCTTATGCAAATGCATTCTATGGTGATCCTAATAAGGTAGGAGAGTGGAAAACTGACCATACTGACATGAAGCCTGGAGTTCACGAACGTAAATGGGAGATTGATTCCCTTTGTTACCCAATTCGTTTGAGCTACCAGTATTGGAAACTTACAGGAGATACTACACCCTTCGACAATACCTGGAGAGAAGCCATTACTGTGATTCTGAAAACATTCAAAGAGCAGCAACGTAAAAATGGACAGGGTCCATATCATTTCCAACGCGAAACCATGTTTGCTACCGATACAACCCCTCTGAGCGGTTATGGATATCCGGTAAAACCGGTTGGATTGATCTGCTCTGCGTTCAGACCAAGTGATGACGCTACGATCTACAACTTCCTGATACCTTCAAACTTCTTTGCGGTTGTTAGCTTAAGACAAGCTGCTGAGATTTTAACAGCAGTGCATAAAGACGCTACCCTTGTGTCGGAATTAAAAGCGTTGGCAACGGAAGTGGAAGCCGCTATTCAGAAGTATGCAGTAGTAACACACCCTAAATTTGGTAAAGTATACGCTTTCGAAGTGAACGGTTATGGAAGTTTTAACATTATGGATGATGCAAACGTGCCTAGTCTTTTAGCATTGCCATATTTGGGTGCAGTAAAAAGTACTGATCCAATCTATATCAATACCCGGAAGTTAATCCTCTCTTCTGAAAACCCTTTTTATTTCCAGGGAACAGCTGCAAAAGGCATTGGTAGTCCACATACAGGGATTGACAGAATCTGGCCAATCGCAGTTACAATGCAAGGTTTGACTGCAAGCACTGATGCTGAAATCAAATCTTGTCTGCAGATACTTCAGAAATGTCACGCTGGCACAGGATTTATGCATGAGTCCTTCCATATGGATGATCCAAGTAAATTTACAAGGTCATGGTTTGCTTGGTCAAATACGATCTTCGGTGAATTCTTGTGGAAAGTTTATAAAGAGAAACCACACCTATTGGCGTAGTCAATAACAGCAGCGGGATCTTGAAATTCTTTCCCACGTCATCTTGAATTTATTTCAAGATCCCGCTCCTTACTATTCAGCGCTCCTGACCATGCTGTCCAACAGCTTAAATATAGAATCAAGCGCAGTATCCGTGGCACTATTCGCCATAATTACATATGCCAGATTCTTATCCTTATTAATCAGCGTATAACAATAAACTGTTCCTGCTGATCCAGCATGTTCAGAGCTGTGTTTATCCGCTTTGTTAATGTTCAGCCATCCAATTGAGTATGACGGATGCCCATAATGCAAGTAATTAATTGTTTGCGGTTTCAATAAGCCAGCTTTCCCTTCTAAACCGGCAAGATTCATTTGAACGAATTTCACATAGTCTGCAAGAGGCATGCTGATGTCACCCGCAGGTTCTATGAGATTTAGATTATAAGAGGTGTTAGAATCAAGTGGAGTAAGCACTTTATCTTCCATCCAATGTCCTGACGGCTGAGCGCTATCCCGCCTGTTCGGCCAACCGAATTTATACCGTAGATGAAGTTTTTTTCCCAGAACCTCCTCAACCAGGTCTTCCCAGGTTTTACCAGATGCTTGTTCAAGCATCAATGCTGCTAGACTATAGCCAGCATTGGAGTAAATATAGGGTTCCGAACTCTTAGCTACTGGCTCGTTTGTAAGCAGGTAGTAGGCAAATAACTTTCGCTGTGCAGACTTTGTGCCCGCAAATTTGGGCAATGCCTGAAACTCCGCACCGCTTGTGTACGGTTTAATCCTGGCACGATGAGACAAGAGGTCTGCTAGCGTAATTTCATAATAATCTGGATTCGCGACAGCTCTCCATTCCGGAAATAATGCAAAAAGTTTAGCCGTCCAGCTGATCTTCCTTTGTTCAACAAGGTATGCGGCAATGAGTCCGGTGATCGCTTTGGTGTTGGAGCCAAGGTGCATATAATCTGTTGGCAAGGCTTTGGTATCGTCGTTTTTTAGTGTCGACCTGTGGAAACCCAGCGTATTAGTAGCCAAAATGGAGTCACTAGTTAAGATCGCATAGCTTAATTCAGGAATATTCCCGGCCACCCTTAGACTGTCTGCCGACTTACTCAGTTGCTGAGCACTCGCAGAAAGAATACCCAGACTCCATATGATTAAAAAAATACTTCTCCGCACTCTTTATATTTTGCTTACACCTCCTGATCCGATCACACGTTGCTCTACGTTTGGATTTCCACTGTAATTCACCCTTCCTGAGCCACTTACTAAAGCTTTGATGTTATCTTCAACTTTAACATTAACTGATCCTGATCCACTAATTCTAGTGTCAAGATTATTCATAGAAAGAGTTTTGCCACCAAACTTGCCTGAGCCACTAACGGTCACACTTGCCTTATCAGTCTTACCAGTTAGATTTACACTTCCTGACCCACTAACCACACATGTCAACTCATCTGCATCTACATGTGCGTTGATTGTTCCTGAGCCACTTAAAGTGGTTGCAAGCTCTGCAGCCTGGATGGTCCCATTGACTTTTATACCTCCATTGCCACTCATTGTCAAGCTTGTAATCGTCTTAGCAGTTACTCTTGCTATAATCTTCTTATTTTCATATTTATGGGACCAGCTTGTCCAGCTTGTTTTCGGTCTGATGATAAGGATGTTTCCTTTAACTTCAGTAACTAAGGTAGAAATAGCCTCGGCATCACCCTCAAACTTGATGCTTTCAGTGTTTCCTAGAGTTATAATCACTTCGATTGGTCCGCCTGCTGCTAAACCATTGAAATTTTTAACATCTCGGTTTTCCTGATTAGGCATAGTGCCTTTAATTGCAGAGGAAAGACTTATACCATTTTCTTCTGAAATAGGTTTTGATGCGTAAGAATTGAGATGTGCAGTCATAAAGGCGCCTGCAATGAGTATAGAGAAGAATCTTTTCATGATTAGTTCTTATGGTTTGTCAAATATATCAATTGTCATTTATTAATGAATTGGATATAAGACGTTGAAAACTTACAGATGTTGCATCCTACTTATAAATAACTGATTTCATTTTGTAATTAACCAAAAATAACTACTTTTGCCAGCCAAGGGGGATTAGCTCATTTGGCTAGAGCGCTTCGCTGGCAGTGAAGAGGTGATCGGTTCGAATCCGATATTCTCCACCATTCTAAAAGCAGCTTCTAAAGCTGCTTTTTTTGCGTCCGCCGGGCATGGCGATCCGCTATAGCCTGAGAGTTCTGAACTCACTTTGCAGTAGGAAAGGTTAGCCAAAGGCAAGGGTGTCATGGCTGACTGCGAATCTCAAGGCATCAGCGTTCAATCATTAGCCGCTTGAAACAGCTAAGGTTCAGTATCCTCTTGATCATAATGCTGAGTTACAAACTATTAAAAGTCTGATCTGGCAAAGTATTAGTCCGATTTCGTCAAGTGTAATTGTTAATACTGTGGTATTTTTGGTTATTATGAATGTACTATCTAAAGTTGCATCACTTTATTTGTTGATTTTTTCTATCGTCCAGCAGGCTGACGCGCAACAACAGGCTGGTGATTTTAGCGTTGGAAAGAAAGGGTTTTTATTGAACGAAAAGCCTTATGTAATGCGTGCTGCGGAACTTCACTATGCAAGGATTCGATTATAGCTTTCAAAAGAAAGCCAAGTTCAAAAGGCTTACAACCGGCCGGCCGGCATGGAATCGCACAACCTTTAACCTAACCGAAATCGGTGATACTTTTCTAGATGTTAGCACCTGGGGTAAAGGTATGGTATCGGCAAATGATCTACATTCTGGCAGAGCCAGGCAACCGGTGCCAAACCGGGCTATCCGCATCAGGTGGTAATAGATCTGGGCGAACGAACCAGCTTAACAGGATTGCGATTTTTACCAAAATCCGACGGGAAAACCGACGGAAACATAATAACTACCACGTGTACTTAAAACAACACCCTTTTAACTTATGATTTCTTTTATAAAATCACTCCCAATAATCCTGTTAGTATTAGTAAGTAGTTTAGACCTTCGTGCGCAGGAAGATTTGAAACTTCATTACACTCAGCCCGCAGTCATGTGGACTGAGGCCTTGCCTGTTGGAAATGGCCGGCTAGGTGCAATGGTTTTTGGGAAAGTAGACGAAGAACTAATTCAGCTCAATGAAGCATCGCTTTGGAGCGGTGGACCGGTATCAAAAAATACAAATCCTAATGCTTTTGAAAATCTCGCCTTTACCAGAGAAGCATTGTTCAAGGGAGATTATGCGAAAGCCTATGAGCTCACCAAGAAGATGCAGGGCTTATACTGTGAAAGTTTTATGCCACTCGGCGATTTAATCTTAAAACAAGAATTTGCTCCCAATAAACCCACAAGCTACCGTAGGGAATTAGATATTGAGAATGGAATTGCCACCACAACGTTTATAGTATCCGGTGTAACCTACAAAAGAGAAGTGTTCTCATCTGCCCCCGGACAATGCATTGTAATCCGAATGACAGCCAGTCAGCCAAACAAACTATCTGTTGTTGTAGATGCTAAAAGTAAGCTGCAAAATAAACGAAGGGTTGATCAATATTCCATAATATTAGATGGTAAAGCGCCTGCACACGTAGATCCAAATTATGTGGGCTACAACAAAAAGCCAATCATTTATGATGATACTGCGGGTTGTCGCGGAATGCGTTTCGAAACCATCATTAAACCAGTTGTAAAAGACGGAACTGTTACCAACAACATTGATAAAGGCATTTCAATTAGGAACGCTACAGAGATTATTCTGCTGGTGTCAGCAGCTACTAGTTTCAACGGATTTGATAAATGTCCGGACAGCGAAGGTAAGGATGAACGCAAGCTAGCTAAAGATTATCTTTCTAAATCTTTAGGTAAAAACTACAACCAGTTGTTAGGGGCACACCTGTCTGATTTTAAAAAATATTTTAGCCGTGTGTCTTTAAAGCTCAATACAGAGGAGGCAGACCAATCGGCTAACGCAACAGATCAAAGACTAGAAGAGTATGCAAAAGGTAAAAAAGACTCGAAACTGGAAGCATTATTTTTTCAGTATGGGCGATACTTACTGATGTCCTCATCGCGCACTAATGATGCACCTGCAAACTTACAAGGGATCTGGAACAAAGAATTGCGCGCGCCATGGAGCAGCAATTACACCACTAATATCAATGTACAAATGAATTATTGGCCAGTTGAAACCGCTAATCTTTCAGAATTTTTCTCACCTTTAAATGACTTGATTAAAAACCTATCAATTAACGGAGCTGAAACCGCCAAGAGTTATTATGGAGCAAGAGGTTGGGTAGTACACCACAACTCTGATATATGGGCAATGAGTAATCCGGTCGGCGATCTTGGAAAAGGAGATCCCATGTGGGCCAACTGGTACATGGGTGCAAATTGGTTGAGCAGACACTTATGGGAGCATTACCAATTTACTGGCGACAAAATATACCTTAAATCAGTGTACCCCATTATAAAGCAGGCGGCCTTATTTTCTTTAGATTGGCTTCAAAAGGACAAAGAAGGTTATCTGGTTACGATGCCTTCTACGTCACCCGAAAACAAGTACTACTATAATGGTAAAAAGACGGGTGCGGTAACTATCGCGAGTACCATGGATATGGGTATCATCAGGGATTTATTTACCAACACGATGGATGCGTCGAAGGTCTTAAACATCGATCAAAATTTCAGGGATACAGTTCAAAAGGCCACTGAAAGACTGTATCCTTTTAAAATTGGTAGCAAAGGTCAGCTTCAGGAGTGGTACCAAGATTTTGAAGAAGAGGATCCGCACCATAGACACACGTCGCATTTATATGCGTTACATCCATCAAATGCTATTTCGCCACTGAGAACACCTGACCTGGCAAATGCGGCCAGAAAAACACTGGAAATGAGAGGCGATGATGGTACAGGTTGGAGTCTGGCCTGGAAAGTGAATATGTGGGCCAGGCTTTTAGACGGAAACCATGCCTATAAACTATTTCGAAACCAGTTAAGGCTTACCAAAGAAAACGATGCAAATTACAATAGTGGCGGTGGGGTGTATCCTAATCTTTTTGACGCGCATCCGCCTTTTCAAATTGACGGCAATTTTGCAGGTACTGCGGGTGTGATTGAAATGCTGATCCAAAGCCAGAACAATGAAATACACTTATTGCCTGCATTGCCTGATGCGTGGAAAGATGGTACACTAAAAGGCATAAAAGCTAAAGGTAATTTTACCGTAAATATTGAATGGAATGCTGGTAAATTAAAAGCAGCAACGATAGTTTCAAATGTAGGCGGCAACTGCACTATTCGGGCAAGTCAGCCATTTAAGGTAGAAGGAGTAACTTTCAAAAGTGCACAATCCAATCTTGGATTTACCCTAACCTTTGAAACCAAAAGGGGAAAATCATATAAGATAAGCACATAATCATATAGTTTATGTGACGATTGCTAATAGGTCTATCGGAAAGTGATGCATATTTTCTACATCCTAATTATATTAGAATGAGTTGCCTTTTAAGGGAAATCATGATCGCAATCACTAAGAATGTATAGTTTAAAATGAAAGTTTAGTCTAAACTAATCTTTCATTTTAATTTTATCGGTACCCTAGGGCTTTTCAAAATTTCTTGAACCTGTCTTTTTAATTCTTCACTGTCATAATATCTCATTGATTCCAAGATTATTGCTTTTTTCTTCTGATAATCTTCAATTTGCGAAGGTGGTATGGACTGAATCTTGATTTTGACAAGTGAATCTAGTTTTCTTCCATGCGAGGTTAATCTTACATACTCCGTGATATCATTTAAGACGGAAAATGTAATATCTTTCTCAAAAACTTTATCCTTGTCAAAGCCAATATAGATACACTCAGCTAAAACATACCATCGGTAATAAGACTCCATTTCTTTAGCAGAAGGCTCTATTTGTGCTTTAGTATTATCTGAAAATCCTAAGATAAATAAAGAAGCAAGTATGATTGTCCTATATTTCATAATTCTTAAGTAATTCCATTTGTAAGTGCTACGACTGTTAGGCTTTTGATATACAATTTCATTCGCATCAATTAGAATCGTCGTTCTAGAGTGAGAGTTGAATTGCAAGGTACCAAAATCTAAACAATTTTAAAACCCATTGAATATCTCTCTTTTTGGAACAAAAGTCTTCGTTTCCTGAGACATTTACTTTCTATTTGCTCGTTTTTCGGGTTTCACATTAAAAGCAACCTTGCTTTGCTTACATTAGGATACGCTGAACAATTATCCTATTCGTATGAAGATATTCAATTCCATTTTTATCACTTTGTTTATCCTATTTGCAGGCTTACAATACAATGACCCAGATCCCTATTTATGGGTAAGCATCTACTTATATGGTGCACTTGTCTCTTATTTAGCTTTTACTAACCGGTTCAAACCCGGTTTGTATTATATTGGCTTTACGATTTATATAGGATATGCCTTATTCTTACTGTTTGACAAAACAGGGGCAATCAGCTGGGCTACCGAACATCATGCAGAAAACATCGTCCAAAGTATGAAGGCTACAAAGCCATGGATAGAAGAAACGAGGGAATTTGGAGGATTGGCTATTTTGCTCTCGGTATTGTTATCAATTTCTTCTACCAGAAGAAAGCAAAGAGAATGGACCATTTGCGGGGTATCCGTAACTATTAGTGTATGGTTTATACCCACCTTCATGGAGCCCTGTTTCTATTTGCACCACTGGGGCATACCTTTAAACTCAAAAGGCTTGACGATGGAATCGAATTTATCAACCTAATTAAGCAATACTTGGATCACGATGAATTCCCTGTCTATGTAGCAGAAGGAAAATCAGAAGAAAAACTGAAAGCGGTCAATAATAATTATTAATTAAGAACTGCGCACAATAAGCTTAAGTATCGAGCTTCACTGATTATTTCTATCCGGCAGAGAGTTAGTATAAAGAAGTTAAAAAGGAACTTAGTAGATTAAGAATGAAATTAGACAGCTTTCGTCGAATTTAAAATGAAAAGACTACATTATAGCTCAGATATCAAGGTATAAATATATAATGATATCAATGTATCCTGATGTGATTAAACTTAAGATCCTTAAACTTTTTTGTTGTAAACAGTAATTAATATGGTCGATATATGATACCACTTGGTTACAGGTGCCTAATTACCATAGGAGGGCAGGTAAAGCTTAGTTTCTTAAGACAGTCTAGTCACCAGAGGTAGGTGGTGATATATAGAAAAACAATAATCCTAAAAAAGTATAGTATGTAAATACTATTATGCCAAAATAGAAATAATAATTTTAGTTGCGGTTCTGATTTAAACCGAACAGATGCTGCTAAGGCTGATATATTAAGCTTAACCTGAATCAAGTAAATAAAAATAAACTAGACTAATGACTATAAGTGCGATTGTAATTATAATTTTAGGATTGGTAGCATTAAACCGAATATTTAAAACAAAAACCTTAAATTTCAAGATAATAGCTTCGACGTTTTTTGTAGTGCTTTGTGGTGCATTATATTTGTCATTTGTAGTTATCATGTGGAATTCATCTAAAGATCCAAGAGAATTACGTTTAAAAGAATATGAAAGAGAACAAGTTGATGTAAAACAAAATGTAAACTGGGAAGGACAATATTCATTCAATGCATTAAATAAAGACGGTTTAATTACAAGTTTTGAAATAACAATTGCAGACATAAATAATATTCTCCTGGTCTATATAAGTGATAGCGGGAAGCCTGAAACTTACAAAAACCTGAAAGCTCAGGTTTTACAAACGGATCAAATAAAAATTATTTTTAATAAAGAATATGGCGATATGGGAGCTATTACTTTAGAAAAAAGTAACAATGAGTTTATGATTTCTGGGCAACCGATATATTATATTAATCCAGGTAATAATACCAGAATTATTAAAAAAATTATGTAGTTCGTTTTTTAAGACAATCTGATTTTCGATTACATAAGTATAAGGCATTTGATATCAATATATTTAATGTATAATAATATAATTATATACTGATGTCGTTATCATTTGAAAAAAGATTAATAGGAGTTGAAAGCGCAAATTAAATCGTTACAGCTAGGTAGATAAAGCTCCTATTTAGATAAGTGAGATATAGAATCGAAAAGGCTATATTTAGAACCTTAATTATATGCTACTTTACTCTTAAAGTTAATTTTCCGAGACAGTTTTTCCAGTTACTACTGTGGTATTTTCTGTTGCAATTGTATTTACATATCTCCATTCAGACTTCGCTTGACTAGCTGTAAAGGAAGCCATAACATAGCCCCGTTGTGTAGCATTCAAGTATTGCAAATCATCGATAAGTAAGGCAATTGCGCCTTCAAAGCCTGCAACTGTTGCTGCATTGGAACCAAAGATGGCCTCAAAGCCAGGAGAAGAAACAGAAGCTGTTGCAAATTCAACTCCTGCTTTTCGGCCGCTAACATCTTTCAAATCTGAATACCAAGCATTGTGTGTATCCCCAGCTAGTGAGATTAATTTCTTGCCATTGGCTGCAGCAAAAACGGCCTCACGTTCGACAGGATAGCCATCCCAGGCGTCTAAGTTGTATGGTAAAACGGTTTGTACTCTGGCCTTTTCTGCTGAAGTCAGGGTTGGATCATTTTGCAACAATCTTGTTTTGATCACTACTAATTGGCTCATTACTGTATTAAACTGCGCCAACACTGCAGGATCGGTGATTCCAGCAGAAATTTGTGCTACCAAGAGTAGCAACTCAGCAGGCATGTACATCTTTCCCATTAGGACCTGATTGCCTAAAACCTGCCATTTGGCTGTGCTTCCTGAAAGCTTACCGCTTAACCAATTCTTCTGTTCCGATCCAAGTATACTGCGTTGTGGATTCTGCCAGGCTGTTAGAAAAGCATTCGTATTTAAACCCGTTACACTCAGATAATCATTATAATTTAGCTGCTTATCGCGACCGATAATACGGGTATCCAACATGATAAGATTTACTAATCCAGCAATCTCAAAATTACGGTATATTTTGGCATTATCTGTAACCCGTGCTGGTAGGTATTCGTGCCATACTTGTATCGCACTCATTTTTCTGGTATTGAAATCGCCTTCAGTTGACTGGTGATTTTGTGCTCCGTCCTTATAAGCATCATTAGCGATTTCATGATCATCCCAAACACAAATGAAAGGTTTTAGCTGATGTGCCTTCTGCAGTTGCTTATCACTTCGATATTGGCGGTAACGTTCCCTGTAATCTTCCAGCTTAATGATTTCTCCGGCCGGCTTGTGCGAGCGATCGATTCCAGGAGTAGCATTAGTTCCGTAACCCCCTGCCTGGTATTCGTAAATGTAATCGCCGAGATGCACTACAAAGTCGGCATCTGATTCAGCTACGGCACCATAAACGTTAAATAATCCCGATTGGAAGTTGGCACAAGAAACTACTGCCATCTTTATTTCTGAACTTTGTCCGGCTGCAGGTAATGTTTTAGTCTCTCCGGTTACTGAAACGGTCTGAGTCGTATCAGAACGGAAACGGTAGTAATATTTAGTGTTCGATGTCAAGTTGCTTACATCGACATATATCGTATTGTCGCTTTTAGTATCCGCTTGTACAGATTGGCTAACGACGAGACTTTTAAAATCCTTATCTCTTGCTACGTCAAGAAGTATAATCGGCTTGCCAGTCTCCTGACTTGAAGGAGTGTATCTGCTCCATAATATTACTCTATCTTGTGAAGGATCAAAACTAGCGACACCTTCATAAAAACCTTGTCCTTCATGGACAGTATCTTTGTTGCCGTCTTTCTTTTTACAGCTGGCAAGCGCTGATGGTATTAAAAAGGCCCCTGTTGCCGCAATTACAGAGTTTCTTATAAATTTCCTGCGACTTAGTCGTTGGAGTACATCTTCTGATTTCATATTCGTAATATTGAATCGAAGATATCTCTCTCAAGTTTTCTTAACAACAAATTTGCGTGATCCTACTGTTAATTTTCAGTACCTCAGTTGCCTCAGATGCCTTATCAGTTATCATAAAGCTTCGTTTAGTGAGACTTTTCAGACCATCACCGACCCACAAACACGCTCGTTTTTCGGGTTTCACATTAAAAGCAAACTTGCTTTGCTTACATTAGGATACGCTGAAAAATTATTCTATTCGTATGAAGATATTCAATTCCATTTTTATCATTTTGTTTATCCTATTTGCAGGATTACAATACAATGACCCGGATCCCTATATATGGGTTAGCATCTACTTATATGGGGCATTTGTCACTTATTTAGCTTTAACCAACCGGTTCAAACCCGTTTTGTATTATATTGGCTTTACGGTTTATTTAGGGTATGCCTTATTCTTACTGTTTGACAAAACAGGGGCAATCAGCTGGGCGACTGAACATCATGCGGAAAACATTGTCCAAAGTATGAAGGCTACAAAGCCATGGATAGAAGAAACGAGGGAATTTGGAGGATTGACTATTTTGCTCACGGTATTTGTGATCAATTTCTTCTATCAGAAGAAAACAGAGAGAATGAACCATTTGCGGGGTGTCCGTAACTATTAGTGTCCGGTTTATACCCATAAACAGTAAAACTCCTCGTTCAGTGAGACGTTTGTTTTTCCATTGCCTTTCTTGCTCGCAAAGACTACAGCTAACAGAAAGCGAGCTTATTTCTTCAAGCTAATCTTCGTATTTTGAACTTGCCAATATAGGAGTACTTACTATGCTCCGATCTTTGGCCAAAGACCTGGAACTTTTTTACCGACGTCTTCACTAATAATTACGATGTGTTCTTATATACAATTATTCTCGCTGGTAATCTGCTAACAGAAATGAAACTGGAGTCTTTTGAGCTTTTTAATGATGGATTTTACGAGGAAGTTAGTAATGGAAAATAGGGCTTTGTGGACTTCAACCTATACCCGAGGAATTAGTTTACCTTCATGGAGCCCTGTTTCTATTTGCACCACTGGGGAATACCTTTAAACTCAAAAGGCTTGACGATGGAACCAATCACTTAAGGTATCTTTTTCTTTAGTCTGAGTGTTTCCGCATAAGAATGTCTGAAATTTTTTGGTTTGAGGCACTGACTTATATATATTTATGTCAAAAAATCGAACCAAACATAACTATGACTACCACACAGTCTAAGCCTGTTGAGCAGGCCGACCGCATTGTTGCCGTTGATACCTTGCGTGGCGTTGCGCTTCTCGGGATTCTAATGATGAATATTCCTTATTTCGCATTAGCCGAAAACTCTGATACCTATAGCAGTAATTTTCACAATCCAAGTTTCTGGGCAGACTTTGTAGTTACGGTCATATTTGAAGGTAAAATGAGAGCCTTATTTTCCATGATCTTCGGCGCAGGTATTCTGCTATTCATAGAGCGGAAGAAAAAGGCAGGCGTGGGCTACAAGGGATTGTATTTTAGCCGTATGGGTTGGTTAGTTCTTTTTGGTCTTATTCACGCACATGTATTGCTTTTCAGAGGCGATATTTTATATTCTTACGGTTTGATTGGAATGCTGGCCTTCCTCTTCCGTAATTTGAAAGCTAAATACTTGGTTTGGGGAGTGCCTATTGTGGCTGTTATAGGCTTTGTAACCAACACGATGTTCTTTCAGCGCATGCGTCATGCACGTCTCGAATACAATACTGGGGTTGCACTTAAAAAGCAGCATAAGCCGCTTAGTGCTGACCAGAAAGCTGCTGTTGTCAATTGGCAGGAAATGGAAAAAGAGTTCCTCCCAAATGAGACGCTAGTTAACGAGCACACTGCATTGATGAAAGGAAACTATAGTTCTGTAGCCAGCTACATCCGGCCATTATCCTGGGATAGTCAAACTAAATATTTGCCAAATAGTATCGGAGATATCCTCGCTCTGATGATGTTGGGCATGGCTTTATACAAATGGAATTTCTTCTCCGGAGGCTGGACGACCAAACAATACAGAAAAACTGCCCTAATTGGCTACGGCATAGGTTTGCCTTTAGTATTGATTAGCTTTTATCACTCCTATTTGCAAGCGTCCGGAAACGCCGCAGAAATCAGTTTCATTGAGAACAATACGGTGCCCTGGTGGGGTATGATTTATCCCTTTCAAAGAATTTTTTTGGTAATGGCCCATGCCAGCCTCATTCTACTGCTAATCCGTGGAGGGGTTTTGAAATGGCTAACTCATAGACTATCAGCGGTTGGCCAAATGGCTTTTAGTAATTACATTATGCATACAGTAATCTGTAGCCTGTTCTTCTTTGGTTATGGTTTGAATTACTTTGCGGAACTGCAATATTACAAGTTATTTTACCTGGTTGCCGTAATATGGTTATTCCAGCTAATTATAAGTCCCATCTGGCTAAAATACTTCTTGTTCGGCCCTTTAGAATGGTTGTGGAGGACGTTAACTTACAGGCGGGTACAGCCCATGCGGCGAAGAAAGGTACTGCCTAATTAGGCAGCAATCTTACTTTAATGTCTTTGAAGAAAATCACGCTTCCTGGGTCATGTCCCTGCAATGCAAATTAACCAAGTAATCTTAAACTTTTTACTAAGGCAATAATTATATTTTTCATATTTAATACCTAGAGTTTAATTAGTAGGTAAGATATACATTGGTGGCAAAATCTATGCAGGCGATAAGCTTTAAAAAATTGTTGCGCCTTTACTTGTCTGATGCTTTGAATACAGTTCGCGAGAAGGAATTTTCAGTGAACAATGGCACCATGATCGATTTTTATCAAAAGCGGCAGAACCAGAATATCAGCCTATCCTTCATTTATAACTTTAGCCTCGGCAGCAAGTTTAATCAACACAATATCGAAGGAAGAAAACAGACGGATGGGTAACTAATTGTTCAGTAAAAACAGGTAAACAGCACTAGGCAAATAATTACTATCCAAGGCAGTTTCGAATAATTGTTAGATATGTTCTTGGTAATGAAAGGGTCAAATCACTAAATTGTCAAACCGGAAATGCCGAAGAAGCAACAAGGACCAATTAGAATTTAGTCCAATTGAACGGTATAAAGACTATTATGATAAACGCTAACTTAAGGATTACTTGTTTTTTATTCTGCATTCTGACGAGTTTTTGTTCGAAGTCCTTTGCACAAAACAATCAGGGTGTTATCTTAAAAGGTATCATTAAAAATGCGAACAATGAAGTTGTAGACGGTGCAACCTTATTTTTGAAAAATGGTAGTGATGGTCACGTAATAAAACAGACATTGAGCGATAAGGATGGGATCTTTTCTATTACGATTGAAGCTGGTACTTATGTAATTTCAATTAGTTATTTGGGCATGTTGTCTTACCAGAGTGACCTGTTAAAGTCCTCTGGCGATATGGATCTGGGTGTTATTAAGATTAAAACTACTGCCAGAAGTTTAAAAGAAGTTGTTATTCAGAGTTCCGGTAGTAAGCCACTTATTAGGATAGAAGGGCGAAAAATGATTTATAACGTGGAGAAGAGCATAACAGCTCAGGGACTAAATGGCTTGGAAGCTATAAAGAAAACACCGGGAATAATCGTGAACCAGGACAATACCATCACCCTCAATGGAGCCAGTGCAGCATTGGTGATGATTAATGGCAGACAAACCTATTTACAGGCAGAGGAATTGGCCCAATTGCTTAAGTCAATGTCTGCATCTGATTTAAAGGCCATTGAAGTCATCAAAAACCCTTCTTCTGAGTATGACGCTGCCGGAACTGGTGGCATTGTTAATCTCGTGCTTCAAAAATCAATTGCCGAAGGGTTTAATGGCAGTATCAATAATGGTGTCGCTTATGGAATCACCTTAAAGCAAAATACCAATTTGAACCTTAATTATCGAAAGTGTAAAGTCAACGCTTTTGGTAGTTACAATCATAATTTTGGACACTATTCAATGGACTATGACTATGACCGGACAACAAACGGGAAGGTATACCTAAACTCCAATCATGATGTAGACAAAAAACATAGCAACGGATCTACTGTTGGTTTGGATTACGCAATAGATACCACTAAAACGATAGGAGTGTTGCTCAATGCTAACTTTTCAAGTGGTGGTGGCCTGATTACGCCAACAACGAATATCTTTGATCAGGGAACGGGTGCACTTTTACAGACGCTTAGAAGTGAAAGCAGCTATCCGGAACAAATGGCCAGCCGTTATAATGCCAATTTGAATTACAGATATATAGGGGGTAATCGAACGAGTTTAGACTTAGATGCAGACTATGGGGTTTTTGATGCGGCTACAGATAATTTGAGCACGAATGCTTATTACGCAGCAGACGGAACTTTTCAGTCTTCAAACAATTTTCTTGTGGCCAATAGTCGCAATATCAAATTATATGCCTTGAAGGCTGATTATGGATTCCCAATGGGGAAGGGGCGGATGTTAATAGGTGCCAAGTTTTCCGAAGTAAACGCAGAAAATATATTCAATCAATATGATGTAAATACTAGCGTCAAGATTATAGATATTAACAGGTCTAACACGTTCGACTACAAGGAACAAATAAGCGCTGGATACGTCAAGTATGAGACCCCAATAAATGATGCAATAAGCTTCGATCTTGGTCTGAGATTGGAAAATACGCATTCCGTAGGAGACCTAAAGCCGACAGAAGGTAGTAGTCAATCTGCAACTTCCGTTGTTAGAAATTACCTGAACGTTTTTCCCACGGCTGCAATAACCTATAAAACTGATCGACAGGGTACTTACAACCTAAGTTTTGCACGTAGAGTCGACCGTCCTGCCTATAATAACCTTAACCCGTTTTCTTATCCTGTAGACGAACTTTCTTATTGGAAAGGTAATCCATTTTTGCAACCTCAATACGCAAATACATTAGCGATTCAATATATCTTCAAGAGCACCACGATCGGTACCAGTTATACACACACCAATGATATAAGCAGCACCATTACGGAAGTCATGGAAGGGGATGTTATTAATATGGTACCCAGGAACATTGGATTTCAGAACAATCTGAACCTAACCATAACACAACAGATCAGCTTGGCAAAATGGTGGAACTTGAGCCTTACCGGTATTGGATACCGACTGGAGAATAAGGTCGGCACCTTGACCTATGGAAATTATAGTCGCAGCCGTTTTGTAGGCACAATCAATATTCAACAGACTTTTAACCTTCCTGGTCACCTAACTGCCGAGGTAGCAGGGGTAGTCAATTCAAAAAGCATAAGCGGGTTAAATACCTACATGAATGGTAACTCACAAGTAGATTTAGGCTTACAAAAGAATTTGTTTCATGATAAAGCAACGCTTAGACTTGCTGCTACAGATATCCTGCGAACAAATAAGATCATTTCAAATACTCAACTTAATAATTTACTGCTACATAGCACTTATGTTGGTGAGAGCCGGCAGATCAGATTGAACTTTTCCTATCGTTTTGGAAATACGAGCATTAAATCAAAGGACAACCGCAAGTCTGGGTTGGAAACTGAGTCACAACGATTATAACTACAATCGTAATGGCAAATTATATTAATTTAACAAAATGAATTGAAAATTCATGATGAAGTAAAGGGGAGTAATGATACCGCATTTAACGCAAAATAATTTACTTTCCTAAAGTTCTTGGCATACGACTACTATAGTTTAAAACCAAATAGCCTGATAACCCTGATATTACTGAACCGACAAGAATTGAAAACTTCGCTTCTTGGACAAGCGATGGATCCACGAAGGATGTTCCAGTTTTATTAAAGGAGATTCATTACTATCTGCTGTTGATGGCAGCATCAAGGCAGTTAGAACACCTGCAATCGTTGCATGAATCCCAGAGTTATGTACAAAATACCAAATAAAAACACTTGGAATAAGGTGAAAGGTAAGATTTTTTACACCAAAGCGGTTAAATAAGAACAAGAGAGTAAGGATGGCGCCTGCATAAACTCGATACCGCAGGCATAAAGGTTATCGCCAGCTTGCAAGTCCGGCAATTAATAAAATCGGGATATAATACTCCATTATAGCTTAGAGTATTTCCAACAATATTTAAAGTAGTATGTTATAATAGATTAACTAAAGATAGATTATGAAAGTATATTTCACTCAGCTCATTGATTATTCTCTAGGCGCATTAGATGGAGAGATAGGTAAGATAAAAGATGTTTATTTTGATGACCATGACTGGATTGTTCGTTATTTTGTGGCTCAGACCGGTAATTGGCTATTTAAACGTGAGGTGTTAATCTCGCCTGTTGCCGTTGAACAGTCTATAGAAATTACTAATGATGTGCTGAATGTAAATTTGAGTAAAGATCAGGTTAAGAACAGTCCGGCTATTGATACCGAGCTACCGGTGTCCGTGCAACAAGAGTCTAGCTTGTTTGATCATTATTCCTGGCCATCTTTTGGCAGGGCAGGAACGGGCTGGCCAACAGCAGGTATGGTGAGAGGCACAACAGCTGTAATTAACAAAGCTGAACTTCCTGAAGAGTTTGATCCGCATTTGCGAAGTTTTCTTCATGTGTCACAGTATGAAGTTCTTAATGAAACTGGTCGGGTTGGGTTAGTTAAAGATTTGTTAATCGATTTAGAAAACTGGTCGATTCCATTTCTTCTAATTGATGATATTTTTACTTCGGATAAAGAAAGGGTAATGATTCCAACTGAAAAGATCGTTTCGATTGATTGGGATACCTTTCAGGTAAAGATATCTTCCAATCAGGATGAAATACAAAATGCACCAAGGATAAATGCGGAAGGTTTCTTTTTAAATGATAGTAATAAATTATTTCCTTCCAAGTAGAAATTAATATATTATTCTTGACTCAACGACGCCTGAGTGTAAATCTTCGTTTTGCGACACACATTCTTATTTGTTTCTAGTGAACAATTTGACGTGAAATTCATTTATCTTATTTTGTTACGAAAATATCCGGAGGGAGATTAGTTATCCTTTCAAAACGTTTAACGGAGAAATATTAATTTCTATCAAAAATTAATACTTCTCCAGTTTCAGCATGTATTTCCTGCTCTGAAATTATCGTAAACTTATAAGGTTCAGATCTACTGGTAGTTCTTAAGGTTAATTTGTTGCCGCTTATCCTATAACGACCCTCTGAAGCCATATCACCTCCCTCAATAAGTATTGCGCTGCCATTTGGTTTTAATCGCAAACCCATACCATCTCCTCCCCACCCTCCAGGAGGGTTTATAACACGTTCATAATAAGCTTTTTCTGTTCTTACCGAAATGGCATCTTTTTTACAGGCTTGAAAGCAAATGACCAATAGGAGTAACATGCTCCATTGGAATGTTTTAGCATTATAGATCATCGAATATTTGGTTAGTGTTTTTTTAAACAAAGAAATGAAATTTGTTGTTAATAATGAAGTCTTCGTTCCCTGAGACAGACATTCTCTTTTTTTGTTAGTTAGAGAAACATACCAATTATAATTGTACCACTTTTTTTTATCAAAAAAATGAGATGGATAATGATCATTAATTATACTGAATGTTAAACCTTTTTTAAGGTCGTGTTTATCATCAGTAGGGGTATATAGGGAGACTTTTCGGTACATTTTCTTAAAGCTTTAATGGTGGACCTAGGACTTTCATGCCGCAATCTTCGTGAATTTTATCAATCTCCTGCCTTGTAGGAACATGCTTTAGATTATTCATTGTCCTGAAAAAAGATTCGGCCTTACCTGCAGGCTGTACAAAATATACCAGTTTGCCCGAATCTGTTAGTTGTATCCATGTATGCGATATGTTACGTGGCAAAAAGATAGTATCACCTGGGCCCATCATCATAGTCTCTTCGCCAACAACAAATCGATATGTGCCCTCTATAATATAAAAAACTTCATCTTGATGAAAATGGACATGCAGTGAAGGCCCGGTTTTTTCAAAACCGATATATTCAAACATAGCTACTTGATCGTTAGTATCCTTTCCTGAAATCTTAATATCATTTGGATTTTTCCCCTTATACAAGAAAGATTCTCCAAAACGACTTTTGCCTGCCGGTACCATAAATGATTTTTTTGCACTATGATTTCCTTTAGTGATGTTTGTTAGGGCTAATAAACCTACTGTGCCTAAACTTGCTTGTAAAAATGCTTTCCTTTTCATGCTCTTGCGATTAGTTGCATAAAGATCAAAATTACGCTAGCTTTCACAGTGGTAGGAAATGGACATTTTAGTATATTTCCTCTGTGCCCAAAATTCTCTCAGGTGTTTCCAGTGCAAAAAATGCAGGAGGCGTATGACCTGTAAATTCCTTATAGTCTTTACTAAGATGTTGATAATCAAAGTATCCACAACTTATTGCAATATTGAACCAACTCATTTCAGGAAAGCAGTTCTTCATTCGGTAAGCTTTGTCAAACCTTATAATTCTAAGATATTCCTTTGGGCTTACCCCTAAACGTTGTATAAACTTACGATCAAATTGTCTATGGCATAGAAATGCGTTCGACACATACCAGTCTAGTGGATAAAAAAGGTTGAGCATTTGCTGTGATACTAAATCAATTGATTCTAAACTTTTCCTGCAACGGTTCACTATTTTTATCAAAAACTGCTCTATGATCAATATCATATGTTCGTGATTGTTAGCATGAAACAATTGATCATTAACTATGTCAACTTCAGGCCCTAAGACATCCCTTGCTTCAGCTAAGTGATCAGTCATTTCAGAAAGTGAAAATCCTACTAATCGGTGTAAGGCACCAGGCTGGAATAATACCTGCAATGAGAGGAATTTTTGAAACACTGTTCTGTTATTAATAATGGTATGTTGGCCAATTATTAAAGCATTTTTCGGACGGACGCTTTTGTTTTGATCAGGGTAATCAATTATAGTTGGTGTAGGAAAAAATTGTAGGCATTGCTCAGGGCGAGGGGTATAAGCTTTAGGAGGTATAGGATCCTGATTGGGAAATTGAAAATCAATAATTCGGTATAGCCTAACATAATTGGCCAGTTGAGGACTGGGCAGAATTTCGCGCAAATACATGATTGAATATACCTGTTTCTAAAGTATTTACAGCTATGATTTTTCTCACAGATATTTAGTTAATATTTAACTTGATATGTTAAACGTGATAGATTACATACCTTCGTTTTTAAGACAGATTGTCAAGTGCATAGGTCAAAGATTCTTATTGAAATTCACAGTTTTTTATAGGACAACCTAGTGTCTCTTAACTTAGAAAATTTTTCTTCCTATCTAGAAACAGATTAGGAACCCCTTGAGTTACCGCTTCAATGAATATCTGATTTATATTCAGTAGTCTCATCGCCATCTCGTTTGTAATTGTACCTTTCCACATCCGGCACTAAAGGTAATTTGATTGCAGACAGTTGGACATATTGCAGCAGGTCACGAGTCACCCAAGGAAGAATTCGATTTTTCATCCTTAAAATATTTCCGTTATATTCAATAACTACATTCTTAGCCGCTCCACTAGAAAGCCATCGGTCAGGAATCCAGCCTTGTAATTTTCTAATACCACTGCGTTGTAAGAGGTTATTCAGAGTATCCAATTGCATCGAACTAAGTTTCCCTTTAAAATACCCGGTATCCAGGCCAGCACCTTTTTTAACATAGCAATTGCCTTTATTGTCTATATTAACAGTTCTTAGCCCGCATCCCGCACATCCGCCGACATTGTAATGCAAACTCTTAAATTTTAAAGTATGATCGACAGTATAGTCTGTGTTTCTGAATGTGTAATAGGGTACTTTGCTAAACCTTTTTGCATTATCATTTATTGGGGTTAGGATGAGCAGTTCATTTCCTTTTCGGCTCATCAGAAACTTATGAGCTCGAGCACGGATTTCATTAGACGGGAAAACTTTATCAACCAGTACTAAGGTGTCTATTGATAGGTAATATAAATAATCTTCACCTTCACGGTTGGGTTCAAACGTAACGTCACTGCCAACAAAGCGCATCATATGCATTTCCTCAGAGATCCATGCAATAGATTGCACGGGTTTTAATTGTCCATATGCTTTACTACAGAACAGGAGAAAAAAAATAAGAGACATTTTGTTCATAAGCTGATTTAATAAAATTCACGTTATAAATACAATTTACTGAAATTCTTTAAGCAACTTCATTTTTGAGGCGAATGCCTTCGTTAAGTGAGATAGATTGTTTTCACTTTGCCGTACTTGATGCTTTAAATCATAAGGTGACCAGTAATTAAATCATTGACGTCCCGAAATTGTTCACTCTGCTTTTGAAGGTGCCCTTTTCCCACAAGTTGCTTTAAGCCTGGTGAGGTTTCGATAAAAGTATTTTAGTAATCTGTACAATAAACTTTCATATATAAATCATGAAAATCATTGCTAAGAAGGGAGAAATGGATGTATCTCGACAAGCATTTAAAAGTAGATGTCTATATAATCAGTGGTCTGCCCATCACAGTTGAGCATTTGCTGCAGCCTCCAGTATTGTCTTTTGCCACTGGCCTTAAAAATTGAGAGTCCATTAAGCTCGCAAGGCTGACCGCCATTAATGGTGTTTATTTTAGAAACGATCTTTCCATTAAATTTTAATATCCGGCCTCGGTTCAAAAAAGTCCCTTTAATGGTCACATATTCGTTTGATTTACGATCTCTTTGTTCACCCTGGATACTGTATTCATCATCACCAGTTTTTTTTATAAATACCTTTCCAGGCGTGAATTTATTGAAGCTGATCCATTGGATAGTAATAGAGTGAGTACCTGTCCGAACCGGTTTTACAGTCTCCTGCGTTTGGATTAGTGTATACAAAAGGGAAGTGGCAATCAAAAGGTATTTCATACAGCAAGTGGATTTGAATTTTATTGTTCAATCAAAATGCCATTAATGGAAAGAGAGCTGCAGCTAATGGATATAGCAACACTACCTACGCTATCATTATAGTAAGTGGATGAATACTGATCTGAATAGCTATACAAATTTGCTTTAAAGAACTTGATCGTTCTGGAAGGTAATTTCCCAAAGCTATCGGTAATAGTTACAGTTCCATCAAAAGTACTATTCTTTCCAGCTATTAATTTTAGCAGATCATCAGGAACGCTTTTTGCATCCAGGTTCAAATAGAAAATGCCTGCTTTGACTCCCGTTGCTGGTACATTTAATTTGGCTGCAACAGTATCTTTAGCTTTTGCACCCACTGGTGCGGATATTGCCTCATCATAATACCTTGCTACAGATGTAGAGACACCATTTAGGGGGGTGTTGATTGCTTTTCCGTTAGCATTTACACTTAAAACGATTTTGATACGTGAATCTTCCTGCGCATAACCATTAAAAGATAAAATCATTAACGCAAGTAAAATTGCTGTAGTGAATAGATTTTTCATAATTCCTTAAGTTTTAATGGATGATACTGTTGATTTCTATTATAAAACGCTCGACTTTTCGCGTGCTAAAAAAACTTTGAAGAACTATTACATCTTCCTTTTGAGATCCGGGTTTAAAGAAATAAACCTGCACATCGGTGCCTGAGTAGATTAAGTTTGTAGATTTCCTTACAGTTTGCACGCCATTAAAATCGTTAAATGAAAAAGACTTATTTCCTAGTCCAATTGGGCTGGTTCGGGTGAGCAAACGGGAACTTTTATCAAGCCTCACGTCAGTGAAGGCGGCAAGAATGATAGCGGGACCGCCAATGAGCGTAAATAGAAGAAAGCATATTCGGCCGATTTCATATCCATGACCTAACCACGCATCCGGCGTAAGCTCATGTATACCAACAGAGAGCAAGACCACACCTAGTAGTATGCTACCGAACCTGTTTTTTTTAATTACATAACCACTACCCTGAACGTCAAAAAATTGATATTCTCCGATTTCTACCGGCTTGAAGTCTTCCGGGCTGTCATGGGCTTCCAGATGCCGGTGAATCGGTGTGATTACTTCCTCTACGAATGCTATGGCATTCCGATCATCGGTCTTGCCGTACGCACAAGAGACTAAGGTACCCTTACCGTACCGGTCATCTTTTTTGAAAATCCTATATTTATAAGCACCCATTGTGTTGTTGACCGGGCTAATACCATAAATCCGAGAGAAAGGAATTGATTTTACGGGAAGAAATCCAAAGAGTTTCTTCCGCATGATGCCACTACTGATGTCAAACTCGATAGAGGTCCCAGCCCAACCTACAAATAACAATATTATAACGAGCAAGATGCCTAAAAGCGGCGTAGAAGATGTTATTGAATTTTGTAAATAATATACATAGACCAGGTATCCGGCTGCAAAGATGATAGACAGTACAACGGCGAGGATGTAGGAAAGACCGTAGGGATAAACAATTACCCGGTCTGGCTCGATTTTCCAGCGGGTCTTTGAGAGTGATTGCATTGACAAGGGCTTATATTTTATTACTAAACATCAACATATAAAATGGTTTGATGGCATCAGCTGGCGGACTTACGAAGAATGTTCAACCATATCCAGCTAGCTACTATCCCACCGATTATTTGGGCTGGTAAAAACAGGCCCCTTATAATACCGCTTAATTCATTTGACTTTTTATAGATATAGGGAACGAAGTGGACTTTCGGTTCAGAAAACCAGTATAAATAATAGATCATGACTATGCGAAAAATTGTTATCAGGAGCATTACCAGCACGACCGTTATGGGTTTCTTCTCCTGTTGATTATAGAGGGTAATAAAGCCTAAAGTTAAGGCTACATAAACGATGAGCTCTACAATAAAAAAAGCGACATGTATAAGTTCATACGTAGCATGAAATCCTGGTTCTGGGGTATGAAGTAAGCTTAAAAAGTCCAGGCATTCCAGAACAAGGTATGCACCATATAAACCGTATGCATAGATACAGAAGTATATTGCTTTCTGGCCTGCTTTGTCTGATGAGTTTGTCAACTATTTGATCTTTTAAAGTATCCTATTTAGTTAAGCCGTCTTTCTTTGCTTTCTCCAATACTTTTGCAGCACGATCCTCACTTTCCGGGTGTGAGCTCAGCATCTTCTCAGATTTACTTCTCTTAGTATTGGAAGATTTATCCAGGTCAGCAAACTTGTTAAAGGCACTGGCTAATGCAGTAACTTTATAGTTATGCTGTTTCATAAAACTATAGGCAAAGTTATCGGCTTCGGTTTCCTGTTTGCGACTATATTTGTTTTCTAATAACGCACTTGCAAAAGAGCCTATCTGAGTTTCTGATAAGGTATTTACAACACCTGATTGAGAAGATGCGGCATCTGTTAAGGCTTCTCTTTTATAAGCACTTCTTACTGCATCCCTGGTGTCTTTGTTGGCAACATGTCCAATTTCATGGCCAATGATTCCCAAAAGCTCATCATCGGTCATCATATCCATCAGCGATGAAAAAACACGAACACTTCCGTCAGCACAGGCGAATGCGTTGATGTCACTTACTTTGTAGACTTTAAAATTAAGATTTAAGCCGCCTTCGCTCTGGTGTTTACCAAATAACTTTTTAAGCCTTATTGTATAAGGGTCACTCGCTCCGGCAACGGTATTGTGAGTATCCATATAAGCAACTGCCTCAGATGCCAGCTTTGCTGCGTCTGCATCGGAAAACGTTACGGCTTTTAAGCCTTTGCCTAAAGCGCCAATTCCTTTTGAATTCATTTTAATTTGAGCTGAAGCGCATGGAGCTGCAAACAGAAAGAAGCCAGCAAGTGCTAGATTGGTAAGAGATGTTTTCATTGATACGATTGTTAATTAGATGTTTAACAAAAAAACACCAGTGTCACAGTAATGTTTGTATTTTGCATACTTTTAATTCCATATGCTATTAGGAACAGTACCTAACAATAATACACCACAAAATACAGAACTTTTAGTCTTGCAACTTATAATGCAAGGTAGTTACGCAGAGGCCTATGAATTGCTTATCAATCAACAGCCCAGCGGCACTGCTGTACTTTACAACATTGCATTGTGTTTGCATTGGAGCGAAAATTACCAGGAAGCAATAGACTGTCTGGAGCAGATTCATCTTGACCGCTATCCGATAATCGAAAATAAACTGGGTGCAGATATTGGCTATAAGAAAATCAGGACTCGGCAGAATCAAACAGCAGACTATCTCAACGCAATCAGTGAACGCTACTTAAAGCATTTTCCAGTATTAGTACATGATGCAATTATCCGATTGAAAACAGATTGTTGGTTACGCTTAGGCAACTTTCAGAAAGTAATTGCAATAGCAAGCCCAATAGCCCACAAAGGATTTAAAGATATTAATGACGCCTTAAACTTAGCCAAAGCAAGTAATGACCACACCATTCGATGAAATTTTGGATGCCTATCAACGCAATATGTTTGCATCCCCAGAAACCAAAATTGATATCATAAACCTATTTAAGCAATTGCCCGATATAGGAATTTCTAATGACTACCAAGAAAACCTTCATCATTTAGCTGCCCGGTTTACCGATCCTGATGCCATTTATTTTTTGAAAAAAGCGGGACTGGAACCTTCTACGGATGAATATGGTAACACACCTTTGCACGCACTCACGAGTACTAGGTTTGACTTCGATGACCCTAAACTGGACGATAGAGCTGACGAAGTTTATCATACTACAAAGGCATTATTGGAGGTAGGTGTCAATCCTAAAAAGAAAAGTGATTCTGGAAAGTTGGCTTATTTTGAAGCTGGCTTGCTTTATATGTATCCATTTCTGCAAGCTATGGGCGAGGCAGGCGTTAAAATGGATATTGCTCCATCAGGAGGGCAGAATCTTTTGCATATCATCTGTGACAAATTGGCCAACCGGAAAGATATTCGTGGGGCTGTGAATGCGGTGATGAAAACCGTCCGCATACTCCTTGAAAAAGGTGGCATTGATATCGAAGATAAAGATGTTTTTGATACCACTGCGCTTACTTACGCTCAGCGAAGTGGAGTGAAAGAGGTAGCTGCCTTAATCTCAGGTGATGAAAGCGATGTAGCAACTGGTGGTATGACCATTCATGAAGCTGTATTGAACCGGGATGTCGTTGCTATAGATGCCTTGATCAAAGCGGGCGCTGATCTAAATGAAATCGATGACAAATACAGGCGCACAGCACTTATGCTTGCCTGCGAGTATCCATCTGCTTCCTCAGTCATTTTACTAGCCAAAGGAGGCGCTGATGTAAATTTCAAATTAGGTACAGGCGAAACCGCGGCCTATTTCCTGGTTGCCAAGTCAATGACCAATTTTGGAAGAGGACTCAGTCAGGAATTGAAGGATATTGTAAAGATGCTACGGACGTTGATTGCAAATGGTTTAAAAGTAGATGAAACCATCGATAATAATGGAAATACAGCAATAAATTTATTATGTCAGGCCGGGTATCTGGCTGACCTGAATACCTTATTGGTTGAAGAGTTAATCAATGCTGGTGCCCAGGTAAACCTACCTAACCTTTTTGGTAAGACACCATTGATGTCATTTGCCCAGGTCGGTAACGAGATGAAATATAGCATCGCAGAATTGTTGGTAGATAATGGTGCTGATACCAATTATATCGACCAAACAGGAAATAGCGCTTTGATCTACGCGGCGCAAAATTCAGATCATATGTCGGGCAAAAGAATAGTTTCGCTAATTTTAGACACTGATACCTCGACGATAGAGCAAGTGAATAACGCTGGACAAACGGCAATGGATATTGCTATTCAGCATAATAATGAAGCGCTAGTTAAGCAATTGATGAAATAAATATTCATTTAGATTATTATGGACAACATGTTTTTGAATGCATGTAAAAATGCGCAGAAAGGAATAGTACAAGCTTTTTTAAAAAAGGGAGGCATTAATGTGGATAAGCGGGACAGCCTGGGAAATACGCCACTTTACTATGCTTCCAGCCGGGGTGCAAGAGATATTGTCAGGCTATTGCTTGATGCCGGTGCTGATGTTAATTTGGCAAACAACAGCAGTGAAATGCCCTTGCACGTTGCTTCCCGAAGCAGTAATAAAGATATAATCAAGTTACTCATAGATGCAGGAAGTGCTATTGATGTTACTAATAACAGCGGACAGACGCCTATATTTTATGCGGTCTTGTCTAGCAATACGGAAACCGCCCTTTACCTAATAACTTTGGGCGCGGATACATCAATCAAAGACAATGCTGGTTATAACGTACTGGATCATGCCACCGCCAATGGTTTACGTGACTTGATCCCAAGTCTTTCACAAGGAAGCGTAGCTCAGAAAGATGATCAAGGTAATACCCCATTGCATCAGGCAGTTTTTAATAATAAAAGTGAAACCGTGCGGGCGCTTCTTCAGTCATATCCATCAAATGTAAATGAGTTAAACAATGACGGAATGACCGCCCTGGTACTGGCTGTAAACAATTCTAATATATTTATTACAGAAACCCTGATAAAAACCGGAGCTGATGTGAATTTACATCTGCTAAATGGAAATTCAGCGCTGCATTTTGCTGCTGGGATTGGAAATCATCATATTGGGAAGATTCTAATTGGGGCAGGAGCTGATATCAATTCCCGAAATAGTTTCAGCGACACGCCTTTAATTCTAGCAGCACAATGCGGATTTAATGATTTTACAGCCCTTTTAATTGAAAATAATGCTGATGTAAACACAGTTAATAATGAAGGCCGTAGTGCCATGAACTTTGCCACTGAGCGCGGTTATACTGAGATTTTAGAACAGCTACTGATGGCGGGTGCAGACGGCAAATAGTCCATTCCCGTATTCCAAAAAAATAAATTAGCGCGTTTACTTATTCTTGAATTCTGCCAGTTTAGCAAGGAGTGGTCCTTTATGTTCCAGCGTAAAAGAAACAAATTTTTCTTCTTTAATAGCTAAACGAACCATCATAGGAAGCCAGGGATACATCTTACGAGCAAGCGCTTCAATAGTTGCGTCATTCTGAGCTGCAGCTAAGGCCTGATCGGCATATGGTTCAATCTTTGGCCAGTGCTCAGCAATTACAGGGTTCAAAGCACTCATGATTTTTCCTGTGAAGTCGCTATTATCAGCGCCATTGTCTTTTCCTGTAAGAGATGATAGCATTAGGTTTTTTTTATGATTTAAAATTAGCTGTTAAAGACACCGTTTCTTAATTAACACTACAATTGAACATAGTTTTCGGTTTTCAATATTTGCAAGCATCTATCTTTAATTCTCTTTTCCCTTTACCTGAAATAATTTGGCTTCCAGATACTTCTCGTTCAAGAGATAATTTATTTTACCTTTAAATGCTATAATAAATGCGGTAGGCTACAAAAATTATATGCACTAAAAGGTCATTAGCCATTTGGTGAAACCAGAAGAGGCGAAAGGGTAATAGAAAGTTAGTTGTATTAGATATGCGTTTTAAAAAAAAGAAGTTAGCAGGAACGATTATAATGTTTATAATCGTTGTTTTCAGTTCCAGCCCTTCTGCACAGGCACAAAGTAGTAGGAATACCGAGGTTGCTTCGGGATATGAGCGGTCAGATAAAGAACTAAATCAGGTTTACAAACAGATATTGAAAGATTACGCAGGTCAGCCGCTTTTTATAGCAAAGCTTAAGGTTGCCCAACGTCTCTGGATACAGTTAAGAGACGCCGAACTGGGTGTTAAATTCCCTAAAACCGGCAATTACGGGTCAGTGCAACCAATGTGTGAAGAAGAATACCTTTCACAATTAACCCGTGGACGGATTAAGTTTTTAAGGGTTTGGCTAACAGGAATACAAGAAGGTGATGTTTGCAGTGGATCTGTTAAAGTCAAGTAAAAACTCACAATTTTTATATCATCAAAATCTAAATCCAATCCTATGAGATCAACAACAATCATCGCTGCTGTGAGAATTGGCATTTGCGCAATTATCGCTTTTGCTTTAATCGGCAACGCCTACAAGTACCGTTCTAAAACTATGGAAACAATAGTGGTTACCGGGCTGGCAGAGAAAGAATTTAACAGCGACCTGATTGTATGGAACGGTTCATACTCCAGAAAATCCTTTGATTTAAAAGAAGCATCCGGCACATTAAAAGCAGATGAAAACGCAATTAGAAGTTATCTGGGGTCGCTATAAAACATATAGCACAAAATAAAAATATTCTCATTTCTTTACTTTTTTGATTGATGATTGCCATACCTAGTGATCCATCTAATTTAATAATTTTTCGTGGCTTGGACTATTCTCCGAACTTTATTCTATTAAAGCACTACAAAGATAATATTGAATCATAGTGTCTGAAATTCTATCCATGGATTAAGCTCTCTTAAAAAGACGGTGCCTGCTATCTGTTCGTTCACAGCTGTGCGGCAAAAAGAAAAATCTTCGTTTTATGAGATAGTATTTTCACTTTGCCGTACTTACGCATTAGTACAAAAGCTAAAAGAGAAGGAGGATAGGGGTCGAAATACTATAATAGTACTGTTGATTCATTACTCGTAATGTTTAAGCTTCGTTTTATTAGACAATGCGTATTCTTTTCGTATTTAAAGCCAGCTAAAAAGGAGAGAACATATTTTTGTCTTTAAGGCCCCCGTATACTTTTTATTTGCCCGATCTCATTGCCTTTAACTTTTTAATGGACTTGTTCTCAACTAATTTTTGGTATTCTTCCGTCTCTACCCCATAAATAGATACTTTTCCTTCTGCATTACAATGGATCCCGAAGCCATAAGTTTTGGTTAATGGGGAAGCCCGAAAACATGGTTGGCCTTTTGAGAAAAAGAGTTCTCTAGCTGGTGTTATCTCTTGCTCGAGCAAATCGTTTTTTTCTACAAAGACTTTAAAAAATACTTCATCTGATGTAAATGCATAGGGTTGACTAGTAATTAAGTCGTATTGACGTTCCGCAATTGTTCGATTTGCCTTTGAGGGTGGCTTCGTCCCACAAGTTGCTTTTGAGTCTTGTGACACTTCAATAAAAGTATCATAATAATTTGTGGAGTGAACTTTCATATTTAAAAATAGCAAAATTGTCGAAAAGAACGGAGAATGATGTACCGCGACATTCCTTCTTTTTTTACGACGCTATTTTCTCTACGCCGTACGTGAAAACCACACTCATTTGTACAGCTATTCTTGGGAAAGATTCACTTTTTCTCTAAATCAGTTCTATTTTATTTAACGAAAAGTACCTAAATGGGATAATGTTTGCATTATCATACCCGTAAGGGCATTAAAAATAGGCTAAGTGCACCCAGCCCTACATTAAATCAATAAGTGTAAAATAAAGTGAGGAATGAGTGTAAAAGAATGACCACAACCTGAGCATTATTTTCACAATATAGAAACAAGAAATCTAACATTTACCCAGAAAAAATGCTACAACATCGAGGACAAATAGTTGAAAAAGTAATAAGAAGAAAAGGTACATCATTAACGGATTTGGCGAAAGTAATGAAGGTAAATAGACGTACACTGTATAACTGGTTTAAGCAGCGCAACCTTAAACAAGAAACCATAGTAAGGATGGGATTTGCAATGAATCACGACTTCTCTGTTGAATTTCCTGATTTATTAATATCAGAGGATTTTAAGGTGAAATCCCCCGTCCAATTGAAAGTAGATAGCAAAGGTGATGACTGGAAAGAAAAATACATTGATTTACTAGAGCGTTACACTTCTTTATTAACACTTAACCAAGGCATTAGTACACCACATTATAATTATTCCACCGTATAATGATAATTATATTCTACGAATTTGGTGATGTTTAATGTCGATATCTGTTGATATAGTATTAATAGAAAAATTAATTTTTTTGTTGTGGTCAAGGATGATCTTGGTAATTACAGCCAAAAACCTATTCACTCAGGTCGGTATACTATATTGGTGGTTGATTGCAGGTGCCCTAATTTTAATAGGAGAGATTGAAAAAGTTCGTTTTCTGAGACACTTATGTTCGAGCAATTAATAGTACCCTCGATTATAACTATTGACTTAATATTTTAATCACTTCTCTTTGATAAAGTCTTCCCACCGGTATTTCAATATTTAAAACTTCAATATAGGTAGTTGAAAATGAATTTATTTTGTCAAGGGCAACCAGATAGGATCGATGGGTTCTGAGAAATTGTTTTGCGGGTAGCATAGCCTCTATGGCTGTCATAGAATACTTTGTAATCACCTGTTCCTTATCGGTGACAATTTTAACGTAATCTTTCAGGCTCTCAATGTATAATATATCATGTAATATCACTTTAACCATTTTTCTTTCCGATCGAAAATAAAGAAAGTTCTCAGCCCAGCCAGCTGATTTTTCATTAGGAACACGATCAGGTTGTTCAGCTTCCTTTGAAGGTATCGCTTTATTAATAGCCTTGATAAACCTTTCGAATTTAATAGGTTTAAGCAGATAATCGACAGCGTCAAGTTCATAACTTTCAAATGCATGATGCTCAAATGCAGTTGTAAATATCACCTTCGGTGGATTTGCCAAAGATCTAAGTAGCTCTAATCCATTTAATTGCGGCATTTGGATATCTAAAAAGATCAAATCAACATTTTGGTTATGCAAAAATGTAATTACTTCAAATCCGTTAATGAATTCACCCGCCAAATGAAGCATAGGTGTCTTTTCCACATAGCGCTTCAAAATCTCCCTGGCAGGTGGTTCATCATCAACTATCAAACAATTATAGGTTTGCATCTGAGTAAGTACAAAAGTCTAAGTTCACAATAAATACTTCATCTTCCTCAACAATATCTAGGGAGTACTTCCCTGGATATAAGAGCTCTAGTCTGCGTTTGGCGTTATCAATGCCAATACCACCTTCCATATGCGTTTTAACAGGCGATTTGCCATTAATAACTTTTGTCTTCAACGAATTTCCAATCAGATCAATGTCAATATTAACCCAGGGCTGGCTAAGCATGGAACTCGTCCCATGTTTAAAACAGTTTTCTATGAAAGGCAAAATAAGAAGTGGTGCAACGTAATGCCCTTCGGTATGATCTGGTAATTTTAATGATATTTCTAGGTCATTTCCATACCGCTTCTTTTCGAGCTCCAGATAATCTTTAATCATCGAAATTTCCTGGTCTAGTAACACCAAAGATTTGTTGGACGAATATAAAATGTACCGTAATAAGGCGGAGAGTTGTAGGAGCATCTCAGCAGCCACAGGAGCAGTTTCCTGCGTATGAGAATAAATGTTATTTATGGTGTTAAGTAGAAAATGCGGATGTAGCTGTGCTTTTAATGATTGAAGTTCTGCAATAGCATTCTGTTTTTCGAGCAGCAAGGTCTGCTGCTGTTTAACATAGAAGTATTTGGTAAGTTTAATTGCAGCGGCTAATCCGCTTATCGTAATACTTCCTCTCAAGCCAGAAATCAGTGACTGAAAAATCTGGATCTTAAATGGAGTTACCGGGACTTTACCATTAAATATTTCAGGATGTTTTGTAAGATAGGTATTCCTCAAAATTTCAATTATTGTTAGTGAAATTAGGGCTGAAAGGATGGCGGTGAGGACAATTAACCCAATAACAGATAGCATCGCTTTTAAGTATTTCGCTGGAATAATTAACCTTGGTATCACCAGGTACATTGCTGTATAAGAAAGAAATAAATTTGGCATCATAAACCAAAAGCTTTCACTCAAATTAATACGAATCCGTTCCAAAAAGTCTACACGGAGTAAAATAGGAGAGGGAGTGAATGAATAGAGGTATACCTGAAAAATATACCAGCATAACCAGAAACTGGAATGCCGTAAAAACTTCCAACCCAAATCGTCGGAAAAAATAAACTGTAAGCGTTTAGATGGTTGCATTGTACCTAATATACAATCTCAACTTAAGAAAATGAGCTTTTGTAGACATAAGCTTTTTGTCGACGATAAAATCCCTTGAGAATAATCTAAGGTTGTATGTCTACCAAAAATCGATGATAGTCTATTATATAAAATTAGGTGTGATAACGCTATTATATTAGTAAAAAAACTAGAAAGACTATGAAGAAATCACTTTTCACCTGCTTGTTAGTGGCCGTAACACTAAGTAGTTATGCCCAAATTGACACATTGAATTTTCCGAAGGAAAGAAGAGAAATCCAGACATTAATGCATGACCCCGAATTTAAGGCCCAGACACAAAAAGATTGTAATGATCTTGTCACGGTGGGACCTAAAGGCGATATCAATTATTCTCTTACTCAGTGGAAGGACAGCCAGGTAAAAGAAAAATTGATACTTAAATCCGTTAAGATTGTACCTGGAAGTGAAATTATCAGAATTTATGGTGCAACAACCGCGGTAGTAAATTGGCTAGCAGATGTACATTTAAATATCCAGGGTCAGGATATCGCTATCAAAGTTAGACGCCTAGAAGTATTTATAAAAAAAGACGGAAGTTGGTGTATGGTTGCAGGTCAGGGGACTCAGGTAGATGAAAAGCTTTTTCCAATACACAGATAGTTTAGATTTATCAGATGATAAATTTTTCGTTTTTAGATCAGGAGGATCCAAATGTTATTCTCGTGGAGTGAGGGTAGTTGGATTCTCTTTGCCGTACTTAATGCTTTATATCTACAGCTAAAAGAGAGAAGTAAGCGGTCGAAATACTATAATAGTGGCTTATACAATAATTCTGAAGTTTAAGCTTCATTTTTTAAGACTAACCGAACATTCATATATCAGCATATCAATCATTAAACAAAGTCTTTCGGATGCAAGCAGGTTTAACCTAAATGTAGTGACTGCGTAACGACAATTTGCTTAAAGGTATATCGTCATTTTGTGAGACAATCACTTATGAGACTAAAATTTAATTATTAAACCACTCTTTAAAATAAATTAAGCTTCAATCATCTAAGCCTTTACCTTCGAGGATCTGTTGCAAATATTTTTCCACTCTTGCTTCTCTGGTTTTGGCTTGTTTAGCAGCAGAGAAGTAAAGCAAATATCCCCTTTGCCTGCCTGGTGTTAAGGAATAAAAAGCATCCTTAACCTCAGGCATAGTATCTAATGCGTTTTGGAATTCATCTGGGATGTCGTATCCTGCTGTCCCTTTTAACTCGAATTTTAGTCCCGCCTTATCAATTTCAATAGCTTCTTTAATGTATGAAGTGATAATTGATTTGCTTGTTAATATTTCTTCCACATTCTTAAATCGAAGTTGTCTTGCGGATTGTACATTCGCAGTCTGTTGAATTAATAGTCTCTGATCGTCTTTCATTAAAGCACCCTGCATAAATAATAGTGCGCAGTAGTCTTTGAATCCATGAATCAGAACGACATTGCTTTTTTCAACAACATAACAAGGGCATCCCCACTTCAGTTTCTCAATGAGTCCACAGTCTAAAACCAATAGTCTCAATTCTGAATATTCTTCTTGCCATTTCGTTTTTTTGGTAAAGAACCAATCTGCTTCCATAACTTCTAACTAGGTATTACACTTAACTTTCTATCGTTCGGTCTCCAATACCATGATCCGAAGATCAGCATTAGTAAGAATACAGAAGGCAATATATCCAATATCGGATCCCTGTTTGCAAGGTGTGAAAACAAAGCTCCCGACATCACAAAGAAAAAGCCGGCATAAGCCCATTCTTTCAGAAGTGCAAAGCGTGGGATTATAATAGCTATAACTCCTAATATTTTCCAAACACCTATAATAGTTAACAGGTATAATGGATAACCCAATTTTACAACAATCATATCAACATAGCCTTGCACTTGTAGCACTTGAGTAAAACCTTGTGCTAACATCCCAAATGAAAGGAAACCTGTAAGAATCCAATAGATTACAGTTTTTGAACGCTGATTCATCATATTAATAATTATTGAATTTAAGTGTTTCCAATGTGTTGTGTGCCATGTTCAAACCATATGCAAAAGGCAATTTCATCTGCTCAGCGCGGTGCTTTTCCGACTGATAGATGATCCAGATGCTAAGTTTACTCATATCATTGCTTACCGCTTCAAAAGTCAGCAACTCAAGCTGAACTCCAATAGGCATGTTTTCCATTTCAAAAGTCCTTACCATGCTTTGGTTAGCTATAACCTCGTGGATCGTACCATTTGCTTTAAATACCACATTACCATTATAAGAAGTTTCAAATTCATAACTCCCATGGGTCTTGTTTTCTAGCTTTAGCACCTTTGTTCCCATCCATTGCTCAATAAATTGAGCTTCAGTATAGGCTTTATAAAGCAGTTCTACAGGTAAGTTGAACTTACGGGTAATGATCACATCCTGTTTGCCCTCTTGGGCTTCAATCTTTGTTTTTTGTTCCATTTTTGGCGTTATTATATTCTTTCATTACGGATTCTAGTTTATTAAACTTCTCTTCCCAAACTTTCCTAAAGGGTTCGACAAAGTCAGCCACTTCTTTCATCTTTTCCGGGTTAAAGTGATAATAATTCTCTCTCCCCAGCTGCTCTTGCTTTATCAGCTCACACTCAGTTAGGATCTGCAGATGTTTGGAAACTGTTGGTCTGGCGGTATTAAAATTAGCTGCAATTGCCCCTGCTGTCATTGATTGCGATGCCAGTAATAGAAGTATCGCTCTTCGTGTTGGGTCTGCAATAGCTTGAAATACATCACGTCTTAGATTCATTATGTAGTTATTTGACTACAAATATAAGTGTAGTTATATAACTACGCAAGTTTTTAAGAGTATTAGCTGGATTTGTATTAATATCAAACTTTTAATCAAAGAATTACTTGCGTTTAATCCACTTTTAAGCCGTATTATCGTATGATTTTTTGGTATGAATATATAATGATATCATGTACGTAACTAGTGTATTTTATGATTTATAGAAATGGCTAACAACAAAAGCGATTGGATACCTTCGTTTTTAGGACACATTATAGTTTTAGGAATAGCATAAGCGCCTATATCATGATATTTAGATATCTTGATACAAATGTATCAGTCGTAATTAAACTGGATATAGCTTCATTTATGAAACCTTATTTTCCCTTTGCCGTACATGATGATCTATGTCAAAGCTAAAAGAAAAAGATTGACAAGGTAGGTATCTTTGTTTTTTGAGACAGACGCAAATTGTCTATCCGCTGATGCTATCTTTTTTAACTACCGTTAAATAATAATTTGACATCTTAGCAATAATTAAACTAATCAGGATATAAAAGATATTTTACCCGTATAGTCTTAAACTGATGTAGTCCAGGCTCCCAGCTTTTCCGGATGTCTGCTTCGGATAAACCAGCTATGATCTGTTTTCTCAATTGGTCAGTACCTATGCGCAGGTCGAAAGCAGATACATCCTCGGTCACTCTTCCTGGTACAAAAAAATTAGCTTTGTCTGGATAGGCTTTGTATAGTTCAATTAGCCACGATAAATTGACCTGTCTGCTCTCCCGCAATTTATTGATATCATAGTTACCAAGATCCAGACCATAACATACAGAGTCTTTGTGACGGGGTTGCTCGCTCATGCCAGGAATACTTACCGGTTTGTAAGAAAATGAATACTCACCTTTCAATAATGGTGCTCCCAATATGGTAAATGGCGTGTAAGTTCCCCTACCTTCATTTATAGCTGTGCCTTCAAACATACATAAACTAGGGAAAAGCATCACAGATTGTTGTGTATTTAAGTTAGGAGAGGGGCTAATCGGTAATACATACGGCATCTTGTGGTGATAATTAGCAACTTTGATAATCTTTAATTTACACTGTTTTTTTAAGTAGCCTTCGCCATTAAGGTACTGTGCAAACTCACCAATGGTCATTCCATGAGTCATAGGAGTATAATGGATCCCTATGCCGGATTTGAATTTATCGTCCGTCATTACAGGCCCGTCCACTACATATCCGTTAGGATTGGGTCTATCAAGAATCAGCAGTTTCTTATTGTTTTCCGCACATGCTTCCATCACATATTGAAGTGTATTAATATTGGTATAGTAACGGCAGCCTACATCTTGAATATCAAAGACCATTAGGTCGATATCCGCCAGCTGTTCTTTAGTTGGTTTTCTGTTTTTGCCATATAATGACAGAATGAAAATGCCAGTTTTAGAGTCTATTTCATTACCCACAGCAGCTCCATTACTGGCATTACCTCTAAAACCATGTTCTGGTCCGAAAACTTTTACAATCTTAATCCCTAAGATCAATAGGCTATCTACACTGCTGGTTATGCCGATAATAGAACTCTGATTTGCCACTAGGCCAATCCGTTTCCCTTTTAAATAGGTCAAATATTTTTCAGTCTGATCAGCACCTGTGACAATTTCAGAAATGGTTGATTTACTTTGGCTCGACGAGGCTAGCTGGGCGGAACTGCTAATGTTGACGATCATTAGTAGCTTTAGAAAGAGAACAGAAATGGATCTCATTATTTTAGTATTTAAATTATCTTATTAATTATAAGACAATTGGATTAACAAGGTAATTATTAATTAAATAATATTTAAAAATGAATTGCAAGCTCTTCCCAGTTCAATTGCTATAATTCTTTATAATCTTTGCAATTCGTCTTGTAAGCCGGATTTTTCAGTTTCTTGGACCTTGATAACTCCTAAGTTTTAAGCTTCGTTTATTGAGATCGTTGTTATTTTGTTGCCGTACTTGGTGCTTTCGGTCTACAGCTAAAAGAGAAGAAGAAAAGCGGTCCAAATACTAGAGTAGTGCAGCTCATACCTCAATTACTAAAGTTTAAGCTTCGTTTTTTGAGACTCATTTTTCCTTTGCCGAACTAAGAAAATAATGAGTTGTCATTATATCATCCCCTATTTACAAGCTGTAACTTTTAAAATTTGTTTAGCCATTGCGTAGCTTCATCTCGTGTTGTAAATAACTGTGTATTGACCTCACCTTCTTTCAAATTGATACTCTTTTTTGCTGACATCATGCTAAAAGTGCTCGGAGAGTTGATCCAGGCGAAATATCGTAAGCCGACATTTTCCATGATAGGAAACCACTCTTGGCCCACCCATTCTGCCGCTACTGACCAGGTGCCCATTACATTCGTATTATCATTCAACACTTTACGGCATTTTTTCTTTTTTAATATTTCCAGCATTTTTAAACAACCGGCCTTTACTGATGCAAGGTCTTGAAAGCCAGTCCAGTCTACATTCAGACATCCCGAGGATGCATCGTAGCCAATTTCAAGGGTATTGTCTTTATAATAGGAGTCAGTCTCAATAGTCGTTTTATCCTCGTTATCCTGGTTGATTGGCAATCGAAAATAAAATGTAGAACCTTTGCCGAGCTCACTTTCTATCCAGAAATCGCCCATATGCCGCTTTAGTATTTCGGATGATATAAATAACCCCAGACCCAAACCTTCAAAGTGCATAGCTGTATTATCTACGCGATAAAAACGTTCAAACAAGCGGCTTAGATGATCTTGGGGAATGCCAATTCCAAAATCCTGAATAGCAACAGTAACATTGCCTCTTTCTAATTTTGCATTCACTAATACTCTTTTTCCCCCGGGCGAATATTTTACTGCATTGGTTAAAAAGTTGTTTATCACTTGTTCAACTCTGAGTCGGTCTCCGGTTACTAACACATCCAAGTTGGCGTTTAAGATAACTTCATGGGTGGTAGTAACATGCTGTACGCTTTCAACGCTTTCTTTAAGAGTCTGAGCGAAGTCAAACGGCTGCATATTGTACTGTATTTTACCGGCATTTATCTTAGTAACATCCAGCAAGTCATCAACCAACTTCTCCAGCCTTTGAATTTGCATGCTCGATTTTTCAATAAAGCCACTCAGTTTTGAGGGATCCTTAGAACGGCCCATTATCTGATTGAACGCCTTAATGCTGGTTAGCGGTGTTTTAAGCTCGTGGCTGGCTATGGAAAGAAACTCGTCCTTTTTGGTGCTTAGTTCCTTTACTTCTTCGTATAACTTGGCGTTGTCCATAGCAATTGCAGCCTGCGACGCTATGTTCATAACCAGGCTTTCATGTTCCGCCGTAAAAACACCGGCGTCCTTGTGTCCCAATAACAATCCGCCTATTACTTTGCCTGATTTCGAGGTAACAGGCACCGCGAGATAACTAACCACAGGCAAGTGTCCGATAGGCATGCCGTTATGGGGAGCATTTTTGCCGTAACGTGGGTCTTTGGTAATATCGGACACCCTAACGATTCCCTGACCGTTGAAGGTAGCATGAAAAATTGCAGTATTCCGAGGCATGCCGAACCGCTCGAAGGCCTCACTTGGGGCGCCAGAAAGAGTATAAAGCATATAGGCTTCACCTGCAGCATCAACGGTGTTATGGAAAAAAGCCCCAAAATTGGCACCTGTGAGCTTCGTTACGGCATCTGTTACTTTTTGCAATATTTCCTGCAGATTTAGATTTTCGGTAATTGATGAGCCGACTGAATTGAGAATCTGAAGGCGTTCAGCCTGGTGCTTTAATAACGTCTCAGCCTTTTTATGTTCTGTAATGTCCCGTACTTCAATAACGGTTGCTACTGGTACTCCGTTTTCAAAGATTGGACTTGCGGCACATAGTACAGGGATGGTAGTGCCGTCTTTTCTGAAAAAAAGGTCTTCGTGGGCCCTCATTTCAAAGTTCTGAGGCAAAGCTCTGTCCAGCGGGCATTCTTCCATAGGGTAATCCCTTCCATCTGGATAGTGATGGTGAATAAGATAATGTAAAGGTTTGCTGCCAATCTCCTCGCGGGTGTAACCGAACATTGATTCGCCAGCAGGATTAATGAAAGTGCAATAACCTTCATCATTCATTAAAAGCAGGGCGGAAGTGGCATTGTCTGTAATCGTTTTTGTAAGTTTGTTCTGCGCTTGCAGGGCGTAATGGGCTTCTTTTGCGGATGTGATATCAACTACAATCCCTTCATACAACACATCATCACCGATATTTTTGGCTTGAGCGCGAACTAACACCCATCTAGGCTTGGTGTTAGCCACTTTTATCCGGTATTCTATTGCGTAAGGTTCATTTTTATTTATTTGCGATTCACGATATGCATTCGCTTTTTTGAGGTCGTCTTGTGAAATGTTTTTAAGGAAATTCTCTAACGGCATGCCATTAGCATTGAATTCCAGGCCATACATGGCGCTTAGCGTCCGGTCCGCATAAACAGTCTTATTACTATAGTCCAAATAGTAGGTACCCACCAGACCAAAGCCATGCTCATCTTCCATCTGCTGAATTCTGAGCAGTTGCCAGCTCACTGGTTTATTTTCCAACGTTTTAATGTGTTTAGTTTTAATTGAAGCTTTTAAAGGTAAACGAATTCTTATATAATTTATGAAGCTAAGGATAAGTAAATGACTTTAACTAAAACAAAATAAGTAAAGCGGTCGAGATACTATAATAGCTTACATCTTAACTCTTAAGGTTAAGCTTCTTTTTTAAGACAAATAAACATTGCATGATTTTAGATTTCCGAAAAAGATGCTTTTTGATAAACTGAAGGTCTAATAGGGAGATGCATCTATTAAGCACCTTATCTTGAAATTTTTACTGGTATATGGCAATGGAACATAAGTCGATAAACGTTTCTAAATTAAATATTTATGCCATAAAATATGTAAGTTTTGCTTTATCTTGGCATTATACCTTAAAAGTATTGAGCCATACATTCTATATGCAAGACGAAATTCTAAACACTCCAGGAAAATAGTAAGAACAGCAAGGAATTCTAAACATACAGTCGGAGAAAAATTGAAAGAAATAATTATTGAAGTACTTATTATAGTTTTTGCAGTTACCCTTTCCATTTGGTTACATAGTCGGAGTGAGCATAACCATCAACAAGAAGACGTTAAGAAGTTTTTAAGCGGAATAAAAAATGATTTAAAAAACGACGTTATTTTTTTGAACAAAAATAAATTGGCTTTAACTAACATAAACAAAAATTCAGGCTTTCTACAAATTCTAACCAGGACCCTTTCTGATTCGATAATTGGTCCGAAGACTACTTTCTCTTTGATCGGTAACACTTTCAATAATGCAAGGTATGAAGGATTTAAATCCAGTGGAAAAATTGAAACTATTGAAAATGACAGCGTAAAAAATGCTATCCTGCAATACTATCAACAGACTGTACCCAACCTAATAACTTCAATTAGCTTCTTAAATTCCTTGCAACTCGATCAGCTAAAAGATGGACAAAATTCTCTTGAAAGTATATCTCTATATGATTACTATAATAGTAAAAAAGTTAGATCAATGCTGCATAATATTGAATACAATTCAAAACAAGACATTTTGCTTTTTGAAAAGGCAGTTGATGATGCGAATAAACTTATACAAGAAATAGATATAGCCCTTAAATAATAGACAGTAATTGCGGGATGATTTATAAGTGATTTCAAAAATAAAGCTTCATATTATGATACTCTTTTTTCTTTGCCATACTTGATAGTTGAGATCTACAGCTACAAGAAAAATTAGGACTGATACCTTCGTTGTTTGCGACAAGAACCTATTCAAATTATTGTATTAGATTCCCATTTCAAATAAAAAAATGAATCATATTTCTTACGCGCAATTTTAAATTAATATAGAACAATTCATGGAGATAAAGGTCAAGTTAGACACAATAATAATTTATGTTCAAAATGTTGACAGGTTAAAGTCTTTTTATGCTAATGTTTTCAATCTGAGAATAGTTGAAGAATATGAGTCCAAATGGGCACTTTTAGACATAGGTACTAGCAAGATAGGTCTTCATAAGATTGGTCACAAATATTTGAATGCAAGTGATGATTCATTCAAGTTTGATAACAATACTAAAATAGTTTTTGAAATAAATGAAGGCATTAATGAAGTTAGAAGGCATTTCATAAGTCAAAATGTAGTAATGAGGGAAATTAAAACTTTTGACAACTATGATTACTGGCTATGCGATGGAGAAGATCCTGAAGGAAATGTGTTTCAGTTGAAGCAAAAAAAGTAGTAAAAATTATTGAGTGATCCATTATTATGAATTCACGGCTAGGACAAAGGTGATTACTAAGCAGGTGTTCTTAATTTTATGATACTTGTTTTTTAACATATGGTTTTGATCTTTATTTTATAATTAAGAATGTACCAGATGAAGAATACAAGATGCTTATTCATATTTATTAGTTCAATCATATTCTTTTCGGGATGTTCTAAAACAACCGAAGTTAAAGCTCCAGTAGAGCGCTTTTTTAACTTCCATGGTTATACAATGCGTCTTCTTACAGGCGAGAAACAGACTTTTGAACTTAGGGAAAGCATGACGAATTATCCTTTTTCCGCAATCAGGTTTGAATCCTTGGATGAAGGAAAAGTTAAGATCTTAGATGAAGAACTGTTCAATCACTTGCTCCAGTACAACAGCTGTAAAGGCCATGTTGGGAAATAAAGAATTGGATAGATTTAATGTTGTCATCGTCGATGGCGTTGTAACTGCCATCTCCATAGTACCAGCGATGGCAACATTAAAGGAAGGACAATCTCTTCAGTTAGATCCTGTTATAACGCCATTCGTTGCTAAAGATAAGTCGGTAGTTTGGTCTTCATCAGATTCAACCGTTGCTAAGGTTAGTCAAAAAGCAAAAATTACCGCTGTTAAAGCAGGTGATGCAATCATATCCGGGGTCACTGCGACAAAGACAAACTTAACAGTCGAGTGTATTATTAAGGTTATTCAGTAGATGCGCATTACTGCTAAAACAACCAGGGTGATAATCAAAATATTTGTTCATTTTTTGAGACTATGGTTTATTCGCTGAAATTGAGTGGGCTAGAGTATCGAGACTAAATGGTGTTTAGTTTTTTGCAAAGACTTACATAAGTCTAAAACATTTTAATTTTTTGATACGTTTTTAGGACGTTAATTAACCCTGTATCACAATATAAAATTATTATGAAAAAGTTTGAAAAGTTAAAAAGCATTATTTCTTCAATTGAGGCAGATGCAAAAAAGTTCTATGATGGAGGTAACGGCGCTGCCGGCACTCGTGTAAGAAAAGCTATGCAAGAGCTTAAATCATTAGCCCAGGAAATTAGAACAGATGTAACCGAGTTAAAGAATAAAGACAAGTAAAGAATAATTGATAATGCTTAAACGCTTTATTTAAAGAGAAGGGACTATGGTAAAAGATCATTGTCCCTTTTTCTTACTAAGATTATATGTTGATATGAAGATATAAATGTGCATCAATATATTTCGCTAGTTGTAGATATTGGCACTTTCTGTTTCCATATTCCTGATACCTCAAAGGTATTGCCAGAAGAGAGATTTTTAATTGTAAAGGTATAGTGACTTTCTCTAGACAAGTAGGTTACTTTGCCTCTAATCCTAACGGTGGTATTTGCTTGAACAAGGCCCTGTATTTTAGAACCCATTTTTACATAGGGTTCAAAAGACTGCCCCTTTTTATAGGGTACGTTCTGTGACCAGTAAATCGTACCGTCTTTCTTAATTTCTTGCATAAAGATTGAAGTATCTTTTGTATTTACCCAGCTAAATGCATCATCATCTTCACTACTCAACTCAGACATATGTTTTACATCTTTAAAGATCTCCGAAATATCTAAATACTTAGCAATAAAATCGTTGTTTGTTACCGTGATTGGATACAAACCTTCGTCAGTCGTGTACTCATTCCTGCTTCCTGTAACCTCTGTGATTTCTTTTTTCACTATTGCATAACCTTGACCTCGGGTTTGGGCAATAGAAAGTTCATCTCGATTTCCATCAGCAAGGATCCCGATCAGGAATTTTCTTGGATTAGCACTTAAATTCTCTTTCAAGGAAAGGATAAGCTGATCATCCGCCTGCTTTCTTTCCAATTTCAACCACCCGTTTTGTAATTCTACACTGCCTGAAGTCTTCAAAGCTACAGTCTGCCCGGCCTGGTCCAGAAACGCCTTTCCTGAGGCAGCATCTTTCACATATTCGACAGACCAATCGGCTCCATTAATGGAAATGCTGTTGTTTTTAAACCCGCTACTCAATTGTAGATTCTTATAATCGTTACTAAAAAGTGTGATTTTAGGTTTTGAGGCGTCTTTTTTGCAGCTTAGAAGTAAAGCCAGCACTATTGATAATCTAAAGAATTGCTTAATCATAAGGGATATATTTGGCAGTTGTAAGATACGAATATCATTTTTTTTTGGATAAAATAAAATAATACGGCAATTGAAAATTCAAAATCTTCAAATTTCCTTTTTATAAAATACTTATATCTTTCTTGTTCACGAGCTATTAGAACCTTCGTTTTATGAGACAAATCGAAGCTGATTTTAAGAGTAAACTTTAACCAATGTTGTGAAATACGCCCAATATTGCTGTTCCAACTAGTAACTATAAATTTTTACTTTATGGTGTCCAGCTCTTTTTGATATACAACCATTCCATCTTTGATAACCATATAAACATTGAAAAGAGCATTTCGGAAATCCTTCTGAAGGTTGCCATTAAATATGACTAAGTTCGCTTTTACGCCCTGTTTAATAATTCCCAATCTTCCCTCTTGCCCAATTGCTTTCGCGGCATTTAGCGTAGCGGTTTGAAGTGATTCCTCTACCGTAAGGCCCTCCTCCTGATAAGCTATTAACATTTCCTTTGCTGCATCTCCACGTGACACTGGAAGGTCTATATAAGCATCTGAACCAGCTACTAGGAGAATTTTCTCTTTTTTAGCACGCAATAAGCGATCGCGCAAAGGCTTAAGTTCAGCAAGAATAGCAACTGTATCATGAGCGGTTTGCCCCTGGGATTTCTGCATTTGGATAATGCTGTTAAGGGACGGATCAGTTGGTACCATATATATGTTTTTAGCTACCATCTTCTTCCATAGAGTGTCATTAACATAGTAAGCATGCTCAATGCCATCCACTCCAGCCTCAATCGCACTGGCCATGCTTGCTCCGCCCGTGCTGTGCGCAGTTACTTTCAAACCATGTGCATGTGCCGTTTTTACAATTGCTTTCATCTCCGATAGTTCCAGCCCTAAACGTTCCCCAAAAGCAACGATCTTGATTACGTCTACGCCGTTATTGACATGTTCTTTTACGGCCAGAACTGCATCTTCAACACCGCTGACAACCCGATACTCTTTCTGTGTTATTTTATTGCGCTCCTCGAAAGGCAACTGGTAAAATTGACCGTCCATTGCGCTTATTATAGGTCCTGAACCGAACATATGAGGTCCAATTATATAACCCCTTCTTATCGCTGTAGCTAGTTCCATATCCAGGTACTGACCTGAATTGCCTAAATCTCGAACTGCAGTAAACCCTGCATTCAAATACTCTCTAGCATAGCTGGCACCTCTAAGAACACGTCTTGCTGGAGAGTTGATCCATGAATCCACCGCAAGATTTTCTGGTAATTTCTGGCTTGTTAAAAGATGGGTATGAGCATCAATTAGACCAGGGGTTATAGTACCGGCCGGCAATTTAATTACTTGTGCGGATGGCGGAATCTTGATAGACTGTCCAACTGCCTTTATTTGGTTACCCTCGATCCAAATGATTTGATTATCCATAAAGCGATTAGACTCTGAATTATAAAGCAGTCCAACCTCTATGATGAGTGATTTAGGCTGTGCAATCCCCAGAAGGGGAAACATGAGTGCGAATAAATAAGGTAGACATCTCGCTATCATTATAAAGAAAAACCAGGTTAAGTAATGATCTAAAATAAGATAAATATGATTGCTGCCAAAAAGAAAGATGCTCGATGGAATAACTTTTATTTACACTAAAGCCTTACTTGTCCATAGTTAACGACATATATAAGGATTTGATTCAAGTTTGGTCCGGATACATGAATGCATTGATATATCAAAGGCAATCTGCTCATTGGTAGCCGTGCTGTTAAAACTTCGTTTCCTGAGACAAGATCATACCTTTTGATGATCATTGCTTTATCAAAGCTACTTTTTCTTATTGTCGTAGTATATCCTTTGAAATCTAAGCTAAAGGGCCATAGTCCCTAATTGATACTATTTTGCGAGCATAAGTGATTTGAACACAAGGTAAAGGAATCTGGATACCTTTTGCTTTAGGTATTTGATGAACATTGTATCAACTAAATGTTTTAAAATATGGATACTTTAAAGAACGAAAAAGTCTGGTTAATTACCGGAACTTCAAAAGGATTGGGCTTAAAGCTTACAACATTCCTACTTTCATTAGGGCATAAAGTTGTAGCAACAAGCCGGGATGTAGCACCTCTGGAAGAACAGATAGGGATAAACAAAGAAAATTTTTATCCCGTTCCTCTTGATATTACTTCTGACCAGGACGTAAAAGAAAAGATTGAATTGGCAATTTCACGTTTTGAAAGGATTGATGTTGTAGTAAATAACGCTGGTTATTCTCTAGTAGGAAGTATGGAGGAAATGACCGATCAAGAGTTCCGTAGCAGTATGGATGTGAATCTTTTCGGTTCAGTAAATGTAATTAGGCATGCCATGCCGTATCTGCGCAAGCAAGGTTACGGCCATAATATTAATATTTCCTCTAATGCCGGATATTTGGGTTTTGCGAATGCAGCAAGTTATAATGCAGCCAAATTTGGGATTATTGGTATAAGTGAGGCATTAGCGCAAGAAGTCCAGTCTTTTGGTATTAAGGTAACTGTTGTAGCACCAGGTCAATTCAGAACAGAATTTATGAATTCAATTCAATATGTTAAAAATAGGATTGATGGATATGGGATAGATGAAGCAGAGAAAACCTGGTCTGATTATAGCGGCAAACAGCAGGGTGACCCTGAAAAGTTAGTGAAAATTTTAGTTCAGATATCAGAAATGAATGATCCACCATTACACCTGTTACTAGGTTCTGATACGTACGAGCTTGTGCTTGAGAAAAGAAAGCAGGAACAAGCTGAATTCGAACAATGGAAGGAAATTACACTGTCAACTAATTTTGATTGACATTATTAAGATATAATCTTCTTAGCTTAACAGTTATGAGGCCATACATTATAAAGTCTATTCAAGACTTACATCAATTGCTGGCACTGCCAAAGCCAAAGCATCAATTGATCAGTGTAATAGACTTTTCAAAAATTAAATGTTTTGATGATATGAAGCTTGAGTCGGTCACGTATGACTTCTATTGCATTTCTTTGAAAAAGAACTTTAAGGGTAAAATGCAATATGGTCATCAACATTACGATTTTGATGATGGCATCATGACTTTTTTTGCCCCCGGACAGGTCGTTACAACAGAAATAAGGGATGATTGGGAACTTGAAGGATATTGGCTGGTAATGCATCCTGAATTCATACAAAATTCAACATTGGCTAAAGAAATTAGACACTTCCAATATTTTTCCTATGCTGTAAACGAGGCTCTACATTTGGCTGAAGACGAGGAGCAAGCAATTACTCTTCAGCTCTTTAATATTGCAACTGAAAATGAAAAACCAACAGATGCCTTTTCCCAACCTATCTTAATTAAGCATATTGAATTGCTGCTTAGTTACTGCGACCGGTTTTATCATCGCCAGTTTCTAACCCGCAAGCAAGCAACTAATGATCATTTATCAAATTTTGAACTCTTACTAGATGAATATTTTAATAATTATGAATACAAAGGGAGCAGTATTCCCGGAGTGTCGTACTTTGCTGAAAAGTTAAGCCTTTCGAGTAATTACTTAAGTGATATGTTACGAAGTATCACCGGACAAAGTGCACAACAACATATTCATGATAAATTGATTTTAAAGGCAAAAGAGCTTTTAGGCTCAACTGAGCTATCAGTAAGCGAAATTGCTTACCAGTTGGGCTTTGAATATCCGCAATCATTTAGTAAACTTTTCAAAAATAAGACCAGTAAAACTCCAAGAGAGTTCCGGGCAATTTTAACTAAATCCTCTTAAAATGAATCTATATCATGAAGACAAATAAAGAAATATTAGAAGAAATTAATGAAGCTATCAGAAGCGGCAATTATGATGTTATTATAGAGTATTGTCAAGAAGATACAAAATGGCTGTTTGTTGGTGAACACGAAATAAATGGAAGAGAGGCGGTAAAGGAGTATATTAAAGATGCTTATTTAGCGCCACCAGAATTTACCCAGCATTTATTTGCTGACGGCAATTATGTGATTGCAACCGGAGAAATCAGTTTGGTAGATGCTTATAGAAAATGGACAAAATTTTCATATTGCGACATATGGAAATTTGAGGATGGAAAGATAGCAGAGCTAAAGGCTTTTGTTATTCCAGACTAAGTACATTCTTATTGTAATCAAAGTTTTATGGAAGCAGAGCAAAATAGTAATTCCCCTTTATATTTAGGCCTAAATCGTAATTCAAAATGACTTACGACGAAATCAAATTCGTTGTCTGTTAGTACTACTTTTTCAATATGATCTCTTAATATTCTCTTTGCATTATACATCATACCTATAAAAACTAGTGATATTTATTTTCATAAAGATACAGAATCAATACTGTGCTTATACAACAATGGCTGACGCAATACTCTCGTAGCTGGCTTATGGTGATTTAAATGTTCTTCTAGGAGCTTTTGCAAGTCAAATTCAGTTTTGCACCTGTCCGATTAAAATATCTCTATTAAACGACAGAAAAATATTTTGAATTAACTCATATCAAATCGCATTGTGGTGATAAACTTCTTGAAGCCAACTTTTTCGTAAGCACTTACAGCTGCATCATTTTCGTGGTATACTTCAAGGCGGACTTCAGTTATACCTTTCGATAGAATCCATTGCTTAAGCTCGTTTATTAATACCCTATAAATTCCTTTTCCTCTGAATTCTGGGATTACAAGCATAAAGCCTATATATCCAAAAAAATTATGTCGTTCGTATGATTTTGCAGAGCGAATCTGTGCATAACCAGATCCAATGATACCACCATTGGCCTCTACAATCATAACTGCTGTGCTGTCTTCGGCTATCAGGGTCTTAAGGTCGTAATAAAAAATATCCCCATCCTTCAAGGTTGGGTCAAAAGGGCGTTCGGCCTCAACCAACATCTGCAGAAATGTGTCAAGCTTGGGCAAATCGTCTTTCGTAGCGTGCCTGGTTGTTATGTTTTCCTTCATTTTCAATGATTTGTATTAGATAGTGACTCAACTATATATTTATATGCAATATGCTTTTTTGCCGTCAATTTATAAACCATTTACAGTCTGCAAAGAAAGTTTACAATCAAGAAAGACTAATTGCTAACAGATTGTCATAACTTTCTTGTAAATTTCGAACTGATCGGTTTATAATTACTTTTACGCCATGGCAAGAAATAAGGAATTTGATTATGAGCAAAAATTGGATGTTGCAATGAATCTCTTCTGGGCTCAGGGTTACCATATGACTTCTTTAAGTGATTTGGAAAATCATATGGGGATTAATAGAAGTAGTATTTATCCAACGTATGGCGACAAAAGAGACCTTCTAATTAAGTGCTTAGACAGATATTTAAATTTTAAAGTTAAAGAGTAACCGCTATACTGAATGACAGCCAATCAAATGCCATTAGAGATTTGAAAAAAATATTAAAATTGTCAGTAGATCAAAGTATAAAAGAAGGCAGAACGTGTTTAGCTGTAAAAATTGCCTTTGAAGTTTCTCCTGATGATGAAGAGATTATACGTCTATTATCCAAGAATGAAAAAATGATTGAAGGCGTTTATCTCCAAATCTTAAAGAGTGGACAAAAGAAAGGGACGATCAGAAATAGCATAAACACAGATATAACAGCTGCTTTTTTTGCCTGTTCATCCAGCGCGTTCTTGAAAAATTACGCATTGAACAAAAACCGAAAAAAAGTATATGAGATGATAGAAACGCTAATCCAAATGGTTAAGCCCTAATTATAGACTAAACTGTTGCTTCTATGAAAACCAATTTCTGGACATAAGTCTCTCTCTGAAAACGAGCTATCAAAAAATACTTAACAAATAATTTTTTTCTCTTTTACTAAACTGATCAGTTTAATATGAATTTAATAATGAATAAAAAAATAGCGTATATGGGTTGCCTCGGCGTTATTGGAATTATTAGTACCGAGTTTGGTATCATTGGCATCTTACCCCAAATTGCTGAATTTTATGATATAAATATTGGAACAGCAGGTTATCTGTTAAGCGGATTCGCATTAGCTATCGCCCTCACTGGCCCTTTTATGGTGTTGTTAGCCGCAAAATTTGATAAAAAGAACGTCATGATGTGTGCTTTAGGATTGTTTTTAATTTCTAATGTTCTTTCAAGTTTCAGTCCACCTTTCTGGTTGTTAATGATACTTAGAATATTGCCAACAGTTTTGCATCCAGCATTTTTCTCTATGGCAATCGCTGCTGCCACAAAAGATGCCTCTCCGAAAACCCAAATGCAATTAACAAGTATTATAATTGGAGGTATAGCGCTTGCACAAGTGACCATTATACCCTTGACAACTTTTATCGCAAGTATTTACACTTGGCAACTGAGCTATATTATTCAAGGATTTGTAATTCTTGTAACACTACTAGTCATCTATAAATATTTTCCAGCGATGCCGAACAAAGAAATTAAGTCATATAAAAATCAATTAGGCATACTGTTAAGACCAACGTTCATTGCTGGTACAGCATTAAACTTATTTTTAATAACAGCTTGGTTTTGTTCTTATAGCTATTTTGCCGACTACCTTTCAAAAGCAAAAGGCTTAAATACACAGCAAATAAGCTATATGCTACTTTTATTTGGCGTAATGGGGGTGATTTCAAACCTTATAGCAGGTCGGTTATTGGGAAGGCATATGTTATGGACTGCATCGTTTTTCATTGTAGGGACATTTCTATTGCCGTTTGCATTTGAATATATAGGCGATTCGATAAGCAGTATAGCTTTAATAGTGGGTTTTTGGGGAATCATGTACGGTCCTTGTTTTTTGATAGGTGTTGGTTACATGGTATCAGCAGCTCCTGATGCTAAAGAATTTGCAAATAGTTTGCAAACCTCTTTTGGAAATCTAGGCGTATCGCTGGGGACAGCTACTGGAGGTTGGTTCATCAATTATTATGGCATAAAAATCACTCCATGGGTAGGTATTGGCTTTGGTATGATGGCACTAATCGTGATTTTTTGGCGAGCGTATCTAGATAGAATTACCAATAACATAAACCAAAATCCGGTCGTTAAAGTTGTTGACAATCCAGATATCATCAAGGTGTAATCTAATGTAACAGCTAAAAAAAGATTGATAGGGTAGGTATATCTTCCTTTTTTGAGATAAAACCTATTTCCCGGATCGCGGTCAACTAAAGTATTTTGTAAAATCTTGAACAAACAGTTTATTATGCACAAATGAAATACGTTGACCCTATCTATTTTCATGGAACGTCTGTAGTTGCTGGTTATACAATAGCGGATGTGAAGAAAAAAGCAAAAGATCATGCTATAAGATTGATAACACGATTGAGTGAATTAAAAATCGACGATATAGAGGACGTTTTTGTACAATGACGTTAAATCCTAATTATGTCGTTCTTTTTTAAGTAGCTTACTTACATGGCTTTCATCTGTCAAACCAAATTCTGACGCAATTTGCTTTAAACCAAATCCACCACTATCAATTCTTTGCCTTATCAAACTGCCCCTGTAGTTACCTATGTAGTTCCGAATGGTCATACCAGTATTTGTTTTAAAATACTGGCCGATATAATCCTTCGTAAATTTGAAATGTTCAGCCATAACCTGCGCTTTCAACTTTTCAGGATAATATATGTGCTTGTGAATGTAACAGAATACTGCCTGCATATCTTTTGTTCTATGTTCGTTAGATCTTATTTCTGGCATATTACGCTGTAGAATATGAGCTAGCATAAGCACTTGCATCCATATAAGGGCTTCATTTCGCAGTATTTCCTTTTTCATTGATATAATTACATCGAAAACACGACTTATCGTAACTTGATCTTGAACATTAAAAGTAAAACCGGATAAATGTGTTTCTTTACTTTTAATTAAGTATTCCAAATGACGAAGACCTGAATTAATCATTTCTTCCTCTTGATAAATATACAAATCCGTGAATTTTAAGTATACAAAGTGTGTTGTTCTTTCTATTTCAAAATAATGATCCTCTTCCGGACCTAATAAAAAAACAGAACCATCATTGTATTTAATGGATTTGGAATTTATAACGTGGTTCCCCACTCCACTTTTTATATAGATCAGTTCATAATGATTATGGTTGTGTAAAGGATGAATCCATTCTGATACTTCAAAATCAGAAATCAGAACAGGTGCAAATTGCTTATATCTTTTCATAGAATAGTACAAAACTAACATAGTTTATTACAAAAGGAAGCACACTTCTTCTGCTGATCTTTGATATATCAAGATAGTCAAACATTAGATTTTCATTACGTGGATATCTCTAATTATAATAACATGAAAAATAACAAGACAGCGCTAGTAGTCGGTGCCAATGGTGTGATTGGTAGTATTCTAATCACTTACCTGGAGGAATTAAACGATTGGAATATTATTGGCCTATCACGCCGGAGCGGACAAAGTACCAGCAAAACAACATATATCTCCGTTGATTTGCTTAATGAGGATGATTGCAAAAAGAAATTACTGCCACTCACCGAGGTCACACATATTTTCTATGCTGCTTATCAGGATAGGCCCACTTGGGCTGAACTGGTGGGGCCCAACTTAACTATGCTTGTCAACGTTGTAAATATCGTTGAGCGTGTTGCCACCAGTTTGCAACATGTTAGCCTAATGCAGGGATACAAAGTATATGGTGCTCATTATGGCCCATTTAAAACTCCTGCCAAAGAAACTGATGGCGGACACATGCCTCCCGAGTTTAATATTGACCAACAGCAGTTTCTGCAAAAACAACAAGTTGGAAAAAATTGGACATGGTCTGCATTAAGGCCATCGGTAGTAGGAGGTACTGCTTTGGGAAATCCAATGAACCTAGTCATGGTAATAGCTATTTATGCAACGATATCTAAGGAACTTGGACTACCTCTTCGCTTTCCGGGAAAGCCAGGTGCTTATGATAAATTAATGGATCTTACGGATTCTGGCTTGCTGGCCAAGGCAACTGTTTGGGCTGCAACAAACGTCGGTTGTGCTAATCAAGCCTTCAACATTACAAATGGTGACTTAATTCGTTGGAGTGAATTGTGGCCTAAAATTGCGAATTACTTTGAAATGGAAGTGGCTCCGCCATTGCATATGTCTTTACAAACTATCATGAGCGATAAGGATTCTATTTGGGAAAGCATCCAGCAGAAATATGAGTTAGAGAAACATAGCTATGAAAATGTCTCGTCATGGGTATTTGGTGACTTTGTGTTTTCATGGGATTATGATTTTTTCTCTGATGGTAGCAAAGCCAGAAGATTTGGTTTTCATGAGAATATAGAAACGGAAACAATGTTCTTTGATCAGTTCGATGAACTCAAGAGGCAAAAGGTTATCCCTGGATAAGAGGCAATGATCCTCATTCATTGCCCCTGACATCAAAAGTGTTTTACAAATATGGTGTGGAAGGCTAATTTGCCAGACCACCCTTGGTATGGGTGAAAGTTATAAAAATCTTAATTTCATTTGGAAACGTATAATGTTTGGCATATTACTTAAGAAAGCGTTTAAAGACCACCAATTGCAAGAAGAATATATAATGCACAGCAGTTTGGATTATACAATAGTTAGACCTAGTGCACTAACACAGGGTGATATCAAGAATGAATACAAAATTGGATTTGATGGAGAATATAAGAATCTCTCTTTAAAAATTGCACGAACTGAGGTGGCAGATTCTATGATAAAACAATTGAACGACCAAAAATATTTGAAGCAAGCCGTAAGTATATCAAACTGAAGGAGAGCTATTGGGATATCCGCTGAATCAGGAGGACGCAGCAATAATCTTACGGCGGTATTCTGTATCGAAGCTGCCTAGTAATTGCTCAAGCTTTTCTATATCTATACTTGAAGCTTCCGGCTCAGATGCTGAAATTGATTCAGTGAGTAGCTTTTTATCTAAGGAGACAGGTTTGCCTTTCACTATGGCGGTTTGTCGCACCGTATACTGAAGTTCGCCGTCTGTGCTGGGACTGGGATTGCTATAAAACCTTCTACCTGATCCTTTAGGTACCTCTAGCACCCAGCTATTTAACCGCTCGTCAAGTTTTTCTTTAATCATGTTTGCAAAATGTGGTGGGGAATATCTTTGCAGTAAACATTTGCGAATTCAAATGGTTTAAAAATTTTAGTAGTCCGGCCTTGTGACCGCTACTGGCTTTTCTGAAGAATAGCTAGCGGATAAAAAGCTTATATCGATCCGTAGTAGCCAAATTACTAACTGTGTTTCTCTCCTGGAGTCACCACTAAAAGTGCCAATGTGCCAAAAAGAACTGTAGTAAGCATGACAATTGACACTGGAACAACGCAAACAACTATTTTAGTGTACTCTAGAGCTTTTTTCATCGTGGTGGATTTAAAAGCAATAATACGTTTTCTAACTAGTATAAGGAAATTTATTATAGCTTCTAGCTCTATATTTTTTCCAGGCCATTTGCAGATACAGACCATAGCATTATAGCAGTGCTACGGAATTATGGTGTAAAAAAGGTAGGATGCAAATATCGTCAGTAGTACGATCCCTTGCAGTACATTTGTTTTTCCTCCAGATAGCGTAAATAGTACCGTAATCATTGACAGTAGCAGTAACACTGTAGACTTTGTGTCTATCCCTAATATCAAGTCCATTCCTGTAACTATCGAAACGACGGCAACGGCCGGAATCGTCAATCCAATACTAGCCAGTGCTGAGCCAAGCGCAAGGTTTAGACTGGTCTGCAGTCTATTGTTTTTCACTGCCCTATACGCAGCTAATCCTTCTGGAAGCAATACCACAGAAGCAATAATCACACCCACTAATGATTTTGGAGCTCCTAGTCCTAATACAATACGCTCAATATCACCCGAAAGAGATTTGGCTAGAATTACAACAATACCTAAACTCACAAATAACAATATCACACTTGCCGTGGTAGTCAGGTTGCCAGGTGGATCTGCATGTTCTTCTCCTTTTGTTCCAGCATCTTTTGGTAAGAAGTAATCCCTATGCCTCACTGCCTGGATCATAATAAAACTGCCGTAAAGGATCAGCGACACAACGGACACAAATATAAGCTGTGACGTTGTGTATTCTCCTCCAGCCTTACTGGTTGTATAATTCGGTAGGATCAAGGTAAGCACGATGATAGCTGTAAGTGTAATTAGCGTAGCGCTTACACCTTTCAACTCAAATACCTGCTCTTTGAATTTTATCCCGCCAGTAAGCAAACAAAGTCCAACTATTCCTGTTATAATGATCATCACAGCTGCAAAGACGGTATCTCTGGCAAGTTCTTTTGTTTCGGGGCCCCCGGAAATCATCAAGGAAACAATTAGTGCCACTTCAATTACAGTGATCGCCAATGCAAGAATCAACGTACCAAAGGGTTCACCCACCCGGTGGGCGATTACTTCAGCATGGTGTACTGCAGCTAGAACGCTCGATATTAGTAATGCTGCCAAAACGATCTTAAAGGGATCAGCACTTATGAAGTTTGTGGAAAAGTAAGCGATCCAGCTTAGTACTGGAAAAACTATTGTCCACATTGGAAGTTTTAATCTTTTTAGCATAAATACATAACCCTGAACACCAGCCATGGTTTTAAAGGGACACTACTTACCGTAAATCCAGGCAAACAATAACCAAATTACCTATAAAAAACAGGGTTGGGTTATCCTTGGCTTGTGGTTGGCATATCATTGAACTATCTTAGGGATATCTCAACCATAATCCAAGGATAGCCCAAGGATAAGTCAAGGATAACCCAACCCGGCTATCTACCTGTTTTTCAGACGCATTCATATTTTTGTTTATATTCCTCCATAGCACGTATATCCCATGTTTTATGCTAACTTGCTAAAAAACAAAACATTATGGGTATTTCAAAAAATGGGCCTAATGGCCAGGTTACAGGTAGGGTAGGTAAGCTAGTCTACTACATGTTAAATGGACAACTGGTGTCAAGAACAATCGGAAAGACGATCAAAGAACCGACTTTGCCGCAATTGAAGGTAAGAAGCAAGAACTCACTATCTAGCAAACTGTTAAAAAAGTTTAAGCCGTTTTTCAATGTCGGTTTTAGCATTGAAATCAAGGATACCACCATGAACGCGTTCAATATGGCTGTGGCCCTCAATGGGCAGACGATACTAACAGGGAATTATCCGGACTTTGAGTTTGACTATTCAAAGCTTGTGCTCAGTAGAGGGCTGCTCAAAAAAGGCGAACAATTGCAGGCTTCTGCTACCGACGATTATATTTCATTCACCTGGGCAACAGTCGAAAAAATGCCTTGGCCAGAATCGACGGATCTAGTGATGATGATCGCTTATTTCCCTGGAAAAGAAAGAGCGTTAGTTAAAATTGGGGGTAATGCCAGAAATACAGGTGCGGATCAACTGGCTCTTCCGCCAAGTTTGAAAGGTTTGCAGGCAGAGACCTATATAGCTTTCGTGGCTGCTGATCGTAAACAGGTATCCGATAGTACTTATTTAGGAAGTTTAAATTCAGCAATTCAATAGCCATGGGTATTTTAACATCAGGAATATTAGGTCCTATGAAAAATAAGACCGGCGCCGTAATTGGAAGGATGCACAGAGGTCAGAATGTGATTACGCAATTGTACAAAAAACGTAAACGTAGAAGGAAAAGGTCTAAAGGACAACTATCTTCACAGGATCGTCTCGGCAAACTAAGTACCTTTTTAAGTAATATCCACCAGTTAGTTGATATAGGGTTTAAGAAAATGGTGAAGCACAATAGTGCTGTAAATGCCGCTCATTCCTTTAATTACGATCATGCATTTATTGAAGTAGGAGAGAAGCTGGAGCTTAATTACCCTAAATTAGTATACAGCCTCGGAGATGTTGAAGGTCCAGAATCACCGCATCTCGGATATGAGGAGGGGATCTTGCGCTTAAGTTGGTTCGACATGCCGCAGTCCCAGTATTGTCAGTATTCAGATTTGGCCACTGTATTGGTTTACGAGCCAACTGAGCAAGATAGTGTTGTCTTTGACAACATTTGTCTGCGTTCAGATTTAAATGTGCTGTTAGACATTAGTTGTTTCATCGGGAAAGAAGTACATTGTTACGTTTGCTTCAGTTCCGAGGATGGAAAGCATCAAGGCAATAGTGTTTATTTAGGGTTGGTAGCGGTCGGATAGCGCCTGGTATCGGTCAAGTAGCGAGCCTACCTAACCTTTAACTCTGTTCTTTTCCTCGCTTGCACCAGAATCATTTCGTTTCGAGGCAGATGAAAATGATTTTCCAAAACGGTAAGTGTAAGACAAGACCGCATTTCTTGAGTCGGATTTGTTGATCCAGTTTGCCTCGGTCTGCGCCAGGTTATTAATTATACCAGTCCTGATACTAGTGTAAAAAACATCATTGAGGCTCAGCTTAAGCGTAGCGCTTGAGCTGAGCTTTTTTTGCACTGCAGTATTGGCCGACCAGATTTCGCCCAATACAAATTGCGCGTTATACATTCTGTTCCTATAGTTTCCGCTTAGCTCCGCATCCCATCCATTGCCAAGAGTAATCCTCGCATTTGCGTTTGAAAAGGAAAAGGTTCCGGAGGTATTTAACGTGCCAGTGTAGAACTCACTTTTGACTGCAACATTTGTCAGTTCGCTATATAGGTTGATACTTAACCATGTCAATGGATCGAAGGTTCCGTTGAAGGAAAGACTTTTCACAATTTGCCTACCTAAATTCGCAGGCCGACTGTAATACATTCCATTGGTTATTTCGATCGTTTCGTTAACTTCATCCTTCGAGTTTGAATACGAGGATGTTAACGTATACTTGTTTTTAAAGGTGTAAGACAACTCCAGGCTTTGAACGTAAGCGGGCTTTAGAAAAGGATTTCCCACGTAGAAAGTGAATTTATCGAGTGGAGAAATAAAGGGGTTTAAATCCTGATAATAGGGGCGGTCAATTCGTCTTCCGTAATTGAAGCCCAGTTGATGAGTACTCGCCGAATCAATTTTATATTGCACATAGAAGGTTGGAAACAAGCTTGCATAGGAGCGTTTAAATGTCGAATCCGGCTTCAACAGGTTTCCAAGCTGATTTCCATTGGATCGAGTATCTTCTGCTCTTAGACCAAGCTGAACCGAAAAGTGTTTTATTTCTTTACTGAAATTCAGGTAGGCCGCACCTATTCGTTCTTTAAAAATAAAGTGATTGCTTTTGTCATAGTCGGGCTTTGTGAATCCTGCTACCGTATAGGCATAATCAGCTGTATTATCAGTTTTGGTAAAGCTCATTTTTAAGCCAGCGTCCAATTTCCAGGACTTTGCCATAGGAAGTGTATAATCCGTCTTAATGGAGTAAATGTCAATTTTCGAAGGAAGGTCGCCGCTTAATATGTCCTGCGACTTTAAGTCCCCATTGGCGAAATAACTGGAGTTGTAATAGCGTTGATCTGTTTGATTGTCGAATGTCAGGTAATCTGCATCCGCAGTGATTCCATGTCCTGTAGTATCAAACTGGTGACGATAATTCAAGTTGATACCTCCATTATAAAACTTTATTTTGTCGACGTTTCTTGCCGTAATCGTAGAGTCTAGTTGGCTTGAGGGATTCAGTAACTTGCTGGTGTTGTTGTTTTCCTGCTTCGATCTTCTTCCCATTCCTGTTAAAACTAAACCCCATGTTGTCTCTTTAGATTGGTAATAATCTGCACCTATTTTTAAGTTTCCCGAATGTCCATCCCTGTCGAAGAAGCTATTTTGATTAAAAAATGATTTGGTAGTTCCATCCTCATTTTTATAACGCCTGTTGATGTCCAAGTCCGAAAAGCTGTGGTTGTAATTATAGCTTAGATTGGTAAAATAGTTCATTTTACCGTCTTTTAAGTTCAGGTTGAAACTATTTGGTGACCTGGTCATCTTTCCTTGATTAATAGCCAGCGTAAAGCCGCCATTCAGTCCTCTCGTTGTTCCTTTCTTCGTGCGGATGTTGATCACCCCTCCGTTTCCGGCAGCATCATAACGTGCAGGCGGATTAGTCATAATTTCAATTTGCTCTAAGGAGGAAGAAGGGAGGGATTTCAGGTAGTTCTGTAAATCTTCTCCGGACAGTGACGTTGGTTTATCATCGATAAAAATGGCCACGTTACTTTTTCCCTTGAGACTAATCGTACCATTCTGATCCACCTGAATGCCGGGTGATTTCTCCAATACTTCCAGTGCAGATGTACCTGCATTGGAAATCAAGGCATCAACATTAACAACAACCCGGTCTAGCTTGCGTACGGTAAAAGCTTTTTTAGCACTGACGCTTACTTCTTTTAAAACTTTAGTACTATCTGTGTTAACTTTAGTGGTGTCCACCTGCCCCTTTACTAAGATTGGAACAATACAAAGCCATAGGGCTGTAATAGCCCGCGCTAGAATTTTCATAATAAGAGTGATTGAACGTTAAATTAATCTGTACTTACTGTGGTGGTGATGGTACCTTTTTTATTCTTCAGGTATTTTATGTACCTCCTATGAATGTTTTCTGGTTGCTTAACGCCATTGATAATAAGGCTTTCCTCATTTAAGGTGTACTTGAAGTTTTTCGTGTCTTTGAGCAAGCCCTGCCTTCTGAGTTCTTCTGTCATGTCGCCATCTTTTGCTCTAGCGGCGGTTTTACCACTGCCAGGTCTAATAGGAACAGAAATATTTAATGGCCTGTTCACAGTTACAGATATTGGATTGCCTGCAACAGCATTTATTGTTGTTACTTCCGGCTGAACTGGAACCATTGGCACAATAGGCGCTATTGGGGTAACCGGAATCACAGGTACTGTAGGTACGGTGGGGAGTTTATTGGTGTTGGGGCTTGCAGCATACTTAGCTACATCAGACTGGTATTTCTTGAGCTCTGTTTGATACCTCGATATGTCTGCCTGATAAGACTTGATTTGGTTTTGTTGACGCCTGACATCTGCCTGATATCTTTTAACATCCGCTTGGTAAGCTTTGACTTCCTCTTGATACGCCTTAACGTCCTCCAGATTTTGCCGAGATGATTTTACACTGGTTTTTTTTGGTTTTAAAGCTAGTGTTTTTTTAAATTCTTTTCTTGCAGCGGGTCTCTTTGATGTGTCCTGCGAAGTAGTATCAAATAAACCTGTCACCTCTTTAACTGCTAAGACATTGTTCTCTTTTACATAATTCCGGACTGTTGTAAAGGCAGTCGCGAATACAAGCAAAGAAACTAATCCAATGCTCAAAACGGTTTTTTCTATCCGGTTAAGGGATGAGTTGCTATCAAACACCATTCTGTTCACCCGGTTTTTTAAGGAATTCTTCCTACCAGTGATCGCCATTCCATAATTAGGATAAGTTGCACTAAATTCTTGGCAAACTATCAAAGCTTTAATGTACTGATGCTTATTTTCGGTGCAGGACAATGCAAGATCGTCACAGCAATTTTCACGCTCTTCTTTAATTAATTTAGAGATCCACAGTACCCCCGGATTAAAGAAAAATACAATCTCGACAAAACTTTGGATTAGGTTAACCAAATAATCGTTCCGTTTTAAGTGAGCCAGTTCATGACTGATAATCGCATCTACTTCATTCACCCCAAGACCATTCAGCAAGCCTAAGGGAATCAATATTACTGGCTTGAAATGGCCAACTATCATAGGAACTCTTGCCAAACCAGATTGAAGAATTAATACAGGTTTTGTAATACTCAACTTCTTTGAAATGTCTGCAACTTTTTGTTCCCACAATGATCCGGCACTAAATACCTTGTTCGTCTTTATATATCTGATGCCATGCAAGCCAATTAATAACTGCACGGATTTAGCACATATGATCAGAAACCAAATTAATACGATCTGATTGGAGTAGTCGCCCCAGAATGAGACTACCGATCGTGCCGTGGTTAGAAGGCTGTCATTGGCAATCGCCTGGACCTTAGGTGAAATCTGCGATTCGGTCACAGTCTGTTGTTCGGATACCAATGCTTGATCCACATTATTACTAAAGTTTTGATAAAACACAAAACCGATGCTAAATACAAAAAGCATTAGCGTCCCTGCAAGTAAATTATATCTGATCTCGGCACTTTGTTTCCTTGTGGAAACAATGATGAGGCTTGTCAGCAACGCCAAAATCAAACCCATCCACAACGAGTGTAGAAGGGTGGTGTAAATAGCAGTTTGTAATTCCATAGCGGTGGTTCTTTAGGATTATTTCTCTAGTTTTTTTAACAGCTCTTTTATCGATTCAAGATCTTCCTTTGATGTATCGGCATTACCAAGAACTTGCATCACTAAGCTCGAAGCAGATCCTTTATAAAGCGTATTTACAAACCGGCTCAAAAGTTGGTCTTTTGTTTTCTGCTCTGCATCAACGGGAATATAAATATGCTTCATCTGACTTTCATCACGCTTAAGGATGCCCTTTTCTGCCATGATTTGCATCTGCTTTAAGGTAGAGGTGTAGTTTACATCCCTTTGTTCATTAAGCTTATCATTTACAAACCGAACTGTAGACGGACCGAATTCCCAAAGCACCTGAAGGATTTCCAACTCGGCGCGGGTTGGTTCAGGGATAGGCAATGCAGATTTATTTTGTTTCATTTATCAAAGGTAGGATAACTTTCGTACGAAACAAGGAATATGATAATTTTATCTACTTTTATACTGGTAACTTAAAGCTATGAAACGTGTTATACTATTTGTTCTGTCCTTTCTATTGATCTCTGCCCTGCCATTCTTGTGGAACCAGTTTTCATTTGTTGAAGCAGGCTTTCCATTTGCTTTTGTGAAAAGATCAGTTATTGAAGTTCCAGGGTATTCTCAGTCTGTTTACTCGTATGTGATACAGTACCTGGTGTATGATTTGATTTTAATAGCGGTTTCTTTATGGCTATTCACTAAAATAAGAGCGGCTGCAAAGAATAGAAGTTAAGCGACTGTTCATTAGAAATATAAAACAGAAGAGCCGGGATTATCCAATCCAGGCTCTTCAAACCAAATATAGATCTAACCAAAATCTATTTTCTTTTTATGGAATTGAAATACTGTTTACCAGCTTCCAACTTTCCTGTGCGCACCAACCAGGTGATTAACATCGCGATTAACATCGTCTTACTTTACTAAACCTTCAAAGCGCTGGTAGAAGGCAGTTGGACTGTTTTCATTCTTAGGCTTATATTTTCCTGCGATGATTGGAAGATATATTACCCGTCGGCGACTTTCTTCTCCAATCACGGAGGATTGTGCTACCCGGTGCCAAAGGCGACCATCATGTATAGTCAGGTCACCAGTCCGCCATTTTCTTTTTTAAGCGTACTTAAGTGGATCCCCACATTCAACATCGGGTTTAACTTTTGGCCATGAAAGAGGTCTCTTAAGCCGTCCGTATGCCATCCCATCTGTGTAAACTTACTATCTGCCCCATTAACATAGTGGTTCAGTACCATTCCATCTTTCTCTTCAGTTCCCAATCTGGCTCCGTTGCCAATAATGCTCAGAAGCACCTCAAAGCGGGGATCCTGGGCCAGTTCGGCAAAAACATCATGGTGCTGGTTGATAAAAGCGAAGCGTTGTACAATGCTTGAACCGTCTAAATCTTTGCCATACTTTATTGGTATGCCATTAACCTTTACACGACCGTTTTCGATCCAGTCCTTTTGCACCTTTTCAGATGCTTCAATGATATCATTAACCGTTTCTTTTTTAATGAAGTTCTTAAAATGAATGAATCCGTTTTTATTGAAAAACGCGTATTGTTCTGCTGTTATGCTTTCACCTAAAGTGAATCTTAAATATGACTTTTCCATTGTTGCTTTGAATAATTTGTGAGAAAATGAAGTGAAACTTGCCCTCCTCCCAGTTGTGGACTGGAGGCGGAAGGAGATGGGATCAGTAAGTTTTACTACAGATCAACAACAACAACAGCAACAACCTGCCCAGGTGAAGAAGGGCATTCGCATTCGATTTACGATTTGGGTTGTTTGTATATTATTCATTAAAGGAATGTCTACATAATTAGTAGACATTACAAATGTATACAAATATTTATAAGATTAAATTTATTTCAGAAAAATATATCCCTTAAATTTTACAGGCGGTACAAATTGGCACTGATCCGTTCAATAAGGGTTTTAGGAAGCAGGTTCGCTCCAAAAGCTGAAATTTTATTTAAAAAGCCTGCAATGATTTCAGGCTTCTTGTTAAATAGTCCTTTTAAGCCAATTTGCGCAACGAGTGCAGCTGGCATATTAAATTTATCAGCGAGTTCTGCAAAAGCATCCAGCCCCGCGCGACTGCCAAATCCGGTTGCGGTAGGCCCGGGGCTCAGACAACTTACAGACACGGAGGTATCCTTGAGCTCGTAGGTTATAGCTCTGCTGTATGATAAGATGAAAGACTTGCTCGCAGCATACAATGCCATAGTCGGCATCGCCTGATAGGCTGCGGTACTTGCTACGTTTAAGATATAAGACTGCTGTGTTTTTAAGCCGGGGAGCAGGTGATGAGTTAATTCAAGTACGGCATTGATATTGAGCTGCAACATTTCCATTTGAGCGCTAAGCTCAAGTGAATCAAAGCTTCCCCAAATTCCAAAACCAGCATTGTTTACCAATACAGACAATTTATCTGTTTTGCCATTTGCCCAATTAGCGAGTTCTTTGGCCATTCCCGGTTTAGATAAGTCAGCACTAAGATAGAAAGCATTGACTTTGTACTTGTCTTCGATCTCGAGTGCTAATTGCGCGAGCTCCTCTTCTGATCTTGCGCTTAGTAATAAATTGTATCCCTTTTGCGCCAATTGCAAAGCGATTTCTTTACCTATTCCTTTGCTTGCACCAGTTACTAAAGCGTAATTACCCGTCATTTTTGTTTTTTTAGTAACCACCGCCGGTATCATTTCCTCTCGGATCTGCACCTGTTTCGAGTTTCCCATTTGATTTAATTAATATAGCATCCACTCTTCCAATTGCTCCCCTTGGAACAATCTTGTAGCCTTTTGATATTAACTCTTTTCTAACCGCTTCACTCACTGCTCCTTCTTCTACATACACCTCATCAGGCAACCATTGATGATGAAATCTAGGTGCTGAAACCGCGTCTTGCATACTCTTATCAAAAGCAAAAACGTTTAATATAGCTTGAAAGACTGAAGTAATTATTGTCGAGCCTCCTGGTGTACCAACAACCATTACCAGTTTGCCGTCTTTCTCAACAATCGTAGGGGTCATGGAGCTGAGCATCCTTTTGCCTGGCTGAATTGCATTGGCTGCACCTCCAATAAGTCCGTAAACATTCGGCGTTCCTGGCTTAACCGAGAAATCATCCATCTCATTGTTCAATATAAATCCTGCACCCGCAACAACTACCAGAGACCCATAGGAGCCGTTCAACGTCGTTGTAGCAGAAACGGCATTGCCATCCGAATCAACAATTGAAAAGTGGGTGGTTTGCTCGCTCTCATAGTTAGGTAAGGTACCCGGGTTCACGTCAGCACTAGGTGTTGCTTTACTAAAGTCAAGATGAGCAAGGCGCGAGTTAATGTAGTTTGTATCCAACAGCGCTTTTCCCGGTACTTTAAAAAAGTCTGGGTCACCAAGGTAACTTGCTCTGTCGGCATAAGCGCGACGTTCCGCTTCAACCATCAATTGTACTGTAGAATCAGATTGAAAGCCCCAGTGTTTTAAAGGATACTTACTCACTTGTTTTAACATTGTAAGCAGTGCAATGCCACCACTGGATGGGGGAGGCATAGAGATCACTTTAAAATTATGATAATACCCGGTAACTGGTTTTCTCCATGCGGAGTGGTAGTCTTTCAAATCTCCTTTCGAAATGATTCCTTTCGTGTGCTGCATTGCAGTTACAATAGCATTGGCAACCCTGCCTTCATAAAATCCCGCCCTTCCCTTGTCTCTTATTAGCTTTAAAGTTTGGGCAAGCTCTAGCTGTGTAAGCACGTCGCCGGCTTTCCATTCTGCCTCTTTTACAAAGGCCACTGGCTTGTCGTTATACTTCAAAAAGCTGGGCTTTAGCCGGTTTAATTCCCCAGCTTGCTGGGCAGTAATCGCAAATCCTTTTTCAGCCAGATCGATAGCTGGTTGCAAGTCCGCTTTCCAATTTAACTTCCCGTATTTTTTGTGGGCCTGAACCATACCATCAACGCTTCCCGGCACACCCGATGCCAGCGCACCGAATAAACTTTTATCGGTAATCGCGTCACCTTTCTCATCCAAATACATGTCTTTCGAAGCTTTGGAAGGTGCTTTCTCGCGGTAATCCAATGTATTGGAAGTGCCTTTGCGGTCGCGATACACAATAAAGCCTCCACCACCAATATTTCCTGCATTTGGATAAACAACAGCTAGTGCAAACTGTACGGCTACAGCTGCGTCAACTGCATTGCCGCCCTTTTTTAAAATGTCAACGCCAACTTTTGTCGCCTCCGGATGGGCACTTACCACAGCGGCATGATCGTACTCATTCGCAGATTGTGCAAAGCTATAGTTGCTAAAGGAAAATAGGGTGAGGCTGACAATAGCCAGCAAATCAGTTCTTTTAAACATGCCTAAAAAAAATTATTGCCGGAACTGTATATTCCGGCAATGAGTTAAAAATAGCTATTATTTATGAGCTTAGAAATTCAGCGACAATCTGGTAAATAAATATCTTCCTAAGAAGCCAAACTGTGGAGCCTGGTTTGGATATAAAATACCTGAAGTACCCTGACTCGCCAATAGAAGTTCAGAAGGATAAACATCAAATAAGTTGTTTGCACCTACAGTAAGCTTTAGGTTTTTAGTGAGGTTGTAACCTGCACCTATATCTGTAATAACTCGTCCTGTCAGCTCTTGTCTGTTCGCTACTACATTGGTTGGTTGAGAAACCTTTCCAAAATATACGTTTCTTAAAAATACATTCCAATCGCCAATTGTATAGTCGAAGGTCAGGTTGGACTTAATTCTTGGTGTAATTTTTTCAATTAAGATGCGACTTGCATCATCTAAATAAATGTTTTCTTTACCCACTAATAGTGGCGATGCATGTACGTCACCAACGATTTCGGTTTTAGTAAATGTTGCAGCAAGATCGGTCCTCAATGTACCGCCGCCCAGTGATGTGTTGTAACTTAATACAGCGTCAATTCCTTTAGTTCTGGTATCAATAGCATTTGCAAAAAATCTTGCGGTGGTCGCGTTTGCAGCACGTAGTAAGGTATATAGTTCTCTATCTTGAGGCGATGCATTAGCTGCATTGCTACCGCTAAACTGGCCAGTGTAAATAACACGGTTGTCAATGTTTACAAGATAACCGTCTACCGTTAACTTTAAGGGACCGAGATTAGATGTAAATCCTAAGCTATAGCTGTTGGAGGTTTCTTCTTTTAGCTTTGGGATGCCAAGAAGTTCTGCAGCACGACTCTCATTAGAAAATGTTCCAGACTCTACAAATGCACCGTCTATAAAGACTGTAGAGGTAGAATTAAAATAGCGTTGGTGTAAAGAAGGAGCCCTGAATCCAGTACTGATCGCACCACGTAGTAAAAATTTGTCAGAGAATTTGTAGCGACCTGCCAGCTTTCCGTTGAGGGTAGAACCAAAGTCGGAATAGTTTTCAAATCTGACTGCCCCATCCACCAAGAACTTATCGGTGAAATTTACTTCCAAATCCCCATATCCGGCGATAGAGGATCTGGATACGTTAGTTAAATTCGCCTGACTTATACCGGGGAACCCTTGTGCTCCGCCAGCATAAGCAGCTCCATTCGCTGCAAAGCGAGTAGAGATGTTACCCGTTGGACTTGGAACGTAAATCGGATTTGCTGCTGTTCCAACATTAATCGCATTGCCGTAGTTTACGTAAGATCCTTCCTGGCCTGGATTGATCTTGTAGTGCTCAATTCTGTTTTCAAATCCGAACGCGACGTTTATTCCGCTAAGAGGCGCTTCGAAGAAGCGACTAAAGTCCAGGTTGGTGGTATTCTGAGTGAAATCATAGCCGCCAGACTGAAAGGACGTTGGAGAAGCTGCTAACAGCGATGCATTTACCGTATTATTTGTCGTGAATTCTATAACATTACGACCATAAGTATTGCTAAAATCGGCTTTCCATAACCCTAAGTTTCCTCGGATACCAGCAGCTAGAGATTGATCCAGATTATTTGTTCCTATCTCCGGTAAAAAACCGTTGGGATAAATAGACGCAATGTTTTGTGTAAGCTGTCTTGGCGTACGATAGAACGCTGTAGAAATTCCGTTTCTGTAGTTTAAACCTCCAAAAGCATACACTTCTGCGTCGTTTTCCACGGGGATTACTGAATTGAAAAATAAGGAACCACCGCGATTTTGCGACTGACCGATGTTCGGAACAAAATCACCTCTTGTCAATCCTCGTCTCTCCAGCTCGGCATCTGTAATATCAGCCCCAGTAGGTGTTGGATACAAACCAGGGTTATTGTAATCTGAAAAAATCACACCTCTGTAAGGCGTAGTTCTTGATGCAAAATCCCTGTAGTCGAATGAGCCTGAAAAGTTTACAAAGCCACCTTTATCTGAAAGGGCTACACCGTAATTAACATTTGCCTGAACAGTTTCTCCATCTATACCATCAGAGTTTTTGCCAGTAAAACCACCACCAGTCAAGCTTGCTGTAAGCTTATTCACATCATCGTTTAAAATGATATTTATTACTCCTGCAATGGCATCAGAGCCGTACTGAGCGGATGCACCGTCACGGAGGATTTCAATTCTTTTGATTGATGACGTAGGAATTGCGTTCAAATCCGTACCTACTGAGCCTTTTCCTAAACTACCATTGATGTTTACTAATGCGGTAGTGTGGCGTCGTTTGCCGTTGATCAAAACTAATACCTGGTCAGGACCTAAGCCTCTTAATGATGCAGGGTCAATATGATCTGTTCCGTCTGTTAAACTCACCACGTTAGAAGTGAAAGATGGAGCTACGAAGTTTAATATTTGATTTACTGTCACCTGGGGTGCACTTTGAACCAATCTTTTAATATCCACCACATCTACGGGAACGGGAGTTTCTAGTCTGGAACGTGGGGCGCTTCTGGATCCTAAGACAACAACGCCTTCAAGGTTATTGTTGCTGGATGAACGCAATACAAAGTCGAGTTCTTTAACTTCATCCGTCGCAATAGTAACAGTCTCCTGAAGCGTTTCATAGCCGATGTAACTAATATACACCTGGTAAGTTCCGCCAGCCGGAAGTTTGATTTCAAACCTGCCATTGGCATCTGTTCCGGCACGTTGTTTAAGCCCAGCAATAGAGACCGTTGCGCCTATAATAGTCTGGGTACTGTCTTTAACAGTTCCCCTTATCGTTTGGGCCTGGGTACTAAAGCCCAGGACAATTAACAATAAAATAATTGGGTAAAATTTAGTGCTCAAAATCTTGGTTATTTGTTAAATCGGTAATTGATTAACTAAAAGCCAAATTTAGCACATATAATATAATTCCTAGAGATCGAGTCGTCTTTATTTACATTTCGCAGACCGTGGTTCTTAGCATGGAGTCCTACCAGCCTTTGATTGCGCTTCCTTTAAACTCAGCATCTGCCGCCTTGGCGACCTCGTCTGATTGATATGCTTTTACGAATTTCTTTACTTTCTCTTCGTTCTTGTTGTCTTCTCTGCTAACGATGATGTTGACATACGGGGATTCTTTTGGCTCTACGAAGAGGCCATCGCGACCAGCAATCAGACCGATAGGTGTTGCAAACGTATTGTTAATGATTGCTATGGTTACGTTTGCATCATCCAACGCGCGAGGCAGCTGAGGTGCTTCCAGCTCCAGGATTTTGAAGTTTCTTGGATTCCCGGTAATGTCGTTGAGCGTAGGTAAAAGTCCTACGCCTGCTTTCAGTTTAATTAAGCCGGTTCTTTCTAATAGTAGTAATGCCCTGCCGCCATTAGTTAGATCATTTGGAATGATGATGGTGCTTCCATCTTTCAATTCCGACAGCGTTTTTATTTTCTTAGAATATCCTGCAAGAGGGTAAACAAACGTATTACCTACTATGGCAAATTTGTATCCTCTTTGTTTAGTCTGTACATCCAGAAAAGGTCTGTTTTGAAACGCATTTGCATCAATGTCACCTTGAAGCAAAGCCTCATTCGGCATCACATAATCGTTGAATTGTACAAGCTCGACTTCTAAACCAAATTTTTCTTTTGCAACTTTCTGTGCCGCTTGAGCTACCCTGAACTCAGGGCCAGATTCGACACCTACTTTGATGTGGTTCGGATCGTTTGTTTTGTTTCCCCGGTTACAGCTTGTAAAAGCAACGGTGGCAGTAAGCAGTGTAAAGAATAATTTTGATGAAGTTTTCATGGGTTGTTATTTTCTGTGATCCACACGCTTTGCGAGATAATCACCTGTAAATTGAATGATAAAAACGAGTGCAACTAAGGAGAGAAGTACCGTATTCATGACGGTTACATCGTATCCTACATATCCGTATTGATAACCAATCTGGCCTAGACCTCCGGCACCAACTGCACCACCCATTGCAGAATAGCCAACAAGTGTAATTAATGTGATTGAAGCGGTATTGATCAGTGATGGTAATGCCTCTGGAAGTAGAACCTTCCAGATGATTTGAAACGGTGTAGCACCCATCGCCCGGGCAGCTTCAATTAAACCTGGCGGAACTTCTAGTAAGCTATTTTCTACCATCCTAGCTATAAAAGGGGCAGCACCAATACTTAATGGGACCAACGCAGCTTCAACACCGATCGAAGTACCTACAATTACCCTAGTGAAGGGAATCATCCAAACAATGAGGATGATGAAGGGAATGGATCTAAATATATTAACGACAACGGCCAAAATGTTATTTAACGTCTTGTGTTGTAATACCTGACCTTTTCGCGTCATAAATAGCAAGACGCCTGCAGGCAGTCCGATCACAAAGCCGAATAAGCCCGATAGAAAAGTCATAAATATTGTTTCGCCTGCTCCTTTAATGAGCATGAATACCATAGAATCAGACATAGTAATTGATCGATGACGTAAGAAAATCTTTAGCTACGGCTGTTTGAGGGTTAGCAAAAACATCTGCTACGGGACCTTGCTCAATCAACTTCCCTTCACTTATAATAGCTACCTCGTCACAAATCCTTTTAACCACATTCATTTCATGAGTAATTAACAAAATGGTAATGTGAAGTCGGGTATTAATATCTTTTAGCAAGGTCAGAATTGACAGCGTTGTTGCCGGATCCAAGGCACTTGTTGCTTCATCACAAAGCAAGACTTTAGGATTGGTCGCTAATGTTCTGGCAATGGCCACACGTTGTTTTTGTCCTCCTGATAAACTTGAGGGGTAATCATGTTGTTTCTCACTTAATCCTACCAAATTTAACAACTCTAAAACCCTTGCCTTAATTACCTCTTTAGGGGTACTGTCCAACTGCAATGGAAATGCGATGTTTTCAAAAACGGTTTTGGAAGAAAGAAGATTAAAGTGCTGGAAGATCATACCAATCTGCCTTCTTTCTTTGGCGAGCTCCCTGGCAGAAAGTGCTAGAAGATTAACGCCATCAATGATGACCTCACCTGTAGTTGGCCGCTCCAATAAATTAACAGTTCTGATCAATGTACTTTTTCCGGCACCGGACGAGCCGATCACCCCAAAGATCTTTCCTTTAGGCACGTGAAGGGAAACGCCGTTCAGCGCAACGGTTTCCTTCTTTTTCTGAATAAACCGCTTGGTAATATTTCTTAATTCAATCATTGGAAGCTGTAGCGTCAACTCAAATTTAATGCCGCAAAGGTAGTAAAGTCTAGTCGCTTAGTAGTTTTTTTTCAGGAAATTCATAGGATAGCCACGCATAGCGGTTTAATGCTAAAACAAATTGTCTATCTTCACGATGCTAAAGCAATCCTTTTAAATGAGCAATACGGAATTTGATGCAATAGTAGTTGGCTCCGGCCCAAATGGCCTCGCCGCTGCCATTACGTTGCGACAAGAGGGACTGTCTGTACTACTTATTGAAGGAAAAGATGTGATTGGTGGTGGACTGACCTCGGCTGAGTTGACGCTTCCTGGATTTGTACACGACGTGTGTTCCGCCATTCATCCTCTTGCACTGGGGTCACCTTTTTTTGATACCCTACCTTTGGCTGATCATGGATTGATTTATTTACAACCAGATTTAGCTGCTGCGCATCCCTTTGACGATGGTAGTGCTGCGGTACTAGCCGGTTCAGTTTTGGAAACGGCTAAATCACTCGGCGCTGACGAACAGGCTTATCTCGACATATTTACTCCGGTAGTGAGAGATTGGCCGCTAATTGATGCAGATGTTTTAGCGCCACTACACTTCCCAAAGCACCCGATTGCCATGGCGCAATTTGGTTTAAAAGCATTGACTTCTGCAACCTTTTTGGCGAAGCGGTTCAAAACTAAAGAAGCAAAGGGACTATGGGCAGGGATGGCCGCACATGCCATACAGCCGCTAAGTAATTTGAGTACCTCAGCAATTGCGCTTGTATTAATGACAACTGGGCATTTGAAAGGCTGGCCAATTCCACAGGGTGGATCCAAAGAGATTGCAAATGCATTAGCTTCCTATTTCATTAGTCTGGGAGGGAGGATCCAAACCGGGCAATTTATTAAAAATCTAAGTGAGCTTCCGTCTGCTAAAACGGTGCTTTTTGACGTGACACCAAAACAATTGCTACAGATCGCGGGGCATAAGTTTTCGCCACTCTATAAATGGCAATTGGGCCGGTATCGATATGGTATGGGCGTTTTCAAAATAGACTGGGCTCTCGATGGACCTATACCATTTACTGCCGCAAAAGCACGGAGAGCTGGTACAGTACACATTGGCAATACGATAGACGAAATCGCATTATCGGAAAAGTTAACCTGGGAAGGCAAGCATTCTGATAAACCCTATGTACTATTGGCTCAGCAGAGTTTGTTTGACGACACGCGTGCGCCGGAAGGTAAACATACTGCCTGGGCGTACTGTCACGTACCAAACGGTTCTACTAAAGATATGACTGCCTTGATCGAGCAGCAGGTAGAACGATTTGCTCCAGGTTTCAAAGATCTTATTTTAGCAAGACATACCATGAATACTTCTGAAGTGGAGGCTTATAACCCTAATTATATCGGAGGTGATATTAATGGCGGTGTGATTGATCTTGGACAATTATTTACAAGGCCTGTACTAAGAACTTCGCCTTACCGAACTTCCGCAAAAGGATTATATATATGTTCCTCTTCCACCCCTCCGGGTGGTGGCGTGCATGGAATGTGCGGCTATCACGCAGCCAGGCAAGCACTCAACGATATTTTCTCTATCAAACTAAATAACAAACCACACAAAAATTAATAATGTCAACTCAAAAAAAGTTAACTATTCACGAGGACTGGGTAGTCGTCATTCTTGGCGGGCTCATCATTCTTCTTGCCTTCATCGGTCTAATATTACCTGTGCCTGTCTTCAGTTGGAAAACTGGTGCTGAGTTGTCTACGACTGTGTTTTCAGGGCACAACCTGCAAATAATTGGCTTACAGTTTTTGCTGGTGCTGGTGATTTCCGCACTAGGTGCAGTCTTAACAGGTAAGTCCCTGGTTGCAAATTTTAAAACATTTCCTGTGGTTTATATGCTGACCATTGTCGCATTAATACTCGCTGGAAACCGACAGGTTAAAGCGTTAAACCTGGAAGCTGTAATTTTTAGTTTGACGATCGGACTAATCATAGGCAACTTCATGAAGCTTCCCGAATGGTTTAAGTTGGCCTTATCTACAGAACTGTTTGTAAAGATTGGGTTGGTATTGTTAGGTACTACGGTCATTTTTTCAGACATCTTAAAAGCAGGATCTTTAGGGTTGATTCAGGCATTAGTGGTTGTATTATCGGTCTGGTACTTTGCTTTCTGGCTGTGTAGAAAACTAAAAGTTGATGACGAGCTCACAATGATGATCTCCAGTGCGGTTTCTATATGTGGAGTTTCAGCAGCGATCGCCACTTCTGGTGCGATCAAAGGCGATCCTAAGAAACTTTCCTATGTGATTTCCATGGTATTAATTACTGCGATACCGATGATGATCTTTATGCCTTATATCGCAGCCTACTTTCATTTTCCTCAGGCAGTTACCGGAGCATGGCTTGGCGGTAGTATAGATACCACGGGAGCCGTAGTTGCCTCTGGTACACTGGTAGGTGAAGAGGCTTTGAAAATCAGTACAATTGTAAAATTCTCTCAAAATGTTTTGCTTGGCATAGCTGCGTTTGCCATCTCCGTGTACTGGACCTATACAAACCATCCGGCAGGAGAGGAGAAGGCCACTAAACCAACCTTGAAGGTTATTTGGGAGCGCTTTCCAAAGTTTGTCATTGGCTTTATTGCCGCTTCTTTGTTGTTTTCTTTCTTTGTACCTGCAGAGGTAAATGCTGCGGTAAAAGGAAGTCTGAAAAACCTGCAAGGACTATGGTTTGCGCTGGCTTTTACAAGTATAGGTTTGGAGACTAATTTTAAGGATTTGTTTGGAAAAAACAGTAAGAAACCGTTTTACGCGTTTTTAATCGCACAGGGCTTCAATGTTATTGTGACGCTGATTATTGCGTTTCTACTATTTGGCTAAAATGATGACCTATCGTAATCAGTTTAAATTTGACTTGTAATTCGTGCATTTTGGATTTTAAGCGCTATCAGGTCAAGGGTGAGATGGAAGGTAAGTCTATATAAAGATCAATTTTCCTTAAAAAAGTGCTTGTTTTAATGATAAAAACCTATATTCGACTTACTTATAAAAAAATAACATGGAAAAATTCACTAAACTTAAAGAGCTGGTAGCATCGGTTGAAGCAGATGCAGCTAAATTTTACAATTCTGGAAACGGCGCAGCGGGAACCAGAGTAAGAAAAGGAATGCAAGATCTAAAAAACCTTGCTCAAGAAATTCGTACTGAAGTAACAGACAAGAAAAACACCAAATAAACACAAGTATTGTTTTAAAGCGGGAAGGTTCGTAAGCGCTTTCCCGCTTTTTTGTACCTAGTGGTTTTTGACGGCTTCTTGAATGATCTCCACAATCCCCTCATTTTTAACAATATACATACCTAGTCTTTCCGTGGAAATTCCATTCATCAATTTATAGGTAAAAATGGGCCTTTGGTCTTTAAAGAAGGTGTCCATATATTTAAATGATACATTGTCGTGCTTTTTAAGTTCCTCGGCAAGTTCAACGATATGAGTTGAAATTAAAAATACCGAGCTTCTAACCCTGGTAAGTTCGTTGATAACGAGTAGGGAGGCGTCAAACGCATCTTTAACATTGGTGCCGCGAAACAGTTCATCAAAGATCACAAATACCTTTCCGACGTCTCTTAACTGCAGTGCCGTTTCTTTAACACGTTTCACTTCGGTGTAATAGTGACTTAAGCCATCACTCAGGTTGTCTGGAAGATTGATCGTAGTGATCATTCCGCTAAAAATCGTCGTTTGCATTGATTTTGCAAATAGGGGGAAGCCAATATGAGCAAGATAGACACATAATCCTGTTGCTTTCAAAAATGAAGACTTACCCGCCATATTCGAGCCGGTCAGGAAGGTCATGTTGTTCTGCTCCTGTATATTCACGTCATTGGTTACTGCGCCGACAATACCCGGGTGGTACAGCGCTTCAATTGAGATGCTTACCGGACCGCTTTCTATGTAAGTTGGTAGGCATAGCCCTTTATCTTCGATCACGTAGGCCAGCGTTTCATAAACATCCAGCTCGTATACCAATCTAAGAAGTTCATTCAGCTCCTTTTTATAGTGCTTTCTAAATACGCCATCCAAAATATTAATATGATAAAATCTCAATTTTTTTGGTTGAAGCGCAATCATTCTTTTAATTGCCGGTATTTCCAGGATCTCTGTGATCCGTTTGGCATGTGAGCTCAAGCCTTCAGGAGCATCAGTATCTTCAATAACTTTGAGATATGCTTGTAGAAATTTGCTGAGCTTCAGAAAATTCTTTAAGCCGCTTTCGATAATGTAATAATCTGCACCTGCGGACAACTTGTTTCTTATAAAGTCTACCGTAGCATCCAGTATGTTTCCTTTGAGATGACGCTTATTGTGTTTCAGGTGATGATCAATCAGATCAAGCTGGTGACTACTAATCTCCAATACAATGTGGTGCTTCAGGAACCATGAAATTGAAGCCGTTCTGTTCGCAAGAAATTGAAGATCTGACGAGGGGTTTCTCATCATTTCGAAAACCATCTCTCTGCCACCTATCGTTTTTGTATGTTTAAACAGATTGACAATAGCTTCAGCATTAGAGGAAGAACTAAAAATGTTCAAATCCATGTAGGACTGCTGGTCGATGTTAAATTTCATAGGATGGGAGCCATTATTCGCTATTGCAGGGATTTGATGCCGGAATATACTTATTAAATTTTGCTAACTTTGTTAAGCAAATTTATCATAGCTAAACCATTCACAATTATTCATGAAGAAGCCCATTATTTTATTCTTTATTCTGCTGTCAACCACATCTGCTTTTTCTCAGGGAATGCTTAATCTTTTTGGTAAGACGGAAGACTTCTTTTCCTTAATGTCTAATGAAAAGTACACAGAAGCCTACGGCTACTTTGATCCCAGCTTTCAAGCCAAAGTTCCGGCAGCAAAACTTCAGGAAATGTGGACCTCAATATCCGAAAAGCTCGGAAAACTGCAGGTCGTTAACATCTTAAGTAGTAAAACCCAGGGAGATTTGTTTGTGCTTTCCGTAGAAGGTAAATTTGCTAATGACGGACAGAACTTTACACTTGCCTATAATAAAACGGAGAAGATTGTCGGCTTGTTTTTACAACCCAAAACTGCTCCAATGGATTATATTAAGCCATCTTACGCAGACACCACGCTATACAGTGAAAAAGAGGTCTTTGTTACCGCCGAGAAACACAAGTTGGTGGGTTTGTTGACCGTCCCGAAAAAGGGTGTTAACTTCCCTTTAGTAGTACTGGTTCACGGATCAGGTCCTAGCGATATGGACGGTACCGTTGGTCCGAACAAGCCGCTTAAGGATTTGGCGACAGGTTTAGCAGCAAAGGGAATTGCATCCATCCGCTACGTAAAAAGAACAATCATTTATCCGAACGAATTCGCAGGTGCTTTTACCGTTAAGGAGGAAGTAGTCGATGATGCAGTGGCGGCCATCGCCTTAGCAAGAACGGTTCCCGGCGTGAACAAGAAACAATTATATTTGATGGGTCATAGCCTGGGCGGTATGTTGGCTCCCCGAATCGCTGGTCTTGCTCCCGACTTAAACGGGCTTATTATCTTAGCAGCTCCTGCCAGGAAGCTTACTGATCTGATCATCGAGCAAAACAACTACATTTATGCCTTAACAAAAGACACTACTGCGGCTGGAAAGCAGGTAATGGCGGAGGCGCAGGTAGAATTCGCCAAATCGAAATTAACTACTTTAGGTACTACCATCAAAGCAGATTCGGTAGTGTTAGGCCTTCCAGCATCCTACTGGGTTGATCTTAATAATTATAGCCAGGTAGATGCTGCGAAAAAACTAAAGCAAAGGGTGTTCATCGCGCAGGGTGGCAATGACTTCCAGGTTTCAATGGCCGACTTCGATCTATGGAAGGCAGCATTAGGACAGCGCAAGAATGTTACCTTAAAACCTTACGTAGATTTAAATCATTTATTGAGTACCCAAACTGAAAAGGGTTCAGCAGAACAATACAGAAAGCCAGGTAATGTTTCATCCCTGTTGATCGACGATATAACTGCCTGGATCAAGACGAATTAGTGGCAAAGTTGTTGCTAGTAATCACACATAATCCATATAAAACAAAATCAAATTATGATTAAAAGAATACATGTACTTGAAGATGATGAAGATATCAGATACATTATTGGAGTTTTGCTTAAAGATGAAGGTTATGAATTGCAACTGTCGTCAACATTTGCTGAATTAAAGTCTAAATTAAAGGACTCAGTGCCTGATCTATTTATTCTAGATGTGATGCTGCCTGATGGTGATGGTGCCAGCATATGTAAAGACTTAAAAAGTGATTTATTCACAAAACATATTCCGATCATTGTAATGTCGGCCAATGATCAAAATAAACAGATTAGCCTTGACGCCGGTGCTAACGATTACATCAGCAAGCCGTTTGATATTGACTACATAGTAAGACGTATCAATGCTCAATTGGCTAAATAAATAAAATATTGTCTCGTTTAAAGGGTTTTGATAATTATCAAGACCCTTTTTAGTTAAAAATAATTCAATTAAGTGGAAGAAGCCATCATAGGTTCTATACCTCACACATTAGGTTTTGTGATTAATGAGCTTTCTAAAAATGCTTTTATACTGGCGTTTGAAGGAAATCTGTCGGACCTAAAGGGGCTTGTTGATCCGGAATCAATAGCGCCCGATGACTTTGAACTTTTAGAAGACGTAGATGATCCGGTAGTCCAGCTGCTTCTAGTGTCTGTGGATCGTGTAATTACTTGTATGACCACTTACTACCTGATTAATAGCCTGGATGAGCTTGATGTCATGGAGAATGAAGCGTTTAATGAAGTGGCATCTGATTATTTTTATGCGTACATCATCGACTGGGAGAGTAAGAATTACGCAGAAATGCTGATTAACTTAAATGCGGTATATCTTTCTATATCGCAACTTCTCTACCATGCTATATGCCAGCTTGAACTAAACGTTATCGAAGTTCCCGATTATATCTATGATGATTTTTTTGAAAAATACGGGAGCTTCTGCACGGAAGAAGTACAGTCGGACAATAAGAATATAACTTTACTTAATAGCCTGATATATCACCTCAATGGTGACTTGCTCAAGATTGACAAGCTTTCCAACGATGCATAAACATTAAATTTTTACAGCATTTATAAAAGCTATAGCACTTTTAACTAAGTTTGGGAATAATTAATACGTACAATAATGGCAGATCAAAAAAAAGAAATATTTGATGGCGTGGCCCAACGCTTAAAGATTGAAGGGTTTAATGTTGTTAACCGCGATGAAACTCGTCCATGGGGAGGTTTCTTCGTTATTGATGAAGATCAGGCGCAACAATTTGCTAACATCTATTTTGAAGGCTTAAATGTAGAAGACCTTCGGATCTCTGGGAAACTGAGTCCTAAAATTCTTATCGTTGCTCCAAATACCCGCTTATCATGGCAATTTCACCACCGCCGTGCTGAGATCTGGAGAGTAGTTAATGGTACTGTTGGTGTAGTCACCAGCCAAACAGATGAAGAAGGAGCTTTGCAGAAACTTGCACCTGGAGCATCTATTAAATTAAAGCAAGGCGAAAGACACCGATTGGTGGGACTGGATGATTGGGGCATTGTTTCTGAGATCTGGCAACATACCGATCTGGATAATCCGTCAGATGAAAGCGATATTGTTAGGGTACAAGATGATTTTGGAAGATAAGCACATCTAAAAACCCATATTCTCCGTTATATCTATATATGATCATTTTACTTTTCTTTTTAACACACTGGTTTCTTTCGCTTTTCTCTCAAACCTTCTTTCTGCATCGTTACGCATCCCATAAGATGTTTAAGATGAATGGTTTTTGGGAAAAGTTCTTTTATACCATCACTTTTCTATCTCAAGGATCTTCGTTTCTAAACCCAAGAGCTTATGCGATCTTACATCGCATGCACCATGCTTTCAGTGATACAGAAAAAGATCCGCACTCTCCTCACTTTGTAAAAGATGTTTGGGGAATGATGATTCAAACCAAGAATATTTATTTAAACTATGCGAAGTTCAATCATGAACCAGAGGAGCAGTTTAGAGATAAGTATCCGTCATGGCCAATTATTGACAAGATAGGGGACTCCTGGGTCACCAGAACAATCTTTATTGGTTTGTATATTTGGTTCTATGTTACTTTCGCAACGGCTTGGTGGATGTTCCTTTTACTACCGGTTCATTTTCTAATGGGTCCATTACATGGAGCGATTGTTAACTGGTGCGGCCATAAATACGGTTATTCGAATCATGACAATGATGACCATAGTAAGAATTCATTGCCTTTAGACTTCCTGATGATGGGGGAGTTGTTTCAGAACAATCACCATAAGAAACCTAATAATCCGAACTTTGCTTCGAAATGGTTTGAGTTTGATCCGACTTATCCAATAATGAAACTTATGCATTGGCTTCATATTATTCGAATCCGCAAGACTTAAAAATTAAGCATTCTCTCCGAAGTCTGCATAATTGCGCTGAAGAAGCGCAAAGACGCTAGGCCTTCTCTGAGAAAAAGTAATTTTTCAATAGAGCGATAGCAGGGGTCACCTGAAAAGAAGAAGGGGTCTCCTCTAAAGAAAAAGGCATCAGAGAGATCTGATGCCTTTTTTGTATATGGAAAGGGGATAAGGTTATCTAAAATACTTTATGTATATAGTATAAACCTCTTCTTTCTTGCTCACTATTCGGTTGCTTCACCTTTCTTTTTCTTCACCGTTCCTTCCTCTTGCTTTCCCTTTCCCTTCCTTCACCTTTCCCTTTCTTCCCAAATTCTCCCCCTTACTATCCTGCTAGAGGAAAATATGTCTTCTGTGGAAAGGCCTCGAAGACTTTGCTCCCTTCTTCAGGGAGCCTAAGGGTTCAGCCTTGTAACAGAACGGCTTATTTTACCAAACTAGCTGGATGTCTTCTTTCCACTCCACCTCCTGCTACCACTGCTCGGCGTTCTCTTTGCTCCGCTTAGGTTAGGTTGGCGTTCAGTCCGCTCTGGTCTTGCGCCAGCAGACTTTGGAGCTCCACCGCTACGCTCAGGTCTGGCACCTCGCTGAGGTTTAGCCTTTCCATTCGCTTTTGCTGCTGCAGCACCGCTTAAAAGGCTTTGCCAGCTCATCGCAAAAGGATGATCTTCCGTTACTGGTAGCTTCAAGCCAATCAGCTTTTCAATATCATCAAGAAACTCTTTCTCTTCGCCATCGCAAAATGATAGGGCAGTACCGCTAAGTCCCGCACGACCAGTTCTTCCGATTCTATGGACATAGGTCTCCGGAACATTTGGAAGTTCATAATTGATCACGTGAGTCAATTCATCAACATCAATACCACGGGCAGCAATGTCCGTAGCGACTAGGATACGTGTGATTTTGGCTTTAAAGTTAGTCAGAGCACGTTGTCTCGCATTCTGAGACTTGTTACCGTGGATAGCTTCTGCTTTAACACCAACTTTGATCAGGTCTTTGACAATACGATCTGCACCATGCTTGGTTCTTGTGAACACCAATGCAGTTTGGATCGATTTATCAGCCAGGATATGGATTAATAAGTTCTTCTTATCGTTCTTATCAACATAGAAGATCTCTTGTTGAATTTTCTCTGCAGTAGAAGAAACCGGAGTTACTTCAACTTTAACAGGGTTGGTCAGGATCGTGTTTGCTAAAGTCTGAATCTCTTTAGGCATAGTTGCCGAGAAGAATAACGTTTGTCTTTTAGCTGGTAATTTTGCAATCACCTTTTTCACATCATGAATAAAGCCCATGTCCAGCATCCTATCCGCTTCATCGAGAACAAAAAGTTCAATCTCGTTTAAGTTGATGAATCCTTGGTTCATCAGGTCCAAAAGTCTTCCAGGAGTAGCAACTAAAATGTCAACACCTCTATGTAAAGCATCTGTTTGCGCTTTCTGACCAACGCCGCCGAAGATCACCAAATGGCGGATTGGAAGGTTTTTTCCATAGGCTTTGAAGCTTTCTTCAATCTGGATAGCCAGCTCACGGGTCGGAGTAAGCACTAATGCTTTAATTGATTTATGGACTTTAGTATTTGAATGTGGCTTGCTTAAAAGCTGCAACATTGGGATCGCAAAAGCAGCGGTCTTTCCTGTACCGGTTTGGGCACAGCCTAAAAGGTCTCTGTTCTGTAATATACTAGGAATGGATTGTTCTTGTATTGGGGTTGGTTGTGTATAACCTTCTGATTCCAGCGCTTTTAAAATAGGCTCAATCAGGTTTAAATCTTCGAATAACAATGTATTTATGTTTAATGAATAAAATGAGCTTTAGATCGCTCGCTGACAAAGGTACGGATTAGTTTCGGCTTTTGCTTATGGGCATTGTTTATCCTTATCTAACTGCTTTACAGGTAATTTAGTTTCTTCAAATCTGGCAAAGAAGAGCAATGCGAATACGCATAGGATAAAGCCTACGACACCATTTAACCGTAAGCCATAATCATCACCGGGATCTTTCCCATAGACCGTTAGCATTGCGAAGATCGCTATCCCTAACGTTTGACCCAGCTTCACAAAAAGGTATTTTACGGCAAAGAACATCCCTTCGTGGTTTTCGCCGGTCTCAGCAGTGTCTTGTTGTGCAATATCCGCCAGTATTGCATTTGGTAGGATCCCCAACGCTGCCAGGGGAAAAGAGGCTAAAACAACTAGAATAAGCATCTGAATGGCTGGTGGAAAAGGGAGTTTTCCTAGAAAATAGATCGTTATAAATATAAGGCTGAGTACCACAAAGGCAGACAATACTAAGCGCTTCTTGCCAAATCGCTTTGAGCCGTAATTGATAAATGGATAGAAAAGCAGCGATAGCAAAACCATAATTCCCATGAACTTGCCACCATCAGAGTCCGGTAGTCCAAGCAGCACAGTGACGAAGAAAAGTAAGCCGCTCGAGATGATACTTAAGGCGATATAATAGGCGAAGTCGGAGATCAGGTAGTATTTGAAGTTCTTGTTTCGAAAAGTATTCTTGATCGCAGGCAGAAGGGCGGTATGTGTAGGCTTTGCTGCGGTGTATTCTTTCTCCTTAATGGATACCACGGGAAAGATCATTACCAAACCAGCAAAGAAACTTAAAGACCAGATGGTGTACTGCAAAGCTTGGGCACGATCATTAATCTCAAAGTGAGTTTGAATCAGATCTGCATAATTGTTGACCAACGCTGCAACAATCATCCCTAGCACGAAGCCCACTTGCTGAAAGGTAGAAAGCTTTACTTTCTGTTCCGGAGTATGCGTCAGCTCGGCAAGTAAAGCGTTATAGGGAATGATATAGGTGGTAACAGAAATGAAAAAGCCAGCCAATACCAGAGTGAGCCACCAGCCATTAGCCACGCTTTCGCCCTTCACAATCGGATAAAAGACAAGCGAGCAGAATACAACCGCTGGCAGTATGGAGTACTTCATAATAGGGATTCTCCTGCCTTTAGGATTTTTACTGCCATCGCTGACAGCGGCAATGAAAGGATCGTAGATGGCATCAAAGAGTCTGCCTGAAGCTGCAATGAGAGATAGGATATTGAAGGCCCCAAATACAAGCAACTGCGGTACCAGTGGCGTTAAGCCAGAATTATTGGGTGGCAGATAGAAATAGGGGAGCATCACGATGATCAGGTTACTCATCATACTCCAGCCCATCATTCCAGCTGCATAAGCCAGTTGTTTATTTAGGGGCAGCTCTTTCGTATGCATTTAACTTTTAGGTGTGGTGTTCTTAGGGCTAATAACAAGTTTGTTTATATAATAGATCAGAATAAATGCAACGAATATCAGCAGTCCATTGGTAGCAGCTTCCGGGTCATCGTTGTAGATGCTGATCGCCACAAAAAGGTAAGCGCCAATAAATATCAATGGCAACAAGGGATAGAGCTTCATCGTAAAAATGGTGCTCTTATCCAGGTTTGCGGTGCGTTTCCTCAGAAAGAATATAGTGCCTACTGATGTTGCCATGCCAATACAATCCAGGAATATCGTATAGTTAAGGATCTTATCAAACGTCTGGGCATAAAAGACAGTTAGAATTGCAATCAAGGCAAATACGGTCAGACTAACGTACATCACGTCTGTCTTTTTACTCTTTTTAGTAAAGATTGTTGGTAATGCTTTTTCCTCGCCCATTGCATACATCGCCCTGGGATTGCTTAGCAGATTAACGTTTACATAACCCAGTACAGAGAGATAGATCAAGCCTGAAAGTAGTGTGAAGCCCATCGGACCAAAGATCTTTCCTGCAAGTATGGCTGCAATGCTCTCGGACGACTTCAGTTGCTCGAAGCCGATGACCTGGACGTACGCATAATTGATGGCCATATACAGGGTGATGATAATGGCAAGGCCGATAATGATCCCTTTTGGTAAGATTTTTTTTGCGTTCTTAATCTCGCCCCCAAAGTTGATCGTTTGTTGATATCCTCCGAAGGTGAACGAAATAGCAATTAAGCAGACACCCAGTGCCTTTCCATAGTCTACCCAGGTAGGCGCAAGGCCAGAAGCGGTTTTAAATACTGGAACAGCAGTTTCCGTATTCGTTCCAACAAATACCGCTGCTATTAGCGTAATGACCATCCCCATCTTAATGATGGAAAGGACGTTTTGTGCTTTTGAACTTACGCGTAAACCAAGCAAATTCAGAAAATAAAACAGTACAATTGTTATGGCTGCAATGATGATTCTAAAGGTCTCCGTCTGCATTTCCACAGGTAAAATCACCTTGCTAAAATACTCTGCGCCAATGATGGAGACGCCTGCGACAGAACCGGCATTGGATACTACGATGATGCAATTGATGGCAAAGGCTATGGAAGGATGATAGAACTCGGAAAAGATCTTGTAATAACCGCCGGTAACCGGAAACCTTGAGCCGATCTCAGCGTAAGTCAGCGCACCACATAGTGCAATGAAGCCCCCTACAATCCAGGCCAGGAAGAATAGTTCAGGTATTTGTGCTGCCTTGGCGACATTTACTGGCGTTCTAAAGATCCCCATACCAATCACAAGGCTCACTACGATCATAGAAAGGTCGAATAAAGAGAGTTGCTTTTTGGATTCCATGAAGGCGGTTTAGATTGTTGAATATACAGCAAAATGTGTATTTGTTGAAACTTTGTGGTTGATTGCAACCGATATTCGGCTATTTTTGTAAAACACTCAAACATTATGGCAGAACCTATTTATAACGACGATAGTATTCGATCTCTCGACTGGAAGGAGCACATCAGGCTCCGTCCCGGTATGTATATCGGCAAACTCGGAGATGGTTCTGCACAAGACGATGGAATTTATGTGTTGTTGAAAGAGATCGTCGACAATTCTATAGATGAATTTGTGATGGGCTCTGGAAGAACGATTGATATCACGGTTACTGATGCGAAGGTGAACGTCCGCGATTACGGTCGCGGTATCCCTTTAGGGAAGGTGATCGATTGCGTTTCCAAGATCAATACCGGTGGTAAATATGACAGCAATGCCTTTCAAAAATCTGTAGGGCTAAACGGAGTAGGTACCAAAGCTGTAAATGCATTATCGACTAATTTTGTGGTACAGTCTTACCGTGATGGTAAGACCAAGAAAGTTGAGTTTTCTAAAGGGGAGATTGTTCTGGAGCAGGACATTATTGATACGACCCAAAGAAACGGTACTGCCATAACCTTTTATCCGGACGAAAGTATTTTTAGAAATTACCATTACATCGCTGATTTCGTCGAAAGCATGATCTGGAACTATGTGTTCCTGAACACCGGACTAACTGTCAATTTTAACAATCATAAATACTTTTCAGAAAGAGGTCTTTACGACTTGCTTTCAAAGTTTAACAAACCTGAGGAGCTTCGTTACCCCATCATTCATTTGATCGGTAATGATATTGAAATCGCAATGACCCATGGTCAGCAATACGGTGAAGACTACCATTCTTTTGTAAATGGTCAGCATACCACTCAAGGAGGAACGCACCAGCTGGCCTTTAGAGAGGCAGTGGTGAAGACGATCCGTGAGTTTTATAAAAAAGAGTTTGATGCGGCTGATGTCAGGGCTTCCATCATCGCTGCAGTATCTGTAAGAGTCCAGGAGCCTGTCTTCGAATCTCAAACGAAGACCAAGCTGGGTTCACAGAACATGGGGCCGGAAGGACCATCTGTCCGCTCGTTCATCAATGATTTTGTAAAAAAGGATTTAGATGATTACCTACACAGACATGCCGATGTAGCAGATGCGCTGCTGAAAAGGATTATGCAATCTGAGCGCGAACGCAAAGATATTGCGGGGATTAAGAAGCTCGCGAACGACAGAGCTAAAAAAGCATCGTTACACAACAAAAAGCTTAGGGATTGCAAGGTTCATTTTAACACCACTCATGATAAACGCTACGAAACCACGCTTTTCATAACCGAGGGAGACTCTGCTTCGGGATCAATCACTAAATCCAGAGATGTAGATTGTCAGGCTGTATTTAGTTTAAAAGGTAAACCGCTTAACTGCTATGAACTCACTAAAAAAGTGGTTTATGAGAACGAAGAATTTAATCTTTTACAACACGCTCTAAATATTGAAGATGGCTTAGAAGGTCTGCATTACAATAAAATTGTTATCGCGACAGATGCAGACGTAGATGGAATGCACATCAGACTTTTGATGATGACTTTTTTTCTGCAATTCTTCCCTGAACTGGTACGTGCGGGGCATGTTTATATCCTTCAAACGCCGTTGTTTAGAGTGCGTAACAAGAAAGAAACGATCTATTGTTATAGCGATGACGAGCGTAAGAAGGCAATTGAGAAACTTGGCAACCGACCTGAAATTACTCGCTTTAAAGGACTGGGGGAGATTTCTCCTGACGAGTTTGGCTTATTTATCGGTAAAGACATCAGGTTGGATCCTGTTATATTAAAGGACCAAACCATCAAAAACCTGCTTGAGTATTATATGGGTAAAAATACGCCAGACAGGCAGCAGCACATTATCCGCAATCTAAGAGTAGAGAAAGACACTGTCGAAGAACTGATCTCTGCTACAGAAGATGCAGGGACGGCAGCGGTAATGCACGACATTGTCGAAGAAGATCTGGCGGAATCCGCTTAAGCCCCCTTTGGCTTATCATCTTTTGCTTTATCATCCTTTGACTTATTGAATTCGTCTGGATTATCTGCACCTGCGTTGGTCTCTTCCGGATGTTGAGGAGGAAGTTCCTTAACTACTTTCTCTTCTACGATTATCCTGGTATGCACTGCATACTTTGTTGGCCTAATCCCTTTACGGTCATATTTCTCAGCGTAAACTTGCGTAAATTCAGCGCCGAAGTACAGGATAATGGACGTGTAATAGATCCAGACCAGTATCACGATGATCGAACTTGCCGCTCCAAACGCAGATCCTGGATTTCCTTTTTCAATATAAATTCCAATCACATATTTACCTAGACTGAACATCACAGCGGTAAAGAGTGCGCCAATAATAGCTGGTTTCCATCTTAAGTGAACATCTGGTAGCACCTTGAATATGATGGTAAATATAGCGGTAACAACCGCCAGTGTTAATGCATTTGTCACAACTAACATCAGCAACTCTGATACTTTCTCCACTCCAATTTTCGAAGACAAGCCAGCCAATTTATCGCCTATGCCCACAACAATACTGTTCAGTACCAGGGAAACCAATAACAAGAAGCCTAAGGAGGCAATTAAAGAGAACGAAAGTAAACGATTTGTTAACATCTTTAACCAACCCTTTTTAGGTACTGCTTTCACTTTCCATATTAAGTTTATGCTGTCCTGTATCTCAATGAATATGGCCGTAGCACCAATAATAAGTGTTCCTATACCTAAGATCAATCCGAAGGTACCTTTACCGGATAAATTGGACTGATCTACAAAACCTTTCAGCTGAGCCGCAGCATCAGGACCTACCATCCCGCTTATTTCTGAAAAGAGCTGAGAGCCTGGGTTCATTTTGTCCCCAAGAAACAAGGTAGCGCCTGAAATGACAATAACAATCAGCGGAGTCAGAGAGAAGATCGTATAATAAGCCAGGGCAGCGCTCAATTTCATCACCCGGTCTTCAGAAAAGCCCTTGCCAGCTGCTACAAATAAATTATACAATGCTATAAAAAATGTCTTCGTCTTGTGTACAAATGCCATAATGCTATTTAGAAAGGATAACCAATACCAATGTTATAAATCAAGTTTTCTCTGCGCCAGCCACTACTTCCAAAAGACACCTGGTCAAAGACCCAGCGTTGTCCTTCCGGCAAGTAAGGTTTCCTAAGAGGGAAAGCCACATCCAGTCTAATGACAAAGATTGAAGCATCCACCCTTAAACCAGCTCCCGTTCCAACAGCCAATTCATTTAAAATGTTTTTAGCATTAAATTCTGAACCTGGTCTCTTAGGATCTTCTTTCCTTAACCAGACGTTTCCAGCATCGGCGAATAGGGCGCCATATAGAACGCTAACTATCTTAAAGCGAAGCTCTGTGTTCAGCATTAACTTATAGTCTCCTCCCTGATCGGCGAATCCAACGGTATCAGAAACTTTATAGGTTCCTGGTCCAAGTGCTCGCGCCTTAAATGCCCTGATATCATTACTACCGCCCGCAAAAAACTGTCTAACGAAAGGTAAGGATGTGCTGCTTCCGTAAGCATATCCATAACCTAAATTCAGTCTGTTTGCCCAGGTGACACCTCTATTAACTTTGTAATAATCTCTAAAATCAGCCTCTAGTCTAACAAATTGATTCAAAGGAACATCAAACAAGGATCTTCGTCCCTCGTTGTCTTTCGGTGTAAACAATCCCCAAACGTTGCCACCAGTTTCAATGGACCCATTAAAGTACATGTTGTTCCTTCTGGTTTGATCCATTTGATTAGTATAGGTAAAATTGTAATTACTTCCAATGATCAATTGTGGCTGCAACGTATACTGCAAACCTGGAATAGAATCAAACAATTTAACCGTGTCACGTTGTTTTATACTTGGTTGTACATAGTTGACAGATATGGGATTAAACACATGCTCTTTGTATTGATTCTCCTTAAAACTGTAACCAAATTCACCTTTAAAACTATTCAAGGTATATAAAGAACCCCTGTTTAACAGTTGATAAGATATAGAGGCTATTGTCTTAGGGATAAAGGCATTCGTCGAATTTGGCTTATAGAACGGAACGATGAACCTTGGGAACGTCAACTTCGCTTCCCCTGTTAAAGAATAGGAATTTAAGTTCTGTGCAGATTTACCACTTACCTGTGTTTCAAACCCACCACTAGCACTGATGTCCAGAATCTCTGCACCTCTAAACACGTTTCTAGTCGTCTGAGTTAACTTTACTTCAGACCCTACGAAATTGTTCGACTTACTTGTGCCTGTTACTCCAAAGGATAGGGAGTTTTTTCTAAGCGGTGTCAGATAGATGTTCAGGTCAAGCTGGTTGTTTTTAAAACTATCCAGCGGAAGAAATTCAGCCTTCACATTTTGAAAAGCGCCAATGTTTACCATTCTGTTTAATGATAAATTGTGATCTCTTCTGTTGTATAGTTCATCTTTTTTAAAGAAGACCAATCGATCAAATACACTGGGTTTAAATGTGTTTCGGGTATCAAAAATATTGAAATCATGATAAACCAGAGGATCCAGTTCTCTTAATGCGCTGTCTCTTCGTAAGCTATAATTTGGGTAGATGTTGATGTTTTTAATCGTGTAAGGTTTAACACCCGCATCAGGGGCAACGTCTTTTACCCTAACGCGGATGTCTACGAGGTTCTTTCCTATGGTACTGTCTACCTGCATGATCAGATAATCCGGACTAAAGTAAAAGTACCCTGATTCTTTCAGATCATTGTCAATGCGGGTGCGCTCATTTTTATAGGTGTCCAGATCATAGAAGTTACCAACTTTCAGTAGCGACTTGTCTTTGTTACTGTTGATGATGTTTGCGAGATTACCTGTGTCTTTAGGGAAACTGATGCTATTTATTTTATACCGTAAACCTGTCAGTGCAGTATATACTGCTTTTCCTTTTTTACCTTTTACAAGGGTATCACCGGTAACGACCGACTGCAAGTAACCCTGACTGATCAGGTAACTGGTTAAAACGTCATTGTTATATTTAATCTTCACCTCTGAAAGCAAAACAGGCGGTTCGCCGAGCTTCGTTCTCAACCAATGTTTAAAACCTTTTGCTTTTTTAGGTTGACCAGCTAAATTATAAAAGAACAGTTTGTATTTGAAGCCCAATATAGACTTATTCGGCTTAGGTCTTGTTTTCCCTTCTAGCGTTGTTTTTACAAACTTTTCATCATCTATTTTGGCAGAGGTATCGGGATTAATCTTTACGTCCGCTCCTGTATATAGTATCTGTCCTGGTTGAAGACCTCTTGTACTGCTACAACTGGCAATAACCAAGCATGAAAAGAGCAATGCTAAAAGTCTAATTTGGTTCTTCATCTTTTAATTTCTGTTCTTGTGCTTCTTTATTTCTATTTTCTTGTTCCCGCTGTTCATTCTTCTCTCTCCTCGCCTTGCGCTCTGCTTTAGTCTCTTTTTTCTGGAAGATCTCTTTAAACTTATTGTAGTCGACAACCAATGCGAAACCTAAACCAGTCTCAATGATCTGACCTTCCACAACGCCCTCGTTCTGATTTCTCCTGTAAGCCCTCAAGCGATAGCGTCCATCTTGTGAAAGTGCATATTCCACGTTGACATTCCCGGCGATGTTCGTAGAGTTTTGATTCTGGGTAGGAGGCCCCTCCAGACCGAATGAACTACCAACTGTTACAGTCAGCCTATCGTTCAACAGCTTTTTAGATAATCCCACCTCAAGGTCTGTCTTTTGTTCCAAAGAACCGGTTGAGTAATCCTCTGATGAATTTACACCGAAGTTTAATTCTACGCCAGAAATAAGATCTGATGCCAGGTTATTCAATTGCTCTGTCAATAGCTTACTTACACTTGACCTTGCCAGTGTAGACACACCACCACCGCCACCTGCCAAACTTTGGAAAGGATTGTCGGCTATAAATCTGCCTAGGGCGAGCAAAGCAAAGACTTGCTTGTTTAAATCATTCTGATCTTGATTGATCTGCTGCAATCTTGTATAAACACGCCCTTGGTTCGCGCCTCTTTCATTCTCCGGTAAGTCAATACGGAAGGAAATCGTGGGCTTAAGTAGCTCGTCTTTCATCACCAGGTATACCTGGAAAGGAAGCTTAGTCTTAAGGGTGTTGTCCTGAGCCTCATTCAATAGATCTATCGGTGCTGCGTTTACCTCATATAGCGCCTGTAAGTTGACATTGGCAGACATAGGATCTCCCGTCCATACAATGGTACTTCCTTTAACAAATTTGAAGGCTCTTTTTAATGGGCCAACAGACAGATTATAAGATCCATCATTAATTTCATACCTACCCGTCAAGCTGGTTTTACCACTTGGGTCCATGATAGCGATCAAGTTAGCAGTACCTCTAATCTTCAAAGCATCACCACTCGCAGGATCTACTACAACGTTCAGTTCCGCTTCGGGATCAATTTGCAGATTGGCACTTAGATTAATACCCTTCAACGGGGCGTTACTAATACTATCGGCATTTAACGATTTTTGACCATTGTAAGGGGCAGCATCGGCATCAATAAATTGGACAATGCCTTCCTGGTCTATAACAGAAGGGTCACTCAGAGGAACTGCGAAAAAGAACTTCGTGCCCTTATCTACCTTTACGTTCAAATCAACCTTAGGCTGATTCAAATCTCCCCTAACTTTAATATTACTGGTTAAGAAGACGGTACCATAGATCATGTCATTATCCGCTGAGGTCGAATTCAACGCCCTGAAATTATCAGTAACAATGTCCATATTGAACTTGAAGTTTGAATAGTCGGTCGTCAGCACACCACCCCTTATCGTCGCTTTTTTACCTAAAGAATCCAGTATAGTAAAATTATTAAAATCTATACCTTGATTTGTGAAACTGATTGTTTCATTCGGCATTCTAAAGTAAGATCCCACGTACGTTGCCGTGAAGGCCGCTTGATTAAACTTAACATCTCCAAGTACCTTCGGTGCTGCAGTCGATCCTTGTATATTTAGCTGACCAGTTACCGTACCTGAACCGTTCCGAATCTGCCCCATTGAAAGGCTTTCTAAAGACTTTAAATCAATCTTATCAATATTCAAAGTCAGATCTAAGGCATTCTCCCTTTTGGTATAATAAAAGCCGTTAACCCTCAGTTCGTGAACACCCGTCAGTGCAATGTTTGTCTCAAATGCATCTGCCGTATTGTTATTCACAGCAATCCTAAGGGTTCCAAGTTGATCTTTTTGATATCTTAATTGATCCACCGTAATGTTTGCCTCAAACTTGGGACTACTGGCTAAGTCCTGCACATCGACAGTTCCATTAATGTTACCACCTGCAAGCGCAGAGTCCTGTTTGGCAAACTTGGTTAGGGTTTCAATTCTGAAGTCTTTAAACTCCACTTTCAAAGGAGAGTTCGGTGCATTGTCTGTGCTATTAATTCTAAGCATCTGGCCGCCTTGACTCAAATTAAATTCATGCGCAAGAATGCCTGATTGTCCGAACTGCAGATAGTTATCAGGAGAAACAACCCATTTTTGATAGTCCAAAAGCAACTTGTTAGGGTCAAAACTAAATTGATAGTCCTTATTTATACTTTTGAAAGTACCACCAAGCACATATTTATCTTTCAATTTATTGTCTCTCAAAAATATGTTTAATCCAAGAAGGTTATTAGCTGCATCTCCACTTACCTCTGTATTGTACAATGCAATAGAGGGGCTTTGCAGGCCTTTGATTGTTAGCTTGTAATTTAACTTCTGATTGTTATTATTGATATTGAGCAATGTGGTGTCTACCTTGTAATCGCCATACACCACTTGAGGGAAAGATGCCTGCATCAACAAGCTATCTTTCTGAGTATCGAGCAAACCTGAAATACTTGCCGGTTTAAAGGTTGTTAGTGCCGGCACAAAGTTGCTTAAGAACTTAGGGTTATACAAGTTCATACTGAACCTAAACCGTTGATCCGGAATTTTAGTAACGACACCAAACTGGTAATATTTATTGATCTGATTGATCACTGCAGTCCCAAGATTAGTCAGTTGATATTTACCATCTACCCGAGCACTCACAACTTCAGACCTAAGGGTTAACAAGTTCCTCTCTGCAGAAGCCTCTGAGTGAATATCTATAGTGTCCAGGTTGAATTTCTGACCTTCCTTAACCAGTTGTAAACCCCTTACGCTTACATCTCCGTTTAAATAATCCGGATCAGCAGTCTTGATGTCGGCATTTACTATCCCTGCCAACCTGAATTCAGTTGGACTAAAGTTTAGTTTCTGCAGATCGACTTGCTTTAAGTCCAAGTCTGCTTTCACCGCTGGATACTTACCAGCCATATTGATTGCAGCAGTCAAATCAAAGTTTGCATTGGTATCTGCCATGCTGCTTTTCAAGTTTAGCTTTTCTGCAGCGTAGGTAGCGCTTAACATCAAGTCTCTAAACGTATATTTATTATAATAGGCACTAACCACTTGTGCATTTACTTTGGCGGAGGCTTTCTTAGCGTCCAGACCACGGCCGCTAACAGTTGCTTTTGCAGTAATTCTACCTAATTTCTGTTGCATCTTTAGCAATCTGCCTACATTGAAGTTATTCAGATTGATGTTCGCTGCATACTGTTCCCGTCCTTTGGCGCCTTTCATGTTTGCTACCAGTCGGGCAGTCCCCATATCGGTGCTTATGTTGAATCCGGTCTGGAAGTTACTGATGGAACCTTTGAATCTTCCATTTGCAGCAATTACATTTGGCAGCTCAATAGATGGAGGTAATGATTTCGCAGGGATCACGATCAGCAGATCTCGTTTAGTCAGAGAGAATCTTTTGATGTTCAAATCCAGGAAGGTCTTATTTACATCAGGCAAACCTCTAACGGTTCCACTAACGTCAACGAAGGTGCTTTTCAAACCGGTAATTTGTAGTCTTGGAATAGCCAGATTGCTCATGTAACCATTCACATTTGCGTTTACCTTGATCTTCTCATTTCTGTAGTTTGCTGGAACCGCATCGCTGAAATAAGCAGCGTCTTTTAATCCGATCGTTGTGTTGTTAATTGCCATCGCGATCTTAACACGCTCCGGATGCTTTGTTAAGTCTTCTAATGAAGTATAAGTAAGTTGGGTATTGTTTTGAATAACGGTGTTCGGTGTTCTTGCTTCAAACCCCTGAACCTTTATTAATTTAGCTGAATACAGCACATTTCCCTGAAGCTTGTTCAGCTGGAAGCCGCTTTTTTCTCTGAAGCCACCGGATTTCACATTAACCTTTATGCCTGTATCGCTATAACCTAATGCCTCAACCACCAAACCAAGATTAGCAATTTTTAGGTGGTTAAAGTCCATGCCTTTCATCGGTTTCGCTGATGTATTGTCGAACTGGATATTGTTTTCAGCAAGGCTTAGTTTGTTAACTGTTAAAGACAATGGTGCTGATTTAGCTATGCTATCTGTAGGCCTTGCTTTGGCTGCGGGTTTAGCAGGTGTCATGGCGAAGACAATGTTCGATTTGTTTAGCGCAGTTTCGTTCAGGCTATACTTTCCATTTTTAACATCAGCGATCAGATCCGTCAATGAAAACTCGTTCAGGTTTACTTTTGCCTGATTACCTGATGACTTAAAATTAACAAGGGTATTGTTGATCTTTCCTTCTCCAACCTTGTAATTGCCATTGGTTAAATCTATAAACAGTTTGCTAAGTGCAAGACTGCTCAGGTTCACATCTGCTGCGGTTCCTGAAGTCTGATCATCAAAATTTATTTTGATGTCATTGAAGGCGAAGTCGTTGATCTCCACAAGCGGGAGTTTGCCGGACGCTGTGGTTGTCGTGTCTATACTTTTTTCGAGATGCGCAGCCAGTACGGTTAATGGTTTCTGCTGAAGGTATTTGACTGCTGTATTTTTCAGCGATAGGCTAGTGATCACATAATGCTGATTAGCCAGGTCAAACTCTTTAAGTTTAGCCTTAAACTCACCCAAGTTAAGGCGAAGGTCGTTACCCGCAACATCATCGCGGTAAACGATCCCAATGTCTTCGAAACTTACCTTGTCAATAGCAAACTTCATGGTGGAAGTTGTATCTTTTTCTACTTTCTCATCGGGCTTTGTCTGATCAGACATGAAAGCGTCTACTAAAAAAGAAAAGTTAAACGTAGTGTCAGGGTCTATTCTGGTAACATTTGCCCTGATCTTTTCGAGAGAAATGTTATTAATTTCGACTTTGTTGCTAAGAAGTTTTAATAGACTGATATCGACAGCTAGTCGTTGTGCATATAGCAGCGTATCCCCTTGTAAATCCTCAATGTAAAATCCATTGAGAACGACATCTTTAGGAAGGGCTATTTTAATGCTTTCGAGACGTACTTCCGTCTTGGTTTTCTTCTTTAGATAAGTTATGGCTTTGTCCTTGACAAAGTTTTGAACAGCCGGAATATTAAGCGAAACTGCTATTAGTACGACCAGAAGGATCACGCTAGCGATTACCCAAAGTACAACCTTTAAACTTTTGCGTATATATTTATTCAACCTGAAAGATTTTGATAGTAAACTTTTTGCATGATACCAAAACCATGCCATCAGCACTACAACAATCATTTTTTATGTATGTTTAAATATGGAGCAGAAATCCTTTACAATAAGTTACCAAACTTACCCTGGTATTGCCGACCTTAATCCCGATGATCAAGCGCTTTGCGAACAAGCAACAGCCGCACTAAATACCTCTTATTCTCCCTATTCACAATTCAGCGTAGGCGCAGCTGTAAAGCTGGAAGATGGTTCAATTGTACTAGTTAGCAATCAGGAAAATGTTGCTTACCCATCAGGTTTATGTGCAGAACGGGTGGTGCTGTTTGGAATTGGTGCATCCAAGCCAACTGCGGTTATTGAGAAAATGGTTATAACCGCCCGAACCAACAACTTCCGGATCGTCAACCCGGTGACCTCCTGTGGCGCATGTTTACAGGTAATGCTGGAATGTGAACAGCGGCAAAAAAAGGAAATAGAAGTTCTGTTTTACTGTATCGACGGTGAGGTTGTGAAAGTTAAAGGGATTAAGAGTCTGTTGCCATTTGCATTCGTTGAAGAGCGGCTTGGCAAATAAGGTTCCAAAGCCTTATATTTACGGAATCCAATCCTTTTTTGATGAGTGACGAAACAGAAAACAACGTAAACGAAGAAAGTACGCATACCGTAATTCCTATAAACGGACTTTACGAGAACTGGTTCCTCGATTACGCTTCTTATGTAATTCTCGATCGCGCAGTACCCCACATCAACGACGGCTTGAAGCCAGTTCAGCGCCGCATTATGCACTCGCTGAAGGAAATGGACGACGGCCGGTTCAACAAAGCCGCAAATGTGATTGGTAACACCATGAAATATCACCCCCATGGTGATGCATCCATCGGAGATGCCATGGTTCAGATCGGACAAAAAGAATTGCTCATTGATAAGCAAGGTAACTGGGGTGACCCAATTACAGGCGACAATGCGGCAGCACCCAGATATATTGAAGCAAGACTTTCCAAGTTCGCTAACGATGTGGTCTTTAATCCGGATACTACCGTTTGGCAACTCAGCTATGATGGGAGAAATAATGAGCCAATTACCCTGCCTGTTAAGTTCCCCTTACTACTTGCTCAGGGCGCAGAAGGTATTGCAGTAGGTCTCGCTACCAAAGTAATGCCCCACAACTTTATAGAGCTTTTGGACGCTTCCATTGAATCATTGAAGGGTGTGCGGCCAAATATTTTACCGGATTTCTTTACCGGGGGTATGGCAGATTTCTCTGCGTATAACGAAGGTATGCGAGGCGGAAGAATCAGGGTTAGGGCTAAGATCACAGAAAAAGATAAGAAGACCTTAGTGATTACCGAAGTGCCTTATAGCACCACTACTGGTTCTGTTATCGACAGCGTACTGTCTGCAAATGAGAAGGGAAAGATTAAGATCAAGAAGATTGAGGACAATACTGCCGCAAATGTGGAGATTGTCATTCATCTGGCACCAGGTATATCTCCTGATGTTACCATTGATGCACTCTATGCCTTTACGTCTTGCGAGGTGTCGATCTCTCCGAATACTTGTGTAATCAGGGATGATAAGCCACAATTTTTAAGTGTAAATGACATCCTGATTCAGAATACGATCCATACCAAAGGCTTGTTGAAACTGGAGTTAGAAATCAAGCTTCACGAGTTGCAGGAGAAGATATTCTTTAGCTCCCTGCTAAAGATATTTATTCAGGAGGGTATGTACAAGCATCCCGACTACGAGAACTCCAATAACTTTGAGATGGTAGTGCAGGTGTTAAACCGTTTGTTCGCACCTTTTCGGGAAAGCCTGTACCGGGACATCCAACCGGAAGACCTGAAAAAGCTGATCGATAAACCGATGAGTAGCATTACCCGTTTCGACGTAAAGAAGGCGGATGATCAGATGAAAGCCCTTGCTGACGAGATTAAAGTAGTAAAAAATCATTTAAGGCACTTGACTGACTATGCGATCGCATGGTTTCAGAAGCTGAAAGATAAATACGGTAAGGGCCGCGAACGTAAAACAGAGATCCGCCTGTTCGACAGGGTAGAGGCATCTAAAGTTGCGCTGGCAAATGTGAAGTTGTTCATGAACCGCGAGGATGGTTTCATTGGAACCGGATTGAGGAAAGATGAGTTTATAGCCGACTGCTCAGACATTGACGAAATCATTGTCTTTAGAGAAGATGGAAAGTGCATTATCACTAAAGTGGCCGATAAAACATTCGTTGGTAAAGGGATCCTGCATGCGCAGGTGTTTAAAAAAGGCGACGAGCGTACCATTTACAACATGGTTTACAAAGATGGCGGCACAGGCGTTTCTTATGTTAAACGTTTTGCCGTTGTAGGTGTAACCAGAGACAAAGAGTATGATCTGACAAAGGGAACAAAAGGTTCCAAAGTGTTATATTTTACTGCAAACCCAAATGGCGAGGCGGAGGTAATCACTATACAACTGAAACCACATACTAAGCTTAAGAAGCTACAGTTCGACCTGGATTATGCGGAGATCGCAATCAAAGGAAGGGCTTCACAGGGAAATGTACTTTCAAAATATCCCGTCAAAAAGATTCTTTTCAAGAGCAAGGGGGTATCAACCTTATCAGGGCTAAAGATTTGGTACGATGACTTGTTGAGAAGGCTTAATGTGGATGGTCGTGGTAAATACCTTGGTGAATTTGATGGCGATGACAAGATTTTGCAAGTCCACAAAGACGGCTGGTATGAGTTGAGCACATTTGAGTTGAGCAATCACTTTGATGCCGATTTGATCCTCATACAAAAGTATGATCCTGAGAAACCATTTGCTCTGGTGCAATACGAAGGCAAGGCAAAGAACTATTTCGTTAAAAGGTTTATTTTTGAACCTATTGCTGTTGGTAGGAAGGGCGGTTTGATTAGTGAAGAGGCTGGGTCTAAATTCATTTATTTGACCAGCAACCCTGAGGCGGTGCTTACAGTTGATCTGCTGAAAGGGAAATCACAAATTCCAGAGACCATTGAAGTGGTACTGGCTGATTTTATAGATGTCAAAGGGATCAAAGCCAATGGTAACCGCTTAAGTCAGCACGAGGTGAAAAGCATCAGCCTTTTAAACAGCGGAGAGATTGAACCTGTAATAGAACAGAAAGCGATTCCAGCAGTTGTGTCTACGGAAGAAGAGGTTTCTTCTGAAGAAGAAGTTACTCCTGCAGAAGATGTTTCTGCTGAAGAAGAGCCTGATGATTCACCAGAAATCGTTGATGAGCCAGCAACCGAACCTATAAAAGAAACGCCTGTAGAACCAAAAGCCTCAGAAATTGTTAAAGAGAAGAAGGCTTGGACGCCAGTAACCCCACCTGCCAAAGATGTAAAGCTGGAGATTACTAACCCGGACGATCTCGATATTGACGAGAAGGGCCAGACTAAACTATTTTAAATATGCATATGATAAAAAGATCTATTGGTATTCTATTATTGCTGGCATTTTTGTCAGTAAAGTATACCGTGATTTTTAGTCAGTCGAAGGGAGTTGTAAAGGCGCACTGGACTGGGTCTACAGAAGATCCGGCTAATGAGAGTAAAGAGAAGGAAGATGAAAGAAAGGAAGCGAAATCACTTTTTGACGAGTTTTATCAGGAATCGCTTTTAATTGCGTTAGAGATGCCTTCTCAGAGGTTGAATACGAATTATCTTTTAAGTTCGACAACAGCTTATCTACCCTCCTTGTATTTGCCGCCAGAAGTTTAATTGTAAGTCCCAATTACAATTAATATTTATTAAACGAGCAAAATTATGAAACACCTTTTTAAAGCAAAGGGTCTTGTTACAGGACTCTTATTAACTATATGCGCAGTTTCGGCTAGCGCCCAAAAGATTGACGAGCAGCAGCTGAAAACAGGCATTACAGAGATCAGTAATCCACTGGAGTACCTAGAAACGCTAAAGCCAATCACATTCAAATACGACCGTTCTAAGTTCAAAGAAGGGAAGTGGCCCATGGCTACACAGCATGGGTTTCTTGCCCAGGATTTTAAAATACAACACCCAGAATTGGTATTTGAAGCGTTTAAGACTTTTCCAGCCGGGAAAGGAAGCACAAAAACAATCAGGTACGATGAGGTTTCCAGCGAAAGCCTGATCCCTGTTTTAGTAGCAGCGATAAAAGAGCAACAAGCTCAGATTGAAGCATTGAAACAGCAGCTTAGCCAAATGAAAGCGAAGTAATAATTCCCTCGTCTCAGGATAACGGTTCGTGGTTCCGTGCACACGGTCCGTGTTCTACTTCTGCCTCGACTGCTGCATTTGATTGCCGCCTGTCGAGGCGCCCCTTGGGGCCGTTTGCTGTTTAAACAAGTCAAATCTTGAAGGAGTTGCTTTTCTTGGCCATAAGTTATTGTTCTCATCAATGTCTGCCGTCTCGCGATACGGATCCATTTGAACAGATACCACCTGCTTATCTTTTGCAAACACTTTAGTCACTTTGTTCTCATTCTTCCTCCAGATGTAAGCTGGAATCCTTTCCACTTCTTTAGTGCCATCTGAATACGTCCATTCCAAGATGATTGGCATCACTAATCCCCCGACGTTTGAAAAGCTTAGCTCATAAAAATTCTTCTTGCTTTCATATAGCTTTTTCTCACTATCAGATAAGCCATTGTAATAAGTCTGGAAATCCTGATCAGCTGTCTTTGCTACTTCAAAACGCTCAGTTTTATTATAGAAATCAAGCAAGGAAGTATCCTGCTCTACAGCAAATTTAATTCCTGCAGCTCTGTTGCGCTCCTTGCCAATGTATTTATTGTCACGTTCATAAAGCGTCTTTCTGTCTACATTTTCGACTGCAGCTTTCATGCTGTTCATCCTGTAAGACTTCACGCTATCCATAGAAATGTCAACCGGGTCTGTACTGAAAAACCATCCCCTCCAGAACCAGTCCAGGTCCACCGCCGAAGCATCTTCCATAGTTCTAAAGAAATCTGCCGGAGTAGGGTGCTTGAACGCCCAGCGCTCCGCATATTCTTTGAAAGCATAATCAAATAACTCCCTGCCCATCACTGTTTCTCTTAAGATATTAAGTGCAGTGGCTGGTTTCGCATAAGCATTGGGGCCGAAGTTTATGATTTGCTCAGAGTTGGTCATGATCGGTTCCAACTGATCCTTTGGCATCTTCATGTAATCTACAATCTTATGAGCCGGACCTCTTGCAGATGGGTAGTTGTTGTCCCATTCCTGCTCAGCCAAAAACTGGCAGAAGGTATTTAAGCCCTCATCCATCCATGACCACTGGCGCTCATCAGAATTCACAATCATTGGAAAAAAGTTATGGCCAACCTCATGAATGATGACGCCAATCATTCCCAGCTTGATCGCTTCGGTATAGGTGCCATCTTTCTCTGCGCGACCATAGTTGAAGCAGATCATTGGATATTCCATGCCGTTTGATGCCTCAACAGAGATCGCGACTGGATATGGATATGGGATGGTATGTTTCGAATACACCTTCAATGTATGCGCAACAACCTTCGTTGAATATTTGTTATATAGAGGGTAAGCTTCAGGACCATAGTAAGACATTGCCATAATCTTTTTACCGCCTACATAGGTAGCCAAAGCGTCCCAAACGATCCTTCTTGAAGAAACCCAGGCAAAATCCCTCACGTTTTCTGCGACGTATGTCCAGGTCTTTTTAGCAGTCGAGTGTTTCGTCATCGCGTTTTTAACCTCTGCCAGATTTACAATTTCGACAGGTGCTTTTGCAGATTGCGCCTCGTTCCATCTTTTCAAACTCGCAGCGCTTAACACCTGAGCGTAGTTCTGGCATTCGCCGGTTCCTCCAACTACGTGATCTGCTGGAACAGTCATGTTCACCTTGTAGTTTCCAAAAGCCAGGGCAAACTCTCCACGGCCTTCAAATTGCTTATTTTGCCATCCTTGAAAGTCTGAATAAACTGCCATACGGGGAAACCATTGTGTCATCGTAAACAAGTAGTTGTCATCCTCCGCAAAGTATTCGTAACCCCCTCTGCCACCTACGGCGATGCGATCCGATATTTTATAGTTCCAGGAGATCTTAAGTACATATTTCTGACCAGGTCTCAATACGGTTGGCAAATCAATGCGCATCATGGTATTGTTGATCACATATGGAATTGATTTTCCTGCATCATCGGTCAGTTTTACAATCTTAACACCGAGATCGTTCTCTGTGTTTAAGATTCCTGATAAGGCCTTATAGGTCATCTTATCAGTCATTTTGCTCGTTTCTGTCAGCTTATTATCACTGGTTGCCTTGTGCTGATTCTCATCAAGCTGCACCCACAGATAGCTTAATGGATCTGGTGAATTGTTCGAGTAGGTAATGGTCTCTGAACCTGTAAGCAGCAATTTCTTCTCGTCAAGCTCGGCGTTGATTACATAGTCGGCCCTTTGTTGCCAGTAGGCAGAACCCGGAGCGCCTGATGCGGTTCTGTAAGAGTTAGGAGTTGACAAAATAGTGCCCAGTTGTTCGAACTTGTTGCCATGATTCGACCCTGGATTGGTTAATAACTGCGCAGACGCAGCTGTCCCAAACAACAATGCTGTAAAAAAAAGTAAATGTTTTTTCATAAATATTTCAAAAGTGCTGGAAGCCGCTCAGCCGCCATAATCAACGAGATACCAAATATAGCTGAAGACAAGAAGAATGTCCAGTCCCATAGCTTAATTTTTACAATAGAAACTAAAATGAATCCTAAAAGGAGTGTGAATATCACAATAATCACTTGTCCAACCTCCAGACCAATGTTAAATGCAAACAATTCGGCAACAATACTGCTGCTTTTTCCTAAAAGGCTTTTTAAGTAATTTGAAAAGCCCATTCCGTGGATGAAACCAAAAGTAAGTGCTAGAAGATACTTCAGATTGATGTTTTTTGGTTTGCTTTTTTTGCTTAAAATATTGGTCAAAGCTGTTACGAGAATGGTAACAGGGATAAGGAATTCAATTATTGTGGTTTTGAAATGAAGAATATTCAAAACACTTAAGGCCAATGTGATACTGTGACCGATCGTGAAAGCAGTAACCAATATCAACACTTTCTTCCAATCCTTTAACGTATAGATCCCACATAGTGCCATAACAAAAAGGATGTGATCGTATCCCTGCCAATCTAAAATATGATGAAAGCCGAGGTCGAAATATAGTGGAAAATCTTGCATTGGGTTATTATTAGTAATTTTGATCAAAGATTGGAATCAATATCTATATTTTCCAAAAGATACATAAGCATGTTACAGCATTTACTCCTTTTCTTATTTGCAATATACCATCCATTTTACGTGAGCGTTACCGAGATCGAGCAGGTTCCAAAGACCAGAGTGGTTCGTGTGACCAGCAGGATCTTTTTTGACGATCTTGAAAAGGCCATAGACAAAAGATATAAAACCAGTATCAATATTCTGAAGCCGAAGGATAAAGCCAAGGTGAATGACTTCATTGCATTGTATGTTAAAGAACATCTGAAGATCAAAGCTAATGGTGTTCCGCTCACCTTAAGATTTGTAGGGTATGAGATTGAGGAAGAAGCTGCCTGGTGTTATTTTGAATCTGATGCCATCGCTCCAGTAAAACAGTTTGCAATTCAAAATGACCTTTTGTTTGAGCAGCACGACTCACAGATCAATATGATCCACGCCATAGTAGGCGCTAAACGTCAGAGCACCAAACTTGATAATCCGTCAAGTACTGCACAGTTTAATTACTAATAACTAATTCGGGACTGCCTCGTACCACGCTTTGCCTGCTTGCGGGTTGAACGAACTATGAGTGCGTTGCGTCCGCCTTTTTCTAGGCAAAGGCGGACGCAACGCGGGAGCATGGCGGAAGCAAGGCGGGAGCAGTCAAAGCCAGACCAGAGCCAGACCCGAGTAATACCTGAACGCTTATGGGATTATTACTTTGTTATTTGACAAAAAAAAGCGGCTTTAATCTGAAGATCAAAGCCGCCTAAATATACGTTAGTTTTTCTTACTGATACTGGATGTAGATCGGTGCAGGTTTAAGTTTAAGTAACTCTTCAGGAGTCATCAAACGCTTAGGTGCTTTTTTCAGATCATTCTTGTAGAACAATTTAAATCCTGTAAACTGAACTGGCTCAGAGAAGATAAAGTGACGGTAGGTACCGATTTTTAGATCAGGCTCACCCCATCCATCCATATGAATTACAATTTGAACTTCCGGGCGCAATTTGATGTTTTTGTAATTCGTCATCATCTTTTTCGTAAAACGGTGAACAACAAAAACCTTTGGAGGCAGGTTGTATTTCTTAACCAGGTTTGTCAGGTAGTCTGCGCAGTAGTTGATATCAACGGCGTCATATGTTCCGATCTTTTTACCTGGCAAAGAGCCATCTTTCATCGAGAACTCCGGGTCAATACCTAAATGAACATTAGGCAATTGAAGATACTTTTCAATATGTGGCAGTTCGTTTTTGATGTTACTTAAAGCAACCTGTAGATCAAGAAATACAATCGCATTGTGCATTTTTGCGATCTTCATTACTGAATCTATTTGTTTGTTGCCCATGCGGTTAATGTATTTTCCATCTTTACCTGGAGTACCACTTGCTACTGCCGCGATATAGTGAACCCCTGCCTGGACAGGAGTAGATGGATCTGCTCTTTCCCAGTTTTTAATCTCTTTATTCAAGCGGCTCCACATTTCTTTTGGCGCATACTCACCCAAAGCACCCATTTTTTTGGAGTGAAGGTTACCATAGTAAACTACGATTCTTTTGAATGGCAGTATGGCTCCTGCCAATGGGTAAGGTTGATTTTTTACAGGCCATCTCCCTGTGGTATCACCGTTGGCTAACTTTTTAATCTTAGCATTGTACTTTGCCGTGTCTACTGGCTCGCGGGTAGTGCCAACTTCAGGTGTGATGGTCGTGTCTCCTTTTGCCGTAACGGAATCTTTGGCACCGGCTTTTGTTGTTTCTGATGTGCAACTGGTAGATAAGCCGATAGAGATAAGTCCGACCATTAACATTCCTGCTAGTTGAGGTAATTTCATTTTACGATTTGTTTTTTGTAGGTATGATTGTTCATTTAAACGGTCTCACGACAGTTTAGTAAATTCCTACAAGTATACTACTCCTTTGAGTAATATAAAAGTAGCACAATTCATATAATTGAATTTATTTGTGAATGGATCCAGATGCCACTATAGGAGCTACCTGGGGGGCGAATGCAGGCGTAGCTGCTGAAAGTTTTCTCTCTTTAGAATTTATTGAATTTGCCGAAGACTCCCAGCGGCAGTTTAATCCCCGAAGTTGCTTGCAGGTAAAGCTCACCAGTCTCCAGGTTCTGAACTTGTGGGAAAGACGTTTTAATCAGGTTTTCAACGATCACGGAGGAGAAGCCCAGGGAATAAGTGTTGAGAATCAGGAAGTGTTCTTCGTCATCTAAGAGCTGCACCACGTCATGCATCATCTCCTGGATGTGATCTTCCAGTTTCCATTTCTCGCCATTAGGCCCGTGGCCGAAAGCAGGCGGATCAAGTATAATCCCGTTGTATTTCTTGCCTCTTTTAAGCTCTCTCTTGACAAACTTTAGCGCATCTTCTACTACCCATCTAACGTCTTTTAAATTGGATAGTTCCTGATTTTCGTTGGCCCAGTTTACCACTTGCTTAATTGAGTCTACGTGCGTAGTATCTGCACCAGCAGCCTTAGCGATAAGCGAGGCGGCTCCCGTATAAGCGAAAAGGTTAAGTACTTTAGGACTTGAAGTTTTGAATTTCTTTATGGAGGAGGATATATAATCCCAGTTTACGGCTTGCTCCGGAAACACGCCTACATGTTTGAAAGAAGTCAGACCTAACCTTAAGTTAATGGCCACATCGTCATTGCTGTAAGCTATATTCCAACGGTCCGGTAGATGGGCAGAGTTTTTGATCCATTCGCCTGAAGTGGCAGAGCGACCTTTGAATTTGATGTGAGTTTGTTTTTTCCAGTCAATCTCTGAAAGGGTCTTTTTCCATACTGCCTGAGGCTCTGGTCTGGACAAAACAAGATTTCCAAAACGCTCGAGCTTTTCAAAATCCCCACAATCAATCAATTCGTAATCTTTCCAATGCGTGGGTGTTAACAGGCTTATCATAAAGTGTGGTGTATTAAAATTTTCCTTTTGCAGCCTTCATAAAGCGGCTGGCAAAAACGAAGTCGTTTAGTTCTTCAACGTCGGTATGCGCGATTTCCTTATTGGATCCTTCCCAAAATTTCTTGCCTTCATGCAAGAACAGGATATAGTCTCCGATGCCCATCACGGAATTCATATCGTGCGTAACTACAATAGTGGTGGTATTGTATTCTTCGGTAAGTTCTTTAATCAATTCATCAATCACGATAGATGTTTTGGGATCAAGACCAGAGTTGGGCTCATCTACAAACAAATACTTTGGATTCATGGCAATAGCGCGGGCAATACCTACGCGCTTTTTCATACCGCCTGAAAGTTCGGCAGGGTAGAGTTTATTTTTACCTTCCAGGTTTACACGTTCCAGGCAAAAGTTAGCGCGATCCAGTTTTTCGCTTACACTTTGCTGGGTAAACATGTTTAAAGGAAACATGATATTGTCTTCAACCGTCATGGAATCAAACAGAGCAGAACCCTGGAAAAGCATGCCGATCTCTTTTCTGATCTCGATCTTTTCTTCGAAGTCCATGCTGGTAAATTCACGGCCATCGTAGTCTACCATGCCCTTTTCAGGGTGATGGAGTCCTACCATACATTTTAACAGAGTAGATTTACCAGATCCAGATCCACCGATGATCAGGTTAGTTACTCCGGCTTCGAATTTACCGGATATGCCTTTCAGTACTTCATTATCACCAAAGGATTTGCTGATGTCTTGAATCTCGATCATAGTAATAACTGGGTTACGAGGTAATCACAAACAAGGATAGAGATACAGCTTACTACAACCGCCCTGGTACTTGCCTGTGCCACTTCTAATGCGCCTCCCTTTACATAGAAACCTTCGTATGCGGGTACTGAAGTGATGATAAAACCAAAAACAAAAGCTTTGGTTAGTGCTACAACAATAGTATATGGATTAAAATCAGTGGTAATACCTTCAATATATTCTGATGGAGAAACTGCACCTGAAAGTGTACCACCCAAATAACCACCGGTAATGCTTAAGAACATCGACATGATTACCAGTAGTGGTACCATTGTAATGCCAGCAATGATTTTAGGAAGGATCAGGTAACCAGGAGAATTGATACCCATGATTTCCAATGCATCAATCTGTTCACTAACGCGCATGGTGCCTATCTCCGAAGAAATGGCTGAGCCTATTTTACCTGCTAATACAATCGCTGTGATGGTTGGGCTTAGTTCTAATATACTTGAATCTCTGTTTACTGAACCTATGATGGTCTTAGGGATAAAGTCACTAACCAACTGGAAGGCAATCTGAAGGGTCATTACTGCCCCGATAAAAGTGGAAATGATTGCGATCAAACCTAGTGAGCCGACACCGATAAAATCCATTTGGTTAAATATAGCGCGGAGGTAAATTTTAAACTTTTCAGGTCTTCTAAATACTGCTTTTAACAGAAGTAGGTATTTGCCAAAGTTGGTGAAATTCATTCTTGAAAATTTAGCTTTAGGTACTTGAGCAAGATTATTACAAAGAAACAATAAAAACTTGAAATGACCTTATAGACTTTGCTAACAAAACATTGGCTCCAAAGTTTTGGCCTGAGCCCGTTTTTTGTATTATTGTCAACTATATATTTGAAGCATATGAACGCAGTAATTACAGGAGCAACTAAAGGGATTGGTAGGGCTATTGCATTGAAATTAGCAGCCGAAGGTTACAATGTAAGCATCTGTGCCAGGGATGAAAAGTTGCTTATGGACATGAAAGAAGAACTCGAAAATACGGGTGTACAGGCCTATGTATTTAAAGTGGATATCGCGCTAAAAGCGGAGGTCTACCAGTTCTGCGAGGACGTAAGAGCTGTGATGCCAAGGGTTGATGTTTTCGTTAACAACACGGGGGTTTTTCTCACTGGAAGCCTGTTGGATGAGTCCGACGATCAGTTTGAGCAAATGCTGAACGTCAATCTTAATGCTGCCTACTATTGTGGGAAATTTTTTGGTAGAATCATGCGTGAACAACAGTCTGGACACGTTTTTAATATCTGTTCTGTTGCGAGTAAATTAAACGCTGAAAATGCAGGAAGTTATAGTGTAACTAAAGCGGCGTTGTATAGTCTTAATAACGTACTGAGGGATGAGTTATCTAAACACAGCGTAAAGGTCACTGCAGTTTTGCCGGGTTCAACGTTAACATCCTCCTGGGAAGGTACTACTATACCAGAGGGACGTTTTGTAAAACCGGAAGACATTGCAGAGAGTATATGGAGCGTGCTGAACCTAAGCAGTGGTGCAAATGTGGATGAGATTACGATTAAACCGGTACAATTTTAATCAAGGAGGGAATTATGATGGACAAGAGATTATTTAGAAATGAGTACGAAAAGGTGGTTGGAGGAGTATCTTCCGGAATCGCTGAGTACATGGAGGTTGATGTAACAATAGTCAGGTTATTATTTGTGTTGTCAACGATTTTTCTAGTGGGTACAGGGGTGTTGGTTTACATCGTGATGTGGATTGTGGTTCCGGTAAATAATGATCCGGCTAAACACTTTGCAAAATTTAACGAGTACAGCAAAGGCTTTGCGAATCCATTTGAGAGCAAGTCAAATGCTCAGGGCTGGACATCTCCTTCCATGGGCGCCGATCCTTTTAAAATGGGAAGAGATGATGCAGAATTCAGACCAATGAAACGAAGTAGTGAGACTGGCAAGACGGTCGCTGGTTTGGTGTTGCTGGTTATGGGGATTTACTTTTTAATGAATGAATTCAACATTATTCCTTTCTGGTTTAATGTGAGCAAGATGTGGCCGTTGGTGTTTGTTGCGGTTGGGGTGAGCTTTTTACTAAAGGCTAAAAATAAAAACGCCTGGGAAGAGTGGAAAAAGCAGCAGGAGGCGGGTGGCACATTTACAGAGAAGCCTGCAGAGGAACCTGTAGTTCCGGAAACTCCGGTACCTGAAGCACCTAAAGTTGATGACAGATTTACCAAAAAAGATATATAGAGATGAAACTGGATAGAATAATGTGGGGTGTAGTACTGCTTTTTATAGGTAGCGTACTTTTACTGGAAAACTTTGATATTATTGAGTTTTACTGGGGTAGCGTTTGGCGCTTCTGGCCGATCTTTCTGATCATTGCCGGCGTCAATATTCTGTTCTCAAGAAGTAAATCACCAGTTGGTGGATACATTTCCATCGGTGTATTGGTGGTAATGCTTTGCGTTTTATTTTACAGGGGAACCCAGGTACCGCAATCAACGAAAGAGAAAAACTTCAGCATGGATCTTAGCGACGATGACGAAAAGGGAAGCATTAAAGTGCAGTCTTTCGATCTACCTTTTGACGATGCTCCTGGCAAGAAAACGGTTTTAAATATTAGTGGCGGAGGAACATCTTACTCACTAGGTGGGGAGACCGACAGTTTGTTTACGGCGAAAGTTGAAAACAGAGGTGGGTCCTTCTCACTGATGAACAATCTTCAGGATAGCTTAAGAACTGTAACCTTCAAGATGAGCAATAAGAAGAATTGGAACATGGGAGATGGTGGCAATGATGTTAATATCCATTTAAATACTAAGCCACTTTGGGAGATGCACCTGAACATGGGTGCCGGCGAAATAAACTTTGACCTTAGTCCTTACCAGATTCGTGAGTTTAACTTTGATGGTGGTGCTGCCGCATTGGATATTAAGTTTGGTGACCTATTGCCAATTGCTGACGTACGCATTAAAACTGGCGTTGCGGATGTGAAGCTGAACGTACCTACGAACTCGGGCTGCAGAATCACTACTAAAAGCGGTTTGTCATCTAAGGACTTTGAAGGCTTTACCAAACTAAAGAATGGTACCTACGAAACGCCTAATTATAGTACTTCCACTAAAAAGATATTCATCAGTTTAAACGGTGGATTAAGTAACTTTGAAGTGAAGAGATACTAGTAAAAGAAGGAATGCAAGATAATGATGTTGACTATACTGTTGTAATAAACGGAAAGCCGGAAGGGCCATTTAAACTAGCAGCGTTAAAAGAATTGAAGATCCGTACCTCTACTTTCATCAGAAAGCCTGGGATGGATGACTATAAAGAAGCTCATGAGTTCGCTGAACTGCGTGAGCTTCTTGGTTTTACTTACCAGCAGACGGCGCCACAATATTTCGCTTCTTTTGATCAACGGTTGCTTGCTTCTGTCATAGACTATTTTTTTCTAACTACCGGATATGTCCTTCTTGTGCTCGTTTCCTTCGTCTTTGTGGAGGAAAAAGCTCAGCGTATTGGACTCGCTCTAGCGGGAATCCCTTTGATACCATTAGCGAAGTTCATTTATAGCAGCGTTGCGGAAGCTTCAGAAAAGCAGGCTACCTGGGGAAAGCAGCTAATGAACATCAAAGTGACTGATCTGATGGGAAATCGGATTCAACAAGACGTTTCCTTTGGACGCAATGCTGCGAAGGCTTTGTCTGTGGCTCCTGTATTCTTCGGTTATCTGTATAGTTTTCTCAATAAAAAGCAACAATGCTTTCACGATCTAATTGCAAACACCCTGGTGATAAAGGATAGATTGATATAATCTATATCTTTGCGCCACATCAGCACGTAATGGAAGGATACAGCAACAGTCTAACTAGTTATTCAAGGTTCTTAACAAGAGAAGTTCAAATTGGTGATATCCCAATGGGAGGTTTAAATCCTATTAGGATACAGTCGATGACTACGACAGATACTATGGATACTATTAGAACGGTAGAGCAGACCATTAGAATGGTTGAATCTGGCTGTGAGTACGTCCGCATCACTGCACCTAGTGTAAAAGAAGCAGAGAACTTAGCGAATATCAAAAAAGAACTTCGGTATCGTGGATATAATGTTCCATTGGTTGCCGATATTCACTTCACACCAAATGCGGCGGAGTCTGCTGCAAGGATCGTTGAAAAGGTGCGTGTCAATCCAGGAAACTACGCTGATAAAAAACGTTTTGAGAACATTGAATATACGCAGGCTGCTTATCAGGCAGAACTGGACCGCATCTATAAAAAATTTACACCGCTGGTAAAGATCTGTAAAGAGTATGGTACCGCTATGCGGATTGGTACGAACCACGGTTCATTGTCGGACCGGATCATGAGTCATTACGGTGATACCCCAAGGGGAATGGTAGAGTCAGCCATGGAGTTCATCCGCATGTGCGAGGATTTGAACTACTATAACCTGGTTATTTCTATGAAAGCGAGCAATACGCAGGTGATGGTTCAGGCTTACCGCTTGCTGGTGGAGACGATGGTGAAAGAAGGGATGAACTATCCTTTACATTTAGGTGTGACTGAAGCGGGGGATGGTGAAGACGGGCGGATAAAATCTGCAGTGGGTATTGGTACCTTGTTGGAAGACGGTCTGGGCGACACGATTCGTGTTTCGTTAACTGAAGATCCTGAGTTTGAAGCTCCGGTAGCGAAAGCCATGGCGTTGAGGTATGAACAACGTGCGATGGCTTTAGCCGTTTCGGCAGCCACTAACGTGGAATCCATAAAAGTGCTCGATTTGCCTTATGATCCATATACCTATGCAAGAAGGCAGACGGTTCCTGTAAGTCATATAGGAGGACATCACCCTCCTATAGTCATGCTCGATGTTTCTACCGAAAACTTAAAAGACCCTTACTTTCTGGGTTCTGTTGGATATAAGTATAGTGCCGGGCTTGATAAATATCACCTAGCGGATCAGGCGTGTGATCTGGTTTATCTCGGAGACTATTTACCTTCATTCTCTTTTCCAGGTAACTTAAAACAGATCTATAATGCAGGTGCCTGGGCAGGGCTGACAGATAAGAACAACTGTCACCCTATGTTTTCTTTTGCTCAATACCTGGTTGCAGGCCTTAAAGACGAGCATTTAAATCTGGTGAGGATCAATACCTCTGAGCTGGCAGATATTGACTTTTCTATGTTGGATGCGTCTGTTGTCATCGTTTTGGAAACTGATGCGATCCATGGTATGGCTGCACAACGAGCCTTCTTTGTTGCGTTGCTTAAAAGCGGGGTTACTATTCCTGTAATCATCAAAAAAACTTACGAGGGCGCTGGTGCAGATGACTTAATGCTGTACTCAGCAACCGATATCGGTGCATTATTTACTGATGGTTTTGGTGATGGGATATGGATTAAAGCAGATCCCGCTGTAGGATTAGCGTTGGTCAATTCTACAAGCTTCGGAATCTTACAAGCTACACGCACCAGGATCTCAAAAACGGAATATATCTCTTGTCCGAGTTGCGGTCGTACCCTTTTCGATCTTCAGGAAACCACCCAATTGATACGTGCAAGAACGGATCATTTGAAAGGACTTAAGATCGGGATCATGGGCTGTATTGTAAACGGACCCGGGGAGATGGCTGATGCCGACTATGGATATGTAGGAACAGGCCCTGATAAAATTACGTTATACCGCGGTAAGGAGGTCGTTAAAAAGAACGTGAATTCTGCACGTGCCCTTGATGATTTAATTGATCTGATCAAAGAAGACGGCAACTGGATTGAAGTGAGTATAGCTTAGTACTATATAGTATGGCTTAGTGCCACATAGAGTTTTCCTCAAACTACTCAGCCTATCATTTGTTAATCTTTTAAACGATAAGCATATGGAAACTAACAAGAAAGATCCCTTTCAACCTCAAGGTCCCCGGGACGGATTAGATAATACAGGAACTCAAGGTAAAGATTCGTTAAAAGATGACGGTTATGTTGGCTCGACTAAGAAAGAGACTGAAGATACGCATGAAGATGGTACCGGTAGTTCTTCGGAAGACTTCGATAATAGGCCAATAGATAAGTAAGAAAATAAAGGTTGTTAAATTTTGGTGACTTAATAATGCCGGGGTGCTCTAATTGCACATGCTGGCCTCATTTGGAGCATAACAAGTGAGATAGAGAAGAACATATTCTCAATAAATTGTGGATTAGTGGTAAAATGGGCGGTGAGACCACGAGGTTTATAGATATTGATCAATTAAAGTCGTCAACTTTACGTTACTGGGTCTCGGTGCATCATCGTTCAGCATTTTTCCACTCTTGTCCAACAACATATATCTCGGGATGGATTGAACCCGATATTGTTTCATAAATGTAGAACTGCTAGAATTCAATAACAAGAAATCATTAGCGCCATTGAGCTTTTCTGCATTGGCGGCTTTTTTCCAATCGGATATTTCGCTATCTGTTGATATGGTCACGAAAACGATGTTTTCGCTTTTATACTTTTCTTTCAGTTGCTCAGTAAATGGGATTTCCTGTATGCATGGCGCACACCAGCTTGCCCATAAATCTATCAATACTAAATTACCCTGATATTTTTGAAGCACGATTCCTATATCCTGAACAGTTCTTCCATTAACAGAAAGCAAATTATCTTCACCTTGTTTGAATTTGGCCTTCAACATTTTGTCGGCCAGAACTGCATCAACCAGCTTTACATAATTTTTATTGGTACAGTACTTATGGAATTTTTCTAGGTAAGCATTCGATATGTTGATGTTGTTTTTACTGGCTATGTTTATGGTTTGCGATAGGAAGAAGTTCCTGTGGTTGCCAGTTAGTGTAGTTGTAACATAATCAAATCTACCTGGGAATATTTTAGCATTCATCTGCATACCATCGTGAGGGTTGGTACCCGTTATCATAGCTAGCGCATGTTTTGATGCCTGAATAAACATGGGATAGGGTTGGAACCCAATTTTCTCAAGGCTTGTGATTTTTGCTTTTGCAAAGGGTACATATAAATTCAACCCTTTGAGCAAATCCTTGTTGTTGTGGTAAAGCAATAGAGAGTCATCAATAGCTGTACTCTTAATACAATTCACAGCTATTTTGACGAAGTCATCGTTTAACGGATAGTTCTTTTGATAGCTGTCTAAAAACCTGATTCTATTTTGTTTAATACTATCAATGGTATACTCAAGACTGTGAATCTGGTTTAAACCCTGCACTCTTCTTTGATAGGCCATTGGAGCAAAAAAATAGTACAGGTTTCCGGTTCGCTGCACCAGTTGCCTAAAAAAGTTTAACTCATTATTGCGAATCGCATTACCGGGAATGTACATCTGCATGGTATCAGTTTTGGCATACCGGATTCTTATTGAATCACCTGGATACACCAAGAATGGTGTTTGTGTATCATTAGGTTGAATTAAGATCACCGGCTCATTAACAGATTTCTTAAAGCTCTGTGATGTAATATCATAATTTTTTCCCCAAGCCAGTGAATCGAGTGAGTACAACCTAATAGTCTGAAAATTGCCGTTGAGTATATTCGGATCATCAATAGTAAATCTAACAAAACCGTTTGTATGGTTTTGTTTAGGTTTTTGAGATGCCTTGAATTTATTTGCATTATTTGATTCGATTATGGATTTTTTATTCGATAAGAAGAATATGGCGGCCGCTATTAAGAGCGCCGTGAGAGTGAAAACTAAGATTTTTTTCATGTTATACTAGATAGTTGAAGCTTTGGGCAAGTTCTTCAAACATGAACAACTTTCCATCGACATTATATTTGGTTATTATCAATTAAATATATTAAAATATTTTTAATTGATAATAACTCTTACTTGGTCTATTAGCTATAATGTATTAATAACTACTGATTCTCTACTTCTCCACTAGGCCACCTAAAAACCCATAAAACCAACACATATTTTAAGCTTCTGCTTAACACTAATTAAGTAGGATCTTATAATGAGTATTATCTTAACGAATTATCCTTTTCTACTCATGGAACTGTTATGCCCAATTGTGTGGAAAGTATAGATAAATCATCGTCCGGAGCAAATATATTTTAGAATGGTGTTAAAATAATTTGGTGGTTTCAACAATCAATTATACATTAGTGTATTATTTAACTAATACAGTAAACTATGATTGAAATTAACGACTTGAACTTTGGCTACAGTAAGCAGAAACTCCTGTTCAAAAACTTGAGCATGCAGTTGCAAGCTGGCCACATTTATGGATTACTCGGAAAGAATGGTGCGGGTAAGTCCAGTTTATTAAAAAATTTAGCGGGCCTCGTCTATGCAGACAGTGGAAAGATTAGCGTCATGGGGCATGATCCTGCTAAGCGCCAACCTTCGTTATTGAGACAGATCTGTTTCATCCCTGAAGAATTTTATCTTCCGGCTGTGAAAATTGATGCCTATGTAAAGGCTAATTCTCCTTTCTATCCAGACTTTGACCACAACTACTTTAATGAACTTCTTACAGAATTCGATATCCCAGTAGGGCAGAAGCTTATCAACATGTCTTATGGCCAGAAAAAGAAGCTGATCATTGCTTTTGGTTTAGCTACTCAGGCGAAGCTTATTATTATGGACGAGCCAACAAATGGTTTAGATATCCCTTCAAAGGCTCAGTTTCGCAAGATTATGGCTGCGGCATTAACAGACGACCGTTGTATTATAATTTCTACCCACCAGGTAAGGGATCTTGACAACTTGATCGATACAGTCATTATGCTTGATGAAAGCAGTGTTGCGCTTAAAGCTTCGGTTGAAGAGATCACGCACAAGCTTTGTTTCAAGCGGATCAATGAGATGAACGACACCGTAATCTATGCCGAGCCATCATTGTCGGGCTTTAATGCGGTGATACCTAATTACCATGATGAGGACAGCAAGCTTGATATAGAACTTCTATTCAATGCAATGCTTGCTGAGAAAACTAAACTAAAAACTGTATTTAATTAAGGAATATGAATAATACGTTTGATATAAATCGATTCGGACTGCTGTTAAGAAGGCAGTGGTTGGAATTTGGAAAGATCTATTTAATAACACTTGGTGTGGCATTTGGAGTGATCGTATGTTTTTACCTGTTTTGCTTGTGGCCAATATTCGCCTACGGTCACGATACAGGGTCAAGACTTTCTTTTAGAGAACCCTTGTTTGTAATTTTTGGTTTACTGTTTATTACTGTTGTTGCTAGTAACTACTTTGCGCATTTAGGTCAGAAATCTAGAACGATAATTGACTTGCTAGTCCCCTCATCGACGTTTGAAAAGATGGTTGCAGCGATCTTGTTTTCAGTTATAATTGTCACCCTAAGTTTTATTGTGATATTCTTTTTAACAGACCTTGCATTCGTAACAAAGTTGAGATCCCTTGGTGAATTGAAGTCGGCGGTAACAATAGACAATGTTCCTAGAGTTGATTATAAGGTTGTTGAGTTCGCGTATCTTTTTCGCTCATGGGAAGGCTTTAAATATGCGCCTTTTTATTTTGCTCCTATACTGACTAGCAGTATTTTCTTGTTGGGCTCCGTGTACTTTAACAAATTTAACTATATCAAGACTGCCATCTCCCTGATGCTTTTTTCAGGAGTAGCAGGATATATATTTGGGAAAAGCAGTGAGTTTCTAACGCGTGACCGAATTCCAACTGACCCGAATGGATTTATCATAGGCAGAGAGGCAGGGCTCATCGAATATTTACTTTTATCTGTTTTTATGCTGCTTACGATAATATTCTGGGTCATTACTTACGTGCGTCTCAAAGAGAAAGAGGTTTAAACTATTAATTGGTATCGAAATGGAATTTAGAGACAATAAGGCAATATACCTTCAGATAGCGGAATACGTCTGTGAACACATCCTACTGGGTAAATGGAAGAAAGAAGAAAAAGTCCCGTCTGTTCGGGAACTTGCAGTAGCATTGGAAGTTAACCCGAACACAGTGATGCGTACCTACGAACTTTTACAAAATAAGAATATCATAAATAATAAACGGGGCATTGGCTTTTTTGTGGCGGAAGATGCTGAAAGCCAGGTCAAAGCATATAGACGACTGCAGTTCATGGAGGATGATCTGCCGGGGCTCTTTAGGAACATCTATCTGTTAAATATAAGCTTCGACGAGCTGGAGAACCGGTATAAATCGTTTGTTAGTGACACTTTTAAATCTTAAGAAATGAAAACAAGTAATAAATTATTAATCGCATTTGCAGCAGCATTGATACTTATCCCTATCCTCTGCATTGCCTATGTTTCCAGGGTATATTATGAGAAAGGAGATTATGCATCCAAAATGGGTGATATGGATACTTACGGTCCGAAACCTAAGTTAGCCATTGCATTTTCTGGAACTGGTTCCGCTAAGACCATTAACATTCAGGGTGAAAGTAAAATCCACCTGGCTGTTACTGTTATCAAAGGCACTAAGGTAGGGCTGGAGGTTTCGGAGAATCTTAAGGGTTTGGTAACTGTTCAATTTGCCGCCAATGGCGACTTGCAGATTAACGTTAAAGGTGATCCCGGACATCAGGAGAATTTCGGAAGAATTGCGATATCGGCTCCTGAGGTTAAGAACATAAATGTAGCAGGTAGTAGAGGAATAAGTTTAGTAGCTGAAATGGATTCTCTGAACCTAAACCTCGTTGACGCAGAGCTGGCTCAATTTAATGCAGATACGAAAGTTAAACATCTGAATGTTGATACCAGGAACGTTCGCGAAATCACTTGCAATGAAACACAGTCGATTTCTGCACTTTTCAACTTGAATAATACGAGCTTCAAAAGCGATCGTGGATCGTTCGACGACTTGACAATTAATTCGGCGGGAAATTCTAGTATGGAGCTAAACGGGGGAGATCAGGCGAAGACAATTAATAATCTACGTATTAATACGCTTGGTAAATCTGATGTGAAGTTACTGAACATGATCATAAACCAATGCTCTGGTAAATTCTCGGACTCTACAACTGTGCAGATGCCTGCTGTAAATATCAACCAGATGTATAAAGTTAAGAAATAGCTGCTGCAACTTTTGAAAGCGGCATTGCTCCTGGAGATGAGCAATGCCGCTTTTGTTTATATCGTTGTGCTGTTGATTGCATTTTCCAAAGCATTCTCTTGAATTCCGGGGATAGATAATCCTTCCACTCTAAAGACTGTAATGTCTGTCATCCCTAAAAAGCCAAGGATTGTCCGCATATAGGGCTCCACAAAGTCCATTGCTTTCATCGGCCCTTCGGAGTAAACGCCACCGGAGGATATTGCCAGGTAAACTTTTTTGTTTTTGATCAGGCCCTGCGGACCATTTTCATCATACTTAAAGGTTATCCCGGCACGGGTGATGTGATCTACCCAGGCTTTTAAGACGGAGTGAATGGAAAAGTTATACAGTGGTGCCCCAATCACGATCACATCGGCATCAAGGATTTCCTGGATTGACTCATCAGAATGCTTAATTGCTTCCACGTTCTCGGGCGTTCTACTTTCTTCTGGTGTGAAAAATGAAGCGATGTGCGCTTCTTCCAGGTGTGGGAAGTTCTTTTTCAATAGGTCGGTGACTGCTACGGTACTGTCTGGATATGCCGCCTGAAGCTTTTCGACAATTGCATTTCCTAATTTAATGCTCATGGATGCTGCTCCCCTCGGGCTTGAGATAATGTGAAGAATCTTTTTCATTGTTATGATTTTTGCTTCAAACTTATCTACATTTGGTTATGAAAGGTTAGTAGTATACAAAAGGTTAGTGCTAACCTTTGCGTTAGTAACTTGATTATTAGTAAGTTATGGAAAAGGATAATCTTCAGACATCGAGTGAATGCAATGCGGTGCTGACACCAGTTGGCGATGCATTGTACGTGATAGGTGGAAAATGGAAGCTTCGTGTCATCGCTGCGTTAAAAGAGGGTAGCTTGCGATTTAATGAAATACAGCGTGTTGTTAATGGTATCTCCGCAAGGGTCTTATCTGCCGAGCTAAAGGAATTGGAGCTTAATGGTTTTCTAAAACGCACTGTGCACAGTACCAAAATGCCAGTTGTAGTGGAGTATGAACTTACGCCATACTCCGACTCTTTGACTGACGTTTTACATGCACTTGCAGCATGGGGAACACTTCACCGGAATAAACTAAAACAGGAACGGTAACTATTTGCTTGCTTTTAGAAAAGCCAGTGTCTTGTCCGCCACCTGCTGCAAATGATCGGGCAGTGTTTGTGCGGTATAGGGGTGTGAAGCTCCATAGACATGGTTCGCGCCTTCAATCTTCTGAATTTGTGCTTTCAATTGATTTTGAGCAAGCGTTTGCGCAACGCTGAAGTCTACGTTGACATCATTATCGCCATGAAGAATCAGCCAGGGCACGTCAATCTTTTTAGCCGCATTTAAGATGTTGTATTGCTCTCTATGCTCAGAAAAATCTTCTAATAAGGATTTATTTAGTGGCATTTTCTCTTTGGTTCTCGCATTTACTACGAAGATTGTTCCCTCGGTTAGCCAAGCTTCCTCTTGCTCTTTCTTCCATAGACTGGCGAAATCCGAAATAGAAGACCAGGTGATCAGGTTGCTGATGCGTTCATCTTTTGCGGTTTGTAAAATAGCCAACCCACCGCCTCTGCTGTGGCCAATTAACGTTAAAGGAGAGCCAGGGAATTTTTCAATAGTGAAATCTACTACTTGCTGGATGTCGTACAATTCTTTGCTAACTGTGTTATTTGCAAAGCTATCGAGATCAGAAACATCGTTTGGGTTTTCTTTAGTTACCCCGCTATGGGAAAGGTTGAATTTGAGATATCGGAAGCTATTGCCCGCAAAAAAACCTGCCATTACGTTGTGTGCTCCCCAGTCTTTAAATCCTTTAAAGCCGTGGATAAATATAATTGTGGGTAGTTCAGATCCGCTGTCATTATAGGTGTAGTCGCCATATATTAACTTTCCGTCTGCACCAGTTAATTCAAATTCTTCTTTACGTATCATGTATCATTCAGTTGGATCAGCAATATAACAAATTCCGCTGAGCCTTGTTTAGTGGCGTATTAAGCCAAATAACGCTATAGTGTCTCTATTTAAAGTCTTTCTAAATAGCTCTTAATTACAGCCTAATGACAGTGAAACAACGTTGTGTTGTTACTTTTGTTACGCTAAAAATAAATAGGCGGTAACAATTGGAATATTTAAAGATCATTGCTTTCACCCACAAACAGATTGACCTAAAGGCTTTAGGTAAATTGGTAATATGTGATGAAACACTTGACGACAGATTAAGAAATATTCAGTCCGAACTGGGTGTAAAGGAAATATTCTATGTAGGAACCTGCAATCGTGTCGAGTTTGTTTTTACCTGCACTAGTGAAATCAACAAAGAATTTATTCGTCGTTTCCTGACGGTGCTCAATATGGGTTTACCTGAGGAGTATATGGACCAGTTTATTTCCAATGTTTCTGTTTATGAGCAGGTTGAAGCCTTTAATCACTTACTCCGTACATCTTGCTCATTAGAAAGTTTAGTTGTCGGAGAGAAAGAGATTTTAGCCCAACTACGTAAAGCTTATGAAGCTTGTCGGGTTGCCGGTTTCACTGGGGATTACATGAGAATGATCATGAACAGGGTGGTTAAAACCGCTAAGGAGGTTTATACACATACCAATATTTCAAAAAACCCGGTGTCTATTGTTTCATTGGCTTATCGGAAGCTTCGCGATCTGAAGATGTGTGCAAATTCCAGATTGCTGATCATAGGTGCAGGAGAGACTAACCGGAACATCGCGCAATACCTTAAAAAGCATAAATACTCGAACTTTTCTATATTCAACCGGTCTCCGGAAAATGCAGAACATTTGGCAAGAGAGCTTAACGGTATCGCATATCCCTTAACAGAGCTAGCGAATTTTACCGGAGGGTTTGATGTGATCATCACTTGTACCGGCTCTACTGAACCGATTATTACAGAAGAGATTTATAAAAAATTACTGAACGGAGATACAGAGAAAAAGGTGATTGTTGATTTGGCAATTCCAAATGATACTGCTCCTGAGATCCTCAAGAACTTCCCAGTTCACTACATAGAGGTAGAATCTCTAAAAGAAATTGCCCGTAAAAACATCCAGGAACGTTACGACGAGCTGGTGAATGCGGAGCACATCATTGAGGAGAATATCAAAGACTTTGAGTTGGTTTTACGCCAGCGTAAGATCGAGATTGCCATGAGTGGCGTTCCTCAAAAGATTAAGGAAATTAAGCATACTGCTATCAATGCCATCTTTGCCGATGAAATTAATGGAATGGACGAGAGTTCGAGACTGATCCTTGAACGTGTAATGAATTACATGGAAAAGAAATGCATCAGCGTTCCAATGGTAATGGCCAAAGAGATATTGGTAAAGAATAGCTAAATTTGCGGAAAAACTAGCATCAGCGTGAAAAGACTTACTATTGGTACAAGAGGCAGCGACCTGGCTTTATGGCAAGCCAACTTTATTAAGGATAAACTTGCAGGCATTGGCGTCGAAGCCGATCTAAAAATCATTAAGACTCAGGGCGACAAGATCTTAAATCTCCGGTTAGACAAGTTGGAGGGTAAGGGATTCTTTACTAAAGAGCTGGAAGAGGAGTTGTTAGGTGCAACGATTGATATCGCTGTTCATTCTCATAAAGACCTGCCTACCGTACATCCTGCCGGCTTAACCATTGCTGCGGTTACCGAAAGAGAAGATGCTTCTGAACTTTTACTAATCCTTAAGGACTGTGTAGATGTGACAAAAAAACTGTCGCTAAAACATGGTGCAATGGTAGGAACATCATCTAACCGTCGTGCTGCACAACTTTTGGCATTAAGGCCTGACCTTAGTATTGAGGATCTTCGCGGTAATGTACCTACCCGGATTGGTAAGCTTCGGGATGAGAATTATGATGCCATTATGATAGCTAAGGCTGGCGTAAACAGGCTAAATATTGATCTTTCTGAATTTCATGTTGAGGTGATTGATACTACGGTATTGGTGCCTGCACCCGCTCAGGGTGCCCTCGCAATACAGATAAGAGACAGCGACCATGAGTTGTTTGAGCTTTTACAGCAGATAAATCATACTGAGACAGTAGAACAAATTGCAGTAGAACGCAAAGTATTGAACCTTTTTGAAGGTGGCTGTCATATGCCTTTAGGATGCTATTGTAAGAAGGAAAACGGTCAATATGAAGTCTGGACTTCCAAAGCAGATACTGCTGAGGATTTTCCTGACCGCTTGTTCTTCAGGGTTCCTACGCTGGATGGACTTGCTGAACGTATCGTTGCCAAATTTGCAAAGGATAAGAAGCGTCCATCAAAAGTGTTCATATCCAGAGAAATCGGGGAGCATAGCTATTTTAGAAAAGCATTAGAAAAGAATAATATTGAGATAGAAGGAAGATCATTGATCAGAACATTTCCGATTGTGAATGTTCTTGATCCGTTCTACCTGAAAAATATAGACTGGATCTTCTTCAGCAGCAGAAATGCGGTGGAGTACTTCTTTAAGCTGAAACCTACTTTGTCCAAAAAGATGAAGTTTGGCGTAGTTGGAAGAGGTAGCGAAGATGCTTTGAGAAAGTATGGTGAACTGGCGGATTACGTTGGGGAAAGTGGAGATATTAAAGAAGTTGCTGATGATTTTGCTGCTTTAGTAGGAGGTCGGACGGTTCTTTTTCCAAGGGCTTTGGATTCATTGCTAAGCATTCAGAAATCTTTGAAAGCAGACACTAAAATCGTGGATTTACCGATCTATGAGACTGTTGTAGAGGAGGATATAGACCGGACTTCGGCTGATGTTCTTATTTTCACCAGCCCGAGTAATGTTGATGCCTATTTTGCAAATAACCTTTTGGACCCCGGTCAGCAGGTAATTGCTATCGGCAATTCAACAGGTAAGAAGTTTGATGAGATGGGTGTGACCTACACTTTGCCTTACTCACCGGATGAGATAGGCCTTTCCGAAGCCGTATTCGGTATTGATATTAAATAGAGAGAGATATGTTGCAGAGACCGCGAAGATTAAGAAAGAACCCTTTAGTAAGAGAAATGGTTGCAGAAACCAGGCTTTCTAAGGACATGTTCATTTACCCCTATTTTGTAGTTCCAGGAAACAATGTAGTGCATGCTATCGATGCAATGCCTGGAATCAATCATTATTCTGAAGATACCTTATTAAAAGATGTAGAAAAGGGATTGCAGTTGGGTGTAAATAAGATCATGCTTTTCGGCGTAGGAGATGAAAAGAGTGAGAATGCAGCTTCGGCTTATCACGATCATTCCCTTGTACCTTCTGCAGTACGTTTATTGAAAAAGAACTTCGGCGATGATCTTTATGTAGTGACAGATGTCTGTGTGTGTTCATACACGACCCATGGTCACTGTGGTATACTGGAAAATGATTACGTGCAAAACGATGCAACGGTAGAAGTAATTGCCAGGATGGGACTTACCCATGCACAGGCAGGTGCCGATATGCTTGCTCCCTCAGATATGATGGATGGCAGGGTTGGGTCAATGAGAAGTGTATTAGATGGTGCTGGGTTTGTAAATACAGCAATCATGTCTCATGCTACGAAATTTGCTTCAGCTTATTATGGTCCTTTTAGAGAGGCGGCAGATTGTGCACCGAGCAAGGGTGATCGTAAGGCTTATCAGATGGATTTCAGGAATCCAAATGAAGCACTTAGGGAGGCATTACTTGATGAAGCCGAGGGTGCAGATGTGCTGATGGTTAAGCCGGCATTGGCTTATCTGGATGTGATACATAAATTAAAACAGGAAACTGATCTGCCTATCGCATGTTATAATGTATCAGGAGAGTACTCCATGATAAAAGCGGCGGCAGAGAAAGGCTGGATTGACGAACAAAAAGTGGTAATGGAGACTATGCATGCGTTTGCAAGGGCTGGAGCTAGTATCATCACGACTTACCATATCAGGGATATCGTAGAAAACAATTGGATGTAATTATGTTAGAGTCTTTAAAGAAAATGTTTTCGGGCAATGAGGGAGATGTTCCTGTAAATACTGGAAGCAAGCCTGATATTTCACGAGAGAAGTCTGCCGAGTTATATGTAAAAGCAAAGAAATACTTTCCAGGTGGGGTTAACTCACCAGTGAGGGCTTTTAAGTCGGTCTATGGTACCCCATTGTTTATCCAAAAAGGTGATGGTTGTTATGTATGGGATGCAGATGGGAATCAGTTTATCGATTTTTGCGGCAGCTGGGGACCTTTGATACTTGGTCACAATAACGCGAAGGTTCGCGAAAAGGTAATTGAAGTTATGCAAAATGGGATGAGCTTCGGCGCACCTACAGCCTTGGAGAATGAACTAGCTGAGTTGATCATCAGCAACAATAAATTTGTAGAGAAGATTCGTTTTACGAGCTCTGGAACCGAGGCAGTGATGTCTGCCATTAGACTGGCACGTGGCTTCACAGGCAGAGATAAGATCATTAAATTTGAAGGATGCTACCATGGTCATAGTGATTCTTTGCTGGTTAAAGCAGGATCTGGGTTGGTCACTTTTGGAGAAACCTCTTCTGCAGGTGTTCCAAAATCTTTCGCAGATGAAACGATTGTTATCCCCTTAAATGATACCTCGGCAATTGAGCAAGCATTTGCGCAATTTAAAGAGCAGGTTGCCGCCGTGATTATTGAAGGCATTCCTGCTAACAATGGTTTGCTTATGCAAGATGTGGACTTTATTAAGTTTTTGGAGAAAATCTGTAAAGACAACCAGGCGCTATTGATTTTTGATGAGGTGATCACAGGATTCAGGTTAGGTTTTGAAGGGGCAGCAGGACATTATGGCATTAAGCCTGACATAGTAACTTACGGCAAAATAATAGGTGGTGGATTGCCGGTTGGGATGTATGGTGCATCTGCAGAAATCATGGGCCATATCTCTCCTGATGGTAGCGTTTATCAGGCAGGTACTTTGTCGGGAAACCCAGTTGCGATGGCTGCTGGAATTGCGCAACTTACAGAGCTTTTAAAGTCTGGGTTTTACAAAGACCTGAATGCTAAAGCGACGGAATTTGCAGAGAGCATTCAGCGTTTTGCAACAGCGAGAAGCTATAAATTAAAGGTATTTCATGTTGGATCTATTTTCTGGATAGCATTTACCAATAAAGAAAAAATTCAGTGTGCGGAAGATATTGATCCGGCGAGCATGGAGAAGTTTAAGATCATGCACAGAGAACTGCTAAATAGAGGGATCTATTTAGGTCCGTCTGGCTACGAAGTTGGCTTTGTTTCTGCGGCACACACCAAGATAGAATTGGAAAAGGCTAAAAGAGCAATTTTCGAGAGTCTGGATGTGGTTTTCAGGACTAAGTAAATAATAGGTATATTTAAATTGTAAAAGCTTATCCCTTGAAGAAATCAATCATTATTTTTTACTTTCTGCTATTGTATTCTGTGGTACAACTAATCTCCTGGGGAACGCTGGTTGTGAAGTTACAGCCCTCAAGAATGGCGATGGTAATGGGAGAGGGCTCTGTTTTCTTGTTTCTATTAGGTATAGGCGCTTATTTTTTGCACAGATCTATTAAAAAAGAAGATAAGCTGCGGGAGCAGCAACAGAACTTTTTATTGTCTGTGACTCATGAGCTAAAATCGCCTCTGGCGGCGATCAAACTGTCTTTGCAAACGATCGTTAAACGCGATTTAGATAAAGCCAGACAAACGTCTTTATTAAGCAACTCCTTAAAAGATATTGACCGACTGGATGATTTGGTTGAGAATATGTTGTTGGCTACAAAGATTGAGAACAGGTCTTACTCTTTTCCGAAGGAGGAATTTGACTTCTCGGAAATGGTAGTTAAAATTACGGACAGACTTCAGATTCATTCTTGTGGGTGTGAGCAAGTCATAAATCCAACTATACAACCTGGAATAAAGATTACCGGTGATCCATTTACACTGGCATCAGTAGTTACTAATCTGGTTGAAAATGCAGTAAAATATTCTGGCCCCTGTGCAGAAGTTAGTGTGGAATTGAAGAACAAAGATGGCCATCCTTTTTTAACAGTATCCGACAAAGGTCCAGGGATTCCTGACGAAGAAAAGATGCTTATCTTCGATAAGTTTTACCGGGTGGGTGACGAAAATGTCAGGAAATCTAAGGGAACTGGTTTAGGCCTGTTTATTGTTAAAGAAGTATTACAAAAACATGATGCTGATATCAGTGTTAGAGACAATGTACCTCAGGGTGCTATTTTTGAAATTACATTTAGCTAATTATGCCACAGAAATTAAGAATACTACTGGTTGAAGACGAGGATCACTTATTGGATGCCATAAAGTTAAACCTTGAACTAGAGGGTTACAAAGTTCATGCTGTTAAAGACGGTAAAACAGCCTTGAAAGTTTTCAAGGAAGAGCGTTTCAATTTGATTATTTTAGATGTCATGCTTCCAGAAATGGATGGTTTCCAGGTTTGTGAAACTATTCGTTTGGAGAACACAGAAGTTCCTATCTTATTTCTAACGGCTAAAAACACAAGTGAAGATCGTGTAATGGGTTTAAAGAAAGGTGCTGATGATTATTTGGTTAAGCCTTTCAACCTGGAAGAATTGATTTTGAGAGTTGGAATACTTGTAAAACGCAGCATGAAAGCTGACGATTTAAAAGAACTAAACTCTTATAAAATTGGTGACAAGACGATTTATTTCAACTCATTTGAATTGAAACAAGATGACGGGGTGATCGTTCCATTGACTAAGAAAGAAACGATGCTGTTAAAGCTGTTAATTGAACGTAAGAACGAAGCAGTTTCAAGAGAGCAGATCCTAGAGACGGTTTGGAATTACGACGTTTATCCGTCTACCAGAACCATAGATAACTTTATTCTAACCTTCCGTAAGTACTTTGAGCCAGATCAAAAGAATCCGGTATACTTTCACTCGATCAGAGGCGTGGGTTATAAATTCACAGATATTCATTAATGTATAATGCCAAAGGCAGGTATGCTTTAATGGCGATATTTATTATTGCAGCCATTGTATGCCTTTATTTTGAACAGACACAGCTTGCAGCCATCGGAGGTTTAATGGCTGCGTTTGTGCTTTGGAGCCATTTTAAACACAGTTCGATTGTTCTTGCATCTAAGTACTACCAGCAAGGAGATTACGAACGTACTGAACGGATGCTGGCAGAAGTGCCTAATCCGGACCGGCTAGCGAAAAAGCGACGAGGTTATTACGAGTTTTTGAAGGGCAATATCGCATTGAAGGCTGGTCAGTTCGATCAGGCGGAGCATCACTTTCAGATTGCCAGCCGGTTTCCACTGGGTGGTACAAACGACAAAGCATTTGTTCTTATTCACCTTGCGAATCTCGCTCTAAGGAAAAAGGATAAAGAACGGAGTACGGCGTATATAAAGCGAGCTAAAGAGCTGGCGATGACGCCGAAGGCAAAAGAGATAATTACTAAAATAGAAATAGAAGCCAACGGCTTATAAGAATTAAAGACAGATGAACACGTTATTTTTAGATGCAGCCTTTTCAAAACCAACAGAGCGTCCACCGGTATGGATGATGAGACAAGCCGGGCGTTTTATGCCACAGTACTGGGAAATTAAGAACAAGTATTCCTTCCTGGAGATGTGTAAGACACCTGAGATTGCTGCGGATGTAACAATGCTTCCTGTTGATCTTTTAGGCATTGATGCTGCGATCTTATTTTGCGATATCCTGGTGACAGGGGAAGCAATGGGTGGCGATTTAAGCTTTACTCAGGGTGTTGGTCCCAAATTCGCTAATCCGGTACGTACGCTTGCTGATGTGGATACATTGGAAGTTGATGTGTTGGACCGTTTGCAATACGTTGCAGATGCGATTAAGGTTATTCAACAACGTTTAAATGGAAGTATTCCATTGATCGGCTTTGCGGGTGCGCCTTTTACAGTAATGAGCTATCTGGTTGAAGGTGGGTCATCCAAAGATTTCAAACTAACAAAATTATTGATTCATAACCATCCGGAGATTGCGCATAAGCTATTGGCTAAAATAGCAAAGGTGACTGCTGATTATTTAAACCTTCAGATTGCTGCTGGTGTGAATGCAGTACAGTTATTTGACAGCTGGGCATTAGCATTGTCATGGAACGACTACCAGGAGTTTTCACATAGATACAATCAGGAGATTATTGCAAACTTAAATAGAACAGGTGTTCCTGTGATCTCTTTCTGTAAAGGAAGTTCAGTTTTTGCACCTATGATGGCTGAAGCTAAACCTGATGTTATTTCAGTAGACTGGAACGCAGATCTTTTGAACATTAAGAATGCGTTGCCGGCTGGAATAGCGGTACAGGGTAACCTGGATCCACATATTTTATATGCAGATCAGCATGTGATCAAGAAAGAGATTCATCGCTTATTTGAGCGCATGCGTGGAACAGAAGGCTTTATCTTTAACCTTGGTCATGGTATTATGCCCGATATCCCTTTTGAGAATGTTAAATATGCGATTGAGGTCGTAAAAGAGTTTAGATACTAATATGGGCCAATACTATTATTACGTCCTTTCTGTCCATATCATCTTTGTGGTAAGCTGGATGGCAGGATTGTTTTATAGTGTTCGGTTATTTATCTACCATACGGAGGCTCAAGACCGCCCCGAAGTAGAGCGTGTCATCCTTCAAAAGGAGTACGAGAAAATAGAAGCAAAGCTTTGGAACATCATCACTACACCGGCAATGGCATTGACTGTACTTGCCGGTGTGACGATGGTATTTATTCGTCCAGACCTGTTGGATACCAACTGGTTTAGAGTCAAAATAGGCTTTGTAATTCTGCTGCTGATCTACCACTTTATTTGTCAGCGAATAATGGGTCAGCTTAAAGAGGGTAAATGCGGCATCAGTTCCTTCCACTTGAGGTTATGGAATGAAGTGGCTACTGTCCTTTTAGTCGCTATTGTATTTACCGTAGTACTCAAGAATGCCGTAAACTGGATCTATGGTCTTATAGGTCTGATCATCTTCTCTGCTACCATCATGACAGCAGTAAAAATCTACAAGCATTACCGTAAAAAGCACGAGCAATAAAATATTCTCTTTTCTGTGCAACCTTTCCTGTAGTTACTTCATCTACACTATACCAAACACACAATGAAGTTGATTAAACATAACATAGACGATTTACTGGAGGGATGCAAAGCAGGCAACCGAAAGATGCAGGAGGCATTATATATGCAAACTTCATCCAAGATGCTTGCGGTTTGCATGCGCTACGCGAAAGACCATATGGAGGCTGAGGATGTACTTCAGTTAGGTTACATAAAGGTCTTTCAGAAAGTTAAGGAGTACCGTGGGGACGGTGCCTTTGAAGGATGGATTAGAAGGATAATGGTCAATACAGCAATTGAAAGCTATCGTAAAAATCTGAGGTCGATGAATGTAGTGCCTATTGAAGATGCCTATGAGCAGCCTTCAACGGGCTTCGATTTCAGTCGACTGGGTATGCAGGATCTTTTAAAGTTGATCCAAAACCTTGCAGATGGATACCGGGTTGTGTTTAACATGTATGCGATCGAGGGTTATTCTCACAAGGAGATCGCAGAAACATTGGGAATTTCTGAGGGCGCTAGTAAATCACAATTGTCGAGGGCAAGGGGAATTTTGAAAGAACAAGTTATAAAGATGGAGAGCATTAAATATGGTACATATGGAGGATAAGGATTTTGATCAGTTATTTAAGGATCGATTTGAGGAGGCGGAAGTTTCGCCATCTGCAGATTTGTGGGGTAATATAGAGAAAGAGCTATCACCAAGAAAAAGGTTGGTGTTGCCAGTTTACTGGATGGCGGCAGCAGTTGTGATCGTTGCGATTATGGTAGGCGTGTTGATGCCTAAAAGCGAGCCAATTCAGCTACGGGGATCTGCAGATGAGGTAGCAACAAATATTAATAGCGAAACTATCGCTTCTCCAAAAGCGATACAAGAAGCGGTTGTGGAAGAAGAAGTGAAAAGTACTCCCTTAGTGATTGCTCCTCGTTTGAACGAGAACGAAGTTAAAAAAGATTTCGCGGCGATGCAACCAATTGCTTCAAGTAAGCATCCTGTTAATAAGGAAGTTCAAAATACTCCAGCTGTCGCTGCCCAGGTAGAAGCAGAAATGCCGGTTGCGGAGGTGATGATGGCGAGAGTAGAGACTCCGCAAGAAATAACGACTTATAATGAAGTAGACCAGCCTGAGCATAAGGGAATAAGAAATGTTGGCGATCTGATAAATATTGTAGTCAACAAGGTTGATAAAAGGGAAAAGAAACTGATACAATTCAATACCGACGAAGATGATAACTCTTCTGTAGTAGCGATTAACATTGGCTTTCTGAAATTTAATAAGAGAGATAAATAAAGAATAAACCAAACCACAATGAAACATCTAATACTTTCAGCAATTATGGCAAGCGGACTTGCTATTGCTTCAGCTCCAAAGGCGTTCTCACAACAAGATACTGTAACTACAGTAAAAACAACCACGACTACGACCACTACTACGAAAAGGGGTTCTAAATTCAGTTTGACCCTTGGCGTTAGCGATGAAGAAAGATCTCAAAAAGACAGCACTAAGCTCGCCAATGCTAATAAAGGAAGATTTGTAGGTGGGATCACTTTTACAAGGTTTGACCTTGGTTTTTCTAAGTTGATTGACAATGGAAGTTTCACACTTTCACCAACTAATGATTTCCTGGATTATAAAGCAAGTAAAACCAGCACCGTTTCCTTTGATGTACTACAGATTGGGTACAGATTTAATACAAACTTCAAGATCTATGTGGCGGGTGGTTTTGACTGGACTTTGATACGCTTGAAGAAAGACATTACGATTCAAAAGAACAGTCCGATTCTTGCTTATGTCACTGAAGATATTCAATTTACTAAAAATAGGTTATCCAGCAGCTACGTGCATATCCCATTAAACTTTGAGTTACGTACTAAAGAGAACGACAATGGTAAACGCTTCTATTTTGTAATCGGACCTGAAGTTAGCTTCCTTCTGAACGGCAAAGTAAAACAGGTAAGCGATGAAAGAGGCAAGGAGAAGTTCAAAGACGACTATAACTTTGAGCCATTCCGTTACGGGGGAACTGTTAGAATTGGTTACGGAGGTCTGGGTATCTTTACTAAATACTATGCAAATGACATGTTTGCAAGCTCACCTCAAAAAGGTATCAAAAACTTAGCCTTTGGTATTACCCTTGGATTGAATTAGAATATAGAAAACACAACACACACACAAATAAAACCGAAGTCCTGCAGCTTATACCTGCGGGACTTTTTAGTTGAAATGCTTTATCTTTACGTTGTGGAAGATCAAATCATCAGCGTTAGAAACCTGACCAAGCAACACCAATCAGCTCAGGCATCCGGCGTTCAGAACATTAGTTTCGATATCAAAAGAGGAAGTATTGTTGCCATCATAGGAGAGAGTGGAAGTGGTAAATCGACACTATTGAAATGTATCTATGGTCTTTTGACGCCTGATTCAGGTGAGGTGCTTTTAAACGGCAAAAGAATTCTTGGACCTGACGAACAATTGATTCCCGGTCATAAGGAGATGAAGATGGTTACGCAGGACTTCTCTTTAAATATTTATGCCAAGGTCTATGATAATATTGCTTCGATGCTCTCGAACACCAACGTACAGTTGAAGCAAGAGAAGACCATTGAGATGATGGAGCGCCTCCATATCGATCATTTACGGGAGAAAAAGATAACTGAGCTTAGTGGAGGCGAGCAGCAAAGGGTAGCGATCGCAAAGGCGCTGGTAAGCGATACCTCAGTGTTGCTTCTCGATGAACCTTTCAGTCAGGTAGACGCATTATTAAAGAACCAACTTAGGGCGGATATCAAGAGAATAGCTGCTGAGACTGGGGTGACTGTGATTCTGGTTTCTCATGATCCTGCAGACGGGCTGTTTCTTTCAGATGAGTTGTTGATATTAAAGGAGGGTAAGCTTTTGCAAAAAGGTGCTCCTTCTGCAATTTATAACGATCCCGCGCATGTTTACACGGCTCAGATATTAGGGAATGCAGTGGTCGTTAATGGCGTTGATGCTTTGAAACTTGGCATTTCCGCTGTAAAGGAAACGGTATTGTTTTATCCTGAGTGGGTAGAGCTGAAGAACGGCTGGAATAGCAGACGATTTGAAGTTTTAGATATTTACTATAAAGGGTTTTACGAGGAGTTGTTACTGGAAAGAAATGGAGTTAAGATAAGAGCGATCCAGTTGAAAAATGGAGCGCATAAAAAAAACGACCATGTTCAAGCGAGCATTGGTCGTTTTTTGGAATATGATTAATGCGCCTAATTAAACGCCAGTAATGATTAGCTTACATCTCTTGATGGAATTAGCACGACTTTAACACGAATTGGAACAGTTGGCCTTTGAGGATTCACAGTAGAAAACTCAGACCTTTGAATGTCAATTGCAATACCGCCTTCAAATTGCTCATAGCTATAGGCTGATCCGCTGTATACATATGGCAATTGAATATAACTGTTTACATTAACGGGATGATCCAAATAAACCAAAATACCTTCAATTCTTACATTTACTTTATCAATCTCTGGGATGTCTAAATCAACGGTAATAGTTTGTCCGTTGTTAGTAGTTACCCACTGATTAGGTTGGATGTTGAGAATGATCGTTCTGTTAGGAGTTTCCTCGATGATGTTTGATTTTTCGCACGACACCAGGCCCAGCGTGGTCGTGAAGAGGAGTAATGTAAGGAGCTTTTTCATTTTGTGTGTGATTTGATTTGTGTGTGTTAAATGTAATGCAAAACTACTGCCATAAATGACTTACCACTACACCAAATATTCAAACAAGGTCTGATCATTATTGAGTTCAATAATTTCAAACCTAAATTCCTTCATTCTCTGCACTAAAGCCTCATAATCACGCCGGTTAGCCAACTCAATTCCCACTAATGCCGGACCACTTTCCCGGTTGGTTTTTTTAATGAATTCGAAGCGGGTTATGTCATCCTGCGGACCTAATACGTTATTTACAAATAGCTTTAATGCCCCTGGTCTTTGTGGAAAACGAACGATGAAATAATGCTTCAATCCTTCAAAAAGCAATGATTTCTCTTTGATTTCCTGCATCCGTTCAATGTCGTTATTACCACCGCTAACAATACAAACTACATTTTTACCTTCAATATCTTTCAACTGGTCTAACGAAGCAACTGCCAACGCACCTGCAGGCTCTACAACAATTGCATCCTCGTTATAAAGTTTTAGGATCGTAGTACAGATTTTTCCTTCAGGAATCAATAACATCTGATCAAGTAAAGCGGTGCAGTACTCATAGGTCAAATTGCCGACTCTTTTTACTGCCGCACCGTCTACAAAACGGTCTATTTCCTCTAAGAATACAGGCGCACCATTGGCCATAGCCAGCTTCATAGAAGGTGCACCTTCAGGCTCAACACCGATCAACTGCACATCTGGTTTAATGTTTTTAAGGTAGCTTCCTACCCCAGAAGCTAGTCCGCCACCACCAATAGGCATCACCACAACATCCAGGTCAGGCAAATCTTCGAAGATCTCTACGCCTACAGTCCCTTGTCCTTCAATGATTTTTGCATTGTCGAAAGGAGGAATGAAGGTCATTCCGTGTGTAGCAGTATATGCCAAAGCCTCTTTTAAACAATCATCAAAGGTATCACCTACCAATACGATTTTGATGTGTGTTCCGCCAAACATCTCTGTTTGCTTCACCTTTTGCTTAGGTGTAATCTCTGGCATAAAAATCACGCCTTGAATATCCAGCTTTTTGCAGGAATGTGCCACGCCCTGAGCATGATTCCCTGCACTTGCACAAACAACCCCCTTAGCAACCAGCTCTGGTGTAAGGGTGCTGATCATGTTATAAGCCCCTCTTAACTTGTAAGAGCGCACCAGTTGCAGGTCCTCTCTTTTCAGGTAAATGTTTGCATTGTATCTTTCTGAGAGCCCTTGGTTATATTCCAGCGGAGTACGTTTAACCGTACCTTTCAGCCTTTCAGCCGCCCCCAGGAAATCCAGTGCTACTTGTTGTTTCGTGTTCATGATGTGTGGTTAGACCTGGTCTTTTTCTACGCTGCTCATTAAGAAGTTGACGTCGTCATCATCTAAACGGCCCTTTTCATCGGCGAGCGACAGAAAGCGATGATAAACTTCATCAAGGTTTGCTTTGTCCATGTGATATCCCAATCTCTCGAGGTGATGTTTTAGCGCATGTCTGCCGCTACGTGCAGTAAGCACAATGTCTGCCGAACCCACACCAACGTCTTCTGGTTTAATGATTTCGTAGTTCTCTCTATGTTTTAAGAAACCATCCTGATGAATACCTGAACTATGTGCAAATGCGTTCAGGCCGACAATCGCTTTATTTGGTTGCACCGGCATTCTCATCATGCTGCTTACCATATCACTGATCTGTCTGAAATGTTTGCTGTTAATATTCGTGTGCAAGTTAAGGTCGTGATGAGTTTTTAAGATCATGGTTACCTCTTCCAAAGCGGTATTTCCAGCACGTTCGCCAATTCCATTGATCGTACACTCCACCTGTCGCGCACCGTTGATAAGACCGGCAAGGCTGTTTGCTGTCGCCAAGCCTAAGTCGTTGTGACAGTGCACAGATATAATTGCTTGATCAATATTCTTTACATTCTCCTTTAGATATAAGATTTTTGCTCCATATTGATGAGGAAGGCAATAGCCGTTGGTATCCGGAATGTTGACTACCGTAGCGCCTGCAGCGATAACAGCCTCAACCATCTGCGCTAGAAAAACATTGTCGGCACGACCAGCATCTTCTGCATAAAACTCGATGTCCTCTACAAACTGCTTTGCATATTTTACAGCTTCAACAGCCCTTGAAAGAATCTCTTCTCTGGTACTGTTGAATTTATATTTGATGTGCATATCTGAAGAACCGATTCCAGTATGGATCCGGGGGCGTTTTGCATACTTTAATGCGGCAACTGCCGAATCAATATCCCCTTTGTTGGCACGGGTTAAAGCGCATATGATCGGTTCTGAAACTGCTTTTGAAAGTTCAACTACACTTTGAAAATCACCAGGACTCGAGATTGGGAACCCTGCTTCGATTACATCTACCCCGAGTGCCTCCAGTGCTTTGGCAATCTCAACTTTTTCGGGTGTTGCCAATTGACAACCTGGTACCTGCTCGCCATCACGTAAGGTGGTGTCAAACACATAGACTCTATTCGGATCATGTAACATATTCTGAGTGATTAATTTTTGTAATTGTTTTGTGTGATAAATTTCAAGACTAGTTTACCCATGTCTTTAGTGCCCAATACCTGGAATGGACTTGATGTGCCGTCTGAAATGTCATTGGTTCTATAGCCTTCTTTCAACACCCTATCGATGGAATCAATAATAATTTTGGCTTCTTCTTTTAAGCCAAAGCCGATTTCCAGCATTAGGGCAACGGATAAAATAGAGGCTAAAGGGTTTGCAAGGTCTTTGCCGGCGATATCATGTGCAGATCCATGAATAGGCTCGAAAAAGCCTGTGCCGTCTCCAATAGAAGCGGAGGCTAGCATTCCCATGGAACCAGCAATTTGCGAAGCTTCATCCGTTAAAATATCACCAAACAAGTTGGCAGTAAGTACAACATCAAAGCGTTTCGGGTCTTTTATGAGCTGCATTGCTGCATTGTCGATAAACATGTGCTCAGTTTCCACTTCAGGATATTGTTTTGCAATGGCTTGAACCGTTTCTCTCCACAGTCTTGAACTTTCCAAGACGTTAGCTTTATCTACAGAACACAACCTCTTGCTGCGTTGCATTGCTGCTTCAAAAGCTTTATGCGCAATCCGTTCAACTTCATAACGATGATAGATCATCAGGTCCGAAGCAGTGTTTCTGTCCTCAGAGCGTGTTTTCTCCCCAAAGTAAACGTCACCTGTCAATTCTCTGAAAAATAAAATATCAGTTCCTTTTAAAATCGCAGGCTTGATACTTGAGGCGTTCAATAGCTCATCAAATAATAATATTGGACGCAGGTTAGCGTACAAACCTAATTCTTTACGGATTTTTAGTAAGCCTTGTTCGGGTCTAACTTTCAAAGAGGGATCATTGTCATACAACGCATGTCCAACTGCTCCAAAAAGAATGGCATCGCTATTTCTTGCTTTTTCTAAAGTCTCATCGGGTAGTGGATTTCCAGTTGCTTCAATAGCAGCATGACCCATCAACGCTTCGTCAAAAGTAAACTCATGTCCGAAGTCATTGGCAATCTGTTCTAATATCGCTTTACCCCAGGTGGTTACTTCTGGTCCGATTCCGTCGCCGGGTATGACTAAAATATTCTTTTTCATTGTATTAAACGCGTTCTAATATGTTTTCCACGGCTTTAACTTCACCGCTTTCTAATAAAATTCTTTTCTCAATGCACTCAGGAAGCTGAGCTTCAAAATGGCCGACATAAATTAATGTGGTTCCTTGCTTGCAAAGGTCATCCACCAGCGTGTTAAAGTGCATAGTTTGTTGCTGATCTAAGCCTTGACAAGGTTCGTCCAGTATCAGTAGTTCAGGGTTCTTAATAATTGTCCGTGCGAGTAATGCCAATCTCTGCTTGCCAAGCGGTAGTTCGTTCATCAGAACGTTCTTAAATGGCATTAGGCTGAAGTAATCGAGCAGCTCGTTTACTTGCGCATGTTTTGTGGATCCAGGCTCGCAAAAAAGACCGGAACTATCATAAAAGCCCGAGGCAACGCTTTGCCAGACAGTAGCTGACGCATCGAAGTACCAATGAAGCTCCGGAGAGATCAACCCTATCTTTTTTTTAATGTCCCAGATACTTTCTCCAGAACCTCTTTTGTGTCCGAATAAGTAAAAGTTATTGGCATAGGCCTGTGGATGATCTCCGCTGAGCAGGCTTAATAACGTTGATTTACCAGAGCCGTTTGGACCTTGTAGCAACCATTTCTCGCCAGCTTGCACTTCCCAATTGATATTTTTTAAAACCTGCTTGTCTCCATAACTGATATTTACATCAATCATTTTGATGACATCTTCAGAGGACGAGGAAATTGGTTCCTCTGCTAAAAAAGCAGGTACGTTTTTTAGGTCATCCCTAAAGTTAGTACTTAAAGAACGAGCCTCTAGTTCCATCAATCTTCCATTGCTGATTTCTGCAAATCTATTTATGCAAGAAGGGAGCTCCTGATCATTACTAATTATTATCAGTTGTGACCCGTAATCTGAAAGCTCTTCAAATAGAAGATTTAGATTCAGTCGTGAGGCTTTATCCAGTCCATTGTAAGGTTGATCAAGAATTAAAAGTTGTGGTTTTAGCCACAAAGCTTTCAGCAATTGCAACTTCTTATGTTCGCCACTAGAAAGCTGGATAAGACTGGATGGTAATAATTCAGCGAATTTCAAAGCCTCTAATGGACGCTCAAGATCTTCCAACAAAAGCCCATGTTCTTTCCCGAACTCTTCTAACTCAGCGAGAACGGTCGACGTAACTTCAAAAGCCTGGTGGTTGTACCGTTGCTGATAGTAGAAGTTCGATTGTCCCTCTAAATCTTTAAACTGGTACCAGTTGGCTACGTAATAAGCCAATGCAGGTGCCTTTAATGCATCATCAAAATGATGTTCTATTGATCCGGTATAGCTGATTAATCCAGCAATTGCCTTTGCTAAGGATGTTTTGCCACTTCCACTAGCTCCTGTCAGTACCCAATTCTCTCCCCGATTTATTGTCCAGCTCAAATACTCCAGCACCGCTTTTTGGCGGTAACGTAAGTTTAGATTCTTGATATGGACGACGGGCTCTGACATTATCTTGCTTGCTCGAATTCTTCGATTAATTGTTTTTGGTTTAAGATGAAGTCAATGTCATCATAACCATTTATCAAACACGATTTCTTATAGGCATTGATCTCGAAATCTGTTTGCTCTCCAGTGGCTATAATGGTCACTGTTTGATCTTCCAGATTCACATTCAATTCCGACAAGTGGCTTTTGGCGACGGATGTAAAAATAGCAGCTAGAAAGTCTTCACTCACCTGGATCGGCAAAAGACCGTTATTTAATGCATTTCCTTTGAATATGTCAGCAAAAAAGCTGCTGATCACTACATCAAAGCCTGCATCTTGAATGGCCCAGGCCGCATGCTCGCGACTACTACCACATCCGAAGTTTTTACCAGCAACCAGGATCTGCCCGCTGTAAGTAGGATCGTTCAACACGAAATCCGGTTTAGGCGTATGGTCGCCATTATAGCGCCAATCACGAAACAGGTTTTCTCCAAATCCTTCACGTGTAGTAGACTTTAAAAACCTCGCCGGAATAATTTGATCCGTGTCAATGTTCTCTATATTCAATGGCACAATTGCCGATGTTAACTCTACGAATTTTCTCATGTTCTAATTAGGCTTCAGTCAATAATTCTCTTACATCTGTAATCTTACCTGTTACTGCAGCAGCTGCGGCCGTAAGCGGACTTACCAGTAATGTTCGTGCATCAGGACCTTGTCTGCCTTCAAAGTTCCTGTTTGATGTTGATACACAATACTTACCTGCAGGAATCTTATCTTCATTCATACCTAAACATGCGCTGCATCCTGGTTCACGAAGCTGAAAGCCTGCGCTTTCAAAAATCTTATCGAGGCCTTCGTTAATGGCCTGTTGTTGAACTTGTTTAGAGCCGGGAACGATCCATACCGTTACATTCTCAGCTTTTTGCCTATCCTTAACAAAATCGGCTACTTCACGCAAATCCTCTATTCTTGAGTTGGTACAGCTTCCAATAAATACATAATCGACTGATTTACCGATCAAAGATGAGTCGTCGTCAAAGCCCATATAGTCCAAAGCCTTTTGGTAAGACAATTGCTCTTTATCTGGCTGTGAGCCCGTTGAGGGGATGTTTTCACGGATTCCCATGCCCATACCAGGGTTGGTTCCGTAAGTGATCATAGGCGCAATATCTTCTGCTTCAAAAGTCAATACGCTATCGAAATGTGCATCTGCGTCACTGTAAAGTGTTTGCCAATACGCTAATGCTTTATCCCATTCTGCACCTGCCGGAGCAAATTCTCTCCCTTTGATGTAATCGTAAGTTGTTTGATCTGGTGCGATCAGCCCTCCGCGAGCACCCATTTCGATGCTCATGTTGCAGATGGTCATTCTGGCTTCCATACTCAAAGCCTCGATTGCTGAACCTGCATATTCTATGAAATAGCCAGTTCCGCCAGCTGCAGAGATCTTTGAGATAATGTATAATATGATATCTTTTGCTTTAACACCCTTTCCTAAAGTTCCGTTTACTTCGATCTTCATGGTCTTAGGTTTTTGCTGCAATAAACACTGCGTTGCAAACACCTGCTCCACCTGCGAAGTACCGATCCCGAAAGCAATAGCGCCAAAAGCGCCGTGGGTTGAAGTATGACTATCCCCGCATACCATCGTTTTACCGGGCAATGTGATGCCTAATTCAGGACCAATTACATGAACTATTCCCTGAAAGGGGTGACCTAAACCATAAAGTTCAATACCGTACTCAGCACAGTTTTTAGTAAGCATGTCAACCTGGAACCTTGAAAGCTCCTCTTTGATCGGCGAAAGCTGATCAATAGTCGGAACGTTATGGTCGGCCGTGGCGACCGTTTGTTTAGGTCGCAATACAAGTAAGCCTCGTTTACGCAAGCCATCAAAGGCTTGGGGAGATGTTACCTCATGGATCAAATGTGTATCAATATATAAAATGTCGGGGAACCCTGCTTCGCTTTTTACAACATGTGCATCCCAGATCTTTTCTACTAATGTTTTTGACATTTTTATTGTTTTAAGTCCCTCCGGACCAATATCCAGAGGGTAATAATATATGTTATGCTGTTTTAATCGATTTCATAGCAGTCATTGCTTTTCTCAACACTGCACCAATTTGCTCTACCTGATGAGAACGGATCGCTTCATTAACGGCAATCAGTGCTCTATTGTCTACTGCACCGTCTTTTCCTTCGTTGAAATTCTTACCAACCAGATCCGTATCCACACCTTTCATGAAATCAGCCAGTAAAGGTTTACAAGCCTGATCAAACAGGTAGCAACCGTATTCTGCGGTATCAGAGATCACGCGGTTCATCTCAAATAATTTCTTACGAGCAATCGTATTTGCAATCAGTGGAGTTTCATGTAGCGACTCGTAGTAAGCAGATTCTGGTTTTATACCAGCCTGAACCATAGTTTCAAAAGCCAATTCCACACCAGCTCTAACGAAGGCCACCATTAAGGTGTAATTGTCAAAATACTCTTGCTCTCCAATCTTAACGTTTCCTGCAGGAGTCTTTTCAAAAGCTGTTTCACCAGTCTCTGCGCGCCATGCCAACAGGTTTTTATCACCGTTAGCCCAGTCTTCCATCATAATGCGACTAAACTCGCCACTCATGATGTCGTCCTGATGCTTTTGGAACAATGGACGCATAATATCTTTAAGCTCCTCTGAGATCTCAAACGCTTTTATCTTTGCAACATTGCTTAACCGATCTAACATTGCCGTGATGCCACCTTGCTTTAAGGCCTCAGTGATCACCTCGACACCGTACTGAACCAGTTTGGAAGCATATCCAGGATCAATTCCCTTTTCGACCATTTTGTCAAAAGAAAGGATAGAACCTGTTTGCAGCAATCCGCAAAGGATGGTTTGCTCCCCCATCAAATCTGATTTAACTTCAGCAACGAAAGAAGATTTCAGTACGCCAGCTTTGTGACCGCCGGTACCCACACAGTAAGCTTTAGCTTGCAACAGACCTTTTCCTTCCGGATCATTTTCAGGGTGAACGGCAATTAGCGTCGGTACACCAAAGCCACGAACATATTCTGCTCTGACTTCGCTACCAGGACATTTAGGCGCCACCATGATTACGGTAAGGTCCTTGCGGATTTGCATGCCTTCTTCAACAATGTTAAAGCCGTGTGAGTATAAAAGTGTAGCACCTTGTTTCATCAGGGGCATAATGGCGTTAACTACCGCGGTATGCTGTTTATCAGGGGTAAGGTTGATCACCACATCCGCATCAGGAATGAGTTCTTCATAAGTTCCTACAGTGAAATTGTTTTCTGTAGCATTTTTCCAAGAATCTCTCTTTCCTTCAATTGCTTCTTTACGGAGGGTATAGGAGACATTTAAACCACTATCTCTTAAATTTAAACCTTGGTTGAGGCCTTGAGCTCCGCAACCTACAATTACCAGCTTCTTTCCTTTCAGGGCATTTACGCCATCTAAAAATTCTGAACTGTCCATGAAATCGCAGACACCTAATTGGTTTAATTTTTCTCTAAGAGGTAGTGTGTTAAAATAATTTGACATCGTTTATTAGTTTTTGGTTATATGGTTTTATTATAAAATAGTTGTGTTGTAGGTGTTGTTTTTGTTGTGTTATGGTTGATGTTGGTTGTCGCCCCCGTCACCCTGAATTTATTTCAGGGCCTCTATTTAGTTGGGCCGGGGTGCTGAAATAAATACCAATGACAGGTTATCCTACGATCGTCATTGCGGCGTAGGCCGCAACCTCGGACTGGGTGGAATTGCTACTCCGAGGTCCTGAAATAAATTCAGGATGACGGACTTTAAACCTGTCAATGCTACTTCTTTATGTTTGCCAAAACACTAAAATCCCAGCGTGACGATTGCTCAACCTTACATCGTGAATACGTTCTTTTCCTTATCCAGGTACTCGTTTTCAATCACTTCCCGTCCTGGCTCTTCTCTTTCGAACTCCCTAAGCTTCGCATTGAAACCCTCGCTGTCTTTAATAATCGCTACCCGGGCACTCCGAACAAACTCAATCAATCCATAAGGTTGCAGAACCTCAATCAGTTTATCCGTTTCTTCCCTATGACCAGTTGTCTCAAATACAGTGTAATCCTTGCGAATCACTACTGCTCTGGCGCCGTTCTCACGCAATAATCGCTCTACCGATACCTTTTCTGCAATCGTATCTGTGGGCACCTTGTAAAGCGCTAATTCCTGCCAGATAATATCCTCATTCGTATTGTAATAAACCTTTAATACTTCAACTTGCTTCTCTATCTGACGAGCCAGTTTACGCACTACATCCTCTGTCTCTGTTATCACAATATTAAATCTGTGAATATGCTCAATTTCAGAAGGCGAGACGTTCAAACTTTCAATATTAATTTTTCTTCTTGAAAATATTATAGCGATACGGTTTAATAAACCAATCTGATTTTCTGTATAAACAGTGATTGTAAACTCCTGTTGGGTATTCGTTTCTATACTAAAGTTGCTCATAGTCTTTAAATTATTTAAGTCGGATTTCACTTACACTACATCCCTGAGGTACCATAGGGAACACATTATGCTCTTTGGTTACCATCACTTCCAGCAGGTAAGAGCCTTTATGATTTAGCATCTCTTCTAATGAGCTCACTAAGTTTGCCCGCTCAGAAACGCGTTTACCCTTAATGTAATACGATTCGGCTAACTTCACGAAATCTGGACTCTTTATATCTACAAATGAATATCTTTTCTCATTAAATAACTGTTGCCACTGACGTACCATTCCTAAAAACTGGTTATTTAAGATCATGATCTTCACATCAACGCCTGATTGCATAATGGTTCCTAATTCCTGTAAGGTCATCTGAAATCCGCCATCGCCAATTACAGCAACCACCGTTCTGTCTGGCCTGCCAAATTTAGCACCAATCGCTGCTGGTAGCCCGAAGCCCATAGTGCCTAAACCACCACTGGTTACGTTACTTCTGGTCTTGTTAAACAAGGCGTAGCGACAAGCAACCATTTGATGCTGACCAACATCACTCACAATAATCGCTTCACCTTTAGTCAGCGTATTCAATTCGTTAATCACTTCGCCCATTGACAATTCATCGCTTTCCGGGTGAAGCTCTTTCTGGATCAGCTCTTCTTGCTCGGTCTTTTCAAAAGCCCTGAATTCTGCCAACCATTCTTTATGTTCTTTCGCTTCGACAAGCGCTGTTAACAAGGGAAGCGTCTCTTTGCAGTCTCCCCAAACAGGTACATCAGCTTTTACGTTTTTATCAATCTCAGCAGGATCTATGTCTAAATGAACCACCTTAGCTTGCTTTGCATATTTGTCCAGACGGCCTGTTACCCTATCGTCAAACCTCATTCCGATAGCGATCAATACATCGCAAGAGTTGGTTTGGACATTCGGGCCGTAGTTTCCATGCATACCTAACATGCCAACATTTAAAGGGTGATCTGTAGGTATCGCACTTGCGCCAAGAATAGTCCATGCGGAAGGGATACCGGTTTTCTCTATGAAATCTTTAAACTCTTGTTCTGCGCTTCCCAACAATACGCCTTGGCCCCATAAAACAAAGGGTTTCTTAGCAGAATTAATTAATGCAGCTGCAGCTTCTATATACTCTGTTCTTACAAGAGGCTTCGGACGATAGCTGCGGATGTGGTTACATGGAACATGCCCTGCATAATCAAACAGCTGCATCTGCGCGTTTTTGGTGATGTCAACCAATACCGGACCTGGTCGGCCGCTTTTAGCAATGTAAAATGCTTTAGCTAATGCCGCAGGGATTTCACTCGCATCAGTCACCTGATAATTCCATTTGGTTACCGGAGTAGTGATGTTGATTACATCAGTCTCCTGAAAAGCATCCGTACCCAACAAATGTGCGAACACTTGTCCTGTAATACATACCATCGGCGTACTGTCGATCTGTGCATCAGCTAAACCTGTGACCAGGTTGGTTGCACCCGGGCCGCTTGTTGCGAATACCACACCAACCTTGCCTGACGCTCTGGCATAACCCTGTGCGGCATGTGTCGCACCTTGCTCATGGCGTACTAATATATGTTGTAATTTATCGTTGTAATCGTACAGTGCATCATAGATGGGCATTATGGCGCCTCCGGGATAGCCAAAGACAACATCTGTTCCTTCTGCGATCAATCCTTCTAATAAAGCCACAGAACCCGTTACTGAAACAGTTGTTTTTGGCTCAACCTGGGTGGTCAATTCTGCTATTGCTAATTCCATATTGGTATTATTTTTATAAGTCTTAAAAAATTATCCGGTGTAGGCATCTGTAACACACCCTTCACTTGCATTGCTTACTTGTTTCAGGTATTTATATAACACCCCTTTTGTAACTGGTGGAGGTAGTTGCGTCCATGCAGCCCGGCGTGTAGCCAGTTGTTCGTCAGTCAGATGAACATTGATCGCGTTGGTTGTAGCATCAATCGTAATGATGTCATCGTCATGCACTAAAGCAATGTTTCCACCGTCCCATGCTTCTGGGGTAATATGGCCCACAACAAATCCGTGAGTACCTCCCGAAAAACGACCATCGGTGATAAGGGCTACTGATTTTCCTAAGCCTGCACCAATAATTACAGAGGTAGGCTTAAGCATCTCAGGCATTCCTGGGGCTCCTTTCGGTCCGACCTGTCGGATAACTACGACATCTCCACTTTTCACTTTGCCGCTTTGAATTCCGGCGATCAGGTTTTGCTCTCCGTCAAAAACACGTGCCGGGCCAACAAATTTCTCTCCTTCTTTACCGCTGATCTTAGCTACAGAACCCAAAGGGGCCAGGTTGCCATACAACATTTGAAGGTGACCTGTCGCTTTTAACGGCTCGGTTACAGGAAATATAATTTTTTGGCTTTCAAAATCTAGATCAACCGCTTCCGCTACGTTTTCAGCGAGTGTCTTTCCTGTTACGGTGATACAATCGCCATGTACAAGTCCTACTTTGATCAGATATTTCAATACAGCTGGCACACCACCGATGGCATGCAAATCTTCCATGAGGTAAGATCCACTTGGTTTCAGATCACCTAGCACAGGTGTACTGTCGCTAATTCTTTGAAAGTCCGCCAGGTTTAAGGGCAAACCGACTGATTTAGCGATTGCTATCAAGTGAAGAACAGCATTGGTAGAGCCTCCTAGAACCATAACAGTTACGATTGCATTGTGAAATGCTTTCTCAGTCATGATGTCTGAAGGAAGGATATTTCTTTCTAAAAGGATGCGGATATACTTTCCGGCTTCCTTACATTCGTTCTTTTTCTCTTCACTGATCGCAGGATAGGAAGAGCTATAAGGTAAGCTCATTCCCATGGCCTCAATAGCCGAAGCCATTGTATTTGCGGTATACATACCGCCGCATGAACCGGCGCCTGGACAAGTGTTTTTAATGATACCCTGAAAGTCGTCTTCAGATAAGTTCCCTGCTAATTTCTGACCAAGCGCTTCAAATGCGGAAACGATATTTAGTGTTTTTCCCTGGTAATTGCCTGAATGGATACTGCCACCGTATACCATGATAGATGGTCGGTTTAAGCGGCCCATAGCCATAAGCGATCCCGGCATATTTTTATCACATCCTGGAACAGTGATTAAACCATCATAGTATTGTCCGCCACAAATAGTTTCAATTGAATCAGCAATTACATCTCTGGAAACCAAAGAATAACGCATTCCATCAGTCCCGTTAGACATCCCATCACTAACACCAATGGTTCCAAATGTCAAACCTACCATATCGTTTGCCCATACACCTTCTTTTACTATTTGTGCAAGATCATTTAAGTGCATGTTGCAGGTATTACCGTCGTAACCCATGCTTGCTATTCCCACCTGGGCCTTGTCCATATCGGCCTTGGTTAATCCAATGCCGTATAACATGGCCTGGGCAGCTGGTTGCGTAGGGTCTTGTGTGAAAGTTTTACTATACCTGTTTATTTCTGGTGATTGTGACATAAGGTTGGTTGCTCTGTATTATTTTGGTTCTAAATTTAAATGTTGTTTATTCTTAAATGATCACTTCATAATCCTGCTTTTCTAACACAAGGCATTTGTAGGCGCGCTGTAATGTTGCGCCGGCACTCTCTGTCCAGGTCATTGGAAATTTATAATCATTAATGGAGGCAAGTCCGATGATCTCGGTTGCGGTACCACAGAAGAAAGCGCTATCTGCATGCTTTACTTCTTTAACAGTTAAGTGTTTTTCAATCACTTCAATATCCAGTACCGAGCATAATGTGATGATGGTTGCCCGGGTAATACCTGCTAGAATATTGCCAAGTGGCGGAGTATACAATCTTCCCATCTTCTCAATAAAAATATTCGCACCTGGAGCCTCGGCGATGTTGCCATGCATGTCAAGCAACAAAGCTTCGTCGTAGCCCTTGCTTCTCGCTTCGGTGCTTGCTAATATAGAGTTCACATAGTTCCCGCTTACTTTCGCTTCAACAGGAGTCGATTTAGGATTAGGTCGCTCGTAACTCGAGATGCCAACTTTTAGAAGTTTATTGCCAGAGTATGCTTCCCATTCCCATGCACAAATCATAATAGATGATTCTTGTGCCGCTACTAAAGTCATGGCAGGCGGACAATAAACCAATGGACGGATGTAAGCGTCTTTGAAATCGTTTAATTCCAATAACTTGTAGGTTTGCTTGATGAGATCATCGATGTCCCAGGTAAAAGGGATATGCACCAATTCTGCAGATCTTTTTAAGCGCTCGAAATGCTCACGTGCTTTAAAAATGCGTGTTCCATTGTGGGTATGATATGCTCTTATCCCTTCAAAAACAGCATATCCATAGTGGAGGGATTGTCCATAAAGATCAGTGGTTGAATCAACTGCCTTTTCAAACTTCCCGTTTATATAGATTGTGGTTTCTGAATTATAGTATTGCATTTCGATGGTATTATTTTTTCAATTCGTTTGATCATTAAAAAAGCGCCATTTTTGGTGGCGCTTCATATTTTGTTATTGAATATTTTATAGCAGCGCCTTTTTCCCCTGGTTCAGCAGAAGAATCACATTAATAATGACAAAGAATAAGACGTTTGCGATAGTTATCATGATAGTATGTTGTCGTTATTTTATAAAAACCAATTTAGGACTTGACATTTAAAGTATCAATAGCCGTCTTAAAATAAATACAAAAAAATATAATATTGTTATTTTATGTTTTATCAATATAATATATCTGTATGTCAACGATTATCATATCATTAAGTGGATGCTGCTATACCAAATATGAAATCGGTATTCGGTATAGGTGTTATGCAAGCATTATAAAAACGTCTGTATTCTGCCTAAAATCTCTAAAAGGCTCTAGAGTTTTGAAATCATTACGTCATGCTGAATTTATTTCAGCACCTCGGAATAGCGATGCCACCCAGTCCGAGTTCGCGGCCTACGCCGCAATGACGATGTTGAAATAGCGATGCCACCCAGTCCGAGTTTGCGGCCTACGCCGCAATGACGATGTTGATATAGTGATGCTACCCAGTTCGACGCTGCGGCCTACGCCACAATGACGGGTAAAAACAAAAAGCTCTTTGAAATTAATCAAAGAGCTTTCTAATATTAGATCTTTAAATATTAAACAACGCCTTCGGCCAGAACAATAATCTTATTTTTTAAAACCTCTACGACACCGCCTTTAATAATGAAGGTATCTTCTGATGCTTTAGTTTTAATAATGACTGGACCGTCCTCTAAAGTTGAAATAATAGGGGCATGGTCTCTTAAAATCTGAAAAGAGCCCATTGTGCCTGGGACCGTAACTGAAGTCACTTCTCCTTCAAAAATTTTCTTATCTGGTGTTAATATTTCTAATGTCATGCCGTATTGCTGCTAGTAGTACTAATTAGTTAGCCTCAGCTAATAGTTTTTTACCTTTTTCAATAGCCTCATCGATGCTTCCAACTAAGTTAAATGCAGCTTCAGGATATTCATCTACTTCACCGTCCATGATCATGTTGAAACCTTTGATGGTATCTTTAATGTCAACAAGTACACCTTTCAAACCAGTAAACTGCTCTGCAACGTGGAATGGCTGTGATAAGAAACGTTGAACACGACGAGCGCGGGAAACGATCAACTTATCTTCTTCAGACAACTCGTCCATTCCAAGAATGGCAATAATATCCTGAAGCTCTTTATAGCGCTGTAAAGTTTCTTTAACTCTCTGAGCAGTGTTGTAGTGCTCATCACCTAAAACGCTTGGAGAAAGAATCCTTGAAGTTGAATCCAATGGATCCACTGCAGGATAAATACCAAGCTCAGCAATTTTACGTGAAAGTACTGTTGTAGCATCAAGGTGGGCAAATGTAGTTGCCGGCGCCGGATCGGTTAAATCATCCGCCGGTACGTAAACCGCCTGCACTGAAGTAATTGAACCACGTTTGGTTGAAGTAATACGCTCTTGCATCAGACCCATCTCAGTAGCCAACGTTGGTTGGTAACCTACTGCTGATGGCATACGACCTAGAAGGGCAGATACCTCAGAACCAGCCTGAGTGAAACGGAAGATGTTATCAACGAAGAAAAGGATGTCTTTTCCAGCGCCTTCACCATCACCATCACGGAAATATTCAGCAACGGTCAAACCTGATAATGCCACACGTGCACGTGCACCAGGGGGCTCATTCATCTGACCGAATACCAATGTTGCTTTTGATTCTTTTAATTTTTCAGTATCAACTTTACTCAAGTCCCAACCACCTTTTTCCATGGAATGAAGGAACTCGTCACCATAGTTAATTACACCAGACTCGATAAACTCACGCAAAAGGTCATTCCCTTCACGAGTACGCTCACCAACACCAGCGAACACAGATAAACCAGCATATGCTTTCGCGATGTTGTTTACCAGTTCCATGATCAATACTGTTTTACCAACACCAGCACCACCGAATAAACCGATTTTACCACCTTTAGCATAAGGCTCTAATAAATCGATTACTTTAATACCAGTAAAAAGTACTTCAGTTTCCGTAGAGAGCTCATCAAATTTAGGAGGAGCACTGTGAATTGGTCTGCCGCCAGTTTTATCTACCGTGTTAATACCATCGATAGCGTCACCAACTACATTGAATAATCGACCTTTAATTTGATCACCTACAGGCATCTGAATAGCTGCACCAGTGTCAATTGCTTCCATTCCACGAACAAGACCATCAGTCGAGTCCATTGATATTGCACGTACACGATCTTGACCTAGATGTTGTTGAACTTCTAAAACGATCTTTTGTCCGTTCTCTTTTGTAATCTCCAGTGCAGAGAATATCTTAGGTAAATGAGCATCGTCAGCAAAACTCACGTCAACTACCGGTCCTATAATCTGCGCTATTTTTCCAATGTTAGGCATATATTGTTTTGGGTAAAATTATAAATATCAAATTGTTAAAGGCCATTTTATAAGCCCGCAATTCGGTTTGCAAAGTTAAATTTTTTAAACAAGAAATATACATATAAGTATAAAGATTTTTCAACAAGTTCAGGAAAGCTTTTTATGCTATCTTAAGACCTGAAAAATCCCATCGTTTAAAGCTATGAAAACTATCTTAGTAACAGGAAGTAACGGACTATTAGGTCAGAAAATTACAGAGCGTGTCATCCAAACAAAGCAGTTCAATTTGATTGCTACGTCCAAAGGGGCTAATCGGTATCCAATTAAAGAAGGATATATCTATGCAGAAATGGACATACTTGATCCGCAGCAGATACTCCAGGTTGTTCATAAGTTTAAACCAGATGCAATCATTCATACGGCAGCGATGACAAACGTAGATACAAGTCACACGCAACAAGAGTTAGCTCATCAACTTAACGTCGTTGCTGTTGCAACCCTGACTGAGATTGCTGCGGCAGAAGGCATCCAATTTATTCATTTGTCCACCGACTTCATATTTGATGGGGCGGCTGGTCCTTATGATGAAGAAGCAGAACCGAATCCCTTAAGCCATTATGGTCGGACGAAATTAGAAGGGGAGGAGATTGTGAAAGAATCAAGTGCCCAATGGGTAATCATCCGTACGATTCTCGTTTATGGGATTGTTAGCGACATGTCCAGAAGTAACATCGTGCTTTGGGCCAAGGGAGCACTCGAGAGTAAGAAGCCAATCAACGTGGTGAATGATCAGTGGAGAATGCCTACTTTAGCAGAAGATCTTGCCGACGGCTGTTTATTAGCCGTTGAAAAGAATGCACAAGGTGTCTTTAACATCTCAGGGAAGGACATGATGAGCGTTTCAGAGCTGGTTAAAGAAGTAGCTGATTACTGGAAACTGGATACGAGCATGATGAATGAGATTAGCTCAGAGAGCTTAAACCAGGCGGCGAAACGTCCGGCGAAGACAGGCTTCATTTTAAATAAGGCAATAAGTCAACTTGGATACAAGCCGAGGAGCTTTCAGGAAGGACTCGCGATCATCGATCAACAACTCAAACAAGGCCTTGATAAGGACTCTTAATAACACTAATAATATGCCAGCGTAAAACCAGGGTAAGTCCATGTTTTAACGGTTTATATTGGTCTTATCTTGGACACATGTTGGTCTTATACAAAGCCCTTATCAACTGCTTACCTTTTTATTTACCTTTTTACATTGAAAAACATCAGGTAGTGTATCCAGTATTTATATTTATCAAAAAAAGTTATGGCTTTACATGTGGGAGATCAATCTCCGGATTTCAAATTATTTAGTTCAGAATTAAAAGAGGTTTCCCTGGCAGATTACGCAGGTAAAAAGCTGGTTATTCAATTTTTTCCAATGGCTTTTACAGGAGTCTGCACTGCGCAACTTTGCACGATGCGTGATAGCTTTGGCTTCTATGAAGGCATGAATGCTGAAGTTGTGGGTATTTCAGTAGATTCACCATTTACGCTCGCCAAATTCAAAGAAGATCAGGCATATCAATTTCCTCTGCTGTCAGATTTCAACAAAGAAGTTTCACAGGCGTTCGGTGCTTACTATCCAGAATTTGCGTTCAATTTGAAAGGAGTTTCAAAGCGTGCGGCTTTCGTTTTGGATGAAGAAGGAAAAGTACTTTATGCGGAAGTTTTGGAAGATGCCGGTAATATGCCAGACTTTGATGCGATTAAAAAGGTCATAGAAAGCTAGTTTTCATAACGTTAACGGACCGCATTGAATAATTTGCTGAAAAAATTGTTAAATTGGTTTCCAAGCATTACTTTTGCAGTCCGTTAACAAAGCGGAAAACATGCATTTGTAGCTCAATTGGATAGAGCATCTCACTACGGATGAGAAGGTTTGGGGTTCGAATCCCTACAAGTGCACTTAATTGGAGTTAGTTCTAGATTTAGAGTTAACTCCATTTTTTTTGGCTTCTAACGGCTTGTTTATCTGGCAGATAATTCTGAACGCAAAATTCATGTCAGCGGTTCTATAAATTTCCCCGTCAATCACGACCATCTGCTCCTTAATGATGCCAAAGACGAGGTCATTTGTATTTACTTGAGCAGTAGTTTCCTCGACAGGTATCTGCCTGGCAATCATCCCGCGTGGGCACAACTAAACGGAGGGATGGCCATGGATACACCCCAGGTGCTCTCTAAACTTAATATGCACCTCACTCCGGAGATTAGCGCGATCTTACAGTGGTTAGATCAAACTACCCATAGTGGATTTTGTGCCCAATTGTTGTTGAAGTCTAAAGTCATTGAACTATTAGCATTACAGATTTCACAGTTTGAATTGACTCAGCTGGAAGAAAAGCCAATACACTTAAAGAAACAAGAATTGGACAAGATGCTTGTAGCAAGGGAAATCATCATTAGTCATACAGGCGAACAGTTGTCATTACGCGCTCTGGCCCATCTTGTGGGCACTAACGAATTCAATTTGAAACGGAACTTTAAGATCGCATTTGGCACTACAGTGTATGGTTATCTCAGCCAGTATAAGATGGAACAAGCCAAGGCTATGTTGATTGCGAAAGATCTCACTGTAGCAGAGGTCTCTTTAAAAATGGGTTATAAATATGCAACCCATTTCAGCACTGCATTTAAAAAGTACTTCGGATACCTCCCTAACAGGCTTAGGTCGGGAAAATTGTCCATATTTTTATTTATTGAAGAAATCTCAGTTGTTTTTGAAGACGTCACCCTGTTATTGGGGAATACGTAGAACGATTTCTAACTTAAATACTTCATCTAAGGAAACCTCTCCACTTTACGAAGTTGTTAGTGAAAACCAATATGGGAAAATTGGTCTTCGCCGATTTCATATATGGGATAAAGATTTTAATAAGATTCTAATCGCGAGCTCCGCTCCAGCCAGATCTTTTTGTAGTTTGCCTTGTAGTCCAGGGACAGGAATGACTGGTCTATCAGCGCAAATACTTTGTCCTGGGCTCCGGTATATTTGGTGATCACCCTTTGAAAAACCTTATCTGACAGACCCAGGGATTTTGCTAGGTTTTCAAAATCCTTTAGCTTGATTTTGCTTTTGCGTCCGCTCAACATCATAGCCATATCGTCTTTGTCCTTTGGAAAGACCAGGGCGCTGTTGATCAGGTCGTATGCCGGTGAGAGCACAATCTCTTCTCCCTGATAGAGGATGGAAAAATTCTTCATGTGCATGTCGCTGTTGCCGCTTAAGAAACTGAATACCAGCAGCTCAAAATAGGCATGAAGGTCCAGTCCCTTGTTACTGCAGTAAGTACTGATCAGTTTGCCACAGCGCTCGTAGGAACTGTCGTATTTCTGTTCGGTCTGAAAGCCGCCTAGCTGGCAAAAATCTTCCATATGAATTTTTTTGTTGTCCTCCCGGTCAAATCTTTTGGCAATGTAGGCCAGGCTGCCGTCTGCTATGGGCATAAGGGCATGCTGGCAGGTTGAGATTTTGAACAGCTCTGCCAGATGCATGGTAAGGTCTTCCACTTCGGGCATAGCCGCAAATTCGGTATTTTGAGGTTTCAGGATGTACCTGCCCCGCAGGCCAACAATAGTCAGGCGCTTCCCGGCAGTATTATTTTCAAGGTCAAGGGACAGTTTGGGTTGAACTCCGGTTACTGCGATCCGTTTCTTCACCGTTTCTTCTGCCAGTTTATCCAGCGTAGTTTTATCCAATGCCAGTTCAGGCATTTTTTCCGTGCCAAAGAATTTCTTGCAGCACCTGGCATGGTAGGTCAGTCCGGGTTCCAGGGCCTGATAACAAAATAAACAATTAGCCATTTGATGCCTCCTCTTCTATGGGTTCAACGGTGACTGCACCGATGGTGTCCATGCATAGGGTGATCAGCAGTTCAAACCGGTGGGTTCTGTCAATTTTCCAATGGTTGCTTGCAATATTCAGCAGCCATCCTTCCGGTATAAGTCCGTCAAAAAACGGGAACAATGTCCGGCTGGTTTTGGTATAGGGGCTCAGTGGCAGGGTTTGGCTGACCGGTTTAGGATGCTCGCTCTTTAAATAGCCCTGATCGTAAGTAAAACTGTATCCGTTATCGGTTTTTTCAAGGTATCCTGCCAGTTGGTTACTGTACAGAACTTTTGCTCTATTGGTCATTTTCTGGTTGTTTATCGGTTACACCAAGTTCCTTTCCAAACATGTTCAGCACGATGTTTACTTTGTCAAGCCGTACCGTTGTTTTTCCTCTTTCCAGTTCGCGCAGGAAGCGGAGTCCGACGCCTGCCTTGAATGCCAGTTCTTCCTGGGTAAGCCTATGCTTTTTCCTGGAATTTTTAATGAATGTTACTATTTCTTTCATATCTCATACCCTAAAGGGTATAAGATATGAATTAATTACCTATTACACACCCTTTCGGGTACAATATTTCAGAATATCAATAATATTGTACCCGTAAGGGTATGTTTTAAGATTTAATGGATTGTTGCTCCCTTTCGGGTATAATTTTATAAGAATGTTTGTCCAGTCTCGTGAATCGGAATGCTGAACTGCGGTATTATTCAAGATCAGGGTAAAAAGCTAAATGCTTCAATGCCCTGATAGCTGGTCTCTATCCATAATTGCGACAAAGAACCGTTGTCTTTGGCGCAGCTATCAGTCTACTTGTTGTTCACCCGCTGGATCAGCTTCTTCTTCACCCGGGTTGAATCGCTTATACATCTCCATATCGAAAAAAGAGGTGGAATTGATTTTGTCTACCTTCAACACAAGGTCCGTTTTTAATTCACTTTGATCAGTAACAGAACCGTCGGCGATGTAAGACGCATAGACAGTTAAGTATTGGGTGGTAAATACCAATTCTTTTTTTTCATCCCTATAGCCACTCAGTGCAGGCGTGATTCTAATATAGCTGGTTGTAAACGGTTTTGGAAGTTCTTTTACCCAGCCTATATACACTTTGCCACTGTCCATAGTAAATTGCAGGAGATGGGCATCGAAAAATGACGAACTTAATAGCAGCTCGAACTCGTTGCCGGCTTTTTCAAGCGAGTTTTTTATTGCCTTTTTCCTGTCAATAAATAGGTTAGCGATTTCAGTAAAAACCACGGCTGCGAATAAAGTAAAGCTAGTGGTGCCAAAATAGGCGGATTTTATTGGCATTAGAGCACCGAGGTATTCAATAAAAGATGGAGAGAGTAGCTGAACAATTGTCCTGAGCATAAAACATACAACTAGGAGAATTATTCCGGCAAAGGCTGAGTTTAGCAGAATCCGCTGGCTTTCTAAGCGGTATTGTATGTAGCGTAGATATTGGAAACGAATTAAAATGTAATAACCGCCCACAAGGGGGAAAATGAGCAGATTAAAAGGCATACGTTTATTTGTTATGCTTTTCGTTCGCGATCTTTTTAAAGATATTAGAGGCCATTATCGAACTGATCATCTGCTGAACCTTAGGCTGACCGAAAAAGTCGGGACTTTTGATGTAAAGTTTGCCGCTGCTATCAGACTGTATAATGTGGCTGAAATCCTTTTTCTTGTCCATTGATCAAATATAACAATATTTATTTTGGTAATAACAAACGATAGAAGTTTTGGTTTACCTGAGACATTGATTATTATGCAGTTAACATCTTAAATGATGGTTCCACCAAAACATTAAGCAACTTCATGCAACCGTCGAGAGTTGCGGTCCTGCCCAATTGTATTAGACAGTCATGGCGTCCCAAAGCGATGTCTATAGCTTTTTAGGCTTTTTGAACAGGAATTCTGTTGATTCTTAGATCAGGAATTTGTATTTTACTTACCGATGAAAAATTTATTGTATTTGCTTTTTTTAGCCTTGGTTATTACTTCATGTGGCAAACGCACTCCTGCACCAGATACTGTCGACAATTACAAACGTGTAACTTCTGAACTTAAGCAGGTTCTACACGTGATGAGCGCCGGAAGTAAACCAGACATTTTCCTATATATGGACTTTCCCAAAAGTACCGTTGGGAAAGCCTCGAAAATTATCGGTTATGACGTTTATTCAGAAGGAGCTCAAATCTATACCGCCACAGGTTTGAATATAGGCTCTGAGGATATTAATAACGGGGCTTATATCTATGGCTTTAAGACAAATGTGCTAAAAGAAGGATGGAACATTTTTAACTATACAATAAATTATGAAGACGGATTCAAGCAAAATGCAAGTGGAAAGTTTTACGCTTTGAAGGATAAGAAAATAGGCACCTGGTGGGAGAAAATTACCTTTGCTTACCTTGACACTGTCCCTGTAACTATGCCTTTTATCGATCGCATTAGCGATCCATCCCAAATGAGACCGGCAACCATTAATTCCTATTTTAGTAAACCGCCTCAATTGGACCTGATTGACGGTCTTTGCGGGGTTTATTATGTAGTTTTCGACAATCAAAAGCACCTGCAAACGATCTTCGTCAGTCATGGATATACTTATAACCTGAATGCAGGTGTGATCAAAGATGATATCCTTAAGGTCTATCCAGACTTCAGTGTCACCAAAACCGGTCACCAATCTTATGTGCTTAACAATCCAGCTTTCAATTTCCGGGTGTATTTTGACGGGAAATCTTATTTTACCGAAATAAAAAAGAATAATTGATGCCTTAATTTTTAAGAAGGTATATAACCTTTGTGCAGCTCGGGATCTGCCTTACCTTTAGTCGAAGATTATGATTAAACATATTTGCAAACTGATACTAGCAGGCTTCTTGAGCTTGGCAACTAGCCATACTAGTGCTCAGCCACCGATTCCTATTCCATTTACATTTAAACAAGCCGGTTTTGTCACCCTGGTAATTGAAGATGCTAACGGTAAACGGGTGCGAAACTTAATCTCAGAAACGCGATTTGCTGCCGGAGATAATACAGCTTACTGGGATGGCCTTGATGATTTAGGACGTGCAAAATCAGTAGTGACTGGCAACCTTGTTACTCCTGGAAAATATACTGTTCGTGGTCTGGTTCGCCCGGAAATTGAGGCGCGTTATGAGATGAGCGTGTACTCACATGGCAAGCCGCCCTGGTATACCGGCGACAAATCAAGCGAATGGCTTACCAATCATACGCCGCCCTCGGCTATTTTATGGGTTCCTGAAAAGAATGCGCCACTACGCGGCGGCAAATCTATCGCTGGTGGCCAGGTTCTGGCGGGCAGTTGGGTTAGTGAAGGCGGTAGCGGCCTGGCCTGGATGGATACGCGAGGCAACAAGGTGTGGGGCCAGGGTTGGGTAGGAGGCGCCTGGACTGGCGTTACAGAATTGGCTCGCGATGCAGGTTCGAAGCCTGTAGAAGGAATTTACGCTTACGCTGCAGTCGCCTGGGACAATGAGCTGCGCCTTACCGAACTGTTACCAAAATCGCTTGGTGGCGGTAATGATGCGCGCATGGGAACTGGTGAGGACAGGCCGCTGTTGACGCCAACATGGAAGTTCCCTGCCGGAACACCAGATCTCAGTGATAAAGGATATGGTGCCCAGCATGGCATCGCCGGTCTTGCAGTGCGTAATGGCCTGCTTATCGCCAGTTTACCGGTAACCAATCAGCTGCTCTTTGTTGATGCACATGCGCACAAAGCGCTTGGCACTACTACAATTAAAGATCCGCGTGGTATAGCTTTTGATTCCAAAGGCCGTTTGCTGGTAATATCGGGCAATCGCGTGCTTCGCTACCAATTATCATCCGATCCAAGAAAGTTATCAAAGCCGCAAGTTCTGATCAATGCTAATCTGGAAGATCCGCAACGCCTGACCTTAAATGCAAAAGATGAAATATTTATCAGCGATCATGGCAACTCGCATCAGGTTAAAGTGTTTGAGCCCGGCGGGAAATTTGTTCGCTCTATTGGCTATCCGGGAAAGCCGAAGCCAGGATTATATGAACCCAATCACATGAACAATCCGCTAGGTATTGCCATTGACGGCCAGAACCGGTTATGGGTAGCGGAGAACGACTTTACTCCAAAGCGTTTAAGCGTGTGGACAAGTAAGGGGCAACTCGTTAGCGCGTTCTATGGGCCGTCGCAATATGGTGGTGGTGGCGAACTGGATCCACGGGACAAGAATCTGTTCCATTACGCAGGTGAAGGTGGAGGTATGACCTTCGGGCTGGATTGGAACAACCGCAGCAACAAATTGCTTAACGTTTATTCGCGCGGAGACTCGAACCCGGCAAACTTGCCGCAAGGCGCCATAGGATCAACGCAGCCGCAAAAAGTCCTCTATCATAATAACAGGCAGTATTTGACTAATGTGTTCAATACCAACCCAACCGGCGGCATTGAAACTGGTTTCCTTTGGACGATGGAAAAAAATGTGGCATTTCCACGCGCCGGGTTTGGTAGCGCTTATGGTTGGGGCGTCCTGGCTTGGACGCTGCCAAACTATAACAAGCACTTTTACGTGCGCTGGACGGGACAAATTGTACCTCGACATAGCCAAATTTATAAGTTCAGCACCCTAACTGATGATGGTGTTCGCTTGTGGATCAGTGACAAGCAGTTGATTAACCGTTGGGAGGAAAAAGGGCTTACCGAAGATTCCGGCACCATCATGCTTGAAGCAGGGAAGCGCTACGACATTACCATGGAGTTTTACCAGAATCAATCGAGTGCCCAGGCTCGCTTATTTTGGGAAAGCAAGGACCAGCCGCGCGAAATTGTGCCGCCAAGCCAGCTTTTCCCTAGCCGGGAGTCCCGGCAAGCGGGAGGAATTACCGGACATTATTTCGCTGGTTCAGTCTACGGAGATTTGCGTGGCACAAGCCACAACGTTCGGCATGTTGATCCAAATATCAACTTTGACTGGGCTTCCGCGGGTCCTAAATGTCTGCAAACCCCCAATGCTGCTGCTTTTCGAGCGCGGTTGCCAAAAGATTACCGTGAAGCAGAGCGTCTTGTCTTTACCTGGTCAGATACTAATAGCGATGCGCAAGCGCAGCCCGCTGAAGTAGATTTTGCTCTGGCCGGATCAGATATTGGGGGTATTACCTTGATGCCCGATCTGTCGTTCATCGTAGCGCGCCTGAACAATAAGGCTACCCGCTTTGCTCCAGTCAGCTTCGATAGCAAAGGCACGCCACGGTATGATTTAAGTCGAGGTCAAGTGCTCGCTGACGGGGCGCAAAGTCCGGTTTCCAGTGGTGGCGACCAAGTAATTCAGGCAGCTAACGGCTGGACGGTGCTAACCAATGCGCCAAAGCCTTTCTCTGCTTATGGTGTTGGCGGTGTCCAGAACGGAGTGGCGAAATGGAGTTATCCAAGCTTGTGGCACGGACTACATGCGAGTCATGATGCTCCTTTGCCTGAGCATCCGGGACAGCTTCTTGGCACTACGCGGTTACTAGGCGGCTTTGTTACACCCAAAGGTTCTGACGCTGGGCCATTGTGGGCGATTAACGGCAACAAGGGTAATGTATACTTGTTCACTGCTGATGGACTTTTTGTCGCCACACTTTTTAAGGATTCGCGCTTGGCTTCGTTTAATGCGCCGGACGAACAGTATAACCGTAAGATGAATGAATACAGTTTGCAGGAAGAAGCTTTTTGGCCATCGATCTCGCAAACATCTGATGGCAACATTTATATCACAGGCGGCACGTCCAGCATCATGCGGCTTGACGGATTAGACGGAATTCGTCGTCTGCCCATAAGTAACCTCGAGGTGTCGGCGCCAATGCTCGAAGCCGCACAGCAGTATTTTCAGCAACAAGAAGCTGTGCGTCAGCAGGCTCAAAAGCAAGGCCCATTGATGATTCCGATCCTTGATGCCGCTCCAGTGCTCGATGGCAAACTGGGCGAGTGGGAGGCGGCTACTTTTGTGCCCATTGACAAGAGCTCTTCAGCTGCCATTGCCATTTCCGGCAACCGACTATACGCCGCCTGGAAAACCGACGATGCATCCCTTCTTAACAACAAGCCCGAATCGCTTTCTAACCTCTTTAAAACCGGTGGAGCACTCGACTTGATGCTGGGCAATGTTGAAGGTGGCCAGCGCCTTTTGGTTGCCAGGGTTGAAGGTCAGCCAATTGCAGTATTGTATCGCACCAGGGATGCACAGGCAGGGACTGAGCCAACCAAGTTCATCTCCAGTTTAGGTATCAATAAAACTACTTCAATAGACCGGGTGGAAAATGTGAGCAAACAAATTGTTCTGGCTCAAGACGGTAATAACTATGAGATCAGTGTGCCGCTAAGCCTACTAAAGCTGCAGCCGCGCCCAGATCAGACCATCAAAGGTGACATTGGCATTCTGAGAGGAAATGGTTTCCAAACCATGCAGCGACTATATTGGAATAATAAATCGACCGGACTGACTTCGGATCTTGCCAGCGAAGCCGAACTTACGCCGCAGTTGTGGGGAAACTTTAATTTTAAGACGCCCTAATTACCTATCGCTCACTAGGGCCTAGTCGTCAAGGAGGCACTGGACAAGATTAAAGAAGCTAGTTTATTAATCTTTCAAGTGCACATCCAGTTTATGTTTAAGGTAATTAGACATAAACATAGCGCCTGTTTTGTTTAAATGACTGGCGTCATAAAAGTAAGTATTTGGAAGGGACTCGTACTTAGTGTCAAAAATCATCCTTGGGTACTTACGCTGTAAGTCGCGTTTAAAGCGTTGATATTGCTTCCAAAATATTTTCTTTTCTAAATGTTTCAGACTCGCATGATTAATAGGAGGTATCAGAAACAAAATTGATGCTCCGTTTTTAACACTTAAATTATAGATCGAGTCTACATAACTCATAATTACCGGATTGGGGTCAAAACGTTTTTTTATTCCTTCTATTCCAGCTTCTGCATTAAGTTGGTCGCATGAATCCAGTTTCATTGGGTTGTTGAAACCTTTTGTTTCAGCCATCATTTTTAGAGCTGACGGATCGTAATCATTTTGCTTTAAGTTTTCTACGAACGTTTCTCTGAGTATAATTGGATTCTGAAAATAAATGGCTTTTCTTTTTAAATACAAACTGTATTTCGGTTTTTGATTATCAATGGTTCTTCCAAATTGCCTCTCAACAGCTTCAAGGTAATTGATGTCATCCTTAGAAGGTAAAGCATACGGCAAGGTCCACCTTTCCAATCTCTCGCTTTCGAGGTAATGATATATTCCAAAACTGATAATTAGTGTGTCAATGTGATTGTTCAGATAAAACTGTTTTAATACGGAATATCCTTCAAACGGAGTGGTTCCGCTTATAGCCAGGTTGAGTGTGTTATGTCCGATAATGATTGGGTTGAAACCAATCATAGCTCTTGAATCGCCAATAATCACATTTGTGGTTCCTGAATAAGAACTATTGATCAGCTTTTTCTTGTATTTCCACATAGCGTACATTGTGCTTTCTCCCAGCATTTTTCCGAGATTCAACTTCGTAACGATGTAAATCGTCGCATAGCCAATAAATGCAACTATAACGAGGTATATCAAAATACGTCTTAGAAACTTATTCATAAAGTCAGAATTGGAAGTAAATAAAACTATTCCTCTTACCAAAATAAAAGAGAATTAAAATGCCTAACCCAATATAGAACAGGTTCTTATACCATACGTTTTTAAATAATAATTGTCGCTCATTATGTCTAAAGTTCCAGTCGATAATTAGCAATGGGAGTATATATGCAAATGAACTAAGGCCTTGTGGTAATGTGAAAAACTGCTTTGGACTTTCAATCGTGCTAATGATGATTTGTTGAACGTAACCCCAGGCCGACCTAAGGCTCTCAGATCTGAAAAATATCCAGGCAAAGGTGACAAATGCAAAGGTGGAGAGCATTTGAAAAGCTTCTTTTATTGTAGGGAGGCTTGATGATTGTGCAACTACATCACTGATGTACTGCCGGTTCCGATTTAACAATAATAGCGGCAAAAAGCCACAAGCGTGGATAAATCCCCATGTAATGAAGTTCCAGCTTGCTCCGTGCCAAAATCCACTTACCAAAAATATAATAAATGTATTCACTACTGCTCTTGCCTTTCCTTTTCGGGAGCCCCCAAGTGGGATGTATAAGTAATCCTTAAACCAGGAAGAAAGTGAGATATGCCAGCGTCTCCAGAATTCGGCAATGTTCCGCGAAAAGTAAGGGAACTTGAAGTTGCTTAACAATTCGAATCCAAAAAGCTTAGCGGTACCCAAGGCGATATCCGAATAGCCGCTAAAATCTCCATAGATCTGGAATGCAAATGCGACTGCACCGATCAATAATGTGAATGCATTATAATCTTGGTAATTATTGAAGATTTGGTCGGCTATCACCGCAAGACTGTCGGCAATCACCACCTTCTTGAACAAACCCCATAAGATCAGGCGGCACCCTTCCACTGCCTGACTGTATTTAAATGTTCTTTTAGATTGAACTTGTGGCAAAAGGTGATTTGCTCTTTCGATGGGTCCTGCTACCAACAGCGGAAAAAAAGATACAAAGACAGAATAATCAACAAAGTTTGTTACCGGTTTTCTCACGCCACGATAAATGTCAAACACATAAGACATTCCATGAAAGGTGTAGAACGAAAGACCCACAGGTAAGGCAATTTGCAGGAAAACCGGATTGGTGTGAATGCCAGCTGCTTCGAATGCTTGCTGAAACTGTAATGCAAAGAAATTGTAGTATTTGAATATGCCCAGAATCCCTAGGTTATTAATGATGCTGAGCCAAAGGAAGAACTTAGATTTCGTTTTGTCGCTAGAACCTACCCCAAATCCATATAAGTAATCAAGAAGTGTCGAGCCAATTAAGAGTAGCAGAAACCTCTCACTCCACCCGCCATAAAAAACATAGCTCGCAATAAGAATCAGGATGTTCTGCCATGTGAGAGATTTATTAAAAACGAACCAGTATAATAAGAAAACAATCGGTAAGAATACAAGGAAGCTGGTAGAATTGAAAAGCACGAAAAGTCCTTTGGTCCGACATACCCTGAACACTTCCTATAAACCTTTGTTTAATCTATTTTAGGATACAAAACCGGGAAATCGTAATTACGAAAGCCATTCTCTATATTAGATAATAAAATCTAAATTAATGCACATTCTCCATTTTTCGGCGGCTATCCGCCATAGGCTTTTCATGCCTACACTGATCTTATCATCTATTTTAATTTTATTGAGCTGCGGGAAGGACAAAGCACCAGCGCCCGAAATTCCTCCTGCTGAGGTGGAAACTTCTGCATTAACATTCAATAGCCCAATAGGGGTTGATGTGGTTGGGAGAATTACTAATCCCGGAAGCGGTAAAATTACCGATCATGGATTTATTTACTGGTTCAATGCCGAGGACGAAATATCAAAAGGGACAAAAGTTTCTCTGGGAGAAATTACCTCTGGGTTTTTCACCACTTCAATTAATAGCTTGAAATTCCCGGAAGTAAATGGGCTTCAAGCGCTATTTGTTGTAAAAGCTTACGTAACCGATAAAAATGGAACACGATATGGCCAGGTATTTTCTAGCCGCTATACAGGCACAGTTGTCTCAAGTATTGTTCCTAATGAAGGGAAAACAGGCGATTTAATTACTCTTTCCGGTGTTTATAAAGGCTTAACTGCAAATGATATTAAGATCACTTTTGGGGGAATACAAACATTAGTTAAAAACATAACAGATAATGAAATTACTGTCGAGGTGCCAACAGGGATTCCAGTAGGACATGGGCAAACAGTCGAAGTCAGGTCTTCGGTAGCAGGAGTCACCGCTATTGTCTCTTATGAGTTTAGGATCTGGGCGAACATCAAGGACATGAACCCCAAATCCGGACCTATTAATACCAAGATCAGATTTACCGGAGATAACCTCCCGTTATCAAAAGATGCATTGTTTGTTAATTTCGGAGAGCGTTCAGATGTTACTGGAAACTCCGGTTATGATCATGGATTTTATGTTAGTGTTCCTGGACAAATCCGGACTGAGAAACTAGCGCTAAGCTATAATAAAGGCAAGGTAAGTGCAGTATTGCCCTGGGAGTTTAGCTTGACACCACCTGCAATTAGATCCATTAGTCCAAATCCAGCATTAGACTTGCAGGTAATGACCATAGAATTGGATAACTATTTATATTTACAAAAAGGTTATAACGACTTTTCTGTAAAAGTCGGAAATTTTGACCAATGGGTTACAGCGGATGAAGATGGTAAGTTAACGTTCAGGTTAGACCATAATGCCAAATATCTTACCGGAAGTAGCTATCCTGTTTCCATCGCTTTCGGCCCGCATACAGTAAGAGCTTCTAGTCCACTTACCATTACCAAACCAGAAGCCACTGGATTTTCTCCTAAAACGGGCGCCCCTGGGACACCAATTCTTATCACAGGAAAATTTGCAAAAGGAGCAACTTATTATGTAAAGTTTAACAACAGTGGAGGACTATCTTTTGATGCTGTTTCAGACTCTAAAATAGCAGGAAGTGTGTATATGGGTATGGAGCCAAAAAGCTATACGTTGAGTATAACAAATGACGCTGGAGATGTACCTGTCCCGGGTGGGCTTTTTGAAGTGCTGCCTACCAAATTTATTAGTGTTTTACCTGTATCTGCAACTGCAGGATCAACCGTTACCATCTTAGGTGAAGGATTTGAGAGCAATGGTGGAACCATTACTGCTAATTTTGCTGGTCATACTGCTCATGTAAGTTCAGTTACTTCAAATAAAATTACCCTTGTTCTTGGGAATTTAACCCCGCCGGGAACATATCGTATTAAACTGGACTGGGGTCTAAGCATCTATGACACCGGACAAAATATCACCGTGGTTCCGTAATGATTCATCGGTAGTAGATTTGAGAAGCAATCGGGCAATTTCAACCAGCAGCTTTTCACCAAATAATGACCGTTATTAAATTGGCTGAAACGTCTAGACCTATTTCAAGTAGTTGTCAGGCGCAGGAATCTCTGTGTCTGGAACCCAACATTTAAATCCTTTTCTACATGTGGCATTGGTTCGTCACACGGTATAGGTTACACCGGTCTTGGCAGGGCATTGAGTTGGGGTTGGACCGGCTTAGGACGAACCAATACCGAACCAACCCCGGACCAACACCGGACCAACCCCGGTTCAACCTACTACTGTCCTACACTTGTACTATACTGAAATAAGTTTACACTAAAAGTTTTGTTACTACTCTGTGTTTACAATAAGATTCCTGTTCAACCTTTTTTGCGCATCACGTATGATGCTATCTTTAACAACAATCTTCTTGCTCTCCGGGCCTCAAAAGCGCAAAGTCTTCTAGGGGCATTGCGGTTATGCTGTTGATAAAGGCTATGACTCTTTCCATTTATATAATTTAGCGATAAGAATTGGAAATAGCTTCGCTTATATTTTAGCGCTTATTAATCCAATCAACAACTTTTGCAAGTGCGATTGGACTAACGGTCTCCTCAATCTCACCATACTCTATTACTCCTCCTGTCTTTGCAGTTTGAAAAAGGTGGTTCAGACCTGTTAGAGGCAATACTTCAAAGCGTTTGTTTCCAGCTTTCTTTAGGCTGTTGGTAATCCCATCAAGGTTCTCTTTATAGCTCACCTGCATATCCAAAGTTCCATTCAGGGCTAGTACCGAACATTTTAATTTGGTAAGATACGCCGTTGGATCAAATGAGATAAAGTATCGAAACCAAGGTCCCGATATCTGGCTAACATTGGCTGCTACTTGTTTATCAATCTCTGCTTTCGATAACATGCCTGCTCCGCGGCTACTTAAATCTGCACTAAGCGCACTATCCAGTTTTATTTTTAATGCATCCACGCCTAGATTCCTATGGGATTTAATAAGTTGATAAAGTTTTCCATTACTTGCCGTGTTTACTTTAATAACACTATCAGCCGCACCAAGCAATCGCATTTGGTCGGCCGACTGCCTTACAAGAACTTCTGTAGTAGGAATTCCAGGAGCTGCAAGCAAAACTACAAATCCAATAGTCTGGTCATCAGCAGCAACCATTGGGGCAATCATTCCTCCTTCACTATGTCCCATCAAGCCAATGCTTAATTTTGCAAGATCACTTCGGGATTTGAGATAAGCTATTGCGGCACGAACGTCATCTGCAAAGTCCGCACTGGTAGAGGTACCAAAGTTTCCAGTTGATTTACCTACTCCACGATCGTCGTAACGCAACACTGCGATCCCTTGTCGCGTTAGCCAGTCACTCCAAACTAAAAATGGGCGGTGATTAAATTGCACCACTTCTTCATTTCGGTTCTGCGGGCCGGATCCTGAAATCAGGATCACTATCTTTTTGGTCGCCCCTCTGTCTTTAGGCATCGTCAGCGTTCCGGCAAGTTGAACGTTTGCTTTTGTGTTATTAAATGTTACTTCCTCCTGAAGATAGGAGATATCTGAAGGGTCTTGCGCACGCTTAACGGATTTTGCTCCAGGAGAACTGTTGCTGCCTGAATAAGTTGAAGCGGTAACTTTATACAACGTTAGAGGAATGCTACCCGGTCCCTGACTGAACGTTCCAGTGATTCTGTTGCTGTCTGCCTGGTAAGTCCCTACATACTTCAGTGCGAGCTTTGATGCCTCTATGATAATTGTGTTATCTGAGACCACCGTTTTATCGGTTAACAACCCTTTTGCACCCTGATCTGGACTGTCCATCGTAGAAGTATAAACGCCCGCTTTTTCTGAAATATGAAGTACAAGGCGAAGTTTAAGGTTCTGGGCTCCGGGAATATTTAGTACCCCATTCCAGTCTCCAACAAAATTTTGTGCCTGGGTGATTTCGCTAAGCAAGAGTAACGATGCGATAATGATTATCTTTTTCATAAGTCTATGTAATAGCTAAAGATAAACATCACAATACCAGATAAACAAAACAAATTGAAGCTTTGATGTATTGATGTCAAGGTATTTTATTTGATTTCCACCAATATTCCTTCAAATTTTCTACCATCAACTAATCAATTTATTTATCGAGCCATGAAAAGAATTTTTACACAACTAGCCTTAGTGGTTGCTATCTGTTTTCTCTGTGTTTCCGTTGCTGTTGCTCAGAACATTACCGTAAACGGTACAGTCACAGATGGAAAGTTTCCTATCCCAGGGGCAGGAGTAATCTTAAAGGGTACCACCACTGGAACAGTCACCAATGCGGAAGGCAAGTTCGCTATTAGTGTACCTGCTAATGGTACACTTGTAATCACCTACATCGGATATGAGTCCAGGGAAGTATTGGTGAACAATCAAACCACAATTAACGTTTCCATGATTACTTCTTCACAGGATCTGGAGCAAGTCGTTGTTGTCGGCTATGGTACCCAAAAACGAAAGGACCTGACAGGTGCGATTTCCAGCGTGAGTGGAGAAGACCTCGCCCGTCTGCCTGCTGTAAATCCACTAGCTTCCCTACAAGGAAAAGTAGCGGGATTAACAGTGGTCAACTCAGGCGGTGCAGGATCGCAGCCTGTCATTAGGATCAGGGGAATCAGTAGTACAAACAGTGCCAACCCCTTATACGTAGTTGATGGATTATTGCAGGACAATATAGACTATCTGAATCCGGCTGATATCGAATCTATAGATCTTTTACGTGATGCCTCTTCCTCTGCCATTTACGGTTTACGAGGTGCCAATGGGGTAATAGCAGTGACTACCAAGCGTGCCGCCCGTGGACAAACCACCGTTAACTTCGTAAGCAATGTGGGTGTTCAAAGTGTCGTGAATCAAATTGATGTGGTCGATGCTGCCGGCTTCAAGCAACTTTACTCTGCGCAGCTGGCAAATCTGGGTGCTGCCCCCTTTGACTATACTAACTATACAGGTAACACGGATTGGCAAGACTTGATTTTTCGAAAAGGTGTTATTAGTTCGAACAGTCTCACTTTCTCAAATAGTGGAGATAAAACCACTACACTCATCAATTTTGGATATAATACTCAAGAGGGTGTATTAAAGTATGAAGACTATCAGAAATACGTCCTGAGGATGAATGAGGAGATCAGAGTAACTGATAACTTCAAAATTGGAGGAAACATTACCGGTTTTCACGAGAAGAAGAACCCAACAGTTGCAGGCTTAAACAACCCTGCAGGTCCAGGCTTAAACAACGCTTTGTGGGCTGCACCTATTGTTCCTGTTCAATTAAATGACAACACATACTATGCTATGCCATCGTTTCAACGGGCACAAGTAGGCAATCCTATTGCCTCCATAAATAGGAATAACGGAACCAGTGTAAATAAAAATTATCGCTTCAACGGAAGTGTGTTTGCAGAACTTAGAGTGCTTAAAGACTTCATTGTACGCTCTACCCTATATGCTGATTATGGATATGCGCACAGCAGAGGATATAGTCGTCCGCCATTTGCATTCATAAATATTGGAGAGAATGGAGGAGCTACCGAGACTACTACGGATAACCAATTCCGTTCGTCAATCAGTCAGAATCAATCTGAAGCTCACCGATACCAGCAGGATCATACCATTACATATGAGAAGGAGTTCGCCGGAGGCCATAGGCTGACTGCCTTAGCTGGTTTTACCAGCTTACGTTGGGCAAATTCTCTTGTAAGTGCCTCACGCCAGGACAGTACATTGATTGTTCCTGGAGATCCTGATCTTTGGTATTTAAATCTGATTAATGTTAACAACACCCTAGGCAACGCAGGTGAGGGTGCTGAAGAAAGCACAGCTGGTGGATTTGCACGTGTTAGTTATTCCTACAACAACAAATATTTATTCAATGGAACCATTCGTAGAGACGGAAGTTCAAGATTCTCTCCTGAAAACAGATGGGGAACTTTTGGTAGTGTTGGTTTAGGATGGATTGCGAGCGAAGAAAGCTTTTTCAAGGATAATATAAAAGGAATCGAATACTTAAAATTACGTGCTTCCTGGGGAAGGTTGGGTAATTCAAATGGCGTGCAAGGAAACTTGTTCCAGCAAGGTTTAACTACCGGCGCAACGGCAGTATTTGGCGACAATGTCTATACCTCCGTTCAAAATGCTTATATCCCAGATCCAAATTTGAGGTTTGAAATTGTTCAGGGAACGGATGTCGGATTAGATGTACGCGCGTTAGACAGCAAATTGAACGCAGAAATCAATCTTTACGATAAGACTACGGATGGAATCCTGACCAGTTTCCCACTTCTTGCCGGTCAGTTACCCTTCTTTACCAATCTTGGTAAAATAAATAATAAGGGTATCGAGGTTACATTAGGATGGACGGACAAGATCGGAGACGACTTTAGCTATAATCTCTCCGGTAACTTTAGTTACAACAAGAATAAGGTAGCCTCATTAGGCAATACCACTGAGTTCCAGATCACTGGAAATAGCGGTGTGAATTTGACCAATACTGGATATTCCATCGGTTATTTTTATGGATATAAACAGGTTGGAATTTACCAGTCTGCAAGAGACCTGTTAACGCAACCTGCCTTTGCAAATTCTCTTCCTGGTGATATCGCTTATGAGGACATTAATGGAGATGGAATTATTTCTGCATTAGACAGGACTTATTTAGGTACTCCATTCCCGCCATACAGTTATGGTTTGAGTTTGTCCTTAGGTTACAAAGGCTTTGATGCATTAATAGAGGGTCAGGGAGTGATTGGAAATGAGATCTTTACGCAAAGACGCACGAATAACTTCGCTGTATTAAATTATGAGTCGAATAGACTGAATGCATGGACTGCGCCGGGCACTTCAAATGTGGAGCCTATCCTTGACAATACACGTGGGAACAACTTCCAATTCAGCTCCTATTATCTGGAGCCTGGAGATTATTTTAGATTGCGTACTGTTCAATTGGGTTATGCCTTTGCTCCAGAGCTTCTAAATACGATTGGCGTTAAGAGATTACGTGTTTATGTAAGTGGGCAAAATGTTGTGACCTGGAGCAAAGCCACAGGTTATACCCCAGAAGCGCAAATTGGCAGCATTTTAGGCGGTGGAGCAGACAACGGAGTTTATCCGGTACCTGCTATTTATTCCTTCGGTTTGAATGTTACTTTCTAATTATTTAAGACTAAGAATTATGAGACTATCTAATATAACTAAAAGAAATCTTTGCATCACGTTGATGACGGCAACGATTATTTCGGTAAATCCGGGGTGTAAAGATTTCCTGGACACACAAAGACAAGGAGAATATACTGCTGATAATTACCCTTATCCAAAGGGATCTGGTCCCTATGACACTAATTTATTCGCAGCATACAATGCATTAAGGGCTTATAATTATGTCTCGGACGGCTTTATGGTGGCTACAAGTATCAGGAGCGATGATGCGGATAAAGGTAGTACTCCAGCTGATGGTGGCGCAGATGTGATTGCTATGGATAATTTCCCTGTGTTGACCAACGGACGAGTGAATACTTTATGGACTGAATACTTTACTATGATCAATCGTTGCAACGCGATTTTAGTAGCGATTGAAACCAATACAGATATTGCGGCAACACCATTACAAAAAACAACCGCTGAGGCAGAGGCTAGATTCCTGCGTGGTTATTCTTACTTCTTTCTGGTGAGGGCATTTGGAAGAGTTCCTAAAATCGATAAAGTTCAGGAAGTAACTTCGAATATCCCACAAAGTTCCCCTCAGGAGATCTATGCTTTGGTTGAAAGTGACCTTCAGTTTGCGGCTGCTAATTTACCTTTAAGTTGGGACAGAAAGTTTGTGGGTCGTCCAACCAGCGGTGCTGCAAGCGGAATGTTAGCCAAAGTATACCTGACGCAACAAAAATGGGGTTCTGCCATGGCGTCTGCTTCTATGGTCATGAATTCTGGTCAGTATGACCTAAGTACTTCTTACACTATGATATTTGGTGAAAGCGGAGAAAATAGTAGGGAATCAGTTTTTGAGATACAAGGTACTGCTAGTGCGGCAGTTCCGGAAACTAACGGTGTGCAATACGCAAACATTCAAGGCGTAAGGGGATCAAATGAATGGAATTTAGGATGGGGCTGGAACATGCCTAGTGCAGCTTTAGAAGCTGCTTATGAGCCTGGGGATCCAAGAAGAACACGTACCATCCTCTATACCAGTACAGCAACTACTCCTGGTGTAACAATCTATGGTGAGGTTACCCCTACAGGTTTACCAAATCCAAAGTATAATCAAAAGGTATTAACCAATCCTTCTTTCAGGTCGTTATACAACAGTCGTGGCGGATGGTGGATGAACGTTCGGATCCTACGGTATGCAGATGTGGTTCTAATGTATGCTGAGGCGGCGAATGAACTTGGAGGAACTGGAAATATCACCAATGCTTTAGGTGCATTAAATAGCGTACGCGCCAGGGCAAGAGGTACTAATAATGATATCCTTCCTAACGTAACCACTACCGATCAAGCTGTTTTAAGAGACGCAATTCGTCATGAAAGAAGGATTGAACTGGCCATGGAGCACGACCGTTTCTTTGACATTGTAAGGTGGGGAATCTCTGGAGCAGCAATGCAAGCCGCGGGTAAAACGAGTTTCAACCCGGCACGGGATAATTTATTACCTATCCCACAGCAGCAAATTGACTTAAGTAGAGGTACGCTCACTCAGAATTTTGGTTATTAATCTCCGTTAAAACTTTAGAAAATGAAACTATTCCATTCTTATAAAAAATACTGCCTGTTGGGAATCGCCCTCTCGGCAGTAGCCTTTTCTGCCTGTAAAAAAGACGGAAATCCAAATAACCTTCCTGAGGTTGACGCAAGCAAATACGCTGGAACAGTCGATGGATATGCATCTTCAGACGAAGTATATAAAGAAAATCTTGTTGCTTACTTTCCTTTTGATGACAATTATAATGAAGTCATTAGTGCCACTACGCCGACAGCTACTGTCGGCAACACACTTGTAGCCGGTATTAAAGGCAAAGCTGCAAGCCTGAATGCAGGATATTTATACTACGGGACGCAGTTTGCAGCTTTCTGGACAGAAGTCTTTAAAAGTTTTACAATCAGTCAGTGGGTTCAGATCGCTAACAATGGTTCAAAAAGAACCATGTTATTTCAACTGGCAAGGCCTGGGATGTTGACCGGGAACATCAACATCAATTTAAATACCCAGGCACGGCCAGCAACCAATACAGATTTCCTAGGCATTCAGCCTGTTTTCACAACGGTTGGAGGCGGCACGCAGGACAACGCTAATGCAAATGCATCTCCGAAAATTGGCACTATGACCTGGGCGCATATTGTGATCAATTATAATGGCTTGACGGGTCGTTTTAATATTTTCGGCAATGGTGTAAATATCGGTTCCTATTCTGATCGTGGAGTAGACAACAACCTTTTCAAGTCTTACGAGCCCAATGAAGTCATTGTAGGTGGAAACTATAATGTAATCCCAGGTAAAGTTGTCAATACAGACGCTTCTTTTGCCGCCATGACTGGTAATGTTGATGAGATAAGAATTTACAATACTGTCTTACCGGATGCAATTGTGAAGGCACTATATAATCTTGGCGTTGCAGGCAAATAATTTGCACGCACAAAGTAATTATTCTGATCTTCAACTTAATTATATTCTCAACAGCTGGCTTTAAATTTCAGTCGCTTACTTAGTCCGACTAAAAAATGTAAATATGAAATTACTTTATGCATTTATTTTAATTGCTGGACTCTCGAGCTGTAAAGCGAGGATTGTAGAGGATCCGCTTGTAATTAAACGAAATCTAAGTGACAACGCATTGCTTACTTTGGTACAGAAACAGACGTTTCAATACTTTTGGGACGGTGCGGAACCCAACTCCGGGCTTGCACGTGAACGCTATCATAGTGATGACATTTATCCCCAAAATGACAAGCATATAGTTGCCACCGGAGCAGTTGGCTTTGGTGTAATGTCTATCCTTGTAGGAATCGAGCGCAAATTTATTACCCGTCAGGAAGGTTTTGAACGGCTTAAAAAAGGAGTGTCTTTTTTAGAGAAAGCAGAACGCTTTCATGGTGCTTTTCCGCATTGGATTGACGGCAACACAGGAAAAGCAAAACCATTTAGTAAAAATGATGATGGAGCCGATCTTGTGGAGACTGCTTACCTGGCTCAAGGGTTGTTGTGCGTCCGACAGTATTTCAAAGACGGAAACATAGCGGAAAAGGCTTTAGCAGCGCAGATTGATACCTTATGGAAAGGCATTGACTGGAACTTTTTTACAAAAGGAGAAAACGTATTGTATTGGCATTGGTCGCCAAACGTTGCCTGGAAAATGAACTTTGCAGTTACAGGCTTTAATGAATGTTTGATTATGTATGTGATGGCTGCCGCTTCTCCTACTCATACGATTAAGCCAGAAGTTTATCATGAAGGTTGGGCACGTAATGGTGGAATTAATACTGATATCAAACCCTATGGTTATCCAATCAAGCTCAAACATAATGGCGAGAAAGACAACGTTGGTCCGCTTTTCTGGTCTCAGTATTCGTTTCTTGGTTTAAATCCGACGGGCTTAAAGGACAAGTATGCAAATTACTTTGAAGAGGCTAAAAACCACACTTTGATCAATTGGGCCTATGCAAAAGAAAATCCTAAGAATTATAAGGGTTACGGCGAAAATTCCTGGGGTTTGACTGCGAGTTATTCCGTTGATGGATACTCGGGCCATAGTCCTGCAAATGATCTGGGAGTAATTACACCTACTGCGGCACTTTCTTCGTATCCTTTCACTCCAGATAAGTCAATGAAGATGATCAGGCATATGTATGAGAACTTAGGGGATAAGGTTTGGGGAGAATTTGGGTTTTACGACGCTTACAGCGAGACTAAGAACTGGTATCCCAAAAGATATTTAGGCATTGACCAGGGTCCCATCGTGGTGATGATTGAAAATGGACGCTCTGGATTGCTTTGGGACCTGTTTATGAGTAGCCCAGAGGTTAAAACAGGACTCAGGAAATTAAGATTCACAAGTCCGGCATTATAAAAAAGATGATCATGAAGCTATTTAGAACTATTGTCCTCGGTTTAATTGTCTTTACAACAACCGGTGCTTTAGCACAAAACAAACCTTTCTGGAATGAAATCCAGGATTTCAAGAAACAGGACAGTACAAAGATGCCTGCAGCCGGAGGTATCGTATTTGTTGGAAGCTCTTCCCTTCGGATGTGGAAAAACCTGGAGTCTTTTTATCAATCGTACAAAGCGATCAACCGGGGTTTTGGTGGTTCCAACCTACAACAGGCCAATATGTACATCAATGAACTGGTATTTCCGTATAAACCCAGGCAGGTTGTAATTTACAGTGGCGAAAATGATATCGCAGAGGGAACTTCGGCTATTGAGACTTTAAATAGACTGGCCACTTTCTTTTCAAATATTAGAAACAGACTACCTGAGGCTAACATTGTGTTTATATCAATTAAAGAAAGCCCATCCCGCGCTAAATTTAGCGATGCCACTGTCCACGCAAACCGACTCATTAAAGAATATCTGCTCAATTACAGAAACACAAAATATATAGATGTGAACAGTAAGATGAAAACGGCAGATGGCAAACTTAGACCCGAACTCTTTTTAAAGGATATGCTTCACATGCAGCCTGCGGGATACGAGATATGGATCAAGGAAATCACTCCCCATTTATTGAAATAATAGTTAGTTCACTCTAATAACGATACTTACAACCAATAGCAATGAAAAGGTTTTTCCTGTTTATATTTTTAGTGAATACCGTGGCATTTGCATACGGACAGCAAAAGAAAGCGCTTAGCGAAAGTCAAAAGATGAATACATTTATCTCTGCGTTAATGACTAAGATGACGATTGACGAAAAGATCGGGCAATTAAATCTGGTTACAGGGGGCGAAGCGACAACTGGTGCGGCGGTAAGCACGGATGTAGAGAGTAAGATTAAAAAAGGCCAGGTTGGCGGTATTTTCTCTATGACTACTCCTGCAAAAATCAGAAAAACACAGGAACTGGCAGTCAACAATACCAGACTAAAAATCCCGATCATATTTGGACAGGATGTCATCCATGGTTATAAAACAAATTTCCCTATTCCATTAGGACTTGCCGCTACCTGGGATTTGGATCTTATTAAGCAAAGTGCCCGGATCGCAGCTGTGGAGGCAAGCGCGGACGGGATAAACTGGACATTTTCTCCTATGGTTGACATTTCCCGTGATCCGCGTTGGGGACGCATTTCTGAAGGAAGTGGTGAAGATCCATTCTTAGGCTCTGCAATTGCAAAAGCGATGGTGGAAGGATACCAAGGTAATGATTTGAAGTTAGCGAACACCATCATGGCGTGTGTTAAACATTTTGCCTTATACGGTGCAGCAGAGGCAGGGTTGGATTACAATACGACTGATATGAGCCTTCAGCGGATGTATAATGAATATTTGCCGCCTTATAAAGCCGCCTTAGCTGCGGGTGCAGGAAGTGTGATGGCATCATTCAATGACATCAATGGAACCCCTGCTACTGCAAATAAATGGTTGATGACTGATGTTTTACGCAAACAATGGGGCTTTAAGGGCTTTGTGGTATCAGATTATACCGGGGTTAGTGAATTGACAAACCATGGTTTGGGAGATCTTAAAACGGTTTCCGCATTGTCATTGAAAGCGGGTGTGGAGATGGACATGGTAAGCGAAGGATTTTTAACAACCTTGAAAAAGTCATATCAAGAAGGTAAAGTAACCCTTCAAGAAATAAACAATGCTTGCAGATTGATTTTGGAGGCGAAGTATAAGTTGGGGTTATTTGAAGATCCATACCGGTATTGCAATGAAGAACGTGCAAAGAATGAGATCCTGACTCCTGCGAATCGGGCGTTTGCAAGAAAAGCGGCGACTGAATCGTTCGTGCTTTTAAAGAACGAAGGCAACATTTTGCCCTTGAAAAAGTCGGGTAAGATTGCCTTGATCGGCCCGTTGGCGAATACCAGAACCAATATGCCTGGAACCTGGAGTGTAAATGCGGATATGAATGTAGTTTCTACTTTTCTTGAAGGATTAACAGACGTTGCCGGACCAGGTGTTAAAATTCTGCATGCAGTTGGCTCTAACTTAATCGCAGATGCTCAGCAGCAGACCTGGGGTACGGCGCATGGAAGGGATATTCCAAGGGACAACCGGCCGGAAGGTGAAATCATAGCAGAAGCAGTTGCGATAGCTAAACAATCGGATGTCGTGGTAGCTGCCTTAGGAGAAGCATCGGAGATGTCTGGTGAAAGCAGCAGTAGAACCAACATTGAGATTCCGGAAACGCAAAAAAGGCTGTTGGCAGCGCTGCTTAAAACAGGGAAACCCGTAGTCCTGGTTTTATTTGCAGGCAGGCCATTAGCGATAAAATGGGAAAGTGAGAACGTCCCCGCAATATTAAATGTATGGTTTGGTGGGACTGAAGCTCCAAGAGCAATCGCTGATGTCCTTTTTGGAACGGTTAACCCCTCGGGAAAACTGCCTGCAACTTTTCCGCAAAATGTGGGTCAGGTACCGATTTACTATAGCCATAAAACTACTGGTCGCCCACTGGGCAGTGATCCCTGGTTCACTCGATTCAAAGCGAATTATTTAGATGTAAGTAATGATCCGCTTTATCCCTTTGGTTTTGGGTTAAGCTATACGACCTTCGCTTACAGCAATATGAAGATCAGTAGTCCTTTATTGAAAAAAGGCGGCAAGGTAATAGCGAGTATTACGGTGACGAATACTGGTAAATACGAAGGTATGGAGACTGTTCAACTCTACATCCGCGATTTGGTGGCTTCGAGCACCCGGCCGGTGAAAGAACTGAAGGGATTTAAGAAAATACATTTGAAGCCTGGAGAAAGCACTAGTGTCGATTTTCCGATAACAGAGCAAGAATTGAAGTTTTACAATATGGATCTGAAGTTTGTAACTGAACCGGGAGACTTTAAGGCATTTATAGGGCCTAACTCAAGAGATACGAATGCTGTAGATTTCAAGCTACAGTAGTATCGAGTTTTGGTTTGGGTGCAAGTGGGTGATTGATGCACGCCCTTACCACCAAACACAAATACATATTATCATTAAGACCTACCTATCTTAAAGAAAAAATTACTAAGTATCTCTATTTATCCTAAATAATCGTTAAGTTTGAACCGCTAACCGGTTATACATTGACTGCATCCAGTAAAAAATATAAACTTTTAAAAAAGGAAGTGTTACGTCATTTGTACGTTCACAAAATGCTCACGCTTACGGAATTAAGTGCTTTGAGTGGCAAGAGTGTGCCCCTTATCACATCAGCAATCAGCGATCTTGTAGCTGATGGTTATGTAGTTGAGCATGGCTTAGCTCCCTCTACGGGAGGACGCCGGGCAATTGGCTTCTTATTAAATCAAGATAAAAAACGATATATAGTAGCTGTGGCCCTCGATCAAATGGTTGCCCAGATCGCTATATACGATATGCTAAATTATCCACAGCATCCTGTTGAAGTGATGTCGCTAAAGCTAGCAGAAGACAAGGCTGCAATTCAAAAACTAGTTCCATTTATCGTCGGCCACATACAACGTTCCGGAATCTCTCCTGATCACCTCCTTGGAGTCGGTATAGGTATGCCCGGCTTTATTGATGCAGTTAATGGCATCAACCACAGTTTTTTCAAGCTTCCGGATGGGCAAAATCTAAAAGCTTACCTCCAAAAGGAGATCGGCTTGCCGGTATTTATCGACAATGACTCCAGTTTGATTGCACTCGCAGAGCTAAAGTTTGGACAAGGGAAAGGCGAAAAGGAAGTGATGGTGGTTAACATCGGCTGGGGCATCGGCTTAGGCATGATTGTAAATGGAAAGCTTTTTAGAGGTCACAGTGGCCTTGCCGGAGAGTTTAGTCACATCCCATTATCGCAAAGTAATAAATTATGTTCCTGTGGTAAAAGGGGTTGTCTTGAAGTGGACACCTCTTTATTGGTACAGGTAGAACGTGCCCGGGCAGAGATGGCCGCTGGAGTAAATTCAAGTATGGAAAGACTGTTCGAGGATGAATCGAAGCTTCCTGGAGACCATCTTCTTGATGCTGCTAACGCGGGAGATCCGCTAGCAGTAAATGTATTATCTGAGGCTGCATTCCTTATCGGAAAAGGATTGTCGACCCTGATTCATATCATGAATCCGAAGCTAATTATACTAAGTGGTCGTGGTGCAAGAGCAGAAAAAATCATCATGGCTCCAATAAATCAGGCGATCAATGAATTCTGCATCCCAAGGATTGCAGAATATACAGAGATCAAGGTATCTAAGATTGCATCTGAATCTGAACTGTTGGGAGCGGCGATCCTCGTAATGGACAATTGTGAATTTAAGTAGCGAATAAGAACAACCAATATATATAACAACCAATTTCTAACTTCAATCCCAAAAAATGAAACAGATCTATTTAAAGTGTTTAAGCGTATTGCTATTTACCCTCCTGGCAATGTCGGCTTCTGCACAAAAAGCAGTTACAGGTACTGTAACAGACAACTCAGGCTTGCCCATTCCGGGGGTGAGCGTGATCGAGAGGGGTACAAAAAATGGCACCTTAACGGATGTTAACGGTAAATATACCATTACGGCCGCACCAGGCGCTATCCTCACATTTACCTATGTAGGCCTCGCTGTCAAAGAAGCCACCATTGGTGAGGCGGCAACAATCAATATCGTTTTACAAGACGATGCAAATACGCTTGGAGAAGTAGTCGTTACTGCCTTAGGAATCAGAAGAGAAAAGAAGTCACTCGGATATTCCGTTCAGGAAGTGAAAGGACAGACACTCGTCGAAGCAAGGGAACCCAATCTGGTGAACACGCTTTCAGGCAAAGTAGCTGGTCTACAGGTGACAAGGTCAAGTAACGGTCCAATGGGATCTTCCCGAATCACGTTACGTGGAAACAATTCACTAACTGGTAACAATCAGCCTCTTGTAGTAGTTGATGGTGTTCCGGTAAGTAATTTCACAGGTGCAGACAACAATGATTTCAATAATCCTAACCCTGATTACGGTAATGGTCTTGCTGATATAAATCCGGAAGATATAGAAAACGTTTCTGTACTTAAAGGTCCAACAGCTGCGGCACTTTATGGCTCCCGTGCAGGTAATGGTGTCATCTTAATTACTACAAAGTCGGGTACCGCTCAAGCCGGTCTGGGGATTAATTTCTCGACTTCTGTAGGTATCGAAACCATATTTACTGGTCCAGACATGCAAAATGAATTTGGACAAGGATCTAATGGTGTCTTTGCAGCGCTCGATGGTACAAGTTGGGGGCCGCGTATTGAAGGACAAAGTTTGCCGAAATGGAATGGTGTTTCCAGCCCATTAGCAGCGTACGACAATGTTCAAAACTACTTTAACCGTGGTACTTCATTAAATCAGAGTATTTCGTTTCAAAGGCAATTCAAATCTACTTCGGTTTATACTTCTTATAACCGTTCTGATGATGCGAGTATAATTCCAGGTGCTAAGCTAACGCGTAATAACTTAACTGCTAGAGGCGTTACAAAGTTTGGTGCCGATGACCGTTGGACTACTGACACGAAGGTTCAATACAGTAACACAAAAGCAAACAATCGTCCAATTGGAGGTAATAGAACAGAAAATTCTTTCGGTACACTATATACTATGCCTCGCTCTTTGGACATACGGGATTTTAGTGCCGCTACTAATGATCAAGGCAATATGCTATGGTATGGTTCAAGCAGTCAGATCAACCCTTACTGGAACCAGGAATATAACCGCAACCAAGATGACAGGGACCGCTTTTTAATGAGTGGATCTTTGAAATACCAATTTAACAGCTGGTTAAACGCTGAAATACGTGGAGGAGCTGATATCTATACCACGAATTACGAGAACCTGACTTACGCAGGAAGTCCTATCGTTAGAAATGGACGTTATAGCGAAGGCAAAAGAACTTTTACAGAAACCAATTATAGTACGTTGTTTACGGCCACAAAGGACAATCTGTTCGGCAAGGTAGGTGGTGCAGCAACGTTAGGTGGAAACCTAATGTCACAGCGTATGGATTATTTGTCTGCAAGCTCTGGTGAGTTCAACGTGCCGAATTTCTTTGCAATAAACAACGGCGTTAACGCCCCAACAGTTGATCAGCAAGGTGACCGAAAAAAGATTAATTCTGTTTACGGATCAATACAGGCAAACTATGATCAATACTTCTTCTTAGAAGGAACAATGAGAAATGACTGGTCTTCTTCATTGAGCAGAGAGAACAGATCTTATTTCTATCCTTCAGTAAGTACGTCATTGGTGTTCTCAGAAATGATCGTTAAAAATGGAGGAACGTTGCCTGCATGGATGAGCTTTGGTAAGGTGCGCGCATCTTATGCTCAGGTGGGTAACGACCTTCCGGCGTATCAATTGTACAATGCTTACAATGTAGGAAAGGATCCGAATGGAGGAACTACTGCGAGTAGAGGAAGAATTTATTTTGATCCTACAGTTAGAAGTGAGTTAATTAAGTCATTCGAAGTAGGAGCAGAGATGCGTTTCTTTGACAGCCGCCTTGGATTTGATGTTGCCTATTATAAGTCAAATGCTACGCGTCAGCTAATCGACATTCCGTTGGATCCGTTAAGCGGATACAGCAGTCGTAAGATTAACGCTGGTGATATTGAAAATAAAGGATTTGAAGCTACGGTCAACGCAGGAATATTAACCAGTGAAAAAGGTTTAAACTGGAATCTCTCTGCGAATTACTCCGCCAACATTAACACGGTGAATGCAATTACAGATGGAATTACCCTTTACGGTTTAGGTGGATACGACAATGTACAGATCTATGCAGAAACTGGAAAGAAATATGGTGAGATCTATGGTAGCAAGTACTTGCGTGTGGAAGATTCATCCAGTCCTTATAATGGACAATTGATCTTAGATGCAAATGGATTCCCTCGTCTTGGTCAACAAGGTGTGAGGTTAGGTAATCAGCAGGCCACAGGCTTACTGGGTGTGACCAACTCTTTCGCTTATAAAGGGATCGGCTTGTCGTTCCTGGTAGATGCGCGTTTCGGTGGACAAATATTCTCTGCATCAAATGCGATCATGCAAGAGAATGGAACTGCAGCAATCACGGCGCCAAACGGGCAACGTGAGGCGTTTGTAGTGCCAGGGGTGCGTCAGGTTGCTACTGGTTATGAAGTGAATACTACGGCGGTGAGTCCTCAGTTGTATTGGGCACAGGTGCATAGTTTCGGAAATCTTGGTATTTCAGAAGAAAACATCTATGATGCTACGAACATACGTTTGAGAAATGTGCAGTTAAGCTATTCATTACCAAAAAGCCTATTGGCAAAATCACCTGTTCAGCGTGCTAAATTAGGCTTTACTGTAAATAATGTGTGGTTAATTTCAGGAGACATGAACGGAATCGATCCGGAATCCGTATATAATACTGCAACCAATGCTACAGGCTTTGAAAGTTTAAGTTCTCCAACTACAAGAACCTATCTGTTTAACCTGACAATTGGCTTTTAATACTAAACATGAAAAACAATTTAAAAGATATCATGATGAAAAACTTTGTAAGAAACTCATCGATGCTACTGGCAGCAACCTTAATGTTCGCCTCCTGCAAAAAATTTGAAGACACCAACGTGAACCCTTTAGTGGCGAACGGTGAACAGGTCCAGATTGAATACTTCCTGAACAACTCCATTACTGAAGCGCAGATGAATCCTGACGTTGCTGAACGGGCATTTGTGCTCTATTGGAAAACTGCAGGTCACCAGCACAGTAACGGTGGTATCTCTTCTGGTACCTATAATGATGAATGGTCTAACGCTTACTACAATCAGGTAGCCGGCTGGCTTAACTCCGTAAACACGGGTATCCAGATCGCTAATGAGCAAACTACTGCTGGAAATACTAAAGCGTACACTAATAACCTGATTCAGGTTTCCCGCATTTGGCGTGCTTACCTGATGAGTGAAATGTCTGACAACTTTGGTCCGATTCCAGTGGTGGCTTTCCAGGTACAGAACCCAAGTTTCAACGAAGTCAAAGATGTATACTACTACCTTTTGGAGGAGTTGAAAGATGCAAGCGCGAAGTTGGATGTTAATCTAGCTACTACAGAATCGTTGAAAAAGCTGGATCCTGCTTATCAAAATGACTATACCAAGTGGAGAAAGTATGCAAATTCATTAAGAATGCGGTTAGCTATGCGTCTTTCTGAAGTTGATGCCAGCAAAGCACAAACTGAATTTCAGGATGCAGCTGCAGGTGGTCAGTACATAACTACAATGGCAGAAACCTTCCAGGTGAGAGAGTTAGGTGGTTGGAATGCCTTGACCGGCGTTATGAGCCGGGAGTGGAATGCACAGTTCATTTCAGCGACGTTGTACAATCTCTACTTAGGATTAGGCGGTATCGAAACAAAAGATCAGTTGGCGACAAGTTATCACAGTTACATTAAACCAGCAAACTACATGGGCCTTAAGTTGGATGAGCATTTTACATCTAGAACAAACAACCCTTCTGCAGGTTACTGGTTTGACGGTCTACCTAATACCATAGATCCACGTGCTTACAAAACGTTTATTATTCCAGGTGATTTCACTAATCCGAATTTCAACTCATATTCTACGGATAATGCCAGAAATACGGTTAGAAACCTGGTTAATGATGCCGGTGCAACTGTAAAAGTAATTGATGCTAAATTTACTTATAATGCCTCAAACACAGGTGATTGGGGTGTTAAAGGTACAAGGAATCAAGTACGTGCTTTTGAAGGTACTATGCCGCGCCTGGCTAACCAATTCAGAACCAGTGCGAGCAGCCGTATTTTCTTTGCGCCTTGGGAAACTTACTTCCTGTTGGCCGAAGCTTCCTTGCGGGGTTGGACGGTTCCCATGTCTGCTAAAGCGGCATACAACGCTGGTGTTACTTCGAGTTTAGCCTATTGGGGTGAAGAGGGAAGAGCTGGACAATACCTTGCTTCAACAGCTTATAACCGTGTTGGTACATCTGTTAGTTGGGACCATACCACAGAGCCTCCTGCAAGTCGTACCATGAACTATGTTGACGGCTATACCAATGCAGCCGGTACGACTACCGTTCTGTATCCAAAGAATGACCTTTACAAGAGCGGTACTGTTAAAAACGATCTCTTGACTAAAATTATCACGCAAAAATTCATTGCGCAAACACCATGGTTGCCGTTGGAGGCCTGGAATGATCAAAGAAGATTGGGCTTACCGTTCTTTGAGAACCCGGCCATAGAAAATCCTTTACCAAATCTACCGGCGCTGACTACTGCTACCTACATGACCAGCAGTTTGAAGTTTTTCCCTCAGCGCTTAAGGTATCCTGCAAGTTTGAAGAACTCTAATGGTGCAGGTTACAGTCAGGCAGTTGCTGCATTAGGTGGGCCAGACGAAGTTCTTACCCCATTATGGTGGGCTAAGAAACAATAACAGCTAGTATCCTATTTAAAAGGCCGCCTCAAGTAATTGAGGCGGCCTTTATATTTTATGCATTAATTGACTTGTCGACCGGGAAAAACACTTTGAAGGTTGTGGATTCATTTAGCGTGCTTTCTACTTCTATCATGCCTCCGAGCGCTTCAATCTGGTTTTTAATTATAAAAAGTCCCAGGCCCTTTGCATCTGCATTTCCATGGAATGTTTTATACATTCCAAAGATCTCTTCGCCGTTGGTTTCCAGGTTAATACCAACACCATTGTCTTTGAAAATGAGAATATTATAGCCATCTTGCTCGATTACATTAAGGTCTACTTCCAGAGCTCTGTGGGGCGACTTATATTTTAACGCATTGGTCAACAAATTAAGCACAATGCTTTCCAGATAGGCTGGGTTAGTCTGGAGAAATATCGACTCCTCGAAATGGTAGCTAATTTTGGCATTAGCCTTATCAAATAGTATCCTAATGCTATCTATGATCCTGATAATTTCATCTTTCACATAAATCTTTTTGATCAGTAAGTTGGTATTGGTCTGGATGTTTATAACATCGCTTAAATTACGGATTGTTGCATCAAGACCACTTACGCTTTTTTTAATGATGTCCCAACTCATGTCCTTCTCCTGCTCGTTGCCATCATCGTTAAGGTCAATGATGCCAATGATGTTCGCGACATGAGAACGGATATTATGTGAGATGATGTAGGTAAAGTTGATTAACTTTTTATTCTGATCTGCAGTAACGTTCACCAAGGTTTGCAGCTCCTGCTGTCGCATGATCAGTGATGTGATATTGTGTCCTATACAAAGCAGTTCGAAAGAATTTCCAGATTCGTCCGGAACCGTTCTAAACTCCCACTGAGTAGATAGAATTCCAGTAGAGTGAGGTTTTCTCAAGATCACCCAATGTGATTGACCAGGGTTAATGAAACATTGTTGAACCGTGTCAATACACGCCTGGTGATCCTCTTCAATAATCAGATCGAGTGACGGTGTACCTAACAATTCAGCCGGCTCTAAGCCGAATTTCTGGCAGAAAAACGGATTCATATAGGTGTACTTCCCTTCAAGGTCAGTTTTTATCACATAAAATGAGTTGTTTTCAATGATAGACCTATAGTAATGGTCATCAGCTCTGATTTGTTTAACTATTGAATTAGCATCATTATCATTACCCTTCTCGATTTTCTTCATTAATAATACTAATAGTTGTAGGCGAGAAAGATATGGATTAATACTTATCTTCTTGATTTATTTTTAGCTGGTCTCAGCTTTGTGACGTATCCCTTATTAAATGCTGGTCAGCGCAGTAAACATAAGAGCCGCCTGGATTCCAGGCGGCTCTTATGTTGAATTGAAACCTAGATTATTTTATCTCAATCTGGCGACTTACCATTTTAGCTTCTTCGCGCTTAGCTATGTCAATGCATAATACGCCATTTTCATATCTAGCGGTAATCGCTTCCGGGTTGGCGCTTTCCGGTAGGGTAAAGCCGCGAATAAACGAACTGTAGCTGAATTCACGTTTGCTATAGCTGCGATCCTCAGACGAATCCTGTAAAGTGTGTTCAACTGAAACACTCAATAAGTCGCGCTCGAGTTTTAACTTAAAGTCGTCTTTCTTCAAGCCTGGAGCAGCGAGTTCAACATGATAGTGATTTTCGGTTTCACTGATATTAGCTGCTGGTACTCTGCTTACCATGCGGTCAGTAAAAAACGTGTCATTGAAAATGGAATCAAAGACATTGTTAATTGTTGGCAAGTTGCCATTTCTTTTGGTTTCGGAATTAAATTTAACCAGTGTCATAGGTCTGTCCTCCTTAATTTTAGTTAATGATTTAAACTTATTAGTTAATTAAACTTTTTATCTGAACGTCTGTTCGCTTAAGGTATAGCAACTGGAATGCCAACGCTAAAAAAGCCGAGACTGACTGCAAAATTTACAGGTCTTCTGCAAAGATTTCAGTTGCAATGTCAAAAATTCAGATTTATTGTCAAAAGTTCGTAGCTACTTCAACGAACTTGAACAGGGATAAGCATCAATAGGAAAATACATTTAAAGTCTATTAACCTATTGAAATTAAGTCCAATAAGCTAAAGTTTCAAATCTTGAACCATTTGCGATCAAAGTTGTTAACTGAAAAGTTTAGACTACAATGTCCAATCTATGAGCGCATTAAAAGAACCCGTATTAAAGATACTTAATAAGATCTACGAACCTTCGTCAATGGTTGAAGTTCAGTTTAAGCGATACGACCTGGCCTTTAAAACTGATGAGCAGGGAAGACCCATCCTGTTATTTATGGGAGTAAAGGACGAGGCAGGACGGATCCAAGGGGAGCGGTACGCAAGGCGACTTGTTTTCGATGCTGAAGGGAAAACCGTAAAAGACCACTGGGACCACAAGGGAAAAGCAACAGCACAGATTTAAATTTTAACTGAAAAACACTCAAATGGAATTCATAGACATCTTAGGGATAGTGGCGGGGATTCTTACTTCGTCCTCCATAATTCCTCAAATCGTTACTACACTTAAGAAGAAGAAAGCAGGGGACGTTTCTTTATTTATGTTCATTGTAATGATGAGTGGAAATGCGCTTTGGATCTACTACGGCTTCAGTAAGTCTGATATTGCGATCATCAGCACGAATTTCCTTTCCTTAGCCTTGAATATTGTAATGTTGATTCTAAAGTTCAGGTTTCGTGGGAATAACTAAGCCTCAAGGATCTCGATTGCGGGTGGTAAAGTACCTGAAATACCCGCCAAATACCTGATTTTAAATCACCCTAAACTGCATTCTGTAATCCCTGTTAGTAAACTATAATAGCCATCTAATTATGAATAGTATATTAAGCAGCTGGAAAGCTGTCTTCGGGTTGTGCCTTGTCATTCTCTTAATGGAGAGCTGCAGTGGGCAAGCGAAGGATCAGGAGATCAAAGCGGACATCACAATTAAAGCGAAAGACGACGTAAATTTTGCAGGTGTCCAATTTTACGTTAAGGATGCAACAGTGAAGCTGGTTGGGACCTGTCCGACGCCGAAGTCAATAGCGTTGGTCAAACAAAAGCTCAGTACGATACATGTGATTGACAGTGTGGAAGATTATTTAACGATCGCTCCTGTAAGACTGGGATCTAGTTTGGCGATGAAACAGCAAGCGGATAGCATATTATCAAAGTATCCGACGGTGATTTCGTCGGTATCAGATACCTCCATAACACTTCTTGGCGATATTGGAAATTCTGAACTGCAAAAACTACTGCCTGTAATGAAGAAAGTGCATCCCAATGTAATTACTCTCCGTCTAAACACGAATGCCTTAACATTATGAAAAAAGAAGAGATACATTGGCTGGATTGGCACCGTATATTGTTAGGCACAGCGCCGGAGCTGTTTTTAGTAGAAGTATTAGTACGAACTATAATCATCTATCTGTTCCTGCTGGTGATCTTGAGATTGCTGGGTAAAAGGATGGGTGGTCAGTTGACAATTTCCGAATTGGCGGTTATGCTTACTTTGGGAGCAATCATCTCTATTCCCATGCAGGTACCGGATAAGGGACTGGCACAAGGATTTGTGGTGTTGATCTGTGCGCTCTTCTTTCAGCGCGGGGTCAACTACTTCGGTCTTAAAAGTCAAAAATTTGAACGTTTACTTCAGGGAAGGGAGCGGTTAATGGTAAAGAATGGCGTGATGATGGCAGCCGAATTGCTGGAAATGAAAATGTCGCGTGAGCAGATGGCAGCTGTTCTAAGAGCTGAAAAGATATTCAACCTGGGTGAGGTTCGGCGCGTTTACATTGAAGCTGACGGTTTATTTTCAATATTCAAGTATCCCGAAGCCCGACCCGGCCTCTCACTGCTCCCGCCTGCAGATGAGGCAGGCGGTTCAGATTTGTCCGTAATCAAAGACGTCATGGTGTGTAGCCACTGCGGTAACCCTGCTCCCGGAATAAATGAAATTAATAATGCTTGTAGTATCTGTACAGCAAATGAATGGACACCCGCAGTAATCGCTAAGAAGTAATGAAAGAATTCGAAATTAAATTCAGCGATATCCACCGGATATTAATTGGAGACGTTCCCTATCACTTTTATCTGGAAGTAATATTTAGGGTCGCATTTATCTATTTGATCCTGATGGTTTCCCTGCGGCTCATGGGCAAAAGGATGTCTACGCAGCTTGGGAGAAATGAGATGGCCGCTGTTACGTCCCTTGCTGCTGCGATTGGTGTGCCGCTTATGAGCCCTGACCGCGGATTGTTACCTGCGGTAGTCATTGCCGCAGTAATCATTACCTTCCAGATTTTAATAGCAAAAAAAGCGTCAACCAACAAGAAGTTTGAATCCTTCACACAAGACAAATATAACATGTTGGTCAAAGATGGTGTTTTGGATACTAAGGCTATGATGTCTACCCGGGTGAGTAGAGACCGTGTTTTTTCACAGCTGCGGTCTGAAAGCATCAGTAATTTAGGCGAGGTAAAGCGCTTGTATTTTGAAGCGGGAGGATCCTTTAGTATACTTGCCGCTGAAAACCCTAAACCGGGTTTGTCGGTGTTACCAGAATGGGATGTGGATATGTCTTCCGACATGCATCAGTCTGTTGATCAGGAGATCTGCGGCTATTGCGGGTATCAAGACCCTGGTCCTGTTGCCGCTAAAGAGAAAGTTTGTGGTAATTGTCAGCATAAAGACTGGGTCTCTGCAGTTACTTTGCTAGAATAATATCATCACCCTTCTCGCTTAAAAGGGACTCTACGGCGGATACTATTGCCAAGGAGGAAGGGTAAGGAACCCATTCTGAATAAATGCTCTGGTTAACAAAGTTAATGACCTGGTTGCGACTCTTCAACCGTTCATTTATACTAAATTCCAAACAGACATATCTATTTTTCCAAGGTTTGTGTTGAGGATTTGTTCTCGCGTAAAGTACGACTGTAGGAGTGGCAACTGCGGACGCAATGTGAACGATCCCCGTGTTTACACTTAATAAACATCTTGCGTGTCTGACCAGAGCCACCATTTCCGCTAAGGAGAGTTCTCCAGCAACCACAAAGGCGCCCTCGCCAATCCCTCTCGCGATTTCTTCACATAGGGGTCGCTCTTCCAGATTACCCGATAATAACAAAGGTAGACTAAAAGTCTTCATAATTTCAGTGCCTGCTTTAATCCATAATTCCAGTGGGTACCTTCTTTTTTCTTCAGATACACCAGGATGGAGGATAAGGTATTCATCGAACCGCAATCCGGTTATTGTACTAAGCTTGTCGCTTACTACTGAACTTTTAACAAGGTCTGTTATTGCCAAAGTCTCATCGCTGGTTCGCGCACCTATTTCGTTAACCAGTGCTAAATCACGCGCTACCTGATGGGTAATGACGTTATACGGTTCCTTATCAATTACCCAGTTGGAAAGGAGTTGGTAAGGGTTTTCCCGACAATAAGCAAGCACTAGAGGTATCTCACAAAGCGAAGCTAACATTGCTGCTGGCAAAGCGCTCTGACTATAAACCGTAAAGATGATACAACCGTCAAAATGACCCTCCCTGACCTGGTCGATAAGGGTTAACATACTTCTGCCTCCGTAAGAAGTGTCAGTTTGAACCCATGGTAAATCTGCAGTAATCACTTCGTCCACATAAGGCACCATCTGAGCAATTGGAGCTCCTTTACTTGAAGTCAGTAGCGTAATAGAAGGGTTGAACGTTTCCTTTAAGGCTCGTAGTGCAGGCGAGGACATGAGTACATCACCCATGTTATCCGCCCTTACACAAAGTATCTTTTTACAGGCCGCCCATTCCGTCATTGCACATATGGTTTGTTTTCTACTGCCGGCTCTGAAGACCTGATTTTTGAGATGATCGTTGTAGTGGACTGATTGGCCACTAATGGAAGCAGCACGACCTTAGTTTTAAGCGTTTTCAATAGGGCAAGCTCTGGCATAAACTTGTTCTTATAATCTGCGCCTTTAACGAATACATCAGGCTTGATCCGCCGTATAAGTTCAATTGGAGTATCATCTGCAGGTTGGCCGTAGCTTACAATGTGATCTATGCAACTTAACTCACTTAAAACTGCGATGCGGTTGTTTAACGTGTTAATAGGCCTGGAAAGGCCTTTTAGACGTCTGATGCTGTCATCGTTATTCAAACCAACGATCAGCACGTCTCCCCGCTTTTTAGAACCCTTTAAATAACGAACGTGACCGCTATGAAGCACGTCAAAGCATCCATTCGTAAATACGATCCTTTTGTTTTGTGCCCGATAATAGTCGCAGAGTTCTTCAAGGCCAACACTTAGCAATTTCTGCTTATGCTGGTACAGGTGAAGCAGTTCAGCTTTATCGCAGGTTGCAGTATGGCTCTTTTGAATTGCGATAAGCGCTGACGACATTGCCACTTCGAGTGCCATCTGAGCCGGTGCGCCACATAGTAGTGATAAGACTGCACCGCTCACAAAAGTGTCCCCGCCGCCGCTAACGCTTGGTGATTGTAGCGGAACACCGGCTGCTTTGCAGATCAGCTTTCCGTCTTGTAAAAAGGCAGCGCCATCCTTATCAAGGCTGACTGCAGTAATATTTGCATTTGTTTTTCTGCAGATGTCCCCCCCATAGGTTTTAATCTGATTTAACCTGTCTGCACTGGTTGGGTACTTCATTAATTCGAGGAACTCCTTGTAATTGGGTTTTACGAAGTCGGGTCTCAAAACAGCAAACTTTTCAAGGTTCTTGGAATCAATGGCTAAAAACTTTCGATTGTCCTCCTGTAAGGTATTAAGCAAGGTGATCACCTCATCTGTAACTACTCCCTTTCCATAATCCGCAATCACAACAGCGTCACAAATGTGGTGTGCCAGCGTGATTTTATTTAGCAGTTTTGACAAGTTTGCTCCCGATACCGTTCCGGTAGAGCCTTCATCAAAACGAACTATTGTGCCGCTTGCTGAGCTAACCCGAGTTTTAACCAATGTGAATCTATCCTTACAGGCAACAATATATTTCTCCTCTATTTTAAAATCCTTCAATAGCTCAACTAGCTGTTCCCTACCTGCATCTGCACCGGTTAGTCCAGCCAATAGTACCTTAGCGCCCATAGCAGATAAGTTGGCTGCCGTGTTTGCCGCACCACCTAAACAAGTCCTTTTGTCTGATAGGTCAATTACAGGAATGCTGGCCTCCGGCGCAATCCGTGTACATTCGCCATATAAATAAGTATCTGCGATCATATCGCCGATCACTAATATAGTTTTGGCTTCAAACTTTTTAATTAACCTTGGAAAGTCTTGCTTCATGTTTTTTATCTGTAGCTAATATGAGGTCACATGCCTCATTTATCGTCTGGGTAGTGTAATGTGGCGTTCTGAAGGGCCCTTCCAGCCATTCTGTTTCGTTATTATTATCAACAAGTATTGATCTGCAACCGGCCCGGTTTCCGGCTTCAACATCGTTTAAAATATCTCCGATCATCCAGCTTTCCTCAAGGTTAAGCTGGTAATCTAAAGCGGCTCTTTTAAGCATTCCGGGTTCCGGTTTACGGCAGTCGCAGGCCATCCTATAGCGCTCAACTTTTCCGTTACTGTCATGCGGACAATAATAAAAGCCATCTAAGATGATTCCATTAATTCGCAGCAAAGACATGATTTTCCGATGCACGGAAATCAAATCACATTCTCTGAACAAGCCTTTGGCCACTCCAGACTGGTTAGTAACTACAATTAACTTATAACCGGCGCCCTGCAATTGCCTGAGCCCATCCACCGCATCATCACTTATTGTGATTAAGTGGTGATCAACGTTATAGGGGATGTCTGGTATAAGGGTGCCATCTTTGTCAAGAAATACTGCTTTATGAGTTTCCATAGTACTTTGCTATAGGGACTGGAAGCTCCGTTTCTGACTGCCTGACTTGTCTTAAAGGTGCAACCTTGGCTTCGAACGTAGCGCTCGGCCGGGTTTTAAACAATTTTATTTCTACCAGGGTACAAAGCAAGTGTACCAGCTGCAGATGTACCTCTTGTATGCGCTGCGTACTCTTGGAGGGTACGATGATGTCGATCAGCCCTGTACCTGCAGCCTCACCCCCATCTTTTCCTAGTAAATTGATACAGCTGATTCCAGCGTCTTTTGCCGCGGAAATCGCATTGATAATGTTCTCAGAGTTGCCGCTGGTACTAAACGAAATGAGCACGTCGCCTGGTTTACCATAGGCTTGTACCTGCCTTGCAAATACCTGGTCAAAGCCAAAGTCGTTCGCCCATGCCGTTAAAATCACAGTATCAGAATTTAAAGATAGGGCCGGAAGTCCGGGTCTTTCCGGGATTTCAAAGCGGCCAACTAACTCGGCCACGAGGTGCTGACTTTCAGCGGCACTTCCGCCGTTACCACATACTAATATCTTAGAACCCTTTTTAAGCGCATAACTGATCACATCAGCTGCCCTGGCGATAACACCAGACAACTCTTTCTCTGAACGCAATGAGATTTCAGACGCTTCTCTGAATGCTTGGCTGATGATCGAGGAACTGTCCAAATCCCTATTTAAAAAGCAATCCTGATAAAGGTCTGCCATTTTTGAAGCAATCCCCCTCCAGGTAAAATGATTTGCCGCATGCGCTATCGCATTTTTACTCATTTGATTGCAGCGTTTTTCATCTTGAATAAGACTTATAATTTTCTCTGCTAAAGCGTCAGAACGTTTAGGCGGGACCAATAATCCCGTTATTCCTGGTTGTACGGAATATTTAATTCCTCCTACATCTGATCCGATCACTGGCGTGCCGCAAGCCATAGCCTCCAGTGGGGTAATACCAAACGGTTCGTACCATGGCGTAGTCACGAACACATCAGCTGCATTATAGTAGTATCGCAATACATCCCGGTCTTTCTGACCAACAAATGTAGTTCGGTCTGAAACATTCAAGGTGGCCGCCAGCTTCTTTAATTCTGCAAGCTCATCTTGTTCAGCGTCACCAGCGGCGATATACTCCCCACCAACAATCAGTAGTTTAGCGTTAGGAATCTCCTTACAAACTTTAGCAAAAGCTTCAATTACGTTATCAACTCCCTTTCTTGGAACCATCCTGCCAAGTTGTAAAATAATTTTATCGTTAGGCTGCAGACCGAGTCGCTCTCTGCATTGCGCTTTGTCAACCGGGTAAAACTGATCAGGATTGTATCCACAGGGTATAATGGTGATTTTATCTGGGTCTACCTGATAATGTTCAATTAAATCGTCACGATCTTGTGGACATTCCGCAATGATCCGCTCTGCTGTCCTGGCAATATCCGACTCTATAGCCCCTCTTTCTTCAGGAAATTTATCTGCTTCTTTTTGATGTAACTTCCGAACCTTGCCCAATGCGTGAAAAGTGATTACAAAGGGAATGTTCAGTTTAGCTTTTAATTGCATGGCAACAAGGCCTGACATAAAGAAGTTAGCATGTATCAAGTCATACGTTAGTTCCTGACTCTCAATAAACTTGAGCATATGATTGCAGAAATCTCCCATAAACTCTAAAAGAAATTCCTTTGCGATGTGCTTTTCAGGTCCTGCCTGGATATTAATGATTCTAACCCCTGGCGCATAATCAACCACATGATGTAATGATTCGGAATCCTTACGCGTATAGACATCCACTAGTAAACCAGTCTCCGCAAGTCGTTTAGCCAGTTCGGCAACATAAACATTTTGACCACCGCTATCAATAGAGCCCAAAACGGCGAGAGGAGAGGCGTGATCACTTATAAATGCTATCCTTTTATTCATTCTTATGTGGTTACGGCCTAGAAAACCAGAGAAGCGCTTCATTTGTTCTACTGGAAAATACGTGTTTTAGGGTATATAGTACGTGATAGGACACTGTTTTTTTAGAACGGAAAAAAGCCAAAGGATGCCAATTTCCATGAAATTAGCTCTTCTAAGCGGGATAGAACGGTCCGGGCAAATACGGTGGAATTGAGCGAAGTACTTGTTTTGATTGTTTTGAAATCAAAAGCTTGTTTTCAAGGGTTTACTGCGAAAAGCCCCATACATTTTATGTACATACTTGGTATTAATGCAGTCTTCCATGATTCGGCAGCCTGTATAATTAAAGATGGTGTTCTCCTTGCAGCCGCAGAGGATGAGCGTTTTACCCTTATCAAGCATGGAAAACGACCCATTCCCTTTTCCACTTATGAACTTCCTTTTCATGCTATAGATTACTGTCTTAGCGTTGCTGGAATACATCTTTCTGACGTTGATCACATTGCCTATTCTTTTGACCCCAGCTTGCTGGTGGCATCATCAGATAGAAACTCAACAGTGGAAATTCCATTTTACCCTTCGGCGGATCAGCAGACTGCGACTTGGGATAGCCTGTTTCTTTCGGCTATACTGAATGCACCGGCGCAGCTGGTAGATGGATATCCACACCATTTGCAACAAAGATTCTATGGATCTTCCACTAAAGATTGGGAATGGCATTTTGTAGAGCACCATATTGCACATGCAGCCAGTGCATATTTCCCATCGCCTTTCAGCGACGCGGCCATCATGACGTTGGACGGGAGGGGTGAACTTGCCTCAACGACCTATGGCATAGGTAAAAATAATAGTATGACCAGAATTGGTCAGGTAAACATGCCTACTTCGCTGGGTCTGTTATATGAAAGGATTACCAGCCATCTGGGCTTTTTACATTCCTCGGACGAATATAAGGTGATGGCATTAGCGTCCTACGGGAAACCAGAGTTTGTAGCTGATTTCAGAGAGATCATAGTTAGGGGAGAAAAAGGCCTTTATACCATTTCGAATGAGAATCTCGAAGGTAGATTTGGGCCGGCGCGATTGAGGTCAGAAGAATTTACGGCGCATCATTTTAATATCGCGCATTCCCTTCAACTTGTACTGGAAGAGACGGTGGTAGACCTGTCCCGTTGGTTACAAAAAGAAACGAATCAGCAAAACCTCTGTATGGCGGGTGGCGTAGCACTAAACTGCGTGTGTAATGCCAGAGTCAGGGATAAATCAGGCTTTAAAAATATTTGGGTGCAGCCTTCCTCTGGCGACTCTGGTACGGCACTTGGGGCCGCCATGTTTGTAGACACAGAACAGCGTAAACCTTCTGGGAAGGATTTCGTCATGGACCATGCGTATTGGGGACCAGAATATTCAGATCAGGAAATCGAAAAGTTTATAAAATGGTCGAAGATCCCTTATAGAAAAATGGATGATGTGGCAACTGAAACTGCAGAGCTGTTAGCCGAAGACAAGATCATAGGATGGTTCCAAGGTAGAATGGAATACGGGCCAAGAGCATTGGGAAGCAGGTCAATTCTCGCTTCACCTATTTCCCCGGAGATGCAAACCCGTCTAAATGATGTCAAAGATAGGGAAGACTTTCGTCCTGTGGCCCCTGTGGTACTTGAAGAAGATGCAGCCGAGTGGTTTGTGAATGCAGAAAAGTCTCCCTTTATGCTTTTCATTTATGATGTGGTTGCTGAAAAGGCTAGTCAGATTCCGGCGGTAAAGCATGTTGATGGTACAGCACGGATTCAAACTGTGAATGAATTTCAGCACCCTCAGTATTATGCGCTATTGAAAGCTTTCAAGAAGATAACCGGCGTGCCGATATTGGTCAATACTTCGTTTAACACCCTAGGAAAGCCGGTGGTATGCAGTCCCAGAGATGCCATTGCCTGCTTCTGGACTTCCCCGTTTGATGCGTTAGTAATTGGCTCGTACATAATTGAGAAAAATGATAAAGGAACTCATAACAGTAGTTATTCCAACTTACAATCGGAAGGAGCTTTTGCGTAAATGTTTGACTTGTTTAAACGATCAAACTTTATCAAAAGACGCTTATGAAGTGATTGTTGTGAGCGATGGCCGGGACGAAGCAACGGAAACTGCTGTCGTACAATATGCGGCACAATGTAATTTCAAGCTTCGTTTTTTATCTACCAGGAAGAAAGGTGGACCAGCCTCTGCGCGAAATCTGGGATGGCTTCAGGCTCTTGCGCCACTCGTAGCTTTTACCGACGACGATTGTCTGCCGAAGAGCAATTGGTTGAGCGAAATAGTTAGCAACTATAATGGGGAGCATTTAATTGCCTTTTCAGGTAAAACAGTTGTTCCAATGCCCGAATTGGTTACCGATTTTGCCCTTAACACTGCCAATCTTGAAACCGCTAGCTTTATTACTGCAAACTGTGCCTGTACTAAAGCAGCCCTTAAGAAAACAGGAGGATTTGACGAATCCTTCCGAGCTGCCTGGCGTGAGGACAGCGACCTTCATTTTAAGTTTTTAGAAAACGAGATCAACATAGTAAAACTAGAATCTGCTGTTGTGGTACATCCAGTGAGGTCGGCCCGGTGGGGAGTTAGTCTGTTTGAACAGAACAAAGGGCGATTTGATGCCCTGCTCTATAGTAAATACCCCGGCTTATTTAAAAGTAACCTACATGTTCCTATTCTAGGGTACTATCTAATTCTTCTGGCAACTGGCCTGCTGCTGCACAATTTGTTTTTTGGTGGCAAGGAGATTTTTGGTTGGGCATGGGCAACTGTGCTTGTTTTCCTGTTTGGGAAGCTGATCTATCAACGGTTGCAAAATAGACATAAAGGACTTAGCCAGGTGGCTGAAATGATTTTTACATCGTTGCTCATTCCATATCTTTCCGTCTATTGGCGGATTTATGGTGCCGTGAAGTATCGTGTTTTCTATGTCTAATGATATCATTTAATAAGAAAAAGATCGCCATCTTCAGAGCGCTGCAGCTTGGCGACATGCTTTGCGCCATCCCGGCTATCCGGCTATTAAAGGCCGCATACCCAGACGCCGAATTAACCTTGATCGGTCTGCCATGGGCAGAGTCGCTTGTAAGCAGGTTCCCACAATATTTTGATGCCTTCATTCATTTCCCAGGATATCCCGGACTACCTGAACAAGAGTATGTAGCTGCTCAGTTTCTGAACTTCGAACAAGTGATGAATACAGCAGGCTTTGACTTTATAATTCAAATGCAAGGCAATGGAACCATTGTTAATGATGTGCTAAAGGGGCTGAATGCTGGTCAAGTACTGGGCTATACGCTGGACCAGGATGAGGAGTCCCAAGAGTTTATGCGGTACCCGAACTTTGGGCACGAAGTTAACAGACATTTATTGCTCATGGAACATTTTGGCATTCCAGTAGCAGGCGGTCAATTAGAGTTTCCATTATATCCTGCAGACTATCTCTCTTTGAAAAACCTTCAGCTCGCAATTGAGTCGAAGAAATACGTTTGTATCCATCCTGGGTCGAGGGGAGCGTGGCGGCAATGGCCTACAGCCCACTTTGCTGCAATTGGCGATTTGTGTGTCCGGGCCGGCTTGAAAGTGGTTGTCACCGGCACCGATTCTGAGTCATCAATCGTTAGCGAAGTGATTGACAAAATGGAATGTGATGCAATAAACTTAGCAGGGAGAACCAGTCTTGGAGCTGCTGGGGCATTGATTGAAGAAGCATATTTGCTACTCTCCAACTGTACGGGAGTGTCACATGTTGCTGCGGCGTTGCAAACGCCTAGTCTGGTAATCAGTATGGATGGTGAGCCAGAAAGATGGGGTCCAATGAATACGCAACTTCATTACACGATAGACTGGACCCGTGATCCGGACTTTAGCAAAGTTTTCAGCAAAGCCGAAGAAATGCTAGAAGGCACTACGAACCTGCTTTAATTTGTTTTCTGAAATTACCTGATGAAAGAGTGCTTCCCATTCCTTAGAAAAGCGGGTGATAGAGAACATATCTTGCGCGGTGTGCCGGGCGTTTACACCAAGCTGCATCCCTTCAGTAGGGGAGGTGAGTAAGGACTTCATTTTGTCTATTAAGAACTCGATATTGGTGCTGACGTATCCAGAATAGCCATTTTGTATCTTTACCGACATCTCGGTAGTTGCCAATCCAATAATTGGCAGCCCTATCATCATGGCTTCACAAACAGCAAGTCCAAGGCTGGTGTAGCGAATAGGATTGAAAAAGAACCGGTACCGACCAATAAAATCAGGCAGGTTAGGATGAAGAACCTCTTCCATACCGTATTCTTCTGCGCCCATTCCGACTAGATCTAACGGAATGTATTTGCGAACCTCATTAAAAATATCAAGACCTAACAGGCGGCCCCTGGTAGGGAGATTGTTAATGACAACAATTCCCCGGTCAAGTTCCCCGGTATATTTCATCCCTGGGTCCGTTACTCCATGTTCTATCACTTGACTGCGAAGACCGTTATTGTCCCACATCAGTTTATTAAAATGGGTAACATGCACCAGACTGACATCTGGATCTGTGACCGGATGTTTAGCATTGGTTGGATGTTCCCAAGGTGGATCGTGTTCCAGATAGACTTTAGGTAACTCCCTTTGTGCGGTACTTAATACCTCATATTGGTCAACCAAATAGTTTTCATCTGTCTGATACAAGATCAAATCAAATTCAAGGTTTCTAACTTCCTGGGCATCTACTTCAATGATATTTGGACCAAAAGGGAAGGTTTCGCCTCTTCCATAATAGCCCTCTGTTTTTTGCGGCTTAACTGGAATAAAAATGTCATAGTTGCCCTGCGAAAGAAAAAACAGGTAGCTGCCGTGAATGTGCCAGGTGAAGATTCGCAAACGTCGTTCAGAAATTGCCATTGAGGTATTTGATTTCATTGTTAACAATAGATGTGGCTGCCGGGTTTAGGAAGTTACACAATGGGTATTTATCCCTGGCCAGTAAGTACTTTTCTACCCCTGTGAACAAATCGCAGGACATTTTTGTATTATTATTAAAACGGAGCTCTCAAATAGTTGTTTACAGGTAAATATTGCCCTATATCAGTTCGCATGCAGAAGAAAAAAACGGATCGTTATTTAAATTATAGCCTTACTAAAGGAAGAGAAGAAGGCTTTTATGATGAAGAGTATGTAAATCCGCTACCTCGCGCGGTAATTCGTCCGAATGCCTTCATTATGCTGGACGGTGACTGGAACTTTGCACTTGATACGGAAGATAAGGGAATGAGTGAGACCTGGTACATCCAGCATGAGTACAGCCATACGGCAAACTGGCCTGGCACTGTAGAAAGCGAACTGCTGAAGCACCAGCCATCCGAACCCTCCTGGCAGGACAAGATTGTGGTTTGGTATGAAAGAGAATTTCCGCTCCCGGTGTTTGATAATGAGGACGACCAGAATTGTTCGATCATGCAGCTGACATTTGGCGCATGTGGTTATGAAACCCGGGTATGGTTAAATGGTCTTTCATTAAAAACAATTGAAGGAGAAGAAGTTCATATGGGGGAATATACCTCTTTCTCTTATGAGCTAGACCAGGCTATGTTACAGGATGTTAACCGGCTTACTGTGCGGGTTGCTAATTCGATGGACGCGGATAACACCCGTGGCAAACAAGAATCGGCTGTTTATAAACGCGGCGGAATCTGGTATCAGACCTATAGTGGTGCGGTGCGCAGTGTATGGATTGAAGCAGTAGAAAGGAACCGCCTGCGGTCTCGCCTAGGTGTGGTTAGTATTGTAGAAGACGATTTGGTGCGGTTTAGCGTAAGCACCCGCATTCATGACCCAGGGGAGTATACGATAAGATTGAAAGTATACGAAAAGCATCAAAAGCCTTCCTTAGACGCTCCGATTGCGAGTGATGAATACCCGCTAGTGCTAGCGCTTGGACAAAAGCAGCAAAGGCTCGTGATCGAGGTTCCCGGAGCACAACTTTGGTCACCCGAGACGCCACATCTCTATCGTTTAATTGCAGAGCTAGTTGATTCGAAGGGAAGAGGATCAACGATTGAATCCTACTTTGGGTTACGGAAAATAGAAGCAAGGGGCTGTTGCATTTATTTAAATAACAAGGTAACCTATCTTGATGGCATCCTTTACCAACCGGGAATCGCGAGCTATGACCAGATACAGAAGCATATGTATGCGATGAAGGCTTTAGGATGTAACCTTGTACGAATACATATTGCAGGTGTCGATCCCAGGATCTATAATCTTGCAGATAAATTAGGAATGCTTTTGTGGGTAGAAGTTCCGAGCCCTCACCGCTCTACAGTAAAAAGCAGAGAGAATCATAAAGCCGAGCTCTTAAGAATGCTTTCCCTAATAGCTACGCACCCTTCAGTAATTATTTGGAGCCTTTACAACGAAGACTGGGGTGCACAGGATATCGCTCATAACGAAGAAACCCGGGATTACATCATAGAGATGTACCACTATATGAAACTTGCCTATCCGCAATTCCTGGTAGTTGATAATGATGGCTGGCAGCACATCTCTTACGAAGGGAGATTAAAAAGCGACCTGTTAACTGCCCATTTGTACACTCCTGAAGCAGAGACCTGGGACCGTTTGTTGGATGAATTGGTAATGGGTAAGCAGATTGGAGTGACCGCATTTCCATTGGTTGTTGGAGATCCATATTTCTACCGAAAGCAAGTTCCATTATTGGTTAGTGAATGGGGCGGGTTTGGGTTCGTGGGTTATGGGGGGCCTAATGACGATGCACAGAGAACTACGCAAATTAAGAAGTATAAAGATGCATTAAGGAAAAGGGACATTGCCGGAGATGTTTACACCCAGGCAACTAATATTGAGGAAGAAAGTAATGGCCTTATTGATTTCAGTACCGGGGAACTGACAGTACCGGCGGGATTGTTGAATTCAAGGGATAGAAGTGCATTTGACGGACAGGTATAACACGCGGACAATAGTAGTGATATGTGGTAACTACTTAACAACTGATAACGATACGTGTTTTAACAGCTTTTGAAACCAAAACAACTTCGGGTTGTTGATTAGTCAACTAAATATTCCATTATGAAAGCCAGCAACCCCCAGGAAGAAGCTTCTATTCAGATATTAGCTTCTAACTCAGCACTAGAAAACGACAATAAAGGTAAATCAGAAGTTAAGGCGAAGGAAAGCTCCCAGAGTGGTAAAACTAAAAAACCAAATTACTTACGCCGTCTGTTATAAACTTCTCAAACTTTTAATTTTACAGTTATGCAAACAATTGCACGTAAACCCCAGAATCCGGACTTACTGCTGGATTGCTCAGAGTCAGATCAGATCTGCTACTGGGCAAATGAATTCAATGTGACTCCCCAAATGATTAAGACCGCCGTGCGCGCTTGCTGTAGCAACAGCATCCCACGTATCGCTTATTATCTTAAGTACGTCTATGAACCGGGAAACAAGCATTTAAATGAGTAATTTGTTATTTAATTAGGTTTTCGGACTTTCTATTTACCGCCCAGCCTATCTCAGGCTTTACATTGAATGATTTTGGATCTTGAATAATGCCCATAAAACCGGCCCACAGTTCCATATTAAAAGACTGCTTCAAGTTTCCAAAATCATCTCGTACCTCAACTAGAAAAGGTACATTGGAAAGCTCTTTAGGTAAATCATTTACATTTTTTATTTCTTTGAAGGTTGACCTTCGCAAATGCAGTGTCCTTGTCTTATAGTCTTTATCATCATAGTTTCCTATCGGTAATTTAAAAACTCCTTTACCTGCTTTTATTTCCTTTGCTGATAGGATCGATAATCCGCCCGTGGCGAGGTAGGGGTAAAACTTTTCATCGACTCCATGATGGTAATCTGGCTTGCAACTCTAGCAGTTGGAGTTGTTGTGCTAAAATCAGCTGTCAGGTTATCTACTAACGCTTTCCCGGTAAAGCCTGAGATTTGCTCTGCAAATTCCGGAAAAATGCTTTCCCAGTTAAACGCCGCCATGTCTCTTACTTCTTTATCATTTCGGTTAACTGTTAAAGTTTGTTTTCCATCAAAGTTTACGATCATAGATCTTAACTTTTCAGGACTATTGTTTACGTGATTGGAAAAGCCTTTGGAGATCATTAGCCACATAATATCGGGGCTAATAGTGATGGGATAATGATTTTGATAAGCCCTTAAATAACCTACAATAACGGGGTGAGTCCCTAAGTCGACAAGATTATCCGATACGGAAAGTTTGACGAAATCTTTATCGACGTTCTTAAATAACATGGAGCTGGAAATAGTAGGAAGCAGCTTTTCGGGCTTAGTTAATTCCTCTATTTGATAAGTTTGAGCCTTTAGCTCGCAAAACAAGAGCGTAAAGGAGAGCATTAAAATTATTGATCTGTTCATCGAGTATTTGGTTAGAATAGGTTTGAGCAACGCTTATAGGAGAGTTTTTTCGACTTGAAGCTTATTCGCTTACCGGTTAATCTTTTTTTCCAAGTAAATATAATATATTTCTATATTCGAATTATGAAACTTCGCTCTGTCATCACTCTAATTCTATTGCTAATTTTAAGTTTTCAAGGATACAGTCAGCAATTAGATACCGTTTACTATGACGTTGACTGGAAAGAAACATCAAGAGCTGGTAGCTCTTATTTCAGAACAATGAGTAAAACCCCAGAGGGGAGGTTTCTGATTACTGATCATTACAATACAGGAGAGGTGCAAATGACAGGGACATTATTATCCCTGAATCCTGAAGTTAAGGATGGTGAATTTATCTGGTATTACCAGAATGGTAAGACTCGGACCATCACGAGCTACGAGAAAGACAGGACGTTAAGTTCTAAAAGTTGGGATGAGAAAGGAGAATCAATTGTCTTAAATGGCATATTGGACGTGCAGCCTGAATTCCCGGGCGGCATGCAAAGGTTCTATCGATACATTGCCAGCCATTTCCACTATCCTAAAGGCTTGAGTCCTCGCCCGAAAGGGATCATAAATTTAAGCTTTGTAATTGACAGGGATGGTAGCATAAGTGATATCAAGGTGGTAAACTCCGTTCATGAATTACTCGATGCAGAAGCGGTTCGTTTGTTGAAATACATGCCTAAATGGAAACCAGGAATGCAGCTTGGGAAGGCAGTAAGAGTGAAATATAATATTCCCCTTAGCATGAAATAGATGAAATTTATTAAAATGAATAACCTAACCAAAATCTTTATTTTCTTCCTTGTGGGCATTGGAAGCATAGCGAATTCTTTAGCTCAGGTACCTAAGCTGCCCACAAAATGGACTGAAGAAGCAATGGAATCTGCCTTGCCTTTTCCAGAATATCCACGACCACAGTTGCAACGTAATGATTGGCTGTGCCTGAATGGTAAATGGGACTATATTGGCGGTAAAGGGGTCGCTTCAGCCCTAAACCCGGTAAAGCCTATTGCATTCGATGGTAAATCAGAAAAGATCTTGGTTCCCTATTGTCCCGAGTCGGTGATCTCTGGCATTGAAAGGAAACAGGAAATCAACATGTGGTACCGGAGAAATGTAACTATACCCACCTCTTGGAAGGACAAAGATGTGATCGTTCATTTTGATGCCGTTGACCATGATGCTACTATATTTGTTAACGGCCAGAAGGCCGGAACGCATGCTGGCGGATATGATGCCTTCAGTATTAACATCACTAAGTTTCTGAAATCTGGCACTAATACGCTGGTGGTTTCCGCGCACGATCCAAACGATGGTCGCACACCCTCCGGTAAAAATGGCCCCCGTGGCGACTATACTTATACTTCAGGGATCTGGCAAACTGTATGGCTGGAACCGGTGAGTAAAACCTACATCAAGAATATCCGCATCTTGCCAGACCTGGCGAACAATCGCCTGAAAGTTTTGGTAAATGCCGAGGAGGGCACCGTTACAGCGGCAGCGCTTGATGGAAAAAAAGTAGTTGCAAATGTGCAGGGTGAGAGTGGGAAAGCCTTTTATATTCCTATTGCAGATCCTAAGCTATGGTCGCCAGATTCGCCTTTCCTGTATGATCTTAAATTGACTTTAAAAGATAAATCCGGCAAGGTAACTGATGAAGTTCTCAGTTATTTCGGAATGCGCGATATTAAATTGGGTAAAGTTGACGGTGTGGTCAGGCCACTACTCAACGGCAAATTTGAAATGCAGGTAGGACTATTAGACCAGGGCTACTGGCCAGATGGCATTTTAACTGCTCCAACGGACGAGGCGCTGAAGTACGATGTAGAATTTACGAAGAGGACTGGATTCAATCTGATAAGGAAGCATATGAAAACCGAGCCGCAGCGATTCTATTATTGGGCAGACAAGCTTGGTATATTGGTGTGGCAAGATATGCCCGCCATTTGGTATCAGCATGAAGACACCGCCCGAAACAGATCCGTTTTCAGGAAAGAACTTAAAGCGGTGATGGATGATCATTACAATTCTCCCTCAATTATTGCCTGGGTACCTTTCAATGAAAACTGGGGAGCCTTTGATGTGAAGGAGATCACAGACTGGGTTAAACAGTATGATCCTTCGAGACTGGTCAATGGGAACTCTGGGTTTAACAACAATCCAGGTTATCAGAAAGCTTATGGCGATCCCGGGAACGGTGACTTTGTCGACACCCACATATACATCGGTCCGAATGATGCTTCTGTACCGGATGCTAAAAGAGCGGCCTCATTGGGAGAGTTTGGAGGTGTTGGCTTGTTCGTTAGGGGGCACATGTGGCCAGTTGAAAATAATGCCTATGATTATCAGCCCTCAAAAGCTGCACTCACGGATAAGTATTCGTTGCTCATGGATCAGGTGGAGCAGTTAATGAAATATAAGGGTTTAAGTGTTTCTGTTTACACCCAGACCACAGATGTGGAACATGAGGTAAACGGATTGTTAACTTACGACCGAGCTTTTGAGAAAATGGACGTCGACAAGGTCAAAGAAGTTAACCAGGCAGTGATTAATGCGGGTAAAAAAATAAAATGACATAACATAGCAGCGAAACTTGTTTATTTATTCTTGAAAGTCGAAACAACTGTTATATTTGATAGTTCGGAACCTCAAATATTCTATCTACAGACTTTATGGAACAATGCTCACGTGTAAAACAGGTTGCTGAAGCGACGAATCACTTTTTCGAGCAGGAAATCCAACGTTTTCTGCGTACATGGGTACTGGATCATGAAGAAAAAACCCTTCTTCAGTTCGATCAGACCCTGGAGGAATACCTTGCAAATGATGCATTAAGGGATTTTTTCCTTAATACGCGACATCCTGTTCAAAAATTATTAGAAAATTCACGAATTGCGCGCCATTTAGCGCGAAGTATGAAGCATGTTTACTTTGATCCAATCAATGGAGACCCATCTTTTGCTCCCTCGGAACAAAGAATATACAATCTTGCCCGTAGAATGGATAGTGAGCAGATGCATGTTCCTTTTCGATCGGTTCAGCCTGATAAGCAAACTGACGCTGGTGATACCGCCGACATTAGTACTTATCCAGTAGATTCCGAGGAAGTCCGTTATAACAGTGGAAATCATTTTACTAGTCGGCCTGCCAATAGCAATGTGTTTGATGAGAACAGTAAGCGCTGTATCGCTAAAGCCGAGGGCAACTTACATGTTTTATTCAAAAGAGGATTTCTTGAAGAACGCTTGCTTGAGGTAAAAGAGATCACTGCTTTACTGCACGGGAGCGGCGTTGACAAAATGCAGTTTTTTGTAATTTGCAGCAGGCATTCGGAGATTGAAGGGCACTATGGGACATCATTAGTCATCATGGATCCTAATAATCCGGACTACCCGGTCCGTGTGATGACTTGTGATACCTTGCTTAAGGAACTTCCGCACCATCCGCGTTGGTGGAATCATTTTATACTGGAATATTCCAATGTATTTGGCAATGCAATTGCCGAAATTGTAGAAGACATATCTCTTCCATTGCAGAAAGTCAATGTCAAAGGTGATGATCCTTATCGCCACGACTGGAATTGTCCTTACTACACCGCCAGTACTGCAGATGCATTAGCTGATCTGGTTAAAAGCAATCCGGAGCTATTAATCAGTGGAAGTATAGAAGTGGTTCAGGAGGCAATGAAAGCAAGGATGACAGATTATTATCAGCCCAATAGAGACATTAAAGAAAGGCTGGAAATACAGCAGGTAAATCTTGTAAAACGTTGGAAAAGTGGTGCCAAAATGATTAATAATATGGTAAGGGAGTTCGGTAGTGGTTCACTTTGGATATTTAACAGGTACCCTTTGTAGATGAAACGATACCTTTTTTTTCTAGTCTTACTTTTCATCAGCGTAATAGGTAGAGGCCAACTAGGTGTTAAATACGATCCTAAGATACAAAGCACTACGAATTTACAATACTGGCGGCCAAAGGGAAATCTGTTCGTAGGCGACTGTATGCCTTTTTTTAAAGATGGTAAATACTCATTCTACTGGCTACTAGATTCTGCTCATCACGCAAGTCTAAAGGGTATGGGTGGTCATCAGTGGGCTTTGAGTACTACTACTGATTTAAAAACCTGGACGCAGGAACCCGTGGTACTCGGCATTGACGAAGAGTGGGAGAAATCTATTTGCACAGGATCAATAGTATACTACCAGAAACAGTATTATGCCTTTTATGCCACCAGGCTGATTAAAGACGGTCAGGTAAATGAGCAGTTGAGTTATGCTATTAGTCCGGACGGCATTCATTTTGATAAACAAAAGCCCAATCCGTTTTATACTTCAGCACCGGGTTACAGCAAACGAGACTTCCGGGATCCAAAGGTTTTTGTTGACGAAAAGACCGGTGAATTTCATTTGTTCGTGTCCAGTTGGGAAGAGAATTCTGCACTGCAGCATGCCGGAGGAGCCATAGTTCACCTAACCTCGAAAGACTTGAAAAGTTGGACAGTGCTCGATCCCGTGCTAACAGGTCAGCCATCAGTCCCGGAATGCCCTGATTATTTCTTATGGAATGGCTGGTACTACCTGATTTATGGCGACAATGGCGACACCTATTATGTAAAGTCAAAAAGTCCTTATGGTCCATGGGAGGAACCAAAATACCAGTCTATTAATGAGGCGTGGACAAATGTAGTAAAGACTGCGGCTTTTACCGGCGGCAGAAGAATTGCTGCGGGCTGGATTCCTTCAAGAGATCAGAATAAAGATAATACTGGAGAAAGATTTGGTGGTAATGCAGTTTTCCGCGAGCTAACGCAAGAAAAAGACGGTACGTTAAACTCCAGTTTTCCAAAGGAAATGATTCCAGAAACCGGAGCTGCACTTAACTTAACTTTTAAAGCAGATCTTTATTCTTCCATAAACGGGCTGCAAGGTTTTACCATCAATGCAACAAAAGGGGTAGGAGCAGTGCATGCTGAATCACTTCCATTGAACTACCGCATTACAATGGATATGGAGCCGACAAGCTTATCAGAGGAATATGGCTTGGTCCTGAGATCCGGAGAGCGGGCTGATGGCGGTTACCGATTGAACTTTTCGGCCAATAGTCAGACCGTTAGCTTAGGTAATACGATGATAAGAGCGGTTAAAGGTCTTGACAAAAAAATTAAAGTCGATATTATAGTCAAAGATGACATCATTGATGTTTCTATCGATGATAAGCGCTGCATTATAAATCGGACACCTGAACAGAAAGGCGGCTTTTTATGGTTTTACGCGAAACACGGAGCGGTTAATTATACAAACGTCAAAATTAGCCCGATAAAGGCGGCTGACTGAAACTAGAATACGTCAAACTCGTGTAGTCCCGATTGAAATTCAACCTGATAGGCATTATTTAGTCCTCTAACTACGTTCGGCCTGCCCGTATCGGTCTTAATATTTTGCTTACCCTCTGGCAGTACAAAAGTGGCGGAGGTATTTGCAGGAATTTCAATTAGTATGTGCAATTTCCCTTTATCGTCACGTTTCCACTCCGAGCGAATTTTTCCAAACAAGTTGTTGTAAGAAGATTTGCAATAGTTCAGCTCTTTGATGTTCTGTGGCGCTATTATAAAATGCTGCATTCCTGCGCTCGAAGGATCAATCTTGATTCCCGCAATACCAGAGTAAAACCACTCTACCACGCTACCAAACATAGGATGTGATTTGGAACCATCGCCGTTCCAGGATTCCCAAAGCGTACTGTTTTTGCTATCTAGTAAGTAGCCGAAACTTGGGAAGTCCTTTTGGTTCATAATTTTATAGATAATGTCATGCCTCCCATTATTGGCAAGCACTTTCAACAACAAGGGTGTTCCTAAAATACCTGTATCAAAATGATAGTTAAGTTTCTCCAAGTGTGCTAGAAGGGAATCAAAAACTGGTTTGTAGTGGTCATCTTGTACCAGTCCAAAAGCCATTGCGAATACATCTGCACCTTGCCGGCCTTCCCAGTACGAAGCTTTGTCTGAATTGTAATATGCTTTATTGAAATCAGCTTTTATCTTTTTGCCCGTGCTAAGGAAAGACTGATAGTCCTCCGTTTTACCAAGCGATTGGGCCACCTTAGACATCAGATCTGTGACATGATAATAATATGCAGTGTTTACTAAGGCCTCCGGAATTTCTATTTGAGTGGGCGTGCACCAATCGCCAAGACACCAGCCATTTGGTTCTTCTTTTGTTACCAGCCCGTTCTTATCCAGCCGCGTTCCCACATATTCTATCCATTGCTTCATTCCATGATAATGCTGGTCGAGCAAGGAACGATCGCCATAGTAAGAATAGTATAACCAGGGCATAATTACAAAGGCAGAGCCCCAGGCTGGACCACCACCACCGCCACCAAAGGGAGCCGTATGGGTTACAAAGCCAGTTTTTTTGTTTCTTGCATCGTCCATATCCAGGAACCACTTTTTATAGAATTGGGTCATATTAAAAGAATATAATGCACTCTCCATGTTGACCTGCCCATCACCTGTATAGCCTAGTCTCTCGCGATGCGGGCAATCACTGCTTATACTTCCATGAAAATTGGCCTTTTGTGTTCGCAGATAAGCGGCGTTAATCTGATTGAAAAATGGATTGGAGCATTCAAAGGAACTGGTAATCGGTACTGCCGTGTGGACGTCACGTACCACCAGGCTCTGTTGATCAAGTTTTACGTTTGTTGTAGTCACCTCGATGTTTCGGAAAGCATGCCATGTGAACTTTGGCTCCCAATGCTCCGTACCGCCACCTTTTAGAATGTAAGTATCATATTGTCCATAGTCTTCACCCTCTTCGCTGATATAGCGTATTTTAAGACGATTTCCAGCATTACCATTTACAGAGATGGATGCCCAACCTGAAACGGTTTCTTCTAAATGATAAAGAAAAACGGAGTCCTTTAATTTGCCCTGAAAGGTTGGTGTTAACGTTCTTACAATTTTGTCAAAGGGAGCCGTCTGTGAATGCAGCTCACCGGAAGGAGGTCGCACCAATATTGCCTGTTTCCATTGAAGGGCGTTATAACCGTTTTGAGCCCAGTTGCCAAGCGCCAAACGGGCATCATACTTTTCACCAGTGAAAATGCCATCGTGCAATAAAGGGCCGCTGTTAGTTTTCCAGCTTGTGTCTGAACTGATGATTTTAGTGGTTCCGTCGGCATAGGTAATTTCCAGTTGGAAGATGAGCTTTGGAGCATCATACCACATATCACCCTCCACTCTCCGATCCCTTTGGTTGTACCATCCGTTTCCAAGCTGAATGCCAATAGTATTACCTTTTTGATTGAGGTAACTCATAACATCGAAGCTGTTGTAAAGCACACGTTGTGTAGACTGGTCATCGTATGGGTAGAGTAGGTGTTTCAGAGGTCGCTTGTCGTAATTAGTAACCGCTGGCGCCAACACCTGATCCCCAACCTTCTTACCGTTTAATAATAGCTCATAGAAACCAAGACCGCTAATGTGTACTGTTGCTTTTTTAATCGCTTTTGTGACTACAAATTCTTTTCGAAAAAAGGGAGATGGATAAGTAATGGCTGAATCCGGATAAGGGTTCTCAAACGCGCCAATCCATTTTCCCTTCCAGTCCTCCGGTTTTAACAAGCCCATAGACCATTCGTTTACGGGACTCCATTCTGAGCTCCTATTTTGAGTATCCCATACTTTAACCTTCCAATAAAGTTTGACTCTGGATGTTAAAGGTTTTCCTTGGTAAGTGATGTGTGTAGAACTGCTGGAATTGACCTTGCCGCTACTCCAATAATCGCCTTTATTCTGTTTCAGCAGTGCAAGACTGCTAGCTACCAATATACTGTAAGATCGTTGATTTGCTGCTTTAGCCGGAGATGCGAATTGCCAGCTTAGTCTGGGCTGCAAGTCTTCAACGGCAATAGGGTTGGTCAGATAGTCGCAGGTAAGCTTATGAACCTTAGGTTGGACTTGCTGCGCATATCCAAAGGTAGTTTGAATCAACAGTAGGAGGAAAGAGAGAAAAGAAAATCTCATAGCATATTTGGTTATAAATGAGTTGTTGAGCAATTTACAAAAAGCTGTGAAGCTTGCACTGATAGACTGCTAGTTATAAATCCACAGGAGCATATTTCTTTCCCCTTTTTTAATCAGACGATCTATTTCTATCATCGTGAGGTCGGCAACAACCGGACAGCCCTTACTCACCCCAAAGAGTCCATAAGGATAGATCTCATGTTCAGGAACAGGTGAATAGGAATGTAAAACAACTGCTCTTTTATAAGCGTTGCTGTTACTGCTATCCAGCCCGTGCAGCTTATAATGCGTATGGATCCCCCACTTGCTACGTGCCCTTGCACCTAACTTATATCGGCCTAGCGAAGTACAGTTGCTGTGGATCTTATTGCTGAAAACAGTTTTAAAAGGAGTACTGCCTCCGCCACTTCCATGAGCACAAAGACCTCGAATAATGACTTTATTATTTCGAAAATCGTAGACGAACAGACGGTTCTTGCCTGAAGGTAGACCCATATCTACAAGAATACAATAGGCAGTATCCATGTTCTTTGCTTTGCAATAACGAAGTGCATCAGCCACTCTTTTATCAAATTGCAGATCCGTATAGCTTGCCTGAGCCTGGCAAACACTTCTCCCAATCGGGAGAAGCATGGAGAGCAACAAAACTAGAGGATAGAAATGCGTCATGATCTAATATAGCAAATTATCAATAATAGTAAAACGTTGGTTAATCGCCGCGAATTTGCAGGTGTATAATCTTCTATTTTTGGAACGAACTTAAACCATTCCTACATGTCAGAACCAACTAAATCTTTCAAACCTTCCCTCTCTTTAATGGACGCAACGATGCTGGTAGCCGGCAGTATGATCGGCTCCGGAATCTTCATTGTAAGTGCAGACATTGTAAGAAATGTTGGTAGCTCTGGTTGGCTGATTTTGGTATGGGTGATCACTGGTTTCATGACCTTAGCCGCAGCACTTTGCTACGGAGAATTAAGCGCAATGTTTCCAAAAGCCGGCGGACAATATGTCTATTTGAAGGAGGCTTACAATCCCCTGATCAGCTTCTTATATGGATGGAGCTTTTTTGCTGTTATTCAAACCGCAACCATTGCTGCGGTAGGGGTTGCCTTCGCAAAGTTTACAGCCTATATATTTCCGATGTTTAGTGAAGACCTCGTTTTCGCTGATCTTGGCTTCGTAGTAATCTCTCCTGCGCAGATCCTTGCTGTTGTAATCGTTATATGTTTAACATTTCTAAATACCCGCGGTGTAAGAAGCGGAAAGAATATACAGACAAGTTTCACTGTTGTTAAACTTCTAAGCCTTGGAGGTTTGCTCATATTCGGTTTCTTTGCAGCGAAAAGCGCCATGCTGCAACGCAACTGGGAGAACATGTGGGACATGCACAAATTACTTCCTTCTGGACTTAAAGAAAGTTATACGTTTATTCCAGCGCTAGGTGCGGTAGCAGCAGCAATGGTAGGATCCATCTTCAGCAGCGACTCCTGGCATAACGTAACCTTCATCGCAGGGGAAGTTAAGAATCCAAAACGCAATATTGGCTTAAGCCTTTTTCTTGGGACTATGATTGTGACCATTATTTATGTGGCCACCAATTTTATGTATACAGGTGTATTGTCTTTGCAAGAGATCGCTTCTGCGGAGAAAGACAGGGTAGCCATTACCGCATCAAGCGCTATTTTCGGCAGCTCAGGGACGATGATTATTGCATTGACCATTATGATCTCCACTTTTGGGTGCAACAATGGTTTGATCATGGCAGGTGCGAGGGTGTACTACACGATGGCAAAGGATGGGTTATTCTTTAAGAAAGCTGGTTCGCTGAATGAGAATTCAGTACCTGGTTTCGCCCTTTGGATACAGTGTATATTCGCTTGCCTTTGGTGTTTTAGTGGTAAGTACGGTGATTTGCTGGATATGATCTCTTTTGTGGTAGTCGGATTTTACATGCTCACAATCTTTGGGATCTTTATTCTAAGAAAGAAAAGACCTGACGCGGAAAGGCCTTATAAAGCCGTTGGATATCCTGTTTTACCGATCCTGTACATTTTGATGGGACTGGCCTTTTGTATCCTGTTGATCATATTCAAACCTAAATTTACCTGGCCTGGGTTAATTATAACCCTCATTGGCATCCCGATATATTACATGATTCGTAATAAAGTTATCAGGCCGCTAGAAGAGTAGTGTTACCCAGGCGTTCCTGGAATCTGCCTTTGCACAACTTCGGGACTCAAAGGTATATCAGTGCGAACTCATTGGGAAAAGGTACCCCTTTACCCAATGAGTTCGCAGGTATATACCTAGTTGTTCCCTGTTTGTTACGGCTGCGGTCTAAGTTCTTGTTCTCTAAAGAAGGTAACTAAAGGTCCGTTAATTCGAATTAATGTCCGAATGGTCGGACAAAGCTCGGACAACCTCAGACGTTTTCATTGAATATTAGTTTAACTGGTTTAATCACCATACCCTTGTATCAACCCGAAGAATTGAGGTTAAGAAACTGGGATTACGGGGGCGATATTTGTTTGCTGTGAGGCGGACACAAGTTCTTTGACGTATTATTAAGCGCATAGCGCGTAAATAGGTTTCAAATGTGAAGTCAATTGGCTAAAGGTATGATTCAAAACCTTGCCAAGGCCGGTTATAGCCCTGGCAAGTATTCTTAATTTTTAAGGTCATAAAACCTCCAGTTGGTCTTGAAGTCTTTCGTTAAATTCTGTTTATTCAAGATGGCCCGAAGCATTTCTATCGTCATGCTGTTTTCTTGCATAATGGCATCATGGAATTGCTTGTAGGTCATCTTCTTTGAGTCGACCAGCTCTTTCTTAAGTGCCCAAATTTGCAGTCCGCCTGTTAGGTAACCTACTTGATATAGCGGATCTGTCCATGGCGCAATAGATCTTCTTACTTCGCCTTCGGCATTTGCCCTCTCATGTGCAACACGATCCACCAGGAAGTCGATACATTGTTTAGGAGACCAATTCCCTACTTGATAATTCAAAGAAAATATGATCCTTGCACAACGGTGTTTTCTCCAAAAGAGCATACCGATGCGTTCTTCAGGTGTTTTGGCGAAGCCCATATCATAGAGAAGTAGCTCCCAATACAGTGCCCAACCTTCCATCCAAAATGGGGTATCAAAGTTACGGTGGGTATTATACCTGCGCATCATGAAGTACTCCATGTTGTGTCCGGGGATTAACTCATGCTGCACCGTTCCTCTTGAAAAGTAGGGGTTGTTACCTCGCATACTCATCATCTTATCATCGTAATCCATGGTACTGGTAGGGTAGGATATACTGATTTCGCTACCTCCTGTAAAGAATGGATTCACCAGCTGCCTTTGCGGAGTCATCATGATCATGCCCCAGGTTTCTTCTGCAAGAGGAGGGATGGTGATGAGGTCTTTCGGTTTCATGAAATCCAGTGCGTCATTGTATAGCTTGACGATGAGTTCTGGTTGCTTCCCTGGTGCTACGTAGGTGTTTTTCACCTTTTCCATTGCAGCACGCCAGTCTGTGCCTAGTCCCATTTCCTTTGTCGCGGCTAGCATTTCTTTGTCGCACCATGCCAGTTCCTTGTTGGCCATTTCAATCAGCTCTTCAGGAGTATAGGCAATCATTTCTTGATTTAGCTTTCTGATAATTTCCGCACGACCAACCGGGTTTCCTACAAGCGTTGGATCTTCGTTTTTAGTGGTCTCCGGAACCTTTACATTTTTAGCGATGTTTCTCGAATAGACATTTAACAGGCTATCGGTTACTTTGTAGGTAGCAGGTACCCACCAGCTGTACATTGGGTCATAGAGATTGTAGAAATCAAAGGATGTTTTGTTTGCTTTTCGTAAATCACGACCAACGTTCGAAGCGAACATGGCTGTAGTAGTTTCTAACTTCGGACTTACCGCATCCGAGGTGGTCAATGCTTTCAGTTGCTTGTTGATTGCATTGAGTTGCTCTGCGATCTTTTGTCCTTCGACAGTCGTTCCTCTTCTGCTTAACTTTTCAAAGGAATAAAGCTGATCGGCAAAAGGAAATAGACCTTTGACTTTTTCATATTCTTTATCGCTTTTGCTAAGCTCCAGCAGTGTTTCTTGCAAATCCCTCTTGAAAAGAAGGTAGTCGACTTTATCACCAACGGTAAAGCTATTGAAGTCTTCAGTTTCGATCTTTTTAAGGTAGTCGTTGGCTAGAATTTTAAATCTTGTTTTGGTTTCTGGAGCGGATTGAATCACATAAAAGTCTCTTAACAGATACCTGTCCGCCTGATAGTGCTCCATAATAACAGCTATCTTTTTTGTTTGCGCAGTGCTTTCGAAAATTGTTGTCAAAGCTATTAGCGCAGTAAAAACGTGTTTGATTTTTAGCATTTGAATTGTTTTATGATGGATAACTGGTTTAGCAATTGCTTTTAAATCCAAACGGCCTTTCCTCTCCAGGAAAAGCCGTAGGACTAACATATTTACTAACCTAATTCTATAGTATTCTATTTGTGGGTAACGTCTGTGAATTTCACTTCAATAATGTAAGTTCCTTCCAGTTTCAACTGCCATGACCATCTTGGGTTTACAGAGAAATTCCCTCTATCAGGGCCAAATTGCGCACCATCTACTCTAACAAATTGACTAGGAATCCGGTAATACATTAAGAAGCCCCAATCTGTCCCAGCGGCAACGTATTTAACTAGTGGGAATGGAGCGATCTCAAAGTCACAAATCAATGCGGTGTCAGTTACAATAACCGGGTTGAATTTTGCATAGTTTTCAAATACAGGTCTATCGCCCCTTTTGATGATTTCACCTGCTTTCGGGTTAAAGACCCTTCCATTTTTATCTACCATTTTTAAGATTGCTCTGGCGCCTGTAGTTGCAATTTTTTTACAAGTAATGATTGGATTTTTATGTGCCGTTGCTACCGCTGTGACATCATGGAATGCATTAGAAACGTTATCCGTAATCACAAATAGATCGTCAGGAGCTGGATCTTGTACCTCGATCGTTGCAATTGATGGAAAAAGATGTGTGCGTGTAACGTTATTCATTTCTATGTCGAATGTGTATTTGCCCAATGGAACGTTTGCGGATCCTTTATTGAACGATAACTGACCGCTTTTCTCATTAAACGTCATAGGGAGCGTCTTTACCACTTCTCTTTTTGCATTTAGTAAAGCAACTGTTGTATCAGTTTCCGAATTGAAAGACTGCCCAGGTTTAAATACAGTGATGTCATATTCAGTACTAAATTCTTTTGGTGGGGGTGTTCCATCAAGATTTCTGAGATTAAGCATTTTGAAGCTATATGGAGGTGTCGACCCATCCGCGTTGATCTGATCAGACTGATACAGGATTAGTCCGCGTTTAGCAATCAGCTCACTGTTTTTGTAACGAACATTGGTACTCTGAAAACCGTTCTCGATTTTTGTACAGGAAACGATGCTTGCCAGCATCATGGCTCCAATTATGTAGTTAAATTTCATGTGTTTAGAAATTAGTTGGTCTATTGTATTGACATTCCATTAAAAAATAATCGATGATTTCCACCAAGAACGTGAATGATGCCGGTCTTAGTAACGATTCCAGAGGTTTGTACGTCAACAAATCTATCTAGCTGGTCATCGGGTATATCATCCTGATTGAGCTCAGTAGCGTCAACCGTTCCGATTACCTTAACATAGTTCACGTAATCCACATAGTTGAGGTAATTGGCGTAATCAAAGGATCTTCTCATTTTGATCATGTATTGAACATTTGGAGTAGGGCCCAGTAAGCTGTTGTACAACTTTCCTGAAACGGTGATCTGTTCTCTATTGATCTTTCCGGCGAACAGGTATGTTTTTAAGGAATCACTTAGTTCTTTCACAGGCATATTTTTAATACCGAAATCGAAGTTTTCGCTACCCCCTGGACGATTTGCGATTTCATTCTTTTTAGCCCGTACATACTCGGCAATTCCATAGTTTGTAGTCACGAAAAATGTTACATCTCCGTTTACGGCGTCTTTTAAGCCTGCTCTGTCAATTACATTAACGAGGGAATCGAATAGCGGGTTCGAGTTTAAATAATCATAAGTGGTCATATCCACATAAGCATTACTTAAGCCCCCATCGTTTTTGTAGTCGTCTTTCTTGCAAGAGGCAAGGATGACCAGACAACATACGATACAAGCACTTATATATTTTTTCATAATTTTTCTGTTTTTGAGTACCATTAAACGTGTTTAAACTCTGCCTAACCAGTAAGTAGTCTGTTTTAAGTTGGGGTTTTGTCTGAACAATGCCGGATCGATTGGGAAGTAAAAGCCTTCTCTGGCAAATCGGCTTGCGGTCAGCCAATCGATCGTGCCGTATCTTCTTGTTCTTAACAGGTCATAGAATAGATGTCCCTCCAGGAAGAGTTCTTTACTTCTTTCGATGATGTACTGATCCATTACCTGACTTACATTTTGGCCAGCAGAAACTAAGACAGGGTTCTCGCTATGTCTGGTACGAAATCCATTGATGATCGTTGTCGCGGTTGCCGCGTCACCTTTATATAAAGCGATCTCTGCTTTTAGCAATTGCATATCACTTAATCTAAAGATGATCATGTTATTGCTGAGGTACGGATCTAACTTTTGTCCAGGGTTACGGTAGATTACATTCGAGTATTTCACTGAAATTGGTTTAGCTGTACTCCTCAACGCAAAACCTTCTTTAAAGCGTACATCTGTTGTATCGCTACCAAAGTAAGTGCTTAAATAGCCCGGTACGACAAAGAACCTACCTTCAGAACCATAGTTGTTGATGTATGTGCTGTTCAAGAACCTTGTTCCAATATTTGCAAAGGATCCTTCTAATGTATTTTCGCTCATGTTGAACTCGAAGATTCCTTCTGTAGACCTGCCAATAAATGTCTCTTTGTATCTTGAGGCATCTGCGGGTCTGCCAATGGTATTGCGGTAGCCACCTTTACTGATCAATGCATTGATCGTCGTATCTGCGCTATTCACATCTGCTAGAATAGGGCTGCTGTTACTGACATCACTCATTGTTGCTCTCCAAAGATATAAGTGAGCCAACAATGCATATACTGAGCCGCGGTTAGCAGTCACTTTTGCGTCACCTGAGTTTGCATATGACCAGGTTAACAATTCGTAAGCTTTGTGACAATCGTCCTCAATTTGCTTCATTACCTGAATCTTAGTGCTTCGGCCTAGTTCTGGTGCAGATAAGGGATCATCATACGCCTCAGTCACGAGTGGAGCGTCTCCCCAAACCTTTACTACTGAGAAGTAACTTAATGCCCTTAAGAAATAAGCCTGTCCCATCATGTCCCTTTTGAATTGTGCAGGGTTCTCTGCATCTTTCAACTGTTCCAGGGTCATCTTGTCGATGTTGGCAATAGCTATGTTAGACATCGCGATCGATTTGTAATACTTGGTGTAATTGCCAAGTGTATTCAAATTGTATTGAAAGGTAAAATCACCGGTTTGGATGCCTTCTAGACCGTCACCAGCGTATTGTATGGTAAAATAGTTTTTAGCGACTGCATCGCCGTACATATAATATCTGTTTTCTTTATCTGTGAATGCATCCCGTAACAGTGCATAGTTACCTGCGATTGCGCTTTTTGCATCCGAAGACGTCTTCCAGAAAACTGCCTGGTGAGTAGAATACTTAGGTTCTTGTGTTAGCAGTTTCTTACATGAAGTACTGCCTAGTATAATTACAGCTGAGCATAAGATGCTGATGTTTTTAATTGTGTTTTTCATCGTTACTCGTATTAAAATTGAATGTCTAGACCTAATGTGAATTTTTTCGGAATAGGATAGCCCGAACCTTTATATTCTCCGTATGGACTTACTGCTTCGGCATCAGGCAGTCGATCAGATTGTTGGAACATGGCTAAATTATCTACTACACCAAATATTCTGAACTTACCAAAGCCAAATTTCTTTAAGACCTTCTCACCCAGATCGTAATTTAAGCTCACACTTTTTATTCTCAGGTAACCGCCTTTTTCAAGGAAGAATGTTTGTGCAGAAGTGTAGTAGTATCTATAAGTACCAATGTCATATTTCGCATATTCTGCGTTATCTCCAGGCTTTGTCCAGATGTTTATTTTACTTAAGTCAGGCGTAGAGTAGCTGGCAAAGTTATATACGCCATCACCAGCTGTAGAATTTGAAAAGCGATCTGCTTCAAATAAGTTCAATACATCGCGGTCTAAGGTGAAGGTCGCGAAAACGCCCAGTGTCCATCTCTTATAACTGAAGTTGTTGGTAAAACCACCTGTCCATTTCGGATTTGGATCTCCATAAGGAATCTTATCAGGATTGATACCGTCGTTGAATACATCTACCATGTAGTTGCCATCCAGATCTTCCAGCCAGAAGTCACCAGCGCCATACTCTCCCTGACTGCTGTACCTTTGTCCTGTTAGCGGATTTACCGGAACATCACCTAATCTCGAATACACGCCTTTTGTTCTATATAAATAGAAGGCATTTACCGGGCTTCCTACTGAAAGAATGTGTGACTTGTCAAATCTGTCTCCTCCATCAGCGAAAACAAGATCTCTATTGCCGTTCGGCAGGTTCATTACTTTACTTCTGTTATACGCGATGTTAAAAGAAGTATTCCATTTGATCGCTCCACCGTCAAAAGGGCTGGCACGCAAAGTCAGTTCATAACCACGGTTTTGCACACCGAGTGAGTTGGTAGTGGCTACATCGTATCCAGTGGTTACCGGCAGGTTGACGTCAAATAATTGATCAGATCCTTCTTTGTTGTAGGCCTCAACACTTAGCGCATACTTTCCATTTTGAAGTTCGATATCTGCACCAATATTCCATTGTAAGTTTTTAGCCCAGCTCAGGTTATTTTGAGCAGCACCATTGTCGAAATTTGGGGTAATTGCAGTGACGCCATTATAAGAAGTTGCATTACTTCCGTTATAAGCCCCATTGTTCACTCTGTATAAGTTGTATTGTAGATAATTTTGGTAGTCATCTCGTGGTAAACTACCTGATCTTCCAATGCTGGCTCTTACTTTAACCAGAGAAAAAGGATTATTTTCTTTGTCCTTCATGAAGTTCTCTTCTGACAGTATCCATCCGATGGATGCAGAAGGGAAGTAACCCCACTTGTTATTCTTTCCAAATTTGGAAGAACCATCAGTTCTAGTGACCAGTGATAGTAAATACTTGCTGTCATAGTCATAGTTTGCTCTTACGTAATAACCGACCAGACCAAATGCCTGATAAGCTGAACTCGCGAAAATTCTTGACTGTTGGTAACCGGTAACAGTTTGAATGTTATCTGATGCACCGCCAAAGCCAGCAGCTTCCGTATTTTGGTCTTGAGTATATTCCAAATCCTGTCCCAGTACAAAACTCACACTATGCTTGCTGAACATATTGCTATAAGTGAAGTAATTTGATAGTCTTGGCTTGATGGTAGACTTTGCATAACTCGTAGAGGCATTTCCAGTTCCGTTGTTTAGTAGACTAGTTGTACTTCTATCTCTTCTATCTGAATTGAATTGGATGGAAGACTGAGAATTAAAGAATAAGTTTTTAGTAAACTCATACGTTAAATTTAAATTGATGGTAAGCTGGTTGCTTATGTTTTTATCCAGATTTCCACTTTCAGGATCTAAATAGTAAGCCGCTTTTTCCGGTGATAAATTAAGTAGTGAAGAAGGCATGTTACCTGCACCTAAACGGACCGGATTGTTTGGGTCATTTTGGTCTTCATTTCCTCTTGCCCTATCGGTTCTGGCATAATAGAACATTGGGTTGATCATTAATTTTTGATTTAGTGCACGGGTAGTCATATTCAGACGGCCTGAATAGCGCTTAAATCCTGTTCCGGTGATGATACCGTCCTCATTATAGTAACCACCACTAAAGCGATAAGTGATGCCATTGTCGCTACCACCACTTACGCCTAAATCGACGTTGTTGATGCGTCCTGTGCGGTAAAATAGATCTTGCCAATCCGTGTTCGCATTGTAAGCCGGATTTAAACTATCGGTAAGGATCATTGGTAAATATCTTTGATCTGCATACAGTAATTGCCTTTGCAATACTTCCATCTTTTGCCTTCTTTCCGCAGCACCAAGTGTCACGTCACGTAAATTTGGACGCTCAACTACTCCGGTGTAGGTATTTAAGGTAATTCTTGGCTCTCCGCTTAGGCCTTTTTTGGTGGTAATTAAGATTACTCCATTTGCACCTCTTGATCCATAGATCGCTGCGGCAGATGCATCCTTCAAAACGTCAATCGTTTCGATATCCGTAGGATTTAGTCCTGCCAAATAATTGGTTCCAGTTCCTGTTCCAGGACCAACGATGTCTTCTGTTGGCTGTGGAACTCCATCCACTACATATAGTGGTGAGCTCACTGCAGTACTTTCATTATAACCCCTGCTAATCGCGGAGTTACCCCTTACGGCTACACTTGGCGCTGCACCAGGTGATCCGGTAAAGTTCTGCACGTTTACCCCGGCTAGTCGGCCCTGTAACAATTGGTCAAAACTCGAAGTAGGTAAGTTTGCGAGCTCCTTGGCAGAGATACTTGAAATTGCTGCAGTAGACTTCTTTCTACTGATGGTTTGATAACCAACCATCACGACTTCACTTAGGGTTTGATTGTCTTCCTGAAGTATAAAGTCTAAGGTTGTTTTGCCTGCTGCAGAAAGCTCTTTGGACGAGTAGCCTAACATTTTTACTTCAATGATGGCATTGGATTTAGTCAATTTTAAAGCGAACTTTCCGTCCGCGTTGGTCATTGTTCCATTCTTAGTTCCCTTTTCCATGACGGTTACGCCCGGAACAGGTTTCTTTGTCTCATCCAAGACTGTACCTGTAAGATTGCTTTGTGCAAAAGCTTGCCAAGGAATCAACAAGTAAAAGAAAATCCCAAATAAAACTTTGGTTGTGGTTTTCGTAAAAGTTTGGTACATAAATTTAGTTGTTAGTCTAGTTAACAGAAGTCTAAAAGTATCGCCAATATTTTACAAGGAATTAACATATTTTAACATCTATCAGTAGTATTTTACTGTTTTTTGAGTTAAATTAAGCCTGCTTAGTGTATTACTGACACTTAGCAGGCTGAGTAATTATAGGATTATAGTGTTATTGCGGTTTAATACTGTTTATCTACTTAATTCGCTGTTGTTTTTGACGACGTCAAGCCGATGTTTGTGAAATTAAAGTGTTTAGTTCTAGTTTTTAGTCAATTCTTCCATATTCCTGTTCGGTGGATCGACTTGGAGTAGTGTTTTTACAAAAAAGTCTCTTTTTTTGTTTTTTCCGAAGACACCACCATCACTATGACCCAGGCCTGGAACCACAATTAACTCGAATGTTTTGCCCGCTTTTATTAGCGCATCGGCAAATCTATAGGTCGATTCTGGTGGAACGTTGGTATCAGCTTCGCCAACCAACAGCATCAGGTTGCCTTTTAATTTTCCGGCGTTGGTGACGTTGGACTGTGCTTCATAATGTGGGCCTACTGGATATCCCATCCATTGTTCATTCCACCATTGTTTGTCTACCCTGTTGTCGTGACACCCACAAGCTGCAACTGCAGAAGTGTAGAATTCAGGATGGAAGAGTACAGCTCCGCCCGCATTTTGTCCCCCGGCTGAGGTGCCATAAATGCCAACACGAGTAGCGTCAATGTATTTGTGCTTTTGCGCAAGTGCTTTGATCCACAAGATGCGGTCTTCAAAGCCAGCATCTCCCAGATTCTTCCAGGCGACATCATGAAACGCTTTTGATCTGTTAGCCGTTCCCATTCCGTCACTTTGGATAACAATAAAGCCTAGTTCTGCAATACTCTGCATTTCGCTGTACGGAAGGAAATTTTTAGGTACAAAGGAGTCTTGTGGTCCAGCATAAATGTATTCAATGACTGGATAGGTTTTGCTGCTGTCCAGTTGCGAAGGCACGCACATAATACCCCAGATGTCTGTTTTGCCATCTCTGGCTTTAGAAACGAACACCTCAGGTAGCTTTATGCCGGTTTTTAAGAATTCATCAACGGACGCCTGTTCAAGATCCATCACTTTTTTTCCGTCTGTAGTTCTGTTTAAAGTGCTTACTGGTGGAACGTTTACCTGAGAATAAACGTCAACAAAATGTGCTTTGTCCGGTGAGAAGGTCACCGTATGGTTTCCACCTGCAGGGCTCAGGCTAACCAGATTTTTACCGTTGAATCCAATTCGGTAATAATGGACATTATAAGGGTCTTCTTTAGGGTTCATGCCACTAGCGCTAAACCAAACTTCTCTTTTTTTAGTGTCAACACTGTCTATCGTGCGGACTACCCAGTTGCCTGAGGTGATGCGATTTTTCTCTTTGCCGGTTAGCTCGTCCATTAAGTACAGGTGGCGATATCCATCTTTTTCCGTAGCCCAAACAATTTCATGGGTATCCGCCAAGTATTCCGTAAATATCTTTTGCTCATAAATGAAAGTTTTCGTCTTTTCGTCAATGATGTTCCTGGAGGAGCCGGTTGTTGCGTTTACTTCAATCACCCTGAAGCGCTGGTGTCCTCTATCTCTTCGCTCGAAGGTAAAGATATTGTTGTTTCCCTTTCTCCAGTGTAGTTGAGGCGGACCAAAGAAGTCGATCTTCTCTACATCCACTTTTTTAGCCGTGTTTCCAGCAACATCAAACACATACATGTCAAAGCTGCTGAAGTCATCACCGGGTTGCATATAGTCTTGTGATTTCAGTTCTCCTCTAAAGGTGTCAGGTTGTGAACTTAATATATAGTATACTTTCTTTGTCTCTTTGAAATCAATCTTGTAACCTATTAGTTTTTTGCTGTCGGGCGACCAGCTCATTCTGCCATATTCATCCCCGGTTTTCCCATCTTTTGCTAGTTGGGTCTCCGCTGTGGCTCCTTCTGTTTTTACAAATATGTTTCCCTCCTTAATATATGCTGTCTGTTTCTTGTCGGGCGACACCACATCTCTCTGACCAAAGTTTCTTTGTCTTCTGGATTGATCCCGGGCTGCTGCGTCAGGTTTAGGTGCAGTTGTCATCACGTTCAGCACTTTGCTGTTTATAGTCCACTTATACCATACCTTCTTAGATAAGAACATAAGGTCAGGTTGACCTGGTTTTATGATCATGTCTTCGATTGGTAAATTACTTGCGCTTACCTTTTTATCAGCTACTTTATTGAATGCTTCTGCCAGCTTGGTATGATCAAAAGCGAGACCTTTTTTGTTTCCGGTCAGATCGACCAGTATAAACTCTGAGGTATTGAAAGCAGTGCTGAGTCTATACCAGAATGATTGTCCATCTGCAGCCCAGTTTGGTCTTACCGATGATCTGAACACTTTCTTCGCCGCGGTTGTATCCAGCATTGCTGATCTTTTATAAGAGGCAACTAACTCCTGATGACTGGGTTTATAAGCTGTTTGTTGTGCATTCGCAAAATTTATTGAAGTACAAAGCACGAATAAATAAAGAAATCTCATAGTGTTTTATGGTAAAGGGTTGAATTGTAAAAATAGCCACATTTTTATTGTCAGATTTTCAAAGAATTAGCCCATTATAGCCGGAGATTATCCTAAATGAACCATTGCTTATCACATTTTTGCCGAATCAGCCATGGCTCAGCCGAGAAGGGCTTATAAATAATACATTTGATGTACATGCAAATGAAATACAAACATTACAATATGCAGTTCAGAAAAATCATTCTTTTACTAACTCTTATCATCCCTGTATATGCAATGGCGCAGAATCCATGGGAGAATCTTGCAAAGAGGCCCTCAACGCTTGGTCTGGAACAGGGGTTTTTAGATTTAAAGTCGTCCGCTTTCCACATCCAGTTACTAAAGTCGTCACAAACCCTTTCGGCGCTACGACCAAGTTCCGATACTGCCTTTAATTTTAGTCCGCTAAAGTTTCTTAAACTCAGGAGTAGTGATGGGATGTATCAGCTTGGTGATCTAAATCTGAGAATAAAGGTAGGTACCGGCGATTGGAAAAAATATAGTACGGCTTCCAAGCGTGCTCCTGTTACCGCATTACCTGTTTCGAAAAACGTTCTCGCCGCGGCGGACCTCAGCAATACATTGCCAATAGATATCCCTGTAAGTGTAGAAAGGTATTGGGAGCAGGAAAATGGTGCATTGGTTTTGAGGTTTAAAATAAAAAACAAAACCAACACGTCGGTCGAGATTGGCTCCCTGGGCATACCACTAGTTTTTAACAACATCATGCATGAAACATCATTGGACGACGCCCATGCAAACAATGTGTTTTATGATCCTTATATAGGTGCTGATGCCGGCTATTTGCAGGCAACACGCCTAAGCGGAAAAGGACCTGCACTTTTGGTGCTTCCTTTAGGTAAAACACCATTTGAGGCTTATAGTCCATTGTTGGATGACCCGACTCCAAGAGGAACAACATTTGAAGGCTTTTATGAATGGATGCCATTAACTAAGGCAAATACCGAGACAGATTGGAAAAGCGCTCAGCCCTGGAATACACCGAGCACCTTGGTACTGAAAGCAGGGGAGGTACATGAATATGGACTTAAATTTATCTTGTCACCCGAAATTCGTGCTATTGAGAAAACATTAGCTGCTGCCGGTCGCCCTGTGGCTGTCGGGATACCCGGGTATGTCATTGCGCAAGATGTGGATGCGAAGCTTTTTATAAACTACAATTCGCCCATAAAATCGATGAACATTTATCCTGAAGGGGCATTAGTACTTACAAAACTTCCTGCCTTGAAGACAGGAATTAAAGCATTTCAGGTCAATGGTAAAACCTGGGGACGGGCAACGCTGACCATCGTGTATAAAGATGGCCTCAAGCAAACGGTCCATTATAAGGTGATTAAGCCAGAGGCTACACTTGTAGGTGATTACGGTAAGTTTTTGACCACTAAACAATGGTATACTAATGCGAATGATCCTTTTAAACGGGCTCCATCTGTCATTACTTACGATTATGATACAAAAACGCAAGTAACGGAGGATAGCAGAGCCTGGATAGCTGGATTGAGCGATGAGGGCGGAGCAGGAGCTTGGCTTGGGGCAATCATGAAACAATTGGTAGCACCAGATCGCGAAGAGCTGCTGAAACTTCAACAATTTGTCAATCAAACCATTTGGGGTAAGATCCAGGTTACGGCTGATTCAGGTAAATATGGGGTTAGAAAAAGTCTATTCTATTATGAGCCGGATAAGATGCCTGAAGGCACTTATAGTAAAAACGTAAATTATAAAAGCTGGGCAGCATGGCCGCTTAAAGAAGCTAACAATTTAGGGCGATCTTATAATTATCCTCACGTTGCTGCAGCACATTGGGTATTGTATCGGGAAGCGCGCTACCACACAGGTTTGGTAACGGATAAAGATTGGAAATGGTACCTGGAGAATGCCTATCATACCAGTATGGCCATGGTAGAACTCGCACCTTATTATGCGCAGTTCGGCCAGATGGAAGGCTCCGTGTTCTTATATATTCTAAAAGACCTGAAGCATGAAGGCCTTGTAGAAATGGCCGCTAAATTAGAAGCAGCTATGAAGAAGCGCGCCGACCACTGGCGTACCTTAAATTATCCCTTTGGTAGTGAAATGCCATGGGATTCGACCGGACAGGAAGAGGTCTATATGTGGTCTGATTATTTCAAATACAGAGAAAAGGCTGAGGTAACGCTGAATGCAATTCTTGGCTATATGCCTACCGTTCCACATTGGGGCTACAATGGGAGTGCACGAAGATATTGGGACTTCTTGTATGGAGGAAAACTGTCACGGGTAGAGCGACAACTTCATCACTACGGTTCAGGTTTAAATGCAATTCCAGTCCTCAATGAATTTCGGAACAAGCCTGAGGACCTATATCTGTTAAGGGTTGGGTACGGCGGACTATTGGGCGCAGTGTCCAATATCACTGAAGATGGTTTTGGTCCGGCGGCATTTCATGCTTTTCCTTCTACCTTGAAAATAGATGCTTTGTCTGGCGACTACGGATCTAATTTCTACGGCTATGCAGTAAATACATCAATTTATATTGTAAATGATAACACTTATGGCTGGTTGAGTTTCGGTGGTAATCTTAAGAAAAGCGGCAAGGTTATATCTGTTAAGATTACGACAGCAGCAAAATCAGCTGTATTTATTGCACCTGCGCGTCTTTGGGTTACACTGGATGCAGGTACATTCAGCGAAGTATCATATAATGCAGCTACCGGCGAGGTTGAACTGACCCTTGACCCGGCAGATGCACATACTCCGAATGCGGCTCTTCGTATGGAGCAGAATCCAGCTTACAAGTTAGAAGGCAAGTTCAATGTTGTAAGCGGTGCTTACGAGATTCCACTGGCTCAAACCCCGGTTAAGATTAAATTAACGATTTCAAGATGATCTTATTTAAACTTGTAATTATTGCTGACATTGAGCAGTCCTTAAATCAGAATTCATGTTTGAAAAAGAAGAATATATAAGCAGAAGGCAACGGTTGTCGAGCCAGCTAAAGTCTGGCATACTGTTGTTTCTGGGCAATGCGGAGAGCCCAATGAATTACGCGGATAATACTTACCATTTCCGTCAGGACAGTACTTTTCTATACTACTTTGGTATAAGCAGTCCGCAATTGGCTGTGGTCATTGACCTGGAAGAAGACAAAACGATCTTGTTTGGCGACGAGATGAGTATGGATGATATCGTTTGGATGGGCAGGCAGAAGACACTTAGAGAGAAAGCGGCTGAAGTGGGATTAGCAGAAGTGGCGCCGGTATCAGCTTTGACCGACCTTTTAGCGAAAGCTGCACAACAGAACCTCCAAATACATTTTCTACCTCCATACCGTGCGGGAAATAAAATCCGACTGTCTGAATTGCTTTCCTTAAACGTTCAATCCCTTCCGGCTTTAGCATCGCGGCTTTTGATCAAAGCGGTAGTTGCACAAAGGTCAATTAAGTCGGCTGGCGAAATACAGGAGATTCACTCTTCAGTTTCTACTTCCGTTGACATGCAGCTGTTAGCCATGCAAATGGCCAGACCTGGAATGAAGGAAAGCAAAATAGCAGCTGCCTTGCAAGAGGTGGCCATGGCTGCGGGAGGTAATATTGCTTATCCGATCATTTTAACCGTGAATGGCCATATTTTGCACAACCATCACCATGGCAATACATTGCGTGAAGGTGACCTGGTTTTGAACGATTCTGGAGCGGAATCTGCAATGGGCTATGCTGGAGATCTGACCCGTACTTTTCCTGCTGGCAAAGAATTTAGTGCTAAGCAGAAGGAGCTTTACTCGATTGTTTTGAATGCTTATAGCAGCGCGGCAGCCTTACTGAAACCAGGGTTACGGTATTTGGATGTACACTTTGAGGCATGTCTTCAACTGGCAGAAGGTTTAAAGGCGTTAGGTCTGATGAGAGGAGATATGAAAGAGGCTGTACAGCAAGGAGCTCATGCACTTTTCTTTCAATGTGGAACCGGACATATGATGGGTCTGGATGTTCATGACATGGAAGATCTGGGAGAGCAGTATGTAGGCTATACCGACGAGCTGGTAAAAAACACCAGTCAATTTGGTTTGAAGTCGCTCCGTCTTGGGAAAGCGCTTGAAGCAGGATACGTACTTACTGTGGAGCCTGGGCTCTACTTTATACCAGAGCTTATCGAGCAATGGGAATCGCAAAAGCACTTGTCTGCTTTTATTAATTATGAGCAGGTCAATAAGTACAAATCATTTGGCGGCATACGGCTGGAAGACGATTTCGTCATCACGTCCGAAGGGTCTGAAATCCTTGGAAAGCCCCTTGCTTTAAGCATTGAAGAAATAGAACAAATTAGAAGTAATGCATTTTAATACTCAACCTATGAATTTGATAAGAATCGGACTATTTGTTAGCCTGAATTTCCTTATTTTAAGCTTTAATGTAAGCGCTCAAAATAAGCCTGCTGAGCAGAACAAGTATAGCAGCGCCGATTCGTTAAGAGGTACCTTAACTAAAGAGAGAACCTGGTGGGACGTGCAGCGGTATGAACTTTCTGTTAAGCCAGACTTCAATAGCAAAACCATTTCAGGTGATAATATTATCGTTTATAAAGTTGTTAAAAATAATAGCGGGAAACTTAAGATGCAGATCGATCTGCAGGAACCGCTGATCATAGATAGTGTGCTATACAACGGGAAAACGCCATTAACTTTTGCGAAATCTCAATCTGTCTGGTACCTAAACATCCCTGCACAGCAGGTGGCAGCAGTCAACAACGTCCGCATTTATTATCATGGCAAAGTACATCAGGCAATTCGGGCCCCTTGGGATGGTGGTTTTATATTTGAACAAGATTCACTAAAGCGCCCATGGATGACGGTTGCTTGTCAGGGTTTAGGCGCGTCAGTTTGGTTTCCCAATAAGGATCACCAGAGCGATGAACCGAATAAAGGTGCCTCACTAACAATGACTGTTCCAGATACCCTAACTGCAATAGCTAACGGCAAAATGGTATTCAAGCGGGACAATAAAGATGGAACCGCTACTTATAAATATAATGTGGTGAATCCGATCAGTAATTACTGTATCATTCCCTACATTGGTAAGTACGCTAATTTTAAAGAGGTTTACAAAGGTGAAAAGGGCCCTTTGAGTGTAAACTATTGGGTGCTCGATTACAACCTCAATAAGGCGAGGACCTATATGCCAGATCAGGTACACAAGATGTTCAAAGCATTGGAATATTGGTTTGGTCCCTATCCCTTTTATGAAGATGGCTACCAGTTGATCGATGCATCTCACACCGGTATGGAGCACCAGTCGGCAGTGTCTTATGGTAACGGTTACCAATTTGGCTACCGTGGTCGTGATGCTTCCGGCTACGGCTGGGGAATGAAATGGGATTTTATCATTATTCATGAAAGCGGACATGAATGGTTTGGGAACAACATTACCACGAATGATCTTGCGGACATGTGGGTACATGAAGGTTTCACCAACTATAGTGAAACACTGTTTACTGAATACCATTTTGGCACACAGGCAGGTAACGAGTACAATTATGGGATTCGCAAAGGCATAAGAAATGACAAGCCAATCATTGCAGATTACAATGTCAACGCTATGGGAAGTGGAGACATGTATCCCAAAGGAGGTAATATGCTCCATAGTATTCGTCACAGCATGGACAATGATGTATTGTTTAGAAATATACTGCGCGGGCTTAACAAGACGTTTTATCATCAGACCGTGACTACCGCTCAGATTGAATCTTATATTTCCAAACGTGCCGGATATGACTATAGTAAGGTTTTTGACCAGTATTTACGCAGTGTTCAGACACCAGTTTTAAACTATTTTGTAAAAGATGGCAAACTTTATTACAAATGGACCGACTGTGTTCCCGGGTTTAATTTGCCGGTTGTGATGAAGAGCGCAGGTGTAAAAGTGAAGATCATTCCCTCAGAGACCTGGAAGCAACAGGCATTAAGCCCTGCTCAGATTAAGCTTTTTGACAAGTCTGAAGTTGAAAAGATGTATGATGTTAAGATATTGGTAACACCTGCTAATATCGATATTTAATACCTAGGTCTATAAGGCTATTTTTGATAAAAAAATATAGATATGGGTATTAAATGGACGGGTGTTTTCCCTGCAGTAACGACAAAGTTTACGGATAATGATGAGCTGGACTTTGATGCTTTCGATAAAAATATAGCGGCACAGTTAGAAGCTGGTGCAGAAGGCATAATTTTAGGTGGATCTTTAGGTGAAGCCAGTGTGCTTACTGATGACGAGAAGTTTGAATTGCTGTCACATACCATATCCTTTGTGGAAGGTAAAGTCCCTGTTCTATTAAACATCGCAGAATCCACTACTAAAAAAGCAATTGAGGCTGCACAGAAAGCAGAACGCCTGGGTGCAAGTGGTCTTATGCTGCTGCCTCCTATGCGCTACTATGCTGATATTGAGGAAACAATGACTTTCTTCAAAGCAATTGCCGAGTCTACACCTTTACCCATCATGATCTACAACAATCCTGTAGATTATAAGATTGAAGTAACGCTTGATATGTTTGAAGAATTGGCAAAGTATCCAAATATTCAAGCCGTTAAAGAATCCACCAGAGATATTTCTAATATAACCAGAATGATTAACCGTTTTGGCGACCGCTTTGCGATATTCACAGGTGTTGATCCACTTGCAATGGAAAGCCTGGTGATGGGTGCTGACGGCTGGGTTGCTGGGTTGGTTGATGCGTTTCCAAAAGAGACCGTTGCTATCTACAGATTGGTTAAAGAAAACAGAATTGCTGAGGCATTGGTGATCTACAGATGGTTTCTTCCGGTTCTTGAACTCGACATTCATCCAAAACTAGTGCAATACATCAAATTGGCAGAGGTAGCTACGGGCATTGGTACAGAAAACGTAAGGGCACCAAGATTAGCAATTAAAGGTTTGGAGCGTGAGCGCGTACTTAAAATTATCAACGATGCGCTGGCAGTAAGACCAGAATTGCCTGTAAACAGTTGGGGCACCTTAGTTGCTGAAACCGTATGATGAGCAAAACATTTAACGCAGTTAATGCGGCTACAGGTGCAGTTTTGGAAGGTGAATATGTGTGTGCGACTGAAGCGGACATCCAGCTTGCTTTAGCTGCTGCAGAAGAAGCATATTTTATATATAAAAACATTGGCAGGGCAGAGAAAGTCTTCTTTCTAAATGCCATTGCAGATGAAATCGAATTGATCAGGGAAGACCTGGTCAAACGCGCTCATGAGGAAAGTGGGTTGCCTCTTGGCAGGTTGCAAGGAGAGGTTGGCCGTACAACAGGCCAATTGCGAATGTTTGCCAATCAAGCTGCTGAAGGATCCTGGGTAAACGCGGTTATTGATCAGGCGCAGCCAGATAGAAAGCCTTTGCCGAGGTCTGATATACGACGCATGCTTGTCCCTATCGGACCAGTAGTGGTTTTTGGTGCAAGCAATTTCCCGTTGGCATTTTCCGTAGCTGGCGGTGACACGGCCTCAGCCCTGGCTGCTGGCTGTCCGGTAGTAGTAAAGGCCCATCCAGCTCATCCCGGGACAAGTGCTTTAGTAGGAGTTGCGATTTCTACAGCGGTAAAAAAGGCAGGTTTGCCGGCTGGTGTTTTTACTTTGTTGTTCGATGATGGCCACCAGGTTGGTGCTTCGTTGGTTCTACATCCAAAGACAAAAGCGGTAACCTTCACCGGGTCGTTTTCCGGTGGAATGGCTTTATTAAATCTTGCACAACAGCGCAACGTACCAATTCCAGTCTTTGTCGAGATGGGTAGTGTGAATCCAGTAATTCTGCTTCCGGGTATCCTTGAAGAAAAGCCTGAACAAACTGCTGCGGCATATGCTGGTTCAATTACATTAGGTGCTGGACAGTTTTGTACAAATCCAGGCTTAATCTTCGCGGTTAGATCTCCCGGGCTGGAACTTTTCACCGCAGAACTTGGGGCGCTGATAGCAACGACACCTTCTGCAACGATGCTTACCTCTGGGATACACTACAACTATCAGAAACGTTCTCAGGAGATCTTATCCGAAGAGGGCGTAGCGTTACTTAGTTCGTCAGACGTTTTAAATACGGACCTAATCAATCAGTCTTTGGCTACTGTTGCAAGTGTCTCAGCAGCAGCATTTATGTCCAATCCTAAGTTGCAGGAAGAAATATTCGGACCCTATTCTTTGCTCGTCATAGCTGAAGACCTGGAAGAGCTGGAAGGAGCAACATCGGTTTTAGAAGGTCAGTTGACAATTACGATCATGGCTGCAAAGGAGGAGTTGAAGAATCATAAAAACTTCCTTAACAAGCTAACCGATATAGCCGGAAGGTTGATTCTAAATGGAGTACCAACGGGAGTGGAAGTTTGTGCTGCCATGCAGCATGGCGGACCATTTCCAGCAACGAATGACAACAGATTTACTTCGGTTGGAGCTTCGGCAATTTACAGGTTCGTAAGGCCAGTCGCCTGGCAGGATTGGGATCCCGAATTACTGCCGGAGGAGTTGAAAGATGGAAACCCTTTAGATATCTTCAGATTAACAGATAGCAACTGGAGCAAGTAATGGGAAGCAAGACATTTTTTTGCGTTGATGCGCATACCTGTGGAAATCCCGTCAGACTTGTCGCCGGTGGTGGCCCTGTTTTAACGGGAGCAAATATGAGTGAAAAACGGCAACACTTTCTTAAGGAATATGACTGGATCCGTACGGGACTGATGTTTGAGCCAAGGGGACATGATATGATGTCTGGCAGTATCCTTTACCCGCCTCACGATCCAGATAATGACGTCGCTGTATTGTTTATCGAAACGAGTGGCTGTTTGCCTATGTGCGGTCATGGAACCATTGGTACGATAACGATCGCTATTGAAGAAGGGTTAATTCAGCCTAAGATACCTGGGATCATTAGAATGGAAGCACCTGCAGGTCTGGTATTAATCGAGTACAAACAGACAGGTGGTAAGGTGGACTCCGTAAAACTACGAAATGTACCTGCCTATCTTGCTGCAGAAAACCTGGAGGTCGACTGCCCTGATTTAGGTGTGTTGATATTCGATGTTGCATACGGGGGTAATTTCTATGCGATCGTTGATCCACAAGAGAATTTCGGCGGCCTGGAAAATTATACGGCTTCGCAATTGATCACCTGGAGTCAAACCATCAGGAAACGAATCAATGAGTTGTATACGTTTGTACATCCTCTGGACGAGACGATTAATGGCTGCAGTCACATCTTGTGGGCCGGTACTCCACTGGACTCCAGCTCCTCGGCGCGTAACGCCGTATTTTACGGAGATAAGGCGATAGACCGCTCACCTTGCGGGACTGGTACATCCGCTAGAATGGCTCAGTTGTATGCAAAAGGTAAGCTTAAGCTGGGTGAAGATTTTATACACGAGAGTTTTATCGGCAGCAAATTTACAGGGAGAGTGGAAGAAGTTGTCAAGTTGGCGCAACATGATGCTATTATTCCAAGTGTAGAAGGCTGGGCAAAAGTCTTCGGTTACAATACAATAAAAATTGATGATGATGATCCATATGCCCACGGGTTTCAGGTGATCTAGTAGATATATAATGGCAGATATTTTAATAATAGGCGCTGGGATCGTCGGTCTAAGCTCCGCATATTACTTGAGAAAACAGGGTCATCAAGTGGTGATCCTGGATAAAAGCGACCTCTCAGACAATTGTTCATTTGGGAATGCAGGGATGATTGTTCCAAGTCATTTTGTGCCATTGGCAGCGCCAGGTATGATCAAGCAGGGGATAAGATGGATGCTTAATAGCAAGAGTCCGTTTTATGTTAAGCCTTCTATAAACAAGGAGCTCATCGGCTGGGGTCTTAAATTTTTAAAGTACGCTAATGATGAACATGTTGCCAGTTCAGCGGAACCATTACGCGATCTGGCTTTGCTAAGTAAAAAATTGTACCAGGATCTTGCAAAAGAACCGGGCTTTGATTTTGGCCTTACTAACAATGGAATTCTAGCCTTCTATAAAACAGAGAAAGCGGCTGAAGAAGAAGCACACCTTGCAGCCAGAGGTAGGGAGCTCGGTTTAGACATGGTCGTACTGAATCCTGCTGAATGTTCTGCGTTACAGCCCGAATTGGAACTTGACGTTCTTGGTGCTGTACACTATAAATGTGATGCCCATCTTTACCCAAAGAAGCTTATGGAGGCCCTAATGGGGTTCCTGGAAAAAGATGGGGTGAAGATTTATCGCAATCATGAGGTTACTGAAATAGAGCGCGCTGGTCGTAAGGTCATCTCTGTAACTGCTGGGAAACAGAAATGGCAAGCTGATCATTATGTGCTAGCTGCTGGATCTTACTCTCCTGCATTAGCAGGTTTGGCTAATTTAAAGGTGTCCATCATGCCAGGAAAGGGATATTCTTTCATGGAAGAGGAACCGGCGCAAAGAATGACTATTCCGGCATTACTTTGTGAAGCCAGAGTCGCCATTACTCCAATGAACGGACAGATAAGGTACGGTGGCACTATGGAGCTTGCCAAGATGAATAGTAAAATTAACATGAATAGGGTTAAAGGCATTGTGGAGTCGATACCGAAATATTTTAAGAACCTTAATCCCAAGTTGCCTTTAATGGATAAGATCTGGTACGGCTTTAGGCCGGCATCCCCTGATGGGCTGCCTTATATCGGCAGGAGCTTGGAATTTGACAATTTCCTTATTGCTACTGGTCATGGAATGATGGGTTTGGGCCTCGGTCCGGCCACTGGGCTATTAATTAGTCAAATCATCGACGAATCTAAAATGGAAATCGATATTAAAGCATTTTCGCCGTCTAGATTTAGTTAATTAGCGATACAATTACGAGAATTGCTCTAAATTCTTAGAGATAATTCGCCTATTGTAGCCATATTTTAACCTTATAAGATGTTATTCTTGGGTGTTTGCGTTAAAATACGTAAATTTTGGCACCTAAACCAATCACATCATGAAAGTCTTACCATTCACACTGTTAGTACCAGATGATAAAAGTGTTATTTCCGAACATGTGCAACTTCCGCATTTCTATCCATACCTACATCGACATGATGAATGTCAGATCACATGGGTACAAGAAGGCGAAGGGACACTAATTGCAGGGAATAGTATGCATGATTTTCAATCTGGTGATGTTTTTCTAATTGGCGCAAATCTCCCTCACTTATTTAAAAGCAATCCTGAATACTTTGTATCAGACAATGGTAAACTGATTAAGGCTTGTTCCGTTTATTTTAATCCTTCAGGCGTAATGGCCTCTCTGTTCGATCTACCAGAGATGAAGAACTCGAAGTCGTTCTTACAACAGAACAGGCATGGCTTCAAAGTAGCAGCAAAAGATTCTGATCAAATTTCAGATAAACTGTTGTCGATTCATCAATCCTCTGGTACAGACCTTATCTTTAAATTTATTGAACTACTGAATGATCTGAAAGAGATGAAAGACATTGATCCCTTATGTCCATCTGTTTATTCTTCTGATATCTCTGAGAATGAAGGCATCAGGTTAAGTAACATACTTAATTTTATTATGCAAAACTTCAATAATCAGATTACGTTAGAGGATGTTTCTGAAGTAGCATACATGACTCCTCAGGCATTTTGCCGATATTTCAAAAAGCATACCGGGCGTAAATTCATCTCATTTTTGAATGAGGTAAGGATAAATGAAGCTTGCAAGAATCTAACCACAGGTAAGAAGGCAGAATGTATTTCTGGAGTGGCTTATAATTCTGGTTTCAACAGTATTACCAATTTTAATCGTGTCTTTAAAAGTGTAATTGGAAGCTCCCCGAAAGACTATATCAGTTCCTACAATAAGCTTAACAATCTATCCCATGTAGGGATATAACGTTGCTGCAGTTCTGCTTAGTGATTTTACCACTAAGCAGGCCATTGTTTAGATATATTCGAAGTCTTCCGTCTTAGGGAATAGGGTTAGACCAGAATGTATACTTTCCGGAACAGGCCTCGCTAACTTACGCTTCACCGTATCAATCCAGCTTCCCTCCACTTTCAATAGTGCATGAAGCTTATTTTCAGCAGATAAGAACTCATGCTGGATGATCCAGAAGGACCCGTCCTCTTTCATTCGTAGCAACTTGGTTTCTATGTAGATTTTCGACTCCAGATGAATTTCTCTCTTAAATTCACATTGCTCTTTAAATAAAACCGGTCCGAAGTTCTCCGCTTTCATAATTTCAATCGTGATCCCGTACTGATTAAGGATGTCAATACGTTCCTGTGCTGCCAGATCATAGTAAGCGGAGTGCCTTAAATGAAAGTTAGGGTCTAGATCCGCCCAGCGTAAGCTTAAATATTTCATGTCGCGGGTTTTGTTGTCGGCGACAAATTAGTTCAAAAAATGATTATTATTGTCTGTGTGATCTCGATTTCTATGCGTTTAAAACTTTTCTTTCTGCCGTTCGTATTCATGTGTTGCGTTCATATCAGCAACGCAAACATCAAGAGCACTTTAACCGATACCCTTTACGCGGAAAGACTTAAACCTTATGGCAGATCGTTGATTGATCAGCAGAAGCAACTGGAGTTGATCAGCTCTGCAGTGCATTTCGAAATCAAGTTTAAAGGAAACCAATGCGAGCTCTACCTTTCGCTTAAAGACAAAAAGGGACACAACTATATACAATATGAATTGGATGGGATTTATCAAAAACGCCTGAGGGTAGAAGGTAACTCCTTAAACCCTGTTGTAATCACAACAGGTTCAGATACCTGGCATACGATAAAAGTTTTTAAAGCTACAGAGGCACATACTGGTGGAATCTTTGTCTCAAAAATTGCGGCTGAACGAATTAAAGCTGTCCGTAACTCTAAAGCGCCCCTGATCGAGTTTATCGGCAATAGCATCACTTGTGGTGCTGCGGCAGATGCATCAGAAGTCCCATGTGGCACAGGTGTATACCATGACCAGCACAATGCCTACCAGGCCTATGGTCCGCGGGTAGCCAGAGCGCTCGGACTAAATTACATCTTGAGTAGTGTAAGCGGAATAGGAGTTTACAGAACCTGGAATATGGACGGTCCAGGGATGCCACAAGTTTATGAAAACGTAGACTTCAAAACAGATAATGCTCGGAAGTGGGATTTTAAGCGCTATAGTCCAAAGATTGTAAGCATAGCACTTGGTACCAACGACCTGAGTAAGGGTGACGGTAAGACCGCAAGAAAGCCGTTTGATCAACAGGTATTCATTCGCAGTTATGTAAGTTTTATTAAGCAGGTTAAGTCAAAATATCCTAAAGCACAAATTGCACTAATCAGCAGCCCAATGATCAGTGGCGACTCCGGCAAAGTGCTTGAGGACTGCCTTGAATCAATAAAGAGAGAAATTGATCTTTTATATACTTCCGGCAAAAGAGTGAAAACTTTTTACTTTTTACCAGTTGTTGCCCATGGGTGTACCGGGCATCCAAGCGTAGAAGATCATCTTATCCTTGCGCAACAGTTGAAACCATTTTATGAACAATTGTTAAGGTAGTTTATGTGCATGCCCTTTCTAACGTAGCAAAGTTTTTGTCGATGATAAAGCGGCGTTGGTCAGTCGCTTCTCCATTGCTGGTCTAATAGCCATGATCTGCCTGCAACCTTTCTTTTCTTGAGACGTCATAATGACACAGCACACAGAACTAAGCTTATGAAATTAAGATTTACGCTATACCTGTTAATTATTCTAAGCTTCTTCTTTTTTGAGAAGAGTCAAGCCCAGGCTGACAAAACATACGGAGAAATTTCAGGAACCGTTTTAGATGAAACCGGCAAAGCATTTCCCTATGCATCTCTATCACTCCTGAACGCCAGGGATTCTACCAATATCAAAGGAACACTTTCCTCTGATAAAGGGACTTTTCGTTTCAGTGATCTTAAAGATGGAGCATATCTTGTGGCCTATTATGTGGTTGGCTATAAAAAGGTCGTAAAAGGACCGTTTTCTATATCTTCAAAGAAGTTCAGTTATGCGCTAGCAAAGCTTCAAATGCTGCAGGATGTCACTTTACTTCAAGGTGTAGAAATCATTAAACAGAAACCTTTGATCGAGCGACAGGTAGATAAAACGGTGATCAATGTGGAGAACAGTGTGCTTGCCACTGGCAATACTGCACTAGAGATTTTAGAGAAAGCGCCGGGTGTAACGGTAGATAAAGATGGGAACATCAGCCTAAAGGGCAAACAGGGTGTGATGATTATGCTGGATGGAAAGCCCACTTACTTGTCTTCAGAGCAAGTTGCTAATATGCTGCGTTCCACAGAAGGGAATGCGATACAAGCTATTGAGCTAATCACCAACCCATCTTCAAAATACGATGCCAGCGGGAATTCGGGGATCATAAATATCAGATTGAAAAAGAACAGGAACTATGGTACAAATGGCGCTCTGACAGGTGGCGCAGGTTATGGTAGATACTATAAGGCAAACAGCGGGTTAAGTCTTAATCACCGGGAGCAGAACTTCAATGTCTTTGGTAACTTTGACTATGGTCGCAACAAGAGATTTGGCGGCACAGACATCGTTCGTTTGAATAATACTGCTCAAAATGCAACTTACTTTGATCAAACCAATTCCAGCATCCGGTACCGCAACAATAGCAACTATAAAGCAGGGGTAGATTATTTTATTAGCGATAAGAATACAGTAGGCTTTGCGATGAATGGCTATCGGAGCAATGGGCATAACACGGCCGATGTACTCACGCTAATTGGAAGTGCCCCTCAAAGGACCGATTCTTCCGTGGTAGCGCAAAGTCCGAGCGATTACAACTATCATGGAATGTCTTACAACCTAAACTTCAAAAGTACGATTGACAGCCTGGGCCAGGAGTTGAGCATAGATGCCGATCATTCAAGATATATAGGCGATGAAAATGACCTCTTTGACAACAGATACTTCAATGCTGCCGGACAGGTTTCCAAACCAACATATGTATTTAGAAATGCTACACCGACTAGTACCGTTATTTGGGCAGGTAAAGCTGACTATAGTTACCCGTTTTCGAAGGAAATGAAATTGGAGGTAGGAGTTAAATCAAGCATTGTGAAGACGGATAACAACTTTAGATCGGAGCGCCAGGTAGGTAGTGATTGGCAAAATGACCTCGGTAGGAGCAATCAGTTCCTATATGATGAAAATATCAACGCTGCTTACGGTAATTTTAAAACGAAATACAAGCACATTAGCCTGCAATTGGGCCTTCGATTGGAGCAGACAAATTCGAAGGGAAATTCAATTACCCAGGATAAAGTGGTTAACAGGCATTATTTAAACTTGTTTCCAAGTGTATTTGTGAACCAGGAACTTTCTACAAACCATGAAATAGGCGTTTCCTATAGCAGAAGGATAGACAGACCGGACTACGGATCACTGAATCCATTTATTTCTTTTCTTGATCTCTATACCTATCGCTTTGGTAACCCTTTCTTAAAACCGCAGTATACCAATGCCTTTGAGTTTTCTTATTCGCATAAGAAAACGTTAAACGTAACTCTCGGATATAGCCATACCTCGGATGTGATCTCTGATGTGTTGTTATTGGACACAGCAAAAAAGACCATCTCTATATCTAAAGAGAACCTATCCACCCAGGACTCTTATAATCTAAATGTGAACTACCCCTTACAATTCTTCAAATGGTGGAGCAGCAGCAACAATGGGACGACTTATTACAATGAGTTTAAAACGGCAGATATAGGTGGTTCGCCCTATCAAAGTGGACGCGTTTCCTTCAACTTAAACACTACGCAAAACTTTACAATTAGTCCGACTACAACCATTGAGGCTTCGGGCTATTATCAATCAAAGCAGATCTACGGGACAATTGTAATTGATCCTCAGTATGGGATTGACTTAGGTGTTAAGCAATCGTTTTTTAAAAAGAAACTGGACATAAAGCTTTCCGGGAACGATATATTTAAGATGCAGAAGAGCAGAATTACGAGCGCTTTGGCGTCACAGAATTATGTGGTAAAGGAAAGATGGGAGAGTCAGGTTTTCAGGTTAACGGGGGTCTATCGGTTTGGTAGTAGTCAAATTAAAGGTGCCAGGGAGCGGTCGGGAAGTTCTGCTGCAGAGGAAAAAAGAGTGAAATCTGGTGGCTAAACTGTGGCGTGTTCATGACAAGTTCGAACTGATATGTTTGAAATAATCCTATATTTGCAGGCATTCTGGCATTTTCAGATGATTATCTTAATTTAAACACACCACAAATGCTAAATCTTGTTCTCTTTGGCCCACCAGGTGCAGGCAAAGGCACCCAATCAGAGAAATTGATCAACGAATACAAATTGATCCACATTTCAACTGGTGATCTTTTCAGAGCTCACATTAAAAATCAAACAACTTTAGGTCAGAGAGTAAGCGCACTAATTGCAGAGGGACAGTTGGTTCCTGATGAAATTACAATTGCAATGCTGGAAGAAGAAGTGGATAAGAATCCAGAAGCCAAAGGCTTTATATTTGATGGTTTTCCACGGACTGTACCTCAGGCCAAAGCTCTTGATGAATTTCTAGAAAGCAAAGGTACAAGCATAACGGGAGTTATTGCATTGGACGTTAATCAGGATGAGTTAACAAAACGTATCGCTCAGCGACAACTGGAAACAGGTCGTGTAGACGATCAGGCAGATAAGCTTCAGACTAGAATTGCTGAATATTTCAACAAAACAATTCAGGTCTTGCCTTACTATCAGGAGCAGAACAAGTTGAGCAAAGTAAATGGAATCGGTAAGATAGAAGATATTTTTTCCGACCTTTGCGCTCAGGTTGATAAATACTAAACACACATAATGTCTCAAGGATCCAATTTTGTTGATTACGTTAAAATTTGCTGTCGCTCTGGAAAGGGTGGCGCGGGGTCGTCCCATTTGCACCGTGACATTCTTACTGCTACTGGCGGGCCGGATGGAGGTGATGGTGGCCGCGGAGGGCATATCATTTTAAGGGGTAATACACAATTCTGGACACTGCTGCATTTGAAATATCGCAAGCATATTATTGCTCCCGATGGCTTGCCTGGATCGAGTGGAACCTCAACAGGGAAGTCGGGTAAAGATGAGATTCTGGATGTACCACTAGGTACTATCGCCAAAGATGCGGAAACAGGAGAGGTATTGTTTGAAATTACTAGAGACGGTGAAACAAAGATCTTAACTTCCGGCGGAAGGGGTGGTTTAGGTAATTGGCATTTCAAAACACCAACCTTGCAAACACCCCGCTTTGCGCAACCTGGCGAAGCAGGGAAAGAAGAATGGATAGTCCTTGAATTAAAAGTACTTGCTGATGTAGGCCTCGTAGGTTTCCCTAATGCAGGTAAATCAACCTTACTATCGGTCGTTTCTGCAGCAAAGCCAGAGATCGCCGACTATCCCTTTACCACATTGGTTCCCAACTTAGGAATTGTTGCTTATAGGGATAGCAAGTCCTTCGTGATGGCTGATATCCCGGGAATCATTGAAGGGGCATCAAAAGGTAAGGGCTTAGGCTTTCGTTTCTTAAGACACATAGAACGGAACTCTGTGTTGTTGTTTATGGTTCCTGCTGATACACATAGAACGATCAAAGAGGAGTATTTGATTTTAAAGACTGAGCTTGAGGATTATAATCCGGAGCTGATGCAAAAACCCCATGTTTTAGCAGTTACCAAATCGGATATGTTAGATGAAGAGCTAACGGAGGAAATGAAGAAAGAATTGCCGACCAACTTACCCACTATATTCATCTCTTCAGTGGCTCAGAAAAATATTGTGCAACTGAAAGACATGCTTTGGACCGCTATCAACGCGGAAGCCTAGGCATCTCTTCGGTTTATAAACGAATCTTTTTTCATTGATCTTGCGGCTATCCATGCACTGATGATCATAAAAACCGCTCCTGCAAGAAATGGTGCACCCGCAAACTTTACCGCCGCCCCTGGCTTTGTAAACCAGGCAAACAGGTAGGTCATGAATAAAGGACCTACGATTGAAGTAGCACTCATTAAACTCGTTAATGCACCTTGAAGTTCACCCTGTTCGTTTTGAGGCACATTACTCGATAAGATCGACTGTAACGCCGGACCAGCAATTCCACCTAAACAGTAGGGAACAAGAAACGCAAACATCATCCAACTTTGCGTAGCGAAAGCAAATAAGACTAAACCGACTGCATATAGCGCTAGACCTATGTAAATGCTCCTCTCGTTACCAAGTTTAGGATTAATAAAACGGATGAGCCCACCCTGAACAATTGCGACCAGGAGACCAACTACGGTTAAGGAGATGCCTACGGTGAACGGACTCCAATGAAACTTTTCAATATTAACAAAAGTCCAGGTACTCTGAACGGCATGACTTGCGATGTAAACGAACACCAGGGCGACGATTAATCCACCTAAGCCTTTGTATTTGTTAAGCTGCAGCAACGATCCCATTGGGTTCGCACGTTTCCATTCAAAAGGACGTCGGTGCTCTTTATCCAACGATTCTGGCAGCACAAAGTAGCCATAGACCACATTGATTAACGTTAATATCGCTGCGGCGATAAACGGTACTCTTGGGCCTAGCTCTCCAAGTAGTCCGCCTATAGCGGGTCCAATTACGAAACCTAGTCCGAAGGCAGCGCCGATCATGCCAAAGTTTTGTGCACGGTTCTCGTTAGTGCTGATATCGGCTATGTATGCGGTAGCTGTGGTGAAACTGGCACCGAATACACCGGCGATGATCCTGCCCAAAAACAACCACCATATTGTGGGAGATAATGCCAAAAAGATATAGTCTATTCCGAAGCCAAAGAGCGAGAGCAACAGTACTGGTCTCCTGCCATATTTATCACTTAGGTTACCGATTATCGGTGCACACACGAATTGCATTATTGCGTATGCGAATGTTAACCAGCCACTCCATCTCGAAGCATCACTAATGTTCCCGCCGATGAGTTGTTCGATTAGTTGTGGGAACACAGGGATGATGATTCCAATCCCAATGACATCAAGTAAAAGTGTAATAAAGATAAAGCTGAGCGCAGCCTTTCCGGATTTAGCCATAGGTGTTGATTTTTTAGCTGAGCTAAGTTAGTACTTTGAGTTGAGGATTATTGTAGCATTCAGCCTTGACTAGCGAAAACTGTTTGCACTCTCGAAACAAACACTAGATTTGATGACGCAATAGATTGTTGCTCAGCAGCTCATAACCAAATATAGATGAAAACAGAAAACATAGGTCCTTCCCTACAGAAGTTAGTTTGTCTGCTGGCTTTTGTGCTGCTCCACATACTAAGTGTCCAGGCACAAGAAACGCTTTTTTTATCCAATGTATTGCAGAGTAATATGGTTGTTCAGCAAAACAAACCCTTTAAAATCTGGGGTACTGCATCTCCTGATGCTTTGGTAACAGTAGCTGCGGATTGGTGTCAAAAGGTTAGCGCAACTGCTGACGCAAATGGTAACTTTGTAGTACTTATTGATGTTCCTGCCGTAAAGATGGGAGATTTTAAACCGCACACTATAGGGGTTACATCCGGCAAAGCTGATGTGAAACTTGAAAATATCTTGATAGGCGAGGTGTGGATTTGCAGCGGACAATCAAATATGCAGTTTAAGGTCCTGGAAGATAAGAATGCCGCTACAGAATTGCCGGCCGCAAATTACCCTAATATCAGACTCTTCTATTCCGATCTTAACTTCAGTGCTACACCGATACAAGCCATCAAAGGAAAGTGGCAGGCATGTAATCCTGAAACAGTAAAGAACTTCAGCGCGGTAGGATACTATTTTGGTAAGTCGTTATATAATTCGCTTAACATCCCTATAGGCTTGGTATTCTCGGGAATAGGTGCTTCGAAAGTGGAAGCTTTTTTACCGGAAGAAACTTTAAAAAGCAACCCTATCCTGGACTCGGTGTACTTACAGCCTTACCTAAGCAGTCCGAAGTCTAAAGAAACGGTGAATTCTGGCTTTAGCTTCGAGAAAGTAACGCGCCCTTTCTTGCTGTACAATGCATTAATCAATCCTTTAATCAATTTATCGATTAAGGGTTTCTGCTGGTATCAGGGTGAAGGTAACAGGATGGAGCGGGCTTCTTACACACTGGCCACTCAAATGCTGATTAAGTCATGGCGGAAGAAATTTGCACAAGGCGAACTGCCCTTTTACTATGTACAGGTGGCGCCATACTTTTATGATAAAGAAGACCCTACGCTAGCAGATTATGCCTTTTTCAGGGAGTCACAGGAAAAGGTATCAGAGATCAATAACACGGCCATGGTGGTAAGTATGGACGTAGGCGAGGCAAAAGACTTGCATCCTAAAAGCAAAAGGCCTTTAGGAATCAGGCTTGCAAAAACAGCATTGAACCGCACTTATGGGCTCGATACTGCAGTTTATCAAGGTCCTCGTTATAAGTATTTAGAGGTCAAAGGCAAAACTGCAATCATACATTTCGCGGAGCTAGGACTCGGAACTGGACTTAACACCAACGACCAATCGGCACCAAAGTTCTTTACCCTGGCGGGTGCCGATCAAAAGTTCTACGACGCGTCAGCTCGAATTGAAGGTAATACGGTTGTGCTAAGCTCAGATAAAGTGAAAAAGCCTGTGGCCGTTCGTTATGCATTTACCAATTATCCCGTGACGAACTTTCAAAACAAAGAAGGGTTACCTGCATTTCCATTTAGAACCGACGATTGGCCGGAACCAAAGCCTTAACTGCAATTATTGCATAGACCAGAAGCGGTGGTGTCAACGTGCACAGCCTTAAAGCCGGATGGCATTTTAACGTTTGGAATCTTGACGTCCAGGCAATAGATTTTTAAGCAGTTCGTACAGTTAAAATGAAGGTGTTCATCATGATGGTGCCCTTCGGTGCAAGAGGCTGAGCAGGAAGCATAATTGGTGGTCCCGTTCAGGTCCAATATGCTATGAACGATTCCTTTCTCTTCAAAGGTGCTTAATATGCGATATAAGGTAACCCGATCCATCTCTTTCCCCAACGTCTTTTCTAACTCGGGCTGAGAGACCGCACTGTTCATTTTAGCCAGTTCTTCCAGAACTAGCTGACGTTGTTTTGTATTCTTCAAGCCGTGCGACTTTAAAACTTCATCAGGATTTACGCTACTCATTTACTTATGTATTATCAGGACATTTACAATGTAAAGATAAGATGTTTTACCTTTGTGATTCCTATGAAAAAAACAATGCGCTATTTATGTGCAGTATGCCTTGTATTGCTCTCACTATTGAGATCAGTGGATAGCTCTGCACAAGAAAAGTTCCCATACGATAGCTTTTTAGAGAAGCAGCCCTACTTCGCTACTCATAAAGTGATTCCCACAGACTCACTGTTTATACAAGATGTTAAAATTTTGAGGCATTACCTTGATCTTGACAGTATTGATATGGAACTGCTAAAGCCGAATGTTTTAAGCGCACTAATGCTTGAGCAGGTAAATGCGGGTAAGGCCTCGACTTTTAAGGTGTTAGTTGATTACTTCAAAGATTTTAAGAACTCCATCTCCTACCAGGATTTCCGGAACGGAGTGATCCTATATAGAAAGATGGAACGCCAGCCGGTTAATCTGAGCAATTGGGAGAATGATAAACAATTGTTCGTTAAATTAGGCTTTACAGAGAGTGACCTGGAAGACTTCAAAGAATATATCAGTCAAAGAGCTCCCAAAAACATTAACTACAAAGAGGCCTATGTTGGCTACATGAAAGAGATTGAGGCGTTACCATAACTACAGCGCCTTAACGTCTATATTGTCAACAGTTGCCAGCGCACCATATGCTCTTAAGCCAATGTGCCCGCTTTTGTACTCCGCATCTTTCGCTTCTAAAACTTCAGTGCTATTCACGTAAACCTGAAACTGATCGCCAACCGCTTTAACAGTAACCTGGTACTTTTCATTCATCTTTACAGGGTACTTAGCGGATTTGATTACTACCCACTTGCCTGCACTGGCTTTACCAAGTTCAACGGTCCCGTTGTTTGGGTTTAGGCCGAGATAATAACCTTTGTACGCTTCTGATCCGATCGCAGGATCAGAAACCCGAAACATCAGTCCAGCATCACCAGTCGCATTAACTGCAACATCAGCGGTGTAGTTGAAGTTCGCAAAGTCGGTGGCCGTTGCAATGATCTTGGACCCAGATCTTCCAGAAGTATTGTTTTCATTCGAAGCGCAGTGAACTGCGTTGTCTTTGTAAAACCAACCTCCACCATAGATCACCCATCCTTCTGAAGCATTGTTATCGAATGTTTGCTTGTACGTTTTGCTAATTGATACCGGATCTCCAACTGTTGGAAAGATACTCAGCCTGATATTTTCAGATCCAAAGGGAACCAGAGCAATCTCTTCTGTCGGATTGCTGGTACTAACAGGACTAAAAGGAACGTCCAATGCTGCTGTTTTCGCATAATCAAGCGTCCAGCCATTAAGCTGTTTTGCTTTTACCTTTAAGGTAAGTGGACTTACTTCAGTATCGTATGGGTTAGCAGGCATTATGGATTTGACCATTTTGAATTGGCTATTTAACGGCCCTTTAGAAAGTTCCAGTGCGTAGTTCCATGCAGATGCAGGAAATATCTCTGTGTCATGAAAACCAGCAACTGCATGCTGCTTGATGTTTTTGATATCCTTTTTAATCTGCAACGCATAAACCAATGGTCCACGCTCCACACTTACTCCGTTGTTAACTTGTTTTTCCACAGCAATCTCCATTGGGAAATTAAGGACCACTTTGTCATTATTGCTCCAGGTTCTTTTTATCGTAAACATGGAAGCAGATTTAACACCAGACAAACGCTTTCCGTTAACCAATACCTCAGGCATTGCACACCATTCAGGAATCCGAAGTTGTAAAGGAAAGGCAACTTGCTTAGAGAGCGAGATGTTCAACCTGATTTGCTCTTCAAAAGGGTAATTTGTTTCTTCATCTATTTTAACCGATACTCCGTTTGCTACTTTGGCACTAATTTCCATTGGACCGTAGGTATTTATCGCGATCCCACCATCTGGCGTAGCCAAACAACTGTTTTTAACGAAATAAGGCCAACCCATATGCATATTATACCGGCAGCAGGGGAAGCCTGAATAAGGGCTTAACATTACACCAGTGTTATAATCCTGATTAAACCCGTGCTGACCAATTGCTGTTTTCACTTGGTTCGGCAAGGTGTAGTAAGAATGACTTTTTAAGTCCCTGCTAAATTGAGCAGGTAATGCGTTAAATGCTACCTTTTCCAATTGATCACCAATATGGGAGTCATGAATAATTCTCGAAGCTGTTTCCAGGCTTTGCATCCATTCCACAACGGTGCAGGTTTCAACGCCCTGTACGGAGCTTCTGCCCGACATAAATTCTGTTCCTGCGCCAATTCCCTGAGGCTGACCATGGTCATGCATGATATGATCTATTCCATTCTGCATCGCATCGGTAGTGTTAGCCGACTTGTCCACCTGGGAATAAACCGCCGGGAACTTCAATGCCTGTCCTACATTAACCATGTGCTTAGGCTGGAAGTCATCGCCGTAATAGAAAAACTGGTTCTTATTAAAGATGTCTATCCACGGGTAGGCCTGTTGTTTTAGCTTTCTCACCAACTCGAGTAAATACCTTTCACCTGTTTTATTGTATACCCATAAAGCGAGTTCCATATTGTCGCCTGCTCGCGACTTCCCCCAGCTATCAAGCGGACTTTTATCCAGGTTGGCCAGTTGGTACTTGAAGTATTTTGAAAGGAAAGGTATGACTCGTTTATCGTTCGTCGCTTCGTAGTAGCTCTGCGCAGCATACATAAAAGGCATTCTAGGCCACCAATCGTTCATCTTCGGCGGACCAAATAATCCGTTTTCCTGCTGATGATCTAAGGTGTAATCGATCCACTTCTTTGCTTTAGCTTTGAGTGATACATCGTCTAAAGTGTAGGCAAGGGCAACAAGGCCTTTGACATAGTAAGGGACTTTTTCCCAACTGTTTCCGTCACCACCGAGCCAGTCTGAATTAGCCCCTAAGTTTTCCTTCTCCGGATAAAGTTCCTCGGCGTGGCCAGTAAAACCGTCTCTCTGGAGTTCCAGTTGCTTTAATAACCAGCCTTTCGCTTTGATGCTTCCGAGGGGAAGTTGTACATATACATCCTGTCTAAGAGGGACTTTATTAAAATCGTAGTCCTTAGATGATGTTTGCTGTGCAGAAGCTGAGGCCGTTATCAGGCAGCTTGCGAAAATAAATGCTTTAATCTTCATACTTATTGGTTAGAAAGCACATCAAGCAGTTTTTCCAGGTCAGCTTCTGTATTGAAGAAGTGAAATGCCAGTCTGATACCACTACCTCTTGGATAGCAAATGATGTCTGCGGCTAGTAATTGCTGGTATTTTTCTGTGTTCAGTGCAAGGTTAAATATAGTGGAATGTTCTTTTCTTTCTGCAACAAATTTCGACAACAAACCTCGTTCTGTAAAAGCAGCTTTTGCCTTATCACTTAGCGATTTGGTTTGCTGGCCAACAAAGTCCATCCCCAGTTCTTCGAAGTACAAGATAGATTGCTTTAAGGTGCCAAAATTAAGGGTATCCATATGGCCTGGTTCAAAGTATACGGATAGTAGACTTTTACTTTGTAGAAATTGTTCCTTAGGCGCGGGGCGCTGTCTTGCTTCGGAGAAAAGCTTCGAAGCGATCTCATCTTTTAAAAACATAAAACCGTTTCCATAGCCAGAAAGCATCCATTTATAACCACTCGCCATAAAGATGTCGAACCCTGACGACTCAAAATCAAAAGAGGTAGTGCCACAGAATTGTGTGCCGTCTGCTATGATCAGTAGATCAGGGAAAAGCGCTTTTAGCTCTTTGATAAACTCCAAACTCAGCTTCACCCCGGTAATATACTGCACCAGACTAAAAGCAAAGACAGTAGGCTTCTGAGTTCTGATGTGTTCAACAATTCTTTCCTCCAGTTGCTCACCCATTGATAGATATTGACAAGTATGACCCCTCGTTTCAATCGCATAATTCACTGAGGGATAATCCTCTTCTAGCAGTAAAAAGCGTTGTTCGGCCGGAAGCCCTTGTAGTAACGTATTGAAGCCGAACGAGAAGTTGGGAATAAGAAAGGTGTTCTCTGTTTTCGCATTAAAGAACCTGGCAACATGGATCTTCACATCATGTAAGAAAGAGGCCTGAGTGAGTCTAAAAAGACTGCCTTGCTCAAAAAAGCTTTGGTCGTGCGCATGGCGCCAATTTACTTGCCTTTTAGAAAGTAGTCCTGAGCTGGCGGTGTCCAGGTAAGTATATTTTTCAAGAAGGGGAAACTGATCTTTAAAGGGCATAATATCGGATTTAACGCCGATAAAAATAGCCATTTTTTCTCGTTCCCCCCTGCTAACAGGCTTAAATCAAGATTACTGGACTGTTATTTTAATTAATATGAAACGTGATACGACTAATTTTTTTTTAAGAAATGGTAGACTAAATGTTTAGTTTCTAACACATCTAAAGAAAGTCGAGGGGCTACAACCTGCGTTCTTTCATCTTAATTAGTTCTGATTTATAGTTGACTATACTGAAATTAATCCCTGGTTGCTTTTCCGTTAGTTCAATACACTTCTTTTGATTTAAGATCGCCTCATCAAAAAGACCCATCCTATAAAATATATGTGCAAGTGTGTCATAATAGGCCGGAACAGGATCCATTTCAATTGACCTTTTACTCCATAGCAAGGCCTTGCTCAAGTAATTGATATTTTTTGTGCCAAGTTCATAGAAATCCCAGGCAGCTGTATTAAGGAAATTGGAGACGTTGTTTCCATTGTCGATGACGGTTATAATTCTTTTAGTTACTACGGTAACTTTCTGTTGATCAGTGCTAACAGGAGGCGCCGTTTTCACAACTTTGCGCTTTGTCTTCCCGAAGCTTTTTATCATATCGATGTTCTTTTGATTCTCAGCTTTCGCTTTTTTTGCTGAATCAACACTTACCGTCATGAAATAGGTGTCATTGTAATTAATCGCACTCCTGAAGAAGTTTGTGGTATCCTTAATCGCTTTGTAATAATAAAGCATCTTCCATGCAGCTTGTCGCTCGCCCTCCCTGTAGTCTGTATGGATCCTTCTTGCAAAGTTTGATACTTGCTGGGCCAATTGAATATCTCGTCGCACGATGGCTTCGTTTAAACTATTTTCTGAGATGGCATTGTTAATTTCTATTCGCTCCTGTATGGGCAAAGCCATGAAAGTTTCATTGGCCAACTTGTTGTTACTAAAAGCATAAGAATATGCTTTTCCATAAGCAAAGGGTCCGGCCCTTAATATAAATAAGATTTCCTCAGGATTGTCTAAATCGCCGATTTTAAGCAACTTCACATACTCCTCAACAAGGGAAGCATTATTCGTAGTCCCGATTTCCTGTCTCAGTTCTATATAATCTTTTAAAGATCCCTTCTCTAATTGACCATTTGCATATCGCTGTTCGTAGTGATACATAGAAGTTTTAGTGTCCAATCTTTCGAGAACCTCTTTGCCCAGATCAAGATAAAACTTTGCCTGCGGATCGTTATTAAATTTTCTAAACAGCAGGTTTTCATTTGTGTCCAAAAAAAGATAGCAGGGATATCTGTTAATCTGATATTTGGAGGTCAGCTCTCTTGTTTCGGGGGATGCCATGGGCATCCTCAGACTAGTAAAGTGCTCATTATAGAACTTTACTACTTCAGGTAGATTTATTCCAGATGTGTAACTCGCCGCCGGAATCCTACCGTCAGGGGTAATATAAATGAATAAAGGAGTTTTACTAAGCCGTGCCTTTTTCAAAGCTGCAGCATAGTCTTTTTCAAAAGAGATTTGGCCAAATGCAGCGAAGCTTGATAACACGATCAAGAAGGAGAGGAGAGGTCTTTTCATTTAGGTAAAGGATATGATTTGGTCTGACTCAAATATATCATTTCCTCCTAACATTACTCGTACTTCAAGGCATCAACAGTATTTGCAACCGCAGCTTTATACGATCTTAAGCTAACAGTTGCCAGAGTGATGGCCATTGAGATTGCCATAGCTATTGCGAATGGCCAAATGCTAAGATTCATACGGTACGCAAAGCCCGAAAGCCAGCCTGAAACGAAAACATAGGCCAAAGGCCAGGCAAGGACATTAGCCAAAAAGACCATCAGTAAAAACGATCCATTAAGCATTCTTACCAGCTCCACAGTAGTTGCGCCCAGCACTTTACGAATAGCCACCTCGCGGCTGCGTTGTTTCGCAACAAAAGAAATCAATCCAAACAGACCAATGAACGAAATGAAAATGATAACACCAGCGAAAAACTTAAACAAGACACTCATCACTTTTTCAGTGTCGTAAAAGCTTTGAATCTCCTGATCTACAAACCTTCCAGAGTAAACCTCATTCGGGAAACTCGCATTAAATACTGCTTCCACTTCCTTAAATGCGGTTGTCACATGTTCGGGCGCAATGCGAACAAACACGCATTCATACTGTCTGGGCAACGAATACAAAGCAATTGGGGAAATGCTTTCCTTTAAGCTTTTATCATTGAAATCTTTGACGACTCCAACTATAGGTCCTTCTATTCCATTTTGATTGATAATTTGTCCTAATATTGCCTCCGCACGTAAGTAGCCTGCCTTCTTATAGAAAGTTTCGTTTACCACATAGCCTTTATTGTCATTAGCCTGAGAATATGTTTTTCCTGCTAAGATCTGCAGATTGAAAAGCTTAAAATACTGTTCATCAGCGCTCAGTAACCGAACTTCAAAGTCCATGTTTTCCTCGCCGTTGAGGTTAAAATTCGTGGAATTTACCGCCCCTGACAAAGGAGGTGTATAGCCAAAGCCCACCCTTTCTACTCCATTTATTTGTTTCAACTTGGTGCTGAAGTTTTGCTCTGCGGATGCATTTCTGCTTTCACCAGGCATGTTAAGTACAACTATAGCATCACTGCGAAACCCAAGTGGCTTGCTCCGTAAAAAGTTCATTTGCCCTATAATTACCAAGGTGCCGATAATCAAAATGATGGTAATTGCAAATTGAACAACCACTAACACTTTTCTCAACCCCAAACTCTTCGTGTTCACAGTAATCTTATTTTTTAAAGCCAATGCTGGTTTAAACCCAGACATAACTATTGCAGGATACAAACCGGCGAGAAAGCTGACTAGAATCACGAGTACCAACAGAAAAAGGAAGATAGATGGCGTGCCAAATAAGCTAAATACGATGTCATCTTTAAACAAGTTTTGCATGAATGGTATAGCCAGTTCTGCCAGAACACACGCAATCAACAGTGACAATAGTGCCACAGCAACGGTCTCCGTAAGAAATTGGCTAATCAATTGTGAACGCTCTGACCCAAGCACCTTTCTTACACCAACTTCTTTTGATCTGTTCACGGATTGGGCAGTTGCCAGGTTTATGAAATTTATGCAAGCGGTTAAGATTAGGAATAAGCCGATTATACCGAGGCCATAAAGCTGCTTTTTCATTACGCTTGTCTCTGCAAAGTTCCAGTAACGCTCGCTAAAATGTATGTTATTTAGAGGCTCCAGCACACTGATTTGATTGCCTGAGACTGTCTGATCTGTGAAATGCTTCTTGTTAAAGGCGACTAGATCTTTTTGAAAAGCTTCCGCAGTTACGCCTGCTTTCAAGAGCATGAAGCATTGATTGTTGCCATTCACGGAGTTCCAATCTTTGTTGTTTTTACCATAAAAGGTAGGATAACTTATTACGATATCCATTGGAACACTGCTCACCTGCATGTCCCTAAACACGCCTACGACTTTCAGATTCACCGAATTCCAGAAAGTAAAATGTTTTCCAACTGCAGTGTTTGCGTCTCCAAAAAGCGCTGTAGCTTCGGTCTCGGACAGTACTACTGTGTTTGGCTCTCTTAACTCTTTAACTGGCCTTGCCGATAGCCAGTCTAACTGAAATATATCGAAGATTTCCGGTTCTGCGAAGTAAAACGTTTTTGTGGCTTTAATTCTTGTGTTTCCGAGTTGATCTTTTACCTGAACTACTCCACCGTTCTTAGAGATATTAGCTACTTTTTCTATCGAAGAGACTTCTGTTCGCATCGCTGCGGATAAGGGAAGCGGAACGCCCGAAGAGTAATCGTCGAAGCTATTATATTTCCAGTCCGTTACAAATCGATAGATGCGATCGCCGTTAAGAAAACCCTGGTCATAATTTAGCTGAGCCCGTACAAAGAGAAATATCAATATACAGCTTGCCATTCCGATTGATAATCCGAGGATGTTAATCAGCGTATAAACCTTGTTTTTTAGAAGGTTGCGAAATGCTATCTTGAGGTTAAGCCTAAACATATACTAACGTTTGGATCCGTTTAGCTAATGTAATGCCATCTTCAAATACTGTCATTACACGTTTATAAAGCACTATTCAGGTATTAAACCACATAATTCCTGTTCGTTTGCGAACAATCGATGTGCGGTACCGAACATCATGAGATCAGTAACATTCCCAGATACTGACTGATACTCCTCTCTTTTCGGTCTTCAGAGACAAACCCAAGATAGACATGAGCTTCTGTGTTACTAAACGCATTTTACCTAAAGTTAAACAATTTTATCGACTTATTTTATTTTGTTTAACCTTAGTATTTATCGGTCAACAGTTTAACTCAGTCAACCAGATTCATTATCTTTCGTTCTTGATAAATACCGCTCTATGACCGTCGCACCACTCATCCAAATACGGAAACTTTCCAAATCCTATGGCGCCAAAATGGTGCTTAAGGAACTCAACCTTGACATTTATCCCGGCCAGGTAATCGGCTACATCGGCCCTAATGGAGCTGGTAAATCGACAACCGTAAAAATTCTTACCGGCTTGATACCCGACTTCGCAGGTGAAGTGTTGATCAATGGCTTAAGTATGGCTGAGCATCCACAGGAAATCAAAAAGCTTATTGGCTATGTTCCCGAGAATGCTGAGATCTATGATGTGCTTAGTCCGGCAGAATATCTCGATTTCATCGGTAAGCTCTACGGAATGGAGGAAGGATTGTTGCAGGAAAGAGCAAGAAAACTGCTTGCCGCATTCGGTCTCGGGGCAGTGGTTGATGATCGGATGGATACCTTTTCAAAAGGGATGAGGCAAAAAGTATTGCTGATTGCTGGGATTATTCATGATCCGAAGATTATTGTGCTAGACGAGCCGCTTTCTGGTTTGGATGCTAATGCCGTAATCATGATCAAAGAATTAATCATCAGGTTGTCGCAGGAAGGGAAAACGATCTTTTACTGCTCGCACATGATGGATGTGGTTGAAAAGGTTTCAGATAGAATTCTACTGATCAATAAAGGCGAGATCATTGCCGATGGGTCCTTTGAGTCTCTTAAACAGAATCATAGTGATACCCTGGAACGTATATTTTCAAAACTGACAGGTCGGGAAGATCAGGCCAATGAAGCTGATGCCATCATTAACGCTTTCAGCTAATTAGCGATATGAATAAGCTATTTTTAAAGTGCATTTCATTATTAAGTCCCATTTTGCTCCGCATGGGTGTTAATACAGATCAGTTGCAGGTTATTCTGGATGTTAAGCTCAAAATGGACAACCGGAGACCGAGCGGACTATTTGCAGGAAGAAGCAATACCAAGCAGATGTCTGATACGTCAAGGCAGTGGATGACTACTATATTCACTGTCATAATAGGCATTTTTATAGGCTTGATCTTATTTGCGAGCAAGGGACCATATGTTGCGCAGTCACTCTATTTTGTAGTCTTTATGGTGATGCTTTCGCTTACGCTGATCTCAGATTTTACCAATGTTCTTATTGACGTGAAAGATCAATATATTTTGTTGCCTCGACCAGTGAACGACAGTACGGTTGCTGTTTCCCGAATTTTGCACATCACCATTTATGTGTTAAGGGTTGCGCTATTGCAAGGATTACCGGGTCTTATCATGGTTGGCTTTATCGACGGCGTGTTGGCTGTGCCAGTGTTTTTATTACAGGTCCTGGAAGCTACTTTTCTAAGTATTCTGCTCGTTAATATCGTCTATCTGGTGCTAATGAAGATTGTTAGTCCGCAGAAATTTAAAGATGTGATCAGCTATTTTCAGATTGGGTTCTCCATTTTGATCTTTGCGACCTATTATTTGCTGCCAAAATTGATCAACCTCTCGGATCTTGAGAACGTAAGCCTGATTAGCCACTGGTGGTCCTATTTATTGCCGCCGGTTTGGATTAGTGCATTTAATGAATTGATTTTCCATGGGGGACGTGCGACTTTAATCACCGCGGTTTTGGCGGTTGCCGGACTCGTTTTTCCGCTTGTAGGTCTTTGGTTTGTGGCTAAGGTACTGGCTCCTGGATTCAACAGAAGCTTATCAGTTCTAGCAACTTCCGAAGGAAATAATGATTCAGTAGTCAATAAGGCTAATGCGAGTAAGTTGAATTTAGTTGATAAACTTTCGAATTTACTGATCAAGGATCCTGTTGAGAATGCCGGGTTTCGCATCACTGCCAAACTTGCTTCCAGAACCAGAGAATTTAAAATGAAGGTTTATCCGGCACTTGCTTATGTCCCCATCTACTTTTTGTATTTCGCGCTTAGTGGCAAAGCGGAAGGCAATTTAAGTAAATGGGAGAAATTGCAAGCTGGTCACAACTATGTATTTCTGATTTACTTGTGCACGTTCGTGTTGGCGGCAGTGCTGACAAATATCACGATGTCGGACAAGTATAAATCTTCCTGGGTGTACTATGCGCTGCCTATTGGCGAGCCGGGTAAGATACTGTCTGGAATGTATAAATCTATTATCGTTTTTTATTTCCTCCCGTATTGCGTTTTCATTGGTGGTCTAACTGTTTCTATTTGGGGTTTGCAGGCGATAAACGATCTCATTCTCGCCTTTTTAATGTGCATGATCTACGGGCTGATTATGGCGATTTTTATGGTGAAAGCCTTGCCTTTTTCAAAGCCGATTGAAGTGAAGCAGGGTGGTGGCAGGGTTTTCCTTTCGCTGGTTGTCATGAGTGGTATAGGAGCATTGGGTTTTGCTCATTATGTTGCTATGAAATGGGAGCTGCTGATCTGGGCGCTTATCATTCCGGTACTCCTAATCAATTGGTTGATGCTAAGGTATTATAAAAGGCAAACCTGGAACGATATTGAATTATCGGAAGTTTAAGCGGTGCATAATTATTCTTGTATATTAGGGAGGTAACCAAAATATACACTAATGAACCGTAGAAATTTCGTAAACCTTGGGGCTTTGGCTGGTGCTGCTGCTGTACTTCCGCTTTCCTCGGCAATCGCCGCGCCTTTGGCCCTGGCTGATAAGCGCTATCAAAAGGGGGTAAGTCCTTGGCCAATTTGTCTTGACACTGCTACCATTCGCCCTGCAACCTTAAAAGATAAAGTGAAAATCGCTGCCAAAGCAGGTTACGATGCGATCGAGCCATGGGATGGCGAGCTACAGGACTTTGAAGCAAAGGGCGGAAGCTTAAAGGATCTTGGCAAGGAGATCAAAGATCTAGGGCTCTTTGTTCCAAGCGTAATCGGTCTCTGGAACGCATTGCCTCCAACTAAAGAGCTATTTGAGAGTTCCCTAAAAGACACGCGTAATAGAATGCGGATGGCTTCGGAAATAGGCGCCAAGCATATCCAGACCATCCCGGATACTGCAGGCGCCAATTACAACCACAGGTGGATAGTTGACCGATATAGAGACATTTTAGAAATTGGAATTAAAGAGTATCATATCATTCCGGCGCTCGTTTTTGTGAAGTACCAGCCAGTTAAAACCTTGGGGCAGGCGATGGGAATCGCGATGGATACCAGTCATCCTAACGCATTGGTGATCCCAGACACTTACCATATGTACATTTCGGAAGGTGGTTTTGAAGGATTGAAGATGATCAATGGCAAAGCTATCGCTATTTTTCAATTTTCTGATGCTCCTGCTTCGCCTGCGATTGCAGACTTACAGGATAAGGATCGGGTATACCCTGGTGACGGGATTTTGCCGCTTCCTCAAATCCTGAAAGACTTGAAAGCTTCTGGTTTCAAAGGTTGCGTATCGCTGGAATTGTACAATCCTGAATATCATAAGCAAGATTTACAAATGGTTGCTGAAACTGGTCTGAGGAAGACGTTGGCCGTGATTAAGAAAGCGGGGGTTTAAAGACCGATGAATAAAAAAAAGACTTCCGAAGCGGTCCTCATGTGGTTATAATTATCGTCTTTGTACCCCTTTTGGTGTTTTGAATTGTCTTTAATGCTATAGCCAGGTATTATTCTCGAATCATGACGCTCATCAAAAAACTGATTGGAACATTTGTACTATTTTTTCTTCTTTTCGCCTTTGTACCAATGGACACTGATCCTTTGGAAAAGTTGGTTAGCTCGCTTCAGAAATGGACGGACGACAATCCACAGGAAAAGGTCTATTTGCACATGGATAAGCGCTATTACGCGCTGGGCGATACGATTTGGTTCAAAGCATATATCACAACGGGATCACGCCATCAATTATCCGCCATCAGTGGAGCTTTATATGTCGACTTAATTACTGAAAAAGATTCTATTGTTCGAACGCTGAAATTACCCGTCAATGCAGGGATGTCCATGGGAGACCTTACGCTGGGCGATGACCTTCAACAAGGCAATTACCGAATCAGGGCTTATACGCAATGGATGCGCAATACCGGCGAAGATTACTTTTTCGACCGGACATTTACGATAGGGTCCCTGTTAGCTAGTGAAATAGTCAGCACCTCGCATTATCAATATGTAACAACAGACGACAAAACCTTCCTGATTGCTACGTTAGGGTATGCAGATAAGGAAGGCCTACCCTTAACAGAAGAGAAAGTAGAGTACGACATTATACTTAATAATCAAAAGGTTTACAGCAAATCAGTCAAAACCAATGATCGGGGACAGATCAAAGTAGTGATCTCGAATGAACAGCAGGTTGATCTGCGCGGTGGTTACATTCGCACTAGGGTAAGATCGCAGAGCAAAAATAGCAACAAAGTGGTCAGTACAGACTTTCCCATTAAAGCTGGTCGTTGGCAGAGCGATGTTCAGTTCTTTCCTGAAGGTGGTAATCTTGTAAATGGCATAAGTAATAAAGTGGCATTTAAAGCCATAGGAATTGATGGTATTGGCATTGCTGTAAAGGGAAAGATATTGGAAGATGGCAGTAAAGAAATCCTTGATTTTGAAACCTTGAAATTTGGTATGGGTAGTTTTACAATGATCCCTGTAGCAGGTAAATCTTATACTGCCAGGCTATTCTTGCCTGATTCTACAGAACAGACAATTGAGCTACCAAAAGCATCCAATGACGGCTTTGTGCTAAACGTTTACCAACCTAACGAAGATAGTATTTTAGTAAGAATACGTGTTTCGTCTAAAGCGCTTGTTACTGCGCTCAAAGAACTGAAACCCATTTACGTCAATTTTATTGCACAAATTTCGGGTGAAACGATAGCTGCAACGCCAATAGAAGTAACTCAACCTATTACTTCTTTTTGGCTGGAAAAAGATGCCTTTCCTTCTCTAATTGCACAATTTACGCTGTTCTCCCAATTTGGGGAACCATTAAATGAACGTATCGCTTTTATTAAGATTAAGGATCAAATGAGTTTAAAGTTAACTGCGTCTAAGAAGAGTTATAAAAGCAAAGAAAAGGTAGAGTTTGAGCTTGAGGCGCGGCACAGGAACGATGAACCTACCAGGGGAAATTTCTCTGTTACAGTTATCGATGAAAGTAAAGTACCGTACGAGGAAGACCTGGAAAGTACGATACTTTCTAACTTGCTTCTTACTTCTGACCTAAAAGGATACATTGAAAGACCTAACTATTATTTTACTCAGCAAACCAGCGATGCAAATAAGGCACTAGACAACCTAATGTTAACACAAGGGTATAGAAGATTTAGTTGGAAGGAAATTGCGGCTGATACAGCCATCACTGATCCAGGAAAGGCGTATTTAACAAACGCCCTATTTAAACCGGAGGGCTCAGGTATTAACATATCCGGAGTTGTAAAATCATTAAATGGTGATATAGCACCAAGAGCTAAACTTACTTTAATGGCTTTGAAATTAGGTATTGTACTGTCGACCGTAGCGGATGAAAGTGGAAGGTTCAAATTTGAGGGGCTGGTTATGAGAGACAGCATACAGTTCTCGTTGCAAGCCAGAACAGAAAATAACGGGACCAAGGTTGAAATTATTTTAGATACCATACCGAGGGTTTTTATGAGCAAGAACAAGAACATTGCTCATCTAAATAAAGATATTCCCGGTACCCTCAGTGTTTATGCCGTAAATGGAAGGAAGCAGGAAGAATTCTATGAAAAAACAGGGCAGCTAAATAGGGTACAGCGGTTAAGAGAGGTTCGCATTTCTGCAACAAGAAAGAGAGATGCAGGGTATTCCGCACAGGGGCTACTTAGGATTCCGGAAGGCCACGCTGATAATTCAGTAAACCTGGAAAACGAAAAGCCATTTGCAAACCTGGGAATCATGTTGCGTGCGATGTTGCCAAACGTTAAGTTCAAAGAGCATAGACCATATCCTTTAAGCCCTGAAGTAATCTTCGACTTTCCACATTTTTATAACGTATCAACAAGGTTGCTGGAGCCTATGAAAATAGTACTCGATGGTCGGGAATTGAGAACAATGGAAGCAGGGGGAGTCTATAATAATACGACACTTGATCCGTCTGATATTGCAAGGATTGACATCGTAATAACTAATGCTGCACTATTACAAGTGCTGGGCGGTCCAAGCGTTCTAGTTTATACAAAAAAGCAAAGAAGAACTGTTTACAATCCGAGTATGGTGACCATTTCACCAAAAGGTTTTAATAAAGCAAAGGTGTTTTATAGTCCTAAGTATGAAACGACAAATCAGCAAAGGCCGGACTTCCGTTCTACTATTTATTGGAACGCAAGTTTAAGGACATTAACTGACGGAAAGATGAGTTTTGATTTTTTTAATTCCGACTCCCCTGGACGCTATAAAGTGATCATAGAAGGTATCAGTTCAGAAGGTGATCTTGGTAGACTTGTATATCAGTATTCTTTAGAGGCTGACTAGTGGTATATTGTCTTATCTTGCAAAAAAGAATGCCTATGCCTCTACATCAAAAAAGCATGCTGTTAATTTTATTACTTTTTATAGGCAATACTGCCTTTTCTCAGACGCTTTTCAACATCAATGGGATCGTTAAAGACAAACAGGGGGAGCCGATTGAATCGGCAACAGTGTTCCTTAGTGGTTCCACACAGGTAACAAAAACAAATGCTAATGGGCGGTTCAGCTTTAAAGGCCTGAGTTCGGGTTCTTATGAGGTTGTTGTCCGGATGCTTGGATATTCGTCTTTAAAGGAAAACGCCCTGATCAATTCGACGAGTATTAATAAAGTACTGATCCTTTCTTCGACAAACATTTTGCTTAAAGAAGTTCAGATTGGCAAAGGTCGCAGACGGGAAGAATACCTTCATACATTTTTTGATACGTTTGTTGGAGTAACTAAAAACGCAGCCTTCTGTACGATACTAAATCCGGAAGTGATCGAATTTAGTACTGAAGGAAGTTCTTTAAAGGCATTTTCTGAGGAGTTCATAATTATATTAAATAAAAGTCTGGGATACAAGATCAGCTATCTTTTGCGAGACTATAAATATGATAGACAGTCAACAACTACCATATACGACGGGGAGTATATCTTTGAGAAACTACCAGGAACGGAGATTCAACAGAGAAGATGGGAGAAAAACAGACTGCAAACTTATAAGGGGTCGTTTATGCATTACCTGCGATCTTTGTATGTAGGCAATACTAGAGGAGAGAGTTTCTTAACGTATGTTGTCGATCAGTCCAAAAGGCCGACGGACAGTTTGGTCGATGTTAGAAAGTATGTGTCGAGAGCCAATTCGAATTTTATAAACTTCCGTTTCAATACACAGCTTAAAGTTGTTTACGTAGGAAAAGCCAAAGCGCGAAAGATGCTAATGATTGATCCTGACCCCTTCAAGCTTGCGAGTATGCCAACTTCAAATGCCATATTATTTGTTGACCAAGCTGTAATTGATAAAAAAGGAAGCTATATAGATTACAAAAGTTTCAGGCTGGAGGGTATGTGGGGAGTATTCCGGCTTGGAGATCAGCTACCTTTTGAATATAGGCCGAAATGATAGTTAGCGAGGTCATAGGTTTCCAGCGAAACAAAATTCTAGAATCTTAAGTTTGATAGGTAATAACTCAAAGAAAGTTGTGTTACTTAGTTAGCACTGCGCATAGAACTTTTATGGAGAATATAGCAAAAGATAATTTTAGGCTGCTACGTATGGTACCATCTCAGTGGGAGGCGTATAAATTAATAAGGCTTGAGGCGTTGCAAACAAATCCAGAAATGTTTGGAGGCAAACACTATGAGGAAAAATTATATCACGAGGATGATTGGAAATCTTTACTGGAGAGTGATTCACGTGCCATGTTTGGCCTTTATCATGCAGAATCCCTGATTGGTCTGTCAGGCGTCAGACTAAATACTGAAGATGCAACAACGGCTGTTTTATTTGCCTCATTCATTAAGGAACAGTATCGGGGTAAAGGTTTGTCTAAATTGTTCTACGAAGCACGGATTGACTGGGCACGTCAAAGGAGCTGCAAATCAATCATAGTTTCTCACAGGCATGACAACAAGCTTTCAAAAGCAGCGAATCAACGATTTGGTTTCAAATACACAAATACGGAGGTAGTCAGTTGGGGCGACGGCGCCCGGGCGAATGGATTAGTATATCTTTTGGAACTGAATTGACGAAAATAATTATGCCGTTTTACGTTTAGTGTATAAAAAAAGCCGGTGGTCAACCGGCTTTTAATTTGCTTAAAGATCTTCGTCTTCAACTTCGTCGACCTCAGTATCATCAGTCAGATCAAGATCATCGTCTTCGGTATCTAAATCGTCATCAAGATCCAGGCTGTCGTCGTCTTCTAAATCCAGGTCAGAATCATCAGTCTCTGCAAGCAGGCTGTCTGTGTCAGCCATTCCTGGAGCATCCAGATCTTCATCGTCTTGCTCTAATGTAGGGTCATTCACAAAATGAGGTTGATTGTCATTTAGTTCAATTTCATTTTCAATTGCCATAATGGTAGGTTTTAAATTATCGTTTTCTTGTTTAATTTGTTGAGAACTATTGCGGTAACGATGGCACCAAATACATAATAGCCAACTGTAAGTGCTTTTACCTGGTCAGATTTGGTCACAGGTCTTGGGTTCAATCCCATAGGTTCCGGCAATTTAACTGCTCCTATTCCCGCACTAAAGCCTAGAAATAGAGCTTTAGGCCAAAGATACTTTGCTTCACCCGCGCCGATCATACTATAATAAATTGTGTTAGACACAATGTCACCAGCCAATGTTGCTTTGTACAAGGTGTCTTTGTCACTGATACCTTCTCCAAAAAAGCCAAGAGTTTTCTGCAATGCATTTTCACCTAGAAGATCTATTCTAGGCATGTTCTTGCTCTTGTGCTTTAAGGTTTCATGAAGGAGGTTGAGAGCAACTGCTCCTGCAAATCCGGCAATCAGGTTTTTGATCTTGCTCATAGTTTGATCGTTTGTCTCATTAACATTTCGGAAGAAACAAGGTTTCGACTGATTGACATTTTTTTAACTTTACAGGATGAATGAACCGGTTAAACTAAGCGCTGCTCAACGGTGGGTAATCTTTATTCTTGCTGTGACGCAGTTTACTGTCATACTTGATTTTATGATCATGTCTCCGTTGGGAGACTTTATGATGAAGTCGCTTTCCATGAAGCCAGCGGCTTTTGGTATCGCCGTATCGGCTTACGCTTTTAGTGCCGGTTTATCCGGACTCCTCACTGCCGGATTTGCGGATCGTTTTGACCGTAAAACACTGTTAATTTTCTTTTATACCGGATTTATCGTAGGCACCATTTTCTGTGGCCTGTCTCATAATTACGTCCAACTCGTTGCGGCAAGAATCTTTACCGGATTATTCGGCGGAGTCATCGGGTCTATCTCACTAGCAATTATTTCAGACCTTTTTACCCCTCAGCAAAGAGGTCGTGTTATGGGCTTTGTTCAGATGGGCTTTGGAGCTAGTCAGGTCTTAGGGGTTCCAATCGGACTTTACGTGGCCAACTTATGGGATTGGGAAGCGGCCTTTCTTTTAGTTGCTGGTATAGCCATCTTTATAGCCGTATTACTGGTATTTAAGCTCCCTCCGGTAAGAGAACATCTGAAGCTCCAGCAAGATAAATCTGCGTTCAAACACCTTTGGCATACCTTGAGAAAAAGAAATTATAGAATTGGCTTTACTGCAATGGCGATGCTTTCTATAGGGAGCTTTATGATGTTTCCGTTCGGAAGCGCATTCGCTGTAAATAACGTTGGGGTGAGTGCAGATCAGCTTCCCCAGCTGTTCTTTATATCTGGCGTAAGTTCGTTGGTGATCATGCCCTTTATCGGGAAACTAAGCGATAGGATCAGTAAGTTCAAAATATTTACTGTTGCTTGTGTCTGGATGATCATTATGGTTGTCGTGTATACGAACCTGGGTATCACTGCATTTTGGTTAGTAGTGGTGTTGAACATTTTTATGATGATGGGGATCATGAGCAGGATGATTCCGGCAACGGCATTGGTAAGTGAGGTTCCGGATAAGTCAGACCGCGGTGCATTTATGAGTATCAATGCTTCGATGCAGCAGATTGCCGGAGGAATTGCGGCTGTGATTGCAGGATTGATCGTTGTTCAAGAACATAAGTCGGCTCCTTTGCAACATTATGACATCGTAGGGTATTTGGTGGTTGCGATCACGCTGTTCAGTATTTATGTAATGCATCGGGTAGTGAAGATTGTGAAAGCAAAGGGGTAGTTTTCGCTTTCGGTTAGAACACTCGTCATGCCGACGGATGTCGGTACCTCGGACTGGGTGGCATCGCTATACCGAGGTCTTCTTAAGATTAATTCTAAATAGTTTGGTTTGTCAGCGAAAAGTTGCTTTCTTTGCGGCAATTAAGATTTAATCCAAATAAGAATGACCTACTTTACTAAAGCCGTTACACTATTATTATTCGCCTGTTTGGCGTTTCAAGCACAAGCCCAAAGAAGTAGTAGCATTAAAGGGAAAATTGTCACAGCAGATGGATTTCCAGTTGTATCGGTTACGGTAACATTGAAAGGGGAGGCCATTTCCACAAAAAGTAATAACGATGGTCTTTACCAGTTTACCAAATTAAAAAAGGGTAGTTACACGATCGCGGTTTCAGCCGTTGGATTAAAGTCTGATCAAAAGACGGTTGAACTTGCTGACAATGATCATCAAACCGCAGATTTTATGCTTACTGAAAAATCTGACCAGCTTACCGAGGTGGTTATTGGCGGTACGATAAAGAGATATAAGGTTGATGTACCTTCCACATCACTTCGCCTGAATGTGCCGCTACTGGAAATCCCTCAGAATATTCAAATCGTGACTTCACAAAACCTTGCGGATCAGCAGGTCATCTCGATGAGTGACGGTGTGATTAGAAACGTAAGTGGTGCCATAAGATTGGAACACTGGGGCGATATGTATACCAACATATTAATGCGCGGTTCGCGGTTACAAGCTTTTAGGAACGGCTTCAATGTAGTAAGTTCTTCCTGGGGACCATTAACAGAAGACATGAGTTTTGTTGATCATATTGAATTTGTGAAAGGTCCGGCAGGTTTTATGCTTGCTAACGGTGATCCTGCAGGTTTGTATAATGTGGTTACTAAAAAACCTACGGGTGAGACTAAAGGGGAAGCAAGCTTTACATTAGGAAGCTTCGACTTGTACCGTACTGCGCTTGATTTGGACGGGAAAGTATCTAAAGACGGTAAATTCCTGTACCGCTTAAATGTAGCTGGTCAGGACAAAAGATCTCATCGCGCATTTGAATATAACAACAGGTATAGCGTAGCACCCGTATTGTCTTACCAATTTAGCGATAAAACGAAGCTGACTGCAGAGTACACTTTGCAATATGCAAAAATGACTGATGTGGGTTCATATTATCAGTTTTCAACAGATGGTTACGCCAGTTTGCCAAGAGAGGCGACGCTTTATCAGCCTGGATTAGAACCAACAAAGATGAATGACAATAGCGCGTTTTTGAACTTTGAACACAAGTTTAGTGACCGCTGGAAATTTACAGCTCAAGGATCATATTTCAATTACAAGCAACGCGGAAGCGATCTTTGGCCATCAGATGTCTTGGCGAATGGAACAATCGTAAGAAATGTGTTTAGTTGGGATGCAAAAAGTGAGATGAAGTTAGGTCAGGCGTTTATCAACGGTAATTTTAAAACAGGTGGATTGCAGCACCGCATTTTAGCAGGTTTAGACGTTGGTAAAAAGGATTACCAGGCAGATTGGGGACAATCTCATGTTCTGGATCTTGCTAGCGCACCATTTGATCCCCGCAATCCTAATTATGGATTCCCCGCAAACGGCTATCCTCAATTTGATAGGGAAACTCCTTTAAAGGACAGGGCAATGACTGCCGGGGGGTTGATAGACCAGCGTTATACCGGTGTTTATGCACAAGATGAATTAGGTTTCTTTGAGAACCGTGTGCGTTTAACCTTAGCAGGAAGGTATACCAGTGTGACACAGTCGAGCTATGGTGGGTTGCCGATTAGTGTGGATCGCGTTACTCCACGTGTAGGTTTGAGTGTTTCTGTTACCGACCAGTTCTCGGTATATGGTCTTTATGACCAGGCTTTTATCCCACAAGGAGGACAGCTAAGCAACGGAGGAGACGTAGAGCCAATCACTGGGTCAAATACAGAGGTTGGACTTAAAAAAGATTGGTTCAATGGGAAGTTAAGTACTACTTTATCCGCTTACCGGATTCTTAAAGAGAATGAACTTGCAACTGATCCGCAAAACTTAGCCTCTGGTTTTAGTATACCTATTGGAGAAAAAACTTCTCAGGGAATTGAATTCGATGCTAGAGGTGAAGTGTTCCGCGGCTTAAATGTTACGTTGAATTACGCTTATACAGATTCAAAAACTACAGAGGTTGCTGCTGGAGTCCCAGGAAACGTAGGTGATTTGACACCAGGTTTTGCAAAACATACTGTTAATGGTTGGTTGGGATACAAACTTCAATCTGGTTTTTTGAAAGGTAGTGGTATTTCTGGAGGGTTCACTTATCTTGTGGACAGGGCTACATCTAACTATAGCACTACTGATCTTTCTCAAAATCTGCCTGATTATTTCAAATTAGACGGAGGCCTATTCTGGGAAGGTCGCAAGGTTAAAGTGACAGCAAATGCTTTCAATATCCTTGATGAGTACCTTTACAGCGGTTCTTTTTATAATTATTTCGCTTCTGCTCCAAAAGGCGTATACTCCTGGCAGTCGGAAGCACCTAGAAATTACAGGTTGAGCATTGCTTATAAATTTTAAAGATCGCTTGTGATAAGGAAGAAAAAGAATATAAAATACTGGATAGGACAGGTTCACTTATGGCTCGGATTAACATCCGGGCTTTTTGTGTGTTTCCTGGGTATCACAGGATGTATCCTCGCTTTTGAACGTGAGATTGAAAATGCAGTACAGGATTATCGCTTTGTAAAGACGGAGCAGCGTAGCTATGTCGCGCCATCCCGGTTAAAAGCGATAGCAGATCAACAGCTGCCAGGCAAACATGCCCACAGTATCAGTTACCAGAAAGGTAAAGCCAGTATGGTGGTCTACTTCGCCATGGATCCTGAATATTATTGGATCGTATTCATGAATCCATATACAGGGGAAGTGTTGAAGGTAAAAAACATGGATGATGATTTCTTTAGAATCATGATTATGGGTCACTACTATCTATGGTTGCCGCCGACTATTGGTCAGCCTGTATTGGCTAGTGCAACCCTGATGTTTATGTTTTTGCTGGTATCAGGTCTTGTACTTTGGTGGCCGAAAAACAGAGCTGCAAGTAAGAAGCGTTTTAACGTAAAATGGAGTGCCAAATGGAAACGCCTGAATTATGACCTACATAATGTATTCGGTTTTTATATGACCTGGATACTGATCTTCATTGGTTTTTCTGGACTGGTCATGGGGTTTCAGTGGTTTGCCAGTTCGGCCTACTGGGTTACTTCAGGAGGAAAGGCTATGGTGCCGTTTTCCGAAACATTATCAGATAGTACGCTGGTTAATTCAAGAGCCGGACAAGCACCAGCGATGGATATCCTTTGGGCACAGACCTTAGATCGAATGAAGGGCTTCACTGGAGGAATAGAAATACATGTTCCTGATAGTGAGAAGGCCTCCATCGAAGTGGCTATCAATCCTGATACCGATACCTTCTGGAAAGCTGATTATCTATACTATGACCAGTACACCTTGAAAGAGATTGAGGTGAATCACATCTATGGTAAATATGCAAATACCAACGTGGCCGATAAGTTAATGCGGATGAACTATGATATACATGTAGGCGCTGTGCTGGCTTTACCTGGTAAGATTATGGCCTTTCTAGCTAGCCTGGTTGCCGCTAGTTTACCTGTTACAGGTTTTGTTATTTGGTTGGGGCGTAAGAAGAAGAGTAAAAAAACCTTACTATCTTAGCATCATGAATACTAATATTGCAGTAATATTTGATATGGATGGCGTGATCTGTCATACCAATCCATATCATTCCAAAGCTTTCAGGGAATTCTTTTCTAGCAGAGACCTGTCGCCAACCGATGAGGAATTCGCTCAGCACATGTTTGGCAAGAGCAATAAATATATTTTAAATCACTTTTTGAAGCGGCCAATTGAAGGAGAGGAGTTTGTGAAACTGGAAGACGAGAAAGAAGGCTTATTCAGAAAAATATATGAGCCCTTTGTTGATCCGATTGCGGGATTCCTTCCATTTATCAATGATTTAAGTGCCCATGGTGTTAAGCTTGGCGTCGCGACATCTGCCCCGATGGCGAATCTTGAACTCATCATGAGTAAGGTTCATGTTCGGAATTTGTTTGGTTCTATTCTTGCGAGTGAGGATGTGAAACAACACAAGCCTGACCCTGAGGTGTATTTGAAGTCTGCTGAGAATCTGGGTGTATTACCGTCGCAATGTGTCGTTTTCGAGGATTCTTTCTCCGGCGTATCTGCTGCATTGAACGCAGGTATGAAAGTAGTGGGTGTACTTACCTCCCATACCAGGGAAGAATTGCCAACGTGTGATTTTTATATTAACGATTACCAGGAGTTGGCGTATGCTAATTTAAAGGATCTGTTTTAGGGAAACGCCAGCCCCAACCGTCATCCTGAATTTATTTCAGGACCTCGGAAGAGAGGGGTTTTCATTGCTAGTCCGAAGTTGTGGCCTGCGCCGCAAGGACGGTTAGTTTACCAAAAGGCAGCGCCCTCTTACGATAATCTTCCTATCAAATAGCAGCCCGTTACCACAGTGAAACAACACTCTTCTTGCAAATCAAAATGTAATTACTAACTTAACAATCGCAATTATTGAATAATGAAAAGAAGTATTTATAGCTTAATGTTTTTGGTGGCTCTTTCGGCCACCGTTTTTGCTCAAAAGCCAAATCACTTAAGTAAGTCTGACGCTAAAAAGGGTTGGGTTTTGCTGTTCGATGGTGAATCTACAAAGGGCTGGACAACCACCACCGGAGGTGAGGTTCCGGCAGGCTGGCAGGTTGTAGCCGGTACCTTAACGGCCAGTGCTACTGGTAAAGGTGGTGACATTGTAACTTCCGGTGAGTACGCAAATTTTGAATTGTACCTGGAGTATAAAGTAGCCCTCACTAGTAACAGTGGCGTAAAATACTTTTACAGCAAATATGCAAATGGTGGTGACCTGGGTCTCGAGTATCAGATTCTGGATGACGACCTTGCTGAAGACAACGGACAGGCGAATCACTTGTCAGGATCGTTATACGACATCATGGAGCCTTCGAAAAGGGTAAAGAAACTGAACAGGGCTGGCGAATGGAACTCCATTAAAATCATCGCGAAAGGGAAGACAGTTGAACACTGGTTAAATGATTATAAAGTTTTAACTTTTACCAGAGATAGTCCCGCTTTTAAAGATGCCGTAGCTGCAAGTAAGTTTAGTAAAGTAGATCCTGCTTTTGGTAGCGTAGACAAAGGCCGTATTTTGCTGCAGGAGCATGGAGGCGAAGTATCTTTTAGGAATATTAAGATTCGGAAGTTATAAGTAACAGTTCATGGAAAAGAGACGTGATTTTATCAAAAAGGCTGGGATAGCAACTGCAGCAATCACTGTAGGTACTAATTTCTTTGGCGGCAGCGCCATGGCTTTCAGTGCCAAAAGTTACAACCGTATCATGGGCGCTAATGAAACCATCAGAGTGGGTGTGATTGGTGTTAATGGCCGTGGCGATGGTATGTCTGGCGTAATTGCCAGTCAGAAGAATACAGACGTCTCTTATATCTGCGACGTGGACTCGCGTGTAATTCCCAAAGCAATTAAGACAGTGATGAACGCCAAGCAGGAAACTGCACCTCTAGCTGAAAGGGATTTTAGAAGAGTTTTAGCGGATAAAGATACGGATGCGATATATATTGCTACTCCGGATCACTGGCATTCGCCTATGACAATCCTTGGCTGCGCCGCCGGAAAGCATGTATATGTTGAAAAGCCTTTAAGTCACAATCCTAATGAAGGTGAGATGGCGGTTGCCGCAGCGAGAAAGTATAAGCGGGTAGTTCAAATGGGCGCCCAGCGTCGGTCTGCCCCTGTACTTACTCAAGGGATCAAGCAGTTACATGAAGGTATCATTGGACGGGTGTATCTGGCTAAAACCTGGTATACCAATGCGCGACCACCGTTCTTTTTAAATCCAGGAGCTGTTCCTTCCTCTCTCGATTATGATTTGTGGCAGGGTCCTGCACCAAGAATCCCTTATAAAGAAGGCTTAATCCCTTACAATTGGCATTGGTTTTGGCATTGGGGTACCGGAGAAGCGCTGAATAATGGAACGCATGAAGTAGATGTTGCGCGATGGGGTTTGGGTGTCGACTTTCCAACTCGGGTAAGTTCTATAGGTGGCCGCTACAATTACCAATCTAACTGGGAAACGCCAGATACACAGATAACTTCATTAGAATATCCTGGCGGTGTTACCCTTACCTGGGAGGGAAGGAGTGTGAATGGGCGCAAAGTTGAGGAACTGGACAGAGGCATCATATTTTATGGCGATAAAGGCAGTCTGGATACAGGCGGAGACAGTTATAAGATCTACGACTTACAAGGTAAGCTGCTAAAAGAGGTAAAGTCTTTAATGAAAGAGGATGCCATCGATGGTCGCAATACAGCTAGTCCCAGTGTGGGATTAGATACATTTCATGTAATGGACTTTTTAGATGCGATTAGAAATGATAGAAAGCCTAATTGTGATGTCGAAATAGGGCATAAGAGCGTAGTGGCCATGCAACTGGGCAACATTTCTCTACGTGTTGGCCGGGATCTTAAGATCGATCCTAAGAACGGTCACATTCTTAATGATAAGGATGCGCTAAAACTATGGAGCAGGTCTTATGAGAAAGGCTGGGAACCTAAAGTTTAGTCGTCGTAAAGGTATAATTTGAGTCTTTTAAAATTGATTGTGGCCTGGTATTTTAATAAGATATCACTACCTACAATGGCTACTATAGGCGGATGGCCGAGGCTCTCATAGGTTTGATTAACGCCCTCCAGGTCTAGTGCAACTGCATAATAATCTTTAATACGTATCCTGCCAATCTTTACCTCAGGAATCACGGCCTGAAAGGTGCTCGTTGTAGAGAACAGCGTAGTCGCGTGACTTTCTTCGGTTTCTGTAACATCGATATGTCTTTTAATAAATGCCTTGTCGAACACAGTTCTGGACGCTCCTGTATCTACAACCGCCAGCAACTTTTGCTTAAAAACAACAATTTCCACCAATAGGTGGAAACCGTCGTCTTGTAAGTTTATCAGTGTTAACGGAACTGGAATAGTCCGCATCTTTTAGATTAAGCTCATTTCAGTAAGCACTGCATTCATGCTGCGTACCGCATCAGCACTTTTTGCAAAAGTGGCCTGTTCCGTCTCGTTCAGTTTGATATCTAGGATTTGTTCCACACCGTTCTTTCCAAGGATCACAGGAACAACTAAAGAAATGTCATTTTGCCCGTATTCGCCTTCCAGGTATACTCCTGAAGAAATCAGTTTCTTCTCATCACGAACAATGCTTTCGACCATTGCTGCAGTACCTGCACCAGGTGCATACCAAGCTGAGGTACCGATCAGGCCGGTTAACGTTGCGCCGCCAACCATGGTATCTGCCACAACTTTATCTTGTTGTTCTTTGCTCAATAAGTCGGTAACAGGAATACTGTTCCAGGTAGCATGGTTGATCAGCGGGATCATAGTGGTATCACCGTGACCGCCAATTACTACTGCATTTAAGTCGGATGGTGAGCAACCCAATGCCTGACTTAAGTAATATTTAAATCGTGCAGAATCTAACGCACCACCCATTCCGATCACCCGGTTCTTAGGAAGTCCGGAAGATTTGAACGTCAGATAGTTCATCGTATCCATGGGATTAGATACCACGATGATAATAGTATTTGGAGAGTATTTAAGGATGTTTTCAGTAACGCCTTTTACAATGCCTGCATTAATGCCAATCAGTTCTTCTCTGGTCATTCCCGGCTTGCGCGGTAGCCCTGAAGTAATCACAACGACCTCAGAATCTGCAGTACTTGCATAATCATTAGTCACTCCCTTTATCTTTGTATCGAAACCCAGCAAGGCAGATGTTTGCATCATGTCAATGGCTTTACCTTCGGCAAAACCCTGTTTGATGTCCAACAAGATGAGTTCTTCAGCTAATTCTTTTCTTGCAATATTATCTGCACAAGTAGCGCCAACCGCTCCTGCACCAACAACCGTTACCTTCATATCAATTTATTTTATGGTTCTTAGACTGTCGCAATTAGCTGCAAACACATCTCTTGTTTCCGAAGTTAGAAATTATGCTTAGCTATAAAAATGCTTTTAAAAACTTTATTTTACATTGTTGGTTTTATGATAAAGAATTTACATTTGCCAATAATCAGCAAGGGCGATCATGAAAAATAAACCAGTACAGAAAGTAGATATCGTTTCTTTTGCAGGAAAGTGGTATTCAATGTATTCTATCCCGACCCTGATGGACGACAATTGGAGGGAAACTACTGAGACTTATGTCATTCACCCTGATGGTTATTATGCCGTTTTCACTACCTATAAATTAGTCGGAGGTGAAGAACGTAAGTACATCCGATCCAAGTTATTCGTAGTAAGAGGTACCGGCAACGCTGAGATGAAGGCTCAGGTGGTATGGCCATTTAAAGCAGATTACTGGGTGATTGAAGTTGCTGACGACTATTCTTATGTAGTGATCGGCCATCCAAAACACAAGTCTTTAGTTTTAATGTCGCGTAAACCATTACTTCCTGAAAATTTAGTACAGGAGATCATTGACCGGTGTCAAAAGAAAGGTTATGATACTTCCAAACTGGTTTCCCAGGACCACAAATTAATTGAAGTTGGACAAGTGATTCTTGCCTAATTCTAAAGTAAAAAAGTAAATTCTATCGGCTTCAGTTATTTAAAATCTGTATTTTTGAGCGATCTTTTTTGTTCGCTTAGACAGCCATTTTAATAACTTCCTATGTACTTGATTTTTGATACTGAAACTACAGGTTTGCCACGTAATTGGAATGCGCCAATTACCGACACGGAGAACTGGCCTCGCTGTATTCAGATCGCCTGGCAGCTCCATGACGACTTCGGAAACCTGCTTGAAAATCAAGATTACCTTATCAGTCCTGAAGGCTTTAACATTCCCTATGATGCAGAGCGAATCCATGGCATCTCTACGGAGCTGGCAACAGAGCAAGGCACTCCTTTAAAGGAAGTTTTAGAGAAATTTAACATAGCGCTGTCTAAATCAAAGTTTGTAGTTGGTCAGAATGTAGGCTTCGATGTCAACATCATGGGTTGCGAATTTTATAGGCTTGGCATGGAGAACCTGTTAAGGGAAATGCCTGTGTTGGATACCTGCACGGAAAATACTGCCGAATTACTGCGTTTACCTGGAGGTAGAAACGGAAGGTATAAGTTGCCAAACCTCACGGAGCTCCATCAATACCTTTTTGGAGAACCTTTTGCAGAGGCTCACAACGCTACTGCCGATGTAGAAGCCACAACAAGGTGCTTCCTTCAATTACTAAAGATTGATGTTTACAAGCCAGATCAACTGAAGTGTACGCCTGACTATCTAAGTCTTTATAAAGAAAGAAATCCCGGGGTGATCAATCGGTGCGGATTGAAACATGTCAATTTAAAAGCGGCATCCGAAGATATAAGAAAAAGACTTCAACGTAAGGACGGTTCTGTTGTAAGACAAGACATTGCAGAGGGTATTGCAAGTCTAAAAGATGTCGCCTTTGCACATCTTCACAACCACACTCAGTTTTCAGTATTACAGTCGACAATAAATATTCCAGACCTGATCAAGGCTGCTGCGACACACAACATGCCTGCGGTAGCAATGACCGATCATGCGAACATGATGGGTGCGTTTCATTTTGTAGCGCAGGTTTTAAACCACAACAAAGCGGCCGACAGTAAAAACAAGCAATTGGTGGATAGCGGTGAACAACCAACGGAAACAATTTTAAAACCAATTGTGGGCTGCGAGTTCTTTGTTTGTGATAACCATGAGGACAAGAAACGCAAAGACAATGGGTACCAGATTGTGCTGCTCGCCAAAAACAAAAGGGGTTACCACAACCTGGCAAAAATGTCTTCGATTGCCTATACTAAAGGGTTTTATTATGTGCCCAGGATAGACCGAAAGGTTATTGAAATGTATAAAGAGGACATTATTGTATTGTCTGGTAACTTGTATGGTGAAATTTCCAGTAAGCTATTGAACATTGGAGAGCGTCAGGCAGAGGAAGCTTTACTTTGGTGGAAAGAGCAGTTTGGTGACGACTTCTACGTGGAGGTCATGCGTCACAACCAGGATGACGAGAACATTGTCAACGTGTCCTTAATTTCACTGGCCCGGAAGCACAATGTAAAACTGGTTGCCACTAACAATACCTATTACATCAATAAAAAAGACGCCAATGCACATGATATTTTATTGTGTGTAAAAGACGGGGAAAAGCAGGCGACTCAAATCGGAAGCGGTCGGGGTTACCGATACGGATTACCGAATCAAGAGTATTATTTTAAGTCGGCCGACGAGATGAAAACCTTGTTTGCAGACTTGCCTGAGGCGATCATCAACATACAATCCATTGTAGACAAGATTGAAATCTATGCATTGGCGCGTGAAGTATTGCTACCTAAGTTTGATATTCCACAAGAGTTTATGGTGCTTGAGGATGAAGAGGACGGCGGCAAGCGTGGCGAGAATAAATACCTCCGATACCTTACTTTTGAGGGAGCTAAAAAGCGTTATGGAGAACTAACAAGCGAAATTACAGATCGGCTTGACTTTGAGCTACAGACTATTGAGAAAACCGGCTATCCTGGCTATTTCCTGATCGTACAGGATTTTATTGCGATGGCCAGGCAATTGGATGTTTCAGTGGGCCCTGGTCGTGGTTCTGCTGCGGGCTCAGTAGTGGCTTACTGCTTATGGATCACCAACATTGATCCGATTAAATACGATTTACTATTTGAGCGTTTCCTTAATCCAGACAGGGTATCCATGCCTGATATTGACATCGACTTTGATGATGAAGGCAGGGGCAGGGTGATGGATTATGTGATTAATAAATACGGATCCAACCAGGTTGCGCAGATCATTACTTATGGTACCATGGCCGCTAAATCTTCGATTAGAGACACGGCGAGGGTACTTGATCTCCCCTTATTTGAGGCTGATAAGATCGCGAAGCTGATCCCTAACATGAAGCTTGCGAAGATATTTAACCTGGATGAGAAGACCTTAAAAGGCGCATTAAGAGCTGATGATTACGAACGGGTTGTTGAACTTAAAGCCATGGCCGCTGCGCAAAGCTTAAGTGCAGAGACTATTCTTCAGGCTCAAATACTCGAGGGATCACTACGGAATACCGGTATTCATGCTTGTGGCGTAATCATTACGCCATCGGACATTACTGACTTTGTTCCTGTAGCTACAGCTAAAGATTCCAATCTGTATGTCACTCAGTTTGACAACTCTGTTGTAGAGAGTGCGGGATTGCTTAAGATGGACTTCCTGGGGTTGAAAACCCTTACTTTGATCAAAGACACAGTAAAGCTGGTAAAACAGGTTCATGCTATAGAATTGGATCCAGATAATTTCCCAATAGATGATGTTCGAACGTATGAGCTGTTCCAGCGTGGGGAGACGATAGGGATCTTCCAATACGAGAGTAACGGGATGCAGAAATACATGAAGGAGTTAAAACCTACGGTATTTGGAGACTTGATTGCCATGAACGCATTGTATCGTCCGGGTCCTTTAGAATACATTCCAAGCTTTGTTCGAAGAAAAAATGGGGAGGAAGAGATCAAGTACGATCTTGATGCTTGCGAAGAATATCTTAAAGAAACCTACGGGATCACGGTATACCAGGAACAGGTAATGCTTCTGTCTCAGAAACTTGCTGGCTTTACCAAAGGTGAGGCCGACGTATTACGTAAGGCAATGGGTAAAAAGCAGAAGGATGTTTTGGATAAGATGAAGCCTAAGTTTGTGGGTAAAGCCGCTGAGAAGGGACATGATCCAGTCGTTCTTGAGAAAATCTGGAAGGATTGGGAAGCTTTCGCCTCTTATGCTTTTAACAAATCCCACTCCACTTGCTACGCCTGGATTGCTTACCAGACTGCTTATTTGAAAGCGCATTTTCCCTCTGAATACATGGCTGCTGTGCTTTCAAATAACATGAGTGATATTAAGCAGGTGGCGTTCTTTATGGAAGAATGCAAGCAGATGGGTGTCCAGGTACTTGGTCCGGATGTAAATGAATCAGGCATCAAGTTTTCAGTAAACCATCAGAATCAAGTTCGATTTGGTCTTTCTGGGATCAAGGGCGTGGGCGAGAAAGCCGTAGAAAGCATCATTGAGGAGCGACAGACTAACGGAATGTACACTGGTATTTATGATTTTGCTAAACGTTCAAACACCCGTACAGTAAATAAGAAAGCGTATGAGAGTTTTGTATATAGCGGAGCCTTCGACGGTTTTGGCAACCACAGGGCACAGTACTTTTTTATTGGTCAGAATGATAAATTAAACGGTATTGAAAAGCTCATCAAGTACGCTAATGATTTTCAAAACAATGAAACGTCATCTCAATCTTCATTGTTTGGAGGAACGGTGGCTGACCTTATCTCTGAACCAACTCTGCCGGTTGCTCCAGAATGGACTCTCCTTGACCGTTTGAAATATGAGAAAGATGCTATTGGAATCTTTTTGAGCGGTCACCCGCTTGACAATTACAAGCTGGAATTAGAAAGATTCTGTGTACATAAAGTCAAACATTTATCGTTAGTTAATAAAATCCGTACAGGTGATACGAACGAAGAAGTATTGGCCGATTTTGAGAGCATAAAGAACCGGGAGTTGGTAGTGGGCGGATTGGTGGTGTTAGCTGCTCAACGGATGACCAAGACAGGAAAGCCTTTCGGGACCATTGTTTTTGAGGACTATGAGGACACCTGCGAACTGGCTTTATTTGGCGATGATTTCATTAAGTTTAAGCAATTTCTAACGGACGGTTACTTCTTACGAATTAACGGTCGTGTGGGAGAACGTTTCAGAAAAGAGGGTGACTGGGAGTTTAAGATCAACTCGATCGACCTTTTATCTGAAGTGAGAGATAAGCTTGCCAAATGTGTGACAATTCAAATACCGCTGGAGAAAGTGACTGATGACCTCATGGCGCAGATTCAGGCGCTATTGGAGCAAAACAAGCAGAATACGGAACACCAACGCTGTCAGCTACTGTTTGAAATCTCTGATTGGGAACAAAATGTTAGAATAAAAATGCCCTCGAAAAGTATCAAGATTAATCCAACAAATCATCTATTAGAACAATTGAGAATGCTTGATGTTAACCCTACGTTGAACTAATGTCATTTTGGCATCGTCCAGGTTGAATGGCATCACAATTGATTATATATTTGTATTAAATTAAAAGAAGAATTATGGCTTTGGAAATTACAGATGCAAACTTCGAGGAAGTTGTATTAAAATCAGATAAACCCGTTTTGGTTGATTTTTGGGCAGAATGGTGTGGACCATGTCGCATGGTAGGACCAGTAGTGGATGAGATCTCAAAAGAATATGAAGGAAAAGCAATCGTTGGTAAAGTTAATGTTGACAATAACCCGCAAATTTCCACTCAGTTCGGTATCCGCAATATCCCTGCATTATTGTACTTCAAAAATGGTGAGGTTGTAGATAAGCAAGTAGGTGCTGTGCCTAAATCAGTATTGGCAGGTAAATTAGATAAGCAGTTATTGTAAACTCAACATATATCAGTCTAAAAAGCGTTCATGATCATGAACGCTTTTTTTTTATATTTACATTATGCAAGAACCTGGCATTGAGCAGCAAAATACGGAGTTTAGCAGTAACTTAGAGCTGCTGGCCAGGCAGGTGGTAGAGGGTTTTATCACTGGTCTGCATAAGAGTCCCTTCCATGGCTTTTCTGTAGAATTTGCCGAGCATCGGTTGTACAACGTTGGTGATAACATTAAAAACATAGATTGGAAGCTGTTTGCCAGAACAGATAAGATGTTTAGCAAGCGCTATGAGGAAGAAACTAACCTGCGCTGTCAATTTATAATTGATGCCTCATCATCAATGTATTTCCCATTAAAAGCCTATAATAAGATTAAATTCTCTGTGCAAGCGACTGCCGCGTTGATGTTCTTGTTGAAACGGCAGCGTGATGCGTTCGGATTAAGTTTATTTGCAGATCAGCTATTCTTAAACACTCCGGCTAAGTCAACAACTACGCATCAGAAGTATCTTTTTACCCATCTGGAAGCGCTGCTTGCGGCCGACAAAATGAATGTTGGTACAAATCTGGAGCAGGCTTTACACCAGGTTGCAGAGCTGATCAATAAACGCTCTCTCGTTGTGATCTTTAGTGATATGCTGAATACGGTGCAGGACGAGAAGAGTACGGAAGCATTATTTTCGGCTTTGCAGCATTTGAAGTTCAATAAGCATGAGGTAGTGATCTTCAACGTGACAGACAAAGACAAAGAGGTTAATTTCCAGTTTGAGAACCGGCCATATGAATTTGTAGATATGGAAACCGGGGCGAGTATTAAGGCGCATGCCTCTAAGGTAAAAGATGCTTACCTGACGCGAATAGGGGAGTACAGGCAAATGATTCAGCTCAAGTGTACGCAATACAAAATTGATATGATCGATGCTGACATATCAGAGGGTTTTTATCCGGTCTTACAAGCCTATCTGATCAAGCGTCAGAAAATGAATTAGGGGTTTTATTGCGATTTAGGTTTTAGCTATTGTTTTATTGAGATACCCACTCTTATGAAGCTCAATGGGGCCTAAACACAACCCGGCCATATCCAAAAAAGTAGCCATCGTGCAACAGCCTGTAAATTAATGGAATTTTGGTTATAAGACCAACTATTCTTATATACGGAGGTTTGTATAGGCGTATTAGGGATACCTTAAAAGAAGCCTAATTTGACAGAAATCAGGCAGTGTATTTTAACTGCATAGCAGTACTAACAAGTGACGCTCATTAATTGCGCTTATGCTTTGTTATAACGAAGGTGCTTTTTATAGTTCTATTGATATTTTCACCTTGCCTCCTAAACCCTTTTCGTCAATGTCAAATAAGGTTTTTAAGGTAAGATTACTTCCGTTATTCTCAATTCTTGAACTGTATTCCCTTTTTCTGAAAGTTCTTTAGTGTCTTTATATAAAAAGCTCAGATCAAGCGTTTCGCGGAGTTTGCGGTACAGGTTTCCCTTAGGAACCCGGCTCGAGAGCTGGAAGCTGGTGAACAGCTTTTCGGTATAGTCCTTTCTGCCTTGCATGCCTTTAATTTACACATTCTAGCAATTTTATGAAAGCAAAATTTTACATTTATTGAAGTTGTGCAACAGGCACGGTGGAATAATTATAATATGTTACCTGATTACTTTTCTTTTAGTACAAAACTATCGGTTGGAAGGAACTTCGTGAACCTGTGTAAAATACAATTGGCTTATTAGTATTGCCATCCCGCATTCGTGGCCTGCAAAACTATTCGTTTTGCTGTTTCGCATATAAAAGTGTTATTTAGAAGTATAGATTTTCAATGGCTGCTAACTGTTATGGCAAGCCGCCGCCTTGTTTGGAAGGAAACCTACGAGTATGATGCGAAGTAAGCGTCCGACCGCCCCCATCCAGGCTTCAATAGGTGAATCTTTTAGATTTGGCTTAACTAAATCAAGAAGGCCATGAAAGGAGAGATGTCGCAAGCAATAGAAATGCTTGCACATATAGGGTACTGGAAAAGCAGGGGGTTATTGCTTGATCGCCCAACTTTATTGCTTGATCCCCTTTTCTTCTAAACGCGTTTTAAAATACGTTTTAAATAAAAAAGCCACTCGATTGAGTGGCTTTTGCGGACCGGACGGGTCTTTGAACTCAAACTTTAAAGCGCTTTAAAGTCGTATTTAACTGATTTTCGTTCTTAACTCACCGAATTTTTTATCTTAAAATAGCTGCATTTGCTATACTTCAAATATACTGATTTTTGGTCAAATAAGCATTTATTTGAGAATGGCTACAGAGCCAGACATTTTTATGTGTTCTGGTTTTAGGTCAATGATATAGTAGTATATCCCTGCAGGCAAGGGTTTCCCCTCATGATTGCCGTTCCAGGGCAATTCATAGCCCATAGCTTCAAAGATTCTTACGCCAAATCTATTATAAATTGACATTTTACTTTTGGGATATCGGACGAGCATTGGTATTTTCCAGGTATCATTGATGCCATCGCCATTCGGTGAAAATGCAGTAGGAATAATTGCATTACAAATATTAGCGTCAAGAATATCTGTGTCCAGCGTATTTGATTTTGTGCTGGCTTCAAAATAACAGCTTCCCCCTCCAGTAACTATACAATAAATCCGATCTCTGTTACTAAAAGAATTGCTAGTCAGTGTTTTGCCCGCCTGTTGAAATTTAACGCCATTTACATACCAGGAATAAACTGCGCCCGGCTCCGCGTTTTCAGAAGCATTAGCAGTAAAGGTTATAGGCGTCCCGGAACAAAGTGGGGTCTTTTGTGTGCTGGATATGCTGATGGTTAAAATTTCAGCCGGAGAAACAACCAGCGTCTGACTTTTAGTCTCATAACCATTTGTTGCGGTAATGATTGTTGTTCCTACATTAAGAATATGTATTTTGCCGTCGACATAATTGGCTACCAATGGGTCACTAAAGCTATAGGTGATAGGAACAAAGGCGGTTGCGCCAGGATCGAAATCAGGATCGCATTGCATTTTTGCAGCTATCGCTGGAAAAGTGAGCGTAGGGTTAACCACACTGATCGTGAGTTCGTCACTGCCTTCTCCAAAATCATTATGGGCAGTGATGGTATAGAGGGTTTCAGGCCAATATTCTGTTGGCGTACCACTAATCTCGCCGTTCGTAGGATTAAATACAAGTCCATTTGGAAGAGCCTTGTCAATTGAGAAACCTCCACCAAGCGTAATTTTCCTAATTCTATGATTATGTTCATCGGCCACATATAAATTTCCAATAATATCAAAAGCAAGACCTATAGGATGATAAAAGCTGGCATTCCATCGTAATCCATCATTGTTCCCCTGGTTTCCATCGCCAGCAATTGTGGAGACCAGACCGGTTACTGCAGAAATCCTTCTGATCAAATTATTGTCGTCAGAAACATAAACGTTTCCTTTATTGTCAATCGTGAGTCCGGTTGGATGGTCAAACGTCGCAATTAATCTTGGCCCGTTTATACTTGAGAGTTCACCTGTGCCCGCATATGTTTCCATACGACCACCAGAACTTATTCTTCTAACTTTATTATTAATATAATCGGCTACATAAAAGTCGCCATTTCTTGGATCTCTGGCTATGGCAATCGGCTTTTCGAACCTGGCTACAGAACTTTGTCCTTCGGTATCACCTTTAACTCCTAAATACCCTGAAAAAGTAGTTACCCCGATGTTGGGTGTGATCTTCCTGATGGAGTGATTTTCTGTATCTGCTAAATACATATTGCCCAGCTCATCAAAAACAATACTTGCTGGAAGTGTAAACTTCTCTGTTCCTGCGATGCCATCTTCAGCCCCAGCTCTACCTAAAATATTACCTGCATAAACAGTAACAATTCCTTCCGGAGTGATCTTCCTAATCTGGTTGTTGCCTGCATCTGCGACGAATATATTTCCATTTTGATCAACCATTACACCGAAGGGGGTGTCAAATTTTGCGTCTGCTGCTTTCCCATTTAACCGGCCATTAGACCCGGTACCAGCTATTGTGGAAACTAGTCCCTCAGGAGTGATTTTGCGTATCGAATGATTGAAACAATCAGCCACATAAATGTTTCCGGCTGCATCCGTGTCTACACCTGTTGGCTGCAGGAACTTAGCTAAGACACCCTGACCATCTTGTCTGCCGGATGAACTTCCTGCTAAGGTACTGACTTGTCCGTAAGCAATGGGGTCAACAGCCCCTTCATCAGGATCAACAATTGGTTTGAAGCTGGCGATTTGCAAGTTGGTGAAATAAACTTTTTCTAATGGCGCAGGAATGGTAATTCTAGGAGGCTTGCCCTGTGCAAGGCATAGGGCAGGCGTTAAAGATAATAACCATATAGAGCGCTTCAATCTCATGGAACTTTGATACGATATCAAGATAAGCAATATTATTTACCCACCGTATATGCAATTGGAGAATCCGATCCTTTTTTGAATTTAAACGGCTGAAGTTAAGGCCTCAGTTCTTATTTTTAGGCGCAGAAGTACAGCCAATCAAATAAGGAGTGGAAATCTGAAATGGTAATAGAGAAGGAAGATGTTTTATGAAGAACTCAGTAATCAGCCGTCGCTATTTCTTGAGTACTGCAGCAATTGCCACATTCCCAAGTGGTCTTGGGTTAACGCCTGCGTGGGAACGATTATGTAGTTCTGTACCGCCCGTATGAGGGAAAGATAATGGCTACAATGCCCCGTCTAGCAATTTTAACCTTTTAACTAAAATGTTAGAACCGCAGAAGCCCTTTCGCTTTATCAAAAAATGGTGGAATAATGGAAAAGTGATTATCGTCAGCACTTTTTTTAAACTTGAAAAGTGGGCTTTAACTGTCCACCTAAGCTCAACGTGGAAAGTCTTATGTCAGAAGCTTCATTTTCAATTCTGGAATTATAGGACTTAGTGGTGCCACACTTCTCAGCTAGTTTCATAAAGTCCTTTCGTGCCTTTATATGCTTGAAAAACTTCTCTGGAACTTTAAGTGTTACTCTAATTAGGTATAAAGTCCATCCAATTTTTGCCTGAACTTTACGGTCTGACTTTCATAAAAGTCAAGGAAATAACTTTTTTTAAGCAATTACTTGTCTGTCATCATTCACAAAACAAAGTATCTATTCAGACAACAATTTCAAAGATGTTTCCTAGTCGATCAGATTGCTTGGTTTTGGCTATAGAGTTTGTGTATCGCAGATTAGTTGCCTTATCTTCCACGCTTGGTTATGAATCAAGGCTAACAGCGTAGCCATCGTTCAGTTATTCTTTTACATTTTATTTGCCCTCATAAGAAATCGAGTACCATAACATTCTACTGAAGGTCAAAATGTATTACATAACACATTTGTCTCCTTAGGCAAACCTCTCAATATTATTAATGATAACAGCACAAGCTTCTTCAATTTCTTTTTCTGTGATGATTAGCGGAGGTGCAATGCGCAATGAATTGCTGCAATGTAGGAACCAATCGCTGATAAGGCCATCGGCTATGCAACCATCAATGATCTTCTTGTTCGTTTCGAAACTATCAAACTCTACAGCGATCATCAATCCTTTTCCCCTGACTGCAAGAATCTTCGGATGAACAAGTAGCTTTTTAAACAGCTCGCCTTTTTGAGTTACATCTTTAACGATGTCATCTTTAACAATCGTCTTCAACGTTGCTAAACCCGCCGCGCAGCTCACCGGATGACCGCCGAAGGTAGTGATGTGGCCGAGTATAGGATTTGTTGCCAGAGCAAGCATAATTTCAGTAGAACTAATAAAGGCACCTATTGGCATTCCGCCACCAATACCTTTTGCCAATAATAAGATGTCTGGCGTAATGTCGTAGTGCTCAAATCCAAACATCTTTCCTGTTCTGCCGAAGCCGCATTGGATCTCATCAAGGACCAGCAAGGTACCGGTTTCGGTACAGCGCGATCGTAATGCTTTAAAATATTCAGGATCTGCAATGCGGATACCCGCCTCACCCTGTACAGTCTCTATAAAGACAGCAGCCGTCTTTGTAGTTATTTTTTCAAGATCAGATAAGTAGTTAAACGTGATGAAATGTACATGAGGTAATAGAGGTCGGTATGCTTGTTTAAATTCTTCATTTCCCATCAAGCTCAATGCACCTTGCGTACTGCCGTGGTAAGAATGGTTACAAGCAATAAACTCGGTACGGTGGGTATAGCGTTTAGCCAGCTTCATTGCGCCCTCTACGGCCTCAGTTCCAGAGTTGACAAAATAGGTGCAGTTAAGGGCAGGAGGAAGAATATCTGCAAGTGCTTTTGCAAAATCAACCTGTGGATTCTGAACAAATTCACCATATACCATGATGTGCATGTATTGTTCTGCCTGATTCTGTACTGCTTCAACAACTGCCGGGTGACAATGGCCTACGTTACTTACACCAATACCAGCGATGAGGTCCATATATTTCTTGCCTTCTACATCATACAAATACATGCCACTGGCCTTAACAAATTCCAGGAGCAGGGGTTCTAGTGTAGTTTGTGCGTTATGCTGAAGAAATAACTGGCGTTGTGTTAACATGCACCAAAAATACGAAATGTTAAGCTTATTGCCTTGCCTGTGGTCTGTATTTAGCTAAGATCTCTTTTTTAAAGGCTTCCTGAGCCCTGTAAAATTTGCCTACAATCTTAATAGGTAAGCTCGACTTTAACTTATAATAATACTTCTTATCAAGGTTCAGCTCCCGTTGTTTAATATTGAATTCATTAAGTATCAGCGTCTGAACTTCGCTATCAGACAGTTCTTCAATTTCAGTCATTTTCCGGAAACTGATCATTTTCTGCATCCGTTCTCTACGAAGCACTTGTTGTTCGGCTTGCCAGGCATTATAAACGGGCCAGAAAATCTTTGCTTCATCAGCAGAAAGATCCAGCTTTTCAGTAAGGAAGGTAACCTTATAGGCTTCTATTTCCTTAAATCTATCTCCACCTCTTTGAGCAGAAGATAAGATAGGGAAACTTAAGAGAAGCGCTACGATGATTAAATATCTCATTTTTTTATTTTAATATTCAGTTGTCAATTCAGTGGTTGAAAAGTTATTCAAAATATAACTTTCTAATTCAGACTGGTCCGAAGAGACGATGGGCACGGTTACATTTGAACCTTGAATGTGCTCAATGATCACATCCTCGTCGATGTCAAAAAGCATTTGTTCGTTAGCAATGTCTGTGTAATTTACAGTTTGTTGTGGTTGTTCCTGGTTAAAGTATACGCCTAATCCGGCTACTAACAGAAAGCAGGCAGCTGACGCGTATTTTAACATATTAGAGCGCCATAGTTTCAAAACCTTTGTTGGAGATTGTGCTTTCGCCAAAATCTCTTTTTTCATTTCGTCGAAATAACCTTCCGGAACACTGAAACCTTCTTGATCAGGTAGTGCCTTAAGTTTCTCAATCGAAGCTTTTGCCTCAATATTTGCAGTAAGCTCTTCGAAATAATTTTGTGGTACGGAGAAAACATCTCTCGCTGGCATTCCCGATAGTGTGGGCGCTTCCTCTCTCCATTCTTCGTTTTCTAAATTTCTTTCCATTACGAATATATTGATGCTTTAACAGCCAAAAGGTTTAAAAGGTAATGTCATCATTTAGCATAAAAGCTTCAACTTTTCTTACGGCGATATGAAATGACGCTTTCAATGCCCCAACACTGGTGCCTGTGATCTGTGAGATCTCTTCATATTTAAGGTCATCGTAGTATTTCATATTGAAAATAAGCCTTTGCTTATCTGGCAGCGTAAGGATAGCCTGCTGCAACTTCATTTGAATTTTGTCGCCGTTGAAGTACGACGACTCAATAAGCGTTTCGCTTAGCTCTGAGGAAACCTCGTCAAGGGGAGTGTTATTTCTTTGTTTCTTTTTATTAAGAAAAGTAATGGACTCATTAGAGGCAATTCTATAAATCCAGGTATAAAGCTGGGAGTCGCTTCTAAACTTTTCCAGATTTTTCCAAACTTTAATGAAAACGTCTTGCACCAGATCATCGGCATCATCATGTTCAATTACCAGTCGCCGAACATGCCAGTAAATTTTTTGTTGATATTTATTTAAAAGCAGGGTGAAGGCTTCATTCCGTGTTTTCTCCTTAGAAAATTTCTCTAGAATTTCCGAATCTTCAACCTGCTTCATATGTTACTATTAGAAGAATTACTTCTTAACTCTTCCTAATACTTTTTGAACCGCTTCAACAATGTTTGAACTGTCCAATCCGTATTTTGTCATCAGCTGATCTGGTGTTCCGCTTTCTCCAAAGCTATCATTCACTGCTACAAATTCTTGTGGAGTTGGCAATTCAGTTGATAACAACCTTGCTACGCTTTCGCCTAGTCCACCAAATTTATTGTGTTCTTCACAAGTAACAACGCAGCCTGTTTTCTTAACAGAGTTTAAAATCGCCTCTTCATCCAATGGCTTAATGGTATGGATGTTTATGATCTCGGCATCAATACCCAGCTCTGCAAGTTTCTCTCCAGCCTCGATCGCTTTCCAAACCATGTGGCCTGTTGCAATGATTGTTACATCGGTGCCTTCGTTTACCATCCATGCTTTACCAATCTCAAACTTTTGGTCAGGGTCTGTAAACACTGGGATTACAGGTCTTCCGAAACGAAGATAAACTGGTCCTTCATATTCAGCTATCGCAATAGTAGCTGCTTTAGTTTGGTTATAATCACAAGTATTGATTACTGTCATGCCCGGAAGCATTTTCATTAAACCTATATCTTCAAGAATTTGGTGTGTTGCACCATCTTCTCCAAGGGTTAAACCCGCGTGTGAAGCACAGATTTTTACGTTCTTATCTGAATAAGCTACCGACTGGCGAATCTGGTCATAAACTCTTCCTGTTGAAAAGTTAGCGAAAGTTCCTGTAAATGGAATCTTACCACCAATCGTTAAACCAGCTGCTATCCCGATCATATTTGCTTCTGCAATACCGATCTGGAAAAACCTTTCAGGGAATTCCTTGATGAAAGCATCCATCTTCAATGAACCTATAAGATCGGCGCAAAGTGCTACAACTTCAGGGTTTCTTTTACCTGCTTCTAATAATCCTGCTCCAAAGCCTGAACGGGTATCTTTCTTTTCAGTATATGTGTATTTTTTCATTGGTTCTGTTCTTAGTAATCTTGAAGTTTGCTTGGTAATTGATTTAACGCTGATGCCAGCTGCTCATCATTCGGCGCTGTACCATGCCATTTGTGAGAGCCTACCATATAGTCAACTCCCATTCCCATTTGCGTACTCATCAAGTTTAAAATAGGCTTTCCTTTTCCAGTCATGGATTTCGCTAAATGCAAAGCTTTTACTATTGCATCCATGTCATTGCCATCAGAGTTAATCACATGCCATCCGAAAGCCTCAAACTTAGTTTGAAGATTATCTAAAGAAAGTATTTTCTCCGTAGGACCATCAATCTGCTGTCCGTTGTAATCAACTGAAGCGATGAGGTTATCCACTTTGTTGAAGGCCGCATACATAATTGCTTCCCAGTTTTGACCTTCCTGTAATTCTCCATCACCATGTAGAGAGAAAATAATAGATTTGTCTCCGTTAAGCTTTTTAGATAGGGCAGCACCGATAGCCACAGACATCCCCTGGCCCAATGAACCTGAAGCAATTCTGATTCCTGGCAAGCCTTCATGGGTGGTCGGGTGACCTTGTAGCCTTGAATTCAGCTTTCTGAAAGTGGCAAGTTCACTCACTTCGAAGTAGCCTGATCTAGCTAATACACTATAGAAAACAGGCGATATGTGCCCGTTGGACAAGAAGAACATGTCTTCATTTTTCCCTAGCATAGTGAACTCCGGGGAGTGGTTCATCACCTCAAAATAAAGTGCAGTTACAAAGTCTGCACAACCTAATGATCCACCGGGATGTCCTGACTGACAAGCATGTACCATTCTTACAATATCCCTTCTTACCTGGGTTGCAATGCCTTCTAATTCTTCTATTGTATGTTTCATTGACGTCTTTATTGATTACTACAACAAACTTAGCAAAATTGTTATGATAAGTGTTATACGTTACCGAAAGGAAAAAAAAACAATCTTCTGAGAAATATGTACTTACTGCATTAATCCAAGATATCTATCTATGAAAACCACGATTTTAAAGAACGCTGCATTATGTGCTACGTTAGTGCTGGCATTGTCGGCATGCTCAAATGATTCAAAAACCGCAGAAACAGGTGATACAACCGCCATGATGACGGACACCACTATGACTGATACAGCGGCGAAAACGCCTGCTGATGTTAAACCTACTAGTCCGGCGCCAGAATGGGGCCCAGGCCTAAAGCCACAGATGCAGGCGGTAATGGAAAAGTTAGCGAGTTACAAGGATCGGCCAATTCCGCAGTTGTCGGCTGTTGAAGCCCGTCAAAATCATACGCCAACAGATGCTGTAATGGATGTGATGAAGGCAAACAATATTCCAGCGCCAGTATTTCATTTGGATACGGTAGGTAAGGAAATCCCTGTTACCGGTGGCAATGTTCATTTGAGGGTTTACACTCCCCAATCTGGAAAAGGACCATTTCCTGTGATCGTTTATTACCATGGTGGCGGCTTTGTAATCGCAAATATTGACGTTTACGATGCTTCAGCAAGAGTATTAGCAGAAAAAACTGGTGCAGTTGTCGTTTCGGTAGCTTACCGTTTGGCGCCTGAGCACAAGTTCCCCGCTGCGCATGATGATTCTTTTGCTGCCTATCAATGGGTAATTAAGAACGCGGCTTCCATAAAAGCAGATCCGAAGATGATTGCAGTGGCTGGTGAAAGCGCTGGCGGTAATCTGGCAATGAATGTTGCGATTATGGCACGTGACAAAGGTGTTGCGGCTCCAAAGCATATCCTTGCTGTTTATCCTATTGCAGGCTCGGATATGAATACAGAATCTTACCAAAAAAATGCTGCTGCTAAACCTTTGGATAAACCTATGATGGGATGGTTTGTAAAAAATTATTTGAATTCAATGGCTGAAGCTAAAGACCCAAGAATTAATCTTGTTGCTGCTAATTTAAAAGGATTGCCGGCTGTAACGATCATCACTGCCGAATATGATCCTTTAAATAGTGATGGAATGATGCTCGCTGACAAATTGAAAGCTGCGGGTGTAAAAGTCGATAGCAAAAATTATATAGGGGTTACTCATGAGTTTTTTGGTATGGGTGCATTAGTTCCTGAGGCAATGGATGCAGAGATGTATGCAGTTGATCAGCTTAAAAGCGCATTTAAAAAGTAGAACTGCTTAATTTTCTTATTAATTGACGGTTTAAAGGCCTTTATGTAGATAAATCTGCATAAAGGCCTTTATTTTTGTGTCTTTTTTCTATTTTAGCGGAAGTTCGCCTATTAAACCAACCAAATTTTTATGAATGCTAAAAAATCTTTTAGTCCTATTGTCATAATAGGTGCATTGTTCTTTGTTTTTGGGTTTGTCACCTGGCTAAACTCAGTATTGATACCCTATTTGAAGATCGCATGTGAGCTAAGTAACTTTGAATCCTATCTTGTCGCATTTGCCTTTTATATTGCTTACTTCGTAATGGCATTGCCATCCGCCTGGATATTAAAAGTAACTGGTTTCAAAAAAGGAATGGCATTAGGTTTGGTCATTATGGCCTTTGGAGCACTACTGTTCATACCTGCAGCATTATCCAGAACATATCTCCTGTTTTTAGTCGGGTTGTTTGTTCAGGGAACTGGCTTAGCGGTGTTACAAACAGCATCTAACCCTTACATTACCATTCTTGGTCCGGTTGAAAGTGCAGCACAACGGATTAGTATTATGGGCATCTGTAATAAAGTGGCAGGCGCAATAGCACCGATTATCTTAGGCGCCGTCACACTAAGCGACGCAGATGGAGTGAAAGCGCGCATTATTCAAATGACCACTGCAGAAAAAGCACTTGAATTGGACGCCCTGGCTCACAAGGTGATTTGGCCATACGTTGCCATCATCGGGGTATTAATTGTTCTTGCAATTTTAACCTACTGGTCCAACTTGCCAGAGGTAGACACTGAAAAAGAAGATGATGCAGTCGCATTAGCGAATACCAACAAGACCAGTATTTTGCAATTTCCGCACCTCATATTGGGCGCAATCACTCTGTTTCTTTACGTGGGTGTAGAAGTCATGGCGGGTGATACGGTAATAAGTTATGCCTCTTCACAGGGTATTCCCTTATCTGCTGCAAAGTATTTCACTACCTATACTCTAGTGAGTATGATTGTCGGCTACGTCATTGGCATCCTCTGCATACCCAGGTTCTTTACGCAACAAATGGCGCTTAGGGTATCTGCCATTCTTGGTGTAGTATTGTCGGTCTCGGCAATACTATCCAGCGGTTACGTATCTGTATTGCTCATCTCCTTGCTTGGTCTGGCTAATTCGCTCATGTGGCCGGCTATCTGGCCATTAGCCATCACCGGTTTGGGCAGATTTACAAAGACAGGAGCTTCTCTATTAATTATGGGAATTTCCGGTGGCGCATTGTTGCCCCCTCTTTATGGTTACATTACCGATGCCGTAAATGCCCAACAAGCCTACTGGATTATGGTGCCCTGCTATTTATTTATTTTCTATTACGCCGTATACGGCCATAAGTTAAGAAGATCATAGCGTCAAGCAGGTTAAGCACCTGGGATATTGGATGATCAGAATGACCGTAATAATCAACTAAGATTCAAAAGTTCAAGAACTTGAGCAGTAGCATTTTTGGTGTCAACCTTAATGATGATATGCGCAATCTTTCCTTCCTTATCAATAATGAAGGTTTTGCGGTTGGTTCCCATGTAAGTCTTTCCATACATACTTTTCTCTCCCCAAACGCCATAGGCCTCGACGATCTTTTTGTCGGTATCTGCCAGCAGGGTGAAAGGTAAACTGTGTTTGGTTACAAATTTTTTATGCGATTTTTCGTCATCTACACTCACGCCGAGCACTACAATCTCTTTAGCGGCTAAGCCTTGATAGTTGTCTCTGAAATCACAAGCCTCCGCAGTACATCCCGGAGTATCATCCTTCGGATAAAAATAAAGCACTACAGTTTTGCCTGCAAATTGCGACAGACTAACCTCATTACCATCCTGGTCTTTCGCCTTAAATTCCGGAGCCGTTTGGCCTTCTTTTAATTCAGTCATATGCTATTTATAAAATGTTATGGAATAAGTTCGGGCATTGTCCTTCATATCTTTTACGATGAGCTCGAAGTTGTGTTTACCGGGCCCGGTTTGTTCATCGAAAGTATGCCAAAGAGTAGCTGTCTTCGTATCAAATTCCATCAGTACCCATTTGCCGTCAATAAAGCCATTGAAGTTTTGGATTCCTGAAAGGTTATCTCTGATCTTAAACGACATCTTGCTTTGGCCGACCATGCTTTTACCATTGCTGATGTTTTGTGGAAGAACAACCGGCGGTAGCGTATCTGTTGAAATAAAGTAACTTCCAAAACTGCGTGGTTTTGCCTTAACGTAACCATTTTCGTAGTAACCACCTTGAGAGGCTCTACCTAAACTTACAATTACTGCTTTACTTCTTAAGTTTTCAGGAAGATTGTCTGCTTTTATCCACAGCTCAAAGCCTACATGTAACGGCGTCAGATTGTTGTGGATCTGATGAACGGAGGAGTAAGCATTAACAGCCGGCTTAGGAGACGTCTTATAAATGAAATTTAAGTCATTATATAAGGTTCCTTTTGGCAAGATCAATTTTATCTGGTCATTGTTTAATTGATTTTCAACGTTAAAGGGAAAGCGTAAATTCCCCGTAGGGGTCTCGTCGAAATAGGTAGCCGGCGTGGCGTCAGCCTGCACCTTAAAGGACAGCGTACTTCTATTGCCCTTTCCATCTGTAACAATGTATTGAAGGTCGTGTAACTTCCCGTCGTTAAACTCAATCCGACCCCGGTTTGAAAGGTTACTATAGATAGAGAGCGGGTTACCGGGATCTACAAAGCTTTTTTGTATGCTTCGTTTCGTAGAGAGATAGGTTGGAAAGTCGATGTGAGCGTTTATAGCCTTGCTGTTTTCAAAAGCAAACTTTTCAAGGGAAGAAGTAAACACATGGTTTCCATCCAGTAGCAGTTCGATAGAATACACTCCATTTAAACCAGAAGCACCGCTGTGACGGTCAGTGGTGACGATTCCAAAGCCGATTTCACCTGTTAAGTTGATCGTGCCTGCTTTATAGTTACCTGCGCTACCTGTAAAGGCCAATCCTTGCTTTGGAGTAAACTCATTAAAAGGTCTTCGATTCAGCTTATATGCGTAAAGAGAATAGATTACGGGAGGTATATTGTCGGGAATATTGAGCCCGAATAGCTGCGGATTTATAGTTGCCTCTGTTTTGGTGTCTCTGATTTCAAAGTGAAGGTGTGGACCACCGGAGCTGCCTGTGTTCCCACTGTAAGCGATGATGTCGCCTTTTCGAACAGGTATTAGAAGTTCGTTTGGAAATTCGTCAATCTCGTATGTTTTCTTTTGGTACTGAAGAGATTTGACCTGCTGCGCTATTTTGGTATTGAATCTTGACAAATGCCCATATACGGAAGTATAACCGTTGTTGTGATTAATGTAAAGCGCAAGTCCGAAGCCGCTGTTTTGAACTCGTAATCGGGAAATGTATCCATCTGCAATCGCATAAATGGGGTAGCCGGTACGCTGATTGGTCCGGTAATCCATTCCTGAATGAAAATGATTTGAGCGCAGTTCACCAAAAGATCCTGCAAGCGCGGGCGGCGTTATATCTAATGGGGGTCTGAAATCTACTAACGGATATTTGCTGTCACTAAAAATTTGTTGAGCAGAAACTTGCATCGCTATGCACAACAGGCATAGCGTAATCAATTTGAATTTACTCATCCTTTACTTGATCTCGAAATTCAATAATTCTTTCCCTTCAAGCGTCGCCTGAAGCTTATCGCCTGGATGCACCTGGCCAACCCCCTCAGGAGTACCAGTAAAGATTAAATCACCTTTCTTCAACGTGATGTATTGTGAAACAAAGGAGATGATATAATCGTAAGAAAAGAGCATGAAGCTGGTATTGCCTTGTTGTCTGGTCTGATCGTTGATCTTAAGTTCAAAATTCAGATTTTTAAGGTCTGAAAACTCTTCTTTAGGCAGAAAGCTGCTCACTGCAGCAGAATTGTCAAAGGCCTTCGCAAGCTCCCAGGGAAGTCCTTTCTCTTTATGTTCTGTTTGAATATCTCTTGCGGTAAAATCAATACCCAAGCCTATTTCTTCGTAGTATTTTGAAGCGAATTTCTCTGCGATGTGCTTCCCCTCTTTAGCGACTTTCAACACTACTTCCAGCTCGAAGTGAATGTTTTGAGAGAAATCAGGTATATAAAATGGCTTATTATCTTTAAGAAGGGCCGTATCCGGCTTTAGGAATATCACAGGTTTACCTGGAACCGGATTGTTAAGTTCTTTAGCATGGGCAGCATAATTACGCCCTATAGCAATAATCTTCATGAATGTGTTTTTACGAATTTAGTAATTCTATTAGAGAACGGAAATTCTCTTTACTACAGTTTCTGAGCCAGAAACAATTTTCAGAAAATAAATACCAGGATTTAGGCGCTCTGGTATGTTAAAAGTTTTAGTTTGCTCACCCGCTGATATCCGCTCGTTGGCAAGTGTAACCACTTCATTACCCAGAAGATCCATTATTTTAACAGAAAAATTAGTCTCGCGATCGATCTTCACTATTAAATTTACCTGATCTTCAACCGGATTGGGATAAACTTTTAAAACGGATAATATTTTTTCTTGTTTTGTCACTAAAGAAGTTGCTGATTTCGGACTTGTTCCAACTTCTGAGTAAGGCGTCAACCCGAAATTATACTTTGGTCTATAACTTTGAACAGATCCTTTAATCTGTGGAGTGATAAACAACTTTTTATACCTGATGCCATTAATAGTTGAGTCAGTTTTTTGAGCAAAAACAGTAACACCCGTCGAAGCGAAGATGCCTAAAAGGCATAATGTGTTCAGAAGAAGCGTTAATATTGGTTTTATACTCATATAGATGCTGTCAAAAATATAAATAAATAAACAAAAAAATCAACGTTTTTGTTCAATAAATATACTTTTAACAATATTTAACAAGTTATTACGTTTCATCAATCACTCAAATATTTTCGCCTTTACAGATGAGCGTGTAAAAAAGCTGTTTGTACTGGGCACTTCTTTATATTTAATTTAATTTTGCGACAAATAAAATTATTGTGACAAGTCATAAAAAGTTGAATGCCTTAACCGCAGGAGGTCTACTTGTAAGTTTAGGTATCGTTTACGGTGATATAGGCACGTCGCCGCTATATACGTTGAAAGCTATTTTCAATTCTGCCGTGTCAGGCGGACAAACGGTGGACGTTAATTTGGTTCTTGGAGCACTTTCATGTATCATCTGGACACTTACCTTGCAAACAACACTTAAGTATGTGGTGATCACCTTGCGCGCTGATAACAAAGGTGAAGGTGGCATTTTCTCCCTTTACTCTTTAGTTAGGAAAAGGGCAAAATGGCTTGTCATACCCGCTGTAATTGGTGGATGCGCACTTTTAGCAGATGGCATTATTACACCAAGCATCACAGTAACTTCAGCCATTGAGGGGTTACAATTGAAGTTTCCAACTGTAAGTGTGATACCGATTGTCCTGGCTATTATTACAGGCCTGTTTATTATACAGCAGTTTGGGACCGACTTGGTGGGTAAGCTGTTTGGCCCGGTGATGTTTTTATGGTTTGGGACGCTCGGCGTCTTAGGAAGTCTCTATGTGCTTCAGGATCTTAGTATCTTAAAGGCCCTTAATCCATATTATGCGTATAATTTGTTGGTGAATAACCCGATGGCCTTACTCATTCTTGGTGGCGTGTTTCTATGTACCACCGGAGCCGAGGCGCTGTACTCAGACATGGGGCATTGCGGCCGCAGGAATATCAGAGTAAGCTGGATTTTTGTTAAAGCAACTTTAATTTTAAATTATTTGGGACAAGGGGTCTGGGCAATTCATCACGGTAATTATGACACCAGTTTAAATCCCTTTTTTGAGATCGTACCTGAAGATTATCTTTTATTCATGGTGGCGCTCGCTACTTTTGCCGCAGTGATTGCAAGTCAGGCAATGATTACTGGATCTTTCACCCTGATCTCTGAAGCAGTAAGACTTAATTTATGGCCGAAAGTTAGAATCAATTATCCAAGTAACCAAAAAGGTCAGATTTATGTGCCGTCAATCAACTGGATCCTTTGGGCAGGCTGTATCGGGATTGTGTTAATCTTCAGGAGTTCCGGAGCTATGGAGGGTGCATATGGACTAGCTATAAATCTGACCTTCCTTGCCACAACGATCTTAGTAGCTTTTTACATGAAGCGAAAAAAGATACCGATGTATGCTATCCTGATCTTTCTTACAATATATTTACTACTTGAACTGACATTTTTAGTCGGAAACATGGCTAAATTTTTCCATGGTGGCTGGGTGACCGTGTTAATTGGTTCTTTCCTTTTCACTGTAATGTGGAGTTGGTATGTAGCCCGTAAGATTAAGAATCGCTTTGTTAAATACGTGGAGATAGAGGACTATTATCAGATCATTAACGAATTGAGCAGCGATGAGTCCGTTCCCAAATACTCTTCTCAACTGGTATATCTAACCAGTGCGAACTTTAAAACGGAAATCGAGTCAAAGATCATTTATTCCATTATTCAGAAAGAACCTAAGCGGGCAGACATTTACTGGCTGGTACATGTTGATGTCGTTGACGAGCCCTATACCAGGGATTATAAGGTGGAGTTCTTGATTCCCGGTAAGTTGATACGGATTGATTTCAGGCTTGGCTTTAGAGTGGAGCAGCGTGTGAACCTGCTTTACAGAAAGGTCATTGAAGAACTTGTTAAAAATGGAGAAGTAGATATTACCAGTCAATACAAATCGCTTAACAAGCATAAAATTGCCGGGGATTTTCGCTTTGTGCTGTTGGAGAAGCATCTATCTAAGTTTTCCAAACTTAGCTTTTATGAGCGCGGTATAATGGATTACTACTTTATATTGAAAAAACTCAGTTTATCAGAGGAGCGAAGCTTTGGGTTGGATTCAAGTTATGTTGATGTAGAAAAAGTCCCTCTGATATTTGTTACGCCTGATGATATTGAGTTAAACCGGTTACCATCCTGACATCTTTCTTATCTCCTTTATGTTTGTGAGGTCCTTTCTAAGGGGCTGCCAGGCCGTATCTAAGGCTAAGGGATATACCAACGCCCTAGCAAGGCCCTAGCAACCCCCTGGAAACCTCGAATAAAACACCATGGACATCCCAGTGAATACCAGGACCTAGGAATGGGTTGCATCGCTGTGCCGATGTCCTGATAACGGCCGTCGCTGGCATGACGAATTACGAATGACAGTCATAATTTAATTTTTTGTTAATAGAAAAGACTTTGGAAAAGCGTAAATTGGTGCATCATTGTTAAAAAGTTCGAATTTTGAAAAATCTACAAATCCTTTTGACGAACCCATGTCGAGAAAACTGGGATACCATGCCGCAAGCAGACGCTGGACGTTATTGCGATCGCTGTGAAAAAACGATTGTAGATCTTACTACAAAATCAGATGCGGAACTGTTACAGTTTTTTAAACGCAAGGATGATAAAATCTGTGGTCGGCTACTTGACAGTCAGCTAAACCGTCAATTGGTGCCACCTTTGCCAAAGTTGAGTTGGCATTGGTTAATGCCCCTCGCAGTCAGTTCGGTTATCGTTAGTCCCGCAGCTGCGCAAAACTTGCGTCCAGTGCTGGCACCTATCGGTCAAACACCTGCTGCAATTCCCAAGTCAGCTAGTTTACCTGTTGAACCAACTGTATCAAGAGATACCATTAGTGGGAGGGTGGTTGATAATTTGAACGGCAAACCGTTAACAGGCGTGCATGTAAGACAAAAAGGTTTCGAAAACGTACTCGCAATAACAGACAGCACCGGGAGATTTGAATTGGCTATAACTATGGAAAATATAGCGGTGCCGTATAGCTTTCAGTTAATAGGCTACTCTAAGGTAGAAGCAACTTTGAACAGCAATATGATAGTGAAACTAACCACCGCGACTAACATTAGGTTAGGTGGAATATCAACGTTTTCTGCTAATGAAGGTCCCTTAATTATTGTTCATGCAGGGAAGAAAAGTTGTACCATTGATAATGCTAAATTTAAGGACTTACCACAGGATTGGATCGAGAAGATAGAAGTATTGAAAGATGCCACTGCGACGGTTATATACGGATCTAAGGCGGTCAATGGAGTTATTTTGATTGGCATCAAAAAGTCCTCCGCTAAATACTTCGATTTCTCTTCAAAGAAAAAGAACGATTAAAGACGTTTTAAAAGCGCGAGTTCACTACCTGCTCATGTTCTCTGCGTTCAGTTTGCTGTGTTTGTAGCCGTACAGGAAATAAACGACTAAACCAATGATTAGCCATATTCCAAATCCGATCCAATTGGAGATGCCAAGCTCACACATCATATAAAGGCAGCTAATTAGGCCCAGAACCGGGATTAAGGACAGGTTTTTTGTAACGCAGTAGTAGGTGATCATCACACATATGAACAGGAAGATCCACATTGGGATCTTATGTTTAAACAAGCTGAATCCACTATCGTATCTCTTTTCCGTACTTAATTTAGAGCCTGACATGAATTGCTCATATTGTTCGGCGGATAAGCTATTGAGATAAAGTTCAGCATCATTGTTTTCTCCTGTTTGAGGAAGTTTGATCTGGTTTACTTTGATCTCCTCTTTTACAATACTGAGATCAGCGTCATTCAAAGAAGTCAGGAATGTTACCGGTTCGTAGACCTTCGGTTTGTTAAATAAAAACGCAGTGGTTTCGGCCTTATATACATTCAATGAAAATATAATTGCCCCTATAAATGCAACTGGGATGATGTACTTCGAGTTTGCATAAGGAATTTTAAACTTGCCTCTCTGAATGTCAGGCTTATTTTGCAGAACCAGTACTCCTGCACAAACCAGTACAAAAGCGAACAATGTTCCAATAGAACAGAGGTCGGTTACAATGGTCAGGTTCATAAATAGTGAAGGTACAGCGACTACAAAACCGACTACGATCGTTGCAAACGATGGTGTTTTATAAACTGGATGTATTCTGGAGAATGCCTTAGGTAGTAGTCCGTCGCGGCTCATGCTCATCCAGATCCGTGGCTGTCCCATTTGGAAAACAAGGAGTACACTAGCCATTGCAAAAACAGCACTGACCGCAATGATCCCGCTCATTAATTTCAGGTCAATCTGGTCAAAGACGAATGCTAATGGATCGCCAACGGCCAATAGCTTGTAATTCACAATGCCAGTAAGCACTAATGCGATTGCGACATATAAAACGGTACATATGATAATGGCCCACATCATTCCTCTTGGAAGATCACGTTGAGGGTTCTTACACTCTTCTGCAGTGGTTGAAATCGCATCAAATCCTATATAGGCAAAGAATACCGCTGAGACTCCTTTTAAGACGCCAGATACCCCATTTGGAGTAAAAGGGTTCCAGTTCGATGTGTCCACATAAAATACGCCAACGGAAAGTACCAACAGGATCACAGCAAGCTTGACTATGACCATAGCATTACTGGCATTTTTTGACTCTTTCATTCCGCGGTAAACCAGCCATGTAATGAAAATAATGATACCCAGTGCCGGTAAATCTGCTACCACATGAAAGCCGCCAATCTGAGGCGCAGTAATCCATGCATTGTTTGCAATTCTAGTAACATCATCCAGATCGGCGTAGTTTTTACCTGCATTAATTAAGGCATCGGCATGCGAATGTCCGTTAAAGGCGGAAAGATAATCCATTGTCATCCAATCGGGCAAATTGATGCCGTTGATATCCAGGGCAGGTATTCGTATAGAAGAGAGGAGCCCTGTGAAATAGTCAGACCAGGAGATGGCCACAGTGATGTTACCGATGGCGTATTCCATGATGAGCGACCAACCGATGATCCATGCTACCAGCTCGCCGAAGGCCACATAAGAATAGGTATAGGCACTGCCGGAAACCGGAACCATTGAAGCGAATTCTGCATAGGCAAAAGCTGCGAAACTACAGGCAACCGCTGTAAAAATAAAAAGAAAGATTACGGCTGGGCCGCCGTCTGCACTTGCCTTACCAATTGTGCTGAATATACCAGCCCCAATTATTGCAGCGATCCCAAAAGCGGTAAGATCCCTTACCCCAAGTGTCTTGTGCAAAGAAGATCCATGGTCTCCATATCCTTTTTCAGCGTCAGCAAGGATTTTTGTTATTGATTTCTTTCTAAAGAGCTTTTCAAACATAGAAAAATTTAATAATTTCGGTTGGAATAGCCAAACTTAAAGAATTACTTGCTAACTATCCTAGTTTCTGCAACTCATCTTTAACGAATAGGGCCAATTCTTGCACGTAATTGAGGCTAAAGTTGAACTTAATGCCTGCAGTCTCATATATTTCGTTAATCGGTTTGCTGTATCCTAAAGAAAGAGCATCTAAATACTGTTGTAATGCTTTGTCTGGATTCTCTTTATAGTTTTTCCATATCGCAATGGCTCCAAGCTGAGCGATTGCATATTCTACGTAATAGAATGGGACTTCAAAGAGGTGTAATTGCTTCTGCCAAACGTTTGCAAATTCCTTTTCAAGACCGTCCCAGTTAGTGAAACCATGACCGAAACGGGTATAGATCAGCTTAAATGCCTCTTCCCTGTCAGCAGCGTTGTGTCCTGGATTTGTGTAGATCCAGTGTTGGAACTGATCAATTACGGCTACCCATGGCAATGTTTTCAACACATCAGCGAGTTGCTCTTTTTTGGCTCTGATCAGGTCCTCTTCGTTGTCGAAGTAAAGGTGCCAATTGTCCATAGAAATCAACTCCATACTCATGGAAGCGAGTTCAGCAACTTCAGATGGGCAATGCTTAAAATCATTTAATTCAAGATCTGCAGTTAGAAAAGTATGGATGGCATGACCGCCCTCGTGGACCATAGTTGTCAGGTCACGGAGGGAATTGGCTGAGTTCATGAAAATGAAAGGTGCCCCGGTTTCTGCCAAGGGATAATTGTAACCTCCTGGTGCCTTGCCCTTCCGGCTTTCTACGTCAAACAGGTTATTCGACTTCATAATGGCCAATAGTTGCCCCAACTTAGGGTTTATTGCGTTAAAGCAAGCAATGCTTTTATCGATCAGTTCCTCTCCGTTAGCAAAAGGCTTAAGCGCAGGTTTTCCAGTAGTGCTGACCTCCATGTCCCAAGGTTTTAATTCCTCTAAACCAAGAAGCTCCGCACGTTTTCCTGCCTGTTCTTTTAATACAGGAACAATTTGTTTCTCTATCGCCTCATGGAAATCATAACAGTCTTGCGGGGTATAATCAAACCTTCCCAGAGCTTGAAACATATAATCTCTATAGTTTTCAAATCCTGCGTTCAATGCAACCTGGTGGCGCATTGCGATGAGTTCATCGAATAAGATATTTAATTCATCTTTATCCAAAAGACGTCTTTGCTGAATAGTTTCCCAGGCTTGCTCTCTTACTGTTCTACTGATGTCTTTTAGAAAGTTCGCAGCTTGTTCTAACGTATATTCCTGACCGTTGATTACTACACTCATCGAACCGGTAATCGATTGATATCTTTGCTGCGCAACTTGCAGGTTGGTCAGCAAGGCAACGTTTTCATCACGGTACAATTCAATTGCTTTCTTGATAGCACGGATAAAAACAAAGTATTTGTCATGATCCAGTTCGTCAATAAAAGGACAGTCGTTAAACTTCTGATTCAGTTGATTGGCGACTGGTGATATTTTAGGTTCAATTTCAGTTGCAAAATACTGGAAATCTTTAACAAGAGATTCACTAGTGGTATCACAACTCATTTTTATATAACGCCATGCAAAATCTTCCTCTAATGCAGCCTCTAACTCGCTTTTGTCTTTTAACCACTGCTCCAGCTCAGTCACATTATCAATATCACGGAGAAGAAGTTCATTCAGTATTGGTTCCAAAGTTTCCCATTTCATTTCCAGCTCCTGTGGGATATAATTTCTTTTCTTTTTGGGTATGGTTAGGTCCATCATGGTTATAAGTTGAAATTGGTTTTTAGATAAGCATCAAGAAGGAAACAAACCGCGAATATTACGGAGGCGTAACCATTAGTTGTTGCAAAAGCTCTATTTACTTTGCTAATGTCATTCGGTTTCACCAGGAGGTGCTGATAGATCAGCATGGCGCAGAAAAAGGCGACACCAATATAGTAGGCAAAGCTGAAGTTTATAAAAAGAATTGGTAAGATTACGCTGAGTGCAGCTCCAACATGAAGAACTACAGAAAGTTTCAAAGCGTTTTTGGGGCCTAAAGCAGCGGGTATAGAATGCAGCTGCTCTGCTTTATCAAAGTCTTCATCCTGTAAAGCATAAATAATGTCAAAGCCGCTAACCCAGAACAAAACGGCCAGTGAATAAAGGATTGGAACAATATTAAACGCCCCGGTAACCGCAATATATGCGCCGATAGGGGCTAAAGCGAGTCCTAAACCTAAAACCAGGTGGCAAAGTGCCGTAAACCGTTTGGTGTAGCTATAAAAAAGGACTATAAAGATGGCTATAGGCGATAAATAAAAGCAAAGCGGATTAATGAAGTAGGTGGTTATTACGAAGAGAATGCAGTTGGCCACTACGAACAGTAAGGCCGAATTTGCGGTTATTTTTCCGGCAGGAATGTCGCGCATTTGCGTACGCGGGTTTTTTGCGTCAATATTTCTATCCAGGTACCTGTTAAAGGCCATGGCCGAATTTCTGGCAAATACCATACAAAACAAAACTAGAACCAGCTTGAGCCAATTAAAGGGGTGTTCTGTTGTCGTTACCCCAAGGAAAAAGCCAATCATGGCAAAAGGAAGCGCAAATATAGAATGTGCAAATAGTACAAGTGAGAAGTACTTTTTCATTTATCGGCTGTTATTCTTGATTAGAGGTTAGTACGGGCATTGCAAAGTCGTGGTTTACGTCTTCTATAAATTGAAGAAGTTCATCACGACCTGCGCTCTTTTCTGCTGAGGTGATGAAGTATGGAGGAATTTCTTCAAACCAACCACCCAGTGCCTTTTTAAAAGCTTCAACATTCTGTTTTGTTTTAACAATAGACTGTTTATCTGCCTTCGTAAATGCGAGTGCAAAAGGGATCTGGATTTCGCCCATCCAGCAGCAGAACTCAAGATCTATCTTTTGAGGCTCTATTCTGCTGTCTATCAAGACAAAGACACATTGTAGACTTTCTCTTTTTGTGATGTAATTTCTAATGAATTTCTCCCAGTTTTCACGACTGCTTTTGGATACTTTGGCGTAGCCATAACCAGGAAGATCGACGATATACCATTGCTCGTTGATTAGAAAGTGGTTAATTAATTGTGTTTTACCGGGTCTTTGAGAGGTTTTCGCAAGTCCATGCTGGTTGACCAGCATATTAATCAAGGACGATTTGCCAACGTTGGAACGGCCAATAAATGCGTATTCGGGCATGTTGGCTGTGGGCAGGGCAGAAACCTTTGTATTGCTACAAATAAATGTTGCTGATTTTATAATCATTTGGCAAAGGTAGAAAATTAGTTTTCAACAATACTTATCTTTGGGGCTTACTATGAACGAAAACATTACTCCCTATCATTCTAAAACTGCTACGAAGAAAGAGCAGGTTGCAAGTATGTTCGATAATATTTCTGGTACGTATGACTTTTTAAACCATTTTATGTCGCTCGGTATTGACATCATCTGGCGTAAGAAAGCGATCAGAGAGCTACTTTCGCTTAAACCGAAGTTGATACTTGATGTTGCGACAGGGACTGGGGATTTTGCATTTGAAGCGATTAAAATACTACAACCAGATCAGGTTATCGGCGTCGATATCTCTGTGGGTATGTTGGATGTTGCTAAGAAGAAGATTCGTGAGCGAAATTTGCAAGGTATATTTTCCGTTCAACTGGGTGACTCAGAAGGGCTACAATTTGCTGATAATTATTTTGATGCAATTACCGTTGCATTCGGAGTTCGCAACTATGAGAACCTGGAAAAGGGCTTGTCTGACATGTTCAGAGTGCTGAAGCCGGGTGGGAAGATTGTGATACTCGAATTTTCGAAACCACGTGCTTTTCCAATCAAGCAGGGTTATAATTTTTATTTCAAACATATTACGCCGCTGTTGGGTAAGCTTTTTTCTAAAGACGAGCGTGCGTACAGCTACCTGCCTGAGTCTGTAGCTGCTTTCCCAGATGGCGCTGATTTTGTGAACCTGATGACTAAAGTAGGTTTTAAAAACACAAAAGACAGGAGATTAACATTTGGCGTGAGTGCCATATACACGGGAACTAAATAAGGGTATGAATCTTAAGCTTACGCTCATACTTTTCTTTTCTCTGTTTGCTACAACCGGTAAAGCTCAAAATTGGGGTGGGGGAGTGGACGATGAGCCGCTGCACTTTGGTTTCACTTTTCAGTACATCTCCTCAGAATTCAAGATCTTGAAAAAGGCAAGTTGGCAGGACCCATTCATGGATCCAGAAGGAATGGTGGCGCCGACTTCTCAACTGCGTTCTATTTCATCAACACCCTCTCCTGGATTTGGGATCGGCTTTGTTGTTAACAATAGGCTGGGTGAAAATGCCGACATCAGATTTACCCCGGTATTGGTGTTTAATGATCGTTCCTTAAATTACGTATACATGGATTCGGGGGATGATATTATAAAAAAGGTGCAAACCACTTTAGTAGAATTTCCATTGGGGCTTAAATTAAAATCTAACCGTAGAAACAATTTTCGGGCCTATGTATTGGGTGGAGCGAAGTTTAGTGCAGACATTTCCTCAAGAAAGAAAACCAATAATGCGTTGGTCACTGACCCTAAAGAAAAGTGGCTAAATAACGAGCGTAATTACTTGTCTTACGAAGCTGGCTTCGGCTTAGACCTTTATTTCGAATATTTTAAGATGTCTCCGGAGATCAAGCTGTCCTATGCTACGAGCAATGCACTTATCAACGAGCCTACACGGTATGCTGCTCCAATTGATAAGTTGATGCTGCGTCATGTGACTTTCAGTTTATTTTTCGAATAGGCGGCGCTTTCAAAAAAAGTATAGATTTGTTCACCTACTCATAAAAGTACTTATGGCAAAAATCGCGTTAATAACAGGAGCAACCTCAGGAATCGGAGCTGCTTGTGCACATCTGTTTGCTGCTCAGGGTTATAACCTTATACTGGTGGCCAGAAGAGAAGGCCTGCTTACTGATATCGGTAAGCATCTGGAAGATAAATATGCTATTGAAGTTAAAACTGTAGTTGCTGATGTCCGCGATCAGGAGGACTTATCCTATAAGCTGGAAGGATTGCCTGCAAATCTCAAGAAGGTGGCTGTGCTGATTAACAATGCCGGATTGAGTCAGGGTTTGGATCCGATTGATAAAGGGAGTATTAGCGACTGGGATACAATGATTGACACCAACGTTAAAGGATTACTATACGTCACCAAGATTGTGTCAAACTGGATGATTGCCCAAAAGGCAGGTCATATTATAAATATAGGCTCGATTGCAGGACAGGAAGTTTATCCAAACGGAAATGTGTACTGTGCAACGAAGCATGCGGTTGATGCTTTAAACAAGGGGATGCGAATTGACCTGTTGCCACATGGAATAAAGGTTACGGCTATCAATCCTGGTATGGTAGAAACCGAATTTTCTGTAGTTCGATTTAAAGGTGATGAAAGCCGTGCAAAAAAAGTGTACGATGGATTTGAGCCTCTCGTTGCCAATGACATTGCTGAGGCGATTTGGTTTGCGGTGAGCAGACCAGCTCATGTAAATATAAATGACATGCTTATTATGCCGACAGCCCAGGCTGCAGCTACAATAATAAATAAGAACTAGATTAAACCAATATGATATCGACAACAATAGATCAGGAGATTAAGCAGGCTATGTTAGCTAAAAATCAAGTAAGACTTCGTGGCTTGAGGGCCATTAAAGCTGCACTTTTGCTCGCCAGAACCGAGAAAGGTACTGCAGAAGACATTACTGAAGATGCTGAGCTTAAAATATTGCAGCGCTTAGTAAAGCAGCGTAAGGAGTCTGCCGACATCTATAAGCAGCAGGGCCGCGAGGATCTAAGCCAGATTGAAGAAGAAGAAATTGAGGTACTTGCTGGTTTCATGCCTAAGCAGCTTGACCGGGCTGAGATCAGTGCTATTGTAGCGGAACTCATTAGCACTTCGGGCGTAAGTTCAGTAAAGGAGATGGGCAAAGTAATGGGCTTAGTAAATAAGGAGTTAGCTGGCAAAGCAGATGGAAAACTGATTGCCGAAATTGTTAAAGAACAATTGGCATAAATTGTGAGGCTGATGAGCAAGGCCCCAAATAATGCTTTTTTTTACATTAAATTACATTTAGTCTACTAACTTAGGGGCTATACTTACCAAGATCAAATGAAATACGAAGTAATTGAAGATAGTGGGTTTAGATTTATAGAAGCCGGAAAAGGTGAAACCCTGGTATTACTTCATGGATTAATGGGCGAGCTCAGTAATTGGGAACCTGTAATTGATCATTTTAAAGATCATTACCACATCCTTGTACCTATACTGCCCATTTACGACCTTCCAATCTTGACACTTGGTGTTAAAAGTCTTTCGAAGTATGTGCACCGTTTTATTAAACATAAAAAGCTGGGGCAGGTTGTCCTTATAGGAAATTCTTTAGGCGGACATGTTGGATTGGTTTTTACTGCTGCGCATCAGGAATATGTTAAAGCGCTGGTACTTACTGGAAGTTCAGGATTGTATGAAAATGCCTTTGGCGGTTCATTTCCCCGAAGAGAAAGTTACGACTATATAAAAGAGAAGGTTGAATTCACCTTTTATGATCCTGCGACGGCTACTAAAGAATTGGTTGATGAAGTTTTTAAAACAGTTAATGAGCGTTCAAAAGTAATTAGAATACTCGCACTTGCGAAATCCGCAATCCGTCACAATATGTCGAAGGAGCTGTGTAGAATTACTATCCCTATATCTTTGATCTGGGGAAAACAGGACAAGGTTACACCGCCGGAAGTAGCGGATGAGTTTCACCAGCTTTTACCTAATTCAGAATTGAACTGGGTAGACCAATGTGGACATGCACCAATGATGGAGCGACCTGAAATTTTTAATGAATACTTAGAAAAGTTCTTGAATAGAATTTTATTGAAATAAATGTTTGCATCTGAACTCATATCTAATCTGATACCACCGCTAAGGACTTTTGATACCGTTCAAAAGTCTTTGGAGAGGATGAGTGAGTTCAAAGTTTACCATTTGCCGATAGTGAATGAGAGTCAGTTTCTTGGGCTCTTATCTGAAGAAGATCTTGTTGAAGTAAAGCCAACGGATCAGTCAATAGCTGCACTTTCGTTACCCTTGATTCAGCCTTTTGTGTACGACGATGCGCACGTATATGACATTATCAGGATGTTTAATCAACTCAGCTTATCCATAGTACCGGTACTCGATCATAAGAAAAATTATCTTGGAATGATTTCGGTTAACGATGTGCTTGCTTATACGTCTGAGATATATGCGGTTAAGGAGCATGGAGGTATAATTGTCCTGGAAATTAACAATAGAAACAATTCTTTATCACACATGGCTCAGATCGTTGAGGCCGACAACGCGCAAATTTTATCTTCTTACGTACAGTCGTTTCCAGATTCAACGAAATTAGAAGTCACGCTTAAGATTAATAAGACAGAGCTGTCTGGCATTATTGCTTCCTTTGAACGCTATAACTATCAGGTCAAGGCTGTCTTTAACACTACCCTTTCTGATGATGGCACAGAGGACAGATATAATTCTTTCATGAATTATTTAAATGTTTAATTAATGATTGCAATTTACGGCAGGGAATTTAACAACAGCGTTTTACCGTTTGTGCAGGAAGTTTTTAGCGTTTTGCAGGAGTACAATACGCCGGTCTTCGTTTACAAAAAATATTTTGATTTTATAAGCGACCGGATAAAACTACCTGCGAATATTATTACATTTAAAGACCACCTCGAACTTACTGGTAAGGCTGATGTTTTGATAAGCCTTGGTGGTGATGGCACGTTGCTGGATACGCTTGCACTGGTACGAGATTCTGGACTGCCTGTGATTGGAATCAACTTTGGAAGGCTTGGCTTTCTAGCCAGTATCAATAAGGATGAGATTAAAAAGGCGATTGAGGCGCTACAGAATAAAGATTTTGCCTTAGATAAAAGAACACTGCTTACTGTAAAATCCAAACAAGGACTATTTGGTGAGGAGAACTTCGCGTTGAATGACATTACGATCCATCGGCGGGACAACTCTGCGATGATGATCATTCATGCTTATATGAACGATGAATTTGTAAACTCTTATTGGGCTGATGGTCTGATCATTGCAACGCCTACCGGATCGACTGCATATTCCTTAAGCTGTGGTGGACCCATCATATTTCCTGGGTCGCAAAACTTTGTGATAACGCCAATTGCCCCCCATAACTTAAATGTTAGACCCTTAATCATTCCTGACGATGTTTCTTTGACGTTTGAAATTGAAGCGAGAAGTTCTAAGTTTTTGGTGTCTTGCGATTCGCGGACTGAGACTGTAGACAGATCGGTTAAAATAACGTTGAACAAAGCTGCATTTCATGTAAATCTGATCCGTCTAAATAATGAGAGCTATTTAACAACGCTACGGAATAAACTACTTTGGGGTATTGATACGCGCAACTACTAACTATGTACTATAAAATACTTATTTTCTTGTTTCTTACTTTAGGAATGAATAATGCGATGCAGGCGCAAGTTTTCGAAGTCGGGGTTGAGGGAGGCGGTGCCGGGTATATAGGAGATTTAAATCAGACTAATAACTTTAAGATAAGCGGTGTATCTGCAGGCGGATATGTCAAGGCAAACCTGGATCCCTATTGGGCTGTTGGGATTCATTATACTTATGGAAGGATTAAGGCTGATGATTTAAAAAGTAGCAATGAACAGTTCAGAATGCGAGGACTGAACTTTAACAATGATTTGCATGAGGTTAGCTTACAGGTTGACTTCAATTTTCTTGACTATTTTTCCGGCGGTGGAACGAAAAACTTTAGCCCCTATATATTTACTGGAGGCGGTCTCTTGTTCTTTAGTCCGAAGGGCGTGTATCCTGATCCCATTACTGGAAAAAACGAGTGGTACAGGTTAAGATTCTATAAAACCGAGGGGCAGCAGTCTGTTTACAGAAATTTTGCGATAACAATTCCTTATGGCGTTGGTGCAAAATTCAGGCTTAAAGATAACTGGGGATTGATCACGCAGATAGGTTATCGAACTGCGTTCACTGATTTAATTGATGATGTTAGCGGGAGCTATCCGGTTCCAAATCCAGATGATATCGATCCAGATGATGTAAAGGCGGTGAAGGCGATGTTGACAAGACCGACAGGAGTAGGTATTCCTAAGACACAGAGAGGTGACTTCCGAAAAAGAGATTCTTATATGTTTGTGGGTATTGGCATATCTTTTACCTTTGTGTCCCAAAAATGTTATACATTTTAGGCATATTTGCACGGTAAATGGGATTCAAAGAACAAATAGACGTTACGCGTCTTCCGGAACATATCGCTATCATCATGGATGGCAATGGCAGATGGGCTAAAAACCAAGGTAAAATCAGACATTTCGGACATGAAAGCGGTGTATTATCTATTAAAGACATCGTTGAAGGTTGTGCTAATATTGGCATTAAGTATGTGACAGTTTATGCTTTTTCGACGGAAAACTGGAACAGACCTGTTGAAGAAGTTAATGCTTTGATGGAATTGATGATCTCCACAATTAATCAGGAGACGCCAACGCTTACAAAAAATAACATTCGTTTGAATGCGATAGGGGACATTGCTTCTCTTCCACAAAAGTGTATTGATGATTTAAAGAGTGCGATGGACAAGACCGCTGGTAACACCAGATGTACGTTGACCCTGGCCTTAAGTTACAGTGCCAAATGGGAAATTCTAAATGCTGCAAAGAAACTTGCCGCTCAAATTCAGGAAGGTAAACTTACCGTGGATAATATCAATGAAGAGAATTTTGCAGCTCAGCTTACGACGATTAATATGCCGGATCCGGAGTTGATGATACGTACCAGTGGCGAGCATAGAATCAGCAATTTTCTACTTTGGCAAATGGCTTATACGGAGTTTTATTTTACTGATACACTCTGGCCAGACTTCAGACAAGAAGACCTTTTTGAAGCTATTGTAGCGTACCAAAAACGCGAAAGACGCTTCGGTAAAATTAGTGAACAATTGAACTAATTTTAACTTTAACACTTTTTAACATGTGTTTAAATTAACTTAGCGTCGATTTTTAGATTGTAAATGAAAAGAATATATCAACTTATATTTCTGTTATTGATCGGGTTACCGACAATGGCACAAATCTCCCGTCCAACGACACCGCCTGCACAGCCAACCTTAAAAGTTAACGGCCTAGACATTGATTACTTCAATCCAAAAGAATATATTATTGGTGGCACAACGATTAGTGGAACTCAATTTATTGACAAAGATGTAATCATCACTTTATCTAAATTAATCAAGGGGGAGCGAATCACTTTACCAGGTGACGTCACTTCAAATGCGATTAAGGCACTTTGGGCTCAAGGATTGTTTGACGACATACAACTAGACATTAGCAGGATTGAAGAAGATACGGTTTACTTTGATATTGCTGTTGTGGAGCGTCCAAGATTAAGCACATTTGAAATAAATGGGGTAAGCAAGTCGCAAAAAACTGACATTCTCGAGAAGATTAATGAGAAGAAAGGAAAGGCTATTATTAATGAAATCCTTTATAATGCTACAACTGCTACGATTAAAAAGTATTTGTTGGGCAAAGGTTATTTTTTCACTTCTGTAACGTATAAAACTATCCCTGATCCTAACCTTGAAAACGGGATGGTATTACAGGTTTTTGTTGATAAAGGTGACAAGGTAAAAGTTCATCATATCAACTTTAGCGGTAATAAAGATTTCTCATCTGCAAAGCTTCGTAAACTTTTAAAGAAAACAAAACAACAAGCTTTTTATAAAGTATTTGGATCTGGTAAGTTTAACAAGGAAAAATATGATGAAGACAAGCTGAAACTAGTTGCTGGGATGCAATCCCGAGGCTACCGTGATGCGGCCATACTTAGAGACAGCATTTATAGATATAATGAAAAGTCGATCGGTATTGACATTGATGTGTTTGAAGGCCGTAAATATTATTTTGGAGATATTACCTGGGTTGGAAACGCGAAGTACAACGTAGAAATTCTAAATAAGATTTTAGGAATTGAGAAGGGTGAAGTTTTTAGTGAGGAAAAGCTTGACAAGAAATTGAAAGGATCCGCTTCAGGAGATGACGTTTCAAGTCTATACTTAAACGATGGGTATCTAACTTTCAACGTTGAGCCGGTTCAAACAAGAATCTTCAACGACACTGTACAATTGGAGATGCGTATTGCTGAAGGCCCACAGTATACTAACAATAAAATATCTATCAAAGGAAATACCATTACTCACGACCGGGTAGCGATGAGACAAGTTCGTGTTAAGCCGGGAGAGAAATTTTCGAAAGAACTATTGATCCGTACCATTAGAGAGCTTGGTCAGCTGGGATACTTTGATGAATCTAAAACTGTGCCTGATGTAAAGCCTAATGCTGCGGATGGTACCGTTGATATTCAATTTTTAGTAGAAGAGAAACCTTCAGATCAAATTGAACTTTCAGGTGGTTTTGGTGGTGGTAACATCATTGGAACTTTAGGATTAACATTTAACAACTTCTCTTTAAGAAACTTGTTTAATGCTTCGGCTTATCGTCCATTGCCTAAGGGAGATGGTCAGAAATTAAGCTTAAGAGGGCAGACGAATGGTAAATATTACCAGTCTTATAGCTTCTCATTTTCTGAGCCATGGTTAGGTGGTAAAAAGCCGGTTAGTTTTGGTTTGAGTGCATTTACTTCTTTACAGTCTAATGGACAGTCTGCAGGCAGTCCGGGATTGCAAAAGATTCGTTTAAATGGTGTAACGGTTAGTCTTGGTCGTGTATTGAACTTCCCAGACAATTATTTCCAGCTAACGCACTCCATTAATGCTCAGCAGTACATTTTGAACAAATACCCTGGATATCTTTTTGAGACAGGAACTTCCTATAACTTTAACTTAACGCAAGAAATCAGCAGGGATTCGAGAAATAGTACTATCTTTCCAACAGATGGATCTATCTTCAGATTTACAATTCAAGCGACTCCTCCGTACTCGTTATTAAATAATCTTAACTACGCAACAGCTTCTGATAAACAACGTTATAAGTTTACAGAGTATCACAAATGGAAGTTTGAGTCTCAATGGTATCAAAGGTTGGCTGGTAAATTTGTTATTAAGGCACAAGCTCAGTTCGGTTTCCTTGGTTTATATAACCAGGCGGTTGGCCAATCGGCATTTGAGCGCTTTAAGTTAGGTGGTGATGGTATGCAAGGATTTGACTTTTTACAAGGATCAGAATTGATCGCAATGCGTGGTTATGCTAACAACACGGTAATACCGGTGGGATCAAATCCGGGTATTGCACAAAACTCAGGAAGTCCGATCTTTAATAAATATGTTGTAGAAGTAAGATACCCCGTAATCGCTAGTCAATCTGCGACTGCATTTGTGGTAGCATTTGGTGAGGGAGGTAATACATGGGATAAGTTCAGCGATTTCAATCCTTTTAACATCAGACGTTCAGTTGGTGTTGGAGCAAAAATATATTTACCGATATTTGGCTTATTGGGAATTGATTACGGTTATGGTTTTGACAAGATACCGGGACTACCTGATGCGAATAAGGGACAATTTCACTTTAGCATAGCTCAACAGCTGGGTGGATTTTAATTAGTGGGCAGGAAATTAATAAATTTGAAAATGAAAAAATACATCTTACTTTGCTTTCTATTATTCACAGGGTTTGCATCTTTCGCTCAGAAGTTTGCGTATGTGGATACGGAATATATATTAAAGCATTTACCTGAATATAAGTCGTCGTTAAATCAGCTGAACGTATTATCTGAACAATGGCAACAACAAGTTGACAAGAATTTTAGTGACATTGATAAGATGTACAAAGCTTATCAGGCAGATCAGGTATTACTTACTGCAGATATGCGTAAGAGAAGAGAGAACGAGATCATTGAGAAGGAGAAAGATGCAAAAGATTTCCAAAGAAGGATCTTCGGCCCTGATGGGGAGTTGTTCCAGAATAGGACGAAATTATTGAGCCCTGTTCAGGACAAGGTAACTAAGGCTATTGGTGAGGTTGCCAAAGCTAAGTTTTTTGACTTTATCTTTGATAAAAGCAGTGAAGCCACAATGATGATCTACGCAAGTAGTAATTATGATGTGAGCAACGACGTAATCACCAGATTAGGTTACAAACCCGGAACTATTATTAAATAACACACAAATAAGTAAATTACAAACAACTAACAAGAAGAATAGAGATGAGAAAGTTAATGAACGCATTTTTGGTAGCGGGATTATTGTTTACCGCTAACATAGCAAATGCACAACAAAAACTGGCACACTTGAACTCAGCAATGATCATTGAGGCAATGCCTGAATTTAAGACTGGCCAAACTACATTAGAAGCGCTAACAAAGACTAAACAGACAGAGATCGAGAAAATGATCGCTGAGTACACAACAAAAATGTCTGCTGCTGAGGCAAAACAAAAAACAATGAGTGAAGCTAACAAAGAGGTGGTTGGCAAAGAGCTACAAACTGCTGGTGCGGAACTTCAGGATTTAGAAAAACGTATTAATGATGCGAAAGGAAAAGCTCAACAAGAACTAGAGCAAAAAAATACGGAAGTGTTTAATCCAATCCGCATAAAAGCTGATGCTGCTATCAAAGCTGTTTCAAAAGAAAAAGGATATGCTTATGTGTTCGATACTGCGAACTCAGCAATGGTTTACTTTGACGGTGGAGAAGACATTACAGCGTTAGTTAAAACTAAATTAGGGATTTCGGCTACTGCATCTTCAGCTGCTGCTCCTAAAAAATAGTAACACTATTGGGATAGAAAGCTTAACGGCTATCTAATCTAAAATATTTAAATTGCGGGATTGGGTGATAAAACTCAATCCCGTTTTTTGTATTATGACAGCAAAGCATCCTATAGGTATTTTCGATTCTGGTTACGGTGGTTTAACCGTTTTTAAAGCCATAGCCGAACGCTTGCCTCAATACAATTACATTTATCTGGGAGACAATGCACGTGCTCCCTATGGAGACCATTCTTTTGAAGCCATCTATCAGTATACATTAGAATGCGTGGAGTGGTTGTTCTCAAAGGGTTGCCAGTTGGCCATCTTAGCTTGTAATACAGCCTCTGCTAAAGCATTGCGTACCATCCAACAGAAGGTACTACCCATCAAGTATCCGAACCACCGCGTTCTTGGAGTGATCCGACCTACCGCAGAGGTGATTGGCAGTTTCACAGAATCCAAGGTCATAGGCGTAATGGGAACGCGTGGAACTGTTAGTTCCGAATCTTATCTATTGGAGATCAATAAATTTTTTCCGGAGATCAGTGTTAAACAACAAAGTTGTCCGATGTGGGTACCATTGGTCGAGAACAATGAACATCTTGGGGCGGGTGCAGACTTCTTCATTGAAAAGTATGTAGGGGAGTTGCTAAGTCAGGATGATAATATAGATACGATACTTTTAGCATGCACGCATTATCCATTGCTTATTCCTAAGATCAAAGCCATATTACCTGATAAAGTTCGTTTAGTTTCACAAGGAAACATTGTTGCGCAGAGCCTTGAGGAATACCTTGAGAGTCACAATAACATTAAGGAGCAGCTATCCGCAGGCAGGGGAAGGAGCTTCAATACCACTGGTGACCAGCATGTATTTAATGCGCATGCATCCGTATTTTTTGGGAACCAAATTGACGCTGATCACATTACTTTGGAACATGGGTAACTTCTAACTTTAATCTGACTAAGAGATTGAATTTCTTCCTAGGTTCTGATTATTATTAACTCTAAATTTGCGGCTCAAACAACACACCATGAGCGATTCGATAAAACATGAATGTGGTATAGCCTTTATAAGGCTTCTTAAGCCACTTTCATTTTACCAGGAAAAGTACGGAACAGCGCTCTACGGCCTAAACAAACTGTATCTTTTGATGGAAAAACAGCACAATCGTGGGCAAGACGGTGCTGGAATAGCGACTATCAAACTAGATATGAAACCGGGCCACCGATACATCAGCAGATACCGCTCAATGGCGCAAAATGCAGTGGCAGACATCTTCGGATACGTTCAAAATAAATTTGTAGGAATTCAAAATGAGACTCCTGAGTTAATGCAGGATGCGGCTTGGTTAAAAGCAAATGTAAGCTTTATAGGAGAGGTGCTTTTAGGGCATTTACGCTATGGTACACATGGTCAAAACAGCATTGAAAACTGTCATCCTTTTCTTCGTCAGAATAACTGGATGACTAGAAATCTTGTGATTGCGGGTAACTTCAATATGACGAATGTTGATGAGTTGCTGGAACAACTGTATGAGCTAGGTCAGCATCCAAAAGAGCAGGCAGATACGGTAACTGTTTTGGAGAAGATCGGTCACTTTCTTGATGACGAAAATCAGCTTTTGTTTGATGAATATAAAAAAGAAGGTCTGGATAATGTAGAGATCACACATAAGATTTCGGACAATCTGGACATTAATAAAATACTTAAGCGTTCTGCAAAGAACTGGGATGGTGGTTATGCCATTTCAGGAATTGTTGGTAATGGAGATGCCTTTGTACTTAGGGATCCGTCCGGCATCAGGCCTGCTTTCTATTACCAGGATGACGAAATTGTGGTTGCTGCATCTGAAAGACCAGCCATTCAAACTGCTTTCAATATTCCGTTTAGAGATGTAAAAGAGATCCAACCGGGTCATGCTTTGATCGTTAAGAAAAATGGAACGGTTACCCAGGAAATTTTTAGAGAACCTGGTGAGAAAAGAGCTTGTTCATTTGAACGCATTTATTTCTCCAGAGGAAGTGATGCAGAAATCTATAAAGAGCGCAAGCATCTTGGCGCCTTACTTTGCAAACAAATTCTCGATGCTGTAAGTGCGGATTTAAAGAACACAGTATTCTCGTTTATTCCAAATACAGCTGAGGTTTCATTCTATGGAATGGTCGAAGGTTTACATAGCTACATCAGACAAGTTCAGAAGGATACCTTGCTTCACAGGAAGGATACTTTGACGGATGAACAACTTGATGAGTTGTTATCTATGAACCCCCGGGTTGAAAAATTAGCAATTAAGGATGTGAAGCTGCGAACATTTATTACGCAGGATGCAGACAGACAGGATATGGTTGCTCACGTTTACGATACTACTTACGGCGTGATTAAGAATGATACTGACACGCTTGTGGCTGTTGACGATTCTATTGTGAGGGGGACTACATTGAAGCAAAGTATCATCAAGATCATTGACAGGCTGCATCCGAAAAGAATTATTATTGTATCATCGGCGCCGCAGATCCGTTACCCTGACTGTTATGGAATTGACATGTCGAAGATGGGGCAATTTGTTGCTTTTGAGGCTGCCATCCAATTGTTAAAAGCTAGGGGCATGGTAAACGTTATTGAAGAAGTTTACCAGAAATGTAAAGCTTCGCTATTGCTGCCTAAAGAAGAAATTGTGAATCATGTAAAAGACATCTATCGTCCTTTTACTCAGGAAGAGATCTCTGCGCAAATCACTAAGATCATTACACCTGAAAATATAAATGCTGAAGTCAAAGTTATTTATCAAACTTTGGATAATCTGCATGTTGCTTGTCCTAATCATAGTGGTGACTGGTATTTCTCAGGAAACTATCCCACTCCAGGAGGTAATAAAGTAGTAAACAAAGCTTTTGTTAACTGGAAAGAGGGAAATAACCAAAGAGCTTATTAAGCAGCAGCATTAACTATAATGCTTCATAATCACTTGTACGAATAGCCGGATAGCAAAGATCAAGATCACTGCTCCGGCTATTTTGTTTAATGCCTGGATGTTCTTTTCCTTGATCCGGTACCTTAACTTAGCAGCATAGTAAGTTTTAACACAGTCCACGGACAATTGTGTCGCCATGGCCACCACAAAAAATACAACCTTCTCAACGATGTCGTAATGTAATTGTACAGATATGATTCCGCCCACCATGATCCAGAACATGAGTGTGGAAGGAGAAAGCAAGCACATCAAAAATCCTTTGAGTATATAGCCTCTCTTTCGGATCTTGACTGTATCCGCTACTTCGTAATTTACCTTGACTTTGTGGATCAGGTAGTAAATGCCAACACCAAATAAGAATGCGCCGCCTATAATTCCGATGTACTGGTTATACTCTGCTTTATAATCTACAAATTGGGAGCTGAAGATGGTTAAGGAGATAAAAATTATATCGCTAAATACAACGCCGATAGCCAAAGAAAAACCAGCTTTGAACCCTGATTCAATACTGGTTTTGATCATAGAAAAGAAAACAGGACCCGTTAGAAACGAAAATAAAACACCTGCGCCTATCCCTTGTAATATTGCTTCAAACATTCAGTTCCTTTAATATAATATGCTAATATGCGATTTTAAACAATATATACGCCCAAATATTATGCATTAGCCCGCTTGCTTACAGTTTTTTTATTTATGTTTATCGCGACAAATTATCACTAATCAAAATATGGAACAACAAGTAAAAACGAAGTGGGGACAGTTCATTCCTTTAGTCACAGTATTCTTTTTCTGGGGCTTTGTAGCCGCCAGTAACGATATTTTAATACCGGTATTTAAACAGGCATTCAACCTAACTCAAAGCCAAAGTCAATGGGTTTCTCTGGCATTTTACATCGCTTACACTGTTGGTTCACTCATTTACACCGGCATTTCTGTTTTAATTAAACAAGATCTTGTAAATAAAATAGGCTACAAAAACGGGCTTGCTCTTGGTTTGGTAATCTCCGCCGTTGGAACTTTGCTATTCTATCCTGCTGCAAATCTGGGTTCCTTTCCATTAATGCTGTCTGGTTTGTTTATTGTGGCTTTAGGATTCTCTCTACAGCAAACTGTAGCTAATCCTCTAGCTATTGCATTAGGTCCGATCGCTACCGGTTCTCAACGTTTAACACTTGCGGGAGGGGTCAATAACTTTGGTACAACAATAGGTCCCTTGATTGTGAGTTTCGCAATATTCGGATCCAACACTGACGCTACAAGCAGTATGAGTATCGAAAGTGTGAAGATTCCGTATCTGATTTTAGGTGCGGCATTTCTATTGGTAGCTGTATTCCTTAAGTTTTCTTCGCTGCCCGACAGGCCATCTCTGGTAGAAGGCTTAGTGGAGGATCCCTCAATGAAGAGTTCAGCAATAAGATATCCACAATTGTGGATGGGAATGATTGCCATCTTTGTTTATGTTGGTGTCGAGGTTTCAACTGCAAGTAATTTGCCGGCTTATATGGAGAAGGATCTTGGGTTTGCAATTAAAGACATTGCTCCTTACATCTCTCTTTACTGGGCAAGTATGATGATTGGCCGATGGACTGGTGCAGTTGAAGCGTTTACCGATAACATTTCTGTTCAAAAGGTACTCAGGTTTATTGCCCCTTACCTGGCTTTTGGTATTTTCTTAGCTGTAAATGCGATCGCTAAGCATGACCTTGCTCCATTTTATGTGTATGCACTGATTATTCTAGTACTAATTATTGCTGATGCAGCAAGTAAAGGTAATCCTGCACGGATGCTTTTAATATTTTCGTTAGTAGGGATTACAGCTTTGCTGGTAGGTATGCTTACTACTGGGATGGTAAGTGTATATGCTTTCACGAGCGTTGGTTTGTTTTGTAGTACGTTATGGCCATGTATTTTTACGCTGGCAGTTAGTGGTCTGGGTAAGAACACAAGTCAGGGAAGCAGTTTCTTGATCATGATGATCATGGGTGGTGGAATTATCAGCTGGCTTCAGGGTTATGTATCCGAATTTACGGGAATACAGTATAGTTATATCGTTGGAATTTTGTGCTTCCTCTACCTTGTATTTTATGCGTGGAAGGTTAGTGGAATCCTTAGAAAGCAAGGTATCTCTTTCGATAAGAAACTCTCTGGCGGACATTAAGATTTTATAAATTACTTTTGCAGCCACAGAGATCATTCTCTGTGGCTTTTTTAATGAATATGACAACAAAACCAAGCTTTAACCTGATTTTTATGAACCTTGCTACGGACCTTGCTACACGGTCACATTGCGTAAGGGCACATGTTGGAGCGGTACTGGCTAAAGACACAAGGATTATCTCGATCGGTTATAATGGTCCCCCGGCAGGAACTCATAATTGTGATGAGGAGTGGCCGGATCAGGGCTGCGACAGGGATTCGAAGGGCAGTTGCTCCCTAGCCTTGCATGCTGAGGAAAATGCCATCCTTTATGCTGTGAAAAACGGTTCCAAAATTTCAGGGGCAACATTATACACCACACTTTCACCTTGTATTGCTTGTGCCCGGCTGATCCTCTCCTGTGGTATTAAGATCGTCTATTTTAAGGATTCGTATGCGGAATACAAGGGCCTGCCAAGCGATGAGGGCGTGGATTTTTTGAGAAGGTTCGGTGTGGACGTAATTAAATTTTCTTAACTTTGACCATGCTAGAAAAAATCATTATTCTCGATTTTGGTTCTCAATATACACAGTTAATTGCCAGGAGAGTACGCGAGTTAAACGTTTATTGCGAAATACATCCTTTCAATAACATTCCCGAACTTACAACAGACGTAAAAGGAGTTATTTTCTCAGGCAGTCCTTATTCCGTTAGACAGGATGACGCCCCTCAGATAGATCTTGAAAAATTCCATAACAAGTTCCCGGTATTAGCCGTATGTTATGGAGCTCAATATATTGCACAAAAATCAGGTGGTGACGTGCAACGCTCATCTACGCGCGAGTACGGAAGGTCGAACCTTACGTTCGTTGCAGAAAACAACAAGCTTTTAAAGAACATTTCTGCCGGTTCTCAAGTGTGGATGTCCCATGGTGATACCATCACTCAGGTTCCAAATAATTTTGATTTGATAGCAAGCACTGATAGTGTAAAAGTTGCTGCTTTTCAAATCAGGGACTCACAGACTTACGCCATACAGTTCCACCCTGAAGTCACACACAGTTCTGATGGGAAGCAATTACTGGAAAACTTTTTGGTTGATATTTGTGGTTGCCAGCAACAATGGACTCCAGATGCGTTTGTAGAAACGACTATCGCTGAATTAAAGGAGAAGTTAGGTAATGACAAAGTAGTACTGGCGCTCTCAGGAGGAGTAGATTCTTCTGTTGCAGCGATTTTACTTCATAAGGCAATAGGCAAGAACCTCCACTGTATCTTTGTGGACAACGGCTTGTTACGCAAAAACGAATATGATGCTGTCTTAGAACAGTATAAACACCTTGGTCTGAATATCAAAGGCGTAGATGCTAAAGAGCGCTTTTTGAGTCAGTTGGTTGGTTTGAATGATCCGGAACTTAAGCGTAAGGCGATCGGAAGGGTATTTATAGAGGTGTTTGATGATGAGGCTCACTTGGTTCAGGATGTAGTGTGGCTTGCACAAGGCACGATTTATCCTGATGTTATTGAGTCAGTTTCCGTTAAAGGACCATCTGCTACCATCAAGTCTCACCACAATGTAGGCGGATTGCCTGACTTTATGAAACTCAAGATTGTAGAGCCTTTAAACACGTTGTTTAAGGACGAGGTAAGACGTGTGGGTACATCGATGGGTTTAGAACATTTCATCATTGGCCGCCATCCTTTCCCTGGTCCAGGGCTTGCTATCAGAATTCTAGGCGAGGTAACTGCAGAAAAAGTAGCAATCCTTCAGGAAGCTGATGCCATCTATATTGACAACTTAAAGGAAGCAGGACTTTATGACAAAGTGTGGCAGGCCGGTGCAATTTTTCTTCCTGTTCAATCCGTAGGCGTAATGGGGGATGAGCGAACGTACGAAAATGTAATATGCCTGAGAGCAGTGGAATCTGTCGACGGTATGACGGCAGACTGGTGTCATTTACCATACCATGTGCTTGCAAAAATTTCGAATGAGATCATTAACAAAGTAAAGGGGATAAATCGCGTTGTATATGATATCAGCTCAAAACCACCAGCGACAATTGAGTGGGAATAAATATTGGTTAATTTTTCTAGTTCTTGTTACTTCTTGTTCACCACGGGTGGTCGAGACTGTAAAGAAGCAGCCGGAAACGCCTAAGTCAGTTGAACAACCAGTAGAGAAAGTAGTTGCTAGGTTTAGTGAGGCCACAATTTCTTTGCTTGTTCCCTTCCGGGTTGGCAGTGTAAATCTTAAAACTGCTACTAAGGCTGAAGTAGAAAAATCTGCTATGGCGATTGACTTTTATCAGGGATTTAAGTTGGGTGTGGATTCTGCAGCAACGGCCGGCCCAGATTTCAAACTAAAAGTTTTTGATGCTGGTGACAACATCGATAAATTGGAAAGATTAATTCAAAATGGCAGTTTGGCTAGCAGCAATTTAATTGTTGGCCCTGTATTTCCGGAAGGTTTGAAGCACATCCGAAGCTTCAGCCTTACGAAGAATATCACGTTGGTGAACCCTTTGGCGGCAACAAATCCTAAGGAGCTCAACAATCCCAACATGATCACTATTGTTAACAATATTGAACTGCATGCTGATAAGATTGCAAATTATATTATAAAGCACAATGATCCGGTTAAAACTGTTATTGTGCTCATTAATCCTAAAAACAGTGAAGATGAGCTAATAGCAGCCCCTATCCGTAAGTTTTTCAACGATCCCAAACAGCCTTTCTTTTTTCAGGAATTCGCTTCCGTATTTACAATGGATACGAGGATGATCAAGAACAAGAAGTATGTGGTTATTTTGGCGTCATCTGAAAAGAAATTTGTTACAGCGACCATTGATAAGCTTTTCAAAATGAAAAATGCTGGACTATCTATAGATCTGTTTGGTCATCCTGACTGGAGTAAACAGACCTATAGCACGGATAAGCTTCAAGCTTTAAACACTATGATTAGTGCATCTTACAAAGTAGACTTCAGCAGAAAAGAGGTATCAGAATTTGTAAAGCGATATCGGTCCATCTATCATTTTGAACCTGGTGAATATGCCTATAAAGGGTTTGATATAGGATATTATTTTGCGAACTTAATGGCTGTTCACGGCAAGAATTACCTACAGTTTTTAACGAAAGAGAAGTACAAGGGTCTTCACAATAGCTTCGCATTTATATACGATCCTAAAATGGGCTATTTAAATACCAGTTTAATGCTGTTGAAATATCAGAATTTTTCTCTAAAAATTATAGAATGAGAGTAGAGCATCAGATCAGGTCATTTGAGCAAATTTTCAAAAGTTATGATGGACTTCAGCCTTTGCATCGCTTTCTGTTCGCTTATTTTAAGGCAAATAAGCAAATGGGTTCTTCAGACCGGCGATGGGCTACCCGATACATTTATAGTTTTTTTAGACTAGGCAAGGCGCTGATAGGAGAAAGTCCTCTTCAAAGGCTGGCAATTGGCGATTTTTTATGCAATCAGAGTCCAAGCCTCATTGTGGATACCTATCTTCCTGATTTAAAAGACAAGATCAGCGAAGCGGTTGATGAGAAACTGTTGCTCATTGGAACCGCTTATCCCATATTTAACCTCGCTGATGTATTCCAATTTCAGGAATCGCTAAGCGAAGGCATTGACAAGCAAGCATTTTATGCTTCTTTTTTTACCCAACCGGACTTATTTATAAGAGTTGGTGCTAACAAGATGGAAGGCCTCATTGCTGAACTGAAAGTGGTGAACATAACGTTCGACCAAGTTGCAGAGAATGCACTGTCGCTTCCTAACGGTACTAAGCTAGAGCAGTTGTTGCCGAACGAGAAAGGTTATCAGATACAGGATTTTTCATCGCAAAAAACAGGTGCATTTTTCAAGCCTGACAAATATGACTATTGGTGGGATTGTTGTGCTGCTTCCGGAGGAAAATCTCTCTTGCTGCATGACTTGGAACCGAACATTCAATTGCTAGTTAGTGATGTGCGAGAAAATAGCTTAAATAATCTGCAGGAGAGATTTCAGGATGCCGGATTGAAAAAGTACCAGAAAAAGGTATTGGATCTCTTACAAAACAATGACCAGGATCTTCATCATTATGAATTTGACGGGATCATCCTTGACGCACCTTGTTCCGGGTCAGGTACCTGGGGCCGGACTCCAGAAATGCTCTATTACTTTGAAGATCACAAGGTGACTTATTTTGCTAAGCTGCAATGTTCTATCGCTGCAAACATTATTAAATACTTAAAACCTGGAAAGCCACTGGTTTATATTACCTGCTCTGTATTTAAGCAAGAGAATGAAGATGTAATAAAGTGGTTAACAGAGAATTTTCCATTAGAATTAGAGAGAATGGAAGTGATCAAAGGGTATGGTTTGAAGGCTGATACTATGTTTGCTGCCCGACTAGTAAAGAAAGTTTAATAGTGTTGTAAACCCTGCTGTTCCACGATCGTCTTTAGTTTACCTGTTACAAGCCTGTATTGTTACGGAACAGCTTAATTGCGATAGCTAGCAATATGATTCCGAATGCTTTGCGTAAGACACCTAAACCTGATTTTCCAAACAACTTTTCCAGTCGCTCGGTATTTTTCAATACGATATAAACGAAAATCATGTTTATGAGAATACCAACGATGATGTTTTGAGTCGCGTATTCTGTTTTCAACGATAATAGGGTTGTCATTGTTCCTGCTCCTGCAATCAAAGGGAAGGCCAATGGAACTATTGAGACGGTTTCGGGTGTTTCCCCATGCTTGAAGATGCTTAAGCCCAATACCATTTCCAAGGCAATGCAAAAGATAACTAATGAGCCCGCTATAGCAAATGATTCCACGTCAAGCCCAATAACTTTTAATAGCGTCTCTCCGGCAAACAGGAATACGATCATAAGTACTGTCGCCACTATTGCAGCTTTCTCTGACTCGATGTGACCAGCATTTCTTCTAAGTTCAATCACCACGGGTATAGATCCGAGGATGTCGATGATTGCGAACAAAACCATCGATGTTGATAGCATCTGACTGAAATTAAAATCCATACGGTGAGATTTGATTGTAAAGATAAATATTGACTGATGCCTTTTTCATAAAAAAGCCCCTCTTAAATAATTGAGAGGGGCTGGTATATTTAATTATAGTTTCGGAGCAGGAGGATCAACGGGATCCACCGTTATTCCTTTTGTATTTAACTTTGAATGCTTTTTACTGTATCCGAAATAGATTACAAAGCCTATTGCAAGCCATCCGATCAGTCTCAGCCAGTTTGTCCAATGCAAACCTAAAATCATTGCTAAACATACGACAATGCCTAATATCGGAAGGAAAGGAACCCAAGGAGCTCTAAACTCACGTACCAGATTAGGCTCTGTTTTTCTTAAAACGATTACAGCAGCACAAACCAGGATAAAGGCAAACAAAGTACCGATGCTAGTCATATCACCAACTACGTTACCCGGAACAAATGCAGCGAAGGCAGCAACCAATACTAAAATGATCAAGTTCGCTTTGTAAGGAGTTTTGTATTTAGGGTGAAGATCACTAAAAACTCTCGGTAATAGTCCGTCTTTACTCATTGCATAAAACACACGACTTTGGCCTAAAAGCATAACCAGGATCACAGAAGAGAAGCCGGCTAAGATGGCTACTGTCACTAGTTTTCCCAGCCACTCATAACCAGGCATAAAGTTTTGTATGGCCGCTACTACGGATGCTTCTTTACCGTTGGTTCTAAAGAATTCAACTGGCGCTAAGCCCGTCAGTACATGAGCGAATAGGATGTATAACACTGTACAAATGGCCAGGGATCCAAGGATACCAATCGGCATTGCAGTTTTGGGATTTTTCGTTTCTTGTGCTGCAGTACTTACTGCATCGAAGCCAATGAAAGCAAAAAATACAGTTCCTGCGGCACCTAATATACCCCAGATACCTCCAAAATTATGGGTGATCCCTTCGGTGTCCGTATAGCTTGTAGCTTCAGGAATATATGGGGTATGATTTACAGGATTGATGAAGTTCCATCCGAAAATGATAATAAGTATTACAATTGCCACTTTAGTAATCACGATAATTCCGTTAACAAAGGCGGATTCCTGAGTACCTCTGATTAACAACAAGCTCAACAACGCAACTATAAACAGTGCGGGTGCATTCATAATACCAGTTACACCTCCTACAGACGTTTCGAACGGCGAGTGGCACCATTCATAGGGTATGGGGCTCGTGTTGAAGACATGGACCAACAGGTTATTTAGATATTCACTCCATGCAATACCAACGGTAGCAGCACCAACGGCATACTCGAGTACTAGATCCCAACCGATTACCCATGCTAATAGTTCACCCATTGTGGCGTAAGTGTAAGTATAGGCACTTCCTGAGATTGGGATAGATGAGGAAAGTTCAGCATAACATAGACCGGCTAAGGCACAGCCGAAAGCTGCTACTATGAAACCGATAGTTACAGAGGAACCTGCATTTTGTGCTGCTGCAGATGCTGTTCTAACAAACAAACCTGCACCAATGATTGCACCAATACCTAAGGCAATCAGAGATCCCGCTGTCAGTGTCCGTTTAAGAGACTTTTCAGACTCCGAGGCATCGGCGAGCAGTTGTGTAATTGACTTCTTTGTAAAAAGACCCATAAAGTTTAGTTTAGTTTTTTTAATAAATTCAGAAAGTCAAACCTAAAGAAAATATGTGTAAAATTAAAAGGGATTTCAGATCACAATCCCTTTTAATGCGTAACAATTATGCCTATTTGAAATTAATTAACAAGTTTTGTGGTGTCACTTGCGTTTTTGAGTGTATCTATCTGAATATTACCTTCCGCATCCACCGTTTTCACAATATATCTGAAAGAATCGGTCCTGGTAGTAGTGGCTTTATTCTCAGGAGCAGTTTCTGATACATTTGAGGTATTGCTAATTGCAATATATGGAGCAATTACAAGCGAAACTATCGACATTAATTTAATCAGGATGTTCATTGATGGGCCAGATGTATCTTTGAATGGATCGCCAACTGTGTCTCCGGTTACGGAGGCTTTATGCGGTTCAGACTTTTTAAAATGCATTTCTCCATTGATCTCTACACCTTTCTCAAAAGACTTTTTAGCATTGTCCCAGGCCCCTCCGGCATTACTTTGAAATATTCCCATAAGCACGCCCGTCACTGTTACTCCTGCTAGCAAGCCACCAAGCACTTCCGGACCAAATATAAAGCCTACGATAACAGGAGTGATCAATGCGATCGCTCCCGGGAGCATCATTTCACGAATAGAGGCTTTAGTTGAAATCGCCACACACTTTTCGTACTCTGGCTTGGCTTTATATTCCATTATTCCAGGAATTTCGCGGAACTGTCTGCGGACTTCCTGAACCATGTCCATCGCTGCTTTGCCAACCGCTTGAATACATAAAGCAGAAAATACAAAAGGGATCATACCGCCTACAAAAAGACCTGCAAGCACGGGTGCCTTATAAATGTCAATGGCTGAAATACCGGCAATACCAACAAATGCTGCAAATAATGCAAGTGATGTTAAGGCAGCCGATGCAATTGCAAAGCCCTTACCTGTGGCAGCTGTGGTGTTTCCTACAGCATCGAGATTATCTGTACGCTCCCGTACCTCTGGAGGTAGCTGACTCATTTCTGCAATACCTCCAGCATTGTCAGCGATTGGCCCAAATGCATCAATGGCAAGTTGCATCGCTGTAGTGGCCATCATTCCTGCTGCAGCAATAGCGACACCATAAAGGCCAGCAAAATGATAGGATGACATGATTCCTCCGGCTAAAACCAATATGGGTATCACTGTTGATTTCATACCTACTGATAAGCCTGCAATGATATTGGTAGCATGTCCTGTTGATGACTGTCTAATAATTGAATTAACAGGTGCCTTGCCCATTGCGGTATAGTACTCTGTTACAATGCTCATGATTGTTCCAACAACCAGACCAACTAGAATTGCATAAAATACATTGATATTAGAGAATTCATATCCTCTTAAACTTAGCGTTTCAGGAAGCATCCACATGACAATAAAGTAGGAAGCGACTGCGGTAATTAATATGGAAGACCAGTTTCCAAGGTTCAATGCACTTTGAACATTTGAATGGTCGTCTTTAATGGTAACAAACCAGGTTCCAACAATAGAAAATAAGATCCCGAGACCGCAGATTACCATTGGTAATAAGATAGGAGACATTCCGCCAAACTTATCCTCTACGGAGATCTCTTGTCCTAATACCATCGTTGCCAGTATAGTTGCGACATAAGAACCGAAAAGATCTGCACCCATACCCGCTACGTCACCTACGTTATCACCAACATTGTCTGCAATTGTAGCGGGATTCCGAACGTCATCTTCAGGAATACCTGCCTCAACTTTACCTACCAGGTCGGCACCTACATCGGCGGCCTTCGTATAGATTCCTCCGCCCACGCGTGCAAAAAGTGCAATTGATTCTGCTCCCAGAGAGAACCCAGTTAAAACTTCTATTGCCGTTTTCATGTGGAGCGTATTGACTCCATCAGCTCCAATTACTTGAAAGTGATGCAGAAAAATAATAAAAAGACCTCCCAGGCCTAAGATCGCTAAACCAGCAACTCCAAGCCCCATTACTGTTCCTCCAGTAAATGAAACCTTTAGTGCCTGCTTTAGGCTGGTTCTTGCCGCCTGAGTGGTTCGTACGTTCGCTCTTGTAGCGGAACGCATTCCAATGTAACCTGCCAGGGCAGATAAAACGGCTCCAATTACAAAGGAGAGTGATATGATCCAGCTCGAGTGTATTGGTCGCCCATGAATTTCTGTTATAGTTCCGGAGTAGGCCAAAAGTGCTCCGGCAAAAAGTACGAATATGCTTAGTACCCGCCATTCTGCCTTTAAAAAAGCCATGGCGCCATCGGCAATATAGCCGGCGAGCTCCTGCATATTTTTATCACCTGCATCCTGCTTGTTGACCCAGGCGCTTTTAACCGCCATTACAAGAATTCCGATTAGGCCCAGTACTGGGATAAAATAAATTAAATTGGTTTGTAAAAACTCCATTGTGTTTCCCGTTTTAGCTATTGGTTCTGAAATATATTTGGTTATTTGCCAGGTATACAAAAATAATGGTGTTTCTGAGATTACCAAATCTTTTATTTAGTTATTCAATTAATTCCCAATTAAATATACTATTTCCGGATAACTGTAAATTTTAAATATATTCGCGTACCAACCTTATCAATTACATTTTATGGAAAAAGAGACGCAAGACGGATCATTTAAGCGCGAACTCGGGCTCCTTGACGGCACTATGCTCGTTGTAGGTTCGATGATTGGATCAGGTATATTTATTGTCAGTGCAGATATCGCCAGACAAGTTGGTTCTGCAGGTTGGCTTATTCTTATTTGGGTAGTAACCGCGTTGATCACTATGATTGCTGCTGTTAGCTATGGCGAGCTTAGTGCAATGTATCCAAAGGCAGGTGGACAATATGTTTATCTTAAAGAAGCATATAACAAACTCATTGCCTTTCTTTATGGTTGGAGTCTGTTCGCGGTCATCCAGACAGGGACTATCGCTGCGGTAGGCGTGGCATTTTCAAAGTTTGCTGCTTATCTTTTTGAACCTTTCAGTAACGAAAACATTCTTCTTGAGCTTGGAAATTTTCAGCTGAACGCTGCGCAGCTCGTTTCTATTATCACCATCATTTTCCTGACTTATGTAAATAGCAGAGGGGTGAAGGACAGTAAGATATTGCAAACCATCCTCACTATAATTAAAATACTTTCACTATTTGGGTTGATTATTTTTGGCTTTACACTAGCTGCTAAAGCGGAAGTGTGGAATGCCAATTGGGCAGATACCTGGACATCAAGATCTTTCAGTCTCGAGACAATGAGCTGGACTAACATCAACGCTTCTCTGTTACTTTCTGGAATATCAGCAGCAATGGTGGGTTCCCTTTTTTCAAGTGATGCCTGGAATGGCGTAACATTTATCGCAGGAGAAATTAAAAATCCTCAGCGAAATGTGGGATTGAGTTTGTTCCTTGGAACTTTTATCGTATCCGTCATTTACATCCTTGCCAATTTAATGTACATCGCTGTCCTTCCATTGGACGTAATTGCAACAGCAAAGCAAGACAGAGTTGCTGTAGTTGCTGCTCAGTATATCTTTGGACAGGCGGGAACCATCATCATTGCAGTCATGATTATGATCTCCACCTTTGCTTGTAATAATGGTCTTATCATGGCAGGAGCGCGGGTTTATTATACGATGGCTAAAGATGGACTCTTTTTCAGGAAGGCAGCCACGCTTAATACAGCAAACGTGCCAGCCTGGGCATTGTGGATCCAAGGTATTTGGGCTTCAGCATTATGTTTAACCGGGCAATATGGCGCACTACTTGATTTTGTAGTGATTATCGTACTGATCTTTTATATACTTACCATTTATGGAATATTCATTTTAAGAAGAAAGCTTCCTAATGCGGAAAGACCGTATAAGGCCTTCGGTTATCCAGTCCTACCATTTTTATACATTATCTTAGCTTCTGCCTTATGTGTAGGACTTATGATATACAAGACAGATACCTGTGGTTGGGGCGTGTTAATTATGCTGATAGGGATTCCGGTATATTATATCACAAAAAGAGAAAATTAAGCGGTTCTCTTCGAAGTCTGGAATCAGTTCCGCTGAAGAGCGGAAATAATTCTTAGGTCTTCTCTGAGAAGCTAAATTTTCTTGTAAATAGCATGATTTACGGCTCAATAGTTAGGGATCATTACCGATCATCATTAGCATGGTCGAATACTTTATTTCGCCTTTCTTTGCCAGCAATGAAGCGGTGAAACTGCCTGTTCCATGGTTTAAAACGCATGTCGACCTACAAAAGTTCGTGCTGCTGAGGAGAGACCTAGGAAATTTTGCCTTTTTCAGGCAAAAGATTCCAGTCTCCGACTAGCAGCACGAACTTTACAAGAAATTCTTTTAAAAGAAAAACAGGGATAAGCTATGAAAGTTATCCCTGTTCTAAATAGATGTTGACCCACCACAGATCAACTAAACCAAACAAACTATATGCACAACGTCTATTATTCCAAAAGGTTTTTAATTTTATAAAAAAAGTTAACTCCCTATTATACCGTCTTCAAGCACAGCTTACTAAAGCTCCTTCAGGTCGTTTTTATTTAACCAACCTTTTGTTACTTCACCGTCGGTATTTGTGTGCATCACCAGTATAAACCCGTTTTGTTCCTCCAGAACAGTGAGTTTTGTTCTGTTAGTCCACAGAATCATGACCTGGTGCTTAACAGCTTCAGCATTTGGATCATCGTAGAAGTAGGTAGAAGAGCCTCTTGACAAACGGAAACGTTTCCCATTACTACTTATAACTTGGTCAACAACTGTTTCTGCAGGGACTACTACGGTCGGCGTTGTTGGCTTGACCTGTGATTCTCCTGTTTGCTCTTCATAAGCTCGTTTCAGACTATCGACTTCCGCTTGTCTCGCTGCCGTGTCCACTTGAACAGGAGGGTTGACTTTTGTAGTGTCAGGTTCAATTGAATAAGGCAGATTCATGCCAGCAGTGTCTTGAGTATTGGTATTTGTTGAATCTTCGTAAACAATTTGTTTTTTATCAGAGCTTGCGAGGAATAAAGAATACACTGAATAAGCCCCTAAAGCAATCAGTAACAATACTAATGAAATGAAAAGTGGTTTGGAAACCTCCATCGTGTCAGGCGATGTTTCTAAACTACCTGATGTCGCAAGCGTATCGGGATCTTCGGTATTGATTAGGTTTGCCGAGGTAACCCCAGTAACTACGTTTTCCTTTGCAAGGGTAAAACCAGCGCTAGATATTCTGTTAGGCGTGTAGTTTGGCTGATCAAAATTCTCATGCAAAATAGCTTCCTGTAATTCCGAACCATTGGCATAACGCTTCTCTGGGTTTTTCTCAAGGCACTTTTTGATGACCTCAAGCAACCATGCAGGTACGCTCATCTCTCTTGCTTTAACCTCTGGATTCCAGGTATCCGGCAAATTACTTTTCCTAAGGGCTAGTAGATCAGGCACGGGCTTTTCCATGTGTGAAAGCATTACTGCATTCCTTGAGGTTTCACCATTGCTGTTTAAGGGAAATGGAACTACCCCTGCCAGTAACTCAAAAAGTATGACCCCGAAACTGTACACGTCTGTTTGGAAAAACATCTCTCCATCATGTTGTTCTGGCGCCATAAATTCTACAGCTCCCGCATGCTGGATGCTACTTCGACGCTGCTCATCAGACATAATCGCTAATCCGAAATCTAACAAAATGTAGTTTCCGGTATCGGTATTAAACTTTACGTTATTGCTTTTTATGTCCCCGTGCTTCACGCCAACTCTATGGCAATGTGCCAGGGCGTTTGCCAGTTGATGTGCCAGTTTTTTCGTTTCCCTAACAGTGAAGATCGGCGCATGAGGAGACTGCAGCAGCTCCTCAAGGTCAGGCCCTTCAATATACTGCATTTCGATAAACGGAAAAGATCCACTCTCCGTCAATCCGGAGTTAACGATCTTTACGACATTAGGGTTCGGAATTTCGTTGACTTTTTTTAACTTTTCGACTTCATTCTTGAAGTTTCTGTAGTTTTTATCGTCTGTGTTTTCCGTATGGATAGGAGTAGGCAAAATTTTCACCGCAGTAATGATTTCTCCAATTCTTTTTCCTTTGTAAACAGAACCTTGACCACCAGTGCGTAAGGCACCCATGTTTTCTAATCCTTCCGTTATGGTAAATACTTTACTCATATATAACTATGTTAAAATTCTGGAACATCATTTATTAATCCATCTTTAGTCTTAGCCGGTATAACCTTTTTTCGTTCAGGCGGTTGTTTCTTGACGGTATTACCAGGTTTACGTTGGATGGATGGACTATCTTTTTTTACAAGATTCGTACTGTCTGCGTGTGTTGACTTTCCAGTACTTTCGCTGCCCATCATAGAACTTACTACTATACTAAGGACACTAACTATGACTAATGCAGCTACAAAGAAAAGCATTTTGCTTTTAAAATATCGCTTGTAGCCATTTAATTCCGCATGTAATCGTTCATTTTCGGATTTCAACAATTCCAGTTCGCTTTTTGTGTCGTTCGACGATACGTGTTCCACAAGGACCGGTGGGCGTTCGATCTGGTTGCATATAGCGTCATGAAGTTCTACACCGTTTGCAAATCGATCCGTTGGAGACTTTTCAAGGCATCTGGCAACAATATCCTGAAGCCAGGCCGGCACATTCATTTCTGCGATACGTTTTTCTTCAGCCCAATCAGCCGGTAGTTTGTTTTTTCGCAGAATCATTAGATCAGGAACGCTTTTCTCTATATGAGAGATCATAACCTGATTTCTATTTGTTTCTGATTTAGAGATTAATGGGAAAGGTACCGCACCGGCCAGTAGTTCGTAAACAATAATACCGAAGCTGTAAACGTCCGACTGAAATAGTAATTCTCCTTCGTGCTGCTCAGGAGCCATAAACTCGACAGCTCCTGCATGGCGAAGACTTGACCTCCTTTGCTCATCAGACATTACCGCCAATCCAAAGTCCAGTAAAACGTAATTCCCAGTCTCTGTATTAAACTTGACATTGTTGCTTTTAATATCCCCGTGTTTAACTCTTGCTCTATGACAGTGAGCAAGTGCGTTAGATAGTTGAGTCGCCAGTTTTATGGTTTCCCGAATTGTGAAAATTGCGGGGTTTGGAGCTTGTAAGAGTTCTGCCAGATCCGGGCCTTCTATATATTCCATTTCGATAAATGGAAATGACCCACTTTCTGTGAGACCTGAATTTATAATCTTAACCACATTAGGGTTCGGATCTTCATTCACTTTTTTAAGCTTTTCTACCTCATTCTGAAAATCACGGAAGTTCTTGTCATCCTCATTCTCTGTGTGAATGGGCGTCGGTAATAATTTAACAGCAGATATAATGGCGCCCATCCGCTTTCCTTTATAAACAGAACCCTGACCACCGGTACGTAATGCACCCATGTTCTCCAGCCCCTCTGTTATGGTAAATACTTTTGCCATTATATGGATATCTTATTGGTGGTAACTGAACTCCAATACAGCGGATTCACCTAAAATAATCTGGTCGCCTTCGTTCAATGCAAAGCCCAACTCTGTAAAGGTTAGTTTTACCGGATTATGGTCTCCCTTTGATCGGATCTTCACTTTGTTTCTTGGTGGTACACCGCCTTCATCAGCAAAAAGCATAAATGATGCCGATTCATTATTCCATTCTAAATGGGCGTGTTGCCTGCTTATGTATTTATTGCATTCATTTTTACTCTCATCTGGAAAGGCAATCCCATTTTCTCTGAAAAAACCGTCGCTGTCTTGAGCTTTATTCCCCCGACCAATATTAACACGACCGTCATCAGATGTAATGGTGTATGACGTTTGCTCCGCTTCTCCGGCCAACACCTTGATATAGCCTGTGCCTGATTTTACTACAGAAACGTGTTCTGGTAGTTTAACATAGAGTGCGGCGTTTAACTGCTCCATTCTTATTCCTCTTTCCGGCAACTCTTCAACAAAAATAGTGTCTAGAGTCCATGATCCTGGCAAATCAATTGCAAAGTCGTCCGCGATACGCTGTACCTCATTTTTAAACCTTCCTTCTTCAGCAGAAAATACTGCTGACTCGTACATAAACTCTTCAGCAGAAGGACAGCAGATATAAAGTTGCAAGCCTTTAATATGCTTACCTTCACCTCCCTCCATTTTTTGAAGCTCTTGTTTGATAAACACTAAAAGTGCTTCTCTTATTGCTTTCACGTCCTGAGGCTTATCAGGCTCGCTTTTGTTGAATAAATTAAACATAATACTTACTTTATTTCCGTTTTTACATCCATAACGTAGCCCATTGATTTAAGGATGGGTACTACATGCTGACCTGCAAGAAGAACCGCTTTACTTGATCCTTGCGTAGATTCAATTCTAATACAAACCACAATGTGGCCCTTTCCATTTTTGTTGTCAGCAAAAAAAACGTACCAACCATCATTAATTCGTTCCTGCTTCCAAACCCGTTCCGGGGTTCCGGTTTTACCCGCTACTTTTAATCCTAGTGCATAAGATTTATTAGCACTTTGTTTCAACATATAATCGGTCAGAAGCATCGCATACTGAGGATCATTAGCAATTTTAATTCCTGGCTTGACTGCTATTGTTGAATCGCTTATTTTTAATACATAACGGTTTGGTACCAGAACCCCTTTGTTCGCCACACTTGATGCTAGTCTTGCGACAGCTGCCGGACTGGCGATTAATTCACCTTGTCCCCAAGACATACCTGAAATCCCTTTTGCTCTTGTTCGGCGGATATTAGCCGGATCATAAGATGGCTTGGTATTAAACTCTGTTTTTCTCCACAGGTTTAGCCACTTTTCTTCCTGTTTTACGTTATTAAGTGCCTTGTCGAAATAATAGCCACCTACTCCCCGCAGAAACATTCCGGTTTTCATGTAAAGCGCTACCATATCCTCTTGCAACTGTTCTTCGTTTGCCAATTTAATGAAATATACGTTATTTGAGTTTACAATTGCTCGCTGCAAGTTGATTCTTCCTGTCTCATCTGGCTCAATTCCTTTTGTCCTGATTCGCTCTTTCCTGCTGACTGTAAACGTCTTATCTTTAGCGTCCAAGCCAAGCTTATTAAACGCTGCCATAGCTGTTAGCACCTTTGCGGTTGAGCCTGGTTGAGTGGCATAGGTGAAACCTAGATCCGCAGTCGTGTACCATCCTGATAATTTATTCTGCTCAGCAGTCGTCATATTTAACAACTCCCAATCCTTAACTGGTGGTAAAGGATACACTGCCGAAGCCAGTACATCTCCTGTTTTGTCTTCCATAATTACGACCGACACCCTGCTCTTTTTTAGAGAGTCGTCACGACTGATCGACTGTTGTATTGCCGTTTGAAGTTGCGCATCAATACTGAGCTTCACATCCCGGTTGCGCTTCTTAAATTCCGCCACGCTTTGGCTATTTATTCCTGCTAACAGCAGCGGGGCTAGTTCCGCGTAGTCGCGTTTGCTTACCGTCATCTCCTTTACGCCACGAGGTAAGAAACGGTCTTCCCGATATTTGTTTGCCCTGGTGGTTAGTGAACTTGTCGGCGTGTGAAAGCCCCTAAGTTCTGCCGCGTGCTCGTACTCAGCAAAATATCCGTTGGTGCTACCGTTAAAAACTCCTGTATTCACATCTCCAGTCCAAAAGAATGTTTGTTCTTCAAAAGGATAATATCTTTCGACACGTTTATGTACAGCTGAATCCAAATCATAACTCAGGCCCGCAGCCTTTAAAATATTGCGCTGCTTTCTAACGAGATCCGGATTACTTGTAGCCAATATTTTCCCCTTTCTATCGTAAAGCTGACCCGCTTCAAGCTTATTCATCAATATTGAAATGCGAGGATTGTAGCTAAACATTCTTGTTCCACTTCGGTCAGCTACTAATGACGGTTGCACAACCCACTTTTTATTATCGATCACGTATCTTGATACTGTAATTCCCAAAAGCAGTACGGCTATGCTTGCAGATAACAGTGCGGGCACCAGGTTTTTGTCCTGCTGCCGGGTAATGAAATCCATTTGCAAAGCGGTCCCACGAATGGTAGAGAGCGAGAGAATAAATCCTGCCGCCATCATATTGGCCACCAAAGATGACCCTCCATAACTGATAAAAGGCAATGCAACACCTGAAAGCGGCAGTGCTCCTGTGGAACCTCCTGCTATCAGTAAAAATTGCACAAACATACTTATCCCAATTCCCGAAGACAGATAAAAAAGAAATGGCGTACCGGTCTGCCGACCGATAAGGATCGACCTATTTAGAAATATGAGAAAGAGGATAAATATTCCCAGGATAGCGGCCAGGCCAAATTCTTCGCCTATAGCAGGCAATATCATATCTGTGTGAGCCTCGGGAATGGTTTTCGCAAAGCCTTCTCCTGCACCCTGTCCACTTATTCCGCCTCCGGCCATGGCCCATATTCCATTCGCTACCTGGTCGCCACCATAAACTTCGTTGTTCCAGGGATCTTGCCAGATCGACTTGCGTTCAGATAACCGATTTACAGGTCCGGGAATTAGTTTATCAAGATAAGGGATTTGATCAATGAGTAGAAAACCAGCCATCACCATAATGACCATCATGGCTGATTCACTGGACTGTTTCTTGTTAAATACCATTGCCATGGCAAGAACTGCTACCGTTACCAAAGTCGCTATCCATATGTTTAGAAACCAGACTGAGGCTGTGTAAACTATTATGGCAAAAAGCATCATTATGAAATCACCTCTCGAGAAGGAAAATAATATGATAAATGTGAAGCAAACCACCATTGCAGGACCAAGATCACCCAGTACCAGATACATCAAAATGGCACCTAACATCGCCGCTAAGGCAAATGAAAAGAAGTACCAACGTTTTTGCCAGCTGCGATACTCAGTTATAAATTTTTCGTTGCTGGCGAAAAAGCCTGCCAGAAATAGGATGATAGCATACTTAACGATCTCACTTGGCTGCACACCAAAAAGATTAACTTTTACCCCGCTACCTTCTGGACCGCTCCCAAAAATTATAGTTAGTGCCAGCAATGCCAGCGCAATAACTGCCCATTGCCAGCCGTTTGCCCGATTGCTCTTATTGCTTAGCACAAGCATCCGGTAGAATTTAGAGTCTACAGTGAATTTTTTGAAATTAATAGTTAGCATAATAGCTATGCCTAATATTCCGATTCCAAAAAAAGCTAAAGAGTCTTTAGCTAGAAAGCGATCTCTTAACGGATCTTGCAAGCTTAGCAGTGTAATGAAGGATATGCCAGTCATAAGCATAACCAAGGGCAGCATCAGCTGGTCTGCCTGTGGCTGCTTCCAACTGATCAAAAAGTGCAGTAACCAGAAACCTAGAAAGAAGCTAACCGCGATGATCCAAAACCACTGATTGTAATCCTCCACGCTTCGAACAATAAGGGATCTCTCTTTTCTAAGAATCTTAAAGTCTCTCGCTGAAAAAAGTCTTATTGTATGTGGAGCTTGTCTAAAGGTAAAGCTGGCATCACTACTTAATTCTTGTACTCCCTGCGTTCTACCAAATTGATAGCCCGGTTGTAGTGGTAGAATTTCAAAGGCTTTGTCGTTTGTAAGATGTTGAAAGCTAAAAGAGCCGTTAGCGTCGGTTCGAAGATAGGAAACGAATTGTGGTTTGACGGGAATAGAATCGTTTTCTACATACCCGCTATCTAAGGGCAAAATCATTGATAGCTTTACTAAAACGCCACCAACCGGATGATTGTCTTTATCAAGAATTTCGCCTTCAATGTCATATTCGCCCGAGTCAAAATCACGCTGGGACGGTAATGATGGCATGTTTCCTCTTTCTTGAACGAATCGTTTGGCATCACCACCGGTATATCCCAATAATGCTCTGGAATCCGCCACCCGATCTTTAAAGGTCGTTCCCCCAGATTCATATGCCTCATCTGCTATGACAAAAAAATTCTTCTTGTTTAGTTCGCCAACATTATCAATTGGTGTCTCGAATGCTTTTACACCAGCTGTTACAGCCGACTTGATCAGCGCGATGTCCTTTTTGTCTTCAAAATAGTAACCTTTTTGCAACAATACACTCATGCTCTCGGCAGCGTTTTTGCTATTCAGATTGACCATCGTGCCATTCTGCAATCGGGTTTCAACATCTAAAAATCCTCTTTGCAAGTTGCTAAAAAGGGTGATAAATATTGCGCCTAAGACAACTGTAATTAAGAGGAAAAATATGCGTTCGTTTTTTCTTTGCATATCACTCTGTAGGCTTTAAAGGTATAGAGTCTGCCGAAAACGAACTAAATGGAATTTTTCCGTTAACATATTTTTGGTTTTCCAGATTATAGGTGCTTTGAATTGAATTCGGACAATTACTGAATTTGACATTTCTTAATATCAACGCATTGTTTGATGTAGAAATAGCTGTATTGAAATTTTCAAACACAATGTTACGCAACTGTACAAACTTGCTTTTTGGCTTAATATCTATAGCTACGCCTTTGTACAAAGAGTCGCTGATTATGACTAACTCTTTCTCTGCCCTAATAAAGATTGAATCTTTATTAAAGATCAATGGCTGGTGCAGAATTATTGGTGAAGGAAATAAAGAGTCTGATAAGATCAAAGTCTGACCTTGGAGTTTGTTTAAAGTATCTTGAAGCATAATCTCCTTTGTATTCCTTTTCTCCGTGATTTCTGTCAATCGCTGTGGCTGGACAGCAGTTGCAGGATGGTTATTGTATAACCAATATAGATAAGCCGTGGAACTTATAAATAAAAGACAGAGTAGGGAAAGCAAAATTATTAACCCTTTACCCGACTTCTTCTGAACGTTGTCCACAGTATCAGTATGAATTGACGTTATTACCTCCGGGATTGATTCCGGGGACTTTTCATCTTTGATTTCATTATACGGGAGTTCTTGGTCGATAACAATAGGCGTTTTGGTTTTTGGTGTAGGTTTAGTCGCCCTTCCAGGTTTTGTTGCTTCGTACACTAACTTTTTATTGTTATTTGCTACTAGAACAGCGGTAATGTTATCCATTCCACCATGCTCATTCGCCGCCACGATAAGTTCTGATGCCTTTTGTTCTAAATCATTTCCAGTGGTAAGTATGCTGGTCAACTCCTTGCGGTTTACCATATCTGAAAGTCCGTCGCTGCAAAGCAGCAGAAGGTCGCCCGGTAAAAACGGCGATTGACCAGTTTCTATATAGTCTGCCTGTTCGGAAAGATTTGCACCGAAGCCTAGCGCTTTATTGATTTCATTTCGCTTGGGGTGTTTCATTGCCTGTTCTTCCGTTAGCCTTCCTGAGTCTTCCATGAAGCCGACAAACGATTGATCTTTAGTAATCTTGACAAGTGAATTATCGCGTAGCAAATAAAGGCGCGTGTCTCCGACGTGGGCATAGTAAAAAAGATTGTTTTTAAGATCCACCACGGCCAATGTTAATACACAGGCCATGTTTTCTAATTCTTTGTCCTGCAGTTTTTCCGCCACAATTTTCGCATCCGCTGCGGCAATAGCGTTTTTCATTGTCTCCAAGAGGTCACCCTTAGGCTTGCTTAAATGCTCCAGGACCGAGAATTTGGCAATTTCCGCTGCGATTTCTCCGCCAGAGTAACCGCCAACCCCATCAATTACACAGGCAATGATAAAATCATTAGCAGCAGTTATTTCCGCAATGAAAGTGTCTTCGTTGTTGTCCCGAACTTTACCTGTATCGGTAATTCCAAAATAATTTCTATTCATCTTATTTAGGTGAATTTTTAACATTTTTAAAGTGTGCGATCAAGAGCAAAACACACAGAAACAAAAAGGCAATAGACAGAATATGCGACATTTCTAAGATTTAAATATGTTCATTCCAATGATCCCATTTAGTATGATACGCGAATTCACAGGTAATTCCGTCCATTTCGGGCCGTTAATGTCGCTGCGTTCCACGAGGTTTTCATTTAAAATAGTTTTTTCACCAAACGATGCGAGATAAAACTTATCGTCAGCATCACTATAGCGTATTTTCAAATGTGGAGAATTCACCCATTCCGAAGGAATTTTAAAGATATGGTCTTCTACTCTCGTATCTTCCTCGCCGGTTACTATGATTTCCTCTTTTTTCATCAAAAACTCTACCTTCTTTCCAGCATAAGCCCGGTCAGGAAGCGTCGTTTCGAATCTTGCAAGTAGCTCATTTTCTTTATGGACAGGCGTCTTAGGGTCAAACACAAGGGTGCTCACATACGGTATCTCGTAATACCCTTCACTGTAAAAAATGAAATCTTTAAGAATGTCATTATTTATGTCGAATGTCTGGGCCATACCAGTCTGTCTGGGTATGAAAGTCACCCTCAAATTTTCTTCCTTCTTATTGTTGTCAGGCAATAGTTTGCCAATAAAGCCTTTGTCGCCGGATTTATAATCAGGGTGAGATACAAAACGGAACACCCATTTATTGCTTGATGGCTCTGCTTTTTTGCCCTCACTAATTTTTTGATTAAGAATTTCATAGAAGTTCTTTACAGACTCCTGAGCGATTAGACCTAAAATTCCTTTCTTATTGTCCATGAATTCCCGGTAATCATCGGCGTTTAAGCAAATTATATACTCATGGTAGAAAACTATCCTTTCGGCAAAAGAGAGCTCTGCTATTGACTCTTCAAACTTCTCTATAATATATTTGAAAACAATATTTGGGGTAATAGGTTGAGATTTTAAGGACGCCGCGCTTCCGTTATTAGTCAGAAACCAGTCTTGAACGCCTATCCGCTGCCAAAATGAAGGTTTTTCAGTCATTTATGTTATCACATTTTTTCGCCTTTAAGATAGCAATAATGCTGCCTGTTTGCGTTCAACGATGGTTTTTATTTCAATATAGTAGTTTAGTTAACCTTTATTTTGGGCTTCACTTGTACGAGTTTGGTCTGTCGGCTGGTTAAATGTCCCTTGGATCCCCCTTGCTACCGCGTTGGTTCTACTGGAGCCGAACCAATGCGGTAGCAAGGGGGACCCAAGGCGGTAGCAACGCGGAACCAACCCCTAAATTGGGCATATCTTTTGTTATGAAATTCTCAGTTATGTTAGCAAATCTCATTAATAGTAAAGACTGGTCGGAGACCTCAATTGGTCAGGCAGATACTTGGCCGGAAAGTTTAAAGCTAGCAGTCAGCATTAGCTTGAATTCTGGTTTCCCGATTGCAATTTACTGGGGCACGGATTTCACGTTGATTTATAATAATGCCTGGAGCACCATACTCGGCGACAAGCATCCCTGGGCGCTTGGCAAGCCCGGCGCGGAGGTTTGGCCAGAGATATGGAAGGGTTTGCAGCCCGAGTTCGAAAGTGTACTTCAGACCGGAGAATCCATTCGAAGGCCTGATGCGTTACTGCTGCTCAATAGGCACGGCTATGGTGAAGAGTGTTATTTTGACTATACCTTGTCTCCAATTATAGCCGCCGATCGGGCTATAGGAGGTGTGTTTAATGCAGTTATTGAAACCACTTACAAATATATAAACGAGCGCAGAAAGCAGCTTTTACATCAGTTATTATTGGCTAATCTATCAAGAAGCATTTCTGAAAGCCTCCTGAATATTCAGCACCTTGTTGACGAGGCTACCGATGACATCACCTTTTTCTTACTATATATTGACAACAGCCCTAAGAGCGTTACAGTAGTTCTCGAACGTTGTGAATTAATGCTTTCCAGTAGCGATATCAGCACAGACCTTGTTTCTGTTTCCTGGCCGGCTCCTGATGTAGATCAGAACAAATCTTCAAATTATGTAAATGACCTGTCTAGCCATCTCAATAAACCTCAACTAAGCTACCTCGGCGAAGAGTGCAAAGAAGCGTTAGTAGTGCCATTAAGTGCAGAAGAGTCAAGGGTAAACGGCTATTTAGTCTTAGGCGCCTCTCCGAGACGGAAGCTGGATGAGGATTATCGTCATTTTTTAGAGTCAGTAGGGCTGCATATTGGAACAATATTGAACAATGCATATGCTTTTGAGCAAGACGGACTTTTTAAACGTGAGCAGGCCTTGAATGAAAAACTTGCTACAGCGAACGAGGAGTTAAGTGCTACTAATGAAGAATTGCAGCAGGCACAGGACAGTTTGAGTGCTTTGAACGTAGAATTGGAGAGGCGTGTGGCTTTTCGGACAAAGGCCTTAGTAGAGAGTGAAGCCAGGCTCCAAAGCATGGTTGTGTCTTCCCCTATAGGGATGGCGGTATTTAAAGGAAGACATCTTACGATAGAGATGGCTAATCAGCCCATGCTTGACATATGGAGCAAAAGTAGAGAGGAGGTGATTGGTCATGACCTGGTGAAAGTGTTTCCAGAACAGATCGGTCAGCCTTTTTTAGAAATGTTTCAGCGTGTTTTTGAAACCGGAAGATCCGTATCAATAGCAGAAATGGAAGCTAGAATCGGTACATCAGAGGGTGAAAAAAATATATATGTAGATTTTCAATACTCACCCATGCACAATGCAGATGGGACAGTCGACGCGATCATGGCCTTTGTAACAGATATAACTCCGGTTGTACAGGCAAGAATGAGATTGGAGAGTAGTGAGCAAGAACAGCAGACACTTAATGAGGAACTCACTGCAGCAAACGAAGAACTTGCTGTTTCTATGGAGGAACTAGCTATTAGTGAGCAGAAAAAAGATGAATTTATATCTATTGCCAGCCATGAGTTGAAAACTCCCTTAACCAGTATCAAAGCGTTCAATCAATTGATGCAGCGTACCAAAGATGAGGGGCGGTTAAATAGCTTTATAGGTAAGTCTGCGGAACAGGTGCATCGCTTGGAGATGTTGATCAATGACTTATTGGACGTCACTAAGATCAATGCAGGGAAAATGATCTATAACATAGAGCCTTTCGCTTTTTCTGCAATGATAGCTGGAAGTGTTGAAAATGCGCAGCATACATCCGGTACACACCAGGTAATCTTGCAGAGTAACGATGACATTACCTACAGCGGTGATCAGCTTCGCCTGGAACAGGTATTGCATAATTTCCTTTCTAACGCGATTAAATACTCTCCACATGGCAAGCGGGTGGTTGTGAACAGCAGGGTTGAATTAGATAATATTGTGGTATCTGTTCAAGACTTTGGAATTGGTATTGAGGAGAAGAACCTCGATCAACTTTTCAATAGATATTATCGGATAGACAATACTTCCATGCGTTTTGAAGGGTTGGGTCTTGGCTTGTATATATCATCTGAGATCCTTAAAAGGCACGATGGAAGCTTCTGGATCGAAAGCACACCTCAAAATGGGGCAACATTTTTCTTTAGGCTACCCTTGCGTTCTGAGAAGGAGACCTCGGCAAAGATTATATCGGAAACGTTTTATCAGGATGAACACATCAGTATCTGTTATAATAAGAGCAAGTTTCGACTTGATGTGGATTGGACGGGATACCAAAACTTTGACAGTGTGAAGAAGTGTGGGCTGATTATGCTTGAAATGCTTCAAAAGAACAACTGTACTATGGTGTTGAACGACAATACCCATGTGTTAGGTTCCTGGTCTGAAGCGGCAGATTGGATTGGGGAGGAGTGGTTTCCGATGATGGCGAAGGCTGGATTGAAACACTTCGCCTGGGTATACTCTCCGAGTGTTTTTAGTCGGTTGGCTGCGGACAAAAGCGGCAGTACTGCTGCGAGCAATGTTACAATCAAATTTTTCAACGACATTGAAGCAGCCAGGGGCTGGCTTGACACGCCGTAGTGGTTGGATTATTTTTCGTATTTTTGTGAAAAATAGCAAGCATTGGGAACATTACTGGATCAGGGGATAAAGGGTTACAACAATTACGGCACGCACCTTAAAGAGAAGTACAAAGGTCAGCGGGTATTCAAGGTGATCGTTGATGGAGGATTTACTTGTCCGAATCGTGATGGTAGCAAGGGTTATGGCGGATGTACCTATTGCAATGTTGATTCTTTCACTCCAGAGCTTTCCCGAAGACTTCCGACCATCCGTGAACAGCTTGAACAAGGTATGGAGCGAGGCAAAAGCTTTTACAAAGCCGATAAATTTATCGTTTACTTTCAACCAAATACCAATACTTACGCTCCGGTTCATTATCTAAAGATGATGTATGATGAAGCTTTGTCCATCAACCCACAAGATGTTGTAGGATTTTCGGTTGGTACCAGACCAGATTGTATAGATAAGGAAAAAATAGCCCTCCTGGAAAGTTATTCCGACCGTTTCGAGGTAGATTTGGAGATGGGAATGGAGTCTATTTATGATGAGACTTTAAATCAAATCAACAGAGGTTGCAGTCACGGCGAATTCGTTGCGGCAGTAAAGCTGCTTGAGAACAGTAAATTAGATCTTTGTGTGCATACCATTTTTGGTTTCCCCTGGGAAACGGAAGAGATGATGCTTGGTTATATTCATGAAATCAACCGGTTTCCACAGATCAAGTTTGTGAAATTCCACCATCTGCATATTGTAGAGGGATCAATTATGGGGGCTAAATATAAAAAAGAACCTTTCAAGTTGTTCTCATTAGAAGAATACACTGATTTGCTGTGTAAGTTAATTCCTTTATTAAGGCCGGATGTCGTTATCCAGCGGTTGTTTGGAATATCAGATTGGGATTTGCTGATCGCACCAAACTGGGGACTCAATAAATCTGCGATTCAAACTTACATAGATAAGGAGATTGAGCGTCGCGGTATTGTGCAAGGTTCTGACTATGTATCCGTTGCGGTAGTATAGTCTCCAAACAGCTCTTTTACCCTCTTTGTTCTAAAGTTAAAGATTTCCTTTACTTTGTTTTCTACAAAAATACTATTGGCTAGTTGACCGAGTGGACCCAATGGAAGGCCATACGTTAAAATATCATTCATCATCGTTCCGCCAGTTACTGAACGAAAGTGATGTTGATGATGCCAAAACTCATATGGGCCAAAACGCTGCTCATCAATAAAATATTTTCCTTCTGCAACATGAGTGATTTCGGTCATCCAGTTTAGTTTGATATTAAATACCGGAGATACCGTATAGGTGATAATCATCCCAGGATACATCTTTTCAGATTGTTCCTTACTCGAGGTAACGGTGAAAGCCATCTCAGGTGGCGTTATTTTAGCAAGGTTTAAAGGCGAGGAAAAAAAGTCCCATGCTTCTGATAATGAAATCGGAAGAAGTTGTTCAAAAGTGAGTTGGTAAGATTTCATAAGTAGTTAAAGATACGAACTTATTGTTTTAGGTAATTTTTATTTATTTATTAAGGAATACGGTATTTGTTCTGTGAATAATTGTAAATAGGCAAAAAATAGAAGTGATATTTGTGACTTTCGTATGTTTTGTAAGCTTTATTTTGTTTTTTATACAATAGTTTGTCTTGATTGTTTGGTTTCGAATGTATTTTAATGGGAATAATTACTATTTTTAAAGAATATTCAACTAAACTTTAATTACAAACAGTTAAAAAACACATTTATGGCGAAAGTTTTATTTAAACAGTGGGGCCCCTTTGCAGTTTTAATGGCAATTGCAATTGCTGCCCTTTTTATTCCTGTACTTCCGAATTTTGATGAGGGAAAATACAATGCAGCAGATATCGCATTTATCCTAATTTGTTCAGCTTTGGTATTTATTATGACCCCCGGGCTTGCGTTCTTTTATGGTGGTATGGTTCATCGTAAGAATATTTTATCAACTATGATAAAAAGTGTTGTTGCGGCTGGTATAATAACTGTGCTTTGGGTCGTTGTTGGGTTCAGTCTGGCTTTCGGGGATACCATCGGCGGTTTTATTGGAAATCCAACAACTTATTTGTTTTTTCAGGGCGTAAATTCAGGACCGGCATGGGGAACTATTCCTTTATCTTTATTTGCTGTATTCCAGTTAATGTTTGCGATTATAACGCCTGGATTAGTGGTAGGTGCCGTTGCTGAGCGTATTCGCTTTACTTCTTACATTTTATTTATTGTTCTATTTGCCCTTTTTGTATACTCACCTTTGGCACACTGGACCTGGTCTGCAAACGGATTCCTTCTAAAAATGGGCGTTCTAGATTTTGCAGGAGGTACTGTTGTACACATTTCTGCAGGTATGGCAGCATTGGCAGGTGCTTTGGTATTAAAACGCAGGAAATCTCATATTGAACATATTGAAGTTCCACCAGCAAATATTCCTTACGTACTCATTGGGACTGGCTTGCTTTGGTTCGGTTGGTTCGGTTTTAATGCAGGTTCCGCATTGAGCGCAGGTAGCTTAGCTGTTTCTGCTTTCTTAACCACTAATACCGCTGCAGGTGCTGCCGGTTTAGCATGGATGTTCTTCGATGTTGCCAGAGGCAAAAAACCATCTGTATTAGGTTTCTGTATCGGCGCCGTGGTAGGTCTTGTTGCGATCACTCCAGGAGCTGGTTTTGTAAGCATTCCTTCAAGTATTTTTATTGGTGCAATTGCTGCTGTCATCTCTAATCTTGTCGTTTCATGGAAACAAACAACTAGCCTTGATGATACTCTTGATGTTTTCCCTTGTCATGGTGTTGGTGGTATTGTTGGTATGTTGTTAACAGGTGTTTTCGCTACGAAAACAGTAAATAGTCTTGGAGCAGATGGATGGGCATATGGTAATTTCGATTTCTTCTTTACTCAACTTAAAGGTGCTGTTATAGTCGTTATCTTCAGTTTTGTGGTATCGTACATTATCTTTAAGATCGTGAATATGATACAACCGATTCGTGTTTCTTCAGAAGAAGAAGAAGAAGGGTTAGATGCTAGTCAGCACAATGAAAAATACTCTCAGGGTACACTCGTAGTAACGGGCGGTCAAGAAATCGAAAACACTTATTAATCTCAAAGGCATTAAAATACAACTAAACCAAACAAACATTATGAAATTTAAATCTATATTAACGATAGCTGCTCTGGCTTTTACAACTGCGGGATTTGCGCAGGAAACAACCGATGCTCCTCTGCAAATATCGGGTTCCGCAGATGCATATTACAAATATGACTTTGCTAAAAGACCTAATATCGGTACATCTTTCGCTAGTGATCATAATTCCATATCACTAGGGATGCTGGATCTCGCCTTAAAGAAAACAACTGGAAAAGCATCATTTGTAGGCGAATTGTCTTTCGGTCCGCGGGGGCAATACCAGTCAATTCCAAATGGAGACGGAAATACTGCTAATGGTGACAATTCATTCCATATCCAGAACTTGTATGCCAGCTATGCATTCACCGACAAGTTTTCAATGACTGCTGGTTACATGGGTACGTTCATAGGCTATGAAGTTATCGCTCCCACCGGAAATTTCAACTATTCGACGTCTTACCTATTTACTAATGGTCCGTTTCAAAATGCCGGAATTAAAGGAACTTATGCTTTCTCTGATAAGGTAAGTTTAATGGTTGGGTTATTTAATGACTGGAACGTTTATCAGGACCTTAATGGCGTATCTCATGTAGGTGCTCAGCTCATGTTGAGTCCGGTGGAAGGATGGACTGCTTATTTAAATGTCTTGTCTGGGACCTCTTATGGAGCTACTAACGGCACTGTACTAGATTTAACCACTTCTTATCAGGTTACCGAGAAGTTCAAAGTAGGCGTTAACGCCGCTGATTACTCTGTTGATGGTGGTGGTGGTTATGGTGGTGGTGCTTTGTATTTACAAAATGCATTTACTCCCGCTGTCGCGTTAGGGATTAGGGGGGAGATGTTTACTTACAAATCAACGGGACCTGGAACTGCAAAAGATAGCGCTGCGGTTACATTATCCGGAAATTTAAAGTCTGGAGGATTGACTTTCATTCCGGAAATCAGATTTGACAACGATTCGAATTCCAGCTTTTTGAAAAGTGATGGTCTAACTGCGACTAAAAACGCTTCTCAATTTACATTAGCTATCGTTTACGCTTTTTAAGTTAAATAAATTCTTAGGAAGCCATCGGATTTTATCCGGTGGCTTTTTTACTTAAATTGCGTTATGAAATTATTGTTTTCAAGCCTTATATTTTTAGTTATTACGTCACCTTGCCTGGCGCAAGATAAGCCTTTGCCGTATGATGAACGTGGTAAGTTGATCTACTATGAGGTAGTGGAGCCTACTAAAACGCCTAAAGACTCTTTGCTTACGAGAGCTAAGGCATTTCTGGACGCTGACGCTAAAAGGTATGACATCCTAAAGATTGTTGGCGATACACTCATTGAAGCAAAAGGTAAGATGTTGCTTAGTAAAAATGCATTGGGAATGGCGCGACCAGTGGGAGCTGTAAATTATAATTTTTATGCAGAAGTAAGAGCGGGTAAATACCGGTTTTGGCTGACGGATTTCATTTTTATACCCTATATGAGAGATCGCTATGGTAATTTTATTCCTTCGACAACAATAGGAGTGCCTCTGGAGCGAGAACAAGGTAAACTTCGTGCCTCGGAATGGTTAGGATACCAGAAGATAACTGCCAGGGAAGCGAAGATTATTGGCGATCAATTTAAGCTCACTCTAGCAACAAAAATTTACACTCCTGAGGCCCCCAAACCAAAAAATACAGTGTCAACTAAAAATTGGTGAGTTAATGAACCATCTTATCTGCGCAGGTTGAACTTGCGAATGCCTCCGGCTTAGCTTTGAAGATAAATCCCATGCTTAAGATGTAACCCATCGCTTCATTAAGTGCCTTGTTAGATTTAAACATGGGGTTGGTATTAATGTCTGCATGTACTTCCAGATCCAGATCGTACAAGTCCAGTAGGTCACAAATAGAATAAGCGGTTTCAATTGACTTCTGAACCTCGACAAGCATACGCTCCTTAATGGTCATTTTTTGTGGTGTCTTGTCTTGGTGGATGTACATGAAACCTCCGTGATGCTCTCTCAAGAGAACGATGACTGTTGCAAAATCGGTGAGACTTCCTTTGACTTGGGAATCCGTCCCGATGCAGACCTTTAATTTGTAGCCGCTTTCGGTCTCCCTGATTATTGCTTTTTCGACTTCTTCAAGGATGGGGGACTTTATAATCTCACCACTAAATTTTTTCCAGGTCATATGCTTGCCTTGTTTATGTTATAATTATATGTCTTGCATTATTCTGTTACGTATGCGCTTAGTTGATTTCTAAATCTACTGTTAATGTATTAAAATTGCATGAATTTCGTGTTGTTAAATTGCTAACAAACACCTTGTTGTCAACACTTTAATGTCTTCACTGTTATAAATTTAAGCTATTGTTGGCATACAATCTTATCTTTGAGGTAATATGCTGGAAAAGATTCTTGAGAAACTAAAAATTACTGCACTGAATGATATGCAGCTTGCTGCTATTAGCGCCGCCAAAAAAGGAGATGATATTGTTTTGCTTGCGCCTACAGGTTCCGGAAAGACACTTGCCTTTCTGGTTCCGGTACTTAGTGCACTAGAGAACTTTGAAAAACATCGGGTTCAAGCATTGATCCTTGTTCCTTCCCGTGAGCTTGCACTGCAAATAGAACAGGTTTTTAAACAAATGGGTACAGGCTTTAAAGTTAATTGTTGTTATGGTGGGCACCCGATAAAGACGGAAAGAAACAATTTTGAACAGGCGCCATCAGTGCTTATTGGGACGCCCGGCCGTATCGCATATCACTTGAGACATGAAAACTTTGACGAATCGGGAGTAACCACATTGGTCTTAGATGAATTTGATAAGGCGCTGGAGTTTGGCTTCAAAGAAGATATGTCTTATATCATTGGTAAGCTACTTTCTTTAAAACAACGCATCCTAACATCAGCTACTGCAATGGAGGAGATTCCAGACTTTACCGGCGTTAAAAAGCCTGTTGAAATTGACTTCCTGAAAGATGTAAAAGTTGCACCTGATTTAAAGTTGAAGAAAGTCCTAACTACAGCTGCAGATAAGCTGGATACGTTATTTCAACTGATTTGTAAAATTGGTAATCGTACAACATTAATTTTTTGTAACCACAGAGAGACGGTTGACCGGATTAGTGATCTTTTAATAGACAAAGATTTAGCGCATGATATATTTCATGGAGGGATGGAGCAGGATGAGCGTGAACGTGCTCTACTGAAGTTTAGAAATGGCAGTATAAAAATTCTGATCACAACTGACCTCGCCTCAAGAGGCTTGGATATACCAGAAGTAGAGTGCATTATTCACTACCAATTACCTTATAGTGAGGATGCGTTTCTGCATAGAAATGGACGAACAGCCAGAATGAATGCAAAGGGAACTGCCTATTTGGTGATTGCTGACGATGAAAATTATCCTTTCTTAAAAAGCGACATCGAGACTGAAAGCTTAAAGGGTGTTTTTAGTCTTCCAAAAGACAGTGACTGGCAGACCCTATATATTGGAGCAGGCAAAAAAGACAAAGTAAATAAGATAGACATTGTCGGTTTACTACTGAAAAAGGGCGGTTTGCAGAAGGAAGATGTGGGACTTATTGAAGTTAAGGATCAAAGTTCTTATGTTGCTATTAAGCGAAAGATGGTTGCTAAAGTGCTTACTGCACTGTCTGACGAGCGCATCAAGAATAAAAAGGTGAAAATAGAAATCGCAATGTAATATGAGTAACAACGATATTTTTAAAAAGCTTCGTGTAGCCTTGGAACTGACCAACGATGATATCATCAAGATCATGGAATTGGTAAATTTTAAAATTACTAAAAGTGAGTTAGGTTCCTTCTTTAGAAATGATGACCATCCGAACTTTAAGCCTTGCGGGGATCAGATTCTTAGAAATTTTTTAAATGGCTTAGTAATCCACAAGCGTGGACCCAGACCAGCAAAGTCAATTGAGTCTCCTGAATAAGATTTTATTGTCTAGTTTGTTAATTTAAACCATCTCTAAAGGTTAAATTAATATAAGGAAAGGTTTGCTAAAACGGTTTAAAAAGCTGTATTTTAGAAAATGAATCATTTCGATTCTGCTAACCAAAACTACAACGAGACAATGAACCAAAAATCGTCTAAGCTGCCTTTTATTGGGGTAGACATCGGTGGCTCTCACATTACTGCTGCGCATGTTGATAGCACCTCTTTCACTATAATTGACAGTTCCATGAAGCGCGAACGTGTTTCCTCAATGGATGATGCAGAAAGCATATTTACTTCATGGGCCTCTGTATTGTCTTCGCTCATTCTAAAATCAGGCGAAGAAAGTTCAAAGATCGGTATCGCTATGCCGGGTCCTTTCGATTATGAGAAAGGAATTTGCCTGATGAAGGGTCAAGAAAAATATGACTCTTTATATGGTATGAATGTCCGCACTATTCTGTCAGAAAGGTTAGGCATTTCCGGCGATGATATCATTTTTATAAATGACGCAGAAGCTTTCTTGCGCGGGGAGCTTGCTTCCGGAGCAGCAGCTGATTACGAGAAAGCAATAGGAATCACGCTTGGAACCGGACTTGGATCTACTAGTAATTGTAAAGGTCAAGTCGTCGACATGAACCTTGCCTTTTATCCTTTTTTAGATAGTATCGCCGAAGAGTATATATCTACAAGGTGGTTTTTAAGACGCTACAAAGAACTTACCGGCGAAGAAATTAAGAACGTTGAACTGTTTTTGAATACGGATTGTGCAGCAACAAAAGCTCAAATATTTAACGAATTTGCAATTAATCTCGCTTCTTTTTTAAATGACTTCATTGCGGATCAAAAACCACAGGTATTAATAATTGGAGGGAATATAGCAAAGACCTGGGATCACTTCATCGAACCCCTAAAGGATCGAATTCTTGACAAATCGGTAGTGATTAAAAAGACAGAAATGTGGGAAGACGCGGCGCTGGTAGGTGCTGCATGTACATGGGCGTAATTATGAAAAAGTATTATTTAATTCTTATTGCCTGTGTGTTTGCACTGCAAACCGCCTATGCAGCTAAAGTAGATACACTTATTACTTTTAGTGCTGCGATGAAAAAGAATATTAAGGCTGTGGTGGTTTTGCCTGATGACTATTCTGAAAGTAAAAGCTATCCAACAGTTTATTTGCTTCATGGTGCCGGAGATAATTTCTCTGGTTGGGTCAATAAAGTTCCAGCTATAAAAAGGTATGCAGATCAGTTTCAAATGATCATTGTTTGTCCGGACGGGAACGTTACCAGCTGGTATTTTGATAGTCCTGAGGATCAATCCTGGAAATACGAGACTTACGTCTCCACTGAACTAGTTGACATCATAGATAAAAAATATAGAACCATTAAAGATAGAAAAGGTCGCGCAATTACTGGCTTGAGCATGGGTGGCCATGGTGGGTTATATCTTTCTTTTAAGCATCAGGACACATTCGGCGCGGCCGGTAGCATGAGTGGTGGTGTTGATATCAGACCGTTTCCTCTTAATTGGGATATTGCAAAACGATTAGGTGCTCAGAAGAAATTTCCGGAGCGTTGGGAGCAAAATTCAGTGATCAATTTGGTCCATCTCCTTACGCCAAACAGCCTTGCAATTAATATAGACTGTGGGAGAGATGATTTTTTCTACGAAGTAAATATGAAACTTCATGAAAAACTCCAATACAATAATATCCCGCACGACTTTACCATCAGGCCCGGGGCCCATAACTGGGAGTACTGGACCAACTCGATCGGTTTTCAATTAATGTTTTTTAACAATTATTTCAATAAAAAATAGGTATGGCAATGGAAAATAAAGAGCGTAGGAGTTTTATCAAAAACATTGGGTTGCTGACCGCCGCGGCCGGCTTAAGTACACTCATACCTTTCGACGTGTTAGCTGCAGGCAGAAAAGAATTCTTTAAGATTTCTTTAGCAGAATGGTCCTTTCATAAGGCTTTGTTTGCCGGAAAAATGACCAACCTGGACTTTCCATTACGCGCCAAAAAGGAGTTCGGAATCAATATTGTGGAATATGTGAGTCCCTTTTTTAACAAAAAGGAAAGCAATTCGGCCTACCTGAAGGAATTGCTGACGATTACTAAAAATGAGGGAATCCAAAACCACTTAATTATGGTTGATGGTGAAGGTGACCTCGGTGATCTTGATCCGGCAAAAAGAACCAAAGCGATTGAAAATCATTACAAATGGGTGGATGCAGCAAAAACACTTGGTTGTCTAACCGTTAGGGTAAACGCCTCTGGAAACGGCTCCGAACAAGATGTGAAGACGGCTGTAATCGACGGTCTAGGCCGACTAACCGCACATGCCAAAAAAAGTAACATCAATATCATTGTTGAAAATCATGGTAGTTATTCATCCGACGGCAAGTGGCTATCAGACGTCATGAAGCAGGTAAACAGTCCGTACTGTGGCACTTTACCGGATTTTGGTAACTTCAAAATCAGTGCAGATAAACAATACGACATGTATCAGGGAGTAAAGGATTTAATGCCTTATGCCAAAGGAATTAGTGCAAAGACATTTAAGTTTGATGAAGAGGGAAATGAACCCGACATCGATTACACGAAAATGTTCAAGATAATTCACGAGGCGAACTTTACTGGCATAGTAGGAATCGAATGGGAGGGAGATAGTTTATCTGAAGAGGAGGGGATTAAAAAAACGAAAGCCTTGCTTGAAAAAGTATTAAAGCAGTATAGTTAATAAAAAGCTGGTTGTTAAACCAGCTTTTTATATTTAATACGTTGTGGTGCAACATCACCTAAACGTTTCTTTCTATTTTCTTCGTAATCGCTATAATTACCCTCAAAAAAGTATACCTGAGAATTTCCTTCAAAGGCAAGGATATGAGTACAAATACGGTCAAGGAACCACCTGTCGTGACTAATGACAACTGCACAGCCCCCAAAGTTTTCTAAGGCCTCTTCTAATGCACGTAAGGTGTTTACATCAATATCGTTTGTTGGCTCATCTAAGAGCAAAACATTTGCACCCTTTTTAAGCGTTATTGCAAGGTGCACCCTATTGCGTTCCCCACCAGAAAGCACTCCAACTTTCTTTTGCTGATCGCCTCCATTGAAGTTGAACTTAGAAACATATGCACGCCCATTTACTGCTTTATTGCCTAGTTGAATATTATCTAAGCCGTCTGTGATATTCTCATAGACGGTTTTGTCTGGATTAAGGTCATTGTGCATTTGATCTACATACCCAAGTGCAACCGTATCACCAACTCTAAACGTCCCTGTATCCGGAGTTTCCTGCTCTGTAATTAATCGGAACAACGTGGTTTTACCGGCGCCATTTGGTCCGATGATGCCCACAATCCCAGCTGGCGGCAGCGAAAAGCTTAGGTTTTCAAATAGGATTTTGTCACCATAAGCTTTGGTCACGTTGTTTGCCTCTATCACAACATTCCCTAAACGGGGACCTGCAGGGATAAACAACTCCAATTTGTCTTCTCTTTCCTTCGAATCCTCTGATGCCAGTTTGTCGTAGTTAGACAACCGTGCTTTAGACTTCGCATGTCTGGCTTTTGGTGCCATACGCACCCATTCCAGCTCACGTTCCAATGTTTTCTGACGTTTGCTTTCAGTTTTTTCCTCCTGTGCCAGGCGTTTCGCCTTCTGATCAAGCCATGAAGAGTAATTTCCTTTCCATGGAATACCCTCCCCTCTGTCCAGTTCAAGAATCCATCCAGCAACGTTGTCAAGGAAATACCTATCGTGTGTTACTGCTATTACCGTTCCCTTATAGTTCTTCAAAAATTGCTCTAACCAGTCTATGCTCTCTGCATCAAGGTGATTGGTTGGTTCATCAAGAAGCAGCACATCGGGTTCCTGGAGCAACAGGCGGCACATGGCAACCCTCCTCCGTTCACCACCTGAGAGCACACCTATTTTAGTATCCGGGTCTGGACAACGTAAAGCATCCATTGCTCGCTCTAATTTGTTGTCGAGTTCCCATGCATTGAGTGCATCGATCTTATCCTGTAGTTCACCCTGTTTCGCCATTAGTTTATCCATGGCGTCTGCATCTTCGTAAACCTCTGGCAAGCCAAACTTCTCATTGATTTCTTCGTATTCTTTCAGAATTGCAGTTACTTCAGCAACTCCTTCTTCAACAATCTCTCTTACGGTCTTATCATCATCAAGTTCAGGCTCTTGCGCAAGGTAACCCACAGTATAACCGGGAGAGAAAACAACCTCACCTTGAAACGCTTTATCTATACCTGCAATGATTTTCAGTACGGAAGACTTCCCAGAACCGTTAAGTCCAATTACACCGATTTTAGCGCCATAGAAAAAGGACAGGTAGATGTTTTTTAATACTTGTTTTTGGGGAGGGTATATTTTATTTACACCCGCCATTGAAAAAATTATCTTCTCGTCTGACATGTTATGCTGTTGTATTTAAGTAAATCAAAGATAGAAAAGGTATGTTAGTTAAGAAACTTCTCAACAGAAGAATTCATCTGACATAATTGCTTATCTATTTAGATAGAATGGCCATTGCGTCAAAAATTAGTAACATTTATGAAATTACGGCAGAGCCCGCATCTATTTGATATCAGATGGCGTAATTGTTGATAAAAAGAAACAGTCAGGGGTGCTTTTATAAAACATATTTTATAGTTTAGAGCATCCCGGATTTAGAAAGGTATATATGGAAGCGAAATTTTCTCCACAAGTAAAAGACGTGATTTCTTTTAGCAGGGAAGAAGCCCTGAGATTAGGTCACGATTACATAGGCGCAGAACATCTCTTGTTGGGCCTAATTCGCGAAGGCGATGGTATGGCCATTAAGATATTAAGATCATTAGGGGTTGATACTACAAAGCTTCGCAGGTCCATAGAGGATTCTGTTAGAGGCACTTCAAGTGTAACGGTAAATCTTGGAAACATCCCACTTACCAAGCAAGCCGAAAAGGTTTTAAAAATAACTTATCTGGAAGCAAAGATCTTCAAAAGTGATTTAATAGGTACTGAACACTTGTTGCTCTCCATTCTAAGAGACGACGACAATATTGCCTCTCAGATTCTTTTGCAATACAGTATCAACTACGAAATATTTAAGCAGGAGGTTGAAGTGAATAAGAATGGTTTTAGGGATGATCCGCAAAACAGTTCATCTACTGGCGATGATGAGTACCGTGAAGAGGAAACGTTTAGTAGTCCTAAAAAGGTATCAGACATTAAATCGAAAACTCCTGTTCTAGATAATTTCGGAAGAGATCTTACAAAAGCAGCTGAAGAAGGTAAATTGGATCCGATTGTAGGTCGTGAGAAAGAGATAGAGCGTGTATCGCAGATTTTATCTCGTCGTAAAAAGAACAATCCAATTCTAATTGGTGAGCCGGGTGTTGGTAAATCTGCTATCGCAGAGGGCTTGGCACTTAGAATTGTTCAGCGTAAAGTATCAAGGGTGCTATTTAATAAAAGAGTAGTTACCTTGGATCTTGCGTCATTAGTTGCAGGCACTAAATACCGCGGCCAGTTTGAGGAGCGTATGAAGGCAGTAATGAACGAATTAGAGAAATCAACTGATGTAATATTATTCATTGATGAGATTCATACTATTGTTGGTGCCGGAGGTGCTTCAGGGTCACTAGACGCATCCAATATGTTTAAGCCCGCGTTAGCGAGGGGAGAAATTCAATGTATTGGTGCAACGACTTTGGATGAATACCGTCAGTATATAGAGAAAGATGGCGCTTTAGACCGCCGTTTTCAGAAAGTGATGATTGAGCCTGCTACTCCAGATGAGACCGTTGAGATTTTGAACCGTATCAAAGAGAAGTATGAAGATCACCATGGTGTAACCTATACTGATGAGGCGATTAACGCTTGTGTGGCATTGACCTCCAGATACATTACGGACAGGTTTTTACCAGATAAAGCAATAGATGCGCTGGATGAAGCTGGTTCAAGAGTACATTTGACCAATATCCATGTTCCAGAAAATATCATTGAGATTGAAAATAAGATCGAAGAGATTAAGCTGGAGAAAAATAAAGTGGTTAAGAGCCAGAAATACGAAGAGGCAGCTAAATTAAGGGATACAGAAAAGAATCTTTTAGATGAACTTGAACGTGCTAAAGCAGCATGGGAAAATGAAACTAAATCTAAACGTTATACAGTATCAGAAGATAACGTTGCAGAGGTGGTTTCTATGATGACTGGTATTCCATTGCAACGTGTAGGACAAACGGATAGCATTAAGCTATTGAATATGTACGAAACAGTTGCAGAGAAAATCATTGGTCAGGATGATGCTATCAAGAAGTTAACGAAAGCAATTCAACGTACGAGAGCTGGATTGAAAGACCCAAAAAAACCTATCGGATCGTTTATATTCTTAGGTCCGACTGGTGTTGGTAAAACAGAACTTGCAAAAGAACTTGCCCGCTTCATGTTTGATAGTGATGATTCACTTATTCAAATTGATATGAGTGAGTACATGGAGAAATTTGCCGTGTCACGTCTGGTTGGTGCGCCTCCAGGATATGTTGGATACGAAGAAGGTGGCCAGTTAACTGAGAAAGTTCGTCGCAAGCCATACGCGGTTATACTATTAGATGAGATTGAAAAAGCTCACCCTGACGTATTTAATATTTTACTACAGGTGTTGGATGAAGGACAGCTTACTGATAGTCTTGGTAGAAAAGTGGATTTTAGAAATACCATTATCATCATGACTTCAAATATCGGTGCACGTCAGTTGAAGGATTTCGGACAAGGTGTCGGCTTCTCCACTACCGCTAAGGTTAACCAGATCGATACGCATTCCAGAGGTGTTATTGAAAGTGCGCTGAAACGTGCATTTGCTCCTGAATTCCTTAATCGTGTTGACGACGTAGTTGTATTTAATACACTGGGAAGAGATGAGATCTTTAAAATCATTGATATTGAATTGAAGTCTTTATTCGGTCGTGTTCATAACCTGGGTTATGAAGTTAAGTTAACAGACACAGCTAAAGACTTTATTGCCGACAAAGGGTTCGACATCAACTTTGGTGCAAGACCTTTAAAGAGGGCTATACAAAAGTATTTAGAAGATCCGATCGCTGAAGAGATATTGAAAGGTGAGATCAGCGATGGAGACGTTTTGGAAATTGACTATGATAAGGAGAACGATGTTATTGTAGTTGAGAATAAAAGTCCTGGTAAGAAGAAGAAAAAAGAAGAAGGTAGTGTAGAATAAGCCACTTCTCTAAAATAAAAACCCCCTGTACGCTAGCGTTTACAGGGGGTTTTTTTGTATCATTTATTATGGAAATTTTGCGTTATGGATTATTGCACTTATTTTAGAAGTAAATAGGTTAGGTTTTACGTAATACATTCAACGATGCGCATTAAATTACTTCTGCTTTTACCATTAACATTAGTTATGGTAACTACCAAGGCACAGGAAAAGCCAAAGTCTTACAAGCAGGAAATAACGGGAACAAAGCTTTCTTTTGAGATGCAGGGTCTTCCTGGTGGTGAGTTCGTTATGGGGAGCAAAAAAGGGAAGCCAGATGAACAGCCTCTTCATACCGTTAAAGTGGATCCCTTTTGGATGGGAACTTACGAAGTGACTTGGGATATTTATGAGCCCTTCTTATATAAAGATCTGGAAACATCACACAATATTGGTAGTATACCTGCAAATGTTGATGCGGTCACAAGACCCTCCAAGCCGTACCTGGATATGACATTTGGTATGGGCAAGGAAGGGCAGCCTGCATTAGCAATGACCCATTATAACGCAATTCAATTTTGTAAATGGCTTTATGCCAGAACTGGTGAATTCTACCGCTTACCTACGGAGGCAGAATGGGAATATGCTTGTCGTGCCGGTACCACTACTGAGTTCTCTTTCGGAAATGATGAAAAGCAATTGGGTGATTATGGCTGGTTTGATGCAAACAGTGATGGCAAAACTCACAAGGTCGGGGAGAAGAAGCCTAATCCATGGGGACTATATGACATGTATGGTAACATATCTGAATGGACATATGATCAGTATCTTCCAGAATTCTATGCGAGTGTTAAGGATGTAAAAACAACGAATCCGGTTGCCAAACCAGAAAAGCTTTATCCGAACGTAGTTAGAGGGGGAGCGTATAACGATACAGCGACTGACTCGAGATCAGCAGCACGACTGCCATCTGACCCAGCATGGAAGCAGTTGGATCCCCAAATACCAAAAAGTAATTGGTGGTTTCCAGAAGCGCCTTTCGTTGGTATGCGATTAGTAAGACCGCTTGTTAAGCCGTCACAAGAATATATCGATGCTTACTATAACAAGGCACCGGTTAAAGATCTTTAAGAAAAACACATTATTAACAACCACAATATAAACTTGAATCACAATGAACAATGAAGGACTAGGTGACAAACGTCGCGAATTTTTGAAGGCTTCCGCACTTGTTGCCGGAGGGGTAATGATGAATGGAGTCGCTTTCGCCGGCGGTGGAGCGCATTCTTCAATGGATGACACTATTAAAATAGTGCTAATTGGCTGCGGCGGAAGAGGGACGGGCGCCGCTTTCCAGGCTTTAAGCACCAAGCAGAACATTAAGTTAGTCGCTATGGCAGATGCTTTTAGTGACAGATTAGAAAGTGCTTACAAGGATATTAAAGAGAAGTTCGGAGACAAGGTTGATGTTCCGCAAGAACGCAGGTTTGTTGGATTTGATGGTTATAAGCAAGCTATTGCCTTAGCTGATGTGGTTCTTTTGGCTACGCCTCCCGGGTTTAGACCCGGGCATTTTGAAGAGGCAGTAAATCAGAATAAACATGTTTTCATGGAGAAACCGGTAGCAGTGGATTCTCCGGGAATCAGACGAGTGCTGGCAGCTGCAAAAATTGCCGAAAGCAAGAAGTTGAACGTTGTGGTAGGACTACAACGCAGATACCAAAATAATTACCGGGAAGCAATTAAACGAATCCAGGATGGTATGATCGGCGACGTTACCGGTGGACAGGTGTATTGGAATAGTGGGGGAGTGTGGGTTAAGGATCGTGAACCAAACCAGACGGAAATGGAGTACCAGATGCGCAACTGGTATTATTTTAACTGGTTATGCGGAGATCATATTGTAGAACAACATGTTCATAACATCGATATTGCAAACTGGATAAAAAATGGTCCACCAGTGTCTGTTCAAGGTACAGGAAGTCGCGCCTGGAGAACTGGAAAGCAATATGGCGAGATTTATGATAACCATTCTGTCGAGTTGACCTATGCTGATGGCGCAGTTGTACACAGTCAATGCCGTCACTTCGAAGGCATCGATAATCGGGTAGATGAAGGGTTTCAGGGAACAAAAGGTCGCGTTCATCTAGATGCGGGAAGTAATATTGGAAGAATTGTAGATACAAAAGGTAAGCCTTTATACAACTACAGCGCAAAGACTAACCCTAACCCTTATCAAACGGAACATGATGAGCTTTTTGCTGCAATAGCGAATGGCGAGTATAAATTTCATGACGCAGAGCGTGGCGCAACAAGCTGCCTGACTGCCATCATTGGTAGATACGCCACTTATTCTGGCAAGAAAATTAGTTGGGAAGAAGGTTTGGCTGCGAACAATAACTTGTTTCCAGATCAATTAAGCTGGACTGCGAAGCCAAAAATCATGCCCGATGCTGATGGTTTTTATCCAATACCAACGCCAGGTAAGACGAAGGTGATCTAGGTTTAAAACCTGATGATTCAATACAAACTATTTTTAATATGGATACCGCTGCTGCTCCTTTTTCTGTTAAAGAAAGATGATCGGCGGCAGTATTTTATCCATGGGTATGCGCAGGGCACTGATTACAGCATCAAATATTTTGCTAAAGACAGTGTTGTAACTCAAAAAGCTGTAGATAGCATTCTCTTGCAGATTGACTCTTCCATGTCGCTTTATAAAACTTATTCCCTGATCAATAAATTCAATGCCTCTTCTTTTGGAGTCAAGCTGGATCCTCATTTCTTAAAAGTGATACAAAAGTCTATAAAGATATCAAAAGCAACCAATGGTGTGTTCGACATTACAGTGAAACCACTTGTTCAAGCTTGGGGTTTTGGTTCAAAGCCTATTCTTGTTTTCCCAGATAGCGCAGTGATAAAGCAGATTTTACCTTGTGTTGGAGTGGAGAACCTTACTTTAAGCGGCTCCTATCTAAGAAAGAAGATACCTTGTGTCCAAATAGATTTAAACGGAATTGCTCAAGGTTATAGCGTGGATGTAGTCGCTGAGTTACTTACTAAAAAAGGAATCAAATCCTTTGTTGTTGAAATAGGTGGTGAGTTGCGAATAAAAGGACTCAAGCCTGATGGCACTTACTTTAGAATCGGAATAGAGGGTCCGGCTAACACTGACAAAGCGGAGCCCGTAATGAAACACGTCATCCAACTTCAGGAGGGAGCAATTACTACTTCGGGAAACTATCGGAAGTTTTTACAACAGGGCTCGAAGAAATTTTCCCATTTAATAGATGCAAAATCCGGGTATCCTTTACAAAATTCAATGATTAGTGTGACGCTTTATGCCAAGGACGCTATTACCGCCGATGGATATGATAATGCGATTATGGCATTAGAACCTTTAGACGCTTTAAACTTTGTTAAATCACACAAAGACCTGGAATGCTATCTCATTTATCATAAAAGTGATGGCAGCATTGCCGATACACTGTCAGCTGGCTTTAAAAAGCTTATAACCAGCAATTAAATACTACAAACCATAAAACCAAACGTATGAACAGAATAGATTTTCTTAAAAGTAGTTTCCTAGCCACAGGCGCAATGGTTGCAGGAACATCAATGAATGGATTGGCATTAGACAAGGAACAGGTCGATAGCAACAGCCTTGCCGGTAAAACCTTTAATCTGGACTACGCTCCACACCAGGGTATGTTTGCTGCCAATGCAGGAAAGAGTTTTTTAGACCAGATACAGTATATGTACGATCAGGGCTTTCGTTCCATTGAAGATAATGGCTACCTGGGTCGCTCAGCAGAAGAACAAACCAAAATTGGTAACCTCCTCGCTAAATTGGGAATGAAAATGGGCGTGTTTGTTGTTGATGGCGGCGATAACTGGAAGATCTCACTAACTACCGGAAAGAAAGAGTTCAAAGATAAATTTATCGATACTTGCAAACGCTCTGTAGAAGCTGCAAAGCGATGCAATGCCAAGTGGCTCACCGTGGTGCCGGGTTTTTATGAACGCAAGCTTCCCTACGGAAACCAGTTTGCAAATGTGATTGATGCTATGCGTGCCGGTGCAGAAATCTTTGAACCCCATGGATTAGTAATGGTCTTAGAAACATTAAGTGATACACCAGAGCTATTTCTGCAACAAACGCACGAGACTTATGCCGTTTGCAAAGCAGTTCAAAGTCCTGCATGTAAAATTCTTTATGATATTTATCATATGCAAAAAACCGAAGGACAATTAATAGTCAACATGGACCGCTGCTGGGATGAGATCGCATACATTCAGATTGGCGACAATCCTGGTAGGAACGAGCCAACAACGGGAGAGATTAATTACAAAAATCTTTTCAAACACATTCATAATAAAGGATATAAAGGCGTGATGGGCATGGAGCATGGAAATTCTAAACCCGGCAAAGAGGGGGAAATAAGGGTAATACAGGCCTACAGGGAATCTGACAATTTCCTTTCCTAACAGCTAAAAAAGACTGAGTTGGACTTTCGGTACCTTAAACAAACCGGAGTTCAATTCTATCTTTGTTTCATTGAGGTGATTCAAACGACAATGTAGCTTAAAGGTATCACGGATAAGTTGCGCAATATTTCCATCCCCACGCATCCGCTCTCCAAACCTACTGTCATTTACATTTCCTGTATGACACGATTGTATTGAGTGCCAAACCTTTTCAAACCGGTCAGGGTAATTCTTTTTAAGCCAGTCTTCAAAAATGCTGGCAATCGCACCATTAAGTCTAACCACTGTGTACCCTGCGGATAATGCTCCAGCATTCGCAACCGCTTTTAAAACTGAGGGAATCTCATGATCGGTTAGCCCTGGAACAAGAGGAGCGACCAATACCCCCATTGGAATTCCTGCTTTACTTAGTTCTTCCACGATTTTCAGTCGCTGCCTGGCGGTTGTCGTCCTTGGCTCCATTTTAGATCTTATACTTTCATTGAGGCTGTTGATAGAAACATAAACCATAACCAGGTTGAGTTTTGCCATCTCTTGTAGAATATCTGTATCCCGCAAGATCAACGCATTTTTTGTGATGATGCCAATTGGCTGCTTATATTCCAAAGCAATCTCTAGTAGCTGTCTGGTGATTCCGTATTTTCTTTCCGCTGGCTGATAGCAATCGGTATTCCCAGATAAAGAAATTATACTGGCATCCCAGTTCTTCTTCTCGAGAAACTTCTTAAACAGTTCCGGTGCCTCCGTTTTTACGATAATCTTTCTTTCAAAATCTAAACCGGCGCTAAATCCCCAGTACTCATGCGCATTACGGGCGTAGCAATAAGTGCACCCATGCTCGCAACCCTGATAAGGATTAAGGGAATAAGCCATTCCCACGTCGGGGCTGTCAACCTTATTAACAATTGATTTGGACTTTCCGAGTATGAACGAAGTTTTTTGAGGCTGATCTTCCCAGTCATCAATGCCTTCATCATGTTGCTTAACGTAGTCGTTTTTCGCAAAGCGGTTGTGTGGGTTGAATTGGGCACCACGTCCTTTATGATAGCTTTGCGGAAGCTCATTGTCTGGAGTCATAGTCTAAAATTACTAATAATTTTAGTATTAAACCAAAGATTCAATATTTTGTTGGAGAGATGTAATCCATCGGTACCATATCGGCCACTTTTTCATACGCCCAAAATCCTTCATACAACAACGCCCTGGGGTCAGCAATCCCTCCATTCTCATAAAAACTTGCAGGAGACAGCAATTGATGAACTACAGAAATTTGGTAATTAGGGATATCTAAAGGGCGATTTACACTATGACCAGACATGTTGGTATACTCGACCGTTTCGCGCTCATTGGTATATATGACATATAAAGCGTCACTATAAGCAACCGACTTAACTTCATTAAATATGTTTTTCACCAACGTGTCCACTAAAACCTCAGCTCTATTTAATACAGAAAGGCTAGCGGGTTCCGTCCGCATGTTTCGCCAATACCTTAAAGAATCTGTGAACATACCGTTGAGTTTGCTATCGCCATAATAGGTTCTGCTCAGCCTTGAAATATTGGCGTTGATCACTTCATCCGGTAGCCTGTTTTTATTAGGGATACTAGCGATCTTCTTGATTTGAAAGCCCTCTTCCTTTATGCGGTTATGATACAAGGAGGTAAAGAAATGCTGTGAGGAGCCAGCATAAGCAATTGCTCTTGGCTTAGCATACTTCTTCCATTTCGATTCTTTACGTTCTAGCTCTTCAAAATGTGGATGACCGGAATAGAAAACTATATTCGCTTTCTCGTCATTTTCGAAAAAGTTAAGCAAGTATCTAATGCGATAGCCCAGCGCTTTATTCTCTATGATCAGAAAGTCAGTCGCGGTGACCGTCAGTAAGCGTTTCGATTGATCATAATCCGTTTGAATTACCTCAGGATTCAATATCTTGCACTGCTTGGAATTGGGAGTATTGCCAATAAATGAATTTTTAAACATGGTCAGGTAACGTTGCCTGTTCGGGTCCACCCTGATCACCACTTCGCTTAATTCCGTAACGTTTTCAGTGAGCACGATATCAACACTTACCGTTTTGTCCAATAGCACCACATTCTTGTTTTGCGGTGAAAAACCGATCACTTGTACCAGCAGTTCATAATTGCCTGGCTTCAGGTTCCCCAGTGTAAATTTGCCATCATTGTTAGCTACAGTAGCTATTTTATAACCGCTGAGATAAATGGCTGCGCCAGGAATTACTTCACCTTTTTTATCCTTAATTGTTCCGGTGATTGAGAAGGACGGCTGAGCATAGCAGACTGACACCGCCGAGCCGGTAATTAAGGCATATAACAAAAACGCCCGGATAAAGACCCAGGCGTTCGTTAAGTATTTTATGTTAATCTTCAGAACTAACTCCTAATCTTTTCATCACGTCATCACTTACCCCTGTAGATGAATAACCTCCATCATGGAAGAGATTTTGCATGGTAACCATTCTTGTTAGGTCCGAGAATAAGGTAATGCAATAATCGGCACATGATTCTGCGTCGGCATTTCCCAACGGAGCAATAGCGTTTGCATAATCGTAAAAGTCCCCGAATCCTTTAATACCAGTTCCTGCCGTTGTTTTTGTCGGCGATTGTGAAACCGTATTGATTCTAACCTTTTTATCAAGACCATAGTGATAACCAAAACTTCTTGCAATAGATTCAAGCATCGCTTTGATATCAGCCATATCTGTATAGAACGGATAAGTTCTTTGAGCTGCCATATAAGTAAGAGCTACTACGCTTCCTCCTTCACTAATGGCATCAAGTTTCTTAGCAACAGCAAGCATTTTGTGAAATGACATCGCAGAAACATCAATCCCCTTCATGAAATAATCATAGTTTGATTCGGTGTAAGGTATTTTTTTGCGAATATTTACGCTCATACCAATAGAGTGTAAAACGAAATCAATCTTACCGCCTAATATCTCTTGTGATTGAGTAAAAAGGTTCGTTAGTTCATCAACATTAGTCGCGTCTGCAGGAATGATTTGTGATCCCGTCTTTTCAGCCAGGTGATTAATCTCTCCCATTCTCATCGCAATAGGCGCGTTGGTAAGCACAAAGGTAGCACCCTCTTCATGGGCCTTTTCTGCAACTTTCCATGCAATCGAATTTTGATCAAGTGCACCGGTGATGATACCGCGTTTACCTTTTAATAAATTGTACATATGTTTTGGTTTTGTTGTTCTGTTTTGAATTTTCGAAAGTAAGAAAAATATAAAACTTATAAAGAAACTGGGCGTAAAGAATTACCGGGCTGCCAAGAGATCCTTCGCATTTTCCAACGCAGAAAGCCCAGGATCTTTACCGCTAAGCATCTCTGCTATAGCCAATACCCGCTCATCTGTTCTTAACCTTTTGATACCTGTAGTCGTACGCTCGGTCTCTTCATTCTTGTAAACGAAATAATGCGCTTCTCCTTTTGCCGCTATTTGTGGCAAGTGTGTAATGCAGATAACCTGCATGTTTTCTTCCAGCTCTCCAATAACATTGCCCACACGAAGGGCCGTCTCACCAGAAATACCGGTATCAATTTCGTCAAATATCAAAGTAGGCAGAGCCGTGTGCTTCGCAAGAATAGATTTTATAGAAAGCATTAGCCTGGATAGCTCACCTCCAGAGGCAACTTTACCGACCGGTGCAGGCGACTGACCAAGGTTTGCTGAAAATAACAGTGACACGTTGTCCCGGCCATCTTTATTTAAGTCTGGCGCAGCTGTCTTCTCTATCTTAATCTTCGCATTCGGCATACCAACCTTTATTAGAGTTTGCGATACCTCTGTTTCCACAATGCTAATCGCTTTACTTCTGTTCTTTGATAGGGTAGCGGCCATTTTTTCCAGCTCAGTTGCCAGCTTAACAACGGCTCCTTCTAATTTCTCAATGTCTTCATCGCTGCTCAGTAAGTTTTGCAAATTGTTAGACAGTTGATCTCTTACCGCTAAAAGCTCTTCTAGTGTTCCTACTTTATGTTTTTGCTGCAATGTATAGATTACATCCAGTCTGCTGTTTATATCGTCAATTCTGGACGGGTTAAAGATGATATCCTGTTCACAGGCAGCTGTCTCCTGGGCGATGTCTTTAATTTCAATCAAGACCGATTTTATCCGTTCAGCTAAAAGCTCGTACTCTTTATTATATTTTTCTATCGTTTGCAGTTGGTTACTACTTTCTTTCAAAAGCGATATCACAGAAACCTCCTGTTCACTTAGTAAACTTACGCTGGTAACGAGGCCTCTTTTAATGCGCTCCGAATTGTTAAGAATCTCAATTTCCGCTTCCAGTTTTTCCTGCTCATCTGCTTTAAAAGCTGCGGATTCAAGTTCATCAAAAAGATATTGCTCATAGTCTTGTTTACTCCTTGCATCCACCGCACCCGCTTTTAGTTCTAAAAGTAATTGCTGGGACTTTTTATATCTTCTATATTCAGACCGGTATCGGGCAAGTAGTTCGGAATGATTGGAAAGGGTATCCACAACCAGTAATTGAAAGCCCGGATCGCTGATTTCCAGTGTGGCATGCTGTGAGTGTATATCTATCAACTGTTCACCCACTGTTTTCATTAGGGTAAGTGTAACGGGCGTGTCGTTGATAAAAGCACGCGACTTCCCATCTGTAGAGATTTCTCTTCTTAGAATAGTTTCCTCGTGAAAATCAATATCATTGTCTTCAAAAAGCACTTTTAAAGCAGAGTCAGACAATAAGAACTGCCCTTCGATAATGCATTTCTTTGCTTGATTAAAGAAGTATTTGGTTTCTGCTCGCTGACCTAAAATCAATGACAAGGCGCCAAGCATAATAGATTTTCCAGCACCTGTCTCCCCAGTTATGATGTTTAAACCCTTATCTAACTCAAGGTCTACACTGTCTATAAGCGCGTAATTACGGATAGTAAGTTTTTGTAGCATATACACTGCTAAATTATGAAAACTTAAGCAATGAGTGTTTATTCTTGAGCACAAAAAAGGCAGAATATACTTCTGCCTCAACTTAAAACATTCTTACTTATTTAAAATATACTGATAGGCGATAGGTTAACATCAATTGAGTTAAGACTTCCAATCCTGAGGTCGGTCTTGATGCCTTTTTTCTCTTTTAAACTTTCCAGGTCTTTATCAAACTTCTCCTTTAACTGCTTATATTCTTTAGAACTTTTCAATTCTTTTAAGGCCTCTATCTGTTTCTTAAACTCCGGACTTGAGTATTGAATTCTCAGCTCCTTACTATTTTTGAGCAACTGCTCTTGTGCCGCCTTCAACTCTTCTGAACGTAGGCCTTTTTTTTTCTGCTGAAGACTTTTTATGCTTTCCGACTGTTGCTTTTTCCACTCCGGTGAGCTTAAATATATTCTTGTCGCTTCCGCACTTTTTTTAAGCTCCTTCTTAAACTCCGGCGACCCAATATATTCACTGGTCTCCCGCATTTCCTTTTTAAACTCTGGCGATGACAACAATAGCGTTGCTTCGCGCATCTCTTTATTAAACTGCGGTGATTTCAGGTAGATCATACTTGTTTTTACAGTGCTGTCTAAAGTCTTAAAAGTATTTTCAAAACTAAAATCAAATTTATAATCACTTAAAACATCAAGCTTTAGACTGTCCGGCATTTCAGCGACTGAATGATAAACTACCTTTTTACCCTTACCGTCTACTGTTACAATCTTAATTGTGCGTTTCTTTTTAGCAGTATCTACAATGGAAGCTTTCCTCGGAACGGTGTCTACCCAAAGTTTCTTGACAAGCGCAGCATTTTGTCTAGCGCCCTTTGGAAATTTAAACGTATTTGTTTTGACAGTGATCGTACTCACTTCTCTATTTTTTGCTGGATTCACCCAAGCAATGGAGATCAGCGTGGCCATCGTTAACACAATTGCAAAGAGCTGTTGTTTTGAATTCATGTAATTGGTTTTCATATCGGTTATTCTTTTTATCCGTTGATATAGATGATGATTTTTGCCAGTTGAAGCCATAGCGAGGGCAGGACTACCTTTATCCTTAAGAATTTCCAGCTTTAATAAGGCATGAGCGTAAGTAACAGGCGTGCCGGTCAGTTTAAGTACCAGGTCATCGCAGGCATGCTCTCTTTCAATATCAATCAATCTACTAGTTAGCCACACAAAAGGATTGAAGAACAGGAGAGTCTCTATAGCAGTTTTTATCAGGTTGAGCAGGTAATCATTTCTTCGGATATGCCACAATTCATGGATCAATATTGCCTCTACCTGATTGACATCCAATTGTGCAACGAGCGCAACAGGAAACAATACCACAGGTTTCAAATATCCGATCACCAGTGGCACATTAACCATAGACGACAACCTGAATTTAACATCCTGGTGAAGTCCTAGCTTACTAATCAGCCGTTTGAAAATGATTTGCCAGCTCTCTGGAACCTGCTCATGACCCTCTTTTTTTAAGATATTAAGCTTAAGATAGCCTTGGCTAAGTACAAGAAGTTGTATTAATAAGCCAACTGCGTAAACGGAAACAAGATATGGGAAGACGTTTTCAGTTTTATGATACATCTCCGTCATCCAACCAAATCGATAACCACCAGACTGCGTGCCAATACCTTGCCCACTTGAAATCACCGACTGCTCATTTGCTCCAGGTAGTTCAAAAATGATCACAAAAGTTGCAATAAAAGCAACGAACATCACCAGCAAAGATGTATAGGCAAGATTATGCTTTGTTTTAGATTGCAGCCCTGGAAAAGCATTGACGAAAAGCAGTACAAGACCATACATTAATGCCCCCTGCCACAAAGAGTGGAAAATACTCCATCCTGTCGCCCTGATAAGATTGTTTAAAATCGCTTCCATAACCTTATTTTTTGCTTAGTTGATCCAAATATTCTTTTATAGAATCTATCTCCTCCTTGCTTGCACTATGGTTGCCTAAAGCCTGCATCACCAATCTGGCTGCTGAGCCATTAAAAACGTTATCTATCATCTTATTAACAAGATGCTGCTGTGTTTTTTGCTGATTGATCAACGCTTTATAAATATGCGTTTTCGCTGACGTGTCACGTTCCACCAAGCCCTTTTCATGCATGATCTGCATCAGTTTTAGGGTAGTGGTATAACCTGCATCCTTACTTTTTACTAGTACTTCGTGTACGTCACGTACAGTGCAGTTACCCTTTTTCCAAAGGATTTGTAGTATCTCCAGTTCACTTTCTGTTGGTTTGGAATGATTGATGCCCGACATATCTATCTATACGAATTGTTTCGTAATCAAATGTACGAATCTATTCGTATAAACAAAATAATTTTATAAAAATCGTTTATTGTTTTTTAACACCCTCATTAAGAGGAGTGGAAGCTTGTTTCAAGCCTTCATATCTACTAATGTTCGCTGGATCAACTTCAGCGAGAAGATTGTAAGCCTTGATTCGATCTGTAGGATCACCAGTCGGTATAGAGAATATATTAACCACTTCATCTGCCTTACTTGCAAAGTAGAAGTTTGGGAAGATAGAGCCTAATTTTTGCTTATTTATCTGCTTCAAGCCACCGAGTAGTGTGATCATCCGTTTGACCCCTCTGCCAGCATTGTCTTGTAGTCGATCTAACCCATTGTAATGATAGTTGTATATGAACACGCGCAGTTCCTCAAACCCTTTATTAAGTAGGTTTTCATTCAACCAGTACCTATTGCGAAGGCCATCGAATGCTTTCCATCCCTTATTGGAAGAGACTTGCGCAATATTTAACAGGGTGAGCGCCTTGTTATGATAAAATGTTCCACCAAGCGAGCTAAAGCTGTCTTTATCTAAGCCAATAATGGTGTATGCATAAAAACCAAGAAGGGAACTTAAGTTGGAGATGTAATTCTGATCAGAAAAGTCCAGTGACTGACCCTCCGTGTAGTTGAAATCGAAATCTTTATCATTCAGGTTTAGCAGCGTTGTATTGTAAGCGGACCCATAAACTGGTCTGCTGGATTGAATCTGTGCTTCTGCCTTGTATGCTGAATTGCCATCCCACTCAGAAATGGTAATCACGAAGTTGCATTCAATTCTTTCTTGAGCTGCATAAGTCTCATTACTCCACTTGTTGTTGTTCAAAAAGTCTCTGATATTCTTTTGTAAGACTTCAAGATTTCTTCTATCGATATTTTGAACAGTAGGAGCCAGGATCTGTACCCTGGCATTCAGTTCTTGTGCGCTGAGGTTCAGTTGCAGACCCAAATTCAAACACATAGCCAGATAGAAAAACAGATACCTCATGGTTACACTATCTTTAAAATTTCATTGCAAATGTCTTTTGCGACCTCAGTCTTAGATTTAACTGTGAATTCAGTTTTTCCAAGAGCCCTATTAAAGATAGTGATTTTATTGGTGTTAGATTTAAAGCCCGCGCCCTCGTCGTTCAGCGAATTAAGAACAATCAAGTCAAGGTTTTTCCGCTTTAACTTGCCAATCGCATTTTCCTCTTCATTGTTCGTCTCCAATGCGAAACCAACAAGAATTTGGTTCGTTCGTTTTAGTTCTCCTAAGGATGCTAAAATATCCGGTGTCTTTTTAAGTTCAAGATGGAACGCAGATTCTGATTTCTTGATTTTGGTTACCGCTACGGTAGTCGGGGTATAATCTGCGACTGCGGCGCTCATGACAAAAATATCAGACTTGTCAAATTCCAATTTACAAGCTTCAAACATATCTGAAGCACTGACGACGTCGATACGTTTATTGGACTTAAGACTCTTTTGAGTACTGGGCCCGGAAATCAGAGTTACTGTCGCACCTAAAGCAGATAATTCGTCTGCTATAGCAAATCCCATCTTGCCGGAAGAGTGATTGCCTATAAAGCGAACCGGGTCAATTGCCTCATATGTTGGGCCGGCGGTAACCACAGCATTTTTACCATTCAAGGGAAGGTCTTTTCGTAGAGAAGCAATGAGTTGAGCTATGATCAGTTCGGGCTCGGCCATGCGTCCCTCACCATACAATCCACTAGCCAGTTCTCCAATCTCAGGGGAGATCATGGTATTGCCATAGGATTTCAACTGCTGAACGTTATGAAGCGTACTCTCATGCTTCCACATATCAAGATCCATAGCAGGAGCGAAGTATACCGGGCATTTTGCAGAGAGATAAACAGCAGTCAGGAGGTTGTCGCACAATCCCGTGGCCATTTTAGCTAGGGTATTTGCACTTGCAGGGGCGATGATCATTAAGTCGGCCCAGAGACCTAATTCGACATGGTTACTCCAGACGCCAGTTTCCGCATCAAAATACTGGGTATAAACTGGGTTTTTAGAAAGGGTCGCCAGCGTAAGTGGCGTAATGAAGTTTGCTGCATCAGCAGTTAAAACAACTTTGACGTTTGAGCCAGCTTTTATAAGCAATCTTACAAGTATCGCCGACTTATAAGCTGCTATGCTGCCACAAACGCCAAGTATAATGTTTTTATCTTTTAGCATGGTTTATTAATGCAAGATTGCAAACTAATCCAATGCCAGATACTATAAATCCTTAGCTGGATTTCTATGATAGATTTTATCGTTTAGAAATTCATCAACAGCAATCAAACTTGGCTTAGGCATGCGCTCATAGTGCTTGCTGATCTCAATTTGTTCTCTGTTTTCAAAGATTTCTTCCAGGTTATCATTCGAAGAAGCGAACTCAGCTAACTTGCCATGCAACTCTTCTTTCATGTTGTTTGAAATTTGATTGGCCCTTTTAGAAATGATTACTAATGACTCATAAATGTTTCCAGTTTTTTGATCAAGGTCATTAACATTCCTTGTAACTGTTGTATTTGGAACTGCTGGTTTATTCGTATTCATTATTGTATTGGGGTTTTAATTGTAGTATCTCTTTGCTTCTTATTCTCTTTAGACAATTGTGTCTTATATTTTGCAACCAATGCATCTTGTGTCGCAAAATAACTCTTTACTGTAGTAATACCTGCTTCGCTTTCAGACTTCAAGCTCTTGGCCTCCGTCAAATATTTGCTTTCAGGATGGGATTCCAAAAACTCATTTGCATAAGTGATGGCTTCATTATACCTATCCTCCTGACGAATCTCCGTACTATTCTTTGCGTAATTCAATTGCGATTTAATGATCAGAAGATCCATCTCTTCCGCATATTTTATATCAGGAAAATCAGTTTGCGCGTTCTTTAATGCGATTACCGCCGATTTGTAATTTGTGATATCATAACCACCTAGTTCATAATACATCTTTGCATTTGCAAAAGCTTTATCTTCCAGCTTTGCTCTAAGCACAGCGATATATTTAGTAGCTTCTGTTGCACGTTCGCTTTGTGGGTAAAAGTTAATGAAAAGTTGAAGGGCATCAATTGCTTTCAGCGTATTATCCTGGTCTAGACTCGGATCTGGAGATTCCAGATAGTAGCAATATGCACTCATATATCTACACTCTTCAGCATATTCGCTGGTAGGGTAGGTGTCTGCAAATACCTTGAACTGATACCTGGCAGTTGTATAATCTTTCATCTTATACAGCGTCATGGCATAATAATAGTTCAATTGCTGTGCTCCATCTCTTCCTCTATACTTTTGAGAAAGATCTTCAAATAATATTAAAGCCTTGCTGTAGCTTTTTTTATTATAAAGCCGCATTGCCTCCTGATTTTTTTTGGCAACGTCATTGCTCAAGCGTATTTTCTCAAACTGGCTTTTACAGCCCGCTATTGATAAAGCAATGATGATGAAGCTTAATAAAGTGAAGTGTTTAATTTTAAACATTGTGCAAAGATAAGTATTAATACGATATCGTCAATTAAAATAATAGGACGCTAAGCTATGTATAAAGAGGTTATTTCGCTAGTAGGTTAACATTATTTAACAGTTGTGGTTATGCGCGATGATTAGCTTTGCTTGTGGTTTGGTTGAGGGCGCTATGAGCCTATTGTGAATGCACGGTGAGGCCGCCTTTTCTCTAGTAAAAGGTGGCCTCACCGTGGCCTCACTGCGGCCGCATGGCGGCCTCACCCAAAGCAGAACCCGAGCTTGTACCGAATACGTATATATATAGTATAACTTCTTCTGCTATCCATTTCCAGTTACAATGCTGTAGTCCGCCATCGTTAATGTTCATTTGCCTAGATCCCATTTGTATTCTTAAACATTACTGATATTGTATTTGGTGAGATTTGCCATGAGCTTGGCTAAATAATACATTAATAAAAGATAAATCACAAGTAAACGCCCGGGTTGGCTTATCCTTGACTT
>NZ_JBBJLZ010000008.1:0-9752 GCF_037719805.1 Pedobacter sp. | reverse complement strand
TTTGGTTCCGGGCTGACAAGCAATGAATACCAGCCCATTGCCAAGCCTTAACGTTGTAGGCAAGGCTAAATGATGCCTCGTCCTGACATGACACATAACCCATCGCAAGGCTTTGTAAGCAAATCAACATAACACTATGGCACAGAGAAAAAAGAATGAATTATCATCAGACCAACGTGAAGAATTACTTACCGCATTGAAAGCCCGCTTTGAGAAAAATATGAATCGACATACAGGCTTTGAATGGTATAAAGTACAAGCAAAGCTGGAATCTAACTTTCAAAAACTGTGGTCGCTCAATGAAATGGAAAGAACTGGCGGTGAACCGGATGTTGTTGGTTATAACAAAGAGAAGAACGATTACCTCTTTTATGATTGTTCGACGGAAAGCCCTAAAGAGCGCAGAAGTGTTTGCTACGACCGTGAAGCACAAGAGTCAAGGAAAGAACACAAACCAAACGACAGTGCCATTAATATGGCTGCTCACATGGGTATTGAGATTTTAATAGAAGAAGAATATCGGGGATTACAACAATTAGGAAATTTTGATACCAAAACATCAAGTTGGGTGAAAACACCGGTTGGTATTCGGAAACTCGGCGGAGCAATATTTTGGATAGACGATATAATATGGTCTTCGTGTATCACAATGGTGCCGAATCTTTCTATGCAGCCAGAGGGTTTCGTGGCTCACTACAAATTTGAATTTTAAAAAGAAAATTAAATCTGTTGCCTTTTGCAAGTCCCGAAAAGTAACAGAGTTACAGCAATACGTGGAAAAGCCCATGCTGCCAACAGGCGGTTTGGCAATATGGCGTTTCTTTATACTCATTGCTTTCTGTTGGACTAGCTTTGCTTATGGGCAAGACAACATAAAAAAATATGTTCAGGAAAATACTATCCAAATAAAAGCAATCGAGCCTGACTCTACGGACTATTCAGATTTAGAAGCTTTTGGAAATTCAATTGGTAACTCAAAAATTGTAATGCTTGGAGAACAAGACCATGGAGACGCAGCTACGTTTTTAGCTAAAACAAGACTTATAAAATATTTGCATGTGTAGATTACTGACTGGCCTGTAATCGAAAGAAAAGTCAAAATTCCAATTGTTCATTGAGATGATTTTTTACTCGCTGCCAGTATTTTTGATAACAGCGAATTTTTAAACCAAATACAAGGTTGCGATATTTTAGTTACATATTATCCATTAGACACAAAAGCTGATAAGCGTTCCGCATTTTTACATAAGCTTCATTTTGTGGTAACACCCCCCCAAAACTCTCGAAAAGTATTATGAAATTCGGAGCAAATCATTTTTAGGTTGTGACCCAGAAATTTTATTTGGGATTTTATTTGGATTGGGGAACTGAATGTAAAAATAAATTCTAACCCTCAATTCGAATAATGCACTACCGCTAACAAACAAGGCTTCGTCGGGTGCGTAGCACCAACGATGAAGCCGATGTTGTACGGAACCGCACGGTAGGAAAACGATTTGATATGGGGATTGTGTTTTTGCTTTTTATAAAAGCATTGGATGAGCGCGGGATTGCAGGTATTGAAGTTGGTATTTATAGAACGTTTTTTTCATTCTATCTGTTTTGATTAAAGCATCAAGTAAATTTATTTGCTTAAACAGGGTCTTTATATTTGTTTTTCTTTAGGTATAGCATGGTTATGTCTTGCCGCATGATGCAGTAAACTTTTATTCAACTGTTGCACTGCTGTTTGCAATACATTCCAATAAATTTTTTGCCATTTCTTTCCAGTCAACGGGTGGTCCGCGCAGGTTAAAGCGCATGATGGTTTCCATCGTTTCCTTTTTGCAGCACGGACATTGCTTCGGATTATAAACAACAGGTTCGATTTTACTAATAACAGCAGACAATGCAATGTCTTTTTCAGACACCTGCTCTTTTATCATTACCGAGCTAACGTGTTTTGAACTGCTGCTTACGATACCGTAATGTCTTATTCTGACAAAACCTTTTGGTAATATATGCATTGAAAAACGACGGATAAATTCGATGGCATCCAGGGTCATTTCTTTTTTAACACTCCCCTGCTTGTAATCCTTGTAACTAAATGTTACCCTGCCCGTTTCATGACTAATGATCCGGTGATTGCTAATAGCGATCTTATGAGTATAGCGGCCAAGGTATTCCACTACGCTCCCGGGACCTGTAAATGGACGTTTGGCATAGACCACCCACTTATGTTTATACAACTTTGAAAGCAGTTCCGGGTTAAGTTCTTTTGGTAATTGTTCTTTGAGACCTGCTATAAAGCGTCCACGAAAAACAGTGCTCATCGCCTTGACATTGAACAAGTATTTTCCTTTGCTTTTTGCCTGCTTCCATTTTTCTTGTTTTGTCAATCCGCCTCCTGGTACTATGCAATGCAGGTGAGGATGAAGGGTCATCGTTTGTCCCCAGGTATGCAGTATGCTGATCATACCCGTTTGTGCTCCCAGCCACTTTGGATCATGACCGAAGCTGTTTATCACGCTCCATGTTGTTTTAAACAACAGCCCGTAAAGAATCGCCGGTTTAAAAAGGCATAACCTATTTAATGTATCCGGCAAGGTGAAGACCACGTGAAAATAAGGAACAGGCAATAGCTCCGCCTGTCTTGCCTGTATCCATCTCTCACGTTCCGTGCCCTGGCACCTGGGACAATGACGGTTGCGGCAACTATTATAGCTGATGCGCAAGTGACCGCAACTGGTACAGCCATCCACATGGCTGCCCAGAGCGGCGGTCCTGCAACGTCTCACAGCATTTAGTGTACGCAACTGCCAGGTGTTAAACATCTCCGATTGCTGAACCTGTGACCAATGAGCTTCCAGCACATCAGCGACCTGAAAGTCTGGCTGCATCAACTCTTTTTGTATAGATTATCCAGCGGGCTAAAAGCAGTTTTTGCAGAAGGTTTCGCAATATGCAAATAGATCATCGTGGTTTCAATCGCCGCATGACCCAGCAGTTCTTTGATGGTAACTATATCAAGACCCTGTTCCAGTAAGTGAGTGGCATAACTGTGACGCAAGGTATGTGTGGAAACTTCTTTAATAATTCCGGCCTTTTTTACCGCCTGGCTTACTGCCCATTGGGTTCCTCTTTGTGAAAGGCACTCACCGTTGGTTCCTTCAAAGAGCCACCGATGAGGGTGTTCGGCTTCAAGATATTTTTTAATGCCGCGGACAAGCATGGTGCCTAATGGCACATAACGGTCTTTACCGCCTTTGCCATTTCTCACATGCACCATCCCGCGCTGAAAGATCCACATCGGCAATGGCAAGCTGACGTACTTCAGCACACCGAAGACCACAACCATACACCGTTGCCAGTAGTATACTATGTTTCAACAGTGTACAGGCTTTAAGCAGATCACGTACTTCCTGCTGGCTAAGGACAACCGGCAACTTGTCCGGACGATCTATCTCCGGAAGACTGAACTGAAGATAACTGAGGCCCCGCATCTTGCAGGCATAACGCATTCCATAAACAGTGAACTTGAAAAATGTAGCCGAAGGGGTGCCTCTTGATTTTACAAAATGAAGATAATCCAGCACCTGGTCCTTGTCGAGCAATGTTGGAAGGCAGTTATAGTGCAGGGCAAGATGTGCCAGCTGCCGACCATAATTAATAAGTGTACTGCTGCTTTTACCACTCACACAGATAGACCGTTCCATCTCTTTGTAAAGTTGTTCAAAGCCACTTACCTTAGTACTCGCCCGTGACACAATAGTTACATAATCGCTGGCTGCAGTGCGCAGACCGGTAGTTTGTTTTGTTTGCATAGTTTATTTTTTAGGTTATGCAAAACAAAGCCTCTTTATTCTTGAAGAGGCTTATTAACTACCGGAAGGTTTAGTACAACATGGGGTTTTGTACAAGCATGGTAGGACGTTGTTAGCTTCGGCTGTAGTTCGCTATCAGCTTCAGTTCGGGCGGACGGAATTCTGTTGGGCTTTTGTAGGTTATCTTGTACTTTTGTTTTTCAATCAGCAGCGGTTCCGGGCGGACGTTTTTCAAATCCCATGCCTGCACAAAGCCCTGTACGTTAGCTGCGATGCAATTTGACACGGGTGCATATCAAATTGTCGTTTATGCTGCTTTTGCTTGATTGCAAATAAGTTTTATTACTTTATTCCATTTTCACTCAATCTTACGCATCGAAGTGTCAACATATTTTGCGCTCTTTTCTTTGTCCATCGTTGTCCTGATAGTTTCATTCTTTTTTGTATTACTGTTCTATGGGCTGATTCTATGGCACCGGAGCCTATCAAACCGGCACCCATGCTTCGATATTTTTTATAGTCCATCCGCTCTTTATTACTTTGATAATATTGCAGTAAATTCTTTTTGGCGTTTTTTACAGTAGCTTTCTTTGTAAGCAATTGGGTAATATTGGCAATAACTTGTTCTATCTTACTGTTATATAGCAATTCTTTCTGGCTTTCTATCCACCTGCATCTTTGATTTTGTTCTCCAAAAAATTCTTTAGCAAATTCACAAAGGTGTTCAATGGCATGAAACCAATCCAGTATTTGTGTTGCACCAGGGTAGGCGTCTGTTATCCAGTTCTTTATCCATACAGCTCCATCTGTAATAAAAATCAATCTTTCTTTCAAAGGCCTGTAAACATCTAATTTCTGTTCAAACCGATGCGTAAATTTTCTACTATCACCCAAATAGGCTTCATATACTGAATGCCTTATCCACCCTCGTTCTCTACCTACTTCCATGCAGTCGCTCTCTTTAAATATACGGCCAAGTTTGGTTTCATTCCAACCGTCCTGTCTCGTTAATATCATCGATCCGTCTGTCATCGCATATACTGACTCATTTGGCTTTAATTCTTCAATTTCCTGGCAAGGCGCTTCTATGGCAACTTCTTGTTCTAATAAATTTGCGTACGTATTGGTAACCCGATGAACCTGCATTACACTTACTTCCACACAAAGAAACTTTGATAATACTTCGTTGCATCCACCATAACATTCCAACTGCCCGGCGTATGTCATTAACTCTTGCATATAAGGACTTATTTGATAACCGTTCAACGGCTCACTAAAACCATGAGCGTTGGCTATCTCTATTTTCCCGAACCTGGAAAGAGTTTTTTTTTTACGTCTATCGGCGGGAACCTGGCTAATGGTACTCTCCAGGACAGTTCGACTCAATTCATGCATGATTTTTTCAAACTCGTAAAAATTTTTTATCTCATCAAGTTTCACTATCTCAGGATACCTTGATTCGCAAAGTGTTAGAAATTCTTGCTTTGTCATGGAATTTAATTTGGGTTACCATAAATTTACACCCTTTGCGACAATTTGGTATGCACCCCTTGACACCCTAATACTCATAAGCAACACTTAAAGTATTATCTTCATGCCGACTTTAACAAAGCATGAAAATTGACAAATATCATTTGAAATCCGATGAAACGCTGAGTGTATTTGAGTTTATCAGCGTTGGACCGAACGGAGCAATTCGCAAAATTATTCACTTTCAGTCTACTTATACCCCAGGACTTTACAACCTTGCTTTTGGAGACAAACATCCGCTAACTGGAGAGATTGATGACCTTGCTGTCACTAATAATGGTGACACCGACAAAGTATTGGCAACGGTAACAGCGGCGCTTTATATTTTCTTAGATAAAAATCCAGAAGCTTTAGTATATGCAACCGACAGCACACCGGCAAGAACAAGACTTTACCGAATGGGAATAACTCGTTTTTATGAGGAAATACAGCAGGATTTCTTTCTTTTTGGACGGACTAACAAAGAATTCTACGAATTTGAGATTGGGAAGGAGTATGAAGGATTTTTAGCGCAAAGAAAATTTTAGTAAATTACACCAATGAAAAAAGTTAAAGAACAAAATAATAGCAAAGTTCCAATCGTGGCTATTGACCCTTCACTCAACAAGTATTGAGACAAGACGCTTTTCCCTGAAAAATTAGCATTGGCTAATGAACAATTGAAAGGAGTTAAACTACCACCCAAAAAAGAGCACCGCAGCTAACAGCAGCATTGCCAAAATGGGGCGGACGCAATAACAAGGAACATCTGTAATTCTAATTTGGCTTTAGTCATGGGCGGACGAATATCTATGTAGCATTTTGTTGTCTTCAACAATAGTTTTTCAATAAGCATTTGTTCCGGGCAGAGAGAATTCAATTTCCCACACTTTGGCAATGCTTTACCGTTAGCGGCACTACTATTACAATCACTAAAAGTATCCGTACGACCGAGGCCATAGATGGTTTTCCTTTTGGTGTTGCTAGCTTTGCTTCCTAAAAGTAATTTATGCAATCAACCATTGGGAAAAAAGTAAAGTATAGCCAGGATGATATGTATCGCCATGTAGAAGCCTGGAAGAGTAGCGGCCAAACGGGCGTTGCGTACGCTGTTGAACATAACCTTTGCAAATCAGTATTATACTACTGGTTAAAAAAATACAAAACCCCGCCTGGCAGAAAACCAGAAAAGGACAATCGGTTTATTCCTATTCAACTACCCTCTTCAAACCCTGGATCATTTCAAGGTACAACACCAGTTATTGAAGTATCACTTCCTGGTGGAGCTTGCGTAAAATGCTACCAACCTGTAGCGGCTTCTTTCATCCGGTCATTAATTTATTAAAGCATGCTTGCATTATCTGATAGCCGCCGTTATTATTTATACAGTGCAGATACTACCATGAGGAGGAGCTTTGATTCCTTAAGCGGCATTGTACGCGGGGAACTGCATCAGGATCCTTTATCTGGCGACATATTCGTCTTTCTCAACCGCCGCCGCAACCAGGTTAAGCTGCTGCTTTGGGAAAAAGATGGCTTTTCCATCTACTACAAACGCCTGGAAAAGGGAACCTATGAACTTCCCTTAATTGATCCCGGGAGTGCTTCTATAAAGCTACAATGCCATCAGTTGCTTCTTATCCTTGAGGGCATATGGCTGGGATCGGTAAGGAGGCGCAAACGCTTTATCATGGAAGAGCCGGCTTATAAATAAGATGAAAATATTTTTAAATATAATTAATATAACGTACATGTATATGCGCTATTAGTTGTATCTTTATATCCTTGGCACCAGCATACGAAAATATCAGCAGGGAGGAGCTTGTCACAATGCTCATTGAATCTGAAAAGTGCAATGAAACATTAAATGCGAGGCTCGGGGAACTTACCTTCCAGGTAAAGGAGCTCATACGGCTGGTGCATGGCGCCAAAAGCGAGCGCTTTGTATCCACCGAGGCCCTTGTTGCCACACAGTTATCCCTGGGTTTAACCCTGGAACCAACTGCTGAACCTATTGTAGAAGTTCAAGTTGAGAAAAAGACGGTATATGTGCCTGTTACAGAGAAGCCCGCAAGCAAACATCATGGCAGAAACCCTTTGCCACCCCACCTGAGACGCGTCGAGATCCTCATTGAGCCAACTGAAGATACCACCGGGCTGGTATGCATAGGCTATGAGGTTACAGAGGAATTAGAATATGAAAAAGGAAAGCTTTTTGTAAATCAATTCAAACGTGCTAAGTATGCCCTTCCTGTTGCCGAAGAAAAAACAAAGATCCTGGTAGGTGAACTCCCCGTTCGGCCGATCCAAAGAGCAATTGCAGGGCCTGGGTTGCTGGCATATATTCTCATCTCCAAATTTTGCGATCACCTTCCCTGTTACAGGCAGATTCAGATGTTCGAACGCCAGGGGGTTACTATATCACCCGTTACTATTAATGACTGGATCACCGCCTGCTGTGATTTATTGCAACCTCTTTATGACTTACTCAAAAGGGAAGTGTTGAGCCAGCCATATCTTCAGGTTGATGAAACGCCTATCAAAGTTTTAGACAAGGATAAGAAAGGTAGTACTCACAGAGGGTATCATTGGCTCTACCATGCGCCGTTAACCGGAATGGCACTTTTTGATTATCAGCCTAGCCGGGGAGGAGAAGGCCCCGAACATTTGCTTAAAGATTTTAAGGGCCACCTTCAAACCGATGGCTATGGGGTGTATGAAAACTTTGACAACAAGGAAGGCATTACCCAAATTCAATGTATGGCGCACGCACGGCGCATGTTTGAAAAAGCACTGGACAACCACCCCCAGCTTGCTTCCTATGCCCTTACCCAGATTCAACAGCTATATGCCATCGAAAGAAAGGCAAAAGATCTATCGTTAAATTACGATGAACGCTATACCCTAAGGCAAAAGGAAGCAGTGCCATTGCTAACAGCCTTTAATGTGTGGCTAATAGCACACATGCCCAGGCAAGAAAAAACGCCAGATGCTGTGCTGCCTTCCACTACCATGGGCAAAGCAGTCAATTATGCCCTGAGCCGTTGGCGTCAACTGATGATCTATGCTCATCATGGAGAACTGCATATAGATAACAACGCCGCAGAAAACGCCATCCGGCCAATTGCGCTCGGACGAAAAAATTACTTATTTGCTGGCTCACATAAAGGAGCTCAAAGAGCTGCCTTGATTTATTCGCTTTTGGCCACTTGCAACAAACAAGGTGTCGAGCCTTCAGCATGGCTTGAAGATGTTCTTAAGCGCATATCATCACACCCAATCAATAAACTCAAAGAACTGTTGCCTAAAAATTATAAAAATCAGCAGAATTACCTAGCTTAATTTGTATTTCCAATATGGAGTTCATCGAACGGATACTTGTTCCTATCGTTTTTGGAATCATTGGAGCAGTAATTATAGGTGCGGCATCAAATGGAAAATTATGGTTTATTGGTGCAATTGGTGGTGGCATTTTAGGTGCATGGATTTCAAACGCATTTAAATCATGAGTTGGACATTTAGGAAAATATTTCGTTTAGGTCCAATGAGGACAACACTTTCAAAAGGCGGTGTCAAAATGAGTTGGGGATTTACAGGTTTTATAGTGGGAGTTTCTGCTAATGGGAGAAAGTATATAACAATGGGAATCCCAGGGACGGGGTTATATTTCACTAAATATTTGACAAATCAAAATTTACAATCGACAAATCAACCGACACAGGCAAACAATCAAAGTTCGCAACAAACAAACAACAAAGACGAACCTTGGTGGAAACAGAAAAATTTATAACTTAGACATCATTGGACAAGACCCCGAAGAAGCACGAACGGCTTACATGGGTTTTGCGTTTTTATGGTGGGCTGACGAACAAGGGTTCAAGTTCAGTATTTCAATTTGGCTTTTGTACAATGGTTGGGCAGACGAGCCCTGATTCCCATCACAACGCAAAGCCCTAGAACGTTGGCGGTCACGTAAAGACAAACCAGGAGGCTGAATCTGTGGACTAATAATTGTAACTTTGGTGACAATTACAAAAACAAATTAATGGGGCAATTATTAAATATAGCAGACATAAAACGCCTTTATCCGGACGAATGGGTTTTACTTGGAAACCCTATTATGAGTGATAGTAAAATTGACGTTTTAGAAGGAGTTCCCCTTTTTCACAGTAAGGACAAAAAAGAAGTTTGCTACATTGGTCGAGACAAGACTTCAAACTTTGACAAGATAACATTGATTTATACAGGATCTTTCAGGCCTACAAGAAAAATTACAGGCATTTTTAACCGAATTAAAAATGACCTTTAAGTTTAAAAGAGAACCTGAAATCGGCCTCATACTTGTGCATGTTGAGATCGATAACAAGTATGAATTAAAAATGATTTTAGATACCGGGGCTACACATACAACAATTGACAGTAACGCGTTATATCTTCTCG